>OZ253536.1:0-4800000 GCA_965262425.1 Terriglobia bacterium | reverse complement strand
GAGGCGGCGCCTTGTGCAGGATTTCGTCGCAGATCGCAGCCGATGTGGGTCCGGCAAATGCCGGCTTGCCGGTCGCCGCCTCGTAGAGAACCGCACCCAGCGAGAACAGGTCGATTCGCGCGTCCACTCCCTTACCGAGAGCTTGTTCGGGCGACATGTAGCCGGCGGTCCCGACAACCGATCCGGTCGCCGTCAGGGCTGCCGCGTCAAAAGCTCCGGCAGTGTGGTCGAGGGTCACTAACTCGGACGGCCTCATCTTGGCCAGGCCAAAATCCAGAACCTTGGCCTGCCCCCGCTCCGTGAGGAAGATATTCGCCGGCTTGATGTCCCTGTGGACAATCCCACCCGAGTGTGCGGCATCCAGCGCGTCGGCCAACTGAATGCCCAGCTGCAGCACTTCATCGGCACCGAGCGCCCTCGTCCGGGCTTCGTCTCCAACTGGCGTCTCGGCCGACCTGACCGATCCCGTCGAACCATCCGTAGGCAGAGGTCCTCGCTCGAGCCTGTCCTCGAGTGTCTGGCCCCGCATCAGCTCCATGACGATGTACGGCCGGCCATCGTGGTCGCCGAACGCGTGAACGGCGCAGATGTTGGGGTGGTTCAGGGCCGCCGCAGCACGGGCTTCCCGCTTGAACCGCTCGATGGCCTGCTTGTCGGAGATGTCGCGGGGGAGGAATTTCAAGGCGACAAGGCGTTGGAGTGAGGTATCTTCGGCCTTGTAAATCACACCCATACCGCCGTCGCCGATCTTTTCCATGATGAAGTAGTGGGATATGGTCTGGCCGATCATGGCACCGGCACCCGTTCCTTCAGTAGTTTTGTTCCAGCCGCAAGTGGCATAGGCTGCCTTGCCTCGCAGGCGTTCCGTCGCCGGGTTTGAAACGTGGTGTAAATCATACGAAAGTAAAGGCTTGCGGTCAATCAACTCACGAGTGATCGAGGGCATACAGCGTATACTCCCAATTGATGGATGCGCTGCTCGAGAGTTTATTCCACGACATGAACGCGCTCCTGCTCGCAGCAGTGATCGTCGTTTCGCTGATGGTGCTGGGGAAGTCCGCCGACTGGTTGGTGGATGCGGCCGTGTCGCTGTCGGAGAGGTCCGGGGTGCCAAAGGTTGTAATCGGCGCAACTGTGGTGAGTCTTGGCACCACGGCTCCGGAAGCCGCGGTCTCGGTTCTGGCGGCCATTCAGGGAAGCCCCGGGCTCGCACTGGGCAATGCCGTGGGGTCTATTATCTGCGACACCGGCCTCATTCTCGGCCTGGCCACGCTGATCGCTCCTTTGCGCCTGGACCGAACCATCGTCAACCGGCAGGGCTGGATACAGCTCGGCGCAGGACTGGCTCTGGTGATCTTCTCGTTTCCTTTCAGCCGGCCAGCCGCGGTGTTCCTCTCCGGAGGCAATCTGCCCCAGACCGTCGGGTTCATCTTCCTGGTGGCGCTCGCCGTTTATGTTTACGTATCCATCCGGTGGGCCCGGCAGAACACCGGCGGCGGGATGCCCGACGAGTTTGAACATGGCGCATCAGATGCAACATTCGTCATTTCGCTCAAGCTCGCCGGTTCCCTGGTGCTGGTCGTGGCCGCGGCGTCTGTGTTGATTCCAGCCGTGGAGGAGGCCGCGCGCCGGCTCTCTGTTCCAGAAAGCATCATTGCGGCGACCCTGGTGGCATTCGGAACATCGCTTCCCGAGCTTGTCACCGCGATCAGGGCTTCGATGCGCGGACATGGCGAACTCGCCGTCGGTAACGTGATCGGGGCCGACATCCTGAACGTCCTGCTCGTGGCCGGGGCGTCGGCAGCGGTAACGCCGTCAGGCCTTGTCGCCGACCCTCACTTCTTTCAGATTCTATTTCCAGCGATGATATTCATCCTGGTGGTGTTTCGCGTCGGTATCATGTTCTCCGGCGAGGCCATGAAACGACCCTTCGGAATCCTTCTCCTCGCCTCCTATGCCATGGTCACGCTTGTGAGTTACCTGTTCCGTCCTTCAGGGTAAGGGGCGAGAGTCCACATCAGGAACCGGTCGCAACCTGGGAGCCTGCGCGGGCCCGCGCAAGAATAACTTCACTCTTCACGCCATCTTCGGCAAGGAAAGTGTCAAGTTTCCGCCACCCCCGTCGGAAAATCGACGCTCAATCTTCCGTAATGCCAGGAAAGTGCTCTATTTTTCTGGAACCCCGATTGCCCTCAGCCATGGGACACGAGAGTTGAGACTACTTTCCGGAGGGATCAATCGAGATGAGTCAGCATGCACCCAGTATCAAAAACTATGATCAGTATCGGGCGGCTGTGAAGCAAATGGATAAGGGCAAGAAGCCGGCCTTTCTTCTCAGGCTGTTGATGAATGCTTTGGAATCCTATCGTCAATCGAGAAAGATGGGCTGGTCTCGTCCGCAGAACAAGTACGGGTTGACCGTCTTTGAATCGTTTCGACTGGATCCGACCAAAGATCAGGTCCTGATCGACTTCGCGATCGAGACGATCCTCAAAGAGTTCGCGGAACTCGACCCCGAATCCTCCCAGTTCGTTCGAGAGCTTCGCGAGGATTCCCGTCTGATGGGCTTCATCTTCGTCCACGATAGTCAGGACGAGGGGAAGAGGTACGAGGGCGTCACATTCAGCTTCGGTCGGGTTGCTTCCGGCCAGACCCGTAACCGGGACAGACTGGATGTGATCGTGGAGTCCGAGATCACGGGTGGTACCAGCCAGGGATTGACCCGCGTCAGGGCGTATGTCGATCCGTTCAAGACGCCCGTACGGAAGAATCCGGCTCTCGTTCTTTCCCACGAGTCTCCTCGAACCAACGATGTAGAGGAACTGTTTGTCAAGGGATCCGAGCTGTATTCCTGCTGGCTGGGGGACGCCGACAGAGACTGGCAGCATTGGACACAGCGCTATATCAATTACTTCGGGCCTCGGACCACACCGGTGAGCAACACCTATTTCCCCACAGTGGTTGATCTTCCGACGATGGTTCGACAGAATCTCGGTAACGGGCAAAGCGTCCACACGACGGGGGCTTGATCGACTCATAAAGAACTGGTCTCGAAGATTCGATCGACCAGGAACCGTTTCCCGGCGGCGTTACCGCCGGGATTCGAGGTCTACCGGACCCGCCCAGCCTGCACCCACCCTGTCATTCCCGAATTCGGACCTTCCAGAGCGCGAACCCTAACCGTGTTGAATCTCGAGTCGACGATCAGGATGTCGGTTCCTTCGTTCAGCATGAAAGCGCGACCGTCGCGGAGAAGCATGTTGAGGCCGACCTGATCGTCGACCTGCTGGAGATCGTTCATGACGGACAACGCGTCGTCGTCCACCGCGAGTATCGACGCCATTGAAATTGTGACTTGGTTCCCGACTGCCAGTGGGTCCGGAGCCCGGGTCGGAAAAGAAATGGTACGAACGGCCGCAACGAACCCGATCAGGCCGGCAATTCCAAAGACTACGAACTTGATGGTCTTCCGGCGACTTTGTCGTCTTTCGAATATCTCTTCCAGTTCTTCCTGGAGGCTCGCCTCGTCGCGACTTGCCTGCCCTGTTCCCGGTTGCCCCTCAACCATATTCCATTATTGATCAAACTGGCTTTTAAAGGATGGACTGTTCGAAGGGGTATTTCGGGACCTTACGTAAGCACTACGAAAGGAAGGGGTTGCGGGCGATCATGGGAGCTGAATTTCAGGCGGGAAAGTTGCTGACGTCCAGAAGCCGCCCGAGTTGCTCGGCATATTCGTCCGCCTGACCGTGCACGATGTTGTATCGGCTCGAGATTTGACGGACCTCGTCGTCACTCAAGTGCTTCATGACGCCCGCAGCGGCCTCTTCGCCCAACAAGAGCATCAGCGTTGCGGCCGTGGCTACGTTGTCTACGTGTTCCATAAGTGTCTCTTCGACAGATTTGGAGAGCGACGTTAGCGAAGTACCCGACCCATAGGGACAAAGTCGTCTTCGTGCGGGCCGACCCTGTTGTATTTTAGAAACGTCATGCGATATTTGGGTCTTCTGCTGCTTCTATCCTGCACTTCATCTCCACTTATGGCCCAGGAGTCAGACGGCAGCATCCTTGTCTGGCAGGAAGGCGTCTTGCTCAGATGGGATGACTTCCGAGGCGAAGAAGGTCGAGCACGCCGTCCCTATCAAGGAGCCGAAAGCCGATTGACCATCGCTCTCCGCTTTTCGTGCACCCACAGCATTCCCGATTTCAAAGTATGGGCCGAGTTCGACAGGAATAATTCCTGGGCAAGGCCGGGAATGCCCGCGAGCCTGCTCGAGCACGAGCAGGTTCACTTTGACATCGCCGAACTCTATGCTCGGGGAACCCGGAGGGCATTCAGCCAGGTCCCGGATCCATGCGAAAATCCATCCGCGGTCGAAGACATTTCAGACCACAACAACGAACTGTCTGCCCGTGCCCAGCAGAATTATGACGAGGAGACGCTTCACGGCACGTTGCCGGACCGACAGGCGGCCTGGACCCGGAGAATCCGCGCGCTGCTCGGCGCGTCGAGCCGGCCGTGACTGATAAGGTCACGCCTGTTTCGATCCATCAGGTAATCTAACCCCATGAAACGAACAAAGCTTCTGTCGGCAATCCTGATCCTGATAACCGCGTTGCCGGTTTCGGCCCAGCAGGCCTACGACATCGTGATCGCGAACGCTCGTGTCCTCGACGGAACGGGCAACCCCTGGTACTACGCGGATGTCGGAATCTCCGGCGACCGGATAGTCGCGGTCGGGAATCTGGGTGGCGCCCGGGCGGCCCGGACGATCGATGCGGACGGGCTCTACCTCACGCCCGGATTTATCGACGTGCACTCCCACTCAGCCGGCGGCCTGTCGAGCGAGGAATTGAGTCATGGTCAGCCGCTCCTGGCACAAGGAATCACGACGGTGGTCGCCAACCCGGACGGCGGCGGTCCGACGGACCTTCGGTCCCAACAGGAGGCGCTCCTCGAAGACGGTCTGGGCGTCAACGTCGCTCAACTGGTGCCTCACGGCTCGATCCGCGGTGAGGTGATCGGTATGGAAGATCGCGAGCCGACCGCTCCGGAGCTGGAGCGAATGAAGGGTCTGGTTCGACGCGGGATGGAACAGGGTGCATTCGGGTTATCGAGCGGGCTCTACTACGCGCCCGGCAGCTACTCCAAAACGGAGGAAGTGATCGAGCTCGCCAGAGTCGCCGGAGAGTTCGGCGGGGTCTACACCAGCCACATTCGAGACGAGGCCGACTACAACATCGGTGTCGTCGGCGCCGTCGATGAAGTCATCCGTGTCTCCCGCGAAGGGGGGCTTCCCGGAGTTGTCACGCACATCAAGGCGCTCGGGCCCCGCGTCTGGGGGTATTCCCAGGCCCTCATCCGGCGCATCGAGCAAGCCCGGGCCGAAGGCCTCGAGGTCTATGCGGACCAGTATCCGTATGAAGCATCCGGCACGAGCGTCACGGGCGCGCTGATACCCCGCTGGGCGCAGGTAGGGGGAAGAGAAGAACTCCTCCGCAGGTTAAACGACGAGACCGAACGGGTTCGCGTGCGTTCCGACGTGATCGAAAACCTCGACCGGAGGGGTGGAGCCGGCCTCCTGCAGTTTCGCCGGTACGCTCCGGATCCATCCATCGAGGGAAAGACTCTCGAGGGAGTCGCCAACGAACGGACGATGCATCCGGCGGACCTTGCGACCGAACTCTTGAAGGAAGGGAACGCCGGTCTGGTGTCCTTCAATATGGACTCGGATGACGTCCGGGCGCTGATGCGCCAACCCTGGACGATGACCTCATCCGATGGGGGGCTGGGGCCGATGGGCGAAGGTGTTCCCCATCCCCGCAACTACGGAACGTTTCCAAGAAAGATCCGAAAGTACGCCCTCGAAGAAAGCGTCGTGAGCCTCGAGGGTGCGATCCGCAGCATGACGTCCCTTCCCGCATCCGTGTTCCGTATGAAGGACCGGGGGCAAATCCGGGAGGGTGCGATCGCCGATGTCGTCGTGTTCGATCCGGCAACCATCCGGGATCGTGCCGAATATCAGCAGCCCCACCAGTTGAGTGAAGGGATGCGATACGTTTTCGTGAACGGGGAACTCGCCGTAGACGACGGAGAGTTCACGGGCGCCCTAAACGGCCGCGTGCTTTCAAGATCCCAACGTTGAATCGGTGAAAACGCGAGGTTGTAAGGCACGCCGCGTGGCCTCCCGAATCTCAAACTGTTCGTGGACCCTGTCTAGGAGCCCGTGGTGGAAGTCTGTAGGGTCGCGCGCAGGGGTATTCGGGTCACAGGCGCGAAATGAGGAGCGGAACGATGCTTTGTCATCGTGACCAACGAATGACAAAGCCTGTGGCCCGAAGACCCCTGCGCCCTACGGGTTACGACGGCATGGGGCCAGCTGCCGCGTTGGCACTCCTAGATCGATGGCGAGCATCGACGTCGTCGTGCCGCCTTGCATCTAGCCCCATGGCGCTCGTAACGCGACCCTACAGACTTCCACCACGGGCTCCTGGGAGCCTGCGCGGCAGAAGGGATCGTAGCGAGAAAGTGGAGAATCGAGGCCAGGATCCCCTCGACTTTGAGGCATTTTCTCGATTTTGAGGCGAATAGTGGTTCTATTTAACGAAAAATCGAGGGAATATGGACCGATTATACCGCTTTCGCAGTAGATCTCTTCTGCCGCGCAGGCTCCTACGGTTCGCTTTGATATAGTCTTGGCCCGACGATGAGCTCGTCGGAGAAGGAATCATGCCGACTCACGGAAATACCGAAGACTACACGCCGGACTTCAGCCCTCATGCTTGGTCCACGCGCGACATACGCTTCCTCGAGCCGTTCGCCACGAATGCCAACGGCCTGGTTTCCGTCCTTCGCAATCTACCGCCGGAAATCGTCGGCGCATTGTGTTCCCGGGCCAGCCGCGCCAGGGGATCGCTGCTCGAAGTCCTCCTCAAGGAATACATCTATCCCATAGTCGACGGCGATGAGCGGTCCCTGGCCGAAGAACTGGCATCGACCGTGGACTTTCTGACCGAGCACGGCTTCAAGAACATCCTCAATAACCACCGGGCACAGAAGTTCTATGCCAAGTGGCTCTCTCAGTACGGTGATGATTCGATCGCCCAGATGACCGGCACCCACGTCATCCTCTGGGGCATTTCACAGGTGGCCATGAAGTTCGTGGAGGACCAGAGGATCGGTCTGGAACCGATCGAAAAGTCGACCCGGTATGTGAACTTCGGAAACAAGGTGGGCGGACGTTACCTCTACTACATTCCGAGACCGGATCTGGAACGCACTTCCCTGATCGGTGAATACACGGAAACGATGAACCATCTGTTCGACACTTATGTCAAACTGCTCGGGCCGCTCGAGGCCTGGCTACAGACGAACTTCGACGAGAAGAGGTCGATCCTGGAGAAAAAGGCCTTCGACACTTTGCGCGGCCTGCTTCCGATGGCCACGCTGGGACAGGTCGCCCTTCGAGGCAACGCCCAAGCGTTCGAATATCTTTTGAACCGCACCGCGCAGCATCAGCTTGGAGAATGCCGGTGGCTGGCGGCGGCCTTAAAAACGGAGTTGGACGAAGAGATCCCTTCCCTTCTGCTGCGGCTCCAGGACGAGAAGTCAAGGGACTACCAGGAATACCTCTCGCGCAGGAACGATCTGGTTCGCGACTTCATTCGAGACCACGATGCCGGCCCGGTCACTCGAGAATCCAGGGCACACGTGAAACTGGTCGAATACGATCCGGAAGGGGAAACGAAGGTTCTCGCCGCGATCATTTTCGCACAGTCGCATGCGGGATGGGACGAGGCGGTCGAAACAGTTCGCGGGTTGTCGGATGCCGGAAAGAGGAACTTGCTGGACTGCTATTTCGCCGATCGTCCGGCGCGATGGTACAAGGTCGGTCGGTCGCTGGAGAACTCTTACCTGCGTTTCGAAATCCTCATCGACATCGGGTCATACCGGGACCTGCACCGCCACCGGATGATGACCCAGGAACGCCAGCGCTTCTCCACACATCACGGATACACGGTGCCGACCGAGATCACCGAGGCCGGTCTGACGGATCGATATACGGGCGCACTCGATCGGGCTGCCATACTATTCGGAAAACTGGAATCGGAAGATCCAGAACTGGCCCAGTACGCCGTCCCCCTCGCGTTCCGGATGCGCTTCTATCAGTGGCAGAACTTCCGGCAGTTCTTCTGGGAAACCGAGCTTCGAACCATTTCCCAGGGACACCCCGACTACCGCTTTATCGAGCAGGAAAAGTACCGCCTCGTCAAAGAGAAGTTCCCCCTCATCAGCCCCCACGTACTGGTCGACATGGCCGACTACTCCATCGCCCGACGCGGGACCGAAGAGAAAATCCAGAACAAAGAAGAGCAGATACTGACGAAGCTGAAAGACCGGAACGTATGAGGGATGCTCAAGAGGAGCTTTGATGGCACGAGATTTGAAATTTTCGCTTCCCTGGCGGGTGGCCCGGGACGGCCACCCCGACACGCTGTCCGTTACATTTTAGTATGATGATTTGTTTAGAGGGAAATGGATGGCGACGCCTGTAGTTAAAGACTGGGAAGAACTCTTAAAATTCCGGTGCACGGGGTGCGGGAACTGCTGCAAGGAAACCATCGTCATGATCACCGATCATGACGTCCGGCGCATCGTGGACGGGACCGGGAAGGCTCCAAAGGAATTCGTCCGTTTCTTCGGCGAAGGGGAGATCCGGATGACAAAGCGACACCCGTTCTGGGTTCGACTGGCCACCCGTCGCGTGGTCATGGGTCTTCGGTGGGGAAGAAACCGATGTCTTCTCCTCGACAAGGAAGACCGGTGCACCGTCTACGAGCACCGCCCGCTCGCCTGCCGCGAACATCCGTTCAACATCACCGTCACGGAATCCGGAGCCGTCACCAACCTCTCTCTCAGCAAGGTGGTGGATTGTCCTTACGAACTGGACGGTCATGTAACGAAGAAGGAACTCCGCGCAATCTCGCAATGGAACGAGGACGAGTCCGAGAAGTATCAGGAGCACGTCAAGGCCTGGAACCGCCGACGGACCGGCGGACGCTCCCGCACCGACTTCATGGAGTTCCTGGGATTCGCCTGGAACGAAGCAGGAAGTCTCTCCGACACTCCCAGTCCATCCACCGACGCCATGCCGTCATTCGCATGATTTCCCTCGCTTCCCTTCCCCCAACTGACCACTGACCACTAACCACTGACCACTCCCCCCCTATCCCCCAGCCCGGATCACCCTGGCACGCTCGGCTAACACTCCCGCCTCTTCCTCACGCCCGGTCTCTTCGAGCAACGCGCTCAAGTTTTCCAGTGTCGTCGCAAGGCTTGGATGCGTGGGGCCGAGCGCGGTCTCTCTGATCGTCATGGCGCGGCGATAGAGCGGTTCCGCTTCGGAATGCCGGCCTTCCGTGTGGTAGAGAAGGGCCAGACTGTTCAGGGTCGAGGCGACGTCGGGGTGATTCGGGCCGAGCGTGTCTTCGCGAATCTGCAACGCCTCGGTCAGCAACGGCTCGGCTCGATCGGACCGCTCCTGCTCGCGATAAAGTCCGGCAAGATTGTTCAGCCCGGTCGCGACATTTGGGTGGTCGTCGCCGAACACCTTTCTGAACACCTCGAGAGCCCGTACATACAAGGGTTCCGCCCTGGAGAACCGACGTTGGCTGAAGTACAGAAGCGCCAGGTTGTTTAGCGTCGCGGCAACATCGGCATGCTCGTCTCCATGGACGTTGTCCAGGATGGTAAGTGCCCTGTCAAACAACACTTCGGCTTCATCCAGGCGACCCAGCGTGCCGTAAAGGAGAGCCAGGTTGTTCAACCCGCTCGCAACTTCGGTGTGATCCGGCCCCAGTGCCGCTTCTGTCGTCGCCACCGACCGTTCGTAGAGATCGCGCGCTTCTCCCAGACGACCCAGTTCCCTGTAGATCCCCGCCAGACTCTTCAAGCTCGTTGCCAGGCGAAGGTCGTCGTCCTCCAACGCCGCCTCGTTGATTTCAACCGCACGTTCGAGCAGCGGTCTCGCTCGATCCAATCGCCCGATCGCCTGGTAGAGCAGCCCGAGGTTGTCGATCGCCGCGGCCAGACCCGGATGGTCCGGACCGACGACGGTCTCGATGATCGCGACGGCACGCTGGAACAAGGGCCCGGCCCTCCCGAAATTGCCCTGGTCTCGATAAACCATCCCGAGGTTGGTCGCCGCGGCCGCAACCTCCTCATGCTCCCGGCCAAACGCTCTCTCCGCTATCGATAACGCGCGTGTCAGGACTCCCGCCGCTTCGACGAATTTGGACTGGTCTCGATAGAACAACCCGATTGTGTTCAACGTCTGGCCAATGGCCGGATGATCGCTCCCGAGGGACCGTTCGCGGATCGAAAGCAACCGAATGTACACCTGTTCCGCTTCATCGAAGCGGTCGCGCGAACCCAGCAGGCCCGCCAGGCGGGAATATTGAGCGGCGATCCGAATCCCTCCCGGATCCTCCCGATCCATACCCCGTGTCTCTCTGTTCAGCGCGTCCACGAGAGAGTACGCCTGCCTCCAGTCGTCCCGGCCGAGGTGCCGTTCAATCTGCGACAGCAACTGTTCCCACCTTTGTGAAGACGACTGAGCAAAACTGGAGAGGGATGGCAGGAAGAGCGGGGACAGCAGGACGAACGTGCGGATAAGGGGTCTCATCGTGGTCAGTGTTCAGCCGTCCATCTCAGTTGTCAAGTAGTCCGTTGTCGCATCGGTCCACCCGACCGGCTTCCCCTAGCAGCCCGTGGTGGAAGTCTGTAGGGTCGCGCGCAGGGGTATTCGGGTCACAGGCGCGAAATGAGGAGCGGAACGATGCATAGTCCTCGTGACCGACGAATGACAAAGCCTGTGGCCCTAACCCGCATTTCTCAAGAGATTTGAAATAAATCGAAACGAGTAAGAAGGGAAAGGACCGAAAAAGGCCGCCCTGTCTGGCATAGAAGGTTTTGAATAGAAACTTTCAAGCCAAGACGGAGGCGGCCTTTGTCATGACAGAGTGTAAAACAGAAACGATTCAATATCACGCATTAGGTACACGGGAAGTCCGGGGGCAATTCGACGGGGGAGACATCAGCACGGACGCGGGCGGTTTGCTGCTACGAGAAACGGAAAAACGGACCGGGATCCTGAAACAGTTTGCCGAATGTTTCCGGGATTATCGGGACCCGCGATTTGTGGAACACG
The DNA here is from genome assembly GCA_965262425.1 of Terriglobia bacterium. Taxonomy (GTDB): domain Bacteria; phylum Acidobacteriota; class Terriglobia; order 20CM-2-55-15; family 20CM-2-55-15; genus CAZOZZ01. The sequence goes on along the minus strand of OZ253536.1, from coordinate 4,788,790 downwards.
GGATCGAACAACTGGTGTCGCAACGGGTGTACGGATTGTGTTTGGGCTATGAAGATCTGAACGACCACGATCAACTCCGATCGGATCCGGTGCTGGCGGTGATGGTGGGTGAGACCGATCCGAAGGGCCGGACACGGAAACAAGCTCGAGATCGAGGTAAGGCCCTGGCGGGCAAGAGCACGTTGAACCGACTGGAACTGTCGACCGAGGGTGCGGCAAAGCACCCGACCAAGAAGATCGGCCGGGACGAAGCGGCGATAGATCGGCTGATGGTGGACGTGTTCCTCCAGGCCCATCGGCGGGCACCGCGGCAGATCATTCTGGATCTGGATGCGACCGACGATCTGATACACGGGAATCAGGAGGGTCGCTTCTTTCACGGCTACTACAGGCACCATTGTTATCTGCCGCTTTATATTTTCTGTGGGGAGTTCGTGTTGTGTTCCCGGCTACGACGCTCCGACATCGATGGTGCGGACGGATCGGTAGAGGAACTGGAACGGATCGTGGGACAGATTCGGCAGAAGTGGCCCAGAGTCCAGATCGTGATTCGGGGGGACTCGGGTTTCTGCCGCGATGAGATCCTGACCTGGTGCGAGGCCCAACACCGTGTCGATTACGTGATCGGACTGGCGAAGAACAATCGGCTGCTAGCCGCGATTGAAACTCCGATGGCGACGGCAAAAAAGCGGTTCGACAGGACCGGAAAGCCGGCGCGCGTCTTTAAGACGTTTCTGTATCAGACCCGAGACAGCTGGACTCGTGAGCGACGCATCATTGGTAAGGCCGAACATCTGGCCAAGGGCGCCAATCCCCGGTTTATCGTTACCTCGTTACCGAAAGGACGAACATCCCCAAGGCACATCTATGAACAGACCTACTGTGCACGGGGAGACATGGAAAACCGGATCAAAGAGCAACAACTCGGATTGTTCGCCGATCGGACCAGCACGGCCACCATGCGCGCCAATCAACTCCGACTCTACCTTTCATCGGTGGCGTACATGCTGATGCAGGCCTTGCGACGGCTCGGCTTGCAGGGTACCGAATTCGCGCGGGCGCAGTGCACCACGATTCGCCTGAAGCTGCTCAAGATCGCAGCCCAGATCCATGTCACGGTGCGTCGAGTCTGGATTCGGATGGCTGGAGGCTACCCCTACGCTACGGTGTTCGCTCAGATTTACGCGAACCTTCAACAAATCCCTCTGCGCTGTTAATCACTTCTTCTCAGACATCCCAACCTTCCCGTCTTTGGTCGGGATAGCTGTCTCTGTAATCCGATTTCACCTCACCATTCCCTGCAACACCCTTCATCCAGGCCCACTTTCTCAGCTCAGTCGGCATCTTTGCTCCCGCCAACCAGCTTCCGACGCCTTTTCCTTCTCCTAAATGCAGTCTTGGGCACCATTCATGAGAAATGCGGGCTAAGACCCCTGCGCCCTATGGGTTACGACGGCATGGGGCCAGCTGCGGAGAGATGCACGATGAAGAGCATCGACGTCGTCGTGGCGCCTTGCATCTAGCCCCATGGCGCTCGTAACGCGACCCTACAGACTTCCACCGCGGGCTGCTAGGACTACTGACCCAATTACGAACGGAAAAACTGGTCCTGATACTCCTTTTGGCTGGTCGGGAGATCGGCTGAATTGATAAGGTCGAGTTGCAGGCGGCTCCGGGCCGAAAGGAACCAGACAACACTCATGGCCGACAGCGAAAAACAGGATCTCGAAGAAAAGCTCCGAAGTGTGGAAGCCAGACTGCTCGAGTCGGAAGCACGGTATCAGGAGTTGGTAGAAAACGCCGAAGATGTCATGTGCACCGCCGACCTTGAAGGCAACTTCACGAGCGTCAATCGGGCAGCAGAGCGTGTCAGCGGTTACTCCCGGGCCGAAGTCATCGGCCGGCCGTTTCGAGACTTTGTGGCCCCGGAATTCCGACCTTTGCTCAGCAAGATGACTGAGTTGAAGCTCGCCGGTCAACAGTCCACGGTATTTGAAGTGGAGCTGGTCACCAAGGACGGGGATCGGGTCCCGATCGAGCTGAAGACCCGCCTCAAATCCGTCGATGGAAAACCCGTCGGCATTCACGGCATCGGACGGGACCTGAGCGAGAGAAGACGGATGGCCAACGAACTCCGGCGACGGAACGAGGCTCTGGAGGAAGCGAATGCGACGATTCGGCGGCTGATGAATCAGGATTCGTTGACCAAGCTGGCGAATCGACGTGGTCTGGAGGAGACCCTGGAGCGGGCCATATCGTTCGCAAGAAGAGCCGCCCAGACCCTCTGCCTGGTTCTGTGCGACATCGACCATTTCAAGGTGATCAACGATACTTTCGGCCACGTCGCCGGTGATGAGGTGCTCTCGTCGTTCGCCAGGTTACTGGGCAATTCATGCCGCCGAGAAGACACGGCGGCGCGGTTCGGAGGAGAAGAATTCGTCCTGCTCTTGCCGAATACACCGCTCGACCGCGCCGTCGAAATCGCCGAGCGGATCCGGGGAAACATGGATCGGATAGAATTGGAGGGCGACACCACCCTGACAGCCAGCTTCGGCGTCGCGGAATGTCGGATCGACGACACGAGCGAATCCCTGATCGCTCGCGCCGACGAAGCGCTCTACTCGGCAAAGGAAGCCGGCAGAGACAAGGTGATGTCCCGAGAGTAAGCAAACAGACCTCCGAATCGGCCCTGAAAACCTATTTTGTTTCACTTAGACCTGTCACACGAGACGCCGGCCAGCCAGGACCGGCGACAACCTGTATACACCGGCCACAATTAATCCTGTCACCAGAGCCCCAGTCAGAGGTAAAATGATTGGCCCGACAAAGACGAATTCGGGTCCTTGGTGTGTGAAGAGGAATCTTAATTTTACTGGATTAGTAAGAGGTTTGCAGGATAGCGAACCCTTCTTGTTTTGTTGGTTGCCTGAGCAGGTCTAGCGGGCAACAAACGGTTAACCACTTGGGCCGGTCGCCACAGAAGCGGGATCGGCCTTGTTACACCATTAAGGTGAGGAAATTTCATATGGACACCTTCCATTCTTTCAGGCGGCGATTGTTTTTTGGGATGGCGATCGTAGCGCTGTTGCTGGTTTCTTTACAGCCGGCGGCATCAGCACAGAGTTTTACGGGATCGATCAACGGTAGCATTGACGATCAGACTGGCGCAGTTTTACCCGGCGTCTCGATCACGATCACGAACGTGGACACGAACGCTGTTCGTGAGATTCTGACCAACGAGACCGGCAACTACACTGTTACGGCTCTCCCCCCGGGCAACTACCGGGTCGAGGCGCAGTTCCCGGGATTCGCGACCCAGATACGAACCGGCGTCGTTCTCCAGGTCAACCAGAACGCACGGCTCGACTTCGAGATGGCCGTCGGCGACGTGGCCCAGACCATCGACGTCATCGGTACCGCCCCCTTGGTCGAAACCGACACGGCGTCTCTAGGACAGGTTATCGACCGCGACAAGATCGACGACCTTCCGCTGAACGGCCGCAGCTTCCTGGGCTTGAACTTCCTGGCGCCCGGTGTCTCACCGCTGTCCCAGGGTGAAAACACGGCTTCCCGTGGCGGCAACGCTCACATCAACGGCGGCCGTCTCTGGGGAAACAACTTCATTCTGGACGGCGTCGACAACAACGACCTGGCAAACGGCGAAATCCGCCTGCTGCCTTCCATCGATGCGCTGGCCGAGTTCAAAGTCCAGACCAGTACGTTCGCAGCCGAGTTCGGCCGCGCGACCGGCGGTGTGGTCAACCTGACGACCAAGAGCGGAACCAACCAGTTTCACGGAACGTTGTTCGCCTTCCACCGCAACGACAACCTCGACGCGCGGAACTTCTTCGCGCCGACGAAGCCCGAGTTCAAGCGGAACGACTTCGGCGGCACGATCGGCGGTCCGATCGTCGAAGACCACACTTTCTTCTTCTTCAACTATGAAGGCTCCCGGCAACGCCAGAGCAAGTCCCGTGCCGGCACGCTACCGACGCGCGCGATGAAGAGCGGGGACTTCAGCGCCCTCTCGAAGACGATCACCGACCCGACGACGGGCCTGCCCTTCCCGGGTAACATTATTCCGTCGAGCCGGTTCAGCCCGCAGGCGGTCAAGTTCCTGCCGTTCTTCATCGACCCCGATATCGACAGCCCGACCGGAAACAACACGTTCCGCTCGGCGGCGGTACCGAAAGACATCGACCAGTACACGATTCGGGTCGACACCAAGCTGACCGACAACCAGAACTTCTTCGCCCGTTACACGCACTCCGACGATGTGTCGATCAACGAGTTGAACCGGACGGTCATCCCCGGCTTCGGCGACGACATCATCAAGAACCCGCAGGCCATCGTTCTTTTCCTGACGTCGATCTGGTCGAACCAACTGGTGGGAGAGACCAAGCTGGGCTTCAGCCGTTCGAACACGGTCATCATCCAGCGAGCCAGTGCGCGCGAAGCGGGTTTCAACAAGACGCTCGGCCTGACCGGAACCGACGCATTTTCCAGCGACAACGATTTTTTGCAGAAGTTCCCCGGTCTGGGTATCTCGGGCTGGGATCAACCGGTCGGCAACGGCGGCGGTTTCGCCCGGTTCCACAACAACTGGCACCTCTCGGAAGCCATGACCTGGACGAAGGGCGACCATAACTTCAAGTTCGGAGGGGAGTTCCGGCGCGAGGGGATGAACCTGATCTTCCCGTCCAACACGGCGGGATCGTTCACGTTCAACCAGGCCTTCACGGGTGACAACTTCTCCGACTTCCTGCTGGGCTATCTCGGCGCGACAGGCCGGAAGTTCGGCAACAGTGTCGAACACGAGCGGGGCAACTTCTTCGCGGTGTTCTTCCAGGACGACTGGAAGGCGACGCCGAACCTGACGGTCAACTACGGAGTCCGGTACGATCTGCAGGGGCCCCTCCACGAAAACGACAACCTGTGGACACAGTGGAATTTCTCAACCGGCCAGCTGGTGCAGTTGGGCGTCGATACACCCAGCAACTCCGGGTGGGACACCGATAAGAACAACCTGGCGCCGCGCCTGGGCCTCGCCTGGGACATTACCGGCGAAGGGACTACCGTTCTGCGCGCTGGTGGCGGCGTTTTCTTCGATGTCCTGCTCCACAACTACCCGTTCCAGATGTTCCTCGGCCCCCCGTCCTCGAACATCCAGACCATCACACACAGTCAGGTCGGCGGCCAGTTCGACTCGCTGTCGTTCGACAACCCGTTCCCGATCCCGACGTCGGTCAACATCGCGCCGACGACCCGGATACGAACCGTGGTCCGGGAGAGCGCCAACACGTACATCCAGCGCTGGAGCTTGAGTCTCCAACACGCCCTGCATGAGAACGTCCTTATGGATGTCGCTTACGTGGGATCACATGGCTTGCGGGACCGGATCGGGTTCAACGGAAACCAGCCGCTCCTGGTCGGTGACCTGACCAAGACCTCGGCGGAGATCTCGGCCAGCAAGCCGTTCCCGCAGGTGGGCCGGATCTCGACCGGAACGACCGAAGGCCAGACCAGCTACCACTCGCTGCAGGGTAAGCTGGAGCAACGTATGACGAAGGGGCTGAGCTACATCATGTCCTACACGTGGTCTAAGAACATCGATACGGGCGGGTCCGGAGGATTTGGCAACCCAGGCACTCCGCAGAACGCATACGATCGCCTCGGCGGCCAGCGGGGTCGGAGTGGCTTCGATCGGAAGCACCGGTACTCGTTCAGCTACCTCTACGAGTTGCCGTTCACCAGCCTCACGGGCGCTGCGGGCCAGATCGTCAACGGCTGGCAGTTCTCCGGCATCATCTCGGCGGCGACCGGCAATTCGCTGACCGTGGGGAGCAGCCGATCGCTTCCGGGATCGATTGGGGGACAGAGTTTCCGTCCCGACCTCGTGTGCGATCCGTCCCTGAGCAACTCAACCCCGGAACGCTGGTTCGACACGAACTGTTTCGGAGCTCCCGGCAATCGCTATGGCACCGCCGGCCGGGGCACGGTTCGAGCGCCAGGCGTCAACACCTGGGATCTGTCGCTGATCAAGAACACGGCCATCGGCGAGAACCAGAGCCTGCAGTTGAGGTTCGAGTTCTTTAACGCCTTCAACCGCGCCAACTTCCAGGCCCCGAACGTCACGTTCGTGCCTGGTGCGACTGGATCCACAGGCAGCACGAGCAGCAGCTTCGGAAGAATTACCGCTGCCAACGATGCACGCCAGATTCAGCTCGGTCTGAAGTTTTATTTCTAGCTTCGGATTGTAGAAAAAAAAGGACCCCGGGGGCTTTGCCCTCGGGGTCCTTTTTTTGCCTCCTCCGCAGAATTTGTGGGCAGTCCAAAGGCCTGTGCGCACATAAGTAATTGAAACAAAGTACCTTATTCTTTTGTTCGACGGCGAATATTCCAGTACCCACTTCGGTCGGACGCCTACACCCGGTGCCCGGAGCCCCCGCCGGAGGCCCCGTTCCCCATCGCCCACACCAGCCGACACCGCGGAGCGCAGCCGAGGGTCAAGGCCGGCGCAGCCGCCGAGCTTGCGAGGGAAGCCTTGAGGCTTGGCGAGCACCGTGGTCTCCTCAAGCGGCGATGGAAGACGGTTTTACCCACAAATTCTGCGGAAGACCCCTTTTTTTTAGTGGTCAGTGGCCAGTGGCCAGTGGTCAGTTCGGGGAACAGCTTTCCTGCCTCAACGCGACCACCGGATCGACGCGCGTTGCGCGCAAAGCCGGGACCAGACAAGCCACGAACACCACGACGGAAAGGATCACCGGGATACCGGCAAACGTCACCGAATCGGTCGGGCTGACGCCGAACAGCATGCTCGTCATGTATTCGCTCAGCCAGTACGCAGCGATCAGGCCTGGGACGATGCCGACGATCGTCGTTCTCATGCCCTGCCACATCACCTGATCCAGAACGTTCGCGACCCGGGCGCCCAGCGCCAGCCGGATTCCGATCTCGTTGGTTCGCTGGGTCACCGAGTGCGCGATCACCGCGTACACCCCGACTCCCGCCAGAAAGAGGGTCAACAAGGCAAACAGGCCCATCAGGAGAACCCACGAAACGGGAGGCGGCCGTCTAGATCTTGGTGGTCGACATTTCATCGTCCGCGGTTTCAGCGTCGATGTCCAGACTGAGGTAACCGCTGCCATAGTAGAGATGGGACGTGAACGCGACCGAGTCGACGGCCGGAGCAGCCTCGATGCGACCGGCCAGGTTCTGCATCAACCGAATCTCCTCCCCTTACCCTTAAAGTTCACCGAGGCCTTCGGAAGGAGACTCCGGAGACTTGAAGTCCCTGTAGGCCCCTCGGTACTCCGGTGGCAACATGCGCGCCAGAGCAAGCATTACCGTGACCCGATGCGCATCAAGTTGTCTGGCCGTCGCCCGACCCCGCGGGAGTTGAATGGCGGTCCCGATCCGGACCCGGACCAGCGGGCGGCCCAGACGCGCCCAATAGCCGAAAGTCCGTTCCTGGCCATAAATCACGAGCGGCACGATCGGCGCTCCGAATCGAGTCGCCAGATGAGCGACTCCCGGGTGCCCCTGAAGCAGCCCACCTGTCTTGCTGATCTTTCCTTCCGGAGCCACTGCCAGCACGCCACCGGAACGGAGGAGGGACATCGCATTCCCGACGGCTTCCTGATCCCCTTGTCGGTGGTTCCCTCAAAGTCCCTCGGCTGCTTCTATACCGGAACTTGCTGGATTTCGCGGAATCACATCCGTCGAACGATGGAACTCGGCGAGAACGACATGACCGATACACTGGCCCGGCTGGAGGGGGCCAGGAGTCCGCACGCCAGAGGATACGGCCAGTCCCCCGCTTTATGCGAGACGGACTGAACCTTATCGCCACTTCGAACGTATCTACTTACACAGGCTGTTTTGATACCAGTTCTCGATGGGCTGTTTCGATATGATCATCTAAGATTGAACACTGTTTGAAGAAGGAGGGACAGCGATGGGCGTGTGCATCTCATGTGGGAACACCAACGTGGAGCATGCCAGGTTCTGTCAGGTCTGCGGTACGCCCATACCCGAAACGGTCCCGCCGGTCTCACAACCCGCGGTCTATGCGGTTAGCGGCCGCTATGCAGGCTTCTGGATCCGCTTTGTCGCCTTCATCATCGACTCGGTCTTCGTCGGGCTCCTCATGGGAGTTGCCGTCCTGATCTCAGGTCCCGGCTTCTTCCTCGGACTGGTCATCCCCTGGCTGTATGAAGCACTGATGCTCAGCAGCGAACCCCAGGCCACCCTGGGAAAGATGGTCCTGGGCATCACAGTAACCGACATTTACGGCCAGCGCCTGACGTTCGGCCGGGCAACAGGAAGGCACTTCGCAAAGTTCCTGTCCGCGCTTATTTTTTGCATCGGCTTCATCATGGCCGCCTTCACTGAAAAGAAACAGGCCCTTCACGACATGCTTGCCGGAACCGTCGCCATCCGAAGGTAGAACCTTCGGGAGACTGCAGGCTTTACAAAATTACGCAAAGCGAGAAAGTGGAGAATCGAGGCCAGATTTTCTCGATTTTGAGGCGAATAGTAGTTCTATATAACGAAAAATCGGGGAAATATGGACCGATTCTACCGCTTTCGTAGCAGATTCCTTCTGCCGCGCAGGCTCCTAGCAGCCCGTGGTGGAAGTCTGTAGGGTCGCGTTACGAGCGCCATGGGGCTAGATGCAAGGCGCCACGACGACGTCGATGCCCGCCATCGTGCATCTCTCCGCAGCTGGCCCCATGCCGTCGTAACCCGTAGGGCGCAGGGGTCTTCGGGCCTCAGGCTTTGTCATTCGTCGGTCATGATGACAAAGCATCGTTCCACTCCTCATTTCGCGCCTGAGCCCCGAATACCCCTGCGCGCGACCCTACAGACTTCCACCACGGGCTGCTAGCGTTCAACTATGATTTGGGGCCCGGTGGACCTCTCGGTCAACGGGCAATCGTCACAGGCAACGTCTGACATATAGGGACGATGGGCCGCGTCCGGGGACAGGGGAGTCAAGACGCTCTGCCCCGCCTTGATCACAATTTTCTCTTCGGCGAAAGGACTACCCTCGGGGAACGTCACTGTCACGTCTCCTTCGGTCGCGTGCCATCGCACCACGTCGCCATCGGGAACGGAGACCCGACCCCGGACGACGTCGAAGTCACAACGTGGTCCCTCGTCGCCCTTCCTGCAGAAAACATTGATATCAAGTGTGTTCATATCCTTCCTTTTTTACCACAAGAGGCCACTCCTACAAAAGAGCACCCACACGTATCGAATGACACGCCTCTGCCGAAGCCCATAGCTCTACCAAAGCGCTGGTTCCGAGAGGATCGAACCCGGGGTGATATCACACGCATCGGTGAACCTGTTGCAGGAGTTCAAGCCGCGCATGATCGTTCATCAGCAGGTCGGTCATGACTGTGGTCACGGCGCAGGCGGATAGTATTCGAACGTCGTCCGCACCACGGACGACGGCATGGGTGGCCGCCATGTTCAACGCCCCGCTCCGTACGCCCAGGGCATGGTCCGGAACCACCCTGGGCGAATCACGTCGGGTATAAGGGAACGTATAGGAATCCGTGGGCATGAAGAAGTGGTCTGGGGAAGTGGTTAGTGGTCAGTGGTCAGTTGGGGGTGGGAAGGAAAGAGATGAAAGTGGACATCGTGGTGCTGTTCCTTTCCTTCCCTCCCCTCCGACAACTGACCACTGACCACTAACCACTGACCACTCCCACATCACCTCAAAAGTTCAAGCATTCGAATCGCTGTCTCATCGGTGGGACTTATCTGAAGTACGCGCTCGAAATGAGCCGCCGCTTGTTCGCCATTCCCGGCCTGAAGATCCAGCACTCCAAGGTTGTTCAGCGCAACCGTATTCAAAGGGTCCAGATCGAGCGCGGTAAGGTACCGCGCCCTGGCCACCCCGTCACGGCCGAGTTGTGCTTCAGCGACGCCGGCCACGACGTAATTGTCGGCCCGGTTGGGCTGGAGCCGAATGGCCTCGTCGAAAAGTTCGAGGGCTTCGGGAAACCTGCTAGCCCCAAGATGCACGAGGCCGAGGTTGTAATAGGCCTCGGCGTAGCCCGGGTCGAGTTCGATCACCTTCAGATAGATCTCGATCGCCTCATCGGTTCGGCCCAGTTCCCCGTACGCTGACGCCAGAGAGAAGTACGGTTCGACCGTCGTCGACTCGTTTTCCCCGAGGGCCTCCTCGATCAGACGGACCCCCCGTTGCATATCCGGTCCACGAACCAGTCCCATCCCCAGGTACAGATCCTCTTCCTGCCGAGGCAGGTAGAAAGCCAGGTCTCCCGAATAGCCCCGGTTGTCCTTCTCCTCGATGGGCGCCAGCGGGGTCGGTGGCGCGACCCGTTGGATGTAGTGATCGGTCATCGTCACGTGAACGATATCGTCGGTCCGGCGCTGGGGCATGTGACAGGCCACGCAGTCATCACCATTTGAAGCACGCGCCGGGGAATCCAGAGAGCAACTTTCCAGCTCATGGCAGGACAGGCACCGACTCTTGAAAAACTCCCTGGAGTTTTTCGGGCTCCGATGAGGATCGTGGCAGGTCGTGCATGTCATCTCGCTGTTCCGATAGCAGGCGGATCGAACCAACTGGTATCCCTGGTGGACAATGTTGAAATCGTCGTCGTGTCCGACACCTTTCGGAAAGTCAAAGAACGCGGCGTAGTCGGTCAACGACTCTCCCGGACTGAATGAGAACACTCCGCGTCCCACCTTCAGGATCGAATTGGGTAACGGCGCACTGGTCGTCTCCAGATGGCACTGGAGACAGACATCCATTTCCCTGTCGCGCTCCAGCCTGGCAGGATTCACGATACTGTCGCGAAGATCGACGCCCGTCGCGCCTTCCGAGGCGCGCCGGACGTGCAGACCTGCCGGACCATGACAACGCTCACAGTCGACGCCGACGGCTACATCGGACGGAAACAGGGACGTCTGGGCTTCGTATCGCCCCGGTGAGAGTCCAGTCTTGGATACGCTGCGTGGCAGAAGACGCAACGATAGTTGATAAGCCTTCGAAACCCGTCGTGATCAGCGTGGTCGTATCCGGGCGCGATGCTCCACCGGGCCTCTTCCGTGTACCAGACAATGGGAAATTGCACGAGCTCGCCCCCCGGGAGGTGAGCGATGTAGTCCCGCTCCTTGAATCCGGAGCCGATCGCGTACTGGATCTCCAATTCGAGATCATTGATCTCGGCACCTTCGTCATCCAGTTGATATCGCTTCTGGTAAAACTTCCCGTCGCGACTGGTCATCAGAAAATGCTGATTGGAAGGCTCGTGAAAATAGCGGTTGTTGGTTGTCCAGTCTTCGATGACAGGCACGTCGGCGATAGGTCGAAACGTTCGCGCCATGCCGACTTCCCGATACGTCGAAGCGATCGACGGATGGCAGGAGGCGCAAACTTGCCCGCCGATGTAGTCGTCAACGGACTCCTCCTGGGCGGCAGCAATCAGGCCGGCCACGCACAGGATTCCCGCCATCAACACCGCTGATCTCATGGCATGAAGCCTACTAAAAGCAAGGTCGACGTTCAAGGCATCGAAGACCGGACTTCAATCCCACGTGTCCCCGGTTACCATGCCATTCCCGTACTGATCGTATGCACTACGCACTATGGAATCAATCTACGGGAAACCATAGTGTGCCTCGTGTACACACCTTCAAGTCGCTGACCTCTAACGGAAAACAGTATGGAACGAAGCCTGCAAGTAAGGAGCGAGCGAGAAGAGCTGCGAGTGCATTTCGAAGCGGCCGAATTCAAGACCCGCGTGGGACGATCACCAGCCCACATACCCTTCACGTAGGCACCGGGGAAAGATTTCGATTCAGTTCCAACTCGATTGAAAGAAATACAGGGAGGGTAAATGCGAAGAACAATATTGATTTTATTCTTGATGACGTTCACCGTGACCGGTTATGGGCAGACCCTGACGGGAACCATTCTCGGTACGGTCAGTGACCAGAGCGGGGCGGTACTCCCCGGCGTCGAGGTCACGATCATCAACACCGGAACAAACCAGACCCGGTTCGTGGTCACCAACGAATTCGGCAACTACTCGGCGCCTAATCTTCAGGTCGGCGCCTATCGTGTTGAAGCATCGCTGCCTGGCTTCAGTACTGAAGTCCGGACCGGCCTCACTCTACAGATTGACCAGAGCGCGCGGATCAATCTCGAGCTCCGAATCGGCCAGGTGACCGAGGTTGTGGAAGTCACCGCCCAGGCGCCTTTGATCCAGACCGACGAATCGTCGGTGGGAAGCGTCATCGACTCCCAGAAAATCGTTGAGTTGCCTCTGAACGGACGGCAGTTCGAATCGCTGGTCCAGCTCGTTCCTGCAGCCGTTACTCCGGCACAGGGCTCGCACCTGGGATCTCGTGGCGGATTCAATATTGCGGGGACCGACGAACACTACAACTCGTTCTTCCTGGACGGTATCGATAACGTCGATCCGATCGTCCGGAACTTCTCGTTCCGCCCTTCGATCGACCTCATCCAGGAATTCAAGGTCGAACAGAATTCCTACGCTGCGGAGTTCGGTCGCAATGCCGGGGCAGTCGTAAATGTAACGACCAAATCGGGAACAAATGAATTCCACGGCGCAGGCTGGGAGTTCATTCGAAACGACGTTCTGGACGCACGTAACGTGTTCGCTCCGACAGGAACCCAGAAACCCGCGCTGATTCGGAATCAGTTCGGCGGCGCGCTGGGTGGGCCGATCGTGGCCGACAGGACATTCTTCTTCGTATCTTACGAAGGGTTACGCGCGAAGGCCGGCGAGACTCGCCGCGCGACCGTTCCAACACTCAAGATGCAGAATGCCGACTTCAGTGAACTAGGTACGGCAATCATCGATCCTCAAACCGGACAAGCGTTCCCCAACAACATAATCCCGGCGGATCGGATCAACCCGATTGCCCGCGCGGTGATCAGCGCTTACCCGGTTCCGAACATCGCCGGCGCCGGCCTGACCGGCAACGTGTCTGAAACGGCAAACAAGATCCAGAACACGGACGACATCTCCTTCCGTCTCGATCATCAACTGTTCGAGAACACCAACCTCATGTTCAGATACAGTTTCTCGGATACCGAACAGTTCGACCCGTTCCGAACCGAAACCGGAGCCGGCGTCAACCTCAAGGACTTCGGTCAGATCAACGACCGCATCCGGACGAACGCCGGGATCAGCTTCACGACTGTGTTAGGAAACAACATGGTTCATGAGTTCCGGGCCGGATACAACCGCTTCAAGCAGCCCCAGTTGCCGGTCAACGACAGTCTGGACATCCTTCAGCCGATCACCGGTTTCGTGGATACGTTCCCGGACTTCCGGCCGACCGGCGTCGACAACATCGGAAGCGGTGGCAACTTCTTCAGAGTGGTCAACACGTACAACTACATCGACCAACTCTCGTGGGTGACCGGCAATCATCAGATCAAAGTCGGCGTCGATGTGCGCCGGTTCCTGTTCAACGCGTTTACGGCGGGTCCGAACAGGTTCGATTTCAACGGCAGCCGCGGAACCGGCAACGGCCTGGCCGACATGTTCCTGGGTCTTCCAAGCTTAAGTTTTTCTTTCACCGGAGCACCCCAGGGCAACCCACGCAAGACCGAGATGGCTGCCTATTTCCAGGATGACTGGAAGGTCTCGCCTTCATTCACTCTGAACTACGGCCTTCGCTGGGAATGGTACGGCCGCATCGAAGAAAACGTGGACAAGCAGTCGATCTGGGATCCGACCACCAACAGCATTCTGGTCGCCGGCCAGAACGGCAATTCCAGAAGCCTGATCGAAGACGACTGGAACAACTTCGCACCTCGCCTTGGTTTCGCCTGGCGCCCGCTTGGCAATGACTCCACCGTCATCCGTGGCGGAGGCGGCATTTTCTACGACAGTGACCAGCGGCACAACTTCTCGTTCATCGCCAACCCTCCGTTCTTCCTGGTCAACGTCTTCGTCGGTTCGCAAGCCAACCAGACGCTGGATGATCCTTTCCCGACGGGAACCGGTCTACCGCCGACGCTGCAGCCGAATGCGTTGCCCCAGAACTATCGGGACACGTATGCGGAACAGTGGAACTTCGGTGTCCAGCACGAATTGAACCAGGGGCTGCTCGTGGACGTCGCCTACGTTGGCAACCACTTGTTGAAAGCGCGGCGAAACCGCAACGTCAACCAGATCATTCCAGGAGCCGGTCGACCGTTCGATGGCTTCGGCCGCATCCGCGTCGCCGAACAGGCCGGTTCCTCGATCTTCCATTCCCTGCAGAGCCGCGTGGAGCAACGTTTCTCGAACGGTCTGTCGTTCATCTCCTCGTACACCTACGGACATGCGATCGACGACAGGCCCGGCCAGGGATCGGGATCGAACGGCGGTACAACGGGGATGCAGGACAACAACAATCCGGGAGCGGAACGTGGTGACGCCGACTTCGATGTCCGCCATCGCTACACGCTCAGCTATGTATACCAGTTAGCGGAGACCAACTTCACCGGTATCGCCGGTCAGCTCCTGAACGGCTGGGGAGTCAACGGGATCCTGATGCTCCAGGGCGGGCGGCCCTTCACGATCCGACACACGCAGGACATCAGCGGCTCGGGCGAGTTCAACGATCGCCCCGATCGCATCGCAGGTGTGGATCTGGTTCCGTCCAACCAGGGACCGGACAACTGGATCAACCCGGCCGCGTTCACCTTCCAGCCCGACGGCACGTTCGGTAACGCCGGACGGAATATCGCTCGCGGACCAACTCTGAAGAACCTCGATCTCTCGGTCGTCAAGAACTTCGAGATCACCGAGCGGCAAGGGATGCAGTTCCGAGCCGAGTTCTTCAACGTAACCAACCACCCGAACTTCGGGTTGCCGAACCGCGAGTTCGGCACGGCCAACTTCGGCGTCATTTCCTCAACAGTGACAACAGAGCGCCAGATCCAGTTCGGTCTGCGCTACACGTTCTAGTTCTATCTAAGGGATGCTCATCCCACAAAAAGAGGGGCGGTCGAAGGATCGCCCCTTTCTTCATGGCCTGGCAAGTATCGAATAACGGCTGGTTTTTCGACGCAAAGGCGCAGAGACGCAGAGTTTTATTTTATCTGGGTTCTCCTCTGCGTCTTTGCGTCTCTGCGTCTCTGCGTCGAAAACATCTTTCGAGTTGCTGCGCCTCACGGTCGAGGGGGAACTTATTCCTCGGCCATGTACGGGTAACGGTAATCGGTCGGCGGTTCGAAGGTTTCTTTGATCGTGCGGGCGGACACCCAGCGGAGCAGGTTCAGCCTGGAGCCGGCTTTGTCGTTCGTGCCGCTCGCTCTGGATCCGCCAAAGGGCTGCTGGCCGACGACGGCGGCGGTGGGTTTGTCGTTGATGTAGAAGTTGCCGGCCGCGTACCGGAGTTCCCGGTGGGCCTCGGCGATGGCGTTGCGGTCTTCGGAGAATACAGCGCCGGTCAACGCGTAAGGAGAGGTGTCGTTCACCAGCTTCAGGGTTTGCTGCCATTCATTCTCGGGATAGACGTACAGCGTCACGATCGGGCCGAACAGTTCCTCGCACATCGTGCGGTAGTCGGGTGATTTCGCCTGAATCAGGGTCGGGCGGATGAAGTACCCGACTGAATCATCGACCTCACCTCCGGCCAGTATGTCGGCGTCGGTGGACGATTTTACGAAATCCAGATAGCCGTTCAGCTTGTCGTACGAAGCCCGATCGATCACCGCTCCCATGAAATTGTTGAAGTCGGCGACGTCGCCCATGGCAATCCCGTTGATCTGATCGACCAGATCGTCCTTCATTCCGGGCCAGAGATTGTCTGGAATGTATATGCGTGACGCGGCACTGCATTTCTGTCCCTGGTACTCGTAGCCCGCGCGCACTATGGCGGTCGACACGGCATCGGCGTTGGCACTGGGATGCGCGATGATGAAATCCTTCCCTCCGGTCTCGCCAACGACGCGAGGGTAAGACCGGTATCCCTTGATGTTTTCCCCGACGGTTCGCCACATACCCTGAAACGTCTCGGTCGAGCCCGTAAAGTGAACCCCCGCCAGGTCCGGATGGGTCATCGCCGCGTCGCCGACGGTTGCTCCGCTTCCGGGAACAAAATTGATCACGCCGGGGGGGAGGCCCGCGGCCTCGAACAGTCGGGCCAGGTAATAACCGCTATAGACGGTCGAACTCGCACATTTCCAGACAACCGTGTTCCCCATCATTGCGGGAGCGGTCGGGAGGTTCCCGGCGATAGAAGTGAAATTGAACGGCGTGACCGCAAAAACGAACCCCTCCAGGGGCCTGTAATCCAGACGGTTCCACATGCCGGGGCTCGACAGCGGCTGGTCGCCGTAAATCCCTTCGGCGTAGTGGGCGTTGAAACGCCAGAAATCGATCAGTTCGCACGCGGCGTCAATCTCGGCCTGAATGGGGGTCTTGCTCTGGCACAGGACGGTCGCGGCATTCAGGGTCTGGCGCCAGGACCCTGCCAGGAGTTCGGCCGCCCTCAGGAACACGGACTGCCTGGCGTCGATGCTCCAGGACGCCCATTCCTTATGGGCTTGGCCGGCCGCTTCGATCGCCTGGGCGACTTCGCCGGGGCCGGCTTTGTGCCACTTCGCGAGGACGTGTCCGTGGTCGTGTGGAACCACCTGAGTACCGAGGTCGCCGGTCCGGACTTCCTTGCCGCCGATCAGAATCGGGATTTCGATCTCCTCGGCCGCCATGTCGGCGACCCTCTTCTTGAGTGCAATCCGCTCCGGCGTGCCGGGGGCGTATGAAAGAACGGGTTCGTTTATGGGAGTGGGTGCGTGGAAAAGGCCATTCATGAGGACTGCGGTCTCCTATGGATTTGGGTGGTGCACCGGCACGGCTTAAGTCCGAAGCAAAGGGGTTATTGTCTCACAAATCAGCCTCGACAATGAGCGTTCGGAACTAGCAGCCTGTGGCGGAAGTCTGTAGGGTCGCGTTACGAGCGCCATGGGGCTAGATGCAAGGCGCCACGACGACGACGATGGTTCCCATCGAAGACGTCGATGCTGGCCATCGGACGTCTCACCGCAGCTGGCCCCATGCCGTCGACGCCCGAAGGGCGCAGGGGTCTTCGGGCCCCAGGCTTTGTCGTTCGTCGGTCACGAGGACTATGCATCGCTCCGCTCCTCTCTTCGCGCCTGAGACCCGAATACCCCTGCGCGCGACCCTACAGACTTCCGCCACAGGCTGCTCGACGGAGCAATGCGCTTTCTTCGCTTGACTCCGGCGGCTGGAACAATACAATTGGCTCCTAGTTTTCAATTCATTTGACCGAGAAGTCGAACTAAGTAGTTGAAGTAGGAGGGACCATGTATTCTCGAACTTTCGCTGCACTGATCGCCGTCGCCCTGTTGTCGGGCTGTGGGGGAGACCCCGGATCCCGGGCGGTCGTTGACGAGGCGATCGCCGCGATGGGCGGCCTTGAAAAGCTGCAAGGCCTGGAAAGCATCATTCGGAGAGGTAGCGGCAGCCGTACCATGATCGGGCAGGTCCGCACTCCGGATGAGTCGCCCACCGCAGCTACACTCACCAACTATACCGAAGCCATCGAATTCGCCGGAGGCCGTGCCCTGGTCGAATACGATCTCGAGTTTGGAGCATTCCAGCAACACCGGCTCGAGGCGGTCACCAAGCAAGGCAGAGGCATCGACGCAGCTCCGGTCGGGTACCAGTTGGTCGGAGAGCGGGGGTCGGTGGTCTCGACCGACGCCCTTCTAAGCTATTCGGCATTCGATACGCCCGCGATGGCCCTCCAAAGGGATGTCTTGAACCTCATGTTCGAAGCGAATACAGAAACGCGGGCATCGACCCGAATCGCGGTCGCGACCGATTTCGACGGCACACCCAGCCGACGCGTGGAGATCTCGTTCAAAGGGCAGAACGTCCAGATGTTTTTCAATCCGGAAACGAGTCTCCTCATCGGATTCGAGGCAATGGAAACCGATCCGTTTCTGGGCGACGTTCCCGTCCAATACGTTTTCGGGGATTATCGGGACGTCGATGGCCTGATGGTTCCGCACGAGATGAGAATCGTCAAAGACGGCGTCGAGGTCGCAAACATGCGATACGACTCGATCGCCCTGAACGAAAAGCTGCCGGAATCCAAGTACGCGATACCAGAGGAACTCGCCGAAGAGGCCCGGACGGCCTCGGAACGCGAATCGGTGCCGATGGAACTGAATCGCCTGTCCCGCGGCGTCTACCAGGCTGTTGGTTTCTCGCACAACAGTATGCTCGTGGAGTTCCCGAACTACCTTGTCATTGTCGAAGCGCCTCTCAACGAGACCCAGACGATCGCTTTGATCCGGGCGGTCCGTGAGGAATTCCCGCTCAAGCCGATCCGTTACGCTATCGTCACACATCCACACCCGGATCATGTCGGGGGACTCCGCAGGCTGGCTTCGATCGGTGCGACGCTATTGGTTGAGGAACGCCACGAGGACACCATCCGTGAGCTGATCGACGCCCGGCACGGATATTCACCCGACAGTTTGCATAACATGGCGAACACGCCGGGACGGAGGGGTGATATCGGCACGATCGAAACCTTCAGCGGTCAACACGAATTAACGGACGGCAACCGGACTCTTCAGCTGTATGCGCTCGAAAATTCGGGTCATGTTGTTCCGATGGTCGTGGTCTATCTGCCTGGAGATAGAATCCTGTTCGAAAGTGACCTGTATACCCCAGGACAGGCCGCGACCCCCGAGTCGACGGGCCTGTTCGAATCGATCGAGACGCTCGAGCTCCGGGTCGACACGATTGTGGGCGGCCATGGGGCAACTGCAGAATTCAGTGAGCTGGCGGAAATATCGCAGGGTTCCTGAGCCAGGTAAGTAAGTAAAGGGGCCCGGGCATGCCGGGCCCCTTTCAGTCTTTTAAGGAAGCTGATCAGTTGACCAGAGAACGCCGGGCTTTTTCGATGACCTCATCCAAACCCGTCAGGTTGCCACCGTGGTTGGTCCGGTAAATGGTCTCGAGTATGCCGCGAGAACGGGCTGAATACCCGCCCTGCAGCACATACGACTTGGCAAACGCATCCATCGCCTCCGCGATTCTCTCCGTCTTCAGGAGGCAGTCGGCGATGTAGTAGTAGGCTTTGTCGTTGCGTGGCTTCAGGCGAAGCGCACCGTTGTACTCCTGGATTGCCGCTGTGTACCGGCCGGCCTCGTACGAGTTACGTGCCACTGTTTCCTGAAGATACACGCGCATGTCGGTCCACTGGGAGCGGGACACGCCTTCCGGCGCCGCAGGCAATCCAGTCATGATGGTCTTGGCCATCTGGGAAGCCTGCGAGAACCTGCCAGCCTCGTCATGCTGTCCCACAATAGCGTAAGCAAAGCTCCAGGACCGCTCGATCGGAGCCTCTTTGATCACGATCTCGCCGAACTCTCTCAGCTTTGCCGCATTGCCCAATTGCTGGTAGGCCTGCGCAAGCGAGAAGGCGACATCGGGGACCTTGTTGTTCGCATAGAACTTCTCGCCGTAGTTTGTGACCATGGCATGGTCCTCGGCGGGAACCGCAGCGGACCAGGCAAGGGCCAGGGGAACAGGATTGTCGGGCGTGGTCGCATCCAGCCACTTGTCGGCCAATTCGTACACTTTCGCCGAGTTCCCCGTCCCGCTGACGGCGGTCAGGTTGTCCTGTAACCCTTTGAGGATGGACGACTCCAACCTTGCGTCTGGTTTCTCGGCCATAAAGGCGAGGAACGCGTCAAACTGGGCTGCGGGCTCGGCGATCTGCGTTATTTCTGTGTACTTGGTATAATCCTGGCGGTACGCCTCATCGGCATCCTGTTGTAGGGGCAGTAGCAAAAGCAACACCAAGGTTGCGTACATAGACACCTCCGGAACTCTGTCAGCAAAAATCTAGCCCCATATTAGAACATGGTACGCAAGGAAGTCCAAGGGGGTATGACAGAGTTTTTTTCTGGGCCACATGTCCCCGGACGGTCGGAAACCATTCCGAGTGAGATACGATGACTTCCTCACACACTGATTAGACGTCATCGGGGAGAAGAAGTTGAGCAGAAATTCCACTTACGGGGGGAGACCGCGCGGCGACCCACCGAAGAAAAAGGTTCCGCCCAAACAGGCCTTGCGGGAATTCCAGGATTTGATCTGGCCGCGCAGAGGCTTGCTGGGGGGCGGACTGGTCCTGGTCCTGGTGAACCGGGTTGCGAGTCTGGTCCTGCCCGGATCGGTCAAGTATCTCATCGACGACATCGTCACACCGGGAAACCTCGCCCTGTTGACGCCCCTGGTGGTCGTCGTTGGCGTAGCGATCGTTATCCAGGCCGTAACTTCGTTCTCGTTGACGATGCTTCTCAGCATCTCCGCACAACGCCTCATCACGGACATGCGGGTGCGGATACAAAGACACGTCGGCCGCTTGCCCATCCGGTACTTCGACCAGAACAAGACCGGCGCCCTGGTCACCCGGGTGATGTCGGACGTCGAAGGCGTCCGCAACCTGATCGGAACCGGGTTGGTGAATTTCCTTGGAGGCATTCTTACCGCCGGGATGGCCTTCGTCCTCCTGATGGTGATCAACGTTCCTCTCACACTCGTCAGCCTGGCTTTCATGATGGTCTTCGGAGTGATCCTGATGAAGGCCTTCGGAACGATCCGGCCGGTGTTCCGGGAACGTGGGAAGATACGCGCGGAAGTGACCGGTCGGCTGACCGAATCGTTCGGCGGCATCCGGGTTGTTAAGGGTTTTCACGCGGAGGATAGGGAAGCCTCCACATTCAGCAAAGACGCCTTCCGGCTGTTCGAAAACGTCAAGAAGACCATGACGGCAACGGCTCTGGTCGGTTTTGCTTCAACGATGTTGATGGGAATGGTCAGCGTGACCGTCATGATCGTCGGCGGTCGGCAAATCATAGCCGGGAGCATGAGCGTAGGGGACTTCTTTGCGTACACCCTGTACATGGGCTTCATGGTCGCGCCGTTCATCCAGGTGGTCTCGATCGGCAGCCAGTTGACTGAAGCAGTCGCGGGTCTGGATCGAGTCCGCGAAGTTCTGGCGGAAGTCCCTGAGGACGTCGATGCCGATCGGGTGTGCCAACTGGACGAGATCAACGGCCATATCGTATTCGACAACGTGAAGTTCGAATATGACCCTGGCAAGCCCGTGCTCCATGGCATCAGCCTCGAGGCCAAACCCGGAACCGTCACGGCTCTGGCTGGCTCGTCAGGTTCGGGAAAGAGCACCCTGATCGGCCTGGTCGCGGCTTTCGCGAAACCTGTCGAAGGCACGGTGACGGTGGATGGGGTGGATCTTTCCACCATCAGTCTGGACTCGTTTCGCTCCCGGCTGGGAGTCGTCCTTCAGGACAACTTTCTGTTCGATGGAACGATCCGGGACAACATCCTCTTTGGACGGCCCGACGCATCGACCGAAGAGGTCGTCGAGGCGGCCCGGGTGGCTCGGGTGGATGAGTTCGCCCTCAAGATGTCGGACGAATACGAAACCATCATCGGTGAAAGGGGTGTCAAGCTCTCCGGGGGGCAGCGCCAGCGCGTCGCAATAGCACGGGCGATTCTGGCGAACCCCCGGATATTGATCCTCGATGAAGCCACCTCCAGCCTGGACTCGGAAAGCGAAGCCTACATTCAGGAGGGTCTGGCCGCCCTGATGAAGGGTCGGACGACGTTTGTCATCGCCCACCGCCTCAGTACGATCCGGCGCGCTGATCAGATCCTGGTCCTCGAGGACGGGTTGATAGCCGAAAGTGGAACGCACGACGAACTACTCGAGACCCGGGGCCGCTACTTCGACCTCTATACCAGGCAGGCCGGGCTGGAGGCCAACCGCTTCATCAACCCGGGCGAGACCGAACCGGAAGTGCTTGAAGAGGAAAAAAAGCCACCTGCCGGAGACGCTTCACCGTTGACGATGCTGCGTCCGCAGAGGGATTAGCCCGCATTTCTCATGAATGGTGCCCGAAACTGCATTTAGGAGAAGGAAAAGGTGTCGGAAGCTGGGTGGCGGGAGCAAAGATGCCGACTGAGCGGGGTAACTGGGCCTGGATGACTGGTGTTGAAGGGAATGGCGACGTGAAATCGGATTACAGAGACAGCTATCCTGAGCAAAGACGGGAAGGTTGGGATGTGTGAGAAGGAACGCTTAACAGCGCAGAGGGATTTTTTGAAGGTTCGCGTAAACCTGAGCGAATGCCGCGGCGTAAGGGTAGCCTCCAGCCATCCGAATCCAAACTCGACGTACAGTGAGATGGATCTGCGCTCCGATCTTGAGCAGCTTGAGGCGAATCGTGGTGCACTGCGCCCGCGCGAATTCGGTGCCCTGCAAGCCGAGCCGTCGCAAGGCCTGCATCAGCATGTACGCCACCGATGAAAGGTAGAGTCGGAGTTGATTGGCGCGCATGGTGGCCGTGCTGGTCCGATCGGCAAACAATCCGAGCTGTTGCTCTTTGATCCGGTTTTCCATGTCTCCTCGGGCACAGTAGATCCGTTCATAGACCTGCCTTGGAGTCGTTCGACCTTTCGGTAACGAGGTGACGATAAACCGGGGGTTGGCGCCCTTGGCCAGATGTTCGGCCTTACCAATGATGCGTCGCTCACGGGTCCAGCTGTCGAGGGTCTGATACTGAAACGTCTTGAAGACGCGCGCCGGCTTTCCCGTCCTGCCGAATCGCTTTTCTGCCGTCGCCATCGGAGTTTCAATCGCGCGCCGCAGCCGATTGTTCTTCGCCAGGCCGATCACGTAATCGACACGGTGTTGGGCCTCGCACCAGGTCAGGATCTCATCGCGGCAGAAACCCGAGTCAGCCCGAATCACGATCTGGACTCTGGGCCACTTCTGTCGAATCTGTCCCACGATCCGTTCCAGTTCCTCTACCGATCCGTCCGCACCATCGATGTCGGAGCGTCGTAGCCGGGAACACAACACGAACTCCCCACAGAAAATGTAAAGCGGCAGATAACAATGGTGCCTGTAATAGCCGTGAAAGAAGCGTCCCTCTTGATTCCCGTGTATCGGATCGTCCGTCGCATCCAGATCCAGAATGATCTGCCGCGGTGCCCGCCGATGGGCTTGGAGGAACACGTCCACCATCAACCTATCGATCGCCGCTTCGTCCCGGCCGATCTTCTTGGTCGGGTGGCTGGCCGCTTCCTCGGTCGACAGTTCCAGCCGGTTCAACGTGCTCTTGCCCGCCAGGGCCTTGCCGCGGTCTCGAACCTGTTTCCGGGTCCGGCCCTTCGGATCGGTCTGACCCACCATCACCGCCAGCACTGGATCCGATCGGAGTTGATCGTGGTCGTTCAAATCCTCATAGCCCAAACACAATCCGTAGACCCGTTGCGATACCAGTTGCTCAATCCCGTGTTCTACAAATCGCGGGTCCCGATGATCCCGGAAACATTCGGCAAACTGTTTCAGGATCCCGGTCCGTTTTTCCGTTTCTCGTAACAGTAAACCGCCCGCGTCCGTGCTGATGTCTCCTCCGTCGAATTGACCCCGTACTTCCCGTGAACCCAATGCGTGAAATTGAATCGTTTCTGTTTTACACTCTGTCATGACAAAGGCCGCCTCCGTCTTGGCTTGAAAGTTTCTCGACAAAACCTTCTATGCCAGACAGGGCGGCCTTTTTCGGTCCTTTCCCTTCCTACTCTGTTTCGATTTATCTCAGATCTCTTGAGAAATGCGGGTTAGGTGTCCGACTGATAGGGGCCTGAGCTTGCTCCGTCCCCCAGCGGTCGGAGGGGGCGGCTAGTTATCGCAAGCACGGAACCTTCATAAGTGGGGATCTGCCGCGACCGGCTTCGGTGCCGTAAATAAATCCTTCGTTTGAATAGGCGATAGCTTCCTGCTGTCGCAATTGAACCAGTTCGATTTCGCGATAGTCGACGCCCTCGACGAGGTTCCTGCCCAGGTTGAGGGTGGGGTCGGACACGTCGATCCGGAATTCGAAAGCGTTCTCATACGTCAGAACCAACATCCGGCCGCCGTCCGGAGAAATATCCAGTCCGGATACGAGCCGGTTGGGCAGCGTTGTGGAAAGTTCACGGAAATCGATGGTCGCGACCGGAACAAGCGTTTCGACCTGCCCGCTTGTCTCCATCCAGTCCTCCGCTGCCAACCTGAACAATTCGGCATAAGGCTGGGAGGCGGCAGGAAAGAAGTTCCGGGTCATTATGAACAGGTCGCCGTCCGGATGTACCGCCATGGCCTCGGCGTCATGGGGCCCGTCGGGATATTGGAGGCGGATTCGGGAGAGAGGCTCGACGAGCGCGGGAAACCGCTCGACCTCGGGAACGATCACTATCTCGATCGTATCGCGCTCGGCTGCATTGTCGCCTATGTCCGCTATGAACAGACAGGAACGATCTCCGCATGGACCGAGGGCGAGGTCTTCAACATCCCGACCTTGTGGACCTGCAACCCGGACCTCCTGAACCGGACTGCCGGAAAAGTCGGTAATGTACAAGGTTGTCGCGGAGTCATCGACGTGGTAGAGGCGGTTCTCGAACTGCGATGAAACCGCCATCCCGCTCGCTTCGTCGAGGATTCGTCCATCGAGTTCGCCGATTTCATAAGCGGGTCCCCAGCCGGCACACAGTGTTCGTTCTTTCATCTGACCCGCGTCCGCTCGAACGCAAAAGACAAACAGTAAGATCCCTGTGGTCCATTTCGCCCTCACGTCAGGTTCTCGATGGTTATCGGGTCGATCTCATCGGCGGGAACAAAACCGAAAACCCTGGAATAAAAATACAATTCGACTTCGAGAGCTCTCTGTATATTCGCGGCCTGTCTGAACCCGTGCTGCTCCCCGGGGAATGTGATGTACGCGAAAGGCAAACCTTTCTCTCTCAGCACGCCGGCCATCACTTCGGCCTGAGCCGGAGGAACGACCTTATCCTCCAGGCCCTGCAGAAGGATGACTGGCGTGGACAATCGTTCCGCGTGCTCAATCGGGGAGCGCTCGGCGTAAACCGACGAAGCCTCGGGGTAGGGGCCGATCAGCCCGTCCAGGTATCGAGATTCGAATTTGTGCGTATCCGTGGCGAGGCCCTCGAGGTCCGCGACCCCATAGTAACTGGCGCCGGCCGCAAACACATCGTGGAACACGAGTGCCGACAGAGTGGTGTATCCGCTGGCGCTCTTTCCGCGAATGGCCATTCGTTTCGGATCCACGTCTCCCCTGTCTGCCAGATACCCTGCCGCGTTCAGGCAATCATCGGTATCGACGATCCCCCACTGCCCTTCCAGACGTTCCCGGTAGGCCCGACCGTACCCGGTGCTACCCCCATAGTTGACATCGACGACGCCAAAGCCGCGGCTCGTCCAGAACTGGATAGACAATTTAAGACCAGACGAGGTCGAGTCGGTCGGCCCACCGTGGCTGGTTACGATCAATGGGGGTTGACCCTCCGACGGCTCATGGTCCTTGTTTACAGGGGGATAGAAGAAAGCATAGGCAGTTCGATCGCCCGTGGTCGGGAACTCGATATGAACCGGTTGGGACAGGTAGCCGGGGTCGACGTTGAGTTCAAGACTCCGCTTCACGCGATCGATCTGGCCGGAGACGGCATCGGCCAACACGACCTCGGGAGCACACGTCGGGGAGGAGGCGATCAGGGCCAGGCCGTCCCGCTCGTCAGTCGCTAGACAGGAGATGGAGGTGTAAGGCAAGTCCAGTTCCCGGACCTCACCGCTCGCCGGATCGATGATGGAAACGAAGTCGAATCCGTCCCGCGTGTGGAGGGCCGCTATCCGGTCACCAAGGAACCCGTAACGGGAAAGGCCAAAGACCCACTGGGGACCACCGAATTCGGCCTTCATGGGAGAGATCGCCGTTGTCGCTCCATCACGCTCGACATACAGGTTCCACCACCCTGAGCGATCCGATACAAAGTAGATCGATCCGTCCAGACCCCATTGCGGCTGAAAGATGGATTCCCTCGGCCCGCCGGCAACCAGGCGGGTATTCTGGACGGAACCGTCGGCGGTAATGTCGCCCACCCATAATTGGCAACCGTCCCACGGCATTTGCGGATGGTCCCACGTCGTCCAGAAGAGCTTTTCCCCGTCTGGTGAAAATCGTGGAAACGAGTAGAAGTCGTTGCCCGATACGATACTGCGCGCCGAATGCAAACCTTCAGCGGATATCAAAACAATGTCATTGGTAGCTTCGCCCCCGTCGGCATGCGTTTCGCGGACCAAGACAATCGATGTGCCGGAAGGGCTCGAGTGCCCGTCTGCATAACGCAGTCCGGATGGGATCAACGGTTCGGGAGTGATCGGCCGGGGTTCGCTCCCAGGATCCTGACGATGGATGCGTTGACTCTGGAAATCGGAGAAGTAAAGGGTTTCGCCGTCGACAAAGTAGGCCCCACCTCCGTACTCGTGCACGCGTGTGCGCACGTTGAACTGGCTGGGTATCGCTTCTTCGACGGACCCGTTCTTGGATCGACGGACAAGCGCGACTCGTCCACCCTCCAGAGGACGCCCCTCCAACCAGTACAGGCTATCTGTAGAAAATCGAACTTCCGACAATCCAACCTGGTTGGCCGTGATCAAGGACGCCGTAATCGGCGACTTCCAGGACCCGTATGGAGCTTTGACAGGATTCATCACTCTCCCAGTGTAAGACCACTTCTAATTCGGGGACGGAGGCACAATTCATTATGTCATTGCAACCAAGCGGCTTAAAGCCAGAGTTACGCCTCCGTCCCCGAATTAGACCTCCGGAATTAGACCTCCGAATTAGAGATGTGCAGAAATTGCGGGGTGCGCTCTCTGATTTGGGGACGGGGGCGTAACTCTTATTTCGTCTTAAGAAAGTGAGTTGTTGGAACATGCGCTGACACTTGCCCTCTCTTCAGGGATAGAGACTGGGAAGGCGCTCGGCTCGAAAGACGGCCCAGCCGTCGGGGGCGGCGTCGTCGATAACAATCTCAAATACTTTTTCGGCGGGGGTCGTGTGTGTCACTTCGACGATACGAGCCCAGTGGTGGCCGTCCTCTTCCACTACTCGACCGCCGTCGGCGACCAGGATGTTCCTTGTCTCGGGAAGCCAGTCGGCGTCACTGATGAACGTCGAGAAGAAATGTTCGTCACCGGGGCCGCCATAGGACCACACCTGTTCAATCTCCATCTTGTCCTCGTCCACCCTGTATTCGACGGCTCGACTGAAAGATTCCGAGACAGACATTGGAGGTTCAAACGGCCAGGCCCGGTTGTTGCCGTTGTCGAACATCAGAATTGTTCCTTCGGGTGTGAACATGGGGGCATGCTGGTGGTACTGCCACATGAAGTCGCCAACCGGCGTCAACAAATGATCCTGCCATTCCGGGCCCCATCCACTGTGGTCTCCAAGGATCCAGACTAATTCTCCGGATTCGAGGTCGATCTTGACGACGGAATCCTGAGCGCGAGAGGATGCCAGCGCATACCGGCCGGTCGAATCGCCGACCACCGCGTTGGTATGTGCCCAATCCCGCAGAGGATGCTCGAAAGTTTCGGTATAGACGGGAGCCCAGAATCCGGCTCCCAACGAGCTGTAGCCGACCCTGTAGGGGTCCAGCAGGTCCAGCAGCTTCACTTCGTGGACGATGTCCCCTGCACGCGTGAACTCGACCAGCACGTCGCCGAGAACGTTCGCCGTCGCCCGCGGCGCAGTGGGGTCCGTGGCACTGGTGGGATATCGCTCAAACTCACGGACCTCCGAGCTGATCGTAAGGATATTTCCGGATGCGGTTTCAAAAGCCTCGTGGTGAAAGGTCTCCGTGTCGACGCGAATGCTTCCCGGCCCCAACTCGTTTTCCGGAGCTCGATCGGTGTGCCATTCCGCCATGATGTTACCCAGCATGTCGATCTCATAGAGATGGCCGGCACGGCCGGACATATAGAGTATGTTGCCGTTCGCCAGCCGGCGGGCATCGCCGACGTGGCTGCCTGTCTTGAAGTACCAGACGACCTCGCCGGCGGCGTCGAGGGCCACGAGAAGGCCATAGTTGTTGTCCGTACCGGACGCCGGCCAGTGGATGACATTAAACATCGTCACCCCCGCTTCCATTCGGTCCGGCTCGCTGATCAACACTTCGATCGAGGGGAAGTCATCGGGAAGGGGATCTGTCGTCAACGTCAGCGGCTGGGTGGACGCGGTCAACCCGCTCTCGTCCCGGACTACCAGGCGGACCTGATGTTCGCGACCGGGCCGCATCCCAAGGATCGGAACGACGTGATCGGTTGAATACGCCAGACCGGTCTCAACGCTCCAACTTCGCTCTCCATCGTCGAACTCCACCTCCACAGTCGTCGGGCGATCCGTTGACAAGGCGATCTGAGATGCCAGCGGAACCCTTGGGTTGGGCGTCCTCGTCAGTTCGATGCCGCGTATGAGGGGAGGGGAAGTTCCACAGGAGGCCAGAAGGAATGGAATAGCCAGGAATAGCACACACCGCACAGCTTGCCGTTTCATCGCGAGTCCTTGTTCTTGACTGGACCGGGGACGGGAAGATTCGAACGAACCTCCTGACCCCCGGGTTAGCAGTCTGTAAAGCCTCTAAAGGGTTGGATGCTTCAGATGGTGGTCCGTCGCGCTCTGGAACGCGTGCGCCAACTGCAGGATCTCTCCCTCCCCAAAGAGCTTGCCGGTGAACCTCAGGCTCGTCGGGCTCCCCTGGGAATTGAACCCGTGCGGGATGCTGATCTCCGGATGACCGGTCAGGTTGGTCAAACCGAGGTTGCTCCCGACAAACAGGTCGAGGTCTCCAAACGCCTCGTTGAGCTCGTCAATGAAACGGCTCCGCACGCGGTTCGCTTGAATATATTCCACTGCAGGCACGAAACGCTGGCGTCTGAAGGTGTCCGGCCAACTGCTGTCTTCGGGAACCATCATGTTGTCGCGGACGCTGCGGGTCAGGTCGTCGAACGCCGCGGCAGACTCGGTGGAAAGGATAAAACCGATCGATCCACTTGGCAGATCGGGAAGCTCGATCGGCTTCAAATCCACGCCCATGGACATCAGCAGGTTCAGCGCCGCATCGTCGAACTGCTTGTTCTCCCGCTGCCGCGCGACACGCTCCGGATTCTCGGGATCATCTTCGATTTCGTTAAAATACTGGTTCTTCAGATAACCAACCCGGAGTTTTCGAACATCCGCCTTGGCATCGAAGTTGAAAGGGACGTCGATGATGCTGTTGTCTTTTCCGTCCGGACCATAAATCGCGTCGAACACCAGTGCACAGTCCTCACTGGACCGGCACATCGGACCGATCTTATCCATGCTCCAGCTCAGAGCCATGGCACCGTAGCGGCTCACGCGACCGTAGGTCGGACGCAGCCCGGTGACGCCGTTTCGGCTCGATGGCGACATGATCGAACCCCGGGTCTCGGTGCCGATCGAAAAACCAACGAGACCCGCGGCGGTTGCCGAACCCGGGCCGGCGGACGAGCCACTGGATCCCTGCTCGGTGTTCCACGGGTTTCGAGTACGGCCGCCAAACCAGCGATCCCCCTGTGCCAGCGCGCCCATCGTCAGTTTTGCCACCAGAACCGCGCCGGCTGCGGAAAGCTGTGTGAAGACCGATGCGTCGACATCGATCACCTGGTCCTTGTAGGGCGTGGCGCCCAACGTGGTTCGATAGCCCTTGACGGCCAGAAGGTCTTTCGCTCCCCAGGGAATCCCGTGAAGGGGCCCTCGATACATGCCCGCGGCGATCTCTTCATCCGCCTTCGCAGCCTGCTTCAACGCCAGTTCCTCGGTGAGTGTGACGACACAGAGAAGCGTCGGATCGTGCTGCTTCAAACGGGCGAGGTAGAGTTTCGTCAGTTCGGTGGAGCTGACCTCGCGGGTTTCAATCAGCCTGGACAGGTGGGTCACCGGCAAGAAGGCCAGTTCCTCATCGCTGGTCGGCATGGACACATCGACGTCGCTTCTTCCGAACGGCCGGCTGCCGGTCGGCAGCTTCATCCAGGCCGGCACCGGATTGAACACGAGTGCCGGAGGGACGTCGTTGCCGAGCTTCATGTCGCGGATCGCCTCGTACTGGTCGATCGGGTTCCGCCGCCCGTTAAACCCTTCGGCGATCGTTGACAATTCTTCCGTCGTGAACGTCAGCCCCGAAAGCTTCCCGGCGGCCTCGATCATCTCGGGCGTGATCGTTTCCGCGTCCTGCGCAACGGCGGTCAGCGCTCCGGGAATCAAACTCAAACCCAACCCGACGGCAGAAAAATACCCCACAAAACGCCTTCGGTTCATCGCTAACTTCTTTTCCTTCTTGTCAGACATCGTCCACCTTTCGATTGATTAGCTGTTGATTGATTGTTAGTGAACTTGCACTCGCACTCACTGATTCCGTCCATCGCCCGAGGCCGCGCCGGACGCTCCCAGCAAGTGGCGATTGAACCATTCGGTCATGCGACGGTAGCTGTCGCGACGGCTCGGGACCTCGTCCCATCCGTGATCCTCGACCGGATAGACCACCATGTCGAAATCCTTCTTCATCTCCATCAGGATCTGAGACAACCGGAACGAATCCTGGATCTGCACGTTGTTGTCGACCAGGCCGTGCTGAATCTGCAAGTGGTCGGCCAGGCCCTCGGCATAGTAGATTGGGCTGGAACGACGGTAGGCCTCGTCGTCGGACTGCGGCGTACCGTTCAAGATGCGGCTCGTGTATCCCTGGTTGTAGTGGGCCCAGTCGGTCACGGGATACAGGGCGACGCCGGCCTTGTATTTACCGGGATGGCGGAACAGGGACATGATCGTGAAGAATCCGCCGTAGGAACCGCCATACAGTCCTATGCTGTCACGATCCACACCATACCGTTCGACCAGGATGTCGAGCAACGGCGGACCGGTATCGACGTCGGAAATCCCCATCTGGCGGTAGGCATAGGTCCGGTTCGCATGGCCGTAGCCAGAGCTTCCGCGGTAATCCAGTGAAGCCGAGGTATAGCCACTCTGGTAGAGAAAATTGGCATACACACCAGCCGAGCCCTGCCAGCCTTTCGTCACTCCCTGTGCGCACTCACCACATCCGTGAACATGAAGGACCGTCGCACCGTTCATGTCCTCGGGCTGTTCCCACACCTTGGCCCAGGCGGTCTGGCCGTCGCCGTCCGGGAAACTGATGATCTCGCTGTCGATCCAATCGTACCGGTAGTAGTCGTCGGTCCCCGATTTCGTGATCCTCAGTTCTTCCGCTCCCGGACTGTTGTCCATCAGATAGAGGTCCGCCAGCATTAAGGTCGACTGGTAGAGAACCGCCGCACGTTCTCCATCCGGCGAAACCGTCGAGGCATGACGACCCTCTCCCGGCGTCACAAGTTCCAGTGCCCCTCCCCGCTCCGGCAACCGGTACAGATGCTGCTCGCCCGGATGCTCCTGGCTGGTGGTCAGGTACCAGTTCCCATCCTCGCCCAACACGCTTCCACGGACTTCGAACTCCCCATCGGTCAGGCGCTTCACGTTGCCCTCGACATCAGCCAGGTGGAGCATCGCCCAACCGGTTTCTTCCGATACGAATCCAAACGCGCTGCCATCGGCCAGCCACTGGATGTAGCCCGGATTCCAACGCCCTCCAACGAGCGGACCGCCAATCCAATCGTCCTGGTGCTCGTGATGAAGGATCGTGGTCTCGCCCGATGCGACGTCGATACTCGAAACCCAACGATCCTTATGATCCATCGAGAGTACCTGAACAACCCCGTGTTCCCCGTCGGGGCTCCAGTACGGCCCGTGTACAACCGTTGTCTCGGGCAAGCCCGCTTCCACCCAGGTGATCTCCACTTCCTCCGGGTCCACGCCCGGATCAACACGGACGATCCCCATCTTGTACTCCGGAATCGGATCGGTCACCTTGGGGCGGGCTTCCTTGGCCGTGGCCTGGCCGCTCTCGTTCACGAACTCGAGGAAGCTCGTTCTCTCCACCTCCGAGGAACGTTCGAGCCACTGGAAAGTGATGTACTGCCCGTCCGGACTGAGTCGGATGTTGTAAGCCCGGGCTCCTTCCTCGATCGGAATCGGCTGCGGCCGGAACGGTTCCCGCTCCCGGGCCAGTGCTTCCGACTCCTCACGATCGCTCTTCCGCTGGCGAACGATTTCGATGAGTTCGAGCTGCTGATCCTCGAGCCATTTGGCGTTTTGAGTGGCCTCTGCCTTCTTTTCCGTCACCTCGGCCACCTGCCGCACGTGAGCCTCCGCCACCTCAAACACCCACAGGTCCGAACTCTCGTTGTTGTTGGACTCTGGGGAAGTACCGCCAAGACCCTTCGTCGCAAAGAAAACGCGGCCACCGTCTCCGGAAACCTCCAGGTTCCCCAGGCTCGAAGACGCGGTATACACGGCGCGGGTTCCATCAGCAGGAGTCCACAGGAACAACGTGCCCGACCGCGACCACGCCCCTATTTGCCGGTCCGCGGACCAGCGTATGCTTCCAGATGGAATCCTGCGAACTTCGGTTGCGGCAACTTCCCGGACGCTTGTGCCCTCTCGATCCACCGCATACCACGGGTCGGTGTCCGGGTTCTGGCCCGAGGCCGGATCCGGACGCCACCGGAAGTAGACCGTTTCGCTATCCGGAGACCACGTCACGCCACGGGGCGAGAGGCCCAGCCACCGGGAATCGTAAGAGAGGTGATCCAGCGTCAGCTTGAAGTCGGGGTCGACGTCGGCCTTTGTAAGCTCGGATTGACTGACGAGTTGACCCGATGCGACGTGTGGAATAGCCAGCGCAAGCCCAAGCAGGATAACGGAAAGCTTCTTCATGACACGCTCCATGAAACAAAGGGACATACAGCCACGGAATCGAATGGAATGAGGTAACTAACGGAGTGTAGGACGGCCCGAAAAGGATTCAAAGGGAAAACAAGCGTCCACTACGGCGAGCTTGCGATTCAGCACGAAACTTCCTATCAACGGTAGAGTAGGGGAGGACGCGAAGAGCGACCTCCCCCCTCGTCGCACCGGACGTGCGGATTTCCCGCATCCGGCGCTCCCGACCAATTCTTCTGAAGCACACACGGAGAGCCTTACAGATAGACCAACCCGAGGGTTTGGAAATGCTTGTAATAGCTGACCCCGGCGGGAGGACGAAAGGGTCGCTGGCTCCGCCGCCGCAAATGACGCGTCAGACGGTCGCGTACGAAACGGTTGATCTGGCGCTTTGCAACACGGGGATAGCCATAGCTGAAGTACTGCGCCCAACCGTTGAGGTGCCGATTCAAATCCGCAACCAGGGCCGGTATGGGCATCGAGCCTCGCCATGGGCCAGTCATGTCGCGCAACCTCTGACGTTCCCGAGCCAGCGCCTTCTTTGAGGGGGCCACATTCAGATAGCGTCGTGGCTGCCCGTGCAGGTCCCGATCGTACCGAAACGTGTATCCCAGAAAGTCGAAGCTCTGTCCCGACTCCATCAGTCGCACGACCCGTGTCTTGGCTCGATTCAGTTCGAGCCCCATCCGTTGTTCCAACGTCTCTTCAATCCAATCCTTCAACCGGGGACTCTGGTACCGGGCCAGTATCACCAGATCATCGGCGTACCGCACCAGTTCGGCTCCGGCCCATTGGGCCGGACCCCCTCGGGCATGGAAGAAGTGATCAAACCAGTGCAGGTAGATATTCGCTAACAATGGTGAGATCACCCCGCCCTGCGGAGTCCCGGTCCGGGTCCGCCTAGGCGGTCCCCCGTCCCGGGTGTCGGTCACTGGCGCGTTGAGCCACATCCGAATCAACTTGAGCACCGCACTATCGGTCACCCGCATCCGAATCGCCTTGAACAGCTTGTCCCGCGGAATGGAATCAAAGTACCCTTTCAGATCCGCGTCATACACGTCCCGCTTCCTGCCGTGGAGTCCTTGCCGCACTTGCTCCAATGCATCATGGGCCTTTCGCCCAGGCCGAAATCCATACGAACTGTCCAGGAAATCGGCTTCGAAGATCGGCTCCATTATCAGCAGCAGCGCCGCCTGCACCACACGGTCACGAACCGTCGGTATCCCCAATGGCCGCTCCCGACCATCGGGTTTCGGGATATACACCCGTTGGACCGCCTCAGGCTGGTACTTCTTCGAGCGCAGCACTTCGGCCAGTTCGGCCAACCAGCGCTCCGGGCCGCCCTCCGCATCCACAATCTGGTGGATCGTGACGCCATCGACCCCGGCCGAGCCTCGATTGGCCCGCACCTGCTCCCAACCTGCTTCCAACACGTCCTTGCGGTAGATCCGGTCGTACAAACTATAAAACCGGAACTTGGGTTCCCGCTTCGCTTTCAGATATAGCCGCAGCCTCAGGTCAGCGAGTCTCGGACCCATCCGTCGCCGCTCGCACCATCCGTGCTCCGCTGCTTCGGCTCGCTCTTGCTCCGTGCTAGTGGTCCGCGTCAAACAGACTGTAACTTATCGAGCTTCTTTCGGGCACGTTGAACTTTTTCAAGAATATCGGAAGCCGTTGCGGTCCAAATGAAGGGCTTCGGGTTCTGATTGTGACCCCCGACATATTCCTCCACGGCCTGGATTAGCTCAGGAACCGAATGGAAAACCCCGCGCCGAAGCCGTTGTTCGGAAAGATCCCGGAAGAAGCGTTCGACCATGTTCAGCCAGGATGCACTGGTCGGTGTGAAGTGCACATGAAAGCGCGTGTTGCGCTTCAACCAGTTGACGACTTTCTGATGTTTGTGCGTGGCGTAGTTGTCGCAAATGATATGGATCTGTTTGTCTTTCGGCACGGAACGTTTGATCTGATTGAGAAACCGGATCCATTCCTGATGACGATGCTTCGGCATACAGGTCCCGATAATCGAGCCGGCCAGCGTATTGAGCGCGGCGAACATCGTGGTCGTCCCGTTGCGTTTGTAGTCGTGGGTGAGGGTGCCGCACCGCCCCTTCTTCAGAGGTAACCCGGGTTGCGTGCGGTCCAGGGCCTGCATCTGGCTCTTCTCATCGCAGGACAAAACAATGGCGTTTTCCGGAGGGTTCAGATACAAACCGACCACATCCTCCAACTTCTCGACAAATTGTTTGTCGTTGGAAAGTTTGAAGGTGCGTGCCAGATGAGGCTTCAAGCCATGAGCCCGCCAGATTCTCCCTACCGTGGACTCGCTGACGCCGGTTGCCCTGGCCATCAAGGACCGGCTCCAGTGCGTGGCGTTCGGAGGCTTCCCTTCGACCGTCTTCTTCACGATCCGGGCCCGCTTCCGGCGGCCGATCGAGGGAATCCGTCCACTGCGGGAAGCGTCCTTTTCGATTCCCCCGAGGCCATCTTCAACGAAACGATCGCGCCAACGTCCGGCCTTTTGACGAGTGATGTCCAACTTGGCAGCGATCTCCTGATTGTCCAGACCCCCGGCGGCCAGCAAGACAATTCGAGATCGTTCCGCCAACCGGACCGCCACACTGCGGCTTCGGCTCAGTCGCTCCAGTTCCTTCCGCACAGGAATGTCCAATTTAATCGTCGGTGCTCTCCTCATATATACTCAGACGTAGGAAAGCTGAATAAGTTACATTAACTGTGACGGACTACACTAGGGTGGTATCCCAATCGGCTCCCTCACCTTCTTGCTGTTGCGTTTGATCGGTGGGGCCGCTTCGCTCCTCCGGCATTACCCGGTCTCATCACTACTATCCGCCCCGCCGACTTCCCGATGTCCCCCCTCAGGCTTATCTTTTCGCCTCAGGCGTTGGGTCCCACCCAAACATCGGGATCTCCCAGGTTCCTGGGCATCCTGTCGACACGCGCCGTCCCCTTCCATCCCGGTGGACCCCTCAGGTGCCTTCGCTCGTTGCTTCCCTGATGGTTTCAGGCTTCGGCGCTCTCTGGTGGCTTGGCCATCCACGATTCGCGTTTCGAGACCGATTCGGGTTCACTTGCGTTACGGCTCGCATCTTCGCCTTCAAGGGCTTCAGCTTACGGGTTACCCCATAACCACTGCCTCGTTGGCTACATGTTGAACGAGCAATTCACATGGCTGACTCCTTTCATTCAGCTAGAATGTCCAAGCTTTGCCTGGCGCACCAAAGACGCAGAATCGCAAAGAGCCGCAGACAAACAATATCTTTGCGAACTTCGCGGTTTTGCGTTTTTCGGTTGAGGTTCCTGACAGCTCCAATCTACTCCTGACGAAGCGCGACAACGGGATCAACCTTGAGTGCGTTTCGTGCCGGCAGATAGGAAGCCAGCAGGGCGACGCCAAGGAACAAGACCATAATACCGACGATGATCGTCGGGTCGAACGGACTGATGCCGAATACCAGGCTGGACATCAACTGTCCCAGAGCCAGGGCGCCGACCAGTCCCAGAGCCAGTCCGAAGGAGCTCAGGACGAGACCCTGCCTCAGGACGAGCCGGAGAATTTCCTGACGAGAGGCGCCGAGGGTCATCCGCACACCGATTTCATGCGTGCGTTCCGACACGGAGTACGCGAGCACCCCATGGATTCCCATCACCGCCAGGAGCAGGGCGATACAGCCCAGCATCCCCATCATCAGGGCGCCGGCTCGCGATGAGGCGAAGCGTGAGTCGACCACCTGGTCCATCGTCCGAATGCCGTATATGGGCAGGTTCGGGTCCAGGCTCCAGATTTCGTTCCGAACAGCCGTGACCATGCCGGTTGGATCGGCCTCCGTGCTCGCGATCAGGGTTATTCCCAGCCGGGGTGATGCTTCGATCGGCAGGTACACTTCCGCCCGGGATCCGTTTTCGATGCGGGAATAAGGCACATCGCCCACGACGCCGACAACCTGCAGCGTTCTGTCCGGAGCTGCATGAATAGCCTGGAACTGCTTCCCGATGGGATCGACCTCGCCGGGGAAGAAAGCTCGAACCAGGGCATCGTTGACCACAACTTCCACCGGACCCTCACCCGTCGGGGATCCGAAACTCCGACCTCGCCGGAACCCCAGACCCATGGTCTGGAAATAGTCCGGGCTCACGATGAGATAGCCCGCGAAAGTGGGCCGACCGCCGTCGACCGGCTCCCCTGGTTCGATGCGAATTTCGCTCCAGGACGATGACTCTCCCATCGGCAAGGTCGTCACTGCGGCAGCCGATCGGACGCCGGCGATGGAGTTGAGTCGGTCCACGACACTGCGGTAGAACACTTCACGGTCACCGGGATCGTCGTAGTCGCTTTCCGGCAACGCCACATCGACCGTAAGGAGGTTGTCGGTTCGAAAGCCGAGATCGACCTCGGTCAACAGCTGAAAGCTGCGGATCGACAAGCCACCGGCGACGAGGAGGACGAATGCCAGTGCCACTTCCGAAACAACGAGGCTCTTGAGCAGGCGGGCACGGGATCGGCCGGCCGAGGTTCGGCCCCCTTCCTTCAACGCTTCATTGATTTGGGGTCTTGAGCTGTGGACGGCCGGGACCAGGCCGAACAACACGCCGGTCATTACGGAAACACCGATCGCATAGAGTAGCGCCCAGCCGTCGAGGACAACGTTGGCGATCCGCGGCACCTCGGCAGGTACCAGTGCAATCAGTCCGGGCAGGGACCAGGCGGCCAGCAGAATGCCCGCCAGCCCACTCAAGACAGCCAGTAAGACGCTCTCAGTCAGGAACTGGCGTACAATTCGGGCCCTTCCCGCTCCCAGGGCCATGCGAACGGCCACTTCCTGTTCCCGGCTCGTTGCACGGGCCAACAACAGATTGGCGACGTTCGCGCACCCGATCAGGAGAACGAATCCGGACCCGAGCGTCAGCAGTAGCAGGATGGCCCGCAGTACCGGGTTAAAGATGCGTTCGGCAATCGGAACCGTGTAAACCTGCCATCCCCGGTTCGTTTCCGGATAGGCCTGTTCCAGGCGCAGACTGATTGTCTCCAACTCCGCCCGGACCTCGTCGGGAGCAACACCGGACCGAAGCTTCCCGATGGCACTGTATTCGTGCTGGGACCGGTCCGCACCGGTCGAGTCGATAGCCATCCCAACGATCACGTCCACGTCGTCCAGCAAGACATTCAGGGCCATGCTGAAAACCCCGATCACGGTATGTGCTTCGCCGTCCAGCATCATGGTGCGACCGGCAATGGATGGGTCTCGCCCCATGTCCGCCACCCAATACTGCTCGCCGATCAGGACAACCCGGTCCGCGGCTCGCAGATCCTGGTCGCGGGGAAAGTCCCGTCCCTTGATCGGAACCGCGCCCAGTGTCCGGAGAAAGCTCGAAGACGCGACGATAGCGGAAAGCCGTCTCGGTTCCGCACCGGCAAAGGTCACGCCCGTCCGGTCGAACACGGCCATGTCCTCGAACACGCTATTCTGAGATCTCCAATCCAGGAAATTCGGAAGCGCGACGCTGGCCCGCTCGACGCCTTCGGTCGGGTTTTGTTCGAAAATCTGAACGATCCGATCCGCATCCTGGAAGGGCAGGGGCTCGAGCAGGATGCCGTTGACAAGACTGAAGATGGCGACGTTAGCGCCAATTCCCAGTGCCAGCGTGACGACGGCAACCGCGGCAAATCCAGGTCTCTTCGACATCGTCTTGAGCGCGTAACCCGCATCCTGCCGAAGCATCTCCCAGTGTTCGCCGGGGGCGGTTCGCACTATTCCGACAAAGGTTTCCCACCACAATCGCACGAGAGCCACTTTCCCTCCCTGTGTCTCAG
This sequence comes from Terriglobia bacterium, assembly GCA_965262425.1. Lineage (GTDB taxonomy): Bacteria > Acidobacteriota > Terriglobia > 20CM-2-55-15 > 20CM-2-55-15 > CAZOZZ01. Next base: position 4,750,181 of record OZ253536.1, on the reverse strand, counting down.
CATCCCGCCTCTGTTCGAGGAAGACATCTTCCATCTCCGGTCCGTAGTCCCAGCGAAAGTCGAATGGAAATGCCCGCAGCAACGCCCGATACAGTCGTCGGATCCGGGACTTTTTCTCCCCGGTCATCCGACGCTCCCTTCGGTTTGCGGAGCACGGATCAGTTTCTTCAGGCGCGCGGTGGCGATCATTTCTTCCATCCTCTCGGCCTCAGCCGAAGCGACGTTCCTGCCCAGCGGGGTCAGACGATAGTAACGCCGGCGTTCGTCGTCTCGCGAGGGACGTCGCGACTGCTCCGCGATCAGTTCGTCATGGAGCAGACGCTTGATGATCCCGTAGAGCGTTCCCGTGCTGAGGCGGACGCGGCCCCGGGTCCGTTCGCCGACCTCTTTGAGGATGGCGTAGCCGTGCTTGTCCCCGTCGGCCAGGGCAAGCAAAACCTGAAACAATGCCGGTGTCAGCGGCAGGTGTGCGGCGATCTCATCGCGTTTGTCGATCTCATCGCGTTTCATGTGTCACTCTCTCCATTTCGCTGGACTGTCGCGTGACACAATGCATCGCGTCACGACTTATTCAGTGTACGTCGTGACACGCCATAGTGTCAAGCATGGGGGGGCGCGATGAAGGTCCGCGGGAGAATCGCCATTTGTGAAGGGTCGGACGGAGAGACTACTTCAGTATTTCCAGCAACAAACGTGAATCCGGCTCGCGCGGATATTCCAGACCAAGAATCAAGGCCAGTGTCGGCGCGATGTCCTCCGGCCCGCAAGCTTCGGAATACCATCCTGGTTCGATTCCCTCCCCCATGAACACAATCGGAACGTGGCGGTCATAGTCATAGGGGGTGCCGTGCCCTGTACCGCCGGGGTCAGAATCAAAATAGACGTTTTCGTTGTGACGAACCATCAGATCGGGACTGCGGGTCGATGCGAACGAATTGCGGAAGAGATCGATGTATGGATCCGTCGCCGGGTCGTTACTGACCATCTGGTCGCGGGTGTAGACGGTCGCGACCAGCCCTGTCGCCAGGAGCGCCTCGATGATCGTTTCCTCAACCGCTCCCACTTCCAGCCCGCTGCCTCGAATCAGTTCCCGATTCAGATAGACACCGCGGACTGTGCTGTAGGCGATAAGACCCTCGACGCCGGGATACTTATCGGCAAGAGCCCGTTCGAGAGCGTTTCTAAATGCCTGCGGTGTTGCACGCCGGGCATCCACTCCCTCGGCCTCGAGGACTTCGACCAGCGGTACGACTCCGTGATCCGCCGTCAGCACGACAAGCGTTCGATCCAATCCAGGGCCACCGTCAATCTCCGCGAACAGTTCTCCAAGAATCCCATCCAGCCTGAGAAGCTGGTCCATCAATTCCTGGCTGTCGGGACCGAACTCGTGTCCGACCAGATCCGTACCGGAAAAACTGACCGCCAGGATGTCGGTGAACTCATCTTCTCCGATGTCGTGCGCCCGGACGGCCTCCAGGGTGACTGACAATATCATTTCGTCGGCAAACGGGGATCGACGTAGATAGTTGTAATAAATCGGTTCGGGCGGATTCCCGGGAAGTCGATGCGGAAACACCGTATCCTCGGCGGTCCACTCTCCGACGACCGCGTCCTCGCCCGCATATTCCCAGTACAGCGAGTCGTCGCCCAACAAACGAGTCCAAGCGGTCCCCGCATACGAATCCGCCATTCGGTTGCCGTTCCAACGCTCGAGCCATCCCGGAGCTTCGTCCATGTAGTAGGTACTCGTGATGAAGTTTCCCTCGGCTCTCTCAAACCAGTACGCGGCGTCTCCCAGACGTCCAGCCATCAGGATCGCCGAACGGTCCTTTGTCGACACCCCCACAACCTTCGATTGCGGACTATTCTGCTTCAGCGCATCGCCTATCGTAAACCCATCAAAATTGACTGGAGAAGCGCTCCGGCCGGCACCGCCCAACGGGCGTTCGAAAGGATCGTCGACCACATTGACGACCTTGCCGAGCAGTCGATCCCACCAACTGTTGGCAATGATTCCAGAACTGCTTGGATGGCGACCCGATATCAGAGTCGAGTGTCCGGGGCCGGTTTCGGTAGCCGCGTGGCGGAACTTCGCGTCAGTCATGATGGCGCCACGATCCAGAAGGGTTCGCAGCCCTCCGGTGTAGAGGTCGTCGAACCGCGTCAGGTAGTCGAAGCGCATCTGGTCGATCGAGAGGACAAGGATCAACCTCGGGTGCTCCCCCTCGTTTTGCACGGACGCTCCCGACACGTACGTAACGAACAGCAACAACCCGAACAAGGTTCGCACCACACTCTTCATGATTCCCTCACAAGTGTGAGATGGACGTTACCACGCACCACCTGTCGTTCCACGCCATTTCAACGTCGCTTATCTCAGGGACATTTGGCCCTTTCGGGAGAAGTCTATCGACTCCAGGAGAATCCGGGTTGCCTCCTGAGGCGCGTGAAACCCGGTTGAGTTTTCCGCTTCGACAAAGTCCAGATAGAACTGTGCCCGCCTCTGGAAATCCCGGGCTGGGACCAGATCGGCATCGGACGCGCCTTCCGCCCCCGCAGCACGGATGTCTTCAATCAAGTCCATCAATGCATTCATGGCGAGATCGCGCGCACCGGACAGACGGGTCTGGATTGTCTCGACACGGTCCAGAAGCTCCGCCTCGGGCCACTTGTGACATGTCTGGCAGGCACGATTGATGTTCAACACGGGACTGCGAACATGGTGATCGCTGATCTTCATCGCACCCTCACGCATGTAGGGCATGTGGCAATCCGCACAGGCGACCCCGGACCGTGCGTGGATCCCCTGATTCCACATTTCAAATTCCGGATGTTGGGCCTTGAGGACCGGCGCTCCGGACTCTTCATGGGTCCAGTCTTTGAAACCTGTTTCATCGTAGTACGCCATGATGTTTTCGACCTTCAAGCCGTTCGCCCAGGGATACACGAGACGTTTTTCCTCGCCTTTGAAGTAGTACTCGACGTGGCACTGCCCGCAGACATAGCTCCGCATCTCCTGCCGAGTCGCGTCGGCGTTCACGTCATAGTCGACCACGCCGTCAGCGGCCTTCAGCGCCGCCATGCCCTCCATGAACGCCGGCCTTGTCACGCGCAGCTGCAGGGTTCCCGGATCATGGCAATCGATGCAGGAGACGGGGTGCGACACAAGTTCCCGAGCTTCCTGATACGACATCTGGTTCATCCGCTCGAAACCAAGAACGAGGTCCCCATCACCAAGTTTTCGGTAGGGCACGTACAACGAAGCGTGACACTGCATACAGGTGCCCGGTTGCTGGGCCACGGCCTGTCTCTCGGTCAGGGTCTGATCCAGAAGCATGTAGGCATGGCCCCGTTCTTCCCGGAAGTCGACTGAAAAGGCGTAACCGGCCCACATCGTTCGAAGTCGCGGATCTTCGTCCAGCTTCTGCCGGGCGACAACCGAACGCGGGTCCGCGTCAGTCGGCGTCCGCGGCGGCGTTCGGAGGCCTGGGTATTGCAGCCCTGCTCCTGGCAATGATGGGCATCTACGGTGTGATTTCGTTCTTCGTCGGCCAGCGCCAGCGGGAAATCGGAATCCACATGGCGTTAGGCGCCGCAAGGCGTGACATCCTGAAGATGGTCGTGGGAGAAGGAGTCACACTGACCGGGATGGGAATCGGCCTGGGGCTGGCAGCTTCGGTCGCGCTGGGACGCCTCGTCGGTTCTCTTCTCTACGGGACATCCGCGCTGGATCCGAACGTGCTTGCGGCAACAACCGCCCTGCTGGTCACCTCGGCTCTGCTGGCCTGCTACGTTCCCGCACGGAGAGCCGCGCGGGTGGACCCGATGATTGCGCTGCGGCACGAATAGCAGCCGTAGCGGACCCAACAGCCGAAATTTCAACACGAAGGCACGAAGGTCACGAAAACACGCGAAGTTTCTATTTTTTGCTTCTTCGTGTTCTTCGTGTCTTCGTGTTGAAGAGAATGTTTCAAGCCGGGAACTTGTTAAATCAGGAAGGGCAGCTCAATCATCAATTCATCCTGGTCCGCAAACGGTGCGCCGCAATGCGGGCAGAACTGAAATGGATATCGTGATGGTTGCTCGTATTCCCCACCACACTCCCCACACTGGATCTCGTCGGTTGTCACCCAGTGGTGCTCAATGATCCGGCGTGACTCGTCCGACCTCGGCTCCCATCCGTTTACGGACTGACAGCACCAGGGACAAAATTCGTAGGATTCATAATCGCCGGAAGGATGGGGGAGGTGGCACTGGCCGCAGAAGTCGGTGTCGGCCTCGCCACGATGGAGGTAATCCAGCATTTCGCGTCGCAACTGATAGAGTGCGCGCCGAACTTTCGACGGTGCCGTCTTCATGTTGGGATGCTCCTGGCTGGGATTGTAGTTCCGGGTTCTGTAAATATCAATCCTGAGATCGCACCGTGCCGTCCTTAGGGTCCACTCAAGAATAACTTCACAGAATTGGCGCCCAGATTTCGGTCAGATTCGGTTGCGACCGATTGAGCAGACCGGAGGAATAGCCCGGCATCTGCGATTGAGGAGCGGCCGAAGGTGGCGTGAAGATGGGATGCCAAAATGTGAAGTTATTCTTGAGTGGGCCCTTACCCGGAAACCCTGGCGGCAACGCCTGGGAGGCTGTGCAATAATAGGCGGCTCATGGCGAACGAAGAGGATGAATTCAGTGCCTTCGTCGACGACTATTTCGACGCTCTATTCGAGTGGTGTCCGGCGGACGCGACCGCGGCCGGAATTCACGATTACGACTCCAGGTTTCCGGATTGGTCGGCCAGAGGACATCGCAGACGGATCGACAGACTGAAGACCCTCCAGGAAAGGCTGGGCTCGTTTGACACGAAAGCGCTGGCGGATGCCGATAGAATCGATGCCCAAATCCTCGGTAGCCGGATAAGCGCGGAACTCCTGGACCTGGACATCCTCGAGACCTGGACGAAGAATCCCATCAACTACGTCTGGCTTCTGGGCGAATCCATCGACGGCCTGATAAAACGTGATTTTGCGCCTGCTCCGGAGAGATTGCGCTCGGTCGCCTCGCGCCTGGAAGGCGTCGGGCCGATACTGGAAGCCTTGAAGGAAAACGTCAGGAACCCTCCGCGGGAATTCACGGACCTGGCGATCCGCATCACCTCGGGCTCGATTCAGTTTTTCCGGGACACGATCGGGGAGTGGGCCCAGGCCGCGGCCGGAGACGACCTGAAGCTGCTGGATCAGTTCCGAAGGGTTCACCAGATCGCGTCCGACGCCGTCTGCGAGGCGGCTTCCTGGCTCGAAGACGATCTACTGCCCCGCTCAAAGGGAAACTATGCAATCGGGCGAGACGCTTTCAGGGCCAAGCTGCGTCACGAGGAGATGGTCGAAGAACCGCTCGAGGAAATCCTCGCGATTGGAGAGGCAAACCTGGCTCGCGACTATCACGACTTCGTCGAAACCGCACGACGACTCGACCCGGACCGGTCTCCGGCGGAAGTGATGGGGTTGCTCTCGGAGGATCATCCGACAGAAGAAAGCCTGCTGCCCAGCGCAAGGAAAACGATCCGGGGAATCGTGGATTTCTTGAAAGAAAGACACATCGTGAACATTCCATCGGACGTCGGACCCAATATTGTGGAGACACCTCCATACTTCCGTTTCGGCGCCTTTGCCGCGATGGACACGCCGGGTGCCTATGAGCGGAAGGCGCGTGAGGCCTACTACTACGTGACGCCACCCGAGCACGACTGGGATGAGGAGCACAAACAGCAACACCTGCGGATGTTCAATCCTACCGTCATGGATGTGATCACCATCCACGAAGCGTACCCCGGTCACTACATCCAGTTCCTCTACGCCGATCAGTTTCCAACCAAGACGCGAAAACTGATCTGGTGCGGCTCCAACGTCGAGGGCTGGGCGCATTACGCCGAACAGATGATGGTCGAGGAAGGCTATCGCGAAGGCGACGAAAGGATTCGCCTCGCGCAACTTCAGGAGGCACTGCTTCGCGACTGCCGGTACGTGGTCGGAATCAAGATGCACACCGAGGGGATGACCGTCGAAGAAGGCGCACGGTTTTTCATCGAAAAGGGCTTCCAGGAACCGGCCAATGCATACGAAGAAGCTCGCCGCGGGGCGTACGATGCCACATACCTGATCTACACGCTTGGAAAGCTGCAGCTATACAAGCTGCGTCACGACTACCGGAAATCCAGAGGGAACGCCTACTCACTGTCGAAGTTCCACGACGACTTCGTGCGTCAGGGCGGTATCCCGATCAAGCTGATTCGCCGGCTTCTGCTCGAAGACGACGACGAGGCGACATTGTATGAGTCTTCGTTTTACACTAAAGAAATGACTTGATATCGGCCATGCCAGGACCGAAACTCTTAAATAATAGATCCATGCAGGGGAGACAAGACCGATGAAAATGATTCCGACGTCCATCGTTGCAGTTCTGGCGCTATCGCTGGCTTTCGTCGCGGCTGCGACCACGAACCCTGAGGAGACCTCGCCTGCGATGCCCGGTGTTCTCGAATTTACGATGAAGAGCCTGGCCGGTGACAGCGTCGACCTGAACCAGTATCTGGGGAAGGCGGTCCTGATCGTCAACGTTGCCAGTGAATGCGGCTACACCTATCAGTACGAGGGCCTTCAGAACCTCCACAACCGGTATGCAGCCGAGGGCCTCGCCATTCTGGGCTTCCCCTCGAACGATTTTGGCCGACAGGAACCCGGTTCGGCCGGCGAGATCCAGGAATTTTGCGAGAGGAACTACGGTGTCCGCTTCGACATGTTCTCTAAAATCGTGGTCAGCGGACGGAACAAGGTGCCGCTGTATGAACTCCTGACGTCGTACCGGAATGCGCCCGGTGAAGTGGAATGGAATTTTGAAAAGTTCCTGATCGGACGCGATGGTGAGATCCTGAATCGATTCGGATCCCCGGTGGAGCCCGAATCCCGCGAGATGGTGCGTGCGATCGAGGCGGCGCTAGCCTCGCAATAGTCGTTCCGAAACAAAATCCGGGGAACGTTGCACGGCTGGACCTCCCTTTTGCGTCTTCTTAAGTGACGCGTCGTTCAAGTCCGGCGGCTTGCGCACCGGTTTGTCCCGAATCCGGCGTCGAAAACCGCCACGAAGAAAGGAGATCATGCCTAAACTGTTCATTGGGAACGTCCCCTACACAGTGTCCGACGAAGAACTGAGCGAGTGGATTGAATCTCGTGGATTCCCCCTGGAATCGGTCCACATCCTGACTTATCGTGACACGGGCCGCTCCCGGGGGTTCGGATTCGCCCAGCTCCACGACGAATCGCAAATAGGCGAGGCAATCGACTCACTGCACCTTCAGGACATGGGTGGCCGGGCTTTACAGGTGAATAAAGCGAACCCACAGCCCAATAAGGCTCGCGGGGCTGGCTCCTAGTGGGCTGAATGGCAGGGTTGGCAGGCGGTTCCGCTAAAATGGAAAGATGCAGCATTTCTTAACTGATTTCCTCAGATGTCCCGGTTCGTTTCGCCGGCAACGTTGAAGGCTGTCGCTGGAATTGGTTTCATCGTGATCGGTATGGCGATGTTGGCCGGTTCGAGGAGTTGATTGCCCAATGGGCATCAAATTGCTTCGTCCGAAGCAGGAGGAATCTATCGGCATTGGAGCCTCGAGCCTTAGCGGAATTCAGGATTCCCTCCGAAGTTCACGACCTTCTTGTAACCTGCCAGTCTAACGGGCAGTACGATTATATTTGGCCGAAAATGGACGAGCAAACCACCCGGTTTTGTGGTCGCCACGTTTCCTGTATTCTGTAAAGTCGCCGATGGCATGAGCCCGTGGCCGCTGGTGCCGAACGGAGCACCTCACATTCACGCAGGGATAGGATCGATGACCCGTTGGATTTCGACATTCACGCTGCTGCTGGTAGTCCCAGGGCTGGCGGTCGCCCAGCAAGGCGCCCAGCCGCCGACCATCCAGGCCGGTGTCCCCGGACTTCAGACCCCGGGAAGTGTCGCCGAAGACGAAGCCAAATCCGAGGCCGGGCGCATGTTGCTCGAAGAAGGCGTTCCGGGTTTGCGCTCCCTGCTCGAAGAGGCCGGTGTACCACCCCTGACCTTCGACCAGGAAACACAGGTCCAGTCGGTTTATGAAGCCCACGATCGCGAACGGCGTCGCCTCGCCGAAAGCGTCGAGACGGGCGACCGATCCATCGCCACCGCCATAATGGCGCTCGAGGAACAGTTGTTACTGGCGGCTGTCAAGTTTCTGAACCCCGCACAGAGAAATGCGCTGACCGACACGATCGGGGCGGGTGTGAATTCGGACCTGCCGGAGGACGAAGCCGAGTTGCGGGAGTATCTGGGAGACTTGCGGAGCCCGGGCGGGGGCGGAGGCTTGAGCATCGACGGGTTCCGCGGAGGCCGGATGCCGAAACGCGAAGAAATCCAGGAAATCCGAATCAACGAGAACTCGTTCACAGCCGAGGAGAGCCGGCAGGGCCGGGGTCAGACCCAGATCATCACCCGTGGAGGTACCGCCCCGTTCAACGGCGATGTCCGTTTAAACTTTGCGGACGAGTCGCTCGATGCACGCAACACGTTCGCGGCAACCCGTCCGCCCTACCAACAGCGAAATTTCCGCGCCAACGTGGGCGGCACCTTGATTCCGAACCGGGTGACGGCAACGTTCAGTTTCTTCCACAACAATAACGAACAGGGTGAGACGATTCGAGCGATCACGCCGACGGGCCTTGTTTCGGACTCTTTCACCCGGCCGTTCATCAACCGTGGATTCACCACACGCACAACAGCACAGATCAACGACGATCACCAGCTGAACTTTAGTTTGACCTACGGTACGAACAGCTTCAACAACCTTGGGGTTGGAGGTTTCGGACTGCCTGAACAGGCTTCGAGTAACACCGGAAAGAATTTCAATTTTCAGATCAAGGAAACATCTATCCTGTCGGGTGTTCTCAACAACGAAGCGCGTTTTCAGATCAACGGAAACTTCAACGAATCGATTCCCGGCAACATCGGGACCACCATCAACGTCATCGATGCATTCCGGGGCGGTGGGTCGAGTAACAGCGGCGAGAACCGGAACCGCAACTACTCGTTCGGCGATCTGGCGATGTACACGGGAAGGAACCTGTCCCTGAAGGTGGGGTTCGATGGGGAATACAGGGCGAACGAGTCCCTGCAGCGACAGAATTTCAACGGAACTTTCACGTTCTCGAGTCTCGACGATTTTATTGCCGGCAAGCCCATCCTCTACTCGGTCAACCAGGGAGACCCGGTCCTTGACGTCAGCCAGTTCGAATCCGCGCTGTTCGTTCAAAGTGATTTCAGGGTCACGAACCGGCTGGCTCTTGGGATCGGTGTCCGATACGAGTCCCAGACAAACCTCGGTGACCGCAACAACTTCGACCCCCGGGTGGGTTTTGCATACTCGCTGGGCGGATCAACGGTCATCCGAGGCGGGAGCGGCATTTTCCATCAACGCCTCAATACGGGGGTCGTCGGAAACTTGATTCGATTCGACGGGAAGCATCAGCAGTCTCTGACAATCCGGAACCCGTCTTTTCCGGATCCATTCGCGAGTGAGGACGGGGAAGCGACCGTCAGCGTGCCTACGAATGTCAACTCGCGAGCCGAGGACCTGACGGCGCCGTACACGTGGAACTCCGAGGTGTCTGTCGAAACGACTCTCGGAGAGGGTCTTGTTTTGACGGGGGCCTACAAATTCATCCGGGGCGTCCACATGTTCCGCGGCAGAAACCTGAACGCACCCTTCGATTCAAGCGTGTCGTTCGTTCCTGCCCGGCAAGAACCGCTGACGAAACAGACGAGGAACGGTTGGCACGGTGTGTCCGCCCCCAACCCGAGCGTGGCAATATCAATCAACTGGAATCGACAGGGACGTCTCGCAGCCACAACCTGAGGATCGGATTCCGGCAGCGGTTCAGCTTCGTCAACATCAACGGAAGCTACAACCTTGACTCCAACTACTCGGATGCGACAGGGGCGTTTGGTCGGCCGGCCGACAACTACGACCTCGCATCGGAGTGGGCTCGGGTCAGCGGAACGCATCGGCTCAACGCATCGGCGAACTTCCGGCTTCCCTGGAACATCAACGCGAACACGCGATTCAACTGGAACACCGGCCGGCCCTATAGCCTGAGGACTGGAACAGACGACAACGACGACACGAACACCAATGACCGGCCCGCGGGAGTTCCGCGAAATTCGCTGACAGGCCCGGGCTTCTTTGAGGTCGGCCTCAATCTGTCGAAATCCATACAGCTTCGTTCGGCTCGTAGTGCCGGGGCGCAGAGCGGCCCAGCCTCTAGTGGCGGCTATTACGGTGCCCGCCGCGGGATTCGCATGACGATTACGGCCAACGCCAACAATCTACTGAACAAGGTCAACATCCAGAGCTTTAGCGGTGTCATGACCTCCCCTTTCTTTGGTCAAGCCACAAGGGCCCGAAACGCCCGGCACATCAATCTGTCTGTTCGGTTCGATTTTTAGGGTCCGCCCGTCTCACCAGTTCATGATCAAGGAAGTCGTATTTTTCCTCCGTCACGGTCCCGGCGTCGGCCGGAGGCAGGCGACGATGGGACCCGTCCCGTTCCACAAGTGGCTCGTCCGGGAACTCGACAAGGACGGGTTCGCCCCTGTCCGGGCACTCCTGGTCGAAGGGCTCATCGGTGACGTCGTGGAAATCGGAGCCGGGACCGGGGCAATGTTCCCGTACTACGGCGACGAGGTGAGCGTCTCGGCGATCGAACCGGATGACGCCTTTCGGGCTGCGGCCCAACAAGAGGCGAGGGCGCGGAGTGCAACGATCCAAGTTCTTGCCGGCGTTGCGGAATCCTTACCGTTCGACGATGCCAGCATCGATGCGGTCGTGGCTTCGACAGTGCTGTGCAGCGTTCAATCCGTTCAGAAAGCACTGGCGGAGTTCAGGCGCGTCCTGAAACCCGACGCCGACCTGCGGCTCCTCGAGCATGTGCGGGGCGAGCGATGGCCGGACGGGCTTCTGATGGATCTGCTCAACCCCTTGTGGTTGCGTGTCAACAAAGTCGGATGTAACTGGAACCGCCGGGCGGTCGAGTCCGTTCGGAACGCCGGCTTCACAATCGTGTCGGTCCAGAACTACAAGTTCTTCTCAGCCGCCTCTCCGGCGGCCTTCCCGCTGCGTCTGATCAAAGCGAAGAACGTCTGAGAGGGCAAAGATCGGGCTCCTAATTCGGGGACGGAGGGACAACTCCCGCAACCTTTATATGTCAGGAACAGTTGGGATAATTATGCCTCCGTCCCCGAATCAGGAGAATCTGCTTCTCCACGAACGCCTGCTCCACTCGGACGTTATGGGACCGAAACCCCCAAGACGACGATGCGGTATACTCACCCGTCGATGGATTAGAAACGGCAGTCCGTCGAGAAACTGCCAGAGTTCGGATCGGAGTCCCACAAATTTCCACATCGACGGCAAACGAGAAAGTGGTAGGATTCCGCAAGTGATTGACTTTACAGGTGCGCGAAAGTGGCGGAATTGGCAGACGCGCTGGACTTAGGATCCAGTGGGGCAACCCATGAGGGTTCGAGTCCCTCCTTTCGCATTACGAAGCCGGCTGGGCGGTCATGAACACCATGCCTCAGTCAAAATTTTCTCCTGGAACAGCCAACTTTAAGAAAATGAGGATCGGCTAGGAGCCTGCGCGGCAGAAGGGATCGTAGCGAGAAAGTGGAGAATCGAGGACAGATTTTCTCGATTTTGAGGCGAATAGTGGTTCTATTTAACGAAAAATCGGGGAAATCTGGACCGATTATACCGCTTTCGCAGTAGATCTCTTCTGCCGCGCAGGCTCCTAGCACGGTTTTTAGCCAATGAAAGCAGAACTGACTGACATAACCGCGGTAAAGAAGCGCCTCGATATCGAGATCGCACAGGACGTCGTGGACGGCGAAGTGACATCCATTGCGCGGGAGTTCAAGCGCCAGGCCAAGGTGCCGGGATTCCGGCCGGGCAAGGCACCGATTGCGGTCGTAAAGAATCGATACCGCGACGAGATCCGGTCCGAGGTGTTACAGAAACTCCTGCCAAAGTACTTCTCAGAGGCCGCGAAGGATCAGAACCTGGACGTCGTGCATACGCCGGGCTTTGAAGGCGTGGAGTATTCGACAGGGCAAGCGCTGCGCTTCAAAGCGGTATTCGAAGTCTACCCACGCCTGGACATTACGAACCATTCCGAGATCCCAGTCGAGGAGATCGCGACCGAAGTTGTGGATTCAGACATTGACGCCGCGCTCGCGCGAATCATCGAAGAACACTCCGAGATGACTCCTGTGGACGAAGATCGTGAGGTTGGTGAAGGGGATTTCGTGGAAATCACCTTCAATGGTTCGGTCGAGGGAGATGAAGAGACGGACCTGTCGGCGGAAAAGGTGCTGTGTGAAATCGGTGGAGCGACGACGCTCAAGGAGTTCACAGACAACCTTACCGGCACACGTGCCGGCGAGGAGAAGGCTTTCCCTGTGACCTACAAGGAAGATCATCCGGACAAGAACCTGGCCGGGAAGCACGTCGTCTATACGGTGAAGGTGGAATCCATCAAGGAAAAGGTCAGCCCGAAGCTCGACGACGAGTTCGCCCAGAGTCTGGGAGACTATGAGACGGTGGACGGCTTCAAGCAGAGCATTCGCGAGAACCTGGAAGCCCATAAGCGCCGGAACGCCTCGGAAGAAACCCACAACGCACTCCTCGGCTGGCTGCAGGACAACAACGAGTTCGAGGTCCCCGATTCACTCATCGAACACCAGGTCCAGATTCGGTTGCAGCGGCTCATGCGGAACCTGACCGAGCAGGGCGTCAACCCCCAACGATTGGATGTGGACTGGGGAAAGATCCGGGCTGATCAATATGCGGAGGCTGTCCGGGATGTTCGGGGTTCATTGATTCTCGAACACCTGGCCAAGGTTGAAGATATTCGGGTTGAGGATGAGGACATCGAGAAGGAAATCGATGTCATCGCCGCGGAAATGAATCGCCCCAAGGAAAATGTCCGTGAGGTCCTCGGCCGAAACGACGGCCTGGATCGGATCAAAGGACAGATTCAAAACAAAAAAGTGCTCAACATGCTTCAAGAGAGGGCCAAAGTGGTCCCGGCGGGAAGCTTGAGCCAGGAACAAGACGACGCTCGAGACGCGCCGCAAATCCTGGAGCCCTGACAGTTCGACCGTCAGAGACCGCTACAACATACCTCTCTCGCCCAACCTCGGACTCTGGACTCGGCGGCCGGTCTTTGACCGCATCATAATCCCGCCGATGTTGTATGCTATTTTTGTGGGTAGTTCGTGACACAATTTGCCGATAAGTATAACCAGGGCTTTGTTTGACGTTGCCCGATGCAGTGGAACCGGTGAATGCGCAACAACATTGAAGAAAGAAATACTTTGATCCCCATGGTCGTGGAACAGACCAACCGCGGCGAGCGAGCCTACGACATCTATTCGCGACTGCTGCGCGACAGTATCATTTTCATCGGCACGCCGATCGACGACAATGTCTCCAACGTCGTCACGGCCCAACTGCTCTTCCTCGAGGCTGAAGATCCGGATCGCGATATCTCGCTCTACATCAATTCTCCCGGGGGATCGATAACGGCTGGACTGGCGATTTACGACACAATCCAGTTTATCCGTCCCGATGTGACGACAATCTGCGTCGGACAAGCAGCCAGCATGGCAGCGGTTCTGCTTGCGGCCGGATCCCCTAAGAAGCGTTTCGCGCTCCCCCACTCCCGGATCCTGATCCACCAACCGTGGCTGGGCGGGCTTCAGGGGCAGGCAACCGACATCGAGATCCACGCAAAAGAGATCCTCCGAATGCGCAGCATCCTGAACGACATCCTGGTCAAACATACGGACCAGCCCCTGGCGAAGATCGAAAAGGACGTGGAACGCGACTACATCATGAGCTCAGAACAATGTAAGGAATATGGCCTGATTGACGAAGTCATTTCAAAACGCCAATGACGCCCCATACGTTGATGCAGTAGAAGGTCGAATGAATTCCGATTTGCGGCCAGGTGTGCGCAAACGGTGTGGAGGAAAGCGCTTTGAAGAAGAACAGCGGTGATGTGCTTCGGTGTTCCTTTTGTAACAAGAGCCAGAACGATGTTCGGAAGTTGATCGCCGGCCCCACGGTGTTCATCTGCGATGAATGCGTCGCTGTCTGTCAGGACATTATTGATGAAGACCAGAGCGTCGAGCCGGCTCCGAGCAACGTCCACCTTCCGAAACCACCTGAAATCAAAGAGTTCCTGGATCAATACGTAATTGGTCAGACCACCTCGAAGAAGAAGCTGGCCGTGGCTGTCTACAACCACTACAAGCGGATCGAACTGGCCCGAAAAAAGTCCGAAGTCGAGCTGCAGAAATCCAACATCCTCTTGATCGGACCCACCGGGACCGGCAAGACCTTGCTGGCTCAAACACTTGCGCGGCTCCTGAGCGTCCCGTTTGCGATCGTAGATGCAACCACCTTGACCGAGGCGGGTTACGTCGGCGAAGACGTCGAAAACATCATCCTGAGACTGGTACAGAGTGCCGGTGGGGATGTGGAAAGGGCTCAAACAGGGATTATTTATATCGACGAGATCGACAAGATAGGTCGAAAAGACGAAAACCCTTCGATCACGCGCGATGTGTCGGGCGAAGGGGTCCAGCAAGCACTGTTAAAGATGCTTGAGGGCACGGTCGCCAACGTCCCGCCTCAGGGTGGTCGGAAACACCCCCATCAGGAATTCACACAGGTCGATACGACCAACATCCTGTTTATCTGCGGTGGAGCTTTCGTGGGCCTGGAGAACATGGTCGAAAAACGGCTCGCCAAGGGTAGCACGATGGGATTTCAGGGCGAGCTGCGCGCAAAGACCACAGAGAATCGGTCGGCGCTGATCGACATGGTAGAACCCGAAGATCTCATTAAGTATGGGATGATCCCCGAATTCGTCGGCCGGGTACCGGTCGTGGCAACTCTGCACGACCTGGATCAGGACGCCCTGGTGAAGATCCTGACCCAGCCAAAGAATGCGCTCGTCAAGCAGTACCAGCGTTTGTTCGAATACGAAAACGTCGATTTGAAGTTCTCCAAGGAAGCCATTGCGGCTATCGCAGACCAGTCCATAAAGCGAAAGGTGGGTGCCCGCGGCCTGCGTATCATTATGGAAGAACTGATGCTTGACGTTATGTACTCCCTCCCGGGACAAAAAAGCCAGGAAGCGCTAACGATCACGAAACGAATGGTCGAAAAGAAGGAAGTACGGTTGCCGTACGAAAAGGCTGGATAGACAGAAAAAGGCTGGACAGGCGAATGGATCGGTTGTCCCAACCAGTCAGGATCCCCGACAAATCCTGAACCCGGAAGTGAACTAATGAGCGCAAAGGATAAATACGAGCAGGTCAAGTTGCCGATGGTCCCTATCCGGGACGTAGTCATCTTCCCCTACATGCTGGTCCCCTTCGTGATAGGACGGAAGTCCTCTGTGCGTGCACTGGAAATGGCGATGGAAGGCGACAAACGAATCTTCCTGGCGACGCAGTACGACGCTTCGGTCGACAACCCGAAGCCGAACGAGATCTATCAGATCGGAACCATTTCGAACCTGGTCCAGGCGCTGAAGCTCCCGGACGGAAACACGAAGGTTCTGGTCGAGGGCATCGAACGGGCTCGCATTCTGCAACTTTCGGAAGAAAACGGCCACATGGCCGCCAACCTCCGCCTGTCTCCGTTCAAGAACCAGTCCTTTTCCGGATACGACAACCTGATCGCGCGCGTCAGCCAACTCTTCGAGCAATACGTCAAGCTGAGCCAGAACGTGAATTACGAGCAAGTTCTTTCGGCGATACGGATGGATGACATCGGTCGGCTGGCAGACACGATTTGCTCGCACCTGACACTATCCATCGAAGAAAAGCAGGAACTTATAGAGATCTTCAATCCCGTGGAGCGCTGCAAGCGACTTGCGGACCTGCTCGACATCGAGATCGAAAAGCTGCAGGTGGATCGATCCATCCAGAGTCGTGTCAAACGGCAGATGGAACGGGCGCAGAAGGAATATTACCTCAACGAAAAGATCAAGGCGATCCAGCGGGAGCTCGGAAAGAAAGACGAAAAGTCCGATATGGAGGAGCTGCGAGCCAAGGTCGAAGATGCCGGAATGACGAAGGAGGCCTACGAAAAGGCAACCCAGGAATTGCGTCGCATCGAGATGATGCCGGCGATGTCGGCTGAATCGACCGTCTCGCGCAACTATATCGACTGGCTTGTTGCGGTGCCGTGGAAAAAACGAAGCCGGGAGATCCGGGATATCGATGCCGCCGAACGTATCCTGAACGAGGATCACTACGGCCTGGATAAGATCAAGGAACGGATATTGGAGTTCCTCGCAGTCCGCCAGCTCGTCAAAAAGCCCAAGGGTTCGATCCTGTGCTTTGCGGGCCCTCCGGGTGTCGGCAAGACCTCGCTTGGCCGGTCTATCGCCCGAGCAACGGGCCGCAAATTCGTACGGCTGGCCCTGGGCGGGGTCCGCGACGAGGCCGAGATCCGGGGACATCGCCGCACTTATATCGGTGCGCTACCAGGGCAGATCATCCAGATGATCAAGAAGGCCGGCACGATGAATCCGGTGTTCCTTCTCGATGAAGTCGACAAGATGAGCACGGACTTCCGGGGTGATCCCGCCGCGGCACTGCTCGAGGTGCTGGATCCGGAGCAGAACTCCACATTCAACGACCACTACCTGGACGTGGACTACGATCTCTCCCAGGTCATGTTTATTGCAACCGCGAACGTGTTGCATACGATCCCGCAGCCGCTGCAGGACCGCATGGAAATCCTCCGGCTCCCCGGTTATACCGAGGAGGAGAAGGTGGAAATCGCGAAGCGCTTCCTGATCCCAAAACAGCTCGAGACGACAGGCATCGCCACCAAGCAGCTGGAATTCGACAACGCCACGATCCCAACCATCGTCCGGGGCTACACGCGCGAGGCCGGGGTCCGCAACCTCGAACGCGAGATTTCGGGAGTCTGCCGCAAGGTGTCGCGTGCGGTGGTCCGGGAAGGCAAGAAATACAGGGCGGAAATCACCAACGACAATCTGTCGGACTACCTCGGCATTCCGAAGTACCGTTCGAGTCGTCACGAAGAAACGAACGAAATCGGCTTTGTTACCGGTCTTGCCTGGACCGAGGTCGGCGGTGAGATCCTTGCCACCGAAGCGACCTTGATGGAGGGAAGCGGCAAGCTCACGCTGACGGGTAAACTCGGCGACGTGATGCAGGAATCGGCCCAGGCCGCCATGAGTTATGTACGGGCGCGGGCGCATGATTTTGGAATTCCGAGCGATTTCTATCAGAGGCTCGATATCCATATTCATGTCCCGGAAGGGGCCATTCCCAAGGATGGGCCTTCGGCGGGCATTACGATGGCGACGTCGATCGTCAGCGCGCTGACTCAGATTCCGGTGCACAGCAACGTCGCCATGACCGGCGAGATAACGCTGCGCGGAAAAGTACTGCCGATCGGGGGATTGAAGGAAAAGCTGCTGGCGGCACATCGCGTCGGAATTCGGACGATTATCATTCCCGAGGACAACCAGAAAGATCTGGCCGACATTCCTGCCAATATCCTGGAAGAATTCACCATCCACCTCGTCAAGGAATTGGATGACGTCCTCAAAGTCGCCCTGACGGAGCAGCCCACCCCACTCGAAGGGGTTGAAGGGTTCGATCCACGGGTAGCGAGTGAATCGACGGTCCGGCCCGGTTCCATCATGCACTGATGAATCATGAGCCAGAAACACCGAACTGGACCTTTTCCGACAAGAATTGCTAAAATGGATATGTTCGGAAAAGAGCCGTTCGCGCTCAGCTTCCTGTGAAGGTTATTTCCGCCCGATTTGTCAAGAGCGCCCTGGATCCGGATGACTTTCCCAGAGACCGATTTCACGAAATTGCTTTCATTGGCCGCTCGAATGTCGGAAAATCAAGACTACTGAACGCTCTGGTCAACCTTCGGGGGTTGGCCCGGATCAGCAAGTCACCAGGCCGCACACAAACCATCAACTTCTATTCAATCAATGACCACTTCTACTTTGTTGACTTGCCCGGGTATGGATATGCAAAGGTACCCAAGAGCGTGCAGGCGGGATGGCGGAAGATGGTCGAAGGATACTTGCGGGATCGCCCGCAGCTGAAACTGGCATTGTTGCTCGTCGATTGTCGAATTCCACCTACTCCAAACGACCTCTTAATGAAGGAGTGGTTGGACTATTACCATATCGAGAACTCTGTCATCCTGACCAAGGCTGATAAACTTAAACGGAATCAGATGAACCACTCGATCCGAAAAGCCAAGGAAACGCTCGGGACCGAAGAACTGATTTCATTCTCCGCAGTCACGCGTCTTGGAAGAGATTCCATCTTGAACAGGATTCGAACTGCCATTTCCTAAGGTGGAGGATACGGGGCCGATCCGGAACCGTGCCCGCAAGCCGCGATTTCAAAAAAACCTGCATGAGTGAGAAAAACCCACCTATGACCAAGAAAGTATCAACCGAGCGTGCCGAAGGGACCGCCACACGAGACATCGCCCAGCTAAAAGAAATGAACATCGCCGCCCTGACCCAGGTCGCCAAAGACCTGAACATCCAGGGAGCATCGGGGATGCGCAAGCAGGAGTTGATCTTCAAGATCCTCCAGGCCCAGACCGAAAAGAGCGGCTTCATTTTCAGTGAAGGCGTGCTGGAAACCCTGCCCGACGGGTTCGGTTTCCTCCGAGCCCCCGATTACAACTACCTTCCCGGCCCCGACGACATCTATGTATCGCCGTCACAGATTCGCAAGTTCGATCTACGAACCGGCGACACGGTGTCCGGACAGGTGCGCCCGCCGAAGGAAGGTGAGCGTTACTTCGCTCTGATCAAGGTCGAAGCCGTCAACTTCGAACATCCCGACCAGGCCCGCAACAAGATCTTTTTCGACAACCTGACGCCGCTTTACCCAGACGAAAGACTGACGCTGGAGACTGAGAAGGACCAGCTGTCGGCCCGGGTGCTGGACCTGTTGACTCCTATCGGGAAGGGCCAGCGCGGGCTGATCGTCGCGCCGCCAAGAACCGGCAAGACGATGTTGTTGCAGACGATCGCCAACTCCATCACCGCGAACCAGCCGGAGGTCATCCTGATCGTTCTGCTGATCGACGAGCGGCCCGAAGAGGTCACCGACATGCAGCGGTCAGTCAATGGAGAGGTGATCAGTTCGACGTTCGACGAGCCGGCTTCGCGCCACGTACAGGTTGCCGAGATGGTCATCGAGAAGGCTAAGCGACTGGTGGAACACAAGCGCGACGTAGTCATCCTGCTCGATTCGATCACACGCCTGGCCCGGGCCTACAACACGATCGTGCCGCCCTCGGGGAAGGTCCTCTCCGGTGGCGTCGACTCGAACGCCTTGCAGCGGCCGAAGCGGTTCTTCGGCGCAGCCCGCAACATCGAAGAAGGGGGCAGCCTCACGATCATCGCCACGGCCCTGGTGGACACCGGAAGCCGGATGGACGATGTCATCTTCGAGGAGTTCAAGGGCACGGGCAACATGGAGATCGGCCTCGACCGGAAGCTGGTCGACAAGCGGGTCTTCCCGGCCATCGACATAAACCGGTCCGGCACGCGAAAAGAGGAGCTCCTGGTTTCCAAGGACGAATTGACTCGGATCTGGATTCTGCGGAAAGTTCTCAACCCGCTGTCGACAGTCGAAGCGATGGAGTTGCTACTGGAGAAGATGTCGAAGACGAAGGCGAATGCCGACTTCCTAGCATCCATGTCCGGCGCTAGAGGCTAAATCCGGTCGAGCGCCGTATCCATCCCCGATACCGGCGTTGCTTGTCGTTCGGCCTCGTCAACGCATAGGAATGCGCCTTCTCGGCCTCGCTCCGCGCGCCTTGGTCTCGGGGCGTCTACGGTGCTCTCTGTTCGGCTAAAGAGAGAGAGGCGCTCTTGAAGAGCGCCTCTTTCGATCAAGCTGGATCCTTTCTATTATTGCCTGTCGTCGGATTCGTGTAAGCGGCGGAGTAGGTCGCCGTCGGCGGAGAAGTTGATTTGGACAGTGGCGTCGATGGTTTCGATCTGGACGCCGTCCAGGAGTTCGATGAATTCCTGTCGCTCGTAGGCTTGCATCTTGCCGAGCGCGACCAGGCCCCGGAGCAGATCGGTTGTTCGTTGGGCGACTTCGGGGGTCGTGAAGTCGCCGATGGCTCGGGCGGTTACGATCGAGTCGATGTGCATCTGGTAAGTGCCGCCCTCGAGCGCGTCGAACAGGTCGGTAGTCATCGCGGGCGCGATCCCATCGGGAAGCAGAAAGTCCTCGAAGGCGCCAACCGCCCAGACCTGGCTTCCCTCGTCGATCGAATTAATGGAATCCAGCAGGCTTTGATTGGCCATGGCCGTGGTCGAGGGTGCGTTCAAGCGGTCGAGGGCTTCCTGGATCGAGTTTCTGTCTCCGACCAGGACAAGACCGTCCACGAAGCTGACCGCTCCGTCGTCGTCATCACCATCGGGGAAGTACAGCGTGCTTCCCGCGTAGGTATCAAAATCGAGACCCTTGTCGTTGAAATACTGCTCGACTCTGAAGCCCTCGTAATTCGCCCTGGCGACGATGAGGAACTCTTTCTCGCCGGTCCGTCCGACCATGATCTGTTGGATGTCCGACTCCAGATCCAGTCCTGTCTGCTCCTCAAACTCGTCTATCACTAGGGGCTTGTCCCGCAGGATCCTGTCGATAACCAGTTCGTTGATCAACGGGTTATCCCGGAGTTGGGCCAAATCGACAAAGCCCACGCCCTTCGTGTCGATCGGGAACAGGCGCAGCAGGGCCTCGTCCGGATTGACCGCTTCAACTGTTCCAGGAAAACTCGCGACGACCGCGATCGTCACCGCAAGAAAAATCACACCAATGACCCATTTCATGGTTTGGACCTCGTTCCGTTTTTCAATAGTCTCTTCTACTGAAGTATACCAAAGTGACAACAAAGCACCCGGCGGTGAACAGCCCGGACGTCCACAGGACCGAACCGATCTCCAGCGGCGTGCCCGCTATCAGGCTCCTGGCCGCTCCGATCATCTCGGCCACCTTCGGCAACACCCAGTAGAGTGAACGAAATATCTCCCGGTAAAGTTCCTTCGAAAAGGCCGGCGTAATTCTCTCGTGGGCGGCCAGAACCGGCGAAAACATCAGGATGGCATATCCGGCCAGTAGTCCCACCGGGCCGTTCTCGGTCATCACCGACAGGGTCATCACGGCCGAGTACAAGAACACGAACGCGGTGACGATCAGAAGGGTTGACTTCGGAAACCCGGTGTTCCAGATTCCGGACTTCAATCCCAGAACCAACCAGACGCCGACAATCAAGTACCCGGCATTGAGGGCCATGATGGCGGTGCCGCCCAGAAAACGGGCGACCATCAAACGCCAGCGGGGGGCGGGGCGACACAGCAGCAGCTCAATGCTGCCTTTCTGAGTCATCAAGGGGAACAGCGTCGAGGTGGCCATCAGCGCCAGGAACAATCCGATCGTGGCAATCATCATCGCCATACCGGACTGAACGGCGTTGATGAATTGCGGAACGGTCATCCTGGGAATCTCCAACTCCTCTCCAAAGAAGGTGACTCCCGCTATGACCCCACTGACGATGTCCATGTTCAACGCCAGCGCGATCGAGGCGATGAACAGCGAGGAGATCGCAAAAAAAAATAGGAACATGTTGTTCCTGAACGACTCCTCGAACGTGTCGAAAAACACGCCTGGCTTCAGCGGGTTCAACATACTCTTTCCAGGAAAACCGACTCGAGGGACTTGCGCCTGGGGGATACGGACTCGATTTCGACGCCGCGGGTTCGTAGAGCGTCGATCAACTGGTTGGCGGAATTCCGGTCCGGGAGGAGGACCCGAAACTGCCCATTGTCGATCGAGAAGCCTAGTTTCCGGCTCTCGAACCACGTCCCCAGATCGTCGTCCTGGGTCGCGACCACGATCTCGTACGTCTCATCGCCGGAAGTGAAATCGGCCACCGTGCCGACGTCGATGATTCGGCCTTCCTTCATCAGGGCGACGCGATCGCATACCGTCTCTATCTCAGCCAGGATATGCGAATTGATGAAGATCGTTTTTCCGGCGGCGGCGAGTTCCCTGCAGATCTTCCGCATTTCCATGCGTCCGAGCGGGTCCAGCCCATCGGTCGGTTCGTCCAGGAAAATCAAGTCGGGATCGTGAATCACCGCTTGAGCAAAAGCCAGCCGTTCGACCATGCCCTTGGAAAACTTTGCGACCCGAACGCGCTCCCACCCGGACAGGCCCACACGTTCGAGCCACTCCGGCCCCTTCTCGCGGATGTAGTTCATGTCCCTGCCGCTCATGCTGCCGTAGAGACGAAGAACGTTCCAGGCAGTGAGGTGTGCAGGGAACCTCGGATTTTCCGGGAGATAGCCGACTCTCTTGAAGACGGACCGGTCATGGGTCCCCTGTCCCAGCAACACCACCTCCCCCCGGCTGGGGTGGGCGATCGTCAGGGCAATTTTGATCAGAGAGGTCTTCCCCGCACCGTTCGGACCCAGCAGACCGAAAATCGAGCCGCGCTCCACCTCCAAGTCGACGTCGACCAACGCGTGAACGCCCTTCCTGGACCACCAGCGGCGGTAGGTTTTCGACAGGTTCCGAACTTCAATAGCCGGGGACACCGTTCAAGGGTAGGACCACGGGTCGGCAGTGTCAAATCGGGGCCCGGAGTCTCGAGGCACGCCATTTCCGCTCCATCCAGGGTCCGCTCAAGAACAACTTCACAGAATTGGCGCCCAGATTTCGGTCAGATTCGGTCGCGACCGATTGAGCAGACCGGAGAAATAGCCCGACATCTGCGATTGAGGAGCGGCCGAAGATGGCGCGACGGTCCCGCGAAGATGGCGCGACGGTCCGCGAAGATGGCGCGACGGTGGGATGCCAAAATGTGACGTTATTCTTGAGCGGGCCCTTAGCGTTCCGTCATCCTTCTGACATCCGATGGGTCTCGATCGTCAAAACAATGACGAACGGCGTCTCCGCCAACACAGGCAATGCGGTCGGCATCCACAACGCGGCGGCCGAAACGCCCCGTCCTGAACGGCCCAAACACGTACTGGCAGGGGCGGCGATGGGTCAGGCGTTCTTCCGAAGAGAACGAAAAACCCCGACGCACACCATGGCAAGCGATGTGCTCTGAATGCAGGTCAGGAGACGGTCATTATGTTGAAAGAAGCGACAACACAAAGCGCCCCCCCGACGAAGATGTTTCTCGATATTCCGTCCGCCGCCTCGATGGCGGGCTTCTCCATCCGGCACTTCCGCCGGATCATCGAGGAGGAGAGCATCCCGACAATGCGGATCGGCCGCAAGTTCTTCATCCTGGGGTCGGATTTCCACAACTGGCAATCGACCAGGGCCCAGAACTAATTTCTGAAAGGCACCGTTAGAGGTACCGGGTCCGGGTAGCTGTGTCCACCAGTGGATTCAGGCACCAACGAAACTACGCAGCGTACTTCTCACTCGCACCTGTCACGAACCCTCGCCACGACCCCCTGTCCTGGCATACAATCCCTTCGACAACCGGAGGGATACATGAAAGAAAAAGCACACTTCATCACACTGCCCGCCCTTCTGCTGCTGATCTTCTTCCTTGGAAAACTGGTCATGAGCCAGGCCGGAGCCCCCTATGAAGCCGGCATCCAGTATTTCTCGATGGTGACGCTGCAAACGCATCTCACGTTATTGTGGCCGGCAATCTCGAGGCGTTACAAGGGCTACGGTGTGGGGGGGGCCGTCCAGGTGGGCGTTATGATCGCCCTGGTGTCTCAAGTCCTGATCCTTTTCGGCACCGGTCTCTCCTACGTAGCGGGCGATACACACTTCAACAACCCGATTGCTCTAAACCAACCCGGACCAGTCGGCTTTCTTGCGGCGATGGGCATTCGCCTCGTGGGCTTGATCGTAAACAGCGTAATTGCGGCGGTGACGTCCATCATCGGATGGTTTATGGGTGGACTGGTCCCTGTCCGGGACGGAGCGGAGGTGGTGGAATAGATCGGATTGAGGGATGGCCGTCGACCCAGGCGTGGTCCCGAAGGCGAACGAAAACAGATTCGCGGGAACACGCTCCCAACGGGTCGGTTCCCGCGAATCCAAACTTTGCGAACCCCGGTCGAAGTAGCCGATTACTTCTTTTTCTTGACGCCCAGAACCGCGTCCTTCGCTGCCTTGGCGATTCGGAACTTCAGCACGGTCTTGGCGGGGATCTTGATCGCTTCGCCCGTCGCGGGATTTCGTCCCGTACGCGCTTTTCTTTTCTGCTTCACAAGCTTGCCGACGCCGGGAAACGTAAACTCACCGTTCTTCTTAGTTTCTTTGTGGGCCAGTTCGGAGAGAGCAGTGATGAAGGCTTTAGCTTCCTTCTTACTGACATCCGCCTTCTCCGCCATGGCGGCGATTATCTGAGTCTGCGTCATCTTACCTGCCATACAGAATCCTCCTAGTAAAAGTAAGTGTAGAGACTATCGTGATTGCTGAGGAAAATCAAAGCTAACGCTTGCGCCAAACCACAGATCATTCGTTATGACCAATACCGGCCCAGTCACCTTTGTCGGTCAAGAACGCTTGAACGCCTTATGTATCTCCCGAAGATCGTATCTCACGATGATCGGACGGCCATGGGGACAAACCGTCGGAACATCTGTTTTCATCAGCTCCGTAACCAGCCATCGCATCTTAACACCATCGAGCGGATTGTTGATCTTGATTGCTGCATGACAGGCCACCGTAGCCGCAATTTTCTTGCGAAAATGGTCGATGCTCAAGCCCTGATGTTCGCGTTCCAGACCGTCCAGCAGTTCGCGGACGAGCTTTTCAACAGCCCCGGCCTTCAGGATGGCAGGGGCTGTTTTCACTGCCAGAGTCCGCCCCCCAAACGGTTCCACCTCGAAACCGTTTCGGTCCAGCTCCGGCTTCAGGGCTTCAATCAGGACCTCCTGAGCGGGGCTTAACTCAATCAGGATCGGCATCAAGAGCTGTTGCACCTGGACCTGCTCGTCGGCACGTTCACGAATGTACGCCTCGAACAGAACGCGTTCGTGGGCCACATGCTGGTCGATGACAACCAGACCTGAAGAGTCTGCGGCGATGATGAAACTGTCCTGGAGTTGGCCCAGAGGCCGAATCTCGCTCCGGACCAATTCGAAATCGCGCGGGGAGCCGGTCCCAGGGGCCGCATCCCCCCCCGTCACCGTCTGTCCCTGCTGGAAGTCGAAAGCCAGAACCCTCCCTTCGGAATAAGTCAGCGCCGCGGGAGAATCGGCAATCGGCTCTTTCGCGAGCGGGCCTCCACTCCAGGAAGTCGGCACCCGGGGCTTGAACTCCGGAGCGCGATACAGTGACGCCCCGGCAGTGCCCTCTTCCATTGGAACGATGGTCTTGTCCGAGGTCAGGGCGTCGGCCACCGTGTTTCGAATCGCATCGTGAATCAGTGATCCCTGACGGAACCGAACTTCCGTCTTGGCGGGATGGACGTTCACATCCACGTCCTTTGGACGCGCCTCGACGAACAACATCGCAACGGGAAAAGTGCCGGAAGGAAGGATGCTGCGATAAGCCTCGCTAAAGGCGTGCGATATGATCTTGTCCCTCACGACACGGCGGTTGACGAAAAAGAACATCGAGTTCCGGTTGTACTTCTGGACGTGGGGTCGAGACGTGAAAAGGTGAATCTTGAGCCCGGGGCCGCAGTCCTTCTGGTACTCGACTAATTCGTCCAGGAGGTCCTGTCCGAACACCTGAAATATTCGGTCGCGATAGCCGGTCGCGGTCGGGGCCGACAGGATCTCGAAGTTTCCGCTCTTCAACACAAAGTGAATTCCGGGAAACGCGAGCGCGAAGTGGGTGCATAAGGACGTGACCCGGCTGAGTTCGTAAGATTCCGACTTCAGGAATTTACTCCGGGCGGGGACGTTATAGAAAACGTCCTCGATAGTGATCTGGGTGCCCTCGGGAAAAGCATCCTCCTTAATGGAAAGGACCTCACCCGCCGCCACCTCTACGGACGTACCGACGTCGGTATCCCGAAGCTGGGTCTCCAGGCGAACCCTGGCAACAGACGCTATCGAGGGCAAGGCCTCGCCTCGAAAACCTAATGTCCGGATCGAAAGCAGATCTTTCGAGTCCTGAAGTTTGCTGGTTGCGTGTCGCTGGAAACAGAGCGCCGCATCTTCCCGGCTCATGCCATTTCCGTCGTCGATCACGCGAATGAGGGATCTGCCGCCACCACGAACTTCGACGAAAATCTTGCCCGCACCGGCATCGATGGAGTTCTCGATCAGTTCCTTGACGATCGACGCCGGCCGCTCGACCACCTCACCCGCAGCGATCTGGTTGGCAACTACGTCAGGCAATACCTGTATCTTGGACATAAGCCACGTCCGTTCGTTTACCGAAAGGCTCCTCACACCGGAACATTCTTTTCAACACGAAGGCACGAAGGGCACGAAGAAGGAATCAGGCTTAATGAAATTCAACTTTCGTTTGTGACTTCGTGTCTTCGTGTTGAAAAGAAACTGACGTGACGCCGAAGAGGCATCAACTCTTCCGGGTTCGTATTCCCAGTTCCTTGAGTTGCTGGTCGCCTACCCTCGACGGCGAGCCACTCATCAGATCGACCGCCCGGGCCGTCTTGGGGAAGGCAATCACGTCGCGGAGCGATTGGCCTCCGGCCAGCAGCATGATGATTCGATCGAGGCCGAGCGCGATCCCGCCGTGGGGCGGGGTTCCGTATTCCAGAGCCTCGAGAAAGAAACCAAATTTCTCGGCCGCCTCCTCTTCGTCAAGCCCCAGCAGCTTGAAGATTTGCGCCTGAACTTCACTCTGGTGAATCCTGATCGAACCGCCGCCACATTCCACCCCGTTGAGAACCATGTCGTAAGCCTGAGCGCGGACTTTGCCGGTGTCACTCTCCAGGATGGAAAGATCTTCGGCGACCGGGGAAGTGAATGGATGGTGCGTGGACGCCCAGCGATTCTCGGTGGAATCGAATTCGAAGAGCGGAAAGTCTACCACCCACAAAAAATTCCATTTGCCCGAAGGAATCCAGCCCTCGCGGCGGGCCAGTTCCAACCTCAGTGCGCCCATCGTGGGAAGGACATCGCCCCGGTTCCCCGCAACCATGAAAACCGTCTCTCCAGGACGCGCCCGAGCCTTGGTCAAGAGGGCCTCGATGGCCGCGGCACCCGCTTTTTTGATTGGTGGAACCGCACTGGTCCCCTCATCGGTCACTTTCAACCACGCCACGCCCGCACCGCCCAGGTGCTTTACGAAAGTGTCGATTTCATCCAGTATCCGGCGAGAGTAGGACACCGGCGCTAGCAGACCCCGAACGGTACCGCCCCCCTCAACGATATCCCGGAACAAGGACGGTTCCGCTTCGCGAAATACTTCGGTAAAGTCCTGCAACTCGACTCCGAAACGGGTGTCGGGTTTGTCTGAGCCGTAACGGTCCATCGCGTCGTCATAGCTCATTCGGGGAAATGGACACTCGATCTCGAGGCCTTTCACTTTGAACACTTCGACCATCAAGCCTTCCATCACAGCAAAGAAATCATCCACGTCCGGAAAGGAAATCTCGACGTCGATTTGAGTAAACTCGGGCTGTCTGTCGGCACGGAGGTCTTCGTCGCGAAAGCATCGGACGATCTGGAAATACTTTTCAAAGCCGGAAACCATCAGGATCTGCTTAAAGATCTGTGGCGATTGCGGCAAGGCATAGAAGTTACCGTGGGAGAGCCGGCTGGGAACCAGATAGTCTCTCGCACCCTCCGGAGTCGACTTCGTCAGGAAGGGGGTCTCGACCTCCCAGAATCCCTCCCGATCCATATAGGCGCGAATCGCCATCATGACCTGATGCCGAAGATGGAAATTGGCCTGCATCTGCGGGCGGCGCAGATCGAGGTAACGGTATTTCAGTCGCAGATCTTCGGAGGTTGAAATGTCGTCCTCGATCGGAAAGGGCGTGGTCCGGGCCTCACTGAAAACATCGACCCGCTCGACGTCCACTTCGATCTCACCGGTCTTCAAGCTGGGGTTGGCCAGTTCCCCATCCCTCAGGGAAACCTTTCCCCGCACGGCGATCACGAACTCGGAACGCAATCGCTTGGCCTGCCCGTGGGCGTCGGCGTCGCGTTCCGGGTGCAGGACGACCTGGGTAATGCCCTCTCTGTCACGCAGATCTATGAAAACAAGCTGGCCGTGGTCCCGCCGCCGGTTCACCCACCCCATGAGCACAACTTCTTTTCCCGCATCGGCCGCGGTCAACTCTCCACAACTATGGGTTCTCTTCATTTCCAGTACTTCCGTAGGAGCCTGCGCGGCAGAAGGAATCTACTGCGAAAGCGGCATAATCGGTCCATGTTTCCCCGATTTTTCGTTGAATAGAACCACTATTCGCCTCAAAATCGAGAAAATCTGGCCTCGATTCTCCACTTTCTCGCCACGATCCCTTCTCCCGCGCAGACTCCTAGCAGCCCGTCTCCATCAGTTCAGACTCGCTCAACTCCCTTTGCTCCCGGGTGTTCATGTCCCGAACGATGAGGGTCCCGGACTTGATCTCGTTTTCACCTATCATGACAACTTGAGCTGCACCGAGCTTCCCTGCCAATCTCATCTGGCTCTTGAGGCTGCGCCCGGCGAAATCCAGATAGACCGAACAGCCTGCCTTTCGCAATTTGCGTGCCAGAAGCGTGGCGTACCGGAATGCGTCCTCGCCCATTGTCGCCAGGAAATAGGCCGGGCCGGGTCCCGGCGCCAGCTTTTCGGGCTCCGGAATCGACAGGATCAACCGCTCAAGCCCCATCGCGAAACCAAACCCGTTAGTCGGGGGACCGCCCAGGTCTTCGCTGAGGCCATCGTAGCGGCCGCCTCCCACCAGAGTGTCCTGAGCCCCCAGGCTGGAAGAAAGTATCTCGAACGTCGTTCGCATGTAATAGTCCAGGCCTCGGACGAGCCGGGGCTCCACCCGGTACGGGATCTCTCTTTCATCCAGGTACGCGCGAAATCCGGAGAAGTGCTCCCTGCACTCCTGACAGAGGTTGTCGGTAATCGTCGGCAGCTCCCCTATCAGCGCCTGGCAGGATTTCACTTTGCAGTCGAAGACACGCAGTGGATTCTTCTCACCCCGGTTGCGACAGTCCTCACACAAACCTTCACGGCGCCCGCGGATTTCGCTCCGCAGCTTCTCGATGTATGAGGGCCGACATTCCCGGCACCCGATCGAATTCACAGCCAGGTCCAGCGACGAAACTTCCAGCCGCTCGAACAGCAGCATGAGCATTTCGACAACCTCCGCCTCGATGGCGGGGTTGTCGTTGGGAGAAAGAACCTCCACTCCGGCCTGATAAAACTGCCGGAAACGGCCCCTCTGGGGTCGTTCCCGACGGAACATCGCACCGATGTAGTAGAGCTTGATCATCCTGGATTCATCAGAAAGATGGTGTTCAATGTAGGAGCGGACAACTGGCGCTGTTCCCTCGGGCCTGAGAGTCAAAGAGGTCTTCTCGTCCTTGTCCTTGAACGTGTACATCTCTTTCGAAACGATATCGGTTTCTTCCCCGACTCCCCGGACGAACAGTTCGGTCGACTCGAAGATTGGGGTACGGATCTCGTTAAACGAGTACGATTCGAACACAGCCCTCATTTCCGCCTCGATGGCGTGCCAGATATGGATGTCGGGCGGGAGGATGTCGTAGGTACCACGAACCAATTTGATCATCGCTTATCAGGACCGGCCAGGTACGCGTCCTTGTACCGGCAATACCGCCAGGCATATTCGTCGATGCCGGCGATTTCTTCTTCCGTCAACGCCCTCTTCACTCTACCGGGAGCTCCCTAAACCAGGCTCCTGGGCGGGATCTCGGTGTTTTCCGTCAACAGCGCCCGCGCAGCGACGATCGATCCCGCTCCGACACGCACATTGTTCATGATCGTCGCGCCCATTCCGATCAAGCAGTGGGATTCCACAGTGCAACCGTGCAGGATGGCACCGTGACCGACGGTCACAAAGTCACCCAGGATCACGGGGCATTCATCCAACATGCCGTGACAAATCGAACCATCCTGTATGTTCGTCCGATGTCCGATTCGAATGTAGTCGACGTCGCCGCGAACCACGGTGTTGAACCAGATACTGGAGTGGTCGCCAATCTCTACGTCGCCAATCACGTGAGCGCCTGGCGCGACAAAGACACCCTCACCCAGTGTCGGCCGCACGCCCTTGTATTCGTGAAGCATGAGCCTCCGGAGATCCCGGTTTGACGACGGGAAACGAGGAGCCTGCGCGGCAGAAGAGATCTACTGCGAAAGCGGTATAATCGGTCCATATTTCCCCGATTTTTCGTTGAATAGAACCACTATTCGCCTCAAAACGAGAAAATCTGGCCTCGATTCTCCACTTTCTCGCTACGATCCCTTCTGCCGCGCAGGCTCCTAGCGTCAAACCAAAGGACTTACGCTAGCAGATGGTCTGGACCAATTCAAGGGAGGCGGTATGCGCATATAATGTAACTTCGGTCCGAGTGCGGATCGTCAGGCTCGTCTTCGCGGACCTGTTCGGCCCACATACCATCAGCCAATCAGCGGGAGAAAGAACATCAGTCATGAACAGCTTTGGAACAGAGTCCACACTTCAACTGGGCACCGAGCCCCTTCGCTACTTTTCGCTGGAGGCGCTGGAGAAATCGGGCGTTGATGGTGTGTCCGGCCTGCCGTTTTCTCTAAAGGTCATGTTGGAAAACCTTCTGCGTCACGAAGACGGGGAGTCGGTTTCGGCAGAAGACATTCGCGCACTCGCCGGATCGGTCTCCGGTCCACGATCCGAATGGGAGATCGCATTCCGTCCGGCGCGTGTCTTGATGCAGGATTTTACGGGCGTCCCCGCCATAGTCGATCTGGCGACCATGCGCGAAGTGATACGAGACATGGGAGGAGATCCCAAACGGATCAACCCCCTCCAACCTGTCGATCTTGTGGTGGACCATTCCGTTCAGGTCGATCAGTATGGCTCGGCTTCGGCCTTTGCATACAACGCGGAGCGCGAACTGGAGCGGAATCGCGAACGCTACCTGTTCCTCAAGTGGGGTCAGAAAGCGTTCGACAATTTCCGTGTCGTGCCTCCCGACACCGGGATCGTGCACCAGGTCAACCTGGAACATCTGGCGCATGTCGTCTTCTCGAACCGGGACGGTGGAAACGTCACTGCATACCCGGACACGCTCGTCGGCACCGATTCGCACACCACAATGATCAACGGCATGGGTGTCGTCGGCTGGGGCGTGGGCGGCATCGAAGCCGAGGGCGCCATGCTCGGCCAGCCCCTGTCCATGCTCATCCCGGACGTGGTTGGCTTCAGGCTTAGCGGTCAATTGCCGGAAGGGTCGACCGCGACGGACGCGGTCCTTCTTGTTGTCCAGATGCTTCGAGCTAAAGGCGTTGTCGGAAAGTTCGTCGAATTCTTCGGACCGGGTCTCGACCATCTTTCCCTGGCGGACAGGGCGACCATTTCGAATATGGCGCCGGAGTACGGCGCCACCGTCGGGTTTTTCCCTGTCGATAGCGAGACGCTCAACTATCTGACGTTGACCGGCCGTGATGCCGCCTCGATCGAACTCGTCGAAACATATTCGAAGGCTCAAGGCCTGTTCCGAACTCCTGAAACGCCCGACCCGATCTTCAGAGATTCGCTCGAACTGGACCTATCTACGGTTGAACCCGCAATCGCAGGCCCCAAAAGGCCACAGGATCGCATTCTCCTCAGGGAGTCCAAGTCCGGGTTTCGCCGGGTCCTGGTCTCGATGCTGAACGGGAGTGGAGGTGGGGGTGAAGCCCGGGTGGAGAACTGGATCGATTCCGGCGAGGGGCCACGGGCATCCTCGGGCGGCGTTCCCGAAACGGACGCACTGGCTGCGCTCGTCAAATCCGTTCCGATCAAGCTGGACCAGGATGAGTTTTCTATCGGTCACGGGTCGGTTGTGATCGCAGCGATAACCAGCTGCACCAACACATCGAATCCTTCGGTGATGATCGCCGCAGGACTGTTGGCGCGGAAAGCCGTCGAGCGGGGGCTGACCGTTCGCCCCTGGGTCAAGACGAGCCTGGCTCCCGGGTCTCGTGTCGTCACCGACTATCTGATGAAGACCGGATTGCTGACGGACCTGGAAGCATTGCGGTTTCACCTCGTCGGATACGGGTGCACCACCTGTATCGGCAACAGCGGCCCCCTTCCTGATCCGATCGCCGCGGGTATTGAGGAGCACGACCTGATCGCGACGTCCGTCCTGAGCGGAAACCGTAATTTCGAGGGCCGGATCAGTCCCCTGGTCCGGGCCAATTATCTTGCATCACCACCGCTCGTGGTCGCCTACGCGATCGTCGGCAATATGGATGTGGATCTGACAGTTGAGCCCCTGGGTTTCGACGCGGCCGGAAATCCGGTTCTCCTCGCGGACATCTGGCCGACCGGCGAAGAAGTCCGGGACACGATTGCCTCTGCCCTGCAGCCGGAAATGTTCCGGACAGCCTACGAAGAATCGCTCCAGGGCGATGAACGCTGGAATGCGCTGGAGTCGGCCACGACTGACCTTTACGGGTGGGATGACGATTCCACATACGTCAAGCGGCCGCCGTTTTTTGACGACATGCCGCGCGAGGCGCCTGCCCTCGAGGACATCCGGAACGGCCGGGCGCTTGCTGTGCTGGGACACTCGGTCACAACCGACCACATCTCTCCGGCGGGCGTGATTCCGAAGGACAGCCCTGCCGGCGAGTATCTCTTGAGCGAAGGGGTCGAGCCGGGAGATTTCAATTCTTTCGGAGCGCGGCGAGGCAATCACGAAGTGATGATGCGGGGCACGTTCGGAAACATCCGACTCCGCAATCAGATGGCGCCCGGCACCGAAGGAGGGTGGACCGTCCACCTTCCGGAAAAGGAACAGATGGCCATCTATGACGCGGCGATGCGCTACAAGGAAGAAGGAACCGCGCTCATCGTCGTCGCCGGAAAGGAATATGGATCCGGTTCCTCGCGAGACTGGGCTGCCAAGGGAACCCGCCTGCTGGGCGTTCGGGCGGTGCTGACGGAGAGTTTTGAACGAATCCACCGGAGCAACCTCATCGGCATGGGGGTTCTCCCCCTGGAATTTGCCGACGGAGAGGGCCGGGAAAGCCTTGGATTGACCGGGTTCGAGAGCTTTGATATCGAGGGGATCGCCGGGGGCCTGTCACCCCGACAGAAACTCATCGTACGCGCACGAGATGAGTCCGGTTCCGAGAAGAGTTTCGGGGTGGTGGCTCGGCTGGACACACCT
The DNA here is from genome assembly GCA_965262425.1 of Terriglobia bacterium. Classification (GTDB taxonomy): domain Bacteria; phylum Acidobacteriota; class Terriglobia; order 20CM-2-55-15; family 20CM-2-55-15; genus CAZOZZ01. Next base: position 4,716,711 of record OZ253536.1, on the reverse strand, counting down.
GTCGAAATTCAGTATTACAGGCACGGAGGTATTCTGCAGTACGTCCTGCGACAGATGAGTACATGAACGTTCAGTAGAATTGTTGGATAAGGCCAGGCGCTGATGGGTATCGATACACTTCAGATCAATCTGGAGACGAAGTTGATACCTTTTTATAAGGAGGCTATTGTGTCGAAGACTTTCAAGGTGATCATCCTGGCCGGATTACTGGTGACGGCCTGCCAACCACAAACAACGGATCAGGCCTTCGTGTTCCCTCCCGGGGCGCACGATCCCATGGAAATAGACCTTCCGCTGGGAATCGGTGCCGCTCCACCGATCCCGGAAAACAACCCGATGACGGCGGCTAAGGTCGAACTGGGCAAGCAATTATTCTTCGATCCCAGGCTCTCGTCGGACGGAACGGTGAGCTGCGCGACTTGTCATAATCCGGTACTCGGTTTCACGGACGGTCGGCCGGTCAGCATGGGTGTCGCCGGGCAGGAAGGTGGTCGCAGTGCCCCAACGGTAATCAACCTGGCCTACGCCCAGCTTGGCGTATTCTGGGATGGCCGGGCGAAGGACCTGGAAGAACAGGCCGTCGGCCCCATCGCCAATCCTATCGAGATGGCTAACACACACCGTGGGGCCGTAGCGACGTTGAACGGCATACCGGGTTACCAAGCACAGTTCGAGGCTATTTTCGGATCGCCCGACATCACGATCGATAACGTCGGGCGCGCGATCGCGGCGTTCGAGCGAACGATCATATCCGGCAACTCCGCGTGGGATCGTTTCATGTCGGGCGACCAGAACGCTCTGTCGGAGTCGGCACAGCGTGGCTGGACGCTGTTCGAGGATCGGGAGAAGTCCAACTGCACCGCCTGCCATGCGGGATTCAATCTCACCGACAACCAATACCACAACCTCGGCGTCGGTATGGATGAGGAGAATCCGGACGCGGGCCGATACGTCGTGACCCAGAACGAGGAAGATCGCGGGCGTTTCAAAACCCCGACCCTGCGCGACATCCTGTACACGAGGCCGTATATGCACGACGGGCGATTCTGGACTCTGGAGGAAGTCGTCGATTTCTACGATGAGGGCGGCTTCGAAAATCCAACTCTGGACCAGGAAATCAAGCCCCTGCGGCTGACCGATCAGGAAAAAGCGGACCTGGTCGAGTTCATGAAAGCCCTCGACGGAGAAGGCTGGCAGGTCCAACCACCCACAACCCTCCCCCAGCCCGCCGCAGGCTCCTAGCCGGAGTGTACACTGATCTGATATGAGCGTTCGGAGTGTGAAAGATCCCGTCTGCAGCATGAACGTCGCCGTTGACGACTCCGCACGGCAGCATGAACATTCGGGGACCGTCTATTACTTCTGTTCTACTCGTTGCCTCGAAAAGTTTCGAAGCGATCCGGATCGATACCTCGACACGCCAGCCGGTTCGATATCCGTCCCCCTGCCCATGGCACCGGACGACCCGACGGGGATCTACACCTGTCCGATGGATCCGGAAGTTCAGCAGGAGGGGCCGGGAGCTTGTCCCAAATGCGGTATGGCGCTTGAACCTTTAGAGTTCGAATACCCCGCCCACCGGACCGAATTCACCTGCCCCATGCATCCCGACGTCGTACGGTCCGAGGCGGGTTCCTGTCCGGACTGCGGCATGGCGCTCGAAGCGAGAACCATCGCCCTCGAAGAGGAACCGAACCCTGAACTGGAGGACGTGACGCGACGATTCAAGATCGGGTTGGCGCTGACCTTGCCTCTGATGCTGCTTGCGATGGTTCACATGATACCGAGGGGGCCCATCGGCGGCGCCTCGGTCGAGGCACTGAACTGGGTCCAGCTTGTTATGGCGACGCCGGTCGTGCTCTGGAGCGGCTGGCCGTTTTTCGAAAGAGCCTGGGCATCAATCGTGAACCGTAGCCTCAACATGTTCACGCTGGTGGGGATCGGAACCGGCGTCGCTTATCTCTACAGCACTATAGCGACAATCGCCCCGGACGCCTTCCCTGCGTCTTTCGAGGAGGCCGGCGGCGGAGTGGCGGTCTATTTTGAAGCCGCGGCCGCCATCACGGTCCTGGTTCTGCTCGGACAGATCCTGGAGCTTCGGGCTCGAGGCCGAACAAGTAACGCAATCAAGGCGCTGTTGCAGATGGCTCCCGCGACGGCGCGACGGATCGATGAAGGAGGGCGCGAGGAGGACGTACCGCTTGAACAGGTTCACCCCGGAGATCGACTGCGGGTCCGGCCCGGGGCTAAAGTACCCGTCGATGGACGGATCGAGGAAGGGAGCAGCGCGGTCGACGAGTCCATGATCACGGGCGAGCCGATACCGGTCGAGAAGACCGCCGGCGCCAGGGTCACGGGAGGAACCCTCAACGGCACGGGCAGTCTGATCATGGTTGCCGAAAAGGTCGGAAGCGAAACGATGCTGGCCCGGATCGTCAAAATGGTCGCAGCCGCGCAGAGAACGCGGGCGCCCATCCAGCGACTCGCCGACGTTGTGGCATCCTACTTCGTTCCGGCCATTGTGCTGATTTCGGTGCTAACGTTCGCCGTGTGGGCCGTCCTTGGCCCGGAGCCCAGAATGGCGTTCGCTCTCGTCAATGCGATCGCGGTCCTCATCATCGCGTGTCCCTGCGCGCTGGGACTGGCAACGCCGATGTCCATCATGGTGGGAACCGGAAGGGGAGCCAGGGCGGGAGTGTTGATCAAGAACGCGGAAGTCCTTGAAATACTCGAGAAGGTGGACACCCTCGTCATAGACAAGACCGGCACGCTGACCGAGGGAAAGCCTCGCTTGATTTCCGTCTGCCCGCTCGACGGCAGGACTGAAAGAGAAGTGCTCAGCGCGGCGGCTGGGATCGAAGTGGGAAGCGAGCACCCTCTGGCCGAGGCTATCGTCGGTGGGGCGCGCCGGCGCAAGGTCGAGTTCCAGAAAGCTGAGAAATTCAAATCCCTGACGGGCAAGGGAGTGATCGGAGCCGTCGGAGGCCACAAGATCGTTCTCGGCAACGCCACGCTATTCGAGCAACGCGACATCGACCGGACTCCGCTGTTGGAGACGGCCGAGAGGCTCGGTCGTGACGGACAAACAGTGATGTTCCTCGCTATCGACGACAGACCGGCCGGTCTGCTGGGCGTTTCCGACCCCATCAAGAAATCGACCCCCGAAGCCATTCGAATGCTTCAAGAAGAGGGTGTCCGGATCGTTATGCTGACAGGCGACAGTCGGGAAACAGCGGAGGTGGTCGCCGCCAAGCTTGGACTCGACGAGTTCCGGGCCGAGGTCCTCCCGGACGCCAAGCAAGCAGCTATCAAGGAGTTCCGATCCCAGAACCACATCGTGGCAATGGCCGGTGACGGAATCAACGACGCCCCGGCACTGGCTGCCGCCCACGTTGGAATCGCCATGGGACACGGCACCGACATCGCGATGGAGAGCGCGGGAGTCACACTGGTCCAGGGAGATCTGAGAGGGATCGTGCGCGCGCGCCGGCTGAGTCGGGGCACGATGAGAAATATCAGGCAGAACCTGTTTTTCGCCTTCGCGTACAACTCGGTTGGTGTCCCGATCGCAGCGGGAATTCTGTATCCCTTCCTTGGCTTGCTACTCAGCCCGATAATCGCCAGCGCAGCGATGACATTCAGCTCGGTTTCAGTAATTTCGAACGCTCTTCGCCTCCGCAATCTCCCGCTATAAACCCGCAGCGTGCAAGACTCACCACAGTTGGTAACATCATACAAACAATAGGCTTCACCTCGTGAGCAGTGGCAAAATAACGTCAAATCTGCTAAGCTGCACGACTCAGACAACCGCAGCTGCTGCACCCGCCAACGTGGTATTGCTGGAAGAGCGCCCGCTGGGCCGACGGATAGACGTTCAAAGTCTGGTCCATGGTCCACGATCCAGAGAGCTCCTTTTGGGATCCGTTTGGAGGCTCTGGCGCGGCAGGCACGCGCGGCTCGGACGACTTGTCGGCAGGCTCATGTTCGGTCTAGCGAGACCATCTTGAGCAAAGACGAATGGAGGAAAATGCAGCTCACCGGAAGTCTCGTAGGACGCCCAGTCTAGGCCAACTTATAATCGTTGTGCCGCTAAAAATAGTTTAAAGTGTGTACCTGTTTAAGGATTGTTGCGCGCGTGCCGGCATCTATAATTACTTCTTCAAATGGGAGACTTTTCAACCCCAGCCGAACGCAACACCGCGTTCTTGACTGTGAACTGAACATGATTCGACAGTTGTTGGGGGCGTCAATCGTCCGCCATTAACATATGATCGCGGGCGACGTGGTCTGCCGATATGCTATCGAACGCTTGACCTCGCCCGCAGGGAATAAAACGCAAACCCGCCGACCCTCTCGACAGAATGCTTGAGGGAAGCCGGCGGTACTTGGAGTACAAGTGCTTGCCTTCCCAGGAGTCGTTCAACGAGGCTGCTCACCCTTCAAAGGGAATGGTTTCTGCGTCGACATTGTTTGGACGACTTTCTGGAAAGCATCGACCTAGGAGATTCTGAATGAATCGAACTCTTGCAATTTCGATTGGCGGAGCGGCCGGCCAGGGCGTGGCCACCCCGGGGAATATCTTTGCCCGCATCCTCGTCCGGCGGGGTCTGCACCTGAACGCATACAACGCCTACCAGTCACTCATCCGGGGCGGTCATACCCTGCTCACAATACGTACCGGGGTGGATCCTGTGACAAGCTTCGGCGACAAGATCGATCTGTTGATTCCTCTTAATCAGGACACCATGGATCGTCATCTGAAGCTCATGGGCCCGGGGACCGCAGTCATTTACAACGGCGACTCAATCCAACCGAAGGACGCGGCCGACGGAGTTCAACTGTGCCCCCTCCCCGTAAAGGAACTTACCAACAACGGCCGCAACAAGCTGGCGCAGAACACGCTGGCTCTAGGCGCCGCCCTCAACATGATAGGTGTCGGTTTCGGGCCGCTGGCTGAGGTCTTGACAGCGCAGTTCAAACGGAAGGGTGACGCGGTGGTAAAGGAAAACGTCGACGTCGCACGGGCAGGCTATGACCACGCATCGGACAACTTCAAGCCTTTCGAAGAGCCCCTGCCGATGACGGAAAACCCCAAGGCTATGCTGACGGGTAATATGGCTCTGGCGATGGGCGGTGCGGCGGCCGGGGTGAAATTTTACTGCGCCTATCCGATGAGCCCGGCCACCGGTGTCCTCCACTGGATGGCTCCACACGCCCGTGCAGCGAACATTATAGTGCGGCAGGTCGAGGATGAGATCGGTGTCATCAACATGGCAATCGGCGCCGCCCACACTGGAGTACGGGCGATGTGCGCCACCTCCGGCGGCGGCTTCGCTTTGATGACCGAAGGTCTGGGCATGTCGGCCATGATGGAAACCCCTGTTGTGGTGATCGACGTGCAACGCGGTGGCCCTTCCACCGGAATACCGACCAAAACCGAGCAAGGCGATCTCTGGCAGATGCTGGGTGCGGGTCACGGTGATTATCCCAGAGTCATCGCCGCGCCGACGACTGTCCTGGACTGTTTCAAACTCGTGCCTGAGATCTTCAACCTGACAGATCGGTTCCAGTGTCCCGGAATCATCCTGGGCGATCTGCTTCTCTCAGAAGGCACCGGCAGCGTGGAGCCGGCAGATCTCGACTTCGATGTCGAGATCGATCGCGGAGAGCTGATCATGTCCAGCAACGGATCCAATGGCTACAAACGGTACGCGATCACCGAGAGCGGTGTCTCCCCACGCGCCGTCCCGGGCGTGCCCCACCACACCCACACTGCTGCAACCGATGAGCACGACGAAGATGGGACGCTGATCAGCGACGAACTCACCGATCCGACCAAGCGGCGGAATATGATGGAAAAGCGCCAGCGGAAGGTGGAGGGAATCGAGGCCGCGGTCCAACCTCCCAAGCTGATCGGGAAGCCGGGAGCCGACGTGACACTTGTGGGTTGGGGTTCCACCGAAGGTGTGATCCAAGAGGCGGTCGAGCTACTCAAGGAAGAAGGGATCTCGGCGAACCAGTTACAGATCCGATGGCTGGTCCCCCTGCACGGAGACGCCATCGTAGAGATCCTCGGGTCCGAGAAGCACCCCATCATCGTCGAGAACAACTACAGCGGCCAGTTTGCGCGCTACCTGCGAAGTGAAACCAGCTATGTTCCCGACGGACATATTCGCAAGTACGATGGAGAACCCTTCATGCCCCATCACATCGTTGAAAGCGTGGTGGAGCAACTGGCGGGTAAAACGAATTTGTCCGTGCCGACGCACGAAATCAAGGTTTGAGGAGGACAACGTGACGACCACAATAGAACCGGAGCTGAAGATCAAGGATTTCAAGGGGCCGGTCGATCCAGATTGGTGTGCGGGCTGCGGTGACTTTGGAGTCCTGTCTTCCATTCAAAAAGCACTTGTCGAACTCCAGATCCAACCGCACAACGTGGTCACGGTGAGCGGAATCGGCTGCTCTTCCAACTTGCCCGGCTATGTCGAAACCTACGGCATGCATACACTGCACGGGCGGGCGCTGGCTGTCGCCACGGGAGTGAAGATGGCGAATCACGACTTGAACGTGGTGGTCACCGGTGGAGACGGAGACGGGTTTGGGATCGGTGGGAACCACTTCATTCACACGATGCGCCGGAACGTGGACCTCGTCTACCTGGTCATGGACAACCAGATATACGGACTCACCACGGGCCAGACATCGCCCACCAGCCGCATCGGCATGAAGACCAAGAGCATGCCGTTCGGCAACATTGAGGAACCCCTCAACCCGATGTCACTGGCGTTGGCTGCGGGAGCGACTTTTGTCGCCCGCGGGTTCAGTGGGGCGCCAAAACACCTGGTCGACCTGATCAAACAGGCATTTGCGCATAAGGGATTTTCGTTTATCGACATTTTCAGCCCCTGCGTCACCTACAACCACGACAACACCTTTCCATGGTTCCGAGAGCGCGTGAAGAAGCTCGAAGACGAAGAAAGCTACGATCCATCCGACTGGCACGAAGCGATGCGACGAGCGTTGATCTGGGGCGACGAGATATTCATCGGGAAGTTTTTCCAACGGACGGATCTTCCTTCGCTCGATCAGGCCGAACCGGTACTGGCCGCTGAAGGTCCCCTGGCCTACCAATCGGTCCAGCTAGATCCCGAGGTGACACAGAAATTTGTTGCGGAACTGATGTAAGAGGGGGGACGGGACAGGAACGCCAATTCCGCGAAGTCCTTCCTAGGAGCCTGCGCGGCAGAAGAGATCTACTGCGAAAGCGGTGTAATCGGTCATATTCCCCCGATTTTTCGTTGAATAGAACCACTATTCGCCTCAAAATCGAGAAAATCTGACCTCGATTCTCCACTTTCTCGCTACGATCCCTTCTGCCGCGCAGGCTCCTAGTCCTTCGCAGGCCGGCGAGAGGGTCCATCCGAGATGCTGCCGGCAGAGCACAGGACACCAGAGCAACACCGCCGACCAATGCTGCGACGCCGGCGTAGGTCGCGACGTCCGTGACACCCACGCCGTAAACCACCGACGATAAGAAACGTGACGACAAGTAGGCTCCCACTGCGCCGGCGAACACACCAAGCACGACAAGCCGCATTCCGCTACCTACAACGAACCAGCGCACCGATCCCGGGGAGGCACCCAGGGCCATTCGGATGCTGAGTTCTTCGCGCCGCTGGGTGACTGTATAAGACAACACCCCTTAGACACCCACCGAGGATAGAGCCAGCGCTGGACTCATGCTTCCTCCCCGAGGACAGACTCCAGACCGCGCCACATGTTGCTCAGTACCGCGCACGAGTTGCGGAGGCCTGGAGTCCAATCGGGGTAACGGTAAGCGCCGCAGCTGGCATCGTCTAACAAGAGCCGGCACTGGACGCAGGCGAACTCTTCAACACTTAAGACCCTCTCCAACCGGGTGGAGAGGGTTTTTTGTTGGGGACTTCGTCGAGTGCTAAAATAGGAACAGGGAGCGCCAGAAGATGAGCCTCCGCTCGGAAACAGCTCAGGGAGACCGGAAAGTCCCGACACAGCCTCAGGTCGTATTCGAAGCCCGGGGTATCGCCAAGATGTACCCGATGGGCGACGTCGAGGTGCACGCTCTCCGCGGTGTGGATCTCTCGCTGTATGAGTCGGAGTTCATTGTGTTGCTGGGGCCCTCGGGCAGCGGAAAATCCACACTACTGAACATCCTTGGCGGCCTCGATATCCCGACCTCCGGCACGGTCGTTTACCGCGGCCAGGATCTGACGGCAGCCAACGAGAACGAACTGACGTGGTATCGGCGCAGGCACGTCGGGTTCGTCTTTCAGTTCTACAACCTGATTCCTTCACTCACCGCCCGGGAGAACGTCGCGCTCGTCACTGATATCAGCGAAGATCCCCTGACGCCCGAGGAATCGCTCGAACGGGTGGACCTCGGTGATCGGGCCGACCACTTCCCTTCCCAGCTTTCAGGCGGCGAACAACAGAGGGTCGCCATCGCCCGCGCGATCGCCAAGCGTCCCGATGTCCTGTTGTGCGACGAACCCACAGGGGCGCTGGACATTCAGACCGGCATCGTCGTCCTCGAGGCGATCGACAGGATTAATCGCGAACTTGGAACGACCACGGCAGTGATCACTCATAACGCGTCGATTGCCGCGATGGCCGATCGGGTGATTTCGTTGTCAGACGGACTGATCACATCGATACGGTCGAACGAACGAAGGATCAAGGCCTCCGAGCTGGAGTGGTAGGGATCGGGACCATGGAAGCCATCAACCGCAAACTGGTTCGGGACCTCTGGCACATCAAAGGGCAGGTCCTGGCTATCAGCCTCGTGATTGGGGCAGCCGTTGCGGTCTATGTGATGTACCTGGGAGCGTTCGAATCGCTTCGGCTCACCCAGTCGACCTACTACGACCGTTACCGGTTCGCCGACGTGTTCGCTTCGCTCAAGCGCGCTCCACTCTACCTGGAAACGCGAATCAATCAGATCCCGGGAGTAGCCCAAGCCGAACTGAGAGTCGGTGCAACCGTCACGTTGGACATCGAAGGCATGTCCGAACCGGCCGTCGGCAGACTGGTCTCAATCCCGGCCCGGCGCCAACCGATACTGAACGACGTGTTCATCCGACGGGGGCGCTACGTCGATCCGAACCGTTCGAACGAGGTCCTGGTCAGTGAAGGTTTTGCGCTGGCACATGGATTCGAACCCGGAGACACACTCCGGGCCGTCATCAACGGACGACACAGGGAACTGGAAATCGTCGGCCTGGCTCTCTCTCCTGAATTCATCTACACGATCCGGCCCGGCGATATCATGCCCGACGATGAGCGTTACGGCATCATCTGGATGGAACGGGCGGCGCTTGCTGCCGCCTTTGACATGGAAGGCGCCTTCAACGACGTCGCCCTCCGATTGATGGCGGGAGCCAACCAGGAAGACGTCATCATGCGCCTGGACCTGATGCTGGAACGCTATGGGGGCCTCGGCGCGACCCCACGATCGCTCCAATTGTCGCACTGGTACCTGAACAACGAACTCAACCAACTTCAAGGTTTCGCGACCATAATCCCGATCATATTTATGGCGGTCGCCGCGTTCCTCCTCAACGTCGTTCTCAATCGGATCATCGCCGTACAACGGGAGCAGATCGCGGCGCTAAAAGCGCTCGGTTACTCGAACTTCGAGGTAGGTCTGCACTACTACAAGTGGAGTCTCGTCGTGGCTCTGACAGGCGTCGCAATGGGACTGGCGTCGGGTGCCTGGATGGCGTCGTCCCTGGTGACGCTGTACAACGAGTTTTTTCGGTTCCCCGTTCTGGAGTTCGAGATATCGCCAGACATCATCGCAGTCGCGATGGTGGCCAGCCTGGGGGCCGCGTTGCTTGGGGCACGGGGTGCCGTCGGACAAGCAGTGAAGCTGCCGCCGGCTGAAGCGATGCGTCCGCAGGCACCCGCCAGGTATCGCGTCAGTTTGGTCGAGCGAACCGGCATCGGTCGTTGGGTATCTCCGTCCACGCGCATGATCTTCCGGAACCTGTCTCGAAGACCCCTCCGTGCGGCACTATCCACCGTCGGTATTGCGTTCGGCGCGGCAATGATGATCGTCGGCATGTTCTTCCTCGACGCCATGCAGGTCGCCATGGACGTTCAGTTCAACGTGGCCGAGCGACAGGACCTGACGGTCACGTTCGTCGAACCGGCCTCCCCCGGGGCCCTCTACGAACTGGCCGGCCTCGATGGCGTCATGCATCTTGAGCCATTGCGTAGCGTTCCAGTGCGCCTGGTCCACGGCCACCGATCCCGGCAAACCGCCGTTACCGGGCTGGCGGCCGGAGTCCGCCTGCACCGCGTCATCAACTCGGATCTGGAGTCGGTCGACCTGCCGCCCGAAGGCATCGTGCTTTCGTCGAAACTGGCGGAAATCGTCGGTGTAGAAGTCGGCGACATGCTGACCCTCGAAGTTCTTGAAGGCGCTCGACCCGTTAGGGAGGTGGTCGTCGCGGAACTGGTCGATGAATTTCTTGGAACAGCGGCATACATGGATCTCGATGCCCTTCATCGAATGATGCGCGAAGGCAAAGTGCTTTCCGGAGCATTCCTCCAGGTCGACGAATCCAAAATGGACGAGTTATACAACCGATTCAAGCGGACTCCGACCGTAGTCGGCGTAGCGTTAAAAGATGCCGCGATTCGGAGCTTCAGGGACACGGTACAGGCCAACATGGGCATCATCATTTTCTTCAACCAGATTTTCTCGAGCATCATCGCTTTCGGCGTCATCTACAACGCCGCAAGGATTTCGCTGTCGGAACGCAGTTGGGAGTTAGCCAGCCTCCGGGTAATGGGCTTCACAAAGGGCGAAATTTCCTACATTCTGTTAGGTGAGTTCGGCTTGCTGACGGCGATTGCCATCCCGTTGGGTCTTGGGGTCGGCTATGGCCTGGCGGCGCTCACTGTATATTCGGTCGGCGATACCGAGCTGTATCGGATCCCTTTATACGTTGCACCGGCGACCTACGGCATGGCGGTGCTCGGTGTGGTCGCGGCGGCACTGGTGTCGAGCCTGGTGGTGGCGCACAGACTCGGCCGGTTGAACCTGGTCGGTGTGCTCAAGACACGAGAATAGGAGAGATGAAACGCTTTCTCAAAAAACTGTTTCTGGTCATCGTTCTGGCCGCGATCGGCGCGGCACTTATGTACTCGTTCCGGCCACAGCCGGTGGCCGCGGACTTTGCCGAAGCGATCCGGGGACCCATGCGGGTGACGATCGATGAAGAGGGCGAAACCCGGATTCACGATCGGTTCGTCGTTTCCGCCCCAGTGGCCGGGCGGGTCCTGAGGATCGACCTCGAACCCGGGGACCCGGTCCGCGCGGGTCGGACGGCCATCGCGAGTTTCCTTCCATCCGAACCGGCGTTACTGGACCTGCGCACCCGGACCGAAGCGGAAGCTCGGGTTCGCGTGGCCGAAGCGGAACTGGGGCGGGTTGAGGCCACCAGGGATCGAGTCCGCGAGGAACTCGCTTTTGCGAACTCTCAGGTGGAACGCTACGAGGAACTGGCCGAACAAGGACTCGTGGCGAGGGAGCGCCTCGACACGATCGAGTTCGAGGCTCGAAGTAAACAAGAGGCCTCGAGAGCCGCCGACTTCGAAGTGCGCGACCGGGAGCAGGCTTTGGAAGTCGCCAGGGCCAGGCTTCTGGAAACGGCCCGGGATACCTCCGGGGAAACCCACCCCACCCAACCGATCACGATCCGTTCTCCCATCGAAGGCGTAGTCCTGCGCCGCCTTCGTGAAAGCGAAGCCGTTGTCCCGGCGGGTGAGCCGCTGGTAGAGATCGGAGACATCAACCAGCTTGAAATAGTCTCCGACCTGCTCTCCGAAGACGCCGTCAAGGTCCGTAGCGGGTACAAAGTATTGATCGAACAGTGGGGCGGCGGGATGAGTCTTCCAGGCCGTGTGCGACTGGTCGAACCGTCCGGCTTTACCAAGCTTTCCGCGCTCGGCGTCGAGGAGCAGCGAGTCAACGTGATCGTCGATTTCGACGATCCCGCCAAAGCCGCCGAGTATCTCGGAGATGCGTTCCGCGTCGAGGTCCGCGTTGTCATCTGGGAGGTCGAAGCGACCTTGAAAATTCCAACCAGCAGCCTGTTCCGATCCGGGGACGACTGGGCGGTGTTCACTGTCACGGACGGCCGGGCGGTCCTGCGCATTGTTCAAATCGGGCAAAGAAACGGCCTGGAGGCCCAGGTACTTTCCGGGCTTTCGGAATCCGACCCGGTGATCGAACATCCGAGCGACGATGTCGTCGACGGTGTCGAGATTGTCGAGCGATCCTCGTGACGCTATCGGATCATACGTCCTTAATTTCGGGACTGTGAGGAATGATGAAAGGTTTCGTGCTGGTATTCAAGACGTTCTGGAGCCCTGGATCTGCGTTCGAGGAAATTGCCGAATCCCCGGTTCGTCCCTGGGCGGCAATCCTTGTCCTGACGATAGTCGGGCTGATCTCGGCAGGCGTGATCACGGCGACCGTCGATTCTGCGGAAATGGCGCTTCGCGCTATGGAACAGTCTCCTCAGGGTGCGAACCTGACCGAAGAGCAGAAGGAACAGTTCGTCGAGAGATTGAACAACCCTGCCGTGCGATACATCGGATTCGCAGGGGCCCTGGTTGGACCGACGGTGCTCATTGTCGTTCTGTCGGGAATATACTTCGGGATCTTCATGATCCTGGGTAGTTCGGCAAAATACGGCAAATTCTTCTCGCTCACCTCCTTCGCGATGCTGCCATTGCTGATTCGAAACGTCGCGGCAACAATGATGGTTCTCTTCATACCGTCATCCGCGATCAATCCTCAGGAACTGGGAGGAATCGCGCCGTCGGCATTCCTCGATCCAACGGAGGTTTCGCGAACGGTTTTCGCCATCGCGCAGTCACTGGATCTGATTACTTTCTGGGTGCTGATCCTCCTGATCATCGCCTACAGGAACGTGGCCCCGAACCGAACGTCGGTGATCACCCGGACCATCGGGGTCTTGATCCCGTGGCTCATCCTGGTGGCCGGGCGAGTCGGCCTTACGTTGCTTTTTTAGCCTGATATTCTGCCAGATTGATACGGATTATCGACGCAGAGACGCAAAGACGCAGAGTTGATATTTCATTTCTCTATCCGCTACACCGTTCGCGCTCAGTTCCAGCGGGAAGTACACACGGCTTTCTTAAACAAATGTACCCTCTGCGTCTCTGCGTCTCTGCGTCAAAAACTGTTCCGGTGTGCAACCCGTAGCAGCTGTCATCGTATAAATCAGACGCCGAGCTGTTTCCGCAGAACCATCAACTGGCCGATGTGGTACGCATTGTGGTCGGCCAGGGTCAGTGCCTCCTTCAAGATGGTCTGGCCGTCTCCATGGGGTATTCGCTCAAACAGATGAATCGACGTGTCGAGTACCAGGCCTTGCATGGATCCATGGTCTCGAACAAACTGCTCGACGCTTCGGTCCCACGTCGCTTCATCGGGCGGAACCTCCCCGTCGGGCCAGTAACCGTCCGGATAGGTGGGCGATATGTGATCGGCACTCTTCGAGAACCCCAGGATGTCCCATTGTGAGATTCGGAGATGTTCAAGTAGCTGCCAGGGAGAGTGGTTGAAGCCGGCAGCCTTCGCCCCGCGGAGTTCGGGCTTCCAGTCCTTTATCACCGAATCGAAATCGACGTGCGCATGGCCGCTCTTGAGCAGGTCGATCACGTGTTGTCTCAGTGCTTCATCGTTTGGCATGTGAATGTTTTCCTTTGTGTCGGGCAAGAAACTATTGGCGGTTGGTTTCCAGTCCGAGGTCCGAAATCCTAGGTCCGAAGTCTGAGGTCGGGGCCTGGGCGCTGATTGCTACAGGCCAACCGCGGTGCTAACCATTCCCGCCCTTGGACCTCGGACTTCGGACTCCTCTGTTCTCACCTGTTTCAGAATTTCTGAATCAAAAAGACGCCGAGCAGGAGCAATCCCGCACCAACGATACGTTCCGGGCTCAAGGGACGAACGGCATACCCGACAGCACCGTAGTGATCCATGAGGAGCGAACCGACAAGTTGACCCGCGACGCTGGCTCCGATGAGTGTGGCGGCTCCAAGACGGGGTGCCAGGACAACGGCCATTGAAACGTAGGTCGCTCCGAAGATGCCTCCGACCCAAACCCACCAGGGCGCGGCACCGACATGATCCACGCTTGGCCAGGACAGGCGCAACGCCACGGAGATCGTAGCCAGGGCCAGCGCACCCACCGTAAACGAGACCAGGGCTGCCTGGATCGGATGGCCGAGCCAAACGCGGAGTTGCGAGTTTATTCCCGCCTGAGCGGGAAGAACGACCCCCACTGTGAGGGCAATCAATACCAGGATCCATGCCATCGATATTCTCCGTCAGTCGTTAGAAGCAAATTGGCGTGCGGCCAGGTCGGCCGGCGGGGGTGACTCTTCGAGCTTTTCTATCGTGAAGCCTGTGAATCCGTAGATCGCGGAAATCACGGGGCTCAACAGGTTGACGAAGCAGAACGGCAGGTAGGCCAAGGTCGGCACGCCGAGGGTGCCTGCCATGTAGGCGCCGCCGGTGTTCCAGGGCACCAGCGAAGAAGTCATCGTCCCGGCATCTTCCAGGCAACGAGAAAGGTTTTTCGGATGCAGCTTTCGTTTTTCGAATTCCGCCCGAAACATCCTTCCGGGAAGCACAATGGAAATGTACTGATCCGATGCCACGATGTTCGTGCCGATCGCGGTTACAATCGTCGCAAATATCAAAGATCCCGTACTCTGGGCTGAAGCCAGGATCGTCGCCGCAATCCTGGAAAGCTTACCCGTCCTCTCCATCACCGAGCCGAAAATCATCGCGGTGAGGATAAGCCACACCGTGGTGAGCATCGACGACATTCCACCCCGTGTCAACAGGTCGTCGAGACGCTCGTTGCCGGTATCCGAACTAAAGCCGTCAAACAGCGAAATCCAGAAGCCTTTCAGGAGGGCCACGGGCCGGGCCAGTTCCGGACTGTCGACAAACCTCAGGACGGCATCCTGCTGGAAGACAACGGCAAACACACCTCCAATAAGAGCCCCGGCCAGCAGCGCCGGCAACGCCGGAACTCTCTTGGCCACCATGAACAGGACGATCGCTGGTGGAATCATCAAGTGCCATCCCATGTCGAACTGGCCGGACAGAGAATCCATGAAAGGTTGAAGATCACCTCCCTCGGCCCCAACGTCCCGCAAGCCAAGAATGAGGAACAGGATGCAGGCGATTACCAGAGCGGGGATGGTTGTCCACAACAGGTGGCGGATATGCGTAAACAGATCCGTCCCCGTCATGGCGGGAGCCAGATTGGTTGTGTCCGACAGCGGAGAAAGCTTGTCCCCGAAGTAAGAACCCGAAATCACGGCGCCGGCCGCAATGGCGAGACTCACGTCCAGGGCGCCGGCAATTCCGATCAACGCGACACCGACGGTCCCCGCAGTGGTCCAGGAGCTGCCGGTGGCGATCGACACGACCGCGCAAATCAGGACAGTCGCCAGATAGAAGATCGAAGGGTGCAGCAGTAACAGTCCGTAATAGATCATCGCCGGAACGATACCGGCCATGATCCAGGTCCCGATCAAAGAACCCACCGTGAAAAGGATAAAAATAGCCCCCATCGAGATCGACACGCCCTGGATCATCCCCTCCTGCAGATCGTCCCACTTGTGACCGTTCCACATCCCCACCAGAACGGCGGCCGCCGCGGCGAGCAGCAATGCCATCTGGTTCGGCCCGGACGAAGAGCCATCGCCGAAAAGACGCACTGACGCCCATAGCATCACGATGAGCAGGGCGACGGGAATTAGCGACTGCAGGAGCGTCGGGTCCCGGGTGACTGATTTGGACATCAGGTGTTTTCCCGTTCGAAGACAATTAGTGTATTCGAAAACTGCTCAGACACGAGTTCTACTCCCCGGAGAGTTGCTTTCCTCCCCCTTGTTGGGCCTGACTCCAGGCTCCCAGCTCCTTCAGCACGAGACTCTCGACGTCTTCCCAGGAAGCCGCCCTTGGACCGTCCAGATGCAGGTTCGTCGAGTTCGAAAAAACGATCGTGGGATGGCCGTCGGTTCGAAGCTGCTCGATATTTTCGGGTGCATCTTCAAGGTACAGGTCGGCACCGACCGCCGCCTTGTCCCTCATGAAACAGAGATCCCAGTATGGGATATCGTAGTGGTCCAGCCATTCGATTGTCTGCTGGACGGCTTCCTTGTGAAAATGCTTGATGAAGAGCCTGTTGGTGATGATTCGGATTCGGACGTCGTGGCCCGAAAGAGACCGCAACGTCACCGGAGCGCGATCGAGGGGTTGGAGTTCCCGAAAGAGGTTGCGCTGAGTCACCGCAAAACGGTGAAGCGCTTCGTATCCACCCGGAGCGCGGTCGATACCCCATTCGGTCAAGCCGTGACTGACGTTTGCCGGCAGTGTATCGGGAGGGACTCCCAGCCACTCGGCCGCGATCGGTCGAAGGCCGCCGTAAAAATCCGCACAGACGCCGTCCAGGTCGACTCCGAGAACGAATCGGGGCGGCTTCGTTCGGGACGACACTAGTCCAGTTGAACCTCTATGAATGAAAGACGACCTCCACGCTCAATCTGAAGGACAACAACATCACCCGGTTCGTAGGCGTCGATTACGGCCGACAGTTCATCCAGGGTTTCGAGATACCTGTTGTTAACGCTGTAAATGACGTCACCGGGTAGAAACAGTCCTGTCGGCGCCCGGGCTGATGCGGCCAGCCTCGTAACAAGAATCCCGCCAGGTCTTCTCAATACCGGCAACAGGCGGCTGACACTCTCGTCGACACCGACCCCCAGAATGCCGAGGCGTGGCACCAGGCGCTGTTCCTTGTCGAACATGCCGGCGACACGTTCCGGGTCGTCCGAACGAACTCGCACCGCCACGGACTTACTCAGTTGTTCATCGCCCCGAAGGACCTCCAGATTCACAACCCTGTTCGCCACGTAACCGTATACGTTCACGTAGAACTGCCGGGCATTTTCCATCGGCTTTCCATTCAAGGCCAGAACGATATCGCCGACTCGGAGACCGGCCCCGTAAGCCGCCCCTCCCGGATAGACATCGGCGAGCACCACGCCATGGTCGCGGCCAAGATCCAGCCCTGCGGTGAGATGCGGCGTGATCGTCTGCGCTTCAACACCAATCTCCCCTCGTGTAAACACACCATGGTCACGCAGTTGCCGCACCACGGAAAGCACGATGTTGCTGACCACCGCCAGGCCAACACCGTCGCTGCCGCCGGATTGAGACAGGATCATCGTGTTGATGCCTACAACGTGCCCGTTGACATCGACTAGCGGCCCCCCGCTGTTGCCGGGATTGATCGGCGCATCAGTTTGGAGATATATCACTCGATCATCAGGTTCGAACTGCCGGGCGACCGAACTGATGACTCCCATGCTCACTGAGTTCTCCAAGCCCAGAGGGCTCCCGAGGGCGAGTACGATCTGGCCCTGGCGCACTTGCTCGGAATCGGCAAACTCCAGAGCGGGCAACCCTTGAACATCGACTCTGAGCAGGGCCAGGTCCGTTTCGAGGTCCAGCCCCACAATCTCCGCCGGCAACCGCCTGCCCCTGGGAGGCAACACGCTCCCGCCCGGAGTTCCTTCCACCGCGGGCAGACGCACCTGTACCCGGGCCGCCCCCGCTACGACGTGGGCGTTCGTGACGATCAGCCCGTCCGAGCTCCAGATTACCCCCGACCCCATAGTCGGACGTAGAGCCACAACAGAGGCGCCGCGCGCCGGGGAGGCCGGGGCATAGGAGGTGCTCTCGATCTGGACAACGCTTGGAGCGACTCGCTCCGTGAGGAGGGCAATCGACTGGTTCAGTTCGAATAGCGCGTTCTGCCCGGTCAACTGAGCCTCGAGGAACACCACACTGAAAACTACCGACAAGATTACCGCTCCGAAAGAGCACCTCTTTCCCCCCGAAGCCCGTGGCGGTACTCTCCCGTCCGAATTCAAGTGAGACGGATTATCTTGTAGTTCGGTTTGGATCAAGACCGAATCAGGCACGAACGGTCTAACTTTCTTCGTCGGAATCCGGCAAGCCGGTAGCGAAATCATCAAATTCGGCATCTTCCGCTTCTTCTTCATCGGCGTCATCGTCCCCGCCGAAGAAGCGCCCCCCGATTTTTTCCTTGAGCGGTTCTTTCTTGGGTCCATCATCCCAGGGACTCCGTTTCCCCCGGCGTCTTGGACGCGAAGGGCTTGCCTTACGGGCAGCCGGCCGATCCGATCCGCCGACGGTCGTTCTTTCTCGCGCTTCAGGCCGGAAGGGTCTGGGCGGACCCGATGGAGGACGGCCCGCAGGACGAGGGCCCGCAGGACGAGGACCCGCGCCAGGACCACGAGCCTCGCTTGGACGGGCTTCGTTCACAACCAGCGGGCGGTCTTTAAAAGGCTGCTGGTGGAGCTGCTGTATCGCTTGCGCGGCGTGCGCAGGGTCGGGAAACTCGATAAAGGCGAACCCCCGAACCCTGCCGGTCTCCCGGTCGAGGGGAATGAAGACACGCGACACAGGTCCCGCTTGGGCGAAATGAGCCTTCAGTTCGACTTCCGTCGCGTCATAGGGGAGGTTACCGACGAAGATCCGACTAGGCATCAAGCGGTCCTCGCCCCACTCTTAAACACTCTACCCGAACTCCTCAGAAGCCCTTCCTTCCGGTGGTCACATCCCGAACGTCTGTTCATTCGTGGCCTATTCTAACCTGATTTTTCAGATTTCATGCGTTTTTCGGATTTGTGAGTCCCGTGGAACATGCAGGGGTTCGGTAGTCGATAGTCGGGCCAAAAGTGCGGACACGGTTCATCGTGTTCAGATCGGGGAAAGGATGCCAATCTGTCGTCCGAAAACCTGAACACGCGGACGGCAACGTCACGAAGACAAAGGCCGGGACTTGCTAATGTCCGGCTCAGCCGGACCGATGGGAACGCCAACACAAAAACGCCCTTTGAATAAGCAGCTTAAGTCACTATCACGCCCCGGGTCGGCGAGCGGCATCCGTCTTGCTTCAAGGATCTTTTGGCGTTCTACATCTCGAACGCCTGTTCTTATGCTTAAACACGACTCCCCCTTGTATACAGACTAGGGAAAGGAATCATGGAACCGAAAGAATCCCGGAGCGCCGGCTTCACCCTGCAGGGCATGTTGCTGCTGGTGTTCCTCGTCGCGCTGTCCATCTTCTCAGTCTGGTTTTTCGCCCAACGCGGCTGGTGGCTTCCCGAGGTGGCGTCGGTCCACGGCGCCAGTCTCGACGCCGAGTTCATGGTAACTCTGGCGATCACCGGCTTCATGTTCATCGTCCTGAAAACCGACCTCGGTGTCCTGGCTCTGAAATTCGCTAGCTATGGAGTGCCGGGGAAAAGAGGAGTTGCGCGTGGTTGGCGACATGATTATAGTGGCATGTTGTCCGCCAGATGCGTATGCGAGGGCGGGTTTCACCGAAATCCTGAGACGCCACTCAACATTAAGTAGAGGATGGGGAGAGGAAATCGCCGTAACTGGGGCGCGGACAGACAGGACCCTTTGATCGTGAACATATGAAATCAGTTCACAAAAGTACAGGTTACAAGAGATCGATCTTGATCGTGGCGGCCCTCGTTCTGGGCGGGTTGACCTGGGGACTTCTGAATGAGGATGGCGCGCTGAAAGGGCAGACAGCGACGGATCAGTCAACCGCCGAGATTTCGCCGATTTTTACGCCGGCGCACCGTACCATCTCCGAAGCTGTCCGGCACTTCTTCGGTATTAGGCCGGAGCCGGTGCAGCCCCTCGCTTATAACCACCAACCCCATCTCGAAGTTGCCGGGCTGAACTGCGTCGACTGTCATGACGGGGTGGACAAGGGGCCGATCGCTCACATTCCTGGCGTTTCGATGTGCATGGACTGCCATGACTTCATCGCCACGGACAGCCCGGTGATCCAGCAGCTCACCGAATACTACAACCGAAGCGAGGAGCCTCCCTGGCAGCGTGTTTATGGATGGTACGAAGAGGCTCACGTGCGCTTCAACCACGCCCCGCACATCCGGTCCGGAGTCGAGTGCGCCACCTGTCATGGAGACGTGGCAACGATGAGTGTGGCCGAAAGGGTCGTGGACCACTCGATGCGGTTCTGCATCGAGTGCCACGAGCAGGAAGGGGCGTCCAACGACTGCCTGGTCTGTCACTATTGATGTTGGACAGCAATTTCTTGATCACGTCCATTCCCCTTGAGGTCGGCGACTCCCCATCCCCGAAGAAGGAGAGTCCGGTTTTGGAGCACCATGGATCGTCGTAAATTCGTTCAAATCACCGCGGCCACCGGCGCGACCGCCACACTTGCCAGTTGCGGAAACCCGGAAAACGAGCTGATTCGGTTCCTTCCTGACGAGTATCTCGTGCCGGGCATCTCGGCCTGGAAACCCAGTATCTGCCCGCTTTGTTCCGCTGGATGCGGCCTGACCGTCCGCGTCATGGAAGGGGATGTCGAAGTCGTCCGAAACGGCCAGGCCGGCGTCGTCACCAAGGGGCTGGTCAAGAAACTGGAAGGCAACCCGGAACACCCGGTCAGCCAGGGAAAACTCTGCGTGCGCGGTCAGGCGGCCATTCAGGTGACATACCACCCGGATCGCATTACCGGGCCGCTCAAACGGTCCGGTGAGCGTGGGTCCGGACAGTTCGCCCCCATCACGTGGGAAGAAGCGCAAGCCGAACTGGTATCTCAGTTGGACGGTCTCGCCGCAGCGGGCAACCAGAACGCGCTGGCATTCCTGACCCGTCCCCTCAGTGGACAGCGGGGAAGGCTCGTGGATCGGTTCCTCGATCGGTTCGGCGCTCCACCGCCGATAGCGTTCGAAGTCTTCGGTGAGGACGTACTTCGTCGCGCAAACCTGGCAAGCTACGGGTTCAGTCAACTCCCGACCCCGGACCTGGCACGATCGAATTATGTCATCGGGTTCGGCGCGGACTTTCTCGGAACCTGGAACTCTCCGGTCTCTCAAAACGTTGCATATGGCGAGATGCGGAAGGGCCGGCCCGGAGTCCGGGCGAAGTTCGTCCAGGTTGAGTCGCGAATGTCTCAGACAGGAGCGAACGCCGACGAGTGGGTTCCGGCGCGTCCCGGTTCCGAGGGCGTTCTGGCTTTGGGCCTGGCCCACGTCATCATGGATACCGGATTCGCCTCGGCGGAAGATGCCGGCCGCGCCGGCCTGTTGATCGAAGGCTGGTCCGACGGCCTCCCCGCCTACACCCCCGAAGAGGTGGAGCGACTGACCGGAGTCGATGCCCGGAAGGTCCGGCGGTTGGGTCGAGAGTTTGCCGAGAACGGACCCGCCATCGCCTTGATCGGCGGGCCGCCGCTGGCACAGACCAACGGTCTGTTCCACGCCCTGGCAGTGAATGCGCTGAATGCGCTCGGCGGAAGCGTCGGGACACCGGGCGGGATCTTCTTCACGCCCCGCCCGGAAGGTTCCGACAACAGTTCGAGACGTTCACTCCGAGAAATTGCCTCCGACATCCGTGACGGCACCGGATCGCCGATCGAGGTCCTCTTGTTGAACGACACCAACCCGGTCTTTGGAGCGCCGCCGGCATGGGGTGTCATGGAGGCATTGTCGAGCATCCCGTACATCGCCAGCTTTGGTCAGTTTATCGACGAGACGAGCAACCTGGCGGACCTGATTCTACCCGATCATTCTTTCCTCGAGTCCTGGGTCGACTCCGAGCCCGAGTCCGGAACGGCGATGGCGGTGCGAAGTGTCGCCCCACCGGCCATGCGCCCGCTTCACGATACGCGGGGCATGCCCGACGTCCTGCTTGAAGCGGGACGAAGCCTGGCCACGCCGCTCGACCCCGCACTTCCATGGCAGACTTACCGGGAAGCGTTGCAGTTGGCTTTTGAAGCCTTGCCGGCCGCGGACGAATCAACCGACAACTGGACGCTGGCCCAGGCTCAAGGTGGTATATGGAGCGAGGCCTCGGCCCAGGCGGCCGATGACCAAACGTCGAACCGAGGCGCCGCGGCTTTCGAGGAAGCGCAATTCGACGGAGACGCGGGCGACTATCCGTATCATTTTCTACCCTTCATTTCGCAGTCCTTCCTGGATGGATCGCTCGCCCATCTGCCCTGGCTCCAGGAACTCCCGGACGTCCTGTCATCGGCAATGTGGTGCAGTTGGGTTGAAATCAATCCGAAAACGGCAGGCGGATTCGGAATCGTTCAGGGCGACCTGGTCGAGGTCACCTCCGCACACGGCGCGGTCCGAGCGCCCGCCTTCGTGTCACCCGCGATCGCACCCGATGTCATTGCGATGCCGGTCGGTCAGGGGCACGAGACCTTCACCCGGTACGCGAGTGGGCGCGGCGCCAATCCGATCCGCATCCTTGCTCCGGTTGTAGAGCCGGAAACCGGCGCGCTGGCGTGGGCTGCAACGCGCGTCCGTGTGGAAAAGGTCGAAGGAGAGGGTGGACTTATTTTGTATGGAGGAGCTTTGAGGGAACCCTCGGAGCACTCGAGGTAGATTGATGCAGGAAGAACAGGTTCCACAGGCAGATACGAACTATCGATGGGGGATGACCGTAGATCTGGACCGGTGTACGGGCTGCGAAGCCTGTGTGACGGCATGCCACGCCGAGAACAACATCCCGACCGTCGGCCCGGACGAGGCAGCACGAGGCCGCGCGATGCACTGGATGAGAGTCGAACGGTATTTCGAAGGTGAGTTCCCGGATGTGCAGGTCAAGTTCAGGCCCGTCTTCTGCCAGCAGTGCGACAACGCGCCCTGCGAGCCGGTCTGTCCGACATACGCCAGCCATCATACCGAGGAGGGCCTGAACGCGCAGGTTTACAACCGTTGCATCGGCACCCGGTACTGCGCCAACGCCTGCTCCTACAACGTGCGCCTCTTCAACTTCTTCAACCCCGAATGGGAGAAACCGCTCAACCTCCAGTTGAATCCGGATGTTTCGGTGCGCGAGGTGGGGGTTATGGAGAAGTGCACCTTCTGCATCCAGCGCATCAACGAAACCAAGATCGAGGCCAAGGCCAACGGCGAAACCGTCCAGGACGGAGCGGTCAAAACTGCCTGCGTTCAGGCCTGCACCTCCAACGCTCTCGTATTCGGCAATCTGAACGACCGGGAAAGCGAGGTTTCTCGACTTTCCCGTTCGCAACGGGGAAGCAAATTGCTCGGCGATCTCGGCACGGAACCTTCGGTGACATATCTCCAGCGGGACACGTGGCATGAATCCGAAAACCGATAAGAAGCTGACCGAGGATCTCCTCCATCCTTTGCTTCACACGTCCGCGAAGTTTTACGTGGCGGTCGCATTTTTCGGTTCCATCGTCCTGGTGGGCTTCGCCACGTGGGCTTATCAGGTTTACACGGGAATCGGTGTTGCAGGCATCAACTCGCCGGTCTTCTGGGGATTCTATCTCGTCAACTTCGTCTTCTGGATCGGAATCAGCCATGCCGGCACGCTGATCTCCGCCATCCTGAGACTGTGCAACGCAACGTGGAGGCGGCCGGTTACGCGCGCGGCCGAGGCCATCACCGCGTTTGCCCTGATGATCGGCGGGATGTTCCCACTCATCCACCTGGGCCGCGTCTGGCTTTTCTTCTTTTTGATCCCGTACCCCAGCGAGCGGGGACTGTGGCCAAACTTCAGATCGCCGTTGGTGTGGGACTTCTTTGCCATCTCGACTTACCTGCTGGCGAGTCTTCTGTTTCTGGCGCTGCCGATGATTCCCGACTTCGCACTCATCAGGGACCGGACGACGGGACTGCGAAGCAAGATCTACGGTCTGTTGAGCCTGGGCTGGCAGGGAACTCCCAAACAGTGGCACCGCCTGGAAGCCGCCATGCACATCATGGCAATCGCCATCCTTCCGATTGCGGTATCGGTGCACACGGTCGTCTCTTTCGATTTCTCCATGGCGGTCGTGCCAGGATGGCACTCGACGATCTTCGGCCCCTACTTCGTGACCGGCGCCATCTTTAGCGGGATCGCGGCCCTCATCATTGCAATGGCGTTGATCCGCAGGCTGCTGCACCTGGAAGAGTACCTGAAGCTCATTCACTTCCAGAACCTCGGAAAGCTAATGGCGACGATGAGCCTGCTCTGGATGTACTTCGTTTTCAACGAGCGGCTGGTGGTCTGGTACGGGAACGAGTCCCACGAGCAGGGGATTTTTGGGGCACTGCAGACGGGCGAGTACGCGCCGTTTTTCTGGACGATGGTCGCCCTAAACTTCGTAATCCCCATCGTGATACTGGGCGTTCGGAGGCTCCGGACGATTACCGGAACCGTCATCGCCTCGATTGGTATCGTCGTCGGCATGTGGCTGGAGCGTTTCCTGATCGTGATTCCGTCGCTGTCTTACAAACAACTGCCCTATTCTTGGGGAACCTACACTCCGGAGTGGCCGGAGTTGACGATCATGGCGGCAACGTTCGCCGCCATCGCACTGCTCTTCATTTTATTCTGCAAGTTCATCCCGATCATCTCGATCTGGGAACTCCGGGTGGGCACCCACCCGGAACTAAAAGCCGCCGAGACTGTCGCGGAATCCGAGGCAGCGGGAGAACTGGTATGAAGGCGATTTATTCCCTGTACGTGAGCCCCGACTCCGCCCAACGAGCTGTGAATGCCCTCCGGGCGGCCGGTTTCGCGGAGCGTGAGATAGCCATCGTGTCCTCGGAGCCGCTGGAAGAATACGAGTTCGGCCAGAGGGATCGGGAAACCTGGATGCCGACGATTGCCGTCGTCGGGGGCGCCATCGGCCTCATCACCGCTTATCTTCTGACCTCCCTGACGCAGATGTCATGGCCGCTGAACACCGGGGGGATGCCGATCGTGTCGCTCTACGCCAAC
The DNA here is from genome assembly GCA_965262425.1 of Terriglobia bacterium. Classification (GTDB taxonomy): domain Bacteria; phylum Acidobacteriota; class Terriglobia; order 20CM-2-55-15; family 20CM-2-55-15; genus CAZOZZ01. Next base: position 4,691,783 of record OZ253536.1, on the reverse strand, counting down.
ATGGTTCCGTTATTCGAACTGACGATGCTGGGGGCAGTTCTGGCGACCGTGGCAACACTTGTAGTTACCGCGAGGTTGGGGCGGAAAGGAACGGAGATTTACGACAAAGAAGTGGCCGATGGCAAGATCCTCATCGGTGTTCGAAATCCACCGGACGAGACGATCAGCGACCTGGAACAAGCCTTGGGCAACGCCGGGCCCGGGGTCGTCAAGAACATCCCTTGACGCCGGACTTCACCTGAACCCACAGACTCGAATTCACCGCGAAGGCACGAAGCAAACGAAGGTTTGGACTTCTGCATGAAGAAATCCCGAGCTTCGCGTCCTTCGTGCCTTCGCGGTAAAGGTCCTTCTTATACTGGCGCCGCGCACAGTTTGTCGAACGCGGCGGTGAGCAGCGAAGCGATCTCGGGCGCTTCACGCCCCTCGATCTGGTGGCGTTCGAGCATGTAGACCACCTGGCCGTTCTCCATGATCGCGATCGAAGGAGACGACGGAGCGTATCCCGCGAAGTGTTCCCTCGCACGCGCTGTGGCCTCTACATCCGCACCTGCAAAAACAGAAATCAGATTGTCCGGCTTTACCTTGTGCTGCAACGCCATGGCAATTCCGGGTCGCGCCTTACCCGCCGCACAGCCACACACCGAATTGACGACGACCATGGTCGTCCCGGATGCATTCTGGACCACTTCGTCCACCTCCTCTGGCGTCCGTGTTTCACGTACGCCAAGACGAGTTAGATCATCTCTCATCGGTTTGATGAGATCCTCTGGATACCTTGATGGTTTGCTGAATTCAAAATCCAATTTGGGACTCTCCTTGGGGGGTTAAACTTGTTGAAGTTAAGGATAGGTCGTTTGGCGGGTCGGGTCAAGCCAGGGAAGGGGAATTTCACCAGGGCCAACGGCGCCGAGAACCTATCCTTGCGGACCCGCCAGGAATGGATACCGATCGCATGTGACTGTTGGCTTTTAGCTACTGGCTGTTGCTTTTTGCTATTAAGCTAACACTCTATGAAACGAATCGGCGTTTTGACCAGCGGGGGCGATGCTCCCGGTATGAATGCGGCCATCCGGGCGGTCGTCCGAACCGGAATCAGCAAAGGTTGGGAAGTGTTCGGCGTCGGGAGGGGATACGCCGGCCTGACTACGGGGACGATGCGGCCACTGGGAACAAGGGACGTCAGCGGAATGATCCAGCTGGGCGGCACTTTCCTGGGTACGGCGCGAAGCCCGGAATTTGCGACCGAGCAGGGCCGTGTCGAAGCGTTACGCCATCTCCGACGGCAGTCAATCGAGGCCCTGGTTGTCATTGGTGGAAACGGCTCTCAGCAGGGATCTTTCGCGCTGTCAGAAATCGGATTTCCGGTGGTCGGAGTCGCATCGACAATCGACAACGACTTGTATGGTTCCGACATCACGATCGGAGTGGATACGGCCCTGAACATCGCTCTCGAAGCGATCGATCGCCTCAAAGTTACCGCGTCATCCCACCAGAGAGGACTCCTCGTTGAGGTTATGGGAAGGGATTGCGGTTATCTGGCCTTGATGGCCGGAATCACCGGGGGTGCCGAAGCTGTAGTCATTCCCGAAAGGGAAACCACGCCTGAGGACATCGCGGAGGTGTTTCATACCGCCTATATGAGAGGGAAGGAGCACGCTCTGGTCGTCGTGGCGGAGGGCGCGCGCTGCAACGCGGAAACGCTGGTTCGATACTTCAAAGAATACGACAAGCTGGAGTTCGACCTGCGGGTGACCACGCTGGGTCACGTCCAGCGAGGCGGTTCCCCGACAGCCTTCGATCGATTGCTGGCGACGCGCCTGGGAGCGGGAGCTGTCGAGTGCATAGACCGCGGCGAGTTCGCATGCCTGGTGGGCTCGATCCACGGCGAAGTTCGGTCGACGCCTCTGTCGGAAGTGGTGACCAGAAAGAAAGAACTGGATCTGGACCTGCTCGATCTGTCCGACGTCCTTTCTACGTGAATAGTTTTTGGCTGTGCATATGATCTACGTGATCGAGACGACCCAAGCGATCGAATTCGCATTGCGACAGGGTTTCTCCGACGCGGTGGATCGGCATGCGCCAGTGGGCCGCCCATCAACTCGTCAACATGACACCGGACGAATTCATGTCCGACCCGGACATTGAACGGATCGTGGAAGTCGGCTCTCCCAGCGACGAAATAACGCGGAGGGCCATTCAACGAGTCCTCGAAAAGGCCGGTTACTCGGTAACCATGGTGGCGGACGCTGAAGGCGCTCTCGAACTGGTGTCGGACATCGACTTCGATCTCATCATCAGCGACCTGAGAATGCCTGGAAAAACAGGGATCGAGCTGTTGTCGGAGGTCAAGCATCAGAAACCCGAAACCCAATTCCTGATCGTCTCAGCATACGGGGACGAAGATACTGAAGCCCTCGCCAAACGAATGGGAGCATCCGAGGTTCTGAGCAAACCCTTCCGACGACAGAAATTGATCGATTGCACCGTCCGGGTCCTTGGATAATCCGTATCTGCTACAATCCAGCCCTTATGCCCTTTTCAGAAAAAGTAGCTATTGTGACCGGCGGAACACGCGGGATCGGCCGGGCAATCGTCGGGGCGCTGGCGGAGGCGGGCGCACGAGTGGTCTTCACCTACGCGCACAACGCCGCACTGGCCGAAGAGATCGCCGATGGGGACAGGATCGTCGCGTTCGAGGCGGACGCAACCGACAGTGCGCGCGCTGCCGAGGTAGTCAAGAGCGTCCGGTCATCTTTTGAGCGGATCGATATCCTGGTCAATAACGCGGGTATCACCCGGGACAAGCTACTCGTCCGAATGAAAGAAGCGGATTGGGATGCGGTTCTCGATACGAACCTGAAGGGTGTTTACAACTTCACCAAACCCACCGTCATTGCGATGCTTCGGCAGCGATCCGGCGCCATACTGAACGTTTCATCGATCAGCGGCCTGACAGGGATGCCGGGTCAAACCAACTATTCCGCTTCAAAGGCAGGAATGATCGGCTTCACGAAAGCGCTGGCCAAGGAAGTGGCAAAAGCGAACATCACCGTGAACGCACTCGCGCTCGGTCTCATCGAAACCGACATGACATCGACGCTCGGGGATGAGTATCGCGAAAAAGCCCTCGATCAGATTCCGATGGGAAGGTTCGGCAAGGTTGACGAGGTCGCCCGAATAGCGAAATTTCTCCTTTCCGAAGAAGCCTCATACATCACCGGACAGGTCATCCAGGTGGACGGCGGGCTGGCGATCTGATCCACCTGGTCTCCACGCCCGATCTCAAAACGACTCTTTTTCGACGCAGAGACGCAAAGACGCAGAAAAGATGTTCAGGGAGAAAAGAAGAAAAAAACTCTGCGTCTTGCGCCTCTGCGTCGATGAGCACTCACAACAGGCTGCAAGTTCCAGTTCAAGACCGACGTTCCCGACCTCTGCCTCTTCTGTAAAAAATTGGGGTCTTCCGCAGAATTTGTGGGTAAAACCGTCTTCCATCGCCGCTTGAGGAGACCACGGTGCTCGCCAAGCCTCAAGGCTTCCCTCGCAAGCTCGGCGGCTGCGCCGGCCTTGACCCTCGGCTGCGCTCCGCGGTGTCGGCTGGTGTGGGCGATGGGGAACGGGGCCTCCGGCGGGGGCTCCGGGCACCGGGTGTAGGCGTCCGACCGAAGTGGGTACTGGAATATTCGCCGTCGAACAAAAGAATAAGGTACTTTGTTTCAATTACTTATGTGCGCACAGGCCTTTGGACTGCCCACAAATTCTGCGGAGGAGGCGAAGTTTTGAGTACCCTTGAAGGTAACGCTTACCTCGAAGACTGGAACTTCAAAATGTTCCCTGGCTCCGGACCCTACACGGTGCGGGAAGAGGACGTTGTAAAAGGAAACTCCGTCACTGTAAGGCGAAGGCAGGACTACTGGGCGGAAGACCACCGGGCAAACGTCGGGATATACAATTTCGATGAAATCAAGGACGTGACCGTCCGGGACGAGAACCTGGCATTTGAAATGCTCAAGCGCGGAGATCTGGACTACTATTATGTGAACCGGGCACAGATGTGGGTTGAAGAACTCGAATTCGAACGCGTGCAGAGGGGTTTGATTCAAAAACGGAAGGTCTTCAACCACAACCCGAACGGAACGGCAGGGCTGGCGATGAACACCCGGACGGAACCGTTCAACGACATTCGGGTCCGGCAGGCGCTCAATCTCCTGTACAACCGCGGACAGATGATTGAGAAGCTTTTCTACAACGAGTACATGCCGCAGAATTCTTTCTACGCCGGTAGCGTTTACGAAAACCCCGCAAACCCCGCAAACGAGTACGATCCCGAAAGAGCCCTGGCGTTGATGGCCGAAGCGGGCTGGGACCAGCGCGACTCACAGGGGCGTCTGGTCAAGAACGGTACACCTCTGAACATCGAACTCGTCTACGCTTCCAAAGCACAGGAAACTTACCTGACCGTGTTCCAGGAGGATCTGCGACGGGTGGGTATCGGCCTGAACCTGAGGTTGATAACATTCGCGACCCTGGTAAAACTGCTCGACGAGCGCCGCTACGGTCTATTATCGATTGGCTACAGCGGCCTGTTGTTTCCAAACCCTGAAACCTCCTACCACTCCAGTCTCGCCGACCAGGACAACACCAACAACATCACGGGGATCAAGAACGCCAGGATAGACGCCATCCTTGAAGGTTACGACAAGATGTTCGATGTGGAAGAACGAATCGCGGCGATTCGGGAAGTCGACGGAATCCTGGCGGAGAACTATCTGTTCGTCCTTTCCTGGTATGGTCCCTATCAGCGATTCGTCTACTGGAACAAGTTTGGCATGCCCGAAGGCACACTCACGCGGGTTGGCGACTACAGCGATCCGAAGTCGATGTGGTGGACGGATCCGGAGAAACAGCAGGCCCTGGCCGGCGCGATGCGGGACGAATCGATGCAACTGGAAGTTGGAGAGACCGAAGACCGGTACTGGCTCAGCTTCGAAAACACGGAGATCCAGGGCGACGGCGGGCAGTGACCAGCTACTTTATCCGTCGGTTCCTGCTGATCATACCCACGTTTCTGGGGATCAGCCTGGCAGTCTTCGTGATCATGCATTTCGTTCCGGGTGGGCCGGTCGAACAACAGATCCTGCGCTTCAAAATGGCCATGGCGCAGGAAGGCGGAGCGGTCGGCGGGGGGTTGACCGCCGAGGCGCTTCCCCAGGATGCGATCGACGAGATCCGCCGCTATTACGGCTTCGACAAACCGGTCCACATCCGTTACGGACTCTGGCTCTGGAACGTTCTGCATCTCGACCTTGGCCAGTCCTACATCTACCATGAGCCGGTCTGGGACGTTATCAAGTCGCGATTCCCGATCTCCATCTTCCTGGGATTGACGGGTTTCATCCTCAGCTACATCATTTGTATTCCCCTCGGCGTTTTCAAGGCTATCAAACACGGCAGCCGTTTCGACTTCCTGAGCAGCTTCATCGTTTTCCTGGGCTATTCCGTCCCGGGTTGGGCCCTGGGCACGGCGCTGCTGGTTCTGTTCGGCGGCGGTAGTTTCTGGGAATTGTTCCCCCTGGGCGGATTCCGCCCCGACAACTGGGAGTATCTGAATTTCGGCGAGAAAATCCTCGCCCAGCTTCACCACATGTTCCTGCCGGTCCTCTGTTACATGATCGGCTCGTTTGCCACCCTGACGATCCTGACAAAGAACGCCCTGATGGAAAACCTCGGACAGGATTACATTCGGACGGCCTTCGCAAAGGGCCTTCAGGAAAAACGGGTCATTTTTGTGCACGCTCTCAGGAACTCGATGATTCCCCTCGCCACGGGCCTCGGACACTTCATGAGCCTGATCCTGGCGGGATCCTTTTTGATCGAAAAGGTTTTCAACATCGACGGGATGGGCTACCTGGGCCACACCTCGATCCTGCAGAGAGACTATCCGGTTGCATTGGGCATTCTCGTCGTCAGCAGCGTCCTGATGCTGGTCGGGAACATCATTTCCGACATGATCTACGTGGTCGTGGATCCAAGGATCCGTTTCAAGTAGGGCTCACGATCGCATGGCAATACGAGAAGACGAATTGAGCGGAGTTGCGGTCCCCCCAACGGGGAAGGCTCCGGAAGGGACGCCGGCGCGATCGGTGTCGATCTTCAAGAAGCGCTGGCGTAAGTTTCGGGCGATGAAACGAGGATACTATTCCTTCCTGGTGGTCCTCGGAGCCTATCTGCTGTCGTTTATCCTGCCGCTTCTGATCAACAATAAACCGCTGTCAGGTACGAAGGGGCCTATTACTTCCCGCTCCTGACCTACACAGACGCTTCAGAGTTCGGAGAGGGTGCGTTCGGCGAACCGGACTACCGTGACCTCAAGGAAAGATTCGCTGCCGAAGGTGACGGCAACTGGATGGTGATGCCGCTCTACCCCTACAGTGCCAACGAATCGTTGCTCGAACTCGACGGCGTTCCCCCGCATGCCCCGTCGAGAGATCATCCCTTCGGTACGGACAACCGTGGACGCGACGTCTTCGCGCGATTGGCATACGGCTTTAATATCTCGATGTCGTTCGCGTTGCTGGTAGTCGTCTTCAGCTACACCGCGGGTATCGCTGTCGGTGCCGCGATCGGCTACTTCGGAGGCAAGCTCGACATCCTGGGACAGCGCGCGATCGAGATCTGGTCGTCACTGCCATTCCTGTACACGATCATCATCGTCAGTTCGATCCTGGTTCCGATCTACATCCCAGGAAGGAACCAACTGCTCCAGCCTTCATTCTGGTTGTTGATCATCATCCTGTCGACCTTTGGATGGATGGGCATCACCTACTACATCCGCGGGGAGTTCTATCGGGAAAAGGCGAAAGACTACGTTGGAGCGGCGATCACAATGGGCGCTTCGGAATCGGCGATAATGTTCAAGCACATCCTTCCGAATGCGCTCACGCCGGTCGTGTCGTTTGCTCCATTCGCCATCGTAGGTAACATCTCGGCTCTGGTGGCTCTGGATTTCCTGGGCTTCGGGCTGCCTGCTCCGACCCCATCCTGGGGCGAATTGATCGGACAGGGCATGGAGTACCTCACCAAATGGTGGCTCGTGTTCCTGCCCCTCGGCGCGGTGTTCCTGACGTTGCTCCTGATTGTTTTCGTCGGGGAAGCGATCCGTGAGGCTTTCGATCCCAAGGAGTACTCGAGGCTGCGGTGACGGCATCCGCCGATCAACTCGGAAACTGGATCATGCATGGCTGAAACACTTCTTGAAATCCGCGGCTTGAAGACCTACTTCAAGACGGAAGCCGGCGTCGCCAAGGCGGTCGACGGGGTCGACCTCAATATCTACGCGGGCGAGGTCCTGGGTCTGGTCGGCGAATCCGGTTCCGGCAAGAGTGTCACGGCTTTGAGCATCCTGCGCCTGATCCCGAACCCACCAGGAGAGATCGTCAGTGGGTCCATTCGCTACAAGAACCGGGAACTACTGAAGCTCCCCTGGGCAGAGATCCGGAAGATTCGCGACAACGAAATCAGTATGATCTTTCAGGAGCCGATGACGTCGCTGAATCCCGTCTTCACTATCGGGATGCAGTTGATGGAGATCTTGCTGGAGCACGAAGGCTGCTCCAGGAAAGAAGCGTTCGACCGCTCCGTCGACATGCTGACGCTCGTCGGGATTCCGGATGCGGCGGCCCGGATGCGCGATTACCCGCACCAGTTTTCGGGAGGCATGCGCCAGCGCGTGATGATCGCCATTGCCCTGGCCTGCAATCCCTCCCTTCTGATCGCCGACGAGCCCACAACGGCTCTGGACGTCACGATCCAGGCCCAGATTCTGGAGTTGATGCTCAAGGTCAAGGAAGAACGGAAAGACGCCGCGATCCTTCTGATCACGCATAACCTGGGCGTGGTCGCCGAAACCTGCGATCGCGTCGCGGTGATGTACGGCGGTAAGATGCAGGAGATCGGCTCCGCGAAGGACATTTTCGAGAATCCGCAACATCCCTACACCCGCGGCTTGCTGGCATCTCTTCCCCGTGTAGACGGCGACAAGCAGGAACGTCTGAAGACCATACCGGGAAACGTTCCCAACATTCACGAACTGCCCGTCGGATGTAAGTTAGCAACACGGTGCGAAGAAAAGCTCGATCGATGCGACCTGGAAGAACCGGACTTCCATCAGGTAGCACCGAACCATCGATCGCGTTGCCACTTGATTGGTAACGACTAGCCGGAAGATCAAGGCCAGGCTCTGCGGTAAAAACATTCGGGTCCTCGGCAAAATCTGTGGGTAGAAACGGGCAAATGAGTGGCCTGTGGAAAGTGGCGACGCTGAGGGAATCCGGTAAGAGACGCGCGGATTTCCACAGCGACTTGAATCGGCCGGAAAAGACGTGGGGCCGATTCACACTTCCACACAGGCCGGGATGAGGAGAAACCGACGATGAGAACGAAAGGGATGTAGCACACCCTGGCTCGAATCCTGTATTTGGTATTGCACCAAACAAATCCAAAGCAGGAGAGACGAGACCAGGGTGCAAGTGAAGACTATTCTGAATCGAGTGCAGAAGTTCAAGTCCTTTGTCTACGGAGCAGTGCGATGGGAACGAATCGGGGGCGAGACGGCACTGTTGGTGGAGATATTTCCACGACGCAACAGCCGGCCGGTCTGCTCGGGCTGCGGGCGTGCGGGACCGGGTTACGACACGCTGGAGGCCCGCCTGTTCGAGTTTGTGCCGCTGTGGGGCTTTCCCGTGTTCTTCGTGTATCTGATGCGGCGTGTGGATTGCAGGCGTTGTGGCGTGAAGGTCGAATCGGTGCCCTGGGCCGAGGGTAAGCAAACCTTGACGCGGACGTATATGCAATTTCTGGCCGGTTGGGCGCGGCGGATGTCCTGGCAGGAGGTTGCCGACATCTTCCGGACTTCCTGGGAGAAGGTGTTTCGATCTGTGGAATGGATCGTCGGCTGGGGGCTGGCGCACCGGGACCTGGAGGGTGTGACCGCGATTGGCGTGGACGAGATTCTCTGGCGCCGGGGGCACAAGTACCTGACGGTGGTCTACCAGATCGACCGGCATTCCAAGCGGCTGCTCTGGGTCGGCCGGGATCGCACGGTGAAAACGTTGCTGCGCTTCTTCCAGCAATTCGGAGTCGAGCGCGCCGCCGAGTTGAAGTTCGTGTGCAGCGACATGTGGAAGCCGTATCTGAAGGTGATTTCCAAGAAAGCATCGACGGCCCTGCATGTTCTGGATCGGTTTCATATCGCCATGCACATGAATAAGGCCATCGATGAGGTTCGAGCCCAGGAATCCCGGGATATGAAAGCCGCGGGATTGGAGCCGATCCTGAAACACTCCCGGTGGTGTTTGCTCAAGCGCCCCCAGAACCGAACCGACAAGCAAGACATCAAGCTGGCCGACCTGCTCCAGTACAACCTGCGGACCGTTCGGAGCTTTCTGCTCAAGGAGGACTTCCAGTTCTTCTGGGAGTACACGTCGCCCTACTGGGCCGGTCAATTCATGGATGCCTGGTGCCGGCGGACGATGCGATCCCGGATCGAGCCCATGAAAAAGGTGGCGCGCATGCTCCGCTCCCACCGGGAACTCCTGCTCAACTGGTTCCGTGCCAAAAAGCGGATTTCCGGGGGCATCGTCGAAGGTTTCAACAACAAAGCGAAAGTGACCACCAGAAAAGCGTATGGTTTTCGGACCTTTAGAGCTGCCCAAGTCGCTCTCTACCACACGCTTGGAGCGTTACCGGAACCCGATGTCGCCCACAGATTTTACTGAGGAGGCAAACATTCGTTGTGATGGAAAAGATTCTCGAAATCAAAGACCTCCGGGTTCAATTCCCTATTTTCGGCGGCGTATTCATGCGGCGGCAGGCCTCTGTCAAGGCGGTCGACGGGATCAGCCTGGACCTTCATCGCGGCGAAACGCTCGGGTTGGTCGGGGAATCGGGTTGCGGCAAGAGTACTGTCGGAAGAGCGGTCGTCAACATCCTGCGGGCGATGAGCTACCGTGTCGACATTTCCGGAGAAATTCTCTATCACGGACCGACCGGCACTGTGGACATCAACTCCCTCAACCGCTCGACGATGCGCCCGTATCGTTCCGACATCCAGATGATCTTTCAAGATCCGTATTCTTCCCTCAATCCCCGCATGACGGTCAGTCAGATCATCGAGGAACCCCTGAAGATCCACACCAGCCAGACAGCGGCGGAACGCAAGGAGCGGGTGGGATGGCTGTTGGACAAGGTCGGTTTGAGCCGGGAACAGGCAAGCCGATATGCTCACGAGTTTTCGGGAGGCCAGCGCCAGCGCATCGGAATCGCCCGTGCGTTGACCACACACCCGAAAATCATCATCGCCGACGAACCAGTCAGTGCGCTCGACGTGTCGATCCAGGCCCAGGTCATCAACTTGATGCAGGACCTCCAGGAAGAATTCAATCTCTCCTATATATTCATCGCGCACGACCTGTCGGTGGTTCGCCACATCTCAGAACGCATCGCGGTCATGTATCTGGGCAACCTCGTCGAGTTCGGTCCGGCCGAAAAGGTGTACACCACGCCGATGCACCCGTATTCGCGGGCACTGCTGTCGGCGGTTCCGCGCCCCGTACCGGGACAGGCTCACGAGCGCATTCGACTTACCGGAGACGTGCCCAATCCGATCCAGAAACCGTCCGGATGCAGTTTCCACACCCGCTGCCCGATGGCAGAAGACTCCTGCTCGGAGAACGTCCCCGACTTCGAGTTCAGGAACGGCCGATTCGTTGCCTGGCCGCTGGTCTAAGACAACAATTTGTTACTGGGAAAGGGACATTCGGCCGCAAATCCCGGTGAGGGTCGTGACGCACTTTGCCAGACGGTCACATAGGGATGGAATTGGTATACGCATTCTGTTAGACTGCACGATTGATTTCTGTGTTTACACGTAAACATTCTGTTCTTAATAGCTTAGGAGGGATGACATGGCCGATGGCAATGGCAACGGACGGGTGACTGCGCCCGGCGTGGTGCTTGGCGGCATGCTCCTGATTGTAGTAGTGATCTCCGTGTGGCTGTTCGTGTCGGACCGGTACTGGTTCCCGGAGGTCGCTTCGGCTCACGGACCCGCCGTAGACGGACTCTTCATGGCCGTGTTGATTGTGACCGGCATCGCCTTCATCGCAGTGCAGGGACTCATGGCCTATTTCGTTTTCCGGTTCGGTGAAAACGGCGATGAACGTGCGAGCCATTGGCACGAAAACGCGAAAGTCGAAGGGACCCTGATCGCCATCACTGCGGTGACATTGACCGTTCTGGTCTTCCTGGGTCAGAGCGTATGGGCCTCGATCTACTTTTCCGAGCCGCCGGACGACGCGATGATCGTCGAGGTGACCGGCCAGCAGTTCCAGTGGGTATTCCGTTACCCGGGACCGGACGGTGTTTTTGGACGAAAGGACGTCAACATGTTTACGGAAACCAACTACATCGGCCTCGATCGGAGCGACCCCGCAGGGGCGGACGACATCGTGACTCTGAACCAGATGCACATCGTCTTGAACCGGGCTGTCCGCCTCCGGCTGCACTCGACCGACGTCATCCATGATTTCCACCTGCCGAACCAACGCATCAAGCAGGACACCGTGCCCGGCATGTCCCTGGAAGTCTGGTTCGTACCGACCGTGGCCGGGCAGTTCGAAATTGCCTGTGCGGAACTATGTGGCCTCGGCCATTACCGCATGAAAGGATTCCTGACCGTCGACGAAACCGAAGATCAGTTCCAGCAGTGGCTCGACGAACAGCTGGAATTCCAGACGGCTGACGATTAATTAGGTACTGATTAAATGAGCACAACCGTAGAACATGCCCATCCCCAGTTGGGCTTTGCCCGCAAATACATCTTCAGCACGGATCACAAGGTCATCGCGATTCAGTACATCGTCACCGCGATGTTCATGGCGGTAATCGGCGGTCTGCTCTCCATGATGATGCGGCTGCAACTGGCGTGGCCGACGCCGAGCGTTCGCCCCGGAATCCTCGAGCCGATATGGTCGCTTCTGTCGAGCATCATGCCGGACGGAATACAGAGCGGCGTCATGCTGCCGGAATTCTACTTGTCCCTGGTGACGATGCACGGCACCATCATGGTGTTCTTCCTCTTCACGGCCATACTGACCGGTGGATTCGGGAACTTCCTGATCCCGTTGCAGATCGGTGCGCGGGATATGGCGTTCCCCTTCCTGAACGCCCTGTCGTACTGGATTTTTTTGCTCTCCTGCATCGTGATCCTGGCCGCTCTATTCGTCACGGGCGGAGCGCCTCTCGGCGGCTGGACGGCATACGCCCCCCTGAGCGCGTTGCCCGAAGCCGGACCTGGACAGGCCGAAGGCATGACGCTATGGATCCTGGCCATCGCACTGTTCGCCGTATCCGGCCTTATGGGCGGCCTCAATTACGTCACGACGCTCTTGACGATGCGGACCAAGGGAATGTCGATGATGCGGCTGCCGCTGACCCAGTGGTCTCTTTTCATCACGGCCACGCTCGGTATTCTCGCGTTTCCTGTCCTTCTTGCGGCAGGTATCCTGCTGCTGTTCGACCGGACCGGTGGAACAAGCTTCTTCGTTCCCGGAGGCCTGGTGATGGGCCAGCAGGTGATCGAACACACCGGCGGACACCCGCTGCTCTGGCAGCACCTGTTCTGGTTCTTCGGTCACCCGGAGGTCTACATCGTGGTTCTGCCGGCCATGGGAATCGCATCCGACATCCTGTCGACCTTCTGCCGCAAGCCGATCTTCGGCTACCGCATGATGGTGTATTCGATGAGCGCGATCGCGTTCCTGAGCTTCGTGGTGTGGGGACATCACATGTTCATGAGCGGCATGAGTCCGGTGCTGGGGTCGATCTTCACGCTGACGACCCTGTTGATCGCCATCCCCTCAGCCATAAAGGTGTTCAACTGGCTCGGAACGATGTGGGGGGCCCGCATACGATTCGTGACGCCGATGTTGTTCGCACTGGGGTTCGTTTCGATGTTCGTCACCGGCGGCCTGAGCGGCATCTTCCTGGGCACGTCGGCCGCGGACATCGCCATGCACGACACGTACTTCGTCGTCGGCCACTTCCACCTTGTCATGGCAGTCTCCCCTTTGTTTGCGGGCTTTGCGGGTCTTTACTACTGGTTCCCCAAGATGTTCGGCCGGATGATGAACGAAACGCTGGGCAAGGTTCATTTCTGGCTCAGTTTCGTCGGCGCCTACATCGTTTTCCATACGATGCACAGTCTGGGCGTCGTCGGCCACCTGCGCCGAATCTACGATCCATCGCAATATGAATTCCTGCAATCCATAGTGGGCATGAACATTGTTATTTCCATGGCCGCGTTCGTGCTGGGAGCCGCACAGCTTGTCTTCCTGTTCAATTTCTTTTCGAGCATCTTCTGGGGAAAGAAAGCATCGGTCAACCCCTGGAACGCGACAACGCTGGAGTGGGAATTGCCGTCACCTCCCGGGCACGGGAACTTCGGCCCGGAACTGCCGACTGTCAAACGGTGGCCTTTTGATTTCAGCGTCCCGGGAGCGGAAAAAGATTACATCATGCAGACGGAATCGCCGAAGGAAACCACTTCGGGTTGAACGTGGAACCCTAAGTGCATGAAGGAGTGGAGTGGGAATTCCCGACAGGGGTTTCCATCCGTATTTTGTTTTTATGCCAGTCGTTACAGCGGAAACAACAGAAGAGAAGCTGGAAATAGGAAGCCCGCCCCCACCGGTATGGCCGGAAGGGGGAGACGATGGCGAGTCCTGGGAGCCCGGACCGGCGTTCCCGGTCACGAAGGGCCGGATTGGTCTCTGGCTCCTGCTCGGCAGCATCGCGATGCTCTTCGGGGGGTTTTCCAGTTCTTACATTGTCTTACGCGGGCTTCCGTCCTGGCAGAACGTCGCGATTCCTTCGATACTCTGGGTAACCACGGGCTTGTTGCTCGCCAGTAGCGTCACCATCGAACTGACCCGCAAGGCAATGGCGAAGGATCTTCAGGGTCCCGCAAAGGCCTGGATCGGCGTCACCGGTGGATTGGGACTGGCCTTTCTGGTGGGACAAGTGGGCGCCTGGTTCCAGATGGTCGAAGCGGGAGTGTACCTTCCCTCAACCCTCCACAGTTCCTTTCTGTACATTTTGACCGGACTGCACGGGATTCATCTCATGGGCGGAATTGGCGCCCTTGTGTACGTCTTGACACAAACGTTTCGGAATCGCTACACGGCGAGGGATCACGAACCGATCGCCCTGTGCGCAACGTATTGGCACTTTATGGACGGCCTTTGGGTCTACCTCTTCATGATGTTTGTTTTGACCTAGGAGCTTAGATGGAAGCGACCATAACGGAACAAGAACGGATACTGGCTTCGGATTGGGGCGGCGGGAAATCCCCGTTTGGGACGACCTGGGGAAAGTTCATGATGTGGATTTTCATCGTCTCGGACGCTCTGACTTTTGTCGGCTTCATCATCGCGTACGGCATGATGCGGGCGATGAGCCCCGAATGGCCGGATCAGGCTGAAGTGTTCAACATGGGTCTGATCACCTTCATGACTTTCGCCCTGATCTCAAGTAGCCTCTTCATGGCCATGGCGGTCGGAGCAGCCCAACAGGGAAGACCGAAAGAAGCGGTTCGCTTCCTGCTCATAACGATTGTCGGTGGAATGATCTTTCTGGGCTCCCAGGTTTACGAATGGGCCCACTTCATCGGTGAAGGCGCACGACTCGATACGAATCCCTGGGGCGTACCGCAATTCAGTGCGAGCTTCTTCGTAATGACTGGCTTTCATGGAATGCACGTCCTGAGCGGGCTCATTCTCCTGGCCTACACCGCGATTCAAGCAGGCAGGGGAAAATATTCCGGCGATGGCGTCGAGATTGCGGGGCTATACTGGCACTTTATCGACGTCGTCTGGGTATTTATTTTCGCGTTTTTCTATCTGCTTTAAGGACGAGTTTCAAGGGAGGTATGGATGGCTGAAGCAACTCATCCGACCGGTTACAGGGTCTATTACATTACCTGGGGTTGGCTGCTCGTCATGACGCTTCTGGCCCTGGGTGTCGGATCCGTGGACATGCCGGGGGGAATCAAGGCGACTTTGCTCGTCGGGATCACGTTGGGGAAAATTGTGCTGATCACCGCGATCTTCATGCACTTGCGGTTTGAAAGATTGAATTTGATTCTGATCACGTTTTGCCCACTCGTCCTGGCTCTGATCATGTTCTTCTTCATGATCCCGGACACAGCCGACACGGCCATTCGTATTTTCCTGGACAGGTAAACGACATGCACAAGATCATCATGGCAATCTCGGTCCTGGCGGCTGTGCTTCTGCTCGAAGGCACCGGTTGGAGTCAGTGCGCCATGTGTCGGACGGCGCTCGAAAACTCGCCCGAGGGTCAGGCGATCGCACAGGGATTCCGACAGGGCATTATCTTCCTGCTTGCCGCCCCGTACGTAATCATGGGCGGGATTTCCTATGGGCTGGTAAAGGCCTACAAGAAACAGCGGACGCCCAATGCGTAGGGTCCGATCAAGAATAACTTCAGTCAGATCGAGGCGGACCCGATAACGGGTCCGCTTTTTTGCGCCTCAAACAACAAATGGCAAAGTTTGTAGTTATCAGTATCGTGTTACAGGTCGCGATGGTCGTGACGGGCCATTACGTGGAAGCCGTTATCAACCTCTCGGCTCTGTTGGGTGTGGGCATTCCGTTGATCGTCGGCGGGGTTTTCGGGGCGACCAGCGCCTCGGACTATAGGAACGCTCTGTCTGCTGGCTTCACAATCGGTATCTCGGGCGCTTTCGTTGGAATTCTGCTTGCCGTTCTGATGGGAGATCAAGAGTGGCTCCTGCTGACCTTCGGCCCGATCTCGTCGGCCATCACGGGCTTGATCGGAGCCGTCGCCCTGTTTTTCGCGGTGGGCCGCAGAAGGCGCGCCGGGTAAATAACAAGCCACTTCCAACTCACCAATTAAATCACAATGTCAAATTCGGGCCGATAACGCACCGTGCCCGAAACGCCCCGGAGCGCACCCTCTTGAAGCGCCATCACCATGAACGCCTCCTCCGGTGCGTCGTGCTCCCATTGGATCCCGTGTTTCGTCGACCGTTCGAAACCGAACCGGGGGTAGTATTCGGGGTGACCCAGGACGACAACGATCCCGTCGCCGCGCTCGCGAAGCATATCGAGTCCGCAATGGATCAACTCGGACCCAATCCCGGATCTCTGACTGGCGGGCCGTACCGCCATCGGTCCGAGCCCGATGGCTTGCCTGTGGCCTTCCTCCGAATGGATCGTGACGGGGCTGAAGGCAACATGCCCAACGACCTCGCTGTCGACAACGGCAACCAGTGACAACGTCAGTTGCCGGGATTTCCGTAAACGATCGACTAGATCCGCTTCACCCCGATTCCCGAATGCCTCGATGATCACTGCGTCAATCGATTCGTGATCCGTCTGCTGTTCTTCCCGAATTGAGACCATCGCCCCCCCTTCGGCTGCGATCAGAAGTCACCAGGCTTACATGCAGCATTTGGACCTCGGCTGGTAGTTTGGGATAGGGACTACCACCGTCTCGCTGCCCCTCCGACTTCCGCGCACAAAGACTCCAACGCCCAGTTGTCCCGTTCGACGGCCGACAGGAACGCGCCCCCTCCGAAGGATCGGCGCGTTCAACCTGCATTCACAGCGTCCCAGTGACTCCGTCACACTCGGTCCCGGCATCGCAGAACCTGGGCCTCGGCCTCCTGCACTCCCAGAAACTTACCCACCCAAATCTGCTTTCCTCGAACGTGATCAAAGACGTGGCCGACAAAATTGGTCAGCTTGGTCCGGGTGCCGTGATCCACCTCCAGATTCTCGCCCTGGACCACCGCTAAGACGTTGTGATCCTCCTCGCCGTCTTCGATCTGCAATCCAAAACAGACGACGCACGAGTCGGTCATCCTTGGGATGCGGTACCTCAACACGACCATGAACCCTTAGCCCGGCACTGGTAATGGCCGACTCGGCACGCCTCACGTCAGCCTCTTCGGTGCCGACGAGGACTATCAACCGGCCGTTGGGTTGCAAGACATGGGTGAGCACGTGATCAACCATGTCGGCACGACGGTCAGACGGCGCATACTCGGGCCGAATCAGCACTAGTTCGAACCGTTCGCCAACCGGCCGCCACGTGCGGATGTTTCCTACGTGTATCCGATGAGCCCATGTGGGTAGCCTTTGCCGAGCGAGTTGAACAAACTCTGGAACAATATCGAGCCCATGTGGCTCCACCGTCAGACTGTTGTCCACGCCCCACCTGTGAACGCTCTCCATGAGAATGCCGCTGGCGCAACCGACATCAAGGAAGGAACCGTCTCGGTCCAGGGCATCTGCGATAAACCCCCGAGAAGTTTCCCAGGTCTTCGCGTTACCTCGGTGACCCGCTTGAGCATAGGGATCATGTCCGGAGAGGTAGGCTGGTTTGACCAGGGCTGACATGGCTTCGTGCCACTCATTTTCGTCGATTCGGCCCTCGGCCAGAGCTTGGTCAATTGCGGCCACTGCCGGCCAAGAGCGTTCTTTCAGACGTTCGACAACTGGATCCGGATCAGGTATCGCGTCTTCGATCATAGTTGTTCAGTTTTCCAGTAGCCCAGAACGGCGCTTATGGCTGGTGTCATCTCATCTTGACCAATCCCGTTTGAGGATAGGGTAGACTGCGCGGTCGACGTACCGATCATTAACCCATTCGGCCTCGCGCATGCCACCTTCGTACTTGAATTCCAACCGCTCGGCGCCAGCTCGGCGCCAGCTCGGCTCTTCGTGTTGGCTTCACCAGCTTGAATCGCGACTCGGTTCACTTTCCACTCGAAGAAGGCGTGGTCGGTCACTGACAGCTCTCGTGATGATGCCGTGTCCCTGGTGTGAACTAAAGAGATGCGGGCGTAGGGCTCGAGATCCGTACGCCGCCACCGTCGCAGTACCAGGCGATCTGTTCAGAGCATGGTCAGTTGGCAGGTTACCACTCAACGAATCCGAGATGGAACGACGTGAGCCACGGCCTCACAGTTTTCCATGAGGGCGGTTATGGGGAGAGCCCTTACCACCCGTTCGAGCCAGATCGACGGTCAGGACCGAGTTGTATCGGAGCGGCCTTGCTACCAGGGGATCGATTGCGTGAATGGTCCGGCTCGATAGACACCCGCGGCTGGATCGGTCAAGATGAAACCCAGGCAGTACCAGGCACAGCGCTTGAGGCGGTCCACAACAGGACCGTAGTTTCTTATGTCGGTTGGAGATTCGCCACATTGTAGTCATCCGCGGGCCCATGAACGACAAGATTGAGCACGTCAAAGAAAGGTTCCAGCGGTTCGCCGACCTGGAATGCAAAGGGTATTCTGACTTCTACTACCGACTTGCACAAAGTGTGGCTGCGGATGAGGAGTTGGCAAGGTTCATCGCCGAAATGCCCGACCCGCAGCCGAACCTTTTTCTTGCTTCCGTGCAGTACCTGACCGGCCCGGAAGGTATGCCGGCGAATGGTGTGGAGCTCGGGTCCTTCGTGAAGGAGCGCGGTCGAGATGTTGGCCTATTGATGCGATCACATCGCACACAGACCAACGAGGTCGGTCGTTGCGCGGTTTTACTGCCGGCTTTGCCTGACGGACCATTGGCACTCGTGGAAGTAGGAGCCAGTGCTGGTTTGTGCCTGATGCCCGACAGGTTCCGGTACGACTACGGCTCGGCCCAAATCGGTGATGCGAGGTCTCCTGTGAGGTTGAGCTGCATTTTGCAGGGGTCAAGGCCACGTCTGGCGATTCCACGGATCGTTTGGCGACACGGTCTGGACCTCGATCCAGTCGACTTAAACGACGAAGCGGCCAGGCGATGGTTGCTGTCTTGCGTCTGGCCGGATCATGTAGACCGCCGGCGACGCTTGGAGGCAGCCATCGAATATTGTCGCACCCAAGCGCCCCGTGTCAGACGGGGTGATCTTGTCGATGATCTGCCAGCCCTCCTGGCCGATGCTCCCGGGGACTCGACACTCGTCGTTTTCCATTCGGCAGTGCTCCCCTACGTGAGCGCGGAACGTCGACGAACGTTCGTCGAGGTTCTTGTCAATTTCTCGAAAAGGCGCGATCTGGTCTGGATTTCGAACGAGAGTCCGCGTGCCCTTCCAGAAATCGCGGTTCTTGCTCCGCCCCCGAAAGGTTCGCGGTTCTTGCTCGGCCGCACAACAATCCGCAAAGGACACAAGAGTGCCAGTCTTCTGGGTCTTGCGCATCCACATGGAGCCAACCTTGACTGGCTCGATGGATGTCACACTAACTCGTCGGTGGGCAACTAATAGTAATGATCAGTATTCGGCCGTTCACAGAAAGTGATTGCGATCGTCTGGTTGAAATCCTGAAAACCAACGGCCAGAAGGAGTCGATTTAATGGCGAAGTCGTACACCTTGTTCACGCCTCGATCGGGGGCCAAGCGACCCTGATGATCTGCTGCTTTGATGAAGAAGACGCGAACATTGTCCTTTTCCAGAGGATGCGCCAGAGAGTAACCTGGCAGAATTTCCGGTCACGCCGACCAACCTCAGGGCAAGATGATCTCCACGTCGATTGGTGAGGGCGGACCGACATTACAGATCTTGCCGGAACAGGCCGACACAGCGATAGTCAAGTCCATTTCCGCTCGAAACTCAATCGAATCGCCCGCCACTGAAAGAGCCGGCAGAATTTCGAGCGCGCCGTCGTCTGAGATACGGACGTTCATGAACACGTTGAAGGGCGTCGTGATCATGCTCTCGGTGACGTCGTATGGCGCCAGTGCGGACGTGAGATTGTCGAGACAGTTCGGATGCCCCTTCAGACCGTAATTCCGTTCAAACACCTCGGCACTGCAGGGCGTGTAGAGAAAATCGTGGCGCCCGACACTGTCTTCAAGAATCGTCAACATCGGGTTGCTTTGGTTGGAATAGAGCGTACTTGCCGCAACCATATAGATGGACTCGTTGTAGTGAAAACTACGTCCGCTCGACAACCACTCTCCGGGATCGCCGCTGGCGAACGCGACGAGGTCCGCAACCTGACCACCCTCGACGTCGACGACACGCAACAACTGCCCCGCGGCTACGTCGAAGGCGCGGCCAGTCCGCGCCTCGATCCTTAGTCTGGTGGTCTGACTCAAATTCCAGCCTCCTCTGAGAACAACGGCATCATCATCTAAGACCCCATTCTACGCTTGTTTCGCTTGGGCTCTTGCCGTTCAATAGGTGCTCAACCAATGGAGGTGCACATATGCTGATCAAACGGGTTCTTAGCGGGATGCTTGTCGCTGTCGGGATTCTCGGATTCGTGTCGGTCGTCGGGAATTGGACGAACGCTATTGATGCGGAGTTCCTTGTCTATGGCCAATCGTCAGGCGGGACCGGTGGCGGGGGCGGCGCAACGGGTGGTGGTGCCGGAGGGGGATCAAGCGGTACGCAAATCATCCCCCACATCGCCGCGGGCTCGTTCGGGGGTGCGACAGAGACGTTTTCGACTATCATTCAGATCATCAACAGCGGAACGGACGCCGTAACTCTGACTTCGATAGAACTGTTCAATCAGGATGGTTCTCCTTCCACGGTTCCTTTCGCTACGACGAGTTCCACGGCCCCCGCGTTCACGGGAACTCTCAAAAACCTGTCGTTAGCGGCAAACGACTCCATCGTTCTGACTTCCGGCAACACGTCCACAGGGGTGATCAATTGGGCCCGGATCGTCAGCGAGGGCAATGTCCTGGTCCTGGGTGTCTTTGAGCTTCGGACCGCTGCAGGAACGCTCGTCTCTCGTGTCGGTGTCCCGGCAACCGTCGGAACCATGACGAAACTGGTCATTCCGCGAATGAGGAACGTCAGCCAAAACCTCGCCACGGCCTTCGCTCTGGCGAATACGTCGAGCTCCGAGGTGACGATAACCGCGACGCTGTATGAAAACGCCACATCCATTGGATCGGCAACACTCGCGTTGGGAGCGGGGAATCAGACGGCCAAGTTCGCATGGGAATTCTTTTCTTTGACGAGCGAGGCTTCGGGTACGAATTTCTCCCACATGGTACTGGAATCGACCGCTGCGTCTCTGTCGGCGACGGCGCTGGTTTTCGAGGGAGGCAACCAGGCAACGTTCCCGATAGCCCAGATTCAGTAGATTCGGTAGAGAGCCGTCCGACGTCCTCCGATTATGTAGGACTCGATCAGGGTGGGTTTGTACTCCTCCTTCAGCAGGCGGTCCGTGAGCCACTGTTCTCCGTTTTGGACAGTGGCGCGCGTGCCCGAGTAATACAGCACCATCCCATACTTGTCGCTCTGAGCCTGGACTGCCTGAGGACGCTCCGTCGCAAAGACGGCATTCATGGCCGGGATGCCGTGGTTCAGAAAAACTTCAGGCTCCGTTGTCAGGACGATGGAATCGGGGCCGAGGTCATCGGCGATGAGTACCATCCTGCGGTGGTCTGAAGCCAACACGTTGACGAAGCTGGCAGGGTCCCGATCCTCCGGCCTTTCCGACAGGTTGGAAAACAGAAGCGAACCGGCCAGTGCCACAACAACAGGATAACGCTGGACTCTCGAAAGAAACCGCAGGGACGACACCGCGAGCAGGATCAAAGGAACGACGATCTGGATGCTGTAGCGGGGATTCAGGTCAAAACTCCCAGCGTAGAAGACCAGATACACGGACATGAGCAGTCCAATCCACCCCATCAGGTAATGGACCCCCGAAAGATCCGGCACCCCGCCCACGGGCCGACCCCGCCAACGCCGTCCGAGGTTCCACGCCCAGACGAGCACCGACAGCAACGCGAGAACTGAAATGCCCCATGGAAACCGATTCTGGTCGAACAGGTATCTGGCGGAAGATATCAGGTTGTCGAGAACATACGCCGGAGAGAACGTCGATTCGATTCCTATTGCGGCGGCGTATGCCGGGGCGGTGGAGAGGAGCCACACAAGATGAAACAGCTCGCCCGAAACCAGAATCAGGCCGATGAATTTCCATTTCCGACTGATCGTCGGGCTGAGGACGAGCAGAGACGTGAGCACGACCGCCTCCAGACGCATCTGGACCGCCAGAGCCAGACCCGCAACCGCCAATGCGGGCGCCCCGGACACCATCCCCCACAATCCAACCACGGTAAAGAGAGCCATGGGGATGTCGGTGCCTGCCGAAACCGAGTAATCCAGGACCACGGGAACGCCGAGAAAAGTCATCGCCGCAATCCAGGCCATCCATCCCTGTTTGAAACCATCTCTGGCCAGCAGGTAAACCCCGGTGACCAGAAAGGCGAACAGGACGCGCGTCAAGAGAAACGCCACGCCTTCAGTTGCTCCGAACAAGGCAAAGACCAGGCCCAGCAGAGAGGGATAGCCGACCGGTTCCTTGTAGTAAGTCGAAACCTCGACCGTTTCGGGCGTCCCTAGAAGAGTCAGCTGCGCGACCGGAGCGCGGGAGAGGTTCGAAGCAATCTGGATATAAATGTCTTCGTCGAAATAGACGCGGTGGCCCGACCGGACGAACACGAAGCAGACTGCGATCGACAACACGAACACGCCGAGTGCGGATCGGTCCAGGCGCCCCCGATGTCTATAGAGAGCCCATAGCAGGACGCCTAGTGACACGTACACCAGCAGGGGGCCGGCGACTGAGAGAATGCGCGGAATCATAGCGGCATTGTAACCCCGGCCCGCGCCTTCACCGCTCGGTCAGCAACCCGAAGTGCGCGCCGTAACTGATTACCGTGGTTCTCTTACAAACATTGTTCTTGAACAACCCGATTTGGGAAGACGAGTTTGATCCAGAGAGCCTGCACGGGGTCTATCCAAAGGGGCGGATCGGGAAGATTATCGACAACACAACTGACAGGACAGTCAATCCCATGAATATGAGCGCAACAACCAGATGGTCGAGACGTTCCGGCCGGAGCGGGTCCAACCACTTTGAAGCGCCATATCCGCCGACGAAGCCTCCCAGGTGAGCCCAATTGTCGACTCCTGGGAAAATGAGCCCGAATATGAACAGAAGAACGGCCATGCCGCGGGCCTGCTTGCCAATCATGCTGCTTCCGCTTGTGCGGCTGTAGAAAACCATCGCGCCCAGCAGTCCGAAGACCGCAGCGGACGCACCAATAGTGATCCCTCCGGGACGGAAGGGGCCGAAGCTCGACAAAATGGGAATGTAGACCGCAAAGGAACTGAATGAAAATCCAACGACACCGGAAATCATATAAATGATGATCATGCGGCTGACGCCGTACAATTCGCCGACGCCCGGGGCCAGTTGTCGAATCCACATCATGTTGAAGAAGATGTGCAACATTCCTCCGTGCAACCACGAGGCGCTTAACAAGGTCCACCAACGTCCTTCTATCAGAACCGGTATCACGCCACTGGCGCCGAGTTTGCGCAGTGCGGTGGGGCTCGGTCCGAGGAAGTTGAAACCTCCCATGGTGATGCCGGCGGGATCGATGACAAGGGAAAGAGCAAAGAGAATGCCGCAAGTTACTATGACGATTTGATCGAAGGCGATTCCACCCCGTGCCAACTTCACGACCACCGGCGCAAATCCCCACAAACCGGGGTTCTTTCGGCCACAGTTGTAGCATTCGTCGTCGTTGACGCCAACGAGAAGCCCGCATGACGGGCAGACGACGGAACCCTCGGTTTTTCGTCCAAGCATTCCATCGAGTATACCGGAATAGAAATTCGGAGACGGCGAGCGATCTGAAGATTTGCTCGTCGTCTCCGAATTTCTCTAGCTACCGGACTCGCTCAAAAATGTCGGGCTCGAATCTCTGGAAGAATTTCTCGTGAAGCCTGCGCATCACCGTGTCGGCGCGGTCCCCCTCCACAACAAAGCTCAAGTTGATGTTCGAGGCCCCCTGAGAAATCATTCGGATGTTGATGTCTCGAAGACAACTGAAGGCCTGAGCGGCAATTCCGGGTGTGTCTTTCAGATTCGTCCCGACCATGCAGACCAGCGCCATGTCCCGTTCGATGCGAACTTCACCGAGTTTCCGGAGGTCCTCGACGATCTTGTCCAGAGACTGATCGTCGTCCGTCGTAAGCGACACCGAGACCTCCGACGTGGACACAACGTCAACGCTCGTCCGATGCCGGTCAAACACCGTGAACAGGGCGCGCAGGAAACCGTGAGCCATGAGCATCCGGGAAGAAGTGACCGTAATCGCCGTGATGCCGCGCTTCGAGGCAAACGATTTGATGGGGCTTGTCCCACGGGCCGCTTCTCTGGTAATCGTCGTACCCGACCGCTCCGGCTTCAGGGAGTTGAGAACCCTCACGGGAATTCCCTTTTGAATCGCGGGCAGGAGCGACGCCGGGTGCAGAACTTTGGCGCCGAAATAGGCCAACTCGGAAGCCTCATCGAACGACAGTCGCTTGATCTTCCAGGCATCAGGCACAATGCGCGGATCCGCGGTCATCATGCCATCGACGTCGGTCCATATCTGAATCTCCTTCGATCCCAGACATGCCCCGATCAAGGATGCCGAGTAATCGGAAGCGCCGCGCCCCAGCGTAGTCGTCACCCCGGCTTGTGTTCGGCTGACATACCCCCCCAGAACGACAACTTTCCCGGCATCGAGAAGGGGGCGTACCCGTTCCTCCAGACGCCGACTGGTCTCGTCAATGATCGGATTCGCCCTGGTAAAGGAATCGTCCGTGACGATCAATTCACGGGCATCGACATGAACGGCATCGCACCGGTTCCCGAGCCGATTTGCAAAAATGGTCGAGGACAGAACCTCACCGTATGAAGAGATTGCATCTTGCAGCCGCGGTGTCAGTTCACCATTCTCCCGAACCGCAACAAGGGAAGCCCGAAGGCTGTCCATCTCGGAATCGAGCGACGGGTGGAGGCTGCTATGACGCTCACGCAGCCGATCCACAATCGACAGCGCGCTCGTGAGCGAACCATTTCCTGCGAGCATGGCAGCTTCCAGCAGATCGCTGGTCACGCCGCTCAAGGCACTCACGACTACGAGTGGGTTCTGCTCGAGACGATCAACTACGATGTCACCCGCGCGATCAATGGCATCCGCGTCCTTAACGGACGTGCCGCCAAACTTCATCACGATCATGTAGGGAAAGATAGCACGGGGGGGAAAGGGAGGGAGTCCGGGGTCCGGAGTCCGAAGTCGAACGTGGAAAACCGAAGTTCGGAATTTCCCAAACTTCGGACCCCGGACCTCGGACTCCTGGCTCCCCTAGGAGCCTGCGCGGCAGAAGGGATCGTAGCGAGAAAGCGGGGAATCGAGGCCAGATTTTCTCGATTTTGAGGCGAATAGTGGTTCTATTTAACGAAAATCGGGGAAATATGGACCGATTCTACTGCTTTCGCAGTAGATCTCTTCTGCCGCGCAGGCTCCTAATTCTGGTTCGACATCGAATCGCCGATCGCGGCGTGGATGGCTTTGATCGTCTGGTCGACCCGGTATTCCATCAGCTTCTTCCCGATCTCGATCGTTTTCTCCATCGGGACGATACTGACGCTGTTGATGCTGGCCTTACCGGCCTTGACACGTTGATCGTAACGAACCGAAGTCGGATCGGTGACCATCATCAGTGACGTAATCACGAAGTCATCGTGGAAGCCTTCGCTTTCCTGCATGATCCCCATCGTCTCTTCCATGTGCTGGGTGACTTCGCCATACCGGTAGAACTCCGGGATAAAATGCGCCACCTTCTCTCCCCATTTCTCGTTCAGCGCGGTCGCAGTCGCTTCCATGCCGGACTGGTTCCCGCCGCTGTCACCAAAGAATATGATGTGCTCGAAACCCTGGGCCTTGAGGCTGGTGGCGATGTCGGCAAGCAGCATTTCGAACGTCTCGGCGCGGAGGCTGATCGTTCCCGGAGATCGCATGTGACCGGTCGCCGGATCGTGGTCGCCTTCAGGAACAAGCTTCACGATCGGTGCGCATAACGCGTTACCCAGCTTCCTTGCAATGCCCTCGCAGGCGCCGGTCAGGACGTAATTGTGTTTGCCTGTTGCCAGATAGGGTCCGTTCGGTTCGACGCCGCCGGTCGGAATCAGCGCCGTCGTCTTGCCGGCCTTCATTTCGTCACGGACTTCCATCCAGGTGAGTTCCTCGAGCCAGATCGTATCCAGAGCCGCGATGGGATTTGGCTCTTTCATTGCCTCTGCCAACTGCCGCGCCTGTTCGGCCTGACGTGCAGCCAACTCTTCGGGACTTAAGTTGCCCCGGCCTCGGCGCTGGGCATCTGCGAATACCGCCAATCCCAACATCAACGCCAGAGCCATAACCAGTGATACCAACCTTCTCATGATGTCCTTCTCCTTCAGGGCCCGCTCAAGAATAACTTCACTTTGGCATCCCATCTTCGGCCGCTCCTCAATCGCAGATCCTCGAAATAGCGGGGCTATTCCTCCGGTCTGCTCAATCGGTCGCGACCGAATCTGACCGAAATCTGGGCGCCAATTCTGTGAAGTTATTCTTGAGCCGACCCTTAGCCGTTATCGCCGTAATGAATCTCAGTCCGAATATCCTTGTAATGCAATGACTGCAGTCCGAATCGTCGATGGTCTCCGGGCGTCCGTCCACGCCAGAACCACTCGTTCCGAATTACCAACCAATTGGGGGAAACCGCTCGATCGGGCTTCACTCGTATCCGTGACAACCCAGGACCCCAGCAATGTCCCTCGTCGATCGACCTGTCCCAGATGGACCTGGGCGCCCTCGTCGGTTTGTTCCATCCAGATGACAAAAGCGGACCGATCCAGCATCAGGACTTCCACACGACCGAGCGGGTTGCCATTGTCAATTCGGATCGGATCATTGAAAGTCTCGCCACTATCGTCGGACAGGACAAGCGAAACGCGGGGTTCGTCGTTCGCGCCGGTAAACCAGGCAACCGCCACGCGGTTTCCGGAAGCCGAAATCGAAGGACCGTTGACCGGACAACCGTGAATCTGCCACCCATCATTTGAAAGGGCGCGAGGATCCGACCACTGTCCATCACGGTAACTGACAATGGAGATGTCTCGAATCTCCTCTTCGGACCGGTTGCGGTAAACAACGATCTGCCCGTCGGGAATTCTCGCCGCGGACGTCTGGCAGCATTCACACACCCGATCGTCGAGTAACGCGTCCGCTTCGACACTGCCGTCGGCGCGAATGAATCCGTGCCGCAGCGTCATGTCGCCGCTACCCCCATCGCCGGCCATCTCCCGTCCATCGAGCCACACCGCCGATACCGAGCCGTCGTCCATGGGCAACATCGAAACGAAACCATGCTCTGTCTGGGTTCCGTCGCCGTGTGGAACGATCAGTTCGCTCCAGGTCTGCCCGCCATCGCCGGAAAGGGACACGTTCACACCGTACGCGTACGTATCCGGACCCGTTTTCGCGAGCCAGTGGGCGGCCAACCGGTCGCCCGAAATCGGAATGACGGAAGGAAAATCAGCCCAGTTGACGAACCAGTTCGGTCCCTGGGCCACCGAACGTGCAGAAGACCACTCCATAGCCCGCGCGTCGAGCGTGGCAAAGCGCAGCCGGTCCCCATCCTCTCCGGCGGGTTCAATCCAACTTAAGAGGACGCGACCGTCGTTATCGATCGAGAGATTCGGCTCCCCACTTCCATCACCGGCAGGCGTTCGAATCTCGGGAATGGACCCCGGCTCCGACAAGTCGAGCGGCTCGGTTCCGCACCCGCTAACAAGCACGCTCGCCACGGTCAAAACGAACAAACCTTTGGTTGAAATCATATCGGCTGAGTATGCCACAAACGCATCCGTTATTCACGTGGGAGAGTACGGATGGATTATTTCTCAACGCAAAAAAGCGAAAACGTAAAGAGCGCAAAGTTATTTGTCAGAAGTTCGTGTTCTCAAAGACTAGAAAGTCCCAGAACAAACAGACTTTGCGGCCTTCGCGTTTTTGCGTTTTTGCGTTGAACTACGGACGTTCTCGAACGTCAGGGCAGTTCAGTGGAACCCATCAGGTATTCGTCGATACCCCGGGCGGCCTCACGGCCTTCCTGGATCGCCCACACGATCAGAGACTGACCGCGGACCATGTCACCGGCCGCGAACACGCCGGGTTCGCTCGTCATCTTCCTGGCGTCGGTCTGGACGTTTCCGCGCTCGGTCAACCGGACTCCAAGTTGGGACAGCATGCCTTCCTTTTCCGGGCCGACGAACCCCATCGCCAGCAGAACCAGGTCCGCATCGATCTCGAACTCGGAATCGGGAATTTCGTCTGTGGTCAACCTCCCGCCTTCGCCTTTTCCGATCTCCACCTTTACGGCAAGGAGCTTCTCGACACGACCATCCGATCCGACGAAACGCTTCGTCGAGATGTTGAACTGGCGCTCACCGCCCTCCTGGTGCGCAGAGGAAGTGCGAAAGATGTGGGGCCACGTTGGCCAGGGGTTATCGGACGAGCGCTGATCCGGAGGGCGGTCGAGCAATTCCAACTGATGGATCGAAGCTGCACCCTGACGATGAGCGGTGCCAAGACAGTCTGCCCCCGTATCGCCTCCGCCGATGATGACAACCTTCTTGTCGCGCGCGCTGATGAAGTTCCCGGCAGGCTCGTCCCCTTCGCAAACCTTGTTCTGCATCGGCAGGTATTCCATCGCAAAATGGACACCGTTGAGTTCCCTGCCGGGCACGGGCAGGTCTCTGGGAGATGTCGCTCCCCCGGCCAGCAGGATCGCGTCGTGGCCCGACCTCAATTCATCCACGACAATGTTCACCCCGACGTTCGAGTTCGGACGAAACTCGACCCCTTCGGCTTCCATCAACGCCAGTCGCCGGTCCAGCACGCTCTTTTCCATCTTGAATTCCGGAATGCCGTAACGAAGGAGGCCACCAATGCGGTCGTCCCGTTCGAATACCGTCGCGGTGTGACCCGCACGGTTCAGCAAGTCCGCTGCGGCGAGGCCGGCCGGACCGGAACCAATCACGGCGACGCGCTTGCCGGTACGCGATCGAGGAGGCGAGGGCTTGATCCGGCCACTCTCGAAAGCATGCTCGACGATCGTGACTTCGATCTGTTTGATGGTGACCGCGTCGGCGTCGATGCCGAGGACGCAGGATCCCTCGCAGGGTGCAGGACAGAGTCGACCGGTAAACTCAGGAAAGTTGTTGGTTGCGGAGAGGCGCTCGATCGCTTCATGCCAGCGGTCGCGGTAAACCAGGTCGTTCCAGTCGGGGATAATGTTACCGAGAGGACAGCCCTGCTGGCAGAAAGGAATGCCGCAGTCCATGCACCGGGATGCCTGATCGCGAAGTTTGTCTTCCGGGAATTCCCGGTAAACTTCCGTCCAATCCCGAATACGCTCACCGACGGGTCGCGTGTCGGGAGTCACTCGAGCGATCTCAAGGAAGCCGGAAGGATCACCCATGCTCGGCCATCTCCACGCGACCGCCGCGCTGCTCCGTCAATGCACGACGGTAGTCGAGGGGCATCACTTTGACGAACCGGTGCCGGTTCTCTTCCCAACCCTCGAGGATTCCGCGGGCATGATCGCTGTCGGTGTAATTGACATGGCGTTCTATGAGGAAACGGACAAAATTCTCTTCCGCGGCGCCTTCAAGGTGTTCGAGATCGACCATTTCGAGGTTGCAGTGCGCGGCAAAGTCCTCGTCGGCATCGAACACATAAGCGATCCCGCCACTCATTCCCGCGGCAAAGTTGCGGCCCGTACTTCCGAGAACCACCACGCGGCCTCCGGTCATGTACTCGCATCCATGATCGCCGACCCCTTCCACTACTGCCACGGCGCCGCTGTTACGAACGGCAAAGCGTTCTCCGGCGAGACCCCGGATAAATGTTTCTCCAGCGGTTGCGCCGTAAAGCACGACGTTCCCCACGATGATATTTTCCTCGGCGGCGAACTCGGATTTCCTGGGCGGATAGACGACCACCCTCCCGCCGGACAGACCTTTCGCCAGATAATCATTGGCATCGCCTTCGAGCGTGAGCGACATCCCGGAAGGAACGAACGCCGCAAAACTCTGGCCCGCGGAACCTTTGAAGTGAATCCGGATACAGTCTTCAGGTAACCCTTCTGCGCCGTAACGTCTGGAAACTTCGCTTCCCAGCATCGTGCCTGTTGTACGATCCGAATTCCGTATAGGTACCCGGATGTCTACGGGATGCCTCTTCTCCAGAGCATCCTTGGCCTTTTCGATCAGGCGCCTGTCCAGGACATCGTCAATTCCGTGATCCTGTTCCTGACTCTGACGGGTTCCGACCCACTCGGAGACCTCCGGACGATACAGAATCGGCGAAAGGTCAAGGTTCCCGCCTTTCCAGTGGTCGATCGCATCCTCGGTCTTCAGTCGATCCATCCTTCCGATCATTTCGTCTATCGTCCGGAAACCGAGTTCGGCCATCAACTCGCGCACCTCCTCCGCAATAAAGCGGAACAGGTTGACAACGTATTCCGGCTTACCCGAGAACCTCTTGCGAAGCCGGGGATCCTGCGTGGCGATGCCGACCGGGCAGGTATTGAGATGGCACACCCTCATCATGATGCAACCCGAAACGATGAGTGCGGCGGTTGCGACACCGAATTCCTCGGCGCCGAGCAAAGCGGCAACGACAATGTCGCGTCCGGTCTTCAACTGCCCATCGGTTTGCACGATGATCCGGCTGCGGAGGTCGTTCATCACCAGCACTTGATGCGTTTCAGCCAACCCGAGTTCCCACGGTAAGCCGGCGTGCTTGATGCTGGTCAAGGGAGAAGCTCCCGTCCCTCCGTCACAACCGGAAATCAGAACCACGTCCGCGTGCGCTTTCGAAACGCCGGCGGCCACGGTGCCGACACCCGATTCGGCTACGAGCTTGACGCTGATCCGGGCTCTCGGGTTCGAATTCTTCAGGTCGAATATGAGTTGGGCCAGATCCTCGATGGAATAGATGTCGTGGTGGGGTGGTGGCGAGATCAGTCCCACTCCGGGAGTGGAATATCGTACCCGGGCGATATTCTGATCGACTTTGTGGCCGGGAAGCTGCCCGCCTTCGCCGGGCTTCGCGCCCTGGGCCATCTTGATCTGTAACTCCTGGGCATTGACCAGATACTCGCTGGTCACGCCGAACCGGCCGGAGGCAACCTGCTTAATGGCGCTGGACCGTCGATCGCCATTCGCATCCGGTACGAACCTGGCAGGATCTTCGCCTCCCTCTCCTGTATTGCTCTTTCCGCCGATGCGGTTCATAGCAATGGCGAGAGTCTCGTGCGCTTCTTTGCCGATTGAGCCGAATGACATCGCGCCTGTCGCAAATCGCGGCATGATCGACTCGACCGGTTCGACTTCATCGAGGGGTAACGGCTTGCCGGCCATCTTGAAGCCCAGCAGGCCTCGCAGCGTGCACAGCCTTTCGCTGCCGGCATTCACCGCCGCGCTGAACTCCTTGAAGAGCGTGTAATCGTTGGTCCGGGTCGAGAGCTGTAGTTTGTGAACCGTGTCCGGGTTGTAGGAGTGATACTCGCCATCCTGTCGCCACTGATACTGTCCACCCCAATCCAGATCCGGCGTTCGGACCGGGCGCGAAGGGAATGCGCGACGATGGTGCGCAAGAATCTCCCGGGCAATTTCGGTAAGGCCGATGCCGGCGATTCTCGACGACGTCCCGGTGAAATACTTCTCGACGAAACCCTGGTTCAGCCCGATTGCTTCGAAGATCTGGGCGCCGCGGTAGCTTTGCAGCGTCGAGATGCCCATTTTCGACATCACCTTGACGATCCCCTTCTTGACCGCCCGGATGTAGTGGTTGACGGCCTCCTGATGCGTGATGCCGATCAACTTCTCGCCAATCATGTCGTCGAGTGTCTCAAAGGCGAGATACGGGTTGATTGCCGTAGCCCCGTACCCGATCAAGAGGCAGTAATGATGTACTTCGCGTGCTTCGCCTGTTTCTACAATGATCGCGGCTCGAGTGCGTTTTCCTTCACGAACGAGGTGGTGGTGGAGGCCGGCGGTCGCAAGCAGACTCGGAATCGGCGCCCGGTCGCCGTTGACGCCGCGATCCGACAGGATGAGGATGGTAACGCCTTCATCGATAGCTTGACTAGCCGCCCGGCAGATCTCGTCGAGAACCGGCTCGGGCCCCCCGCTTCCGTCTGCAACTGGAAACAGCATCGAAAACACCGCGGCCTTGTAACCGTCCAGGCCCACCTCACCCAGCTTCGCAAACTCCGCGTTGTCGAGGATCGGCGACAGAATCTTGATCTGGCGGCAGCTTTCGGGTTCGGGATGAAGCAGATTTCGCTCGGGTCCGAGATAACTGATAGTCGAAGTCACGAGCTCTTCGCGAATGGCATCCAGCGGCGGGTTGGTGACCTGCGCAAACAACTGTTTGAAATAGTTGAACAGGCTCGGGGCACGTTCGGAAAGCACGGCAAGCGGCGTGTCGTTACCCATCGAGCCCAAAGCTTCCTGGCCGTCAACGGCCATCGGAGCCATGAGAATCCGAAGGTCTTCGTGCGTATAGCCGAAGATCTGCTGTCGGCGCAGGACCGTGGAGTGGTCAGGTTCGCGGATCTTGCCCGCATCAGGCAGATCGGCAAGTCGAACCATGAATCGTTCGATCCATTCACGGTAGGGCTCCCCGGAGGCGATCTCCTGCTTCAGTTCCTGATCGTCGATAATTCGACCCTTTCTCGTGTCCACCAGGAACATTTTCCCCGGCTGCAGCCGACCCTTGAAAGCGATGTCGCTCACGGGGATGTCGAGCACACCCACTTCCGAGGCCATCACGACCATTCCGCCTTTGGTCACGTAGTAGCGTGAGGGCCGGAGTCCGTTCCGATCCAGAACAGCCCCGATGACGTTTCCGTCGGTAAAGGCGATCGAGGCTGGACCATCCCACGGCTCCATCAGACAGGAGTGATACTCGTAGAACGCCTTTTTCTCATCGCTCATGCCCTCGTGGCCGTCCCAGGCTTCGGGAATCAGCATCATGACGGCATGGGGAAGAGATCGACCGCTGAGCACCAACATTTCCAGTGCGTTGTCCAGAACGGCCGAGTCGCTACCACCCTCTATGAGGACCGGGAACAAGTCGGCGAGGTCTTCTCCGTAGACGTCGGAACGGAATAGCCCCTCACGGGCTCTCATCCAATTGATGTTTCCGCGCAGCGTGTTGATCTCGCCGTTATGGGCCAGGTAACGGAAAGGCTGAGCCAGCGGCCAGCTCGGGAACGTGTTGGTGCTGAAACGCTGGTGAACCAACGCGAGGGCGCTGACCACCCGGGGATCCGCAAGGTCGGGGAAGTAGGTTTCCACCTGCTCGGCCGAAAGCATCCCTTTATAGACCACCGTCTCGGACGAGAGGCTGGTGACATAGAAGTCTTCCCGCCCTTTTATGGATGACTCTCGAACCGCCTTCTCGGCGCGCTTCCTCAACAGGAGCAGTTTCCGTTCGAAGTCGGAAGACTCGGTGGTCCTTTCGCGGCCTATGAACACCTGCCGAATACGCGGCTCCCGGGCACGAGCGGTTCGTCCAATCGGAGAATTGTCCGTCGGAACGTCACGCCAGCCGAGCAGTCTCTGACCGGTCCGGTAAACCGTGTCTTCGATCAGAGCTGTGATTTTCTGAGCTTCGGCGTCATCGATAGGCAACGACACCATGCCGACGCCGTAGTCGCCACGTGAAGGCAACTGGAAACCGATGTTCAGACACTCCGCCTCGAGGAATTCGTGGGGTACCTGCAACAGAATCCCGGCACCGTCACCAGTGTCGGCCTCGGAGCCTTTCGCACCTCGGTGGCGCAGATTCAACAGGACTTCCAGCCCCGCACGCACAATACTGTTGGATCGTCGGCCTGCAATATCCACCACAAAGCCCACGCCACAGCTGTCATGTTCGAACCGAGGGTCGTACAACCCGCGCTTCGTTAAACTCGCCTCGATCGACACTACCCCTATACCTCCAGGATGCGTGAAATCTCTACTACCGGACTGATCCTACTGCCTGAAGTCAAGATGCCCCATTTTCCAGGTGGAGTACACTTTAAGCCTTTTCTAGAAATAAGTCATCCGAAAAACATATTTTCTTTGCATAAGTTTTTCTTATTCTATAGATTCGTCAGTGTGAATCTGGAAACCCTCTACCTCTACTGCGATGTCATCCGTTCCAACAGCTTCTCTCTGGGCGCGGCAGCCCATCAGATTTCACAGTCGGCGGCGAGTCAGTCTGTACGCCAGTTGGAGCAGGAACTCGGCGTTCAGTTGATCGATCGAACGAAACGCCCGTTCATGATCACCCGGGAGGGCGGCATATTCTACGAGGCCTGCCAGGAAATGGTGAAATGCTTCGAACAAGCGAAAGCTGAGATTACGAGCCAGAGGTCCCGGATCGAGGGAACGGTCCGCGTGGCGGTGATCTATTCTGTCGGCTTGCAGGACATGGGATGGTACACCCAGCAGTTTACGAGCGTTTACAGCCGCGCACGCATCCGACTGGCATACCTCCATCCGGACGAGGTCGTCGAGGCCGTGATCTCCGACGCCGCCGATCTGGGAATACTTTCCTTCCCCAACGTGAATCGTTCGCTGACAGTGCTTCCCTGGCACTCCGAACCCATGGTGCTGATCTGCTCTCGAGACCACCCGCTTGCGAAAAACCGAATCGTCACCGCGTCGGAGGTATCCCGTCAGCGTTTCGTCGCCTTCGACAAGACGCTCTCAATCCGCAAGGCGATCGATCGGGCGCTGCGAGCCCGGGGCTTCAGGGCCAAAATCGCCATGCAATTCGACAACATCGAAACGATAAAACAGGCGATCACGACCCAGTCCGCAGTCAGCATCCTGCCCCAGTCCAGCGTGGCCCGGGAAGTCGAAGAAGGCATCCTCGCCACGATTCCTCTCGACATACCGGAACTGATTCGCCCCATCGGAATCGTCCACCGACGACAGAAGATTCTGACGCCGACGACTGCCGCGCTCCTGGAGTTTCTGCAGAAGTACCGGCGCGGGGACAGGGTTCCGTAGACGGGACGTTTTTCGACGCAAAGACGCGAAGGCGCAAAGAAGATCTGTGTTAGGAGCAGCGTCGTGAGGGTCCACCCCGACTCCGGATTGCCGTGAAATAACAGAAAGAAAACTCTGCGTCTCTACGCCTCTGGGTCAAAAAACAGTATCGTCCCTCGTGATGTTGGGGTTCGGGTGATCCTAAGAGGACATCGGAACGGGCATAAGACACAAAACAAACGTCGCTGATGGCGGTTTTCCTCAGTGCCTCCTCGGGCCCCAAGGAAACCGCCATCAAGGCACTTTTCCTGACATCCCCGCTCGGGGATAGGTGAAACCCCTCGCCTTCTGGCGAAGCCTTAGGAGGATTGGGGTACGATGTGTGGAGATGGGATATCGGAAGTCGGCGCATACAACCTACAGCTTGCATGATCACTTTGAGTTCAACACTGCACACGTCGAACGGGTTGTTGTTGAGAGATTCTCCTCTCCACAACAGCCCTCAAAGGGGGAGTCCTTCCCTTATAGCGTTTATCGCGGGTAATCCCACGCGGCTTCCTCAACGATCCGCTCATCCCGGCACCTGGCCGGTTTTGGCTCTGCTCGACCACGTGAAACCCTGTGACTGTTTTGATTGCTATCAACTCCCGCCTTTCGTATTCTTTAGCGAGTTTTCACAGCTCGCTCTGGCAGACACTAAGCATGCAACCCAGCACCCCACGCGGCAGGCTGATCTGGTGGAGTTCGGTTAGAAAATTGCCAGGGTGCACAAGGAAATCATCTGCAGGGTAGCGGATCGGGAAGATCAAGTTCTCCCAACCATCACCCCAGGCAACCTTGCCCATTACTCCGACGTGTTCACGAACGGCAGGACCGACTATGCGATCCCCGCCGGCGCAGTAACGGCCTCGAATCGACTTCGCCAGCTCTCGGCTTTCTTCTTCTGGACATCATGGGCGGCGTCCACGAATCGCCCCGATGATCAGATCACCTACACCAACAACTGGCCTTACGAACCTTTGGTTGGAAACCGAGCGACGGGCGATGCCGTGGTCTGGACCGGAGTGAGCATCATCATGCTGCTGGCCGGAATCTCGGCAATGGCATGGTGGTATGCATCTCGCAGACGCGAAGAGGAAGAACCCGTTGCCCCGGAGATTGATCCACTTGGTCATTGGGAAGCCACACCATCGCAGCGAGCGACCGTCAAGTACTTCTGGGTTGTGTCTGCCTTGATCCTCGTGCAGATGCTCCTCGGAGTTGTCACTGCGCACTATGGCGTTGAGGGTGATGGGTTTTATGGGCTGCCGCTATCCGAGTGGTTGCCGTACGCCGTGACCCGCACATGGCACATCCAGATGGGGTTGTTCTGGATTGCCACCGCTTGGTTAGCAGCAGGGTTGTTCATCGGCCCATTGGTGAGTGAGCAGGAACCCAAGGGGCAACGCTTGGGCGTCAACGTGTTGTTTGGTGCCTTAGTTGTGGTCGTGGCGGGTTCGTTGACGGGCGAGTGGATGAGTGTCCAGAACAAGATGTCCGATACGGTTTCGTTCTACTTCGGCCATCAGGGTTACGAATATGTGGACTTGGGGCGTGGCAACTCGGCTTGTTTGTTGGCTTGCTGCTTTGGTTCTTCTTGATGATTCGAGTCTTGCGGCCGGCCTTGCGACAACAGGGGGAACAGAAACAGCTTGTCACATTTCTACTCGTTTCGACAGCCGCCATCGCACTCTTCTACGGGGCGGGACTCACTTGGGGGCAACATACGAACCTAACGATAGTTGAATACTGGCGTTGGTGGGTCGTTCACTTGTGGGTCGAAGGCTTCTTTGAAGTCTTTGCCACCACGGTCATCGCCTTCATCTTTATGCGACTGAATCTGGTTCGACCGGGCGTTGCGGCAGCGGCAGCATTGTTGTCAGCGACAATCTTTCTGTCGGGCGGCATCATCGGGACCCTCCACCATCTGTACTTTTCGGGGACACCGATCGTGGCCCTCGCATGGGGCTCGGTATTCAGTGCCTTGGAAGTTGTCCCGCTGTGTCTGGTTGGATTCGATGTGATCGAAGACCTGCGGCGGTCGAGAATGTCGCCGTGGGTGCAGCGTTACAAGTGGCCAATCTACTTCTTCATTTCTGTTGCCTTCTGGAACATGGTCGGAGCCGGGCTGTTTGGCTTCATGATTAACCCGCCAATTGCTCTCTACTACATGCAGGGTCTCAACACGACGCCGCTGCACGCTCACGCCGCATTGTTCGGCGTGTACGGGATGCTCGGCATTGGCCTGATGCTCGTCTGCCTGCGGGTCCTGATCCCCGTGAATGGAAAGACGGCCTGCTGCGATTCTCGTTCTGGTCGTTGAATGGCGGGTTGATGGCGATGTGCGTCCTCAGCCTACTGCCGGTCGGCCTGATGCAGACATGGGCATCGGTGGAGCACGGCTACTGGTACGCGCGAAGCAGCGAGTTCATGCAGACGCCCCTCATGCAAGATCTGCGATGGATGCGAGTGCCCGGCGACAGTGTGTTTTTCCTTGAGCCGTTGCACTGGTCGTCTTTGTTGCAGGACTGAAAACAGGTCACTCATTTCGGAGGACAGAATGATTGAAACAGCCTGGCAATTGGGGAGATGAGACAGGGAGACGCTCGTCTCCTACCGCCGATGCCTGAAATCAAGAAACTGTCCCGATGAGATCCCGGAGTGTGATCCCTTCATCCGGGTGGTTCTTTCCACAGGTCTTGGGACTGGGAAGCATGCCGCTTGCGACGACTGCCGTGAGAATTCCTGTTCTGCTCTACTCAGCTTGCTGAAGCACCCTAATCAGGGGGATCGATCAATCAGAATTCCTTCAGTGCGACGCCTCGGCGGGGTGTGCGGTACCCTGCGAGCGTTGACACCGCAAGCCGTTGTGACGCAAATCAAAATGACGGCTAAGTAGCCAACCTGCTTGATTGCCGGCTGCGAGCAACTTCAGGGCGGTGTAGCCTACTCCCCGTATCATACAAACCTCAGTGGAGGTACCGATTCTCGATAGCCGACCTCAACGCCTGCGGCCATGCGGTTTTGTGATCTTTCGGTGTTGAACGACGTCCGCTCGCGTCAGGGTGAGCCGCGAAGGCAAGCTCCCGGCGTCGTTTTCGACTCGCCACCTCAAAGTTTCATAGCAGACGCCAGCGCCTTCCTGGATGGGGAGGCGATCGGTTCCAATGAAGAGCGACATAGGCGCTTCGATCGTGATTGACTTCACGTCCGTGCCAGCCGCCTCGAACGAAAAATCAAAATCCCGGCCACCATCCGGTAATGCCCGGTATCCGACATAGCGAACGGTGCCTTTATTGTTTTGCATGTTCGTTGCTGGTTCGGAGTAACGTGTCCTGGTACGACTACACCGCCGGAGGTTGGGGCCGTGTCCTGACCCTCAGTCTTCTCCCGTCGACGTCGGTAATGTTCAGCTTGGAGATCACATTCTTTACATCCACTGCGTCGATCTCCACAAACCCAAAACCCCGCGAAGGGCCGGTATGCGGCCGAGTTACGACTTCGATGGAGACCACTCTAGACACCTATCCAAACAAGCTGTTCAAGTCGATCGAATTGTGAAAAATGCAATAGGTGATATATCGAAAAGTCGTCCTTACCCGTACTTGTGCTTGCGGGCGGGCGGAACTTCGTTGGCCAGCCGATCATAGCTCACAGTCGTCCGTTCTGTATCTGATCACCTGGCGGAGAGTGAGAGAGACACGGCAGCGGGACTGCCGTGTCTGCCGGAACTCTTAGTAGCGGTCGCGCCCGCCGCCTCCGTCGCGCTTCACCTGAGGTTTCGCTTCGTTGACCGTGAGTGCGCGTCCGTCCAAGTCGGTTTCGTTGAACTGCGAAATCGCCTTTTGGGCATCTTCATCACCCATCTCCACAAAACCGAAGCCTCGGGATCGGCCGGTGTCCCGGTCGGTAATGATCCGGACCGATTCGACGTCGCCGGCTTGCGCAAACAGGGTCTCCAGATCGCTTTCCGTCGTCTGAAACGACAGATTTCCAACGTATAGTTTTTGAGTCATTTGGTTTCCTTGAGTTTGTATGTAGAGGAACTTCGAGAGCTGTGTGGGGAAAGGCGGGTCGAGAAACAGGATCCAACTACTTTCCGAACAGAGGCAAGAGGTGCCTAAACAGGATCAGCAACTTGTGTTGCGACTCTCAGTATGGCTGTTTCCGTCCATTTGTCAATCCGTCTTCCGGGCCATCGCTCCAATCACTGAGATGGCAGCCCGCACTGTCCGTCGTTATCAGAGACGGCAACCGGCAGCCGTTTTCTGGGCTTCGCAAGCCGAAAATGTCGACGCAGCCCCCCGAATTAGGGAGCAGAGCCCTCAATACCCTAATTCATTTTACAGCTTTTTCAGTTTCGGCTTGGGCCCAGGTTTTTGCGGAGATAAGGGCCGCCCGAGCAGACGTTCCAGGTCCTTCACGAAGGTTTTTGAACCGGAGGGATGTCCAGTGAAGGTTCGCTGACGGATCCGGGTTCTTTCGTCCTCAGACTCCTCACCCTCCAGCCACATGGACCAATCCAGGGGCCACTCTTCAGTAGGAAAACCATCCGATAACAACCGATCCTCTCGTAATCCACAGTGAGCAGCCGCACTGGACCATGCGTATTCTTCCGCCCGTCGCACCAACCCGGCGCGAACCGGGTTGCGTTCGACGTACCGGACCGCGCTTCTCAGATGGCTGGAATCGAGTACACACGAATAGAATCGACACTGCCACAGGTGGCCAACAAAACCATAGGTGCGGTTGAAATACGTGGCATAGCCGCTATGAGCATCTCGGATCGTTGCGGACAAGGCAGGTTCTTGCTCAGGTACAGCTACCAAATGGACGTGGTTGGTCATGAGGGCATAGGCCCAGATGTGAAGGGAATTGCGTTCGGCATATTGACCAAGCAAGTCTAAGTACACTTTCCGGTCATTAGGCTCGTTAAAAATCGGGGCCCGTCTGTTACCGCGCTGCGTAATGTGATGGGGATAACCGGGTACTACTACACGGGGAAGTTTTGGCACAGTTTTTTTCAGGGAGGAAAAAGGAAAGGGCAACACCAATCTAAGATGATTCAGGCCAGGAAGCAATCCTGAAATAGCTGGAGAATGAATTAGGGTATTGAGGGCTCTGCTCCCTAATTCCGACAAAAAATCGTGGCACCGAGAAAGATGCCGGCCGTCGCGTTGTCATAGCCAAGATAGGTGACGAGCACCGGGTATACGACCATGGCGGCCGTGCTTAGCGCGGTTACGCCGGCGACGGTCAATATCATGTTGCGCTCAGAATCCTTGCGCGTTGGCAAAACTGAAGCGATTGCGAGCGCCGCCGACGCGCCGCAGATCCCAACCGCGCCGGCCGACAGCACTGACTGGTCGCCTTTCAGGCCGAAAACACGCCCAATGAGTCCACCGATCAGAATAGTTGCCGCCACACTTGCCACGATCAGGGCAACCACTGGCCAACCGAGCTCTGTGACTTCGCCTGTTGTAATACGCAGACCCAGTAGCGCGACTCCGATGCGGAGGATATTGCGGCTCGCAAAACGAATGCCGCTCGCAAACGCTCATCCTCGATAAGGAAGTTAAACGCCATCCCGAACAGCAGGGCATACAACATCGCAGGGCCACCGAGCCGGTCACTAACGAATCTCACGGCAAGTGCGATGGTTCCACCCAGGAGCAGCCCGGGCATCGCGGCCCGCACCGCATCATTCATCCTGGTCATTCAAAGTCACTTGTTTGGGAAAACTTGCTTGATGGCTAATCCGTCACTACGCAACGATACCATCCAACCGCTAATTTGGCTGGATTGAATAGTGTGAACATTGAGGAAACCAAGCTCGCCTTTCCGATTCGTGTTGGCTGGCGAGGTCGGGGAGCTAATTGAAATATTCGGGTCTTCCGCAGAATTTGTGGGTAAAACCGTCTTCCATCGCCGCTTGAGGAGACCACGGTGCTCGCCAAGCCTCAAGGCTTCCCTCGCAAGCTCGGCGGCTGCGCCGGCCTTGACCCTCGGCTGCGCTCCGCGGTGTCGGCTGGTGTGGGCGATGGGGAACGGGGCCTCCGGCGGGGGCTCCGGGCACCGGGTGTAGGCGTCCGACCGAAGTGGGTACTGGAATATTCGCCGTCGAACAAAAGAATAAGGCACTTTGTTTCAATTACTTATGTGCGCACAGGCCTTTGGACTGCCCACAAATTCTGCGGAGGAGGCAAATATTCCAGTGGCTAACTGAAGAACAGGCGCAACGATCATCACTTACTGATGAGCCACTCGCGGCTGCTACAGAGGAACTGGCGGACGTCTTGATCTAACCCTTAAGGCTGGCCGACACGTTTGATATCAATTTGGAAGAAGCGATATCGGCGAAGATCAACAAGAGCGATAAGTGAAACAAGCGAGGTTGGAGGTGTAGCGAGAGGGATAAGCGGATTAAGCAGGGTCCGACGTCTATGGTGGCGCGGACAGCGTCGCCGTATGGGCGTTATGTCAACCCGCACGCGGCCGCAGGCCGTCGGGCGGGGGGATTCAAGGCAGGATTTTTCGGACAAGCGGCGGATTCAAGTCACGTTTCCGCCTTGCGGAGGCACACCTATTCCCGCCGCGTCTTGACGTCGACGTTCAGAAGGCGTCCGGTTGGCAATCGTAGTCGGAAAGGCGGTCGCCAGCGGCGGGGCGCGGGAAGGCAGGCCCAGGCACTCCAGGATTTTTTCTGTGGCCGTGGGCGGACGAATTGCTGCAAGGATTTTCATTCTTCCGCGGAAGATGTCAACAAGTTTGAGACACCTGCATTAGGAATTTAAGCTACCGCCTGCGGTTCAGCAGGCGGATTGATCCAGACCTTGTCCGGCGGACCGGCGATCTTCCTGCGTGCGTTGACGAAGCGTTCGGGATGGCGTTGCCGTGCACGATCCAGAGCCAGTTGCCGTCGCCGAACGATTCGGTCGGTGCGGCCGTCGTGCACCGTGGCTGGCGTCAGCCAGTTCAGACCCGAATGGTAGTGGACGTTGTTGTACCAGTGGAAGAAATCCCGGCAGAACGCCTTGGCGTCCTGGATCGAACCGAAACGTTCCGATCGAAGTCGGGCCGGTATTTGAGCGTCTTGAACTGCGCTTCCGAGAACGGGTTGTCATCGGACACATACGGCCGGGAGTGGGATTTGGTCACTCCCAGGTCCGAGAGCAGCCGCGCCACCACCTTCGACTTCATCGACGACCCGCGATCGGCGTGGAGGATCAGTTGATCCCGGTCGATCCGTTGCTTGAGGCAGCTTTCACGAATCAACTTTTTAGCCAGACTGGCCGATTCGCAATCGGCCACCATCCAGCCCACGACTTGGCGGCTGAAGATATCCAGAATCACGTACAGGTAGTAGTAGGTCCACTTCCGTGGGCCCTTCAACTTCGTTATATCCCATGTCCACACTTCATTCGGGCCAGTCGCTAACAGCTCCGGCTTCTGGTAGACGGGATGACGCCGCTGGTTCCGCCGTTCCCGCACTTCCTGGTTCGCATCCAGGATCCGGTACATCGTGCGTACCGAGCACAGATAGCGGTCTTCATCCAGCAACGCCGCACACACCTGGGTAGGCGCTTGGTCCACGAAGCGTTCGCTATGGAGCAAGTCCAGTACCTGCCCACGCTCGGCCTCGCCCAAGGCCCGGTGCGAGGGGGCACGCGGCCGGGGCGGGGCCGGATCCGCTCCCCGCTGCCGGCGACGATACAGCGACGCGCGGGGCACTCCAAAGGCCCGGCATGCCCCGGCGGTTCCCAATTCGGTGGAGAACTTCTCGGCCGCTTCCATCAGTCGTTCTCTTCCGGGTCCGAACTCTTCAGGGGAATCCCCAGCAGCGAAGCCACTTTTTTTTGGATTACGATGACCGTTTCGGCCTGCGCCAGCTTGGCCTCCAGCCGTTGGTTCTTGCGTTCCAGCTCGGCAATTCGTTTATCCCGTGCGTCTGGAGGCTTCCCCTTCCGGCCTCGCTTGGCCGGTCGCAATCCCTCCAGCTCCCCGGCCTCGCGCTGCCGCCGCCACGTGCTCAACGCCGACGAAAACAACCCTTCTCGCCGCAGCAACGCCCCCAACTCCCCCGGCTTCGTGCACCGGTCGGCCTCCCGCACGATCCGCCGCTTATACTTGGCACTCAACTGCCGGCGTGTCGCCTTATCGGCTACCTCCGGGTCCGCTCCAACGCCATTGAACTCCGCCGCTTCGCGCGCAACTCCAGTCGCTCTACGGGCTCCTTCCGTTCCGCGCGATTCTTCTCGATCTTTTTCTTCTTTGATCACCAACACAGGTTATCTTCCTTCCCGCCCTGCACTCTAATTAACGTTCAAGTAAGTGTCTCACCCATGTTGGCACAGAGGGCCGCCGCAATGCTCACGCTGAAGAACGTCCACCAGGGAGACACGGGCGAAATGTCCGATGAAAAACATCGACGTCGTCGTTCGCCTTCGATCTAGTCCCATGGCGCTCGTAACGCGACCCTACAGACTTCCACCACAGGCTGCTAGGCGCGGCACATGCCCGCCTGAGTCTGCCATGCGTATTTCGTAAGCCCTGCAGGTCACACATTCAACGCCGAGCTTCACAAACCCTTCGTCAATTCGATCATCTCCGCAGGCGTGTAGGCTCTCATGCTCGTAGTTCTCACGTTGCCGTTCTGTGCTGCGGCGAGAGCAAACGCGTTGATCGCATCGTCATCCGGTCCTTCAAGGATGGCGATCAAGTCGTAAGGGCCGACGGTGTAAAGGGTTTGTTTGATTTTCACACCGTACTTTCGGCCGAGCTTTTTCGCCTGGTTCAGGCGAGTCGGAGATTCCTTGATGTTCTGGATACCCTGATCGGTCAGGTTTATCAGGGAAACGTAGGTGACCATGGGATGCCTCCTTCACTTGTGTAAGATGCCGGACAGGATAGCCGACCGGGGGTGGGTTGTCGAAGACTTAGGGTCCGCTCGTCACATGCCTGGGCAAGGCGGAAACCGTAGAAGCGGAAGCGCCATCGGTCTGGCCGATGCGATGGCCGACATTTTTCACATGTACTG
The DNA here is from genome assembly GCA_965262425.1 of Terriglobia bacterium. Lineage (GTDB taxonomy): Bacteria > Acidobacteriota > Terriglobia > 20CM-2-55-15 > 20CM-2-55-15 > CAZOZZ01. The sequence continues at coordinate 4,647,704 of OZ253536.1, read as the reverse complement.
TTTGACTACCCAGCCGAGTGGAATTCCTTCAACTCTGTTCACACCTACAAGCGGAGATTTTCGGTGTTCTCCCGTTTGGTTCAGTCGCACTCGAGGAAACAGAACAAGTTCCTCTCCCCTCTGGCTGACCAGTTCCGTGGCGTGCTCCAGGATCAGGTCCCGGCGTTTCAGGACGGCGCGAATCTGAAATCTCGTCAGATAGTTTCCGACACGCTCTTTCAAGGATTCTTCATCCAGCTTGGCAATACTCTCGAGAAGTGACTTTGAGAACCTGGTCATCAGTTCCGGGTTGCGAAGTTCCGCCGTGGTTCGGAACGATCGGGAGTGATCGATCAGAACGATCCGCCAATCCTCGGTAATGAGCATGTTGCGCGCTTGTCGATCCACGTTGTAAATGAGGCTGTCGAACAAGCGCATGTTGTAGACCATGTAGCCCCAGGCTTGCGGATGGGAAGGTGGGATTCCATCCTCGAGGCGGTCCAACTCGGACATCGCGTTGTCGACCCACCATTGCATCGAGCCCCGATCGCGGCGGTGGCGTCTTTCGACCGTCGTCGGAACCATGCCGAGGCCGATCATCTTGTCGAGCTCGTAGGCCGCGACATCTGTCTTCCAACTGTCCTGAAAATCGGTCTCTATGACGCCGTTGCGCAACCTCGTGTGTCCGGGTCTGAACACGTCGATCGTCTTGAAAAGCGCAAAGTGTGTCCGTGAGTCCAATTCGAGCGTCGCCTTCCTGGGACGGGTAATGCCCTGCTCAGTTCCTTCAAAATCCGTGATCTCGGCGTTCCGCAGGAAACTTTCAAGGTCGTCGCCCTGGAACGATCCGGTGTCGAGGGCCTGCACACCAAAGAGGGTGGTCACGGTGAAAACCATGACGACCAAAAGACGAGAAGCCAATGTAGTCATCCTCCACTCCTCCTTAAAGTCCTTGAGCTCGTTTTTCAGACGCGTGTCATTGTGCCATTCTAGCGCCGGGCTCCGATCGGGGCAACAAAACTGAGGGGGGGGCTTCCGGTGACCACTGACCACTTCAAACCGCCCTGTGTCGGTCTCAAAATTCGTGAAGAGGGCTTGAGAAATCGCAAATCACTTTCAAAAATCGCTGGAAGCCGCGGGCTTCACCGGTGGGGTGGGGTGAATGCTGCGAGGTTGGGTTGATGGTTGTGCGATCTGTTTGGCCGAAGGCCATATTCTTCGGCTTTAGGGATTGGGGGTTGGGGCTTCTGTGGGATGAGGGTCGCTTTACCCGCGGGTGGCCAGGGACGGCCACCCCGACACTCTTTCCCCTACGGTTTGGCGGTGTCTGGCACCTCCTTGGGTTTCGTGCGTGGGGCGCGGGGGACACGGCAGGCGCGCTTCCAGGCTTCGAGTGTGAGGCGATCACGACGGAAGGTGTTGCGCATGATCGCGTCGAAGCGGCGGCCGGCGGCCAGGGCCTGGCGGAGGCTTTCGAGAAGGGCCTTGCGGTTACCGCAGGTAACCTTGAGCGTTACCTTTGTTCGAACAATCTCCTGACCCATTGAATACTTGCGACGCAATATTTCATACGCTGTTAGAAAGAACCCACGAAGGCAAAACATGATGCCCAGGTTAACGGGTTCTCTTGGACAGTTTGAGCAGATGATGCTGATGAGTACAGACAAAATGACGTCTCAGACGGTCGCGTACTAAACGGTTGATCTGGCACTTTGCAACACGGGGATAGCCATAGCTGAAGTACTGCGCCCAGCCGTTGAGGTGCCGATTTGAATCAGCAACCAGTCCATGTGAATCCATGTGAATCGTTCGATTGCTTCCACGTCCTCACTGTATTAATATTCCCAAAACTATTGACAGTTTCGCTTCGAGACACGGGTCATCACCACGCCCGGCCATTAGTCCGGCGGTGGCTTTGAACAGTTAGACACTGTAATTTGATATCGCTGACTGGACTTCGTACGGTTGGTTTCTTCGCTAAACTGGGTTCCGGAGACGAATAGACATGGACTATCCCGTCGCTCTGCTGGTGTTCGGCATTTTGTTGCTACTTGTAGGCCTGGTGGGTAAAGTGCGCGCGAAAGAGCTCGAGGTTGGTACAAGTAGTCCGAGCGCACGAGTCATTATCGGTGTGGTCGGCGTTGGTTTGATAAGTCTTTCCCTGTTCTTTGCGGAACAAAGTGCCGCCGGGCAATCAGCAGCTCTGGATAGTGTACTGGCCCTTGCGGAAGAGCAGGCTCAAGCAGCTACCGTGGCCCAGGCACAGGCAGCCGAGGCTAGAGCAGCTGCGGCCGAAGAGGCGCTGGCGGACACACAGGCCCGGGCGGCTGCTGATGCTCAGGCCGCAGCCGACGCACGCGCACGGACTGCCGAAGAGGCCTTGGCCGACGCGAAGGCTCGGGCGGCTGCTGATGCTCAAGCCGCAGCCGACGCGCGCGCACGGGCTGCCGAAGAGGCACTGGCGGCTGCTGATGCTCAGACGGCAGCCGACGCTCAGGCCGCGGCTGAGCAACGGGCACGGGTGGCTGAAGAGGCCTTGGCCGCAGCCGAAGCTCAGGCGGCGGCTGACGCTCAGGCCGCACGTGAAGCGGCCTTGGCTGCCGAGCAAGCCTTGGCTGCTGTGGACGAGCCAACCACGGTAAGAGAGACAGAACCCGCCTTTGTAGAGGTCGAGGTCATCGTACACACAGGGAGCGGAAGGGGTGGCGGCGTGATGACCCCATCGTCGTTGCGTTTTCGAAAGACAGCGCTGCAAACGTAGTCGGGCCCGACGAGCTTCGGACCTCGATGGTCGGGGTTCTCATCCTTCTACCAAACGGATCCGGCGATGATCGGCTCAGGGAGGGCAGGAGGTCCCTCATCGGGTCGATTCTCGGTGCCTGCTATGTCCAGGTACTGAATTATGGCAATGATGGGTGGGCAGGCGCCTCCGTTCAGATAACAGTGGACGGCGCTTCCTTTCTGGAATCCTCGCTTTACCCCCGGGCCAGGGGGAGGGGTGAGAACGGCATCGAACACTTCAACGAGCGAACCTGGGAAGAACGAACTTACTGGGAATCCAGGCCGCTGCCGGGCTGCAGGTAGCGGGCAGGTCTTCACACATGCCGTCGCTTGCCTCAGGGAACAGGCGCAATTCCTGAATGCTGGTTCGAGTCTGCGGGACCACTAGCCCGCATTTCTCATGAATGGTGCCCAAGACTGCATTTAGGAGAAGGAAAAGGCGTCGGAAGCTGGTTGGCGGGAGCAAAGATGCCGACTGAGCTGAGAAAGTGGGCCTGGATGACGGGTGTTGCAGGGAATGGTGAGGTGAAATCGGATTACAGAGACAGCTATCCCGACCAAAGACGGGAAGGTTGGGATGTCTGAGAAGAAGTGATTAACAGCGCAGAGGGATTTGTTGAAGGTTCGCGTAAATCTGAGCGAACACCGTAGCGTAGGGGTAGCCTCCAGCCATCCGAATCCAGACTCGACGCACCGTGACATGGATCTGGGCTGCGATCTTGAGCAGCTTCAGGCGAATCGTGGTGCACTGCGCCCGCGCGAATTCGGTACCCTGCAAGCCGAGCCGTCGCAAGGCCTGCATCAGCATGTACGCCACCGATGAAAGGTAGAGTCGGAGTTGATTGGCGCGCATGGTGGCCGTGCTGGTCCGATCGGCGAACAATCCGAGTTGTTGCTCTTTGATCCGGTTTTCCATGTCTCCCCGTGCACAGTAGGTCTGTTCATAGATGTGCCTTGGGGATGTTCGTCCTTTCGGTAACGAGGTAACGATAAACCGGGGATTGGCGCCCTTGGCCAGATGTTCGGCCTTACCAATGATGCGTCGCTCACGAGTCCAGCTGTCTCGGGTCTGATACAGAAACGTCTTAAAGACGCGCGCCGGCTTTCCGGTCCTGTCGAACCGCTTTTTTGCCGTCGCCATCGGAGTTTCAATCGCGGCTAGCAGCCGATTGTTCTTCGCCAGTCCGATCACGTAATCGACACGGTGTTGGGCCTCGCACCAGGTCAGGATCTCATCGCGGCAGAAACCCGAGTCCCCCCGAATCACGATCTGGACTCTGGGCCACTTCTGCCGAATCTGTCCCACGATCCGTTCCAGTTCCTCTACCGATCCGTCCGCACCATCGATGTCGGAGCGTCGTAGCCGGGAACACAACACGAACTCCCCACAGAAAATATAAAGCGGCAGATAACAATGGTGCCTGTAGTAGCCGTGAAAGAAGCGACCCTCCTGATTCCCGTGTATCAGATCGTCGGTCGCATCCAGATCCAGAATGATCTGCCGCGGTGCCCGCCGATGGGCCTGGAGGAACACGTCCACCATCAGCCGATCTATCGCCGCTTCGTCCCGGCCGATCTTCTTGGTCGGGTGCTTTGCCGCACCCTCGGTCGACAGTTCCAGTCGGTTCAACGTGCTCTTGCCCGCCAGGGCCTTACCTCGATCTCGAGCTTGTTTCCGTGTCCGGCCCTTCGGATCGGTCTCACCCACCATCACCGCCAGCACCGGATCCGATCGGAGTTGATCGTGGTCGTTCAGATCTTCATAGCCCAAACACAATCCGTACACCCGTTGCGACACCAGTTGTTCGATCCCGTGTTCCACAAATCGCGGGTCCCGATAATCCCGGAAACATTCGGCAAACTGTTTCAGGATCCCGGTCCGTTTTTCCGTTTCTCGTAGCAGCAAACCGCCCGCGTCCGTGCTGATGTCTCCCCCGTCGAATTGCCCCCGGACTTCCCGTGTACCTAATGCGTGATATTGAATCGTTTCTGTTTTACACTCTGTCATGACAAAGGCCGCCTCCGTCTTGGCTTGAAAGTTTCTATTCAAAACCTTCTATGCCAGACAGGGCGGCCTTTTTCGGTCCTTTCCCTTCTTACTCGTTTCGATTTATTTCAAATCTCTTGAGAAATGCGGGCTAGAATGGACCCGTAAATCGCCGCTCGTGACTGTAGAAATCCTCAGCCGAGAGGTCGGTGGGGGACAAGTCCAACTCTGCTTCGACAGCGCGAATGATATTCTCCGCGTTCGGATAGAACTCGTTTTCCAGGCTCCGGACCGTCGGACAGGGTGTCGGCGCAAAACCAATTCTTTTTACGGGCGACTTCAACTGGCCGAAACATTGCTCGGAGACGCGTGAAACCACTTCGGCGCTGAACCCTGAATGCGACCAATCGTTGTCGGCGACGAGACATCGCCCCGTCTTGCGAACCGATTCCACGATAAGAGTTTCGTCGAACGGAGCAATCGTACGAACGTCCACAACTTCGACTTCAACGCCTCTTTTTGCCAGAACGTCGGCCGCCCTCAAGCATTCCACGTTCATCCAGGACGTTCCAACCAGAGTCAACCGAGAACCCTCGCGGAGGATGTTGCTGGTGCCAAGCGGGATCTCATAAGGGTCTTCAGGCACCTCGTCCACCGCCCAATAGAGCCAGCGGTGTTCAAGAAACACAACCGGGTTGTCGTCGCGGATGGCCGCCGTCAACAAACCCTTCGCATCGTAAGGGGTGGTCGGAAGCACAACTTTGAGACCCGGGATGTGCGAGAAGTATGAATGCAAACTTTTGCTGTGCTGGTATCCCTGCCCCCAACCTCTGCCGACGACCGCGCGAATCACCATCGGCACCTTTCCCCTGCCGGCGGTCGAGTACGCATAAGTCGAAATCATGTTGACGAGCTGGTTCATGGCCAGCAGCAGAAAATCAACACGGATGTGGATGTGGATGGGACGCAGGCCGTTGATGGCGGCCCCCATGCCGAAACCGGTCATGGCATCTTCTGCGATTGGCGTGTCGAAGCAACGGTTCGATCCGAATTTCTCCAGAAGACCGGCCGTACTGCCGAAAATCTCCTTGTGATCCGGCACCCCGATGCCGTAGACGAAGACCCGAGGATCCCGTTCCATTTCTTGAGTCATCGCCTCGTTGAGAGCCTCGCAGAAGCTAATCCGCCTCATGAAAGACTCCTCGATAGAGCGCGCCGAGGGGCGGGAAGGGCGCGATCCTGGCCGCTTGCAAGCCTTCCTCGATCTGTCGGTCGACCTGGATTTCGACCGCCTTCACGTCGTTTTCTCGTATCCCTGCTTCGAGCAGACGCGATCTTTGGGTGATCACACAGTCACGCGCAAACCAGCGTTCGTACTCCTCTTTTGAACGATAGCCGGCTTCAAAGTCCGGGTTCGTACCCACGTGCTCCAGGTACCGGTAGCATTTCAATCGCAGGAACGCGGGCGAGCCCGTTGCGCGAACCCCGGCGGCGGCACCAGCAAACAGGTCTGCGACTTCTTCCACGTCCGTTGAGTTCGACTCAAAGACATCCACACTCATCTGACGGGCAACATCCGCGATGTCTCTCGTTGCCTGGCGCGCCGAGGCGAAAGTGTGGACGGCCAACTCGTTATCCTCAAAGACGAAGAGCAAGGGGACTTTGTAGAGGCTGGCGGCGTTCAAGCTTTCCCAGAAGACTCCTGCATCCAGAGCACCGTCCCCGAAAAACACCACACACAGCCGTTCATTCTCCAGAACCTTGTTCGCGAATGCGGCACCCACAGCAACAGGCAGGCAGCTCGCCACGACAGCCGAAGAACAGAGGTGTCCGTTTGCGGGATCCGAAAGGTGCATCGATCCACCTTTGCCCCCGGCGGTACCGGTCTGCCGGCCGTAGAGTTCAGCGAAAAAAAGCTCGGCGTTGCCGGTCTTCGCCAGAAATACCGCATGACTCCGGTATGACGCGAACACTTGATCATCGCCGTTCAAAACGTGACAGACGGCGACCGCGATGAACTCCTGCCCCATGGACATGTGCATCGGCGTTCGCATTTCGTTCTCCGGATAGTGCTCGATGATCCGCTCCTCGGCACGGCGGCAAAGATACAGTTTCCTGTAGAGTTCGAGTCCGTCACTCCTCATTACGATTCTCCAACACGTTACCAGCGTACGTCACGAGTCACTTCCGTCCAGGGGCCTGCGCGGCAGAAGGGATCACCGCCTCGACTTGCGGTCACCCTCTTGCATCGACCGGCTGCTATCATAGATGTTGCCTGTATCGGAGCTCAAGGTCTCAATTCCGGGAAAGTACAAGTGGCCGCAACCCCCCACTTTCTCGCTACGATCCCTTCTGCCACGCACGCTCCTAGAACGACATCGGAACAGGCGTAAAACACAAAACAAACATTGCCAGGGCGACCCAGCCCAGGACGACGTGACGGCGCTCCAGAGGGAGACTGTCGTCCAATGTTGGAGGATGCCGACTTCCCATCAGGGCCAGGAGAAAAATCCACACAATCCAGCCGGGCCAGAAGAAGATGCCCAGGGGTAACAGGGCAAAAAGAAAAAGCTGGGAGATCCTCTTGTGGAAGCGTCCGAATAGCGCGTAAGCTATGTGTCCTCCGTCGAGTTGACCGACTGGGATCAGGTTCAGTGTGGTGAGAAGAAAGCCGATCCAGGCAGCGAATCCAATCGGGTGCAGGAGCGGTTCCATTCCTGGAGGAGGGACCACGCCCATCAGAAACGCGACGATCTTGAAGATCAACGGCTCTCCCAGAGAAAGAAGTCCGTCGACCGATTCGCTGTTCACGTAGCGAGGCTTGGCAAGGGCGACTGCCAGTATCGGCACCGATAGCACGAAACCGGCGATCGGGCCTGCGACGCCCACATCGAGCAGGGCGGCCTTATGCTGGATGGGAGAACGGATCCGGATAAAAGCGCCGAAAGTCCCCACCAACGTGGGAGCCGGGATGAAGTATGGAAGCGTCGCCGATATCCCGTAGTAACGGCAGGTGAGGTAGTGGCCCATCTCATGGGCGAGAAGGATCGACATGATGGCAAGGCTGAAAGGAAGGCCTCGAAGCAGGGTTTTGGGCTCCTGCCACATCGACTGCAGAATTCCACCGGGCGCGAAGGAAGGGTCCTGTTCGAACGACACCATAAACAGGGTGCCCATGAACAGGGTGGTGAAACCGGTGGCGAGAAAGAGGATGACGTTCAGCCACGGAAACGGGTTGGGTCGCTCCGCGAGGGGCGGCTCCCAAGTCAGGTTCGGAACGTCGGTTTCCATCGATCCCACGGGGCGATCTACAACGACTGCAAGTCCTTACCGGGTTTGAATCGAACGGCCTTGCCGGGAGGGATACTGACTTCGGACCCCGTGCGCGGGTTTCTCCCTATGCCGGTCTTCCTGGGCTTGACGGAAAACACGCCAAAGCCACGAAGTTCAATGCGGTCGTCGCGCTTCAAGGCTTTCTTCATCGAATCGAAAATGGTGTCGACAGCTTGTTCGGCCTTCGTCTTACTGACACCCGTGCGTGCGACGATCTGATTGACAAGATCGACTTTAATCACAATGAACCTCCATTCATTTCGGCTATCTCTTTTGAAACCATATTTTTACCATCCAGAGGGGGCGTTAGGCAATGGCAATTAAACCGGATTCGTGGATCCGCGAAAAAGCGGAGAAGGAAAGGATGATCGAGCCGTTCAGCGCGGCTCAGGTCGCGGAAGGCACGATCTCCTACGGACTGTCGTCTTATGGATACGATCTCCGTCTGGCGGACGAGTTCAAGATCTTCGCCCCTCCCCCGGACGCCATCCTCGATCCGAAGTCGATTCCTCCCGAGTTTTACAGGGACCATCGGGGCCCCCATTGCGACATCCCCCCCAATAGTTACGTCCTGGGCCGCACGGTCGAATACCTCCGGATTCCCCGCGACATCCTGACGCTGGCGACGGGGAAATCCACGTATGCCAGAGCCGGCGTGTTCATGAACGTGACCCCTTTTGAACCGGAATGGGAGGGGTTCGTAACGGTCTCGATAGCCAACACCACGCCGGTCCCCGTCCGGATCTACGCCAACGAAGGCCTCTGCCAGGTATTGTTTTTCCAGTCCGACGAACCCTGCACGGTCTCCTACAAGGACCGCAAGGGTAAGTACCAGGCTCAGAAGAAGATCGAGTTTCCCAAAACTGGTAGTAGTAGCTAGGAAAAGAGCTTCAACGCAAAGACGCAAAATTCGCAAAGGAGCGCGAAGAAAACTATATATCTTTGCGGGCTTTGCGTTTTGGCGTCTTTGCGTTGAACTGGCTCTGACTACTGTTTCCAGCGTTTCGTTTCGGGAATGTCCAGGTTCCAGAAATCCAGGACACGACCGACGGTGTGGTCGACCATGTCTCGGATTGTTTCGGGCTTGATGTAGAAGGCGGGTACCGGTGGCATGATGACGGCGCCCAGGCGCGAAGCGTCCAGCATCAGGCGGCAATGACCTTCGTGCAGGGGCGTTTCACGAAAGAGAAGGATCAACCGACGACGTTCTTTGAGCGTGACGTCGGCCGCTCGTGTCAGGAGGTTGTCGTTCGCCGAGCGTGCCACCGCGGATAGGGTTCGGACCGAGCAAGGGGCGATGATCATCCCGTCGGTGATGAACGATCCGCTGGAGAGGGTCGCTGCCAGATCCTTAACCCCGTGAACATGGTCTGCCAGTTCCTCGACCGCTGAATTAGAGTAGTCGGTCTCCATGGAGATGGTCACTCGTGCCATTTCGGTGACAATCAGATGGGTCTCGACATCTCGTCCCTGGAGCAACTCGAGCAGGCGAATGCCGTAGATTGCCCCGGACGCGCCGGAAATCCCTACTATCAGTCTGATCATCCTCGTTAGCTCGCCGCAGGTTCGGACTGGCCGCCTTCGGTGGAGGCAGACGGTGTCCCCTTCGTGCAATCGGCGCAGGGACAGAGTTGTCGCAATCGCTCGAAACTGTAGATTCCCGTCCGGTGGCCGTCACTCCATTCGAACTGCAGCGCGTACTGGCCAACAATTTCCACCTTCTGGAACTCGAGCGTGTCGGGGATGTGAATGGGCAGGACCAGACGTTTACCAGTGTCTTCATCCTGGCAGGACGCACACGGACACAAACCGCGGAGCACCGGGCCAACGTAGCGACTCTCGTGCCCGTCCGCCCAACGGATCATCAGGTTCTGGGAATCCAGTTTCTTGATCTTCACCGGATCCGTAGGACCGGCGCCCGTGGGCATCTACTCCACCTCCAGAACGGGCGCATTGTAGTTCTGAATGCTGATCTGTGCGGCCAGACGCTCGGCGATCTCCCGCAACACGACACTGCTGGCCGCTTCGGGCTGGGCCAGAACAATTGGCACACCGGCATCCGCCTGAGTTCGAATCGGAAGGTCCAGCGGAACCTCCCCCAGAAACGGAATGTCGAGTTGTCCGGCGGCCCGACGAGCTCCACCGTCTCCAAAGATGTGGTCTTTGGAGTCGCAGTGAGGACACACGTAGTACGCCATGTTCTCGATAATCCCCAGAATGGGAACCTTGGTTTGCTCGAACATGCGCAAGGTCTTCATCGAGATCTGCAGCCCGACATCCTGCGGAGTCGAAACGATGACGCAGCCGGTAATGGGAACCGATTGTGCCAGGGTGAGATGAACGTCACCGGTTCCGGGAGGCAGATCGACGATCAGGTAATCCAACTCCCCCCAGTTCACCTCGAACAAACACTGCTGAAAAGCCTTATGGGCCATCGGTCCGCGCCAGATCAACGGTTGATCCGGAGTCTTGACCATGAGCCCCATCGACATGAATTTCAGTCCGGACGACTCCCGCGGCGTAATCCGATTGCCGACATGATCAGGCGGCCCGGTCACCCCGAGCATGATCGGCATCGTAGGTCCGTATATGTCACCGTCCAGGACCCCCACCCGGGCGCCCGCCATCGACAACGCGGTCGCAACGTTGACGGCAATAGTAGACTTGCCAACGCCTCCCTTACCGCTGCCGACCGCGACGATATTCTTGACGCCCGCAATCGTACTCTTGTCCATACGGGGAGCTTGTCGGACCTCCGCGGTCATGTTTGCCTTCGCGCTCGTGACACCATCGAGCGCACCCACAAGCGCTTCGGCCTCGTCGCGCATCTGATCCTTGACCGGGCACGCCGGGGTTGTCAGGTTGATGTCGAACGATACCGAACCGCCTTCGATCTTAAGGTTTCGAACGAAACCGAGCGAAACGATGTCCTTCCCCAGATCAGGGTCGCGAACCTTGCTCAGTTCACCGAGGACCCGCTCTTCAGCAACGTCGACTTTTGTATTCATGTTCCCCTCTATTCCGCTCTGATGATGAAGTTGCCTCTCCAAACGTCATATTGTACATGTTTTGTCCGCAGCGTCGGGCAGCGGACGCCAAGCAGCCAAATTCCGGCAGCAAATCTTCTCATTGAGGTTATTATCTATAGTCGGTTTTCTTACCCGTAGTCGTCGCCTGGATTCGATGGGCGACGTCTTGATACTTCCACTACAACTCATCATAGGACTGAAGGCATAATGAAGACTTATAAGATTGGATCTCTCCCGGGCGACGGTATCGGGCCCGAAGTTGCCGCAGAAGGGCTCAAGGTGTTGCAGACGCTAGCCGAGATCGACGGGTTTGACTACGAGATCGTCGACTATCCCTACAGCGGCGAATACTATTTAAAGACGAAGGAACTGGTCCCGGATTCGGCCATCGAAGAATGGAAAACACTGGACGCCATCTTCCTGGGAGCGATCGGGCATCCGGACGTCGAGCCGGGACTGGTGGAGCGTTCGGTTATTCTGGGGCTCCGTTTCGGCCTGGACCTGTACGTCAACCTGCGGCCCGTCAAGTTGTATGCGGAACACCTTTGCCCGTTAAAGGACAAGACCCCGGACGACATCAATTTCGTTGTCGTGCGTGAAAACACGGAGGGGCTTTATTCCCAGATCGGCGGGATTGTAAAGAAAGACATGGCCGACGAAGTGGCGACGGTTGTGGGGGTCTACACGGGGAACGGCGTCGACCGGGCGATTCGCTATTCGTTTGAACTGGCCGAGCGGCGCAAGAAAGCCCGCGGGGAAGGCCAGTCGGCCAAACTGATGCTGGTCGATAAGGCCAACGCGATCCGCCCACATGACATATGGACGAGGCGCTTCGCCCGGATCGGACGAGAGTACCCGGGCATCGAACAGGATCACGCTTACGTCGATGCCTGCTGCATGTGGATGGTGAAGAACCCGGAGTGGTTCGATGTGATCGTGACGACGAACCTGTTCGGCGACATCATTACCGATCTTGGAGCCATGATTCAGGGCGGCATGGGTATCGCGGCCTCCGGGAACATCCATCCAGGCAAACACGGAATGTTCGAGCCGATCCATGGTTCGGCGCCGAAATATGCGGGACAGAACGTTGCGAACCCTCTCGGAGCGATCGCTGCGATCGGCATGCTCCTGGACTTTGTGAACGAGACGAAATCGGCCGATCGAGTGGAACGTGCGATCGAGGCTTTGCTCTCGTCCAAGCGGATCCCGTCGGTAGACGCACGAAGTGGGCTGAGCACCACAGAAATAGGAGACATGGTCGTCGGCGCCATCCGGGAGCAGGCTTCCTGAAAAGACAACCATGATCCGCCGCTGCATCGATGAGGATTTCGAATCGATCTACTTGATCGTCAACGATGCGGCCGGAATCTACAAAGGCGTCATCCCCTCCGACTGCTGGTCCGAGCCCTACATGCCCAGGGACGAACTTCGCGCTGAACTGGACGCTGGAGTCGTGTTCTTGTGCCGGGAACATGAAGGCGAGGTCGCAGGGGTCATGGGGATCCAGGCCGTGGCAGACGTGACTCTCATCCGCCACGCCTACGTTCGACCGTCCATGCAGAACCAGGGGATCGGCGGAGGGTTGCTTTCCGCCCTTCGGGAACGATCCCGAGGCCCACTCCTGATCGGCACCTGGGCTGCCGCTACCTGGGCCATCCACTTCTATGAAAAACATGGATTTCGGCTGGTTCCTCCAGACGAAAAGGTCCGACTCCTCCGAAAATATTGGACCGTGGGCGATCGACAGATCGAGACTTCCGTCGTCCTGGCAGATGCGTCCCGGCAAGAACGCAAGTCGGCAGGTTGATCCGTCGCCGATGAAACTTTGCTGTTCGCACTGCTATCAGGGGGTTGCCGGGCCGAAGACGACGTGTCGACAGATGGCATAATTGGGGCATTTTCCCTTGACACTATTGACATACGGTTAGTACCTTATCTGACTAGCTAGGGATTAGTGTCACTGGCTCAAGAGTTTATGGACAAAGTGGGGTCCGCTGAAGGCAATGGCTACGGAAAGCAGCTACCGGCTCGTTCGAGTCGGTGCGAATGTCATGGGTCCTGCCTGATCCAAATCAAATTCCTGTTGAACTTCATGGAGAGCCTGTGATGTGGAGGGAATCGGTACCACCGGTTCTCATTTTGGCTATTAAGCGACGAGTCTGCGAATTTTCGGACAGACTCACTTTGGGGGTAAAAGAATGATTTATCGTTCGTTTCTCTCGGTCGTCGTCATCCTGCTGCTGACTGTAGGTGCAGCAGGACAGTCGACTACCGGTACGATTACAGGGACTGTAACTGACGTGACCGGTGCGGTACTGCCGGGCGTCGAGGTCTCGGTCATCAACGTCGGCACGAACCTGACTCGTAACTTGATTACGAACGAGTCGGGCAACTACACGGCGCCACAGCTTCCGCTCGGAGCCTATCGCGTGGAAGCGCAGCTTCCCGGGTTCCAGACTGCAGTACGTAGCGGCCTCACGCTGCAGGTCGACCAGCGCGCCCGGATCGACCTGGTTCTCGAGGTCGGTCAGGTGACCGAAATCGTCGAGGTAACCGCCGAGGCGCCCTTGATCCAGACTGAAGACTCTTCGGTCGGCACGGTCATCGACCAGCAGAAGGTGACCGAACTGCCGTTGAATGGACGGAACTTCGAGAGCCTCGTACTGTTGATTCCCGAGGCCGTGACGGCGCGCCCGGGCTCGCACCTGGCCGCACGCGGCGGCGTCATCATCGCCGGCATGGACGAGCACTACCAGAGCTACTATATCGACGGCGTCGACAACGTCGACACGATCATCCGGAACTTCGCCTACCGCCCGTCGATCGACGCGATCGAAGAGTTCAAGGTGCAGTCGACCGGTTACCCGGCGGAGTTCGGCCGCAACGCCGGCGCGGTGGTCAACGTCACGACGCGCTCCGGTACGAACGAGTTCCATGGAGCCCTCTTCGACTACCACCGTAACAAGTCCCTGAACACGTCGACCAAGTTCGCCAAAGAGGCGGGATTAGAAAAGGAAGGTTTCCTGCGGAACCAGTTCGGCGGGACGCTGGGCGGTCCGATCGTTCGCGACCGGACGTTCTTCTTCTTCGCCTATGAGGGGCAGCGGCAGAGATCGGAGGTCATCAGACGCGGCGAGGTTCCGACCACGAAGATGCGAGCCGGTGATCTGTCCGAGCTCACCAGCAATTTGATCGATCCGGTAACGGGACAGCCGTTCCCGAACGCCACGATTCCGGCGAATCGCATCAACCCTCTGGCGACCGAAGCGCTCGGCTTCTGGGCGGCACCGAACGGGCCCGGGACATCGCGGAACCTGACCTCGGCGGGTAGCGAGACCGCGGACTTCGACAACTACTCGATCAAGATCGATCACGCGTTCACGGATGTTCACCGCGCGTCGGGTCGTTACAGCTATGCGAAGGAGTTGATCTTCAACCCGTTCGGGTTTCAGGGTAGGTCGGTCCTGCCGGCCTTCGGCCAGTGGAACCCGCGTTACCGGACCAGTTCCGGCATCAACCTGACCAGCGTGTTCTCTCCGACGGTCATCAACGAGATTCGCGTGGGCTTCAACCGGTTCGCGCAGCCTCTGACTGACAAGTTCAGCTCGCTGGCGTCCCTGGTCGGCGAAGAGCGGACCCCGCTGCCGCCGCTGCAGGCGGCGGTCGCGCGGAAACGCGACGCGTTCGATACGTTCAACTTGAGCGGAGTGGTTACCAACCTGGGTGTCGGCGGCGGCTTCTGGCGTCTGAACAACACCTGGAACTTCATCGATGCGCTGACCATCAACAGCGGCAACCATTCCTTCAAGATGGGCATCGACTACCGGAAGATGGATTTCCACAACATCACCGGAAGCCCGAACACCTACACGTTCAACGGTGACTGGACAGGGAACGCCTTCGGGGACTTCCTGCTCGGGTATCCGATCACCACGGCCACCCAGACGGGAATCCTGGAGGCGGGAATCCCGGCTCGCGAGTACGGACGCGAGCGGAAGCACGAGTTCGCCGCCTACATCCAGGACGACTGGAAGGTGAGTCCCAACCTGACGGTCAACTGGGGATTGCGGTGGGAGTATTACAATCCTCTGACGGCTCTGAACGGGCTGTCGGGATGGCTTCCGGACGACAACAAGATCCACGTCATCTGCCGCGAGGCCTACGAGGCCGAGTGCGGCAAGGGGGTCGTCGACCCGAACTTCTTCGTCATCCAGGACGACGGTAACGGTATTCTGCCGCAAGGCTTGACCCGGCCCGACAAGAACAACTTCGCGCCACGGCTCGGCCTGGCCTGGAGTCCGGGCGGGGGCAAAACGGTGATCCGCGCCAGCTTCGGCATCTTCTACGACTCGGACGACCGTCACAAGTCGTTCTGCTGCGTGAAGGGCGCGCCGTTCAACAAAGCCTTCAGTTTCAGGGCGTCCAACTTCAACGATCTGGACCTGGCTGTGGATCCGTTCCCGCAGAGCCTGGCGGGAAGCGGATCGTTGACGGGTGGCGCGTACGATCCCGACGCGCGAGACACGTACGCCCAGAGGTGGAACCTGGGTTTCCAGCACGAGCTGGCCCGCAGCCTGATGGTGGACATCAGCTACGTGGGCTCGGTGACTCAGAAACAACGCCGGAGTCGCCGGGTCAACCAGCCGTTGACGCCGGGACCGGGTGGCGTGTCCGGACGCCGGACATTCCAACCGTTCGGCCGCCTGACGCTGACTGAGAACAGCGGCCACTCCAACTTCCACTCGCTGAATGCCAAGCTCGAGCAGCGGTTCTCCAGCGGCCTGACCTTCATCAACTCCTTCATGTGGGGCAAGGCGATGGATGACCGCGGCGGCGTTCAGAACTACTACGACCAGGATGCGGCATACGGGCTGTCCAGCTTCGACGTTCGCTTGAAGTACAGCTTCAGCTATGTTTACCAGTTCCCTGATGGAAGCAACGCCTTCACCAGGGGCTGGCAGCTCAGCGGCATCCTCTCGGCGCAGAGCGGTCGCCCGCTCACGCCAACGCTGGGCGCCAACAACGCCAACGTCGGCAACACGTCGTATCCGGATCGGATCTGCGACGGTAACGTGTCGAACCAGACGGAAGACCGGTGGTTCGACCCCAGCTGCTTCGTTGCTCCGGCGCCGTTTGCGTACGGCAACTCCTCAAACGGTATTATAAGCAGCGACGGGTTCTTCAACATGGATATGGCGTTCATCAAGAACTCGTACCTGTTTGATGAGAGCGTAAACGTTCAGTTCCGTGTCGAAATGTTCAACATTACCGATCACGTGAACTACGGATTCCCCGCGATGCGAGTCGACCGGGCCAATGCAGGAACGATCGGATCGTTGGTCGGCAACCCGACACAGGTGCAGTTAGGCCTGCGGATCGTTTACTGATCCTTTGTTACTTTGGGCCAGGGGGGCGTCGCCCCCCTGGCCTTTTTTATTGGGCGAAGGGACAGGAGTTCAACGCAAAGACGCAAACACGCCAAGGCCGCAAAGTTGTTGTTTCCGGGACAGAGAGACTCCGAACTAAAACACTTCGCGTCCTTTGCGACTTTGCGTTTTTGCGTTGACTCCCATAAGAAAAAGGACGGCTTATGCCGCCCCTTTTCTGCCTGTCTCTGGCCTTGGATCTTATCCAGTCACCCAGGGCTTGTACTCGGGCATCTCACCCACATGCTCGGCCATCATATGCGTTCTCATCTGACCGATCGCGTACGGCGCCTTGACGCCGAACATTCCAGTCAGCGTCGGGACCATGTCCTTGCGGTCCACCAGTAACTTCGAAGTCCCGTGCTTGAAGTCAGGTCCCCAGAAGATCGAGGCCGAACGGTGGCACTGGTAATACCCCGTGCTGTGGTTCACCGCTCCGTACATGTTCACCTCGTCGTCCCGACCGAACTCCGGCCGGATCACGATCGCCGTGTTGTCACGGAAGTACTCATCGTTCTCGATGAAGTCGATCAGCTTTCCGAGTTGTTCGTCCGTTGTCTTGTGGACCTTCTCATACTCGAAATAGCCCGTCTGCTGACGCAGGTACCCACCGTTACCGTGTCCCGTATCATGCCCGACCTGCTGGTAGAGGATCATCTTCGGCTTGAAGGTCTGCAGGATGTCCGGAATCGCCGCCAGCCCCAATGCATCGCCGATGAACGGATCGCGTGGAATCGGCTGGTTCTCCAGGTTGAACTCCCAGTACCTCTTCGCATACGTGGCTTCCACAAACTCTTCGAGTTGCTTCCGCTCGGCCGGGGTAGTACCCATGTCTGGAAACTCCTCGGCAGCAACCTCGGCGGGCGTCCGCTTCATGTCGGGCCAGTAGATTTGCGTTGCGGTCAAGGAGACCGGCCGCGTGTCTTCGCCGAAGTCCGGATGCGACGTCCAGTACTTCTGGTTGTAACGCCACTGCCGGTAGTAGCTCACACCGTTGACGTACCAGTAATTGGTCGCCTTGTCGCCGTGCGCCTTCCGCACGTAGTGCGGCGGTGTCGGATACAGTGGAATCCCGTTCTGCAGCCGGTTCCCCGTCAACAGCTCCGTCCAGGAATGTCCATGGTCGGATACCGTTTCGTTGTGGTCTTCCTCGTAGACATACCCGCCCCGGACCAACCGCTGATAATTCGGCGCCAGTTCCTGCTTCTCATACCACTCGGCCTTCCGGGACCCGTTCCCGTTGATGATCCAGATCAAGTGCTTGGTCTTCAAGTTCAAGCTCGATTCCTGGGCCAACGCTTCGGGTGACATGCCACCGTTCAGTGCCGTGGCGCCGCCTGCTATTCCGAGGGATTTCACGAAATCTCGTCTATTCATAAATCCTCCCTAAAAAAACGAATGATTGCCTTCTATGGTTCATGACTACTTTCTAAGGTTCGTGACAATTCAAACATGCGCCTCGCGGCGGGTGCGGCGGTATCATATCCACCCTTCGGATCTTTCCGGCCGTCGCTTGTGCAGCGGTCTGTTGTCCGGCTCCGACCGCCGCCATTCCTCCGCCCGTATCGGCAGCGGCCTGTCCGGCGCGGTTTCTCTTCATCTGCTCTCGCAGTTGATGTCCACCGGTGAACGTGACCCGTATGGTGTCGATCTCGGGCACGTACTCGGGTAACAGATCCAGATAATTATCGGCGTTGTCCCGAGCCATGATCCGGTCGATTTTCCACTCACCGGGCTCCATCCATTCGTCCGTCTCAATTTGGCCTGTCCACAGGTTCTGGGACACGTCCAGTCCGGCTTTCTGGATGACGTCGGGTCGGGTCACCGGCTTCAGGTGGACTCGAGACCGGTTGATGTAGCTGGGGACCGGCGTGAAGTTCACGGCCAGAGTCCCGACACCCGACAAGTCGTCGGTGATGATCGCGTTCACGGTCACCGGCTCTCCCAGGCGAGCCTCTGTCTGGTCGACCCAGACCGAGAACAACGTGGGAGGCTGCGTGTCGTGCATCGCGTCATCCTGCGTCAGGTTGATGACGGCGTTCTCGAGCAGGGGATGCGTGGTACGGAACATGTGCACGGTCTTGCCCGCTTTGTCGGTCGCCCACAAAGAGAGAAGCTCGTACTCGCCGGCACCCCACCATTTGGGGATCGACAGCATCGCGCCGTAAACGTCTTCCTGGCCCACCACCTTGTTCAGCTTGGCTTCGATGAACTTGCCTTCCGGAGTGTTGAAGCGAACCATGATCGAACCCACGCCCGATTTGTTATCGGTCACCTTTGCAAACACCGGAAGCGCCTGACTCACAGGCTGAGTTCGGACCTCGTCGTCCTCCGCATTGAGCGTGTTCACCTTCACCCAGTGAACGACAGGCGGGATCACGTCGACATTCGAATTCGGCAGAATTTCGATCTCAAGGCCTCGAAGACCGGGATGATGATCCGAGTGGTAAATTTTGGAGCTTCTCGACGCGTTACCCGGCGATGCGTACGTCAGGTAGTAAACACCCGGTTCGGCCCACTCGTCGGTCTTGAGGGCGCCGCGCATGATCGGAGAGCCGGGAGACACCGGGGTCAGGCTCGCGCCGATCGAGGTGCGCCGACCATGCGGACCGAAATACCGCATGCTCATCCGGCTTGCCGTGCCCGTCAGATCCTCGATGATGGCCTCGAAATTGACCGATTCACCCGCGTTGATCCTGCGCTTTCCCAGAATCGTGGCGCTCTTGACGACCGGCACATAATGCCAGCTCTTCAGATCGCGCCAGTCAAATTCGCGGTCCGGATTCGAGAGGAATTCATCGACGGGCCAGTCCATCGGATCCATGATCGGATCCACCGCATCGGTCGAGTAGTAGGTGTCGGTTCCGGGCGCCTGCGGGAAACCTTCGCCGCGGATGTTACGGACCTCATCGGTCGGACCCATAATCATCCCCAGCGGACCGGCCACTTTCGGTAGTCCCGCCGTCCCGATCCCGGACGGGTTGGAGCCCGACGCATAGCGGTTTGCAATGCGCTGCGGCGTGTTCTGTTGCTGGGCTGCCGCCTGTTGTCCCTGTTGCTGTCCCCCTTGGCGCTGCTGTTGGGCGCTCATCTCCGTCGTGGCAATGACGAACAGAGCGATGACAAGAACGCTCAGGAGAACGAAGGATAATTTGTTCATGATTTTTGGTTTCCTCCGTCGCGATGACAAAGATAAAGACAGTAATAGATATGGCTCGGCTCAGTGTGAAATATACACACACGCCCCTGATATTTCAATGTTTCATTGACCGTGTGGGAGGCGGGTTTCCCCCGAGGGATCAGGGCGTTTTCGCGACTTAGCGGCCCGGGCTTCGATCGACCATCCGAATCTCGAATCGACCCACCGGACCGGGGCGCGCGGAGGTCACTATCAGGAAGTAGGATCCCTCGTTGAGAAAGGTGTGGTGGATCTCTGAGAAATACGAACTCCGGATGTCTGGAACATCGACCAGGAGTCCCTCGGCGGAAACCAGGAGCGCGACCGGTGTGAAGTCCGGAGAATCGATTCGGATTCGCAGATTCTGACCGTCCTCACCGGACAACTCGTAGGCTCGGAATGGCGTCCCGCCGACCAGAAATGGATCGGTCATTCGAAGTGCGGAGGGCCCCGGCCGGAAGGGGCTGGATCCATTGACGCGGACACCTTGCTCGGCCCACGCCACGTATCGTCGGATAGGACATAGGAGGGTGAAAGTGACAGCCCCTCCCCCCAGGTGGCCACCGCGCCGGCCCTGTCCCGCTGCTGGAACAGGAAAAGGCCCAGATACTCATAGAGCAGCAAATCATCCGGTGTTGCGGCTATCGCCAACCGCAACGACGCCTCCACTTCATCCGTCTTGTCCCGAGACCTGAGTGTCTGAGCCAGAAGAAGATGTTGGCGTCCCTTGCCGGCTTCAGCCTCGGTCCGCGCCAGGCTTTCCCGGATGGCGGTTTCGGCCTCGGAAAGCCGGTTGTCGTCCATATACAGGGCCGCCAGAGCCGCGTAGGGCCGGGCCCAGTGGGGCCAGAGCTTCCCGGCGGCCTCGAACTCCTCTTCGGCCTTTCCCAGTTCCTGCCGGTACGAATATGCCAGCGCCAGGCCGTATCGCGACAACGCCGCTTCATTCGGGTCCATCTGAATCGATCGGCTGAAGTCCGACATGGCCGTCTCGATGTCACCTTCATGAAGCAGGTTCATGCCGGAGAAGAACAGGTAACGACCCTCGATGAAACGAGTGGGCTCGAAATCGAGAACCATGTCACCGGCCAGCATCGCCGCCTCCCAGTGGGCCTTCGGTGGCAGGGCAATCGAGGAGTCCGGGTTCACAAACTGCTGAACGGCAATCTCGACTTCCTCTTTGGCGATTTCATAGGCTCTCTCATCGTCCTGAAACAAAAAGAATGCAAAAACGCAGAGTAAATAGGTCATTAGCTTACCTCCCTTCAGGGACCGTTCGGACCCGCGGCACCGAAACGGCGTCGGACCTCTTCGGAAAACCCCACGAAAGCAGGCTCGGCCGCGAGCCGGACTCCGAAGGTGGACTCCACAGCTTCCTGGATCTCTCCCGCAAATGCCAGAACCTCATCGGCGCTCGCACCGCCCCGATTGACGAGCGCCAGTGCATGTTTCCGTGACAAGCCAACGTTGCCACGCGAACAGCCTTTCGGAAATCCCGCTTGTTCGATCAACCACGCAGCGGACGCTTTCACCCGTCCGGCCGATGCCGGGAATCGAGGCAGGCGCCGGCCCGGACCGAGCACGCCGCGGTCGGCACCCACAGCTTCAATCGAGGCGAGCGTAGCCTCGGACACGACAGGGTTCTTGAAAAAGGATCCCGCGCTCCGACAGTCCTCATCGCCCTCGACCAGGAGCATCGCCTTGTCGGCGCGAATTTTCAGAACGGCGACGCGGACTTCAGACAGAGTCGGTGTGCGACCTCGGAAAAACCGCTCAAGGTCGGAATATTTCACACAGGCGGCCCCTCCCTTCTCTAAAACGTATTCGACCTTGAGAACCATGTAGCGGTTTCGGGCAGTGGTGTTGAAAACACTGCTACGGTAGCCGAAGCGACACTGAGCGTTTGACATGTCGATGATGTTGCCATTCTGACTGTCGTAGGCTCGGACGCTCGAAATTACCGCTGACACCTCCTGGCCGTAAGCGCCGACATTCCCCACCGGCGTGCCACCGACCCAGCCGGGGATGCCGCTCAGACATTCGATTCCGGCCAGGCCACGGTCGACACAGTCGGCCACCAGGGGGTCCCACCGAACGCCCGCACCGACACTCACGGTAACGGAATCTCCGCCCTGGCCGATCGAGATCCCGGGAATCGCAACCTGAAGAACCATTCCCGGAAAACCGGAATCGGAAATCAAAATGTTCGACCCGCCACCAAGAACGCATAAGGGCAGTTTGTGTGCCCGCGAAAACTCGACGGCATCTAGAACTGTATTTTCGGACCGAGCCTCGGTAAAATAAGGTGTCGGACCGCCGATGCCGAGGGATGTATACGGAGCCAGGGATATGTTCTTCTGCATATTAAGTTTCACCGCGGGTTCAGTCTAAGTGCTAATAAATTATTTCAGCAAGCAAGGAGTTCTTATGAAGCGCACAGTCCTGATACTGATCGCAATGGTCCTGGCGGTCGGAATCGTGCATGCACAGAAAGCCCCCCAGGGCGAGGAATACCAGCAGTGGATGAAAGACGTCCGGCAAAGCATTCTCGGTTTCAACAACGCCTATACTGACATGAACATGGCAAACGCGACCGAAGCCATCGACATACTCGCCGAGTCGTTCGCCAAGATGGAAACCCACTGGGAGGAACAGGGTAAAGAGGACGCCGTGGGGTGGGCCAAGGAATCCAAAGACCACATGGTCGATGCACAGGCCAAGATGAAGCTCAACGACATTGCCTACGCTCTGAACCTGCTCGAGCTGGCCCAGCGAAACTGTCGCAGTTGTCACCAGGCGTATCGGCCACCGGCACCGTAAAAAAAGAGGCTGGACTGACGAACCAAGGGGGGCGGCGAGAGGCCGCCCCTTTTTATTGGGCAGGATTGTCGAGTGGACGCACATGGACCAACTCCGAATCCGGACTCCGTCCACTGACCACTGATCACTGACCACTTCCCCAACATGAACTTTCAACTCGCCGTCCTGGCTCTCTATTCCATTGGGATCATCGCGCTGGGCCTGTTCGTGTCGCGACGCGTGCGGGGCGCATCGGACTTTCTGGTTGCGGGACGCAGTCTTGGACCGGGCCTCATGTTCACGACTTTTCTTGCTGCAAACCTCGGGGCAGGGACGACCGTCGGAGCGGCGAGCATCGGATTCGAACTGGGCATGTCGGCATGGTGGTGGGTTGGCTCGGCGGGGATCGGGTCCCTTCTTCTGGCGAACCTGGTCGGGCCAAAGATATGGAGGCTAGCCAAACGGTACGATTTCCAGACGATGGGTGATTACCTGGACCATCGCTACAATCGTGCGGTTCGCGGCACCATCGCCAGTCTGCTCTGGCTGGGCACTCTGGCCATTCTTGCCGGCCAGTTGATCGCCATCGCGACGATCCTGGAAATCGTTGCCGGCCTTCCAAGGTGGCAAAGCGCACTGGCGGGCGGCCTGATCGTGATGGCGTATTTTTCGGCAGGCGGACTCTGGGCCGCGGCGCGGGTGAACGCCGTTCAGTTGGTGATCATGATGGCCGGATTTCTTCTCGCGATACCCTTCGCGTTAAACGCCAGCGGTGGGTGGAGCGCGGTGGCCGAAACGTTGTCTGCCTCTCGTGAACCCGGGTACATGAGCATGACAGGCCTGGGATTTTCCGGGGCGCTTCGATACCTGGTCATTCTCGTGCCGGCCTTCATCGTCTCGCCCGGATTGATTCAGAAGCTCTACGGTGGACGTGATGAACGAGCGGTCCGTGTGGGGATCAACCTGAACGCGATCTGTCTCCTGCTGTTCGCGTTCGTGCCCGCGATCATCGGAATGATCGCATACGCGAATTTTCCCGACCTGGCCAACCCCGACCACGCGATGGGAACCGTGCTTGTGGAGCTGCTGCCCGGATCGGTGGGCTTGCTGGCGCTTGCCGCCGTCCTGTCGGCCGAAATCAGTACATGCGATGCCATATTGCTGATGCTGTCGAGTTCGCTCAGCATCGATCTGTACAAGAATTTCCTCAATCCGGGCGCGGACGAGAAAAGACTCTTGCAGGTCAGCCGGATTGCGGCGATAGCCGGCGCAATCTTCGCGATTCTGCTCGCGGTCCGGTTGCCGTCAATAATTTCCGCGCTGGAGATCTTCTATGGGCTGATGGCGGTGGCGCTGTTCGTTCCAACGATCGCGGGCCTGTATTCGCGGGTACCCCGGGCTCGCTCGGCGATCTGGACGATCGCAGGTTCTGTCCTGACGACGATCGCGGTATACCTGGCGACGGACGGAGCCGGAATCGGGGTACTGACGCCTTACGCGATGGGCATCCTGGCTGCTCTGGCATTGATGCTGGGCCGGGTTTGGATGAGGGATCTGCCCACACACAGATCGAGCTAGACGCCTTGGGTTTAGAGCCAGAGTCGAGCAACCGTGCCTAGAGGCGCTTGTTAGGTCGTATCCTCAGGGCCTCGATTTGTTGATGCACAGGGCTGCCCGACAGTTGTCTGAGAAGTCCGACCCCAGGCTTACCAGAAGATCAATGACTTCCGGGAACACCAACGTCTTTTCCAGTGGACCGTTCGCAATATCGGCGACCGTTTCTCCGGTTCCCGGCTTCGCCGCATTCCCGTTCAGAGAGTAGGCGCTGGCAGATACGTTGGCTCGCGTCGCAACGTCACCACCCCGGGCCACAAAGTAAGTGATCACATCCTTGTCACCAACCAGGGCAGCGCCGTGGAGCGGCGTAAATCCATCTTTGTCTGTCGATTTCACGTCCAGCCCCGCTTCCTCTACGAGGAATCGGACCGCGGCCAGCCGCGCTTCGGGAGCAACGTGACGCCCCTGGGACGGCTGGTCGCCCCAGCCTGAAGCGAGCAAGAGCGCGTTCACACCCATCGACGTCGTGATTGAAGGGTTGGCACCGTGAGAAAGCAAAAACCGCATGGCTTCCACATCGTTCGCCTCGGCAGCCCGCAGGAACGCGGTGTCGCCGTCATACGCCGTTCCACCGCCTGGGCCAACGATCCTCATCCACATGCGTCCTTTCATCCGCGCATCGATGTCGGCACCATGATCCACGAGCATCTTCATCAGATCGAGATAATCAACTTCCTCATTGTCGAGTTTTGGCGACGGATACCAGCCCCTGGGCGCCCACCTGATGTCCACGGTCGCAAACAGGGCCGTGGCGCCTTCGGTGCTGGACTGATTCGGATCGGCGCCTTGTTCGAGCAGGTATTTCGCCATTTCCAAACGGCCGTTAACGATGGCGAGAGTTAACGTACTCATGGCGTCTGAGGCCGTTCGGACGTTCAGATCGGCGCCGGATTCGACCAATGAACGGACGGCATCCAGGTGCCCTTCTCTAGCGGCGAAATGCATCGCTGTCAGTCCACCCAGAGCCAAAGGCTTCGGGGGGCCACCCCGACCTCGCCTTGGCGCGGCCGTATTGCCGTCTGCACGACTGGGCGGCTTACGCCGGGTTGGCACGATCGATGCCGCGTCGAGGTCCGCGCCGTTCTCAGCCAACACTCGAATGACATCCTCGCGACCACTGGCTGCGGCGAACATCAGCGCCGTCTGTCCCTGATTGGTGTCCTTCGCGTTAACCGAAGCACCGGCATTCAACAAGGCTCGAACGGCATCCGCGCTACCGGAACCGGCGGCCAACATCAGCGCGGTCGTCCCGATCGTCGAAGCCGACGTGGCATCTGCGCTGGCCTCCGCCAACGCCTCGATAATCGACGCGTTTCCACTCCTGGCGGCCATGAACAACGGCGTCATTTCACCCAACCGGGTCCGGGCGCTGACGTCGGCTCCCGCTTCAAGCAGCAACTCCGTCATCGCCAGGTCATTTCGTGACGCGGCCCAGTGAAGGGCGCTGGTTCCATCGCCCTGGGGGGCGTTGACGTCGACACCCTGGTCGATCAGCGCCCGTACCGTCTCGATGTCGCCTTCCATCGCGGCCAATGAGAGTCGCGCGTCCGCCGGGGCGCTCCACGCCACAGTAGTCACCAGTAACAGTCCGACCAGAATGTATCCAAATCGGCTCTCGATTGTTCTCATGCTCATCATTAGTTCGCTCCCCGTTCAGATCGAAACAGTGCCGGTGCTGTCTCCGACTTCAGTCATGTCGACGCCAAGTTTGTGCATGATCGTTAACAGGACGTTCGCCTGCGGTGTGCCGGACTCTTCCTTAACATGCAGGTTGCCTTGCACGCTGCCGCTTGCATGGCCCGCCAGCAGTGTCGGCACCATCTTGTGCGCATGCACGTGCGAGTCACCCATAGCGCTGCCGTAAAGCACGAGAGAATGATCCAGCAGGTTGCCGTCGCCATCGGGCGTGTTTTTCAGCCGCTCCAGGAAGTATGCCACCAGACTGATGTGGTAGCGATTGATCTCGGCGTATTTCTCAATGCCATCGTCCGTTTCGCCGTGATGCGAAGCGGAATGGAACGGTGTGTCTACTCCACTTTCCGGGAACACACGGTCGGAAACGTCGCGGCCCAGCTTCAAAGCCGACACCCGCGTGACGTTTGCGGAGAAGGCGGCTACCTTCAGATCCATCATGAGCTTCACCCACTCATCCCAGGAATCGGGCACGCCGACCGGAGCCTCCGGGGCTTCCCTTTCCGCTCCACTCGAGTTGTGCGCCTCGATCGCCTGTATCCGCCGCTCTATCTCGCGCACGCTGTCGAGGTAATCATCGAGTCGACTGTTATCCCGGACATCGAGGTCTTTCTTGAGCCGGGCGACGTCGTGATTGATGCTGTCCAGGATGCTCCGATTCATCTGCTGGCGCTTGACACGCTCCTCGGCTGACCCGCCGAGTCCAAAAATCTCCTCGAACGCGGCTCTGGGGTTGTAAACCATCGGAAGCGGAGTCGTCGGCGAAGACCAGCTGATGGTGTCCATGTAGACGCAACTGTACTTGTACGCGCATGATCCAGACGCGTCCATCACCTCGGTACACAATTGAATCGATGGCACCGGTGTGTCCTGCCCGTGCTTCTCGGCATAGATCTGGTCGATCGACGTGCCGCAATAGACGTCCGCACCCACCGTCTGCTTCGGGTGAGCCGCCGTCAGGAAGACCGCCGCGTTCCGGAAGTGGTCCGCACCGACTTCCTCGGGAACCATGGAGTCGGCGCCGCCGCAATCGGTGTTGGAGACGATGGTGATGTGATCTCGAAACGGCTCCAGAGGTTCCACGATCCTGCCGAACTCGAAATCGGCGCCTTCGGTAAGCGGTCTCCAAAGACCAAGGTCGTTGCCATGCGGCGTGCTACCCGCACAACCGTGTACCACTTCAATTGCGGCAAAGCGGCTCTTCGGCGTAGCCGCCGTGTTACCGAGCGGCGTCTGGGCCGGCACCATTGCCTCGAGGAACGGCAGTGCGACGACGGATCCCAGACCACGAAGAACCGTGCGTCGGGATATATTCTTCTTCGTAAGAAACATTGGCTTTGGCTCTCCTCGTAAGAGATGAATTTAAGAGATCAATTTCGGTCGACCACCATAGAACTGACGCTTCGCATCTGGAACGGGGCACTGCGGACGACCCCCATGATGAACGCAGAGAAACGGTTATCGTCTCGCGCCGCCTCTCCCGCAATCGTTCGGACGGTCGGCATGTCCCGGTAATCCAGGACCCGCCCGACACCGTATGTCAGTAGATTCTCGGTAAAGGTCCCCAGGAATGCCTCCGTCCTATTCAAGACGGCCGCCCGAAGGCCGGCAGGTCCATCCAGCTTGAATCCATCATACATCTCGCCGGTGGGATCTATCGGGATTCCACCATCCCTGGCGCGCCACACTCCGATCGCGTCGAAATTCTCCAGTGCCATTCCAATGGGATCCACGATTCTATGGCATGACGCACACGCCGGGTTGGACCGATGCCGTTCCATACGCTGACGGACCGTGAGGATCTCCTGGTTATCCACCTGCTCTTCCAAAGCAGGCACGGATGGCGGCGGAAGGGGTGGCGAGATGCCCAGCAGAACTTCCAGCACGTATTTGCCGCGCGACACTGGAGAGGTTCGGTTTGCGAATGAGGTCAATGTCAGGATTCCGGCTTTGCCCAACAGTCCAAACCTTGCCGGATCCGTCAGGTTCACATGCTTGAAGCCGGTTCCGATCACCTCTCTCACACCATAATGCCGGGCAAGCGTTTCATCGAGGAACGTGTCATCCGCCGTCAGGAGATCGAGGACGCTTCGGTTCTTTCTGACGATGTCGTCGAACAGGAGCTCGATTTCGCGCCGCATCGAACCCGCTAACTGCCTGGTGAAATCGGGGTACAGCAACGACTCGGGGGCCTTGTCCTTCAATCCCGTCAGACGCAACCATTGGCTTGCAAAGTTGGTGGCGAGAGACTCCGCCCGGCGATCGCCGAGCATTCGCTTCACTTGTTGTTCGAGGATGGCGGGATCCTGTAGCCTCCCCTGGTTGGCAATTTCGACAAGCTCTCCATCCGGAATGGTGCTCCAGAGAAAGTAGGCAAGCCGTGACGCCAGTTCGAGATCTGAGATCCGGTAGTATCGTCCCGGCTCCGCGTCGGCGGGTTTCTTCTCGAAACGGAAGATGAATTCCGGCTTCGCCAGGATGACCTGAACAGCGGCGCGGACTCCTTCGTCGAATCCTCCGTCCTCTTCACCGCGCCGGTAGAACTCCATCAGGCTTTCGAGATCTTCATCGGTCGCCGGTCGACGGAACGCCTGGCCGGCCAACCTCGAGATGATCCGGGTGGCACAACCTTCATTCTCGGCAGGTGTCTCGGGGCGGCAGGTAAATACCTTCGTCCGGGCGGCGTTGTCCGATACTCCGGCCGGATTGAATGGACCCGTCACCGCCAGAGCCTGCAGATGGGGCAAATCCGTCATCTCGGGTATCGTCGAGATGGTCGTGTCCATGATCGTGTATTCAACAAGGCGATTGTGATCCTGAACCGGCCCGTCGAACTTCGAGATAAACGCCGCTGAAAGCCGCCGCTGACCTGCTTTGACAAAGACCGGAGGCGTGCTGTAGTCGGCGGCGCTTTCTTTGACGTCCGGGTCGATCGTAAGGACAGCGAGCGGTTCTCCGTCCACCGAGATTTCCAGTTGCTGGCCCTGCATCTCAACTGGTAGCGACGATCCGATTACTAGTTCGGTGTAGTAGTAAAAGGGGGTCGCTTCGAAGGTGTACTCCCCGTCCGCGGGAAAAGTGTGAAGCACGGAAACCCCGCCGCGCGTACCAACCGGGGTGCCGGGAACGTGGCGCATCTGGTTCTGCAACCTGGAAACCTTGTACGTCTTCATCCCCGTATCCGCGTCAGGATCACCGAATACGTCTCGACTGATCTTATCGGCCGCTCGTACGTAAGCTCCCATGAGCGTCGGCGTGATCGTGAGCGCTTCGGACATATTGTCGAAGCCACCGCCGGCGACACCAGACGAAGTGCGGGCGTCGGGCGGCAGAAGCTCACCGACATCCACGTAAATGCCGAGGAGATCGCGCACTGCGTTCTGGTATTCCGTCCTGTTCATCCGGTGCAGTTCCGGCGACCTCACATACGGCTCAGTCACAGCCGCCTGATCGATCTGCGCTTCCAGACCCGCGGCAAACGCATTCATGGTCTCGATAGCGGCCCGCGGAGCGCCCGCCGGCGGCATCAAGCCCGAACGTATTTTCCGAATCATCTTTTCGGCAAGTTCAGAGTTCTGCTCGGGATGCGCCAGATCTATCGAGCTCCAGGCGAAGCCACCGGATTCCGCACCGTCGTCGTGACAGAGGACGCAGTACTGATCGACGAGCGCCTGACGGGATTCCACCAACCCTGGATCGACGCTGCCCTGACCCAAAACTTCGCCGGGAAGGAACATCATCCCCGCTGGGATCAACAAACTGATACAAACGTGTACAACCTTCATAGAAAGCAAACCTCTCCTGCCTCTTTTATAATTACTTTCAACTATTTACCATCATTATAGGGCAGTGAGAAACATCTTTTAGGGCCGAGGCGGTTTTTTCAAGGATTCGTGGAACTCCGGCCTGAGACTTTCGGTAGGACAACCCCAACTTTCTCTGACGCCTTTTTCGACTACATGAAGACCTGCGCTCCCAGGGAAAGTTCAATTGACTCATATAGATCGGATTCGTATACTCGCTCCTATCGGCTTACTTTTGGGTATATCCACCAGCTCGGCAATCGGCTGATCGGGCCCACACTGCATAAGGTTTCAGATGCATAAGGTGACAAGAGTTCTTCGGCTGTCGGTTTTGTTTGTTCCACTCGTGGTCGGCTACAGAGGTGCGATGATCACGGAAACAAGCCCCCGAGCACCCCTTGAAATGGGCTCGAACGGCGTCGAGCAGGCCGTTTTGCCGCAACGGGAATTCATCGACGCCGAGTGCGTCATCTGCCACAACCAGGAGCTCCTGACAGCCGGGCTCGCGCTGGACGGAATCGACGTCGAGCAGGTGGGCCCGAACGCCGAGTTGTGGGAGAAGGTTCTACACAAGGTTCACACGGGTCAAATGCCGCCTTCGGGGATGCCGAGGCCCGATGAGGCAGCGTCCACCGAGTTCGTTGCATGGTTGGAAACCGCACTGAATCGTCGGGCCGCATCAAACCCCGACCCGGGAAGGATCGGCATCCACCGCTTGAATCAAACTGAATACGCCAACGCAGTCCGGGATCTGCTCGCACTCGAGGTCGACGGGAACTCGCTACTGTTGCCCGACGAGGCTGAAGCGGGCTTTGACAACATTGCGGCGAATCTCCAACTCTCCCCGGCGCACCTGGAACGCTACATGTCGGCAGCCCGCAAGGTCAGCCGGCTCGCCGTCGGAGACCCGACGATGGGCACCGTTCCCAGCTTCAGACAGTACCCGGTTTCCGAGGTTCTGGATCAAGACGTCCGGGTCAGCGAAGACCTGCCATTCGGGTCTCGCGGCGGCGTGGCTATTCGCCACCACTTTCCTCTCGATGGCGAATACGTCGTCCGGGTGCGCCTGCGTCGTCAGGCTTACGATTACATCATGGGAATGGGCTCCCCGCAGCAGATCGACATCCGTATCGACGGCAAACGCGTTCGCCGATTCACGGTGGGCGGCCAGGCGCCGGGTCTGGCCGGACCGTTGACGTGGACGGGAGAAATCGTCGGGGATCTGGAATGGGAACAGTACATGCATGAGGCGGACGCGGGCCTGAATGCCCGTGTTTCGGTTGAGGCTGGTACGCGAACCCTCGGAGTTTCGTTCGTCGACACCCCATGGGAAGATGAAGGGTTTCTTCAGCCGCGCTACGGGATGAGGACTTTCGGCCGCCACTTCGATGAGCTGTACGACGACAACGCCGCGGTGTCGAGCGTCGACATCGGCGGGCCGTATCTCTCCGGGGGACCGGGGGACACTCCGAGCCGCCGGGCGGTGTTTGTGTGCCGGCCCACGAGCGCCGAAGAAGAAGACCCCTGCGCAAGAACGATTCTCTCCCGACTCGCCCGTCGTGCATATCGCCGGCCGGTCACCGGGGAAGAAGTCGAAACCCTGCTCGGCTTTTACCAGACCGGGCGGAGGAGGATGAACTTCGATTCTGGAATACAGAAGGCGATCGAGAGGCTCCTGGTAAGCTTCAACTTTCTGTACCGCATCGAACACGATCCGCCCGATGTGGCGACGGGCACGGTCTACCAGGTCAACCATGTCGAACTGGCGTCCCGCCTGGCGTTCTTCCTCTGGAGCAGCATTCCCGATGAAGAGCTCCTGGAAGTGGCCGTTCGTGGTGAGCTCAGGGACCCGGGCATCCTCGAGCGTCAGGTCCGTCGCATGCTGGACGACCCCCGGTCGAAAGCACTGGTGGACAATTTCGCCGGCCAGTGGCTGACCGTCCGGAGAGTCCATGCATGGCAGCCGGACCCTTCCCGCTTTGACCTTTTCGACGAAAACCTGCGCCATGCCTTTCTCGAGGAAACGGCCCTGTTCCTCGACAGCCAGTTGCGAGAGGATCGGAGCGTCGTCGAGATGCTCAGCGCGGACTATACGTTCGTCAACGAACGGCTGGCGCGGCACTACGAGATACCGGGAGTTTACGGGGAACGGTTTCGGCGGGTGACGTTGGACGGGACGGAGCGTGGCGGTCTTCTGGGCCAGGGAAGCATCCTGATGGTGACGTCTTATCCCGACCGTACGTCGCCGGTAGTTCGAGGGGTCTGGCTGCTCGAAAATATACTGGGTATGCCACCGCCGCCACCGCCACCATCAGTGCCGGCACTCGAGCCGAAGCGTGAGGATGGCCAGCTCCGTTCGATGAAAGAGCAGATGGCGCTTCACCGTTCAAACCCGGCGTGTGCGGTCTGTCACGTTAGAATAGACCCGGTCGGATTCGCGCTTGAGAATTTCGATGCGGTCGGTCGATGGCGCACCGAAAGAGACGGAATTCCGGTCGATGCGACCGGTGTTTTCGCCGATGGCTCCCAGATTGAGGGCATCGAGGGGTTGCGGAAGTTCTTGTTGACCCATCGGGAGGATTTCGTCAAGACTTTCACTGAGAAGCTCCTGACATACGCCCTGGGCCGCACGATCGAATACTACGACCACCCGGCCATCCGCAAAATTGTGCGTGGGGCCGAGGATGCCGATTACCGGTGGTCATCCATCATTCTGGGAATCGTCGAGAGCACCCCATTTCAGATGAGGAGAACAGCATCATGATTATCACGAAGAAGGCTATTTCCCGCCGTACGCTGCTACGCGGCCTGGGAGCCGCGGTGGCCTTGCCGCTGCTGGATGCCATGGTGCCGGCGGCGACGGCTCTCAGCCAGACGCCCGCGGCACCGGTGATGCGCTTCGGAGCGGTATACGTACCGAATGGGGTTACGGTCCAACAGTGGTTCCCGGAAACCGACGGGAAGGCGTTCGAGTTCACACGAATACTGAAGCCGCTGGAGCCGTTTCGGGATTACCTGCTGGTGTTGAGCGAGTTGGACAGCACCCCGCCGCCGCCGCCGGGTACTTCCGACTTTTCCCATGCGAAGGCCAGTACCAAGTTCCTCACGGATGTGTTCCCCTACCGCAAGCTCCGGGCCGGCACGTCGATGGACCAGATCGCGGCGAGAGTATTGGGCCAGGACACCGCACTGCCGTCGCTCGAACTTGCGTTGGAGTCGGTGGAGTTCGGGACCGTCTGTGATTATGGAAGCTGCATCTATACGGGAACAATCTCCTGGGCGGGCCCAACCGAGCCATTGCCCATGGAGACGGACCCGGCGGCCGCCTTCGAAAGGTTGTTCGGCGATGACACCACCGACCCGGTCGCCAGGCGTGCCCGCGTCGAGGAAAAGGGCAGCATTCTGGATTCGCTGCTCGGTGAAGTTGCCAGCCTGAAACAGGAGGTCGGACCGGCCGATCGCACCAAGCTCGAGGGATACCTGGAGAACATTCGTGACGTCGAACAGCGCATCCAGAAGGCTGCCGCATACAACGTGGAACTCCCGGCGGTAAGCCGACCGTCCGGAATCCCGGCGACGTTTGAAGAGCACGCGAAGTTGATGTTCGACGTACAGGTGCTGGGCTACCAGGGGGATGTGACTCGCGTCGCGACGTTCATGTATGGTCGTGAATTGAGCGGCCGATCCTACCCGGAAATCGGAGTTCCAGATGCCCACCACCCGATATCGCACCATCGAAACGATCCGGAACGGATGGAGCGATGCGCCAGGATCAACGAGTTTCACGTCACTCTGTTCAAGTATTACCTGGACAGGCTGGCAGCGACGCCGGACGGCGACGGATCCCTCCTGGATCAAGTCGCAATCATCTATGGGGCCGGCATGAGCGACGGCAACGCCCATTCTCAGAAGAACCTGCCGCTCCTGATTGCCGGTGGTGGTGCAGGTCGGCTCAAGCCAGGGCGCCATATCCGATTTGCGGACGAGACTCCGATGGCGAACCTGCACATGACCCTGCTGGACAAACTCGGTGCGCCCATCGAGGAGATCGGCGACAGCACGGGCCCGCTCAACATTGATTGACCCGAAACGCGGGACGCAGGGGGGACTGACACCTGTGTCCCCAAAACCTAGGAGCAGAGGTAAGCGTATGATGTCACGTGTGGACAGAGGCGTCTGTCCCCTCTTCCCGCAACAAAGCGCAAGAGTCCTCTCCTCCCTTTTTCTCTTACTTCTCCTCCTGCTGGCCCCCAACCTCCCCGCTGCCGGCCAGATTCAACTGGTGGAAGCGGTCAAGCGGAGCGACCGGCCCGCCGTTCGAACCCTGCTCGAACAACAGGTAGACGTGAATGCACCCGAAGGCGATGGGGCGACCGCGTTGCACTGGGCGGTCTACCGGGATGATGCGGACACCGTCGGGATGCTGATCGACTCGGGCGCCAACGTCAACGCGGCCACCGACCTGGGAATCACTCCACTCGCGCTGGCAGCGGCGAACGGGAACGCCGACGTCGCGGGCACATTGCTCGGAGCCGGGGCCGACCCCGACGCCGCGAGTGAGGCCGGAGTGACACCCCTGATGCAGGCCGCGCGCACGGGCCGAATCGAAACGGTGCGCGCGCTGTTGGAATTCGGCGCCGACGTCAACGCGAATGAGCGAACGCGTGGGCAGACGGCCCTCATGTGGGCGGTATCGCAACAACATGCCGACGTGGTCGAGGTGCTGCTCCGATACGGCGCCGACGTCCATGCCCGGACGAGCACGCGTAATCGCATCGTCATGCTGGACCGGGGGACCCGAGAGGGCGTACAGACATCGAAGGCGATCGGGGACCCGCTGGATGTGGGCGGGAGCCGGGCATTGTTATTTGCCGCGAGGGTGGGAGATCCGGATTCCGCCCGTCTGCTTCTCGCGGCGGGAGCGGACGTGAACTCCGCATCCGCCGACGGCCACTCGGCGCTGGTCGTGGCAGCGTTCGGCGGCCACGAACGGGTCGTCCGATTGCTGCTGGAAGCAGGCGCGGACCCCAACGCCGCGGGCGGAGGATTCACCTCGTTGCATGCCGCCGCATTGAGCGGAAACCTTCAGGTGGTGAACACGCTCCTGGACCACGGTGCGGATCCGAATCTGCCGATGACGAAAGGCTCTCCGGTCCGTCGACACGGTGATCTGGACTGGGCTCTGTCGAGCAAGATGGCCGGGGGGACGCCTCTGTTCGTGGCGGCCAACTATCTCGAAGTCGAAATCATGCGGGCACTGACCGCCGGCGGTGCCGATCCGGCGGCCGCCATTCTGGATGGGACGACACCGATGATGGTGACGGCGGGAATCCGGGTCGAGCGCCAGGTTCGTCCGGTGGATGTGTTCAAAGCCCCCGAGGCGGACGGCGGATATCTCCCGTTCCCCCGCCCCGAGAACCGGGTCGTGGAAGCCGTCACTCTGTTGCTCGAGGCGGGCGCGGACCTGAACGATGCCAACCAGGCCGGCGACACCGCCCTGCACGGGGCGGCGACCAGCGGATTCAGCGACCTCATTCAGCTGCTCGCCGACAGAGGCGCCGACCTGAACGTGGAGAACCAGGCCGGACGAACCCCGTTATCCATGACTCGCGGAGGAGGCAGGGGTCGGGGTGGGCCTTCCCCCGAGATGCAGGAAGCCGCGGAACTGCTCCGAAAACTGGGCGCAAACAACTGATGGATCGACGAGTGTTCGGAAAGTCTTTGCTGGGAGGAGCCGCGTATCTGATGGTTCAGACGCCTCAAGACAACCCTGACCGGAGCGGCATCACCGACGTCGAGGGAATCGAGGTCGGGCACTTCACGCACGCGGATCGGCCGACCGGCTGCACCGTTGTTCTGACCGGGTCGGGCGCGATTGCCGGAGTGGATGTACGGGGTTCAGCACCGGGCACGCGTGAAACAGACCTTTTGGATCCGGTCAACACCGTACAGGAAGTCCACGCCATCCTGCTCGCGGGCGGCAGCGCTTTCGGCCTGGACGCGGCTACCGGCGTCGTTCGTTATCTCGCCGAACGGGACATCGGTTACGCGGTAGGACCGGTCCACGTACCGATCGTACCAGCAGCCATCCTTTACGATCTGGGAATCGGTGATCCCCGGATCTTTCCCGACGCGGGAGCCGGATACGCGGCATGCGAAGCGGCCGCCACCGGACGCGTTGCCGAAGGAAGTGTCGGTGCCGGCCGAGGCGCCACCGTCGGAAAGATGATGGGGATGGCACGCGCAATGAAGGGTGGTCTTGGAACGTCGAGCATTCATGTCGACGGCGTGGTCGTAGGAGCGATAGCAGCGGTCAACTGCGCCGGAGATGTCGTCGACCCGAGTACCGGGCAAATCGTCGCCGGAGCAAGGAACGAGGACGGCAGCAGCTTCGCGGACATGAGAAAGGTCATCCGGTCGGGCCACCGGGCCCGGGCCCGGGAAGGGCACAACACGACCCTCGGCATCGTCGCCACAAACGCCAGGTTCACCAAGACCGAGATGACCAAGGTCGCGCAAATGGCTCAAGACGCACTGGCACGAACGATCTATCCCGCTCATACACCCGGCGACGGCGACATCGTATTCGCCCTCTCGACCGGAACTTCCGACAGCGATGCCAACCTCGGCACCGTCGGTGCGCTGGCGGCGGAAGCTCTTGCCGAAGCGATCCTACGCGGAGTTAAACGCGCGACTTCTCTTCCCGGATTTCCCGCCTACAGCGACCTTCACAACTGAAAGTTTTCTATTGTCCCAGGAGGCCACCATGACCGTGCCCCGTCGTTTGAAACTCACGCTTACCGGAAGCATCGTCCTCATCGCGTTGTGGGGATGCGGGGCGGGCTCCGAGAGCGATGTCGTCGATCCGGTCGACGTCGCCACGGCCGATGTCGATCCAGCCGCCACCGATCCGGCCGCGAACGACCTGCCAAATCCTAATCCAACGGTGATCACCGAGTGGGGACCGCTGCCCGACGGCAGGACATGGGGGTCGACGGCGGGCATCGATATCGGTCCCGACGGGCACGTCTGGGCGTATGACCGTTGTGGCGGCAACGCCCTCGCCGGGGGCTGCGATACGTCGGACGTTCGGCCGATCCTCAAGTTCGATAAATCGTCAGGCGAGGTTCTGACGAGCTTTGGGGCGGGAATGTTCGTGCTTCCTCACGGACTCCACGTCGACAGCGACGGCAACGTCTGGGTGACCGATTCGCAAGGTAACGAGGAAGGGACGAAGGGCCACCAGGTGATCAAGTTCAACCCGGAAGGCGAGGTCTTGATGAGGCTGGGAACGGCGGGCGTGGCCGGCAGCGGTCCGGACACCTTCAACCAACCCTGCGATGTAATCACCGCGCCGAACGGCGACATCTTCGTCGCGGACGGACACAGCGGTCAGAACGACAATCCGCCCGAAGGCTCAACGGGACGCATTGTCAAGTTCACCAGGGACGGAGAATACATCAAGGAGTGGGGACAGATCGGCACGGCGCCGGGCGAGTTCAGAACGCCCCATGCGCTCGAGTTCGACTCCCAGGGACGTCTCTTCGTCGCCGACCGCGGAAACCATCGCATCCAGATATTCGACCAGGAGGGAAATTTCCTCGACTCGTTCGACCAGTTCAGTCGCGTGAGCGGCTTGTTCATCGACGCCAACGATACCCTGTACGCAATCGATTCGGAGTCGACGCCCGAGCGCCACCCGGGATGGAAGACGGGCATCCGTATCGGGAGCACAACCGAAGACAGGGTCACAGCCTTCATCCCACCACATGAGACCGACAATCGACCACAGGGCGCTGCGGGGGAAGGTGTCGCAGTCGATGCCGAAGGCAACGTGTACGCGGCTGAAGGGCCGGGGTCCCGGCCGGTCGCCGGTGGCGGATTGACCAAGTACGTCAAGCAGTAGACCGAACCAAGATAAAGCGTGGGGGAGCGCGCCCCCCCGGGGCCGCCCGCGTGCTTGAAGGGTTACGGCCGGAGGCATGTTCGTTAGCCTCCGCCGCGTCTTTGACGCGGGTGGCCAGGGACGGCCACCCCGACACGCTGTCCTGCGACATCTGTCAAACCCGTCTGGCCTTCAACGTCGGATTCGCTGAATCTCCAGCAGGCGCTCGCGCATGGCGTCGGCCTTCCCTGCTTCCTCGAGCTTGCTCCACAAGGTCGCCACGGTTTCGGCGTCGACGAAACCGGGGACAGTGGTCCGCCATCCCTGCTCGGAACGGAATTTGTCGACGGCGTCCACCGCCTCCTGGGTGTAGCGATTCCTTTCACCGTCGTCGGTCGCAAGCGCCTCCTCATCAGGACGGAAGAAGCCCAGCGCGTGGAGCATCAGCTTCAACTGGAAGACATCGTTGCCCGTCTCCTGCTGAAGGGTGCGGAATCCCAGGGTTTCTGAGATCGTGTTATAAATTCTGCGCATCTCACCCACTGGATCGGGGTGCTCGCATACGTTGATCTGGACCGTCATCCCGTCCTGCCGTCGCGCCCGACCGGGGCGCGGATCCGCCACGATCACGGCCGCCGACTGCGTCTCACCATGGCGGGCGTCGCCTCCGAGGACGTGACCGGCGTTCAGTGCCTCGATGAGGCGGTCGGCGAGCTGCCTGTGCTTACCTTCGCTCGCCTCGAACGTGCGCGCTACGGCTTCGATCACCTCGGGACCGACCAACGAGTTCCCCTGAGCCACGTAGGTTCGGCCAGAGCGATGCCCGGCCCAGGAACTCTGGGTTCCGGTGTGCTGTGCCGACCGGCCGTCTACGCCGATGACGCCAATCTGTCGGCGCATCGCGTTCTCGTCGGCTGCCAGACGTTGCTCGAGCGCATCGGCGGGGGAAACTCCTTCGGCCATGAGATCCAGCAACTCGTAGCCGTATTCGGTCCGCGTCGACGCCTGGGTTGCGACCGCACCGACGCCGACCCGGACCCAGGGCACGCCGTTCCCCACACACGGGTTCCGAGTCGTTACCGTCACGCCCGCCTCGCCCGTTTCGAGATCTACAGCCGCGATGGAAAAAGTATGGAAGATGAGTTCCTCTCCCCATGCTGCCGGTTCCTGCGCGGCCACGGGAGCCGCAATGAGCAGCACCACCGCAACACTTGGCGCAAAAATTCGCCCAATTGTCATCGAACACCTCCTCTTGTCTACTTTTCTACTGGAAGATCCATCGGATGATCTCGATCGAATCAATGGTCGAGCCTTCCTGAATCCGATCTACAACGTCCATTCCCTCGATCACGCGGGCAAACACCGTGTAGTTGTGGTCGAGGCGGTAATTGTCGACCAGGTTGATGAAGATCTGCGCATCGCCTGTGTCCCGTCCGCGGGTTGAAATACCGACGGTACCGCGGAGGTGCGAGACGAGTCCGACCTCATCGCGCATGAATGGCCCGTCGCCGACATACTCGTTGGCTCCAGCGCTGCCACCCTGAATGACGAAGTTCGGCACGACGCGATGAAACGTCAGGCCGTTGTAAAAGCCGCCGTCGGCCAGCGAGGTAAAGATCGCCACCGTGGCAGGGGCTTCAGAGGGCAGCAATTCCAGCGTGAACGTCCCTTCCCGCTCCATCTTGACAAGGGCGGTGGCACCGTTCAGGGCATCGACGA
Organism: Terriglobia bacterium; assembly: GCA_965262425.1. GTDB lineage: Bacteria > Acidobacteriota > Terriglobia > 20CM-2-55-15 > 20CM-2-55-15 > CAZOZZ01. The sequence continues at coordinate 4,608,473 of OZ253536.1, read as the reverse complement.
AAGCCTCCTCGGGAAGCGCAAGCGGTTCGTAGCGGATGACACTGGGGCTGACCACGCGACCAGTCCACTCCGAAACGATCTCGGCCGCCAGTTCGGCGATCACCGGGTCAAAGTCGCCGAGAAGCGGCTGAATTCGAACGGCCATCGAGGGATCTCCGTATTCGCGCAGCCGCTCGAGAAGTCGGCGGCGGGGATCCCTGGACGTGGCTCGTCCTTCGGCGGTGATGCGCCCGAGGGCGGCCAGCAGGCCGGGTCCAGGGCCCACCTCCGAGGCATCATCCAGCAGAGATGTGGCTTCAACGATCAACCCGTAATCCCAGGATTCCAGTGCGCCGACAGCATCGCCATAGTGCCGTAAGGCTGCCGCAACGACGTTCGGATGACGGTCTCGAACCAGAATGTTCAACGCCTCGTCGTCACCCAACAGCTTGGCGGCGCGCGCCGCATAGGCGCGAACCTGCCAGCGACCATCACCCATAAATCTGTAGAGGCGCTCTAACGCGGCATCGACGTCCACCCTCGCCAGCGCGAGGAGCGCGCGCGAACGCATCCGCCAGGTCTTCCCGCGATCCGTCACGCTCGCGATAATTCCGGTCGCACATCCCAGCTCACCCAATCGGTCGACAGCCATCAGAGCAACGTGCTCGCTCTCGTCATTGAGAGCGGCGCGCGCCCGTTCACAATTCGGATCCAGCCGGAGCGCCTCGTAACGGACAATATACGAAGGATCGTCGCGCCAGCGTTCCGATGCGAGAATCGCCAGTCGCCGGACCTGGGGGTCCTCATCGGAGCCGGCGGACGCCAGCGTTTCCGGATCCTCATCGTCGACGATATTCAAGGTCTGAAGTGCCAACCTCCGGACCAGCGGGCTGCGGTCTTCCTGCACCGCGGCACGCACAGCTTCGAGTGTTGCTTCGGCGGGTTGGGCATCGCGGGCGTTTCTGAAATGAGCTTCGATGCCGGCAGCAGCCCCGGCCCGAACAATCGGGTCTTCGTCGGCGAGCCCTTCTAGAAGAACGCTCTCGACGGCTCCGGGCAAACGGCCCATGGTCCGGTAGATGACGGCCCGCACGTGAGGATCGCGTTCGTCTTCAAGCATCCCGACGAAATCCATCGGGACACCCATCTGACCCAGAGCGTTGACAGCTTCCCGACGGACGCGGGCGTCCTCGACCTTCAGCAGCGCAGCGACGGCGGACCCGTATTCAGGCCGCTCGAACCGGCCGAGGGCCCGCACCGCCTGACGCTGGATTGCCGCATCCGGATGCCCGAGGGCTTCGACGAGCGCCGAAACATCGACGGCACGCGAATCCTCGATCTGCAACAAACCGTAGTCCAGAGACGATTGCATCATGAGTAAGACGATCAAGAGGAGCATGGGCAGAAAAGATATCACGAAGGGGAGATTCCGTCTCAAGCCTGTTTACGGTCGATTTTCAACGGCGTACGGACGTAGAATGTCGACTCTCGAAAAAAGGACAAACAACATGAAAAACAAGATGCTAGTGATCGTCCTCGCGGCAATCGTCGGAACCGCGGCGGCTGCGGCCGGGGTCTGGTCCGAACTGCAGTCTCTCGATATCACCGAAGTCAAAGACGGCCTCTACATGATCACCGGTAACGGCGGAAACATCGGAGTCCGTGTGACCTCAGAAGGCGTCGTCGTGATCGACGACAAATTCGAACAGAACTATGAGGAGATCCTCTCGAATATCGCGAGTGTGACGAACCAACCGGTCAAGTATGTGCTGAACACACACCATCACGGGGATCACGCGGGCAGCAACCTTCAATTTGCCGCCATCGCCCAGGTGATCGCGCACGCGAACGTTCGAACGAATATGATCCGCGGTAACCAGGCCGGCCCGCCGTCTATCGTCTACACGGACCAGACAGCCGTCTTCCTGGGCGACACCGAGGTTCGTGCCCATTACGTCGGTCGCGGCCATACCGACGGGGACTCTGTGATCTACTTTCCGGACTTGAGAACGATCCACACGGGTGATCTGATTGTCGGGGGAACCCTGTATATCGACTACCCCAACGGCGGGACAAGCATCGAGTGGCTCGACACGATCGACAACATTCTGGAGTTGGACTTCGATACCGTCATCCCCGGGCATGGCGGCCTGATGACGAAAGACGACGTCCGGGAGTTCCGCGGGAAGATCGAAACCCTGCAGCAACGCGGCCGGGAGCTTATCTCGCAAGGCGTATCAAAGGAGCAGTTCGGGTCCCGGCTGAACGCCGACGATATCGGCTGGCAGATCGAAGGCAGTCTGTTCGGGAGAGCGAGTTTGTCGGGCTTCTACGACGAGCTTCGAGCGAACTGATCGGCGGATGAGGTTTTCAGACCTCACGGTCGATTTTCCCGACTCTGAAAACCGTCTCTATCGCCGCCGCGGCCAGGTCGCGGCGGCGGGCGGAGTGATCGTCGATCTGGTCCGGGGCAACGTCAACGACCACGGAATCGTTTATCCCGAGAACACGCTGCTCGAGGTTCTGACCACTGCTGCCGGCCATGCGGGAACGTACAGGCCCGCCCCCCTCGGCCAGGCTGCCGCACGGGCCGCAATTGCCGAATACTACGCGCCGCTGGACATCGGAACGGATCGGATTCTGCTGACTCCCGGAACCAGCATCGCCTACTGGTACTGCTTCAAGCTGCTGTCCGAACCGGGTGACGATGTTCTTTGCCCCGCACCTTCTTATCCCCTGTTCGACTACATCGCGAAACTGTCGGGAACAAACATCCGACACTATCGATTGCTGGAGAGGGAGGATTGGGCCATCGACCTCGACTACCTCGAAGCCCAGATCACGACGCGCACACGGGCGATCATCCTGATTTCACCTCACAACCCGACCGGAATGGTTGCCGATGCGGCCCAGGTTGAGGGCCTCTGTGAGATTGCCGCACGTCACGCGCTACCCATTGTGTCCGACGAAGTCTTCAGCGAGTTCGTCTTCGAGGGCGCGCCACATGCGCAACCCGCCGCGGGTAACGCGCCTCTCGTGTTTACGTTGAATGGATTCTCGAAGATGTTCGCGCTTCCGGGAGTGAAGATCGGATGGATGGCCGTGTCGGGCGACGATTCGCTGGTAAAGAAGGCGATGACAACGCTGGAGTTGATCTCCGACACGTTTCTGCCCGTCAACGAAATCGCACAATTTTCAGTGGCTGGAATATTCGAGCGGGGACGGGAATTCCTCGAGACCTACAAGAAAAGGGTAGCCCAATGTCGAGGTGCAGCCCTGTCCTCCCTGGCCGGATTGCCACTGGTCGCGCCTCGCGGCGGCTTTTATCGGGTCTTCCGCAGAATTTGTGGGTAAAACCGTCTTCCATCGCCGCTTGAGGAGACCACGGTGCTCGCCAAGCCTCAAGGCTTCCCTCGCAAGCTCGGCGGCTGCGCCGGCCTTGACCCTCGGCTGCGCTCCGCGGTGTCGGCTGGTGTGGGCGATGGGGAACGGGGCCTCCGGCGGGGGCTCCGGGCACCGGGTGTAGGCGTCCGACCGAAGTGGGTACTGGAATATTCGCCGTCGAACAAAAGAATAAGGTGCTTTGTTTCAATTACTTATGTGCGCACAGGCCTTTGGACTGCCCACAAATTCTGCGGAGGAGGCTGTTATCTCGTCCTGCCCTACGAACGGGACATCGATGAAGAGGATCTCGCGATCGAACTCCTCGACGACGAGAAAGTACTGGTCCACCCGGGGTACTTCTACGACATCGAAGGCCGCCACCTGGTCCTGACGTTCATCCACGACCCCGACGTCCTGATTGACGTCCTGCCCCGCCTGAGACGTCACCTGTAACCGACAGTCCCGGTAGCCGAAACGATTGGGTCAACGCAAAAACGCAATGGCGCAAAAGGGAATTCTTTGTTTAGGAAAGAAGCCGACCTGGGGATGGCGAAGGGAAAGCTCTTCACAACAATCCGACTTTGCGCCCTTCGCGTCCTCCGCGCCTTTGCCTTGAAAATTCCGGGTCCTCGGCAAAATCTGTGGGTAGAAACGGGCAAATGAGTGGCCTGTGGAAAGTGGCGACGCTGAGGGAATCCGGTAAGAGACGCGCGGATTTCCACAGCGACTTGAATCGGCCGGAAAAGACGTGGGGCCGATTCACACTTCCACACAGGCCGGGATGAGGAGAAACCGACGATGAGAACGAAAGGGATGTAGCACACCCTGGCTCGAATCCTGTATTTGGTATTGCACCAAACAAATCCAAAGCAGGAGAGACGAGACCAGGGTGCAAGTGAAGACTATTCTGAATCGAGTGCAGAAGTTCAAGTCCTTTGTCTACGGAGCAGTGCGATGGGAACGAATCGGGGGCGAGACGGCACTGTTGGTGGAGATATTTCCACGACGCAACAGCCGGCCGGTCTGCTCGGGCTGCGGGCGTGCGGGACCGGGTTACGACACGCTGGAGGCCCGCCTGTTCGAGTTTGTGCCGCTGTGGGGCTTTCCCGTGTTCTTCGTGTATCTGATGCGGCGTGTGGATTGCAGGCGTTGTGGCGTGAAGGTCGAATCGGTGCCCTGGAAAGTGTGCCAATCTTAGTTGGAAATTGAAACGGCTCCAAACCCTATGGTTTGATGGTATTGGAAGAAACAACATCAAGCCTGTAAGAGAAAGGAGCCGAGATGAGCAGTCTGTTACGTTCGGTGAAGAAACGCAAGAAGTCGCGTGTGCTGGGTGAGGTCGAGGTCCTGAGCCGGGAGGAATACTCGGGACTGGAATTGGACTCGAAGGTGGAGATGATTCGGGCGTTGATCCCACTGGGGTTGATGCACGTGGAGGAGTTGCTCGACGAGGAAGTGAAGGCGTTGGCGGGTGAGCGATACGCGCGAAAGGAGGCGACGTTGAGGGGCCGGCGACACGGGAGTAATCCGGGGACCGTGGGGCTCGGGGGCCAGCGGGTGCCGGTTCGGGTGCCTCGAGTGCGCAGCGTGGCGGGCGGGGAGATTCCGCTTCGGAGCTACGAGGAACTCAGTCCGGATGGCGCGGTGAACGAACTGCTTCTCAGACGTGTGCTTTATGGGATCTCCTGCCGGAACTACGAGTCGGCCGCGGAAGCGATTCCAGGAGCCATCGGATTGTCGAGCTCGACGGTGTCTCGAGGATTCGTCCAGGCGAGTGGGGCGAAACTTCGGGAGATGCAGGAGCGGGATCTGTCGGCCGAGGACGTGGTGGCGATCTTCCTGGACGGGAAAATGTTTGCCGACGCCACGATGGTTGTGGCCCTGGGCATCACAATTACGGGCGACAAACGCTTCTTAGGCTTCGTGGAGACGAGTACGGAGAACGAGCAGGTACTGACTCCGTTTCTCCGTTCATTGATGGAGCGAGGCCTGGACATCTCTGAAGGCGTGCTGGTGATCGTCGACGGCGGCAAAGGTCTGCGCGCGGCAGTCAAGCGGGCATTCGGTAATCGAGCCCTGGTCCAACGCTGCCAATGGCACAAACGCGAGAACGTGGTGAGCTACCTGTCGAAGACCGAGCAAGCCGCGTGGCGCAAGCGGCTTCAGCGTGCGTACCAGCGCCCGGAGTACAACGAAGCCCGGGCGGCCCTCGAACAGCTCCATGGAGAGCTCGAGGAGCGAAACCAATCGGCCGCTACGAGCCTTGAGGAAGGCCTGGAGGAGACCCTCACGTTGCATCGACTCGGCGTGTACGGGGTCCTGGGCCGTTCGTTCAAGACGACGAATTGCTTGGAATCGGTCAATGCCCTCGTCGAGGAAAGGTGCGCGAAGGTCGATCATTGGAAGAACTCGAGCCAGCGGCAGCGCTGGTTGGCGACGGCGCTCATCGACATCGAACCACGCTTGAGGAAGGTGATCGGCTACCGTCATCTTCCAAAGCTCCGCGAAGCCCTCAGGCGGGAGCTGAAGATTGAGGCGAAGACGTCGACGAGATCGAAGAAGAAGGTTGCGTGACCAATCGTGAGCCGTGGAGAGTTTCAACTAAGAATGGGATTGACTCGTGCCCTGGGCCGAGGGTAAGCAAACCTTGACGCGGACGTATATGCAATTTCTGGCCGGTTGGGCGCGGCGGATGTCCTGGCAGGAGGTTGCCGACATCTTCCGGACTTCCTGGGAGAAGGTGTTTCGATCTGTGGAATGGATCGTCGGCTGGGGGCTGGCGCACCGGGACCTGGAGGGTGTGACCGCGATTGGCGTGGACGAGATTCTCTGGCGCCGGGGGCACAAGTACCTGACGGTGGTCTACCAGATCGACCGGCATTCCAAGCGGCTGCTCTGGGTCGGCCGGGATCGCACGGTGAAAACGTTGCTGCGCTTCTTCCAGCAATTCGGAGTCGAGCGCGCCGCCGAGTTGAAGTTCGTGTGCAGCGACATGTGGAAGCCGTATCTGAAGGTGATTTCCAAGAAAGCATCGACGGCCCTGCATGTTCTGGATCGGTTTCATATCGCCATGCACATGAATAAGGCCATCGATGAGGTTCGAGCCCAGGAATCCCGGGATATGAAAGCCGCGGGATTGGAGCCGATCCTGAAACACTCCCGGTGGTGTTTGCTCAAGCGCCCCCAGAACCGAACCGACAAGCAAGACATCAAGCTGGCCGACCTGCTCCAGTACAACCTGCGGACCGTTCGGAGCTTTCTGCTCAAGGAGGACTTCCAGTTCTTCTGGGAGTACACGTCGCCCTACTGGGCCGGTCAATTCATGGATGCCTGGTGCCGGCGGACGATGCGATCCCGGATCGAGCCCATGAAAAAGGTGGCGCGCATGCTCCGCTCCCACCGGGAACTCCTGCTCAACTGGTTCCGTGCCAAAAAGCGGATTTCCGGGGGCATCGTCGAAGGTTTCAACAACAAAGCGAAAGTGACCACCAGAAAAGCGTATGGTTTTCGGACCTTTAGAGCTGCCCAAGTCGCTCTCTACCACACGCTTGGAGCGTTACCGGAACCCGATGTCGCCCACAGATTTTACTGAGGAGGCAAAATTCCCTAGTTCACTAACTCGATGGCGTCGGCCCCCGCGCCGGTGGCGACAGTTTTGAGGATCTCGAGCGTGACCGGGTCAACCTGGGAGATCGTACCGGCACGGAGGTCGGTGATGAACATCAATTTGCCGTCCGGAGTGAAGTTCATTCCGACACAGACTCCTGCGACCGGAATCTTGCCGGTGATCTCGCGGGTGGCTCGATCCATGCGGAGGACACCGGCGCCGTCACGGCGCGATGCGATGAAGATGGTCTCTCCGTCGGGTGTGTAGCGGATGCGGATCGGGGCGCCCTGGTCGGGAAGCTGGATCGTATCGAGGACTTCGTTGGTGGCTGCGTCGATCAGGGTGAGGGTATCGTCGGCCTGATTCCCGACGAGGATTTCTTCCCCGTCCGGGGAGATCGCCAGGTCCTCGGGGGATCCGCCGACCGGAACCGTCGCGATAACCGTCAGGTTTTCCACTTGGATAACCGACACCGTTCCGTCCGCCATGTTGCCGGTATAGATCCGGCTGTCGTCCGGCAAAGCGTGCAGCATGTGAGGCGACCCCCCGACTTCAATGCTGGCAATCCTGCGGCGGCCGTCGACGTCGAACACGTGGACCTCGTTCTCGCCAGTGACGAACAAGATCTTGCCGCGGCGAGTCAGTACCAGTCCGTGTGGCGCTCCAGGCGATGGGATTCGGGTGACCTCTCGATTCGTCCGAATGGCTATCAGGGAGAGTGTGTCTTCCTGCCGATTGCCGGCAAAGGCGATGCCCGTTTCGACGTGGACGGCGATTTCGTGGGGGTTCAATCCCGTCCGGATGGTGTTGAGGATCTCGAGACTATACGCGTCAACAACGGTTATGGTATTGGCCGTCTGATTGGCCACGTACAGCCGCAGTTCCGGTTCCTGAGCATGGGAACCGATCGCGCCAAAACCCAGGAAAAGGACCGTCCAGACAACTCGCATATTCCACCTCTTGCTGTTGGAGCCTGTGGTAAGAACTTGCTCCTGCTTAAGCATCGGCCCGTCGCAAGACCTCCAGAGGCTTCTGGTTCAGAATGTTATAGCTTGCGGCCCAACCGGTGATGATTGCAAGCAAAGCCGTCAGGAGGACCGCGCCAATCAGCGGAAGCCAGTCGATCGTATACGTGCCATCCATCAACTGGTGGACGACTATCGCAGTGAACGCGGCCGCCAGGACGCTGCCGATCAGACCGGCCGAGAGGCCGAGGATCAGAAACTCTATCGAGAAGACGCCAACAATCCGTGCGCGGGTCGCCCCGACGGTCTTCATGATGGCCACTTCCCGGATCCGACGGTAGCGGGTGCCCGCGATACTGGAAGCAAGAATGATGACCCCGCCGAGAATCGCGAAGCCGGCCACGAAACGCACGGTCAGGCTGATGCGCCCGACCATCTCCTGAACGATGTCGAGGATGTCGGCTGCATTGATGACCGTGACTGAAGGATATTGTTCGAAGACCGCGCGCTGAAGGGCGCCGACCTTGTCCTTATCGACCCGAATGGCTCCGTAATAGATGCCCGGAAAACCGTCCAGCGTGCCTGGCGTCAGGATGAACTGGTTGTTTGCTCCCGCCCGAGTGCCATCGGTTCGACGAACGTTCGAAACCACGGCCGAAGTGATTTTTCCTCCGACATTCCATTCCACGGTGTCGCCGGGATGCAGGCGCAGGACACCTGCCGCGTTCTCCTCGACGGATACCAGTCTCTCGGTCGTTCCCGGCTCCCACCACTCACCCTCCAGGATCTCGGTGGCGGCGGGAGGCTCGTCCGACCAGGTGAGGGCGAACTGGACGCGAAGGTAACGACGCTGCCCTTCGACCAGGTTCATTTCTTCAATCGGCACATCGTTGACACGGGACAACATGCCGGACACCGCTGGCGAGGGGGAGTTCGCCTCGATCACGCCATCCTGAGTGGCCAGCAGATCCCAGAGCCCGTCCTTCTCACGATCGGTGATGTTTATCATGTAGACGTTCGGCATATCCGGAGGCGCACTCGTTCGCAGTTGTTCCACCAGCGAGGTCTGAAGTAGTTGGACCGAAAGGGTAAACATCACACCAATGCCGATCGACATCAGGACAGCGACGACGTGAGTGCCCGGCCTGTACAGGTTGGCGACGCCGTGGCGAACCGAAGGGTGCCAACTGCGGGAGAAGCGGTCCACAACACGCCGCATCAAGATCATCAACCCCTTAGCAACGGCGGCCAGCAGCAACGCACTCGCCACCAGGCCGCCGGCAAAGATCGATCCCACGTAGAGTGACGAACCAATCCAGGCCGCCATCGCCCACAGCCCCAGGGCAATGACCCCGAAAGCCGCATACGGGCGCAGGTCGCGAACCCGGACGTGTGACTCATTCATGTCCCTTCGAAATATCAACGCCGGTCGGATGCGTGAAATCGACAAGAGAGGGGGAATCGTGAACAACAGAGCGGTCAGCAATCCCGCAAACACACCCTGGAGGATCGGAGCCCACGATATGATCAAATGGATATCGACATCGAAATAGTCGGCAAGGAAATATGGGAACACGATCTGGGCCCCGAAACCCAACACAACACCGATAGCACTTCCGGCCAGGCCGAGTAGAAGGGCTTGTGCCACATAAATGCGCATGACCTGCCGGGAGCGTCCCCCCAGGCACTTGATCATCGCGATTGAATCCATTTTTTGCTGAAGATGGCTCTCAATCGAGGTCGCGACTCCGAGACCTCCGACGATCAACGCGATGAGGCTGACCAGGCTCAGAAACGTCGTCGCTCTGCCGATCCCACGGGATAGCGTTCGGTTTTGCTGGGTAAAGTCGGAGACACGGGCGCGCCGCCCAAAAACCGCCTGGATCGACTCTCGTGTCGCGTCCAGATCGGTCTGTTCGGGGAGGCGGAGCAGGAGACGCTGGGTTGCACGGCTACCGGGAACGTTCAACCCGGCTGCATCGTAGCCTGCAGGCGTCATAAGGACGCGGGGGCCCAGCGTGAAGCCGGTCGTCATGCGGTCGGGTTCCTTGACCGCTACAGCGGCAATCCGGAACTCGCCCGCACTGACCTTGATCGTGTCACCGACCCCGACGTCCAGACGCATCAGCAGATCTTCGGAGACAACGACCGCATCATCGGTCAAGATCGGATTCGGGGGTTCGAACTCGAGCGCACCGTAGTAGGGGTACTCGGATAGATCCGCGGATTTGATCGAGCTCAGCAGAGGCTGAGGATGAGAATTCGACGACGACATCGAGACAGTCTCGGTGACCCGGGTGAAGTCGATCCCCCTTCCTTTCAGACTCTCTAGAAAGGCCAGTTCCTCGTCGGTCGGATCGACCGAGAGCCGGATCACCAGGTCCGCCCCCATCAGGGTTCTCGCCTCGGCGAGCAACGTGAAACGGACCGACTCGTTGAAGCTCTTGACGCCTGTAAGCGCACCCACTCCCATCGCGATCGCCAGGATCGCCCACAGGAAGCGCCCCTTCGATGCTCGGGCTTCGCGCCAGGCCATTCTGAAAGCAAATTTCATAGGTAGTGGTCAGTGGTCAGCATAAGATCAGCGAAATCGGTGCCCGGTCCATTCTGGAACTGACCACTACGTAACATCCTCAACGATTTGTCCATCTCGCAGGACAATGCGCCGATCCGCATGGGATGCGAGTTCCTGGTCATGCGTCACGAGGACGAGCGTCGTGTCCTGCTCCTTGTTCAGCTTCAACAGCAGTTCCAGAACGTGTCCGCCGTTGGCACTGTCGAGGTTGCCTGTCGGCTCGTCGGCAAGCAGGATCGAGGGCTGCATCATGAAGGCCCGTGCGATCGCAACCCTCTGTTGCTCGCCTCCTGAAAGCTGGGAGGGGTAGTGATCGTGACGTTCGAGCAGACCCACACTGTCAAGCAAGTGCTCGGCTCGACCGATCGCACCGTTCACACGGTCACCCATCATTTCAGCCGGCAGCAGAACATTTTCCATGGCCGTCAGCGTCGGAAGCAACTGGTAAGCCTGAAAGACAAAACCGATCTTTCGCCCACGCATCGTCGCCAATTCATCCTCGCTCAGCCCGGTAATTTCGATTCCGTCCAGTAGGACGGTCCCAGAGGTCGGCCAGTCCAGTCCGGCAAGCATTCCAAGCAACGTACTCTTTCCGCTGCCCGACGGGCCCATGATGGCCACAACCTGGGCCCGAGGGATTTCGAAGCTGATGTCACGGAGAATCAGAACGCGATGTGTCCCGGTCTCTATTGTCTTGACGAGGTTGTTAACGACAATCATTTTTGCGCAGGTTGAACGGATTACGCAGATGAAAGGAGTTCGAAGGATTCCCATCTGCGTAATCCGCGTAAAGGTATCGTACACTATTCAGGCTTTCCGTAGTCCCACCAACAGGGAGCGGATTTCAACACAATATGTTGACGAACAGAACAGTCCTTACGTTACCGTGCCTGATCGGTTTGTCGATCCTGTTGGCGTCTTGTGCGACGGAATCTGAAACGGCGGCCTCCCAGCCCCGAGGCCTGGCTCCAACTCGAAGCACCACCGCCGTCCGAGATCCGGACCTGCCGGTTATCCTGGCTTTCGGAGACAGTTTGACCGCCGGACACATGGTTGACGCCCGAGTCTCTTACCCGGCGCAGCTGCAGGACGAACTCGACCGCCTAGGATATCATTACCGCGTCGTCAACCAGGGGGTCAGCGGTGAGACCACGAGCGGAGGTCTGGCGCGGCTTGGCGGTGCGCTGACGCTCAACCCCGAACTGGTCATTCTGGAGCTCGGGGCAAATGACGGACTGCGGGGAATACCGATCGAGGTCGCCAGAAAGAACCTCGCAACGATGATCGAAGCTTTCAAGGAAAGGGAAACGATGGTGGTACTGGCGGGTTTGACCCTGCCCCGCAACTACGGCCCGGACTACATCCGGGAATTTGAGGCGATGTTCACCGGGCTTGCGGAACAGTACGAAACCGCGCTCATCCCATTTTTCCTCGAAGGTGTAGCCGGTGATCGAGCACTCAACCAGGCCGACGGAATCCACCCGACCGGCGAGGGTTATGCGATCGTCGTCGACAACGTTCTCGAAACGATAGAAACGTATTTGAAAAAATAGTTGGGAAGTGGTCAGTGGTCAGAACCCGGATCCGGAGGTTGGCGACTACTGGGCACGCTTGATATCGGAGGAACATCATGTGCCCCTCACGTTGTGGATTCATTGGTTTCCTGCTGCTCGGCATCAGCGCACCAGTCAATGCTCAAGATGGACCGAGCCTTGCTCAAGTCAAGAGTGACGCGACACAAAGGGTCGAGGAGATGCGTGATTTCACGCAGCAGACCCTCGACATGATCTTCAGCTTCGGTGAACTGGGCTTTCAGGAAATCGAAACCTCGGCCTACATAACCGAGATTCTTGAGGCCAATGGATTCGAGGTGGAACGGGGAATCTCCGGGATGCCCACGGCATGGATGGCGACATGGGGCTCCGGGGAGCCGGTGATCGCCCTGGGTAGTGACATCGACGGCATCCCAAAGACATCTCAAAAGCCGGGAGTGGCATACCATGACCCCGTTATCGAGGGGGCGCCCGGACATGGAGAAGGGCACAACTCGGGCCAGGCCGTGAACGTTACGGCAGCGATCGCCGTGAAGGAAATCATGGAGCGGGAAGGCATCTCGGGCACGCTGAAACTCTGGCCCGGTGTCGCAGAGGAACAGCTCGGCTCGAAGGCATATTTTGTCAGGGATGGGTTCTTCGAAGATGTCGACATCGTCCTGTTCTCCCACGTAAGCAACAACCTGTCGGTTTCTTACGGACCCACTGCGGGCAGCGGCCTGGTATCGATTGAATTCATTTTTCATGGTGAGGCAGCTCACGGCGCAGGGGCTCCGTGGAGAGGTCGTAGCGCATTGGATGCGGTCGAGCTGATGAACGTGGGCTGGAACTACAGACGTGAACACCTGCGCCTCCAGCAACGGTCTCACTACGTCATCTCGAACGGCGGAGATCAGCCCAATGTCGTACCTTCGGAAGCGTCGGTCTGGTACTTCTTCCGGGAAATAGATTATCCCCACATCGCCGATATGCTCGAGGCAGGACAGACCATGGCGGAAGCCGCCGCGATGATGACGAACACGGAGATGGAGTATCGCATTCTCGGATCCGCCTGGCCCGGCCATTTCAACAAGACGGTCGCCGAAACGATGTATGAAAACATTCGCGCGGTGGGATTGCCCGAATGGAGCGACGACGACCAGACGCTGGCCCGGTCTCTTCAGATTGAACTGGGCAACGAGGATGCCGAAGGTCTGGCGACCGAGATCCAGCCCCTGCCCGAACCGATCGAGGAACCCCGTGGCGGCGGGTCCGACGACATCGGAGACATCTCCTGGAATGTCCCTACGGTCACTTTGCGCTTCCCGTCCAACATTCCGGGCTTACCGGGACACCACTGGGCGAATGCCGTCGCCATGGCCACCCCGATCGCACACAAGGGCGCAACGGCGGGGGCAAAGGTTCAGGCCATGACAATCCTGGACTTCATGCTCAGCGCCGACCTCAGAGACAGCGCGTGGGAGTACTTCCGGGAGGTGCAGGGCAAGGACACAACGTATACGCCGTTCATCAGTGACACCGACACCCCCGCCGTCCACCTGAACAAGGAGATCATGGATCGGTACCGACCCCGGATGAAGGAGTACTATTTCGATCCGACGCGGTTCAAAACTTATCTGGAACAACTGGGGATCACGTACCCGACCGTGAAGAACTAGCCCGCATTTCTCAAGAGATCTGAGATAAATCGAAACAGAGTAGAAAGGGAAAGGACCGAAAAAGGCCGCCCTGTCTGGCATAGATGACTTTGTCTAGAAGCATCAAATGCGCAGACGGAGGCGGCCTTTATGAATACAGAGTGTAAGACAGAATCGATTCACTTTCACGCATTAGGTTCACGGGAAGTACGGGGCCAATTCGACGGAGGAGACATCAGCACGGATGCGGGCGGCTTGCTGCTACGAGAAGCAGAAAAACGGACGGGGATTCTGAAACAGCTTGCCGGATGTTTCCAGGATCATCGGGATCCGCGATTTGTGGAACACGGGATCGAACAACTGGTGTCGCAACGTGTGTACGGATTGTGTTTGGGCTATGAGGATCTGAACGACCACGACCAACTCCGGTCGGATCCGATGCTGGCCGTGATGGTGGGTGAGACCGATCCGAAGGGTCGGACCCGGAAACAGGCACGAGATCGAGGCAAGGCCCTGGCTGGTAAGAGCACGCTGAACCGACTGGAACTGTCGACCGAGGGTGCGGCAGACCATCCGTACAAGAAGATCGGACGAGACGAGGCGGCGATGGATAGGTTGATGGTGGACGTGTTTCTCCAAGCGCATCGGCGGGCGCCGCGGCAGATCATTCTGGATCTGGATGCGACCGACGATCCGATTCACGGGAGTCAGGAGGGTCGCTTCTTTCACGGCTATTACCGGCACTATTGTTATCTGCCGCTGTATATCTTCTGTGGGGAGTTTCTGCTGTGTGCCCGGCTACGACGATCCGACATCGATGGTGCGGCCGGATCGGTCAAAGAGCTGGAACGGATCGTCGGACAGATTCGGCAGAAGTGGCCCAGAGTCCAGATCGTGATTCGTGCCGACTCGGGTTTCTGCCGCGATGAGATCCTGACGTGGTGCGAGGCCCAACACCGTGTCGATTACGTGATCGGACTGGCAAAGAACAATCGACTGCTGGGCGCGATCGAAACTCCGATGGCGACTGCAAAAAAGCGATTCGACAGGACGGGAAAGCCAGCGCGCGTCTTTAAGACGTTTCCGTATCAGACCCGCGACAGCTGGACCCGTGAGCGACGCATCATTGGTAAGGCCGAACATCTGGCCAAGGGCTCCAATCCTCGGTTTATCGTCACCTCGTTACCGAAAGGCCGAAAGACCCCAAGACAGATCTATGAACAGATCTACTGTGCCCGAGGGGATATGGAAAACCGGATCAAAGAGCAACAGCTCGGATTGTTCGCCGATCGGACCAGCACGGCCACCATGCGCGCCAATCAACTCCGACTCTACCTTTCATCGGTGGCGTACATGTTAATGCAGGCCTTGCGACGGCTCGGGTTGCAGGGCACCGAATTCGCGCGGGCGCAGTGCACCACGATTCGCCTGAAGCTGCTCAAAATCGGAGCGCAGATCCATGTGACCGTGCGTCGAGTCTGGATTCGGATGGCTGGCGGATACCCCTACGCCGCGGTGTTCGCTCAGATTTATGCCAACCTTCAGAAAGTCCCGCTTCGCTGTTGAGCGTCCCCTCCTCAGACATACCAACGTTCCGATCTTTGATCGGGATAGCTGTCTCTGTAATCCGATTTCACGTCGTCATTCCCTTCACCACCACTCGTCCAGGCCCAGTCACTCCCCTCAGCCGGCATCTTTGCTCTCGCCACCCAGCCTCCGACATCTTTTCCGTCTCCAAAATGCAGTTTTGGGCACCATTCATGAGAAATGCGGGCTAGGCCGCTCTATCCGATGGAGTGCGAACGGGACTTTCGACCGAGAGACGCAAAGACGCAGAAGTTCTGGGGGGGGTAGGACTCGGGTTCATCAGCGGCTCCAGACGGCTACGGTAGGCGAGAAACAAGACAAATTGCCTCTTTGCGTCTCTGCGCCTCTCGGTCAAGTCTCGTTCCCCGTCTGCTGCGAGTTTTCAACAGGCCGCAATCCGTTGTAATATTCCAGTTTCGAGGCAAAGGTTTCTTTGAACACAAAACCACGCAAAGCGGCATTTTACGACTTGGATGGGACACTGTTGTCGTGCAATCTCGTCACAACCTACGGGTACTACGCGCGTAACGATCGGTCAATTTTGAAGTCGTTGTATCAGTTCGCGAAGCTTCTAGTCAGCGTGCCCGTTTTCCTCGGACTGGATCTCTACTCCCGCACTGTCTTTAACGTTTTCTTCTTCAAGGCTTATCGGGGCATGCACAGGGACAGGCTCATCGGGTTGGCCGACGACCTGTTTGAGGTCACGTTGAAACCTTCCATCTACGCCAAGTCCGAAGCACTCGTTCAGCAGACCCGGGATCAGGGTTATCGCAACGTTCTGGTGACGGGTGCGCTGGACTTCACAGTCCGTCCGATCGCGCTCCATTTTGGTTTCGATGAGATCATTTGTAACCGGCTCGAGTTCAAGAACCACGTCGCGACGGGGAGGGTTCTGAATCCCCTGGTCGCGGAGAACCAGAAGGCAACCATCATCGAGGCGTTCGCAGCGGAACATGAGTTGGATCTGGCCTTGTCCTGTGCTTTTTCAGATAGCACCTCCGACATCCCGATGCTGGCAGTGACCGGACATCCGGTGGCCACGAACCCGACCAGTCGATTGAAACGATTCGCAAAACAGAAACAGTGGCCGATCATCTCGCTGAGAGAAACGAAAGGCGACAAGAACTCCAGTCACTTCCCACCATTCCTTCGGAGCGAAATGGAAACGGCGAAGACACTCTGATGACCAGACTCCACCGACACGAACCTCGACGAGCCGGCGGCGATTCGGTCGTATACCTGGAAGGAAACTCAAGGCCCCGGGCTCTTTTCTCGGGCGAGGACCTGATCGAGGTCCAGCTCCCGGCAGGAACCCGCGTGATTTATTCCCCCGACCCTATTCCGGGTTTGAAGGATCGGAAGGGCGCCATCCGGAATGCCATCGAGAATCCGGAGAACATGGAACCTCTGTCGGGGCTGCTCTCGCCAGGTATGAAGGTGACCATCGCGATCGACGACATCTCGCTTCCACTGCCGATCATGCGACTCCCGGACATAAGGCAGTCGGTCCTGGAGATAGTTCTGGAGAAACTCGCGGCCGAGGGTGTGGACGACATCCACATCATCGTCGCGACCTCGTTTCACCGCCGGCTGACCGAAGGTGAAATGAAGCGGTGCGTCGGGACCGCGATCTTCCGGGAATACTACCCGGACCGCTATTACAACCACGACGGAGAGGACCCCGACGGGATGGTCGAGTTGGAGCAGACCGAACACGGTGAACGAGTGCGGATCAACCGTCGGGCGGCCGAATCTGATCTTCTGATCTACGTGAACATCAACCTGGTGCCGATGGACGGTGGGCACAAGTCCGTCGGAGTCGGACTGTGCGACTACCCCACTCTTCAGGCGCACCACACGCCTCAGGCCATCCTGAAATCGAATTCCTACATGGACCCGGAAAAATCCGGGCTGTCCCATTCCTGTGACCGCATCGGCCGCGTCATCGACAAACACCTGAAGGTCTTCCACATCGAAACCGCGATGAACAATCGCATGTTCGACCGGATGTCCGCTTTTCTCGGTCGAAACGAAGACGGATGGTCGGGGCTGGACCGCACGAAGTTCAAGGCGGCGAAGCTTGGCCTGTCGAAGATGTCGCCCGCCATGAAACGGAAGCTTTTCTTCAACATTCCCGCGCCGTACGAAATGATTGGCGTGCACGCGGGCGAAACCGAGGCGACCCACCACAAGATCCTCCCGTATTGCTTCGATCAATACTGCGTCCCCATCGAAGGACAATCCGACGTCCTGATTACAGGTATCACGTTCGTGTCGCCATACAACGTCAACTCGATCATGAACCCGTTGCTGGTCCAGGTCATGGCGACCGGCTACTTCTTCAATTTCTACCGGAACATGCCTGTCGTGAAGAAGAACGGCGTGATGATCCTGACGCATCCGTGTTATGACGAGTTCGACCCGAAGTTCCATCCGTCCTACATCGAATTTTTCAACCGTATCCTGACCGAGACGAGGGATTCATTCGTGATGCAGGAAAAGTACGAAGAGGAATTCGCTAAGAACCCCGAATACATCAAGATGTACAGGGAAGGCCACGCCTACCACGGGGTCCATCCATTCTACATGTGGTACTGGGGAGAGAACGGACGAGCGCACCTGGGCAAAGTGATCGTTGTGGGCGCCGACAACAGGCGCGTCCCGTCGATTCTTGGTTGGGACATGGCATCTTCGATGGAAGAGGCTCTGGAGATGGCCCAGTCCCATGTCGGAAGGCCCCCCAGCATCAGCTTGATGCACTTTCCTCCAATCCTGATGGCGGACGTTTCTGGTACGCCGGAAACCGTGGGTGCCGGCAACCTGACGGGTGTAGGAGCCGCGCCATGATGCATTTCAACTTCTGGCAGTTCGATCCCGTTGCCGGGGAGTACCGGCCCGTCGGAGACGCCACCGAGGAGGGAACCGGGGAAATATCGGCGATCGATCAGTTTCGCAGCAAGACCATCCTCCTGCTGGGGGCGACTGGGTTTGTCGGCAAGGTCCTGCTGGCTCTCGTCCTGGACCGGTTTCCCGAACTGAAGCATCTGGTGATTCAAGTCCGTCCGAAAAAGAACCTTGCCGGAGAGCAGCGCTTTTATTCAGAGATTCTCCAATCCGCGCCACTCGGTCCGACCGTCGACCGCATCGGCGTGGAATCGATACGGAAGAAGGTATCGATCGTCGAGGGCGACCTGAGCCTTCCGATGTGCGGCATCGCAGCCGAGCAACTCGCCCGGCTGACAGGTCAGGTGGACGTGGTCATCAATTCGGCCGGCCTGGTGGAGTTCAATCCTCCGCTGAACGATTCCTTGATAACCAACGTCTATGGCATCCGCAATCTGATCGAGCTCGTGCGACTCTTCGACGCCCGGTTGGTTCATATATCCACGTGCTACGTGGCAGGAAAAGTAAGTGGGCGCATTTCCGAAGACACTGCGATAGCGGGCTACTATCCCGCACAGAAGAATGCCGACGACACGGGGTTCAACGTCGACGAAGAACTGGAGTGGTGCGAAAAGTTCGTCAATGAGACACCGGACCGCGAAGCCCAGCGTGACGGCGGGATGAAGCGGGCTGATTCCTGGGGTTGGATCAACACCTACACGTATACAAAGAGTATGGGTGAGCAGTTGATCGCCAGGACCCCCGGTTTGAAGTACTGCATCGTACGGCCCGCGATCGTCGAAACTTCGCTTGAATTCCCTTTCCCCGGATGGAACGAAGGGATGACGACGTCGGCACCGCTCGTCCTGATGGGCGGAGAGGGTGTCAAAAGCTGGCCCGTCAGGAAGGACGGCCCGCTCGAGATAATACCCGTCGACTTGATCGCCAACGGAATCCTGATCGCTACCGCCGCCGCCCTGGCCGACCGGGGCGAGAAAATCTATCATCTGGCTACCGCGGCCGACAACCCGGTGATGCTCCCCCGTCTGGTTGGATTTCTGGGAACGAATGCCCGCTTCAAGCACAAGCATAAGAAGAACGGAAACAAGCTGGCCAACCTGTTGAAGACCTATATGGAGGCGGAGGTCGTCAGCGTCGATCAGTTGGATGCCAGCCGAAAGCGTCTGAGTTGGGGATTGGACCTGATCCAGGCCACGTTCAACTTTTTGAAGGTGGTGCTGGGAACAAAGAAGATGCACCCTTACCTGCGTAGCTTGAGGGTCACACGGAGACAGATCCGGCAGCAGGAGCAGACGCTGGACATGTTTCTTCCGTTCATGATCCACAACACCTTCATATTCGAAACCGATCACATCCGGCGGGCTTACCTCAGCCTGACTCCGGAGGACCGCAGGCGTTTGAAATGGACACCTGAAAAAATCGATTGGGCGGACTACTGGGTGAACATCCACACTAAGGGCATCGAGCGCTGGATTCGGCCGATGTTCACCAAGCAGACCCGCTCCACGCCACCGTCCGAGGTCCCCACGTCGGTATCATGAGAAAAATCCTGATCACCGGTGCCACAGGATTCCTGGGCACCCACGTGGTCAACCTGCTCCTTGAAAAACCACTCGAAGAAGTCCCGGAAGGTTCGGTCCGGCTGCTCTGTCGCAAAGAAAATCCCTGGGAAGGAAACGCCAGGGTGGAGACGGCCCGGGGAGACGTGCTCGATCGTGCATCAGTGGAGAAGGCCATCGACGGAGTTGAGGCGATCATCCATCTGGCGGGACTGGTGACGCGGGATCCCAAAACCGCGTCGCGGATGTTCGAAACCCACATCGATGGGACGCGCAACATGTGCGAAGCGGCGGTGCAGGCCGGCAGTCCAACGCTGATCATTGCTTCATCGTCGGGCACAATCGCGGCCAGCCGCGAACCGGTGACTCACACGGAAAGTTCCGCCTACGCAATCGAAGTTGCGGGCCACTGGCCGTATTACCTGAGCAAGATCTATCAGGAAAAGACCGCACTGTCGTACCACAGGAAAGAAGGGCTTCCGGTCGTGACCCTGAACCCCACCCTGTTGCTCGGGCCCGGAGACCTTCGTTTTTCTTCAACCAACGACGTCCGGATGTTCCTGAACCGACAGATCACGAACATTCCCGGAGGAGGTCTGAACTTCGTCGATGTCAGAGACGCGGCTGCCTGCTTCATCTCCGCCATCCGAAACGGTCGACCCGGTCGACGGTACCTTGTAGGCGGTCACAACATGACGATCCGGGAGTTCTTCTTCCTGATCCAGTGGATCTCGGGTGTCCGCGCCCCCCTGCTGTCGCTGTCTGAGAATTGGTCGCGGCGCGGCGCGAAGGTTCTCCGACGCGGCATGGAATTGATCGGGCGAACGTTCCCTCTCGATGACAGGACGATCGAGATGGCATACCGCTTCTGGTACGTCGACAACAAGCGCGCCTGCGACGAACTCGGACTGGACCCGCGTCCGGCCGAGCAGACCGTCCGCGACACGGTGGGTTTCCTTGAACGCAACAAGTCACGGGGCGTCGCTTCGTAGCGGTTCGAACCTATGACGTACGATCCCGGGTCCGTCGCAGCGATCGTCAATCCCCAATCCGCCGGCGGCAAGACTGGACGCACCTGGAGTGGGATAAGAGAACGCCTCGAAAAAGCCTGCGGAAGCGTTTCGACCTTTGAAACCCGATTTTCGGGACACGCCATCAACCTGACGGCGGAAGCGATCCGTCTGGGCCACAGGACGATCATCGCCGTTGGTGGCGACGGCACGATAAACGAAGTCGTAAACGGCCTCTTTTCCGAAGGCCGACCAATCGAGCCTGGCGCCACGATCGGCTTGATTCCCCAGGGAACAGGCTCGGACTTTCGACGCACGCTCAAGATTCCCCAGGATGAGGCAGGTGCCATCGGGACAATCCGCGGCGGGCACACGGTCGATCTCGACGTCATGAAGGTGATCTATCGCCGACACGACGGAAGTAACGGAACACGCTATGCGGCCAACCTGACGAGTTTCGGAATGGGCGGTGCGGTTGCGACCCGGGTCAATCGTTCCTCGAAATACATGGGCGGAACCGTGGCATTCCTGACCGCAACAGCGATGGCGACGCTCGGGTTCCGAGGCAACACGGTGACGCTTACGACCGATACGGACGAGTTCAAGGACGTTCTCATTACGAACGTCGCGATCGGCAACGGCCAGTACCACGGCGCCGGCATGCTGGTTTGTCCAAGAGCCGTGATCGATGACGGCCTTCTGGACATAACGATCGTCGACAAAATGTCTGTCTGGGAACTGACGCGAAACATTGCAATGCTGTACAATGGCGACATCTACAATCACCCCAAGGTCCATTACCGTCAGACCAGAAAACTCGTCGCCACATCGAGAGAACCGACCCTGATCGAAATCGACGGCGAACCACTCGGCACCCTCCCCATCGAAGCCACCATTATCCCCGGCGCCCTCCGCATGCTCGTCCCGTAACGTCCCGTCACGTTTTTCGACGCAGAGACGCAAAGACGCAGAGGGAATCATGTCTTGAGATTTTCACCTCAATCACTGATGACGACGTTCCTCCTGACCTTTCGAGATTGACGAAAATGGGCGGACACCAGTGTCATCGATCGGACAGCGAGACAAAACCCCTCTGCGTCTCTGCGTCGAAAGCCTGTCACGGAAAGAGTTGGCGGATGTTGGGGGCATGGCGGATGACGATTATGGCCAGGGCGAGGAAGGAAAATACGCCGGCTTCGGGACCCCGCAGGGCGAAGATGACGACGGATATGACGGTCATCGTCGTCATGGAAGAGATGGCACCTTCCTGGGCCCAACCCATCTTTCGGCCAAATATTCGTAGCGTTGGATAGAGGATCAGACAGGCGGCGGTGATCGCGAACTCCAGATAGAGCAGAGCGCCGGCCATCGTGGCGACACCCTTGCCTCCGTTGAACTTTAAGAAGGGGGTCCAGCAATGTCCGGCCACGGCAGCGAGGCCGAGACTCCACGGAAACCAGGAAGGCTCGGACGGCGAGAACAACAGAAACACCGCAAGCGCTCCCTTTGACAGGTCCCCGAAGAGAGCGATGCCCGCCCGTCTGCGGCTGGATACGCGAAGAACGTTGTTGAACCCGGGGTTCTTCGAGCCGACCTGGGTCACGTCCAGACCCGTCCCCCACATCGCGACAACGGCAAAAGGAATCGCGCCGATGGAGAAGGCAGCAGCAAGTTTAAGAACGGCAATCCAGGACATCAGACAGTATTTGCAGCAGGACTATGTTTTGGCGGCAACAGGGGTGCCTATACACCGCGAACCGCTGTGCTAGAATCAAACACAGGCTCTCAAAGGCTCCGAACCCCCTGATGACAGCCGTATCCGAACCGAGAATGATACGCTATTACGCAGGAACCGGTCTCCAAATTATCGGGCTGATCGTCACGCTGGAAGCGTTGCTGATCTATTTCGGCGACATGGGGCCGATGATGACGACGGCCTCGATCGGAGCTGGGATATTCTACACCGGCTGGTTCATACGGCCGAAGGACGGTTAGCTTGTCGCGCGGTTATTACCGGGGTGGGCCAGCCAGTTACATCGGTGGCGGCGGGTTTACTCGCGCGATCAAGGCCCTGGTCATCGCCAACGGCATCGTCTTCGCACTTCAGATTTTCGACGGTATCGCAGGCGGGGGTGAGTTCGTTCAGAACTTTGGCCTCCGGCCCTACTCCATCACGCACCAGTTCTTCCTCTGGCAGCTTGTCACCTACATCTTTCTTCACGGTGGATTCTTCCACATCCTCTTCAACATGTTTGCGCTCTGGATGTTCGGAGGGGAACTGGAACGATCATGGGGAAGCCGGGAGTTCTTAAGGTTCTTTTTCGTCTGCGGTGTCGGGGCGGGGATCTCCAGCGTCTTGATGGAACCCAATTCGACGATTCCGACTATCGGCGCCTCAGGAGCGGTTTACGGGATCCTGCTGGCCTACGGACTTCTGTTCCCGAATCGGATCATTTACCTCTACATGATCATCCCAATGCCGGCCAAGTACTTCGTCATGATGATCGGCGGGATCGCTTTCATGGCTTCCTTTTCGGGCGGTGGGGGCGGCGTCGCCCACATCGCACACCTGGGCGGCATGGTGTTCGGTTTCCTCTACCTGCGCTGGGGCAAATTCGGGGGCGTGACGCGAGGCATCCGGGACTACTACGATCGGTGGCGGCGCGAACGACTGCGCCGGAAGTTCGACGTCTATTACAACAAGCGCCATAAGGAACGGCAGCGGAATGACGACGATGACGACGACTGGCGGCGTTGGAGAAACTAGAGGTCGGCAACGCTATAGGACATATAGCGGGTGGTTGAAGAGCATCTTCGGCCAACGCGTCCACAAGGTGATCGTCGATGCCGGCTTCACGTGCCCCAACCGTGACGGCACGGTCACGACCGGCGGCTGCACTTACTGCAACAACAGTTCTTTTCGTCCTCCACTTGCAATCAAGACAGAACCCATCAAGCAACAGGTTGAGAACGGAATCCGCTACCTTCGACACAGGATTGGGGCCCGAAAATTCATCGTCTATTTCCAGCCGTTTTCGAACACCTACGCCGACACCGGTTATCTGGCTGAACTCTATTCCGAAGCGCTCGATCATCCCGACGTCGTAGGCCTTTCGATCGGCACTCGGCCGGACTGTGTGGATGAGGAAAAAGTCGGCATGATCGACGCACTCGGTCGCCGCGGGTTTGTCTCGCTGGAGTTCGGGGTGGAGTCCATCTATGACGAAACTCTTCGGCGCATCAACAGGGGGCACGACTATCGGGCGTTTCTCGATGCGATCGACATGTGCCGCGGGAGGTCCTTTCACACCGGAGCACATGTCATGCTGGGATTCCCGTGGGAAACCCGAGCACAATGGCTGTCGATCGCCGACGAGATGTCGCGCGTCGGTGTCGATCTGTTGAAGGTGCATCATCTGCACCTGGTCCGGGGAACCGCCCTGGCACGCGAGCACGCAGAAAACCCATTCCAACTGATGACGTTTGAAGAATACCTGGAGGTGATCTGCGATTTCATCGAGCGGTTAAAACCAGCGATCGTCATCGAGCGACTCTTTGGCGAAGCCCCACTCGGGCTACTTGTCGCTCCCAACTGGGGGCTGAAGAAAAACGAAGTGTTAGCGGGTATTCGAAAACGAATGGACGAACGAGATGTCGTTCAAGGGTCAAAGTACGGGGGGAACCCGGATAACTCTAAGGGTCGGTCCCCACTCCCTCAATTTTCGCCAGGACGTCATCACGCTTTGCGGTCAAACCATCCAGCGTCATCTGATGGTAGTTGATCTCGGTCAGCAGCAGGGTGCGGGCGTGCTCCCTTGTGATCAACTCCGTCCTCACTTCGTCCAGGCATTCGCCCGATTTCACGCTCATCTGGTAGAGATTCCCCGCATGAAGATCAATGGACCCCGTACCCATCGCCATTCCGAGCAACGCCGGTAGTTCAGCCAGGATCTCGGTTTCGTTCCGTAGGTGCCGCGTCAACGCGTTCGATTCGAATTCGGCACCGCAGTAATGACAGTTCTCGATGATCTCCGGATACTCTTCTCTGGACATGCCGGTGAGTCTACCACGGAGGAGAATCGATCGGCCGCGCCCATGGCTATCCACCAGACAGGCTCAACGTCTATCATGTTTATTGGAGGACGAACCGGCCGTGCGGGCGCCGCTGCCAACATCTCATGAGAACTCTATTGATGAGAATTCCCTTAGCCCTGGCTTTGCTGGTGCCAGCGTGCCTATCCTCAATCACACCGCCGGAGGATCGGCCACCGGTAGCGAGCGGGCAAGCAGCACCCGGCGCGTACCCGGAACTTCCGATGCTTTTCGAAGAAAACCTGGGCCAGACTGATCCTCAGGTTCGTTTTCTTTCGAGGGGGAGGGGATTCACGCTCTTCGTGACTCCTGGAGAAGCGACCCTGGTACTGGACGGACCGCCGGGGAGCCAGGTTTCCGATCCGCTTGTTCTCACACCTCGGGGACGTGGGGCATCGAAGGTTCTGCGCATGAAATTCGTGGGTGGAAACCCCGAATCCATGATCAGTGGGGTCGGACCGACGGAAACGTCGGTCAACTATTTCGTCGGCAACGATCCCGGGCAGTGGAGAAGGAACGTCCCGGCCTTCCTTCGGCTCGAGGACCGGGATGTGTATCCGGGCATCGATCTGGTCTACCGTGGAAATCGGGGCGAGTTGGAGTACGACTTCATCGTCTCGCCCGGCGCGGACCCGTCCAACATCCGGATGCGACTGGAAGGCCCCGACCGACTGCGCCTCGATCAGGGTCGCCTTGTCGCGGAGTTTGGCGACCGGAGAGTGGTCGAACATCCACCATCGATCTATCAAGAAATCGACGGTGAGCGACGAGCGGTGAACGGTTCGTTTCTGGTGACCGACAATGGAGAGGTTCAGTTCGACATCGGCGTCTACGACACCGTCCACCCTCTGGTGATTGATCCCGTACTGACCTATTCCACCTATCTGGGAGGCAGCGGTAGCGACACACCGATCGGTGTCGCCGTCGATACCCAGGGCAACACCTTCATCGTCGGATCGACCGCATCGATCGATTTCCCGGGTGCGGACCCTGCCGACGTCGATGCCGGGGCGGGTGACGATGCCTTCCTGGTAAAAATCAACGCCGACGGATCGAGCATCGATTTTGCAAATTATTTAGGTGGCGAAAGCCTCGACGCCGCACGAGCCGTCACGCTCGGCGAGACAGGCAAAATCTTCGTGACCGGCGCGACCGATTCCCCGGATTTTCCCGTGCAGGGAGCGCTGCAGGAGGAGTCCAACGGTTTCTTCGATGTGTTCGTCACGATCTTCAACGCATCGGGAGACTCCATGCTCTTGTCAACCTACCTGGGCGGCGAACGCGACGAAGTGGCGACAGCTATCGCTCTGGACAAGGACGAGAACATCATCGTCACGGGCGAATCCAACTCCTTTCGGTTTCCAACCGCCGCCGCCTTGCAACCCCTTGGCCTCGGAACCACCGATGCGTTCGTCACCAAGCTGAACGCGAACGGCCCTAGCCCGGTTTTCTCGACGTACCTGGGCTTCGACGGCGGTTCCGGAAGGGGTGTGGTGGTCGATGGCGACTCCAATATCTGGGTGACGGGTCTGACCGGATCGGCAAGTTTCCCGGTCCGGAGCCCGACCCAGTCTTCGTTCGGGGGCTCGTTTGACGCGTTCGTCACTCGCTTCTCCCCCGATGGCGCCTTGTTGTTTTCGACATTTCTGGGCGGGAGCGCCACCGATATCGGCAGCGGCATCGCGCTCGACCGATCCGGCGACGTCTATGTCGTCGGAGAAACCGATTCAACCGACTTTCCGACCCTGAACGCCTTCGGGTCGACGCACGCCGGGGTCACCGATGCGTTCGTCGCCAGGTTCAAGTTCGACGGATCCAGTCTGCTGTCCTCATCCTTCCTTGGTGGTAGCGGAACAGATGCAGCAACTGCCGTAGCGGTGGACTCGTATGGAAACGTGTATGTTGCCGGATCGACAAATTCGACGAACTTCCCGACGATGAACGCGGTTCAGTCCGCGTCTGGAGGCGGAAACGACGGCTTCGTATCAAAGTTCAATGCCGGGGTTGGCACGTTCGGCTACTCGACTTACCTGGGCGGCAGCGGCCAGGACACCGTGGGGCATATGGCCCTGGACCAGGGCGGGAGCGTATACGTGACGGGATCGACAAGCTCGACGAACTTCCCGACCGCCTCACCACTGCAATCGAGTCCCGGAGGTGCGGGGGACGGATTCCTGTTGAAAATCGGGCCCGACCCAACCACGTTCGCCGTCTCCGATCGAGGCGGAGTGTCGGTGTCCACCAGGGATTCGGACGGCGTTCTCGAGACCGGCCATTCTCGCGTTCAACCAAACCAGGGAGACACCTCGCCCGCTGGCGTGGCCATCTTCAGCTTCCGGCCCGACGGCATCCTGCTCGGCGAGGCCGGCGTTCCGGCGACGGGTACAACTCTGTCAGGGAGGATTTATGCGGAGGTGGCCGGCGTGGTCACCACCGGTATCGCCATCGCAAACCCCAGCTCCGAAGACGCGAACGTGACCTTCTTCTTCACGGATTCGACCGGCAACGATTTCGGCAACGGCACCTTCACGCTGGAAGCGAACCAGCAGATCGCGAAATTTCTGGATCAAGCACCGTTCAATGGCGGGAGTTCCATTAACGGGACCTTCACCTTCATCTCCGACGTTCCTGTCGCCGTTGTCGCGCTGCGAGGTCTGACGAACGAAAGGTCTGAGTTCTTGATCACGACACTCCCTGTCGCAGCTCTCGGCCCTCGAGGAACGGATACGATCTTCTTCCCCCATTTTGCCGTGGGAGGAGGCTGGACGACCGAACTCATCCTGACGAACCCGACCGATGGGACGCTCGCCGGAGAGGTGATTTTCTTCGGGCCCGGCGATGGTGAAGCTTCCGGGGAGGCCGTGCCCATGACCCTTGATGACGGCCGTGTGGGATCTCAATTCGAGTACTCCATCGCACCTCGCGCCTCCCTCCGTCTGCGAACGGTGCAGGGGACCTCGCTGGTTACCGGATCCGTACGTGTAACCCCGACCGCCGGCAGCACGGCACCTGTCGGAGTCAGCGTTTTTTCTCTCAGCAGCGACGGCGTGGTCGTAACCGAAGCCGGCGTGCAGTCGGACGCCATCGGTAGCGGGTTCCGTATTTACGCCGAAGCTTCGGGGACTCCCGGAGCATCCGGGTCGATCTTGACCGGCATCGCAATCACCAACGCAACTACGACTCAGGCGACGGCGACTCTCGTATTGACGCGACTCGACGGAAGTTCGCTCGGGTTGACGGCAGCCGTTCCGCTACCACCATCCGGGCAGGTGGCCGACTTTGTCGATGCGTGGTTCCCGACACTGGCCAAGCCTTTCAGTGGCATTTTGCGGATCACGAGTGACAATCAGGTCGCGGTTGTGGGCCTGCGCTCGCGCACCAACGAACGAGACGACTTCCTGATCACAACGACGCCGCCTTCGCGGGAAAGCGATGCCGGGGTCCCCGGAGGCCTGATCTTTCCTCACTTCGCCGTCGGGAGTGGATGGACGACCCAGTTCATCCTGTTCAGCGGGTCGGCCGGCCAGTCCTCATCCGGAACCCTCGGTTTCCTGAACAGCGATGGATTGGTGCTGGGTCTTCCAGTGTCGTGAAAGACCCAATCGCCCGGGCTCAGGTTCGGATCAACCGGTGCAGGCCCGTAGCGGTACTGCCTGGTAGGGTCACAAGAACAGAAACCAAATCAATACTTGCCGACTGCACCCCTCACTGAATCGATCAACTTCGCCGAATCGTAACCGACGCCATCTTTGAATACCGTTTCGACATTCAAGATGTCGGACACATCGGCGGCCGGGTTGCCACGGATGACGACGAGATCGGCCTGCATACCGGGAGCGAGGGTACCTATTCGATCGGATTCGCCCAGAAGCTGCGCCCCGTTGGAAGTCGAGATCTGGATCGCTTCTTCGGCAGAGAAGCCGGCTTCCACCAGGAGCTCGATGTTCCGAAGGTCTCCAAATCCGGGTAGGGCACCACCATTACCGGTCGGATCCACACCGGCCACAAGAAGTCCACCCGCCTGCGCAAAGGCATACTGAAACTCCATCTCCTTCCTGAACAGGACAACCGAAAGCGCGTTGAAATTTAGGGCGGCACGCGCCCGGCGGCTGAAGAAATTGGCCTGGGCTTCGGCGGACATCGTATCGAGAGCGCGGCGCGGCATCATCGGCCGACCCGGCATTGAAGCCTCGTTGACGACGAGGGTCGAGGTGATCGCAACGCCATGTTGGACGAGGTTTCGGATCGTTTCCTGAGCTTCGGGACTCTCTATTTCAAGACTGGCCAGGGCTTGACGATTCTGACCACGCGGTGGGCACTGGTCTGGTTGTTTTCCTGGCGCGAACTCGGTATTTGTTCCCCAGCCATGTTCCAGGTTGTCGATACCGATTTCCGCGGCCTCGCCAAACCCAATCGAGCACAGATGCCCTGTCACTTTCAATCCGCGCTTGTGCGCTTCATCAACGGCAGCTCGGAGCTCATCGCGTGAGATGTAGTTGTAAGCCTTGAACGACGTAAAGCCCAAATCCGCCCAGTAGTTGACCATCTGCCGCGCCTCTTCCGGCCCGTCCAACTGATGAAGCTGGAGAATCGGGCTGCCCTGCCCTTCCAGGTACGGCGCAGTCAGGTGCATTTTCGGCCCCACCATGCGGCCCGAATCGATTCGGCGCTTGATGTTCTGGTCCAGGTAGGGTTCCATGCTGCCGCCGGTGCGCATCGTCGTGACACCGTTAGCCAGGTACATGCGCGGGAACGTCACGCCCAGCGTCGGATACAGTGCCGGAGTGCTGCCCGCTGGATAAAAGAGGTGCTCGTGCATGCCGACGATGCCGGGGATCACGGTATGGCCATTCAGATCCAGAAGCTCGGCATTCTCCGGGACGGGTGTGGTCGCCGCGGGGCCCATCTCCCGGATCTTCCCGTCCACGATGACGATCGTCTGATCTTCGATGGCTGGGGCTCCCGTTCCATCGATCACCCGAACATGCCTCAGCGCGACGACAGGCGCATCCACGCTCACGAATTCCCGGACGGAGGGCGAGAGCTCCGGTGCTTGCGCCAGCGATGTCGCGCTATAAGCCAGGGAAAAGCAAAAGATCAAGATTCGCAAGATGGTCCTTCGAGACATGAGGCACCTTCCTTAAGTAGGGACGGGGGCGACATTCGATCAATCCATTTAATAGCAGCAAGTTACTTTAAATAGGCCCCCGTCCCTAATTAATTTTCAGATGTGTCGATGGTCGCGACGGGGCGCGTGATGTGATCGAAGAGTGGGTCTGAACTCGAATGTTCGGGAGAACATCCGAACCCGCCTACTGCATCTGGACGACGATCGCCTCGATGTTGTCGTCACGAAGCAGGCGTTGGACGTAGCGAGCGTCGGTCAGTAAGGCACGGCCGATCCGGACTTTGTAGAGGTCGTCGCCTCGGACGGGCTTATCGACATAGATCCCCGTGAACTTCTTTTCAAAGCGCCTTCGCAAATCCTGGGCCGGTTTTTCCGAGCGGAAGGCTCCGAGTTGAACCACGTAGAACACGTTGCTGCCGCGATTAGACCGGCCACCACCCGGAGCCTCCTTAATGATCCTCAGGCGGATGGGAACCACGCCCGATCGAATCATGTCGATCTTCCTGGCCGCACCTTCCGACAGATCGATCGTGCGCCCCGCAACGAAGGGACCGCGGTCATTGATCCGGACATCGACTTCTTTTCCGTTCAACTGGTTTAGAACACGGACCCACGTGTTGAACGGCAGCGAACGGTGCGCCGCCGTCATCTTGTTCTTGTCGAACGTCTCTCCGTTAGCCGTCTTTCGGCCATGGTACGGATCACCGTAATAAGACGCCCGACCGTCCACATCCGCTCCTGTCCGGGGACGTGACTGGTCCGGGGCGGTGGCCACGGAAACGGGCGTCGGACCGGCCGGGACACGGACCCGCGGCCGTTTCGCGCACGAAGCGATGAACGTGATCACAAGGCAAAGAAGGAGCACACGACGCATCAGAACCTAAGTACCACAGATGAAACGTCCGACACAACCAAATGGACCGAGGTGTCGACCACCCACAACAACTTGCGGTCAATCTAAAAATACGTCGATCCCTCGAGTCCCGGACACGGGCACCCACCTGAACAAGATAACTTTGCGTCTTTGCGACTTTGAGTTGAAGGTTGTTCTCCCCTCCCCGTCCCCCCAACTATCAACATGTTAAAATCTCATTCGACATTATGGTACTCGCACTCTTGACAGGTACATTGATGGGGATCGTCGGCATCGTGATTACGGTGTATATGGGGTTTTCCATGGACGGAAGGGTTGGCCTCTCCGATCACTTCATGTTCGCTCTGTTCGCAACGTTCATCGTAACCCTGTCTCACAGCATGTCGATGTTCTACTTCATCGGCACGGGCAAACAGGTCAAGGATCTGCTGGAATCCCATCCGCAGGCCGGCGAGTTCATACAAAGAACCCGAGTATTCAAGTCGGAAACCTCTCCGGCTGCGACCATGGCAATCCTCTTCACTATGGCCGCATGGATCATCGGAGGAGGTGTCGACACCCGCGTCGTTCCGACCTGGATCCACACGGTCCTGGCGCTCCTGGCACTCATATCAAACCTTGTCGCCTTCGTCCGGGAAGCGAAATGTATGGCTCAGAATAATATCCTCCTGGACGAGGTTGCGGTCCTGGTCGGCGACGCGCCCCAGGGCGAATAACCGGATAGGGGCAACAATGCCGTTTCCTCTGGTCCTTCGAAACCTGGTGTCACGTCTCGTCTACCCACCCAGGATTCGAACCGAAGCCGAGCCGACTGATGAGGAAATAGAGGCCTGGGTGGCGGTCACCGAGCTGGAATATTTCCTGAACCAGGACAAGGCTTTCGTCGAGCGGTCCCTGGGGCTGGGGGTCGAAAGCGGAATGGTACTGGATCTGGGCAGTCGCCTGGGCCTGATCCCTCTCCGGATTCTCTGGGACAACGAGAACTTCTTCGGTATCGGACTCCAGCGCTGGGGATCTGTTGCCGATCGGGCCAGGGCGACCGCGGAGGCCTGGGATCTGAACGAGCGCATGTTCTTTCAGGTCGACGATCTGCACCAGATAAAGTTCAAGGAGCATTACTTCGATCTGGTGGTGTCCGACTCCGCGCTGCATCGGTTCGAGAACCCGTCAGACGTCCTCAATGAAATCAATCGGGTAACCAAACCGACGGCGGGAATCCTCATCCGAGATCTTCTGCGGCCGAACCGGCTCGCTCTAACCCGGCACCTGGCAGCATACGGGACACATTACCCAGATCAATTGCGAGCGTCGTTTGACGCGTCTGTGCGCGCCGGTTTCACGGAAAGAGAGCTTGCCGAACTGGTCGAGGGGGCCGGTATCCGGGGCGCTCGAGTGTGGTCCGACGACTTTCACGTCACGATCGAACGGGCCGGCACCAGCGATCCCGGTTCCTGGGTCACGGAAAGGGAGAAATATTTCTGATAGGGTGTCGGGCAACGCCTCATGGACAAGATACTCATTATCGGAGGTAACGCCGCGGGGCTGACAGCCGGGTCACGGGCTAAACGTCTGGATCCGCGTCTGGACGTGACCGTCCTCGAAAAGGGACCGTTCATCTCATACAGCACGTGCGGCATCCCGTACTTTCTGTCCGGCCTCGTCGGGTCGGATGATTTGATCCGCTACACTCCCGGATCTCTCCGCGCCGAGCGTGGAATCGAAGCTCATGTGGGTGTCGAGGTCGATTCCATCCTTCCGTCACGAAAACGAGTATCCGGAAGGCGGGTGGAAACGGGCGAATCTGTAAGCTTTGATTTCGACCGCCTGATGATCGGAACAGGAGTCAAACCCCGGCTTCCGGTAATACCGGGCATCCACTTGCGGAACGTCTTCACGGTCACGGGACTGGCGGATGCCGCACCCTTGCGGGCCGCACTGGAGGACGCGCGGAACATCGTCATCGTCGGAGGCGGGTACGTCGGGCTGGAGATCGCCGAAAGCGTCCGGGCGCTCGGAAAGGAAGTAACGATCTATGAACAGCGAAAACGGGTGTTGGAGAGCGTTGATGACGACATTGCGCGAATCGTGGAATACGAACTGCTTCGCCATGGTGTCGGGCTGCGGACCGGATCCGAGGTCGAAGCGCTTGTTGGCGAAAGCGACCGGGTAGGCGGGGTCAAAGCGAGGGGACAGCTGGGAGCACAGCCAGCCGACGTGGTCTTGCTCGATACCGGGGTCATCCCAAACGTGGACCTCGCCGTCGACGCGGGAATCCGTACCGGGTCGACGGGAGCAATCTCGGTCAACGAGTACATGGAAACAAACATACCGAGCGTTTTTGCGGCGGGCAACTGCGCCGAGGCCTTCTGTCCAATCCGGCGGCGGCCCGTACTTCACTACGTGGGCACGGTGGCCGCAAAACAGGGCAGAATCGCCGGCGAAAACATGACCGGGAGACGCGCCAGGTTCGCGGGCAGCGTGGGCACGACAATCCTCAAGGTCTTTGAACTGGCGGTCGGAAGAACGGGGCTCAGTTCGGCCGAAGCGGCAACCGAACGGATTCCAACAGTGTCGGCCCGAATTGAAGCGATGGATCGTGCCGCCTATTATCCGGAAGCGCGAAAGATCTGGGTAAAACTGATAGCCGATCGGGACAGTCGAAAAGTCATCGGCGCCCAGGCGGCGGGGTACGGCGATGTGTCCAAGCGCATCGACGTTGGCGCCATCGCGATCACGTCGGGAATGACGGTCGACGAACTTTCTCAAACCGATCTCGGCTACACCCCGCCTTACAGTAGCCTCTGGGATCCAATTCTCGTGGCGGCCCAGAGACTCCTTCGCAAACTGTAATCGCGTTCCCTTCCGTAATCCAGACCACTGGCACACGATAC
Source organism: Terriglobia bacterium (assembly GCA_965262425.1). Classification (GTDB taxonomy): domain Bacteria; phylum Acidobacteriota; class Terriglobia; order 20CM-2-55-15; family 20CM-2-55-15; genus CAZOZZ01. The sequence goes on along the minus strand of OZ253536.1, from coordinate 4,574,728 downwards.
AATTTGCTACAAGCTCAATGCTGACTGCATGTTAGAATGCGGTTTTGGAGCCGGGCGCCGGTGTGCCCTGCAAGACATTTCTCTGGAGGCATAAGACGGATGAGGTTTAGCTTTCGGTGGCTGCTTCTCTTGCTTGTCGTTCTCGTGACGCTCCAAGCGCACTCCTTCGCGGAATTGCCAACCGGCTTCCCGTCAAAGGGTCTTGAGGATCGCATCGCGTTCTGGGAAAAGATCTTCACGGTTTATGGCGCGGACGACTACGTGATCCACGACAACTTCAGGGTCAACCTGATATACGAGATCGCCACCGAGAAGACCCGACGCGCCAGGGTCCGCGCGGTGCGCAACACTCTGACTGAAGTCGGCCGCAAGATTTCCGCGCCGGAAACGATGGGCGTGGCAGCTCGACGCCTCTACGACCGGATCGCAGAAACCGACGTGAAGTTGACGGCGGGCAATATAGCCGTTCTTCGTCAGAGGGTTCACGCCCAGCGGGGCATCAAAGAACGGTTTCGGGATGGAGTGATCCGGTCAGGAGGATACCTTCAGTATTTTGAAAGAGTCTTCGAGGAAGTGGGTGTGCCGACGGTGATCACATTGCTGCCGCTCGTCGAGTCCTCATACGAAAACCGGGCTTATTCGAGCGCCGGCGCCGCTGGGATCTGGCAGTTCACGAGAAGTACGGGCCGTCTCTTCATGCGAGTGGTCCGCGGTCGGGACGACCGGCTGAATCCGGCGATCGCAACGCGCGCTGCCGCACGGCTGCTCAAAGCCAACTACGACGCGTTGAAGTCCTGGCCACTGGCAATTTCCGCCTATAACCACGGACGCGCCGGCATGCTTCGGGCGAAAAGGCAACACGGTTCGGACCTGCCGACAATCATCCGTAACTACAAGAGTCGAATCTACGGGTACGCATCGAAGAACTTCTATGCGGAGTTCGTCGCGGCGGTGAATGTGTACGCAAACTACCCACAATACTTCGGAGAACTCACTCTCGATCAACCGCTGGACTTTTCGAGCGCACCCACCCAGGTTGCACGCCGAACTTCGGTCGTTCCGGGGAATGGCGTTCGCTACCGGGTGCGGTCCGGAGACACGCTCGGCGGGATCGCGAACCGTTACGGAACAACCACGGCGAACGTCATGGACATCAACGGACTGCTCACCGATGTGATTTTTGCCGGCGAAACACTGGTCGTGACCCGGTCGGGTCCGTCCGTAGCGGAAGCGAACGCCGAGGGTGAATACAGGGTCCGCTGGGGCGACACCCTGGGCCACATCGCCAGACGGTTCGGCATGGGCCTTCGCGAGTTGATGGATCTGAACGGCATGCGGGACAGCCGAATATTCGCCGGCCAGTTGCTGGTGGTCCGCTAGCCAAACCAAACAATCAGAGAATAAGAGGGCGCTCGCCGAGCGCCCTTTTCTTGTATCCGGAGTCAGCGTGTCGGGGCGGCCGTCCCTGGCCGCCCGCCCAACAGGCCGACAAGTAGCCAGGAACAGTTCCCCCCTTGTCTCTTATCCGAACTCTTCTCGACTTACTCGACGGGAACAACGCTTGGAAGCTTTCTCAGCTCGTTGACAAGGGGCACGATGCTTTGTGGGGACGTTTCGGGCTTTCCCGGCGGGTGGCCAGGGACGGCCACCCCGACACGCTGGCCCGAAGGTTTGCTCAGTAGCCGGCTGCTCCCCCGCGGGTGCGGGAATCGACGCCGGGGTAGAGTCGCCCGCTTCTCACCAGTATCGAGTGGGCGTCTCCCTGGCTGCGAACCATGCGCGTGGTGTGTCCCCGCTCCTGCATGTCGGCTTCGATCGACTCCAGCGTCTGTTCCATGTTCACCCGATCCGGAAGCCACTGATGGTGGATCCGCGGTTCGTCGACGGCCTGTTGGACGTCCATCCCAAAATCGATAACGTTGACGATGATCTGTAACACGGTATTGATAATCGTGCGCCCACCGGGACTACCGGTTGCGAGAAACGGTTCGCCGTCCCTGAGGACAAGGGTCGGCGACATTGAACTGAGCATCCGCTTGTCAGGGGCAATCAGGTTCGGTGGGGTTCCGATCCGGCCGTTCATGTCGGTCACACCCGGATTCATGTTGAAGTCGTGCATCTCATTGTTCAGAAGGAAACCGGTTCCTTTGGCCACGACTTTCGAACCGTATCCCTGCTCGATCGTATAGGTGTTCGCCACCATGTTGCCGGCTCCATCGACAACCGAAAAATGCGTCGTTTCAGTTCCCTCGTCTCGGGTGATGATGTCCTCTCCCAGAGCACTGCTGGGCATTGCCTGGTCCAGGTCGATCCGAGCCTCGAACTCGTCAATAAACGCTTTCGCCGTCACTGCTTCGAGATCCACATCGACAAAGTCGGTATCACCAAGGTACTTCGCCCGGTTGTAGAAACCGATCTTCATCGTCTCGGCCAGCAGATGGAGGGTCTGCGCATCTCGACGATTCCAGCCTTCCAGGTCGTAGTGTTCGAGAAGGTTGAGCATCTGGACGACTGTCGTCCCGCCTGAACTGGCCGGCGGCATTCCGTAGATGTCATAGCCTCGGTACGTTCCATGGATCGGCTGTCGAACAGGAGCGGCATAGTTTGCCAGATCCTCCAGGGTCATGATGCCGCCGTGGGCGCCGAGGTCCTCAATCAAACGCTTCGCAACCTGGCCCTTGTAGAATCCATCCGGACCCAGGTCACGAATCTGCTCCAGCGTCCACGCCAGATCGGGCAGCATCATTTTCTCGCCTGGCTCATAGAACGACCCGTCCGGTTTCTTATATGCGAGACCAAATTCCGGGAACCGGGCCATGTTCTCTTCCTGTCGCTTCAACGATCCGGCCAGAACTTCGTCCACGACAAACCCATCCCGCGCGAGAACGACGGCAGGCGCTATCACCGTTTCCCAATCCAGGCTTCCGAAGCGCGCCTGGGCCTCCCAGAACCCCCGTACTGTGCCGGGCACGCCAACGACCAGATATCCGACACCCGACTTCTCCCGGTCGACCTCGCCTTCATCATCAAGAAACATTGTCGGCGTTGAGGCCGCAGGGGCCTTTTCACGGTAGTCCACGGCGTGGACCTCCCCGGTGTCGGCCATTCGTACCATCATGAACCCGCCACCACCGAGGTTTCCGGCCGACGGATGGCTGACGGCCAGGGCAAAGCCGGTAGCCACCGCTGCATCCACAGCGTTGCCGCCCTGCTCGAGGATCTGGCGACCGACGGCCGACGCAATGGGATCGACAGATACGACAAGACCGTTTTCGTAGGAATCAGGTGACGCAGTATTGTCCGGAATGGTGCTCGTTTCGTTCGCGCAGGAGAGCGACAATGCCACCGAAAACAGAATCAGCAAGATCAGCCGTGCGTTAGTCGGGAAGAGTTTCTTCATAGTGTCGGATTATAAATCCGACGATTCAGCCTGTACAGAAAAGTCGAGCGAGGGAGCGTCTTAGGCAAAAAAGTCGGTGGCCGTGAGGCCACCGGCAGGAGTTGTTTGGACGGAAATTGTTTGTCAACAGCGGACAAACCGGGTGGGGCTCATGGCCCGGTCAGTTTACGAACTGGTTCGCGGTCACCTGTCTGTAGTTGGCGGCAACGACCTGGTTTCTACCTCCGGCTTTCGCCGCGTAGAGAGCCTGGTCGGCCTGCTCGATGAAATCTTCCGGAGTGTGTTCTGACGCAAAGGTCGCGATTCCGCAGCTGAACGAAAGGTTGATGTTCGCCTGGGAATCGAGCGACAGGTCGATTCGGTCGAGCTTGGTCCTGACCCGGTCGAAGAATATCTCGGCCTGCTCGGCATCGGTGTCGGGAAGAATGACGGAAAACTCGTCACCCCCTATTCGGCACAACACATCTTCCTGTCGAAGATTCACTCGCAGGAACTGCGAGAAGAACTTCAAGACCTGGTCACCGGCACGGTGACCTATCTGATCGTTGACCTCTTTGAAGAAATCCAGATCGACCAGGGCCAGACCGAGCGGGTTCTGGCCACGGCGCGCGCGTGCTATTTCCTGGACGAGCCGTTCGTGGTAGAAGCGACGGTTCGGGATTTCGGTCAGCACGTCGGTGTATGCGTAATCCTTATACACCCGAAGTTGCTGGTTTTCAGCTTCCAGAGTCTGGTTTCTCTGCTCGAGTTCCGCGAGCCGGACCTGGGTTTCCGTCTCCCTGTTTGTACTCGCCATACTCATTGAACTTGTCCTCCGTGTCTTCCAACCGCTCTCTCTATGTGCAAGGGTAATGCCAAATCGTTCCATACTAAAAATCAACCACTTACACGTAGATCAACCGGGAAATTCCTACCCACCAGGAAAAACATGTCGTGAGATTGGCAGTGAGAGTTATGAGAGCGTCAACGACTCCCCGGGCTGCGGATAGGCTTATTGTGACCTTATCACGTGTTACGGAACAAGCCAGAGTACTCGTTGATAAGCGTTTAGCCTAGGGATTTGCCGGTAAGGTGGTGGATTTTACCCTTTTTACCCGTATTTCATACTTGACAGGCCCATGATGGCTGAGGGATCATCCCGGACGATGAACATTCTGTTCGCCGAAGATGACGCTGACGTTCGAGAACTGATCGCTTCCATCCTGAGAACCGACGACTGCATGGTCGACCTCGTCCCGGACGGTTTAGAAGCCATCCGCACGTTCGCGGGGCGAAAGTACGACCTGGTCATCACGGACTTCGACATGCCCGGTCTCGACGGCATCGCCCTGGCACGTTCGATCCATGATCTGGAGCCTTCGACACCTGTCGTCATGATCACCGGAAAGGCGATGGACCGCGGTCAAAAAACCGCAATCGAGGCAGCCGGAATCGCCCGGGTGATTCGCAAACCGTTCACGACCTCCGAGATCCTCGACATCCGAAACGCGTACTCGCCTCAACCCGTCCCGGTGTCACAGCGATCCTGAAGCTAGTGTAGTCCGTCACAGTTAATGTAACTTATTCAGCTTTCCTACGTCTGAGTATATATGAGGAGAGCACCGACGATTAAATTGGACATTCCTGTGCGGAAGGAACTGGAGCGACTGAGCCGAAGCCGCAGTGTGGCGGTCCGGTTGGCGGAACGATCTCGAATTGTCTTGCTGGCCGCCGGGGGTCTGGACAATCAGGAGATCGCTGCCAAGTTGGACATCACTCGTCAAAAGGCCGGACGTTGGCGCGATCGTTTCGTTGAAGATGGCCTCGGGGGAATCGAAAAGGACGCTTCCCGCAGTGGACGGATTCCCTCGATCGGCCGCCGGAAGCGGGCCCGGATCGTGAAGAAGACGGTCGAAGGGAAGCCTCCGAACGCCACGCACTGGAGCCGGTCCTTGATGGCCAGGGCAACCGGCGTCAGCGAGTCCACGGTAGGGAGAATCTGGCGGGCTCATGGCTTGAAGCCTCATCTGGCACGCACCTTCAAACTTTCCAACGACAAACAATTTGTCGAGAAGTTGGAGGATGTGGTCGGTTTGTATCTGAACCCTCCGGAAAACGCCATTGTTTTGTCCTGCGATGAGAAGAGCCAGATGCAGGCCCTGGACCGCACGCAACCCGGGTTACCTCTGAAGAAGGGGCGGTGCGGCACCCTCACCCACGACTACAAACGCAACGGGACGACCACGATGTTCGCCGCGCTCAATACGCTGGACGGCTCGATTATCGGGACCTGTATGCCGAAGCATCGTCATCAGGAATGGATCCGGTTTCTCAATCAGATCAAACGTTCCGTGCCGAAAGACAAACAGATCCATATCATTTGCGACAACTACGCCACGCACAAACATCAGAAAGTCGTCAACTGGTTGAAGCGCAACACGCGCTTTCATGTGCACTTCACACCGACCAGTGCATCCTGGCTGAACATGGTCGAACGCTTCTTCCGGGATCTTTCCGAACAACGGCTTCGGCGCGGGGTTTTCCATTCGGTTCCTGAGCTAATCCAGGCCGTGGAGGAATATGTCGGGGGTCACAATCAGAACCCGAAGCCCTTCATTTGGACCGCAACGGCTTCCGATATTCTTGAAAAAGTTCAACGTGCCCGAAAGAAGCTCGATAAGTTACAGTCTGTTTGACGGGGACCACTAGATTCATACAGTCATTACGCGGATTACGCAGATTAGACAGATTACGCAGATGCAGATTTGTCTTTGCGCCTTTGCGCCTTTGCGCCTCTGCGTCCACTCCGTCTTCTCCGCGTCTCCACGTTGAATCTTTGTTCCCTTCTACAGGCACCTGGAAATTGCGCCGATCGTGGCGTCGATGTCGGCTTCAGTATGCGCAGTCGACACAAATGCGGCTTCGAACTGGGATGGGGGCCAATACACGCCTTCCGACAGCATGGACTGGAAAAACTCACTGAACCGGACGGTGTCCGAAGCCTTCGCGGTCTCAAAATCAGTGACGGCGGAGTCGTTGAAAAACAAGGTCAGCATGGAACCGACTCGGTTGACCTGAACTGTTGCGCCCTTTTCGGAAACGCTGTCGTGGATCCCTCGTTCGAGGCGGGCAGCCAGTGTCTCGAGCCGTTCGTACGGACTGTCTCGGCGGAGACTGTTAAGGGCGGCCAGGCCGGCGGCAACGGCGAGGGGATTCCCCGATAGCGTACCGGCTTGATAGACCGGACCGACCGGTGCCACGCAGTCCATGATGTTGCTTTTGCCACCATAGGCGCCGACCGGCAACCCCCCGCCGATTATTTTCCCCATGGTCGTCAGATCCGGCCGGATGTCGAACAGTTCCTGGGCGCCGCCGAGAGACACGCGGAAACCCGTCATCACCTCGTCGAAGATCAGGACCGTTCCCGCGGCGGCAGTCAAATCACGAACGAGCTCCAGAAACCCTGGATCGGGTGGCACGCACCCCATGTTTCCACCGATTGGCTCGATGATGACGCACGCGATGTCTCCCCCGACGCGATCGAACAAATCGCGGATAGCCGCTGGATCGTTGAAAGGAAGCACCAGAGTGAGTTCGGCCAGGCCGGCAGGAACTCCAGGACTATCGGGCAGGCCAAGAGTCGCGACGCCGGACCCGGCCCGAACCAGCAAGCTGTCGCCATGCCCGTGATAGCACCCGTCGAACTTCACTATCTTGTCCCGTCCTGTAAATCCCCGCGCCAGGCGAATCGCACTCATCGTCGCTTCGGTTCCGGAATTGACGAGGCGCACCTTCTCGACGGAAGGGACAATGTCGCAGATGAGTTCCGCAAGGTCCACTTCCGGCCCTGTCGGGGCACCGAAGGAAGTTCCAACTCCTTCAAGAACCTCTGCCAGGGCTTTCATGACTACCGGAGACCGATGTCCTGCAATCAACGGACCCCACGATCCGATGTATTCGATGTAGTCGCGACCATCGACATCCCGGATACGGCAGCCCGAACCGCTCTGGATGAAAATCGGTTTGCCTCCCACGGCTTTGAAGGCGCGAACGGGTGAGTTGACGCCGCCGGGAATGACTTTTTCAGCTCGTTGGAACAGATCGTCGGATTTGCTCATGGTGCAGTGGTTAGTGGTTAGTTGTTAGTTGGGGGGACCGGACAGAAATGACCAAAGGCCACTACTTCACCATCTCCGCTAGTTGTAAGGCGTAGTAGGAAATGAGAATGTCGGCTCCGGCACGTTTGATGGCCGTCGCGGATTCCAGGATCGTGCTGTCGCGGTCCAGCCAGCCGTTCGCGGCAGCCGCTTCGATCATCGCGTATTCCCCGCTGACCTGATAGGCGGCAATGGGGGCCTGGAAAGCCTCGCGGGCGCGGGCAATGATGTCCAGATAGGCCATTGCGGGCTTGATCATGACGATGTCCGCCCCTTCGGCAAGGTCCAGTTCGATTTCGCGCAATGCTTCTCGAGCGTTCGGCGGGTCCATCTGGTAGCTTCGGCGATCTCCGAACTGGGGTGTCGATCCAGCGGCTTCCCGGAAGGGCCCGTAAAAGGCTGAAGCGTACTTCGCGGCGTAGGACATGATTGGGATATCCGTAAATCCGGCGGTGTCCAGACCCGATCGGATCGCCCCGACACGGCCGTCCATCATATCGGAAGGAGCCACCATGTCGGCTCCTGCTCGAACATGGCTGAGGGCGGTCTTCGCCAGCAACTCCAGGGTCGGGTCGTTCTCCACGTCACCGTCCTTGATCACGCCACAGTGACCGTGCGACGTGTATTCGCACAAACAGACATCGGTCACAAGGATCAGGTCGCGAACATTTTCACGGATCGCCCGCAGCGCTTCCTGAACGATGCCGTCGTCGGCATAAGCGCCCGTTCCCACCTCGTCCTTCTCCTCGGGTATGCCGAACAACATGATGCCGCCAACACCGACTCTTTCGGCTATCTGAGCTAACGAGACCGCGTTGTCCACCGACATACTGAACTGTCCAGGCATCGAGGAAATGTCGTTTCTGACACCTGCGCCGGGGCAAACGAACATCGGGTAAATGAAAGCTCCGGCATCAAGCCGGGTTTCACGAACCATTGCCCGGAACTTGTCGGTGCGGCGGAGCCGGCGCATGCGATGTATAGGAAAACTCATCTTTAACTACGATCCTCTCCGTTGTTAGAACAGCCTGTCCTGCTGTCGCAGGGTACCAAACGATCCTAAATCTTTCAGGGAAAAAGAAAAGCGAATACGACTTTCCCGGCGGGGGCCCAAATCAAACTGCGTGAACTCCAGGTGCAATCCGTAGCAATCGGTGTTGTAACTGAGCTGTGCGGTGGAGGCCTGAAAAAACGCCTGATCTATGTTGTAGGCGAAACTGAAGGCGCCGCTCAAACCGGATCTGACGGAGTCACCGTAACGCACGGTCGCTCGAATCTGGTTGCTCGGCAACTGAATCGGACTTCTTCTCGTGAAGAAATATGCAAGGTTGAACGAAGCAGGTCCCCGTCCATAGCCCCCTATGATGCCCGCGCTTCGAAACTCCTCGCTCGCGGTATCGTAGTCGATCTGAAGATCCGTCGTGCTGCCCGACGTTGGCGAGAATCGGAGGACGGACACGAGCGGCGAAAATCGCCTGGCTTCGTCGGCAAAGCCGAACCCTGTCAGATCCAGCAGGGGCTCCAGGAGATTCTTTCGACCCGTTACGAACGCACCCCCGAATGTCGGATCGCTGAAATATTTCTGTGAGACCGTCCAGCTCAACACCTCCCGATCGGTGAAGAACCGGTTCGTGATGCCATAGGTCACTTCACTGGTATTGGTGAACAGGTCCACGTCATCGACCAGGAGCGTGTCCAGAAAGCGATCGATTCCCGTCACGTACCGATACTCCACTTGAGGCTCGATGACATGTTTCCAGTCGCCGAAGTCGCGTTCCAGATGTGGCCCGGAAAACTCGAAGCTGTAATCGAACGATGCCCGGTTCAACGTCTCCCTCTGGATTCTGGGACGTTGACTGTGGGAGTAGAACGTCTCGCGAAATCCCAGTCGATGGCTCCAACTGACTGCCGGCCCCCTCAATACGGCTATTTCCAGGCTCGGGTGAATGTCCATCCGTTCCACGAAGGCGGGGCTCTCCAGAACGGCGTCGCGGCGGTGAAGACCAGCGACACTGCCGTTGAGGCTGAAATATACGGGAAGATTTCCCAGTTGCCTGGCATGAAGCGTCATGTCCAGGGACGGAAGTTTTCTAAGGATCGTCGTGGGCTGATCGACGAAGAAGGTTCCTCTCCTGCTGTACTCGAAATTATAGGTCGCGGCGACTGTGTTGTAGGTGGCAAAAGCCTGGGACTGCTCCGTCGGGGAGGAGATGAGGTCGAATCCCTCTTCAAAGACCTGGCGAAACACGAAAGAGCTCACAAGGTTCATGTCGGCGACCGCACGGAAATTCGGTCCGAACTCTGTAGAACTCAGTATCCGTGCGCTCTGCCCACCCTGGCCTTTGCGGTCCCTGGCAAAAAAACTGTTGATCTCGATCTCGGAGTTTCCGTCGGGAACCGCTCGGAAATCGACCGATCCGGCCAGGCCCCGCAAAGTAAAGTATTCACCCGTCAACATCACGTCGGCGCTTCGATTGATCACGTGATAATACGATTCCCTGATGCTCCGCCCTTTCGTCGTGGAAGTCGACGTCTGCGGGGTCAGGAATCCGGAGGATCGGGGCTTCGCTTCCGAGGGCAAGCTCAGGTACGGCAGGTAGAAAACAGGAAACCCTTTCACCCTGAGGATGGTGTTGGAGGCCTTCACCTGGGCATCGGGTTCGATCGTCGCCCTGGCGACGCTCAACTCCCAACCGCTATTCTCGGGATCCTCACACGTCGTGATCTTGGCGTCCAGAAGCTCGTAATACCCCCGTTCATCACGACGCACCTCACCCGCCTGAATGATGTAGCCAGGTCCAAGCACTCCTTCGACATCGACGAGAACGCCGGCCAGAGTGTCGAGGTTGATCCGGAGACGTCTCCCGGTAAGCCGCTCATCCCCCTTTGTGAAGGTAACGCCTTCCGCAGCCTCCAACTCCCGGGTTGCCTCGTTGAAGACGACGGAGTCGGCACGGACCTCGATGTCCCTGTAGGTTATGACAACATTTCCGGAGGCCGTAAAGACGTCACCAATCCGTTCCTGGACGTCTGCCTCGGTATGGATGATGTCCTGTTGCAGCGGGACGAGAAGGAGGGTCAATAATAAAGCTTTCATAACGGGTCAGGATGAACTCGAACGGGCCGGAACACCTGTAAAAGGTTGCTCTCGTTGAATAAACCACATTAAGCGGCCTGTCGCAAGAACCGTGATAAGATTCCGGCGACATGCAACGCAAGGGGCGGCGAACGATCATCGACATATCGAAGATCCAACCTGTGTTGGACTTCGACGAAGCGGAACACGCCGCCGAATTCATGCTGCCCGAATACCAGGGAGCCCTCCTCCTCGACCGCACCTACGCCTTCCTGATAGACGTGGTTATCGTCTTCGGCGTTTATTTTTTCTTTGTGCTCGCGACGGTTTCAGAAATGCCGGCCACCGCAACGGTGGACCGTCGGATCCTGGGAATCTACGGAGCCGCGTACTTGTTGCTGGTTGCCGTGTATTTCTTCCTGTTCATGCTGAGCATAAGCCAGACAACGGGAATGAGAGTCCAGGGGTTGATGGCTGTCAACCGGCACGGAGAGCCCCTCGAACCCCGCGAGGCTTTCATGAGGAGTTTTGGCTACCTGGTCTCGATCACGCCGCTGATGTTCGGATTCCTGTGGGCATTCGTGGATCCCGAACACCTGACCTGGACGGATAAAGTTTCCAATACCTTCATCAAGCGTATTTGAGCATCTCTTGTCATAGATCTATCGGAGTGGACCGTTGCTTGCTGACCGCTGCTCGCTCCGGCGATCAGTTACAATGCTTTTGATGGAGAATTTTGCTCTCATATCTCTGATTGAGGAGTTCAAGCGGATGGCCGAAGGTGTCGTCATCCGGCGAATCATCCAGCATCAGCCCAACGGGTTCATATTTCAGACACGGGACCGGAAGCTACCGGCATTCAAGGTGTTGCTCGACCACCGGAACCCGACTCTGTACGTCTCCGGTTCCCGACCGCCCGTCGAGGCCCCGGTGACGGACTTCCTGATGGTTCTTCGCAAGCACCTCAACGCGGCTCGTCTGTCGGATGTTACCAAGCCCCTGGCGGAACGCATTGTCGAGATGAACTTCATGACGGTGTTGCCTTCCAAAGAACTTGAGAGTGTTGTTCTCGTCGTCGAGTTGCTGCCCAATGCCCCGAACCTGCTCCTGTTGGATGCCGGACGACGATTATTGGCTTCGTTTACGCCTCCCAGTCCCCAGCACGGAATCGAGGCGTACGACGAATACCGATACCCGAAAGTATCCGGCAAGGTCGACCTCGATGAAGTGCTCGAGCCGGATACCTACTGGTTTGATGAAACAGAGTTTGAGAACAAGGGTAAGACCTGGCTTATCGAAAACATCGCGGGCGTGGGCCCGTTGTTCGCCGCGGAGATCGCCGAACGGCATTCTGTTGAAAAACGGGGCGTGCCGGAAACGATGCAGGATCTGCTGGGCCAGCTTACGGATCCGTCTTCTTTCGCCTTGATTTATTCAGAACAACCCCTCACCGCGATCCTGGAACGAAACGACGTGACGCTGCTCGGACGAGCCGAGCTCAGTCCGATTGAGATGAACTCCCGCAGCCGACACAGCTCCCAGACTCATCCGGGCATTGTGGCAGCCTCCCGTTTCTATTTTGACGAACTGGAATCACGGACTCTGCTTGAACGTGCCAAGAGCCCTCGACGGCGGTCTTTGAAAGACCAGGCGCGCCGCCTCAAAGGTCGCCGGGAACGACTTCTTCGACGGCTTCAACGCTTCGAAGCAGCATCGCTGTTGAATACCACCGGCCAGATGTTGGTATCGAGCGGAGCGGCCATGGACGAGCACCACGAAACGGTAACCGTCACCGACTATTTCGGGGATAAGCCCCGCCAGAGAGAGGTACCTGTTGACTCTTCGATGACGCTTCGGGCCAACGTGTCGAAGATGTTCAAGCAGTATCAAAAGGCCGGCAGGGGCATGGGGCGTGTCGAGCGGCAGTTGAAGGAACTCGAGGTACTCGAGGAAGACGTGCGCGTTCAAAGCACACGCCTGGCGGGAATAAAGGACTGGGACACGTGGTTGGCGGTCTCAGACAAGACCGAAAAGCGAACGCCGGACGGTAAGCGAAACAAGGGTGTACGTCCGTCCGCACGGCGCAGAAGGGGCCCGATACAGGTCGACGGCCACGAAATCCTGGTCGGGCGCAGCGGCCGGGAAAACGATGAGCTGACGTTCAAAGTCGCAGCCGCCGATGATTTCTGGTTGCACGTCGCCGAATACGCGGGGTCGCACGTGATCGTGAGAAACCCCGCGAAAGAACCGGTCCTCGAGAAACCGGTGTTGCTTCGGGCCGCACAACTGGCCGCCTATCATTCTCAGGCACGCAATTCGAACAAGGTCGAAGTCCACTACACGCGTCGAAGGTTCGTCACGAAACCTAGAAAGGCGAAGCCCGGATTAGTCCATCTGCGGGAATTCAAGACGATCTCGGTAGAACCCAAAGGCTGGAGACCGCCGGAGGACGCTTGATCGAACTCGACTGCACGAACGTCTTTGAAGAGGCAATCGGGGAGAACGGCATCCCGGCGGGTACGATCGAAGAGACCATCGGCTCCTCGACGAGACTCGCCGCGCGGCTCGAAGACAACCGCCGGGCCGGCCAGCTGGGATTTGCCGATCTTCCCTTCTCCGCCGAACCCATCAAGGCGGTGGAATCTTTCGCCAGGGAAAGGAATTTCGCACATGTACTCGTTGTCGGTATCGGGGGGTCCGCCCTGGGACCGATCGCTATCGACGCCGCCCTGAACAGCACCAGAACCGGGAGGCATCTCCAGGTGCTCGATAACGTCGACCCGGACTTCATCCGGGACACGCTCGACCAGATCGATCCGCACGATGTCATCGTCAACGTGATCGCGAAATCGGGCGTAACGGCTGAAACCATGGCCACGTTCGCCGTCGTCCGTCGTTGGCTGATCGATGCTCTCGGAGAGAAAGAAGCACGGTCGCGGTTTGTCGTCACGACGGATCCCGCAAAGGGGGACCTGCTCGCGATCGCGCGACAGGAGGGATACCCCACCTTCGAGATTCCGGAAAACGTCGGGGGGCGATTCAGCGTTCTGTCTCCGGTCGGAACCCTACCGGCCGCGCTGCTCGGATTTGACGTAGAAAAACTGATGGAAGGCGCCCGGCTGGGAGCCAGGAGAGCCAGGCGACCCTTTCGCGAAAATCCGGCGTTGATGATGGCTTTCATCCAGTGGTTTCTTGATCGGCACCGTGGCAAAACGATCCTGGCGTTGTTCCCTTACTCTCGATCACTGTGGCAGTTTTCCTTCTGGTACAAACAACTCTGGGGAGAAAGCCTGGGAAAGAAGGTCGATCGACAGGGAAAGGAGGTCTTCTGCGGACAGACACCCACGGCGGCTCTTGGGGTGACCGACCAGCATTCTCAGCTCCAGCTTTTTATCGAAGGTCCCAACGACAAGTCTTTCGTGTTCTGGAGTCTGAAAGATTTCAAGAACAAGATGCCGATCGATGAGGCGTTTTCTGATTATCCCTCCATGACGTATTTCAAGGGCCGGGACATCGCGCGACTTCTCGGCGCCGAACGGGAGGCCACCGAAATTGCGCTAACCGAAGCCGGACGACCGAATATCACTGTTTCGGTGGACAGCCTGGACGAAGAGAGCCTGGGCGAACTGATCATGTTTTCGCAATATGCAACGGCCTACTCGGGTGAACTCTACGATGTGAACGCGTTCGACCAGCCGGGGGTCGATTACGGCAAGCGGCTGACGTTCGCCATGATGGGACGCGAGGGCTTCGACGACTACGCGTCCAGGGTAGAAGCGCACCGAAGCCGGAACCGGGTGGTGGTTCGATGAAGCTGCCGCTCCGATTACCCGTGCTCTGCTTCATCGGCGTTCTGGTGGCCGGATCCACCGCACTGGGTTATTTCTATTACTATGTCTACAGTCCCCCGCTTGAGGCTGCGGAAGCGTTCATGCGGGCGATGGAGGCACGCGACCCGGAGCTACTCGGAGAAGTCATAATTTTCAGCGTCGGCCTGGATTCAGGCGCTCTGCGGCCGGCCACCGAAGAAGAGATAGAGGCGCTCCTGTTTCCTCGATTCGAGCGAGGCCGGGTACTCGACCAGCGAAAACGTGAGGGTAAGAGCCGGTCCTATCACTACCTGATCTACCGTGAGCCTGATGGCCAGGTATTCGCTCTTGTAGTGACCGACATCGGCGGCCGATTTCGCGTGGTGATCCCCGAGTCGCGGATGAGCCGGCGCCAATGGTACTTGTGGGATTACACTTGGACGAACTAGACCGTTTCCGATATACTTTTCTTGACGAAAGTTTGTTACTTCACGCTTAACTGTGTTTAAAGCCTGAAGGATAGAAGCGGAGGAACTCCATGTTTAGATTAGGTTTTCCGGAGTTGGCGATCATCCTGCTCATCGTTTTCTTCCTGTTCGGTGCAAAACGGTTGCCGGAAATGGGTAAGGGAATCGGTGAAGGAATCAAGAATTTCAAGAAATCGATAAAGGGCGACGAAGCCGATAAGGAGCCGGAGTCCAAGCAGGGTTAACTTCTGTCTTTCCAACTGAGAGAGAACGTGGGCGGCCTTCGAGGCCGCCTTTCTTGTTTGCGCAGATTTCGCAGATTGAGCGGCCCGCACGGTCGATGTTTCCCCCTCGTCAGATCTGCGCAATTTGCGTAATCCGCGTTCATCCGTCTCCCGGTTCCCACCTCGTTCGGTCCGGGTAATCCGCGGCTACAGGATCACCCTGCTGTCACCGACCCTCCTGGTAACGCGCTGACGATCGAGATATTCAAGAATCGGAATCGCATACTTCCTCGACACCCCGGCCAGGTCTTTGAATTCCCCAACGCCGAGCCTGGCATCGGTATTCTTCAAGGCTCGAAGCCGTTCAATCAGGCCGTCCATAGCTTCCTTATGAATCAGTAGATCGTCACTGATCTTTACAAGGACCCCCTCGCGAACCATCAAGCGAAGGATTTTTCGAGCGGTGTCTTCCTCGACCCTGGCCTTTCGGATCAGCTCTTTGGGAGGGGGAATCTTTAACCCTCCTCTGAGAAACTCAGCCGTCAGCTTCTCCTGAATGTTTTCTTCATCGGCATTCAGCGTAACTGTGCGCCCATAGGAATGAATCACTTCCTGTGCGATCGAAAGCTGCTTCCGTTCGATCAGCTCGTCCAGAGCGGCCTGAAAGGTCAGGTTCGGGGCGCCTTCGAAAATGCGGGTCTTGAGCTCCTCCCTCGAGATCCCGACCGCCAGAGGGTTGTCCCGGTGGAACCGCAGCACCCGGGCGAGCGTCTGTTCCACTGCATCCCTGAACGCTGTTTCGGAAACGACGGTTGAAGGGCTTTCCGACAAGAGGCGAATTTTTCCGTCCTGAACCAGATGATCGAGCCGGATCTGGAGGGTGGCCGATGGCACTCCGGTTTTGCCGACGATGTCTCTGACCGACAGTGTGGCCAGACCGGCTTCCTCGATGAAAACCATCAAACGGTCGTCCAACTGGCCGTCTTTGAAGACTCGGAGCCTCTCGAGCGCCTTCTCATCCTTGCGGCGGTGCCTTCGCGGATGCTGCTCCAGGATTTCACCCCCGCCGATGGTGATCATCGGCGAGTACTGCCGGATGATGAAACGGTCGCCCGGCAACGCGAAGGTCGGGTCTTCCAGACGAATCTGGACAAATGCGGAGTCTCCCGGCTCGAGGCGATCCTGTCCCAACAGGGTCACGTACCCCATGATTTCAGCAGTCCCAACGTGGAAGCGGATGCGTTTCCGCAGACGGATCGGTCCCGGGGCCGAAGCAACCAGTTCCAGATGACAGTCGAACATGGAAGTGGGTTCAAAGAGTCCGGGTTCGGTCAGCAGCATGCCCCGCTCGATCTCGGCGACTTCGAGGCTTTGCAGGTTGAGGGCCGTTCGCTGTCCTGCCGTCACCACACCGGACGGACGGCCGTGGATCTGGATTCCGCGAATCCGTGTCCTCTGGCCCGACGGCAGCAACTCCACCTCGTCTTCCTTGTGCACGGCGCCGGCAATCAACGTGCCGGTCACCACGGTGCCAAAACCTTTGATGGTGAAACACCGATCGATCGGCAATCGAAAACTTCTGGTGGTATCTTTTGGCCGAACCGTACCACACACCTGTTTTAGCGTCTCGATCAACTCCGGAATACCGGCACCGGTCTGGGCGCTGACCCTGACGACGGGCCCGTCTCCGAGGAATGTCGGTTTCAGGTAGTCGCGAACTTCGAGTTCGACAAGGTCGGCGATTTCCTCGTCCACGGTGTCGGTCTTGGTGATGACGGTGACGCCGCGCTTGATGTGGAGCAACGAACAGATCTCCAGGTGCTCACGAGTCTGAGGCATGATCGATTCGTCGGCAGCCACGATCAGCATCACGACATCGATGCCTCCGATTCCCGCCAGCATGTTCTTCACAAACCGTTCGTGGCCCGGAACGTCGACGAACCCGATCGTTGTGTCCGGGTCGATTTCGAGGTTGGCAAATCCGATGTCTATCGTGATGCCACGCTCTTTCTCCTCCTTGAAGCGATCGGCATCGATTCCGGTCAGAGCTTTCACCAACGCCGTCTTGCCGTGATCGATGTGTCCTGCAGTCCCTACAATAACGTTTGGCATAGCAGTCTGTACGTCAACGGAAGAGGCAACCCCACGACGTTATGATAATTTCCTTCGATCTTTGGAATGAAAGCCCCGGCAAAACCCTGAATGGCATAGGCTCCAGCTTTGTCCGTCACATCCTCTCGCCGGACGTAATCTCTAATGGTCTCCCGGCTCAGGTCCGAAAACCATACCTTTGTTTGCTCGAGGCCTTCGAGACTGGCGCCGGTGTCCGAATCGAGGACAACCACTCCGGTGTAAACTGAGTGCTGTCGCCCTCCGAGCCGCTCCAACATTCGAATCGCGTCGCGCTCATCGATCGGTTTGCCCAGGATTTCGTCGTCGATTACGACGATCGTGTCCGCTGATAGAACAACCGAGCCGGACACCCGTGTCGCCACTTCCATTCCTTTGTCGCGCGCGGCTCGACGCACAAAATCCGTCGCTGTTTCTCCTTCACCCGGAGTCTCTTCGGCTCTCGAAGGGACCACGGTGAACCCGAATCCGAGGAGAGTCAGAAGTTCCGAGCGCCGTGGAGACTGTGAAGCCAGCACGAGTTGCGGTTTCGACATGGCGGGAATTCTAACATGTCGGAAAGGAGCATTTCCGACGGGAGCCTCTCAGGAGTGAAGGAGCCCGGTGCCGATCAATCCGTTCTCAACGCGGACATCGGATCGATCGTCACGGCCCGGCGAGCCGGTATGAAACAGGCGGCGGAAGCGATCGCCAGCAGGGTGATGGCGACCAAAAGGAAAGTCATTGGATCAGTAGGCTGCACCTCGAAAAGCACCGTGGACATGAGCCCGACAATCGCAAGAGATCCCACGCCCCCAAGCAGAAGACCTATGCCGATCAACGCCAGACCCTGGCGCATCACCATCCACAATACTTCCGATGAAGAGGCTCCAAGAGCCGTGCGGATGCCGATCTCGTGAGTCCTCTGACTGACCGCCAGTGCAATCACGGCGCCGATACCCGTTGCCGTGATGACCATGGATAAGGTCGCAAACAGGCTGATGAGGATGGTGGTCAATCGGGGAGACGACATCGAATCTGTCCGAACCTTCTCGAGCGTACGGAAATTGTCTACCGGTTGCTCCCGATCGATATCGTGGACGATGTCCTGAACAGAGCCGATCAGTACGGCGGGGTCCGCAGCGGTTCGGACCAGCACGGTGCTGCTCAGCTGCCCGGATTGGTACAAGGGGACATATAGTTGATCCTCGACGTCCCCGGCAAGACTATCCTGTTTGACATCGCCAACAACACCAACGATTTCAAACCAACCCTGTCCATCCGGAGAAACACGTGCCCCGACGGCGCCACCCTCATCCCAGTAGTGACGCGCCATCGACTCGTTTACGATTCCGACCCAGGGACTACCATCGATGTCGCCATCCGAAAAAACACGACCGTCAAGGAGAGGGACACCCGCAGTGTCGAAGTAGTCCGGGCTGACAGCAACCCAATCGCTCCAGAACCAGCGCACGTCCTCATCTCCCCTTCCATCGATTCCAAACTGCCTGGAAGCCGGGCTGACATCGTTCAGCGGAAATGTCGCCGACACCGCGGTCGAAATCACATCGGGGTGTTCTTGAATCTTCTCGATGACCGTCCGATAGAATTCTGCGGTTTTTGGGCCGGTCGTATACTTGGAAAAATTGGGTCCTCGGCAAAATCTGTGGGTAGAAACGGGCAAATGAGTGGCCTGTGGAAAGTGGCGACGCTGAGGGAATCCGGTAAGAGACGCGCGGATTTCCACAGCGACTTGAATCGGCCGGAAAAGACGTGGGGCCGATTCACACTTCCACACAGGCCGGGATGAGGAGAAACCGACGATGAGAACGAAAGGGATGTAGCACACCCTGGCTCGAATCCTGTATTTGGTATTGCACCAAACAAATCCAAAGCAGGAGAGACGAGACCAGGGTGCAAGTGAAGACTATTCTGAATCGAGTGCAGAAGTTCAAGTCCTTTGTCTACGGAGCAGTGCGATGGGAACGAATCGGGGGCGAGACGGCACTGTTGGTGGAGATATTTCCACGACGCAACAGCCGGCCGGTCTGCTCGGGCTGCGGGCGTGCGGGACCGGGTTACGACACGCTGGAGGCCCGCCTGTTCGAGTTTGTGCCGCTGTGGGGCTTTCCCGTGTTCTTCGTGTATCTGATGCGGCGTGTGGATTGCAGGCGTTGTGGCGTGAAGGTCGAATCGGTGCCCTGGGCCGAGGGTAAGCAAACCTTGACGCGGACGTATATGCAATTTCTGGCCGGTTGGGCGCGGCGGATGTCCTGGCAGGAGGTTGCCGACATCTTCCGGACTTCCTGGGAGAAGGTGTTTCGATCTGTGGAATGGATCGTCGGCTGGGGGCTGGCGCACCGGGACCTGGAGGGTGTGACCGCGATTGGCGTGGACGAGATTCTCTGGCGCCGGGGGCACAAGTACCTGACGGTGGTCTACCAGATCGACCGGCATTCCAAGCGGCTGCTCTGGGTCGGCCGGGATCGCACGGTGAAAACGTTGCTGCGCTTCTTCCAGCAATTCGGAGTCGAGCGCGCCGCCGAGTTGAAGTTCGTGTGCAGCGACATGTGGAAGCCGTATCTGAAGGTGATTTCCAAGAAAGCATCGACGGCCCTGCATGTTCTGGATCGGTTTCATATCGCCATGCACATGAATAAGGCCATCGATGAGGTTCGAGCCCAGGAATCCCGGGATATGAAAGCCGCGGGATTGGAGCCGATCCTGAAACACTCCCGGTGGTGTTTGCTCAAGCGCCCCCAGAACCGAACCGACAAGCAAGACATCAAGCTGGCCGACCTGCTCCAGTACAACCTGCGGACCGTTCGGAGCTTTCTGCTCAAGGAGGACTTCCAGTTCTTCTGGGAGTACACGTCGCCCTACTGGGCCGGTCAATTCATGGATGCCTGGTGCCGGCGGACGATGCGATCCCGGATCGAGCCCATGAAAAAGGTGGCGCGCATGCTCCGCTCCCACCGGGAACTCCTGCTCAACTGGTTCCGTGCCAAAAAGCGGATTTCCGGGGGCATCGTCGAAGGTTTCAACAACAAAGCGAAAGTGACCACCAGAAAAGCGTATGGTTTTCGGACCTTTAGAGCTGCCCAAGTCGCTCTCTACCACACGCTTGGAGCGTTACCGGAACCCGATGTCGCCCACAGATTTTACTGAGGAGGCGAAAAATTGAGATCGATTCTCATGGTGAGAACGTTCTCCGGATCAAATCCCGGATCCACCTGGTTCAGGTGGATAAGGCTTCGAACCATCAGGCCCGCGCTGATCAGCAGGACAAAGGAAATGGCGACCTGGGCCACAACGAGCGCATTCCGCGCAAGTTGCCTGCTGGCCGACGACGTCACGTCACTACCACCGTCCCGGAGCGATTCAACGAGAAATCGTCGTCCCGGCACAGCCGGCAGGAGTCCGAATATCATCCCGGTCAGGACCGAAATGCCCAGAGCAAACAGGAGGACCCACCCATCAATAGCGATACCGGCGGCCCGAGGCGTAAACCTGGAGGCGAACGTAACGAGCAAGTCCACGCCACCGATCGCGAGGAGCAACCCGAACCCGCTCCCTGCCAGCGTCAGCATCATGCTTTCAACGACCATCTGACGCATCAACCGGCCTCTGCCCGCGCCCATCGCCGTTCGAATCGCCATCTCCCGGTCGCGTCGCATCGCGCTCGCCAACATCAGGTTAGCGACATTCGCGCAGGCAATCAGGAGGACCAGACCGGCAGTGAACAGCAACAAGACAAGAGTCGGTCGAGCCTGGTTGGTCAACTCTTCGTGAAGCGGTGTCGATGCTACAGCAAGCCCGCGTTCCGGGGGATAGGAAGTGGGGTACATCTCTCGAAGTTGGGCAGTGATCGCGGAGAAGTCACCCTCGACCTGGTCGAGTGACACCCCGGGCTTGATCCTGCCGAACGCCTGTGAAGTCTTCGCGTCTCTGTTTGCTATCGTGGCCGGTGCCGAACGGAAAGGGCAGGACGATACGGGCATATAGACGTCGTTGCCGTTGGGATACTCCGGGATCGGAGGCAGGACCCCGACCACGGTGTGAGGCCGGTCGTTCATTTCGAACACTCGACCGATCACTTCGGGGTCACCGTCGAACGTGGCCATCCAGTAATCGTAACTGAGGATGAGAACGGCCTCCGAATCGTGCGTGTCATCGCCCGCAATAAAACTTCGGCCGTGGAGCGGTTCGATGCCGAAAACATCGAAGAAATCCCACGACACCACACCGGTCTGCACCCGTGAGGGATGTTCTCCTCCGAGCAGCACAAACCACATGGCGTGGTATTCGATGATGGAATCCAGTGTCGCCGTCAGACGCCGGTAGTCTTCAAGATCTTTCTGGGAAAAACCAATGCTTTGAATACCTGCTGCGGGGGCCTGCTGGCGAAGCACAAGCAGCCGTGCACCGTGATCATACGGAAGGGGTTGGAGCAGGACACCGTTAACCGCGGTGAAGATCGCTGTGTTGGCGCCAATGCCCAACGCCAGCACAAGAATTACCGCGATGCTGAACCCTGGTCGCTTAATGAGGGTCCGGAGGCCAAAACCGAGATCCCGGACGAGGTTTACGATAAGCCGGGTGCCACGGGCATCCCGACACTCTTCCTTGACCTGTTCGAGGCCTCCAAAATCCTGAGACGCCTTGAGTCTGGCCTGCTCGGGACTCATACCGCCCTCGATGTGCTGTTCCATCTCCATTTCGAGATGGAAACGCACCTCTTCGTCGAGTTCCACCTCTACCGATGGACGGCGAACCAGCGACTTCAGAACCCTGAGCAGCTTCGCGAACACATTGAACTCCAGAGATTCCGGTCAGGCCGTCTGCAGGACTTCGAAGACCGCGCCTGCAAGCCGTTCCCAGTTTTCCGTTTCCTCTGACAATTGCTTGTGGCCGGTACGCGTCAGCTTGTAGTAACGGGCGCGCCGGTTGTTTTCCGACGTCCCCCATTCGGAACTGATCCACCCTTCCAGTTCCAATCGGTGAAGTGCCGGATACAGAGAACCTTGCTGGACCTGGAGGACACCCTTCGAGATCTGCTGGATGTGTTGAGAGATACCCCAGCCATGGATCGAGCCAAGTTCCAGTGTCCGCAGGATCAACAGGTCGAGCGTTCCCTGCAGTAGATCCGCTTTTTGTTTAGGCATGGAACGATGATAGCGGAAGGTCCTTGTAGACTGTCAAGGGGAAAGCGTCAGTCGTCGAGCAGCCCGTGGTCTGTAGGGTCGCGTTGCGAGCGCCATGGGGCTAGATGCAAGGCGGCACGACGACGTCGATGGTTCCCATCGAAGACGTCGATGCTTTTACATCGTGCATCTCGCGCAGCTGGCCCCATGCCGTCGTAACCCGTAGGGCGCAGGGGTCTTCGGGCCACAGGCTTTGTCATTCGTCGGTCACGAGGACTATGCATCGTTCCGCTCCTCATTTCGCGCCTGTGACCCGAATACCCCTGCGCGCGACCCTACAGACTTTCACCACGGTCTCCTAGAACCACGACAGCTTCGATCTCAATCAGGAAGTCCGGATGGGCGAGTTTGTTCACCTCAACGAGGGTGTTCGCAGGTGGATTCGTCCCCAGGTACCCCGCACGGATCTCCCGCACGACTCCCAGTTCCGACATCGACAGGACGTAAGTCGTAGTCTTGGCAACATCTTCGAATGTGGCGCCGACAGCTTCGAGCGCCAGCTTCAGATTGTCGAATACTTGCCGGGCCTGCCTCGGGAAGTCCCCGGCGCCAACGACGTTGCCGGTTGCGTCCTCGGAGACCTGTCCGGATATGTACACGGTCCGCACTCCGCGAGTTTCGACGATGTGGGTGTAGCCCTTCGGTTGCCCGAGAGTCGGTGGGTTCAGGTGTCGGATCATGTTGTGGCCTCCATTAGTCAGCTTTCATCATGTAAACAATCGAGCGTAAGTTTCTTGATCGAAGCCGACGATCAACGTCTTTCCCTTTCGAAGCGCGGGAGCCCGTAGCTTCCCGTTCGGACAAAGTACCTTCACCAGCTCTTCCCTGGCGGGTTTCTCTTTCTTGAGATCGAAGACGACGACCTTCTTTCCCCTCGTGGCATAGATCTTGTCGACTTGCCCGACCAGTTTCAGCACGTCACTTTCGAGCAGGGCGACTTTGCGGGCGTTCACCTGCTCGGTGACTTCCACTTTGTTGTTCGCAAGAAACTCCTGCGTTTTACCACAGGTCTTTCAAGCCGTACGGTGATAGCTCCAGTCTACTCTCGCCATGCCTTCTCCTTGTTCTTGGCGGCGGGCCCACTGCAGTTCGGGATTGGACCCGCGGTTCTCAAGCGAACTTCTTCTTCAAATCCCCAAGCAGCGCAACATAGATCGGACTGCACTTGTCGCCCAGGACATGTCATGAAAGTCACGGACCGTTGCCCACACTTGATCTACGGGGGCGTTTACGGTTGTTGATTGGTAGGTCTTTCCCATAGTTCAGCAAATCTTCCTGCTCGATTGATTGTTCGCCTCCTCCGCAGAATTTGTGGGCAGTCCAAAGGCCTGTGCGCACATAAGTAATTGAAACAAAGTACCTTATTCTTTTGTTCGACGGCGAATATTCCAGTACCCACTTCGGTCGGACGCCTACACCCGGTGCCCGGAGCCCCCGCCGGAGGCCCCGTTCCCCATCGCCCACACCAGCCGACACCGCGGAGCGCAGCCGAGGGTCAAGGACGGCGCAGCCGCCGAGCTTGCGAGGGAAGCCTTGAGGCTTGGCGAGCACCGTGGTCTCCTCAAGCGGCGATGGAAGACGGTTTTACCCACAAATTCTGCGGAAGACCCGATTGTTCTCAGGGCCCTGGCAGCACCGAAAAATACTACAGCCGCCAGGGGGTTGTCCATACTGGCAGACGCGAAAACCCAAGTCTGTTGGCCAGAACACGGATTCGAATGTCTGGAAACCTGCGCGGCCCAAGATTGATCTACTCCGAAGAATGCGGCGCCCAGGCTCCTAGAATACCCCTGCGCGCGACCCTACAGACTTTCATCACGGGCTCCTACGGAATGCGGACGGACTGCGGCGCGCCGGTGGCAGACCGGAACCGAAGGGTTCCTGAGGTCGTTTGATTTCTCGAACCGGAAAAGAGGATAAACTCGGTACTGTAGCCCCCGCCAACCGCCAGAACGGGCAGGAACGCGTCCGTTCTCGGTTCGAACGACCGTTCCACAACAGCCGGGGTGGCGGTCAAGAGAAAGTCTCGACGCTCATTGATCTTGCCTCGAAGAGCCGCGAGGACCATACCCTCGCCCGCACTGGTAGTGACGCGAAGGACACCGACGAAAGGGAGTGGCAAGTTTTCCAGCCCGGGAACCTGGTCCAGGAAAACGGCCAGTTGCCCACGGCCGGGAACGGTAGATTGACCGATCATGCCAAGCGGCACCCCGTTAAGACCCAGTAGCTCGTACGTCAACGTCGCGGCGCGTTCGGCCAGGTTTGTCACGGCGATGGCCGACCGCGTCGATCCGATCTGGCCCGCCTGGCCGGACACCTCGGCATACATTCGGAACGCCCGAGCAATCGGCGAGGACTCCAGGACGGTCTCCGATATCGTGAAGTCTCCGGGTCTATAGCGAAGGATGACAAAGCTGGAAGGGACAATCTGGAAGCTTGAAGGAGAAATCTCAATCGAGCCAACGCGGGCAGTCAAAGCCGACCCGGACATCTTCATCCGCCGGACACTTCGTGGAGGGACCAAATACTCAAACTCCACACCGAATTGACCATCGAGGACAACCGGGGCCACCCGGGCGGGAGCCAGGTCGGGGCCCTGTTCAAAAAAACGGACCGATCCTTCAATAGAGCTTTCGCTGGGATTCAAGAGGACGAGGTCCGAGGTCCAGCCGGCGCCTTGTGCGAAGTGTGGAACAACGACCGATCGGGTGCGAGCTCCGGTCAGGGAGGTCACCGGTACGGTGGTCGCCAGGAACTCCGATCTCCCGTTCGTGACCCCCCTGAGAGCGCCGACTGCCACCGGAAGCGAAGATCTGAACGTGAAGGTTCCTTCGAAGATCCCGGCGTCGATCGGGAAAGGGGCTTCACCGAGAAATCCGATCACCTGGGCACCGCCGGGCAGATCCATCGTGCCCACCCCAAGATCCACCCCGTTCCGATCCGTAAAGTGAAAATTTATGGATGCTACTTGTGAATTCGGGTTCACCATTGCGATGCCAGTACTGGACCCGCCACCGATCTCGGTGTATATGCGTCCAGCAGTGACCGGTTCCGCGGCAAGCCACTCGCTTTCCGACAGGAGGATCCCGTCCGGGCGGTAACCGAGTATGGCCAGCCCTACCGGTGTCGAATGGAACGGAAGAGGGTCCACCTCGGCATACCCTGCGGACACCTCTCGGCCTGTCCCATCGGTCCGAAGCGAGAAGCTGCCCCCGGTGAGAGAGAACCTCATCTCGGTTCTTTCGTAAGGCGGTACCCAGGCAACGAAAGTCCCGCCCTTGAAGGAACTGAAGCTGACCAACTCCTCACTGGTCAAGACGACATCGCCCTCGGCCGATGCCACAACGATTCGCCCGTCCACGGAAAGATCGATGTCGGCGAGCGTCCCACCGACATTCAGACTGCCCTTCAAGACGGTGCCGTCGGTTCCATCCAGGTGAAAGATGAGGCCGTTCGCCGCGGCTGTGAAGACGTCTCCATCTTTGTTAACGGCAACGGCCCGATGATCGGCGGGGAGGAGCCGGATCGATCTCAAGAAAGTCATGTCCGCGGGGTCATACACTCGGAGCGACCGAGCGTCGGTAAAGCCATACAACAATCCGTCCTGGCCGACGGTCAAATCAATGAATTCGAATTCAGGAACAAATCTCTCGCAGGAGAAATCACGGATGTCGAATCGAATGATGCCAGCAGCTTGTGCCTCGACCGAACCAAGGGTCCGCATGTCGGTCACATAGACAAAGTTCCCGGCGCTCGTGATCCCACCGTAGCCGGGTCTGGCCACGGTGCTCCAACCCGAGCAGGTTGGCTGCCACCAGGTCCCGCTGTCGGGAGCAAAAGTGCTCAGAAACGGATTGAACGTACCGTTGTAGGTTCCGAGATTTCCGTTCGCATAGACGATGATGTCTCGCACGATTTCGCTCACACGCTCCGCTTCCGGATAGAGAATCAGGATGTTCTGGATCTCGATGCCTGAGGGCGTGTATTCACGAACGGTGCCGTCAGAGACCGCCACGAGATTGCCGGGTGTAAAGTACCGCGTGTTAGCACGCGCCTGAACGACGCAGAGGGTGGAAATAATGATCGGACAGAGGACTCTGACCAGGCCTGGGAGCCGGTGAGGGATCTCCTCATTGGGCGTGCAAGAACCCTCCATCCTGTACTCTCTGAGATCTGTCGAGGTCATTGGGTAGTTGATGCGTTCCTGATGATGACCAGGTCCACCTTGGATTCTAATCGAATCTCGAAGAAGTTGATTAATTCCCGGGTCGATGTATGCTTTGCATTCACAAGTATACAAAGTCGGCACCGGATCGTTATGTCACCAAAAACATACGCGGGAGAATTCGAACAGATGGTCCTCCTGGCTGTGCTCCGGTTGGGAGATCAGGGTTACGCGGTCGGCGTCAGGCGCGAACTCGAGCAGCGCGCCGGCCGGCGGGTTTCCCGAGGGGCATTGTACCGGACCCTGGATCGTCTGGAGGCGAAGGGGCACCTGTCCTGGACGTTGGACGAAACGACGCCGACACGCGGAGGACACCCCAGACGCCTTTTCCGGGTCACGGTCCTGGGGATCGAGATGTTTCGCGCCTCCCGGGCCGCCCTGTTCGGTTTGTGGGCTGGTCTGGATACGATACTGGGAGAGCCATGAAACCGAACCAGCGCCAGTCGCGACCGCCAAGATCAGCCGAAGCGGGCCGGCAGAAATACGGGTAGCGCCAAAGCCTCCACCCAGTTAACATTCCAACTTCGGATCTGCGGACCCTCGTGGAATCGTTCTCTCTGAAGACTCTTATTCATGCCACCAAGACGGCCATACTTTCACCGAAGATACTCCATAGGCGCCCTGTGCTTGTGGATGCTTCTCGGATCACAGGCATATGGCCAGACAACACACCAGGTTACGAGCGAAAATGCTGTCCAGGCTGACGATTCTTCCCCGGTGTTCGGCAACCTCAACTTCGGCGGGCATACCATGTTCGCCAATCCGAAGTATGTGGACTCGGAGCTCAACGGCAATGTTCGCATTCTAAATCTGGTTGATCTTGGGGGATTCGTCGGCATCGTCCCGCATACATTCGGTCACGGAGGCTCGCACTACGGAGAACTCAAAGGCACGCTCCGCTTATTCACACGTGGCGTCTTTTCAATCGGACCGGCCTTCGAGCGTGTCACGACCTCGAACGCCATCGACTTCACAAAATTCGGAGTGTCGGGCAACGCGATGGTGGGAGGGGCTTTCTTCGATTGGGAAGTCTTCCCATACACGACACGTGGGTCCGGCGGAGGCGGCACCTGGTACTCGGTGCCGTTAACGGGGCCCTGGAAGGTCGATGGCTTCTGGAACTACGAGGGGAAAGGAACAAGCGTCGGCAAAGTGAACCTTCACTATCAACTGTTGCCGAAACTGGACTTGATGGTGGAGTACTTCCACAACGGGTTTTTGAAGGGGGCCGATCAGGACAGAGTGGGGATCGGGATCGGGTACAAGATCAAGTAGGGGCGCCTGAGAATTCGACGCAAAGGCGCAAAGACGCAGAGATCGGATGGAGATGGTAGGAGACCCTTAGCCGGGAACAAGAAAATCAGATCTCTGCGTCTCTGCGCCTTTGCGTCGAAAATCCCCCTCTTACAATGCGAAGGACCCTACGACCCCAAATTCTCGTATTCTTCCTTGAGTTGGATCAGGTTTGGCAGATCGGAGTCGGCGTCGGCCCAATCCTCAAGGATCTTCTCGTAGGCCTGGCTGGCTTCGGCGAAGCGCTCCGCCCGGCGCAGCAGTCGGGCTTTCTCGACTGACGCGAGGGCGCTGACGATGGCGTTGCCGGTCGACCGAAATGCGGTCCCGTGATTGTCGAGCACCTTCTGAAATTCGGCCAGAGCCTCTTCGATGGAACCCGTTCGCGAATAGGCCAGGCCCCGTACGTAGTTGACGGCTGGTTCGGCCCGTTCGAACCGATCGGAATCCCGTATCAAATCGAGCGCAATCTCGGGCTCGGATCTGTTGATCGCTATCAGGGCCCGGAGAGCCGGGAGGACCGCGTCTTGCGTGACGTCGTCAAACGGGTACTGATCGCCGACCTCTGCGACGAGTTCTTCCGCCTCTTCATTCTCTCCCAGGAGGACGAGGATTCCGACACTCCCCAGTTTTGATCTCGCCGACACGTCTTCATCGAGGGCCGATCGGACGGCCTCCAGAGCCTTCTCTCGATAACCGGCGATGAAATAGATGCTTGCGATGTCGGCGAGGGCGAAGGACCGGCCGCGATCAATGGGGACCTCCAGCGCTCGCTCGAACAACGCGATGGACTCCCGAACACGGCCCTGAAGTCCCAGGATGGTTGCCTCCAGGCCCCACATGAAGTGTTCGCCGGGTCGACCGCGGGACCATTCGACATGCGCGGCCGCCGCAGCCTCATCGCCTTCGAGTTGGGCCATCGCATACGCCTGAAGACGCAGGTTGGTGTTGTCCGCGTTGGCTCGAACATGGTCATCAGCAAGCGAGCGTGCCTCCCCGATACGATTCAGGCAAAGGTGGGCGAGAATAAGGGGCTGAAGATGTTGTGTCGAAGACTCCGCCCGATACGCCAACTGCGCTTGTTCCAGACCGTCCTCGAAGTCGCCACGCTGCAGATGGTAGACGGCCATCTGAGCGTGGGGTGTTCCGTCGTCCGGGAATTCATCCATCCAGTCCTCAAGCGTTTCCAGCTCCTCGTCGGACCGACCCAGATTGCGGTAGGCGTTCACAAGCTGACTGTATGGAATCGGATGGGGTTCCAACTCTACACTGATTCGCGCCCACTCCGCGACCCGGTCGAACTGCCCCCTCCGGCTATATATCGAAGCCAGATTCGAGGATGGAGTCGAGTCTCGAGGGTAGGTCTCTTGCCACAGGTTGTATGTTTCGATCGCCTTATCGCTGTCTTCTTCCACCGTGTTGTAGTAGTGGGCCGTGAGATAGAACCGCTCCCGTTCCCCAGCCCGGTCTCTGAGCGCAAAAGCCTTCTCATAATTCTCGATCGCCCCTTCCGCATCGCCCATATTGTTGAGGACTGTCCCGAGACGGGCGTAAGCCACCGCAAACCGAGGATCCAGTTCGATCGCACGCCGGTAGAACGGCGCGGATGCTTCGTCGCGCCCCATCGTTCGTTGCGCATCCGCCATCGAGAACGATTTCAACGCATCGAGCGACGATGTCGTTGCCTGTTCGATCGGGGTGCTGAAGGACTCGATCATTGGAAGCGACTCGCCCAGCTTTCCCCTCATGCTTTCAACGGCAGTACCGAGCACGCCGAGCACCTGTTCCTTACTCCCGGCCTGTGTTTGCTCGGCCGCAATCGTCTCACCCGTGACGCAATTAAGCGCCGTGAGCGTGATGACATAGTTGCTCCCAAGCATGACGATTTCGCCGGTCATCATTGCTTTGATGCTCTCCCGCTCACAGATCTCCCTTCCGATTTCAGCCGTCACGCGTTCGTCTGGCGGTCGCTCCATGAAACGAAGGGTCTCTCTCACCCGGGTGTCGGAGACAATGTTCAGGAAAGGCGATTCTGCAAGGTTGAGGGCCAGCGCCTGTTTGAGCGTGTCATCGAACACCGGCTCGCCCGTTTGGTTTTCGAAATCCGTAAGCAGTATGAGGTCACTATCCTCCAGGGAGGCAGTTCCCCGAATTGCGAAGGCGACGAGAAAGATGACGGCCAGGAGGACGACGGCAGTCGATAGAATGCCGATGACCACTTTTCGACCCGACGGAGCCGCGTATGTTGCGGGTCTTGCCCCCTGGGTGCTTGTTGAGGTGAATCCGGACTCTGAATCGCGTCTGAGCCGTTTCAAGTCGGACCGAACGTCTGCAGCATGCTGATACCTTAAGTCCCGGCTCTTTTCGAGCGCCTTGTTGATGATCGCCTCAAGCTGGGGAGAAACATCCGGGTTCAGCCTCACGGGCGCAGTCGGCGCCCGATTGAGGATCGCCTCGAAGATGACCCCGGTCGTGCTGCCGGAAAAGGGTTGTTGGCCCGTGGCCATCTGGTAGAGGACCAGCCCGAACGAGAACAGGTCGGATCGGGAATCCAACTCTTCCCCTCGAACCTGCTCGGGCGACATGTACGCCACGGTTCCGACGGCAGACCCGGCGCGGGTGAGGTTGGCATCGTCAAGGGTCGTCAATGTTTCATCGAGAGTGGAATCGTCGCCGGCTTGGGGGGCTTGTTTGGCCAGACCGAAATCCAGAACCTTCAAACCGCCGGTCTTCGTCAGGTAGATGTTGGCAGGTTTGATATCGCGATGCACCATCCCCTTCTGGTGGGCCGCATCCAATGCTTCAGCGATCTGCGTACCCATTTCAAGCAGGCCCTCGATCGCCAATGGCCCGGCCGCCAGCCGATCTTTGAGCGTCTGCCCCTCGAGGAGTTCCATCACGATAAACGGTCGTCCGTCGTGCTCCCCGATTTCGTGGATGGTGCAGATATTGGGGTGGTTGAGCGCTGCCGCAGCACGAGCCTCGCGCCTGAATCTCTCGACGGCTCGAGCGTCGGAAGCGACATCGGGGGGAAGAAACTTCGGGTCTTCCGCAGAATTTGTGGGTAAAACCGTCTTCCATCGCCGCTTGAGGAGACCACGGTGCTCGCCAAGCCTCAAGGCTTCCCTCGCAAGCTCGGCGGCTGCGCCGGCCTTGACCCTCGGCTGCGCTCCGCGGTGTCGGCTGGTGTGGGCGATGGGGAACGGGGCCTCCGGCGGGGGCTCCGGGCACCGGGTGTAGGCGTCCGACCGAAGTGGGTACTGGAATATTCGCCGTCGAACAAAAGAATAAGGTACTTTGTTTCAATTACTTATGTGCGCACAGGCCTTTGGACTGCCCACAAATTCTGCGGAGGAGGCGAAACTTCAATGCGACGTTTCTGTGGAGCTTGGTGTCTTCGGCCTCGTAGACGACACCCATCCCACCGGTTCCCAGCATTCCAACGATCTTATAATGAGCGACTTTCTGTCCTATCATAAGGGGCCTTCCGAGACGCTTGGTTCGGTCTCACAGTAACGCTGCGAGTAGTCTTGGTCCGGTCCAATATTGTACCAGAGGACGAAACGGAGCCAGGCATCTTCGCTGACACCGTGTCACACCGTCGATTCAAATTCACGGTAGGCAAAATAGGCGAAGAACATTGCAATGATCGGCTGGCTGACCTGCCAGGCGGCAAACGCCATCCCCCCCGCGACAACGACGGACACGAGGGATGAAATGGAAAACCCCGTGTCCCCGGCAAACTCGACCAGAAGGGCCCTGGCGACCTGTCCGCCGTCCAGAGGCCATACCGGCAGCAGGTTGACCATGCCCCAGGCGATATTGACCCACACGAGGTGGAAGTACAGGGCACCCAGGATGCCACTCTCGGTGGGTCCCAGAACGGGCAGCGACAGATGCGCGAGGCCAGCCAACATGAAACCGGCAAGCGGGCCCGAGACGGCGATAAGAGCCCTGT
Organism: Terriglobia bacterium; assembly: GCA_965262425.1. Taxonomy (GTDB): domain Bacteria; phylum Acidobacteriota; class Terriglobia; order 20CM-2-55-15; family 20CM-2-55-15; genus CAZOZZ01. Next base: position 4,542,827 of record OZ253536.1, on the reverse strand, counting down.
TCCACCGCAGTCGGACAGGCATGGCCTCGTCAAAAATCGTCAGTCCGCCCATACTGTAAAGAACAACGTGTGTCGTTTTTCCCGACGCTCGGGCTGACAGGGCGTGACCCAGCTCGTGCGCCAGAATTGATGCGAACACAACGACCACCCACAAGACCTGTTCGACAATCGGCAGTGTCCAGCCAAGCAGGGCTGCGACCACCCAGAACCCCGGATGAATCCGGATTGGAATGCGAAACAGACGAAAGCGAATGTCGGGTCGACTGGGTGGGGGCTCGGGCAACAAGTTCCGGATTCTCCTTCGAAGAAACTGTTCCAGCGAACATCTTACAACTTTCGATGTTGCGGTTGTGGCTGCCAAACGCTCATGGGAAGATATTCAGGCTAATGAAGATCCTGGTCATCGGGGCGACGCGGGGAATCGGGCTCCAACTCGTCCAGCAGGCACTCGAGGGCGGCCACTCGGTAACCGCGCTCGTCCGAAAGCCCGGCAACCCGATTAACGACGCACAACTCCGGGTCGTGGGCGGCGACATCCTCGACGCGCGGTCGGTCGAAGAAGCCATGACCGGGCAGGACGTGGTGTGCAGCTCGATCGGTGTCAAACCAGGTCGCGGACCGATTACCGTTTTTTCCGAGGGCATTCGGAACGTGATCCGCGCGATGAAGAAGCGCGACGTCCCCCGGCTGGTGTCTGTGTCTGGCATCGGGGCGGGAGACAGCCTCAATCACGGCGGCTTCTTCTATGACAAACTGCTCCTGCCACTCCTGCTGAAGCGAATCTACGAAGACAAAGACCGGCAGGAAGAGATCATCGGGGCCAGTGATGTCGACTGGGTCATCGTTCGCCCGGGTTTCCTCACAAACGGAGGATTTACCGGTAGCTATCGCGTCTTGACGGAACTCGACGGCGTTAAGGCGCGCAGGATATCGCGCACCGACGTGGCACATTTCATTCTGGAGCAACTCCGCTCTCGGAAATATCTGGGGCAAACACCTCTGGTGACGTACTAGCAGCCCGTGGCAGAAGTGGGGTTTTCTGAGTTGAGAGTTTCAGGTCTTCGCCCGGACGGAACGGCGTCTAAATCGATTCTGGAGCGCTGAGGATGGAACGAGAGCGATTCACAGTGGCTCCAGAGCAGTATTAAGGTGAATAAGGCCATGACATGTTGGCCCTGAAGGCCTCGTGGTGTGCCGTTTCCGAAATTGTTCCGAAGGATCAGGCTCAGATTCAAAGCGGCATATTGAATCAGGACGCGCTTGAGAATGTTGTCCCGATGTCGGAGGTGAACCCGACGCATTGCGCCGGTTTCCAGCGTGTGTGCGAACGGTCGTTCCAACATCAGTCCGCGCTGTCGGAGTAATTGCTTGCCCCGGTTGCCTCGGATTCGTCGCCGGTTGGCATAGACGGCCTGTTTTTCTTCGGACTTATCTTTCCAGTTGCGTCGGCCCCGGTCCGGTTCCGAGATGTAGCTGCGAATGTTGAGGTCTTTGAATCCGGTCAACGTATCGTTACTGTGATAGCCCTTATCCGCCACCAGTTCGGAGAGCACATCGTTCCGAAGTTTCGATCCAGGATCGGCGGCCAAGGTCTCCATCTGATGCGCGGCTTGGATCATCGTTTCTTTGATCGTCGTCGTGTCGCCCTGATCGGCACCCTGCACCGTGACCGCCAGGATGGCTCCGGTCTTCATGTCGGCGGCATGCTCCACCTTATGGGCCAGATGCGTTCGTCCGTCCTTCATCTTCGTGATTCGCGCATCCGGGTCGTGGGGATGCTCCCACTCTTTGTTCGATCCTTTCTTCGACCGCTTGCGGTCGAGTCGCCCCAGCTCGGTTTGCGTCGGTGTCTCGATCCCAGACGCCTTGGCCAGCCGTGTCAGGAATTGGTTGTAGGCTTCTCCGGTGTCCCGGCGTACGATCGACCGCATCGCCGCGTTGGCTTCCAGTGTCGATGCATCCACGCCCACCGTCTTCCCATCGATCAGGCCCTCACCGGCCAACACGCCCAACATCCACGAAAAGACCTTTCCATGTGTTTCCAGATCGATCAACCGTCGCGTCCGCGAGACTGTCGAATGATCCGGCACCCCTTCGCTCAGCCCGACTCCAAGGAATCCTCGCAAACTCAGAGAATCGGCACACCGCCACGCTATGCCACGCTCCGAATCGATTCCTTCGAAATAGCCCACCAGCAACATCCTAAAATACTTGCCCGGCGCCACGCTCGGCCGACCCATCACCTCAGCGTAGAACTGCTCACAGGCATCTTCGACGAACCGGTCGAACTTGGTTTGGTCCAAGATTCGGTTAACCCGTTCGTAGAACACGTGGCCCGCTGTCCGCGGCAACTCTGCTGTCGCAACCCATAACGTGGCTTGTCGGTCCTTTTTCCGTCCCATTCCCATATCGCGTTCTCCTTCCACTATCTTCCTCGCGATACGGTCGCATGGGGTCCGTTGTTAACTATGAAGTTGACTTGCACCACGGGCTGCTAGTGGTCCCCGCCAAAACCGACGGGAAACATCAGACAATGATTCACCGCAGCGTTCCTATAAAGTTCAATAGGTTAGCAGTTTGTTATTCAGGGCGGGCCCTTAGGGTCCACTCAACAATAGCTTCACAGAATTGGCGCTCAGATTTGCGTCAGATTCGGTCGCGACCGATTGAGCAGACCGGAGGAATAGCCTGCTATTTCGAGGATCTGCGATTGAGGAGCGGCCGAAGATGGCGTGAAGATGGGATGCCAAAGTGTGAAGCTATTGTTGAGTGGGCCCTTAGCGTCTGAGGGATCGCACAATCTCTTTCACGGCTCGGAATTCGCTGTGGACGTCCTTCAAGAGGTTCAGGTCGACGATGTCCTTCGACCGCATGATCTGCTTGAACTTCGGCCGCATGGTTTCCATGGAACGGGAGAGGAGGTCCAGTTTTCTGAACAGTGGAAGACGTGCCAGGTCGTCGGGAAGAGGGGCCATCGGAGCATCAAGATTGATGATCAATGACGAAACCCTGTCGAGCCTTCGATCCAACTCTCTAGAAGCCTTCCCGGCCGGCTCGACGGCCCAATCGGCAAAAGCGGGAGCAAACCTGTAATAGAGAACTTCACGCGAGGCGCCGTACAGGTCGTTCAAGCCATCGGCCAACTGATCCAATCGGGCGGGATCGGCCATCCTGCGCGCCAAAGCGAGGTCAGGCAGGTTCGCCAGCGAGGAGGCCACCGCCGCAGCGATCTCGGCGCGCCACGCCGCCTCGTTCGCCAGCGCCATTTCCTTCCGTTCGAGCTCGCTGACTTCTTCACCCCAGCGGACCAGGACGTCGTCCTCTTGCGCCTGTGCATCGACGGGAAGACCCAACCCCAGCGTCGCTGCAATCAAACTAACGATCAGACCTTTGTGCATCGAGACCCCAGTAAATTCGTGTCAAGTTCTATTCATCCTGCTCTCTTGAGGGTCGGCGGGCAAGCAAAAAGCCTCCTGTGCAGGAGGCTCTTAAGGGCAATTCTCACTCGAGGGCAACTTCAGTCCGAGTCAGCAGGCAGTCCGCCTCGACAACCGAATCATCGTTCCACAGCTACTCGTATCTCAAAGCGTCGATGGGATCCAGCCGCGCAGCCTTGTGCGCCGGATAGTAACCAAAAAAGACCCCGACTGCAGCCGAAAACCCGACCGACAGCACGATTGCCGTCGGAGACACCAGCGTCGGCCATTCGAGGAATTGAGCCACACCGATGGACATCGCTGCTCCGAGCGCCATTCCGATCAAACCGCCGGCCACGCTCAGGATGATCGATTCGGAGAGAAATTGCAGGCGAATGTAACCGGGACGCGACCCGACCGCCATCCGGATACCGATCTCGCGAGTTCGTTCGGTAACCGACACGAGCATGATGTTCATAATCCCGATCCCACCGACGAGCAAGGAAATCGCGGCGATGCTACCCAGGAGCAATGTCATCACAAGACCGGTCTGCTCGGCGGTCTCGGCAATGTCACTCAGATTCCGGACGCTGAAGTCATCCTCTCGAGGCGGGATGATGTTGTGCCGCTGACGGAGAAGGTCGGTGATCAACTTCTCCGCAACCGTAGTCGCATTCGGCGAGACCGCGCGAAGCATCACCTGACTGATTCTCGGGATGGATTGTCCGAGCAGTTTTTTCTGCGCCGCGGTGTAGGGCATGATGACGGTATCGTCCTGATCCTGCCCCATTCCGGACTGTCCCCGAGCGCTCAAAATGCCGACGACACGAAAAGGGAGGTTCCGGATGCGGATGGTCTGACCAATCGGCTCCACGCCGGTAAACAGGTTTTCCGCAACCGTGTTTCCCAGCACGACAACCCGAGCCGCGGAGCGCACGTCGTTTTCGGTAAAGAACTCACCAAACGCTATGGGCCACTCCCGAATTTCCGGAAAATGCTCGTTGGTACCCTGCACCGATGCGGACCAGTTCTGGTTGCCGAAAATCATCTGGCCGCTGGCCCGTACAATGGGTGTGGCACCGGCGATAACCGGAACCTCGTTTTCTATCGCCTCCACGTCCGCGACCGTCAACTGGCTGCCCTGATCGGCGCCACGAACGCCGCCCATACCCCGCCTTCCACTGGGATAGACGTACATGATGTTGGTGCCCATGGCTTCCATCTGATCCTGGACCATCGAATTGGCGCCCTCGCCGATCGACACCATGGCGATCACGGCGGATACTCCAATAATGATACCGAGCATGGTCAACGCCGACCGCATCTTGTTCCGTCCCAGCGCCCAGAAAGAAATCTTCAGTATGGCGAGACCTCTCATTCGTCGTCCTCCTCATCATCGTCTTCAGGGGGCAATTCCAGCAGCGCCTGCTCGGCACTTCGTCGATTTTCGACGCGATAGTCCTTGCGGATTCGACCGTCACGAAACAGGATGATCCGTTTCGCAAAATCCGCGATATCCGATTCGTGGGTCACAAGAATGACCGTCATCTTCCGCTCTTCGTTCAGCTTCTGGAAGACACCCATGAGTTCGATCGACGTTCGCGAGTCCAGGGCCCCGGTCGGCTCATCCGCGAGGATGATCGCCGGGTTGTTCACGAGCGCCCGCGCGATCGCAACCCGCTGCTGTTGACCACCCGAGAGCTGATTGGGCAGGCTCTTCGCCCTGTCGGACAGGTTGACGATCGCCAGTGCTTGTCGAGCTCTTTCGGTTCGCTCCTTCGCGGGTACGCCTGCGTAAATCAGCGGCAATTCCACGTTCTCGATGGCCGACGTTCGGGACACGAGGTTAAAGCTCTGAAACACGAAACCTACATTCTGATTGCGGATATCCGCCAACTCGGCCTTGGACGCCTTTGAGACATCGAGCCCGTCAATCTTGTACGTTCCTTTCGTGGCGTGGTCCAGACAACCCACGATATTCATCATCGTCGATTTGCCCGAACCCGACGGCCCCATGATGGCGACGTAGTCCCCGCGATGGACGGATAGCGACACGCCCCGGAGCGCGTGCACCACGAAGTCGCCTAACGGGTAATCCTTGCGCACGTGGTCCAGCACGATGACCGCTTCCGGTTCCGGTCCAGTGGCCCTCAACACGCGATCCGCTGCTTGTTCGGTCGACGATTCGATCACCGGCGCCCCCGGCCGCCGCCGAATCCACCGCGACCTCGGTTGAAGCCCCCGAACGGATTAAATCCCTGCTGGGTCCCGATGTCGTCCCCCTGGGACGAGTCGCCGATGATGACCTGGTCGCCTTCCTGAAGATCCGAAACCAGTACTTCGGAGCGGGCACCATCGGTGATGCCCAAAGTGATGTCGCGGACCTCGGGAACTCCGGCCGCCGTCAGGACATAGACACGGCCTGGACGGGGCCTGACCGCAGGCGCGTCATTGAACTGGAGTTTCTGTCCGGCATCCCATAGCTGGCCGGGCGCCGCGGACCGGATGTCCCCACCCGAGAATTGGGCTCCACCTGGTCCGGCCGAACCCGGAAAACCACCGGCGCGTCGACCGCCTCGACCCTGTCCCCCGCCACGACCACCACGGCCACCGCCGCCTTGGCGTTCACCACGACCACCAGGACCGACCTCTCCGCGACCGCCACCCCTTTCTCTGCGGCCCGCGCCGGCGACCTGCTCAGCTTCCGCCGGAGTCGGGCGGTCCTCGGGGGAGGTCGTCTCGGCAGCTCCACCTCGGCCGCCTCCCCGTCCCCCCCGGCCCCCACCGTCACCCCCGCGGGTTTGCTGTGGCGCCTCGTCTTCCGCATCGGGAGGCCTGTATCTCAAAGCCGCATTGGGTACGCTCAGCACACCGTCACGCCGGTCCACGGTCACCGTGATGTTGGCCGTCATGCCGGGCTTCAGTTTCAGATCCTCGTTGTTCACACCGATAATCACACTGTATGTAACGACGTTCTGGGAGGTTGAAGGACTGAGACGGATTTCCTCGATGAACCCTCTGAACCGCTCCCCCGGATATGCATCCACGGTAAAACCGATCTGGTTCGACTGCGAGAGCTTGCCGATATCGGCCTCGTCAATGCTCGCGTTGACCCGCATCAAAGACAAGTCGTTGGCGATCAGGAAAAGGGTGGGAGCAGACATGCTGGCCGCCACCGTCTGGCCCACGTCGACTTCGCGCGAGATCACCACGCCATCAACGGGAGAATAGATATTGGTGTACTCAAGGTTGATTTCGGATCGGCTGACGTCGGCTTGGGCCTGGATCACCGACGACTTCGCCTGCTCAATCCCCGCTTCTCGGGAAAGGATCTGGGCCCTTACTTGATCGATGCCGGCCTCGGACTGCTTCAACCGCGCGACTCCGGCGTCAGCGGTAGCCTTGGCGTTGTCGTAATCGGTCTCGGAGATCAGCCCGGCTTCCTTCATTTCCTCCGCACGCCGGAACAGAATGGCCGCTTTCTCGGTGTCTACCCGAGTGGCCTCCAGACCGGCCAGAGCGTTCGCCAGACTCGCATGTGCATTGATGAGATCCGCTTCGGCGGTCGTGACCCGGGAATTCGCCGACACCATGCTGGCCTGGGAATTTTCGAGGGTCGACTGGAAAGTTCGAGGGTCGAGCTTGGCAAGCAACTGCCCGGCGCCGACAACCGAATTGAAGTCCGCATAAAGTGTTTCGATCTGCCCGGACACCTGGCTGCCGACCTGAACCGTCACGACCGGTTCAACCGTCCCTGTGGCAGAAACAGTGTTCTGAATCGATCCGCGGGCGACCTCTGTTGTAAAGAACTCCGTCTCTTGGACGTCTTCGCCGAACAAGCTGAAAGACACCAGCCCGATGACGACAACGAGCCCCCCTAACGCGATTCCGACCTTAAGGCTTTTTTTCATGACCTCACAACCCTCTCCTGTAGCACGATCCTATTGCGACACTTCGAACCCGAGCGTGTCCAACCTTCATTTATTAAGTTTTGTTAAAAGGCGGGCCCGTCTGGTTGTACCTATAGTCGAGTACGACCGTGACGGACAGAAAGTTACGATATCAAATAGTTTAGATGATGTGAAGCACTGCGGGAGGCAACTTTCCAGGACTCGAAAAGTGCGCCTTTTGACGCGACCGGGATGGGGTCTGGGAGGGGGGGATGCAGGGAGCCGGAACTCCACTAAAGACCGGCTCCCTGTTCGCCTGTTCTAATTGACTCTCAATGCAGTCATCGGACTGATTGCCGTGGCACGCCGTGCGGGCAACAGACATGCAATGACCGCGACTCCCGCAAGTACGACAGCCACTCCGAAGAACGTCCACGGATCGGTAGGTTCGATGCCGAACAACAGACCCGCCATCAGTCCGCCCAGGGCCAGCGCCCCGGCCAGACCAATCGTCAGACCGATTAAGACCAGGGTCAGCCCTTGTCGGAGAATCATCCCCAGCACCATCCCCTGCTGAGCGCCCAGCGCCATTCGCAGGCCGATCTCGCTCGTACGCTGGCTCACGGTGAAAGCGATGACCCCGCCGATTCCAGTTGCGGTGATGGTCACAGCCAGGCCCGCAAACAGGGCGAGCAGCAACATAGTCAGACGGGGTGAGGCCAATGATTCTCGCCGTACCGCCTCGAGTGTCTGGATTTCGGCAACGGGCTGAGCCGGGTCCAGTTTTCGAACGCTTTCGCGGATCTGGAGGGCCAGAGCTCCCGCGTCGACACGGCTCCGGACCAGGACACGCATATCACGGGACGGAAAGATCGAAAAAGGTGTGAAGACCATGTCCGAGTCTTCCTGATCGAGGCTGAACTGTTTGACATCATCAACGATTCCGACGATCTCGAGCCAATCCTGGTTTCCTCCCGGCGGTCGGATTCGCTTACCGATCGCCTCACCTTCATCCCAGTGCTTGGCCGCAAAGGTCCGACTCACAACGACCACACGAGATGATTCATTCTGGTCGAAGCTGTTGAAAGTACGTCCCTGGAGCAGACGTGTCCCAATCGTCTGAAAGTACTCCGGACTGGCCGAGATCATGACCGTTCGCGGCAGTGGCTTGCCCTCTTCGATGACCTGCCCTTCGATCTCGAACCCCTGCGTGAACGGTGTGCCGCCGTTCAGAGGGTACGAGTTGGAAAACGAAACCGACATCACGCCAGGGTATTGGGCCAACTCTACGTCCAGGGCATCAGCAAAGCCTCGGATAATTTCCGGATTGTCGTACTTCGACCAGTTCAGATCCAACCTTGCCGTCAGGACGCTCTCGGGATTGAAACCGGGATCCACCTGTTGGAGCTTCCAGAAACTGCGGATCATGAGGCCAGCTCCGATCAGCAGCATGAACGAGATCGCGACCTGAGAGACGACAAGCACTTTCCTCAGGGACTGGTGTCCTCCCGCAGCCGACTGCATGTTTCCGGCTTTGATTTCGGTTGTGAGGTTCAGCCTCGAACGAAGAGCGGGCAGGAGACCGATCACAAGCCCCGTGGCCAGTGACACGCCAAGCGTGAACAAGAGAACGGTCGGGTCGATCGCGACTTCCGCCGCACGCGTGGTAAAGCGTGCGGCAAAGGCTTTGAGCAGATCCAGAGTCAGGTAGGCCACGGCCAACCCCGCTACGCCGCCCACAAGCGCCAGAATCGTTCCTTCGGTCACCAGTTGTCTCGCCAACCGGCCGCGCCCGGCTCCCAGAGCCGCGCGTACGGACATCTCCTGCTCGCGACCGACATGCCTCGCCAGAGTCAGGTTCACCAGGTTCGTACAGACAATCAAGAGCAGCGCCAGCGAGGTCCCAAGCAGGATCCACAGCGTCGGTCCGGCCTGGCGCGTCAACTGCTCCCTAAGGGAAGTGGCATTTGTCTGGTACCCGCGGTCCTCCTGGTAGAACTCCGGATATTCCGAATGAAGACGACCGGCAACGGTAGACAAATCGGTTGCGAGCCCTTCGATGGTGGTTCCCTCTTTGATTTTTCCGAATACGGTCAGACCCCGCATTCCCCTGACGGTTCGCCACATTTCTCCCTGCCGGAAAGGACAGGCCGTCGATGGCATATAAACATCGTTTTCGTTCGGATACTGGGGGATCGAAGGAAGCACTCCGATCACTCTGTGAACCCGGTCGTTCATTTCGAATTCTTCGCCAATGATGTTCGGGTCGCCTCCGAAGCTTCGCTGCCAGTAGTCGAACCCCAGAACCAGAACGGCGTCGGCTTGGTGGGTTTCGTCGTCCTCACGAAACGTGCGGCCCAGAATTGGCCGCACACCGAGCATGTCGAAAAAATTCCAGGACACCACACCGGTCTGCACGCGTTGAGGTTCTTCCCGACCAACCAGATTGAACGGCATCGAATGATATTCAACGACGCTCTCCAGGACCTGGCTTTGCTCCCGGTAGTCGGCAATTTCCAGTGGTGAAAAACCGGCGTTCTGGACATCGATCAGGGGCGCAGGTTGCTGGAGATTGACGATTCGTTCCTCGCTCTCGTAGGGCAAAGGTTGCAACAGAACTCCGTTGACGACGCTGAAGATGGCCGTGTTCGCACCAATGCCCAGGGCCAGCGTCAGAATGGCCACGATTGTAAAAACAGGACTCTTGGTCAAAGTCCGGAGTCCGTATCGAATGTCGTGTAGCAATGAACCCATCATCCTGCTCCTGTTCAACCTATGTTCGGTTTCTGACCTGTTCCCCCACGAAACCGGTCATTTGGGACTCTAATAGATTATCTACAAAAGGTAGAGCCCCTTCTGTAGATTGTCAAGGGGAAAGTCGACTGAACAATGTAAGGCCGGCCAAACTATATCGACATACTTGATAATATATAGTAATACGATATAATTAGTCGAACAGCAATAGAGTAACGCAAGGACCGAGGATCCAAAACGAAGGAGTACGAATGCCGAAAGGGAACAAAAAGGGAAGCCCGGCGCTCTCAATGTCCATGCTGCATGTCCTGATTTCTCTCGCCGATGGAGAAAAACATGGTTACGCAGTCATCAAAGAGGTCCGCCGGCGCACAGATGAAAAAGTGCAACTCAGCCCGGGAACGCTCTATCCGGTCATCAAGCGACTGCTCGGGTCCGGCATGATCGCCGAAAGCTCGGAGCGCCCGGACCCCTCTCTTGATGATGAACGTCGGCGCTATTACAGGTTGACCGATCAGGGGCGTGAAACGGCGGTTCTCGAAACGGAGCGTCTGGAAGAGATCGTGGCAATGGCGCGATCAAAGAACTTAATGCGGACAGAACCCACCTAGGAGTCTGCGTGGCGTTTGGGGGCTTCTCTTCAATCGCTTCTTTACAATCCGGGCCCGCTTCCGTGCGCTGATGGAGGGAATCCGGCCGCTTCGCGGCGCGTCCTTCTCAATGGCAAAGCGCGAAGAACTCGGAGCTATTGGGATTCGATAGGGTCTTGGGAGCAGAACCGCCCGATTCTTTCGAAATGACCTGTTCGAAGCTGTGCGGACCTGAGTCGTTGGCCCCGGGGCTGGGTTGGTTGTCCCCGGTTTTGCGGACTAGGCCCATTCGATCTTTCCGTTCATCCGTCGCAAGTTCACCGCCAGAGCCACCAGGTTCCATTCGCAGGTGACGTTGTCCAAACCTCGCAGACTGAATTGTCGAAATCCGAGCACCGACTTGATCCACCCAAACGGTGGCTCACCGATGTGCTTTCGGGCCCGGTAACGATCACGCCCTCGCTGGGTTTTCATCTTGCGGATCATCCGACCCATCGCTGTGCTTTTGGGTGGGAGTGGGGCCGTGTCAATATCCTTCTCGCGGCCCATCGGGACGTACCCATCAATTTCTCGTCGTTCCAGCATTCGCAGATTCGACTCGGATCGGTATCCCGCATCCGCCAGTACCCGGTCCGGACTCTCGGACAGATTCTTGTTCAACTCATCCAGAGTCGGTGTCAACTGTCCGGTATCGGAAGCATTGTTGCTCACCGTTGTGGCGACGATGATTCGCGCCTCGGAATCCACCGCCGCCTGCGCGTTGTAGCATTGTTGGAATCCTTCCGTCGAGGTCTTCATAATCCGGCTTTCCGGATCGGTGAAGTTATCCTGGGCTTTGGGTTTGGGCTCACCCATGGGGCGTTTGAACGGCTTGCCCTTCTTGCCGCTTCCAGGCTTGTCGTCTCCCGGTTTCCTTTCCGCTTCCTGGTCGGCAGCCATCTGACGCTCTTCGAGTCGCTTCATCGCCGCCTGGATCGTGGTCCGTCGCTTCTCGTGCGTCGCCAATCCTTCGGGTAGTTCGTCTCCTCGCCGATCGGCCCCGTAACGCTGGTCTTCTTCCTCATCGGTCGCGGTTGCCCGATTGATCAGATCCCGAATCTGTTCCCCCAACTCGGTTTCCTGCTTCTTCATCCGTTCATAGCTCATCGCTTTGCGTTTGCTCGCATTCGCCCGCATCTTGGTTCCATCCACCGCCACGGTTCCCATCTTCACCAGTCCCGCTTCTCGCGCCATTCTCACCACTTGCACAAACAGGTTCCCGAACTCCTCCAGATGCAGTTTGCGAAAATCTGAAATCGTTCGGTGTGCCGGGAAGTTCGCCGATCCCAACATTCGGAACGCCACGTCTTCGCTCATCTTTGCCGCCATCTTCCTGGACGAAAACACCCCGGTCGCGTACCCATAGATCAGCACCTTCACCATCATCCGCGGATCGTACGCCTGATTGCCTGGTCCTTCACTTCCATACCGCTCTTCAAACGCGCTCAAATCCATCGCGTCCACGGCATCCGATATGAAATAGGACAGGTGATCTTCCGCCAGCCAATCTCTCAACGACGGCGGCATCAGCAGGCTCTGTTCCGGAATATAGGTCCGATAGGTTCGTGACATGTCCTACATCTTCGTTCCGGTACCGCCCAATTCCGGTCCTTCTGCCGCGCAGGCTCCTAGCAGCCCGTGGTGCAAGTCAACTTCATAGTTAACAACGGACCCCATGCGACCGTATCGCGAGGAAGATAGTGGAAGGAGAACGCGATATGGGAATGGGACGGAAAAAGGACCGACAAGCCACGTTATGGGTTGCGACAGCAGAGTTGCCGCGGACAGCGGGCCACGTGTTCTACGAACGGGTTAACCGAATCTTGGACCAAGCCAAGTCCGACCGGTTCGTCGAAGATGCCTGTGAGCAGTTCTACGCTGAGGTGATGGGTCGGCCGAGCGTGGCGCCGGGCAAGTATTTTAGGATGTTGCTGGTGGGCTATTTCGAAGGAATCGATTCGGAGCGTGGCATAGCGTGGCGGTGTGCCGATTCTCTGAGTTTGCGAGGATTCCTTGGAGTCGGGCTGAGCGAAGGGGTGCCGGATCATTCGACAGTCTCGCGGACGCGACGGTTGATCGATCTGGAAACACATGGAAAGGTCTTTTCGTGGATGTTGGGCGTGTTGGCCGGTGAGGGCCTGATCGATGGGAAGACGGTGGGCGTGGATGCATCGACACTGGAAGCCAACGCGGCGATGCGGTCGATCGTACGCCGGGACACCGGAGAAGCCTACAACCAATTCCTGACACGGCTGGCCAAGGCGTCTGGGATCGAGACACCGACGCAAACCGAGCTGGGGCGACTCGACCGCAAGCGGTCGAAGAAAGGATCGAACAAAGAGTGGGAGCATCCCCACGACCCGGATGCGCGAATCACGAAGATGAAGGACGGACGAACGCATCTGGCCCATAAGGTGGAGCATGCCGCCGACATGAAGACCGGAGCCATCCTGGCGGTCACGGTGCAGGGTGCCGATCAGGGCGACACGACGACGATCAAAGAAACGATGATCCAAGCCGCGCATCAGATGGAGACCTTGGCCGCCGATCCTGGATCGAAACTTCGGAACGATGTGCTCTCCGAACTGGTGGCGGATAAGGGCTATCACAGTAACGATACGTTGACCGGATTCAAAGACCTCAACATTCGCAGCTACATCTCGGAACCGGACCGGGGCCGACGCAACTGGAAAGATAAGTCCGAAGAAAAACAGGCCGTCTATGCCAACCGGCGACGAATCCGAGGCAACCGGGGCAAGCAATTACTCCGACAGCGCGGACTGATGTTGGAACGACCGTTCGCACACACGCTGGAAACCGGCGCAATGCGTCGGGTTCACCTCCGACATCGGGACAACATTCTCAAGCGCGTCCTGATTCAATATGCCGCTTTGAATCTGAGCCTGATCCTTCGGAACAATTTCGGAAACGGCACACCACGAGGCCTTCAGGGCCAACATGTCATGGCCTTATTCACCTTAATACTGCTCTGGAGCCACTGTGAATCGCTCTCGTTCCATCCTCAGCGCTCCAGAATCGATTTAAACGCCGTTCCGTCCGGGCGAAGACCTGAAACTCTCAACTCAGAAAACCCCACTTCTGCCACGGGCTGCTAGTGTAGTCCGTCACAGTTAATGTAACTTATTCAGCTTTCCTACGTCTGAGTATATATGAGGAGAGCACCGACGATTAAATTGGACATTCCTGTGCGGAAGGAACTGGAGCGACTGAGCCGAAGCCGCAGTGTGGCGGTCCGGTTGGCGGAACGATCTCGAATTGTCTTGCTGGCCGCCGGGGGTCTGGACAATCAGGAGATCGCTGCCAAGTTGGACATCACTCGTCAAAAGGCCGGACGTTGGCGCGATCGTTTCGTTGAAGATGGCCTCGGGGGAATCGAAAAGGACGCTTCCCGCAGTGGACGGATTCCCTCGATCGGCCGCCGGAAGCGGGCCCGGATCGTGAAGAAGACGGTCGAAGGGAAGCCTCCGAACGCCACGCACTGGAGCCGGTCCTTGATGGCCAGGGCAACCGGCGTCAGCGAGTCCACGGTAGGGAGAATCTGGCGGGCTCATGGCTTGAAGCCTCATCTGGCACGCACCTTCAAACTTTCCAACGACAAACAATTTGTCGAGAAGTTGGAGGATGTGGTCGGTTTGTATCTGAACCCTCCGGAAAACGCCATTGTTTTGTCCTGCGATGAGAAGAGCCAGATGCAGGCCCTGGACCGCACGCAACCCGGGTTACCTCTGAAGAAGGGGCGGTGCGGCACCCTCACCCACGACTACAAACGCAACGGGACGACCACGATGTTCGCCGCGCTCAATACGCTGGACGGCTCGATTATCGGGACCTGTATGCCGAAGCATCGTCATCAGGAATGGATCCGGTTTCTCAATCAGATCAAACGTTCCGTGCCGAAAGACAAACAGATCCATATCATTTGCGACAACTACGCCACGCACAAACATCAGAAAGTCGTCAACTGGTTGAAGCGCAACACGCGCTTTCATGTGCACTTCACACCGACCAGTGCATCCTGGCTGAACATGGTCGAACGCTTCTTCCGGGATCTTTCCGAACAACGGCTTCGGCGCGGGGTTTTCCATTCGGTTCCTGAGCTAATCCAGGCCGTGGAGGAATATGTCGGGGGTCACAATCAGAACCCGAAGCCCTTCATTTGGACCGCAACGGCTTCCGATATTCTTGAAAAAGTTCAACGTGCCCGAAAGAAGCTCGATAAGTTACAGTCTGTTTGACGGGGACCACTAGGAGAACCTTCATGTCCACCAGGCTCTTCAAGACCCTCTTGAAATTGTTCCCCGATGAGTTCCGCGGTGACTACGGTCGGGAGATGGAACAGGTCTTCGAGGCACAGAGACAAAGTGCGCCGCTTGGTCGAATTTCTCGGCTTGCATTCTTTCTGCGGATCGCAGGCGGGGTTCTCTTTGGTGCTCCCCGGGAACACTGGGACGTGCTGGGACAGGATGTCCGTTACGCCGGACGGACGCTCCGCCGGAATCCAGGGTTCGCTGCCGCTGTCATTCTTACGCTCGCACTTGGAATCGGCTCGACGACAGCTGTATACAGTGTGGTCCAGGCGGTTCTGATTCGACCACTTCCGTACGCGGAGTGGGCCAGACTGATTTCCTTAGTCGCCGAGGGTCCGGTTTCCGGGCCGGAGGTGTCCTACCTCGACATGCTGGACTGGAAACAGGCTGGGGCCTTTGACGACATCGCGGCATTTCGGGACAGTAGCTTCACGCTCACCGGAAGCGGCGAACCAGTCGAATTACTTGCCGCCAAGACGACGGCGAATTTCTTCGGGTTACTGCGAGTCCAACCCGTGGTGGGCCGCTCTTTCTTCCCTGAAGAGGACCAACCCGAAGAAGGGTCCGTGACCCTGATGAGTCACGGACTCTGGCAGACGCGTTTCGGCGGTGGAGAGGTTGTTGGGAAAACGCTGACACTGGACGGTCGTCCCTACACGGTCGTGGGTGTTCTGCCCGCCGATTTCGATTTCCCGTTTGGACTCGAGAACGCCGAATTGTGGGGCACCATCGCTTTCGATGGCGGGAATCTTGAGGAACGCGGCGCCCATTATCTGAATGCGATCGGACGACTCAAGGACGGGATTGCGCTCCCAACTGCACAGGAGCAGATGGACCTGGTCAACAAACGATTGGAACAGGAATATCCGGCACAGAATTCCGGTCGCTCCGCGCACCTGGTGCCGCTTCAAGAGCAGCTTGTGGGCGGTGCGCGGCCGGTGTTGCTGGCGCTTCTGGGTTCGGTTGGCTTCGTTCTATTGATTGCGTGCTCGAATGTCGCGAACCTCCTGCTCGGCCGGGTGACAAAGCGACACCGCGAGATCGCCTTGCGTACGGCACTCGGCGCCCGGCGTTCGCGAACCCTGCGACAGTTGTTGACCGAAAGCCTCGTGTTCTCCGCATTGGGTGGACTGCTGGGGTTGCTACTCGCAACGGTCTCGGTTGCCGCGCTGCACCGGTTGGCTCCCGAGATCCCCAGGCTTAGTGAAGTGGGGATCGACTTCGGCGTCCTGGCTTTCACAATCGGCGTGGCTACGATTGCCGGCGTGCTGTTTACCGTCACCCCGTTCATATTGACATCGAGTATCGATTTGAATCGAGCCCTACGCGTCGTGTCCAGTGGCGCAACGATGCAATCTCGTCGTATTCGGAGTGCCCTCGTCGTTTCCGAGATTGCCTTGGCGCTGCTTCTTCTGGTCGGTTCGGCCCTTCTGATCAAAAGCTTCACACACCTGTTGGGAGTGGACAAGGGTTTCGACACCGACAGAGTCCTCACGATGCGCGTGTCGCTGGCCGCAAGCGCCTACCCCGAATCCGGACAGAGGCAGGACTTCTTCGCTCGTGCAGTGGACACGATATTCGCGCTGCCCGGCGTCGAGTCGGTCGGCATCGTAAACATGCTGCCTCTGACCCACAACAATTTCCGGATCGGGCTGGAAATTGAAGGACTGCCGGAACCGGAACCAGGAACCCGACCCCGGGGAGAGTATCGAAGTGTCAGTCCGGGTTATTTCCAATCGCTGGGAGTGAACCTCTTGAAGGGCCGCCTTATCGAGGGAAGAGACAGGAGTGAAGCACCCCAGGTGGTCGTCATCAACGAAACTATGGCGGCCGCCTATTGGCCTGGTGAAAACCCCGTGGATCGCCGGATGCGTATTCGAAACTTTGGAGAGCGGCAGCGGGAGATTGTAGGCGTCGTCGCAGACATCAGGCATTTTGGACTGGACGAGGAATCCCAGCCCGAACTCTACGTCCCCTTCGAACAGGCGCAGATGGTTAGCGCTTACAGCTTCACGATCCAGACGACAGGCGATCCTGTTTCATTAATCAATCCGGCGAGAGAGGCGATTCTCTCGATCGACATCGATCAACCTGCTTACCGCGTCTCGACAATGAGCCAGATCGTCTCGCGATCTGTATCCAGACAGCGCTTTACGATGTTTCTGTTTTCAATATTCGCGTTGATCTCGCTCACACTGTGCCTGGTCGGAATCTATGGCGTGGTGGCGCACTCGGTAACTCAACGGACCGCCGAGATCGGAATCCGCATGGCCCTGGGTGCGAGGCGCACCACCGTGGTCAAGATGATTGTCGGGCAGGGCCTGGCTCTCACACTCGCCGGGTTGGCGATTGGACTCATCGGGGCGTCGGGGCTGACCGGCTACCTGGAGAGCCTGTTATTCGAGGTAACCCCGACGGATCTGCCGACCCTGTTGACAACCTCGTCCGTGCTGGTTGTGGTGGCAATCGCCGCCACGTTGATCCCGGCGCTCCGAGCGGCTCGCGTCGATCCGACCGTTTCTTTAAGGTACGAGTAGCCAGGCGAGTAAAACGGGGTGCGGCCGCGGGCGACACAGAAAATCGCTGGTACCGAGACACACGAATCCCGGATCGGCTTTCGAGCCGTGTTCAGAACCAGTCCGGGATCATCCCTCGGCCAGCGACACTGGTCACCGAAACTGGTGGGTTCATCCCACGCTGTGTCTCTCCGTCTCTGCTCATGTATAAATAAAGATATGCCGGTCGAAAAGCGAGGCCTCTGGGCAAAGTGGATCCTCATCTGCACGGGGTGGGCGCTGGTGGCGGTGTTTTCCGCAAGCCAGGCCGTCCTGTACGGAGCCTACGCGGACAGCTACGTTTCGTGGAGCCAGGCCTTGCAGTTTCCCGGCGTCAACTACGGGACCTGGGCGGCCCTGACGCCTCTGATCTTCTGGTTTGTCAAACGGTTTCCTTTCGAGAGGGCACGATGGTTTCGCGGCGCTGTGACGTACGGTGCCGCCTCGTTCTTCTTTGCCGCCCTCCACGTCTTCGTAGCCGCCGCCGTGGCGGGCGTTGTCATGGGTTCAACGAGCCCAATCGCCCGAGTGTCGAACCTCGCCATGGCGAACCTTCACCTCAACGTCATCATATTCGGTGTTGTCGTGGGTGCCGGATATGCCATCGAATACTACCGGTTGTACCAGGAGCGGCGGTTGAAGGCGGCTGATCTGGAGGCGCGTCTCGCACAGTCGCAGTTGCAGGTTCTCAAGATGCAGCTACACCCGCACTTCCTGTTCAACGCGCTAAACACCGTGTCGGCTCTCGTTCATAAGGACGTGGAGCTGGCAGACCGGATGATCAGCCGACTGGGCGATCTTCTGAGGCTCAGCCTTCAGAACACGGGCGTTCAGGAAGTGTCGCTCAAGAGAGAACTGGAATTCCTGGATCCCTACCTCGAAATCGAGCAGGCTCGGTTTGGCGATCGATTGAAGGTCGATATCTCGATCGCCAACGATACGCTCGATGCACAAGTGCCGAACCTCCTGCTCCAGCCTCTGGTCGAGAACGCCATCCGTCACGGGATCGCACCGCGCACGTCCGGTGGCACGGTTTCCGTCAGGGCCGAGCGTAACAACAGCGTGCTCAAGCTCAGGATTCGTGATGACGGAGGAGGATTGCCCGAGGATTGGACCGCAGACAACGGCGGCGTTGGCCTTTCGAACACCCGCGCGCGCCTGGAGCGCCTTTATGGTGATGACCATCGGTTCGAGCTCGAGAGCGGCGACGGCGGTGGGCTGGAGGTCCGCATCACGATTCCGTTCCGTTCCTCGACCGACGATGGGGGAAGCCGCCAATGAGCAGGAAATGGCGCACCTTGATCGTCGACGATGAGCCCCTGGCGCGGGGGAAGATTCGTACGTTGCTGGCCGGCGAGAAGGACATTGAAATCATCGGAGAGTGTGGTGACGGTAACGAAGCCGTCGAATCGATCCGGTCCGACAATCCGGACCTGGTGTTCCTGGACATCCAGATGCCGGGCCTGGATGGCTTCGGTGTGATCGGCGCGGTTGGAGCCGACGATATGCCGGTTGTTGTGTTCGTAACCGCATTCGACCAGCACGCCATCCGCGCCTTCGAGGTTCACGCACTCGATTACCTCCTGAAGCCCTTCGATCGTGGTCGGTTCGGCAAGGCTCTCAAGCGGGCGCGGACGCATCTGGCCGGCCGAAACGGTAAGACCGGGGATCGATTGTTGGAGCTGTTGGGGGAGTTGGGGTCGGGCCGGCGATTCCTGGAGAGATTAGTCATCAGAGAATCGGGCCGGGTCTTTTTCCTCAAAACGTCTGAAATCCAGTGGATCGAGGCTGCCGGTAACTACGTGCGACT
The DNA here is from genome assembly GCA_965262425.1 of Terriglobia bacterium. Taxonomy (GTDB): domain Bacteria; phylum Acidobacteriota; class Terriglobia; order 20CM-2-55-15; family 20CM-2-55-15; genus CAZOZZ01. Next base: position 4,523,445 of record OZ253536.1, on the reverse strand, counting down.
CCACGTCGAAGACGGCGCTCATCTGATGCGCGAGACAATGAGCAGGTTGGAGGAGGGCCTCGACCCGGACAAGTTCTTACGGATCCACCGATCGACCATCGTCAATGTCGACGTGGTTCGCGAACTCCAACCCATGTTCAACGGAGAGTATGTCGTCATTCTCAAGAACGGCACGGAGTTGAGTCTGAGCCGCGGATACCGTGAGAAGCTGAACGAGTTTCTCGAGGGCTTTCGCTAGTCCGCAGACGACCTCACCTCCGGCGAGCCATTCCTTCCGCGGCAGCCCGACGACTGCTCGTCCCGCCAGAACTGCGGTTCATCACGAAACTGCTGCCGAAACAAATCACACAACTCGATAATCGGATCTAACCCGCATTTCTCAAGAGATCTGAGATAAATCGAAACAGAGTAGGAAGGGAAAGGACCGAAAAAGGCCGCCCTGTCTGGCATAGATGACTTTGTCTAGAAGCATCAAATGCGCAGACGGAGGCGGCCTTTATGAATACAGAGTGTAAGACAGAATCGATTCAATTTCACGCATTAGGTTCACGGGAAGTACGGGGCCAATTCGACGGAGGAGACATCAGCACGGATGCGGGCGGCTTGCTGCTACGAGAAGCAGAAAAACGGACGGGGATTCTGAAACAGCTTGCCGGATGTTTCCAGGATCATCGGGATCCGCGATTTGTGGAACACGGGATCGAACAACTGGTGTCGCAACGTGTGTACGGATTGTGTTTGGGCTATGAGGATCTGAACGACCACGACCAACTCCGGTCGGATCCGATGCTGGCCGTGATGGTGGGTGAGACCGATCCGAAGGGTCGGACCCGGAAACAGGCACGAGATCGAGGCAAGGCCCTGGCTGGTAAGAGCACGCTGAACCGACTGGAACTGTCGACCGAGGGTGCGGCAGACCATCCGTACAAGAAGATCGGACGAGACGAGGCGGCGATGGATAGGTTGATGGTGGACGTGTTTCTCCAAGCGCATCGGCGGGCGCCGCGGCAGATCATTCTGGATCTGGATGCGACCGACGATCCGATTCACGGGAGTCAGGAGGGTCGCTTCTTTCACGGCTATTACCGGCACTATTGTTATCTGCCGCTGTATATCTTCTGTGGGGAGTTTCTGCTGTGTGCCCGGCTACGACGATCCGACATCGATGGTGCGGCCGGATCGGTCAAAGAGCTGGAACGGATCGTCGGACAGATTCGGCAGAAGTGGCCCAGAGTCCAGATCGTGATTCGTGCCGACTCGGGTTTCTGCCGCGATGAGATCCTGACGTGGTGCGAGGCCCAACACCGTGTCGATTACGTGATCGGACTGGCAAAGAACAATCGACTGCTGGGCGCGATCGAAACTCCGATGGCGACTGCAAAAAAGCGATTCGACAGGACGGGAAAGCCAGCGCGCGTCTTTAAGACGTTTCCGTATCAGACCCGCGACAGCTGGACCCGTGAGCGACGCATCATTGGTAAGGCCGAACATCTGGCCAAGGGCTCCAATCCTCGGTTTATCGTCACCTCGTTACCGAAAGGCCGAAAGACCCCAAGACAGATCTATGAACAGATCTACTGTGCCCGAGGGGATATGGAAAACCGGATCAAAGAGCAACAGCTCGGATTGTTCGCCGATCGGACCAGCACGGCCACCATGCGCGCCAATCAACTCCGACTCTACCTTTCATCGGTGGCGTACATGTTAATGCAGGCCTTGCGACGGCTCGGGTTGCAGGGCACCGAATTCGCGCGGGCGCAGTGCACCACGATTCGCCTGAAGCTGCTCAAAATCGGAGCGCAGATCCATGTGACCGTGCGTCGAGTCTGGATTCGGATGGCTGGCGGATACCCCTACGCCGCGGTGTTCGCTCAGATTTATGCCAACCTTCAGAAAGTCCCGCTTCGCTGTTGAGCGTCCCCTCCTCAGACATACCAACGTTCCGATCTTTGATCGGGATAGCTGTCTCTGTAATCCGATTTCACGTCGTCATTCCCTTCACCACCACTCGTCCAGGCCCAGTCACTCCCCTCAGCCGGCATCTTTGCTCTCGCCACCCAGCCTCCGACATCTTTTCCGTCTCCAAAATGCAGTTTTGGGCACCATTCATGAGAAATGCGGGCTAAAGGGGAGGTTTCTTCGGTTTGGACTTCGATTTCGCCTCGCTCGGAATGCGCATCAGGACCGGTCGAACCACTTTCTTCCGGGTTTCGGAGGCGGACGACTCGTCTCCCCCTGTTCCGACAAAATCCTCGTTTTCCTCCCCGTCATCGTCCTCATCGGGATCCTCTCCATTGTCGACCTGCTCGGCCTTTTCCGAGGCGTCAGGTTCTTCCTTCTCCTCCGACTTCTCGTCGCCCACCCGGGATTTCTTCGCCTCGGTTCGAGACTTGTCGGACACTTTGGTCTCGACAGATTCCTCGGAATCTTGTGTATCTTCATCGGCGCGATCTTGCCGCCGTTCGTAGCGTTCTTCCTCCCTTTTCGACCGGAAATACTCGCCCAACACGCGAGAGACCGTGCCACCCACGATACCCAGGGTCCGCATCGTGGTTTGAGAACGCGCCTGGCGATGGGAAGCCTCCGCGGTAGCCAACTTCCCAACCAGACCGGGATGATCCACATTCAGCCGCTCCGCCTCTTCGTAGCGCCGGAGAGCCTCCTTATACCTCCCGTTGTAATAGAGGGAGTCCCCCGCGACGACTATCGAAATGGCCCGTGCTCGCTGGTCTTCAATCTGGTATTTGAGCGATTCGTAGGCGGGCGGCCGAAGGCCCGTGAGCAGCGCGATGTCGAGGGAACGGTTCGCCTCGGTCAGACGGCCGGCGACCACCGCATCGAGCACGCGCTTCTTCATCGCCTCGAGTTCGGCCAATCGGGAAAGCTCGGTGTCGAGGGCCGTTTTCACCCTGTAGTAAGCCAGGTCTGGATCATCCTGGGCTCCGACTTCTTCGAGAATGGACATGGAGGCTTGAAGCATCCCCAGTCGACCCGGCCCGTTCGCCTCTTCGAACAAGGTGAGAGCTTCGGAAATCTTCCCCGCACGCCATGAAAGAAATTCCGCCTCCTCCGCAGAATTTGTGGGCAGTCCAAAGGCCTGTGCGCACATAAGTAATTGAAACAAAGTACCTTATTCTTTTGTTCGACGGCGAATATTCCAGTACCCACTTCGGTCGGACGCCTACACCCGGTGCCCGGAGCCCCCGCCGGAGGCCCCGTTCCCCATCGCCCACACCAGCCGACACCGCGGAGCGCAGCCGAGGGTCAAGGACGGCGCAGCCGCCGAGCTTGCGAGGGAAGCCTTGAGGCTTGGCGAGCACCGTGGTCTCCTCAAGCGGCGATGGAAGACGGTTTTACCCACAAATTCTGCGGAAGACCCGAAATTCCTCCCATCCGCGTTCAATGTCTCGCTCGCTCGTACCGACGAGCGCCCAGGAAAATCCATCCTCGACTCCGGCCCGCAGAAAGCTGGGTTGAATAATGTTCGATGCACGGAGCCGGAACGTGGATTCCATCGTCCGGTTTACCGAACGGGCATCGACAACCGAGGTCGTCCCGCGAACGGTCCTCGAAACCACAAGCGGGCCATGCGAAAGCAGATCGTCCACCGCCTTCAGATATGCCGACCGCCGCGCCGCCTCCGGCCTTCCACGAACTTTCTCCACTCCATACCCCCACGTGAGGCCGGCGGGCACGTCGGCAGGCGGCCGTAGTTGAACGGGTCGAATCCCCGCACAGGATGTGAGCAGGAGGGAACCTGCAATGATCAAAGTCCGCATGTTCGGCCTCTCTTAGTTCCGGGTGCCTCCGTTTTCTGCCTTTGCACGCGTCAACTGCTGTTCATGGAACAGCGTCAGCGTCTGTATGTCCGCGCTGACCGTGCCCTGACCGGAAAGCTGCCGGGTCAACTGTTCCTTGATCGGGTTGTCTATCAGATACTGGCTCAGCTTGACGAGCCGGTCCATCACGTTCTCATCAACCTCGCTCTTGGCCATGTATATCCGGCAGTAGACTGTCCCCGTGTTCTGACCGACCCGGTATTCAACGAATTTCTTGCCTGCCAATGGAACGCTGGTCGACAGATTCCGGACGGCGGTAAACAGCGATGCCCGCTCGTCACGGCTACTGATGACCTCGCTGACACGCGACGAGACGGTTTCGAATATGTTGGAGCCCTGGTCGGCCATCGCCTGGCTGCGCGCCATCTCCTGGGAAATCCGGATGTCTCTATGTTTTGCCAGACCCATGCCCTCGTAGGAGGGAATGGGAATGGGTTCGAACGGATAAAGGACGGCGGTCGGTTCCAGAGCCGGGTTTTCAGTTCTGACGTTCTTTCCACAGGCGGTAACAGCCAACCCAGCCACGACGCACAAGGACACCATGCGTAATCTCATCGGTACCTCCATTCCGGCACCCCGCTCGCTAAACGGGCGGGGGCTCGAGATGATGAGTCGAAGAAAAAGCGGCGGACCCGGGTCCGAGCGCGTCAGTTTTTGTAGCTACTACTCGGCTTCGACGGCCGTGATATGGAAAGGTGAGAGTAATCGCAGCCGGAAGAGGCAGGAAATCTCAGATCGAAACAGGTGGCGACTGTGGTACAAGGGGAGTTGGCACACTTCGATTCACTCGTACACTCTATGTCTGACGACGCTACTGCTGAGTGCGACTTCCTACATTTCGCGGCCGCTAAAGGCTCGTTCCGAACCAACCTGGGGACTCCATGACGAATTCTCTGATCTCGAATCGCGTGCGGAATACGTTTCGCAATCTGTCAACCGCAGCTCTCTACGAACACATCATCCGACGAGATGAAGCACAGGTCGCCCACATGGGGCCCGTCGTGGTTGGCACCGGATCCCGCACGGGGCGATCTCCCAACGATAAGTTCATCGTGATGGAACCCTCGTGTGCCGACAAGGTCTGGTGGGGACCGGTCAACCGACCGATCGAGACCGAGCGCTTCGATGCGATGGTCGGCCGTCTGGAAAGCTACCTGCAGGGAAGGGACATTTATGTCCAGGAATGCTATGCGGGCGCCGACCCGGAGCACCGGCTCCCGATCGAGATCGTAACGGAAAAAGCCTGGCACAGCCTCTTCGCCCGGAACATGTTCATTCGGCGGACCTCCGGGGAGCCGGCCGAGTTTACCGTGGTCAGCCTCCCGGACTTTCATGCGATTCCGGAAGTCGACGGCACGAATTCCGAAGCGTTCGTCCTCGTCAACTTCGCCAGAAAGTTGGTACTGATCGGCGGCACGGCGTACGCGGGCGAAATCAAAAAATCCGTCTTCACGATCATGAACTTCATGTTGCCCCAAAAGGGTGTCTTCCCGATGCATTGCTCGGCAAACATCGGCACGGACGGTTCTTCGGCGATCTTTTTCGGCCTGTCCGGAACCGGCAAGACGACCCTGTCGGCCGACCCGGAACGACGCCTGATCGGCGACGACGAGCACGGCTGGGGAGACAACGGTGTCTTTAACTTTGAAGGTGGGTGCTATGCGAAAGTGATCCGGCTTTCCGCCGAGGCCGAACCGGACATTTACAACGCAACGCGAAGATTCGGCACGATAATCGAAAATGTTCCGATCAACGAAAAGACGCGACGGATAGACCTCAACGACGATTCCATCACCGAGAACACGCGCGCCGCCTACCCGATCTCCTACATCCGCAACATCGAGACCAGCGGGCGCGGCCACCATCCCGACAACATCGTGATGCTGACCGCCGACGCCTTCGGGGTCCTGCCCCCGGTTTCCCGTTTAACGCCGGAGCAGGCGATGTACCACTTCATCTCCGGATACACGGCGAAGGTAGCCGGAACCGAGGCGGGCCTTGGTAAGGAGCCACAAGCAACCTTCAGCACGTGCTTCGGCGCGCCGTTCATGGTCCTCCATCCGACCGTTTACGCCAACCTGCTCCGGAAACGGATGGAGCAGCATAAATCGAACTGCTGGCTTGTCAACACGGGCTGGACCGGCGGTCCGTACGGTGTCGGAAAGCGGATGCAGATCGCTCACACCCGCGCGATGATCAAGGCGGTGCTGGACGGGACGCTTTCCACAGCAGAGACCTATATGGATCCAATTTTCAATCTCGAGGTCCCAACGACCTGTCCGAACGTACCCGAAGAAGTACTGAATCCACGGAACACCTGGGACAACAAGGACGCCTACGACTCGAAAGCTCGCGAACTGGCCGAGCGATTCAAGAAGAACTTCGAGGAGTTCGCCCCGGATATGACCGACGCGGTTCTGGCGGCGGGCCCCAAGTAATTATCCAAATGCTACTCGAAGGCAAAACCGGCCTGATCATGGGCGTCGCCAACAAGCGGAGCATCGCCTGGGGCATCGCCCAGTCGATGGACAAAGCGGGGGCGCGCCTGGTACTCGCGTATCAGAACGAGCGCCTGGGGCAGAACGTCGAAAAACTGGCGCCGGAGCTGACCAACCCGCTGCTCCTACCCTGCGACGTGGCAAACGACGAAGAAATCGACCAGTTGATGTCCCGGATCAAGGACAAAGTCGGCGGCCTCGATTTCCTGGTTCATGCCCTCGCGTTTGCGCCCCGTGAAGAACTCTCGGGCCGCTACGCCGACACTTCCCGCGAGGGTTTTCGTATCGCGCTGGACATCAGTGCCTACTCGCTTGTGGCCACGGCACGTCGCGCCGCACCTTTGATGGAAGGACGCGAAGGCAGCATCGTCACACTGACCTACCTTGGCAGCGAACGCGTCGTCAGCGGATACAACGTCATGGGTGTCGCCAAGGCCGCCCTGGAAGCATCGGTCCGATATCTGGCCAACGATCTTGGGCCCGATGGCATTCGCGTCAACGCAATCTCCGCCGGGCCCATCCGAACCCTGGCCTCATCGGCAGTATCGGGCATCACGGGTATGGTCAAACTCCACGCCGAACGCGCCCCCCTCCGCAAACCAACCGAAACCGGCGAAGTCGGCGACACCGCCCTTTTCCTGGCCAGCCCCATGTCCCGGGGAATCACCGGCGAGATCCTCTACGTCGACGGTGGGTACAACATCCTCGGGGTGTAGGCCTGGCCTGGAACCATTCTCTCGACGGCAATTGGACTCGACGCAAAGGCGCAGAGAAGCAGAGGTCCTTTTCATCGCATCCCCCAACATGACCGACCGACTGACTGACTGACTGACTGACTGACTGACACAGTCGTTTGTACGAAAGGGTTTTCAAACGCGGAGGACATTCGAGTCGTTTCGTCAATCGAAAGGGGGCAGGCCAGGCGCAATCGACCGATAAGCAAGAAATAAACTCTGCGCCTTTGCGTCTTTGCGTCGAAAACAAGTTTCGTTCGCCTGGGCTTCAGTCCAGGGCGGGGATGGTTTCTTTGTCGAGGTCTGACGGGATGTTGGCCAGTTGTTCCTGGGGGGCGCGCCAGTGGTCGATTACCGAGACGCGCTGGACGCAGCTGACGGTGCAGTTGGGGGCGCAGGGTTTCTTTGTGTAGAATTCGCGTTCCACATCTGCGCTCGTGTAGTCGTCCAGGGGGATGCCGGGGTAGCCGCGCTGTTGGGAACAGTAGTGGACCAGACCGTCTTCGCAGACATAGATGTAGCGGGCTCCGGCGCGGCAGTGCCAGTCGTTGGGTTTGCCTTTGGCCAGGTTTTCCTGGAAAAAGTCCAGACGGCTGTAGCTGCGGTTGCCATTGCTCCGGATCTTTCGGTAGACCCGCGCCTCCCTCCGGTCCAGAGGCTTCACCTGACCCGATCCGTCATGAATAATCCCCAGGGAGGTCGAGAAACCCAACCGCTGGGCTATCGCCGTGATCTCGAGGGCGTCTTCCGGGTTCTTGATGCCTCCCCCGATCACTGAGTTGATGTTGACCTCGAAATTCGCATACTCGGCAAGGTATTCGAGCTTCTTCTCCAGCACTTTCAGGCTCTTCATCGACACCTCGTCAGGGTTGACGTTGTCGATACTGATCTGCAGGTGCTCGAGGCCGGCATCGTTGAGAGACCGGATCTTCTTCGGCACCAGCAGGTACCCGTTGGTGATGATCCCGGCAATCATGTCGTGATGCCGAATCCGGGCGATGATCCCTTCGATGTCCGGATGCATTAACGGTTCGCCACCGCTGATCGTGATGATCGAGGTACCCAGCGCCGCCAGCTTGTCCAGCCATCGAACCATGTCCTCCATCGGCACGGGAGGGGAAAAGTCATCGTATTCGTTGCAATAGGCACAGGCCAGGTTGCAGCGACGCATCGGAATGACGTGTGCCAGCAGCGGGTGTCGGGTCGACAGAAGGCCACGCCCAATCATCTTGGCTTCCCGCCATGCAAGCCGAAATTTATTCTTCCTGTTCATCACACCTGAAAACGCCTGGAAGCCCCTCGCCTAAGGGTTCTGGAGTTCATTCAACATAGCACATTTTCCCGGCGTCGGACCGGACACGAGAATGTTCGGACTACTCGCCTCGTTCGACCAGATTTCTCCCAAAAACTAATCAGACGAGCAGAGAGCGGTGAAGGCGCCGCGTAGGCTAGTGTAGTCCGCCAGAATTAATGAGATGTAAGTGCTTGTCCAACGTCTGATATAGATATGAGGAAAGCACCGAGGGTTGATCTTGATGTTCAGGTACGAAAGGAACTGGAACGACTGAGGCGAAGCCGTAGTACATCGGTACGGTTGGCGGAACGATCCCAAATTGTGTTGCTGGCGGCTGAGAGTCTGAGGAACGAGGAGATTGCAGCACGGCTGAAGATGACGCTTCAGAAGGTTGGCCGATGGCGTGCTCGTTTCGCCAAACATGGATTGGGAGGCATTGAGAAGGACGCGCCGCGAAGCGGCCGGATTCCCTCCATCAGCGCACGGAAGCGGGCCCGGATTGTAAAGAAGACGATTGAAGAGAAGCCCCCAAACGCCACGCATTGGAGCCGTACCTCGATGGCAAAGGCGACCGGAGTCAGTGATTCGACGGTCGGGAGAATATGGCGGGCCCATGGCCTGAAGCCACACCTGTCAGGAACCTTCAAGCTGTCCAACGACAAACAATTTGCCGAGAAGCTGGAGGATGTGGTCGGTCTGTATCTGAACCCACCGGAAAACGCCATCGTCTTGTCCTGTGATGAGAAGAGCCAGATGCAGGCACTGGACCGCACCCAGCCCGGGTTACCGCTGAAGAAGGGGCGGTGTGGCACCTTGACCCACGACTACAAACGCAACGGAACCACCACGATGTTCGCCGCGCTCAATACCCTGGACGGCTCTGTGATCGGGACTTGCATGCCGAAGCATCGGCATCAGGAATGGATTCGGTTTCTCAATCAGATCAAACGCTCCGTGCCTAAAGACAAGCAGATCCACATAATCTGTGACAACTATGCGACCCACAAGCATCAGAAAGTTGTCGACTGGCACAAGCGCAACCCGCGCTTTCATGTGCACTTCACACCGACCAGTGCGTCGTGGCTGAATATGGTCGAACGTTTCTTCCGGGATCTTTCAGAGCAACGGCTTCGGCGCGGAGTTTTCCATTCGGTTCCAGAGTTAATCTAGGCCGTTGAGGACTATGTCGACGGTCACAATCAGAGCCCTAAGCCGTTCATCTGGACCGCGCAGGCTTCCGATATTCTTGAGAAAGTCCGACGCGCTCGAAAGAAGCTGGTTAAAGTGCACTCTGTTTGACGGGGACCACTAGGAGCCAGAGCGAGGCACCGCAGGCGTATGTCAATACGTCGAGGATGACCGAACGACAGGCGACAACGCATACGCGGATGCATTCGCCGCTCGACCGGACGAGCCAGGGAGGAAGCGGACGATAACCCGAATCTTAGTGGCCACGGCCTCGAACGTGCAGTCGCGCAACGCGGCGGAAGCCAGGCCTCCGAAGATGTCCGGCGTGGCATCGATCAACCAGACCCCCATGACGTCCCCTTCGGGGGAGAGCTGGACGTCGAGAACGACCTCACCTCCCACGGAATCCGCCTTCAGGTCTTCCGGATAGTACGGCAATACGAGCGACCGAACGGCGGGCCTCTGTGGGTTGATCGACCACAGCTCATACGTGATGTCCTGGTGGGTCTGGGAATCGTATCGTTCATATTCCCGCTCCACCACAATCTCCGGCATCAGACGGGGCGCGAAGGGAAGAGGAGGCGGAACATGGCGAGACGCCGACACTTCGGCGAGGCTCCGCAACCGGCGCATTTCCTCCAGATAGATCTCCGAAAGCGCCCAATAGATCAGGGGTTCGCGACTACCGTTTTGAGCCGCCTGTTCAAGGGTCATCTGAACCTCCGGAATATTCAGATCGCGCATCTGCACGAGGTGATACGCAGCGAACGGGCCGAATTCGGGCTCTACCAGCGCATCGACGAAATGATCTCGCGCTTCCGGATCGCCGCCAAGCCAGGCCAGAATGCCCTTCGAGTAAGCAACCCTGGGATAGATGGCATCGTAGGCGGCCGCAGAATCGAGGTACGGACTCGCATCTTCGGTCCGCCCGTTCGATATCAACATCTCGGCAACGCTGACGTCTACTTCCGCACGATCGATCGTTTGTACCGCGCCGATCGTCAGTTCAACCGGACTTTCCAGGCGGAACAGCGACCGGGCACGCACAGAAACACGGAGATGATCCAGGAAATGTCGTCCGAGCTCGTCGATATCGACCGGGAGGAAATCGAGCAAATCAACATCGTCCAGGCGCATGGCGCCGATATAGTCCTCGAACTGATCGGAAAACGGGCCGTGCCTCAGGAAGTGAACGAAAGCCCACGCCTGGGAATAAAACACGTTGGCCTTGTCCCGTTCGTTGTAAAAGGGCGAGGAGGGATCGACTGCCAGCAGTTCCTCCAGCGAGAGCATTGGCAACGCGGTCAGAACGTCGATTTTTTCCTGGATGACCGCTCCGATCGTCATGCGCTCACCGTCGATTCGCGCCGCACCGAAATACTCGCCGAAACCTTCGTTGAGCCAGGTCGGAGGCCGCGCCATTGCCCGTGAAATCAGATAGTGCGTCAGTTCGTGGTAGGCAACCTGTGTGGAGACACGGCCGCTCAGGTCAGCGGACAGGACAATGAAATCCCTGTCGATTCCTTTTTGATAAAACCCGTTAACGCTGATCAACTCGCCTTCGAACCGGGGACTGAGTGAATCCACTTCCTCTCGATCGAGAACCAGCACCTCGAGGGGCAGATCCGGGGTGCGGACGCCCTGGAACATCTCTCCCCCGACGATCTGGTAGAAGGTCTCAAGCTCGGCCAACACCGACGTCGCCTGATCCCCTCCGATCAGCGACTTCACGACGAAGGTATCGGAACGCACCTGCACCCATGAGTTCAGGAGAACGAGCGCCAGGATGTAAGTCATCGCGATATAAGTCTAACACCCTCAAACAGGGTTTACTGATGCAAGCAGCCCGTATAATGAATCGATCCATGCTTCAAAAATTCACCTGGAAACTACATCTTGAGGTGGAACCCGACCGTCTCTGGCGCTACATCGCCGATACCGGCAGGTTGAATCAGGCGGCAGGTCTTCCGGAATGGAAGCTCGACTATGTGCCCGACGAGGACGGCGGATCTCATCAGGTCGGTCAACTGCGCTACATGGGTTGGCGTGTCAGTTGGGACGAACATCCGTTTGAATGGGTCGAGGGGCGCCAGTACGAGGTGCGGCGCGACTATCACAACGGACCGCTTCGCCGTTTCAACATGGCCGTCGTCTTGAGTCCCGAAAACGGTGGGACGCTTCTCGAAGAAGTCCTGACCGTCGAGCCGCGCTGGCTTGTGCTCGCCCCGGTCATCTACTGGGAAGTCGGTTATCGCTCCAGACGGCGCTTCGAGCGCGTCTACCGGAGGATCGAGCAATATCTCCAGGGACGGATTGAAACACCATTCGGACCCGTCGCCGATCGCCCCGTTTCGGAACGAACCGTGAACAGGTTGAGGTCCAGTCTTGCGGACTCGCCATCACTTCAGTGGCTTCCCCATCTGCAGAAAACTCTCGAAACGTCTTCGGATAAAGATCTGGACCGTATGCGGGCCTATGCCCTGGCTGACAGCTGGGGCGCCGATCGCGCGGTTATCCTCAAGCTGTTTCTACACGCCGCGGCGTCCGGGCTGCTCGATCTCTCCTGGGATGTCATCTGTCCGAGCTGCCGCGGCGCCAAAGCGCGGGAATCACGGTTACGGGATCTCAGGGAGGAAGCGCACTGCGACGCCTGCAACATTCGCTACACGGCCGATTTCGCGGAATCGGTAGAAGTCACGTTCCGTCCAAGCCCGGCCATTCGCAAGCTGCAGGTTACCGACTACTGCAGCGGGGGGCCGATGAACGCACCACACGTCGTCGTCCAGCAACAGATTCGGGCGGGAGAAAGCCGCACGATCCCTCTTCAGTTGTCGCCCTGGCGCTACCGGCTTCGCTCGCTCAAACTGGCCGGCGAGGGCTCATTGCGGGTCACGCCCGGCGCCGGTCACGTCGAGACCGTGATGACGCTCGATGGTTCAGCCGTCCGCCCGAAGGAGATTTCGGTCGGTGGAAACCTCTCACTGGTCATCCGAAATGAATCAAGCAGGGACCACACCGTGATGCTCGAAAGAAGTTCCGAGGAACAACAAGCCACGAGTGCGGCTGTAGTCACGTCACTGCCCGAGTTTCGTTCCCTGTTCTCGTCAGAAGCGTTGTCAGCCGACAGGCAGATCCGGGTCGGGACGATCTGTCTGATGTTTACCGATTTGGAGGCCTCGACCTCGATGTATGAGCGGGTCGGCGAAGCTTCGGCCTACGCACGGGTTCGGGAACATTTCGAACTGTTGCGCGAGGTCGTGGAGGCGGAAGACGGCACCTTCCTCAAGACGATCGGCGACGCGGTCATGGCAGTCTTCAACGAACCGGACCGGGCCGTGGTGGCGGCTTTCCGGATGCACGAAGGTATCCGGAAAGACAATCAGGTAAGAAAACCGGCGTTGTCCCTGAAGATCGGAATCCATCAGGGAACCTGTTTCGCAGTCAACTTGAACGAGACCCTGGACTACTTCGGAACGGCCGTGAACGTCGCCGCCAGGATCCAGAGAGAAAGCCACGGAGGCGACGTCGTCATCACCGAGGAGGTCATGCGGGACGAGGAAACACAGAAACGGTTGTCGGATCTGTCACACGACCACGATGAGTTCGAAGTCGAAATAAGAGGCCTCTCCGGTAAGCGGCGGCTACACCGGCTGACGCCTCAATTGTGAAGGGCAAGGGGCTCGACGCAGAGACGCAAAGACGCAGAAAAGGCTTTCCAAGAGCGGATCGAAAGACAAAATCCTCTCTGCGTCTCTGCGTCTCTGCGTCGAAAAACTGTTCCGGTTCGCTTCCCTTACCCCGAAAGGGGTCCGCTACTGGTTCGGGATCAAGTTACCATCCTGATCGTACATCTCGACCGGGCCATACTTTTCCATAATGGCTTTGATCTGGCCGGCGTCTCCAATGGCGACGACCTGGATGGTGTCCAGATCCAGGTACTTCTCGGCAACACGCCCGACGTCCTCGACGGTCACGGCCATGATCCGGGCCGGGTAGGTGTCCCAATAGTCGTCGTCAAAGCCGTAGATCTCCCGGATTGTCGAGTAACGCAGCAGTCTCGCCGGTTGCTCGAGCGACAGGGCGAAACCGGCAACGATGGACCGTTTCACCTCGTCGAGTTCGGACTCGGGCACCGCCTCTTCCCGAATCCTTCGGATCTCGTTGAAAAATTCAGCCATCGCCGGTTCGGTCACTTCGGTCCGGACGTCCGCGAAGGCGTTCCATGCGCCGGGGTACTTCAACGCGGAGAACGCACTGTAGGCGCCGTACGTGTAGCCCTTCTCTTCTCTGAGGTTGATGAACAGTCGCGAGGCGGCGCCGCCACCGATCACGTCATTCATGACGGTCAGTGCGATGTGATCCGGATCGAGGCGATCCAGAACGATGTTGCCCATGAAAAGGGTAGTCTGGGCTGAATTCGGACGATCGACCAGAAATATCTTCTTCGCTTCGGCGGGTACGGGATCCGGGGGCAGTTCTTCAACCAGTTCAGTCCGTTCCCACTCCGTGAACAGCCGGTTCAACTTCGGGACGATGTCCCGGGCCCGAACGTCACCGGCGATACTCAACACCGAGTTCTGCGGCGCATACCGATCGCGATGCCACTGGGCGACAACCTCGGTCGTCATTCGATCGAGCGAATCCGGAGTGGACGCCACGTGCGCTGCCGGATGATCACCGAAAACGGCCTGATTGAAACGTTCACGCGCAAGAAAACCGGGGGAGGTCCGTAGCTGCTGCAATCGGACTTTCGTCCGCTGCCTCAACTGCTCCAGTTCGCTCTCAGGGAAAATCGGGTGAAGCAGAACGTCCAGCATCACATCGAACCAGTCATCCATATTGCGGCTGAGCCCGGATGCGCTGATGGCGGCTACGGCGGAACCAAACCCGGATGAACTCGACAGCGTCGCTCCGAGCCGTCCGATCTCCTCGAGAATTTCCTGCTTGCTTCGCGTCGTCGTACCATCGCGAAGCATCTGGGCGGTGACACCGGCAAGACCGACGTCTTCGGAAGGCTCAAAGAGACCTCCCGCGCCGCTGATGTTGAGCTGGACCGAAACGATCGGCTGGCGACGGTCTTCGAGGATCAGTACCTTCAGGCCGTTTTCGAGCGTGGTTTCAACCGCTGCGGGGAGCTTGACGCGGAGGATTTCGTTCGAAACCGGCGCTCGATTCTTGCGGACGATCTTCGAGGGTTCGGGCGCCCCCTGCTGGGCCATGGTCGGCAAAGCGGGAACGAGGACGATTGCCATTCCAACAACGCCCTGTCTTATCCATTCCGACGCCTTCATCTCTCACCTCCCGGCCCGGGCCGGGCCTGACCGTCGCCGGGAGAGGGGATCGTCGTCACCACTGTCCGCTTCTGCTCAGTCAGGAAAAGCGCGGCGGCCCGTCGGACAAGCCCCTTCGTGACGCGTCGGAATTTCTCCGGTGTGGTGTTGATCAGGTTCGGGTCACGGTAGAACAGCGTGTTCTCCGCTATGGCAATCGCACGTCCGACCGTGCTCTGCATGCCCTGGGCCTGGCGCCGTTCCATCTGCATGCGAATCGTTTCCATTTCCCAGTCCTCGGGAGGATCGGTCTGGAGCTTCTCGATCTCGTCGTAAATAAATCGTTCCAGTTCAGCCAGATCGGTTCCCGGCCGCGGCGTCGCAGAGATCTGGATCAAAGAGGGTCCGCGACGCTCCGTGATCCAGCCGCTCACGCTGACGGCGACCTTTTCCTGCTCGACAAGCCGTTGATAAAGGCGCGACGAACGGCCCCCGCCGAGGATGTCCATCATTACCGAGAGTATGTACCAGTCGTTCATATTGCCGGGTGGCGCCTGATACGCGATATCGAGGCGGGGAACCCGGGCCAGGCGGTCGGGAACAGTCGCACGCTTTTCGGCCTTCTGCTCGGGCTCTGTAACCAGTAACTCGAAGGGTTCGGGCTGTGGCGGGATATCGCCAAAATACTTCTCCACCTTCGCCAGGGCCTCTTTCGTGTCGAAGTCTCCAACCAGGGCGACCACCGCGTTGTTCGGAGCGTAGTACTTCTTAAAGAAATCCCGCACGTCATCGAGGGTCGCGGCGTCCAGGTCTTCCATTGATCCGATGGTCGAATGCTGGTACCCAAAGTTCTCGTATGCCGTCTGGTTCAACACCTCGAACGTCCGGCCATAGGGCGCGTTGTCGTACCGGAGTCGGCGTTCTTCCTTGACGGCCTGTCGCTGGTTTTCGAGATTTTCCTGCGAGATATCGAGCGACCGCATGCGATCGGCTTCGAGGAAGAGGCCCAGATCGAGCTGGTTTGACGGCAGTGTCTGGTAATAATTCGTACGATCGACATTCGTCGTTCCGTTCATTCCCCCGCCGTTGTTCTGGATGAGGATGAAGTGCTCGCCTTTACCGACGTTCTCGGAACCCTGAAACATCATGTGTTCGAACAAGTGCGCAAACCCCGTTTTCCCGGGCCTTTCATCGCGGGAACCGACGTTGTAGACCACACAGATCGCGTAGGTCGGCGCCGCGTGGTCCTCGGCGAGGACGACGCGAAGACCGTTGTCGAGCCGGAAGGACCCGACTTTGAGGGGGTCCTGGGAGTGCCCGCTCGCTGCGAACAGCAGACACACGATAGTGGCCGGGAGAAACTTCTGTCTCAACATGCGTCACCTCGCGACAGGCAGGTTCCGACGACCCAGAATCCACACTGCCCAGCTTGGGGATTTAAAAAAATCGCCTCCTCCGCAGAATTTGTGGGCAGTCCAAAGGCCTGTGCGCACATAAGTAATTGAAACAAAGTACCTTATTCTTTTGTTCGACGGCGAATATTCCAGTACCCACTTCGGTCGGACGCCTACACCCGGTGCCCGGAGCCCCCGCCGGAGGCCCCGTTCCCCATCGCCCACACCAGCCGACACCGCGGAGCGCAGCCGAGGGTCAAGGCCGGCGCAGCCGCCGAGCTTGCGAGGGAAGCCTTGAGGCTTGGCGAGCACCGTGGTCTCCTCAAGCGGCGATGGAAGACGGTTTTACCCACAAATTCTGCGGAAGACCCAAAAAAACGAATGATAATCTTATGCGACTCGCTTCATCCATTCCACACATTCCGCGACCTTCTGATGCATCAGGGGCGCGGGGTAGTGCGCGCGGCGGCCATGGCCGGGCAGGACCCACTCGAAGCGATGATCCAACAACCGGGCCATCGATCGAATTGTCTCGGGCCACGAGTACCAGTTGTGCCTGCGAAAAGCGATCAGGTGCCTGTAGTTCGGCGACCACGCGAGATGGTCTCCTGTGAAGAGAAAGCGGTTGTCGTAGAGGAGAACGGCATGGCCTCTCGTATGGCCGGGAGTGGGAATCGCCGTGAGGTCCGGGTCGAGTTCGACAGGGGTCGTTCCATCAAGAAATATTTCCGCTCGAACCGCACGGCCTTCATGGGTGTGAATGATCCTGTCACAGCCAAAGTGGGCGTGAAACCTCTCGTGATCGGCCACGTCATCGCGATGAGAGAGGAACATGGTGGACACCCCTCCCAGTTCCTCGATCCGGCGAACCAGCGGCCTGGCGAATCGCGGCGAGTCGACCAGTACGTTACCTTCCGGACGGACGATCAGATAGCTGGAAGCGCCGAAGGAATCCCTTGATGCAAACCCGCAAAAATGGACGTTGTCTTCAACGACTTCGGGATAAGATCGCCGGGCCTCTCGGAAATCCGTCTTCTCCCGGGTCCCGATCGACCCCGTCGGACAGGTCAGAATCGACATCTCTACCGCGCGAACTTCAGAGTCCCCCTCCGGCTGGCGGTAGACGACAGATTGCTCATCCTCGTGACGGAACGATTCCGGAGCGATCTGACGGCACAGATCGCAACCGATGCACGTATCGTCAACGAAGAAGTTGCCGGCAACGTTACCGGGCAGGATGGCATGCAAATCGGCCATTTTGTCATCCCATCTTCACGCCATCTTCGGCCGCTCCTCAATCGCAGATCCTCGAAATAGCGAGGCTATTCCTCCGGTCTGCTCAATCGGTCGCGACCGAATCTGACGCAAATCTGGGCGCCAATTCTGTGAAGTTATTTTTGCCCCCATTCTTACCCCATGGTGGCGACGCGGTCGGGGCGGATCTTGTAGATCACGCGGACCTCGCCTTCCTGGCGAAATGGATACTTGTCCTCGTCCAGGTACTTCTTGGCAAGTGCATCGATGTGGTCGTCGGCCCCGTCGTTCGTGATCTCGACGACTTCGCCCCTGATCGCAATGTGACGGTAGGGGTTGGCCAGATCGACGATGGCGAGGGCGACATTCCGATTCCTTCGGATATTGCGGTCCTTCACCCGACCTTCCGCGCTGTTCACGAAAATATGGGTGCCGTCGTGGCTGAACCACACCGGGCTTACTTGAGGGCTACCGTCGGCCATCGCCGTTCCAAGGCTTGCAAGGGATTTGCTGTTCATGATGTCCATGAATTCTTCGGGAAACGTTGCCATTGGGATCTCCTCAACTATTGTTTCAACACGTCTGAGAATGACTCTTCACTCTGTCGGGCCGTCCCGCTCGGAACCGATCGAGGCAAAATCACCGCCTGTGGCGTGCTGGAACACGCGAAGACCGAATTCCGGAACGATCGAAAATATGTGATCGAAAATGTCGGCCTGAATGTCCTCGTAGGCAACCCAGCCGGTGTCGTTGGTGAAGACGTAGAGCTCGATCGGAAGCCCGTCGGGAGTGGGGTTGAGCTGCCGCACGAGCAGGGTCATGTTCTGATGAATTTTCGGATGGCTACGCAGATAGTTCACCAAATAGGCCCGAAGCGTACCGACGTTGGTGAGACGGCGCGAATTGATGACAAGGCCAGGATCGTTGTCGTTCTCAAAGGACTTATTGAACTCCATCAATTCCGTCCGTTTCCGCCGGATGTAATCCTTTAAGCTCGCGAACTTCTCCAATCGGTCCAGGTCGTCCTCTTCGAGGAAACGAATCGAGTTCATGTCGATGTAGAAGGAACGCTTGATCCGACGGCCGCCCGAATCGGTCATCGCGCGCCAGTTCTTGAAAGGCTGGTCGGTGAGCGTGGACGTCGGAATCGTGGTGATCGTGTTGTCGAAGTTCCGAATCTTTACGGTGTGCAGCGTCAACTCGATCACGTCGCCGTCGGCGCCGTACTGCTTCACCTCGATCCAGTCCCCGACGCGCACCATGTCGTAGCTGGCCATCTCAATGCTGGCCACGAACGAAAGGATCGTGTCGCGAAAGACCAGTAACAGGACGGCGGTCACGGCACCGATCCCGCTCAACAGGATCAAAGGCGACCGGCCCGTCAATGTGGCGACGAACACCACCCCGCCCAAGATGTAAATCGCGATTTTGGCGACCTGAACGTACGCTTCGATCGGCCGGCCTTCGGCAAGCTCGCTCGTCGCGTAGGTCTTGCTCAGGGCGGACAGAAAGGCAGTCGTAGCCGAAATGCCAATCAGGACCATCGTCGCCGCGGCGACGTGTTGGACGACGAGGTCCACTTGCTCATTCGCTCCAGGAACAAGTCGGATTCCGAAATAGATCGCCAGGGCCGGCGCCAGGTGGGCCAGCCTTCCGAAAACATCGTATTCGAAAAGGACATCGTCGAATTCGAAGTTGGTTTCCCGTACCAGGCGCTTGATCGTGGTGAGGATGACCTTCTTAGCGACCGCGTCGGCGATATACGCCAGGATCGTCACCAGGACGAGTCCGACGGCCGTAGCCGCCAGCGGATACTGGGCCAGGATGTCGAGTACGTTACTCATTGGGTTTCGTCCACCTGTCTGCAAATCACGCGCATAGATCTTAACATCACTTGATCATGGACCTGGAGTTCCGCTGGTATCGAGCGGAAGCTTGATCGAGAATTTCGAGGGAGTCGGAAGTCCGTCGCAGATTACGCGGATTGAGGGCCCACTCAATAATAACTTCACATTTTGGCATCCCATCTTCACGTCATCTTCGGCCGCTCCTCAATCGCAGATCCTCGAAATAGCCGGGCTATTCCTCCGGTCTGCTCAATCGGTCGCGACCGAATCTGACGCAAATCTGGGCGCCAACTCTGTGAAGTTATTGTTGAGCGGACCCTAAGCAGATTATTCGGAATCGGAGCAGGACAAGATCTCCCTGAATCCGCGTGATCTGCGTGATCTGCGTGTGGCTTTGGACTTCTGAAAGGCTTATCTGGCAGCGGGTAGGGAGACCCGATCCGTCCTTTTCATTCGGACCTTGAAGTTGTACATCCGCCTGTCCGCGACTGCGGTGACGTCGTTCAGGCCGGCGCCATCGTCGGGACCGCAGGCCACTCCCCAGCTTACGCCGAATCCAAACTCCAGGTATCGCTCGAAATCGGCATCCTGAGCCACCAGCTTTCTGAAATCGCGTATCTTCCGGCGCGTGTTGAAAGTGGAATCCGGAGTCGCGACCAGGAACTCGTCTCCGCCGAGCCGGCAGACGACCTCGTGGGACTCAAAACTGGACTGCAGGTGTTCTGCGATACGTACGAGCGCGTCATCACCGGCATGGTGCCCGAATGTGTCGTTGACCGCCTTAAAGGCGTTGATGTCAAACAGGACGATGGAGAACGGGTGACCGTCGAGCTTCTCGAATGCCTCCTCGAGGCTCTTCGGTTCGCCAGACCGGTCAGCCGGTCGGATGATGCATCCTGGATAGCGGCTTCCAACGTGCTGGCTTTATTGATCGCCGCGGCGATCCGATCGGCGGTGGCGTTGACCAGCCGCAGTTCGTCGGCGCTGAATTCAGGGTTTCCGCGATAGAGAGACAGCACGCCGACAGTCTCGCCGTCGAAAACGACCGGCACGGCAACGATCCTGGAACCCTGGTACGAACCGAAGTTTTCCTTGATGTTGACGCAGGGGCTCTGCTCGGCCGCCACCCAGCCCGCCACACCGGCCCCTAGAGGCATCATCACGGCGTCTTCGGGAGATTCGCTGCAGGAGACCAGTTCGTCCTCTCGCAAGATCCAGAACACGGCCGTGCAGGATTGGACCTTTTCCTGCAGCATTCGGGTGGCGGTCAAGGCGATCTCCCGGACTGATTCCATGCTCGTGATCGATTCGGACAGTGAGTCGAGCGAATTGACTTCTGAAGCCGCTCGCTCGATTTCCGTGTAGGGAGTGGTAACCTCGGATCCGTCTTCTTTCACCTCGAACTCGGCGGTGACCTCCTGGCAAATCTCGCTCCACGCTTCCACGATTTCAGGATCGAAGAGGACTCCGGCGTCCCTCCGGAGCATGTCGATCGCCGCATCGGCGCTGACGGTCAGGTGGCCATCCCGCGCCATGAAGCCTTCACACGAATCCACAACTGCCAGGAGTCTGGCGCCAAAGGAAATTTCGGTTCCTTTCAGCCCTTCGGGATAGCCCGAACCGTTGAAGCGCTCGTGGTGATAGCGTATGGCATCTTCCACTGGATAGGAAAAGTTGATGTTGGCGATGATGTCGGCTCCGGTGTTGCAATGGAGCTTCATCTTGTCCATCTCTTCCACCGTCAAGGCGCCCTCTTTCCGAAGGATGTACTCGGGTACGGCCAGCTTGCCGATGTCGTGGAGGAGGGCGGCCGCGGCAATTCCCTCGACCTCTTCGCTGCCCAACCCCATGGACACGGCGAGGGCGCGGGCGTATTTCTCGACCCGTACGACGTGCCCCTGGTTCTGATCCTTGGCGTCGATCGCGAGAACGAGGGTTTCGAGCGTGGACTTGTGAAGCTGGGCCATTTCCTCGGCGTGCGCCTTTTCCTTTTCGAGGTTCTCCAGGTACACACGGTACGAGTAGTAGCTCATGTAAAGAATCGGCGTCAGTACCAGGAGGACCCCGAAATGGACTGTGATCAGGATCTCGTGGGCTGCGAAGGCCAGGATCCCGGCCATGAAGAATGCCGGGGCCGTATACAGGAAGTGGTCGTGCCAGACCTTGAAAGCTCGCTGTCCGCTCGACAGGGCCACAATCATGGATACGAAAACGGAATTGCCAAGGTAATAGACGAAGGACGCGACCATCAGTGCAACAAGCGCTCCGGAAACACCGCCGAAATTGACCAGTTCGTAGGCGAGCCCGGCGCCCCACACGGTCACGGCGATCATCCCCACGTTGAAAGCCAGGTTGTATGAGACCACTGTTCGGGCCGGCACCGCAGTCTGAAGAATGACGCCGATGACGCCGAGCATAACCGCGGCCTCCATGCCAAGCGAGATCACGGCCATCAGGACAATCGAGGTCAACAGGGACAGGGACGAGCCACCGAGCAGGCGCACCTTCGTGTTCGCCGTAACGGTCGCGACCCCCAGAATAGCCAGGAAACCCCAATACTGGGTCCAGTCGAACTGAAGGAACGCACCGAGGCCCAATGCCGTTCCAACCGTAAAGGATACGGCGATGGCGATCCGGCATTTAGCCGGCAAATCCCTGTACTTTGATTGGCTACCCACGTCAGCCACCCCCAATGGCTAATGCGGCGTCGGTTCAACGCCACATACGTTTTCTTTATCGGTCCCAGCGTCAGGGACTTTAGCTCTCGATTGCCTCCTCACCAGCCTGTGGTCTCAATACTCTCTACATCCTAGGAGCCCGTGGTGGAAGTCTGTAGGGTCGCGTTTCGAGCGCCATGGGGCTAGCTGCAAGGCGGCACGACGACGTCGATGCTTGCCATCGATCTAGGAGTGCCAACGCAGCAGATGGCCCCATGCCGTCGTAACCCGAAGGGCGCAGGGGTATTCGGGCCACAGGCTTTGTCATTCGTCGGTCACCCTGACAAAGCATCGTTCCGCTCCTCATTTCGCGCCTGTGACCCGAATACCCCTGCGCGCGACCCTACAGACTTCCACCACGGGCTACTAGGCCGAATCGCAGGAGTGATGGGGTCCCGAAGTCTGAACTGCGGCTGTTACCCCTCTCCAGAAAAAACTAACCCAAACACTATTCGCGCCGATAAGAGCGAGTGAAGCGGAGGAGTCCGGCTCGCGCTATGCGTGACGGCAAACCTCCGTTAGGAGACAACGCACATGCGAATCAAAACTTTACTACTTGTACTCGTTTTAGCACTCGGGACACCGGTTGGGTCGTTGGCCCAGACCGCGACGCCTCCCGCTGCGCAGAATCAAAAAATTGATCGGGCATTGCAAGAGAAGCTCGACGAAGCCAAGAAGATAGCCAAAGAAGCCGAGAAGGCTGAAGAAAAAAGAGAGAAGGCCGCTGCAAAGGCCGAGAAATCAAAGTCCCGGATGGAAGCCGCTGTAGCCAAGAAGGCGGCCAGGGCAGCCGATAAAGCTTCAAAGGCCGCTGCACGCGAAATCCAGAAGGCCGATGCGGCAGCCGCGAAATTGGCGAAGGCAAAGACCGCCTCTGAGCGGAAGGCCGCACGCGAAGCCCAAAAAGCGGTTAGAGCTGCGGAGCGCGAGGCCAATGCAGCTGCGGAAAGAGCCGCGAGAGAAACAGCTAGAGCTGCCAGAGAGGCCCGACGCGCGGCCGCAAAGAACGGCGAGCCCGAGCCCGACACCTCTGGAATAGCTACCGAAGGAACAGACGAAGAGGTGGAACAGGAAGTAACGGACGCGACCCAGCAGGCTGCGGCGGACGAGGACGAGCAGGCAACGGCCGCCGAGAAGGCCCTGGCCGCTGCCAGGCAGGCCGAGAGCGCTTATGCGCAGGTGACTCGTGTCATCGTTCGTGCGACCGACGGTGCCAACCAGTTGACTGAGGGCCAGTTCCGGAGACTGAGCGGCACGATTTACCGCAGGTTCCTGTACTTTCCAGGTGTTGCGGTAGAGATGTCGTTGGAAGGCCTCGAACTGCTCGCGGGGGAAGACAACGTTGCGGGCATCTCGGTAGACGCTACGACGACACGCACCGCATATGACGACATCTCTCTGGTCACCGGAGCCACGGCGGCAGCCGCAACTTACGGTGGAACCGGTGCCGGAATCGGCGTGGCGGTTATCGATAGCGGTATCGACGACGTCCCCGACCTGCAGTCGTCTCTGATGGGAAGAGTCGACTTCACCATGTTCCCGGATTCTTCGCCGTTCGATCCATTCGGTCACGGAACACACGTCGCGGGCATCATCGCCGGTGACGGACTTTCCTCCAACGGGACCTACAGCGGAATCACCTCCGGGGCGCACTTGATCGATCTTCGGACACTCGATGCCAACGGCAAAGGCTTCACCAGCGACGCCATCGCCGCGGTCGAGTGGGCCATCACGAACAGGGATGGCGCTACCGAAGACGGACGACCTCTGAACATCCGCGTCATCAACATGTCGCTCGGACATGAGCCTTACGAAGCGGCCGCAACGGATCCGCTTTCCATGGTCAGCCGGATGGCAGTCGCGCACGGCATCGTTGTCGTTGCGGCCGCCGGTAACATCGGTCAGATCGAGGGCGAAGAGGTTTACGGCGGGATCACCAGTCCGGGTATCGAGCCTTCGGTCATCACCGTCGGCGCGGTAACGGCATGGGGGACGCCCAGCCGGTCCGACGACACGGTTGCCTCTTACAGCTCCCGAGGTCCGACCCGTTACGACGAGATCATCAAACCCGACATCACGGCTCCGGGAACCCAGATCGTGGCTCCCATGAGCCCGGGCAACATTTTGGCGATGGAATACCCGCAGGTGGTTGTGGATTCCAACTACATGTGGCTCAGCGGAACCAGCATGTCCGCACCCATGGTTTCCGCTGCGGTCGCCCTGATCCTGGAGCAGAACCCGGATCTGACGCCGAACGCGGTCAAGGGCATCCTGATGTACACGGCCGAGGACACGGCAGCCAACCCGCTCCAGGAAGGAGCCGGCTACCTGAATATCGCCGGTGCTGTCAACCTGGCCGCCAACATCGATGCCACCGTCGAAGAAGACGAGTACTGGCTCATCGACAACGGCACGGGCCTGACCTACCAGAACCAGATCACCGACGACTACACGGCCGTCTGGGGCGAGACCATTGTCTGGGGCAAGACCATCGTCTGGGGCAAGACCATCGCCTGGGATGAGATCGAAGCCAAGACCATCGTGTGGGGCAAGACCATCGTATGGGGCGACATCGACGCCAAGACTATCGTCTGGGGCAAGACCATTGCCTGGGATGAGATCGAAGATTTCACCATCGTCTGGGGCAAGACCATCGCCTGGGAAGACTTCTAAAGGAACGGGTGTTGATGATGTCTCACGTACTACTCCAAGAAGTTCAGATAGATCATCAGATCGGTTCGATGTCGGGGCAGGTCAACTCTTTCCTGAGCCTGCTCCGCATCCGGGACCCTT
Organism: Terriglobia bacterium; assembly: GCA_965262425.1. Classification (GTDB taxonomy): domain Bacteria; phylum Acidobacteriota; class Terriglobia; order 20CM-2-55-15; family 20CM-2-55-15; genus CAZOZZ01. The sequence continues at coordinate 4,498,617 of OZ253536.1, read as the reverse complement.
ACACGGGACTCCACAGCGATCGGGTGCAGAAGCTGGCCAGCCAGGTCTGCTCCGTATTCGGCCTCGATCGTGTGGAAACCGAGAAGATCGAGATTGGCGCTTACCTGCACGATATTGGCAAGATGGCCATTCCCGATGAAATCCTCCGGAAGCCCGGCGGCCTCTCCGACGACGAATGGGAAATCATGAAAAGCCATTCGGCGTTGGGGGCGGCCGCCCTCCGGGAGATGCCCGAGTTCCGGGAGATCGCTCCGATCGTTCTTCACCATCACGAATGGTACAACGGCGCCGGTTATCCGGGGCGACTCGCCGGAGAGCGCATTCCGCTCGGCTCGCGGATCATCTCTGTTCTCGATGCCTTCGATGCCCTCACAACGGATCGCCCGTACCGCAGAGCGCGATCGATCGAGGTTGCGGGTGCGGAGCTACTCATGGGCAAGGGGACCCAGTTCGATCCCGATGTCGTGGATGCCGTGTTGGAAGTCGTCGGATACAAGGTGTCCATTATTCAGTAACTGTTCCACCCGAGAGGTGCGGGAGCATAAACAATGTCTACACTACTTAAAGAATTTGAGAGGGATCAGAGCCTGGGGCAGACCGTGATGTTTGCGAACCTGCTCCGGATGCGGGACCGTGATTTCGGGGCTCACGGCGAGCGCCAGAAGCTCATGGCCCGTGAAGTCGGTCAGAGAATGGAACTGGCGGAGGCAGACGTCCGGACGATCGAGGCCGCCGCACACCTCCAGAACCTGGGCCTGATCGCCATACCGGATCCGATTCTTCAAAAACCCGACGCCCTGACCATCGAAGAGCGCATCATATTGCAGGGTCACGCGCGGCACGGGTTCGAAGCATTGGAACACACGGATCAATTCGGACCCATCGCGCATATCGTCCTGCACCACCACGAACGGTACGACGGCAAGGGCTATCCCGACGGCCTCGAAGGGGACCTCATACCATTCGCTTCGCGGGTCATCGCCGTCCTGGACGCGTACGACGCGATGACAAGCGAACGTCCCTACAGATCGACGCGAACCCCCAGGGAAGCTTCCGAAGAACTGCTCCTGGGAAAAGGAACCCAGTTCGATCCCGATATCGTGGATTCGGTTCTCGACGCGCTGCACTTCGCGGTTCATTAGTTATTAGCAGACAGCGGGTAGCAGTCAGCGGGCAGCACCGATTCAGGAACGTATCGGGGTTGCTTGCTGGCTGCTGCTTGCGCGGCCCGCCACTCGCTCGATCCTGTATACTTTGCTCTCCTGACCGGACCTCAGACGCGGGGAGCCAGCAAAATGCGACGTTCATACCTCAACGGGTCGCCACCATACGGCCTCGGCTCTCTCTCGTCCGGCTTCGGCGCTCCCTCGCCCGGCCTCTTCCTCTCCACCCTCATCATCCTCGTCATCTTGATCAAAGGTTGTGTCACTGTCCCTGAACTCGATCAGGCGGCGTTCTCACTGGACTACGAAAAATACACTCTGGAGAACGGGCTCGATGTCGTCTTGCACGTGGACCGCTCCGACCCGATCGTCGCGGTGTCGATTACCTACCACGTCGGCTCGGCCCGCGAAAGACCTGGCAAGACCGGGTTCGCCCACCTGTTCGAACACCTTCTCTTCCTCGATTCGGAGAACCTTGGTCCGGGCGGGATCGATGTCCTGACCGACAAGGTCGGGGGAAGCATGAACGGGTCGACCAGCCGGGACCGGACGAATTACTACCAGGTCGTGCCGCGTGACGCAGTCGAGAAGATCCTGTGGGCGGAATCGGACCGCATGGGCTACTTCATCAACACGGTGACCGAAGAGGTGATCGAGAAAGAAAAGCAGGTGGTCAAAAACGAGAAAAGGCAGAGTGTCGACAACCGGCCGGGCGGTCAAATTTACTCCATCATGGACAAGAACCTCTATCCGCCTTCGCACCCTTACCACTGGCAGGTGATCGGGTCTCTCGAAGACCTGGACGCGGCGACACTCGAGGATTCGCGCGAGTTTTACCGCGCTTGGTACGGCCCTGGCAACGCCACACTCGTCGTGGCGGGAGACCTCGACACTTCCCGGGTGCGAACGTGGATCGAAAAATACTTCGGAGAGATTCCCGGCACCTCCCAGGCACCTTCAATCGAGGCCCGGCCGGTCGAGTTAACCGAAACCAAACGCGTATTCCACGAGGATAAGCTGGCACGTGTTCCGACGTTTACGATCACCTGGCCGACCGTCGAACAATACCATCCGGATTCCTATCCTCTCGAGCTGCTGGCCGCGCTCCTGGCCGAAGGCAAGGGGTCCTCGCTGTACCAGACGCTGGTCGAAGATGAACAGCTCGCGCCTTCAGTCGACGCCTTTACCGAAGGATCGGAACTGGCCGGCAAGTTCAACATCTGGATCGAAAGCTTCGCGGATACCGATCTCAACAGTGTCCACCAGGCAATCGAAGCAGCGCTCGATCGCTTCGAGCGAGTAGGCTTCACCGAAGCCGACCTGGATCGGGTGAAGGCCGTACGTGAAACCGACTTCTACGACGGCTACAACAGCATCTCAAGCGTCCTGGGCAAGGTCTTCGCACTGGCCAAATACAATATCTTCGCCGGCGACCCGGGATATATCTCAGAAGACATTGCCCGAGTCCTGGCCGTCACCCCGGACGACGTCGTACGAGTTTACGAACACTACATTCGGGACCGGCACTTCGTCGCAACCAGCAACGTTCCTCTCGGAGCCGCACAACTGGCGCTGGCGGAATCGGTACGTGCCAGCGTCGTCGAGGAACCGATCATCGCCGGAAGGGAAGCCGAACTCCAAACGCCCGGGGAAAGAACCCTCGCCGTAACTCCCTCGTCGTTCGATCGCTCCATCGAACCGCCATTCGGGCCGACACCCGCACTGAAGGTACCCGACATCTGGACGGCTTCTCTGGTAAACGGCGTCCGGGTCCACGGCATCGAACAAACCGAAGTACCCATCGTCCGTTTCACGATTCGTATGAGGGGTGGATTGCTCCTGGACGCCCCGTCGAAGGTCGGAGTCGCCAACCTGCTGGCAGCGACACTGACCGAGGGAACAGCCGATCGAACTCCGGAAGAGCTCGAAGAGGCGATCGACGCACTCGGTTCGTCGATCAACGTCTCGGCCGGCCGTGAAAGCCTGAGGATCTCGGCAAGCACCCTCGCGCGAAACTACGATCGCACGATGGAGCTCGTAGAGGAAATACTTCTCGAACCTCGGTGGGACGCCGAAGCATTCTCGCAGGCGAAACAGCGAACCATCAACAGACTGCAACAACAGTCGATCGACCCGAACGCGATCGCTGCGAACACGTTCAACAGGTTAATTTACGGTCCGAACAACGTCTTGAGGGAGAACATCCTGGGGACGATCACATCGGTTGAAGCGATAACGATCGAGGACCTCCGGCACTACTACGAAAGCTACGTCACACCGGCGGTGGCGAACATTCATGTCGTCGGAGACATCGCCCAAGACGCGGCCATTGCGGCAATGGGAGGCATCTCTCGGAGATGGCAAGGCCCGGACGTAGCCCTTCCCCGCCACGACGCTGCTGCCCGGACGAGACCGGAGTTGTTTTTCGTGGACGTTCCAGGCGCAACCCAGTCGGTGATCCGGATCGGCGCAATGCGACTGGCGGAAACCGACCCCGATTTCTTCCCCGCCACGGTGATGAACCTGAGACTGGGAGGCGCCTTCGTTTCCCGGTTGAACCAGGTCCTCCGCGAAGAGAAAGGATATACCTATGGAATTGCGTCCCGCTTCTCGGGCACCGACCGACCGGGGCCGTTCACTGTCGGCACGAGCGTGCGCGCAAACGTCACGGCCGAATCGGTCGCATTGATACGGGATATCCTTGCAGGGTACGCGACATCGTTCACCGAAGCCGATCTGGAAGCGACCGAGAACTACCTTGTCCGGAGCAACGCCCGGGCGTTTGAGACTCTTGCATCCAAGATTAGTGTCCTGGAGAGGATCAGCACACTCGGGCTGGAGTACGACTATGTTGTGGAACGGGAGCAGGTCGTTCGGAACATGACGCTCGAAGATGTGAAGGAACTCGCGCGAACCTACGCCGATCCTGAGGGCATGGTTTTTCTGGTCGTGGGCGACGCCCGCACACAACTACCGGGTGTTTCCGACCTCGGCCTCGGCACCCCGACCCTGATTGACGTAAACGCCACCCCGGTAAATTCCGGGCCCTGACTTAAGACACCCTCGGAGCCTGTCATTCGGTGTCAGGATTATCTGCTACCGACTTCTTCGTCGTTTTTGTCGTCTTCTTCGTCTTGACCGTCTTCGTTGTCTTCGCGGCCTTCTTCGTCGTTTTCGTCGTTTTCTTTGAGGCCTTCGTCGTTTTGCGTGTCTTGGTCGCAGCGACCTTGCGTTTCCGGGCCGGTGTCTTCTTGGGCTCGGCGACGTCAGGCGCGGCCTCCACTTCGGTGGGCTTCTGAGCGACATCCACGGCCCCAACCTCAGCCTCTTCGGCTTCGGGGACCGGAGCCGAAGAGGAAGCCTCCGGTTCCTGCGGCGAGACGGCAGGAGTCTCGGTTGACGGGGCAACCGCGGTGGGTTTCGCAAGCTCGTCGCCCTGGAAGATGCGCAGCACGCCCTGTCGGTTGCGTTCCAACCTGAACACGCCCGCCCGCTGACACTGCCGCACGACATCGAGCATGCTCGAGAACCCGTATTCCTTTTCGTCAAACTTCGGCTCGACGGATTTCATGAGTTGCTTTACGTTGCGCAAATACATGGGCCATTTCGGTGTGGTCTCGGTTCTCTCGAACACAGAGCGGACCACCTGGACAGCCTCCGCCACCCGGGGCGGCGCACTGTTGTCAGGTTCTTCGGTTTCGATCTCCCCGTTTCCGGCTTGCTCTGCAGTTGAAGAGTCGACAGTCGGCGGATCGGCAGCTGCGGGTGCGGGGGACTCCCTTCGCCTTCGTGGTTCAGGCTTCGGAGATTCCGACGTTTCGGTTGAGTCTTCACGCAATTCCACAAACAAGCTGCGATCTACTCTCTTAATAGTAACGGCACCCGTCCGGGCCAGCTTCTCAACGAAGTCGCGAAACGTCGTACCACCGTAGTCTTTTTCGGAAAAGGTCGAGTCCAGTTGAAGGAGCGTACTCTTCAGCAGACCGAGTTGTGGGGAGACTTCTCGATCGCTCAGGATCTTCAGAGCACGCTTCATCAGGGGCAGGGCTTTGTCCAGAGGAGTTTCGCCCGGGGAAGATCGCGTGGTGCGCCCGGACTGTCTCCGAGGCGCCTGCTGGGTGCGGATGAGATTTTCGTAGGCGATGAACTCGTGGCAGTTCTTCTGGAGTATGGTACTCGTGAACGCCCGACCACCAACGACAATAACTTTCTTGTCGTACTCTTTCAGTTTCTCGACCAGCGTAATGAAATCACTATCGCCTCCCACGATGACGAATGCGTTGATGTGATTCCGCGTGAACGCCATTTCCAGCGCATCCAGCGCCAGATTGATGTCCGCGCCATTCTTGTCGCCCCCGGGGGTCAGGTTTCTCTGGACCATCTGAATGGCATGCTGGCCCATTGCACGTCCGTATTCCCCGGCCCGCTTCCAGTCTCCGTATGCAATTTTGGTCACGATCTCGCCTCTCTCCTTGATGGCTTCGAGGACAGCGGCGATGTCAAAGTGTCTGTTCAGCGTACTCTTGACTCCAATCTCGATGTTGTCGAAGTCTACGAATACAGCGATTTTTAGATTATCTTCTGTCAAATTGTTTCCTTATTTTCTAGGCGTCAAGCCCTCAGGCGTTCGATTGGCCGCGTTTACCAGGCTCAAGTTACTGTCATCCCGGGACAGTCCGGGACCGCAAAGCCGGTTGAACGCGAAATTACACTACAAGGCAGTCTAATTCATTGGGGGCAAACAGGCCAAATGGCTTGAAGGTAAGTCGAGCTGTAGCAGGGGGGCAGTCGAACCATAGCGACGTCTCGAACGACCGGCACGCGTTCTTCGAGGCGGCGACCCGTTACCGAAACAGGTCATCGAACGCGCTGCGGGCGTCCTTTGGAGCCACTCGTCTCGGTGTCGACGTTTCTTTCTCGATCGAAGTTCGCGAATCAAAAAACTCGCACTCGGTGCGGCCATCCTTCGCAGTGACGCGAGTCGAGATCGGCTGCGTGCATTCGAGACGGGCAGATGTGTCGAAATGATGGCAATGCTTGCACGTTCGGAGATCGGAATGACATTTCGGACACTGACTTTCAAACGTGATTTCAGTCGTCTTGGAAATAATGTTGCCGCACATGGCGCAACGCATCACTTCCTGGAATCCGGGCATCCGTGGGGACCGCGGACCCTCTCGCGATCTCGGCGGCTGTTGTTGCTTCCCCCTCCGTTTCTCGCGTTCACCACTTTGCTCGTGCTGGTAGCCGTCCTGTCTGTACTTTCTTCCCATGTGTCCTCCCGAGCATGACTCGGAAAAATGTCGGGCGATGAGGTGTCAGAAAAAGGAAAACGTGAGGAGACGCCCCAATTATAGCGAGGGACAGTCGGGGACGGTAAGGAATTGATAGGGGCGCCTCTCAGTTAGGGCCCGCTCAAGCGGACCCTTAGGGTCCCCGGTCGACCAGACCCGCTACGGCGTTGCGAAGGGCCTCGTTGATAGCAGAATGAGGGTCCCCGGAATCCCTGAACGCCTCTGGATAGATCGGGTCCCCGATAACGATCTCTACCGGGTGCGCGCGGAGGCTGCCACCGCGGGGCCACGCTTCGAAAGTGCCTCTGATGCCGATCGGAACGAGCGGCACGTTCAGCTCGGTCGACAGGATCGCCGCTCCTTTCTTGAATGGGGTCAGGTTTCCGTGAAAACTCCGCTCGCCCTCAGGGAACACAAGCAGGATTCTTTTTCTGCGCAGGCCTACAGCGGCAATTCGCATGGCACGTGTGAGGTTTGCGTTAGGATCCACAGGGACAATGTTCACCGTGCTACCGAGCCAGGCCATCATGGGGCTCTCGAAGTAGTCGGTGTAACCCAGGATGAAGATGTCCCGGATGACCCGGAGGGGCAGAATCGAACAAACCAGAAAGGGATCCAGGTACGACACGTGGTTGGGGCAGATCAAGAACGGCGGTTCCTTGGGGAGCTTGTCCAAACCCCGGACCTTCGTCCTGAACGGAATCTTTGCAATCGCCCCGAAGATGCGGATCGTTGGAAAGCCGAAGTAGGTCAGACTGGTCCGCGACTCGCGTATGTATTCATGGGCCAGTTCGTCGTCTCCGTCGGCGGTCAGCTTTTCTTTCCAGGATCGGCCTCCCGCGGCGGCGCCACGGCCGGCCTCTTCGATAGCCTCGAGCAGATCATCGATCGTGAAGATCTGATTCACCGCTTCCTCGTTCACCTCCAGCCCTAATTCGGACTCGATGTCGGTCAACAGTTCAACGCGCCCAAGTGAGTCGAAACCAAGGTCCAGTTCGAAGTTCATGGCGGGCGACAACGCGCCCAGAGCGGCCTTGGCGTCGTGGATCGCCCGGGCCACAACCAACCCGGCTCCTTCGGTCAACCGTTCATGATCCTGGGTCGCTTCCGGCGCCTCTTTCGCCTTAGTCCGGCTGACCTCCTCTTCGTAAATCTGAAATCGCTTCAGTTTGCGGGTCACTGTGCGGGGCAAGGGATCGTTTCGAACCGCGAGTGAGTGGATTCGCATGAACGACGCCAGTTCCCTGGACCGATTGTCAAATTCGTATCGGATCAGATCGCCAATGCCCGTCTGATTCCGCCTGCGGAATTCCTCCATATCCGGAACGACGATGGCATGCAGTGTATCGCCAGGGGACGAGGCGTCCGGCAGGCCCATGACACACATTTCTTTAACGTATGGGCACTTTTCGTAGTGTTCCTCAACCTCTTCGGGATAGATGTTCTTGCCGGTCGAAAGGACGATGACGTCCTTACTGCGTCCCGTTATGACAAGGTTCCCGTCGGAATCGAGCTGCCCGAGGTCTCCCGTGTGCAGCCAGCCGTCCCGGATCGCCTGTGTCGTCGCCTCTTCATTTCGATAGTAGCCCTGCATCAGGATGTCTCCTCGAACGCAAACCTCCCCGATGCCGACATCGTTCGGATTGTCGATCCGGATCGACACACCACGCAACGGCAGGCCGACCGTACCTATCGCGTTGGCGGCGACCGGGGTCGCAGTGGCCGCAGCACTCGTTTCCGTCAGACCGTAGGCTTGGACCATCGTGTAACCGAGCGTCTCGAAATCCTCCGCAATCTGCGGCTCGAACCGGGAGCCGCCCGTCACCAGCAAGGTGAGATCGGGTCCGATGCCCGCATGAATCCGCGAGAACAGCTTCCGGCGAAACGCCGGGTTGTTCGTCCGTTTCGCGATACCGAACATCAACCCGAACAGCTTGCGCTGGACCCAACTCTGCTCGGCCACCCGGGCAAAAATCCTCTTGTGGACGGCGTAAAAGAACTGGGGCACGCAAACAAAGAAGCTGATTCGGTGCTGCTTGAAGGCGGCAACGATCCGTTGAGGTGAAATGGCTGGAAGAAATACCACTCCCGCGCCGGACCCGAGCGACCCCAGGGCGTTGGCGACCAGCGGTAGAACATGAGAAAACGGCAGGACTGAAAGCATGCGGTGATCGGGCGATAGTTCCAGGAGTTCGATGAGACCGTTGATATCCGCAGCGAGGCCTTTTGCTGAAATCCGGACGCCTTTCGGATCGCCCGTCGTCCCGGACGTATACATCAACACCGCCGTACCGTCCGGGGAAACACCAGGCTCGGCGACGCTGTCGTTCCCCCGCGCCAGGAACTCGTCCCAGCCGGTACAGGACGGGGCGTCCTTGTCAACGACGATCACTTCGACATCTTGCGATTCGCATGCGGCAACGGCAGTCTCACGGTTACCTTCGTCGGCAAAGACCCACTTGCAATCGGAATGCTCGACCAACCGCCGGATGGACGCGGCCGGCAAAAGAGGCGAGAGGGGCACACAAACCCCACCCAGTCTCAGGGTCCCGAGGAGAGCAAAAACCCAGCCGGGGCTGTTGTCCATCAGAATCCCGACGCGGGCACCGGCAACCAGACCGCTTGCAGTCAAGGACGCTGCTATCTGCCCGGAGCGTTGCCACACGTCCTGATAGGTGTAGTTTTCGACGTGATCCGGATGATCGACGGCATAGGCAAACCGATCGGGATCCTTCTCGACCCAGTCGTGAATACGCTCCAGGAACGGTCGATCAGACCCCGGTTCGACCGGCGGACCGGAAACTTCGGTTCGAAAACTCATTGGACGACGGGTTGAACTCCTTTGATGATGATCGGCGCCGCGCCCTAGTCTAAGCGTCTGGCGCGAAGCGGGAGAAGAGCCGGCCACCCACGGATCGCTCCTCGATTGTCAAGGCCACCCATGCTAGCATACCGTGCGATGAATTCCCGGTGTGCCCCCAGCCCTGCCCTTCCTGGTTCCCTTCCGGAAAGTGGCGCCTCCCGCGTCTATAGAGGTCTGGCCGTATGGCTGTTGTTCTACCTTCTGGCGGGGGGGTGCTTCTCGACAAACTCTGACAGAGAGCTTATAGGCGAGGTCATGCTCGCCATGGGCGGCGCGGACCTTGTTCGTCGGGTGGACACGCTCCGGGTGGAGGGCGCCGGAAAGAGTTACAACCTCGGGCAAGGCGCAACTCCGGATGGTGAGCTGCCGCTGTTCGAGGTGACCGAATACCGGATGATGGTGGACCTCTCCAATCGACGGTGGCGGATGGAATGGGTACGGACTCCCCGATACCCCTCGGGAAACTCCAGTCCACGAACCGAGATTCTTGCCGTGGATGACGGCGTCGCCTTCGATATCGGTGGGGATGGGACCCCACGGCGCGTGGCAGACATCCATGGCCGTATTCGTCAGGCTGAACTTCATCATCATCCCGTCGGTGCACTCCAGGCGGCCATGGCGACCAACAGCCGGCTGTCGAACCGGCGGGCGCTCGGAAACCTGGAGGCGGTGGACGTCATGGCGCCGGATGGTGACGAGTTCACGCTGTACGTCGACGCGACAACGAAACTGCCGGCAAAAGTTCAGTGGACGACCTACAGCCAGAACCTCGGTGACGTAATCGCGGAACTGGAGTTCGACGATTATGTAACCGTCGACGGTCTTAAACTCCCGACCCGGTTGACCCACTATGTGGATCGCTTCAAAACCGCCGAACTGGTTGTGTCGGGTGCCGTCAATGGAGACGTCGGGAACCTGGCTGCACCGGACGATGTGAAATCCGCAGCGGTTACCGCCCCACGGGCCAGGGTTGAAGTGGAAGAGATATCTCGTGGAATCTGGTATCTCACCGGCGAGTCCCACCACAGCGTTGTCATAGAGTTTGGCGACCATCTCACGATGATCGAGTCACCACAGAACGACATTCGGTCCCTGGCCGTCATTCAGAAAGCCAGGGGGCTCAACCCGAACAAGCCTCTCACCGCCGTCATCAGCACACATCACCATTTCGACCATTCCGGGGGTATCCGCGCCGCAATATCAGAGGGACTGACGATCATCGCCCACGAAACCAGCCGTCCGTTTTATGAGGACCTGGCGTCGCGGTCGCACTCGCTGTCGCCGGACGCGTTGGCCAAGAATCCCCAACCGTTGAAGATCGAGACCGTTGCCGAAAAAACCATCCTCAGCGATAACACGCGAACAATCGAAATCTATCCCATTGAAGGAAGCTCCCATGCGGACACCCTGCTGATGGTCTATTTCCCCGAGCAACGTCTTCTCGCGTTTGCGGACGTCTTCAGCCCCTCGACACCTGGCTCGATCAACGCACCGAGCTTCCCGTTCGTGGCCAACCTCATGAAAAACGTTCAAGATTACGACCTCAGGGTAGATCGGATTATTCCGATACATGGACGGCTGGCTCCGTACAGTGAAGTCCGCGCCGCGGCGGAAGTAGAGGCTGGACCCTAGCTGCCCGTGGTCAGTTACGTCCGTTGTCAGTCGAAGATCCGGCTGCGCATGATTCGCAACTGACCACTGGCCCCTGACCACTTCTTTGTCCTTGCCCGCGTCTGACAATTTTTGCTAGCGTCCCAACCACAATCGAGTATCAGGGAGTCGTGAATTCATGCCCGTTTCCGCAGACGACGCTAAGACGAGTGTGTTGCCCAGGATAGGGACGGCAACGTTGATCGGACCCGGCCTGATGGTCGCCGCTACCGGAGTGGGAGCCGGAGACCTGGCTGCGGCTACCGTGGGCGGGGCGAACTTCGGCCTGGTCCTGATATGGGCCATCGTTTTCGGAGCCTTCTTCAAGTACGTCCTGACTGAGGGAATCGCGCGGTGGCAGCTGGCCACCGACACGACGATTATGGAGGGTTGGGGCCAGTACCTGCCCGGATGGATCAAGGTGTATTTCGGCACCTATATGATCATCTGGACCATATCGGTCAGCGCCGCGCTTGCGAACGCGTGTGGCCTGGGCATTTCCAACTTGACCGGCGGCGCGGTGTCCACCCAGTGGGGAGCCGTGATCCACAGCCTGTTTGGTTGCGCGTTCGTCTGGATCGGAGGTTTCCGCGGCTTCGAGAAGCTGATGAATTTGCTGATCGGCCTGATGGTGTTCACCATAGTTCTTTGCGCGGTGCTCACGTTCCAGGATGTGGCCGGGACGTTGAAGGGCACATTCGTTCCCAGTATACCCGCGGGCAGCACCGGCTCGTTGCTGGCCCTGATCGGAGGGGTCGGAGGGACGATCACGATCCTCTCCTACAACTATTGGATGCGCGAAGAAAAGATGAGCGGCGCCGCTTACCTCAAGTACGTCCGCGCCGATCTCATCGTGGCGTACGTGGTGACGGCCGTGCTCGCGGTCGCGGTTCTGCTGCTGGCAAACCAGGCGTTTTTCGTCTCAGGGGTTGAACTCAACAGTGCCACTGTCGTCCAGCAGATGGCGGCATCTCTAGGCAACACTCTGGGACCGTTCGGATCGTTCGCGTACTCCATAGGATTCTGGGGTGCCGTGTTCTCCTCGCTCCTGGGGGTATGGCAGGGCGTCCCGTACATGTTTGCGGACTTCTACGGGATTGTCCGGAAGTACCCCCGGGACGTGCGCAACCAGATCACGCAAGTCACGAGCACACCCTATCGGGTTGCGCTTGTCTGTATCACTCTCGTGCCGATACCCCTGGCGTTTATCGGACGGCCCCTGTTCCTGCTGGTCACCTACACAATCGTGGGGAGTTTCTTCATCCCGTTTCTCGCGGCGACCCTGCTTTATCTGAACAACCGCATCAAGTGGGATTCCCCATTGAAGAGAAACGGCTGGGGTGCGAACGTCGTGATGGTCCTGGTCCTGGTCTTCTTCCTCGTGATCGGGATGAGGGACGTGGTAGGCGCGTTTTAAAGGGGGCTGTTAGCTATTGGCTTTTGGCTATTAGCTTTCAGCGGTCAACAGCTCCGACTTACCAGAAAACGTTCGGTAGCTAAAAGCCAATAGCCAATAGCTAACAGCTGACCTTCACAGGTTTTTTGAGGCGAGAAATTCCCGGACGACGACCTTCACATCGGCGTGCTCACCGTCTACCCGATAGTTCATCTGCCGCATCTCGTCTTCAGTGATCTTTCCTCCCAGAAGAGCCAGGGCTTTGCGGACCTCGGGGTGGCGTTCGATCAATTCCTGTCGAACCAGTGGAACCGCGTCATAGGGAGGAAAATACTGCTTGTCGTCTTCCAGGATCGTGAGATCGAGCGCATCGATCAGGCCGTTGGTCCAATCGCCCGCGATCAGGTCGACCTGACCGTCCGACAGGGCCTGATAGGTCAAACCCAGATCCATGACTCTTGGCTCGGAGGGAAATCGAAATCCGTAAAGACTGGACAGACCGGGATAGCCGTCCTCGCGTTCGATGAACTCGTAGCCAAATCCCGCTGTCCATTCCCGCGTGTGGGGCGAGGCGTCCGAGATCGTCGAAAGTCCGAGGCGTCGGGCATCCTCTCCCCGGACGACAATCGCAAAGGTATTGTTGAATCCCAGCGGCTCGGTCCACTCCACACCAAAACGCTCGCCATAGGCTTGTCTCAACGCTGACAGGACAGTATCCGAATCCCTCGACGGAGGTGCTTCGAGGATCGCCGCCAGAGCCGTTCCAGTGTATTCGACGTAGATATCGAGTTGGCCTGCTATCAACCCCTCGTGGCACACGAAAGTCCCACCGAGGTTCAAACGCCGGTCGATCTCAAGACCCGTGTGCTTCTCCAGGTGTTGGGCAATGATCTCGCCAAGAATGATCTGTTCTGTGAAGTTCTTCGACCCGATGACGACGCGATCCGGGTTGGCGCAACCGGCCAACAGTGCAACGGACAACGCGATTCGGACCCATCCGAATCCGGGATTTCGAAAAGATATCATGTCGTTATTTGTTCCTTTCCGGCCGTTCGCCCTTCCGGTGCCGACTCCAGTGACGTTCGATGCGTCCGAGGCCGAAGTCGGCGACGAGGGCCATGGCAGCGGCCGGTATCGCACCTGCAAGAATAACCCGCGGATCCACCATGGACACGCCTCGGAAGATATACATCCCGAGCCCGCCGGCGCCGATGGCCGCGGCGATGGTCGCCAGGCCTACCGAAGCAACCGTGGCCACACGAATTCCGGCAAATATCACGCCCAGAGCCAGAGGGATCTCGACTCTTCGGAGTAGTTCCCAGTCGGTCATGCCCATCCCTATTGCGGCTTCCCGGATGGACGGGTCGACGTGAGTGATCCCCGTATACGTATTCCGAATGATCGGCAACAACGAATACACGACCAGTGCCACGATCGCGTTCCGGGCACCGATGCCGATGAATGGCACCGCTATCAGAAAGCCGAACAACGCCAGGCTCGGGATGGTCTGCATGATGTTGGCAATCATCAGGATCGGACCGCCGAGATTCCGCCGCCGTGTCATCAGAACGCCGAGGGGGAAGCCGATGAGGATGGCCAGGAGTATCGATATCCCGACCAGGACAATGTGTTCGATCGTCAACTGGAGAACTTCTCCACGGTTGTCTATCATGAAGCGAAGAACGTTCATTCGAGGCTCCGGAGAAAAGCCTGGGCTTCGGGCTCGTCGAGCGCCCGGAACTCCTCGGGCGGCACCAGGGCTATGAGTTTTCCGTCCGACATTAGACCGATGCGGTCGGCCAGGGCGAACGCTTCGGCAACGTCGTGGGTGACGAAGACCATCGTCTTGTTCAAACGTTTCTGGAGGACCCGAAATTCGTTCCTGATTTCTCCTCTCGTGATCGGATCCAATGCACCGAACGGTTCGTCGAGCAGAACGACGGACGGACGGGCCGCCAGTGCCCGGGCGACTCCCACCCTCTGCCGCTGCCCTCCCGACAACTCATCCGGATATCGATGTCCGAAATCCACAGGGTCGAGACCGACCAACTCCAGCATCTCGCGAACACGAGCCCGCGTCCTGTCCGCCTCCCATCCCTCCAGGGAAGGAACCAGCCCGACATTCTGTTCGACGGTGAAATGGGGAAACAGACCGACTTCCTGGATAACGTAACCGATATGCCGGCGAAGGCGGATCGGATCCCAATCATCGGTCCCTTTCCCTTCCACCAGGACCTGCCCGGAGGAGGGTTCGAGAAGCCGGTTGATCAGTTTCAACGTCGTGGTTTTGCCGGAGCCGCTTCGACCGAGGAGCACAACGGACTCCCCTGGTGAGATCTCGAACGAAAGATCGTCAATGATGGTACGCCCGGAATCAACCTGGTAAGAAGCGCTTCGAAATTCGATAGTGGCGTTCATTGGGATCTGCTCCGAACATTACCATAACGTATAATTGACGCGCATTCGGGTAGTGACTGTATCGTCGGTCTCCGAGGGTCGAATCGACTCGGAATCAACGCCGGCGTAAGAAGGGGAAGAGGAGTCTTACTTGAGTTTGGACCTTTCGTGGATTGAGGTCAGCGGCAGCCGGTTGCGCCGAAACCTGGAAACGTTTCGAAACCTGACGGCTTCGGAAACAAGCCTGATGGTGGTCGTCAAATCTAACGCGTACGGTCACGGGCTTCGGCCGGTTTCGAAGTCGATCGCGGAACACACCGACTGGTTCGGTGTCGACTCTCTGGCCGAGGCATTGGCTGTCGAAGTGGCAGCGCCGGTAAAGCCCATCCTGATCATGGGTCATAGCGACATCCAGGAGGCCGCCCGGATCGTGGAGCATGGCTTTCGTCAGGCGGTCTATCGTCAGGACGTCGTCGAAGCTCTGTCGGTGGAAGCGAAGAAGCTGGGAAAGCCTGCACGCATTCACCTGAAAATCGAGACAGGGACGAATCGCCTGGGCATCCCACTCGAAGAGGTGGCTTCATTTGGCCGCCGGGCGGCCGATCTCCCCTGTATCGAAGTCGAAGGGGTGTATACACATTTCTCGAATATCGAAGACACGCTCGACCCCTCGTTCGCCCTGACGCAGTTAGAGCGCTTCAGGAAGTCGGTGAAGACTCTGGAGGAAGTGGGGGTCCGAGCTAGGGTAATTCATGCGGCGGCAACCGCAGGAATCCTGCTTTATCCTGAGACTCATTTCTCGATGGTGCGTCTGGGAATCGGCGCGTACGGGATCTGGCCATCCCGGGAAACCCGGATCGCGGCGAGGGAGCGCGGCCACCAGGTGACACTTCGGCCGGCGTTGACCTGGAAGACCAGGATCGCGCAGGTGAAGAACATCGATGCAGGCGAATATGTCGGCTACGGCCTGTCCTACCAGGCGCCTCGTCCCACGACCATTGCGATCATCCCGGTAGGTTACTACGAAGGGTACGACAGGAAGTTCTCAAACCTGGGCTCTGCCCTGGTTCGCGGCAAGCGTGCTCCCGTCATCGGTCGGGTCGCAATGAACATGACGATGCTGGACGTGACAGAAGCCGGTCCGGGGGAGGGTGATGAAGTCGTGCTCCTGGGTAGGCAGGACGGAGCCGAGATTACAGCCGACGAACTCGGCGATAAGATCGGAACGATCTCCTACGAAGTCCTCGCGCGGATCAATCCACTGCTGGAGCGAAGGATCGTGTGACGGCGAGTGTCCACAATGACAAACGTTGGGATCCCTCTGACAATAAAGCAGCGCAGAGATTTCGACGAGAAAGGATTCGTCCGGATCCGAGGCTCATTCTCGAGGGTCGACGCCGAGACCATGGAAAACCTGTTGTGGGCGGCGCTCCGGGAAAAGCACGGGGTGGACCGGAACGATCCCGCGACGTGGACCCTGTCCCAGGCGACCGGATTGCAACGACTGCGAAGTCACCCGGCGTTCAAGGCGATCGGGAGTCCTCGGACTCTTCGAGCAATCGATGAGCTACTGGGGCCGGGTCGCTGGAAGCGACCCCGGCAGTGGGGCCAGTTTCTCCTGTCGTTTCCCGTCGATGAAGGCCAGTGGAACGTCCCACACAAGATATGGCATACCGACTTTGGCTTCCTGGGTCCCGCCGACCGACCCGCCGGGGTGCTTGTCTTCAGCTTTCTCTCGACCGTTCCACCCCAATCCGGTGGAACGGGCGTCGTTGAGGGATCTCATCGACTCCTGCGCCGATTCGTGGAGACTCAGCCGCCGGAGGTTCTCGAGAAGATGAAGAGGGTTCGAAAGGCGTTCCTTGGGAGCGAACCGTGGCTGCGGGCTCTGACTTCGAACCCAGAGGATCCCGGCCGGATCGAACGGTTCATGAACACCGAACATGTCATTTCGGAGATTCCTCTACGTGTCGCCGAACTGACCGGCGAGGCGGGTGACGTCGTCGTTGGCCACCCATGGCTCCTTCATGCCTCGACTCCGAACTGTGGGAGTCGACCCAAAATCATGTGCGTGCAACGGGTGCGCCTCGCAGGAGCGGGACCCGATAGCAAGGGTCCGCCCAAGAATAACTTCGCAGAGGCGGGCCCTAACTAAAAAAAGGGTGGCCTTGTCTGGCCACCCTGGGATTGTGTAAACGGCCGATGTTCAGGGATTGCAAGTCGGGGCGATGTGCTGAATTTCGGTCGCCCTGAAGACGGCGTTGCCATCTTCCTCGGTCATCTCCCCGATCACCGTCACCTCATGATTGGACGAGTGTCGCTCGAGGGCCGCGATTCCAGTCACCATTGTCTCTTCACCGGATTCTTTGTCGGACAAGATGTAGTACCCTTCCGTTTCCGCCTTATTGAAGCAGCCCGACAGGCTCCCCTCATCTTCTTCGGCTTCTTCGGGTTCAGTACTGCAAGTCGGGGCGATGTGCCGGATTTCAGTCGCATTGAAGACATCCTTGTCATCTTCCTTGGTCATCTCTCCGATCACAGTTACTTCATGGTTGGATGAGTGTCGCTCGAGAGCTGCGATTCCCTTGACCATCGTCTCTTCACCGGACCCCTTGGCGGCCAGGATGTAGTAGCCTTCAGTTTCCGCCTTATTGAAACAGCCCGACAGGTTTGTCACGGGGCCTTCATCCGCAGGCGCCGCTCCGCCGCCGCCACCGCCACGAGCCCCGCCGCCGCCCCGGCCACCGCGACCGCCTCGGCCTCCACGACCTCCACGACCTCGGCCACGCGCACCGGCGGCCTCCGGCTCGGGAGACCACGGGCCGTAACTCAACTCGGGCACCAAGCTTGCAATCCATTGTTCGGAGCTCGTCACGACCCCGGCCAGTTTCTCGGTCACCGCCTGGGCACCTTCCGGTCCCAGAGCTCTGACGACGGGCGATCCCTGGTCCAGGCTCCCGAAGTTGTCCAGGTAGAAGAGGTGAATGTATCCGCCGTCACCGCCGAGGGCCAGTGAACCGGTGATGTGATGCATTTCCGCTTCGTCGAAGTGCGGAAAGACATCGGTCGCCATGACATCGTAGTACTCCTGCTCGCGACCCGGTGTGATCTTCGACAGGTTCACCACCATGACACCCGGTTCTTCATCATCCGGCAAAGGGTTGTCAAGGTCCGCCAGCGTCCGGATAGCGTAGCTCTGCCGGCTCGTGATTGTTCTTTCGAGCCTATTGATCAGTGAGGCCGCCTGAGCGTTGTTATTCCCGCCAGCGTTGAACCCGGCGAGGTTGTCGCCCGGCGTGGCGATCAGGAAACGGTAATTATCGCCAAACACCGCGGTCCGGCTAACGGTACGCCAGGGCGTCTCGCCATCTCTGGCAAGCTCCATCAGTTCGCGCTGCACCGCCATGAATTCAGCAACCATGGCCGGGTTGACCTGGACGATACTCAACTGTACCCACGGCGGCGGCGCGTCCTCATCCTGGCCCTGTGGCTGTGCTGGGACCGCGCGCGGGAACAGGAGCACGCTCACCAGAACTAAAGCTAATAGACCTACCATTCCGACGCGCAGTCTTACATTCGCCATCGTGAGCTCCCTTGTTCAACGTTCGGAGGACGGTGCCAACTGACGGTTGACAGATTCGTGTAGGGGTACCGGCGAACCTGGCCGGTCCACACCGGCCAGGCTTGCCAGGTCAGCACGTCACGCAATTATCATTGTTCTTTGCACCGAGCTTCTCCAACAGGGCCACGGTCTCGGGGAACGGGGAGACACGCTGAACGGGGCCGTTGGCCAGGTCCGCAGTGGTTTGTCCGTTCCGGGCCACGGCTGTTACATCCCCGCCCTGCTCCACGAGATAAAGGATCATCTCGTTGTCGCCACGAGCCGCGGCATGATGGAGCGGAGTGTAGCCGCCAAAGTCCCGGGCGTTCACGTCGGCTCCGAGCTCTTCAACCAGATACTTC
Organism: Terriglobia bacterium; assembly: GCA_965262425.1. GTDB lineage: Bacteria > Acidobacteriota > Terriglobia > 20CM-2-55-15 > 20CM-2-55-15 > CAZOZZ01. The sequence goes on along the minus strand of OZ253536.1, from coordinate 4,479,891 downwards.
ACGGCCGTGAGCCAGGCATCCGGCGCGTGGCGGTGGGCGTTTCCTGTAAAGCCTTCACCGTAACCGACACCCGCAGCGGCATGAATCGCAAACACGCCCGGACCGCCTTCCTTGATCTTCGGCAAACCTGAGGCGTCCGGCCCCAGGCCCCTTGTGCTGGTCGCCGGCCACAGGCCGGGTCCGGCGGGCTGGAGGAGCGGAGTCGTGTCGATGTTTTCGGCAGTAGTCCCGCCCCTCGGTGCCCGCGGTGCGGGCGCCTTGGTCGGGATGTTTGCATCCGTTCCGTATTTGCCGAGCAGACGCATCGCCTGGACGTCGGTCGCATATGCGGCGCGCCAGAACGGCGTCGAACCGTTCGTGTCTTCGAGGCCGCAGTTACCGTTCCCGCAGCCTGTGTAGACCATGTACCAGGGATGTTTCTTCAGCCGGGCGTCCGGATCCGCACCCACCTCGAGCAGCGCCTCCATAACGTTCAGGTAGGTGTTCTGCTGGAGCCCGTGCTCTTGCGGTTGCGGAAACCGGGTTCTGGGCTGCCACTCCGCGTTGACGGCCGCCCAGAGTGGTGTCGCGTTGTGGACGTTGTCCCCCAGATTCGGGTCCGCGCCCCGGTCGATCAATTGCACCGCCAGGTCGAACTGGGCGTTGATCACCGCCATCAACAACGGGCTTGTACCATCTGCCGCACTGACCTGATTGACGTCGGCGCCCCCATCGATAAGAGCCATCGCCACATCGGTGTAGCCCTGCCGGGAGGCGTGAAGCAACGGCGTCAGTCCACCGGACTTCGTAACCGAAGGCGTGCGATTTCGACCGCCTCCTCTACCTCCGCGACCGCCTCGACCGCCTCGAGCACCTACGCCCCCACGATCTCTTGCTTCCGGAATTTTCCCGGAAAGATACACTTCCCGCGCCGCCAGGACCGCCGCCTGGACCTGGCTCGGTGTCGGCTCCTGGTAGGAGTCCAGAATGTCGCGTTGGAGATCGCGGGCCGCGCTCACCACCCTGCCGGTGGCCACAAGGTCCACTGTTTTCGACGCAAGGCCCACATCGGCGTCAAGCTCGAGCAACACTTTGATCGCATCGAGACGGTTCTGGGACGCCGCAAAGATCAATGGCGTCTGCTCCCACTCGCCCTCTTTGGCGTTAACGTCCGCACCCGCCTCGATCAGAGCCGATATGACGTCGGCGTTGCCTGCCGCAGCCGCCATATGGAGTGGCGTCGTGTCGCTATTCGTCGTGCGGGCAGTCGCGTCCGCGCCGGACTCGAGCAGTGTCTCGACCACCGCGGCGTTGCCTGCCCTGCTGGCCACGTGGAGGGGTGTGTACTGACCGATCCGGGTCACCGCCGCCACGTTGGCGCCCGCGTAAATCAGCATCTCCGCCATCGCGGCGTCCCCGCGCTCCGCAGCCCAGTGCAGCGCCGTCATGCCGTCCCCATGCGCCGCGTTCACATCGACGCCCTTCTGCAACAGCGCTCGTAGAGCAACGGCGTTTCCTCGCATCGCCGCATCCGCGACCGGCGACTCAACCGGCGCGGCCAGCAGAGCGACACTGACCGACAACGCGACGGCGAGAATCACGGTTAGTACAGATCGTCTCATGCTCTTCTCCTCCTCACGCCTGGCTGGACGTGCCGGATGCCGGCGACGTCAGAGAGAATTCGCCGGTGCTGTCACCGAACGTGTCGATGTCCTCCAGACCCAGCATGTGCATCATGGTCAACATCGGGTTCGCCATCGGAGTCCCGTCCTCGGCCTTCAGGTGAAGGTTGCCTTCGAGATGGCCGTTGGCATGGCCGAGCAGGAAGAGCGGCGACCGGCGATGATTGTGGATGTTCGCGTCCGACATCGGGGATCCCCACACGATCATCGTCTTGTCCAGCAGCGAGGCGTCCCCTTCCATGGTGTTCTTCATCTTGTCGAGGAAGTATGGAAGCTGGCCGACGCGATACGTGCAGATCTTGTTGAAGTCCATGATCCGCTCGTGGTTGTTCCCGTGGTGGGAAGCCCCGTGGAAACCCCTGTCGGAGCCGCTGTCCGGGAAGACCCGGCCCTGGGCGTCGCGGCCGGTCTTGAACGAGATGACGCGAGTCATGTCCGTCTCAAGAGCCAGCACCTGGAGATCGAACATCAGCTTCATGTGTTCGGTGAACGAATCCGGGACGCCCGCCGGCGCCTCGGGCAGCGCCCTCTCGTCCCCACTACTGTTGTGCATCTCGATCATCGCGATCCGCCGTTCGATCTCCCGAACCGTTTCGAGATAACGATCCATACGGATTCGATCGGCGGGTCCCAGATCATTCCGGACATCGGCCAGATCGCCCAGGATCCAGTCGAGAATGCTTCGGCGCGCCTCCCGTCGCTCGGCGCGCTCTTCGCTAGAGCCGCCCGCACCGAACAACATGTCGAAGGCAACGCGTGGGTCCTGAATCATGGGGAGGGGCTGGCTGGGACTGGACCAACTGATCGAGTCCGTGTACGCGCAGGAATAGTTGTAGGTACACCCGCCCGCTTGATCGAGAGTCTCGATACAGAACTGCATCGACGGCATCGGTGTCGCCTGGCCAAAGCGCTGGGCGTAGAGCTGATCCATCGATGTGCCTACCCAAAGGTCGGAACCCTGAGTCTGCTTGGGGTGAGACTGTGTCAGGAACACCGCGCTGGAACGGAAATGGTCACCACCGATCTCGGGTGGCGACAGTGCTTCGGCGTTCCGAACGTCGGTGTTGCTGATAATCGTCAGGTACTCCTGATAATCCTTCAGCGAGATCAGCGCGTTGTTCTCGCCAAGTTCAAAATCCTTCCCCGTCGTCGCAGGCGCGTAAAGGTGCTGGGTGGCACCCCATTCGTTACAGCCCGGAAGACCGTGAACCTCCTCGATGCACACCAGCCGTGTCTGGTCCACCGCGGCCGCGGCCGTGGCGCCACCACGTCCGGCTGGCACCATCGCCTCCATGAACGGCAGAGCAACGGTAGCACCGGCACCTCGGAGAAACGTCCGGCGGGCAATGTGTTTTCCAGTGATGTAGGACATGTTGTTGGGTCTCCTCGACTGTAAATTTTGCCTCCTCCGCAGAATTTGTGGGCAGTCCAAAGGCCTGAGCGCACATAAGTAATTGAAACAAAGTACCTTATTCTTTTGTTCGACGGCGAATATTCCAGTACCCACTTCGGTCGGACGCCTACACCCGGTGCCCGGAGCCCCCGCCGGAGGCCCCGTTCCCCATCGCCCACACCAGCCGACACCGCGGAGCGCAGCCGAGGGTCAAGGCCGGCGCAGCCGCCGAGCTTGCGAGGGAAGCCTTGAGGCTTGGCGAGCACCGTGGTCTCCTCAAGCGGCGATGGAAGACGGTTTTACCCACAAATTCTGCGGAAGACCCTAAATTTTTAATTCTGCTCGGTTGTTATTGCCGGCCGGCTCGAGCCGCGTCGTCTGAGGCGACAGGCTCCATCCGCTTCATTTGAAATGCGTCGCTCTTTATCACTCCAATAATGAAGGACGACATCTGGTAGTCGTGTCCTTCAGCTTCTCTGACGATCGTCCGAATCGCCGGCTGGTCAAAATACTGGACCGGCCGGGCCAGCGCGTACGCCATGAGGTTCTCGGTGAACGTCCTCAACAAGGGAATCGGACGTTTCAAAAGCGTATCGGCCAGTTCACTCAGACTGGATACCGGGGTCCCGTCGTAAAAATCGCCGCGAGTGTCCAGCGTCACACCGTTTTCCCTGAGGCGCCACTTCGCTGTGACGTCAAAGTTGTCCAACGCCAGGCCAATGGGATCCATCATGCTGTGACACGCAATGCAGGCCGGGTTCTCACGGTGCTTCTCCATCCGCTCCCGGGTCGACAGCAGTTTACCGTCAGCTGACCCGCTGGTCTCATCCAGCATCGGAACGTTCGGCGGCGGCGGTGGTGGTGGCGTCCCCATCAGAACTTCCATCACCCATTTTCCGCGGAGTACCGGAGAGGTCCGGTTGGCCATCGAAGTGAGTACCAGGACCGAACCATGACCCAGAATCCCTTGCCGATTCGTGTTGGGATACGGCACTTTGCGAAACTGAGTGCCTGCTACGTTCGGGAACCCGTAATGGCGGGCGAGACGCTCGTTGGCGAAGGTGTAGTCGGCCAAGTACAGTTCGAGCATGCTCCGGTTCTCACGAACCAGATGATTGAAGAACATCTCGGTCTCGCGCTTCATCGCATCGGCGAGATTCTCGTCGAAGTTGGGATAGAAGTTCGGATCCGGGCGCACTTTGTACAGATCCTGAAGGCGGAACCACTGGGCGGCGAAACGCGTACCCAGGGCCTCCGAGCGCGGATCGGCCAGCAGTCGCTCGGCCTGCCGCTCCAGTTCGCCGGGCTCGGAGAGCTGGCCAGCGCTTGCGAGCGTCTGGAGTTCTTCGTCCGGTGTGGTTCCCCAGAGGAAGAACGAAAGCCGTGAGGCCAGATCCAGGTCGCTGACACGGTAGACCTGTCCCGGCTCGACATCGGCAGGCTCCCGCTCCAGTCGCAACACGAAGTGCGGGCTGGCCAGGGTCGCTTCCAGAGCGTTTCGAACTCCGACCTCGAAGCCGCCCTTTTCGACGCCGATATCGTAGAACTGCATCAGGCCGTCCATGTCGCCGGATGTCAGGGACCGCCGGTACGCCTCACTCGCCATACGCTCGACGATCTCACGCGCGCACGGACGTTCTTCATCCGGCGTCGTCGGGCGGCAGGTGAAGATCTTTTGACGACTCGGGGTGTCGGACAATCCGGTGATGTTGTAAGGCCCGTTGACGATGAGATCTCGCAGATGAGGCAGCGTCGTGATCCCGGCGCCACCGGAACCACCGCCCGCAAACGACCAGTCGTGCGGACGGATGAGATCTTCGTACGGTCCCTCAGACCGCCGGACAAACGCGGCGGACACCCGATGTTGACCCGCCCGAACCGCGATACGAGGTGTCTGCACGGGGACACCACCGCGACCATCCGCGCCGCCGCCGCCACCGTTTGTGTCGTAGAGCATCAGGGCCACTCGCTCGCCATCGATCGAGACGTCTACGTCGTCGAGCCTCGTGTTGCCCCCTGAAGTGAAAGTCAGCTCGAACATGTACTCACCGTCGGCCGGGAACACGTGATCGACGACCATCCCGCCACGCGTCCCGTACGGGGCGCCCTCGACGTGGTTCCAGGGGTGTTGCGAAATGTATTGCGAGTTGGTGTACGTCTCGTCTATCTCAGGCGCCTTCCGATCTCCAATTGCGATCCGGCTGATCGCGGCCGCCGCATTGAGATAGGACTCCAGCAGCGTGGGAGAGAGCAACTGCGCATCCGCCATGTTGTCGAAATTGGCCAGCATCTGGTCGAGCGGCAACCAATCGCCCGCGTCCACCTCCAGGGTCAGGAGGTCCCGGATCGCGCGCTCATACTCGGGCCGGTTGAGCCGCTGGAAAGCACGACCACCAGGATTCGGGTTGAGAGCGGCAACCCGGTCGATCCCCTCTTCCAACGATACAGCAAAGTTTTCGATCGTCGCTTCGTCCGGCCGCGCCAGCCCCTTTGGGGGCATCATACCGGCTCGCAGCTTGCGGATCATCGCTTCCACCAGGTCGGCACTTTCTTCCGGGTGAGCCAGGTCCAATCCGGACATGCTCATGTTACCGGATCGTTCCACGTCATCATGGCAAAAAACGCAGTATTGATCGATCAACGCTTGTTGCGAGTCGGCCGATAACAAGCCGGTGGTCTGGCCGGCGACCATGGCCGGCGCACTACCTGTCTGCTCCGGCTGTGCGAGGTTCGTTTGAGACAGAAGGACAACGGCCAGAATTGCGGTACCCAGAATAACGGGAATCGGTTTTGTCATAGTAGGGCTCTTCCATGCACCGATCACCTCAGCCCTGTCGCCGGTGCGTCACTTAAGTAATACGAAAAATTATCTCCAGTAGTCCAAACGGACTAACGGGGATTTTTTTGAACTTGTATCATTTCGGCGTAGGTATAGCAAGCAGAATAACTTGGGATTGTCGGAGACCCCAAAATCTGGGTTATGGCGGCCCCCGGGCTTGTCGTCGACAGATCCCATGAAGCGCGCGGGCTCCTGGCCAAGAACCAGCCCACGTTCCAGGAAAATCGGAGGGAACACACCCGGTTCGAGGATGGAATCGGTGAAGCGAATCCGACGTACAGTCTTTGTATACAACCTTTGTATACAACACGTCGACGAAACTATTACGGCAGTTTCGCGATTGATGTTCGGCCGCAGGCTCCGAGGAGCCCGTGGTGAAAGTCTGTAGGGTCGCGTTACGAGCGCCATGGGGCTAGATGCAAGGCGCCACGACGACGGCGATGGTTCCCATCGAAGACGTCGATGCTCTTCATCGTGCATCTCTCCGCAGCTGGCCCCATGCCGTCGTAACCCGTAGGGCGCAGGGGTCTTCGGGCCTCAGGCTTTGTCATTCGTCGGTCACGATGACAATGCATCGTTCCTCCTCATTTCGCGCCTGTGACCCGAATACCCCTGCGCGCGACCCTACAGACTTTCACCACGGGCTCCTAGCGCTGACCGATTCCCGCGGCGTCCTCGGACTCCGGCGACTCCTTCCGCTTCATCTGAAACGCGTCGCTTTTGACGACGCCCAGGATGAAGGACGACATGCCGTAGTCGTCTGCCTCCGCCTCTCTAACGATCGCCCGAATGGTCGGCTGGTCATAGTATTGGACCGGCCGGCCCAGCGCGTACGCCATGAGGTTCTCGGTGAACGTCCTCAACAGTGGTGTGGGACGCTTCATGAGCGCGTCGACGAGTTCACTCGGACTCGATACCGGGGTCCCGTCGTAGAAATGCCCTCGCGTGTCCAGCGCCACTCCGTTCTCCCGAAGTCGCCACTTTGCAGTCACGTCGAAGTTATCCAGCGCCAGGCCAATCGGGTCGATGAGGCTGTGACAGGCGTTGCAGGCCGGGTTCCGCCGATGCTTCTCCATTCGCTCGCGCGTCGACAGCAATTTGCCGTCCTCGGCGCCCTCGGTCTCGTCCAGCGACGGCACGTTCGGCGGTGGTGGTGGCGGGATCCCCATCAGGACTTCCATGACCCATTTTCCCCGGAGCACCGGAGAGGTCCGGTTAGCCATGGAAGTGAGCACCAGGACGCTGCCGTGTCCCAAGAGCCCTTTCCGCCTGGTGTCGGGATACGGCACCTTCCGAAACTGAGTTCCGGCGACGTTCGGAAATCCGTAATGGCGCGCCAGACGCTCATTGGCGAACGTGTAGTCGGCCGAATACAACTCGAGCACGCTCCGGTTCTCGCGAACGAGATCGTTAAAGAACAACTCGGTCTCCCGCTTCATCGAGTCGGCCAGGTTCTCGTCGAAGTTGGGGTAGACGGTCACGTCCGGACGCACCTTGTAGAGATCCTGCAGTCGGAACCACTGCGCGGCGAACCGGGTGCCCAGCGCTTCCGAGCGTGGGTCGGCCAGCATCCGCCGTGCCTGACGTTCCAGTTCGCCCGGCTCCGACAGCCGGTCTCCGGCGGCAAGGGTCTGGAGTTCCTCGTCCGGGGGAGTTCCCCAAAGGAAGAACGACAGGCGGGACGCCAGGTCCAGATCGCTGACACGGTACACCTGCCCCGGCCGGATGCCGGCGGGTTCCCGTTCCAGTCGCAGGACGAAGTGGGGGCTCGCCAGGATTGCTTCCAAAGCGCTCTGCACGCCGCCCTCGAACCCGTCTTTTTCGACACCGGCGTCGTAGAACTGCATCAGTCCGTCGAGATCGCCCGGTGTCAAAGACCGCCGATACGCTTCACCCGCCATCCGCGAAACAATCTCGCGGGCGCAGGGCCGTTCTTCATTCGGCGCGGTCGGGCGGCAGGTGAAGATCTTCTGACGACTGGGGGTGTCGGACAGTCCGGTAATGTTGTAAGGCCCTTTGACGACCAGATCCCTCAAATGGGGCAGCGTCGTGATCCCGGCGCCTCCCTGTCCGCCGCCTGCGAAGGACCAGTCGTGCGGACGGATAAGGTCTTCGTAAGGCCCGTCGGAGCGGCGGATGAAAGCCGCGGACACCCGTTGCTGCCCGGCCCGAATAATGACCGGCTCCGACTCGATGGCATACCCGACCCGATTGTCGAAGCCGCCGACGCCATTGTCCGTGTCGTAAGCCAGCAGGGCCACCCGCTCGCCGTTAATGGAGACATCGATGTCATCAAGCCTGGTGTTGTTTCCGCCACTGAACATAAACCCGAAGACGTATTCGCCGTCGGCCGGAAAGACAAAGTCGACCACCATCCCGCCGCGCGTCCCGTATGGAGCCCCCTCGACGTGGTCCCACGGATGTTGCGACTGGTATTGCGAATTAGTGAACGTCACGTCGATGGAGGGGGCGTCCCCATCGCCAATAGCCATCCGGCTGATCGCCGCTGCTGCGTTCAGATAGGCTTCCAGGAGCGTGGGAGAGAGAAGCTGGGCGTCCGCCATGTTGTCGAAATTGGCCAGCATCTGGTCGAGCGGCAACCAATCTCCGGCATCCACCTTCAACGCCAGAAGGTCCTGGATCGTGTGCTCATACTCGGGGCGGTTGAGTCGTTGGAAGCTGCGTCCTCCGGGGTTCGGATTGGTGGCCGCAGCCCGGTCGATTCCAGTTTCAAGGAATCTCACCAGGGCCTCGAGCGTCACCTCATCCGGCCGCTCCTGCCCCGAAGGCGGCATCATGCCGGCTCGTAATTTACGGATCATCCCCTCGACCAACTTCGCGCTCTCCTCGACGTGCGCCAGATCCAGCCCGGACAGGCTCATCCCCCCAGCCATTTCGACGTCGTCGTGGCAGTAGCTGCAGTACTGATCGACGAGCGCCTGCTGCGACTCAGCCGACACCGTCTGGCCGGCGACCATCGGCCGCGCGAGGGTCGGGTCCTGCGCAGGCTGCGAAAGATGGGGTTGTGGGGCCAGGACCACCATCAGAATCACGGTGCCCAGCAAGAAGGTATGCCTTGTCATGTTCGTAGCCCTTATTATGTCCGTAACACGAGTCCAAGCTTTTTTGCGCTCCTATCATTTCAGCGTAGGTATAGCAAGCAGAATGACTTCGAGCCGATAGAAGCGCCCCCTCGGGACCGGGGGCCCCGAAGCGGCGATAACCAGTTCGACCCGACTTTCCGAGAGTGCATCGGGTAGTATACAAAGTGGCTGCCAACAACATGTAAAGCGGTCTCCACATTCGAGCTACCGACATGACCTTGGACCAAATCCGGAACGTCTGTTTGTCCTTACCGGGAACCACCGAACAGATTCAGTGGGGCGACGACCTCGTGTTCAAAGTGGCGGGCAAGATGTTTCTCGTCACGGGCCTCGAGCCGGGTAGCGGCCACTCGTTCAAATGCGAGGAAGAGACGTACCACGAACTGACCGAACTACCCGGGATCCGACCTGCCCCATACCTGGCGAGGGCGCGTTGGATTCAGATCGACCCCACCGAATGCAGACTGAACAATGACGAGGTCGAACGCTTGATACGCCAATCATACGATCTGGTCGTCGCGAAACTCCCGAAGAAGACACAGAGGGGGTTGGGAGCGGTGGGGGAGTCCGAGGGCCAGAGTCCGAAGTCCAAGGTCGGGAAAGCCGACAAGAACGATCGGTTCAAGCGCTAGAGAATGCCGACGCCAGGCGAAAAGATATCTCACTACCGGATCCTGGAAGAGATCGGGCGGGGCGGTATGGGGATCGTTTACAAGGCAAGGGACGATCGTCTGGGCCGGTTCGTCGCGGTTAAATTCCTGACCGACGAATGGGAGCGAGAAGAGGAAGCATTGCAGCGGTTCCGACAGGAGGCCCGCGCCGCGTCGTCACTGAACCACCCCAACATCTGTACGGTCTACGATATCGACGAATATGAGGGACGTCCGTTCATCGTGATGGAGTTCCTGGAAGGTGCCACTCTTGAACGTCGTCTTGCCACCAGCCGAATACGGATGGACCACCTGTTGGAGTTGGGAGCGCCACTGCCGGACGTCATCCCGGGCGACTTGCTGGAGGCCGAATCCGGCCAGCAATACGCCCAGCTACTGCACCCAACTGAAGTGTTGCGTGTTGGGGCACAGATCGCCGACGCCCTGGATGCGGCACATTCGGCCGGGGTCATCCACAGAGACATCAAACCCGGTAATATCTTTCTCACAGACAGGAAGCAAGCCAAGCTGCTCGATTTCGGTCTCGCGAAGCTGGCCCCGCGCTCGCTCGAAAGTACTGTTGGCCGTGATGAAGTGTCCGCTCATTTGACCGGCAAGGGCGTTCGCCTCGGGACGGTGGCCTATATGTCGCCCGAACAGTTGAAGGGGGGAGAAGTCGGCCCGGGAACCGATCTGTTTTCCCTCGGCATCGTCCTTTATGAAATGACGACCCAGCGTCATCCTTTCCTTGGAAAGAGCACCGGATCCACGATAGCAAACATTCTCAAAGAAGAGCCCCGCCGTCTGGCGGACTTCGTACCCGACGTCCCTGCCCGAGCGCAACAGATCATTGGCCGGTGCCTCCGGAAGCCTCCCGAGGCGCGATACCAGTCGGCTGCGGATCTGGCCCGAGACCTTGAGGGCACCGCCGGGTTCGGCCCGACCGCCACGCCTCTGTCGCATCCCGAAACAAGCCTCAGCCTGTCCCGGGCTACCGCAAGATCCCTTTTCATATTCATCCAGATCGGATACCTGGCTTTGTACACCACGGCGCTCTTTTATTTCGAGGAACTCGGAGGGGTGCTTGAAACACAATTCCGTATTCCGTCCAGCCTTGGATTGTCTGGCGCCGTTGTCCTGGCGATGTGCGGAATCGCCGTCCGACTCTATCTCAGTTCCGCGGTCGGACTGGACCATCCTGAAATCGGGGCCAACTTCCGAAAGCTGTTTCCGGCTTTGCTTCTGTTTGACGGTATGTGGGCGGCATCGCCGCTACTGGTCGCCTCCGAGATCGGTTACGGCATCGCTCTGGCAGGAGCCGCGGGGCTAGCGTATCTGCCATTCTCTCAGCGTACGCTGGTCCGGGCCGCCTACCGCGACGGACGCGATTGAGTGGAGCAACCGAATTTCATCAAGGGTCATTGGAATGGTGCCGGTTCAGGGAAGGTGCGCCTGTGGAGACATTCGGATACGGATTAACGTTTAGACCCAGGTCCGTATTCAGGAGGAAGCCGTGAGTAAGAAACTACCTTTCGAAATCGCAGATGCACACCGCTATTTTGCGGCGGATTGCTTCAACAAGGCGTGGGACCTGATCGATCAGTCGGAACGCACACCGGAAGAAGATCAGCAGATGATCGGTCTCGGCCAGGCCTCACTGTGGCACTGGACCCGGCGAGAAGATTGCGCCGACCGAAACTTGTCTGTCGGATACTGGCAGGTCTCGCGCATATACGCGTTGGTTGGTCAGGCCGACGAGGCAAGGCGCTACGGACGGCTCTCACTGGATTCCGGGCAGCGGGGCGAACTTCCACCTTTCTTTATCGGTTATTCCCATGAGGCCCTGGCTCGGGCGGAATCGGGTCTGGGAAACCGGGCGGAGATGGAGAAGCACATCGAGAATGCTCGCGAGGCGGCCGACAAGGTTTCCGGTGCCGAAGAGAAGAAACAACTGCTGGACGACCTCGCCACTATTGAATAGTCGGCCCTGGGTTCGAGCCAAGAGTTCTACAGTCCTGGAAGGGCAGGGTAATGATTCATAGCCGTTCAGATCGTTTGATCAATGACCTGTTCTTGATCCGGCAACTGACCACTGACCCCTCACTGACCACTTCCTCATTCATGTCTCAACGCGACCATCGGGTCCACCCTTGTCGCCCGGCCGGCCGGAACACGACAGGCCAGGAATGCAACGGCGCCGAGGAGGACCGAGATCGTGGCATAGACGAGCGTGTCGGTCGGGGGAATGCCGTAGAGCAGCGATTCCAGGAAGCGCGTCAGGCCGAACGCTCCGACAAGGCCCAACACGATGCCGGCCATCGCCAGGATCATTCCTTCGCGGAGAATGTGTCGCAGGACGTCGCTGCGTCCCGCGCCCAGTGCCATCCGTACTCCTATCTCGTGCGTCCTCTGGCTGACGGAATAGGATAGAACACCGTAAATCCCGACAGACGCCAGCAGCAGGGCGATCAGGGCGAAGCCGCCCAGAAGAAAGGTTATCAGCCGGTCGCCGGCGACCGATTCCGAAACGATGTCGTCGAGAAGGCGCACTCTCGATACCGGCTGAGACGGGTCGAGCGCGTAGACCTCCTGACGTGCGGTCGAAATGAGCGCGCCGGGTTCAATGGATGTCCTCATGACCAGTGCCAGGTTCGTGATCGGGCGTTGCATCACCGGTACGTAAATGGTGGGCTCGGGCTGCTGGTCGAGCGCCTGTTCTCGAATATCGCCCACGACGCCGACGATCTCCTGAAATTCGCTCTGGGTTCCCCAGTCAAACCCCACGCGTTTTCCCAGGGGGTCCTCGCCCGGGAAGATGGCCTCGGCGAAAGCTTCGTCGACAATGACCACGTCGGGAGCCTCGTCGGTATCGAACTCGGTGAAATATCGTCCTTTCCTGAGGGGAATGCCTATGACGCGAAAGTAGTCCTCGTCAGCCATCCGCTTATGAGCGGTGGGCTGGCCTCCGGGAGGGTAGCTCCGGCCTTCGACGGAGACAGTACCGTCGGTATCGTTGTCGTCCAGGGGCAGATCGCTGCCAACGCCGGCGGACTCCACGCCAGGCAGGGCGCGCAGTCGCCGAAGGATCGATCTTGCGAACTGGATTTGCTGCGCACGGTCGGTCTGCCGACTTCCGATGTTGACATCCAGGTTCACGACTCGTTCCGCGGCGAACCCCTTATCGACCGCCAGCAGGCCGACAAAGCTTCGGATCAGAAGACCCGAACCGATCAGCAACACCAGCGACAGCGCGACTTCACTGACCACGAGGGCATTGCGCAGCTTGCAGGTCCGGGCGCCTTTCGTGTTATCCCGTCCACCCTCCTTCAGGGCATTGCCGACTTCGACACGAGAACCCAGAACGGCCGGTGCAGTCCCGAAAATCAATCCGGTCAGAAGGGATATTCCGATGGTAAACGCCAGCACCGGTCCGTTGATGGAAACGTCCTCGAGCAGTGGCAACCAGGGCCGCGCCAGAACATTGATCACGCGAATCCCCCAGACCGTCAGCGCGAGGCCCGCCAGTCCGCTGATAAGACCGAGTACGGCGCTTTCGGTCATGAATTGCCGGATCAAACGGCCTCGGCCGGCTCCCATTGCGATCCGGATTGCGGTCTGTCTCTGGGAAGCTGTTGCCCGCGTCAGGAGCAGGTTCGCGACGTTCGCGCAGGCAATCAACAGGACGGAACCGACGGCAGCGAACATGACGAGGATTGCAAACCGGGTGTCGCCAACGACCTACTCTTCGAGCGAGCGCACCAGGATGCCGTGATCGGTCACACCTTCTTCATTCAGTTGCAATGCGAGCCTGTCCATGTCCTCGCGAGCCTGATCCAGGGACACATCCGGGCGTAACCTGCCCAGGACTCGGAGAAAGTGAGCGCCGCGGCCGACATCAGCATCCAGACCCAACGGGAACACGAGTTCGCGCGGGCGGTCGCCCCGCAGGTCGGCGGGGAGAATGCCCTTGTAGTCCGGAGGAAGGACACCGATCAGCGTGGTCGGCCCGTTCCGGAGGTTGACGGTCCGGCCAATCACATCCGGGTCGCCGCCGAACTTACGCTGCCAGAGCCCATAGGTGATCAGCGCAACGTCATCTTTCCCGACAACCTCCTCCTCGGGAGTGAAATGACGCCCTATCAGGGGTTGTACGCCGAGTAGCGGCAGGACGTTCGCCGTAGCGCGGATCCCCCACAGCTCCTCGGGCTGCCCCTCCCCGGTGAGGCTGGCGCTGAAATTGAAATACGCCCCGAGTCCTTCAAAATTCTGATTGTTCTCGTTCCAGTCGCGGTACTCGGGGAGTGACGCGAGCGTATTGAAGTCCACACGGCCGTCGCGCACCATGACGAGTTGGTCTGGTTCGGGAAAGGGTAGAGGGGTCAAGACAGCGTTAAAGATACTGAAGACTGTCGTCGTCGCACCGATGCCGATCGCCAGCGCGGCGATGGCAAGTATCGAGAAGCTGCGGTCCCTGGCAAATGTTTTGAAAGCGTGGCCGAGATCGTTCAAGAAATCAGCAAGCATGATCCACCGTCCCTTTTTTCGAATCAGTTCTTCCATCTCCCTGTGACCACGCCATACGTACTCACCGATCGGGCGATTGGCCAGACGGAGCTCTCGGGCCAGGACGTCCCAGGCCGGTATCTGGGCCTCGGTCAATTTCGTCGCTTCTTCGGCCGACATTCCCCGGCGACGGAGTTCCCAATAGAAGTCCTCCATCTGCTGGGCCAGTTCTTCTTCAATCTCCACCGCGCGCTCGGGATTGGTCCCGAGAGACGGAAGATGCCCGCGAACATAGTGGAGCCAATTCTTTTCTGATCCGGCCATGTCAGACCCCGGCCACCTGTTCGATGGCGACGATGAATTCTCTCCAGGTGTTTCTCCGTTCGGCGAGAACCTTGCGGCCGGCCGCCGTCAAACGGTAATAGCGGCGCCGTCTCTGGCCCGGCTTTTCCTTCCAGCGGCCTTCGGTCCAGCCCCTTTTTTCCAGGCGATAGAGCATCGGGTACAACGAAGCAATGTGGTACGTCAGCACCCCGCCTGATCGTTGTTCGATCAACTGCCCGATTTCATAGCCGTGGCGGGGCGTTTCCTCGAGCAACGACAGAATCAAAAGCTCGGTACTCCCCTTCTTGAGTTCACGGTCGATCATAAGATTTCCTTTCTGTGACTTTCAGCTTACTAACGTCTAGCCATATATGGTTATACCATATATGGCAATCCAACCGCGATCAACCGGTTTCCCTCAAGCGGCTCTTTGAGGCGCCAGGGCTTAGTGGTCCCCGCCAGATATAGCGATACTATCTCCGAAGGAGGTTGCGAGCGGACTGATGGGTGAGATCCACCGTGTGGTGAGTGTGAGCTTTCGACAGGGTTTAGCGTTCGTGAGGGGCAACCTCCATCGGCCCTACGGGTTCGGGCGGAACGGCACCGTCTTTGGCGTCGCTCCTCCTCCCAATGTCGAAGCATTGCCTCGTCGTCGCTCCCCCAAATCCGGTACCGTTGCACTCCGAAATCTAGTACCGCTCTATCTGGCGGGGACCACTAAGTGTATAACCTCTGGCTATGGATCAAAAAAACAGGAGCTGCGCCGGACCGACTTTTGAAGAGATGCTTCATCCGGCAACGATCCGTCCGGACATCCGGTCGGCGGCACTGGAGGCGCGCTCGCGGGATCCGCTCGACCCCGTCAACCTCTACAACATCAGCTGGCGCGACGGAAATGACCGAATCCGTTATGAAATTCTGCCGAAAGAGCTCACGGGCGTGGAAGCGAACATCGTCGTCCTCCATTCGGCGGATTTCCCCACCGGCTCTCACAAGGTGGGCGCAGCCTATTCGGTGGCGGTCGAGATGGAGATTGTCGGAAAAATCGACCCCGCGCACCACACTCTGGTCTGGCCCTCGACGGGCAATTACGGCATCGGAGGCGCGTGGGTCGGCTGCCGGATGGGCTTCAAGAGTGTTGTCGTCCTGCCTGAGGGAATGAGCCGGGAACGATTCGAGCAGATTGAAGGCTACGGCGCGTCAGTCATTCGAACGCCCGGGGGCGAGAGCAATGTAAAGGAAATTTACGACAAGGTTCGCGAACTCAGGACGGATCCCGACGTGCGCGTGATGAACCAGTTCGAGGCGTTGGGCAACTATCGATTTCACTACTACGTCACCGGCAATACGATCGTCGAGCTCGCCCATGAGTTGGCGACCGAAGGGCTGGGCGACGGAACGATTGCGGTTTTTGCCAGCGCGATGGGTTCGGCCGGGACGATTGCGGCCGGAGATCGACTCAAACAGAAGTGGCCGGACTTGAAGATTGTCGGGCTGGAACCGATTCAGTGCCCCACGCTTTACAACAACGGCTACGGATCACACGATATCCAGGGAATAGGCGACAAGCACGTCACGTGGATACACCATGTCATGAACATGGACGCCATCATGTGCATCGACGACGCCCAATGCTTAAAGGGTCTCGAACTTCTCACCGACGAGACGGGCCGACGGACGCTTGAAGATCAATGTGGCATTTCCCCCGGAAAGGTCTCGGCGATGGCCCGCATTTTCGGAATCAGTGGGATATGCAATGTGCTCGGCGCAATCAAAGCCGCCCGGCACTACGAGCTTGGGCCGAGTGCCACGATCGTCACAATCTGCACTGACGATGTCGGCAGATACCGTTCGGTAATGCTCCTTGCAAAGGAACGGTTCGGACTAATGGACGAGTCCGAGGCGGCGGCGCGGGTCCGAATTTTCCACGAGCAGGACACGGGTGGGATCCGGAATGGCAATCCGGACCAACGGCGTCAATGGCACAACCTGAAGTACTACACCTGGGTCGAACAGCAGGGAAAGAGTGTCGCCGAACTCGACGCCCAACTCGATGAGGAATGGTGGCTGGCCGAACAGGACCGGGTCTCCGGTATCGACGACGACATCCGGAAGATTCGATCTGATCCGGCAGGAACCTGATTTAAAATCAGCCGCTGTTAACGTTCCGCCGATGCCCGCGTCTTTATGACATAGCGCATGGGTAAGCCGTCCGGTGGGCATCAACGGCAGTGGGGTCCTGGATCTCACTGGCGGCTGACCGGGCGGCGGGCCCTGTTTGACGAACCATGACCAATCGAACTCGTTTTGCAGTCGTATCCGGATTCGTCTTCCTTTCTCTGTGCCTGACGTCATGGGGCGCACAGCAGGAGACGCTCCGTGTGGATGTCCAACTCGTCAACGTCGTCGCCACGGTGACGGACCCGGACGGCCGCTACGTTGAGGGGCTCGAGGTCGACGACTTCATCATCGAAGACGACGGCGTGGAGCAGGAGATCGTGCACTTCACGCAGGACCGCGACATCCCGGTGAGCGTCGGCATCGTGCTCGACACAAGCGGAAGCATGGAGAGCCGGATGAGAACGGCTCTGGCCGCGATCGAACGCTTCATTGGAACACTGCACGAGGACGACGATGTTTTCGTGATGACGTTCTCAGGAAATGTGACCCTCCTCCAGGACCTCACAAGCGATCGACGGGAACTGTCGCGGTCACTACGACGCGTTCGTGCCATCGGAGGTACGGCGCTCTATGATGCGCTTTCGGAAGGCCTCGAAAAGGTCTATGAGGGGCGGCACGACAAGCGGGCCGTTCTGCTGCTTACCGACGGCGATGACACGAGCAGCGACCTGGAGTTCGAGGAAACTCTCGAGGCTGTTCGGAAATCGGAACTGCTGGTCTACCCGCTGGGTATCGACCCAACCCGCTTTGCGGATCCTTCCGAACACGTCTCCTTCGAGTGGCCGCTGTCCCCGATCCCCGGCGCCCCCGGGATTGGCAGATCCGTGGGCGGTGACGAAGATCCCGTGGATATGGACGTCCTCCGGTCATTTGCGCTGGCAAGCGGCGGTAAAGCGTATCTGGTGGCCAGCACCTGGACCGGCGGAAGCGCGACGGAGATCGATGTCGTTCTTGACGAAGTCTCAGCCGAACTCCGGAGCCAGTACACGCTCGGTTATTATCCAGCGACTCCGGCTGACGGCCGGCGTCACGAACTCCGGGTTCGTACCCGAAACCGGGACTATCTGGTCCGGGCCCGGACCGGCTACTTCGCCCCGTAAGACTACATTCCAACCTGCCAGCAATCTACCTGGCTCCCCACCACATCAGTACGAAACGATTTCGTCAACACTTAGGCACGGAGGGCATGAAGAATCTGTGATCGATGGCTTCGTTGTCCTGGTGTCTTCGTCTTGAAGCTCGTGCCGTTCTGCTTACAGCCCGACCGGAGCGCCCATCTGTTTCGCCTCTCGGAGAAACTTGGCCGATTCTTCAGGGATCGACGGGTTGATGAACATTCCCGAACCCATTTCAAAGCCGGCCACGCGCGAAACGTGGGGAATGATCGACATGTACCAGTGGTAGGTTCGGGCATCGGTGCGCTTCTCGAAGACCGAACGGATCACGAAGTTGAAATCAGGACCCAGCAAGGCCAGTTCGATCTTTTCGAGAACGGCCTTCAGGTGTTCGCCAAAATCAGCCAGAGAGCTGTCGGACAGAAGTCCAAAATCCGGGCTGTGGTCGTTCGGAAACAACAGGATGTGGAAGGGTGACAGCGCCGCATATGGAATGAAGCTCACAAAGCCCCTCGTTTTGTGGATGACACGTTCACCGAAGTCGCTCTCGTCGTCGATTACCGAGCAGAAGAGACAGTGCGAATGCTCGTCGTAGTAACGGACGGCATCCCAGACGCGACGACGGACGTCGGCGGGCATGATCGGCGTTCCCACCATCTGCGCGTGTGGATGGACGAGAGAGGTTCCCGCCGACCGGCCATGATTCTTGAACGGTACGATCAGTTCGATGCGAGGATCCTTCGATAGTTCGATGTAACGGTCGCGGATCACCGACAGCACTTCCGAAACGCCGCTAGCCGCCTGGCGCCAGAGCCATCTGTTGTGCTCCGGATGTTCGATGACGACATCGTGATATCCAAATCCGGACATCGTCCGCCGCATCGAGGTGCCTCCCTTCCGTTTGTCCCCGGAGGGCGATAGTGCGGGAAACTTGTTACGCACGAGGCGGACACCCCAGGATCCGCGCCGATCCAGAGTGGAAATGGTTTCCGAATCATCCTCGTTGCCGGGACAGAAAGGACAGTCATCGACTCTGGAAGGAGGGTCGGAGGGACTTTGTTTTGAGACGAATTCTTCGGGCCGGTGGGACCGCTCGTGGGCAATGATCACCCAGTCTCCGGTGATGCGGTTGTATCGCAATTCGGACATGGGGTTTTTCGATCCTTGTTTCGAATCCTTCGAAAATTTATCGTCCTGGTTGAATCGGCCGCATTATACAGCGAGAGCATTGGTTTTCCGTGTATTTCGTTTATTGCGCGTATCTGTCACAACCTACGAGCGACTAGTGGCCTGCGAATGGCTGTTTTGGAAACGGTCGGTCAGGCAAATAATTCGGCACTTCTGACGAGCCGAAATCCGTAGTCGGTGTATCGGTACCGGGGAGGAATGCTACTTCGCTGAGTGATTCTCGAAGCGCGAATCTGGTGTCGCCAGGACCCTCCACGGGAGACGCGGCGGGTACCTTTGACCGGACCCGCCGGATTGCGGGTCACCGAAACCGTGTAGTAGTCGGCGGAGTACCAGTCCTGACACCATTCGTGCACGTTGTCGCCGATGTTCCAGAGGCCGAAACTGTTCGGACGCCACTCCCCGACCGACCGGGGCCCCACCCAATCCCCCTGAAAATATTCAAACTCTCCGGGTGGCGTGTTCCCCCAGGAATAGAGACCGTCTTCCTCGTTCCCGCGACAGGCTTTTTCCCACTCGGCCTCGGTGGGTAGTCGATACGACTGACCCAGGAGTTCGCTGAGCCAGTTGCAGTAGTCCGTCGCATCGAACCAGCTGACCCCCACAACGGGTTGCTGCGGCAGACTGAGATTCTCATCGCCCCAACCGCGGGGCAGTGGGTGACCTGTCTCTCGAACAAAGTGTTCGTATTCCCGTCTGGTAACGGTTGTCCGGGCGATCTCGAACGCGGCTATCCAGACCCTGTGACGGGGCCGTTCCCACTTCTTGTGGTCGTCGGAACCCATCCAGAACCAGCCTTCGGGAATTCGGGTGAGTACGGGCATGCTAGGAGCCTGCGCGGCAGAAGAGATCTACTGCGAAAGCAGTAAGAATCGGTCCATATTTCCCCGATTTTTCGTTAAATAGAACCACTATTCGCCTCAAAATCGAGAAAATCTGTCCTCGATTCCCCACTTTCTCGCTACGATCCCTTCTGCCGCGCAGGCTCCTCGGGCTCTCTAGAACTCGGATACCAGGTGGCGGATGATGTCGGCCAGCGCTTCCAGGTCGGTCTTCTCGAGAACTTCGACCGGTGAGTGCGAATAACGCAGCGGCCAGGCTATGGGGATATCGATCGCGCCGTAACGTGTAAAGGTAGAACCGTCATTGCCTCCGTTGGTCGAACCGACCTGAACCGGAACGTTATGCTGGTTGGCAATTCCGATGACGCGATCGACAAATTCGATCGGCGTGATGTTACTGGTGTCCAGGGCACGGATGACAAACCCGGATCCGAGGGGCGCATCGCCAAACCTCTTGTCTTCGCGGGGGGAATCCGACGACACAAAGGTGTCGACGGCGAAGACGAAATCCGCATCGGCCCGAGCGGCCAGGTGTCTGGCTCCGTGGAGGCCGGTCTCTTCTTCGACAACCCAGGCGAAAGTGATCTTCTTTCGCACCTCGGATGGATCGATGTCCTGAAGAGCGAGGATCAGAGCCGTACAGCCGGTTCGATCATCGAACGATCGGGCCGTCGCCCGACCGTTCGCGAGCGGAACGAAACGTTTCGGTACGGTGATCGAATCTCCCGGACGTATTCCCAGAGCTTCGGTGTCACTCCGGGTATCCGTACCCAGATAGACCCGGATATCGTCGGTCTCAAACTCCGCTTTCGCCTCTCCGCTGCGGAAGTAGCCCAGCCGCGGCGAAATGATCCCCGAGATCGGGCCGCGGCCGGAATGCACCAGCACCGGCCGTGCCTCGAAGTATCGATCGAAGTATCCACCCCGCCGATCGACGGCAAGCGTGCCATCGGCCCGGATGTCATCGACCACGTACCCGATCTCGTCCAGGTGCGCTACGAAAACCAGATGCTCGGGGCCGCCGCCGAAAGTGACCAGGAGATTGCCCTTCTCGTCCACCCGCGGACGTGTCCAGGACGGCAGGTACGTCCCGACCTTGTCCCGAACCGGAGCCTCAAAGCCGGAAACACCATAAGTTTCCACGAGGTCGGCCAGGATCTCGAAAGGTTCGGGAGTTCGATCGCCCTTGCGGCCCCGGTCCTGCCCAACCGCTACGGAGGCGAGCATTAGAACCGAAACAAGGCCTAGCAGCCCGTGGCAGAAGTGGGGTTTTCTGAGTTGAGAGTTTCAGGTCTTCGCCCGGACGGAACGGCGTCTAAATCGATTCTGGAGCGCTGAGGATGGAACGAGAGCGATTCACAGTGGCTCCAGAGCAGTATTAAGGTGAATAAGGCCATGACATGTTGGCCCTGAAGGCCTCGTGGTGTGCCGTTTCCGAAATTGTTCCGAAGGATCAGGCTCAGATTCAAAGCGGCATATTGAATCAGGACGCGCTTGAGAATGTTGTCCCGATGTCGGAGGTGAACCCGACGCATTGCGCCGGTTTCCAGCGTGTGTGCGAACGGTCGTTCCAACATCAGTCCGCGCTGTCGGAGTAATTGCTTGCCCCGGTTGCCTCGGATTCGTCGCCGGTTGGCATAGACGGCCTGTTTTTCTTCGGACTTATCTTTCCAGTTGCGTCGGCCCCGGTCCGGTTCCGAGATGTAGCTGCGAATGTTGAGGTCTTTGAATCCGGTCAACGTATCGTTACTGTGATAGCCCTTATCCGCCACCAGTTCGGAGAGCACATCGTTCCGAAGTTTCGATCCAGGATCGGCGGCCAAGGTCTCCATCTGATGCGCGGCTTGGATCATCGTTTCTTTGATCGTCGTCGTGTCGCCCTGATCGGCACCCTGCACCGTGACCGCCAGGATGGCTCCGGTCTTCATGTCGGCGGCATGCTCCACCTTATGGGCCAGATGCGTTCGTCCGTCCTTCATCTTCGTGATTCGCGCATCCGGGTCGTGGGGATGCTCCCACTCTTTGTTCGATCCTTTCTTCGACCGCTTGCGGTCGAGTCGCCCCAGCTCGGTTTGCGTCGGTGTCTCGATCCCAGACGCCTTGGCCAGCCGTGTCAGGAATTGGTTGTAGGCTTCTCCGGTGTCCCGGCGTACGATCGACCGCATCGCCGCGTTGGCTTCCAGTGTCGATGCATCCACGCCCACCGTCTTCCCATCGATCAGGCCCTCACCGGCCAACACGCCCAACATCCACGAAAAGACCTTTCCATGTGTTTCCAGATCGATCAACCGTCGCGTCCGCGAGACTGTCGAATGATCCGGCACCCCTTCGCTCAGCCCGACTCCAAGGAATCCTCGCAAACTCAGAGAATCGGCACACCGCCACGTTATGCCACGCTCCGAATCGATTCCTTCGAAATAGCCCACCAGCAACATCCTAAAATACTTGCCCGGCGCCACGCTCGGCCGACCCATCACCTCAGCGTAGAACTGCTCACAGGCATCTTCGACGAACCGGTCGAACTTGGCTTGGTCCAAGATTCGGTTAACCCGTTCGTAGAACACGTGGCCCGCTGTCCGCGGCAACTCTGCTGTCGCAACCCATAACGTGGCTTGTCGGTCCTTTTTCCGTCCCATTCCCATATCGCGTTCTCCTTCCACTATCTTCCTCGCGATACGGTCGCATGGGGTCCGTTGTTAACTATGAAGTTGACTTGCACCACGGGCTGCTAGGAGGCTGTGCGGCAGAAGGGATCGTAGCGAGAAAGCGGGGAATCGAGGACAGATTTTCTCGATTTTGAGGCGAATAGTGGTTCTATTTAACGAAAAATCGGGGAAATATGGACCGATTCTACTGCTTTCGCAGTAGATCTCTTCTGCCGCGCAGCCTCCTGGAAAGACCCTTCTCACGATTGCCCTCCGGTGAGAAGGATGCGCAGGAACCGAACCGTGTGCCGCAAATCCTTGAGATCAAGCACCTCGACCGGAGTCTGATGGAACATGATCGGTATGCCCAGCCGCACGACGGCGGTCCCGGGTCGCCAAACAGGTGTCGCGGATGGATCGCCCATCGGGTCATCACGAACCGTCTCGCCAAAACGAGCCAATTCGTCCGAGAAACCCGGCGCAGCACTGGCGTCGATGGCGATGCCGCTCCCGAGACGGGATAAGAGCCCGGTGGTCTCGAAATTCATGATCTCGAAAACAAAGACTTCATCGACGGTAAACCGCTCTCGAATCCGATCGATCCCCTTGCGGCCAAAATGCTCCTGCGTGACGAAAGCTACCGTTAACGTCCCCTCTATTGCGGACTCGGGCAGACTCGTGAGCACCGACAACAATGCTGCTGCGCCGACTCGATCCGCAAGGAACGGTCCGGACACACGGTCGGCAGCCAGAGTGCTGAACGTCTTCTCGAGAGAGATCGGATCCAACAGACGAATTCCCACCTCCCGGATGTCGTCCACAGAACCGGCACCGATATCGACATAAGCGTCGGAGAGATCGAATGGGGACTCCTCTTCATTCTGGCCGCGGCGCAAATGCGTCGAGGGAATCGAAGTAACGCCGGGAACCATAGTTCCTCGCGAGTTGCGGACCCACAGCCTCTGGCCTTCGAAGTACTGATCCAGATAGGGATGGGCAGGGGTCAAACCGATCCTGTTCATCCGCAGGTACCCGTCATCGGTCCAGCCCGAAACGACATATCCGGGCTCGTCGATATTGGCCACAATCAAGCGGCGCGGCCTGCCCGATCCAACGGTTACAGTTACATTGGACATCCGGTCGATGTCGGGAGACAAACCACGCCGCCTCAACCTGTCCGCGATGGCATCCGCCAGTTGACCCTCATGCCCGGAGATCGCCGGGATCTCGACCAGGCCCTCGATAAGGTCTCGCAGTTGGCCCAGCGACTGGGCGGCCCCACTTTGCGGAAGCAAGAGAATCAGGCCAAACAGCACGGAGAGGTGTCGCGGTGTGGGCATAAGGGGAAGCTAGTTCAGCGTCGGGATACAATCAAGGACAAAAGGGGGGATTGGAGGAAGAAGAAGTCCGTGGGCCGTGGTCCGAGGTCCGTGGTCGGGAATCCGAACCGATCTCCCTGGTCCGCACGCAACTTGGAATGAGCATATCTTCAACTTCGGACTTCGGACCTCGGGTTCCGCGTACTCCATCAAAACCAAAGTCTCGGCTGAATGTACATTTCGTAAACGAGGAGTTTCTCGAACTCGATCAGGAAGGTACGGATGTGGCGGACTTCCTGCCACCAGTCGTTCGGGCGAAAACCGTCATGGCGCGATCCGACCACTGCGATCCGCCAGGTCGGAATCAAAGAGATATTTCGTTATCAGAAGGGAGCGTCTGGTGTGGTAGTTCGATGTCACGATGATCAGGCTCGTCCAGTTGCGCTCGCGTGCGAACTCCCGGACCCGTGTCAGTTCGTTCATCGTTTCGGTAACCGGTTCCTCGATCCTGATGATGCTTTCCTCCGGCACCCCAAATCCCTTGAGAACCCGCAGGTAGTTCTCGTGGGACCGAACGAGTTCGATGCCGAGCCTGGACATTTCCTCATACCCGTCGGGAGGCTCACCGGTGGTCAGGACGACGGTCGGGGCAAGCCCGGCACGATACAAATCGGCGGCTTCCCGGGCCCTTCCGGGCGCTCCACCGCCGAGAATCACGATGGCATCGGCCGGAAATGCCTCGGTCTCGGCGACGAGCAGGGTCGCGGACCAGACAAGGACTTCGGGAATCAGGAGATATGAGAGGGGGATCGCGGTCAGCAGGAACAGTCCCGCTAGTGGTCCCCGTCAAACAGAGTGCACTTTAACCAGATTCTTTCGAGCGCGTCGGACTTTCTCAAGAATATCGGAAGCCTGCGCGGTCCAGATGAACGGCTTAGGGCTCTGATTGTGACCGTCGACATAGTCCTCAACGGCCTGGATTAACTCTGGAACCGAATGGAAAACTCCGCGCCGAAGCCGTTGCTCTGAAAGATCCCGGAAGAAACGTTCGACCATATTCAGCCACGACGCACTGGTCGGTGTGAAGTGCACATGAAAGCGCGGGTTGCGCTTGTGCCAGTCGACAACTTTCTGATGCTTGTGGGTCGCATAGTTGTCACAGATTATGTGGATCTGCTTGTCTTTAGGCACGGAGCGTTTGATCTGATTGAGAAACCGAATCCATTCCTGATGCCGATGCTTCGGCATGCAAGTCCCGATCACAGAGCCGTCCAGGGTATTGAGCGCGGCGAACATCGTGGTGGTTCCGTTGCGTTTGTAGTCGTGGGTCAAGGTGCCACACCGCCCCTTCTTCAGCGGTAACCCGGGCTGGGTGCGGTCCAGTGCCTGCATCTGGCTCTTCTCATCACAGGACAAGACGATGGCGTTTTCCGGTGGGTTCAGATACAGACCGACCACATCCTCCAGCTTCTCGGCAAATTGTTTGTCGTTGGACAGCTTGAAGGTTCCTGACAGGTGTGGCTTCAGGCCATGGGCCCGCCATATTCTCCCGACCGTCGAATCACTGACTCCGGTCGCCTTTGCCATCGAGGTACGGCTCCAATGCGTGGCGTTTGGGGGCTTCTCTTCAATCGTCTTCTTTACAATCCGGGCCCGCTTCCGTGCGCTGATGGAGGGAATCCGGCCGCTTCGCGGCGCGTCCTTCTCAATGCCTCCCAATCCATGTTTGGCGAAACGAGCACGCCATCGGCCAACCTTCTGAAGCGTCATCTTCAGCCGTGCTGCAATCTCCTCGTTCCTCAGACTCTCAGCCGCCAGCAACACAATTTGGGATCGTTCCGCCAACCGTACCGATGTACTACGGCTTCGCCTCAGTCGTTCCAGTTCCTTTCGTACCTGAACATCAAGATCAACCCTCGGTGCTTTCCTCATATCTATATCAGACGTTGGACAAGCACTTACATCTCATTAATTCTGGCGGACTACACTAGGAGAACGGTTTTACGAGTCAGCCTGGGCCGTGATTTCATTTTTCCCTTAGGGCCCGCTCAAGAATAACTTCACATTTTGGCATCCCATCTTCACGCCATCTTCGGACGCTCCTCAATCGCAGATCCTCGAAATAGCCGAGCTATTCCTCCGGTCTGCTCAATCGGTCGCGACCGAATCTGACGCAAATCTGGGCGCCAATTCTGTGAAGCTATTCTTGAGCGGACCCTTAGTGTGGCGGTGACCCCCAGCCACCTCCACCGGGTGTTTCGATCGTCAAAACGTCGCCGGGCGATACCGAGGCTGTGAACTTCGAGTCGAACCGGTCCACGCGTCCGTCCGCGCGGGTAATACGGTTCCGCCCGGCCGATCCCGGGGAGCCACCGCACAGTCCGTAAGGTCGGAACCGGCGGCGTTCCGACAACACCGTAAGCTCGGCGCGTGCCAGAAATCGCATCTCTCGCACCACGCCGTCACCGCCCTTCCATTTGCCGGCGCCCCCGGAACGTCGCCGGATCGCGTAACGCTCGATACGAATCGGATAGGCGTACTCCATCACTTCCACGGGAGTGTTCAGGGAATTGGTCATATGGGTGTGCACACCGGATATTCCGTCCATGGTCGGCCGGGCGCCCATGCCCCCGGCGATCGTTTCGTAGTACGCGAACGTCTTGCCGGTTCGAGGATCGGTACCCCCGAATGTGACGTTGTTCATCGTCCCCTGGCTGGCAGCCGGAATAGTCCCGGGAATGGCTCGAGCCAGACACCGGTACAGAACGTCGACGATGCGCTGAGAGGTTTCCACGTTGCCGCCGCAGACCGCGGCTGGTGGGAGCGCATTCACGATGGTCCCTTCGGGGGCAATAATCTCGAGCGGCCGCATCCCACCCGCTGTGGAAGGTATCGAAACGCCGACCAGAGTCCGGAACACGTAAAATACGACGGATGCGGTGATTGCGTAAACCGCGTTGATGCTGCCCGCAGCCTGGGGATCGGAAGTTCGGAAATCAATCCGCGCATCGCTGCCGCGAATTCGGATCCGGACACGGATCGTCACCGGTCCATCGCCGATGCCATCGTTGTCCATGACGTCTTCGGCCTTGTATGTGCCATCTGGAATCGTCGAGATGACATGGCGGGTCATACGTTCGGTGTAATCGAGCAACTCTTCGATATACCGTTGCACTTCCGGGAGACGATATTTCTCGACGATTTCCAACAATCGGCGCTCGCCCGTGCGGTTGGCGCCAAGCATGGCCGCGAGGTCTCCCTCCCGCTCATCCGGAGTTCGAACGTTGTACAGCACCAGATCCCACACTTCGCGGTTGAGACGCCCGTTTTTCATCACAAGAACCGGGGGTATCCGCAATCCTTCCTGATAAATTTCCACGGCCAATGGCATCGATCCCGGCGACATACCGCCTATGTCTGAATGATGGGCACGGGTTGCGACATAAAACAGGAGGCGGGAGCCTCGAAACACACCCGAGACCAGCGTGAGGTCGGGAAGATGCGTTCCACCTTTGTAGGGATCGTTCAAGAGCACCATGTCTCCGGGCCCGATCGTCCGGCTTTCGAGCGCCGCGGCGACCGAAAGCGGCATCGATCCCAGATGGACCGGCATGTGGTCGCCTTGAGCGATCATACGTGCCTGCTCGTCGAAAATCGCACAGGAGTAGTCCCGACGTTCCTTGATGTTGGGCGAGTAGGCGGTGCGCTTGAGCGTGGCGCCCATTTCCTCGGCAATCGAGTGGAAGAGACTCTTGAAAATCTGTAGTTTTACCGGATCGAAAGCCATGTTTGCTACTCCACCCTTAACGTCTGGGCGATAAGACCAGGTTCAGGTGCCGATCTACCTCGCAGCGGAAACGCGGAGGAACCAGAGTCGTAGAACTATACTCCCCGATCACGGCCGGACCCTGGACAACGTTTCCAAAGCCCATGTCCAAGCGGTCATAAACGGGCGTCCGCTCCCACCCCTCGTCAAACCAGACCTTGCCGGTTTCAAGTGCCTTTGGCCGCGGCGCTTTCTTAACCGCCCTTCGAAGGCGGGGTTTCTCGGTACGCCCGAGAAGCGTCGACCGGGCGCTGACAACTTCGACGGGACTTTCCGAACTGGAATGTCCGTACCGCTGATCGTGGGCGCTATGGAACGTTTCGAGCCACTCATCGGAGTAAGGAATTGTCAGTTCGTAGGACTGACCCACGTAGCGGACATCCAGGAAATCCAACGTCGTGATCTGGCCACGCTTGAAACCCTCCCGGGCAAGATCCCCAACGCCCCTGCGATGCAACTCGGCAAAACACTTCCTGATCTTCGTCCTGGTAATCTTTGCGGTCCCCAGCAGCGTGTGTGAATAGTCCTTCCGGACATCGGATAACAACAGGCCGAGAGCCGATAGCGCTCCCGGATGCGGCGGGACGATCACACGGGGTATACCCAGCCCCTCGGCGAGGCTGGCTGCGTGGAGTGCCCCCGCACCGCCGAAACACATCAGGCCAAAATCTCGGGGGTCGTGGCCGCGCTCGACTGAGATCAGCCGGATGGCCTGTTCCATGTTGCTGTTGACGACGTCGATCACGCCCCTGGCCAGGCTCTCCAGGCTCGGCCAGTCCCGGGTCCAGGGGAGCCTTCGAACGCTGGGTTCGATCTTCTGGGGGGTCAAAGACATCGCGCCGCCCAGAAAGAACCTGGGGCGGAGACGGCCCAGTATGACGTTCGCATCCGTGACGGTAAGCGACTCTCCGTGTCCGTAGCAGATCGGGCCGGGATCGGCCCCGGCGCTCTCGGGTCCCACCTTCAACGCACCACCCGCGTCGAGATCGGCGATGGACCCTCCTCCGGCCCCCACCGTGTGAATGTCCATCATGGGAATGCCGATCGGCATTCCGTCCACCTGACTCTCATGGGTAACCCGGATTTGGCCGTCGCAGAGCGAGACATCGGTCGACGTACCCCCCATGTCGAAGGTGATGATCTTCGGATGGCCACTCTGCTGGGCAAGAAAGAAAGCCCCGACAACGCCGCCCGCGGGACCGGAAAGGATTGTTTTGATCGGGGCGGCCATGGCCGTCCGGGCTCGAACGGCGCCACCATTCGACTGCATCACGCTCAAGGGACAGTGCGAAACTTTCTCTTGCAGCCGGCCGAGATATCGACTCATCAGAGGCGCAAGATAGGCGTTGATGGTGGTCGTCGAGGTTCTCTCGTACTCCCGGTACTCGGGAAGTATCGACGACGACAACGAGACCGGCACCCCGAGTTCTCCCAGCGCCTCGGCGACCTTCTCCTCATGTGACGGATTGGCAAACGAAAAGAGAAGCGAAACCGCAACCGATTCCACTCTGCCGCGGCGAAGCCGTCGGGTCAGCTTCAGGAGTTCTTCGGGAACGATCTCCTTTTCCACAGATCCGTCGTAGAGGATCCGTTCGTTGACGCCCAGCCGAAGCGTCGCTGGAATCAAAGGGTCCGGCCGCGTCGTGAAGATGTTGTACAAATCCCGCCGGGTCTGCCTTCCGATCACCAGGACGTCCTCAAAGCCGGCGGTTGTGATCAGGGCGGTCCGCGCACCCTTCCGCTCCAGCAGCGCGTTCGTCGCGACCGTGGACCCGTGGATGATCTCACCGGGAGGCTCCGAGCCAGGGCGTCCGAGGCCGGCCAGGATGGCTTCATCCGGCCGCCCGGGGGTCGAAAGCTCCTTGAAGACCTCGATCCGGCCATCCCGGATCAGGACGAAGTCCGTGAAAGTACCTCCCGTATCAATACCGAGTCGCAGTTTGGTCATATGCTGAACGCCGATCGATAGCTTCGGCAATGTGCTAAATGGTAATTGATAATCGGCAGGGCGCCAGTGGAAAATCCGGTGCTGCTCATTTTGAGAACTGTAATGATAGTCTGCAACCGTGCAACCAATCCGAGAGAATGGAGTGTCGTTCAGGGGAAGGAGTCAAGGAACCCGCCGTCGCGAATGGCTCCGATGGTCTCACCGATGGACGTCAACTGAATGAGTCACGTTATCTCTGGCGGGGACCACTGGTTGTCCACAATCACAGGCCTGTCCGCGCATTGGTGTGTTGACAAACCCGACGCGACCCTGTGAAATGCGTGTGGCAGAAGCTCATGGAATTCCAATTCAAGCCGCTATCCTCCGAGACCATTCCCCGGGCACTCGAACGTGCGAAGAACTACCGTCTGCTGAACGAGCCTGAGCAGGCGGAGAGTATCTGCCTCGACGTTCTGCGCATCAAACCCGACGACCAGGAAGCGATCGTCGTACTCTTGCTCGCACTTACGGATGAGTTCACGCACATGGAACGAGCGACTTACACTCGGGCTCGAGAGTTGCTGCCTCGGCTCGAAGACGAGTACCAGAGGACCTACTATACAGGCATCATCTACGAGAGGCGGGGCAGAGCCCACCTCAAACAGGGCTCGGAAGGGTCCGGTGACGTCGCCTACGACTGGCTTCGGCAGGCCATGGGCTGGTATGAGAAGTCCGAACAGATTCGGCCGTCGGGTAACGACGACGCCGTGCTGCGCTGGAATGCGTGCGCCCGGACTATCGTGGAACACGATCTCGAACCCTCCGCCGAAGACACATCGCCCTCGTTCCTGGAATAGGCACGATGCACTGGATGCTGCACCCCTATAGCTCGTCGGTCGGCAAGAAGATCGTCATGGCCGTGTCCGGGCTGATCCTTTTCGGATTCATCATCGGCCATCTCATCGGAAACCTCCAGATATTCGCCGGTCCCGAAGTACTGGACTCCTACGCGAGATTCCTGAAGGAAAAGCCGGAGGTACTCTGGACCACCCGGATCACCTTGCTGGCAGCGGTCGGCCTGCATATTCTTGCCGCTACGCAATTGACGATCCGGAATCGCTCCGCGCGGCCGATCGCCTACCGACTCCACAAGTACGAAGAGGCCAGCTACGCTGCACGCACGATGGTCTGGAGCGGACCCATAATCGGTCTGTTCGTCATCTACCACCTGCTGCATTTCACGGTGGGAACCGTTCATCCGTCGCAGCCGGACTTCCGTCCGGAAGCAGTGTACGCGAACGTCGTGAGCGGATTCCAGCAATGGCCCGTCGCGCTTTTCTACATCGTGGCCGTCTCGAGCCTTGGGCTCCATATTGCTCACGGCGTCTGGAGCATGTTTCAATCCGTCGGTCTGAATCACCCCAAGTATGAGGCGATGATTCAGCGGAGTGCTTTGATCCTCAGCTCTCTGATCGTAGCGGGCTACGTTTCAATCCCCCTTGCCGTACTAATCGGAGTCGTCAGCTAAATGGAACTTCGTGCGAACTCTCCGGCTGGCCCGCTCGAAAGAAAGTGGGACCGCCATCGATCGCGACTGAAGCTGATCAACCCGGCAAACAAGCGAAAGTACAACGTGATCGTCGTCGGCTCGGGTCTGGCAGGAGCGGCGGCAGCCGCGTCCCTGGCGGAACTGGGATACAACATCCAATGTTTCTGCTATCAGGACAGTCCACGGCGCGCCCACAGCATTGCGGCTCAGGGGGGTATCAACGCCGCGAAGAACTACCAGAACGACGGCGACAGCGTGTTTCGTCTCTTCTACGACACGATCAAGGGAGGGGACTACAGATCCCGTGAGGCGAACGTCCACCGCCTCTCCCAGATCAGCCGGAACATCATCGACCAGTGCGTCGCACAGGGGGTGCCCTTTGCGCGCGAGTATGGCGGCGTTCTGTCAAACCGTTCTTTCGGAGGGGCACAGGTCTCGCGGACCTTCTATGCCCGGGGACAGACGGGCCAGCAGTTGCTGCTGGGCGCTTACCAGGCCTTGTCGCGTCAGATTGCCGCCGGCCGGGTGGCCATGAATTCGCGCACCGAAATGCTGGATCTCGTCGTCGTCGACGGCCACGCCCGAGGTATCGTCACCCGCGATATGGTCACCGGTGAAATCCAATCTCACGCGGCCGACGCTGTAGCCCTTTGCACCGGGGGCTACGGCAACGTCTACCATCTGTCTACGAACGCGAAAGGATGCAACACGACGGCCATCTGGCGTGCCTACAAGCACGGCGCCGCGCTGGCCAATCCCTCGTTCACGCAGATCCATCCGACCTGCATTCCCGTGTCGGGAGAGCATCAGTCGAAGCTGACCCTGATGAGCGAGTCGCTGCGTAATGACGGTCGGATCTGGGTACCACGGGAAAAGGGGGACCCGAGACGTCCGAACCAGATTCCCGAAGCCGAACGCGACTACTACCTCGAACGCAGGTACCCGAGTTTCGAAAACCTCGTCCCTCGCGATGTCGCTTCTCGGGCTGCAAAAGCCATCTGCGACGACGGCCGGGGGGTCGGCCCCACCGGGTTGGGAGTCTATCTCGACTTCGCGGCCGCGTCCGAACGTCTCGGCGAGAAGACCATCCGCGAGCGCTACGGCAATCTTTTTGACATGTACAGTCGGATCACGGACGAAGATCCCTACCAGGTGCCGATGCGCATCTACCCCGCCGTCCATTACGTCATGGGCGGGCTCTGGGTGGACTACAACCTGATGAGCACCATACCCGGCCTGTTTGTTCTCGGAGAGGCGAACTTTTCCGATCACGGTGCTAACAGACTCGGGGCCAGCGCCTTGATGCAAGGTCTGGCCGATGGCTACTTCATCATTCCCTACACGATCGGCCACTATCTGGCGAGCTCCGGCCATAAATCGGTAAAGGAGGACCACGAAGAGTTCAAGCGGGTGGAGCACGACGTGCAGGAGCGGACCCGGAAACTGCTTGCGATCGACGGGAAACGAACTGTCGACCAGTTTCATCGCAAACTGGGAAAGCTCATGTGGAATTTCTGCGGGATGTCCCGCAACGAGCAGGGTCTGAGGGAAGCGCTCGAGGAGATCCCCGCACTGCGCCAGGAATTCTGGGAGGACGTCCGCGTTCTCGGCGCCAACGAAGAGCTGAACCCTTCACTGGAAAAGGCGGGGCGGGTGGCCGACTTCCTCGAACTGGCGGAACTGATGTGCCGGGATGCGCTGGAACGAGACGAGTCGTGCGGCAGCCATTTCCGGGAAGAGCACCAGACATCCGACGGCGAAGCCCTTCGCAACGACGAAGACTTTTCCCACATCTCAGCATGGGAGTACCAGGGACAGGACCGTGCGCCCGTACTGCACAAGGAGCCGCTGATGTTCGAATTCGTCACACCGACACAAAGGAGCTACAAGTAGTGAATCTCACCCTCCGAGTGTGGCGGCAGAAAGACGTGCGACATCGCGGAAACTTCCAGACGTACAGCGCCACGGACGTCAGCCCGGACATGTCGTTCCTGGAAATGCTGGATGCCGTCAACGAAGATCTGATCCTCAAGGCGGAGGACCCGATTGCTTTCGACCATGACTGCCGTGAGGGAATCTGCGGCACGTGCGGCGTCGTCATCGACGGGCACCCTCACGGCCCATCACCCGCCACCACGACCTGCCAGTTGCACATGCGGCTGTTCAAGGACGGCGACAAGATCACGATCGAGCCGTGGCGGGCCCGAGCTTTCCCGATCATCAAAGACCTCGTGGTCGATCGTCGCCCGCTGGACCGGATTATCGCGGCCGGCGGCTACATTTCGGTGTCGACGGGCAGTGCGCCGGAAGCCAACGCCATACCGATTCCGAAGGAAACGGCCGAGATGGCTATGGACGCCGCGTCGTGCATCGGTTGCGGCGCCTGCGTGGCGGCCTGTCCCAATGCCTCGGCGACGCTGTTCACCGCAGCAAAAGTGGCTCACCTCGGGCTACTGCCGCAGGGCCAGCCCGAACGCCATGACCGCGTGCTGAGCATGGTGACTGCGATGGACGACGAGATGTTCGGAGCGTGCACGAATACCGGCGAGTGCGAGGCCGCCTGCCCGAAGGAGATCTCCATCGAGTGGATCGCTCGGATGAACCGCGACCATGTCGTAGCAACTATTCTCTCCCGCCCCGAGAATGGATAGAAGTCCCTGCGTACGCTGGGGGATTCGTCTCGTTCGTCTTTTGCCCCCCTTGACAGACCGATCATCAACGTGTAAATTCTCGACGGCTCTTCGTCAAATTTTTTCGCATAAAGTGGCTTTTCGAGGTGGTAGTGGACGTCTCTTCACACGATATTCTCCTGGTTGGCGGTGGCGGTGCCGGCCTCCGCGCAGCGATCGCTGTAGCGGAATTCAATCCCAAACTCAGCGTTGCCGTGGTCTCGAAAGTCTACCCCATGCGGAGCCACACGGTCTCGGCTGAAGGTGGCGCCGCGGGCGCTGTAGCCCCCGACGACAGCCTCGACGACCATGCCTACGACACCATTTCCGGGAGCGATTGGCTCGCGGACCAGGATGCAGTCGAACTCTTTGTCGACGAAGCTCCAAAAGAACTCCTTCAGATGGAACACTGGGGCTGTCCCTGGAGCCGGACACCGGATGGACGTATCGCGGTACGACCGTTTGGCGGCATGAAGAAAAAGCGAACGTGGTTCGCCGCCGACAAGACCGGCTTCCATATGCTCCACACCCTGTTTCAGACATCCCTGAAATACGACCCCATCGTCCGGTATGACGAGTGGTTCGTCACCAAACTGCTCGTCGATGACGGTCGAGTGCAAGGAGTCGTGGCCCTGGAACTCATGTCGGGGAAAATCCAGGCGATCACCGCGAAGTCGGTAATCCTCTGTACGGGCGGCTGCGGCAAGGTGTTTCCGTTCACCACGAACGCCAACATCAAGAACGGCGACGGAATGGCGTTGGCCTTCTGGGCGGGTGCGCCTCTGAAGGACATGGAGTTCGTCCAGTACCACCCGACCGGCCTTCCCTTCACCGGAATCCTGATCACCGAAGCGGCGAGGGCGGAGGGCGGGTACCTGGTGAATAAGGACGGATATCGTTACCTGCAGGATTACGATCTGGGCAAACCCCAGCCCGAACCCGTCCTGCGCTCGATGGAGCTTGGACCGCGCGACCGCCTGTCCCAGGCTTTCGTCAAGGAACAGGAAAGAGGGCGCACCGTCGAAGGCCCGTACGGTCCCGTCGTCAACCTCGACCTCCGGCATCTGGGGGAAAATAAGATCAACGCCAGCATCCCATTCGTCAGGGAACTCTGCCTGAAGTACCAGAACATCGATCCGGTCCACGACTTAGTTCCCGTCCGACCTGTCATTCATTACGCCATGGGGGGGGTGCATACGAACACGGACGGGGCGACGCCGATCGCGGGCTTGTTTGCCGCCGGCGAGGTCGCGTGCGTCAGCATCAACGGGGCGAATCGCCTGGGATCGAATTCTCTGCCCGAGCTGCTCGTGTTCGGAGCCCGCGCCGGGCAAGCAGCGGCTACATTCGCGTTGGATCAGAAGGAACCGTCGAGTCACGTCTTGACTCAGGCCAACGACGAACGCCGACGCCTGGAAGAACAGTATCTCCGGAAGACAGGCGGGAGTGAACGGATCGCAACGATCCGGCAGGAAATGCAGGCCGCCATGGAGGAAGGTGCAGGCATCTACAGAAACGGTAAGGCGCTTCAGAAATCCATGGACAAGATCCGAGAACTCCAGGATCGCTACCGAAACATCCGGATCGAAGACGACAGCCGTACCTTCAATACGGAATTGACTTCGGCACTCGAGCTGGGTTACATGCTCGAGGTGGCCGCTTCGATCGTCGAGTGCGGTTTGAAACGAACCGAATCTCGTGGAGCTCATCAAAGGACTGATTTTCCCAGCCGGGACGACGACAATTTCCTGGCTCATTCACTCATCCACCGAAATGCAGATGGCTCGTCCCGAATCGAGTACCTGCCGGTCACCATCACGCGGTGGCCGCCCTCGGAACGAATCTATGGAAAGTAGGCACCCATGACAGAAAAAGTCGTCCTCCAGGTCACACGTTACCGGCCCGAGCAGGAAACCGAACCGACGGTTCAAGAGTACGAGGTGCCGTTCACCCCGGACATGGTTCTCCTCGACGCCCTGAACTACATCAAGGACTACATGGACGGATCGCTGTCGTACCGATGGTCCTGTCGGATGGGAATCTGCGGCAGTTGCGGCATGATGGTGGATGGGGAACCCAAGCTGACATGTGCGACGTTCGTTTCCGAATACGCGCCCGGCCCTGTCCGCGTCGAGCCGCTGCGTTACTTCCCGATCATCCGCGATCTCACGACCGACATGACGGACTTCATGGAAAAACTCAAGAGTGTCAAGCCATGGATCATCCGAGAAGACGAAAAGCCCATCTCGGAGGGAGAGTATCTTCAGACCCCGGAGGAGCTGGACCAGTATAAACAGTTCAGCATGTGTATCAACTGCATGCTGTGCTACGCCGCGTGTCCTGTCTACGGACTGGACGAGGCTTTCACGGGGCCGGCTGCAATCGCCCTGGCTCAGCGCTACAACATGGATTCACGGGATCAGGGGTCGTCCGAGCGCCTCGGAGCCCTCTCGGACCACGAAGGAATCTGGGGCTGCACTTTTGTCGGAGAGTGCACCAAGGTTTGCCCGAAACACGTCGACCCGGCAGGGGCTATCCAGCAGTACAAGGTGACCGCGACAACGGACTGGTTTAAATCCCTCGTCATGCCCCGGGGATCGGAATGAAGAACAATCCGGCATACAGGGAGTTTCACCCGAAGTGGCACCGCACGCCTGTGTCGACCTACTGGTGGCTTTCACAGTGGTCTTACACAAAGTTCATCCTGCGGGAACTGTCCAGTGTGTTCGTGGCCTACTTCATCTTGATTACTCTGATGCAGGTTCGAGCATTGGGCCAGGGGCCCGCAGAATACGCGGCGTTTCAGGAGTTCATGACGCATCCCTTCGTCGTTCTTCTGAATGTCGTCGCCTTTCTTTTTCTGCTCCTGCACACCATCACCTGGTTCAACCTCACTCCCCGCGCGATCGTCCTTCGATTGCGTGGAAAGCGCGTTCCCGACTTGCTGATCATCGCGCCCAACTACGTGGCGTGGATCGTGATATCGGGTGTCGTCGCCTGGTTCGTCCTCGGAGGCTAGAATGGCGAAGAAATCCTACGTTGCGTTTTTCTGGGCGCTATTCAGCGCGGGAGGGGTCACCGCCGCTTTCCTCTTACCCGTGCACGTGTTCCTCTTCGGACTGGCCTTCCCCCTGGGTTGGATCGAACCTCCCAGTTATGAGAGCCTTCTCGGCCTGCTCCAATCTCCGGTAACGCGTCTTTACCTTCTCGTCCTCTCGGTCCTGTCGCTGTTTCACTGGGCTCACCGATTTCGCTACACGCTGTACGACGGCGCACAGATCAAGCATCTGAATGAGGTAATCCTCATTGGCACCTATGGCGGGGCTTTAGCCGGATCGGTTGTCGCCGCCTACCTGCTGTTTGTCGCAATGTGACGACTCCGCTCCCCTCCCAAGAAAATCTCCAATCTCGAATTTCGAAGGACCAAATGTTATAAGATCGATCCACTTTCAGCGGATTGACAACAGGAGGGGGTTCGATGGCTAAATATTCGCGTCGCCGGTTCATCGGGTCGGGAGCAGCTTTAACGGCTGCGGTGGGTCTGGGCCTACCCGTGGAAAATGCGCTGGGGTCGCTGCCCCAGGAACCAACCGACTCTTCGGGACCCGATATGATACTCCTCGACGGTCGCATCTTCACGATCGACGACAATCAGCCCCGTGCCGAGGCCTTCGCAGTCAAGAACGGCAGGTTCATAGCCGTGGGATCGAGTGACGAGATCCGCGGACTGGCGACGCGGAATACGGAAGTCGTCGACGCCGAAGGAATGACGGTGACGCCGGGGTTTATAGACGCGCATTCGCACCCGTCCGGTGCCGGCGTCTCGGAACTGATCAACGTCAACGTCGACCTTCGTTCCATCGCCGAGATCAAGGAAGCGATTCGGGATCGCGCCTCGATCACGCCGGCGGATCAGTGGATCATCGGTTTCAAGTACGACGACACGAAGCTTCGCGAGGGACGGCCCCTCGAACGAACCGACCTTGACGAGGCGGTATCGGGCAACCCCGTCATGGTGCGCCACCGGGGCGGCCACACAGCCGTTTACAACAGCAAGGCCTTCGAACTGGCCGGGGTGACGGCCGAGACACCGGATCCGGAGGGAGGAGCTTTTTACCGGAGAGATGGTGCGCTGACCGGGAAGGTCGCCGAACGCGCCCGAAACGCATTCTCCGGGCTGATACCGTCAGGCTCGACGCGGGAACAGCGCCAGGCGGGAGTACGGCTGATCTCGGAAATCATGGCAAGGTCCGGCCTGACATCCGTGCATCAGACCGGTGGCAGTACGAACGATCTCATTGCTTACCAGGACGCTCATCAGGCGGGCGAACTTCGCTTCAGGACCTACCTGTTTCCCCGTGGGGGCCTGTACCGGAATCTCAAAGAGGCGGGAATGCGTACGGGGTTCGGAGACGAGTGGCTCAAAATTGGTGCCGTCAAGTACGGCGCGGATGGCTCCGCATCGGAACGCACCATGAGGATGAGCACGCCTTATGTCGGGCGTCCCGACGACTACGGCATTCTGACCATGTCGCAGGAGGAAATTCACGAAGCGGTCGAAGACGGCCACCGGAACGGATGGCAGGTCGGTATCCATGCCAACGGCGACGTCACGATTGATATGGTCCTGAACGCTTATGAACGCGTTGGGCGAATGTGGCCCCGTGACGACCCCCGTCACAGGATCGAACATTGCTCTCTGGTCAATCCGGACCTCTTACAACGGATCAAAGACCTGGGTGTCATTCCCGCGCCGTTCTACACCTACATCCATTATCACGGAAACAAGTGGGTGGAGTACGGACCCGAGAAGATGCGTTGGATGTTTGCTCACCGATCTTTTCTCGACTACGGCATCCCGGTCGCACCCGCGTCCGACTACACGCCCGGGCCCTACGAACCGTTGATGGCAATCCAGAGCATGGTGACGCGAAAGGATTTCGACGGCCGCGTCTGGGGACCCAACCAGAGGGTGAGCGTCGATGAAGCACTCGGCATCTGCACGATCAACGGCGCACATGCCTCGTTCGAGGAGGACATCAAGGGCTCGATCACGGCGGGCAAACTGGCAGATTTCGTCATGCTCGCGGACGACCCGCACGAAGTGGACCCGGACCGGATCAAGGAGATTCAGGTAGTCCGAACCGTCGTTGGAGGAAAGACGACGTGGGCGAGCAGCGGCTAGGAGCCTGCGCTTCAATCAAAGTAGATTCGGGCGACGGCGCGCAGGCGACCCAATGAGACCGTGGCCGGGGGCTGGATCGAACCTTCAGCGTCTCGCTGCCAGAGAAAGACCTGTAAATCCTGCCGGATTCGATCGAAGTAGCCCGAAGCTGCCGTTCGGGCCCGGAGAAATTCGCTCTCATCGATTCCTTCGTCAGCCAATTCGCGGATCCAGTCTCGCACCTGCTGCTCCCTGTCGGGGCCGGCGTCAATCACCAAACGGGATCCTTCAATTCCCTTGATCCGCAAATCCACTTGACCCCACCAGCCGGCTTCGATCAGTTTCCCGTCCAGCCACATCTTGAGAACGAGCAGGCTTGGAAGGTCTCCGGTCGCGACGCTACCGACAGGCATGCTGGGGGTGGAATCCCTCTGGCCGCTGGTCCAGGACTCGAACCGGGTACGTTCCCGATCGATGTCCGGTGCGGGGGCAAAGACGAGGATGCGGTCCGGCCGGACTCCTTCGAGCGCTTCGAAGACGGCGGCGTCCGGAGTTCGAGGAAAAGACCACAGGACGCCGTTCGCGCCCCGTTCGGACAGACCACCGGGCAGGTCCGATTCAAACCGGCCGGCCACAAAAACCTTGTGCACGGGGGCAAGAGCCAGGGTGATCCCGGACGCGATTTTGTCGACATGAACCGGATCCGGATCGTCCGAGACCAGTTCGGCCGGCATCTGAATATCGACGTGACCTGGGGCGCGCCCAATCGTCTCCTGTTCGGCGCCGAGGCTTTCGGTAATGTCCTCAAGACTTTCAACCACCACGCGGGGCTGTTCGAAAGCGGCCGCCCACAGAGCGACAACCCGCTTCTGATGGACCATCTCTCGCGCCGACGTGCGTAACCCGTCCGATGTGAGGTCACGCACCGTCGTCCAACCGTCCTCGAGCGCCCCCCATACGTCCTGGGCGGCAAACCACTCGAGCGTCGAACGGCGAGAGAGAAGTTCGAGGGCGCCCCGTTTCACCATCCTGAAGACATCCGGCGAAATCGGTCGGAATTGTAAATCGTCGATTTTCTCAAGAATGGAGTCCCGAACATCCTCAGCGTACCGGGGAATCTCGACCGCAATCTCCAACCAGTGGAATGACGGGTCCACCGCCAGAGGGAACCGGAAAGTGGCGTCTTGGGCCACGACCTGACGCATCACGCCATCCAGGATCAGCATCGTAAACCAATCCTCGAAATGGACGCTTGGCACGGCGGTTGCCAGAATCACCGCACCCGTGGGCCTGGATGGGAACTCTATCGTAGAAGTTTCCGGGCGGCCCGCACCAGGAAACTCGGGGTAAGTCGAGGACCGGGCCTCAATCGACGCGAACGCTTCGGACCACGCATCCGATATGGGCTCGGAAACAATCACGAAGGCGCGGTCCGTTCCGAAGTTCTCCTCGTAATATCTCCTGAAATCCGCGATATCGATGTGCCGGATGTCGTCGACCTGTCCGACCGTCCTTCGCCGGTAAGGATGGTCACCCAGTAGTTCGCGACGGATTTCGCTGTCAATTTCAAGCTTGAAGTCGTCCGGGTCGGTACGCGCCCGTTCGACGGCAAGAGCGCGCGCGTATTCGAGCGTGTCGGGATCCACCACCGTTGCCTGGCGGAAATAAAGGGCAATCTGCCCGAGGATGGTTTCGACGGCGCCTCCGGGAACACCGATGCGCATCCCGACAAGGTCGAGTTCGTCACTGAATTCGAATTCGCCGCCGGCAAAATGCGTAGCCAGCGCAACCCCCCGTGCATGGGAAGAGACCGACAGGTAGGTGGCGGCAAGCGCCGACATGCCGCTCGGATAATCGGCTTCGTCTCGCAACCCCGAAGTGTAACCGAAGGCAATACGGACGTTGCCCCGTTTGGCGCCCACCGCGGAGGCATCGATCCGGGGGAGGTACACGATCCGCAAACCGTTCCGAAGCCGGCGGTTTTCTACCGAAGGCGGCCTGTCGGGTTGGAGGGAAACATCCTGGACGCGGGACTCCGCCGGGAGCCCGAACACTACGCCGAGCAGGACCCCACCGACGACCAGGGATATTCGAGCCAACACGCGTCGAGCCTACCGTTTGGAGGTAGTGTTTTCAAGGACGATTGTGCTAGATTTGGCAATTCGATTCTATGAGCGGGGCAGGCTCTACCTGCCGGTCAGAGAAGCCATTTTCCTATACAATCGGGGCGTGGGCGAACCGACCGACCATTGCTGAACGGTACGCACACAACTCCGAATAGAAGGAGTAATTCGTGAACGTCTACGATGGCCAATCAATCCGTAACGTGTGTTTTGTGGGGCATGGAGGCACAGGAAAAACTTCACTCGTTTCCGCGGCGCTATACCTGACGGGTGCGACCACTCGGCTGGGCAGTGTCGACGACGGGAACGCGCCGACCGACTACGATGAGGAAGAAATCGAACGCCAGATGACGATTTCCGCCAAATTGGCCTACTGTGAGTGGGAAGAGCACAAGATCAACATGCTGGACACCCCCGGCTTCGGAAACATGATCCAGGAAGCGCGTGCCGCGCTGCGAGTCGCCGACGCCGCCCTGGTTGTGATCGATTGCGTATCCGGCGTTCAAGTTCAATCCGAAAAGGTCTGGCAGTTCTGCGACGAGTTCGCGGTGCCCCGGTTCGTCGTGGTCAATCGTTGCGACCGTGAACGCGCAAGTTTCGAAGATTCACTGGCCTCTATCCAAAATGATTTCGGGCGGACATGTGTCCCCGTGCAAATCCCGATCGGAACCGAGCAGAAATTTCGCGGAGTGGCCGACCTGATCCGGATGAAAGCCCACATCTACGGAGACGACGCCACCGGCAAGTACAAGGAAACGGACATACCGGAAGATATGGCGGCCACCGTCCAGGAACACCGTGACAAATTGATCGAGGTTGTGGCCGAAACCAACGACGAATTGATGGAAAAATTCTTCGACGAAGGAATCTTGTCCAACGAAGACATCGTCGCGGGGCTCAAGATACAGGTATTCAAGCGCGAGATCTATCCGGTGGTCTATGCTTCTGGAACACGTAACGTCGGCGTCAGTTCGCTGCTCGAAACCCTTGTCGAATTCGCCCCCGATCCACTTCAGCAGGGTACGGTAACGGGAACCGATGAAAGTGGTGGCGCGGTCGAGAGAAGCATTTCCGACGATGAACCGTTTTCGGCGTACGTATTCAAGACCATCTCGGACGCGTTCACCGGTCGTATCTCTCTTTTCAAGGTCTATTCGGGAACGCTGACACCGGATACCCTGCCCTACAACGTCAAGAAAGAAAGCACCGAGCGCATCGGGCACGTCATCCTGCTCCAGGGAAAAAACAACGTACAGGTACAGAAAGTCCATGCGGGTGACATCGTCGCCGTCGCAAAATTCAAAGACGTTCACACCGGGGACACCCTGGCAGAGAAGGCCAGCCCCATCATCTATCCCGCGATATCGTGGCCGGAACCGATGATTTCTTTCTCCATCGAGCCCAAGTCCCGGGGCGATGAGGAAAAAATCAGCTCCGCCATCCAGAAGATCATCGAGGAAGATCCAGGATTGCGTTACGCGAGGGAACCCCAAACCAAGCAGTTCCTGATCTCCGGACAGGGTCAGATGCACGTCGAGGTGGCCGTGTCGCGGCTCAAGAATCGGTACGGCGTCGAAGTCACCCTGAAACCTCCCAAAGTCCCCTACCAGGAAACCATCCGGGGCCGGGCAGACGTTCAGGGCCGGCATAAAAAGCAATCCGGTGGCCACGGTCAGTTTGGCGACTGCAAGATCAAGGTGGAACCGCTGCCACGGGGTTCGGACTTTCAGTTCGCGGATAAGATTTTCGGTGGATCCATTCCGAAACAGTACATTCCGGCCGTGGAGAAAGGTATTCAGGAGGCCCGCCTCAAGGGAACGCTTGCCGGCTTTCCGACGGTTGATTTCAAGGTCACGCTCTATGACGGATCCTTCCACGCGGTCGACTCGTCGGAAATGGCTTTCAAGATTGCCGGCCGGCTCGCATTCCGTAAGGCAATGGAACAGGCCAGGCCGGTTCTGCTCGAACCCGTCATGAACGTCGTCATCGACACGCCTGAAGACTATGCCGGCGATTTGATGGGCGATCTGAACAGTCGTCGGGGCCGCGTCCAGGGAATGGAGATGGAGGGCAAGACAACGGTCATCAAGGCCCAGGTTCCCCTGTCCGAGATGCTCAGCTACGCTTCCGATCTCACCTCAAGAACCGGGGGGCACGGAAACTTCACGATGGCGTTCGACCACTACGACGAGGTACCGGGGAACCTGACCGAAAAAATCATCGAGAAAGCCAAGGCCGAAGCTGCGGGCGAAGAGGAAGAAGAGAGTTGACGCACAAACGCGGGATCCGCCCCTAACCTAATTCAGCGGCGGACCCGAAGCCATCGCCTGGTCCGTCCCGTAAATCTCCCATGCCCAGATCGGCTGGTCCGACGTCAGCCGGATATAGCCGCCGCTCTGCTCGACGACTTCCGGTACGAGTTCGCTGATCACACGAGCAATCTGTCCATTGGCCGGTACCGTGACCGTCGCTGATTTCGGAGTGCCACCGGCGGCTGGAAAGACGTCAATCGTCACTGTGGCCGCGGATGAGCCGGCCGAGATGGCGATTCCGGTGAAAAACCCATTGCCGTGGGCAACATGCGGAAAGAGGACTTTCGTCGCGGCCGTAATCCCGCCCAGAGTGACCAGGGACGAATCTGTCTCGATATCGATCACTCCAACCAGAGATGGCTGCGAACCGAATATTGAACTGGCCGTCAGTTGGACAGCGCCTGTCCGCAAGGCGGCATCCGAGATCCCCAGCGCCTCTGTCAGAGAAAATCGGGTAGAGCCATTGCCCGCAACCTGGACGCTCCCGGTCAAGCCATCGAAACGCACCACGACCGCACGGGAAAGTCCAGTGAGATTCGCCAGCGTGACCCACGACCGGTAGCCGCCGCCAACGGCCGCATGAGGAAACCGGATTTCGGTCTGGGGGACCGCTGGGACGGCGTTGCCGATGCCGAGGTCTTCGGTCGAGCCGAAATGTTCGACAGATGCGATCGGAACCGGCGATGTGATCCGGACTGGACCGCTCAAGGGAGTGGTCCGCTTCGAACGAGCCGGTATCTCGAGAGGCTGGGCGATCGCGGTTCCCAACTGCGAGATAGTGACCGTTGTGGTCGTGGAACTCGGGTTGACCAGGATCGCAGTCGCTCCCGTGTGCATCAGGAAGAAATCGGACGACGGGGGGCTGGAACTGGCGCCGTCGAACCGGACCAGATCGTTCCGGCCCGTCGCCATGTAGGTGCGGA
Source organism: Terriglobia bacterium (assembly GCA_965262425.1). Classification (GTDB taxonomy): domain Bacteria; phylum Acidobacteriota; class Terriglobia; order 20CM-2-55-15; family 20CM-2-55-15; genus CAZOZZ01. The sequence goes on along the minus strand of OZ253536.1, from coordinate 4,435,634 downwards.
GACCCGGAGCGGACTCCTCCAGTTCAAACCAGCCTCCGAAGGAAGTCAGGCCGAAAATCTCCGGTATGAGCCGGGCCCATTGCTGACCGGCCTCCAGGCGGACCGCGGTGGGATTTCGAATCCCCCTCCCCATCGGCAACGTACCGTCGATGCCAACCGCCCTCAGAACAACGTCGGTATCGGCATCGGCCTGGAGGGCGATCCCGCCAAACGCGGTACCGCTGAACGGCACGGAAGGGAAAACATCCACAACTGGAACGAACGAAGTGTCGACCTGTATACCGTCGGACGTCCCGGCTTCGCTGACGAAACCGACGACGCTTCTCGCCCGCACCGCGAAGTAATACGTCGCGCCTTCCTCCAGGACCAGGTCTGTCGCGACGATTGAATTATTGTCCGTGGGCGTGAACGCTCGAATGTCGGATGCGCCGGGCGTCGACCCGATCGCGTATTCGAATTCCCGGATCAAGGTATCCGGATCCGTCGAAACCCAGGACGCGAACAACTCGGTCCGACTTCGGGTCCGGGCACCCCCGTCGGTTACCGTCGGAACCGATGGGGGTGTCTGGTCGCTGAGTTCCTCCAGATATGTTCCATCATTAAAGCGGTACGTAATGCCAACGTCGCCGCCCACGATCGCCTGATTGAACCCGGTCTGGATGGCTCCATCCCGCCGGAGATTCTGCATTCCGATCGTCGCGCTGGATCCATCGGATCGCATGCCGGCCATGGACTTGTAAATGAACTGGACGTCGTTGGTTCCCTCGAAGAGAACGACCTCGAACGTCAACGCTGCTCCAAGATCGTCCCCGACCGAATCGAGAATCGAAGCGTCCGACCACTGCACGATGTATCGCCGCGTGCCGGGATCACCGGTCAACAACGTGCTGACGCTTCCCGCGGTCTCAAAAGTCAAATCGTCGAAAAAGGGTGCGATCATCGCCGCTGGAATGATGCCGTCCCCACCACTGGGCCTTTCGACGCTCTGGGCGGGGAGTGACGCGTTTTGAAACTCCGGCGTGGATGCGCCGTCCAGACTCAACCATCCATTCGTCGCGATCGATATTGGACTCCCGGCCAGGAAAGAGTCTTTGAAAAGGCTGAAGGTGAACGGGATCGTCGTGAAATGTACGGCGTCGTCCTTGTTCGAGAAAGAGACGGTGGTTCCCCCTCCGGCCGGGGTCGCATCGGTGAAGGTTAAGACCTCCGGCGCAGCGTTCGTGCTTGGAGGAGACTCGGTAACCGTAAACGGCCCTGCACTGACGGCAACACCGAAAACCTTCACCGAAAGCAAACCGGAACTTGCACCGAAAGGGACCACGGTCTCGATCCGGGTTCGGGTAGAACTGACGATCCGTCCCGATTGCCCATTGAAGAGCACTTCAATGTTCTGCGGTCGAATATCGAAGTTGGCCCCGTCGATGGTAACCAGCGTGGAAGGCGAGCCGCTCAGCGGAGCCACCCGGGACACCGTCGGAGGTGGGGCCGTGTAACTGAACCCACCATCAAGCACCCCCCACGTTCCATCGGTATTGAAGACCTGGATGTTCGCCGGACCTGGAGAATTCTCCGGCGCCGTGACCTGCAGCATTCCGGAGTTGAGGAACTGGACGTTCCCGGCGGGCAGGCCGCTGAAGAACACACGGACCCCGGCTCGAAAGTCCCGGCCCGTGATGGTGATCACCGCACCGCCTTCGACCGCGTCTAACGTGGGAGATGCCTCGATGTCTGCAGGGGGTGGATCGATCACCACGACAACGCCGCTCAGCACCGATGTGGCGCCGTTGGTAAGTCCCGTGATGCTCTTGGGACCTAGAGCGGCCTCTTCGGAGACCTGAGCCTCCATCGTCGCGCTCGTGGGCGCAGTGCGCGACATTCGCCCTCCGAAAGTCACATCCCGGAGTGCGAGCCCGGAATTCGAAGCCGAAAACGTGACTCCGTCGACAACACTGACGCCGCCGATCCTCAGCGTGTCACTATCCCCGCGAGCAATTCTGGGGGCGAAAACAGGCCGCGTCAGGTTGAACGACGTCGAACCCCGGGGCACAGCCTGAATGTCGGTCCCCAGGGTCGCTGTCCCGGCGGTCACCGTAACGGGGCGCGCTTCGGTCAGGCTCCCGACGTCTCCGTGATACGTCGTACCAAAGTTGGTATTTATGGTTCGGTAGTACCCGCCCACCTGCTCGCTCGACACGGGGCGATCAAATGGTTCGGCATAGACTCTATAAGTCCCTTCCGGCAGGAAAGTGAGGCTGTAGGTGCCGTCTGGTCGGGCGAGAGTGCCGACCAGGCTTGTCCCCGTATCGTCCATCGCAACGACGTGCGCACCGAACACGCCGACGCCGTTCGCCTGAACTCTGCCCTCGATGCTTCCGACCGTTCCGGCATTGGAAGCTTGTGGATAGATTTCCGAAACGCCCGCGATGTCGTCATATTGCAGGACGCGCTGGTGGACCTGGGTCACCGCGGCAAACGGGCCCATAACCGACGACACAAGGCCCGAATGATCCAACCCCAGCATGTGGCCGATCTCGTGGGTCAGAACGCTCTGAATGTCGAACTTGTCAGTTTCTCCGCTGGTAGAGAAGTCGTGATTGGGATTGAACGCGATGTCGGATTCCTCAAAGACGATCTCGCCGCTAATTCGCTTGAAGAAGGAAAACGTGGCCGCCAGAGTCTGAGAGCCCAGCAGCCCGCTATCGTCGGCGAACGTGATCACGTTCAAACCGTCGCGACCGACGGTTCGAAGAGGAGTCGTGCCCAGGAAATCGAACTCGGCCGCCGCACTCGGGACGTTCTCCCATGTGTCGAAAGCTGCATGGACGGCAAGGAACTCGCTACTGTTGGGGATCTGCGGCGCACCGGCCGTATTGATATAGTAGGGAATAGGTGTATCGATCCACCGTAACTCGACCCCTGTCGTCGTCGCGATCCGCACGTAACCTGATGCTGGACCAGACCAGGAAGCCAGCAACAGGATCACGATGACACGCAGGGTTTTCTTCAACGCGTGCCTTACCGCCTCATCCGGCGACGGATGTCGTCTTTGAACTCTTCGAGCCGCAGGCGCGTGGGTCGACCCCGGCGGCCGTCCTCAAACTTCAGTTCCGATACGTCATTCGACACGAAGTCGTTGTCGATGGAAAACTTGCCTTGCCCCAGGCCCACCACCGTTCGATAACGGCACGTGGATTCCAGGAAAAGAACGGTCCGTTCGCCGGCGCCGAAAGCCGGCATGCCCGAGACATGGAGCGTCAGCTCCCCGATAGTTCCGCCGATCGTCGTCACCTCGACTGTTCCGGACGGAAAGCCCTTGAGCGTTTCATCCACTTCGATCGTGTGCCGCGTGAGGATCAGCCTGCCGTCGTCGGTCCAATAGGTGTGGGAGTCACTTACCTTTCCAACAATGATGGTTTGAGCCGTCGTGACCAGACCGTCCAGATCCAGTCTCTTCACCGTAGCGGCGTGGAAGGGCAGGGACAGAAGAAGGATCATGAATACACACCAGCGTGCTTTCATCAGGCAACACCTCTCTCGTATTGGACAGGGTTCGAACCCAAAGAGTTTACCGGAGAGTCATCGATAGTAATAGCGGCAGGCAAACAACGTTCCAACGGTCCGAATACAGGAAGAATTCTCTCTCCGAGTTCTCCCTGTCTCCGCGTTCGAAGCCCCTTCCTATGTTTCCACCGACGGCAGGACTTCGGCTCCAACGGGCAGTAGGTAGCCGGAGACGTCGGGACCGACAAGCGCCATTGCAGCGTCGAGGGTGGCGGCAGGTTCCATACCCATCGCGCGAACCTGCTTATCGGGGAGCGAGGACACACAAATGATCCGAAAACGCCTGGACTTGGAAAGAAGCGAATAAGCGGTCTGGCCATAGACCTCGTAGGCCGCACGTAGTTGCCGCTCGAATTCATCCAGGTCCGAATACCTGAACCACGGGAAGAAGCTCGGGTGTCCTGTTCCTTCCGGGCACTCGGCCAGGAGAATGATCGTTCCACCGGGTTCGACGACGTACCGGGCAAATTCGAGGGCCTTGTGGGCCTGAATCATGTTGATGTCCCGGGGGAAGCCGCCGCAACTGACTATCGCCAGTCCGCGCTTGCCTTCCAGGCTCACACTGTGATGGTCGAAGTAGTCCCGGGCTCCCCGTTGATGGGCCTCCAACCAGTGTCCGGAAAAGGTCTTCCGCACTCTCCTGGCACTATCCAGGATCGTGTTGTGAACAAACAACCGTCGATCCACCAGCCTGGCGGCCTCGACCATGTCCTCGTGAATCGGATTTCCTTCCAGGCGAGCCACACCCACGTCGGGGTTGCGACCGGGTCCGTTCCGGTTGAGAACAAGGAGGTGATTGAACTGAATAGACTCCTTCGACGCCACACCGGGCAGGAGGCTCTTACGCCCGCCTGAATAGCCGGCGAAATAATGAAAGCCGATGGAACCTGTCAGGACAATGACATCGTGCCGGAGGACCTGTTCGTCGATCTCCACATCATTTCCCAGCGACGTCGTTCCGACCTTCGTGTTGTTCTCCTCAGGTTCGTGGTCCAGCATCGGGTATGCCCGGAAGACGTCTTCGCCCACGATAGCGATCTTGTCGCCGTCATCCAGTGGACGATGGAGGCCCGTCGCAAAAAGAAAGCGAACCGCGGCAGCACCTCCCAGCTGGCCGAGAAGCTGCGGCAGGAATTCCCGCGTACCGGTCGGCCGGGTCAAGTCGGAGACAATCAGCAGCACCCTTCTCCCCCGCGCCAGATCGGCCAGCGGTGGGGATTCGATCAGGTGCTCCTCCGTTCCAGAAGGCGGGCCTTCGTGCGGCACGACCACGCGAAATCGGGTCGGGTCGAACGTGAAGGGGAAGGCAGTGTTACCGTAGGCAAGCGACACATCTGTCATCGATTCGTATGCTAATGGTCCCCGTCAAACAGACTGTAACTTATCGAGCTTCTTTCGGGCACGTTGAACTTTTTCAAGAATATCGGAAGCCGTTGCGGTCCAAATGAAGGGCTTCGGGTTCTGATTGTGACCCCCGACATATTCCTCCACGGCCTGGATTAGCTCAGGAACCGAATGGAAAACCCCGCGCCGAAGCCGTTGTTCGGAAAGATCCCGGAAGAAGCGTTCGACCATGTTCAGCCAGGATGCACTGGTCGGTGTGAAGTGCACATGAAAGCGCGTGTTGCGCTTCAACCAGTTGACGACTTTCTGATGTTTGTGCGTGGCGTAGTTGTCGCAAATGATATGGATCTGTTTGTCTTTCGGCACGGAACGTTTGATCTGATTGAGAAACCGGATCCATTCCTGATGACGATGCTTCGGCATACAGGTCCCGATAATCGAGCCGTCCAGCGTATTGAGCGCGGCGAACATCGTGGTCGTCCCGTTGCGTTTGTAGTCGTGGGTGAGGGTGCCGCACCGCCCCTTCTTCAGAGGTAACCCGGGTTGCGTGCGGTCCAGGGCCTGCATCTGGCTCTTCTCATCGCAGGACAAAACAATGGCGTTTTCCGGAGGGTTCAGATACAAACCGACCACATCCTCCAACTTCTCGACAAATTGTTTGTCGTTGGAAAGTTTGAAGGTGCGTGCCAGATGAGGCTTCAAGCCATGAGCCCGCCAGATTCTCCCTACCGTGGACTCGCTGACGCCGGTTGCCCTGGCCATCAAGGACCGGCTCCAGTGCGTGGCGTTCGGAGGCTTCCCTTCGACCGTCTTCTTCACGATCCGGGCCCGCTTCCGGCGGCCGATCGAGGGAATCCGTCCACTGCGGGAAGCGTCCTTTTCGATTCCCCCGAGGCCATCTTCAACGAAACGATCGCGCCAACGTCCGGCCTTTTGACGAGTGATGTCCAACTTGGCAGCGATCTCCTGATTGTCCAGACCCCCGGCGGCCAGCAAGACAATTCGAGATCGTTCCGCCAACCGGACCGCCACACTGCGGCTTCGGCTCAGTCGCTCCAGTTCCTTCCGCACAGGAATGTCCAATTTAATCGTCGGTGCTCTCCTCATATATACTCAGACGTAGGAAAGCTGAATAAGTTACATTAACTGTGACGGACTACACTAACACGGGGGGATAGGAGCCTCGGCGGCAGAAGGGATCGTAGCGAGAAAGTGGAGAATCGAGGTCAGATTTTTTCGATTTTGAGGCGAATAGTGGTTCTATTCAACGAAAAATCGGGGGAATCTGGACCGATTATACCGCTTTCGCAGTAGATCTCTTCTGCCGCCGAGGCTCCTAGTCCGAAGTCCAGGGTCCGCTCGCCCGGTCAGCCGCCTCTCGACCGGAGCGTAATCATAAGCCGATCGAGAGCTGTTAAGCCGCGTTTCCCGACCTCGGACCTCGGACTTCGGACCTTCGACCTTTCCCTGTGATACCATCGATGGGCTATGCCGGTTAACGAAGAGCTACTGAAGATTCTGGTCTGTCCACTTTGCAAGGCTACCGTGTCCCCGGTTCACGATGATCAGGGGCTGAAATGCGTCGAATGCAACCGGGTTTACCCGATCAGGGACGATATCCCGGTCATGCTCGTCAGTGAAGCGACGATAGAAGAATAGTGTCCACACGGGACCTCTTCCACAGGCTTCCAGCCAACGCTCGAATACTACTCGTCCGTCTCCGGTCCATGGGAGATTCCCTCCTCCTGACCAGCCCCATACGAGCTCTCAAGCAGGAATTTCCCGGCTTTCGAATCTACGTTCTCGCGGAACGGCGGTTCGCCGATTGTTTCGATCAAAACCCTGACATAGAAGAAACACTGACGACCTCGGAAGAAAAGTACGAGACGGTTGCGCGCCTTCTCCTGCGTCGGTTCCACGCCATCGTCAACCTTCATGGAGGGCCGACCAGCCTGGTCTACAGCTGTGCGGCATGGGGAAGACGAATCGGAGTGGAGGACTATCAATACAGCCTCGCGTATTCGGGTGTCGTGCCTCGGCCGAAGGCAAGACTGCACACCGTGGAAACAACAATGGAATGGTTTCGCTGGTTGGGTGTTCGGGGCCAGACGCCTCCGGGCCTCCATTACGAACCCCATCCTGTCGAGGCTAAGCGGATAGAGAATGCAATCCAGGGACGCCCTTACATGGTGCTGCATCCCGCCGCACTGATGGAAACAAAGCGCTGGCCAGCCGAACGGTTTGCGGAACTGGGGGGGTTGCTTACCCGGCGTGGCTGGACGATCGCCCTGACCTGTGGCCCGGGCGAAGAACCCATAGTCGGCCAGGTCGCCGCTGAACTGCCGAAGAGCATCATTCTGTTCGGCCTGTCGATCCCCGAACTCGCAGAGTTGATCCGCGGAGCCACTTTGTTCATAGGAAACGACTCGGGCCCCATGCACCTGGCTGCTGCGGTCGGCACACCGACGATAGCGGTGTGGGGTTCTTCGGATTCAGTGCGCTGGCGCCCCTGGGGGGTTCCCCACCGTGTCCTGCAGAACCCGTTCGAATGCAACCCGTGTCGCGGATACGACTGCCTGGTTGCCGACAGCCCGATTTGCATCGAGTCGGTAAGCATCGACCAGGTGAGCCACGCTGTCCGAGACCTGATGCGGGAAACAGAGGCCAGGCAATCGGAAACCGCGAGAGTATGACGAAAGCGCTGAATCGAGAGCGACTCGCACAGATCCTGGACAGCTCCAGTGGGAGAAAGGTGTTGGTCGTCGGCGACGTGATGCTTGACGAATTCACCTGGGGACGGGTCGGGCGGATCTCTCCGGAAGCACCCGTTCCTGTCGTCGAGGTCATGAGCGAAACCGACAGTTTGGGTGGCGCCGCAAACGTCGCCGCCAACATCCGCGCGCTGGGCGGCGCCCCCTTCATGATCGGCGTCATCGGACATGACGCTCCGGGCGACAGAGTGGTATCTCTGTTTCGAGATCTTGGAGTCGATCCGGGTTTCTTACTGGCGGCCGCCCGCCGCACGACACTGAAGACACGGATCATCGCCAACAATCAGCAAGTCGTCCGCGCCGATCGGGAAGACCGAACGCCTCTCTCGGACGAAGTCAACCGAACGTTGACTGAACGCTTCATAGAATTGCTCCCCCAGACGGATACCGTCGTGATCTCCGATTACGACAAGGGCATCGCCAATCGGCAACTGCTGGGAAAAATACTGCCGGAGGCCGACCGGGCCGGGGTTCAGGTCTTCCTCGATCCGAAGGAGCATCACGCCGACTACTACCAGCCGGCAACGGTGATCACTCCGAATCAGCGGGAAGCCGAACTGCTTTCGGGCCATGCCATCACAGACCGGGTCAGTTTGGAACAAGCGGGTCGCCGCCTCCTCGACCGTTTCAAATGCGCATACGTCCTGATTACGAAGGGGGAGGCCGGGATGTCCCTGTTCCACGGCGACCGGGCGCACCATCTACCGACGGCGGCCAGAGAGGTTTTTGACGTGACCGGCGCCGGCGACACCGTGATCGCCGGTCTTGCCCTGGCATCTGCCGGGGGAGCGAGCATGGAAGAGGCAGCACACCTCGCAAATCATGCCGCCGGGCTCGTCGTGGGCAAGGTCGGGACTGCAACCGTCTCGCAACAGGAACTTCTCGAGGATTTCAGCTCCCGAAATGCGCATCCTGCAGATTAGTTCGGCCGAGGTGCTGGGTGGGGGCGAAGTTCATGTTATCGAACTGACCCATATGCTCCGCGAACGCGGGCACACCATGAGAATGGCCGGTCGAGGGAACGGACCGCTCGATCTCGACTTCAAGCTTCCCTTCCTCAATTCAGCGGATCTGTACACCGCGTACCGACTCCGGCGTCTCGTTCGGCGGGAGCGGTTCGACATCGTCCATGCACACGTGGCGCGTGATTATCCCATCGCGGCCACAGCCCTGCTGGGGTTATCCGATCCCAAACTCGTCTTGACCCGCCAGCTCATATTCGCCGTCAGGAGAAATCCGTCTTATTCGCGTGTGGACGGATGGATCGTCACGACCGACCAGATTCTGCAATCGATCCAGCATCTTCGTCCACGGGCGAGTGTCATCGTCCCGAACTGGGTCGACAGTGGAAAGCTGACATATGAAGAACGGGGACTTCAGAAACCGGTTACCGTGGGGCTCCTGGGACAGGTCTCTCCCCACAAGGGACATGATGACGCAATCGAGGCGGTACGTCTGCTTGGACCGGGTTTTCGCCTGTTGCTAGGCGGAGAAGGAAAACCCGACTACGTTCGGAGCCTCAGAGACCGCGCCCGGGACCTGCCCGTCGATTTCCTGGGGTTCGTCAAGCCAGCCTCGTTCCTCGAACAGGTCGATATGCTGATCGTTCCGTCGTGGGAAGAACCGTTCGGAATCGTGATTCTGGAGGCGATGGCCGCCGGTGTGAACGTGATCGCCACGAACGCGGGAGGCCCCCCCGAGATTCTGGATTTCGGTAAGGCCGGTTTGCTGATCCAGCCTCGGGACCCGGTGGAATTAGCCTCTGCCGTGCGGCGCTTGTCTTCTGATGAGAATCTGCGTCGTACTCTGAGGGCTCGCGCGCTGGCACGCATCCACACACGTTATGACATTTCCATCGCCGTCCCTCAGATCGAAGATTTCTACCATCGCTTATGCGCTTCGGTCAGGTAGTGTCCGGAGTTAGCAGCCCGTGGTGGAAGTCTGTAGGGTCGCGTTACGAGCGCCATGGGGCTAGCTAGATGCAAGGCGCCATGACGACGGCGATGGTTCCCATCGAAGACGTCGATGCTTGCCATCGATCTAGGAGTGGCAACGCTGCAGCTGGCCCCATGCCGTCGTAACCCGTAGGGCGCAGGGGTCTTCGGGCCACGGGCTGTTAGGGCAGGCATCCGGCAAAACGGGAGATCATACCGCTGGTGTACTTGTTGTCGGGAGAGTATGACAAGAGCAGGTTTTCCTTGTCGACCATGATGGCGACGGGGTTACTGCCGTCGATCCGGGCGTAAACCACCACGGTCGCCCCGCTGCTGTTGGAATCGCAGATGTCGAAATTCACCGGACCCTTCGTATAAAAGCCATCCTGGCCCCAGTCGAGGAGAAAATCCTTCATCTGGTATCGTTCGTCGGCGTCCCACATGGTGTAGGCCGTGTCGTAAGCGGCGGCCCCCACGGATTCAAGGAACCGACGCACGCGTGATTCCTCCCGGTAGTTGATGAAGCTATAGAGTAGTCCGCCACTAACCAGCAGAAACATTCCGATCGAAACCGGAACCTTCAAAGCCTCTATCAAACCTCGGGCTTTCTTCGGTTCCGGATGATCTCCGTGAATCAGGCTGCCGATCAACTTATCCGCCATAACTGTCCAGTATTCTACAGGCTATTCGAACCAGATCTCCAGTTGCGACGTATCGATCCGGACCCGGCCCTGGATTTGCCTCCGCTTCTGCCACAAGCGTGGGAAGTGCCTCACCACGTAAAACAGCCCGGGTAGTGACGTCCGTTCCTGGAGGAACACGTAGCCCACTACCGCCAGATCCCTGGAGGTGATCGCCCAGAAGTCACGAAGATACAGGTTGCCGGTTATGTTGTTCAGTCGGAGAAGAAACCGATTCTTCACAGAGTGCATGTTGATGGCCGCCGACAGCTCGCTTCGACGCTCCGGCGTGACCCGTCGAACGTGACGCGCAACGGCGCTGGGCACGTAACGGGACTGCCATCCCATCAGTCGGCAGCGCCAGGCAAGATCGGCATCTTCTCGGTAGGCGAAAAAGTCCTCATCGAAGAAAGACCCGTCGATAGCAACGTCCTCCAGACACGAATAGCGATACATGGCGGCCGCGCCGCTTGGGCCGAAAACCGCCTCTGATCGATCGTACTGGCCGTCGTCGGGCTCCCCCGCACCACGATCGAGATGCCTCTGGTTACGAGTCATGATGATGCCGGTCGAATCAAGCGTCCGACCGTCCATGCGCAGGAGCTTGCCGGTGGCCGAGCCGGCCTCGGGTGAACTCTCCAGTGCCGCCACCAGCTCTTCGAGAAAGCCGGGCTCCAGAACGGTATCCGGATTGAGGAACAGCACGTAGGGAGCGGGGTAATCCAGTGCGAGTCGGTTGTGAGCGGCCGCAAACCCTGTGTTCACGTCGGATCGAACAACGTCGGCCTCCTGGTCCTCCAACAGGTCCAGCGTGCCATCCGAGGACGCATTGTCCAGTATCCGAATTCTGAAATCACGGAAGGTCTGTCTACCGAGGCTTTCCAGGCAGCCGAGAATATCGCCCGCGCTGTTGTATGTAACGATTTGAATGGAGACGTTCATGGTTGGGGCAAGATCCAAAGTCCGAGGTCGAAGAGATCATTTTACGCAGATTGCACAGATTTAGAAGAGAGTCCGAATTCCTTGGACAACGCTCATGCAAGACAGAAGTGCAAAAGCCTCCCGACTTCGGACCTCGAACTTCCCCTTCCCGCTCTAGTCGGTTATTGCATCCGACAAGACCCGCCAGTACCCTCGAGCTCGACGGGGCCGGCCGATTATCTTTATCAGCATCCCCAGAACGAGGGCGGTTCGAATCGTGAAACACGCGCGGCGCCCACAGTGTTTCCGGATGTAACGAATCTGGTTGTCGTAGTAGGTCGACAGGAATCGTTCGAAGCCAAGGGCTTCGAGGCTATAGCCGCCGTCGTGCTGGAATACCGCGGCTGAGTGGTAGTAGATCTCCCAGCCGGCTTTCGACACGGAGCGGCAAAAGTCCACGTCCTCGTACCACGCCGGATAAAACTGCTCGTCGAAACCACCCACCTGATCGAACGCTTCACGACGGATCATCAAGGCCGCGCCGGCGGGCTGATCCACAAGATGGATGTCTCCTGCCGACAGTAACGATCTGGACGGCGACATGCCGAGGTTTTCCCGCACGAGGCTCCACATGGTAGGAAACGGCCGGGGAAGGTACCGGTCGTTGATAAAACCTCCGGCAATCCCGGCCTTCGGGTGGTCGTTGAACAGATCGACAAGCGCGCGGACAGCTCCGGGAGTGGCCCGGGCATCAGGGTTCATGATCAGGACGAAGGGCGTCGTCGTGGCGTCGAACGCCTGGTTGATGGCGCCCGCGAACCCGAGGTTGGCAACATTTTCGATCACGCGCACTCGCTCTCGAAGAGACTTGATTGCCTGAAGCGAACCGTCCGAAGAAGCGTTGTCGACAACGACAACACCATCAACCTCGTCGGTCAGTAAGGACTCGACGGCATACTTCAGCATCGGTCCAGAGTTCCAGTTGATAACCGCGGCCGTGACTTTGTTCATGAATCTTTCGTCGCGAATGCGATCATGATGTCGAACGGATTCAGGCGAAACGTCCGGGAACCGAGGAAAGCGCCGGCGCTCTTTGGAACCCACGGCAGATGCCGGCCGAGCCGATTGAGGATGAAGTCCGGGCTCGCGTACTTTCCGACTCGCTGAATCCGGCGAACCGACAAGCCCTCCCCCTCCAGCAGTCGCACCATCGTCTTCCGATCGAAAAAATAGTAATGCTCCGGTATGAATTCCCGCCATCGTCCCTTCAAGAGCCGGTAGGGCCACGATCCGATGTCGGGGGTTTCGAGGGCGATGAGCCCGCCAGGTTTCAGACGCCGAGCCATTTCGGCGACAAAGCTCGAGGGAGAATCCACGTGTTCGATCACGTGGAAACTGGCAACCACGTCGAACCCGGCCCAGGGGACACTCTCGATCAGTCCTTCATGAACAGTCGCGGCACGGGAAGAGTCCATGGCCAACTCCGGATTCGGCTCTACTCCGTACACATCAAAGCGGTCGCCCGCCACGCGGAGGAAGTCACCACGTCCGCAACCCACTTCCAGCAAGCGTCCGCCCGGTTGGAATTCGCGGATTAAACTCATCCGCCACTGCGCGTTCCGTTCGTTCAGACGGCGTTCTTCACCGCGGGATATGTCCTCAAAAATCAGGTTGGCTTCGCGGATCCGGTCCGCGGTCGCTTTCGCCTCACCTCGCCCAAAGGCAAAATTCTGCCGGCGGCCGCCCACAAACCGAAAACCACAGCCCACACACTCTACAAGAGGTCCGTCCAGGTTGGGCGAAGTCAGGACAAAACGCGTTTCCGGGGTACCGCAAAGATCGCAGGATCCCTCGCCGGGGGCGCCGGTTCGGGATGATACCTTGATCCGGACGGACCGTGGAGGGGTTGCTCCAGACACACTCATTCCTCGAAGGAAGCCAGGGTCTGTTCTCGCTTTGTGTAGTGGCGGTCGTAATATGACGTGTACGAAGCGTCTTTGACTTCTCGCACCCAATCCTGGTGACTACGGTACCACTCGATGGTTTTTGAGATGCCGGTCTCGAAGTCCGTGTGGGCGCGCCATCCCCACTCGGTCTCGATCTTCGTGCAGTCGATCGCATATCTCAGGTCGTGGCCAGGGCGATCCTTGACGAATTGAATGAGGGATTCCGGCTTGCCCAGTACCTCGAGGACTCCTCGAACCAGATCGATATTCGCCATCTCCTGGCCGCCGCCGATATTGTAGACCTCGCCCGGCTTTCCGTCCGTCACTGCCTTCCAGACTCCACGGGAATGATCGTCGACAAAAATCCACTCTCTCCGGTTCAACCCCTCGCCATAGACCGGTATGGTCTTGTCCTCAAACGCATTGCTGATCATCAACGGTATGAACTTTTCGGGAAACTGGCTTGGACCGTAGTTGTTTGAACATCGAGTAATGAGTGCCGGGAATCGGTGTGTTCTTGCACAGCCGAGGACCAGCAGGTCGGCTCCCGCCTTGGTGGCTGCATACGGATTAGTCGGGTTCAAGGGCGTATCTTCGCTGAACAGCCCGTCCTGGCCGAGGCTTCCGTAGACCTCGTCGGTCGAAATCTGGACGTACCGTGACACCTTATGCCGGCGCGCATGGTCCAGGAGGCACTGGGTACCGACGACATTGGTTCTGACAAAAGGAACGGCATCCTCGATCGAACGATCGACGTGTGTCTCAGCGGCGAAATTGATGACGGTATCGATCCGGTTTCCACTGAACACCCCGGCGACCTGATCTTCGTCTGCAATGTCGCCGCGGACGAACCGATAACGCTTGTCTTCGGCGATGTCCTCATTGTTTCCGAGGTTTCCAGCGTAGGTCAGGAGATCGAAATTGATGACTTCAACGTTCTCCTCTGTGCGGAGCAGGAACCTTACGAAATTGGAACCGATAAAACCCGAACCACCGGTTACCAGGACGACGTGAGCTTTCGTTTCGAACATCTCTGGATTCCTTAGGGCCCGCTCAACAGTAACTTGAGCTGACCCCTAGTGCGACTCAAGAATTTCCGCCGCATCCACGACAGCCTGCCTGGACAGTTCCTTCGAGTCCGTGTCCTCCTTGCTGGCGACGAGAATATTCGCCCTCAGTAAAGATTCGAACGTCCCGGCATCGGACCACCAACCGTCCACCATCGCGTACGTCATTTCGCCGGCCTCGATGTAGGCATTGTTGACATCGGTTATTTCCAACTCCCCCCGGCCTGAAGGTTCCAGCGTCCGTACGATATCGAAGACACGGGAGTCGTAAAGATAGATGCCGGTGACAGCATAGTCGGATTGGGGCAAGTCCGGCTTCTCCTCGATCTTGACGACCCGGTCTCCGTCAAGGACCGGAACGCCGAACCGTTGAGGGTTTTTGACTTTCTTCAGATGTACGCGCGCACCCTTCCCCTGCTCCAGGTATGTTTCAATCGACGACCGGAAACTTTTCTCGTAAATGTTATCGCCCAGGATCACGGCAACGTGGTCCCCTTCAGCGAAATGCTCGGCCAGCGACAGCGCGTCTGCGATTCCGCCCTCACCTTCCTGGTAGGTGTAGTCCAGGTGTTTCAACCCGAATTCCTTGCCGTTGCCCAACAGTCGGAGAAAATCTCCGGCGTTGTTCCCGCCCGTCACGATAAGGATTTGCTCAATGCCGGCATCCACCAGATTCTGGATCGGGTAATAGATCATCGGCCGGTTGTAGATCGGCAGCAGATGCTTGTTGGTAACCTTGGTGAGGGGGCGCAGCCGTGTGGCGAGGCCGCCGGCTAAGACGATGCCTTTCACTTGTGTTCTTCCTCTTGTGAACGATCAGCCGAAACCTCGCCCCTTTCATTGCCTGAAGAATGCCTGGAACCCCTTGTGCAACTGCCAAAGGTCCACTTTCGAGGACATTTCATAAGGGGAGTGCATGCTCACGATGCCGATTCCGACGTCGATGACGTCCATGTTCTGGCCGGCAAACCAGGCGGCGATCGTGCCTCCGCCATAACCGGAATTGTAGGAATGAGTTTGCCACTTGACGCCTTCGCGATCGAAAAGGCCCCGCAATTTGGCAAAGAACTCGGAATTGGCCTCGCGGCCCGGACCGTACTCCTTCACTACCATGCCGTAACCCAACCTCGACGTCAGGTCCTGGTTCTGGGGACCCGGAAACAGGGGATTCAGCGCAGTGGTCGTGTCGCTGACCAGGACCTCCGTGTTTCTGAAGGTCCGCCTGAGGAGGAGATCGTTGAAATCGCCGGTCTGGGTGTCGAGCATTTCCGCAACGAGCGTGGTAAACCACTGAGAGTTGACACCGGTATTCCATGAGCCGGTCTCTTCGTTGTTCACCGCGTAGGCAATCGACGTGTAAGTGGGCGTCTCGATCTCGGCGATCGAGCGAAGGCTGACATATCCGGTGGAACGATCGTCCTGCCCGAAGGCGGCGACCAGTGCCCGATCCAGCCCGACATCCCGGGGTTCGGTAGCCGGCACGATCTGGATGTCGGCGGAGAGGAAGTCCTTCCCGTCGATATCGTATTCCTGTTTGAGCAGCGCCAGGAGTCGGTCGGTCGCGGTCTTATGGTCGCTGTCCTTCTCCGGAGGCAGGGACGCGATGATCGGTTCGAGTTCTTCCGCCGCGATCACGTCTCTCTGGGTCCTGTTCCTGTAGTCCCGGTCGACGTGCGGCGCCAGATCAGTGATCAGGAGGATGGGGTCCTCCGGTTTCGTCCCGATCTCGATCCACATCGTCGTCCCGTCGGTCTTGTCTATCCGACCGATCATTGCCAGGGGAACATTGACCCACTGATAGGTCTTGATGCCGCCATGGACCTGGGAGTCGATCGCGACGACGCCGTTTCGTTCCCTCAAGGGCTTGGTCTTGAAATCGATTCGTGGCGAGTCGATATGGGTGTTGACGATGCGCATCCCGTTTTCAATCGGCTCTGTTCCAATGACAAAGAGCACGAGGGTGCGATCCCGATTGATGGCATACCATCGCGAACCCGGTGTCAGGTCCGAGCGGCCGACTTCCGGGGACCACGCCTGGAATCCTTCGGCTTCCGCAAGCTTCAAGCCCTCACGAACGAACCACATCTCGCTTTTGGCACGACCCATGAAGTCTTTGAAGTCTTCGCCAAACGTCATCACCCGGGCACGTTCTTCCGCGCTGAGTTCGGGCCACGCTGAACTGAACCCATAATCCTGGGCGGCGGCAGGACCTCCCGCGGCGAGAATCAACGCCAGGACCAGACCACAAGCTGTTGGTTTCATAAGTAATCCCCCTTGCTGACCGAAGCCAGGATTGTACCATTTACCTTCCCCGCCAATGACCGCCTGCGCTCATCTGCTGGAAAAGGCTCTCGTATTCGTCAGTGACCACGTCCCAGGAGTAAACCGCACGGGCGCGTTCATGCGTCTTTTCGCGATACGCGGCCGCGAGCGCCGGATCGGAAAGTACTTTCCTCAACAGTGGAACCAGGTCCCGGACGTCGTCGAAATAGAGGCCTGTCTCTTCGAGTACTTCACGATGTTCGGGTGTTTCTTTCGCAAGGATGCAGTTGCCGGCACCCATCGCCTCCAGCAACGCCGGATGGGTTCCACCGACCTCTGTCGCCTGAATATAGGCGTAGGCGTGGCAGCGTAATTCGAGATAACCATCGCCATAGATCGCGCCGGTGAAACGAACCCGGGGGTCCGCCACGGACTTCAGGTGTTCGATGTAGGCGGAAGCATAAGGTGCGTCTCCAACGACCACAAGTGGCATCGCGGTGTCCACCGCGCTGTAGGCCTCGATGGCGAGATGGGCGTTGTTTTCCGGCTCCAGCCTGCTGACGTAGAGCAGGTAATTTCGACTCTCCAGATCCAGAGACTCCAGCAGACCAGTTTCTTCTTTGTGCCGGAGATCAGTGCCGTAGGCGATCATGACCGACGAAGTCTTGTGTCGAGTCAGGTAGTAATCCCGAATGACCACGGCATCGGTAACGACGACGGTCGGGATGATGGTCGAGAGGAATTCGGAGATGAGGTAGTACGACCGGCCGGCAACACCCCACTTCTTGCGTTTCCGCTCGATACCATCCACGTTGAGAGCAACCGGAATGCCCGCCAGTCGGGGCACCGCACAGAACACGGCGTTCGCCGCGTTGCACATGAGGACCACGTCAAACCCACCCGTCAAGGCATGAAACACTGAAATGAAGGTGTGGGCGACCGTGTCGAGGTGCTTGGTTGGTATTGTCGGCAGGATGACAAGGCGCACGCCCTTGTACACATTTGAAGAGTATCGGATGTTGTTCGATCTGCCGTAGACCGTCACTTCGTGACCGCGTTCGACCAGGCGGGGAGCAAGCTCTTCCGCAAAGGTCTCAAAACCGCCGTAGTTGGCCGGAATTCCCCGAATTCCCAGGATGGCAATCTTCATACTCTTGTGGCCCGTGGCATTATAAACAGTCCAAACCGTGGGGCGAGAAAAGGATAACTTATGAAAAAAGTTCTGGCGACTCTGGAAGAATTACTGCCCGAAGGGATCGAGTTCCTCGAACAGATGGTCGACATGGAGTCACCCACGTTCGACAAGCCGCTCGTCGACAAGCTTGGCAAATACGTGGCGGGACGGTTCGAATCGGTTGGAGGCCAGGTGTCGTTCACGCCGGTCCAAGGCTTCGGAAACCATCTGCGGGTCGGATTCGCCGGACAGGGAGATCGACCGATCCTGTTGCTGGGACATATCGACACGGTGTTCCCGGCCGGAGAGGTGGCCAGGCGTCCGTTCCGCATCGAGGGCGACATCGCCCGCGGTCCCGGGGTTTTCGATATGAAGGCGGGGATCGCGATGATGTGGATGGCAATTCGCACCGTGATCGCGACCAGGGGGCATCTGTCAAATCCAGTCACCGTGTTGTTGACCAGCGACGAGGAGGTAGGCGGGGCCAGCTCACAGAAGCTGATTGAAGAAGAAGCGAAAAAAGCGCAGGCCGTCCTTGTACTCGAACCGTCGCTGCCGGGAGGGATTTTGAAAACGGCGCGAAAGGGCGTCGGTCGCTTCACGCTCAAGGCGATTGGAAAAGCGGCGCACTCCGGGATCAACCCGGCAGACGGAATCAACTCCATCGAAGAGATCTCCCATCAGGTATTGAAACTGCAATCGATGACCGACACGGAACGCGGTACGACGGTCACCGTCGGGGTGATCAAGGGAGGCACACGTTCCAATGTCGTACCGGCCGAATCAGCAATTGAAATCGACGCACGGATTACCTCCATGGATGAGGCCGAACGGATCGCGACCGAGATTCGATCCCTTTCACCGGTTCTGGCGGGCTCCACGCTTGAAGTGCGTGGAGCCATCAGCCGACCACCGATGGAACGCACCGGACACACCGAGAAACTGTTCGGACTGGCGCGAGAAGTCGCTCGGGAGCTGGGACACGATCTGGAGGAAGGGTCGACGGGCGGCGCTTCCGATGGCAACTTCACAGCAGCCCTCGGCATCCCCACTCTGGACGGTCTGGGCCCGATCGGACTCGGTCCCCACCAGGTGGACGAACACATCCGGATCGACTCACTGCCGTGGAGGGCCGCGCTCGTAGCCGGTCTCATCGAAGGGATTGATATGTGAGGGGGCGGGGAGTCGGGGTCCGAAGTCCGCTTGCCCCACACCCCCGCTATTCCAGATTTCGGACTCCCACCAGACCGCGACCTTAGGACCCCAGACGTCGGACCCCGGACTCAAAACAAAACCCCAACCCCGTTGACAATTGCCCCATCGAAAACTTAGAATTAAAGTTTGGCCGGTGCGTAGGATTTGCCACCGGTGGCGCTGGAGGCACCTTCCCGAGTGAAGGTGCATTTTTTGTTGAGCAGCGCCTTCTTCTGAAAGCCATATGAGGTTTGTCGTCTACATCGAGGAAGACTACATCGCGGGTCTCCTCAAAGATTATTTCGTCGGGAACGGCAAAACCACCTACATCGTGACCGACCCGGCGGCGAAACGTCATCTGGCCTCCCACAACCAGACGGTCTCGCTCGCAGGCCGGAATAATTCCTCGCTCCGCAAGCAACTAGCAGAAGGCGACATCGAGCTGTTGCTTGTACAGGCAGACAATCTGGACCGAATCAAATCGGTCCTCGACGTGGTACAGGAAAACGGACACCGGGTACCGACGCTCGTTATCACCGAACATCAAATCCAGGTTTGCGAGCAGTCCCCATTCGTCCATTCGATCACGATGCAGCAACTCCTTGAAGGGAACCTTCGCTGGCACATCGTTCTGGCAAAGACAACCCGACAGGTGGAGGAGATCCGGGCACACTTCCGGGACGCCGACTCGGTCCTCATATTGATGCAGGACGATCCGGATCCCGATGCCATCGCAAGCGGCCTCGCTTTGCGACAGGTTCTCGGACGCAACAAGCAGACCGCGACGATCGGTAGTTTTGGCCAGGTGACCCGACCGGAAAACATCGCCATGGTCAAGCTGCTCGAAATTGAAGTCGAAAAGATTACGCCGGACAGCGTCCGAGACTTCGACAGAATCGCTCTGGTAGATCTGCAACCGCCCCACATCACGACCGAACTCCCGCGAATCGACCTGGTCGTCGATCACCATCCGGCCCAGTTCACGTACAAGACAGCGATCCGGGATGTCCGGCCCACCTACGGCGCAACGGCCACGATCCTGCTCGAATACCTGCTTTGCCTGGGAAACAACCTCAGCACCCGGCTCGCCACGGCACTGCTCTACGGAATCAAGAGTGACACGTTCATGCTCGCGCGCGAGACAAACGAGTGGGACGTGGAGGCGTTTTCGTACCTGTACGAACGCTCGAACCAGAACCTGCTGAGAAGGATCGAAAGACCGGAACTACCACCCGCCGCATTGGATGCGCTGAGCCGTGCCTTGAAAACACGCCTGATCACCGACAAAGTGGCGTTCGTGAACCTGGGACGGGTCGAGCGCGAAGACCTGATCCCCCAGATCGCGGATTTCTGTCTTCAGTTTGAAGGCATCGAATGGGTGGTCGTCAACGGGATTTTCGAAGCCGACGTCGTCCTGTCGGTTCGCAATGTCGGCTACGTGCGGTCGGCGGGCAAGGTTGTCAAGGATGCCTTCGGCTCCATGGGTTCAGCTGGAGGACATGCCTCCATGGCGAAAGCCATTATTCCGCTCGCCACGCTGTGTAAAACGTGGAAAATCGACGCCCGCCAGACACGTCTTCTGAACAAGAACCTGCAACGACAGTTCTTGAAAAGCCTCAAAAGCCCCAGCAAGTAAGTCATCCGATGCGCGCTGTCATCCAGAGGGTTCGAAACGCCCGGGTACTGATAGAAGGTAAGGAACATTCGCGAATCGGTGAAGGTCTGCTGGTGTTGCTGGGCGTCGAACAGGGAGACACCGACGACGACGCACGGGCATTGGCGAAAAGAGTCGTGGAACTCCGTATCTTCGAAGACGAAGACGGGAAGATGAACCGATCGCTCGTCGACGCCCGCGGCGAACTTCTGGCCGTCTCGCAATTCACGCTGCTGGGCGATTGCCGGAAGGGACGCCGGCCCTCCTTCATCCAGGCGGCCCGGCCCGAGCAGGCCAATCCGCTTTACGAGCAATTCGTCCGTGCCGTCGGTGATCACGGCGTCAAGGTGTCGACCGGTGTGTTCCAGGCAATGATGGATGTGGAGTTGACGAACAACGGGCCTGTGACGTTGCTCCTGGACTCGCGCAAACGGTTCTAGCTAGGAGCCTGCGCGGCGCAATCGCGCGGGTGCGTGTTATGATTCCGGCCCGATGAAGCCGTTGGACGACATATGCGTGGTCGATTTGTCGCGGATCCTGTCCGGGCCCATCTGCACGATGCTCATGGGGGATATGGGGGCACGGGTCACGAAGGTCGAGCCGCCGCCGCACGGAGACGACAGCCGTCTCTGGGGACCGCCGTTTGTCGGTGGGATCAGTAGTTATTTCCACTCCATCAACCGCAACAAGGAAAGTCTCGGGCTGAACCTCAAGTCCGAAGGGGGGCGGGAAATCCTGTGGAAACTGATCGACCGTGCGGACGTCCTTGTCGAAAACTTTCGTCCGGGGGTCCTCAAGAGGCTGGGATTCGGATATGAGGCCGTATCGGCCCGCAACTCTCGTCTCGTGTACTGTTCGATTTCCGGGTTCGGTCAAACCGGGCCCTACAAAGATCGCCCCGGATACGACGTCATCGCGCAGGGTGAGTCCGGAATGATGGATCTGACCGGTGAACCCGACGGTCCGCCGCTCAAGCTCGGGGGATCGCTGGCAGACATCGTTACCGGGCTCTATGCTTTTCACGGAATTCTGCTCGCGCTGCTTTCCAGGCATCGAAGCGGAGAGGGCCAGCACGTGGACATCAGCCTGCTCGACAGCATGGTTTCCACGCTGGCCTACCAGGCCGAAATCTACCTGACGACGGGGCGTTCCCCGAAACGCATGGGGACACGGCATCCTTCAATCGTCCCCTACGAGTCTTTCCAGGCAACCGACGGTTTTATCAATATCGCGGTGACGAACCAGAAGCAGTGGGTAAATTTCTGTCAAGTCCTTGAATTCCCCGACGTCGCGTTTGATACGCGTTTCGATTCCATGCCAAATCGTATTGCCAACTACGAACAACTGAAGCCGATCATCGACCGCGTGCTCGGCGATCTGACCCGGGCGGAGATCACTCGGCGCCTCTCTGGAGTAGGCATTCCGGTAGGCCCGATCAACACGGTCGGTGAAATTCTCGAAGACCCGCACATTCAGGCCCGCGAGATGGTCGCCGAACTGATACACCCGGACTACGGTCCGCTGAAAATGCTGGGAATTCCGATCAAGCTCTCCCAGACACCGGGAGAACTTTCCCTGGCCCCGCCACGATTCGGCGAGCACAACGGTAAGGTGTTGGATTGGCTGGGCTACGCCGAATCGGAGATCCTCGCACTGTCCGGTTCGGGAGCGCTTGCGAATGACGACTAGCAAACGACAGACAGGTTCGGCTCGGCGATCAGGCGAAAACCGCGAGATTCCCTACGTTTACGTTCGTTAAGAGTTGACGGGCGAGGCGAACTTTCACTATCCTGCTATGTTCGTTTAGAGGAGATTCTCTTTTCTACCGCATGCATTATGGACTCCAACGATAATCCCATTTCCATGCCTCCGCAGGAGGATTTGACGGAAGTCAAGAAGCCAACATCCCTGCTTGTGGCCCAGCTCTTCCTTTTTCCTCTCATCGTGATCGCGTTCGGCGTCGGAGTTTTTCTTCTCTTTGGTTTCATCACGCAGGAACAGAGATCGCCACAGTCCTATCTGAATGAGATCCGGATGGGTTCCGAGACACGTCGCTGGCAAGCGGCTTTCGAGTTGTCGAAGGTCATCGCCGCACGGAAGGAAGAGTTGCAAAACACTGGTTTTGCAGGGGATGTTCTCGATTTGTACGAGAGCACGAAGTCGGACAATCCCCAAATTCGGCAGTTCTTGGCGATGAGTCTGGGGCATCTGGAGGACCGGATCGCTGTCCCGGCGCTGACCGAAGGCTTGAACGACAGTGCCACTGAAACTCAGATATGGACTCTGTGGGCGATCGGGACGATCGGTGACCCGGAGGCGGCATCCGAGGTAGTCGGCAAGCTCCAGAGTGACGACCCGGCGGTACGCAAGATGGCAGTCTACGTGCTCGGGGCACTGAAGGATCCGTCCACGATCCGCGACCTTCAGGTGGCTCTGAACGACAGTGTCGCCGACGTGAGATGGAACGCTGCCATGGCCCTGGCCCAATTGAATGATGCGGCCGGAGCAGACCTTCTGATTCAGCTCATCGATCGCGAATATCTGGGCCAGTTTCTGGACATGTCTCTGGCCGAGAAGGATAACGCCATTGTGAATGCTATGAAGTGCTTGAGCATACTAAAGTTAGAAGGCGCAAGAGACGAAATAACGTCTTTGAGTCAGAGCGACCCGAGTCTGGTGGTACGGAACGCGGCTCTTGAGGCACTGAACACATACTAAAAGGGACAATCGGTTCGCTTCGACTGAGTTTTGTCCTTTCGAGGAGTTTAGGAAATGAGCCAGGAAAACCCTCAAGGCGCGCCTAAGGCGCCCGCTGCGAAAGCACCTGCCAGGCCGAAGACAGCCGGGAAAGGAAAGGAAGTACCGCGCAGGTCGTTTCTTTCCTGGATGAGCGTGGCGTGGATGGCCTTCACGGCTTCCATGCTGGCGGCCGGCACCGCGACGGCGCGGTTCATGTTCCCGAATGTTCTTTTCGAGCCGCCGGCAAGCTTCAAAGCCGGCAGTCCGAACGAGATTCAGGTTGGCCAGGTCGACGAGAGGTTCAAAGACCGTTTCGGTGTGTGGCTGGTCCGCGAAGAAGAGGGTATTTACGCCCTGTCGACCACTTGCACGCACCTGGGTTGTACGCCCAACTGGTTGGAATCCGAGCAGAAGTTCAAGTGTCCATGCCACGGCAGCGGTTTCTACAAGACCGGCATCAATTTCGAAGGTCCGGCGCCGAGGCCTCTGGAGCGCTACACGATTTCGCTGGGGGAAGACGGGCAGATCGTCGTTGACAGGAGTAAGAAGTACCAGCAGGAGAAGGGTGAGTGGAGTAACCCCGAATCGTACCTGGAACTGTAGACCGAAGGAAGAATCGAAGGGAACCGGGTGCTTCACGGTGTCTATTTCCGCCCGGGACCGTACGTACTAAATATTCAGGTTTTCTATGAGTCAATTCAGAGATTTGTTATCGAAGCTTTCGCCATCCGCCCTCGGAGATGCGATCCAGAAAAGCCAGGTATACCGGTCGGTCTTCAGGGTCGGCGTTCCCGACTCCGACCGCAAACGCATGCTGGTGATGCTGGGCAACGTGTTTCTGCATCTCCACCCGGTAAAAGTGCGAAAGTCGGGTATCCGGCTTCGCTTCACCTGGTGCATGGGCGGCATCACGTTCTTTCTGTTCCTGGTCGAAACGTTCACCGGCTTGCTCCTGATGTTCTATTACAGGCCGACCCTGGAGTATGCCTACGTCGACATCATCGACCTGCGGGAACAGGTTCCGCTGGGAATCATGCGGGAAATCCACCGCTGGGGCGCCCACGCGATGGTGATCTCGGTCTGGCTCCACATGTTCCGCGTGTTCATGACGGGATCCTATAAGCCACCACGGGAATTCAACTGGGGTGTCGGAGTGATCCTCCTCGTCCTGACCCTGCTGCTGAGCTTTACCGGGTACCTGTTGCCCTGGGATCAGCTGGCAATGTGGGCCATCACGGTGGGTTCGAACATGGCGCGAGCCACCCCGTTCATGGGTCACGAAGGCCCGGGTGCCGCGTTGCTGCGCCTGGGTGATATCAACCTCGTCAACAACACCAGCGACATCAGGTTCGCGCTCCTGGGTGGGACGTTCGTTGGCGAGGGAGCCCTGCTTCGTTTCTATGTTCTCCACTGCGTGGGATTGCCGCTGATAGCGGGTTTCCTGATGGCTATTCATTTCTGGCGGATCCGCCGTGACGGCGGAATCTCCGGTCCCTTGTAGTAAAGAGGCGAGACGAATGGAGTTCATCAAAGACTTTATCAACTTTCTGACGATCCCTCAGATCCTGATCACACTGGCAAGCATCCTGCTGTTTGTGGGCGTCAGGTATCGGAAACTGTTCTTCAGCGACAAGGCTGCGCTGATCCTTTTCCCGTCGATGGTCGTCTTCCTGCTGGTCAGCATGCTGGACGAAGACTTTCTGCTGATCGTGACCAAACCAGACAACGTGCCGATCGTCGGCATGCTGTTCCTGATCCCTTTCTTCACATGGTTTTCCATGCGGGAGGGGATTCGGAACGATGATCGAAAAGAGGCCGGTGAGCCCGTCGTTGAGAAAGAGGAGACGGCCAAGAAAGTTCTGTGCTGGCCGGACCTGGTCTACACGGAACTGATTTGCATGGTCATCCTGACCGTCATCCTGATTGGATGGTCGATTCTAATCCTCGCCCCGATCGAAGAGCCGGCGAACCCGGCGGCAACCCCCAACCCATCGAAGGCGCCCTGGTACTTCCTGGGACTGCAGGAGATGTTGGTGTATTTCGATCCATGGCTGGCCGGCGTCGTCTTCCCGAGTCTGATCATCGGTGGCTTGATCGCAATCCCATATGTCGACACGAACCCAAATGGAAACGGGTACTACACCTTCAAGGAACGGAGTTGGGAGATTACGACCTTCCTGTTCGGATTCCTCATTCTATGGACCTTGCTGATCATCCTGGGAACCTTTCTGAGAGGACCTAATTGGAACTTCTTCGGACCTTACGAGTATTGGGATGTTCATAAGCTCGAGGCACTGGTCAACATCAACCTGTCGGAGTACATCTGGGTGAAGGCTCTGGGCGTGGGATTGCCTTCGAATATCCTGCTTCGGGAAAGCTTCGGCTTCCTGGTGGTTCTGGGCTACTTACTGATCACGCCGGTGGTACTGGCCAAGACCTGGTTCAAGGGTTTCTATAAGACGTTGGGACCTTCCAGGTTCCACTTGGTGGTCTTTCTTTTGCTTTCGATGGCGTCGCTGCCCATCAAAATGGTGCTGCGGTGGCTGTTTAACTTGAAATACATCATCGGAATTCCGGAGTATTTCTTCAATGTCTAGCTGCCTTTTTTGTCAATGGCAGACAGCGGACGACCCAAAACCCAGAGGTTTGAGCATTGAGTAGCGAAACACCGAGCGGTGGCCCAAAGAAACCCGCTATTCCCCCCCCGGCAAAGAAAGATCCCGCTTTGAACATCGGACTGCGGGGAGACCGGCTGTATGAAGTCGACAACCTGCACAAGTGGTTTGCGATCGCCAGCCTGCTGCTGTTCGCGTTCACGGTCTGGATGATCCTGAACGATTACAGCCGCGAATGGCGGCAGTACCAGCGCGGATTTAATCAGCTGAGTATTGATCGGACGCAGGCCGACATGGACACCGCTGCCGGTGCTATTGATCCAGATGCGTTCGCCGCCCTGCAGACGGATCTGGCAGCGGCGCAGACGGAGCTACAGACCAACCAGGGAGAAGTGGATCGAATTCAGGACGTTCTGGGCGGTCTGAACGCGGATTTCTACGCAGCCGACCAGAATTACCGATTCGAGAAGGCGAGGTATGATGTCGAAAAGTACAGCCACGAAGCCGCGCTGGCAAGCGGGGCTTCGAACGCCGCGAATCTGCTCGGCCAGTCTCAAGAAACCCTTGCCCAGGTCACCGCATACGAACTGCGTGTGGAAGAACTGACGATCGAAATACAAGACGCCGAGGACGCCTTGGCCACGATCGTGGGTAGGAGAGACGACCTCCAGGCCGGGATCGATGGCCTCCTGACCGAGTACGCACGCCTGGAAACGACGATGGGCGCCCTCAATCCCGGGCGGGTTGTCACCTCCTTCCGGAACGCACCTGTGTTCGACATGCTCAACCCGTCGGAGAAGGTGAATCAGATCCTGTTGACGAATCTTTACAACGACCATCCATTCAAGCAGATCCCGCGTGTGGACCGTTGTACGACCTGTCATCTGGGTATCGACCAGGCGGCGTTCTCGGACGCGCCGGCGCCGTTCACCACGCATCCCGCACTCGACAATTTCCTCGGGAGCGACTCGGCGCATCCCATCGGTCAATTCGGTTGCACCTCCTGCCATTCCGGTCTAGACCGGGCGATCACCTTTGAACGGGCCGGGCACACACCGGTGGATCGAGCCCAGCGGGAAGAATGGGAAGAAAAATACGGCTGGACCGAACAACACTTCCTCGTAACACCGATGCTGCCGATGAACCGGATCGAATCGACTTGCCTGAAATGCCACACGGGCGCAGGTGATGTCCCCGAAGCTCCGATGCTGAACACGGGTCGAGACCTGATCCGTATGTATGGCTGCTTCGGCTGTCACCGGATTCCGGGCTACGAAGACGTGCGGCGAGTCGGGCCGGACCTGACGACGATAGCCAGCAAGATCGATAAGGAGTGGGCGCTCAAATGGTTGAGGGAGCCGAGAAGCTTCAAGACCGAAGCTCGGATGCCGCAGTTCTGGGGCAACTCCAATAACAGTGGACCGGAACACGCCCCCCGGAACTTCGCCGAAATGAACGCGCTTGTCGAGTTTCTGTTCTCGAAGTCCAAACCCAACCCGCTACCGCCGGGCCGAACGAACGGGAACGTGGACCGTGGACAGGAGCTGGTCGAAACGGTGGGTTGTCTGGGATGTCACGCCGTGGGGCCGATCGAAGAGGATTCGGACCGGGTACAGCATCGACGGCGATTCGGTTACAACCTGACCAGCCAGGGCAGCAAGGTCGACACGGAATGGTTGTACAACTGGGTTCGCGATCCGCGGAATGTCTGGCACGACACGAACATGCCGAGCCTCCGGCTGTCCGAAGCCGAAGCCGCCGACGTCGCGGCTTACCTCGGCTCGCTGACTAACCCGGACTTTGAGGCTCAAACACTGCCCGACCTCGACGAGGCCGCCCTGGACGAGGTCACGCTGGAGTTTCTTAGCGCCGGCTCGACGGGAATCGAGGCACGCGATCGGCTTGCCTCCATGACTCTCGAAGAAAAGAACCTGTTCACCGGCGAACGCCTGGTGTCACGCTATGGTTGCTTCGGTTGTCACACGATCGAAGGCTTTGAAGAAACCCAACCCATTGGCACGGAGCTGACCGAAGCAGGGAGCAAGTTGGTCGGCCGCCTCGACTTCGGTTTCCTCGAAGACATTGAGCACGAACGAAGCGCATGGTACGAGCAGAAGCTGCGGGATCCCCGGAGGTTCGACGAAGGGCGCGTGAAACGGCCGGAAGAACTCGCCCGGATGCCCGACTTCCACTTTACCGAGGAGCAGGTCGACTCCATCGTCCTTGTCTTGTCGGGTCTGGTGAAAGACCGCGTGACGCCGGAGATGCGGAACGACCTCACGGCGGACATCGAAGACGGCCGGGCTCTGGCTGCGCGGCGGAACTGCCGGGCTTGTCACGAACTCGAAGGCGCCGGTGGCGACATCCGGTCGACGATCGCAGACGAGGGACTGTGGCCGCCTTTTCTGGATACGGAGGGTGCAAAGACACAGCCTCTCTGGCTCCATCCGTTCCTGCAGGATCCGGGGAGCGTCGAACTGCGGCCCTGGCTGACGGCGCGGATGCCGTCGTTCTATTTCGACGAGGCCGAAGCGGCGACGCTTGCTCGATATTTTTCAGCCCTGGATGACGTGGAGTTCCCGTTCATCACAACCGAGGTAGAGACCACGAGGGAACGACTCCGGATTGGCCAACAACTGTTTACGCAGTTCCAGTGCGAAAGGTGTCATCCGACTGACGACGGCCCGCTGCGGCCGGGAGTCGTGGCTGCGGACCTGGCGCCCAACCTGATGATCTCCAGCGGGCGTCTGCGGCCCCAGTGGGTGTTGGATTGGCTGGTTGATCCGCAGCAGATCGCAGTCGGCACACGGATGCCGTCGTATTTTCCGGATGGCGATTCACCGTTGCCCGACATACTCGGAGGTGACATGCTGGCGCAGATCGAAGCGATCCGGGATCACCTGTTCGTCACGGTCGGCGGAGGGCCGGTGCTGCTGCGAACCGAGGACAATCAGTGAAGACCGTCGGTATGGCGAGTTGATGGAAGAAGGGGCGGCCGGTTTGGCCGCCCTTTCGGTTTCGATCCCCCGAGATTCTCAATTACGGCTGATTCAGACCGGAATCCGGGCCTTCAACGCCCCCCTGTCGAATGCCGCGAGTCCCCCCCCGACGGTGGGGATTACTATTGTGAACGCCATGACGATTGGCTATATTTAACTGTTTGGGCTATCGTTCTCGAACCTATATATCTCCAGGAGATTCGTAAAAAATGCACAAGAGCAAACTATTTGTATGCGTCTTCGCGATGCTGGTCGTCCTTGCCGGCTGCGGCGGCGGTGACGACTCCAGTGCGCTTCCCCCAGTTCCGGGTGGCGGAGGAGGCGGCGGAGCGTCCTATGATCCGGCAACGGCAACGGCCACCGTCAGTGGCAATATCGTCTTCGAGGGAGAAGTTCCCGAGGCGGCCCGCATCCAGATGGCCGCCGATCCCTTCTGCCTGTCGCACAGCGAAGGCGCCACGAGCCAGGAAGTTCTCGTGACCGACGGCGGACAGCTCCAGAACGTCATCCTTTACGTTCGATCGGGCCACGAAGGCGAATCCTACGGCGTTCCGGGCGATGCGTTCGTGATCAACCAGCAGGATTGCACCTACGTCCCACACGTGTTCACGATGATGGCCAATCAGGAACTGACGATCAAAAACAGCGACACGACGCTCCACAACATTCATGCGTTTGCGGAAGTCAACACGCCGTTCAACATCGGTCAGCCGGTCGAGGGAATGGAAACGACCAAGACTTTTGAGCAGCCCGAGATGCCGCTTCCGATTCGTTGCGACGTGCACCGGTGGATGTCCGCCTTTGTCGGTGTCTTCGATCATCCATTCCACACGACTTCGGGCGACACCGGATCCTACGAGCTCAATCTCCCCCCGGGAACCTACGAGATTGTCGCCTGGCATGAAAAGTACGGCGAGCAGGTTTCAACGCTCGAAGTGGCCGATGCCGAAGCTACGGAACTGAACTTTACCTTCTCAGCCGGGGCGGAAGGAACAAGCGAGTAGATGACATCGGAATCTGCGGGGCCGGAGGTTCCCGAAAGGGAAAATATCTGGCTCCATCGCTTCGCTGTGTTCACCGCGCTCGGCACGACGTTTCTGATCTTTGCGGGAGGCATGGTGACCAGCACGGAGTCCGGTCTCGCAGTTCCTGACTGGCCACTTTCCTACGGTATGTTTTTCCCACCGATGGTGGGTGGCGTTTTCTATGAGCACGGCCATCGGATGGTTGCCGGCTTTGTCGGTATTCTGACGTTCGTCCTGGCGATCTGGGTTTCTATCAAGGAAGATCGGGCCTGGGTCCGCTGGTTGACGCTGGGAGCTCTGGGCGCGGTCATCACCCAGGCGATACTCGGTGGCTTGACGGTGCTTTACCTGCTGCCGACTCCGGTTTCAGTCGCCCACGCAGCTCTGGCTCAGACGTTTTTCTGTCTGATCATCTCACTCGCGCTTTTTACTTCGCCGGATTGGAAACGCGGGCTGCCTTCCGCGGGAGAACGGCAGGGGAGCCCAAGCCTACCCTGGCTTTGCGGGCTTACGACCGCGGCGATATACCTTCAGCTCCTGATGGGCGCCCTGATGAGACACACTCAATCCGGCTTGGCGATACCGGACTTCCCTCTGGCGTTTGGACGGCTTCTTCCTCCCTTTGAGTCGGGTTCGATCATGATCCATTTCGCTCACCGGGTCGGGGCGCTGCTGGTGACCGTCATGGTGTCGTGGACGCTTATTCGAATTTGGGCCTCTTACCGAAATCACAAACGGCTGCTCACACCCATCCTGATCATGGCGTGCCTGGTCGGGGTACAACTGACGCTGGGCGCCTTCACGATCTGGAGCCAGAAGGCGCCCCTGATCACCTCGTTCCATGTTGTGACGGGAGCCGTGATTCTGGGAATGTCGGTTCTGCTGACGCTGCGGGCATTCGTAATGGTGATGCCGGGGCTCGAGGCCCGGCATCATCTTCAGCCGGCGTGAACATGAAAACAATTGGAGCAGACCTCACCATGAGGCGCACCCGGGTCGGGGATTATCTGGAGCTGACGAAGCCACGCATTACGTCACTCGTCCTCGTTACAACACTGGTCGGCTTCTACATGGGCTCGCCTGCGGGCCTCGAAACGCTGCTTCTCTTCCACGCAATACTCGGAACTGCTTTCGTCGCGGGCGGAGCCAGCGCGCTGAACCAGTATCTGGAACGCCAGAATGACGCGAGAATGGATCGGACGAAGGCCCGCCCCCTCCCCGACAGGCGAGTGCTCCAAAACGAAGCGCTGCTGTTCTCTGTAGCGATTTCAGTCATCGGAGTCGTGTACCTGCTGGTCTTCACCAACATATTGACCGGGGCGCTGGGAGCGATCACGCTTCTCCTGTATGCATTTGTGTACACACCACTGAAGACCAGAACAGGGTGGGCCACACTTGTCGGAGCGATTCCCGGCGCGGCGCCACCCATGATGGGGTGGGCGGCCGCCCATGGCGACCTCGCTCCGATGTCCTGGGTGTTGTTCGGAATCGTTTTTCTGTGGCAGATGCCACACTTTCTCGCGATCGCATGGATTTATGACCAGGACTACCAGCGCGGCGGCTTTTCGCCCATCACAATCAGTAGCGCGGGAGAGGAGAGCGCGAGCCGCCAGATCATTTTCTACTGCTGCGCGTTACTACCGATCAGCCTGCTCCCTACAACTCTGGGGGCCACGGGGACCGTCTACCTGGTCGGTGCGATTGCTCTGGGGTTGATCTATCTGGCGTACGGTGTGGCCGTAGCTGTCCTTCGCTCCGAGGCCTACGCGCACCGGCTGCTGCGGATCTCGGTCGTGTACCTGCCCGCGGTTCTGTTGTTGATGGTAGTCGATAAGGTGGGCTGACAGGATGAGGAGGCCGGGGTCCAGGGCCCGGAGGGGTGGCACCACGATATGGCAATCGTTAAAGTAGAAGACCTGTCCCATTCCTACAACGGTCACAAAGCGTTGTCCGGTGTGACGTTCGACGTCACCGAAGGAGAGATTTTCGGCTTGCTCGGCCCGAATGGGGGCGGCAAGACGACACTTTTCAGAATCCTTTCGACTTTGTTTCCTCCCTCGTCGGGATCGGCGACGGTTCTTGGCCTCGATATCCTGAAAAGTGCTTCCAAAGTCCGGCAACGGCTCGGCGTCGTGTTTCAGAACCCGAGTCTGGACATCAAGCTCACGGTTGCGGAAAACCTTGCACATCAGGGCCATCTCTACGGACTTCGCGGTCGCCCGCTTCGAGCACGTATTGACGAAATGATGGAGCGGCTCCGAATAACCGACCGGGCATCCGATCTTGTCGAAACCCTGTCAGGTGGACTGCGACGTCGGGTCGAGCTTGCGAAAGGGATGCTCCATGGGCCGGAGTTGCTGATTCTCGACGAGCCATCGGTGGGGCTCGATCCCGGTGCACGACACGACCTCTGGCAGTACCTGGAACAGCTTCGCGATTCCGGTCACGTTACCATCCTGGTGACCACGCACCTGATTGATGAGGCGGACCGATGTGACCGCGTACTGATCCTTCACAAGGGCGAAGTCGTCGGCCGAGGCTCGCCCGCAACCCTGAAAGAGAAAATCGGTGGTGACATCATCGCGCTGACCACATCGGATCCGGAGGAACTCCGAAGTAGAATCTCCGGCAGGTTCGACCTCGAGCCCGTAGTCCTCGACGGCACCGTCCGGATCGAAAAGCAGAACGGCCACGAGTTCATCGCACAGCTTATCGAGGCATTCCCGGGAATGATCGATTCGGTCACTCTGGCCAAGCCGACGTTGGAAGATGTATTCATCGATCGGACCGGGCACCGGTTCTGGGAGGAATCATGAACATCCTCCTCCCTTCGTTCACCCTGTGGCAACGAGAGCTCGTACGCTTCTTCCGCCAGCGAAGCCGTATCGTGGGGGCTCTGGGCACTCCCCTGGTTTTCTGGTTCCTGCTCGGCTCCGGCATCGGCCGGTCGTTCAGCCTGCCGACATCGACCGGCGAGATGAATTACATGGAGTACTTCTTCCCTGGCACGGTCGTCATGATCCTCTTGTTTACGTCGATCTTTTCGACGATTTCGATCATCGACGATCGGAAAGAGGGGTTCCTGCAGTCGGTCCTGGTCGCCCCGATACCGCGGTCCGCCATCGTTCTTGGAAAGATCTCAGGTTCGACCACGCTGGCTCTGATACAGGGAATGATGTTCATGGCACTGGCACCGACGGTGATCGACTTATCGCTGTCGGCGATTCCGATGACGCTCCTGGTTCTCGGTATGGTAGCGTTCGGGCTGACAGCCCTGGGCTATTGCATTGCGTGGAGTCTGGACTCCACCCAGGGGTTCCACGCAATCATGAACCTGTTTCTCATTCCGCTGTGGCTGCTTTCCGGAGCCGTTTTCCCGGCAACGGGAGCACCGCCGTGGTTACAATGGGTGATCGCGGTAAACCCGGTGACTTACGGCGTGGCGGCCACGCGATGGAGCATGTATGGCACCGAGAGGTATGCCGCGATGGGAGGACCGGCTCCCGGTATTTCCATGGTCGTTATTGCCGTGTTCGCCGTTGCGATGTTCGGCGTGGCATTGGCGGTAACCCAGAAACGATAACGAAGGAGGAAGTGAAACGTGGCACGTCTCCCGCACTGGTCTTCGCTTGCCGCAATCGTGATCATGCTCTCCGGAATCGGGATAGCTACGGTTATCGAACTGACCAAAACGGTCGAATTGAACGAGTTCGGTGCAGTTCCCGACTTTTCGCTGGTGGAACGGAGCGGACGCAGGGTGACGCTCGGCGATCTGGACGGGCAAATCTGGATCGCAGATTTTATCTTCACCAGCTGTGCCGGCACCTGCCCGATGATGACCGACAAGATGCGGATGCTCGAAAGAGAGTTGCCCGAGGAGATCCGCATGGTCTCTTTCACCGTTGATCCCACCCGGGATACACCGGAAGTGCTGACGCGCTATGCGGACCAGCGCGGTGTCACCGGGGATCGCTGGATGTTCCTGACGGGGGAAAGAGACGAGCTGTACAAGCTCTCGAAAGAAGGCTTTCATCTGGCTGTGGACGATACGATCGGAACCGAAATCGAGCCGATCACCCACAGCACTCGATTCGCCCTGGTCGATGGCCGCGGCAACATCCGCGGCTATTACGATGGCACGGCCATGGAAACCGTCGCACAACTGGCCCAGGACGTAGGGAATCTCCTTTCCGAACGCGACTGATGCCGAGCGTCGCCGATCTGCCCGCGCTGAACGCCACGTTAAACTTTACAAGCGGCATCCTGATCGCGGTTGGTGTCTATTTCATCCGCCGGAAAAAGATCCGGGCACACCGGGCATGCATGCTTTCCGCCCTGTCGGTTTCCGCTCTTTTTCTGACTTCCTACCTCGTCTACCACTACCAGGTAGGCTCGGTCCGCTTCGCCCAGGAAGGCTGGATCCGGACCCTGTATCTTTCGATCCTGTTCTCGCATATCGTCCTGGCTGTCGTCATCGTCCCGATGGTCCTTAGAACCATCTACCTTGCCTTTAAAGAACGATTCGATAAACACATGGGCATCGCACGGTGGACGTTTCCAATCTGGATGTACGTGTCGGTGACCGGGGTTGTCGTCTACGTGATGCTGTATCAGTTGTAGGGTGTTTCTGCTTGAAACTTCCTTAAACACGCTGAGCCACAAATCACCCGTATCTAGTTCTTCTTAGGGTGAGATATGCGGACGCGCCCGTGGTTGCGCCGCTCAGACGTTTGACCTTGGGCCGCCACTTTGGGAATATTGCGGTTTCGTTGATGCCTTCAGTTCATTAGGCGGACCGAGGACTCAGCATGGAGAGTGATAGAACATGACAGGCATCGTCCCGATCGTCAGCAACGGCGACCGGACTCCCGTTCTGGCGCATATTGCGCGAGAACGGAAAGTCCGTCCGGATTTTTCAGTCATTGACGTTGGCGGGACCGTTGTCGGCTGGAGCGGAGGTGTCGCGAACGCCATTGTCGATATCAATCCACCCCTCTCCCAGTCGGATTCCCGGATCCTTTATTTTAAGGTGAATATCTCTCGTGACGACGACTGGAAAGCCGTCGAGGACCACGTCGCCAAACACGGCAAGTTCAACTTCAGCATCTGCTCCCACACCCTGGAGGATGTCGCCAACCCTTCCCTCGTTTGCGAGAAGTTGTCCGCCATCTCGGAGGGCGGTTTCGTTGGCGTCCCGAGCAAATTCATGGAGCTGGCCCGATTCGAGAAGGTCTCGGGCTCCGACATTTCATATCGTGGCTTCATTCATCACCGATGGATATTCACGATCCGGGACGGCATACTCTGGGGATTCCCGAAGGTGCCGTTCGTCGAGAGGGACACCTTCTTCGATCAGATCGCGAATCATGCCAGGGAGTCCAACATGGATATGAGCTTTTTCTGGGACTCACGCTTGAATCTGCACATCGTCAACGACGACTACCTGGGACCATCGGTAGATGCCGTGGTCGGCTACTATCACGAGTTGATGATCCGGGACGATGTGGATGGCGTCGCCGGCACTGTGTACCCGTAGACCTTCAGGGTCGCCCCGGCATCCTGGGGAACCAACGCAAAACTTTGATTACAACGGTCAACTGTATGACCTGAGGGCCTGTGTTGACGGATTCGCAATCAGGGCGGTATTCGGTACAGCCGAGAACCCGTTCTTCTTCCGGATGCCAATCGACCGCGATGGCGTGTTCGAGGCTACGTTCGATGGCGACGGGGCTGTTGGGCGTTTCCAGCGTGAACCGTTATTCGAAGGCGGACTCATCGGTGACTTCGGGCGGATCAGGCTGTCTTCGCCATCTCCCGGTCGCTTATCGGGAGAATACACGCGTCCGGGATCTTCTCAATCCCCGGCGATGCAGGTAACCGTGGAGGGATCCGATGTGTTCCTCCAGGGAACCGACGGAACCCGGGCGCAAGTTTCCTACAGTCTAGAGGACGGACAGTATTTCGTTCTGATTGACGGGCGGCTCTCGCAGGCGGATCACCTCACTGAGGAGGGCTTCATAAGAGAGATCGCGCTATTACTCGGTTTCGTCACCACCGTCTCCCGTAGAATCGGCGGATTACGTTATTTGCTTCACATCAAGGCCCCACTACAGATGACACAAGAGCATGGGAAAATTTGGAGTTCGACGCCGGACAACAGGTATGAATATCAAAATCCCGCCGCTTTCTAACGTGCAGTTCTCGCATGATAACGCGGACATCGCTCAAGGATCAGACGACTTAACCTACTCCGATCGTAACCGAGCATTGTGCCTGCGCAACCCCTGACAAATCTGGACCAGGGCGTTATGGACACACAGGCGGCTTGGGCGTCCCACACCCGCCAGACCCGCAACATCGGCGACTTACGGCAATGGAAGAATCACGACGAATACAAGAAGGCTTTCGATCGACTGCTCAAGGATCTCCAGGCCGACGATTAGGCCTCCACCAACGTCTTCTCCGTGATGACATCTGCTGGTCAAGCCCGCCCAATCCGCAACGCATGAATCAACACAACGAGCCACACTCCACCACCCAGAATCACGTAGATTCCAGGGTATCGGTTGCTCAGCGCCAGCAACACGCCGATCACCGCGTAAGCGCACAAGACGCCGATCCATTTGGGTGCCATGGGAACTGCATCAATCGTACCATTCCGCCCGTCGGCATCGATCGAGAGACCCGAGCGAGCTCCTGGAGCTCATGGACAATGACCAGCTAACCTGGCAGGGAATCATATAGCTTCCGGTTTCTACACAGTTTTGTTCGGAGTTCTCCACCAACGTCTTCTCCGTTAACCTCTCCAAAGCATTTCCGACACTTCAGCGGCTCTGAGAGCAGGTAGTCCACCGCGGTCTCATTCGTGAGCGGTCACCGATCCAGCTAGGTTTTTGCGGGCTTGACGCCGAGTTTGGTACGAGAATATTGCTCCGTTTTCGACGAGACTCGTCCCCAAACAAAAAAAGGGTCTTCCGCAGAATTTGTGGGTAAAACCGTCTTCCATCGCCGCTTGAGGAGACCACGGTGCTCGCCAAGCCTCAAGGCTTCCCTCGCAAGCTCGGCGGCTGCGCCGGCCTTGACCCTCGGCTGCGCTCCGCGGTGTCGGCTGGTGTGGGCGATGGGGAACGGGGCCTCCGGCGGGGGCTCCGGGCACCGGGTGTAGGCGTCCGACCGAAGTGGGTACTGGAATATTCGCCGTCGAACAAAAGAATAAGGTACTTTGTTTCAATTACTTATGTGCGCACAGGCCTTTGGACTGCCCACAAATTCTGCGGAGGAGGCCAAAAAAAGAGCCGAGAGATTAAAGTCTTCCTGGAAACGGTTCACATCAGCAAGCACCGTGTGGATGTCGTGGGTCGTTGCATTCCCTTCGGTCAACAGAACTATTCCTTCTAGGGCGTCGGTGTCACCAGTTTGATTAGCGAAATCCAGGAGGGAGTTATGTCCTCGACGAAATGAGGCCCGGCAAAAGAGTCCGTTGGATGCCGAGCAACGGCGAAATCTAGGCGTGTTTGTTGTGCTAGTGTCATAAGCCCTCTCGCAGTTTGGCCTTTCAACCCTGTCAAATCACCCTGAGACAGCGCAGACATCGCGCCGCTGGGAATAACAATGCCCAACGCCGCCAGTTTTTCCTTGATGGCACCCATTTCGGTTTCCAGGACGCACAAGCCGTGATCGCGTTCTTGGTCCGTTCCGAAGCCAGCTCCACCTCGATGGTTCTCAACCGGGGCTGGGTGGCGGTCAGCTGGACCGTCGCGGCATTCTGGACATGGATCAATTGCTGCGACAGGGCCGTGTTCGAATCTCCGAGGTTGGTGATCTGAGTGCCCAGGCTGGCGATCTCAGCGTTCCGGGCCGTGATGGTGCTGTCCAGCGCGGATTTTTCGCTGTTGAGACTGGTTATCGTGGCATTCGCCGTCGTCAGGGAGGCATTCGCTGCGTCCAATTCGGATTTGTCCACCTTATCCCTGCCGACACCCGCCCAGGTGGCCACCGCCGCCCCACCGGAAAGGGCCGCGACGATCGCAGCCCACGCGGCGGAAGACAGGTTACTGCCCCCCTGGGGAACCAGAGGTGGTGACGACGGTATCGGCGGCAACGCCCGACCCGGGAAGTTCGCGGCGATCACACTGATCGGATCCGCCACCACGCCGTTGCTACGGCCCATCCGCCTATCCTGGCCTTCGGTCAGAAGGAAAGATTCCTTAGTGCTCGTATTGCGCACCATCATGAACCTTTTGTCGAAACCACTCCGACACTATCCGGACCCACCAGAGAAACCACTCCGGTAGCGGAGGGACCCGGTTCGAACTCATAAGGAGTCAGGCTGATTCTCAGCGACTCCGATACCGAAGAAAAAGCGATGCTCCCGGCGACTCATCCCCTGAAATCCACAGCAGAGTTGGCGAGCTATGTGCTATGTCCTCTACGACTGAAACGTCATCGGGGGAGAAAACGACCCTTGTACTATCAGGGGCAGGCACGCGACCGGGTTGATTCCGGCCTCCGCGTCGCATCTTAGCTCGTCCTGCCACAGTTGAAATGGAGGTCTAGTCTAGTGGAGCGATCGATAAGTTTTCAACGACTTGTGCTGATAGCGGGGTCGGCATTCCTGTTCTTGCCGGCATGTCATGCGCCGTTCCAGGTGAGCGTGACGGATTATCGAGGTAGGATCCGGCCTACTTACTACGCGGGCCAAGCGCTGGACTTGCAAGTCCACTGGGATGGCCGTAGAGACAAGAATAAAGAAGTGAACTGTCAAGTGCTTGACACGTTTGCTGGAACGGCAGTCTGGAAGGGAACCGCAACGATTCCCGAGGTTCGGGGAGGCTCTCTCAAGACGCTCACTTTCGAACCACCGCTACCTGGGAACGGCCAGATCGGCCTGAAGGTCGGTGCGTATCAGTGGGTCTGCGACCTGGACGAATTCACCAGAGCAGGAACCTTCTTTGACATCATCGGAGGTCGCTGACGCGCCGTAGGCCTGGAGTGGATTCGGCCGACCGTTCGAATAGTGGTTCTTTCGCAAACTCATCCGAAGGAACCCTCTCTAGCTAGGAGCCAGCGCGGCTCAGCCTTACTGGTTCTGACCTCCTCCCCCCTCCAGCGTGACCGGCTCGGAACGGCCGTAATAGATGCCGTTGAACAGGAATTTGAAGGTGCCGTGAGGTTGGGCGCGGAAGGCGACCTCGGGGCCGAACAGGAACAGTTTACCGCGGCCGACGTCGGCGTCGATGATGGCTACGCCGCCTTCGAGGTAGGCCTCGCCCCATGCCCAGCCGCTGCGGAGCGAATCAGGGCCAAACCAGGCGACGGCTTCGACGCCCTGTTTCGCGGCATTGGGGTCCAGCTTGAAGGCCGGGCTTCTCTGGAAGAAGAGGTCAATTTCCGAGGGTAAACCGAACGCAAGAGGGTTGGTGTTGTCGACCTGGGCACGAAGGACCGAACCGGGGACGTAGAACTTCTCCCGTGGGAGCGGGCGGGTCGAACCGTCCGGTTGTATCTCGACGAGCGCGTCCGAGATCGGCAGGCCGAGGTGCTGCGCGAGGATGGTGGAGCTACCGATCGCGACCACGGTTCCTCCCAGTTCGAGAAACTCCTTGATCAGGGGCACGGTCGTGCTGACGGACACCCGTCCCAGCGTGTCCTCGTATTCCTCGGGAAGGTCGTCCGGGACGTCCCGGTCCTGCTGGTCCCGGGCCGGAATGCCCCCATCGACGAAGATCAGAACATCGTACCTTTCGACAAGATCGCCCCGATCGAGATCCTGCGGATAGACCACCTCGAAAGGAAACTCGAAATTTTCCAACAGGAACCGTGTCCAGCCCGAAGGCATCGAACCGCCGTAGCGATCCCACAACCCGATTCGAAGTTTCCGGAGCATCAGCGCGTCGCCCACGGGTTCCGCGGCGGTTGCCTCGAAGGTCAGGCCGAGTTCGGTCAACTCTTCGAGACGCTCGGACGTTCCCGCCCCAGCTCGGACGTACATGGTTCCGGTTGGATAGGTCTTGCCGTTCGCCTCAACCGGCTCCTGCAACCAGTACACGTCGTCGTCTTCACCCAACAACCGGTTGACGGCGATGAACGAGTCGTTGACGGCGTGTGTTAGAAAGAACCCTGAAGCGGAGCCACTGTTCAGCCGGGTAATACCGCCCTCGGGCACTTCGGCAAACCCTTCGATCTTGTCGAACGGACCCTCGAACCCTTCGAGAATCCGGTCGAACTCCACTCCCATCTGGTACGCAACAGTCCAGCCGGTAGTGTCGTAAGGCGGGGTGGGGGGGGCGCCTGGAAACGCGAAATCGTCCGGATAGTCCTGCGGCTCGAACATGTCCAGGACATGGGGTCGAAACGCCTGTGCCGCCTTCACCACGTAAGAGCCGGCAGGATAGGTTTTACCATCGGCTTCGAAGTCGGCCGTCGCGCGGTGAATGGCCACACCGTTCTTGATGAGGACGTTCGCGAACTTCGTCGCGGTCAGAAAATCCGCCTGATCGGACGGAAGGATGAAACCTCGCGGGTCACGAAGTTCGGGCTCACGCAACATCTGCTGATACGGGGCCAGCTCCCGGCTGCCACGTCCGACTCCTGCTTCACGCATGGCATCCTGGACGACGGCTAAGCGATGTGGAGTGGTCGTCCAGCCATCCCGGCTGCCACGCTCGATCGAATTCATTCCCATCCGCCAGATGTTGAACAACAGCGTGTCCCGATATCGGGAAGCAATGTCCAGGACGGCTCGGTTCGATGTAATCGAGTACTCGATCGACTGTCTGAAATGCCACACTTGCGGAGCGATCGGAAACGGATAGTCTCCCTTCGGCACCTGCTTTTCGACAACGAATGGGATTTCGATAGGTGTCGGGTTGCCGATCGTTTCGGTCAAGAGCCCGATCATGTTGTGGAAATATGGACTCGTGCGCAAACCACCGTTCCACCACGTCGAGTAGGTCGAACCCGAACGCATCGTCGCCCCTGGTTTGCCTTCGGCGAGGAAGCGGCTGTGCATCGCGCCGGCCACCAGGTCCAGGCTCGTGACGACCAGTGGATCGTAGTTGTAGTTGAAAGGATCCCGGAACGGAGGAGCAAACAGCACGGTTCCACGCGGACCTGTCTGATGGTGGTTATAGACGATCTGGGGAAACCACTCGCGATACAGGATCCGGTTGATCGCCTCGGACTCGGGCTGCGACGACATGTAGAAATCCCTGTTGTTGTCGTGCCCGGTGTACTTCTGGTAGAGACGAGGCAGAGAGGACGTGGATCGCTCTTCGGGCACCGGATTGCGCATGTACCAATTCGACACCAGTTCCATGCCGTCCGGGTTGACGCAGGTCGCCAGCACGATCGTGTCTTCGAGGAAACGCATCGTCTCGTCATCGGTCCGGCTGACCAACTGATAGACCAGCTCCATCAACTGCTGCGCGCCCAGGACCTCGGTGGCGTGCAAACCGCCGTCGATCCACACCACGGCCTTGCCTTCGGCAGCCAGCGACCGGGCTTCATCCTCGCTGACACCCTCGGCCAGGGCCAGACGAGTGGATATCTCCTTGTACCGGTCCAGATTCGGATGATTCCCCGGCGCCGTGATCGTGGCCATGTACATCGGTCGGCCTTCGGCGGTGTTGCCGATCACCTCGAGCTTCATCCGATCCGACTCCCCGGCCAGCTTTTGCCAGTAGGCCTCCAACTGCGTGTAGTTGGCCAACTGGTAATCGTCACCGAAGTTAAAGCCAAGCTCCTCCATCGGTGTCGTGATCTGTGCAAATACGCGATCCGGCACCAACATCGAAACAAGAAGCAGCACCATCAGTCGTGTCTTCTGAGCGATCATGAATCCTCCCTTCCCCGACGTTGTCTTTCACCGAACAAAGAAATCGGTCTGACGAGCCCGGATCGCCGGCCCGGAGACGAACGTTCGAGAGCCCAGGAGCGGTGAAGTAAATAATTGCCTCCTCCGCAGAATTTGTGGGCAGTCCAAAGGCCTGTGCGCACATAAGTAATTGAAACAAAGTACCTTATTCTTTAGTTCGACGGCGAATATTCCAGTACCCACTTCGGTCGGACGCCTACACCCGGTGCCCGGAGCCCCCGCCGGAGGCCCCGTTCCCCATCGCCCACACCAGCCGACACCGCGGAGCGCAGCCGAGGGTCAAGGCCGGCGCAGCCGCCGAGCTTGCGAGGGAAGCCTTGAGGCTTGGCGAGCACCGTGGTCTCCTCAAGCGGCGATGGAAGACGGTTTTACCCACAAATTCTGCGGAAGACCCAAATAATTGTAAGAAGTTGTACGACCCTCGACTACCTAATTCTTATCGGGGAAAGCGGAATCACTTCCCCTGCCCCCTCTGTAGAGTGTGATAAAAAGAATGGATGGCGTTTGATCCGGCTCTGCGGAAATTGATAGCGTCCTTCAGAAAGGCGCCTAACTGGGACATCGACCTGGATCTGCGGCTGCTGCAGGCGCTGTGGCCGAAACTGGTCGGCCCTCAGCTTGGAGACAGCACGACAATCGACGCGATCGAAGGATCTCGCGTGGTGATTCGGGTTGCCGATGAGACGTGGGAAAAACAGCTGCGGTCCATTCAAACGGGACTGATAAAGAAGCTCAACGAGCCGTGGCCGAACGCATGGGTCACCGAGATTAGTTTCACATATGAAAATAAGCGCTACGGACGTCGAATACGTCGCCGGACTGGCCAACCTGGAAGTACGGGATGACGAAAAGCAGGAAATCGCGGCCCAACTCAGTCGGATAGTCGAGTACGTCGAACAACTCGAGGCCCTGGATACCGACGACGTCGAGCCAACATCCCAGATCGGGGTGGGCGCGTCTCATTCGGGTCGAGACGACCAGGTTCGGAAACGCATGGGAAGTTCTGAGGCCGCCAGGACCGTCGGCCTGTTCAAGGTTCCCAGAGTGATCGTCAAGCGATGAACTTGAAGGACATCTCGCGGGAGCGCCTGGCTTCAATGTACCGGAACGGTGAAACGACGGTGAGTGAAGTCATCCAGGACGTCTTCGGGGACATCGATGACGTCAACGACGACATCCGGGCGTACATTTCAACCTGTCGCGAAACAGCCGCCCGAGAGGCGCTCGATCTGGATTCACGCATCGCTGCAGGCGAAACGCTGGGGCCTATGGCCGGGATCCCGGTTGCCATCAAAGACAACATGCATATCCGGGACATCCCGACTACATGCGGTTCCCGTATCCTTGACAACTATGTGCCGCCGTATACGGCAACTGCGGTCGAGCGACTGCGGCAGGCCGGAGCGATCGTCATAGGCAAAACCAACCTCGATGAATTCGCGATGGGGTCGTCAACAGAAAATTCAGCCTTCTACCCGACCAGAAACCCTCATGATCGGGAACGGGTGCCGGGTGGTTCGAGCGGAGGATCGGCCGCAAGCATCGCGGCTGGACTGGCTTTGTCGGCGCTCGGGTCGGATACGGGAGGTTCGATCAGACAGCCGGCGGCCCTTTGCGGTGTCGTCGGCATGAAACCGACCTATGGGAGAGTTTCCCGTTACGGGCTCGTAGCGTTTGGGTCATCGCTGGATCAGATCGGGCCGATTTCGAAAACGGTCCGCGAGTGCGCCGAGGTACTCGAGGTTATTTCCGGATTCGACCCTCTCGATTCCACCTCCGCGGATGTGGCGGCGGGAGAATGGACCGCCTCTCTCGACGACTCGATTAAGGGGTGCCGTATCGGCATCCCAAAGGAATATTTCATCGAGGGAATCGATACCCGCGTAAAAGAACGAATCCTGGAAGGGATCAAGGTTTTCGAAGGCCTTGGTTGCGAGGTGGAAGACATCAGCCTGCCCCATACCGACTATGCCATTGCGACGTATTACCTGATCGCGACCGCGGAAGCCAGTTCGAACCTGGCTCGTTACGACGGGGTCCGCTACGGACTTCGGGAAGCGGAGGAGGGTGGACTCGCTGAAATGTACAGGCGGACACGGATGGGGGGGTTCGGAAAAGAAGTGAAGCGTCGCATTCTGCTGGGAACCTACGCGCTCAGCACCGGCTACTACGACGCCTACTATCTGAAAGCACAAAAGGTTCGGACGCTGATCCTTCGAGACTTTGAGAATGCGTTCAAGAAAGTGGACTTGATCGTGACGCCGACGGCGCCGACTACCGCATTTAGGATTGGCGAAAAGACCGACGACCCTCTGAACATGTACGTGTCCGATGTCTTCACGATCACCTGCAATCTGGCCGGCCTGCCAGGCATTTCCGTCCCGTGCGGCTCGGACAAGGATGGAATGCCCATCGGTATGCAGTTGATCGGGAACCATTTCGACGAAGAAACCCTGCTGAGGGCCGGGCATCAGTTTGGCGTCGGGTGGCATCAGTTAGCGTCGGGCGCACCGTCCCCTCTCAACCTTCAAGCTCAATGAGAGCACTGACACGCATTCCTGCCGTCGGTCCCGGGAGCTCGAACGCCGGGACGGTCCCCCCACGCCATTCCCAGCGTCGGGCCTACAGACGGGAGGGGCGGATGGCGAGGATGGCTCGAGGATGGCCGCAAGAATTGGCGTTTTAGAATTCG
Organism: Terriglobia bacterium; assembly: GCA_965262425.1. GTDB lineage: Bacteria > Acidobacteriota > Terriglobia > 20CM-2-55-15 > 20CM-2-55-15 > CAZOZZ01. The sequence continues at coordinate 4,391,181 of OZ253536.1, read as the reverse complement.
AATGATATCCTGTGGGAGGGTACGATCACATTTGAGGTAAGTGAGGGTGGAGAAGATGTTTAGAGCGTTACTGGCAGCTCTGGTGCTGCTACCGGCCAGCCTGGCCGCGCAGGATGGAAATGCCGTCTTCAAGATTGGAGTCGTCAATGTCGTCGGAGCCGTCGAAGGCTCCGCTGCGGGGCAGGCCGCCGCGACAGAATGGAACGATAGGGCGAACGAACGCGGCAGTGAGTTGCAGTCGAAGCAGGATCAACTGAGGGGTGCCCAGGCAAGGCTGCAGGCCGAAGGAAGCGCGATGAGCGAATCGGCAGTCTTGCAGCTGAACCGCGACATCGAACGCATGACGACGGACCTTAACCGGATGAATGAGGATATCCAGATCGAGCTGGACCAGTACCGCCAGGAGTTGCTCTTGCCGGTCGCGCAGAGAGTCGATCAGACGATCCAGCAATACGCGAAAGAAAACAGCTTCTCGTTGATACTGGACATTTCCAACCCGGATGTCGGGCTTGCGTTCGCAACCGACGCTGCCAATATCACAGAAGACATCATCGAAATGATGAACGCGAGCGAAGAACCCCCGCCCGGTGACAAACCGCCACCGATTTAGGTAGGAAAAGCTGTTGCCTCCTGGCGGTCGGCGATTTGGCCGTAACCGGGTTGCCTACTCCACCTCGCCACTCAACAATTCATAGATACGACGAACCGCGCGGGGATCGACGCCCGGACCCTGGATCTGGGGATAGAACTCACTGTGAGCCATCATGTCCACCCGCTCCGCAGCCTGTTCCCAGGTGACACCATCGGCGCGCAGTCGTCTGGTCTGGTTCCAGAGATCGGTAAAGTAAGACTTCAAGTGGCTGATCTTCGCCTTGCCTTCGAACGGAGGGCCATGCCCCGGAAGGACCTGATCGAAGTCCAGTTCACCCAGCGCGTCGAGGGTTTCTCCCCACTCGTCCACATGCCCGTCGCCCAGAAACGGGAGGCCCGGCAAGAACAGGTCTCCGCTACAAAGGATGCGCTCTTCGGGAAGGTAGACGACGACGTCGCCACCGGTGTGACCGCGGCCGAGGAACAGAAGCTGGATTTCGCGCCCACCGCGATAGAGAGTCAGCTTGCGTTCCAGCGTGACGTTAGGGGGCGTCGGCACCAGTTCCTGGAGGGCGGTCCAGTAATTTTCCTGCACAAGAAGCTGTTCCTCCAAACCACTGCGTGCTGCTGAATCGGACTCGGACTCGATCTGGCGCTTGAGATCTTCGATCCGACCGGGAACCGGAGACGTATGACCGTTCTTCGAGGGGTTTGCCCGCGAGTTTCTGCCATGTGAATTCGTGACCGATGACCTCGACATCGGGAGGGAACACCTGGTTCCCATGCGCGTGGTCGAAGTGGAAGTGCGTGTTGACCACATATTTCACGGGCTTCTGGGTGATGGTCTTCAACTCATCCAGCAGGACCCAGGCCGCGGCCGGTGAGATGTGGGAGTCGACGAGCATCACGTCGGCTTCGTTAATGATGACGACCGAGTTCGTACCCACGTTCAACGCACCGGTTCCCCGCGCGTGGTAAATGTCGTCTGTGATCTTCGTGAAACGGAATGCCGGACCGTTGTGCAAGGTACCCGCAGGTCTTGGAAGAGCTTGTTCAGCGGTCCGAAGAGTCTCAGCCTCGCCCGACACACACCCTGTCACGCTCACCAGCAACACCAACAAGATCAGAAACGATCGCGTCATCACAGTATCCTCCTGAAGTGAGCGGCATTATATAACGGCCTCGACGGGTGGAGCGTATACTGACCCACTATGAACGAAAGCAAACCGTCTACCGACAAGTTGACCTACGAAAGTTATCTGGGAATCCCGGAACTTCTGGCGCTGCAAGAGCCGATGGCCAGACCGGAAAGCCACGACGAGATGCTCTTCATCATAAGCCACCAGGTCTTCGAGCTTTGGTTTCGGTTGATGCTTCACGAACTGGACCGTATTGCGGTCATGCTGGACGACGACAACGTTCGGGAAACCGAGCGGCTTCTCCGACGCCTGACCTCCACCGTGCGCCTGTTTATTCCCAAACTGAGCTTGCTCGAAACGATGATCCCATCCGATTTCATCCATTTTCGGGACAACCTGAGACCGGCAAGCGGTTTCCAGTCCCGTCAGTTCCGGGAAGTGGAATTTATCTGCGGCGTACGAAATCCGCGTTACCTGGCGATGTTCGACGACAATCCCGAGGCGAGGCGTCGCCTGGAAGCACGCCTCGATGAGCCTTCGCTATGGGATCGCTTTGTGAGGCTTCTCGAACGAAAGGGACTGAACGTCGTCGATGGGAGGGATCAGGAGAACACGATTGTCCAGATTTATCGCGACCCGGACCACCACGAGTTGAAGATCCTGTGCGAGGCCATGATCGAATACGACGAGATGTTTTCTCTCTGGCGCGAACACCATGTACGGATGGCCCAGCGGATGATCGGAGGAAAGCCCGGAACGGGCCAGAAGCTGGTCGAGGGCGCCTTCGGGAAGGGACCGTTGGGCACATTGGGCGTGGAATACCTTTCGCAAACACTCGACAAACGCTTCTTCCCGATCCTGTGGGCGGCGCGGACGGGAATGTAGTCGTCTCGAAAGCGTCTTCCACGAAAAGCGGCTCCCGTCCGAAACGGGTGAGGTCAGAACGCAAAAGGGGAAAGCAAAGGCCTGCCATGCCATCGCACGGCCCGCGGCTATAGTGTCGAATCGTTGGGCAGACCAAAGAAGGCGTGTGGGTGCTTGCTGAAGTGATTACTACAGAACGCTTGATCCTTCGTCGCTGGTTCCCGGAAGATCTGAAACCATTTGCAGCGATGAACGCGGATCCCCTTGTCATGAAGCACTTTCCAAGTCCGCTTTCGCGTGAGGAAAGTAATGCCCTTGCAGCACGTATCGATGCTGGGTTTGACGAGAACGGATTCGGATTGTGGGCTGCCGAGATCCGTGACGTTGCGGCGTTCGTTGGGTTCGTTGGGCTCTCCGTACCTCGGTTTAAGGCGCGTTTTACCCCAACCGTGGAAATCGGTTGGCGGATTGCGTCAGATTACTGGAATCGCGGATATGCAACCGAAGGAGCACGGGCGGTTCTTGAACTCGGGCTGGAAACACTACACCTTGATGAGATCGTGTCTTTCACCGTGCCGGCGAATCGTGCTTCACGCAGGGTAATGGAGAAGATTGGTCTGAAGCACAACGACGCCGATGATTTCGATCATCCCCTGTTGCCAGAGGGAAACCCACTTCGGAGGCACGTGCTGTACAGAAGCTGACTGAGGCTGCCCAAGCGGCTGCACCAGACGGGCCATAATGTTTTCTTGAATTGAAATGGTGTGGCCTGCCTCAGGTGAGCCACAGTCCGTTAGATCGCAGGCCACGACGAACGAGCTATCCAATGATTTCGCTAAGTCCCTCCAGGACGGACTCGATTTCTTCCGCGGAAACGCTACCGAGTCGTCTACCGATACGCTCTACGGAAAGCGTTCTGACCTGGCTGATCTTGACCCAGGATCTTTTCGGCAGTTTGGCTGTAGTAAGTTCGAGCGTCAGAGGGAACTGAGCCCGGGGCTGCTGACTCGTAAGAGCTACGGCAATGACAGTGCCGGATCTTTCATTGAAAACATCATGACTGAGGATCACGACGGGCCGTTTTCCGGCCTGCTCGTGCCCGCGAACTGGATTCAGGTCAGCCCAACGAATCTCGCCTCTCAGTATTCGGGCCACGTCTCACCAGTAGCGGCGAGACCCTCGTCGGCGAGTCGCTGCTCTTCGGTTCGGTCCAGCTTCGCACACTCTTCGGCGAGTCGAGTCCGGCCAAGTCGCTGGAGCTTTTCGCGGAGCGCAGCCTCTACGGCTTGACTCCGGTTTCTAAACCTTTGGCTGGAAACAAGCTCGTCGACGCGATGAACCAGCTTGGCATCGAGCGTGAGAGCAACCTTTCTTTTTGGCATGTAGGCTCCTCACTAAGTATGATGTATGATCATACCAACGAAAATGCGATCTATCAAGGGGCTGGGCCAGAAGGCAGCGACGGTATTCTCTTGAATTTGTCTAGGGGTCGCCGCCGAAGGTGAGCCACAATCCGTTATACCGCGCTGATGTTTTTGACGTTAATACTGGCGTCGTGGCGTCAATTCTGAGCGCAACAGCGATGCATCAGCTCTTTCGGTTCTCCACCTCCGTTGAACGGGATCCTGCCATCGATACTTGGATGGAGGATCATTCGGGTGACCTGGGGGCTATCGCGCAACACTGGTTTGAGGTCATGCGCAAGTGTGGGGACGATGTTCGAGAACCATTGCATCCATTGGCTGCACGGCCCCTGAGCCTGCGCGGCAGAAGGAAGCGACCCAGCTGAGCCACAATCCGTAGACGGATTTGGAGGTATGTATGTTTTGTCCTGAATGTAAAGCGGAGTACCGAGAAGGCTTCACGAAGTGCGGGGATTGCGATATCGAGCTGGTCGACGCTCTGGTTCTGGATGAGCCGGGGCCAGACCAGGGTGATAACGAATCCAGGGAGCGCTCAAACCTCGAAAACCCAGTCGAAATAGAGCGTTTTCTTCACATTCATCAGGCGGAGTTTGCAGTTTCGGTGCTTGAAGGCAGCGGCATCAATGGCTACATCGATCAAGCATTCACCGGAAACATTGCACCCCATTTCATGTTGATGACAGGCGGTGTCCGACTTTTTGTTCAAGCGCAGGATGAGGAGCGGGCACTCGAAATCCTTCGATCGGCGAAAGAGTTGAATCAAGGCGAAGTTGCAGATCAGGAAGCCAGTGAGTCGAATTGAAGAACGAATGGCCGGGATGGGGCTCATTCTGAACCCTCCCAAGGCTCCTGTCGCAAACTACCTGGGGACAAAACGAACCGGAAACCTTTTGTTCGTTTCGGGGCGGGTGAGTGAAAAACGGGGCCAGGTCGGCACTGATGTGTCGCTGGAAGAGGCCAGGTTGGCGGCTCGGGACACCATGTTGGACCTGTTGTCCATCATCAAAGCGGATATCGGCGATCTTGACGACATCATTTCAATAATAAGACTGCAGGGTTTCGTGAATGCAGCCTCATCGTTCAACGCGCTTCCTCAGGTGATCGATGGAGCATCGGAGTTACTGATTGCCCTCTACGGCGAAGCGGGAAGGCACGCCCGAACTGCGACGGGAGCGTCCGAGCTGCCGTACGGAGCAACGGTACAGCTCGACATGGTGGTGGAAGCCACGGATTGACGAGGTATTGGACGAAATGAACACGAACGTCGACGGCGCGCCCACGAACATCACGGCGGCGGTGCCGTTTTTTCAGGTATCGAACATGGAAGAGTCCGTCCGCTACTACATCGATGGACTGGGCTTTGAGATGAGCAAGCGATGGGTCGTGGACGGCACGCTTCGCTGGTGCTGGCTTGAACACGGGAAGGCGTCCATCATGCTGCAGGAATTTCCGAGGGAAGGACACGATTCCTGGGCAGCCGAGGGCACGGTCGGTGAAGGTGTGTCGATCTGCTTCATCTGCGAAGATGCCCTGGTGATCTACCGCCAGATCAAATCGCGGGGGATTCGGGCATCGAGACCGGTCGTTGGCAACGGAATGTGGGTGACATCCCTGCGGATCCCGACGGCTACAGGATCGACTTCGAGAGCTACACTGATGTCCCGGAGGAGACGGTCGCCGCGGACGAAGAGGGATGAAGCTCCGACAAGTCGGGACCGGATTCCGGCCGCCAAGAAATTGCTAGCCATCTCGGAAAGCGCGGAGCAGAATTACCCGATCAGATTCAGGAGCAACCTGGGCGGCATGTCGAATACAGCTTGACACGCACATTGTTTGACGGCCCCCCCCCCACGAACGTATGCGAATGCGGTGGGCGGCATGTCGATGGGTCCACGAACGAGCCGAAGGAGAGTAAGAAGAATGCAGGGATCTCGAAGAATCTTAGCTTTTACCTTATTAGTGATGGTTCCGACCTTCCTCGTCGCGTGCGACGCTGGGCCGGATCCCGCAACCGCCGGAGACGCGACCGAAGTTGCCGCCCCCGGAGGGACACCCACGTTCCGGGTGGATCCGACATGGCCCCTCGAAATGCCCAACAAGTGGATCATGGGTGCGGTGACCGCAGTCTTCGTTGATTCCCAGGACCATGTCTGGGTCACGCATCTCGAAGACACGTTGACGCCTGAAGAGACGGCTGTCGTCCAGGAACCGCCTATCGGGACATGCTGCGTGCCCGCGCCCACGGTTATCGAGTTCAGCCCCGAGGGCGAGGTCGTGCAGGCATGGGGAGATCCAACCCAGGACATTTCCGTGTTCCCCAGGGACCCTCACGGGATTTTCGTCGATCACAATGACTTCGTCTGGATCGGTACATACAGGCATCACCGGGTCATGAAGTTCACTCGAGACGGCCAGCACGTGATGACCATCGGTGAATATGACGAGAATGCGGGAAGCAACGACACGAGCCTCCTTGGAGGACCGGCAGGAATCTGGGTGGACCCGGACACCAACGAGGTCTTCATCGCAGACGGATACCGGAATCACCGCGTCATCGTGTTTGAAGGCGAAACAGGCAACTACCTGCGGCACTGGGGTGCCTACGGTGAAACGCCGGACGATCAATACGACTTTGGCGACCGGGATCCGGCCGGGCCTCCACCACGCCAGTTCTCGAACGTTCACGGCCTGACCGGATCGAGGGACGGTATGATCTACGTGGCGGACCGCCGGGGGAACCGGATTCAGGCCTTTCGGCAGAGCGGTGAGTTTGTGGCCGAAAAGATCATTGAGCCACTCACCCGGGCGTCGGGATCCGCGTTCGTCGTCGCACTGTCTCCGGATCCGGACCAGCAATGGCTGCATCTGGCGGATGGCACGAACCACAAGGTGTGGACTATGAGGCGCGAGGATCTGGAGGTAGTCGGTGACTTCGGTCGTGGAGGCCGCCAGGTGGGTCAGTTCCTGCGTCCCCACGGTATGGGCATCGACTCCCGGGGCAACCTCTATGTGGGGGAAGCGTCTACGGGACGGCGCGTCCAGAAGTTCGCGGTTCAGGGCGGGGGAAGCTAGTGGTCCCCGCTGCTCCCGAACTATGAGTGCATCCGCGTGGGTTGTCGCACTTCTGATTTTCCTTGGTACGATCGTAACGGCGCTGGTGGTCGGGACTCAGGCAAAAGCTCGCTTCTTCCTCCTTCTCATGGACCACCACAAAGATCTCTACGATGCACTGGGAAGACCGCCGGTGTGGGTCAATACGTCGTTTTCACAGGGTTGGCAAATGCAACTGCTTGTCTTCTCGAATGAACCCAAACTCTGTTACGAGACGGAGGCTGCCCGTCGACACCTGCGGATGGTCACCCTCAGCGTGATTGTTGCCCTTATGGCGGAGATGGCGTTTCTTGCCTGGTCGGTTGCCCTGGCCCTCGGACTCGCAACATAAAGAGCAACGGCATCATGAAACCCGTACTTATGACGCGGCGCAAGAAAACTCCACGCGTGAATCCGCCCCGTATTCCCGCGCAACCCGAGCCGCTTCGTCTGGTCCCTACCGACATCGGCGAAGGGGATCGGTTTGTTGATGCACTGATCGAAGACTGCTCTCTGAATGACTTGGTAGCGTATCAATTGGAACTGAAGCGTGTCCGACTTCGGCACCCGAGCCGCTTCGTCTGGTCCCTACCGACATCGGCGAAGGGGATCGGTTTGTTGATGCACTGATCGAAGACTGCTCTCTGAATGACTTGGTAGCGTATCAATTGGAACTGACGGCACGTTGAGCTCCAGAACGCGCGACTCGAGCGACTGGAACTGACGGATGTTCTCTTCGATCAATGTGACCTGGCGAACGGTAAATGGCACGAATCGATCATCTATCGGACTCGGGCAAACGAATCCCGCTTGACCGGGTTCGATGCGGCCGGTTCTTCTCTCAAGCACGTTCTGTTCGAAAGTTGTGCCCTGGACCTCAGCAGTTTCCGTCAGGCCTCGTTCAACAACACCGCCTTTAGAAACTGCATAATGCGAGACGCCGACTTTGGAGGGGCCGACTTGAGGGGAGTTCGGTTTTATCGCTGCGACTTAAGGAAGGCCCAGTTCTCTGGAGCAAAACTCGATGGTGCCGATTTCCGCGGTTCCGACATCGAGGGGATTGGAATCAAGCCCGAGGAACTGCGCGGTGTGATGGTCAGCCCCGCGCAGATGGTGACTCTTTCGGGGATGCTGGCCAGACACCTTGGAGTGGTCGTAGGCGACGAGGAAGAATAGATCGGGAAACCTGGAGACGCACATGCACTGGCTGGGTTGGGTGTTCGGTACCCTACTCGGTGTCGTGCAGATCGTGATCCTACTCCTCCCGCCCTTGCGCCCAACCGGATAGTCGTTCCTCTTCGAGAAGGAGTCTTGTCATGGACCAGAACGCAGGCACAGGAAACACCGAGGATCCGACCGAAACGTTGAGGTCCGTGATCAAGAGCCAGTACCACGCCTCGCTCGCGATGCTTGGGGAAACACTCGAACGATGCCCCGAAGATGTCTGGACGGGAACAGAACATCGCAACTCGTTCTGGCAGATCGCCTACCACACGTTGTTCATCGCACATTTGTACCTGCAACCGAACGAGTCCGCCTTCCACCCCCTGGAACACCACCAATCCGAAGTTCAATATCCTGACGGCATAGCCGGGCGACCCAAGCCCGACAGCACGCTGCCGCTGATCCCGGAACCTTACTCCAGGGCGGAGGTGTTGGCATATTGGAGTGTCTGCGACGAGATGGTCGATACTGCCGTCGACGCGCTCGACCTCCATGTTCCGGAAAGTGGGTTCAGCTGGTACAAGGTCTACAAGATGGAGCATCAGTTCATTGCCATCCGCCACATTCAGCACCATGCGGCTCAACTGTCGGACCGACTGCAGCAGGCGGCGGATCTGGGTATCCACTGGGTAGGAGCGCGACCGGTAGGGAACAGCTCCGCTGGATGAGACGAACAGGCCTGTTGGATTACTTATTCAACGAAACTGTCCGAGGGAGTCTTGCCGCAGCCCAAACGGCGGCCGGTCGATGAAAAACGAAGGGGTAAGGATTTTGGCAAGCAAGAAGTACGCTTCAGATATCGAAGCGGTACTGGCCACACGGCACGATAACGGTGGCGACTACTGGGCCAGTATGGATGGCCGCTTCGGAACCGGAGGGCCCTTCAGCACTCTCGAGTCCCTGTTGATTCTCAGCGAACTGCGGGTCCCAAAATCTCATGAAGCCGTTCGAGGCGCGGCGCGTCTTCTCTTGAATGCCTGCCGGGATGATGGTCGCTTCCGGGTCGCGCCAAAGGGAAGTATTTATCCCTGCCACACCGCAATCGCGGCGTCGGCGCTGTGCCGGTTCGGCTATGCCGGCGAACCCCGGGTTCAGCGGATGCTCGATCACTTGCTCGACAATCGGTACGATGACGGGGGCTGGCGGTGCAGGAAATTCTCGGGAGGTCGTGGACCCGAAACGGAATTCTCCAACCCCGGCGTCACGCTGTTCGCCCTGGACGCGGTTCGCTTCACAAAACAAGGAACCGAGACGACCGCCCTCGACCGAGCCGTTGAAACGCTTCTCGATCATTGGACGGTCCGGATACCAACCGGACCGTGCCATTTCGGTATCGGTACGCTCTTCATGCAGGTGGAGTACCCGTTCTTGCGGTACAACCTCTTTTACTACACCCATGTCTTGTCCTTCTATGCGCGAGCCCGAAAGGATGACCGCTACGGCGAGGCACTCGAGATGTTGAAGTCGAAGCTCGATGAACGAGGACAACTTGTTGTCGAACGGCCAAACCGGAAACTGGCAAAGTTCTTGTTCTGCAGGAAGGGAGAACCGTCCGAACTGGCCACGAAACGCTACCAGGAAATCGTCACCAACATGGCGAGCTGAGACCGGCTCCCGAGTCCGGTGATGGCGAGATCGTAAGCATGGCAATTGAGGAAAGCAACATGATTGATATGGATCCCATTCAAGTGGATGACGAAGGCCTGCTGTTCATTTCGCCAGTGATCAAAGACTGGCAGGTTGTAGACAGCCGCGGTATCGACACGGTCTTCGATCTTGAAGCCGGTCTCGATGTCGGTGTTCCAACCGCTCCCGATCAGTGCCTGTACGTGTACTTTCCGATCTACGATGAAGATCTGCCAAACCTCAACAAGCTCCATGGCGTGGCGCAGCTGGGCGCCACACTGGTCGCCAGTGAGCATCGCGTGCTTTCGCACTGTGGTATGGGCTTTAATCGTTCGGCTCTTGTAGCAGGATTGATTCTGAACAAACTGGGTATGCCCGGGCCAGAGACGGTTGCGCTATTGAGGTCCAGGCGGCCGGGCGCTCTTTTCAACGAACAGTTCGCGGCGTTCCTCGAGTCGCTCTAGGCGTCGGCGACTTCGGTAACCGTCAATTCTTCCAGCCAAACCGAGTCCAGCGCGTCCATCGGCCGTGCGTTGCGAGCTTGTGCTTCGTCCCGCGCGGCCTGCTGTTCGGGAGTGAGCACCCTTTCCTGACCGCGGCCTCCACGTCCACCCCGACCCCGCTGCTCTGCGATCACCACTGTCCCCAGTGCCGATACAACCAACAAAGCGATAAACAATCTCGCTAACTTCATCGATCCTCCTCCGAGTGTCGTATACCTGCTTTCGGCACACTATACCCAAGGTCAATCTCAAAGCGAACAACAAAACAGGCCTCCCGGCACTTTGTTCCTTAACCTCTGGAACTCCCTGTTGTACATTGTTTTGTTGCGTGTTTCGAACGCGAAGAACAGCCGGGCGGGAAACCGAAAGAACCAGCGTGAGAGGAACGGAAGGAGCAGTCGCTTGAAAACTCAATTTGCATGTATCGCCGCCATCACCGTACTGATGCTGGGGTGCGCGGTAACTCCGGACGATGCGGACGGCGAAGACTCGGTCGGAATTGCCGAATGGCGGGGATACACCGCCGATGAGATGGAATCGTTTCGCTCCGAGATCGATCTCGACAACTGGGACGACGGAGGTGAGATCAGCCGTTTCGCGTTTCTGAACACCGCGCCCTTTTTTCCTACGGCCACAATTGAACGAGCGGGTCCGACTGCACAGCTGGAGTACGCGGATAATGACGATATTGCCGACTTCTCCGTATCCCTCGATGGAAACCGTACGACACGGTTCGATGATTATGTCGACGGGGCATCGATCGACGGCATCGTGATACTCCAGGGCGGCAGGGTGGTGTACGAAAAATATCCGCGCATGAGTAAAGGCGACCGGCATATCCTGTTTTCGCTCAGCAAGGTCTACGTGTCCACGCTCATCGCGATTCTCGAAGACAGGGAACTCCTCCTGGCTGACGAACCAATCGAACGGTATATTCCGGAGCTTGCATCTGGCGGCTGGAGCGGCGTGAAGGTTCGCGACATCCTGGATATGGCCTCGGGAATCGATGCACGCGAGTGGGTAGATGGCGCCTACACCAATCCAGAACGAAAGCACTACCAGTTCGAAGCCAGTCTGGGGTGGCTTACAAAAACCGAATCCATGCCGGAATCGGTACACCAGGGTTCGACCTATGACTTCCTGGCGAGCCTGGGGCGGCTATCAAAACCCGGGGAGACCTTTGATTACATCAGTGTCAATTCCGCTGTCCTCGGCTGGCTGGTCGAAAAGACGACCGGACAGAGTTTCGCCGAGGTTTTGTCTGATGAAATCTGGAGTCACATTGGCGCCGAAGCGGACGGCCTGATCACAGTGAACGATTCGGGTCGACCGGCGGTTCATGCCGGCATCGTAGCGAACCTGAGAGACGTAGCTCGATTCGGATTGCTGTTCACTCCCAGTCATACCGCGGTGAACGCCGAAGGATTGATTTCGGATGCCTATCTCGAGAAGATCCGAAACGGCGGGCGCCAGGAACTGATGGAAGAATCTCCATACCTGGATCAGGTGCCGCCGCTTCGGTATGTCAGCTACCAGTGGCAGGTTTACGACGACGGCTCGTTTTTCAAAGGGGGTTTCGCCGGCCAGGGCCTCTACATCGACCCGGACAAAGATGTCGTGCTCGCGTTTGTAGGAACACATGGATATGGCGAGGTCTCGCCTTCTCCACTGGAAGTCTGCCTGAAAATGTTCGCCGACCTGTACTGAGGCATCAAATGACCGACGACCGGCTGGCCATCACTCCATCGACGAAAGTCGCCGCGCTGCTCGATTGCTACCCGCAGCTCGAGGATGTCCTCATCGAGATAGCCCCGCCGTTCAAGAAACTGAAAAACCCCATCGTGCGAAAGAGTGTGGCTAAGGTCGCTTCGCTACGACAGGCGGCCGCGGTCGGAGGGATACCGGTCGACAAGTTGGTCAACAAGCTTCGGACGGCAATTGGTCAGGACGCGCTTGACGGGATAGAGTCGGAGGTCGACTCCTACAGTGCGGAGCGTCCCGAATGGTTTCAAAGGGAAAAGATTAGAAAATCGATCGACGAACGGGTGAGCGACCCGAACCAGATGCCCCTGGTCGGTCTCGCTCAGGCAGCCCGAAGCGTGGAACAGGGGGAAATCGTCGAGTTGATCACCACATTCCTGCCCGCTCCGGGCATCGACATCATGAGGGAGCGGGGCTACGTAGTCTGGTCGGAAACGAAAGATGACGGATTGGTCCGGACGTATTTCGCCAGGCTAACCAGTCTTTCCGGGAGATGAATCGATGGGTAAGAAGGGCGACAAACTCACCAACACGTCTACCGACGCCGCCGAAGGGATCGTTCGACGGCTCATGCCTCTTGGCAACGTGACGAGCAAAAGGATGTTTGGCGGATACGGCGTCTTCGAAGACGGCACGATGTTCGCCATCGTGGACTCGGGTGGCCGTCCATTTCTGAAGGTCAATGACTCCAACCGGGATCAATTCGAAAGGGTGGGAGCCGACAGGCACGGGAAGATGCCGTATTTCTCAATACCGGATGAGGTGTTGGAACAAGACCGCTCTCTTCGAGAATGGGCGGCCAAGTCGATTGCGGCTTCGAAGAAAGCTTGAATAGGCTCTTCGGGTTCGGAGACCGGCGCAAAATGCAATCCGGGATTTCCGAAGGCCTCCTGCTCCGGTCTTTGGTCGTCGCCATCAAGGACCGAGCATCCAGCCAATGGTAGCTAAACGCAAAAAACATCGGGGAACAACGAACGAGATCACCTTCGACGGAATTTGCCTGCACCTTGAAGAAGCGCTCGGGGGAACAACTCGTCAGGAAATTCTGGCTGAAGTTTCCAAGTCGACGAATGCCGCCAAATCGCTGACGCGTCTACGCGCCTGTATGCGCTCCCACACCTTCAAGTCGGCAACCGGTCAACTGGATCTGGACAGGGGTCTCAGAGAGTTCAACAGCCGGACCGAGGAGGACGGGTTTCACGTCCTCCATGATTGGGACGGCAAAGCCGAAGAGTTCAACAAGGAGATCATTCCGGTAGAGGTTGTCAGCTATTTCATGCGTACTCCCGGCGGCGGGCACACCGACAAGACACCTCTCGCTATCCTTTTGGACTACTACTTCATGTACGTTCTGGCGCTTCTTGTCTTGAGGGTATGGGATGAGGGCGATGCCGACGAGAATCTCGACCGCCTGGACCGCCTTCTCCGAAACCTGCAGGGCCCCAACGGCAGCGGCCAGAAATTCGCAGACAACGCCGAAACCCTGATTTTTATCGCAACCTCTCACTTCGAATACGATGAATCAGCCTACGACAGGTTGCTGGAGAAGGTCAGAACATTGAATCAGGCCCATCAAGTGAAACTGGCTCTCGTTCATGCAGGTATTCTCGGTAGCCACCTGCGTTTCGGACTGGAAGCGTCTTACGGAAAGGATATCGGCGCCATGCGCGACGACAACGTCCCCGATTACCCATGGCTGTGTTTTGCGGTCTCGACTCTCACAAAGGCCTATGCGAGCATGCATGACGCGGACATTCACGGAGTAGAGCGGGAGAAAGTCGTTGAAGGCATCCTGAATGGATTATCGCCCGATGCCCGGGCTTTCGTCGGCAAACCGCCGGCTTCCCTGGCCCGCTATGAAGGCGAGCGTTCCGAATGCGCCGAACTGCTCGGCAGGTACCGTCAGGATCTGTTCGAGGAATTCAAACAGCAGCGTCCTTCGCCGCAGGTCTATTCCCCAATATCGTTTTTCTTCAATTTCCCGCACAACCTCGTCAAGGGGATGGTCGTCGATGCTCTCGCCCGGGGCAAGCCCTGGGACCTGGCACTGAACGACCTGCTTACCGGTATTCCCCGTGACGAAGAAAAAGGAAAAGCAAGAACCGCGCTGGCAAGAACCCTGATGGGCTACGCGCGATCAAGTCCCGATACGATCCGCGGCCGCCCCGTACCTGCCGTCGTGTACGATCCCCGCGCAGGGCTCCGGGACTTCGTAAAGACGGTCCGCATCATCAAGGAGCACACGGCGGATCGGGAAGGAAGGGCCTGAGTGCAAACTCCGTGTCTAACTGGTAGGTTTTTTCGACGGAGGCGCAAAGACGCAGAGTTTCTTTTCTTTTTTCCGTCACTTCCAAAAAATTCCCGCCTCCTCCGCAGAATTTGTGGGCAGTCCAAAGGCCTGTGCGCACATAAGTAATTGAAACAAAGTACCTTATTCTTTTGTTCGACGGCGAATATTCCAGTACCCACTTCGGTCGGACGCCTACACCCGGTGCCCGGAGCCCCCGCCGGAGGCCCCGTTCCCCATCGCCCACACCAGCCGACACCGCGGAGCGCAGCCGAGGGTCAAGGCTGGCGCAGCCGCCGAGCTTGCGAGGGAAGCCTTGAGGCTTGGCGAGCACCGTGGTCTCCTCAAGCGGCGATGGAAGACGGTTTTACCCACAAATTCTGCGGAAGACCCAAATTCCCTTTGCGTCTCTGCGCCTCTGCGTCAAGACAACGTCTCACACTGAGGTCACTTAACAGTCAGGTCCTGGTGTAGCCTTACTGTTGCATCGTGTCGGAACGGCCCGAGGCGCGACGGCCGATGTCGACGGTTTCGAACCCATCTTCTCCCCAGCCCATGACAAAGACACTGAAGCCCTGCTTGATGCGCTTCTCGATGTCACTTGGGTTGGCCGGGATGCCGCAGGCGACGTTAAACTCTTTGCAGGCGGCCAGGACCTTCTGTATCGACGCCTCGTGAGCAACCGGATCCGGGACGCGTTCTCCATCGGCGTTGATTCTCGACGTCACGCGGCGTAGGGTTCCGGCACCGGGCCAGAGGACACCTATTCCCTTGACGGAAGCAATCTCCCGGGTGTTGACCAGGCCCTTCTCGCTCTCGATGATAGTCCAGTTGAGCAACTCGCCGGCGGGGTTCAGGGGCCAGAGATCGGCCTTTTCTCTGTACTCCTGTTCGGTCATCCCCCAGTAGGCGGGAGCGCTGCCGACGCTATCGGGGCGGGTTCCACCCCTGGATTCGTAGCGCATCGCCGTTAGGCCAAACAGGACTTCCTCGGCACTTTCCGCCTCGACAAACATCTGGCCACTGACGCCAAGATTCAACTGTTCGCTGATGTCGTGAACTGCTCCGGGAGGATTCTCCGAAATCTTATGAATCTTCAGCATGATCGGGTGAATCAGATGGTCGTCCTGAAGGATGCCACCGGCCGTCAAACCAGTCAGGAACTTAGGAAACCCGTTGGGCATGCTGCCGTTGAAGAGAAAGTCGATCGTCGGTTTGCCCATGGCCTGTTTGGCCAGGTCCATCGGCGAGGCAGCTCCGGATCGGTCTCTTGGCATATAGAGGCCGAACACCGGCTTGCCCTGCTGCATGAGGTCGATCATGGTGTTCAGGTGGGTGGCACCGTGCCCCTGACCGAGGACCATGCCGGCCAGCAGCGTCACCACGACGGTTGCAAGAATCAAACGAACTTTCATTTACCCTCCTTAGGGCAAGCCAACAGGATCCGGCGAATTCAATCGAGGATGCAGCGGTGACAGAAGACTACGGCAAAACGATCCGAATCTGTTCAAGCGCGTTGGGGTCGGGCAGCAGCTCGATCTCACCCGGTGGATAATAATTGAGCCATAACAGGTACGCCATGACATCCACGGCATTCCGTGACGTCAATTCCGCCGAGCCATCCTTCGGCATGTCACGAACCATTCTGTAGAGATCGGCAAGCGTCTGCCCGGACCAATTCCCGGTAAATTCACCGCCGACGAGTGGGGGAGTCTCTTCGATGCCACCGGCAAGCCCGCCGCCATGACAGTAATCACATCCGACGCCTTGAACGATGTTTTCGCCTCGGACGGCCTGCGACTCGGTGAAAACACCGTCCAGGACCGAGCTTTGAACTTGGGCCCGAAGCGCGGATTGAAAGATGACGATACCGATTATCGCGCAAACTGAGGTCATGATTGTGGCTGTTTTGATTTTCATCGCCCCCAAGATTAAGACACAACGTGATCCAGATACAAGGCTCGACTGCGAGGAATCAGCAACTCGAGAAGTGTCTTCGACGCAGAGGCGCAAAGACGCAGAGAACAACAGATGTCATTCGGAAGCAGACCGGTCGGACACCCCTGATCTTACTCTGCGTCTCTGCGTCGAACGGCCAAACTCGAGGTGGAGATGTATCAGGCCAATAGTCAGCACGAAATGCAGTTGTCGTTGAACCCGGAACCCAGCTTCATCAGAAGCGCGATCGTTTCCAGGAACGGTCGAATGCGCTGTCTCGGGCCGTTGGCCATATCCGCCACCGATTCGCCGCGCGTGGTCACGGCTGTGACGTCACCGCCCTTTTCGACGAGATAGAGGATCATTTCGTTGTCACCTCTTTCCGCTGCGGCGTGAAGTGGCGTATAGCCGTGTTCGTTCCCCAGGGCCACATCGGCGCCAAGCCCTTCAACCAGGTAACGGACTGCAGGCATCCAGCCGGCGGGGGCATTCACGTTCAAGTTGCCACGCCAGCCGGCTCCGGCAGCAACGTTCAGTGCGGTGGTTCCTTCCTGGGTCGGAATGTTCGGATCGGCGCCGGCCGCGGCCAGAAGGCGTAACGCGTTGACGTCGCTCGATTGAGCGGCACGCCAGAACGCCGTCGCTCCGGACTCGTTGATGTTCCCGACACCCCCTGAAGCGTAAACGTTGTACCAGAGCCGCCGCGCAGTCATCCTGGAGTCGGGATCGGCACCGTGGTCCAGCAGTTTCTTAATCAACTCCATGTGCGTCGTCCGTTCCTGGTCCGCACTGGGTGTGGGATAAAAGGCGTGAGGCGCCCATTGCACGTTCACCACGGCATACAGGGGAGTCATTCCCCATGCGTTCGAAAGGTTCGGGTCCGCACCGGAATCGAGCATGGCCATCGCAAGGTCGAAGCGACCGTTGATCGCCGCCATCAGGAGCGGGCTGGTCTTGTCGCCGCCCGGACTCACCAGGTTGACGTCAGCGCCCGCATCAAGCAGAGACCGCGCCGATGCGATGTGACCTTGCCGCGCAACATAGTGGAGCGCCGTCAACCCACCGAGGGGGATCGTTGGGTCCTGTTCCCGGTCAAAGAAGTTTGCCTGCGCCGCCGCTACGGTTTGTCCCGCCTGACCTCGACCCGCTCCGGCCCCCCGGCCCCTGCCTGAAGCCGCAAGGGGTGGTGGATTTCCACCCCGGCCACGAGCTCCAGGTTGTTGTCCGGTTTGCGGGCTGGGTCTGGTTCGCACCGGGGCCATCCGAATTTTAGTCGCAATACCCGAATCCGCGCCCCTATCCATCAGCACGGCGACAACGTCGACACGATTCACGGCGGCCGCCAGCATCAATGCCGTCTGTCCATGAGAGGATTCCTGCGCGTTGACGTCGGCGCCGTTGTCGAGCAGCAACCGAACCGCATCGGCACTGCCCGATGCGGCCGCCATCATAAGGGGGGTCATCTCCGTGGTCGTCGTGGCCGAGTTGGTCTCCGCTCCGGCGACCAACAGCGAATCGATCATGGGCGCACTTCCGCTCCTACTCGCCAGTAGCAGGGGCGTGTAATTGCCAACCCGGCTTACGGCCGCCACGTCCGCACCGGCGGCCAGGAGAATTCCCGCCATTTCCAGATCACCATTCGATGCCGCCCAATGCAGGGCGGTCATGCCGTCCCCCTGAATCGCGTTCACATCGACCCCCTGGCTGAGTAGCAAGCGAACAGTGTCGATGTCTCCTGCCATTGCCGCATCGGCGACAGGGGCTTCGACCTGCGCCGCCGCCAAAAGGAGTACGCTTGCACAGAGGACACCAAACAAGCCCATCGAAAGGCTGCCAACGACTGTTTTACGTAACATAAGCTTCTCTCCGGTTGAGAAATCTGGGGACACCTTTCCTTAGATTGGGAGTTCTCCGGTGCTGTCGCCGAAGGTTTCCCTGTCGATCCCGAGCCGTCGCAGCATCGTCAACATGGCGTTAGCGATGGTCGTTCGGGACTTGGCCCTGTAATGGAGATTGCCCTTGAGTTGCCCATTGGCGCCACCCGCCATGAAGAACGGAACGCGCACATGGTTGTGGAGGTTCGAATCCCCCATGGCAGATCCGTACATGAGAAGCGTGTGGTCGAGCAGGCTGCCGTCGCCGTCGGGCGTGTTCTTCAACTTGTCCAGGAAGTACGGGATGAGACTGACGTGATACTTGTTGATCTTCGCAAGGTCGGCGAGTCGGTCCGGGTTGGCGCCGTGATGCGACGCGGAATGGAACCCTGTTCGGACACCGGCCGGTGGGTACACCCGGCCCGAGCTGTCACGGCTCATCTTGAACGCGGAAATCCGCGTGATGCCTGCGGTGAACGCCAACAGCTGGAGATCGAACATCAGCTTGACGTGTTCGTCGTAGGAGTCGGGCACACCGACCGGAGCGTCGGGCAACTCTCTGGCCTCACCGCTGGAATTGTATTTTTCGATCCTCTGTATCCGCTCCTCCACCTCGCGGATGTCATCCACGTACTCGTCCAGCCGTCGGCGATCGCCAGCGCCCAGGTCCTGCTTCAGCCTGGCGAAATCGCGGGTGACCCAATCCAGAATGCTCCGGTCGGTCTCAAAACGGGCCTTCCGTTCCTCGGGTGTGCTCCCGCCGCCGAACAACTGCTCGAAAACCGCGCGAGGATCCCGGACCATGGGAAGGGGATCGGTCGGAGATGCCCAGCTGATCGAGTCGGTGTACACGCAGGAGTAGCCGTATCCGCAACCACCTGCCTGGTCCACGCTCTCGATGCTGAGCTGGATCGAGGGAATCGGCGTATCCTGGCCGAACTGCTGGGCGTAGATCTGGTCCATGGATATGCCGCAATAAATGTCCGACGCCACCGTCAGCTTGGGGTGGGACTGGGTGTATAACGTACATGCCGTCCGGTAGTGGTCGCCGCCCACTTCCTCAGGAAAGTGCGCCTCCGCCGCAGGCACATCCGCGTTGCTGATGATCGTCAGGTAATCCTGAAACTGTTCGAGCGGAAGCAGGCTGGTCGGAGTGAGATCAAAGTCCCGGCCTTCGGCCGCCGGGGCCCACATGTTGTGCTCGATACCGTAAGCATTGCTGCCCGCACAACCGTGAACCATTTCGATACAGGTCAGCCGCGTTGGAGAATTCGCTGCAGTCTGACCCAGAGGTGTCGCTGCCGGCACCATCGACTCCATGAACGGCAGCGCGACCGCTGCGCCCATGCCGCGAAGCATTGTGCGGCGTGAAATGTGCTTCTTAGTAATGAACATACGTGTCCCTCCTGAGATACTCTGACTTCAATTAACCCTGCTATTCGTTTCTCTGTGTCACTGTCGCTGACCGCCCGCCTCCTCCGTTGTGCCGGCTCCCGCACGCTTCATCTGAAATGCGGGGCTCCGGACGACACCCAGAATGAACGAGGAGATCCGATTGTCGTTCTCGGCCGCATCCCTCGCAATGATGCGAACCGTCGGCATATCGTAGTACTCCACCGTTCGGCCGAGGCCATACGACATGAGGTTCTCGGTGAAGTTTCGAATAAACGCTTCGGAACGCGCCAGAACCGCTTTCCGGAGACTGGCCGGACCATTCAACGGGGTCCCGTCAAACAACTCGCTGGCGGGATTGATCACCGAACCACTGTCCAGTGTACGCCATCTTCCGGTCGGGTCGAAGTTTTCCAGTGCCAGGCCGATCGGGTCGATCATCCTGTGACAGGCCGCACAAGTCGGATTCGCGCGGTGTTCCTCCATCCGCTCCCGCACCGTCAGAACCTTTCCCGAAGTCAGCCGCGCGGTTTCCTCCAACTCGGGAACGTTCGGAGGAGGATTCGGCGGAGGCGTGCCGAGAAGGACCTCCATCACCCACTTGCCGCGCTGTACCGGCGACGTTCTGTCGGCGGTCGAGGTAATGGTCAGAATGCTCCCGTGTCCGAGTAATCCCAGACGATTGTCGTCCGTCACGGGCACACGCTGGAAACGGTATCCCATTACCTCGGAAATCCCGTAGTGTTTTGCGAGCCTCTCGTCGACAAACGTGTAGTCCGCCGTCAGAAGGTCGAGCACGTTGCGGTCCTCGCGTACGACGGAGTCAAACAGCAACTCCGTCTCCCGCCTCATCGACTGACCCATCGTGGTATCGAACTGCGGATAGAGCAGAGGATCGGGAACCACGCCGTTCAGGTCGGCCAGATGCAGCCACTGCGCAGCGAATCGCGTCGATAGTGTCTCCGCCCGCGGGTTCTGGATCATACGTCGGACCTGCTGCTCCAGCACTGCCGGCTCATGGAGCCTTCCCTCCTCGGCGACCTCCAGGAGTTCGTCATCCGGGACCGTGCTCCACAGGAAATAGGACACCCGCGAGGCCAGCTCCAGATCGCTGATACGATAATCCTGACCTGGCTCAACCGTGCTCGGCTCGGCCTCGAAGCGAAACACGAAGCTGGGGCTTGCCAGGACCGCCTGGAGAGCCATCCGGATTCCCGTCTCGAAATCGCCGTCCTTCCGGCCTTCCACGTAGAAATTCATCAACCCTTCCAGATCTTCCGCGCTCAACGTTTTCCGGTACGCCTCGCTTGCAAGATTCGAGACGATCTCCGTGGCGCACGACATCTCTTCGCTGGGTAAAGTCGGCCTGCAGGTAAAAATTCGGGCGCGACTCGGCGTTTGCGAAACACCGGTGGCCCTGAAAGGCCCGGTGATGTTGAGATCCTGCAAGTGGGGCAGGGCGGTGATGCCGGAGCCTGTTGCGATTTCACCGTCGGCCTGTGTGTGTTCGATAGGCGCCACCAGGTCGTCCACCATTCCGGAGAACTTCTGAACGAAAGCCGCCGCTACCTTCTGCGGACCCGCCTCAATAAAGATCGGCTCCGTCGTCAGTGTCAGGCCGGTGCTCGACTCGCTCATGGACCGCGTCACCTCAAGCAGCGCGACACGCTCACCGTTTACGGAAACCTCAAGCTCTCCTGTCGAGACGGCCCCATCGTCGAACAAGGGGTTGTTCAGGCCAAAAATCCGGCCCGCTGCCGTGCCGTAAAGCGTCAGGTTGAAAACGTAGTCGCCGTTGGCCGGAAAGTTGTGGACAAGGACCATCCCTCCACGCGTCCCGAACGGGGCCCCCTCGACATGACGCATCTGCGACGCCGTCCTGGGAATCTTGAACGTCACCGAACCGGGAGTGGCCTTCGGATCGCCGACCGCGACACGGCTGATCTCGCTGGCCGCCCGCATATATCCCTGGACCAGGACCGCAGAGACGCTCAATGCTTCCGCCGTGTTGTCGAAGCCCTGGCCCATAACGTCGGGCGGGAGCAGGCCGGCAACATCCACTTCGATCTCGAGCAACTCGTGAATCGAGCGAGCGTACTCCGCCCGGTTCAGCCTTTGGAGCGCCCGAGCGCCGGGGTTCGGGCTCGCGGCCGCTACAGTGTCGATGTCCTGCTCCAGCGAGGCGGCCAGGGCGGTCAGGGTGGCGACATCCGGTCGGGGCGCTCCCGCCGGAGGCATCATCCCCGCCCGCAGCTTGCGGATCATCTTTTCCGCCAGTTCGGCGCTGTCCTCGACGTGAGCCAGATCCAGTCCGGACAAGCTCATGTCTCCGGATTTCTCGACGTCATCGTGGCAATAGGCACAATACTGATCCAGGAGTGACTGCCGCGATTCGAGCGACAACGTGACAGGGGTTTGCGGGCCGACCATCGCCGGCGCCGCCGGTTGTTCCGCCAGATTCGTGCCGTTGCCGACGGCTAGGATCAGGAACAGGGCGCCTGATATCAAGGTGTATCTCTTCATGTAAACTCTCGTTGGCTATTGGCGGTCAGAGACCACAGCTAACACGACACACAGTTGTCGGTGAACTTCGAACCCAGGCTTCTGAGAAGAGCGACGATTTCGGGGTACGGTTGGATGCGCTGCCTCGGACCATTCGCCATGTCTGCGGTCGTTTCTCCCCGGCCACTGATCGCGCGGACGTTGCCACCCTTGTCCACAAGGTACTGCACCAGTTCGGTCTCTCCGATCGACGCAGCGCTGTGGAGCGGCGTGTAGCCCGCATCGTCTTTCGCATTGACGTCGGCCCCAAGCTCGTCGACGAGGTACTGGGCGCCAGCCAGCCAACCGGTCGGAGCAATGACCTCGTCGTTTCCGTGAACGCCGCCGCCAGTCGCGACGTGCAGAGGTGTGACCCCCTCGGAATTGGTAAGTTCCTTATCTGCCCCATTTGCGATCAGGAGTCGCATCGCCTCAATATCCACTACCTGCGCAGCTCTCCAGAAAGGCGTCGCGCCCGCGGCGGTGACGCGCGAAAGGTCGAAGGTGTAAGCGGTGAACCAGAGCTCCTTCTTGAGTTTGGCGTTCACGTCGGCGCCCTTGTCAATAAGGGCCTGCATCAGTTCAAGATAGGTCGCGTTGTTCTGCGTCGTGTCGGGTTGCGGATATCCCGACTCGGGTCCCCACTTCACGTTCACGGTCACGTACAGAGGCGTCGCTCCGGCTGAACTGGCAAGGTTGGCGTCGCCGCCGACCTCCAGCAACCACATCGCGAGGTCGAAATGACCGTTGATAACCGCCATGAGTAGCGGGCTGGTCTCATCCCCCGCACCGAGACCATTGATGTCGGCGCCTTCCTCCAACAAGACCCGAACCGCTTCGGTGTGGCCCTGTCGCACGGCAAACAACAAGGGCGTCAAACCGCCTAATGTCGTCAGACTACGGCCCGCCCGGTTGCCGCCTCGTCGGCGTCCATTTCCCTGGGAACGAACGACGCTGCCCTGGTTGCCGCTTCGGATGGGAATTCCGGACGCGGACAGGAGCGGAGCTCGCTCCCCGCGACCGCCCCGACCTCGTGCGCCCGCGGCCTGCGCATTGCCCCGACCACGACCTTGCCCCTGGGCCTGTTGGCCTCCGCGGCCACGGCCACGATTGGCCAGATTGACGACCTTCGTCGTGACGGCAGGATCTGCCCCGTGGTCCATCAGAATCTTGATTGCGGCGGAACGATTGTAGGAAGCCGCCAGCATCAACGCCGTCTGACCCTGGGCGTTCTCGGTCGCACCGACGTCTGCTCCATGGTCCAGCAGGACTTTCACAGCGTCGGCGTTACCTGAAGTGGCAGCGGCCATCAGCGGGGTCGTCCCGATCGACATCGCGGCGTTCGCATCGGCCCCGGCGTCCAGCATCATCTCGACCATGGCGGCGCTTCCGTTCCGGGCAGCCAGAACCAAAGCGCTAATGGCATTGACGCGGGTCCTGGCGCCTACGTTCGCACCGGCATACAACAGGATCTCCGCGATATCCAGGTCATCCCTGAAAGCTGCCCAGTGGAGCGCCGTCATGCCATCTCCCTCGGCCGCATTCACGTCGACCCCCTGCTTGAGCAGCGAACGCAGTCGCTCCACGTCGCCAATCTTGGCCGCATCCACAACAGGGGTATCGGCGGGAACTGCAAGGAGCAGCGCCGTCAGACACAGTCCGCCGGCAAAACTAAGGCTGAGGCCGCGAATCAGTTTCATACGCATAACCGTCTCCTACGTCAGATTGCGATCTCGCCTGTGCTGTCGCCGAAGCCATCCATGTTGTCTAAACCCATCCGCTGCATCACGGTCACCAGGGCGTTCGCCATCGGCGTTCCATCGGGTGCCGCGAAGTGAGAATTGCCCGCGAGAGCCCCGTTGGCATGGCCGGCAAAAATCAGGGGACAACGCTTGTGGTTGTGGACACTCGCATTGCCCATGGGCGAGCCATAAACAACCAGGGTGTGATCCAGGAGGTTCCCGTCGCCGTCGGGCGTGTCCTCGAGCTTGTCCAGGAAGTAGTTGAGCAGGCTGACATGGTATTCGTTCATGGAGGCAAACGCGGTGATTCGCTCCGGGTCGCTTCCGTGGTGCGACATCCCGTGGAAACCGCTTCTGTGACCGCTGTCCGGGTACACCCGGCCCGTTGCATCTTTTGACAGTTTCAGCGTGGAAACGCGGGTGATACCCGCCGCAAAAGCGAGGGCCTGAAGGTCGTACATCAGCTTCATATGTTCATGGACCGAGTCGGGCACACCGACCGGGGCATCCGGAACCTCGCGCGCCTCGCCGCTCGCGTTGTATTCCTCGATTTTCTGAATGCGACGCTCGATCTCCCGGACCTCTTCCAGATATCCGCCGAGGCGCGCCTTGTCGGACGCGCTCAGGTCCTGTTCGAGCCGCGCCACTTCGCGTCCGATCCAGTCGAGGATGGAACGATCCGCGTCGCGTCGGGCTGCTCGTTCCTCTGTTGTTCCACCGGCGCCGAAGAGCTGGTCGAACACCACACGCGGGTCTCTGGTCATCGGCATCGGATCCGAGGGGGACGCCCAGCTGATCGTGTCTCTGTAGGCACAGGAATACCCGTATACACAGCCACCCATGACGTCGACGGCCTCAATACACAACTGGATGGACGGAACCGGCGTGTCCTGACCGAACCGTTGGGCGTAGAGCTGATCGATCGACGTTCCCGCATAGACATCGGAACCTTCCGTCATCCTTGGTTTCGATTGAGTCAGGAACACCGCGCTCGAACGGAAGTGATCGGCGCCCACCTCGCTCAACACAAAAGCCTCGGCGTTACGGCAATCGGTGTTGGTGACCAGCGTCAGGTAATCTCGAAGAGGTTCCAGCGGCGCCATACTCGTCCCGGTCAGGTCGAAATCGGGACCTTCGCCCTTGGGCACCCACAGATTGTTCTCGAGCCCCCACGGAGAAGCGCCCGCGCTACCGTGGACGATCTCGATCGCGGCCAGGCGAGCAGGGGAGTTGGCCGCGGTCTTACTCGTCGGTGTCTGCGCAGGCGTCATGGCCTCCAGGAAGGGCAGGGCCACGGCCGCGCCCATACCGTGAAGTACGGTACGTCTGGAAATGTGCTTCTTCGTGATGAAATTCATGCGGTAGGTCTCCTCTGTTTCAGGTCGAGATCAAAGCATTCAATAAGTTCGTCTTTTCTGTTCACAGGCTGCTAATTCTCCGACTCTCCAACCGTGTTCATCCGGAACGCGGGGCTCCGAACAATCCCCATGATGAAAGAAGAAAACCGATAGTCGTTGTCCCCGGCTTCCCGGATGATCCGCCGAACCATAGGCATGTCCGGATACTCGACCCTGCGACCCAGACCGTACGTCATCAGGTTTTCGGTAAAGGTCAGAATGAACGCATCCGAGTACTTGAGAATCGCCTCTCGGAGGTCCGATGGACCGTCGATTCTGGTCCCGTCGTACAACTCTGACGACGGATCGACCATCGCGGTCCCGTCCTTGATCCGCCACGCTCCGGTGACGTCGAAGTTCTCGAGCGCCAGGCCTATAGGATCGATCAACCGGTGACAGGAATTACAGGACGGGTTCGAGCGATGCATCTCCATGCGCTCCGACAATGTCAGAACCCTTCCGTCGACGACACCTTCGGTCTTCTCCAACTCCGGGACGTTGGGCGGGGGGGGCGGAGGGGGCGCGCCGAAGAACACCTCCATGATCCACTTGCCTCGCTGCACGGCCGACGTCCTGTCGGCCACCGACGTCAACGTCAGAATGCTGCCGTGGCCCAGGAGTCCCCTCCGATTCTCGTCGTCCCATACATATCGTTCGAACTCGGGACCGGAAATGTTCGGTATGCGGTAGTGGGAAGCCACCCGCTCATTAATGAACGTGTAGTCCGCCCGGAGCAGGTCCAGGACGTTGCGGTCTTCGCGGACGATGCTGTCGAAGAACAATTCGGTCTCGCGGTTCAAGGCCCGCGCCAGGATGGCGTCGTACTGGGGATATATCAGGAAATCCGGGTCGATCTTCTCGAGGTCGGCCAACCGCAGCCATTGCCTGGCAAATTTCGTCGACAGCGACTCCGCGCGCGGATCCGAGAGCATCCGACGGACCTGAAGCTCCAATTCCGCTTCATCCCGCAGTCGCCCGGCACTGGCAACTTCTATCAATTCACCGTCGGGAGCGCTCGCCCACAGAAAATACGACAGCCGGGACGCCAGCTCGAGGTCGCTGATCGTGTAGCTCTCACCCGGCCCGACTCCTGCCGGCAGGTTTTCGAATCGGAACAGGAACCGGGGACTCGCCAGGATGGCCTGCAGCGCCGTTCGGATTCCTAAATCAAAATCGCCGGAAGCCCGCGCGGCGTCGTAGAGGGTCATCAGACCCTCGAGGTCCTCGGCGCTTGGAGGTCTGCGAAATGCCTGACGCGCCATTTCGGACACGATCTGTTCGGCACACGCGGACTCATCGTCAACTGATGTGGGACGACAGGTAAAGATCTTGATGCGGCTCCGCGAATCCGATACGCCGGTCACCTCGAAAGGCCCCTTGATCTCCAGCTCGCGCAGATGCGGCCGATGGGTAAGCTGCGCCAACGTCCCCGTCGTACGGTCCGCAAGCGTGTGTTCGATCGGGGCCACCAGGTCGTCGACCAAACCGGAATAACCCTCGATAAAGGAAGCCGACACTTTCTGGGGACCGGCGGCGATCGAGATCGGCTCGGTCCGCAGGTTCAAACCGTCCGGAGACGACTGGGTCAGAGTGTGGTCGATGTCCAGCAACGCCACTCGTTCGCCGTTGACGGCGACTTCGATTTGCTCGCCGCGTATCGAATTCCCGAAAAGGCTGCCTGTCCGGCCGCCGTATAGCAGCAACCTGAACGTGTACTCGCCGTCGGCGAGGAAGTTGTGCTCCACGGCAATGCCGCCGCGAGTGCCGAAGGGGGTGCCGGGAATGTGGCGCATCTGCGAACCGGTGCGCGGAGGGCGATAGGTCGTCGAAGTGGGGCTCGAATTCGGATCACCCAGCGCCAGACGGCTGATCCTGTTGGCCGCGCGCATGTATCCTTCCATCAGCGTCGCCGAAGACGACTGGTTGTCGGCAATGTTGTCAAAGCTCTCGCTCACGGTGTCGGGCGGGAGAAACGGGGCAACGTCCACGTCGATGTCGAGAAGATCGCGAACCGAACGTGCGTACTCGGTTCGGGTCAGACGTTGAAAACTACGCTGGCCGGGATTTATTCTGGAACCCACGGACCGGTCTATCGCCGATTCCAGGGATGCCACAAAAGAGAGGCGGACCGCGTCCACCGGTCGGGCCTGTCCGGGCGGCGGCATGATGCCCGCGCGGAGTTTGCGGATGATCTTTTCGGCCAACTCCGGGTTTTCTTCCGGGTGCGCCAGGTCGAGTTCGGACAGCGACATGTCTCCGGACCGTTCGACATCGTCGTGGCAGAAGACACAATACTGATCGACCAACGCCTGCTGCGATTCTAAAATCATCGTCCCGGCGGTTCCCTCTGGCTGGGACACCTGTTGCTCCGCCAGATTCGTGCCGGCACCCACAGCCAGGCAAAGAACTAGAGTCCCTAAAGTGGCAATGCTGCGTCTGGTCATTTAACTTCCTCGGTTACTCAACACGACACGCAGTTGTCGTTGAAAGGAGAACCCATCTTCAACAAGAGCGCAATCGTTTCTAGGAACGGTTGAATACGTTGCCTGGGACCGTTGGCCATATCGGCGACGGTCTCTCCGTTGTTGCCCAGGGCCGTCGGGTCGGCGCCATGGTCAAACAGGAACTGGACCATCTCGTTGTGACCAATTGCCGCCGCGTTGTGGAGGGGCGTCATGCCCCTGTTGTCCTGGACATTCACGTTCGCCCCAAGCTCATTCACCAAGTACCGGACAGCGGGCATCCAGCCGCCGGGCGCCGTGACCTCGTCGTTGCCGTGGACGCCACCGCCGGTCGCAACGTGGAGCGGCATAATCTTATCGTTGGTTCCAATGCCCGGATCGGCGCCGTGCTCGACGAGAAAACGCAGAGCCGTGACATCACTCACCTGTGAGGCTCGCCAGAAGGTGGTCGCTCCGGTCGCGTTCGCCCGTGACAGATCGAAGTTGTAGCCAGTGAACCACAACTCCTTCTTCAGTTGGGCGTTGACGTCCGCCCCACCCTCCGGGAGTTGCTCCATCAAGTCCAGATACGTGACCTTCTCCTGCGACGTATCGGGCTGCGGATATCCCGCTTCCGGCGCCCACTTGACGTTCACCGTAACGTAGAGGGGCGTTCCCCCCGCCTTGCTGGCGATCGTCGGATCCGCTCCCTGATCGAGTAGATGACTGGCCAGATCGAAGTGGCCGTTGATAGTCGCGATCAAGAGCGGGGTACTGTTGTCGCCGGGACTCACCTCGTTGATATCGACGCCCGCGGCGAGCAGGGCGTCGGTCGCCTGGAAGTGACCTTGTCGCGCCGCAAAGAGCAGGGGTGTCAACCCGCCCATGGTTTCGACCGGCGGAACGCGT
Source organism: Terriglobia bacterium (assembly GCA_965262425.1). Classification (GTDB taxonomy): domain Bacteria; phylum Acidobacteriota; class Terriglobia; order 20CM-2-55-15; family 20CM-2-55-15; genus CAZOZZ01. The sequence continues at coordinate 4,362,438 of OZ253536.1, read as the reverse complement.
TCGCCCATACCGCCGCGAAACCGTCCGCGCGCCTGCGGCTGTGGACGACCGACGCTACCGGCGTTGCCGGGACGGCCGCCAAGGCCCGATGCGGAAAGCAGGGGTGCCGAGGAACCGGCGCCGGGGGCGCCTCGACCACCACGACCTCGGGCTGCAGCCGGTGGCTGGTTTCCACCACGACCTCGGCCCCGACCCGCCACGACCTGACCTCCCCCACGGCGATTACGTGAGGATCTGTTCCGCGCGGCCAAGTCCACCACCTTCGTGGCAATCGTGGCATCCGCGCCGCCTTCAATAAGGACGTCGATCGCCTCGGCCCTATTGAGAGCAGCCGCAAACATCAGCGGGGTTTGGCCGCGTTCGCCTTCCTTCGCGTCCACGTCTGCTCCGTGGTCGACCAAGACCTTCAACGCCTCAGCGACTCCCGAAGCGGCCGCCAACATCAACGGGGTCGTTCCCGTCGTCATGGCAAGGTTCGCGTCGGCGCCGCCCTCGAGCAGCGTTTCGATCATGGACGCACTACCATTCTGCGATGCCATGACCAGCGGTGTCATGGCATTCACCCTCGTCGCCGCGGCCACGTTGGCCCCACCGTACAGCAACATCTCCGCGGTTTCGACGTCGTCCCTGAACGCTGCCCAGTGGAGCGCCGTCATCCCGTCACCGTGCGCGGCATTCACATCCGCTCCCTGCCTGAGCAACGAACGCACGGTCGCACGGTCGCCGGCTTGGGCCGCATCGGCAACAGGTGTGTCGGCGGCGGCGGCCAGCAGCAGCGCCGTCATGGACAGAGCGCCAACGAGGATACCGCAAAGAGCGACGATTAGTTTCTTCCGCAACATAAACAATCTCCTCCCGCCCGGATGGGCTTCGCATCGGGCGTCAGATCGCAAGCTCTCCGGTGCTGTCGCCAAAACTATCGATATCGTCAACCCCGAGCCTGTGCAACAAGGTCAGGTATGCATTCGCCATCGGTGTACCATCTTCGGCCTTGAAATGGAGGTTGCCCTTGAGGGCACCATTGCCGCCTCCAACCAGGAACAGTGGACACCTCTTGTGGTTGTGAAGGTTCGAGTCGCCCATGGCGGACCCATAAAGAACCACGGTATGGTCCAGCAGGTTGCCATCGCCGTCGGGCGTATTCTTCAGTTTTTCCAGGAAGTAGGGAACGATACCGACATGGTACCTGTTGATCTTGGAGTAATCTTCGACCCGCTGTGGTCGCCCGCCGTGATGCGAAGCCGAATGGAACGACGTCCGGACACCGCTCGCTGGGAAGACGCGCTGCGAAACGTCACGGCTCATCTTAAACGCCGAAGCGTGCGTGATACCCGCCATGAACGCCAGCGCCTGCATGTCGAACATCAACTTGACGTGTTCTTCCCAATCGTCGGGCACGCCACTTGGAGCATCCGGCAATTCTCTTGTGTCGCCGCTGGTATTGAAATCTTGCCTCCTCCGCAGAATTTGTGGGCAGTCCAAAGGCCTGTGCGCACATAAGTAATTGAAACAAAGTACCTTATTCTTTTGTTCGACGGCGAATATTCCAGTACCCACTTCGGTCGGACGCCTACACCCGGTGCCCGGAGCCCCCGCCGGAGGCCCCGTTCCCCATCGCCCACACCAGCCGACACCGCGGAGCGCAGCCGAGGGTCAAGGACGGCGCAGCCGCCGAGCTTGCGAGGGAAGCCTTGAGGCTTGGCGAGCACCGTGGTCTCCTCAAGCGGCGATGGAAGACGGTTTTACCCACAAATTCTGCGGAAGACCCGAAATCTTCGATTTTCTGGATCCGGCGCTCGATCTCCCGAATGTCGTCCAGGTACTCGGTCAACCGGTTGCGATCGTTCGCACCCAGATCCTGCTTCAACCGAGCCACCTCGCGCGTGATCCAGTCCAGGATGCTGCGGTTCTCCTCGCGGCGAGTCGCTCGCTCTTCTTCGGTGATGCCGTCACCAAACATCTGCTCGAAGATGACGCGTGGATCTCTGGTCATCGGAAGCGGATCCGTCGGTGTCCCCCAACTTACTGAATCCGTGTAAACGCAGGAGTAGCCGTAGGAGCAGGCGCCCGATTGAGCCAGGTTCTCGATCGAAAGCTGCAGGGAGGGCATCGGTGTTTCCTGTCCGAATCGATGGGCATAGACCTGCTCGATCGACGTACCCGCGAAGACGTCGGACCCTTCCGTCATCTTCGGTTTCGCCTGAGTCAGAAACACCGCGGCGGTACGAAAATGGTCGGCGCCGACTTCTCCGAGTTCGAACGCCTCCGCGTTACGGCAATCGGTGTTGCTGACGATCGTCAAGTAGTCCTTAAACGGCTCCAGCGGGCTCAGGCTGCTGGGCGTCAGGTCAAAATCCGCACCCTCGTCCGCTGGGGCCCAGAGGTTCTTCTCAATCCCATACTTGTTGCTGCCGGCCGCACCGTGCACCATCTCGAGGCAAGCCAGACGAGTCGGTGTGTTACCCGCGGCCGTCTGGCCGATAGGCGTCTGGGCGGGCAGCATCGACTCCAGGAATGGTAACGAGACCGTCACCCCCATTCCTTTCAGAACCGCACGACGGGAAATATGCTTCTTCGAAATGAACATGAGCCCAATGTCCTCCTGAATACCGTTTACGTGAAATAAGTCTGATTCAATTTCTTGTTCAATTTATTCAATATTGCAAATCAACTTGCCGCAGGCGTCTTAACGGCCTCCGGCACCTGCTTCCTCGGTGCTCTCCTGCACTATTCTCATCTGAAAAGCCGGGCTCTCGACAATGCCAAGGACGAACGAGGAAAACCGGTTGTCGTTCTTGGCGGCCTCCCGCGCGATCGCTCGAACGGTCGGCATGTCGTAGTACTGAACCCGACGACCCAGACTGTAGGTCATCAGGTTTTCGGTGAAGTTGCGGATAACCGAGTCGGACTTACTCAATAAAGCCCGGCGCAGGCCGACTGGACCGTCGACTTTCGTCCCGTCAGTCAGTACGCCGGCTGCATCAACCGGGTTGCCCGAGTCAAACTCTCGCCATCTTCCGGTCGGATCGAAGTTTTCAAGCGCCAGACCGATCGGGTCGATCATCGCGTGACAGCCGGCGCAAAATAGATTCTGACGGTGTTCCTCCTGACGCTCGCGCAGGGTGAGAAGCTTATCGCCCCGGGTTCCCGCCGTTTCCTCCAGTTCCGGAACGTTTGGCGGCGGCGGGGGTGGCGGCGTGCCCAGAATGACTTCCAGGACCCACTTGCCGCGGGCGACCGGAGAGGTTCTATCGGCGATGGAAGTCAATGTCAGGATGCTGCCGTGGCCCAGCAAGCCCCTCCGATTCTCATCGTTCACCGGCACTCGTCGAAACCTGTTACCGATGATATTGGGGATACCGTAGTGGTTGGCGAGACGTTCATCAACGAACGTGTAGTCCGCGGTCAGCAATTCGAGCACGCTGCGGTCCTCGCGGGCGATGCGGTCAAAGAGCAACTGGGTCTCGCGCTGCATGGACTCACCCAGCGTCGTGTCGAACTGCGGATAGAGCAGAGGGTCCGGCACTCTGCCGTCCAGGTCCTGCAGACGCAGCCACTGGGAGGCGAACCGCGTCGCCAACGCCTCGGAGCGTGAATCGGTGAGCATCCGGCGTACCTGCTGTTCGAGCACCCCCGGATCGTACAGTCTTCCCTCGTTGGCAACCGCGTAGAGCTCATCGTCCGGAACGGTGCTCCACAGGAAATACGACAGACGGGAAGCCAGTTCCAGATCGCTGATCCGGTACGTGTCACCCGGGGCGGCGCCGACCGGTTCCTGCTCGAACCGGAAAACAAAATTGGGGCTCGTCAGGATGGCTTGGAGAGCCGACCGGATTCCCAACTCGAAATCCCCGTTATCGCGACTTTCCTGATAGAAAGTCATCAGGCCCTCGAGGTCTTCGGCATTCACGGGTCTCCGATAAGCCTGAGTGGACAGTGCCGTGACGATCTCGGTCGCACAGGTCACTTCCTCAGCGCGACTGAGGGGGCGACACCTGAAGATCTTCCGGCGGCTGGGCGTATCCGAAGCCCCCGTCGCATTGAATGGACCGCTGATGCCGAGCGCCTGCAGATGGGGCAGGTTCGTGATCCCGTCGCCCGCCGAGATCTGACTGTCCGCAATGGTGTGCTCGATCGGACGGATCAAATCGTCGATTGGTCCGACAAAATTCTGGATGAACGCGGCCGCAACCCGCTGGGGACCGGCCTTGACGGCGATCCGTTCCGTCTGGACTTGCACGCCGTTCCGCGACTCGCTCATTCGCGGATCGATATCCAGCAGGACCATCCGCTCGCCGTTTACCGAAATCTCGATCTTCTCGTCTGGAGCTTTCGAACCGAAGAGGCTGCCTGTCGGTGTCGGATAGAACTCCATCTTAAAGACATACTCCCCATCGGCGGGGAAGTTGTGGACGACCGAGGTGCCGCCACGCGTACCGAACGGTGCGCCGTCAACGTGACGCATTTGCGAGGACGTCCTCGGAATTTTGTATGTCGAAACGGCGGGGCTCGCATCCTGATCGCCGACCGCCACGCGGCTGATCTTGCTGGCCGCCCGCATATACCCTTCCATCAGCGACGCCGACAATGTCAACGCATCGGCCACGTTATCGAAGCCGCCGCCGCCCATGCTGTCGGGAGGCAGAAGCCCTGTGGCGTCTATTTTGATGCCCAGCAATTCCTCGACGGAGCGCGCGTATTCGGCCCTGTTTAGACGCTGAAGACTCCGTTGGCCTGGGTTTGGATTTGCAGCGGCGACGGCGTCGAGATCCGATTCCAGCGACGCGGCAAGCGCTTGGAGAGTCCCGGCGTCCGGCCGGGGCTGACCGGCCGGTGGCATCATGCCGGCACGCAGCTTGCGAATCATTTTCTCAGCCAGCTCTGCACTTTCCTCAACGTGCGCCAGATCCAGCCCGGACATGGACATGCCCCCGGCCCGTTCGACGTCGTCGTGGCAAAACACGCAATACTGATCCAGAACCGCCTGTTGCGACTCGACCGACAACGTGTCCGCTTCGCGGGAACTGGCCATTGCCGGAGCTTGTGCCTGCTCGGCCATGTTCAAGTTCGCACCCCACGTCAGGCACAGGATGAGGCCGCCTAGGATCACCATGAAATATTTCATAAAATGAGTACTACCTTCTTTTACTGCCGGCTCAACACGACACACAGTTGGAGTTGAACTTCGAGCCAAGGCTCCGCAGAAGCGCGAGAGTCTCCGGGAACGGCTGAATACGCTGTCTCGGGCCGTTCGCCATGTCCGCCGTCGTTTCCCCATTGTTGCTGACAGCCCGGACGTTGCCGCCCTTGTCCGCCAGGTACTGAACCAGTTCGCTTTCTCCGATCGATGCCGCGTTGTGCAGCGGCGTGTAACCGTTCTTGTCTTTCGCGTTCACGTCCGCGCCAAGCTCCTCCACCAGGTACCGGACCGCCAGCAACCAGCCGCCGGGCGCAAGCACCTCGTCGTTGCCATGAACGCCGCCACCGGTGCCCACGTGAATCGGCTTCACGTCGTCCTTGTTGGCGATCTCCGGATCCGCGCCGGCCGCCTTCAGGAGTCGCAACGCGTCGATATCACTGACTTGCGCTGCGCGCCAGAACGCGGTCGCGCCACCGGCATCCACGCGTGACAGGTCGAACGTGTAGGAGGTGTACCACAGCTCCTTTTCGAGCTGTGCGTTCACGTCCGCCCCCTTGTCCAGGAACGCCTGCATCAACTCGAGATACGTGGTTGCCTCCTGTGAGGTGTCCGGCTGCGGGTAGCCGGCTTCGGGCGCCCATTTCACATTCACGGCTGCGTAGAGGGGAGTGGCGCCCGCCATGCTGGCAAGCTTGGGATCGGCCCCTTCATCCAGCAGATACCCGGCAAGGTCGAAATGACCATTGATAGTAGCCACGAGAAGCGGGCTGGATTTGTCGCCCGGACTGACCGCGTTGATATCGGCACCCTGGTCGAGCAGACTTTTGGTTGCCTCGAAATGGCCTTCGCGCACGGCGAAAAGCAAAGGCGTCAGACCACCCAGATAATCGATACGTCTGGGACGATCTCCTCTGTTGAAACGGCGGCCGCGACCCCCCGACTGACGCCGGACACTGCCCACATTGCCGCTGGTGACGGGAAGTCCCGATGCCGACAGAAGTGGGGCATCCGACGCCGTCTCGTCAGACTGAGCGTTCGCTCCACGCCCACGGCCCCGACCGCCGGCCGCTGCCGCCTGGGCATTCCGGCCCCGGCCCGGAGCTGCCGCTGCCTGTTGGTTTCCGCCGGTTCCGGCGCCGCGACCACGTGCTGCGGTCTGGCCACCACGACCACGGGAGCGGGCGGACCGGACGGCCACATCAACCACCTTCGAGGCAATCGCAACGTCCGCACCGTTCTCCATGAGAACCTGGATCGCGTCATCCCGGTTGAAAGAAGCCGCAAACATCAAGGCCGTCTGCCCCTGGGCGTTTTCCGTCGCGTCCACATCCGCACCGGCATCGATCAATGCCGTCACCGCGTCCGCATTACCCGCAGCGGCCGCAAGCATGAGCGGCGTGGTCCCGGTCGCAATTGCGATGTTCGGATCCGCCCCATTCGCGAGCAAGGTCTCGATCATGGGGGCACTGCCGGTTTGAGCGGCCAGAATCAGAGGAGTCATGGCGTTAATCCGGGTCGCGGCACGCACGTTTGCGCCGGCGTAAAGCAGAATCTCCGCTGTCTCCACATCTTCCTGGTATGCGGCCCAGTGGAGCGCCGTCATACCGTCACCCTGGGCAGCGTTCACATCAACGCCTTTGATCAACAGGGAACGCAGCGTCGCCGTGTCACGGGCCCGGACCGCGTCCGCCACCGGGGTGTCGGACGGCGCCGAAAGAAGCAGCACGGTCACCGAAAGCGCACCGATGAAGCTCAAACAAAGGCCACCAAGCAGTTTCTTCCTCAACATAGGTCTTCCTCCAGCGCTTCGGTCAGATCGCAAGCTCTCCGGTACTGTCACCAAAGGTTTCCATATCGTCAAACCCGATCCTGTGCATCAGGGTCAGGAAAGCATTCGCCATCGGCGTTCCATCCGGGGTGATCAGATGCATGTTGCCTTTGAGCGCGCCGTTGGCATGACCTGCCAGGAACAGCGGACACCGCTTGTGGTTGTGGACACTGGGATTGCCCATTGGCGAGCCATAGATGATCAGGGTGTGGTCCAGCAGACTGCCGTCTCCGTCCGGCGTGTTCTTTAACTTCTCCAGGAAGTAGGGAACCATGCCGACGTGATAGCGGTTGATCTTGTTGAAGTCTTCGATGCGCTCCGGGGTCGTCCCGAAATGGGAAGACGGGTGGAACGAGCCCCTGCTGCCGCTGTCCGGGTAGGTTCGGCTCGTGCCGTCCTTGGACATCTTGAACGCCGAGACGTGCGTCACGCCGGCTGCGAATCCGAGTGCCTGGAGGTCGAACATCAATTTGACGTGCTCCTCAAACGAGTCCGGCACGCCAATCGGAGCGTCCGGAATCTCGCGAGTTTCGCCACTGGCATTAAAGGCCTCGATCTTCTGGATCCTTCGTTCAATCTCGCGAACGTCGTCCAGGTACTCGGTCAACCGGCGTTGGTCGTTCGGACCCAGGCCGTTCTTCAGCCGAGCGACCTCGTGGGTGATCCAATCCAGGATGCTCCTGTCGGTTTGACGGCGGGCGGACCGCTCTTCGGGCGTCCCACCGGCGCCGAACAACTGATCGAAGACAATGCGCGGGTCGCGCGCCATCGGAAGCGGATCCGAGGGAGACGACCAGCTGATCGTATCCCGGTAGGCACAGGCATACCCGTAGAGGCAACCGCCGGCGATGTCGACCGGTTCGATGCAGAGCTGAATCGAAGGTATCGGCGTATCCTGGAACCGTTGGGCATACATCTGGTCCATCGATGTTCCGACATAGACGTCCGAGCCTTCCGTCATCCTCGGTTTCGACTGGGTGAGGAACACCGCGCTGGACCGGAAATGGTCGGCACCGACCTCGCTCAAGACAAAGGCCTCAGCAGGAACCACATCCGTGTTGCTGATGATCGTCAGATAGTCCCGGAACGGCTCGAGAGGGCTCATCGCACTTGGCGTGAGATCGAAGTCGGAACCGGCGTCGGCCGGGGACCACATATTTTGTTCGGCTCCGTACTTGGAGGCCCCGGCACTGCCGTGCACCATCTCGATGCCGGCAATACGAAGCTTTGGAGCGGCCGCGGTCTGGCTCATCGGAGTCTGGGCAGGCAGCATCCCCTCCAGCAACGGCAGTGAAACCGCCGCGCCCATGCCCTTCAAGACAGTCCTGCGGGAAATATGTTTTTTCGTAATGAACATTAGCCTCAAATCCTCCTGAATACCTCTGCGTGCAAGCGTGAAATCGATCTAATTAATCTCGTTAAATAAAGACGAACAACCAAAATCCACTCCCGACTACCGTCGCCCGCCCGCCTGGGCGGCTTCTTCGGTGGTCTCTTCCATCTGTCTCATCTGAAACGCGGGGCTGCGAACGACACCCAGGACGAACGAAGAGAATCGGTTGTCGTTCGTGGCGGCGTCGCGGGCAATCGTACGAACCGTGGGCATATCGTAGTGCTCATTCTTCCGTCCCAATGCATAGACCAGCAAATTCTCGGTGAAGTTCTGGATGAACGCGTCGGAACGGACCAGGATGGCCTCTCGGAGACTGGCGGGACCGGTGATTTTCGTCCCGTCGAACAGCTCGGTCGACGTGTCGATCGGGACGCCACCATCCTGCACCCTCCATCTCCCAGTTGCATCGAAGTTCTCGAGCGCCAGGCCGATCGGATCAATCATCCTGTGACAGGCGGCGCAAGTGGGGGTTGCCCGGTGTTCTTCCATGCGTGCGCGCAGCGTCAGGACCTTGCCGGCGGTCAGCCTGTCGGTTTCCTCCAGCTCCGGCACGTTTGGCGGAGGAGTGGGCGGAGGCGAGCCGAGGAGCGTCTCCATGACCCATTTGCCCCGCTGGACCGCGGATGTCCTGTCGGCATTCGAGGTGATGGTGAGAATGCTGGCGTGCCCGAGCAATCCCCTCCGGTCCTCGCTTGTCACAGCCACACGGCGGAATCTGTTTCCCAGGACGTTCGGAATCTTGTAATGCTTCGCGAGGCGCTCATCGACGAAAGTGTAGTCCGCAGTCAACAGGTCGAGAACGTTTCGATCTTCGCGAACGATGCTGTCGAAGAACAATTCCGTTTCCCTCCGCATCGATTCGCCCATGTACATGTCGAATTGCGGGAACAAGATGGGGTCGGGAACCCTGCCCTCGAGATTGCCCAGCCCCAGCCACTGGCCGCCAAACCGTGTCGAGAGCGCTTCGGACCGTGGATGCTCAAGCATCCGTCGCACCTGATGCTCCAGGACCGTCGGATCGCTGAGGGTCCCATCGCGTGCCACCGACATGAGCCCAACGTCCGGTCCGGTGCTCCAGAGAAAAAACGACAGACGGGAAGCCAGTTCGAGATCGGTGATGCGGTAGTTCTGCCCCGGCTGGGCATCTGGTGGCGCCTGCTCGAATCGGAACACGAAGCCGGGACTCGCCAGGATCGCCTGAAGCGACGTTCGAATTCCCGACTCGAAGTCACCTTCTTCCCGGCCGGTCCTGTAGAAAGTCATCAAACCCTCAAGATCCTCTGCGCTGACGGGGCGTCGATACGCCTGGGTGGCGAGAGCCGAAACAATCTCGCCGGCACAGGACTCCTCTTCATCGAAGCTCGTCGGCCGGCAGGAAAAGATCCTGGACCGGCTGGGCGTTTCCGACACGCCCGTCGCATTGTACGGACCCTTGATGTTCAGGTCTTGTAGATGGGGCAGCGTGGAGATACCTTCGCCGGTTGAAACCTGCTGGTCGGCAATAGTGTGCTCGATCGGACGGATCAGATCATCGACAAGCCCCATAAACCGCTGGATGAACGCCGCTGAAAGCCGTTGCGGACCCGCTTTGATCGAAATCGGACCGGTCGTCAGGGTCAGACCGGCGTCGTCCCTCTCGTTCATGCTGTTCTCAACCGTCATGACCGCCACGCGCCGACCGTCGATGGAGATTTCGATCTCCTCTTCGTAGTCCTCGGCAAGCGGATTGTTGAGACCGAAGATCCCGCCTGTCGATTCGCCGTAGAAAGTCATCGTGAAGGTATATTCGCCATCGGCCGGAAAGTTGTGGATGACCGAAATTCCACCGCGCGTTCCGAAGGGCGCACCCTCCACCTTCCGCATCTGTGAAGCCGTCCGGGTGATTTCGTAGGTGACCGACGTGCCGCCCAGCTTCAGATCGCCAAGCGCCGCGCGGCTGGTCTCGCCGGCCGCCCGGATGTAGCCCTCGACGAGAGCGGGTGAGATACCCAGTGCATCGGCCGTATTGTCGAAACCGTAGCCCATGCTGTCGGGCGGGAGAAGCGCCGCGACGTCGACGTCAACATCGAGGAGGTCGCGGACCGACAGGGCGTACTCCGCTCGATTGAGTCGGTGAAGCGACAGCCGGCCGGGATTGAGGTTGGCGGCACCGGCCCGGTCCATGCCCTGCTCGAGCGAGGCAACAAAAGCTCTCAGAGTTGCGGTATCCGGTCTGGGCTGACGGGCAGGCGGCATGAGCCCGGCCCGGAGTTTGCGGATCATCTTTTCCACAAGCTCCGGACTTGCTTCGACGTGTGCCAGGTCCAAGCCGGACATTGACATCCCCCCGGATTTCTCGACGTCGTCGTGGCAAAAGACGCAATACTGATCCACCAGGGTCTGCTGTGCTTCGAGGGACAAACTGGGGACGTTCGGCGAAGCGGCCATCGCCGGGGCCGCGCCGGAAGGTTGTTCTTGTTGCGCCAGGCTCACGTCGACGCCCGCCGAAAGGCAGAAATATACGATGATTAAAATCGCGAGGATATGTTTCGTCATTCCTACTCTCCGGTACGCGAGTTTCTTGCTTCTTATTACAAAGGTACGAAAACCGATGATACAAAGATACTAGTTCTGATAGAACAAACGTACTACTCCATATTTTTGGCTTTGTATCATTTCACCCTAGGTATAGCAAGAAGAATGACTTGTGCGGATTCTTGTCGGTTTCGCGCCCCTTGAGGGGAACATAGCATAAACAGCTACAAGTAGCTTATTTACATCATCTTAACTGATGTTCGCGGCGTCAAACCTCGAACCCGAACCCTCAAGACCAGACAATCAACCGAAAAATCAACCAATTTAATCGATGAACTGCGTCAGATTTATCGATGAATGGCGTCAGGGATTTTGTCGTTGTCGACAGCCTGTGTACAGTAGTTTTCCGGACTCGTGACCGTGCCGGTGGAAACGGTAATCGACGTATGTTTCTCGCGTTGTTCAGGAAACCGTCTCAATAGCATCGGCTTCTTGAGTATTATGGGTGAGCGGGAAAGCCGAGTGAATCGGGCCCGCAATTATTTGGAGGAGTACGAGATGATCCAACGTTCACTGATAATCATGTTTCTGGGAGTGGCCCTGATGGCAACTGGAACTTCCGGCGCCGCCGGACAAGACAACGCGGCACTGATGAATCCGGCTGGTTTGGACGAAACGGCACCGGACACCTTCAAAGCCAGTTTCGACACGAGCGCCGGTACGTTCGTCATCGAGGTGCACCGTGATTGGGCGCCCCACGGCGCCGATCGTTTCTACAACCTCGTCAAGGCCGGTTTCTTCGACGATTGCAGGTTCTTCCGTGTGATCTCTGGCTTCATGGTGCAGTTCGGCCTGAATGGCGATCCGTCGGTCTCCGCCGCCTGGCGGGAAGCGCGGATAGCGGTCGATCCGGTCAAGGAAAGCAACAGGCGCGGCTACATCACCTACGCGATGGGCGGGTCGCCAGACACGCGAACGACACAGCTATTCATCAATTTCCAGAACAACCGGAACCTGGACGCCAGCGGCTTTGCGCCGTTCGGCCGCGTCGTGGACGGCATGAGCGTAGTCAACGACATCTACAGCGGTTACGGTGAAGGAGCGCCGCGAGGCCGGGGACCGTCGCAGGGACGCATTCAAGCCGAAGGGAATGCCTACCTGAATGAGGATTTTCCGAGGCTCGATTACATCAACAAGGCAACGATTGTAGAAGAGTAGAAGGCGAGCGGGGTAAAGAGCGGTATCAAGCAGCAGGTAGCGTGCAGCTCGGAAGCGATCCTGGCCTTCTGCCTGCTGAAGGCTACTCGCTCCAAACCATGTCGGAACACGAGAGATTTCGGTACTGGTCGCATCGTCGTCAATCGCTGGGCAAACGAGGAACCACCCTGTCAGGGGTGTTGCGGGCTGTTGTCGCGGTTTACAGCTCGCACCCCTCGGGACCTTTGTCCCTGTTTGCGCGAGTTCGGTCGTTCTCGGCACAAGGGTTTCGCAAGCTGGAACAGGACCGGCTGGCCCTGCGGGTCCCGGCGATGCGTAAATCGGTGTACCTGGTTCCGACGGAAACAGCTCGTTCCGCGGTCGCCGCGACGCTACCCTCGCCCGACGATCCCTACTGGCAAAAACGATACTCACACAAAGGCCGGGCAATACCCGAAGACAAGTACAGCGAGTGGCGGGAACAAATTCTGAAGCTCGCTACACGACCGCTCGGTGTGGCCGAACTCAACGTCTGCATTCCCAACATCAAGCCTGTACTGAACCGCATGGCCTTTGAGGGAGGTCTCCTGAGAGTGGGGGCGGAGGGCCTGCGATCCAACGCGATCCGCTACGTTGCGACAAGATCGTGGGCACCGGAGCATCGTCTCCGCAACGACCTGAACGAGAAATCGCTCGAATGGCTGGCTGGTGAGTACCTGAGGGCTTTCGGCCCTGCCCGTCGAGAAGACTTCAGTTGGTGGGCCGGCGTGACGTCGACGAAGGCGAAAACTGCGATAGCAAGCCATGAGACGATCACCATTGTCGATCGCTACCCATTGCCCGCCGGGGACATCGAGGAATTCGAATCCCACAAAAAGCCGAAGAAGGATGTCCTCGACTTGCTGCCTCAGTGGGACTGTTACACGATGGGATACGCTCCCGACGGACGTGAACGGTTTGTCGATTCCGATATGCTGGATCAGGTTTACGGTTCGCTCGGAGCTACAGGTGGAAATGCGCTGGGCGTCGTCCTGTTGAACGGACTCGACCTGGGGTCGTGGAAGTCTCGATTCAAGGGACAGCAGATGCTGGTTTTTCTGAACATGTTCGGAAAACCCACTCGGCGGCTTGGAGAGCAGATCGAAACACGATTCAACAAAATGGCAACCCTGCTGGGCGCCCGAACCCTGACGGTGGACAAGATGGGTCGATGAATGAACATAAGAGAGAGCAGCCCACTCGGTACAAACCACCTCGCTCGGGAGTCCGCTTTGTGAAAGTATCCGCGCACGCGCTACTGGACGCCGTAATCTCGACGCCGGACGGCGAGTTGCGCTCTCGCGCCGTACTTCCTTTCTTCACGCCAAATCTGGACGTGCAGTTTCTTCTCCTGGTGATGCCAACAGGGGAATTATCCTTTGTCGGGGTCCCCAGCCAGGTCGTCGAAGGGGAGCTCCAATACTTGCTCAGCCCCACCCGGCGAAATATCGCCGAGTCCGGCCCGGCAGAATTCTCGAACCTCCTCCATTACGATCCCTGGTGGCTGCTGCGGGATCGGGATGATGTCGAGAAAGAAACCCGCGCAGCCATCGTGGCGACGAACATTGCAGAAGCGAGGGTGGGGGGTAGACGACTGTCCGACGCTCTGTTCGACAATTCGCTCATGCGGGTAGAAGGGGTCCGCGTTCGACGGCGGTTTCTGGGTTCCCGTTTCATTCCCCGAGATCAACTTCCCGGAGCTTTCAGCCGCGGCTGACGGGGCTACAGGATCTTCAGGCAAGCCTCATGGGCGTGCGAATCGGAATGGGAGATCTCTATGATTCAAATCAAGCGAGTCTATGAACCGGCGTCTGGGTCCGACGACCGGCGTGTTCTCGTCGACAGGCTCTGGCCTCGCGGCCTCTCTAAGCCAATCGCGAAGATCGACCTCTGGGTGAGGGACATCGCGCCGTCGAACGAGCTTCGGAAATGGTACGGGCACGATCCAGAGAAGTGGTCCGAATTCAAGCAGCGGTACTACGCGGAGTTGGAGGCAAACCCGGAAGCCGTCGAAGCCTTGCTGGAATATCTCGGCGACGGGAATGTGACGCTGGTTTACAGTTCCAGGGAGGAACGTTTGAACAACGCGGTCGCACTTAAGGAGTACATGGAAGTGCGGCTGGTCGATCGCCCATTCTCAGATCGGGGAGCTTGAGTTTGATCATTGAAGAGGCTACTGAAATCAGTGCAGAGTTGATCGACGCTTTCGGGCGTTTGACCGGGCAGCTAAGCCGGTCGGCTCCTCCACCGGGCGAGCGCGAACTCGGCCACATCGTTGGGTCGGATTCCACACGGTTACTGATCGCTCGAGTGGATGGAACGATAGGAGGGAGCCTGACGTTGGTTTTGTTCCGGATTCCAACCGGGGTGCGAGCCATGATTGAAGACGTCGTGGTTGATGAGGCGCTCCGCGGTCGCGGAATCGGGGAAGCCCTCAGCAGAGAAGCCCTGAAAGTCGCGAGAGAGAACGGCGCGCGCACGGTCGACCTGACCTCACGGCCGTCCCGGGAAGCCGCCAACCGTCTGTATCAACGCATCGGATTCAAACTTCGGGACACAAACGTGTACAGATATTCGTTCGACTGAACACATGTGCTCGCCTTCGATCCGATCGCCATCAAGCCGTGGCAACCTTGCCCGCGCCACCCCCGTGTGCTAATTTCCTCTCCCACCGGCCGCATTCCGGACGGGTAATCTCAATTCAAGTGGAGGACACATATGTCGCACAAAGGAAACACGCAGCTCACCGTCATCTTCACGGCAACTCCGGATCTGGTCGAAGAAGGAGACCGAATCTTTGAAAGTCACGCTCAGTGGATGGAGGGCTCACATCACCGCGATGGCGACAAGGCCCTGCTGCGATATAACGTCGCCAAGGGACCGGAACTTTCGAATTCGCTGGACCCCTCATCGGCACCGACTGGCAACACGTCCTTCGTTTTGATGGAAATCTATCAATCCCAGGCCGGTGTGGACGACCATTGGCAGCAGGCCGCCGAGGGTTGGGCAGATTTCCCCGCCCTGGCAGCATGGGGCGGCAAGTGCAACGTCACGACCCTGCACGGGTCTCCGGTTGTCCAGTCGCTCTGGTAGAGTGACCCAACAAACGCTCCCGGCACGCTTCCCGAAGGCGTCAACCTTCCCCTTCCGGAAACGATCGATGCGAGAGTTGGATCCGAAATCGTCATTCGAACGATTACAAGAGGAGGCAACACCATGGCCGTCCAACCCATTCCCGCTGGCTATCACACTGTGACACCGTACCTGATCGTAAGAGATGCGGCGAACGCGATAGACTTCTACAAACAAGCCTTCGGCGCACTGGAACTGTTTCGCATGGCCGGTCCCGGCGGGAAAATCGGACATGCGGAGATAAAGATTGGAGACTCGCCCATCATGTTAGCCGACGAGTTTCCTGAAATGGGTTTCCGTGGTCCGGAATCTCTGGGTGGATCGGGGGTCGGCATTCTTCTCTACGTCGAAGACGTCGACGGTCGTTTCAACCAGGCCATTGCCGCCGGCGGCAAGGAACTCAAGCCGGTCGAGAATCAATTTTACGGCGACCGGTCCGGCACCCTGACCGATCCTTTCGGACATGTGTGGACCATCGCGACGCACAAGGAAGACATCGAGCCGGAAGAGTTGAATCGGAGAGCCGAAGCCGCGGTGAAATCTCAGGGCTCATGACATTGTCATACGCAAAAGGAGCTGACATGATTCGACGCGTCTTAACCATTGGGCCGTTCGGCCCGTTCGCGGGCTCGTTCGCCGCTATGCTGGCCCTCCTGGTCCTGATCTCACCTGCCCCCGCCCGGGCCCAGAACCAGTCGCTCAAGATATTCATCTCGGTCGACATGGAAGGAATCGGGGGCATCGGCACATCGAAAATGACGAGCGGATCGGGCAAAGATTATTCTCTGGGTCGGGAACTGATGACCGAAGAGGTGAACGCCGTCGTGGCCGCGATTTTTGAGCACGGCCCAGCCCAGGTACTTGTCAACGATTCCCACGGCGACATGCAGAACCTGCTTCACACGCGCCTGGATGAACGGGTGCAGTACATCCAGGGAAACATCAAGCCGCTTGGGATGGTGCAGGGGCTGGACGAAACCTTCGATGCGGCCATCTTCCTCGGTTACCATTCGCGGGCGGGCACTGAAGATGGTTTCCTCGCGCACACGGGCTCCGGTTCGGTCAAGGGCCTGTGGATCAACGGAGTCGAAGTGGGAGAGGGCGGGATGAACGCCCACTTTGCAGGCGCCTACGACGTGCCTGTCATCCTGGCCAGCGGCGACCTGGCCTTTACAATCCAGTTCGAGGAAGTGGTCGAAACCAGAACCGTGGCGACCAAGGAAGCGGTGGGCTCATCTGTCGCCAAACTGATTCACCCCGAAGTTGTCCGCAGTCGGTTGCGTCAGGCAACACTGGACGCTCTCGACGCCCTTGGCGATGCCAGGCCCCTCGAAGTCCGGGGGCCCGCAACGGTCCGGATGAGGTTCGCCTCAACGACGCGTGCGGACATTCTGCAGGCAGTCCCGGGAATGCGGCGTTTGGATGGGACATCGGTGGAGTATCTGGCGGAGAACATGGTCGAGGCATATAAGCTTATCCGCTTGATGTACAAGTATATAAGCTGGTAATGAGGACGTTCGCAACCTTTACGCTCAACCCTTGAAATCCCTGGAGTTCTCCCGGGTGTTGACATGCGCGCGGCCCCATTATATCCTTTCATCCGGATGAAAGGATCGATCGACACCTCAAACGGACTGGCCCATCCTCCGATCTTCGAGCAAATGTCCTCTCTTGCGGACCCGGTTCGCTGCCGGATATTGCTGATCCTCGAACGCCATGAACTGACCGTTTCCGAACTCTGTTCTGTTCTCCAACTGCCGCAGTCCACAGTCAGCCGCCATCTCAAATGGCTGGCGGACCACGACTGGGTGCAAGCGCGGCCGGACGGCACCAGCCGCTACTACGAGGCCAGTGGCGATCATCCCGAAGCCGCAGTGAGCAGGTTGTGGCGCCTGGTCGGCGAACAGGTCGGAACGACCGCGGCGGCCGGGGAAGACCGGCGACGTCTCGCAGGCGTCCTCAACCAGCGCGGTACACGATCACAGGAATTCTTCTCGGGAGCGGCCGGCGAATGGGCAGAGGTACGGGACGAGTTGTTCGGCCAGCGGTTCGATCTGCAGGCCATGCTCGGGCTGCTTGGCCATCGTTGGATCGTGGGCGACCTCGGCTGCGGCACCGGCCAGCTGACCTCTTACCTGGCGCCGTTCGTGGGAAAGGTGATCGGTGTCGACGATTCGGATGCCATGCTGGAGGCGGCCGGCACGCGCCTGGAAGGGACGGCCAACGTGGAGTTGCGGCGCGGACGCCTGGAAAGGCTCCCGATCGAGGACGGGGAATTGGATGTGGCCACGCTCGTACTGGTCCTCCATCATCTCGCCAACCCCGAAAACACCATCAAGGAAGTGGCTCGCGCCCTGCGGGACGGAGGCCGGTTGCTGGTGGTGGACATGCTTCCCCACGACCACGAGGACTACCGGAAAAAGATGGGGCATGTCTGGCTGGGATTCGGCGAAGAACAGCTTTCGCACTGGCTTGAAGAGGCGGGATTCCGCAACACGAGGTTCCGGCAACTGCCGCCGGAAAGAGATGCCAAGGGGCCAACCCTGTTCGTGGCAACGGCTGCGAAGCAAACAGTTTTCCCGAGAGCCGTCGAGTAAATCTTCGTCCTAATTGAAAACAATCCTACAGAAAGAGGAAACCTACGAATGAGTACCACAACCGACAAGACCAATACTGCAGTTCCCGGCACAGTAGAAGAGCGACCGCGGTTTCGAGTCGCCGATCTCAATCTCGCGGAGCGGGGCCGAAAGGAAATCCGGCTGGCCGAGCACGAAATGCCCGGTCTGATGGCTCTTCTGGCCAAGCACGGTGAAGATAAGCCGCTCGCCGGCGCCAAGATCATGGGCAGCCTTCATATGACGGTTCAAACGGCCGTACTGATCGAGACGCTGGTCGGACTGGGAGCCGACGTACGCTGGGTTTCCTGCAACATCTTCTCCACTCAGGACCATGCCGCAGCCGCGGTGGTCGTCGGCCGGCCCGAGACAGGCGGCACTCCCGCGGAACCCAAGGGTACGCCGGTGTTCGCCTGGAAAGGGGAGACGCTCGAAGAGTACTGGTGGTGTACGAACGAAGCGCTGGCCTGGCCTGACGGGTCCGGGCCGGATCTGATCGTCGACGACGGTGGAGACGCGACGCTGTTCGTGCACCGGGTGCTCGAATATGAAAAGGCTGGAAGAGTACCGGCATTCGATCCGGAAAACGAGCCCGAAGAATGGGGCGTGATCCTCAAAACGATAGAAGCCGAACTGGCCGACCATCCGGGACGCGGAACGAAGATAGCGGAGGGAATCCGGGGCGTCAGCGAAGAAACCACCACAGGTGTCCATCGCCTCTACCAGATGGCGAACGAAGGGGCCCTGCTGTTCCCGGCGATCAACGTCAACGATTCGGTAACCAAGAGCAAGTTCGACAATGTCTACGGCTGCCGGCATTCGGTTGTGGACGGTATCAACCGGGCCACCGACGTCATGATCGGGGGTAAAGTTGCCGTCGTCTGTGGCTTTGGGGAAGTGGGCAAAGGTTGTGCCCAGGCACTGCGCGGGCAGGGTGCGCGCGTCGTGGTCACGGAGATCGATCCGATCTGCGCGCTCCAGGCGACGATGGAAGGCTACCAGGTCACCACCCTCGAAGAATTTGTCGAAACCGCCGACATCTTCGTCACGACCACCGGCAACAAGGACATCATTACCGCCGATCACATGGCCGTGATGAAGGACAAAGCCATCGTGGGCAACATCGGCCACTTCGACAACGAAATCGACATCGCCGGCCTCAAGAAGATTGAAGGCATCGAACGGGTCAACATCAAACCGCAGTATGACGAATGGGTGTTTCCGGACGGCCACAGTATTCTGATGCTGGCCGAAGGCAGGCTTCTGAATCTCGGCTGCGCGACAGGCCACCCGAGCTTCGTCATGTCGGCATCTTTCGCCAACCAGGTCCTGGCACAGATTGAACTCTGGGCCAACCCGGACAGATACGACAAGAAGGTCTACATGCTGCCCAAGAAGCTCGACGAAGAGGTCGCACGGCTCCACATCGACCAACTGGGCGTCAAGCTCACCAAGCTCAGACCCGATCAAGCCGAATACATCGGGATTCCGGTGGACGGGCCTTACAAGCCGGATCATTACCGGTATTAACCTCGGGGCGAGTCCACCTCGGAACACACGGCCGGCGCACGGGCGCCGGCCGGATCTGCTGGTAATCCCCGACACCTCATGAACTGAATGGAGAAGTCATGGTTGAAGTGATTCTGAAACGGTTTGAAACTCCTGATCACGTAGAGGTGTTCGAAAAAGGGAAATTCGAAGTGGTCGAGATCGGTGGCCTCACGATCGGCCGGGCGACCTACGAGCCGGGATGGAAATGGTCGGCGGACGTCGGACATCTGGCCGGTACGCCTTTTTGTGAAGTGGAGCACGTGGGACTTGTGGTCTCCGGCACGGCGACGGCGGCATTCGAAGACGGACAGATCGTCGAACTGGAAGCCGGCCAGCTCTTCCATATTCCGCCAGATCGCCACGACAGTTGGGTTGTCGGAGATGCACCGTACGTTTCGCTCCATTTCCTGGGAGCGGACAAATACGCGAAAAGGAAAATGGAGGGCACCGGCTGAACACGGAAACGGGCTTGATTGCGGTACTATTTGGGAAGTTGGAGTTAATTTCCGTTATTCAGAAGATCGAAGCGGTAATGCTGAGCGAGAAACAAATCGAACAATTCTGGCTGGACGGCTTTCTGGTCGTTCCCAACGCAATCGATGACAAGCAACTGGCTACGCTCGGGCGGCAACTCGACGCATGGGTTGAGGAGAGCCGCAATCATTCCAAACCCTTCGGCCCGCCAACCGTTGATGAGCGTCCGCGCTTCGATATGGGAGCCGAGCACACCGCCGACAAACCGGCTCTGCGACGCGTTAACAACCCGTCAGAGATAAGCCGGGATTACTTCGAAGTCATGAGCGACGCCGCCATGGTCGACATGGTGGCCGACCTCATCGGCCCGGATGTCAAGCTTCATCACTGCAAGATCAATTTGAAATTGCCCGGCGCGATGACCGCGGTCGCCTATCACCAGGATTTTGCTTACACACCACACACCAACGACGACGTGATCACGGCGCTGCTGCTGTTGGACGATATGACCGAAAGCAACGGATGTCTGACGGCCGTTCCTGGTTCGCACAAGGGACCGGTCTACTCGCTTTTCAAGGGCGAAACGTTTACGGGCAAGGTCCAGGCCCGGATCGCCGCGGAGGCCGAACAGAAACAGTCGCTCATCACCGGTAAGGCCGGTAGCGTCTGCCTGATGCACACTCGAACGCTGCACGGTTCTGAAGCGAACCGTTCCGACCAGCCGCGCGGGATCTACCTTTGCATCTATACGTCCGCCGACGCGGTCCCCATCGCGCCGAACCCATGCCAAGCCCTCAGGAAGGGCTGATCGTTCGCGGTGAGAAGTCCCGGGTCGCCAGGCTTACGGACGCCGAAATCGAGCTCCCCGACCAGCCCAAGAGCACGTCCTTCTTCACCGTCATCGGACAGGAATCGACCGAGCTCTGATCCGTCAGGTGTCTGCCGGGGTTCTGCGAGGTTCGATAGGAAAGTGGGTAATGGTCCGTTTATAGACCATACCGGAAAGTGACAGTGCTTGACTTCGACCGAACACCTCTCATATCTTCGAACCCTCTCATTCTACAAGCGAAACAATCTCGTCGGCACCACCGCACGGGAAAGGAAGAACCAAATGTCGCGACACCGGTTTCAGTATGTCCTGCCTGTATTGCTCCTGTCGTTGACCCTCGGAGAGTTTCCCACATTCGGACAGAAAGGCGCATCGAACGGTGAATGGCGCTCGACCTCCGGCGACGGCGGAAGCACGCGCTATTCGCCCCTCGACCAGGTCGACAGGGACAACGTCGGCGAGCTCGAGATCGCCTGGATCTGGCGGTCGGATAACTACGGCAGCCGGCCCGAATACAAAGCCGAAACAACGCCAATCATGGTGGGTGGAGTGCTCTACTTCACGATCGCGGACCGGCGTGTGGTTGTTGCGGCCGATGCAGGATCCGGCGAAACGTTGTGGATCTGGAGAATGGACGAGGGGGAGCGCTTCGACCAGGCGCCCCGGAAAATCAGTCGCGGCGTAACCTACTGGACCGACGGGACGGAAGAACGAATTTTTACGGTGACGCCCGGATTCCATCTGGTCGCGCTCGACGCCGGAAGTGGACACCCGGTCTCCGGCTTTGGACAGAACGGTGTCGTGGACCTGTTTGAAGAACTCGGCTTCGATTTCGATCCGATCGGCACCATCGGAAACAGCTCGCCACCGATTGTCTCTCACGGTGTTGTCGTCGTCGGGCCCGCGCTCGTGCCAGGTGGCCGTCCGCCTTCCAAACGCAATACGAAAGCCGACGTCATGGCGTTCGATGTCCGAACCGGCGAAAAAGTCTGGGTCTTCCACACCGTTCCCAGACCCGGAGAGTTCGGATACGACACCTGGCTGGACGGATCGGCCGAATACACCGGCAATGCCGGGATCTGGCCTCCTTTCACAGTCGACGAAGAGCTGGGATACGTCTACCTTCCGGTCGAGGACGCGACCAGCGACTATTACGGCGGACATCGGCCTGGGAACAACCTGTTCTCCGCGTCCGTCGTTTGCCTCGATATCAGGACTGGGGAACGAATCTGGCATCAGCAGCTGGTTCATCACGACATCTGGGATTACGACATGACCGCGCCTCCGATCCTGGTCGATCTCAATGTCGACGGAAAACCGATCAAGGCGCTTGTGCAGTTGACCAAGCAGGCCTTCGCCTACGTCTTTGATCGTGTGACCGGGGAACCGGTCTGGCCGATGGAAGAACGGCCGGTGCCACAAACCGATGTGCCGGGCGAGTGGACGTCGCCAACCCAACCATTTCCTACCAAGCCACCACCGTTTGATCGCCAGGGTGTCGGCCGGGACGACCTGATCGACTTCACTCCCGAATTGAAACAGATGGCTCTCCAGTTGGCCGAGCAGTACCGACTGGGTCCGCTCTACACACCTCCCTCGCTGGGCGAGGCACCGGACGGAACCGCGGGCACACTCACGCTGCCGGGTTCCACCGGTGGCGCAAACTGGGAAGCGGGAGCGGCGGATCCGGAGACAGGCTTTGTGTACGTCGGGTCTCAAACTCGCGTAGCAGTCCACTCGCTGGTCCCTCCGTCTGAAGGCGACATGGATCTGGTAGCCGGCCGGGCACCTCGACTGTTGAAGGTCTGACCATAATTAAGCCGCCCTATGGACGGATCACCGCATACGACATGAACAAGG
This sequence comes from Terriglobia bacterium, assembly GCA_965262425.1. Classification (GTDB taxonomy): domain Bacteria; phylum Acidobacteriota; class Terriglobia; order 20CM-2-55-15; family 20CM-2-55-15; genus CAZOZZ01. Next base: position 4,339,866 of record OZ253536.1, on the reverse strand, counting down.
GCGAGATCGCGTGGCAAGTCGCCAATGGTGAAACTCCTCCCTCGATAGAGGAGCACCCGTTGCTCGAAGGAATCGATCTGCCGAGAACCGGTAGCCGGTCCCGGGCCGGAATCCTGGTGACCAAGACCCTGCTGTTTGCCGGCGAAGGGTGGGGCGGTCTGCCGATGTTCCGGGCATACGACAAGGCTACCGGGGACATCATCTGGGAAATCGAAATTCCGGCAGGCGCCCAGACCGGACCTCCCATGACATACATGCACGAAGGCCGGCAGTACATCGTCTTCACGGCGGGGAACGCGGCAACAAGAACTCCCGGACAGTTGATTGCCTACAGGCTGCCCGAATGAGGGGTTGAACAACATGCTCCCGGACAACGCGGTTCTCATCATCATCGACGTTCAGGCCGGGTTCGACGATCCCAAGTGGGGTTCCCGCAACAACCCGGAAGCAGAGGCGAACGTTCGGCGACTACTCGGGACCTGGCGGAAATCCGGCCTGCCTGTCGTACACACGCAACACCTGTCGACTGAAGACGCTTCCCCCTTGCGCCCGGGCCAACCGGGCTGCGAGTTCAAAAGCGAGGCGCGGCCGGAGTCCGGCGAGCCGGTCTTCGGGAAGAAAGTCAACAGCGCTTTTATCGGGACCGAACTGGAAAGCTATCTGCGAAACCAGGGATACGACACGCTCGTGATTGCGGGACTGACGACGAACCATTGTGTTTCGACTACGGCGCGAATGGCCGGCAATCTGGGCTTCAAGACCTACGTTGTTTCCGACGCGACGGCGACGTTCGAGAGAAAGGATCATGAGGGGCGTCACTACAGCGCCGAAGAGGTCCATGCGATCTCGCTTGCGAACCTGCACGAGGAGTTCGCAACGATCCTCAGCACGGAGGCTGTCATCGGGTCGGTGCGGCCATGATCGTGGGAAGACCGCAGTGGACACCCTGACCGTCACTGAAGCCCGGAGGCTGGCCCTGGCCCGGGCCGGCCTCATGAAGCCCGGGTGGACCGGATTTCCCGTTAGGGGAAAGGGTGGCGGCAGGAAGGCGCGCGAGGCCGCGATCGCCATCATGCGGTGGTTCGGATATCTGCAACTCGATACAGTCTCGATTGCGGGCGCGAGAAGTCACACCATTGTCCTCCTTTCAAGATTGCAGGATTTCTCCCCGACGCTCGGCGAGGAACTGCTACAACCCGGAGAACCCGTGTTCGAGTACTGGGGACACGAAGCGAGCTGGATTCCGATCGAGCTTTATCCGGCGTTCGACTTCCGGCGGCACGAGTTTCAGCATCATCCCTGGTGGGGAGACCTCCTGGGCGAACACCCCGAGGTTGCGCGAAAGCTTCGGCGGCGTGTTCGGGATGAAGGCCCGTTGCGCTCGAAGGATATGGAGGGACGGGGAAGTCGTGGCTGGTGGGATCTCAAGATCGCCAAGCGGGTTGCCACGGCCCTCTGGTCGAGCGGAGAGTTCGCAATCCGGGAACGGAAGAATTTCCAGCGGACGTACGACCTTACGGAACGAGTCATTCCGGCGGCGACACGCGCACAGCGTCTGTCGAAGTCCGATGGCTTTGAAACGCTCCTGCTCCGTGCACTCGAGGGTCATGGGTGGGCGACGACAGGTACGCTCGCTTCTACCTGGAGGCTGGCCAACCGGAGGAAGGAAATCGCGTCGACGCTGGATCGACTCGTCGAGAAAGGCAGGATCCTGGCCTGTACTCTGGAAAATCCCGAAGGCCGTCCAACTCCCGGGTGGATTCGCGTAGAGGATCTTGCGCTCGCCGCCCGTCTCCTGAGGGTAAGGCCCCGAACCGACATTGGCGTGCTCCTTTCGCCGTTCGATCCTCTCCTGTGGGATCGTTCCCGTGTCAAACGTCTCTTCGGGTTCGATCAGGTACTGGAAATATTCAAGCCAGCGCCCAAACGCACCTATGGATACTACTGCCTGCCGGTTCTCGCCGGCGAACGCCTCGTGGCTCGATTCGATCTCAAGGCGGACAGGAAGAACGGAACCCTCCGGGTCCTATCGCGCAGGTTCGAGGGAACCGGTAATAGCCGCCCGGGAACAAGCCGGGACGACGAGGCGGCAAGAGTCGCACTCGACCGATACGCCGATGGGCTCGGCCTGAAGCCGACACGTTAATCTCACAGGGGGAGCAACACATGAAAGTGCTGGGTATTCGATTCTGTTCCGTAACCTCGAAGGCAGAAGAGCTTGCCGAGTTCCTCGGAAAAGGGCTCGGCCTTCCTCAAGAAAGAATAGAGGGCACCGACGATTCTGAAGGTTTTGCGGGCGCCATATTTCCGGCTGCTGAAAGCTGGATTGAGATCTGGCCCGTATCGGCGGAAATGCCGCCCAGCATCATGCTCCAGATCGTCGTCGATGACGCCGACGCCTGGGCCGCCGGGGCACGCGGCAATGGGCTCGACCCGAAGGGACCGATGGACGCTCACGGAGAACGGATCTACTACCTGAGGGCCCCGGGTGGCCTTGCTGTCTCGTTTCAATCGAAGTTGGCCGGTGAAACGAGTGGATGATCTCCGCCTGACGCGCGTGGAGACACCCGAACAGATGCGGGAAGCACTGACACTTCGCCGGGAAGTCTTCGTAGATGAACAGGGGATCCCGGCCGAGCTGGACGAAGACGGTCGAGACAGAGCGGCGACATCGATTTTGATTTACGACGGAAACGTTCCGATCGCAACGGGGCGATTCTTGATGGTTGCGGATGGTGAGACGATTCTGGCGCGGATCGCAGTCCAGGCGCGATATCGTGGTCGCGGCATCGGCGGCATGGTGGTTTCCGAACTCGAAAAATTGGCAATCGAAGAAGGAGCGAACCGATTTACACTGTTGCCACACGACTACCTCGAGGACTTCTACAGGAGGCTCGGTTACAGGAAGACGTCGGAGGCGGGCACGGTCGGCACGCATCGATTAATAGCCATGGAGAAGACGGTCGAAGATCGTCGATGAATGTCGACGGTGACTTCGATCACACGACCATTCAAGAACATGAATGAGGATTTCAGTCGAGTTTTCCGACAGGAACTGAGCCCGACAAACTTTCTGGAACGGGCCGGGGAAATCTACGCGAATCGCGTAGCAGTCGTCGACGGAGATGTTCAATACACCTGGAGCCAGTTCCGCGCCCGCTCCCGAAAGCTGGCTTCGGCGCTTCGCGATTCCGGACTCCGAAAGGGCGACCGGATCGCGTATCTGGCACTGAACACGGAACCATTGCTGCTCGCTCACTTTGGAGTTCCGCTGGCAGGGGGCGTTCTTGTAGCAATCAACACGCGGCTTTCCCCCCGGGAAATCGCCTACATCGTCGAGGAGTCCGGGGCCGGGACGATATTTTTCAGTGCCGAACTCGAAAACCAATTATCGGAGGTGTCCGCCGACATCCGACGTATCGACACCGGCGAAGGCTTCGAAAGCCTGCTCGATCGGGGGACCGATCAGTCGGTCGAGTCCTGGCTCGCAGACGAGTACGAGTTGATCACGGTCAACTACACTTCGGGAACGACCGGCCGCCCCAAGGGCGTGATGTATCACCACCGCGGGGCCTATCTGAACGCGATGGCGATGGCTCTCGACATCGGCTTGAGGAAAGAGAGCAAGTACCTCTGGACGCTTCCGATGTTCCACTGCAACGGCTGGACGTTTACCTGGGCTGTCGCCGCTGTCGGCGCCCAGAGCATCTGCATCCCACGCATTGATCCCGCCGGAGCGTGGCAATTCTTCGACGAAGGCGTGACCCACTTCTCAGCTGCGCCCACCGTCCTGACGATGCTCGCCAACGACCCGGCAGCTCACCGCCTGGAACGCCCGGTACGGCTGTTCACAGCCGGGGCACCGCCCTCACCGACCTTGATCGGCCAAATGAGTGAACTGAACTTTGACATCGAGCATGTTTACGGGTTAACGGAGACTTACGGGCCGTGCGCGATCAACGGGACGCCGCCGGGCGTCGAAGACCTTTCACAGGAAGAGCAGGCACGTCTGAAATCTCAGCAGGGATTTCCGAATGTCTCGGCCGGAGAGATCCGAGTCGTCGATCAGAAAATGCTGGACGTTCCGTCTGACGGGGAAACGATGGGTGAGGTCGTGATGCGGGGCAACGTCGTCATGAAAGGTTACTTCAACGATCCCCAAGCCACCTCCGAGGCTTTCCGGGGAGGCTGGTTTCACAGTGGCGACATCGCGGTGACTCACCCGAATAGATCCATAGAACTGCGCGACCGCAAGAAGGACATCATTATTTCGGGCGGCGAGAACATCAGCACGGTCGAGGTGGAGCAGGCGGTGGTCAGCCATCCGGCCGTCCTCGAGTGCGCGGTCGTACCGGTACCGCACGACAAGTGGGGTGAAGTCCCGAAAGCCTTTGTCATGCTGAAATCCGGCATGAACGCATCGGAAGAGGAAATCATCGAGCATTGCCGGACGCGGTTGGCCCGGTTCAAAGTGCCGCAGGCGATCGCGTTCGAAGATTTACCGAAGACGTCGACCGGCAAGATCCAGAAATACGTTCTTCGCAATCGTGAATGGGAAGGCAGGGACAAGAAGATCAACTGACGGACCGAAACTAGTGGTCCCCGCCAGATATAGCGATACTATTCCCCACAGCTAAACCGGAAGGAGGCACCGTGACAGACCAGATTCCCCAGAATTTCGACAACCATACGTTCCTGCCCAAGCCCTGGTTCTTTACGGCGTTACTGATTCTTGCCGGCACCCTGTCTGCGGCTACGGGCATGATCATGTTGAACTCCGCGGCTGGCGCCTATCTCATAGGCGGAGGAGTTGTACTGAACGGGTTCTGTGGACTTCTGGGATTGGCCCTCCTGAGGGGCTACGCCGTCAGACTGCAGGACCGCATCATTCGGACCGAGATGCGAGCACGCCTGGAAAACCTTCTCCCGACTGAAGACCTCGGTAAAATCCAGGACTTGACGATCAAGCAAATGGTCGGATTGCGCTTCGCCTCCGACGCGGAAATGCCTGAACTGATTCGGAAGGTACTTGACGAAGATATCCAGGACGCCACACCGATCAAGAAAATGGTCAAGGATTGGCAGGGCGACTATCATCGCGTTTGACATCGCGTTGGACGATCTCAAGGTAGGGTATGGGCCCCGCGTACCGCATACACACCCGCCGGCTGGTGCTTCGGTGCTGGACTCCGGCCGATGCCGCTTTACTTAAAAGCGCAATCGAGGAAAGCCTCGAACACCTGCTCCCGTGGATGCCCTGGGCAGCAGACGAGCTTCAAGAAATCGAAACCAAGATCGTTCGCCTGAGGCGTTTCAAGGCCGATTTCGACCACGGTCGGGACTTCGTCTACGGAGTCTTCGATCGTGAGGAAACCAGAGTGATCGGCGGGACGGGTCTCCATACCCGGCTCGGCAAGGCCGTTCGGGAAATCGGCTACTGGGTTCACAAAGATCACATCAACCAGGGGATCGCAACCGAATTCAGCGCAGCACTCACGAGGGTCGCGATGGAAATCGACAAGGTGAAACGCGTGGAGATCCACTGCGATCAGAACAACGCTGCCAGCGCCGCGATCCCAAGGAATCTGGGGTTTGATTGTCGATTCACCGTAACGGATCGCGCAGATGTGTCGCGGGATACGATGATCTGGACAATGTCGAGGAAGGACTATCCCGGTAGCCCGGCGTCATCAAGCCAGATCCAGGCCTTTGGAGCGGGCGGAAATGAGATCGAGCTTCGCCACTGATCGAGGCCAACAACATCAGTCCCGGAGATAGTCCGGCAGCGGGGTATCTGAAGCGAGGCGCGGATCCCGAACCGGCTCCATCGATTTCTGAACCAGCGGGAGTTCACCGGCCCAGCAATCCAGCGCGTAATCCGCCTCGTCATCGACCGGTGGACCTTGTCGAATCTTGGCTGAAGCTTCATCGAGGCTGAGTTCGAGGACGGTCGTCGCCTTCATCTCCTGTTCGTTGGGAGGGCGCACGTCGTCCCATCGGCCCCGGACGAAGTGTTCGGAAAGAAGTCGAAGGACCCGCAGCTTGTCGCCCTCGCGCACGAGGGATGCGTTTCCCAGGATCATCACGGAACGGTAGTTCATGGAATGATGAAAAGCGGAGCGCGCCAGGACCAACCCGTCCAACAATGTAACCGTACAACACACCGGAATCCCTTCGGTCAATGCCTTCAACATTCTGCTGGCGGCGGATCCATGGATATAGAGTTGACGACCGTCCCGAGCATAACCGGTAGGAACGACGTAGGGCTCGCCGTCGATCGCGAACCCGATGTGACAGAGGAAGGCCGCGTCCAGAATTCGCGCCACGGTCTCAAAGTCGTGGGCTCCCCTTTCTGGAAGTCGGCCCAGCTTCGTCCGTGAAGTCCGGAGTTCGCCTGAAAGGTGATCGTTCTGTTCAGTCATACGGATAATCGTAGTCGAAAGACCTATCGTGTCGAAAGAGTCGCTTCCGCCTTGGAGATGGAGCCAATTTGTGTCCGGCCGACCCGAACGGTATGATCGTACCCACACGACACCAACGACTGCGTCGTTCAACGCGCCAACCCGGGCGCAATCCAGCAGAGGAGCAACACGGATCGTGCGAACCGAATGACTGAGGATACCGAGATCGAACTGGTCTCCGTCCACGGCGGACACAGTGCCGAGTTTTGCAGCCACGCCCGGAATACGCTCGAAGAGGTCGTCCTGGCCTATATCGATCGCGGATTCTCGTGGGTCGGTCTGACCGAACACATGCCGGCTCCGAGCGACGGCTTGGTTAATGATGAAGAACGGGCCGCCGGCATCGACGCTGTGGGGATGCGGGAGCGTTTCGGACAATACATCGCAACCGCCCGGACTCTTCAGCGTAAGTATGCTCCGGACATCGAAATCTTCGTGGGTTTCGAAACCGAGACATGCACGGGATATCAGGCCTTCGTCAGGGATCTCATCGAGGAGTTCAAGCCGGACTATATCGTCGGATCCGTACACCACGTCGCCGACACGCCCATCGACGTTTCGGAGGGCATGTTTGAAGAGTCCTTGCGGGAAGCAGGCGGAGTCGATGAACTGTACTGCGCCTATTTCGATCAACAGCACGAAATGATCCGTGCCCTGCGACCCGCCGTGGTCGGGCACTTTGACCTGATCCGGATGTTTGACCCGGACTATACCGAACGTCTCGAACGGACGGGGATCCGGGCGCGGGTGGAGCGCAATCTCCAGGCGATCGCCGAACTGGGCCTGATCCTCGACTTCAACGGCCGGGCCATTTCGAAAGGCCAGAAAGAGCCCTACGTTGCCCCGACGATCCTCAGAAAAGCTCTCGAGCTGAACGTCCCGGTTGTGCCCGGAGATGATTCCCATGGTGTCGAGGGCGTCGGAGCGCACTCGCGAGAGAGCAGTCGAATACTTGCGGAATTTGGTTTCGACACGAACTGGCGAAAACCCGCTCGGTAACTTTCCGCGGCTGGAGACTAGATGACCAGAGAAGAAATAGACAAGCTCTGGCGAGACCCACAGTACTGGTCGGGCCCGATCTACAACTGCCCGGACGACCCACGGATCATCGTGCCGCTACGGATTCGCTGGACTGGGGCCGGCATGAATTTCGCCCACAAGGCCGCCATACCGATGTTGATCATGATTCTTGCGGCGTTGCTTTCGCCTTTTCTGTTCCTGTTGTTGCTGGAACTTCCGGACGGCGGAATCTGGGCCGGAGCAACGTTCACCGTGGTCGTCGTGGTGCTTTGCTTCCTGACTCAGTGGGAGGCGAACCGTCCTCGATAATGGTCTTAATTCGGGAACGGCGCCTTCGCGGCAGCGCCCGTCGTTCGTTCCCTCCCTGTCGGTTGAAGTCGTATTGAGGAACCAGTTCATGAAGCCGTAGGTGGGGTTCGCCGGTCCGAGTGTACGGGCCATGTCGTGGACGTTGCTGAACATGCCACCGTCACCGGTCTTCGAAATGAACGGCCCCTCAACACTCTGCTGAAGATTTCCGAAAATTTTGGACGGCCATTCCGCCCCTCTTCGCGCCCACCACAGGCTGCTGGATCAACTCCACTATCCGGGCTGAAACCTTTTGGAAAATCAGGACGTCACACCTTCTGCAAACAACAGATCCCGAAAAGGAGACCCCGGAATGTTTCGAACAGGTCGTGTCGCGACGCTTCAATATTCCCTAGGAGCCGGCGCGGCAGAAGGGATCGTAGCGAGAAAGTGGAGAATCGAGGTCAGATTCCCTCGACTTTGAGGCATTTTCTCGATTTTGGGGCGAATAGTGGTTCTATTTAACGAAAAATCGAGGAAATATGGACCGATTATACCGCTTTCGCAGTAGATCTCGTCTTCCGCGCAGGCTCCTAGCCATCATCGTCTGGTTCGCAGCAAGCGCGTGTGCGACCCCGACCCAGTTGCCCCCGGGCACCTAGTCTGGTGGCATCGGTCAGATCGAGGGGGACCGGCCGCACTGGGCACACTTCAGCGCAAACCTCACCCTCGGTGAAACCGAACTCTCTGGCGAGGGTGAATTCACCCGGGGCGAGTCGCGCTATCGAGGCTCTCCCCCGAGCCTTTTTCTCGCTCATGGTGTTCCCTCCGTTGGGTTGCTTCCGCCCTGGCTAAACGCGATTTACTCAACAGTTGTTCTATGTCTTCAGGACGAAACGGGATTCCAATCATTGTCCCTAATTGGAGTAGCGTGAAGAGCACTATGGCCTTGAGATGTCGTTTTAGAAACATGAGTCTCTCCATCACTGCAATACGACGTGTGGGCATGGACCACGGATGCAGTTTTGCGAGTTGATCTGAACGGCGTCTACTGGTCAGCGGGCAGATCTACGAGATCGGAGGGGCTCGGGGGCCTGAAGATATGCGGAACGGGAACGTGTAGTCCGCGTCATCATCTGTTTGTCTGTAGCGGACGAAAGTGGCTGCGGCGCAAAAGCAAAAAGCGAAGGCTAGAACGGCATATAGAACGTCGGCGTCAAGACTTGGAAGGACAGCGAGCAGAAGGGCCGCAACGGCGACAACGACTATGACTTTCCGCATGCTATCCAATGGAAAGGTACCTCATCGAAATCTTAGCACGTGACGTTGCAGGATGGCGTTCCAACCAAGTGACTGTTTTGATTGCCCCCGACTACCGCTTCCGCCAGACAGGACAGCGTGTCGGGGTGGCCGTCCCTGGCCACCCGCCAGGCAAGACAAGCGTGCCACAGTCAAGAGCCTGCCCCATCGATTTCGTCAAACCTGGCGGGCGCCCACGGAGGGACGCCCGTACACGCTATCTGGAACGACCACGGCCTCAGGGTTTATGTTTGGCAGAAAAAGATAACTGTGAGGGTGGAAAATCATAGATTGTTAAACCTTTCGACCGGTTTGATAATATGTGAAGTCCCGACAAATCCTCCGTCGGAAGATGAGCACGAGCGCCGCCGACCAGGAACCTACACCGTTACCGATTGGCATCCGGATCGACCTCCGGGAAAGGAGACGTTGAACAGTCTGTCGGTCGCCGTTCTGATCGCGCTTCTACCAGTCGCGGTGCAAGGTGGAGGAACTGCGTCGGACGCTGGGTCGAGAGTGAGATGACGAGACGCAGTTCCCAAGAGTAACGGTTTCCGGAAGCTTTGATTCGGTTCCCCTACGAGCCGGTCGACGTGTAGTGTTTCACTCCGAACCGCCAGAACTGAAGACTGACAAGCAGGAAGACGACTCCACCCAGGGGAGACAGCCACTGAATTAGCCGCGTGGAACCGAGGACATCGTCCAGGCCGAGGATCGCGTGGGCCGGGAAGTAGTTGATCGTTGCCAGAGGGATCACGAAGATGAAGATCGCACGAAACCACGGCCGGTAAATCGTCAGGGGAAACTGGGAAGCCTCGACGCCACCGTAGGTTGTGACGTTTACGATTTCGATCGATTCGATGGTCCAGAAGCAGATCGTCGCCTGCAGAACGAACAGACCCGAAAACAGGCACGCACCCCCGGCTATGGCCAGGAGAAGCAGGGTGGTGTTGGCGACCGTCCAGTCCAGCTTGAGCCTCCCCGCCGCCCAGAGCAGAACGATCAAACCCTGCGCAAAACGTCCGACCCGTTCGAGTTGGAACTCCTGTCCAAGAACCTGGAGGGCGGGCGAGCGGGGGCGAAGGAGAACCCGGTCGAAATCGCCGCTCTTGATGAGGTGTGGAAAGACATCGAATCCGCGCGCCACCGCCTCGGCGATTGCGAACGACAGCGAGATGATGCCGTAGAACAGTGCCATCTGTGGAAGAGTCCAGCCCTGGATCTGGCCGAAGCGTTGGAAAAGGACGGCTAAGCCCAGGAACTCCGCACCTGTTACGAGAAAGTGTGAGACCGTACGAATCAGAAAAGACCCGCGGTATTGCATCTGGCTGCGCAACGAAATGTCGACGTAGCGGAAATAGAGTCGTAGCGAGTTCATACCCATCCCTTGCTCACCCTCCCTGGACAACGAGCCTACCGAGGCCACGTGACAGTATCCAGCGCCCTGCGATCACAAAAACAGACAGCCACAGGACCTGGTGCACAACTGCCGCAATCGCCGCCGCACCGCCGAGGTGCCCGAGATAGAGGCGAAACGGCGTGTCGATCAACCCTCGGAAGGGAAGAAAATCGAGGAGCGGTTGAAGCCACTCGGGAAAGAAGGGGAGTGGAATGATGATGCCGGAGAAGAAAAATATCAACGGCGGTACGAGACGTGAAACTCCCTCTCCCGAGATGGTCCACAACATGGAGATCGTGATCAGAGCCACCAGCGAGGCGGCCAGGAGGAGTCCAAGGAAAGCGGACAGCAGGAACAATGTTCCGGCCACCATTGAAACTGGGGCCTGTAGACCCAGGAACAGACCGGCGACTATTAAGATCGGTCCCGAACGCATCAGCAGCGGCGCGGCGCGGCCGCTGAAGGCCCTCGCGTACCAGTACGAATACAGGTCCAAGGGACGGATCATCTCATAGACGACGTTGCCGGTTCGGATCATGTCGGCAACATCCCGGTCAACCGCCAGGAGTGTCAGCAGCAACAGCGCCTGGCCGAGCCAGATGTAAGTGAGGACCTGGTCGTGCGTCATCGGCTGAGTCGTCGTCGATGAGCTGTAAAACCCGTCGTAAATCATCATGCGGACGAGTCCGAAGAACAGTTGGGTTCCGATTCCCGCAATCGCAGCCGCACGATACTGGAGCAGGGTCCGGAAACGGGACGAGAGAATTGCCAGGTACGGGTTCATGGCTAGGCGCTTTGCGCGTAGATCTTTGCAATGATCGTTTCGATCGGTGGGTTCTCGACAAGCAGATCATGAACGCGATAGCGGCGGACGATACGGGCGATCAGATCCGCAACGCTGATCTGCTGCGGATCGAAGGCCACGCAGAATCGTTTCTCGTCCCGCACGATGAGTCGGGTGGCGGGATCGGTGAACTCCGATGGGGCGACACCGTCGGCCAAGTCCACGGTCAGCCATCTTTCCCGCGTCACACTCCGGCGAAGCTCCGACAGCGTACCATCCGAAAGGATCGTGCCGTCGTTGATGACAAAAACCCGACGACTGAGCGCCTCGATATCGTCCATGTCGTGGGTGGTGAGAATAACCGTCACGCCATGCTGTTCGTTCAGACCCTTAATGAACTCCCGCACCGCAAGCTTGGAAACCGCATCCAGACCGATCGTAGGCTCATCAAGGAACAACAATTCCGGCTCATGCAGCAGCGCCGCAGCCAGATCGCAACGCGTCCGCTGGCCAAGTGACAACTGCCGCACCGCCGTATCCAGAAGTTCACCCAGGTTGAGCGTGTCGATCAGCCGGTCGCGGCTGGCACGGTACTTTGCCTCCGGAACTCTGTAGATGTCTCGAAGAAGGTCGAAGGACTCGATGACGGGAAGGTCCCACCAGAGCTGGGTCCGTTGGCCGAAAACCACACCGATCTGTCGGACGTAATCGACCCGATCCACCCAGGGAGTCCGACCCATCACGGAAACCCGCCCGAAATCGGGAACCAGAATCCCCGAAAGGAGTTTTACGGTCGTGGACTTTCCGGCACCGTTTGGCCCGATGTATCCGACGATCTCACCCTTTTCGATCGAAAAGGAGACGCTATCCAGCGCCCGTACTTCCCGCCATTCCCTCTTCGCGAGGCCCTTGACGCTCCCCCACAGCCCGGGTTCGCGTCGCGCGATATGAAAGGTTTTCGACAAGTCTTCGACGACGATTTGCGACATGACAGTTTCACCTTCTTCTTTGGTATGGCTGACTAGGAAAGAGTTTTCACCGCAGAGGCGCAGAGGCGCAGAGACAGGGAAAACCTTTCGTTCGGAAGACCGCTCAAACGGCAGCAAGAAACACCTCTGCGCCTTTGCCTCTGCGGTGAAGTCCCTTTTCCTCTCTTAGCAGTTTGTGGGGAACAACTCAAGGGGGGAGTGAGCCTCCCCCCGGCTGGATTCATAGCGAACTGATGGGGTTCAATTCGGAATCGATTTTCGGAGCTGGTCGGCCCTTTCTTTCATTGCGTCATGATTGGGGTGGTCGGGAAACTCTTCAAGATACGCTTCCACTTGCTCCAACGCCTTGGCCGGCAACCGGGTTCTCATGTATAGGTTGAAGAGCTGGAGCCGGGCGCCAGCAGCTTCTTCCGGAGACACCATCACCGCCTGAAGCAGGTTGGACTCGGCTTCTCGGGGTTGGGCGAGCCGGTAGTAGGACGAGCCGAGGATGAAGTAATCATCGGCGGTTGCGTCACCGATGTCTACCCTCGTCAGCAACCTCTCAACGGCCGCCGGGTAGTTTTCCGTTTCAAAATACAAGCGACCGAGCCATGTCGTCGCGCCAGCCGAGGTCGGGTTCAGTTCGTAAGCCTTCTCAAGCGAGTCAATCGCTTCTTCGGCTCTGCGCTCGCGCTGGTGCGCGTACCCCAGTTCGAGGTGCGCCTCGTAGAAGTCGGGGGCGATCTCAATTGCCTCCTCCAGCCGCTCGATTCCTTTCTTTGCATCATCGTCCTGGAATTCTTCCAGGGCTTCATCCAACTTTTTCACCGCATCGTTGGGAATGTCCCGTCGAAGTTCTTCAATGCTGACGAGGGGAGTCCCATCCGCAAGGGTCGGCCTCGGATAGAGAGAAAGGTCGAGGTTGATCACACTGAAGCTTCGTGTATCGACGTCCAGCAGGTGTCTAACATACTGATACCGGTCGCTCTCAATCACCACAAAGTAACGGCACAGACCCACGCCGTTGAATTGAAAGATTCCTTCCATCGTGGCCTGCTTCGTCTCGAGGGTGTTCAATCCGTCCGGCGACCGGAGTTCGACATCCACGATCGACGGCACGGTACCGTCCTCAAACGTGAGACGCCCGATCACGCTGAAACCGGCCGCATTACTCCGTGCGATGGCGCCGGGTGCAATCTGGTTTCGATCGGGGATCTGGGTCGCGGCGGGAAGGAACAAGGCGAATGCGAGGAGAAAGTTAATCATCGTCATTAAATAGGCCTATTCCCCGAACCCGTCAACTAAATAACAATGCGAGTTTGTAAAAACGGCTTGAAGGATGGGGTGAACGACGGGTGAATACGCCATCTCTCTCGTCGCTCGAAGATCCGGGCGAGACAAGCGGTTGAAATTCGGTCCGAGTTTGTGCACGCTGGAAGTTGGCGGCCGGAGGTAACTATGACTGAAAGGATCGGTTCGGAACGTTCCGCGGTCCAGAACGGCGGAACAGAACCGACGCTCCAGAAGTGTCTGGATGAACTCGAAACCATCGAGACCGACTTGCGGGCGTTGACCGACGGTCTTTCCGAGACCGGCCTCAGATGGAGGCCGACGGCGGGGGCGTGGTCGATCCTTCATTGCCTGGAACACGTGAATCGAACAACTGAAATGTATCTGCCGAACATAGACGCCGCCATCGAACGCGGCCGGCGGCGGAAAACAATTGGCGGCAAGTCTTCAGGGGGTACGCTTCTCGGTTCCTGGCTGATCCAGTCGCTCGAACCGCCGGTCAAACGCCGTTTCAAAGCCCCGAAGACGTTCCAGCCTATGCCCGATCCGGATCGAGACGCAGTTGGAAACTTTGTCCGGCTGCGGAGTGAGTTGCGCGAGCGGATTGGACGCTCTTCCGGACTTGACCTCGGCCGGATTCGCCTGTCTTCTCCGGCCATGAAGATTCTGCGAGTGAGCCTCGGGCAAGCCTTCCGGGTGCTCGCCGCTCATGACCGACGTCACCTGTGGCAAGCACACAACGTGAAACGGAATGAGGCATTCCCGGGCGGCGAATCATAGCTTCGGCAGACCGGCATCCGACTCTAAAAATGGGAGGTGTTTCCGTGCCCCACTTGACGCTCGAACACACGAGTAACGTTCCTCCAAAGACCGAGTTCGATGATCTCTTTCGGAGGCTCCACATGGTGCTGTCCGAAAGCGGCATCAGAGTCGCCAACTGCAAGAGCCGTGCGGTGGAACAGGATCGTTTCTATGTCGCCGACGGTCACAACTCCTCGGCGTTCGTCCACCTCGATGTCCGTTTCATGGAAGGCCGGTCCCCCGAATCCAAACAGACGATCGGCCAGAAACTACTCGGGGCATTGCGCGAATGTTTCGTCCCTCCCTCTGAAATCACGGACCTGCAGATCACGGTCGAAATCCGTGACATCGAACGGCAGGCCTACTTCAAATTCCCCGACGGAACTCTGAACTACAAGTAGGCGCAACCTTATTCCAGCGTAGCTTTCCTGACAAAAACCTCTGAGTCTCTGCGCCTCTCGGTCAAAAAAATGGCCTCCTCAGTAAAATCTGTGGGCGACATCGGGTTCCGGTAACGCTCCAAGCGTGTGGTAGAGAGCGACTTGGGCAGCTCTAAAGGTCCGAAAACCATACGCTTTTCTGGTGGTCACTTTCGCTTTGTTGTTGAAACCTTCGACGATGCCCCCGGAAATCCGCTTTTTGGCACGGAACCAGTTGAGCAGGAGTTCCCGGTGGGAGCGGAGCATGCGCGCCACCTTTTTCATGGGCTCGATCCGGGATCGCATCGTCCGCCGGCACCAGGCATCCATGAATTGACCGGCCCAGTAGGGCGACGTGTACTCCCAGAAGAACTGGAAGTCCTCCTTGAGCAGAAAGCTCCGAACGGTCCGCAGGTTGTACTGGAGCAGGTCGGCCAGCTTGATGTCTTGCTTGTCGGTTCGGTTCTGGGGGCGCTTGAGCAAACACCACCGGGAGTGTTTCAGGATCGGCTCCAATCCCGCGGCTTTCATATCCCGGGATTCCTGGGCTCGAACCTCATCGATGGCCTTATTCATGTGCATGGCGATATGAAACCGATCCAGAACATGCAGGGCCGTCGATGCTTTCTTGGAAATCACCTTCAGATACGGCTTCCACATGTCGCTGCACACGAACTTCAACTCGGCGGCGCGCTCGACTCCGAATTGCTGGAAGAAGCGCAGCAACGTTTTCACCGTGCGATCCCGGCCGACCCAGAGCAGCCGCTTGGAATGCCGGTCGATCTGGTAGACCACCGTCAGGTACTTGTGCCCCCGGCGCCAGAGAATCTCGTCCACGCCAATCGCGGTCACACCCTCCAGGTCCCGGTGCGCCAGCCCCCAGCCGACGATCCATTCCACAGATCGAAACACCTTCTCCCAGGAAGTCCGGAAGATGTCGGCAACCTCCTGCCAGGACATCCGCCGCGCCCAACCGGCCAGAAATTGCATATACGTCCGCGTCAAGGTTTGCTTACCCTCGGCCCAGGGCACCGATTCGACCTTCACGCCACAACGCCTGCAATCCACACGCCGCATCAGATACACGAAGAACACGGGAAAGCCCCACAGCGGCACAAACTCGAACAGGCGGGCCTCCAGCGTGTCGTAACCCGGTCCCGCACGCCCGCAGCCCGAGCAGACCGGCCGGCTGTTGCGTCGTGGAAATATCTCCACCAACAGTGCCGTCTCGCCCCCGATTCGTTCCCATCGCACTGCTCCGTAGACAAAGGACTTGAACTTCTGCACTCGATTCAGAATAGTCTTCACTTGCACCCTGGTCTCGTCTCTCCTGCTTTGGATTTGTTTGGTGCAATACCAAATACAGGATTCGAGCCAGGGTGTGCTACATCCCTTTCGTTCTCATCGTCGGTTTCTCCTCATCCCGGCCTGTGTGGAAGTGTGAATCGGCCCCACGTCTTTTCCGGCCGATTCAAGTCGCTGTGGAAATCCGCGCGTCTCTTACCGGATTCCCTCAGCGTCGCCACTTTCCACAGGCCACTCATTTGCCCGTTTCTACCCACAGATTTTGCCGAGAACCCAAAAAATGTAACGGATTGCGCTCAGTGAACGCGATAGGAAGGATCAAGCTTCGACGCCGAAAGGCTGGTCACAACGTCGATGCGATAGAGCAAGTGGCTGGCAAGTTCCTCGAAGTTGTCCACGTCGGAAATCTTGTCGATTTCTTCGATGATCTTGTTCAGGACAGTTTCGATTTCCTCATATGTCTGTTCGGCGAAGAACGCGCGCTGGAATTCCAGCCGGGACTTGTGGCGTACAAACTCCTCCCGGTAGAAATCTGAAATCTGCTTCTTGCGCTTATCAACGCCCATATTGATCGGCACTATAACGTCAAAATTTTTAGCCTGCAAGCTTCTTTCTGAGAAGCTCGTTCACGCTCTTTGGATTCGCACGCCCCTGGGTCGCCCGCATCACCTGTCCCACAAACCAGCCGAGCGTTCCGGTCTTTCCGGATCGGTACTGCTCGGCCGGACCAGGGTTCTCTTCGATGATCTTCTCCACGATCGTTTCGATCTCGCCCGTGTCGCTGATCTGTGTCAGCCCCTTCTCTTCGATGATGCTCCCGGGAGGTTGGCCGTGCCGGTACATTTCCTCGATTACGGTCTTGGCAATCTTTCCGGAAATTGTCCCGTCGCCGACCAGCTTGATCATGTCGGCGAGCATGGCGGGGCTGACGGTCACTTCGCGGAGGTCCATCAAGTCCACGCCATCGTCCTTGAAGAGCCGCAACAAATCACCCATCATCCAGTTGGCGACACTCTTCGGCTCGTCGCAAAGCTTGACGGCGGCCTCGAAGTAATCGGCAAGAGACCGAGTTGAGGTCAGTACCCCCGCGTCGTAGTCCGAAAGAGAGTAGTCCTCGAGAAAACGCCCCCGGCGCGCCGCCGGAAGTTCCGGCTGGGACTGACGAATCTCTTCAAGCCGGGCTTCTTCGAGAACCAGCAAGGGAAGATCCGGTTCGGGGAAGTAGCGGTAGTCGTGGGCTTCCTCCTTGCTTCGCATCGAAACCGTATGTTCCTCGACGCTGTTCCACAGCCTGGTTTCCTGAACGACGCGATCTCCTTCTTCGACGACATCGATCTGGCGGCCGACTTCGTAATCGATTGCTTTCTGGAGAAAGCGAAACGAATTGATGTTCTTGAGTTCAGTCCGCGTTCCGAATTCGTCGGAATCGGGAGCACATATCGACACGTTGGCATCGCAACGCAGGCTCCCCTCTTCCATGTTCCCGTCGCAGACTTCCAGGTACTCCAGAATCTGTTTCAGGCGCGTGAGATATTCAGCGGCTTCGGCTGACGACCGAAGATCTGGGTGGGTAACGATTTCCACCAGAGGCACGCCGCTTCGATTCAGGTCGATGTAGGTGTTCCGATCGGAATCGGGAAACCCTTCGTGCAGCGACTTTCCGGCATCCTCTTCCATGTGGATTCGCTGGATGCGGATGTTCCGGGTCACGCCCTCGACTTCGATTTCGAGGTGACCGTTCTCGGCAATAGGTCGCTCGAACTGGGAAATCTGATATCCCTTCGGAAGGTCGGGATAAAAATAGTTCTTCCGCGCCCACTGGGACACCGGATTGATCGTGCAGTCGAGAGCCAGAGCGGCACGGATCGCCAAGGAGACGGCGGTTCGGTTCAAGACCGGCAGGGCACCGGGGAGAGCGAGACAGACAGGACAGGTGTTCTGGTTTGGTTCTGTTCCGAAACGGGTCGAGCAGGAGCAGAACAGCTTGGATCGCGTCCGCAGCTGCGCGTGGCATTCCAGGCCGATCACCGTCATGTATTCAGTAGCCACGGTTTACTTGCGGGTGAAACTGTCACCCGGATCCAATGTAGCACAATCAAAACAACCGATCCGTTCGGGGGCTTTTAGGGAGATGTTAGAATAACGGGTTCGGTATCCAACCATGATCAAGACAATCGAATGGACGGACCAGGGCGTCCGCATGATCGATCAGACAAAGCTTCCGATGGCCGAAGAATACCCGGTGTTTAAGACCTACGAGGGGGTTGCCGAAGCGATTCGATCGATGGTTATCCGGGGCGCACCTGCCATCGGTGTCGCAGCCGCTATGGGAATCGCTCTGGGGATGAAGAACTCCACGGCCTCGACCCTCGAAGAAGCGACCTCGGAGTTCGAAACGATTTCGGACACGATCGAGGCGACCCGACCGACTGCCGTCAATCTCTTCTGGGCCGTCGAACGGATGAAGCGTCGTTTCGGCGGGCTGGTTGCCGACGGGCTCGGGCTGGATGTACTCCGTCAACGCCTGATCGACGAAGCCCTCGAGGTGCAACAGGAAGATATCGATGCCAACATGAGGATGGGTCGATTCGGTCAGGAACTGATGCCGCCGGGAGGGACGGTGCTGACGCACTGCAACGCCGGAGCGTTGGCCACTGCAGGATACGGAACGGCGCTGGGAGTGATTCGGGCCGCGGTCGAGAGCGGAAATCGGCTTCGGGTTCTGGCCGACGAAACCCGCCCCTTTCTTCAGGGAGCCCGTCTGACTGCATGGGAATTGTGGAAGGACAACATTGATGTCCATGTCATCGCCGACAACATGGCGGGCGCGTTCATGAGACAGGGCCTCATCGATGCCGTAATTGTGGGAGCGGACCGGATCGCGCGCAACGGCGACGTGGCCAACAAGATCGGCACCTACACCGTCGCCGTACTGGCGAAACAACACGAGATTCCATTCTTTGTCGCCGCCCCGGTCACGACCCTCGATCTGACGATCGCGAACGGGTCTGAAATACCGATCGAGCAACGGGATTCATCCGAAGTCACGTCGTTTGGCGGAGTCCGCGTGGTGCCCGAGGGGGTTTCCGCCTTCAATCCGGCCTTTGACGTCACTCCTCACGAACTCGTCACCGCCATCATCACGGATCACGGTGTCGCCAGAGCCCCCTACGAAGAAGTTTTGACCCGCATGACGTCTGGCATCGGCAGCGCGACCGAAAGCGTTTAGGTTACGAATCGATCATCATGCTGGTACTGGGAATCGAGACTTCCTGTGACGAAACGGCAGCCGCGATCGTTCGAGACGAAAGGGAGATCCTGGCGAACGTGGTCCACTCCCAGGTCGACACGCATAAGGTGTACGGCGGCGTGGTGCCGGAACTCGCGTCGCGGGAGCATATCAAGAAGATCCGGCCCATCGTCGAGCAGGCGTTCTCCGACGCGGGGCTCGGCATCAACCAAATCGACGGTATCGCGGCCACCAGCGGCCCCGGCCTGGTTGGCTCGCTCCTGGTCGGTTTGACGTACGCCAAGGCGATTGCGTTTTCGACCGGTAAGCCGATGGTGGGCGTGAATCACATCGAAGGCCACATCTATTCCGTTTTCCTTGATAGACCTGAAGTCGAATTCCCCGCGCTGGCGCTTGTCGTTTCCGGCGGTCACACCAACCTGTTCTGGGTGGAATCCGAGACGGGCGACTGGTCTCACTTGACCTACAAGCTGATCGGCAAGACACGGGACGACGCGGCCGGAGAGGCATACGACAAAGTGGCCAAACTCCTCGGTCTAACCTACCCGGGCGGACCCGTCATAGACCGACTGGCTTCCCTGGGAACCCGTGGCGCCGTACGCTTTCCCGTTGCCAGGATCTCGGACCAGACGATGGATTTCAGTTTCAGTGGCGTCAAGAGCGCGGTCCTGCGGAAGGTGAAGGAGGAAGATCTCGGACCGAAGAACGAAGAGCAAAGCCGGTCCGATCCCGCCCGGCTCGATCTGCTCACAGGCTTTCAGGAGTCCGTGGTCGCCGCCCTGGTCTCCCGAACGATACAGGCCGCGCGCGAGCTTCACCCACGTTCGATCATGCTGTCGGGAGGTGTGGCGGCAAACAGCCGTCTAAGAGAAGCCATGGCTGAAGCCGTTTCCGCAAGAGAACTGGCCTTCTATTGTCCCCGACCCGTTTACACCGGCGACAACGCCGCCATGATCGCTGCCGCGGGCTCGTTCAAACTCAAACGCGGCGAGCGCGACAAGTACGACCTTAATGCCGATCCGAACCTGAAACTGGCGATGGGAGCGAAGCCGTCGAAGGCGGGGCGGTGGAAGAGTTAGATGGGGGGGAGTTGAACCCCGGAGGACAGCGTTTTGTCTTGCTGGGCGGGTGGCCAGGGACGGCCACCCCGACACGCTTACTTCCACATTCCGCTAGTGGTCCCCGCCAGATATAGCGGTACTAGATTTCGGAGTGCAACGGTACCGGATTTGGCGGAGCGACGACGAGCCAATGCTCTTCATTGTGAGGAGGAGCGACGCCAAAGACGGTGCCGTTCCGCCCGAACCCGTAGGGCCGATGGAGGTTGCCCCTCACGAACGCTAAACCCTGTCGAAAGCTCACACTCACCACACGGTGGATCTCACCCATCAGTCCGCTTGCAACCTCCTTCGGAGATAGTATCGCTACATCTGGCGGGGACCACTAGACAGTCAGAATTTCTTCCTCTTTGGCTTTGGCGACATCTTCGAGCTTCTTGATGTAGGAATCCGTCAGCTTCTGGATCTCATCGAGAGCACGATGCTCGTCGTCCTCGGACATTTCCTTGGCCTTGAGGTGTTTCTTCATCACGTCGTTTCCATCCCGGCGGATGTTTCGGACGGCAGTTCGATGATCTTCGAGTACTTTGTGTACGTGCCTGGCGAGGTCTTTCCGTCTTTCCTCGGTCAGCGGTGGGATGGGGATACGGATCAGGCGGCCGTCATTGGATGGATTCAGGCCGAGGTTGGAAGCCAGGATCGCTTTTTCGACGGCGCCGATCAGGGTAACGTCGTAGGGCTGGACGGTCACGAGGCTCGATTCGGGAACGGCTAGGCCGGCCACCTGGTTGATCGGCGTCGGAGCACCATAGTAATCGACCTGGATGTTTTCAAACAGTGAGACCGAAGCCCGTCCTGTCCGGATTCCCGACAGTTCCTTGCGCAGGTCCTCGACTGCTTTTCCCATCCGCTGATTGATCCGTGCGATTTCTTCTTTGCTCGGCATGTCGACTGCCTCCAGAGGCTGGATCGGAGAGCGATCCGGCCTAATAAACGAGCGACCCGATCTTTTCACCCTGGATGACGCGTTTTATGTTGCCTCGCCCTTTGATGTTGAAGACGATGATGGGTAGATGGTTGTCCATGCACAACGATATGGCCGTGGTATCCATGACCCGGAGGCCCCGCGTCAGGACGTCCAGATAGGAAATCTTGGGGAGCAGCTTCGCGTCCTTCACCTTTTCCGGATCGGCGTCGTAAATACCATCGACGCGCGTGGCCTTCATGATGACTTCGGCCTTGATCTCCATGGCGCGCAGTGCTGCTGTTGTGTCGGTTGAAAAGTAGGGGTTGCCGGTGCCGGCCCCGAAAATGACGACGCGGCCCTTCTCGAGGTGACGAACGGCGCGCCGACGGATGTAGGGTTCGGCGACCTGCCGCATCTCGATCGCCGACAAAACGCGTGTCTTGACGTGGGTGTTTTCCAGAGCGTCCTGCAGGGCAAGCGCATTGATCACGGTAGCCAGCATACCCATGTGGTCTGCTGAAACTCGATCAAAACCTTGCTCGCTGGCGGCCAGGCCCCGGAAGATGTTCCCGCCACCGATGACAATACCGATCTCGACGCCGAGCTCGTGAACGTCTTTGATTTCAGCTGCGATCCCGAGAACGATCTGGGGGTCGATACCGAACGGCTGGGAGCCCATTAGAGACTCCCCGCTCAACTTGAGCAGCACCCTTCCGTACTTTGATTGAGCCTCGGGCTCGGAGCTGGGTTGCGGTTCCATGCTGTGCGCCGGGGCGGGAGCGGAAAGCCCCCGATCGGACTTCGGTCAAACTTCGGTCGGCCAAAGTCCGACTCAAAAAAGGACAATCAACTTTTTAGAACGTCTTGAACTTCGCCGGCGAGATCCGTCGTGCGTTTCTCCAGGCCTTCGCCGGTTTTGAAGCGGACAAACCTCCGAACGCGGATATTCTCGCCGATCTTACCGATCAGGCCGTTGAGAAGCTCTTCTACCGTGATCGACGTGTCTTTGACGAATTCCTGTTCGTACAGGCAAGACATCTTGTAGAACGAGTTCAGCTTACCCTCGGCGATTTTATCGATAATGTGGTCCGGCTTTCCAGAAGAACGTGCCGAATCCCTGTATATCTCCTTCTCCTTGTTCACGATCTCGTCGGGCACATCCTCCCTGCGTACATAATCCGGATTCTGCGCGGCAACGTGCATACAGATATCTTTGACCACGGCTTTGAACTCTTCATTGCGGGCGGCAAAGTCGGTCTCACAGTTGACCTCTACGAGAACGCCGATCGCCCCTTCCCCGTGGATGTAGTGGCCGATCATCCCTTCGGCGGCGACCCTCCCGGCTTTCTTCTGAGCAGAGGCAAGCCCCTTCTTCCGTAGCGCGGTGATGGCACCTTCGATGTCTCCGTCCGAAGCGACCAAAGCATTCTTGCAGTCCATCATTCCGGCGCCGGTCTTCTCGCGCAATTCCTTAACCTGCTGGGCACTGATTCCCATCGACTCTTGAACTCCTTAACAAAAAAATAGGCGAAAATCGCTTCAATTTCCGCCTCTGGACCGAATGGCCCACCCTCAGTCGTCGCCGTTCCGGGCGAGTTAGCTCGCCGCCGAGGTGTCGTCCTTGGTTTCGACAGATTCTTCGGTCGTTTCCGGGGCCGCCGCCGGCTCGACTACAGTCGTTTCTACCGGTTGGGGCGGAGGGGTCGGCTCTTTTGGGACTTCGGCGGCAGCAGGAACTTCCGCGACCACTTCGGCGGGCGCCTCGGTTGGGGCCGGCGCCGGGGCGGGAGCGGGAGATGCCGGCGCGACGGCGGAGGGCGCCTCTTCAGCCGGAGCCTTTACAACTGGAGCCGGCGCTGCGGCGGCCTGGGCTTCAGCTTGCTCGGCAGCCTTGGCCTTGGCTGCCATGCCCTGACCTTCAAGAATCGCGTCCGCAATTCTCGAGCTGAACAGCCGGATCGCACGGAGAGCGTCGTCGTTTCCCGGAATGACATAATCGATCTGCTCGGGATCGCAGTTTGTATCGACAATCGCCATGACCGGAATCTTCAGTCGCCTCGCTTCCGCAACGGCAATCTCTTCCTTCCTCGAATCGATGATGAACACAGCGTCCGGAAGGCGAGGCATGTCTTTTATTCCCGACAGGTTCTTGTCGAGGGCTTTTCGCAGGCGCTCAAGCCGCAAGACTTCCTTCTTGGGCAGAAGGTCGTAACGCCCGTCCTCCTTCATCGCCTCCAGTTCCTTCAGACGCTGGATGGACTTCTGGATGGTAGTGAAGTTGGTCATCAACCCGCCCAGCCAACGCTGGTTGACAAAGTACATGCCGCAACGGCGAGATTCTTCCGCAACCGCGTCCTGTGCCTGACGCTTGGTCCCCACAAAGAGAAAAATCTTCCCCTGAGCGGCCAGCTCCAGAACAAACTGTTGAACTTCTTTGAAGAGGCGGAGGGTTTTCTGGAGGTCGATGATGTAGATGCCGTTTCGCTCCCCGAAGATGTAAGGTTTCATCTTCGGGTTCCAACGCTTCGTCTGGTGGCCGAAATGGACGCCGGCCTCCAGAAGTTCCTTCATTGTGATAGATGCCAAATAAGCCTCCGTGGCAACGATTCGTTAATCGCCCTGCCGGCCTCGCCCATGAACCGTTGGGGCTCCCAAAACAAGACTCTGTCCCGGGCGCGTGCACCCGAGAGGAACCAGGCTAACGTTTTGAGAACTGGAACCGTTTACGCGCTCCCGGCTGACCGGGCTTCTTCCGCTCTTTCATTCGGGGGTCGCGTCTCAGAAAACCGGCCTTCTTCAGGGCAGGCCGAAATTCCGGATTGAATACCACCAGGGCACGGGAAATGCCGTGTCGCACGGCGCCGGCCTGACCGGTCGGCCCACCGCCCTGGACGTTTACCAAGATGTCGAATTTATCTAAGGTTTCGGAAAGCTGGAGCGGCTGTCGAATGATCATCCGTTGGACTTCATCGAAAAAATATGTTTCGAAAGCCTTGTGGTTGACCTTGATATTGCCTGTCCCCGGCCTCATGAAAACTCGTGCTGTCGATGTCTTCCGTCGACCCGTTCCGTAATACTGAACTAAACTCAATGAGCCTCCACAACCCCGGCTTTCCGGTGTTGATCGCCTACAACTTCTCGATGATTTTCGGGTTCTGTGCCGAGTGGGGGTGTTCGTTGCCCGCGTAAACACGTAATCTTTTCATCATCAGCTTGCGCAGCTTGTTCTTTGGCAACATCCCGATCACGGCTTCCTCGATCATCCGCTCAGGCTTCGTCTCGAACATGCGGCGGGCCGGAACTTCCCTCAGGCCGCCCGGATATCCGGTGTGCCGTCGATAAAGTTTCTGATCCAATTTCCGTCCGGTGAGTCTAACCTTACCAGCGTTGATGATAATGACGTGGTCGCCAGTGATCAAAAACGGAGCGTATTCGGGTTTGTGTTTTCCCGTCAGCAGGGTGGCCACTTTTGTCGCCAGACGTCCCAGGACCTGGTCGGTCGCATCGATCTCGAACCAGTGGTCGTCGGCGGTCGCTTCAGCTTTGCTCAAGAATCGGGTCGACATGCTCCCAGAACCTCTCCCTTTAATAAACGCAAAACGATGATAATATACTGAGGCTAAACAACATGTCAAGCCAACCACGTCGCTTCGTCCAGGTCGCCCTCTTCATATTCGGACTCCAGGTTTTCGCCCTTGGGTTCCAACGCGCAGCCGATCCACTCGACGAAGTCTCCGGACTTCTGCTCACCGACCAGTACGAAGAAGCCCAGGCCCTTCTGATCGGGCTGCCCGAAAGCGCTCAAGGTATTGCATTAAAAGGGGAAATCGAATTCCGGAAGGGCAACTTCGAAGCGGCGCGGACCCAATACCGCAGGTCTCTCGAACTTGATCCTGAAACCTCTCGGGCTCACTATGGCCTGGGCAAGCTCGCGATGGCCAAGATGGAGTCCAAAGAAGCGGTGCGCTCGGTGATGAAAGCGGTGGAACTGGACCCCGAAGAAGCAATCTACCGCCTCACCGCGGCCGCGGCCTGGGGAATCGACCGGAACCTCCAGGAACAGACCCGACAATTCGAGGCCTACGTGGCGCTGGAGCCCAGCTATGACCCGGACAGGGTTGCCGAAGTCCAGGCGGCGTTGGACGTCATTCAAAACTTCGGGTCCGAAAAAATGGGCACTTATGAGATTCCGGACGATCAGGAGCCCATCCCGATCTTGAAGGCCATCAATCTTATCTTTGCGGACTTCATGGTCGGTGAGAAGGGCCCGTTCGAATTCATAGTCGATACCGGAGCATCTCAAACCGTCTTTACCGAGAAGCTGGTGAACGAGCTCGGCCTGGAGCCCATCGCCAGTACGCTGATCCACGGGATCGGGGGGGATGGGAAAGTCGACACGAACATCTACCGGATCGACGAGTTGAAGTTCGGGGACATCGAAATTCGAAACCTCCCGATCGGGTCGATCGACGAGCCGATGATAAGCGAGCTGGCTGCGGGAATCTTCAGTACGGCGACCTTCAGCGACCAGGTGGTGTCGATCGATTACCGGAGGGACCGGATCGAGTTCAATGCCCCCGAGGTCTCCGACAATGTCGAACACATCCCGTCCTGGTTCTTCAACAATCTCGTCCTGATCCCTCTGACGATCAATGGGGAACACCAGGGGAATTTCCTGGTCGACACGGGAGCGGTCACGACGGTCCTCTCGCACAACATGGCCGCTACGCTCGGCGTCACCGAGGACACACCGGGAGCCAAGATCGATCTCGGCCTTGCCGGTATCGGCGGATTCGAGGGAGTCGTCCTGCTGGTCCCGGAAGTCGTATTCACGACCGAGAAGAATCTCGAAGGTTTTTCGCAGGTTGTGTCGATCGACATGCGGGAAATATCGAAGATGCTCGGCACCGAAGTGGCCGGCGTCGTGGGGTACGACTTTCTGAAGGGCTACCGGGTCAGCATCGACTTCCAGAACGCCGAAGTCCGGCTGTCGAAGTAGCTACGTCGGGTGCCCCTGCCAATAGTCCTCCTACCGACAGATTTTTTTCAACACGAAGACACGAAGTGAACGAAGCAGTTTTTTTGCCTCCTCCGCAGAATTTGTGGGCAGTCCAAAGGCCTGTGCGCACATAAGTAATTGAAACAAAGTACCTTATTTTTTTGTTCGACGGCGAATATTCCAGTACCCACTTCGGTCGGACGCCTACACCCGGTGCCCGGAGCCCCCGCCGGAGGCCCCGTTCCCCATCGCCCACACCAGCCGACACCGCGGAGCGCAGCCGAGGGTCAAGGCCGGCGCAGCCGCCGAGCTTGCGAGGGAAGCCTTGAGGCTTGGCGAGCACCGTGGTCTCCTCAAGCGGCGATGGAAGACGGTTTTACCCACAAATTCTGCGGAAGACCCTTTTTTTCTTTCTTACCTGCGTGTTCTTCGTGTTGAAAGAGAAAGTTTCGGAATTCGAAATTCTAGCCCGCATTTCTCATGAATGGTGCCCAAGACTGCATTTAGGAGAAGGAAAAGGCGTCGGAAGCTGGTTGGCGGGAGCAAAGATGCCGACTGAGCTGAGAAAGTGGGCCTGGATGACGGGTGTTGCAAGGAATGGTGAGGTGAAATCGGATTACAGAGACAGCTATCCCGACCAAAGACGGGAAGGTTGGGATGTCTGAGAAGAAGTGATTAACAGCGCAGAGGGATTTGTTGAAGGTTCGCGTAAATCTGAGCGAACGCCGTAGCGTAGGGGTAGCCTCCAGCCATCCGAATCCAGACTCGACGCACCGTGACATGGATCTGGGCTGCGATCTTGAGCAGCTTCAGGCGAATCGTGGTGCACTGCGCCCGCGCGAATTCGGTACCCTGCAAGCCGAGCCGTCGCAAGGCCTGCATCAGCATGTACGCCACCGATGAAAGGTAGAGTCGGAGTTGATTGGCGCGCATGGTGGCCGTGCTGGTCCGATCGGCGAACAATCCGAGTTGTTGCTCTTTGATCCGGTTTTCCATGTCTCCCCGTGCACAGTAGGTCTGTTCATAGATGTGCCTTGGGGATGTTCGTCCTTTCGGTAACGAGGTAACGATAAACCGGGGATTGGCGCCCTTGGCCAGATGTTCGGCCTTACCAATGATGCGTCGCTCACGAGTCCAGCTGTCTCGGGTCTGATACAGAAACGTCTTAAAGACGCGCGCCGGCTTTCCGGTCCTGTCGAACCGCTTTTTTGCCGTCGCCATCGGAGTTTCAATCGCGGCTAGCAGCCGATTGTTCTTCGCCAGTCCGATCACGTAATCGACACGGTGTTGGGCCTCGCACCAGGTCAGGATCTCATCGCGGCAGAAACCCGAGTCCCCCCGAATCACGATCTGGACTCTGGGCCACTTCTGCCGAATCTGTCCCACGATCCGTTCCAGTTCCTCTACCGATCCGTCCGCACCATCGATGTCGGAGCGTCGTAGCCGGGAACACAACACGAACTCCCCACAGAAAATATAAAGCGGCAGACAACAATGGTGCCTGTAGTAGCCGTGAAAGAAGCGACCCTCCTGATTCCCGTGTATCAGATCGTCGGTCGCATCCAGATCCAGAATGATCTGCCGCGGTGCCCGCCGATGGGCCTGGAGGAACACGTCCACCATCAGCCGATCTATCGCCGCTTCGTCCCGGCCGATCTTCTTGGTCGGGTGCTTTGCCGCACCCTCGGTCGACAGTTCCAGTCGGTTCAACGTGCTCTTGCCCGCCAGGGCCTTACCTCGATCTCGAGCTTGTTTCCGTGTCCGGCCCTTCGGATCGGTCTCACCCACCATCACCGCCAGCACCGGATCCGATCGGAGTTGATCGTGGTCGTTCAGATCTTCATAGCCCAAACACAATCCGTACACCCGTTGCGACACCAGTTGTTCGATCCCGTGTTCCACAAATCGCGGGTCCCGATAATCCCGGAAACATTCGGCAAACTGTTTCAGGATCCCGGTCCGTTTTTCCGTTTCTCGTAGCAGCAAACCGCCCGCGTCCGTGCTGATGTCTCCCCCGTCGAATTGCCCCCGGACTTCCCGTGTACCTAATGCGTGATATTGAATCGTTTCTGTTTTACACTCTGTCATGACAAAGGCCGCCTCCGTCTTGGCTTGAAAGTTTCTATTCAAAACCTTCTATGCCAGACAGGGCGGCCTTTTTCGGTCCTTTCCCTTCTTACTCGTTTCGATTTATTTCAAATCTCTTGAGAAATGCGGGCTAGTGGTCCCCGCCAGAGATAGCGTGACTAGATTTCGGAGTGCAACGATACCGGATTTGGGGGAGCGACGACGAGCCAATGCTTCGACATTGTGAGGAGGAGCGACGCAAAAGACGGTGCCGTTCCGCCCGAACCCGCAGGGCCGATGGAGAGGTTGCCCCTCACGAACGCTCCACACCGTCGACAAAACACGCACACCACACGGCGGATTTCACGTTTCGGTCCGCTCGCAACCTCCTTCGGAGATAGTCAGGTTATCTCTGGCGGGGACCACTAGAATCAGGACTTACCTTCAGGCCGGTTTCTCGAGAACGTACAGGGCTTGTGGTTTGGGCGCGTCGACGATCATGAAGTCGGTGACCTGGTAGCCGTCTTCGAAATAGTGAAGGAAGGCGGTCCGGACTTTCTGTTGCCAGTCGAGGGCCAGGCTGCGATCCGCCTGGAGGATTTCGGAAAAACGGACCGGGATCTCCAGTAGCAGCGGGGTCTGGGCGAACTCCAGTTCCGGAGAGCCGGGCCCTCGGTCCTGTACTGCGATGATTCGGCCGAGACGGTCAAAATCACGGAGTATCATCGGCGCTTCACCTGACGTGCGATCCACCACGCGCTGGGAGTCCAGCCCCCACACTGCCACGAGTCGGTCGGTCGGGAGCCCGTGATGGAGCGGGCTGCTGCTGTAACCATAGATGTTCTCTTCATACTCGGAAACAATGGCGCCGAGCTTTCGGGCATTGAAATGCGCATTCATCGCCTGCAGGGGATCGAACGTCCACCAGATCTCGGAAACGCCGTTCTTGAGAGCGTCCTCACGCTGCGCCAGCTTCAACCGCAGACCGATACCCTGACCTTGAAAATCCCTGGACACGCCGGTCATGTGGGACCACCAGATCAAACCACCGCCTGGTTTCCGTCCCAGCATGGCAAAGGCAAAACCGATAACCCGTCCCTCCGATGTCTCGGCAACCAAAACGCTCCCTCCGTATTCGTTTCCGATCAAGAGAAGCGGAGAAGCGGCAATGTCTTCGATCTCGGAGAAACCCCAGACTTCCTTTTGCAACCTGACGCAGGCTTGGTAGTCTTCCAGGCCTCGCGCGCGGCAGATCCGAAGATCGACTTCTTTCATGGCGGCCACCAGTGTCCTCGGTCCGAAATACGGTCACTATCTCCGATGGATGTTGTCGGACACAAGGGTGGAGTTTGAATCGATCAATAGACTTGTGTGTGCCTCGGTCGTCTTGGCCCTCACAACCAGCAACCTCCATCGGCCCTACGGGTTCGGGCGGAACGGCCCCGTCTTTGGAGTCGCTCCTCATCGCAATGAAGAGCATTGGCTCGTCGTCGCTCCCCCAAATCCAGCACCGTTGCGCTCCGAAATATAGCAACCGTATTTCGGACCGAGGACACTAGAATACCAGAATGATGCGTCCCCGAAGGCGGGCCCGGAGACGGCTCCAGGATTAAAGACTATGGACAAGCTCAAGATAACCGGTGGAGCCAGACTCGAAGGCTCGGTGACCATCAGCGGCGCCAAGAACGCCGCATTACCGACGATGGCTGCATCGCTGCTGACAGCCGGGGAACTGCGCCTGGACAACATTCCGCTCGTCAAAGATGTCCGCACTACCGAAAGGTTGCTGGGGGAACTCGGCGTCGAGGTCGAACTCGGCACCGATCACACGGCCAGGATGAGTGCGGCGGCGATTACATCCTACGAGGCACCCTACGACCTGGTCAAGACGATGCGTGCGTCGGTTCTCGTGCTGGGGCCGTTGCTGGCCCGCATGGGGCGGGCGCGAGTCTCGCTGCCGGGCGGATGCGCAATCGGGGCCCGTCCGATCAACCTTCATATTCACGGACTTCAACAACTCGGGGCTGAAGTACGGACCGAGCACGGTTACGTTGAAGCCTCTGCAAAGCGCCTCGTAGGCGGTGAAATCGATTTCGATCGCGTCACGGTCACGGGCACCGAGAACCTGATGATGGCGGCCGTCCTGGCGGATGGTCGGACGATCCTCCGTAACGCCGCTACGGAACCGGAAGTCGCCGATCTGGCAACACTGCTCAACAAGATGGGAGCACGGATCGTGGGAGCAGGGACCTCGACTATCGAGATCGAAGGCGTGAAGGAGGTCCACGGAGCAAGCCACAGTGTCATTCCGGACCGGATCGAAGCCGGCACCTTCCTGATTGCCGGTGCAATCACGAAGGGCAACTTGGAGTTGGTTCACGTGAACCCGGAGCACCTGGCAAGTACGATCGATAAACTCCGTGAAACCGGAGTCTGCATTGAAATCCGGGAAGACGGACTGCGGGTTCGGGGCGGCACCGATCCGATGGCAGCAGACCTGCGAACCAAGGAATACCCGGGGTTTGCGACCGATATGCAGGCGCAGTACATGGCCTTCATGACTCAGGCCAACGGCACTTCCGTAATCACCGAAAACATCTTCGAGAATCGATTCATGCACGCCAGCGAACTGACGCGGATGGGCGCGTCGATCAAGATAGAGGGCGCACACGCCGTCGTAACCGGCAAGACCCGGCTCAGCGGCGCCAACGTCATCGCCTCGGATCTCAGAGCCAGTGCTTCCCTGGTCCTGGCCGGCCTGGTAGCGGAGGGCGACACAGTGATCGATCGTGTGTACCACCTGGATCGAGGCTACGAAGAGCTTCACGAGAAGCTCCGGGCTGTCGGTGCTCAAATCGACCGCATCAAGTAGGGGAACCCAGCCGGTTCGGGTATCTTCCTTCAGTTCAGTACTGGAATCCCTTGAACCGGAGCCGGAACAAGATCGTGTAGAGGACCGGAACGACTCCCAGAGTCAGCATCGTTGCGAACAACAGACCGAATATGATGGCAATGGCCATCGGCTCGTACATGGGCCCCCCACCCACCAGAGCGGGATCAGTCCACCCACAGTCGTCGTCGTGGCGAGGAGAATCGGTCGGAGTCGCCTCTGACCGGCTTCGATAACCGCTCTTCTCGATTCCAGGCCGTTCTGTTCCATCTCGATCTTGATCCTGTCGATCAGAACGATGCCGTTGTTGATCACAATACCGGCCAGCGAGATGATGCCCAGAGAGGTCATGAAGCCCAGGTAGGAGTCTGCCACTATCAGTCCTACGGTGACGCCGACCAATCCCAACGGGATGGTCAGCAGTATGATCAGCGTCCGCCGAACTGAATTGAACTGTCCGATCAGGAGTAGCAGGATGATCAATCCCCCGACGGGCATCTGTGCCACGACGGATTGACCGGCTTTCCCGGAAGTTTCCAGCTCCCCCCCAAACTCGTAGAAGTAGCCTATCGGCCAATCCTGCTCCTGTTCGGTCAACCTTGGCTCGATCTGGTCCGTGATCGACTGGGCCGTGACTCCCGGGAGAAGGCCCGCGTGGACGGTCACCGTTTTCAGTCGATCACGCCGTAGGATGCGGGCGGGTTCCCAAGCGACACTCACATCCGCAACCTGCTTGAGCGGCACGGAGCTTCCCGTCACCTGGGAGTAGACGTTCAGGCTGTCCAGCTTACCCACGTCCTGCCGGTCCGCTGCCACCGAACGTAAGGTAACGGGAATGATCTCGTTCTCTTCCCGATAATCTGTTGTGTCGAAACCACTGAGAATCGTCTGAAGTGAGATGGCAACGTCCTGGTTGGTCACGCCCGCACGCTGTGCCCGTGGCTCGTTGATCTTCACGACGAGCTTCTTCGTCCGTTGGCCCCAGTCGTCGCCGATATCTTTGCTCCCCGGGATGGAAGCCAGTTCGGCCTTGACCTGTTCCACTATGGGGAAGAGGACATCCGTGCTTTCTCCCGAGAGCCGGATCTCTACGGGATTTTCGAGCGGCGGACCCAGTTGCAGGGGCTGGATCGTCGTCAAGAGATCGGGAAATCGCCCCATGCAGAACGCTTCGATCTGCTCGATCGTAGTGGGAATCACGGCTGCGGACGTTGTGTTGAATATCATGAACGAGTATTCGGGACTGGGCTGGACCGGAGCGTAGGACAGCACGAACCGTGGCGCGCCCCGACCGATGTAAGAGGACCAGGTCGTGACGCCTTCGGTCCGATCCTCATTCACCATGGTTCGCTACGGATGAACGCATCTATTTCCTGGACGACCTCTTCGCTGCGTTCGATGGCCCGACCCAGGGGCAACTCCAATTCGGCCGTGAACATCGGTGTGTCCGAAAGCGGGAAGAAAACATTGGGCACTCGACCCAGCCCGCTCAACGCAAGGAAGAGAATCAGGACAACTCCGGCCATCGACAGGTAAGGATGGCGCACCAGCATCAAAAGAGTCACGCGGTACGTGCGGTAGAAACGTGAGTTGAACCGGCCTCCTTCCGGTGCGGCTTTCACCTTCAGGAACATTACACACAGCATGGGGATCATCGTCAGCGTAAGGATCCATGAGGCCAGCAGTGTGATCGTCACGACTTTGAAGATCGGGGCGACGTATTCGCCGGTTGTCGATTGCGCCAGGTACGTCGGCAAGAATGCAGCGGCCGTGGTAAGGGAGGACGTCAGCAAGGGGATCCGGAGTTCCCGTGCGGAGTCGACTGCGGCCTCGAGGCGGTCCTTGCCTGCAGCCATCTGGACCATGATGGACTCGGCCATCACGATCGCATTGTCCACGAGCAGACCGAGGGAGATGATCAACGCGGCAAGCGACATCTGATCGAGCCAGATGTCCAGAAGTGACATGACCATCAGACTCATGATCATCGCAGCGGGGATCAGGGTGGCGACGATCAGGCCGGTCCGCACACCCAGCATCAGCAGCATGACGAGAACGACGATACCGACGGCCTGGTACACGTTCCCGACGAAGTTTTGCACCTTGCGGTCGACGACGTCGGGCTGAAACGCCACGATGTCGAAGTCGATGCCGATCGGATAGCCCGTCCCGATCCGGTTGAGGAGCTCACGGATTTCCGCGCCGAGCTCGATAAGATTGCCGCCCTCCCGCATCGAAATGGCCAGCCCGAGACCTGCTTCACCCGAGCTGGTCAGCTTGGTGCTCGGAGGGTCGACGTAGCCCCGATAAACCGTCGCCAGGTCTTCAAGGAACAACAGATCCGATCGGCCGGGGAGAGTGATCACCGTACGCCCGATGTCCTCGACGGACTCGAAGTTTCCGGAGGGCTCCAGTGAGATGCGCTCCGTGCCGGTCCTGACGTTGCCGCCAGGGATGATGATGTTGCGGTTTTCCAGGATGTTGCGGAGCTGAAGCGGAGAAAGGCCGATTTCAGCGAGCCGCGCGTTGTTGTATTCGACGAAGACACGCTCCTCCTGTGCCCCGTAGATGTCGACCTTGGCGACGAGATCGATCCGAAGAAGCAGATCCCTCACCTGGTCCGCAACATCTTTGACCTCGGCGTAGGAGACGCCGTCGCCGGTCACGGTGATGATGATTCCAAAAAGATCGCCGAACTCGTCGTTGACGGGCGGGCCGATGACCCCGGCGGGCAACTCTGGCCTCGCTCGATCGATCTTCCGCCTCAGGCTGTCCCAGATGGGACGCATGTCGCGGTAGCGTTCCTGGATGTTGACCGCAATGATCGAAACTCCCGTCTTCGATTGGCTTGTGATGAAGTCCAGCTCGGGAATCTCCTGAATGGTCTTCTCCAGTTGATCCGTAATCAGCATCTCCACCCGCTCCGGGCTCGCCCCTGGAAACTGGGTCACCACCATGGCGGTCCGAATGATAAAGCCCGGGTCCTCCGCGCGCGGCATGCTGGAGTAAGCGGATAAGCCGGAGGCCACGATCACGATCAGGGCGACGATCGTGATGCGGTTTTTTTCAATGGCAGCTCGAGTGATGTCCACGGCTCAACTCCCGTTCGAGGGCAGGATGCGGACCGACTGGCCATCGGCGATCCGGTTCACACCGGCAGTGACGACCCGCTCGCCTTCGGCGAGTCCCTCCAGCACTTCGAGTCCTTCCGAGACCAGCTCGCCGACCCGGACCGACCTGCGGCGCACCTGACCGAGCCCGGCTCCCTGATCCTCGACGATGTAAACGTAGTTTCCGTCAGCGTCTTCGGCGACGGATTGAGCCGGGACGACGATGCGCTCGATCGCGTTGTCGGTACCAAAGAGAAAAGTCGCCTCGACGGCCATTCCCGGAAGGATCCTGGTATCGGCCCGGGACAGGCGTGCCACGACCGGGAACGTCGTCGCGGTTCGTGTGGGCGAAACCCCGACTTCTGTGACGATCGCCGAGAAGCTTGCTTCGGGAAGCGCGTCAAAACGTACCGTCACACGGCTGCCTTCCCGAACCTGGGAGATCAGGCTCTCGGGCACCGCGACCTCGACTTCCGGTGTCGCTCCGGAATTGATTACGACGATGACCCCACCCGCGTTGACGTTCTCGTTCACTTCGACGGCGACTTCCGCGATCGCACCATCGGCCCCTGAGCGGAGTTCGCAATAGGACAACTGCAATTCGGCGAGCTCCAGCTTTTTCTCGATCGAACGGACGGTAGCCTGCAGCGATTCTTCGGCCGTCAGCGCCGCGTCCAGGTCGTCCCTCGAGGCGTTGTTGTTCTCGTACAGACCCCGGACACGTTCCAGATCGGCGGCGGCGTTTCGGGCCTGCGCGCGACCCTGAGCCAGCGATGCCTGGACGTCTTCCACCTGCAGTTGGTAGTCTCTCGGGTCCAGCCTCGCGATCAATTGGCCGGCCTCGACGCGGTCCCCCACGTCGACGGCAACCTGTTGTACGGTGCCGGGTATTCGGAAACTCATCGTGATTTCCGCACCGGCTCGAGCGATACCCGACAAGATACGCTCGCGTGAAGCTCCGATCACGGCGACTTCCTCGAACCGGACCGGGCGGATCACAGGTTCGGGGGGAGGCGCCGGCTCTTCGGGCTGGCAAGCCTGGAGGAGAGCCAGCGCCGCGATCATACTCGTGAAACCTGTTCGAATCATCATCGTCTGTTCCCTCATCTATTCCGCGAAGACTCCGCTCTATTGACCGGTAACCGGATGACCGGCGGTATCGTAGAACCGGTTCAAACGGTCCAGGAATTCACGCTCCTGACCCGGGTTCACGAAAAAATCGAACCGGCCGACTGCGCGTTCCACCTCCATCAGGTCGATGAGGAAGCTGTGGATCGCGTTCGCCGCGACGAGTTCCGCCACGAGAGCGGCGTTCTGAGCGTCGAGGAGGTCCAGAATGTCGAGGACTCCCTGTGAATAGGCGTCCGTGATAAGGTTCAGGTTGTTCCTGGCCGCGTCGGCGGCATCCTGCGCAAGTTCGATTCCGGCGAACGAGGCCATCGCCGAATGAAGCGTCGACCGCGTTCTCTGCTCGACGCGTTCCTGGACGCTCTCTCTGTCGAGTAGCAATCTTGCAAGCTCTTGTTCGGCCTGCCCGCGTTCCGCCCGCCGTCCACCCCCGGTGTAGAGTGGAAGACTGGCACCGAATCCAAAATTCCAGTTGACGTTGCCAACCGTCGGAATAGCAAGCCCTGGAAAGGAAGGTAAACTGCCGGATCCGATCTGAGTGAACATGCTGATCTCAGCCTGTGCGCTCACCACGGGACGGAAGAACGACCGTTCGGTCGCCAGGAGCGCTCGACGCTGCGCAGCTATCGCGGCATCCAGTCTCTTCAGTTCGGGCGACGCATCAAAACCTTCCTGAACCATGAAATCTCGAAAAACGTCAAATACGCCGTAGTTGTTGATGTACGGTGACAGGCGTAGAAAGCTGGAGATGATCTCCGGATCTTCCAGAGTCGCTTGCTCCGTCGAGAAGGATTCTTCGAGCGGTCGATGGAGTATCCGGTTCAACGCCATCTCTGCCTGGTTGCGTACGGCGATCGCGTCGATGACTTCCCTCCGGTTGTTGGCAATCTGGTTTTCCCAACGAAAGACCTCCGCAGCACTAGCCGCGCCCAACCGCTGTCGTGAGCGAGCAAGTTCCAGGTTGGTCCGGGTCAACCGCAGGTTATCCTTTCGGACGCGCTCCACGGTCATCGAAGCCAATACCTGGAGGTACGTGACAGCCGCATCCCGGATCACGTCGAGGCGAAGCTCGTCGCGTTCCTGCTCCCTCGACACCTGCAAGTGCCGCTCGATGTCCAGGCCGGCACGCACCTGTTCGGAATATATGACCTGGCTGAGGCCGATCGACCCGGAATACGTCTGGCGCCCGGCAGATCCGAAGCCCGCTTGAGCTCGATCCTTGTCGATCACACTGCCCGAGGATCCAACCCCGATTCTCGGGAACAGATCCGACCGAGCGCGGCGGACGCGCTCAAGGCCACCCGTAATGTTTCTCTCGGCCGCTCGAAGATCCCGGTTCGCGATTACGGCTTCCCGGGCCACCGACGCGAGTGAAACCTGACGTCCGACATCGGTTCGATCTTGTTCGTTCAACAACTCCGCTTCGGTGATCATTCCCCACGAGGGAAAGACGGCGATAGCCCTGGCCGTCGCCATGTTTATCGTCAACCGTTCCCCTCGTTCGAAGTCCACTGGAAACTCCGACGGATCCTCGCCGAGCAGAATCCGCTGGACGTTCAAAGCGATCCGGCGAGAGATCCGCTGATAGTCCAGGTCCAACGCCAGGGCGGACATCAGTCCTCTTTCGACCTCGCTGCGTCCCCACATCGAAAAGCTCGGCAATCTGCGCTCGATCAGACCGTCAACCAGGAGTTCGAATTCTCCCGGGCCGAGTTGAAGCAAGGGTGTGATGTAGACCGCTTCGGTGTCGGCGGGAATCGACCGGAGCGCGTCAGTAGCGGATCGATCCACAACGACGACGCTGTGCACCACATCGAGACCGGCCAGAGCACCCGTCAGCCGATCCCCGAGCTCGGGAATGGCCTCGCTAAGACCACGGCTTGTGAGGAACGTAAGCTTTTCGAAAGGAACGATTTCCTGAAAGAAACGCACTTCTCGCCGAACGTCGGTCCCGATGATGACGTAACTCAGATTCGGGACTCCGCTGATCGGGCGCCCCTGCTCCGGGTCGAATCGAATCGGAATGCCCTGAAGTTCGGCGTCGATCACGAAGGCTGCCAGGGCAGGCTTTGGGAGCGTCGGCCGCCGCGCCAGATCGTTGGAGGATTGTGGTCCGATCGCCAGAAGGATGTCGACCTCGGGATCGGACAAAAGACGATCAACAGCCTCGCGAATTCCGTCGGCCGTCCAGTCTGCCTCAATCTGTTTAGCAGCGTCAAAGCGGACGTCGAATGATGGGCCGACCAGGACCGATATTTCACTCTCGAAGGCTTCGCGGATCTCGACGTTGCGTTCCCACGGGCCGTCGGCAACAATGCCGATCTGCACCACACCGGACTGAGCGGGTATCATGCCGGCTCCGACAACACTCAATGTAAACAGAAACTGAAAACAAACGGCGCGCGCGAGGGGTTTCATTTTCTCTCCTTGATGAACAGAAGACAGCGAACGTTGTTGTCCAGCCGCTGGGAATTTAACAGCAACAGAACGCATTACCGCGCGTCGGCAACAGAGGTGTCCGATTTTCTCCAGCGGCCGCGCAGGAGCATTATACGGCCGGAGCCGACGGCCTCATGTTCGAGAGTGCCGGCTCGACTGGCAGAATCCAAAGAGCGATCTTCACGGGTGACTCCTGATTGGGCGGAAGTATCTCCCAGGCCTCTGCCGCTGGTCAAGGGACCTGTTGCGTGTCATGTGAATCTGGACCATTCGGCTGATGAGCTAGCAGAACACACCGAACCATCCTCCTTCCAACCACGAGCGGGTTCGGTTAGAATTCCGGAGGCATCCCCACCGCCCATCCAGTTGGAACGGAGAGTGTTTGAATGATGCGACGACTGCCAATCGTAATGGTGTTGCTGGCCCTCAACCTGCCGGCAGCCCATGCGCAGGTGGACCTTCCGACCCCTATGGATCACTACGAGAGCTTCGACGCCGACCTGGCCAGTCTTGCCCTGATCGGCGAGCTGATGGCCGGACTGGACCCACTGACCCGGATGGGGGTCGAGCAATTTATGGCCCCGAGGGAGGCAGGCACGCTCCCGCCGGTGCCCCGGGCCAATGCTCTGGCCCTGTTGAGGTCGCTGGACCTCGAACCGCACCGCCAGGAAATCCTGGACATTCTGGTGCACCAGTCCAGCGCGCTGGATGTGGTTCCCGAACAGGCGTCAAGATGGGTTCCGCTCGTCCACGACTCCCTGTTGTTCTTCCTGGCAGGACTGGGAGACGAACGACTTTTCGAGAGGGTACTCAACCTCATGTACCTGCCCGAGGGTTCCCCAAGGGGGGCGCGACTGCTGGAGTTCACCGACAGAACGCCGGCCCTGCAGAAGATCGGTCAGATCCTGGCCCGCAACCCCGATCTTTCGCCGGACATCCGGGAATCTCTTCAGAATCTCGAGAACGGGATGTCGACTTCAAACCGCGACGAGCTCGTGGCCTTCATCGAAACGGAGTTGGGGCCCGACATGATTGAGACGCACCAGATCCGGTTCGCAGACGAAATCCTCGCCGAGGCCAGCGTGGGAGCGGTAATTCGCGCCACGCTGTCGGATCGGGATGCAATGCGAGAGGTGGTCTTCAAGATCGTAAAGCCCTACGTGCTCGAATCATTGCCCAAGGAACTGGCAATCATCGACGAACTCGCATCGTTCGTCCAGACTCGGGGCGATTACTACGGATTGGGAGACGTTCCACTCTCGGACATGTTCCGGGACGTAAGGGAGGCACTGTCGAGCGAGATTCGGATTACAGACGAGCAGGACAACCTGGAACGTGCGGAAGCTTACTACGCGGGCTCCCGAGTCACAGTGCCCCATCTTTACTCGTTCTCGACCGAGCGGGTCACCGTGATGGATTTCGTACGTGGCGAAAAGATAACGGACGCGCTCACCGGTGATGCGGCCGGTCGACGTGAGATGGCCCGACGTCTCGCCGACGCTCTGATGGTCGACGCGATCTTCTCCCCGACGGAGGAAGCCATCTTCCACGGCGACCCGCATGCCGGCAACGTTTTCCACGTCTCAGATGATCCGACGGATCGGTACCGAATCGCACTCCTGGACTGGGGGCTGTACGGAAGCTTCCCGCGGGAGCAACGCGCGCAGTTGGTACAGCTGGTGCTGGGGGTGCATTTGGGAAACGCCAAGCGTGTCCGCAACAACGCGGGAGCCCTTCTGGAGGGAGGTCTCCCCACCTCCCCTGGCGACCTTCAGAAGATCCGAGTGGTCGCAGACGAGATCGTCCGGAATCGGCGGGGCATCTTCGACACGCTTCAAGATCTCATTCTGGAGCTCGCCAACGAGGGGTTTCAGACACGGTTCAATATCGCACTTTTCATCAAATCACAGCTGACGATCTCGGGAATCCTGAAGGAACTGGACCCTGACTTTAGCCCCGACAAGCATTTGCTCGACCGTGTCAACGGCCTGGTCTGGAGGGAGTTCCCCAAGCATCTGCTCTACTTCGTCTGGTTCCCCGCATGGAACTCGCACAGCTACCGCAGCATGCTTTCGAACGAAGACATCCGCGACATCTGGACACGCGGGATCGGACGTGCTTTCCGGACCATTGGAGGTGGCATAGCTCGCGGGTTTGGAGCGATTTTTTAAGTCCGACAGTGGGGAACAGCCCGCGGTGAGTGAACGGCCCGAGCCTGCCGACACCCGGCACCTCAATCCGATCCGATCGTTATGATAAACTTCAGGTAATCGCAGGATTTGGATCCGAGGTGTGGATCAATTGCTTCCCATTGTATGGACAGCTTTGATTGGGGCAACACTACTGGTGGCCCCGGTGCAGGTAAATCCTGCCGAGGCGCGGGCCGAGCAGGCCCAACCGGCGGTAGGAACGATAGCCGGCCACATCACCCCACCGGAAGATAGTGAGATCGTCGATCCGTTACAAGCTGTCCTTATGGATCCTCGATGGGTCGACATCTGGAATGGCGACGTTCAGAAACGGCTGGACGTATACTCGGAACGCTACCGCGCAGCCTTCGCCCGCAATCGGGACTTTTTTGACCAGGTCTCCAACATGGCGCGACGCGATGCGATCGTCTTCGTGATCTCGCGTATGCAGCGGGATCTTGGCGCGACGTTCCAGGATCTGGTCCGGGAAGTGTCCGGTGAGGGCCGGTTCGAATTTCGGGAAGTCCCTTTCGGCGAATACCAGGTGATAGTCCTCGCCAGACGGGGCAGAACGAATCTTATCTGGGTCGAGACCGTGGAAATCAAAGGACCGATTCCTCAGTTCATCGAAGTAGAAAACCGCATACAGTGAAACAGTTTGTCATCGTCGCCGGTGAAGCTTCAGGCGACATGTATGGCGCCGATGTGGCCCGGGCCCTCAAACGTAGATTCCAGGGTGCGCGGATTTTTGGGCTCGGGGGCGACCACATGCGTGAAGCGGGCGTTGACCTGGTCTCCGACATCAGCCACACCGCCGTGGTGGGTCCCTTCGAAGCCATTGGCTATTTCGGAACACTGTATGGCGTGTTTCGGAAAATCGTGGACCGCATTGAAAGTGAGCCTCCCGCGGCCGCGATTCTGATCGACTTCCCGGACTTCAATCTTCGTCTGGCCGGGAGGATCAAGGCCGCTGGTGTTCCGATCATCTACTACATCAGCCCGCAGGTATGGGCCTGGCGAGCCGGGCGCGTCCGCCAGATTCGAGATCTGGTCGACAGAATGCTCGTGATTCTGCCCTTCGAGGAAGACATCTACCGGAGGGCGGGGGTGGACGTGGAGTTTGTCGGGCATCCTCTGCTCGACATGGTCCGGCCTCGCATGTCCAAGAGCGTGTTCCTCACCAAGTACCGTCTTGATGGTTCGAAGCCCGTCGTTGCCATCCTGCCCGGGAGTCGCAAGAAGGAACTGCGCTTCGTTCTACCTACTCTTTGCCTGGCCGCCGACCTGATACGGCGGCAGAAGCCCGAAACACAGTTCGTCCTGCCGGTCGCATCCGGTCTGAACACCGACTACGTTCGACGTTTCACCGGAGGGCGTCCGATCCGCCTGGTTGTTGGAGACAACTACGAGGCCATCCGCTATTCACGGGCCGCCATCGTAGCCAGCGGAACCGCAACGCTGGAAACGGCGCTGCTGGGCACGCCGGAAGTGATCGTTTACCGTATCGGCAAGGCCACCTGGTTGCTCGGAAAGGTATTGCTGAAGGTTCGGATGTTCGGCCTGGTGAACATCATTCTCGGCGAGGAAGTCGTTCCCGAACTATACCAGGACGCTATGACTCCGGAAAACGTCGCCCAGACGACGCTCAAGCTCATGGACGACGTGTGGACGCAATCCCGAATCCGAGGAAACTACGAACGGCTGCGACGGCAGCTGGGCAAAGGAAATGTAGCGGAAAGGGTTGCTGAGGCTGTCTACGAAGTCGTCAACTCGTCACGCCGACGAAAGAGAGGATGATTTTCGATTCGACCGGTTTCCCGAACAATGTCGCCGGATCGAATCGGGCGAAATACAGTTGTTCCCGCAGCCACCGCTCGACTTCCGGGTCATCCGGGCCGGAAAGGATCACGTAGGCCATGACGCGTCCGTCGTCACCGACATGCGTCTCGACCGTCAGGGTCGCCAGAAGGTAACTTCGATCGCCCGCAAAACGACTCATCGTCGGATCCGTCGTCCGTACTCGCTTGTAGAGAGAGACTGGGACGTCGGCT
This sequence comes from Terriglobia bacterium, assembly GCA_965262425.1. Taxonomy (GTDB): domain Bacteria; phylum Acidobacteriota; class Terriglobia; order 20CM-2-55-15; family 20CM-2-55-15; genus CAZOZZ01. The sequence goes on along the minus strand of OZ253536.1, from coordinate 4,297,681 downwards.
ACGTCATCTGACGCACTCGTGGTCGGCGCGGCAAAGCTTCCGAGCAGGATTCCGAAAAAGAGAACCGTGAAACACACTCCCGCCACAGCCGGAAGCGCGATCGGTGCAAGGAAATTCGACACCCTCATTTCCAGACGGGCCAGGCGATTTGCGTTCCGTTCGTGGGACAACCGGACGCGCGTGACCAGGGCGAGATCAACCGGCACTTCGGGCTCATCGGCCGTAAGAAGGAGGTTTTTCACGGAAATGTAGGATTGGAGCTGGCGCTGGCAAGGCGCACACGCCGACAGGTGCGATTCCAGCCCCTCGACCTCATCCTGGTCTGCCATGGAATCGATGAATGGGCTCATCAGTTCCTGGGCATCGATACAACCGATGTCGCCGGATCGACCGAGAGCTTTTCGAATCAATGTCAAACCGGTCATTCTATTTTCCACTCCGTCGGCTTTTCCACTCCATCTGACTGTTTCCTTCCAACCCCACAACTCGCATATCTTCAGCCAATGCGCCGAACCGACAGATAACGCATCAGGCACTTCTTAAGGTCCGCCCTCGCCCGGGCCAGTCGCGATTTCACAGTTCCTATCGAGATGCTGAGAATCTGGGCGATCTCGCTGTAGGTACAACCTTGAATGTCGCGCAGGACGATGATCGAACGGTGTTGCTCAGACAGCTTGCTCAGCGCGTGCTGGATCGCTTCCCCGCGTTCCTTTGATTCCAACGCTGCTTCAGGCGTCGGGCTCTCATCCCTCACCTGGACCCCCGTGGAATCGTCTCCGTTACTCGGGGCCTCGTCCAGAAACACGGTTCGATTCCGATGGCGTCTCTTGAACCACCGGAGACGATTCAGAATCTCTGAAAAAGCGATCTTGAAGATCCAGGTCTTCAATGCCGACTCGCCTTTGAACCGGTCGATATTCCGGAAAACTTTTACAAAGATATCCTGGGTAACGTCGGCGGCTTCGCCCGGGTCGGCAAGCATGCGGCTGGCGACCTGGTAGATCGACGCGTTGTAGGACCGCACCAACTCGTCGTACGCCGCGTCATCATTCGCCTGCAGTCGGAGAACGAACAGGTTCTCCTCCGCCGACAGACCGACTGTCGACTCAAGTTCCGAATAAGATATTTCCCTGCGCAGCATTACGAAATGGTATCTCCCGGGTCGTCCTGAACCCAGTCAGAATATATCACTCTGTCACGCTGATGTTCGAAAAACACCTTCAATCAACTGACACCGTCACGCACAAATTGTTCCACAAATCTGAGCCCGGCTGCCAGTAATTCGTCAGTCTGGCCGGCATCGGGCGTCTCACAATAAACCCGGAGGACGGGTTCGGTGCCGGATCGACGGAACAGGATCCAGCTATCGTGATCCAGAATCAATTTGGCTCCGTCGAGGGTTTGTACCGCGGTGACCTTGCGGTCAGCAAAGTGTTGAGGAGGCTGGCGTTCAATCGAATCGATCAGCCGGTGGCCAGCGTCGATTGGCACATGGAGGTCGCGCCTGTCATAGTGAAGCTCCCCGAACTCCATCCACATCTCTTCAATCAACTGGCGAAGAGACTTGCCGGTGACCGCAAGCATGTCCAGAACAAGCAGGTTCACGAAAAGTCCGTCCCGTTCCGGAAGGTGCCTGGACAGCCCGACACCACCGCTTTCCTCCCCGCCTATGAGGACTTCCCCCCGCAACATGAGCTCGGCGATGTTCTTGAACCCTATCCGGGTCTCAAATACCTCCAGTCCCAGTGCCCGGGCGATTCGCGGAACAAGCTGGCTTTGAGAGACGGTGTACGCAACGGCCCCTCCCCAACCACGATTGCGGTACACGTGGAGGAGCAAGAGGGGCAGGACCTGTAACGTACTAATAAATTGGCCGGTTCGGTCAATCACGCCCAGACGGTCTGCATCGCCGTCGGTCGCCAGACCCACATCGCAGCCGCTCTCGACAACCGCCGCCGCGAGCGACTCGAGTTGAGGCATCATGGGTTCCGGGTGCACGCCCCCGAACAACGGGTCCGGATCTCCCCGAATCGTTCGGACCGTAACGCCGGTATCGGAAAGCAGTTCTTCGAGGAGCATGCCCCCGCTGCCGTGCATCGAGTCCACCCGCACGTGCAGTCCGGATGCGGAGATCCGATCCCACTCGAGCAGTGACTTCAGGTGTCGGACGTAGTGTGCCTCAGGCGACACTGTGTCGATACCGCTGGTGGATCGACGGATCTGGGATCGGCCAAGACGCGCTTCGATCTCGGACGTCATTTCAGGGGGCGCGCTTCCACCAAACGCCGCCTTAACTTTGAAGCCATTGAAGCTGGGCGGGTTATGGCTTGCCGTGATCACTATCCCGCCCGAAAAATTGCGGCGACGGACCTCGAAAGAAACATAGGGCGTCGGATAGGGTCGATCCATCAACAGGACCTTGAAACCGTTCCCCGCAAAAACCTCGGCCGCAGCCTCCGCAAACTGGACCGAAAGGAATCGAACGTCGTAGCCGATAAACACAGCCCGCTCCGGACCGTTGTCGGACCGAGAGGCGGATCCAAGATAGTCGGCCGTCGACTGAGCGACGATACGAACGTTCTCGAAGGTGAAATCGTCAGCGATTATGCCTCGCCAGCCGTCGGTGCCGAATTTGATTGGGGAGGGGGGCATTTAGTCCGTGGTCCGCGGTCCGTGGTCCGGAGTCCGAAGTCGGAAGGTCGGAGTGCGGGGTCCTCCGAAGTGGAGTCGGACGCTCAGAGTCTGACCAAGACAGGTAATCGTTGTTGTAACTTCCATCTCCAACTATCGCAGGAAAACAACTTCGGACCTCGGACCTCGGGTTCTTACAACGACGAGTACTCCGTCACGACGGCTTTCCCCCCCAGAACAGCCCCGGGTTTGAGGGTTGCGGATCGACCGATATAACAGCCCCTGCCCAACAGGGCACCCGAAATACGGGCGTCGGCGTCGATCGTATTACCCGACCAGATCACCGAATCCACAATGTGCGCCCGGGCATCGATCTTGCAGTTGGAACCGATCACCGAGTTTTCGATCCGGACTCCTTCCCGAATAGTGACGCCCTCTGCAACGATGGAGACGTCGTCGACGAAGGCGCCTTCCGGAAGGTTCGTGAGATCGAGCTGGTTTGTGGGAATGTCAGGCGATTTGAACTTGCCGTTCAGTATGTCCCGATGAACCTCCAGGTACTTGGCCGTCGTGCCGATGTCGATCCAGTACCGATCTGAAACGAAGGCGTACATGGGTTCCTGCTTCTCCAGCAACGTCGGGAACAACTCTCGTTCGAACGAATGGGCGCGACCTTTGGGCATGTATTTGAGCACGGACGGCTCCAGGACGTACACGCCCGCGTTGATCGTGTTGCAGGTGATCTCGTCCGGGCTGGGCTTTTCAAGAAACCGATGGATGCGACCATCCGCATCCGACTCGACGAGGCCATAGGAGGTGGGGTCGTCCACGGGCGTCAGGACCAGTGTCGCGACCGCCTCCCTTTTGCGATGGGTCTCGATGACGGCGCCCAGGTCCAGCGATGTCAGCACGTCTCCATTGAAAACGACGGTCGTCGAATCGATCCATTCTTCGGCATTCTTGAAAGCACCACCGGTGCCGAGCGGCGTCCCTTCCACCGCATAACGGATCAGGACGTCGAAGTCGGCGCCATCCTTCAATAAGTCTTCGATTTTGCGCGCTCTTCAGGCGATGGTAGGACAGGCTGAGAATGATTTCCGAGATACCTGCGCTCTTCATCAGGTCGATCTGGTAGAGCAGGAACGGCCGGTTGGCCACCGGCACGATCGGCTTCGGCGTGTTCAGCGTCAGTGGACGGAGGCGGGTCCCTTTGCCTCCGGCCAGAATCAATCCCTTCATATTGAGAAACTATAATATCGCACTCGGGCAACATTCGGTTCCCACTACCGGTTTGCGGCGCAGTGTGGGGGTCGAACCTTGTTCCAGGCGTGTCTAAAATCTGATAGACTGGCGACCCGTTATGAATTTGCCGAACGCAGTAACGCTTTCGAGGATTTTCCTCGTGCCCGTTCTGGTAACCCTCCTGTTGACCAAATACAGTGTCCTGATTGCAGCCTTCGTGTTCCTGGCTGCCTCGCTGACCGATCTTCTGGACGGCTATCTTGCCCGGGCCCGGAACCAGGTAACGACGCTCGGTATTCTGCTGGATCCGGTCGCCGACAAGTTGCTGGTGTCGGCGGCCTTCGTCTCGCTGGTTCAACTCCAGATCGTGTCCGCCTGGATGGTCGTCATCATCATCGGCAGAGAGTTCGCAGTCAGCGGCCTGCGCAGCATTGCGGCCTCCCAGGGTTTTACAATCGGCGCCTCGGAACTGGGCAAACTCAAGATGGGAGCGCAGGTGGCCGCCATCACGCTCCTCATCCTCGGCAGTCAGTATCCTGCCTTGTTCATGCCCGGTCAGGTCGCACTCTGGATGGTCGTACTGTTTGCGGTCTGGTCGGCGATTGATTACTTTCGAACCTTCTGGTCGAAGATCGATGACCGCTTCAAAGCCCAGGAACGCCGCCGCCACAGCGCATTGAAGGACAGGCAGCGACGGAATGCTCCGACTCAGTAATCCCGAACAAAATTTACTGCTGGGAATCGCCAGGGAGGCGGTTCACCGACATCTGTCGGGCCAATCGCTTGAATATCCGGAGATCCCGGACGGGGGTATGACAAAGCCTCACGGCGTTTTCGTGTCCATCCATACCGACAGGACGCTGCGAGGTTGCATCGGACGGATTCAAGCGGCAAGGCCGCTCTATGAAACTACTGCGGAATGCGCGATATCGGCCGCGGTGGCCGATCCGCGCTTCTCTCCCCTCCAGATCGCCGAACTGCCCGGAGTCTCTTTTGAAATTTCTGCCCTTTCCCCACCCGAGCAGATCGGTGCCATCGAGGGAATCGAAGTCGGTCGCCACGGACTGATTGTCGAAAAGAACTCGCTGCGCGGTCTGTTGTTACCACAGGTCGCCTCACTCTACGGCTGGGACCGTATCGAATTCCTCCGTCAGACGTGCCTGAAGGCAGGCCTGGGTCGGGACGATTGGAGACAGGACGCGACCGTGTTTTCATTCGAAGCTCTGGTTTTCCAGGAAACCCCCGTCCCATCGCCGGCCGAATGATGCTCCTGCAACTGCCCTACCACAACATCGACCCGGTCTTCCTGAATATCGGCCCGCTCCAACTCCGATGGTACGGGCTGATGTACATGATGGGGTTCGTTATTGCCTACTTCATCATGAGGCGGCTCGTGGCGGAGAGTAAGCTGTCGTTTTCGAACGACGACCTCTACGACCTTCTGTTCTATCTCATTCTCGGTGTCATGCTTGGGGGCCGGCTGGGTTATGTCCTGATTTACGACCTGGGCAGTTACCTGGAAGACCCTCTGTCGGTGTTTGCTATATGGCGGGGCGGCATGTCTTTCCACGGCGGTCTGATCGGAACGACGCTGGCCGCCGTGGTGATCGTCCGAAAGAAGGGATGGCAGTTCTGGGAGGTCGCCGACATCATTGCCGTGGCCGCACCGATCGGTATCGGACTCGGACGGGTTGGAAATTTCATTAACGGAGAGCTCTATGGCAGGCCGAGCAGCCTTCCGTGGGCCATGGTGTTTCCCGACGGAGGAGACGTCGGGCGACATCCATCACAACTCTACGAGGCGTTTCTCGAGGGACTGGTCCTGTTCCTGATTCTGCGCTGGATCTACAAGCAAAATTTCCAGCCCGGAACGACCCTCTGGGGACTGGTGGCCGGTTATGGTCTCTTTCGCTTCAGTGTCGAATTCCTGAGGGCGCCGGACTCGCACATTGGTCTGGCCCTGGGACCCTTTTCGAGGGGACAGCTCTTGAGCTTTCCAATGTTAGTGGTGGGAACGTTCTTCCTGGTGAGTCTGGCTCGGAAGGGGCGGGAAGCGCCTAGCGAAGTTCGACGAGGTCGCCGGGCGAAACGCCGTCCGAAGTGAAGGTGACCAGAGCTGTCGCCGCTCGCTCCCGAACCTTGATGACGACGAGTTCGCCGACCACCTCTCGCTCACTGGCCAGCAGTCTGGCTGCCTCTCCCGCCACTTCGTAGAGGCGGCTGTCGAAATTGAGGGGTCTGTAGATCAGAAATGTGTCGCCGGGCCGAACTCCGTCGCGATCACCCAGATCGATATAAACGATCTGGCCCTCCCCGACGAACCCCAGCGAAAGATTCCCCAGATGGCTTGACGGGATTCCCGCAACTTCGGTAACTCCTCCAAACATCGGCGAACCTGAATTGGCCAGGACGTCACGTCCCAGGGCGACAGCGCCTGTGATCTTGCCGGTGCTGGGCATCATCGCCCCGATCCGGCGATTCTGAGCAGGCTCGGGGAGGTCAATTTCCTCGAAACCGACCAGGGGATCGCCGACTTCGATGGCGTCACAGGATTGGATCACGCGCGCCAGAGCAAAATCGGGCTGAACCAGGACCGCCTGCAACTGACCGACTTCCAGGTAGTGCTGCCCCAGGTCTCCTATTCCTTCGCGGGTGCTTCGCACCGAACGGGTAGGACGGACCACGGTAAAAATCTCTCCGGGGACCACGCCGTCAGATGCGCCCTGGCTCAGATAAAGGTATTCGGTCTCTGCCACCATCATGCTGACAGTCCCGGGGAACTTCGCCAATACGTTCAGGTCCTTTGATATTTCCGTCGTGGTCACAAAGCCCGAACAATAGAGGTCGCTCACCTTGACTTCCGGGATGCGACGGGACGGGGGTAGATTGAGTTCCAGGGGCGCGGGTGCCGGAGCCATCTCCACCGTCAACCGGGGCGATGCCGGCAGCCGGACTTGCTGGACCGGGGCGGGTGGCGGCGCGGGCTCCGTCTCGGGCTCGGGCTCGGCTTCCACTGCGGGTGCCGGCTCGGGCTCTGCCTCGGTTATTTGAGTCACCGGGCGGATCCGGATCCTGTCTTCCGGATAGATCCAATGCGGGTTGATGATGTGCTCGTTGGCTTCCCACAACTGAGGCCACAGGAACGAGTTGTTCAACAAACGCCCGGCGATCGACCAAAGGGAGTCGCCTGCCTCGACGACATAGACCTCGAAGCTGTCCGTGTCCTCAGGCGCATTGTTTGCAGTCCAATGGCTATCCCTCTCTCCCAATGTCGCCGGCGGTGTCCCCTGTTCCGGAGCAGGCCTCTGCTGGGCAGGGATCCTGACTGTGAGGGCGATGATCAAGGCTAGAAGTATTGAAAGCTTTTTCATCGGGTACCCATTAGTACCAGAAGCGCGTATGCCAGTCAATATATTGATAATACGACATCGGTCGACTAGCGAAGATGTGGTGTGCCCCGGACTCGGACGACCCGATTGGCTGTTGTTCTCCCGATCGGACAGACAAGCGGTCTGATCGTTCGAAAACGCACTCCAGAAGCACGGATCGACGGGTAGCAAGAGCATCCATCCGGAGGATCGACAGGATTGAAACGCAAAATCTGCGCCATTCCGGGCAGGGTCCGGCGCAGGAGGCTTCGTCAGTACCTTGAGCATGCGCTATCTACCAATGAATTGAACCATTTGAGTGCGATTTGTGATATTGTGAGAGGTTTCCACTTCTGCTGGAGTTCGTTCCGGAAGACGAGTCGAACTGGGAAAGCAGGGAACGACGATGGACAAAGGGATCTACGACAATATCTGCCAACTGATCGGGGACACGCCGATCGTCCGACTTAATCGAATCCCAACCGGCGATTGTGCCGAAATGCTGGTCAAACTGGAGTTTTTCAATCCCGGCGGAAGCGTGAAAGATCGCATCGGCCTCCGAATGATCGAAGTCGCCGAGAAGGAGGGCCGGCTCAAACCGGGCGGAACAATCGTCGAACCAACCAGTGGGAATACCGGAATCGGCCTGGCGATGGTCGCGGCGGCGAAGGGCTACCACGTCATTCTCACGATGCCCGAGGACATGAGTGTCGAGCGATTGACCCTGCTTCGGGCATTCGGCGCGGAAATCACACTGACACCACGTAACGCCGCCATGCAGGGCGCGATCGACAAGGCCGAGGAAATCCTGGGAGAGAACCCGGACTATTTCATGCCACAGCAGTTTCGAAATCGAGCGAACCCCGATGCACACAGGGAAACAACCGCAAGGGAAATCGTCGATGCGGTGGAGGGAAAGTTGGATGCTCTGGTTGTGGGCGTGGGAACCGGCGGTACCGCAACCGGGACGGGCGAAGTCCTCAAGGAATCGATCCCCGGTCTCGAACTCCATGCGGTCGAACCGGCCGAATCAGCGGTGTTGTCTGGAAAGGAACCGGCGCCCCATCGCATCCAGGGCATCGGGGCGGGCTTTGTTCCGGAAATCCTGAATCGAGCGGTGGTCGACAAAGTGGTTCGGGTCGAGTACGACGACGCGAGGCGGGCGGCCCGATTGCTTGCCGAAAAAGAAGGCATCCTCTGCGGCGTGTCATCTGGAGCGATTCTTCACGCAACAATCGACTTGGCGAAGGAACTCGGAACCGGCAAGAGGGTCCTGGCGATCCTCCCCGACACTGGCGAACGCTACCTCAGTACGGAGTTGTTTTCTTGAAATGCTTCCCGGGCCCGTCTGCGTTTCATTAACCCCCACCACGGTGGAAGAAGTCTTTTCGGCCCCGCCCCTCGGTGCCGACTGCCTTGAAGTACGCCTGGACTACCTCAGGAATCCAGAAGAATCGACATCTGCGCGGTGGAGCCGCCTCCCGATTCCGGTCATCGCAACCTGCAGAGGACGTGATCGCGGCGGGCGCTTCGAGGGATCGATTGAAGACGAGATTCGTATACTCGAACGAGCGGTGGGCAATGGAGCGCGTTTCGTTGACATCGATTTCCGTTTCGCCCGGCCATTCGGGAAAGCGGAGGTCATCGGGTCGCATCACGATTTCGGGGAAACACCCGAGAATCTGGAAACGCTGATGGACGAGGTTTCGAGAAGCCCGGTCGCGGTGGCCAAACTAGCGACGATGGTTCGGTCGTGGAACGACAACCGGAGGCTGCTCGAACTACTCAACAGGAACTGGGGGAAACCGGTCATCGTAATCGGGATGGGGGCGATGGGACAGATCACTCGAATCGTCGGGCCTTCGAGAGGAAGCGCGCTCACGTACACAGCGAGAGGGGTGGAATCTGCGCCAGGACAGGTTTCCCTAGAAGAACTGGTGGGCACATACCGTTTCCCAAAGGTGCATGGATCGACTTCGCTGATCGGCATCATCGGCAAACCGCTGGGCCACTCACGGTCTCCGGTCCTCCACAACCGGGCGTTCGAGGCCGTGGGTCTCGACTTCGTCTATCTGAAGTTACCTGTCGATTCCGTCGTGGACTTTTTCGAAAACGCCGATGAGATTGGAATACGGGGGTTTTCGGTCACGATCCCATACAAAGTGGACATCATGGAGCACCTCGACCGGCTGAGCCCGGCTGCCGAGCAAGCCGGCGCGGTCAACACGGTGGTCCGGGACAACGGACGCTGGGTTGGCGACAACACCGACGTCCATGGAATTGACAGATCTCTCTCAGACTTCGACCCGCGGGGCAAGCATGTGGTGATCCTCGGAACCGGTGGCGCCGCCAGAGCAGCGGTCACGGCTCTCGGAAGCGCGGCGAGAATCACTCTGCTATCCAGGGACCCGGATCGCGTCACGCCCACCTGGCCTCGTCGGGTCGAGGTGGGCCGTCTCGAAAACGTCGCGGACTACGACGCGGACCTGTTGATCAACGCCACTCCGATCGGTATGGCGCCAAACGTGAATCGCGCCCCGATATCGGGACGGATTCGGGCGGATGTGGTGTTCGACATGGTGTACAACCCGGCCCGGACCCTGCTGCTCCGTGAAGCGGCCACGCAGGGCAAGAAGACTATCGCCGGGACGACGATGTTCCTGGCACAAGCGGCAAAACAGTTTGAGATCTGGACCGGGCGGCGGGCCCCGGAAACCATCTTCGGAGTGGAACCCTCATGAGCACCCACGCCTTCCGAATCCCCGCGAGCACGTCGAATCTTGGACCAGGGTTCGACGCGGTGGGTTTTGCACTGGAAATCTATCTCCGGGTGGAGGTCGAGCTGCTCGGTGACGGGGCGGAGCTGCGGGTCGAAGCAGATGGTGTGGACAGCGACAAGATACCGTCGGGCGAAGACAACCTGATGGTTCAGGTCATCCGCGATGTCGGTGATCGGCGGGACCGAGGAGTGCCGGCGGCTAACCTGAGGGTCCGGAATGAAATACCTCTGACGCGGGGCCTTGGAAGCAGTGCGGCCGCCATCATCGCCGGCGTCACCTGCTATGAAATCCTGTCTGGCGAGAGATTCAATGTCGACGAGATCTTCGAGTACGCCCGACCCTTTGAGTCGCATCCGGATAACCTGGCCGCCGCGCTGATGGGAGGACTGGTCGTGTCCGCAGGAACAGGGGCCGGAAAGACGGTCTTTTCCCGCGTCGAGGTGCCGGAGGGCGCCGTTCCGGTCGTGGTGATACCCGAATTCGAACTCTCTACGGAAAAGGCACGGGGGGTTTTGCCGGGAGAATATTCTCGCGAGGACGTAGTGTTCAACATCCAAAGATCGGCACTGATCATCGCGGCCATTACAGGCGGAAACTGGAAGCTCCTGTCGGAGGCCATGCGCGACCGTATCCACCAGCCATACAGGGCGCCATTGATACCCGGCCTTGAAGAAGTGCTGGCACTCCAATCGCCCGGACTGTTTGGGATCGCCCTGAGCGGTGCCGGTCCGACGGTACTGGCGCTGGCCGCCCCGGAGAATGCGGCCCGGATCGGCCAGAATATCCTGGATGTCTTCGCTCGCAATAACGTGCCGGCCGAAACCCGCCTCACGAAGATGGATACACACGGCCGGTTCTCCGAAACCATGTCCCTAGGCTTTGAATCAAATAAGCAAACAGTAGTTCAGGAACCATGAAAAAAATCAAGACAGGCATTCTCGGGGCAACTGGAACCGTTGGTCAGCGCATGATCCAGTTGCTGGAAGACCATCCGTGGTTTGAAATCTCTGCGCTAGCCGCCTCTGACAACTCCGCGGGCAAAACCTATGCCGAAGCGGCACACTGGCAGTTGGACACACCGATCCCGCGGTCGATCAAGGAAATGACGGTAGAGCAATGCCGTCCAAACCTGGATTGCGACTTCATCCTGTCCGGACTTCCCTCCTCGATCGCCGGTCCGACCGAGACGGACTTTGCTTCCGCCGGCTACCCGGTGATCAGTAACGCGGGCAGTCATCGGATGGATCCGGATGTTCCCCTGTTGATTCCCGAACTCAACCCGGACCACCTCGGGGCCATCGAGAAGCAGAGGAAACGGTTCGGGAGCAAAGGGTTCATCGTGACGAATCCGAACTGTTCGACGATCGGACTCGTCATTCCCCTCGCCGCAATTCACCGGGCCTTCGGCCTGGACGCCGTTCACGTCGTCACGATGCAGGCCTTGTCCGGTGCGGGTTATCCGGGGGTGGCGTCAATGGATGCCGTGGACAACGTCCTTCCGGCCATCGGAGGCGAAGAGGAGAAACTCGAGACCGAGCCTCTCAAGATTCTGGGGGAATGGAAGGACGACGCGTTCGAAGACGCCGAACTGCGCATCAGCGCTCTGACCCACCGGGTCAATGTCCGCGACGGCCACCTGGAAGCGTGCTCGGTGAAAATAAGAGGCGAAGCTTCTCCCGAAGACGTCGCAAACTCCATGGCCGGCTTCACCTCCCCGATCGACGACCTCGGTCTGCCTTCGGCGCCACGGCCTGTCATGATTTTGAAAACAGATGTTCAGCGACCCCAACCGCGTCTGGACCGCGATCGATCCAACGGAATGGCTGTCATCGTCGGTCCGGTCGCACGCTGTGCCGTCCTCGATTTCAAGTTTCGAGTACTCAGCCATAACACGATCCGCGGCGCCGCCGGGGCGGCCATCCTGAACGCGGAATTGTTGTACCGCAAGGGACTCATAGGATGAATTCGCACACGCAGATTCCACCAGGCACCCAGATCCTGATCGGCAACGCCGCCCGACGGAGACGCGCCGTCGAGGCCAAGGTGTTCTCGGTCTTCGAGGGATGGTCCTACGAGGAGATCATCCCACCGATGTTCGATTACTTCGACGTGTTCATCAAGGGGATGGGCAGCGATCTGGAAGACCAGCTCTACCGTTTCATCGATCGGGAGGGCAACGTCCTGGCGCTCCGGCCTGAATTCACATCCCTTCTGGCAAAAATGGCGGCAACCCGGCTCTCGGACTATCCCAGGCCGGTCCGTCTGTCCTATTCCGGAGAAGTGCTGCGCTTTGAAGCGCCGAAAGGTGGCCAGCAACGCGAGTTTGCGCAGATCGGTATCGAGCAGTACGGTGGATCACCCACCACCTCGGACGTCGAAGTGCTTCTGGTGTGCATGGAATCTTTCGAGAAGCTGGGTATCCCCGACTTCCAGATCAACCTGGGTAGCGTGGATTTTTTCGGTGGAATCTTCGACCGGATCGATCTACCCGGCGGCGAGGTTGATGAACTCAAAGAGGCGCTGAATTTCAAGAATCAGACGGGCCTCGAACGCATCCTCAACAGGTTGCCGTTCGACGAGCACCGCAAAAGAGTCCTGCGCTCGATACCACATTTGACAGGTGGATCTGAGGTTCTCGTCGAGGCCCGCAACCTGGTCCGAAACGACCGATCCCGGCAGGCGATCGATCATCTCGAAGAAATCTACTCGGTATTCGACGAACTTGGCCTGGCCGAGCATCTCACCATCGATCTGGGAGAGATACGAGGTTTTGATTACTACAGCGGCATTCTGTTCCGAGCGTACGTTCCAGGGCTCGGCTTCGAAGTCGCGAACGGGGGAAGATACGACGGACTTCCTGCCCAATTCGGATACGATACTCCAGCGGTCGGTTTCTCCTTCAGCCTGGACCGTCTGGAGCAGATTGTCGATGAAGGGCTTGGAACCGGAGAAGACGAATCCGGGGCGGCGGCGGCCAGTAGTTTCGAAGAGGCCCGGCGCTTTCGCAGCCGAGGGCAGAAGGTAAAGTTGTGCTGGTGATCGCTATCGCCAAGGGGCGTTTTCTGGAACCCTCTCTCGATCTGCTGGGGCGGGCCGGAGTGCGGTTCGACAAGGACGTGGCAAGTTCTCGCAAACTCATCTTTGACTCCGAAGACATGGCCTTCCGCGCGATCCTGGTAAAACCGATCGACGTCCCGACCTACGTCGAATACGGTGCGGCCGACGTCGGCATCGTCGGACGTGACGTCCTGGCCGAATCGCAGGCGGACCTGCTCCAACCCCTCGACCTCGGTTTCGGACACTGCAGGATAGCCGTCGCTGCGCCTAAAGGGTTCCGGAACACAGACGAAACCGAGCATCCGACGATTCGGGTCGCTACGAAGTACCCAAACATCACGCTGGAATACTTCAACGCCCGGGGCATCCCGGTCGAAATCATCCCGTTGTCGGGTTCGATCGAACTGGCGCCGTTGATCGGCCTGGCCGACCGGATCGTGGATCTGGTCGAAACAGGTGAAACACTGAAGGAAAACGGAATGGAGATCGTCGAGGTGATCGCCGAAAGCGCGGCTCATCTGGTGATCAATCGTGCCAGCTACCAGACCAAGAGGAGTGAGATTGTCGGAATGGTCGAGTCATTGGAGGCACTGGTGTGATGCGGATCGTGGACCTCAGGGAAGCTCTGGATCTCGATGCGGTCGATGTGCTGCTCGGGCCCCGGGAGACTGAGACAAACGTCGACGAGACTGTTGCCGGCGTTGTAGCCGACGTTCGCGAGCGCGGCGACGAGGCCCTGTTCGAATATTCCGCCAAGTTCGATGGCGTCTCTCTCGGTAAGGACCAGATCCGCGTCACCGAAGACGAGATTCGCGAAATTTCCGCCGGCGCAGACGATGAACTCGTAGAGATCCTTCGTGTCGCGGCCTCGAATATCCGTCAGTTTCATGAAGAACAGCTCCAGGAATCCTGGGAGATTTACGCGGGCGAGGGCGTCCATCTCGGACAGCGAGTCGCACCGATCGAAGGCGCGGGCCTCTACATACCCGGATTTAAGGCAGCCTACCCGTCTTCGGTACTGATGAATGCAATTCCGGCACAGGTGGCGGGCGTGGACCGGATCGTCGTGACAACGCCGCCGCGGTCACTGGAGGAAAACCCTCTGGTCGCTGCCGCCCTGGACCTTCTCGGGCTCTATGATGTCTATCGGATTGGCGGGGCCCAGGCGGTCGCAGCGCTGGCGTACGGGACCGAATCGGTTCCCCGGGTCGACAAGATCGTGGGTCCGGGCAACCGGTATGTTCAGAGCGCCAAGAAGATCGTCTTTGGAACAGTGGATATCGACATGGTGGCGGGTCCGAGCGAAGTCGCGATCGTCGCCGACGACACTTGTGATCCCGCATGGGCGGCCGCGGACCTGCTCGCACAGGCGGAGCATGACGAGATGGCCCGGGTGTGGCTGATTTGCTGGTCTGAGGATCTTGCCGCGGCTGTGTTCGACCATGTCCAACTACAACTCGCGACACTTGATCGTAACGAGATAGCACGAATGGCAGTCGCCAACAACGGGATCAGCTTTATCGTCGACGCCGAGGACGACGCCCTTCGGCTCGTCAACCACATGGCGCCCGAGCACGTGGAGGTGCTCATGGCCGAACCGGACCGAATCGCTGACGGTATCCGTCACGCGGGCGCCGTCTTCGTCGGCCGCTACTCTCCGGCCGTCGTCGGGGATTATTTTGCAGGACCCAGCCACGTGCTGCCAACCGGCCGATCGGCACGGTTTTTCTCGCCGCTCGGCGTGTATGACTTTCTTAAACGGACGACCATCGTGCGGTACTCCGGACGGGCCATCGAAAAGTCCGGGAGCATGATTGAAAAATTTGCGATAGCGGAAGGCCTGACCGGACATGCCAGATCGATCACAATTAGAGGTCATTAAGCCTGCGGTTCGCGCCGCTTCGGCATACCGACTCGAGCACCGTGACGCCGACGTCAAGCTGGACCAGAACGAGAACCCCTATGAACTGCCCGACGAGTTGAAAAGGGACGTGGTCCATCGCGTCCTCGAGAGCCCCTGGGGACGATATCCCGAGTTGGTCCCGGAAGGAATCATCGAGGCCCTAAGTCGTTTTACAGGTTGGCCCAAGGCAGGAATCCTGGTCGGCAACGGCTCGAACGAATTGATCAACGCCGCCTTGACGGTGACGCTCCATCCGGCCAGCAGGGTGGCGATCGCACAGCCAACGTTCACACTGTACAAGCTCATGTCGACGACGTTGGGGGCCAGGGTGGACGAGATCTATCTGAACGAGCAGGACATGTCCTTTGATGTGGACTCTCTGGTTCGAGCCGCACGAGAGGCGGACGTGCTGGTCCTGTGCTCGCCAAACAATCCAACCGGCAGCTTGCTGGATCCATCCGATACCGCGCGGATACTCGAGAACGCGCGGGGACTGGTGATTCTCGACGAAGCCTACCACGAGTTCAGCGGCCAGAACGCGGTGTCGCTCCTGGAGCGATTCGACAACCTTCTGCTGCTGCGCACTTTCTCGAAAGCAATGTCGCTGGCCGGCCTCCGCTTCGGCTATCTGCTGACACGTCCGGAAATCGCAGCCGAAATCAATAAGGCGAAACTTCCGTACAGTGTGAACATATTCACGCTCGCCGCGGCACAAGCCGTCCTCGAACGGATCGAAGTGCTGGATGGAGCCGTCCGCAGTCTGATCGAGGAACGGGAACGAATATTCGGCGAGTTGGATGGCCGGCCGGGAATCCAGGTGTTTCCGTCTCGAGCCAATTTCATCCTGATCAAGACACCCCACCCCGCAGGGCTTGTTTTCGACGCACTGTATGCCGAAGGCGTTCTGGTACGCGATGTCAGCCGATATCCTCTGCTGGATCGCGCGCTACGTGTGTCGATCGGAAAACCTGATGAAAACACGCGATTCCTTTCCACCCTGGACAGGGTCCTGGAGACACTCGCATGAGCGCTCGAACAGCCGAGAAACAACGCACAACTAAAGAAACCCAAATACAAGTACGGTTGAACCTGGATGGGGACGGGCAGCACAACATTTCGACCGGGATCCCCTTTTTCGACCACATGCTGGCGCAACTGGCCCGGCATGGCCGCATGGACCTCGATATCGAAGCCAAAGGCGATCTTGAAATTGACGGCCATCACACGGTCGAAGACGTGGGCTTGACCCTCGGGCAGGCTCTTAACGAAGCGTTGGGAGAACGGCGGGGCATCACGCGATTTGGACATGCGTATGTTCCGCTGGATGAAGCGCTGAGCCGTGTGGTCGTCGATTTGTCAGGAAGGCCGTACATGATCTACCGGGTTAATTTCGAAACATCCCACCTGGGAGATCTCCAGACCGAGCTGATCGAAGAGTTCTTCAAGGCGCTCGTGCAGGAAGGACGCCTGAACCTGCACATCGAGAACATCTATGGAAGGAACCAGCACCACATTGCGGAAACGCTTTTCAAAGCGGCCGCGCGAGCGTTGCATGTGGCGACACGGGTGGAGTTCGAGGATGGCGATGTTCCATCGACGAAAGGAGTTTTGTGACGCGGATTGTGGAAATGGGACGGGGGGAAGGTCTTTACGCGGATTACGCAGAAGGGAATTCTCTCTGGATAAAAAGGGCGTTGCGACCTTTGCGGTCTTGGCGTCTTTGCGTTGAAAAAAGCTAACTCATGATTACGATCGTTGATTACCACTTAAACAACCTGCGGAGCATCGAGAATACGTTGCGCCGGTTGGGGCAGGATGTCCGGGTCACTTCGGATGCGGACGATGTGAGAGCGGCGGAAAAGTTGGTCCTGCCTGGGGTGGGGGCATTCCCTGACGCGATGCGGAATCTGGAATCTCTCGGCCTTGGAGGCCCGATCATCGAACGGGTCCGGTCGGGGACGCCGATCCTGGGAATCTGTCTGGGCATGCATTTGCTTTTGGACGAGAGCGAAGAGTTCGGCAGCAATCGAGGGCTCGGTCTGATCGCTGGAAAGGTTCGGAAGCTGCCGGGTGGAGTCCACATCCCGCACATGGGCTGGAATCAGCTTCAGCCCATGCGGAAAGACGGCCTTCTGGAGGGTGTCGAAGGGGGTAGCTTCGTCTATTTCGTCCATTCTTATTATGCCGTGCCGCGAGATCCGGACGCCGTTATGGCCTCAACCGATTACGGGATCCAGTTCCCTTCCGTACTCGGGTCGGGTAGCGTCTGGGCGACTCAATTTCATCCCGAGAAAAGCCAGCACGTCGGCGAACGCATTCTTCGAAATTTCGCACAACTATGAACCTCTACCCGGCCATCGACATCTATCAGGGAAATGCAGTCCGGCTCCGACAGGGCCGACGTGAGGAAGCCACAGTCTACGGACGTCCCCTTGAAATGGCCCGACGATGGGTCGGGGCCGGCGCACGATGGCTCCACATCGTCGACCTGGACGGTGCTTTCGAAGGCCGCCCGCAGAACACCGATGCGATCGGAAGGATTCGATCGGAATGTGAGGGGGTTCGGATACAAGTCGGGGGCGGCATCCGTGACATGTCCGCGGTCGAGGAACTCGTCCGTCGCGGGGTCGACAGGGTTATTCTGGGTACGGCTGCAGTAGAAGACCCCGACTTCCTCAAGAGAGCGGTCGACCGGTTCGGAGAGCGAATAGCAGCGGGGATCGACGCCAGGGATCAGACAGTGCGTCTGGCCGGGTGGACGACGAGCGCAAGCATCACGGCAATCGAACTGGCCTCGAAACTGGAACGGGCGGGGATCGGGCTCGTCGTCTATACCGACATCTCACGAGACGGCGAGATGCGGGGAACCAACGTCGACGCGAATCGGAGGATGCTCGAAGCCACTCAATTGAAGGTCATCGCCTCGGGGGGCGTTTCGAGCATGAAAGATCTCGCCAGACTGACCGAACTCGACCATCCCAGACTGGATGGCGCGATCATCGGCAAGGCGCTGTACGAAGGACAGATCCATCTCGAAGAGGCGCTCGCCAATGCTGGCTAAGAGAATCATCCCATGCCTGGACGTCAAGGAGGGAAGGGTCGTCAAAGGCGTGAACTTCCTGGACCTTCGCGATGCGGGAGATCCCGTCGAGTGCGGCCTGCGCTATTCGGAGGAAGGCGCCGACGAGCTGGTATTTCTGGACATCACCGCGTCGTCGGACCGAAGGGATATCGTTACAGGGATGGTCCAGCAAGTCGCCGACACAATCAATATCCCGTTTACGGTTGGCGGTGGCTTGCGTTCGGTCGAAGACATCGGGCGCATTCTCCGGGCCGGGGCGGACAAGGTTTCCCTCAACACGTCCGCTGTGGAGCGATGCGAGCTGATCACCGAATCCGCGGAACGTTTCGGGAGCCAGTGCATTGTCATCGCGATTGACGCCCGGCGCGAACCTTCCGGAAACGGCGGCCACAGTTGGAAGGTCTACACGCATGGCGGCCGGAACCGAACCGACATGGATGCCGTCGACTGGGCCAGTCAGGTCGCCGGACGGGGAGCCGGTGAGATCCTGCTGACCAGCATGGACGCGGACGGCACGAACGAAGGCTACGATATCGAGCTCACGGAAGCGGTCGCCCGGGCGGTCCATGTCCCGGTCATCGCCTCGGGCGGCGCCGGGACGTTAGACCATCTCGTCGAGGCCCTGACCGATGGAAAGGCCAGCGCGGTTCTGGCGGCGTCGATCTTCCATTTCCGGAAATACACCATCTCGGAGGCGAAGGGATACCTCCGCGAAAAGGGCATTGTGGTTCGATGAGCAATAACTCAAACATTCTCGACAACGTGAAGTTCGACGACCGGGGCCTGGTTCCGGCGATCGTACAGGACGTTCGAACGCGCGAGGTTCTGATGCTCGCCTACATGAATCAGGAGTCCCTGGGCCTGACGCTCGAGAAAGGTGAAACATACTTCTACAGCCGAAGCCGGGACGAGCTCTGGCACAAAGGCGCCACCTCGGGCAACGTCCAGACCGTTCGCCGGGTTCGGATGGATTGTGATTTCGATACGCTGCTGATAGAAGTCACACCACGGGGACCGGCGTGTCACAAAAATACGTATTCGTGTTTTGAGGTCGAACCGCAGCTGGAGGGTTTTCTCAACCAGCTCTACGAATTGATCGAGACGCGGAAGCAAGAACGACCCGAAGGCAGCTACACGACCTATCTCTTCGACAGCGGCCTGGACAAGATCCTCAAGAAAGTGGGCGAAGAGGCGACTGAAACCATCGTGGCGGCGAAGAACCAGGCCCCGGGAGAGCTGGTCTCCGAGGCATCGGATCTGATTTACCATCTGCTTGTTCTGTTTGTGGAGCAAGGTATCTCGCTCGGCGACGTCACCGACGAGCTAAAGAAACGTCATGCGTCCAAGTCTGGAAGAAGTTAAGAAGCTGGGTTCGGCGGGCAACGTCATCCCGGTATACAAATCGGTAGTCGCCGATTTTCTGACGCCGGTCTCGGCTTTTCTCAAGCTTCAGGAAGGCCGCCGTTTCGCCTTTCTGCTGGAATCGGTGGAAGGGGGAGAAAAACTGGCGAGATATTCCTTTCTGGGCCGGGATCCGTTCCTTGTCTGCAGTATCGGCGAAGGAGCGGAAGAAGCCGACGACGACACCGAACACCGACGCTTCAGCGCAGCCGATCGAGAGGGCTTCTTCGGCGAGGTGCGTGAAACGATGAGTCGGTTTCAATCTGTGACCCTCCCCGGTTTGCCCCCGTTTACGGGCGGTGGCGTTGGCTTCTTCGGCTACGACATGGTCCGCCTGATCGAAGACATCCCGGCTACCGGAACGGACGATCTCGGGGTGGACGACGCGGCGGTGATGTTCTACAAGACGATTCTCGCCTTCGACCACGTGGGCAACCAGATTCATATCATTTCGAACCTGTTCGTCGCAGAAACCAACGAACCCATCGAAGCTCAATACGAGGCCGCGGTTCGGGAGATCGACCGAACAGAGGCTTTGCTCCGGCAGCCGATGGAGGAACCCACACCCAGGGACACCGGTCAGGAAGTGGTTGTGCGTTCGAACTTCGAAAAAGACGATTATCTGGATGCCGTCCGGAACGCCAAAGAGTACATCACCGCAGGCGACATCTTCCAGGTCGTGCTCTCGCAACGGTTCGAGGTCGAATTGCCGGTCCCCCCGTTTGAGGTTTACCGGGCCCTTCGCATCGTCAACCCGTCGCCGTACATGTACTTTCTCAAGATGCCGAACGCCACGATCGTCGGAGCTTCACCGGAGATGCTGGTTAAGGTCCACAACGGTGAGGCCCATTACCGCCCGATCGCCGGGACCCGGCCGCGGGGCAAGGATGAATCTGAAGATCAGGCCCTGGCTGAGGAACTTCTGGCCGACGAAAAGGAACGGGCCGAACACCTGATGCTGGTCGATCTGGGGCGGAACGACCTGGGGCGCGTGTCGAAGTACGGTTCGGTTCGAGTCGAGAGCTTCATGTCCATCGAGCGTTACTCCCATGTCATGCACCTGGTCTCCTCGCTGCGAGGCGAGCTTCGCGACGACGTGGACCGCTTTGACGCGCTGATGGCCTGCTTTCCCGCCGGTACGGTATCGGGGGCGCCGAAAGTTCGGGCCATGGAAATCATCGACGAGAAGGAACCCTCGAAAAGGGGCGTCTATGCCGGCGCCGTGCTCTACCTGGATTTCAGCAACAACCTGGATTCGTGCATCGCGATCCGAACGCTTGTTGCCAAGGGGGGCCGTGGATATATCCAGGCCGGCGGAGGCATCGTCGCCGACTCGGTGCCAGAAAGCGAGTTTACGGAGACGGTCAACAAGGCGCGCGCCCTGATTCGGGCGATCGAACTGGCGGCACGGGGCTTCCGGCTATGATCGTCGTCATCGACAACTACGACTCGTTCACCTACAACCTGGTCCAGTACCTGGGCGAGTTGGGCGAGGAGTTGCGGGTCTTCCGGAACGACAAGACGGCACTCGATGCCCTCGCCGGGCTCAACCCCGCGCGCATCGTCATCTCGCCCGGGCCCGGCGTGCCGTCGAACGCCGGCATTTCCAAGGCCGTAGTCGAGCACTTCCACTCCAGGGTCCCGATACTGGGCGTGTGCCTCGGCCATCAGGCGATCGGCGAGGTGTTCGGGGGAAGAATCGTTCAGGCGCCTACCCTGATGCACGGCAAGGTCAGCAACATCCGACACGACGGCAAGACGATTTTCCTCGGGTTGCCACCGAACTTCAGCGCGACACGCTATCATTCTTTGATGGTCGACGATGTCCCCGGATGTCTGGAAGTCAGCGCAAGGACTGACGAAGGGGTCGTCATGGGGGTTAGACATCGTGAATTCCCGACCGAGGGTATTCAGTTCCATCCGGAATCGATCATGACGGATGTTGGAAAAGATCTGCTTTCGAATTTTTTGAGGCTGGAACTCCGTTGATTACCGAGATCATTCAGAAGCTGATCGACGGGCGCGACCTGTCCGAATCCGAGGCGCGAGGGGTCATGGAAGAGATCATGACCGGAGGGGCGACCGACGCCCAGATCGCGGCCTTCCTCACGGCGCTGCGCATTAAGGGAGAGACCCTGGACGAGGTGGTCGGTTTCGCCGGCGTCATGCGGGAGAAAGCCACTCCTCTATGGAACGGAGAACGCCTGGAGGTCCTCGATACCTGCGGCACTGGCGGAGATCGATCCGGGACATTCAATATTTCCACCGTGGCGGCTTTCGTCGCAGCCGGGGCGGGAGCACGGGTTGCGAAGCACGGCAATCGGGCGGCCAGCAGCCAGTGCGGAAGCGCGGATGTCCTGGAAGCTCTGGGCGTCAATATTCAGATGTCACCCGCCGAGCTTCGTCACTGCCTCGCGGAGGTAGGTATCGGCTTTCTCTTCGCGCCGAACTTTCACCAATCCATGAAGTATGTGATTCCGGCACGGAAACAAATGGCGATCCGAACGGTTTTTAACATGCTCGGTCCACTGGCAAACCCGGCGGGGGCGACGTTTCAGGTCATCGGGGTCTACTCGGAAGCTCTGCTGGATCTGATGGCCGGTGCCGTCGACCGTCTGGGCGTCCGTCGGGCGTTCGTGGTTCACGGACAGGACGGAGTCGACGAAATCACACTGTCTGCCCCGACGGACATTGTGGAGGTGAACGAGGGGAACAAGCGGCGGTTCAGGATCGAGCCTGAGGAATTCGGTATCGAACGGGCGGGACCGGAGACGCTTAAGGGAGGGGATGCGGCGACGAACGCTCGCATCGTTCAAGACGTTCTGGCAGGGGAGGCCGGGCCCCGGCGAAACGTCGTCTTGATAAATGCCGGAGCCGCGATAGCCGCGGCCGGGCTGGCGACAGATCTGGTCGGAGGTTTTCGGCTCGCTGCGGAATCGATCGACTCCGGTGCTGCCCGTCTAAAGCTCGATCAACTGAAGGCATTTCGGCCGGCATGAAGACGCTCGAATCCACCCATATCCTGGCACGGATCATCAAAGCCAAAAGGCGTCGGGTAGAAGACTCTCGAGTTCGTGTCCCTGAAGCCATCGTCCGAAACATGGCATCCGTTGCGCCACGACCGATCTCGTTTCACGACGCGATTGGGGCAACTGGCGCCAGACGCATCATCGCGGAAGTCAAGAAAGCCTCGCCGTCGGGGGGCGTCCTCGCCGAAGAACTCGATGTCGAGGCCCTGGCACGAGCCTATGCCGGGGCCGGAGCGGCCGCAATCTCAGTGGTCACCGAACAGGATTTTTTCCGAGGGAATCTCGGTTGGGTCAAGAAAGCGGGGGAAGCTTCCCGATTGCCGGTGTTGAGAAAGGATTTCGTATTCGATCGATACCAGATTTTCGAAACCCGTGCCGCCGGCGCCAGTGCGGTTCTGCTTATCGTAGCCATGTTGAGGACCGAGGAGTTGAAGGCCCTGCTGGCTTCGGCTGGGGAAGTGGGACTCGCCGCCGTCGTAGAGGTACACGACGAAGCTGAACTGGAAGAAGCGCTCGAAGCGGGCGCCACGATCGTGGGTGTGAACAACCGGAATCTGAAGACCTTCGACGTGAGCCTTGAAACGTCCGCCAGGCTGGGCAAGATGATTCCCGCCGGCGTATTGTTCGTTGCGGAGAGCGGAATTCACTCCAGGAAGGACATCGACTTCCTGACAGAGGCAGGTGCGGACGCGTTTCTGATCGGCGAGCATTTCGTAACCTCCCCGGATCCCGCCACCACGTTGAGAGGCCTGCTGTGACCCGTATCAAGATGTGCGGGGTTACAGATCTTGAAGACGCGCGTGACGCGGCGATGCTGGGTGCTGACGCGATCGGTCTGAACTTTTTCGAAGGCAGCCCCCGGTCGGTGACGCCGGAGCGTGCCGTGCGGATCATTGAATCGCTGCCGCCTTTCGTGACGGCGGTAGGCGTTTTCGTCAACTACGAAGATCCGCAGGCTCTGGAAGACTTCGCGGTTTCGATTCGCCTGGATGCCGTGCAGTTGCACGGTAACGAAACACCGGACTATTGTTCGATGATCGACAGGGTCAAGGTGATCAAAGCAGTCCGTGTGGATGAGGAGTTCAAGGTAGAGAGCCTTCGGAACTACCGCGCGTCAGCGTTTCTGTTGGATGCGTACAGCCCGACGGAGTTCGGCGGGACAGGACGAGTTTTCAACTGGTCACAGGCCGCAGGGGCAAACGCTTTCGGGCGTATCATCCTGGCCGGAGGTCTCAACCCGGAAAACGTCGGGTCCGCTATCGAAGAGCTCCACCCATTCGCCGTGGACGTATCCAGCGGCACTGAAACAGAACCGGGTAAGAAGGATTACGATTCGATGCGACGCTTCGTGGAGGCGGTGCAGCGCGCGGACGCAAATTGAGAAGCCGTTTGCGAAGAAACCCTTGGGTTTGTTTTTCCCATTGAGAGGATTTGTGGCATGACCGGACATTACGGACCTTATGGCGGGCAGTTTGTTCCCGAAACCCTCATGCATCCGCTCGAGGAACTCGAAGAAGCGTACGTCCGTGCGCGTGGGGACACTTCCTTCGAAAACCGCCTGGGCGAATTGTTCCGGCACTACTCCGGGCGTCCGACCCCTTTGTACCTTGCAAAGCGTCTCAGTGAAGCATGGGGCGGTGCAAAGATCTACCTCAAGCGTGAGGATCTGAACCATACGGGTGCGCACAAGATCAACAATTGTCTGGGTCAGGCGCTGCTGGCGGAACGGATGGGCAAGAAGCGGATCATCGCTGAAACCGGCGCGGGCCAGCACGGCGTTGCAACCGCCACGGTCTGCGCTTTGCTCGGTCTGGAATGCGACGTCTATATGGGAGAAGAGGACATCCGGCGTCAGGAACTGAACGTCTTTCGGATGAAGTTGCTCGGTGCGCGCGTCCTGCCGGTCGGCTCGGGAAGCAAGACACTCAAGGACGCGATCAACGAAGCGATGCGGGACTGGGTGACGAACGTCCGAACGACATATTACATGCTCGGTTCCGTCCTGGGACCCCATCCATACCCGGAAATGGTCCGCGATTTTCAGTCGGTGATCGGGCGCGAGGCGCGTGCCCAGATCATGGATCGGGAAGGCCGTCTGCCCGATCTCCTCGTGGCCTGTGTGGGCGGTGGCTCCAACTCAATCGGTTTGTTTTCGCCATTCCTCGAAGACAGCGAGGTGCAAATGGTAGGTGTCGAGGCGGGAGGGAGGGGACCGGGACCGGGGGAACACGCGGCTCGATTTTCCGGTGGAAGGCCAGGCGTTCTCCACGGGACTTATTCCTATATTCTGCAGGATGCGGACGGCCAGGTCGTGCCCACACATTCGGTCTCGGCCGGGCTGGATTATCCGGCAGTCGGCCCCGAACACGCCGCATTGCACGAGTCCGGGCGCGTGACCTACACATCGATAGAAGATGCCTGGGCCCTCGAGTCGTTTCACGAGTTGAGCCGCCTGGAAGGAATCATTCCGGCGCTCGAAAGCGCGCACGCCGTGGCCGGTGCGAAGGTTCAGAAACTCCGATCCGGACAGATCGTCATTATCAATCTGTCGGGACGAGGGGACAAGGACGTGCAGGAAGTCGCACGCCTGGGCGGGGAATAACGCGTGGCTACACGGATCGAACGGAAGTTTGAAGACCTCCGCGCAAAAGGGAAGAAGGCTTTCATCCCCTTCATCACAGCGGGGGATCCGAATTTGGAAGGTACGTACGACCTGGTTCTCTCGCTCGAAGCTGCCGGAGCCGACCTCATCGAGATCGGCGTGCCTTTCTCGGATCCGATCGGCGATGGGCCGGTCATCCAACGGGCCACGGAAAGGGCCCTGGCCAACGACGTCTCGCTGGGAAAAATCCTCACACTCGTCCGAAGAGTTCGTGAGACATCCGAAATCCCGCTCATGTTGATGAGCTATTACAACCCACTCTTGAATCACGGTCTGGAACGGCTCGCCGAAGATGCCGCCCGGGCCGGACTGGACGGGATCCTGGCCAGCGACCTGACCGTCGAGGAAGCGGGCCCGTTCGTCGAGGCGATGAAGTCGGAAGGACTGAACACAGTATTCCTCGTCGCTCCGACAAGCTCTCCGAAAAGGGTATCGAAGATCGCTCGTGCTTCGACCGGATTCCTTTACGCGGTGTCGCGAACGGGTGTGACGGGGGAAACAAACCAGTTGTCCGGCGAACTGCAACTATTCATCCGGATGCTGAAGAGTCACACGGATCAACCGATCGCCGTTGGTTTTGGCATTTCCGCTCCCGAACACGTTCGTGTCGTGTGGGCGGAGGCGGATGGCGCAGTTGTGGGAAGCGCGATTGTCCGAGAGATCGAAAGGCAAATGAACAGGGAAGACATGGCAGAGGTGGTGGGAAACTTAGTTCGGAAGCTACGCGGAGCATGAGCGGACCCGGCGGCCGAATTCCGAACTATCTTTGGAACGAGCCTTTGCCGAGATGGAGGAAGGTGAATGAATAAGGTTGTGGCAACCCCCGCCGAGGCGGTTCGAGACATACAGGACGGAGCGACCATCATGATGGGCGGCTTCGGCTTGTGTGGAATACCGGAAAATCTGATCGCCGCACTCCGTGAGACGGGAGTGAAAGACCTCACAGTGATGAGCAACAATGCCGGGGTAGACGACTTCGGCATCGGCCTGTTGCTCCAGACAAGGCAAGTCAAGAAAATGATATCGACCTACGTGGGTGAGAATAAATTGTTCGAGCGGCTCGTCTTGTCGGGAGAGTTGGAAATCGAACTGGTTCCGCAGGGAACGTTCGCCGAGCGAATCCGCGCGGGTGGCGCCGGCATCGCAGGATTCTTCACACCCACCGGCTATGGCACGCTGATCTCCGAGGGCAAAGAGACGCGGGAAATCGACGGCAGGATGTACGTCCTGGAAAAACCGTTGAAGGCGGATTTCTCGCTAGTCAAAGCCTGGAAGGGCGACAACTGGGGCAACCTCGTCTACCGGAAAACAGCCCGAAACTTCAATCCGATGATGGCCACGGCCGGTACGGTCACGATCGCAGAGGTGGAAGAACTCGTCGATCGAGCCGCACTGGATCCGGACTCGATTCACACGCCGGGTATCTATGTGCAGCACATCCTCGAAGGTAGCGCGTACGAAAAGCGGATCGAACAACTGACGGTACTCAAGGGAGGCGCGTAATGGCTCACCCACGCGAGATCATCACCCGACGGATCGCCAGCGAATTCAAAGACGGGTTTTACGTGAATCTGGGGATCGGCATGCCGACACTCTGCGCCAACTACATTCCCGACGGCACCGAGGTCATTCTGCAGTCGGAAAATGGGCTGCTCGGAATCGGACCCTTTCCCGTCGAGGGAAACGAAGATGCGGATCTGATCAACGCGGGCAAGGAAACAGTCACCGAACTGGCCGGATCCTCATATTTTTCAAGCGCCGACTCGTTCGCGATGATACGTGGCGGTCACGTGGACCTCACGGTACTGGGCGCCATGCAGGTGGATCGAAACGGCGACCTGGCCAACTGGATGATACCCGGCAAGATGGTCAAAGGGATGGGGGGCGCGATGGATCTGGTCGCTGGAGCGAAACGCGTCATCGTCGCAATGATCCATGCCGCGAAAGACGGTCGTCCCAAGCTTCTCGAGAAGTGTACTCTCCCTTTGACTGGAGTGGGCGTGGTCCATACGATCGTCACGGAACTATGTATCATCGACGTCACGCAAAAAGGATTCGAGGTGAAGGAACTTCGCGAAGGGGTCAGTCTGGAAGACGTACAGAAAGTTACCGGATCGACCTTGCATGCGGAAGGCAAAATCGGGCGGTTCTGAAGGGCAACATGGGCGCGGTAATAGCTGGAGCGGTTCGTCTCGCCATCGGAAGTTTCGGTGGGACATTGAAGAATGTCCATGTCACCGATCTGGGGGCGGAAGTTCTCAAGCAGGCCCTGGTACGGTCCGGAATCGATGCGGCGGCGGTTCAGGAAGTCATCATGGGTAACGTACTACAAGGCGGATCGGGGATGAACCCCACTCGCCAGGCTGCCATCAAAGCGGGCATCGGGCAGGACGTCCCGTCATATACCGTCAACAAGGTTTGTGGCTCAGGCTTGAAATCGGTGGCCCTGGCGGCACAATCCATCAAGGCAGGAGATGACGAAGTGTTCCTCGTCGGAGGAATGGAATCGATGAACGGCGCACCGTACCTTCTGCCGAAGGCACGCTCCGGGTACCGCCTGGGCCACGGTGAGCTTGTCGATTCCATGGTCTACGACGGCCTGTCCTGTTCATTAAGCGGCTTCATTCACATGGGAATCACGGCGGAAAACGTCGCGGAACGATACAACATCAGCAGGGAAGATCAGGACCGTTTCGCGCTGGAAAGCCAGGAGAAGGCGATCCGGGCAATCGCCGACGGTCGATTCAAAGATGAGATCACGCCGTTTGTGATCCCGCAGAGAAAGGGCGATCCAATCGTCTTTGACACGGACGAATACCCGCGTGCAACCAGCCTGGAAAAGCTGGCCAAACTCCGGGCGGCATTTCAGAAGGATGGGACTGTCACCCCTGGCAACGCTTCGGGTATCAACGACGGAGCAGCCGCCATGGCGGTGGTTTCCGAATCACGTGCGCGGGAAATGGATGTCGAGCCACAGGTTATGATTCGCTCGTATGCATCGGCGGGCGTGGACCCGCTCTACATGGGCATGGGCCCCGTTCCAGCCATCAAGAAGGCGCTCGAAAAGGCAGGCTTGAAAGCGGCCGATATCGACCTGTTCGACATCAACGAAGCGTTCGCGTCCCAGTCGGTCGCGGTCGTCAGGGAACTTGAACTCGATCCGGCCCGCGTGAACGTCAACGGAGGTGCGATCGCCCTGGGACACCCCCTGGGCGTGAGTGGGGCACGAATTCTGGTAACGTTGATTTACGAAATGGAGAAGCAGAACGCAAAAAAGGGCGTGGCGGCCCTGTGCATCGGAGGCGGCCAGGGATTCGCGATCGTTGTTGAACGAGGGTAGAGGAGCTATTGGCTGTTAGCTATTGGCCGTTGGCAATTGGGTCGGGATTCGGAACATAGGTGCGAAGATTCCGGGTCCTAAAGCCAAGAGCCAACAGCCAACGGCCAACAGCTAACAAAATGCGCGAAAATTCTTTTGTCGTCATCAATCTTCAAGACCCGTCCGAGCGATTTGTGGGACGCTTGATCGAGATTGGATTGTCGGGCGTGACGATCCGGGGAGTCGATCTCAAGGCGTTTGACGACTGGATGAACGACATCATGCACGAGGAGGAGAGCGGTGTGCGCCCGACCACCAGCTTCTACCCCCTGCATCGGATTGAAAAGATCATGCTGGATGAGGACCTGGGCGGAATTCCGTCGCTGGCGAATACGTTTCTGACGAAAGTCGGCGCCTCGATCCAGGACTATCTGGAGTAGACGTTGAACATCGCGATCATTGGAACGGGTTACGTGGGCCTGGTGGCGGGCAGTTGCTTCGCTGAAAGCGGCAACGACGTGATCTGTGTCGATAACGACGAGGGGAAGATCAAGAAGCTTTCCAAGGGCAAGATCCCGATATACGAACCGGGCCTGCCCGAGATCGTCGAACGAAATCTTCGCGAGGGACGCCTGAGTTTCACGACGAACCTTGCGACGGCCGTCAAGAAATCCTTCGTGACGTTCATCGCGGTCGGAACGCCACAGGTCAACGGCCGGGCGGATCTCGACGCCGTGCACTCAGTCGCGGTGGACATCGGCCGGGCCATGGATCGCTTCAAGGTGATCGTCATGAAGTCCACAGTCCCGATCGGTACGACCGAAAAGGTCAGGGACATCATTCAAGCCGAAACAGACCAGCCTTTCGACATCATTTCCAATCCGGAATTCCTCAAAGAAGGCGCGGCCGTCGAGGACTTCATGAAACCCGACCGCGTCATTATCGGTGCCGAAGACGAGCGGGCAGCTGAAATCGTCCGCGAACTCTATGCCCCGTTCGTCCGTACGGGGAGCCCCATCCTGGTAACTGACGTGCGAACGGCCGAGATGACAAAGTATGCCTCCAACGCCTTTCTGGCGGCACGGATCTCCTTCATGAACGAGTTCGCCAACCTTTGCGAACTCGTCGGCGCGGACGTCGACATGATTCGCAAGGGTATCGGCCTGGATTCCCGTATCGGCCAGGCGTTCCTGTTTGCCGGGGTGGGTTTCGGCGGAAGCTGCTTTCCGAAAGACGTGGAGGCCTTGATCGAAACCGGGCTGCAACAGGACTATCCTTTGCGGATCCTGGAGGCGGTCCACGATGTCAACCGGGAGCAGCGGTTGCGGTTCCTCGGCAAGGTCCTGACTCATTTCGGAGAGGATCTGTCGTCGAAGCGCTTCGCCGTTTGGGGGCTGGCGTTCAAGCCACGCACGGACGACATGCGGGAAGCGCCGGCCGTCGACATCATCGAAGGGCTTCTCAAGAGGGGCGCCACCGTGACCGCTTACGATCCGGAGGCCATGGGAGAGGCGGAGAGGATCTTCGGCTCCCGAATCGAACTGTCAAAAAACAACTACGGCTGTCTCGAAGGAGCCGACGCCCTGCTGTTGATCACCGAGTGGCAAGCCTTCCGAAATCCCAACTTCGAACGCATGAAGTCGTTGATGCGCGAGCCGGTTGTTTTTGATGGCCGCAACATCTACGGTCCGCCCCAGATGAGGGAAATGGGATTCACCTATTACAGCGTGGGCAGGAACTAGTGATCCCCGCCAGAGATAACGTTACTATCTCCGAAGGAGGTTGCGAGCGAACTGATGAGTGAGATCCACCGTGTGGTATGTGTAACTTTCGACGGTTTTGAGCGTTCATGAGGGGCAACCTCCATCGGCCCTACGGGTTCGGGCGGAACGGTACCGTCTTTGGCGTCGCTCCTCCTCACAATGTCGAAGCATTGACTTCTCGTCGCTCCCCCAAATCCGGCACCGTTGTACTCCGAAATCTAGTAACGCTATCTCTGGCGGGGACCACTAGACGATGACACGAGCCGTGGTCACCGGTGGCGCGGGTTTTCTCGGAAGTCACCTCTGTCGCCGTTTAATGGACGCCGGGTGGGAGGTCGTCTGCCTGGACAATCTGCTCACGGGAAACGCCGACAACATCGCGGACTTGATCGGCCGGGACGGTTTCCGGTTCATCCACCACAACGTCACCGAATTCATCCATGTCGCAGGGCCTGTCGACAGGGTGCTCCATTTCGCTTCCCCGGCATCTCCCCGCGATTACCTGGAGATGCCGATTCAAACACTGAAGGTCGGCTCGCTGGGAACCCACAAGGCGCTGGGCCTGGCCCGGGAAAAGGGCGCACGGATCCTGCTGGCAAGCACATCGGAAGTCTACGGCGACCCGTTGATCAACCCACAGACGGAAGATTACTGGGGGAACGTGAACCCGATTGGACCCCGTGGCGTTTACGACGAAGCGAAACGATTCGCCGAAGCGATGACGGTTGCCTACGGCCGATATCACGGAATGGACACGCGTGTCGTTCGGATCTTCAACACGTATGGCCCCCAGATGCGGCCCGACGACGGACGGGTGGTCTCGAACTTCATCGTCCAGGCTCTCAAAGGAGAGCCTCTGACGATCTACGGAAAGGGCGAGCAGACTCGCAGTTTCTGCTACGTGGCCGACCTGGTCGAAGGCATCTTGAAGCTCCTCGAAGCAGATCGCTCCGAAGACACGGCGCTCCCGTTTAACATCGGCAACCCTGAAGAACGAACCGTGGGAGAACTTGCCCAGCGAATCCTCCGCCTCACCGACAGCCGAAGCGAGGTTGAGACTCGACCCTTGCCGGAAGATGATCCACAGGTACGCTGCCCCGATATCGGCCGCGCCCGGCGACATCTGGGTTGGGAGCCTCAGGTGGAGATCGACGAGGGTCTGACACAAACTATCGATTACTTTCGGAAGATCCTTCTCGG
Organism: Terriglobia bacterium; assembly: GCA_965262425.1. Lineage (GTDB taxonomy): Bacteria > Acidobacteriota > Terriglobia > 20CM-2-55-15 > 20CM-2-55-15 > CAZOZZ01. Next base: position 4,266,244 of record OZ253536.1, on the reverse strand, counting down.
TTAGACCAGACAGTCAAACGTCATGATTCTCGTCACAGGCGGCGCCGGCTACATCGGCAGTCACACGGTCAAAGCCCTCAAAGACGCCGGTTTCGAACCGGTCATTTTCGATGACTTTTCGACCGGCTATCGGGACTTTGTCGGCGAGACGCCCCTGGTCGAAGGAGACATGCGGCGGTTCAATGATCTCCAGAGGGCATTTCGTAAGTATCCGATAGATGGCGTTGTGCATTTCGCAGGCAAAGCGCTGGTAGGGGAATCGCGGCAACACCCCGGGCTCTACTACGAAACGAATGTGAGCGGCGGTCTGAACCTGCTGAACGTCATGCAGGAAGCGGGCGTGGGCAACCTCATCTTCTCATCGACATGCGCCACATACGGAATCCCCGCAACAGAGAACCTGTCAGAAGACCATGCTCAATCGCCGATTAATCCGTACGGCGAGACCAAGCTGGCGTTCGAGCGAGCGATGGCATGGTTCGAGTCAGCGTACGACATCCGATATCTCTCGCTGCGATATTTCAACGCCGCCGGTGCGGATCCCTCGGGACTTTTCGGGGAGGATCACAAGCCCGAAACACACCTGATCCCACTGGTACTCGAGGCCGCCGCCGGGTTGAGATCCGCGGTCAAGATATACGGTACGGACTACGCGACTGAAGACGGGACCTGCATCCGTGATTACATCCATGTCACCGACCTCGCATCGGCACACGTCACGGGGCTCGAACGCCTGAGCAAGGGAGAGGTCGATTCTCAGGCGATCAACCTGGGCACGGGGACTGGGGCGTCCGTCAGGGAAGTCATCGGGGTCGTCCGGGAAGTCACGGGCTTGGATTTCAAAGCAGAGGAAACGGGACGAAGGGAAGGAGATCCTCCTCGACTGGTCGCGTCCGCCGAAAAAGCTGCCGCACTGTTGGGCTGGAAACCCAGGCACAGCGATCTGGGCAACATCGTCGAAACCGCGTGGGAATGGATGCGCCGACGAAAAAAAGTGTGATCCTCAAGTCGATGGCTAGGAGCCTGTGCTGCAGAAGAGATCTTCTACGAAAGCAGTAGAATCGGTCCATATTCCCCCGATTTTTCGTTAAATAGAACCACTATTCGCCTCAAACTCGAGAAAATGCCTCAAAGTCGAGGGGAATCTGGCCTCGATTCCCCACTTTCTCGCTACGATCCCTTCTGCCGCGCAGGCTCCTGAGTGTCGCCCCGGGGAGCGGAATCGCCGACGGGCAGGTGGACCAACTCCAGCATAGCCTTGAGGCCGTGGACGATCGCTCCCGCCCGGGACAAGGGCTCGCCAGCGACCTGTTTTGCCCGATCGGCCGTGTCTCGAACACGCTCGGAGATTCGATCCATCTCGAAATCCATTTTTGCCAGCCCGAACCGAACCCAGTTCTCGGTCCGATCGAGGTCCCCCCTGAGATCGGCCACCTTTTCACGTGCCTTGCCTGAGTACCCGGTCGCTTTCGCTGAAACCGATTCCGCCTGGAGGACGGTCGTCCTCAGAGTTTCAAGCAACTTCTCGGAGGGCCCTTCAAGATCGTTGGCTTTCCTGGCATACCGTGACATCTCCCTGAACAGCGTCCACAGAAGAGCGGTGTTCCAGAGCAGGACGAGGCTGACAAGGGCCACGAAAACTGTGAGTCGAACTTCCATCAGGCCTAGGATAACCCACGCGGAGGGGATGGAAAAGTGGTCAGTTTAGAGTGGTGATGGTTCGAGAAAGCATGTTGGGCGACGACAACCTGGCGCCGGCACCTGGTCCATGGATCACATTTCGTGGTTTTTTCAGCACCGGGCTCCTATAATTGAAGCGTTCTCCGGTGCCCGGGTAGTCGGGCGCCGGCACATGATTCGCTTGGTTTCAAGCCCGGGAGAGATGCTGGAGTGGCTGAACAGGGCTGCCTGCTAAGCAGTTGCACGGGTGACCGTGCCGGGGGTTCGAATCCCCCTCTCTCCGTTTTAGTCGTTCGTAAGTGATTCTAGATATGATATGAAGCGACTTACAGAACGTTGTCATCCCACATTCTGCCCCACATTGTTGTGTGTCCTTGTTGTTCAGACAAACTTCAAATCCTGACGGGTTGTCCGCCCGATTGCCAATGCTGAATGTTTTGCAACAAGTGATCCCAGTCTGCAATTGAGGTGGGCGCTGATGGCTGCTCAGCGATGAACTTGAGTTTTGCGATCTCGCCGTGACTCAGAAGGTTCTTGTTCTTTTTAACAAAAGAAAATCCCTCTTGGCGCCCGCGGGTTTGGCCGTGAAGACGAATCCGGACCGACGGTCGTGAAGGCCATCGATGACGACGATCACGCCGTCGCTCTCCTGGCCCTGGAAGTCTTCCTTCAACTCGTTGACCATCAGGCCGTCCGGGTCCGAGTCGAAGCAGAAGAAGCCGACGTAGAGATTGTTCTGGTCGTAGAGGAACCGAACTTCCGTCCGTTCCGTGCCCGGCGCTCCCGGATTCGGCTGCCACTGGTAGAAATCGGTGGCCGGGGTGGCCAGGTCCCATACCGCCTCATCCAGCCTTCCGTCCAGGTTGATCGGCGTCTCGATGGCCGTCGCCTGCGCGATCCGTCCCGCCCGAATCGCTTCGTAGTCGATGTCCCCGGAGCCATTGGAGGCGGACTGGCCCAGCGCGAGTGCGGGGACTAGGAGCCAGAGGAGTATCAGATCGGGGTGTCCGCGAGTATTATGACGAAGACCGCTGAGCGCAACAAGCCGCTCGTTGGCATCAGGAACCCCTGCGCCACCGACCGCCCGGATTACGCGCCTTCGGCCTTCGCCAGGGTGTCCTTGTACTTGTTGACCGCGTCCTTGAACGCTCCGACCGCCCTCAGCGTATCTCCCTCGTCGAACGCCTGCTGCGCGTCGGCAATGTCGCCGGGGTCACCTCCCCGGTCGATCGCATCGGCCAGGGCGACGGCTGCCATCTGCCGGGCCACGGCCGCGAGCTCGTCCAGGAGCTGCGTGCCCTGGGCGATGCCCAGGAGCCCGTCATTCACGGCTGCTTCGAGATCTCCCACCGCCCCTTCGATGTTGCCCATGGCGGCCTGGTTATCGGGCGGGATCTTGGCAAGCTCGTCCAGGGCGGTCTGGACCTTGTCCGAAACGTCCTGAATCTTGTCCGCCAGCGGGGTGCCCGGATTGCCGTTGACGATGTCCAGAAGCGCATCGTTGGTGGTAGTGAGCTGCTCCTCGGGTGTGAGGACCGGGACCACGGTCACGGTGTGCAGCTCCTTCGAAAAGTCCGACAGCCGCTTTTCATAGACAAACTTGGTTCCGTCGGAACTGATGACGGGATTCTCGGAGGTATCCTCCCCCAGTCGAAGGGACTCGTTTGCGGCGGCGGTCGCCAATTGCTCGTCGGTGTCCGTGGCCAGGTTGTACACGTGCCACTGCTGAACGCTGCTGTTTCTCAACTCGTACAGGATGTGGGTGTCCGAGGCGAGAAACTCGAGCACGCTGGGAGTCAGTCCTGCAGGGGCCGTCGCGATCAACGTGTCGCGCGCGGCCGGCACATCGTAATGGTGAAGCTCGGCCCGATCCGCGAACTGGGAAGTGTAGGTGAATCCGCGATCTGTCCTGCGAAAGGACAGATCGAGCCTCTCTCCCGCGGCGGTGTCGACGGATGCGACCGTCGTGTCTGTGCCGCTCGCGATGTCGAAGACGTGGACGCTTTCCCCCCTGTTGTTGCCACGCAGCGGGTACACGATCTTGGTGTCGTTGTCGAAGTACCCAAGCGGAGTGCCGGTGTCGTTGATGTCCCGCCTGACGATCAGGGTGTCGGCGCCGCTGGCGAAGTCGTAGGTGTTGAAGGCCCGTGTGCCATCCGACAGCCTCCTCTCATAGATGACCTGCCGGCGGTTTGAATCCGCCCTGCTGGGATTGATGCTTTCATTGCTTCCCACGGTTACAATGGGCGCATCCGTCAGATCCTCCAGGTTCAGCACCCGAAGCTCCCGGCCGCTCACCGAGGGGGAAAAGACAAGGCGCTTGCTGTCGAGGAACCAGCCGCGAGGAAAGCCCCCGATGAGCGTGTCTTGACCCGTGGCAACATCGTAGTGATGGGCTTCGACGAGCGGTTCTGAAACGAAGTAGATGAACTTGGTCCGTTCCTCGTTGAAGCTCTGAAGCTGGACACGGTCATCCTCGGCAATCAGCGTGTCGTTGCCGGTACCGATATCAAAACGTCGCATCCGACGAAAGTTTCCAAAATCGCTGGCGGTGTAGATGAGCACCGTACCGGACAGGAAGAAACGCTGGCCCAGAACACGCGGGACTGCACCCGCAATGCTATTCACCAGCTGGTCCTGCCCGGTCGCAACGTCGTAAAGACGCAGTTCGACCGGGTTGCTGCCTGTTGTGTAGTGAAACTGTGTCCGTGCAGGGTCCCAGAAGCCGAAGAAGGTCCTGGGCCCGCTTGCAACCAGCCGATCGGACGGAGAGCCGAGGTCTCGATCGTGCATTTCCGGATTCGTGGAGAACCGCCCGTTGGTGTAGGCAAGATGGCTGTCGGAGAGGAAGTAGGAGTGCGAACTGAACGGCTTGTCCCTCGTTGTGGTATCCAACACGGTGTCGGTGGCAGTCCCTACCTGGTAGTTATGAAGCTCGATCCGGTCAGGAAAGTAGCTCTGGTAGACGAACTGGTTGCGGGAGACATCCCCGAAGTCGATGAACGCGAAGTCGGTCGAAGGTCCCGCCACCGTGCTGAGGTTTCGGGTCTCCACGTCGTACACGAGAATCTCAAAGGTCTGGTTCGTGCCGTCAAATCCAAATAGTCCGTAGACCAGGTTGCCGTCCGACACGAAATAGCCCTGGTTATCGACATCGTCGAATCGGCCCAGGACCTGGACGAGAAGGTCCTCCTTGATGTCGGCTCGTAACAGCGACTCGGTGAGGCCGAAACCAGCCAGCACGCTTCCCAACACAAAAGCTCTGATCAGCGTTCTTTTTTTTGCCTCCTCCGCAGAATTTGTGGGCAGTCCAAAGGCCTGTGCGCACATAAGTAATTGAAACAAAGTACCTTATTTTTTTGTTCGACGGCGAATATTCCAGTACCCACTTCGGTCGGACGCCTACACCCGGTGCCCGGAGCCCCCGCCGGAGGCCCCGTTCCCCATCGCCCACACCAGCCGACACCGCGGAGCGCAGCCGAGGGTCAAGGCCGGCGCAGCCGCCGAGCTTGCGAGGGAAGCCTTGAGGCTTGGCGAGCACCGTGGTCTCCTCAAGCGGCGATGGAAGACGGTTTTACCCACAAATTCTGCGGAAGACCCCTTTTTTTGTCATGGGACCTCCAGAATTCTGCCGAAGTCTAGCTTGCGGTCCACACCGCGTCAAACCCGGATTCGGACATCGGCTCCTCCTGTAGTGCCGAACCGCCCATGCATCGGAGGGAAACTGAAGCGCGGCGGGCGGAGATCATGCTTTCAGGAATTGGCTGGGCCTAATGTAACAGGGAGCGTAAGATGCCATCCATGATGGCTATTCTCCGAGTTCGAATTCCAATCCTCGCCTGCCTGCTGCTCGCGGCGAGCCCGGCCACGGGCCAGGACCGGGACTTCACCGGCAGTCTACAAGCTTTCTCTGTGTCGGCCGCGAATTTTCGTCTTGATTCCGCTGTTCTGCCTCTTGCAAGTCAACATAACATCCCAACGGCGACATCCTCGCCGTGGTGTCTGGCCACACCCTACACTGCGAACCCCTCTTATTTTACTTATCCCCTCGACGGGGATGGCACCACGTTTCAATCGCTCAGCCAACGTGTCGCCTTCAACCAGTTCGAGGACAAGGAATCGCGTGCCGTTGTCTTCTTCGAGGCCGTAGATCGCGGCAATGTTGGGGTGGTTCAACGATGCCAGCAGTTTTGCTTCACGCTCAAACCTCGCCAACCGTTCTTCGTCTTTGGCGAACTCTTCAGGGAGGGTCTTGATGGCGACTTCACGCCCCAACTTAGTGTCACGCGCACGCCAAACCTCACCCATCCCACCCTTGCCGAGCAGGCGGGTGATTTCGTAGCTGCCGAGTCGAGTTCCCGCTGCAATGGTCACTGTTTCGCTCCTGCCCAATTCCAAGAGCCCGACGGTTATAGACCGCCTTTACAGTTTCTTTGCCTCTCCTCGGAAATCGGTTACAGGTTACAGGAGACGGGTAAGAGGATCAAACTCTTCGGACACAGCGGGTTGTGATCCACCGCGCTCATCGGGGAGGGGGTTGGGGTCAATGAACTCGCTTTATATTCCCTTAGTATCATGCACTGATTTTGGCGGGCGCACTTTCCCCGCATAACCAACTTACTATTCAGCGATTTAAGTGTGAGGTGAGAGTCTGCACCCTGACCGTTTCGTCGTCAGGGTGCGGCTAGTGTGCGGAATTCAAGCCTTGTTGGCGATTGCGGTGGGTTGTTCGAGCCCAGGCAGGTTGGCCAGGTGATGGCGATTGGCACCAGGCTGGAGGTGGCCGTACAGGTTCACCGTGAGCTGAATGCTCGCGTGGCCCATCTGCTCGGAGATGTAGGCGATCGGCGTGCCGGCCGTGAGCAATAATGACGCGTATGAGTGTCGAAGGTCGTGGAGCCGCATGTGTCGCAACCCGGCCTTCTCCAGGCCGCGATGGAACGGACCTTCCCTGATGAGGTCGGCGTCCAGCCAGTCACCTTGGCTGTCCACGAACACCCATTCGGGAATCGTGTTCTGACCCTTGCCAAGATACTCTTCCTTCCGGTGACGCTTCAGCAGCGTCAACTCCTCCAGCAGTTCGTCTGAGATGTCGACACGTCGGTTCTTTCCGTTCTTGGGCGGCATGATCTTCTTGTGGACGCGATCGATGCTCCGCTGGACTGTCAAAAACTGTCCGTTGAAATCGATGTCGCCCCACTTCAACCCTCAGATTTCCCCGATCCTCAGGCCGGTGTGGATGGCCAGTAGGAAGAGTACGTAGAAGCCGGGTGCGTGCTCTCGTGCGGAATTCAGGAACACGGGAACCTCGTCGGCCGTCAGCGGGTTGATGTCCTCGTTTCGGGTTGGCGCCTGCCGATACAGTTCGGACAGGCCGGTCGCCGGATTCTCGCTCACGATTTTGTGCTTCCGGGCGTGGTTGATCATCTTCCGGAGTTCCTTCACGATCGTTGCGACACTGTGCTTCGCCAGCTTCTTGTTGACGACCAGATCCGCAATGAAGGTTTCCATCTTCTTGGACGTCACCTGATCGAGTCGCAGCTTCCCGAACGCCGGCAGGATGTGCACTCGGAAACTGGATTCGTAACTCCGCTGAGTTGACGGTCGGGTTGCGGGAAGAAGGTAGGCTTTGCGAAATGTCGTGTAGTACTCCTCGACGGTCGGAACCGTAGGTTTCTTCTCCGGCAGGAACTCTTCCTCCAGCGTCAATCGTGCGTCAATCTGGGTCTTCACCTTGAGGGCAGCTTTCTTGCTACCGACCTGCCTTGAAGTCCTGCGGCTGTTGTGGCTGACGAAGACCCACCAGACACCGCTACCAGGGACCTTTTCTCGTACTTTGACACCCATCAGGGGCCTCCTGTCTTTGAACCGAGCAGGCGTAGAAATTCCGTGAACGTGAGAAAGAGAAAGGGTCTTGTGGTGAGTGATAGAATTCGACAAGCCATCAGCCTGCTAGCTCAGGTTTTTGGTTAGGGGTCGTTCGGGGGGTTCAGGAAAGTGTGCCAATCTTAGTTGGAAATTGAAACGGCTCCAAACCCTATGGTTTGATGGTATTGGAAGAAACAACATCAAGCCTGTAAGAGAAAGGAGCCGAGATGAGCAGTCTGTTACGTTCGGTGAAGAAACGCAAGAAGTCGCGTGTGCTGGGTGAGGTCGAGGTCCTGAGCCGGGAGGAATACTCGGGACTGGAATTGGACTCGAAGGTGGAGATGATTCGGGCGTTGATCCCACTGGGGTTGATGCACGTGGAGGAGTTGCTCGACGAGGAAGTGAAGGCGTTGGCGGGTGAGCGATACGCGCGAAAGGAGGCGACGTTGAGGGGCCGGCGACACGGGAGTAATCCGGGGACCGTGGGGCTCGGGGGCCAGCGGGTGCCGGTTCGGGTGCCTCGAGTGCGCAGCGTGGCGGGCGGGGAGATTCCGCTTCGGAGCTACGAGGAACTCAGTCCGGATGGCGCGGTGAACGAACTGCTTCTCAGACGTGTGCTTTATGGGATCTCCTGCCGGAACTACGAGTCGGCCGCGGAAGCGATTCCAGGAGCCATCGGATTGTCGAGCTCGACGGTGTCTCGAGGATTCGTCCAGGCGAGTGGGGCGAAACTTCGGGAGATGCAGGAGCGGGATCTGTCGGCCGAGGACGTGGTGGCGATCTTCCTGGACGGGAAAATGTTTGCCGACGCCACGATGGTTGTGGCCCTGGGCATCACAATTACGGGCGACAAACGCTTCTTAGGCTTCGTGGAGACGAGTACGGAGAACGAGCAGGTACTGACTCCGTTTCTCCGTTCATTGATGGAGCGAGGCCTGGACATCTCTGAAGGCGTGCTGGTGATCGTCGACGGCGGCAAAGGTCTGCGCGCGGCAGTCAAGCGGGCATTCGGTAATCGAGCCCTGGTCCAACGCTGCCAATGGCACAAACGCGAGAACGTGGTGAGCTACCTGTCGAAGACCGAGCAAGCCGCGTGGCGCAAGCGGCTTCAGCGTGCGTACCAGCGCCCGGAGTACAACGAAGCCCGGGCGGCCCTCGAACAGCTCCATGGAGAGCTCGAGGAGCGAAACCAATCGGCCGCTACGAGCCTTGAGGAAGGCCTGGAGGAGACCCTCACGTTGCATCGACTCGGCGTGTACGGGGTCCTGGGCCGTTCGTTCAAGACGACGAATTGCTTGGAATCGGTCAATGCCCTCGTCGAGGAAAGGTGCGCGAAGGTCGATCATTGGAAGAACTCGAGCCAGCGGCAGCGCTGGTTGGCGACGGCGCTCATCGACATCGAACCACGCTTGAGGAAGGTGATCGGCTACCGTCATCTTCCAAAGCTCCGCGAAGCCCTCAGGCGGGAGCTGAAGATTGAGGCGAAGACGTCGACGAGATCGAAGAAGAAGGTTGCGTGACCAATCGTGAGCCGTGGAGAGTTTCAACTAAGAATGGGATTGACTCGGGTTCAGCCCCGGGCGGCCCCGTTTACGTAGCTACAGACACGATATACCTATTCAGGATGCGGCGTAATTTCTTTGCGTGCGGTAAGCAAGTGAAGGAAGGCACGGCACATGAAACGAGACTACCTGGGCGACTCTTACGACGCGGTCAAGCGGCTCTGGAGGGACTTGCTACAGGGTTGGGCACCGCTCGGCGCCGAACCCAGTTTCATCCCTGAAGATTTGCGTGAGGATTTCACTCTGCTGACCGGAGTTCCTATTCTTGATCGCAAACCTTCGCAACCGTATTCGATTCTCAATGATCCTGACACAGGAATACGACTTCCAGGTGAGACAAACCAGACTGAAAGTCGAAAACACGTGGCCATTCCGTTCATCGTCGGCCAACTGCGCGATGAGCGTGCTCGCTGTTTACTTACATTCGACCAGAGCGATTATCGTCACAGCCCACTCGATCGGCCAGCACAACGACAAGCGAAGATGGAGGCTCTAGACGGAGAGGGTTACTGCAGTTTCTATTACGTTTCGCATGCACCTTTTCTATTTGCCACCCAGGACGTGCGGACGCTCCAAGACCTCAAGACCTCTGGAATCTCTTGACGAGTGCTGGGATGCCGGTTTCCCGTCTCGAGAAGTACCCCGCCCCGGAGGCTGTGACCTGTTGGGCGAGAAGCCGCAAAAGACGCAGGTTTCGAGAAATGCGAGACAGGCACAAACTGTCGCTAGAGGTCGATGGTCTGAGGGACTCCGAAATGCGGCACCGGATAACGATCGCCTCGCTCAGCCAGGACCACTCAAAACGCTGATATCGAGCAGTAAGCCAGGCGTCGCCTTTCCTTTCGTCTCATTACTGCCTGAATCCGCTGGCGATCCACGCGATAACCGAGATACTTCCTTGGATGATCAGCACAATGACGGCGAGCGCAGCGGCACTTCGGCCAAGAAATGTCGGGATATTGAGCGCTTCAGTTTCGACCTCCCATGCATGTGGAAGTTTGCCCTCCGACCTGAGTGTGTCAACTCGGCTCTCGACGATGAAAGGCGTCAACTCCCAGGCACGGATCACAAGAGATCGGTCTGCATCGGTAAGGGACAACTCCGCGAGTAGGGACGCAAATTGTTCATCGGGTAGACGCTCCCCCGTAATCCCTTTAACAATTCGGTCAGCCTCGCCGGGATCAAGACTGAGATCTTCCAGCGTTCGTCGTACCCATTGTAGATGCCCATCAGGCAGGTCAGCAAAAAAGAACCTTCCGTTGTTAGCAGGATTCCGACTCCGTTCCGCTTCCAATATCCCCACTATCTCGCCTGTCGAAAGTGATATAAGAGGCCTGAAGTCTACCAACCCACTGTTACCGCCGAGCAACAATACGGACTCATCAGATTCGCTGAGCCAGTCAACCTGAACCTCCCAACTGCCCGCGTATTCCCGTTCAATCAACTCAAGGTCGTATCCAGAAAAATCGAAGGACTCCGGATAGATCACGGCAGCCGAAACGACAAACGTCCCAGCCGCCAGAACCCAGCCGATTCGACGAAATCCCCGAAGTAGGTTAAGGCGTGGCCGTCTCTCAGTTGTTGTGTCTTCGCCTTTGCTCACAGCTGGTATAACCCAACTCGCATTCTCGCTTCCATTAGGCGGGCTGTCCAGAACGAAGGTATGACCATCTCATTGAGCCACCCGCTCATTTTCGGCTGTGGCGTAACGATTCCCTCGCCGTGATGGAACGCTGCACCCATTCGGGCCAGTCTTCTTTGGGGACCGACCGGCCTATTTCCCGGGCATGGGTTGGCTGAACATGAAAACTGCCGCCGGGTGGCCTTAAGGCCTTAAGGCCACCGTATCCATTACCTCGATAGACTTCCGCCACTTACTCAACGTGCTCTTATCTACGCAGTTCGACAGCGCGGCAAGTGGTCCCCTCTATTCTGGGCGGGCTGCAATTTCGTCTGCCGTTAAATCCAACGCCATTTCTTCCTCACCGCAGGCACCTCCGGTCGTTCTTGACTGCGGAGTGCACCGGGTCTTTAGCGGAGCCTTCCGCAAAATCCTGTGTCATAATCCTGTGGTTCTTGTTCACGATATGAACGAACTCGGGCTCACTCCCGCATTCGGTGACACCAATTGACCACCATTCGCCTGGCTGCTGTCGCTCTAATTGCTCTCGCCTCAATTGCTGCAATCGCATTAGAGGAGCCAACCCCAACTCCACCGGAAGCTACTCAAGAACAACAGGAAGATAGCGGCAGCGAAGCCGGTGACACTAAAAGTGGCCAAGCCACATCCGAACAGGCGACGATCCCTGTCGATGAGTCCGACACCGCTGTAGATACCGAAGGGGGCGGCGATGGCCGCAACGATGGCAATCAAGAATCTGGTCCCAGTCGGATCGAACTCTTCACTGGCGTACTCGCCGTTGTTGCTGTGTTGCAGTTGGGGCTGTTTGCTTTCCAGTTGTTTCTCCTGAAGAAGCAGTGGGGAGCGACAAGAACTCAAAGCGGCTCGATGCTGGACACAGTAGCGATCGCCAGGCAGAACACCAGAGCCTACGTGGTACTCGATGAATACACGCCGAGTGCCGCACCGACGGCCGGCGAGCCGTTCAGTGTTGAGCTCACCTTTAAGAACGTGGGACAGACGCCTGCTCTGGACGCCGAACTCAATACTGGAATCGTTATTGCTCCGACGAGCGATCGGCTTCGCGAGATTCAACACGGAGAGAGCGGGACGAAAAGTGCGTCTGTCATCGGAGCCGGACAGTTGAGGTCGGTCCGAGCTTTCCTTAATGGCAACATTAACGCAGTCATCGACGAAGCCGACATCCGGGCAATTGCCGACCACCAGGTAAGGATTCAACTGATCGGTGTGTGCCAGTACCGCGATGTGTTTGGTGACACACATACAACGACCGCTCATCTGTCCTATCTGCTGAGATGGACTCCTCCTTTGACTTCGTCGGCATCTAAAGTGCCAAAGTCATAAAGAGGCTCGCACAAGTGCGGCCTAAACACAGTGTGTAAGAAGGAGTCCAAATGAAGAATAAGACGATCGCAGTGGATCTGGCAAAGAATGTTTTCGAGATCGGGGTATCGGATCGACCCGGACATGTCGAGAAAACATATCGTTTAAGTCGGGTGAAGTTTCTCCCGTTCTTTGTGAATCGAGAACCGGCGACAGTGCTGATGGAAGCCTGCGGTTCAGCCCATCACTGGGGAAGGCAGATCCGGGAACTGGGGCACGAGGTGGTTCTGATTTCGCCGCAGTATGTGAGGCCGTACGTGCCGCGCGACAAGACCGATCGTGCGGATGTGAAAGGATTGCTCGAGGCCTATCGCAACACGGACATCCGCCCGGTTCCAATCAAGACCCTCGCCCAACAGCAACTGACAGCACTGCATCGAATCCGTTCGACATGGATGCGAACACGAGTCACACGAATCAACATGGTGCGGGGGTTGTTGCGGGAATTTGGCTTCGTGATTCCTGTGGGAGCTCGTAATGTGGTGCCGGCGGTGATGGGGCTGATCGAAGATGCGGAAATCGAGATTCCCAGTGTGGTTCGGGAGATGTTGGACCAGGTGTGTGGCGAGATTCGCGAACTGGAAGCTCACTTGCGAAGCGTGGAACGGGAGCTGGAAGCACTGGCCCAGCAGACACCGGCGGTGGAGCGTCTCCGCTCGATTCCTGGAATCGGGCTGCTAACCTCTACGGCCATAGTGGGGTTTGTCGGCGACATCCAACGATTTCGATCGTCCCGCCAGTTTGCCAGTTATCTGGGGCTCACACCCCGGGAACATTCCAGTGGTAATCAGCGTCGGTTAGGTGGGATCAGCAAGCGCGGCGACCGTTATCTGAGGACGCTACTCATCCACGGGGGGCGTTCGGTGTTGTTTAGGGCTCCGAAAGCGGAGACCCCATCGCCCTTACAGCAATGGGGCCTTCGTATTCGCGAACAGCGGGGACACAACAAAGCGGCCGTGGCCCTGGCCAACAAGCTGGCCCGCAGAGTGTGGGCGGTTTGGAAACGAGACTGTGACTATCAGGCCAACTATCGGGCGGCCTGACCCAGAGTCGAGAAGTCTATTCAGCTAGCTGCGACGACGTTGGAGTTGATGGCGTACCGGTCAGACCGGCGCGGGGAAATGTCGACACATGTCCTGGCCCTCTTGAGGCCGTCCATCCGGTTGGCACCCCGCGCGCGAATTCCATCATGGCCCGGAACCAAAGCGTTCCACTTAAGAGGCCGGAGATACGGATGCAGTCGACCTGCCATTCACCTCGAAGCGTCCCATCAGCCATGCTGAATGTCATCGTCGAAGATCGAACAGGAGAGTTGCGCCTACTTGACAGAGGAGTCCAGATACGGATATGTATCCTTGGAACCCCGAAAGCGCCCGCTTCGCCTACGACGCCGCCGAACACAACGCTGTCGACTAAGCAAGCTCCCATAACAACTGTCGCAGTCCAAGCAAAGCACCTATTCACCTCTCACGCTCCCCCTCTGAATTCTTGTACACAGTCCAGATACGCACCGCGTGCCGAACCGCGTTCGTATTCCCATGGTCGTCCGCCGTCCTTATGTGTTCCGGCCCCCCGACTCGGGCGTTTTCCGGTTTGATATCGTCTTTGATCGTCCTGAATTTCGCCAAATCTGCACCCCATACGCACCCGGCGTTGTCGCCGCGCCCCAAGTTGCTGTACTGTCGCCATTTGTCGAACTTCCGTGATACTTATTAAGTATTCCCGTCTCCCGTACCGTCGTCTCTCCAACGCCGAGTTCGACTGCCGCCAAACAGCTAGCGTGACCTTTTGGGCCGCTCGTCGCCTGCCGCTTTTTGGCTTCCTCCTCCAGCACGGGCATTCCGTTCAATCTCACGTGACCATCCAGTCGCCAGGGCCTGAGTCCGGTACTGGGAGTGGCTCCTCGGCTACCGTTTCCACGGGCATCGCAAACGTCAGAGCCAGGGCGTCCCCGTCGTCGGTCGAATGCCCGATACGCTCCCGAATCTTGTCTTTCTTTTCCAGGAGGATTTCAGTCTTGTTCGTCAACCTGTACCCAGGAGTTGTGAGGTCTTCCTCAAGTTCCGAGCCATTGTCGATCGCGCCCGTAGGCAGCCATTCCTTCATCTGTCCCCACATGTAGGACCGCATGAAGGCGTATTTCTCATCCAGCGAGTGGGCGCCGAAGTTGATCTCGATGATGTTCTTGTGCCCGAGGTCCCTGAGCCGGTTGACGACCGGCCCCGCAACGCCGGCGCTGTCAACAAACAGGGCTGAAACCTTCTCATCGTTGTATCTGGCCGTCAGGACTTCGGAGAGTTTCATCACCAGGATGTTGGGGTCGCGGGTGTGCTCTCCGGGTATCCTGATCGGCGCTATCGTCTTGGCGTCTGAACCCTTGCGGAAACGGATCGTCGTGAAGTCCGCGCCACCCCAGGACAAGTCACAGCCTGCGATCAGAGGATCATCGGAAAAAGAAATCGCATCACGCTTCTGCGCGGCCAGTACCCAATCCAGCGGGATGAACTGCGAGTCCGAGGCTTTGGGTGGTAATCCTCGAACACGCACCCTGACGAAGTCGCTATCTTCCCCGTAGTCGTCGACCCACTCCTGGATCTGTTCTTTGTTTGAAAGTGGGCAGTCACGGGAATCAATGATGACGTGTCGCCAGCGGTGCTTCTCGGAACCGAACACGACCCTGAAGAACTTCCCGGTTGATCGCGTGGGATTGCCGAACAAGAAAATCATGGGCTCCCCGTCCGTCAATCCGCCTTCGGCAACCTCGAATATGCTGTCCGGGATGGCTGATGCCTCGTCGAAGATATAGAAGCTGGTGGCGCTGACAGCATGTTGGCCGGCGAATGCCTCTGAATTCTCTTCTCTGCAGGACTGCGGCGCCGAAAACCAGGACTCCTTCTCCCCGTCGACGTAACTCGAACTGGAGGTAACCGTGAAGCAGTGGCCCGTGATGCACCGCTTTGTCCATTCGCGGATTCGAGCCCAAGTCTTGGTTTCGAGCTGGGTGAAGGTGTTGGCTGTGACTGTGCCGATCGAGCCCGGCCGCGTGGACTTGACGAAATTGTCGAGCATAGCGACGAGTGCGCTTTTTCCGATCCCGTGACCGCTGGAGACCGCAATTCGAATCGGCTTGACCGGGTGTACGCCGTCAAACTTCCGTTTTCTAATCTCCTCGCCCAAAATGGTGAGGATTTTGACCTGGCACGAACACGGCCCCGGGAAACCCTTGAGCGGTCCTGTGTCCCACTTGTAGCAGCTCGTGGCAAACCCAAGCGGGTCGTCGTAATACTGTCCCACAAACTGTGCGACCTCTCGCTGGATGTCCGGTTGCGTGCTCAATTGATTCTCTCGGGCATTCGAACCCGCTCCCTTGCTGCGGCCAGTTCCTCGCGGATCCCGTCAATGTTCAGCGTGAGGTTCACATCACCCCGCTGCGGGAAGGCTTTGACTAGGACGTGCTCGCCAATCTTCTTGAGTGCTTCCGACTTCGGAAATATGTTCATCTTGATCTGCTGGCCGATGTCGTCCCACGAAGCCTCTTTGCCGTCCCTGGATCGCGCCTTCAATCGCTTCATTTCGCCCGGGGTGGTCATTTTGTGCCAAATCTCCGGCCACTCCTCCAGCCGGCGCAGCTCAAACTCGTCTTGGTCGTTCTGAGTCAGAACGTCCGTAATCTTCGCGTTCCATACCGCGGCGTACTGCTCGAGCACCCAATCTGCCGTGATTTCAGTGCGTTCCGAACGCATTGCCTTCGCTTTCTCGACCGCAACCGCAACACAAGTTTTTCCAAGTAGCTCTGGACCGATACGATCAGCCGTTTTCTTCGAATACCCACTCCGGACCGCTACTGCTGTCGCGTTCAGATCGAGAATGTATTCCTCGACGAATCGCTGCTGGCGGGGCGTAAGCTTTCTTTCTTTAGCCATCAGTTCTCAGCGCCCACCATCTCTTGCTTTATGTACTCAGTTAGTAATCGCCGCACCTTCGGACGGTCCCGGACATGAAGTTCCCAAAGGCGTGCTGTCCAGTCTTCGCGGCTGATCAACAGGACTTCACCCTCGGCCGTTCGAACAGGCACGACGGGGGTTATCGGCAAGAGGCCAGTCGGGGGTTCTTCCAGTTCACGATCAGCCGACCAGCAGGTCTTGCAACGCTTGCAGACGAAGTACGCGCCCTTCTCTTCAGGCGGGCGCCCACAGGTACAGAGGTTGCAGGCGAGCAGATCCAGCGCCGCTCGCCAAAAGTCGTGGCCGTGTTCTTCGAGAAGGTTTCCGATTTGATCCGCCAATTTTTCGCTCATACTTTTCTCCTTCTGCTTCATCGGTAAACCAAAAAACCCACAACCGCGACAGTCAGCAGTGACCACATCGCGCCTTTGAGTTCGTGGGTCATGCCAACTGCCTTCACTCAAGGTCGCCTCGCTCCCCTCGATCGATAAACCGCCCACTTACTCTGTCGTAAGCCAGCCGGCACATTCCGATCTTGCCAACTTCACGAAATCTGATTTTCTGGACGTGAACTTCCACTTCATCCACGTTGCTCAATAGATCCCGCCACACAGTGATCGCGCAGTCTGATTTGTTCCGCCAGTGGGCCGAGCCCGCAATGTCATAGGGCGTTGGTACGGGGTAAGAGCCGTCAGGGCCTTTCTGGAGTTTCGCCGGATGTGCCACCACGAAGACGTGGACGTTGTGGGTCCGGGCGAAGGATCTGATCTTCGACAACGACTGTGAAATGTATTCGGTTTCCGTCAACGTGGACGGTCGCCGATGATCCAGTTCGTTCCAGGGATCGATCACTATCCCTGAAACGTGTTCTGTGATGACTGCTTCCTCAGCCAATTCCAGGATGTGCGACAAAGTTCGTTCGTCGTCGTCCGGCTGGATGAAGAAGAAATTCAGATCCAGGAAGCTGGCGGCGATGGCAAGTTCGGATTCAGACATGCGTTCCTGTGGCCCCTTCCTGAACGGCTTACCGGCATAGACCTCCGCCAAAGTGGCAACGTGCCTTTCGACCGGAAGGTTCTCTGCACTGAAGACGGCCCACTTCCAGCCGACGGCATCAGCCGTGTTAATCATGAGATTGTCGAGGAATGTGCTCTTGCCGTGGCCTGGTATTCCCGTCCACACGGTCCATTCGCCCAGACGCGGACGGTAGTATTCGTCAAGTGACGGGAATCCTGTGGACATTCCCCGATCGAGACCGCGTTCATAGAGCCGTTTGACGTTGAGATCGATATCGCGGACACGGATGAGCTCTGGCTTGTCTAGCGTGTCCGGGATGGGGACGATGTTGAGATTGTTCATACCGTCACCGCCTCGTGTCGCGTCACGCTTCCTGCTATCGAGTTGGAGTGGTTTTCGTCATTCCAGTTTTCACCGTTCAGCCACGTTGCTGGATGTGGAACGAACTGCCCGCCCTGGCGCTTCCAGTCCGCTGAGTCTTTCTGTTCTTCTATCGCCCTGAGGATCCGGATGCGCAGTTCAGTACATGGCCGAAGTTTCTTCCAAGCCTTACGGGCGTCGCCCTTGCTCTTTTTTTTCGGGTATGCAGACCAGAACTCAGAGAACCCTTGCTCTTCTTGTTGGTGGTTCTTTGATGGTTCGGCTGCAATAGCTATTGCAGGGGGTAACGACGCTGGTTTGCAGCCCCCCTGCAAAGTTTGCCCTGCAAGGTTTGCAACCCTGAAAAGATTGCACCCCCTGGGTCCAGCACCCGTTTCGATGGTCAATTCGCCGGACTTCTGAAGTCGCTTCAGCATGTATCTCGTGTTCCTCTCGCTCATCCGAATCTTGTCAGCCAAGGTCTTCACAGCCGGGAAGGCCACGCCGTCGTCATCGGCGAAATCAGCGATACCAAGCAGCAGGAGCAGCGCACTGCCTTTCTCCTTCGAGCGCTTCCAAATCTCAGCTTGCTTCTTGACGCTCACACCTGTTTCCGACGCCATCCATCGACCGCACGGGCAATCTGGAATTTCAGTTCGGCGATAGCCGTCGCCCTCGCTTGGTCTGAATCCGCGAGCGCCCCCTGGATCAACTGGTTCAGATCGGCGTTTAGCTCATCAATCGCAGGCGCTACCTTCTTCGCCAGATCGGGTTTAAGAAGCACGCTCACGACTTCACCGCCCGGTCGGCGCCGAATCCCCGATCCGGATCTTCGATCAGGGCGCGGATATCCTCAACACGCCATGCTGTGGTTCGGGGGCCGAGCTTTACGGCCGGCGGGTATCGGCCATCCTTCACACCCTGCCACCATGAAGACGGGGAAACAGGAATGAGGGTCAGGATGGTTGTCAGCCGGGTAAACCCGACAGCCGGGAGTTGGACTTCTTCGGCTTGTCTGCTTTCAGTTGAGATCACTAGATACCTCCTTGGACCAGCCTGACTGACTGGTAAGGAGGATTCAGTTGAAATGGCGAGGGTCAGCTAGATTTCAACTTACTGCGAGCTGGTTTTTCGGTGGCGGCGAGACTTGCTGCCTTGCGGAGGCCCTTCGAGATTGTCGTCTTGTCCTCGACGGACGAATATTTCTCCAGGATCTGCGTCAGGGTGTGGTGGCCACACTTGAAAAGCGCCAACCATTCAAAGTGCTCATCGCTGCACACTGGGGGCTTTTTCACGAGCCCGCGTTTTTTCGCCAGGCTACTAACTTTGTCTTTGTGGTTGGCGAGCGCCTTTCGGAACCGGTCCTCGATTCTCGTCTTAAAGCTCAACCAGGTCTCGAACTGTGGATCCCAGCCCCGATCGGTAAGGTCGAACTTGTGTTCGTGCTCGTGGACCAAGATTGATCCTGCAACGAATGGACGAAACCCATGGGGAACTCGTGCTTCTCTCAGGTCTGATGCGCGCAGCCAGTAGTGCATCGTTTGCAACGCCCCTTCGAGAAACCAAGACTCATCGATACTAAATTCACGCGACCAATCCTTGAGAAAGGGTGTGAGATGCCCGTCGCTATCCATCAGGTCCTGCCATCGCTCGAAAGACCATCCATACTCCCAATGTTCCGGCTTTGCATTCGACGACTCGCAGAATTTCAGGTACACCTTCATGTAGAGTGCTTCGAACACCTCGGGACAGACCCTGGATATCGCTTGAGTGAATCTCCATCGTGCGTTGGCTCGCACGGCCTCCGCTCGTGTTTTCTCGTCACCGATCGGGTACTCACCATGTACGATTGCCTTCGTCATGACCGCCCCGCCCGAATTTGAACAACCTCCGCCTGCTTGGCCGTTGCAAATGCAGCCCAGGTGTCCATCAACTCCCGCCGGCGCTCGAACAGATCCGTCCGGTTGTACGCGGCCTCAACCTTATCTTTCAGCGTATGCGCCAATGCCGCTTCGCAGACTTCGCGGGAAAAGTTCGTCCTCTCGCTCGCCCAGTCCCGGAAGGATGATCTGAAACCATGAGGTGTGATATCGGAGCGGTCCGTCCGGCGCAGCCACATCAAGAACGACATGTTTGAAAGCGGATGCTTCGGGCCTTTTCCTGGAAAGACGTACCGGCCACCGTCAGCGATCTGTTTGGCGGCTTCAAGGATCTCGAGGCAACGGGGAGTCAGCGGGATGCGATGTTCCCGGCCGGCTTTCATTCTGTCCGCGGGCACACGCCATGTCTTGGCTTTCAAGTCAATCTCGCCCCACTTCGCACGTAACACCTCGCTGGTCCGCGTGGCCGTCAGAATCATGAACTCGAACGCCAACTTCAAAGGGAGACCGGCGCCACTCTCTTGCAGGACCTGAATGAACTGCGGAACTTCGGCATACGGCAGGGCGGAATGGTGTTTTCGCGTAGCTGGCTGCTTCGGCAGTACCCGGATCAGACCGTCGACCGGATTGTCACCCGACCGATGACCGGAGGCCTTCGCCCAATCGAAGACAGCGCGGATCCGCTGACGGACTCGCCGTGCCGTCTCAGGCCGCTTGAGCCAGAACGGCTCCAGAGCCTTTAACACGTCGACTGTCTCCACGTGATCCACCCGACGATCGCCGAATACCGGGAAGACATAGGTTTCCAAGGTGTCGATCCACTGAGCCCTGTGTTTTATGTTCTTGAAGGTCGGTGCCACGCTGGCATGAACTTTGCGAGCCGCCTCCGCGAAGGTCGGTACGGTCCGCTGTTCTTTCCGGCGTTCCGCTAAGGGATCACCTTTCGATCGAGCAACCTTCCGAAGTCGGACGGCCTCCTCGCGGGCGCCGGCAAGCGACATGATAGAGAGTCCACCTAACCCGATGTCGCAACGCTTTCCACGAACGACTGTGCGGAGTACCCACCGCTTCGCGCCGGAGTTGTCGACAACGAGATACAATCCGTTGCCGTCGGCATAGCGTCCTGGCTGCGACAGCGTTCGGACTCGCATCGCCGACAAGGCCTTCTCAACATGCTTTCCTTTTTGCTTTCCCGGCATGGCGTACCACATTCCATACCACATGTTTTGTGGGATGTACCTGGATTATACCGGACTCTACTGGACAGGTGGGGGCTTATTGAGCAATAAAACTAGGGGTTTCTGGACTTATTTGGACGCTATCGGATTCTGGTAAGGCGGAGCCTCTCTCCGTTTTAGATAGGCCGTAACTGACTGATAACACACTTAGTGTTATAGGTTGTAGGTCAGGTCATGTACCCCACATTTCCAACCACATTCAGCGCGGGCTTGCCCGTTCCCGCCCTGTTGAAGAGACGATCAAGCTGAGAAAAACACGGGAGTCCCACTTGCTAGGTGCGGGCATCCACCCCCACCGGAGGGTGAGAGCGACGTTGGCACCCCGGCACGCAAAATCAAAAATTTCAAAAAAGGGAGCCGGTCGATGGGAAGGGACAGGTGTTGTTGAGGAAGAAGGGGGCGGAGTGAGAGTGACCTTCCCCCGAGCTTAGGTCCGACTCCAGTCCGTGGCTCGATTCGGATGCAAACAGAGGGCGACAACGTGCCCACGATGTGCGAATAGTAATGCGCCAGTGTATCAGACGCTAACAATGCAATGTGCGGCCTGATAGAGTCGGCCGGCGGACGGGTCGTCCAGGCGGGGACGTCCGGTTGACGAGGGCTCGGACACCGACCGCAGCGCGCACTCAGGGTATTGGCTCAGTGTTCAACCCCAATCCGTCGTCTTTGTCGCCGATCTTCAGGCTGGAGAACGCCCCGAAGCTCTTCAGGCCTGATCCATAGACTTTATTGAAGAACGAGTCAATCCCTCCTGCGACCGATCCCAGTTCCACCTCGGAAAGCTCTCTGTCAGCAGGGTTTCGAACCACTGGCAGAATGATTGTGTTTCCATCATCCTCAAATGTCTTGATTGTTGCGCCTTCTGGAACTTCCACTCCATTCTCTTTCAGCACCGCCGCTGGTTCTTCCAGCAAACGCTGCCTGAGTTTCTCATCTGTCCATGATTGCGTAACGAGTTTGGCCCACAGCTGTTTGATGCTTTCTTCATCTTGCGGCATGATTCTCCCCTCCTGGTCTTGTTCATGAAGTTCAGTCAGTGCTTATAGAAGTAAGACCGCGTCAGTGCGAAGTCAACCGGAATCTCCGATTTTGGGACAACTATGGCCGCTATGGTGCCCTCCTCCTATCGCCGAATGTTGTTTGCTGTGGCGAAAGGGAAGGCCCGCCCCGTGGCGGGCCAATACGGAGTTGTTACTGGGGTTTTTTGCACAACTCACCATTCGGGCAGTCCGGGTCCTCCGCCTCAGCGGACACAGTTACGTTGAAATTGTACACGTCTGTCGCCGACGGGCCCCTCGTCACGACCAACAGGTAGTTACCAGGACCCGGTGCTTGTCCCAGTTTGCACTTCTTATTGGGGCACACAAACCCAAAGACGACTGTGTTCGGGCTCACGGCTGGCCCACAGAGGGTTAACTGATCCAATCCCCCTTGATCATTGCCGAGGAAGGCCTCAGGGTCACCCCCGAAATTCTGGCCGCTGACGGTAATCCGGAGTAATACCTGGCCAAACGGAAGTTTGGGCCCCCCGCCCATACATATGAATTTGACCGGAGAGTCAGCCACTGCCTTGGTAACAAGCAACTGAGGTTTCGTGTTCCCACCACGCCCCTGAGCGTCTACCACCTGGGGCGCGATTAGCATCACCAAAACCAAACAAGCAACGAGTCGAAGTGCGATTCTGAACATTTTATTTCCTCCGTCAATAGTCTTGTCTTCGAACGTTTCTAAGAAAAGAACTTAGGTGTTTGGATTGTCTAAAGGGGTGTACCAATGGATGTGGAGATTCACAAACCGGTTTCCTAGGAGCCTGCCGATGGCCTGATCATTGCTTTTGGATTTGCGGGGGCACCGCTCTCTGGCGATCACGCAGTCCGCCTTTTCTCACCGGCAGTCCCTATTCCGGGCAGGTGGGTTTCTATATCTAATCCACCTGGAGGACAAAATGGACAGACTGAGACAGGATCTGCGCTACGCCCTCGGAAGTCTTCGCAGTGCACGGGGTTTTGCCGCCGTGGCCGTGCTGACGCTGGCCGTCGGCATTGGGGCCAACACGGCCATCTTCAGCATCGTTGACGCGGCGGTTATCCGACCGATGCCGTATGCGGCCTCGGAAGAACTGTTTCTGGTGTGGCCACAGGTCACATTCACCGAACAGCGCCTCGGAGCCTTCCTGGACGGAATCCCGTCGATCGAGGACTACTCCGGATTCGGCAACGCCACGTTTACGATCACGGGAGACGGCGAAGCGACCGAAGTTTCCGGTGGGCGCGTGGCCGCGGAACACTTCTCGCTCCTTCGGGCCGAACCCTTGCTCGGCCGGACCTTTGCTCCCGGGGAAAACGACCCGGCAAACTCCCAGGTCGTACTGCTCTCCCACCAACTGTGGACCGTCCGCTACGGTTCGGATCCCTCAATGGTCGGCAGGACGCTGAACCTCAACGGATCGGCCGTCACGGTGGTGGGTGTCATGCCCGAGTCTTATCACCCACTCGACCCGACATGGCAGCTCTGGATGCCGTTCGTACTCGACACGACCCGCCCGGACGACGGGCCATCCTACCTGACCGCGATCGCGCGGATCCCGGCGGCCGCGGGAGAGGCAGCCGCAACAGCCGAAGTTCGAACCCGCGCGATGACGGCGAGACAGGATGACCCGGACCGTTTCAGCGAAGCAACAGTGGCTCTGGCCGGCGTGGTGCGACTTCGCGATGCGATCGCCGGAAACGCAGGTCCAACGCTGTGGATGCTGCTGGGCGCCGGACTCTTGATCATGCTCATCGTGTGCGGCAACGTGGCCAATCTCCTAATGTCCCGATCTATCCATAGAAGGGGCGAGATCGCCATCCGCGCAGCTCTGGGCGGAAGCCCGGCGAGGATCCTCCGTCAGTTGCTGACCGAAAGCCTGGTACTTGGGCTTGCCGGCGCACTCGCCGCCTTGCCTGTCGCTTTTTGGGGACTCGGGGCCGTCGGGTCGCTTCTTCCCAACTCGATACCGCGCGCGGCAGAGATCGGAATGAATTTTCGTGTCCTGGGTTTCGGCCTCGGAATATCCATCCTGGCGTCCCTGGTCTTCGGACTCGTCCCGGCCGTGCGCCTGTCGCGAGCGAGCATCGAAACATCGCTCCGCACAGGGGGAGGCCGTTCAACGACCCGTAACGGACTCCTGGCGAGCAATAGTCTCGTAGCCGTCCAGATCGCGATTTCAATGGTGCTTGTGGTGGGTTCCTGGCTGCTCGTCGAAAGCCTGTGGAACCTGGGCCGGGTGGATCCCGGCTTCCGTTCCGCGGACGTCGTGTCGCTGAAGGTGGCGCCGGTCTCCCGCGTCTCGACCGCACGGGCACGCCACGCCTACTACACCCGGGTGCTCGATACAATCGGCCGCATCCCAGGAGTGCAGGCCGCGGGCGGGATCCACATCCCGCCTATGGGTTCGGGGAACTGGAACTTCCGGTACGTTGCCGAAGACACGCCGATCGCCCCCGGTGAGACCCTGCCCACGGCGAACTTCAGGATCGTCACACCGGGCTACTTTCGCGCTCTCGGCATCCCGATGGTCGCGGGACGGGACGTGGAAGAGGGCGACCTGTCGAATTCGGGCGGTCTGGAGAGCGGCGGCGTTGGACTGGTCAACGAATCGCTGGCGCATCGGCTCTGGCCGGGAGAAGACCCTATCGGCAAGCGGATGCGGTTGAGCGGACCGGAGGGCCAGCGTTTTACTGTCGTGGGCGTCGTGGGAGACATCCGACAGTTCTCCTTGTCCCGCCAACCGCGGGACGAAATCTACTGGCCTGCCGGACAGTGGACGATCGGAGCCCTGACGCTCATGGTCCGGACCGACGGCAGGGAAGGAATGCCGGCTTCACTCAGGGAGGCGATCTGGTCTGTGGATGGAGACGTCCCGGTGTCACAGGTCGCCGCGATGGACGAGGTCGTCAACCGCACGACTGCAACGTCTCGATTCTATACCTTCGTGTTATCGGCGCTGGGTGGAGTGTCCCTGTTCCTTGCCGCACTGGGCGTCTATGGCGTCACTTCATTTGCCGTCCGTGGGCGCACCCGGGAGATCGGCATGCGAATCGCCCTGGGTGCCCCGCGTGACGTGCTTTTGTGGTCGACAATGTTCGGCGCAATGGTCCCGGTCCTCGTCGGCATCGGGATCGGAGTCGCGGGAGCTCTAGCCACAACCCGGTTTCTTGCCACGCTGCTCTTCGGTGTGACGGCGACCGACCCGACTGTGTTCGCCGGCGTTGCGGTTGTTCTGCTGATCGTCGGTGTTTCGGCCTGCTACGTGCCCGCCCGACGCGCCGCAGGGCTGGATCCTTTGAGCGCGCTACGGGTGGGGTAGAACCCTGACAGGCACACGGGGCGGAACATTTTATTCAACGCAAAAACGCAAAGACGCAAAGGGTTTTTGTTTTCGGGAACGAGAGCCAGAGGTTTCAGTCCGACCGAAACCGTCATACCAACCGAAACAGGAAAAACATCACTCTTTGCGTTTTTGCGTTTTTGCGTTGACCCACACGTGCCGGCTTCACGGATCGTCTCAGGCTTTAGGAGCCTGCGCGGCAGAAGAGATCTACTGCGAAAGCGGTATAATCGGTCCAGATTTCCCCGATTTTTCGTTGAATAGAACCACTATTCGCCTCAAAATCGAGAAAATCTGGCCTCGACTCTCCACTTTCTCGCTACGATCCCTTCTGCCGCGCAGGCTCCTAGCCGAGGTGTCTTTCGATGAAGCGGCCCCGGCCTCGGCGGCCGCTGAATTGACCATTTTCGACGATGACCTCTCCTGTCGATATCACCGTGTCGATGCGACCCTGGAGAGTGCGCCCGGCGTAGGGAGACCAGTCCACCTGCATATGGAGCTGATCTGGGTCGACCTCCCAGACTGCATCCGGATCGAACACGAGCAGGTCGGCATCACTGCCGGGTGCGATCAGCCCTTTTTTCGGGTACAGGCCCCAGACCTTCGCGAGCGAGGTACTGAGGGTATCGACGAGACGGGGGAACGAAATACGATCCCGGACGACACCTTCGGTGTAAAGAACCGGAAGGCGCAGTTCGATACTCGGCAAGCCGTGAGGGATACCGATGTAGGATCCGCCTCCCGATCGCTTCTGGGCTAGATCCCATGCGGTATGGTCCGAGGTGACGACCGATACCACGTCGTCCTGAATCCCGCGCCACAGCGCATCGACGTCGGACTGCTTCCGAATCGGGGGGCTACACACGTAGTTTGCGCCGTCAGGCCTGCTGTAAACATCGTCGGTGAGATTCAGGTAGTGGGTACACGTCTCCGTGGTCACGGGCATGCCTTCGGCCCTCGCCCTCCGAAACTCTTCGACGCCCTCGGCGATCGTCAGGTGAAACCCGTAGTAGCGCACGCCCGTGAGACGAGCGAACAGCAACGCCCGACGGATGGCCTCGAGTTCGATGTACCGTGGTCGGGTCTCCGGGAAGTAGCGGGCCTCTGTCCTGCCCGAAATTTCGTACTCGTCGCCAAGACGCTCGGCTATTGCGTTGTTCTCCGTGTGGACGGCGATGATCCCGTTTGCGCGTTCGACCCGCCGCATGACTTCGACCAGCGCGCCGTCGTCAATCATGAAGCCCTCACGACCGAATGCCATGAACACCTTCACGGACGGCATGCCGGACCGGATCACTTCGGGGAGTTGATCCAGCGCTTCGGGAGAAGGGTCGGTCATCAACGTGTGCAGAGAGTAGTCCACAACGGTGTTTGGATCGGCTTCCCTGCGCCGGGCTTCGACTACCGAATGCAAATCACTCCCTTTCGGCTGAACGGCAAAGTCGATGTAGGTCGTGGTCCCACCATAGGCGGCGGCGACAGATCCGTCGTAAAAGTCCTCACGCGTGACCGTACCCCGAAACGGCGTGTTGAAGTGGACGTGGGAGTCGATCAATCCGGGGAGGACGTACTTACCCGAAGCGTCGACGACCCGATCGGCCTCGGGCATCGCCGGCGGACGCCCGATGGCAACGATACGACCTTCGTGAACCGCGACATCGGCCTCTCGAACGCCGTCGGGGTCGACCACACGACCGCCGCGAACGATCAGATCAACGTTCTGCGACTGGAAACGGGGATGCAAGGCGGCGACCAGGGCTGGGGTCGTCGCGATAAATTGGCGGCGATTCATGACTATCGTCCTTCCTTCCGCGCGATGCGCCCGTTCACGCGCACCCAGGTCACGGCGCCGCTTTCGTCTCGGATGAACTCGACCGCCATGCCCGTGAACGCACCCGGTCCGGTCGAGTAGGTTACGTCCAGCCCCCAAAAGACAAGACTATACGCTCTGTTCCCGGAGCCGACAACGAGACGGCCGTCCCGCTCGGTCACGTGGACCTCCCCAACCGGTGGGCGCTCGTACAACCCCACGTACTCATCCAGTGACGGCTGCGTTGCCAGCGGCTCTGCATGAAGTGACATCCTCTCGTTTCCACCCCGGTTGCCGCCAGTCATCTGGCCCGGTGCAAGCGCCAGTCCTTCGTACGAATCGAGGATAACGGTCGCAACGTCCTCGTTGAGCCTCCACCCGTCGCGGTGGTTCGTAAGGATCGAAAAGCAGAGATTCCGCTCGGGCACCAGCTGCGCGTGCAGGCAGTGGCCGCCGAGCGTTCCGCCATGCTGCCCCGTCAGAACTCCGTCAAGCGTACGCAGGTGCCAGCCGAGGCCCATCTCGTCGGTCGAACTGTTCTTTTGGATCCGTGCGGTGCGCATCGCCTCGAGCGATGCCCTGGAAAGGAGTCGTGTTCCGCCCGGCGTGGCGCCATCGCCGAGGTGGAACTCCAGGTACCGAATCATGTTCTGGATGCTCATCGTGCACCCGCCCGCCGAAACGTTGGCGGGGAGTTGGAATGCGTGACTCACCACCGTTCGCCCGCCTTGCTCCCTGTGCGGGGCGGCGAACCGATACGACATCGCCTCGCCCGTCCGCGAGAAGGCCCGGTCGAGGCCGAGTGGCTCGAACACAAGATCGCGCAACGCTTCGCCGATCGTACTGTCGGTGACGACCTCCAGGAGGCGTCCCGCTACACCCCACCCGGCATTGTTGTAGCTCCACACCTCCCCGGGCCGAGCGAGCTGCGGCAAATCGGTAAGCCCGTCAGTGAAGCTCGCAAGTGTCGCCGAGCCTCGGTCGGGCGTGCGAAGCTGGCCTTCCCAACCGGGAGTGTGGGTCATCAGATGCCAGATGCGCAGGTCTCTTGTCGTCTCGGCATCTTCGACCTGGAAGTTCCTGATGTACTCCCGGACCGGCGCCTCGACGTCGATCCGTCCCTGGTCGTGGAGCCGCATCAGGGACGTGCCGACGACAGTCTTCGAAATGGAAGCGATCGGGAAGACCGTGTCGGGCGTGACCGGCTGGGGGTTGTCGATGTTCGTGAGGCCGAAGCCCCTCAGTTGGGAGGCGCCGTTCTTCGACAAGCCGAACGCCACTCCCGTGATGCGGTATTCGGCCATCTTGGCTTCGATCAGATCGCTGATCTCGTCGAAGCGGGGATCAGACTGGGATGGGCTCCCGCCGGCCGACAACGAGCTGGCCCGAATCGATCCGAGCCTCGAACTCCCTGCGCCCAGCGCGGCCAGGCCGGCGAGGCCGAGAAAGTGTCGTCTTTTCATCGCGCCCTCCTGGAGCATTGGAATGAGTACGATCCCTCCGTCGGTGGTAGTTGGGGTGAGTGTATGGGAAATGCCGAGCCGCGACAAGGTGATCTGATGGACACGGGTTGAAGAATCCGTCAGGATAACGCTCAGACCGTTTCCAATATGCGAGATCGCTGGCCCGATTGTTGCGGGCCCGATGTTTGTTGCTCGGCCGGCGTCTTGTAAGGGAAAAGGAGACATCATGATGCTGGAGCGAATTGGCATAGCCTGCACAATCGTAGTCCTCGTGGCGCTCCCCGCATGCGTGGGTGAGAACCAGTCTGTGCCGGAGCCGGGGCCGGAAGGCGTGATCATCAAGGGTGGGGACGAAAGGACCGGACATTACGATGTCGTAGAGGGATGGTGGAAAGCTGCGCCGAATCACGACGACGAGTGGTCGTGGGGACAGGTGGCGGGAGTCGCGGTGGACCACTCCGACCGGATCATCGTCGTGACCCGGGGTGACTGGCCCAGAGACCGGTCCCAGCCGAGACGGGGGCGGCTTCGCCCGACAAACTTCATCGTCGTCGCCGACGGGAACGGGAACATCGTGGAACAGTGGAACCAGTGGGATTCCATCCTGACCTTACCCCATCAGGCATACATCAGCCCCTACGATCCGGAGCGGCACGTCTGGGTGGTCGACAGTGGCGGCGGTAACGGCCACATGCAGGTCTTGAAGTTCAGCAACGACGGGAACGAGTTGGTCATGCAGCTCGGTGAGGTCGACCACCCCAAGACACGGGCAGACGCCCGGGCACGGTCGGACTGGGGTCCGTATACCTACGGCTGGCCGTCGAAACTCGCCTTCCTCCCGGATGGCAGCTTCCTTCTGGCGGACGGCTACTGGAACTCGCGGATTATCAAGTACACCGGCGACGGCGAGTATGTAATGGAGTGGGGGGCGCTTGGAAACGGCCCCGGCGAGTTCGATCTCCTTCACGGCCTGGCCATCGATCGGGACCGACGCCTTTACGTGGGCGACCGCCAGAACAGCCGCATTCAGATCTTCACTGAAGACGGTGAGTTCATCGAGGAATGGCCCGATATCTTCGATCCGGTCAACATCTGGATCGATCGGGATCAATGGGTCTGGGTGTTGGATGCGAGCCTGAACCGGGTCCTGAAGTACAGCCGTGAGGGCGAACTCCAGTACCACTGGGGCGCGTACGGACAAGCGGGCGCGATCGGTCGGGGCACCTGGGCGGGTGGCCTGTCACTTCCTCACCAACTCGACATGGATGGGGACGGCAACCTCTACATCGCTTCCTACAGTGGCGGATGGGTCGATAAGTTCGTTCCGAAGCCGGGTGCTGATCCGAGCAAGCTGCTCGGTCGGCGACTGTTGCTCACGAACTGAGCGTATATCAGCCTACGGCGGCGGGCTCGGGTTCCCGCCTGGATGGCTGCTAGTGTCCCGTCCCATATAATACTTTACAATAATGAATGTTCATGATGGAATGGTGGCATGTTTACACCAGCCACTGCCATTGCCATTGACAGTCCAACGATACAACAGCTTGAATCCCTGGTTCGTTCTGGAAATACACCCCAGCGGATAGCGCAGAGGTGTCGAGTCATCTTGCTCGCTGGGCAGGGAGTGGCGAATCACTCGATTGCCCGGGAACTGGGCTTGTCGCGGCCAACAGTTATCGCCGCGCGCGCAGCGTTTGAGGATGGTGGCGTCGAAGCCCTGACAGCGAAACCGACGCGGAAGCGGTCGCGGCGCGTACTGACGCCGGAACTGGAGCGTGAGATTCTGGACACGACCTTGAAGACCAGACCGGCCGACGCGACGCAGTGGAGCGTGCGGACACTGGCTAAACAAATGCATGTGTCGCGAATGATGGTGTATCGAGTTTGGGAGCGTTTCGATATCCAGCCGCATCGAGTCGAGAAATTTAAACTCTCTAACGATCCCCACTTTGAGGAAAAGGTCCGGGATGTTGTCGGACTCTATCTGGACCCGCCGGACCGGGCTCTGGTGCTTTGCGTAGACGAGAAGAGCCAGATTCAGGCCCTGGACCGGACCGCTCCAATCCTGCCATTGCGTCCCGGATTGCCGGAACGCCAGACCTATGATTACAAGCGCCATGGCACCACGACTTTGTTCGCTGCTTTCAATATCCTCAACGGTAAGGTCATCGGCAGCTGCTTGCCGCGCCATCGAGGAAAAGAGTTTGTGAAGTTTCTCAATCAAATCGAGAAGGAAGTCCCGCCGGATCTGGATGTGCATCTAGTGATGGACAACTATGGTACCCACAAGAGTGCTGAAGTGCGCCGCTGGCTCAAACCTCGAAAGCGCAAACGATTCCATTTTCACTTTACGCCCACCAGCAGTTCCTGGCTCAATCAGGTCGAACGTTTCTTCGGCCTAATCACCCAACGCATGATCCGGCGCGGGACGTTCCTTAGTGTCCGGGAGCTGGAGAACTCCATCTATGCATGGCTCTCCATTTGGAATGACCAGCCGCAGCCCTTCGTTTGGAAGGCCACTGCCGATGTCATCCTCGACAAGGTCCGACGCTGTAAAGAATTAGCTGGGACACCACACTAGATGCTCAGCCCCAGGGAAACGAAGATGAGCAGCATCATCGCTGCGATCAGAACAACCCAGTAGAGCGCTCCCACCGCCAACCCCTTCCAGAGAGTTCTGCCCCACGGCTCATCGAAGAAGAGCTTCAAAGCCTTGAAGTGGTACAGGATCGTCATCGGCGCCCAGACAACCGTGCCTATGACCCTTCCTGTCGGGCCGGCGACGCTCAAAAGCGCAATGAACGTGAACAGGAGAAACATATAGGTGTGAAAGTGTACCGAGTAGTAGAGGTGCGCAAAGTAGAAGGGCTGGCGCCGGCGAAAAAACCAAAACGTCAGGATGCCAAATACGGGCATCATCATGAACGCGACGCGAGGCAGGTTGGTCACGATCGACTCGGCAAAATCGGCGGCGCTCGCGGGGTCGAGATTGTCGGAGCTGACACGAATAAACCCGTTCGGCACAAGAGCCGCCACCAGGAAGAAGAGCACCGAAAATGTCAGATACAAACGCAATGGAGCGATGTACCGGGCCCGGCGACCTCGAACGAGGTCCTTCGTGATCTGGCCCGGCTCGGTCACGAGCACCTTTACAGTGTTCAGAATCTTGCCGTCCAGATGCAGGGCTACGTGGACCGCCTCGTTGAGGAAGTCGCGAACGCCGGGAGTCAACGCTTTTTCCTTCTGTCCGCAACGGTGGCAGTAGGCCCCATGCATCTCGGCACCACAATTGAGACAGTTCAAGTTATGGGTGGGCGAAGTCATCCAAACGCGCATGTTGCCACGATCCTCCGGGTCATGGCAAGGGGACGAAATTTGATACCGGGACACTAGCCCGCATATTTCACCAAAAGGACCAGAAAAGGCCGCCCTGTCTGGCATAAAGCGTTTGTCTAGAACGTTTCACAAGCCAAACAAAGGCGGCCCTTATGACGACAGAGTGTAACCAAGTCACGTTCGAATTTCACGGACTTCTTCAACGAAAAGTGAAAGCGCGATTCGATGGCGGAAAGATCACGTCCGATGCAGGAGTGCTGCTGCTGCGAGAGGTTGAGAAACGGACGGGTCTGATCGGAAGCCTGGCCGAGTGTTTCAGCGATCATCGGGACCCGAGGTTGATCGAACACACGGTGAAGGAGTTGTTGGCGCAACGCGTGTATGGACTCTGTTTGGGCTACGAAGACCTGAATGATCATGACCAGTTGCGAACCGACCCGATGCTAGCGGTGGCGGTGGAGAAAGCCGATCCTCTGGGTGAGAACCGGCGGCAGGCCGGAGACCGGGGAAAGGCGCTGGCGGGCAAGTGTACGCTGAACCGGTTCGAGCTGACCGGAGCAGAAGTGGATGCGCAGGAGCGATACAAGAAGATCGCCATGGACGGAAACAAGATCGACCACTGGATGGTCGATGCGTTTCTGGCAGCCCACGAATCGGCACCCGATGAGATTGTGCTGGACCTGGACGCCACCGACGACACGATTCATGGCCATCAGGAAGGACGGTTCTATCACGGCTACTACGGCAACTATTGCTATTTGCCCTTATACATCTTCGCTGGGGAGCATCTGTTGTGTGCCCGGTTGCGGCGCTCCAATATCGACGGCGCGGATGGATCGATCGATGAGTTGGAACGTATCGTCGGCCAGATCCGGCGGAGTTGGCCGGACGTGTCGATCATCATCCGGGCGGACTCGGGTTTTTGCCGGGACGAATTACTGAGTTGGTGCGAGGCCCACCAGGTCGGCTACGTGGTGGGGCTGGCCAAGAACAATCGGCTCAAACGAGAGATCGCCGAACAGATGACGCAGGCCGAAGCCGCCTTTAACGACACAGGAAAACCGGCACGCGTGTTTAAGGATTTTCGGTACCGCACTCGGGACAGCTGGAGTTGCGAGCGACGCGTCATCGGCAAGGCCGAGTTTCTGGAGAAAGGAGTCAATCCTCGATTCGTTGTGACCTCACTGTCGCCCGAACGCCTGGACGCCCGCGAACTCTATGAAGACTTTTACTGTGCGCGGGGCGACATGGAAAATCGCATCAAGGAACAGCAGTTGGATCTATTCGCCGACCGGACCAGTGCGGCCACGATGCGTGCCAATCAACTCCGGCTCTATCTCTCCTCGGCCGCCTACATGCTCCTGCACGCCTTGCGCCGTCTGGGACTCCGGAACACCGATCTGGCACGCGCTCAGTGCGGAACGATCCGCTTGAATCTCCTCAAGATCGGAGCTCAAGTCCGCCTGACCGTTCGTCACATCTGGGTCTCCATGTCCGAAGCCTATCCCTACGCCGACACCTTCGACCTCGTTGTTCGAAACCTGCAAGCGCTTCCTCTGCGTTGCTGACCGACACGGCCCCCACATTCGACTTGCTTCGATCGCCTCGGCCGAGGCCTGCCTCCGTGCGTCCCGTCACGCTATCCTGAGCCCAATCATGCGGCAACTCACCCTTTTCCACTCCCACAACTCACTCACTCCTACCCCATCCGCACCTTTGCCCTCCTGATTCCAATTCCTACTGCCCAATATCACCTGATTATCGGATTGGTGAGAAATGCGGGCTAGTGTCTCTGCTAGACTGCCGCCCATCAGATCCTCGATGGAGGCAAAGACCATGGCAACCAAGCTCGTTCCGCCGCTTGCGGCGATTCTCCTGCTTTCCCTGGTGGCGTGCCGTCCCGGATCGGGCGGACCCGGACCGGATCAGATCATCTATAACGCCAACATCGTCACGCTGGATTCACAGTCGTCCATCGCAGAAGCTGCGGCAATCCGCGATGGCCGATTCGTAGCCGTCGGAACGACGACTGAAATCCTGGGACTGGCCGGTGCAGCGACCGAGCAGATCGACATGGCGGGCCGGACGATCGTACCGGGCCTCTCGGACAACCACTTCCACAGCATTGGGGGCGGAGACGGCGTGGATCTCTCCCAGGCTCGGAGCCTCGAGGATGTCCACGACGCCATCGCGGCACGAGTCGAGCAGACCGAACCGGGTGGGATCATTGTCACCAACAGCGACTGGCACGAGGGTCAGCTTGCCGAGCAACGCCTGCCCTATCGGCTGGATCTGGATCGTGCGGCGCCGGACAACCCGGTTGTCGTCGTCCGCGGCGGTCATGAATATGTACTGAACAGTGCGGCGCTCGCGCACTGGAATATCACCGCGTCCACCCCCGAGCCGGAAGGTGGCGTCATCGGCCGTGACGAGCGCGGACGCTTGAACGGTGAACTGGTCGATCGCGCCAAGGGCCTGGTCCGACTGCCTCGGGGCGATGGGCCGGAGTACGAGGAGCAGATCCAGGCGGTGGTCGACGAGCACCGACGTTTGAACGAATCGGGGCTGACCAGCGTGCGGTATGGCAGCGGATCGCCGGGTCGATACAGAATGCTCCTCGACATGAAAGAACGCGGATTGCTCACGATCCGGACCAGCATCCTGTTGCGACTCGGTGGCTCTACGGATCCGGCAACCCTGGACGAAACCTTCGGCGAGTGGGGAATCGGCCCCGACGACGGCGACGAGTGGGTGCGCGTCGCGGGAATCAAGCTTGGGGTTGACGGCGGCTTTGAGGGTGGTTGGATGCGGGACCCGTACGAGGAACCGTGGGGAAACAACGGAACTTTCAAAGGTCTCCAGACGTTCGGGACCGCGCCTTACATCGAATTGGTGCGCGCGCTGAATCAGCAGGGCTGGAGGGTTGCCACGCACGCGGTGGGAGATGCCGCGATAGACCTTGTCCTCGAAGCCTACGAAGCCGCACACCGGGATTCACCGATAACCGGCAAACGCTGGGCCATCGAGCACGGCTTCGTTCCGCAGCCCGATCAATTCCCGCGCATGAAGGAGCTGGGCCTGCACATTTCCGCACAAAATCACCTCTACCTGGCTGCACCGAGCCTCAGAAAGTACTGGGGGAACGAACGCGCCGATAGGGTCACCCCGGTTCGGGCCTACCTTGACGCCGGCCTGGACGTCTCGCTGGGAACCGACTCGCCCGTCGTCCCGTACCCTGCCATGTGGGTGCTTTACCACTTCATTACACGGGACACGATAAGTGCCGGCGTCGCGGGGGCGAACCAGCGGATCGGCCGCGAGGAGGCTTTGCGTCTCAGTTCGCTCGGGAACGCCCGACTGACTCTTGAAGAAGGGCAAAAAGGATCGATCGAGGTCGGCAAGCTGGCGGATCTTATCGTCCTCTCCGAAGACATCCTGAACTGCCCGGAGGATCAGATCGAAGACATTCAAGTCTTGATGACGATGGTAGGCGGTAAAGTGGTCTACCGGGGAACGGAGTTGGCGGATACGGTTCGGGACTGAATGGTGGGCGTTCTAATCTCCTTCCCCGCCCGTTAAGCGCTTGATCGCTTCGTCGGCAAGGTTGCGGACTCTATCGACTGGGAGTACGTCTTCACCAAAAGTCTCCAGTGCCGTCGGGGTCCAGGACTTGATCTCGGGACGCGCGGTAGCGGCTTCCTCGATAATCTGATTGAAGAGTCTCCATTCGGCGAGCCAGTCGGCGTCACTCTCCCGCAGGCGGTCCTTGATCTCTTCGAGTCGTTTGAGCCAATCGGCTTCCTGGGCCATGGGACATTCTCCTTGGTGAAGAGTACGGATTCTGCCGGAAGCTGGCCATCCGTGCCGCTATTTCGTGAGGGTACATACTTGTTCTCCAGAAAATCCATGTCAATAACTTTCCGCGCCGAGGGGCAGGGGGACAACTTCTTTGCGTTGCGTCAACTGCATTCTGGGTCTAGGATCGTAGAAACGATACAGGACGGATCGATATGATCGGTAAGAAGATCGCCCACTATCAAATCACCTCCAAGCTGGGTGAGGGCAGCATGGGCGAGGTCTACCGTGCGACCGACACCCGGCTGAATCGTGAAGTTGCCCTCAAAGTCCTGCCGGAATCCTTCATCAACGACCCCAATCGGATGGCCCGTTTCGAAAGAGAAGCGCAGGTATTGGCCTCGCTGAGCCACCCCAACGTCGCCGGCATCTATGGCCTGGAGGAAGCGGACGGTATCCGGTGTCTGGTCCTGGAACTGATCGAAGGAGACACCCTGTACGACCGCCTGAAGGAAGGCTCGCTATCTTTGAAGGAAACGCTCGACATCGCGGTCCAGGTCGCGGGCGCGCTGGAAGCCACTCACGAAAAGGGCATCATCCACAGGGATCTGAACCCAGCAAACGTCAAGGTCCTCCCCGACGGCAGGGTCAAAGTCCTGGACTTCGGTCTGGCCAAGGTTTTCATGGACGAAACCGAGGCGCCGGCGGCGCTTTCGACGAAGGCGGGTGTGCTCCTGGGGACCCCCGCATACATGAGTCCGGAGCAAATCCGGGGACTTCAGGTCGACACTCGAGCGGACATCTGGGCATTCGGGTGTTTGATCTTCGAAATGCTCACCGGGGAAAGAACCTTCCTGAAAGCCACGGTGCCGGACACTCTGACAGCAGTTCTGGATCGGGATCCCGAATACTACCGGCTGAGAGCCGACACTCCCCCGGCGCTCAAACGCCTGATTCTGCGTTGTCTGCACAAAGATCCGCAGCGGAGACTTCGACACATCGGTGATGCGCTACTGGAGATCGACGATGCCGAGCGGGAAGGGGCCGCCATCGGCCAGGACGCCTCCCAGAACACACCGGCTGGATGGAAAGCGCTGGCGTCGGTGGGTCTGATGGGCCTCGTGCTTGGCGCCCTTGTCGGGATTGTCTTCTGGAACACCAGCTCGATTGCCCCTGACGGCCCTGGGGTGGAACTCGTCCAGATCACCGACGAACCGGACATGGAAATGTGGCCAAGCTTTTCGCCGGACGGCCGGTCGTTTGTCTACGCCAGCAACGCCGACGGGGACTGGGACATCTATCTCAAACGGATCGGCGGGCAGAACCCCATGAATCTCACGGCAGGTTCTGAGGGAATTGACAACCAACCGCTCTTCTCTCCCGACGGTGAGCGGATCGTTTTCCATTCAAATCGCGACGGCGTGGATGGCATTTTCGTGATGGGCGCCACCGGTGAATCCGTCCGCAGGCTGGTCGACAATAGTTTCAATCCGGCCTGGTCGCCAGACAGCTCTGCTATCGTTTATGGAAACACCGAATCCATCACATTTACTCCCAGAGGGCGGTTGGGCACAGACGGACAGCTGTGGATACTCGACCTGGCGAATGAAGATCAGCGGTTGCTCGTTACCGGCAGGGACGCGGTACAGGCGAGCTGGTCTCCAAAGGGTTATCGGATCGCGTTCTGGGGGCTGGACCCCGGATCAGGACAACGAGACATCTGGACAATTTCGGCAGAGGGAGGCGAGCCGGTTGCAGCGACCGAGGACATATACACAGACTGGAATCCTGTCTGGTCCGCCGACGGCGACTATCTGTACTTTGCCAGCGACCGGGGCGGCGGAATGAACGTCTGGCGTGTTCCCCTGGATGAGCAGACAGGAGCCTTGCTGGGGGCTCCAGAACAGATGACAACCGGCGGTTCAAGTGAGCAGATGCATGTAGCACTGGGCAGCGACGGCTCGCAGATGGCGTACGCGGATTTCCGCCTCAGCCAGAACATCTACAGAATCGAGATCGATCCCGAAGCGGGTACGCTTGAAGAAGAACCTGTTGCGATCACGAGGGGATTCCGTCTGGTCCAGGGAGTCGACGTTTCACCGGATGGTCAGTGGCTGGCCTACACGACGCGAAGCGCCCAGGAACACATCTTCGTCAGCCGAGTTGACGGAACCGACTTGCGTCAGTTGACAGACGATGAATTCAAGAATCGAAGCCCCCGCTGGTCACCTGACGGCAAGCAGATCGCTTTCTACACTGACCGGACCGGAAACTACGAGATTTGGCAGATGAATCCCGAGGGGGGTGGTGCCAGCCAGCTCACAAATACTCCCGAAAGCGAAACCGCCCCTGTTTGGTCGCCCGACGGCAAGATGCTGGCGTTTTCAATCGATCAAAGGGCGTTCCTGTGGAACGTGCCGCAAGGGGCGGCGGACGAAACACATGCTTCGTTCGTGAACTGGACACCTAACTCATGGTCTCCAGACGGGACCAAACTCGCCGGCGGCACCAGGGAGAGCTTTGACGTTTACTCGCTGGACACCAACGAAGCGGTTTTCCAAACAGACGCGACGGCCGTTTCGAGCCGGTGGCTTGACGACCACAGGGTCATGTTCACCTCCGGCAACCAGATCCTGCTTCTGGACGTGGAGTCCCGAGAGACCAGGGAACTCTATTCAGGTCTGAGTGGTGTCACGATTTCATTGGGAGGATTCTCTCCCGACAAGCGAACTCTGTACTTCGCCATGAGCAGCCAGCCCGAATCCGACATCTGGCTCATGACCCTACCCCAATAGTCAGCTCGGCTCCGTACCCGGAACCAGCAGCCGCCGAATCGCTTCGTGCCGGTACGTAAATATCCGCTCCAGCTGCCGGCGCACCAACGGTTGGGCCACCTCGCCGAGGAGAGACAGCGGTAGACGGTAACGAACGTCATCCCCGATGAGAGTTCCCTCCGCGGTCGGTTCGAACCGGTGTGTGTGGATCCACTCTTTGTAGGGTCCCCGCAACTGGAGGTCGACAAACCGGTGGGGAGGCTCCCACGCCGTGATCACAGTCTTCCATTTGAACGGAACTCCACACAAGCGAAGCCGGTAGTCGATGCGAGCCCCTTCACCGATGGTTGGCGAGGGAGTGAGTATCCGAAAGCCCAACTCGGCAGGCGTAATCTTCTGAAGGTTCCCCGCGTCGGCAAAGAAACCGAAGACTTCCTCCACCGGAAGTGGAAGGTTCATGGTTCTGGACAGAGAATGCCACATGACTTTGCAGCTATAGACTGGTCCCGGGCCGTTATGGTTTCACTAAAAAAGATCCCCCTTCCTTCTCTTCAGCAGAACGATGAAGAACGGGCCGCCCAGCAGGGCCGTGATCACGCCGACTGGTATCTCCGTGGGGGCGAACAGCGTTCGGGCCGCCGTATCGCACAACACGAGAAATCCGGCGCCGACAAAAAACGATCCGGGAATCAGGATTCGGTGGTCCGGACCGGCGACCAGGCGCAGAGAATGAGGAACGATCAGGCCGACGAAACCAATAGGTCCGCTCACGGCGGTCACCGCGCCCGTCAGCAGCGACCCGAAGAAATAGCAGATTACTTTCAGCCGCTCGACGTTCACGCCACGAGTCGTCGCCCACTCTTCACCCGCCGCAAGGGGATTCAGCTGGGACGCATACCGGAGCAGGAAGAAGACCGACACAAGGATCACGGGCGCTGTCTTGGCGATCATCGAATAGTCCGCATCGTTCACGCCTCCCATCATCCAGCGCACCATCAGGAAGGACTCCGTGAAGTTTGCCGCATACTGGATGAACAGGATCATGGCGGCAAAGATGAAGTTGAGCGTCACGCCGGCCAGCAACAACGTGAACATCGGCAGGGTGTGGCGGCTCCGGGCAATCAGAAAAACCAGAAAAATCGTCAGAAAAGAGCCGAGCAGAGCGGCAATCGAGATCACCGGGACTCCGAGGAGCACGACGTCCAGGCCAAGCGAAATCGCCAAGACGGCACCAAAAGCACTCCCGCTGGACACACCCAGTGTAAAAGGCGTCGCCAGTGGGTTTCGCAGAATGGCCTGAAACAGAACGCCTGCGACAGCCAGCGATCCACCGGCCAGGGCGCCAAACAGTATTCGCGGCAGACGCGCGACAAAAAAGATCTCTCGATCCGGACTGGCGCCTTCGAGAACACGCTGCCAGGTAATCC
Organism: Terriglobia bacterium; assembly: GCA_965262425.1. Classification (GTDB taxonomy): domain Bacteria; phylum Acidobacteriota; class Terriglobia; order 20CM-2-55-15; family 20CM-2-55-15; genus CAZOZZ01. The sequence goes on along the minus strand of OZ253536.1, from coordinate 4,226,696 downwards.
CGGCCGAACCCACCCATGGAGTCACAAGCAGGACAACGGCGAGGAACAACGCGCACGGGCCCACAACCATCAGGAAACGGCCCGCCGTAAGCCCCCTAGAAGGAGCCGCGGCGGCAGAAATTGATCTACTGCGAAAGCGGTAGAATCGGCCCATATTTCCCCGATTTTTCGTTAAATAGAACCACTATTCGCCTCAAAATCGAGAAAATCTGGCCTCGATTCCCCGCTTTCTCGCTACGATCATTTCTGCCACCGAGGCTCCTAGTTTGGGATGACGTACTTGCCTCCGCCCCCGGGCCGGTCGAGGACCGTGGCTCGGATTTCAAAGATTTCATATAGCGTGTCAGACGTCAGAACTTCCTCGGGTGCACCGTCGGCCACGATCACACCCTCTCGAATCGCGATCATTCTACGGGCGTAGCGTGAAGCCAGGTTGATGTCATGCGTGACGGCGATGACCGTTATGTTCCGCTCGGCGTTCAGTTGCTCCAGAATCTGATAGAAGTGCACCTGGTGTTTCATGTCCAGGTAGACGGTTGGCTCGTCAAGCAGCAGCACCTCGGGTGTCTGTGCCAGGGCGCTGGCCAGAACGACTCGCTGACGCTCGCCACCACTCAACTCGTTGAACATCTTTCCGCTGAGCCGAGAGGTGTGGGTCAGATCCATAGCGTGGGTGACAAACGCCGAGTCCGCGGCACTGTCGAAGATAAAACCCTGACGGTAGGGAAGCCTGCCCATCAAGATCATCTCGTCCACGGTGAAAGGGAAAACGACGTGTGTTTCCTGAGGAACAAAGGCCACTTGCTGTGCGAGTTCAGCGACCTTGAAGTCCGCGATCGGACGGTCCCGGAACTCGATCGAGCCTCCAAAGTTCGGAAGAATGCCCGCCAGCAACTTGAGCAACGTTGATTTTCCAGCTCCGTTCGGACCCACGATAGCGACGAACTCACCCACGTCGATACTGGCTGACAACTGGTTCAGGACGGGGGTTATACCGTAGCCGAAATTCAGGTTCCGGACGTTGTACATCATGTCGTCATCAGACCCGTGTGGTTTACCAGGGCGTCAACGTCCAGATGCCGGCGGATCGCTTCAGCCAGTCGATCGTAGGCGGCATCTTTCGAAAAACTCGATTCACCGGGTCTCCAATTCAAGCGATGCTTCCCGGCAACCATCGTGAGGAATTCCCGTGCGAAATCGTCGCCCTCAAAAACCCCATGGAAATAGGTCCCACAGACATTACCCGACACGAGACCGTCGGAACTTCCGTCCGCCTTGAGACAAAACGGTTTGCCTTCGCCCCGCACGTGTGTGCGCCCCATGTGAATTTCATAGCCTTCGATGAACGGCCCAAGGAAACTGGCCCCTCCAGCTCGCTGGGTTGTCTTCTCCGGGATCATTTCCGTTTCGACATCGAGCAGGCCAAGCCCTTCGATCGCGCCGCCGCCTTCAACCTCGACGGGATCGGAAATCCGAATCCCAAGCATCTGGTACCCCCCACAGATTCCAAGCACGACCGAGCCCGAAGCGAGCGCATCGCGGATGAATCGCTCGAACCCTGTCCTGCGGATCCATTCCAGGTCTCGAATCGTATTCTTGCTGCCGGGAATAATCAACAGGTGTGGAGAGGGCCCGGTGGGGGTTTTGAGATATTCGACCCCAAGCCCCTCGAAATGTTCCAGGGGGTTGAAATCGGTGTAGTGGGAAATGTGTGGCAGATGGATCACACCCACACGGAATTCGGCCGGGGTGTCGGATCGTTCCTCAAGGGAAACTCCGTCTTCCTGGTCGATGCCGAGCGCATCGAGGTAGGGCAGGACGCCCAGGCACTGACGGCCTGTCCTTTGTTCCAGAAAATCAACGCCGTCGTCGAACAATGCGGGGTCCCCCCTGAAGCGATTGATGATGAATCCACGAACGATCTCTGCCTCGGCGGGTTGGAGCAAGTCGAAGGTCCCGACGATGGAGGCGAAAACGCTACCGCGGTCGATGTCGGCAACGAGAACGGCCGGGGCCCCAACCGCTCTCGCGAACTCCAGATTGACGATATCCCGATCACGGAGGTTGACCTCGGCGGCGCTGCCGGCGCCTTCCAGAATGATGGCGTCGAACCGGCTGGCCAACCTCTGGTACGCCTCTAGAGCCTGTTCGAAAAAGAATGAGCGCTGAGCCGAATACTCGTCTCCGGTCATCGTCCCGTAAACGGATCCGTTCAGAACAACCTGGACTTTACCGCCCGCGGACGGCTTCAGCAGGATCGGGTTCATTTCCGGCTCCGGCTCCAGTCGCGCAGCCTCTGCCTGAACGACCTGGGCGCGACCGATCTCCGCTCCATTCCCGCAAACAAACGAGTTCAGGGCAATGTTCTGGGACTTGAACGGGGCGACTCGAACGCCACGATCCCGTAAAACCCGGCACAGGCCGGTTACCATGACGCTCTTTCCGACATGGGAAGCCGTACCGATGATCATCAGTGATCGGGCCATGCCCATCAGCATATCCCACCCCCTCGGTCGAACTGCATGGATACTTCGCGTCGGGCGATAGGGCGCCGATTGCCGTTTGACCCCGGCGAAGCCAGCCGATAGAATCCGCCTCTATGACAGAGCGGTCGGACTTATGGGTGTTTCGTCTGTCCCTTGCCTCGGTTTCGGCCGTACTGGTCTCGATCGCAGCGGCCCAGATTCTCCTGGGGCTGACACTGGTCACATGGATGATCTGGCGGCCCAGTCGAATCAACTGGCCCGGATATCTCGTCCCTCTCGTGGCGTTCATGCTGACCACGCTGCTTTCGTTGGCCATGTCACCAGATCCGGGGATGGGGACCAAGCCCGTGCAAAAGTTCGTCCTGTTCAGCATGGGGTTGATGGCAGCAACGTTTCTGACCAACAGACGACGCATTCTGCTGACGATGACCGCCATGCTCGTCGTTGCCACCGTCGCCTCCATCGCGGCTATGATTCAGTTCGGCTTCCAGTATGTGGAATTCCTTTCCTCAGGGGATCTGGCGGACGACCCGACGATCCTGGCTCGAATCACGGGTTTCATGGGCCACTGGATGACCTTCAGCGGTGAACAGATGCTGGTTTGGTGCGCCGCAGTGCCGCTGGCCTTCACGATCGGATCGCGCAAGTATATGATACCGCTCACTTTAATAGGCATTGGCCTGCTCTTGAGCTTCACCCGGGGGGTGTGGGTGGGATCCGCCGCCGGGATCGCCGTAGCTGCGCTCTACCTGCCCCGGCGGCAGCTTGTCCGGTTGCTGATTCCCGTCGGGATCGTTGCGGTACTGACTTCGGGCTTGATCCTCCGCCGTGTCTCTACGAATTTACTGGAGGACCCCCGGTTCGAAATGGCGGATGTCGGACTGCGCATGATCGGCGACCATCCACTATTCGGCGTCGGGCCCGAGCGCATCGAAACAGAGTTTCCCGGATACTACCGGGGGGACAACCTGGAAAATTTCTTTTACGGCCACCTTCACAACAACTACCTCCAGATTGCCGCCGAACGCGGATTGCTGTGTCTTGGGGCGTTCCTGTGGTTGTTGGTCAAAATGGGCCTCGATCTGAAACGCCGGGCCGGCTCGACCGATCCTTCGGTGAAGTGGGTGGCGGTCTCGGGACTGGCCGTCCTGGTCGCATTTGCGGTTGCCGGCCTTGGGGAATACAGCTTCGGGGATTCGGAGGTGTTGATGTTGTTCATGTTTCTCGTTTCAATTCCGTACGGGTTAGACAAGAAGGACGCGGATTACGCAGGTTAAACGGATTACGCAGATAGGAAAGAAGCCATGTTGGCCCTACTATGACAAAACAAATCGACAAAGACTCAGTCAAGACAATGGCGGAGGCCGGGGATTGGAACATTTCCGATGACCGGGCCGGCGAGATCGCCCGTGTGTTCCAACCGCTCCTGGACGACACGCGGGCGCTTCGCGCGATGGAGTTGGGAGATTCGGTTCCGGGCGCGGTTTTCGAGGCCGACTGATGCATAAAAATGATCTCGAAAAATTGACGCTGGCATCCGCGGCTCGGATGATCCGGGCCGGAGAGCTGTCGCCGGTGGAACTGACGCGGGCGGTTCTGGATCGAGTCGAATCCTTGAACGATCGGATGGCGATGTTCATCACGGTCACCGCCGATCACGCGATGGCTCGAGCCGAAGCCGCGGAGCGGGCTTTGAAGAACAAGGCTGATCTGGGCGCCCTGCACGGGGTTCCCATTTCGCTGAAGGACCTTTTCGACACAAAGGGTATTCGTACCACCGCGGGGTCGCGGGTATTCGCTGACCGCTTTCCCGAAGAGAACTCGACGGTCACCCAACGGCTGGATGATGCCGGCGCCGTCCTCGTCGGCAAGACCAACCTGCACGAGTTTGCTTTCGGGGCGACGTCGGTCAACCCCCACTACGGAGCTGTGCGCAACCCATGGGATCCGGATCGAGTTGCAGGTGGCTCGAGCGGCGGTTCGGCGATTTCAGTGGCACTGTCGGCCGCTCTCGGTTCGATGGGCTCGGACACGGGGGGATCGATCCGCATACCGGCCGGTCTCACGGGAACGGTGGGTCTCAAGCCCACGTATGGACGGGTCAGCATCGCCGGAGTCGTTCCTCTGTCCTGGTCACTGGATCATGTCGGACCCATGACACGGACCGTGGAGGATGCGGCCATCATGCTGGAGGCCATCGCGGGTCACGACCCCCGGGATTCATACTCGCGGAAGGTTCCGGTACCAGCCTATTCCCAGGAACTCGAAGGAGGGATCCGGGGTTTGCGACTCGGGTTGCCGAAGACCACTTTCTTCGACAGGCTGGACCCGGAAATCGATAGCGCCGTTCAGACAGCTATACGACGAATGGAGGGGATGGGCGCAAGCGTCGTGGAGGTCGACATACCAAATGCCGAACTGCAGCGGCCGATCTTCGCAAACATTGCGGCTCCGGAGGCATTTTCTTTTCACCAGCAATATCTCGACAGCAGTCCGGAATTGTATGGACAGGACATTCGGGCACGAATGGAGGCGGGCAGGCTCCTGCTGTCGGTCGATTTCGTCCGCGCGCAACGGGCACGGTCGATTCTCAAAAGCGATCTCCAGGCGGTCTTCGAGGAGGTGGATTTGTTGGTCACACCGACCCTCCCCATACCCGCACCGTTAATCGATCAGAAAGTGGTCGAATGGGGCGGGGAAACCGAAACTGTCCTTGGCGCCCTGACCCGGAACACGCGCCTGTTCAACATCACCGGCCTTCCGGCCATCACGGTTCCCTGCGGGTTTACGTCGAACGATTTGCCGATCGGACTACAAATTGCCGGCAGGGCTTTCGAAGAAGCGACCGTCCTGCGGGCGGCCCACACCTACGAGCAGGATGCGGGTTGGTTCGAAAGACGGCCGGATCTCTAGCTCTAGTGGTCCCCGCCAGAGATAACGTTACTATCTCCGAAGGAGGTTGCGAGCGGACTGATGAGTGAGATCCACCGCGTGGTATGTGTGACTTTCGACCGTTTTGAGCGTTCGTGAGGGCAACCTCCATCGGCCCTACGGGTTCGGGCGGAACTCCGAAATCTAGTAACGCTAACTCTGGCGGGGACCACTAGCTGCTATAGCTATCGCCGGCTGGCTCTATCCAGTACGACCGAGGACGACTACTCTGCCTCTACGCGCAATGCTATGATCACCGCCTATGTTTGGTAAGGTTCTCATCGCCAACCGGGGAGAAATTGCGGTGCGTATCATCCGCGCCTCGAGAGAACTGGGTATTTCGACCGTCGCGGTTTATTCCGAAGCCGACGTAGGTTCACTCCACACCCGAATGGCGGACGAAGCTTTTCCGATCGGCCCGGCGCCGTCAACGGAAAGCTATCTTGTTATCGACAAACTCCTCGACGCCGCACGCCGTTCGGGTGCCGACGCCATCCACCCGGGTTACGGGTTCCTCGCCGAGAACCCGGACCTGGCCCTGGCTTGCGAAGACGCCGGAATCACCTTCATCGGCCCGTCACCGAAATCCATCGCTCTGATGGGCTCCAAGGTTGAAGCACGACGCGCGGTTTCCGGCTACGGCGTGCCGATGATACCGGGAACGATGGACCCGGTCATCAGCGCCGAAGCTCTCCAGGTCGCCGCGGGGATCGGCTTCCCGCTCATGCTCAAAGCCTCGGCGGGCGGTGGCGGCAAGGGGTTGCGCTTTGTCGAATCTGCCGACGAGATGGAAGGCGCGTTGAGGAACACGAGGGCGGAAGCTCTGGCGGCTTTTGGAGACGACACCGTCTACATTGAAAAATTCCTGGATCGCCCCCGCCACGTGGAGATTCAGATTCTCGCTGATCAGCATGGTCATGCCATTCACCTGGGCGAACGGGAATGCACGATCCAGCGACGCCACCAGAAAGTCATCGAAGAATCGCCTTCTCCGATCATGGACCCGGAGCTTCGGGAAAGGATGGGAGAGTCGGCCCTCAAAGTGGTTCGGGCCGCAGATTACTACAACGCCGGCACCGTCGAGTTTCTCGTCGACCAGGATCGAAACTTCTATTTTCTCGAAATGAATACACGGCTGCAGGTCGAACACCCGATCACCGAAGCCGTCACCGGCATTGATGTCGTGAAGCAGCAGTTTTATATCGCCGCAGGCGAGGAGCTCTCAATCAGGCAGGAAGATGTCGTCATGCGGGGCGCCGCGATCGAATGCCGCATCTACGCCGAAGACCCCGACAATAATTTTTTCCCTTCACCCGGCCGAATCTCGATGCTCCGCGTGCCGGGGGGGCCGGGCATCCGCGATGACAGTGGCGTCTATCCCGGCTGGACAGTACCGCTCGACTACGATCCGCTACTTTCGAAATTGACCGCCTGGGCCCCGACCAGAATCGAAGCGATCCGGCGGATGGAACGGGCTCTGGGCGAGTATGAAATCGGTGGAATCAAGAACAACCTGGGCTTGTTCCGGGAAATACTGCATCACCCCGAGTTCGTTGCCGGCAACTTCGACACAGGGTTCATCGACAGATGGCTCAAGGAACGCCAGGAAGCAGAACCCGGCGACCCTGTGTCGGACACGGAGAGAGATCACGCAATCCTTGTGGCCGCTTTGTTTCATTCACGCCGTAAGGAAACGGCCGTGAACGGCGCTCCGGGCCCCACCGCGAGCCCGTGGAAACTGGCGGGACGGCAACAACAACTTCGAAGAACGATGAAATGAAGTACACGGCGCTGATTGGAGGCCAGGAGATTCAGGTCGAGTTCGAAGGCACGCTACCGACGGTTCGGGCCCGAGTCGGCAAACGCGAATACGAGCTGAACCTACAGGAAGTAGAGCCTGGTGTTTTCTGGTTCAATTCCGAAGATCAGTCGATTGAAGCCACCGTCACCACAAACGGTGATGGTTATCAAGTTCGCATCGGGAATCGCCATCTGCACGTCGAACTCCTGGATGGACGCAGCGCTTTTCTCCGTTCGAGCCAGCCCGACCACGACGGAATCGCGGAACTGCGCTCGCCCATGCCTGGAAAAGTCTTCAGGATTCTAGTCGAACAGGGAGACACAGTCGAAGCAAACCAGGGCTTGCTGGTCATCGAAGCAATGAAGATGCAGAATGAAATGAAATCCCCAAAAAGAGGAACGATTCGAAAGCTTAGCGTGGAAGAGGGAATGATCGTCAACGCTGGAGACTTGCTGGTGGAGGTAGAATGAAGAAGTGGTTAGTTGTTGGGAGCTTTTATGCGAGCCGGATTGCTCCGGTCTAACCACTAACCACTGACCACTAACCACTTCTTCAGGAACTCCCCCCTGCCCTCGCCAGTATCCGCTCCGCCAGAAAATTACTGATGTCGGCCTTGTTCCTGGCTATTTCGAAGAAGGCTCCCTTCAGCGTCTGATCCTTCCGATTGAAGATCAGCTGCCGGATGTCGGCCTGCACCCGGGGGTCGGTGAGATCCTTTTGACCGCCGGCGTCCTGCTCCAGCAACTTCAAGATGTGGTAACCGAACCGGGTTTCGACCACGCGCGGAAACGATTCACCGACTTTCATCTGAAGCACAGCGTCTGCCAGAGTGGGATCGATGCCACCAATCGAATCGATCGGCTGAAAATTGAGGTCGCCTCCCAGAGGCGCCGAAGACGGATCTTCCGAAAAGCCACGCGCTACGGTGGCAAAGTCCGCTCCACCCTGAATCTGTCTCAACAACCTCTGGGCCTTCTGGCTGGCCTCCTCCGGAGTTTTAGCATCGTCGCCCTCCGCATTGTTGATTTCCGTGTCCTCGACAGGAGTGACCAGAATGTGGGCGATCCGGAAAGTTTCGGGAAGGTTGAAGCTTTCCCTGTTCTTGTTGAAAAAGTCCTCGATCTCAACTTCGGACACGGAAATCTTCGAGGTGATTTCCTTGTTGACCAGCTTTTCGATCGTCAAGTTCGTGCGCAATTGCTCTCGTAACTCGGATGTGGTCAGCTTCTGCTCGTCCAGCAATTCCTGAAAGCGCTCCGCGGTATACTGACTCTTGAACTCGTTGAACTGGACATCGACTTCCGCGTCGCTGGCTGTCAGGGCCGCTTCGGCAGCCAGTTGCCGGAGGATCTCGTTGGTGATCAACTCGCCCAGGAGTTGCTGTTTGAGATCCTCGATCTCTTCAACTGCCGGGGACGGATCCGCACCCTCGACACGAGTCTCAAACTCTTTGTCGAGTTCGGCCACCGTTATGTCGACACCGTTCACCCTCGCAACAACGTCTGCTGACGCCGTCGAACTGGATGAACACGCCGAACCAACGGCAAGGACAGCAACTAACGCAACGACCGAAAATAGCTTCAATGGAATCGCTCCCTGGCGGACAGATTGATTGGCTATTCTAGCACTCGTACCTCGTCCTGGAAAAGCATTGTCGACGGCGCATTGAGCCAGAACCCCCGCCTCTGGTATAATTTGCAGGTAATACTCCGTGCGGTGGAATCCGCTGGGTATCCTGAACTTCGAATGGCGGCAAACCGACGACGAGGAGCGCAATAGGTCTATGGCGAAACGATGCGAAATATGTGGGAAAGGCCCGATGTTTGGAAACCGGGTCAGCCACGCTCACAACCTGACCAGGAGACGATGGAATCCGAATCTCCAGCGCGTCCGCGTTCTCGAGGGAAAAACACCAAAACGGATGAGGGTCTGCACGAGCTGCATTCGGAGCGGGCGGATTTTGAAACCCGCTTGATCGACGCTGTCAGGTACAACGATGACCCTAAAGCCCTGTGTAAGCAGGGCTTTTCTATTGTGTGAATCGAGTCGCCCCCTTCATCGTCAAAGGGTTTATGAGGGTAATCAGCCTGATCGCGTTTATTCTCCTCCCGATGGAGGCCGTGCCGGCGCCTCAACACTTCGGTACAGAGATCAGGAGCATTGAGATTTCAGGCGCCCCGGTCGATGCACTCGAGGCGATCACCCTCAGACCTGGCAATCTTCTGAACCCCGACGCGATCCGATCATCGATTCAGGCGCTTTACGATGCCGGTCAATACGGGAGCATCGAAGTCGATGCGATTCGTACATCAGACGGTGGAACGAAACTCACTTTCATCGTAAGCGAGCCTTCCTTCTTCTCCACGATTCGCGTCGAACCTTCGGACTTGCTCGCGCGGCCACTGTCCAGCTATGTGGCCCTGCCTTACGGCGAACGGTTCTCCCGAACACAGATGGACCTCATCGTCCAGACAGTCCGCGAGCAACTTCGAGCAGAGGGTTTCTTCCAGGCCATCGTCAAAACCTCCCGGGAGGTCGACGAAGAGACGCGCCTCGTCAACGTCGTGCTGTCCGTCGACGTCTCACCCCGGGCCAGGATGGGTGAGACCCGGATCGAAGGCGGCCGGCAGACGTTCACTGAAGCCGAGTTGCAGGAAGCCTTCGGTGTCAAGACAGGTTCTGCTTTTTCCATGGAGCGGTTGGAGCGTGGTATCGCCGATGTGCGATCCGAGTTCGCCGAACTTGGCTTCTTGAACACGGGCGTCGCGCTCGAACAAACCTATGATGAAGATCGCAACGTTGTGGATGTCGTGATCCGGATCGAACCGGGACTTTTCACGCTCGTCCAGGTTCGCGGGCACGACCTGTCCAACAGCGAAATCCGAGAGCTTGTGCCCGTGTTCGAAGAAGGGAGTATCGATCCGGACCTTATTGAAGAGGGGCGCGTTCAAATCCTGGAAAAGTTGCGGCGGGATGGATATTTTGAAGCGACTGCGCGTGTCGAACAAATTGACGCCCGGCCGCTGGACAACGCTTTCCAGGTCAACTACATCGTTCAGCCCGGGGAACGGCATTCGATCAAGGATGTGCGTTTCGAAGGGAACGAATTCTTCGATGAAGAGTTCCTGGACGGACGGATCGGGATATCTGAACGGGGGCTGTTCACCCAGGGGACCTTCAGTACGGACCTGCTCGAGCGCGCCTCAGCCATCATCACTGGATTGTACGCAGCCGCTGGTTTCGAAGGCACCCGCGTCCGTACGACCTACTCGATCGATCAAACCGCTATTACCGTGATTCTCCAGATCGATGAGGGACGCCGAATCCCCTTGACTGGCGTGTTCTTCGCTGGGAACACAATCATGAGCGTTCCGGAAATCGCGCCCCTCGCCAATATGTTGCCGGGCCAGATCTATACGGCGGACGCGATCGAAGCGGCTCGCATCGCCATTACAGCCGGCTATCACGGCCGGGGATACCCCGACGCTCGGGTTCGACCGGAAATTCGGCGAAAGGCCGATCCCGATGGGATGGACGTCACCTTTCACATCGAAGAGGGGCCCGCCTACCAGATCGGCCGCGTCCTGGTTGCTGGAAGCACGCGCACAAAGGAGAAGGTCGTCCATAGAAACAGCGAGTTATTTGAAGGAACGCCATACGATCCGGAAACGATTCTCGAGGCACAGCAGCGTCTTTACTCAACCGGACTTTTCAAACGGGTGGATATCGTCCCACTCGAACGGGCGACATCGAACAAGAGGGACCTGCTGATACAGCTTGAGGACGCGGGCCCGGTTCTGTTGACCTACGGAATTGGCTTTAGTGGTTTAGGTATCGGCGTGCAAGACCGGGAAGGGCCCCGGGGGACCATCGAGTTGTCGCATGCCAACCTGTTCGGACTGGACCGCTCCATCAGCTTTCGAGTCAGGGGTAGCAAGCGCGAACAACGCTTCCAGACCACTTACCGTGAACCCCGTCTCTTCAACCGGGAAGTCGACGGGTTCGTCTCGCTTTTCGTGGAACGCACGAGCCAGCAGTTTTTCGACGCCAGTCGCGTAGATTTTTCGTTTCAAACCCTGAAGCAGCTCCGGAATCAGGACAGTTTTCTTTGCCTCCTCCGCAGAATTTGTGGGCAGTCCAAAGGCCTGTGCGCACATAAGTAATGGAAACAAAGTACCTTATTCTTTTGTTCGACGGCGAATATTCCAGTACCCACTTCGGTCGGACGCCTACACCCGGTGCCCGGAGCCCCCGCCGGAGGCCCCGTTCCCCATCGCCCACACCAGCCGACACCGCGGAGCGCAGCCGAGGGTCAAGGCCGGCGCAGCCGCCGAGCTTGCGAGGGAAGCCTTGAGGCTTGGCGAGCACCGTGGTCTCCTCAAGCGGCGATGGAAGACGGTTTTACCCACAAATTCTGCGGAAGACCCCTTTCTTTTTTCGGCCAGCTTCGAAACGGTCAATCTCCGGGACATCCGGGTCAACCCGAGGACTCAGAACTTTCCCGACGAAACGGGCACAATTCAGATCGCCCGGCTCAGTGGATCTTACATTCGCGACCAGCGGAACGACCCCATCAATCCTACTCGGGGGGACTACATCACCGGGACGTTTCAGGTCGCAAACAGGGCCTTCGGATCGGAGGTGAACTTCACATCTCTGTTTGCTCAAGGCAGCTTTTTCCGGCCGGCCAAAGATGCCGTTATCGCCACATCGGTTCGCCTCGGCTGGAACCAACCCTATGGGGGCACGAAATCATTACCTATCACCGAGCGTTATTTCGCCGGCGGATCGACAACGCTCAGAGCGTTCAGCCTTGACGAGGCCGGACCGGAGGGTGGGGGAAACGCACTGGCGATCATCAACGCCGAGTACCGATTCCCCATACCGTTCCTGATCTCGGACCTGGGGGGTGCGTTTTTTTATGATACGGGTACGACGTTCCCAAGGCTGTCGGACTTTAACTTTGGCGACTTTACGCACACGGCTGGTTTCGGTTTTCGTTACGAAACGCCACTGGGGCCAATCCGTGTAGATTTCGGATTCAACCTGAACCGACAACCACACGAGTCTCACAGCAAAGTGTTTTTCACCCTGGGGCACACGTTCTGATGGGTATCGATCCGACTCGAAAAGGAATCTTGAGCTTGCCGCGGGGTCTAATCCTGGTGTGTTTTCTTGCCCTGGCATGGGCACCCGCCATGTATGGCGACGTCATTGACCGTTTGATGGCAGTGGTGGACGGGGACGTCATCACGCTCGGTGACGTCAAAAAGGAACGGGCGGTCCGACGATTCTTTGGTGACGAGGCACCGTCGGACGATCAAGCCATGCTCGATGAAGTGATCGAGGATTTCTTGATCCGCAACCAGGTCGATCAAATCCCGGGCATTCAGATCACATCGGAAGAAGTCGAAGCTTACAGCTTGCAATTGGGCGATCCCGGGGACCTGTCGGCGGAAGTCGTCGCTGTTGCCGTTCGCCAGCGAATGAAACTGGCTCGATACGTGGACCTGCGGTTTCGCCAATTCATCCGGGTCTCGGATCCTGAAATAGAGGAGTACTACAGGGACGTGTTTCTCCCGAAGACGCAATCGAGCGGGTTGGCCAGTGTTCCGACCCTCGACTCGGTTCGAGAAGCGGTCCGCACCAACGTCATTGAAGAAAAAGTAATCCGGGAGATCCGGCTGTGGGTGAATTCACTGATCCGGAGAAGTGATATTGAAGTTGTTGAGTAAAAAGAAGGTTTTCGCCGCAATCAGCATCGCGGGACTGGTGGCGCTAGGACTGGTTGCCGGAGTCGTGTACTTCCTGACCTCACCCGACTTCGACGAGTTCGCCAAGGATTACCTGGTCAATCAGATCGAAGAACGGACGGGCCGCGTGACGACGGTCGAAGAGTTCGATTTCGATTTGTGGTCTCAACTGATTCAGATCGACGGTCTCGTGCTTCGGCAATCCACTGGGGATGCACTTCTCGAAATCGAGAGTATCGACATCGGACTGCGTCTCCGAACGCTGTTCGAAAGGAAGATCGATCTTTCCTCTCTGACGCTGGTCCACCCACGGATCCGAATCGACGTTGGCCCGGACGGCACGATCAACGTTCTGTCTCCTCCGATCGAGGCCGGCACGGGTTCATCGTCATTTGAAGTCTCAATCGGAGAGCTCACAGTCGAGGGCGGAGAGATAACTATCGACGAACGCCGGGTCCACATCGACTTCCTCCTATCCGAACTCGACGGTACGTTTGAGTACTCGGGCGCAACCGGCGTCCTGGGTGGTCGCCTGGAGTATGAAGGTTCGCTCGAACGAGAGAACCGCCCTACGATTCCTTACCGCTTCTCCGCAGACTTCGACCATTCCGCAGGGACGGTCCTGGTCCACCGAGCGGAAGTGACTTCAGGCGAATCCAAGGTAACGCTTCAAGGGCGGATCGACGACGTGCTCCACGTTGGCCATGGAGCCATGGAGTATACCGGTACCGTCGATCTCGGATTTTTGAACTACTTCTTCACCGAGGAGGCATTAGATGGAACGATCGGAATCGGCGGCGCGCTGAATTTCTCGTCCCGCGACTTCTCGACGAACGGGCTGGCGGAAGGGCAGTCGCTTACCGTCGAAGGCTGGAATGCCCGAAACGTCGAGGCCAATTTCGAATACTCGTTCCCAGAGCGAATACTGTCGGCGTCGGATCTGCGGATGAGCCTGGTCGGTGGCACGGTCACGGGTAGTGCAAACGTCCTGTCACTTCCCGGATCACCACGAGTCGAAATCGATCTGGGCTATGAAGAGATCGATACGGCCGGGCTGCGCCGCGCTTACCCGTGGGACAGGAAGTACATGATCCATTCGGTGGCGACCGGAACGATCGACGGCTGGTTCGAAGGGAAGTTCAGAGATTTTGATTTTTCTGGCGCCGCAACGCTCCAATCCGCGGATGTTCCCCGGGACTCGGACTCCGTGGATCTGGCAGTAGAGGGTTCGACCACATTTCGGGCCACACCGGAATCGGTGCGGTTATCTGAAGCCACGGCCAGATTCGGATCGAGCAACATCCGGGCGGACGGTCTGATTGACCGCGTGGACTCTTCGCTGCAGGTGACGTTGGAGTCGACCGACCTCGGCGACCTGCAGCACTTCCTGTATGAGCCCGCAAACGGAACCGGCCGGTTCGAGGGCTCGATCAGCGGCCCGATAGCATCGCCTCAAACATCAGGAAGGTTCAGCATTCGAAGCTTTCGACATGAAGGCCGAACCATCGACAGCCTGAGGGGCGAAGCAACTTTAACCGCCGGTGGCCTTGAGCTTCGCGAGGTTCAGATCTCGGAGGCGCGGTCTGAGGTTACGGTAAACGGGCGACTGCCGTTCGACGACACAAAACTGGATCTGGACCTTGATGTCATCCAACTTTACGGCTTCGATCTTGCCGAATTCGTCCCCACACCCGTCGACGGTGTGTTTCGAGGCAGGGTGCACCTGGATTCGATTGATCCGATTCGGGCATCGGGTACCGTGTCCGCGTCCGATCTGACGTATGAAGATAACCTGATCGGAAACACCGAAGCCGCGTTCGTACTGGATGAATCCACGCTCGCGCTGACTGACATTTCGATTCGACGCGATGGCGCAGTTCTATCCGGCAACGTACGTTACCAACTCATCGGCGAGCAACTCGGAGTAGAGCTCCGGGCGTCTGGCGTGTCGCTGGAAGACTTGCACTGGCTTGGTATCCCGACCGCGTTCCGAGGCGTGGTTGAGGAGGCAAACTTCGACGTCGAAGGGACTCGATCGCGCCCACAGGTCCGGGGAACAGCAGTGCTCGGAAACCTTCAGCTCGGAGAGCAGACTCTTCCTCAAATGAAGATCCAGGTCCGCACATCCGGTTCAACTATCCGCACCGAGATCGAAACCGACGAACACGTCGTGATTGAGGCCGCCTTCGACACGGCCATAGAAGGCTACCCGTTCGTCGGAAGCGCACTCTTTTCCGACTTTGAGGCAGATCAACTCTTGAACATATCCCTGGGAACAATCGTCGCGACGGGAAGTGTCTCGTTCGGGGGACTTCTAATGGACCTGGCCACTCTCGAAGGAGAAGGACTGGTACGAACTTTGACCGCCCGGTTCGAGGAAAGGGAACTCCGGGTTCTGGAACCGTTCACGTTTCAATTTGATTCGGAACGATTGAAGTTTTCGGAAATGGATTTTAGCGGCGGAGTGACTTCGCTACAGTTGGGAGGAACCATCGCCTTGTCCCGGGATGCGCCGATTGATCTCGATATCACCGGCGACATCGACCTCTCGATCATGTCGGGCGGCTACCCGGGATTCCTGGTCGGAGGAGCTGTCACGGTGGAGGGAAAGGTGGGCGGGACCCTCGGGAGCCCGGAGCTCATTGGACAGGCCCACATCGAGAACGGGTCGTTCGGCCATCGAGGTATATTCCTGAGTCTGTCGGCACTTGACGGCGACCTGGATTTCATCGGAAACAGGGTGAATCTGAACGACCTCCGGGGGAACGCGGGCGGGGGTGAGGTCGTCGTCCGTGGATCTGTTGGCGTCGAAAACCTGGAGCTGGGTGAATTCGACGTTCGTTTCGATGTGTCGAACGTGCGTGTCCGGAACCCGGAAGGGCTCCGAACCATCGTAGACGGCTCCCTGGCGCTCCACGGCACGGCAGAAACGCCACGGCTGGAAGGAGATATCGATGTCACCAGCCTCTCCTACGATGGGGGTTTCGAACAGTTCCTGGATCTGTTCGAAGCCGGACCGGATGCCGCGGAATCCGACAATCCATTTGAGGACATGGCTCTGGCAGTGCATGTGGAGGGAAGTCGGAACATCTCGATCGAAAACGAACTCGCCAGCGTAGACGCAAGGCTGGACCTGGATATCGCCGGCAGTTTCGGTGATCCAAGCATGACCGGCCGCATCGAGGTCGGAACGGGCACACTCACTTTCCAGGGGACCCGCTACAGAATCACCAGGGGCAGCGTCGATTTCGTCGACCCGATTCGCGTCGAACCCATCGTGGACGTTCAGGCCGAAGCCGAGCTCCGGGACTATCGGATCATCCTTGGGATCAACGGCCGAAGAGATAATATGCGGCTGGAAATGCGGTCCGAACCTCCGTTGCCACAACTGGAAATCGGAGTCAATCCCATTCTTAGTTGAAACTCTCCACGGCTCACGATTGGTCACGCAACCTTCTTCTTCGATCTCGTCGACGTCTTCGCCTCAATCTTCAGCTCCCGCCTGAGGGCTTCGCGGAGCTTTGGAAGATGACGGTAGCCGATCACCTTCCTCAAGCGTGGTTCGATGTCGATGAGCGCCGTCGCCAACCAGCGCTGCCGCTGGCTCGAGTTCTTCCAATGATCGACCTTCGCGCACCTTTCCTCGACGAGGGCATTGACCGATTCCAAGCAATTCGTCGTCTTGAACGAACGGCCCAGGACCCCGTACACGCCGAGTCGATGCAACGTGAGGGTCTCCTCCAGGCCTTCCTCAAGGCTCGTAGCGGCCGATTGGTTTCGCTCCTCGAGCTCTCCATGGAGCTGTTCGAGGGCCGCCCGGGCTTCGTTGTACTCCGGGCGCTGGTACGCACGCTGAAGCCGCTTGCGCCACGCGGCTTGCTCGGTCTTCGACAGGTAGCTCACCACGTTCTCGCGTTTGTGCCATTGGCAGCGTTGGACCAGGGCTCGATTACCGAATGCCCGCTTGACTGCCGCGCGCAGACCTTTGCCGCCGTCGACGATCACCAGCACGCCTTCAGAGATGTCCAGGCCTCGCTCCATCAATGAACGGAGAAACGGAGTCAGTACCTGCTCGTTCTCCGTACTCGTCTCCACGAAGCCTAAGAAGCGTTTGTCGCCCGTAATTGTGATGCCCAGGGCCACAACCATCGTGGCGTCGGCAAACATTTTCCCGTCCAGGAAGATCGCCACCACGTCCTCGGCCGACAGATCCCGCTCCTGCATCTCCCGAAGTTTCGCCCCACTCGCCTGGACGAATCCTCGAGACACCGTCGAGCTCGACAATCCGATGGCTCCTGGAATCGCTTCCGCGGCCGACTCGTAGTTCCGGCAGGAGATCCCATAAAGCACACGTCTGAGAAGCAGTTCGTTCACCGCGCCATCCGGACTGAGTTCCTCGTAGCTCCGAAGCGGAATCTCCCCGCCCGCCACGCTGCGCACTCGAGGCACCCGAACCGGCACCCGCTGGCCCCCGAGCCCCACGGTCCCCGGATTACTCCCGTGTCGCCGGCCCCTCAACGTCGCCTCCTTTCGCGCGTATCGCTCACCCGCCAACGCCTTCACTTCCTCGTCGAGCAACTCCTCCACGTGCATCAACCCCAGTGGGATCAACGCCCGAATCATCTCCACCTTCGAGTCCAATTCCAGTCCCGAGTATTCCTCCCGGCTCAGGACCTCGACCTCACCCAGCACACGCGACTTCTTGCGTTTCTTCACCGAACGTAACAGACTGCTCATCTCGGCTCCTTTCTCTTACAGGCTTGATGTTGTTTCTTCCAATACCATCAAACCATAGGGTTTGGAGCCGTTTCAATTTCCAACTAAGATTGGCACACTTTCGGAAATCGTGAGCCTGATCGCCGGAGGTCGGACCCGGGAGGAACTGGCTGAGAATCGGGCCGGCGGCCTGATCCCCACGAGCGAACAACTCTTCAGGGGCAGCGCCGCGACGATCCTGACAGACCTGCTCCAGTCACGTGTCGGCTCCCGCTTTGGCCTGCTCGACCGGTTCCGCATCGATCCGTTCCTGGTCGGCGCGGAAAACGACCCCGTCACCCGCGTGACGATCTCCGAGCAGATTACCAGGGACCTGACCATCACGTATTCCCAGGACCTCTCATCAAACCGCCAGCAGATCATCCTGATCGAGTACTTCCTGAACAGCGACACGTCGTTCATCGCCTCCCGGGACGAAACCGGCGCGGTAGGGCTGGATATCAAGCTGAGAAAACGATTCCAGTAAGAAGGGGATTCGACGCAGAGGCGCAAAGACGCAGAGAGGGAAGTGTCTTTTCTGAAGCTTTCGATCCAGACTCAAAGGTTGCGGAGTTTTCTTTTCAACAAGATTGACGGATTTGAGATCGCCCGGGTTGGGCCGGATCAAACAATATCCACTCTGCGTCTTTGCGTCTCTGCGTCGAAAAAATCAATCGACTAAGGCAATGCATTCGATTTCGATGGCGACACCAAGAGGGAGGCCGGCGACCTGGACGGTTGCACGTGCGGGTGGGGAATTCCGGAAGAACTCCGCGTAGATGCCGTTCACCTCTTTGAAGTTTCCCATGTCATCGAGATAGATCGTGACTTTAACGACGTCGCGCATGGAGGCGCCGGCACCTGTCAGGATTCCCTGGAGATTGAGTAGAGACTGCCTGGTCTGGGCTCGGACGGATTTGTCTTCGATGAGCTGTCCGGTGGCTGGATCCAGGGGGATCTGACCGGAAACGAACACGAAGTTACCCGCCTGAACGGCCTGCGAATAGGCTCCGATGGCAGAGGGGCCCAGTGGTGTTGAGATCACTTTTTTTTGCATGGTTTGGGTCTATTGTCCGATCTGGGTGGCGGTGTTTATTGGTTTCGTGGAGCGCATGACGTCGTAGACTCCGTCAAGTCCACGGATGGCGGCGATAACCCTCTCCAGATGTTTCATGTCGGGTATTTCGACAGTCATGTCGATCACGCCTCGTTCCTCATCAGTCCTGGCGGACACGTCCAGTATATTGGAGCGGTTGTTGGAGATCGCCGCTGAAATCCCGGCAAGAATGCCGTGACGGTCGGCCGTGATGATCGTCAGATGAACGGCATATGCCTCGGCGGCGACGGCGCGCCCCTCCCACTGAACATCGATGCGCCGATCCGCTTCATACATCAGGTTCTGCACATTCGGGCATTTCTTGGCGTGGACGGCGACCCCCTTGCCCCGGGTCACGTAGCCGATGATTTCCTCACCCCGGATCGGGTTGCAGCATTTCGCTCGATAAACGAGCAGGTCGTCCATGCCCTTGACCTTGATCTTGACGTCTTCCCCGAAACCGAACACCTTCTTGACGGCGGCGGTGAACCTCGAATCCGGTGCGGCGGGTTCGCCCAACGCTTCCGGCCGAAGCTTGGCCAGAAGCTGTCGAGCCGAAACCTTGCCAAAACCGATCGCGGACCAGAGGTCATCGACTCGCGCACATCCGTAATCCGGCGCAACTTTCGCCAGCCGGTCATGTTGAGTCAGTTCCTTTACACTGAGTTTGTACTTGCGGGCTTCTTTCTCGAGAAGTTTTCTGCCCAACTCGATGGACTTGGTCCGTTCCTGAACTGTCAGCCAGTGACGAATCTTGTTTCTTGCGCGCGACGTCTTGACGAAATTGAGCCAGTCGCGGCTGGGATGATGCTCGGGCTGAGTCACAATCTCGACAATGTCGCCGTTGGAAAGCTTGGTCTTGAGCGGCGACAGACGCCCGTTGATCTTGGCGCCCACACAAGTGTGGCCGACCTCGGTGTGAATCGAGTAGGCGAAATCGACGGAAGTGGCGTCGCTCGGGAGGGTGATAACCTGGCCCTTGGGTGTAAAAGTGTAAGTCTCTTCCGGATAGAGGTCGACCTTAAGCGTACTCAGAAAGTCCGTGGGGTCTTTCATCTCCTGCTGCCATTCGACCAGATGCCGGAGCCAGGAAACGCGCTGGTCTTCACGATTATCCGCCACCAGTTTTCCGTCCTTGTACTTCCAGTGGGCGGCAATCCCGTCTTCGGCCACACGGTGCATTTCGGCGGTTCGAATCTGGACTTCGAAGGCCTGACCACCGGCAATGACGGATGTATGCAGGGACTGGTACATGTTGGGGCGCGGTATCGCGATGAAATCCTTGATTCGGCCGGGCACCGGACGCCAGGTGTTGTGAATCACCCCCAGCGCGGCGTAGCAGCTCTTGATGTCGTCGGTCACGATACGGATGGCCAGCAGGTCGAAGACCTGATCGATGGTGATTCTCTGACGGCGAAGCTTCTGGTCGATCGAATAGATCCGCTTGATTCTTGCCTCCGTGGTACACCGTATCCCCTGCTCTTCCATGTTGATGGCAATGATCCTCCGAACCTCCTCCAGAAATTGATCGTTGACCTTCCTCTTGGCGTCGAGCGAGTCCTTGATCTCTTTGTACGACTTCGGGTCCAGAAAACTGAACGCCAGGTCCTCGAGCTCCCCGCGAATCTTTCCCATACCAAGCCGGTGGGCAAGAGGCGCATAAATCTCGAGCGTTTCCCGGGCGATTGCCTCCCGGCGTTCTGCACGCAGGTGTCGAAGCGTCCTCATGTTGTGCAAACGGTCCGCGAGCTTGACGACGATGACCCGGATGTCGTCACTCATCGCCAAGAGCATCTTTCGAAAATTCTCAGCCTGTTTCTGTTCTGTAGAGGTGAAATAGATCTGGCTGATCTTGGTGAGGGCGTCAACGATGTGGGCGATCTCAGACCCGAACATTTCCTCGAGCTTCTCGAGCGAAATCATCGTGTCTTCAACAATGTCATGAAGCAGGCCGATGCTGACCGTTACCGCATCCATCTTGATCTCGGCCAGGACATTGGCAACCTCGAGCGGATGGGTCAGGTAGGGCTCTCCCGATGCCCGGACCTGGCCTTTGTGCTCTTTTGCCGAGAACAGGTAGGCGCGGCGCACGACCTCCAGATCGTCTTCAGGGTGATACTTCTGGATCTTGTCCAGTATCTGTTGTAGGCGGATCATCGCTCAATCACCAATGCGTTGTCTACCACAGTGGCAGTGAGGTCCTTTTTTGTCAAACTCGGGAGGGCCTCACGTTATCGCGGGCGGCCGGCCGGCGCCGCAGGGATCGAAAAAAAGGGCCACCCGAAGGTGGCCCGCTGTACTTTCGAATCGTTTGAACTCGACTCGTCGCTTATGTACCTTCGCCACCGAGCTGCTCGGCCGCTTCTTCCGCGTTCCTCTGGCGGGTTTCCAATGCCATGTTGAACCACTCGTCAGCCATCGCGAGGATTGCGACTCTCTTTTCCTCTGCTTCGGCTTCCGCTGCATCCTGGTCCTCGGCTTCCGGATCGGCGACGATCAGCTCGGCGGCCTGGCGATACAGCAGGTTCTTATAACTCATGGCATCTTCGTAGTTCTCATCAAGAGCGAGCGCCGTATCCAGGTACTGTTGTCCCTCTTCGATCAGGTCACTCAGCTCTTCGACAGGCCGCTCAACGGTCTTGTCGAACACGATCATCCAGTTCAGGCTCCCGACACTGTAGTGCGCGACCGGATTATCTGGGGTGATCTGCGCCTGTTGCAGATAGAAATCGCGGGCCTTATCCAGCTCATTCGTGTTCTGGTAGATACTCGCCAACCCTGCAATCGCGCTCACATTCACCCCATCGCGAGCCAGGACGTTCTCAAACGTCTCGATGGCCATATCCGCATGGCGCCGGTTTTCTTCAGACAGTGCGCCTGGGATAAATTGCTGCGAATAGGCAGTCGCCAGGTAAAGTTCCGCATTCACCAGCCCAGGATCGAGTTCGATCGCGAGCTTGAAGAAGTCCACTGCACTCGGGTAGTTGGCCTCGCGGAAAGCCCGGACACCCTTGTTCAGATTGTCCCGGGCCTGCAACCTCTGGCACCCGGTCAGTCCCAGTGAAAGCAGTCCGAGAAGCGCGAAAACAAGTTTCGTTTGCCGCATTTTTAACACACCTCCGCCTTGGCTTAATTACCTGCCGTGATCTGTTCAGTCATCAGACCGATCTTGTCCAAACCGGAACCCTTTGCGATGTCGATTACCTGAATCACGTCGTTGAACAGAAGATCGGGGTCCGCGTTGACGAAGACTGTACGGTCATTGCGGGTCTTGAAGATATCCTGCAACTGCGTGCTCAATGTTCGAAGCTCTGCAGGATCCTGATTGATCATGATCTGCCCACGATTGTCGATCGATATCACGACGGTTCGGTTTTCCTCATCCGGCGGTGGCGGCGGGGTTCCCGGCGGCGGAGGTTGGGGAACCGCTGCGTCGAGCCCCTTCGGAACCAATGGTGTGATGACCATGAAGATCACCAACAGGACCAACAACACGTCAATCAACGGCGTGATGTTGGGTTCGGCTTTGGCCTTGAGTTGTTTTCCAAATTTAGTTGCCATCTCGCCTCCAGTTACTGCCGCACCATGTCGTCGAGCCGTTCAGTCAACAAGCCGATCCTGTCCACACCCGCGGCCCGAACACCATCGACAACCGCTACCACGTCTCCGTATTTCGCCCGGAAATCGCTTTTTATATAGACGGTCCTGTCGAGTCTGGTCGAGAGCAGGTCGAGGACCTTCCCCGGCAACTCTTCGAGCGTGACTCGATCCTTGGTCAGATAGAACTTCCCGTCACGAGTCACCGCAACCAGCACGGCATCGTCCGCGTCGGCTTCGTTCATGTCGATAGGGTTGTTAGTCTTGGCCATCTCCACGCTGACACCCTTCTGCAACATGGGCGTAATGACCATAAAGATGATCAGCATGACCAACATCACGTCGGCCATCGGCGTCACGTTGATCTCAGCCGTTATTCCACCACGCTCGCCGCCACCTGACATACTCATATCAACTACCTCGCCGCTTCACGAAATAATCAATCAACTCGGACGAGGAGTTGGTCATTTCGATCTGGAATGCTTCAACCGAATTGGAAAAAGAGTTGTAAGCCCAGACTGCGGGGACCGCAACGAAAAGACCGAAAGCGGTCGCTACCAGGGCCTCGGAGATTCCACCAGCCACAGCAGACAGTCCCGCGGTCTTTTCACTCGACATGCCCTGGAAGGCGTTAATGATACCAACCGTGGTACCGAACAGTCCCACGAAGGGTGCCGTCGCGCCAATGGTCGCGAGGCCGGAAAGGCCGCGTTTCAGTTCGGCGTTAACGATCGCTTCGGCCCTTTCACAGGCACGCCGGGACGATTCGATCTGCTCCCCGGATAATTCGGTCGAAGATCCCTGAGCACGAAACTCCTGCAGGCCGGCTTCCACAACCTTGGCCAGATGGCTTTTCTTGTTCTGCTCGGCGACACTGATGGCTTCTTCGATTTTTCCTTCTTTCAGACAGCCGGCAACGGCAGGGGCAAATTCCCGAGACTGCTTGCGCGCCCCGGAAAAAGCGATGTATCGATCGATCATGACGCCGATGGACCACGCCGACTGGATCGCAAGCAGAACGACGACTGCTTTGGCCATCAGGCCCATCTGCGTCCACATGGAGCGCAGATCAAAACCGACTTCCTGCAACAGCATCAGCCCCAAAAAATTGAGCTTGTAAAGCAACATAAGATCAAAATCCTCCTACAGATTCGTAACCGGAACTCTTTAAGAAAACACTCCGATAATCGTTTTAGCGACGACGATTGTTAGTTGGCGAACGCGAAGTTAACCGTGACCGTTGTCACGACTTCGACGGGTTCACCGTTCAGCATCGTCGGCTTGTATTGCCACTGGCTCACGGCGTCCTGGGCCGCCTTGATTAACAGCGGATGGCCCGTGATCACTCGCAAATTCTGAATCGTGCCATCTTTTCCGATCACCGCTTCCAACACGACCACTCCCTGAATGCGGGCCTGCTTCGCCAACGGCGGATACACGGGCCGGACCTGGGAAATCATATTCGCCTGTTGCACGTTTCCACCCACGCGAACCCGCTGCGGCGGGGGCGGGGGCGGTGGCGGGGGCGGTGGCGGGGGCGGCGGTGGCGCCGCATTGGCCTGTGCCCTGAGCACACCACCGAGAACCCCAGACAGCACGCCGGTGTTCGTCCCACCAATCACGCCGGCCACGGACGGCGGTGGTCCGGTATCGACGATACGGGCGACTTCATCGGGAATTTCTGTTGGCGCAACCATTGCGCCGGGATCGATCTGGACTTCCGTCACAACAATGGGCGCCGGAGGCAATTCCTCCGGTGGCGGGGGCGGTGGCGGTGGCGGGGGTGGGGGCGCAACCAAGAACGTCATCAGCTGCGAGGCCGGAAGCGCCTCGGTATAGATCAACGGGATCAGGACCAACACGACGATCATGACAGTGTGGACAACTACTGATATCAGAATCGTGACGGGCTTTCTACCTCTCCCCTCCGCTGAAGACTCAATCAAGGAATCCTCAAACATACCGTTCGTGACCTCCTTACTCTAAACTTCAACCTGTTCGATGCCTCCAGAGGAAGGCAATTCCAAATTCTTAAGATCACAGCCCTTCCGAACACAAAGCAGCGATAATCTACGAATGAATCCGTGAGAAGCAAATCGGTGTGGCTTATCTCTCAGAGCGATTCTTATACCAATCGATTCGTTCGCCTGTCAACTATTAATGCCCCTCAGGATGGGCACGCTCCTTCTACTTCGCTCGCGCTGCGCCGGGCAACTTTGCGGGCGCCATGGCCCTGGCTCGCGCCCGATCTCGGTAATTGCTGTAAATCAGTACGGTCGGCGACGCAATCGCGACGGAGGAGTATGTTCCTACCAGCACTCCAACCAGAAGCGCAAACGCGAAATTATTGATCACATCACCACCAAAAAGATACATCGCCAGCGCGGCCACCAGGGTCAGACCCGACGTCAGGATCGTCCGGCTCAAGGTCTGGTTGATACTCTTATTCAGTGTCTCTTCCAGTGTTTGTCTCCGGCTGATCCGAAGGTTCTCACGTACCCGATCGAACACCACAATCGTGTCGTTCACAGAGTAGCCGACCAGGGTCAAGAGCGCGGCAATCACGGTCAGGTTGATCTCTTTGTTGAAGATCGAAAAGAAACCCAGCGTGATCAGCGTGTCGTGAAACACCGCTAGAACGGCAGCGCCTCCATAGATCCATTCGAAGCGGAATCCGATGTAGACCAGTATGCCGCCCAGCGCATACAAGGTTGCCAAAACGGCTTGCCGCCGCAGGTCCGCTCCGACCTTCGGCCCCACTTCTTCCGATTTCAGGATCTCGAACTGGCCTTCGAACCCCTCATTCAAGGCCGCAGTGATGACTTCCCGGCCGCGACCAAGATCTTCCAGGACGACTTCCTGCTCCACCTGGATCAGGATGTCGTTGCCGTCGCCCCCGCGAAGTTCCTGAATCTGACTCTCGGGTGCGCCGCCTTCGCGAAGCAAGTCCCGAATGCGGTCGATTTCCGGCGGATTCTGGAACCGGACATAGACAATCGCTCCGCCCTGAAAATCGACGCCGTAACGGAGCGACCCTTCACTGACAATCGAGATGAGGCCGGCCAACAGCAACACAGTCGATATCCCGAAAAAAAGACGGCGTTTGCCTTGCCAATTGACCTTGATACCACCAAAAAATTCCACCATCAAGCTTTACCTAACTGTAGACACCGGGAACCTCTCACTTGTTCCCGTAAATTCATGTTGTGCTAAATGCTCAGCGTCGGAACCCGTTCGGCCCGACCCAGCGTCCACTCAAAAAGCGTTCTCGAAACAAACACCGCGGTAAAAACGTTTGCCACCAGTCCGATCACCAACGTGACCGCAAATCCCTTTACGGGGCCCGTTCCGAACAGGAACAGCATGACTGCAGAAATGAGCGCGGCCAGGTGGGTGTCCACGATCGTGACGAAGACCCGGTTGAATCCGGTCACGACGGCCGACACGGCCGTCTTTCCGGAACGGATCTCCTCACGAATCCGCTCGAAGATCAGAATATTGGAATCGATACCCACACCTATGGTCAGGATGATTCCGGCAATTCCGGGCAGCGTCAAAACCGCGTTGAAATAGGCCAGGGCTCCGAACAGGATGATGATGTTCAACAGCATCGCGATGGTCGCGTTGACTCCCGACAACCGGTAATAGAAAAGCATGAAGCAGACGACGCCAACAAGTGAAACCAGGCCCGCTACCATGCCTTGTCGAATGGAGTCGGCGCCGAGCGAGGGCCCCACGACCCGTTCTTCCAGGTATTCGATGGAAGCAGGCAGCGCACCGGATCTCAAGACCAGGGCAAGATCCGCGGCCTCCTGGAGGTTGAATCCTCCGGCACCACCGGTAATTTGTCCTGAATCGGTGATGCGGCCCTCAATATTCGGCGCCGATTGGATCCTGCCGTCGAGCACGATCGCCAGAGACCGTCCGATGTTTGCACTCGTCACGCGGCCGAAACGTTGAGCACCGTCGGCGTTCAGATTGAAACTGACCGCCGGGCGTCCATTCATATCTCGCGAGGTATATGCATTCTTCAGATCTCTTCCAGTGATCGCGGCAATCTGCTCGACAGCGTACCAGGCCTCTCCAAACCCGGACGCCGCGTCTTCAATCGAATCCAGCAACTGGAGGTTCGGGGGTATGGCACCGCCATAACTGGCCACGACAGCCTGCTGGTTTGGAAAAGGTCCGGAATCGACCATCTTCAGCTCGAGGAGCGCCGTGGACTGCATGAGGTTCTTGACCCGCGCGGGGTCGTCTACACCCGGCAACTGCACCAGGATCTCGTACTCTCCCGGACCGCCATGTTCCTGAATCGTCGGTTCGGTAACGCCAAATTCATCAATGCGGTTTCGGATCGTCTGAATGGCCTGTTCCACGGCCTGATCCCGAAAGATAACCTCGGTGGCTGTTTCC
Organism: Terriglobia bacterium; assembly: GCA_965262425.1. Lineage (GTDB taxonomy): Bacteria > Acidobacteriota > Terriglobia > 20CM-2-55-15 > 20CM-2-55-15 > CAZOZZ01. The sequence continues at coordinate 4,199,864 of OZ253536.1, read as the reverse complement.
AGCCCCATGGTGTAGGTGTTGGGAACCTCACCCGCTGTCGAAAGCAGGTTCCACTCCCCGAACTGGTCCGAAAGGATGCGTCTAAATTCCGAGTCCTTGCTTGGATCCACGCCGACGATTTCGAAGCGGTTGTCGTCCAGACGGGATGTCTGGCGGAACGCGATACCGTCAAGACCCAGGGCTTCGGTCATACGTTCAATCGCCTGATCGGTTTCAGCTCTTATGGAATCTTCCGTGACGACCTGCAACACGAGATGGGTGCCACCCTTCAGGTCCAGACCGAGACGGATACGTTCCTGGACATTCGCCCGGCTGGGAGGAAATCCCGCGAACAAAAAGACAGCCAGGGCCGTGATCGCGGCCGAGACAATCAGACGATTACGAATTCTCTTAGTCATACCGATTTCTACTCGCTCTCCGGCTGTTGGAATGACGTCACGGCGTTACGCGAAATATCGATCTTGACGTTCTCGGCAATCCGCAACTGCAGTTTGTCTCCCCTCAGGGCGACGACCGTTCCGAGAATACCACCCGTAGTGATCACTTTATCGCCCGTCTTCAGGTTGTCGATCATCTCCTGGAGCTTTTTCTGCTTCCGACGGGCGGGCAGGAACACGATCAGATAGAAAATGCCAATGATGAAAATCAGGGGAAGAAACGCAGCCAGGCCACCCGATTGGGGCGCCGGCACCTGTAACAACAAGCTGAACCTCCGGAACGCAAAACGGGCCCAGGTTTACTGGGCCCTGAAACTTCAAGTGACTATTAGCAATTCACTAAACCGTTCAGATTCAATAAAATGCCTTATTTTTCGCATAGTGTCAAGGTAGAAAAACAGGTTGTGAACCGTGTTTAACATCGAAGACAAAATCTCCCGGGACACAAAGAGGTGCCGCAGATAAGCACGGGAGTATTTGAGACAAACCGGACACCGGCAGTCCGGGTCGATCGGGTCGGGATCTTCGCGGTACCTGGCATGTCGTATCACGATATGTCCGTCGCCGGAAAACAGCCAGCCGTTGCGGGCATGGCGCGTCGGCATGACGCAGTCGAACATGTCTACGCCCCTGGCCACCGACGCCACCAGGTCCGCCGGGGTTCCAACGCCCATCAGGTATCGCGGCCTGTCGGCGGGGAGGCAGGCGGCCGTCTCTTCCACCATGTCGTACATCATGGGAATCGGTTCGCCCACTGCGAGCCCGCCAATCGCGTACCCGGCGAAACCGGTTTCGATCAAGCGGGCGGCACTTTCTTTCCGCAAGTCCGGATATGTGGAACCCTGGACGATTCCGAATAATGCCTGGGAAGAGGGCTCGCGGGAATCAAAGTGCACTCGGCTGCGTTGGGCCCAATCCATGGATCGTCGCATGGAGGCAGCCGCATCTTCCCGGGTCGCCGGGTGAGCCAGGCAGTCATCGAGAACCATCACAATGTCGGATCCCAACGCGGACTGGATATCCACAGCGAGTTCGGGCGTCAGGAAAAAAGAGTCTCCGTTCAGATGGGAGCGGAAAGAGACTCCCTCCTCGCTGACTTTCCTGAGGTCGCTCAGGCTGAACACCTGGTAGCCGCCACTGTCGGTAAGGATCGGTCCATCCCAGCCCATGAAAGAGTGGAGCCCCCCCTGACGCCGGATCACCTCATGGCCGGGACGCAGGAACAGATGGTACGAGTTTGAAAGAATGATCTCGGCACCCAGCTCGCGAAGCTGCTCCGGCATGACCGCTTTGACGGTCGCCTGGGTTCCGACCGGCATGAAAACCGGAGTTTCGATGAGCCCGTGGGCCGTGTGCAGCCGCCCCCGGCGCGCGCCAGTCGCCGAATCGGTCTTCAAAAGTTCGAACATTTATTTACGCAGATTACGCAGATAAGCTGCGTATAGATTTGTTCCCCTACTCCACAAAGTGACACGCCGCCAGACGACCGTCGCCGATCCGTTGGAGCGGCGGTTCCTCGGTCCTGCAGCGGTCCTCCACGATGGGACATCGCGTGTGGAATCGACAGCCCGACGGTGGGTTGATCGGTGTCGGAACGTCCCCTCGCAGGATTATCCGCTCCCTCTTCCTCCCGGGTTCCGGCACCGGGACCGCGCTCAACAAAGCCTTGGTGTAAGGATGCTTCGGGTGGATACAGATCTCGGCACTGGTACCCACCTCGACAAGCTTGCCGAGATACATCACACCGATCCGGTTCGAAATGTGCTCGATCACCGGAATTCCGTGAGAGATGAACAGGTAAGTCAGGCCAAACTGCTTCTGAAGGTCGGCCAACAGGTTGATGATCTGAGCCTGGATGGAGACGTCCAGCGCCGAAACCGGTTCGTCCGCGACGATCAGCTTCGGCTTCATCGCCAGTGCCCGGGCAATGCCGATTCGCTGGCGTTGGCCGCCGCTGAATTCATGCGGGTAGCGGTTGCCGACCACCGGATCCAACCCGACGGTCTCCAGCAACCGGGCAACGCGGCGGTCCCGGTCGGAACCGCTGGCCGTCCCGTGGATCGCGAAAGGTTCACCGACTATGGATCGAATCGGCATGCGCGGGTTCAGCGACGCGTAGGGATCCTGAAAGATGATCTGCATGTCGCGCCGGCGTTTTCGAAGGTCTCGTGCCCCGAGCGCCCGGAGATCGATTCCGTCGAACTGAATGTCTCCGGCGTCAGGTTCGATAAGACGCAAGATGGCGCGTCCCGTGGTCGTTTTGCCACATCCCGATTCACCCACGAGACCAAAAGTTTCACCCTGTTTGATCGAGAAACTCACATCATCGACTGCCTTGACATAGTCAGACACGCGGGACAGAACGCCGCCGCGAATCGGAAAGTACTTACGCAGGTTGCGGACTTCCAGGAGGTTCTCAGGCATGGATGCACCGCACCCGATGTGTTTCGTCGATTGTGTCGAGCGGGATGTCCGAGACGGTGCACTCGTCGGTTCTCTCCGGGCAGCGCGACGCAAACGAACAGCCTCGAGGCAGGCGAAGCAGGCTCGGAACCACGCCATCGATAACTTCCAGCCGCTCCTTCTTGCGCAAGCTGGATCCGAGCCTCGGGATCGAACGCAAAAGCCCCCGGGTGTAGGGGTGCCGGGCTTCCTTAAACACCTTTTCGGCCGGCCCGATTTCGACGATCTTTCCGGCGTACATAACGGCGATCGTTTCGGCCACCTCGGCGATCACACCCAGGTCGTGTGAAATCAGCATCAGCGAAAGGTTGTATTTCTCTCGAAGGCTGTTGAGCAAGTCGAGAATCTGGGCCTGGATCGTGACATCCAGAGCCGTGGTCGGTTCGTCCGCAATGAGCAGAGTCGGGTTGCAAACCAGCGCCATGGCGATCATCACCCGCTGTCGCATCCCACCGGACAACTGGTGGGGATAGTCTTTCGAACGGCGGGACGCATCCGGAATGGCCACGGCCTTCATCGCTTCGACGGCTCGGTCCCATGCGTCGGACTTCGAGACCTTTTCATGGGCCAGAACGGATTCGGCAATCTGGTAGCCGATTGTCAGGACCGGGTTCAGGGCGGTCATGGGTTCCTGAAAGATCATCGACACCCGGCTGCCGCGCCAGAGGCGCATGCTGGCTTCGTCAAGCGCCAGAAGGTTCTCGCCGTCCAGAAGGATTTCGCCGCCGACTACACGCCCTGGATGCGCGATCAACCGGGTGATGGAAAGCGCGGTAACGCTCTTTCCCGACCCGCTTTCTCCGACCAGCCCCATGGTCCCGCCACGGCGGATCGTGAACGACACGTCGTCGACGGCTTTCACGACGCCTTCGTCGGTAAAGAAATGGGTTTTGAGGTTCCGAACGTCGAGAATATTTGGGCTTTCCATAGGATGTTCGGACCCGTCAGGACACTATACGGTGACGGCCTCGCGATACTCGCCGAAGACCCGACGGAAGGCGTCGGAAATTTCGCCGACGGATGCATAAACCCGAACGGCGTCCATTATCGCAGGCATCAGGTTCCGATCTCCCCTTGCGGCGTTTTCGAGTGCGACCAGGGCGTCCCGGACGGCGTCGGTATCGCGACTGCCGCGAAGGGCACCGAGGGCCTGGACCTGGGTCACTTCCAGGTCCGGGTCCACCCTGTGGATGGGAATCCGCTCTTTCTCATCCGAATTGTACCGGTTGACACCGACGATGACCCGTTCGTCGGTTTCGATCGAACGCTGGTAGGAATAGGCGGCTTCCTGAATTTCCTTTTGCACAAAACCGCTCTCGATGGCGGCAAGCATCCCTCCGAGCGATTCGATCTTGTCGAGGTATTCGATCGTCTCTTTCTCAATCCTGTCGGTCATCGCTTCGATGGCAAAAGAGCCGCCCAACGGATCGACCGTATGGGTCACGCCGGATTCGTGAGCGATGATCTGCTGGGTGCGAAGCGCAAGACGGGCGGCGTCTTCGCGCGGAAGTGCCAGGGCTTCGTCCTTCGAGTTCGTGTGCAGCGACTGAGCACCGCCCAGGACTGCGGCCAGTGCCTGTAGAGTCACGCGGACGATGTTGGCGTCCGGGAGCTGTGCTGTCAGCGACGATCCGGCAGTCTGGGCGTGAAACCTCAACGTCAGAGTGCGCTCGTTCTTCGCGCCCAATCCCCTGGCAATTCGGGCCCAAAGCCTGCGCGCAGCCCGAAACTTCGCGCACTCTTCCAGAAAATCACTGTGCGCGTTGAAGAAAAAGGAAAGCCTCGGTCCGAAGTCATCGATGTCCATCCCACGGTCCAGGGCCGCCTGGACGTATGCGATCGCGTCGCCGAACGTGAAGGCAAGTTCCTGGACGGCTGTGGACCCAGCCTCACGAATGTGGTACCCGCTGATTGAAATGGTGTTCCAGTTTGGAACTTCTCGATGGCAGTACTCGAAGACGTCCGTGATGAGCCGGATCGACGGACGCGGAGGGTAAATGTAAGTTCCGCGTGCGATGTACTCTTTCAGGATGTCGTTCTGAACGGTTCCACGAAGCGAATCCGGAGAGTGCCCCTGCTTCTCGGCCACCACGATATAGAGCGCCAGGAGGATCGGCGCGGTCGAGTTGATCGTCATCGACGTGGACACGCGATTGAGCGGTATCCCCTCGAACAAAGTCTCCATGTCGGCAAGGGTATCGATCGCGACACCGACCTTGCCGACCTCGCCTGCCGCCAGTTCGCTGTCGGAGTCGATACCGATCTGGGTGGGGAGGTCGAACGCAACCGACAGGCCGGTTTGTCCGTGTTCGAGCAGGTATTTGAACCGCGCGTTTGTAGCAGCCGCCGAACCGAAACCGGCATACTGCCGCATGGTCCACAGCTTCCCGCGGTACATCGTTTCCCGGATGCCCCGGGTGTACGGGTACTGACCGGGATCCCCGAGACGCTTCGCGTAGTCGGCGGCGTCACCGTCGGAAGCCTCGTAAACCCGGTCTACTTGGGCTCCGGACAAGGTTCGAAACCGCTCTTTCCGTTCTTCGCCTTTCATCGGCGTTAAGCGTAGCATATCGTCTGGCGGCAACAGACTCGCCTCACCGACAATTGGATTTCAACGCAAAAACGCAATGACGCAAAGAGCGCAATGAAATCTATCTGTCTTTGCGAACTCGGCGCTTCTGCGTCTTTGCGTTGAGTCCTGTTCCTTCCTACGATTTCCCCATGAGGACAAAGGGGGCCCAGAAATAGGGGTGCGGGAAAGACTCTTTTACGGAAAGGGCGGCCTGTTGCAACGCTTTGGGCTTGGTCAGGCCTTCGGCCAGACCTTCATAAAACCGACGCATGAGCTGAGTCGTTGAGCGATCGTTGACGCGCCAGAGGCTGACCACGAGAGATGGTGTGCCGGCGTACAGGAACCCCCGGGTCAGACCGAGCAATTCATCGCCTTCATACAGGGCGCTCATTCCGGTTTCGCACGCGCTCAGCGTGGTCAGTTCCGCTCCGAGCTTGAGGTTGAAGATGTCCACCAGATTGAGCCAGCTGTCGCCGAGAAGGATAGAGGAAAACATCGGGTTGTCGCTTCGGAACACCCCATGAGCGGCAATGTGGAGCTTGCCGGCGGTCGGTCCATACTTGCGCAGCAAATCTGCCGTGGCCTCCGCTCCCACAAACACCCGCGCATCGGGTAACAGTTCTCGCAGGACGTCGGCTTCTTCCAGTATCGCTGGCGTGGACTCGTCGGCCACGGCCAGAACCAGATCCCTTTCCATCTCGGGCAGTTCCTTTTCGCGACATATTTTCAGGACCGATGCGCTGGCGCTGTAAACCACGTCGTGTCGATCCACGACGAAAGCCTCCCCGTCGAACAGGGCCTGAAACGGAACGTAATGAAGAACGTGGTGTGGAATGATGACCAGGGAGTGTCCTTTGATCTTGTCTTCGAGCGGGGCCATCAGCAGGCGGTAGAGCTCTCCAAGATGGTGCGTCGTGGCTTTGAGTAATGTACCCTGATGTTGCTTGAGGTACTCGGCACTCAGGTGAAATTTTGAGAGCTGGAAATTGAGACCCTTGAGACACGACCGGACCGCGTCGATGGTCCCGAGGTCCCGCTCGAGGTGGAATTGGGAACCAGAGATGACGAACGCGCAAAATCGATCTTTTATCGTGTAATACTCGATCAGCACTTCATGGTCCTCGAGCATTCCCTGGATTTCCCGGAGCGATGGCAAAGCCAGCGTTTCGAGCGCCACCCAGCCGTCCTTTTGAAAACCGGCCGCGCGGAGCAGGGCCACCAATTCCTTCTCGCGCTCGTCTATCTCGGTCTGGAGCGACTTGTCCGAGGCCAGGGAACTGATGGTCGTCCCGGCCTGGGACAAGCGGCTGTAGAGCCCGTTCAGATCCTGACGGGCCTTCTGGATGTCAGCAAAACTGGAGCCCGACCCGTTCGATTGCCAAACCGAATCCAGGTTCTGCTCCAGCAGGTCGATCAGCGTTCGTGACTTTGAACGTTCGACGAAGTCGAAAGCCTCGGTCCCCAAATCGGCCCGGATCTTCAAGTCGACCACGTTTTCATAGACCTGGTACTTGTCCCGTCCAAATGACATCCGGAACTCGTCGAGCCCGATGTTGCCGCGGAGCGATTCCATCTCTTCGATGGCCTTCATATAAAGTCGTTCGGCCTCTTCGAGCGCGCCCTCGGAGGCTTGCAGTGATCCCATCAGGTCATAGCACTGATAGGACACCCACTTGGCGTGGTAGCCCTCCAGGCCGGCCAGAGCCCGCTCGGTCTGGCCGATCGCTTCCACCGCCCGTCCCTCGTCCCTGAGGCACTGGGCCAGCACGATACGGGCGTAGGCGCCACGCACCCCCAGCTCCTGCTCTTCAAAGGCTTCGGCGGCCGCAAGGGCCAGATCCTCCGCATCGGCAAAACGTCGCCTTCGTTTGAGGAGTCTCGCCAGCTGCAGGTCGACTGCGGCAACCGAAACGGCATTGCCCTCGTCACTGAACAACTCGCGAGCGCGACGGAAGGTTTCCTCGGCCAACTGCGTCTCGCCACGGTCGGACTGGGCGATCGCAATGTGGGTCAAACACTGCCCTGCTTCAAGGCGATTCGATTGCTCCTCGAAGACCTTGAGCGAGTTCTCCGCCAACTCCGCAGCTTCCTGGGGAAGATTCAACTGCAGATAGATTTCGGCTCGTGCCAGGTCGCAACGTGCCAGGCGTCGGTCGTCACCCTGCTCCAGGTACGTCGGGCGTACCTTTTCCAGGCTCCGGAGAGCCTCTGAGTAACTGCCACGTTTGAAATACAGTTCTGCGATGTTTCGGTCAAGCAGGTCGGACCACAGGACAATCCCATGCTTTTCGCAATGATCTCGAGCGGTTTCGTAACTCCTCAGCGAGTCATCGAATCGGTTAAGCTCCGTCAGCACGGAGGCACGATTGAGTTCCACCGACGCTGTGGAAAAGTAATCGTCACCGTCCGCCAGCCTTTCCAGGGCCTGATCGTATTGTTCGAGCGCTTCCGGGAACCGGTGAAGACGGATGAAAGCATTAGCCCGAGCGACATGAACTCGGGGTAGATACTCTGTGTCCCCGGCCTCTTCAAGCAGCTGTTGGGCCCACTGGGCCAATTCCAGAGCCCGCTCATACTCACTGAGGTATGTCAGATTGTAAGACTCTGCACACAGGCTTCGTCCCAGTTCCCTGTGGGCGCCCGCCTGAACGAAGAACTCGCGCGCCTTTTGGTACAAGGGCTTGGCCTCGATGGCCTTCTTCACATTCATGAAAGCATGGGCCTTACACTGATTCGCAAGCCCCCACGCCAGCGCGGTGTCGACTTCGGAGGCCAACAGGAGTATGGACTCGGTCAAGACTTCGGCCAATTCGGGATCTTTTGGAAGGAATTCTCGGATTCGGGAAGCCAGGGCAATAACGAGCTCGTCGGAGGGTAGGAAATCGGATTCTGAAATGAACGCACGTTGGCCTTCCATATCACGAACCTGGGCCAGCAGGTCCAGAAATTCATGGACAGAGGAAGGCTTCACTTTCCAGTCGCGTCCTGCTTTCCTTTCGCGCTTTCCTATCGCGCGTCGCTGTCAGGTGTCACCGCATCAAGCAAACTTCGGCTGGTTACGATGCACGCAAAAGAGGGTCACCTGCCCTTCGGGCAAGTCCATCGAGAGATGGTACGTGTCCTGAGGCACCTGGTCAAAGGCAAACTCACCCACAGGGTTGGTCCGGGTCTTGTACCGGATGATTCCATGAGATTCCAACCGCACGGGTGTATCGTCAAAAAAGTCGGTCGAGTCCGATAATACCTGCCCGGCCAATGAGATGCGATCATCGTCGGCCGACTCGATCCGAATATCAACGTCTACCTCGCCAGCCTTGAACAAAAGTTGACGCGGTATGCTGCCAACATGGCGGATACCGGCAGGTAACGGCTGTTCGAAACTGTCGAACACGAGCTTGGCAAAGATACGACCCAACTTGCCCTCGGTCGGACGAAGCACGGGCTGAAACAACTGAACACCCCACTCAAGCAATTCGGCCGGGGGCTCGTTAACGGCATCCTCCCGAATAAATCCCAGCAACCCCTTAAACTCTTGTGCTTTTTCACCGCACCGGCTGCATGAGGAGATGTGGTCGGCCACGCCCACCACATCGGTCTTGTTATCGACAAAATTCAGGATCGTTTCAACTGTTGGATGTCGCATCGTCGTCTCCGTTTAGGTCGTTCTACCGTTGCGTCCTTGCGTTCGGTTTTTTCAGCTTTCGATCAGAATTCAACCGCGTTCCCCGCGCTTACTACAAAAGAGCCATGGAGGACGGACAAAAATACAAAAAAGTGGAACAGGCGACGTAAAAGTCCTAAGCCTTTCGCGGGCATCAATCGGGCCGACCGCTGATTGGGCGACATTCGGCCAACAACTGGCCTAGTGGTCCCCGCCAGAGATAGCGTTACTAGATTTCGGAGTGCAACGGTGCCGGATTTGGGGGAGCGACGAGGAATCAATGCTTCGACATTGTGAGGAGGAGCGACGCCAAAGACGGTACCGTTCCGCCCGAACCCGTAGGGCCGATGGAGGTTGCCCCTCACGAACGCTCAAAACCGTCGAAAGTCACACATACCACGCGGTGGATCTCACTCATCAGTCCGCTCGCAACCTCCTTCGGAGATAGTAACGTTATCTCTGGCGGGGACCACTAACTAGTTGATGCCCTTGCGGCGCAAAATGGTCCTCAGCTTGTCCAGACAGCGAGCGCGGGTGGGCCCGATGCTGGCTACCGGCATGTCCAGCGATTTTCCGATGTCCTCATAGCTCGGGCCGGATTTTTCAAAATAAAGCAACTGCAGCAACCGGCGGCACCGCTCGGCCAGAGTCGATATGGCTTCTCGAACCTTCTGTTGCTGGTCCGACTGGATTCGAATCTCCTCCATGGTTTCACCCGGATCCGGGGCCGCTTCAATTTCCTCCTCGTCGGAAATGTCCCTGTATTTCAGTGACTTGACCTGGATACAGTGACGTGTCGTCGTCGTGATCAGCCAGGCGCTGACCTTCGATTCGTTCTTTAAACTCCCCAGGTGCTCAATCAGCTTGACGCAAACCGTCTGGAACACATCCGAACAGTCCGCCGGCGAGAAGCCGAACTTAACCGGGATCGAGAAGATCAGCCGGCGATACCTCATGATCAGGACTTCCCAGGCTTCTGAATCTCCACCGAGACACAGGGACACCAGCTTTGGATCGTCCATATTCTGATAACGGGGGGCTGTCACTTCCGGATCTTCCTCGCTTTCCAGAAACTGTGGACCCCAAACCCAAGCATCGACACGGAGAACACTCCGGCGAGCCACAGACGCCACACACCAAATTCGGGAGAATCGGTATAGCGCTGGTATTCCTGAACCACACTGGACGCACCAATGATAAAGAGGGCAAGGAAAAACGCACCCAGGACTTCGAGCACGAGCGTGTGTGCGGTCAGGAAGGCATCTTTGAATGCAGTCTTGAATCTACCGGCCATAAATTCAGGTTGCTCCCTATTTGTTGCGGACAGGCAAAGACTTCCCCAAGAAGCTACTTACTCCGCGTCTCGACTCTGGACCTTGGACTTGGAACTTCTGATCTGCGAGAAGACTTCCGCTCTCTCCCTCCTATTGTGCCCATGGATCCTGAATCTCCCCACAAAAGTTTCGTCCGTCCGAACACGAAATGCAGCCTTTTCCCGGACGCTTGACTGCAGTTCAGACAGTAGAGTGAGCCAGCAACGTTAAGCCGTCCCACCGGGGTCTGGAAGAATCCCAAAACGACAATTTGTGGAAAGATGTAGATTTTTGGGGTTGAAGCGTCGGTATCTGTATGTGATAAATATATACGACATGCAGTCTAAGAGCAAACTGGCGCGATTGAGCCGGTACCGGGCCGCTTTGCGGGAAGCGATCGATGAGTTAGCCGAGTTGATCGAGGTGGGCTATGAACGCAAGCCGATGGTGAAGGGGACCGTGTACGAGTTGGCGCGCAAGTGCGGCAAGGCTGGCTGTGCGTGTACGCGGGGACAGTTGCACCGCTCGATGGTGTTGAGCTGGAGCGAGGAGGGCCGGACCCGGTTGTTGTCGATTCCTGCTGAGCGAGTGAAGGGGTTGCGAGAGAAGAGTGAACGGTATACCCAGTATCGCGCGGCCCGGGCCGAGGTCACCCGAGTACAACGGAGGATTCTGAAGCTGCTGGATCAAATCGAGAAGCTGCGGCGGGAGAAACCCTGATGGGGAGTCCGGCATGACCGTGTTTGAACGCAACGACCGGTTGGTGTGCGACGCGTTCCGGGACGGGGAGTTTGACTCGATCGAGGCGGCCGGAGAGGTCTCCGAGACGGACTTCTTTCGAGCCATCGCGGGCAAGAAGATTCTCGAGAAGTTGGCGGGGAGCTACCCGACCCCATTGAAGAAGCACGACGTACCGGTGTGGGTCTATATCGCCAGCAATGTGGCGATGCGCTTCCACGGGGTGCATCAGTTTCATGCCTATCCCTATGTCGTGCGCAGCGGGGGGATGGTCCAGGCCTTCGGCCCCCAGATGGGGCATCGGGCCATCCACCCGGAGACCGGCGATGTGACCTTGGAGTGTGGGGGGTTCAACGACAAGAACAGCTACGACCGGCAGACCCCCTGTGATCAGGACTATCTGCGGAAGATGGCGCGCAAGACCGACGCGGATCGCCTCCAGGATTGGTTCAACCGCGACGTGGTGGGCATCTTCCGACAGCATCGGGCCTTTGATCGGGAAGGGCTGTTCATCGGGGATGCGACCTATCTGTTCCTACCTGACAACCCGGCCTATGAACACGCCTCCTTGATGCTATTCAACGAGCACAACAAGCCGGTCGACGGTCTAAAACTGACCTCCAAACAGAAACTCCGGTGTCAGTGGCGCCGGTGCTACAAACTGGTGACCCTGATCCACACCAATCGCGCCGGGGACTTCTTCCTATGGGCCGGACTGCGAGTCAGTCAGGGTAAAGATAACGACTTGCCGATACTGTACCGCATGGTCGACGAGTTTGTGGCCTATCATGGCACGGGAATCATCAAGCGGTTGATCCTGGACCGGGGGTTTCTCGATGGCCCCTCCATTGGTCGTTGCAAACAGGATTATGGGATCGACATCCTGATTCCGGCCCGTCGCAACATGGAGATCACCCGCGACGCGATCGATCTGGCTGACGCCCAACCCGGGACGTTCCAATCTTGGACGCCTCCTGCACCGCCGGAGAAACCGGCTCCCCTTCATCGGCCCGCCGCGATTCGCAAACGTGAGCAGGCCCGGCAACGCACCTTAGAGAAACGCCCCGTCGAAAATCCGCCCGATCCGGCCACCACGCGCGTGGGTTCGGAACTGGCCGTGGTCCGGGACCTGGAGTCCTATTCCAACTGTCCGGTCCCGCTCCATGCGGTGATCAACCGTGAACGCTATGCCGATGGGCACACCGATCAGTGGGTGCTCTTGGATACCAAACGCATTGCGGATCCCGCCCAAACCCGCACCGAGTATGCGCTGCGCACCGTGGTTGAAGAGCGCTACCGGCAAACCAAGTGTTTCTCCGGCCTCGCCGAGTTCTCTTCCCGCGCATTCAGTCTCGTGGTCAACCATGTCGTCTTTGTCCTGCTCACCTACAGCCTGCTGCAGTGGTATCTGCGGCGCATCGAACGCCGGAACATGAATCGGAAGACTCGCCCCCGCATCCTCGATGTGCTCCAGCCGACCTTTACCGTCATTCTGATTTACTACCAAAACTACGTCGCCTTCCTCTCTCCGCTCGAGCATCAGGAAATGGTGCTCACACTCAGCGAAACGGCTCGCAAGAAGATTCTTGCCAAGACCCGCCGGCTCCGTCGCGCCCTGGCAAATCAACTGCAGAATCCTCGGCCTCCATAGCGCACCGGGCCCTCGTCATGGATTTCTATCGACCCTGTTTGCCGCATCATCCGGCGGTCGTCGCACTCGTGTCGCTTCTCGAGCCACACCCATCCCTTTCACCATCCTGCAACTCCCTGTTTCCCACGCAAAACTCCTATCGCCCGAAAAACCACACGATATCGATCGGATAGCCTCAAGGAAATCGCCGCAGTGTCTGAATCGCAGCCGACGTGTCAGTTTGATTGACTCCAACTCCCGCCCCTCGTACTATCTACCGAGCTTCCCAAATTTCGTCCTGACAGACTGCTGACGACTCAATCGGGCAGCGACTGGATCCTGGATGGAACGGCCGACCGGAATGTGAGGTCGCAATAACCAGATTGGAACAGGAGAATAATATGAGAACATTTTCGAGCGACTGGTACCTCATTGCACGAACCGTCAGCAAGGCCGTGTTGCTCGGCAGCGTGTTGGCGATCGGGTCGCTCACCGCGTTCGCTCAGGGCCGGTTCCAGGTCGAAGAAGCCACCATCGACGACATTCAGGAAGCGATCCAGGCAGGCACGACGACGTGTGTCGAGGTCGTGCAGGCGTATGTCGACCGTGCCAGAGCGTACAACGGTATGTGTACTCAGCTGGTCACCGAAGATGGGGCTTCGATCACGCCGGCGACGGGCGCCGTTCGAGCCGGCGTTCCGCTCGTGTTCCCATCGACGACGGTGGCGGTCAGTGAAATTCTCCCCGACTACGAGGACTACGACGGGTTGCCGGTCGAGTTTGGACGCATGGAAGCCACGCAGTCGGATCCCAACATCCAGCAGCAGTACGGGATGGTCGTCGGCATCGAAGACGCCGGGCAGCTCAATGCGCTCGCGACGCTCAATCTTCGTGGCGAGAGGAGCGTGACGTGTCAGGCGGGCTGTGACGCTCATCCGTCCACCGGCACGCTTCCGAACGAGTGCCCGGCCGTATGCGAAGCCTTCCGGCAACAGCCCGACGCGCTCGAGCGAGCGGGGGAACTCGACGCCCGGTTCGGTCGGAATCCGGATCTGGACGCGATGCCGATGTACTGCGCCGCATTCTCGTTCAAAGACGTATTCGACACCACCGACATGCGTACGACAGCCGGCGCCGATGCGGCGTATGCGATGGATGCGCCGTCAGAGGACTCGACCGTCGTCGCCGAGTTGCGCGCGAAGGGCGCCATTATTTATGCCAAAGCCAATCTTGCCGAATACAACGCCGGCGGTGGAAACCCGGGAGGCGCCAGGGCCGGAGTACGGACGTTCGGTTCGGGTGCCCGCAGCAGTTGGGCGGGTACGACCTGCAATGCCTACGATCCCGCGCGAGAGACGGGCGGATCGAGTTCCGGGTCCGCCGTGTCGGTTGGCGCGAATCTTGCCACCTGTTCTATCTGTGAGGAGACCGGAGGGTCGTGCCGTCAGCCGGCCTGGCGGAACGGTGTCGTCGGCTTCGTCACAACCAAGGGTCTGATGCCTTACGGCGGATCCATCGGTGTGGAGCCTTATCTGGATCGGGCCGGCGTTCATTGCCGGACGGTCAAGGACGCCGCGATGGTTCTCGACGCGCTCAAGAATCCGGACCGTGGCTACTACGATCCACGGGATATCTACAGCGCCTTGCCGCGTGCCCTGATGTCCGAGGACCCCTACGCGAGTGTCGTCGTCGATCGGGAGACCATGGGCAGTCGACCGCTCGCGGGCATGCGTATCGGCGTTGTCCGCGAATACATGGTCAAGCACACCGACAACGACGCCGCGATGAGCGATCTTGTCAACGAAGAGATTATTCGTGTGCTCCGCGATGAGTTGGGTGCGGAGATCGTGGAATCCTTTGATCCGGAGTATCCGGACGATCCGTCGATCCCGAACATGGAGTACAACTTTCAGGACGCGATCGCGGAAATTCTGCCGGTCCACATGCCCGAGTTGATCCAGGAAAAAGACGACGACGGGGAGTACAAGTTTGCCGTGCCCCGCTACGACGTGTCGACGCGCGACTATCTGGTGCGAGCCGCCGAAGGCAGAGCGCCGCTGTCGGAGGATTTGAACCTCCGCAGCATCAATAATTCACCGGCGACGGCAAGCTTCAGTTTCCACCTGTCGCAGTACCTGATGCGTCGGGGAGACCCGACGGTCACCGATTGGACAAGCCTGAACGCCAACTCGAAGTACTACTCGGAGTCTCGCGCAGTCGCCATGCGTAATTGGGAGTACAAACAGAACATCGCGTCGGACGGCATCACCAGGCGTCTCAAGATGCGTGACGTCATGCGGCTCGTGGTGCTCAATGTCATGCACAGGAACGACATCGACCTGTTCGTGAACCCGACCATAACGATTCCCCCCGTGCGAATCGGATACGCCGGCGAGCCGTCGGTAAAAGACCGTCCGAGGGGTCGGTTTCCGACGAGCGCAAACCTGGGAATTCCCGAACTCACCGTTCCGGCTGGTTTCAACGACATCGTCTACGAACCCAAGTTCGTTCTGAACGAAGACAAGGACGGTTATGACAGCGAAACGAACACGGAGGAGACGCGCCTGGACATCGCGCTTCCCGTGGGGATTTCGTTCTGGGCGGGCCCGGGAGACGAGCCGATCATCATCCGTGCCGCTTCGGCCTATGAAGCGGCGACCGGACATCGCGCGCCATCTGCGAATTTCGGCCCCGTCGGCACCGATGACGGCCAAAAAGAGGAAGAGGCCCCCGGCCCTTAATTGCTGAGAGGCAACATGCTTCTATCTCGACGACGATTCTTGCAGGGTATGGCCGTCGCTCCGTTCCACGGTCAACGAGCTGACCACCAGGGGAACTGGCCGGCATTCCGCGGTCCGCACGGTCGGGGTGTGGCGGACGGTTTTCCGGTCCGTACCTCCTGGGATGTTGATGAGACCTTCGCAAGATGGTGCGCGTAATCCGACACCAGGAGGTTTTCCGGTCCGTACCTCCTGGGATGTTGATGAGACCCCCGGCCCCGTCGATGGTTTCCGATGGCGGGTGGACGTGCCGGGACTCGGTCACTCCCGTCCCGTCTTGTGGGGCGACCGGATATTCGTGCCGACCGCCATCGCCAGAGAAGGTCGGGTCCCACTCAGGCTCGGTGGGGACGCCGGCGTCAATCGCAGAGATTGGACCGGGAGCACTGTTCCCGCCGAGGACAAGGGCGAGCAGAAGTGGGTGGTGCTCTGCTATGACAAGAAGTCCGGGCGGGAACTCTGGCGGGAGACGGCGCGCACGGGCAGACCCCAGGCGGCGCGGCACGCCAAAGCGACGCACGCCAACACCAGCCTGGCTACCGACGGGAGCCGCCTGGTCGCCTTCTTCGGGTCGGAAGGATTGTACTGTTATGACCTGGACGGCCGCTTGTTGTGGAGCCGTGATCTGGGGGTCATCAATATTACCAAGTTCGGGGTCGGACGGGGATACGGCAGTTCACCGGCGATTCACCAGGACCGCGTTGCGTTGCTGTGCGACGATCCCGAAAGTCCTTTCCTCGTTGTTCTCGACCTGTCCGATGGAAGAGAGGTCTGGAGGGCGCCCCGGATGGGGGTGAGCGAGGCAAGTTGGGGGACCCCGCTGATTCACGCCGGTCCGAACGGAACCCAGGTGGTCGCCAACGGATGGCCCTGGGTTGTGTCCTACGACCTGGAGACCGGCGAGGAACTCTGGCGGCTTGGAGGCGGGGGGGACAACCCGATACCGAGCCCTTTCGTCGCGAACGGATGGATCTACATTACGAGCGCGCACGGATCCGAGTCCCCCATCTTCGTCGTTGATCCTGACGCGCGCGGCGACATTACACCGGCCAGGGGTGCCCGGGCATCCGATTCCATGTTGTGGCACGCCAGTCGTGGCGGGTCTTACGTTTCAACTCCGGTCGTCTACCGCGGATACATCTACTTCGGCTACGAAACCGGCGTCGTCCGATGCTTTGACGCGAACACCGGGAGGCGGATGTACGAGAAGCGGTTGGATCCTGGCGCGGCGATTACCGCGTCTCTGGTGGCCGCCGACGGTAAGGTGTTCTGCCCATCCGAAAACGGCTATGTGTACGTGCTCGAAGCCGGCCCGACCTTCAACGTGCTCGCACGTAACAGCATGGGTGAGCCGTGCTTCGCAACCCCGGCGATTTCCGATGGAGTCCTCTACTTCCGCACAACCGGGAGCCTGATCGCGATCGGATAAAGGAGCCCGGTGGTTTGTGCCGGCGTTCAGAAAACAGAAGGAACCGGCTTCAGAGGACTGAAGGAACCGCTTCAGAAGACTGAAGGAACTGGCAACGATACCGAAACGATTTGTGAATACCACTTGGAGGCAACATGCTTCTATCTCGACGACGATTCTTGCAGGGACTGGCTGTCGTTCCATTCCTCGGTCAACAAGCGGACGATCAGGGGAACTGGCCCGCCTTCCGCGGTGTGCACGGTCGGGGTGTGGCGGACGGTTTTCCGGTCCGCGCGTCCTGGAATGCCGATGAGACCCTCGGCAAAATAGCTGGCGTTCAGTGGCGATCCAACGTCCCGGGCCTCGGCCACTCCAGTCCCGTCCTGTGGGGCGACAGGATATTTGTGCCCAGCGCGATTGCCAGTGAAGGGCGGGTCCCTCTCACGCTCGGAGGCGACGCCGGGGTGGATCGCTCCTCCTGGACCGGGAGTACCGACGCCGCAGAGGACAAGGGCGAGCAGAAGTGGGTGGTGCTCTGCTATGACAAGAAGTCCGGGCGGGAGCTCTGGCGAGAGACGGCGCGTACCGGCCTTCCACGGTCGACGCGTCACGCCAAAGCGACGCACGCCAACACCAGCCTGGCTACCGATGGGAGGAATCTGGTCGCCTTCTTCGGGTCGGAAGGATTGTACTGTTATGACCTGGACGGCCGTCTGTTGTGGAGCCGCGATCTGGGGATCGTCAACGTTTCCAAGTACGGGATCGGCTGGGGATACGGCAGTTCTCCGTCGATCCACCAGAACCGCATTGCCCTGCAGTGCGACGATCCTGATAATCCTTACCTCGCTGTTCTCGACCTGTCCGATGGGAAAGAAATCTGGAGGGTGTCCCGGAAGGGCATAAGTGAGCGCAGTTGGGGGACCCCGCTGATTCACGCCGGCCCGAACCGAACCCAGGTGGTCACCAACAGTTGGCCCTGGATCGTGTCCTACGACCTGGAAACCGGCGAGGAGTTCTGGCGCCTTGGAGGCGGGGGTGACAATCCCATACCAAGTCCTTTCGCCGCGAACGGATGGATCTACATTACGAGTTCGCACGGATCCGAGGCACCTATCTTCGCCATTGATCCGGACGCAACCGGCGACATTACGCCGGCCGGGCGAACCGGGGCATCCGACTCCATGCTGTGGCACGCCAGTCGGGGAGGGTCTTACATTTCCACTCCCGTCGTCTACCGCGGCTACATCTACCTCGGCTACGTCACCGGCGTCGTTCGGTGCTTCGACGCGAACACCGGGAAACGGATGTACGAGAAGCGACTGGATCCGGGCGCAGCGATTTCCTCGTCCCTGGTGGCCGCCGACGGCAAGGTGTTCTGCCCATCCGAAAACGGTTACGTTTATGTGCTCGAAGCGGGCCCGACCTACAACCTGCTCGCACGTAACAGCGTGGGCGAGCCGTGCTTCGCAACCCCTGCCGTCTCCGGGGGAGTTCTCTACTTCCGCACCACGGGGAGCTTGATCGCGATCGCATAGTAAGGCCGACCTCATCAAGGAGTTATGACCCGTCCGAACTCCACTCTAAGTGCCTTTCTGACGAACCGCTCCGCGGCCGTCCTGGGACTCCTGCTGACCGTCGCGGTCATCGTCGTCGGTTGTGGCCTCCCCGGTGCGGGGAAAAGCCGGGTTCTAATCCTCGTGGTGGACGGCCTGAGACCCGACTACGTGACAGAAGCCGTCATGCCCCGTTTGAACGCGCTCGCGGAAGCTGGCGTGCGGGGCCTGGCGCATCACGCCGTCATTCCCACGGTGACGCGCGTGAACGGGCCTTCTATCTTCACTGGTCGTTATCCCTCGGGCCACGGGATGATGGGCAATTCCGTGTACCTGCCCGACGTGGATCCCGACCGTGTGCTGAACACCGGCAGCGCGGCTGATCTTAGATCCATCGACGAAGCGACCGGCGGCGGGATGCTCACCGCACCGTCGCTGGGGGAACTCCTGGAGGAACAGGGGCTGGTCTACTTTGCGGCGGCCTCCGGTTCGACAGGCTCGGGAGTGTTGATGAACCCCCACGGTGCCGGTGCCGGGCTCGTTCACCAATTATTTACCATACCGGACTCGCTGGGACCGATCGTGGAGACCGAGCTTGGTCCTCCGCCGGAACCCGGCGAGGAAGGGGCGTCCGTCGCTCTGGTGGCTCGTGCTGTGGACGCGATGCTACGGATCGGCCTCGACCTCGCCGATGCAGACGTTCTCGCGGCCTGGTTGACCGAACCCGACGGTACGGCCCATGCCAGGGGGGTCGGTGCGCCCGAAACGCTGGCCGTCCTCCGGGCCGTTGACGCGGAGATCGGACGGCTTCTGGACGGCTTGGCCGATCGGGGCGTGCTTGGGGTCACCCACATCCTCGTCACCTCCGACCACGGCTTTACCACCCACACGGGAAGTACCTCGCTTTCTGGTCTTCTGGTCGAAGAAGGCCTGAAGGAATCGTCGGGCTCGATGGATGTCGTGGTTGCCGGCGACGCCATCCACGTTCTCGAGGGAGGACCACAACGGGTTGCGGACATCGTTCGTGCACTTCAACGGACAGACTGGATCGGGCCCGTATTCACTCCTGCGGAGTCGGGCGGATCCGATCTCGGACACCTGCCGGGGACGGTGGCGTACGAGGCCATCGGATGGAGTCAT
This sequence comes from Terriglobia bacterium, assembly GCA_965262425.1. GTDB lineage: Bacteria > Acidobacteriota > Terriglobia > 20CM-2-55-15 > 20CM-2-55-15 > CAZOZZ01. The sequence continues at coordinate 4,180,169 of OZ253536.1, read as the reverse complement.
CCGAGGACATCGGACATTCTCACCGGCGCGAACTGGTCGGACGATCTCAACGAGCACGGGTACGAGGGTGAGGTTCTGACACCGGGCGTCGCGGGGCATGGCAGCACGAGTCCGTACGACATCCGCGCGACGTTCATTGCAGCAGGACCAGCCTTGAAGCGCGGCGTGGTCTCGACCGTGCCGACAGGAAACATCGACCTCACTCCCACGGCCTTGTTTCTTGTGGGAGCTAATGTCCCGGCCGAGATCGATGGTCGAGTCATAACCGAGATCCTCCGCGACGGCCCCGACCCGGCAGCCGTCGAGGTTCGCTTCGATCCAGTCGACACCGAGGTGGCCCTGCCCGAGGTCCGTTACTACCTGAGGGTCGAGCGAACGAGCGTGAACGGAGTGATGTACTTCGACGGCACGACGGTCGAACGGATCCGCAGCTCTAACTAAGGGAAGGAGGCGAAACCTTCGTAACCCGCGCATTAAGAATAGTTAGTGGGAGTTGTTGCTCCTCCGTCCCCGAATTACTGGAAGTGGAGGGGCCAGAGGCCAAGTACTCTCCTGTCCCTCATAGTCACTGCCTATGACGATATTCGACTTATTGTTCATGGCCTCGTTCCTGGCCGTTACTGGAATGGTGGTCACCGCGGCGATTGCAGGCCTTCTCGGTCGTCGAGCTCGTGCCCTCAAGGTGGTTCGCGCGCTCGCCGTATATACGGGGCTGTACGTTGGCATTCTCATCGCCGTTTCACTCGTCTCGCCTCGTCGCGTACTCGACGTGGGAACGGCCAAATGTTGGGATGACTGGTGTGTGGGTGTTACTGGCGTCGACCTCATCCCGGCCGAAACGACGGTCACGTACGCTGTGACGCTACGGGTTTCCAGCAGGGCGCGAGGGCTCCCTCAACGTGGGCCCGAACCTGAAGTGTATGTGTTGGATGGTCAGAATCGGCGCCACGATCCCGCCGTCGGCTTGGGCAGGACTCCAACCGAATTCACTTTGCAGCCGGAAGAAGCCGTGACGTTCACCCGGGTCTTCCAGGTACCGACCGACGCCGAGGATCCGGTTCTCGTCCTGAACCACGGCGGCAGCGGCGTGCAATTTCCCGGCTGGTTCATCATCGGGAGCGAGAACAGCCTGTTCCATGAGCCAATCGTCGTGCCCCTCACCTGAACGCTACCCCCTCTCAAACAAAAGCCTCCTCCGCAGAATTTGTGGGCAGTCCAAAGGCCTGTGCGCACATAAGTAATTGAAACAAAGTACCTTATTCTTTTGTTCGACGGCGAATATTCCAGTACCCACTTCGGTCGGACGCCTACACCCGGTGCCCGGAGCCCCCGCCGGAGGCCCCGTTCCCCATCGCCCACACCAGCCGACACCGCGGAGCGCAGCCGAGGGTCAAGGCCGGCGCAGCCGCCGAGCTTGCGAGGGAAGCCTTGAGGCTTGGCGAGCACCGTGGTCTCCTCAAGCGGCGATGGAAGACGGTTTTACCCACAAATTCTGCGGAAGACCCAAACAAAATAATAGTGCCCCCGTCCCCCAATTAGGCGTATGAAGGATGTAGTCGGGTTGCGTGTCCATCCGCGTTTCTAAAACTGTTGGAACAATTGGGACATAAAACTGAGGAGACGGTCCATGATGAGGAAAGCGAGAGTTGTCCTGTTCATCCTGTACGTCATTGTGGCGTTGGCGCCGCCCCCGGACGCTTCGGCCCAGCTCCCTGAGCCGAACGCCATCGGGGTTACCACCGGACACATCCACTTGAACGTAAGCGACGTCGAGGCACAGAAGAAGCTGTGGGTCGATCTGGGCGCCGAAGTGACGGCGACGGGCACGCTGGAATTGTTGCGTATTCCGGGAATGTATCTCGTTCTCAGGGATCGCGAACCGACCGGCCCTTCCGACGGAACCACGGTGAACCACTTCGGGTTTTCTGTCAGAAGCTACGCCACGACCCGTTCGAAGCTGATCGACCACAACATGGAAATCATGTCCGACAACGCGGACAACAAACAGATTACGGTGCAGTCTCCCGACGGCGCACGTCTGGAGTTCACTGAAAGCGACTCCATAGACGTCCCGATTGAGTTTCATCACATACACATGACCGGGACCGATCAGAAAGGCATACGGGACTGGTACGTCAAGATTTTCGGAGCCGAAGCCTCCTCGCGTCGCGCCTGGCCGTCCGCCGTGGTGCCGGGTGGTCGCATCGACGTCATCAAGGCCGAAAGTCGCCCGGAACCCACATTGGGCCGAGCGATTGACCACATCGTGTTCGAAGTCGTCGACATGGATGCATTCGCCGAGCGGCTGCGATCCGAAGGCATCGAGTTCAACGTCGAACCTCGCGAGATCCCCCGGCTCGGCCTGAAAATCGCGTTCATTACCGACCCCATTGGAACCTACATCGAGATCACGGAAGGACTGGCGGGGAATTAGGCTCCTGGCCCACTATCATCAGATGAGCGAATCCGAGTCGACGTCGAATGTCCGTTTCTCAGTTGGCGATGTCGTTCAACACAATCTATTCGACTACCGCGGTGTTGTCATCGGTGTGGATTCCCGATTCGAGGGCACCGACGAGTGGTACGAAACCGTGGCGCGTTCCAAACCGCCCCGGGACCGTCCCTGGTATCACATACTGCCACACGGGGCCACACATCAGACCTACGTGGCCGACCGAAACCTCCAACCCGATCCGACCGGCCGCCCTGTCGAACATCCTCTCGTCCTGGCTTATTTCACCCACTTCATCGAGGGTCGTTATGTCGACGCCCGCATGAATTAGCTACTCCGATTGAATCGCCCTTACCGGGTCGATCTTTGCAGCACGACGCGCCGACACGTAACCGGCCAGCATCGCCGGAACAACCAGGGCCAGAACGCCGATCCCATAGGCTGCCGGGTCGGTCGCTTCGATTTCGAACAGCAGGCTCCCAAGGACCCTGGACGTGGCCATGGCTCCCAGCACACCGACGACGGCGCCAATGCCGATCAGGGCCGCGCTCTCCCGGACGAACAGCCAGACAACCTGCCCGGGTCGCGCCCCGAGGGCCGTCCGCACACCGATCTCAGCGGTACGGTGAGCCACCGTGTAAGCAATCAGCCCGTACACACCCATCACGGCCAGCGTCAGGGCTACCCCCGCAAACACGCCCAGCAGGGAAAGGTTGAACAGCCGGCTCGAAAGCATCAAGTACAACATCGAATCCATTGTCAGCACCTGGATCGGCAACTCCGGATCCAATTCCTTCACGTGCGTCATGACGGCGGGTCCGATCGCGGCCGGATCCCCCGAGGTTTCGATGATCCAGGTAAACCGGGCCGTCACCCGCCCGCGCTGGAGGTAATTGAAATAGGTTTCTCCCCGTACATCGCTGTCGGGTCCGTAATACCGTGCATCTCCCACGACTCCGATGATCGTCATCAACTGGTTCACGCCGTCCATATTGCTTCGGTCGATCCGATGGCCGATTGGATCTTCGCCGGGCCAGACCCTGTTTGCGACAGATTCACTGATCACCGCAACGCCGGGTGCTCCGGCGCCGTCGCTCTCATCGAAGAGTCGTCCCCGGAGAAGCGGGATTCCCAGCGCCCTGAAATAACCGGGACTCGAGACGCGGTAGTTGGGCCAATAATCTCCACTGTCGCCACGGTCCTCGATTATGAACCGGCCGTTGCCGCCCCGCGCCGACAGCGGCGACGCATCGATGCCGCCCACATTCACCACGCCGGGCAGCGCCGTGATCCTCTCCTTGAAGGCTTGCTGGAACGCTCCGAGCCGGTTCGTGGCGGCTTCCCCCTGGGGAAACGGCTGAATCAGTTCGACCGCGAGGCGATTCGTGGTCTCGAACCCGAGGTCGACCTCGAGCATCTCGACCAGGCTCCGGGCGAGGAGACTTCCGCCAACCAGCAGTACGATCGTCATGGCGACCTGAGCTGTAACCAGAGCGCTCCGAGCCCGACTGTGCGAGCCGGCCTGTCCCCGGTCTCCTGCTTTCAAAGCGTCCGCCAGGTTGCCGCTCCAGAAGCGTACCGCCGGCAGCATACCGACCAGGACTGCAATTGCCAGAGCCAGCAGCGCCGCGAACGTGTAGACCGTCGGGTCCGGCCCGATCTCCCCGGCCCGGGGCAGATTGCCCCCGACGGTTGCCAGCATAGTTGAGACGCCCCAACGAGCCAGAACCACACCCAGCAACCCGCCGAGCGAGGCCAGAATCACCGTTTCGGCCAGGGACCCTCGCGACAACTGAAGCGGTGTCGCCCCCAGGGCCGTCCGGACCGCAAACTCCCGTTGCCGGGCTTCCATATGCGCCAGGAGGAGGCTCGTCACGTTCATGCAGGCGATCAGCAACAGGATGACCACCGCCGCCATCAGAACGAGCAACGGCGTCCGAATCCCACCGGTCAACTGTTCGTCGAGCGGAACGGCCACCCCGCCGACGGCCGTCACGTCGGTGTATTCGCTGTGGATGCGCGCCGCAATGGTTTCCAATTGTCTCGACGCCTGTTCGGCGGTCACACCCGGCGCCAGTCGACCGATCGCCCTCCAGTTGTGGGCGCTCCGGCTTGGGTTCAGCGCTTCACCCATCGCCTCCTGGTTGTCCCAGATGTCCGTGTCGACGGGATAGTCGAGTCCTTCCGGCAGGACGCCAACGGCCGGGTGGATACGGTTCGAAAACGTCAGTCGTACTCCGTCGAGGCTATCCGGCGATCCGAGAGAATCTCGCCAGAAACGCCGGCTGACCATGGCTACAGGACTGGCCCCGGAACGCTGGTGTTCGGGCAGAAAACCGGATCCCATGACCGGCCGCACGCCAATGACATCGAAGAACCCTTCCGCAACCGTCGCGATGCGGACCCGAATGGGCTCCAGACCACCGACAACGGCACCTTCGCCGACAGCGTACATCCCCATCGATTCGAAACTATCGGCTTCAGCTTTCCAGTCCACGTAATTCGCCTCCGGAAGAGCCATCCGGTTGCCCTCTTCGGACACCTCCCAAAGCTGAACGATCCTTTCGGGCTCCTCGTAAGGCAGCGAACGGAGCAGGACGCTGTTGACGACTGTAAAGATCGCTGTCGAGGCTCCGATCCCCAGTGCCAGCATTGCAATCGCCAGGACCGAGAACGTGGGTTTCGCCCGAAGTACACGGACGGCGTAACGGATCTCCCTTCCAAACACTCATCACCCCGGGCCGGGCGTAGTTCTTCCCCGGCATTTCCATTGGATACTCACGGTTTGCCGATAAGTTACGTCTTACTGATTCGACCGGGGACGAAACGGTTGGCTTGTCTGATGCTTTTCCGAGTTACGGGGACGGAGGCGTATCTCAGGCACCAACCGCCAAAGCATAGACATGGAGGGTCTTCGACAATCTGCGCAAAATTTGCATGCCTCCGTCCCTTTAATTCGGGGCAGCGACCAGGGTTCCACTCGTCTTGCTTCGGGGAATCAATTGAGTGATGGCAAGGGCGGAGTCCTGAACTGATTTCAAATCTCTCAATCTGAAATTTCGAATTTCAAATTTCCATGCGTTCCGATCGCCGGCCCCGAGTCTCCCTTCAGGGCTGACTCGGCCTTCGGGCCATACTTCAGGTATAACGTCGGTATCACGATCATGTTCAGGAACGTCGATGTCAGCATGCCTCCAAGGATCACGGCGGCCATCGGCTGCTGGATCTCCTTGCCGGGAGTACCCGAGCCAAGCGCCAGTGGAATCAGGCCGACGCCGGTGACCAGGGCCGTCATCAGAATCGGGCTGAGCCGCTCCATCGATCCCTGAACGATGGCGTCGCGGAACCCGATTCCTTCTTCGATCAAGTGGCGGTAATGTGTCACCAGCATGATCCCGTTTCGTGTGGCGATACCGAAGAGCGTGATGAATCCCACAAGTGAAGCTACCGATAGAGTTCCCCCGGACATGAACACGATGAACACGCCCCCGATCAACGCCAGAGGCAGGTTCGCCATCACGAGCAGTGAGGCGCGCATGGACCCGAGCGCGATGAAGAGCAGCAGGAAGATGCCGCCGATGGCCAGAAGCGACAACCAGAAGATGCGGCTCGCGGCTTCTTCCTGAGCCTCGAACTGACCTCCGTACTGCACGAAGTACCCTTCGGGAAGCGCGACCTCTCTGGCGACCAGTCCTCGCACGTCGTCGATGACGCTCCCGAGATCCCGGCCCGAAACGTTCGCCTGGACGATGATCCGCCGCTGCCCGTTCTCCCGGTTGATCGTGTTCGGCCCCTGGTCGGAACGAATGTCGGCCACCTGGCCGATCGGAATCCGAATGCCCAGGGGAGTTTCGATCAAAGTGGCGCCGAGCGACTCCATGGACTCGCGCGCCGTCTCGTTCAACCGCACCAGAATGTCGTAGCTTCTCTGTTGTTCGAGAACCTGCCCGACGACCCGCCCGTTAAAGGCCGTCTCGACCATCTTGGCGAGATGCCCGGCCGACAACCCGACCGCTGCGGCCCTCGTCCGGTCGATGTTGATCTGGACCTGCGGCACGCCCACCTGTGGTTCGACCAGCAGATCGACGATGCCGGAGACGCCTTCCATCGATGCCCGGATCTCTTCAGCCTTGTTGCGCAGCGTCGGCAGGTCCGGACCGAAAACCTTGATCGCGATCTGTGCGCGAGTACCCGACAGGAGGTGATCGATGCGGTGAGAGATCGGCTGCCCGACTTCGGCCACCGCCCCGGGTATCGGCGCCAGGACGCTGCGGACTTCATCCATGATCTCGAACTGACTGCGATCCCCGGGCCTTGTCACGATTTCCAGCTCGCTGGTGTTGACTCCGGCAGCGTGCTCGTCCAGTTCTGCCCTCCCGGTCCGGCGCGTCGTCCGGACAACTTCCGGTATCTGGTGCAGCGCCCGTTCGACAACATTTCCGATTCGATTAGACTCGGCAAGCGAGGTCCCCGGTGGCAGGTTGACGTTGACGTTCAAGGCCCCTTCGTTGAAAGGCGGCAGGAACTCGCGGCCCGTCAATGGCAGGAGGCTGACCGCGGCGAACAGAAGCAGTGCCGAAAGCCCGATGATTTCGGAAGGATGGTCGAGAGTCCAACCAAGAGTTCTGCGGTACAGAATTCTCATCCACGAAACGAGGTAGGAGTCGCCTTGTGACTTCATGAGCTGGGACCGGGTCAGGAGGAAGTAACAGAGGACCGGTGTGACGGTCAGCGCCACGACGAGCGAGGCGGTAATCGAAATGATGTAGGCGAAAGCGAGTGGCGCGAACATGCGTCCCTCGAAACCGGCCAGAGAGAACAGGGGCAGGAAGACAAGGATGATGATGAAGGTCGCGTAGAAAATGGAATTTCGGATTTCGCTCGATGCCCGGAAAACCACCTGAGGCACTCCCAGGGGCTTGGCCGCCAACGCGTTCTGTTTCAATCGGCGGAAGACGTTTTCGACATCGACGATGGCATCGTCCACCAGTTCCCCAATCGCGATCGCCAGACCTCCGAGGGTCATCGTGTTAATGCTGATCCCGAAATAGTTCATCGTGAGGATGGCCGCCAGCAGCGAGAGCGGTATCGCCGTCAGGCTGATGAAGGTCGTCCGGAAATTCCACAGGAAGAGGAACATCACGACCGTGACCATCACTGCGCCTTCAATCAGAGCCCGTCGCACATTCCCCACGGCGCGTTCGATGAAATCAGCCTGTTGGAACGCTTCGGTATCAATGATGACGTCTTCGGGCAGGCTCGGCCCGAGTGATGCCAATGCCGCTTCGATCTCGCGTGTCAGGTCCAGCGTGTTGGCGTTGGGTTGTTTCTGGATCGTGGCCACCAGGGCCGGATCGGCGTTAAAACTGCCGTCGCCTCTCTTGACGGCCGGGCCCGTGCGGACCTCTGCCACGTGCCGTACCAGAATCGGGGTGCCCTCCCGGACGGTGATCACCGATTCGGCGAGATCCTCTACCGAGTGAATCCGTCCCCGACCCCGGATCAGGAACTCCTCGTTCGGCCTCTCCATGAATCCGCCCGTGCTGATTGCATTGGCCTCGGTGACCGCCACGGTGACTTCCTCGAGCGAAAGGTCATAGTCGATGAGTCGGGTGGGATCGACGATCACCTGGTACTGTTTGAGATCTCCACCGATGATAATGACCTGCGAGACGCCCGTGATCGACAGCAGTCGGGGACGGATGACCCAGTCGGCCAGCGAGCGTAGTTCCATCGCCGACGTATCCCCCTCGGTTCGTATGGAGATCAGCATGATCTCGCCCATCGTCGACGAGATCGGCCCGAGGACCGGAGGTTCGATGTCGCCGGGGAGCCGGACCTGCCCGAGCTTTTCGGTGACGAGCTGCCGGGCGCGGTAGATGTCCGTTCCCAGTTCGAACTCGACGAAGACCAGGGACAACCCCGCGGCCGAGTTCGAGCGGACGCGAAAGACTCCGGACGTCCCGTTCAGGACGGACTCGAGCGGCACGGTCACCAGCGCCTCGACTTCTTCGGGAGCCAGGCCGGAAGCTTCGGTAAGAACGGTCACGGTGGGAGCGGTGAGGTCTGGAAAGACATCGACCGGTGTTCGGGCCGTCACGATGCCACCGTAGACCAGCAGCAGGCTCGCCGCGACCAGGACCAGCAGCCGATTCTCCAATGACCAACGAATGATTCTATCCAGCATTACGTTACCGTTTCTCCGCTAAACCTCATGCGTGTGCTCGCCCGGATCCGCCGGTTGCAGTTCCTGAAGCTTCAACTGGTAGACGCCCTGGGTCACCACCCGCTCGCCCGGTTCAAGACCTCCGACAATAGCCACTTCGTCCCCGTATCGACCCTCGATCACTACGTTGCGACGCTGGAACTCTTCACCCGACAACAGGACGTAGACAATGTCCTGCCCTTCGTGTTCGAGAACCGCCTCGGCGGGAATCACGACGAGCTTTCGCGGAGAGCCGGCATCGAGTCGGACGTTCGCCTGCATACCGATTCGAAGGCGGCCGTCCGCGTTCTCGACTTCGAACGTGACCGTTGCTACCCGGGTTTCCTCGTCGATTCGGGCTCCGACATCCACGACGCGTCCCACGAACTCGACACCGGGGTAAGCAGCGGTTTCGAATATCGCCTGTCCCACCTCGAGAACTGACGGAAGATCTCTCTCAAAGACTGGCGCCTCGACCCACACCGTATCGAAGTTCACGATTTCGAGTATCGGTTCTCCAGGCTGAACCAACTCGCCGACGGTCTTGTAGACCTCGGTGACCTTGCCGGCGATCGGACCCGTCAGTACGTGAGTGAGAGTTGTGCTTGCCGCGGCGCCCCCGGGAGTTGGCGATTCGACGAGCGCTTCGAGCTGCCCGGCGAACGATCGGACCCGCGTTTCCGCGGCCTCGAAATCGGTCTGGGCGGCGTCAAGCTCCTGCTCTGCGAGGACCTCGGCTTCGTACAGGCGTTTGGCCCGATCCAGTTCGCGTCGCGCCTCTTCGAGACGAATTTCAGCCTCGGCGCGCGATTGTTCCAGGCCGCGGCGTTCCGACTCGGTGCGGCCCGCTTCGAGACGTAGCTGCACGACCTGGGCTGTCTCGGCCACCGACGGAATCTGGCGCAGCGTGATCAACTCTTCGGCGCGTCCAACCACCTGGCCAAGACGTGGCACTCCTCCCTCACCGATCAAACCCGAAACTGAAGAAGACACGATCGCCCGATGATTCGCCGCCGGAACGATCCTGCCGACCACCCGTACCTGTGGCGCCAGGTCCCTCAACCGGGCTTGAGCCAACTTCATCCGGATGAGCCACTGTTGCTCCATCAGGAAGGCGACCGTTCCGGTGTCGCCACCCTCGGCGGGCGCCGGATCTTCGAGTGCCTCCGCGCCCTGCTCCCAGTACAGCGCTCCGATCAAGGCCAGAACCGGCAGAGCCGCCAACAGGACCCATACCATCCCGGAACGTCTTCCTGGTTTGTTGTCAGTCATTCTCAGTTCTCCTCCACGTTCCTACTGAACGGCGAATCCCGCCAGAACCATGGTCTCGTCAAGTTTGTCGTTGCGAACGTGGAACTCGATCTCGAAAGTTCCAGCCCGTGGTACCACGAGTTCGGCGACATAGATGCCGGTCACCCGTCCGACCGCGGCCCGGGTCGACGCAACTTCCTCTCCGTTAGATCCTCGAACCGACAAGTGGACCTCCGCCTCGGAAACGGGCGACCCATCTTCCAGGTCGGTGAGATGAATGAGGAAGGTGCTCGCCTCGTCCGACTTCAACGGCGAGTACTCAAAGAAGTTTTCGATGCGATCCGTGAATGCCGTCCGAGCCAGGATCGCCTCCTCTTCGCCCTCGACCTCGGGCGACGGCTCCGTCTCGGCACAGCCCGCAACAGAAACAAGCAGGAGCAGTACGAGGCCAAAGCAGTTACGAGCAAGCCAGCCGGACGAAAGGTGTTTCACAGTTTTCCTTTTCTGAATCTGAATGAAGAAACCGACCAGTGCGCGAGGCGGCACCGGCGACGCATCAGAACGTTTGCGAGGTGATCAGGCGGGTGGGGCTCTTGGAGGCAGGCCCAGGCGGGGAGGATCCCGCGTTCGCTCCGAGCCTTTCACTTCATTCAGTCTTCGGACGAGGAGTTCTGGAAACAGGTTCGAACAGGCACGGAAGGTACCCACCGGAGGAGAAGTCTTCCCCTCGGTAGTCAGCAACAGATCAATGTCCTGTCCCGAGTGGTGCGGGCCTTCCAAAGTGGATTCGTCATGCGTCGAATCCGTTTTCGGTCGGGCCATCGGGAAGTGATTGTGTAGCGTCGTCCCATGAGTCCCCGTGTGTCCATGATCCGGAGCGCCCCGGGAGTGGACGTGGGAAAACGGTCCCGGGAAGAGCGTCCCGAGCAGGAGTATCACCGGGACTATCGGGAAAACGAGCCGCATAGACGAGGATTATCTGCCACCGATCCGACAAATGTCAATCCGGCCCATCTGCCATCAGCCCCGCTTCGGCAAGGGCCTCACTGCTAGGTGTCTTTGCGCCTGGACTGGCCGACCTCCTTCGCTCAGGGGAGAATTCGCAGCTTCAACTCCTTTCCTGTTGCCGATAGAAACTGTAACGTACCGGTCGAAGGCTGGCCGGCCGTTCGGTTGAAGAGGACAAACTGCGTCGTCCAGCCGCCGCCGTCCACGATGTGCGGAAAGACGACCTCGGGGACGGCCCGATCGCTCGCTTGGCTGAGGGCAGGTGTGGTGGACAGCAGGAAATCTTCGCGCGAGTTGTACCGCCCCCTCAGACCCACGACAGAAATCGGAGCCGCACTCGATGTGATGTGGAGCACGCCTTCGAAGTCGTGCGCCGACGGAAGGATCTCGCTCAAGAATCCTGAAACATGTCCGGAGGCAGGAATGACCATCGATGCCCGCGTTACCTTCACCGATGGGTCGAAGCCGACGAGTTCGATCTCTAGGATGGCCGCTTCAGTGGATGTGTTGTGAATAGCGATCCCGGTGGCGATCGAGCCAATCTCGCCAGGTACGCCTGACGCCTCGGCATACAGTCGAAAGGTGGTGGCCGGGGCGACCGGCTCCACTCCCGCCAGGGAAACCGTCACGCCATGAGCGTTGCTGAACGAGAAGATCGCCTGGGCTGACGGAGCGCCGTCTTCTGCGTCCGGGTTGATCCGGACGGCTCCAACCCGGACAACACCCGCAGGGTTCGATGTCTCCAACCACATGCTGCTTCTCTGGGGTATCCGATAATCGAACGTGGAGCCGGCCGTTCCGTTGACCGTAAGAACGATGGGTGCAGCGACCGTGGTTTCGGACCCCTGATCCAGGAATTGGACGGTCCCTATTCGACGAAGAGGGTCAATCAGACATCGGGATCTGGGACCTCGAACGTAACGCGCTGACGCGGCTGGTTTCACATCCGGCTGCCGATGCGTATGCTTTATGGACGCCCGATGACACTCGAATCATCTTCAACTCGCATCGTGACGGGCAGGTTCGCACACTGTTTTCCAGGCGAGCCGATGGCGTCGGTTCGGCGGAGCGGTTGTTGACAGAAACCCCATTTCCACCTCCGGTTGCAGCAAGCTCCCGGGGACAGATCCCCTCCGCGATATCCGCGGACGGTCAGACGTTGCTCTTTGCCGAGACCAACACCAGTGAAATCGCCGTCTATTCGCTGTCGATGGCGACCGGCGCCTCTCGATTGCTTTTGCGGCGAGCTTACTGGCCCAAGCTCTCCCCGGATGGCAAGTGGGTGGCGTACGAGATCGAGGAGTCGGGAGGATCCGAAATCTACGTGAGCCCGTTCCCCGAGGTCGATTCCGGCAGGTGGAAGGTGTCGACCGCGGGCGGCTTCCGGCCCGTCTGGTCACGGGATGGCTCGGAGCTTTTCTACCGACAAGCGGCCGATCTGATGGCGGTTTCTATTGACACGGAAGCAACCTTCGAGGCCGGCATACCGCGAGCGCTGTTCAGTGCCGCCTCGTTTCTCGGTTTTAGCGGTTTTGACGTTTCCCCCGATGGGCGATTCCTGATGCTAAAGCTCGTCGATTCGACCGCCGCCGACAGACCTGGCAAGAAGATCCACGTCGTGACGAACTGGTTCGAGGAACTTCGGGCACAGCGGCCGGTTCCGTAGGGCGTCTTCTAGCCCCGGTGCGACAGGGTGTTCGAAAACGCGTCCGGGCCATCGGTCACGATCTGGGTTGGCTCTTCCAGCAGCTCACACTCATCGAGGCCGGAACAGCCGCAGCGGATGCCCTCTTCCAGCAAGCGTTTCATTTCGCGGGCCCGGTCGATCAGCTGGTCGATCTCAACAAGCTTGGAGCGTGCCAATTCAGACCAGCGCTCCGAAGGGCTCCGATCGGCCCCAAAACCGTAGAACAGCTGTTTGATTTCCTCGACCTTAAAGCCGGCCTGTTGTGCCACTCCGATTCCTGCCAGCAGCATCAGGACGTCCGGACCGTAGCTTCTCCTTCCGTTGATCCGCATCGGTGCCGGCAACAGGCCGATGCTCTCGTAGTACCGGAGGGCGGACGGCCGAAGACCAGCCCTTTCAGCCACTTCGCTGATTCTCATTTTCTCCGCAAAACCTCCTTGACTTAAAGTCCACTTTAACTTCTAGCCTACCACATGAATATCCGGTTGTGCTGGGAGGAGAAGATGAGAGAAGAAAAGACCGAAGGACCGCTGGTCTGCAGTCTGAACTCTAGAGAGCTCGTCCGAAGGAGTGGGGAAATTTCGAAGTTGATCGAAGGTTCTCTGGAGTGCATTGAACGACCCGACGGTTTTGATTTGAGCTTCCCCGGGGATGAGCAAACGGCGAGGCTTCTGTTGGATTTCATCTTGAAGGAACGCCGATGCTGTACGTTTCTCACTTTCGGAATGAGGTTCGAGTCCGAGATGGGGTCGATCGGACTCAAGCTAGGCGGATCCCGGGAGGCTCGAGACTTCCTGAAGCAGATTGCCGGCGCGTTGGGGGTGAATCCGTGACGTTTGAAGCCTGCCGGGCTCTTCGGGAGGATTCGGCAAGGCCTCACCGTTTTGCTTGTGGGTCTGTTGCTGGCCTGGATCACGCCCTGGGCTTTCCGAAAACTGAAGTTTGAGGCCCAAAGGATGGCGCTCGCCGGAATCGGCCGGGGCGCGATCGGAGTCGCAATGGTACTCGCACAGGTACTGGCCGTGTTGATCGTCGTCATCGGTTTCGGACTGGCGGCGGGGTTCCTGGCCCCGTGGCCCTTGTTGCTTCCGACCGTCATCGTCGCGGGCCTTGCGGAAGGTCTTTTGCTGACCGCTTTCTGGATCCTTGCAGCGTTGGCTGCCATCGCAACGGTCGGTCGGTGCGTAAACGTGACGACTGGGGGAAAAGCGGGCGTATGATGGTCTGAGATGGCGGATTTCAAGGTCACCGAACTGCAAGCCGATATCGACTTCGAGAGTCTGGCCTACTGGGACGTGATCATCATTGGGGCGGGTCCATCGGGTTTGGCGGCCAGCCTGACCACGGCCCACCGCGGTCTGACGACCCTGGTCATCGAAGCCAAGGGCAGACCGGGCGGGCAGCCGCAGTTCCTTTACCCGGACAAAAAGATCGTCGACATCCCTGGATTTCCCGATGGCATCAGCGGTGAGGAACTCTCGTCAAGGGTCTATCGCCAGGCGTGCAACGCTCTGGTCCAGTTCCGGTTCGGCGAGGAACTGGTCGACATCGAGGACACCGACGAAACCGAAAAGCAAGATCCTCTCAAGAAGGTGCTCACGAACAACGAAGTTTACAAATGCCGGAAGGTCATCGTCGCTTGTGGCCTGTTGCACTTCCCCCGCAAACTTCCCGTCCTGGACGAGCTCGACTCGAAAAATGTGCACTACAGGGTCCCTAAGATCGGAGATTATGAAGGGCAGGATGTCGCGATTGTCGGCGCCGGGGACTCGGCTCTCGACGCCGCCGTCATGGTGCTGGGCCGGCAGGGACAGGTTCATCTGATCGTCCGTGGAGCGACAGCTTCAGGCAAGGCGGACACGTTCGGCAGAGTGCAATCCTCTGGTGGTGCCGTTCATTTGTCGTGCGAGATATCGGCGGCGGGGTTCGTGAATGACCGGATCCGTCTGGTCCTGACCGATGGACAATCGCTGCTGGTCGACAAGATCATCGTTCAGATTGGGTTTCTCTCCGCCAAGGACACGTTTCGCCGGCTGGATGTCCGCCTGAACGATGACGGCAGCATCGCGATCGATCCCTATTTCGAAACCAGCCGTCCCGGGGTGTTCGCCATCGGCGACGTGCACGGCGACATCAAGTTGATTGCAGTCGCCTGGGCCGAAGGCATTCAGGCCGCGATCTACGCCTTCAAGGAGATCACGTCGCCTTACTGGTTGAGTGAAAAGCGCCTGCACGACCAGAAGATCGCGATGATAGGTGAGAAGATCACCCAGGCCGCTCGAAAGCGAGCGCCCTCGTAGAGAAGCAATGGCCCAAGCAGCCCGTGGTGAAAGTCTGTAGGGTCGCGCGCAGGGGTATTCGGGTCACAGGCGCGAAATGAGGAGCGGAACGATGCATAGTCCTCGTGACCGACGAATGACAAAGCCTGTGGCCCGAAGACCCCTGCGCCCTTCGGGTTACGACGGCATGGGGCCATCTGCCTCGTTGGCACTCTCTCCGGACATTGCCCGATGAAGAGCATCGACGTCGTCGTGGCGCCTTGCATCTAGCCCCATGGCGCTCGTAACGCGACCCTACAGACTTCCACCACGGGCTGCCAAGGTCGAGTAAGAAGAGCCAGGAGTGACAGAAATGAGAACAAGGCAACGACTGTTGATAACAACTCTGCTGATCTCGGCGGTCAGCCTCGGCGCCCTCAGCGAATCCGGTTGGACACAGGGGACCGCAGATCAGAGGGCAGCCTCGGGTCTGGATGAGGAGCGCGGCCTCCGCATCAACTCTGATGACGCATCTTCCGGCTACATTCTGTTCACGGGGCTGTTGTCCGATACGACCTACCTTATTAACAATCTGGGCCAGGTGGTGCATACGTGGAAGAGCGAACTCGGCCCGGCCGGCGGAGCGTACCTGCTCGATAACGGCCACCTCGTGCGCGGTGGCCGCGCTCCCGAGCTTCGCGGTTTCAGCGGTGGGGGACAGGGCGGTCGCGTTCAGGAATTCACGTGGGACGGCAAGCTGGTCCTGGATTTTTCCTTCAACAGCGGGCAGAACCTGTTGCACCACGATATCGAGGTGCTTCCAAACGGTAATATCCTGGCCATTGCGTGGGCCGGCAGGAGTGCCGGCGAGGCCCGTCGTGCGGGTCGCCGGACGGATCTGATCCCCGAGCGAGGCCTCTGGCCCGACATCATCGTCGAGTTTGAGCCGTACCCCCCCCACGGGGCGCGGATCGTCTGGGAGTGGCGTGCGTGGGATCACATGATCCAGGACTTCGATCCGACCGCGGACAACTTCGGCGTGGTGGCCGAGCATCCGGAACTGATCGACATCAACGGCGACGTCCAGGCGCCGTCTCCGGAGGAGTTGGAGCAAATCCGGCGTCAGGGCTTCGCGGGGTCGGAGGAAGATGCCGAGCCCGCCACCGATTCCGACCTCATGCATTCCAACGCCGTCGCGTATCATCCCGGCCTAGATCAGATCCTCATCAGCGTTCACGATTATCATGAACTCTGGGTGATCGACCACAGCACGTCCACCGAGGAGGCCGCGGGCCACACCGGCGGCCGCTACGGACGGGGCGGGGACCTGCTTTATCGCTGGGGGAATCCGGGCGCGTACGGTCGAGGCAGCGAGGCCGACAGAAAGATGGGCGGGCAACACGATGCCCGCTGGATTCCGGACGGCATGCCTGGCGCCGGCCACATCATGGTGTTCAGCAACAATGCTCCCGGGCCTGACGGCCCTTACACGATCGTTTATGAGATCGCCACGCCGATGAATTCAGACGGGCACTATGAACTGCCCGGCAATGGTCCATTTGGGCCAACCGAGAGTGTCTGGAGCTACTCGGCGCCCGAGCACTTTCGGGCGGGCTTCATCTCCGGCGCCCATCGCCTCGCGACCGGCGGCACGCTCATCACTTCCGGTCCGCGCGGTCGATTCATGGAGGTCACACCGCAGGGTGAAATCACCTGGGAGTACTGGACGCCCTATGCCGGCCAGGTTCTCTTGCCGGACGGCGCCAGGCCCCAACCGGTTGGCATCAACGTCTTCGCAGTCTTCCGAGCCACGAGAATTCCTCCGGACCATCCGGCCCTGGCCGGTCGAGACCTGGCACCTCTCAGTCCACAGCCACCCATCATTCCGCCGATATTTCCCGAGGGTTGAGGCCCCACGTTCGAAACGGACCAAGGCATTCTCCTCACCCCGTACGATCCAACGACGGAAAAAGCTTTGTCTCTTGCCGCATAAACAGCGAAGCGTTACCGAAACGCCCAGAGAGAACTCGCCAAATGAAATCCAGGCCTGTTTGGCTCGACCTATTCTCTGCACCGGGACTGCATCCATTCACGGATCTCCGGTAGTTCCCGTTCGATATCGATCGTATGGGTCTTCGTGTATTCCCGGTAATCTATTCCGAACCCTCCGGCGTTGAGTTGCTGGATTTGTTGACGGGTCTTTGCCACAGGTAGCATCTCGTCTTCAGTGCCGTGTGTGATAAGCCAGTCTCCCTGATTCACTGCAGGATTAAGGTCTCCGAGGAGCGCATCGGGATCGTATACGTAGCCACTGATACCGACATATCCTGCCAATCGGTGTGCGTACCGCGCTCCAAACTCGAGAGTCAGAAGACAGCCCTGTGAGAACCCGAAAAGGAATGTCCGTTCCGGCGGATACCCGTTCTGCTCCGTTTCCCGAAGCACGTCGCCGAGCAGCCGCCTGGCCCCGACGATGTCCGGAAGCTGGTTCGGTGGCAGATCGTACCAGCTAAAGCCGATGCCGTAGGGGACGGGTGCGGTAAGAAGCAGGAAGTCCAGCGAATCGATGGCAAGCGTCTGCTGTAGCCAGAGAAAGCCTTCTGCCGAATCACCGCGTCCATGCAGTACCACGACGAGCTGCTTTCGAGACGTACGAGCTGGCTGCCAGATATTTGTGAGTGGTAGATTCAAGGACTCCCCGCAGGCAAGGGCGCCGGATTAGACAGTAAACCTCGGGCCCCGGTTACGATTCCGAACCGACGAGCCTTCCTACACCGGCGGATGCCTCGTATGCCACTCCGTCGCCTCTTCATACGCATGGGCGATCCGGCACAGCATCGGTTCGGTCAAATGACTCCCCTGGAATTGAATCGTGTAGGGCACTCCATCTCCGTTCGCGCCGCATGGCACCGAGATCGCCGGCGTCCCCGCGAAGTTCGCCGGCGCCGTGAACTGGAATTGGATCTTCGGCCCTACCGGGTCGAAGCCCGCCATGTTGCCGTACAGGATGTCCTCGGTTATGGGGAAGGGGATTCCGCCGGCCGGACAGACTGCCGCATCGACGTTGGCGAGTGCGGCTCGATACCGTTCGTTGAACTCCTCTCTCAGCGCACCGGCTTCCGAATAGGCCTCATCCGTCACCGCTGCCGCCGCTTCCAGCAGGTCCCGGTAGTACAGCCCGTACTCGTCGGCACGTGACGGGTAATTTGCGGCGTGGACGCGGCGCGCTTCGTAGTAACAGATCGTGAACCAGGCGTTTACGAGATCTTCATCGAAATCGGGCATGTCCAGGTCCACGATCTGTGCGCCCAGGCGCTCCAGGTCCCCGAGCGCGACCTCGATCGCTGCGACGAGGCCCGGATCGACGTCCCGGGTTGCGTAATCCCGGTCGAATCCGATCCGTACACCGTCGACGCCCCGGCCGAGTTCCCCAAGGATGTTCGAAACCGGTTCCGTGAGCGAGGTCGGGTCGTTGGAATCAAATCCGGCTATCGTTTCGAGGACCAGGGCCGCGTCCGCCACGCGACGCGTCATCGGTCCTACGTGATCCATCGATTCGGCCAGCCCGAGAACACCGTATCGACTCACACGGCCGTACGTCGGCTTGAGGCCGACAATTCCGTTACACATCGCGGGGAAGGTAATCGATCCGCCGGTGTCGGAACCAAGCGTCGCAAACGAGAGGCCGGCGGCGGTCGCAACGCCCGAGCCGCTCGAAGACGAACCCGGCCACAGCCCTCGGTCCCACGGGTTGACGGGAATCTCGAAGTTGACATGATAGCCCGGCATCGCGCCCTCGCTCATGTTCAGCTTGCCGAGGAGAATGGCGCCGGCCTGGTGGAGCTTCGCCACCGCCGTAGCGTCGTAGTCCGGCACGAAGTCGGCCAGGACCTGGAGACCGCCCATCGTTCGGACCCCGTTCGTGTAGTACAGATCTTTGACACCGATCGGGATCCCGTGGAGCGGCCCGCGATAATTTCCGGACTCGATCTCCTGCTCGGCGATGCGGGCAGAAGCCCGCGCCTGGTCGCCAATCACGGTCGCGTAGCTTCGGAGGCGTCCATCCAACGTCTCGATGCGGTCCAACATCATCTCCGTCAGATCGACCGGTGAGAGCTCCCTCGTCTCGATCAACTTCGCGACGTCCATGATGCCGGCGTAGTGGACAGGCACGTCGATGACCGTCCCGGAAGAAGGCGGTGTCGGGTCCTCCGGTCGGCACCCTGAGCAAACCGACAACACTGCGGTGCCCCCCACCAACCTCAGTAACTCGCGGCGGGTGAGGTCGGAGACTCCTGGTGGATCGATCTTCGAACGCTTGGTGCTCCCGTAGCTTTCATCCATGCTCATACGTTTCCTCCGCCCGACGCTCCGTTTGGATGTGACTACCGTTTGTAGCAAAATAAATCGCCGCCGTCCTAATTTATTTTCGAACCTGCCAGAGGAGGATTCCTGATGTTCAGATCCGTGTTCGTTGCACCCATCGTCTGCGCCGTTCTAGTGTTGGCCCTGGCTGTCCCGTCCCACGCCCGGGAAGGGCCCGCGGCCAAACCCTCAGACGTCGGTTCCATAGACGACATCATCACTGCGCTTTACGACGTCATCTCCGGACCCATCGGCGAGATGTGGGATCGACAGCGCTTCATGTCACTTTTCGTCGAGGGGGCGCGGCTCATCCCGACGGGGCAGTTCCGCGTGATGTCGCCCGAGGAGTACTGGGCCGGCAGCTCCGATCAGTTGAGGCAGATCGGCTTTACAGAGAAGGAGATCGGCCGCACCACCGAGACGTTCGGGAACATCGCCCACGCTTTCACCGCCTACGCGTCGTACCGCGCCGACCAGGGTGATCCCGACACGCCCTTCAGCCGGGGAATCAACTCGGTTCAGCTCCTGAACGATGGACAACGCTGGTGGATCGTGTCGGTCTTCTGGGATGCGGAGCGGCCAGGCAATCAGATCCCGGGTGGGTATATTAATTAGGGAGCAGAGCCCCTATTACCCGAATTTACTTTACAGGTATTTCAGGAAACTCTCCGTGCGACGGCACTGCTCCCCAACTCCGCTCCCTAGGAGCCCGTGGTGGAAGTCTGTAGGGTCGCGTTACGAGCGCCATGGGGCTAGCCCGCATTTCTCAAGAGATTTGAAATAAATCGAAACGAGTAAGAAGGGAAAGGACCGAAAAAGGCCGCCCTGTCTGGCATAGAAGGTTTTGAATAGAAACTTTCAAGCCAAGACGGAGGCGGCCTTTGTCATGACAGAGTGTAAAACAGAAACGATTCAATATCACGCATTAGGTACACGGGAAGTCCGGGGGCAATTCGACGGGGGAGACATCAGCACGGACGCGGGCGGTTTGCTGCTACGAGAAACGGAAAAACGGACCGGGATCCTGAAACAGTTTGCCGAATGTTTCCGGGATTATCGGGACCCGCGATTTGTGGAACACGGGATCGAACAACTGGTGTCGCAACGGGTGTACGGATTGTGTTTGGGCTATGAAGATCTGAACGACCACGATCAACTCCGATCGGATCCGGTGCTGGCGGTGATGGTGGGTGAGACCGATCCGAAGGGCCGGACACGGAAACAAGCTCGAGATCGAGGTAAGGCCCTGGCGGGCAAGAGCACGTTGAACCGACTGGAACTGTCGACCGAGGGTGCGGCAAAGCACCCGACCAAGAAGATCGGCCGGGACGAAGCGGCGATAGATCGGCTGATGGTGGACGTGTTCCTCCAGGCCCATCGGCGGGCACCGCGGCAGATCATTCTGGATCTGGATGCGACCGACGATCTGATACACGGGAATCAGGAGGGTCGCTTCTTTCACGGCTACTACAGGCACTATTGTTATCTGCCGCTTTATATTTTCTGTGGGGAGTTCGTGTTGTGTTCCCGGCTACGACGCTCCGACATCGATGGTGCGGACGGATCGGTAGAGGAACTGGAACGGATCGTGGGACAGATTCGGCAGAAGTGGCCCAGAGTCCAGATCGTGATTCGGGGGGACTCGGGTTTCTGCCGCGATGAGATCCTGACCTGGTGCGAGGCCCAACACCGTGTCGATTACGTGATCGGACTGGCGAAGAACAATCGGCTGCTAGCCGCGATTGAAACTCCGATGGCGACGGCAAAAAAGCGGTTCGACAGGACCGGAAAGCCGGCGCGCGTCTTTAAGACGTTTCTGTATCAGACCCGAGACAGCTGGACTCGTGAGCGACGCATCATTGGTAAGGCCGAACATCTGGCCAAGGGCGCCAATCCCCGGTTTATCGTTACCTCGTTACCGAAAGGACGAACATCCCCAAGGCACATCTATGAACAGACCTACTGTGCACGGGGAGACATGGAAAACCGGATCAAAGAGCAACAACTCGGATTGTTCGCCGATCGGACCAGCACGGCCACCATGCGCGCCAATCAACTCCGACTCTACCTTTCATCGGTGGCGTACATGCTGATGCAGGCCTTGCGACGGCTCGGCTTGCAGGGTACCGAATTCGCGCGGGCGCAGTGCACCACGATTCGCCTGAAGCTGCTCAAGATCGCAGCCCAGATCCATGTCACGGTGCGTCGAGTCTGGATTCGGATGGCTGGAGGCTACCCCTACGCTACGGTGTTCGCTCAGATTTACGCGAACCTTCAACAAATCCCTCTGCGCTGTTAATCACTTCTTCTCAGACATCCCAACCTTCCCGTCTTTGGTCGGGATAGCTGTCTCTGTAATCCGATTTCACCTCACCATTCCCTGCAACACCCGTCATCCAGGCCCACTTTCTCAGCTCAGTCGGCATCTTTGCTCCCGCCAACCAGCTTCCGACGCCTTTTCCTTCTCCTAAATGCAGTCTTGGGCACCATTCATGAGAAATGCGGGCTAGCTGCAAGGCGGCACGACGACGTCGATGCTCGCCATCGATCTAGCCCGCATTTCTCATGAATGGTGCCCAAGACTGCATTTTGGAGACGGAAAAGATGTCGGAGGCTGGGTGGCGAGAGCAAAGATGCCGGCTGAGGGGAGTGACTGGGCCTGGACGAGTGGTGGTGAAGGGAATGACGACGTGAAATCGGATTACAGAGACAGCTATCCCGATCAAAGATCGGAACGTTGGTATGTCTGAGGAGGGGACGCTCAACAGCGAAGCGGGACTTTCTGAAGGTTGGCATAAATCTGAGCGAACACCGCGGCGTAGGGGTATCCGCCAGCCATCCGAATCCAGACTCGACGCACGGTCACATGGATCTGCGCTCCGATTTTGAGCAGCTTCAGGCGAATCGTGGTGCACTGCGCCCGCGCGAATTCGGTGCCCTGCAACCCGAGCCGTCGCAAGGCCTGCATTAACATGTACGCCACCGATGAAAGGTAGAGTCGGAGTTGATTGGCGCGCATGGTGGCCGTGCTGGTCCGATCGGCGAACAATCCGAGCTGTTGCTCTTTGATCCGGTTTTCCATATCCCCTCGGGCACAGTAGATCTGTTCATAGATCTGTCTTGGGGTCTTTCGGCCTTTCGGTAACGAGGTGACGATAAACCGAGGATTGGAGCCCTTGGCCAGATGTTCGGCCTTACCAATGATGCGTCGCTCACGGGTCCAGCTGTCGCGGGTCTGATACGGAAACGTCTTAAAGACGCGCGCTGGCTTTCCCGTCCTGTCGAATCGCTTTTTTGCAGTCGCCATCGGAGTTTCGATCGCGCCCAGCAGTCGATTGTTCTTTGCCAGTCCGATCACGTAATCGACACGGTGTTGGGCCTCGCACCACGTCAGGATCTCATCGCGGCAGAAACCCGAGTCGGCACGAATCACGATCTGGACTCTGGGCCACTTCTGCCGAATCTGTCCGACGATCCGTTCCAGCTCTTTGACCGATCCGGCCGCACCATCGATGTCGGATCGTCGTAGCCGGGCACACAGCAGAAACTCCCCACAGAAGATATACAGCGGCAGATAACAATAGTGCCGGTAATAGCCGTGAAAGAAGCGACCCTCCTGACTCCCGTGAATCGGATCGTCGGTCGCATCCAGATCCAGAATGATCTGCCGCGGCGCCCGCCGATGCGCTTGGAGAAACACGTCCACCATCAACCTATCCATCGCCGCCTCGTCTCGTCCGATCTTCTTGTACGGATGGTCTGCCGCACCCTCGGTCGACAGTTCCAGTCGGTTCAGCGTGCTCTTACCAGCCAGGGCCTTGCCTCGATCTCGTGCCTGTTTCCGGGTCCGACCCTTCGGATCGGTCTCACCCACCATCACGGCCAGCATCGGATCCGACCGGAGTTGGTCGTGGTCGTTCAGATCCTCATAGCCCAAACACAATCCGTACACACGTTGCGACACCAGTTCTTCGATCCCGTGTTCCACAAATCGCGGATCCCGATGATCCTGGAAACATCCGGCAAGCTGTTTCAGAATCCCCGTCCGTTTTTCTGCTTCTCGTAGCAGCAAGCCGCCCGCATCCGTGCTGATGTCTCCTCCGTCGAATTGGCCCCGTACTTCCCGTGAACCTAATGCGTGAAAGTGAATCGATTCTGTCTTACACTCTGTATTCATAAAGGCCGCCTCCGTCTGCGCATTTGATGCTTCTAGACAAAGTCATCTATGCCAGACAGGGCGGCCTTTTTCGGTCCTTTCCCTTCCTACTCTGTTTCGATTTATCTCAGATCTCTTGAGAAATGCGGGCTAGGAGTGCCAACGCGGCAGATGGCCCCATGCCGTCGTAACCCGTAGGGCGCAGGGGTCTTCGGCCCACAGGCTTTGTCATTCGTCGGTCACGATGACAAAGCATCGTTCCGCTCCTCATTTCGCGCCTGTGACCCGAATACCCCTGCGCGCGACCCTACAGACTTCCACCACGGGCTCCTAGCTCCGGCGCAAAAAGTCTGTGATTCTGTTCTATCTCAGTACGTTGGTGTTAACAAATGCTAAGAAAAGAGACGTTCTGATGAACGCAGAAAGGATTCATCGAAGGCTCCGCGTTGGATGTGGCCGCGAAAAGATTGACCCGGACGCCCGGGGCACCGATGATTGGGAACCTGCGCGACGATAATTCCGTCGCTAACGTATAGGGAAGGATTTCGCTGACTCCGTATCACGTCATGGCAAAGGGACTTCAGAAAGCTCACTATCCGAGACGCCTGCAGGTTCGATGAGCGCCCTCTCGGCAAGCCTGCACGCCGCCTTCCACGAGCCGCGCACGCGCGTCTACCGGTTGGTTCAGGGAACCGTATGGACCCTGATCCTCATCTCGATCATGTTGCTCGTGGTCGAAGGTCTTCTGCCCGAAGGCAGTCGCCTGATTCCGTTGATTCGGTACGTGGACATCACGGTTCTGACAATCTTCGCCGTAGAGGTCGTCTTACGCGTGGGCAGCTACACGCCCCCTGCGCTCGCTGTCTTCCGGCGCCCACCGATCGGACGCCTCCGCACCCACCTGCTGGCGCGCCTGGGATTCGCACTGCGTCCGCTGGTCCTCGTGGACATCCTGGCGGTGCTGGCCCTCTTCCCGGAGTTGCGCGGGCTTCGCGCGCTACGGCTGCTACGACTGCTTCGCACGTCGCGAGTCTTTCAATATCGCAATCCCTTCGCGATCGTGTTACAGACCCTGGAGGAGAACGGGCTGCTCTTCGCTTTCGCGTTCAGCGTTTTCGCTGTGACCACCGTGCTCGGGGGGGTGAGCCTGTATCTCGTCGAGGGCCGGATCAATCCGGAGATCAACAGCCTGCTCGACGGCATGTGGTGGTCCCTGGTCACGATCACCACCGTCGGATTCGGAGACATCACGCCGGTGACGCTGCTCGGTCGTATCGTCGGTGCCGTGATGATGATCGCGGGGATGTTCACATTGGCCCTGTTCGCCGGCATCGTCGGGTCCAGCCTGGTTGCCGGCATGCTTAGCATCCGGGAGGAGCAGTTTCGTATGAGCGACTACGTCAACCACGTCGTCCTGTGCGGCCATGACCAGAGCACGCATATGCTCTTGCAGGCCCTCACCAACGAACTCGATCTGACGGAAACCCGCGTCGTGATCTTCGACGACCGCGAGCGTCCGCGGGATCTGCCTCCGGATTTCCTTTGGGTCCAGGGCGATCCGACGAAGGAGAGTGAGTTGGACAAGGTCCGCTTGACCCATGCGGCCGCAGTGATCGTTTCGGGAGCACGAGACACGAGTCCGCAGATCGCGGATGCGCGAACGACCCTCACGGTCTTCACTATCCGATCCTTCCTCGGCAGGCAGGAGGAATCGATGAGCCAACGTCGATTTCCGCTCTATGTGGTGGCGGAGATCCTCGATTCCGAAAACGTCGACCACGCGAAAACGGCCGGCGCCGACGAGGTGATCGAATCCCGGAGGATCGGGTTCTCGATGATTGCCCACGCCGTCGGCTACCACGGGACGGCTGCCACGATGAGCCGGGTTCTGGTCTCGGGCTTCCACAACATCTACATCGGGTACATTCCGGATGCACCCCAGGACCCGGTCCGGTTTGGCGACCTAATGGCCCGGATGCGGCTATCGCAAAGGGGGGCGCTGGTCATCGGCATCCGAACACCGTCGGGAGAGGAAATCCTCAATCCACCCAAAGACCATGTGGTGGAACCGGGGACGCTACTGATCTATCTCGCGGAGGCGCCGCTGCTCGAGGCGCCCCGCTAACCTCGCCCGGGCGAGCAAGCCCGGGTTTGCCAACAGGATCTGATAACGAGACTCGTCGAGCAAATCGACCTGGATAGGCATGTGGAAACCGCTCAAGGGCCGGGGAAGTATATCGGCTCTTGAGTTATCTCTCCCAGCTCATCAGTCCATTCTCGAAGTCGAACTGAATTTGCTTCAGTCCGAGGGAAGTGACGGACAGGACGCCCTGCTTGTCGATACCGGGCACCGGGGGCGCGGTCGTTACGTTGGCTCGCACTTCGTTCCAACCCGTCGATCCCAACCGTACATCGCGCAAGCGAACTTCCGTCACCTTCGATGTGCCGATGATGTTTGAGGTACGGACCGACCGCGTCAAAGGGGATCGGACAATTTGCTTCAAATTATCGGTCTGGTGGAGCGTGATCCGGCTCGCTCCAGTATCCACCGACAGCCGAACCTCGTGTCCCCGAATCGCGAGCGAAACGATGACGAGCGAGTGTTCGAAATCGAAAGGAACCGAATCGGACAGGGTAACCGCTTTCCCGAACAGGATCTGCTTCGCGGAGAAGTCGATCCGAAAGTCTGACCGCCGGAGCACGTCCATTCCGATGATCGCGTCGACTCCCCAATCCGACAGATCCGTCACGATCGCCAGGGCCGCCGTGTGGATCGGTCCGACGCGGAGGCTGCGGATGATGACCCGCTCGACCTTCGAGGTCTTGCCGTATGCCGTCACATCGTTGGAGGCGACAGGATGGAGGCCAAGACGCTTCGCCATCCGGGTGTCGATGACCGAGCGGTTGGCGCCCGTGTCGATCAGAGACCGCAGTGTCGTCCCTTCGACCTTGGCGTCGGCCACGATCAGGTGCCCGTGCCGAGTTTCGAAGTTGATCGACGTCACGGCCGGATCTGCCGCCCACGCACTGGGGCTGGTCGCTGTTGTAACGATTGTCAGAAGCAGAAGACTTGCGATTCGGATCATGGTTTCGACCTCCCGGGACCAGCTGTGTGTGTCCTCAGTACGGGAGGCGGAAACCGGAGTTAAAAACCGGAAGGGTCGTGGAAGATTTTTATAAAAAGTGCGGGAGCCTGTTCATTTCTGGAATGTAGGTCTTTGTAATCTGCTGAAAAAAATGGTTTAGATGAAGTGAAGTTTTTGGAGAGGATCGAGTGGATCTACGACACGTTGTACTCGAGCGCGACGGAGGTGATCGTGAAGCCATTCTGAGCGTGCGGCTTTCGGCTGCGAGCCGGGCACGATGACCTTCCTTTTCCAGGAGTCCTTGCGGCTCAGTTTCAGCTACCAGCCGTTTCGGAAGAGCAGGTCGGTCGATGTTGAATGAGGCCCGGCCAGTGGGCATTTGAGTCGAATTCAACCCCATTGTTAAGCAAGTTCTATTTTCGCATTGTTGAAATTGGCGAGGTGTTGACGGTGTCTTGTGGTATATATACCGTCAGATGAAGAAGAAAAAGATATGGCTTGAGTTGAATCAGGTAAAGGGAGCCGCTGCTTCGCGACTGCGAAGGCGGAAGTACAGCCTGATCGAGCGCCATGAGATACCCGACGGTTTGCTGCCTGGCTCGGTGTCGATTAGTTACACCCGGTGCGGTAAGCCGACGTGCCGGTGTGTGTCGGGTGAAGGCCACCCATCCTGGTCCTGGACATTCATGATGGACGGGAAGAAGCATGTCGAACACGTTCCAGCCGCCATGGTTGAGGAGATTCAGAAGCGTGTCGGAGCGGGACGGGAGTTTCAGGATGCGATCCGGGAGGTGCTGACAGCGAACGCGAAGTTGGTGGTGTTGGAGCGCCAGCAACAACGTGAGAAGCGGAAGCGACGGTGAGAGGTCCGTCGGCCGGAGGGATTCGACGGTATGCGCGAAAGTGTTTGCGGCTGAAGGGGTATTTGAATCAACCCGGAGATGGACGGGTGCGACCGCAGATCGGAAGCGGGCATCTGATCTGGTCTCTAGTGATCGGGTATCTGCTACGGGAGTCGAGCTTCCTGGCCATCGAGTCGCTCGCACGATCCTCGGCGTGTAGGGCCTTGGGAATCGGACGCCGCTTTAGCGACGACACGCTGGGCTATTTCACCGAGAAGCTGGATCCGGAATTCACGCGCGGCGCTTTGATCACCGCCATCAAGCAGGCCAAGCGCAATAAAGCGTTCGACGATTGCCGCTTCATCGGCCTGGCGCTGGACGGGACGACCGTGGGGCGTGTCCGTGAGGCCGGGTGTCGTTGGTGTCGTCCCCACCGCAACGCCGAGGGGGAGGTGACCACCTACTTGCACCACGTCGTGATGGCCACCATCGTGGGTACCGGGCTGACTCTACCGGTCGATGTGGAACCCTACGGCAGTGGGGATAGCGAATGGGCCGGGGGTAAACGACTGCTACGTCGGGTAGTGGGGCAGTTGGGGCCGCGGTTTGCCGATTATGTTGTTGTCGATGGCGGATATGCGGCCGCGCCGTTCCTGCACCTGGCCGACGAGTTGGGATTGAAGACCATCGTCCGGCTCAAAGCCAATCTTCCGAGCTTGTTCAACGCCGCCAAAAGTCGGTTCGCTTGTCGGCCGCCGTCCCGGGTCTTCAAGGATGGAGCCGATCGGGTGGAAATCTGGGACGCGGACGACTTCGATCCCTGGGACCGACTGAACTGGTCGACCGTGCGCGTGATCCGCTACCGGCAAGAGAAACCCAATGGATCGGTGGTCGAAGCCTACTGGCTGACCAATTTCTCGATGAACCAAGTGGGAGCGCCCACTTTATTTCGCATGGCCAAGAGTCGTTGGGAAGTCGAAAACCAAGGTTTCAACGATGCCAAGAATCGTTATGGGATGGCCCACATCCCCCATCACCACGCCAACAGCTTACTTCTGCACTGGCTCCTCATAATCCTGGCCCTCACGATCGAACGTCTGTATCGATTGCGCCATTTGCATCGGGGGCGCCATCACCCCCGTACCTCCATCGAGCTCCTTCGTTTGCTTCGCCTCGCTCTGCCTGCTCCAACCCCAGCCGACTCCAGCTGAACCGCCTCGATTCCCCGGTCTCCACGCGCCTGCCTGACCCAAATCACCGGGCTGGACCCGCTACGGTTACCTGTCGCTCGAAATAAGCCGCACTTCAAATTCGTCTCCCTCGCCAACCTTTTCCCTTCCAGAGCCCCTTCCATACACTCCGCCCTCCCTGACTTCCGAAATGGCTGTTCAGCTACACGAACGATTGACCCTAAGCCGCCTCTCCTGTAGCCTGTACTCAACTTTTTCGCGAAGAAGCGAAACCCGAGGCGGTCGTTTGCCGAGTGGTGTGGTGTCCATTCCGTCAGCCGGCTCGTACCCGCACAGAAGGACTCTGTCATCGTGTCCAAGGACCGTGTTGTGTCGATCAGGGAAGATCTCGCAACTCGCAGCAAGCGGCTCTTTTGACGATGGGAGGAAATTGGGTGACAAATGCGTTTCGGCGTTTCTCTGCGTGCGCAGTAGTCCTATTGCTTCTTGCCTGCCCCCTCGACGCTCAGGCTCTCGTCACGATCTACGAACGGACCCGGTCTCCGCGTCCGGCGGAGAATCTCGTGACTAATCTCGATCGTGGCGGCCACTTCTCGACGATTGAGTTCGGGGCGAGGAAACGGATGAGCTCCGGTTGGATGATGATTACGGGTGTCGACTGGACGAAACGCAACGATGCTTTCGATATCGGACCCGACCCGAACACTCTCGTCCATGGTGGAAATCGTCACATCAACCTGTGGTCCTTCAAGCTGCTGGGCCAATACCATTTGCCGAAAGGGATTTCGATTTCCGGCACCTACAACGCCCAGAAAGGCGGCGAGCACGGGCGGCGGGTGCGGTTCACTCCGGACCTGCTCCGGCGAGAGGCGGACGACCCCAGGTGTCGGACGGTGACCGACGGGGTCTGCACACGTACTCGGGGTCTCGCTCAGGGCAGCCAGATCATCACGATGGAGTCCCTGGGGACGTATCATCTTCCGAGTCGCCATCTGACGAACATTCGCTTCGAGAAGACGTTCGCTATCGGCGATCGCAAGAGTGTTCAGACGATGTTCGATCTATTCAACGTCTTTAACGCCAACACCGTTCTGGGCGTGGAAACGTTCAGCAACCTGGTCCAGGACCGCAACGGGAACACGGTCCCCAGGTTCGCCCGCGCCACGCAGATTCTGAATCCGAGAATTTTCCGGTTGGGTCTCCGGTATGAGTGGTAGCCACGAAATGAAGGCAGATTCATCTGTAGAGGTGACCGGACTACTCCTGGCCTGGCGGGGCGGGGACGACGCGGCACTGGAGCGGATGATGCCTGTCGTCTATGATGAGTTACGTCGCCGGGCATACCGCTACATGGCAGGGGAGCGAGTCGAACACACGCTGCAGGCCACGGCCCTGGTCAACGAGGTCTACCTGAGACTGGTCGATTCGAAGCGCGTCGACTGGCAGAACCGGGTCCATTTCCTCGCGGTCTCGGCGCAGCTCATGCGCCGGGTCCTGGTCGATTTCGCCCGCTCAAAACAGTCGCAGAAACGGGGCGAGCGGGAGCCTCGCGTGACACTGGATGACGGGATGATCGCGGCTCCCGAGCGCGGGGAAGATCTCGTCGCCCTCGACGACGCCCTGAAGGCCCTGGAGAGCGTGGATTCCCGAAAGAGCCAGGTTGTCGAGTTACGTTTCTTCGGTGGGTTGACCGCCGAGGAAACAGCGGAAGTACTGGATGTGTCCCCGGACACCGTTCTTCGGGACTGGAAGCTGGCCAAGGTCTGGCTGTTGCGGGAATTGACGCACCAGGGAGCTGAAAAATAGGCGGGTTGGACAATGTCTGATCGGTGGGAACAAATCGAGCGCATTTACCACGCTGCTTTAGAGCGCAACGGAGACGAGCGTGCGGCTTTCCTGGACGAGAACTGTTCGGGCGACCCTGGAATCCGCACCGAAGTTGAATCGCTGCTTGGCTACGAAACGAAGACGCATGGGTTTATCGGGGGTCCTGCCCTGGATATCGCCGCGAAAGCGATGGGCCAGCAGCCGTCGACACCGATGATCGGGCGGCGCGTTGGGGTTTACGAGATCCAGGCCCTGATCGGTCGGGGAGGGATGGGCGAGGTGTATCGCGCCAGGGACTCCCGGCTGGACCGCAACGTCGCGATCAAGACATTGCCGGACGTGTTCAGTGCGGACCCTGAGAGGCTGTCCCGGTTTGAGCGCGAGGCGAAGATCGTCGCTTCACTCAATCATCCCAATATCGCCGTCATCCATGGGCTTGAAGAATCCGACGGAAACCGCTTCCTGGTGCAGGAACTCGTAGCGGGCAAAACACTGGCGGAGCATCTCCAAGAAGGTCCTCTTCCCATCAAAAAAACGCTTCAACTGGCGGTTCAGATTGCGGCCGCCCTCGAAGCCGCCCACCAGAACGGCATCATCCATCGGGACCTGAAGCCCGCCAACATCAAGGTGACACCCGATGATCTCGTAAAGGTTCTCGACTTCGGCCTGGCCAAATCGGTGGGGCGAGATGCCGACACGAATGCTTCGGCCCTGCCGACTGCGGCGACCGAGGAGGGAGTCATCCTGGGGACGGCGGCCTACATGAGTCCCGAGCAGGCACGCGGAAAGCCGGTCGACAAACGAACCGACATCTGGGCGTTCGGATGCGTCCTGTACGAAATGCTGACCGGTCGCCAACCGTTCGGAGGCGAAACACTATCAGACGCGATCGCCAAGATTCTTGAGGCCGAACCGGACTGGGAGAGCCTCCCAGCGGAAATCCACCCCAGGATTCGAGAACTGATCGAACGTTGCCTCGACAAGGACGTCAAGAGTCGCTGGCACGACATCGCGGATGTGCGGTTGGACATCCAGAAGGTTTTGACCGATCCGGAAGGCAGCGCGTTTCGGCCAATCGCTGCCAGGCAATCCCAGATCACGATCCCTACGTCGCTGTTCCGGGCGGCAGCTATTCTGGTGGTTGTGGTCCTGGGCGGCTATGCGGTCTGGAACCTGATTCCCTCCGGCCCGTCTACTCCACTCCAGGTGTCCCGCTTCTCGTTGACCCTTCCTGAAACCGACGAGATCAGTGGCAGTGGCGTGATGACCCTGTCACCGGACGGCAACCGGTTCGTCTATGCGGCTGCACGTGACGGCGTGCAGCAGCTTTTCCTCCGTTTCCGTGACCAATCGGAACCGATCCCCATCCCGGATACCGAAGGAGCAGTTCACCCGTTCTTCTCGCCCAACGGCAACTGGATCGGCTTTTTTGCAGGGGGCGCGTTGAAGAGGATCCCGACCTCGGGTGGATCCTCAATGACCGTCACTGAGTCCGGCCACTACGGAGGATCCAGTTGGGGACCTGACGACACGATCGTGTTTGCTTCAACGACGGGACTGATGCAGGTGCGGGCGGAAGGGGGCGAACCTCGACCGCTAACCACAGTGGATGGGGCCGACGGGCATGCGTGGCCCGTGTTCCTCCCGGATGGACGGGCCGTGCTGTTCACGATCTGGAAGAGGGGCGCACTTTCCGAGAAAAAGGTGGCAGCGGTGTCGTTAGAGACGGGCGAACAGTTCGTTCTGACGGATGGCGCCGTTGCCCACTATGCCTCGTCGGGACATCTGATCTTCGGCCGTGAAGAGTCGCTATGGGCGGCGCCATTTGATGCGGAGCGTCTGGAACTGACTGGCGAGCCTGTCCCGATGGTCGAAGACGTCGAGGTCGACTCCTTTGGCTGGACCGACTACTCCCTGTCGGGAGATGGCTCACTGGTTTACCGATCAGGCGTGACGCCAAAGGGCCGCACGCTTGTGTGGGTAGACCGGGACGGGCACGAGGAGCCCCTCGCCGCGGAACCACGAAACTATTTCGATCCCCGCATTTCTCCCGATGGTACCCGAGTCGCTTTAACCGTTCTGGATGGTCGTGAGGTTCGAGAGAGCCAGAGCATCTGGATCTGGGACCTCACCCGCGAGACCCTGACTCGGCTGACTTTCGATGAGGGCATGGATGTCAAGCCTGTCTGGACACGAGACAGTCAACGCATCGCTTTCATGTCGGACCGCCCGGATGGCTCCGGTCTCTACTGGACGGCGGCCAACGGCACCGGACAGCCTGAACTGCTCGCCTCCATGCCGGACC
Organism: Terriglobia bacterium; assembly: GCA_965262425.1. Taxonomy (GTDB): domain Bacteria; phylum Acidobacteriota; class Terriglobia; order 20CM-2-55-15; family 20CM-2-55-15; genus CAZOZZ01. The sequence continues at coordinate 4,147,537 of OZ253536.1, read as the reverse complement.
GATTCCTCGTCCCGACCTCCTGGTCTCTCGACGGGAACACGATGTTGCTTTCCGAGGTCTTGAGTGACGACACCGGTTTCGACATTGGCACGCTGTCGATGGACGGGGACCGAGAGTTGAACCATCTCCTCGAGGGAGCCTTCTTTGAAGCCGGAGCGGACACTTCACCGGATGGCCGGTGGATGGCTTACATTTCCACGGAATCGGGCCGCTCGGAAATCTGGGTGAGGCCATTCCCTGACGTCGAAGCCGGAAAGTGGAGGATCTCGACAGAGGGTGGTACGGGCACCGCGTGGTCGCCCGATGGCCGGGAACTGTTCTATCGTGCCGGTCCGGCGATGATGTCCGTGGCCGTGCGAACCAAGCCGACCTTCAGTCGGGGGATTCCGGAAACCCTGTTTGAGGGCTCGTATTTTGCCGCGGCGGGTCCGCAGTGGTCGGTCGGTCCCGACGGACGGTTCCTGATGATCAAGGACGGCTCGACCCCGGATGACACCGCGGCACCGCGCTTCAATGTCGTGTTGAACTGGCTTGAAGAGTTAAAGGAACGGCTGCCTGATTCGCGAACGATTAAGGGACGGAGGAATAATTCAGGCCCTTGATCGCTAAACTGAAGATACGGAATGATTTGTGCTCATCGAAAGACTGATTCAGGAAAATAGTTTCGCCTCCGTCCCCGAATTAGCGTGCCCGTCGAGAATCTCGGGTGACGCGACGAGCGTGATAACGCGTCCTCGCCAAGCAGACAAGATCGCCCGGGAACACCGCCGAAGAAAACACCTGAAACAAACACGTTCGTGTCCAGGACAACTTTGAAGATCGCTTTCGGGATGGTCTTACTCTGGATGTAGACTGTAGAACGACTTCCAAAAAAGCCGCACAACCTGAGCCAGGTCTGCGGGAGATGTCGTCCGACTTTTGAACGTGAGAATGATGTCGATGCAACGTACACGAGCGGCCCTGATCTGTGCCGGACTTCTCTGGGTCGTTGTTTCACTCCCCGCTCAGGGCGAAGAGAGATTCAAGGTACGACTCTCCGCGGTACCCGTCGAGGCCAGTACCCAGGCCGGCATTACGGGGGCAGGGACGGCTTCGGCCACGCTGGTCGGTGCAAGGCTTTCGATCACGGGGACGTTCGAGGGCCTCCAGAGCCCGGCAACCGTGGCCCGCGTTCACCGGGACTGGCGACCGGTGTGCGGGGATCGGCGTTCTTCGATCTGGATGTTTCGAGCGCGACGAGCGGATCCATCTCGGGCTCGTTGGATCTGACGACGGACCAAATGGAAAGTCTCCGGCAGGGGAGGATCTACGTCCAGATTCACAGTGAGAACGCGCCCGACGGCAACCTCTGGGGTTGGCTGCTGCGGTAGGAGGACACGATGCTCGGTTATTCGATGCGTTTTCTAGGGGCGTTTGCCCTCGTTGCCGTTTCCGGCGTCGCAATCGCTACGGAACAACAGCCGGAAGTTGCTGGATCGTACACAGCCGCGCAGGCCGCTGCGGGTCGGACCTCGTATCAGGTGAACTGTGCCGGCTGCCATCTGGCCGATCTGGGCGGTCTGAACGAGGCACCTGAACTGGCGGGTCCCAATTTCATGGCTGCCTGGGGCCACTTGACTACCGGCGATCTCATCACTTACATGCAGACGACGATGCCGCCAGGCAGGAGCGGCAGTCTCGGTGAACAGGTATTCGTCAATATCGCGGCCTTCCTTCTCGAAGCCAACGGTGCACCGTCGGGTAACCAGCCCCTGATCCGGAGTGGTGAGGTGTTGATCAGTGTTGTCGCCTCGGGCCAGGTCCCGCCTTCGCTCGATTCGGCTGGTGACGACGCTCCGCCGGCAGTTCCCGCGGATACGGCGCCGACCGGACTGACCGCAACGGGCGAGGTGTCCGATTACACCGCAGTCACCGACGAGATGTTGCGCAATCCCGATGCGGCGGACTGGTTGATGATCCGAGGCAACTATCAGGCGTGGAACTACAGTTCCCTCGACCAGGTGACGCGTCAAAACGTCGGGGACTTGAGGCTGGCCTGGGTGTGGGCGATGCACGAAGGAGGATCGAACCAGCCTGCTCCGATCGTTCACGGCGGGACGATCTATCTCAACAACCCCGGCAACACGGTGCAGGCGATCGCCGGCGGTACCGGAGAGCTGATCTGGGAGAACAGACTGGGAGGTCGCAGGGAGGGCCCGATGCGGGGCCTCGCGATTTACGACGACAAGCTGATCGTCACCACGACCGATGCACGCCTGTTCGCACTGGACGCCCGGAGCGGAGAGACCGTCTGGGAGACCGTGATCGGCGACCGGACGAACGGGAGCTTCAACAACTCCAGCGGCCCGATTGTCGTTGGCGGGAAAGTGGTTCAGGGCTTGACCGGATGCGGCCGTTACCGGGAAGAGAAGTGCTTCATCAGTGCGTACGATGTGTCCGACGGGAGCCTGATCTGGAAGTTCAACACCGTCTCCCGCAACGCCGAGACCGGAGGAGATACCTGGGGTGATCTTCCGGATCTGTTCCGTGCCGGCGGAGAAACCTGGATCACCGGCACATACGACCCTGAACTGGATCTGACCTACTGGGGAGTGGCGCAGGCGAAACCGTGGATGCCCGCGAGCAGGGGCACGACCGTGTATGACCAGGAACTCTTCACGAACACGACCGTGGCCCTCCGGGGCGACGACGGCAAGCTTGCCTGGTACTTCCAACATGCTCCCGGTGAATCGCTACACCTGGACGAGGTCTTCGAGCGCCTCCTGGTCGATGTGGACGGCCAGAAGCTCGCCTTCACGGTCGGTAAGCCGGGCATCCTCTGGAAACTCGACCGAGAGACCGGCAAGTATCTCGGTCACAAGGAAACCGTCTTCCAGAACGTATTCGATCGGATCGATCCCGAGACAGGCCGGCCCCAATACCGGATCGATATCGTGGAGCAGGAGACGAATCAATGGATACAGGGGTGTCCGAGCACCGAGGGTGGGCATAACTGGCAGGCCATGAGTTACCACCCCGGCGCCGGCCAGCTCATCATTCCGCTCAGCCAGAGCTGCCTGGAGATCCGTGGGCGCATCGTGCAGTTTGAAGCCGGATCAGGTGGGTCCGCGGCAGACCGCCGCTGGTACGAAATGCCGGGAACCGACGGGAACCTCGGTAAGCTCGCGGCCTACGACGTGCGCACGCTGGAAGAGAAGTGGTCCGTACAGCAGCGGGCGCCGTTTTTGACGGCAGTGCTTTCAACTGCGGGCGGGATAGCTTTCGTGGGAGACGTGGACCGTCAGTTCCGGGCGTATGACGTGGATAATGGAGAGGTACTCTGGGAGACACGGCTGGGTACGTCGGTTCAGGGGTTCCCGCTATCGTTCAGCATCGACGGGAAGCAGTACATCGCAGTGACGACGGGACTTGGCGGTGGGAGCCCTCGTCGCGTTTCCCGATTGGTTGCCAGGGAAATCCGCCATCCGGCGTCCGGCAACGCGTTGTATGTGTTCGCCCTGCCCGATCAGCCCTAAGGACCCGCTAGGGAGTCTGCGCGGCAGAAGGAATCGTAGCGATACCGCTTTCGCAGTAGATCTCTTCTGCCGCGCAGGCTCCTAGATTCGGCGGAATGAGCCGTTTGCAGTTCACGTCACGACCTTACTGCTGGTTGTTCCGGAGCATCTCTTCCAGGTCCGAAATTCGGTAAGCCTTGCCGGCCCTGACCACCGTGTCGATGTTCGAGATATTTCCGATGTCGACCAGCGGGTTGCCTTCGATGGCGACGATGTCGGCCTGCTTACCGACTTCGATCGATCCGAACCGACTCTGCCAGCCCAGGATCTCGGCCGCCATGATCGTTGCGGTTCGAAGGGCTTCCAGGGGCGTCATGCCGCCGTCGACGAAGTACTCCAATTCCTGATGGATCGAAAGACCCGGGACAACCGGAGGCGCCGGGTTCAGGTCCGATCCGGCGCCGACCAGGCCTCCCATGTGTAGAAACTTCGCCATCAGCCGTGCCTGGACTCGAATGCTTTCGGGCCACTGGTCGCGGACGTTGCTGAAATCGTAGGCATCGGGAACGCGCTTCGGATCCGCCTGGAACGATTGATAGATCTCGGGCTGGTAATAGGGGAACCAGTCGGCGCTGCGCCGGGCTATGCCTTCCGGGTCGGCCACGACGTTCTGTATCGTCAATGTCGGAACCACAGCCGTGCCGTTTTCAATCAGGATCTTAAATATCTCATCCAGCTTTTCCTCGTTCACCGAGGGCCACAGGACAAAAAGCCGGTAATAGCCGATGTCGGTCAACGAGATGCTGTCTTCATAATCCAGGGCCTGCTGCAGCAGCCCGACGGTGTGTTCGAGGCTGTCGACGCCCGCCCTTGCCGCATCCGCGGCGCCCAGGGTGGCGAAGTGTCCAAACACTTTCTTCCCGTGACTGTGGGCCTCATCGACGACGGCGCGAACGATCTCTTCATCCCCGTAGTTATAGAACTTGATCCAGTCGGCTCCCTCGTAGGCGTAGTTGCTGACGAGTTCCCGGGCCTCGGTCGGGTTGTTGACGATGTCGGTCCTCGGAAGTTTCGGGAACCCCGGCGCCTGTTCGAACGAACTCGATCCAACGATGATGTTCGGTCCGTCCATACTGCCGGCATCTACTGCGGTCTTGTTCCGGATCAACGCACCCATGTCGTCGGACATGGCTCGAATCGTCGTCACTCCACCTTTCAGGAACAGCCGGAAAAACTGCTCCATGTCGACTTCGATGTCTCGGAAACGGGTCAGGGCGTGCGCGTGAAGGTCGATCAAGCCCGGAATCAGATACTTGCCGCTGACGTCGACGCGGACAGCATCTTCCGGGATGAGACCTTCGTTGTAGGCGAAATCGAAGAAAAGCCCAGTGATCTTGCCACCCTGGGAGACGATAGCGATGTCTTCGTAGATCTCACCCCGGACCACATCGACGAGATGTCCGCCGGTCAGGTAGATCGGCCGCTCCTGAGCCTGGACGCCCGGAGTCAGAAACAACAGGCAAAGTACCGGCAGGCAAACGCGTTTCATATCGACTCTCCTTCGCGTTCGGAACATTTGTAGATCTCCTCGCGGATCGGTTCCGACTCCAACACCGGTTCCATTTCGAGAAGTCGATTCGGCACGAGACCCGCGCGTGTATGAGAATGAAAACCGAGAGCGATAATTACATGAAGTACGATAACATTTCCAAACGACACCCCACATGGGTATTGGATCATATGCCAACCTGTGAAGTTGGTTCCAATCCGGAGGTAAAAGGCATGATTGAAGTGCAGCCCCTGCGCCGCGTTCGCGTCGGGAAGTTGTTTCGCATTGCGGTGTTGTCGATGTACGTGACCGGATGTTCTTCCCCCGGCTCTCCTCCTTCCGAGGAGCCGGACTCCCAGGTCGGAGTGGAATCCGAAAACGTGAGGCTGGTCGGGTACAACGATCTCCAGGGTCGCGAGGCCCTTATGGTCGTCACCAAGTCGGATGCGACAAACGGGGACTGGGCTTACGTCGGCCACCACGAAAGCTACTACGACGGCCTCGAGCGGATGAACCCGATCACCGACCGGATGGAGTGGAGCGGCACGTCCATTCTCGACATCTCCGACCCCGCGACGCCGCGCCTCGTGTGGCACATCCCGAACGAAGTCAACTCCAACTCGCGCGGCGTGTCTGTTGTCTACGACTACGGCTTCGACTCGGATCCGACAGGACGGGATTACCTCATCCGCAACTCGGAAGCCGGCGACGATCGGAAGTTCCAGATCTTCGACATCACGTCCCGCGACAGCGCGCCGTCCGAGATCTCACTCGTGTCGGAAATCACCGGCACACCCGAGAACTCATGCGGGCCGGGCTGCGGCGGCAAGTTCATCCAACGGGCGCACAAAGGCTGGTGGTCCCAGGAGACCGGCTACTTTTATTCCACGGCGGGAGAGCCTGGCTTCCGGTCCACACTGGCGCAGATCTGGGACTTGAAAGACCCCGAGAATCCCCGTTTCGTAGGCCGCGCATGGTTGCCCGGACAGAAGGAAGGCGAGGAGGGATTTGAAGGACAGTACGCCCACCATCCTATCGTCGACGAAGAGAACAATCGGTTGTACCTCGGATTCCGCGGCGCCGGCCATACGGGTTCCTGGGACATTTCCGATCCCACCAATCCGACCCTGGTCTGGATGGTGGACGTGTCACCGCCGGGCAGGGGGCCCCATACGATCTCCCCGATCGTGTATGAGGATCTTCCGAACTTCAAGGCCGATGCGCTGCCGAGGACTTATGCCCTCGTTGTTGAAGAGGCCGGTGGCGAGGACGACATGGCCCCGTGTCCCGTCGGTGTGCGGAACAAGTCCTACATGTTCGACATCACCCACGAGAGCCGACCCTTTCCGGTATCGACGTGGGAGGTTCCCGTCGGGGACTCCTGTGAGAAGGGAGGACGCTTCGGGCCGCACCAGTCGGCGGAGACGGTGAACGGAAGCATCAACAGGTTCGAGGACAAGATCGCCTGGATCGCATACTTCAACGCGGGAATTCGGGTGATCGATCTTTCAGATCCGTACCACCTCGAGGAGATCGGCTACTACATACCCGAGACCAACGAGCACTCGCATCCGGCGGTTGAAGGCCAGGCCACGACCATCCAGATCGATGACGTCGACCTCGACCACAGGGGCCTCGCGTATGCGACGGACCGCGTGGGGACGGGTCTCTACGTTCTGGAGTACACCGGGCCGATGCCGGGTCGCTCGACGACAGAGAGGAACTGAATCAGGAAGGATCATATGAGCACGACATCGCGACGGCGGTTTCTGAAGTCTGTTGGTAGCACATCGCTCGGCGGGATCCTCGGCCGGATTGCGGGGGCGGCTGCCCATGGCGGGGCGCAGGCACGTCATCCGAACATCCTGCTGCTGATGTGTGACCAGCTTCGCTCGGACGGAACCGGCTATGCCGGGAACCGTTTTGCCGTGACACCCGTCCTTGACAAGTTGGCCGGTTCCGGTGTCGTGTTCTCGAGAACCTATTGCCAGAACCCACTGTGCGTTCCGTCGCGCACGTCGTTGTTGCTTGGCCGCTACTGTCGGTCCACCGGAGTTATGGCCAACCAGGACCTCCCGTACCGGGACCAGGTCTCTTTCACCCAGGTTCTGCGCGAAGCGGGCTTTAAGACCGCGTGTTTCGGGAAGCTTCACGTACAGGACCGCAACGATCTGGACTGGGATGTCGTCGACGATTCGCGGCCATCTCGCGGCGGCGCGCGAGGCGGCGGGCGGCGTGTCAGGGGCGGGCGGCGTGGGCGCGGCGCGAGGGGCGGTGTGGACACTCCGGAACCGGAGACTCTCGTGGGGACGATTCCGGTGGGACGGCCGGCGCCTTTCGACGAAGAATCCCACCCCGAACTCCACGACATGCGGCACACGATCGCATTCATGGAAGAGAATCGTCGGGAACCGTGGTTCATCCAGTGTTCCTTCCGCAAGCCGCACCCGCCGTTTCTGCCACCCCAGCGTCAGTGGGACAGAATCGATCGGTCGAGCCTGTCCATACCCCGCTATCCGGACGACGACCTGGACGACGTCAACCCCATCCTCTGGCGTCGGCCAAACGGGGCGAGCCGAGCCGGTAAACTCGACGACGAAATCGTTCTCGACGCCATGCAGGGCTACTACGCCAGCCTCGCCTATTGCGACGAGTTGTTCGGCCAGGTCCTGGGCGTCCTCGATCATCTCGGCTTGAGGGAAGACACGATCGTCGTATTCACGTCCGACCACGGAGAAATGCTCTATGACCACCGGCTGTGGTCCAAATCGAACTTCTTCGAACAGTCCGTTCACGTCCCCCTGATCCTGAGCTGGCCCGGGCGGCTCGAAGCTGGGACGAGCGCCGCGCTGGCCGAGCACGTCGACCTGTTTCCGACCTTCATGGATCTGGCTGGCCTCGAGACTCCCGAGTCCGTGCAGGGCCGTTCCCTCGCCCCGGTCCTCCAGGGAGAGACGGAATCGATTCGAGACCTGGTCCACAGCGAGCGCCGGGGCGGCATCACGATGCAGTTCGATGGCCGGTGGAAATTTATCGACAACGGCGAAGGTGCCCAGCACGAGCTCTACGACCTCCAGGAAGACCCCCGGGAGATTACGAACCTGGCGATGAACGATGAATACAGCGACAGGGTCCGGGACCTGGAGTCAGAACTCAACGCCTGGAAAGAAGTGGATGCAGTTCCACGACGGTCGGCCGGAGGTGGCCGCCGCCGAAGACGCGGCCGGCGCGGCCGTGGCCGACAGTAGCAGGATTGAGTGTCGGGGTGGCCGTCCCTGGCCACCCGCCGGGAAAGACCGGATTTCCCCTCCCTTGAGGTTCCGCTCCAGGAGGGAGTTCCCGGATCGGTGCGGGCGCCCCCAATCTTTGCTACGTCTCTAATTCGGAACCTTGCTGCGGATGTAGTCGACGGCAAGCTTGATTTTCTGCTCGTTCAGGATCCTGCCCAGTTCCGGTGAAACGAATTTGGCGATAGCAGGGGAGATCTTGTCCGTTCGTACATTCTCTTTCTTGATGAACAGGATCTCAGACGCATCGGTTGTGGCACTGATGCAACCGCCGATCCCGTTTTCGAGGCATTCGGCCGGGAAGCCCTCGACCTTTGCCAGATACTCGGCGGTCACCCGGTTCGCGTCGCTATACACGGGAAAGAAGAAAACGCGGATTCCTTTAGAGGTCCACTTGCCGTCCAACTCTTCGGCCACTTCCTTCAATACGCCCTGGCCGCCGCCATCTTCGCCCATGATGATGACGTCGGTGAAACCCGACACGATTGCGCTGCTCGCCATATCGCGCAGTACGGCCGCGTATGTTTCGTTACTGAGAGCTATGGACCCTCCCGCCGTGATCGGCTTCACGTGTGAACCGGCAGGCGTGTACGGCAACGGATTGTAGGCCAGCGCGTTCCCAAGTTCTTCGGCGATTCGGCGAGCTTGATACAACGCCACGACGTTGTGTTTGTCGATCGCTACGGCGTCGGCATGCGGTCCCACATACTTTGTGTCTTCGGCCTGGTAGGTGTTTTCATGCAGCCCTCCGACATAGAAGATGACCGTTGTCTTTCCCCTGGCGATGGCCTCCATAACCTCGGTTCCCGTCATGTCGTCGATCATTACGGTATCCTGAGCCATTGCCACACCACCGACCAGAACAAATACGAGCCCAAACATCGTCGTTCTCATATCTCACCTCCTCTCGCGCCTTGGACTAAGAATGTCAGGCCAGGTCCTGTTACGCCGATGCCGGTAGCCACAGAAGGTGCGCGTTCACACGGCAGTCGAGTCACGACAATGGGACCGAACTAGCCATCCAGAAGCGTATGTTTGGCACATGGTAGTAACATCCCCCGGCAGATGCCTAGAGAATTCAGGTGGGACAATCAGGGTGGGGGCGGCGCACCGAACGGCGCCAGGAAGCCTTCCCAGTGTCCCCGAACCGGATCACCGTTCTTCCGTCCGACCTCGCTGAGGGTCACCATCCCCTCACCGATGAAGCCGAGAAGCGTTTCGCGGCCCTCAGGACCGATCTGGAGAACGACGCCCAATGTCTCGACGCCGTGAAACGACACCTCGCCGGCCCGGTAGTTGTCGAGGGGCATCGAGATACTGACGATCACCGAACCATCCCTGGCGGGGTCCTGCCCGACCACGACGAACTGGGCGTTCCCCTCTGCGTTGATCGTGGCGATTTGAGCGACCTGGCCGGGAACGAACCCGACGGCGCCATTGGGCAGCGGGATCTGGAGTTCGAGTGCGTCCAGGTCTTCGACGGGTCGAAATGCAGTGGGCACGTCGTTCCACGTGAAGTCAATCACCCCGCTCGCTCGAAGCGGTTCGCGGCAACCACTTCCGAGCGGCCTTCCGGTCGCGATCTCGGGGCCGTTGCCGTCGTTGCCGTCGAGTTCTTCTTCGATCACCACTCGTCGACGGCGCACGAATTCTTAAACGGTTGCCAGACTGCGGGCACTCCCATCGGTCTGTTCGACGATCGAACGGAACCGGGCGATGATCCGTTCTTCGTCCCAGACCTCGTCGAGGAGTGTCCGAAGGCGTGTCTGAAAGATCCGTCGCGTCTGCGGAATGGCATAGAGCCGAGCGCTGAGAGTGTTGAACGCGTAGACCGACTCGGGGACGTTGTGAATCAGGAGATGCGGCCCGAAGGCGCCGTCGGTGCCCCAGGGGATGGCGTGGAAGCGATCGTCCGCCGGATCGTGATAGATGAACGTGTTGTTCCGGTTTCCGGTCATCCCGTCCCAGTGTCCCGTCAGGACTTCCATCGCCCAGAAGGTGATGAACTCGTCGAAGTCGAACACCTCTCCGAGCGCCTCGGCGAACTGGTCGTCCGGTGCCTCGAGCGCACGTTTGACGCGGTCCAGGTCGCTGCGGTCGTTCTCGTCGTTGTTGGTCTTCAACTCGAAGGCCCCTTCGCGCTCGGCAGTGAAGTCAGCAACCACGAGTTCATAGAGGTTGCCCTCGTCATTGCCGAACACACGCCGGAGGAAGCGCTTCTTGATGGGTTCCACGTTGGTGAAGAAACCCTTGTCGACATCGTCCACCGAGACGTGCGCCAGACCGCAGCGCGGCACGGGGATCCCCGCACTTGCGAAGAGTTCGTACGCGACGCACTGCTTTGCGTTCGTTAGATCCTGACGATTGTTGTTGAGGGTCAGGCGCCGCGTACCGTGGAACGTTCGACCGTCATGGTCATCACGGCCGAAATCCAGCTTCAGCGACGGCCTGCGATCCGATAAGGACCCGAGAAACCCCTTCTTGCGCACGGCGACATCGGAGACGCGCTCGCCGCCGATCGATACTCCGGCGGGAAAACGTGTGTAGGTGTAGTCGGGAGAGAAGCACCCTGAAAAGATGTCCGTCAGGTTTCGCCCCTCCGAACGGAGCAGATTCCAGTCCGCTTCCGCCATCTCCAGTTCGACCTCGAGCACTTTATCCCGGGCAAACAGGTCACGCGCCTCCGAACCGCCCGCCTGGCCGTAGGCCGGATTGTCGCCGGGATAAACCATCAGCAAGGCAACGACGATCGCCATCACGGCAACAGGACTTCGCAATTCGGCCAGGATCATTTTCGTGTTGTCTCCTTCCCAGCAGGATACACGAACTCGAGACGTGCGGCGCGGTCGATGCACAGCCCCAGGTGAATGGGGGGCATGGTCGGCTACACTTGAAGGCTCCATTTGAAATCAGGGCTGTCCGTCCTCGTGCCAGCGTGGTGCCTCGTCGGCATCGGCCAGGGCTCGCACAGCTCTTACGATGACCTCAACAGCGGCGACCATGTGGTCGAAGTCCACTGAATCGATGTCGTCGGAGGGTTGGTGGTAATCCTCATGGAGGTTGTAGGACGAGAGGGTGTGTGCAGGAATGCCGAGCCTGGCGAATGGGAAATTGTCGCTTCGTCGAAAGAAATTGTATTCGGGTCGTGGATCCGGCACCGCGGGGATGCCGGCCTCCACAAGGAACTCGCCGATCGTCGAGCGTTCGAAACCAGTGAGCCACAACTTGCCCGGGCCACCTGCTGTTGAATCCGGTCTGCCGATCATCTCGACCTGCAGCTCGGCTATCGTCCGTTCCAGCGGTACTGAAGGATGATCCAGGTACCATCGCGTTCCCAGTAGACCCATCTCCTCACCGGTGAAAAGCGCGAACACCACCGTACGTCGCGGTGCGGGGCCAGTTGCGAGCGAGCGCGCCGCCTCGAGGACTGCGACCACCCCGGAGGCGTCGTCATCCGCTCCGTTGTAGATAGAGTCTCCGTTCACCTCGTCGCCGATTCCCAGGTGGTCGAAGTGGGCGCCGACGACCAACGCCTGATCCGACAAGGCGGAATCGACTCCGTGAATCATGCCCAACACGTTGCGGCCGACTACCAGGTCACTCCTTGATGCATTCTTCCAACGTCCCCAGCGAAAGCCTGGCGCGTCCCCGACTCTCAACAGGAACCAGCGGCACACGCTGGAAGTACCCATTATCACCGGCCGGCTCGACCCCGTAAGACGCGAACTGGTCGGCGAGAAACGTGGCCGCCCTCAATGCGCCGGGACTGCCCGTTCTCCGGCCCTCCATCGAATCGGCGGCAAGCGTGGAAAGCAGGCGCTCCGTGGGTCGGCGAGCACTCTCTTCCGTGTCCGCCGGTGGGGGCGTTTCGGCGGAGGTGCATCCCCACTGAAGGGCGATGGACGCCGCCGCAAGGACGATCGACGCGAACCGAGTGGACTTCATCTTAATTATTGTTCTGGGTCTTCCGCAGAATTTGTGGGTAAAACCGTCTTCCATCGCCGCTTGAGGAGACCACGGTGCTCGCCAAGCCTCAAGGCTTCCCTCGCAAGCTCGGCGGCTGCGCCGGCCTTGACCCTCGGCTGCGCTCCGCGGTGTCGGCTGGTGTGGGCGATGGGGAACGGGGCCTCCGGCGGGGGCTCCGGGCACCGGGTGTAGGCGTCCGACCGAAGTGGGTACTGGAATATTCGCCGTCGAACAAAAGAATAAGGTACTTTGTTTCAATTACTTATGTGCGCACAGGCCTTTGGACTGCCCACAAATTCTGCGGAGGAGGCATTGTTCTCATACACCCTTTCCTCTTCACTGCTCAGCCCGGCTATACTGCCACAGGCACTCTCATTCTCCAATTGTCTCGGACTGCCACAATGCCGCCTGTCGCGCAACGAACAGGCGAGCCAGGGGTTGCGCTCGAACCCCTTATACTTTATATTGCAAAGAACTTGATCGTATCGGAGGAGTCTCATGAGCAAACGTCTGCAGGCAAGCGCAGTCGGGTACGTGGTTTTTCTTGGACTGATCATGGTCGCTGCTTTTCTGAGCTGGATTCCCGGAACCGGCGAGGCGGGATCCGATCGACTCGCCGACCACCCCTACCGACTGTCGATGATGTTGGTGACGATCATTCTCGCCGTCGGGATCGGTGCGTGGTCCGCCCTTTATGGACTCGAGAAAGATCGCCTGTTCCTCGGGCTCCTGCTCCTCATAGGAGGAGGCATCGCGACTGGAGTCGTTCTCAGCTTTGCGCCCTACATTCTTTATCCGAACGATCAGTACCCCGTATCCTTCATGTGGACGATTGGAGGTGGACCGATCGGGTTCGCTGTCTGGCTGGCGGTAAGTTTCGGCCGGAAGGTGATGAGGGGAGGGGCCCTGGTCGCGTCATGATCGACCCGGGAAGAGGTCAACGTCTCCGACGGGTCTGACGTGCCGTGAACTGGGTGGCGGTCGCCGGATCCCGCCGCGAAGTCGCGTTTCCACCGCTTCGTTCTGAAAGCGGATCTCCGCCCTGCATGATGTTGTGCGAAATCCCCGGCAAGCTGTGGCCCGCGCCCTGTTTCGTTTCGAATCGTCCGGCGATAAGTTCGCGGCACGCCCCTGGCCGTGACCCGAAGCCACGCTCCCATCTTCAACCCGCCATGTCTCTTTCCTTTGAATATAAATAAGGCTATCCCGGTTGGTTCCGTCATTTTAGAAAATCTGTAAGGTTTCCGCCCGGAGCGAGATTACCTCTAACCGAACGCGACGGATTTCCGATGCGATCCATCAGAGGAGTCTTTATGACGTTTCACAAAACACTTCTTTCCGCCGGCCTGGTCCTTTTGGTAAGCACCTCCTGTGGCACCCGCGATGAGCCGGAGCCTGCACCCAGTCTGCAACTGGAGCCATGTCGGCTGAAGGGATATGACCAGGAAATCTCCTGTGCCCGATTCGAAGTATTCGAAGACCGAAAGGCCCGCACCGGTAGAAGAATAGCCTCCTCCGCAGAATTTGTGGGCAGTCCAAAGGCCTGTGCGCACATAAGTAATGGAAACAAAGTACCTTATTCTTTTGTTCGACGGCGAATATTCCAGTACCCACTTCGGTCGGACGCCTACACCCGGTGCCCGGAGCCCCCGCCGGAGGCCCCGTTCCCCATCGCCCACACCAGCCGACACCGCGGAGCGCAGCCGAGGGTCAAGGCCGGCGCAGCCGCCGAGCTTGCGAGGGAAGCCTTGAGGCTTGGCGAGCACCGTGGTCTCCTCAAGCGGCGATGGAAGACGGTTTTACCCACAAATTCTGCGGAAGACCCGAAGAATATTACTCAACATTGCGGTCATTCGGGCAGCGAGTGGCAACCCGGCGCCGGACCCGCTTTTCATATTGGCAGGTGGTCCGGGTCAGGCGGCCACATCGTATGTTCCATGGGTTCGATCCGTCTTCAAGAAGGTTCACTTCGACCGCGACATCGTGCTCGTGGATCAGCGTGGCACTGGGAAGTCCAATCCATTGTGTGAGTGGGAAAGCGAGACAGGGTCCGATTTGATGTTCGATTCCCTGTCATCGGAAAAGCTCCGGTCCTGCTTGTCCGAATGGGATGCCGACGTTCGCTTCTACAGCAATTTCGAAGCAATGGGGGATCTGGATGAGATTCGGCGGGCTCTCGGATATGAAGAAATAAACCTTTGGGGCGGTTCCTACGGCACACGCGCTGCCCAGGTCTACATGCGAATGCAGCCAGACCATGTCCGAACCGCCATCCTCGATGGCGTGGCTCCCTTCGGCCTGAAATTCCCTCTCTATGTTGCCCGAGATTCCCAGCGCGCGTTGAATCTCATGTTTGAGAATTGTGATGCTGACGAAGACTGCAGGAAAGCTTTTCCGGGCCTGAGAGAGAAACTCGACACGTTGCTCGATGAGCTCGAACGCCGACCTCGTAAGATCGTGGCGCGCCACCCGCGGACCGGCGAGAAGATGGAACTGGAAATCGGTCGCGACGCGTTCGTTTCCGGAATCCGAGGGTTCCTGTATGTTCCGCTCCACACCAGCTTGATTCCTTTTGCCGTCGAAAGCGCCTCTGGAGGGAACTTCGAACCTTTTGTTGCCATGAACTTTTCGCTCACAGGCTGGTCCGTCGAGACGATGAGTCTCGGGATGACAATTTCGGTCCTGTGCACCGAGGACTTGCCGCGGATCGATCGCAACGAAGTGCATCGAGAGACCCAGGGAACCTTCGTCGGCGCTTTCATGGTCGATGAATGGGCTCGAACATGCGATGAGTGGCCTCGGGCCGAATTGCCACGCGGCTATGCGGAAAGGGTTTCGATCCAGGTTCCGACTCTACTTCTCTCGGGCAATCTGGATCCGGTCACACCTCCACAATGGGGCGAGATGGCCCGAGAGAATATGCCTCGGAGCCTGCATCTGGTTGTGCCCGGTGCAGCGCACAACGTCAGTCCCGTTGGCTGCGTGCCCGACTTGATGGCGACGTTTCTGGATCGCGGGACGGCAGAGGGCCTGGACACCAGCTGTGTTGAGGCGAACGCAGCCTCACCCTTCTTTGTTCAACCGTCCTACGAAAGCACGGCAGCGGAACTTGCGAAACCCAGGCAAGGCGGCACGGACGGAACCCGTCCCATGGGGAATTTAAGATGATCCAGGTTAAAGAGCTCTCGAAGAGGTTTGGTCGCAAAGTAGCCGTTGGAGGCGTGTCCTTCACCGCGAAGGATGGATGTATCACGGGATTGCTCGGTCCTAACGGTGCGGGAAAGTCGACAACTCTCAGGATGGTTTACGGCTTGATCCAGCCGGATAGTGGAAGCGTTTCCATCGATGGCATGGAGGTCCGAACACTACCCCTCGAAACCTATCGAAGGATCGGTGTGCTGTCGGAAAACCGAGGGCTGTACTCGCGGCTTACAGGTCGCGAGCACCTGCGATACTTCGGGAGGCTGCAGGGTCTGGTTGGAGGAGATCTCCAGGCGGGCGTCGATCGCACGATTGGACTGCTTGAGATGAAAGAGTTTGCAGATCGCAGAGCCGGGGAATTCTCGCAAGGGGAGAGAATGAGAGTCTCTCTCGGTCGGACTCTCATTCACGATCCGCAAAACATTTTATTGGATGAGCCCACCAATGGCCTGGATGTGATGAGTACGCGCGCTTTGCGAAACTGTCTCGTCCGGCTCCGGGGGGAGGGGAAATGCATTACCTTTTCCAGCCACGTCATGCAGGAGGTGACGGCATTGTGTGATCGAGTGGTCGTGCTCAGAGAGGGGAAGGTTGTTGCCGAGGGTACGGTGGCGGAGCTCGAGCAGGCAACGGGAAGGAAAGAGTTCGAGGACGCCTTTGTGGCCTTGACGACCGGACAGTTGATGAATGCGCATGGGAGGGTGAGATGAAGCTGATTGCCATTGTCCAGAAAGAACTGATCGACAGCCTGAGGGACAGACGTTCTCTTTTTTCGGCTCTTCTCTTCTCGCTTCTGGGACCGTTGCTGATAGGTCTGGCGTTCGGCGCGCTCGCGAGCAACGAGAATCGAGATGAGCCATTGTCGTTGTCGGTACAAGGCTCCGAGCATGCGATCCACTTGATAGCCTTTCTCGAGCAGAATGGCGCCCTTATCCGGGAGGCTCCCGAGAATCCTGAGGGGGCGGTTCGTCAGGGGCAAGTGGATGTGACCCTCATTGTCCCCTCGGAGTACGGTAGGGAGTATCGGGAAAACCAACGCGCCACCGTGAAGCTCGTGTCAGACCCATCTCGCAGTGGGTCACGCCGGTCTGCTGAACGTGCCCGCGAACTGGTCGCAGGCTATTCGCGCCAAGTATCCACAATGCGCCTGCTGGCAAGAGGGATCAGCCCGGACATTTCGAGGCCGGTCGTAATCGAAGAAGTCGACGTTTCGACCGAGAGGTCTCGTGCTGCCACGCTCCTCGGGATGCTGCCGGTTTTCCTGCTGGTATCTGCCTTCATTGCGGGGATGAACGTGGCCATCGACAGTACCGCCGGAGAACGTGAGCGAGGTTCGCTCGAACCCCTGTTGCTGAACCCCGTTTCGCGTTCGGATCTGATCATGGGCAAGTGGATTGCAACAGTGTGCTTCAATTCTCTCGGAGTGCTACTCACATTGACCTTTTCGGTGCTGGTTCTGAAGCAGATTCCGCTCGAAAAGTTGGGCATATGGCTCAACCTGGGTGTGCCTGAGATCGCAGCGATCTTGATTGTGGCGTTGCCTCTTGCTTTCCTGGCTTCAGGATTACAGTTGTGGATTGCCACCTCCGCGCGCAATTTCCGTGAAGGTCAGAGCTATCTGTCGCTGTTGTTGTTTGTACCGATGATTCCCGGAATGCTGCTCGAGTTCTATCCCATGCAAGCGGAGTCCTGGATGTGGGCGGTGCCAATTCTCGGCCAACATCAGCTCCTGTCGACTGTCATGCGCGGCGAGGCCGTGCCCTGGCTTGGTTTTGCGGCCGCAGGGGGCGCGGCATTGTCCCTCGGTCTCATCTCGACTTACGGCGCGGCCCGAATGCTCCAGAGCGAAAGAATCATCTTTGGCAGATAACGATGAGAGCAACGCGGGTACAATTGGCGCTTCCAACGATCACTGGACCGTGGCCGCTCAAGAAACCGGCAACACGTCGGCCCCCTTCCACTCCGAAGTCTATGAGAGGAGCACAAGAGGAAGAACGAGCGCTTCTGGAGAAGCAGTACGAACGCATTCTCCACGATCATGGACCTGGGTTATGGCGTTTGGCGGCGAGCTACGAGGCCCGGCCCACCCGTCGGGAGGACCTGGTCCAGGAGATCGCCATGGCAATCTGGCAGGCGCTGTCTCGGTTTCGTGGGGAGTGTTCCGAGAGGACTTTTGTTTTCAGAATCGCGCACAATCGCGCTTTGAGTCACGTGTGGAAGCGTAAGAGAGCACCGGAAGGGGCTGATGAATCGGTCGAGGTCGTTGACACGAGATCGACTCCGGAATCGCAACTCGATCGAGACCAGAGACGCGACAAATTGATGGCTGCCATCCGGACCCTTCCACTGATCCAGAGAGAGGTGATTACCCTGACACTCGAGGAGCTGTCACAGGCGGAAATTGGTGAAGTCCTGGGTATTGCTGAGAACAATGTTGCCGTGCGATTGAATCGAGCGCGCAAGTCCTTGCGCAGACTCCTGGGAGTGGGAACATGACCGTGGATCAGGAATTACAAGGTTGGCTGAAAGACTGGCAACATGCCGGAACCGGGCCCGAGGTTCGACATCTGGATATCCGCAAGCGAGTCAGGCGGCAGAATTTCAGAATGGTTCTGTCGCTGGCAGGTCAGTTGCTCGTCGCGGCAGGAGGGATCGCGGTCGCCGCCTTCATGGTGTGGCGCAGGCCGGAACCGGCGATCCTTTTTCTGGCGTTGGCAATATGCGTGCTTGTTTTTGCCGCGGTGGGATTCGCGATCTGGAACATGCGTGGGACATGGTTTCCATCCGCACAATCGACACGTGACTTTGTCCAGCTTTCGATCCGAAGATGCCATGCGAGTCTGCGGGGAGTTCGCTTTGGCCTCTATCTGCTGGTCATCGAACTGATCTTTATCGTGCCATGGGTGTTATGGAACTCGAACTGGGATGCGGTTGCCCTGGCTCCATGGTCTTACATCGCGAGATGGTTTGTCGTCATGCTCGCTCCGGGAGGCATCCTGTTCTGGCTTTTCTGGACGCGCCGGCGAAAACTGAGAGAACTGCGGATGTTGCTGGAGTTCGAGCAGGCTTTAACCGAGTAGTTCTCCCCTGTTGATCACGACCGCAGCGTTTCCACCGGATCCAGTCGGCTCGCCCGCCTCGCAGGAAAGTACGATGCCGCCAGGACAACCGCGATGAAGAGAAGTGCCGTCAATGCCAGGTTGGCCGGACTCGTGGCGGAAACGTCGACCAGCATCGCCGCAAACAAACGGCTGGTAGCCAAAGCGCCGAGTACGCCCAGAATGAGCCCCAGCACAGTCGTACGAAGCCCGCGTCCGACGACGTAACGCAGCACCGAAGACGGCGGCGCACCCATCGCGATGCGGACGCCGATCTCATGCCGTGTCAGGACCACCAGGCGCGACAACATTCCGTAGATGCCGACCAGTGCCAGGATCACGGCGACCACGGCGAACAACATCATGAGTGTCGCGCGAAAACGTGGGCCGGCGACGGATCCTTCCAGCAGGTCTTCGATCAATTGCACGTCCTGGACGGCGATCAGCGGGTCCACAGCACCGACACGCTCCCGGATAGCCGGAACCAGATCGAGAGGGTTTCCGTCGGCGGCGACCAGCACGTACATCCTTCGCCGGCCGACCAGGGAGAGGAATCCGAGCGCCCTCCGCCCCGGAGGCTCGACCTCTGCCTGCAGCGGTTTCCAGTAGTCGACCGCACTTGGATATTGAAAGCCTTGGGGCATGACGCCTACGATCCGGTTGATGATGCCGTCGAGCGTTATGCCGGTTCCGATAACGGAAGGGTCGGCTCCCATTTCCCGTGCCCAGAAGGCGTGGCCGAGGACGATAACCGGCGCGACGCCGGCACGATCTTCTTCTGGAGTGAAGACGCGGCCAACCTCCGGGGCTGTGCCGAGCACGTCGAAAAGAGTGGAAGTCGCGAGAACCCCATCCAGAACCAGCGGAACCTCCCCGCCGGTGTAGGTTGGCGGAGTGTTCGGATAGCTGAACGCCGCGAGTGATCGAAACGTCCGCGACCGTTGCTGGACTTCCAGATAGTTGAAGAAGCTGATGCCGTGCCCGCTCTCTTCTGTGAGGACAAACAGTCGATCGGACCGCCGGAAACGGTAGCGACCGCAGCAGGACCGAATCGATGACGCTGAAAACGGTCATTGTTGCCCCGATCCCAATCGCCAGGCTCAGCGTTGCAACTATCGTCAGCGATCGGTTCCGGGCCAGGGATCGACCGGCCCGGCTGATGTCCTGGATCCAACCGTCGGAATGTTCCCGCGCCGCTGTGGCGATGACGTCCATCAGAACGGATACCCAGAACCGGATGAGGGCGCCTCGCCCACGGGCACGTGCTTCCCGGGCGCGCTCCTCGAACGTGACGATCATCTCGTCAGCGTATTCCTCTCGGAATTCCCGTGGATAAACGTGTTGCAGCTTTCGGAATATTCGGTCTGGAATATCATTTGGCATTGGGCTTACTCACAGGTCGAGAAGGCGTTTCGTGCGGGCAACGTGGAGCGTCCGCGCGAGCCGTTCCGCCTCCAGTGTTCCGGCCTTTCGGCCTGGCTTGGTCAAACGGTAGTACCGTCGTCGTGTGTCATCCCGGTCCGGTCGTCCCGGTCCGGGGCACTCTTCGATCAGCCCCGCTTCCAGCAATTGCTTTATTGAGCGATAGAGCGTTCCCGGACCGAGGACGACGTGACCTTCAGTTTCATCTTCAACGGCCTTCATGATCGCGTAACCGTGCCGGGCGCCGCCTGCCAGTGCGATGATGATGTGGAACGCCGCGGGGGTGAGGGACACGGGGTCGGGTTTGGTTGGGCTCACGGCATCTCCTTGTTAGTCCGGTATGAGTATAACCATTATGGATATAGTGCGCAAGGTTGTCGCCGGGCTGCTCCTCAATCGCAGATCCTCGAAATAGCGAGGCTATTCCTCCGGCTGCCGATGAACGGTTGTCGCTAACTCGTCGCTAACTCATAGATGTGCCGGATCGCCGGGCAGGCTGGATTCGAGGCGTTGTCGACGCTCGGATAAGCGGTGGCTGGGTTAGTAACGGAGTTGCGGGTTCGGCTCCTCAAATCGCTCGATTAACCGGAGGTGTCCGACGGTTGGCCGCCGGCCGGATCTATGCGGCCCAGGAGTCCGGAGTCGTCATGCGGACCAACCGGATGGACCGTGTCGATCATTACTATGCGGTCACCGTGCCGCCATCCTACGACCGGGAGAAGCGTTACCATGTGCGTTTTCAACTTCACGGCGGCGTGGGTGGCCGGGCGACCAATCAGCCGCGGGGCAACGGAGCGATGCGGTCCCTGGTAGGCGCCGATCAGTTCTATGTGATTCCTTATTCGTGGATCGACTCTCCATGGTGGAGCGATGACCAGGTGCGGAACCTTTCGGCGATCGTCGACTCCCTGAAGAGGACCTACAATATCGACGAGAATGGAGTCGTGCTTTCGGGCGTCTCCGACGGGGGGACCGGCGCGTATTACATCGCAATGCGGGATACGACACCATACGCCAGCTTCCTGCCGTTGAACGGATTTCTCATGGTGCTGGGCAATGACCGTATCGATAACGGCACGCTGCACCCGCACAACCTGGCGAACAAACCGTGGTTCATCGTCAACGGAGGTCAGGATCGCCTCTATCCCACCGCCATCATCGACCCGCTCGTCGATCACCTGAAGAACGGTGGAGTCCGCGTAGACTACCATCCGCAGCCTGAGGCGGGCCACAACACGCGGTGGTGGCCCGAGATGAAGGACCCGTTCGAGCAATTCGTCGCCGACCATCCCAGAGACCCGCACCCCGCCCGGATGACGTGGGAGGCCAGCTACGAACTGGAACAGAGCCGCGCCCACTGGCTCGTTATCGACCGACTGGGCGTGCAGCCAAACGATGCGAGTGGAATGCCGAGCTTGAACGACGCGGGCGATGTCCCCGTGATGAAGCGCTATGCGGACGCCGACGGGCGCCTGTTCAGGAAGGGCTTCGCCTCGGGACGCGTCGACGTCAGCCGTAGCGGCAACACGTTCCGTGCGACGTCTCGAGGCGTGGCACGGTTCACGCTTCTTCTCTCACCGGATGCTGTCGATTTCAGCGAGCCCATCACGTTGACCGTGAACGGGCGGACCGCCTTTTCAGGTGTTGTCAATCCGGATCTGGCAACCCTTCTCAAATGGGCCGCACGCGACAACGACCGCACGATGCTGTATGGCGCCGAGGTCCAGATTCGTCTCGACGATTGAACTGTTCGCGCCCCTTGAAGGTCAGGGCATGACCTTGTCGAAGTTGGGGTTCATGTATCTGGGTACCATGGGGAACCCTTCGGGTGGATCCGGGACCACGTAGAAGGTGCCGCCCGAGACCGCGCTGCTCTCGCCAAATGGCTGTCCCAACAGGACAATCACTCTGGGCCACACGAATGTGGCTTGATAAGAGTGATTCGAGGGACCGGGAAAGTTCCAGCCGAATGCTACGAGCAGGCCACGGTGGGCTTTCCGTTTAGTCCTCAGCCGTGATTTTGCTTGTTTCGGACCCGCTCTTGCCATTGAATAGGGACTTTGCGCAGGCGAAGGAATCATTCACGGTCAAGCGGAGGTATCCAATGTTAAAGAGAATCTTCACAGCTACCCTTGTCGCGGTTGGAGTACTGGGCTTTGTGTCTGTGGTAGGAAACTGGACCACTGCGATCGACGCAGAATTCCTGGTATACGGTCAGAGCAGCGGCGGCACCGGTGGTGGCGGTGGCGAGACAGGGACGACTACGACGACGGTGACCAACATCATCCCACAGGTCGCTGCCGGGTCGTTTGACGGTGGGGCGAACAGCTTCACGACGATCATTCAGGTGATCAACCATGATAGTAGCGCGTCCGCGACGTTCATGGTCGAACTGTTCGACACATTGGGTGCAGCCTCGACCGTTCCGTTTACGACCACCGACTCGACTGCACCGACGTTCACCGGATCGGTGAGTTCGCTGACGATTCCGTCGAACAGTTCTATCATCCTGACATCCGGAACTCCTTCCAGTGGCGCGACCAACTGGGCCCGGATCACTACGGATCGCGTTGTTTCGATCTTGACGGTGTTCGAATTCCGGACCTCCGCGGGGACTCTGGTCTCGAGGGTCGGTGTTCCGGCAGTATCCTCGAACATGAAGAAATTCGTCATGCCGCGTCTGAGAAACGTTACGGACAACGTCACCACCGCGTTTGCCATGGTGAACACTTCGAGCGCGTCAGAGACGATAACCGGGACGCTTTATTCGACCAGCGGGAGTGTCCTGGGAACAGGGACCCTGATCCTGGCGGCAGGAAACCACAAAGCCCAGTTTGCGACGGAGTTCTTCAGTCTGACCGGTGAAACCGGATCGGCGGCGTTCTCCCACATCGTCTTCGAGGCGACGACGGCGTCGATGGCGGCAACCGCTCTGGTGTTCGAAGGCGGCCAGACGGCGTCGTTCCCGGTTACCGATATCAGCAACTGATCGTAAAGCCGAATGTATAATTGGGGGCGGAGGAAAAGCGTTCCGGGGTCCCCGGCCGGGGCCTTGGCGGTTGGGGTTTCCCTCCGTCCCCGAAGCTCGCCCAAGAGATCTGCTAGCTGGTGGCCTGGACTAGACTGATCCCTCCTTCCGGGCATTCCCGCGAGGGTGGCTATTTGATTTCGAACACCCAGACCCCGTCCCAATCCGAGGGCGGAGGCGATTGGCGTAGTTGGGCGATGCGCTCCAGATAGACCGTCGGTAGGCCGTCGGCCGGGTCGACTTCGAGGCAGGTCTCGAAGGCCGTCTCGGCAGCGTCCCAATCCTGGACTCGATAGGCGGCCAGGCCTTCCTGGAACCGTTTGGCGGTGGCGTCCACATGCCGGGACAGCAATTCGTATACCCGCGTGGGCTCGGCCTTGCCCTTGACCCGGATCAGATCCAGCTCTCGCATCCCAACGGTCCCGGCCAGTTCCATGGTGCGTTCCGAAATCATCACCCGAGTGCCATAGGCCTTGTTGGCTGCCTCAAGCCTCGAACCCAGGTTCACCGTATCGCCCATCACGGTGAAGCTGCGCGAGGCCGGAGAATCGATGGTGCCGACCACCATATCACCGGTCGCAATGCCGATGCGTAGGTCGATATCGAGATCGGCCGCCACCCGGCCGATCTCGCCGGCAACCTCGGTTCGAAACGTTGCCAGATGATCGATCGCCGCCAGCGCCGCGTCACAGGCAAGCCGCGCGTGTTCGTCAGGGCTCGTGAACGGCGGGCCCCAATACGCCATCACTGCGTCGCCCATGAACTTGTCGACGACGCCGGCTTTTCCCGAAACGGCTTCGGTCATATGGGAGAAAAACCTGTTGATCATGCGCACCAGGTCGTCAGCGGCGAAGTGTTCGGATATGGCGACGAAGCCCTTGAGGTCGATGAACATCACCGTCATTTCCCGGCGTTCGCCGCCCGATTCGGCAAACCCAGGATCTTCCAGGAGGTTGGTGACGATGCGCGGGTCCATGTACTTGCCGAAGGTGTCCTTGATGCGTTCTTTGAGTCTGAGCCCGTCCACCATACTGTTGAACGAACCGGTCAATTGCCCGACTTCGTCGCGGCTAATGATATCGATCTCGACATCGAGATCGCCCGCTTCCACAGCCTCGGTGCCCGCGACAAGGTTGCGCACGGCCCCGACGAGGGCACGGGTGACGACGATAGAAAAACCAAAACCAAATAAGGCCGCGATTGCGGTGAGCACGCTGTTCGTGATCAGGAGTGCCTGTTCGTCCCTGTCCGCGTCGACGACGGCGCGGTTGACCAGGTCCTCGGCGTGGCGACGCAAGGTGGCGATTGACCGAGCGGTCCTGTCCTGGCGTAGGTCGAATTCTTCCAACAGTTCGAGGAACGACTGGTGATCGTTGTTCTCGACGGCGTCCAGCAGCGCGTCGCCCTGCCCGCGCAACTCCCGGTATTCGTTTTCGATTTCGACGAGATCCGTGGTCATCACCTCGATGGTTCTCAGGGCATGGCGGCCGAGGTCGTCGTCGAGCTCGGTCTCTAACAGGAACCTGGCGCCGGCGAGTTCCCTTACCACCGCCTGGCCACGCAGGGCGTAATGGCTGCGCTGTTCTTCGATCGTTTCCGGCGCGCCGCGTTCTTCCTCGGTCAGCAACTGCAACCGTTCCAGAAAGACGGCCTGTTCCAGAATATGAACCTCGATGCGGGCAATTCCTTCAGCAACGGGAATTTGTGTGCTCGATATGCTGGCCAGGTCGTCCGCGATGTTGTCGATGAGTCTGATCGAATAAAGCGCAACGACCAGCATCAACGCGAGCGTGACGACGGCGATGCTGAGAATCTTCTGGCCCACGTTGAATCGCATGATCGTTCCCGTTGCCGCCTTTGCCGATCAGAAGGGGTTTAAGATTTGCTTCGAAAAACATACCAGAACTTCGAGATGAACGGAACGGCCGAACGGCGAACCCCGACGGAACTACACCGGCCAGTTCAGTACACTTGCCCCTCCCCAGTGTCCTGTCCCGTAAATACGATTACTATCTCCGGTGGACGTTGCCAGAAGCGACGAGTGCATTGGGGCATTCTATAAACGTGAGTGTGAACCCGATCGGCTCGGCCCTGGCAACCAGCAACTTCCATCGGCCCTACGGGTTCGGGTGGAACAGCGCCGTCTTTGGAGTCGCTCCTCCTCACAATGAAGAGCATTGCCACGTCGTCGCTCCGCCAAATCCAGCACCGTTCGCCTCCGAAATATAGCAACCGTATTTACGGGACAGGACACTAGTTCCCCCGCGCCGCATGTTGTTTTCTGTCGTTCGGGTCGAGGTGACGCTTGCGCAGCCGCAGGCTCTTCGGAGTGACTTCGATCAGTTCGTCGTGACGGATGAATTCCAGGGACTGTTCGAGCGACATTCGAAGCGGCGGCACGATCTTCTCGTACGTGTCGGACACCGAGGCACGCATGTTCGTCAGCTTCTTTTCCTTGGTGATGTTCACATCCAGATCGGCGTCCCGGCTGTTTTCCCCGACCAGCATGCCGCGGTAAACCTTGTCGGTTGGCGCGACGAATAACTCGCCGCGTTCCTGCAGATTGATCACCGCGAAACCGGTGACGGGCCCCGGTCGGTCGGCGACCAGCGCTCCAGTGGCCCGGTGTTTGATGTTGCCCGCCCACGGCTTGTACTCGTTGAACATGTGTGTCAGGATCCCGGTGCCCTTCGTGTCGGTGAGAAATTCGGTCCGGTATCCGATCAGCCCCCGGCTTGGGAGGTCGAACTCCAGCCGGACCCGACCGGAGCCGTGATTGACCATCTTCACCATCACGCCTTTACGTGTGCCGAGTTTTTGCACAACGATTCCCATGTAGTCCTCTGCCACATCGATCAGAGCCAATTCGTACGGTTCGTGTCTGCTCCCATCGACAATTCGTGTGATGACGCGCGGCATCCCGACCGAAAACTCGTAGCCTTCGCGCCGCATCTGTTCGATAAGAATCGCCAGTTGAAGCTCTCCACGACCGAACACCTGGAAACGGTCCGGTGAATCGGTCGTTTCCACCCTCATCGAGAGGTTGTTGCGGGCTTCCTTCATCAGTCGGTCGCGCACGTGACGCGAGGTGACGTACGGACCGTCCCTTCCGCTGAACGGAGAGTTGTTGATCGAAAACTCCATCGACATCGTGGGCTCATCCACGTGCAACGGCGCGAGAGGGTGGGGGTCTTCGCCGTCGGCGATGCTCTCGCCCAGACCGATCCCGGTCATGCCGGCGACTGCGACGATGTCTCCGGGACCGGCGTCGGTGACCGAAACCCGTTCCAGTCCCTCATAGACAAACAACTCGGTCACTTCGGCCGGAGTTTGCGATTCGTCCCGGTGGCAGAGCGTTACCTTCTGCCGGTGGCGAATGGTCCCGTCAACGATCCGTCCGATCGCCAGAGGCCCGCGGTAATCGTCCGGCTGCACCGTCGTCACCAACATTTGAAACGACCGGTCCGCCTCACCTGTGGGTGCGGGGATGTGGTCGACGATCATTTCGAACAGCGGCCGCAGATCGTGGAGCGGCTCGGCGAGCGAGGGCGAGCACTTGCCTTCCCGTGCCACCGAGTACATCACGGGGAACTCGATCTGCTGTTCTGTCGCGTCCAGGTCGATGAACAGGTCGTAGACTTCGTTCAGTACCTCTTCAGGGCGTGCGTCCTTCCGGTCGATCTTGTTGATGATGACGATGGCGGGAAGCGCAAGCTCCAGGGCCTTCGACAATACGAACCGAGTCTGGGGCAGCGGGCCCTCGGCTGCGTCGACAAGCAGCATGACGCCGTCCACCATCCCGAGCGTGCGTTCCACTTCACCGCCGAAGTCGGCGTGTCCGGGCGTGTCGACGATGTTGATCTTGACGTCACCGTAACGGATGGCCGTGTTCTTGGCCATGATCGTGATGCCTTTTTCGCGCTCCAGATCCATCGAGTCCATGACCCGATCCTGCACCGTCTGGTGTTCGCGAAACGTCCCGCTTTGCCAAAGCATGGCGTCGACGAGTGTGGTCTTTCCGTGGTCGACGTGGGCGACGATGGCGATGTTACGAAGATTCATTTCAATTGTTCATCCTGTTGAGATCGAGAGGTAAGTCCGGGCACCAGTCCCCGGTTCCGTTGTCAGTCCAAACCCCCATTGTGCCACATTACCCCGATCGCAAAATAGGGACAGGCATGACTGTCCCTATTTGATCACCCATGTATCCAATAGTTTATGGCGTAGAATTTAGGGAGGGACAGACGTGCCTGTTCTTGTTGTCGGGCGTGCCGATGGCGCACACCTGTGCTTTCCATTCACAGGTGCCAGCGTCCATTCTCTAGTACCGTCAAAGACTTAGACATTGGACGAGGACATGCAAAGACGCAGCGCATGAAACGATTTATCTGTGCGCTCTTCATCACGACAGTTTGGGTGAGCACGACGGTCGCGGCCCAGGTCCCGGCGGTGGATTCGCCCCCGACTATCGATACGGTCGAGATCACCGGGATCGACGACGACCGGCTGAGCCCCGGACTCCAACGAGACATCCGCGCCCTCGAAGGCCTGCCGCTCAACGCGGAGGCTGTTCAGGCGTTGACGGACCGCGTCGGCCAGGAACTGCCCGAATACATCGCGGCCACGCGAGAGATCGAGGCCACAACTGGCGAGGCCGACCGAATCCGGCTCATCTTCCTGGTCGCGCGGATCGGTGACGACGCGGCGCTGCGCTCCAATATCAATTCTCGCTACACGGTTGAAAGTGTCGAGATCGATGGCGTGGACGAATCGATCCTGAGTGACGAAGTCCGGACCGAAATGGAAGGCCTGGTGGGGGAACGACTCGACCAGAAGAAAGCCACGCGGGTCCGTGAACGGATAGCCCGGGAACTCGGCCCACGCCAGCGGGTCTCCCGTCGAATCAGACGCGGCACTGTTCGAGATCGCATCCGTCTGATCTTCGAGGTGAAACGTGAGCCCTGGATACCATTCCGCGAACTGCCGTCCTTCTTCCTGTATCACTCGAAACAGAACTTCAGCCTTGCTGTCGAAGCGCCGATAGACTCCGGCGACAATCGGGTTTCCCTGTATGGAGCCTACAACGCAGACGAGTTGATCGAACGCTTCTCCGGATTTGGCATCGCATACCAGAATGTGCGGGTCGGAACGGATCGACTGGGAGTCCGGGTAGCACTGGCACGCTACCGTCAGAAATGGGAGCCGGCGACACGGCTCGCCGTTCGGGATACCGAGGGTGTTCCCGTAACCTACCGCTCGCGTGTGAACTTCGAGGCGTCGATCACAGTTGCGATTACGCCCGAACTCAACTTCAGCTTTGGAGCCAGCATCTCCGAACTCGACAACGAGGCGTTGGCCGACTCCTCGGGGATGTCTGCCCTTGAGAGTGCCAACGCTGGGGTTGCCTCACTCGGGTTTGAACGACTGTGGCAGGGGGAGGACTCCCGGCAATCGTTCAAGAGTGGATACGAGGCGCGGGCCGGAGCCGGAAACATTGACAGCGATTTCGTGTACTCCCGCCATTTCGGCCGCGCCATCTACACCTTCAAGCGTGACAGGAACCGGTTCTCGGGTCGCTTCTAGGCCGGCCGGATCGAGGGGACCGCGCCCTTGTTCGAGAGATTCGCTCTCGGCGACTCCAGGACACTGCGTGGCTGGAACAAGTTCGACCTGACCCCATACGGTGGGGATCGCGTCGTCTCCGGTTCCCTGGAGTATGGCTACTCGGTTTTCCAGTTGTTCTACGACACAGGTGCGGTCTGGAACTCCGGTGAACTGGTTCGACCGAGGCACTCGGTTGGGTTCGGGCTACACGGGAGTGATCCCGAGGACGACTGGTTTCTCACGTTCGCGGTTCCACTCCAATCGTCCGGGTTCAATCCAGTCTTTACGGTGGGTGTCCGTATGAGGTCGGGGTTTTGAGGTGCCCCGTGGCATTGATGCGGCGGACGACACCGGTGTGGGTTTGTGCTCTGGTCGTGATCGGCACGGTGCTGGCGGCCGAACCGCTCAAGGCCCGTCTCGATGGTGATCGCCTGAAGGTGGCCGCGCCCTCGCTCCGCTTCCTCGTCGAGCCGCCGCTCGAACACCTTCTCAACGGAACCGCGGTAACGTTCAGGCTGAGGCTCGACCTTCGCCAGAGTCTCGATGCCGCCGCCGCCCGGATCGATACCCAACGATGCATTGTCAGCTACGATCTCTGGGAAGAAAAGTTCGCTGTCACGCACCTGGCCCAGACTCCGACCTCGGTCTCCCACCTGACGGCCAGGGCGGCCGAGGCGTGGTGTGTGGACAAGCTTTCGCTGCCCATAACGGGGCTCGCAAGCGACCAGTCGTTCTGGGTAAGATTAGAGTTTCTCGAGGAGAGCATGGCCGAACAGAACAAGGACTCGGGACCGTTCGGGCTGGCGCTGGGAAATCTTATCGACATCTTCAGTCGCCCGGATCGCGAGCAACTGCTCCTGGGCCGGCAAGAACTGGGACCTGTGCGGCTCGGAGATCTGCGCCCTGAGCCTGGGCGGCAGAAGGGATCGTAGCGAGAAAGTGGGGAATCGAGGACAGATTTTACCGAGTTTGAGGTGGTTCGATGAACAGGGTGCGTAACAGGTTGATCGCAGCGTTCGTCGCCGCGACTGTCGTTCCCCTCATCGTGACGGTATGGATCACGACAACCTTGCTGGACCGTAGTCTTGATTTTGCGACGACTGCGGAACTCGACGAGTTGTCGCTCGCGCTCGAAGAGACGGCTCGGGAGTTCTACCAGCAGGCTCGTCGGGAGCTTGAGACGGAAGTGGCCGGAGGCCGGGCCCCGGATGAGATATACGCGGCGTCCGACAGCGGCGCCTGGCCCGAGCCGGTGGTTGCATTCTGGGAGAGCGGGGAGGCTGCGCGATTCGACGTCTCCGGCACAGGAGGCAACGTCCTGGACTACCTGGTCCGGACCGAAGGCGCTGTCCACGCCTATTCGAGGAACCTGGGTGAGGTCCGCATGGAGGAACTCGCCACCCAGTACGGCCAGGCGCGCCGCACTGTTGAAGCCGCCCTGACGCGCGATCTCCGGCGTGGCTTCACCCTCACGCTCCTGACGCTGGTAGCGGCGGTCTGGGTTGCGTCGCTGGTGTCTCTGATCTACCTGGCGCACCGCATCAGTCGGCCCATCCAGCAATTGACCGGAGGGTTGGGTCAACTGGCCGATGGCGACCTCGGCGTCCGACTCGAGACGGACCGTTACGACGAGACCGGCCAGGCGATTCGGGCGTTCAACGATATGGCGAACCGACTCGAGCAGAGCCAGGAGCGTCTCATTTACCTCACCCAGGTCGCCAGCTGGCAGGCACTCGCGCGCAAGATGGCGCACGAATTGAAGAACTCCCTGACGCCGATCCGACTGACGGTTGAGGAGATCCTTGCACGAGGGAATCCAGATGATCGTCAGTTCATGGAGCAGGCCGCCGGCATCGTCGTCAACGAAGTGGAAACGCTCGAACGGCGCGTCCAGGCTTTTTCGGAATTCTCGAGTGAGCCTTCCATGAATCCCGAGACGCTGGACGTCAATGTAATCATCGAAGAGCGCGTGGCGTTCCTCGGGTCGGGACACCGCGATGTGACCTACGAACTGAGCCTTGACGGCGCCCGACCGAAAGCGTGGGCCGATGCCGATCACACCCGGGGCATCCTGACGAACCTGCTCGAAAACGCGGCGGAAGCCGCTGGACCGGCCGGACGCGTGCGTACCGCGACGGGTTGCGATAACGACGAGGTCTTTGTCGAAGTCCACGATTCCGGCCCGGGCCTGAGTACCGAAGCGCGAGCCTCCCTGTTTCAACCTACGATCACCTTCAAGAAAAAGGGGATGGGGCTGGGTCTCTCAATAGCGCGAAAGAGCGCTTTGCTCGCCGGAGGCGATATCATACTGATCGACGGACAGCTCGGCGGCGCCGGGTTTCGAGTATCTCTTCCGGCCGCGCCCACAGGTTCCTGATCCTGACCCATGACTGCGAAGCGAATCCTCATCGTTGACGACGAAGAAAACATCGGGCGATCGCTGCGCCTGGTCCTCGAACGCGAGGGTTACGCTGTTAGCGTTGCCCAGACCGCCGAGGCTTTCCGGGCGCGAGTGGGTGTCGGTCGGGAGGATGCCTATCTTGTCGACGTGCGCCTTCCGGACGGCAGCGGCATCGATCTGCTGCGTTGGTTGCGCAGTGAGGATGATCCGGCTCCGGTCATCATGATCTCGGGGCACGGAACGATTGCGGATGCCGTCGAGGCCACTCGAGCCGGAGCCTTCGATTTTCTGGAAAAGCCGCTTGCGCGGGAGCGGGTTCTGCTGGCGGTCAAGAACGCGCTCGGTCAGGCCAGGCTCGAACGGGAGAACGCCCAGTACCGGGAGGTCGTCGGTGAAGGTCCGCGGATGGTTGGCGGCAGCCACATGTTCCTGCAGGTTGTCGATCAGGCCAGTCGTGTCGCCCGCTCCGATGCCAGGGTTCTGTTAACCGGCGAGTCCGGGACAGGAAAGGAACTCATCGCGGCGCACATCCATCGGGAAAGCCCCTTTTCGGGCGGCCCCTTCGTGAAGGTCAACTGCGCCGCTATTCCCACCGAGCTGATCGAAAGCGAGCTCTTCGGACACGAGAAGGGCGCTTTCACCGGAGCCACGGCCCGTCGGCGGGGACGGTTCGAGCTGGCCGACAGGGGGACGATTTTTCTCGATGAGGTCGGCGACCTCCAGGCCTCTTCCCAGGCCAAGTTGTTGCGGGTGCTACAGGAGGGCGAGTTCGAGCGGGTCGGCGGGGAGCAGACCGTTCGGACAACGGTTCGTGTCATTGCCGCCACAAACCGGAACCTCGAAGAGTTGATCGGGCGCGACGAGTTCCGCGAAGATCTCTTCTACCGACTGAGCGTTGTCCCCATCCGTGTCCCCCCGTTGAGGGAACGTCGGGAGGATATCCGCCCCCTGGTCGAATATTTCTTCGAGGACTTCTGTTCCCGAAACAACTTCCATCTCCGCACGCTGGAGAACGACGCGCTGGCTGTTCTTGAAGGGTACCGCTGGCCCGGCAACATTCGGGAGCTTCGCAACATCATCGAGCGCATGGCCATTCTGGCTCCGGGCGATCGAATCGGTGTCGACTCGATCCCGGTGGAGGTCCGTCAGCCCAACTCGGCAGGTGATGCCTCCGGCTTGAAGGAAACCCGTGAAGTGGCCGAGCGGCTTCGCATCATGGAGGCTCTCGAGTCCTCCGACTGGAGCGTCGCCGCGGCGGCCCGTTCGCTCGGAGTCGGCCGGACGAACCTTCACAAGCGGATGAAAGCTCTTGGAGTGGAGCGGAAAAAATAACCAGCGGCAGTGGACCTCTGCCCCTAATTACTTTGCTTAACTCCTTCCTTTCGAAATAATCTAAGAGTCATGGCAGGTGCACATCGAGGAACCAGGGATGCCGTCGGCCGGTCCGGTCCGGGGGCGCTTTTCGTCGGAGTCCTGTCTGTCGCCCTGGCTCTCGGGCCGCGCGTCTGGGCCAGCCCGCCGAGCCAGCAGACACTGGACAACCAAACCCTGCGGGTCGACGTCGATCTGGTGAACGTCGTGTTCACCGTTACCGATGAGAAAGGTCGTTTCATAACCAACCTGGATCGTGACGATTTCACCGTTCTTGAAGACGATGCCGGCCAGGAGATCCAGAACTTTCACACCGAGACGAACCTGCCGCTTCGGATCTCGCTGTTGATCGACGCCAGTGGGAGCATCCTGAACAAGCTGCGTTTCGAACAGCAGGCCGCCCTGGATTTCTTTTCCGAGACGCTCCGCCCCGACACCGCCACGGCATCCGTCGTCACGTTCGATTCCTACGTCAACCTGATGCAGGACTTTACCGACGATCCGGAAGTTCTGGCCGACGCCGTAGCCCGGGTCAAGGCCGGCGGTGGTACGGAGTTGTTCGACGGCATCTACCTGACGGTGATCCGGAATCTCGTCGGACAGTCCGGCCGGCGAGTCCTGATCATCATCACCGACGGCGTGGATAATTCCAGCGAGTTCACACTGAAGCAGGCGATCGACGCGGCGCAGAAAAACAACGTCACGGTTTACGCGGTCAGCACGAACCGGGTTCAGACGCGTCGGAGGACGCGGAACTATGGCGAAGTCGTCTCGATCACGGATCAGACTCTCGTCTATCAGGCAGGGGGAGACATCGTCTTGCGGCAACTCGCCGAAGAAACGGGCGGGGCCGTTTTCTTTCCGGAGCGCCGCGAAGATCTGTCCGACACGTTTCGCGAAATCCAGGAGACGTTGAGGTCTCAATACGTGCTGTCCTATGTGTCCACGAATACCGCGCGTGACGGAGGGTTTCGGCGCGTGCGAATCGGAGTTGCCGATGCGGCCTACAGTGCGAATGCCCGTACCGGTTACTATGCGCGCGATGACGAACCGGTGGACGTCGGCCTCGGTCTGAGAACAGCGGCGAGGATCGGGTCGATCCAGGATATCGAGCGCTTTCTGGATGATGGCGCATACGTGGACGCCAGCGACGACGAGGGATGGTCTCCCCTGATGCTGGCGGTCCGGGAAGGGAAAGATTTGGCAGCTCGCACGCTTCTAAAGGCTGGAGCGGATCCCAACGCCCGGAGCCGTAATGGGGAGTACCCCCTGATGTGGGCCATCGAGGCGGGTCGCTCCCAGTTGGCATGTGACCTGATGGACGTTGGAGCCGACACGAACATGGTGGCCGAAGCCCTCTCCGCAGACGATCGCGGAGACGCCGTCCGAACGCGTCTGCCCGCAATCGTTGCCGAATGTCATGCGGTGGCGCCGAGACTGGACGGTCCGACGATCGAGGAGCTCCTGGCCCGACAACCGGAAAGTGTGCCGGAAGTGCTCGACCGACGTCCCGATCGCCCCTACACGAAGATTCGGTCCATCCAGTACATTGGCGATGCCGTCCAGGCCGCACCAACCGGATTCGAAGACAAGACGGGACCGATGCCACCTGAGGTGCGGCGGGAAATACTGTCGGACGTTATTCTCCCGGACGCCACCGAATCCGGCGCCGACGCGATCGTCATCCTCGAAGCACGGGCGATCTACGAAGTGAAGGAGTCTCGGACGGGTTCCTGGAGCACGAAGCTGGAGACCGATGTGAACTCCAGTACGGAACTAGGCAGTCGCATTGTCCTCATCAAATACATCCTCCTGGCGGACGCCATCAAGTATCGGATTGGAAAGAAACTGAACTAGGAGATTCCCGGTTCTTCGAACTCGAACACCCTCGGCCTGGGCGCCGAACCTCCTGTTGAATTGTAAGGGTCTTCCGCAGAATTTGTGGGTAAAACCGTCTTCCATCGCCGCTTGAGGAGACCACGGTGCTCGCCAAGCCTCAAGGCTTCCCTCGCAAGCTCGGCGGCTGCGCCGGCCTTGACCCTCGGCTGCGCTCCGCGGTGTCGGCTGGTGTGGGCGATGGGGAACGGGGCCTCCGGCGGGGGCTCCGGGCACCGGGTGTAGGCGTCCGACCGAAGTGGGTACTGGAATATTCGCCGTCGAACAAAAGAATAAGGTACTTTGTTTCAATTACTTATGTGCGCACAGGCCTTTGGACTGCCCACAAATTCTGCGGAGGAGGCAATTGTAAATCGTTTAGTCGATGGCAGATAAAAGAGGGCCGCGAGTGGCAGTCCCCGTTTCCCGTCCATTTTCTAAACGGTTTTTTTCCATTGTCGCGGATCACCAATAGTCATATTCTTCCTCGTGGACTCCTCATCGCAGTATGGAGTCTCAATCTGCAATTTCAGTTTCAAGAGGTAGGAGGTTTTATGCGTCGTCTAATGGCGGAATGGCATCGAGTGAGGTTCATGGCGGGTGTAGCTACGGTCGCTCTCTTTCTGGTGACGGCGTGCGCGCCGGCTGTAGAGGAGGCGCCGCCGTTGGAGGGCGTGACGGTGTTCGAGGGCGCTCGGCTCATCGTCGGAGACGGCAGCGAACCGATCGAGGATTCCGTGATCGTTATTCAGGACGGTCGATTCCTTGAAGTGGGCGCCAGAGGGCAGGTCACCGCTCCGGCCGGTGCGGAGGTTGTGGACCTGACGGGCAAGACGGTCATGCCGGCGATCGTCGACGCACACAAGCACGCGGGGACGAACCGCGAGGCTATCGTCGACATGTTGCAACGGCTGGCTTACTACGGCATCAGCGCGACCATAAGCATGGGCCACGATGATACCGATCTCGCGTTCGACATTCGGGGTGAGACGATCCCCAACGCCGCGCGATTGCTGACCGCCGGCCGCGGGATCACCATGCCCGAGGAAGGACGCACCGAAGCCTCGTTCTGGATCACGAGCGAAGAGGAGGCCCGGACGGCCGTCCAGGATAACGCCGCAAGACAGGTCGACCTGATCAAGATCTGGGTGGACGACCGGAACGGTCAGTACGAGAAGTTGACACCCGCGCTGTACGGTGCCGTCATCGACGAGGCGCACGCGAACAACCTCCGGGTCGCTGCTCATATCTTTTCCCTCGAGGATGCGAAGGGCCTCCTCGAAGCGGGTCTCGACGCGTTTGCTCACGGTGTTCGCGATATGGACGTCGACGATGAATTTGTGGCAATGGTCCAGGAACGCCCGGATGTTGTCCTGATACCGAACATGGGTGGTCGAGGCGTGGCGACGGACATGAGCTGGTTGAGCGGAACGCTGCCGGCCGAGCAGGTCGCACAGCTTCAGGAAAGGTCCACGGATCGGCCTGCAGCCCAGGAGAGTCATGGAATCCAGGCTCGCAATCTGGTCCGGCTGAGCGAAGCAGGCATGAAGATCGCATTCGGCACGGATGGCGGCACGCCGTGGCAGCCGCACGTTGAAATGGAAGATATGGTCGCGGCGGGTATGACGCCGGCCCAGGTTATCGTTTCCGCGACACGCAACGCGGCCGAGTTCCTGGAACTGGAAGACGCCGGCACCGTGTCATCGGGAAAGAGCGCGGACTTTATCGTTCTCGACGCCAACCCTCTCGACGACATCACGAATACGCGGCGCATCTCCGACGTGTATCTCCGCGGGACCGCGGTCGAACGCGAGGCCTTGAGCGAACAGTGGACGCGCGAGACGGCGACGACCGGTTCGGAGTAGGGCCGGTCCGATAGCTATTCAAGGCGCGTCGAGTCGGCACCTGCTCGGTGCCGGCTCGCCTCCAGCTCCCGAAGCGCGGTCTTCGGCACCTTGCCGTACTCGTTCTTCGGGAGCCGGGCGATGAAACGGTAATGCCTGGGGCGCTTGAAGCGCGCCATTCGCTCCAAGCAAAACGTATCGAGTTCCCCGGCGTCGGGCGCATCGTTTCCGCGTCGGACGACATACGCCACGACCACCTCGCCCCATTCCCTGTCCTCCCGGCCGATGACCGAGACCTCGGCGATCCCCGGGTGGCGGACGAGCACTTCCTCGACCTCTCTCGGATAGATGTTGGTGCCGCCCGAGATGATGACGTCTTTCGATCGATCCTTGAGCGTGAGGAACCCATCGTCGTCCAGAGTCCCGACATCGCCGGTGTGCAGCCAGCCGTTCCGCAGGGTTTGAGCGGTCGCGTCCGGATCCTTCCAATAACCCCGCATCACCGAGTCGCCGCGAACCAGAACCTCTCCGATCTCGCCAACCGGGAGCGTTCGATCTTTATCGTCGGCGACGCGGACCTCCACCACGCTCTGGGCAACACCGACCGATGCCAGGCGGGCGAGCCAGCGCGGGTGGTCCCTGTCAGCGTGGACGCTTCGACCGAGAGAAGTGATCGTCATGGGGCTCTCGCCCTGGCCGTAGAGTTGCGCGAGCCTGGGACCGAATCTCTCCAACGCGGCACGGGAGTCCTCCACGTACATCGGCCCGCCACCGTACATGATGGTTTTCAGATTGCGCGTGTCCTCATCGCCCGGATGGTCGAGCAGTCGCTTGACCATGGTCGGCGCTGCGAAGAACGAAATGTCGGGATAGGTTCGGATCAGCTCATAGATTTCGGCAGCGTCGAATCCGCCGCTTTCCGGGATCACGTGGCAAGCGCCCTGAATGACGTTCGGTATAGCGTAAAGCCCGGATCCGTGACTCATCGGTGCGGCGTGCAGGATGGCGCCCCACGGGCTCCCGGGATCGACGTCCGCAACATAGCAGAAGCTCATGGCGAGCAAATTGCGATGCGTGAGGGTTGCCCCTTTCGGGCGTCCGGTAGTGCCGCTGGTGTAGAAGAGCCAGGCTGGATCGTCCGGAGCCCGTGTCTCGACTGCGAGTTCGGGCGCACCGAGCAGGCCTTCGTATTCCGCACTGCCAACCTCGATAAGTCGTTGCAGGACGCCGGTGCCGGCGGCCGCTTCGGTCAGTTCCCGAGTCGCGAAGCCGACCCTCGCACCGCTGTGCTCGAACATGTAGGCGAACTCGTTCGGATGCAGCTTTCGGTTGATCGGAACGGCTACAAGTCCGGCGTGCCAGCAACCATAGATCAGCTCGAGATATTCCGGGCAATTCCTGAGCGTTAGCGCGACGCGATCGCCGGGCTCGAGACCGAGAGTACCGCGCAGCGCACCGGCAATTCTCGAGGCTCGGGAGGCCAGCTCGCGATAGTGTCGCACGACGCTCGTGCCCAGCGCGACAGCGGGGCAGTCGCCACGGAAAAGGCCAGCGCGTACGAGGTGATGGGCCAGGTTCATCTTCTGGCCGCGTACAGACACATGAAATCCAGGGGCCTGTGCGGCAGAAGGGATCGTAGCGAGAAAGTGGAGAATCGAGGCCAGATTTTCTCAATTTTGAGGCGAATAGTGGTTCTATTTAACGAAAAATCGGGGAAATATGGACCGATTATACCGCTTTCGCAGTAGATCTCTTCTGCCGCCGAGGCTCCTTGGGGCTTCTGTTTGTCTGGGATTATTAGGTAGAATGGCATTCAGATTCTCATGACAGTTTGCGAATACAAATGAAGCGATTATTGCAGTTCATCGGTATAGCCCTGCTCCCGTTGCCCCTGCTTGCGTTCCAGCTCTTTCCCCAGCGAGAGCTGGGCGGTTACGGCGGAGCGGACGGCTCGGAGTTCGTTTTCGCCCGGTTGATCTATAGCGAAAGAATGTCCGGTTTCCGCGGGTTCGGGCGGAGCAATTGGGCCGTCGACTGGCCGAAGGCCGACAAGCAGTTCATCTTTGCCATCGACCGCATGTCCAATGTCCGGGTGGTTCTCGACCAGGACATTGCGATCGACATCATGGATCCCAAGTTGTTCAGCTATCCGTTCATCTATGCCCTGGAGGTCGGAAGGGGCATGGAACTCAGCCCGCAAGAGGCGGAGCGTTTGCGCGAGTACATGCTGCGCGGGGGCTTCCTTGTCATCGATGATTTCTGGGGAACGCGTGAGTGGCAGAACTTCTACTATCAGTTGAAGAAGATCTTCCCGGAAAGGGAGCCCGAGGAGATCCCGTCCTCGCATCAAATCTTCCATTCGTTCTTCGACATTGACCAGATCATGCAGGTGCCAAACGTCGGAAATGGTTGCCGCGGTGGACCCACACACCAACGAGATGGCTTCACCCCGTATGCTCTGGCGATTTTCGACGACGTGCGCCGGCCGATGATGGTGATCAATTTCAATACCGACATCGGCGACGCCTGGGAGTGGGCCGACGCGGAATGCTATCCCAATAAATTTTCCGGGTATGCTTTCCGCATGGGGATTAACTGGATCGTCTATTCGATGACCCACTGACCCCAGACGCTTCCGCTTACTTGCCGCCCAAACTGACCATCAGCAGCAGCATCTGTTTAATCCCATCGTAGATGGGTTCAATCTCGATGCCTTCACTCTCCTGATGGGCCCGTTCGCCCTTCGCCGCTCCGATCGAGATCGAGGGTATTCCCATTTCCATGGCCACGTTAGCATCGGTGGATCCCCGAAGCGTCAGTTCCGCCTCCATTCCAAGCGCGTCCAGGACAGCGACGCCTGTCTGCACGATCGACGAATCCAGCGCACCTGAAATCTGGGCCGCAGGGAGGATCAACGGTCTCTCCACGCTCAAACGCACCCCTTCCATCTGCGCTGCATGCTCGGCCGCGTTCTGGATCTTGTCCTCCATGTCCTTGAGCTTCTCAGGGTCCGCCGAACGAACATCGACGGTAAAGAAGGATTCCTCGGAGATGGCGTTAAAAACCTTTCCGCCACCCAGCAAACCCACGTTGTAGACCGTTCCCATCTCGTTGCCGGCGGGTTGCAAGGGAATGGTGTAGATCTGGGAGATCGCGCTGGCAATCGCCTTTGCGGGATTCGGTTGTCCGGCGCTGCGATTGGTGTGTGAACCGTCCGAACTGAAGATGAACTTATACCAACTGATTCCCAGAGCTCCGTAGCTCATCTGTCCCAGCGTCCCGTCGACCGCAATAAACATGTCCAGGCGATCCTTCCAATCTTCCAGAAACGCTCGAGCGCCAAACAGGCCCAATTCCTCTTCCACCGTGAAGACAATCATCAGATCGCCCTTCGTCTGGATCCCGGCGTCTTTGAGCGCACGCACCGCCCAGAGAAGTCCGATGCAGCCCGATGTGTCGTCGCCGACGCCGGGGGCATAGAGTCTCTCCTCCTCCCTCCGGACCTCGACGGGGGTGTCGATGTTGAAAACCGTGTCCATGTGCGCTGCCAGGGCGACGGTTGGCCCACCTCCGGAACCCTTGATCGTCGCGATCAGGTTTCCCCTTGCATCGGATGAAATCTCGTCCACCCCAATCGCTTCCAACTGTTCGCGGAGGTAGGCGGCTCTCTGTTCCTCCATGGTGGAAGGAGCGGGTATCTCCGTCAGCCTGATCCACTCGTCGACGATGGTTTCCCGATTGGCTTCAATGTAATCGAACGCCGATTGGACGGAGGTGTCGGAGAGCATCGATTCGTTGAACTGAGAGCTCTCCTGAGCGCCCGCCCAGGCTAGCGGGAACGTCGCAACCAGGGCCATAAAGGTCGAGAAGAGAAGTTTGAGTGCGGTCCTATGGACGTTCATGCGTTTCCCCTTTTGGTTGAGCCTTTCAGACGTCGTTCGAATACGATGGGTTCGATTATCCCCGGTTTTTCTCGTCAGACAACAAGAGAATGAATTCGGGTATCGAGGCTCTTCCCGCGACTGTGAACGTGATTGGGCCAGGGACGGCCGCGGCCGTACACACTCTCCCCGGCGTTCGGATGTGATCAGACATTTTTTGATCAATCTGACATTGCTTGGTAACGAACACCACCTTAGTTTAGTCTAGGTATTTATTAAAATAAGGTGTATTTTGTTTCCATGAGACGACGACAAACGAGGGACCTGTTCCCCGGAGCCCTGGAGATGATGATTCTGCGCACGTTGAAGCAGGAGCCGTTGCACGGGTATGCGCTCACACAACGCATCAAGAGATCCTCCAGGGAACTGCTGCAGATCGAGGAAGGTTCGCTGTATCCGGCCCTTCAACGCATGCTGAGAGAACGCTGGGTCCACGCGAAATGGGGGGTCTCCGCCACGAACCGACGTGTCCGCATCTACACCCTGACGCCGGCGGGTGAAAGACGTCTCGAAAGTGAGGTATCCAGCTTCGAACGAATGCTGGAAGGAATTCAGCGCGTTCTTGCTGAGGAGAAATAATGGCCTCCTCCGCAGAATTTGTGGGCAGTCCAAAGGCCTGTGCGCACATAAGTAATTGAAACAAAGTACCTTATTCTTTTGTTCGACGGCGAATATTCCAGTACCCACTTCGGTCGGACGCCTACACCCGGTGCCCGGAGCCCCCGCCGGAGGCCCCGTTCCCCATCGCCCACACCAGCCGACACCGCCGAGCTTGCGAGGGAAGCCTTGAGGCTTGGCGAGCACCGTGGTCTCCTCAAGCGGCGATGGAAGACGGTTTTACCCACAAATTCTGCGGAAGACCCAAAGTTTTTTCTTCGACGTTCGTTATGCTTTCCGCCAGCTTCGAAGGCAACCAGGCTTTACGATCGTCGCCATCCTGATTCTCGGCATCGGTATCGGAGCAAATACCGCCGTCTTCAGTGTGATCGACACTCTCTTGCTGGAACCGCTGCCGTTCCGGGCACCCGAGCGTCTGACCTGGATAATAAACAGAGACACGCAGGGACTATCAGGCCGCACTTCGACCGTCGCGACGTACGAAGCCCTGACGAAGATGCGAAGCTTCGAGGAGGTGACGACCTACGAGGCCTTCTTTGCGCGGTCCAGCTACAAGCTCACCGGCGACGCCGATCCCGATCGCGTGTCCGGTGTCATGATTCCCGCGAATTTTTTTCCTTTTCTCGGTGTGGCGCCCCTGATCGGTCGAACCTTTACTGATGAAGAGTGCCTGGGGAGTGGTCCGGGTGCGGTCGTTCTCAGTCATGGCCTGTGGGCGCGGCGCTACTCATCCGACCCCGGAGTGATCGGCCGCCAGGTCGTCGTCAACGACCGCCCGGCCACGATTGTCGGCGTCATGCCTCCCACGTTCGATTTTGGTTCCGTTTTCGCACCGGGCATCCAGATCGAAATCTACATGCCTGCTGTCTTCGACGTCCTCCGCGAATGGGGCAACACGATGGCCGTCATCGGCCGACTCCAGCCTGGTATGACACTCGAAGCCGCACTGACCGAGGCCAAAGAGGTCATCGAGCGTCAACAGCAGGACCGTCCGGAGTTCGGATCGAACTACAACGCGATCCTCAAGCCTTTCCATGAGTCGGTTATCGGCGACGCTGGACGATCGATTCTGACGCTCTGGACGGGGGTCGGTCTGGTGCTGCTGATCGTCTGCGTCAACCTGTCGAGTCTATTGCTGGCGCGCGCCGCTACACGTCGGAAAGAGATAGCGCTCCGAGCGGCAATCGGAGCGGGTCGGGGGCGCCTGGCACGTCAACTCCTCACGGAGAGCCTTGTGCTGTCCGCTCTCGGTGGCGGTTTGGGGGTTGCGTTCGCTTACGCCGCGGTGGACTATGTCCGACGCGTCGAGAACCTGAGCATTCCCTTGCTCAAAACTGTGACGATCGATACCGGCGCGCTCGGCATCGCCCTTGGGGTTACCGTTCTCACGGCCCTGCTGTTCGGCCTCGCGCCGGCCATCGCGGCCGCCCGTGGAAATCTGGACGACGCTTTGCGAGGCGGCGGTCGTGGTTCGAGCGAAGGACGCGATCATCGGTTGGTGCGATCGATACTCGTTGTCTCGGAAGTTGGACTCGCCTGCCTGTTCCTGATCGGAGCCGGACTGATGATGCGCAGCTTCCTGCACGTGCTCGACGTCGATCTGGGTTTCGGGACCGAACGCACTTACACGTTGCGGGTCGATGCCGGAGAGAACATCGACTCGATGGAGAAGTTCAGCGCGTATATGAGGCAGATTGTCTTAACCGCAAGGGCGGTTCCCGGCATCGCGGCGGCATCGATAACCGATGCCGTCCCGCTCGACAGCAACCGGACCTGGGGCGTCCGGGCAAAGGAGCAGCCTCGGGACCAGTATTACGGCGCCCTGATCAAGATGGTCGGGCCCGGCTTGATGGAAACTATGGGAACCCCGATCATCGCCGGCCGCGAGTTTACCGA
Source organism: Terriglobia bacterium (assembly GCA_965262425.1). GTDB lineage: Bacteria > Acidobacteriota > Terriglobia > 20CM-2-55-15 > 20CM-2-55-15 > CAZOZZ01. The sequence goes on along the minus strand of OZ253536.1, from coordinate 4,104,942 downwards.
GTTCGACGATGAGCAAAGCGTCCCTGTTGCATTGATCAAACAATCACTTGCCGAGATTCTCTGGCCCGGCAAGGACCCCCTGTCGGGGATATTGATGAACTCCGGCAAGGAATTGCAGGTTGTGGGTGTGGTTGCCGATGTCCGTCACCTGAGCGTGGAGGGGGCATCCGTACCGGAGTTTTACCTGTCGGTGCTTCAGCAGGAGACCATGTCGCCCAGTCTCGTCGTCCGCACCGACCGTCCCTTCGCGGACGTGGCGCCCGGACTGCGCGCCGCGTTCGCCGACCTCGTCCCGGATCTGCCCACCACGACGTTCGTACCCCTCCAGCAGGGGTGGATCGCGCCCTGTCTCCACGCCGTTTCATCGTCAACCTGATCGTTGCCTTCGCTGCCGCGGCAATCGTCCTGGCCGCGATCGGCATCTACGGTGTCATTTCCTATTCCGTCACTCGTCGTGCGGCCGAGATTGGAATTCGCAAGGCGCTTGGTGCATCGCGTGCCCGCATTCGCGCGGGCATAGTCGGTCAAACGTTGTTGCTGGCGATCTCGGGCATTGCCATCGGAGGAGTCTCGGCTGTGGCGTTCTCTTCGCTTCTGGCTTCCCTGCTCTTCGGTGTGTCGCCGCGCGATCCGTGGTCCTTTGTGGGAGCGGGGACCGTCCTTCTCCTCGTCGCGGTTGCCGCCGGTTTCATCCCGGCCTTCCGCGCATCCCGCATATCGCCGATGGCTGCGCTGCGGGCGGAATAGGAACCACAGGCTTGTGGGAGCCACCGGCCCAGGCCCGCTAGGGCGTTAATTCGTTGACCGCAACTCCTTCGTTCCATATGATTTGCCGAGTCACCTCCGCCAGCTGGGACATCCATAACGTCGGCCATAAGGAGCAGGTCATGAAGCAATCAGCAAAGGAATCGAAATGGGCACAGGTATTTGCTTTCGGTTTCATCTGCCTTGTATTGGCGACCGTACCGACGGCGTGTAGTTCCGGTACGCGAGACGGCGCCGATGGGACATCCGCCCCCGTCGGATCGATTGCCCCCGAGGACCTGCTGAACCCGGCCGAGGTCGAGGAATGGGCGGACGAGACTTTCGGGAGGATCCTCGCGGAGCATCGCGTTTCAGGCCTCGCCATTGCCGTCACCCAGGGTGGGGAAGTGATCCTGAACAAGGGGTATGGATACGCGGACTGGGTCGCCAGAACGCCAGTGGATCCGAATACCTCGCAATTCCGCATCGGTTCGTTGAGCAAGACCTTTCTGTCCACCGCCGTCGCGCAGCTTCTCGAGCGTGGCCAGATCGACTCTCTCGACGATCCGGCCAACAAGTATCTCGAACGTATCCAACTGGAGAGTCCTAACGGTAAGGAGATCACCGTTTGGGACCTGCTGACTCACCAGGGCGGCCTCGGCGGTGCGCCCGTCTTCATTCCTGAAACAGACGACGAAAGGCCCGTACCGCCTTTGCCTGCCGACTTTGTCGCCGCCAACACTCCGGATGTCGTGCGCGAGCCCGGGACGATCTCGATTTATTGCAATCCCTGCAGCGCCACGCTGGGATTTCTGGTGGAGGACGTCACGGGTCAGACTCTCGAGGACGTGTTCCGCGAGAATATCTATGAGCCGCTTGGCATGACGCATACCACGCTCACCAACGAACCCGACCCCGGGCCGGACATGGTGACGCAGTACGCGTTCGCGCCCGACGGCCCGCCGGTTGCTCTACCGTACCCGGCGATCTCGCCTTATATCTCCTATGCCGGCGACGTCAATTCGACCGCTGGGGACATGGCGAAATGGCTGATTGCCCACATCCAGGAAGGCGGCGGCACCGGTCCGGCGATCCTGTCCCCGGAAACGTTCCAGTTGATGCACAGGCGCAATCGGGGAAATCACCCCGACATGAGCGGCTTCGGGATGAACTTCTTCACCTATGACTACAACGGTGAGCGGGTTCTCGAGCACTACGGGAGCATCCGTTTCCGGTCGATGGAATTCATGATGCTCGACAAGAAGATCGGCGTGTTCGTGACCATGGGGGGCGGGGGGGAGCCGAGTGACGCGTTGCTGGCCGAAGCGGACACGACGTTGTCGCCGACCACCGGACCGGTGGAGCGAGCGGTGTCTCACAGCGGCGTGCGCGCCCTGGTCCTCGAGCATTTCCTCGGCACACTGCCTTTACATCCAGACCCGGACGTTGATTTCGGTCAATACACCGGTCTTTACCGGAATATCCCGACAGCGGCCGGCGCTGCACCGGGACGAGGCGGCCGCACGGTCGAGGATAGCGGTGATGGCGGTCTGGTGATCGGCGGGCTGGGCGTCTATCGCCCGTCGGGACCGCACACCTTCACGCTCGACGGGACGTTGCCGCTGGAGTCCGGGTTCAGGGATTCGAACAAGTATGTATTTGCTACCGGCCCCGACGGTGTCACCCGGATGTTCGCCCACATCAATGCCGGGGGCTTCGAGCGGGTCCCGGAGTAGCCTCGTCCGAGCTCACGGTCAGACGATCTCGATCACGATCTTGCCGTTGGCACTGTTCTCGTCCATCAGGGTGTGCGCTTTGCGGAGCTGTTCGAAAGGGAAGCTTGGGCCGAGCTTGAGCTTGAGATCACCCGACTCTACGCGTGCGACGTATTCCTGAAGCTGGTCGGATGTGATATCGGACGATTCGCCGGCGTATGAAGTCAGTTTCACGCCGGTTGGTATGTCTGCCATGGGGAGGAACTCGGAGAGAGCCCACTTGCCTCCAAGAATGCCCGTCATGCAGACGATACCACCGCGCCGGGTGGCCTCTAACGAATCCAGGAGTGTTGTGGCTCCGACCAGTTCGAGGACGCGATCGAACCCTTCAGGGTAGATAGCCCGGGCCTGGTTCGCTATAGACCCATCGTCCACGAGGACATGCGTTGCACCGGCGGCTCGGAGTTCGTCGGCTTTGGCGGCGCTTCGCGTGGTCGCTGTGACTTCGAGACCCGCCACACTTGCCAGCGATATTGAGGCGAATCCCACCGACGACGTGCCGCCTCGCACCAGAACGTTACTCGCCCGTTCTATCTCCAGACCCAGGTAGAGCGAGCCGTGGACGGTCTGGAGCATTTCGGGCAGGGCCCCGAGGATCTTCCAGTCCAGCCCTGTCTTCAACGCGAACACATGTTGCTCGGGCACGAGGACATACTCCGCGTAGGAGCCGTCGAAGTCTCGCCCCATTCCGCCCATCATTGCCGCGACCCGAAGACCGGAGGGCAGGCCCGAGCCCGGAGCGGCGACCACTTCACCCACGCACTCGATGCCGAGCACGCGGGGAAACTGAACCGACGGCGAATCCCCCCGTCGTGTGAACCATTCGGACCTGTTCAGCCCGAATGCCCGGTTGCGAATCAAGACCCAGCCGTCCCGAGGGGTCGGCCTGGGCACCTCCCGGAGTTCCAACTTTTCCGCGCCTCCCGGCTCGGCGATCACAAATGCCCGCATCATTGTCAAAGAAGGGACAGCCACGCCTAATGCGGGCCCGCCTGAACGGGAGTTTCCTCGTACGGTTGCACGACGACGAAGCCCTCCCCGCGGAACAACATCTGGATCGACTCTCCGCTGCCGCGGCCGACGAAGGTCCTGAGCGAGATGTCCTTCTTGAACTCCGGGGAGAGGGAACCGGACCAGGCCACGGTCGCATTGGGGTCGGTCGTCACTGGACGATCGGCCGAGACCGAGAGTGTGAGCGGGTCGTAATGGGTGGTGATGGCGACCATGCCCCGGCCCTCCAGTTTCACGTTGAACAGGCCACCGGCCAGCATCGCCGTAACCTTGCGCAGCATCTTGATGTCCCACTCGATGCCGTCCTCGAAGGCCAGAAGGTCGTTGCCGTTGACGAACAGGGATTGCCCCTCGAGATCGATGATCGACACTTTCTTGCCCTGGTCTGCCAGGTAGAGCGTTCCGTTACCATCGGCCTTGGTCAGCCGCACCCCCTCCCCGGTAAAGCTTTTCTTCAGCATCCGGCCGAGGCCGTGCTCGAGGACACCTTCCCGCGAGAACTTGATGTCGCCGTGGTAGGCCACCATCGAGCCCATCCTGGTCCAGACCCGGCCGTCCAGATTTACCTCGAGGATCCGTTCGGTTTCCAGTTCGAAGAGTCCCTCGCCCCGGTCCTTCTGCGACGTACTGGATACGAATTCGGAGATCGAATACCGTTCCATGTCTTTCCTCCTGACAGCCTGCGTGATGTGTGTCGGCGTCGATCCTAACCCAAAGCAGGACCTGTCTGAGGACTATTTTCCCGGACCCCGCAAACGTGTGGAAAGTCACAAATACAGGCGCCCGCCCCTGTTTTCGTTTTGTGAGCCCGTGGGGTGGTGGCACAATCGCTGCATCTTTTTTCGCGAAGGAGTCCTTCACCATGCGTAGAATCTTTCACCGGGGGCTCGTTACCGCGATCCTCGTTGCCTCCGTTTCCTTCGTTCATCACGGCATTATCTCCGCCCAGGAGTCCGCCGGCTGGGACGTTTCTGTTCCCCGCGGCGAAACCCGGGAAATCGACTTCACAACGACCGAAGGTACATGGATGTCGGTGGACAATTCTCCCGATGGATCCTGGATCGTCTACGATCTGCTCGGCCATATTTACCGCATGGACGCGGAGGGAGGGACCGCCCGCGTACTCACAGAGGACAGTGGCATCGCTCTGAACTACCACCCCCGGATCTCGCCGGACGGACGGTTGGTGGCCTTCATATCGGACCGGGGTGGCCAGGACAACCTGTGGGTCATGAACGCCGACGGCTCCGGAGCGCGGGCCGTATTCCACGACCTGAACTCCCGGGCCGTGACGCCGGCCTGGACGCCGGATGGGGAGTACATCGTCGTCCGGGGGGACGGCATCGCGCGCGGCGGTGATGGCGAAGACGGCCTCGGGCTCTGGATGCACCACAGGGACGGTGGTCGAGGCGTTCGACTCGTGGAGGACGGCGCTGCGCACTGGCCGTCGGTTGCGCCCGACGGCGGCCACGTGTACTACCACGCCATCGAGGGTGGCCGGGACCGGGATGCGCTGAGCGGGGACTACCAGCTTCGCCGCCTGGACATTCGAACCGGTCAGATCATCGATATAACCAGCGGCACTTCGCACAGTACCGCGTCTGGTCGTCGGTCCAGTGGCGGCGCGTTCGCACCCGAGATCTCTCCCGATGGACGCTGGCTTGCCTTCGGGCGGCAGATTCCCGACGGCACCGTTTCGTTCAAGGGCCAACGCTTCGGGCCGCGCACCGCGTTGTGGTTGCTCGATCTCGAGACAGGAGTGGAACGGATCGCCCTGGACCCGATCAATATCGCCATCGAGAGTGGTGACAAGAACATGCGCGTTCTGCCCGCCTATTCGTGGTTCCCGGACGGGCGCTCGATTCTCATCAGTGGCGGTGGGGGTATCGGTCGTCTCGATGTCGCCTCCGGGGGTGTCACGCCGATCCCGTTTGAGGCAAGGGTCCAGCGGACGATCTCCGAACAAGTCTCCCAACCGTTCCGTATCGTCGACGGTTCATTCGAATCGAAGTTTCTGCGCTGGCACACCGGGTCGCCCGACGGTGAGACGCTGGCTTTCCAGGCCGTGGGTCGCGTCTGGCTTTCCGATCTACCCGATGGCACGCCCCGTCGCCTGACTCCGGAGTCGTTCGAACCCGCACAGGAGTTCGCACCGGCCTGGTCACCCGACGGACAGTGGGTCGCGTTCACAACGCTGGACGACACCGGGGGCGGGCACCTCTGGAAGGTGTCGGCCGGTGGCGGTATTCCTGTCCGCCTGACTACCGAACCGGGGGAGTACGTGCACCCTGCCTGGAGCGACGACGGAGGAGAACTGACCGTCGCCCGGGGTTCGGGCGCAACGTTCAGAGGACGCACGCTTACCCACAACCCGTGGTGGGATGTCGTCCGTGTTCCTGCGGAGGGTGGCGACGCGACACGGGTCATCCGCGTTGCGCTGCCGACGGGAAGCGGTCCGGAGAGGGTCCAGCGCCGGGCGATCCTCGCGCCTTCATGGGGGCCGGAAGGTCGAATCTTCTTTCCCGAGATCATTGACGGCGGCACCGCGGTCGTTTCGGTGCAGCCGGACGGCGAGGATCGCCGGGTTCACCTGATCCTTCCGTCCGCCGACGAGGTTGCGGTCTCGCCCGACGGACGCTGGATCGCCTTCCAGGAAGCCAATGACGTGTTTGTCGCCCCCCTGCCGCGATCCGGAGGGGGTGACGCGCCTCTCAGGCTCGACCGGCGAAGCAGTGGCCTGCCCGTCCGTCAGCTCAGCCGTACCGGTGGCCTGTTTGTTCGATGGCGTGGGGCGAACTCTCTGGAGTTCGGCAGTGGCAGCCGATACTACCGTCACGACCTGGCCGCCGGGCAGACCGAAACGTTCGACGTCGGCCTGGTCGTTCCGCGCCGCGATGTTTCAGGCACGGTGGCCCTCACCCATGCACGTATCGTGACGTTCGCCGGTGCGGACAACGACGAGGTTATCGAGAACGGGACCATCGTCTTGACCGGGCCGCGCATCGCCTGTGTCGGCGATTGCGACACCAGCGGCGCCGACCGTGTGATCGATGCATCCGGCCGCACGATCATCCCCGGGTTTGTCGATATGCACTCGCATCACCACCGCGAGCACCGCGGGTACCGTCCCCTGCGGGACTACGAGGTCGGTATCTACCTCGCCTACGGCGTGACGACCAGCCTGGACAATTCAATGTGGGCACAGAACATCTTCCCCACAGCCGAGCTGATCGAGACCGGGCGTATGATCGGTCCCCGTACCTTCAGCACCGGTGACCCGCTCCCGTTCGGCGAACTGACCAGCCGGGAGGCGACGGCTGACCAGATCGACCGTCTCCAGTCCTGGGGCGCCGTTTCGCTCAAGCAGCACTCCCATCCCCGACGCGACCGCCGGCAATGGATTGCCGATGTTGCCCGTGAGAAGGGGATCATGCTGACAGCCGAGGGCTACGACCTTGAATACAATCTGGGCCACGCAATGGACGGCTACTCGGGATGGGAGCACCCTTTGAGCGTCATTCCCATCTATTCCGACGTCGCGAAGTTTTTCGCCCAGGCTGGTATCGTCTATTCGAACCCCTTCATCTTCGACAGCCCCACGGCGGCCAACGTCGAGTACTGGTATGCCGAGTCCGACGTCTGGAAACAGGAGAAGCAGCGTCGGTGGATGCCGTGGCGGATGACGACTTTCCTGCGCCGGCGTATGCTGCGGCCCGACACGGACTACAGCTTCCCACTGATCGCACAGGGGCTCGCCGACATACTTGCCGCCGGCGGTCGCGGGGCTCTGGGTGGGCACGGCGAGCACCACGGCACCAGTATCCACTGGGAAATCTGGATGGCCTCGTCCGCGTTGGGCCCGATGGGCGCGCTGCGGACCGCGACGCTTGGCAGCGCTTCGTTCCTGGGCGCGGACCGGGACCTGGGCACCCTGGAGGTTGGCAAGCTTGCCGACCTGATCGTACTCAACCAGAACCCGCTCGAGAACATCCGCAACACGATGGACATCCGGTACGTGATGAAAGGTGGAGTCCTCTACGAGGACGACACGCTGGACGAGATCTGGCCGGAAGATCGCCCGTTCGGACCCTACTACTGGGTCGACGAAGACGCCCAGCGGACCGACGACAGACCCGTCGGTTCCTGGCCGCCGGGGTAAAACACACCGGAACGAGAATCAAGAACGCAACTTCTGGGAAAAGGCTGATTCGACGGATTATGTCGATTGGACCCGGGCACGCCCCTTAATGTTGCCAAGTCTGAAGCCGACACTGAAGACGATTTCGATTCGCGTGCCTGAACACATGATCTGAACCGCCCCGGGTTTCCCGGAGACCGTTTTAGTTGACTCCGGCCACGGTGACTGGAGTTGCTTCGTTGCGATAGTACACCTGCTCGAACTCGACTGGAGGAATGTATCCGATCGGTTCGAGAAGGCGGTGCTCGTTGTACCAGGACACCCAGTCGAGTGTCGCGTACTCCACATCGTCAAGACCTCGCCAGGGCCCCTCTCTTCGAATGACTTCGGTCTTGAATAACCCGATTACAGATTCGGCCATGGCATTGTCGTAGGAGTCCCCGATGCTCCCAACCGACGGCTCAATTCCGGCCTCGGCCAATCGTTCCGTATACCGAATCGACAGATATTGGACGCCGCGGTCGCTGTGATGAATCAAACCTTCAGTGTCAGGGCGCGACCAGAGGGCCTGCTCCAGCGCATCCAAGGCAATGTCAGTCTTTAGCGAATGCATCGTTCGCCAACCGACGATCTTTCGGGAGAAGACATCGATGACGAATGCGACGTAAACAAACCCTCGCCATGTTGCAACATACGTGAGATCCGCGATCCACAGCTCATTGGGACGGGTCGCGCTGAAGTCCCGATCCACAAGATCGGCGGGTCTGAGAGCTACTTCATTCTGGATAGTGGTCTTGATCTTCCGGCCCCGAACCACGCCTTCAAGCCCCATTTCCCGCATCAATCGTTCAACGGTACAACGGGCAACGTCTGTGTTCTCGCGATTCAATTGCTTCCAGACCTTGCGGACGCCATAGACCTGACGGTTTTCCCTCCAGACCCGATCGATCTCGACTCGAAGCTTCGCGTCGCGCTTCGCACGCGCGGGCAATCGATCTGGATTCTTTTCCCGTGCCTGGTGCTCGTAGAACGTCGATGGGGCGATCGGCAGCACACTGCAGATCGACTCGACCCCATACCGGCCTCGATTCGTCTCGATGAAATCCGCCATCACCGGGGTCGGCGGTCGAGTTCCGCCTGTGCGAAAAACGCTGACGCCTTGCGCAGGATCTCGTTCGCTCGTTTCAGCTCACGATTCTCCCGTTCCAGTTCCTTTAGCCGTTGTTTCTCGTCCTTGGTCAGGCCCCCACGTTGGCCCATATCACGCTCTGTTTGCCGGACCCACTTACGCAGTGTTTCTGGGGTACAACCGATCTTCGCAGCGATCGACGCCATTGCCGCCCACTGTGAGGCGTACTCCCCCTGGTGCTCGGCCACCATTCGTACCGCACGTTCCCGAACCTCGGGTGCATATCTGCTTGCTCTTCCCATAATGACTCCCATCTTCTCAAGTAATGGAGTCTCCGGGAAACCCGGGGCGGTTCACGGGGCGGTTCAACAAGCCATCTGTGAGTTCTATCGAGTGCTCAAGCCCAATGGGCGACTCTCCGTCTTCGAGCCCATCAACCGGTTCGGGTTGCCGGAACCGGCGCACCTGTTTTGGGGACTCGACGCGACACCCGCCATCGAGATCGCTGCCAAGCTGAAAGCGGTCTATGCGCGTCTTCAGCCCATCGATACCGATCCGATGCTCAATTTCGATGAACGAGACTTGATCGGTCAGGTGGAACGTTCGGGGTTCCGCGAGTTGCACCTCGACCTGGAGGTTGACATCAAGCCGCTTGGTCAACTGGAAGACTCGAACGTGACCTGGAGCTCATTCATAGGAACGGCCCCTAATCCGAAGATTCCGACTCTCGGAGAAGCGATGGCTCAGGCCTTGAGCGACGACGAAACGGCAATGTTTACGGCACACATGCGACCATTGGTCGAAGACCAGGCAGGAAGGTATCGATCGGCGGTGGCTTATTTGGCAGCGAGCAAGTAACAAGCCGGCTAACAAGCGGCTTCACCAGCCGGCGGTCTTGAATTGAAACACGAGCGGCCCCCGCAGGTGAGCCACAATCCGTTATGAAAGCAAAGCAACCCCTCTGGCCAGGATGAATTCGAATAAGGGAAAGACGTTAGCGGCCATAAGGCTTCATCCTGCCGTGATCGTCCTGGGCGGACTGGCCATTGGATTTGCCGGACATGAGCTTTGGACTCCAGATCTGGATGGGGCTCTGTTTCCTGTCCTTAGGAAGCTTGGTCAAGGATTATTCGTTCTCGGGATATTGATGCTGGTTTTCGCCTACGGGGCAATGTTTCGCTCACGTACTACGATTGATCCCAGAATGCACACCACCAGAATCGTCTCTACAGGCATATACCGGCTGTCCAGGAACCCAATCTATTTTGGCTGGTTTGTGTTTATGCTGGGCTTGGGTCTCAAGAACCTGAGTCTGTTCCAGATTGTCATTTCCGTGCTGATGATTGGCTCGCTTCACTGGGTCGTGGTATTGCCAGAAGAAGAGTATTTGGAAGATACCTTTGGTAGCGAGTACTTGCGGTATAGAGACAGGGTCAGGCGTTGGCTGTGACGGGAAAGAAAGGACAGTGGCCTTGTCTCCGGTCATCATCGGCGTTTGAACAACACTGCCTCCACGGTGAGCGCCCTTGTCCCTTTTGCGGTGAGATCATGACGGCCGAAGAAGAATTCGGCATCCACACTGACGTGTGTCGTGGACACGGGTTGTGGCCTGATATTTGAGGACGAATTCCGGATTCTCTTTGTTGCCGCCTACCAGGCTCCCTTGCTCCCAAGCGGCTCTATGGAGTCACTTGATCTCATTCGCAGGCAAGTTGACTTGTGTGAATCGGAGGACGTAGAGATTCTCTGTTGTCCGGCGGCCATACTAGTGGTCCCCGCCAGAGATATCTGCCGCGGCGCCCGCCGACGTGACTATCTCCGAAGGAGGTTGCGACCAGACTGATACGTGAAACCCGCCGTGTGGTGTACGTGTTTTGTCGACGGCGTGGAGCGTTCATAAGGGGCAACCTCCATCGGCCCTGCGGGTTCGGGCGGAACGGCACCGTCTTTGGCGTCGCTCCTCCTCACAATGTCGAAGCATTGGCTCGTCGTCGCTCCCCCCCCCAAATCCGATACCGTTGCACTCCGAAATCTAGCCACGCTATCTCTGGCGGGGACCACTAGGTGGGCTGGCCGACTACGCAACAAGTCCTGCCGACTTCGCGATACGTGTCGATGACGGTGAGCTGATCAACGTACTGAAACCACTTTCGAGCGACAAGGTCACGACCATTGTTGGGTTTACAGAGATTACGAACGGTGGTCGGTTGTTCAACTCAGCCGCGGTGTTGCATCGAGCGTCGGTCCTCGGCGTGTACCGCCGTCGCCTGGGAATCCATCAAAAGCGATCCGATCGATACCGGGTCGCGAGGCAGGTGGGGATCAGGAAAGCAGTTGACCTCACATGGCAAAGGGTTTATCGATAGGGCAGTGCCACAATCGTTTCGGGTGAACAGTCCCTGACAAAGCCATGCCGTCGACGCCGCAGATGGCGCTCCTGATGGACGCATTGCGACACGTGACGTAATGACAGACGCAATGAACAAAACGCGCGCCTCCGAAAAGGACCAGCACACCATCCTCTTTCATTTGCTGGAGGAGAACTACAATGGCCTTCTGCAGGTTCTGCTCAAACTCTCTGCGACAGCAATCATAGCCTTGGGTTGGCTCGTTTCTTCGGTAACTGCGCAGCACTTGATCATGGGCTCACGTCCGGTGAAGATCGCCGTGACCGTCGCAGTTCTCACCCTCGAAATCTCGTATGTCCTGTGGGTCTACTCAGTCTACGCTCAATCAAATCGGTTAATCGAGCAGATACGAAATGTTGATTTCATGGCCGTTGATTTGGTGAGTTCCCGTGTAGTTACCAGGCTGGTTGCGGTGTCCGTTTGCATTCCCCATAGTGCAATTCTTACACTCATCGTCATCATAATGTGGACTCTTTGAGAAATAGGCTCCGTGTCTGACCTGCGTTGGCACAGAGGAAGCGCTGAAAAGCAAAGGCGTCCCGGATCAGCGAGTAGGGAGTCGGGCGATCATTAGCGGTCTCTGTCTTGCTTTCCCAAAGATCGGAATCGCAGATCGCGTCTGCAACAAACAATCGCTTTGCCCCAGGCCCCTCCGTTGCTTCGGCTTGCAGCGGCGCTTGAAGCGTGGCGTTAGACGGAAGTGTGTATCGGTAGCTGTTTGTCGAATTCTTGATTGATCAGGAGGTCATGATATGAGTGATTCAGAAAAGAGAGTGTTCAATCATATTTTGATTATCATGTTTGAGAATCAATACCGAAGTTATGTGATGCAAAATCCCTATATGCGGGGCTTGGCGACGCAAGGGATCGATATGGTGAACTCTTTTGGCGTGATGCATCCCTCGCAGACCAATTACATCACATCCATCGCCGGGGAACTATGCAACATCACAGATGACGATCCACCTCCGCAACTCCTCGAACAGCGGACTATCGTGAACCTGATTGAAGAGTCACCCTACGATCTGGAGTGGAACGCGTATATGGATAGCTACATTCCGCAGAACACGCCCTGGACGCCGGACCTGGTTCCCAAAGACGAATATCCCTACGTCATCAAACATAACCCGTTTTCATCATTCGCCAACATCGTGCACAACAAGGGGCGTTGGAAACGCATTGTGGATGAGAGTCAACTCTGGAAGGACCTTCTCAACGGAACTTTTCCTGAATATGCGTGGTTTACGCCGAACATGTGGAATGACGGCCACTATACCGACGGTACGCAGGAAGGGCCGCCTGAGAGGGCACCGGGGCTGGTTGATCAACTGGCGGCCTGGCTGGAATCATTCTTCGGCGCGCTACGCTTTCCCGGCCCAAACTCTCACTTGCCACCCAGGACGCTCGTCGTGGTCACGTTCGACGAAGCGGATTTCGAATCGGATTACGATGTCGCCAAGAAGTACACCTATGACGGCCCCAACCAGGTCTACACGGTTCTGCTCGGTGACACGATCAACCCAGGCGTGGAAGAAGAGGGTTCCAATCATTACAGCCTGCTCAAAACAATAGAAAAGAACTTCAGTCTCGGTTCGCTTGAAAAGAATGACGCGGACGCCAACTGGTTTCAGTTTCTTTGGGGCAAGCGGTTTGGATGGGGCGCTCCCGCCGATACGCCGGTGAAGATGCATGGGGGAATCGCTGCGGCGGCGTACCAGGGCGTCTTGTACGTGGTTTACGAGGGCGAACGCGGCGACCTCCTCTTCCGGACTTTTGACGGTGAGACGTGGTTCAGCGAGCGACCGGTGGGGCGGGCAGGCGGCGGGGAACTGGAGCTGGCGACTTGTGGCAACAAGCTGGTTCTGGTCTACCAGTCGGCCGACACATCACTGTCCTCTTTGACCTATAGCCTGGAGACCGGCTGGTCGCAGTCTGAACAAATCGTCGGGCAGGCGGCCGGACACTTCGCTATTACCGGATACAACCAGAACAGCGAACTCATGCTGGTCTGGCAAGCCGCGAACGATGACATCTGTTCCCTGATCTATGCTGATGGCAAGTGGGGAAGTGCATCAACATCGGTTGGCCACCAGGCCGATGGTGTCATCACGCTGGCGGCTTTAGGTCCTTCGCTCTATCTCATTTACAAGGCCGTTGGCAGTCACGAAATGAATGTGGTGTCTTACAATACCGCACCGTTCAACGTCGTCACAGTGAAAGAGAGCCAGTGGAGCGGCCCTTATGACAACACGACCAAAGACGCGTGGTCACCGAGCACGTTTCCGGTCGCTCATTTCTCGCACGGGCCAAATCCGTTGACGCCCGATGAGGACGAACCGCTCCTTCAGCCTTATCAGGCAAAGGGGCCTTTCGTCGCGGCTACCCTCGACGGCGTGATCCACCTGGCTCATCCTGGCGTCTCCAATCCACTGGTGCTCACAGAAACATTTTCCCTCAGCGGCATTATGACCCCGCTCGAACCGATCTCTTACGACAAGAGCGACGAGACAACGACCAGCAACGGCTACGGCACCCTGGCCCAGGCAGGTTGGAGCAGGCAAACTCCCATCAATGGCGTTTACCATCATGCAGCCAGAGCTATGGCGATGGCCCGCGTCGGATCAGAAGTCGTATTGTTCTTCGCGCCGGACGCCCGCGACCGCATCCAGATGTGTAGTGGGAGATATGCCTGAGGGACACCATGTCCAGGACAGCAACGGCCCCGGCCATTCGGATTAACGCAAGTTGTGAGATTCTCATGCTGGTTCTGGAACTGGGAGAAGAAGTACTGATGTGTCGTGATGAAGGCTGGAGCGGTCGCTCCGACTCGTGATCGTGAACCGCCGTCTGCACGCAGACTTTGAACTATATGAAGGAACCGATTCTCCAGAACATTTTTCAAATACTGAGAGCATTGACGCCCGAGAAACCCTGGATGACGGCTGCCGGCCTCTCGCGAAAGATCAAGACCGGCACCGGGGGTGTGTACACGCCAGCGCGTATCGAGAACACGTTGATCGAACATTGTCAGTCGCCGAAGCGAGCAATACGATACTCGTACTATCCGAGCAAAAAGACTCTCGACATCTTGTGGGGGCACGTTGAAGTCATTGGAGAGAAGCAAGATCTGGCGGAACTGGATCGCGAAGACGAACCCGAGTACGAACCATGCGAGAATATTCCTGAGAACGCGCCCTGGTTCTTTGTCTCGCATAACCATCGTGATTTTGGGGATGCCCTCGAGTTACGGCGATTGATCTCCGAGAAACGATACGGCGCCTGGTTATTCGAAACAGAGATCCCACGAGGCGGGATGATTACGCCGCTCGCCGGAAAGGGCATCAGAGAGTGCAAGTTCTTCCTTGCATACGTGACACGCCGATCCATCGGTTCCTTGTGGGTCCAAAAAGAATGGGAAGTCGCGCGAAGCCAGGATTGCGAAACGTATGTCGTCGTGGACGGAATGGACAAAGATCTGTTGCGGCTCTTTGAAGATTGGACCAACAAGTGGCCTCGGGGGAGAGAAGGGACTTTGGAGTTCTGTTCAGCCGCTGCCCACCAACTTGATCAATCCTCCGACTCGATTTGGGCCCATCGTTGCGAAGCATTTGTGGATTCACTGCACGAATATGTCGGCAACACCAATCTGTTGCTAACCTACCCCACGGTCCGAGAGAGCACTCCGTGGCGAGGCAAGCTGAAGATCCAACCGTTTGAACAGTTTCTCGCCGCCGTGGTCGGCTCGCGTTAAGGAGTCATGCCAAGCAAATTCTATGTCGTCTGGGTCGGTCGTGAAACAGGCGTATTCACTAGTTGGCCGCA
This sequence comes from Terriglobia bacterium, assembly GCA_965262425.1. Classification (GTDB taxonomy): domain Bacteria; phylum Acidobacteriota; class Terriglobia; order 20CM-2-55-15; family 20CM-2-55-15; genus CAZOZZ01. The sequence continues at coordinate 4,089,915 of OZ253536.1, read as the reverse complement.
TGTAGAAAAGCTGGTGCGCGAATTCCCCCGAGCCAGATTCAAATCATTCAAGACAGAAGAGGAAGCAGCAACTGCTTATGCCGCGGGTCCAGGAGTCCCTGCCAACAAGAGTGCAAGGACCAAGGCCAAGGCCTCTTCGAACAGATCGAACACGACACGGACGGCCGCCCGAAGGAAGACCTTTGACTCCGAAATTTACTGTGATGGCGCCTGCGATCCAAATCCGGGAAAAGCAGGCTCTGGTGTCGTTGTTTATCGTGACGGTCGATTGGCTGAGCTCTGGTACGGTCTATTTAATCCCCACGGAACAAATAATTCCGCGGAACTCAACGCCTTGCATCAAGCTCTTCACATTGCGAAAGAAGACATCGATAGGGGCAAAGAAGTTCGGATTCTAGGTGACTCCAAATATTCGATCAACTGCGTCACAAACTGGGCCTTCAGCTGGGAGAAAAAGGGATGGAAGCGGAAAATTGAAGGGGACATAAAAAACCTCGAGATTATCCAGCAAGCGCATCGGTTGTACAAGTCCATCAAAGAAGAAATCGTCATTTCGCATGTGAAGGCCCATGTTGGTATTGAAGGTAACGAGCTTGCGGACCGTATGGCTGCGCTTGGTATTGATCAGCGAACTCCCGATTTCTCCCGGTATAGCGGTACGATGGACATCGAGGCCATACTCAAGTTTCGAACGGGTTGAGAATCGGATTCCAAAGTGTCTGACAACATTGCGATCACTGAACACACCGACGTCATAGGCAGTCTGCTGCGTCCCCCGGAACTCCTTGCGGCTCGGAAGGCCCGGGCCCGGGGACACATTTCCCCGTCCGAGTTCAAGGCGAGAGAAGACGAAGCAGTCAATGATGCGATCGCACTCCAGGAAGGCGCGGGCCTCGGCATCGTAACCGACGGCGAGATGCGTCGCCTGTCCTTCCAGAGCCAGATGACAGAGGCGGTGGATGGTTTCGGCGAACATGACATCGATGCCTTCCTCTGGGGAGAGTGGCACGGTGACAAAGATGTGGGAGAGTGGAAGAGGGAGCGTCCTGGGACCCTGGGCGTCGTCGGTAAGCTGACCCGTAAGCGACACCTGTCGGCCGAGGAGTTTACGTACCTCCGTTCGCGTACGAGTCGGGTTCCCAAGATCACCCTTCCCAGCCCCGGGTTGTTTGTCAACTTCTGGTCCGGGGATCGTTCCGTTGCCTCCTATACCACGCTCGACAGCTTTCTGGCGGACGTAGTGGACATACTGCGAGGCGAAGTGGCCGAACTGGTTCGGTTAGGCGCTCGGTACATCCAAATCGATGCCCCGCACTATCCGTTGCTGATCGATCCCGAGACCCGGCTCTTCTACCAGAAGCAGGGCCTGTCTCTTGATCAATGGCTTGAGATGGACAACGCCGTGATGAGCGATTTCCCAGGGGTAACCTTCGGATTCCATCTTTGACGCGGCAACCAGGGCAGCCGGTGGCTCGCCGAAGGAGACTATGGGGGAATCGCGAAATCCGTATTCCAGGGCATTCATGCCCAACGGCTACTCCTCGAGTACGACGATGAGCGTTCGGGCTCGTTCGAAGCGTTAACCGAAGTGCCCGAAGACAAAATCGCCGTACTGGGTTTGGTGACCACGAAGCGGTCACGCCGCGAAACGAAAGAGGAATTGATCGCGCGGATCGAGGAGGCGAGTCGATACATACCTGGAGAGCGTCTGGCCCTCAGTCCTCAGTGTGGGTTTTCGACTTCAATCGTGGGCAACCTTGTCACCCTCGAGGACGAGGTCTATAAGCTGGGCTTAATCGCTCGAACGGCAGAGGAGGTTTGGGGTTAAGAGGATGCCGCCTCTGCTCGCGAAACCGCTCTACCGTGTGTATTGTGGAATTGAGCGCTTTGATCTTCGTCGTGTTGCGTTGACCTCGGACATCCCCTCCGATAGAATCGCAACTCCTTAGCCATCTACATGAGCCCTGAATCTCCATCGACGACGACCGCTGCCACCGAGCTCCAGAGGTATTGGCGCCGCAATGTCCGCATCATGGCCATCCTTCTTTTGGTCTGGGCGACAGTTGGCCTGGGCGCCGGAGTTCTCTTGGCCGACCGCCTGAACGCCTACACACTTCCCGGAACCGGATTTCCACTCGGCTTCTGGTTTGCACACCAGGGCAGCATCATTGCCTTCGTCCTCCTCATTCTCGTCTATTGCCTTCTGATGAATCGATTGGATGAGCAGCACCATTGGGAGACACGGCACAACCGTGATGGAGATGCCGGGTGAGCGTACAAGCCTGGACGTACATTTTCGTCGGAGTTACCTTCAGTGTCTACCTGACAATCGCCTGGCTGAGTCGTGTTCGCGACACCAAGGGGTTCTACGTCGCCGGACAGGGAGTGCCTTCCGGTGCGAACGGGATGGCGACTGCAGCCGACTGGATGAGCGCCGCATCCTACATTTCGATGGCGGGGCTGATCTCGACCATGGGATATGCGGGAGGCATGTACCTGATGGGATGGACCGGTGGGTTCGTCCTTCTGGCTCTCCTGATCGCGCCGTATCTCCGAAAGTTCGGGCACTGCACGGTGCCGGATTTCATTGGAGACCGGTACGAGTCCAACCTGGCCCGGATGGTCGCCGTGATCTGTGCGATCTTCATCTCCTTCACCTACGTCGCCGGCCAGATGCGTGGCGTCGGTGTGGTCTTCAGCCGTTTCCTCGAGGTGGATATCAACGTCGGTGTCGTCATCGGCATGGCGATTGTCGCTGTGTACGCCACACTTGGTGGAATGAAAGGGATTACCTGGACCCAGGTCGTCCAATATTGGGTTCTGATCACGGCTTTCCTCATACCCGCGATCGCAATCAGTATCCGGTTGACTGGTAATCTGTTTCCCTAGGCCGGTCTCGGAGCCGAGCTGGTGGGTTCGGTCGATGGTTCCGGCGTCTACCTGCTGGAACGTTTGAATCAGATCCAGACCGATCTGGGATTCGCTGCCTACACCGACACTTTCGTCGGTGGGTGGGACAAGGTGAATGTCTTTCTTGTCACTCTGGCACTGATGGTCGGGACGGCCGGACTGCCTCACGTCATCGTCCGCTTTTACACGGTGAAGTCGGTCAAGGCTGCGAGGTGGAGTGCGTTCTGGGCGTTGTTCTTCATATCGCTGCTCTACCTCACGGCGCCCGCGACCGCCGCGTTCTCACGTTACTTCATGATCGACAGCCTGAATAGCCGGACCGCCGACGACTTGCCGGAGTGGTTCGAGAACTGGGAACGTACCGGCCTGATCCTCTGGTTGGACGATGGCGACGGCGCCCTCCGGTATTCTGCAGGTGAAGACAATGAAGTGTTTCGGAACGGGACGTTGGCCACAGCCGAGGTGGCTTCCCTCCGAGCGGCTCACCAGCAGTGGCTGGACACGGGCGGGGCTGCCGGGGCCGATGGTCGGATCACCTTGAGGAATAGCGGGCTGTCCGGCCCTGATCGGGACATCATCGTTCTGGCGATGCCTGAGATGGCCGGGCTGGCCAACTGGTTGACCTCGCTCAGGTGCTGTCTGACGGTCCTGAAGCCGACTCCTTCGACGACGAGCCGGCTGGCGTCCTGTCCGACATTGAAGAAGCGAAATTGGCCGAACAGATCGGTCTCGGATCTGCGGGAGAGGCCGAAGCCTTCGAGCCGGACCTCGAGGTGGGGAACCGGATTTCCCGATTCGTTCACGACTTCCCCGAATATTATCCGCGGCTGCTGGGCCTCTCGAGCGGTCACTACCGAGCATGCCAGAACGAGGGCTAGAAGTGCGGACACCATGCGTCCGGTGCCGGAGAGACTCGAGGGCTTTGTGTGTCGATGGTTGACCATGACGCTTTTCCTATGGCTTCGTTGTGTTCGATCGGTTCACCATTTCCACGTATGTAACTGCAATTGTCCTGCCAAAACCAGGTTGGATCGCCGGTCTCTTCGTCGTTGATTTGGGGTCGGTTGAACGGGAGGAGACAACGAGGATGGTTCGAGGAGTGACCTTGTCTTGACACGCTCTCACTTTCGCGGCATTTTCGTGACAGCCAAGTGGCGGACGGACCTTTTGTGCGCGGCTACCAGGGTCGGGAGCCGCTCTGCTCACCGGTTGCAAGCCGTGGCAGACAACCGGTGAGAAAACGCCGTGTGGATCGTTTTCTCGCTACCGTTGTGAGGTCGGTTTGTCCCCGAATAGCTTTGGGATCTCCAGGAGCAAGCGTTCAACCCATTCGCGCTCGGGTCCGGTTGGATCCTCCGCCAGGTAGTTCCCGAGCAGGTTGATGAGCCGTCCCTTGTCCCCCATTTTGAGGTACACCTTGGCCAGTATCAGGGTTGCCTGTGGCGATACACTCGGGTCGACCTCCCGGGCGCGAAACAGGGCCTGCTCCGACTCCACCAGCATGTTCAACCGGAAGAGCCCGAGGCCAAGGTTGTAAAGCCCCGCCCCTGAAGATGGAATGAGCGCGGCAGACTCGAGCAGTATGTCCACAGCCTTCCTGTTCTCACCTCGCGTCAGGTAGATGCTGCTGAGGTTGATGGGTGGGAGTCGATCATCCGGGTTCAATTTTCTGGCAAGCAGGTAGGCCTGTTCAGCTTCGCCCAGGTTTCCGGTGTCCTGGTGAATCACTCCCAGGTAAATGTGGGCGGCGAAGAAGCTTGGCGCTCGCTTGACGGCTTCTTCAAAGTGTTCGATAGCAAGCGCTGTCCTTCCCTTGCCAAAAGCGCGGCGAGCCTTCTCGTAATGGTCGAATTCAGAATCCGGCAAATACTTCGGGGCCTCGCCGAGCTGGGTCCGAAGGCCGTGGGCGATCCAGGGAGAACCTGGCGCCGTGTCGAGACCGGGCCGAGTCAATCCCATTCTTAGTTGAAACTCTCCACGGCTCACGATTGGTCACGCAACCTTCTTCTTCGATCTCGTCGACGTCTTCGCCTCAATCTTCAGCTCCCGCCTGAGGGCTTCGCGGAGCTTTGGAAGATGACGGTAGCCGATCACCTTCCTCAAGCGTGGTTCGATGTCGATGAGCGCCGTCGCCAACCAGCGCTGCCGCTGGCTCGAGTTCTTCCAATGATCGACCTTCGCGCACCTTTCCTCGACGAGGGCATTGACCGATTCCAAGCAATTCGTCGTCTTGAACGAACGGCCCAGGACCCCGTACACGCCGAGTCGATGCAACGTGAGGGTCTCCTCCAGGCCTTCCTCAAGGCTCGTAGCGGCCGATTGGTTTCGCTCCTCGAGCTCTCCATGGAGCTGTTCGAGGGCCGCCCGGGCTTCGTTGTACTCCGGGCGCTGGTACGCACGCTGAAGCCGCTTGCGCCACGCGGCTTGCTCGGTCTTCGACAGGTAGCTCACCACGTTCTCGCGTTTGTGCCATTGGCAGCGTTGGACCAGGGCTCGATTACCGAATGCCCGCTTGACTGCCGCGCGCAGACCTTTGCCGCCGTCGACGATCACCAGCACGCCTTCAGAGATGTCCAGGCCTCGCTCCATCAATGAACGGAGAAACGGAGTCAGTACCTGCTCGTTCTCCGTACTCGTCTCCACGAAGCCTAAGAAGCGTTTGTCGCCCGTAATTGTGATGCCCAGGGCCACAACCATCGTGGCGTCGGCAAACATTTTCCCGTCCAGGAAGATCGCCACCACGTCCTCGGCCGACAGATCCCGCTCCTGCATCTCCCGAAGTTTCGCCCCACTCGCCTGGACGAATCCTCGAGACACCGTCGAGCTCGACAATCCGATGGCTCCTGGAATCGCTTCCGCGGCCGACTCGTAGTTCCGGCAGGAGATCCCATAAAGCACACGTCTGAGAAGCAGTTCGTTCACCGCGCCATCCGGACTGAGTTCCTCGTAGCTCCGAAGCGGAATCTCCCCGCCCGCCACGCTGCGCACTCGAGGCACCCGAACCGGCACCCGCTGGCCCCCGAGCCCCACGGTCCCCGGATTACTCCCGTGTCGCCGGCCCCTCAACGTCGCCTCCTTTCGCGCGTATCGCTCACCCGCCAACGCCTTCACTTCCTCGTCGAGCAACTCCTCCACGTGCATCAACCCCAGTGGGATCAACGCCCGAATCATCTCCACCTTCGAGTCCAATTCCAGTCCCGAGTATTCCTCCCGGCTCAGGACCTCGACCTCACCCAGCACACGCGACTTCTTGCGTTTCTTCACCGAACGTAACAGACTGCTCATCTCGGCTCCTTTCTCTTACAGGCTTGATGTTGTTTCTTCCAATACCATCAAACCATAGGGTTTGGAGCCGTTTCAATTTCCAACTAAGATTGGTACACTTTCACCGGGCCTGCCGCCGGCCCATCCCCCGACCGAGACCAGAACAATCGTCGCGCACACCAGGACGATCTGCTGGATGCCGGTGCGGAGCCGCTCGCGTTCTCTTCGGAGATGTCGCATGACGTTGCTCCTTCTCTTCTTTAATTGGGCGATTACAGATGTTGTCAGCAGGTTCGGGACCATCGAATCGATCTTTCCCTCGAAAGTGCGCAAACCGGTTGGAATCAGGCAGGAAAGTCGGGTCTCAGTCCCTGGATTGAGAGCAGATATCTGGATAGCGTCCGTTGTGGTGACTTGACATCAGCGGCATTTTGGTGACGGGTTATCGAGGCAGGGTGGTGTAGGCGTCTTCGTCCGGACGGGTGGTCTCGTGTGTGTCGGCCATGGCGTTCAAGGCATCGAATCGCATCTGATGAACGTGGTGGAGGTCTGGTCCTCCCGGGTTTTCCCGGAGGTAAGCGTCGAGCTGCTCCAGGAGACGTCCGTGGTCCTCGGCATACATGTAAACGTTGGGACAGCATGAGCCGCGAACCGGCTTCTTCGGGCTTGAGTTCCAGCGCTCGATCGGCTTGCTCCGACCACCCCGACCGGAAGAGTGCCATTCCCAGATTGAGGAACGCTGCTGAACCGGGAGGGTGGGTGACTTGCTGGTTGCCTGTATCCGTTGAAATATCTGAAGTTAGTTGAGGTGAAGGTAGGTTGCGGGGATTCATCCGTCTTCCGTTGAATACCGGATCGGCGACATTTTGGCAACGGACTGCTATCGAAGGAGCCGTTTGCTGCTCCAGCGAATACTTGCCGGTCGATGACGATTATGAACGTTGAGCCTCTTGATGCGGTAGGTCAGCGTTGTCGGCCGAAGGCCAAGTTTTGCCGCGGCCCCGAGGTCCCCGTAGATTCTGCCTTTCGATTCTTCGAGCGCCTGTAGAATGATGTCGCGTTCCATCTGTTCCAGGTCCGCGAGGGTCATGCTCTTTGTTGGGACGCCCGCCGGTTCTTCCTCACCAGCGGTCGTCGCCGGTGTCCATGATGCCCGGCGGGTGTCGAAGACCAGCGGGCCTCCCACCGATCCGATGACGGTCCGCTCGATCACATTTTGTAACTCGCGCACATTGCCGGGCCATGACTGGGCAACGAGGAAGCGCCTGTCGGCTCGCGTCAGTTGGGCTTCCGGAAGCCCAACTGACGTTGACAGGACTCGTCCAGGAAATGACGCGCAAGAACCGGAATGTCCTCACGCCGGTCGCGAAGTGGTGGCACTTCGACTGGGAACACGCTGAGACGATAGTACAAGTCCTCCCGAAAGCGTCCTTCGCGCACCTCCCGAATCAAATCCCTATTTGTCGCGGCTATGATCCGGACATCGGTACTGCGCGCGAAGCTCTCGCCCACACGTTCGAACTCTCCTTCCTGGACCACGCGCAACAGCTTGCTCTGGAGCTCAAACGGTATCTCTCCCACTTCATCCAGGAACAGAGTTCCGCGGTTGGCAAGCTCGAATCGGCCGATTCGGTCGCGGACGGCTCCGGTAAATGCGCCCTTGATGTGCCCGAAGAATTCACTCTCGAACAGATCGTGTGGAATCGACGCGCAGTTGACCCGTACGAGCGTCTGATCGGCTCGATTGCTTTCCTTGTGAATGGCTCGGGCTACCAGTTCCTTACCAGTTCCCGATTCACCGGTGATCAGAACGGCCGCCTCGGTTCCGGCCACCATGCGCACCTGTTGTATGGTTTTTTCCAGAGCCGGACTGGACCCGATGATGTTTCCGAAGCGACCCTCTGTTGACAGTTCCCGCCGTAGATACTCGTTTTCTTCCTGGAGTCGTTCCCGGTCGGAGACATCTCGAATCAGGGACACAACACAGGTGCGGTCCTGATAACGGACAATGGACGCCGAGATCTCCGCGGATACCAGGTCGCCGTTCTTGGTCGTGCAGCGGAGTTCGTTCGTCCACCCCTCGCCCGTCTTTGAAACCCGCCTCGCGAATCTCTGCGCCTTCTTCACCTCGTTGGGATGGAGCATCGAGGCCTTTCCGGCCCGTAGTTCCTCCCTGGTGTACCCGAGGAGGCTCGAAGCCTTCGGATTCGAGTCCAGAATCCGGTCCTTTTCCAGATCCACCAGTAAAATGGCGTCGTTCGAGTGCTCGAAGATGATCCGGAGCTGCTCGCCACGCCCGGAGAGGGTCTGATCGCCTGCGAGCAGGTTCTGTTGGTCGGCTTCGAGCCATTCGACCCTGTTCCGCAGGAATCGGATCTCATCGAGGAGCTCGCTTTTTTTCTTCCTGGAGTCGGGTTTCGTGGCCGCTATAGTACTAAAATATCACAGTTATTAGTGTAAAAACAACGAAAAATAGATGACAACGGATATTCGTTGTAAATCTAAAACTTATCGATATACATTAAGTATCTTTAAACTCAGTATGTTACGATTCGGATCCGTTTGTCTGAGCTCTGGGCCCACGTTTGCTACTACAGGACCGTACATGGAACGATTATTTGGTAGGAGTGGCAAAATGAGTGTTGAACTACAAGCACAGCATAGCTCACAACAGGGTATACTCATCACCAATAGTGAAGGAGTTGACTACAGGTTCGATCGACTTCGGCCGGGCCTGATCCTGAACGACATGCGGTTCAGTCGGAATTCGCTGAAGGCAGGGGAGAAACTGCCCGATTTCGAGTTGATGACCCCTGATGGGAAACCGATTCGATCCAGCGACTTTACAGGTGATGCCGCCAGAGCCGGATTTCTCATCATCACGGGCTCCCTGACCTGCCCGATGACCATGGGTTCGCTGGATGATCTTCGGAAATTGCACGCTGAGTTCGGCGAGTTCGTTCCGTTCATCCTGCTCTATGTCCGCGAAGGTCATCCCGGAGAGAACTACCCACAGCCGAAGACCTACGAAGACAAGGTGCAACACGCCCGATTGATGCGCGAATCGCATGATCTTCCATGGGCGGTAGCCGTCGACTCAATTGACGGCGACCTGCACCGCTCCCTCGACGCCCAACCCAACTCGGCACACCTGATCGATCGAAACGGAAACATTGTCTTCCGCGCCCTGTTCGCGGGCGATGTCCGAAGCCTGCGAGTTGCCATTGAACGCCTGGCCAGCGGCAGGGAGATTACGAAGCGTCAGACGAGCGCGTTTCTTGGACCTGTCATTCCGGCTATCGGACACATCCCGGAGGTGATCGACACTGCGGGGGCCGCAGCATGGCGCGACCTCTGGATCGCAGCACCCCCAATGGCCGTCATGGCAAAGCTGTCCAACGTCTTTGACGTCCTGCCAGAGAAGCGTCGCGGTCTTGCCGTAATGGCGTCCCTGGCTCTGGCCGGCGCCCTCACGCTGGGTGTCCTGGCCTTGTTGTGACGGCCCTTTAAAGAGATGTTCGTCGCGGGTTGGATCGCGTCGGTGGCGCGCGAAGTGGATGTCGGTCGATCCATGGTCGAGCCAGTTCGAGGATCTCATCCTGAACGTCGCTCGGCACAATATGCTTGCCCGTCCGTGGCGAACTGCTCGCACGATACCGCATCGCATGCCTGCGATCGGCTTTTCTTTTTTTGTCCCCTCTCCTCTTCTCTTCAAATTCCATCCAAAAACCTAATCCCTTGTCCCCCGTCCGCCGATGAGACGAATAGGAAACCAACAAAAAGGGGGTACCGAACGATGAAGTTTTTGCTTCCGATCGTAATGATTCTTTGCGGATCGCCTCTCTTTGCCCAGACCCACGTTCTGATAGACAATCGAACTGATCATGAAGTGGACAAAGCTCGTGTCCGCAGGTTGACAGCAGAAGCTCTCGTTCAGGCTCCCGTCAACGAGCCGACGATCATCATTCACATCTGGCCAAGGAAGGCGCTCCGATCCGTCGTGGACAGGAAGATAGACGCATTTTTCGTCGGACCGAACCATGTGTACATGCACGAAATGAACTACCTCGCCTTGATCCACGGTTTGCTCCTGGTGACGTTCCCCAATCTGGAGATTGAGGAGGTCGGCCGCCGGGGTCGGAGGATCTGGTTCACCGACCAGATGGTGGTCGACGTCCGGACGATGGCCGATTTGACTGCCGGTCAGTAGTCCGGCTATCTCGCCGGTACAGTTGTGGTTGATCTGTGTGGCCCGATGACGGGCCTCACAGACTCCCCACACAGGATGTGCCCGAGCGTCCCGTCGTAATCCTGAGGTTCTTCCCGAGACTGATTCCAAATTGCTGCCTGGACCCGGGACATCACCCGACGTCTTTGGAATTCTCCCCGCTTCCGTTATATTCGTACGTCTATGGGAAACAGGATGCGCCAGGAGAGTGGAACGTCGATCGGAAAATCCAGGCCGATTGATCGGTTGCTTCTTCCATTCCGGATGTTTGTGGAAGCCGAAGCGTCGTCGGGCATCCTGCTCTTGACCGCCGCCTTCGTCGCGATGATCTGGGCTAACTCGGCATGGTCCGAACTGTATGTGCATCTGTGGGAGACAGAGATCGCCATCGGCATCGGCGGCGCTGTTTTATCCGAATCCCTTCTACACTGGATCAACGACGGTTTGATGGCGATTTTCTTCTTTGTCGTCGGCCTCGAAATCAAGCGCGAGTTGATCGTTGGGGAGTTGTCGACACCCAAGCTGGCCGCCTTGCCCCTTGTGGCCGCCTTTGGCGGAATGGTGGTTCCGGCCTTCATATACGTCGCGATCAATTTTGGAACACCCGAAGTTCGGGGATGGGGCATCCCGATGGCCACAGACATCGCCTTCTCCCTGGGTGTTCTCTACCTGTTGGGAAACAGGGTGCCGGCGGGACTGAAAGTTTTCCTGGCCGCGCTGGCGATCGCGGATGACATCGGGGCCGTTATTGCCATCGCCGTTTTCTACAGCTCGGGGATTTCCTGGACGTACCTGGCGTTAGGCGGAATGGGCTTGTGTGTGCTCGCCCTTTTGAACCGACTCGGTGTGCGCACCCCGATTGCATACGGGGTTATCGGTGCTGGAATATGGTTCGTCTTCCTGCTCTCAGGCGTGCATCCCACCGTCGCCGGTGTCCTGGCTGCAATGACGATCCCGGCCCGCGCGCGCCTGGACCCGCGGGAATTCCTCGAGCGGAGCCGGGCGGCGATAAATTCGTTTGAACGTTCCGGAGAGTTTGGAGACGACATTCTTACGAATACCGACAGGCAGGAGGCGCTGCTCGAAATCGACGTCGCTTACGAAGAGACCACCACCCCTCTGCAGCGGCTGGAGCAGGACCTCCATCCGTGGGTCAGCTTTCTCGTTCTTCCACTGTTCGCATTGGCCAACGCGGGCGTGACGTTCGAAGGAGACATCTCGGCAATCATTCTGCACCCGGTCACCATTGGCGCCGCGCTGGGCCTGCTGGCCGGTAAGCAGGCAGGGATCACCTTTTTCGCATGGCTGGCCGTTCGTCTCGGTTGGGCGAGCTTACCCGCCGGTTGCACCTGGCAGCACATCTGGGGCGTGGCCTGGATCGCCGGAATCGGGTTCACGATGTCCATATTTATCGCCACTCTCGCCTTCGACGATCCATCATTCCTTCCGATGGCCAAAGTCGGTGTCTTCGGCGCCTCCCTCCTTGCGGGTATCATTGGGGTCCTTGTCCTCAAACGTGCCTCCCGGAGCGCCGGGTAGGTCGCGAAGCGTCTTTCTGGCCATCATCGGAACGGTGCACTGGAAACGACGGTGGAAGCCCGGCTCTTTGAAGTCGCAATTCCGGGCCGCGTGATTTGTTTCGTCCAGTAGCCTGGCGGCGGTCCGCATGAGCTCGGCCCCCGGTCATTCCTGCCGCAACGCGACGATCGGGTCCACGCGGGTGGCCCGCAGGGCCGGGATGAAGCCCGCAGTGGTCGCAACGATCGTGACCAGCACCGACGCCGCGACGTAGGTGGGCACATCCAGTGGAGCGATTCCGAAGAGCGCGGCCGTCAGCAGCCGCGCAACCACCGCCGCACCGACGACACCTGCAAAGACACCTAGGAATATCGTCATGAGACTGTGGCCCAGTACCATTCCGACAATGCTTCCCGGTCGGGCTCCGAGAGCGATACGGATTCCCAGCTCATGAGTTCGGCGTGCCACGTCCTCAGAAATTACGCCATACAGACCCACCGATGCCAGAAGAACCGCCGCCATAGCGAAAATGCCAATGAGCAGGGCCCGATAGCGTTCCCCGGCCAGGGTGTTGGAGATCAACCGGTCCATCCGAACCACCCGATCGAGGGGCAGGCGGGGTCTATGTCCCAGATTTCGCGTCGTACTGGAGTTGCGAGGGCCAGCGGATCATCCCGCGTGCGAATGAGGAGTTGCATGAACGGGCGTTCCCGGCCGTTGGGCATGAAGAACGTCGTTCGGGTTTCCAGGTTCAGTCCTCCCTGCTTGGCGTCGGCCACAACGCCGACGACCGTCCACGCGCGGTCGTAGTTGATCCTCTTGCCGATTGGGTCCTCGCCAGGCCAGAACCTTTCGGCAAAACTCTGGTTCACGATGATGACGTCGGAACGGGCGTCGGCGGGTCTGAAATCTCGCCCCTTGAGGATGGGGATTCGGGCGGCCTGGAAATAGTTCGGGAAGACATGACGTCGTTCCGATTCCGGGCCTTGCTCGTCATCGGCCACGTCCAGCCCTTCGACTTCGATACTACTGCTCGCTCCGTTTCCGGAGAATGGCGCTCCCGACGACGCGGTGACTTCCACGATGCCGGGGATGGATCTGAGCCGTTCGACAGCTTCCTGATAAAAAGCGCTGCGATTGGCTGCTTCGGCGAAACGCGACGTCGGCAACGAGACATCGACCAGCAGCATGTTCTCCGTGTCGAATCCCGGGTCCACTGCCGACATGCGCAGGAACGTCTGTGCGAGCAACGCGGCTCCAACCAACAGGACGAGCGAGACAGAGATTTCGGCGGCGACAACCAGCCTTTGAAAAACGGTGCGTCGCGGTGCAAAGTGCCGGGATCCTTCGTTGATGACCGCACCCGCACCCGTGCGGGCCGATGTGAGTGCCGGGACAAGTCCGAAAAGAACTCCGGTGATAACGGCGACCGAAGTCGCGAAGACCAGAACGCGTCCGTCGATTCCAATCTCCAGGACCCGGGGAAGCTGGGCCGGAGCAAGCAGGAGAAGCGCTCGAGTCCCCCAATAGGCGAACAAGGTGCCGACCAGAGTGCCAGCCAGTGCCAGGAGGATGCTTTCGGTCAGGAGTTGTCGCACGATTCTTCCGCGCCCGGCCCCGATCGCCGCTCGAATCGCAATTTCCGTTTCCCTTCTGGCGGCTTCACCCAGCAGGAGGTTGGCAACGTTGCCGCATGCGATCAGCAGGACGAGGCTGACGGCCCCAAGCAGGACGAGCAAGGGGGTGCGAATGGCTCCGGTCTCCTGTGATTGACGTTCGAGGACACGCGCGCCACGGACAGACGGGTCGAAGTCCCCTCGCAGCAGGACTTCGGTTTCGGTGCGGGCTCGCTCGAAGGGAACGTCGGGTTCGAGGCGTGCTATGGCTTCGTAGGAGTGGTTGCCCCCATCCACCCTGTCGATGCTCGGATCCAGCAGAGTCCATCCGGCAACGCCGAAACCCGGATTCTTTAGCAGGTGCGCGAATCGAAAGTCCGGAGGCAGGACGCCGATGATGACATAGGAGTCCACCGAATCAACCAGGTCGAGGGAGCGGCCGACATCGAGCGTGACCGTTTCTCCCAGGATCTCGGGATCGGAGCCGAAATGGGACTGCCAGAACGAATGGCTGAGCAGGAGCACCCTGTCTCCGGAAAGATCCTCATCGAGGGGAAGCCTACCCAGCGCCGCCCGGACATCGAGTAACGGGAAGAGGCTGGCCGTCGCCAGACCGACCGGAATTTCCGTCGGTCGATCCCCGCCTTCGACAACTGCCGATATCGATCGGTACAAAGCGACCTCTTTGAACGAGGTCTGAGCTTCCGACCAACGGAGATAATCGGGATACGCAAGCGCGATGTGATCCCAGTAGTCGTCGAGAAGTTCCTGGCCTTGCCAATGCGGGTACGTTTCCCAGACCGTGACCAGTTGCTCGGAGTTCGGGTAGGGAAGTGGTTTCAACAGGACCGTGTCCACGACGCTGAATATGGCCGTCGTTGCACCGATTCCCAGGGCCAGTGTCAGGACCGCAATGAACGTAAAGGCGGGCTTGCCGGCCATGGCGCGAAGACCGTAACGGATGTCGTGGAGAATGTCGTTCCACATATGCCCTTTCCGCGCAGGTTGGGCAGGGCCCGACTCATGTTCGCCGGCGCCGGCAGCTTCGAGGCAATCCCGCCGAATTCGTTCGATGTTGCCGAAGCGCTTTCGGGCCGCCTCCTCGGAGTCCGAAGGGGCCAGTCCGTCCCGCCTCAATTCCATTGCGTCCATTTCGAGATGAAATCGGATTTCGGAGTCGGCCTCAAATTCGATCCGCGAGTGGAACCACCGGAGCCTCACGCGCCACCACACTTCATGAAGGAGTGCCTGAATGCGGATGATCATCCGACACCTCCGGCGGAACGAATCACCCGATCGACTGCTTGCGTGAATACAGTCCATCCAGACAGTTGGTCCCCCCGTTCGCGACGACCCAGAGCTGTCAGGCGGTAGACTTTCGCGCGTCGGCCCGATTCGGAATCCTTCCAGCTCGCCTTGATCCATCCCTTGCGTTCGAGGCGATACAGGCAGGGATAGAGCGAGCCGTGTTCGATGTCGAGAACATCCTCGCTGACCTTCGACAGTTGTTGTCGAATCGCATATCCGTGCATCGGTCGGGCTTCGAGCGTCTGCAAGATCAGCAGATCCAGCGTCCCGTGCAACCAATCCCTGGTTCGTGTCATGCCGTCCTCCCGACAATAATAGGTAGAAAGAAATAATATATAGATTATCTAGATAATAGGTCAAAGGGAAAGGGAGGAGTCCGAGGTCCGAGGTCCGAGGTCGAAAATTGGGGAGGAGAGAGTTCTTTTCCCCGGACCTCGGACCTCGGACTTCGGACCGAATTTCTACTTTCCGACGGGTTTACGCTGGGGACAGGACTTCGACGCGGTTGCGCCCGTTCGCCTTCGCAAGATACATGGCCTGATCGGCTCGGGAGATGAAGCTTTCCCTTGTGTCTTCCGGGACGAACAGGGTGACGCCGAAGCTGGCGGTAACAGGATCGGGAACAGGTAGTGTGGCCTGCTCGGCTTGCACGCGCAATCGTTCCGCGAGAGTGGCTGCTTGCGCCAGTTCGGTGTTGGGCAGCAGGAGGATGAATTCTTCTCCGCCGAAGCGGGTGAGCAGGTCTTCAATCCGACATGAGATCTGCAACCTTTGCGCAAACGAGACCAGAACCTGATCGCCGGTCAAGTGCCCGTGCTTGTCGTTGACGTTCTTGAACCGATCGAGATCGGCCATGATGATTGAAAGCGGCTGTTTCCATCTGCGCGCGTACGACATCGCGGGAATGATGCGCTCTTCCAGGGCCCGTCGGTTTGCCAGTCCCGTCAGTGGGTCCTCTCGGATCAGTCGGTTGATAGTCGCGTTCGCATCGGTCAGACACTCCTCGGCGTGTTTGCGTGCCGTGATATCGGAAACGAAGCCTTCGAGGTAGAACGGATCGTCGCCCGGCATCGAGATGCCGCGCCCATCTTCCTGAACCCATCTCTCGATGCCGGTACGTGTGTGTACGCGATACACGAGTTGAAACGGTCTTTCGTCGTTGATCGCCGACCGGATGGCCTCGGATACCCAGGCCACATCGTCGGGATGGATGAGAGCGTTCCATGGCCGGGCTGTTTCGCCGATTAGCTGTTCACAACTATAGCCGGTCAGAGTCTGACATCCGAGGCTGACAAACTCCATCGACCAGGTTCCCTTCCATTGGCAGCGGTATGCCATCCCGGGAAGTTCGTGCACGAAGCTCGTGATATCGAAATCTGTCATCGCTCTGACATGTCGAGTCGTTCCTGTCACGTTCTTCATGAAAAATATCCCCGTTTTCAGGTACTTGTGTGTGATGTGGACGTTGCGAACACGACCATCAGCATCGTGCAAGTGATCTGAAGCAATTGCGATGCCGAAAGCTGCGGTCCGTCGGGAAATGCGCCGTTATGGACCGATGTTCCAACCGCGCAGGAGGGGGATCAGGTCGTGGTGGGTCTGGTCCAGTTGCATCGGCGTGATTGCGATAAATCCTTCCTCAAGAACCGACCAATCCGTGCCGTCTTCGATGCCGGGCGCCGGAGAGAGACTCTGGGCATAATAAGTGCGCCCCTGCACGTCGGTCCTTTCGTCAAAGTTCAGTAACAACGGCATCTTGAGGCTATGGCGGACGATGCGGCTGCCTTTGACACCGGAGGGGGGGAGGGCAGGGTAGTTCACCGCCAGGTAGGAGCCGCCCGGCAAACCCTGATCGAGATATTCCCGAACCAGTCCCGCGGTGAACCCGGCCGCGCCATCGTAGTCCATCGTTTCACCGATCTGGATTGAAACCGCGATTGCGGGAATGCCATGGAAAGCGGCCTCTCGCGCCCCGGCGAGTGTCCCGGAAATGAAAGTGATGGGTCCCAGATTCTGCCCGCGGTTGCTGCCGGAAACGACGATATCCGGTGGTTCGTCGATCAGTTCCGCTAGGGCCAGCCGGAGTGCGTCTGCCGGCTTGGCGGTGATACTGTGCCATCGGGATCCGTCTTCGTCGGTTCTGCTATCGACGTACAGCCGCGCTTGCCCCAGCTGGAGCGTGTGTCCCATAGCGCTCTGGTTCTCGGCCGGCGCGGCGACAGTCACGTTGCCGATCTCGACCAGCGCCCGGTACATGGCCAGAATGCCCTCGTGTTCGATCCCGTCGTCGTTGGTGAGAAGGATGTCGGGACGTTCCTGAGCCAGTCCGGGGACTGAAAACAGCAACAAGAGTACGAGATTGATTTTTCGCATCCGGGCTTTCCTCCCACCCCGATTCTATCAACGTTTGGCCGATGGGGCGAAGTGGAGTTCAAACAGCTCCAGAGTCAGAATCGAGGCCGGTCGTTTGTCTTCGAGGGAAGGGGCGGACGATGTCGGGAACAGTGTCACTTTGAGCTTACGGGTCGTGGTGGAAGGCCCGCCAGTGCCGAAAGTCATGGGGAGGCGCGAAGGAGTCTTACTGTGCCAGCGGGTCCATCGATCGAAAGATGGCGCGGATCTGGTCGGGTTCGAGCCGGTCGAGTTGGGGGAGAAGGGGGCGGGAGGAATCGATATGTGTGATTGCATCCGCGTGGTTCTCGATCCAGGCGACGATGCCTTTCATGATACGTTCGTTCGCCATTCCGTGACTTGTTCCATCTCCAATGCTGCGATTGATGATGGCGCCGAACGCGAGGTAAGGATCGGGCGCGAAGGCGACTTCGGAGAGCTTGGCGCGGAACTCGACCTCGCTACCTCGTCGGAACAGTCTGCCGAGTCCCCCGATCCTTCGATCGATCAGATGCCGACCCTCATGGGCGAAGATGGAAGATTCCTGGATTCGTTGTTCGAGTTCCCTCATGAAGGCGAGCTGGAGTTCAACGTCTTCGAGCCCTCGATCGGTAAGCGAATTCAGAATCCGGTGGTTCGCCTTCGCTACAAGGCGGAGACCGAGTCCTTCCAGGTAGGCATAGGGGTTGGCTTCGGCAATGAATTCGTCCGCGGCGGTCTTTTCTCTTAGCTCCTTCTCAGCTTTCTGCCGCTCGGTCGGATCGGTCAGCTTTTCCCATGCTTCGAACCCATCGTCGGCATAGGGTCCGCGGACCTGGGTAATCGTGGATTCGTCGGCCCATCCCCCGGCCGCCTGTCTGCCATCCCAGAACCAGCTCTGGTACCCGTTCGAGATCATGAAATCCAGGACGACGAAGCGGACCTCGGCGTGATGGCCGTACTGCTCGATGGTGTGCGCTTCATCGACCACCCGATGCCCCATGAACAGGTTGTAGTATCTGGATGTGGCGCCGAGACGGATTAGGGCGCCGAACCGGAGATCGAGTTCGCGGTCGAACTCCGCCCTCGAATACCGGGGCCTGTCGGCAGGGAAATGGAGCGCTTCCCACAACTCCCTGGCGGCGGTGTCGAACGCGTCCTTAAACGCGCCTATCCTTCCGTTTCCAATCGCAGCCATTCTGTAGTGTTCGTCGGCCAATTCTATGATCGTCCGAACGTATCGGTTGTACGCCACGACATCCTGGATGGGGGGGAGTCCATCGATGCGTTCTGCGGGTGGCACCCGTCGATCGACGGCGAGAAGCGCTGCGTATTCGAAGAACCTGGAGTCTGCCAGAGCTAGAACCAGGGCTTCCCGTTCCGTCCTGGTCAACCTTCTGCCTTTCCAGTCCGGCAGGACTCGCCCAAGCGTTCTTCCGGCATCGGCGAAGAGCCCGTTGACAGCCTCGCGGGTCGGCGTGCGGTAATACGATCGCCATGCTTCGAGAGCCACGGGCCCGTCTTCGAGGAGCAGGGCCAGTCCAAGCTGAAGCCTTGACGGATCGAGCAATCCGGGCTGTTTGTCGAGGATCGTCTTCATCATGCTCGATGCTTCAATCAGAGTGTCCGGGACCAGGACATGGCCACCGTGGGTGCCTGTCGGTTCCGATGTGGCCTTTCGCAGCACGGCCACGGCGAACGCGATCCTGCCCTCTTTGCCCTCGGTCGGCGTGACGGCAAGTTCGATCGCCATCCTTGCGGACCTCCGCGCTTCATCGTAGTTTCCCGTCGCTGTTTCGAGACGCGCGCGACCCATGTGGGTACCGAACGCTTCGACGCCGAGGGCCTCGGCACGTTCGAGCAGGGCACGGGCTTCAACCGTTTGGTGAGTGAAACGCCAGTTGAGGATTGCCAGACGTTGGAGAGCCGTGGCCCGATCCTCAACCGGGAAAGCCTGGTCGTTCGAAACGGCTACCAGGATCTGTCGGCTCCGGTCCAGGTCGAGTTGGATGTGTGCGGTTTCGGCCTCGTCAAGTGAGGGGGCGTGTCCGGCATCCAGTCCGGTACAGGCCACAGCAGTCCAGCAGAGAATGAGGATCCACGCGTGGTTCAATCGTCTGTCGATCATATGCCAGTTTGGCGGGTCCGAGAGGATCCAACAAACGCGGAACTGATGAACGGTGGTTTAGACTCCCCGGACGGTGGCCGGGTGGAGTCTGCCGGCGTTTACCAAATCCCACCGCGCTCGCGTTCAGGCATGTTATTGGGGTTGACAATAAGTAGACCGTTCGGTATAGTTAGCAAAGTTAAGAATTCAACGAAAACAAAATCGGGAAGGTTGGAACCGATGAAGAAAGCCTCAAGCAGCAGGGAACGAATGGTCGCGAAAGCGGCCGAACTGTTCCAGAAGCAGGGATACAACGGGACCGGCCTGAAGCAGATCATCGAAGAAAGCGATACGCCAAAGGGCTCGCTTTACTTTCACTTTCCGGGAGGCAAGGAAGACCTGGCGCTCGAAGCTCTGCGACAGGCTTGCGAGTCGCAGCGAGCCGAGATGCAGAAAGTTTTCGACAGGACCGAAAGCGCCCTCGACGCCATCCGGGACTTGATTCGTTCAAACCGTAATTGTCTGGTCGCGTCCGGCTTTGAATGCGGCTGCCCGATCGCCACCGTGGTTCTGGAAATGGCGGCGGTATCGGACAAGTTACAACAGACCTGCTCGAGTGCATGGCTTCGCTGGGAAGAGTTATTTGAAGAGCGTCTGGCAGCCGAAGGGCATGCTCGAGACCGGGCAAAGCGTCTGGCGACGGTATCGATCGCACTGCTGGAAGGCGGCCTGTTGCTGAGCCGTGCTCATCGAAGCACCGAGCCCCTGGACAGGGTCGCCGAAGAGATTCGGAATATCCTCGAAATCAGACAACCGACACAGAATCAAAGGAGAAGACAATGAGCAACCGACTCACAGAGAGCAACCGACTCACCGAATTCAACGACAACACCATCGAAGAGCAGATCGTTGGGAGCGGCAAGCCACTACTTGTGGACTTCTGGGCCACCTGGTGTGGACCCTGCAAGGCCATCGCGCCCACCCTGGAGGAACTTGGAGACACCTACCGGGACCGTGCAACGATCGGCAAACTCGACGTCGATGCCAACCAATCAACGGCCGCCCGCTACAACGTGCAAGCAATTCCGACCCTGATCCTCTTCAAAGACGGTCAGGAACAGGAACGGCTGGTCGGCGCCCAGTCCAAAAAGGCCATCGCGGACCTTCTGGACCGACACGCGGCTTGATTTGTTTGACCCATTACTATATAGACCAGTCCAGTTATAGTGGGGGCAGGGATTTCACACCGAGGCGCGAAGAACACGGAGGGCCCAGGAGGTTCTTTTCACAGCAGAGGCTCCTTTTTTGTCTTTTCTCTGCGCCTCTGCGCCTCTGCGGTGAATCCCTCCCTAAAAACTCAGTCGCAGGTGAACCTGGATAATCCGGCCGGCATTCTGCGTGTTCGTGATCTGGCCGAAGTTCGGATCGGCCAGACCGGTCGTTGGACGGTCGAACTGCGGATGGTTGAACGCGTTGATCAATTCCGTGCGGAACAAGACGGCTCGGGTCTGGTCCTGGGATACGGAAAAGGATCGGGACAGGGAGATATTGAAGTTCGTCGTGCCGTCCTTGCGGAAGGAGTTTCGGGAGAGGTTGCCGCGACCATCCCGGAACGAAGCGGCCGCGTCAAAGGCGTCACGAGGCAGTATCTCTCGCGCTGTGTCGGGATGGTCGACGCTTATTCCGAGCAGTTCCGGGTTCAGAATCGACGGTCGATCGTTCCGTTCGCCGTCCACGTTGCCGAAGGGAGGGGAGTCCGGATTTTCGACGCTAAACGGAGTTCCATCCCGCAGGATCGTCGTACCCGATAGCGTGAACCCGCCCATCCATCGAGGGAACACGTATGAATATCCCAGCAGGAAGCTATGTGGAGCATCGAATCGGCTCCTCGATTTGAGGTCCTCGAGAGCAATGGACTCTTTCTGCGCCCGCCGTTCATCCCGGGCGACTCCCGTATTCGAAAAGTCGGTCGAGGTGCCCAGCGCCTTGCTGAAAGTGTATGTGGCCCGGAGCGCAAGCCCTTGGCTGAAAGTTTTGTCCACCGACAACTGTCCGGCATCGAAATATGCACGTCCCTGGTTGGTGGTACGGGCAATCGAGAAGAATTGCGGGTCGGGCCGACGATCGTTGATCGTCCGCGTTGTCAGATCGACGCCTTCGAGCCGTTCCGCCCTGTTTTCGCGAATGGTGCGAAAGAGCTTCCAGTTCCTACTTCCGACATAGGACGCACGAATGCGCAGGTTGAAAGCCAACTCCTGTTCGATCTGAAGCGTGTACTGGTGTATGTAGGGAGCGACCAGTCCCGCGTCCAGTCGATTGCTCTGGTGGCGCGGGACCTCGCCGGGAATCGTGATGAAGTCTTTGAGCGGGTCCAGGAGATCCGGGCTCTGGACGTCGACACGGATGAGGTCGGGCGGGTTCAGGCGGGCCTGACGGAACGTTGCCGGGAAGACTTCACCGTAGGAAATCCCGTAACCCGAGCGAACGACGGTTCGACCCCGGGAATACGCCAGGCCGATTCGCGGCGCGAAGTTGTTCGCGTCGGAGTCATACGCGAATGTTGTCAGATCGTTCGCTTCCGTAGGCGCACCGGCAAACTCATACCGCAAGCCGAGCGTGAGATCGAGGTTCGGAATCAGCCGAATGCGGTCGTTGACGAATATGTTGACGTCCGTGCGTCGGAAAGCCCTGTAGGGATCCCCCAGGACGATACCCAGCCGAGTCGCCGTTCCATGCCGCATGTTCTCGACAGCCGAACGGCCAAAATTGTTTCCGAAGCTGAAGACCCCGCGTCCCCCATCGCTCTGAGATTCGTTCAGCTGGGAGAGGATGATCTGGCCCCCCCAGTCCAACTGGTGTCCCCGGGCCGTCGTCGTCCCCTGGGCCAGGTATTGAAAGTCGTTTCCGACCCGCGTGATAGGAAAGTTGAACGACGGGCCCAACCCTTGTATCTCCCTGCTGGGATTAACGAACGGTCCCGCAGATCCCGGTGGTACCAGGATATGGACTTTTCGACGGATGTAGTTGGCACCCAGACGAAGGGTTGTGCTCGTGGAGAGTTGCTGTTGCCACGCCAGGTTCAGCGTCTGTGGCCGAAGTCTCTGGTTGGGGTTCTGACCGACGACCAGCTCGAACGAATCGATGAAGTTGTCGCTGATGGAGTACCGCGCGGAGACCTGATGCCGTTCGTTCGGTTCCCAATCAAGACGGAACGTCCCACCCGTGTTCCGAACGCTTTGAATCGCATTCGTATTCAGAAGCCGTATGTCTATTTCCGGGCGGTTCGGCTCTTCCCGCGGATAAAGGTCCAGCCAGCTCTGGATCAGGGCCCGAAGCTCGGGGTCCTCTGCCAGGGCAGTCCGTTCGGAAGGCAAGGGCACCCGGACATTTCCGTTGACGAATCCGGATTCGCGAGTTTCTTCGCCGGTCCAGACGAACGACAGTTTGTCGGATCCCAGAGGACCACCGAGACGAAACCCGTACTGGTTCCTTCGGGAAGGCAGGACCGAACCCACCTGAAAAAACGTTCTGGCGTTGAGGACGTTGTTGTTATGGGTTTCGTAAATCTCGCCGTGATAGGCGCCCCGCCGGTCTCCCCGGTTGATCTGCGGGTCCCGACCGATTCCGCCGAGCTCCACCGCGTAGTTTCCGTGGACGGCGGAGAATTCCGTAATCGGATTGACCTGCGCTCCCTGTCGACCCAGAGCCTCGTTCAGCGCCTGGTTGTCGATCAGGTTGACCTGTATGTTCTGGTTCCGACGTGCGCCGGTCTCCTGTTGCTCTTCGGCTTCCCCGACCGATTCCGCAGTGACGCTGATCTCGATGGATTCGGTCAGCGGAACCACGACTTCACGTATCGATACCACGACCCGGTCCATGACGAGCGCACGAACGGTATAGGAACCGTCCGCCAGATCGTCAAAGACGTAGTCCCCTGGCGCCGGCGCCGCAACCTGCCCGACGATCTCGCCCGACGCGTCGACGATGACGAGCATCATGTCGTCGACAGTTTCCCCGACGTGAATGGTGAGCCCCGCCAGAAGCGCAAACAGAGAAAAGAAAACAGCACTCATCGACGCTAATAATATTCCAGATGGGGTCCAGAAGAGAAGTGGTCGGTCGTATTAGTGGTCAGTTGACAATGACAAAGCGGCCAGATTTGAAGCGACGCGGGCCTAATTCGGGGACGGAGGCGAAACTAGTGGAACTCCTTCCATATCTCCGCTTTAGGAAACTTTTATTGCCTCCGTCCCCGAATTAGCGCGGTTAGAAAATCAGTCTCACGTGAAACTGAATATTTCGGCCGTCATTCTGTGTGTTTGTGATCTGTCCGAACGAATCGGCGGCCATGCGGGAGTTCGGCGGTGAGAATTGGGGGTGGTTGAAAGCGTTGATGAATTCGGTTCGGAATAGCAGCGAAGCACGATCTCCGGGGAGGGTGAAGGTCCGGCTGATGGCGACGTTGAAATTCGTCGTTCCGTCCTTACGGAAGCTGTTGCGAGCAAGGTTACCGTATCCGTCCCGCGATGGCGCCGTCGCATCGAAAATGTTGCGGGGGAGCGTGGCGAGGGCCGTGTCCGGATTGTCGACGCTCGCGCCCAGGCGGGTCGGGTCGATTATCGAGGGCCGGTCGTTGCGTTCTCCTTCAGCGTTGCCGAACGGTGGGGCGTCGTTTCCCGTCTGGATGGTAAATGGCGTTCCGTCTTTCAGAATCGTCGTGCCCGATACGGCCCAGCCCCGCAGAACGCGCGTCGGCAGTTCGAAACTGTAAGCCAGTACGACACTGTGAGGCGCATCGAAACTGCTGAGCGCCTTCAGATCCTCGACAGCCCTCGATTCATTCTGTGTGATCTGTTCCTGGCGGTTGGTACCCGGATTCGAAAAATCGGACCCCGAGTCCAGGGCTTTGCTCCAGGTGTAGGTCCCGCGTAGCGCCAGGCCCTGGCTGAAAACCTTGTCTATGGAAAACTGTCCGGAATCAAAATAAGTGCGAGCCTGATTGGTCATCCGCCCGATTGATTGCGCTGTCTGGTCGGGGCGTCTCAGGTCGATGGTTCTAGCCTCGAACGGAATTCCTTCGACCGGGACCGCCCGGTTCTCACGCACGACGCGGAAGAGCTTCCAGGTTCGGCTGCCGATGTAGCTGGCCCTGACGGTGACATCGCCTGGAAGCTCTCTGGACACGTCCAGGGTGTAGAACTGTGAATACGGTGCCACCAGGTCGGGGTCCATCCGGTTCAGCGCCGAGCGGGGTATTTCACCCGAAGACAAGTCCACTGATCCGACCGGGTCGATCAGGTCGGGGGCCTGAACCCGGAGCCGGAGGACGTCGGGCGGGTTCAGGCGGGCGATGCGGAACGTGGCCGGAAAGACCTGCCCAAAAGCGACGCCGTAACCGGTTCGAACGGTCGTCGCTCCCCGCGTCCAGGCCAGGCCGAGTCGGGGAGCGACATTGTTGGCATCCGAGGAGTAGTTAAACTCGGTGAGGTCGTTGACCTCTGACGGCTTGCCGAGGTACTCATACCGCAGGCCTAGGGTGAGGTGGAGGTTCGGTGCCAGCCGTATGCGGTCGTTCAGGTAGGCGCTGAAGTCGTTGATCCGATAGCCACGGTACAACTCCCCGAAGATTGTCGTGTATCGGCTGGCCTCGCCCGCCAGAAACGCGTCGATAGCGGTCGCGTGACCGAAATTGGCACGAAAGCTGAATACCCCCCGCTGGGAATCGGCCTGGAACTCGTTCACCTGGGTTCGCCCGACGAAACCGCCCCAGTCGACCTGGTGGTTTCCGAACACGGAGCTTGCCGAGACGAGATACTCGAAATCATTGTTCACGCGTCGTATGGGTAGTTCGAACGACGGACCGAGAAACGCGAGGCCAGAGGCGTTCACAAACGGACCGACCGCTGTCGGCGGCACGAGAACGTGAACCTTCCCGCGGCGGTAGTTCACTCCGGCCCGCAGGACCGTACGATCCGATAACTGCTGCTCCAGCGAAAAGTTCAGTGTTTGGGGCCGGAGCCGTTGATCGGGAAAGTGTGCCAATCTTAGTTGGAAATTGAAACGGCTCCAAACCCTATGGTTTGATGGTATTGGAAGAAACAACATCAAGCCTGTAAGAGAAAGGAGCCGAGATGAGCAGTCTGTTACGTTCGGTGAAGAAACGCAAGAAGTCGCGTGTGCTGGGTGAGGTCGAGGTCCTGAGCCGGGAGGAATACTCGGGACTGGAATTGGACTCGAAGGTGGAGATGATTCGGGCGTTGATCCCACTGGGGTTGATGCACGTGGAGGAGTTGCTCGACGAGGAAGTGAAGGCGTTGGCGGGTGAGCGATACGCGCGAAAGGAGGCGACGTTGAGGGGCCGGCGACACGGGAGTAATCCGGGGACCGTGGGGCTCGGGGGCCAGCGGGTGCCGGTTCGGGTGCCTCGAGTGCGCAGCGTGGCGGGCGGGGAGATTCCGCTTCGGAGCTACGAGGAACTCAGTCCGGATGGCGCGGTGAACGAACTGCTTCTCAGACGTGTGCTTTATGGGATCTCCTGCCGGAACTACGAGTCGGCCGCGGAAGCGATTCCAGGAGCCATCGGATTGTCGAGCTCGACGGTGTCTCGAGGATTCGTCCAGGCGAGTGGGGCGAAACTTCGGGAGATGCAGGAGCGGGATCTGTCGGCCGAGGACGTGGTGGCGATCTTCCTGGACGGGAAAATGTTTGCCGACGCCACGATGGTTGTGGCCCTGGGCATCACAATTACGGGCGACAAACGCTTCTTAGGCTTCGTGGAGACGAGTACGGAGAACGAGCAGGTACTGACTCCGTTTCTCCGTTCATTGATGGAGCGAGGCCTGGACATCTCTGAAGGCGTGCTGGTGATCGTCGACGGCGGCAAAGGTCTGCGCGCGGCAGTCAAGCGGGCATTCGGTAATCGAGCCCTGGTCCAACGCTGCCAATGGCACAAACGCGAGAACGTGGTGAGCTACCTGTCGAAGACCGAGCAAGCCGCGTGGCGCAAGCGGCTTCAGCGTGCGTACCAGCGCCCGGAGTACAACGAAGCCCGGGCGGCCCTCGAACAGCTCCATGGAGAGCTCGAGGAGCGAAACCAATCGGCCGCTACGAGCCTTGAGGAAGGCCTGGAGGAGACCCTCACGTTGCATCGACTCGGCGTGTACGGGGTCCTGGGCCGTTCGTTCAAGACGACGAATTGCTTGGAATCGGTCAATGCCCTCGTCGAGGAAAGGTGCGCGAAGGTCGATCATTGGAAGAACTCGAGCCAGCGGCAGCGCTGGTTGGCGACGGCGCTCATCGACATCGAACCACGCTTGAGGAAGGTGATCGGCTACCGTCATCTTCCAAAGCTCCGCGAAGCCCTCAGGCGGGAGCTGAAGATTGAGGCGAAGACGTCGACGAGATCGAAGAAGAAGGTTGCGTGACCAATCGTGAGCCGTGGAGAGTTTCAACTAAGAATGGGATTGACTCGTTGATCGGGGTTCTGCCCCCCTACCAGTTCGAATCCGTCGATGAAATTGTCGGAGAAAACATAGCGCATCGTGAACTGCTGGGATTCGGAACGCTGCCAGTCCAGTCGGAGGCTGCCGCCGGTGTTGCGGACCTTCTGGACGGCGTTCGTGTTCAGTAGACGCTGATCGATTTCCGTTCGATTCGGTAGTTCGTTGGGGTACGCGTCGAGCCACTTCTGAATGAGCGCCCGGGCCGCCGGGTCGCTTGCCGTCGGAGTTCGTTCGTGCGGAAGTGGTACGAGGACGTTACCGTTCACGAATCCAGATTCCCGCGTTTCATTTCCCGTGACAAGGAACGAGAGCCGGTCCGACCCGAGTGGTCCACCAAAACGGAAGCCGTACTGGTTGCGGCGCGAGGGCAGGACTTCGCCGACCTGGAAGAACGTCCGGGCGTTCATCGTGTGGTTGTTGTGAGTTTCGAAGAACTCGCCGTGGTACGCGGACCGCTGATCCGGCCGGACGATCTGTGGACCTGGTCCCACGCCGCCGAGTTCGGCCGCGTAGTTTCCGCGGGTTGCGGAGAACTCCGTGACGGGTCTCACCTGCGCACCCTGGCGCCCGAGTGATTCGATCAATGCCTGGGTGTCGATCAGGTTGACCTGGATGTTCTGGTTTCTGCGAGCACCTTCGGTTTGTGTTCCGGATTGTTCGACCGACTCGGCTGTGACGGTGATCTCGATCGATGTGGTCCGCGGAACCACGATGTTGGCAACCGAGGCCACGACCGTGTCGCCGACCAAAGCGCGAACCACGTAACTGCCATCCGCCAATTGGTCAAAGACATAATCCCCGGTCGACGGCGCCTCCATCTGTCCGACCACCTCACCCGCGCTGTTCGTGACAACGAGTTCCAGGTTTTCGATAGTGCCCTCAAGATGAACGGTGAGGCTGGCAATGAGGGAAATCAGTAGTGCAAACATAACCCATCATCATAGTGCAGGGCGCAAGTGGCACGGCGAAAATTGGCAGGGTAAGTCTTAAAAACGGAACCGGAGACTGAATTGAACGATCCGACCCGCGTTGACCGTGTTCGTCACCTGTCCGAACGAAGAGGAGGACAGGTTTGTGTTCGGACGGTCGAACTGGGGATGGTTGAGGGCGTTGATGAACTCGGTCCGGAAAGTGACCACCCGGGTCTGGTCGGCTGAGATCGGAAAGTCGCGAGAAATGGCAAAGTTGAAGTTTGTAGTTCCGTCCTTCCTGAAACTGCCTCGTCGAAGGGTCCCGCGGCCATCACGGAACGCCGCTTCCCGGTCGAACGCTTCGCGGCGCAGAACCGACTGGGCGGTATCCGGGTCGTCGACGCTGACGCCGAGAAGGCTCGGGTCCAGAAGCGTCGGCCGGTCGTTGCGCTCGCCGTCAACGTTGCCGAATGGTGGCGCGTCAGTTCCGGTTTCGACGCTGAACGGCGTGCCGTCCTTGAGGATCGTCGTTCCCGACAGTGTGAAGCCCCCCAGGTATCGGGGGAGCCGGTAGGAGTACGCCAGGACGAATCCGTGCGGCGCGTCGAAACGGCTGAAGCCCTTCAGGTCTTCGAAGAAAAGTTCTTCGCTCTGAGCCCGGCGTTCGTCGCGGCCGGTACCGGTGTTGGAGAAATCCGTCCCCAGGCCCAGCGCCTTACTGAACGTGTATGTCGCCCGCAAGACCAGGCCCTGGCTGAAGGTCTTGTCCACGGACAGTTGGCCGGCATCAAAATATGCCCGTCCCGCGTTGGTCATCCGTCGGATTCCGAAGATGCTCTGGTCGGGTCGTCGGAGATTGATCGTGCTTGTCGTCAGCGGA
Organism: Terriglobia bacterium; assembly: GCA_965262425.1. Classification (GTDB taxonomy): domain Bacteria; phylum Acidobacteriota; class Terriglobia; order 20CM-2-55-15; family 20CM-2-55-15; genus CAZOZZ01. The sequence goes on along the minus strand of OZ253536.1, from coordinate 4,061,301 downwards.
ATTCCCTCTACGCGGACGGCGCGGTTTTCGCGGGCGACGTGGAATAGTTTCAGGCTGCGAGTGCCGATGTAGGACGCCCGGACCCGTATATCACCAGGGAATTCCCGTTCGATCTGGAGCGTGTACTGGTACATGTACGGTGTTACCAGGTCGGAGTCGATCTTGTTCAGGCTCGACCGCGGCACCTCTCCCGGAACCTGCACGAAATCCTTCAACGGGTTGAGGAGGTCAGGATTTCGAACATCGACGCGTATGACGTCGGGTGGGTTGAGTCGTGCGATCCGGAACGTGGCCGGGAAGACGTCACCGTAAGCGATCCCGTAGCCGGCCCGGACGGCCCATGCCCCACCCGAGTAGGCCAGTCCGATCCGCGGAGCGAGATTGTTCGCGTCCGAAGAATACGGAAAAGTCGTCAGATCGTTGACTTCTGTGGGCGCGCCGGCGAACTCGTACCGCAGTCCAAGTGTCAGATCGAGACCCGGTGTGAGTCTGAAGCGATCGTTCAGGTAGCCGTTCACGTCCCATCGACGGAAACCCCGGTACAACTCGCCAATGACGATGGCGTAACGGGATGGTGTGCCGAGGCGGAAATTCTCAATCGAGGTCCTGCCGAAGTTGTTGCCGAAGTTTATGTTGCCGCGCGAGCCATCGGACTGGAACTCGTTGATCTGCGACCGAACGACCTGGAAGCCCCAGTCGACCTGGTGGGCCCCGGTGCTTGTGCGGCCCTGCGCGAGGTATTGGAAATCGTTACCTGCCTTGTTGACGGGAAAATCCTGCCTCGGCCCCAGGGACTCGAAGTCCCTTCCGGAGTTGACGAACGGTCCGACTGCCCCGGGCGGAATCAGGACGTCGACTTTCCGGCGGAGATAATTGATGCCGAACTGCAGGCTGGTCATCGAAGAGAGCTGGTGGGACCATGCCAGGTTCAGGTCTTGCGGCCGGATGCTCTGGTTCGGGTTCTGTCCGACGACGAACTCGAAGCTGTCGGTGAAGTTGTCGCTGAAGCTGTAACGAAGCGACAGGCTATCGGTGTCGCGCGGTGTCCAGTCCAGACGGAACGTGCCACCGGTGTTTCGAAGTGTTTGAATTGCGTTCGTGTTGAGCAGGTTGGCGGCGATTTCGGGCCGGTTCGGAGCTTCGTCGGGGTAGGCGTCGAGCCACGTCTGGATCAAGGCGCGCACGTCCGGATCCTCGGCCAGGGCCGTGCGCTCGCTTGGAAGTGGTACAAGCACGTTGCCGTTGACGAATCCGGACTCGCGGGTTTCTTCACCCGTCAGAACGAAAGAGAGCTTATCCGAACCCAGAGGGCCACCGATGCGGAAGCCGTACTGGTTGCGCCGCGACGGAAGAACCTTTCCGACCTGGAAGAAGGAACGCGCGTTGAGCTTGTTGTCGTTGTGTGTTTCGTAGATCTCGCCATGGAAAGCATTCCTCCGGTCCAGTCGAAGCACGGAAGGGTCCCGCCCGATTCCCCCCAGTTCCGCGGCATAGTTCCCCCGAACCGCCGAGAACTCCGTGACCGGGCTGACCTGAGCTCCCTGCCTGCCAAGCGCTTCGTTCAACGCCTGGTTGTCGACCATGTTGACCTGGATGTTCTGGTTCCGGCGGGCCCCCTGGTTGACGGCGGTGTCCCCGGCTTCATCTTCGTCCAAGCCGTCCACGGATTCCGGGCTCAGGGTTAGCTCGACGGTTGTCGTCAGCGGAATGTTGATCTCCGCTATCGACGCCACCACGGTCTCGTCCACAAGCGCAAGGACCGTATAGAATCCGTCGGCGAGGTCCTCGAAGACATAGTCTCCCGGAGTCGGGGCCGCCTGGCGTTCGACGATGGCGCCCGAACGGTCGACAAGAACGAGGGTCATGTCCTCGACGGTCTGTTCGACGTGAACGGTAAGGGCCAGTGTGATGGAGAGGAGTGCTGCGAGCATGAAGGCCCCATCATATGCCAGAACCAGGGGAGATGTCTTTAGCCGTCTGTTTCAGGGACTCCGATGCCGGTCGATCCAGTACGCCCAGGCGACCAGCAGCCACAGAGAGTTGGTGACAACCGCGACGGCGGTGACGCTGGGAGGGGGTTCGCCGAAGATGTTCCCCAGCCAGGCTGCGACAAGAAACCCGATCAAGGCCCACGAACCGTAGGAACCAATTCGGTTCGATGCCTTCGTCGACCCGACGTAAAGGAACACGCCGGCCGCAAAAAGCGCCAGTTCCACGACCATCGTGCCGGCCAGAGAGTTCCACAAGCCCAGGCCCACATACGGGCCATTCGGCAGCACAGGCAGATCCGGTCGGTGTGTGATTACGTCGAGGACCCAGTGGCTCGCAACTCCGATGGCCAATATCCCCGCTCCGATCCTATTGCCGCGGACGGCAAAGTAACCCAGGGAGAAGATCGCGGCCCATCCCAGAGCGCCGACGAGACTATGTGAGAATGGATAGTCGTAAAAGTCGAACGGTGTCACAACGGTATTGCCGGGGTCGATCCGCACGTGCTCGATGTCGGCCAGGAGAAGAAGTGGCCAGAGCAGATCCAGGAACTGGACTGATATAAAAAGAGTCCCCAGCGAAACGCGAGGGACGGCCTTCTTGGCAGCAAAGGCGACGGCGAAGTATCCGATGAACAATACCTGATCCAAAAAAGGGCGCGCCACATGGCGCGCCTCTTTAGAAACCCATTATCAGTCTACGGTTTTGGCTTCGGAGCAATCTTACCCGCAGCCGGCCTGTCGACCTTTTCGACCACGTCCAGACCCTCTGCCTTCCAGTCTCGAATTCCGCAGAACTCGCCGGCGTTGTAACCGGCATCAGCAAATTTTTTAGCGGCACGCGACGCGCGCCCTCCGCCGTTTCAGTAGAAGACCAGTTCGATATCCTTCGGGATATCCTTCATCCGGGCATCAAGTTCCCCGACGGGAATGTGAATGGCACCTTTGATCGCACCGTCCTCTTCGAGTTCGCTGTCCTCGCGGACATCGATCAACAGGAACGTTTCGCCACTGTCGAGCTTAGCCTTCAGCTCGGAAATGGCGATGCGTTCGGAGTCGGATTGCTGGGCCACCACAACGGTATTCGAACCCACCGCCAGCAGGCCCGCAACGGCGACGAACGCCAACAGTCGCTTATAGGACATTCCTCTTCCTCCTTACGGATCTTTAAACCGGCGAGAGCCGATTCAGTGGATACTACATCCCGGAAGGGCGGGCGTTCAAGATTTAGTTGTTGCTTTGAGGCGACTCCAGCCGATTAGCTCGCCGTGTTCTTCGTCCCAGAGACGCAGTGAAAGCGATCGCAGGCTCGCTAAGAGGGTGATGGGCTGGACGTGTCGAAACATCGGCTTTCCGTCGTAACACTTTTCCAGCAAGTAGTTCGGGATTCGGGGGCCAACGTGATGGATATGGTGGAATCCAATGTTGCCCGTGAACCACTGCAGCACCCGGGGTAGCTTGTAGAACGAACTCCCTTGAATGGCGGCGTCCAGGTAATCCCAATCCTCGTGGCGGTTCCAGTAGACCCCCTCAAACTGGTGCTGGCTGTAGAACATCCAGACCCCGGCGGAAGAGCCGATGATGGTGATTGGGATCTGGACCAGGAGGTAGGCCTTAAAACCGATAACGGAACTTATCAGGGCTGCTAGTGGTCCCCGCCAGATATAGCGATACTATCTCCGAAGGAGGTTGCGAGGGGACTGATGGGTGAGATCCACCGTGTGGTGAGTGTGAGCTTTCGATATGGTTTAGCGTTCGTGAGGGGCAACCTTCATCGGCCCTACGGGTTCGGGCGGAACGGCACCGTCTTTGGCGTCGCTCCTCCTCACAATGTCGAAGCATTGGCTCGTCGTCGCTCCCCCAAATCCGGTACCGTTGCACTCCGAAATCTAGTACCGCTATATCTGGCGGGGACCACTAGTCCGTTCCTTCGGGCGGTTTCAGGAAAAAATTTCGCCTGCTGCATCCCCCGCATCGGTAGACGCGAAGCCCGAGCCACGAAGAAATGAGGCCTTCACGGTCCAGGTCATCGGCGGCGTTGCCGGACCCGCAGTTCCAGCAGACATTGAAGCAGGACTTCATGGACGCTACCTCGATCGATCCTCTCGAAAAAACAAGGCCCCAGCCGTACAGGCTGGCTTCCGACCCCAGGGTCTTGTCCAGCACGCGCGTGCCGAGGTTGACGATCGTGATCCACAGCGTGCTCAGTCGTTCCGGTATGTCGGCGAGGTATTTCGCGGTTTCGGGGAAGTGAACAAGTTGTTCATCGGTCGGAATTTTCAGATACACGAACCCACTGTAAAGCCTCACTGACTGAACCAGGCTCGTGCCGGTCAGGGCCGAAACCTCCCGGGTGAGTTCCACGCGGCGAAACTGATTGACATGTCCGCCCCCGGAAAAAATGTGTCGAAACAGAACGTCGTCAAAGCTGTAGCCATCGGGAACCGCGATCCATAGCAGCCCCTCCGGCCGGAGCACGCGACCGATCTCCGACAGGGTGCGTTTGTAGTCCGGGAAATGTTCGAGCGTGTGATGGCAGAAAACCAGGTCGACCGATCCGTCCCGGAGTGGAATCTCCCCGGCCGTGGACTGGACATATTGGACACGCCCGTTGTCGCGGAACAGTGTCGTCGCATCCAGGTGAAGGTCGATGCCTACGACACGGAATAGACACCTGGAGTAGTCGAAGCTCCCCGGCCCGCAACCCAGGTCCAGGGCAGTGTCGGAGGGATTGAGCGCTGCTAGAAGTTCTTCCATGCTGTTGATCGGACCCGCAATGGTATGACGAAATCGTGTTCGAAACTAGGCCAAACGAAGCTTTTAGTGGAAAGTGCCGTAACGACAATACCTGATATTAAAGTAAATATTGCACCATGCGGCAAATTTGACGTATGCTCGGCTGGTTACCGGATCCGCCATCATGAGTGACACTTACAGCTCCTCAACCGACTTCATGACCGAATCAATGCCGAAATGTGCAGTTCTTCTTGTTGACGATGACCCTCAGGTACTGGCCGTGATCAGCGAGATGTTGACACGGTTGGGCTGCGAGGTGAAGAAGACCCGTGGACCCGACCAGGCCGTCTTGATCCTGCAGGATCTCAGCCTGCCTCTCGATCTTCTGGTTACCGATTTCAGTATGAAGAGAATGAACGGTTCCGAGCTTGCTCGTGCCGCCTTTCGGTTTCGTCCGCGCCTGAGGGCGCTCTTCATGTCCGGAGATCCCGCCTGCGTTTCACGATTTCGGAGTGCCGATCCGTTCCTGCTGAAACCATTTACCACGGCGGAACTGAAGGACAAACTTTCTCTGGTGCTTCGCGATCTACCCCTGACGTCCGATCTCAAGACCCGGTTGGATTTCGACCTCTGGATCGACAAGGAGTCCCGGGCTCGCATGGTGTCTCCAACCCGTTTCGGACCGTCCGACTAAGGGCCCGCTCAACAATAACTTCGCTCCACAGAATTCCCACAAACGCCGGCGCCTCTCTGTCCAAAAAGTCGTCGTATACATGTCGACATATTCAGAATGTCTAATGCTTTCGTGTCGTTCGGCCGATAAGCCGGGATATAGATCAGTGTATCTGTCGCATCGAATGCCCAGGAGGTCTGATGGCACGCTTCAACACCGGCGACGTCGTTCGATTGGATGTCACCTTCCTGCCAGTCATGGAGGGAGTCGTCGTTGACGTCAAACCGAGTCCTAATGCGAAGGCGTCCCTCGCCATCTATGTTGTCGAGTTTGAGGGAGACGTTCGGCTCGAGCTGAACGCCGGCCAGATCGTGCGCCTTACTCCCGAAGCCAAGGGGCAAGCTACCGGCGAGAATTCCTAGTCGACCCGCCTCCCGGGATGGCCCATTTTCCCGAAATCCGATCCCCCATCCGCTTGAGACGTTGTAACCATTCCCGAAGGTCGTTGTATTTAATCCGTGACGAGCCTGACACGTCGCACGACTTCATGTCGGGAACGCAAATACCTGCGGAGTTGCAATGAAAAACTTTCTCCAGGACGTTCGATATGGTCTTCGGATTCTGACGAAACATTCCGGGTTCACAGCGGCCGCGGTGCTGACGCTGGCTCTGGGTATCGGGGCCAACACGGCGATCTTCAGCCTGGTTGACGGTGTCCTGCTCAAGCCGTTGCCCTTCGAAGACCCGGATCGCCTCCTGACCGTCTGGGAAATGAATACCGAAGACGGCGGCCTCATGTCTGTGGCGCCTCCGAATTTCCAGGACTGGAGAGACCAGAACACCGTCTTTGAAGACGTCGTGGCGTTCTACCGTGACGATTTCACTCTGACCGGAGATGGGGCCGAGCAGATCGAGGGAGCCCATGTGTCTGCAGGTACGTTCCGGATGCTCGGTGTTGCTCCGGCTCTCGGCCGCGAACTTCTCCCAGAGGAGGACCAGACCGGAGGCCCTCCTGCCGTCGTCTTAAGCCACCCTCTCTGGCAACGCCGCTATGGAGGATCGACGGAAATTCTGGGGACCGCTGTCCGCGTGGAGGTCCATGCTGGTTATCTGCTTTCCTCGTGGGCGCTGAGTCCGCTGAAGAATCCCTCGTGCAACCGACGGGTTTCCCCGTCTTCCAGATCGGCTTTCCGCGCGATGCGGGCCCGCGCATCGAGCAGGTTGTCGGGTGTGAGGTCCAGGCCGGGTGCCACTGTGATTTTGGGGAAGCTCTCCCCCTGATTCTGCCTCGGTGCGTGCTCGCGTAGGCCAGTGCATTGATAGCAGACTCCAGTCTTGTTGATGAGCTGGCAGAGGCCGTCGAAAGCCGTGCACATCTGAGAGCGGGCCGAGCTGAGGCGATGGCGGAACACCGAGTCGGTGACGTCGAGTATGTCAGCGGCTTCGCGTGCGGTAAATCCCAGAACTTCCCGCAGCATCAACGCGGCCTGTTCTTGCGGTTCCAGCGTGCGGGAGACGCACGAAAAACAGAACGCGATATGTTCCCGGATCTCGAAAACGAAGTCGGGCTGGGACATGAGCCCTCCCAGTTGCTCCAGTGCTTCCGGGTCCGCCTCGGCACGCTTTTCCCCTTCCAGTTGTGCCTCCACACGCCACCGCTTCTTTCTTCGAAGGTGGTCCAGGCACATGTGCGTGGCGATGCCAAAAAGCCAGCTCTTGAACCGGCTTTCCGCCCGGAACTCGGCGAGGGATTGGAATGCTCGGGTGACCGCTTCCTGTGTCAGGTCTTCGGCGTCCTGTGGATGCGTGACCATCCGGTAGACGTAACCAAACAATGGCCGCCTCCAAGGTTCGATCAGTTGCCCGAAAGCCTGGTCGTCGCCCCCGCGCGCGGCCCGAACCAGCCGGTCCTCCACATCGGTCGCAATGTCGGGTAGTGGGTGAATCGCCATAATCGGATCTCCTTTCTAAGTCCGAGGTCCCGAGTCGGGAACACAGGGACGATCCTCGCCGTCGGACCCCGGGTCCGGGACTTTGGACGTCCCAACTCCTACTCCATCAGTTCCTGGACCAGTTGCAACGGGTTTCCAAACGGGTCCCGGAACGTTGCGATCCGGACGACGCCCGGGATTTCTTCGGTGTCTCCCTCGAATTGGACGCCGTTGGCTTCGAGTCCGGATCGGGTCTGATCCAGGTTGTCGACTTTCAGGACCACGGTCGCTCCATTTTGTCCCTGATGCGACGGGTTTGCCGAAACCCCGATCGATGTCCCCTTCGGAGCATGGGCAAATTCGGCCCATCCTTCCATCTCAAAGACTTGCTTCAAGCCAAGAACGTTTCCGTAAAACTCCTTTGCCTTGTCCAAATCTCCCGCCGGGTACCATGCCAATCGAACTTCCATCGTGTTCCTCCTCTGAATTTTGTGTTTCAAAGTCTTAGTCGTTTCACGTTGGCCGAACCGCCAATGGGCACAGAATGAACAGGTTGGACTCTCTTTGACTTTGGACTCTCCGGTCATCGCGATAAGATACGGGGACCGATCCCATGGAGGTGTTACAAATGTCCGTGCACAGGTTTGCTCTCTTTGCCGGTGTCTTGATCCTTGCGCTCGTGAACAGCCTCGTCGCGCAAGGGCCTTTCGAGGTATGGGAGGCGACCATACCGGAAATCCAATCAGCCATGGAAGAGGGTCGAGTGACGAGTGTGCAACTCGTCGACCTGTACCTGGCGCGGATCGAAGCTTACGATCAGAAGGGACCCGCGCTTAATTCCATTCTCCGGATCAACCCGAACGCCCGCAGCGTCGCCGAGGCCCTGGATAGGGAGCGGGCGGAGAGCGGCGTCCGGGGCCCACTCCACGGAATTCCAATAATCTTGAAAGACAACTACGACACCGCGGATATGCCGACGACGGCGGGATCGATTGCACTGGCGGGTCTGGTGCCGCCCGATGACGGCTTCCAGGTCCGCAAGCTGCGTGAAGCGGGGGCCATCGTCCTGGCCAAGTCCAACCTGCACGAACTGGCGCGCGGGATCACGTCGATCAGTTCACTCGGTGGGCAGACGCGTAACCCCTACGATCCCTCTCGAAACCCCGGAGGATCCAGTGGTGGAACAGGCGCTTCGGTTGCGGCCAGTTTCGCCGCGGTGGGCATGGGCAGCGACACTTGCGGGTCGATCCGGATTCCTTCCGCCCACCACAACCTTGTGGGACTTCGTCCGACGAAGGGGTTGTCGAGTATCGATGGGATCATTCCGCTCTCTCACACCCAGGACACCGGCGGGCCGCTGGCGCGCAGTGTCGTGGATCTGGCCATCGTCCTGGACGCGACCGTCGGCCCGGACGCGGCGGACGATGCGACCCGGATACTCGAGGGGCGTACCATCGAGAGTTTTTCCGATGCACTCAGCACAAGTGCGTTGCTGGGCGCCCGTGTGGGCATCCTGACGAACCTGTTCGGCGGTGCGGCCGAAGACCAGGAAGTGGCCCGGGTTGTCAGGGCAGCGGTAGATGAGATGGAGGGACTGGGAGCGACTGCCGTCGAGATCACGATTTCGGACTTCGACGAGTTGCTCGAAGGGTCGGGCGTCATCAACATCGAGTTTGCTTCCGACCTGCTCGCATACCTGGCGGCGACACCAGGTGGGACAGTTGGCTCGGTGGCCGATATCGTCGAAACGGGGTTGTTCCACAGGGCTCTCGAGAACAGCCTTCGACGAAATTCCCCGGTTGAAATCGATGTCGACGAATACGAGGCGAGGTTAGCCAAGCAAACGACGATAAGAGATACCGTTGTCGGCATCCTTGACGACCACCTGCTCGATGCCCTGGTTTATCCTACGGTTCGACGCAAGGTCGCTCGCATCGGAGAACCACAGCGGGGGTCCTCATGTCAGCTGAGCGCACAGTCCGGCCTGCCGGCTTTGACCGTTCCCGCGGGTTTTACGGCCGATGGTCTACCGGTCGGTGTCGAGTTACTCGGCAGGCTCTTCAGCGATACCCGTCTGGTCGCGCTCGCCTTCGCTTTTGAACAGGGAACCCACCATCGCCGTCCGCCGTCCCGGACCCCACCCCTCGAGAACGGATCAGCGCCGGAACCGACCACGTTCGGCGCCTCATCCGGCGGGGCGGAAGCCGAGTTCACGTTCGATCCGACACGCAACGTTCTGGGCTATTCCATTCGAGTCGCCGGTGTCCCGGAGGAAGACATCTATGCGGTCCTCCTGCACTCAGAAGACGAGGATGGAAACAGTCGGGTCATCCGCCGGTTCTCCGGTCCCGGGATGGACGTTGTGACCGGAGCGATGATTCTCGGCGCCCTTGAACTGACCGCTCTTCTCGATGACCGCCTCTACTTGAAAACGTATACGCGCGGGCAGCCGACCGGATCCGCGGGAGCACCGTTGATGGTGCCCGATCAACCGTGACGGGTTGAATCCGGATGATGAAGAAAGTATCTCGCCCCCAGGTTCGCGAAGGTTACGACCTGTGGGCCGACACATACGACAGTTCGGTCAACCCCCTGGTGTCGCTGGACCGGCGATATACGCTCGAATTACTCGCCCCCCAACCCGGACAACGTATACTCGACGCCGCTTGCGGGACGGGCCACTACCTGAAGGCTGCCCGTGAAGCCGGGAGTTTTTCCGTCGGGTTGGACGTCTCCGGCGGCATGTTGAACGTGGCCCGGCGAGAGGTCCCGAACGTTTCACTGGCACAGGCCGATCTGGACGAGGGATTACCTTTCCGTTCCGGCGTGTTTGACGTGGTCCTCTGTACCCTCGTCAGCGAGCACCTGACAAACCTGCCGGTGTTCTTTGAAGAAGCCGCCAGGGTGCTCGCTCCGGAGGGCCGCTTCGTATTCTCGGCATTTCACCCCGATCTGGCGGCAGCAGGAGTCGAAGCCAACTTCGAACTCGGTGATGTGGAATATCGGTTGGGTGCGGAGAAACACACAGTGGACGACTTCCTCAGCGCATTTTCGGGCAGCGGATTCCGGATACAGACCCTTCGTGAGTTTGCCGGGGATGAGGAACTGGTGCGACAGATCGAAAGGGCGAGAAAGTACCTGGGAAAGCCGTTGCTCGTCCTGATTGAGGCTAGAAGAAGTGGTCAGTAAGAAGTCGTTAGTGGTTAGTGGTCAGTTGTGGGGACGGGAAGGTCGCCAGCCAACAGCCGTCTAACCCGGCTGCCCCGTCCTCAACTAACCACAAACCACTGACCACTAACCACTTCCCCAAACTACCTCTTGAACGGTGCCCTGTCCCCGCCCGCCTTGGCCGACTGGCTCCTGGCTCCTGCGTAAACGGTGAAGTGCTTCCAGCGCCGGTTTTCGTGGAACTGGTCATCGAAGAAGAACCGATCCTCGAACGCGGGTTCCAGATCGTCGATCCATGACGCCGTCTCGTCGTACTTGGCGAAGAAGATCCGATTGGTCCAGTGGGGATCCCGGCCCTGGATGAATTTTAAGACGAAGACCTTCTGGCCGTTGACTTCAGCCACGCCGTCCACCAGGACCTTGCCCGGGGTGCAGGACATCGATGGGCCCCGCACGGTTCGTCCGAGGCCCGACACCTGTCGTACCGCCCGCGTGAAGATGTCCAATGCGCGGTAGAGGGGAACGTCGAAGTACTGCTTTGGCCCCGTGTCCCGCTCGACGAACATGTAGTAGGGAATAATTCCCAGATCTACCTGTCTCTGCCACATCGCCGCCCAGATGTCCGGGCAGTCGTTGACGTTTCGGATGAGCGGCGCCTGCGCACGTATGGTCGCTCCCGTGTTCAGGATTCGCCGCACGGCGGTTTCAGAAATGGCCGTGGACATTTCACGCGGATGGCTATAGTGCGCCATGAACGCCAGATGCTTGCCGGCGGCTTGAACTTCCTCGAAAAGTTGCAGCAGATCGTCGGCATCCGCGTCTGTCACGAACCGGTATGGCCACCAGGCCAGGGCCTTCGTGCCGATCCGAATACTGCGAAGCGATTCGATTTTGAGCAGGGGCTTGATGTAGCGCCGAAGGACACTCGTCCTCATGATCAACGGATCGCCGCCCGTGAAGAGGACATCGCGAACCTCGCTATGCTTGTGCAGGTACCGGGCCAGGGATGTCACTTCGTTGTTGGCGAACTTCAGTTCGTCCATACCGACAAACTGTGCCCATCGAAAACAATAAGTGCAATAGGCGTGGCAGGTCTGACCCTGGCTGGGAAAGAAAAGGACCGTTTCCCGGTACTTGTGCTGCATTCCGAGCTGAGGATGCCCGTCCATCACGGGGACGTTCTGCTCCATCTGTCCCGCCGGGTGCGGATTCATCCGCGCCCGGATTTCCGCGACGGCCTTGTCTACTTCTTCACCTGGTGCCTCACGTTGCTCGAGTTCATGGATGTGCTCGAAGTCCCCGGCCGGCAACATCCCTTCCTGAGGAAACGTCAACTGGAACATCGGGTCCATCGGTATGTTTGTCCAGTCGATCAACTCCTCGACAACGTAGTTGTTTACTCTGAATGGAAGTACTTTGGACACCGCCCTGATCGCTGTACTCTGCTCGGAGGTGAGCATTTTGAACTGTGGAATCTTACTGATGTTCTTGGCGGTATAGGCGCGGTATTTCGACTTCGCATTCAGCTTATTCACAGGCGTCCTTTCGAATCAGAATAGTCCAGTACAAGGGCCGACATCATAGCTTGCTTCGGCCCGATTCTCTAGTAATTACAGCGTTTTTTGCCCGGGCTCCATTTGATGGTCTTTGTAGTTGACCGGAGCTCCGCGCAAGTTTCCGAATGACTGGTCCATGAGGCTGGCCTGTCGGTCCAGGGGGTGTTGGTTTCGACCGCTTGACGCACAGCCTGACGCTTTATATTTCTAAAACTTACCTGCCTATTTTAACACATCCCGCCTCGAATCCCAACCGCTGCGGACCTCCCCTGAGCCCTGACACGCCTGCACTTTTCATCGCGGATCGCAGCACAGCCTTTCGGGTGTGTGAGTATCTTTATCTTGTCGCTGGTTGGTCGTCATCCGTACGAACGAAAGCCAGGTCGGGTATGATATCCAGCCATTAGGGATGTTCCCGGATTATGGCCCACACCAAGCTTCGATATGTCGATGCTCTCGCCTGCACGATCGTTCTCCCGTGGACGGTCTTTCCGACTTCCGCGTCCATGTACCAGCCTCGAGATCGTTTCGACGTTTCGGAGCTGACGGTCATCGACGAACCACAGGTGTCGGATCACAAGAAGGTGCTACTCGTTCCGCGGGTTCGTCCGTGAAGGCCACGTTGCTCGTCATGGCGGCCGGGATAGGGAGTCGCTACGGGGGGCTGAAGCAGCTCGAACCTGTCGGACCGGGTGGGGAAACGATTCTGGACTATTCGATCTACGATGCGGTCCGGGCCGGGTTCGGTCGGCTGGTGTTTGTCGTGAGCGAAGCCAGTGAGCGCCCTGTTCGGGAGACATTCGGGGCCAGGTATGGCGATCGGGTCGATCTCGGATACGTCCGGCAGGAGTTGGACATGGTCCCGGAAGGGTTCGCCGTGCCGCGAGGTCGTGAAAAACCATGGGGGACCGGACACGCCACGCTCGTAGCGGATTCCTCGGTTGACGAACCGTTTGCCGTGATCAACGCCGATGACTTTTATGGGGCGGAAGCCTACCGCCTGCTAGCGGACTCCTTCGAGACCATCGACATCGGTGGTTCCGACTATTGCATGGTCGGGTTCCCGCTCTCCGAGACATTGTCCGATCACGGGCCTGTTTCCAGGGGCATCTGCGAATGCGGTCCGGAAGGCCAACTGGCCGGCACAGTTGAGGTGGAGGCGATCATCCGTCAGGAGGACTCCGTTCTGGGTCAGGACCGCGCCGGCGCGAGCCGTGTGCTGACCGGGAATGAAACTGTCTCTATGAACTTCTGGGGGTTTACACCTTCCATATTTTCGCACCTGCGGGAACGATTCGTTGATTTCCTGGAGTCTCGGGCCCTTAGAGATGCCGACGCCGAATTCTATCTGCCGGGGGTCGTGGATCACCTGATCTCAACCGGGGCTGCGCGCGTCCGTGTCCTCGAAGGTGGGGGGCCCTGGTACGGACTGACTTACCCGGAGGACAAGCCCGAAGTCGTTGCCGGAATCGCCGCCCTGGTCCGGCGCGGCGTTTACCCGGAGATGCTGTGGTAGGAGCCTGCGCGGCAGAAGGGATCGTAGCGAGAAAGTGGAGAATCGAGGCCAGATTTCCTCGATTTTGAGGCAAATAGTGGTTCTATGTAACGAAAAATCGGGGGAATATGGACCGATTATACCGCTTTCGCAGTAGATCCCTTCTGCCGCGCCGGCTCCTAGTCGAGCCGTCCGTTCCTGGATCGGCGTTCCAGATCGACGGTGATTGCATCGATGTAGAACCGTATGGTTCCGGCCACATCCACGACACTTACGTTGCCACGTTTCTCCGGGACGGGTACCGAACGCGATACACCCTCCAGCGCATCAACCGTTCTGTTTTTCCTGAGCCCGTGGTTCTGATGGACAACGTTGTCCGTGTCACCAGCCACATCCGCGATGTACTGGTGTCTAGTGGAGCGGACCAGATCGAACGCCGCGTTCTCCAGCTTGTGCCGGCCCTCGACGGCAAACATTGGCATGTCGACGAGAACGACGATTTCTGGCGGACGTTTCATTTCATCGAAGGCGCGGGTACTCATGACACCGCGCGGTTTGTCGAACAGGCCTTCGAGGCTGCCCGAGCCTTCGGTCGGTTCGAGGACCAGCTGGGCGAACTGCCCGGGCCTCGGCTGGCGGAAACCGTTCGTGACTTTCACAAGACACCGCTGTATTTCGCCGCGTTGGAACAGGCTCTGGAAGAAGATCCCCACAACCGGGCGGCGTCAATCAGGCAGGAAGTAGACTTCGTCGAGAGCCGAAGTCGACTTTTCACGACACTCCTGGATCTGGCAGCCAGCGGCGAACTTCCGGAGCGGATCGCGCATAACGACACGAAGATCAACAATGTTCTGATCGATCGAACGAGTCGAGAAGTTCTGGCGGTGATCGACCTGGACACCGTGATGCCCGGCCTTGTACTCCATGACTTCGGAGATCTGGTTCGGACAGCGGCGTGTTCGACAGACGAAGACGAGACCGATCTCTCCCGGGTTACCGTGAACCTGTCGATGTTCGAAGCCCTGGTTCGAGGGTATCTGTCATCGGCCCGATTCCTCAACCCGACAGAGATCGACCATCTCACCTTTTCCGGGTGGCTTCTGGCAGTCGAAAGCGGCATAAGGTTCTTGACTGATCATTTGAAGGGCGATACATACTTCAAAGTTCATCGCGACAGCCACAACCTCGATCGCTGCCGGGTGCAACTCAAACTTGCCGAGAACATCGAGAGGAACGAAGGCGCGATGCGCCGGATCGTTGAACACGCGGCACCCTGATTGGAAAAAGGAGTTCAGGATGACAGATGACTCGAAAAGGAATGAAGGGAAACCAGGCGAGCTGAACCGTCGCGACCTGATGAAGCTTGCGGCAGCCGGTGTGGGTGGCGCGATGCTGCCGGGCCAGGCCATGGCGCAAGAGACCGAAGGCCAGGAGCGTACTCTTGGGCCCGCTCCCGAGAGTCCTTCGAGCGCCCGGCCGATCGACGTCGTTCGGATCGGTTATGTCGGCGTCGGTCTTCAAGGCTCGTCACACTGCCGCAACCTGCTGAGGATCGAAGGGGCCGAGATCGTCGCGCTTTGCGACATCGTTCCCGAGAAGGTGGAGCGCATGCAGGGCCGGGTTGTCGAAGCCGGTGGCGAGAAACCGGCTGCCTACACGCGCGGTCCTTATGACTTCGTGCGGATGTGCGAGGAGGAGGACCTCGATCTGGTCTATACCGCGACGCCGTGGGAATGGCACGTTCCGGTATGCGTCGCCGCGATGGAGAACGGAAAACACGCTGCGACCGAGGTGCCCGCGGCGGTGACCGTTGACGAATGCTGGCAGCTGGTCGAGAACGCCGAGAAGCATCAGAAGCACTGCCTCATGATGGAAAACGTCGCCTATGGCCGCGTGGAGATGATGGTCTTGAACATGGTGCGCCAGGGCTTGTTAGGCGAAATCCTTCACGGTGAGTGCGGTTACCTTCACGACCTCCGTGCAATCAAGTTCGAGGCGGCCAACGAGGGCCTGTGGCGCCGCGCACACTCGATGACCCGGAACGGCAACATCTATCCCACACACGGGCTGGGCCCGATCGCTCAGTGCATGAACATCAATCGCGGCGACCGGTTCGGTCATCTGGTCTCGATGAGCAGCCCTTCGCGCGGGTTGCAGCTTTACGCCGAGGAGAACTTTCCGCCGGATGCACCGGAGCGTCGCGAACAATACAAGCTCGGCGACGTCAACACCAGCCTGATCCAGACCGCAATGGGCCGTACGATCTTCGTCAGTCACGACACGAACCTGCCCCGGCCCTACAGCAGGATCAATCTGGTCCAGGGAACCCGTGGGGTATTCCAGGGCTATCCGGACCGTGTCTACATCGAGGGCCGGGGAGAAGGCCATCGATGGGCCGACGCCGAAGACTACTACGAAGAATTCGAACATCCCCTCTGGTCCGCGCAGGGACCCAGTGCGCGAGGGGCCGGCCACGGCGGCATGGACTACATCGAAGACTACCGGCTGATCCATTGTCTGCGCGAAGGCCTGCCCACCGACATGAACGTCTATGACGCGGCGGCCATCAGCGCCGTATCCGAACTGAGCGAGCGTTCGGTCGCGGCCGGTGGACGGCCGATGGCTTTCCCGGACTTCACCCGCGGTCGGTGGGAGACGAATCCACCTCTTGAGATCGTGGAGGGATAGGAAAAGACTTCAACGCAAAAACGCAAAGACGCAAAGTGTTCTTGTCGGATCGCCGAAGACATACAGTCACGACCATCGAAACAAGGAAATTCCCAGATAAAAATACTTTGTGGTCTTTGCGTCTCTGCGTTGAAAATCCCAACTGACTCACAGATGACACCCACCCCATGCAACTAACCTCTCTCGACTGGACCGTCATCGCGGTCTACGGGGTCATCGCCGTTTCGCTCGGGCTCTATTTCGCCCGCCGCGCCGGGCACGGGACACAGGAATTCTTCTTGTCCGGGCGGAAGCTTCCATGGTGGTTGCTCGGCACTTCGATGGTGGCGACGACGTTTTCTACCGACACCCCCAATCTTGTGACGGACCTGGTGCGGACCGGTGGCGTCAGTAGCAACTGGTTATGGTGGGCTTTCCTCATCACCGGGATGTGCACGGTCTTCTTCTACGCAAAGTTGTGGCGCCGATCCGGCGCGCTGACCGACATGGGGTTCTACGAACTGCGGTACTCGGGGAAGCCGGCGGCTTTTCTCAGGGGCTTTCGGGCTCTTTACCTCGGCGTTTTCTTCAACGTGATGATCATGGCCGCAGTCACGCTGGCGGCGATCAAGATATCGAGCGTTGTCCTGGGCGTTGACAAGTACACGACCGTTCTTGTGGCTGCGACGTCGACCGCGGCGTACTCGGCGACATCCGGCCTTTGGGGTGTCGTCGTTACCGACATGCTCCTGTTCGTCATCGCGATGGTCGGTTCGATCGCCGCGGCATACTATTCCTTACAGCATCCCGAAGTGGGTGGCTTGTCCGGCCTGATCTCCAACCCGGCACTGGAAGGCCGGCTCAGCCTGCTTCCGGATTTTTCGGACTGGGGAGCCGTGACCGCGGTTCTGATCATCCCCCTGGCAGTTCAGTGGTGGAGTACCTGGTATCCCGGCGCGGAACCGGGAGGCGGCGGTTACGTGGCCCAGCGCATGCTTGCCGCCCGCGACGAGAGGGGATCGATGATGGCAACCCTCTGGTTCAACGTCGCGCACTATGCCTTACGGCCCTGGCCCTGGGTGATCGTGGCCCTGTCTTCGCTGATTGTTTATCCGAATCTTGAATCGATCCAGGCCCGTTTCCCGGGTCTGGACCCGTCGCTCATTGGCCACGATCTGGCCTACCCGGCCATGCTGGTCTTCCTGCCGTCGGGTTTGCTGGGCCTGGTGATCGCATCCCTGGCCGCGGCCTACATGTCGACGATCAGCACGCATTTGAACTGGGGCGCTTCCTACATCGTTGACGATTTCTATCGCCGGTTCATCGCGCCGGCAAGGAGCGAGCGCCACTATGTGACGGTGGGCCGGGGTTCGACAGTCGTGCTTGTCGTTCTGGCGTCGGTTGTCTCTCTCTGGCTCGAAAATGCCCTGCAGGCTTTCCAGATTCTGCTGCAAATCGGTGTCGGTACGGGTTTGATCTTTCTGCTCCGCTGGTTCTGGTGGCGGGTCAATGTGTGGAGTGAGATTTCAGGGATGGTGATTTCCTTACTGGTGGCCGTGTATTTCCAGTTCGTCCATGAATCACTGGGGTTTTCCGCACTGGACCCACAGCTGGCCCTGGTTCTCGGGGTCGTGATCACGACGACGGTCTGGGTCGCGGTGACCTTCCTTACCCCACCGTCCGATCGATCCACGCTGCAAACCTTCTTTGATGCGATCCGGCCATTGGGGCCGGGCTGGAAGGGGTTTTCCACCCAGACTGCTCCCCAGGGCGAAAGCCTGACGCCTGCATTCCTCGGCTGGTTCCTGGGTTGTGCCGCAGTCTATTCCGCCCTGTTCGGAACAGGTTACCTGCTGTACGGGCGGCCGTGGCCGGGTGTTGTTTGCCTCATACTGTTCGCCGCGGCCTCTTCAGGTCTGCTCAGAATCTTCCCCCGGGTTGGCTTCGGCGATTAACAATCACCCTTTTCCTCTTTTTAGACATTCCCGTAATTTTGGTCGAACTCCGGCGTCTTTTCTTTCGTAGCACTACGCTGGGAGGATTCAACGAATGAGAACGCTGCTGCAGGATATTCGGTACGGGTTCCGCATTTTGAGGAAGAGCCCGAGTCTGACGGCGATAGCTGTCTTGACTCTGACGCTTGGGATCGGGGTCAATACGGCCGTGTTCAGCATCTCCAAGACGATTCTCTTCTTTCCTTTCCCGCACGTCGACTCGGACCGCGTGGTGTTCATCAATTCCGAGAACCCTTCCCGCAGCATCGACCGTAGCGGGGTGTCGCTTGGCGACTACCTGGATTGGCAGGATCGTTTGACCACCTTGTCGGTGATCGGGGCCGAGGACACCGAGGGCTTCAACCTGTCCGGCGCGACCGAGCCCGTTCGTGTCACCGGTAACCGTGCGACGCCGAACATGTTCCAGGTCATCGGCGTGTTTCCCGATCGTGGGCGAGTTTTTCGCCCCGAAGAGGGCCAGCCCGGCGCAGACTCGGTCCTGGTTGTCAGCAATGACTTCTGGGTTGAGTATCTCGATGCCGATCCGTCGGCGCTTGGAAGTCCCGTTACCTTGAACGGCGTCGGTCACACCCTGATCGGTATCATGCCCGAGGATTTCATCTACCGTACGCCTCTGGATTTCTGGGTTCCTCTCGACATGACGGATACGACCGATCGCGCCAATCGCTCGCTGGAGGTGACGGCACGTTTGGCCGATGGCGTCACCGTCGAACAGGCTCAGGCTGAGATGGATGTCGTGACCACGCAACTCGATGAGGCTTATCCCGAGACGAATGCGGGTTGGAGAGCCGGCGTCGTAACGATCGCCGATGACATTCTTGCTGACGCCGGGGTTTTTGCCGTTCTCATGTATGGCGCGGTCCTGTTTCTGCTTCTGATCGCATGTGTCAATGTGGCGAACCTGTTTCTGGCCCGGATGGCGTCGCGCAAAGAGGAGATCGCGGTCCGCGGTGCGCTGGGAGCGGCTCGGGGAAGGATCATGCGGCAGCTCCTGAGCGAATCGCTGGTCGTCGCCTTCCTCGGAGGAACCGGTGGAATGATCGTGGCGTTCTGGGGCGTGAGTTACTTGCGTGCCTATTTCGCCGCCTCGCCGACGATTGCCATCCTGGGTCGCGGACTGACTATCGATTGGACCCTGTTCCTCTTTATCGGGGGGCTTGTCATGGCGACGACGCTGTTCTTCGGGTTGCTCCCGGCCATACACGGTTCCAGATCCGATCTGAATACCGCCCTCAAGCAGGCTGGACGGAGCGGGTCGGGCGGCATCAGTCGCGCACGAATGCAGCGTCTGCTGGTCGGCGGGGAAATCGCGGCGTCGGTCATCCTGCTGGTGAGTTCGGGCCTGCTGATCCAGTTCTGGGCGGACAGTCACGACAAGGATCTGGGTATCGATACCGAGGGGTTGCTCGTGACCGAGATGTCGCTTTCCGATTATGACTACCCGGAGCCACGCGGGCACAAAGAGTTCTACCGCTCCCTTTTGGAGGACATCAACCCGCTTCCCGGTGTTGTCGGTAGCGCGGTGGGCAGCGCTTTACCCGTCGTCGGATTGAGCCGTAACGCGAACACATCGATCGCGATAGAGGGCCAGGCCAGTTTTGACGACGAAGCTGTCCCATCAGTCATTCGTGTCGTGGTCAGCCCGGAGTATTTTGACGTGGCCGGGATCCGTCTTCGAGAAGGCCGGGTCTTCAGCGGTCAGGATTCGGAGAACGCTCAGCCCGTGGCGATGATTAGTGAAACGGCGGCCCGTACCTACTGGCCCGACCAGAGTCCCATCGGCCAACGTCTTCGAGTGGGTGCGGCCGAGGGCCCCTGGCTCACGATTGTTGGAATTGCCGCCGACATCCAGAATCAGTTCGTGGCATCCGTACCGCGACCCATCGTGTACCGGCCGCTTTCCCAGGCGCCCGAACCGGAGATGGTGCTGCTGGCCCGAGTTCTCGGTGAACCCGAGACTCTGGCGCCAACGATCCGATCCGTGATCCGCGCCGCCGATGGAACCCTTCCCATCGACGTCATCCGATCCATCGAACAGGACATCCGGGCCAATCAGGCCGGTGGCAATCTGGTCGCCGGCCTGGTCGCCGGCTCCGGTGTCATCGCACTGTTCCTCGCGGCGCTGGGCATCTACGGAGTCGTGAGTTTTTCCGTTGCCCAGAGAACGCACGAGATGGGACTTCGTATGGCTCTGGGAGCAAATCGCCGATCCCTGTACGGGCTTGTCCTGGGTGAGGGGACCGTGATCGCCCTGTTCGGCCTGGCCTTCGGGCTGGCCGGGGGCTACGGCGTCGGGGTCCTGATGCAGGCCGGTATCGCTGACTTCAGGAACCCACTCGACCCGCCTCTTTTTGTCGCGGTATCCCTGATCCTGGCGATGGTATCCCTGCTGGCCTCACTGGTTCCCGCACGCCGCGCCAGCGGGGTCGATCCGATGGTCGCTTTGCGCATAGACTAGTGGTCCCCGTCAAACAGACTGTAACTTATCGAGCTTCTTTCGGGCACGTTGAACTTTTTCAAGAATATCGGAAGCCGTTGCGGTCCAAATGAAGGGCTTCGGGTTCTGATTGTGACCCCCGACATATTCCTCCACGGCCTGGATTAGCTCAGGAACCGAATGGAAAACCCCGCGCCGAAGCCGTTGTTCGGAAAGATCCCGGAAGAAGCGTTCGACCATGTTCAGCCAGGATGCACTGGTCGGTGTGAAGTGCACATGAAAGCGCGTGTTGCGCTTCAACCAGTTGACGACTTTCTGATGTTTGTGCGTGGCGTAGTTGTCGCAAATGATATGGATCTGTTTGTCTTTCGGCACGGAACGTTTGATCTGATTGAGAAACCGGATCCATTCCTGATGACGATGCTTCGGCATACAGGTCCCGATAATCGAGCCGTCCAGCGTATTGAGCGCGGCGAACATCGTGGTCGTCCCGTTGCGTTTGTAGTCGTGGGTGAGGGTGCCGCACCGCCCCTTCTTCAGAGGTAACCCGGGTTGCGTGCGGTCCAGGGCCTGCATCTGGCTCTTCTCATCGCAGGACAAAACAATGGCGTTTTCCGGAGGGTTCAGATACAAACCGACCACATCCTCCAACTTCTCGACAAATTGTTTGTCGTTGGAAAGTTTGAAGGTGCGTGCCAGATGAGGCTTCAAGCCATGAGCCCGCCAGATTCTCCCTACCGTGGACTCGCTGACGCCGGTTGCCCTGGCCATCAAGGACCGGCTCCAGTGCGTGGCGTTCGGAGGCTTCCCTTCGACCGTCTTCTTCACGATCCGGGCCCGCTTCCGGCGGCCGATCGAGGGAATCCGTCCACTGCGGGAAGCGTCCTTTTCGATTCCCCCGAGGCCATCTTCAACGAAACGATCGCGCCAACGTCCGGCCTTTTGACGAGTGATGTCCAACTTGGCAGCGATCTCCTGATTGTCCAGACCCCCGGCGGCCAGCAAGACAATTCGAGATCGTTCCGCCAACCGGACCGCCACACTGCGGCTTCGGCTCAGTCGCTCCAGTTCCTTCCGCACAGGAATGTCCAATTTAATCGTCGGTGCTCTCCTCATATATACTCAGACGTAGGAAAGCTGAATAAGTTACATTAACTGTGACGGACTACACTAGAAACCTGCGGTTACAGCCGACATTTGTTCCTGACAGCCTGTCCGGCGGGAGCCCCAACGGACAGGCTGTCCCAGCACCACTCCCAGCCCTCTAGAGGAGCCTGCGCGGCAGAAGGAATCTACTCGCGAAAGCGGTATAATCGGTCCATATTTCCCCGATTTTTCGTTGGATAGAACCACTATCCGCCTCAAAATCGAGAAAATCTGGCCTCGATTCTCCACTTTCTCGCTACGATCCCTTCTGCCGCGCAGGCTCCTAGTACCGGTACACCTGCTACTATTGGCAGCCAGCTTTGTCCGCGAATAGAACGGTCCACAACCCCCATTATCTGGAGAACGACATGCCCAGGAATCCTGACGGTCCCAATGAGGGCGCAGATCGACAAAACACACGAGACACCGAAGGTCTTCCCCCGAACGCCAGCGCCCGGGCCGAACTCGACGATCCGGAAGCACCGGTCCGAATACGACGAATTCTTGAAAGCCGGGCGTACGTTCGTGCAGACAGCGATTCGAGCTTTCTGCACCGGGATGAGCTTCGGCACGCACGCCTCTCGCTCGAATACTTGAAAACCGAGTTGACCCTTCAGGAACAGAAGATCGATTCGACCATTGTTGTTTTTGGTGGGGCTCGGATCATGAAGGCGAGCTCGGCCAGTCGGGAGGTGGACTTGCTCCGGGCCGAATTGGCGCAGAATCCGGATGACGACTCGTTAAAGAGGGGTCTCCGGACCGCCGAGCGGCTATTGGACAAAAGCAAATATTATGACGTCGCCCGGGAGTTTGCGCGTCTTGTCAGTGAAGCGTGTAAAGGCGTCGCGCCTTCAGAGTTCGTGATCACGACCGGAGGAGGGCCCGGTGTGATGGAGGCCGCTAACCGTGGCGCATTCGATGCCGGTCGCAAGAGCATCGGCCTGAACATCACGCTACCGATGGAACAGTACCCCAACGCCTACATCACACCGGAACTGTGTTTTCAGTTCCGGTATTTTGCTCTCCGCAAGCTCCATTTCCTGAAACGCGCGAAGGCGTTGATCGCGTTTCCCGGTGGTTTTGGCACGCTCGACGAGCTCTTCGATGCCCTGACCCTCGTTCAGACACGTAAGATCGAGCCCATACCCATCGTTCTGGCGGGTGAAAAGTATTGGAGAAGGGTTTTTAACACGCAGTTTCTGGCCGACGAGGGCATGATCTCGCCCGAAGACGTCGACATCTTCTGCTTTGCGGAAACCGCGGGGGAGATCTGGAAGATCGTCCGGGACTGGTACAACGTCACCGACTGCGGCGAACTGAATTGAGCTCGGGACTTAGGGCCCGCTCAACAATAACTTCACATTTTGGCATCCCATCTTCACGCCATCTTCGGCCGCTCCTCAATCGCGGATCCTCGAAATAGCGGGACTATTCCTCCGGTCTGCTCAATCGGTCGCGACCGAATCTGACGCAAATCTGGGCGCCAATTCTGTGAAGTTATTCTTGAGCGGACCCTCAGTGTGTCGGGGCGGCCGTCCCTGGCCGCCCGCGGGGTTTCGGTTCGGTTTGACTTGTGCGGCGCGTCTTTGCTGGCTGCGGCGCGTCTTTGCTGGCTGCGGCGCGTCTTGCCTGGCGGGTGGCCAGGGACGGCCACCCCGACACTCTTGTCTGGAACTTAGAGTTTCCTTTGGGGGCTAGCTAGATGCCCGGCTTTCGCTTTAAGATCGGCCTGTCGTCCGCTTCCGCGGGCGCTTGCCGTTCCGGCTCAGTCTCTCCTGAAATCGCACCTTCGTCGGTAGAGCCTTGCCTCTTAAGCACCGGTCGGTCCTCAGGTACAGACTCCCGTTCACCCGACTCTCCGCTTCGATCCACGTCGGGACGCCGCGTTCGACGCCGCAGTGTTGGGCGTCTCTCTTCTCTGACTGGCGCGCGATTGTCCATGGCGATCAGCTGATTCTTCACATCGTCGAACTCGGAGGTCGTCAGGGTCCACTGATCTCGTTCGGGAAGAACGGTAGCGATGGTCCCTTTTGTCTTCTTGATGCGATCGGCCGTAGCGGGATGGCTGGCAAACATCCCGGAGATGCTGCCGGGTTTGGACTTTTCTTTTGCCTGAAGCTTCTCAAAAAGGCTGACCATTCCGTTGGGGTCGTAGCCGGTCGCGTATAGATACTGGACCCCGAGATAGTCCGCTTCCTCTTCGGCCTTACGCGAGAACTTCAGAAAAGTCATCGGCACGAGAAAGTTGGCAGCCTGTTGCGCGGCGTAGCCACCAAGCCCCCCGAGAAATATGAGCGGTATCGTGGCATAACTGATCAGAGTCGACTTCGTCTGGTTCTCCGTTCCGTGCCGTGCGGTGACGTGTGCGATTTCGTGTGCCAGGACACCGGCCAACTCAGACTCATCGTCGGCCGCCAGGATCAGGCCGGTATTCACATAGAGGAATCCGCCCGGAAGAGCGAACGCGTTGATTTCTTCCGAGTCGATCACCTTGATCGTGAACGGAACCCGGGCGTCCGAATTGCGGACGAGGTTCTGTCCGACCCGGTTAACGTACTCGGTAATCACCGGATCATTGATAAGCTTGGCTTCCCTCTCAATATCGGCAGCGAGCCCCCGGCCCAGCGCCATCTCCTTCTCGATAGAGGTGAAGTTGAGGCTTCCCTTGTTTATGTTGCGATCTCCGATGTTTTCGACGTCGGAGTTCTTTTTCTTGTCGTCGGCCGTGGCCGGAACAGCCAGCGCAACAGCCAGCACAACGGGCCCAATCATTTGGTGGAATCTGGATGGAATCATCGTCGCCTCCTCCTGGTTTTGACGATGATCTCGCGATTTCGATGAGCGAAAATTACAGACAGCCGAAATTTAACATCCTTTAACGTTTCACCCGACAGCAGTTTTCGACCCGCGTGCAGGTGGAAGTTTAGATTTTAGAGATCCGAGTGGGAGCGGTAGGTCCCGGGGCCTTTCAGCAAGAGGTCCATGATGCGGCGGATCCGGCGGTTGCGTGTTTCGGTGCGTTTGGCCTTGGAGAGCCATGTCAGCATTTCGCGTCGACGTCCCGGCGGTTGGTCCTGGAGAGTCTTCAACGGAATGTCAGCCTCCTTGAGCGCGCTGATCATGTCCGGAGGGATCGACGCTTTTTCAGGCAGCGGATCGAAAGCCAGGACGAGGCGTACGACATCTCCTTCGCCGACACGAGCAACTTTTCTCAGGGCACCGTTGACGAAAACCCGATGTCGACCCTGGCCGCGGGGTGTGAGAGTCGCGACGAACCGGCATCCGTTCAGCGTTCCCCGCACTCGAGCATAGCTCCGGGTGCCGGATTGGTTCGTGAGGGAGAGGGGGACGTCGACACAGAAGTTCATGCCGAGTCTGTAGATGTCGGTGGAGAATTCGATCGGTTTGACTGCCGACATTCGGGGACTCAGTCCTTGCCGTGTTGCCCGAGCATTGCCGCCAGATCTTGTTTGTTGATGGGTTTTGCCAGGTAGTCGTCCATCCCGGCCTCCAGGCATTTTTCGCGATCGCCCTTCATTGCGTTAGCGGTCATGGCGATGATCACCGGTTGGTTTTCGCGCTGGATCTTCTCGCGAATTCTGCCACTGGCTTCCATCCCGTCCATCTCGGGCATCAGCACGTCCATGAAGATGATGTCGTATCCCATTTTCTGGATCGCATCGAACGCTTCCTTGCCGTTCGCAACGGCGTCGGCCCGGTAACCCATTATGTCCAGCATTTTCAGGACGAGTTTCTGGTTGATGACGTTGTCTTCGACTACCAGGACGCGAGTCGAATTCCGTGGGGCTCGCTCCTCGGTTGGCCGATCGACCACCTGGGAAGCCGGGTTCTCGTGGGGCGAGGAACTTTCCTTGAGTGGAACGGTAAACCAGAACGTGGATCCGTTCCCCTCCTCGCTTTCGACTCCGATGGTTCCACCCAGTAGTTCGACCAATTGCTTCGAGATTGCCAGGCCCAGGCCCGTGCCTCCGTGGACCCGGGTCAGAGAGCTGTCTGCCTGGGAAAAGGGCTGGAACAGTTTGTCGATAGAGTTTCGCGAGATGCCGATACCGGTATCCTGGACGCTGAAACGGACCGATGCGGGGCCGTTTCGAGGTCCCTCTCGCTCGACGCGAATCGCTACCCTTCCGGTCCCCGTAAACTTGACGGCGTTGGTGACGAGGTTCATCTGGCGAAGGCGCGCCGGATCGCCGTTAATGCGGATGTCCAGGTCGGGTGCGACCCAGCAGCCGAAATCCAATCCCTTGCTTTTTGCCCTTCTGGCGTGAAGATCGCTCACTTCGCGAACGATGGCGCCGAGGTCGAAGTCCACATATTCCAGGTCCAACTTGCCGGCTTCGATTTTTGAGAAGTCGAGAATGTCGTTCAACACCGTCAGCAAGGAGTTTCCAGATGATCGAACCGTTCGGACGTAGTCGCGTTGTTCCTCATCCAGCTTCGTGTCGAGCAACAAGTTTGTAAAACCGAGAATTCCGTTCATCGGCGTTCGGATCTCATGGCTCATCGAAGCCAGAAACGCGCTCTTCGCTCTTGTCGCTGCCTCGGCAGCATCCCGGGCACTGGCGAGGTCGCTGCTCTGCATTTCGAGCCGACTACGAGCTTCCTCAAGGTCGCGGACATAGCCTTCAAGCTCATGCTGGGACTGTTTTTGAGACGTGATGTCTCGCATGATCCCTTCATGGTGGTGCCGGGTGCCGTCGGGATTGCGGACGATTCGACCCTGTAGCGAGACCCAGACCCTGCTTCGGTCTTTGCGATAGAGTTGGATTTCCGCGTAATTGACAGTGTCCCCTTCCTGCTCTGCCAGCTTCAAACTCTCTTCCCGGTCGGTCGGCGTGACGAACAACTGGGAGCGGATATCCGTGATCGTTTCGATCAACTCTTCGGGCGAACTGTAACCGAGGAGACGGGCCATCCCGTCGTTGGCCATGATGAAACACCCTTCCGGGGAAGTCTGGTAGATACCGTCCAGTGAGTCTTCGAAGAGCTGGCGGTAGGGCAGTTCCTCGTCCGGATCGAACGTATGCTTCTGATGGATTGCTCGGGCATGCAGGAAGATTCGACCGCTTTCGAGATCCGGGATCAGACGGCAATCGAGCCATTCGTAGTTTCCGTCTGTCGCCCGGAAACGGATTTCGAGAGCCATTGTCGTGGGATCGGTTTGCATTCGCTCGAAGGCGGCAGGACCCTGCGGCGGTCGTCAGGATGGATCAGTTCGTTGAACGCCTGCTCGACGAGATCTGCCGGCGACCGGTCGAACAGATCCAGCCCGGCCGCGTTTGCCTCGATGAAACGTCCGTCGGAACCGAGTATGGCCAACGCATCCGGACAGATCTCAAGGAACCTGGCGACCCCTTCAGACATTTTGCGGGCATCGTTCACGGCGACTTTCTATTTGCTTTTACAATGGATTGCGAATGCGGCCCCCTGCGGGTCCATACATTGGGCGACCCTGTCGCCGTCGGGTACGTCCATCGGGCCTCTCAGGATCTGACCGCCGGCTTCCTGGATAGTTTCGACAGCCTTGTCAATATCGTCGACGCGGACGTAGAGAAGCCAATGGGGAGGAGCCGGCATGTCGGCGGGCTTGTTGTACATGCCGCCCAGTGTCGTTCCGTTCCGGCCGTACATTTGGTACATGCCCATCTCGCCCATATCCATGGAATCGGTCTTTGCCCAGCCGAAAAGGTCCGAGTAGAAATCAAACGCCGTTTCGTAGTTTGCGGCCGCCAGTTCGTCCCACGAAAATTCCCCGACGTCGGCCGGTCTATCGGGCATGGCTTCGTCACCGACGGATTTGTACACCGCAAAGGTCGCTCCCTGAGGGTCGCCCAGCACCGCGAATCGTCCGATTGTGGGGATGTCGGTGGCCTCGACGTGGACCGTCGCACCGAGTTCGGTTGCCCGAGCCACCGTCTGGTCGACATCCGGGGCACCGATGTAGGGTACCCAGTGAGGCGGTGCTCCCTGGGCCACGGCATCGTCGGGAAGATTCATCACGCCCCCGATCGGGGCTTGACCGACCGTCCACATGGAGTAGGGGGTCCCAGCTCCCTCGAACACCATCGAACCCCAGCCGACCGCCTTGTGATAGAAGCTCTTGGCCGCGTCGGTGTCGGTGGTCATCAACTCATACCATACGAAGCGTCCCTTTGTGCTTTCGTCAGACATGGGCCCTCCAGAAAGTGGTCAGTGCCCAGTGGTCAGTAGTCAGTTCTGGGAGCGGAAAAGGCTGCTGCGGGAGTCCCGGTCCTTCCCCCGGCTTCAACTGGCTACTGGCCACTTCTCCTATTCCCTCGAACACTCCGCGGACACCGCCTGCATCGATGTCAGGTCGATCCTGGCGCGCTCGGGCTGTCGAATCAAGTATCCCTTCGCCTGCATCCGGCGGCCGGCGTGTTCGGACGGGTCGAAGTCTTTCAGGAAGTCCAGGTTTTGTAACCGGAACGTCACCTGACATTCATATGGCTCCTGGCGCTGTTTTCAGTCGAAGCAGATTTAACACATATTGCGCGAGTAGTCCAATCAACCCGATCCCCTCGGGAAAGCGTCGTGCAATACAGTGCCAGGAGAGCAGAACTACCGATGGGCTTCCGGCGCCGAACCACATCCACGCCGGTGGGGGGGACCACTAGTTCCTCCAAATGGAGTGAGGTCCGCGATGAGACGTTTGGGCTGATCCCGGTCTATTCCCTTCTCAACACCGTGTTCGGATCGGTTCGCGATGCTGACCATGCCGGGTAGGCCCCGGCGGCGACCGCGACCGCACCCAACGCCAATATGCTGGTGGCCATCGTTGTCGGATCGGTCGCGCTGACCTCGTACACCAGTGAGGAGAGATAACGCGCCAACCAGAACGCACCCACGATTCCCAGCCCGATACCTCCTGCAACAGGCGCCAGGCCCTCGACCATGATCCACCGCCAGAGGTTGCTCTCCTGGGCTCCCAGCACCTTGCGGATACCGATCTCCTTCAGCCGCTGGCTGACCGAGTAGGCGATCACTCCGTAAATCCCTGTCGCTGCCAGCAGCAGGGCCACGGCCGAAAAAATACCCATCAAGACCATTGCGAACCGCTGACGAGCGATGCCGGTCGCGGCCACCTCTCCGAGCGTACGGACATCGTGGAGGACCAGTTCGGGATCGATCTTCGTCAGTGTCTGTCCGATAGCGGCCAGCAACACTTCGGGAGGCAGGCTTGAACGGACGACCTGCGTCAGCGTCCAATTGCGGTCGTCGGCGAACTGAGAGTGGGGCACATAGACCTTCGGTTCGAGAGGCTCGAAATGATCGTGCCGCGTGTTGGCGACAATTCCGACAATCGTTCGCGGCGGTCCGCCACCAGGTCGAAGGTTCTCGCCGAGAGCGTTTCCGTCGGGAAAGAACGTACGGCTGAGTGCCGAATTGACAACGATGACCATCGCCGAGTCCGACCGGTCGCGTTCGTCAGGGAGACGGCCCTCCAACAGGGTGATGCCGAGTGATTCAAAATATTCCCCATCGAAGCAGCGAATGTTTGCCGCTCGATACCCCTCGTTCTCGCCGTCTTCGCGCCCGACGACCTGGACTCCCCATATGTGGTACTCCCCACTGGCGGGAAGTTTCGAAACGGAGCCCGCGGACTCCACTCCGGGCAGGGAATTGATCTGTTCGTAGTAAGTGCGGTAAAAGGCGGTCCGCTGGTCCGCTTGCCCGTACCGGCCATCGGGCAAATTGATCGCGAACGTCAGGACCTGGTCCGTTTCGAACCCAAGATCGACGTCGACCAGCTTGTTGAAGCTGCGAATGAGCAACCCGGCTCCGACAACCAGAATGAGCGCAAGTGCCACCTGGGCGAGAACGAAACTCGCACGAAATCGTTGTTGACGCCTTCCGCTGCTGAGTCGTTGACCGCCGGCGGCGAGAAATCCGTTCACGTTCGGACGGGACGCTTGCAGAGCCGGAATCAGGCCGAACAGGAACCCCGTTGCCAGGGAAAGAACTCCGACGAACGCGAAGACCTGTCTGTCGAAGACCACGGTTTCGGTTAGCGGCAGGGTATCGGGCCCGATCGCGAGGAGCAGCCGAACGCCGACGTAGGCCAGTGCCAGGCCGCCCAGCCCCCCGATCCCAGCCAGAATGATGTTTTCGGTTAGCAGCTGCCGGACCAGGCGGGCTCTTCCGGACCCGAGCGCCGCCCGGATCGCCAGTTCCCGCTGGCGGTTCGAGCCGCGGGCGAGAAACAGATTTGCGACGTTGGCGCAGCCGATCAGAAGTACGAGGCCGACCGCGCCCAGCAGGATGTAGAGCATGGGCCGGGTCTCAGCAATCAATGAATCGTGCAGCGGCACAAGGCCCGCCGAGCGACCTTCGTTGAACCCATCGTTCTCGGCGGCCAGGCGCGCCGCCAGACGATTCACCTCGTTCTGCGTTCCTTGAAGCCCGGCGAGTGGTTTCAGCCGGCCCACCGCGCTCAGGTAGTGGTTGCCCCTGCTGTTCGATCCGCCCGGTTGGAGATTCAAAGGGATCCAGAGATCCGTGTCGGAGCCGTTCGGCCCTTTCAAGCTGCGGGGCATCACGCCGATGACCGTGTAGGGCACGGCATCGAGGAGGATCTGGCGACCCAATATGTCCGGAGCGCTACCGAAATGCCGTCGCCAGAGACCCTCGCCGAGGACGGTCAATGGAGCAGCGGTCTCATCCCCGGACTCAAAAGTCCGACCCAGCAGGGGCTTGCTTCTAAGAACCTCAAAGTAACCCGCACTGATCCGGAGCGAGGAGACCCGTACCGGGCTGCCGTCCCCGCTCAGGTCGAATCCGGTGTCCTGATAGTCGTAAAAACTGGCCAGGCCGTCGAAGATCCCCGAATCTCGATAGTCCACAAAGTCCAGCCCGGTGAGATAACCGCCGACGTCGATGGTGCCGTCGTCTGTTTCGTAGACCCGGACCAGCCGTTCCGGTTCGTCGTATGGGAGCGATCGCAGGAGGACGCCGTTGACGACGCTGAAGATCGCCGTGTTGGCGCCGATACCGACCATGAGCGTCACGACGACGGCCATCGTGAAGGTCGGGGACTGAAGAAGCGTGCGCACGGCGTAGCGGGCGTCCCGGCCGAAAATCGCAAAGTGTTCGGAGAGAGCCGTGGAGAAGACGCCGCGGATCGTCCTGGACCAGAGTCGAATCGGGGCCAGTCCCTTTCCTTCCCGGGCCTCTCGACGCTGTTCCCGAAAGACTTGTTCGAGTTCTCGTCCATAGTTGGATCGGAAGTCGAAAGGGAACAATTTAAGCAGGGATCGAAATACGCGTTCGGCGGCGCGAAGTTTCTTGTTGTCGGACATTCTCCATCACTCCATCGGACTGGTTTGTATCAGGCGGGCTCCGTTCCACGCATGAGGTTCTTCGCCCGGACCATCTGGAGGACGCTTTCCATTCGCTCGGCCTCCGCGGCAACCACACGTCGCCCGAATTCCGTCAGGCGATAGTAGCGACGGCGTTCGTCGTCCAGGTCGGGGTCCGGCCGTTCGTCGGATTCCTCGATCATTCCATCGCTATAGAGCCGCCGGATGACCCCGTAAAGCGTCCCTGCGCTCAGTTCGACTCGATCATCCGTACGTCTCTTGATTTCCTTAAGGATCGCGTAGCCATGCCGTTCGCGGTCTGCCAGCGCAATCAAGACGTGTAGCATCGCCGGCGTCAAGGGCAAATGACGTGCCGGATCCACTGGATCTTTTTGACGTGCCAAGTCTACCTCCAGGCTCACTAGTATAATGACTGAGTAACTACTATAATGTTACACATAATAGTAGTCAATGAAACGTCACAATGATGTTTTTCATTTGGGAGAGACCCTCTCGTTTTGCTACAAGTGGAGGTCAGTCCGGGCGAGAACCCCATTTTCCTGAATCATTGTACAAACGCTAAGGTAGTTTGGATTTATGGCTGTCAACATCATGATCGAAATAATGATCGGTCGGGGCCGAAGTGACGTTGCGGCATTTGCTACGGATCCCGCTAACGATTGTGACTGGATCGGTGGGGTTACCACGGCTCGCAAATTGACGGACGGTCCCGTCGGAATCGGAACCAAAGTAGCGCGCGTCGCAAATTTTCTCGGTCGAAGTTTCGAGTACACGCTCGAGGTTGTCGAAATAGTGCCGGCCGAGCGGATGGCAATGACGACCGATTCTCCGTTTCCGATGAGGGTCGTTTATGAATTCGAGGGTGCCGGGGGGCAAACGCTCATGCGGATCCGGGTCAGCGGAGAACCGAAAGGCTTTTTCCGGCTGGGCGGGCCGTTCCTGCCGAAGATGCTACGCGGGAATGTGATGAAAGACCTCGACAGGCTCAAACGTCTGCTGGAGGAGCCTGCGCGGCAGAAGAGATCTACTGCGAAAGCGGTATAATCGGTCCAGATTTCCCCGATTTTTCGTTAAATAGAACGACTATTCGCCTCAAAATCGAGAAAATCTGGCCTCGATTCTCCACTTTCTCGCTACGATCTCTTCTGCCGCACAGGCTCCTGGAGGCCTGAGGGGGATGGTCCGGGACACTATTGCCCCAGCTGCCAGGAGACGTTGACCCCCAGCGTGCGTGTGCCCGGAGAGACCAGAGGCGCCCATTCGAGTCGGCGAACCCGCCGCTCGCCCTGCTTTGTGACGGTTCGCGCGACGATGTACCCGATCGTTGCGCCGCTTACGACGTCGCTGAGGTAATGCTTGCCGGCGTCCATCCGGGATGTCGCAACAAAACCTGCCGCCACGTAACCCGCCACGGCTGCAACCGGTCCGTAATGATGCCCGAAGATTGTGGCAGCCGTAACCGCGGTCGAAGTGTGGCCGGATGGGAAGGAAAGATAATTTTCTCCGTTCGGTCGCGACCGCCCGACGCTGTGTTTCAGACCAAAGGTCATCAGGCTGGTGATCAACTCGGCCTAGGCCAGATCGTAGGTGAACCTGGTGAAACGGTCGTTCCCTGTTAGTTGACCCAGGGTCAACAGGCCGCTGACCGCCCCGAAAACGATCGGCTGGTGGCCGGCGTGTTCTCCTACCTGTTCGAAACGGCCCAATCGGTCGACACGAGCAAAGTAATCCCGGACCGAACCATCCACGGCATGAGCGGCCGACGCTGCGCCCACGCCAGCAAGGAATGGCAGGAAATTGTCACGCGAGACGAGGCCAAGCGAGTTCTCGGCCAGATCCTTTGGGAAGTTTCGAAGAATGGGCCGGTCGGGAATCGCAATGACCGATTCTTCCGACTTCGGAGATATCTCCGGCGCGGGAACGAAAGTGTTGTCCTGCCCGGCCACATCCAATGGTCCGAGGAGAACCAGCACGAGCAGTCCTCGAAAAAAAAGATGCATCATGGCGTCCGGCTACTCTCTGAAATGGGGAATCCTCGGGTCACCCTACCATCACGACGGGGGGAAAGACAGAAAAACCGATTTTCCTGTCAGGCCGTTTCCGCTAGTAGCCCGTGGCCCGAAGACCCCTGCGCCCTACGGGTTACGACGGCATGGGGCCAGCTGCGGCGAGATGCGCGATGAAGAGCATCGACGTCTTCGATGGGAACCATCGCCGTCGTCCTGGCGCCTTGCATCTAGCCCCATGGCGCTCGTAACGCGACCCTACAGACTTCCACCACGGGCTGCTTGGCCGAGCCCCAGTCCCTTCTTCAATAACAGGTAGAGCCCGAACGACACCAGAATTGCGTCGAATGAGGGGATGGTTGTCACGGTAAACAGTTCGCCCGCGGTTGCCTGTGCCACTGCCGAAGCCCCTAGCCAGGCGATAAACGCGGGATAGGAAATCGGCGGCTCCGATTGGAGGGAGGCGGTGTCATAGTTTCCCCCGCGTACGAAAAAGAAGTCCGCTACGTAGATGCCCGCGATCGGCGGAATAGCGATCCCGAGAAACAGGAGGAATGAGACGAAGTGGTCCAGGATGCCAATTCCGGCAAAGACGGTGCCGATGATGCCCGCGCCGATTGTCAGTTTCCATCGGTCGATCTTCGTGAGCACTGTCGCCAGGAGGAGTGAAGTGGAGTAGAGATTGGTGATGTTCGTCGTCCATGTTGCGAAGATGAGGATCAGCATCGCCGATACCCCCATCCCGAGACCCATCATGATCAGCATGAAGTCGCTCTCGCCGGTGGCAAGCGCCGGAATGGCCGAGGTGATAAGGACCAGCGGGTACCCTACCGCAAAACTGAGCAACGAGGCGATCACGCCCTGTCGGCTGTCGTGGGCATAACGGCACAGGTCGGGCAGCAGGGTTAAACCGACCATGAAGGCGCCGACGACGGCCGAGATCGCAATGCCCATCGTCATACCGGTTCCCTCGCTTGCCAGGAGGTCGTCCAGGGTCGCGTCACGCGTCGCGTAATAAACGATGGCGATCAAGGCCGTCAGCAGAATGGGAACCGAGACCACGGCCAACCGGTCCAGGGCTTTGAATCCAAAAACAGTCGTCGCGATCACCAGGACACTGCCGAGTGCGACGTGAATCTGCATGCCCTGGTCGAAGGCGAACAACTCGACGAGAGAGCTTTGAACGGCCTGACCGAACAGGAATCCGTTGACGCCGAACCAGCCCAGAAGAGTGACGCCAATCACCATGCTGACCCCCTTGGCGCCGGTTCTGCCAAACGAGAACTGGATGATCATGTAGGTCGACAGCCGGGAGCGCGCACCCACGATCGCGATCAGACAACCGAAGGCGGCCAGGATGAGGCTGCCCGTAACGATCGCCGTCGAACCCCGGACCAGTCCCATCGCCCGTCCGACTTGCGCGCTGGTCAGAAACGCCGGCAAGGTGATCATGATGCCGATGACGATGAGCGCGATCCGCAGTCCGGAGACCGTTTTTTCTTGAGGGACCTGTTGTCTGGAGAAGTCTTCTAGTGAGTTGTTGGTCATTACAGAATGGGAACCCAGCCGCACCGTCTTCAGAACTACGTTCGAACGCCGGTTAGTCGTCTGACCAGCCGGAACGCTCCGTATGCGATTCGGGACGACATCCAGCCAGTGGGACACATCCTGCAATGTGGAACAGTCCGATGTCAACCCGGACCCTTGTTAGTGGATAGGAAGGCGACCAAACCAATGTGCCGCGCAAGAAGTCATCGTAGGGTGAAGTATAATCGTGCGGCTCCCGGACGAACAGGAATCCGGATCACCGACCGGGGTGAACGTCTATGAAACCGAAAATAAGAGTTGCGGTGTTGGGTGCCGGGAACTGGGCCAGATCCGCGCACATTCCCGGCTACAAGAGAGATTCGAGATGTGAGGTTGTTGTTGTCTGCGATCCGCAGATGCATCTGGCCGAGACCGTTGCCGATCAGTTCGACATTCACGATGTCCTGTCGGACCACCGTGAAATTTTCGGTCGCGACGATATCGATCTTGTCGACGTGTGTACCGGAAACGAGATGCACTTCGAGTTGACATGCGCAGCGCTTGAGGCCGGGAAGCACGTACTCTGCGAAAAACCAGTCGCCTTCGACTTTCGAGACACCCTGCGCGCACGCGACCTGGCCCGGTCTCGAGGCCTCAAGACCAAGCTGGGGTTTACATTCCGCTACAGCCCCGCAATGCAGTACATGAAAGAGTTGATCGATGAAGGCTGGATCGGTGAGCCCTACATCTTTAACGGCTATGAACAGAACTCCCAGTGGATCAAGCCGGAAACGCCGCTCCGGCAGGTCGTGGACCCGGCGGCGGACCAGTCGGTGTTGCACGTATCGTCGCTCGAGGGATACGGTGCTCCGATCATCGACCTGGGGCACTGGTTCATGGACTCCGATTTCAAGAGCGTCGTGGGGACGATGCGCAATTTCGTCCCGAAGAGAGCCGTTCGAGGTATGGAAGGGTTGATACGCATGAACATCGATGATGGCGATGTATTCATCGGTGAGTACGCCAATGGCGCGATCGGATCGATTCAATCCAGCTACGTCACGGTCGGCAATTATCCGGGGTTGGAGGCTCGCGTTTACGGCAGTCGAGGGGCTTTGATCTGCCGGCTCGTGGAAGAGTTTGGTATTTGTGAGACGTTGAAAGGAGCGACGCCCGACGCGGTGGAGTTCGAGGACATCGCGGTGCCAGAACGCCTGTACCCGCCCGGCGGCAGTTCACGTGAGTCATGGCGCACACTCTTTTACGCCAACCTGATTTCGAACTTCATTTCTGAAATCATCGACGACATCCCCGCGCAGGGTGATTTTACCGACGGCGCCCGGGTTCAGGAGGCGATTAACGCCGTCGAGATGTCTTTTCGCGAGCGCCGATGGGTGGACCTGCCGCTACCTCGATAAGGCAAGCTCATGACATCCGCTCTGGACGACTTCTTCAGCTCCTACTACCGACGCCGTCCGGTAAACGCTTCCTTTGCCGGAATCCACGACCACGACGACCGTCTGCCGGATTTCGGCGACGCCGGAGTCGCCGACACGCTTTCCGAGATGGAAACGTTAAGGTCCCGCCTCGCCGGTTCATCCGTCGACGTGGAACTCGCCCGGAATTTTCTGAATATTCAGATCGCCGAATACAGCGGAGATCACTTTCACCGCCGGAACCCCGCGGTCTATTCGGGCGAGGCTATCTTTGGCGTGCTCACGTCAAGAGAGAGATTGAACAAAGTTGCCGGGTTCCTCGACTCCGGCAGACGGAATGTTCGTGAGGCGCCGGTCGCCTGGACGCGGCGAGCGATTCGGGAATGCCGTGGCGCCGTTTCGATCCTGGAAAAGACTCCGGGTGCCGGAGAGGCTCTTCGAGCATTTGGCGCTTACTGGGACTATCTCGAAACCGAGTTGCTCGAAAGGTCCGTTGACCTCTACGCCTGTGGCCGCGAGTTCTTCGATCTACTGCTGGCGAAAGGCCACATGTTCGACCAGAGCGGCGAGGAAATCCTGGCTTTCGCGGAAGAGGAGCTGGCCCGCCACACTTCGGCGAAACCTGTTGCCGACAAGGGGACGGTGAGCTTTGACGACTATGGTGCGTGTCTGGACGCCTGCCGGGAGACCATCGCCCGTCACGACCTCTTGACCTGGCCCGACCATCCCATCGTTTTCCGGCCGTTCCCGGAATTGGTGCAGGAGGCCGTAACCGACCTTTACTATCTGTCCTACCGTTCTCCGACGCCGTTTAATCCGGACCCGGTCCACCGATGCGAGGTCGAACCCACCGGCCCGATCACGATGAAGCTGAACCACGTCGTGCACCACGGTGGCCCGGGGCATCACGTCCAGAACTACTATGCCCGACGGGCTTCGTCACGGATCGGACGAATAGCCGCCACCGATTGCGCGATGCGAATCGCGATGTTTTGCGGCGGAACCATGGCCGAAGGATGGGCGTGTTATGCAACGGATCTCATGGAGGAGTTTGGGTTCCTGACCGCCGAAGAACAGCGCAGCGAGCAACACACCCGGCTGAGGATGGCAGCCCGCGCCATCGTCGATGTCCGTCTGCATTACGGCATGATGTCGTTCGAGCAGGCGGTCGGGTTCTATCGGAGTCGAGTCGGGATGAGCGAGGCCGGGGCAACCGGTGAGGCCACGCGAAACTCGATGTTTCCCGGCACGGCCGTCATGTATCTCATGGGCACTTCAATGATCCACGATCTACGACGAAAGCTTGAGCATCGGATGTCGCTCAAAACATTTCACGACACATTCCTCAGCTACGGATCCATCCCGGTCCCCCTGATTTCAAAACTCATGCTGTCGCACTGAGCACTGAACCGCTATGTGTCTGGCAAGAGTGTCGGGGTGGCCGTCCCTGGCCACCCGCCGGCTACTGAAATTTCTTCCAAACAAGCGAATTCTACTCTTGCCTCGCATGAGCGAACGGATCGGCCTACCCGGCGGGCGGCCAGGGACGGCCGCCCCGACACGCTAACCGGCCAATCATTGCGCTCGCGGGGAAACAAGCCCTTGTTGAGCGGACCCTAGGAGCCTGCGCGGCAGAAGGACCGGAATTGGGCGGTACCGGAACGAAGATGTAGGACATGTCACGAACCTATCGGACCTATATTCCGGAACAGAGCCTGCTGATGCCGCCGTCGTTGAGAGATTGGCTGGCGGAAGATCACCTGTCCTATTTCATATCGGATGCCGTGGACGCGATGGATTTGAGCGCGTTTGAAGAGCGGTATGGAAGTGAAGGACCAGGCAATCAGGCGTACGATCCGCGGATGATGGTGAAGGTGCTGATCTATGGGTACGCGACCGGGGTGTTTTCGTCCAGGAAGATGGCGGCAAAGATGAGCGAAGACGTGGCGTTCCGAATGTTGGGATCGGCGAACTTCCCGGCACACCGAACGATTTCAGATTTTCGCAAACTGCATCTGGAGGAGTTCGGGAACCTGTTTGTGCAAGTGGTGAGAATGGCGCGAGAAGCGGGACTGGTGAAGATGGGAACCGTGGCGGTGGATGGAACCAAGATGCGGGCGAATGCGAGCAAACGCAAAGCGATGAGCTATGAACGGATGAAGAAGCAGGAAACCGAGTTGGGGGAACAGATTCGGGATCTGATCAATCGGGCAACCGCGACCGATGAGGAAGAAGACCAGCGTTACGGGGCCGATCGGCGAGGAGACGAACTACCCGAAGGATTGGCGACGCACGAGAAGCGACGGACCACGATCCAGGCGGCGATGAAGCGACTCGAAGAGCGTCAGATGGCTGCCGACCAGGAAGCGGAAAGGAAACCGGGAGACGACAAGCCTGGAAGCGGCAAGAAGGGCAAGCCGTTCAAACGCCCCATGGGTGAGCCCAAACCCAAAGCCCAGGATAACTTCACCGATCCGGAAAGCCGGATTATGAAGACCTCGACGGAAGGATTCCAACAATGCTACAACGCGCAGGCGGCGGTGGATTCCGAGGCGCGAATCATCGTCGCCACAACGGTGAGCAACAATGCTTCCGATACCGGACAGTTGACACCGACTCTGGATGAGTTGAACAAGAATCTGTCCGAGAGTCCGGACCGGGTACTGGCGGATGCGGGATACCGATCCGAGTCGAATCTGCGAATGCTGGAACGACGAGAAATTGATGGGTACGTCCCGATGGGCCGCGAGAAGGATATTGACACGGCCCCACTCCCACCCAAAAGCACAGCGATGGGTCGGATGATCCGCAAGATGAAAACCCAGCGAGGGCGTGATCGTTACCGGGCCCGAAAGCACATCGGTGAGCCACCGTTTGGGTGGATCAAGTCGGTGCTCGGATTTCGACAATTCAGTCTGCGAGGTTTGGACAACGTCACCTGCGAATGGAACCTGGTGGCTCTGGCGGTGAACTTGCGACGGATGAACGGAAAGATCGAATGGGCCTAGTCCGCAAAACCGGGGACAACCAACCCAGCCCCGGGGCCAACGACTCAGGTCCGCACAGCTTCGAACAGGTCATTTCGAAAGAATAGGGCGGTTCTGCTCCCAAGACCCTATCGAATCCCAATAGCTCCGAGTTCTTCGCGCTTTGCCGCGCAGACTCCTAGGGTCCCCCCCGCCTTTCGGGGCGT
Source organism: Terriglobia bacterium (assembly GCA_965262425.1). Classification (GTDB taxonomy): domain Bacteria; phylum Acidobacteriota; class Terriglobia; order 20CM-2-55-15; family 20CM-2-55-15; genus CAZOZZ01. The sequence goes on along the minus strand of OZ253536.1, from coordinate 4,021,968 downwards.
CCGAAGACTTCAGAAAGACCGTCTCCCGCGAAGTTGACCGATAACACCGTGATCAGAATCAGCGTGCCCGGTGCGATCGCAAGCCAGGGCTGAGTCGTCATCGCGGATTGAGCGCCGTAAAGCATATTGCCCCAGCTGGCTTCAGGTGGCTGCACGCCGACACCGAAGAAACTCATTGCGGATTCAATGATGATCGCCCGTCCGACCCCGAGAGTTGTGACGACCGAGATCTGGCTTGTCACGTTTGGCAGCAGGTGTCGCAGGATGATCCGTCCCGGCGTCGCCCCTGCCGCCCGGGCCGCTTCGACGAAGTTTGCAGAGCGTAAGGACAGAAAGTTCGACCGGACAACACGCGTGGTTTCCATCCAGCCCAGGAATCCGATGATTCCGATGACCGTCAGGATCGTCGGTTGGAAAATCACGCCCAGTGCGAGGACCAGCGGGAGAACCGGAATCATGAGAAAGACATCGGTGATTCGCATCAGGACGTTGTCGGTCCAGCCGCCGCTGTACCCGGCGATTCCACCGATCGACACGCCCACCAACGATGCGACGAGCGCGCTCAAAAAGCCGATGGTCAGAGAAACCCGTGCACCCGCCAGCAGTCTGGTGAGCAGGTCCCGGCCGAGATCGTCGGTTCCAAGCCAGTGGGCTCCCGATGGCGCCTGCCGGATCGCCGTCAGGTCGACCATTTCGGCGGCATACGGACTCAGAAACGGCCCGACGATCGCGATGACGACGAGCACGATGATGGAGACGCCTCCAATGCGCACACGCACAGGGAGTCTCATTCCGCAGCCTCGAAGTGGACCCGCGGATCGATCCAGGCGTAGAGGATGTCCGCCAGCATGTTGAACAGGATCACGGCGGATGCCCCGATCATCAAAACTCCCATGATTACCGTGTAGTCACGACGTGAGACCGAGTCGATGAAGAGACTGCCCACCCCGGGCCAGGCAAAGATGCTTTCGGTGATGACCGCTCCAGAAACGAGAAATGCCATGTCCAGCGCAACAACCGTTACCACGGGCAGCAACGCATTACGAAAAGCATGCCTCCACACGATGTGGATGCGACGGAGTCCTTTTGCCTCGGCTGTTCGCATGTAGGGCTGGGCGAGAGAATCGACCATGGATGAGCGAAGATATCTGGACCAGACAGCCACGTGGGCGAACGCCAGGACAGTCGCCGGCAGGATCAAGTGGAGAAGATGGTCCCCGAAGCCCCCCCGCCCGGCGTGAACCGGCCGGAAATCGGCAACCATCCCAGCTTGAGGCCGAAGCCCAGTTGGAGCATCAGGCCCATCCAGTAGACCGGCATCGAGATTCCAACGAATGCCAGAAGGGTAGCCGCGTGATCCAGCCACTTACTTCGGCTGATTGCGGTACCGACTCCGAGAGGGAGCGCGATGACGGCGGAGATCAGAAACCCGGCGCCCATCAGTTCCATCGTGGCGGGCATGCGTTCGAGGATGCGTGTCAGTACCGGACGGCCATCGGCAAAGCTGAATCCCCAGTCACCGGTTATGAAGTTCGCGAGCCAGAGTCCGTACTGGACCCAGACCGGGCGGTCCAGGCCGAGCGCGCGCTCGAGCCGAGCGATGTCTTCGGGACGGACCTGGGGGTTGGATAGATAAACTGTCAACGGTCCGCCCGGAACGGCGTGAATCAATACGAAAACGCCCACCGAGACCAGAAAAAGAAGCGGGACTGCTTCGAGGAGGCGCCGGAGGATCAGCTTGGACACACTATCCTCTAATTCAGACGCCACTCATGGACGTTCCAGTAGATCCCCGCGTTGGTCGGATTGCCCTTGAAGTTTTCGAGGTTCGCCGGAATGGCATTCACGAACGTGCGGTTGTAGAGGAATATCTCGGGAAGATCTTCGGCCAGGATCATCTGAGCCTCGAAAAGGAGTTCGCGCCGCTTCTCGCGGTCGATCGTTCGATCCGATTCGTAAAGGATGGGGTCGAGTTCGGGATTGGTGTAGAAGTTCACATTGCGGCCTCGCGGCGGCGACCGATCGCTGGCGAAAAACAGTGTGATCTCCGGATCCGGAGGCATCGTCCAACTCGACAGGAAGGTGTCGAACTCACCGCCGAACCACATCGAACCCAGAGTTGCGGAATCGAACAGCTGAATGCTCACGTCGATCCCGACCTCTCGCAACTGCGACTGAATCGCCAGTGCAACGCGTTCTCTAACCACGTTGCCCGACAGGGTCATGATCGTAAATGCAAGACCGTCGGCGTAGCCGGCTTCTGCGAGCAGTTCTCGTGCCCTGTCCGGATCATAGGGCGGGCTCTCAGCGTCCGGGTTATGGGCCCAGGATACGGGTTGAATCGGGGTATCGACGACCGGCGTCAGACCATGAAGGATTGCCTGCACAATTGTTTCGCGGTCGATGGCATAACCGATCGCCCTGCGAACACGAACGTCCTTGAAAGCCTCCACCTGGCTCTGGTTCAACATCAGGTGCTCGTAGGAATTCGCCGGTGTCCTGGCGAGTCGGATCCCGTCGATCTGTTCGACCTCGGGTACTCTGTCCCAGGGCAGGGGACCGACCAGATTAGCTTCACCGGCGCGGAGTGCCTGGATCCGCGTATTTTCGTTCGACAGGAACCGGAACATGATTTGGCGGATGTGCGGATATTCGGATCCGCGCCAGTAGTCGGGGACTCGTTCCAACAGGATGTATTCGCCGGTGCGCCACTCCTTCACGCGGTACGGGCCCGTTCCCAGCGGATTGCGGTTGTAGTCGACAGCGGTTTCGATGTCGCGGCCTTCCAACAGATGCCTGGGGAGCAGGCCCCTGAAGAACTGATTTTCATAGGCTGCGTAGACTTCTCTGTAGTGCAGACGGACCGTGAGTTCGTCGACGACTTCGACCGATTCGATACGGTCGAAGCCATCCGTGCTTTCCGGGTTCCAGTCGGGTGAGTGGATCGCATCTACTGTGAACCGGATGTCTTCGGAAGTCAGCGGCTCGCCGTCGTGCCAGCGGATGTTCGGGCGCAGCTTCCACGTCACGTCCATCCCACCGTCCTCACGTATCTGGACCATACCGTTCTCCGGGCTCGGCACGACCTGGGCCAGAAGCGGCACGGCTTCCATATTTTCGTCGGGAACCGTCAGGCCCTCGATGATGCACTCATGGATGTCCTCGAGGATGTGGGTGCTGAACCGGTTCATCGTGTCCGGTTCGCGGTCGTAACCGATGATGAGAAGGTCGTTGGTGGGACCCGCCGGCGCTTCTCGATCCGGCGTGCCGGCGCACGACGCCACAAAAAGCCCACAAAGGACGAAAGGGAGTCGTTTCATGGCGCCATTATACAGAAAGCGGGGCAAGCTACATTGGCTCTAAATGCGAGACTATGGGAGTCCGACGTCCGAAGTCCGGGGTCCAAGGTTGGAGCCTACCTGTGTCCCCGACTTCGGGACCTCGGACCTCGGACCACCCTTCAGATAAGATTCTCGATCGGTTCGAAGGGTTCGTCGAGACCGAAACATTCAGGGCCGAAAACAGCCAGTGCTTCCGGAGTCCGCAACGCTGGAGGTGCGCTGATGCCGATAACCTTCACTCGCTGCCCGTATTTGAGGGCCTCTGTCGTGATGGGTTCGGCGCTGTCCCGGTCTACTATCGAGATCAGGTCCGGCACGATAGCTCGAACCACCCCGTCCCGACGCGCGACCAGGTTCTCGTTCTGGAAAGCGATTTCCATCTCGGAAGATGAACCGTCCAGGGCTTGGATGCGGCACCGGCCGATCGAGAATCCTTTCCTGGCCTCGCGTTCCAGGTCCATGATTTTGCCGTCAAACAGAACCGCGCAATGCCTGTAGTATTCCGTGGCCTCGAGTGTCCGGAGCAATTCCGTCACGGGGTCACCCTGTTTCCGTCCGCGGACGATGGCCCGTCCGATTTCCAGCGCCAGGCTCATCGTGCCCCCAACGGCAGTACGGCGGGCGTCCCTGCCCGACATCGGATAAGAGCAAAGGTTGACGACCAGTCCCATTTGGATCGTGATCGCTCGGGCGATATCCTCGCCGGATTTCGCGTCGCGGGAATCGATGATCGCGGATTCCATGTGTTCGTTCGTGATGACAAACGGGGAGATGGGGACGCCATAGACGTTGAACGTGACCATCTGGAGTTCCGGAAATGCGCGGCCCATGCCATCGGCGTCGACGAGCGGGAGACCGCGTCGGGCGGCCACCGCAATCGGGATTGTCGAGTTCATCCCCCCGATTTCGACGGGCATGATCGCGTCGGCGGGCAGACCCCGGTGTTCTTCCAGTTTGGCGACCGCCAGCGCCGCATCGTCACCGGCGCAGAGTTTCTCGATCATCACGGTGGGCGCGCCCATCATCCCGACCGTGTAGACATTGGCTTCGGGGTCCAACTGGTCGAGGGCGATGAGTTTCGGTGAACCGAATTCGCGGAGCGTCTGCTCACACAGGAGGCGCCCAATATGGGGGTCGCCGCCGCCGCCGGTTCCGAGGAACGCCGCTCCGCGACCGATGTCGGCCATGTCTTCGATTTGGATCTTCATTGTCACTCCATACCGAGATCGCCAACAACCCGCACTCGAAGGCGGACGACGCCGCCGGGAATATATTGCAGGTGGACCTCTTCGACATCCACAGTCCCGACAGTGTCCCGGAGGGCCCCGGCACCGATGGCCATGGCGACGGCTTCGGCTGTCGCGGTTTTGATCGCCGCATCCCGGCCGACTTCGTCGTAGGCGAAGACGCGATCGACCTCACCGCCGACCTGGGCGATTGCGGCTCCGATCGCATTGGCCACGTCGGCATTCTCAGGAACGATAACGTCGCTCGTGCCCGCGACCGGACGAGAAATCAGTACCGCCCCGCCGCCGACCAGCACCAGGGGAACCTCATCCGCACTTGTTTTCATGCGATCGACGGCCTCCTCCAGCTTCCGATGGATCGCGTCCAGCCCACTCTCGATCAGCGATGGTTCCAGATGTCTGATTCTCTCCGGATTCCCCATCTTTGCCCGTCCCCCGGCGACTGCAATATCGCTGGCCGTCAGGACGCCGCCACCAAAAACCACGCCTTGCTCCAGCAAGCGGAATCCTACCGAGTCCGGGCCGACGGTCACCTGTTCGCCTGATCGAACGTAGCTGCCGCCGCCAAGCCCGACCGACAGGACGTCGGGCATCCGAAAGTTCGTACGAACGCCGCCGATGTTGGCGGTTGTCGATGACTCCCGGGGAAAGCCATGCGCCAGAACCCCGACGTCGGTCGTTGTCCCTCCAATATCGGCGACAACCCCTTCTTTTATTCCAGACAGGTATGCGGCTCCACGCATGCTGTTGGTCGGACCCGAGGCAAACGTCAGTACAGGATGTTCCTCGGCAAAGTCCGCGTTCATCAGGGTCCCGTCGTTCTGGCTCAAGTAAAATGGAGCCCCGATATTCAGGGTCTCCAGGGATTGCCGGAATGAGCGAACCACATTGCGGGAAAGCTCGGCCAGGCTGGCGTTGATGATGGTCGCGTTCTCTCTCTCGAGCATTCCGATTCGGCCGATCCGCGAAGAAATCGTGATGGCGGCATCCGGGAGTTCGTTCCGAACAATATCGGCGGCCCGTTCCTCCTGAGCTGCATTGACCTGGCTGAAAATCCCAGCTATTGCGACTGCCCGGAGTCCCTTGCTCCGCATCTCTCTTGCGGCGTCGGCGACTTCTGATTCGTTGAGCGGTCGATTCTCGCGGCCGTCGTAGTGGTAACCACCATGGACCTGGTACACATGTGGGCCGACGGTTCGCCGGAGCTTGTCCGGCCAGTCCACCATCGGTGGCAGCGCCCGTCCGGCGGGAAGCCCGATTCTCAGCGCTCCGACCTCCAGCAACCCTTTTCCCTCGACGAAGGCGTTGGTGAAATGGGTCGTCCCGATCATGACCGCGGTAATGCGGTCCGGTGACCCCACGGCGTCTTCGAGCAAGTGCCGGACGGCCTGAATGATGCCGCTGCTGATATCGGGTGTGGTTGGGAATTTCGAGAAGGCGACGACCCGCGAGCCGTCCATGAGTACGGCGTCGGTGTTGGTGCCGCCGACGTCTACGCCGATACGCACGGAGTGATCCGATCGGTCACGACTTGTCCCCGCGCACGACGACAAATTCACCGGGAATGTCGTAGACACCATCTTTCAGGTAAGGCCGGATCGACGTAATGTATTCGGCGTGAGCTTCTTCGCGGGTCTTTTCGTCGAAGCGAGAGTATGCCAACGCCACCGGGCCACCGACAAAGGCTGCCCCGCATGCATCTTCGGCGGAGTCGTAGTGGAGGGGCGTGGACAATCGAAGGGCTTCGACTTCGGCAAATCCCGCCTCTTCGCACGCCCGCGAGAGGCTGTTCCCCACGCCCATGGCGAAGAACATAGGGCAGACGTCGGACTGAACGCGGGCATCGACGATCTGGAAAATGTCGGACCACCCGTAACGGTTGCCCGCACCCCAGTTCGCAAGTACCGCCCGCCCGCCCGGCTTCAGCACGCGATGCATCTCCTTGAGAGCGGCCAGAGGGTCCGGCACATACATGAGCCCCAGTGAACACAAGGCGACGTCGAACTCCTCGTCGCCCAGTTCCAGCGACTCGGCGTCCATCCGTTCGAATCTGGCGTGTTCGACACCCCGGGTTTCGGCCTCTCGACGTACGCCGCGTATCATCTCGTCGGATATGTCGGTGCCAACCACACGACCACGCTCTCCCACGGCTTCGGCTGCGGGGAAGGTGACGAGGCCCGTTCCGCAAGCGACATCGAGCACGTGTTCGCCGGGGCGGATCTGAGCCATTTCGAGCAGCCGGACTTGAGCGGGCCGGACCTGGCGCTTCCAGTATCCCTCGTAATAGGTGGCGGCCTTGTCCCATCCGTATCGCTGGACACGGCGTTGGAGTTCGGAGTCTATGGCCTTACCCTCCCCGGCGTCAGCACAACTTCACGTTCGACAACCTGAGGCTCGGAAAAGACAGCCAGATACGGGCTGTGGGCGTCAGCCTGATCCAGCATCTTGAGAATGTCCGATTCCGGAGCGGAGCTTTCGATTTTGACGAGATATCGGACTTCCCGATAACCCGGGGAAATTCCGTCGAGTCCATACATGCCGCGCGAATCGTAGTCGGCGTGGATCTCCACTTCCAGTGACTGAATGGGCACGGCGAGTTTTGCGGCCCACATCGCGTAGCTGATGCCCAGGCAACTGCCCAGCGCCCCGCGACCCAGAATGCCGGGGTTCGGTCCGGCGTTGTTTCCACCGGACTTTTCCGACATGTCGACAGTCAGCTTCCAGGGACCTTCTTCGACTTCACAGGTCATACCTTCGCGGATGCGTGCCCGGGTCACCGCAGTACCCTGACCCAGTGCCGGCTTCAGCCGGAGAGCCTGCTCATACCGTTCGGATGTGGATTTGATTCTCTCTTGGCTGGACATGGAGGTTTTCTCAAAAGTCCCAGAGAGCCTTAATATCGGAATACGTGGGGTGAGTCCACAAAAAGGTGGGCAGCAACCGTCCGCGACCCGTGACCGTCCCTCCCTGGCGATCACTCACCCAATGGGAGGTGGAACACGGGTGACTGGCCGTTGACCGTTGCGCCCATCGTCAATTCTTACTCAACAGCAACGGTCGCAACGCCCTGCTGAAACTGGGCTGTCGCAGCTTTTTCAGGGCTCGCGCTTCGATCTGACGAATGCGTTCGCGTGTCAGATCGAAGATGTTGCTGATCTGTTCCAGGGTGTGCTCGGTGCCATCCTCCAGACCGAAGCGAAGTCGAATGATGCGCTTCTCCCGTGGATCCAGCCGGTCCAGAACTGCGTCGGTCACCTGGCTCACGTTTCCTTCAACGACCACATCAATGGGTGAAGCAGCTTTCTCATCGGGAATCAGCGCGCCGATCGGGGAATCGCCTTCCTGAGATACGGGCGCTTCGAGCGAAATGGGCGTCTGGGCCGATCGCCGGGTGTGTTCGACCTTTGAAACCGGAATTCCCATCTGGGCCGCGATCTCCACATCGGTCGGCTTGCGTCCCAGTTCCTGCAGGAGCGATCGGGACGTTCGGGTGAACTTATTGATCGTTTCGATCATGTGAACCGGAACGCGAATGGTTCGGGCCTGATCAGCGATCGCCCTTGTGATGGCCTGCCTTATCCACCACGTGGCATAGGTCGAAAATTTATACCCGCGCCGGTAGTCGAATTTTTCGGTAGCCGTCATCAGGCCGATGTTGCCTTCCTGGATCAGGTCCAGAAACTGCATGCCCCGGTTCGTGTATTTCTTTGCGATCGAAATGACCAATCGAAGGTTGGCTTCGATGAGTTGACTGCGAGCCTGTTCGATCGCCCGCTGTCCCCTGTCGATCCTTCTATAGCTTCGTTTTAATTCGGTCGCACTTGCCCCTGCAGCGCGCTCGATCTCTCGGATCCGAGCGCGGCACACACGTGCCTTCTTCTGATTGCCTGAGCTTTTTCGGTAGCGGCTCACGCGAAGCCCTTCGAGTTGTTCGTCGAGAGCTTCGATTTCGCTGACTGTTGCCGAGATGCGATCGAGTAACCTGACCTGTTCGATCTTCGAAAGTTTCAAACCTCGAACCATCCGGGACAACTGAACCATCCCGCGACCCAGCTTCCAGCGCCCTCGCCGGATCTCATTTCGTTTGCCCGACTTCGGCAGCGAGTCGATCTTCAGACGGAGCCTCTGCAGTTTGCGGCCCAGTTTCGCGATGTTGCCGATCATCGCGATTAACTCATGGGCTCGGGTCTCCAGGTTGTCGGCATTCAGTTCGCCTTCCTTCCAGATGAAGGCCTTGCGGATCATGTTGGGGTCCGCCTCAATCCTGGCGGCCAGTTCAATAATCTCTTCGACCGCAAGGGGGACACGCGAAAGCGTCGTCTGCACCCGACGCCGCTCCCTTTCGAGCCGTTTGCCGATTTCTTCTTCCCCGGCCCGGGTCAGAAGCGGTACGTCTCCGGTTCGGTTCAGGTATGTCCGTACCGGATCGGTGGGATCGGTCGGGATTTCCCGCGCCCTGTCGGGCGTCACGTCCGCAGAGCCGCCTGTCCAGGCATTTGAGAGCTCGTCTGCGTTGTCAGCCTTCAGAGTCGCGCGATCTCGGTCGTAGGCCTCATCCTCACTGTCAATCTGCTCGTCCTGATCGTTGCGCAACTCTGCAATGTCGTCTAACTGTTTCATATGATTCCCTTGGGATTATTGAACGGGTACCTCTGTCTGGCAGGCATTACCCTGCCAGGCAAAGCGAGCCACTTTGTTGGGCCTGCCTGGAGATAAATGTATGCCTACGGGAGCAAATTTCAAGAAGAAGGGGAACTTTTCCTCTGGGGCCAACGGTTTACAGAAGACCGGTGGGTTCGTGCTCCGATGCGGTCCATACGCCATTTAACGCCAACGGGCTGTCCGATTCGATGCGAACGGACCTCGCATCCGGCGTCTCATACTCGGGTATCATACCCTGACGGTTCGTGGAAAAGTAGTTATTTATGAGGCGGATCGGATATTCAAAGAAGAATCGTGGACTTCGGGGGGTCTCAACTGACATCCTGACTTTTCCCATCGCTTCGCACGGTGGTCCGATCCCTTGAATCACGCCTTCGGAGAATTGGGCACTGTCGAAACAATCGCAGAACGAGAACAGAAAGGGGGATACGGAACTGGGCGATCAGTTTACGTATCAGGCCGCGCAGGCGTTTTGCTGAACACTTCTTTGAAGCCGGATGACAGTTTAGCCTGATTTAATAAATATAGGAGACACAACCGTGGAAGCCCAGGAAAAGAAAGAGAGCATAGTGAACGGACTCGACCTCGAGGCGCTCGGGAACGTCGTCAAGGAGATTGAAAAAGATCCTTCGAAAGGGATGGTTTCGTTTCGCGTGACGTCGGAGTGGAAAGGGCAGACCCGGAGTGAAGCGACTGTAGAATCCTACACGATCGGCGGCGAGACGATTGACCGGAAGTTCAAGATCGCTGTGGATGAGCCCCTGGAGTTGCTCGGAGAAAACACTGCGCCCAACCCTCAGGAAATGTTGATGACCGCCCTGAATGCCTGCGTCATGGTCGGCTACGTTGCCGGAGCGGCGGTCAACGGCATAACGCTGGAAAAGCTCGAACTCGAAACGAGTGGTGAACTTGATCTCCGGGGCTTCCTCGGCATCGACGCCAGTATCAGGCCGGGGTACGAGGCTATCTCGTACAAGGTGAGGATCAAGGGTAACGGAACGCCGGAGCAGTTCCAGGAGATCCACGAGAACGTCATGAAGACTTCACCGAACTACTTCAACGTTTCCCAGCCGATCCGCATTGACGCGGAACTCTTAGTGGAATAGTGATGGCGGCTGTTCGAATCTTCTGCAAGCCTTTGCCCGAGGGGTCGAATGTGGATTCTCCGGCAATAAAAAACGGCGGCCGAAGCCGCCGTTTGATGTTCGGATTTGGGAGGTTCTAATAACGGCCGCGGCCACCGCCACCGCCACCCCCACCGCCGAAGTCCTTCCGTGGGGGACGCGCTTCGTTGACCGTCAGGGCGCGGCCCTCGAAGTCCGTTCCGTTGAACTGCTCAACAGCCTTGTCCGCATCTTCAGTTCCCATGACGACGAATCCGAAGCCTCTGGAACGACCGGTGTCGCGGTCGTTGATGATATTCACTGATTCGACCTCCCCAACCTGTTCAAACAAGCTACTGAGATCACTTTCCGTCGTTTGAAACGACAGATTTCCAACAAACAATTTCTTTGTCATTTATTTACCTGTGATTTTATTTGTAAGGAACTTCGAGGGCTTTGCGGGAAAGGGACTCAAACTGCAGTAGCAAGAACTTTCCGAACAGAAGCAGAGGCTCCTAAACATGGATTTCGCAACACAAAGTTGCTTGATTTGAGTATATGCGGTTGCCGGCTGTTGTCAAAGCTAAAGAACGACTGGTCCTGTCGAGAGTGCGCTCACGATTGCATTCGATCCTCCGGTGGTTCCGCGTCACTTCTGTCCAGACAGGTTTGCTCTCGTTGCGCGAAACCTGAATCGAGCACGTCCGCAGGCAGACGTGCCTGGGTGTCGGTACATCCGATCGTCGCCTCTTTTGATCGTTGACAGCAAAAAACGAAACGTGCCCCTCTCCACATGGAGGTCCAGCCGTGCGGGGGGACGAGACGCGAGTCGTGAAAGAAGACCTGGACGAAGGCGGGTAAACTTCATTGAGGGTTGGTGGAGGATTCGCCTGGAGTTCCCTGGTCCTGCCCGAACGGTGGTAGTTTCCAGAAAAGCTCCTCAGGTAGGACTCGAACCTACAACCCTCCGGTTAACAGCCGGATGCTCTACCAATTGAGCTACTGAGGATCAACCGACGTTCGCCCGACCACGGGCAAAGCCCAAGCGTAGCAAAGGGGAATGGAAAGTTCAATCAACCCGGGGAGAGCGGGAGCCCGGGCCCGGGGGCGTGGCGGGGAGGTCTAAAGTTCAAAGTTGAGGGTTACAGTGCGTAGTGGGCCGCTACCCACTACCGGCGCCGGGCGAATGCTATACTGCGACCCTTCATGATGGAGGGTAGCGTGGCGCCGAGGAATGCGGCTGTAGTCATCTTGTACCGGGACGATCCTGAACTCGAGGTTTTCTGGGTCCGGCGTTCACGGAGCATGAGGTTCATGGGGGCGCACTACGCGTTTCCCGGCGGGCAGGTTGAACCCGGAGAGGACCTGATCGATTGTGCGGCGCGGGAGCTTGCCGAGGAAGTTGGCGTCCGAATCGCGCCGTCGGAAGTGATCCCGGTCGGCCGTTGGGTGACCCCGGCCTTCAATCCTCGCCGCTTCGATACTTGTTTCTTCCTGGCACGATGTCCGGCCGGGCAAGGGCCTCGATGCGACACACCGGAGCTCGACCTCGGCGAGTGGGTCGAACCGGGAACTGCCCTCCGGAGGTGGCAGGAAGGCTCCATAATGATGGCGCCACCGATCCAACACGCCCTGGTGGCGTTGGCCGGTGGACTCGACGACATTCAAGCGCGCATGACCTCCGACCCGCGTGCGCGAGGGGCCGGGATTCCCGCCATCGAGATGCGAAAGGGTATCGTCCTGGTCCCGGTCCGGACGCCGACGCTGCCTCCTGCCACGCACACGAATTGTTACATCGTCGGTGGTGACGAGTTGATCGTCATCGATCCCGCCTCACCGTATCCCGAAGAGCGGGAGATCCTCGATTCCGTACTCGAACAGATGACGGCGGAAGGCCGGCGAATCCGGGAGATCTGGTTGACGCATCGACACAGCGATCACATCAGTGGCGCCAACCATCTCAGGGATCGTTGGGGTGTCCCGATTGCCGCGCACGAAATCACGGCCGGGGAGATTTCCGGCATCGTCGAGATCGACCGGTTCCTCTCCGACGGCGAAGTCGTGGATCTCGCCGGTGATCCCGGATGGACCTTGCAGATCGTCCACACTCCCGGACACGCGCGCGGCCATATCTGTATCTTCGAGGAACGTCGCGGTTCCTTGATCACGGGCGACATGATGGCAGGGGTCGGTACGATCGTCATCGACCCTCCCGAAGGGCACATGGGGACATATCTGGAGTCGTTGCGCCGCATGGAAGAACTCGAACCTACCGCATTGTTCTTTGCCCACGGTCCCGCCAGTGCCACGGCGCCGGAGAAGCTTCGGGAATACATTGATCATCGCGTCGAGAGAGAGAAGCATATCCTGAACGCATGGCAAGCGGGGAAGATGACGTCGGATGCGATCGTTCCTGAAGTCTATACGGACGTGCACCCGAAGATGTGGAGTTTGGCCGAGCGTTCGGTTTCGGCGCACCTGGAGAAACTTCGTGAGGAGGGCCGAATTTGAGCGGGCCTGCTGTCATCGCAACGTGACCACCGTCGATCCCCGATCCGGCAGGTCGTGGAACTCCTCTACGTCGGGGTGCTTTCGGAGGATGGAATGCACGATCTCCCGCTGTACCCCGATACCTTTACCATGAATGATACGCACTTCGGTCAGGCCCTTTTTCAACACCTGATATAGATATTCCTCCACGACGACCTGCACTTCCTTTGGCTGAAACGTATGGAGGTCGATCGAATCTTCAATGGGGAACTCGTGCACGTTCTCATGTTATTCGATTTCTTTCACTGAATCCGTGTGTTCAATCAGATCTCCCGGTTGACACCCCAGCTCCCGGCAGAGAGCCTCGAGCGTCGAGAACCGGATCGCTCGTGCCTTGTTTGTTTTCAGGATCGACAGGTTGGCGATCGTGATGCCGATCCGGTCCGCCAGTTCGGTCAGCGAAATTCTCTGTTCCAGCATGACCCGGTCGAGGTTGATGTGGATAGCCATGGTCGTTGCTCAGACCGTCAGGGACTGGTCTTCCTCGATGCGGGTTCCGGAGCGGAAGACCTCGGCGATCACCAGGATGACTAAGCCGTGGATGATCGCGATGAGGTTGAAGTCGAGCGAGGCCCCGAAGTACATCTGTTCGGACTCGAAGCGGAGGGCCACGTAGTAGGTCCAGAACCCGATCGCGGTCGCTCTGAACACCTCACCGAAAATCATCGCGAACCCGACCCAACGAATTCTTCGGGCATTCCCGGCCACGAAGGGCGCACCAACTTCGAGTGTCCGAAATACCTGGCGCAATTGCCAGAGAACCATCATGGCGAGCGTCAGCAGGCCGATCAGGATCAACAGATTCGCGAAGAGAAAGCCTCCCCTTTCCAGGGGGAAACTCACGTAAGCCCGGATGTCGTCGACGACGGCACCGGTCACTCCAAGCGCTGGCGATGCGATCTGGTATGCGTCATCTTCCAGTTCGAACGTGATGGGTATGCGGACGTTGCCGGGGAGCCCGCCCCAGATGGTCGTGTACAGGATCATCAAAGTGGCCAGACCAAGGCCGACTCCTCCCAGGTACCAGGCGACATCGAGAAGTCTTTTGACAACCGATGAGATCGAGGACTTTCCCATAGCTTTCATGTGCACCCCAAATCGACAATATTGATCAACGATAAATGTTTATCGATAAGCAGTCAATTCATTTATTGAAAAACGATAATTATCAGATCAGGCAGGTACTGCCGACGAACGAATGCGCTTCAGTGTAGAATCACTCGATTGCCATGAAGTTTTATTTCCGAACATACGGCTGCCAGATGAACGTTGCCGATTCCGACGAGATGACTCGTCATCTGACGGACCGGGGGCTGGAAGCCACCGACGACCCGGACGAAGCCTCGATCTATCTGATGAACACCTGTACCGTTCGGCAGCATGCCGAAGACCGTGCGTTTTCAGAAATCGGGAGGCTCCGTCGCTGGAAGATGGAGGGGCCGGACCGAAAAGTGGTGATCACGGGTTGCGCGGCCGAGCGTACGAAGGAGTTTCTGGAAGACCGTTTCCCTCACATCGACCTTGTTATGGGGGCGAAATCCATCGACGATTTTCCCGGAGTTGTGGCCCAGCTTCTGGATCGCCGCCGAACCGACGAGAGCCTGGAATACGCGGCCGGGTCGGTGAACGACAACGTGGCCACGTTCGTCACGATCATGCGCGGCTGCAACTATTCCTGCACCTATTGCATCGTGCCGTACGTTCGTGGACGGGAGAGCTACAGGCCGATGGACGAGATCCTGGCCGAGGTTCGGTGGCGCGTCGCCGAAGGCGCTTCGGACATCACGTTGCTCGGGCAGACCGTCAACTCCTATCACCGGGACGGGTCCAGGGGACGAGACACGGACTTCGCGGATTTGCTCGAAGACGTCTCATCGATCGACGGCGTCCGGCGTGTCCGCTTCATCAGCCCGCACCCTTACTACATGACCGATCGGGTCATCGAGGCGATGGCGTCTGTCCCCGAGGTATGTGAAGGGTTGCATCTGCCGGTGCAATCGGGCTCGAACTCCATCCTCAAATCCATGCTTCGCAACTACAGCCGCGAACACTACTTTGAACTGGTCGGAAAGCTCCGGCGTGCGATGCCCTCCATCGCCATCGCAACCGATCTGATCGTTGGATTTCCGGGAGAAACGGAAGGAGACTTTCGACAGACCCTGTCGCTGATCGAGGAAGTCGGGTTCGACTGGGGGTTCGTCTTCAAGTACTCGGAACGCGCCGGTACGCCCGCCGCCGAAATGGAATCCCACCCGACCGAAGTGATTGAAGCACGCCACCGGGAATGTTTGGAACTCGTCGAACGGATTGGAATGGAACGGCGCAGGCAACTGGTCGGCACCGAGCAGGAAGTGCTCATCGAAGAAGCCGGATTCGGTCGGACCCGACTGAATTACAAGATGCGGGTGGACGGAAACGCCAGGCCTGGCGCCACGGTTCGTGCACGGGTGACGAATGCCGAGCGGGCCACGCTTCAGGGGGCAGTCGTTTCAGAGCAAGCAATGGTCTGAGGGAAGTCCCCTAGGAGCCCGTGGTGGAAGTCTGTAGGGTCGCGCGCAGGGGTATTCGGGTCACAGGCGCGAAATGAGGAGCGGAACGATGCTTTGTCATCGTGACCGACGAATGACAAAGCCTGTGGCCCGAAGACCCCTGCGCCCTATGGGTTACGACGGCATGGGGCCATCTGCGGCGTTGGCACTCCTAGCCCGCCTTTCTCACCAATCCGGTAATCAGGTGATATGGGGCAGTAGGAATTGGAATCATGAGGGCAAGGGTGCGGATGGGGCAGGAGTGAGTGACTTGTGGGAGTCGAAAAGGGTGAGTTGCCGCATGGTTGGGCTCAGGATAGCGTGACGGGACGCACGGAGGCAGACCTGGGCCGAGGCGATCGAAGCAAGTCGAATGTGGGGGCCCGTGTCGGTCAGCAACGCAGAGGAAGCGCTTGTAGATTTCGAACAACGAGGTCGAAGGTGTCGACGTAGGGATAGGCTTCCGACATGGAGACCCAGATGTGACGAACGGTCAGGCGGACTTGAGCTCCGATCTTGAGGAGCTTCAAGCGGATCGTTCCGCACTGAGCGCGTGCCAGATCGGTGTTCCGGAGTCCCAGACGGCGCAAGGCGTGCATGAGCATGTAGGCGGCCGAGGAGAGATAGAGCCGGAGTTGATTAGCGCGCATCGTGGCCGCACTGGTCCGGTCGGCGAATAAATCCAACTGCTGTTCCTTGATGCGATTTTCCATGTCGCCCCGCGCACAGTAAAAGTCTTCATAGAGTGCGCGGGCGTCCAGGCGTTCGGGCGACAGTGAGGTCACAACAAATCGAGGATTGGCTCCTTTCTCCAGAAACTCGGCCTTGCCGATGACGCGTCGCTCGCAACTCCAGCTGTCCCGAGTGCGGTACCGAAAATCCTTAAACACCCGTGCCGGTTTTCCTGTGTCGGTAAAGGCGGCTTCGGCCTGCGTCATCTGTTCGGCGATCTCGCGTTTGAGCCGATTGTTCTTGGCCAGCCCCACCACGTAGCCGACCTGGTGGGCCTCGCACCAACTCAGTAATTCGTCCCGGCAAAAACCCGAGTCCGCCCGGATGATGATCGACACGTCCGGCCAACTCCGCCGGATCTGGCCGACGATACGTTCCAACTCATCGATGGATCCATCCGCGCCGTCGATATTGGAGCGCCGCAACCGGGCACACAACAGATGCTCCCCAGCGAAAATGTATAAGGGCAAATAGCAATAGTTGCCGTAGTAGCCGTGATAGAACCGTCCTTCCTGATGGCCATGAATCGTGTCGTCGGTGGCGTCCAGGTCCAGCACAATCTCATCGGGTGCCGATTCGTGGGCTGCCAGAAACGCATCGACCATCCAGTGGTCGATCTTGTTTCCGTCCATGACGATCTTCTTGTATCGCTCCTGCGCATCCACTTCTGCTCCGGTCAGCTCGAACCGGTTCAGCGTACACTTGCCCGCCAGCGCCTTTCCCCGGTCTCCGGCCTGCCGCCGGTTCTCACCCAGAGGATCGGCTTTCTCCACCGCCACCGCCAGCATCGGGTCGGTTCGCAACTGGTCATGATCATTCAGGTCTTCGTAGCCCAAACAGAGTCCATACACGCGTTGCGCCAACAACTCCTTCACCGTGTGTTCGATCAACCTCGGGTCCCGATGATCGCTGAAACACTCGGCCAGGCCACCGACCAAACCCGTCCGTTTCTCAACCTCTCGCAGCAGCAGCACTCCTGCATCGGACGTGATCTTTCCCCCATCGAATCGCGCTTTCACTTTTCGTTGAAGAAGTCCGTGAAATTCGAACGTGACTTGGTTACACTCTGTCGTCATAAGGGCCGCCTTTGTTTGGCTTGTGAAACGTTCTAGACAAACGCTTTATGCCAGACAGGGCGGCCTTTTCTGGTCCTTTTGGTGAAATATGCGGGCTAGATCGATGGCAAGCATCGCCGTCGTCGTGCCGCCTTGCAGCTAGCCCCATGGCGCTCGTAACGCGACCCTACAGACTTCCACCACGGGCTCCTAAATATCGATCTCCTGCAAGTCTCTCGCCGTCGTGATGTTCTCGAAAACCGGACGCGCGTCGTCAGCGATTCGTTTGACTTCCCGGTGGTCGTAACGGCTGCTGAAATGGGTGGCGATCAACTGCCCGGCCCCCGCCTCGGCTGCGACGCGGGCCGCGTCTTCCATCGTGGAGTGCTTCCGCTCCCTCGCCAGATCTTTGCCGTCGGGACCGAATGTCGTTTCGTGGATCAACGCTGTGCATCCTTCGGCCAGTTCGATCGAGCGTTTTGAGAACTGGGTGTCGAGGCAGTAGGCGATCGACTTTCCCGGCCGTGGAGGTCCCAGGATCTCGTCTGGGTGAACGGCACGTCCGTCGGGCAGCGTGATCGATTCTCCATTCTGGAGCTTGCCGTAGAGAGGCCCACGCGGAATGCCCATCTCCTGCGCCCGCTCCAGATCGAATACGCCGGCCCGATCCTTCTCCTGGAAACGCCAGCCGAGACAAAAAATCGAGTGGTCCAGCGGCATCGCATCGACGAAGAACTCCTTCTCGTCCAGCACCCGGCCCCGGAATCCGCGAGGAAACTCCTGAACGGTTATGGGATAGCTGAAGCGGAGGTGGTTTGTCCGAAAAGACGCATGAAGGAAGTCCAGCAGCCCCTGAGGGCCGAACACGCCCATGGGGGACTCGCGGTTGTCCAGGTGCAGGGTGCTCAGCAGGCCGTTGAGTCCGTAAAGATGGTCTCCATGAAGGTGTCCGATGAAGATGGAGTGGATCCTGCTGCGGCGGACCGGAGTCCGCATCAACTGGACCTGAGTGCCCTCACCGCAATCGAAAAGGAAGACATCTCCGTCCCGAATCAGGGCGGTTGACGAGAGGCTTCGGTACAGAGTCGGGATTGCGGAACTCGTGCCCAGCAGGATGATCTTCATCGTGTCTGACTAGTCGTTTGACTTCTTCTTGGGAGGCTTTGGCATGTAAGCGTTCTCCACCCACTTCTTCCGATACTGCTTGTACTCGCGCTGGAGGACGGCGTGTTTGGCCGAGGTCCCCGTCAGGGTCGGCATTGACGCGATCCTCTCCACGTCCTTCGATTCGCACTCGGGACAAACCAGGTTCGGCTCTTTGGGCGGCATGATGAGCTTTTCGAAGTCGTGGTCACATGCGGCACAGCGATAGTCGAAAATGGGCATTGTTTCAAAACTCCAGACGTGTAGCTTAGCCTGACTTAGGTTAGCATGTGCCTTTTCCGACCGGCCAGAGATTCACCGCGAAGGTCCGTTGTAAGCGAAGGCGTGGGAAAACCTCCCGGGCTCCGGGTGTCTGCGCAGTGAAAAAATCTATCCCCGTCTGAGCATCGCCCGGATCACATGCCGTGCGATAGCGGGGTTCTCACCCAATCGGCGCACCGAATACGGGTGCCAGTCGCGGCCGAACGGAATGTAGACGCGGATTCGGTGGCCGGCGTCGCGGATCATGTTTCGGAGCTCTTCCTCCACGCCCAGGAGCATCTGAAACTCGTACGCCGTGGGCGGAAGTCCCAATCGCTCGACGAGCCGGCAAGCCTCCCAGACCAGCAGTTCATCATGTGTCGCGAATGCCACGTAGGCGCCACCTGCCAACAGCGTTTCCGCAAGATGCATGTAGTTCTTGTTGATAATGCGGGGATCCTTGTAAGCGATCCTTCGATCTTCGACATACACGCCTTTGACAATACGGACGTTGTGCGGAAAGTCTCTGATGGCTGCGATGTCATCGCCGCTGCGGCGAAGGTAGGCCTGAACGACGATTCCGACGTTTTCGAATTGATTGCGGAGGGATCGATAAACATCGAGCGTCCCGGTCGTGCAGGTGGAATTCTCCATCTCGATCCGGACGAAATTCTGGTGCGTCACCGCCATTCCTAAGAGCCACTCGATCAGGTTCCGACACTTTTTCTTGTTGATCTTGAGACCGAACTGAGTCGGTTTCAGGGATACGTTGGCGTTGAGGTTTCGTTTCCCGATTTCGTCCAGCGCCCTGCCGTAGAGGTTCGCTGCATCCCGCGCCTGTTCTATCTCGGTTGCGTCTTCGCCGAGCAGGTCAATCGTCGTCAGGAAGCCTTCGGGTTCCAGTTCCGACGCCACATCGAGCGCTTCTTCCAGTGTTTCGCCCGCGATGTAGCGTTTAGCGACGATCCCGACAATGGCTTTGGGGACCAGGGCCAGGGAAGAAGCTATCAACTGATCAAGAATGCTCATGTGTCAGGAAAAAGTCTTTTCGGATCGACGACCTGGGCGAGTAATGGGAATGGATCGACCGGGGAGAGCGACCGCTGAATACTTCCGCCGAATGGCTCAAGAAGGGAATCAATTACCTAATCTTCGCGATGACGCATTGATCAGAGGTATACCGCCGTATTCCGCCAGCAGGTCTTTCACGAACGCGTCCTGAAATCGCCGATATTGAATGACCGGGCCGTGCGTGTTGAATATCGCAAAGAGCACCGGGCCGTGTTTCTCCGTGTAGAGAATCCCAGCCAGGGTGCTGACGCCATCGTCGGTTGCCACCAGGGTCCCCGTTTTTGCCACGACAGCCCCGCGATGGTCGCGAGCGCGGAACCGACGTCGAAGCGTTCCCGGATCCATCCCTGCGATCGGGAGAATGTCTTCGGGACCCATATCGTGCGCTTCGAGCCAGCGAACTGTTTTCCTCAGGAGCATGACCATGCCCGCGGGAGTCAGGCGGTTATTCCTTAGTCCGGAAGCGCGTTGGATGGTCACGTCCTGGGGCGCGATTCCAACTTCGGTCTCCAGGTACCGCTCGATGGCATTCGGCCCACCCACGGACGTTCCGAGCCGATCCGCGATCGTGTTGCTGCTGTGGGCATTTTGATAGAACAGGATCTCCCGAAGCGGTTCGGAGAAACGCTGAGCCATGCGTGTTCCGCGGAGTCCGGACCGGTAGGTTGCTTCGGGTGGGACCCTCAGACCAAGCCGCCGCAGAGTTCTTTGGACGTGCCTCGCCACTCGATCGCTTCTATGGAGGTTGCCGATGGTGAACGGACCATCGATCAGAAGCTTCCCGTTGACGCGCCGAAGCCCGGCTCGCAGCAACTGTCGTGTCAGCCGGTTCAGGTCGATCGTCCCCATCTCGGGGTCGCCGTCGCTGTGGAGTATCAGGTCCCCTTCGAGGACCCTTTTGCTGTCTATTTCGCCGTCCACATAAAAGGAAGTTTCAAAGCGGTGTTCCGGTCCGAACTTTTCCAGCGCGGCCAGTGACGTCGCGATCTTGATAACCGACGCCGGATTGAAAACCCTGTCGCCATGGTGGTCCGCATAAATCAGGGAGCCGTCCAGCGACTCGACACGGATTCCCTGCGCCCAGAGTTCGACGCCTCTCGAAGACAGTTCTTTGAGGTATTCGATTTCCGCAATGGACTCGATGCGTTCAGGTTCGCGCAGGTATGAGAAGTCGGACACGACTTCCTGGGCCAGGGTGGGCCAGAACAAAACGGCGGTCAGTAACAAGGAGCAAACGGAACGGTTAACCATCGGTTGGTACGGCTTCTTCCTTTCCTGAAAAAGACCTCACGCTGGTCCGCGAAAACGAACTCACGCCGCCATCGGCACCTTCACCGTCTCTAAACGGTAGATATTCTGCCAAAAAACTCGGTAGAAAAGAAGAACTTACGCCGAAAAAGTTCAGTCCGACAAAATGTCGATGATCGGCGAGTTATCCGATTGAGAGGGGCAACTTCAGTGAAGGCCGGGTGTTTTGAAGTTATTTCATGTATTTTGGAGGTTTTCGAAGGCTCTACTGCGAGTAGGGAGCCTATGCTTATTATTGGTCGGAAAAGGAATCAAAAAATTATTATTTCCGACAACATCGAAATTACTGTTCTCGAAATCGGACGCAACCGCGTGCGATTCGGTATCCAGGCTCCTGCAGACGTCCGGGTCCACACGAAGCTCCAGAGCCTGCCCGAGGACCAGGTGGAGGCCAAAGCCGAAGCCCCCAAGCCTGCCGGTCCGGGTGTGACTGGTCGCCGTGCCTATGCCGCCGGGAAGTCCGGCAAGTCCTAAAAGCACTTTTGTCAGCCGGGCCGCCCACGCCGTTCTGGCGTCGGGCACGCTGTCCTCCTGCCCCCATCTTGAAGCTTCGATGTCTCCGGGTTGCTCTCGTCGTGCCTCTCGCCGAGAGCGTCACGCCAGAGGCCTTTGAGATATTGGTGCTCGATTTCGATAACCTTATTAAAAATTGTTACTTAGACGCTTTCCGGTTCGCCAGCGTCTTGACTTTGGGGTACGGTTTCATTAAGGTGACGTTCGATTCATTAGTATTTGCCGCACATTGCTGATGTCAACACGGAAAGCAGCCAAGTCGAAAAGCCAGGAACGCGGTTCCAAAACCGCTAAGTCCATTAAAAATAAGGCTGTAGCTTTTATGCGAACCGCTTCCGGCCAGGCCGCCAAGCGTGCGACGGCCGGCCCGCGAAACCGCCGGTTCTAATCAAGTGAAATCAAAAGACAAAGCAACGAAAACGAAGGCGAAACAGGGCAAGGTTTCGAAGAAAGCTACGAAACCCGCCGGGAACAAGACGAAAAGCCCGTCCAAGGCGGCAAAGACGCCGACGAAGACCAGGCCACCCTCTCGGAAGAAGTCGCCCCCAGCTCCCAAAGTGTCCAAGGCTGGCCGTTCGACGAAAGGCGCGCCGTCCAAGAAGGACACCCGGGCGGCGAATTTCGCTGCGGCCCTGAAGGTCTATGAATCTGCCTTGAAGCTGATGCGAGCGGAGTCTTTTGACAAGGCAAAGGCCAAGTTCGGCGAACTCATCCAACGCTTTTCCTCTGAGATCGAGTTGGCGGATCGGGCCAACCTCTTGATCCAGGCTTGCGACAAACGAATTCGCGGGAAGCGCTCGACGGCCCCGAAGTTGAAGACGGCCGACGATTTTTACGACCTGGCCATCGGCGAGATGAACAGCCGTCGGCTTGAGGCCGCTCTCGACCATCTCCATAGCGCGCTCAAGCGTGCTCCCGAATCCGACTATGTTCTATACGCGATCGCAGCCGCATCTGCCTTGAGCGATCAACGTGACGACGCCCTGGAATACCTCCGGAAGGCGGTCCAATATCGCCACGAGAACCGCTTTCAAGCCGCTAACGACAACGACTTCGAATCCCTGTTCGAGGACTCCGAATTCATCAAATTGATCTGGCCCGACGAGAGCTGATCTCATGGCCCAAGAACGGGAGAAAAAGTCCTCCCCCGTAACCAGAATTGTCTCTATCGGCGGGGGGACCGGCCTGTCGACCCTGTTGCGCGGCTTGAAGCGTCGCCCTGCCGAGTTGTCCGCTATTGTAGCTGTCACCGATGACGGCGGCAGTTCCGGCCGGTTGCGAGAGGAACTGGGGGCGTTGCCTCCAGGCGACATCAGAAACTGCATGATGGCCTTGTCTGAAGACGAGGGGTTGATGGCCCGTCTTTTTCGGCATCGCTTTTCCAGTGCCGACACCGCCGGCGGCCTTCACGATCATAGCTTCGGGAATTTGTTCTTGACGGCGATGGCCGAAGTCACAGGGGACTTTGCCAAAGCCGTTCGCCTCACTTCCGAAGTGTTGGCGATCAAAGGCACTATCTTCCCGTCCACCACGTCCAACGTTTCGCTCAGAGCGCAGTTTGATGATGGGGGATGGGTTGACGGCGAGACTCGGATCACGGCCGATCGTCGAAGGATCACCAGGCTGGAACTGGAACCCCCAGGGGCCCGCTCCCTGCCTGAAGCCCTCGATGCTATCGCGTCGGCCGACATCATTACTCTGGGCCCCGGTTCGCTTTACACCAGCTTGATCGCCAACCTCCTGCCGTTGGAGATGTGCTCGGCCCTGGGGAAGTCGTCGGCGAATAAAATTTACATTCAAAACATCATGACGCAGCCTGCTGAGACCGCCCACATGACCGTCGCGGATCACCTCGATGCGCTGATCAATCACTGTGGAAGGACGCTGTTCCACACCGTGCTCGTGAACAACAGGCCGCCGTCGGAAAATAGTCTGAGGCAGTACGAACAGCAGAACTCTCGCGCTGTGAACCTCGACCGGGACCGTCTGCTGGATCTCGACGTAAGGGTTGTGGAACGGGACCTTCTGGCCGAAGACGGCGCCATCCGACACGATTCGGACAAGCTTGCGGAGGCCGTTTGGGAACTTTCGACATCGGGCAGCAAAGCAGCCGGGGCGAGAGGAGTCGGACGAGAGTGACGGTACTGATCCTAGGAGCCTGCGCGGCGTTCAGTTTCGCGGTAGACTCTTGATGTCGAACGGGCGTTCCGGACGGCATGCGTCGGATCGCGACCTCGGACTTCGGACCTTGGACTTCAGACTCCCGACCCTGGATTGATCTCATGTGTGGAATCTTTGGATATATCGGAAATCGTGACGCCGTACCCCTCGTCGTACAGGGTCTGAAGAGTCTGGAATACCGGGGGTACGACTCCGCGGGCGTCGCCGTCGTAAAGAACGGCGAGATCGATCTGCGCCGCTGTTCCGGCAAGCTCAGCAACCTGGAGAACCTTCTCGTGGAGCAGCCGCTTGAAGGCAATTACGGGCTCGGGCATACGCGCTGGGCGACGCACGGGCGACCCACTGAGGAGAATGCCCATCCGCACATTGACTGCAAGGGCAGGATTGTCGTCGTTCATAACGGCATCATCGAGAACTACCTGACGTTGAAGCGTGCGCTGATGGCCGAAGGGCACGAGTTCACGACCGAAACCGACACCGAGGTCATTGCGCATCTCATAGAGAAGTACTTCGACGGGAATCTGGAATCCGCGGTTCTCGCATCGCTCAAAGAGCTCAAGGGGTTGTTTGCGTTCTCCGCCATCTCGGCTGACGATCCCCAGAAGATCGTGACGGGCCGGGACGGTCCCCCCTCCGTCGTCGGGCGTGTCGAGGGCGAGGGTTTCGTTGCTTCAGACGTTCCCGCACTGCTCCCCCACACCAGGGACGTCCTTTTTCTCGACGATGGCGAGATTGCGATCGTCGAGCCGGGTCGCATCCGGTTGATGGATTTTAGTGGAAAGGAAAAAGAACCGGACTTTACACGAATTACGTGGGATCCGGTACAGGCTGAGAAGGGTGGTTATAAGCACTTCATGCTCAAGGAAATCTATGAGCAACCCACTGCGGTGAACGAAACCCTGGTCGGTCGCCTGGCCCTGGATTCCAACCAGGTGCGTTTGGACGACGTCGGCTTCTCGGAACACGACTGGAAGAGCTTCAAGAATATCTGCCTGATCGGTTGTGGAACCAGCTGGCATTCCGGCCTGGCCGGCAAATACATGATCGAATCGTTGGCCCGGATTCCGGTTCAAGTCGACTATGGCAGCGAGTTCCGTTACCGGAACCCCGTGTCCCAACCCGACACCCTTTGCGTGGTCATCACGCAGTCGGGCGAGACGGCGGATGCGTTGGCGGCGCAGCGCAAAGCCCGTGAAATGGGCATGAAGATTCTCAGCATCACGAACGTGGTCGGATCGATGACGACGCGCCACGCCGACGGCGTGCTTCTTACTCGCGCGGGTCCGGAGATAGGAGTCGCGTCCACGAAGGCATTCGCTACCCAGCTCACCGCCCTTTACATGTTGGCGCTCCAACTGGGGAAGTCCCATGGAACCATGACGGAAGATCGGATCGGTGCCGCGTTAGCGGAGTTGACGGCGTTGCCGCACAAGCTCGAAAAAGTGCTGGAGCTCGACAGCAGGATTAAGAAGGTCGCGAAGTCTCTGTTTCGGTCGAACGATTTTCTCTTTCTGGGAAGGGGCGTACATTTTCCGATTGCTCTCGAAGGCGCGCTCAAACTCAAGGAGATCTCCTACATCCATGCGGAAGGTTACCCGGCGGGCGAGATGAAACACGGCCCGAACGCCTTGATTGACGGCAACCTGCCCGTCGTGTTCGTCGTCACCCAGGACAAGGAACTTCCCGAATCGCAGCAGATCTATGAAAAGGTTCTGAATAACATCCGGGAGGTCAAGTCTCGTGATGGAATCATCCTCTCAGTCGGTATCGAGGGTGACCAGGAGGTGGCCGAAGCCTCGGACCACTTCCTGCCCGTGCCTGCCTCGAGCGACCTCCTGTTACCCATCCTGGAAATCATCCCACTCCAGTTGCTGGCATACCGCATCGCGCTCCTCCGCGGCTGTGACGTCGATCAGCCCCGCAACCTCGCCAAGAGCGTCACTGTCGAATGACCAGGCGTGACGTACGGCTTGCAAAATTCAACGCGGTGAAGCGGAGGACTGAGGAGGTTTTTTCACCGCAGAGGCGCAGAGGCGCAGAGAAATCCTTTATTTGTATTGGCTTCTCTGCGCCTTTGCGCCTCTGCGGTGAAAATATTTTCCGTCCGACTCCGCGTTCTCCGCGTCTCCGCGTTGAAAACGATGTTTGCTTCACCGTGACGGTAGGGTTTCCACATGTCGATTGATCTTAAGGAACATTTGAATCCGGAGCAGCTGGCTGCGGCCGAGGCGGTGGATGGGGCGGTTCTGATCCTGGCCGGGGCGGGGAGCGGGAAGACCCGTGTGATTACTTATCGAATCGTCCACTTGATAGAAAATATCGGTGTGAGGCCGGAATCGATCCTTGCGGTTACGTTCACGAACAAGGCGGCGGATCAGATGAAGGTACGGGTCGGCAACCAACTGCAGACTTCGCGTTCGGCCGATCCATGGATCTCCACGTTTCACTCTCTGTGTGTGCGTTTGTTGCGGCGGGAGATCGAACCGCTCGGATACACGAACCGGTTCACCATCTACGATTTCGCCGATCAGCTTCAGGTCGTGAAGTCGACGATGAAAGAACAGAAAGTCGACGACAAGGTGGTTACGGCACGCACGATCCAGTCACGCATCAGCAGCGCGAAGAACCAGAGGACCTCTCCACAGAAAATGGCCGATGACGCCTGGCAGCCCGACTGGGAGTACACCGCGTCGGTCTACGACGAGTACGAGAAGAGACTCCGAAAGGCCAATGCGCTGGATTTCGATGACCTTCTCGGCAAAACCGTCGAGTTGTTTGAGAAGTTTCCCCAGATAGCGGAGAAGTACAGCGAGCGCTTTCGCTACATCATGGTCGACGAATACCAGGACACGAACAGGACACAATATATGCTCGTCCGGCACCTGTCGGGTCGGCATCGCAATGTATGTGTGGTCGGCGACGAGGATCAGTCGATCTACAGCTGGCGGGGAGCGGACATCCAGAACATCCTGTCCTTCGAGAAGGATTACCCGAACGTCAGGATCGTTCGCCTGGAACAGAATTACCGATCTACCAAGACCATTCTGAGTGCGGCCAGCTCCGTCGTCGCCAACAATGAGATGAGGAAGGGTAAAGATCTCTGGACGGAGAACTCGAAGGGCGAGCAGATCGGCTATTTCGAAGCCTCGGACCCGGATCAGGAGGCTGCTTTCGTTGCTGAAAAAATCATCGCCCATCGTCGAAGCGGGCCCGGCGCCCCAATCGGAGTCCTCTACCGGACAAACTTTCTATCGAGGATTCTCGAAGAGATGTTCCGCCGTTTCGACATACCGTATCGCGTCGTGGGTGGTTTCAGCTTTTATGAGCGTGCCGAGATCAAGGACATGCTCAGCTACCTCACCGCGGCACTGAACCCCGACGATTCGGTTCATCTCCTGCGGATCATCAACACTCCCGCGCGGGGAATCGGAAGAACCACGATCGATGCTCTGCTGGACCTGGCGGCCGAGCGGGAAATTTCCCTGTGGGAAGCTGTGGCCTCGGTGCGCGATCAAGCGACCTTGCCACTTCGGTCCTTGAGGGCCCTGGGCAACTTTCACGACATGATGAGCGGTTTCGTCGACATGGCGGACGAGACGCCGAGCGCGGACCTTCTGGAGGAAATAACGGGGAAAACTCGATACATGGAAGTCCTGGAGCAGGAAGACACCGAAGAGTCGTTGACACGCATCGACAACATCAAGGAATTGCTCAACGCGGCCCAGCAGAGTGCGGAACGCGGCGAAAGCTTAAGGGAGTTTCTTGACAACGCGGCACTCGTTTCCGATCAGGACGATTACGACGAACGCGCCCCGGTGACGTTGATGACACTGCACACGGCCAAGGGTCTGGAGTTCCCCGTGGTTTTTATCATCGGTATGGAGGACGGTCTGTTTCCGCACAACCGGTCGATCAACGAACGAGAGTCTCTCGAGGAGGAACGCCGTTTGTTCTACGTCGGGATGACCCGGGCCGAGAAGCAACTCTATCTGACGTCCGCGCGTTATCGGCGAACCTTCGGCACGATGGAACCGATGACTTCCGAGGTGTCCCGGTTTCTGCGGGAGATCCCCCAGGAACTCATCGACGGACTTCACCAAAAGGAATTCCGTCAGGAAAGAAAATATTCAGGAACAAGCTACAATACTGTCGACGCGGTCCAGGGTTTTCTGAAATCGAAAGGGAAGGGCGTCGGAGGGAAAGCATTTGGCCGGGGTGGCGCCGGGTCATGGACCGCGGGAACACGTGTGAAACATCCCAAGTATGGATTCGGAACGGTTTTGCGAACGGAAGGCAGTGGTCCCGATACAAAACTGACGATCAGTTTCAGCAATTACGGCCTCAAGAAAGTGATCGCCAAGTTCGCATCTCTCAAGGTGGTCTAGGAGCCGGCACGGAAGAACAGATCTTCTGCCGTGCACGCTCCTAGTCCACAGGCTGCGATGAGATGTAGTAGAATTGCCGCTTCCCGGTGTGACCGAACGCCCCGTAATGCGCAAATATTGCGCTCTGGTTCTCTGATGCCCTCTGAAGATCAACTGCGACAGGATATCGCCGACTTCTCCCGACTGACTTATCAGAAGGGGTATCTCGCATCCACGGACGGAAACCTCAGCGTTCGGCTCGCTGACGGGAACATTCTGTGTACGCCCACGATGATCAATAAGGGTTTCGTTCGACCCGAGGATTCGGTCGTGGTCGACATGAAGGGCGAGAAAGTGCGTGGCCAGCGTCGCGCATCGAGCGAGATCGAGATGCATCTACTGATCTACGACCTTCGCCCGGACGTCAACGCGGTTGTTCATTGCCATCCGCCATGCGCGACCTCATACGCGGCAGCCGGCATACCGTTGAACAAAGCGCTGATCTCGGAGGTCGTCCTCGCACTGGGCTGCATACCGATTGCGGAGTACGGGACACCCGGCACCCCCGAACTGACTGACCGTTTGAAGCCATACGTGTCCAATTTCGATGCGCTTCTGATGGCGAACCATGGAGTCGTAACCTATGGATCTGATTTGATGGATGCCTACAACCGGATGGACACCGTCGAGCATTTCGCCAAGATTTCCATCAACACGAGGATTCTGGGTCGGGAGCAGCTGTTATCGACCGAAGATGTTGAAAAACTATGGGTTCAGAGGCAGAAATATTTCGGTCTGGAAGACGAAGATGCGGCGCGTCCGAAGGACCCGATGTGTCCGGTGACCGACGGAAGATCGGAGACGATCTCTCTCACCAGGGATGAACTGGTCGATCTGATCCATCAGGTCGTTTCGAGTCTGGAGAATTGACAGCCGAGCGGATAGCTTAAAAGGAGTACTTGAATGGCACAAGATGGAGAAAAGATTGGTGAAGCCCTGGGTATGATCGAAACCAAGGGACTGGTGGCCTTGATCGAGGCGTCCGACGCGATGGTGAAGGCGGCCAAGGTCAGTCTCATGGGTTGGGAAAAGATCGGGTCCGGTTATGTGACGGCGATGGTCCGTGGAGACGTTGCGGCCGTCAAAGCAGCAACCGACGCCGGCGCAGCAGCGGCCAGACGCGTCGGCGAACTCGTCAGTGTCCACGTCATCCCGCGCCCGCATTCCAACCTCGAGGATGTGTATAACATCGGCAGGGCAAGCGATTAGATGCAACTGGCACGGGTCATCGGGACGGTCGTCGCAACACGAAAGGACCCGCGCCTGGAAGGTCAGAAGCTGCTGGTGTGCCGTCCTGTAAACCCCGAAGGTGAAGACATGGAAGGTTATGTCGTTGCCGTCGATACGGTGTCGGCAGGTTTTCGAGAGAAAGTGCTCGTCGTTCAAGGCAGTTCGGCCAGGATGGCAACCGGCTGCGGCGACACCCCCGTCGACGCGGCCATTGTTGGGATCGTCGACGACGTGTCAACGGACTGAAATGTACCTGGTTAAAGTAATCGGCCGCGTGGTCTCGTCGGCCAAGAATGAAGCTCTCGAAGGCCGGAAGCTTCTGCTGGTTCGTCGAACCGGGGATGGACGAACCGTTGTTGCCGTCGATGCGGTGGGCGCCGGCGCCGGCGAGACCGTCTATGTCTGTCGCGGCCGCGAAGCCTCGTTCCCATTTTCTCCGGCCCCGGTCCCGACCGATGCGACGATCGTCGCCATCGTGGACAACATCAATGATTATCGCTAGGGTTGTCGGCAACGTCGTCGCAACACAGAAGGACGTGACTCACGAGGGTCAGAAGATCCTTCTCATCCAGCCGCTCGACCTGAACGGAAACGAGTCCGGCGATACCCTGCTGGCCCTGGACGGGGTAGATGCCGGCCCTGGTGACAGGGTGCTTGTCGTGCAGGAAGGCTGGTCGGCGGCCTCAGCGGTGGATCGGACGAGGGCCCCTATTGACGCGGCCGTGGTTGGAGTCGTCGATCAGATGGAGACGGCGTGATTGCCCGACTCCGAGGCCAGCTGTTCGAGAAGAATCCCGGACAACTGGTTGTGGATGTCCAGGGCGTTGGCTATTCCGTTTTCGTCGCCATGCCGACCTACTCTTCGGTGCCGGATCCCGGTTCGGAAGTCGCACTCGACATCTACACCCATGTCCGTGAAGATGTCATTCAGCTCTATGGATTCTCCACCCGCCTCGAGCGCTCGATATTCGAACGGCTGACACACATCTCCGGAATCGGCCCCCGCCTGGCGCTGACGATTCTCTCCGGTAGTTCAGTCGAAGACCTCGTGGGTTCGATCAAGAGGGGCGACCTGGCGCGGTTGACCTCGATTCCGGGAGTCGGCAAGAAGACCGCCGAGCGGATCGTGCTGGAACTCAAAGACAAGCTGCGCGAGTTCGTTGTCGAAGAGGACCGCACCGACAGTGAGACCGACGTGATATCGGCCATGGAAAACCTTGGCTACAATAGAGGCCTGATCGAAGCAGCGATCAAGCGCGCGTTGGATGGAGCGGCCGACCCCGGCTTCGACGAGTTGTTCAAGAAGACGCTGCAGATTCTTACCAAAGGATAAATGGCCGAGCGAATCAGTACCGGAGCGGCCACGGAAGAAGAGATTCCGTTCGAGCTCTCGTTGCGTCCCAAGACGCTGAACGAGTACATTGGGCAATCCCTCGTCAAGGAAAACCTGGAAGTCTCGATCGAAGCGGCTCGGAAACGTGGCGAGCCGCTGGACCACATCCTCCTGTACGGACCGCCGGGCCTGGGCAAGACGACTCTCGCTTCGGTGATCGCCAACGAAATGGGCGCGCATTTCCGTGCCACGGCAGGTCCTTTAATTCAGATCAAAGGCGATCTGACAGCGATTCTGACTAATCTGGAAGCGGGCGACATTTTCTTCGTCGATGAGATCCATCGCCTTCAACCGACAATCGAAGAGATCCTCTACCCGGCGATGGAGGACTACAAGCTGGACATCATCATCGGCCAGGGGCCCAGCGCGCGGACCCACCGTCTGGATCTGAACCACTTCACGCTTATCGGCGCGACAACCCGGATGGGCCTGATTACGGCGCCATTGCGGTCGCGCTTCGGCATCGTCCATCGCCTCGACTTCTACACACAGCAAGACCTGGAGATCATCATCCGCCGCTCCGCCGACATCCTGAAGGCGCCGATCACCGAGGAAGGGGCGATTGAGATCGCACGGCGATCCCGGGGGACGCCACGCATCGCGAATCGTCTCTTGAAGCGAACCCGTGATTTCGCCGAAGTTCGTGCGGACGGCCGGATCACGCCGGATATCGCCCGGGATGCCCTCCATCTGCTGGATATCGACGAACATGGATTCGATGAAACGGACCGCCGGTTGCTGCTCGCGATCATCGAGAAGTTCAACGGCGGCCCCGTCGGCGTCAACACGATCGCGGCTGTTCTGAGCGAGGAAGTCGATGCGATCGAGGACATCTACGAGCCGTTCCTGCTGCAGATCGGTTTCCTTCAGAGAACCCCGCGAGGCCGAGTGGCCACGAAACTTGCCTACGATCATCTGGGGATAGAGTTCAAACCGTCCGGGCAGTCCGGTTTGTTTTAGATGGAAATGGAGACCGTGCCTGAAGCCAAGAAAAGCCACCTGACCCTCTACATCTTCATCGCGATTCTCGCCGCGGTAGCCCTCGCGCTCATACGTCCTCGCCTGGCGATGGGCTTCGAAATCGGCGGCCAGATCTTTCTCCGGCTCCTGACGATGATGGTCGTTCCGCTGGTGATGGCGAGCATCATGAGCGGAATCCTCGGCCTGGGCGATATCCGCAAGCTGGGACGTCCGGGTGGTTTCGCTGTGACCTATTACCTGACGACCACGATCCTGGCGGTGATCGTCGGTCTGATCATGGTGAACCTGATTCAGCCTGGCGTTGGAGCCATCGATCAGACGACCCTGGCCGCAATGGCGTCCGAAGGCGAGGGGGTGGCCGCCGAACAGGAAGATGCGAATCTTGGGACGATCCTGAGGAGTCTGCTCCTGATGCTCTTCACCGACAACCTCATTGCTTCGGCCGCCGAGACGAACCTGTTGCCTCTGATCGTCTTTTCCCTCATCTTCGCGGGCATGCTGACCACCATGGGAAAACGTGTGGAGGCGATCAGCGGGATGATCGTGCAGATCAACGACGCGTTGCTGTCTTTCATCATGTTGTTGATGAAGCTGGCTCCGATCGGGATTTTCTGTCTTGTGACCGCAAGGTTCGGCGAGGCTCAGGCCGAGGGAAACATGCTGGAGGTTCTACGTCAGACCGGAGCGTACTTCGCGACCGTCCTGGCGGGATTGGCCGTGCACGCCTTCATCACTCTGCCGTTAATTCTCTGGGTCTTCACGAAGAGAAACCCATTCCGCTTTATGTACCAGATGTCCCAGGCCCTGCTGACGGCGTTCTCGACCGCCAGTTCGATCGCAACCCTCCCGGTGACGATGGAATGCGCAGTGAGCAAAGCCGGCGTTTCGAAACGATCGACGAAGTTTGTACTGCCTCTCGGCGCGACCATCAACATGGATGGAACGGCGCTCTATGAGGCTGCCGCGGCCATTTTCATTGCTCAGGCCATAGGCTTTGAGCTCAGTCTGCTGCAACAACTCGTCGTTGCGATAACAGCGACCCTGGCGGCCATTGGTGCGGCGGGCATTCCCGAAGCCGGCCTCGTCACGATGATCATTGTCCTGAACGCAGTGGGCCTGCCGGTCGAGTACATCGGTCTGATTCTCTCCGTCGACTGGCTGTTGGACAGATTTCGAACGGCTGTCAACGCGTTCGGGGATTCGGTAGGCGCCGCGGTGGTGGAAAAGAGTTTCGCCGATTAGGAGTTTCACCGGCCCCCCACAGCACAGTGCCCCGGCCAGGGTTTGTAGTTAGGGAATAGCTACGAGC
The DNA here is from genome assembly GCA_965262425.1 of Terriglobia bacterium. Taxonomy (GTDB): domain Bacteria; phylum Acidobacteriota; class Terriglobia; order 20CM-2-55-15; family 20CM-2-55-15; genus CAZOZZ01. The sequence goes on along the minus strand of OZ253536.1, from coordinate 3,988,936 downwards.
ATCATCCAGCCTGATCACTCTCGTTACGGCCCAAGCGCACCGATCGGGATCACACCCATGCCGTTTTTTCTGACGTAGCCGTATCCAGTTCCGACGATGACACCACTCTGGCCTGATAAGCCATGGCAACCTCTCACGTTCGCTTTTCGCGGCGTTTATGACGTTGTCCACATGGGATTTTCGACGTGTGACCCTCATTCGGAGGGGCGAATGTAAGCTATATGACCAGTGCAATATGATGTAAGTAATCGGGATGTTGCAACGCAATCGACCCGGATAATGTAACGAGATTCCAGTGATATTATTTCCTCTGTGGTGATTTCCAACCTCTTCGTCGGAAGGCGAAAGGCACTGGACTTTTACTTCCCGGCCCACCGCGAGTCTTCGAATCGCTGGATCTCGATCAGGTATCCGTTGGGGTCTCGGAACATGCAGTGGTAGATCTTGTAATCTGGATTGTAAGTGGGGCGTTTTTCAAACTCGACACCCTTTGCTCGAAGCGTTTCGTACCAACCGTCGACGTCTTTTGAGACAAGCGTCAGAATGATCGCCTCGAACTGGGGCGTTCCTTTTCCTTTGCAGAATCCAATGAAGGCGCCTTCACGTGTTGAATAGATACGGCAGGTTCCCTGGTCCAGGGCCAGTTCCAGACCCAGCAGCCGCTCATAGAAGGCTGCGGTTGCAGGAAGGTCTTGTGTAGCGAGGAAGGTGATTTGGGAGTCGATTTCTCCGGGCATGTGGTGGCCTATTCCAGGCTGTCTCGGTACTCCTCGACAATCTCGAAGCTCGAAGCACTGTGAAAAGTGACGGTGTTCCAATCACCCGAAGCGTCCGCTTCAGGAAAATGCCAGGTGTTGGCCGGCACGACGTCCCACAGGACGTCCAGCTCGCCGTCAACGTCTTGATTGACTTTGAGAGACCAGGGGACGAAACGAACATCCGGGTCGGTGGACTTAGCGGAATGGATCGTGCCGGAACCGCGGTAGGACAGAAGTCGCTGGATGCTGTTTCGATGAATCTCCGGTGTCATCATCCGGCAGCCGCGCCGGAGTATGAACACGCGGCACATGTTGACGGCATCCCGGACGTCCGGAGACAGCTCTGCCTTGAACACGTCGATCGGCAACTCCGCGCTGGCGTATGGCAACCCGTCGTCTCTTGATTCCAGGTCGAGGCCTGCCTGAACGAACGCCTCTTCTATCGCCGCCTCGGCGGAGCGATTCCGAATGAGCTCGTGAAGCTCTCGAATCAGTTTCGTATCTGTCGCGGGAAACGGCGGCATGATCTTTTCGACATATCTACACGGGAAGGGCGGACCGACCGGGATACAGGGCCCCCGCGCCGATCTCTTCTTCAATCCGCAGTAACTGGTTGTACTTGGCAATCCGATCTGTGCGTGACAGAGAGCCTGTCTTGATCTGGCCGGCGTTGGTGGCCACGGCCAGATCGGCTATGAACGTGTCTTCAGTTTCGCCGGAGCGGTGGGAGATGATGACGCCGTAGCCGGCCCGCTTGGCCATTTCGATCGCGTCCATGGTTTCGGTCAGAGTACCGATCTGATTCACCTTGATGAGGATCGCGTTCGCAACGCCCGATCCCATCCCGCGGGCCAGCCGCTCGGTGCTCGTCACGAACAGGTCATCACCGACCAGTTGGACCTTGTCGCCGAGTTCGCGGGTCAACAGGGCCCAGCCGTCCCAGTCGTTTTCGTCAAGTCCATCCTCGATCGAAACGATCGGGTACCGTTCGACCCAGTCGGCGAACAACTCCACCATCTCCGCGGATGTTTTTTCTGATCCGTCCGACTTCTTGAACACGTATTTGCCGTTACTGAAGAGCTCGCTGGATGCGGTGTCGAGTGCGATGGCGACTTGATCCCCGGGAACGTATCCGGCCTTCTCGATTGCTTTCAGGATGAGCTCGATGGCCTCCTGGTCCCTCTTCAGGTTCGGTGCGAACCCTCCTTCGTCACCGACCGTCGTGGTGTACTTCTCGCCTCGAAGGATTGTTTTCAGTGTGTGGAACACCTCGGTCCCGATGCGCAGCCCCTCTCGAAAGCTTGAAGCGCCCACCGGTACGATCATGAACTCCTGAAAGTCCACGCTGTTATCGGCGTGGGCGCCACCGTTGACGATGTTCATCATTGGGACGGGTAGTGTCTGGGCCTGAATACCGCCGATATAGCGATAAAGCGGCAGACCGTGGGCCTGGGCCGCGGCGCGTGCTACCGACATCGAAACTCCGAGTATGGCGTTTGCTCCCAGCTTGGATTTGTTCTTCGTTCCATCGATGCTCAACATGATCTGATCGATGCGCGACTGCATCGTCGCGTCCTCACCGATCAGCGCAGGAGCGATGGTCTCATTGACGTTTCGAACAGCCTTTCGGACACCCTTGCCCAGGTACCGCTCCAGATCCCCGTCCCGCAACTCCACCGCTTCGTGCTCTCCAGTCGATGCCCCCGAGGGGACGATGGCCCTTCCCGCCGCGGCGCACTCGAGGACGCAATCGACCTCGACCGTTGGATTTCCACGGGAATCAAGTACTTCTCTGGCTTTGATCTGCTGAATCTGCATGGCGTCCCCAAATTGTCAGTTCGTCAATATGGCTCTAACCAGCGCACCGTCGGCCCTGTCCAGCTTTATCGGAAGCGCGACGAGTTGGTAGTCTCGGGCCGGTACGCCATCAAGGTCCAACCCTTCGAGTATGACGATCGACTCTTTGAGGAGAACCATGTGCGTCGGGTGATCGTCGGATCGGTATCGATCTATCGAGAGATAGTCGATTCCCACCAGGCGTATTCCCCGCCGAACTAGGAAACGTGCCGCTTCCGGTTCCAGATAGACAAAGTCCTCGTAGAAGCCATCGTCCTTCCAGTGCGCGGAGTTATCGGTTTTAAAGATCACACGCTCGACATCCTCCCAACCGAGACCCTCAAGGTTGTCGACTGCGATCGAGCGGACCGCCGGAACTTCGACCACCCGCACGGTCCCGACCAGTTGTTCGAGTGGTATGTCGCTCAAGGTTCCCGCTCCGGCGATCATATGGCACGGTGCGTCCAGGTGCGTGCCCGTATGGGACCCGCAGTTGATCGACGTCACCATGATCGTATGCGACCCGTCCCTCGCGACATGGCTGTTCGCCACGAGTTCCACCCCGGGGTCGGAAGGCCACACGTGCATCGAGTTGTGGATAGGAACCGAAATGTCGTAAATCACCTGCCCTCCCAATACCACTTTATAACATGTCCAGTTTGAGGGCTGACCTGAACGGCCTCGGCAGATCTGAGACATTTTTTTCAACGCAAAGACGCAAAGACGCAAAGTGTCTTGTTCTTCTGAGCTGTTTCGGGTTGTACGACGATGGCGGTCGGGCCTGCAGGTATGGGACCTTATGAATAAAGATCTTGTCTCTGCGTCTTTGCGTTTTTGCGTTGAAATACCAACTGCCAACTCGCCTGGAACTTCCATCGGGCTGCTGACCGCTTGACCGTTGGGGTGAATTGTGGTGTGATGGCTGGGCCCTCCTCTTCCGGTCCTTCCACTGGCAAAATCATGTCTCGAGCTGAACTTGTGTCTACTCTCCGGCCCGAGGAGGACGCGCTGCGGTTGATGTCGCCCGCGGATGTCCATCGGTACCGTTGCATACCTCTCCGGCGCCAGGGATCTTCTCTGATCGTGGCGATGGCCGACCCCAAGGATCTTCGAACGATCCAGAATGTGGAGTTCCTGACGGGACTAACCGTGGATGTGGTCGAATCCAGTCCTGCCGCCATTGATGGGGCGGTCTTTACTCATTACCGGCAATCCCAACTTCCAGCCGTCATCCGCGAACGGAAAACCGCTTTGATGGAGCCTCCCGTCGTGCGCATTCAGAAGCTTGTCTTCAGTGAGGCGGTACGGCTGTCGGCAAGCGACATCCACATCGAGCCAGGTGATCGGCTCACACGAATCCGGTTTCGCGTTGACGGTTTGTTGCAGGACGCGTTCGAAGTTCCAGGGTGGCTGCACGACCGCCTTCTGGCTCGGATCAAGATCATGGCCAGGCTCGACATCAGCGAGCGCCGCCGCCCGCAGGACGGACACCTGACGGATCGGGAGAGGGGGCTCGAAGCACGGTTGTCGACGCTGCCGACCCATCGCGGCGAAGCGGCCGTGCCGACCCATCGCGGCGAAGCGGCCGTCATCCGGCTCTTCGGGGATCGATCCTCCCTGCCGACACTGACCGACCTGGGTTGCGGAGACTTGATGGAACAACGACTGCGGGCTCTATGCCACAGGCCACAGGGAATTCTCCTGATTGTCGGGCCGACCGGAAGCGGGAAGACGACTACACTTTACGCGATCATCGACGAACTTCGATCGTCTCCCCTCAACATCGTCACGATCGAGGACCCCATCGAATACCGCGTCGACGGCGTCCGGCAGGTACAGGTCGACGACAAGTCCGGGCTGTCGTTCCAGGCATCCCTGAGATCGACCTTGCGTCAGGATCCGGACGTCATCCTAGTGGGCGAGATCAGGGATGGCGAAACCGCTCGAATAGCGTTTAACGCGGCCTTGACGGGGCACTTAGTCCTCACCACACTCCATGCGACCGATGCCGCCTCAGCCGGGGTCCGTCTGGTCGAGTTGGGAGTGGACCGGTACTTGATTTCGTCGGCCATGATCGGAGTCATTGCCCAGCGCCTGGTTCGCAAGAACTGTTCGAACTGCTTGAGGCCCGATTTCCCTCCCGCGCTTTACGGTGAACGGTTGGGTCTCGACCCGGAAGCGCACGGAAGTCTGAGACGCAGCTATGGTTGCATCAAGTGCAATTTCAGTTGCGGAGACGGTCGCGTCCCGCTCTTCGAAATGCTGGAGATCTGTGAAGAAATTCGTCCGCACATCGCCTCAGGCCGGAAGGACAAGTTGCTTGAGGACGCCCGGCGGATGGGCTTTGTATCGCTGCTGGATCAGGCGATCGAGTTGGTCCTCACCGGGGATGTGTCGGTGGAGGAAGCCTATCGAACTTGCTATTTCGGGGATGCCCGATGAGACAGAAAGTCGATTATTACAAGGTCTTAAGCCTGGGCCACGATGCCACGGCCGACGACATCCATCGTGCCTACCGTTCTCTTGCGCTGCGACACCATCCGGACCGGAACCCGACCCCGGAAGCCGAAACTTTCATGATGCTCGTCAACGAAGCTTACGAGTGTCTCGGTGATATCGGGCGGCGTCGGGAGTTCGACCAGAGTTCGAGGATCGCCGGCCCGCCGGGACTTGAAGCCGCGGTTCTCGATGCAGCCCGGGAGATCGTCGGCCGGTCCGGTTGGCCGACAATCGAAACAGGTGACGGCGATGTGATTCTGGCAACGGAAGGCAAGAGGGCTTTCCTGAGGTGTGCCGGCCCCCTCGGTTTGTCGGAACTCGATGCCTGGGTCCATGCGAGCGTTCGTGTGTTTAAACGCAACCTGGCGGATTGTTCCATCGTGCTGGCCCTGCGGCTGCTTGCCGCGGATCAGATTCCGAATGCTATTCATCATCTCGATCGGCCCGCCACGGCGGTCGATCTGACGGAATCACGACTTGTCGGGGCCGACTTTCCAGACGACGAGATCAGGCAGGCGTTTCTTCCTTTCAAGCTGGAATGAGCTCGCTTTCGTGCATTCATGGGGTGTCGGCTCCTGGCCGGACCGGGTCGTGGTCCGTGATATGATCGGGGCGATGAACAAGGACTCCTATCTCCTGCTCGTAGTGGGCTTTCTCCTTGGTTTCCTGTTGACGTATCTTTGGGTTCGAGATCGCGATCTGGGGCCGATCGTTGTCCGTGGGATCCCGGCTGCCGTGACCCAGGGGGGCTCTGCCGGTAACGCCGCATTGATCACACAACTGGAAGAGGAGATAGAGAATGATCCCGGGAATTTTCAGTCACTCGTCGAACTTGGGAACCTCAATTTCGATGCCGAGAACTTTTCCGGAGCTGCGGATTACTACGCGAAAGCTCTGGATGTGCGGCCCGAAAGCGCGAACATCCGGACCGATCTGGGAACCGCGCTCTACTACTCTAACCGCGTCGATGCCGCGGTCGCCGAGTTCGAAAAATCACTGGCGATCGATCCGGACCATCCGCAAACCTTGTTCAACATGGGTGTGGTTCTCCTCGAGGAAAGGGACGACCGGGAAGGTGCGATCCAACTCTGGGAGCATCTGGTCGATGTCAACCCCGGTTATCCCCAGATCGGAATGGTTCGAGAGGAAATCGCGAGGCTGAAGGGGCAATAGCGCCAGGAGCCTGGCGAGTTCCGACGGGTTGCCCAACCAACCGCATTTCTTTCTGGGCGTAATAACAGACGAGTACCGTCATGAGACAGGAAATCCTCGACAAGCTGGGCACGATTGTCGGCGCCAGGAGGGTCACGGCTGACGAGACCGACTTGCTCGTCTACGAGTGCGATGCCCTCGCCCTGTTCAAGCACAAGCCCGACGTTGTGGTGTTTCCCGCTTCGGCCCGCGAGGTGTCGGAGGTCGTTCGTCTGGCGAATGAATACCAGATTCCGTTCCTGCCCCGGGGCGCGGGCACCGGTCTGAGCGGCGGGGCCATTGCGGCGGATGGTGGGATCATCATCGAATTGCAGCAGATGAACCGTGTCGTGTCTATCGATGCGGAGAACCGTTTTGCTGTCCTCCAACCGGGTGTCGTCAACCTGGACGTCTCGCGCGCCGTGTCCCCATACGGTCTCTATTACGCTCCAGACCCTTCCAGTCAAATGGCCTGCAGTATCGGCGGCAACGTGGCCGAGAATGCGGGAGGGCCGCATTGTTTGAAGTATGGCATGACCACCAACCACATCCTCGAGCTCGAGGTGGTGCTGGCTACCGGAGAGATAGTCCGGATTGGTAACAAGGCCGGCGATCCGGTGGGCTATGACCTTGTCGGGCTTGTTGTTGGATCGGAAGGAACGTTTGCCATCGTCACCGAGATAACGGTTCGGTTGATCCGGAAGCCGAATGGAGTGAAGACCCTGCTAGCCGCGTTTTCCTCCGTCGAGGCTTGCAGTCAAACGGTCTCGGCAGTGATCGCCGCCGGTATCGTGCCCTCAGCTCTCGAGTTTGTGGACCAGAAAACGACCGAGGCGGTCGAGGCGTCGGTATACCGGGCCGGTTACCGGCTCGATGCCGCCGCGAGCCTCCTGATCGAAGTCGATGGGTTCGACGTGGCGCTCGAAGAGACGGCCGATTCCATCAGGTCGATCTGCGAGAGCAACGGCTCCTACGACATCCGGGTGGCCGAAGACGAAGAGCAGCGGGCGCGATTGTGGCTGGGCCGCAAAGGCGCGTTCGGGGCCATGGGGCGCATCAGCCCCGACATGATTGTCATGGACGCCGTCATCCCCAGGACGCGGCTTCCCGAGGTCCTGACTCGGATCCAGGCTATTTCCGAAAGCTACGACCTGCCCGTGGCGAACGTGTTCCACGCCGGCGACGGAAACCTGCACCCGCTGATCCTCTTCGACAACCGACGGAGCGACCATGTCGACCGTATTTTTCGGATGGCGGAAGAGATAATGGAGGTTTGCGTCAGTGTCGGTGGTGCGCTCAGCGGGGAGCACGGCATCGGGCTCGAGAAGAAAGAGTACATGCGGATGGTTTACACCGACGACGACCTGGACGTCATGCAACGGACCAAGGACGTCTTTAACCCCGTGGGGTTGCTCAACCCCGGCAAGATATTTCCCACCGGCAGCGCATGTACAGAAGTCGGTCCCGGCGTGACGAGCACGGCTGAAGCGGCGCGACGTATCGACCGGTATGTCCGGGGGAGTGAAACTTGATCCTGGACTCTGTCCCCGTCGATCGCGTACACGCGCCCAGGACGACAACGGAACTCAGCGAAGCCATACGTTCTGAAACGGGAGCGATGGCCCCCGTGGGCGCAGGTACCGAACTCGAGTTCGGCAACCCTCTCGGCCCGATCGATTGTGCGATCGACATGCGCCGACTTTCCCGTATCACAGAGTACGTGCCCGCCGATCTGACCGTCCATGTGGAGGCGGGTGTCACCCTGGGGCAACTCCAAACCGCCCTGGCGGAACACAATCAGATTCTGCCGCTCGACCCCTGGAACGGTCCGGAAGCCACGATCGGTGGTATTGCCGCGACCAGCGCCCAGGGCCCGTTTCGGACCATTGGGGGAATTCGCGACTGGATCATCGGGATGCGGGTCGTCGAGGTCGACGGCCGTAATTCAAAAACCGGAGGTCGCGTCGTCAAGAACGTTTCCGGATACGACCTGGCCAAACTGTATACGGGCTCTCTGGGCTCTCTTGCGATCATCTCGGAGGTCAGTTTCAAATTGCGGGCCAATTTTGAAAGGACCGCGACCGTTCGGGCCCGGATGGATCGCGTAGATGACGCGTCACGTCTTGTTATGGCGATTCGAACCGGTCCCTTCGAACCCGTTTCGTTCCTGTGGACGGGGCCGGACAATTCCATCTACGTCCGTTTTGGCGAGCAGAAGCGCGCGGTGGATTGGCAACTCTCTCGGTTGCCGGCGGCCGAATGGGAGACATTTGAAGGGGAAGCCGAGCGCACCCTCTGGAAGGGCGTGCGGAGAGGCTACCAGGAACTTGGAGACATCGTCCTGCGCCTCGTGACACTGCCTTCGAACATCCGGGAAGTCGTCGAGCGTTTCAAACCGAATCGCTGGCTGGCGCACGCGGCCAACGGAATCGTTTTGCTGGCCTTGCCCAGCCCGGACGGAATAGCGGAGCTCCGACGGGAGTTTCCGGTTGTGATCGAACGTGCACCGATCGAGGTCCGCCGTCAGGTGTCGGCTTTCGGCCTCGACGGACGGGAATATGAGCTGATGAAGCAACTTAAGAGATCGTTCGACCCGGAGGGTCGTTTGAATCCCCGTCGCCACGTGGATGGAGAGGACAGAGTATGAAAAGCGCTCTCGAATCCCGCTACGATGAACTGTACCTGGATTGTGTTCACTGCGGGCTGTGCCTGTCTTCCTGCCCGACCTACCGTGTCCTCGGCAACGAAATGGATTCGCCCCGGGGACGGATTTACCTGATGCGGGCGCTCGACGAAGGCCGCACCTCGATAACCGACACCTTCGTGGATCACATGTTCCGTTGTCTGGATTGCAGGGCGTGTGAAACGGTTTGTCCCTCGGGAGTTCGCTTCGGGCACATGATGGAAGACACCCGGGCCAGGATCGTCAACGAACGATCGACGAACTGGATCATGAGGCTGACGCTCAATCACATCTTCCCTCATCCGAGCCGCTTTCATCTGGCCGCCCGTTTGCTTCAGATCTACAACCAGTCCGGCCTTTCCGGGTTCTTGCGTTCCACGGGTTTGCTCGAACGGTTCGCGCCCGATTACGCGGCTGCCGAAAAAATGATGCCCGACATAGCACCCAGTTCGGGTGTGGTGCCCGGCATCGTTTATTCCGCGGTGGGCCGGCCCCGGGGGCGGGTTGCGTTCTTCGCCGGATGCGTCATGAACTCCGTTCTCGGCGAGTTGAACCGGGCGAGCGTCGGGCTGCTGACGCGGGCCGGGTACGACGTCGTCGTCCCGGATGGTCAGGTCTGTTGCGGCGCGCTGGCCAACCATGCCGGTCTCCGGGACACGGCCCGGGGGATGGCGCGTTCGAACCTTCCCGCGTTTCGGCTCGAAGGTGTTGAGGCCATCATTGTCAATGCGTCGGGTTGTGGTGCTATGCTTTCCGAATATCCGCTTCTGGTGGAAGGCGCCGAGGCCTTTTCATTGAAGGTGCTGGACCTGGCCTCGTTCCTCGGGACCACATCCATTGCGGACCATTTCACCGAGCGAATGGAATTGCGCGTCGGATACGACGACCCCTGTCACCTCATCCACGCCCAGGGCGTAAGCCAGCCTCCACGGGATCTGATCCAATCTATTCCCGGTCTCGAGTACGTCGAGGTCGATGGCGCCGACCAGTGCTGCGGTAGCGCCGGAGTCTACAGCCTGACCGAGAGGGAACTGTCGATGGAGATTCTGGACCGCAAGATGGAACAGATTCGTGCGGCGGATCTGGACGTTCTCGTGACCGGGAACCCCGGCTGCTTGTTTCAATTCCAATACGGAGCGCGAAGGCACGGAATGAAGCTCGAAGTGGTTCATCTTGCCGGGCTGTTGACCCGGTCCCTGGCAGACCGAAGAACTTCGACAGTTTGACAAAACGTCCGGGCCGCATACAATTTCAGTATGAATCGCGTTTTACCGCGAATCCAAGGAGAGTCATGAATACCGCCAAGACGGCTGCTTTGCTGACCGGGATGACCGTTCTGTTGGTGTTTGCCGGTGGAGCCCTCGGTGGAAGCGGAGGAATGGTCATCGCGTTCATCTTTGCGCTTGTCATGAACGCGTTTTCCTATTGGTTCAGCGACAAGATCATCCTGAAAATGTACAAGGCCCGGGAAGCGAGCGAACAGGATGCGCCTGTGCTCTACGGTGTCGTTCGCGATCTGACCATGCGAGCGAACATGCCGATGCCGAAGGTGTATGTGATTCCCGGCGATGCCCCTAACGCATTTGCGACGGGCGGAAATCCGAACAATGCCGCCGTCGCCGCAACACACGGGATACTCCGGCTCCTCAGTAGAGAAGAGCTTGCCGGTGTGATGGCGCACGAACTGGCGCACGTTCAGAACCGCGACATCCTCATCGGTACAATTGCCGCCACGATCGCCGGCGCGATCAGCATGTTGGCGACCATGGCACAGTGGGCGATGATCTTCGGCGGCGGCCGCCGCGACGACGACGATGGAGGAATCATCGGCCTGATCGCCATGATGATACTGGCCCCGTTTGGCGCCGCACTGATCCAGATGGCGATATCCCGATCCCGCGAATACCAGGCCGACGCCACCGGCGCCCGCCTGTGCGGCAACCCGTTGTGGCTGGCCGAAGCTCTGCGCAAACTCGACGCCCAGTCCAGGCGCATCCCGATGAACGCCAGCCCCGCCACCGCCCACATGTTCATCGTGAACCCGCTCCGCCGCGGCGTCATGGCCAAACTCTTCAGCACCCACCCCCCCATGACCGAACGGGTGTCCCGATTGGAGAAGATGGCCTACGGCTCCATCGAGTAGACTCTTGATCCTTGAAGTTCAGCGACAAGAGCGCGACGCAGAGGCGCAGAGACGCAAAGTCTGATTTCTTGCTGATGAGATCCGCGACTTGCCCTTACATCCGCGCTGACTGCAACATTTCCCTCAACACGAAGACACGAAGAACACGAAGATTGAACAAACAAACTTCGCGTGTCTTCGTGTTGAATCAAGAAGTACCAAATTTGCAAACTGATGCAGGCCTGGCGCGGACGTTTCGGGTTGTGAAGAAAAAAGCTCTGCGTCTCTGCGTCTTTGGTGCGCCAGGCAAAGCTTGGACATTCTAGCTGAATGAAAGGAGTCAGCCATGTGAATTGCTCGTTCAACATGTAGCCAACGAGGCAGTGGTTATGGGGTAACCCGTAAGCTGAAGCCCTTGAAGGCGAAGATGCGAGCCGTAACGCAAGTGAACCCGAATCGGTCTCGAAACGCGAATCGTGGATGGCCAAGCCACCAGAGAACGCCGAAGCCTGAAACCATCAGGGAAGCAACGAGCGAAGGCACCTGAGGGGTCCACCGGGATGGAAGGGGACGGCGCGTGTCGACAGGATGCCCAGGAACCTGGGAGATCCCGATGTTTGGGTGGGACCCAACGCCTGAGGCGAAAAGATAAGCCTGAGGGGGGACATCGGGAAGTCGGCGGGGCGGATAGTAGTGATGAGACCGGGTAATGCCGGAGGAGCGAAGCGGCCCCACCGATCAAACGCAACAGCAAGAAGGTGAGGGAGCCGATTGGGATACCACCCTAGCACGGAGCAAGAGCGAGCCGAAGCAGCGGAGCACGGATGGTGCGAGCGGCGACGGATGGGTCCGAGACTCGCTGACCTGAGGCTGCGGCTATATCTGAAAGCGAAGCGGGAACCCAAGTTCCGGTTTTATAGTTTGTACGACCGGATCTACCGCAAGGACGTGTTGGAAGCAGGTTGGGAGCAGGTGCGGGCCAATCGAGGCTCGGCCGGGGTCGATGGCGTCACGATCCACCAGATTGTGGATGCGGAGGGCGGCCCGGAGCGCTGGTTGGCCGAACTGGCCGAAGTGCTGCGCTCGAAGAAGTACCAGCCTGAGGCGGTCCAACGGGTGTATATCCCGAAACCCGATGGTCGGGAGCGGCCATTGGGGATACCGACGGTTCGTGACCGTGTGGTGCAGGCGGCGCTGCTGCTGATAATGGAGCCGATCTTCGAAGCCGATTTCCTGGACAGTTCGTATGGATTTCGGCCTGGGCGAAAGGCCCATGATGCATTGGAGCAAGTGCGGCAAGGACTCCACGGCAGGAAGCGGGACGTGTATGACGCGGATCTGAAAGGGTACTTTGATTCCATTCCGCGGGACAAGCTGTTCAAGGCGATTCGGATGCGGGTGACCGATAGTGCGGTGCTCAAGTTGATTCGGATGTGGCTCAACGCGCCAGTGACCGACACCCGGGACGGGGGACCGCCTAGGCGGACCCGGACCGGGACTCCGCAGGGCGGGGTGATCTCACCATTGTTAGCGAATATCTACCTGCACTGGTTTGATCACTTCTTCCATGCCCGAGGGGGTCCGGCCCAATGGGCCGGAGCCGAACTGGTGCGGTACGCCGATGATCTGGTGATACTGGCCCGGTACCAGAGTCCCCGGTTGAAGGATTGGATTGAAGAGACGTTGGAACAACGGATGGGGCTCGAACTGAATCGAGCCAAGACACGGGTCGTGCGACTGATGGAGTCGGGACAGAGCTTCGACTTTCTGGGATACACGTTTCGGTACGATCGGGACCTGCACGGGCAGCCACGACGCTATCTGAATGTGGCCCCCTCAAAGAAGGCGCTGGCTCGGGAACGTCAGAGGTTGCGCGACATGACTGGCCCATGGCGAGGCTCGATGCCCATACCGGCCCTGGTTGCGGATTTGAATCGGCACCTCAACGGTTGGGCGCAGTACTTCAGCTATGGCTATCCCCGTGTTGCAAAGCGCCAGATCAACCGTTTCGTACGCGACCGTCTGACGCGTCATTTGCGGCGGCGGAGCCAGCGACCCTTTCGTCCTCCCGCCGGGGTCAGCTATTACAAGCATTTCCAAACCCTCGGGTTGGTCTATCTGTAAGGCTCTCCGTGTGTGCTTCAGAAGAATTGGTCGGGAGCGCCGGATGCGGGAAATCCGCACGTCCGGTGCGACGAGGGGGGAGGTCGCTCTTCGCGTCCCCTCTGTGCCAACATGGGTGAGACACTTACTTGAACGTTAATTAGAGTGCAGGGCGGGAAGGAAGATAACCTGTGTTGGTGATCAAAGAAGAAAAAGATCGAGAAGAATCGCGCGGAACGGAAGGAGCCCGTAGAGCGACTGGAGTTGCGCGCGAAGCGGCGGAGTTCAATGGCGTTGGAGCGGACCCGGAGGTAGCCGATAAGGCGACACGCCGGCAGTTGAGTGCCAAGTATAAGCGGCGGATCGTGCGGGAGGCCGACCGGTGCACGAAGCCGGGGGAGTTGGGGGCGTTGCTGCGGCGAGAAGGGTTGTTTTCGTCGGCGTTGAGCACGTGGCGGCGGCAGCGCGAGGCCGGGGAGCTGGAGGGATTGCGACCGGCCAAGCGAGGCCGGAAGGGGAAGCCTCCAGACGCACGGGATAAACGAATTGCCGAGCTGGAACGCAAGAACCAACGGCTGGAGGCCAAGCTGGCGCAGGCCGAAACGGTCATCGTAATCCAAAAAAAAGTGGCTTCGCTGCTGGGGATTCCCCTGAAGAGTTCGGACCCGGAAGAGAACGACTGATGGAAGCGGCCGAGAAGTTCTCCACCGAATTGGGAACCGCCGGGGCATGCCGGGCCTTTGGAGTGCCCCGCGCGTCGCTGTATCGTCGCCGGCAGCGGGGAGCGGATCCGGCCCCGCCCCGGCCGCGTGCCCCCTCGCACCGGGCCTTGGGCGAGGCCGAGCGTGGGCAGGTACTGGACTTGCTCCATAGCGAACGCTTCGTGGACCAAGCGCCTACCCAGGTGTGTGCGGCGTTGCTGGATGAAGACCGCTATCTGTGCTCGGTACGCACGATGTACCGGATCCTGGATGCGAACCAGGAAGTGCGGGAACGGCGGAACCAGCGGCGTCATCCCGTCTACCAGAAGCCGGAGCTGTTAGCGACTGGCCCGAATGAAGTGTGGACATGGGATATAACGAAGTTGAAGGGCCCACGGAAGTGGACCTACTACTACCTGTACGTGATTCTGGATATCTTCAGCCGCCAAGTCGTGGGCTGGATGGTGGCCGATTGCGAATCGGCCAGTCTGGCTAAAAAGTTGATTCGTGAAAGCTGCCTCAAGCAACGGATCGACCGGGATCAACTGATCCTCCACGCCGATCGCGGGTCGTCGATGAAGTCGAAGGTGGTGGCGCGGCTGCTCTCGGACCTGGGAGTGACCAAATCCCACTCCCGGCCGTATGTGTCCGATGACAACCCGTTCTCGGAAGCGCAGTTCAAGACGCTCAAATACCGGCCCGACTTCCCGGAACGTTTCGGTTCGATCCAGGACGCCAAGGCGTTCTGCCGGGATTTCTTCCACTGGTACAACAACGTCCACTACCATTCGGGTCTGAACTGGCTGACGCCAGCCACGGTGCACGACGGCCGCACCGACCGAATCGTTCGGCGACGGCAACTGGCTCTGGATCGTGCACGGCAACGCCATCCCGAACGCTTCGTCAACGCACGCAGGAAGATCGCCGGTCCGCCGGACAAGGTCTGGATCAATCCGCCTGCTGAACCGCAGGCGGTAGCTTAAATTCCTAATGCAGGTGTCTCAAACTTGTTGACATCTTCCGGTCCTCCCCTACTCTACCGTCGAAACCAAGTGTCAACTTGATGCCATGTTCAGTACAAGGGGGCTTCACCTTCCGGTCGGGTCTTCCATCTTCTGTGAATCCAGAGCCACTGGTCGGGGAACTTGCGGACGAATGTTTCGAGGACCTGGTTGAACATCCGGGTGTTTTCCACGATGTCTTGTTTTCGGTCGCCTGTTACGATCAGGTCCAGGGGAGGGGCGAAGTGGAGGATGTGACGTTTTCGGCTCTTGTCCCAACGTAGATAAACGGGGATGACTGCGGCGCCGGTCCGAAGGGCAAAGGTCGCAACGCCTGGTGTCGTGGCCGCCGGAATTCCGAAGAAGTCGACGAAGACACCCTCGCTTCGGGTGGTGTTCTGATCGGCCAGGATGCCGACAGCCTCGTTGTTGCCGAGTGCTTTGAGGACACCGCGGACGGCATGGGTCCGATCGATCACCTGGTTGCCGCCCCAGGTCCGGAATCGCGTGATCAACCGGTCGATCAATGGATTATCGATTGGGCGTGTCAGAAACTTCAGCGGATACCCGTAGATGGAATGCGCGAACGAGCACAGTTCCCACGAACCAACGTGCGCGGTCAGGTAGAGGATGCCTCGGCCGCGCCGGTGTCCTTCGAGATAGTTGTCGAACCCCTCGTATTCGACGATTTCGGGGATGTTGTCGCGATTGAGTTTCGGGAAGTGACTGAATTCCACCAGCAGGCGCCCAAGGTTCCTGAAGACCTGCCGGATGATCCTCGCCCGTTCGTCGTCGGACAGATCTGGAAGCGCCATGCGAAGGTTGTACATGCCGGTTTCGCGTTGCCGTCGGGCGAGGCGATAGCTGGTCCCTGCGACGATGTCGCCGACCCTGTAGGCGAGGTTGCGAGGAATCGATCCGAGGATCCGAAGTGCCGATTTTGCCAGTGCGTATTGGATGAACGCTTTTCCACCCACTCTCATCCGTGTTATTTTCACATACTTTCAAGATGAGACCGAAGCTGGACCAACACCTCGACTACTTTATCCTCGCTGCCCTCGCCGCTCTATGCTATGTCCTGTTTTTTTACCAGTTGGGTGGCGTCGGGCTAATGGGACCGGACGAACCCCGGTATGCGGCGGTCGCACGTACGATGTACGAGACCGGAGACTACATCACTCCCCGGCTTTGGGGTGAGACCTGGTTCGAGAAACCGGTTCTGATGTACTGGCTTGCTGCCATCGGCTACGCCTTGTTCGGTGTAGGTGAGGCCGGTGCCCGTTTCCCGTCTGCCCTGGGCGCAACGCTTTCGGTGTTCCTCATTTACTGGTGTGGCCGGCGGCTGTTTTCGCGGTGGACCGGCTTTGCCGCGGCGCTCATCCTGGTTTCCTCCCTGGGCTTCTTTGCGTTGGCGCGTGCGGCATCAATGGACATGCCCCTGACTGCCTCGTTGACCGCGGCGCTGGTGTTCTTTCTCCTCGGACATGAGGCCTCCCCGGGCCCCAGACGGTGGTACTTCTATGCGTTCTATGCGGCCCTGGGGTTCGGCGTTCTGGCGAAAGGACCCATCGCGATCCTGCTTCCAGCACTCACACTGACTTTGTTCCTGCTGTGGCGCGGAGGGCGTGGCGAATGGAGAGGATGGCATTTGGAGGGTGTGCTGGTGACCATCCTGGTTGCCGGGCCGTGGTACATCGCGGTGACCTGGGTGAACGGTTGGGAATTCATCCAGGTTTTCATACTCGATCACAACCTACAGCGATTTGCCACCGACGCATACGGCCACGACAGGCCGTTTTATTTCTTCGTGCCGGTGTTACTCCTGATGATGTTCCCGTGGACCTTTCTTCTGATTCCCGCCTTGCGGCGCCGGTTTGCCAAGAACGAGCAATTGATACTGATGTGGGCCCTGATACCGTTCGTTTTCTTTTCCCTGTCCGGTTCGAAACTGCCCGCCTATATCCTCCCGATGGCCCCCCCGATTGCGTTGCTCTGCGCCCGCGAGCTCTGTGCTGAGACTTCTCGTCTTTTTAAGTTGGCCACTTTTCTCCAAGCCTTGTTGGTTGTGGCTGTCGGTGTGACGTTCGGCTTCTTCGGCGAAGCCATCAACGTCGACTTCGCGCTGGCCCCCGTTGTCCTGGTAACGGCTGCCCTCGTTATCGCCGGCGCTTTGATCGCAATCGGAGTATGGTTGCCCCCGCCCGTGCTCGGGGCCTTCAACGTTGTCACGATCGGAATCCTGGTCTTTGCCATCACCAATACGTTCTTCCCGCGGGCGGAAAATCTGGAAACGATGCGCCCCTGGACCGGCAAACTCGACCGTTTCGTGTCCGAGAACCAGGAGGTCCTCCTGTACAAACCGGACCGGTGGATGGAGTACGGGCTTCAGTATTATCGGGACAATCGAACCCGGACAGCGCTTTCTGAAGAGCAACTGGCCGAACTGACCGATCCAGGCGGTGCCAGATTGCTGTGCATCGCCGAGGACCGTCTGCTCGATGAACTCAGCACCAGCAACGCCGTCGAAGTCGAGGTTGTGGAGACGGTCGGAAACCAGGCCGCTTTCTGGGTGTGGCGATTGCGGTAGGGAAGGGAAAGAGTCCGGGGACCAAGATAGGAGAGACTGAACTCGACGTTTACGGTTTGCCAAACTTTTTTTCAACGCAAAAACGCAAAAACGCAAAGTCTCTTGTCTGGGGCAAGCCGAGTCTGATTCAGCTCCGAAGTCGGGGCTAACAATTTTGCGGTCTTCGCGGTCCTTCGCGTCTTTGCGTTGAAAAAAAAAGCCTCCTCCGCAGAATTTGTGGGCAGTCCAAAGGCCTGTGCACACATAAGTAATTGAAACAAAGTACCTTATTCTTTTGTTCGACGGCGAATATTCCAGTACCCACTTCGGTCGGACGCCTACACCCGGTGCCCGGAGCCCCCGCCGGAGGCCCCGTTCCCCATCGCCCACACCAGCCGACACCGCGGAGCGCAGCCGAGGGTCAAGGCCGGCGCAGCCGCCGAGCTTGCGAGGGAAGCCTTGAGGCTTGGCGAGCACCGTGGTCTCCTCAAGCGGCGATGGAAGACGGTTTTACCCACAAATTCTGCGGAAGACCCAAAAAAAAGTGTCGAATTGCAAGCCTAGTTCGGGTAGAAGACGATGCCCGCGGAGGCTTCGACGTTGTGGAACGCCCCTCCCGCCGGAAACACCGTGGCGTTCGGGTCGTCCGATTCGCGGGGCAGGCCGAACGAAGGTGTGCGCCCCAGGAACGCTCGGACATCGAATCGGAACCCCACTCGTGATCCCGCCCTGGCCTTGACACCAAAACCGTAGTTGAGCGCGAACGATGACGATTCGTTCAGTTCGGCGACGTTGCCCCGCAGCGGATCGCGCGCGATGGATTTTGCTTCGTCGGTGGGCCGGTACAATGTGCCCCCTATCCCGAGGGCCAGGAATGGCCGGACGGTCTGTGTTTCATCGTCGCTGAAATAGTACAGCGTGTTGACCGCGAATTGATGGATCTGCATACCCAGAGCCAACTCTGAGGAGGTCGGGCTTTTCGTGATGAAACGCGCCTCGTTGGACTCGAAGCTGTACGTGAATTCTTCGCCCCAGTGTCCCGACGTAAAGACGTTGAAACGGAGTCCGCCGCGAAAAGCTGGTTGAACTTGAACTCGGACTGGATCGGTGTGACCGCTTGTGGGAAGCCTATCTCGAAGCCGTTCGTACTGTGCCACGATCCGCCGAAGAAAAGATTCAATTCAAGGTCTCCATCTCCCTGGGCGAAAATATTGCGCGGAACAACCACCAGCCAGACGATCAAAAAGATACCAACACTCAGGCTTCGCATTATGAACCTCGATCCGGGGTTTCCAAGGCGCGCGCTTCGTGGACAGACCCGACCACAAACACGTTGGCACATTAACGGAAAGGCCTTCTAAAATCAAATTAACTTAGGAGTTAACGGTGAGTCCCAACATTGCAGGCGCGCGTGTCCCAGCCGCCGGCCTCACTCGGATTCCGAGCCACGCCCCGCAAGATATTCTCCCGGCGTATTCAGATTTCGAAAGATATCGGGTGAGAATCCCAGCTCCGTCAGCTCCTCAGCCCGAATTATTTGCGTCTGTGAGTCGTTGACGAAACGGCGAACGCTTCTTGCCGAGCTTTGAATCATGGAATCTAATTGTGGAAGGACCTTCCGGGCGATTCCCAGGCAGAGAGGGACCCTGGTTTCGATCGAGCATGCCAGAACGTCGTTGTCGCCTTCGAGGGCCCGGCGACGGAAGAAACCAAGGAACGCCGTGGTGAGGAACGGCAGGTCGGTCGCAACAAACAGATTCATTTCCGTCGAAGTCTGTTCAAGTGCTGTCCGGATACCGCCCAAGGGCCCCAGTCCAGGTTCTCGATCCGGCAGTTCCGTTCCCCCTACAACTTCCACCGAGTCGACCACCGCCGACAGTTGTCGGACCATGTGTTCGAGCAACGTGCCCCCTTTCCATTCGAGCTGGGACTTGTCGCGCCCCATTCGACGGCTCTGGCCTCCAACTAAAACGAAACCGCTCACGTGTTGCATGATCTTAGGGTCCGCTCAACAATAACTTCACGTCTTAGCATTCCATCTTTACGCCATCTTCGGCCGCTCCTCAATCACAGATCCTCGAAATAGCGGGGCTATTCCTCCGGTCTGCTCAATCGGTCGCGACCGAATCTGACGCAAATCTGGGCGCCAACTCTGTGAAGTCATTTTTGAGCGGACCCTTCAGGTAGTATCTCAGAAACGGAAAAGGGGAGGTGGGGTGGCCTGCCCTGTCAGCCCCGGCCTTTATTGACACGGCCTTCCGCCTTCACTTATTATGAATGCTCCGTTTTTAGTTGAAAACATTAGAGTTATAAGCCGATGTGTGCCGGTTCGAGAGTGGGGCCGTCAAAGTGACGAGACTTATGATGAGAAGAATTGCCTCTGTGTTTCTACTCGCCGGTTTCTTCGGCGCGACGACCTTCCCCGCCTATTCGCAAAGCACTACCCAGTTCTTTCCGATTGACGAAGTTCGGGAAGGAATGAAGGGCATTGGTAAGACCGTTTTCCAGGGGACCGCGATCGAAGAGTTCGACGTCGAGATCCTGGGTGTCCTCAAGAACTCCGCGCCTAAACAGGACATGATCATGGCCCGGGTGTCGGGTGGGCCTCTCGCCAGAACGGGCGTGATGCAGGGCATGAGCGGCAGCCCGGTCTACATCGATGGACGACTGCTTGGCGCCGTGGCGTTTGCCTTCAACTTCTCCAAGGACCCGATCGCGGGAATTCAGCCCATCAGTCAAATGGTCGACATCCTCAATGAGAACAACACGGATGTGGCGGGCTCGGGGGGGGCGTTCCCCCTCGAGAGTCCGCGCGCGTACGTGAACAAGTTGATGGTCGGGCTGGGGGCGGGAGACGGGATCGAAAAATATCTCTTCCCGAAATCCTGGATGAGCAACAAACCGGTTGTTGCCTCTCTCCAGGCCGGCGGCATGACGCAGATTCGAACCCCCCTTTCGATCTCCGGTGTCTCTCCTGTAGCGATTCGACAATTTTCAGGCTTGTTCGAGGCCTTCGGATTTTCCCCTGTGCAGGGCGGCGGTTCGGCAAGCGCGGCTTCGATTTCGGCCGCGCCGGCAACCGGAATCCAGCCTGGCGATTCGATCAACGCCGAATTGGTGCGTGGAGATATCAGCGTCAGCGCAAACGGAACGGTGACGCACGTCGATGGAGACAAGGTTTATGCTTTCGGCCATCCGTTCATGTCGACCGGGCCCACCGATGTGCCGATGTCGAAAGGCTACGTGATCACTCTCATTCCCAGTGTGTCGACGTCGTTCAAAGTGGCAGTGCCTCTTGAAGTTGTGGGTGCATTCAAACAGGACCGTGCCACGGGGATCTACGGCAAGTTGGGCGAGTCGGCCCGCATGATCCCGGTGAGGGTCGATGTGCGGACATCGAGGAACGAGACAGAGCGCTACGAATTCGAAATCGTCAACGACCGATTCCTGACGCCGTTCATGATGAACTTCACGGTATTCAATGCGATCCTCGCCAGCGAAAGGGGACTGGGAGAATCGACGCTCCAGATTACGGGGCGGATTCATCTGGCCGGCGGAGAGAAGGTCGAAATAGACCATGCGTTCGCCGGCGATATGAACGGTCCGGCCCGGGCGACGATTGCGACGGTTGCACCGATAACTTATCTGCTGTCGAGTGGTTCAAGCGATCTCGTCATCGACTCGGTCGAGTTGGAGATCGTTTCAATCGACCGCAAGCGTAGCGCGATCCTGTCCGCGTTGACCGTCGACCGGACCGAAGTGCACGCCGGAGACGCGGTGGGTCTCACGGCCCATTTGCGGACCGCGGGTGGAGATGAGTTCATTGAGAAGTACTCTGTCGAAATCCCGATCGGTCTGGCGCCGGGGAGGGTGCAGTTGTTAGTCGGAGACGGAGTTACGATGACGACGTCCGAGCTTCAGCGCGCGCCGTCGGGCGCACCCCGGGACCTCGCGCAGATCATCAGGGAATTAAACAAACTGAGGAAGACCGACCGGCTTTACGTCAAGTTGCTCAGCGCAGTGCCCGGTGTCGTGATCGCGGGCGAAGAGTTGCCCTCGCTTCCGCCTTCAATGATAGCGATGATGCAGACGGGCCGGTCTTCGGACCGCAACACCTCGGGCACGCGGAGCTCCGCGGTCGGCGAGTTCGAACTTCCGGCATCCGATTATGTGATCCAGGGCCAGAGATCGCTGACCCTGACGATCATCCCGTGAAAGCGTCTAATCCGTGGGAAATTCGATGAGAAAATGGTTCTGGTTGATTCCGATCCTGTTCGCCCTGCCTGCTTTAGCGGTGATTCCCCAGTTCTGGGAAGTTCGAACCTACGACGAGTTCCGGAGTGGCGAACTGCATAGCCTGTCGGTGACGAGCGACGGCGAACTGGTGCTGGCTCCGCGCTTCGACATGTTGTTCGACACGGAAGAATCCCTGATCTTCAGCGCGGTTACAGATTCGGAGGGAAACGTCTATCTGGGTACGGGGCATGATGGGAAGGTCTATAAGGTGGACCGCGACGGAAACGGGTCCGTTCTTCTGGATCTGGGAGAACTGGATGTTCTGGCTCTGACTCTGGATGCTGAAGACGTTCTGTTTGCCGCGACGTCTCCGGACGGCAAGGTTTACCGCGTTGACGCGGACGGTTCGGCGGAATCGTTTTTCGACCCGGAAGCGAAGTACATTTGGTCGATGGTTTTCGATGAAGGCGGGGATCTGCTCGTGGCGACCGGCGACGAGGGCGTGATCTATCGTGTTGGAACCGATGGGCAGAGCGAAGTGTTCTACGACAGTGACGAGACCCACATCATCACGATGGTTCTGGATGCGGACGGAAACGTCATAGCCGGTGGGGATCCCAAGGGCTATGTGTACCGTATCAGCCCCGATGGGAAGCCCTTCGTTCTGTATGACTCCGGAATGCGCGAAGTGCATTCGGTTGCAGTGGCTCCCGACGGGACGATTTATGCCGGTGTGCTCGGCGGCGGGTCCGGGGGTGGGCTCCCGGCTGCCCCGCCGGCGACATCGGAGACACCGGCGGGCACGCCGACGGTCAGTATCACCGTGGGTGCTGCCGTCGCGGCTGGCGCCGGGCAAGCGACCGCATCTCCGCAGCGGGCAGCACAGTCTGCTGCGCGGGGGCGCGGTTCCGGTCGCGGTGGACCGGCGGGCAATGCCCGGAGTGCGATCCTCGAGATTCGGCCCGATCAATCCGTAACCACGGTCTGGCAATCGTCAAGCGAGATGGTGTTTTCGCTGTTGCCCGAGGAGGACCGGCTCCTGTTTTCAACCGGCACGAAAGGGCGCATCTATTCCTACGAAGGGCCTCGCCGGACCACTTTGCTCGTGGAATCCTCCGAAGAGCAGACGACCCGACTGTTGGCTTGCCCCGATGGCATCCTGGCCACATCTTCCAATTCCGGGAAACTGTTCCTGCTTCGCACGGCATCGGCCGATTCAGGTTCGTATGAATCGGTCGTCCGGAACACCGATGCCACCTCGAGCTGGGGGAAGGTGACATGGAAAGGTGGTGCGGAAGGTGTGGAGATCCTCACCCGTAGCGGCAACACCGGGACTCCGGACCTAACGTGGGCGGATTGGTCCTTGATCGGTGACGACGGTTCGGTCGCCAGTCCCAGGGCCCGTTTCATTCAGTGGAAGGCGACGTTTCGTGCGGGAGAGGATTCCAGCCCTGTTCTCTCGTCGGTGACCGTTCCCTATCTGCAGCAGAACTTCCGTCCGGTCGTTCGGTCCCTGACTGTCCTGCCCTCCGGCGTCGCGTTGCAGAAAGTCCAGACCGCCAACAATGGGGCACCTCCTCCCGCCAACGGGTCCGCACCGGTTCGAGTCATTCCGCCCAGGAGGTCCCTGCGAAAAGGCGCGCAGTCACTCCAGTGGACCGCAACAGACCGCAACAACGACGGCCTCGTGTACTCCATCCATTACAAAGCTGAAAATGAGGAATCGTGGAAACTACTGGTCGCTGACGTCGAGGACCCGTTCTACACGATCGATTCCGACACCTTGCCGGACGGCATGTACGTCTTCCGTGTGGAGGTCAGCGATGTCGGATCGAACCCGGCGGAAATGACGTTGTCCGGACAGAGAGAGACGCCACCGTTTGCAATCGACAACACCCCGCCCGTGGTAACGGTGCGGGACGAAGGAATTCTGACCGGCAGAGCGAGCATTCACGTAGACGTGGAGGATCAGACTTCCACCTTGAAAAGGGCTGAGATTTCGATCGACGCGGGTGTCTGGAGGCCCGTTTTTTCGATGGATGGCATCATCGATTCAAAGTCGGAAGCCTTTGAATTTCAGTCTGTTCAGCTCGAAGCCGGAGAACACATCATCGCGTTCCGGGTGTACGATCAGAACGAAAACGTCGGGATGGGAAAAACAATTGTGCGGATTCCTTGAATGGGCCGTCTAACACAACTGGAGACGACATCAATTCCCACGAGTGAAATGCTATGAGAAAAATTTCGATAGTGATGATTGGCTGTATCATGGCCGTTTCGGCATCGGCACAAACACTGATAACGCAATCAGATGCATCGGACCGTCCGCAGATCGACATCGAGTCCTATTCCATAGAGGCGACGATCGACCCGTTCGAAGGCGAGCTTGTCGCGACAGCCGACATTCGGTTCGTTCAGCTCGATCGGGAGAACTACGTCGTCTTCGACCTGGATCGAAGGCTGCGGGTTCGCGATGTGTATCTCGGAGAGGAGGAACCGCTTCCGGTGCGCTTCCGCCAGTTTGATCTGGACTCGACGCTCGAGGTGGATTTGAGCGATCTGGGCCAGTTCGACCAGCCCTTTCTCCATATCGAATACGATGGCATCCTGAACCCTGAAGAGGGCCGGCGCGAACCGATCCTCAGCCGAATTGCTTCGGAGAACGCATTTCTTCTCTACGACGCCAAGTGGTTTCCCCTGAACGGTCTCTATCGGGACTCTTCGATGATGGAACTGAACCTGACGGTTCCGTCTGATTGGCAGGTGGTGACCAGCCTGACCAAGGGCGCGGATGTTTCCCTGGGAGAGACTTCAAGCCTTTCGTTCGCCGGCACGACTCCATCGTTCTGGGGAAGCCTGGTGGGGGGGCGATATGAAACGATCGCGGTTTCCACCGAGGAGGGTCCCGAAGTCGAGGTGATGGTGCTTGGGGATGCCGCCGAAGCCGGGGCCGAAATGGGTGAGGCAGCGGCCGAAGTGATGGCGTTTTACACCGAGACGTTCGGTGAGCCCCGATCGTCCTCGTTCCGACTGGTTGCGATCGACGGCGCAAATTGGGAATCCCGATCCGCCGCGGGAGTGTTGCTGTTGCCATCGGCGGAGTTCCGGTCCGACTTTGATCCCTGGGATCTGGCTCGCCACGTCGCCGGCCAATGGTTTCCGTTGACGTATGCCATCGAGGATCCAGGCGTCGATGCCTGGCTTGGGAACGGCCTTGCGGTTTTCTCCAGCCTGTTCTACTTCGAGTCAACCTTTTCGCCGCTGGATGCCCAGGAGTACGTCGAACGGGCCATGGTGAAGGCGTTGAGCTACGAGGGGAACACGCCGGTGAACCAGGCCGGCGGCTTTGATCCGGATTCACCGGAGTTCCACGCGCTGGCGACATATAGGGGCGGCTATATTCTGCGGATGCTTCGTGAT
The DNA here is from genome assembly GCA_965262425.1 of Terriglobia bacterium. Lineage (GTDB taxonomy): Bacteria > Acidobacteriota > Terriglobia > 20CM-2-55-15 > 20CM-2-55-15 > CAZOZZ01. The sequence continues at coordinate 3,963,820 of OZ253536.1, read as the reverse complement.
GTGGTTGGAGATGAGGAGTTCGCGGCGATGCTGCGCGATTTTCCCACTCACTTTGCCGATAAGCCCCTGTCCACCTCCGCACTGCTGGAAATTGCTTCCAGCTCCGCCGGCGAAGACCTGACCTACTTCTTTGATCAGTGGCTGAATTCTTCGGGAGTTCCCGAGTTTACACGCGAGTACACGGTATTCCGCCTTCGTGACGGGTATAAGGTCATGGGTCAGATCAACCAGGACCTGGACCTGTTCCGCATGCCCGTCGAGGTGGAGGTCCTGACCGACGGGGAGCCCGAATACCACCGCGTCTGGGTGTCGGGCCCGTCGAGCGATTTCGACCTGATTACAGAACGGAAGCCGCGTTCCATCAATATCGATCCCAACCTCAGGATGCTCCGGCTATCGGACGACATGAAGGTTTCGATCCATGTCAGCCGTGGTGAGGACCTTTCTGAGGGAGGTAATTACAACCAGGCGATCGACGAGTTCCAATCTGCCGTCGACCTGGATCGATTGAACTCTCTGGCGTTCTTCAGAATGGGCGAGGCACTTTTCGAACTTGGCAACCTGCAGGCGTCGGCCAACGTCTTTCGTGAGGTCTTGAACGGCGATCTCCTGCCCCGCTGGGTCGAGGTCTGGGCCTACGTCAACCTCGGCAAGATCTACGACATCCGCGGTCAGAGGGAACGTGCGGTCACCGAGTACCAGAAAGCCGTCAACACCGGTGACGACGCCTACGGCGCGCAGGACGAAGCGGAGCGATACATCGAAGCCCCCTTCCGCCGTTCTGGCAGACCCACGATAGGTTGATGCAGTAGGGCGCTCGACGCAGAGACGCAAAGACGCAGAGTTTTATTCTTGCTGAGCGAAAATAGTGGCTTGGTTCAGTACGCCCGTCTGTCCGAAATATCTTCTTTCACTATTGCGACCGTTCCTGAATCGTGATGGTGCAGGACCAGCTGTGATCGACCGGTAAGCCAGACAAAACCCTTTGCGTCTTTGCGCCTCTGCGTCGTTTCTCTTCTTCGACCTACCCGTTTATTCCAGCTGATAGTTCGGGGCTTCCTTCGTGATGAAGACATCGTGAACGTGGCTCTCCCGGAGCGAGGCGTCGGTGATCTTCATGAATTTGCTTCGGACTTGCAGTTCCTCGATCGAGGCGCAGCCGCAGTAGCCCATGCCGGATTTCAGGCCACCGACCAGTTGGGTGACCATGGAGGCCAGTGCGCCTTTGTGCGCGACCCGTCCCTCCACGCCTTCGGGGACGAGTTTGTTCGGCTGGGCTTTGTCCTGGGAATAGCGGTCGCTGCTTCCGCCCTGCATTGCGCCAAGCGAACCCATCCCACGGTAAGACTTGTAGGTACGGCCCTGGTACAGGATCACTTCGCCGGGGCTCTCGTCGGTTCCGGCAAAGAGGGATCCGATCATGATCGTGTCCGCTCCCGCCGCGATGGCTTTAGTGATATCTCCGGAAAACTTCACGCCGCCATCCGCGATGAGAGGGATGTCGTGCTCCCTCGAAACGCGCGCACACTCCATGATCGCGGTGATTTGCGGAACACCTACGCCGCTTACGACGCGGGTCGTGCATATCGAACCGGGCCCGATACCCACCTTGACAGCGTCGACTCCTGCCTCGATCAGATCGGCTGTGGCTTCGGCGGTCGCGACGTTGCCGGCGATCAGGTCCGTTTCCGGGAGTCGCTGCTTGACGGCCCGCACCGCCTCGATGACACGGGAGGAATGGCCATGCGCCGTGTCGATGACGATCACGTCGGCGTGAGCGGCGACCAGGGCAATCGCTCGTTCCAGATAATCCCCGGTCGCCCCGATCGCGGCCCCGACTCGCAACCGTCCATGTTCGTCTTTTGCGGAATCCGGGTATTTGATCTTCTTGGTGATGTCCTTGACCGTTATCAGTCCCTTCAGCTTCTGCTCGTCATCCACGACCAGGAGCTTTTCTATCCGGTGCTTGTGCAGAATGCGTTGGGCCTCTTCGAGAGTCGTCCCCACGGGGACCGTCACGAGGTTCTCCTTGGTCATGACCTCTCGAATCGGAAGGTCGTAGCGATCTTCGAAACGGAGGTCCCTGTTGGTCAGGATACCCACCAGGCGCTCGTTCTCGGTGATCGGGACTCCGGAGATCTTGTAATGCGACATCAGCTTGACGGCATCCTCGATCTTGTTATCGGGTGACATTGTGATCGGGTTCACGATCATTCCGCTTTCCGACCGCTTGACCTTGTCCACCTCACCGGCCTGCCTGTCGATCGACATGTTTCGATGGACGATCCCGATGCCGCCCTGTTGTGCCAACGCTATCGCTAGGCGCGACTCGGTTACCGTGTCCATGGCAGCGCTGGCGACCGGGATATTCAACCGAATGCGATTCGTCAGTCTGGTGTGGGTCTGAACTTCGGTAGGCAAAACGTCCGATTTTAGAGGAACGATCAGGACGTCATCAAACGTGTAGGCTTCTTTGAAAATCTTATCGGTCAAGCTGTCACTCCACAACATTTTTTGGATTTCTTGCCGCTTCCGCACAGGCAAGGATCGTTTCTTCCGACTTTCGGGGAGCCTCTCTTGACGGGTTGCTTGGCCGCGGATCCGCCCCCCTGGTTGTTTGTAATGAACTGTTGCCGTTTGCGGCGTCTTTCAAGTTGCTCCGCCTGCTTTTCCTGCTGGACCGGCTGCAAGAGGTACAGGAAGCGGATTCCATCGTCCTCGATCCTGTTCATGAGGTCTTCGAAAAGCGTGAACGACTCTTTCTTGTACTCGATCAAAGGGTTGCGCTGGCCGTAGCCACGCAGCCCGATGCCTTCTTTCAGATGATCCATCGCAAGCAGATGGTCCTTCCACTGGGCGTCGACGATCTGCAGCATCAGCATCCGTTCGTGGAACCGCATCGAGTCGGCGCCGATCAGCTCTTCCTTCTCGTCGTACTTCCTGTGGATGACCTCGATCAGTGCATCCTCGAGTTCCCTGGAGCTAAGGTCGTCCGGGTCGACGTCTTCCTTTCTGTAATCGATACCGAACTGCCTCAGGACGGCCGTGCCCAGTCCCTCCAGGTCCCATTCGCTCGGGTGGGTCTCCTCCGCCGCGTGCTGGGACACCAGGGATGCCATGATGTCGTCCGCGACCGACGAGACGTATTCCTTCTGGTCCGACTCTTCGAGGAGTTGCTTGCGGAGGCCGTAGATCGCTCCACGCTGCTTGTTCATCACGTCGTCGTATTCGAGGACATGCTTTCGAGCTGAGAAGTTCTGGCCTTCGACCCTCTTCTGCGCACTCTCGATCTGTTTGGAGACCATTTTCGATTCGATCGGAACGCCTTCCTCCATTCCGAGTTTCTGCATGATGTTCGAGATTCGGTCCGCGGCGAAGATGCGCATCAGGTCGTCTTCGAGCGACACGAAGAAGCGTGACGATCCAGGGTCGCCCTGCCGACCGGACCGGCCACGTAACTGATTGTCGATTCGCCGGGCCTCGTGTCGTTCGGTTCCGATGATGTGGAGTCCTCCGAGGCTTACGACCTCTTTGTGCTCAGCTTCGATTTCGGCTCGCACCGATCCCAGGGCTTCTGCCACTTGTTCGGAAGTCGCCTCGTCGGGTTCGATCTTGTTCTTTCGAAGTCGACCTTTCGCCAGAAACTCCGGATTTCCTCCAAGGACAATATCGGTGCCGCGCCCTGCCATGTTCGTGGCGATCGTGACCGCCCCTAGCCGTCCGGCCTGGGCGACGATTTCAGCTTCCTTCTCGTGATACTTGGCATTGAGCACGACGTGTCGGATTCCTTTTCGTTTCAGCATCGAGCTGAGCTTTTCCGACTTGTCTATGGTGATCGTACCGACCAGCACCGGTTGCCCTCGATCGTTGAGCTCCCGGATCTCGTCGACGACGGCGTTGAATTTCTCGCGCTCGGTCCTGTAGATCACGTCGGGGCTCTCCAACCGCCGTAGTTCACGGTTGGGTGGCATCACCAGGACTTCGAGGTTGTAGATCTTGAGAAACTCCTCGGCTTCGGTTTCGGCCGTGCCGGTCATTCCGGCCAGCTTGTCATACATCCGAAAATAGTTCTGGAACGTGATTGACGCGAGCGTCTGGTTTTCCTGCTGAATCTTCAGACCTTCCTTCGCTTCGACCGCCTGGTGGAGGCCGTCACTCCATCGACGTCCCGGCATCAGGCGACCGGTGAACTCGTCGACGATTTGCACCTCGCCGTCCTTGACGACGTACTCGGAGTCGCGCTTGAACAGCGTGTGGGCCTTCAGACCCTGGTTGATGTGATGGAGAATCTCCATGTTGGACGGATCGTAGAGGTTTTCAACCGAGAGCAATTTCTCGGCATGTTCGACACCTTCTTCGGTCAGGGTTGCGGTGCGGTGCTTTTCATCGACCTGATAGTCGATATCGCGGCGCAGGCGGGGCACGATTTTGTTTATCCGGTGGTACTTGTCGGTCGCCTCTTCACTCGGGCCCGAAATAATCAGAGGCGTGCGTGCTTCGTCGACGAGGATGGAGTCGACTTCGTCGACGATCGCGAAATTGTGGCCCCGCTGTACGCAATGGGCCGACTCGAACTTCATGTTGTCCCGCAGGTAGTCGAAGCCGAACTCGTTGTTGGTCCCGTAAGAGATGCCGGCGGCGTAGGCGGCTCGCCGCTCCACTTCGTCGATCCCGTGACGCACGACCCCGACGTCGAGGCCCAGGAATTTGTATATCTGGCCCATCCACTCCGAGTCGCGCCGTGCCAGGTAGTCGTTGACCGTCACGACGTGAACGCCTTTTCCACCGAGCCCGTTGAGGTAGGCAGGTAATGTCGCCACCAGAGTCTTACCTTCACCGGTCTTCATTTCCGCAATACGGCCCGTGTGGAGTGCGTACCCGCCGATGAGCTGGACATCGAAGTGGCGCATGTTCAGGACACGTTTGCCGGTTTCACGCACGACCGCGAAGGCCTCGCTCACCAGATCGTCCAGTGAAGCGCCCTGATCGATCCTTTCCCTGAATTCGTTGGTCTTGTTTCGGAGCTGCTCGTCGGTGAGGCTCGACACCGCGGGCTCCAGTTCGTTGATGGCGACAACGATCGGTTGTAATTTCTTCAGTTCCCGATCGTTCTTGGTGCCGAAGACTTTCTTGACGATGTCGAGCATTCTAGAATTTTAGCAGGTTACATTCCTTAGCGTCGGGCCCACCGTCCCCTCGCAGGATTCAAGATTCATGAGAGCACCCACGTTTGAGCTTTGCGATGGTCTTCGGGAACTTCGACGCCGGGACGGTCCCCCTGCATTCCTTGGCGTCGGGCCCCCCGTCCCCTCGCAGGATTTAAGATTAATGAGAGCACGCACGTTTGAGCTTTGCGATGGCCGTCGGGAACTTCGACGCCGGGACGGTCCCCCCACGCCGGGAGTCTTTCGGGCGGGCTGAGGAGCGAGTAGCTGGCAGCCGGCAGCAGGTCAGGGGGTTGCTTCAGAGCCGATCGCTGCATGCTGATCGATCCATGCGAATCAGTCTGTAGAGCGAAAAAGATTACGGTTGAGCCGGGGCGTTCAATCGGGCGGGAATCGGGAGTTTGAATTGGGGAGTCGCAACTGAGTGTCTTAGTCGGCAATCGCTATCGGGTTGCGTGGTAGATAGTTTCTAGGGTTCAGAGTTCGGTCGTTCAATCGGACTTCGTAGTGCAGATGGGGACCCGTGCTACGTCCGGTGCTTCCGACATAGCCGATGATGTCTCCCTTATGCAGTTGTTCTCCCACCTGTACGGCGAAACGGGAAAGATGCCCGAACCGAGTCGTGATGCCTCCGCCGTGATCGAGGACGATCAGGTTTCCGTAGGCGGACTTGCGTCGGGCGTACAGGACCCGTGCGTTTGCGGGCGCACGAATCACCGTTCCGTACAGGGCGCCAATGTCCAGGCCCCGATGCATTTCCGACTCTCCGGTGAACGGATCTCTTCGTCGTCCGTAGGAACTTCGGACCGGCCCGGCGACTGGCCACATGGACGGTGTCAGCATCAGCTTGTCGGCTCGCCTTTCGGCGATCTGTTCAACGAAACGAAGTTGGAACTCCAGCTCCGCGGCGCGGTCCCGAACCAGGTCGATATTCTCACGCACGTTCAGACTGGAGATCATGGATCCAGTCGGGTAATCTTCGAGAACCCCGCCGACTCCGCCGCCGTTGAGCAGGTCAAAGCGTTTGGTCCAGGTGTCGCTTTGCATCATCTCCTGGATCTTGTCGGAGAGATCTTCAAGCAGCTGCATCTTCGTGTTGAGTTGGCGAGTGGAAACTTCGAGGTTTCTGTTGCTTACTTTAAGTGTGGTGTTCTCGGTTTGGAGTTGACTGTAGTCCGCGGTCTTCAGGGCCATTCGAGCGTAGCTGAAGCCCGCGCCAACGACCGTGAAGAATCCGAGCAGAAGGAGAACCGAAACTGTGTAAAGAAGCGCGAGGGGGATACGTACTTTGTGGAGTCCTGAACCTGCGTTCGGTACGATAATCAGTGTGTAGAAATTCTTTGCCATCGGCGCAACGGTCATCTGCCCTTCGCAAATACTGCGCCCGAAAATTCGGGGCGCTTTCTATTCGTCTGATTTCGAAGGACTTGCAAGAAAAGCGAATCGTAACAAATGCAGTTTAAGCCGGTCAAGTTAAAACTTTCGCTAATGGGCCCGATCATGGTGATTCTAATGGCGATCGGTTCGTTCGTTGGCTCCTGGGCCGGTTGGTTTCCATCGCGACTTGTCGAGGATTGGTATGCCACTGGCTTGTTCCCATTGGTGTCCGCTACGATGGCCCGGGTCGCCGATGCCGTCGGGTTTTCATGGCTCGACCTGGCCATTCTGGTGGCCTTCCCGTTGGTTATCTATCTCGTCTACCGGAGAAAGTTCCTCGCCATCGTCGGGATCGCGGCTGGCGGCTATCTGTTTTTCTTCTGGACCTGGGGGCTCAATTACCACCGCCAGTCGCTGATTTCGAAACTGGAGTTCGACGCCGGACAGGTCAATCCGGAGTCGATTGGCGAACTTGCCCGGGACGTTGCCGGTGAATTGAACAGACTTTACCTAGAGAGAGAAGCGTCGGACTACGATGAGGAGCGCGTGGCGGCGGCTGCCAACGAGCGGGTCCGTCAGGTTGTCGAGGAACTCGACGGGACGACCTGGGAGACCAGTCCTCGAGTGAAGACGTCACGGCTGTTGAACCCCTTCTTCAAAGCTTCGGGCGTGGAAGGCATGTTCAACCCGTTCGGCCACGAAGCCTTGGTGACCGGCGGATTGTTGCCGTTTGAACGTCCGATGGTCCTCGCCCACGAAATCGCTCACGTCCGGGGCTATCCGAACGAAGGCGATGCGAATTTCGTCGCGTTGATGGCCAGCGTCAATTCAAGCGATGAAGCCCTCGCCTACAGCGGTTGGTTATATCTGTGGGTCTACCTGCGGTCCGAGGAGTTCGATCAGCTTCTCGATGATGGTCCCAGGAGGGACTTGTTCGGAATGTCTTTGCGTCGGCGGCGAAACCGGGTGGCCTGGATCAGCCGGGCCCAGACCCGGACCCTGGATGTTTTTCTAAAGGCGAACCGCGTGGAAGGCGGCATACGCAGCTATGCACGGATTGTCACCCTTGCGGTCGGGACTCGGGACTCGTGGGTCCGTTTTGGCGAACGATAACCTTAGTCCAACGTAGCAAGAAGATTTTTCACCGCAGAGGCGCAGAGGCGCAGAGATTTGTTTTCTGGGATCTGGCAGGGACAGTTCCGGTCGACCAACGCAGTTCTCTCTCAGCATCCGGTGTTTCGTTCATCGTCATGCAGCAGGAAGGCGTGATGAACCGGAGAGCGAGACAAACACCTCTGCGCCTCTGCGCCTCTGCGGTGAAAACTTCCCTCTTTTCGCAGCCTAGTGTAGTCCGCCAGAATTAATGAGATGTAAGTGCTTGTCCAACGTCTGATATAGATATGAGGAAAGCACCGAGGGTTGATCTTGATGTTCAGGTACGAAAGGAACTGGAACGACTGAGGCGAAGCCGTAGTACATCGGTACGGTTGGCGGAACGATCCCAAATTGTGTTGCTGGCGGCTGAGAGTCTGAGGAACGAGGAGATTGCAGCACGGCTGAAGATGACGCTTCAGAAGGTTGGCCGATGGCGTGCTCGTTTCGCCAAACATGGATTGGGAGGCATTGAGAAGGACGCGCCGCGAAGCGGCCGGATTCCCTCCATCAGCGCACGGAAGCGGGCCCGGATTGTAAAGAAGACGATTGAAGAGAAGCCCCCAAACGCCACGCATTGGAGCCGTACCTCGATGGCAAAGGCGACCGGAGTCAGTGATTCGACGGTCGGGAGAATATGGCGGGCCCATGGCCTGAAGCCACACCTGTCAGGAACCTTCAAGCTGTCCAACGACAAACAATTTGCCGAGAAGCTGGAGGATGTGGTCGGTCTGTATCTGAACCCACCGGAAAACGCCATCGTCTTGTCCTGTGATGAGAAGAGCCAGATGCAGGCACTGGACCGCACCCAGCCCGGGTTACCGCTGAAGAAGGGGCGGTGTGGCACCTTGACCCACGACTACAAACGCAACGGAACCACCACGATGTTCGCCGCGCTCAATACCCTGGACGGCTCTGTGATCGGGACTTGCATGCCGAAGCATCGGCATCAGGAATGGATTCGGTTTCTCAATCAGATCAAACGCTCCGTGCCTAAAGACAAGCAGATCCACATAATCTGTGACAACTATGCGACCCACAAGCATCAGAAAGTTGTCGACTGGCACAAGCGCAACCCGCGCTTTCATGTGCACTTCACACCGACCAGTGCGTCGTGGCTGAATATGGTCGAACGTTTCTTCCGGGATCTTTCAGAGCAACGGCTTCGGCGCGGAGTTTTCCATTCGGTTCCAGAGTTAATCCAGGCCGTTGAGGACTATGTCGACGGTCACAATCAGAGCCCTAAGCCGTTCATCTGGACCGCGCAGGCTTCCGATATTCTTGAGAAAGTCCGACGCGCTCGAAAGAAGCTGGTTAAAGTGCACTCTGTTTGACGGGGACCACTAGTTCCGCTGGTCGCTGCTCCGCCGGCCGATCGCCTTTTCGATGGCGGCTACGGCGTGGTCGACGCGGAGTTCCAGGTTTTTCTTTCCGATTTCGATCGTCTTGTCGGGCGGGTTGATATTGATGCCGTTGATGCTGGCTTTGCCTGCGGCGACTCTCTGGTCGAAGCGGATTTTCTCCGGGCCGTGTGCGGCCAGCAGGACCGACGTGATGCGATAGCTGTCGTGGAGACCTTCCGGTTCTTCAACGATACCCATCGCGGGGATGGCCTCTTCATCGATGATCCGTTTCGTCGCGTAGTATTCGGGGACGAAATGTATCGCGGTAGGTTCGCTGCCCCACTCTGCACTCAACTTTTCGGTTACTTCCTGCATCCGGCTCTGGTTCCCGCCGCTGTCGCCCATCAGGACGATGTCTTTGAATCCCTGAGCCTTCAGGCTCGTCGCCATATCGGTCAGGACAGCCTTATAGGTGGTATCCGACAGGACGACCGTTCCGGGGGAACTGGACGTGGCGGGGCTCCCGGGTTCGTACCTGAGGATCGGGACGATCAAAGCGTTCCCGAGCTTGCGTGCCATGGCTTCTCCGGCGGCTTCCAGAATGTAGTTGTGCTTGCCCGTCGGCACGTAGGGGCCGTTGGCTTCGACGCCGCCGGTCAGGATGAAGGCGGTCGTTTTTCCCGAAGCGATTGCGTCACGGATCTCCATCCACGTCAACTGCTCCATCCAAACGCTGTCGAGCGCCGCGATCGGTCGAGGCGCGTCCGCTTCCTGTGCCAGGGCCGGTAACGTTGCACCGGACACCAGGACGAGACCGAGAACACATACAAGCAGTCTTGACAATTTCATGACAGTTTTCTCCTTACCTGTTGGCACGTCGCGAACGGCGTGGCTCTATTCGCTTCGGTTGTCTGAAAGTGATGATTCCCTGGAGCATATAAGACGGAAGGAGCCGGCGTCAAGAAAGAGCGAGTAGCGAGCAACTCCGAGGCTCCGCGCTACATGCTGCCCGCTTCCCGCTATCTGCTACCTACCAGAAGCGGCGCTCGACATAACCATACAGGTTGTTGACGCCGCCGGTGATGTCCCGCCCGTAAAGGACGGTGAACGATCCGGTCGGGGTCTCAAATCGAAGTCCGGCCCCGACGTCGTTGAGCCACTCGCCCTGTCGAAAGATGCGATTGGTGTCGAACACCTTAGCCCGGTCGAAGAAGCCCATGGCTTTGATCATGATGTAGGGGATGCCGAGAGTGTTGAACAGCGGAACGGTTACCAGACGCCGCTCGACGTCCGTGTTGATCAGCACGAAGTCCGTGCCCATCGGGGCTCTGCCGTAGCGGCCTTCATCTGAAGCCACGTGGCCCCGCAAGGGATACCTGGATCCACGGCCGATGCCGAGGAGAAAGTAGCTGTCGACGGGAATGTCTCCGCCCGACGTGCCGCCTGTCAGAGAGAAGTTGAAGCTGGTATCGGACGCCTCTTCCAGGATGTATCGGTTGGCGACCTGGATGGAACCTCCACTGAAGTCAAAATCACCCAGTACGGAGGAACGGGCCAGGAATCCCTCGAACCTCAACTGGTTCTTGTAGCGTCCCTCCATCGTACGAATCGTGGATTCGATACGGAAGGTCCCGGAGTTGCGCGAGTTCATCCCCAGGGACTCGATGTTGCCCGTGGCCGCTCGGTTCCGGTATTCGAAGCTGGCATTGATCTCGAGCCGATAATCGGGCACGACCCCGAGACCGACACGGACGGTGTTCACCTTATAGTCGAAGCGGGAGTCGGATTGGAATTCGTCCCGGATCGAGGCCGCCAGGTCCCACTGTTCCGAGCGCCAGGTGTTGCGGATGTCGAGGATCGGTAATCCCGGCAGCGGCAGCGGTATCAGGAGTTGCCCCCGCACCCGCCTGCGATCTTCGTCCCAGCGGTAGCTCGACCGCCAGCTTACTCCCGACCCTCCAAGATCCCAGAAATTCAGATAGGTGGTTTCGACCGGCAGGCCTCGGAACAGGTCGAACAGAACGTTCGCCCGGGCATTTGTGCGGGGGGACGTTCTTATGATGGCGTTGTAAAGATCGGGCTCGGGCGAAGGTTCCAGCTCGAGCGCCACGTTCGAGAACAGCCTGCTCTTGAACAATCGTGCTTCGGTAGTCTTCCACTCATCGAAGCCCAGGATGTCACCCGGGCCGAACTTCAGTGCTCTCGGGACCTCCCAGTTGAGAAAACCCGGCGAAAAGTTCTGGAAAATCTCATCGATTTCGGGTTGACCGACCTCGTTCCACAGGTCGAGTGCCCCTCGAACGTCCCCTTCCGACAGGTCGAGAGACGCCAGGAGATCCGCCGCGTATTCGTCCTGGGGTGCGATTCGTAGCGCTCCGGCTAACGCCTCTCTGGCGAGGGCGACGTCCCTATTGGCGAGGTGCACACCCGCTGTCTCATTGAGGAATCGGGGGTCGGTCGGGTATCGCCGGGTAGCTTCGGCGAATAGTTCCAGAGCGCGGTCATACTGTCTCAGGTTGGAGTGGGCCAGGCCGAGGTAGAGATACGTTTCCGGGGTCGGGTTCGCCTCCAGTGCCCCGGTCAGGAGCTCGACCGCCCGAAGGTGGTCCCCTTCGGCCATTGCCTGTCGCCCCTCACCGACTTGCGCCAGCCCGGTCGGTGGCGCCAAGGCGAGGACGGAAACGATGAGAAGCATGCTCACGCGGAGGTGAGCATGTCTCGATCGGGAGCTCGAAATCGAGGGTTCGATGATCATGCTTCTTCTTTATAGTATCTGACTGCGAGTATTCGTGGCTGCTATCAACAATCCAATTGATTATAATTTCCTAATGAAGCACTTCTGTGGATTTCTTGCCGTGTTGTTCGTGGTGTCGTCGTCTGCCCATGCAGCGGACTTTACTTTGTTCGGGGGCTTTCACCGACCCGGCAAACTTACCCTCGGTCAGGCATTGAATACGGCTACACCCGACCTCGGGATCTTGACGGATCCGAAAGACTTCGGCGTTTTCGGTGCCCGCCTGTTCCGATCCAACACCCCCGTCGGTGCCGAGTACACTGTAGCCTACAGCCCGAACTTTCTCGACAGCAACGCCAACGCTTTGATTTATAACGTGAACCTGCGGGCCAATCTTCCCTCACCGGTGATCAGCCCATACGTCACCGCGGGCATCGGGGGGGTTCGCGCGGGCGGTAGCGGGCCAGCAGCCTTCGGTAACAAGTGGGCGTTCAATTACGGAGGCGGCCTCAAGATCACGTTGATCGGTCCTATCGGTCTTCGCATTGATGCCCGCGGCTACAGGGTGCGTGGCGTGGAGGATCAGTCGCTGAACCTCGTCGAAGCGAGTGTCGGGTTGTCCTATTCTTTCTAACAGGCTTTCTTTCCTGCTTCCGCCCGTCTAACAGACAATGGTGAAAACATCACGAATCGCCTTGTGCATGGCTCTATTCGTGGCCTTCTCCCAGGTCCCGCTGCTGTCACTTTCGGCCTTATCCGTCGATCGCCTCAAGTCGACCGTCGAGTGGCTTTCCGATCCCGCTCTCGATGGCCGACAATCTCAGAGCCCCGGTGCGAAGGCTACAGCGGACTACCTTCTGGAACGGTTCACGGAACTTGGCCTTTCGGCCGAGCTGCAGGACATCGGGCCCGGCCGGAGGAATGTTGTCGCCAGGTGGGGCACCGCGGCGGCTCACGTCATCATCGGCGCTCACTATGACGGCCAGGGGATGGGATATCGATCGGCGAGCGACAATGCCGCCGGGGTCGCCGTCATGCTGGAGCTCGCGCGCGAACTGCGTGACGCGGAGCTTCCGGTATCCCTTGTGTTCATCGCGTTCGACGACGAGGAGAGGGGGCTGAACGGGTCTCGTCACTACACCCGCGAGCCTGTTTATCCACTCGAAGATGCCAGGGCCGTCATCATCATGGACACGTTGGGGCGCAGCTTCGTCGATCTCGAGCGCTGGACTCTGGTTGTCTTTGGAACCGAGTTCTCGCCTGAACTGGCTACCATCGTGGAGCGCCGGAGAACACCCGAAATGCTTCCGCTCGGAACGGACCTGCTCGGACCACGCAGCGACTTTGCGCCTTTCGCCGCGAATCAGGTGCCCTACCTGTTCTTCACCAATGCCACGCACAAGGACTACCACGGTGGGGGAGACATTCCGGATCGGCTTCGTTATGACCGGCTGCAATCGGATGCCGAGACGATCAAACAGATCGTTGTCGATGTCGCCTCTGCCGGGGACGAACCGACCTATCTCGATACACCTGTCTACCCGGACGGAGAGTACGATGAACTTCGTCATTTCCTGGACGCGATCGAAGACGAACACGAGGACCTCTCACCGTCCTATCACGTCATGTTCGCCGATCTCCGTGAACGCCTCGAAGTCCGCCCCACCCGGGAGAACCTGGGCCTGGCGATTTCGATCATGTTGTCCGCGGCCACCCCAAGGGTGTCGTCGTTCGCCTTGTCTTACCTGATCGGTCCCCTCTACGAGTCCGAGGGGAAGCGTGAGATCGCTGTGGCGGTGTATACCGAAGCCCTGAAATGGACCCCCAATCCATTCGTTCGAAAAACTCTCGAAGAGAAGATACAATCGCTTCAGCAATAAAGACAGTGGCCATTAAAGACAGTGGCCACTGACAACTGACCACTGCCTAGGACCGCTTCCCCAAAGGAGTCCCAATGAAGATCCGAATGTTCGTTCTGATTCTATCCGCTTTTTTTCTGGTCGGTTTTCAGGGAACAGACAAGGCGCCGGAGAACGACTCGATCCTGGAAGACGATCTTCGGGCCGACCTGTTCTTTCTCGCTTCCGACGCGATGAACGGTCGTAGAACCGACACGCCGGAGAACCGTCTGGCGGCCGAGTATGTGGCGTCCCGATTCCGCCGCATGGGGCTCCAGCCTGCGTCTGGTTCATCGTTCTTCCATAACTACAACCTGATGACGTCGACTCTCGGAGAAGACAACCTGCTTCAGGTCCTCGAAGGGGAGAACGCCATTCAACGTCTGCGGCCGGGTCAGGACTACTATCCTCTGAACTTCAGTGGAAGCGGAAGAGTTCGGGGATCGGTCGTCTTCGCGGGTTTTGGAATCGTTGCGCCGGAACATTCCTATGACGATTTCAGGGGTGATGCGGTTGCCGGGAAGATCGTTCTGATCGTGGATCACGAACCGGGAGAGCGGGATCCGGATAGTCCCTTCGACGGGGTGGTGCGGGCCGAGGCTTCGAACTCTCTTCGAAAGGCGCTTTCCGCTCAAGCGAACGGGGCGCTGGCAGTCCTCTTCGTTCAGGATGTTCATAACCACAACGGAGGGACCTTCACAGCCACCAACTACTGGCGCGAGCGCCGATTTCCACGCTACACGCTCGCCGAGTGGATGGAGAGTGTTCGAATACCGGCGGCCCAGATTTCACCCGCTCTTGCCGGGCAACTGCTTCGCGGAAGCGGCAGCACGCTCGAAGAGTTATCGGCTTCGTCCGAGAGCGACACCGGAATCTCACCCGTCGTGATCGAGGGACCCGAAGTCGAGCTGACGACGTCCATCAATCGCCAACCCATCCCGGACCGCAACGTGATCGGGATGCTCGAGGGTTCCGATCCGGACATGAAAGACGAGTTTGTGATCATTTGTGCTCACTATGACCATGACGGCGCCGATGGTAACCGCATTTTCGCAGGAGCCGACGATGACGGTTCGGGCACTGTCGGGTTGATCGAGATTGCCGAGGCGTATGCCACCGCCGCCCGAGCCGGCCAACGGCCGAAGCGAAGCATTCTGTTTGCCGCCTGGAACTCCGAAGAGCGCGGCTTGCTCGGTGCCTGGGCGTACACCTTGAGACCCTCCGTACCGCTCGATCAGACCGTCGCGGTTCTGAACATGGACATGATCGGCCGGAACGAGGAGGTCCCGATCGGCGGCGGAGGCCGGTTCCGCGGCCTTGAAGTTCAGACTGCGGAGTCGAACGCCAACTCCATCAACATTCTCGGCACCACGTTCAGCGACGACATGAAAGAACTGGTCGAGCAGGCGAATCGTGGCATCGGCCTGGAGCTGAAGATGACCTACGACAACAACGCCTCCAACCTGATGCGTCGAAGCGACCAGTGGCCGTTCCTCCAGAACGGAGTGCCCGCACTGTTCTTCCACACCGGTCTTCACCCGGACTACCACACACCGAACGACACTCCCGAGAAGATCAACTATTCCAAGATGGAAAAGATCGTCCGTGTCGTCCATCAGATGAGTTGGGACCTGGCCCAGCAGGGACCACGCCCTGAGTTGATCAAAGGGCCCGTCCGGTCCAATCAACAAGACTAAGGAGGAAGTTTTTCAACGCAAAAACGCAAAGACGCAAAGTTTTTTGGTCTTTTGATTTCGTCCTTGAGGAAGAGTTTGGCTTCGCATCAACGTCGGAAGACACAAATCCTTTGCGTTTTTGCGTTAAAATCCCTCCCTCCATTTCAACAATCTGCCTGAATTGAACGATTTAAGCATTTAATTGAAGCGAACAATTGAATCGAACGATTGAACTTGCTATCCTCAAACTATGTCAGACACCAAAGAACAGATTCTCGACGCAGCCGAGTCTCTCTTCGCGGAGCACGGAATCAAGGCGGTCGCCCTCCGGCAGATCATCACCGAGGCGGGGGTGAACTCGGCGGCAATCCACTATCATTTCGGTTCCAAGGAGAAGCTCGTGAGAGCTGTTTTTGCCCGGCGAATCGAACCTCTGAACCGAGAACGGTTGGCCCTTCTGGACAATGCTGAAGATCGCGCGGGCGATGGGCCGCTTCCCATCGAAGACATCATGTACGCTCTGGTGGCCCCCGCCTTTCGTCTTCGAGGCAGAGAGGAGGGTGCTCGGTTCATGCGTCTGATCGGCCGCATTTCTTCGGAAACGGGTTACATGGAGGTGCTCTTCAACGAGTTCTTTCAGACTCTTAACCGGCGAATTACATCCGCCTGTCGAAAGGCGTTGCCGCATCTCTCGGAACGGGATCGCGTCTGGCGCATTCACCTGGCGGTTGGCGCGATGATGCACACACTGCGAGAGAACGAATGGATCTGTCGCTCCACCGATGGCTTGTGCGACACCTCCGATGTCGAAGGTTCTATCCGGCAGATCGTTCACTTCATGGCAGCCGGCATGGGAGCTCCGGCCCTGGAAACCGGCGGCGGGGAAGAAGTCCTCGTACCGTCGGTGGGGAAAGAAGCATGAGGCCCTGGGTCCGAAGCGTCGTCTTGCTGAGTACCGTGGCCCTGGTCGGCTGTACGCGGCAATTGCCGCCGCCCGAGCACACCTTCAGGGTGATCGCGCCGGACCAGTGGAGCGGCGGGGAACTGGCTCCCGTGCCGTCCGGGACGGACTGGTGGACGTATTTCGGCAACGCCGAGCTGGAACGCATCATCGGAGAGGCTCTCAAGAGCAATCACGACCTGCGGGCGGCGGCCGCGCGAATCGAAGCAGCCCGCGCCGACGCCGTCATCGCCGGAGCTCCGTTGCGGCCCGATACGAACCTGACCGTGAACCGGAGCCAGCAGCGTCAGAACTTTATTGGTTTCCCGATATCGGGGAGAGAGGGCGACGTTCTGAGTACGACTTCCACGAACTACGGCCTGCGAGTGAACGCCAGCTGGGAGCTGGACTTGTGGGGCCGGATTCGATCAGGCGAGAGTGCTGCCCTCACCAACACACGGATTCGCTTCGCCGACCTGGCGGCGGCCCGGTTGTCGTTGGGTGGTCAGGTTGCCAAGGTCTGGTTTGGGGCGGTTGAAGCACAGCGGCAGCTCGACCTGGCTGAAGCGACCCTGGAAAGCTTTCGGATCTCGTCCGAGCGCGTCCGGGCCCGATTCCAGGGCGGCCTTCGTCCTTCGCTCGATCTGCGGCTGGCCCTGACGGAGGTGGCCCGGGCCGAGGCGGCTCTCGAGCAGCGACTCGAGCAGAGGGACCGTGGTATACGCCAGCTCGAAGCTCTGATGGGAAGGTACCCGTCGGGTCAGTACGCACTCGGGGCCGGTCTGCCCACGCTTCCGGATGTGATTCCGGGAGGATTGCCCGCTGAACTGGTCCATCGCCGCCCCGACCTCGTTGCCGCCGAATTGCAACTGGTCGCCGCCGACACGCGGATTGCCGAGGCGCAAGCCGATCTGCGCCCCCGGTTCAGCCTGACCTCCGGCACGGGAACGTCGAGCGGCAGCCTGATAGACCTGATCGGCAACGACCTGTTCGTCTGGAACTTCGTCGGCAACCTTGTGCAGCCGCTGTTCAACAACGGCCGGTTGAAAGCCGCCGTGGTTCGCAACGAGAGCCTGGCCGAAGAAGCCGTGGCCAACTATGAGAGCCGCCTGCTCGAATCCTATCGGGAGGTTGAATCGGCGCTCGGGGCCGAAGACGTTCTCCGACGTAGGGAGCGGGCTCTCGAAGAAGCCGTTCTGCAGTCGAGTGCGGCCCGCACACTCGCCGAGCAGCGATATCAGGCGGGATTGACCGACATCATCACCGTCCTGTCGGCTCAACGCACCGCATACAACTCCGAAAGCCAGCTGCTCGGTATCCGGCGCACACGTCTGGACAACAGGGTCGATCTGCATCTTGCGCTCGGAGGAGGGTTCGACATGGACGACGTCCCCTCGGAGGCCGCAGAGAGACGGACTACTTTGACTGAAGGTGGAAACAAGTGATTAAGCTGATTCTTCGGATCATCCTTCCGATTCTTGTCCTGGCTGGGGCCGGGTACGCGACGGTGACGATGATCCGTAACCGGCCCGTTCCGGAAACTCGCGTGGCTGAGATACCCCTCCCTCTCGTGGAGACCATAGAGGCGGGTTACTCCAACGTCACCCTCAGCGTGTTTGCCGAGGGGACCGTCGCGCCGAGGACCGTGAGTGAACTGACGCCGGAAGTGGCGGGCCGCGTCGTCGAGGTGGCCGACTCGCTTGTCGTGGGAGGGTTCTTCGAAGAGGGCGATGTGTTGCTCCGGCTCGATGCCCGGGATTACGAACTTGCGGTGACTCGGGGTCAGTCAGCGATTGCCCAGGCAAGGCTCCGATTGGAGACGGAACGTCAGGAGGCCGCCGTTGCCATGGTGGAGTGGGAGCTGCTGGGTTCCGGTCGCCCGACGCCGCTGGCGATGCGGGAACCCCAGATCGCCGAAGCTCTGGCGGCTCTGGCTTCCGCCCAAGCAGCGCTCCAGCAGTCCGAGTATGATCTGGAGCGAACGGTTGTCGTCGCGCCTTTTGCGGGACGAGTCCGGGCTGAACGCATCGACATCGGTCAGTTCGTCGCCCGCGGCAATTCTGTGGCGACGCTCTACGCCATCGACTCGGCCGAGGTTCGGCTACCGATCCCCGACTCGGAACTGGCATTCCTGAACCTCCCTCTGGCTTACCGTGACGGGAGCCCGGGGGCCGGAGAGATCCCGGATCCCCGGGTGATTCTACGGTCTCGGTTTGCCGGGCGCGATCACGAGTGGAGAGGGAGAGTGGTGCGGACCGAAGGCGAAATCGACCCTGGCACCCGCATGGTCCACGCCATCGCGCGCATCGAAGATCCATACGCGAGGGGAAGCGATCCGACGCGGCCGCCGCTGGCCATCGGGATGTTCGTTGAGGCCGAAATCATCGGCCGACGTTCCGGTCCCGTTGTGGTGCTGCCCCGAACCGTGCTTCGGGGGGTGGACCGCGTTTTGACCGTCGACAGTGCCGGTCACATTCGCTTCAGGCAGGTGGAACTGTTCCGACTCGAACGAGAACGAATCCTCGTCGCGTCCGGAATCGAAGAGGGCGACCGCATTATCGTCTCCCCGCTCGAGAACGCGGTCGATGGGATGGCGGTCCGAGTCTCCGACCCCTCCGAAGAAGAGGACCGGCATGAACAGGAGTAATCGATGAAGACACTGATCGACTGGTTTGCCAACAACGGGGTGGTTGCCAACCTCCTGATGATGGTCATCATCGCGCTCGGTGTGATGGGCGTGTCGGGAGTCAATCAGGAAGTTTTTCCCACGTTTGAGGCTGAACTCATTTCAATCGCCGTTCCCTACCGCGGTGCCGCGCCCGAGGAAGTGGAAGAAGCCGTCTGTGTTCGCATCGAAGAGGCCATCCAGGGTCTGGAGGGCGTGAAGCGAATGACCTCGACGGCGGCGGAAGGTGCGGGATCGGTTCTGGTCGAGGTCGAGACGGGTTACGACATTCGTGAATTGCTCGACGACATCAAGGCGCGCGTTGACGCGATCTCAACCTTCCCGCTCGAGACCGAGAAGCCTGTCGTTCAGGAGTTGGTGCCTCGTTTGCAGGTTATCAACGTCTCCTTATACGGGGACACGGATGAGTTGACTCTAAAACGCCTGGGAGAAAAGGTGCGGGACGACCTCACGGCCCTTCCCGAGATCAGTCAGGCGGACCTGAAGAGCGTCCGGCCTTACGAGGTTTCCATCGAGGTTTCAGAAGACGCTCTTCGGCGCCATGGAATCACCTTCGACGAAGTGACGCAGGCGGTCCGGCGCTCTTCGCTGGACATGCCGGGAGGATCGGTCAAAGCGGAATCTGGCGAAATACTGCTCCGGACGAAGGGACAGGCCTATCGCGGTGAAGAATTCGAAGATCTGACCCTGCTGACACGAGCGGACGGAAGCCGGTTGCGACTGGCGGACGTCGCCTGGGTCGTGGACGGCTTCGAAGAGACCGACCAGCAGTCCCGTTTCGACGGCCAGCCGACCGTGATGATCCAGGTATACCGGGTTGGGGACGAAGACACGCCCGATGTCGCCGCCGCGGTTCATCGCTTCGTCGCCCAGGTGCGGCCAACCCTTCCCCCAGGCATCTCCATCGCCACCTGGCAGGACAGTTCGGTGATGCTCGGGGAGCGGAGAGACCTGCTGGTGCGCAACGGTATGAACGGGTTGTTCTTGGTGTTTATCGTACTCACGCTGTTCCTGAGGATGCGCCTGGCCATGTGGGTCGTGATCGGGATTCCGGTGGCTTTTCTCGGTGCGTTCGCGACCATGCCGTACACGGGCATCACGATCAACATGATGACGCTCTTTGCATTCATCCTTGTCCTGGGAATCGTGGTGGATGACGCCATCATCGTCGCCGAACGTATCCATTTCCGGCAGGATGCGGGCGATCGGGGGTTGAAGGGCGCCATTCTCGGTACGCAAGAGGTTGCGCTCCCCGTCATATTCGGTGTTCTGACGACAATGGTCGCGTTTTCGCCATTCATGATGGTTCCAGGTCTGATCGGAAACTTCACGCGGGCCATCCCACTCATCGTCATCCCGGTCCTGGCTTTTTCGGTGATCGAATCGCAGTTTGTGCTGCCATACCACTTGTCGCACCTCAAGGAGCCGCGCATCCGCAAGAAGACCCTCTTGATCCGCGCTTGGGACGGTTTTTTTACCGGTTTCGGCCGAGCTGTGGACTGGTTCATCCAGTCTGTATACAGGCCGGTGCTCGAGTTTGCGCTGGGATGGCGATACCTGACGGCGGCCCTCGGCATCTCGTCCCTGTTCCTGGCCGCCGGACTGATACAGGGAGGCGTCGTCGAGTTCGTCTTCTTCCCGCAAATGGATTCGGACAACGTCGTGGTCAAGCTCACGATGCCGCAGGAGACACCGTCCGAGGTCACGGCCTCCGCCGTCGAGAGCATCGAAAGCACAGTGCTCGAACTGGGCGCCGATCTGGCGGGCCAGCACGGGTACCCACTGTTTACTCACGTTCTTTCCAGTGTTGGAGAGCAACCTTCATCCAACGCGGGCCCCGGGAATCCGGGAATCGCCCCATCGCGATCCTATCTTGGTGAAGTGAACATCGAACTTGTTTCCGGTGAAGGACGGCCCTACTCGAGCGCACAGATCACGACCATGCTGCGGGAACGCCTGGCCCCGATTCCCGGTGCGGTCGAATTGGAACTCGTCAGCAACTTGATGGGAGGCGCTGGAAAGCCGATCGATTTCCAGATGGCGGGACCCGATATCGATGAACTGCGCGTGGTGGCGGCCGATATCCGTGCACGACTGGCCGAGTATCCGGGCGTCATCGATATCACCGACTCATTCCGGGGCGGGAAACCTGAAATCGAACTGGCGCTCCGGCCCAGCGCCGAATCACTCGGGCTGTCACTGGAGGATTTGGGGCGACAGGTGAGGCAGGGGTTCTTCGGCGAGGAGGCCCAACGCATTCAGAGAGGCAGGGACGACGTCCGTGTGATGGTTCGCTACCCGAAAGAAGAACGGCAGTCGCTCGGGTACCTGGACAATATGCGTATCCGGACTCCTGACGGCGCCCAGGTGCCGTTCCTGACTGTAGCGGACGCCACGTTCGGCCGGGGCTTTTCCAGTATTACCCGGGTCGACCGGCGGCGGGCGATCAACGTGAGTGCGGGAGTCGATAAAGAAATGGCGAACGCGAACGCCATTCTGTTTGATTTCCAGGCGCGCCACATGCCGGACGTTCTGGCGGATCACCCCAATGTGACATACAGCCTGGAAGGTGAACAGCGGATGCAGGGCGAGTTCATGGAAGGATTGACCCGCGGGTTCCTTGTCGCCCTGTTCGTGATATTCGCCCTGATGGCCATTCCGTTCAAGTCGTACTCCCAGCCCTTGATCGTCATGTCCGCTGTTCCTTTCGGACTCGTCGGGGCTGTCTTCGGGCATGCGATCCTGGGAATGACCATGAACTTCATGTCGATGATGGGCATGGTCGCCGTCGCCGGAGTTGTCGTCAACGACAGCCTGGTCCTCGTGCATTTCATCAACCGGACCAGGAAAGCAGGGAAGTCGCTGATTCACTCCGTTCGTGACTCGGGCGTGATGCGCTTTCGGCCAATCCTCCTGACTTCACTGACCACAGCGGCCGGCGTCACACCGTTGATGCTCGAGACCAGCCTACAGGCACAATTTCTCATTCCGATGGCGGTCTCCCTGGCGTCCGGCGTCTTATTTGCAACCCTCATCACGCTGGCACTGGTCCCGGCCCTGTACCTGATCCTCGAAGACATCAAGAGCCTGTTCGGCTTCAAGGCCCATGTAGTCGCCGTGCAGGAACCCGCCCTGGAACCGCCGGCATCAGGAGACTGATCACCGTCGGCCCGCAACGGTCGGTAGTCCGCCGGTTTTCTTTCAACGCAAAGTCGCAAAAACGCAAAGCTGTCTGATCTTGGTTTTCTTCCGACCTTGCCGGGTTGGGATTCCTTTTGACCCCTGAGTCGGGATGTAAGAAACAACATTTTGCGTCTTTGCGTTTTTGCGTTGACTCCGAACTCGATAGCTTTTTGTGAAGTCTCGGTGATGCGTTCAGTTGTCGAGGTTGAGCGTAACTGGGGTGTGGTCGGAGGCGTCGGGGTTCTTGCGTTCCGCTCGATCGATGTCCACCGACTGGATGCGGGATTTGAGGGAGGGGTGGACCAGGTGGTGGTCGATCCTCAGGCCGCGGTTGCGTTCGACGGCGCCGGGACGGTAGCTCCACCAGGTGTAGTGGCCGGCTTCGCCGGTGCAGTGACGGAACGCGTCGATGAATCCGGTTTGAAGCAGGGCGTTGAAGTGATCCCGTTCGGGGGTGCTGCAGATCAGCTTTTCCCGCCGGAGTCCGGGGTCGTAGACATCCCGGTCGTCGGGTGCGACGTTGAAGTCGCCGCTGACAACCAGCCGTCGGTCGTCCGCTTCTTTAAGCGTTCCGTTGAGGCGGTCCAGCCATCGGAGTTTCGTCCTGAACTTTTCCGTGCCCACCTTTTCACCGTATGGTACGTAAACGTTGAGGATCCGAACACCATCGATGGTCGCGGCGATCGAGCGTTTTTGCGAGTCGCGTGGCCCAAGCGGATGGTAGTTCACATCCCCCTGGGGGCATCGGGATGCGATCGCGACGCCGTTGTAGCTTCGTTGACCCGTGAATGAAACTTCATAACCCATCGACTTGAAAACGATCCACGGGAACACGTCGTCGGTGCACTTTGTTTCCTGCAGGCAGACAATATCGGGACGCACCCGTTCAAGCCACGTAAGGACGCCATCGAGGCGCCGGCGAATCGAGTTGACGTTCCAAGTAACGATTTTCATCAACTGTCGGAAATGTCCTGGACATGCGTTTCTTCGCGAACGATCGTCAATCCGCGAGCCTCGTAGTTTCCGAGGGCGCGGGGGTGGTCCAGCGTGCAGGTGTGGACCCAGACTCGTGACGCGTCCAGGTCCCAGGCCTTTCGAATGGCTTCGCTGAGTAGATACCCCCCGAGTCCTTTGCCTATGAATTGGGGCAACAGCCCGAAGAAGGCGATTTCAACGCTCTTGTCCTTTTGCATGACCAACTCGAAGTAACCTGCCGGCGTCCCCTTCATGTAAGCGACCCAGGTCACAAGCTCTTTGCGATCGACCCACCGTTTCCATTTTTCGGCGGACCAGACGAGCCGGTCGATCCATAGCCACTCTTTACCGACGGTGACGTAAAGGAACCGGTTGAACTCGGGTGAGGGAATACCGATTTTTCGGACTTCCAGGCCTTCCGGGATGGCGGACTTTCCGGTCAGCTCGTCCGGATCCCGCATCTCCAGGTAGTATGTAGTGACTTCGACGTCCATTTGAGTTTCAGTTCGCGAGGTTCTTGAGGTACAGCTCAGTGTAGATGTAGAAACATCCGGCCAGGGTCATGAAGAGAATTCCTGCAATCGCCCAGGCTCGCATCAGCCTGCTGGGCCGGAACGCGTGGTCGTCGATCAACCGGGTCACGCAGAAGTAATTCAGGCTGTAGAGAATCGGGGCCAGCATCAGGCTGAGGACCCCGACAAGACTGACCATCAGGACCGGATTCGGCAGTAGGGTGTTGGCCAGGAGCGCAAAGGCGAAGATGACCAGCATGAAGATCCAGTAGGTGGGGTTGCTTTCTCTCCGGACGAAATCATTATCGGGGAGCAGTCTTCGAAGGATGGTTGAGAAGGCCCTTGGAAATCCATCCATCACCGAATAGGTCGTCGAAAAGATCGCGGCGAAGAACGCCAGCATGAAAAGCGGATAGATCCAGGCGCCGAGAAGTTCCGTGTAGACCGTCGATAGTGTCAGAGCCACATCGATGCCGTTCGGCGTCAGGCCCCGAGGCTGGAGTAGATTTGCACCGAGCGACATGAACATTACAGCCAGAACGATCGACAGACCGTAACCGACCCCGAGGTCGATCATTCCCATCCGGAGTATGTTTTTCCGGTCTCGCTCCTTCTGCTCCCAGATCTTCAGATGTTCGACTGCCCAGAGCGAGTGCCAGACCGAAGCGTTGATTCCTATCGGCATGAGTCCGAAGATCGAAGAGATGAGGATCGCGGAGCCCGGGGGGATGGAGGGGACGAAAATCCGCGTGAGGTTGGAAAAGCTCGGTGGGGCGGCTGAAAACGCGACCAGTGTCACCAGGGCGAGGATCCCCATCAAGACTTTGCTCAGAAACTGCAGGGACTGATACCTGCCTGTTCGGTGGAGGGTGATAATGACCGCGCCGAGGATGAGGATCCATACGGGGAAGGGGAAGGTGCCCAGGTTGACGACCAGGACCGATGCGGCCACGGCGATCACTCCACTCAGGATCGTCAACCCCTGCAGGATGGTGATCCCAAGAAAGGCAATCAGTGCCCAGTTCCGGGGCCCCGGAACACGTTCGTAGCCGCGGATCAGGGATGTGCCCGTCGCGACCGCGAACCGGGCGCCGAACTCGAATGCGGGGTACTTGAACAGGTGCGAAAATAGAACGAGCCACAGCAGATCATAGCCGAACCTCGCCCCGGCTACAGGACTCAGGATGACGTGGCTGGCGCCGATGGCCGTCGCCGCCATCACGATGCCGGGCCCCAGACTGTCTGTAATTTGTCGGAATCGAGAACTCATTTAAAGCGCAATCTAATTCGGGGACGGAGGCGTAATTACCGCAAACTCTTTATTGCTCCACTTGACGCCATTATGCCTCCGTCCCCGAATTAGAGATGTTGTTCAGGATCTTTAGCGCCGTGCCGCTGAAGATCTGCTGTTTTTCGTGCTCGGGTATGTGGAGCTCATCGATAGAGGACACCGAGCGTTCTATCGAGCCGAGCAAATGAGGGTAGTCACTGCCCATCACCATGTGGTCGGTGCCGAACATGTCCCGAACCATGTTCAGGTTGTATGGCGAAAACGTTACGGTATCGTAGTAGAGCTTCTTCAGGTACGTGCTCGGCAATTCGTCGATCTTTGTCCTGCATTCGGCGAAATCCCTGAACCCGTTGTCCATCCTTTCCATCAGGTAGGGAACACCTCCCCCGATGTGGCCGATGATCCAGCGAATGTCCTGAAAGTCCCGGAACATGCCGTCGTAGCACATACGCGCGACGGCCAGAGTCGTGTCGAACGGAAACCCGATGATCGGTCCCAGAACGTATTCGCTGAAGGCTTCCGCGTTGGTCGGCAACATCGGGTGGAGGAAGATGCACAACTTCATCCGGTTGGCTTCTTCGAAAAATGGGCGGTATTGCGGGGACGTCCATCGGTATCGAGGCGAACCCGTGAAACCGACTCGGGTGGGTTGCGATCAACTCCGCATACTCATCGTTGACGGTTCGAGCGATTTGGACCTCGTCCTCGTCGCCGGCGAAGAACACATTTGGCGTCGACAGCGACAGAACTTCCACGTCTATCCCCACCCGGTCCATGTCCTCCAGTCGCTTTGCCGGATCGCTCATTGGCGCGGTGATGCCAAAGAAACGGGCACTCCGAAATTTGATGATCGTCCGTCCGGTCGGATCCTTGTCGAACGAGAATTCGGACGGGAGGTCCCGGATCATCTGGAAGAACGACGCGGGATAATAGTGGGTGTGCAGATCAAACTTCATGAGACGACCTCGCTGGTGTTGCGGAAAAGTACGCGGGGCGTGTGGGCGCTGCCAAGCGTGTTGACGGATCAGCCCTCCGCAACATGATCGATGGCTTCGGCTACGACATCGTAGACGTAGTGCAACTCATCAGGCTGGATGACGTAAGGCGGAAGAATATAGATGATGTTGCCCAGCGGGCGAAGCAGAACCCCGCGGCCCAGGAAGAAGTCGTATAACCTGGACTTCATATCTGAAAAATACCCGGCATCGGTCGCTTTCAACTCCATTGCCGCAACGGTTCCGACCATCCGGGCATCGCCCACCATCGGGTGCTCTGCGATCATCGGCAACCGCTCTCTGTGGATTCTCTCCACCGTGCGGATTCGTTCGAAAACGGGTTCAGACTCGAAGACCTCCAGGCTGGCGATCGCCGCGGCGCACCCGATCGGGTTGCCGGCATATGAGTGGCCATGAAACAGCGTGCGCATTCTGTCCGGAGCATGAAACGGCTCGTACACCTCATCGGTACAGAGCGTCGCGGCAAACGGCAGGAAACCTCCCGTCAGTCCTTTCGACAGGCACATGATGTCGGGAACCACTTCCGCACCCTCGCAGGCGAACATGGAGCCGGTGCGGCCGAATCCAGTGAATACTTCGTCCGCGATCAGCAGAACGCCATGTCGCGTACACAGCTCACGTGTCCGTTTCAGGAATTCAGGCGGATGCATGATCATTCCACCTGCTCCCTGGATCAACGGTTCCACGATCACCGCAGCGATCTCCTGGCCCCGCTCTTCAAGCAGAGACTCCAGCCGCTCCAGGCACTCGATATCACACGTTTCGCGTTTCCGTCCGACCGGGCACCGGTAGCAGTAGGCCGAGTGTGCCCGCTGGATCGGGAAAAGCCAATCCTGGAACGCTTCGGTGAAGGCCGACGCTTCGCTGACTGCCATCGCACCGACCGTGTCGCCATGGTAGGCGTGTTCGAGCGCGACGATCTGCTTTCGTTCCGGCTTGCCCCGGTTGCGCCAGTGCTGCACGGCCATTTTCAAAGCGACCTCGACTGCCGTCGATCCGTTGTCGGAAAAGAAGATGTGCGAGAGAGCCTCTGGCGTGACCTGCCTCAGCTTGCATGAGAGGTGCTGTGCAGGCTCGTGCGTGAAACCAGCGAAAATCACATGTTCCATTCGTCCGGCCTGGTCGGCGACCGCGGCCGCAATGTGGGGGTGCGCGTGCCCATGGATATTGACCCACCAGGAAGAGATCGCATCAATCAGCCGTCCCCCGTCCGCCGTATACAGGTAGACGCCTTCGGCGCGCTCTATGGTGATGGGGGGCGGGTCGAGTGCCTGTTGCGTATATGGCTGCCAGATCTGGAATGGTTTATTCATCAGTTGAACCTTGCTCGATCGAAATGTGCTTCGAACACCTGGAGCAACCCGGCCCGGTCTATCTTCTCGAGTTGAGGGATCCAGCCCACGACCGGCACCTTTCCGTAGTGCTCAATCGCCTGCCGATTGTCGGCGTTCTCTTCGCCTATCATGACCACACCCACCGTTCTGCATCCGGCCTCTCGCAAGGCCTGGACGGTCAGCAGGGTGTGGTTGATCGTTCCCAGCGTCGTGCGAGTCGCGACGACCGCCGTCGCGTCAAGGTGTTCTATAAGGTCCAGCATCAGGTCCTTCTCGTTGATTGGAACAAGCACGCCTCCAGCCCCTTCGATGACCAGGCGTCTCCCGGCCTGGACATGGGGCTTGTGAATAGACCCGAGATCGATCCTCGTTCCCGCCCGTGAAGCGGCAAGGTGTGGAGAGACCGGGGGGTCGAAGACGTAAGCTTCGTCGAGAGCACGGTCGTCGGAGAGTTCCGCCCAGCCGAGAACCGCCTGGCGGTCGGTTCGAGCTTTGCCTTCCAGTGCCCCGGTCTGAATCGGCTTCCAGTACGTTCGGTCCAGGGCGGTCGTCAACAACGCGGACAGGACGGTCTTTCCCACTTCCGTGTCGGTTCCCGTGACGAACAGATCCCTCATTGCGAAACCTGGCCCATCGCCGCCACGACTCCACGGACAAGCTCGTGGATGATCTCCGGAGGGATGTCCACATTCAGAGACAACCGCAGTCGCGCCGTTCCCGCCCGAACTGTCGGCGGCCGGATGGCTCGAACAGCAAACCCCCTGGCATTCAACGCCGTTGCAATCTTGACGGCATCTTCGCTGGTCCCCAGCATGACCGGAACGATCTGAGATTCGCTCGCGCCGCAGTCCAGCCCGGCCTCGCGGATCTTGTCTCGCAACAATCTGGCGTTCGCCGCCAGTCCGGCGCGATCGGTTTCGGACTCTTTCGCGAGCCGGAGTGCAGTACGGACCTGGACGGCCATGTAGGGAGGGAGGGCGGTACTGAAAACGAATGTTCGGGCCCGGTTAATCAGGAAGTCCTTAAGCGTTTTTGAACATGCCACGAACGCGCCCGCGGACGCGAGCGCCTTGCCGCATGTGTGAATGGTTGCCAGAACGCTTTCGGGTCTGCCGGCCTCTTCGACGAGTCCGTGACCCTGTTTGCCAAGTACGCCTGTCGCATGAGCTTCGTCGATGATGAGGCTTGCGCCGTACCTGTCGGCCAGCTCATGCAAATGGGAAACCGACGCCTGGTCTCCGTCCATGCCGAACAGGCTCTCGGAAACGATGAAGCGCTCGTTCCCGCCGTGTCCTTCATTCCGGAGCGCGTCCTCGAGCGCGTCGAGATCCAAGTGGGGGAATATAACTTTTCGAGCACGTGACAATCGCATGCCGTCGATAAGGCTTGCGTGGTTGGCGCTGTCGGAAAACACGATGTCTCCGTCCCTGAGGATCGACGTGAGGATGCCGATGTTGGCCGCATACCCGGAATTGAAAAACAGGGATGCCTCAGCCCCTACGTAGTCGGCGAATTCCTCCTCCACTTCCTCCCAGGCATCGACGTGTCCCGAAAGGAGCCGGGAACCCGTCGAGGCCACCCGTTCGCCGGAGGTGATCGCATCTCGGACAGCGCCTGCAAGATCCGGATGTTTCGACAGAGCCAGGTAGTCGTTCGAACAGAAGTTCGATCCATCCATCGACTCCAGCGTCCTGTACAGAGATCGAGTCCGCAGCGAGTCCAGTTCTTTTTCGATACGGTCCAGCGTCGGGTTGAATGCCAGTCTTATGTTACCGGTTTGGCCGCTACTCATGTGCGATCCTAGGAGCCTGCGCGGCAGAAGAGATCTACTGCGAAAGCGGTATAATCGGTCCAGATTTTCCCGATTTTTCGTTAAATAGAACGACTATTCGCCTCAAAATCGAGAAAATCTGGCCTCGATTCTCCACTTTCTCGCTACGATCCCTTCTGCCGCGCAGGTTCCTACTCGCTTCCGAGTGGGATCAAATCGAGGTCTTCGAGCAGTCGGTCATCTTCGGATCGCTCCGGGTTGGGTGTGGTGAGCAACCTGTCTCCGACGAAAATCGAATTGGCTCCGGCGAGGAAACAAAGGGTCACACTCTCGCGGCTGAGCGAGCGGCGTCCCGCGCTGAGCCGAACACGAGACATCGGCATCAGAATGCGAGCAGTGGCGACAGCGCGGACCAGGACAAAGGGGTCGATCGGTTCCGAAGGGGCCAGTGGGGTTCCTTCGACTTGAACCAGCACGTTGATCGGCACGCTTTCGGGATGTGGGTCCAGGGATGCCAACTGGTGCAGCAACCCGATACGATCCTCATCGGACTCGCCCATGCCGATGATCCCTCCGCAGCACACGGTGATTCCCGCCTTTCGAACCGAGTTCAGGGTTTCGAGGCGTTCTTCGTAAGTGCGTGTTGTGATGATCTTCTCGTAGTACTCGGGCGAAGTGTCCAGATTATGGTTGTAGGCGTGCAAACCCGCTTCGGCGAGTCGACCGGCCTGCGATGCGGTGACCATACCGAGCGTGCAACACACCTCCAATCCCATCGACGAAACGCCTCGAACCATCTCGAGGACCCTTTCGAATTCCGGTCCTTCCTGAACTTCCCGCCAGGCCGCGCCCATGCAGAATCGCGTGACCCCTTCTTCGCTGGCTTTTCGGGCGACGCCGAGAACGTGGTCGACATCAAGGAGTGCCGAGTTCCGGACATCCGTGTCGTAATGAGCGCTCTGAGGACAGTAGGCACAATCCTCCGGGCAACCTCCGGTCTTTATGGATATGAGCTGGCAGAGTTGTACTTCCCGAGGTTTGTGGTGTGCCCGATGGACCTGTTGTGCGTGTCCCAGCAGGTTCAGTAACGGTTGCCCATAGATTCCGCCGACCTCCTCACGCGTCCAGTCGTGGCGCAATGAAGGGGCGGTTATCGCGTCGGTAGTCGTACTCATAGACAGGCCTCTTCTCCCCTTGATCTGCTCGTCGGGTGCAAGAAGCGAATTATACCGGATTTAAGATGACCGAGATACCGGGGGATGGAACACCTGGGCGGGACACGCCTGGATTTTTGAGCGGACCCTAAATGAGAATGATTTTCATTTTCATGTTGACGAACGCGTGACCGTGCCGAATAATAGTGTCAGTCGGTTCGCACGTGAGATCTGGAAGCAGCGAACTTCAGGCTTAAAAATAAAAAAGGGATGTGCTGTTAGCGGCAGCACATCCCCTCGGTTGCGCGGTTGTTAAACTGGAAAAAACGCGCCGGGCCATTATACCAGTCCCGGGACACCTGTCACGGGTTGAGGTGGCGCGCGCCCTCCGGAACACCAAATTCAACCTCCGCATCCACCGTGTCCTTATTGCGATTCATCATGTTTTCGCCTCTTTGGGAGGGGCCTCTGCGATGTTAAAACGAATCCTGACCTGCAAATCCGTTCGAGATCTGATCCCCTTGGTTCTGGTTGGCTTGCTTTTCATTCCCGCGACCTCCGTCGCGCAATCTCCATTGGGTTCGATATCCGGATCGGTCCTGGACCCGAGCGGCGCGTCGATACCAGGTGCCTTCGTTACGCTCACGAATCGCTCGAACGCCTCGACGACAGAGGGCTCGACCGATCACCTCGGAGCCTTTCGATTCGAAGGCCTGACTCCCGGTGTGTACAGCCTGCAGGCCGCGGTTCCGGACTTCCGAACCTGGACCGATGAATTCGAACTGAGCCCCGGCCAGCACCGCGTCGTTCGTGCCGATCTCCAGATTGCTCCCAGCGTCCTGATTCAACAGCGGATCATGGTGATTGCGGATTCCTCCGAGACAATCTCCATTCCCGGGTCGGCTCATTACATCGGTCTGGATCAGTTGGAAAAACAGAAGGTCGGTTTTGACGACATTCATGCTTTTCTCAGGCCCGTTCCTGGGGTCAACATCCAGGAAGAGGACGGCTTTGGTCTTCGGCCGAACATCGGCATGAGAGGAACCGGCGTGGAACGCAGCGCGAAGATCACGCTGATGGAAGACGGGGTCCTGATCGCTCCGGCTCCGTACGCCGCACCCTCGGCATATTACTTTCCTGTTTCAGGCCGCATGGAGGCGATCGAAGTTCGAAAGGGATCGAGCCAGATCAAATACGGGCCCCAGTCGAACGGCGGAGCCCTGAACCTCATCTCGACCCACATCCCGGAATCGTTCCGAATGCGGGGAAATCTGACCGGTGGCGCTCATGGGACGACCAAGGGGTTCGTCAGCATGGGTGACTCCTATGAACGGTTCGGGTGGATGCTCGAGACCTATCAGATCGCCAGCGGTGGGTTTAAGAGTATAGACGGCGGCGGCGACACGGGTTTCAAGGTGAATGACTATGTCGGGAAGCTCCGTTTCAACACCGGCGCCACGACGCGGATGTACCAGGAGCTGGAGATAAAAGTCGGAAAGACAAACCAGACCTCGAACGAGACCTACCTCGGGCTCACCGACGAGGATTTCAAGAACGACCAGAAGAGACGCTACGCCGGGTCCCAGCGTGACGTTTTCTATGGAAACCACGAACAGTATCAGGCGCGACACCTTATCGCGCTTTCGAACCACCTGGACCTGACGACGGTCGTATACAGGAACAATTTCAAAAGGAACTGGTACAAGCTCCAGAGTGTTTCAGGCGTTGCTATATCGACCATCCTCGATGATCCTGATCGTTATACCTCCGAACTGGCCATCGTCAGGGGCGCTGACAGCGCAACAGATTCTCTGAGAGTTCGCGCGAACAACCGTATCTATTTCTCATCGGGTGTGCAATCGATCGCTGGCTTGAGAGTGAACGCCGGTCCGACGAGGAACGCCTTCGAATTCGGTATCCGATATCACCGGGATGAAGAAGACCGGTTCCAACATGAGGACGGTTTCGGGATGCAGGACGGACGTATGCATCTGACGTCCGCCGGCACCGGTGGGAGTCAATCGAACCGTGTCAGCGATGCGAGTGCCCTGGCGTTCTTTGTCGAGGACAAGATCGAATGGGGGCACTGGACGCTGACGCCAGGACTTCGTTACGAACACATCAATTTGCGCCGTATCGATTTCAGCCGTGCGGATCCCGGCAGGGTTGCTCCATCGCGTGTCCGATCGAACAGCGTTGACGTTGTTGTCCCAGGTGTCGGTCTGACATTTGATTTCAACCCGGAACTCGCCCTGTTCGGCGGCCTGAACAAGGGCTTCGGACCTCCGGGACCAGGTTCGGCCGAGCATACGGAAGCCGAGGAGAGCATCAACTACGAGGGCGGGTTCCGCTACCGCAAGCAATCGCTTTCGGTCGAGGCGTTGGGTTTTTACAACGCCTACAGCAACCTCCTGGGACGGGACACCCTGTCGAGCGGCGGCGGTGACACCGGGATGACCTTCAACGGTGGTGCCGCGCGTGTCATCGGACTGGAAGCCGCAGCCTCCTACGACTTCAGCCGAATCTTCGGTTTCGACTTGAGACTGCCGTCAAGGGTTTCCTACACGTTTACGAACGCGGAATTTGCCAGCGCCTTCCGGAGTGATTACTCACCCTGGGGGACAGTCCGTTCCGGTGACAAACTTCCATACTTGCCCCGTCACAATCTTCATGCCAGCGTAGCAGTGGAGAAACCTCGATGGACGATGGACCTGTCGTCGACCTACGTCAGCTCGATGCGCATCAAAGCCGGCCAGGGACCGACCCTCGCTTCGGAAGCGACCGAGGCTCACCTGCTTTTCGACCTGTCCGGAGAATATCGCCTGAGCGAGGGCACCCGAGTCTTTGTTGCCGTCC
This sequence comes from Terriglobia bacterium, assembly GCA_965262425.1. Taxonomy (GTDB): domain Bacteria; phylum Acidobacteriota; class Terriglobia; order 20CM-2-55-15; family 20CM-2-55-15; genus CAZOZZ01. The sequence goes on along the minus strand of OZ253536.1, from coordinate 3,930,757 downwards.
AGAATCTTACCGACAAGGCATATGTCACAGCGCGACGACCCGCAGGGGCCCGTCCGGGTCTGCCTCGCACCGTGACAGCGGGACTCAAGTTCGACATTGGCCGGTAGGTGGCAGCTGTCGCCAAAAGAATTTGATCTGTACTTGCGACTCGTGTAGCGTTTGAATGGTTGGGTCTTCCGCAGAATTTGTGGGTAAAACCGTCTTCCATCGCCGCTTGAGGAGACCACGGTGCTCGCCAAGCCTCAAGGCTTCCCTCGCAAGCTCGGCGGCTGCGCCGGCCTTGACCCTCGGCTGCGCTCCGCGGTGTCGGCTGGTGTGGGCGATGGGGAACGGGGCCTCCGGCGGGGGCTCCGGGCACCGGGTGTAGGCGTCCGACCGAAGTGGGTACTGGAATATTCGCCGTCGAACAAAAGAATAAGGTACTTTGTTTCAATTACTTATGTGCGCACAGGCCTTTGGACTGCCCACAAATTCTGCGGAGGAGGCCAATATTCTTTGTGGAAATTCGCGAACGATCCCCGCCTGCTGGCCATCCCGGGATTCGACCCCGCCGCCGAGGCCTGGCAGGTGGCCCTGGAGTTCTTCACCGGATATGTCGTCGAAGAGTCCCTGTCGGTCGACAACATCTTTGTGTTCGTCGTTGTCTTTACTTACTTCGACATTCCATCGAAGTACCAGCACCGTGTCCTGTTCTACGGCATCGTCGGTGCGTTCTTTTTCCGTACGGTCTTCATTGTTGCCGGATCCGTCCTGATGCAGTATCACTTCGTCGTCCTGATATTCGGGGCTTTTCTGATCTTTACGGGCATTCGTCTGATCAGCGCTCCCGAAGAGAAGGTCGATCCGGAGAAGAACGCCCTGATCCGGATCTTTCGAAAGTTCGTTCCTGTGACAGCGTCGCTGCACGGCCAGCGTTTCTTCGTACGGGAAAACGGAGTGTTGCACGGAACGCCTCTCGTCGTGGCCCTGCTGTTTCTCGAGGCAACAGACATCGTCTTTGCCGTCGATTCGGTGCCGGCGGTTTTTGCCCTGACGAAGGAACCCCTGATCGTCTTCACGTCCAATCTTTCGGCGATCCTCGGGCTACGTTCGATCTACTTCCTGCTGGCCGGAGCTATGGACAAATTTCACCTGCTGAAGTACGGGCTGGCCATCGTTCTGATTTTCGTCGGGCTCAAGATGGTGTGGTTGAACGATCTCTATGACGGTCACTTCCCGATCGGTCCCTCTCTGGGAATCATCATCGGTGTGCTCGTCCTGGCGATCGCTGGGTCTCTGATCTGGCCGAAAGCGGAATTGGGGAGCATCGACCCGTGAGGAGCAGGGAGGAGAAAGCAGTGGTTTGAGACCCGCGAAGAGACTGTACCTCAACTACGCCTCATTCGCGAGAATGTCCCTGTATTGAGCGGGCCCTTAGCCCTTCAGGTCGGACGATCGTGGGCGAACCGCGCCGCCGCCTGGGCGGCCTCCACGGACGAATCCTCCCGCCATCTAATACTTCCACCAGGGCGTTGTCGTGCCTTCCGGCATCTTCCGCATCATGTGCTGGCCGATCTCCTTCATACGCTCCCACGGCGTTACGGGTCCGCTCCAGCAATGCCCTTCGCCGTCGCCGTACAGGAAGAAGCCTTCATAGTGCGGATCGCTTGTCGTCTTCATCCATTCTTCCAGCATCTTCGTCGAGTTGTTCAAATAGAAGTTGTCCATCGTCCCGGTGTAGACGTGGATCTTGTCGACAAGCTTGTGACCGATCTCGGTCCAGTTTCTCTCCAGGTAGTGCATCAGGTCGTAGTTCTCTTTCCAGTACAGTGCGACGCTCGGGTCGATCTCGCCGGTGCGTTTGTCGAAAAGCGGTTTGAAGTAACCGTCTTCGCCGACTGGTCCGTAGACCGCCGACCAGATGTCGAGTTGCTGGCCGGAGCGCCCCTTGGTGCCGTTGACCAGTTCGAAATGGTTGCGTTGCTCGGATGTGAGTCGGATTTCGCCGTTGGTTTCCCGCGTGTTGGGTGTCGGAACACGACGCCACTCGTGTTGCTTGTAGAACGCATTCGTGTCCTCGTAGACGTTGATGCCTTCGACGTCATAGAACGTTACCGGATCGGGGCAGTACGACCAGGTGCCGCCAAAGAAGTCGGGATGGAAGATCTGAAGGGCAAGCGATTCCCAGCCTCCGGTCGATCCTCCCGTTAGGGCCCGCGCCCACGGCTGTTTGATGACACGGTATCGTCTTTCGATCTCGGGAATCAGTTCCGCCATGATGGCGTCGCCGTACGGTCCGACGTTCTCGGAGTTCACCGCGTAGGAATCATCGAAATAGGGCGTGGGGTGCTGGAACGTGACGACGATCATGCGCGGGAAGTTGTCCTGGATCCATTCCCGGTGAAGATCACTGCCCGCTTGAAACCGCATCGGGGCCCGGAGTGAGAAATGCCCCTGCTCAAAAATGACCGGGTATTCGGTCGTCTCGCGGTCGTAATCCTTGGGGAGGAGCACGGTCGCACCAAGGTAAATGGGCCGCCCCCAGAACTCGGTCAGCATTGGGCTCTGGAAACGGAAACTGCGGACGAACTCGGTGTCTTCGGGAATTGCGACCGCAGGTATGACGTTCTCTGCTTCCAATCGGATGACACGATCCTCGGAAGGATCGATGCGAATGCGTTGGACGTCGCTATAGATGTTTCCCGGCGAACGATTCCAGTGTTGCCCTTCCCACTGGTCGTCGTGCATCCATAGGACATGACCGTCGGATCGTCGAAATTCCGAATAGATGTTCACGAATCCCTGGATGTAGTACTCACCGGGCGGTATATCGGCCAGGCTCGGCACCGGTGTCCCCAGGTCCGAGGCGTCGATGATTCCGGGTTGACCTGCGGGAAGCGCCTCGATGTCTCTCCCAAAGAACGGTGAGCCCGTTCGGCCGACCTGCAGGTAGGGTTCGGTCTGCGCCGTCCGCGAAATGATGACGTAGACGCGACCGGTTGTCGCCTCGGCACGAACATCCGGTGGTACCGAAACTTCGAACCGCAACCCCGGAGCCTGGGCGAAACTCGTCGCAGGGGTCCATGCCAGTACCATCAGTGTGATCCAGACGCTGGACCAGAATCTAAGCTCGTTCCGCATATTCATCGGATAGCCTCCCCATTTGTCCTGGACCGATATTCGACCGAAGGTTACCACAGCCCGGAAGGCGAATGGGTGGCCTACAAGTCGCGACTTCAGCTATGCAATCCGGGCGGACCGGGGAAACAAGGATTTCGAGTACGTCATGGCCGCGGTCGATCGTGCCGTGGAGATCGACGCTGCAAACCGCCCGTCAGGCCTGGTTCCTCAACTGACCACTGGCCACTTCCCTCAATCCCTCCGGCCCGACGCTCCCATTCCGATCCGATTCGCCTCCGCGTCGGCGATGATGACGCGGAAGCCTTCAGACAGGCGCCTCTCGATGTCGGCCGTATTGGCGGTTATCCCACACGCGACGTTGAACTCTTTGCACGCAGCCAGAACTGTCTGAATGGCCTTTTCGACGGCCTCCATGTCCCGGTTGTAGGCCTGGCTGAGATCCCCGGGCCCGGGGACCGCAATGCTGACGCCGGGAGTCCGGACTATCTCTCTGGCGTTGGCAATACCTTCCTGGTTTTCGATCAGCAACATATTGATCAACTCGCCGTTCGGGTTCGATGGCCACAGGTCGGCCCGTTCCTTGTATTCGTCCTGGGACATCCCCCAGTAGGAGGCGGCGGGAATCGGTGGGGCTGCGGCATTTCCCCCTCGCCCTCCCCTGCCGCGTCCGCCACGGCCTCGTGCCTGGGGCGTTTGCCGCAAGCCGGAGTATCTCATCGAGTCGATCGCGAGCTTCGCATCTTCCGGAGTGTTGAGCTGTGGGAAAACGATGCCGAAGGCACCGGCATTCAGAACCTCGCCAACCCGACGCTGGCCTTCTTCCGGGTCTTCCTCGAGCGGCGGAATCCGAACCAGCAACGGGTAGTCGGTCCGAATGTCATACCGGTTCTGCATGACGCCGGCGACGTTCATGAACTGGATGAACGCCCGGAGGTTCGGGATATTGTATTGCTGGAGCGCCTCCATCGAGTAGAAGACGAAGTCGAGATCCCGGTTGGCGATCGTTGCGGCGGCGCCGGCCGCGTCGTGGGATCCGGAGAAGGATCCAAAGATTGCCTGACCGCCTGCCAGCAGATCGACCAGCCTGTTCATGTGAGCCATCTGGCCTCTGGAAACGGGCGTGATCACGAGGCTGGCCGCGACCAGAAGGGATGTCGTGATCAGAAGTAATTTGTAGCGCATGAATGAGTCCTCCTCGATCAGGGCGACAGCCTATCACACGTTCCTAGTCACTCCCGCTCGCGGCTTCGCTCAGCCGTCGTTTTGCCTGCCGTACCGTTTCACAGAGCAGGGGATCCGGGTCATTCTGCCAGGCGTCTAATTCCGACGCCAGAGATTTCAGTCCGAGCGCTCCGATGGCGTAGGCGGCACACGAACGCAGCCACGGATCCCCACTCTTAAGAAGCATGGAAACAGCCTCCTCCGAAGTGTCCACCGTCGTGTTCAGCAACTGGTTGGCCCGCAGCACTCGCTCTTTCGTGCTGATGCCACTGTCCACCAGCGGGACCAGAAGTCCACGGAGCTCGGGACGGAGGGTGTTGTCGAGGAACTCCAGTGCGTTGTCGTGAATACGCGTGTTGGTGGAACGCAGACCGAGATAGGCGGCATGAAGGTCGTGTTTGGGAAACAGGATTCCCAGGAGACGAAAGATGCGTTCCACTTCCTGGGTCCTGGACTCCCCAAGCGCCTTCAGGGAAGGATCCGCGGTGTCGAGTTGCTCGCCCAGCACGCCGATCGCCTGGTAGGACCGGTAGTGACCGATAATTTCGGCCGCCAGAACGGTCTCGATAAACTGGTCGTCCAGCTTCGTGTCGGGATGTGCTTGTCTGAATTTGTTCAGGGCCGATATGACTCGGAAGCGGAGGGCAGAGTCTCCCTGTAGCAGGCTTTCGACCAGTACGCTCCCGGATTCGGTAGTACCGATGTCCACGAGGATGGATGGGATCTGGCGGCGAAGTTCCATGGGAACCTCGCCGTCGCTCAGGTAGTCCCGCAGCGTTCCGAGTATCCGATTGCCGAACTTTCCAAGCGATTTTGTCGCAGCCGATTGGCACTCGGTATCGCCCAATCGTTCCAGAAGCAAGGGAACGAAGCGTAGTTTTCCCAGATCACCCGCCGCCACGATTGCGTGCCCGGCGACTTTGGGGTCACCGCTCTGGAGAAGTTTGAACAGTTGTTCCTCAAAATGTTGGGGCGCAGTTTCGATCAATCGAGCCGCCTCGAGCTGAAACCGGCGGCGATCGGGTCCCGTTTCATCGACCATCATGTCCAGCATCATCGACGCCACTTCCAGGTTCTACGCTTTACCTGGCCGGACCAGAAACGCTGCGATCGAGGAACGAATCGTAAACTCTGGAAAGTCCACGACTTCCTGAATCCGGGTCAAGGGATCGACGTCTGCATGATTGGTGAGGTAGAGAAGTGCCTCGGTACGAACGCCAAGATCGTCGTCAGCGAGCAGTGTTTCAATCTCTTCGATGACCGACTTGTCTCCCCCAGCGTTAAGCATCGCCACAGCTCGCTGACGGACCTGGGCCGATTCGTGTCGAACCAGTCCTCGCATTGCGGGATGGGCCGTATGGCTGTATCCCATTTCGAACAGGCTGAGGCCGTAGAGGATCTCTTCTGTATCCCCGGAGTTGAGTTTCGAGGCCAGTACGTTCGTGGTGCTTCGATCCAGCACGGGCGCCGTTGCACGCTCGGCGTCGATCCGGTGCTCCTGAATGCGCTCGCCCAGGGTGGTCACATACTGCTTCCGAGCGACGTTTGCCGCCAACACCCAGGCCCCCAGAAACACCAGGTTGACCCAGCTGATCTGACCCGGCGTAAAATTCAGGTAGGTCACAAAGATCAAGAGGCTGAGTCCCGCCAGGCCGTCTCCGAACCTCCAGACCACCGTGTCGATGAACGATTTGACCTGGTTCTTCACGTTTGCCGGCACCGGAAGGTAAAGCAACTGCAGCGCGGAAGTATCGATCGAATAACGCAGCACCTTGTCACTGCCTTTCAGGAAAGTAGCCGCGAACAAGCCGCCCCAGATCAACACGCCCACTGAGCCTGCAGCCAGCGTCACTGGCAGGATGAACAGTGCGATTCCCACGCCGAAACGCTGCAGGAGGCGGGACGTCAGCAAGAGCTGAGCGGCCAGCGAAAGGATTCCGGCATAACCCTGAAACGATCCGAAGAACGCCGCAAGGACGTCGGTTTCTATATAGGACGCCTTTGCGATCGCTTTGAATTGCCAGCCCGCTGCTGTTGTGACAATGGAGGTGATGCATATGAGCGTGGCAATCGACTTCAGGTGCTTAGAGGATCGCATCAGGAGGAAACTTTCCAGCATACTGCGTGGCCCGTCCTTCGTCGTCATCCTTGGAGCCTCGCTCTTCCCCCCGGTTTTCTTGTGCCGCTGTCGCCAGATCAATGAAACCAGCACTCCCGACGTTCCGATGAAGAGGGCCAGAACAAACAGCAGGCTTTCGGTGCCGAAGTTCTCGGCCATACTGTTGGACAGAAAGCCACCGAAGATTCCGCCCAGAATGCCGCCCGCTCCGACGATCCCGAACAGGCGCTTCGCTTCCCGGGTTGTCAACATGAAGTTGGCCAGGGTCCACACCTGTGTCGTGGCCAGCACACCGAAGATCCCTACCCATATGTAAAGAGCAGGGAAGAGCCAGGTCCACCGGAAGGTCATGAAGGCCCACCAGAAGAATGCCGCGGTTGACGCGAACAGTATGAGGGTGCCCATCAGAGCCGTCCCCAGGCTTGTGGTACGGCCTATGCGGATGTATCCGGCGATTACGAAACCAACCAGGATCGCAATCGAGATATCCACGTAGGGTAATTGGTCCGCTTCAAACCTGTCCAGGAACAGGGCATCGCGCGCAACCTGACCGATGATGTAACTGGAGATGATCAGAAAGTAGTAGGAAGACAGGAGAACACCGCGCCCCAGATCCCCGCGGCGCAGGTTCAGCAGACGTTCGAACCAATGTGACATGGCAGGCTACGGATTAAGGTGCGGCGACCGTGGGCTCCAGGACGTCCATCGCATCTGGAGCAGACGTCTCCGAAGGGTAGAGTTGTATTGGGGCGTCGTCCAGATAGATCGCCATGAACACTCCATCCTGGATTTCCACCGCGGCCGCCCGGCCGCCCCTGTAGAAACTCGAGAGCATCCCGGTATCGGCGAGGAAGATGCGGCCGCCGAACCTGCTCTGGATGCGCCCTCCCTGTTGCGGGCTGTGGCCAACGAAGAAATGCCGGGCATCGTATTCTTTGAGCAAGGCCTCGACCTGTGGTTGCCCCTCCTGGTCGGTCCACTGCGCATATCCCCGGAACCAGAGAATCCCCCCGGGGTGGACGGTCAGCCACTGTCCTATTTCCAGGAAGCTTTCCAACACGTCCATATGATTTTGCTCGCGCCTCGACGGGGAGTACGTCTTTCCCTTTTCTGTGGCAGCAGCGGTCTTTTCGTTAATCTCTGTCCGCCGAGCTGCGAATTCCTCTCGCACACAAACGATCAGTTCATTGAGAGTGAAAAAATCCAGTGCGATCTTCTGATCGACCAGGTAACTCTTGATTCGATCGAAGCGTTCGATTTCCTTCCAGACACGGTCGTTGATCGCCTTGATCGACATTTGGGAGAGGAGGGGATTGATCCCCGCGTGCAGGAAGACCGTGTCGTTTTCCTTCACGACGACCCGGCGTTTTCGCAACCACTTGCCGTAGGTTCCCTTCGGTGAGAAGGCTTCCCTGTGTTCGACGAATCCAGGCGGATGGGCATCCATCCACCCGGTCTCCGTCTCAGGCGCGCGGTGTGGTTCTGGAAGGTTCAATCTCTTCGCGCGCACCTTGTGGAAATCCACGAAGGACCGATATGCGGATTGCCGTCGGCGCTCCGATCGCGAATCCGTGAAGCTAGCGTAGTCGGCCCCGGTCACGTCGGAGAGATGACCGATTATGTTCATCATTTCATGGTTGCCCATGAGAATGATCGCCTGGCCGCCCTCCTTCGAGGCGTCCTTTTCGAGCGAGATGAGCAGGTCCATGACGCGCCGGACTTCGGGGCCACGGTCAGTGTAGTCGCCTGTCTGAACGAATGTGGCTTTCCCTCCGATCCACTGAAGATCCTCATCCACCAGGCCGGTCTGTTGGAGCAGTCGCGTGAAGCCGTCGAAATTGCCGTGGATGTCGGCGACTGCGATGAGTCGATCTCCGGCGACTCCACCGAGGACAAAGACCGGGAGGGCGATCAGCAACAGACAAAGCGGCAAGAACCAGCCGATATTTTCCCGTTTGTTTTTCTGATCATTCATGAAGCAAAAACGTCCGTGCGGGGTTTCCGTCAAGGAAACAGAACCCGTTCCTCACCCTTTTCAAGAACCAGTTGCCTGGCGCGTTCCAGGATCAGGTCGCGTCGTTTGAGAACGGACCGAATCTGAAATCGCGTCAGATAATCTCCGAAGCGCTCTTCCAGAGTCTCCTCGTCCAGTTTAGCAATGTTGTCGAGAAATGACTTTGAGAACGTCATCATCTGATCCGGGTCGCGAAGTTCATCCGTGGTTCGGAAAGATCGCGAGTGATCGATCAGGACGATTTGCCAGTCTGCGGTGATCCGGATGTTTCTCTGATGGCGATCGGTGTTGTAGATCAAGCTGTCGAAACACTTCACTTTCGACATCATCCGTGCCCAGTTCTCCCGATCGGGCGGAAGGATCCGGGCTTCGAACCGTTCGGCTTCCGACATCTCGCTCTCGATCCACGATTGCATCGATCCTCGCTTTCCGCGGGTCGACCTTTCGAGCGTGGCCGGAACCATGCCAAGACCGATCATTCGATCGATTTCGTAAGCCGCGATCTCGGTTCGAAAACTGTCCTGGAAATTCAGTTCCATGGTTTTTCCGACCCGGGTCATGCCCTTTTTCTGGATGTCCACGGTCTTGAAAATGCCGTATCGAACGTCACCGGAGAGATTGAGCGTGGCTTTCTGAGGTTTCGTGACGCCTTCTCCGACGTCCACCAGCTCGACTATTTCGGCTTTGGCCAGGAAGTTTTCGATTTCCGCTCCCTGGAAATTCGCGATCTCCTGTCCCGCCCAACCGTGGACGGGGACAAGAAGGACGACGAGTAAAGCGCAGATTGTCATGTTTCGTCTCGACATGTTGACCTCCAGTGATCGAGGACCACACCGGCCGGGCCTTGATAAGGATTTCCACGGTTTTGTTGCATGGTAGGAGTGGCGCCTGGGGGTGTCAAGGAGTTTGTCCCACGGAGGGGGTTTCGCGAGCAGACAAGCCTGTTAAGGAATGCAGACCGCGCGTCCGTTGATCTCCCCCCGGGAGACGAGCTCAATCGTTTCTTCGGCCTGGGCGAGGGTGTACCTGTGAACGTTTCCGCGAATGGACTTGTTTGCGGCGAGCGTCATCAGTTCGCCCAGTTCCCGGCGGCTGCACACGCGCGACGGCACGATTCTTGTGCCGGAACGGACCAGGGCTCCGGCGGTCCAACTGAGCGGTTCGGACGGAAGCCCGACAACCAGCAACGTGCCGTTTCTTCGGAGGCTGTCGAATGCGGCCTGATAAGCGGCAACAGACGTTGCAGAGACCAGGACCACATCGAGCTTGTTCGTCGGATCGCTGAACCATTCGCCGGCCGTGTCCGACGAAACCGTCGTGTCGGCGCCGGCCTCTCGAGCCGCGGGGAACTTGCTCTCGATGCGGTCAATGGCCGTGACGTGGGCTCCGGACAGCTTGGCCAACTGGATTCCGTAAAGGCCCAGCCCCCCCGTGCCCCACACCCCGACCTTCTTGCTCCCATCGAGCCTGACCTTTTTTAGTGCGCTGTAAACAGTGCCGCCTGCGCAGAACAGCGGCGCCGCATCAACAAGTGAGACGTTTTCCGGAATCGGAACGACGTGGAATTCCCACGCCAGGGCGAACTCGGCGAACCCGCCGTTGACGGTCACTCCGGTAATTGCAGAGTTTATGCAGAAGACCTCGAGGTCGCTCCGGCAGTACTCACACTCGCCGCACGTATGATGAAACCAGGGGATTCCGACACGGTCGCCTTCCTGCAGTTGGGTCACGCCGGCGCCCAGATTTTCCACCGTTCCCGCAACTTCATGTCCGAGGACGATCGGAAGCGGCATCAGGGACTTGAACCCTTCCCAGTGCCCTCGCGCCATGTGGACATCACTGTGGCACACGCCACAGGCGGCGACACGCACCAGAACCTGACCCGGCCCCGGGTCCGGCGTGGGAACATCTTCTATCACCAGTGGAGCGCCGAACTCTCTCAGGACCGCAGCTTGCATATTCGCGAGTCTCCCAGAAGCCTAATCATAGCCGAACGGTGGTAGAATCGGCTCACTCGTACCGTACATCGGCAATTTGAATGGAGGTCGGACATGAATCGCCGCAAGTTTGTGTCTTTGATGGGAGCGACCACTGCGTTGGCGGCGGCCGGCTTGCCTCGGCGAGAGGCGAGCGGAACCGCTCTTTCGCCACAGGATGAGGGATTCTGGGAGGACATCCGAGAACAGTTTCCACATCCCGAAGAGGTGATCTACCTCAACAACGGAAGCCTCGGTGTGTCTCCACGTCCAGTGGTCGATCGAATGATCGGTCATCTGAGGGACACCGAGAGTTTCGAGGATAGGGAGTACAACACCTACCCGTGGTGGGGGTATGCCAATACCACTCTGGACCTGAGGACTGGGCTCGCGGCTTTTCTCGGGGCGGAACCCGATGAGATCGCGGTGACGCGCAACGCGACCGAAGGAATGAACACGGTCGCCGGCGGTCTGGACCTGGAGGCGGGAGACGAGGTGTTGTTGAGCGATCAGGAACACCCCGGGGGGCGCAATCCCTGGCTGCAAAAGGAAAAGCGATACGGTGTCGTCGTCCGATATTTCAAGGTGCCGGTTCCACCGGAGAGCCCGGAACAGATCCTGAGTCTGGTCGAAGACGCGATCACGGCCAGGACCAGGGTCATCAGTATCAGTCATATTACGACCGCGACCGGCGGCATCTTGCCGGTACGAGAGATATCCAGGCTGGCCCGCGATCGGGGCATCATCAGCCTGATCGATGGCGCGCATGCCATGGGTCAGGTCGAATTGAACATGCACGATCTCGGCTGCGATTACTATGCCAGCAGCCCGCACAAGTGGTTGTTCGCGCCGAAAGGTACGGGCTTCCTCTATTGCAGGGAAGGCATGGCCGATCGACTATGGTCCCACACGATTTCGAGTAACTGGGACCGGCCAGAGATGGGTGTGGAGCGACTGAGCTCGATCGGGACGTCGAACAGCACACTGCTTGCCGGCCTTGAGACCGCGATGGAATTCGCCCAACGGATCGGCATGGAAACAATCGAACGACGACATGAATACCTGGCCAATTACGTTCGAGAGCGAATCCACGGAGTCGGAGAAGTGTCGTTCATGAGCGGCCCGCCTCCGGACCTGGCCGCGGCGATGGTCAAGGTCCGGCTGCCCATCCAGAAGCTGAGAGCACGTGGTGCAGCGATCTGGAAAGAGCACAAGATCTGGTTCAATATCGCTGACGGTGAGGAAGGCGAGCAGGCTTCGGTCCGCTTCTCCTGTCCGTACTACGTTTTACCGAACCAGTTGGATAGAGCTATCGATGTGTTGAAGACCGAGGTGTCCGCCTGAACCATTCGCTCCCTCGATCCTGCCGTTCGGCGTCGGGAAAGGACCGTCCGTCCAAAACACTTGGTCTCCTTCTGTGCCCTCTGTAAGCTTGATCTTGTCGACCGTTTACGAGGCATACCATGTTGTTAATCGGAACCCTGGTCTATACGTTCGGCACGCTCGCCTTCCTGTCGTTCTTCGTTTTCTGGTTTCGCGAGCGCGGTCAGGAACGGCATGTCCATTCCTATTGCGCTGGTTCAGAACGAATGATCGGCGGCGTATTCCTGCTGGTGTGTGCTGCCTGGTTCGCTACGAATTTTATCCACATACTCGCGTCGGAGGGAGGCCGGCCGGCTCCATGGATCGAGTTGTCGTTGCTGTTCGTTGCCTTTCTGCTCCCACCGACGATGATGCACAACGTCTATATGGGGAACGAAAGCGTCGTCAGCCGGTACTGGAAGCACGCCATCGGCGCGGTCTACGCCGTCAGTTTCGCTTCGATAATGCTGGTCACAGGCAGCGTCCTCGGGTGGATCGGCAATCCTTTCACCGGGTTCATTCCTTCGGTTGGTTTCGTTTTGAACGGGCTGTTTGTCGTTGCGGTAGGTTTCCTCGTTCGCCTCAGTACCAGTTCCCGAGCCCGACCTGAAGGCGGGCCCGAAGGGAATAGCCATCTGTGGTTTCGTGTCTTGATGTGCGCGATGCTGTGCCTTATAGTCGCTCAGTTTCTTGGCTTGAGCGACTCCGCCGACATGCTGGAGCTTGCTCTGAGGTCGATGCCTCTCTGTTTTCTGTTTCTCGGTCAGTACTATTATTCGCGGTTCGGATTCTTCGATGTTTTCGTCAAACGCGGGAGCTTTGTTTTCATCGTGCTGTCCGCGCTGATTACATATTTCGCGCTTGTGATGCCTCTCTTGGCCACCCTGGACTTGGGATGGGCCCTGGCGTGGGTCTATGCTCTCACGTTTCTACCGCTCGCACTGTCCATCCCATGGTCCTACGGGAAGTTCAGTTTGTGGCTCGATCACAAGTGGCTGGGACGCCGTTTTTCGTCTGAAGAGGCGATCAAGTACTTTCTGGGCGGCCTCGGGCAAGCGACGTCCGAGGAGGAATTGATCGGAAAAGCCGAGCAAAACCTGACGGACATCTTTCGTTCCAGGGTTCGGATCCATTTAGGCCCGGGGGGGGACGCTCCGGAAGATCTCGATGTCGTTGAGGATGTTCCGATCGTTTCGGATGGCGATCCTGTCGGGATGATTCGAATGGGCCCCAGAGAGAACGATGTTCCTTATTTTGGAAAGGATAAGGTGTTGCTGGATTCCCTGGCCGGCGTTTTTGCCTCAATGCTGGACAATATTCATCTTCAGGAAGAACGTCGGGAGCTGTCGATACAGGCAAGTCGATCCGAACTCAAAGCGTTGCGTGCGCAAATCAATCCCCATTTCCTGTTTAATGCTCTCAACGCCCTGGTCGGCCTGATCCACAAGCAGCCCGACCGCGCTGAGGAGACGGTTGAGGGATTGGCCGATATCTTCCGTTACACTCTCAGCCGGTCCGACAAGGAATGGGCGCGTCTCGAAGATGAGATGGAGTTCCTGCGGGCATATCTCGAAGTCGAACAGGCCCGTTTCCCGCAGCTTGAATTCCAGATCCACATCGATGAGGAAGTCAGGAGCGCTCGGATTCCGACCATGGTGGTTCAGACTCTCGTGGAGAATGCCGTCAAACACGGCATCGCGGCGACCCGGGGGCCCGGCCTCGTTGAAGTCATAGCGAGTCTTAAGAACGATCGGCTGAGGATAGAAGTCCGGGACAACGGTCCGGGATTCGATCTGGCCGTCGTCCCATCTGACCCTCCACCCGACAATCAGGATCGCGGCTACGGGTTGAGCAATGTCAAGAGACGCCTCTCCGGTCATTTTGGCGACACTGCCGTCCTGGCCGTCGAGGCCGATGCCGCGACCGGCGCCAACGTCGTTTCGGTTGAGATGCCCTCCAAGCGTGTCGTCCAGACGGCCTGAAATGCCCGAGCCGCTTACATCGAAGATCCGCGTCCTGATTGTCGACGACGAGCACCCGGCCCGAGAGCGTCTCAGGCAGCTCCTCTCGTCGGTCGACGACCTCGAGGTGGTCGGTGAAGCCGAAGACGGTCAGGAGGCTCTCGAAAAGATCCAGGATTTGAAGCCGGACCTGGTGTTCCTTGACATTCAGATGCCGGTCTCGACGGGTCTGGAGGTTGCCGCTTCCCTGCCGTCCCCCGCGCCGAAGATCATTTTCTGCACCGCCTACGATCAATATGCGATCGACGCCTTTGACCTGCACGCGGTGGACTATCTGTTGAAGCCCATCACCCGGGCGCGTCTGGTACGGGCGGTCGAGCGAGCTCGCGAGTCGGCACCCGAGGACGCCGATCGAATCCTGGACGACCTGACCCGGGAGCCGGTTGGGGGGACGAATCGTTTTCTGGCTAAGCGCGGCACGAAGTTCCGCGTCGTCGCCGCCGCGGACGTCCAGTACTTCGCCTCTGAAGAGGGTTTGACCAAACTCTGTACCGCTAAAGATGAGTTCTGGATGCAACCCACGCTCGCGGTTCTCGAACGCCGCCTGGACCCCTCGAGTTTCCTTCGAATCTCGAGGGCGGCGATCGTCAGCCTCGATGCCGTCCACGAAGTTGTACCGCTGGTCGGAGGATACGGCCAGGTGACGCTCAAGGACGGGACCCGCCTGGAGGTGAGCCGCCGCCGGCTGAAGGAACTACTCCAGAAGCTGGAAGGCGTCTGACAACTGCCGCCCACGCCCTGATCCAAACCATCCGGCGAGTTTTTCGACCGTTCGTCACGGCATCGTTTGAGGGTCCGTCCGGTTTGCCTATCATGTGAGGCAGGGTAAACGAACAAACAATAGCGGAGGTTCTCTCATGTGGTGCGGTTACTCTTTCGTGTTCATCGGCCTGGCATTTCTGGCGCACAACCTGGGGATTCTTCCCTACGGCGCCTGGGACTACATCTGGCCGTCTCTGCTGATCATCTGGGGGATCGGTATCATCCGGGGCCGCCCCGGCTTCTGGTGTGTTCCTTCTCCTGGCGAGAGTGAGAGCCGGCCAGGGGGCGAAACCAATAGCGGTCTCACCCGCAACTCATGATGGCGACCCAGGAGATGCATAATGCCAATCACGGAAACGGTTAACGCGGGGACCCTACCCCGCCCCGGTCCGATTGGACGCGCGGTTCGACTGCTGATGGGGTTCCTGGTCTTAAGTCAACTGGTCCAAATACTGACCCAATGGGAGGGTCTCCTGGCGGTTCGTCGAGGTTCGGACCGGACGAGCAGCTTCATGCTGCTGCTGGTCCTGACGTTCTTCTTCTTCGGCGAAGTACACCGGAGGGGTTTTGGGCTGGAATCCGCACGTGGTGGACAACTGGTTCTTTTCTTCCTGGCCGTCACCGTCGTCACTTTCGATCTTCTGCTTTACGGGGATTGGTGGGGCCCGCCGTTCGGAGTGCTGGTTCTTGTCCTCACAACCTATGTGCTCGGACACCTTGGCGTGTCGTTCCTTGTCGCGGCGGCCTTTCGAACCCCCGGCTGAGAGATGCGAGCGATTCCCCACGTGATGGGGCGAACATTAAAACGGACCACTGCCGAGGCGACGTGAAATGTCCTATTTACCCCCCTGGACAGGTGGGAAGAGGGATTGAGAAGTAAGGGTTGAGGGGAGGAATTCGGCGATCGTCGCCCCCTGACAACCGGGGGTCGGTTCGGGTTCCTACCGTCCCCGGGCGGCGATGACTGTCACGTCATCATCGGGAGGGAACGCCGAGTTCACGAGTGCCTCGGTGATCGCACCCGGCAGTGCGGCCACGTCAAGGTGCGAATACTGTCGAACGAGAGAGACGAGACGAGCCTCACCGAAGGGCTGTGCTTCGTCATTTTCCGCTTCGGTGACTCCGTCGGAGAAGACCAGAAACGTGTCTTCGGCGCCGAGTTCGATCTGGCCCACCTCGCTCGTGAGATCGGAAAACATACCGAGGACCGTGGCTGTCGAGTGGAGGTGGTCGAGTTGACCATTCTTTCGCAACACCAGCGGGGAAACGTGCCCACAGTTGATGTAGGACAAACAGCGTGTTCGGTCGTTGTATTCACCCAGGAACAAGGTTGCGTAATGTTCCGGAGATGTCGCGTCAAAAAAGAGTCGATTCGCCTCGGTAACGAGTGACGACAGGTCCTCGAGCGCCCGCTCGGAGTGGCTGCGCAAGGTCGCCTGCAGGTTCGCCATCATCAGGGCCGCCGACACGCCCTTACCGGACACGTCGGCCAGGACCAGTGCCATCCTTCCGGGCGCAAGATCCATGAAATCGTAATAGTCCCCGCCAATGACACCCGCTGGACGACAGTGCCCCGCGTACTCGAGCGTTCGAAGGTCGGGCATTTTGTGCGGAAACAACTGGCTCTGCACTTTCCGAGCGATCTTCATATCGCGTGCGTGCTTGTCGGCGGCTTCCTGTTCTTCTGTTCTGGTGGCTGGTTCGGATGCCGGGGTCGCGTACTTTCGGACCGTGGCCAGCACGTGGTCGTTGTCCCACGGTTTTGGAATGAAATCCCGAGCGCCGCGCTGCATCGCCTCTACCGCCAGGGAAATACTGCCCCAGGCGGTCATCACGACGATCGGCGGGACGTTCGGTATCGTCCCCAGGCGCCGGAGAACATCCAGGCCTTCCCGTCCGGATGTCGTATCGCGCGAGTAGTTCATGTCCATCAAGATCAGGTTGAACTTCTGATTCGCCACCGCCTCGATAATGTCGCCCGGCCGGTCGATCGCTTCGGTCTCGAAACCCTCTGCTTTCAACAGGAGGCGCAGGGCCACCAGAACATCCGCCTGGTCGTCTGCCAGGAGGACTCGTATTGGCTCGTGTGTGCTTTCACGCATACCCGGTTTCGAAGCGGTGTTCACAGCGTTCATGTTGGCTCCGATGTCAATCAAGAGCACGCCAGAGGCCAAACTCAATCTGTCTTTAACATACCGTTATTCAAATAGCCAGGAGCCTCGGCGGTAGAAGGGATCGTAGCGAGAAAGTGGAGAATCGAGGCCAGATTTCCTCGATTTTGAGGCGAATAGTGGTTCTATGTAACGAAAAATCGGGGGAATATGGACCGATTATACCGCTTTCGCAGTAGATCTCTTCTGCCGCGCAGGCTCCTATTGTGAGCCACGGAGCTTTGCCCCGTCGGCGCCTGTCCGTTTCCATAACCGGTTGTTCCAAAAACGAACAGGGAGGGGGACCGATCAAGCTCAGTTCCCTATCGGTAGGAAGGGGCCTCTCTCCCGGGCGTAAATCCGTTCACTCCAGCGCTCGCTTCGTATAGAATCAGGCCTTTCCGGGCTCCACACAATAAGATCGGAGGTGAATCGTGACGATGAACACGAGCGAGAACCGGCGGAGATTCATGACCCACTTTGCGACGGCAGGCCTTGGCGCCACGCTTCTGCCCGGCGTCCTGTGGGGAAAGATGCAGGAAGCGGAAGAGGCGCGTATCAGCGCCGAGATGCTTCGCGACGCGCTCGCCATGTCCGGGATCGAATTCTCTGAAGAAGAGCGGACTGAGATGGTGGAACGGGTCAACGATGCCATCGAAAACTACGAAGACCTGCACAACTTCCACATCCCGAATGACATTTCGCCACCGTTTCATTTCGACCCGATAGTGCCTGGCATGAAGGTCGATCGGACCGCCAGGCCGTTCCGCATCAGCGATCCGCCGGCCGTCACTCGTCCCTCCAACCTCGAAGACGTGGCGTTCTGGCCGGTCCGCCACCTGGCGGAACTCGTCCGGACCCGTCAGGTCAGTTCCGTTGAACTGACGACGATGTACATGGATCGGCTGAAACGACATAATCCCGTCCTCAACTGTGTCGTGAGCTTTACCGACGATCTGGCGATGAACCAGGCACGTGCCGCCGACGCCGAGATCGAGGCAGGCCGCTACAAGGGGCCTCTCCACGGCATCCCCTGGGGAGCCAAGGACATTATCGCCGCCAAAGGCTACCGGACGACGTGGGGGTCGGGTGCCTACCAGGAGCAGGTTCTCGATTATGACGCCACGGTGATCGAACTGGTCCGCGACGCCGGCGCCGTTCTGATCGCGAAGCTGACCTCCGGTGAGTTTGCTGCGGGCTCCAACTGGTTCGGAGGCCGCACCAACAATCCGTGGAATCCCGAACGGAGTTCCGGTGGGTCGTCGGCCGGACCGGGTTCGGCGACCGGTGGCGGATGCGTGGGCTTTTCCCTCGGCACCGAGACCAGCGGATCCATTCTCGGTCCTTCCTCAAACTGCGGTGTCACTGGACTTCGGCCGACGTTGGGCCGCGTCAGCCGCTACGGCGTGATGGCGTTGTCCTGGACGCAGGACCGCGTCGGACCGATGTGCCGCTACGCGGAAGATTGCGCCATCGTCATGGCCGCGATAGCCAAGCAGGATGATCGGGACATGAGCGTCCAGGACATTCCGTTCAACTGGGACGCCAGCCTGGACATCACTCAACTTCGTATCGGGTATCTTCCGGAATACTTCGACGCCGTCGAGGATCCGACCAATCGGGCCATCAACCAGGCGACGCTGGACCAGTTGAAGGCCCTTGGCGTCGATCCCATCCCATTCGAGATCCCTCGCTTCCCGGTTTCCGTGACGGCCCACAACGTGGAAATGGCGGTCTTTTTCGACGAGTTCGTCCGTTCCGACAGGGTCGGTCTGATGACCCGAGCGGGGCGAGCCGCCGGCTTCCGAGCGGCCCGGCTCATCCCGGCAGTCGAGTATCTCCAGTCCCAGCGCGCCCGCATGATGATGATGATGGACCTGGCCAAGGCCACCGAAGGCGTCGATGTCTTCCTCAGTCCGCGAGGCGGTCGCGGTGGGGGCGGTGGCGCGACGCAACCGGAGGGCTTGAGCGCCTCTTCGCAGTGCAACTATGCAACGTATCCTGCGATCGCGGTCCCCAACGGTTTCAACGACGAGGGCATGCCCACCAGCATGACGTTCTTTGCACGTCCCTTCGGCGAATCCGAACTTCTCGCAGTGGCCAAGGCATATCAGGATGCCTCCGGCCACCACCTGAAACATCCCGAAATCACCGAATGAAGCCGAACATTTCAAACCGAGGGCCAAGAACTATGAGCAAGACCACAAACGGGCGATCCAGGGGGCAACGCGGCGGAAGCAACCAAGGGACTCGCGTGCTGCTGATCGTAGCCGTGACCGTGGCGATCATCGTCCTGATCGCGACCGGCCAACAACTGCGTCCGGCATCCGCGCAGACGAGTGCATCGGCATCCGGAATCGAGCCACTCGATTACGCCATGATCGGTAAGATTCGAGAGGAAGGTCTGAACCGCTCGGAGGTGATGGACCACATCAGCTGGCTGACCGACGTCTATGGTCCGCGCCTGACCGGTTCACCCGCGATCAAGCAGGCCAGCGAATGGGTTCAGGGGAAGTTTACCGAATGGGAGCTTTCCAACATCAACGAAGAGAAGTTCGCGTTCGGCAAAGGCTGGTCGCTGGTTCGATTCACAGCGAACATGATCGAGCCACAGGCCCAACCGCTTATTGGGTATCCGCACTCGTGGACATCGAGCACCGAAGGCATGGAGACGGCCGACGTGGTGCAGGTGTCGATTCAGTCCGCCGCGGACTTCGACGAGTACCGCGGCAAGCTCGGCGGAAAGATCGTTCTCACGCAGCCGGTGCGTGCCGTCCAGATGCTCGACGGCAGGATGGTGCTCCGCATGACGGCGGAGGACATTGCTGAAGCCGAGATGATGCCGATACCAGCCGGCCGCGGCGGCCGTGGGGGCCGCGGTGGCGGTCGCGGGGGGCGCGGCGGCAGGGGTGGCGATGGTCCGAGCTTGCAGGAGCAGATTCGAGAGTTTTACCTGGCTGAAGGAGTCGTCGCCACATTCGACAGGGGCAGCAACAATTTTGAGCCCGCCGGCGGCAGCAACCTTTCGTGGCGGACGCAGCGCACCGATGGCGGTACGGTGTTTCCGTCAGGGCGCGGACCGCGCGACGAGACTGCCGGCAACATCACTCCTGGCGTCACGCTCGCCGTCGAACACTACAACCGGATGATGCGGGTCCTGGACAAAGGCGTGCCGGTGCGTGTGGAACTCGAAGTCCAGACCGAGTTCCATGACGAAGTCGACATGAACGGGTTCAACCTGATCGCCGAGATCCCAGGCACGGACCTGGCGGATGAGGTCGTCATGATCGGCGCTCACTTCGATTCCACTCACGGCGCGACGGGCGCGACCGACAACGCTTCGGGCAGCGCGGCGATGATGGAGGTGATGCGGATACTCCAGGTAGTCGAGGCACGACCGCGCCGCACGATCCGAATCGCACTCTGGGGCGGAGAAGAACAGGGGCTGATCGGTTCCCGCGAATACGTTAAGCGGCACTTCGGTGATCGCGAGACGATGGAGTTGCTGCCCGACCATGCGAAGCTATCGGCGTACTTCAACATCGACAACGGAGCCGGAAGAGCCCGCGGCGTGTGGTTGCAGAGCAACATCGGAGTAAGGAACGTTTTCGAGCAGTGGATCGCGCCTCTAGCCGACCTTGGTGTGACCACTCTGGGACCGCGCTCGGTTTCCGGCACTGACCACACATCGTTCGATGCCGTGGGTCTGCCGGGATTCCAGTTCATGCAGGACCGACTCGAATACAACGCGCGGACACATCACTCGAACATGGATGTGTACGACCGCATTCAACGTGAGGACGTCGTGCAGCTGGCGACCGTGGCGGCCATCTTTGCCTATAACGCTGCCATGCGTGACGAACTGGTGCCTAGAAAGGCGCTGCCTGATGTGAACCGCTAGGAGCCTCGGCGACGGCCGTCGTGACGACTCTACGATGGGTGAGCGGAGCAGGCTACTGTATTTCAAACTATGAGGGAGGTGGTTGTGGGCCTAAAACGTAGAGATTTTCTGAAACTTATGCCCCTCGGTGCATTCGTGCCGGGACAACTTCAATCCGCCGAGCTCGAAAGCCAGGACTCGAGTCAAATTGAACAGCTTTACAATCAAGCCATAGTCATAGACGCCCTCATCTCGGCCCGGGATTGGGGTGAAGATTGGTTGAAGGCTGTCGAGCAGTCCGGTTATACGGGGATTTTGACCTCTCTTTCCTCTGGGAATTTGACATCTGCCCTTAGAGCCCTGGCCACATGGGATACGCGTATTCAGGAAAATCCCGACAAGCTGTTGAGAGCTGTTTCCGCAGCAGATTTCGAACGCGCTAAGCGTGACGGCAAGCTGGCGATGATGTTTGGTTTTCAAAATGCCACGATGATTGGAAATGACATTGATAATTTAGAAAACTTGTACGAGAACGGCACGCGCTGGATTCAGTTGACATACAACGAACGAAACCTCCTGGGTTATGGCTGCACAGAGCGTACGAACGCCGGACTCTCTGACTTTGGTGTCGCCGCAGTCGCACGGATGAACCAATTAGGCATCATTGTAGATTTGTCACATTGCGGCCGCCAGACAACGATGGATGGCATACAATTCAGCAATCCCGGACCGTGTTTTAACCATACGATGTGTGAGGCCCTGTACCCCGATCATCCTCGTGCAAAGACAGACGAGCAGATACGGGCAATGGCTGATAAAGGCGGGGTAATGGGAGTGATCGCGCTCGGGTACATGATCGGCCCGGATCCGGGCGGAGAAACGACGATCGAAACTCATGCGGACCATGTCGATCATGCGGTACAGGTGGCAGGAATCGATCATGTGGGCCTGTCGTCAGATTTTGCAATCCGTGGGATTTCACGCGGCGTAACACGGGAGAGCTGGTATGTACCGCGTCTGACAAGTTTTAAGCCGTCTTATCAGGTCCGGTGGCCTCCGTGGATTCCTGAGTTGGAATCGCCCGAACGGTACAAGACTGTGGCCCAGGTGTTGGCCCGCCGTGGTTATCGATCGGGTGATATCGAAAAGATACTAGGACTAAACTGGCTCCGGTTCTATCGCGAAGTCTTAAAACCTGACTAATTATTGATTCTCCCGGTCCAGTGTCCGGTATCGGATTGCCTCGGCGACGTGAGCTGGGGCAATGTCATCGCCACCCTCCAAATCAGCAATGGTGCGAGCAACCTTGAGGATCCTGTTCCATCCGCGGGCCGAGATGCCCATGTGATTGATCGCGTTTTCGACTAGACGTTCGCTTTCGGCGTTCAATGCGCAGTGCGTCTCTACCTCAGACGCCAGCAATCGTGCGTTTGTGTGCCGGTTGCCGCCAGCGAAGCGGGCGACCTGTACACCACGAGCACGGACGATCCTTTTGCGAATATCGATAGACGATTCGGCCGGGCCGCCGCCGGCGATTTCCCTGTATGGAACCGCCGGCACATCGACCTGGATGTCGATCCGGTCGAGCAGGGGGCCGGAGATCCGGGACATGTAGTTATGAATCTGTTTTGGAGTGCACGAACACTCCTTTCGCGGATCCGTCAGGAAGCCGCACTTGCAGGGTTGCGTTGCCTTTTTGCGATTCGGCTCCGAGGCCCCAAGCCGAAGTCGCATAGGTACCCTAATAAAATCATTACGTTAGGTGACCATCTCAGGACGGCACGGCTGGATCGTGCTCTACTTCAGCGGGAAGTTGCGTGCGAAATCGGGGTCAGCATGCCCAATATCGCCAATTGGGAAACGAACCGCTACGAACCGGCAACCCGTTTCCTGCCACACATTGTCAGTTTTCTCGGATACTGCCCATACACGCCACCGAGTTCATTTGGGGAATGGATGAAGCAGTGCCGTACTACTATGGGGCTTTCTCAAGAGTCACTGGCACAGGCGCTCTCCATGGACGAGAGCACGGTAGCGAGTTGGGAGCGAGGCGAGCATCAACCGATTCAAAAGAGTTCCGAGAAGGCGGCAGCGTTCTTTCGATCGACTAAGTAAATCTAAGATTGTGAATCAAGAGTGCCCGACGACGACTGCAGTGTCCCGGATTGCGACTCGGCGGTTGAGACGGAATCAGTAAACGCTTCGGCGTTTTTCGCGGGTAATCCTACGAAAGTTCCGCACCGCCCCTCCGCAAGCACAAATGCGGTAAGAGGTAATACGTCCTTGTGACTCTCTGAAGCTATAAACCTTCATTGGCAGCTGGCTCAATCGACCGAATCGAGTCGGATTTCGACTTCGAAGCCCGCCGGTTGCCGGTTTCGGGCTCGGACCGTTCCGTTACAGCTTTCGATCGAAGATTTGACGATGGCAAGTCCAAGGCCAACGCCGCCAGTTTCGCGACCACGGGCGGTTTCTGGTCGAAAGAAGGGTCTAAAAAGATCGCCTCCTCCGCAGAATTTGTGGGCAGTCCAAAGGCCTGTGCGCACATAAGTAATTGAAACAAAGTACCTTATTCTTTTGTTCGACGGCGAATATTCCAGTACCCACTTCGGTCGGACGCCTACACCCGGTGCCCGGAGCCCCCGCCGGAGGCCCCGTTCCCCATCGCCCACACCAGCCGACACCGCGGAGCGCAGCCGAGGGTCAAGGCCGGCGCAGCCGCCGAGCTTGCGAGGGAAGCCTTGAGGCTTGGCGAGCACCGTGGTCTCCTCAAGCGGCGATGGAAGACAGTTTTACCCACAAATTCTGCGGAAGACCCAAAAGATCTTCTAGAGTGTCTTCGGGAACGCCTGGTCCAGAATCGGCAACTGTGATCACGATGTCGTCATTCTCCAAACGTGCCTGAATCTCAATCGGGCCGGCTTCGCCAGCGTACCGTGTTGCGTTTCGAACGAGGTTGGCGAGTGCGCGGAAAAGACGACCCGGCTCCGCGAGCACCTTCAGACGGTCCTCGACCACACTCTTGATGTCCGAATCCTTTAGTGCCTCACGTTCCAGAACGCGGCGAACGATGTCAGCAACGTTGACAGGGACGAGCTTCGCGTCATCAAACAGCATCCCGACCTTGGAAAAGGAGAGCAGTTCGTTGATGAGGCCGGATATATGCTCCGCCTCTTCCTGAACGTCCGCGACATGCTCCCGCTGCTTGTCCTCCACCCTTTGGTCGAGAATTCCCAGCGCCATCTGCATCCGTGCTATTGGCGATGAAAGTTCATGGGCAATATCCGCCAGAAAACGTTTCTGGCCTCTCACGAATCCGGCGAGCTGACCGCTCATCCGATTAATGGACGAGGCGAGCTGTCCCACCTCGTCTTTCCTTGTTGCCGTCACCAGCACGTCGAACTGTCCCTCGGCAATCCGGGCCGTCGCTCGAGTCATCTGGGTAATGGATCGGGTGACGCCCCGTATCAGCGGTAACCACACGGCGAGGGAGACGAGAATGACGACCAAGGTTATCGCTAGGAGTCTGCGCGGCAAAGCGCGAAGAACTCGGAGCTATTGGGATTCGATAGGGTCTTGGGAGCAGAACCGCCCGATTCTTTCGAAATGACCTGTTCGAAGCTGTGCGGACCTGAGTCGTTGGCCCCGGGGCTGGGTTGGTTGTCCCCGGTTTTGCGGACTAGGCCCATTCGATCTTTCCGTTCATCCGTCGCAAGTTCACCGCCAGAGCCACCAGGTTCCATTCGCAGGTGACGTTGTCCAAACCTCGCAGACTGAATTGTCGAAATCCGAGCACCGACTTGATCCACCCAAACGGTGGCTCACCGATGTGCTTTCGGGCCCGGTAACGATCACGCCCTCGCTGGGTTTTCATCTTGCGGATCATCCGACCCATCGCTGTGCTTTTGGGTGGGAGTGGGGCCGTGTCAATATCCTTCTCGCGGCCCATCGGGACGTACCCATCAATTTCTCGTCGTTCCAGCATTCGCAGATTCGACTCGGATCGGTATCCCGCATCCGCCAGTACCCGGTCCGGACTCTCGGACAGATTCTTGTTCAACTCATCCAGAGTCGGTGTCAACTGTCCGGTATCGGAAGCATTGTTGCTCACCGTTGTGGCGACGATGATTCGCGCCTCGGAATCCACCGCCGCCTGCGCGTTGTAGCATTGTTGGAATCCTTCCGTCGAGGTCTTCATAATCCGGCTTTCCGGATCGGTGAAGTTATCCTGGGCTTTGGGTTTGGGCTCACCCATGGGGCGTTTGAACGGCTTGCCCTTCTTGCCGCTTCCAGGCTTGTCGTCTCCCGGTTTCCTTTCCGCTTCCTGGTCGGCAGCCATCTGACGCTCTTCGAGTCGCTTCATCGCCGCCTGGATCGTGGTCCGTCGCTTCTCGTGCGTCGCCAATCCTTCGGGTAGTTCGTCTCCTCGCCGATCGGCCCCGTAACGCTGGTCTTCTTCCTCATCGGTCGCGGTTGCCCGATTGATCAGATCCCGAATCTGTTCCCCCAACTCGGTTTCCTGCTTCTTCATCCGTTCATAGCTCATCGCTTTGCGTTTGCTCGCATTCGCCCGCATCTTGGTTCCATCCACCGCCACGGTTCCCATCTTCACCAGTCCCGCTTCTCGCGCCATTCTCACCACTTGCACAAACAGGTTCCCGAACTCCTCCAGATGCAGTTTGCGAAAATCTGAAATCGTTCGGTGTGCCGGGAAGTTCGCCGATCCCAACATTCGGAACGCCACGTCTTCGCTCATCTTTGCCGCCATCTTCCTGGACGAAAACACCCCGGTCGCGTACCCATAGATCAGCACCTTCACCATCATCCGCGGATCGTACGCCTGATTGCCTGGTCCTTCACTTCCATACCGCTCTTCAAACGCGCTCAAATCCATCGCGTCCACGGCATCCGATATGAAATAGGACAGGTGATCTTCCGCCAGCCAATCTCTCAACGACGGCGGCATCAGCAGGCTCTGTTCCGGAATATAGGTCCGATAGGTTCGTGACATGTCCTACATCTTCGTTCCGGTACCGCCCAATTCCGGTCCTTCTGCCGCGCAGGCTCCTAGCCACGGGTTCGGGTCGAAGAAAAACTGATTGCCCAACAAGGAGTCGGAGACCAGGAGCAGGACTGCCGACATCGACGTTGCGCCAGTCGGATCGAGCACCGGAATACGGACTCCAGCCCAGTAGCGGGTCGGGTTTGACGTCGCCACCATGAAAACAGGCCCCCTGCCCGAGGTGGCCGAGATTGATAGGCGGGGGGCGCGAGCACCGCGCCGTCGCGGCAAGCGTTCGACCACCTGAGGTGGGAGTTCGACGCTCGGCCCGATCAGACCCGTGCCATTGAGGTTCACAAGGTGAAAGCGGACCCCGTACTCGTCGGAGTACGCTTCCAGCAGGGCCTCCCGCTCGTCGATGGCGGTCTCGGCGAGTTCCAGAGCGAGAAGCCGAGAGGTTGCCAGAATGCGGTCCCTCGCCGGAGCGACCAGGAACGACTCCAGGTCGAGCCGAAACTGCACGGTTGCGAAGGCCACCAGAACTGCAGTCAGGAGCAGGACGTTGATCGTCGCGAGGAACCCGATCTTGACCGTGAGCGACAGACGGGCGCTCATTGGGGGGTCTCCGTTTCCGGCTTCAGTAGCACGTAGCCGACGGATCGAATCGTCTGGATGAATCGTGGTGAGTGGGCGTCGTCGCCCAGCCTACGGCGTATCGAAGAGATATGCACGTCGATCGAGCGATCGAAGACCTCGAAGTCCCTGTCGGCAACCTGGAGCAGCAACTGTCCTCGTGTCTGGACTCGGCCACACGCGCGTGCCAGAACGAGAAGAATGTCGAATTCCACAGCGGTCAGCATCAGTGGCTCATCGCTGAGAGTAGCAACACGAGTCTCCGGATCGATTCGAAGGTCTCCGACAACGACGGCCGGTTCGCGGACATCGCCCTTCCGAGATGCCGTGATTCGAGCGCGTCGAATAACGGCTCGCAATCGGGCCAGGAGTTCCCTTGTCGAAAACGTCTTCGGCAAATAGTCGTCGGCACCCACCTCGAGGCCGACAATTCGGTCTGACTCTTCCCCGAGGCCTGTCAGCATCAGCACCGGTACGCTCGTCCGCTCCCGGAGTCGACGCAAGACTTCCAGGCCGTCCATTCCCGGAAGCATCACGTCCAGAATGATCGCCTCGAAATCTTCTTCGACCGCCCGCGCCAGACCTTCCGGTCCGGTGTGAGCCATGGAAACATCGTAGCCTAGCGGTGCGAGGTACTCCTTGATCAGTCGGCAGAGCTTCGTGTCGTCATCGATGACAAGAAGCCGTGTCTTGCCTGGACTTGGTTGGTCGGTCATCGCAATACCATTATTAGCCTATCGTAGCTCGCAACTGAAACACCCTTACGTTTCCTTAACAATTCTCCCTACCCCTCGACACAAGGCCTTTACAAGCTTGCAGTCCAATTGAAATAGGCAGGGAAGAACCTGAATTCCCAGGTATCCCCGGCAAAGGAGGGTTTTAGAAATGTCCAATCTAATCGCGAGCACAGCTCTGGTTCTGATGGCCCTTACGTCGCCCAACATCGCAATGTGGGGCGAAGTTACATCGGCGGCCATGAATCAGGTGCAAAACGAACCTGAACTGCGGCAAGCCCCTGGGCTGGACGAGACACTCCGTCAGGAGCAGTCGAGCCTCGCGAACAGTATCCGGCATGAACTGGCAACGGTTCCCGAGTATTCCGTTTTCGACTGGCTGGAAGCAGAGATCATGCGGGACGGAACGGTGGTCCTGCAGGGAGACGTCGTGACGGCCGGCCTCAAGTCCAACATCGAACAACGCATGGGGGAAATCGAAGAGGTCTCGCGTGTCTTCAACGAGATTGAACTGCTACCGGCTTCCGGGTTCGATGACCAGTCGCGCGCGGCCCTCTATCATGCGATTTACAACTGGAACTCCCCGCTCCACCACTACGGCGTCGGGGGGGCATCCTCTATTCACATCATCGTCGACCACGGAACGGTCACGCTAAAAGGAGCGGTCAGTTCCGAGATGGACAGCCAGCTTGCCGCGACCCTGGCCCGAAGCGTCGCTGGGTTCTTCGAGGTCCGGAACGATCTTCGTGTTGAACGATCTGAGGGCCGAGAGGGTTAAACGGTGTCGGGGCGCTCACTGTTCTGGCGCCGATGTCGTGTGGGTTCAGCCATTCGGCAGGCCAGACAGACAAACAGACTAATGGAGTACAAGATGACGACGACAATACGGGTACAGCCACTTCTGACATTGGTTCTGGCTCTCGCTCTCGCAATCCCCGCGACGGCTGGAGACCAGAAGAACGCCGATATCGAGAACATCGGTAGCCGAGACATCAACAGCGGAAGCATCAACTTCACGTCGATCGAGGAGGAGATGCAACTCGGTCGGCAACTGGCGGTCGAGCTCGAACGTGAGCTCTCTCTCATCAGGGACCCAATTATCACCGAATACGTGAACCGCATCGGCCAGAATCTGGTTCGCAGTTCCGACGCCGAGATTCCGTTTACGATCAAGGTGGTCGATTCGGACGAAATTAATGCCTTCGCGCTGCCCGGTGGCTATCTGTATGTCAACGCGGGTTTGATCGCGGTCGCCAACTCCGAGGCGGAGCTGGCCGGTGTGCTCGCGCATGAAATCGCCCACGTCACCGCGCGCCACGGTACCGAAAACCAGTCGAAGGAGCAGCTTGTCAGCCTCGCGACGATGCCGCTGATATTCCTCGGTGGGACTGGAGGTGCCGTCGCCCAACAGGCCGCCGGATTCCTGGTCCCGGTGACTTTCCTCAAGTTTTCCCGCAGCGCGGAAGAGGAGGCCGATCTTCTCGGAATCCAGTACATGTACCTTGCCGGCTACGATCCTGCCGCCATGATCAGCATGTTCGAAACCCTTCAGGCACAGGAGACATCTCAGCCCGGAAGCATTTCGACGCTGTTTTCGTCACATCCGGCAACGGAGGATCGAATCGGCAAGACCAGGGAGAATATAGAAGAGATCCTCCCAGCGCGAGAACAATACGTCAGCTCAACGCTCGAATTCGAAGCCATCAAGGGCCAGTTGTTGGCCCTTGATGGCCATCGCTCCGCCGATAGTGAACGAACCGGCTCCCTTGGGCGGGAGCCCGCATCCGACGAAACAACTGAGACCGACGATGACGATCCTCCGGTGCTGCGCCGGAGGAAAGTCCTCACCGGATCGAACGAAACCAGCCAACCGTCGTTGATGCGAAGAGCGACAAACCATAGGGCAACTCGCCGCCCTTACTGAAACACTTTACGATTCTTAACAATTCTCCTGACGCGCCTCACAGTTCCTTCTAACGAGTGTGGGGTCCAATAGAAGTGAATAGCAGGAAACGTGGAGCATGATTCCGCAGATGGCTCGGAGGGTCAAGAATGAGAATACGGACCAGGATCAGGCGCTTGCCTTAAACCTGACTGCCCTGATCGAGCACACTCGGGGAGGCTCAAGGAGAGACTAGGAATGAACAGACCGAAAGTCGCATGGCAACCGCCTGCACACTATCGGATCGTAGCGCTGAATCCGACTCTGGAACCGCACGTTCGCTCGCTGGAAAACGCGCTGGACGGCGAGATCCAAATCGCCATGGACATCAAACGCGAAGACTTTTTCAACATCATCACCGAGGACGCCTGGTATTACATTCACGTTTACGGCCATACGATTTACCTTGTGGAGTGCCTGCCGTTAGCGAGGCAGCAGGCGCGTGGACTTGTATCGGCGCGGGTCTGTCAGTCGGTATTGCGCATCTGATGAATTGGCCGACACTCGTTTCGCCGGAGGCCACCGTAATCTCCTTCGTGTTTGCCGCCGGTATCGGGATCTTCGAAAGTGTGCCAATCTTAGTTGGAAATTGAAACGGCTCCAAACCCTATGGTTTGATGGTATTGGAAGAAACAACATCAAGCCTGTAAGAGAAAGGAGCCGAGATGAGCAGTCTGTTACGTTCGGTGAAGAAACGCAAGAAGTCGCGTGTGCTGGGTGAGGTCGAGGTCCTGAGCCGGGAGGAATACTCGGGACTGGAATTGGACTCGAAGGTGGAGATGATTCGGGCGTTGATCCCACTGGGGTTGATGCACGTGGAGGAGTTGCTCGACGAGGAAGTGAAGGCGTTGGCGGGTGAGCGATACGCGCGAAAGGAGGCGACGTTGAGGGGCCGGCGACACGGGAGTAATCCGGGGACCGTGGGGCTCGGGGGCCAGCGGGTGCCGGTTCGGGTGCCTCGAGTGCGCAGCGTGGCGGGCGGGGAGATTCCGCTTCGGAGCTACGAGGAACTCAGTCCGGATGGCGCGGTGAACGAACTGCTTCTCAGACGTGTGCTTTATGGGATCTCCTGCCGGAACTACGAGTCGGCCGCGGAAGCGATTCCAGGAGCCATCGGATTGTCGAGCTCGACGGTGTCTCGAGGATTCGTCCAGGCGAGTGGGGCGAAACTTCGGGAGATGCAGGAGCGGGATCTGTCGGCCGAGGACGTGGTGGCGATCTTCCTGGACGGGAAAATGTTTGCCGACGCCACGATGGTTGTGGCCCTGGGCATCACAATTACGGGCGACAAACGCTTCTTAGGCTTCGTGGAGACGAGTACGGAGAACGAGCAGGTACTGACTCCGTTTCTCCGTTCATTGATGGAGCGAGGCCTGGACATCTCTGAAGGCGTGCTGGTGATCGTCGACGGCGGCAAAGGTCTGCGCGCGGCAGTCAAGCGGGCATTCGGTAATCGAGCCCTGGTCCAACGCTGCCAATGGCACAAACGCGAGAACGTGGTGAGCTACCTGTCGAAGACCGAGCAAGCCGCGTGGCGCAAGCGGCTTCAGCGTGCGTACCAGCGCCCGGAGTACAACGAAGCCCGGGCGGCCCTCGAACAGCTCCATGGAGAGCTCGAGGAGCGAAACCAATCGGCCGCTACGAGCCTTGAGGAAGGCCTGGAGGAGACCCTCACGTTGCATCGACTCGGCGTGTACGGGGTCCTGGGCCGTTCGTTCAAGACGACGAATTGCTTGGAATCGGTCAATGCCCTCGTCGAGGAAAGGTGCGCGAAGGTCGATCATTGGAAGAACTCGAGCCAGCGGCAGCGCTGGTTGGCGACGGCGCTCATCGACATCGAACCACGCTTGAGGAAGGTGATCGGCTACCGTCATCTTCCAAAGCTCCGCGAAGCCCTCAGGCGGGAGCTGAAGATTGAGGCGAAGACGTCGACGAGATCGAAGAAGAAGGTTGCGTGACCAATCGTGAGCCGTGGAGAGTTTCAACTAAGAATGGGATTGACTCGGATCTTCGGGTCTTCCGCAGAATTTGTGGGTAAAACCGTCTTCCATCGCCGCTTGAGGAGACCACGGTGCTCGCCAAGCCTCAAGGCTTCCCTCGCAAGCTCGGCGGCTGCGCCGGCCTTGACCCTCGGCTGCGCTCCGCGGTGTCGGCTGGTGTGGGCGATGGGGAACGGGGCCTCCGGCGGGGGCTCCGGGCACCGGGTGTAGGCGTCCGACCGAAGTGGGTACTGGAATATTCGCCGTCGAACAAAAGAATAAGGTACTTTGTTTCAATTACTTATGTGCGCACAGGCCTTTGGACTGCCCACAAATTCTGCGGAGGAGGCGGATCTTCTTTGGGTACTACTCGGCTCACAAGGCCGCCTCACTGGAGCCGATCGACGCGCTGCGGTATGAGTGACCTGCCAGTCAGAGACAAGCGACTTGATGCGTCACGCGAACGCCGTTCTGGAATCGATCGGCAGGATTCGAGGACGGAGTCGTTACAGGTACTCCTGAATCACCCAGCAGAGCTGCGTGTCGTCATCGATGATCAGAGGCCGTGTCTTGCGTGCCTGGACTCGGGTGGGTCGATCATCTCTACCATTATTAGCCTCTCGTAGCTCGTAACTGAACCACCTTTACGTTTCCCTAACAATTCTGCCCGGCGCTCCACACTGTTCCTTTACAAGATTGGGGTCCAATAAAGGTGAGGAGTAGGAACGATGAGCCGATCATCCGCCTGATGGCACTGAGAGTTCGCGATGAGAATACGGAGCAGGATCAACTGTGGTCCTTTGCCTCTATATTCTCGGCGCCATTGCCCGGCTACAGCCTGACAGCAGCCGCCGTCCCCCTTTTGCAGCCCCTGTCCTGAAGATGTATGCACAACGCGGGATGGCAAAGTGGAGTAACCAATGGTGAACGTGGGTTTAACACTCTTTAACATGCGAATCCGGCTTCTGAACGGTCTAACGTCTCCAACCTCGCTTTGCGTCGTTTAGTAGGAACTGTCCGGAAGGAGTCTTTGAATATGCAAATACGAAGAGAGGCGCTGTTCGCGTTGCTGATGTTGATTCTCGGTTCGGTGCCTCTGTTTTCTCAGAGCGGTGGGGAATTGAATCTATACGGCGGTTGGTCCCTCTTCACGACCGAGAGCTTTGAAATTGGCGAGCCGCAGTCGCCGACTCCGATTCCGCTCACGTTCAGCATGGAAGACGGGTTGCGGAGCGGCCTCCGCATCAACTTTCTTACGAAGGGCAAGTGGGGATCGGAGGCATATTACGGTTACCAATCGACCACCGCTACTTTCACACGAGCCGACAATGCGACTCGACCACTCGAGTTGCCGACTCAGGTCCACCAGTTCGGAGCAAACGTTCTGTACTACCCCCTCGGTACCGAAGATACTGACGAGCGCTTCATCGTTCCGTTCGCCAGCGCCGGCCTCGGCGCCGCGATCTACAGGCCGACGTCCGAGGCAAAGCGGATCGCCAGCGACCCTCTGCAGGGCAACATCTCCGAACTGATCGAATCGGGCTGTTTTTCGTTGAACTACGGGTTTGGCGTCCGCCGGCGGCTCAACGGCATGTTCGGCGTTCGGTTCGATGTTCGGGGGTTTCTCTCTCGCAGCCCGACCTTCGGTCTGCCGGATTCCTCCGAAGACCCGACCGTGACGGTATTGCCCCTGAACAACCTGCTCCACAGCGCTGAAGTGTCTGTGGGGATCACGATAAAACTCTGGAATTAAAGAATGTCGATAACAGCTAAGACTACACGGTTGAATTCAGCCCGCGGCGCAGCGCTTTGGATCATCTCAATTGGCGCCATTTTCCTATTCCTGCCCGGGCCTGCCCTTGGCCAGGCCAGTGAGACCTACATCTATCCCGGTACGACGTCGGCAACGGAGTTCACAATTGGCAACGTCAACAGTGACACTGCTGTCGTGACCGCGTCTTTCTTCAACGCGTCGGGTGACGCCGACGTCAGGACCCTGACGCTCGCCCCGGGCAAACAAACGCGTTTCACCGCTGAATCGCTCGACATCGAGGACTTCGGGGGGAGTACCGTCATTTCGAGTGCGTTGCCCGTGGCTGTCACGGCGACGATCTTCGAGGATGAAGGATCGTTCGAGCACCTGACACCTGTCACTCCGGGCATCGAGGTTGTGATCCCTTTCGCTCCTGCGTTCGCGACGATCGACCTCAAGATCTTCAATCCCGGGGCCCTCGACGCGCAGGTCACGGTCGTGTTGATCGGCGCCGACGGGACGCAGATCGGCACGCGCCCGCGGAGTGTCGGTTCGAATCAGACGATCAACGAGTCCGTGTTCTCGGAGGCCGTGGCATCCATCGTCGTCCGAAGTTCGAATTTCTTCCTGGGCGGCCGCGAGCTCGCTTCTTCCGCCCTTATCCGCAACTTTACGCCTGACAGTGCGGGTGGCGTGCCCCGGACGGATCTGGCGTACGTGCCGGGACTGGTGGTGCAGAATCAGGGACCCACGGCCGATGTTCCTCTCTTCGTCCAGGGAGACGGGTACTTCTCGATACTCCAGGTGGTGAACAATTCGAACGGCGCGCAGACGGTCAACGTATCGGCGCGGGACCTCGACGGCGCAATAGTCCCGGCTTCGAACAATCCGGCATCGATCGAGCTTCCCGCTCGTGCTTCCAACAGCGAGACGATCGAAGATCTCTTTGGCCTTTTGACCACCGGGCTTGTGATTGGCTCGGTCAGCGTCGAGGGGACCGCATCGTTAAGCGCCGTCGTGGCGGTCGGACAGGTTTCCCAGCCGAGTCTTGCCCTCGTTCCCACGGGCACCGAGGCGAGGAGCGACTTCGTCTACCAGACACGCCGGGTCGGAAGCGGATTCTTCCTCGGGTTGAACCTGTTCAACCCGGGCGCGATCGACGCCAATCTGGAGCTGACATTCGTGCTCGACGACGGTGAGACGGTTTCAGGCACTAGAGCCGTCGTTCCAGGAGCGACACGAATCACACCTTCACT
Organism: Terriglobia bacterium; assembly: GCA_965262425.1. Taxonomy (GTDB): domain Bacteria; phylum Acidobacteriota; class Terriglobia; order 20CM-2-55-15; family 20CM-2-55-15; genus CAZOZZ01. The sequence continues at coordinate 3,896,833 of OZ253536.1, read as the reverse complement.
GGCCCAGTTGTTTCCCGAAGCGCAGGGCAACGGATTCGTGCTCGTCCGCTCCGATCTTCCCATCGAGGCCGGCGGAGTCGAGGGACGCTCCGACGGCACGGCCCTCTCCCTGCTCCGAGCATTGCCTGCGTCCTCAGAGTTTGAGCCTGCACCGCGGACCAGCAACCTCGCCGTCGGGGTCGTGCGCTCCGGTGGCGCGGGAGTGCGGGGAATCACGGTCGAGCTTCTAGGACCAACATCGAGAACCACTCTGACCGACTTGAACGGTACGTTTCTTTTCCGGGATCTGTTGCCAGGCAGCTACAGCGTGCGCGCCGAGGCCCTGGGCTTCGACATCGAGCCGTCCCAGCGTTCGTTCATCATCGACGGAGAGAACAGTCGCGAGAACGATTTCACCGCAGTGCTTCTCCAACCTTCCATCACCTCCGTCACACCGGACGGCCTGGCGGTCGGCTCCGCGTCGGGCGACATCGTTGTCGAGGGCGGTCCTTTCATCGGCGACAGCGTAGTCCTCATTGAAACCACCGAACTGCCGACGACGTTCGTCAGCAGCGAAATCCTGGTCGCACGAGTTGATGCAACGTTGCTGTCCACTCCGCTGGAGGTGAATCTCGTCGTCCGAAACCCCAGCCCCTCGGGAGATTCCGTCGAGTCGGCCCCGGTTATCTTCGTGATCGGCGACACTCCGCCGCGGCTTGACGAACTCAGCGGTCAGCCTGTGCCGGTGGTCGCGGGTGCGTCCGGATTCGCGCTCACGGTTCGTGGATCTGGGTTCATTCCCGGGGCGAGGCTTCTGATCGACGGCAGCCCGCGAGCGACGACATTCGTCTCGGATACGGAACTCAGGGCGCAGATTCTAGTGTAGTCCGTCACAGTTAATGTAACTTATTCAGCTTTCCTACGTCTGAGTATATATGAGGAGAGCACCGACGATTAAATTGGACATTCCTGTGCGGAAGGAACTGGAGCGACTGAGCCGAAGCCGCAGTGTGGCGGTCCGGTTGGCGGAACGATCTCGAATTGTCTTGCTGGCCGCCGGGGGTCTGGACAATCAGGAGATCGCTGCCAAGTTGGACATCACTCGTCAAAAGGCCGGACGTTGGCGCGATCGTTTCGTTGAAGATGGCCTCGGGGGAATCGAAAAGGACGCTTCCCGCAGTGGACGGATTCCCTCGATCGGCCGCCGGAAGCGGGCCCGGATCGTGAAGAAGACGGTCGAAGGGAAGCCTCCGAACGCCACGCACTGGAGCCGGTCCTTGATGGCCAGGGCAACCGGCGTCAGCGAGTCCACGGTAGGGAGAATCTGGCGGGCTCATGGCTTGAAGCCTCATCTGGCACGCACCTTCAAACTTTCCAACGACAAACAATTTGTCGAGAAGTTGGAGGATGTGGTCGGTTTGTATCTGAACCCTCCGGAAAACGCCATTGTTTTGTCCTGCGATGAGAAGAGCCAGATGCAGGCCCTGGACCGCACGCAACCCGGGTTACCTCTGAAGAAGGGGCGGTGCGGCACCCTCACCCACGACTACAAACGCAACGGGACGACCACGATGTTCGCCGCGCTCAATACGCTGGACGGCTCGATTATCGGGACCTGTATGCCGAAGCATCGTCATCAGGAATGGATCCGGTTTCTCAATCAGATCAAACGTTCCGTGCCGAAAGACAAACAGATCCATATCATTTGCGACAACTACGCCACGCACAAACATCAGAAAGTCGTCAACTGGTTGAAGCGCAACACGCGCTTTCATGTGCACTTCACACCGACCAGTGCATCCTGGCTGAACATGGTCGAACGCTTCTTCCGGGATCTTTCCGAACAACGGCTTCGGCGCGGGGTTTTCCATTCGGTTCCTGAGCTAATCCAGGCCGTGGAGGAATATGTCGGGGGTCACAATCAGAACCCGAAGCCCTTCATTTGGAGCGCAACGGCTTCCGATATTCTTGAAAAAGTTCAACGTGCCCGAAAGAAGCTCGATAAGTTACAGTCTGTTTGACGGGGACCACTAGCACAGGACCTGGCGGAAGGAGGTTTGCTGGCGATACAGGTCCGGAATCCCGGCCCGGCGGTCCGGTCCAACGCGCTGGAGCTTGCGGTTCTGCATCCTGTGCCCGTGATCACCGCCATCTCGCCCGGCTTTGAAATCGTGCGGGTCGAAGTCGACGCCCCGCCGATGGAGTTGGTGGTCGACGGTCTCGGATTTGAGGAAGATGCCGTCATTACGGTGGACTCTACCCCCGTGCCTACAGAGTTCTCTTCGTCTCGACGGCTCGTGGGCGCCGTCCCTCCGGATCTGTTGGCGACCAGCGGAGTACGACAGGTTGTGGTGCATAACCCGGAACCATCGCTGGCGGTCTCGTACGCGTACCCGCTTTTTCTGACCAATCCAATGCCGGTCCTTTCTTCTATCGAGGGAAGCATCACGTTCGATCCTGCGCGGTCGAACGAGTTCACTAACGTCCCAATCATTCTTAACGGGTCCAGTTTTTCGAAGGAAACAACAGTCTGGGTCAGCTCGCCATGCACCGCGAGCGGGTTCAGGAGGGTGTCCACGATACGCTTCAGCCCGACGACGCTGCTGGCGACCGTTTCGGTGCAGTGCGGAGGCATTTATCAAGTCCAGGTGAGGTCCAATCAGCCCGGCGGAGGGGTGTCGGCAACCAAGTCTCTGATCGTGGCCCAAGTCAACTGATTTGGGAACGAGTCAGCCGATCCGGGATTTGCAGAAGGTGGGTTTCGATACGCGTTTCCGTAAGTTCCGCAAGTGAAGACGCGGGGTGACTCGATGCCCATTCGGTCCGACTGGATCTCTGACGTCCGGATGCCACAAACACCGCTTGCAAGCAGCAATAGGGAGGTAGCCATGAACATCAAAGCTGGTTTGGCCCTTATCGGGCTCGTCGTGGTCGGGTTCGTTTCTTTGCCTCCTCCGCAGAATTTGTGGGCAGTCCAAAGGCCTGTGCGCACATAAGTAATTGAAACAAAGTACCTTATTCTTTTGTTCGACGGCGAATATTCCAGTACCCACTTCGGTCGGACGCCTACACCCGGTGCCCGGAGCCCCCGCCGGAGGCCCCGTTCCCCATCGCCCACACCAGCCGACACCGCGGAGCGCAGCCGAGGGTCAAGGCCGGCGCAGCCGCCGAGCTTGCGAGGGAAGCCTTGAGGCTTGGCGAGCACCGTGGTCTCCTCAAGCGGCGATGGAAGACGGTTTTACCCACAAATTCTGCGGAAGACCCACTTCTTTCAGCGTGTTCGGTGGCGATGTTGAAGAGATTGAGTTCTTCACGACCAAGGTTACCCGAGGAACGATTCAGAACACGGTAGCGGCGACCGGCACCGTCGAGCCGGTAGTCACAGTACAAGTCGGAAGCCAGGTGTCGGGTCAGGTCGAGACGCTCTACGCTGATTTCAATACGATCGTGATGGCGGGTCAGCTGCTGGCCAGGCTCGATCCCCGCACTTTCGAGTCGGCCCTGGAGAACGCCCGGGCCAGCCTGGTGTCCGCCCATGCTCGCGTAAAGACTTCTGAAGCCGACTTGACGGGCACTCGCGCGAGCCTGGAGAGCGCTCGGGCGAGTCTCCGTGCTGCGGAGGTCGATGCCGACAAGGCCCAGATCCTGTTCCGGCGTTCCGAGGAGATGAAGGCGGCCGACCTGATTTCGCAAACTGATTACGACAATGCGAAAGCGGCGGCCGAGGCCGCGGTGGCGCGGGCCGAACAGGCCGAAGCCGCCATCAAGCAGGTCGAGGCCCAGATCGTTGCCCGGGAGGCCGGAGTCGAGCAGGCTTCGGCGCAGGTGATTCAGGCGGAAGCCGACGTGAACCGGGCCGAGATCAACCTGGAATACACCAACATCTACTCGCCGGTCGACGGCGTGGTGATTTCGCGTGAAGTGGACGTGGGTCAGACGGTGGCGGCAAGCATGTCCGCGCCTACGCTTTTCATGATTGCGAATGACCTCGCCGTCATGCGCGTCAATGCCAGTATCGACGAGGCCGACATCGGTAAACTTTCCCAGTCCAACCAGGTCGGTTTCACGGTCGATGCCTATCCCGGAGCGGGTTTCCGGGGCTTCATCGAAGAGATTCGCCTCAACCCTAGAACTTCGCAGAACGTCGTCACCTACAGCGTGATCATCGGCGTCAACAACCAGGATCTCAAGCTCAAGCCCGGCATGACGGCGAACATTACGGTGACCGTGGACCGCAAGGACGATGCCCTGAGTATTCCGAACGCCGCGCTGCGGTACACCCCGCCCGATATGGACCCACAGGAAGTTCGGGCGCTGACCCAGGGTGGCCGCCAGGGCCGTCGGGGGGGAGCGGCTGACACCGCTCCCGAAGTTGCCCAGGCAGCTCCCCCGATCGAAGCGGCCCAGGAGCGGCGCGTCGCGCGTCGGGAACCCGGTGCGGAAAGTCCACCACAGGAGCAGACCCTCAGACAGAGGGAAGGCCGGGGAGGCGGAGAAGGCACCTGCCGTGGCCGCCGGGGCGGCGGTTTTCCGGGAGAAGGTGGTTTTGAAGGCCGGCCACGGGGTAGAGCCTTCCCAAGTCAGGGTGGTTCGCAGTTTGCGGGTGGTGATTCGCGAGCTGCGGCGCCAGGTCAGATGTGGGATGCGGGTGAAAAACTGCAGTTCAGGGATGCACCACCCACGCCGGAACGGCCGGGCCTGGTCTGGGTCCTGAGCGCCACCGGAACCCCCGAAGCACGCAACGTGATGCTCGGGATAACGGATGGGGCGCGATCGGAACTACTCGTGTCCGATCTCCAGGAAGGCGACCAGCTCGTCATCGGAGATTCCTCCCAGGGCGACGACATCCAGGGCCGGCAGGATTTCAACCCGTTCGCTCTCGGCGGCCGAGGATTAGGCGGTGGTCGGGGACGGCGATGATCGAGACCTCTGAACAGGCCCTGGGGCGCGATTGGTCGATGGGGCCTTCAGACGAGTACCCGGTCATCGTCCTGGACCATGTGCGCAAGGTCTACCACATGGGCGACATCGACGTGCATGCGCTACGCGGTGTCACGCTGACCGTCGAACGGGGCGAGTACGTTGCGATCATGGGACCGTCGGGTTCGGGCAAGTCGACGATGATGAACATCATCGGATGCCTGGACCACGCGACGATGGGAAAGTACCTGATCGACGGACTGGATGTTTCCACCGCTTCGAAAGCCGAGCTGGCCGACATCCGGAACCAGAACGTCGGTTTTGTGTTTCAGAGCTTCAATCTGGTTTCGCGGACTTCGGCCATCGAGAACGTCGAGCTGCCCCTGATCTATGCGGGCGTACCGGCGAAAGAGCGAGTCGAGAGGGCGCGCGAGGCGCTGGCGATCGTGAACCTGTCCGACACAGAGCGCAACCTTCCCAACCAGCTTTCGGGGGGCCAGCAGCAAAGGGTGGCGATCGCGCGCGCGTTGGTGAACAACCCGGCGATCATACTGGCGGATGAGCCGACCGGCGCGTTGGACACGAGAACATCGGTCGAACTGATGGGAGTTTTCCAGAAACTGAACGAAGAGCGGACCATGACGATCATCGTCGTGACCCACGAGCAGGACATCGCTGAGTATGCCAAGCGTGTCCTCATGTTCCGTGACGGCCGTATCCGTAGGGATTACGTCGTCGAAAGCAGGCGCAACGCGGAGGAGGTGCTGGCCGACCTGCCCGACGAGGAAGAGGAGGAAGAAGACGAATGAGGGGCATGGCCATACTGAAGATCGCTTTCTGGGCCCTGGGCCGGAACAAGATGCGGTCCGCCCTGACCATGCTGGGCATCATCATCGGTGTCTCAGCGGTGATCGCGATGGTGTCGATCGGTCAGGGCGCCCAGGTGATGGTCCAGGACCAGATGGAGGCGATGGGCACCAACATCATGTACGTCTACCCCAGCGGCCTTCGGGGCGCGGGAGGCGCCCGAATGGGGGCCGACGAGGGCAGCCAATTGACCATCGAAGATGTCAACGCGATCGAGAACGAGATTCCCGTCGTGGCGGGCGCCACGCCGATCGTCCGCGCGAGCGGCCAGATCGTGTTCGGTAACCAGAATTGGTCGGCTTCGGTTCAGGGCACGAGCGAAAAATTTCCCGAGATCCGGGAATGGCCGGTAGCAGACGGTGCGTTCTTCACCGAGAACGATGTGCGTTCGGCGGCCCGCGTCGTTGTCCTCGGAAACACTGTCGCGGAAAACCTCTTCTCGGGGGTTAGTCCAATCGGGCAAACAGTCAGGATTCGGAACCTGCCGTTTCGCGTCGTCGGTGTGCTGACGGCTCGCGGCCAGTCCGGCATGGGACAGGATCAGGACGACACAGTTCTCATGCCCTACACCGCCGCGCAGAAGAAACTGCTCGGACAGTCCATTCCGCGCGTCAACCAGGTGATGCTACGCGTGATCACCCCAAACGCGACGACTGTGGCCGAAAAGATGATCACCGACCTGCTTCGCCAGCGGCACAACATCATACCTCCTAAGGAAGACGACTTCAGCGTCCGAAACCTGAGTGATATTGCGGAGACGGCGGAGCGGACCGGCTTGATCATGACCCTGCTGCTTGGAAGCATCGCCGCCGTGTCGCTGATTGTGGGTGGGATCGGCATCATGAACATCATGCTCGTATCGGTAACGGAACGGACTCGAGAGATCGGGATTCGGATGGCGGTCGGCTCCCGGCCAGGCTACATTCGCCTCCAGTTCCTCTCCGAGTCCATCATTCTCAGCATGGCCGGTGGCATTATCGGGGTCTTCATCGGCGGCGTCGCCTCGTACGGTGTCGGGGAGTATTTGCGGTGGCCGACGTTGGTATCACCGGCCGCTGTCATACTCTCAGTCGGTTTCGCAGCAGGGGTCGGCGTTTTTTTCGGATACTATCCGGCGCACAAAGCCGCGGGGTTAGAGCCCATTGACGCGCTGCGCTACGAGTAACGTTCCGACAGTGCCAATGTGAGAGGGGGGACTGACAAGTCCAAGCACCGTGAAAGCGAAAGAAACGAAACCTGCAATAGCCCTCTGACCAGTTCGCCAGATGGTAGGGCGATCTGGAAAAGTATTGACCGAGAGGCCTGTCACTGTCGCGCAGGATTACTAACGACAAGTCGTTAGCGTTGATCGCCGAGGCGCTCACGAGTTCAGGACCGCGCCGAGCCGGTTCACCGAGGCCATCTTGATAACAGAACTTGAAGCGAGCGGCCGGAGTTCAGCCGCAGTTGTGGGTCACTATGGAAAAAGTAATGTTCTGCTTTGCAATGAATAGGTTACCGAGAACATGAAGCGTTGCAGCCGGTACAAAGTGAGCGCTCACGAATGCAACGATATCACATCGGGCACCGACATGGAGACCGGAAGGGTAATCGTCGCCCCACGGTAGGTCTCCCGTATCCGGAAACCAGGACCGCGGGGCATACTCAAGGCTGTGTCGCTTTGCAGTTTGGCTTTGACGTCACTAGGATCAGGACTCCCGGCGTCGATGTTGTGCTGGCCGGGCTGCGGACAGGAATGCGGACTCCGGCCCAGTACCGCGTCGGGTTTGACGTCGTCAGCATGAATACAGGGCCTCTGAGCAGGGTGGCTGGGACGGAGCGTCGCGTTGCACGAGTACCGCGCCGTCGCGGCAAACGTTCGAGCACCTCATTTGGCAATTCGACGCTCGGCTGAGCCAGACCCTTGCCTTCGAGGTCTACCAGGCAAAGGCCTACCCCGTACTCCTCGGCATAGGTTTCCAGCAGGGCGGCCCGCTCGTCGATGGCGGTCTCCGCGAGTTCCAGAGCGAGAATCCGAGAAACCGCCAGTATGCGGTCCCTCGCCGGAGCGATCAGGAACGATTCCAGATCCAGACGGAACTGCACACTTGCAAAAGATCACCAGAACTGCGGTCAAGAGCAGGACGTTGATCACCGCAAGCAATCCAATCTTCATCTTTAGCGATAGACGTACGCTCATCGGCGAGTCTCCGTTTCCGGTTTCAAAAGCATGTAGCCGACGGAACGAACCGTCTGGATGAATCGTGGTGAGTGTGCGTCGTCGCCCAGCTTGCGGCGTATCGAAGAGATATGAACGTCGATCGAGCGATCGAAAACTTCGAAGTCTCGGTCAGCGGCCTGGAGCAGCAACTGTTCTCGTGTCTGGACTCGGCCGCACGCACGCGCCAGAACGAGAAGAATGTCGAATTCCACAGCGGTCAGCATCAGTGGCTCATCGCTGAGAGTAGCAACACGAGTCTCCGGATCGATTCGAAGGTCTCCGACAACGACGGCCGGTTCGCGGACATCGCCCTTCCGAGATGCCGTGATTCGAGCGCGTCGAATGACGGCTCGCAAACGGGCCAGGAGTTCCCTGGGTGAAAATGTCTTCGGCAAGTAGTCGTCGGCACCCACCTCGAGGCCGACAATTCGGTCGGCCTCTTCCCCGAGACCCGTCAGCATCAAAACCGGTACGCTGCTCCGCTCGCGGAGTCGGCGCAAGACTTCCAGGCCATCCATTTCGGGAAGCATCACGTCCAGAATGATCGCCTCGAAGTTTCCTTCGAGGGCTAATGCCAGACCTTCCGGTCCGGTGTGTGCCATGGAAACCTCGTAGCCGAGCGGTTGGAGGTACTCCTGTATCAGCCGACAGAGCTTCGTGTCGTCATCGATGACAAGAAGCCGTGTCTTGCCTGGACTTGGTTGGTCGGTCATCGCAACTCCACCATCATTATCAGCCCATCCTGACCTGGGACTGAAGCAGCCTTACGTTTCCTTAACAATTTTGCCTGGCGCTCCACACTGTTCCTTTACAAGAGTGGGGTCCAATAAAGGTGAGTAGTAGGAACGATGAACACATCCGCAGATGGCACGGAGGGTCACGATGATAATACGGAGCAGGATCAAGGGAAAGTATGTTGCCGGAGTGGTGGGTATCCTCTTGATACTTGGCACCTTGAGCCTTTGGACACTCGGGCGGGACTCGGACCCGCACAACGCTTACATCATGGGGACGGTCGACCGAGGCTCCATCCAGAACACGGTGAGTGCGACCGGTTCGTTGGAAGCAGTCCGCACGGTGCAGGTTGGCAGTCAGACTTCCGGGCAGATACAGGCCCTTTACGCAGACTTCAACGATCCGGTCCGGCAAGGACAGTTGTTGGCGACCATCGATCCCAGGATCTTCGAATCGCAGTTGGTGACCGCAGATGCACGGTTATTATCCGCGCAGGCAAAGCTTCGTTCAGCGGAGGCGGACCTGCTCAATCAACAAGCGAACCTCTTGAACGCTGAAGCGAACCTGGATGCCACCAGAGTCTCAGCCGAGACTGCACGGTTGATGTTTGAGCGGGCCGAACAACTGACGGACGAAGGCTTGCTCTCCAGGAGCGACCACGATGTGTCCAAGGCCAACGCGGATACCGCGGCCATGCGAGTGGCGCAGGCTGAGGCGGCCGTGGAACAGGCCAAAGCGGTGATCCTTGCCAAAGAGGCTCAGATCGACCAGGCCCTGGCCGAGGTGGTGCAGGCTGAAGCGGATGTGGAGCGTGCGGCAATCAACCTGGAGTTGACGAACATCTACTCACCGGTCGACGGAGTTGTCACTTCCCGGAAGGTGGACGTCGGTCAGACGGTCGCCGCCAGTTTGGCGGCACCGGTCCTCTTCGTCATTGCGGACGACCTCACACAGATGCAGGTCAAAGCGAGCATCGACGAAGCCGACAGCGGGAAAATCAATGGAGGTGGGGCGGCCAAATTCACGGTGGACGCATACCCCAACGATGTCTTCACCGGGACGATCGAAGAGATTCGGCTCGATCCACAAACGGTCCAGAACGTGGTCACCTACCACGCCATCGTCGGAGTTGAAAACCCACAGTTGAAGCTCAAGCCCGGCATGACCGCCAATATCACGGTGACAATCGAGAGCGCCGAAGACGTTCTCACAGTCGCCAATGCGGCGCTGCGGTACTCGCCGACCGGCATGACCGCAGAGGATGTGCGCGCCACGCGCGGTCAGCGGCGAGGACCGGGCACCGAGACAGCAGATCCCCCAATTGTGAGGGCGAAAGGCTCCAGTGGTGCACAGCGCGCACGCGTCTGGACAGTGGACGAATCCGGGCAGCTTAAGGCCAGGCGTGTCGAGACGGGAATTACGGATGGCGTTCGGACCGCGCTCCAAGAATCCGATCTTTCCGAGGACGATGTGGTGATCCTGGGCGAATTAACCGAGGCAAGCCGATCAGCCAAGTCCGGAACCGCCAGTCTCCCGTTTAACGTTGGAACCCCATCACGAGGGCGAGGAATCCGATGATGCAGACACTTATGGAAGTGCAGGAAGATCACCACAAGGACACTCCTGCTTGCGCGCCGGTGATCCGGCTGGAAGGCGTCCAGAAGGTTTACTCCCTGGGCGAGGTGAAAGTTCACGCCCTTCGCGGCGTATCGCTCCGGGTCGCGGAGGGGGAGTTCATTGCCGTGATGGGGCCGTCCGGCTCGGGAAAATCCACGATGATGAACATCCTCGGATGTCTGGATCGACGGACCGAGGGTCGCTATTTCCTCGATGGGATCGACGTGTCCGAGATGTCGGGGGACGAGCTTGCCGATATTCGTAACCAGAAGATCGGCTTCGTGTTTCAGTCGTTCAACCTGATCTCTCGTACCTCCGTACTGGAGAACGTAGAACTCCCGATGGTCTATCGAGGTATCCCGGTACCGGAACGACGACAACGTGCCAGAGAGGCACTCGCCGGCGTCAAGCTCGCGGACAAAGAACAGAGCTACCCGAACCAACTCTCGGGTGGGCAACAACAGAGGGTCGCTCTGGCCAGGGCTCTCGTGAACGGTCCGGCGATCATCCTTGCCGACGAGCCAACGGGTAGCCTCGACACGCGAACATCCGAGGAGATCATGCGCGTGTTCCAGAAGCTGAATCGAGAGCGCAAGATCACGATCGTCCTGGTTACCCACGAGGCTGATATTGCAGCCTACGCCAACAGATACGTCCGGTTCCGGGACGGCATTATTGAAGACGACTGTCCCGTAGAGAGAACCCCCGCGTGGGGAGAGGTGGCATTATGAGATTCCTCGACATCGTACGAATGTCGTTTCAGGCTCTCGGAAAGAACGGCGTGCAGACGGCACTGACTACGCTGGGTGTTGTGATCGGGGTCTCCGCCGTCATCGCGATGGTGTCGCTCGGCCAGGGAGCTCAAGCGCTGGTCGACGAGCAGATGCAGAGTATGGGTAGCAATGTGCTGTATGTGATGCCAGCCGGACAACGAGGACCAGGTGGAGCGCGCCTCTCCTCTGACGAAAGCGTCGCGCTGACGGTTGAAGACGTCGAGGCGATCGAACGGGAAGTGCCCGCCGTGGCCGCCGTTACTCCGGTCGTCTATGCGTCCGGGCAACTCGTGTCCGGAAACCTGAACTGGTCGGCCCGGGTCGAGGGTGTCAACGAACAGTACCTTGCTATTCGCGACTGGCCCATCGAGCAGGGAGCGTTCTTCAGCGAAGACGACGTTCGCACCTCGGCTCGCGTTATCGTGATCGGACAGACGGTGGCCGAGAATCTACTTCCGGGAATGGATCCAATCGGCCAGACCGTAAGAATACGTAACATGCCCTACCTCGTGGTTGGCGTACTGTCTCCGAAAGGGAATTCCGTAACAGGAACAGATCAGGACGACACGGTTCTCATGCCTTACACAACGGTTCAGAAAAAGATGCTCGGGCAGACGATTCTGTCGATCAATCGCGCGATGGTTTCGGCCATCAGCCCCGCGGCCACGCAACTGGCCGAGGAGCAGATCGCAGATCTGCTTCGGGAGCGCCACAACATCCGGCTGGGAGGGGATGACGATTTCATGATCAATAACCTCACGGATGTTGCAGAGACTGCTGAACAGACGAATCTGATTATGACGCTCCTGTTGGGAAGCGTCGCCGCTGTGTCGTTGATCGTAGGCGGAATCGGAATCATGAACATCATGCTGGTATCGGTTACTGAGCGGACGCGGGAGATAGGAATCCGGATGGCCGTGGGTTCCCGCGGCTCCTACATCCGCATGCAATTCCTCGCCGAGTCGGTGATCCTCTGTATGTTCGGGGGGATTGTCGGCATCCTCACCGGCGCGGGTCTGTCAGTAGGCATTGCGCATCTGATGAACTGGCCGACTCTCGTTTCACCGGAAGCCGCCGTAATCTCATTCGTGTTTGCTGCTGGTATTGGGATCTTCTTTGGGTACTACCCGGCCCATAAGGCGGCCTCGTTGGAGCCAATCGACGCACTACGGTATGAGTGATCTGAAAGTAAAAAGACCAGCTACTTGATGCTTCGTGCGGCAGCCGCATGTTTGGATTGGCAGATAGGTCCTCATAAGTCGCCTTGTGTTTAGCGACCGCGAAAGCCCACGTTTCGCAACTCGGCATCTGGGGAGCAGAGCTTGCTCAATTTAGTCTGCACTTTCATGCATCGTTTGGTCTCGTGGCAGCCAATTCCCCGCAGGGTTGCGTTGCCTTTTTGCGATTCGCCTCCGAGGCCCCAAACCGAAGTCGCATAGGTACCCTAATGAAATCATTACGTTAGGTGACCATCTCAGGATGGTACGGCTGGATCGTGCTCTGCTTCAGCGGGAAGTTGCGCGCGAAATCGGGGTAAGCATACCCAATATCTTCAATTGGGAAACGAACCGTTACCAACCGGCAACCCGTTTCCTTCCGCATATTGTCAGTTTCCTCGGATACTGCCCATACACGCCACCGAGTTCATTTGGGGAATGGATGAAGCAGTGCCGTACTACTATGGGGCTTTCTCAAGAGTCACTGGCACAGGCGCTCTCCATGGACGAGAGCACGGTCGCGAGTTGGGAGCGAGGCGAGCGTCAACCGATTCAAAAGAGTTCCGAGAAGGCGGAAGCGTTCTTTAGATCGACTAAGTAAATCTAAGATTGTGAATCAAGACTCGTCCCAACGACTTCTGTGACCCTGATTGCGACTCCGCGGTTGAGATGGAACCTGCAGATTCTCCTAACGGCGTTTGAACGGAAGCGGCCTGCGGCCGCGGACGCTGCGCGTGACTGAACTGGAGGTGAGTGGGAAAAAGTAAAGTGGGTCATAAAGGAGACCAATCCCATGACCCACTTAGGATCGCGCATGCTGGAAGAACTCCAGCGGCGCAACTATGCAGACAGTACCATTGAGAGCTACCTCCGTGCAGTGGAACGTTTCGTACGACACTTCAAGACCCCGCCCGATCAACTCGGAGCGGACCAGCTCCGTCAGTATCAGCTACACCTGATCCGGAACCGTAGCCTGGCTGCCCAGACCGTGGTCAGCCACATGTCCGCCCTGCGCTTCTTCTACGTGAAGACACTGAGGCAGGGCTACCCACCTGTCGCGGACCGAGCCTGTTCGATGCTGATGTTCGGCGCCAGTCGCGCGACGGACATATAACTAAACGCCCGACGGAGACGAAGCAGGGTGTCGCTTCCCGTTACTTGCGGTATAGAACTGGTCGTGATCCACACGTCCGGAACATCGATCCAGTCCAGGAGAACTCCGCGGAACCCTTCTTCGACCACACCGACAATCGTGAAGGAATTCGAGTTGAGGTACACTGTCCGCCCAATCACCCCGGGATCACGGGCGAAGTGTGTGTTCCAGAATCGATCACTGATGACCGCGGCCATCTGCGCGCTCGCCAAACGTCATCTTCAATCCGTAAGGGGCGTCCTCGAATGATCTCGGGGCCGACAACTTGAAAATAGTTGCCGGTTACGATCTCGGCCGCGACGAGAACGTTGTCGACCGGTGTCTTAGCAATAACCGGATAACGGAGGTAGACGGCAAGGTCTTGGAAAACGGCCTGATTCCGATAAGCCGGATAGTCGGGGTAGCTGACGCCACGGTAGTCATGTTCCGGCGTGTCGCGGTGATCGGCATAGAGAGCGACCAGCCGACTGGGGTCATTCAACGACGGCTGGGGGCGGTCTAGAACTGCATCGATGAAACTGAAAGCCGCGGTGGTTACACCGAGACCAAGCGCTAAGGTCAGAACCGTTACTACGCTGAATCCACGGTTCTTCGCCAATGTTCTCATGGCGTAACGGACGTCTTGAAAGAGCGACTCCACGATGGAAGGGGATGTTACTGTGGCGTTTTGGACTAGTCAAACAAAGTGGGCTACCACGGCAGTCCCGATCAACGCTAAGCGTTTATCGGGACTAATCGTCGGGAGAATTCTTTCAGGTTTCCGCGAAGCTCGCAGGTGACTCTCTAACTGCTGTTAACCCACGACCGTAGTTCTATGTACGGGTGATCCAGCCCGGCTGCAAACTGGAGCATAATGAAATCGTTTCCGCCCTCGGAAAGGGCGGGATGCGCGAGGTGTGGCGCGCCCCGAAAACCCCAAGCTGGGTCGCGAGGTGGTGATCAAGACCTTACTCGAAGAGTCTGATGCCGACCGGCTCGCTAGGTTTGAACGGAAGGGAGATATCAATGGGACCAAAGAAGACGAATATTCCCGCGGACGCGGACAGGAAGTCGACAAGCGGGCCGAGGTATGGGCGTTCGGCTGCGAGAATCCGGCTCGGTTTCAAGAATCTTGGCGAGTGTGTCCGAGAACGTATCCCTCGAAACGGCCGTGTATCCGCCAACATTTCGTACAATGGAACAGGCCAGCCCTGAGGCACCCAGCCATTCGAGGGGTATCCCAACGTTGGTCAGTTTTCAGTGCGATTTCACCCGACCGTTTGTGCCGGTATTGCGGAGCGGACTATCTCTTCAGGATCGATGTTTCCACCCGTGATCAACGCGACCATGGGACCTGTGCCAACAATCTTTCCCGACCGGAACGCTGCCACCGCCGCCGCCGACGCTCCTTCGGCCAGAGTCTTCTCTTCGTAGAGCAATATGCGGAGTGCATCCAGAATCTCGTTTTCGGAAACAGTGATGACCTCGTCGACGTAGTCCCGAATCAAGTCGAACGTGATCGAACCCGCTTCCAGGTTGCCGTGGATGCCGTCGGCCATCGTCGGGCGATCCGGTATCGTGACGATATGACCCGCCTTAAGAGAGTGGTAGATGGCAGCCGAAACCTCTGTCTGCACGCCAACGATGCGCACATCGGGCCTGAACTGTTTCATGGCGCTGGCGATTCCCGCGGCGATGCCGCCGCCGCCGACCGGCACGATGACGTGAGTCAACTCGGGCAACTCTTCGATGAGTTCCAGGGCGATCGTCCCCTGGCCCAGGATGACGTCACGGTCGTTGTAAGGCGAGACGAAGACATATCGCTCCCGATCCTGCGCCAGGTCGAGTGTATACTTCTCAGCTTCGTCGTAGTTGGCACCCTCAAGAGTAAGGTCGATCCCGTATCGCAAGATCGCGTCTATTTTGGTTCTCGGGGCCTCCCGCGGTACGACCACTTTGCATGATCGCCCGAGGGCAGTCGTCGCCCGTGCTACTGCAACACCGTGGTTGCCCGCCGAGACCGCCAGTACCGTGCGCAAATCGCCGTCCGCGACCAGGTTCAGCACACGGCTTACCGCTCCACGGATCTTGAAGGAATGCGTGTACTGCATATTCTCGAGCTTCAGGTACAGATCCGGCCACTGCGTCCCGACCACCGGAGTTTGCCGCACGTAGGGCCGGATGTGCTCCCGCGTCCGGCGAAAGTCACTGAGTTTGAAGTCGACCATGGGCGTAGAGTCTACACAGCATCGCCGTCTTCGGCAACACGCGAAACGATAGCCACGATGGCCGTCAACGCAGAGACGCGAGGGAATTGCTGCTGGATGAGAACTGTTTGAGTTCTTAGTCTGAAGACTCTACCGCTTCGAAGACTGCGTGGCGGCCAGAGTGCCTGCGATGTCGCTTTCCGTCACACTTGCCGCGTCGCTGCCCGCATCATCTTTTGTTTTCCCTCGGCCCGCCGACCGCATAGAACTCAATGAGGCCGTATGCTCAACAGAACATTTTGACCCAGTCCGTCGCAGCGGTGACGGGGCATAACGGCCAACGGTTTTGTGCTAGACTCGTGAGCTTTCGAACGACTATTGGGCGCGAGGGCTTATGAAGATTCATGACTTTGAGATGGAACGATGGCAGTCGAAGTGGGAAAACATCGTCGAATACAACCTCACCGAGAGCGGTGTGCATCCAGTGACCCCCGCAGACCTCGGCATCTCGGGGGAGGAACTGCTGAACGAGAGGTTGGGCTACGGGCAAACCAACGGGAGCATCCGGTTTCGCGAACTGGCGTCGGAACTCTATGAGGGGGCAACCATCGACAATTTCGTGGCCACGATCGGGGGATGCGAAGCCAATTTCCACTGCATGTTGTACCTGATTGAGCCCGGCGACGAAGCTGTCTTCATCCTTCCCAATTACATGCAGACCTACGGTGCTGCCGAGGCTTTCGGCGCGACGATCGTTCCCGTCTGGACCAAGCCGGAGAACGATTGGATCCCGGATACTGATGAGATTGCCGACAAGTTGACGTCTAAGACCAAACTGATCTCGATATCGAACCCGAACAACCCGACCGGTGCGATGTACGGAGTGGACACACTAAAGGCCATCGCGGCCGTGGCGGACAAGGTCGGGTGCTGGATCCACTCAGACGAAGTCTACCGGGGTGCTGAACGCGAAGGAGATCGGTCGCAGACAATGTGGGGCCTCTACCCGAAGACGCTCGTCGTTCACAGCATGTCGAAGGCCTACGGAATGCCCGGAACTCGGATGGGATGGGTTCTCGGGCCGGAAGATGCGATCGAGAAGATATGGAGTCACAAGGACTACACGTCGATCGCACCCTGTATCTTGGGCGACAAGATCGCCTGCCGCGGGCTGGAACAGCGGCACAAACTCCGAATCCGAACCCAGGAGTTCATCGGCCGCAACCTTGCTTTCGTCGAAGAGTGGGTGGCACAACGACCCGGGATGTTCGAACTGGTCAAACCGAGGGCGGCTGCAATCGCCATGATCCGCTACGAACATCCGATCGAATCCTACCAGCTGGCCCTGCGCCTCAGGGACGAAAAATCCACGCTGATCGTGCCGGGCCAGCAGTTTCTGCTGGACGGCTACTTTCGCCTGGGCTTCGGACCGCCGCGGGACTACCTGGAGAAGGGCCTGGAGAGGATCCTCGATGTCTTCGACTCGACGGTGGACTAACTAAGTGCTGTCGTGCCTACAGACCCGCCCATAGCTCAGATGGCATAGCGCAGAGGTTCGGATCCACCGGTAGACGGCTAGCCTTCGGCCGGCACTGCATTGCCGCAGGCCGTGCTAGGATTCAAGCATTTGGATTCGCCACGCGCGGCGAAGGTGCAGGCGATCTCCTGCGAATGGTGGCCGGTGGATGCGCACGTGACGCAGTGAACAGTCCCTCAGCCAAACAGTCCGGTTTTTTGTCGCCGAACTGTTAATTTGTTTATCAATTCTGCATTCACCGGTCGGGCCTTCTCGCCAGCGGATCCGGTGAAATATCCGAGATCGCAATTTCGGACACGAGCACCGTTCTATCGCCGTAGCTCGACATTGTCGTTTCCTTGACACCCTACGAATACTGGCGTACGCTCCGATAGATCTACACTTGGTTCCGCGGCCCAAAATGACCGTTTCAAGAACGGGCGTTCGATGGGCTTTGCGGCCTTCACCTCGGCGGTGTCATGCGGGGTGAACCCGCATGAACGCAGTTGTCGCGATACCCACATGGCAACAGTGCCGCAGGTGTGGGCTCTTGCTCGCTAAGTAACCTACGGCGGGCAAGGGCGTTCCTCAAAACCTGAATCCACCTTTGCCCACACTTTACGTTGACAGCTCGTGGTTTGTTGCAGGTGTCGCGCTGTTCGTTTGGAGGGATCATGATTCCGAAGGCGTTGAAAATATTTGTAGCCATTCTTGTCGTCACGGCCGTCACCCTGGTCGCCCAGCATCCGAAGATGGACCCGAAGACCAAGGACGTGCCCTCGATCGATTATGAGGAGGGACCGCAAGTTCCGACCATCGACGACTACTACCTTACCGGAAACCCTGACGACTACATCCCCGACGAGTTCATGTCGAACCCGAGCGGGGAGGTCGATCCGAGGGAACTTAAGGGCTATCACTTCCCACCTCAACTCAAGTGGGTGAAGGTGGTTTCCGAACGCCAGATCCAGGCCGGCGGAACGCTCCGGCTGGAAGCGCAGGCGGAGAACCCCGTGCCGACCCAGCGATGGTGGATCGCTTACCAGAACCAGTTCGGACGGCGTTCGGTTTACCGCGCCAATTTCCGCCCGCGTGAGGACAACCCGTGGTTGTTCGACGGTGTCGTCCAGACCGACGAATGGGCCGAACCCGGAGTGTATGTCATCTACGACGGAGAGCTGAACAGCGAGCTGGGGCATTCCAAGGCCTTTTTCCCGCCGATGCACCCCGCGATGCTGGGCCTGGAGTTTGAGATCCTCCCCAATACCAACGTCGATGTGATGTACCCGGACCTCGTCGACCTCTACATCGGCGAAGACGAGAACACGAACGGCGCGACGTTCGATATCGGGGACATGATTCCGGTACGTGCAACCCTGTTCGACAACAAGTCTGGCGCCAGCGAGGTCATCCTGCGGCTGTCTGGCCCGGACAACAAGTACATCGAACTGAACCTGGCGCGACGCTTCAACCACCCGGGAGAGTTCGTCGGTTACTTCCAGATCAACCAGTGGTCGGTCGGCGGTGAGTACGTCGCGCGTACGATCCAGATCAAAGACCGAGCCGGCAACCAGAAAGACCTGTTCTCGTCCACGAACGAACTCCTGGCCGCGACAAAGTTCAACATCCGTCAGGATCTCGCCAACGTCGACAAGGTTCCGCCGAAGCTGATCAGCGTCGCGTTCGACCGCGCGACGGCCAGCTTGGAGGAGGAGACAAAAATTATCGCGATCGCCGTGGACGACCACTCCGGTATCGGCGACATCTGGGTCGACGTCGGAGCCAGCCCGAGCTGGATCGACAAGAAGAGAGTCCGACTGAAGGCCAAGGAGGGCCGGCCGTTGATCAAGCCCGGTTTCGACGTCAAACAGAATCTCTATGAAGGGTCGTTCAAGACCCACAAGCTGGACGAGCCCGGCGACTGGGTCGTGTCGCGTGTGTTCGTTCGCGACAACGCAAACAACTACCTGGACGTTCGAGCCGTCGAGAGCCCGGATCTACAGAGTGTGAAGGTCGTTTACAGTGAGAGCGGAGGCGCCGGCCCGCGGCCCGCAACAACGAGCCAGCAGACTCAGACCAATCCACCGCCTGCCGGCCAGACGAAGATTCGGCGAGTCGACATGATCCCACCGCATCCCCCGCGTGGGTCCTGCTTGAACTGTCACGAGCCGTAGAAAGATTTTTTTCGACGAGTTTTGGAACTACATAAAAATCCATACCGAATCGGAAGAACAACAAGGAGTTCACATGAATCGCCGATCATTCTTGAAGAGTTCGAGCCTGGCCGGTGCGGGACTCGCCCTGGCGCCGCGCGTCGGAACGTCTGCTCCGCAGACCAGCTCGTTGAACCTGAAGACGAAGCACCTGATCTGGATCGTCAACGGCAACGGCTGCCGGAAGAAGGAATACCTCGAAGACCTCGAGGTCGCGCCGCACTTCAACGCCCTGGCCAAGGAAGGCTACGTTTTCAACGAAGATCACAACGATCAAGCGTCTTCACACGGGACGTCCTACACGGAGTTGCTGACCGGGAACGTGTCGCAGACCAGCGTCCCTCTGTTTCCGACCGTGCCTCACTACGTACGGAAGGCATACGGGGACGAGGCGACGAAGTACTGGTACCTGACCGGCGCAGACTACTTCAGGCAGTGGCGCTACAACATCAAGTACTTCGCCGCCCACAAGGACTATCCCGCCTCGACGCGGCCAGTCTCCCTGACGACTCAGAACATCTTCCAGGACATGTGGTACAAGAAGCGGGATCGTTCACCCCGGCAGATCATCGACGAAGAGTTCCCCAACAACATGGGCCTGACCGAGAAGGAACGCGTGGGGCTGACGGAGTGGATCGAAGGCGTGATGTCGACGCGAAGCTACGAGGCGTCCCTGAACCATCCGTTCATCCCGCGCTCCCCGTTCGTCGAAGAAGGGCAGGCGATCAAGCTCATTCCGCAGATACTTCAGGCTTTCAAACCGCGGATGCTGATCTTCCAGCAGGTGTCCCACGACACGGGCCACGGCGCCGGCGGGTACCTGCGTTATGAGACCGGCCATGATGAGTATCGCTCGACCGCCATCTCGACCGATGAGGCAGTGGGGCAGGTCATCGATTTCGTGAAGAACGACCCGTACTTCAGGCAGAACACGGCGATCGTCGTGCGGCCTGAGTTCGGCCGGGACGACGAAGTTAACGCGTACGGCGAGATCCATCACTCGAAGGGGTATTACTACGCCCAGCGTTCGGCCAGCATCTACTGGGGCCCGGACTTCAACACCGGCTTCGACGGCAAGACCGTCATCAGCCGGCTGGACATGGCGCCGACTCTGACCAAGCTGTTTAACGTGGAGGCGACCGAGGCGATGGGGCAAGTTGTGCCGGGCCTGTTCAAATCCGGAGTCGGCGAGATTCCGACCTACGTACCGTACGTCGAGTAGACCAGAACAGAACGATCGTCTCCTGAAAGCGTGGTTCTCGAAGGAACCACGCGTTTCTGTTTCGCAGGGTTCTTTCAAATCTTGCAGTCCTGCCCTGTGCCCTGGTGTGTTCCAAACCGTAGCCTTTTGGTAGCGCGGGACCTATTCAATCCACGTCAACTCGACTGCGCGCAGCGACGGCGTAGGCGATCTCCTGCCGGTGGTTGTCGGCGCTGGCGCAGCGATGCCGTGAACAAGTGTGCTGCTTCACCCGACAGATCGGGTTTTCTTGTCGCCGCACTCGTGACTTCGTCGACACTTCGCAGTCACCTGCCTTCCCTCCTATGAACCTCCGAGGTCGCAATTTCGGAAAACAGCACCATTCCAAAAACATATATCGTTGGGCTTGACACGGATCAGTTATTCCCTTGACACGTAGCGAATTCTGGGGATATCTTTCGTTCAACATCTACTTCGGTTCCTCGGCCCAAAACGACGTTGGCAATAAGCTGAGTGGGCGTTTAATGGGCTTTGCGGCATTTTTGTTCCGAAGTGTTTAGCGATGGATGCCGCATAAACGCAGTTGCCGCGATATTTACATGGCAACAACGCCGCGGGCTGTGGGCTCTTGCTGACAGATAACCTGCGGCCGGCAACGGCGTTCCTCAAAAGCTGAATCCGCCCTTGCCCCATTAAGATCGACTAACTCGGGTTTTGTTGCGCCAGATTTGACGAAGTTTTCGTGACCTGCCGGCCCTCTATGCCGGATGGATCTGGCGGAAGCCCACACGAATAGTGATCGTTAAACTTTGAGATACGTGGAGGGGATGAAATGGGATCCATAAGAAGCGGTTGTAGGAGGTGGCTTGTTGTAGTCGCGATCGCGGCACTCGTCTCGACACAGCCTGGCGCCTTCGCGCAAGGGTTCACGGCAGTAACGGGTTCAGTCAGTGACGCGACGGGCGCCGTGATTCCGGGCGTCGAAGTGACGGTGACCAACACCGCAACGGGAGCAGCCCGACAGGTCATCACGAATGAAACCGGCACGTACGTCGTCAACCAGCTTCCGCCGGGAAACTACGACGTCAGTGCCTCGCTCCCCGGGTTCCGGAGACAGCTGATGAGCGGTGTATCGCTGCCGATCGGGGAAACCATCACGGTCAACCTGAACCTCGAAGTCGGTGCAGTCACCGACGTCGTCGATGTTATCGCTAGCGTAGAGGCCGTCAACACCGTCGACGCCAAGCTCGGCGTCGGCTTCGACGCCCAGAAGATCATCGACCTGCCGTTGAACGCCCGGAACATCGTCGGTTTGCTGGGCCTTCAGTCGGGTGTGCAGATCTCCGATAAGACCGGCGACGAGTTCAGTCGGGACGACGGCGGTCAGGTCAACGGCGCAAGGAATGACCAGCAGAACATCGTCCTGGACGGCGTAAACATCAACCGCCAGGAAGCGGGCTCGTCTCTGGAAGGGGCGTTGCCGACGACGCTGGATTCTATCCAGGAGTTCGTCGTCCAGACGGCTGGAGGCGGCGGTCAGGCCGCGCGCGGCAGCGGCGGCCAGGTGCAGCTCGTCACGAAGGGCGGCAGCAACCAGTGGCACGGTTCGGCCTACGAGTACTACCGGTCGACCGGAACCTCGGCGCGGAACTACTTCGCATCGGAGCCGGACCGGCTGATCCGGCACCTGCCGGGCGGCTCCATCGGCGGGCCCGTCCTCAAGGACAAGCTGTTCTTCTTCGGGGCCTATGAACGCCAGACCGATCGCAGTTCGATTCTTGCCACGCGGACCGTACCGACGCCGCAATTTTTGGACGGCGTCGTCCGGTACGAACGAAACGACGGGTCGTTCGGAGTGCTGACCGACGGCTGCGGCGGCCAGCTCGAGCTTTGGACACTGATCGAGTGCGACACCTGGAACCCGAATCTGATAGGTACCTACAACGAAGTGTACCGACCGTTCTCGACGGATGCGACCCGCGCAACGCCCGGGTCCGACAACGGGGCCAACACGCTAAGGTACCGGTTCCAGTCGCCGTTCGTCCGGAACCGCAACGTGTATGTGTCACGGATGGACTACACGGCGAACGACAGCCACACGTTGTACTGGCGCGGCACGCTCAACGACGATGTTCGCACGCTCGGTAGTGAAAGCTTTCCCGGTTTCGACGATTCGCGGGAGCGTCTGAACAACAGCAAGGGTTTCGCCGCGAACTGGAACTGGGTCCTGTCGCCGACCGTGAACAGCAACTTTACGGTCGGACTGACGCGTGAGGCGTTCGAGTCGACCGGCAACAACCGGTCGTATTACAACTCGCCATCGTTCAGCGAGCCCTTCCAGACGCAGGGAGCCGTGCAGCAGGCAATCGATACCTGGAACATCGTCGAGAACCTGAGCTGGATCAGCGGCAACCACAATATCCAGGTCGGCGTGAACTTCCGCTACATCACGAACAACTTCAACTCGTTCGACCTGGTCGATCCGCCAGTGTACGGCGGCGGCGCGAGCACCACCGGAAACGACGTTGGCGTGGAATCCAACCCCGGCCTGCTGAGAGCGCTCGGCGCCGCGGAGTTCGCTCGGGTCCAAGACCCCGGAACCGTCGGCGGTGCGGTCATGTCCGCCACCGGTTCGCTGTCAAACTTTTCCGAGGACGCGCAGTTCGACCTGGACGGAAATCAGCTCGCGGCAGGGACCCCGTTCAGCCGGAAGTTCCGGCTTCAGGAGTACGACTTCTATGTCCAGGATTCCTGGCGGGCAACACCGAACATGACCTTAACGTTTGGTGTGAACTATTCGATGCAGACACCTCCCTACGAAGCGAACGGCGTTCAACTCAACTGGACTCAGGATATGGGCGAGCGATACAGGACGCAGAACGGAACAACGAAGACTGTTCTGGAACTGCCGTTCTACAAGGCGAAACCATCTGGTCGCGCCAACGACCTGCCGGATTACTACACCGCCGACACTAACAACTGGGCGCCGCGCGTCAGCATGGCGTGGACTCCCCAGGCAGGCTGGGCGAACAAGGGTGGCCAGACGGTCATCCGCGCAGGCTACACCATGACCTACGACTCGGTGGGGCGCCGGTTTGCGCGGGATGCGGCTGAGAGCGGCTCGTTCGGGCTGCTGAGCCAGTTCCGGGTTCCGGGCTTCACCTACTCGATCGACGGACTGAACGATCTTCCCCGGGCGCCCCGGGTGGGCCCGGGCGTATCGACACCGAGAGCCTTCTTCCCAGCCGTCGGTTCGAGTCCCGATTTCACGTTACCGATCGCGAGTTCGGGAATTGGCGGCCTCAGAGTAGCGAGCATCGATTCAGGTCTCCATTCGCCCCAGAACCACCTGGTCAACCTCACAGTCTCAAAGGAACTCGCGCGAGGCTGGATCGTCGAAGGATCCTACGTGGGCCGATTTGCCCGCGACCTGCTGGGATCGTCGGACATCGCGAGTCCGGTGAATATTCTGGATCCGATCAGCGGCCAGACCTACTACGACGCGATCAAGACTCTCTACGAGACCTATGAGAACACCGGCGCCGTAATCGCGGACGTCCAGCCGATTCCATGGTTCGAAAACGTCTATTCGGACGTACTCAAGTACGTGAATACTGCATCGAGGTTTGACAGCATACGTCCGGAGGGTGGTTTCCCGAGCGCCACGCAGGGTTTCTACGCCGTGATGCACCGGAGGGGCACGCCCGCGGGTCCGAATTCCCCGGTGAGTCTCATAGACCGGATCGTGGAGATCGAGGCCCGGCCGGAGGTGGGCAACATTCTCATCTCGCCGCAGGTGCAGTTCAACGGACTCTTCAACAACATCAGCCGATCCAACTACAACTCGGGGCAGTTCACAGTCCGAAAGCGTTTCTCCGATGGGTTCACCCTGGCGCTGAACTACACGCTTTCGAAGTCGATGGACATCACGTCGTCGGCGGAGTCCCGGGGCGAGCGTGCGAACGGGCAGACTGGCGAGGGGCTGGTGAACGATATTTACAATCCGGAGTTCAACTACAACATCTCGGACTTCGACCGCAGGCACCAGTTCAACGGAAACTTCCTCGTGGAGCTTCCGTTCGGCCAGAGCCGGGCATTCGCCAACAACCTGTCGTCGGTGGCCGAGCACATCATCGGCGGGTGGGAGATTTCCGGTATCGTCCAGGCGACCAGCGGCCGTCCGTTCAACTTCACGAGCGGCCGGTGGAACCATCACTACGACGGACGCGTGTTGCCGCGGCTCATCGGGGAGGCTCCATTCGCTCTGCGCAAAGAAGACGGACGTGTTTTTCTGATCGACGCGGATCGGGACGAACGCACGCGGATCGGAAGAGAAGAGTTCGTCAATGTGTATCCGGGCAGCGAACTCGGTCGCAACCAGGGCAAGGGCCCCAAGTTCTTCAACATCGACTTGTCGTTGACTAAGAACTTCTCGATCGCCGAAGGCATCCGGGCGCGGTTCCGCGTAGAGGCATTCAACGCTCTGAACCACCCGAACTTCGCGATTCCCGAAAACGGCACGCGCATCGACCGGAGCAGCTTCGGCGAAACCACCGAAACGCGCGGCACGGAGCGTGTCATGCAGTTCAGTTTCCGGCTGGAGTGGTAGGGGCCGGGCTGATCGCCGGCCAACCGTGGAGCGAAAGCGAAACGGGAAGTGATTAACGAAACCGACCTCCCGGTCTCGTTGGCCGATGACTTCAATGCGATGCGATCAGGTAGCCGGGGCCAGTTGGTCCAGGCTACCACACGACAGTCACCGTGTTTCGATAGAGTAATCAACGACCCTGTGGAGGTATGTGATGTGCTGATCATGAGATGCAAGATTCTGCTGATGCTCTTCATGGTCCCGAAGGTGCTTTTCGGTGCGCCGGCGCCGACAACGCAAGCCAGCCGCCCAGCCCCGCAACTTCAGCGATCGACGAGCCCGGCTTCGGCCCACGGCGAGGTCATCGACGCATACTGCGTCGTGTGCCACAATCAGGACTTGTTGACTGGGGGACTCGATCTCGAGCGACTCGACGTCGAGGACGTCAGTCGGAACGCCGAAGTCTGGGAGAAAGTTCTTCACAAGCTTAGCACCGGTCAAATGCCGCCGCCCGACATGCCGCAGCCGGATGAAGCCGATTCCAGGGCCGTCGTGGCCTGGCTGGAGACGACTCTGGATCAAGCGGCCATGGTGAACCCCAATCCTGGAAGGGTTGGGGTTCACCGCTTGAACCGGGCCGAGTACGCGAACGCGGTCCGGGACCTGCTGGCGGTCGAGGTCGACGCGAGAGCGCTCCTGCTGCCCGACGAAGCCGACGAGGGTTTCGACAACGTGGCGGCCAGCTTGACGATATCGCCGGCGCATTTGGAACGCTACCTGTCCGCGGCCAGGAAGATCAGCCGCCTCGCTGTGGGCGACCCGACGCTGGGCGTGGTTCCGGGCTTCAAGGTGTATCCGGTGCCCCAGTTGTTGAATCAGGACTCCCGGATCAGCGAAGAACTTCCCTTCGGATCCCGCGGCGGCACGGTCGTTCGCCACCATTTTCCGCTCGACGGCGACTACCTCATCAAAGTGCGCCTGCGACGGCAGATATACACTTACATCGTCGGCCTGCGCGATCCGCAGATACTGGACATACGTGTGGATGGGCAACGTGTCGCACGCTTCACGGTGGGCGGCGTGGGCGACGAAAAAGGCACGCCGGCACCGCTGACGTGGGTCGGGGAGATCACGGGGGACGTCGAGTGGGAAGAGTACATGCACACCGCCGACGACGGGCTCGAAGTCCGCGTTCCCATACAAGCGGGTATGCGAGCCGTATCGGTTTCCTTCGTCAAAACGTCCCGGGAATCGGAACGGATGCCTCAACCGAGGCCCCTCGGCTTCAGCATCATGTCGGATCAGCAGTATGACGGCCTCGCGGCCGTGGACAGCGTCGCCATAGGAGGCCCCTATCTTCCTACCGGATCGGGAGACACGCCGAGTCGCGGCGCTGTGTTCGTGTGCCGCCCGGCGGCGGTAGCGGACGAGGAGCCGTGTGCCCGGACGATCCTGTCGAGACTCGCGCGCCGAGCGTATCGCCGTCCGGTGACGGTAGACGAAGTCCAGATGTTAATGGATTTCTATGAATCGGGCCGGAGCCTTGGCGGGTTCGAGATGGGCATCGAATCAGCGCTCGAACGGCTTCTGATGAGCCTCAACTTTCTGATCCGTATCGAGAATCCTCCACCGGACACCGCTCCGGCAACAGTCTATCGCCTCAGTGACCTGGACCTCGCTTCGCGGTTGTCGTTCTTCCTCTGGAGCAGCATTCCCGACGAAGAGCTTCTGAACGTGGCGATCGACGGGCAGCTCAGCGACCCCACCGTGCTCGAACGCCAGGTCCGACGCATGCTGGACGACCCTCGCGCGAAAAACCTGTCGGCGAATTTTACCAACCAGTGGCTGACCGTCCGGAGGGTACAGTCATGGCAGCCGGATCCGGATCTGTTTCCCGATTTCGACGAAAACCTGCGTGACGCCTTCATCAGGGAAACGGAACTCTTCATCGATAGCCAGTTCAGCGAGGACCGCAGCATCATGGAGTTGCTGAGCGCGGACTATACGTTCGTCAACGAACGGCTGGCCGAGCACTATGCGATTCCGGGCATCTATGGGGAGCGCCTTCGGCGGGTGACGTTCGACGACGGTCGGCGTGGGGGCCTTCTCGGTCAGGGAAGCGTCTTGATGGTAACCTCCTACCCGGATCGGACCGCGCCGGTTGTGCGAGGCGTCTGGCTGCTCCAGAATATCCTGGGAATGCCGCCGCCACCACCTCCTCCCAGCGTGCCGGACTTGAAGCCCGAGGGTGAGGACGGACGACTTCTCTCCATGCGCGAACAGATGGAGCGGCACCGGGAGAATCCGGCCTGTGCAGTTTGCCATGTGCGGATGGACCCGCTCGGGTTCGCGCTCGAGAACTTCGATGCGGTGGGCCGGTGGCGCGACGAACACGGAGGGGGTCCGATCGACGCGTCATCTACTTTCATGGATGGCACGCCGATTGACGGCGTCGCTGGCGTTCGGGAGCTCCTGTTGAGCCATCCAGAGAATTTCGCCCGCACGTTTACCGAGAAACTGCTGACATACGCCCTCGGTCGCCGTGTCGAGTACTTTGACAACCCTGCCATCCGTAGGATCCTGCGGGAGGCCGAGACGACGGACTATCGGTGGTCCTCCATCATTATCGGAGTCGTTAAGAGCCTGCCCTTCCAAACGAGGAGAACAGCATCATGATCATCACGAAGAAGAGCATTTCCCGCCGTACTCTACTCCGCGGGTTGGGCGCCACGGTCGCGTTGCCGCTGCTGGATGCCATGGTCCCGTCGCTGACCGCCCTGGCCCAGACGCCGGCCAAGCCGAAGATCCGCTTTGGCGCGGTCTACGTCCCGAATGGCGTGGTGGCGGAACGATGGTTTCCCTCCACCGAAGGTCCCGGCTTCGAGTTCACGCCGACATTGAAACCGCTGGAGCCGTTCCGGGATCGTCTGAAAGTACTGAGCGGGCTGGATAGCGATCCCCCTCGTTCACCCGACGCGGCTACAGCCGTCCACGCGCGGGCCAGCACGAAGTTCCTTACGAACGTGCATCCCTACCGGACCCTTCGAGCCGGCACTTCGATGGACCAAATTGCCGCCAGGGTGTTGGGTCAGGATACACAGTTGCCGTCGCTCGAGCTCGCCCTGGAATCGGTGGATGCCGCGGCCACCTGCGACGATGGGAGCTGCATCTATGTAGGTACGATCTCGTGGGCCGGGCCAACGTCACCCCTGCCGATGGAGACCGACCCGGCGGCCGTTTTCGAGCGGCTGTTCGGCGATGACACGACCGATCCCGCCGCGCGCCGGGCTCGCGCCCGGCAGAAAAGCAGCATTCTCGACTCGATGATCGGTGAAGTCGCGGCGTTCAAGAATAAGGTCGGGCCGGGCGACCAAGCCCGGCTGACGGGATACCTCGACAGCGTGCGCGCCGTCGAGCGGCGCATCCAGAAGGCCATGGCACAAAACGTGGAAATTCCGACGGTCGAGCGGCCGTCCGGTATCCCCGCCACGTTCGAACAGCATGCGAAGTTGATGTGCGACCTGCAGGTGCTCGCCTACCAGGCGGACATCACCCGGGTAAGCACTTTCATGCTGGGCCGGGAACTCAACGGCCGAACGTATCCAGAGATCGGGGTGCCGGATGCCCATCACCCGATATCCCACCATCGAAACGATCCGGACCGAATGGACCGATGTGCGAAGATCAATCGATACCATGTGACGATGTTCTCTTACTTGTTGGAAAAGTTGGCCTCCACACCGGACGGTGACGGTTCCTTGCTCGATCAAGTCATCCTTCTTTTCGGAGCCGGAATGAACGAGGGCAATGGTCACCTCATCAAGGATATGCCCCTCGTGCTGGCCGGGGGTGGCGCGGGCACGCTTCGGGGAGGCGACCACATCCGGTATCCGGAAGGTACGCCGCAGGCCAACCTGCATGTGTCTCTGCTGGACAAGTTGGGTGCATCCGTGGAGAGTTTCGGCAACAGTACCGGTTCAGTCGAGCTCGATTCCCTGACCGGTATCTGAGCCGTTGTCTTGAGAGCCGGTTTGCTTTGGGCTACGGGGGAGTTTCTTATGTCCTTAGGATTCAGAAAGTTTCTTGCGCGGGTTACGTTCGGTCTGTTCTTCGGCGCTGTCTTTGCCGGCGTCGCTGAGCCTCAGGGCAGACCCCCGGGCGAACTCAAGCTCGTGGAGGCGGTCAAGCAAAACAATAGGACCGCGGTCCAGACACTGCTGGGTCAGGGAGTCGACGTGAACGCAGCTCAGAGAGATGGGGCGACGGCGCTGCACTGGGCGACCTACAGGGATGACCTGGAGACCGTCGACCGGCTGATCGCCGCAGGCGCAAACGCCAACGTGTTCAATGATTTAAGAGTAACGCCACTCATTCTGGCCAGCGCCAATGGAAACGCCGGCATCATCGAGCGTCTGCTGCGGGGGGGAGCCGAGCCGGACTCGGCTCGAGAAAACCGAGTCACACCGTTGATGGAAGCGTCGCGGACGGGCAGTCTTGACGCCGTGCGTGTCCTGCTGGAATCCGGCGCCAACGCGAACGCCCGCACAGACGACCGGCAACAGACGGCGCTCATGTGGGCTGTCTCCCAGCAGCATCCTGAGGTCGTGCGGATGCTGCTTGAATCTGGAGCCGACCCTCACGCCCGCACGCGTACGCGGCGCGATTGGGTCATGCTGGACAGGGGGCCCAGGCGGGTTGCCAAGCTGGCGGCGGCGGTCGGAACGGAAGTCGAGAGGGGCGGTAACACCGCACTGCTGTTCGCCGCCATGAACGGCGACCTGAATTCGGCGCGGCTCCTGCGCGCGGCCGGAGTCGAGGTCAACGAGACCGGGTCCGACGGCAACGCCCCCCTGGTGGTGGCGGCGTTCTCCGGTCACGGCGGGTTCGTCTCGTGGCTGCTGGACGAAGGGGCGGATCCCAACACCGCCGGCGCAGGATACACAGCGTTGCATACCGCCGTGCTGAGAAGTGATAGCCAGACTGTGGGGACACTGCTGGCTCACGGCGCGGACCCGAACGTGCCAATGACCAAGGGCAGTCCGGTTCGTCGCAACGGGTCTCAATGGGGCCTGTCGAGCGCGTGGGCCGGGGCGACGCCGTTGGTGTTGGCTGCGAGCTACCTGGAACTGGACATCATGCGTGTTCTGGTGAGCGGAGGCGCGAGCCTCACGCCGACTTTGCCGGATGGGACCACGCCCCTACTGGTGGCGGCCGGGATCACGATTGAGCGTCGCCTGAATCGACCGCTAGATCACGTCGATACGACGACGGACATTGGAGACGACTGCTGTGACCGTCCCGAAGACGGCATTCTCGAAGCCCTCGAAGTGTTGCTGGACTCCGGCGCGGATGTCAACGAGGCCAACCAGGCTGGCGACACCGCCATGCATGCCGCCGCGTCGGGCGGGCTCACCTCGGTCATTCAGTTGCTCGCCGACCGAGGCGCGAAACTGAACGTGAAGAATGAAGCCGGTGAGACCCCGTTGGCTCTGACTTCCCCGAGAGAAGGACAAAGGTGGGACGATCGCGTCTCGCCCCAGCTGCAGAAAGCCGGAGAGTTGCTCCGCGAGCTGGGCGCGACGAACTGAAATGCGGATGCTCAGACGGGCTGTAGCACAGCACCCGAATGTAGCGTCCGGTTGCGAACCTTAGCTCGATTAGATCGACCGAAGGTAACCCGATGAGTGTCCCCCTCGGGATGGATAAAGTCCTTGCACTCAGAAGTTCGTCAAAGTTGACTGCTCGGTTTCGTGCGTATAGTGATGATGTCCAGAGACCCACCGGGCATGAAGCTGAACGACGAGGTGTGCGCCGCACCGGCCCCGTCAACCGAGCTGAGGATCTTTACAATCGGGGTTCCAACTGAAGACCCGGTACCTGAGACAAGACGCGTGAGTGAAGTCGAACAGGAAGTCAAACCGCCCTCGATACCGACTGAAGAAACTATGGATTGCAGAAAGCTCGCCCGATTCGCGGTGCCTTCGGCACTCGGCCTTTTTCTGTTCCTGTCGCCGGTCTATTCCGGCGCGGGTTGGACCATACCCATCGCCGTCATTCAGGCGAGCATTCAGTCCTTCATGGGAAGCTCCCTGCTCTTATGCCTGGTAGGCCTATGTGTCTTCACCGCGCTGGCGAGCATGGCCTACAGTTGGTTCGGCTTCTCCTGGCTACCTAAGTCCAAGCTGCTGATCCAGATATTCAAGACGACTCCCTTCTGGACCGTGCTCCGGATCCTGGGCGCGGTGTTCGGCGTCATGTTTTACATGGAGTCGGGTCCTGCACTGATCATCGGACCCACCACCGGAGTCGCGGCGTTTGTCGAGATCGGGCAACCAATGTTGACAATCTTCGTGATCTCGTGCGTGTTCCTGCCCTTGCTCACGAACTACGGCGCGATGGAATTCATCGGCACCCTGGTGCGGCCGGTATTTATCCGGTTGTTCCGCCTGCCGGGTCGGGCAGCGATCGATGCGATCGCCTCCTTCGTAGCGGCGGCAAGCGTCGGAATATTGATTACGATCGAGCAGTACCGCAATGGTTCCTACAACGCACGCGAGGCGGCGGCTGTCGCCACGAACTTCTCGGTGATCTCGGTCCCGTTTGCCGTGATCATCGCCGGCGCGGCAAACATCGGACATGTCTTCTTTCCGTGGTACATCTCGGTGGCGGTGGCCTGCGTCATCGTCGCCACGATCGCTCCGCGCATACCGCCGCTGTCGCGGAAGCCCAACACCTATTTTCACGAGGCGCAGCCGGCGCCGGAGGAAGATCGACCTACCGGGATCTCGCTGCCCCGGCTGGCCCTGGAGAAGGCAGTCAAGAAAGCGGAGCGGGCCCCCGGATTCGACGGTTATGTCGCCAGTGCACTACGCTCGATGGCGGAGGCGGTTTTCGGCGTGATCGGCGCGAGCATGGGGATGGTCGTTCTCGTCATGATAGTGGGCCGTCACACACCCATCTTCGGTTGGCTCACCATTCCTCTCGTACCGTTGTTGGAAATGATGGGGATGGGCGGAGCGGATGTCGCAGCACCTGGAATCCTGGTCGGTTTTCTCGACCAGTTCGTGCCCGCTCTGATCGCCACGGATATCGACGCGGAGTTGACGCGTTTCGTGTTGGCGGGTCTGTCGGTTGCTCAGCTGATCTTCATGTCCGAAGTCGGCATCCTTTTGCTGAGGTCCATCCTTCCGCTAACGTTCCTCGACCTCCTCCTGATCTTCCTAATCCGGACGGCCATCCTGGTGCCGGTGTTCGTCGTCGCCGGGAACATCGTTCTGTAGCCGGCTCCGATCAGTACTATTCGAAGATTCTATCTGAATGCATACCCGGGTTTTTGAAGGAGGATCGATGAAGGTAGCGAGGTTGTTATTCGTGTTGTTGTTTGTCGCTATGGTTGCGGAGCCGGCGCTCGCCCAGCGAGGTGGCCGGGGAGGACAGCCGCAACTGACTCCGGAACAGGAGTTGGCCCGAGCTCGGGCACAGGCACGACTGGCACGGCCGATGGAACGTCTAGACACGGTGTGGCTGGAAGAAATGACTGTGCCCGAGGTCGCCTACGCGATCAACGGCGGCAAGACGACGGCCCTGATCCTGACAGGCGGTGTCGAGGACAACGGTCCCCATCTGGCGCAGAGCAAGCATAACGACATCCTTCACCAGACCGGTGAGGCAATCGCGCGACGTCTCGGCGACGCGCTGATCGCACCCATCGTTACATTCGAATCGACCGGCAACGTGAGCGCGGCGCCGTCCATCGGCCGTGCGGGTCCAATGATCTCCCAGGAGACCTATCTGGCACTGCTGACCGACATCGGCGACCACCTCCGCGCCATGGGGTTCACAACGATACTCTATCTCGGTGATAGTGGCGGCAACACAAACGGCATGTACGGTGCTGCCAATGCTCTGAATGCCAAGTACCAAGGGGACCCGGCGAACTTCTACCACATCCCCGAGTACCACGATTTCGACCCGGTGCAGGAATACATTCAGAACCAACTGGGTATTCCTGAACAGATCCGGATCGGGAGCAGCAGCGGATGGGCGGACGGCCTTCACGAAGAATACGGCATCGACGCCCTGATGGCACTCGAGAATCCGGACACGATCCGCTTCCATCAGCGTGTCGAAGCCGGGCGCGCGATCATCAACGGTGTGCCGCTTCAGCCGCTGGAAACTCTGCTCGACCACGGCCGCCAGTTGCTCGAGGTTCGAACACGGCTCACGGTGGCGGGCATAGACAAAGCGCTCGCGAGTCCGCCTCCCGTTTACGGACAGCCGCGGAACGAATAGAGTCTGTGACAGGGTGCATCGTCCGGTCGCCCGGGGGTCTGCATGTCGACCAGAATGGACGGTCGTTCCGACCGGCACGATGGCGGTGCCCTTAGAAGATTGACGCGCTGTTAGTGTCGGCGAACCCCGCGGTATCTCTATCGACCCGATGAGTAATCTTTTGTGTCGCTATGGTTCCGATATCAGGGTCGTGGTTAAGTTCGAGCCGAGAAATCGTTGGCTCTGAGCTTCGGGAGCAACACAAGGAGTAGTCAATGGAAAAGAACCCGTCATACGAAGATCTGGTTGCCGGCATCCGTGATTTGTTGGCTCCGTGTCTGGCAGAGGATTGGCCGAACCTGACGGTCCAGAGTGCAGAGGGCGTCCATCTGGTCGGGCACGATGGGCGGCGTTATCTCGACTTCCTCGCCGGTTTCGGAGTGACCAATGTCGGTCACAACCATCCCCGTGTTCTGGCGGCGGCGCGTACGCAGATGGAGAAGATGATCCACGCCCCACTGGGAACGTTTGCTCCTGAAACGACGCTACGCCTGGCTTGGGAACTGGGCAAGATCACGCCGGGTAAGTCGAATATGTTCTTCTTCTGCAATAGCGGTGGGGAGGCCGTCGACGGAGCACTCAAGTTGGCGCGGTATGTAACTGGAAGGCGCGCCATCATTTCTTTTTTCGGTGGGTTCCACGGGCGGACGCTCGGCGCGGCTAGCGTCACTACTTCCAAGGCGGAATACCGAGACCGTCAAGGGCCTTTTTTGCCGGAGGTCTACTTTGCGCGGTTTCCCTACCCGTACCGGTCGACGGCTCCCACTGAGGATGCCCTGGTGCAGGAAACATTGGACGACATCGATCGCCTGTTCAGGCACGTAGTCGCGCCCGAAGATGTCGCGGCTTTTGTGCTTGAGCCGGTCCAGGGCGAAGGTGGCTACATCATACCGCCACGCAAGTGGGTGGCGGGCTTGCGTGAGATTTGCACTCAGCATGGGATCCTGCTCATCGTGGATGAAGTTCAATCAGGGTTCGGCCGTACCGGCCAATGGTTCGCCGTCCAGGCGTTGGAAGTGGAGCCTGACATCGTATGCATGGCCAAGAGTATTGCTGGCGGCTTCCCATTGGGAGCGGTGGGGGCCAGCCGGGAGCTGATGAGTCAGTGGGGGGCGGCGTCTCATGGCACGACCTTTGGCGGCAGTCCCGTATCGTGTGCTGCAGCGCTGGCCACACTCGACGTGATCCGGGACGAGGGCCTGTTGGAGAACGCACGTGTTCAGGGTGACCACATGCTGTCGGCTCTACGCAAGCTGCAGGCCGAGTCGCCGATCGTCGGTGATGTTCGCGGTTTGGGCTTGATGATCGCGGTCGAATTCGTTCTGCCGGGCACCGACAAGAAGCCCAACAGCGATGCCGTAGCTTCGATCCTGAAACGCGCACTGGCGGGTGGGTTGTTCCTGTATCCGTGCGGGCATTGGAGCCAGACCATACGTCTCATTCCACCTCTGACGATCACTCGTGACCAGGTAGACGAAGGGATAGAAATATTCCGTGACGCAGTCCTCGCGGAAACCTTTGAACCGACCGCTGGACTACGGTGATACGTCGACGGATCTCGGAGACAACTGCCTGCCGTGAACTTCCCGAAGACGGCATTCTCGAAGCCCTCGGAGGGCAATGTCAAGTTAAGGGAAACTGTACGTTTTGGGGACGGGATTTGCCGGAGCCCAGACCAGGAATCAATGATTTAGCGGGGGTAGGGGGTGGCGAGAACGTCACCCAATAGCTTAACTTGACAGTGCCCCCGCAGCCGCTTCGCTTCCGATACGGTCAGCCCACCGTACTTGGACTTCCACTTGTAGAACGTGTTCTCGCTGATCCCATGCCGCCGGCACACCTCTTTGCCCGTCGCTCCGGCTTGACCTTCTTTCAGGATCCCGATGATCTGTTCTTCACTGAATTGTTTCCGCTTCATGGAGTTCTCCCTCGTCAATTATTATGGGAAAACTCACCCTGCGGGTGGACCGTTTTATTGGGGGGAGGTCAAAGAAAAGGGTCTTCCGCAGAATTTGTGGGTAAAACCGTCTTCCATCGCCGCTTGAGGAGACCACGGTGCTCGCCAAGCCTCAAGGCTTCCCTCGCAAGCTCGGCGGCTGCGCCGGCCTTGACCCTCGGCTGCGCTCCGCGGTGTCGGCTGGTGTGGGCGATGGGGAACGGGGCCTCCGGCGGGGGCTCCGGGCACCGGGTGTAGGCGTCCGACCGAAGTGGGTACTGGAATATTCGCCGTCGAACAAAAGAATAAGGTGCTTTGTTTCAATTACTTATGTGCGCACAGGCCTTTGGACTGCCCACAAATTCTGCGGAGGAGGCAAAGAAAAGATCGGTCACGTCGGAACTAAAGTTGATGAGAAAGCGCTGGAGCGGTGGGAAGTGAAACTGCCGGGCTGTCGCAGATTTCTTGAGAATTTCTTCACAACTTGAGATGGCTCCTCGCCGGAGGTCAACTATCTGAACTACGTCGAGGATTTGCGGTCGTACTGGTCGTACTCGGCGACGAATCGGTGTATACGGGAGAATCGGGAACAACTTGTTGAAGTCTTTTACGAGGTTACTGGGATGGAGGCGAGGGAATTAGAACACCGGATCGACAGGCTGTACAGCCAGGACGCATCATGAGCGTATACTGCAATTCTGCTTCTGTCAGTGGGGCTTGCGCAGCATGCCGTTGAAGGTCTTTGCCACCTCTTCCGCTATCCGGCGCAGATGCTGGGACACTTCGAAAATGTAGACGTTGGCGAGAGAATAGCCTAGCGTTTCGAATCTGAGTTGAAATAGGCTCGCAAGAAATACCGAAAAGCTTAGAACAAGTATCCAATCAATCTGATTCAGGTCTGGTTACAACTTGCCGTGCCAACCGTTGGTCCTCATTTCAGCAAGTGTATAGACTATTAGCCCTCTGTTCCGGATGCTGCTGACGTTCACCAAGGGACTTGGTGCAGTGTCTGCAACCGCGGGCTCGACAATGAGAGCGGCAACACTGTTCGCGGTGAACTCACGTTTAACTGTACGAAGAGACCAATCTCCCTGACTATCTATACTAGCCCATGACAAACCTTCTCCTTGGCCGGCATAAGGGTGTATGTACCACTGGTCAGTATGCACATAAATGAGTACTCGATATTCTTCTGGATTTGGCAGGTTGATCACTTGTCCCTGGATTAACTGATCCTTTTCGATTTCATCAATCCTAATCGCAGGTGATTGTGCTTCAGAGACCGAACTTGTGAGAAGTAGAGCAAGCAAGAGACAAAGAGTGGCTCTCAAAAAAGAACGATTAGCCATTCTCAGCCTTGATGTTCGATTGAAATGGTTGTGCATGGTTCATTTACCCTAAGTACAGTGAGGCTATAGGTTGCTTCATCAAGTGTTAGAACTTTAATCGCCCCTTCCTGTATCGCCCCTGTGTTCGTCAGATCATCGGCAGATGGGTGCGCGACCCGGAAGGACACTGCCTCGCCGTGATTCCAGAATTCGTGTACGGAGATGACGAAAGTCGCATCCCCTAATCTAACTTGCCTTGCGCTCCCGGACTCACAGAGCCTGAATTCGGTTGTGGTGTCGTCTTCGACATATGGGCCGTCAGTGAGGCTTCCGTTTATACTGCGATCAATAATGCCTGCATCTACTACCGGTACTCGTTCTTCACACGTGGGAGTATCTGCCCTTCTGAAGTCTTTGATGTACCACCGATCTCGCCAGAAGGGGCTGTCGTAGTTATAAGCTGCGTTGATCAAGTACAAACCCGTCGGCGGCTGCGGAGACGGAAGCACAACGCCAAAAGTGCCATCTTCACCGGTCATCCCAAATTCTGCGACAGGATGAAGTGGATTTTTCGCTCCGGCAGGAAAGATTTTTATCTGGATAGCTACATCATATGCAGCAAACCGGAGGAGAGAACGAACAACATCTCCAGTCACCTGCGTTGTTCCTTGTGGACTGAGACACGCATTTGCGTTCCTGACGCTATAAGGAGGAACGACGTACGTGAAGATGATCACAGCGACCACAGTCAACACAGTTGCTGTCTTCGTGAAGATTTTCCAATCCCAGGACGTTCTGCCGGCAAGAAGCCACCCCATGAACCCCAGCAAGGACCCCGCCAGTAGAGATGGAAGCAAAGAGTTGAACCGCCCCGGGTTTCCCGGAGACTCCATTACTTGAGAAGATGGGAGTCATTATGGGAAGAGCAAGCAGATATGCACCCGAGGTTCGGGAACGTGCGGTACGAATGGTGGCCGAGCACCAGGGGGAGTACGCCTCACAGTGGGCGGCAATGGCGTCGATCGCTGCGAAGATCGGTTGTACCCCAGAAACACTGCGTAAGTGGGTCCGGCAAACAGAGCGTGATATGGGCCAACGTGGGGGCCTGACCAAGGACGAGAAACAACGGCTAAAGGAACTGGAACGGGAGAATCGTGAGCTGAAACGAGCGAACGAGATCCTGCGCAAGGCGTCAGCGTTTTTCGCACAGGCGGAACTCGACCGCCGACCCCGGTGATGGCGGATTTCATCGAGACGAATCGAGGCCGGTATGGGGTCGAGTCGATCTGCAGTGTGCTGCCGATCGCCCCATCGACGTTCTACGAGCACCAGGCACGGGAAAAGAATCCAGATCGATTGCCCGCGCGTGCGAAGCGCGACGCGAAGCTTCGAGTCGAGATCGATCGGGTCTGGAGGGAAAACCGTCAGGTCTATGGCGTCCGCAAGGTCTGGAAGCAATTGAATCGCGAGAACACAGACGTTGCCCGTTGTACCGTTGAACGATTGATGCGGGAAATGGGGCTTGAAGGCGTGGTTCGGGGCCGGAAGATCAAGACCACTATCCAGAATGAAGTAGCTCTCAGACCCGCCGATCTTGTGGATCGGGACTTCAGCGCGACCCGTCCCAATGAGCTGTGGATCGCGGATCTCACGTATGTTGCAACATGGCGAGGGTTTGTTTACGTCGCATTCGTCATCGATGTCTTCTCCCGAAAGATCGTCGGTTGGCGAACGATGCATTCGCTAAAGACTGACATTGCCTTGGATGCGCTGGAGCAGGCCCTCTGGTCGCGCCCTGACACTGAAGGTTTGATTCATCACAGCGACCGCGGCGTCCAATATCTGTCGATTCGGTATACGGAACGATTGGCCGAGGCCGGAATTGAGCCGTCGGTTGGGAGCATCGGGGACTCCTACGACAATGCCATGGCCGAATCTGTAATCGGGTTATTCAAGACCGAAGTCATTCGAAGAGAGGGGCCCTGGCGAGGTCTTGACGATGTGGAGTACGCGACACTCGACTGGGTGTCCCGGTACAACGAGCACCGCCTTCTCGAACCGATCGGATACATTCCTCCAGTCGAGTTCGAGCAGGTGTACTATCGCAACGAAGCAACTCCAGTCACCGTGGCCGGAGTCAACTAAAACGGTCTCCGGGAAACCCGGGGCGGTTCAGTGGGCCAGACCGGGTGGACAAACCCACGCAAGCACTCGAGTGTCGAAACTCTGGATATGGCCTCTTAGGTCAACAAGAATACCCTCGTTCAGGTGACCGTCCAAGGAAAACGAATGAGCTGCGGTATACGTGTGTTGGCGATCGCCAGAAAGTGAAGATTATGTCGTGCACAACATAATCTTCACTTTTCAGTGATCGCTTACAACGTGATGCCCTAGCAATGGGAGGAGACGTGAAGTTGTCCGAAATGAGCCCCGCTCTTGTCAGCCGAATTTACGAACTGTCGAAACAATTCGCGGTTGAGGAGCTTCAGTGCGATCCAACTACATACGAGCGGGTCTGGAAGAGGTTCAATCAAACTGGCATGCAGCGCGGAGAAACGACTCGCAGTGTCCAAGAGTTGCCCCCCGAGATCAGGTCAGCGGCGAGAGGAATTGTGGCGATCGTGGAAGTCGCCCATTCGCTATCAATCCGCTTCGGAATATCACCGCAACGCATGCGAGAGCTAATACTTGACGAAGCACGTAAAGCTCGTATGACCGATGAAGAGCGAACGAAGCTTTTACGGTTTTTTCTGCTCATCATGAGTACAGAACGCGTGGTTGAACCAACTACCTATGCAAGAATGTGGACAAACAGCAGTCCTCTTGAAGGAGATTCTATTCCTACAAGAAAAGCATACGACGATCTGTTTAAGGAGCATGAGAACAACCTCTGCAAGTGGCCTATCTTTATCATCGACCCGACTAAAAAGGAGAGGCGGCGTGTGGGTCGGGTTTACTTCGATGGTCGACCCGCGTTCAGGATTCAAGATTCGCCGGGACCATATTTAACACCGATCGAGTACTGTTTGCTTGTCTATCTCCTAAGAAACAAGAACAGAGGAGACGGAGTAACGATTGAAAACCTGGTCCAGAACTGCTTTCGGAAAGGAAAGAAGGGTGTCCGCGTGCTGAACGAACAAACGAAGTCGGTCGATTATCATGAAGAAGCTGGGAAGTACCGCAATACAATAGCGGAGCTCAGCCATAAACTGGAGACGTTAGACACTTGCTATAAGACTCTTGGCACAGGCTACTACGAACTACATCCTTGGATTGAATTCTGCGTGATTCAAGCGGTTGAAGGTTGATATCTTTGTAGCCCATATTTCTTGAGCAAGCGTGGTGCAGCGCGCGGTCCCGCTGGAATTGCTTCCAAACCATTTTCCCCTAAGACGTGATTCAGAACGGACAGTGTGTAGCAGCTCATGCCTGCAAAACAGTTGTAGCTGGCACTCTTTTTGACGACATCTTTCAACTCACGCAAGGTTGTGTATGTATCACCATATTCTTCGGCGATGTCACTATACATGCGCCTTTCGTCGTGTCTTTGTCGAGGGGCAATGCTCTGACGCCTGCGTAGATATCGCTCTCTAAGGAAATCCCCGGCAGACTCTTTGCGGTCGTCGGGAACGCCCCTGTAAATCGGCGCTTCCCGGAAGTATCTCGTCACGTTGGCTATGACGAGAAAGTCGCTTACGTCTGTGTCCCAGGTCGGTGTTCCAGCTAGAGCGACCTCTAAGGCGGATAAATCCGAAAAGTTCTGTCGTCCCTCCGAAGTAATTCGTTTCACGCAAATCGTTGATACGTAGTCCTTTAACTATTTTTCGGTGGCGCAAAGGGTGGCGAAGGGTGGCGTTATTGGTGTCGTGAAAATGACGGCAATGTGGGTGACAATTCGCAAGTTCAAACACCGAACATCAGAATCCAGTATCGAAAAAGAAAGAACACAAACGAAGGAAGGGCACGATGAATCGACTGAACGACATTCTTGCAAGTGAATTTGTTACCGTTCTCCGCCAGCTTTGCCCAGACTCTCCGCTTGTCCAGTTCAAGAATCAAGAGGGACATGCGATGGTCGGATAGGTTCTGCCGAATCGAAACGAAGAGAAGTTGCGGGCACTTCAAAATGTGTATATCGCGCAGGGCGTGCTAAGGCGTCCGTGGACATATCAGCAAGCCTCGATTCCAGACTCCAATAAAACTCCACAGCTTTCGTTGTGCTTCGACGATGCCGAGGCTGCTTCCACTGCGGAAGCCAACGTCCCCTCCGAAAGAGGCAGTAAACCGGGTCGGTCGACGATAGGGGTTGAGTTGTTTGAGGTATGCGCCGCAAGTAAACAGCACAGTGTTTCTGTCGGGAATAGCTACAGCTACTAGAGATAGCTATTCCCACAACGAATAGGAGGCCGTCATGAACTTCACTGATGCTCTGCAGAGAGTCAACGAAATCGAAGGCTCCTTTCAGGAGCGAAATCTGAACACATCGGCCGTTCGGTTTGAACCGGGAGCTGTAATGGCCGGAGATGTTCGTCTCTGCATATCGCAGGTCGGGCTTTCGCGCGTCTGCAACCGGATTGGAGCCCCATCGTGGTATCTGAACAAGCTTGCGCCAGAACCTCAAGGGTCACCCCAAAACCGGCCAACGAAGGTCACCTCAAAACCGGCCAATGAAGGCGGCCCGGGACCAGGTTGTTTTACCGCGACTTGCCGTGATCGGGCAAGCCTGTTTTGGTACGCCAACTCCGTGGGCCACACTTGAGAATGTGGCCATGATGGAGGAGGCGGTCGAGCATGGCAGTCACGGCGGCACTATCCCCTAATAGCTTCCCCCAGTCCTCGACCGGACGATTCGAAGTCAGCAGCGTGCTGGTACGTTCGTAACGTCGCATCACGATCTCGAGCAGTTGCTCGGCGGCGGTCGGGGGGAGCTTACGCATTCCCAGATCATCGATGATCAGCAGGGGCACGGTCGCGAGCGATTCCATGTGTTTCCTGCGGTTACCGTCGATAGTGGCTTCGGCGATGTCGTCGAGCAGGGCGTGGGTTTCACGATAGAGGACCCGATAGCCCTGCAGGATGGCGGCCAGACCGATCGCCTGGGCCAGATGACTCTTGCCAGTGCCGGGTGGACCGAGAAACAGCGCATCTTCGTGGCGGGCGATGAAGGTGGCAGTAGCGAGATCGAAGACCAGACCGCGATTCATTTTCTTGTTAAAGGTGAAGTCAAAGTCCTGGAGTGTCTTCTGGGGATCGCGGAACTGGGCCTGTTTTCTGCGCCGTTCCAGCAGCCGGGTACTGCGGCGAGCCAGTTCGTCCGAGACCAGAGAGGAGATCAGGTCGATGGGAGCCATGGCTTCG
The DNA here is from genome assembly GCA_965262425.1 of Terriglobia bacterium. Classification (GTDB taxonomy): domain Bacteria; phylum Acidobacteriota; class Terriglobia; order 20CM-2-55-15; family 20CM-2-55-15; genus CAZOZZ01. The sequence continues at coordinate 3,854,715 of OZ253536.1, read as the reverse complement.
GACTGTGCCTGATGGAGACGGGTTTCCAGGACTTCGGCGATGCCGCCCAGGCGGAGTTGGCGCAGCGCTTTTTGGAGTTCGATGAGGTTCATTGTTGTTCTTGCTCCTGAATCTTGAGGTTGATGAGATCGCGATACTGGGTCAGTTCGCGAATGAGGGGGTCGACCTGGCGGAGAGTCAGTGGAGGCCGCCGTTCCAGATAGCGGCGGACGAAACGGTAATCATGGACGTGGAGTTCGAGTGCCGCGGCGGAGGCATCCTCGACGGCGGAGACACCGTATTTTTTGGCCAGGGAGAACAGGCCCAGGATACGGCGGATGGCCGCCTCACCCTGGCGGAGATGGATGGCTTTGGCCAGTTCGCCGATGTGATCTCCGGCACGAGCCGCCCGGGCAAGCAATTGAACGGTGGTCACCGGCGTCGTTTTCGGATTGTCCTCGGGACGGACACGGTACCCGCCCCGTTTCTGGCCGACATGCTCGCGTAGTAGCTGATGGGTCTCTGGATCGAGGATCCGGACGTGGAGCGTATCCCACTGCACTTTGACGGCGCGTCCGATCCAGCCGGGAGGCAAACTATAATAGGCAGCCTCCACTTCCACGCAACCGTCCAGATGGACGACGCGGTCCCCGTACTGGTAGTAGCGGAACGGTTCCACCGGCAGTGGGAGCAGTGACGGCTTCTCTTCGGCGAACATGGCGGCGACCTGCCGTTTGGTCGTGCCGTGGATGCGCGTATCAGCCCAGCGGGTTTCCCATCGGTCCAGATGGGCCTGCGCCTCCTCCAGACTCTCGAAGCGGACTCCCTTCAGAGGGGTTTTCTTGGCGTGTCCGACACCCGACTCGACCTTCCCTTTACGATCGGGATCCCGAACCCGGCAGGGTAGGGCCACCACGTCGTAGTGAGCCAGAACATCTTTAAACAGCGGATTCAGAGTCGGATCGTAATAATCCGGATCGATCACGCCCTCGCGAAGGTTGTCCAGGACGATGCATCGGGGACTGCCCCCAAGCCGGCGAAACGCAGTCTCGTGCAGCTCGGCCCAGATTCGGGAACTGGAGCGGAACCGGAGCAATCGGACCGATTTACGGCTGTAGCCCAACGTCATCACGAACAGCCGGGTGCGTCGGTACTTGCCCGTCTTCGGATGGCGCACCATCGGCCCATCACCGTAATCGACCTGTCCTTCTTCCCCAGGTCCGGTCTGGATGATTCCCACCGCTCCGGGCCGCTGGGATCCACGCAGTTTGCGCACGAAACGCTTCATGGACTGATAGCTGCCCGAAAAACCGTGATCCGAAACCAGATCCTGCCAGATGGACATGGCATTGCGGCCACGACTCAAACTCAGTTCGATGATCTCCCGATACGGTGCGCAGGCGCTGGCAGAGGGCGGCTCTGGGGTGGCGGGCAGATCCAGCTTGGACAGATCGAGGCTCCCAGAGTCGGTGGTCACCCCGTTGGCCGGTTTTGAAATGTCCGGCTTGGAGAGCCCCTTTATAGAGGGGTTTGTCGCCTCAAGATCGGTGGTCACCCCATTGGCCGGTTTTGACGGCGCCCGTTTCCCCCAGCCCCCGGGTGGCCGCACCGCGATCCCGGCCGCTCGCAGGTAGGACCCTGCCGTCTCCCGACGCACACCGGTCGCAGCCTCGATCCGCCGTAGCGGCCATCCGAGCCTTCCCAGTGCGATAACTTGTTGTTTCTTTTCTGTGCTCAAGACATTGCTCATACCGGCGGAAGCCTATTCGGCTTACCGCCGTTGTCAATGTCCCGGGCCTCAGTTCCGTTGGCCGGTTTTCAGGTGACCCTCATTGGCCGCTTTTGGGTGACCCCCGAGGCCAGAAACGCGATGCAGCCTCCTTCAGCACCACGTCGACCGCAGTGACCTCGGTGATGGTCTAGTAAGCGTGATCAGCAGGGATGGAGAGTTCGTAGCTTTTAGTGAAGCGTCCCTGCTGAAGCTCACAACGGCTGAGGTCCTGGCGGCAGTGGCCGAAGGAATCAACGCCGATGAAAGCGCACTGGATGCATATGACATCAAGTTCTTCAACGAATCCTTCCAGATCGACTTGCTCGGTGTTGACCGTCAGGAAGAGATTGCTCCGGGAGACATCATGCGGGCTGGACTTCGGCTCACACATTCGCTGATCGGCGCGCACGCTACTGTTGTTGAGACGTTTATCTGGCGCCTCGCTTGTCGGAATGGGATGGTCCATCGAGATTGCGAATCGCGTCGCGGGCTCCGTACACGAAGGCTTCCAACCCACATGAGCAATGCGCGGCAACTCCAACTGGATCAAGTGCGACGGTTGGCAGCCACCACCTGGGACGGGTTGCAGCAGAAGCTGGAGAGCATCCAAGCGTTGCAAGAAGAGCAGGTTGACAATGTGGAAGAATTGCTCCGGCGTTGGGTTGAGCGTGGCCGCCTGTCAGCAAACAACCTGCTGCCACCGCTTATGGATGCCTGGCGCGAGGAAGGCGGAAATCATACTGCATACGGCGTGATGAACGCGATCACGCGTGTTGCTACTCATTTACCCGATCTGAGTTTCAGGCAGCTGCAGATTCTATCGAGTTTGGCCGGCATTCTTTCGTTCAGGCAGAGGCACATGTGCCCTCGCTGCTTCTCGGTGGGTGCGTATGTAAACGCTGCGCTGAACAACCTCGTCGCTCAGATGAAGGCGAATCCACCTGAAGACGCTCTCATGATGTTTCAACTGACCAAACAAGGCGATCGGGTGCTGCAAGGTAATGCGGTTCCGGGATGCCAATTTGACGAGGAAATCGGGTAGCACGTTTACATGAACAAGATTCCGTTTTGGAGCGTCGAGAGTGAAACGTAGGAAAGCTACGGAACCGCACAGAGCAGCTCAGGATGCAGAATGTCGTATGGCGCTAGAAATGTTGCGCGCGACGTTGCGCGACATTGGTGCATCGGATGTGGAAGAGTTCCTGGCCGATCCTAGATTTCAAAAGTTGCTCGAAACGCTAACGGTGTTGGTTTCGGTTGCAACTCGATTGAGCGAACAGAAGAAACAACGTATTGAGATCGAGACTGAAAGGCGGGAGTTCCTAACACAGTACCGAATAGAAGAAGAACACCGGGAAATCGTCACGGCGATAGTCCGTGGAACCACTTTGGAAAATCTGAGAGATGAAGTAGGAGTGCCCGGTAGTACGGCTAACAAGATCTTGCGCCGACTCTGGGAACGGCTTGGACTGGAGAATCGGGAGGAGTTGATTTTCGTATTCGGTTGGCTGCGGCTGATTTCGCCTGATCTTGAATGCATCAACAGCACTCGAGACCGGCGCCAGATCTAGCCACCAGATGGCCAGAGAGAGCCAAATTTGGACAGATTTGCCAAATTGTTTTTGACTGCCAGCTCTCTGATAATTTCATTCAGATACTAGCGAGGCTTAGTGTAATGAGCATCGGCGTCAATCCATCGATACCTGGGCGGCTGAGAGCCCTCAACAAGTTCCATGAGCGAACCCTTTTCCCGTCGCGAATAGGCATCGACGATCGTGAGTATCGATGCTGGCCTGAAGCGGACGCCGGTCTGTTGCTCAAGGACGTCAGCGATCTCTTGGAGCGCAAGCTCGGCAGTCGGGCTGGCAGCATGAAAAATGGGCTCGATGTACTCATTTATATGGCGACGGACATGCTGCCTCTGCTGCATGTCGGCATTAGAGGCTTCGCGGGAAAAGTTGGGTCGGGACCGCTGATGGTCGTATTGGTGTCCTGGGCTTCTTATTTGCTTGTCCTTGTCAGAACTAAAAATGTGATATCGCAACGTAGTTCTCGGTATCCCTCCAAATTCGGTTCCAATCCTACGAAGAGCGTCGGTTTGGTTGTAGCCTTCGCCACGGAGTTCCTCGTATCGCAACCTCCATTCAGTGTCCACAGTGGGATCGACGCTCGGCGTTCTCCGTTCTGGCGGTCCTCTGTTTCTTACCATTCTGAAGTGACTGATATAGCTCGGCTTATAAAACTTACGGTCAATACATGACACGTATAGGTGTGCCGCGTGACAGCAATAGGGAGACGACAATGACAATCAACGAAGCCATGACGGTTCTCACAGAGAGCGACGAGGCGTTCGACGAAACCACCGTGCTTGTCGAGTCGCTTCGATTTGAGCCAGGAGCGGTGACTTCCGGTGACAGTCGCTTCAGTTTCGGCGAGGCTGGACTGGCCCACCTCTGCGAAAAAGCGAAAGCACCAGCGTGGTATCTCAACAGGCTCGATGCCGAAATGAAGTGCGGCTTGCTGGAGTATCACAGGGCGAAGGGCGCGCTTGGAGAGGGCACGGTGTCAGTAATCAGCCGGGACGGGGAACTCGTGAAGCTTGAGAAACCGAACCTGCTTAGGCTGTCGGGCACCGAAGTCCTGAGAGCTGTCCTTGACGGCGTGGGCGAAGCCGCGAGCGAAAAGGTCGTCGTGCATGACCTGAACGTCGGGGAGGGTTCCTTTCAACTTGATCTGGTGAGCGTCGACGAGAACGAGGTAAGGCCCGGCGACGCAGTTCGGGCTGGTCTGCGGATTACGCACTCGTCGATCGGCGATCACGCGACTTGGATTGAGACGTTTATTTTCCGCTTGCTGTGTCGGAACGGCATGACCAGACGGGACTGCGTTGCGCGCCGTGGGATTCGGACAAGACGGCTCGATGCGGACCTGCCTGGCGCGCGTGAGATGCAGGTGGCGCAAGTGAGGAACTGGGCACAAGGTACGTGGAACGCGCTTGACGAGAAGCTGGACGCAATCCGGGCCCTGCCGACACACAAAATTGAGGTTGAAGCAGTGTCGCGAATCCTGCAGCGCTTTTTGGAGCGCGGGCGCCTGTCGGTCAACATCTTCCTACCGATCCTGTTGGAAGCTTGGGAGGAAGAGGGAGCTGAAGCCTCGCTCTTTGGCATCATGAACGCCCTCACGAGGGTGGCAACGCATCACGAGAAACCGACCACCAGACAGCGACAGATCTTATCCGGATTGGCTGGGATTCTTTCATTCCAAGAAAGGCACATCTGCTCGCGTTGCTTCTCGGTGTTGTCGAGTAGTCCGAGGGCTTCCGAACCAACCGAACAGCTGCTTACGGCGTGACATATGAAGCTGACAATATTAGAGAGGCAAGTCAAAAGCATCCTGACCCGCGCGACCGGGTTCTTGCGAACCGTGTCGTCGCACTCACTCCAGCCGTATCGCGGATGCACATACGGAAATGCTGCCTGTGGCGTTGGATGCTACGCGCGCAGCAATCGCTTTCTGACACGTGGTCAGCCGTGGGGGAGCTTCCTGGATGCGCGGACGAACGCAGTCGAAGTCTATCTCGCTCAGTACGAAACCGAGAAGCGCTGGGCTCGGAAATCAGTCGGGGAGTTTGGGATCTTTATGTCTAGTTCCACAGATCCGTTCTTGCCACAGGAAAGAGCGTTCAGAATCACCCGACGGCTGTTGGAGACCATGATGGCAAGGCCGCCGGACGTTCTCATCGTGCAGACGCACAGCAGCCTCGTAACGGACTACTTGTACATCTATCCCAAGCTTGCAGGCAAGTGCCGATTGCGGTTTCACATTTCGATCGAGAGCGACCTGAATACTCTGCCAGGCCTCCCGCCTCCTGCGAGCTCCGTCGAGCAGCGTTTTGAGGCCGCAGAAGCGCTGCGACGGGCAGGGCTGCGGGTGGTGATAACCGTTTCGCCCCTGTGGCCGATCGAGAACCCACGGGAGTTCTTCAGAAGAGTCTCGGATGTTGCGGACGGAGTTGTGATTGACCATTTCATCGAGGGAGATGGCACATCGACCGGTAAGCGGACATTGAACACAGCATTGCCCGAGGCGATGGCGCGAGTGGATCCCGACTCCGTGAGACTCGAATATCGGGACCGTATGGTCGACGTCGCCCAGGAAATCATGCCAGGCAGGGTTGGCGTCAATGTGGACGGGTTTGCAGGAAGATTTCTTCAAAGGAGCTAAGTCAATGATTCAAGAAGGAGGTCAAGCTTTACAAATTCCAGGCCTACGGTATTTCCGGGACTTTGTTCAGGTTACGGAAGAGCAGCAGCTGATAGAGGAACTGGAGAAGCTGGATTGGGACAGAAAGGGACTCCATAAAAAACGCGGCCCTTTCCTAAAGCGCCGGGAGATCGACTACATCCACGATTACGACAGGGACAAGAAGACGGCGTCGCCAGGTGCTCCGCTGGCAGCTTTTCTGGAGCCGTTCCGAGCGCGCTGTGCTGAGGTTGTCGGGATAGAACCGGCAGGATTTCAGCAAGTGATGGCGACCCTCTACGGGCCAGGCGCCGCTTTCGGCCAGCACATCGATTCACCAATAGCATTTGGCCAACCAATCTGCGGAATCTCTCTGGCGTCAGACTGCGTGATGACGTTCAGCTTAGAACGGAAGGGAACAATGTGGCCACTCCATTTGGAACGCAGAAGCCTGATGGTACTCGAAGGGCCAGCACGGTGGAACTATTTGCATGGAATTCCAGTTGTAAAAGCGACTCGGTATTCAATCACAATGCGGACACTAAAGGAGAGCAAGGAAACGCCACACGATATCGATTAAGAGGAAATGCCAGAGCCAACTGCCGCCTTTGACTTCGCGGGTCTGGACGACTGCTGGCTCTGGTGAAGCGCAGGCTTTCGGAAGGCCCACACGAGCATCACGTTACCACAGCTCTGACTGCTGATTCCACCCTTCCGAGGCTTCAGACAAAGCAATGAATCTCGTGTGTCCCTAGGAGGTCGTCATGGACAAGCCGATCGACGAGAGAACATTGGCGATTCCCAACGCCAAGAAACGAGATGGCAGATTCATCGAAGCGTTCGAGCGGAATCTATGAAGCAAATTAGCACCATCCTCAATGAACTTGAGCAATCCTGGCAAGCGATTGTACGGGAGCTGCGGACAAAGATTGTGAGCGCAATGAATCCAGGGCAGAATCCGGCGGCACCGCCGGTGCGCACGGTCGTCGTCGGTTGGCCGGGGCAGAACCGGCGTAGGAATCCAAGGAAGCCTGAGCGTTTCAAGATCGTGAAGGCGGTGGGCGATGTCCGTGGGCGTATCTACTTGCTGGTCGAACAGCCTGCACAATTGCGGCGCACTAAGTGGAATGTCAACGGGCGATGCGCCGACTACGTCGTTAGTCTGCCCTACATGCTGTTCATCGTCCTGCTCTACCGAGGAGCGTTCGAAGAAATACTCTCTTTTTTCCTCGACGGCCCCTATCGAGGAGAGGACACACCTCTGTACCACACCGTGCTGCCGAACACCTTTGAATCAGGCAGCGTGTGCATCGGGAACAGCGTTTCGCATGACCAGTTGACACGGGAGACCGTCCGCCTCGACAGCGCAGTCGCCAAGGCGGACGCAGTGCTCGACTGGTTCTGGAACAGGACACATTTCACTAACCACATGATGGAGCGACTCATCGTGGCCGGTGCGTCGCTGCACACAGCCTTGGCGAGTCCTGCCGCTTGGGAAGGGGCAAGCCGCCGCAACCCCGGCTTCATTCGCAGCATCACATGGGACTTTGCAGGAACAGTGTCGGACTTTCTCAAACGGGAGGACTAATGCACGAAATACATCTCAACAGCAAAGGCTTTGAGCCCCTTCAGGAAAAGCGATTCCAGTACATCCTGGGAGCTAACGGACTGTTTCTCGCTAAGGACAACGCCGCGTTCAGGGCTGTCGTTAAGGTCGAGCCCGGACCGGAACTAATGCTGGAGCCTATGACGGAAACGCTCGAGCTGAAGGACATAAAGATTTCGTTTTTCTGGATGTACAAAGCCGTGACGTTCTTCCGGGAAGTGTACAAGACACACGGGACCGAAGGCTTTCTCTGGATTCTACTGGATCCGGAAAGCATGAAAGTAAGTTTATGGTGCCCGCCGCAGAAGAACCACCCTGGACACGTTCACGCGAAGTCTGATCCGGACCTGCCTACAGACTGCTTGGTGATGGGGGATATACACTCGCACACCTGCAAGAGCTTCCATTCCAACGGCGACCTTGAGGACGAAAAGTCCAGTGACGGGCTCCATATCGTCGTCGGAAATCTCAACGCGCGTATTCCGGACTTTACTGCCAGCCTCGTCGTCAAAGGAAGGCGGAAGAAACTGAATCCCCAAGATGTAATGGAACTGGACTTCGGCTTCGACTCGGATTGGATAACCAAAGTCGATCCACCGCAGAACCAGGGCGTTGTCGACAGGCTTTTTAGGAGGTTTCTATGACGACCAAATACGGACGATTTGTCTTTCTTGGTGTAGGCGGCGGCTGGCTTACGCCAAGAATCCTGGCCTTTTTTCTCTCGTACTACATGTCAAGTAGCGAAATCGTAATCGCAGACGGCGGGGTGTACGAATTCCGGCAGCGTGACCATGAGCATTTTGAGCTGCCGAGCAACAAAGCTCGTATAGAGGCTGAGTATCTGCGAAGCACGTTTCCCGAGCTGAAGGTAGCGGCAATCCCGAGGTATGTCGGTCCTAGGACTACGGACGAGGTGATCGCTGTTCAGGAACTGATTCAGCCGGAAGATGTTGTGTTTCTGCAGGTAGACAACAACGATACGCGAAAGCTCGTTGACGAGTACGCGGGCAGCCTGGAATCGACAACGGTCCTATGCGGCGGAACAAACGAGGACCAACTCAGGGTGCTTGTCCATATTCGCAGGAAACACGCAGACATAACTCCTCCGTTTTCGTCGTATTGCCGGGAGATCAGAAACCCAACTGACGAATCGCCGGCGAGACGGCTTCTTAGGCGCGATGGATGCGTGGAGAACCTCGGGCAGAGTGAGAGGTTTCAGCCGTTCACGATGCTTACCACGTCCACGCTCCTGCTGAACGCCTTCTACAAGATCTGGAAACTTGAGTCGGCAGGCCATCTGGCTTCGTTTCCTTATTGCGAGCTCTGGTACGACATCGGCAACGGCAAGTGTCGCACAGAGAAATGGATTTCAATCAAACACGAATAGAGGAGGTAAGCGATGGTCACTGTAGTCAACGGGACGGATGTCGAGACGGCTGAGCTGGACGGCCGGACGGTTAGCGATATCCGTTCCACGTATGCCAGCGTTTTCAACATTGGCGATGACTCGTTCGCCAAGGTCAACGGCAAGGAAGTCGGCGAAGACTACGTCGTTAAAGACGGCGACAAAGTCATCTTCGACAAGAAGGCCGACAAGTACGTGAACTAGCACGGTGGGGAGGCTTCGCGCCTCCCTGCATTTCTTTGGAGGCAAGGAGAAATGGGACACAACAACAACGAGCATTGGGAAGTGGAGCACGACATCAAGGTCAAGAAAGTCAAAGAGGACGACGGAAGCGCCTTCATTAAGTTTCTCTTCATTCTTTTCCTGATCGGGCTGCTGTTCAGCGGCATAAGCGGCTAAGCCAACGGAGATTCGACATGAAATCGCATTACGACGACAAAGACAGGATTACACACAAATACCGAATAACCGAAACCGAAGAGGACAGAAGCGTCAGTCTCGGCTGGCTCATTGTCATCTTTCTGATTGTCGCGTTGGTCATGAGCGCGAATCAGTGAGCAAAATTCTGGCCGCAACCCGCAAAAGGAGACAAGTCAATGGAAGGCAAGACTGGAAAAGGAACTGGTGTTAAGGACACGCAGAGTGCCAAGAAAACCAATCGCCGTGCGAAGCCACTGCTCGACACTAACGATCCATTGAGATCGCTCAACCGGATTCTGAATCAGCTGATTATCGAAACCAATGGCGAGATACCAGAGCCCGTTAGACAGGCGCTGATTTCAGCGAACGACAAGACCTGGACAGCCTTCGTTGAGATGGAACAGAGGCTACAGGAAGTGACTCGTTGAACAACCGCCGAACTCTGGTTTAAGAAAAGCCGTAGTGTCAGATAGGAGAACAAATCGGTGTACTTTCCGGCAACACAGCGCGACAACTTACGGCGTTATTCCGTCGACAGCATTGCCAGAAAACTGCGGCTTTGGAAGCCAGGTCTGCTGACAACACCCAGTCCATGTACGCTTCAGCCATCTGAGGTATCAGAGCCTTATGTGGAGCCCGTTCAATCACATTATCCCGATGACAGCGGATACATAGAGCCTCCTAACGGGTATGAGATTCCAGAAGCTAACGTTGGCGTTGAAGTGATTGATTTAAGCGGTTCGCCGGCACGGGAGCCGTTCATGCCACATCTTGTCCTGGATGCAGAACCTGTGTTCTTCGAGGATGCCGATGTTCAGCAGGCAGACGTAGAAATTTTTGAAGCTATCGAGGAAGCACGGGACTCAATTGATTTGGATTCAGGATTGGCGGAACGGTTGATGCAAGACACGGAGTTGCCGCTGACGCTTGCTGATGTCACCGTTGAAATTGGATTTGCAGACTCCAAAGCTCCTGCACTTGCAGAACCTATCGATCCTGAACCTCTCGATCCTCATCCTACAGAACCCGAGCCAGAGCCCCTTGATCTTGAGCGCCGTCTTGACGACCCGCTGATGAGCCCTCTGTTTCCGCCAGGGCCGATGGGCTTCTAGCCAAAACAGACGAGGCATACATGGACTTCGATGAGCTGTTGGATGACTTCGATGACGATGATGAAGTATCTGAAGACCGGACCCTGTTTAAGCGTGAACTGCCCAACGGGCAGGAGCGCACTGACTTCGAGGTTATAGAGCGGACGGTCTTTGGGGGTGCTTACCCTGCCACAACGAAAGAGATGCGGCAAAAAGCGCCTCTGGCGTGCGGGCATTTGGTTTCCAAGCAGAACCCTGTTGTCGGTTACTGCCAAGGTCGTCGTTTTGGTTACACGTTCACGAGGCGCAGATGCGGCCGTGACTACTGCGAGTATTGCTCCGCACTATGCGAACGATGCAGCGCCGCAATTTCAGCGAGTTGCTGCGGTCGGCAATGGCGTCGAGGTTTCTTTTGCCGGAGCTGTTTGAGATGGCTGAGATTCAAGCGTTCAGTGCAACTCCTTTGGAGGTTTGCGCTGGCGCCGTTCACTGGAGAGTTTGATGAACGGACGAAAACAGACGATGACAAATGGCTCCCGGAGTCAAGGACAACGGCAGATTATCCGTCCTGGGCAGGACCCGATCACGCAACTCGTCACTCTAGCGAGGAGTTTACGCCTCGGAGAGATCCCAAGATTGGCGAGCCAGATTGAGAAAGTGATTCAGAAAGGCGATCAGGCTGTTGCGGCCAAACTCGTGAAACGGTTTTCGCGTCAGTACGCAAGACAGCTTGTACGACCAGACTGGTTTATCTCTGCCGAGGACAACTTCGACGGCGAGTTTCTGCTTGGACACACCGAAGACGGCCGGCGATTTGGATTGGACAGAGAGCAGCTCGTGCGGCATGTGTTCATTTCCGGCCAATCGGGATTTGGGAAAAGCAATCTAATTGAAGTCATTTTGAGGCAGGCCAATGGCGAGGAAGTTGCACACGATCCACTTTGATCGGAAGCGCGATCTTGAGCATGCCGTTACCGAGGGAATCCTAAGTGTTCACTGGAAGCACTTCCGCACAAACCCGCTGTGCCCGCCTCTCACAACGGTGATATTCGTGAATTCCGCAATGATTTCGTGAAGGCGTTTAGCGAGCTGATGCAATTCTGGCAGCGTGGCATGTCCATATTCTTGATGGGTGTCGATCAGCTTTATCGCGATTTTGACGTGTACGACAGATGGCACGTCTGGGATTGGAACACGATGCAGTTCCCGACACTGTGGGACTTGTCGGCAGTATTCAAGGGCAAATCATTCAGGAAGCGGATTGCTGGTCAGGGGAACGAGAGCCGGCTCTCAATTGATAACAAGCTGGAAGGAATACTCATCGAGTTGGAGCCGATTGTTTCCTGTCAAAGAGGATTTGATGTCCAGCGCCTGTATGAAGAAAAGCACGTTCTCTCAATCATGGTGGAAGGGCTTTCGATGGAGCACCAGAATTTCCTGATTGTTGAACAACTCCTTCGGTATTCGCATTTGTTCAAAGTCACCGGGCCGAGGAATCAGCTGAATGCTCTCTTCGTGTTCGACGAAGCCAAAGGCATCTTCGGAAAGACGAGCGGAGACAAGTTCATCATTAAGGACCTTGTGTCAAAAGTGAGGGAGTGGGGCATCGGCATTGTCTTTGCGGATCAGGTGCCCTCGGAGATTGCACAGGCTGTTTTCAGCAACGTTGGCACTCTCATCATGTTTCGTCATAGCGACGGAGTGGACTTGCAGCGTTTGCGGTATTCATCCGGAGCAACGATCGATCAGATGCTCGACAACTATGGCTTGCAGCCAGGCCAGTGTGTAGTGCGAACTATGAAATGCAAAGACCTCCACAGAATCCAAGTGCCGTTTACTCCAGTGGAAAAATTCATTTCCAGACAGTCTGTCGACGAATTCATGAAGGATCGCCTGGAGGATTTGCACCGTGATGTGATTCCCGCAGTTGTCGACGAACCGGAAGCAAAGAAAGACAGAAAAGACGAAGAATCACTCAGCTCTGACGAATGGGAATTCCTGCGATGTCTTGCCGCAGATTTCAACAGAGCTTCCTCTGCTGTCTATCAAGAACTCGGGTTCAGTGAGAGCAAAGGGTACAGGCTCAAGGAACGGCTTCGGAAGAAAAGGTACATCACGACCGTAACGACAAACCTTGCTGGAAAGCGTGCAGTCTTTCTTGTCCCGAGTCCGATCGTGTTCGAGAAGCTGGGAATCGAGCTGGGTCCTGGTCGTGGAAAGGCCTTTCACAAGTACTCGCAGAATCGAATCAAAGACGACGCTGAGAAGGGTGGCTTTAAAGCCGTAATCGAAGATTGCGTTGACGGTTCGAAGGGCCCCGACGTGGGCGTCGAAAAAGACGGTTTGCGCATCGCCGTCGAGATCTGCGTGCTTCAAAACCTGAAACCGAAGCGGAAAACATCCGGAAGAACCTTGATCTTGGTTTCGATCGTGTGGTCCTCAGCTTCGTGAATCGGCAGGTGATGGACAAGACGCAGGAATTGGCAAAGACGAAATACGACGACGCGACTTTGGAAAAGGTGCGGTTCTGCATAGTCCACCAAGTCGTGTCGGTGTTGGAGGAATTCTGAGATGTCTTTGTTCGGCACTTACCAATTCGTGAGCGTTGTACTGTTCCTGTTTCTTTCCGCCGTGCTCATTTACCACAGGCTCTTTGGGCGCTGGCTGCGCTTCGCACCCGGATTCTTTGTCGTGTACCCCTCGGGGGTCACCCAAAAGCGGCCAATGAGGGTCACCTGAAAACCGGCCAACGGAACTGAGGCCCGGGACATTGACAACGGCGGTAAGCCGAATAGGCTTCCGCCGGTATGAGCAATGTCTTGAGCACAGAAAAGAAACAACAAGTTATCGCACTGGGAAGGCTCGGATGGCCGCTACGGCGGATCGAGGCTGCGACCGGTGTGCGTCGGGAGACGGCAGGGTCCTACCTGCGAGCGGCCGGGATCGCGGTGCGGCCACCCGGGGGCTGGGGGAAACGGGCGCCGTCAAAACCGGCCAATGGGGTGACCACCGATCTTGAGGCGACAAACCCCTCTATAAAGGGGCTCTCCAAGCCGGACATTTCAAAACCGGCCAACGGGGTGACCACCGACTCTGGGAGCCTCGATCTGTCCAAGCTGGATCTGCCCGCCACCCCAGAGCCGCCCTCTGCCAGCGCCTGCGCACCGTATCGGGAGATCATCGAACTGAGTTTGAGTCGTGGCCGCAATGCCATGTCCATCTGGCAGGATCTGGTTTCGGATCACGGTTTTTCGGGCAGCTATCAGTCCATGAAGCGTTTCGTGCGCAAACTGCGTGGATCCCAGCGGCCCGGAGCGGTGGGAATCATCCAGACCGGACCTGGGGAAGAAGGACAGGTCGATTACGGTGATGGGCCGATGGTGCGCCATCCGAAGACGGGCAAGTACCGACGCACCCGGCTGTTCGTGATGACGTTGGGCTACAGCCGTAAATCGGTCCGACTGCTCCGGTTCCGCTCCAGTTCCCGAATCTGGGCCGAGCTGCACGAGACTGCGTTTCGCCGGCTTGGGGGCAGTCCCCGATGCATCGTCCTGGACAACCTTCGCGAGGGCGTGATCGATCCGGATTATTACGATCCGACTCTGAATCCGCTGTTTAAAGATGTTCTGGCTCACTACGACGTGGTGGCCCTACCCTGCCGGGTTCGGGATCCCGATCGTAAAGGGAAGGTCGAGTCGGGTGTCGGACACGCCAAGAAAACCCCTCTGAAGGGAGTCCGCTTCGAGAGTCTGGAGGAGGCGCAGGCCCATCTGGACCGATGGGAAACCCGCTGGGCTGATACGCGCATCCACGGCACGACCAAACGGCAGGTCGCCGCCATGTTCGCCGAAGAGAAGCCGTCACTGCTCCCACTGCCGGTGGAACCGTTCCGCTACTACCAGTACGGGGACCGCGTCGTCCATCTGGACGGTTGCGTGGAAGTGGAGGCTGCCTATTATAGTTTGCCTCCCGGCTGGATCGGACGCGCCGTCAAAGTGCAGTGGGATACGCTCCACGTCCGGATCCTCGATCCAGAGACCCATCAGCTACTACGCGAGCATGTCGGCCAGAAACGGGGCGGGTACCGTGTCCGTCCCGAGGACAATCCGAAAACGACGCCGGTGACCACCGTTCAATTGCTTGCCCGGGCGGCTCGTGCCGGAGATCACATCGGCGAACTGGCCAAAGCCATCCATCTCCGCCAGGGTGAGGCGGCCATCCGCCGTATCCTGGGCCTGTTCTCCCTGGCCAAAAAATACGGTGTCTCCGCCGTCGAGGATGCCTCCGCCGCGGCACTCGAACTCCACGTCCATGATTACCGTTTCGTCCGCCGCTATCTGGAACGGCGGCCTCCACTGACTCTCCGCCAGGTCGACCCCCTCATTCGCGAACTGACCCAGTATCGCGATCTCATCAACCTCAAGATTCAGGAGCAAGAACAACAATGAACCTCATCGAACTCCAAAAAGCGCTGCGCCAACTCCGCCTGGGCGGCATCGCCGAAGTCCTGGAAACCCGTCTCCATCAGGCACAGTCCGAAGCCATGGCTCCCATCGACCTGATCTCCTCTCTGGTCTCGGACGAACTGGCTCGCCGCAGTACCCGGCTGCTGGAACGGCGGAAAGTGTGCCAATCTTAGTTGGAAATTGAAACGGCTCCAAACCCTATGGTTTGATGGTATTGGAAGAAACAACATCAAGCCTGTAAGAGAAAGGAGCCGAGATGAGCAGTCTGTTACGTTCGGTGAAGAAACGCAAGAAGTCGCGTGTGCTGGGTGAGGTCGAGGTCCTGAGCCGGGAGGAATACTCGGGACTGGAATTGGACTCGAAGGTGGAGATGATTCGGGCGTTGATCCCA
Organism: Terriglobia bacterium; assembly: GCA_965262425.1. GTDB lineage: Bacteria > Acidobacteriota > Terriglobia > 20CM-2-55-15 > 20CM-2-55-15 > CAZOZZ01. Next base: position 3,839,341 of record OZ253536.1, on the reverse strand, counting down.
CTGGGGTTGATGCACGTGGAGGAGTTGCTCGACGAGGAAGTGAAGGCGTTGGCGGGTGAGCGATACGCGCGAAAGGAGGCGACGTTGAGGGGCCGGCGACACGGGAGTAATCCGGGGACCGTGGGGCTCGGGGGCCAGCGGGTGCCGGTTCGGGTGCCTCGAGTGCGCAGCGTGGCGGGCGGGGAGATTCCGCTTCGGAGCTACGAGGAACTCAGTCCGGATGGCGCGGTGAACGAACTGCTTCTCAGACGTGTGCTTTATGGGATCTCCTGCCGGAACTACGAGTCGGCCGCGGAAGCGATTCCAGGAGCCATCGGATTGTCGAGCTCGACGGTGTCTCGAGGATTCGTCCAGGCGAGTGGGGCGAAACTTCGGGAGATGCAGGAGCGGGATCTGTCGGCCGAGGACGTGGTGGCGATCTTCCTGGACGGGAAAATGTTTGCCGACGCCACGATGGTTGTGGCCCTGGGCATCACAATTACGGGCGACAAACGCTTCTTAGGCTTCGTGGAGACGAGTACGGAGAACGAGCAGGTACTGACTCCGTTTCTCCGTTCATTGATGGAGCGAGGCCTGGACATCTCTGAAGGCGTGCTGGTGATCGTCGACGGCGGCAAAGGTCTGCGCGCGGCAGTCAAGCGGGCATTCGGTAATCGAGCCCTGGTCCAACGCTGCCAATGGCACAAACGCGAGAACGTGGTGAGCTACCTGTCGAAGACCGAGCAAGCCGCGTGGCGCAAGCGGCTTCAGCGTGCGTACCAGCGCCCGGAGTACAACGAAGCCCGGGCGGCCCTCGAACAGCTCCATGGAGAGCTCGAGGAGCGAAACCAATCGGCCGCTACGAGCCTTGAGGAAGGCCTGGAGGAGACCCTCACGTTGCATCGACTCGGCGTGTACGGGGTCCTGGGCCGTTCGTTCAAGACGACGAATTGCTTGGAATCGGTCAATGCCCTCGTCGAGGAAAGGTGCGCGAAGGTCGATCATTGGAAGAACTCGAGCCAGCGGCAGCGCTGGTTGGCGACGGCGCTCATCGACATCGAACCACGCTTGAGGAAGGTGATCGGCTACCGTCATCTTCCAAAGCTCCGCGAAGCCCTCAGGCGGGAGCTGAAGATTGAGGCGAAGACGTCGACGAGATCGAAGAAGAAGGTTGCGTGACCAATCGTGAGCCGTGGAGAGTTTCAACTAAGAATGGGATTGACTCGGAACGGCGCAGAAAACAGGCCCAGTTCCGCGATCCCCAGAAGACACTCCAGGACTTTGACTTCACCTTTAACAAGAAAATGAATCGCGGTCTGGTCTTCGATCTCGCTACTGCCACCTTCATCGCCCGCCACGAAGATGCGCTGTTTCTCGGTCCACCCGGCACTGGCAAGAGTCATCTGGCCCAGGCGATCGGTCTGGCCGCCATCCTGCAGGGCTATCGGGTCCTCTATCGTGAAACCCACGCCCTGCTCGACGACATCGCCGAAGCCACTATCGACGGTAACCGCAGGAAACACATGGAATCGCTCGCGACCGTGCCCCTGCTGATCATCGATGATCTGGGAATGCGTAAGCTCCCCCCGACCGCCGCCGAGCAACTGCTCGAGATCGTGATGCGACGTTACGAACGTACCAGCACGCTGCTGACTTCGAATCGTCCGGTCGAGGACTGGGGGAAGCTATTAGGGGATAGTGCCGCCGTGACTGCCATGCTCGACCGCCTCCTCCATCATGGCCACATTCTCAAGTGTGGCCCACGGAGTTGGCGTACCAAAACAGGCTTGCCCGATCACGGCAAGTCGCGGTAAAACAACCTGGTCCCGGGCCGCCTTCATTGGCCGGTTTTGAGGTGACCTTCGTTGGCCGGTTTTGGGGTGACCCTTGAGGGTGTACCTGCTCGGTGCGTACTTGTTCTTTGGCGAGGTTGCACTTCCGTTTGTATCTCAGGAAATGCTCCGCACCGCGCCCTACTTTTTGTTCTTTGCCGGCAGTGTGCTCTGTATCAGCTACGGCCTGATTCGCCAGTTCGGTAAATGGCAGACCGCAGGATTGCTCGGAGTGTATTGGGTGCTTCTTGCTGTTTTTGTGTTCTTGCTCGGAAGCGCAATGGGTGTGGACTTGGGAATTCCACGGCAGGGCTCGATTGAGAGCTTTCTTACAACCGTCCCGTTCCTGCTGTTGTGCGCCAGTGTCCCGATGGTTCTTGGCTATGGAATGTATCGGGGCTTTTCCTTTCGTGAAATGGCTGGTGTAAGTCTGTTGCTGGGCTCTGTGCTCTTACTGACGAGCATTGGTGTCGCTGCATACTTTCAGCGGCCCTGGGGCCTTGCATTCGCCCCCTCAGCCTTTGCCCAGGCATGGATTGAATTGGGAACCGTCCTTGTGCTGATTCTCGGCTCTATGGCGCTGCTGGCGTACTCAGTGATGAATTCCTTTACGTTCCGCGAGCTTCTCGGTACCGAGTTGCTGTTCTGGACGCTGATGGCTGGTGTGTTTTCCGTTGTAGGCCTTACGACAGGGTTTCGGTTCCTCGGTCAGGCCTTCGCAGGAGGCTGACATTCTTTCACTCGGAAGTGACTGAAAACACGGACTGTCCCGCACCTTTTTCGACGAGCATAATCCTACGGAAAGAATGAGATCGAAAGGAATGAATTTTGATTTGAGGAGAGAGAAGGGCTGTGGGGCAGAGGGCACTACAGGCAGATAAATGGCAGGAATTGTCAGAGCTGAAGAAGTTGAATCTGAGTTGATTGGAATGGGGAATTACTCACTTGAGGATGTAGCGAGGTCGTACAAGTGGTTGGTGCGTATTCCGGACGATCGTGATCACTGATTCCGATTTAACGTGATCACCGATTCCGGGATCATGATCAGTGATTCCGGGCATCGTGATCACTGATTCCGGGATCATGATCAGTGATTCCGGGCATCATGATCACCGATTCCGGCGATCATGATCACCCGTCGGTAGCGAAGTTTAGACCTGTTAGGTTCTTCCTTGAAAAAGGAGAACTTGATGGGAACAAGACGGCTATCGATGAGACAGTTACGCGAGATTCTACGACTCAAACACGAACAGAAACTCAGCCACCGGGCCATCGCCCGAGCCTGCCGAGTGGGAGTAGGGACGGTTTCGGAGTACGTCCGACGGGCGGCACGTGCAGGGTTGGAATGGCCGCTGCCTGAGGAACTGGACGAGGCAGCGCTTGAAGCGCGGCTGTTTTCCAGCGCGGGACCGGGCTCCCGGGAACGGGTGGTTCCAGATGTCGAGCGGATCCACCAGGAGTTGAAGCGTGTTGGAGTCACCCTCCACCTGCTCTGGGAAGAGTACCGGGAAGCGAATCCAAAGGGATATGCCTACAGCCAGTTCTGTGTGATCTACGGGCGGTGGGCCCAGAAACTGAAGCCCTCGATGCGGCAGGTGCACCGCGCCGGCGAGAAGACCTTCATCGACTTTTCCGGCAAACGGCCAGAACTGACGGATCCGCGGACGGGCACAACTAAACCAGTCGAGTTGTTCGTGGCCGCGCTGGGCGCCAGCGGTTATACCTACGCCGAAGCGACACCGAGCCAGAAACTCGCCGACTGGATCGGCGTACATATTCGCATGGTGGAGTTCTTCGGCGGATCGAGCCGGATCTGGGTTCCCGATCAACTCAAGAGTGCCATTACCCTGTCCTGCCGCTACGAAGCAGGAGTGAATCGCACCTACCAGGATGAGGCAGAACATTACGGCGCCGTTGTCATTCCGGCCCGGCCTCGGAAACCCAAAGACAAAGCAAAAATCGAAGCCACGGTCCTTCTGGCACAGCGTTGGCTCCTGGCCAGAATCCGGAATCACACGTTCTTCAGTCTGGCGGACTTGAACGGGGCGATTCGAAAGTTGCTGTTGGAACTGAACCAGCGGCCGATGCAGAAGCTTCGCGTGTCCCGCCTGGAACTCTACGAAAGGCTGGATCGACCGGCCCTACAGCCACTACCGACCGATCGGTATGAACAGGCCGAGTGGAAGGGCTGTCGTGCCAATATCGACTACCACGTGACCGTGGATCACCATCCCTACAGCGTGCCCTACCAGTTGATCCAGGAAACCCTGGAAGCGCGTTACACCGCCTCGATTGTCGAGGTCTACCACAAAGGCCGGCGCGTCGCCTCTCATCCTCGCCGCTACGATCACCAACCGTCGACTCTGTCGGAACATATGCCCAGTTCCCATCGAGCCCATGCGGCATGGACACCATCCCGGCTGATCCGTTGGGCGGAGAAAACCGGCTCTCAGACCGGCCGACTGGCCGAGGAGATGATAAAACGGTGGCCCCATCCTGAGCAGGGGTACCGCTCCTGCCTGGGATTGATGAGCCTGGGACGCCGCTACGGCGCCCAGCGGCTCGAAGCCGCCAGTGCCCGAGCACTTCGCTTACAGTCCTATAGCTACCGAACCGTCAAAAACATCCTGTCCTCGGCCCAGGACCGTTTGCCGTTCGAGGATTCCGAAACCCTACCCACGCCCCATCACGACAACATTCGCGGCGCCGCCTATTATGCGGAGCCAGAGGAGAGCACACATGCTAATGGAACAAACCCTGGAGAAGATGAACCAGATGAAGCTATCGGCCATGGTCGAAGCCCTCGAGCAGCAACGCCGCTCGAATCAGTACACGGATCTGAGTTTCGAGGAGCGTCTGGGCCTTCTAGTGGATGAAGAATGGACGGCCCGGGAGCACCGTAAGCTCACCCGGCGTCTGCGCGTGGCCAAGCTGCGCTACAGCTCTGCATCGCTGGAAAACGTCGACTTCAAACATCGTCGCAGTCTGGACCGTTCCCAAGTCCTCGCTCTGGGCTCCTGCGGGTGGATCCGGGACCGGCACAATCTGATCATTTCCGGTCCGACCGGCATCGGGAAAAGTTTTCTGGCTTCGGCTTTCGTCGAACGAGCCTGCCGGCGCGGTTTCAATGCCGCCTACGTCCGAATGCCCCGGCTCTTGCACCAACTGGCGGTCGGCCGTGGCGACGGCTCCTACGCTCGTGTTCTGGCACGGCTGGCCAAGACCGATCTGCTGGCCATCGACGACTGGCTCCTGGCCCCGCTACGCGATGCCGAACGCCGGGACTTGATCGAAGTCGTCGAGGAACGGAGCGAACGCTCCGCCATCTTGATCGCCAGCCAGCTCCCGGTCGCCGACTGGCACGGCGTCATCGGCGACCCGAACCAGGCCGACGCCATCTGCGATCGCCTCCTCCACAACGCGCATCGCATCGAACTGAAGGGACGATCCATGAGACAAACCAAGGCTGCCCCGAAACCCTCTTCCAAGGAGCCGGCATGAACCCCACCTGGCGACGAGGTAGTCCAACTCGGACTGGCGTCCGATCGTCGCGGATACGCGATCCTGGCGCGAAGGATTTTCAGGAATTCAGTAAGGACGGGACGAAGAATGAGAAAGAACCTAAAAAACAAACCAGTGGCCTGTGGAAAATGATGGGCTATGGAAATCCACAAAAAACGTGGATTCCCACAGCCCTGGAAAAGCCTGCGGCTTTCCCACATTTACACACAGGCCCGGCGATGAATATCAAGATTATGGAAGCATTCAAAACAAGAATCGTGGACTTCGGGAGGTCTAAACTGAGATCCTAACCCTCACTTCGCTACGGCGGGTGATCACGATGCCCGGAATCACTGATCATGATCCCGGAACTGGTGATCACGATCAGCGGAATACGCAGTTGGGACACGAGAATGGTTTTACGGAATTGAGTGCGTTTCATAAGAAGTACAGGCGAGGAGAATAGAACGTTGAGTGGAACAGGAAGAATGATGCTTTTCCACGTATTTGGTATGCAAGGGACGAGAAAGCAGTTGTTGCGTTTGTGAGGCGTTATTCAGAATCAAGGCTTGTTGTTTACGGAATTAACCCAAGAAGCAGGATTCATACGAGAAGAGGATATCCGAGATCTGCACGAGAAGAAGAGATCGAGATTTCCAAGAACTTGCTTTTGGACCTCGATGCTGAATCTGGTCATTTGCAGGAATCCCATCGAAGAGACGTTGAGCGATTCCTAGATAAGACAAATGAGTACTTCTACGACCACGACTTTAATGAGCCTGTTCGAGCTTTCACGGGCAGGGGATTCCATTTGCTGTTGGCGTATCCAGGTATACGAGTTGCTGAGTGTTCTGACATTGGTGAACGGCTTCGGGAATTCCGCAACAGGTTTCACAAAGGATACGAACAGGAACTCGAGCGGCTGGAACTCAGGCTCGACCACACCGAAGACCTTGTCCGCCGGGCAAAGATATACGGCACAGCGAAACCCGAAGTGGGGATTGTGAGTCGTTTCTACGGAAACGAGCGAATTGAGGATGAAACTCTGAGGGGGTATCTGCTTTCTCTTGAGATTCACGATACCGGCCGAAAGCCGGGGTTCGAGCTGGCGACAGGCACCGAATTGCCAAACTGGTTTACCAGATTGTTGGAAACAGACAACCAATTGCGTCAATTGTGGACTGGGAGCGGAAAACCTGGCAACACGGACAGGAGCAGGACGGGATTTGATTACTCGCTGATTCGGCGGCTTCTCTATCTTGGGCATCAAGACATCGGCGAATTGGCAACAATTCTCGGTCTTCGACCGGACGGCGCAGTGCAGGCCAGCCGAAAAGGCAGCGATTACGTTCGCAGGACCATCGGAAACGCATTGATTAGGTGATGATTCAGAAGCACAAGTTTGAGCGCGGGTCAGAAACGGCGAAAACCGAGACGAATAACGGTAATGCGCCAGCGAGGACCGAAGATGTCCAGGTAACGGGTTATCCTAAGAAAGCCGTTCAAGCTCACTACGACTGTGTTTGTCCTGCTCCGGATAACCCCGCAGCAATCCGCGCATACAAAGAGCTGATTTCTAAATTGGTGGATCTTCTGAATCATGAATGAACCGAGTAAGCCCCTTCCAAAGTGCGGCATCTATGCCCGCGTAAGCACCGAGCGACAAAGAGAGCGCCACACGATCGGGAGCCAGCTGCGGCTCCTGCCGGAATACGCCAACAAACAGGGTTGGAACATCGTCGAGCAGTACGTTGACGATGGCTGCAGCGGCGAAACCGTTGAAGGCAGGCCCGAGTTTTCACGCTTGCTGGACGATGCCACAAAAGACAGGTTTGAGATTCTGCTGGTCATTGACGAAGACCGAATCTCACGCTCCAAATCAGACATGGTTGGAGCTTTCATCTACGACACGCTGCGCGAGAACAACATCAAGATAGCCACTCCATCTGGAACATTTGTGGACCTGATGAATGAGGACCAGGATTTCTTTGCAGCGCTCAAACGTGAAGTGGCGAAGTGGGAAAAAAGAAAGATCCTTTCCCGGATGCGGCGCGGTCGCTTGGAGAAGTGGCGCGAAGGAAAACTGGCGATGGGCAAGCCGCCGTACGGCTTCACCTACGACAGGCAGCGCGGTGTGTTCGAGATCGACGGCCAACTGGCACGTGTCATCAGGACGATCTTTGAGTTGTGCGTGAACAAGAGCCTCGGGCTTGCAGCAATCGCGAATGAACTAAACCAACGCGGAATTGAATGCCCGTCAGCAAAGCAAGGAACGTCTCACCGAAGGAAATCAGACCTGTGGGCCAAATCGTCTGTTGGCAAGATACTGCATTACGATGGCTACTGCGGCGAGCTGGCCTATAACGTGCGGCTAACACAGCAACTCAACGGCAAGAACAAAGTGCTGGGACGGCGTCCAGAAGCAGAGTGGATTCGAATTCCCGTTCCTGCAATTCTCGATCAGGAGCTTTTTTCTGCAGCTCAGGCTAAGCTGCGGCAGCGGAAGCTGCTTGCTGACCGCAACAAGAAAAATCAGTACTTGTGCGGGGGGTTGTTACATTGCGCAGAGTGCGGCTCCAAGATGTGTGGGGAACCCTCGCACGGCAGAACGTACTACATCTGCCACAACCGCAAGAGACATCATCTGTCCAGAACATGCCCGACGCCCTGGCTCTCAACCCCTGCATTGGACCAGGCAGTGTGGTCAGAAATAGAATCAATCATCAAGAATCCAAAAGTCCTGGAGAACGCCTTAGCAGTTGCACAGGCCGAGCAGCGTGGAACGAACCTTGGCTCTAAAGAAGAGCTTCAGGAGCAGCTTAAAGCAAAGGATTTGGAAGAAGGCCGCGCCCTGAGGCTCTACACAAAGGGCAAGCTGACAGAGAAGCGCCTTGATTCCATACTTTCGGAAATCGAGCGAGAGCGGGAAGCGATTGAGGCAAGGGTGGCTCTCATAAAGCAAGAATCTGAGATGCAGCAACAGATTCAGCGAGTGGGGATGTCTTTGCGGCACTTCAGGACAAAGATCGAGGGATTGTCTTTCAAGAAGAAACGGGATATCTTGACAACGTTTGTTGACGGAACGCCTGGAACTGGCATCTTCGTAAACCCTGACCGCTCAATAAGAATCGTCGGCAGCGTCCCCATACCTCAGCAAGGCAGCACACCGGGTAGTGTCCAAAACAATATGATGTTGTGGCCTCCTGCAATAGCGACCTCGATCGCCCGTTTCGCGTGTTGCTGTCCGCGGACGTCACGGTAGTCTTCGCCATTTGACGGTGACCGCGCGAGAAGATCCGAGGCGTGGACCTTGAGCGGTTTACCCTGATGGTTTCCGTTTGCCAGGTCGACGGCTTCGGTGAGCGTCTTTGCCGGATAGATCGATACACCATCGACGACGGCCGCTTCGGCTGCATTTTCGGCTGGAACGATGAGTTTCGAGATCTTGGTTTTTCGTGCGAGCATCGCGATCGACAACACCCCTCGGATTGGCCGGAGCCGACCGTCGAGCGAAAGCTCGCCGACGAAGAGACAATCGGAGAGATTCGGGTGGATGAGGCCAGTTCCTCCAAGGATTCCGATGGCCATGGGAAGGTCGAACGCCGAGCCTTCCTTCCGGACATTGGCAGGAGCCAGATTGACGGTGATTTGTTCGCATGGAAACCCGAAACCGCTGTTACGGATCGCGGATCGGATTCTCGGACGGGACTCGCGAATGGCGGAATCGGGCAGGCCGACGATCTGGAATTCGCCGTTGCCACGCGGTGCGATGTTGACTTCTACCTCGATCGGGGACGCATCGATGCCATAGACGGCACCGCTTCGAGTTTTGAAAAGCATAGTTGTGGTGAAAATAAAAAAGGCCTCCTCCGCAGAATTTGTGGGCAGTCCAAAGGCCTGTGCGCACATAAGTAATTGAAACAAAGTACCTTATTTTTTTGTTCGACGGCGAATATTCCAGTACCCACTTCGGTCGGACGCCTACACCCGGTGCCCGGAGCCCCCGCCGGAGGCCCCGTTCCCCATCGCCCACACCAGCCGACACCGCGGAGCGCAGCCGAGGGTCAAGGCCGGCGCAGCCGCCGAGCTTGCGAGGGAAGCCTTGAGGCTTGGCGAGCACCGTGGTCTCCTCAAGCGGCGATGGAAGACGGTTTTACCCACAAATTCTGCGGAAGACCCGAAAAAAGGAAGGGCACCACCAGTGTACCGGGAAGGGAACAGAGGTTCAATGGTGGAGACAGGGATTTGTGGCGCCCTCCAATAAGGGCGCCGCGAGAATCTTCGTCCGGACGTTCTATTGATTTCCCGTAAGCCAGAGCGGCGGTGTGCTCCGCGGTGCGCGTCGATGTTTAGTCGCCTGCTCGTAACTGTAGGACAGTCGTACGAGCGTGGGTTCATCGAACGCCCGTCCCAGTAGCTGCAGCCCCACCGGAAGTCCATCGACGGTGAACCCCATCGGGACATTGAAGGCCGGAAATCCGGTTGGAGGCGACAGGGGATTGCTGTTTGCGCCGAGCGGAGTCGTGTTCTCGTCCCCGATCAATCGTGGAGGATACCGGAACGTGGGATAGATGAGAGCCTCGACGGCATTGTCGTCCATGGCCTTGAGGACGGCCTCACGAAGTCGTTGTTCTACTTCCATATTGTGCTGGTAGTCGGCCTGCTCCTCCGGAGGGCCGTCGTTTTCCTTAGCCCGCTCGAGAGCGCGATTCAGGTTTCGTCGCAGGAAAGGGTGGAAGTCGTCCGATTCGACGATCTGATCCAGCGTCTGGTAAGGGGCGTCCGGACCGAGTGTTGCAAGGTATCGTTCGAAGTCATATTTGAGACGGCTGGTGCCCGTCTTGAAGGACTCCCGGATCTCTTCGAGGTCGGGAATGCGGACCGGGTCGATGATGACCGCGCCGGCGGCTTTCATGTCTTCCAGCGCTTTGTTCATCAGTCGCAGGACCTCGGGGTCCGTGTCGTCCTCGGGAAACAGTTCCCGGAGGGCTCCAATCCGCGCTCCCTCCAAACCGTCCTTGACGAGGAACTGCGTATAGTTTTCCGGAACCTTACCTTCACTTGCGGCGGTCACCGGATCTGCCGGGTCGTAGCCGGCCAGGAGTTCGAACACAATGACCGCATCCTCGACGGTCCGGGCGATCGGTCCGCCCACGTCGCGGGCAGCGTTCAACGGAATGATGCCGTCCCGGCTCGTCAGACCCATCGTCGAGCGGAACCCGACCAGGCTTTGATGTGAAGCCGGCCCCCGAATCGAGCTCCCCGTATCCGTCCCCAGACCGACCGTTGCGAAGTTTGCTGCAATAGCCGCTGCCGTGCCGCCACTCGAACCGGCCGTTGCACGGCTGGTATCGTAGGGGTTGCGCGTGTAGCCGGCGAGGATCGAGCTGACGGAGAACGCGCCGCTCATGGCGAATTCCGCCATGTTGGACTTGGCCAGGACGATCGCGCCGGCCTCGCGCAGCTTGCGAACCTGGTAGGCGTCATCCGGGGGTATGGAATTTTTGAGTGCGAGCGTCCCGTTCGTCGTCGGCATGTCGTGGGTGTCGTAGTTGTCTTTGATGATGACGGGAATCCCGTGCAAGGTCCCGACGAATCCGGACTCGGCCATCTGCTCGTCGAGCTCGGCGGCCCGATCCAGCGCCCTGGGATTGATCCTTATGATCGCGTTGATGGCGGGGCCTTGCTTATCGTAGGCCTCGATCCGGTCCAGATACATTTCGACCAGTTCCACCGCCGTGAGTTCGCCGGATTTCATGGCGGCATGGATGTCACTGATCGAGGCCTCTTTGATTGGTGAGACCCTGAATGACGAGGATTGTGGTAGAGCCGGAACGCCGATCACCACCAACAGGCTCGAGATTAGAAGAACCCTTCTTGAAGACATCGCTTACTCCTCAGGTCCGGTCATCCGGAAAAGTTTCACGGACTGGTTCGGGATTGAAACGTTCGAGGATCTTATAAGAAGGTGTCGCCGGCGGTCAATCTTGAGAAGGGTCAGACAGACGATTCCTGTTAATAGAGACATGTACCTGTTGGTTGGCGACCCAGGATTGGGCCTTGTGCTTGATGAAGGCTTTGATCGGGTATCGGGTGACCGGGAACAGGAGGAGGAGTCCGGCCGCGTCGGTCAACAGACCCGGTGTGAGCAGGACGACGCCGGCGATCAGAACGAGGACGCCGTCGAAAAGCTGTTCGGCCGGCATCACGCCTTGTTGGAAATCACGTTGGATTTTGTAGAGAATCCGAATGCCCTCCAGGCGGGCCAGATACGCGCCCACCACACCTGTTCCGAAGATCAGGAGCAGTGTCGGCAAGGTCCCGAGACGACTTCCGATTTCGATGAGAAGACCGAATTCGACCACGGGGATCACGATGAACATCGACAGCAAGATGCCGAATATTTTCATGGGTTTATGATAGCATGGGCATCGTGAGGCGTTTGGACGTTGCCTGGTCGCTGGCCCGTTTTTATTGTCGTATCGTCCCCGCCGACTGGTACAAGCGGTTCCCGTTTCTACCCTTTCCCCCTCGGAAATATCTGAACTGGCGCTTTCAAACTGCCTATGGCCGACATCGTCCCCCGATCGCGACAGTTCTCCGGGACGTCTGGAGGTTCGGCAGATGGCTGGACGGATATAAACATTAGAGTCATGTCGGACTCCGTGGATCCCAAACCTGTAAAGCATTCCGTTGCTGTCTTCGTCGTCCGCGGCGACAAGATCCTGACCGTCAAAAGACCTGAAAGCGACGACGAACTGCCGGGAATCTGGGGGCTGCCGGCCGGGACCTGCTCGCCTGGAGAAACGCCCCAGGACGTGGTTCGCCGCATTGGCCGCGAAAAACTGAGGGCTCGGTTGGAGCCCACCAGAGTCCTGGCGACGGGAACCCAGGACCGTCCTGCCTACCTTCTGGAGATGGACCTTTTCGAAGCCCGGATGGATGGGGTTCCCCAGCAGGGAGAGTGGAAATGGGCGCCAAGATCGGTCTTGCGAAATGGTCAGTCTCAGGGTTCTTTGTGCTGCCACCTGGCCCTGAGCATGACTTGAAAGTCGGTTGTTTTCAACGCCTCGCTCCGACGAAAGAGCGCAAAACGTAAAAAGCCCTCGCTTTCGCGAGGGCTTTTTTGCCGAGCTTCGTGTTTATGATTGCTTTCCTCAGCCAGGGACGGTATTCGGAAAAGTGTCTCGTGCAACGAAGCTTGGCTGCTTTCTGTCCTTCCGCTTTCATAACAGTAGATTTGACATGCCTGTCAAAAATACGTCTTTCTGATTTCTTTTTCGGGTTTTTTCAGGAATTCGTTCAGATCTTATCTAAGTTGCTGATAATACGGGGTATCCAGGGTTGGGTGCGAGAAGCCGTCAACGGTTGTTTTTTCACGAATCCCACCTTAGAAGCAGACTGCCCCACGTAAACCCGGCGCCGAAGCTGGCCAACAGAAGGAGATCGCCTGTTTCTATCCTACCGGACGCTGCGGCTTCGGACAGACAGATCGGTATGGTCCCGGCCGTCGTGTTGGCGTAGCGATCAATGTTGATGGCTACGCGATCTTCATCCAGGTCGAGTTTGGCCGCCGCCGCCTTAATGATCCGGAGGTTCGCCTGGTGGGGTATATAGAGTTTCAGATCCTGGGTCGTCAGATCGTTTCGCGCCAGAATCGCCTGTGAAACCTCGACCATCCCTTTGACCGCGAACTTGAAAACGTTCCGACCATTCTGATGAACATAGTGCATCTTCTGGCTCACCGTTTCCGCGGAAGCCGGATTCAGGCTTCCTCCGCCCGGCATGTAGAGAAACTTGCCCCCACTCCCGTCGCTTCGAAGAATCCAGTCGAAAATGCCGTTGGGGCCTTCGGTCGGTTCCAGCAGAACCGCTCCGGCGCCGTCGCCGAAGAGGACGCATGTGCTGCGGTCCTCGAAGTCGAGAATCGACGTCATGACGTCCGCACCGACGATCAATATCTTCTTGTGGCTCCCGGACGTGATGAACTGCACCCCGGTCGTCACCGCGTAGAGGAATCCGGAACAGGCGCCCAGCAGGTCGAAGGCCCAGGCGTTGGATGCGCCGATCTTTTCCTGCACGATGCAAGCAGTCGAAGGAAAGAACATGTCGGGGGTGACCGTGGCGACGATAATCAGGTCCAGTTCGTCTGCCCCGATTCCTCGTCGTTCCAGCACGAGTCGTGCGGCTCCGGCCGCAAGGTCGCTCGTAGCGGTTCCTTTCGACACCATCCGCCGCTCGTCGATCCCGGTCCGATCCTTGATCCACTGATCGGTCGTGTCGACGATTTTTTCCAGGTCCTTGTTTGTCAGGCGACTTTCGGGTAAGTAGTGTGCGATAGCAGTGATCGTTGCTTTGTTGTTCGCCAATGGGGCTCCTCGAGGGCCGCGATGCAGCCCGAAACTAGCACAATCAGTCGTGTGTTACAATCTTGACTTATGGGCCAGACGTACTTTCAGAAGGGCTTTGGACTGCGTTCTGAGATCCGTCCCGAACTCCAGGAAAACTACCGCAGCCAGATCGTCGACCGGATGCGAGCTAATGGTTTCAGGCTCGAAATAGGCGACCTCACATTTCGACTGGCCGAGGAATTCGGGTTCTGCTACGGCGTCGAGCGGGCCGTCGAATACGCCTATGAAACGGTGACCCGATTTCCAGACAGCCGTATTTTCCTGACAAGCGAGATCATCCACAACCCGTACGTCAACAGGGAACTGGAGCGAAAGGGAATCCGCTTCCTTCCTGAAGGTGAAGGGAAGTTCGACCAACTCGGGGTTGACGACATCGTGCTGATCCCCGCCTTTGGGGTTCCCAAGCAAGAATTAGACGTCCTGTCGGAAAAAGGGTGTGTCGTTGTCGATACGACCTGTGGCTCGGTTCTCAACGTATGGAAGAATGTCGAGCTCTATGGAAGGCGAGGAATCACTTCGATCATCCACGGTAAGTTTGAGCACGAGGAAACGCGCGCCACGTTTTCCAGAACGTCGCTGCATCCGGGTTCTCATTACGTGGTCGTGCGGGACAAGCCCGAGGCCCGATTTATCTGCGACTATATCGGCACCGGCGGTGACCGGGAGGATTTCATGGCGCGATTCGGGCAGGCGATCTCGGAAGGGTTTGACCCGGACGTCGATCTGGAGAGAATCGGTCTGGCAAACCAGACAACCATGCTGAGTTCCGAATCGCTGGAGATTGCCGAGATGTTCCGCGTGGCTTTCGCAGGCAAATACGCCGATGACGATCTGGCTGATCGATTTATTTCGTTCGATACGATCTGCAGCGCCACCGAGGATCGCCAGCGCGCCATCCGGGCTCTTGAGTCCGAACACATCGACGTGATGATCGTGATTGGTGGTTACAACAGTTCTAACACGAAGAACCTGGCGCGAATCGCATCCGGTTTTACGCGCGTTTTTCACATTGACGATGCTTCGTCGATCGTGAGCGCGAGAGAGATCCGGCACAAGGTGCCCGGGCCGGCCTCTCTTCCGAAGGCGGAGGTCCGAACCCTCGACTGGCTCGGTACCGGGCCGCAAACGATTGGGTTGACGGCCGGGGCCTCGACTCCGAACAACCAAATTGGAGAAGCGGTGGAGCGAATCGTGGGCTTTCGCGATATAATGGGCTCTTCACCCTTGAAGGACCTCGTCTATGGCAGTGAGTAAGAAAAAGGCAAACCCGACCGCGATCATTCCGGAAGCTCCAGGGAAGATCACGCGCAAGAAAAAGAAGCCTAAGATCCTCGCGGTCGTGAACCCCGACAACTGCACCGGCTGCGAAGCCTGTGTGCCTTTCTGTCCGGTCGACTGCATCGAATCCGTCCCACGCGATTTGTCCAACAATGTCGGCGTCATCGTCGATCCCGTCCAGATCCGATTCGACGAATGCATCGGTTGCAAAATCTGTGTGCACGTCTGCGAGAGGATGGCCTGGGACGCCATCGCAATGTACCCCACCGCCGATGTCGAGGAATACTTCGGGATCGAACTTCACGATAAGTACGAAGACGCCGTCGCCGCCTACGAACCTGTCGAAGTAGCCGGCGACTAGCAACAGCCTACGAAGAAAAGGCGGCCGGTCGGCCGCCATCGGTTTTTTCACCGCAGAGGCGCAGAGGCGCAAAGAAGACAAGAAAGAGGCGAGTCCTAAAGAACTTGTATCCTCCCTCTGCGCCTCTGCGCCTCTGCGCCTCTGCGGTGAAAAATTCGCCTCTCCGCGATCTCCGCGTCTCTGCGGTGAAAGTTCGAGACGTCTCGTTCTGTTACCACTGACTGGACAGGTTATTTCTTGTTCAAACGGGAGGCGATGGTTCGGATCACGGATTCCCCGTGGAAGCGGCCGTTCTCTATGAATATTTCGCGGTGTTTTTTTCCGGCTACGATGGATCCGGCGAGGAAGACGCCGGGGACGTTTGTTTCGTAGGTTTCGGGGTTATATACCGGTTCGAGTATTTCCGTGTCGAATTGCACCCCGAGTTGTTCGAAGAACTTCGTGTCTTGGTGGTATCCGGTCAGCGCGAAGACCTGGTCGGCTTTGATTTCCAGAACCGTCTGTTTTGTTCGCGCCCGAACGTGGGTTGGTGTTATCTCTTCGACAACGGTGTTGAAGTGTGCCTCGATTTCTTTTCGCTCGATTCGATTCCCAATATCGGGTCGAACCCAGTACTTGATCGATTGCCCCAGTTCGCTTCCGCGGTGGAGGAGTGTGACCCGAGCGCCACTTCGGAACAGTTCCAGTGCCGCTTCGGCTGCGGAATTCTTGCCGCCTATCACGACGACGTCCCGATCGAAGCAAGGGTGAGCCTCGGTGTAGTAGTGAGAAACGTGAGGCAGGTCTTCGCCTGGGACCCCGATCAAATTCGGGTTGTCGTAGTAGCCGGTGGCCAGCACGACGTTCCTCGCTTTATAGTCATCGACGTCCGTCCGGATCTCGAAACCACCGTCTTTCCCACTGACACCGAGGACATCCTCGTACTGGTGGACCTTCAATCCCGTCGCCTCGACCACCTTCCGGTAATACTTCAGAGCTTCGTTCCGATTCGGTTTTTCACGCTCACACACCAGAGGCATGTTGCCGATTTCCAGACGCTCCGGTGTCGTGAAGAACACCATCTGCGTGGGAAAGTTAAAAATCGAATTTGTGAGACAGCCTTTTTCGATCACGACATAATCGATGTCATGCCTCTTTGCCTCGATTGCCGTGGCCAGTCCGGTCGGGCCCGCTCCGATGATTGCGACATCCAATAACGTGTTCATGACAGCTCTGATGAATCCTCCGCCTGTGAACGCTCAATATAGTGCCCTTCGGCCACCACGTATGCCGTCGAGGTGAGTGTGAGGTTGCCCTCTTCGGACCATTCCACGTCGAGGATGCCTCCTCGGGTGTGGACCCTCACCTTACGTTCTGTTTTTCCATTGAGAATGGACGCGACGGTCGCGCCGCACGAACCCGTACCCGATGCGAAGGTTTCTCCCACGCCGCGTTCCCAGAACGCCACTTCGATTTCCGACCTGTCCAGAATGCGAACGAATTCGACGTTGGTCCTGTTGGGAAAGGCGGGGTGACGTTCCAGTTTCGGCCCCAGTGTCCGCAGGGTGTCGCGATCGATCGAATCCACAAACACCGAGCAATGGGGATTTCCCGTCGAGCAGGCCGTGATACGCACGAGATTGTCGGCTCCGATCTCCAGGGGATAGTCCACAACTCTGTCGAGTGGCGTTGGCGCAATGAACGGAATTTCCGGAGGGGAAAGTCGCGGCCGGCCCATTTTCGCTTCGAACCTGTCGTTCACAGCCCGGAGCAGATATGAACCCGCGACGGTGCGCAATCGGACGACGTCTCCGGCGCGGTCCGATTGCGTCAGATACGCTGCCAGACAGCGCAGGCCGTTACCCGAACACTCGGCTTCACTACCGTCCATGTTAAAGATCCTGAGATCGAAACCGTCGTCACCCTCGTTCCATACGATCAAACCGTCCGCGCCTATTCCGAGATGACGGTCGCAGATGCGTTCGGACAGGTCGCGGTAGTGATCGTGATGGACCCGGCCCTGTTCCACCAGGATGAAGTCGTTGCCGAGCGCTTGTGTTTTTACAAAGGGAATCATCGTTACCGCCGAGGCCTCAAGTGTCCTGTCCCGCAAATACGATTACTATCTCCGATGGTAGGTGCCAGACGTAACATGGGCGTTCGATCGATTTATGAACGTCAGTGTACGCCCGATCGGTTCGGCCGTCGCAACCAGCAACCTCCATCGGCCCTACGGGTTCGGGCGGAACGGCACCGTCTTTGGAGTCGCTCCTCCTCACAATGAAGAGCATTGCCTCGTCGTCGCTCCGCCAAATCCAGCACCGTCGCGCTCCGAAATATAGCAACCGTATTCACGGGACAGGACACTAGAGCGCCTCAAAATGCGTCAACTTCTTAAACTGTCCGAAACGGGTATCGATGTCGGTGCGGGTGAGTCTGGACAAGCCGTCCAGGCTGAAGTTTTCGACGTTGAACGACGCCATCACCGATCCAAAGATGATTGCCCGACGCAAGGCATCGTCGGTCAGTTCTCCGGCCTGGGCGAGATATCCCATGAAGCCGCCCGCAAAGGAATCCCCCGCCCCGGTGGGGTCGTAAACCTCCTCGAGCGGAAATGCCGGAGCCCCGAAGATCGAATTTTCGTTAAACATCAGGACGCCGTATTCACCTCGTTTGACAATCAGGATCCGCGGGCCCATGGCCATGATCTTGTGTGCCGCTCGAACGAGGTTCGCTTCGCCGGCCAGCATCCGCGTTTCGCCATCGTTGATGAGGAGGATGTCGACACGTCCGAGGGTTCTCTTCAACTCATCAAGTTTGCCGTCGATCCAGAAATTCATGGTGTCGCATGCAACGATACGCGGCTGTTCGATCTGGTCGAGCACCTGTAACTGCAATTCCGGATCGATGTTTCCGAGGAACACGTAGTCTGACGCCTTGTAGGATGTGGGTATGGTGGGCTCGAAAGATTCAAACACATTGAGCTGGGTGTCGAGCGTGCGCGCTTCGTTCAAGTCATAGCTGTATTCACCCTTCCAACGGAACGTTCGCCCGTCCGTTCGGACCAGTCCGTCCGTATCGATGTTGTGTCTCTTGAACATGGCGGCGTGGTCGTCGCCGAAATCCGTTCCAACCACCGCTACAACCCGAATCCGCGAGAAGAAGCTGGCTGCGACCGAAAAGTACGTTGCCGAACCTCCGAGGACTTCGTCTGCCTGTCCGAACGGCGTCTTTACCGAGTCGAGGGCCACCGAGCCGACGACGAGAATAGATGATTCCATTTATGTTTCCTCAACTAGAAGTCCGTGGATCGTTTCCGGCGGGCTTGTCCAAATGAATGCCTGGGCCTGTGTATACCTTATTCGGATATCTCAGCAGGAGCGTCCGCAATGTCGGGCTGACACCTACAGAACGCGTCCACCGCACTGCAACGACCGCAACTATAATCGCAAGCGTTCCGAGAACCCCTCCCTCGGGCCCGAATTCGCCACCGGTGACCCAATCGGCTCCCAGTCCCTGGCTGGCCCATATCGAGCTGATGGTCAGGCCGGAGACCGGAAATCCGAAGATCGGGCCCAGTCCGAGATTCCATCCGATGTGAATGCCGAAGGGAAACCACAGCGACCGTGTCCGGAGGTATGCCGCCGACAACAATACGCCGGCCAGGAACACGTTGAGAGTACCCAGCCACGTGGCGTTGGGATTCAGGTGGTGGAGCAATCCGAACAGGCCCGACATGACGAGCACGGCAGGGACGGGCCCGATGCCCTTCATCAGGATCTGCATCGGATAACCGCGAAACACAAGTTCCTCGTTAAAGGCGGAGACGCCAAGCAGGATGATAACGACTATGAACCGGCCCCAGAAACCATCTGCATGCGGCGCGGTTTCGATTGCCAGTCCACCCGTCGCGGCAGATGTCAATACGAAGATGGTCAGCATGCCCGCGGCGATGAGCATACCGAACAGGAAGTCTCGCCCCATGCCTTCGTGCCGACCGGTCCCGAACGTGGCAAACGGCACCCGATCCACGAACCGGATCATGAACGCGAGTGCCAGGACGGCTGGGGCGGCCAACGCGAGCGCGTTGATCCCCAGAAAACCGATTTCGTTGCTCACAATCGAAGGGTCGGCCAGAAGGGATATCGCTGCTCCGGTCGCCAACAGGAAGATGCCGAAGAGCAGGAGGTAGAACGCAAACTTCCAGCCAGATCGAAGCTCGCTGTTGTCGTTGACAAAAGTGGACACGACAGTCAGGAGCCTGCGCGGCAGAAGGAATCTACTGCGAAAGCGGTAGGAATCGGTCCATATTTCCCTGATTTTTCGTTAAATAGAACCACTATTTGCCTCAAAATCGAGAAAATCTGTCCTCGATTCTCCACTTTCTCGCTACGATCCCATCTGCCGCGCAGGCTCCTAGGAGCCCGTGGTGGAACTCTGTAGGGTCGCGTTACGAGCGCCATGGGGCTAGATGCAAGGCGCCACGACGACGTCGATGCTTCCCATCGATCTAGTGTAGTCCGTCACAGTTAATGTAACTTATTCAGCTTTCCTACGTCTGAGTATATATGAGGAGAGCACCGACGATTAAATTGGACATTCCTGTGCGGAAGGAACTGGAGCGACTGAGCCGAAGCCGCAGTGTGGCGGTCCGGTTGGCGGAACGATCTCGAATTGTCTTGCTGGCCGCCGGGGGTCTGGACAATCAGGAGATCGCTGCCAAGTTGGACATCACTCGTCAAAAGGCCGGACGTTGGCGCGATCGTTTCGTTGAAGATGGCCTCGGGGGAATCGAAAAGGACGCTTCCCGCAGTGGACGGATTCCCTCGATCGGCCGCCGGAAGCGGGCCCGGATCGTGAAGAAGACGGTCGAAGGGAAGCCTCCGAACGCCACGCACTGGAGCCGGTCCTTGATGGCCAGGGCAACCGGCGTCAGCGAGTCCACGGTAGGGAGAATCTGGCGGGCTCATGGCTTGAAGCCTCATCTGGCACGCACCTTCAAACTTTCCAACGACAAACAATTTGTCGAGAAGTTGGAGGATGTGGTCGGTTTGTATCTGAACCCTCCGGAAAACGCCATTGTTTTGTCCTGCGATGAGAAGAGCCAGATGCAGGCCCTGGACCGCACGCAACCCGGGTTACCTCTGAAGAAGGGGCGGTGCGGCACCCTCACCCACGACTACAAACGCAACGGGACGACCACGATGTTCGCCGCGCTCAATACGCTGGACGGCTCGATTATCGGGACCTGTATGCCGAAGCATCGTCATCAGGAATGGATCCGGTTTCTCAATCAGATCAAACGTTCCGTGCCGAAAGACAAACAGATCCATATCATTTGCGACAACTACGCCACGCACAAACATCAGAAAGTCGTCAACTGGTTGAAGCGCAACACGCGCTTTCATGTGCACTTCACACCGACCAGTGCATCCTGGCTGAACATGGTCGAACGCTTCTTCCGGGATCTTTCCGAACAACGGCTTCGGCGCGGGGTTTTCCATTCGGTTCCTGAGCTAATCCAGGCCGTGGAGGAATATGTCGGGGGTCACAATCAGAACCCGAAGCCCTTCATTTGGACCGCAACGGCTTCCGATATTCTTGAAAAAGTTCAACGTGCCCGAAAGAAGCTCGATAAGTTACAGTCTGTTTGACGGGGACCACTAGGAGTGGCAACGCCGCAGCTGGCCCCATGCCGTCGTAACCCGAAGGGCGCAGGGGTCTTCGGGCCACAGGCTTTGTCATTCGTCGGTCACGATGACAAAGCATCGTTCCGCTCCTCATTTCGCGCCTGAGCCCCGAATACCCCTGCGCGCGACCCTACAGAGTTCCACCACGGGCTCCTAGGCCAGGTACTTCCCGACCAGCAACGCCAACCGCTGTTTCGTTTCCTCGGGAATCCGGGTGGGGTCTGTGATCAAAGCGTACTGGAGAGCGTCCTTGCAGCCACATGTCCGTTCCCCCGGCATGCGGCCGAGGGCGGCCCGGATGACCTTCTGGGCATTGACGCTGTTCTTCTTCAGGTTGTCGACGACGTCACTGACCGTGACGGAGTCGTGCTGCGGGTGCCAGCAGTCATAGTCGGTCACCAGAGCCATCGTGGTGTAGCAAATCTCGGCTTCGCGGGCGAGCTTGGCTTCCTGCAGATTCGTCATCCCGATGACGTCCATACCCCAACTGCGATACGTGTTGGACTCCGCCCTGGTCGAGAACTGTGGTCCTTCCATGCAGACGTAGGTGCCGCCGCGCTTGATCCGGATCCCGGTGTCCGTCCCTGCGCTCTCGATGGTATCGGCAAGATCGCTGCAGATCGGATCTCCAAAGCTGACGTGGGCGACAAGTCCGTCCCCGAAGAAGGTCGACACTCGCGTTCGGGTGCGATCGAAGAATTGATCCGGCAGGACGATGTCCAGCGGCTCGAGCTCTTCCCTGAGCGAACCGACCGCACTGGCTGAAATAATCCGTTCCACACCGAGCTTCTTGAAACCGTAGATGTTGGCCCGGAAATTGAGCTCGGATGGCGAAATCGTATGTCCGCGCCCGTGCCGGGCCAGGAACGCGATCATCTGTCCGTCCAGCATACCCGTACGGTACCGCTCCGATGGTGTTCCGAACGGTGTGTCGACTGCCACCTCTTCGATCCCCGTCAGACCCTCCATGTCGTAAAGGCCGCTGCCCCCGATAAC
Organism: Terriglobia bacterium; assembly: GCA_965262425.1. Lineage (GTDB taxonomy): Bacteria > Acidobacteriota > Terriglobia > 20CM-2-55-15 > 20CM-2-55-15 > CAZOZZ01. The sequence continues at coordinate 3,817,314 of OZ253536.1, read as the reverse complement.
TCCGATCCTGATTTCATTTCCCATGTTCGACCAGCTCCAGCAAGACTCCGTTCATGGACGAGGGGTGAACGAAGGCGACGCGCGTATTGTGGGCGCCCTGTCGAGGCTCCTGATCGATCAATCGCGCCCCCGCCTTCTTAAACCGTTCCAGAGATTGTTCGATGTTGTCGACCCGGATTGCCAGGTGATGGATTCCCGGGCCGCGCTTGGCCATGAACTTTGCGATCGGAGAGTCCGGACTCGTCGGTTCGAGGAACTCTATCCTGCTCTCACCAATCGGGAGCATCGCAACCCGGACTCCCTGATCCTTCACCTCTTCATAGTCCGGGGCCGCGAGGTCCAGGCAGTCCTGGTAAGTCCTGGTGGCTTCTGCCAGCGATGTTACGGCGATTCCGATGTGTTCGATGATCATGAACTCAACCTCTTCAGGTTCAGGCGTTCCAGAATTTCCTCGACAACCGAATAGGGATCTTGCTCCCTGCGGGAAATACGATCCACGACCGCGTCCAACTCTTCGTCGGAGAATTTCTCCAGTGCGAACTGAACCAGCCGTTCTTCGAGTAGTTTCATGAGCCGGTCCTTGCTCGCCCGCCGTCGTCGCTCGGTCCCAACGGGCTGTTCCTTGAAGCGCCGGTGGCAGTCTTCGACGGTTTCCTGGAGTTCCGCGATGCCTTCTCCACTGGTCGCAACCACCCGGACAATCGGGGGATCCCAATCGTTGCCGCCCGGGGCCAGCGAAAGCATCGCCTGGATCGCTCTCTCCATCTTATCGATGCCAGGTTGGTCGCATTTGTTGATCACAAAGATGTCGGCGATCTCCATGATCCCGGCCTTCAGCGCCTGAATATCGTCACCCATTCCAGGCACCAGTACCACGACGGACACGTCGGCCAATCTCACGATGTCGATTTCGTCCTGTCCCACCCCGACGGTTTCGACGATCACGGGATCTCTGCCTGCGGCATCGAGGACCGTCACCACATCGGTCGTCGCTCCGGCCAGGCCTCCCAGCTGCCCTCGGGTCGCCATGCTGCGGATGTACACTCCGGGATCGTTTTCCAAGGCGTGCATCCGAATCCGGTCGCCGAGAATCGCCCCACCCGTAAACGGGCTGCTGGGGTCCACCGCAATCACACCGACCGGCCGCTCCGACGCTCGGTAGCTCATCGCCAGCTTGTCGACGAGCGTGCTCTTGCCGGAACCCGGGCTGCCCGTCACCCCGACGATGGTTGCCCCACCCGCGCGCGGAAACAGATCCCGCAGCATCGCCACACTTCCATTCGAGCGATTCTCGACCCTTGTGATCACCCGGGCCAGCGCTCGTATGTCGCCCCTCAAGAGGCGCTCGAGAAGGTCCGTCATGTGACCGATGGCAGGAGCATGCTTCAGACTGCCCGATTGGCGCCCAGATTTACGTCATCTTCGGCCGCTTCTCAATCGCAGATCCTCGAAATAGCGGGGCTATTCCTCCGGTCTGCTCAATCGGTCGCGACCGAATCTGACGCAAATCTGGGCGCCAATTCTGCGAAGTTATACCTGAGAGGCGAATGCTAGAAGCCCTTTTGCCGCGCAGCTTCTAGTCGCGAAGAACCTCTCGGGCGATGACCATGCGCTGTATTTCGCTGGTTCCCTCACCGATCGTGCAGAGTTTGACGTCCCGGTAGAACTTTTCCGCCGGGTAATCTTTGATTAATCCGTAGCCGCCATGGATCTGCACGCACTCATTGGCCACGCGAACGGCGACCTCGCCCGCGTACAGTTTCGCCATCGAGGATTCCAGCGTCGTGTTCGCCCCCTGGTCCTTCAACCAGGCCGCGCGGTAGATCAGCAGGCGCGCCGCGTCGATCTCGGTCGCCATATCGGCGAGCTTGAACTGGATAGCCTGGAAGTGTGAAATAGGTTTGCCGAACTGTTTGCGCTCTTTTGAGTAGTTGAGTGCCGCTTCGTACGCGCCTTGAGCCATCCCCAGCGCCATCGCTCCGATGGAAATCCGACCACCGTCGAGAACTTTCATCGAATCGCGGAAGCCTTGTCCTTCCCCGCCGAGAAGGTTCGACAACGGAATTCGACAATCTTCAAAAATGACGGTCGAGGTGTCGCTGGCTCGAAGTCCAAGTTTGTTTTCCTTGTGGCCGGCCTCGAAGCCAGGTGTTCCTTTTTCGATGATGAACGCCGATATTCCGTCGTGTCCCTTTTCGCGATCCGTGACGGCCATTGCGACGCAGATGTCCCCGTAGGTCCCATGTGTCGTGAAAGTCTTCTGGCCGTTCAGGATCCAGGAGTCCCCGTCTCTCTTCGCCACGGTTTGTGTTCCCGCTGCATCGCTTCCTGCCTCAGGTTCGGTCAGGCTCCACGCTCCAAGTTTCTCGCCCGTTGCCAGCGGCTTCACGAATTTCTGCCGTTGCTCCTCGGTCCCAGCCATGTAGATGTGGCCGGTGCACAGTGAGTTGTGCGCGGCTACCGAGATACCGATCGACCCGTCAACGCGGGAAACCTCCTCGACGACCGTGCTGTATTCCTGATATCCGAGGCCGGCACCTCCGTATTCGGTGGGGATCAACATGCCCATGAAACCCAGTTCGGCGAGAGTAGAGAGGATTTCGCTCGGAAAGATCTGATGCTCGTCCCATTCCATCATGTTGGGACGAATCTCTTTTTCCGCAAACTCCCGGACCGTGCGTCGAATCTCCTGCAACTCATCCGACTGGCTGAACTCCATGATTCCTCCAACGAATCAAATTCCACTTTGAAGTAACCGACGTTTATACCATAGCCCGCATTTCTCAACCAGTCGTCGTGGAACATCCATGTCGGGAATCGGAAAGAACACCGAGCAAGAGTTTTCACCGCAGAGGGGGCAGAGGCGCAGAGAGGAAGGGGCAAATATGAAGTTTGCGCCTCTTTGCCTCTGCGGTGAAAACAAGAGTCCCCTCCGCGTCCTAGCGTCTCCGCGGTGAATCTTGGCGTTCTCGGTTGCTTGAAAATATGGGCTGCTGCTAAAGAGTGGGGTCGATCATCGTCCAGACCGTTTCGCAATCGCCGCAGCGATAACGGTGCCCCGAACCCTCGAAGCCGTCCAGGCGTACAAAAGAGGAAGAACAGTACGGGCAGTAGTTGACCGCGCCCTCGGATTCGAATTCGGTGGTGTCCCGCTCTCCGAATTCCTCGACTGAAGACTGGAGAGCCTCGATGATCATTGCCTGTCCCCGCCGCCAATCATCTTTCGACGGCCAGAAGACCTCGACGAGAATCGGAAACCACCCGTGCTGGACAGGGGCAGCTTCGGGATCGCTACCGTAGTTGAGAAGACAATCGGCGCGGCAGTCCGTTCCGACCATTTTCGTGTCCAGGATTCGAAGCAGCTCCATCAAACGCCACAATCCCGACGACCCTCGAACGTGGAACTCCACCCAGACGCTGTCTTCAGCCTGGTGGCCGGCACAGCATCCAACAATTTTCAGCCAGGGGATGAGTGCGAGTTTTTTGAGCACTGGCCGAAGGATACGATCCGCCTGATTCAGAATATCCGGGTTGGACATGATCCGAGCATAGCATAAACGTGAGACTGTCTCTGGGCCGAGCCGATCAGCTTCCGAGGTGTTGCCAACCCTTCGGATCGAGAATTCGCTCCCGGGTATTCTGTCTGAGAAAAGCCTGGTGAGTCTCGCCCGATGCGATGATTTCGCCGACTCGAGTAATGGGCACGCCGTCAATTTCAGACGGTAACTCGCGGGCGGTGATGATGAGTTCGTATTCCTCGCCGCTGTCGAGTGCAAGATCCAGTTCGCTCCCGGGATGGAGGGGGATCCGACTGCCCTCGATTCGTGCCGAAACCTCCGATTCCGTGAGGAGGTGTCCGAGGTCGCTCGAAAACCCGTCGCTGATGTCGATCATCGAGGTCGCCCGATCGGCTATTTCCAGACCTATTCGATGCCGGGGTTCCGGGTATAGATGTCGCCCGATAGCTGGATCGTCCGAGCGCCCAGCCTCAAGCAGTCGAAGCCCGAGAGCGGAGCCGCCTATTGTTCCCGTGACGTAGACGCCATCGCCTGGTCGGGCTCCGGAACGGCGCACGGCCCTCTCTGGGCGGACTCGACCGATGACACACGCATCGACGAAGATGCACTCGGCCTCCGAGGTGTCTCCTCCGACCAGGCTGACCTCGAATTTTCGGCATGCCGTTTCCACTCCCTCCGAAAAGCCGTCGAACCAGGACGATTCGAGACCAGGCGGCAGAGCCAGCGATATCAGGCAGTGAGAGGGAGTCCCTCCCATCGCTCCGACATCGCTTACGTTTACAGCGATTGCCTTGAATCCTATGGAATCGGGCGGGTGCGTGGAGCGTCTGAAGTGCGTGTTCTCAGCAAGCAGATCCGAGCAGACAACCGTCGAAAATCCGTCCGGCAGATCCAGAACGGCTGCGTCGTCACCGATTCCGATCACAGCCCGGGAACCTCCGAACTGCTTCCGAATCCGTTCGATGATCTGCTTTTCCGAATACATGGGGATGAGGGGAGTCCGAAGTCCAAGGTGAGGTTCGTAATCCGAATGCCGTCCCCAACCTCGGACTTCGGGCCAACGGACTCCTGCAGCCTACCGCTTCCTTTTCCTTGTCGGGGACTTCTTTCCGACCGTTTTTTTCTTTGCCCCGCGCCCGGGGATGATCGCGTGTTCGAAAACCTCGTGGACCTTAGAAACGAAGACGAACTGCATGTCTCTCCGCAATTCTTTGCTGATGTCTTCAAGGTCGCGTTCGTTGTGAGCCGGGAGGATTATGGTCTGGACTCTGGCGCGGCGGGCGGCCAGGACCTTTTCTTTGATGCCGCCGACGGGAAGCACGTCCCCACGGAGCGTGATCTCACCCGTCATCGCAAAGTTCCGATGCACCGGCCGGTTCGTCAGAAGTGAGATCATCGCAGTGGCCATTGTGACTCCGGCCGATGGGCCGTCTTTCGGGATCGAACCTTCCGGGACGTGGACATGCAAGTCGTTTGACGCGAAGAAGTCTTCATCGATGCCGAAGTCTTTCGCTCGTGAGCGGGCGTAGCTCAACGCCGCCTGGGCGGATTCGCGCATGACGTCGCCGAGTTGTCCGGTCAGAGTCAAACTGCCTTTACCCTTCATGGCGGTGGCTTCGACGAAAAGGATGTCTCCGCCGGCAGCCGTCCAGGCAAGTCCGGTGGCCACACCGACTTCGTCCCTTTTCAGGATCACATCCCGAAAGACTTTCGGACGTCCCAGATACTGGTCGATCTGCTTGATGGTCAAGCGGCGCGGTCGGGTTCGGCCCATCGCAACGTGGCGGGCAACCTTCCGACAGATGCCGCCGATCTCACGCTCGAGGTTTCTCAGGCCCGCTTCCTGAGTATATCCGGCGATGATGGCCCGGACGGCCGCATCGGGGAACTGGAGATGCTTCGTCGCCAATCCGTGCTCCTCCAACTGCTTCGGAATCAGGTGGCGATCGGCGATCTCGATTTTTTCTTCTTCCGTGTAGCCGCTGAGCCTGATGATCTCCATTCGGTCTCTGAAAGCGGGTTGGATTGGATCGAGGAGGTTTGCCGTCGTGATGAACATGACATTCGACAGATCGAACTTCACCCCAAGGTAATTGTCCCTGAAGGCGTGGTTCTGCTCCGGGTCCAGGACCTCCAGCAGCGCCGAGGAGGGATCACCCCGAAAATCGGATCCGATCTTGTCGACTTCGTCCATCATGAACACGGGGTTGTTGGTCCCCGCGTTGTATATGCCCTGGATCACCCGTCCGGGCATAGCACCGACGTAGGTTCGACGGTGGCCCCGGATTTCGGCCTCGTCGTGTACGCCTCCCAGGCTGAGCCGCACGAATTTGCGGCCCAGCGCTCTGGCGATGGAGCGCCCGAGAGACGTCTTGCCCACGCCCGGAGGGCCGACGAAGCACAGTATCGGGCCCTTGACTTTCTTCGTCAGTTTCCTCACGGCCAGGTGCTCGATGATCCGGTCTTTGATCTTCTTGAGCCCGTAGTGGTCTTCATCGAGGATCTTCTGCGCCTTGTTGAGGTTCAGATTGTCCTCGGTCGACTCCGACCATGGCAGTCGTACCATCCAGTCCAGGTAATTACGGAGTGTCGCCGTCTCGGCAGCGTCCGGGTGCATTCGTTCGAGGCGTTCGATCTGCTGCTCGGTCTCTTCCGCCACCTCGGCGGGCATCCCGGCTTTCTGAGCTTTCTCGCGATACTGTTCGATCTCCTCGAACAACTCGTTCCCTTCGCCAAGCTCCTGCTGAATCGCCTTCATCTGCTGGCGCAGATAGTATTCGCGCTGGACCCGGTCGATTTCACCTTTCGCCTGCGTGCTGATGTCGTTCTGGATTTGCAGGACCTCAATTTCCTTGGCCAGCATGCCATTGACCCGGCGCAGGCGCTCGACCGGGTCGATGATTTCGAGAACTTCCTGGGCCGCGTTGACTTTCAGTTCCATGTTCGAGGCGACCAGATCTGCCAGTCGGCCCGGCTCTTCCAGGTTCGCCGCGATGATGACGATATCTTGCGGGATGTTCTTGCCAAGCGCGATCGCGCGTTCGAGAGATGCCTTGACGTTACGGACCAACGCTTCGAGTTCGAGCGAATCCGACTTCGGCGATTGTTCGAGTTCCGGAATGACCTTTGCTGTGAGGAAAGGCTGGGAATCGTTGATGTACTCGACGCTTGCGCGCGCGAATCCCTGCACGAGAATGCGAACCCGCCCGTCAGGCAGTTTCAACATGCGCATAATCAGAGACACCGTGCCGAATTGGTACAGGTCCTCAGCTGTTGGATCCTCGGCTTCCGGCGTCTTCTGTGAGGCAACCAGGATCATCCGGTGTTCTGCGAGCGACTGGTCCACAGCATGGACCGATTGTTCCCTGTTCACGAACAGAGGGACGATCATATATGGGAAGATCACGACATCCGGCAGAGGGAGCACCGGCAACGTGTCGGGAATACTGACTTCCTGCCCGTCCTGTATGTCTTCTGGTTCAGCTTTAACTATTTCCATTTCTTTACCGTTGGACCTTTATGCAGATTAAGCAGAATACGCAGATGGGAGATTCTTTGCAGGTCTGTCCACGCAGTTCCGATCCGTTTCAATGTTTCCTTCCCGACGTTCCTAGCAATTTTCAACTCCCTGGTCTGCGTAATCTGCGTAAAAACCTGGTCTCGCCCCATCTGCATCATTCGCGTAACCTACTCAATCGGAATCACCGATTCCCGTGAATGATCCGGGACCTTGGGAAGGCGAATGCTCAGCAGGCCTTCCCGGAGTTCAGCGGTCGCGTTGTCGAAATCGATGTCTGCGCTGATTGCGACATCACGCCTGAAATAGCCGTAATTTCGTTCCACGCACAGGAAACGAACGCCTTCTTCGTCGGAGGGCTGCCTTCGTTTGGAACCGGCGACCGTCAAGACTCCTTCTCGCCAGCGAAGTTGTATGTCCTTCTTTTGAACCCCCGGTGTTTCCACGCGAACGATGATCTCACCCGGTCGCTCATAGACATCGATAATCGGGGACCACGTCGAATGGAAGTGCTCTTCGGGTTCGAATTTGAAGTAGACCATAGTGGAAACCACCCAAGACCGGGACCAGACTCTACTCCCGGGTCTGCAACAAGTCTTTCAATTCCGCCATGAACTCCTTGACGTCTTTGAAGTCCAGGTAGACCGAAGCAAATCGAACGTACGCCACCTTGTCGAGGCTCTTCAGTTCGGTCATGATCGTGGTGCCGATCGTTTCGGTCGAAATCTCGCGCACGGGCGATTCCTGGGCCAGCAACTCCGCTTTGTCGGCGATGGTTTCCAACTGAACCATTGACACCGGCCGCCGCTCACAGGCTCTCAACAGGCCCGCCAGCACCTTCTGCCGCTCGAAGCGCTCCCGACGTCCGTCCTTCTTGACGACCATGTAGGGAATTTCGTCGATCCTCTCGTAACTGGTGAACCGGCGGCTGCAGCCGAGGCACTGCCTGCGGCGACGGATGGCGTCGCCTTCCTTGCTCTCGCGCGAATCGACCACCTTGTCTTCCAGGTGGCCGCAAAAAGGGCATTTCATAACTTATGGGGCCGCCAGACCCGTCTCGGGTTCCATCAGTTCTTTCGCCGATACCCCTTTCCACAGCATGTAGCACGCTGTGACGGCTATCGTGGGCGCACACGTGAAGACCCACGCCAGCAAAGATGCGGCGACCGCGGTCTCCAGCGGCACGAGAAAAAATGTCGTCAGGCAGAATATGAATGCAACCTGAAAGCCCCCCCCGATCCCGGGCACCTGTGCGATAGACCCGATGGCCGAGGCCACCAGTACCAGTGTCGCGGATTGGAACGTGAAGTCGAAATTCAACCCGACCATCATGAACCAGAATTGTAGCGCAATCCCCAGCCACAGCAGGAGTGAGTATACTGTTGTCAGGCCCAGGTGTTTCCAGTTGCCAGTGATGGACAGACCTTCGGCGAACCGTTCGAGCATCCGCCTCAGGCGCCGGAACGGAATGTAGACCGTGATCTTGTCGATGTGGGCGTGGAAGACAATGAACGCCAGCATCGCTCCCGTTGAGATCCCGAGCAGGAGCCAGGACGCCTTCGTGAGCAACTGGGTCGCGTCCAGGGCTTCCGGGACTGGTTGGACGGCTCCGATGGTCGCCGCGAACAAAAGGACCAGCATGAACATGTCGAAGATGCGCTCGACGACGATGGTGGCGAACGATCCCGCCATCGACACACCTTCGCGCCGTGCGATCCAGACCGGCCTAACAAATTCACCGGCCCGCCCCAGGACGTAAATCGCCGAGAAGCCCAGGAGGGTGGAACTCATCAGAGGTGCTAACTTTATTGATTTCAATGACGTGAGCAGAATTTGCCAGCGTATTGAACGTATTCCATAGCCCAGGAAGGTAATTCCGATCGAAGCGGCGAGCCAACCCGGGCGTACGCCAACCAGGCCTTCAATGAACAATCCGGTGTCGAAATCCAGGCCGGAAAGCGCGTACGCAGCCAGGGCAAAAACCGCCAAGATCAAAAAAAACAACAGTTTCCGGCTCATGTCGTGGGAATTATCTCAGAAAGGTTTCACGTTCTTGAAACTTTTCTTCGCTCGATTTCGTTTGGATACATTGAGTGCCGACGAATCGGATGGAGCCAGTAGTTGGACCGACCGGACGCGGATCTGGTAAGGCAATGCCTCGAGGGTGATCACGGTGCGTGGGAAAGCATCGTTCGCGAATACCACCAAAGAGTATATAACCTGGCTTACCGCTACACCGGCCGATTCGACGAGGCGGAAGACCTGTCCCAGGAGATATTTCTCAAGGTCTACCGCACACTTGGTTCGTACCGGCCGGAGTCGGGAGCGCTGTCAACCTGGTTGATCCGCGTGGGTCGAAATCATATTATCGACCACTACCGGAAGTTCAAGACTGAACGCGCGAAGACCGATTCAATCGACGTGGAGTTTGATCGGATCGAGGAAAACCCGGCACGGTACGCGAGCCCTGCTGAGGCCCTGGAAAAGAGAGAGCTTTCCGATCTCGTCCATGGCGCCCTGCTCCGGCTCAGCGAGGACCTGGCCGAGGCGGTCATTCTCAGGGACCTGGAAGGCTTTACTTACGACGAGATGGCCGCGATGCTCGACGTTCCCATCGGAACGATCAAGTCTCGCATCAACAGGGGGCGGGGAGAGTTAGCCCGTGTGTTGGGCAGATTGAGGGACCAGCTATGAAGTGCACAACTTTAGAGGCAAGACTTTCCGATTACCTGGACGGGCTCCTGCCATCCGTCGAGGAGCAGGGTCTCGAAACTCATCTCGCCTCCTGCGATTCCTGCCGACGACTACATGAAGACATGACAGCGGTGATTGGCTGGGGTCGGAATTTTCCTGTTTTCCGTGCACCCGACTGGCTTGTTACCCGAATCATCGCGAACACGCCGCGGATCGAGCGGGAGACCTGGATGGACACGCTCGGTTCGATCGGCCGCTGGATTCTCGAGCCGAGAACCGCGATGGCGGTGTTTACCGCGACACTGGTTTTCGGATGGATTTCCAACATCACGGGCATTCAGCCGCGTCTTGGCGATCTCAGAAGTCCGACGGCAATATACAACAGCGCGGGAGATCTGGTGAACGAGGTCTACGATGGGGCCGTTCGACTCTATTATCGTGCGCCGCTGGTTACCGAGATTCAGTCTCAGATAGAACGGTTGAGGGAGAGTTCCTGATGAATTGTGCCTATCACGCAGATGTTGAAAGCGTTGCCTTTTGTGTTACTTGTGGCCGAGCTCTCTGTGACACGTGTAGAAGAAATGTGTCTGGAAGCATCTATTGTGAGGCGTGCCTGGCGGACATGGTGCGGGGTGGCGGCGCACAAAGAGCCGCCGGTCCGGCGCCGAGCCCGGGTGGGGAAAGTCCGGGTGCGGCCTTTGCCCTTGGCCTGATTCCCGGAGTCGGCGCCATCTACAACGGTGACTTTTTCAAGGCTGCCGTCCACATCATCATCTTCGGGACACTGATCAGCGTTGTAGATGCGGTTAACGCTCTGGAGCCGTTGTTCGGATTGCTGATCATGGGTTTCTATTTCTATATGCCCTTTGAAGCGTACTACACAGCGAAGAAGAGAAAACTGCGGACCCAGGGTATTGAGCTGGAGACGCCGATCGACCAGTTTCACCAGCAGGTCGCTGGTGTCGAGAACAAGGAACTGTGGGGCGGCGTTGCTCTTGTCGTGCTGGGGTTGTTGTTCCTGATGGATAACTTCCGTTTCTTCCGATTACGGGCGATATTCGAATTCTGGCCCATCATTTTGATAGCGATCGGCGTCTGGCTTGTGTGGACGTACAAGGAAGACAAAGACGAGAAGAAAAAGGCCAATGACGAGGGGCAGGTGACGTAATGACAGGAGCATTCGTACTGATCACGCTCGGTGTTCTGTTCCTTCTGAACAACCTCTATCCAGCCGACTTTCGGTTCGCGCGGATGTGGCCCGTCATCCTGATCGTGATTGGGGTCGTGAAGATCGTTGAGTACTTCCAGGGACCGGCGACGGTGGCGGCCGGCGACGAACCGCCCGAGCGACCTGTCCGACCGCCCTTACCGGCTGCGCCGAAGCCGCCCGTTGCGCCGAAGCCGCCCGTTGCGCCGGTTGCGCCACGTGCGAGGAAAGATTCGCTCCCTGCCGGGAAACTCACTTCGCCCACCCGGCAATCATCCGGCTACACAGGGGATGACATACCTGCTCCTAAAAAAGAGGGGGAGGAAGACAAAGGGGAAGCGAAGTAGGTTCCTGGTAGCTGTCAGTGGTCAGTTTCCGGTTGAGGAGGGGTTCTGCCGACAAATGAATTCCTGCTCGCCAGGGAGGAACAAGTATGAGTAAACGTCGAGGTCTCGGTACGATTTTCTGGGCCCTGGTGTGGATCAGCCTGGGCACCGTGTTGCTACTCCGGAATCTGGGCTATTCGATACCGATCTGGGCGGGGCTTGCCCAGTACTGGCCCGTCCTGATCATCGCCTGGGGGATGTTGAAGATCGTCGACTACTACCGCTTCAAAGGCGAGGATCGCCGGTTGTTCTCAGGCGGGGAGGTGGCACTTCTCATTCTCGTTCTTTTCGTAGGAAGCGCGTTCACTGCCGCGGCGCATATCAGTTCGGACCTGGACGGTCTCCACATCGACTTCGGCGAGGGCTTCGACCTGTTCGACCTTGTCGGTGAGAATTACGATTTTTCTGCGCGTCTGGAGGCCGATGCCGAGCCCGGGGGGACCATCGAAATTCACAATGTGTATGGGTCGGTCGTGGTTGAAGCAGGGGACACGGACCGCATTGTTGTGGACATCGAGAAGACCGTTCGAGCGACGAGCCGTCAACAAGCCGAGCGGCTTGAACCCGATATGTACTTTACGATCAGTGATCGCGGTGGTGCCTATCTGATCGAATCCAATCGGGACAACCTGAGAAACTCGGAACGGAGGCGTTTCAAGACCAGCCTGACGATTCGTGTGCCTGCCGAGTCCTCTCTCGAGATCAACAATAAGTACGGCGTCGTTCGAATCACGGGCTTGACGGGCGACCACAGCATCGAGAATCGGTACGGCGGATCGACCGTGCGTTCGATTGACGGCAGCGTCGTGATCGATGACGGCTACGGTCCAATCGTCACCGAAGACATTTCGGGTAGTGTGAGGGTGATCAACAAATACGGCAGCGTCACGGTGAACCACGTCGGTGGGTCGGCTGAAGTCGAGAACAAGTACGGAACCATCCGAATTTCCGACGTCGAGGGAGATGCGATTGTCGACAACAAGTACTCTCTGGTGAGCATCGAAAACGTGCGGGGGGCCGTCCACATCGACGGTACGAATAACTCCGTGGATGTGGAAGATGTTGCCGGACTGGTCGAAATCGAAACATCCTACAAGGACATCGTTGTGCGTAACGCCATCGGGCCGCTCCAGCTCGCGAACAGGCACGGGGACATCCGTCTTTCGTTTGACACGCCGCCCGGGCAAGACATCTCCTTGACCGGCGACTATACGGATATTCGAATCGAATTGCCGTCGGCGTCGAATTTTTCGCTCGATGCCCAGACACGCCGAGGCTCCTTTGACTCTGACTTTGAAGGCATCGAAAGGGTGTCTTCGGGCAGTGATCAGCGTGTCAACGGAGAGTTCGGAACCGGCGGTCCCCGCATCACGATCCAGACAAGCCGGGGTGACATTCAATTGATTGAGGGGAGATAGGTGGGATGGGAGCCGAAGTTCTTACGCGGATTGCGCAGATGGGACTCCGGGATGACTTCGGAATTCGGACCTCGGACAAGAGAATTGGCCTCCTCAGTAAAATCTGTGGGCGACATCGGGTTCCGGTAACGCTCCAAGCGTGTGGTAGAGAGCGACTTGGGCAGCTCTAAAGGTCCGAAAACCATACGCTTTTCTGGTGGTCACTTTCGCTTTGTTGTTGAAACCTTCGACGATGCCCCCGGAAATCCGCTTTTTGGCACGGAACCAGTTGAGCAGGAGTTCCCGGTGGGAGCGGAGCATGCGCGCCACCTTTTTCATGGGCTCGATCCGGGATCGCATCGTCCGCCGGCACCAGGCATCCATGAATTGACCGGCCCAGTAGGGCGACGTGTACTCCCAGAAGAACTGGAAGTCCTCCTTGAGCAGAAAGCTCCGAACGGTCCGCAGGTTGTACTGGAGCAGGTCGGCCAGCTTGATGTCTTGCTTGTCGGTTCGGTTCTGGGGGCGCTTGAGCAAACACCACCGGGAGTGTTTCAGGATCGGCTCCAATCCCGCGGCTTTCATATCCCGGGATTCCTGGGCTCGAACCTCATCGATGGCCTTATTCATGTGCATGGCGATATGAAACCGATCCAGAACATGCAGGGCCGTCGATGCTTTCTTGGAAATCACCTTCAGATACGGCTTCCACATGTCGCTGCACACGAACTTCAACTCGGCGGCGCGCTCGACTCCGAATTGCTGGAAGAAGCGCAGCAACGTTTTCACCGTGCGATCCCGGCCGACCCAGAGCAGCCGCTTGGAATGCCGGTCGATCTGGTAGACCACCGTCAGGTACTTGTGCCCCCGGCGCCAGAGAATCTCGTCCACGCCAATCGCGGTCACACCCTCCAGGTCCCGGTGCGCCAGCCCCCAGCCGACGATCCATTCCACAGATCGAAACACCTTCTCCCAGGAAGTCCGGAAGATGTCGGCAACCTCCTGCCAGGACATCCGCCGCGCCCAACCGGCCAGAAATTGCATATACGTCCGCGTCAAGGTTTGCTTACCCTCGGCCCAGGGCACCGATTCAATCCCATTCTTAGTTGAAACTCTCCACGGCTCACGATTGGTCACGCAACCTTCTTCTTCGATCTCGTCGACGTCTTCGCCTCAATCTTCAGCTCCCGCCTGAGGGCTTCGCGGAGCTTTGGAAGATGACGGTAGCCGATCACCTTCCTCAAGCGTGGTTCGATGTCGATGAGCGCCGTCGCCAACCAGCGCTGCCGCTGGCTCGAGTTCTTCCAATGATCGACCTTCGCGCACCTTTCCTCGACGAGGGCATTGACCGATTCCAAGCAATTCGTCGTCTTGAACGAACGGCCCAGGACCCCGTACACGCCGAGTCGATGCAACGTGAGGGTCTCCTCCAGGCCTTCCTCAAGGCTCGTAGCGGCCGATTGGTTTCGCTCCTCGAGCTCTCCATGGAGCTGTTCGAGGGCCGCCCGGGCTTCGTTGTACTCCGGGCGCTGGTACGCACGCTGAAGCCGCTTGCGCCACGCGGCTTGCTCGGTCTTCGACAGGTAGCTCACCACGTTCTCGCGTTTGTGCCATTGGCAGCGTTGGACCAGGGCTCGATTACCGAATGCCCGCTTGACTGCCGCGCGCAGACCTTTGCCGCCGTCGACGATCACCAGCACGCCTTCAGAGATGTCCAGGCCTCGCTCCATCAATGAACGGAGAAACGGAGTCAGTACCTGCTCGTTCTCCGTACTCGTCTCCACGAAGCCTAAGAAGCGTTTGTCGCCCGTAATTGTGATGCCCAGGGCCACAACCATCGTGGCGTCGGCAAACATTTTCCCGTCCAGGAAGATCGCCACCACGTCCTCGGCCGACAGATCCCGCTCCTGCATCTCCCGAAGTTTCGCCCCACTCGCCTGGACGAATCCTCGAGACACCGTCGAACTCGACAATCCGATGGCTCCTGGAATCGCTTCCGCGGCCGACTCGTAGTTCCGGCAGGAGATCCCATAAAGCACACGTCTGAGAAGCAGTTCGTTCACCGCGCCATCCGGACTGAGTTCCTCGTAGCTCCGAAGCGGAATCTCCCCGCCCGCCACGCTGCGCACTCGAGGCACCCGAACCGGCACCCGCTGGCCCCCGAGCCCCACGGTCCCCGGATTACTCCCGTGTCGCCGGCCCCTCAACGTCGCCTCCTTTCGCGCGTATCGCTCACCCGCCAACGCCTTCACTTCCTCGTCGAGCAACTCCTCCACGTGCATCAACCCCAGTGGGATCAACGCCCGAATCATCTCCACCTTCGAGTCCAATTCCAGTCCCGAGTATTCCTCCCGGCTCAGGACCTCGACCTCACCCAGCACACGCGACTTCTTGCGTTTCTTCACCGAACGTAACAGACTGCTCATCTCGGCTCCTTTCTCTTACAGGCTTGATGTTGTTTCTTCCAATACCATCAAACCATAGGGTTTGGAGCCGTTTCAATTTCCAACTAAGATTGGCACACTTTCCAGGGCACCGATTCGACCTTCACGCCACAACGCCTGCAATCCACACGCCGCATCAGATACACGAAGAACACGGGAAAGCCCCACAGCGGCACAAACTCGAACAGGCGGGCCTCCAGCGTGTCGTAACCCGGTCCCGCACGCCCGCAGCCCGAGCAGACCGGCCGGCTGTTGCGTCGTGGAAATATCTCCACCAACAGTGCCGTCTCGCCCCCGATTCGTTCCCATCGCACTGCTCCGTAGACAAAGGACTTGAACTTCTGCACTCGATTCAGAATAGTCTTCACTTGCACCCTGGTCTCGTCTCTCCTGCTTTGGATTTGTTTGGTGCAATACCAAATACAGGATTCGAGCCAGGGTGTGCTACATCCCTTTCGTTCTCATCGTCGGTTTCTCCTCATCCCGGCCTGTGTGGAAGTGTGAATCGGCCCCACGTCTTTTCCGGCCGATTCAAGTCGCTGTGGAAATCCGCGCGTCTCTTACCGGATTCCCTCAGCGTCACCACTTTCCACAGGCCACTCATTTGCCCGTTTCTACCCACAGATTTTGCCGAGGACCCGAGAATTGGAGAAACTGAATGAATTGTTCGGGTCTTCCGCAGAATTTGTGGGTAAAACCGTCTTCCATCGCCGCTTGAGGAGACCACGGTGCTCGCCAAGCCTCAAGGCTTCCCTCGCAAGCTCGGCGGCTGCGCCGGCCTTGACCCTCGGCTGCGCTCCGCGGTGTCGGCTGGTGTGGGCGATGGGGAACGGGGCCTCCGGCGGGGGCTCCGGGCACCGGGTGTAGGCGTCCGACCGAAGTGGGTACTGGAATATTCGCCGTCGAACAAAAGAATAAGGTACTTTGTTTCAATTACTTATGTGCGCACAGGCCTTTGGACTGCCCACAAATTCTGCGGAGGAGGCAATTGTTCTAAGTGTGGAACGGCGACGATGGCTCATTTCAGGTATTGCGGAAGTTGTGGAGGAGAGCTGGAAGCCAGGGAACCCGCGCAGGTTGCCAGCGTCGAAAGCCAGATCGATCCGAATGTTTTGATGATTCTTGCGGCGGTGATTCTGAGTTGTGCGGCCATCACTCTCTGGCACTAGGAGTCCGAGGTCCGAAGTCGGGGAGCGGGAGTCCGGTCCGATGACTTCGGACCCCGGACCTCAGCCTGTTCTTGAGACGTTGGTTAGAGGAGATTTCCATGTACTGTCCGCAGTGTGGCACGGCGAGGGAAGAACATTTCCGGTTTTGCAGTAGTTGCGGTGCGACCCTCGAGACCCCGCCGGTTGCTTTTGTCCGGAAAGTCAGTTCGCCCGAGAGCATGGATCGCCACGTCAAGATTCTCGCCTGGCTCTTCATCGGTTCGGCCGTTCTAACAGGAATGTTGTCGACGATGGTGTTGATCGCCGGCCGATTTCTGGATGCGCTTTCGTTGTCGTCGGAGTTTGGTCTGGATGCTGGGGCACTCGTTACCTCTATCGTGTCGATCATCGGAATGTCGATGGTGATCGTGTCCGCCCTGACCGCGGCGGCCGGCGTGGGCTTGCTGTACTACCAGACCTGGGGGCGCGTCATGGCCATCGTGGCGGCCTCTCTGATGCTCCTCAAGTTCCCGATCGGCACCGCCATCGGGGTCTATGCCTTCTGGGTCCTGCTCTCTGCTGACGGGAGGGAGCATTTTCGGACGAGGTCGCTCGAGGCCGGGTAGATCCCGGGCACGAAACGAAACAAACGCGGGGACTTTCGTCCCCGCGTTTTTTTTCGTTTCAGCCGAACCTTCTTTTGCAGGATCGAGCCGGTCGGGCTAATCTCATTATCCATATGGTGCGCAGGGTGTATCTGGTTGGATTTATGGGTTCGGGCAAAACCACCGTTGGACGCCTGGTCGCCGAGCGGATGAACTGGCCGTTTCTCGATCTCGACGACGAAATTGAGCGCGGCGAAGGAAGATCCATAGCTCGAATTTTCAGTCAATTCGGAGAGGCGCATTTCAGAGAATTGGAACAGATGTATCTTCGCTCGATCTCCGGCCCGGAGCATTCGGTAGTGGGGCTCGGAGGCGGTACGTACGAAGCCGTGGCGAACCGTGAGTTCATCGAGAGCAACGGAATGTCCGTGTATCTGGAAACTTCGCTGGAAGACGTCTGCCGAAGGATCGAAGCCGACGGGTCCAGACCTCTATTCTCGAACAGCGAGCAGATTACCGAACTCTACCAACGTCGACTCACTTCGTATAATATGGCACGCGAGAGGATCGAGACGAACAACGTCGATCCGCCCACGATTGCCGAAAGGATCGTCCGATTGATGACTTCTGTCATATGAGTGCCCTGCCACTGATTTTGTCGCTGCTGCTGCCTGTCCAGGTCGAGAGCGCACGGTTCACCGTGTCGGTCGATGGTGCCAGGATCGGGACCGAGGATTTCACCATCTCAAAACGAGGTGACGGATTTCTGGCCGAGGGACGCATCCGCCTGGAGGTCGACGGCGAGACGGTCGATGCCCGGAGCCGGATGGAACTGGACGCAGCACTCAACCCCATTTCCTACGAGTATCGATCTGCCGATCGCACTATTCAAGTTACGGTTGGAGAGCTCCTCACTGAAGTCGAATACACCTTAGAGGGGCAGCGGACTCCTTACGATATCCGCTTTCCAGACGGTGGCATGATTATCGACGATAATTTTTTCCACCATTACCTGCTGTTACTGTACCGGCAAAACCTCGGTCGAGAAAGCGTGCCTGTGTTCGTGCCGCAGCAGATGACCCTCGGGACAATCGATGTACGAGAACTCGAAGAACGAACCTACGAACTCGACAGCAACAACCTCAAGCTGAGAGCCACCCTCGACGAAAACGGACGAATGCTCCGGCTGGTCCTGGTGGATTCCAACGTCGTAGTAGAACGATAGACCGCCTGCCCCCTACTGAAACTTGCGACCGACTGGTTGGTTTTTCGACGCAGAGGCGCAAAGACGCAGAGGGATCTATTGCTGGGGATTGGTTCGGTCGTCTCGTGCCACCCCGCAAGGCCCCCTTTCCTGAAATCACCTTCTCTGCGTCTTTGCGTCTTTGCGTCAAGATCAAGTGCCGGATTTGAACGACGTGACTCGGTTGGCTTTCTAGATTAGCGGAAGCTCTTCAGGGCTTCGGTTTCGTCATCGAAAACGTCGAACACCGTGAGGAGTTTGGTGATCTGCATCAGGTCCCGGACCCGGCGGGTCAGGCTCAGGAGTGTGAGTGTTCCGGCCTGGCTTTTTACAGTCGTGAAGGAAGAAACCAGTTCTCCAAGGCCTGAACTGTCGATGTAGTCGACCTCGGAGAGGTTCAACAGGAACTTCACCTCGCCTTCCTCCAGCATTTTCTGGATCCTGTCCCGGAGCATCAGGGTTCCCTCACCGATCGTGATTCGGCCCGACAGGTCCAGGACTACGACGTCGTCGAATCTTCTGAGGGTGATTGCCATACTCACGTCAGTGGTCCATCCTGAAGCTTCTTCACCATGCGCAGACGGCTACCGCCACCTTCTCGAAGGGTCACTTCCACCGTGTCCATGAAGGAGCGGATGATCAGGATTCCGCGCCCGCCTGGCTTTAGAAGGTTTTCGACGTCTGTCGGGTCGGGGATTTCGGTCAACTGGAAGCCGGTTCCCTGGTCCTCGACGACGATTTCGATGGCTTCGCCATCGGATGCGATGCTGAGAAATACCGTTTTGGAAGGATCCAGACCATTTCCGTGCTGTATCGCATTGATCGCCGATTCGCTGACCGTCAGTTCAATCCAGTGCGCCAATTCATCAGTCAATCCGAACGCCTGGCTCGCCTGCTCGACCAGTTGCTGTACCGCGGCCATTTCCTCCATGCGGCTGGGAACAGTCAGTTTGAAGATCGACGAATCCGTCTGACCCATCGTCGAGAAGTAACATAGGGTTTTTCAAAAATCAATGGGTGATTCGGCCTGGCAGCTCTGTTCGCAGCGCTAGGAGGCGTAATCCATCGTGGTATTCTGAAGCCGATGAGAACTCGCGAAATCCATCCTGCGAGGCGAATACGCGGTGAAACAAGCGCGCCGGGCGATAAGTCCCTCGCGCATCGGTTCGCCTTGATTTCCTCGATTGCCGAAGGCATTTCTTACGCCAGGAACTTCCCGGCCAGTGCCGATTGCGCGAGTACGTTGCGGTGTCTCGAAGGTCTCGGTGTGCCCATTGCCCGCCGGAACGGCACGGTCGAGATTGAAGGACACGGCTTTGGAGGGTTGGTGGCTCCAGGCCTGGACCTCGACGCGGGTAACTCGGGGACGACCGTTCGGCTTCTTTCCGGAATTCTGGCTGGCCAATCGTTCGATTCGACGCTTGTGGGCGATCCGTCCCTCAGTTCTCGACCCATGGGTCGTATCATCGATCCTCTCCGCCGATTGGGCGCGCAGATTGAGGCTGATGAAGATTCTCACCTGCCGATTCGGATTCGTGGCGGTCGACTCCAGGCGATCGAATATCGGTTGCCGGTTCCCAGCGCGCAGGTCAAGTCCGCGATCCTTCTGGCCGGTCTCCAGGCCGAGGGCACGACGGTTGTAAAGGAGCCCATCCTGACGAGAGACCACACCGAAATCGCCCTTCGGGAATCTGGAGCCAGGATCCACCTATCAGACGGACGTATTGAAATCGACGGGGGCTTCGGGATCCGGCCGCGTTCCGTTACCATTCCTGGAGACATTTCCTCGGCCGCTTTTCTGATTGCCGCGGCCGTAGCGATTCCCGACTCCGAGCTCCGGCTGACTGGAGTGGGCGTGAATCCAACGCGGACCGGCTGCCTGTCCCTGCTCGAGCGTGTGGGTGCCCGCATCGTCCTGGACATGCTCCGTAACGAGGGAGGGGAGCCCGTGGCGAACGTTCTGGTCCGATCGTCCGCCCTCTCGATGATGCGGGTCCATCCCGACTCCATCCCTACGTTGATTGACGAGGTGCCGATCCTGGCCATTCTCGGGACGCGTGCGTCAGGGGGGGTCGAGATTCGGGGCGCCCGCGAGCTGCGTGTCAAGGAAAGCGACCGCATCGACGCCATCGCACGAAACCTGAGAGCGATAGGTGTCCGTCTCGAAGAGTTTCCCGACGGTCTTCAGATACCCGGCGATCAGCAGATCGAAGGTGGAACCGTCTCTTCATACGGTGACCACCGTATTGCCATGGCGTTCGCCATCGCCGGACTGATGTCCAAATCAGGTGTCACCATCGAAGACGCCGGGTGTGTCGACGTTTCTTTCCCGGGTTTCTTTGAGTTGTTGGAGGGACTGGTTGAACGGTAGTGGGGAGTCTTTACGCCGCTTTCGCAGTAGATTCCTTCTGCCGCGCAGGCTCCTAGGTTTCCGGCCCCAGGTTCACCCGTTCCTTCTCTTCTTGGTCCTCAGGCGCATCGGCCCGGAGCTTTCCTGTTAACCGGACTTTCATGATTCGCCGGCCGACCATTTGTTCCACCTGGTATGTGGCTCCTTCAAACTCTATTCGGTCGCCCTCGGTGGGTAGCTCTCCTGTTCGGGTCAGGATGAACCCTGCCAGGGTGACATAGTGGCCGTCTTCGGGTATGTCGAAGTCGAGCCTTTCATTCAGGTCGCGCACTGAAATGCCGGCGTCCACGAGGTAGCTGCCGTTCGGTTGCGGGATAATTTCATCCACCTCGACATCGTGTTCGTCTTGAATCTCGCCGACTATCTGTTCGATCAGGTCTTCCAGCGTGACGATCCCCTCCACCCCTCCATGCTCGTCAACTACGATTCCCAGGGGAGTTTGCGCGGTCTGGAGTGTCTGAATGGCGTTGTTCAGGCGAGCGGAGTCCGGGAGGAAGACAGGTTTGCGCAACAGGTGGGACAGACGGAACGTCTTCGAGTGATGCAGGTAGGGCATGAGATCCTTCCCGTGGAGGATCCCGAGCACATTGTCCAGACTGCCATGGTAAACGGGGAAGCGGGTGAACCGTGTCGTTTCGACGACCTTGAGGACCTCATCCAGTGGTGTGCCGATGGCAAGGGATGCGGTTTCCATACGAGGCACCATGACGTCCTTAACCTGTCTTTCAGAAAACTCCAGCACCCGTTCCAGCATCTTCCGACGATCCTGCGTGTAACTGTTGATGATCGACTTCAACTCGACGTCCGAAATCGATGCGGCAACCGACTGTGGCCCCTCGCGGACGCTCCGATAAAACAGTCCGGCAAATCTGATGCTCAGTTGAGCGATGGGATAGAAGAGCCGCATCCAGACTTCAATCGGCAAGACCAGGCGCATGCTGATCCGTTCCGGTGTTCGTGTCGCGAATGCCTTCGGCCCGAGCTCACAGAACAGCAGAACGATCAAAGTGAGGACGATAGTTTCCAGTACCAGATAGATATCTCGCTGCTGTTCACTGACGGTGCGGGTGACCATGGCTGCGGCAACCGTCGCGGCGCCGATATTGGCGAAGTTGTTTCCCAGAAGTATCGTCGCCAGCAATTGTTGCGGTGCATCCAGCCACGCCGCCAGCTTCTGCGCATTTCTGTTGCCCTTAGAGGCGAGATGGCGGATTCGATACCTGTTGCTCGACAGGATGGCCGTTTCCGACAGCGAGAAGAATCCCGACAACAAAAGGAAGACAAATAGGGTCGAGATGAGCAGAAAGGAAGGCATAAGGCGAGAGTCTTAAGCGACGGGAACTTTAGCGCAGGCTCCGTCGACCGTCTTGTCGACGCGGGCCTCGACGTCTTCTTCGGTAGCGCCCATGACCGATGCCAGTTCGGACACGAGCAGGAACCGGGCCCGATCCTGCATGCGCTTCTCACGGAACGACAGGGGCTTGACCCTGTTCAGATATACCAGGTTCTTGTATACCTCGGCGACATGGAATATCGACCCGGATCTCATCTTTTCCGAGTTTTCCTTGAACCGGTCCTTCCAGTCACGCTGAGTGAAGAATTCCCCGTTTGAGAGAAACTTGAAGAGCTGTTTGACATCTTTGGAATCGATAATATGGCGAAGACCGACATCCTTGACGTTTCCGATCGGAACCATCACGAGAATGTCGTTGGAGCAGATCCGCAACAGGTAGAATCTTTCGAACTTGCCCTGAACCAGACGATTCGAGATTTTTTCGATAAGGCCTACCCCATGGTTGGGGTAAACCACTTGATCGCCTATTTCAAACGCTTCCATATCACCTGCCGAGAATAACCTATAGTCTAAGGGCTGGCCTTACCAATCGTCAAGGTGCGAGTGCTCTCCACGCTTCGCGGCCGGGCTCCCGAATGGCGCCAAAACGCCACCGCCAAAGGGTTTCCGCGTTTACAGGTGATGAAAGCGCTTCCATCGTTTCGACCGAGATGGTATCTGTGAGGCAGCAGCCTGCGGCCCGTGGATACCGCCGCAACGTGACCGTTACAGGTTGCCAGCATGGGAGGAACAGACGTGACAGATCCAAAATTATCCGACATGAGCCCGGCGGAATTCCGCGAGTGGGGGCATCATGCTATCGACTGGATTGCCGACAACATGGAAAACCCGGAGCGGCACCCGGTTCTTTCAAGGGTCGCCCCGGGGTCGATTCGGGCACAGCTTCCGGGAGCCCCACCCGACCACGCGGAACCTATGTCGGCGATCTTCGAGGATCTGGAACAAATCATCGTTCCGGGCATTACGCACTGGAACCATCCGGATTTTTTTGCATACTTCGCAATAAGCGGATCCGGTCCCGGCATCATCGGGGAACTGTTGACGGCGGCATTCAACGTCAATGCCATGTTGTGGCGTACCTCTCCCGCGGCCACGGAGCTCGAAGAACACGTGTTGGACTGGCTTCGTCAGATGCTGGGTCTTTCAGAAGAGTTTACCGGCGTCGTCTATGACACGGCTTCTATTTCTACGTTCCACGCCCTGGCGGCCGCCCGGGAGGCGATTCCCGAGTTGGACGTCAGCCAGGAAGGCATGGCAGGTCCCGGCGGACGTCTGCGAGTTTACACTTCAGAGCACGCCCACTCGTCTGTCGAGAAGGCGGGCCTGGCGATTGGGTTGGGACGGGAGGGGGTGTGTAAGATCGGCGTCGATGAGCGATTCCGGATGGACGTCGGCGTTCTTGAGGATGCGATCAAACGCGACATCAACGACGGGTGGCGCCCGTTCTGTGTGTCGGCGACAGTGGGGACGACCTCGACCACCAGCATCGATCCAGTCGGAGCCATTGCCGATGTCTGCCAACGTCACGGCCTGTGGCTTCATGTCGACGCGGCCTATGCCGGTGCTGCTGCCATCCTCCCCGAGATGAGCCACATTCTTGACGGATGCGACAGGGCCGATTCGTTCGTGATGAACCCGCACAAGTGGATGTTCACCCCGATCGATTTCAGCGCCTTTTATTGCCGCCGCCCGGATGTGCTCAAACAAGCGTTCAGCTTGACACCCGAGTATCTGAAAACGAGCGAAGGCGATGAGGTGACCAACTACATGGATTACGGCATCCAACTCGGCCGTCGTTTTCGCGCGTTGAAATTCTGGATGGTGATCCGCTATTTCGGTGTCGATGGGTTACGTCGCCGCATCCGGGAGCACATCCGTCTCGGTCAATTGTTCGCCGGTTGGGTCCAGGAAAGCTCAGAATTTGAGTTGATGGCCCCATCGCCCTTCAGCACCGTCTGTTTCCGTCTGAAGCGTGACGACGCCTCGAATCAACAACTACTCGATCAAGTGAACGCCTCGGGCAAAGCCTTCCTTTCCCACACCAAATTAAACGATCAATTCATCCTCCGATTCACGGTCGGAAACCTTCGCACAGAAGAAAAACATGTCCGGGCCGCCTGGGCGCTTCTCCAGTCCGTCGCTGAAGAATTGAATTGATTTTCAACCGCAAAAACGCAAAACGCGAAGTGTTGTTTTGGGGAAGAGCATCTGCTGCCGTTGATTGACTGTGCCCCGCAGGTGTCGGTGACCCTGAAGAAGTAGCACGCTTTGCGTTCTTCGCGATTTTGCGTCTTTGCGTTGAAGTTCCTAATCCGGTGTGACCGCATCCCCCCGGATGGCTTCGGCCAACCGGCGGGCGGCCAGGTGGAGGCGTGGGCCGATCAGTAACAGATAGTCACCGGCCAGGATATAGACTCGCCCGTTCTTAACGGCCGGTCCGGTATCGAGTTTCTGCCAGTCGTTCAGGCGTTCGGCGATCCGTGTCCGGTCGCCCCGGTCGGACGGCACCAGTTCGATGATGACTTCGGGCTGGCGTTTGAGGACCTCTTCGAGGGAGGGTTGAAGGGAGTCGTCATCCACGTCGCCGAAAATATTGTCGCCGCCGGCGATCTCGATGAGCTCGTTGAAAAACGAGTGTTTGCCGCCGCTGTAAAAAGTGCCCATCGTGCCGGCTACCCGGCTGTGTACCAGGAAGACCGTCGGGTTGTCCGGCGGCCCTTCGTCCCGGATGTCCGACAGTTCGCTTCGAATCTCCTGAGCGAGTTCGAGCCCTCTGTCTTCCAGCCGGAGTTCCCGCCCAAGCTCCTGAACATACGTCAGCATTTCCTCGATCGGCCCGTGCAGGAACGGGTACTGGCGGATGCCGGCTACAGCCAGCCTGTCCCGAAGCAGGGCCTGGGTGCCGTAGGTGATCACAAGGTCGGGTTGAAGCTCGAAGATCTTTTCGATGTTCGGGTTGATCAGCGCTCCGACCCGGGGGCGTTCGAGCGCTTCCGGAGGATACGTGTCGTAATCACTTACGCCGACGACCCGATCGCCTGCGCCGAGTGCAAACAACATTTCCGTCACCGCGGGCACAAGTGAGACGATCCTCTGGGGGGCTTCGCTGCTTTCCTGTTCTACTACCGTTGAGGTAGTGGAACAGGAGACGAGCAGGATGAGGAACAGCGTGGCTAAAAAAGCCGTCAGGGGCTTCGGAGTCACCGATCACCGCCCCAGCGGAAACGGGTCCCCACGTTCACCGCACGGCCCAGAGCGAGAAAGCCCAGAACTTCCTGGTAGGATCGATCAAAAGCGTTCTTGATAGAAACGAAGGCGGAAACCCGTGGTGTAATTTTAACGGTTACCGCGGCGTCCGATACCGTGTATCGTTCGTTGCTTTCGAGCGGCGGAAAGTGCGAGAAGAAATCGCTATCTGCCCGGTGTCCAACGAATCGGGAATTCCACGCCACCATGAATCGATCATCGATCCAAGACAGCCGGAAATCTCCGGAATGGTCCGGGCGTCGGAGCAGTGGGTCCCCCGGCCGGAACGGAAACGAGGCACTCGACGACTCCACGACCTTCCCGGCCAGTCGGGTGTAATTCGCGTTCGCATGAAAGTGGCCCAACCGAACCCTCCATCGCAGTTCCAAGCCGCGCGTCGTGGTTAGACCGATGTTCTGATACTGGCTGTTTCCACCTCCGCCCGCGACCAGTTGGATCAGGTTGCGGAACCGGTTGTCGAACCATGTAACGTCCCCAACCACTCGATCGCTTCCAAATCCCTGCTCCCAACCAATTTCCCAGCTTCGGGACCGTTCTGATTCGAGGTTCGGGTTTCCGAGGAAGAACGGGCTTTCACTGAAGCTTTCGAGGAACCTTGGTTCCTTGATACCGCGACCTGCCGTGAACCGCAATCTGCCCGATCCGATCGGTCCTGACGCAGGGTTGACCAGCAAATAGGAGAGGCCCAGTCGCGGGCTTGCGACCGTACCGAACGAGTCGTTGTCATCGATTCGAACACCGGCGGTTACATGAAATCCGGGTGCCGGTTCGATCTGTTGCTGGAGGTAGTACCCGTAGTTGTCACGTGTGCGCGCCGTCCGGCCGACGTCTCCTTTCTCCCGGTCGAAGTCGACACCGTATGACAGCGTTCCGGCCCGGCCGAGAAACAAGTCCCCACGATATTCCGCACGGTGCCGGGTGCCGTTGACGACGAATGGTCCGAAAGAGCCAAAGAAGGTTTGATCCAGGTCATGGAAGCGGTACGCAACGTGTTGGGTTACGCGAGCCCCGATAAGGAAGTCGTACCCTATGCCAACGGTTTTTTCCTGACGGTGCATCGACCCGGTCGGGTCGAAGGAAGTGAAACCCGGTGCGGTTGGCCCCGGCGTGCCCCCGCGAACGGATCCATGAGAAATGGTCAAGCGGAGTGACTGGTCCGTGCCCGGGGTGTATCCAAAGTTTCCGAAATAACTCGCGTTCCGATAGTCGTTGTTTTCGGCGACATTATCCGTGTCCAGCCTGCTGAACGTGTTCGAGAAGTCGACACCTCTGACGTTTCCCCTCACCGCACCGGACTGGCGTAGCGTATTGAAGCTCCCACCTTCGACCGCCAGGTCGACCTCCGGCGACGTGAGGCCGTTGCGAGTGAAGATCTGGACGACGCTTGTCATCGCGTCGGAACCAAAAAGCGCGCTCTGAGGCCCGCGGACCACCTCCACTCGCTCGATGTTGTCGGTCGTCAAGTGTGCAAAATCGTAGGCGTCACCGGGTGGGTTGATCGGGACCCCGTCGATCAGTACTTTGTTGTAATCGGTTTCTCCTCCCCGAACGAAAAAGTTCGCCAGCCCTTGTGCGCCGCTTTGCTGAAAAGCGACACCGGCCAGGTTTCGCAGCAGGTCGCCAGCCTGGCGCGTCTGGGACGATTCGATTTCAGTCCGATCGATGACATCGAGGCTCGAACCGAGCGATTCGGCTGGCATGATCGTCCGATTCGCCGTTACGGAGACCGAGTTTCGAATGGGTTGGATCTTGAGAACGATCGATCCTACTTCGATCGAGCCCGAGACGGAAACCTCTGTTTCATAAGCCGAAAACGCCTCGACGAGCACGCCGAGCCGCGTCGGACCCGATTGAAGATCCGTTAACTGGAAGCACCCCCCACTGTTCGACCGCGATCTGAGCATGCGTCCGGTGGACACGTGTTCGGCGACGACCCGCGCGTCACTGATGGATGCCCCTAGCGAATCCTCAATGCATCCGGCGATGGAGTTCTGTGCGAGCGCTTCGAGTGGAAAAGTCAGAATGATCGAAAGAAACAGCAAACAGGAACAGTGGCGGAGCCAAGAGCAGACAAAACCAGGCATATGGTCCTCTCCCTAGAAAGGTAATCTCCTCCGGGAGGTTTCCTGACTCGACGACAGCGAATGAGAGGTCGCCTTCCCACCGATCCGGGCCGGCAGTGGCTGTAGCTGGAGTAGTCGTCTTACAGTTGCTGGGCAGTAGCGGTATCTCACCGCTTTCCCTTATCCGAAGTTCGAAGAGAAGGATAGCATACGCGGATTTCACTGATCAATTGACGCGGTAGTCATCCACCAGACAGGAGGAGAAGTCAGTGCGCAGATTACGCGGATTTCGCAGATTGGGAACAGGACATCTGCATCAACTTACCAACAACATCCATTCCATCCTTGCAATTCCCCATGAACAAATAATCTGCGCAATCTGCGTAATCCGCGTAATCTGCGTACTGACCGAATCTGCGTAATACGGAGGTGACAATGGAGTACGTTCCCAGGGAAGAACTTGAGCGACGTTGGAAGCGGGTTCGGGATTTCATGGATTGCGATGCCCTTGTCGTGTTGCAAAACGTCGACCAGTTCTACATGACCGGCACGATCCAGAACGGGGTCCTGTGGTTTCCCCGCGAGGGGGAGCCCGTGTTCGCGGTCCGGAAAAGCCATCAGCGGGCCATGACCGAATCCGCGGTGAAGAATATCGTGCCGTTCCGTCGATATTCCGAACTGCGTTCCCTCATCCCGAATCCCGGCGACTTGCTTGGTCTCGAACTCGACGTCGTTCCGGTGGCGCTGCACGGGCAGATTTCCAAGACGTTTCCAAACGCGAAGTTTACCGACGCCTCTATGACGCTTCGGCTTGCTCGATCCGTGAAGACCGATTACGAAATCGAACAGATCCGGAATGCCGCCCGAATGCTCGACAAGGCCTTTATCGACATCCCCACCCAGTTGCGCGAAGGTCTGGCGGAGTTCGAATTGAGCGCCCGGATCGAATACGTCATGCGGATGGAAGGCCACCAGGGATTGGCGCGAATGCGGCGGTTCAACCTCGAGATGTTTTATGGTGCGGTTGCCTTCGGCGACACTTCCGCGTACCCCCACAGCTTTGACGGCCCTGTCGGTGTTCGGGGTCTTTATCCGGCCGTACCCGCCATGGGGGGTGACAAGAAACTGGAGCGTGGCGCCCCGATTATGGTCGACGTTGTCGGCGGCTACGGTGGGTATCTGGCCGATGGTTCCCGGGCCTATTCGCTTGGCCCCCCTTCCTCACAGATCCAGGACACTCATTCTTATATCCTGGACCTCAATGCCTGGCTCGAAGAACAGCTCCGGCCAGGGAACGTGCCCAGCGAAATCTACCGAAAGACGCAGGAGCGCGTTCGAAAAGAGAATTTCGCCGACCATTTTATGGGTGCCGGCGAAAACCGGGTCGGCTTCGTCGCTCACGGCGTCGGTCTGGAACTGGATGAACTCCCCGTCATCGCCCCCCGTTTCGATACGCCCCTGGAACCAGGCGTCGTTCTGGCGATGGAGCCCAAGGTTTTCTATCCCGGCCTTGGTGGCGCAGGGCTGGAAAACACGTATGTGATTACGGAAACGGGGTGTGAGAAATTAATGAAGGCGCCGGAGGAGTGGGTGACGGTTTGAGGGGGACGGGAGAGGGGAGTCCGAGGTCCTAGGTCATCCCGATTCCCGACCTTGGACTTTGGACTCGGTCCCACCGCCCCCTAAACTGCAACCAGCGGAATCCCCCGACGGATGACGGGAGCGAGCAGTCTAAGCTCCTCCATGAGTCGTGCAAATTGATCGGGGAGAAGGGCCTGGGGGCCGTCAGAGAGCGCGTGTTCGGGTTCGTCGTGAACCTCGATGATCAGGCCGTCGGCTCCTACAGCGACCGAGGAGCGGCTCAGGGGTGTGACCATGTGGCGTTTGCCCGTTCCGTGGCTCGGGTCCGTGATGATCGGCAGGTGGGAGATTCGTTTGACCTCCGGAACAATGGAAAGGTCGAGCGTGTTGCGCGTGTGGTCGGCAAAGGTTCGAACGCCGCGTTCGCACAGGATGACGTTGTAGTTTCCTTCCGACATGACGTATTCCGCGGCGAGCAGGAACTCGTCCAGAGTCGCGCTCATCCCTCGTTTCAGCAGAATCGGCTTCTTAGCTCTTCCGGCCTTCTTCAGCAGGGAGAAGTTCTGGGCGTTCCTGGCTCCGATCTGGATGACGTCGGCATATTCTTCGACCAGGTCGAGGCTCTCCGCGTCAATCGCTTCGGTAACGATCGGCAGTCCAGAAACCTCGCGGGCCTTGGCCAGGATTTTCAAGCCCTCCAGACCGAGGCCCTGAAAACTGTACGGTGACGTCCGTGGCTTGAACGCCCCACCACGGAGCATGTGGGCGCCCGCGTCGCGAACCATTTCGGCGATCCGAATCATTCGCTCTTCGGTCTCGACGGCGCACGGGCCTGCCACGACGACCAGATCCTTACCGCCGACCGAGACGTTGCCAACCTGAACGACCGTGTTCTCGCCCTTGAATTCGCGACTGACCAGCTTGTATGGACGGGTTACCGGGATCAGTTCAACGACGCCCGGCATGTTTTCAAACGGCTCCGGAACGATCGGTCCGGGGTTACCCGTGATTCCGATGGAGGTCCGGCTGGCGCCCGGCATTGGATGAGGCTTGAAGCCGAGTTCTTCGATCTTCCTGCACACCGCTTCAGTTTGTTCCGGGGTCGCGTGCGCACCCATTACGATAAGCATAGGCTTCGATTATACGCGGATTACACCGGTGGGAGGGCCAGTCAGTACGCAGATTACGCAAATTACGCAGATTAGAAGGGAAATCAGCCTCAACCCCAGCCAGCAAATCCCCTCCACCTGCGTAAAAACATTCACCTCGGTAGTCTGCGTATCCGTGTTCCCACGAAGGCAATCAACAACACATACACCACGATGTTGAACACAAAGACGGCGCGGATACTCAGGGCTGCAAGCGCGCCGGCGATGATGGGTCCGGTAGAACCTCCGAGCAGTGAAATGCTCGACAGGATTCCGAAACCGGTGCCACGGTGTTCGGGAGGAATGACCTGACCGGCGGAGGTGAAGGCTAATGTCAAGACCCCTCCGGCCAGGAGCGACAGAGTGATTCGCAGGATGAAGAATGCAGTCGACGATCCGGCCAGTGCTATGGGGACAAGCACGGCAAGGCCGAGCGAGAGGCGGACCAGGATCAGCCGTTCGATCGGAATTCTCGAAGCCAGGCGTCCCGAGAGCCAGGCAGAAAGGGCTTCCCCGAAGGCGGCCATCGAGAACAGAGCCCCCGAGACCGCGGCCAGCCTCACAACAGGGGTGCCGAGTTGCTCGAGGAACAGAGGGACGATGGGGGCGTATGTGCGATGCGTCATGTGGACAACGAACAGGACGATCAACGGCATCAGGTATTCGGGATGTTTGAGGAAACTCCGGTCGATGGCCGGTTTCGGCTCTTCAGGCTTTTCCGGCTGTTTTCGATCGCTATCGCGGTACAGAAAGATAATGCTCAGGAACGAGCCGAACATCAGGACTGCCGTGGCGAAGAACGTGTTCTGGATGCCAATGTAGCCGGCGAGAATCCCGCCGACCAGCGGTCCGATGGCGGCACCTAGAATTTGAGTGGACTGCAATGTTCCGATCACCCCCGCCATCTTGTCTTTGGGCGAAAGTTGCGTGATTGCCGCTATGGACACACTGTTGAAGCCGCCCAGCAATCCCAGCACCGCGCGGAGAAGGAGGAGTTGCCACACGTTCGCCGCGAATCCCATGAAAAACCAGCACAGGCAGTTGACCGCCGTGGCACGCGCCGCCATTGCCTTCAGCCCCACGTGATCGCCAAGGCGCCCCCATATCGGGCCGGTCAGCGCGGCCATCGCCGGGCTCACGCTCAGGATCAGGCCGGTCCAGAACGCGATCCGACCGGTGCCCTCGACACCCAGTTGGCGCACGTAGAGGGGCAGGAATGGCATGACGAGCGTGAAGCCGAAGAAGACAAAAGAAGCGGAAACCGTTACCGAAATCTGATTTTTTCGCCACTGCTCGATCGAGCGCAGGCGATGAAGACGGGTCGTCGGATGGCAGTCGGGGTCCTCCTTCATGAGAGCGATGGCCCCAGGACCATCATGAGACCGACCAGTGTTTTGGCGTCGCGGATCTTACCCTCCCGGATCCATGTTAAAGCGTCCTCACGACTGGTCAGGACCACATCGATGGCCTCATCGTCTTCGAGCCGTTGCTGACGGAGTTCGAGCCCCGATGCTTCGTAGAGGTACATGAGTTCGTTCGTAAAACCGGGCGTCGTGTAATAAGTGGCCAGGTGCGTCATCTCCGACGCCACGTACCCCGTTTCCTCCTCCAGTTCGCGGCGCGCCGTGTCGACTGGTTCCTCTCCCACCTCAAGCGTCCCAGCCGGAAGCTCGATCAGCTCTTCCCCGGCCGCATGGCGATATTGGCGAATCAGCACAATCTCACCGGGCGACGGCATCGCGACAATCGAAACAGCCCCGGGGTGCAACACTACGTCCCGCACCCCCTCCTTCCCGGAAGGCTCGATCACCCGGTCCCGACGAACCGTAATCCGCCGCCCCACAAACTCCACTTTTTGACTTAGGATTTTTGTCATTTTTCAACGCAAAAGCGCAAAGACACAAAGGGCGCAAAGTTTATTAGTTCGGACGGGATAAGGATTTGTGACCCTGCTCCGTCCCCAAGACAAAGACTTTGCGATTTTGCGTCTTTGCGTTGACACACAACATTTCGTTTTGATTCAACGTGTCAGTCAGGCCTTCTCTTCCGCCCAAATCTCATCCAGCTTGTTGTAACTCGGCGGGAACTCACCCGAGTATCGGAGGAACGAGGGGATCGGATAACGGACGCCGCCTTTGTGCGTGCCTTCCAGTCCCTCAATCAGTTCATCGATCTTGTGCCAGGGAAAGGAGAAGGCCATTTCGTGGTCTTCGGTCTGTCCGAAGACACGGTCTCCGTAACAGGGAAGGACGACCTCGTATTCGCCGGTTTCGATCGGTCGGATGATTTCGTCGGAGCAGTCGATGCGACCGGTGAACGACGATTTGATTGCGCCTCCCTGTTTCCACAACGCCCCGGTGACCAGCCGCATCACCTGTGCGGGATTTGCGTAAACAATCACGACCTGCGGTTCAAAGGCTGCTTTCCCCGCCGGGCCCATCAGGATGCCATTGTAGCGATTGTACGGAAAGTGATACGTCTCCGTTTCGGTTCGCGCGCCCGCGGCGGCCGATTGGGTATACATGCCGGCGCAGCAGTTTCCGTCCTTGAAAAAAGCAGGCTCCTTCTCGAGCCCGAAGGCGATCTTCGTCAGGGGGCAGTTGATGTCCTCGGTCGTTAGCGCGACGGTCCAACCATATTTTCGCGCCATCGTGACGGCCTGGCAGGTGGTGATCTCGACCGACATGTCGCGGCGAGGTCGCTTGGCTCTTTCCGGAATCTCATCTCCGGCCTCCAGCATCCGGACGCCGACCGGAAAAGTCGCCGGCCGAATGAAAGATTCGATCCTTCCAATCGCGGTCTTTACGTTAGTCATGAATAAATTTCCTCCAGCATTGGCTTGAGCGAACCGACGAACTTGTCTATCTGTTTCTTCGTGATGATCAACGGTGGCAGGATTCGAAGCACGTTCTCCCGCGTGCAGTTCACGATGAAGCCCGCTTCGAGCAGTTTGTCGATAACGGGCTTGCCTGGAACCTTCAATTCGACGGCGAGCATGAGCCCGTCACTTCGGACTTCGCGCACGACCGGCAAGTCTGTCAGTTGATCCAGTCGCTGCCGGAAGTAAGCCCCCACTTCCTGAACGTGCTCGAGGATGCCTTCGTCTTCAAAAATATTGAACAGTTCCAGGCTCAATCGACAGGCCAGGGGCCCTCCGCCGAAGGTCGTTCCGTGGGTGCCTGGTTCGATGGTTTCTGCGATGTGTTCCTTCATCAGAACGGCCCCGAGGGGAATGCCCAACCCGAGTGGCTTGGCGGTGGCGACCAGATCGGGCAGGTTGTCGCGATCGGTCGCGGGAGCGAACTTGTGAAAAGCGAACCATCGCCCCGTCCGCCCCAATCCGCATTGGATCTCGTCGGTGATCAGAGCGGCGCCGGATTCACGCGTCAAGCTCCTGGCCCGCCGATAGAATTCTTCCGAAACAGGCCGAATGCCATCCTCCCCCTGGATCGTTTCGAAGATCACCGCGCACACGTCGTCGGAAAATCTAGCCTCGAGGTCGGCCACGTCATTGAATCGGACGAACTCGAATCCGGGGACCAGAGGTTCGAACGGTTCCCGGTATTTTTCCTTATGGGTCGCAGACAGCGAGCCCATGGTCCGTCCGTGGAACGACCCTTCGAGGGCCAGTATCCGGTACCTTCGCACTTCCCGGCCGCTGTTCGCCGACACACGTGCGAATTTCAGGCACCCTTCAACCGACTCCGTGCCGCTGTTGGTGAAAAACACGCGATCGAGTCCCGATACGCCGACGAGCCGTTTGGCGAGCCTTCCCTGATACTCGTGATACACCAGATTGGACAGATGCAGTGGCCTTTTGATCTGTTTTCTAAGCAGACGGACGACACGCGGATGCCCGTATCCCAGCGCATTCACGCCGATACCGGCCATCAAGTCCAGGTATCTCTTGTTGCCGCGGTCGAACAGGTAACTGCCACTCCCGCGATCGACCAGGATATCGTAACGTTTGTAAGTCCCCAGCAGGTACTGGTCTTCCAGTCGTTTTACATGTGAAATCGGCATTTTGGCGGAGGCGATGCGCGGATGTGCCGGCCGAGGGTCACTACGCTCCTAGCAGCCCACCGGCGGACCCTATGTTGCATAAATCAGAGATCTTAGCATATCATCTTAACCGTTCTCACGAAGCGGACCGGCGAAGCTACAATGGGTGCGTCGCGAAACAAAGTTCGCCAAGCAAGTTTATCGAGGCGCGGGGAGATTGGCGGGGGCAGCCACTGACCTGCGCTCGGACGGAGGAGCAAAGATGAAGAGAATAGTGCTCATCCTCCGACTGGACCGGTGGCTGAACGCGAGAGTTCACCGGGATCGGTGAACATTGGGACGAGTTTGTCGCCCTGAACATCGCGGTTATTGCGGTATCGAGAGACACCCCCTTCATGCAGGCCAAGTTCGCGGAGTCGGTCGGAGCCGAACAGGTGACATTCCTGGCGGATCGCGACGGGGACGTCATCGAGCGTTATGGCACCCTGAATCCGGGTAGTAAAGCTGCCTTCCTGCGTCCTTTCGATTTTAAGCCCATGAAAATCCTCACAGCCGAACAGATTCGTGAAGTCGATCGACTCTCGACCGAGAAGTTCGGCGTGCCCGGAATCCTTCTCATGGAAAATGCCGGGATGCGGGTTGTCGAGGCGCTCGAAGCTCGTTTCGAAAATCTCGCGGAGCAATCGATCGCGATCCTTTGCGGTAAGGGAAACAACGGCGGTGATGGGATCGTCGTTGCGCGGCAGTTGATCCAGCGCGGTTGTTTCCCGACGGTCTTTCTATTTGCCTCCCCGACGGATGTGACCGGCGACGCGCGCACGAACCTGGACATTCTGACCGCCATCGGCTATCCCCCGGTCGTTGTTCGGACCCAGGAGGAATGGGAACGAGAGCGTCTGGAGATAGTCGGGGCGGACCTTGTTATCGATGCACTGCTGGGAACGGGCCTCTCCAAGCCCGTCGAAGGGCTCTTCAGCTTCGTTATCCAGAGCCTGGACGAGTTCTTTCCCGGCGCGACGATTGTTTCCGTCGACGTGCCATCCGGTTGTACGGCCGATAGCGCCGACATTGCCGGTCCCACGGTCGAAGCTGACCTGACGGTGACACTGACGGCCCCGAAATTCTGTCTTGTGCTGTCTCCCGCTCATGAGATGGCAGGTGAGGTCGTCATCGCGGACATCGGCAATCCGCCAGAATTACTCGAAGCTGATGGCCTCGATGTGAACCTGCTCCTTGGGGACAGCTTTTCCGATGCGCTGTATGCCAGGGAAGACGACACGAACAAGGGCAGTTATGGAAAGATTCTCGTGATCGGCGGATCCCGGGGCAAGTCCGGTGCGGCCGCGATGGCCGGGCGAGCCGCGCTTCAGTCCGGTGCCGGGCTGGTGACGGTGGCCGCCTCGGAAAGCGCCGCGCCCACGATTGCGTCCCACATGGCCGAGATGATGGTGGAGCCCCTTGCCGAAGGGCCGGCGGGCACAATCTCACGGGCTGCGCTCGACTACGGCCGGCTCTCCTCGATCATCGAAGGGAAATCGATCGTGGCCATGGGGCCGGGTCTCGGTCAGGACCAGGAAACCGTCGATCTGGTTCGAACGCTACTGCCCCGATTCTCCGTTCCACTCATCCTGGATGCGGACGGGCTGAACGCCTTCGAAGGCTGTGCCGGGGAACTTCGAGGTTCCGCGTTTCCCATCATCCTGACGCCTCATCCAGGGGAGATGTCCCGTCTGGCCGGCCTCGAGGTGGCAGAGATCGAGCGCGATCGTCTCGGTGTTGCCCGCAACTTCGCCACCGGGCATGAACTCTACGTCGTCTTGAAGGGATTTCGGACCGTCATCGCCTGCCCTGACGGTACGGCCTTCATCAACCCGACGGGAAACGCCGGGATGGCCACAGCCGGCAGCGGGGACATCCTGACCGGAATGATCGCCGGACTCCTTGGCCAGCCAGGTCTGGGCAGCTTCGAAGAACGCTTGTGCCTGGCCGTCTACCTTCACGGACTCGCCGGCGACCTGGCTGCCGATGAAGTCGGTGAAGAGGGCCTCATTGCAACCGATATTCTTCAGTTTTTGCCTGAAGCTTGGAATGAACTGCGAGGAGGGTAGGATTTTTCACCGCAAAGACGCGAAGTTCGCAAAGGGCGCAAATTCATTTTTCTAAGATCTTCTTTTCCACACTTTGCGTTGAAATCTCAGTTCCCTGACCTCCGTTATGGCAACTAATTTCCTTTCACATTCGGAGCGGCAGACGTTCGAGTACGCGAGGGAACTGGCTGCGTCGCTTGAAGCGCCGGCTCAGATTCTGCTGTTTGGTGAGCTTGGCGCGGGGAAGACGGCCTTCACCAAAGGGTTGGCCGCTGGTTTCGGTGTTGAAGATGTCGATGAGGTCTCCAGCCCCACCTTCACTCTAGTCAACCAGTACCGGGGTCGTGTGCCGATCTACCATGTCGATCTTTACAGGGTCGAATCGAGGGACCTGCACGATCTAGGCCTGGACGACATTTTCGATGAACAAGCGGTCGTTGTTGTCGAGTGGGCCGAACGCCTCGCCGGTTTCACTCCCGAAAACTCGATTCGCATCACTTTGAGCTACGTTGACGACCATACCCGCCAGATCGAACAATCAAGGACTGAGAATTGACGCAACATTCCCCTTCGTGATCGGAAAGAAAGAGGAGTTTGCGGCCCTTTGCGTCTTTGCGTTTTTGCGTTGAATCCCATCGATGTTCCAGCCTTGCCGTCGCTTCCTAGAGTAGAATATTTGTATGCTTCTCGCTTTTTTCCTTTTCCTGCAGGTCATCCCGCAGTTACCCATGCCTGACCTGCAGCCGGCGGCCGGAGAGATCGTGGGACCTTATATTTTTCGTGAAGATGTTGGACAGACCACGAAGGTCATTTTGAAGAACGGCTTGACCGTGCTGGTTCGAGAGGAGAACGCGATTCCTCTCACAAGCATTACCGCGCTGGTCAAGGTGGGTTACTTCGACGAGCCGGACCGGGTGTCTGGAATTGCGCATGTGATTGAGCACATGCTCTTCAAGGGGACGAGCACCCGTCCGGTTGGGCAGATCGCGAAGGAGACCAAGGGCATTGGGGGTCAGCTGAATGCGTACACGTATTACGATCGGACGGTCTATCACACGGTCGTCCCTGCCGCAAATGCGAGTACGGCAATGGAAATCCAGGCGGATGCGCTGTGGAATTCCATCTTCGATGCGGTCGAGCTGGAGCGTGAAATCGGAGTCGTCCTCCAGGAGAACAACAGGAAGTTGGATAATCCGCCGGCAGTCGCGTCCGAACGCCTCTACTCGACCGCGTTCACCCAGCATCGAATGCGGCGGTGGCGGATCGGCTCCCGTGAGGGGTTACGCGCGCTGGGCCGCGACGATGTCGTCGGCTTCCACTCGAGGTACTACCAACCCTCGAACATCGTCCTTGCCGTTGTCGGCCAGTTTGAGCGCGAAGCCATGCTCGAGGACATCATCCGTCACTACGGCGGCCAGGAAGACGTTGCGGTCGAACGGGATCCTGGGCCCTCGGAACCCCGCCAGACGGCTTTTCGATACGGTTGGGAGAGGGGGGCTCTCGAGCAGACCCGCGTGTCTCTTGGATACCATGTGCCCGACGCCCTGTCCGATGATTCGTACGCGCTGGAGGTGATGTCGGCAGTCCTGTCTGCCGGTCGCGCGTCTCGATTGAACCGTTTTCTGCGAGACGAACGCGGTTTGATCAGCCGTGCGTCGTCCGCGTTTATCGGGTTCCGTGACCTGGGTTATTTCGAACTCGACTTGGAGACCGACGACCCCGTTCGGGCGGAAATCGCCGCGCTGGCGGAGTTGGAGAACATCAAAGAGTTCGGCATCACGAACGAAGAGTTGGAGCGTGCGAAGACGCTGATCGTCCAGCAACACTTCCATCGCCTGGAGACGGTTGGAGGGATCGCCGCCGAGATTTCCGGCAACGAAGCCCTGGGCGACTGGAAACGGGGCAATACGTTCATCGACAGGATAAAGGCCGTGACTCTGGCCGACATCCAGCGCATTTCGACCGGGTACTTTACGACGGCTAACCTTGGTCTCTTCGAATATCTTCCCGCCTCTATCACGCGATCGTATTCAGACGACGACTTCGCCGACAACGTGTTGGCGCTCGTGTCCGGAGCCGTCGTTGAACGAAGCGTCGAGGAACTCCCAGTGTCGGCCCGGACGTCCCAGCCAGATGTCGAACTGATACAAGACCTGGTCAAGCCTATTGTCCGGCGCTCGATCCTCCGTGGTCCGGATGTCTACATCGTGGAAGACCATCGGCTTCCGCTCGTGTCGTTTGGGATTTTCTATTCCGGCGGCCGACTTTATGAATCCGCGACCAATGCCGGGATCACGGAGTTGACCTTGCGTAGCGCGTTGCGGGGGACCCGACGGTATAACAGTGCCGATGTGGGGCGTCGCCTGGAGAACGCCGGGGCCCGAATCCAGGTTGTGAACGAACCGGACTTCTTCGGGTACGTTCTGGATGGCGTGAGCGGGCAGATGGGCGAGGCCCTGGAAATTCTGATGGAGGTTCTGCAGGAGCCAACTTTCCCGGAAGAGGAAGTCGAACTTGCCCGCAAGTTACAGCGGGCGCGGATCCGTACGCTTCGTGAAGACACCTATCGATATCCGATGCAGTTGTTCATGTCGACCGTGTTCGCCGGCCATGCCTATTCACGTCCCGGCGTCGGCTCGGAGGCATCACTCGAATCCTTGACGCGTGAGGATCTGTCGGCGTGGTACATGCAGCACCAGCGGCCCCTGATTCCTTCGATCGTGATCGTTGGGGACACTCGAGGCACGGGTCTTGTGGCTTCGATCGCCGAAGCCTTGACCAACCTGGATCTTCACGAGGAGGACATTTCGATCCTGCCCGTTCCGACTTTCAACCCGGACGCGGAGGAGCTGGTCGAGGACGCTGCCCGCGCGCAGACGGCTCTGGCCTATGGATTTCTCGGCACGACCAACTCCCACCCGGATCGATTCGCCATGAAGGTGATAGCGAACGCAGTCTCGGGTCTCGGCGGCCGTTTCTTCGAGAACATCCGGGAAGAACAGGGCCTGGCGTACACGGTCCGAGCCGCCGAACTGTCCCTCGCCCGGGCCGGTGCTTTCTTCACTTACACGGCCTTTTCGCCAGAGAACGAAGCAAAGGTCCGAGCCGCTCTCGAGCAAGAGATCACTACTCTGATCGACGAAGGCCTCACCGAAGAGGAACTCCAGAAGTCTATTGAGTACTCGATCGGGATCCACCAGATCCAGCTCCAGACCCGCCTCGGTCGCGTCCTCGCCTTCGCCCGCGCCATCTCGTCGGGCGCCGGTGCCCAGTCGGTCCTGAACTTCAGCGACTCCATAAGAAACGTCAGCCTGAACTACGTCCAGTCCGTAGCGGCGAAATACCTCAGCCCGTCGACTGCCAAGATCGCCATACTCCGGGGAAGGAACTGAGGATTTTTCACCGCAGAGACGCAGAGGCGCAGAATTTTTTGGGTCTTCCGCAGAATTTGTGGGTAAAACCGTCTTCCATCGCCGCTTGAGGAGACCACGGTGCTCGCCAAGCCTCAAGGCTTCCCTCGCAAGCTCGGCGGCTGCGCCGGCCTTGACCCTCGGCTGCGCTCCGCGGTGTCGGCTGGTGTGGGCGATGGGGAACGGGGCCTCCGGCGGGGGCTCCGGGCACCGGGTGTAGGCGTCCGACCGAAGTGGGTACTGGAATATTCGCCGTCGAACAAAAGAATAAGGTACTTTGTTTCAATTACTTATGTGCGCACAGGCCTTTGGACTGCCCACAAATTCTGCGGAGGAGGCAATTTTTTCTTTGCGTACCCGCGATAACGGCCTGAATAGGACGTCACGGTTAGTCGATAAAGTTTCCTTTCAACCCGAAGACACTAAGGTCACGAAGTCAGAAGAAGGTCTATGTTTTCTTCGTGCTCTTCGTGTCTGCGTATCATGTTGAAAACTGACGGTTTCGTAACTAGTGATGTGAGGGCTACGTGAGATGAACCGGTAAGCGAGACAAAAAACTCTGCGCCTCTGCGGTGAAATTCTGGAGCTTTGCTGTAGGTAGGTGAGCCGGTTGCTACTGACGGATTCTTCGGATTTCGATCGTGCCCCGGGACGTCTGTAGCCGGATCACGTTGCCGCCGCCGTTCAACTCCGTGACGGATCGGTCGGATTGTGCGATGGTGTACCCTTGGGCTAAGGAGGGGCGGCTGTTGTTTCCCGAACCGACTGCACGCAGGGGGAAGTCGGAGCGGACACGTGGTGCCTGCATCAGCGTGCGTTCGATAACGGTTTCAAGGTTTGCGGGAAGGTTGGCCGGAATCGCGAGGCGGATGTTTCCGACAGTGGTCCTCAACTCGACGTGGAGGTCCCCAGCGAGCGAAGGCGGTGCCAGGCGGACTTCGATATCTCCAAAGCCGGAAGTCGCTTCGATGGATGATTCGGCTCTCTCGATTCGGATATCTCCCAGTTCGGTGAATCCCTGGAAGGCTCCGCGGATCAGGAGGCCGATGATGTTTCCTCCTGCTGTCTGAACGGTCGCTTTGCCCGCCGTACCGATGACGATATCTCCTGCCAGTGTGATCGCATTCAAATCGCCCTGGCTCTCTTGGATATTGATCGATCCTCCAGCCGTTTCGGCCCGCACCTGACCCGAAATGGTTCCGGTCCGGATCGGTCCACCGAGCGTTTCCAGTTCGGCGTTGCCCAGGACGTCGCCGATCTCGATCTGTCCGCCCAGACTCCTCAGCTCGGCGTCTCCACCGATGTTTCCGACCAGGATCGAACCGCCCTGTGTGATCACGGCGGCGGCTCCGCCGATATTTCCCATGACGACGTTTCCGCCTGTCGTCCGGAGGATCACGCTGCCTTCGGTCGTCGCGACCCTCACGCCTCCAGCGAAGGTGATCAAGTCCAGGTCCACGCTTGCGGGAACTCGGATACGCCAGTCGACCGGACCAAATCGACGTGCCGGAGCTGTGCCGCTGATCTCCACGTGATCGTCAAAGCATTGCTCTTCAACTTCAATAGCGCTGTCGGACACTTCGACTTCGATGAAACCGGTAACGGATGTATCGACGAGGAGGTTGCCAAGCGGCGCCCGCAGAAATAGGAATCCGCCCGCCGGAATCGGGCAACGGGCCAGGGCAACGGATTGCATGGCAAACATGGCCAGGACAAGAAGGGTGCCACGTCGGGCCACACATTTGAAGTTGGTTGCTTGGCTCACTGTCTTCCAGTACCTACAAACTGCAAGGCCTTCATACGGATGTATGCGTTCTCGTCTTCCCGGGTCGCTTCCTGAATGATCTGGCCCATGGCTTCGTCGAACTCGGCTTCGGCGACCGACGTCAGGGCCTCGATGGCTTCGACGCGAACGCCTGCATTCTGGTCATTCTCAAGCGTGTATACGAGAGCGCGCCGGACATCGTCTTCCATCGCAAAGGCCTTCAATCCCTCGAGGGCATACAAACGGACTCCCGCGTTCTCATCGTTCAAAAGCGTGCCGATGAGCACTTCCTTGATGCTGGGATCGCGCGAACTCTGTGCCAGTAGCTCAACGGCCTGAAGCCGAAATCCCGGGTTACTTGGCGAACGCAGTCCGCCAAAGAGTAAACGTCGGACGTCTTCATCCCGCAGGTTGCCTCGAAGCCTCATCGGCTGAACCATCTCACCAGCCAGTTGGACCTGGCCCGTTGCCGGATCAGCTTCGACGATTCTCAGGTTTGAAACAGAGGCGTTCTGGGGGATTTGGGAGGTCTGGGCCTGTTGGAGCGGTGCGGAGGGTGTTGCTGCCGGGGTCTGACTCATGACGTACACTCCCACCGCCAGACCGATCGAAACCAACGCTGCCGACTCCAGCAAACGCATTCGTGAGAAGACCGGCGCCAACGATGGGAAACTCCACCATGCGCGTTTCGTATCGATGCGGTCCAGTTCGTCCGAAAGCGTTCGTCGTGACTCGACGAGCAGATCCGAGGGGACTTCCCAGTCCGAGAAATCGTCCGTCAGTTTGAAGTGCAACTCCCGCTCGCTCTCGTAGAAGCCCTGACAAGGCGCGCATTCGTCCATATGGACGCGGAGGTCTCTGGAGTCGCGCTCGGACAACTCTTCATAAAGAAACAGGACGATATCGTGTTCGCGTTGTCGACAGCTCATATTTTAGCCAGATAAACACGGAGTTTCTGAGTGGCTCTGAACAAATAGTTCTTCGCCGTCTCTTCCGTGCTTCCCATGATCTCTCCGATCATTCGCAGTCGAAGCCCCTGATAATGTCTCAACTCGAAGACCAGCCTTTCCTTTTCCGAAAGAGACTTCAACCCATTCTGAATCTTGTCGCCGATTTCCCGACCGTAAAGCCGCCGTTCCGGGTTGCTGTAATAGCTTTTTTCCTCAAGCGTGTCTTTGAGAGCGGGGCGATCCGGATGGGCTTCGGTGTCCGCTTCGTAAGATATCTCCTCTCTGAGGGATTGCCGCTTGCGCAGATGATCCAGCGCAACATTTGTCGCAATCCGGTAAATCCAGGTGTAGAAGCTCGAGTCCGTCCGAAACCGACCCAGGGATCGATACGCCTTCAGGAACGTCTCCTGAAAAACATCCCGTGCTTCCTCCCGGTTGCCCAGCATGTGGAAAGCTAGGCGCAAGATATCACGATCATGGCGGTAAACCAACTGCTCAAAGGCCTCACGGTCACCCCCTTGAGCCTGCTGGACGAGGAGTCGATCTTCCTCGTTCGTCGCCGCGCGTTTCGTCGAAGCCGGTTTCAATGTGATTGCTTCCATGACAGGGGTTTTGACGACCCCGAATCGGAAAAGTTAAGAAGAAATTACAATTTAGTTACAAGTGTTTCTTGTCCAAAGGCGGCCCCACCCCCGGCTTCCGTGTCATTAGCTTTCGCGGATTCTCCAGGCAGATTGTAAAGTATTGCAATGATGGGGGATAAATTCAATGATCGTGTCCACGCGTCTTCTTCATCCTCCAGCTTATAAGACACCGGAAACCGAAAAAAGCTCAACGTTTCTTGTAGATGGTGATCTGATCGCCCGGCCGGATGATGGAAAGGTCGGATTCCGGGTTCCATTCCCGGATAGCCGAAACGGATGTGTTGTGGGACAGGGCGATCCTACTCAGCGTGTCGCCGCGCCGGACCCGGTAGACCAGTCGCTGGCTCGGAGAAGAGTTTGATCCTTCGCCAGAGGTTCGGGATGTGGCTGTCGGTGTCCTCAGGATGAGGCTTTCGCCTGCGATCAGCAGGTTCGAACTCATCCTGTTCCATTCCTTGATGTCTCCGATCGAGAGGCCGAACCTGCCGGCGATCGTCGAAAGCGAGTCTCCCCGTCGGATTCGATAGACCCGGGGCGTCGGGGACGGCGGGCCAGGCTGGGTCGTACCCGCTACTCTTGCCAGGGAGTCTCCCGGCACGGTTATTCCGCTGATCGGTATTACGAGCGATTGACCGATTCGGATGATCCGTCGGGCCGATATCTTGTTGGTTTCGGTAATGGCCGATATGGAAACGCCGTATCGCCGGGCGATGTGGGAAAGCGTCTCGCCCGACGAAACCCGGTGGTGGCTGAACAGAATGCGTTTGTCGTCGGGAAGGGGAGCGACTTTTTCGGCGTAGGACTTCGCGTAGCCAACCGGAAGGTTGAGCTCGAACTCGGTATCGTCTGGCGGCGTAGCCCATCGCAGCACGTGCGGGTTCAGTTCCTGGAGTTGCTCGAGCGGCAGGTCCAGATAGTCGGCGATGACGCGGAGATCGGTTGCGCTGGGAACCCGGACACGCTCGGATTCGAGGCTGCCGGCCGGGGTCACGTCAAACCCGTATTTTGCCGGGTTCTTTCCGATGATC
Source organism: Terriglobia bacterium (assembly GCA_965262425.1). Classification (GTDB taxonomy): domain Bacteria; phylum Acidobacteriota; class Terriglobia; order 20CM-2-55-15; family 20CM-2-55-15; genus CAZOZZ01. Next base: position 3,773,446 of record OZ253536.1, on the reverse strand, counting down.
GTCATGGCCAGGATTGTCGGGACGTAGTTCCGGGTTTCCCTGGGGAGCTGCCGACGCTCGGCGAGGGTCCAGAAGTCGGAAGATCCGGTCCGTTCCATGGCGCGACGGACCCGGCCTGGGCCGGAATTATAGGCGGCCATGGCCAGGTACCAGTCGCCGAACTGTTCGTAAAGGTCGCCGAGGTGCCGGGCGGCGGCACGTGTGGATTTCTCCGGATCGGAACGTTCGTCGATCCACCAGTTCTGGCGGAGGCCGTATTCCTTCCCGCGCGACGAAATGAATTGCCACATCCCCTTGGCTTTAGCCCGCGATAGAGCTTTCGGTTTGAACAGGCTTTCGACCTGCGCCAGGTAGATCAAATCGAGCGGCACACCCTCTTCGGCGAAGATTCTTTCGATCATGGGGCGGTAGAGGCCCATTCGTTCCAGACCGACTTCCATCGTTCGGCGGCCGCTGCCTTGACTGTAGCGGTCCAGGAGAGAGATGACGCTGTCGTTAATTTCGATCGGGAGATCGTAGGTTGTTTCGCGGACGTCGGCCGCAGCCAGTTCCCGCAGTTCGGGATCCATCACCTTGCCGGTTTCCAACTTCGCGAGATCGTCGATTGCCGCCGTCTCCCCATCCCGGGCAACTTCCAGCGTTTCGAGTCTCAAGTCGAGAAGGTCCTCGGCATGGTCCGAGGGCTGTCGCGACTCGACCGACGCCCGGCGTTCTCCTTCCGCCCCGGCCGGCTCCGCACTACGGTCGGTCGGTGGGGCCGGCAACCGTCGTGCGCTCGTCCGCGCACCTCGGCCGCAAGCCGAGACGAACAGCATTGAAAGAATGATGCAGGCCAAGAAAGGGCGATTGTGAAGACCCAAGAAAGACACCCCCAGATGTAGCGGTCGATTTGTCAGCGCAGGAAACCGATCCCCAGAGCCGCCAACAGGTGATGTTCGCTTAGTGGCCACCCTGCAACAAGTTAGCTTACACAAGAGCCTAAATCGAGTCAACTAAGTAGGATTCATCGATTCACCGAGATGTGGAGTGAAGATTCTTTACCGCAGAGTCGCAGAGAGGACAAGAAAAGAGACCGGGTAGATCCGACAAAAGCGTTTCCCCTCTGCGCCTCTGCGCCTCTGCGGTGAAAAACTCCCATCCGACCGCCAATAGATCTAAAGCCCAGGAAAGGTGACGATGGGGCGCCCGGGTCCGAGGACAATCTGGATCGCGCCGAGGATGTCGGTGCGGAGTGCCGGGAGTTTGCCGGGGTGGGGGTGGCCGAACGGGTTGGATGCTCCGACTGAAACGATCGGGATTGTGGCCTGGACGATGAGTTGGGTATTCTTGCTTCCGTGGTGGGGGATCTTCAGGATGTCTACGGGGCCGGGAAGGGGGATGGATCTTTCGAGGTCGCCCGTCAGGAGGACGCTCGTTCCTTCGGAGTCGAGCTGAAGGACGACGGAGTCATCGTTCTGGACGCGCGGACCGGTCGTCCAGGTCCGCGGGGGGTGCAGGACGGTGAAGGGGCCGATTTTCTGGCCGGACCAGATCCATCGGATGGGGATCTGGCGCCGATAGATCTCTTCGAGCAGGTTACGATACTGGGGGATCATCGGATTTCGACCGAGCCAGACCTCTCGGACTTCGAAATTTTGGAAAACATCGAACAGGCCGTCAATGTGGTCGTGATGCGCATGGGTCAGGACGACGGCATCGAGCCTGCGGATCCGCCTCTTGAACAGGTACGGGCTCACAACGTCTTCGCCAATCGAAAAGGTTCCCTCGTCAACGAGGGATCGATACCCGCCCGATGACACGCCCCCACCGTCGACGAGAACACGCTTTCCGTCGGTCAACTCGATCAGGATCGAATCCCCCTGGCCCACGTCGAGGAGCGTCAGGGTGGTATGTTCGGGTGGTGACGGCGAGAAGTCGGCGAAGATGATCGCCCCTTGCAGACATATGGCCGCGGAAAAACAGAGCCCGGTGGCAAGAAGCCGCCGGTATCCGACCGCCAGGGTCCAACCGCCGATCACAACAGCGTAAGGAACCCAGATCCAAACCGGTGGGGACCCCACCCGAATGCTCGCGCCGGGTATTTCCAAGCCGATCTCGACCGCGACGACGAGAAGCCACAATAACGCCTTCATCACCCAGGCCACCCCGACGCCGATGAACCCGGGCAGTCCGATCAGCAACAAGCCCATCGGAGTGATCACCGCCGCAACGAGAGCGCCCAGTACGTTCAGCGGCAGGGTGACCGGAGAGATGCGGTGGTAGGACTCGACCATGAACATCACCAGGACGAATTGGGCAGAGACTGTCACGGTCGCCGTTTCGCCCAGGACCCGCCCGACCCGCCAGGGTACGGTGATGATCCAGGTGGGCCAACCTCGGAGCTCGCACCAGAGCCTTCGGGAGACTCGCCAATCGACGATGTCGGGTGGCAGGTGCGCGTCGATTTCCTCATTCGCGAGATCCCGAAGCGCCGGACCCAACCAGCCGAAACTCCATCGGATCAGGGGAACGGCCAGGAAGAGGATCGACAGCACCGCTAGAAACGTCAGTTGGAAGCTGGGGTCCTCCAGCGCCCGCGGCTCGATTGCCAGAATGACCAGCGTCGTCGCGGAAAGCGCGTTGGCGATCGAATAGCCCCGGTCCAGCAATGTCCCCGAGATGAGCAGGCACGCCATGAGCGTGGCTCGGACAACCGGAGTATTGCCCTCCACGAGCGCCGCGTATCCCAGCACCGCAACGAGTGCGAAGACCTTACTCCCGGTCCGCCCGTAGCGTCCGAACGGCAGGCGCCTGCCTAACCACAACGCACTGGCGGCGACCACCGCAAGGTTGAATCCGGAAACCACAAGAAGGTGGACGAGCCCTGCAGCCTGGAATCGTCTGGCATCGGCCGCTGGCAGTCGTCGTCGCTGGCCGAGAACCATGCCGAGGACGAGCGCCTGAATGGTTCGATCTCCAGAGAAATAGGACCCGATCCTGTCGGAAATCCAGGCTCGGACGTGATCCCCTCCGTGGATGCCTCGAGCAAGAACCTGGATCAGCCTCGGGTTTCGAATCGAACCCGTCCAGTAGATGTCCTGACGTTCGAGGTGTTGCCGGTAGTTGAACACCCCAGGATTCCGGTAGACCCGTGGGGGTCTGAGGCGCACCAGAATCTCCAACCGGTCCCCCGACCCCAGACCGAAGTCGCGAAACAACCTGTCCAACTTCGCATCGCCCGGAAAGAAAGAAAGCCGAGCGCGACCCCCGATCGACCGTCCACCGACCGAGATCATCCGAACATTCAGGTAATACCCCGGTTCCCGCCATTCCGGAGGCCCTTCAAGCCGCACGACCGCCCGGACCGGGTAGCCGTCGTCATGGATGACCGGTGGCTGCACATCCTTGTTCGAGCGGAGCCCCGCACCCAGGAGGAAGATCACCAGCACGGCCAATTTGGGCCGGGCGATCCCGATCAGAAGAGCCGGCGCGACACACAACCAGACGTATTCAGGATGAAGATACGGCGCCGTCAGGACACCCGCGACAAGCGCAACAAGCGGCGGAAGCAAAGGTGGCATTGAGGTGAATGAGAGTCAAAAAAGGAGGGCAGGGATAGTCTAGCAGAATAGGGTGAGGGGGAATGAATTCTTTACGCAGATTACGCGGATTACGCAGATGATCAGGTGGGGGAAGGCTGCCTGTCGGGGAACTCCACTCCCAATCCGCGTAATCTGCGAAATCTGCGTAAAAATCTGTGCTTAGCCCTTCTCAAATAGCGCAACCGTTTCGATGTGATAGGTGTTCGGAAACTGATCCACGAACTTCAGCGTGGACAGTTTGTATCCCCTGTCCATGAAAAGACGGGCTTCGGAGGCGAAAGTCGTCGGGTTGCACGAGATGTAGACGACTCGTTGCGGGCCGAGCGTGGCTACGGCCTTGACGATTCCTTTGCCGGCTCCCGTACGGGGAGGGTCCAGGATCACCAGGTCCGGTTGGATCTTGGTTTTGGCAATAAAAGCCCATGCGGACGATTTTACGAATTTCACGTTCTCGATCCTGTTCCGGTGGGCGTTCCATTCCGCGATCCGAGTAGAGCGCCGGTCTACGCCCAGGACCTCCGGAAACGCCCGCGCGAGGGGCAGGGAGAAGAAAGCGCTGCCGGAGAACAGGTCCAGAACGAGGCGGTCGGAGGCTGACGCCTTCAGGACTTCAGAGACGAGATTCGCCAGGAGGAACCGGTTCGCCTGGAAGAAACTGTTCGGGCTCAACCGGTATTCGATCCCCTTGACCTTCGTTATCGGATCATGATGTCCCCATGTCGCCCGCTGACGCCCCCTGCGAAAGCTTGCCGCCACCTTCCCGGTTTCAGGCGATGCCACCACACGAACTTCCTCGGCGCCTTTGAGGCCCTGTTTCCCCAGGGCTTCATTCGCCTCGGCAATGAACTCATTCAGTGCCGGCATCAGGGCCGCACAACTCTTGATAGGCACGATCTGATTTGATGTTTCGCCGATGAAACCCAGTCGTCGGTCCTGGACATGAAACGTGGCGCGAAGCCTGTATTCCCGTTCCGGCCCAGCAATCCGACCCATGTGCCCGTCCCACTCGATCTTCCCGAGCCGGCCGAGGCTTTCACGAATAATCCTTTCCTTCGCAGCCAGTTGCTGCTCGTATGCGATGTGGTCCCAGCCGCAGCACCCCACCGTCTCGAAGTTCGGACAGACCGGATCCCGACGATCCGGTGACGGCTCGAGAACACGCACCAGTCGAGCGTTGGCGTAGTCCTTTTTCCTGTGGACGAGTTCAACTTCCACGACTTCGCCAGCTACCGTCCGCGGAACAAAAATGACGCCTTCGTCGGTACGGGCCATCCCGGCGCCGCCGTAAACCAACTTTTCGATTTTTAGTTTCATGGGACCTTCGACGCAAAGACGCAAAGACGCAAAGACGCAAAGAAGACTGAAAATAAAACATGTTATCTCTGCGTCTTTGCGCCTTTGCGTCGAGAAACACTAGATTAAGTAAAAAAGGCTCAACCGGGGGACGCCGTAGCGCTCCATCAGTTTTCGCTTCCAGAGTTGCTGATCGAGCATGGCGATCTGTTCGACGGTCATCGTTTTGCGGAAGGGCGTGAGGTTACGCTCGACCTCTCGCGCGACCTCGATCAGCGAGTCTTCGTCCGCGGCGATCTTGATTATGGAGATCAATTTTTCTTCGAGTGCCCCGAGGGCCTGCTCCCCGGTCTGGAGATCGGAGTCACCCTGCTCGCGGATCGATTTCGCGATTCGGTCGAAGCGTGCTTCGAATTCGGGGAACTTCTCCCTCAACCTAAGCACCTGATCGGCGAGGTTCTCCAGGTACGCCGTTACTTCATCGGCGCTGAACTCGGGGAGGTCCGGCGTTCCGATCCGCATGTCCTTCTGCTCTTTAACTACCTCGGCCACGGACTTGGCGCAATAGGCCAGCGAACTGATCTTCCGCTTCGCCCGAGAGAACGCGCGGTCCATCCCCTTGAGGACCGCGTCCAACGGAATGCCCTGATCTTTCCACGTTTCGATCAACACCCAGTCCAGCGTCGATAGAAGGGTGAAGCTCTCCCGTTTCGACTGGTAGTAGCGTTCGATTTCGGTGAAGTAGTTGAAGTAGTTATCCATTTACGCGGATTGGGACTCGGAGAACGCAGATTATTTCTTCAAGATTTATCTATCCCCGCCGACAATCCAATCCGCGTAATCTGCGTAAATATTCCCGGGGTGAAACATCCGCCCAATCTGCGTCAAGATCCGCGTATCCAGCCACCCCCGACGACGACATCGTCCCAGTAAAAGACCGCGGCCTGGCCGGGCGTGACGGCGCGTTGGGGTTCGTCGAATTCGACGACCAGCGTTTCGTTTTCCAGGGAGAGGGTTCCGGGCCGTGGTTCGAACCGGTTTCGGATCTGGATGTCGCACCGGATAGGCTCGGTGATGCGGTCGATCCCTATCCAGTTGGCGTCACGAACGGCGAATCGACGGCTCGAGGTGTCCGAATCGTTTCCGATAACGACGCGCCGTTGCCTGGGTTCGATCCGGACAACGTACTGGGGTTTCCCCGAGGCTACCAGGCCCTTTCGCTGTCCAACGGTGAATTTGTGGACACCGGAATGGGCGCCGACAACTTCGCCGTCCAGGTTTACGATTTCTCCATCCTTCGTTCGCCCGTCCCCTGCATACTTCTCGACAAAATCCGCGTACGACCGGTCCTGGACGAAGCAGATCTCCTGAGACTCCGGTTTGTCGTAAGTCGGCAGGCCCGCAAGGCGGGCGATTTCGCGGACTTCGGGCTTGGTCAACTCGCCTAACGGGAAAACCGTCTTTGACAGTTGGGACTGTGTCAGGCCGAACAGAAAGTATGACTGATCTTTCCGACGGTCCCGGCCTCGAAGCAGCAACCAGCGCCCGAGGTCATCATCAAAACGTACCCGCGCGTAGTGTCCGGTGGCGACTCGGTCGGCGCCGATCTGGGCCGCCTTGTCCATCAGATGATGAAACTTGACGAAGTTGTTGCACAGGACACAGGGGCTCGGCGTTTCACCTGCAAGGTACGTCGAGACGAACGGTGCGATGACCGTTTGCTCGAATTCTTCTTCAAGGTTCAGGACGTAAAAAGGAAACCCGATATGACTGGCCACCCGCCGGGCATCCCACACGTCGTCGATCGAGCAACAGCGTCCGGAGCGTCTGATCTCTGTTTCGGCATCCGGCCGGGCATCTCCATCAAGCGCTCGCCGCTGGTTCCACAACTGCATGGACAGCCCGACGATCTCATGACCGTCCCGCTTCAACAGGACTGCGGCAGCCGAGGAGTCGACTCCACCACTCATGGCGACAGCGATCATCTGAAATGCCTCAAAAGTCCTTCAATGCTGCCTGTATCGCATCAGAAGCCAGGACGCTGCAATGTATCTTCGAAGCTGGAAGTCCACCCAGGGCTTCGGCGATCTCCTCCCGCGTGATCCGACGGGCCTGCTCCACTTCCATCCCAATCAACATCTCGGTCGCGAACGAACTGGTGGCAATCGCAGCCGTGCACCCCTGCGCCTTGAACTTCGCATCCGAAACCCGATCCCCCGCCACCTTGACCCAGAGCTTGATCACATCCCCACAAACCGGATTACTCACCTCCACAGTGGCATCCGCCCCTGGAATCTCGCCCACACACCGCGGATTCTCGAAATAATCGAGCAGCTTCTTCGAATAACCCATAACTTTGCGTCTTTGCGTTGAAGTCCTATTTCTTATAGTAAGGAGAAAGCTTCCGCAACCTGTCCACGATCCCCGGCAAAACTTCGACCAGATAATCCACGTCCCCCTGGGTCGTCAGATCGCTCAAGCTGATCCTCAAGCTTCCGAACCCCTCATCCGGCGTCTTGCCGATAGCGGTCAAGACATGCGACGGCTCCATCGAACCCGATGAGCACGCCGAGCCGGTCGACACCGCGACGCCTTTCAGATCCAGGGAAATCACCATCCCTTCGCCTTCAGCGTAGTCCACCATGATGTTCGACGTGTTGGGCAGGCGCGGTGCGTCCTCGCCGTTGATGTGGATGTGAGACATGGCGGCTTTAAGCCGGTCCTCCATGTCGTCCCGCATCTCTCCGATTCGAACCATGCGGTCGGCGAGCCCCTCCCGGGCCAGGCGTGCCGCAGCACCGAACCCCACTATCCCCGCCACGTTCTCAGTTCCGGACCTCCGATTGCGCTCGTGCCCCCCGCCCGTCATCATCGGTTTAAGCGGCGTTCCCCTGGCAACATAGAGCGCGCCCACTCCCTTGGGCCCGTGAAGCTTGTGTGCGGACATCGAATACAGACCGACCTTCAGAGCCTTGACGTCGAGGGGGATCTTGCCCGTTGCCTGAACACCATCGGAATGAAAGTAAACACCGGCTTCCTCGGCGATCAGTCCGATCTGTTCGACCGGCTGGATCGTCCCGATCTCGTTGTTGGCGTGCATGATCGTGATCAGGATTGTGTCGTCGCGGATGGCATCCCGGACCTGCCCCGCCTCGAGCATCCCGTCCCGGCCTAACGGCAGCCACGTTACTTCGCAGTCTTGCTTCTCCAGTTCCTTGCAGGTGTTCATCACGGCATGATGTTCAATCTGCGACGTGATGATATGTCGCCCCTTGGACTTCTGCGACTCGACGATTCCCCGGATTGCGAAATTGTCCGCCTCGGTCCCCCCGCTCAAGAAAACGACTTCCGTCGCCTGCGCCCCGATCAACTGGGCGACCTGGCTCCGCGCATCGTCGATCGCTGCCTTGGCTTCCTGTCCGTACCAATGAATGGAAGAAGCGTTCCCGTAGCTATCGAGAAAATACGGCGTCATCGCTTCGAGGACCTCCGGTCGCATGGAAGTCGTCGCGTTGTTGTCGAGGTAGATGTGTTTCATTGGTCGTCTAGAATGGGAGTCCTTAGATCCTTTTTTCAACGCAAAGACCCAGAAAGTGCGAAGGCCGCAAGGTTCTTTTACCGCAGAGGCGCAGAGGCACAGAGAAGACCCTGAGTTTCCGAATCTGCGTAATCTGTGTAATCTGCGTAAAGATTCCCCTCAATCCGCGTATAGAATCTTAACATGATCATCACGCTCACCACGGACTTCGGACTGGCCGATCCGTACGTTGGAATCATGAAGGGGGTGATCCTCGGACTCGCTCCGGAGGCGCGGCTGATCGATGTCTCTCATGCGGTGGCCTCGTACGATGTGATGGAGGGGGCGTTCGTTTTGTCGGCGGCCGTCCGGTACTTCCCGGCGGGGACTGTGCACCTGGGTGTGGTGGACCCGGGCGTGGGGTCTCGGCGTCGTCCAATTGCCGCTTCGGACGGGCGGCATATGTTCGTCGGGCCGGACAACGGTTTGTTTTCCCTCTGTCTCGGTGACGATGCTGAACTCCACCATATTACGAACGAGGAATACTTTCTGGCGCCGGTCAGCGACACGTTTCACGGACGGGATATCTTCGCGCCGGTTGCGGCGCGTCTGGCGATGGGGGCCGCCCTGGAGTCTGTCGGGCCACGGGTTTATGATTTCTTGAGGCTGATAATCCCGTCGGGTCCGCCGACTATTCTGCACGTGGACCGCTTCGGCAACCTCGTGACAAGTCTCCGTCCCGAGGATCTGGGGGCGGATTCGGTGATTCGGATCGCGGGGCACGACATCGGAGCGAGGCGCGCAGCATATTCCGAAGGGGCCTCCGGAGAACTCTTTTTGATCGCAGGTAGTTCCGGTTACCTGGAGATATCGATGAATCGCGCCTCGGCCGCCGATCATCTCAAGGTTGAGCGCGGTATGGAATTGAATGTAGAATCCGTGCGGCAAAAGCAATAGAATGAACGCCCTCGAAGACATGTCCCTTCGAAAGGGGATCGGTCGAATCGGGTAAGGAGGAAGAATGCCGGCAGGACTTCAAGACGTCATCGCAGGTGAATCTGGAATCTGCTATATCGATGGTGCGAAAGGGCTTTTGTCCTACCGCGGCTATAACATTCACGAACTGGCGCCAAACTCGACGTTTGAAGAGACCTCGCATCTGCTTTGGTTTGGGAAGCTGCCCACGGCGAGTGAATTGGAAGACACACGGACCGCGATGTCGAACTCCAGGGCGATTCCCGACGAAGTGCTTGCCATGATGAGGCATTTCGCGAAGTCGGCCGTGCCGATGGAAGCCTTACGGTCGGGCATTTCCGTCCTGTCCATGTTCGACCCGGAATCCGAGGATGCCTCGGTTGAGGCAAACGGGCGGAAAGCGATGCGCCTGACCGCCCAGACCGCCACGGTCGTCGCAGCGATCGCCCGTCTTCGTGATGGGAAGGATCCGGTTCCGCCACGGACGGACCTCAGCCACGCGGGCAACTTCTATTACATGCTCACTGGTGACGCGCCGAACGAAGTGGTCGAGCGGGCGTTGGACATATCCTTGATTCTCCACGCGGACCACGAACTGAATGCCTCGACGTTCGCTGCGCGAGTGACCGCGGCGACGCTGTCGGATATGTATTCCGCGGTGACCTCGGGTATCGGAGCACTCAAAGGCCCTCTCCACGGTGGGGCCAACGCAAACGTGATGCGGTTGCTGATGAAGATCGGTGACGATTCCAAGGTCGAAGAAACGGTCCAGCAGATTTTTGCCGAAAAGAAAAAGATTCCCGGCTTCGGGCACCGCGTCTATACGACCGAAGACCCCCGCGCCACGCACCTGAGACGGATGTCGAGTGAAGCCGGCGAGCGGGTCGGGAACACGAAGTGGTACGAAATGTCGACGCACATCGAAAAGATGGTCAACGAGGAAAAGAAGCTCAACGCCAATGTCGATTTCTATTCCGCCAGCACGTACTACACAATCGGGCTTCCGATCGACCTGTTCACGCCATTCTTTGCCGTCAGCCGGATGGCCGGCTGGACCGCGCACGTCCTCGAACAGTATGCCGATAACCGCCTGATTCGGCCCCGCGCCGAATACATCGGTCCGGAGCCGACGTTGAAATGGGTGCCCCCAGACCAGCGAGAATAGTGAGACCCGCCAGCAAGTGGGAGATTGAACTCAATACCTGGCCGCGCAAGGTGGTCGCGATCGGCCTGACGCTGGGTGTTTGCGGGTTCATGTTCTACCAGACCTGGTGGTTGTTTCTGGCCGCCTGGATCACCCGCGAGGGCGTTCCCGATCCAGCCATCTACGAACGCGCTATCGAGTACGATCCGGAAAACGCGGACTACCGGTTCACGCTCGCCCAGATTTACAACTACTCCACCCAGCACCTGGACCTGGAGGGTGCCAAGGTCCAGTACCTCGCCGCGGTTCGCCTGAATCCCTTCAGGTCGGCCCATTGGCTGGAACTGTCGAAGTATTACGAACAGGAAGGAGATGCCGACAATGCGCGGAGCGCCATGGCCAAGGCGCTGGAGATGGATCCCAATTACGCCCAGATGCACTGGGGAGCGGCCAACCTGTATCTCCGCTTAGGGGACCAGACGACGGCCGACTTTGAACTGCGACGGACCGCGGATCTGGACAACTCTTTTCTGACCCAGGTGCTCGACCTGGTCTGGCGGTTTTACGAAGATCCCGAATTTATCATTACGACGCATGTGCCGAACACGAAGGCGGCCAACCTGACCGCACTCGGGTACTTCATGGGACAAAGCAGCGAGTTGGGTGCGTCGCTGGCCTGGACGCGCCTGCAGACGTTCGAGACCGAAACGAGGGAACGATTCGGTTACGTGAACTATCTGGTGAACTTGGGTCAGCCGCACACGGCGTTCGAAGTGTTTGACCCAGACGCCGACATCATGGAAATTTCGGGTCTTCCGCAGAATTTGTGGGTAAAACCGTCTTCCATCGCCGCTTGAGGAGACCACGGTGCTCGCCAAGCCTCAAGGCTTCCCTCGCAAGCTCGTCGGCTGGTGTGGGCGATGGGGAACGGGGCCTCCGGCGGGGGCTCCGGGCACCGGGTGTAGGCGTCCGACCGAAGTGGGTACTGGAATATTCGCCGTCGAACAAAAGAATAAGGTGCTTTGTTTCAATTACTTATGTGCGCACAGGCCTTTGGACTGCCCACAAATTCTGCGGAGGAGGCGAAATTTCTAACGGCGATTTCGAACGCAACCCGATGAACGGCGGCTTCGACTGGCGGTACTCTTCATGGGAGCATGCCGAGGCGCGAAGAGACACCACGCAGTCGAAGGATGGGATGGCCAGTTTTCTCATCCAGTTTGACGGAGAGGAAAACGTTACTTATTCTCACGTGTGGCACTGGCTCCCGGTCGAACGCAACGAGTCCTACGAGTTGAGCTTCTGGATGAAAACCGAGGCGATATCCACGGACGAGGGCGTGTATCTTGAAGTGGCGGGCCAGGTGACCGATGCTCCCCTGGGCACGACCTACTGGCAGGAATTTACGATCCCTTTCACGGCGACCTCGGACATGGCCACGGTCCGTGTGCGGCGCAACCCCAGCCGAAAATTGGGTCTTCCGCAGAATTTGTGGGTAAAACCGTCTTCCATCGCCGCTTGAGGAGACCACGGTGCTCGCCAAGCCTCAAGGCTTCCCTCGCAAGCTCGGCGGCTGCGCCGGCCTTGACCCTCGGCTGCGCTCCGCGGTGTCGGCTGGTGTGGGCGATGGGGAACGGGGCCTCCGGCGGGGGCTCCGGGCACCGGGTGTAGGCGTCCGACCGAAGTGGGTACTGGAATATTCGCCGTCGAACAAAAGAATAAGGTACTTTGTTTCAATTACTTATGTGCGCACAGGCCTTTGGACTGCCCACAAATTCTGCGGAGGAGGCCGAAAATTTGATAATCTGTTAAGTGGGAAGGTCTGGTTGGATGGGTTTACGTTGAGTGTTGTGGAGTGAAAGGAGAAGTTTTCAGGGGAGGGTTTAGCTTGCTCGTAGACAGCGACGCCCGAAAAGAGTTGTAGTCTCAGATTCGTCTGCCTGAACAGCGTATGTCGTCCCATTGGGCGAAATCCCTTGAGGATTTCGAGATTGTGAAGGGAGAATTCGTTGGATGTGGCCTTCCGGAAGGCAGAGGTCTGCCGAGGCGATCCTATTTTTATCGAACAGCTCACACGGTTCTGCAGGCTCCCTTCCGTTGGAAGGGTAGGCGGTTTAGGCATTTTCGGTCTCTGCTGGACAGGGCGGAAAGAATCCACACTCGAAGAAGAACGCTGATAGATCTAGCCACCCTACGTCAGGTGATGACCCTCGCGTTGCTTGAAGAGTGGGTTCAAACCGAGTCGTTGCGGGAACCGATTGTTGTCGTAGGCGATGGATTTGGAACTCTGTCTTCCCTCTTGCTAGCCAACCCCAGGATTCGGGCAAAGATCGTAGTTGTCAATTTGACCGCTCCCCTTCTCATGGATGCGACGTACATAGACACGTCGGTAGAGAGTGTGAGAATGTGCTTGGTCACGAGTGGCGAAGATTACCTGCAGGCTCTGAATGAGCGGGAAATTGGTGTCGTTTTGGTTCAGGCCGATAATGCCCAGGTGATCGGTAACGGGCCAATTAGCCTGGCAATCAACATCGCGTCGATGCAGGAATGAATCCGCCAGACATCGCTAACTATTTCCGGTTATTCAGAAAGTCGCTGAACGCTACGACTCTTTTCTATTGCTGTAATCGAGTTGAGAAACAATTGCCGGATGGGACCGTCGTGCGTTTTCTCGACTATCCCTGGCGTTCCGGAGACCAGATTCTTGTGGATGAGTTGTGTCCGTGGCATCAGTCGTATTACAGCAACAGACCGCCCTTCTATCACGCCTACGATGGCCCGCTTCAGCATCGGTTGACGATCCTGCACAAGGACGATGACTAGGAGCCTACGCCGACGGTCGTGGAATCTAGATTTTCTTCACAGAGGCACGGGGAAAAAGTTTTGGGTCTTCCGCAGAATTTGTGGGTAAAACCGTCTTCCATCGCCGCTTGAGGAGACCACGGTGCTCGCCAAGCCTCAAGGCTTCCCTCGCAAGCTCGGCGGCTGCGCCGGCCTTGACCCTCGGCTGCGCTCCGCGGTGTCGGCTGGTGTGGGCGATGGGGAACGGGGCCTCCGGCGGGGGCTCCGGGCACCGGGTGTAGGCGTCCGACCGAAGTGGGTACTGGAATATTCGCCGTCGAACAAAAGAATAAGGTACTTTGTTTCAATTACTTATGTGCGCACAGGCCTTTGGACTGCCCACAAATTCTGCGGAGGAGGCAAAGTTTTCACTGTAAAGGGAATTGAGACCTCAATGCTGAACTGGTACGCGCTATACACACGACCCCGTCACGAAAGAAGAGTCGAGCACGAGCTCACGAATCGTGGCATCGAGTCCTACCTGGCCACGCAGAAGGTGCGTCGTCGTTGGAGCGACCGTTACAAGATTGTCGAGGAACCGCTGTTCAAGAGCTACCTTTTCGTTCATGCCGACGCGGAGAGCTACCGAAAATCACTTCAGCCTTACGGCGCCCTGTCCTTTGTAACGATTGATGGAGAGCCCGCGATCATCCCCGACGCTGAGGTCGAGGCCGTCCGCATCCTGGTGACATCCGAACTGCCAAACAATCCGCATCCCTACCTCAAAGTCGGTCGCAAGGTCCGAGTGAACTATGGGCCGTTGGAAGGTTGTGAGGGGATCCTGAGTCGGAAGAAGGGACTGACGAGACTGATAGTCTCGGTCCACCTGCTGCAACGGTCGATAGAGGCGGAGGTGGATGCGGCCTGGATTGAGCCGCGGTGAGGGGGGCCGGGGGGCCGAAGTCCGAGGTCCGAGGTCGGGGATCGGGGAGCAATGTTCGGTGCAGGCTCGCGGCTTGGTGGTATCCTGATTGTGCTAGTGTCCGATTGATCGTCTTGACTTCGGCCCCCGGACCACGGACTTCAGATTCCCATGATCGACATCCACTCCCACATCCTTCCCGACCTCGACGACGGTGCCCGCCACCTTGAGGAGTCGCTCGAAATGGTTCGAATTGCCGCCGAAGATGGGATCGAGCAGATGGTGGCGACGCCGCACATGTTTAACGGGTTGTCGCACAACCCGGAGCCGTCTGAGATCGTGGAACGAGTCGAAGCTCTGCAGAAGGAAATCGGCGGTTCGCTCCAGATCCTGCCGGGGAATGAAGTTCATATCGCCCACGACATCGTCGAAAAGGCGGCGGCGAAAAAGGTGACCAAGCTCAATCAGCGAAACTACATGCTGATTGAGTTCCCGTCGATGAACGTGCCGGTCGGGGCGGAAGAACTGTTCTACAAGCTTCAGATCAATGGGATCATTCCCATCCTGGTTCATCCCGAGCGGAACAGCCAGATTCAGAACCGTCCTGCGATTGTCGCGGACTTCGTTGAACGGGGCGTTCGAATTCAAGTGACTGCCATGAGCGTGACCGGGGAGTTTGGCGGTGCGGCCCTGAAGTGTGTTGAAACGCTTCTAAAACACAATTGCGTTCACTTCATTGCGACCGACACTCACAGGGCGAATCGACGCCCGCCCGTTCTGTCTGAGGGCCGGGACGCGGCCGCAGCAATTATCGGTGACGAAGCCGCGCACAAACTGGTCGAAGATAACCCCCGGTCCGTTGTGGCCGGTGAACCCCTGGTGGTCGATCCCCCGACTTCATTCGCTAAAAACAGTAAGCGATCCGCTCTTTCCCGCCTTTTTAGAACATCGGGTTGGAACTCTGTAATATAAAGTCGATATAATCCTGAATTCGGAGGCGGCGAACGGTTCAAGGGTTCGGGTGCTACCAATTCGATCGGACGCGCCACGAAAGGAGACAATGACACAGCGGATATTGGTCACGGGGGCCTCCGGAATGGTCGGGTCTTATGCCCCCGGCGTGTTCAAGGACTATGAGTTGATCCTGACGGATTGCGTCGACAGCCCGCATGTCCTGGATGTTCGGGAGCCTGCCGGGGTCCGGAACATGATCGGAGATGCCAAACCCGACGTCGTTTTGCATCTGGCTGCTGCAACCGATGTGGATCGCTGCGAGCAAGAACCTGACTGGGCCTACCATAGCAATGCGATCGGGACCCAGAACGTCGTGTATGCCTGCCTGGAATTCGACACGACGCTTGTCTATATTTCCACCGCTGGTGTGTTTTGGGGCGACAAGGCGGATCCTTATATCGAGTTCGACGAGCCCCGACCGGCCAATGTTTATGGCCATTCAAAACTGGCTGGTGAGCGTTACGTCGCCAACTCACTCCGCAAGTACTACATTGTGCGTGCGGGCTGGATGGTCGGAGGCGGAAGGAAAGACAAGAAATTCGTTGGTAAGATCGCAAGTCTGATCACAGAAGGAAGGACGAAGCTCAAGGCCGTTGACGACAAACTCGGAAGCCCGACCTACGCGAAAGATCTGCTGCTAGGCATCGAGAGATTATTGGGAACCGAATTCTATGGCCTGTACCACATGGTGAACGAAGGGGTCTGCTCCAGGTATGAGGTCGCTCTCGAGATCAAGGACATCATCCAGAACGACGACGTTTCGATTGAGCCGGTTTCCTCAGCGCATTTCCCGTTGCCGGCGCCCCGGGCCAGGTCTGAAGCGATGCGAAACCTGAAGCTTGAATTGTTGAAGATCCACACGATGCCATCGTGGAAGGCCGCCCTTCGCGAGTACGTGACAGGGGAGTTGATGCCGGCACTGGAGGCAAAGGAGCACTCTGACTAGAGGCACCGTGTCACCCCGCGTCACAGTACTGATGACCGTCTACAATGGCGTTTCTTTCCTGCGGGAAGCCATTCGGAGTGTCCTCGGCCAAACGTTTGACGACTTCGAATTCCTCATCATTGATGACGCCAGCACGGACGAGTCGGTACAGTTGATTCGATCATACGATGACGCTCGAATACGCCTTGTTTTGAACTCTCCCAATATCGGTCAACCTGCTTCTTTGAACAAAGGTTTGGAGAATGCCCGCGGGGAATACGTGGCCCGTCTCGACCAGGATGACGCGTGCCTTCCAGACCGTCTTCAAGCGCAAGTGACATTGCTTGATGAGAGAGCGGACGTGGCGATCGTTGGGACATGGCTGTACGCCATTGATTCCAGGGGACGAAAGATCCGCCGGTGGTGTCCCCGAATCGACAACTTCGGGGCCTACCTTGGCACCCTGGCCCTGGGACTCTGTCCGATGTGGCATCCTTCGGTGATGTACCGGCGGAAAGCGATTCTCGAACTCGATGGCTATGACCCCACATTCGCTCCAGCCGACGACTATGATCTCTGGACGAAGGTTGCGCGAGCACGGCTTAACGGGGCAATCGTGCCGGAGTTCCTCACGTTACAGAGGGTGCATGGAGGCCGACAGTCCATAATCGGAAGTACGGTGCAGGAAGATGAAACCAGGCGCTCTCACGACCGTTTCGTTCGAGAGTTTTCCGACTCCCCCCAGGTCGAGGAGTTAGGTTTGTTGCTGCGGCTCCAGGATGGGTTGTGGAATAAGTGCCCCGGCAAGGACCAGTTTGTTGCCACCCTCGAAGCGCTGGAAGAAATGATCTCCAACATGGACCGGACGTTCGATCTATCTTCCGATGAACTGTCCGCTTTCCGGAGTGTTCTCTACGGCCGGCTTGGTCCGGGCGTTCGACTGGGACCGAAACTGGCCGCACTACCTGCTTCAATCTTCTACGTGTTCGTCGTCGCCCTCTCGCCAGTTCTGGTCGAACGGCTTCGGGGGCCGGCGACGGTTCTCAAACAGAGATTGCCGGAGCTCAGGTATCCGAGGCATTGTTTTTGATCGGCCGGGGCCGATTGCCTTCTCGGTTTTTGAGGACGTTATCTTCGTAATAGGTGCTATCGGAGGCGCGAATCCGTTGAACTTCTCTCTATTTTTCTATTTCCTCCGGCCTCACAG
The DNA here is from genome assembly GCA_965262425.1 of Terriglobia bacterium. Lineage (GTDB taxonomy): Bacteria > Acidobacteriota > Terriglobia > 20CM-2-55-15 > 20CM-2-55-15 > CAZOZZ01. Next base: position 3,756,087 of record OZ253536.1, on the reverse strand, counting down.
ATACCGCTATGTGGCGCTCTTTCTTGTGACGATCGTCGCTTCGGGTCTTGAGGCGCTCGGCCTTGCCGCGCTGTTCCCACTCTTGTCCTCGATGGCCGGGGAGACGGGGGAGCAACCCACAGGAATTCGTCGAGCGATGACGCTCCTCAGCGAACTCGTTCCTCTCGATGACCCGATCATGGCTGCGGCCGTGGTGCTCGTTATTGTCTTTGCGGCAAGGGCTTTCTTCAGCTTGTTGCGCGAGGCTTTGACCGCCTACTCCAGCGGCAGGATATTGTTCGATATCAAGCACCAGATCATTGAAGGGTATTCCAAGAGTTCCTACCAGTTCTTTCTTGAAAACAAGCTGGGGACCCTCATCTATCGAGGCGTCGTCGCTCCTGCGAAGGTGGCCGTTCTGATGAGACGACTGCCGCAAATGGCTGCGGAGGCTCTGAAGGCCCTCGCGATTCTGACGGTCCTCGTATTGATTTTTCCATCTGGCGTGATCGTTCTCGGAGGATTGGGGTTGGTCTACTACCAGGCTATTTCCTACCTTTCAAGGAAGGTTTCTTACAATGTCGGCCGCGAAAGAGCGGACGTGGGAGCCGAACAACATGTTGTTGCGAACGAACTGATTACGGGTATCCGACAGATGATCGCCTTTTGCACAACCGGCTACTGGGTTGAAAAATTGCCTCCTCCGCAGAATTTGTGGGCAGTCCAAAGGCCTGTGCGCACATAAGTAATTGAAACAAAGTACCTTATTCTTTTGTTCGACGGCGAATATTCCAGTACCCACTTCGGTCGGACGCCTACACCCGGTGCCCGGAGCCCCCGCCGGAGGCCCCGTTCCCCATCGCCCACACCAGCCGACACCGCGGAGCGCAGCCGAGGGTCAAGGCCGGCGCAGCCGCCGAGCTTGCGAGGGAAGCCTTGAGGCTTGGCGAGCACCGTGGTCTCCTCAAGCGGCGATGGAAGACGGTTTTACCCACAAATTCTGCGGAAGACCCGAAAAATTCAGGAGTATGAATCGCCGGTTCGTACATTTGTGGACGAAAGATCTCATTTGGCTTGCAGTCCCGAAGCAGCTGATGGAGTTTTCGGCCGTCCTGGTGGCTCTCGGCCTATTGTTCGGCCTGCGTTATCAGGCGTCGGAAAATCTCGGTTCGATGTTTCCGGAACTTGGCATCTTCGCAGCGGGTCTGGTGCAGCTTATGCCGAGTATTACGGAGCTAGGTCGAATGAAGATGGAGGTGGTCGGCATCCTGCCTGAGGTGGAGGCGATCCACGCCGCGCTCGTTCTACCCCGCCCGCCTCTTCGCAAGGGAGGCCGGTTCTTTACGGAACTCAGCACAGGCATCGCGATTAGAAACGTCCACTTTGCGCATGCCGGCCGCGAGCCGTTGTTGCGTGGTTTGAACCTGACGTTCGAGAAGGGCAAAGTCATGGCGTTGGTTGGCACGTCGGGAGCCGGCAAGTCCACGATCGTGAATTTGCTGCTGGGTCTCTATGAACCGACCAAGGGTGAGATTCTGGTTGACGATGTTCCGCTCTCGGAGTACGACCTGGAGTCGTGGCGCCGGGCGATCGGATTCGTCAGCCAGGACCCTTTCCTCATCCACGGAACTGTGACTGAGAACATCATATTCGGGCGCGAAGGCCACTCGGATGGAGACGTCGTTGCCGCCGCTAAATTGGCGAATTCCGATTCGTTCATACAGGAGTTGCCTGAAGGATATCAAACCCTGGTCGGAGAGCGCGGCATGAAACTGTCCGGTGGACAGCAGCAGCGGCTTTGCCTCGCGCGTGCGCTCTTATCCAACCCACCGCTGTTATTCCTGGATGAGGCGACCAGCTCACTCGATTCAATTAGCGAACATGCGATACAGCAGACGATTCGTGAGATCTCACGGGACAGGACCGTGATTCAAATCGCACACCGCGCGTCCACGGTCGAGCGTGCCGACCACATCGTGGTGCTACACGAAGGCCGGATTGTCGAAGAGGGCAGTCACATGGATCTGCATGCTGACGGACAATACCGTTTTCGTGCATGAGGATGGTTCAGAGTCGGTGCGTTGCTGGCGCGGGGATGGTATAGGATTGGCGGCCTTGCGCGGCATCGGTGTTTCCGTCTTCATCCTTTCGACCGAGGTGAACCCTGTGGTTTCGGCGCGAGCCCGCAAGCTGGACATCCCTGTGGTCCAGGGATGCGAAGATAAGGGCCGATGCCTTGATGCCATCTTGGCCGAGCACGGTTTGTCGGCTGAAGAAGTTGCCTACGTCGGCAACGACACTAACGATTTGCCATGCTTGCGTAGCGTAGGTGTCCCGATTGTCGTCGCCGATGCTCACCCGGACACTGAAGCTCATGCCCTCTATCGTACGGCCGCGGCCGGAGGGCGAGGGGCGGTTCGGGAGGTTTGCGATCTCCTGGTTGCCGCGCGCACCGGGCAAATAGAGAACAACGGCAAACCCGAAGAAGCACACAGGGGCGACCTTGCCTGATCCACTGTTTGACATACGCGATCGGGTAGTTGTGATTACCGGTGGCCTGGGTCAGCTGGGACGGAGTTTTGCCGCGATCCTGGCTGCGCGTGGGGCGCGTGTGGCCGTCCTCGATATCGGACTCGACTGTGTGGAAGCTCTCGAACACGGCCTTGGTGTACCCGGAGATGTCACATCTGGACCCAGTTTGAAAGACGCGCTGGCGGTGATTGAATCCCGGCTGGGGACGCCGTGGGGGCTTATCAACAATGCCGCCTTGGACTCGCCGCCAACGGCGCCGCCGGATGAGAATGGGCCGTATGAATCCTACCCGGAGGAATCTTTTGATCGCGTCATGGATGTGAACGTCAAAGGGGTTCACCTGTGCTGCCAAATCTTCGGTGCGCCAATGGCAGCCGCCGGGAGCGGTTCGATAATCAATGTTTCATCCATTTACGGCCTGGTATCCCCCGATCAAACGATCTACGACTACCGGCGAAAACGTGGTGAGACTTTCTATAAGCCTGTCGCTTATGCGGTTTCGAAATCGGCTATCTTCAACCTGACGCGGTACCTCGCGACCTATTGGGGGAGGAGTGGTGTAAGAGTAAACACTGTGACGTTTGGGGGTGTCTTCAACGGCCAAGACGAGGAATTCTTGAAAGGGTACGAAAGCAGAGTGCCCCTCGGGCGAATGGCCCGGGAGAACGAATACAATGGCGCCGTCCTGTTTCTCATGTCGGACCACTCTTGTCCAAATTAGCTTTTAGGAATTGAGTAGGTTGAGCCCGGCCTCGTAAGATTGGTTTTTCCAACACGAGAAATCAATCCGTGGGGAGGGCCCAACCATGAAACGATTTTCCAGCATTTTCTCCCAGTTGTTGCAACTATTTCCGCGCCTGGAGTTTGAGAAGGCGGTTCAGGATCATCAGGCCCAGCGGCATGCGCGTGGATTCGCGAGCTGGAGCCAGTTCATCGCGATGTTGTTCTGCCAGTTGGGACGGGCCCATTCGCTGCGGGAGATCTGCGGCGGTCTGGCGAGCGTGGAAGGGAAACTGCGACATCTGGGGTTGGAGGAAGCGCCGAAACGATCGACGCTGTCCTACGCTAATCGACACCGGCCGTGGCAGCTTTATCAGACGGTGTTCGGGCAGTTGCTAGAGAAATGTCAGGGCGTGGCGGCCCAGCGTGGCGGGAAGAAGTTCCGGTTCAAGAACAAACTGATGAGCTTGGACTCGAGCGTCATCGACCTGTCGATGTCGCTGTTCGACTGGGCGAAGTTTCGGCGGACCAAGGGGGCGATCAAGCTGCACCTGCTGCTGGATCACGATGGTTACCTGCCTTCGTTTGCCGTGATCACCGAGGGCAAGAGCAGCGACATCAAGGTGGCGCGGCAGATGCGATTCGAGCCGGGAACGGTATTGGCGATCGACCGCGGCTATATGGACTACGACTGGTTCGTGGAATTGACGCGCCAGGGGGTGTACTTCGTGTCCCGGCTGAAACGCAACGCCGTAGTGGAAGTCATCGAAGATCGGCCGGTTCCGAAGAACCGGAACATCCTCAAAGATCAAGTGGTGTTCTTTCCCCATCATGCCCAAGCCCGTGAGGAATATTTCTTCCGGCTCGTCGAGGTGTGGGTTCCGGAGAAGGAGCAATCGATCATCTTCCTGACCAACCACCTCGATTTCGGTGCAACCACGATTGCCGCCATCTATAAGGATCGTTGGTCGGTGGAGTTGTTTTTTAAGGCGCTGAAGCAGAATCTGAAGATCAAAACGTTCCTCGGGACCAGCCCCAATGCGGTGAAGACCCAGATCTGGACGGCCCTGATCGCGATGTTGCTGCTGAAATACCTCCAGTTGAGGTCCACCTTCGGATGGTCCTTGTCCAATCTGGTCGCCCTGCTCCGGCACCAGTTGTTCGTTTATCGTGATCTCAACGCCTGGCTCGACGTCCCGTTTGAAGGCCCGCCCGCGCTGGCCCAAATCCAAGCCCAGCAGTTGGCGCTGGAATGGAACCGGTAGTTTGGACAGCATCTCTTTCAGAATCGAGGTAACTCATCGCTTACACGCGCACTCTTTTGGACAGCATCTGAAATCCGACACGGCCGTCGCCCATTGCTGGCAGGGGGGGCTGATTCTCACCAGCCCTTCAGGGGAGATCTATCTCTATTGGAATCAACACCGACTGGCCGTGGTTGCCGCTAATTTGGACAGCAGTGATGTCGGACGCATCCAGCTACATGACTGGATCTAACCTGGTAATCGACGGCGGCTGGACTGCCTGGTAGCAGTTCGCGAGGAAACGGAGATGGATTTTCCCAACCCTGTTCCCAACTGGATCGGCGGAACTCAGGTTCTTGTTGCCAGCGGCGAAACGCTTCAGAAGCGGTCGCCAAGCGACGGAACCGTTCTGTGCGAGGTGGTCCGCTCGAAAGGGCAAGACGTGGCCGCCGCTATCGGCGCCGCGCGGGACGCCCAGGCGGCATGGGCTTCCACACCGGCGGTGGAACGTGGCCAGATCCTGCATGCTGTGGCGATGGCTTTAGAGGCCCAAGCCGAACACATGGCCGAGACCGTGGCGAGGGAGACTGGGAAATCGGTGCGAGACGCGCGGGCCGAAACGTCGGGCGCAGTGGCTCAGGGGCTGTTCATGGCCGGTGAGGGCCAGCGACTTTATGGCCGTACCCACACCAGTGCGGTACCGAACAGATACGCGATGACCGTTCGCCAGCCCAGGGGTATCGCCGCTCTCATCATTGCTGCCAACACACCAATTGCGAACGTGGCATGGAAGGTCTTTCCGGCTTTGATCTGTGGGAATACGGCTGTTCTCAAGCCATCGGAAGACGCCCCGTTGAGTGCTTCGTTGTTCGCAGATATCGCTTTCCGAGCAGGCTTGCCGAAGGGAGTGCTCAATGTTGTTCACGGCCTTGGCGAAGAGGCGGGCGCACCTTTGGTGGCGAGTAGCGAAGTGGACGTTGTCAGTTTTACCGGTTCGTCCGCGGTTGGACGACAGATTGCCGAGGTATGCGCCAGACGAACCGCTGTTGTCTCATTGGAATTGGGTGGCAAGAATCCGTTGGTTGTGTGTGACGATGCGGATCTGGACGGTGCCGTCAAATGGACCGTCCTTTCCGGGTTTTCTAATGCAGGTCAGCGTTGCGCCTCCGGCAGTCGAATCATCGTTTTTGAAGCCGTCTACGACCTGTTTCGCGCCAAGCTCCTGGACGCAACTCATTCTCTGCGTGTCGGCCCCGGCGACGAGGACGATCTTGGTCCGGTAATCAACGAGCGGCAACTCGACATGATGCTTGCTGCCGTCGAGCGGGCCCAAGCCGATGGTGCTCGCGTCATCGCTGGCGGTGAGCGGATGAGGGATCCCGAGCACGCTCACGGATTCTATATGGCTCCCACAATAGTGGAGGGCGCCCGTCCGGATTCCGAGTTTTCAACAACTGAACTCTTCGGCCCGATTATCGGACTTTATAGGGTCCCCGACTTCGGGAGCGCACTTGAACTCTCGAATCGGTCACCTTATGGGTTGACGGCTGCCATCCACACCAAAACGATCCACCGGTCCTGGGAGTATGTTCAGAAGGTGCGCGCCGGTGTCGCCGTCGTTAATGGCGGCACTTACGGTAGCGAACCCCACATGCCGTTCGGGGGGCGGGGCGCATCCGGCAATGGTACTCGAGAGCCGGGCACGGAAGCGCTGGATGTCTATTCCGAGCTCAAGAACATTTATCTCAACATCGATACGACGGCCTTGTGAGGAGAGACGGTCATTAAATGACAGGAGATCTTGATTAGCCATGGTTGCCGAAAGTCGAATGCTCCAGGGCGTCGTCCCGGTGGTGCAAACTCCGATGACCCGGGACGGGCAGGTTGACGTCGCCGCTCAGAAGCGCCTGATCCAATTCCTGCTTGAACGGAATCCCGGAGGGTTCTGGTGCCTGGGTACGGGCAGCGAAGACATGAACCTGACGTTCGAGCAGCGCCTGGCTGCCGCCGGGGCGGTTACAGAGGCGAATGCGGGTCGCGTGCCTTTGATTCTGGGGGCTGGATTCTTCTGTTTGGACGAAATCCGGGCATTCATGAACGAAACAGCGAGTCTTCAGTTTGATGCCTACCATGTGATGCCGTACCATCCGTTGTTGAGCCTGGACCGTCTGAACTGGTTCTACCGTGAACTTGCGGACCATGCAGGAGGAGCGGCGGGTAAACCCCTGTGGCTTTACACTAGCGGCAATTGGGCCCGTCCAATTCCGCCCGGCTTTGTTGCAGGGCTTAAGGACCATCCGAACATAGCCGGTGTCAAGTACTCCAGCTCACAGGCCCCGGATCAACTTCGTGTTATAGCGCTTGCTGACGATCGCTTTCAGGTGATCACGGCTGTGGTCAAGCAGTTCTATGCTTGCCTCGCAATGGGTGCGAAGGCGGGAACCACAAGCGTGGCGGGCGCTATCATTGAGCCGGTTCAGGAAATCTATGAACTATTCCGGGCGGGGCGTCACGAGGAGGCACTGAAGCTACAAAACCGGTTTACGTCATTTCTCGAAGCCTGGCCAAAAACGGTCAAGGCCGACAATTTTCTGGGGGCCGCTGAAGAGAAGTACATCCTGTCGAGGCGGGGCGGCATCTGCGAAGAATGGGTGACCAGTTACTACCGACAACTTACTACCTCAGAGAAGGTACAGCTCCTGGACGCATTTAAGGACCACCAATACGACCACCTTCTGACAAGTGACGTTTTGGCAGAATCGGACTTGTCCCCGGAGCCTTGATGACCGGGAGTGTGATGCCGGCCTTCCTGCTCGAACCGGGGTGCCCGTTCTGAAATCGAACTTTGTCACGGCTCGATCGCTGGGAGGATCGTTCTGGTGTTACGTAAGTGCGTCTTGTGTCCGGCTTTAGCGACGCTCGTTTCTACGTTAGCTGGACTCGCTTGGTCCTCAGTCGAAATAGTTTTCCAGCTTGCTGTCTCTCACGGTATCCAGTGTCGCGCAATGCAACCCGCCGCCCTGGGTGTAGATGTGCCGCATCGCGATCGGGACGACAGTGAACTTTCTCTCTTCCAGTATTTGAATCAGTTTTGTCTGCCGCTCGTCGACGATGACGGTCTCCGGATCGATGGAAAGAAAGTTCATGCCGACCCAAGGGGACGACATCCCCCTCAGGTTCGTCTCGAAACCCAGGCTTTCCAGTTCCGCAGCAAGAGGCTCCCGTACGTCCTTCTGAAATGAGAGTTCCGTTTCGCTTGTCGGCGCGACTTCGTCAAACCAGATCTTGTCCCAGCTATCGAAGATAGAAGGGCAGTTCTTTTCGCTCACCCTTCTGCTATTGAGCATCACGAGACCGGGCCGGAGGCACATCACTGTCGAATCGATGTGACTCGAACGATAGATGTCTTCCGTGACGTGGACGCGATACTCTTCTCCCAGCACACTCTCTAACCATTTCGCTCCCTTGTGGTTGCCCGAGGAGGACATCAGGTACAGCAGGTCCTTCCCCATTCGAACCGTGTTTGCTGCTTCGAAGAGGATCTCGTCTTCGGCCAGTTTGTGGAGCTGCTCGAGCCTGCCCCCGGTCAATTCCATGTGCTTCTGATCCTCGGCAGTTAAGACCCGTTCGCTCTCGTCCCTGTAGTACGGCTGGAGCACCTCCCCTGTCAGTCGGGGCTTCGGGCCCGCGATCCATTGAAACCCCTCTTCGAAATACTCGTACCAGATTGGATACAGGGCCATTGCTTCAAAGTATCGGCAGTTATGCTGTGAGGGGCTCTCGATGACCTTGTTTCCGACAACCAGATGGAGATCCCGGACGTTATAAATATTGTTCCCGGTGGAAGTCCAGAAAGGAGACGCGTAGAACCTGTTGATGTCGTGGACCTCCGGACGAAACACTTTGACGCCGAAACCCTCAATGGTACTAGCCAGCCCGTCGAGGTCTTCGTTTACCTCGTCCAGGAACAATTGCGGATAGGCTTTCCCGGCCAGCTCGAGCGCCTTCTCTTTCACTTCCTCTGAGGGCGGCGACGACCCCTGCCAGGTCAGCACGGCCTTGGATCTCTCGGCCGACCCGACGACGATTTCGTGGAGTTTGTCCCATTCGTTGTGGCTGTTTATTCTCATATCCTCTGTCGCTGTTTATTGATCATCGTTCACAACGCCGCCAGTATATTGACGTGATCCTCCCTCGGGTACTCAAGATCGGAATGTTGCCGTTGATTAAGATTGGACCGAAAACCAATCTTGATTCCCATGCTCTCCAACAACTGCAAGGTGTCTTCACTGTAGGAATTGACCGGATGGGACATCGTCAAAGGATCCTGTCCTGTCACTTCCCGGATGTGTCTGTAATTCGACCGGTACTCTTCTTCCTGCTGGACGACACTGAGCGATTTCAGATCCGTAGGATGACTGAACGAATGCAAGCCGACCACATGGCCCGCATCCACCAGGGTCCGCAGGTCATCGTTGCCCATCCACAGTTTCCAGGCCATACCTTCGACATCCGCGTCATGATGCTCCATCATGTGATCCATGATCGTTCCGAATCGCTCCCGGCCCAGGATTTGATCTCTCACGAACCGGTACTCCCTCTCCTCATCCGAATAGAAACCGTACTCGCTGAGGTAACCGCTCGCCGCGAAACGGCCGATGCCTGAGCGGACCTGGCCACCGAACTCCGAATCGATGACCGCGTCTTTGAATGCCCCATAGAAAGCAGGAAAGCCTTCGAAATACTCGTTGTAGAAACACCTGTAAATCTCGAATCTCTCCGCATCGCCAAGGAAGACCGAGGAATAGACGAACCAGAAGGCCGTAATGTCGTATTCCTTCAACACCGGCAGGGCGACTTCGATCTGTGAATTCAGCGCATCGTCGAACGTGAGGCAGATATCGCCATCGTCCAGGGCATGAGCAATCGCTTTTCCCTGCCACTGCCGGGCGGGTAGGATTTTCTCCCCGCCGACGTACTCGATGATCCTTCTCAGATCACCCTCCGTTATGGAGCCTTGCGCGGTGGGCCGTTCGCCCTCGGCGTGGAAATGGTGGAACATGACTCCGTGAGGGGGCGAGCTCATTCTCTCAGCAGGCATGGTGAGTCGGCTTGTCCGTCGGAAGCTGCTAGACTAATCGATCCAGCGATCTTCCTCGAAGCTGTATTCTCTATCGCTGAGCACGATCGACACCTCAGGTCTGAACGCTTTCTCGACATTCAATTCACCAGCGCTGACCCCCCCTATCCTTTGGGGAGAGGCATCTGGCGGCAGCAGTTCGACCAGCAAACCCGCCTTGTATACCTCCCTGTAGGGGATGGGGTAATAAACTGTGGATGGTTTGGTCATGGGGTACCCGTAAATAGATACCTTTTGGGCATTCACCTTTTCCGTACAGCAGAAATTGACGATCTCCTTGATGTTGTGGACGACGAAGGGCACTCTCACATTACTGTCCAGATAATAGAAATACGAGAGGTCGCGGTCCGCGATCGTGGTCCCCTGCAAGCGGATACTCACCGTGGTGAACAGGTAGCGCCGGGCGATCCGGCTCATAGACTCCAGGGCCTCTTTCCATTCGGAGATATGCTGAAAATACGAGAACATGGACACAGCGTCGTAGGCCTTTCCTTGATCGCAGTCTTGCGGAAAAGAACCGCTAAGCAGTTTGATGTCGTCATATTTTTGCGAACCATATTCAATTGCGCCGCTGTCGAGATCTATACCGTAATAGGACACCTGAGGATTAATCTCTTTCATGACGCGCGACATGGCCCCGGAGGCGCAGGCGACATCTAAAATGGACTCGCATTGCGGCAGGAAATCGCGCAAAAAATGGGTCTCGGAGGGAAAAAGGTTCTCCAATTTCTCTTTCCGGCTCGCGTATCTTTCCCGATTGGCGTCTGTCAAAAAAGAGGAATCCATCCGGGCCAACTCCTTTGCATATCCTGGAAATAGCTGTTCTGTGTTCTCAGATTCTTGTTCTTGATGAGTCGCGCTGGTAACTGGGACTACATGAGATAACCGATCGGCCCCAAATAGGGATTTGAACAAGTCCAACATCCGCGCCTCTGATCTCAGCAGACTCTGGCAGCCTGCCGCTTAACGCCCGAGTGTCGGAAGAATAACGCTCTCACGAAATAGAGAGTATAGGAAAAATAAGCGCTCTCACGAAATAGATTCCAGCTGAACGTACCCTCGTGGGGTGGCTTCACGCGAATGGTGGGTCTATTTAACTATTCTCGGAAAAATAGAGGAACTATTCCTAACGCGGCAGTTGTAATAGAATATACGCACCATTTTGTGTTCAAAGGGCACGGCCTTGAGGCAATATTGAGTGCGCCCTTCCGACTGGAGACTTTTCCCAAAAGTTTAGTACAGAATTATCGGCATAGAGCGACGGCCTGAAACGAGTGGAATGAGAGCCCGCCGTCGAGGCTGTGGAAAATGTGGTAAAGCAGAGCGTTTTTTGCGAGGCTTTTCCAAACGGCTGTGGGAATCCGTGTTGTTTACGGATTTCCATCAGACGTGGCATTTTCCACATCCTCTCGCGCGAGTCGTTTTTGGGCCGGTCGCAAAGGACACCGATATTCGAAATGGGAAAAATCCGTCGAAAGTTCGAACCCGAATTCAAACGCCAGATGGTCGAACAGGTCGAGACCGGGCAAGTAACGATGGCCCAGGCCGCACGCGAGTATCAAATTTCGCGAAGCCTGATCGAACGGTGGCGAAAACAGTATCGCAGCAACGTCAGCGCTCTGGCAGACCAGCCGTCCCGACAGGAGCGCCAATTGGAAGCCGAGAACGAGAAGCTGAAGGCGAAGATCGGCGACCTGGTCATGCAAATCGAACACCTAAAAAAACTGCAAGTTTGGGTTCGACAGCGGAAAAGCGCCAATACGTCCGCGATCACCTCGAACAACTTGGATCAGTTTCGAAAGCGTGCCAAGTGACCGGCTTGGCGCCCAGCAGCTACTACTACAAGCCGGACCGATCGGACCGGCAGCGGCGTGAAGCCGAGGATGAGAAACTGCGTCTCCAGATCGACGACATTCATGCTGAATTCCCGGGTTACGGCTACCGTCGCATCGTGCGGGAACTGGACCGTCGTGGCATCCAGGTCAACGCCAAACGTGTTCGCCGCGTAATGGGCAAGTACGATCTCGGACCCATCGTTTGGCGTGCGTTCATACGGACCACCGATTCGAAACACCAGCTACCGATCTATCCGAATCTGATCAAGAATCGGAAGGTTCGTGCACTCAACGAAGTGTGGGTCGCCGACATCACTTACATCCGGATTCGCTCCAGCTTCGTCTATCTGGCGGCGATTCTGGATCTGTATTCTCGCAGGATCGTCGGTTGGGCGATCTCCAAGCGGATCGACAGCGCCCTGTGCGTCGCCGCTCTTCGCATGGCTCTCGACTCTCGGCGGCCTGGTCCCGACTGCATTCACCACTCAGACCGCGGCAGCCAGTACGCTTCGGCCGACTATGTCGACCTACTCGGTGAACACGGGGTCCAGATCAGCATGTCTGCCAAGGGCAATCCCTACGACAATGCATTCATCGAGTCGTTCTACAAGACTCTCAAATACGAGGAGGTTCACTTATGGAACTATGAAACCTACGACGACGTGATCGAAAGGCTTCCCTTCTTCATCGAGGAAGTCTATAACTTCAAGCGCCTTCACTCCTCTATCGGCTACGTTCCGCCGAATGAGTTTGAAGACGCTCTTGTGAACATGAAACCCGCTGATCGGCCTGTACTAATCCTAGGGAAATAACTCTCCAGTTCACGGGGCGCACTCCAATAGACGTCATGGAGAGGCAAAGGCAAGAGTAAGTGACGGCTAGCAAGGAAGGAGATTTTTAGGGATGTCCTATCAACAGGCTGGGAAGCGTCAGGAGCCTGATCGATACTCCCAGGACCGTTTGATCAATGACGGAAGTATCGATTTTAACGAACTGAGTCGCGCTGAGGTAGATCGGCTGGTTGCCGAACAGAGCGACGCGCCTATTACGCGACTGCTCCATACAGAGGTTAGGTACGAGACAACCGACCACTGCAATGCCACCTGTATCATGTGCCCGCGTGATTTGCATGAGCACGGACGTGAACATGGGGTGATGGCGTTTGATGAGTACGCATCCAGCATCGACGAAATAGTCCCAATGGGTGCCCGAAAGGTCGTTCTTACCGGTTTTGGAGAACCCTTGATGGACTCGACCCTGAGTCAAAAGGTCGCCTACGCACACGATCGCGGGCTGAGCACCTATCTGATCTCGAACGCTTCGCTGCTCGATGACAAGCGGGCGAGGGGGTTGATTACCGCAGGACTGGATGAACTTCGCGTGAGCGTTTATGGTACGCGGCCGGAGACGTACAACGCCGTCATGAAAAAACTGGATTTTCACCAGACAATACAGAATCTGATGAGTTTTTTGAAGCTGCGTGAGGAACTCGGTTCGAAGACTCCTAAGCTGCAGGTCTCCTACCTGGTTCTGAAAGAGAACGAGGAAGACACCGATGCTTTCCGCGAATACTGGGAACCCCTGGCGGACGCGATCGAGATCTGGAAACCTCACAACTTCGGTGACGGTCGTAACTACCGTGAGCGTCACCAGACTCCGGAATCGAAGACCACCTGCGGTCGCCCGGAAAACGGTCCCTTGCAGATTCAGTGGAACGGTGAGGTCGTTCCTTGCTGCTACGATTACAACAATCAGATTGTTCTAGGCAATGCGTTTACGACACCCATTCTCGAGATTCTAGACGGCAAGAAGTACAGGATGTTGCGGATGGCTCATCGCACCAAGAAGTTTGGGTTGTTTCCCTACTGCGACCAGTGCGACCAACTTCTCCCGCGCGCCGATGCTCTGGTATACACGAACCGTCACAATCTTTCAGCAGAAGAGGCCGTCAAGCTTTCAAATACAGATCTGTACAATCTGGTAGACGCAAAGGACATCAGTTCGAAATCCGTGAGTAGGAAGTATGCCGATGGTCTGGCCGTCTTGCGAGATTGATCGTTCTCATACCCATTCGACATGAGTGCCGGTTTTCAACCTAACGCTTCTGAACAGAAGCCGTCTCCTCCCGACGAGGCGACCGAAGGGATACTCGACGAAATCCGACGGGTCCTGGCCATCGAGATCGAGGGGTTGCAGTGCATTCACGATAGGGTCGGGCCAGAGTTCGCACGGGCTGTGGAGGCGATCAACGGTTGCGACGGCAAGGTGGTTGTGACGGGTGTTGGCAAGTCAGGAATCATCGCTTCGAAGGTTGCAGCGACTCTAACGAGCACTGGGACGGCGGCGGTTTTCCTTCATCCATCCGAGGCCCTTCATGGAGACGTCGGAATCGTTCAAAGTGGAGATGTGGTCATTGCCTTAGGAAAAAGTGGGGAAAGCACGGAACTGATCGGGCTGCTGACGGTTTTGAAGACGATCGACGTTACCCTGATTGCGCTCACCGGAGTGCCCGGCTCCACTGTTGGACGAATGTGCGACATCTGTGTGAATCTGGAGGTTCCCCGCGAGGCATGTGTGCTGAATCTGGCGCCAACCGCCAGTTCCACAGCTGCCCTTGCCGTCGGTGATGCGATCGCCGTTGCCTTGATGAAGCTCAAGAAGTTTTCGGTAGACGAGTTCGCCCGGCATCATCCGGGAGGGCAGTTGGGCAAACGGCTGACGTTAACGGTCTCGAAAGTGATGCGGAGCGGGAAATTTAATCCTGTCGTATTTCGTGGGGATTCAATCAAGGTGATGCTGATTCGAATTACGGAAGGACAGGCCGGAGCGGTGTCAGTAGTGGATGAAAACGGTTGCTTGTGCGGGATCGTTACTGACTTCGATATCCGTCGCGTTCTTGAGGAGGAGAAAAGCATCTTTGATTTCTCCATCTCGGAATTGATGAATTCCAATCCTAGCGCGATCCTGCAGACTGAAAAGGCGTGGGATGCTTTGAACGTCATGGCCACCCGAGAGAAAAGGACGTCGGTTCTTCCCATCGTCGATGAGGGAAACCGTGTTGTCGGTATCCTTCACCTGGCCGATTTGCTCGCAGCCGGAATCTAGTTCACGGACGCTCGGGAGTATAGGAACAATAAGCGCTCTCACGAAATAGATTCCAGCTGAAAGTATCCTCGTGGAGTGGCTTCAGGCGAATAGTGGTTACGAGGACCGCAACCGAATCCGAAGCGACTTCGGCCCGGAAAACTCCCGCCTGCGACGCTTTGCCGTCGGCATTCTCAAGTCTTTTCAGAAACCCCTCAATCGATCGCCCAATTGATGCGCAAGCTCTCGTTCAGTACGCGCCTTGTCTTCGACTACTTGAGGATGACCAAAAATTGCCTCCTCCGCAGAATTTGTGGGCAGTCCAAAGGCCTGTGCGCACATAAGTAATTGAAACAAAGTACCTTATTCTTTTGTTCGACGGCGAATATTCCAGTACCCACTTCGGTCGGACGCCTACACCCGGTGCCCGGAGCCCCCGCCGGAGGCCCCGTTCCCCATCGCCCACACCAGCCGACACCGCGGAGCGCAGCCGAGGGTCAAGGCCGGCGCAGCCGCCGAGCTTGCGAGGGAAGCCTTGAGGCTTGGCGAGCACCGTGGTCTCCTCAAGCGGCGATGGAAGACGGTTTTACCCACAAATTCTGCGGAAGACCCAAAAATTCAATCCTCAGATCATGCACTTTCTGAGAATAAATTTACCGTGGACACGGGTCAGCCGTCGTTGACGATTCGAACATCACGGACGAGACTTGCGGTAAACTGATTTGTCGTGGTCGCCCGGTCGCGTAGCGGTCAAGAGCAGGTCCAGAACGGTGCAACGCATACGGTCGATACCTAATCAGATTATCGGCTTTCCCAGCGAGGACTTGCGGGACAGCATGAAGGCGTGGGAGAAGCTTGAGATCGTGGTGCAACCCTGTCCAAGCGGATCGAGATAGCGAAACCGGCGATAACTGGAACTGGCCCGTTCGGTTTAACATCCCTTAGCTCAAGAACTTGCCCCGATCCTATCTGTGGCTCGCTGGATTGTCTGTGTCTCGAGCGAACGCCTCCGATCCATTCTTGAACTTGTTTGATTGCGTCTCCTCGATCGCCTGGTCCCGCGGTGGCTACGATACCCTACGAGTTTGACCGAGTTGCGGAGGCGCTCAATGAAGTCAGGCTGAAGTGTCCCACCCTGCCTGTTCTGTCGATTCTGTGGATTCACCCGAAGCACCCAGTTCATCCTGTGCAGCGGGCACTCATGTCGGGACTGGACGTCGAGCCAGGCGGCCTGGACAGTCTGGGCGGATCGCCTTTCGTCGATCTCGCTCGTCGGATGAGCCGAAGCAAGTGGGTTTTGGCGCGTGCGTTTATCTGTTTGATCAACGCGTTTCGGCTCTGCGGTAAGTTGATATCTCTGCAGTGGCGCTTTCGGCGTCCGATTCGGGAACTGCGAGCTCATCCATTCAGCATAGTCGTCAAGACCTGGTGTTTTGGACCCAGACGGTTCGACGACGACGTGGATTTCTACTACGGTGATCTTCAGTCTCGTCTGAGCCGTCGGGGGGTGTCGATGCTGCTTCTGTGCGGTGACACCACCGAATCGGACTGGAATCAATTCGCCCAGGCTCACGTCTCCACTTCCGACAAGGCGCGTTTGCCTGAACTATGTCTCGTGCCCTGCTGGGCGCCGCTTTGGATGGCGTTCGACCAGATCCGGACCGTTTTCAAACTGCGGAAACTAAGAAGCGAAGAATCAGACGCTCTCACCGCCCGAGTTCATCGGTTCGTTTCCCGGGATTGCGTTTCCCCCGTAGTCACACAGACAGGCCTTTACTTTTGGCTTGGCCAGGCGGTCGCGAAGACCTGGGACCCGCGTGTGTTGTTGACGCTTTACGAAGGCCACGGGTGGGAGAAGGCGATGTGGTGGGGGGCAAAGCTTGAATCTCGTCGTTGCCAGACCGTGGGTTATCAGCACACGGCCGTGTTTTCGGAAGCTCTGTCGCTGACGAAACCTTTTGTCGACGTTCCCGAGAGATCCTTGCCGGACCTCGTACTGGCGCTTGGAGAAGAAACCGCCACACTGATGCGCGACGGTCACGTCGGCCACGGCGCCCGGGTCATGCGATTCGGGAGCTTCCGTGAGCAGGGACCCGTCGTTGACGCTCCGTCCGGGCCCGGTGCGAGATGCGTTCTCGTGCTGCCTGAAGGAATCGGTTCTGAGATCGAACTCCTGTTTTCCTTCGCCTTCGAATGTGCCTCCGCTCTTCCCGGTTACACTTTCGTGCTGCGATCCCATCCCAATTGGCCGATGGAAAAGGCGTTGGGATTGGTTCCGACTGCGCTGCGGGATCGTCCAAACGTCGTGATTTCCGATCGAGACTCGATAGCCGACGACTTTCGAAGGGCTTCGGCGATACTGTATCGTGGTTCATCGACAGTCTTCTTCGGAATCCTGCATGGTTTACTTCCCGTTTGTCTGAAGACAGATTCGATGTGGGGTTCAGATCCGCTTTATGCCCTGGATTCCTGGCGACGAAGATGTACTTCAACGGAAGGTTTTGTACGGGAAATGGCTCGATACGAAAGCCGCTCGCCCGGGGATCTTGAAGCGGAGTGGCGGGGCGCCGTCCGCTACATCCGGAATTATGTCATGCCCGTCGGCGAGGAGAGCATCGATCGCTTTAGCGAGGCGACTGGCCTGACCGGGAGGGGCCGGTGACGCCATGAACTGTCTTATATTCGGTTTCGGCTACATGGGCAAGATTCACCGCCAGGTTCTGGCGAAACATCCCGACGTCGACCGGATCCTCGTCGTTGAACCGAATGCGGGTTCGGTGTCAACGATCTGATTTCGAGGGACGCTGGGATCCCGTGGCATGCGCCGCCAAGTTTGCCGTGAACGGCATCACTCCGTCTCTTGCCAAAGAACTGGGCCCGCGGGGAATCCGAGTTAACGCCGTGTGCCCCGTTTACGTGGAAACAGAGCAAATCCACGCCGTTCTTAAGGATTCCGCCGCCCCTCCTCATGGCGATCCCGTCGACAAGTACCTCGGGGAGTTCGCCGTCAGCCAAACCGCCCTGGGTCGTCTACCCACAGCAACTGAGGTCGCCGCCGTGGTCTGTTTCCTGGCGGGCAACGAATCGTCCGCTATCACCGGCCAGTGCTTGAACGTAGACTGCGGAACCCTCCCCCAATAAGACTAGTCTAGGGTTTCGGATCGCTCATTCTCCTTTCCCAAATGACCTCCAAGATCGTCGCCATCATCCCCGCCCGAATGGCGGCCAGCCGCTTCCCCGGAAAACCTCTCCTCCAGGTCGCCGGCCTTCCCATGATCGAACACGTTCGCCGCCGCGTGTCCTTGAGCGAAGCATTCTCCGACATTGCCGTCGCCACATGTGACCAGATGATCGCCGACGTGGTGCGGAGCCATGGAGGCCGGGTAATCATGACCTCCCCCGACCATGAGGCCGCCACCGACCGCGTCGCCGAAGCCATGACCCAAATCGATTGCACGCACGTGGTCAACGTCCAGGGGGACGAGATCCTCGTCCTGCCGGAAGATCTCCGAACAATGGTTCAAGCGATCGAGGATCGCCCGGACGCGCCCGCGTGGAACGCGGTTTCGAGGATCGAAAGTATCGAAGAACTGACCGACCAGTCAATCGTGAAGTGTGTCGTATCCAAAACAAATCGAGTGCTTTTCTGCACCCGCGATTTCGCCTTCCTCGGCTTCGACGAAGGCCCCTACGAACCAGTCCGCAAGATACTGGGCATCCTCGCCTACTCGAGTCCATTCCTGGTGCGCTACAACGCCATGGACCGCACACCCCTCGAACTTTTGGGATCGATCGAGCAGTCGCGCATCATAGAAAATGACATCGTGCTTCAGACTGTGGAATGGCCCCGAGGATACCCTGGAATCAACTATCCGCACGAAGTCGCTCTGGTGGAGAAATATCTCAAGGAGGACGAACGCCAGCGAGCCATCCTGTCTCGCATTTCATGACATGAACCGAAAAATCGTTTACGTCACCTTGTCCCAATTCTGCGACAGTGACGACAGCCCTCGCCGTCTGCTTCAGAATGCCGGCTTTGAAGTCCGTGAGAATCGAACCGGTCGGAGGATCACGAGAGAGGAGTTGCCGTCCGCTCTAGCCCAGGTCGACGCGGTGATCGCAGCCGTCGAGCCTTACGCCGCGGATCTACTGGAATCGTTGCCAAAGCTTCGGTGCATCAGCCGGTGCGGCATCGGCACGGATGCGATCGACCTCGCCGCCGCCCGCCGCCTGGACATTCCAGTTCTGACCACGATCGAGGAAGTCGTCGAACCCGTCGCACAGATGACGATCGCGATGATTCTCGCGTTGGCCCGAAATTTCCCCCAGCAAGTGAACGACTTCCTAGCCGCCAGTTGGAAGAAACACACCGGCCACTTGCTGTCGGAATGGACCATCGGCCTTATCGGATTCGGAAGGATCGGGCGCCGCGTAGATGCCTTACTTCGACCGTTTGATTCGAAGATTCTGGTGTCGGACCCGGCATTGAATCCTAACGACGTGCCGGACCACGTCGACATCTGCTCTCTGGACCGACTGCTCGCCGAAGCCGACCTGGTTTCAATCCATGCCGGCAGAGACGCTGCCGCAGGTGTGTTATTCGGCTCCCCGGAATTTCATTTGATGAAGGAAGGAAGCCGCCTCGTCAACACGTCCCGAGGATACCTCGTCAACGAGGAAGCCTTACTCCAATCTCTCCAGTCCGGCCGCCTCTCATCCGCCGCCCTGGACGTATTCGAAAACGAACCCTACGACGGTCCCCTCTCGAAGCTGCCTCAAGTTCTCTGCACTCCCCACGTCGCCACCCTAACCACCGCCTCAAGAGCCGCGATGGAACTCCGATGTTCCAACAACGTGGTGGAGTTCTTCAAGACCGCCCAACACTCGACGTGAAGAGCATCATTTACTGGCTCAGGCAGGGGATGTTGAGGCTCGAGTCGAGACTTGAGAAATACATTCCTGTTTCGGTCAAGCCGGCCCTGCAACGACTCTATAAAGTGATTAACGATGCCGTGGATGCTCTGGTGGGCAGAGAAGAGATGGTCCCTCCCTGGTCGATGACTCGAACCGAGGCGCTCGAATACATTCGTTCCGGAGAGCAAATGAAGGACTACTTTGTCCGGTTCGGCGGCCTCGGGCCCAAGGATTGTGTGTTAGACGTAGGGTGTGGAACGGGTCGCTTGGCATTGCCCTTGACGAAGCTCATGTCTTCGGACGGGGAATACAGGGGCTTTGACACCAAGGTTGACGGGATCACCTGGTGCCGGAAGAACATCACGTCGTCATATCCAAATTTTCAGTTCCAGCACTGCCCGGTTTACAACAGTCACTACAACGCAGACGGGGGACTGTCGGCCGCCAGGTTCAGGTTTCCATACGAGGAGGCTTACTTCGATTTCGTATTCCTGTACTCGGTATTTACGCACATGCTCCCCCCCGACCTTGAGAACTATATTTCGGAGATCGCTCGGGTCCTTAAGCCGGGAGGGACCTGCTTTTCAAGCTTCTTCCTTGTGAATGAGGAGTCGGCCCGATTGATCCAATCCGGATCGAGCGGCCAGGCTTTCGTGCACCGAATCGAGGGGTGTTTGACGACGAACAAAGCCGACCCCGAGTCGGCGCTTGCCTATGAAGAAGAAACGGTTCGGGAATTGTTCCAGAAATCCAGTTTTCGCGTCGAGAGTCCCTATTACGGTTCCTGGTGCGGTCGGGCACAGTTCATCAGCTATCAAGACTTTGTCGTTGCACGAAAATCCGTGACCAAAATCCTCAGCTAGCCGGATACTCCGCCTCCCCAATCGCCAGATCACACGCCGCCAGTAACCAAATCTGATGCGTCATCTCCACGATGTTATAAGCCCGGCTATCCACCCAAAAATTCAAATCCCCAGACGTTCTCAACGGGTTGTCCGCCGCGAACCCGCTGAAGGTCGCCACCCTCAGTCCCTCGCCCTTCGCATATCTCGCCCCATTGACGATATTCGGCGACTTGCCACTGGAGGAGATCAAAATTACGAGATCTCCTTTGTCGGCATAAAACGACAGAGCCTTCTCCACCCACCGCTCATACCCATAATCATTCGCAAAACAGGTAATCATGCTTGGATCGCTAAAACAAACCGACCGCAGACCCGCGTTCTTCGTCAAATCCACCGCACAGTGACTCGCAATCGCCCCGCTCCCCCCATTCCCCCCAATCAGAATCTTCCCACCCGTCTCCGTCACCGTCCGCATATCATCCCTCAACTGGATAATCTGCCCCGACGCGTCCGACCCGAACAGCGACTGCCTATAGAGATCAAAGTAATCCGCCAACCACTCCCTATCCCCGCTCGATCCTGTACTCACTAATCCCCCCTCCCATCTGCGTAATCCGCGTAATCCGCTTAATCTGCGTAAAGACTCCCCACCCCTACCTGAATCGAACCGTAAAATTACTATTCACCGTATTCCCCGGATACGACTGCGCCAACGTAAATACGTTCCCACTCGTAAACGGTTGATTCATCGGTTCCGCATAAACCGTATACGTTCCCGCTTCCAATCCCTGGATCGTAAACTCCCCGTTCGGATCTGTAACAGCACTGGCCGTCGCCTGCCCGTTCGAATCCACCGCAACCACCAATGCTCCAAAAACGGCGACGTTCGCCGTTGTCCTCACCGTCCCACTCAACGCCCCGAAAGACGCAAACGATGTCGCAGGATAAATCGTCGAAATCCCGATGCGGTCGTCAACCTCCGTGTCGCGCGGAAAACTGGCACCCGCGACGACGGTCGGAAACATGGTTGAGGACAGGATGTTGGAATGGTCGAGACCCAGCAGGTGACCCACCTCGTGGGTGGCGACCGACGCCAGATCGAACGTGCCTTCCGGCGTGGTCTCGCTGGTGCTGTAGCTAGTCTGGGGGTTGAACATGATGTCGGCTTCGATGATTTGTCCGGGGAAGTCGATCGTCCGTCCAAATTCATCAAGCCCCGTGGTCGTAAAGGAGAACGTTCCGGTCAACCCGAGGGCAGTGGAGCTGAAATCCGCGGAAGTGACATTCGTCGTGATCACATTGATCTGATCAAACCCGGGTTTCACGGATACATTGGTTGAAGCCCCTTCAGTAAAACTGACCAAAGCAGTCGAGACTTCCACCCACTGCTGGAACGAATCCCTGAAAACGACGGCTTGTTCCCGCGACCCTGTGACGTTCGATCCCACAGTCGGATTCATTTGCCACGTAATCGGAAACGCACCCGTGGCCCACTTCACTGCGGTCACACTGCCGTCAATCAGATTCGTCTGAGGTATGTAAGCGGACATGGGAGTGGCCGCCACAAGAACTACGAGCAGAAGAAGCGTTTTCTTCATCGGACCAGCTCCCGGATCTTGTTCTTGAATTCTTCGAGCAGTACCTTGTTCACCACCGACGCCCCGCTCAACAACCCGGTCTTGGGATTCAACAGATCGACCCCGCTGATATTCGAAATCGCCGAGTCTTCCGCGATCACATATTTCCCCTGGTTGAGTCCGACGATCTGGAACGTCCCATTTCCGGAGTCTTCGAGGAAGACAATGACCCCCGCCCCCACATCGAACCCAGGCATGCCGGACACCGTCATCACCAGCGATCCCACGGTTCCCCCAAGCTGCTTGATCAACAGCGACCGCCGCGACTCTCCCTTCAAGATCTCGTCCACACCGATCGAAATATGCCTCCTCCGCAGAATTTGTGGGCAGTCCAAAGGCCTGTGCGCACATAAGTAATTGAAACAAAGTACCTTATTCTTTTGTTCGACGGCGAATATTCCAGTACCCACTTCGGTCGGACGCCTACGCCCGGTGCCCGGAGCCCCCGCCGGAGGCCCCGTTCCCCATCGCCCACACCAGCCGACACCGCGGAGCGCAGCCGAGGGTCAAGGCCGGCGCAGCCGCCGAGCTTGCGAGGGAAGCCTTGAGGCTTGGCGAGCACCGTGGTCTCCTCAAGCGGCGATGGAAGACGGTTTTACCCACAAATTCTGCGGAAGACCCCGAAATATAAGTGTAGATAACTCTCCGATCGCTATCCCACTGACTATAGACAGCCTCAGCTCTCCCCTGAACAATCGTGTCCGCCCCGGCCACCAGACCTTCCAGATCCATCTGAACGACCACGCTCCCTAACAGAGAACCACAAGCCAACACCAATCCACCTACGGCTGCAGCAACCCACCCCGAACCTGACTGCCCACCGACACCTGTGATTCCATTCATAATTCTGATCCTCCTCGAGCCCGCCAACGTTCGACTGCCAAGCTAATCCGCCGTTCAGCCGCCTCCGTCCAAAAGCCAACAGGTAAAAACTACTTGATAATAATCCCTCCGGAAAGCACCGACGTATCCAGATTCGAATTCGTCACAATGACCGTCCGCGGCCCCATCGCCGCTGTCGCCGAGACCGAAACCGCGACAAACATGCCATTTCCCGTAAACGAAATGTTGGCGAACAACAGCCCGCCACCGCTCACGGTCAACGTCGATCCATTGGCCTGGCTGATCCCCGTACCGGATATGATCAGATCCGTCACTTGCCCCCGCGTTAGCTCCACGCTGCTGCTCGCGAACGAAATACCCGAGAACCGATCTCCCGCACCAATGGCGGTCAAGTTGAGAGTTCCGGCCGGCGCCGGAACATAGATATCGACTCCGGTCGTAGTCTGCCCGGCGGCAACCGTCACTGAACTCTGTACCAGTTCCGTAGAAAAAGCGGTTACCGCCAGAATCTGCGAGGTCGAACTTGCCCCTCCCGACTGCACAAGAACCGGCCCGCTGATCGCCGTCGCCGGCACGGTCACCGTCAGTGTCGTAGCGGTCGCTGTGTCGGCCGTAACGCTCGTCGTCTCGCTACTTGTCGTGAAGACGACCGTGTTGTTCGCGGCGGTCGAATCAAATTCTCCATTCAGGGTCAGGATTCCGCCTCGGGCAATCGTCGTCGGCGAGAGCGAATCCAGAGTCAAAGTTAAAGGGATGACGTCAATGGCGTCGCCGCTCTGGGAGAAGAACCCAAGGTTGCCTGAGGTCGACGCGCTGGAACCGCCGAACAGTATGAATTGCGTCGACCAGCCACCACCGTCCGCAAAGTGAGGGAACAGTTGCTCGGCTGTCGATGCCGTGGCGTTTTCGTCGACGGGCGACGTAGTCGTGATCAGGAAGTCGCCCCGGGAATTGGTGCGGCTTCTCAATCCCACGATCGAAAGACCCGCAGTCGACGTGGTCGATATACGCAACACACCCTGGAACGGCGTGGTCAGGGTCTCGAAGCCGGAAATCTGATCCAGGAACTTTGCAATCTGACCGTCCCCGGGAATGGTCGCAGTTCCGATCAGCCCCGTGGAAACTCCCGCCAGCGTCGTCAATTCGAACGTCACCGTGGCGGGTGTCGACGACGGGTTGGCTACAGCAACTCCGGTCTGGATGGGCGGAGCGGATTCGGCATACATGCGTACGGTCGTTGCCGGTTCGAGCAGAGGCACACCCGCCTCGGCCACGGTAAACTGGCCAGGTTTGAATGAAAACACCCCCAATCCTGAGGGCGTCGTGGTGCCCCCGTCCGGCACGATTCGGACCGAACCGGCCGTGGTGGCGGTCGGCGTTCCGGACGTCGGAAACCGTCGGGAACTCCGCCCGGGTATCGAGTAGGTGAACGACGACGCGCCAACACCGTCAACCGTCACCGAAGCCGGCGCTCCAGGCGCCGTGTCCGTGCCCTGGCTGAAGAATTGAACGTTTCCGGTCAGAGTCCCATCGGTCGGGTTGACCAGAATCACCTGCGTCGTCCAGCCGCCGCCATCCGCAAAGTGGGGGAAAAAGCCTGTGGCGGTCGATCTTGTCGCCAGCGCCGCAACCGGAAGCGTCGTGATCAGAAAATCGCCTCGTTCGTTGCTCAAACCACGAAGAGCGACCACGGAGATCGGTACGTCCGAAGTGAAGGTGAATGTTCCGTTGACGTTGTCACCGCTGTTGAACGGGTCCTGGTTCAGAAACTTCGCGATCTGGCCTCCGGCGGCAATCGTGGTCGTTCCGTTTCCGAAATCAGTCCCCGACGAATCGGTGAAATTGAACGTCACGGTTGCCGGCCCGCTGTTGGGATTGGCAATGGCCAATCCGGTATTGACCGCTCCGGCAACCTCGGCATAGATCCTGCCGCTCTCGATCAGCGGCGAGGCTGGAACGCCGGCCTCGGAAACAAGGACGCCGCCGAATGTAAATCCAAAGATCGCCAGACCGGCGGGAGCCGTGGCACCTGTGCCCGGCTGTATTCTGGCGTAACCGGAAGTGGTACTAGCCGCTGTAGCCGCCGTCGAGGCGGAGAACCCGCCATTGTCGGGAAACGTGAATGCGGTAACGGCAGACGTCACCTGACCTGACGTGGGGTCGAGCGTCAACCCGCCGACGGCCTGCGTCGACTGTGCCCGGAACAACGAAAGCTCCTGGGCTTCAAACGGCACGCCAACCGAAATGGCAACAATCAAAATCAGCAGGGCTACACACCTTCTCATCGCTTCTCCTCTACCCCTGCAGATTCTCAGGGCTATCGTTGCCCATGTGTGATTCCCGCAACTTCGCCCCGTCGGTCTGTCGAAAAGGTCGTGAAGTCACAGCCAACCAGAAACCCTGCAGACCTGTCGACTCGCCGGCCAACTGCATCCAGCCGTGCAAAGGAGCTACACAGTATCAGCGCCGAAAGTATCAGGAAATATCCGTTTCGCTTCGAACTCCATCCAACTTCTTGGCGCTGGCGATTATCGTACCGGTAGGGCGTTGTGGCTTCAACCGGTTTCGGAGTGCGTTGGATCCCAAGCTCTTCGCGTATACTATGTGCTAGCTCTTTCCGCCGACAAAAGTAGGTGCCCGTGACCCCTGACGAATTAGACCTTGTGATGGACTTTATCCTTAAGAACCAAGCCGATTCCGTCCTCAGAATGGATAAGCTTGCGAAGAGCCAAGATCGGGTCGACGCGCAGATAGACGGCCTGAGAGAGCGGCTCGACGTCCAGGCATCGAACATCGATAATATGGCGTCGATCACAAATGACCTGATGTCGCTCACCAGCGACCTGGTTTCGACCACCAGCGACCTGGCATCGACTACCAGCGATCTGGTGTCGACTTCCAACGATCTGGTAGCGACTACTAACGATCTGGTATCGACTACCAACGATCTGGTAGCGACCACGGGCGACCTGACCGGTGTCAGCCGCCATCTCTTGACAACGCAGGACGAGTTGGTTGAATCCAACCGCATTCTCAGGCAGTTGGCTACAACCCAATCCCAGCGTCTCGACCGCCTTGAGGACCAAACTGGTTGACCCTGTCGAGATGGGGGGAACAGCTCTCGCCGAATATAGCTTTCGCGAGCCTCCCGGTTCCCCTCGTCTCCCACGTCGGAGAAGCAACTCGTAACAGTCTAAAGCCAAGAGCTAGTAACCAAAGAATCTCGATCCAGTACAATTGAGACATAGGGGCATAGACACATGACTCGATTGCTCAGGACTCCCCCAATGTACAGGTCTCGCATCGTCGACCATTTAACCCAACCCTTGCGGCAGAACGGTCGCTTCCCGTGGTCGGGGTTCATCGTGGTTTGTGGCCCCACCGCCGAGGTCTAGGAGATTATTTGCCTCCTCCGCAGAATTTGTGGGCAGTCCAAAGGCCTGTGCGCACATAAGTAATTGAAACAAAGTACCTTATTCTTTTGTTCGACGGCGAATATTCCAGTACCCACTTCGGTCGGACGCCTACACCCGGTGCCCGGAGCCCCCGCCGGAGGCCCCGTTCCCCATCGCCCACACCAGCCGACACCGCGGAGCGCAGCCGAGGGTCAAGGCCGGCGCAGCCGCCGAGCTTGCGAGGGAAGCCTTGAGGCTTGGCGAGCACCGTGGTCTCCTCAAGCGGCGATGGAAGACGGTTTTACCCACAAATTCTGCGGAAGACCCGATTATTTGTGCGGACCCCCTCCCCCCCGTCGTCGCAACCCTCTATCAGCAGCCTCAGCGGTAAGGCGGTCCTGGTAACCGGAGCCGGCGGCTTCATAGGAAGTCACCTGACCGAGGGTCTTGTCGAGATCGGCGCCAAGGTATCAGCTTTCGTCCACTACAGTTCCGATGGAAGCCGAGGGTGGCTTGATGAATCGCAGCACCGCAACGAAATTGAATTCATCGCTGGGGACGTCCGGGATTCCGACTCCGTCCGGCGGGCGACGCGAGACCGGGATATCGTCTTTCACCTGGCCGCATTGATCGGAATCCCCTATTCGTACCAGGCCCCCCGTTCCTATGTTTCAACCAACATCAATGGGACACTGAACGTGCTCCAGTCATCGAGGGAGTCCGAGGTCGAGAGGATCGTCCACACCTCCACCAGTGAAGTTTACGGAACCGCTCAATACGTGCCGATCGACGAAAAGCACCCCCTTCAAGGACAGTCGCCGTACTCCGCCTCCAAGATCGGAGCCGACAAGATGGCCGAGGCCTTCCACCAATCTTTCGGTTTACCCGTTGTGACCGTCCGTCCGTTCAACACGTTCGGGCCTCGTCAGTCCGCGCGCGCGGTGATTCCGACGATCATCAGTCAGGCCTTGATGAGGGACGTCGTAAGAATCGGCAGTCAGGATCCGACCCGTGACTTCAACTTCGTTGGGAACACGGTCGATGGCTTCCTCTCCGCCGCAGTTTCGGATAAAGCGGTTGGTCGCACCGTGAATCTGGGATCTGGCAAGGAAATCTCCATTCGGGAATTGGCCAAGACGATCGTTCGACTCGTTGGCAGAGATGTCCGACTAGAGCACGAAGCGGCTCGTACCCGCCCAGAGGGAAGCGAAGTGGATCGTCTACTAGCCGGCGTGGCGTTGGCTGAGGAAGTGCTCGTCTGGAAGCCGAAGATCTCTTTTGAGGAGGGCCTTCAGATCACGATCGACTGGGTGTCCGAGAATATGGATCGGTATCGGCCTGACGAGTACGTCGTCTAATCGGTAAGCTGACTACAGCCTTGTCACTCTGAAACAGGATCCACGAGTCAATCCCATTCTTAGTTGAAACTCTCCACGGCTCACGATTGGTCACGCAACCTTCTTCTTCGATCTCGTCGACGTCTTCGCCTCAATCTTCAGCTCCCGCCTGAGGGCTTCGCGGAGCTTTGGAAGATGACGGTAGCCGATCACCTTCCTCAAGCGTGGTTCGATGTCGATGAGCGCCGTCGCCAACCAGCGCTGCCGCTGGCTCGAGTTCTTCCAATGATCGACCTTCGCGCACCTTTCCTCGACGAGGGCATTGACCGATTCCAAGCAATTCGTCGTCTTGAACGAACGGCCCAGGACCCCGTACACGCCGAGTCGATGCAACGTGAGGGTCTCCTCCAGGCCTTCCTCAAGGCTCGTAGCGGCCGATTGGTTTCGCTCCTCGAGCTCTCCATGGAGCTGTTCGAGGGCCGCCCGGGCTTCGTTGTACTCCGGGCGCTGGTACGCACGCTGAAGCCGCTTGCGCCACGCGGCTTGCTCGGTCTTCGACAGGTAGCTCACCACGTTCTCGCGTTTGTGCCATTGGCAGCGTTGGACCAGGGCTCGATTACCGAATGCCCGCTTGACTGCCGCGCGCAGACCTTTGCCGCCGTCGACGATCACCAGCACGCCTTCAGAGATGTCCAGGCCTCGCTCCATCAATGAACGGAGAAACGGAGTCAGTACCTGCTCGTTCTCCGTACTCGTCTCCACGAAGCCTAAGAAGCGTTTGTCGCCCGTAATTGTGATGCCCAGGGCCACAACCATCGTGGCGTCGGCAAACATTTTCCCGTCCAGGAAGATCGCCACCACGTCCTCGGCCGACAGATCCCGCTCCTGCATCTCCCGAAGTTTCGCCCCACTCGCCTGGACGAATCCTCGAGACACCGTCGAGCTCGACAATCCGATGGCTCCTGGAATCGCTTCCGCGGCCGACTCGTAGTTCCGGCAGGAGATCCCATAAAGCACACGTCTGAGAAGCAGTTCGTTCACCGCGCCATCCGGACTGAGTTCCTCGTAGCTCCGAAGCGGAATCTCCCCGCCCGCCACGCTGCGCACTCGAGGCACCCGAACCGGCACCCGCTGGCCCCCGAGCCCCACGGTCCCCGGATTACTCCCGTGTCGCCGGCCCCTCAACGTCGCCTCCTTTCGCGCGTATCGCTCACCCGCCAACGCCTTCACTTCCTCGTCGAGCAACTCCTCCACGTGCATCAACCCCAGTGGGATCAACGCCCGAATCATCTCCACCTTCGAGTCCAATTCCAGTCCCGAGTATTCCTCCCGGCTCAGGACCTCGACCTCACCCAGCACACGCGACTTCTTGCGTTTCTTCACCGAACGTAACAGACTGCTCATCTCGGCTCCTTTCTCTTACAGGCTTGATGTTGTTTCTTCCAATACCATCAAACCATAGGGTTTGGAGCCGTTTCAATTTCCAACTAAGATTGGCACACTTTCGGATCCACGGGCAGCTTTATTCCCAGCGTGCCGTATTCGCGAATCGACTCAAACTGAGCATCGCGGGGAACGAACCCGCCCGCCAAGTCTGGCAGTGGCCCTTCCCTTCCATCGTCGGTGTAACGACTCGCAGCACCCCAAGCCAACGGGTTAGTTTCCAGGGGCGACCTGACCGTTCCCGAGAGCAGAAAACTTTGCGGCTGATTCATCGAGCGGATAGTGATTGATCCGCAGCCACACGCCCGAACTCGGGAATGATGCCAGATGGTCACCGCGCATAGGGATCTCATCGGCCGCGCGGGTCGCGGCATCCCCCGAAGTGAATTTGCGGACCTCGATTAGCCCATTTCCTGAATCTAGAAGTTCGATGATCTCGGACCATCTCGTCCGCAACCATTCCAGCAGTGCACGATTTGTCGCGTTTCCAATACGTAGCCACACGATTATAGGACCATGCGGATCGCGTCCAGCACGCTCCGCGAAGTCCTCGTAGTCACGATCACTGCGCCGACCTGCAGCGCATGCATCCAGACGGGTCCATCCTCGGCGTTGCACAAACCCTCGTCTTGAACATGTCGCGCTTGGTGGCCCTGGTCGGCGAGCCAATACACGAGTGCGGGCGGCAGTTGCGCGTCGACCAAGAACCTCACGTACCCGAGACGACGGGATGGTTCGCTTGAGCAGCGGCGTATTCTAGACAGGCACGAATGTCTTCAGGCTCCAGATACGGATAATCCCGAAGAATTTCCTGCCCGCTAGTGCCGGCCGCTAACATTCCCAACACATCTTTGACCCGAATGCGCATGCCACGAATGCAGGGATACCACCACACTGCTTCGAGTTAAAAGTGATCCGCTTCATGGAATTGGATTCGCTCATGGGTTCATATTTTGACACAAACGTATGCGACGCATCGACCGGAGTTGGCGGCGGCCAGAAAGAAGATCGCATGGTACGACCTGACCTCCCAAATCCGCCGTTCAGCCGCCTCTGTACCCGCCAACCTCGTCGAAAGGCTGTGGAAGGGAAGGAGATCCCGAGTTGGCCCGCTTCTGGTCCATCGCCCGAGGCTCTGCCAGCGAACTGGAGTATCACCTGCTCCTGGCGCGGGACCTGACCCTGATCACCGAATCGGAGCACGACAAGGTTGCATCAAAGGCGATCGAAGTGAAGAAAATGATTGCCGCACTCATCTAGAAGCTCAGAGCTGACCACCGGAAGAAACTTCCGCAAGCCGCCAGCTGATAGCTGCCCGCTCCCCGCTGCCTTGGGCCAGCGAAGCGATACGTTGCTCAGGGGGCGATTGTTACGCTATTCTCACGAGTAATACTGATGCTAGGGAGGCGACAGCATGCGTATGTTCAACTCCATCGTAGAGCGCGACCCCGATACCGGTCTTTTCGTTGGTTCCATTCCCGGGTGGCCGGGCGCCCACAGTCAGGTTAGCACGCTCGATGAGCTTGACAAGAATCTCCGTGAAGCAATCGAGATGCTTCTGGAGGATGGCGATCCCAAACTCGAGTCTGAGTTTGTAGGTCTTCAAACGATCCGGATGGCGTAGCCGTGGGTTCGCTGCCGGTTCTAAAGCCTCGGGTGGTGGTAGCTCTTTTGGAGCGTCTTGGATTTCAAAGGGTTCGATAGCGCGGATCTCATTGCCAGTACCGGCATGCTGACGGACGAAGCACGACGTCCCTTTTCATTCGGGGCGCGACATTTCCCCGACGTTGCTTCGCAAGATTGCTCGGGAGATCGGCCTGACCGCTGAGGAGTTGCTCAAACGCGATTGAAGTAAAGAAGAGCCCGCTGTATTCACAAAGAAGCTCAGACTGAGCATCGCTGAAATGAAGCCGCCTGCCAAGTTTCGCAGTGACGCTAATTACGCATCCTGCCGACCAGTTGCCCTCTGCTCGCTCCCCGCTAATCCCGAAGCTTCTCTTTCTAATTCCCAAAATCTTGTGATTGGCGCTAAATCCAACGGCGACTGATAGCCGTCAACCGAGCGCTAGTCTGATGGTAAACTGAGCACAGCCTTTTCGACCTACGATATGGATAACCCAATGACGCCAGAAGAACGGTTCACCAGAATCGAGAACCTTCTAGGCACTGTGGCAGAGCATCAAGCTCATCATGAAGAAGATATCCGAGAGTTGCGTGACATGCATAAAGGCATGACCCTCGCCATTACCAAAGTTGCCGAGGCACAGCGCAGCACCGCTGACGCGCACCGCCTCACCGAGGAAGCGCAGCAAGTCACCGAAAAAAAGCTGAATGCTTTAATCGACACAGTAGACCGGATCATCGGCAAGCCAGGCGGCCAGCCTCCTAGTGGTCCCCGTCAAACAGACTGTAACTTATCGAGCTTCTTTCGGGCACGTTGAACTTTTTCAAGAATATCGGAAGCCGTTGCGGTCCAAATGAAGGGCTTCGGGTTCTGATTGTGACCCCCGACATATTCCTCCACGGCCTGGATTAGCTCAGGAACCGAATGGAAAACCCCGCGCCGAAGCCGTTGTTCGGAAAGATCCCGGAAGAAGCGTTCGACCATGTTCAGCCAGGATGCACTGGTCGGTGTGAAGTGCACATGAAAGCGCGTGTTGCGCTTCAACCAGTTGACGACTTTCTGATGTTTGTGCGTGGCGTAGTTGTCGCAAATGATATGGATCTGTTTGTCTTTCGGCACGGAACGTTTGATCTGATTGAGAAACCGGATCCATTCCTGATGACGATGCTTCGGCATACAGGTCCCGATAATCGAGCCGTCCAGCGTATTGAGCGCGGCGAACATCGTGGTCGTCCCGTTGCGTTTGTAGTCGTGGGTGAGGGTGCCGCACCGCCCCTTCTTCAGAGGTAACCCGGGTTGCGTGCGGTCCAGGGCCTGCATCTGGCTCTTCTCATCGCAGGACAAAACAATGGCGTTTTCCGGAGGGTTCAGATACAAACCGACCACATCCTCCAACTTCTCGACAAATTGTTTGTCGTTGGAAAGTTTGAAGGTGCGTGCCAGATGAGGCTTCAAGCCATGAGCCCGCCAGATTCTCCCTACCGTGGACTCGCTGACGCCGGTTGCCCTGGCCATCAAGGACCGGCTCCAGTGCGTGGCGTTCGGAGGCTTCCCTTCGACCGTCTTCTTCACGATCCGGGCCCGCTTCCGGCGGCCGGTCGAGGGAATCCGTCCACTGCGGGAAGCGTCCTTTTCGATTCCCCCGAGGCCATCTTCAACGAAACGATCGCGCCAACGTCCGGCCTTTTGACGAGTGATGTCCAACTTGGCAGCGATCTCCTGATTGTCCAGACCCCCGGCGGCCAGCAAGACAATTCGAGATCGTTCCGCCAACCGGACCGCCACACTGCGGCTTCGGCTCAGTCGCTCCAGTTCCTTCCGCACAGGAATGTCCAATTTAATCGTCGGTGCTCTCCTCATATATACTCAGACGTAGGAAAGCTGAATAAGTTACATTAACTGTGACGGACTACACTAGATGAAGGCCACCGATTACGCAGACTTAGGGGAATAGGATCTGTTATTCACAGATTCGTTCGATCCCGCGCACCCCATCGAATCCGAAATCGAATCACTGTATCTAGCGCCGAGGCGGTGGGGATAGCGTGTACGGTCGTGGCTGTCCCTGGCCACCCGCCAGGAAAGACGCGACGACTGAATTAGAAACAGCTCGGGCACCGCATGTCGGAGCATCAGGCCGCGATCGCCGGGTGGCGACGCGCCCAGATTCCCGACGAACGTGAACCCAATCTAAAACAACCTCTCTGGTGCCGGCATGCTGACGGACGAAGCACGACGTTCCCTGTTCACTCGCTGACGTGCGACACTCTGCCGATCACGTCGCCGTCACCGCTCCCCACACCGTCGTCGGTTCTTCCGGCTCCCCGGCCACCTGATGCGCCACCCGCCGCCTCGACCGAGACCGCCCGAACTGGCAGGGCTATGCCTCCGGTCAGCTCAATCGGTCGCAACCGAATCTGACCGAAATCTGGGCGCCAATTCTTGAAGCAGGGTCCACGGGGCAGTATTATTCCGAGCGTGCCGTATTCGAGAATCGAACTCAATCTGAGCCTTGCGGGGAATGAAGCCGCCATCCAAGTCTCGCAATGACGCAGATCGTGCAGCCAGCCTAACCGCTGCCCGCCAATCCCAAGCTGCCCGCTGCAAGCTGATCGCTGCCTGCTCCCAAGTTAGCCAGATACGCGGACCTGACCCGCCCTTTGGAGCATGCATCTTTGATACTATTCAAATGGAAACGGTATCTTGACGTGGAACAATGAGTCAAAAAAAGCATCCTTCCCATCATTTTGCAATCTGCATAGATAATTCCGGTTATCCTGCGTCGCTCGAGCTACACAAAGTCTACTGCGTGCTCCCGGACGACCGCGCCGGGCGTGACGATTACATTCGAGTGATTGACGAGAGTGGAGAGGACTATCTCTATCCTGCGGTGAGCTTCGTAGCCGTTGAGCTGCCTCCTCCCGCCGAGCGGTCACTACTCGGGAAAGCGTCCTGATTTCAAAAGCTGGCTAACGGCGACGACCCGTCGCCACAAGTGGCAGCCCCGCTGCCGTTTTCTCTCGGCTGGGAGGCATGTTCTCTCGCAAGAACATTTGGCTTACGGCGCGGGTTATCGCCAGAACGCTGCTATCTGGTCGCTGCCCGCCCGCGTGCCCCAGAGCTGCCAGCTGATCGCTGACAACCGACCGCTTCCCACCAACCCAAGGCGCTGCATTCTGCTCGCTCTAAGCTCCGCGCTGATCGCTGCCCGCTAATAGCCCACCCCCCAGACCGAACGGGCGCCACGAACCCGCGAAATCCATCCGCCACATCCGCAGCCACCCGCCGATCCGTATCGCTGACGTCGGACACTCTTCCAATTACGTCAACGTCGCCGATGCCGGCACGGATGCCGACTCTTCGGTTCCCCCAGGCTCCGGGCACCTCAGTCACCCCAGGCCGCCTCGACCGAGACTGCCCAAACTGGCACGACCTCTTCCAAACAGCAAAGGTCGCCCCATCCCCACTCAAGGCATTCCGCACAATGGCGTCCAACCGCTTCGCCACCTCTCGTGTCTCTTGCGTCATCGCCTCGATTTGCTCACCCGTATAGTGACTGGCCCGCTTAGCGGACGCGTATTCCTCGCGCGCCTGCTGGAAGTTGTCGATCGAGGTTTCAAGATTTCCCAGGAAGTCCTCCGGTATCGCGTGTGCAATGAACGCCTCGGCCAGTGTTGCCGCGTCCTGAGCCGCCGACCGCGCTGCGGTCAGCAACGCTTGATCGGCACGCTGGTTCCGGAACTTCCCAGCGTCGAGCGCCGGCGTGTATACGGCGATCGCCCGCGCCGTCCGCTAAGCGCGGACAGGATCCGAAAACATCTGCTTCAAACGTCGGGTTGGACCCGGACCGACTGGCCATTCAGGCTGACCTGCAACGCCGACAAGCCAACCGCCAATAGTCAACTGCCAACCTCTTCGCGTATACTAACAACCAGCCCTTTTCCGCCGACAATAGGTGCACCAATGACCCCGGACGAATTAGACCGAACGATAGACTTCATCCTTAAAAACCAAGCCGATTCTGTCCTACGAATGGACAAGCTTGCTAAGAGCCAAGATCGAGTGGACGCGCAGATAGACGGCCTGACAGAGCGGCTCAACAATCTGGCATCCATCAGCGATAATCTGATATCGATCACCGACACTCTGGCATCGACCACAGGCGACCTGGTATCGACCACAGGCGACCTGGTATCGACCACTAGCGACCTGGTATCGACTACCGGCGATCTGGTATCGACCACCGGCGACCTGGTCGGTGTCAGCGGCCATCTCTTGACAACTCAGGACGAGTTGGTCGAGTCCAACCGTCTTCTCACGCAGTTGGTGACGCACCAAGCCCAGCGTCTCGACCGGCTCGAGGACCAACCTGGTTGACCCTGTTCGGATGGAAAGCGTATAGCTTCAGCAAGAGGAGCACTTGCCAGGACGTCACCGGGACGAGGCTTCCCAAGATTGAGAGATGTTCCACATTTTCGAACAAGACTGTCGGCCAAGGATGGGGAAGCACCAGCAGTTGTGCTGGGATGGGAGCGGCATCCGTTGGAATGGCCACTTGAAACACACGCCCAACGGGTCGTCGGCGCCTCCGGACTGGAAGATGCCGTCGAGGGCTTCGGCTAGTGCGTTTTTCCGTGCCGAGAGCCACCGCGAAGTCGAGATCGGGGGTGGCCCGGGGAACGCCCCAAGCCGAAACGGCCATCCCGCCGATCAGCGCGTATGCCCGGATGAGTCCCTCACTTGTCGCCCTTTTCAAAACGGGCGGTGATTTCGGTCAACGCTTCGGCGAACACGTCTTTCCAAGCTCCCGGCACAGATCCGAAAGCTGCAAGGCGGTGAGAAGCCGTTCGGAAGGAGAAACAGCTCGAGCGTCCTTGACCTTGCGTCCTTCCAGCAGCGCACCGAGGCGGCTTGGCCGGCGGCGCGAGGCCAGCACAGAGAATGCAGTGATCTTGGACATTTCGACCTCGAATTGAGATTTACAACCCTATTATCTTCCTCCGCAGCTACACCTCTTTCAGGTAGCGGTCAACGAATGTACGGGGACTCAACACTTCAACGCCGCCGTAACCGGATGTACGGAGAAGAGCACGATCGCCGCTGACAACGAACCTTGTGGAGGACGCAATAGCACATGCCAGGAAGATGTCGTCATCTGGATCGTCGCACACAGTTTCCGGTAGCTGCGGGGCATGGACAACAATGCCTTCCTTCGCCACGAGAGCAATCAGTGGATCAAGATCTGCTCCAGGGAAATCATCGGCGAGCCTTTGACCCGTTGCCTCATACTCATCGAGAATCTCAGGCGACACGACCAGCGTAGTGGTGCTATCTCGCCACGCAGACAGAATTCGGCCCGGCACGCCGCCGAAGAAAACACCTGAAACAAAGACGTTCGTGTCCATGACAACTTTCAAGATCGCTTTCGGACCTTTCGCGCTGCTGCTTCGACATCCGAACGTTTCATCCCGGTTTTTCGAGCTTCTTTTCTTGCCTGGCTGACAAGCTCATCGAATTCACGCATCGACGGAGGGACAATCCGTTTCAGAATCACCACATCCTTATCGCCTACCACGACGAACTGCGCACCTGCCTCAAGGCCTAACCGTGACCGGACATCCTCGGGAATGACCACCTGTCCCTTCGACGACATCTTTGTTGTAGCCAGTTTTGACATAAATCTCCTAGTTAGTGTCTTACTGGTAAGAATGTCATGGATGCGTCGCGGCTGGCAATCTCAATCGTCTGGGTTTGGCACGTGAAGAAGCTGATGTCCTATCGTCAAGAATCGCGATTCAATCTCGGAGTGGTCTTCGCTGGGAAAAGTAGTTGACAGCGGATCCTCGAAAACCGTAGCCGCCTCGCGAAAATCAACGCCGTGTTTGAGGCCGTTCGTCTGCGTCGGCCTTTTCCGACCCCAGGGTGGCGAGCTCCGACAAGATATACGCCGCACCCCTGAATCCAGCGTTGCCCCTGCCGAACGGCTCCCCGCTCCCCGCTGCAAGCTACCCGCTCCCCCCTCCCCGCTAATCCCGAAGCTTCTCTTTCTAATTCCCAAAATCTTGTGATTGGCGCTACATCCAACCGCGGCTCATATCCGTCAACCAGTCTGATGGTAAACTGAGCACAGCCTTTTCGACCTACGGTATGGATAACCCAATGACGCCAGAAGAACGGTTCACCAGAATCGAGAACTTTCTAAGCACTGTGGCAGAGCATCAAGCTCATCATGAAGAAGACATCCGAGAGTTGCGTGAAATGCATAAAGGCATGACCCTCGCCATTACCAAAGTTGCCGAGGCACAGCGCAGCACCGCTGACGCGCACCGTCTCACCGAGGAAGCGCACCGCCTCACCGAGGAAGCGCAGCAAGTCACCGAAAAAAAGCTGAATGCTTTAATCGACACAGTAGACCGGATCATCGGCAAGCCAGGCGGCCAGCCTCTTAGATGAAGGCCACCGATTACGCAGACTTAGCGGAATAGGATCTGTCATTCACAGATTCGTTCGATCCCGCGCACCCCATCGAATCCGAAATCGAATCACTGTATCTAACGCCGAGGCGCCACGGGCCAGCGTGTACGGTCGTGGCCGTCCCTGGCCACCCGCCAGGAAAGACGCGACGACTGGATCAGAAACAGCCCGAGCACAGCATGTCGGACCATCGGGCCGCATACGCTGGTTACCTCTCCCACATATCGAAGCCACTCCGAACCGACTGGCGCCACATAACCGCGGAATCCATCCGCCACATCCGCGACCACCCCCCGATTCGTATCATTGGCGTGCGACGGTCTGCCGACTACGTCACGGTTGCCGACGTCGACGCTTCGGCCGCTCCGGCCCCCCCGGCCACCCCAATGACCTCATCCGCGGCCCCGCCTCGACCGAGTCCGCCCAAACTGGCACGCCTTCTCCCACACGGCGAAGGTCGCCCCGTCGCCGCTCCAGTGTTTCGTACCATGGCGTCCAGACACTTTCCCATTCTTAGCCCAATCTGCGCCCTTCAAATTAGACTGTACATGTAGATTCGACCACCCTCAGAAGGACGGACGCCTGAGTGCAGATAACAAACAAAGAACTTTCGGGTCTTCCGCAGAATTTGTGGGTAAAACCGTCTTCCATCGCCGCTTGAGGAGACCACGGTGCTCGCCAAGCCTCAAGGCTTCCCTCGCAAGCTCGGCGGCTGCGCCGGCCTTGACCCTCGGCTGCGCTCCGCGGTGTCGGCTGGTGTGGGCGATGGGGAACGGGGCCTCCGGCGGGGGCTCCGGGCACCGGGTGTAGGCGTCCGACCGAAGTGGGTACTGGAATATTCGCCGTCGAACAAAAGAATAAGGTACTTTGTTTCAATTACTTATGTGCGCACAGGCCTTTGGACTGCCCACAAATTCTGCGGAGGAGGCGGAATTATTAACAGGAGGGGGTGGGCCAAATCAGACGATCAAAAGTGGGCCAGACCGGGTGGACAAACCCAGTCGCTTGTCCGCCGTGTTCAAAGTCTGGCCGACTAAATGGCCCTGTACGTGGCAGACACGTACCCATTGCTTTGCCATGCAATCGATCGATGATCCATTCGACATGTGTATCGTCGCGACGGCGAGAAACAGGGGGCCTCCGCTCATTACGACCGATCAGATCATTGTCGATTCTGCTTTGGTTGAGATTGCATGGTGATCATGGGACATTCGACTCTTTAGAGGGGACTTATGACTGAAATAAGGCTGTCAATTCCCGACGAGGCGTTGCTCGCGCTCAAACTGACCTCTGCCGAATGTGGTGAGGAACTCCGAACGGCCGCCGCTGTCAAGCTTTATGAGCTTGGTCGCCTGTCTTCTGGTGCGGCGGCGAAATTGGCCGGCGTTCCGCGAACGGTCTTCCTCATGAAGCTCGCCGATCATGATGTCGACACCTTTAATCTGAGTGAAGAAGAATTGGAATCGGAAACGCGGCTTGGATAAAGTCATTTGCGACACGTCACCAATTCAGTACTTACATCAGATTGGCTTGTTGCACATCAAGATGCTCTTGGGCGGAAAAAGCTGCCCGCAGCAAGCTGATAGCTGCCCGCTCCCCTCGGCCTGGAGTGAAAACGCTTTGGTCGAAATCCGGCCAACTGAGATAATCGTTACATGACTGAGATAAAGGTGGAAGAGATCCAGCGAAATCTTTTGGAGTAGCTTCATCGTGTTGAAGCAGGTGAGACACTGATGATCATCAGCAAAGGACAACCAGTGGCCCAGATCAAGCCGGTTCCGAAAGGCGCTGATATGTTACGGCCGTTCGGTTTGTGTGCAGGCGAGTTCACGGTACCCGATGATTTCGATGCTCCGATGTCTGAAGCTCTCTTGAAAAGCTTTGAAGGCGAATGAAACTGCTGCTGGACACGCATGTCTTTCTCTGGTTCATTAGCGGCGATTCAAGGTTATCCACAAGTTGGACTGACGCCATCCGCAATCAAGAGAATGAGGTTTATCTGAGCGCTGTATCTTGCTGTGAAGTGATAATCAAGCACGCACTCGGAAAGTTGCCGCTGCCCGAACCACCGGCCACCTATATCCCTATCCAGCGCGCACGACACCAGATCGAAAGTTGCCCATTGGACGAGGACAGCATTCGCCACCTCGCGACGCTTCCCCTGGCGCACAGGGACCCTTTCGATCGGGCGCTGGCCTGTCAGGCTCTCGAACATGAATTGGTCATTGTTACAGTCGACAAGGCTTTCCAGGAGTATCCGGCTCCGATCTTCGATTCTGGACCCGGCCGCGAATCCAGGGCCGAAAGGTAGATTCAATGCCCGGCGGACACGCATGTCTTTCTCTGGTTCATTAGCGGCGATTCAAGGTTATCCACAAGTTGGACTGACGCCATCCGCAATCAAGAGAATGAGGTTTATCTGAGCGCTGTATCTTGCTGTGAAGTGATAATCAAGCACGCACTCGGAAAGTTGCCGCTGCCCGAACCACCGGCCACCTATATCCCTATCCAGCGCGCACGACACCAGATCGAAAGTTGCCCATTGGACGAGGACAGCATTCGCCACCTCGCGACGCTTCCCCTGGCGCAATTCGATACTTCGATGCCGCCGCACGTAGTGGAATCGCCTGATTTGTTAGCTGTTAGCTCTTGGCCCTCGATCGTAGGCCCCCAGCGATGGCACGCCTTCTCCCAAACGGCAAAGGTCGCGCCATCCCCGCTCAAGGCATTCCGCACAATGGCGTCCAACCGCTTCGCCACCTCGCGCGCCTCTTGAGTCATCGCCTCGATCTGCTCACCCGTATAGTGACTGGCCCGCTTAGCGGACGCGTATTCCTCGCGCGCCTGCTGGAAGTTGCCGATCGAGGTTTCAAGGCTTTCCAGGAACTCCGGCATCGCGTGTGCGATGAACGTCTCGGCCAGCGGTTCCGCGTCCTGGGCCGCCGACCGCGCTGCGGTAAGCAACGCTTGATCGGCTCGCGGGTTCCCGAACTTTCCAGGGTCGAGCTCCCGCGTATGGACGGCGATCGCCTGCGCCGTCCACTTGATGGCGTCCAACGACGACCGCAACACGGAGCGCGCCGCCTTCTTAG
Organism: Terriglobia bacterium; assembly: GCA_965262425.1. Classification (GTDB taxonomy): domain Bacteria; phylum Acidobacteriota; class Terriglobia; order 20CM-2-55-15; family 20CM-2-55-15; genus CAZOZZ01. The sequence goes on along the minus strand of OZ253536.1, from coordinate 3,715,949 downwards.
TAGACCGCGTCATCGGTAAGCCAGGCAGCCAGCTCTCTTAGACGAAGTGCCACGGACTAGCAGCCTGTCGGACTTTCGGCGTAAGTCCATTGTTTTCAACGACGGTCCTTTTTGGCCTGAAACTGTAAGTGCTGTCATATGAATGGTTTGTATTCTTGAGTCGGTGTTAGTCCGACAGGCTGCTAGGCAGATTTACCGGATTAAGGATCTGTCATTCATAGATTCGTTCGATCCCGCGCACACCATCGAATCCGGAATCAAAACTGAGAATGCGTTCGACGCTGTGTCGTTCCATGACTGCGGCATGGATGGCGTCACGAGCTGAAAGCCCATGCTTCCCAACGATGATTTCACGGGCCCGATCGACATCGATCATGTCGATCGGGAAGACGTCATCGGCGACCGCCCGAAGCCAGTCAAACGCTGGACGAATCGCTTCGGGGCGGTCGATTGCCGTGTAGCGATGGAGAATCTCCTGGAAGACCTCAAGGTCGGTCACCATGGCCACCTTTCCGGCTATGTACCGCTCGACCAAGCGTTCTGCCGTTGTCTTGAGGGGATGGGTGGCCCCGATCAGATACATCGGGATATTAGAGTCGATGAAGATCACACCGGGTTTTCGGTGGAGTAGCCGCGTTCGATTTCCTCTATCATATGTTCGATGTCTGGGGCTGGAAAGCTATGCCGAACGGCCTTTCGGGTTGCGTCGAGTTTTTCGGCCGGGTCGATTCTAGACTGGCCTTGTCGGGCCACCCGCAATGCCTGGCGAACCCATTCGGCGACAGTCATCTGATTCTGCCTGGCGACCTCCTGAATCTCGCGAAGCTCCGATTCCCCGAGCAATACCTGCAATCGCTTACTCATAGGAGTAGTCTAATTAACTAATCACCATGAGTCAAGAACGAGCGAAGGCGGCCGCTCGAATGAGAGCCACGGATTCCATAGATTGAAGATGCTGACTTGCGGGCTACCGGAACCGAAGACCATACTGCGCGGCCCGAGGCACCCGAGTGGCACCAATGGGGAATGATCGCTCAACTCGCCCTCGACCGGCTCTAAGAGCGCTTCGACGCCCTGGAAGCCAAAAACACCGAGACCGTATCGCGGTCCTCGAGACCCGAGTCACGGCCCTGGAATCCAGTAAGAGCCAACAGCCAAAAGCTAATTGCCAACAGCTGCTCCGCCTGTCGTCAGCGTTTTCCGATCCGACGCCCGAGCGCGGCGGCCGGTCCAAGCGCATCTACCGTCTGGAGGCGGACGGCAGGCGTGTGCTGGACGAATCGGCGACCACGGCCAGACGCATTTACGAAGCCGTGGAACTTTCCTGGCGGACCGGCTTCGGTTGCCCATACCTGGTTCGGACGATCGATTCGCAGCCCCCGCAACTGGTACGGATAGATCCGATGTCCCGGTGCCGGCGTCGACAACCGCGGCTTGGGATAGATCGCTTCCAGGCCCATTTGCCGCATCAGTCGACGCACTCGTTTCGCATTGACTCGGCGACCCTGCTTTTCGAGCCCATTGGTCATCCGCCGCACACCATAGAACGGTGTCCGTGTGTACTGCTCGTCCAACAGCCGCATCAACTCGAGGTTCTCGGCGCTCTCGCCCACAGGCCTGTAGTAGAGTCCTGACCGGGACACTCCCGACAACCGGCACTGCTCGGCGATGCTCAGTTCTCTCTGGCTTGATTCGATCCATGGCCGTCGTTGCTCTAACGCGAAAGTCCGGACTTTTTTTTCAACCAGTCCACCTCGACGTGTAACTTTCCGATCTCTTGGTACAGTTCGGTCCGGACTTCTTCATCCGCTTCCAAAGAATCGGGCGGTTCTGCTCCCAAGACCCTATCGAATCCCAATAGCTCCGAGTTCTTCGCGCTTTGCCGCGCAGACTCCTAGACGAGTCTCTGTGTGTGCGAATATCGCTTTGCCGAGGAAAATCATGTCGAGACACACGAATGTTGAGCGTTTGATTGCCAGCGTCCTTGTTGCGTTAATGGCCACGTTTACGATACCAGTGTCCGCAGCCGAACTGGGTGCAAAGGATGTCTTGGGGTCGGTGACGGCTTTCGGATCTGTGGAACTCCGGAGTGTTGCCATTTCTCGGGAAGGCACGCTGTTTGCCGGTGACCGGATACGCGCTCATGGAGATGCCTATGCCAAGGTGTCCCTGACCGGCGGCCAGAGCTTTGAACTGAGGGGAAATACCGATCTAACCGTCAGCGAAGACGGTGCGATGGTTCAGCTGGCGATGGCGTCCGGGACGGTAACGTTTTCGGCGGCCGATCGGGCTCCGTTGCGTGTCGATATCACTCCCTACCGACTGATGAAGGAGACGGGATCCGGCCTTGTTTCGGTTATCGGCGGGCAGACCGTCGGTGTGCGAGTGCAAAGCGGATCCCTGCAGGTCAAGAATACCGAGACCCAGGAATCGTTTGTCCTCACCGAAGGGCAAGAGAAACTGTTGGGGCGTAGCAATGGCGTCATAGCCGACCCGATCAGTGTGATTGCGTCGAATCTGCCGGCTCCGCTACCGACGAATCCTTCGTTGCCTCGGCCGACACCCGCACCTCAGGCGAGCAACCTGTCTTCATCTGCATGGGCGGCGATCGTCGCAGCAGTGGCAGGTGGGGCAGCAGTGGCAACTTGGGCTGCCGTAGGAAGGGATAAGGTCGATAAGTCGGATTTGGATGCCGCAAATGCTTCGGTTACGACTCTGACCAGCCAGAATTCGACGTTGACGAGTGAGATCTCAACTTTGACGAGTCAGGCCACAACTTTGAACGGTCAGATTACGACGGCGAATAGTACGATCTCTAGTCGGGATGCACAGATCATTGCTCTGGCAGCCACGAGCACCGATCTTGCTAATCAATTGGTCGCCGCTCAGAACATCGCATTGATCGAGTTGAGTGCCTTGGAGGCGCAATTGGCGGCCATTCAGATTCAATTGGCTACTGAGCAATCAAAGGCCGTGATCGCTGCTTCCTCGCTGACCGTAGCACAGCAGGCCACGTTCACCGCGCAAGCGGAAGCCATTGCCACCTCGACGGCGACTCTGGAGGCGGAGAGTATCGTCATTCAAAGCAATATGGCCACAATAAGAGCCGAGTTGGACGCTCTTGGATTCTCAGGGTTAACGGATAGTGGGATGATCGTGAGCCCGATCGTTACGCTCACCGCCCCGCCCGGGGCAAGTCAAGCCATCCTTGACAAGATAGCCGAGTTTAATCTGCTTTCCACGGACTTGGGAGCCAACCAGCAGGCGATCAACGACAACACCGCCCAACTGGAGACCCTCTTGTCTGACCTTACGGCCCTCGGTGTCACGGGCCTCCCCAATATAGACATCGTCACGCTTGCAGACCCCGTACTTAACGATTTTGTTGTTGTTCTTCCTCCTGTAGCGTCGCCCGCGACACCGTAAGAAAAGGAAGAATTAACAAGAATCAGTGATTGAAGAGCCGTGAGGGTGGAACCTCTCGGCTTTTTTTTTGCTTGGGAGTGGGAGTCTGAGGTCTTGACGCAGATTGCGCGGATTCGGAGTTCGAATGTCCGGGTGGGGTTGGCGATTGCCGAGCGAGGTGACGACGATTTGCTATCGGAGGACTTTCTCGAACCATGCCAGGAAGCGGGTAAGGCCGGATTCGATCGAGGTGGTTGGCGTATAGTCCAGGAGGCGACGGGCTTTCGATACGTCGGCGTAGGTGATTGTGACGTCGCCGGGTTGTAGCGATAGTTGTTCTGTCTTGGGTTTCCTACCGGACACTTGTTCCAGAGTGTCGATCAATGACCTTAGCGTGACTGTTACGGATTCTCCTAGATTGAAAATCTCGAAAGGAAAGGGGCGATCCAGCGAAGCAAGGACACCGGCGATGATGTCGTCGATGTAGGTGTAGTCGCGAGCAGTCGATCCGTCGCCGTACATGGGAATGGAGTTTCCTTCATACAAGAGTCGCGTGAACTTGTGGATGGCCATCTCCGGGCGCTGGCGTGGGCCGTATACGGTGAAAAATCGGAGGCAGGTCGTGGGGACTCTGTAGAGGTGGTGGTAGGTGTGACACATCAACTCTCCAGCGTATTTGGTGGCGGCATAGGGCGAAACGGTTCGGTCGATTCGGTCTTCCTCGCTGAACGGAACCTTTTCGTTGGCACCGTAGACGGATGACGACGAGGCGAAGACAAACTGTTCGACCTTCGAGCTTCGCGCGAGCTCCAGGAGATTCATCGTACCCTTGATGTTGACGTCTTCGTAAAGGAAGGGTTGCTCGAGCGAAGGGCGGACGCCGGCCCGTGCGGCCAGATGGACGATCCTCCGAATGTCGTGTTTGCGAAACAGTTCAGCGAACTGGTCCCGGTCTCGAATGTCGGTTTCGATCAGCGTGTAGGAGTCGAAATCCAGGTGGGACTGGATGTTGGCTCGTTTGATCGCCGGGTCGTAGAAGTCGTTGAAATCGTCTACGCAGATTACTTTTTCGCCGCGTTCGAGGAGCTTGTCCACCAGGTGGGAGCCGATGAAGCCGGCGCCGCCGGTTACGAGAATCATGGGGGTGGAGTTTAGCATGGGGAGGAGGGGAGGGAGTTCGAAGTCTGTACGAAGATTACGCGGATTGCGCAGATGGGATTGGGAGTTCGGGGGGCGGAGTGTCAGATTCTTTGCGCCGTTCACTGGCAACGGGCGGGCCGGCGGGCCTTTAGTGGCGAAACTGCTTCGACAAACGGCGGGCCGGCTTCAGACGCCCTCGGAAGAGGTCTCATCCGGGTCATTCCAGAGGCGGACATCTTCGAGGCCCACAGGGCGGTCCGACGCCTTCTTGGATTGGATCAGGTCTTGCGGCTGACCACAAAGAACAGCTGTCCCAATATATTCCATGGGATCGAAAGTCCGGAATTCGGATGACTTTGGACCTTGGACTTCGGACTCCTCCCTCCCTTCTTTCCTACGGTCGAACCGTGAAGCCTTCCAGTTGAGCGGCTTCACTGAGCTTTCGGTCCAGGCAGATAAAGTCGAAGCCACGTGGCTGGCTATCGCTCCAGGCGAGGGCGGCCCCGAGTTGTAGGGAGTCCGCGGCTCTGAGTGGGTGGGACAGCAAGGCACGGCCGGCGTGTTCACGGATCCTCTCGCTTGGCACGAGTTCAACCCACGAGGATTCCAAGGCCGCCAGGACTGTTCGGGCTTCATCCTCATCTTGTCGCGTCAGGTTGCCTTCTCGGCGGAGCCGTGCGAAAGCGGACTGGCACTCCATGGGTGTGGCCCACCAAACGACGATTGTCGGGTCGGTATCGGTGATTGTCTTCACACGCCGTGTCTGAGGTTCTTTGAGACAGAGGGGGATAATGGCCGAAGTGTCCCAAAACTTCATCGCCCGCTCGCCCGCTCGTCTTTCAATGCTTTCGCCGCCGCTCCAGTCTTGTCGGTGGGTCGAGGGATCTTCCAGAATCCGTTCGGCAGTTTGCATGATCCGACCCGCGCCAACCCCAATCGAGCTAGTTCTTCCAGGTGCGGCGAGAGTTTCGAGGTGTCCCGGGGTATAGGCACGATCTTGGCGATCGGCTTGCCCCGTTCGGTGACAATCACCTCCTCGCCGGTTTTGACTAAGGCCAGGAATTCCGAGAGTGTGGCTTTTAGTTTAGAGACGCTTGCGGTATTCATGAGGCTATTATAGTCAAACGTAAATGACTAATCTAGTCTGTTAAGTCCGATCCGGTTCCTTTCCCATCGCGCTGTGCCGGCGGCATTCAAGCAAAAACAGCCTGATTGCTCTGGGAATTAAAGGGAGTGCCAATAGGGCGCTTACGCGGACCTTCGTATCAAGGGCTTGATCTTCCTGTATTCTCTCGCCTTCAACTGTAGCGTGTCCCACGCATCGACAGCTGGGTGAAGACGGAGAGCGATATGCGTACTCAAACCCGCTCAACGAGTCCGGTTTTTTCGAAGATTTTCTTGACGGCAAGCCTGACGCTGTCAAGACGTTTTGGCAAGTCGTGAACCAACGGTTGGCGACTGTGATGGAAGTCGCGTAGCCTGAACGCCAGCTAACACCTCACGAGATCCCACCATCAACCTCACAACATGCCGAACAGGACTCCGAAGAGATCGGAGTTGATTGCACGACATGTTCCATCTGGAACTCGTCGTCGGTCGTCATAAGTGCTTTGAGTTTAAGGCATCCCCTCGAATAGCCTCAAGGCCGATCGCGTCCAGTCGTCACGAAAGCCAAGCGCGGTTACAGTCGTGACGGCCGGCCCGATTGCTTGCAGGTGGTGATCGCACTAGTGATCACGACAGACGGCTTTCCGTTGGCGTACGAAGTGATCGACGGGAACACGTCGGACCAGTCGACACTGCGGGGTCTCCTCGACAAGATCGAAAACACTTACGGCACAGCGAAACGGCTGTGGGTGATGGATCGTGGCATACCGACCGAAGAAATCCTGGCCGAGATGCGGGATCCGGCCCGTCAAGTGTCCTATCTGGTGGGAGCGCTCCAAACGCAAGATCAAACAATACGAACAGAAGTGGTTCGATCTGCAGTGGGAAAAAATTCGCGATGCGTTTGGTTTTGTCCGCATCCAGATGCCCGACCCCGGACAGCCCGTGACCCGGCGATCGTTTCGATTCCACGTCGATAAAGCCAAACTCCAGGCCGCCCATCTGCGTGATGGACACTACTTGCTGCGGTCCAATCTCACGGCTGTACCCCCCCCCGTCCATTGGACTCGCTACGTGCAACTGACCCAGATCGAATCCGTGTTCCGTTCCCTCAAGAGAGCCGACCACTCTCGAATTTCGCAACATTGAATTGGTCTCTGAAGAAGTTGACGGGATGGGGAGTCGAAGAGTCTTGCGCGGATTCTTGGGTATGTCATTGGTGCTCGTTTGAAGTTCCTACCTCTTCGGCTACACGCTACTGCATGACGAACGGGACGACGCGGGATTTCAGAATCTTGGCGTCCCGGGTCAAGAGAGGAATATCCTCGACTATGCTGGTCGCAGCGATGATTTCGTCGGCCGGATCCGACTTGAAATCCAGTTCGGTGCTCGTCCGCGCGATCTCCAGGGTGATCGGGATGACCGTCAGATTACGGAGACAACGTCGAAATTGATCACTTGACAGGTCCAGGCTTAAGCGATTTCTCTCCACCAACTTCGCAAGTTCCCACAGCACGATATCCGAAATCGCCAGGCCGTGATCCAAGACCTGTTTGGTCTCATTTTCGAGTAGGCTTCCGTCCAGTACGGCTACGAGCATGTGTGTGTCGAGATTCAGCATCCCACTCCACTCCGGTCGAAAAGATGTTTCCGTCAACCTTAATCTTTCCCTTCATAGAACCGATTAGTTTCCTGTTGTCAGGTTCCCCTATTGGAATGACTTTAGCAATCGGATGGCCTCTCTTTGTGACCACGATTCCGTCGTTGTCGAGTTCTTCCAAAAGGCCCAGGCATTTAGCTTTGAACTCGCTGATGCTGATGGTTCTTTGTCTGGTTTTCATACTTATCATTCTATCAACATGACTAGTCAGATGACTAGGCGTATTGGGGAAGTAACGTCCAAGGTCCAAGGTCGACCTTGGACTTTGCATCTTAGACTTTCGACTCCCTCTCAACTACCGAAATTCTTTCGGATCTTCCTGAATAATAGTGACAAAACCCGCTCCTCCCGTGTAACGAAGAGGGTTTCGAGAGCGAGGCCGAGGTGGAGTTTGCGATTGGTGTCGGGGGTGATCAGGACGCGGTAGGCACCGGTTCCTGAGTCGGTCAGGCGGGCGTCGGGGCTGATGGAAAGGACGTAGCCGTCGAAGGTTTCCGAGTCCTCCGTGACGAGTCGGACCCTTTGGCCGCGGTGGACCAGCGGTGCGTCGCGGTTTGGAAGCCAGGCTTCGACGATCAGGTAGATGGGCGTTGGGGCGAGGGTTGCGATGAGGGTGCCTGAGGGTAAGTGTTCGCCCGGGTGAAGCGTGGACAGGGAAGTGAGTTTTCCTTTCGCAGGAGTTCGGATCGTCAGCCGATTCGCCGTACGGCTGGCTTGTTGCAACCCGAGACGTAGTTCGGCGAGGCGTCCGTAAATCGGCGTTGCTGTTGCTTCGAGTTCCCGACGCCTGGCCTCGAACTGTGCCTGGTTCAGATCCCGAGCTTGAATTAAAGACATGAACGGGGTATCGGTTGGGGCGCGGCTCTCCGTTTCCGAACGGACCGACTGGGCAATGAGCAGCGCCGTTTCGATTTCATCGTGAGATTGAACGGAAACCAATCCTTCCTTCAGTAGTTGCTCAGTGCGCAAGTGGCGGTTCCTTGCGCGCTCCAACTCCAATTCGGATGACTGTAGTAAGGCCTCGTGGCTTGCCCACCTGCGTTCGAGATCTTCTTCGGCAGTTCGAATCTCGATCTCCAGTTTGCGTTCCTCCAATTGGAAAATAGATGTGGCATCTCGGCCTGTTTGTGCGATGCCCTCCAGTTGCGACTCCAGCAAGTCGATCTGTTCGAGCAGGGTTTGCCTGCCGGCAGGGGTCTCCCCGTCGTCCAGACGAACGAGGATGTCGCCGGTTCCCACTATGTCCCCTTCCTGGACATATACCGCGGCTATCGTGCCATCGACTTCCGTGGTGATGCGAACCACCTCGCCTTCGGGGTGGACGACGCCGGGAGCATGGACGACCACCTCCACTCTCGTGAAGTAGCTCCACATCAGGGCGACCCAGAACAGGGCGGCCAGCACATAGACCGTTGCTCCCAGAAGGGACGGTGTCCGACCGAGAGCGATCTCAGGTACCAACCGCATAGGCATACTCCAGCATTTGGAAAGTGCGATCGACGGCAAGCGATGCGTGAGAGATCACGATCGTCGTCCGGCGATTTCGCCGATGTTCTATGAGAACCTGGACTGCCTCGGTCGACCGAACGTCCAGATGATTTGTCGGTTCGTCCAGGATGAGGATCGGTGGGTCCAGGAGGATGGCGCGCGCCAGGGCGATTCTCTGTCGCTCTCCGCCCGACAAGGACAATCCGCGCTCGCCCACGACCGAGTCGTAGCCCAGAGGAAGCCGGTCCACGAAATCGTCGACACGAGCCAGTCGCGCGGCCGCCCGGATTTCGTTGGGATCGGCATCGGGTTTGCCGAGTCGGATGTTGTCGGCAATCGACGTGCTCAGCAGGACCGCCTCTTGTGGAACGAAGACCACCTGCTTGCGGAGGCTTGCCAGGCTGTAATCCCGAATGTCGATGCCGTCTATCGTGATCTTTCCAGCCGACGGGGTATAGAAACGACCCAGTAGGCGGACGAGAGTGGATTTGCCGGTTCCGCTCTCTCCTTCGATCCCGAGGCATTCGCCTGCACCGATGGTCAGGTTGATGCCTTCGAGCACCGGTGGACGACTGCCGTATTGGAAAGAGACGTTTCGAAACTCGATGGACCCGCGGACCTTTCGATCGATCGCCATCGATCCGGTTTGATCCTGCTCCGCTTCGAGTTGGAAGATCTCGCCCAGGCGGTCGCTTGCGACCAGAGCGTCTTGTATCGACTGGTTGGAATTCGCAAGGCGTTCGATCGGGCCCAGTATGTTCCCCAGCATGGTGTACAGGGCCAGCAACTGGCCTACCGTCAGGCGATTCCCGAGCACTTCGTGCCCGCCGAACCATAAGAGGCCGAGGCTTGAAACGCCGGCCAGCAGCGAGGTTGTTGTCGATGCATGAAGAGCGAACATCTGGGAGCGAAAGGTGGCGGCAATCATTTCCATCAATCGCGCTTCTCCGCGCAGGCGCATCCGCTCCTCGGCCCGAAACGTCTTGACGGTTTCGATCGAGCCGACGGTTTCTACAAGATGGGACTCGAAATTCGCGGCTCGCTCCATCGAGGAGCGTTGGGCGCGTTTCATCGGTCCGGTGAGAATCCATATAGCGCCGGCAAGGACAGGCATCAGCGAAAGTGACAACAGGGCCAACTTCCAGTGCAGCCATGCCATGACCGAGGCGGTCACAATCAGGACCGTCGTGTCTACGATAACGGAAAGGCTCGTGCCGCTGACCGCTACACGGATTTTTACAGCATCGTTCAGACGTGACAGAATTTCTCCGGTGCGTCGGGTGGAAAAGAAATCCAGCGGCAGTCCCAGAAGATGGTGGTGGTAACCCAGCACGATCTCTGCATCGATCCTTTGGCTAAGGTGGGCCAGCAGATAGGCTCGGAGGCCGAGAAACGCCACGCGTGCCGCGAGCACCAGCAGCATTCCCAGTCCGAGCCAGTTGAGGGTAGGTTCGCGTCCATTGATGAACACGAAGTCGACGAGGACCTGGATGAAGAAAGCCGAGGAGAGGCCAAGGATCGTCATCAGGACTGCCGCCAGAAGCGCATCCAGGAAAATCTTGCGATGGTGCCGGAGCAGAGACCAGAACTTGGCGAACGACGTTTCCGCCAGTCCCTTAAGATTCGGTGTCGGCCGAAGAAGAATCAGGACGCCGGTCCAGTGTTTTTGGAATTCGGCTACCGACAGCTTGCGCAAGCCGAGCGCGGGGTCTCCGATCGTGACACGGCGTCGGGTCCTTTTGTAGATCACGACGAAGTGATTTCGCCCGTCCTCGGACCAATGCGCAATGGCAGGGAACTCTATCTCGTCGAGCCCGTCCATGTTGGCCCGGACCCCCCGCGCCGTAAACCCGACCTGCTCCGCCGCCTTGACGAGTCCGGCCAGATTGGTCCCCTGCCGGTCCGTCCCCGACATTTCCCTCAACCTCGCAATAGACTGCCGTTCACCATAGTGAGCCGCCACCATCGCCAGGCAAGCCGGCCCGCAATCGTTAGAGTCATGTTGATGGACAATCGGATAACTCACACGAGCTGATATGCAGATCGATTGCCAGAGCTAAGTAGTTGAATTTACGACCTGGGCTGGGGTGTTGTCGCGAACAGTGGGATCTTTTTTCACCGCGAAGTCGCGGAGGACGCGGAGTTTTTTTACCGCAGAGGCGCAAAGGCGCAGAGAAATCAAAGATTGTTTGCCAATCTCTTGATACCTCTGGTCATTGTTGCGACATTGAAATTTAGCAGAAGACCTAACTTGTGGCCTGTTAGTCGTAGGTAGGTCAGAAGCTGCGCGTTGTGAACGGGTAGCAAGAATCGAACTGACTTGGTCTCGACTATGACGGCATCTCCGACTAGAAAATCTATTTTCAAGGGAGCTGACAGCGTACTGCCTTTGTAGTTCAACGGGACTGCTTTTTCACGCTGATATTCGAGCTCCTGCATCCGGAATTCAATTTCGAGGCAGTCTTGGTAAATCGATTCCAGCAAGCCGGGTCCTAACGTCTTGTGAACTTCGATGGCCGCGCCTATAACTTTCTCCGAAATCTCGTTTTCTTTCACCTCTGCGCCTCTGCGCCTCTGCGGTGAAAAATCAAAACGGATATGCCGACCAAGATCACAGTCAGGAGCAACGCCAGGCTGGCGAGGAGGTTGGGGTGGGTGGTGATGGTGCGGAGAAGGTCGAGGCCCGGGGGATAGAAGCGGGTGAGGAGGCGTTCGGAGGGGACAATGAAGATCAGGAGGAGCCAGATGGGGAGCTGGGCCGCCCAGGGCTTGTCGGAGATGACGGTGGCGGCCATGAAGATGGTGGCGAGGGTGAGGGCGGCGGTGTTGACGATGAATATCAGTTGGAGGTCGGGGACCAGGAGGGCGGGGATGTTTACGGTGAACAGGACCATGGAGTAAAGGGAAGCGTATTTGGCCAGGACGAGCTGGTGGGGTTCGATCGGGAGGCTGAGCAGTAGATCCAGGGTGCTGCGTTGTCGCTCGTTGAGGAAGCAGAACTGGGCGTAGCCTAAGCCGGATGCACCGAGAAGGCCAGCCAGGAGACCTTTGGCGAAATCGGCGGACCGGACTGGAGAGAACACGATGAGCAGACCCGGCACCAACAGTGCCGCGGTCAGTCCCAGAATCATGCGCCTGTATTCGGCCCAGTCCTTACGGATGATGTGGAGCGCCAGCTGCGGGAACCCGACCGATTGCATCTAAAAACACTGCCTCCAATTGTGATTGGTTGTATTTTTCGAGTAGGACTCTGGCGGGTGCATACTCCTTCACCATGCCCTCGTGCAGCATGAGGACGGAGTCGGCGATGCGGTCCAGATCGTCAGATACGTGCGACGACATCACAATCCCAGCGCCCTCATGCCGTACGAGGTTTTCAAGAAAACCGAGGATGTCGACGCGAACCAGGGGGTCCAGGCCCGCTGTCGGTTCATCCAGTATGAGGAGTTGCGGCCGGTGGGCCACAGCGGCAACCAGCCCCAGCTTGATCCGATTGCCCTTGGACAATTCCTCCACCTTCCGGTCCCCGTTCAATCCGAACTCCTCCAGTAGACGATTCGCCTGTTGCCAGTCCCAACTCGGGTAGAACCCTGCAATGAAAGCCAGGAAACGTCGGGCGGTCATCCAGCCGTAGAAATTCGGGGATTCGGACATGTAGCCGGCACGGAGGCGGATCCAAACCTGTTCCAGATGTGGTGACCGGCCGAAGACCGACACCCGACCTCCGTCAGGGCGAAGGAATCCCCAGAGCATTTTGAGCAGCGTCGTCTTGCCGGCGCCGTTCGGTCCCATGACACCGAGAACCTCGCCGGGAGACAGATGGAGATCGAGTGGTCCTAGTGTAGTCCGTCACAGTTAATGTAACTTATTCAGCTTTCCTACGTCTGAGTATATATGAGGAGAGCACCGACGATTAAATTGGACATTCCTGTGCGGAAGGAACTGGAGCGACTGAGCCGAAGCCGCAGTGTGGCGGTCCGGTTGGCGGAACGATCTCGAATTGTCTTGCTGGCCGCCGGGGGTCTGGACAATCAGGAGATCGCTGCCAAGTTGGACATCACTCGTCAAAAGGCCGGACGTTGGCGCGATCGTTTCGTTGAAGATGGCCTCGGGGGAATCGAAAAGGACGCTTCCCGCAGTGGACGGATTCCCTCGACCGGCCGCCGGAAGCGGGCCCGGATCGTGAAGAAGACGGTCGAAGGGAAGCCTCCGAACGCCACGCACTGGAGCCGGTCCTTGATGGCCAGGGCAACCGGCGTCAGCGAGTCCACGGTAGGGAGAATCTGGCGGGCTCATGGCTTGAAGCCTCATCTGGCACGCACCTTCAAACTTTCCAACGACAAACAATTTGTCGAGAAGTTGGAGGATGTGGTCGGTTTGTATCTGAACCCTCCGGAAAACGCCATTGTTTTGTCCTGCGATGAGAAGAGCCAGATGCAGGCCCTGGACCGCACGCAACCCGGGTTACCTCTGAAGAAGGGGCGGTGCGGCACCCTCACCCACGACTACAAACGCAACGGGACGACCACGATGTTCGCCGCGCTCAATACGCTGGACGGCTCGATTATCGGGACCTGTATGCCGAAGCATCGTCATCAGGAATGGATCCGGTTTCTCAATCAGATCAAACGTTCCGTGCCGAAAGACAAACAGATCCATATCATTTGCGACAACTACGCCACGCACAAACATCAGAAAATCGTCAACTGGTTGAAGCGCAACACGCGCTTTCATGTGCACTTCACACCGACCAGTGCATCCTGGCTGAACATGGTCGAACGCTTCTTCCGGGATCTTTCCGAACAACGGCTTCGGCGCGGGGTTTTCCATTCGGTTCCTGAGCTAATCCAGGCCGTGGAGGAATATGTCGGGGGTCACAATCAGAACCCGAAGCCCTTCATTTGGACCGCAACGGCTTCCGATATTCTTGAAAAAGTTCAACGTGCCCGAAAGAAGCTCGATAAGTTACAGTCTGTTTGACGGGGACCACTAGCGTGAACCCGCCACCCCGATGCTTGGTGACCTGGTCGAGTTGAAAAATATCCATGCTTCGCTTTCGTCCTGTTAACTGTCGGACGCTGTGTTCGAGGTCCGGCAGGGAGAAGCGTCCTGCGCTCCCTGCCGGCAACCCCGACTTCGCACCGGCCCTGGAGAATATGCAACCGGTGCGAAACCCGGGCTCAGAAAAAGTCGTCCATGACCAGTGCTCCCCCGGCGATAATCGCCACGCCGAGAAAGGCGCCCGAACCAAGGAGGCCCGCTCCGAAGGCTGCTCCGAGCATGAACCCCCAGGTCGTCTCGAACCAGTCGCCGCCACGAACTTCCAGCAACGTAGAAGGTGGAAGATCTTGAATGTTCATCACATGCCTCCTAGAGGTACTCGCCGATGACGGCGCCAATCGCCGTGCCGACGCACAAAACGGGATTGAGGGTGAACGCGCAGCCGAGCGCCAAGGCGGATGTGAATCCACCCTGGAAATCTCCCCAATCCCGGTCTCCGCCCCCGGTCGTCATCAACTCGGCGGCGGATAGGGCTTGTACATTGTTTGTCATTTGTTCTCTTCCTCCCAGATTATCGGGCCGGGATTCTGTGATGTTAGTGGCACGTCGGAGCCCATCATCATGTCCCATGATTTCAATGAGATCCGGATTGGCTAGGCGTGAAAGTCGCGACTGTCGCGATTATTAGTCGCGTTCGCGTGGATGATCTGGCCGACATCCCGGCGTCCTCTGAGCAGTGCCATCTTGATGGCCGATTGGGATTTCTTGTAGATCCGGGCAATTGTCTTGATTGAATAGCCTTCCAGGTAATAGAGGTAGACGGCGCCGCGAACGTCACAGCCCAAGCACAGGATGGCGTGGCGGAGCAGTTCGACTTTTTGCGCCCGGTCCAGGTCCAGATCCATCGTGCACGCTCGAGCGGCAAACCGCTCCGGAATCTCTTCGACGCTTTCACCACGATGGCGCAATTCTTGTCTCCAATAGTCCGCGACGGTATCCCGGACGATCTTCCACATCAGCGCTCTGGGATGGCGAACCTGGCTCAGCTTTCGGAAGGCCTGGAACGTTCGCAAAAATGCTTCCTGTTCCAGGTCCGGGTGCGGGCTTCCGTAAACGGACCGAACGACACGGGCCAACTGGTCGAGAGCGTCCGATTTTCCAGTATTGAATTTCTGTGTGACCTTTTCCATGGATCCTCCGGCTGTAGTGTCATGACAAAAACGAAACTTATCGGACAAAGCGACGCGATCGAGACGTTGCGTTCCAGGATTCGCGCTGCGGCCCGGGCCTCGAGTTCCGTCTTGATCCAGGGCGAAACCGGAACCGGAAAAGAATTGGTCGCACGTGCGATTCATGAGATCTCCGATCGTCATCCCGGTCGGTTCGTGCCGGTCGACTGCGGTGCGTTGCCTGAAAATCTGGTCGAGAGCGAGCTGTTCGGATACCGACGCGGCGCCTTTACCACGGCTGTATCCGATAAACCCGGCCTGTTCGAAGAAGCCAATCACGGCACAATCTTCCTGGATGAAATCGCGAACACATCAAAGATGTTCCAGGTGAAGTTCCTTCGTGTCCTGCAGGAAAAACAGGTCCGGCGGCTCGGTGACCTCGTCGACCGCAAGCTGGATGTCCGCGTGATTGCCGCAACCAACAGCAACCTGCGAGCCCTGGCTCACTCGGGCGACTTCCGCGAAGATTTGCTTTACCGTCTGAATGTGTTTTCGATCGATGTTCCGCCTCTTCGTAAGCGCCTGGGCGACATCCCACTTCTGACTCGCAGCATTCTCGACGAACTCAATTGTCAGAATGCTCAGGTCCGAACTCTCTCTGGCGATGCTCAGCAGAAACTCCAGGGCTATGGCTACCCCGGCAATGTGCGCGAATTGCAGAATGTCGTTGAGAGCGCCTACTACGTTTCCGAAGGCGAAACAATCGGCGCAGAGCATCTCGACCTGCCGACCGACACGCTGGTTCGCGAGCCCGTCGAAGAGATCATCGTGGAAGACTTCTGGCAATCCGTTGCGCGTCCCTTTGCCCAGAGGCTGATCACCAAGCGTCAGGTCGAATCCGTCGTCCGGCGCGGCCTGGCGGAAACAGGAGGGAACTACCGGAAGATCGTCCGGCTGTTCAAAATGCCCGATTCCGACTACAAACGGTTTATGGATTTCCTCAGACGGCACCGATGCAATGTGGACTTTCGGCCGTATCGGGGGAAGTAGGGCCCGGGAAGGAGGAGTCGGAGTCCGAAGTCCGAGGTCCGGGGGCCGGGGTCCGAAGTCATCCGGATTCCGGACTGTTTCCTCCCCCCTCGGGAAGGCCCAAAGTCCAGATCCGACGTCGGGATCTTTTCCCGACTTCGGACTCCGGACCCCGGACTTCCCCTTCCGCCTCCGCCCCCCCTACATCGAGCGGAACAGCCTCACAACAAAATCACCGGCCAGCAGGTGGTGTGTCTTTTCCACGAACTGGCGGTACGCAAGGCTGGAGTGATACTTCAGACAGTCCTCACGTGAATCCCAGGCCGTCAGGGAGATGGCCATTCGGCCACCGTCCTCGATCATCAGGTCTGCGGTCTGGAACCCTGGTTCGATCTTAAGTTTCGGCAGGACCTCAGTGTGGTAAACCCGGGCGAACTCGTTGATCCGGTCCTCATGTGCTGCTTCGCCGATCACCATTCGAACGTACATCGGAGTCTCCTAGTCGGAGCCTCCGGGCCGTCGAGCGACGATCCGGTCCTTGATCTCGTCGTATTCTTCCATCGAGACCAGTTTCCGAGTCAGCAACTGACGCTTGTTGGCGTAGGGTCGGTTCTCGATGATCTTCTTCGCCAGATCTTCGTCCATGACGGCAGTCTCGAGCTCGGCGAGCGGCGCCGAATTGATATCGACGATCTTGACCGGGGTGGTTTGGGACTCGCCCCTCTGGTGGGCGCTGAGGGTCATGCTGCACACGAGCGTGACCAGAAACAGACCGATGAAAGCCTTGCGGAACATAGAGCCTCCTTGCGGATTGCGGTTCAGGGAGATGTCTCCCTCCCGGCGGTCTGCGGACTGCGGCCCTTTACAATTGTCAAATACACAGTCTCGCCCTCTAACCGCCGAGAGATAACGCGGAGAACATGTCCCGGCGGCCAAGTCGGAAGCACCGGCCCTTCGGTTAATTGAACCCCCAGACCTTGCCCGCCGGAACGCTTTCATAGATGCACGACCAGGACCGTTCTTAAGTCGTTGATACCAGGGAAGGGGCCATGAGAAATGCGCGGAAACGGCGAGCCACTAATGTGCGGTATTAGAGATTTTGGGAAAGGGATTGAACGCGGAGGGGACAGGATTTTTCACCGCAGAGGCGCGGAGGCGCAGAGAATCTGTTTTGTAGACGCTTCCCCCACCTCTGCGCCTCCGCGCCTCTGCGGTGAAAGATCCCTCCCGTTTTCTTCGCGCCTTCGCGGTGAATCCTAACTCCCCGCCGTCAACACCTTCACGATTCGCTCCGCCGCCCGCCCATCCCAGTACTCAGGAACCCTTGACTCTTTCCAGTTTCCGTCGAGGATCTGACCCGCAGATTCCAGGAGGAGTTTGGGGTCGGTACCCACCAGCTTGTTGGTGCCTTCGGAGATCGTCACGGGGCGCTCGGTGTTTTTACGGATCGTCAGGCAGGGAACTCCGAGGATGGTTGTTTCCTCTTGAAGGCCACCGGAATCCGTCATCACCAGCTTGGCTTTCGACATCAGGTTCAAGAACTCGAGGTAGCCCATTGGTTCCGCCACATGAACGCCGTCCTGAACCAGACTGTCCAGGTTGAATTCATTTATGCGCGCCGATGTTCTCGGGTGGATGGGAAAAATAACGGGAGCCGAGCGGGAGATCTCTTGAACGACCTGGAGTATTCCCTTCAACACCGATGGATCGTCGACATTGGAGGGGCGGTGCAGTGTCATCACGGCGTAATCTTTGCCGGCCAGTCCCAGATCTCCGGCCACATCCAGAGCCGCCGCCCGTGCACGATGCTTCAACAGGGTGTCGATCATGACGTTGCCCACAAAGTGGATCTTTCCCGGATCGACACCTTCCCGCTTAAGATTCTCATCCGCGTCCCGGCTGGTCGTAAAGAGGAGATCGGCGAGCGAATCCGTCACCAATCGATTGATTTCCTCAGGCATCGTTCGGTCGAAACTTCGGAGGCCTGCTTCGACATGCGCAACCGGGATCAGCAGTTTTGCCGCGACCAGCGTACAGGCCATCGTCGAATTGACGTCCCCGACCACGACGATCACGTCCGGTCTCTTTGCTTCGCATACCTTTTCGAACTCCACCATGATGCGTGCCGTCTGAACCGCATGGGAGGCCGAGCCGACTTCCAGATCGACATCCGGTGGGGGAATTGACAAATCGCGAAAGAAAACGTCTGACATCCTTTGGTCGTAATGTTGTCCGGTATGAACGAGGAGGTGCTCTACGTCGGGAACTTCTTCCAGAGCCGCCACAATTGGCGCGATCTTCATGAAATTGGGCCGTGCGCCCGCGACCGAAATGATTCTCATGTTATAATTCTAAACGATTTGCCGCCTCAACCCAGGTTGCCTGCGACCAGGCCGGCGATGCTTCAAAGGAGACTATTATGGTGAACGTTGCTGTTGGAATCATCCTTGTTCTGGCCCAACTGTCCGGCCCCGGCGCCAGCCTGCCGCAGGTGATGGAGCCGTCCTATTCAACCGACGCAGTCGCGGTTGGCAAGGGAGAGGTTACCGTTTCCTTCGATGTAAGGAAAGGTTACGTCATCAACCGTGTTCCATCCATCCAGTTGAAACTGGACGCAATCGACGGCCTGACGCTTCGAGAAACCAACATGACATCATCGCCGGACGATCCCAAGTCGACCGATGAATATTATGTCGATGTCCCCGCGTTCAGCCTGGCTGTGGAGTCCGCGGAATCGGGCAGATACGAGATACCCGGTAAGCTCGTCTATTTCTTTTGCTCCAAGGCGGACGGTTTCTGTTCCCGACAGGTTGTAGACGTGAAAATCCCGCTTACCGTCGAGTAAGACGCCTCGGGTTTGAGAGGATAGAAGGACGCAGTGCTTCACAGTGACTGCGTCCTTTGTGTTTCGGGGCCAAACTACACATAGAAAATGCCAGCCGCCCGCACAGTCGAACAATACCGCACGAACATCCTGACGCTCGCGAACCAGTTGACGATCCTGCGGATTGTTTTCGTGCCGGTTTTCATTATCCTGCTGGTTTACAACCGCATGGGGTGGGCACTGGCGGTTTTCGTGGTGGCCGGCCTGACCGACGGTCTGGACGGTGTCATCGCGCGCCGCTTCGGACAGAAGACTTCCGTCGGAACGGTCCTCGATCCGATTGCCGACAAGCTGTTGATGACCTCCTCGATCGTCGTCCTCGCGCTGCCGCAGATGGCGTTCCTCAACCCGATACCTCTGTGGCTGATGTTGCTGATCATCTTCAGGGACGTGTTCATCCTTCTCGGCAGCCTGGCGTTCATTCTCACACAGGGCTTTCGCGTTTTCCCGCCGACCATGTACGGAAAGGCAAGCACGGTGTTTCAGATGCTGACCGTACTTGCCGTGCTCTTTTACAACTGGATGGGAGTGCATCCCAGCAGCCTCGATTTTCTGTTTATCACGACGGGCCTCTTGACGATCGTTTCAGGTGTTCATTACCTTGGAATCGGCATCAGGCTTCTCGAAGACTGATTCTCGATGGACCACAAACAGCAGTTCTCCGCCAGCGCCTATGTCGCTCGCCGCGACGAGCGTGACCCCCACGACAAGATCCGGGCTCAACACGAGTACCGCCATGC
The DNA here is from genome assembly GCA_965262425.1 of Terriglobia bacterium. Lineage (GTDB taxonomy): Bacteria > Acidobacteriota > Terriglobia > 20CM-2-55-15 > 20CM-2-55-15 > CAZOZZ01. The sequence continues at coordinate 3,696,326 of OZ253536.1, read as the reverse complement.
AATGCCGGGGCGCCGGAACGATCAACAGGTCCTGCGCGTTCTCGAAGTAGACGAAGGATCCCTCGCCGCACGAATCGGTTTGAAACCAGGCGATGAAGTTTCCGAACTCGACGGGCAGCCGGTACTGGACGCTATCGACTTCCAATTCAGGATGGCCGATGTGGGTGAGCCGATGTCCATACGGACCGCGGACCGAACGCTCGAATTCGTCCGGCGGGAGTGGGAAAGCTTCGGGGCCGAGTTCGAGCCCATCGAACCCCTCGTGTGCGGCAACAATTGTGTCTTCTGTTTCGTTCATCAAAACCCCGGGAACACACGCAAGTCTCTCCGCATCAAGGATGAAGACTACCGACTGTCGTTCCTTTTCGGAAACTACCTCACGCTGACGAACGTCGATGACGAAGAGATGGTACGGATCATCGACCAGCGGCTCTCCCCACTCTACATCTCGGTGCACGCGACCGATCCCGATTTGCGTGCCTATCTTCTGGGGAACGAAAAATATGACGGCCTCGACGCCAAACTCGACCGGTTGACCGAAGCCGGGATCATGCTGCACTGTCAGGTGGTCCTGTGCCCCGGAATCAACGATGGAAAGCATCTGGAACGGACGATCGATGATCTAGCACGACGTCACCCGTCCGTCGCGTCCGTGGCGATCGTTCCTTTAGGGTTGACCGACCATCGCGAGAACCTGCCCCAACTCGAACCGGTCACGCCGGATTACGCACGCCGGATCATTGCCGAACTCGGTCCCATCCAACAACGTTTCGAAGAAAAGTGGGGGTCCCCGTTCGCATTCCTCGGAGACGAGTTTTACATTCTTGCCGATCAGTCGCTACCGGCTCTTGATCACTACCAGGAGTTTCCTCAGATCGAAAACGGTGTCGGGATGGTGCGTTCCTTCCTGGATCAATTCGAAGATGCCATTCAAAAGTTCATACCGCCGTCCACACCGGTTCGCGGCACGATCTGCACCGGCAGGCTCTTCCATTCACACCTCGATCGATCCGTCGAGCGATTTGGTCTGGATTTGAAAACGGTCGCAGTCGAGAACCGCTTCTGGGGTTCCGGCGTGAACGTCGCCGGCCTTCTGACCGGGAGCGACTTCATCGCCGAATTGAAGGGAAGAGTCTATGGAGACTTCGTCGTCCTCCCCTCCGAATCGATGATCGGAGAAGATGACCTGTTTCTAGACGACCTGACGATCAAAGACGTGGAACGGGAACTGGGTGTTCGGGTGATCCCGTCCGGTTACACCGCACAGGAGTTCGTGGACGTGATTTCGGGTGAGACTTCCAGACGCTAAGAGGGGGACTCGACGCAGAGACGCAAAGGCGCAGATATTTGTTTCTTAAGTCGGTCCGTACTTCAATGCCTCCTCGCCAACACAAAGGCGTCTCGGCAAACCGAAATGTCCGTACACTTCCTACTCTGCGTCTCTGCGCCTCTGCGTCAAAATCGCCCCCTAGTTCTCGTTGATCTGCCTTAACGTAATCTTGTTGATCACCACATCGTTGAGCGGCTCGCTGGTCTTTCGGTCCACGCTGACCTTACCGATTCTGCTTACAACGTTCATGCCCTTGTAAACCTGTCCGAAGATGGCATGGACGCCGTCCAGGGTTGGGGTTGGCGCGAGCGTGATAAAGAACTGTGAACTGCCGGTGTCCGGTCCCCGGTTTGCCATCGACAGAATCCCCGGTCTGTTGTGGCGCAGACCTTTGCCGAATTCGTCCTTGATCGTGTAGCCGGGGCCGCCGGTGCCGTTGCCGGCCGGATCTCCGCCCTGGATCATGAATTTGTCGATGATGCGATGGAATATCAGCCCGTCGTAGAACCGCTTGCCCTTCATGACTTCGCCTGTGACCGGATGTTTCCAGTCCTGCTTACCCTGGACCAGGTTGACGAAGTTGGCGACGGTTTTCGGCGCTTGCTCATAGAACAGTTCGATGATGAACTCGCCTTGGGTCGTGTCAAAGATCGCGTAAAGCCCGGGTTCGTCCAGGTCTTCCCCCTGCCCATATGCCATCGGGGCGAAAAGCAGTAGGCCGAAAATAAGAAATTTCCTCAAGATGCTGCTCCTTTCAAGTCTACGACCGAGAGAATTTCGACTGCGCGGTCGTAGTTGTTCGACGGTGCGGAAAGCTGTACACCTTGTACCATTCCGTGAATAGCTCCCAGCGTTTCCTGTGCGATCAGAACTCCCTCGGCATTCGCCGATTCCGGCGCGGTCCTCTTGCGCATTCGTTCCAGAACCGTTTCGGGGATCGATGATCCCGGAACCTCGTTGTTGATGAACTCCGCATCCCGATAGCTGGCCAGAGGTTCCAGGCCCGCGATCACGGGTATTCGGTATTCTTCGACCTTCCGGACGAACCGTTCCAAAAGCATGCTATCGAAAACAGGCGGCGTAACCAAGAACTCTGCGCCCGCCTCGATTTTGTAAGCCAATCGCTTCATCTCACGATCTGCGTCGATCGCACCCGGGTTGGCCATCACGCCTACCAGAAAACCAGTGGGTTTTCCGATGGATTTGCCCCCGACATCGATTCCGTTGTTCAGTCGCGCAACCATGTGCGTCAGACCGATTGAGTCCACGTCAAAGACTGCCGTGGCGTCCGGGTAGTCGCCGATCCGGGGCGGTTGCCCGGTGACCAGCAGAAGGTTTCTCAGGCCCAGCGCGTAGGCTCCAAGGAGATCCGCCTGCATTCCCAGCAGGTTGTGGTCGCTGCAGTTGAAGCGGACGCACGTCGGGATGCCGACCTCGGTCCGGATCAGCAGGGCCATGGACACGGCGCTCATCCGCGCACTCGATTGCGAGCCCTCGACGATCGTCACCCCGTCGATTCCTGCCCTGTGGAACTTCGCCGTGCTCTCGATCGTCTTGTCGAACTCGTGGCCGTGCGGCGGAACCATCTCCATCAAACAGACGAACTCGCCCCCGACCAGCTTCCGGGCGATTTCCGATTTTTCCTCTTTCGGTATCGTCTCCGGGTGTTTCTCCGGCGCCGGTGCCGAGATGATTCGGTGTTGCGTAGCGGGTTCGGCAGACCGCACGGCTGCCCGAATGGCCTGGATGTGTTCGGGGGTCGTGCCGCAGCAACCGCCGACGATCCCTGCACCATAGCGGACGAACTTCCGTGCGTATGAGGCCATGTACTCGGGTGAACACAGATACAGGTTGCGGCCCTCAACGTTACGCGGTCTTCCGGCGTTCGGTTGCACCGAGAGCTTCTTCGTCGTGACACGGGCCAGCCGCTCCAGTCCGTCCAACATGGCCTGCGGTCCGACGCTGCAGTTCAGGCCGACGACATCCGCGCCCCACTCGTCCACACGGCGTCCGAAAACTTCCGGTGGCGTCCCTTCAAGGTTGTTGCCATCGTCTTCGATCGTTATCTGTGCCACGATCGGCAGGTCCGAGGCATCCCTCACGCCCCGGATGGCGGCGTAGATTTCGTTCATGTCCGAAAACGTTTCGAGGATGAACAGGTCGACGCCGCCCTCCAGCAATGCTTTCGACTGTTCGCGAAATGCCGCCCGCGCCTCATCGATAGACATCTTGCCCCAGGGCTCGACACGCAGATCCAGCGGTCCGATCGCCCCGGCGACATACACTCCGTCGCCTGCGGCTTCCCGCGCGAGCCTGGCCCCTTCGGAGTTGATCTTCCCTATCTGCTCCACCAGCCCATGCATCATCAACTTGTGACGGTTGGCCCCAAACGTGTTGGTCTCGATGATGTCCGCTCCGGCCTGAACATAGGCGGCGTGGACTTCGCTGACCAACTCCGGCGAAGACAGGTTGAGCTCATCAAAACATCGGTTTATGAACACGCCTTTCGCGTAGAGCATCGTCCCTGTCGCACCGTCGCAGACGAGCACACGTTCCTGGAGCGCATTGAGAAAATCAGTCACAAAGTAGTCGAAAATTTTAACACAGGACGGGACCGGGGGCTTTTACCGCGAAGACGCGGAGAACACGCAGGTTTTTTTACCGCAGAGGCGCAGAGGCGCAGAGAAGAAATAGAAATTATTTATTTTGTTCTTCGTCCTCTGCGCCTCTGCGCCTCTGCGGTAAAAATTTCGCCTCCTCCGCAGAATTTGTGGGCAGTCCAAAGGCCTGTGCGCACATAAGTAATTGAAACAAAGTACCTTATTCTTTTGTTCGACGGCGAATATTCCAGTACCCACTTCGGTCGGACGCCTACACCCGGTGCCCGGAGCCCCCGCCGGAGGCCCCGTTCCCCATCGCCCACACCAGCCGACACCGCGGAGCGCAGCCGAGGGTCAAGGCCGGCGCAGCCGCCGAGCTTGCGAGGGAAGCCTTGAGGCTTGGCGAGCACCGTGGTCTCCTCAAGCGGCGATGGAAGACGGTTTTACCCACAAATTCTGCGGAAGACCCAAAATTTCTAATCCGTTCTCTTCGCGTCTTCGCGGTGAAATGCCTGGTGCCCCGGCTATCCATCTTTATGAGATAATGGTCGGTTTTGGAGGTCACATCATGAAAGACATAGTCATCATAGCCGGTAAGCGGACGCCGATGGGAGAGTACGGGGGGGCGCTGAAGGATTTGAGTGCGCTGGAGCTTGGGGCGATTGCCTCCAGGGCGGCGATCGAACAGTCGGGTGTGGAGCCTGAATCTTTTGATCATGCGGTGTTTGGAAACGCGTTGCAGACCAGTGGGGACGCGCTCTACGGGGCGCGACATGTCGCTTTAAAGGCTGGACTTCCAATCGAGACCCCGGCGCTTACCGTCAATCGGATCTGCGGATCGGGAATCCAGTCGCTAGTGACCGCCGCGCAGCTCATCGAGTTGGGAGAAGCCGAGTACGTTCTTGCAGGCGGGGTCGAATCCATGAGCCAGGCGCCCCATGTCATCCGGGGCGCGCGCTGGGGGTTGCGTCTGGGCCAGAGCCAGATGGAGGACTCGCTCATGGTAGCGCTGATGGACACCTATTGTGGGTGTTACATGGCCGGCACCGCGAACAACCTGGCCAACAAGCACGAGATCTCGCGCGAACAGCAGGACGAGTTTGCATTGAGGAGCCAGAAGGCTGCCGCGGCTGCCTGGGAGGCCGGCCGGTTTGACGACGAGATTACGCCCGTGGAAATCAAGTCGCAGAAAGGCGTTAAGGTGTTCGAAAAGGACGACCATCTGCGACCGGAAACAACGATGGAAGGCCTGGCCAAGTTGCGGCCGGCGTTTTCGAAGGATGGTTTCGTTACCGCCGGAAACGCCAGCGGCATCGTAGATGGCGGCGCCGCGATGGTGTTGACAACGGCGGACAAGGCCAACGGTCGCGCCCTCGGCCGCATCGTCAGTTGGGGCATCGCGGGCGTTCCACCCGAGATCATGGGAATCGGTCCGGTTCCCGCGACACGAAAGGCGCTCGAGCGAGCCGGACTCCAACTTTCCGACATCGACCTGATCGAAGTAAACGAAGCCTTCGCCGCCCAGTACCTGGCCGTGGAAAAGGAATTGGGTCTGGACAGGGACAGGGTCAACGTCAACGGCGGAGCCATCGCCCTGGGCCACCCCCTCGGAGCCACCGGCACCCGCCTGACCATGACGGTTTTATACGAACTCCGAAGACAGAATAAACGTTACGGCCTGGCCACCGCCTGCATCGGCGGGGGACAGGGAATCGCAATTATTGTTGAAAACGTAGACGCAGATTAGGGAATGAGGACGAACGCAGATTACCCAGACTAAGAGGGTGGAAGAGACATTCATCTCTTATCTGCGTAATCTGCGTAAATTTCCCTCCCCCCCCATCTGCGTAAAAGGGAACATTATGTCTATAAAAAAAGTAGGTGTCTTGGGTTGTGGGCTGATGGGCGCCGGGATCGCCCAGACGGCCGCGTCGGCGGGGTTCACGACCGTCGTCCGTGAGGTTGCTGAAGAGTTCTTGAACAAGGGGATGGCGTCGATCGATAAGTCGCTGTCCAGGATGCTCAAGAAAGAGAGGATCACCGAGGAACAGAAGGCCGAGATTCTGGGGCGGTTGAGCGGCACGACCCAGGCGACCGATCTGGCCGACTGCGACATCGTTATCGAGGCGGTGACTGAAAACCTAGACGTCAAACGGGAGATCTTCGGTGAACTGGACGATGCCGTCAAGGACGAGGCGATATTCGCCAGCAACACGTCGTCGCTGGTGATCACCGAGATGATGACCGCGACCAAGCGCGTGGACCGATTCATCGGGCTGCACTTCTTCAACCCCGTGCCGATCATGAAGCTCGTCGAGGTTGTCGGGACAATCACGACGGATCCCAGTGTGATGGATGAAGCCATGGCTTTCGGCAAGAGCTTGGGGAAAGTGCCCATACGAACGACGGACCGGTCCGGCTTCATCGTTAACCGCCTCCTGGTGCCTTATCTGCTGGATGCCGTGCGCGGTCTCGAAGAAGGCATCGGCACGGTCGCCGACATCGACAACGGAATGAAACTCGGGTGCGGCTACCCCATGGGCCCCTTCACGCTCCTCGATTTTGTAGGGCTCGACACGACGTACTACATCGCCAACATCATGTTCGAAGAGTTCCGTGAGCGCCGGTTTGCGCCACCACCATTATTGAAACGGATGGTCCTGGCCGGCCACCACGGCCGAAAATCCGGCCGCGGTTTCTATGACCACAGTGACAGGACCAACCCCAAACCGTTGTACTAGAAAGTTTGGGTCTTCCGCAGAATTTGTGGGTAAAACCGTCTTCCATCGCCGCTTGAGGAGACCACGGTGCTCGCCAAGCCTCAAGGCTTCCCTCGCAAGCTCGGCGGCTGCGCCGGCCTTGACCCTCGGCTGCGCTCCGCGGTGTCGGCTGGTGTGGGCGATGGGGAACGGGGCCTCCGGCGGGGGCTCCGGGCACCGGGTGTAGGCGTCCGACCGAAGTGGGTACTGGAATATTCGCCGTCGAACAAAAGAATAAGGTACTTTGTTTCAATTACTTATGTGCGCACAGGCCTTTGGACTGCCCACAAATTCTGCGGAGGAGGCATTCTTATTTTGTTCATTCCCTCTGCGCCTCTGCGCCTCTGCGGTAAAAATTCTTACTCCGTTTTCTCACGGCTCCGCGTTGAAGTCTTGTCTCTGTCAGGTGTCACTATGTATGAAAATTTAGAGTATTCCGTTCGGGACAGTATTGCTTTTGTAACTATCAACAGGCCGAAGGTGCGGAATGCGCTTAACGCCGAGACGGTTGGGGAGTTGAGGGCGGCGTTCGGCGAAGCAGGAGCGGACACGTCGGTTCGGGTGGTGATCTTGACCGGGAGCGGGGAGAAGGCGTTTGTTTCCGGGGCGGACATTAACGAACTGGCGGTGCAGACACCAGTCGAGGGCCGGCAGTATTCGCTGAACGGGCAGGCGACGTTCGACTTTATCGAAGAGCTTGGCAAGCCTGTTATCGCTGCTGTGAACGGTTATGCGCTGGGTGGCGGGTGCGAGCTGGCAATGGCCTGTACGTTCCGTGTGGCATCCGACAATGCCGTGTTCGGGCAGCCTGAGGTCAAGTTGGGGATCATTCCAGGATACGGGGGGTCGCAGCGGTTGCCTCGCCTCGTCGGGAAGGGGCGTGCAATGCAGATCCTTCTGACCGGCGACATGGTCCGGTCGGATGAGGCGCATCGCATCGGCCTGGTCAATGAAGTTGTGCCTCAGGCGGATCTGGCGGATACTGCCGAGGCCCTTGCAAAGAAGATTATCGCCAACGCCCCGCTGGCGGTACAATTCTGCCTCGAAGCCGTCAACCGCGGCGTCGAAATGACGCAGTCCGAAGGCCAGTTCCTCGAAGCCACGCTGTTCGGGTTGTGCTGTGCCACCGAGGACATGAAAGAAGGAACCACCGCTTTCCTGGAGAAACGTGACGCCAACTTCAAAGGAAAATAAGCAAGGACCCGGGATTCCCGAGGGCCTCCGTTCCACCGGTTGCCGGTGTGCGATTGTCGCCAGTCGTTTCAACGCGCGCATCGTAGACCGTTTGGTTGAAGGAGCCCTGGAAGCCTTCGAGAAGACCGGGACCGTCAGCGATGGCGTGAAGCTCTTGCGTGTCCCGGGTGCGTTCGAATTGCCACTGGCCGCGCAGCGCCTGGCCGAGGCAAGCGATTACGATGCGATTGTGGCGCTGGGATGCGTGGTCCGCGGCGAGACCCCGCATTTTGAATATGTGAGCCGCGCCGCAGCGGACGGTTTGTTGCGGGTTTCTCTCGAACTGGGGATTCCCGTCGCGTTCGGGGTTCTGACCACGGACACGGTGGCCCAGGCTATGGCCCGTGCCGGTGGCGAAGCTGGAAACAAGGGCTTTGACGCGGCGATTGCCGCAATCGAGATGGTCCATCTCCTCCGGGATCTCTAACAGATGGGCGTTCGACGAAAGGCCAGGGAGTGCGCGCTTCAGATGCTGTTCCAGTGGGACCTGACTCGCGACGACGTGGATCAAATCCGATCGACCTTCTGGGAGGTCCATGATGATGAGCCCCCTGAAGTCATCGAGTTTGCGGATACTTTGATTCAGGGTGCGGTCGATCACGTCGAAGAGATCGATCCCTTGATAGAACGCCATGCCGAAAACTGGCGTCTGGAACGGATGGCCACCGTCGACCGAAACGTCCTGCGACTGGCAACCCAGGAAATGCGTTCCGATGGCAAAACCCCGAGTACGGTCGTCATCAACGAAGCAATCGAAATCGTGCGGCGGTTCAGTAACGAAGGGTCGCCCAAGTTCATAAACGGGTTGTTGGATAGTATTCGGAAAGAGATCGAAGGGGAGGGGAGTCCGAAGTCCGAGGTCTGAGGTCCGACGTCGGAAATCCGGAGTCCGGATGACTTCGAACGCCGGACTTCGGCTCCCCCGCTCTTCTGATCTCTAATTATTGCCATGGAAGAACTTGAACCAGTAAGACTCGAAAAACTGAAGAAGATCGAAGAACTGGGATACGACGCCTACCCGACGCACTACCGGTATACCCACACGTTGCCGAGTCTTGTGGAGCAGTTCTCTCCCGAAACCGGAGAGGCGCTCGAGGAAAACCCGACGACGGTTCGGGTGACCGGACGCATCGTGGCCAACCGGCCGTTCGGTAAGGCGGGGTTCTTCACGGTTTATGAGGGCGGCGGTCGTGTCCAGGTTTACTGCCGTAAGGACAAGCTTCCTGAGAAGGACTTTGCACTTTACAAGCTGATCGATATCGGGGATTTCGTTGGCGTCGAAGGCACGATGTTCCGGACCCGTACCGGGGAGTTAACGGTTCTGGCCTCCGAATTGACGTTCCTTTCGAAGGGCCTCCTGCCGTTGCCCGAGAAGTGGCATGGCCTGACGGATGTCGAGATTCGCTACCGGCGCAGATATGTGGATCTCATAGTCAACCAGCCCGTTCGTGACGTGTTCGTCAGACGCAGCCAGATTGTTCGTGAGCTGCGACGCTTCCTTGATGACCGCGGGTACCTGGAAGTGGAGACTCCTATCCTCCACCCGATCGCGGGCGGGGCGCTGGCCCGTCCTTTCAAAACGCACCACAACACGCTGGACCTCCCGTTCTACCTGCGGATCGCCCCGGAGCTGTACTTGAAGCGATTGATTGTCGGCGGGTTGACGCGCGTTTACGACTTGAACCGCAGCTTCCGAAACGAAGGGATGTCGATCAAGCACAATCCTGAGTACACGATGCTGGAGTTCTATGAGGCGTACAGCAACTACACGGATCTGATGGATCTTACCGAAGAGATGATTACCGGCGTCGCCGAACTCGTCTGCGGCACGCGCGTCATCACATACGATGGCAAAGAGGTGGATCTCAATCGGTGGACCCGAATGACGGTCACCGAAGCCATCATCAAGTACTTCCCCGGCGAAATCGATCCGGCCTCGTTCGACGATGACGCTGAAGTTCGAAAACTTCTGGACCAGGTCGGCGCCGACTACGACCCGAAGTTGCCGCTCGGAAATCTCATAGGTGAGCTGTTCGATCACGTCGCCGAAGAACATCTGATCCAACCGACGTTCGTCTACGACTACCCCGTGGAGATGTCCCCCCTGTCGAAAGCAAAGAAGGACGATCCGGGAACCGTCGAACGGTTCGAGTTGTTCGTTGCCGGCATGGAGATCGCAAACGCGTACTCCGAGCTGAACGACCCTATCGACCAGAGAAAGCGCTTCGAGTCCCAACTCGAAGCCCACGACCGCGGCGATGAAGAAGCCCACGCAATGGACGACGACTACATCCGCGCCCTCGGCTACGGCATGCCCCCCACTGCAGGCGAAGGAATCGGCGTCGACCGCCTCACGATGTTGTTGACGGATTCGAAGTCGATACGCGACGTGATCCTGTTCCCTCATTTGAGGCCGGAATAACGTCCGAGGTCCGAGGTCCGAGGTCGGGAATCGGAAATCCGGATGACATCGGACCACGGACTTCGGACTCCCTATCCCTCCCTTCCGTGCCATAATTTAGGCCATGCGTTTCGAATTCCTCGTCGCGATCCGTTACCTCAAGGCCAAGCGCAAACAGGCGGTCGTGTCCCTCATCACGGTGATTTCCGTCATGGGTGTGGCGGCCGGCGTGGCGGCGCTTATCATCGCGCTGGCCATCAATGCGGGGTTTCGTCAGGATCTGCAGGAGAAATTGCTTGGGGCCAGCGCTCACATCACGATCCTTAAGCCGACGCGGGATGGTATTTTAAACTATCGATCGCTTTCCGATCAGGCTTCCTCGATCGACGGTGTCACCGCGGTGGCGCCCGCGCTCCACCAGACGGTCCTCCTGACGACGGGAGTCAACAATCGTGGCGTTGTCATGAAGGGCGTTGTTCCCGAACTCGAAGCGGCGCGATCGGATGTCTTGGATACGCTCCTTGAAGGCCGGCTCGAAGATCTGGAAGGGAACTCGGTCATCATAGGAGAGGATCTCGCACACAGCGTGGGGTCCTTTCTCGGCGACCGGCTTCAGGTATTGAGCGCCGAGACCCGCCTCACACCAATGGGGCCGTTGCCCCGGACCCGTATCCTCGAGGTTGTCGGCATCTTCAAGTCCGGTCTCTACGATTTTGATTCCGGATGGGTTTTTGTCCCGATAGAGGCTGTCCAGAGCCTGATCGGTGTGGGGGATGTTGCCTCGAGCATCGAGATCCAGATTGATGACATCGACCGATCCGAAGTGATCGCCGCGGAAATTCTGGCTGTCCTGGACCAGGACCTGGACTTCACCGACTGGAAGACCCAGAACAGTTCCATCTTCCAGGCGCTTCAGCTCGAACGGCTCGTAATGTTCATCACGATCGGCCTGATCGTGATCGTCGCCTCACTGAATATCGTTGTCACACTCGTCATGATGGTCCTCGAAAAGACCCGGGATATTGCGGTCCTGATGTCCATGGGGGCCACCGAGGACAACATCCGCCGTGTCTTCGTCGCGCAGGGCGTGATCATAGGGGTGATCGGCACATTTCTGGGTCTGATCGTGGGAAACCTGGTCAGCTACACCGCCGACACCTATCGCCTGGTCAGCCTCGCCCCGGACGTGTATTCCATCGCTTATGTACCGTTCAGACTGAGTTCCTTTGACTCGGCAATTGTCGCTGTAGCGGCAATTTTGATCAGTTATCTGGCCACAATCTACCCCTCCCGAGCCGCTTCGAAGCTGCAGCCGGTCGAAGCGTTACGCTACGAGTGAGTTACGCAGATTACGCAGACAAGAGATGAGGGTCTTTTTCTGCCCCGTTTAATCCGCGTAATCTGCGTCATTTGCGTAAAATCCCTCTCCTAAATCTGTGTAACTGCGTAATCTGCGTCAAATTCCCCTGCCTTCTCAATCCGCGTATAATCCGCGTATGCTTGAAGCCGTCGACTTGACGAAAATCTACCCGACGCCGGCCGGCGACATCGTGATTTTTGAAGGTTTGAACCTGACTCTCGAAGCCGGCGACCTGGTTTCCGTGATTGGACCCTCAGGTGCTGGTAAGAGTACGTTGCTGCACTTGCTCGGTGGATTGGACATCCCGACTTCGGGCAGGGTTTTGTTTCGAGGCGATGACGTTTTTCGACTGGAGGCGGCCGCGCTGGCGCGATTTCGCAACCTCCATGTCGGCTTCGTTTTCCAGTTCCATCATCTCCTCCCAGAGTTTACAGCGGTCGAAAATGCAGCCATGCCGCTCCTGGTTCGGGGGGAGAAAGGGGACGAGGCGATGGCATGTGCCCGTCAATTACTTGAACGTGTCGGCCTGGGCCAGAGACTGGCCCACAAGGTGGGTGAGCTTTCAGGCGGTGAGCAGCAGCGTGTGGCCATTGCCAGGGCGTTGGTCGGCCGACCGGAAATCCTGCTGGCGGACGAACCGACAGGGAATCTCGACATGAAGACCGGAGAGGAAGTGTTCGACGTTGTTCGGGAACTTCACGCCGAACGGGACCTGACATCGATCATCGTGACCCACAACGAGAAGATAGCGTTCCGATGTCCCAAGGTCTGGCAGATCGAGGAGGGTGGCCTCAGGGGCGTCCAGGGATCGCCGGCCTAGCAGCCGTATTGGCTTGTTTCCATTGTGTGTTGTCGGAAAAGCCTATTGTCCTGCTTGTGCGCTTGGATTAGAATCGAAAGAGTTATCTACTCGTGATAAAGCGGTCGCCTGAAGCCCTTTTGAGGGTTTTGACTGCGAGCAAGAGATCTAATCATGTTCGAAAGGTACACAGAAAGAGCCAGACGAGTCATTTTCTTTGCGCGCTACGAAGCGAGCCAGTTCGGAAGCACAACGATTGAAACCGAACACCTGTTGCTCGGTTTGATCCGGGAAGACAAGAACCTCACGAACCGTTTTCTTCGCAACCAGTCCTCGATCGAAGGCATTCGGAAAGAAATCGAGGGCCGGACGACGATCCGCGAAAAGGTTTCGACTTCGATCGATCTGCCGCTGTCGAACGAATGCAAGCGGATACTCGCCTACGCCGCGGAGGAAGCCGAACGGCTCAACCACCGGCATATCGGTACCGAACACCTCCTGCTTGGAATTCTTCGCGAGGAGAAGTGTGTTGCCGGTGAGATACTGCACGAACGAGGCCTTCGGCTCAATTCCATAAGGGAAGAACTGGCACGCTCGGTCGTCGATCGTCAGACGCTGGTCAAGCCCAAGGAAACGCCGCTGCTTTCCGAGTTCTCTCGTGACCTGACCCAGGCTGCGATGGATGGCGTCCTGGACCCGCTCGTGGGTCGCAGCAGTGAAATTGAACGCGTCATCCAGATCCTGTGTCGTCGAACGAAGAACAACCCGGTCCTGATCGGGGATCCCGGTGTCGGGAAGACGGCAATCGTCGAAGGTCTTGCCCAGCAGATCGTCGACGGAGAAGTACCGACCTTCCTGGCGGACAAGCGAATCCTGGTTCTCGACCTCTCCCTGATCGTTGCGGGAACGAAGTATCGCGGCCAGTTTGAAGAGCGTCTGAAAACGATCATGAAGGAGTTGGTGGACAACCCCAACACGATCATTTTCATCGACGAACTGCACACACTGGTTGGCGCCGGTTCGGCCGAGGGATCGCTCGACGCCGCGAACATCCTCAAACCGGCTCTTTCGCGTGGTGAGATTCAGTGTATCGGCGCCACGACGCCTTCGGAATTCCGGAAGTCGATCGAGAAGGATCGGTCACTGGAACGTCGGTTCCAGGCCATCAAGGTGGGTGCGCCTCCCGAAGACGAAACCGTCCGGATTCTTCACGGCGTGAAGCCCCGTTACGAAAAATTTCATATGGTCAGCTACACCGACGAAGGAATCGACGCGGCCGTGCATCTGTCGAACCGATACATTCCCGACCGCTTCCTTCCCGATAAGGCTATCGACCTGCTCGACGAAGCTGGCGCCCGCGTGAAATTACGCCAGGCGACTTTGCCTTCGGAAATGACGGACATCCAGCGCCGGATCAAGTTCATTGTGGCTCGGATGGAAAGCGCGATTTCCAGCAAAGACTTCGAAAAAGCCGAGCACTACAAGAACCAGGAACAGGTCGAGCGAGACAACCTGGCGACCGTCCGGGATAAGTTCAACATCAGTGAAACCTCGAGCATGGGCGTGGTCACGCGTGCGGACATCGAAGAGGTCGTTTCCAAGTGGACCGGCGTGCCCGTGACGTCGATCAAGGAAGAGGAGATGATCCGCCTGACGCACATCGAGGAAGAGTTGCACCGGCGGATTGTCAGCCAGGACAAGGCGATCGGCGCGCTGGCGCGAGCCATTCGCCGTTCCCGCGCAGGATTGAAGTCGCCCAACAGGCCGGCTGGTTCGTTCCTGTTCCTCGGGCCGACCGGCGTCGGAAAAACCGAGATGGCACGGTCCCTGGCACAATTCCTGTTCGCCAGCGACAAGGCGTTGATCCGGTTTGACATGTCCGAGTTCATGGAGAAGCATTCGGTCTCCAAGCTGATCGGTTCGCCTCCCGGGTACGTGGGTTATGAAGAAGGCGGGCAGCTTACCGAACGCGTCAAACGGAACCCGTATTCAGTGATCCTTCTCGACGAGATCGAGAAAGCCCATCCGGACGTGTACAACATCCTTCTGCAGGTGTTCGAGGATGGACATTTGACCGATGGTCTGGGAAACACGATCGACTTCAAGAACACGATCATCATCATGACTTCCAATATCGGTGCGCGCTATCTGAGCAAGCACACCAGCCTTGGTTTCCAGGCGCCGAGCGAAGCCGCCACCGAGACCAAAATGGAAGAGGCCGTGATGGTCGAGGTGAAGCGTTTGTTCAACCCCGAGTTCATCAACCGGCTCGACGAGATCATCATCTTCAGCTCCCTCACCGACGAAGACCTGGAGCGGATCATCGAACTCATGGTCGACGAACTCAACGTGAATCTGGTGCACAAGCATCTGGAAGTGGCTCTGACCGAACAGGCCAAAAAATGGATTCTCGATAAGGTGTGCCACGATCGCAACTACGGCGCCCGCCCGCTCCGGCGCGCCATCCAACGCTACATTGAAGACCCTCTCTCGGAAGCCATGATTCAGGGCAACCTCCGGGAGATGTCCACGGTCGAGGTGTATCAGGACGGAGACGAACTGTGGTACCGGCCGAAAGACCGTGAAGAAGTCGGGGTCCCCCTGACGATTTAGGCCGTTCCCCTCTTGTCCCAACATTTTTTCGGTGCGTGACATTCGCCGTTGAAAACAATCGTCGTGAAGCGGAATGTCGGTTATCTGCTTCCCCCCTACTTTGATCTCACCAAAACCCTTTCCAGGGAGTCTAAGACACAATCCCCCGAAGGCTGGGGTGTGCGTGCTCTTAAAGGGTCGACATACCCAGGTATGGACCCCGATGGATGACCAACTGAAAGCCGAAAGTCGCGCGTACGGACCTCGGATGGTTATGATGCACTAGCCATTGGTTTTAGGCTGATGGTCGTAGTACAATTTGACATCGCTTTCTTGTTTGGATTTTGGAGGAGGAAATGAAACTGTCTGCCCTTTTACTGGCCTTGGTCTTGAACGGTCCCGGGTCGCAGATCCTGACGGTTCCCGAGCCGAACCGGATCGAAGCCGTGGATGTGACGAACAATCGCAGGATCCCTTCCGATACCATCAAATACAATATCCAGACCAAGCCGGGCGACACGTTCAATTTCGCAATGATCCAGCGCGACATCCGGAACCTCTACGCGATGGGTTTCTTCGATGACATCACCGTCTTTGAAGAAGAGGGCGAGAACGGCAAGATCATTACCTTCGAAGTGGTCGAGAAGCCTCTGATCCGAGCGATTGACTACGAGGGGCACAAGTCGGTGTCATTGTCCGACATTCTGGAGCGGCTTCGTGAGAAGAAGGTGGGCCTCAGTCAGGAAGCGCCCTATGACCCGACCCGGGTCAAGCGGGCTGAAGTGGTGCTCCTGGATCTGCTCGCGGAGAAAGGTCGCCAGAACGCCGTGATCGAGGTCGAAACTTACCCCATCCCGCCCAATGCCATTGGTGTTGCCTTTATCATCGACGAGGGACCGAAGGTCAAGATCGAGAGGATCAACATCGAGGGTAACGAGATCTTTTCTGATCGTAAGGTCAAGCGGGCGATGAAGCTTCTCAAGGAAGCCGGTCCGATCACGCCGTTTACGAGCAAGGACGTCTATCACGAACTGAAGATGGGAGACGACATCACGCGGATCCGCATGATGTATGCCGAAAACGGGTATGTGAGGACTGTGATATCGGAGCCGGAAATCGAAGTCCGGCCCCACAAGGTTTATCGGACCCTGCCCTTCATCAAACTGCCCTTCCCATGGGGCATCCCGATACCTTTCTGGCGGAAGGAAGTCGATCGTTTCTTCATCACGATTCGAATCGAAGAGAACCAGCAGTACAAGGTCGGCGACGTCCAGGTGACCGGAAACAACGAGTTCACCGATTTTCAAATTCTCGGCGTCATGGGGCTGATTTCCGGGGAGATCTACAACGAGACCCTTTTGCGCGAGGGTTTCGAAAGTCTGACCACGCTGTATGGTTCGCGGGGTTACATCAATTTTTCCCCTGTCCCGATCCACGACTTCGATGATCAGAACAGTATTGTCAACCTGACTATTAACATCGACGAAGACCGGCAGTTCGTCGTCAGGCGCATCAATTTCCGGGGTAACACGACGACTCGTGACAAGGTGATCCGCCGGGAGGTCATGCTTCAGGAAGGAAGCGTTTTTAATTCGCGGCTCTGGGACATGAGTATGCTGCGTCTCAACCAGCTCGGGTATTTCGAAGAGGTCAACGAAGAGTCCGCCGACATCCGTCCCAATCCGACGCTACCTGAAGTCGACATCACGTTGACCGTCAACGAGCAGGGCAGGCAATCGATCGGATTCAATGGTGGTGTCAGTGGAATCGGGGGCAGTTTCCTGGGCGTGAACTACTCGACTAATAACTTTCTGGGGTTTGGCGAAACGCTGTCGATCAACCTTCAGGGTGGGACCCGCCAGTCGAATTACGTGTTCAGTTTTACCGAGCCTTACCTGTTCGACCGCCCGATATCGACCGGTTTCTCCGTTTTCAAGAGCCGGTACAATTTCGATCAGGCGCGGGACACGTTCGGGTTGGACCCGGATGCTTTGCCTACCGGTTTCGGATTTGAAAACCGGCTCAATTTCGAACAGGCCAGCGTCGGTTTTAATGTCTTCATGAACTACCCGCTTCGGGTGTTTCAGCGTCTCGGACTCACGTTCCAGTTCAATAATTCCGAGACCGACGCCGTGAACCCGGCAACATCCACGTTCTTCGACAACGTCAGGCAGTCTGACGAAGAGCGCTTGGTGACGCAGGGCAGTTTTAGTGATTTCCGGACACGCTCGCTCATCCCGACATACACATACAACACGGTCAACAACCCGATGTTCCCCACTGGTGGAAAGAGCCTGTCGACCACATTCGAATTCACCGGTGGTCCGTTTGGCGGCAACACCAACTTCATCCGGCCGATTTTCGAGTTTCAGTACTTCAAGGGCATGAATCGCTTCAAACCATCGGACTTCGGGCGCAACACCCTCGCGCTCCGTATCCGGGGGTCTTATGTGAGGGGTTTTTCCGGGACGTCCGTTCCGTTCTTCGAGCGATTCTTCATGGGGGGCGATTTCGACATTCGTGGTTTCGAGTTTCGTTCGATCAGCCCGATTGCCTTTATCACGCGAGACGTGGTCGACTCGTTCACCGGCCAACCGCTCG
Source organism: Terriglobia bacterium (assembly GCA_965262425.1). Taxonomy (GTDB): domain Bacteria; phylum Acidobacteriota; class Terriglobia; order 20CM-2-55-15; family 20CM-2-55-15; genus CAZOZZ01. The sequence continues at coordinate 3,678,651 of OZ253536.1, read as the reverse complement.
AGATAGACGACATCGCTTTTGTAGGTGGGGACACCTCCGCGGTTATGAATCTGGAGTACCGGATTCCCATTGTTGGGCCGATCACGTTGGCCCCGTTTATTGATATCGGGAATTCCTGGGTCACCAACAAGGATCAATTGAGGCGACAGATCACCGACAGCGACGGGAACGTGACCTTCGAGGATGTGAACTTCCTGCCGGGAACAAACTCCGGCATACGGATGAGCGCCGGGGCGGAGCTTCAGGTGATCATGCCCGTCATCAATGCGCCGTTCAGGCTTATCTTTGCGTACAATCCGTACCGGATCAATGACACGTTCTTCGGGCCGGCTACGGGCCGGCCGTTCACTTTCAGTGAGCAGTTGCGGGCAATCAAGTTTACGGTCGGTAGAACATTTTAGGTTTTGTGGATTTGTGGAAAAGTTTAGCGCCGGTCGAGGCCGGCGTAATCCTGGCAAGGAGTTTGGGTAGAAAAATGAGGTATTTGAAACTAATGGTTGTGGCGTCATTGTTGATGCCGGTGTCTCTGTTCGCTCAGGTTGACGCTTCGAAGGTAGGCGTCATCAATTTTGAGCAAGCGGTTCGGGATAGCGCGCAAGGGAAGCAGGCGACCGACGACCTCCAGGTGTTCTTCGAGGAGCGGAGAGCCCAGTTGGAGGCAAGTCAGAACGAGTTGGCCGATCTGCAGCAGAAGCTCCAGACGCAGGAAAGGGCTTTGTCTGAGACGGCTCTGGCTGAATTGACCCGCGATATCGAACGCAAGACAACGGATCTGACCCGAGATCAGGAAGATGCGGAGGTCGAGCTGCAGGCGAAACAGGACGAACTGTTCCGACCCGTCTTCTCGCGGACTGGGGAAGTTCTCCAGGATTACGCGGCGGCCGAAGGATACGCCGTAATTCTGGATACATCAAACCCCCAATCGGGCATCATCTTCGTCGAGGAAGTCATAGACATTACCACGGAGATCATCGAGATCCTGAATGCCGGGGAAGCCGCCAGTCCGGGCCAACCGCCTCAACCGTAGAGATCGCGCGAGGTCACACGAATTCCTTCCGACGACGGGGCGGCGTGGATGCCGGTAGCGAAGTGATCTGTCCCGCATAAGGAGACCGTTTGGAACTGCGCATCGCTGAGATCATGCGGATTTTGCCGCATCGGTATCCTTTCCTTCTGGTGGACCGGATCATCGAGGTCGAACGCAACCGTCGTATCGTCGGAATCAAGAACGTCACGATCAACGAGGGGTTCTTCGCCGGCCACTTTCCCGCAACCCCGGTGATGCCGGGCGTTCTGACGATCGAATGCATGGCTCAGGTCGGTGCCATTCTCGGCCTCATCGACGAACCCGATCTGGAGAAGTCCCTTGTTTATTTCATGGGTATAGACGGCGCGAGGTTCCGTCGTCCGATCGTACCCGGTGATCAGTTGCGGATCGTGGTGGAAGTTGTACGCCGCAAATCAACCGTGTGGAAGATGAAGGGCGAGGTCCATGTCGGGGAGGACCTGGCTGCCGAGGCGACGTTGTTGTCTTCAATCGGGATACAACCATGATCCGGGGGAGAGAAGCCAGCGATGCCTACCGGTAGTTGTGACGTCCATCCGAGTGCCACAATCAGCCCAGACGCCGAGATTGCTACGGACGTCTACGTGGGACCTTATTGCGTCATCGGGGGGCGGGTGCGAATCGGGTCGGGCTGCCGGCTCGAGTCGCATGTCGTTGTTGAAGGGCCCACGACAATAGGCGAAGACAATACGTTTTACCCCTACGGGACGATCGGTCTTCCGCCTCAAGATCTGAAGTTCGGGGGCGAGGAAACTTTCCTGACGATCGGTTCTCACAACGTGTTCCGGGAATACGTCAACGTCAACCGGGGAACCGCGGGTGGCGGGGGGCATACCAGGATCGGCGACCACTGTTATTTTATGGTGTATGCGCACGTTGCGCACGACTGCGTTCTGGGTGACCACGTGATGATGGCGAATGCGGCTACCCTGGGTGGGCATGTTGTCATCGAAGATCATGGGACGGTTGGAGCGTTTTCCGGCGTACACCCGTTCTGCCACGTTGGCGTCCATGGCTGGATCGGTGGTTATTCGGTGGTGACGAAAGATGTGCTGCCGTTTTCCAAGACCGTCACCCCGCGGCACACCAAGTCCTATGGCGTCAATTCGCTCGGCCTCGAGCGTCAGGGCTTTACGCCGGAAAGGATCTCGAACATCAAGAAGGTTTTTCGGTTGCTGCTCGGGTCCAGGCTGAACACCGCCCAGGCGCTCGACGCGATACGCGAACAGGTCGACTCCCCAGACGCGCGAACCATTGTCGAGTTCATCGAGAAGTCTCCACGTGGCGTCATCAAGTAGGTTCGGCCTGATCGCCGGGAATGGAAGATTCCCGTTTCTGGTTCTCGAAGCGGCGCGCAGCCAGGGTATTGAGATGGTCGTAGCCGCGATCAAAGAGGAAGCGTTTCCGGAGATCGAGAACGAAGCACGGACGGTTCACTGGTTGTCGCTGGGTCAACTCGGAAAGCTGATCAAGACATTCAAGTCCGAAGGGGTCGATCGAGCAGTCATGGCAGGGCAAGTCAAGCACAAGCAGATTTTCAGCGGGATCGTGCCCGACTTCAAGATGCTCCAGGTCTTGTCCGGCCTGGCGACCAAGTCCACGGACTCGCTCATAGGCGGCGTGGCGCGTGTCCTGGAACAAGAGGGTATCGAGTTGCTGGATTCGACTGCGTTCCTGTCACCCCTGCTGCCCGCTCCCGGTGTCTTGACTCGCCGTGGACCTTCGGACGAGGAACAGGCGGATCTGGACTATGGCTGCCGCATCGCCCGTGAACTCGGCCGTCTCGATCTCGGACAGTCCGTAGTCGTCAGTGATGGTGCCTGCGTGGCTCTGGAGGCGATGGAAGGGACCGACGCGATCGTGGAGAGAGCGGCCACGCTGGTGGACGGGGGAAGCCTGAGGTTGGTGAAACTGGCCAAGCCAAACCAGGACCTGCGTTTCGACGTCCCGGTCATCGGCCCCTCGACAATTGAAACCCTGATCCGATGCCGGGTAACCGCTGTGGCCATCGAGGCGAAAAAGACATTGATGATCGACCGGGAAGACCTGGTCCGATCGGCGAACGAGAACGGAATCGCGATCATAGCGGTGGAATGAAGAGAGCTGTTAGCTATTAGCTGTTAGCTATTCGGAATAGGTCCGAAGCCAAAAGCCAAAAGCCAATAGCTAACAGCTATTCCCTGAGGAACCATGCTGAATGTTGGCGTAATTGGTGTCGGGCACTTAGGAAAACACCACGCCCGGATCTATTCGGCGTTGGAAGGCGTCCGCCTGGTCGGGGTGGCCGACATCGTGGCCGAACGGTCCGGAGAGATCGCCGGCCAGTTCGGCACCGAATCCTTTACGCATTTCGAAGACCTGTTTGAAAAGGTCGATGCCGTAAGCATTGCCGTGCCGACCGAAGAGCACGCACGGATTGGGCGGCGCTGTCTGGAGCGGGGCATCGATGTCTTGATCGAAAAGCCGATCGCATCGAATCCTGACGATGCTCGTTCCCTCATTGAATCCGCGCGTGAGGGCGGCAGGATTCTTCAGGTGGGACACGTGGAACGGTTCAATCCGGTAGTTCGAGCGGCCCGGGAAGTGGCGACGCGACCTCAATTTTTTGAGGTGCATCGGCTCAGTGTCTTTTCGATGCGAAGTCTCGACATCGATGTCGTGCTGGACCTGATGATTCATGACATCGACATCGTGCTTTGCTTGGTCGACCAACCGGTTGTCGAGATTCGGGCCGTCGGCATTCCGGTACTGTCCGACAAGGCCGACATCGCGAACGTTCGAATCGAGTTCGAGGACGGTTGTGTGGCCAATCTGACGGCGAGCAGGGTCAGTACCGACAAGGTCCGAAAGATCCGGTTCTTTCAGCCGCACGATTACGTTTCTCTGGACTATGCGGCTCAGGAGGGATCGGTTCTGTCGCTCAAGGGTGGGCGCATTACCGAACAGAAACTGCAACCCCCTCATGAAGAGCCGCTCCGGGCGCAACTCGAAGCGTTCGTCGCCTGTGTCGAAGAGAGGGGAACTCCAGCGGTGAGCGGCGAGGACGGATTGAGAGCTCTCGAAATCGCTCTATCGATCAACGACGAAATTCAGGCGCGGGGAGAGCGTACCCGGAAACTGGCGTCGGCCTCGGCTGGCCGGGCTGGTGGAGACAAGAACACCGAATAGCACTGTAGATCCAGTCTGTAACGCATCCACGGCGATGCAGCGTTGTTTGCGAATCTGTTTGGCGGTCATACATTTTAGGTGGCAATGGAATTCCAGCTTCCAACTGATCCGGAATTAGACTCGCGGCGGCGCAAGGGGCTGGCTGTGTCCCTGGGCATACACTTGCTGCTGGTGGCGTTCGTCATGATCAATCCGGATTTTCTGAGAAGCACGCCCAAGCGTATTATTCGAATCGCCGGACAGGATTTTGATCGTGAGCGGTTTGAGCTGACTGAGTTGTTCCTTCCTCCGGATCTGGTCCAGCCCGTTCCTGAGCCGCCCCCGCAGATCGCCGAGAACTTGCAGCCCCCTGGGGCCGAGGCATTGCCGCTGCCTCCCCCCCCTCCTCCTCCCCCACCAGAGCCGGAACCTTCGACTCCGGAGCCCACACCACCTCCGCCGGCTCCACCTCCACCCGTGATCGGACCCGATGACGTGATTGCCGAGGGGGCCCGACCCGACGCTGAACCGAATCCCTCACGGGGAGAAACCGTGATGCCCGCCGAGATCGGTGAGAACGGTGTCGAGGCTGCGCCTGGAGGGGAGGATGGTGATGCGGCTGAAGAGGGCGAAGACCGAGGCGCTTCCCTGGAGGAACTCGACCCTGAAGAGGCGGCCGGTCCCGTTGTCGAGAATACCAATCCACGGGCACTGACGCTTCCCGACTTTAGAAGGCGAGCGGAAAGTATTGTCGAAGAGTCGCTGGAAAGATCCAGGAGACAGTCGGCCCTGGGCCAACGTCCCGGTCTTCGGGGTGGGACCCAGGAGTTGCCGAACTTTTCGACCGAGGACCCGACGATTCTTTCCGACACCCGTGGTTACGACTTCGGCCCGTACATGAATCAGGTGGTCAACCGAGTCCGGGTCAACTGGTATGCTCTGATTCCAGAGATTGCCCGGCTCGGAAAGAGAGGACGAGTCGTGCTTATCTTCACGATCGCAAAGGACGGCGGTGTGGAAGATCTGCGGATCGTCGCCAATTCCGGCGCCGACCCCCTGGACCGATCGGCCGCCGCCGCGATCCAGACTTCCAACCCGTTCCCAAGACTCCCGGACGATTTCGACAGCGATCACATCGTGTTGCAGTTTACGTTCATGTACAACATGAATTAGGGGGGGATGGGATTGGGGGTCCGAAGTCTTTACGCAGATTACGCGGATTACGCGGATGGGAGTCCGACCAAAATCCTCTCTGCGCCTCTGCGGTGAAAAAAACTTTTTCCGACCTCCGCGTTCTTCGTGCCTTCGCGATGAATTCCGAACTCCCAGCAGACCCCGACGCCCGGTGTCGGGATAGGGAGTTTTTCACCGCAGAGGCGCAGAGGTGCAGAGGGAACGGAGGGTAGATAGTGTTCAGTCGATACCGGATTTCCATGGCCAGCGTGCGTTGTTTCGCTGGATTCTTGTTGCTTTCGCAGCTGTCCTTGCCGGCCGAGCCGACTGTCAGGATCGGGATTCATCGGAACATATCCAGTTTCAGTCTGCGGTCGTCCGAACCGTTCATGCTGGAGGGGGCCCGTACACGGTCGGCTGAGTTTTCGATTGTGATTGCGATCGGTGAGAGGGGAGGAACATACAGCAAGAGTGATCTGAAACCGCGTATGGCGATCGAGATCGATGCCGATACGATAGTTATTCGGCCGCTTGATTCCACTCTTCGGGTCGTTCCGGCCGGGGCGCCGATTCAGGTAGAGGACAGGACCTACCGGGGAGAGGTCGAGATTTTTGGTAATTCGCGCGGGTCGATGACCGTCGTCAACGAACTTCCCCTGGAGCAGTACCTCCGGGGTGTCGTTCCGAATGAGCTTGCCCCGGATGCGTTTCCGGAGCTCGAAGCGTTGAAGGCTCAGGCCATCGCCGCCAGAACCTACATCGTTCGGAACCTGGGTCAGTTTGAAAATGAGAACTTCGACATCTGTGCCACGGATTTCTGCCAGGTGTACCGCGGGCTGGGAACCGAGCATCCATTGTCGGACGAGGCGGTGGAGCAGACTCGTGGGATGATTGCGACCTTCGAAGGCGAGGCCATCAACGCCCTGTACAGTTCGACTTGTGGCGGCCGGACCGAGAACGCGGAAAATGTTTTCTCTCAGAAAGTGCCTTATCTTGTTTCCACGATTTGCCACTATCGTCATCCGGAGCCACAGCCTTTCGAGACGTCGATGATGTATGGCAGCTGGGAAGAAGGACTGCTGGGTATTGCAGGGGTCGAGAGCTTTTCCGATGCGGGCCGATTCCTGGGCATTCCAGATCTCGAAGAGCCCACTTCCATGGACCCGGAAGTTCTAGGCCCCTTCATCCGTACGAATTTCTTTCCAAGGGTGGTGGTCCAATCCGACCTGGATTTCCTCCGGGAGCAGGGGGTGTTGTTGTCCGGGGGCCCCGAGCCAATCCGGGAGGTTCTGCTCCATCTGATCGAAAAAAAGAACGCTTTCGAATGGCAGGCGGCCCGTCTCATGTCCTGGGACGGTGAAAAGTTGAACGTTCGGATCGGCCAGGAGATCCAGGAGCTCCAGCTCAACCCCGACGTTGCGGTGTTTCGCCGCATGGGCGACGAACGCATCCCAGTCGACCAGGGCGCGTGGCTCGGGGGCGAGAGTTTCGACCTCCGTGTTGTCGATGGGTTCGTCGAGGCGCTCGTCTATCGCCCGAATCTGGGAAGCCCTTCGGCGGACCGGTATTCTCCTTTGGTTCGATGGCAGACCCATCGCACTCGTCGAGAACTCGACACGGCCATCCGCTCGCTGAACATCGGCCTTCTCGAAGATATTCGGGTTCTGGCCCGTGGTCTTTCCGAGCGCGTTGTGCGCGTGGAGATTCGGGGGACGAACGGCCGAAGCGAGATCTCCGGATCGCGGCTGAGAACGTTGCTCGGGTTGCGCGATACCATGGTGTACATCGATGAGGAACGAAACCGGCGGCGCGAATTGCTGGGCATGTCCTTTTACGGCGGCGGCTGGGGACACGGCGTCGGTATGTGTCAAGTCGGAGCGTATGGAATGGCCATCGACGGAGCGGGCGCCGAGGACATCTTGAAGACGTACTATCGGGGAATCGAGCTGACCGAGGTGTATTGATCCGTGGCACCAGGTGAGCCTGCCCGCTCGAGTCCGGTCGTCGCCATCGTCGGTCCCACTGCCAGTGGGAAGTCGGATCTGGGTGTTGGCATAGCCGAGGAGTTTGCCGGCGAGATCGTCAACTACGATTCCGTTCAGATCTTCCGCCACCTGAACATCGGCACGGCGAAACCCGCCCGGGCGGAACGCGATCGCGTTCCCCACCATCTTATCGACATTCTGGAGCCCGGCGAAATCTTCAGTGCGGGCGACTACCAGCGGCGGGCCAGGCAACTGCTTGGACAACTGCGCAAGCGGTCCAAACTGCCGGTTCTGGTCGGAGGTAGCGGGTTTTATCTGCGGGCGGTGGTCGAGGGTCTTTTTGATGGGCCGGGGCGTTCGGGTGAATTGAGAGCGCGTTTGCAGGCGACGTCTGACCAACGAGGGCGGGAGTACCTGCACCGTGTGTTGCGACGCATGGATCCGGTGACGGCAGACCGAATCGCCCCTCGCGACCAGCCGAAAGTCATCCGGGCGATCGAGGTGTGCCTGGCGACGGGCCGAACCTTGTCCAGACATCTCGAAACAGAGCCGCGTCGTCCGCTGAGAGGATTCGACTTTTGCGTCGTGGGGCTCGACCCGCCGCGTACGCTCCTCTACGAACGAATCGATGCCAGGGTCCGCGGAATGTTCGATCGAGGCCTCGTTGAAGAGGTGCATGACCTTCTCGAAATCGGCATTCCCCGGGACGCGAAGGCCTTCCAGGCGATCGGATATCGACAGGTGTTGGACTATCTGGCTGGCAATATTTCCATGGAAGAGGCCATAATATTGATGCAGCGTGAAACTCGCAGGTATGCGAAACGTCAAATAACGTGGTTTAAGCGGCAACACACTGTTACCTGGTTCGATGGATTCGGAGACGATAAAGAAATCACAAAGAAGATCCATCGTGTTATTGACCACCATGTTTCGAAGGGCTTAGAGCCGCGCCGGACCCATTAGCCCGGCGCCTCGGTCCATTCGAGCTCAATTTTTTTGGGGGGGTTCCCTATGGAAGGCAAATCACAGAACATTCAAGATGTTTATCTCAACACGGTTCGACGAGACAAAGTGCCGGTCACGATTTTCCTCATGAGTGGAGTCAAGCTCATGGGCCGGCTCCGCGGCTTCGACAAATACTCGGTCATCCTGGAAGCCAATCATCAGGAACAACTTATTTTCAAGCACGCTATCTCGACTGTGACAACTTCCAAGCCCGGTGGGTCGTATTCCCCCAGACGGGACCGCGACTCACATCGCGACTCACACCGCGATGTGCCTCGTGAGGCGCCCCGTGACGCTCCTCGCGACGCTCCTCGCGACGCTCCTCGCGAAACGCCTAGCGACTCGTCTTAAGGGCTTTCGACGCAGAGACGCAGAGACGCAGACAGGAAGTTTTTTGTGTGTTGTTGCGCCTCTCATCCCTCGACACCCGTCCGGTCATCTTCGAATGACGAAACGAGCAAGAATGATCGTGACTCGGAAGCCGGGCAGAAAACGATTTTCTGCGTCTCTGCGCCTCTGCGTCGAAAACACGTTCCGGTTTGGCGGTCGCTGTCAAGCCCGGCGTTAGAAGATGGAAAACGCGATCCTAGTTGGTTTTCAGTCACTCGTCGAATTGAGGGAACTGGCCGAGGCGGCAGGTGGGCATGTCGTCAAGGAAGTGGTCCAGCACCGGACGAAGCCCGACGCATCGTTTTTCATCGGTAAGGGGAAGGCCCACGAACTGCGTGATGATGTCCTCGCCCACGATGCGGATCTGGTTATTTTCGATGACGCCCTGAGCCCTGCGCAGATGCGCAACCTCGAGGAACTTCTCGAGGTCAAGGTCGTCGACCGGACTGGGCTGATTCTCGATATATTCGCCCGTCGGGCCAAGACCAGGGAAGGGAAGCTACAGGTCGAGTTGGCCCAGCTCAACTACCATCTCTCCCATCTGGCGGGTCGCAATGACTGGCTCTCCAGGCTTGGAGGCGGTATTGGGACCCGCGGCCCCGGCGAGACGCAGTTAGAAGTGGACCGAAGACGAGTCCGGGAGCGGATTGCCCGGCTGAAGCGTGACATCGATCAGGTTCGTAAACATCGTCAGCTTCACCGATCGCGGCGCAGACGCAGCAATCAACAGGTTGTCTCCCTGGTGGGCTACACGAACGCAGGAAAGTCGACGTTGTTTCGCCGGCTTTCCGGCGAAGACACGCTCGTGTCCGGTCGGGTTTTTTCGACCCTGGACACGGTGGTCAGACGTGTTCGTCTCGGTGGAAAAACGAACCTCCTCGTTTCCGATACCGTCGGCTTCATCCGCAAGCTGCCACATGAACTCGTGACCGCGTTCCGGGCGACGCTCGAAGAGGTCGTGGAATCCGACCTGATTCTGCACGTGGTTGACGCCTCGGATCCGGACTATCCAGAAAAGATGGGCGCTGTTACCGATGTTCTCCGGGATATAGGATGTGGCGATCAAGCCCTCCTGACCGTCTACAACAAGTCAGACCTCGCGGCGTTCCCCCCAGTCCCGGGCGAAGGCGCCGTTCTCGTGTCCGCCCTCAACGGTGAAGGAATCGACCGGCTGAAAGAACTCCTTCTCGAAGAAGTCCGTACCGTCCACGAAGCTCCTTTTTAAGGGCCCACTCAAGAATAGCTTCACATCTTGGCATCCCATCTTCACGCCATCTTCGGTCGCTACTCAATCGCAGATCCTCGAAATAGCAGGCTATTCCTCCGGTCTGCTCAATCGGTCGCAATCGAATCTGGGCGCCCATTCTGCGAAGCTATTCTTGAGCGGACCCTGAGCTTTCCGGAATGGACCATTCTGATTACGCAGATTTTGCCATGTCATCGAAAAATTTGCCGTACTTTTCAACAGTGTGCGCACCCGCCGATCCCCGGGCAAGATTCTGCGAATACAGGTATTAGACCTATCTGGCACCTTCGTAGACCGTTTTTCCACAGAGTTTTCCACATCGTCCGTGAAAACGGCGGGTCTAGTTGTTCTTGAGCCACTCGTTGGCCTCATCGTAATGCTCGAACAGTTTCTCCTCACGTCGCAATTCAGGGGTATGTACGATCTCGCGGAGGTTGGAGATTCGGGGTTGATGCTTCACATGGAGCATTTCGTGGAACAGGATGTATTGGATAACGTAAGCCGGAATTCTGTTCGAATCGAGCAGTCGGCTCACGAAGATCACGTCTGTGGTGTAGTCGTATCTGCCGAGAATCCTGCGGGCTTTCCTTGGTGTCCACGACAATTGGGGCTTACGGAGAGAGTCTTCAAAATAACGTTCGTTGATTTCGTCGAAAAGATCGTCGAGATTCCAGGCCCGGCCCTGGGGATTGCTGGTGCGCGCCGGCCGACCCCGCTCCGCCCGCGCCTGACGACTTCTCGCCTGCATCTCTCCGCTCATCATGTAGCGCCGGTAGTCCAGGTGATGCTGTCGGTCGATTTTTTTGCGGTAGATCTTTGAAAGGAGGATCGTGGCCAGCGTCTCCAGAACTTCAAGAGGTGCATCGTCGAAGAGATCACTAACCCGCACTTTGAGGACGCCGTCTTCCAGCGTTGCGCTGTGGTTGGCGGCTACGGATGCAACCAACCGGGTTTCGATCGTGGGAATGGGAGTACGGGGCCGGAGTCGACGGTGGACAGTTCGAAACGCAGCCTCGAGGTCGTTCACAGCCAGATCGGATCCTAGGAGCCTGCGCGGCAGAAGAGATCTACCGCGAAAGCGGTATAATCGGTTCACATTTCCCCGGTTTTTCGTTAAATAGAACCACTATTCGCCTCAAAATCGATAAAATCTGGTCTCGATTCTCCACTTTCTCGTTACGATCCCTTTTCCGCAGGCTGCTAGCCGCCTTCGGTTTTCGGAATCGTCTTCAGCGCGGCCTTGGCACCTTCCAGCGCCAGTTCGGCCTGCTCGATCGCGTCGGAAAGCGCGGAACTCTCGCCCTCGGTCTGGCTCTCAAATTTCTTGAGAACGGGAATGGTTTCTTCGGTGAAATCCTTCAGGGCTTCGAGGGGCTTACGAACGTTGCCACGTTTCCTCTCGTATGCGTCGTCGATGTTATCCATCGTCTCTTCCAGTGCCTGGTAGTAGCCTCGAAGCAATTCGGACGGCGTGAACTCGGCTAGCTCGGCGTCGCTCTCTTCCGCAGACTGCTCGGCCTTTGCCTGTTCTTGATCGACCTCGGCCGTTGCGCCGGGTTGGAGGATATTGATCAGGGTCTTGACGACTCTTGTCGCCTTGCCCTCTCCCTTCTGTTCCGGCGCCTCTCGAAGGCCCAGATAGATCAACCGGGCCTTTGCAATGTCGAGAAAGACAGCGGTCCGTTCGCCGATGTCCTGCGTGTCACGAATCTGGTCAATCTCCACCTCAGTGAAGTACTCGACCGCGGGCGTTCGGGTTGCGGCAGTCGCAACGAGACACATCACCAGGTGAGCGACGACGATTCTATGTGGTCGTGGAATTCGCATTTTGTCCTGGGAACAAGGCTTTGATGAGTTCATCCCGAATTTCCGCAACTTCGGTGATGAGGGCCTCGATCGGTTCGCGGTAGTCGAACGTCAGCAGCGAGCCGATGTCATCGAGTCGCCGAACATGCTGCCGGAGCGCGATCTCGAGCTCTCTGAATCCAGCCGACCTTCTGGCGGGGTCTCGTCCCGAATTCACCATCGTGTCTCGCGCTTCGGTTACGGCGACACGATACTCTTCGACATGTTCGTCCATTTGCTCGAAGTCTCCAGCCCTGGCCGAATCCCCCATGAAGCTGATCAACAGTTCAGAAATGCGGATGTACACCTTTGTGCGCCCGACCGGATCCGTCGTTCGGCGTAGCTGTGCCTGTTCTCTGTCGAATCGGCGGAGTCGCTCGTCGCGCGGCTCGGAAAACACGTTCGGACGTCCCCCGCAGGAAACCACGCCGATGAACACGAGACCGCTGGCCAGCACACGCGTCAGGTGCCGCTTAATTCTTGTTGAGGCGTTTCTTGAGGGCTTTGACCCGTTGTCGTACTTGAAATGATCGAACATCGTCGCTTCCATCATCTAATTCGGTAAATTTATTATAGTGCAGTAAAGCACGGTCCCAGTCTTCTAATTTGTCAAAACATGTCGCGAGCGCGAAGTGTGACGGTGCGTGGTCGGGCCTCAACTCCAGATATTTCAAGAACATTGTTCCGGCGTTGACCCAATCCTCATATCGATAATGAATGGCTGCCAGAGTGCCCCACGCCGCTACCCGAGTCGGGTCCAGAGTCAGAGATTTCTGTAGCGGGCCGATGGCTTCGTCCCGCAACTCCATTCCGTAGTAGCTGCGGCCGAGTTGGAACCAGTGATCGGCGCTGTCGGGGTTTCCGAAGATAAGGCTTTCATATATCGGTACCGCTTCCGCAAACCGATCACTGGCGTAATACACCTCGGCAAGCTCTGCCTGATGGTCCGGTAATTGCCTGAAAAGATCTATAGCCGACCCGAAGTCCTCGAGATCCCTCAGGACCAGCGCCAGTCGGAGCTTGATGTCCGCGTCGGCGTTTGCCAGTCCGGCTGCCTGCTCGAAGTGTGCCTTCGCGGAAGTCAGGTTCTCTGCCTCCACATCCATATCGCCCAGGGCGACCAGGACGGCCGGCGTCTGTCCACCCAGGGCAAGGGTCTTCATCAGCGCCTTATAGGCATCTTCGGGGCGATCCATACGCAGGTAGAGAAACCCCATGCCCCGGTAAACGTCGGTCATATTCGGAGCGATTTCGAGAACTTCCAGGTAAGCCCGCTCAGCCTCGGTGTCCTTTCCGAGTTCGTCGAGCGTGCGGGCCCGGTACAGAGTGGGCACCGGATCTTCCGGCCGTAGCATCGCCGCCCTGGCAAACTCCACGACAGCAAGGGGCTGATTTCCATCTTGGTGCAACAGGATGGCCAGGTTCATCCGCGCTTCGAAAAGTGTTTCGTCCCGTTCGAGCGTCTGACGATAGACCTCGATCGCCCGCCCGGTTTCCCCGCTCCGAGAAAGCGAAATCGCAAGGTTGAACCGTGTCGGGACGTGAGATGGCTCTTCGACGAGGATGGCCTCCAACTTCTCTATCGCCTCACCCCACCGGGCCGACTCCATCGAGGCCATCGCCTCCTCGTACATCAGTTCCAGCGGTGGCAACTGTGAGGGCGCTTGTGACAAAAACACCATGAGTAAAAGCTCGGCCATCGTATTAGTTCCCTTGTGAAGCCGGGATCTCTCGACGCAAAGACGCCAAGACGCAAAGTTTTTTTTCGGGAGGACCGTGATTCGTTACTTTAGTCTTCGCGACCAAGTTCTCACCAGCGAAATGCATATTCAAACAACTCTGCGTCTCTGCGCCTTTGCGTCAAATTCCCTCCCCGTTTCCTCATCCCTTCAACACCGGTTTCAAAAACTTCCCGGTTATCGACTTCCGGCTTCGTGCAACACGTTCCGGTGTCCCGACCGCGACTACCCGGCCGCCGGCGTCTCCACCTTCGGGTCCGAGATCAATCAGCCAGTCGGCGGACTTTACGACATCCAGATTGTGCTCGATGATCAGGACCGAACCCCCGGCCCGGATCAGTCGCCGAAAAGCCACCAGCAGTTTGTTGATGTCGTCGAAGTGCAGGCCGGTCGTCGGCTCGTCGAAAATGAACAGCGTCTTGTTGCTCGTATCTCGTGCCAGATACGATGCTAACTTGATCCTCTGTGCTTCACCACCGGAAAGAGTCGTGGCCGATTGCCCCAGGCGGAGGTAACCGAGGCCGACTTCATCGAGCATCGCCAGCTTTTTCGTAATCCTGCCAACGCTGGAAAAGAAACTGAGGGCCTCCCGGACCGTCATCTGGAGAATCTGGTATATGTTCCGACCTTTGTAAAGGACATTGAGGACTCCGCTCTTGTAGCGCATGCCCTTGCAATCCTCGCAAACCAATTCGACGTCGGCGAGAAACTGCATTTCTACCGTGACCGTGCCGTCTCCCTGGCAGGTCTCGCACCGACCTCCGGGAATGTTGAACGAAAACGATCCTGCTGCGTACCCTTGCGACTGGGCTTCGCGCGTTCCCGAGAAAAGATCCCGAACCTGATCGAATGCCTTGATATAGGTCACCGGGTTCGACCGGGGTGTTCGACCGATCGGACTCTGATCGACGAGCACGACGTCCGCGATCCATTTGGGATTTATTTCCAGCCGCCCGCAGGATGGACTTGATTCGGTCCCGTTGAGGTGCGCCTTGAGCGCTTCGTACAGACAATTGTGGACCAGGGTCGACTTGCCGGAGCCGGACACCCCTGTGACACAGGTCATCAGCCCGAGCGGAATCTCGACGTCGATTTTCTTCAGGTTATGCTTGGCCGCACCCCTGAGAACCAGTTTCTGTTTGTGAGGGGCACGTCGGTCCTTTGGAAGTGGGACCTTCAACTCCCGGTTGAGGTACTTGCCGGTGAGGGATGCGCTGGTTGTGGTGAGCTCTTCCAGGGTGCCCTGGAACACAAGTTGCCCGCCGCTTTCTCCTGCTCCGGGTCCAAGATCGATGATCCAGTCGGCCGCCCGGATCATTTCGGCATCGTGCTCTACGACCAATACGGTGTTGCCCAACCCCCGAAGCCGTTTCAGGATATCGATGAGGCGCCGTCCGTCCCGTGGATGGAGGCCGATAGACGGTTCGTCGAGCACGTACAGCGCGCCGACAAGGGTGGATCCCAACGAGGTGGCCAACTGGATCCGCTGGGCCTCCCCACCAGACAGCGTCGAAGCCAGGCGATCCAGTGTCAGGTACTGCAACCCGACATCGTTCAGGAAGCGGAGCCGCGTGTGGATTTCAAAGAGAACCCGTTCCGCGATTTTCGCCTGCATTGGAGAGAGTTCGACAGCCTTGAAGAACTCGAATGCTTCTGCCGTGGACATCCGGACGACATCTGCGATGTTTTTTTTGTCGACATAAATGTCGCGGGCTTCGGCCCGGAGGCGTGCGCCGCCACAATCACGACACTGGGTATAGCCTCGGAATCGGCTTAGAAAGACGCGAACATGGAGCTTGTATTTCTTTGTTTCCAGGTAGTCGAAGAACTTCCTTACCCGTTCGATGACGGCCGTTCGTTGTTCGGGAGCCAGGTCTCGGAATGGAACGTCGAAGGGGATCGAGGACGTCGCAGCCCGCTTCTTGAAGTCAGCCAGGTACTTTCGATATCGAGGCTTCGTCCAGGGATCCACCGCACCCTCCCCCAGGCTCTTTCCCTTGTCCGGGATCACCAGATCCATATCGAGATCGATCGTGTTGCCGAACCCCTGGCACCGTGTGCAGGCACCGAACGGGTTATTGAATGAGAAAAGCCTGGGCTCGGGATCCTCGTACCGGATGTTGCACTTCTTGCATTCGAATCGCTCGCTGAATCGATGAACCTCCTCGGTGTCGTTCGATCCAGCCACCAGGAGGACGACTTCTCCCTGGTTTTCGTGGAAACAGATCTCGACGGAATCGATCAGTCTCTGTCGCACCTCGGTGTCGACCTTCAACCGGTCCACCAGAACGTAAGCCTTCTTGCTGAAGTCCATATCGAGCAGTGATTCCGGTCTGGAGTATTCAAAGGTCCGGCCGTCCTGAAAAACCTTGCCGAAACCGCGACGTTTGAGATCTCCCAGGCACCCGGCAATCTGATCTTCACCGTCGAGTTGGGGGAGAGGAAACAGCACATAGAAACGGGTACCCTTTTGCCATGAGATCACCGTGTCGGCGATCTGATCCACCGTGTCCTTCCCGACAGGCGTATCGCACTTCCGGCAGCGCGTTATTCCAACCCTCGCGAACAGCAACCGTATGTAATCGTAGATCTCCGTCGATGTCCCCACGGTCGAACGCGGAGTCCGGGCCGTATTCCGCTGCCGGATCGAAATCGCCGGCGCGATACCGGTAGCTTCATCGATGTCCGGTTTCTCGATACGCTCGAGGAATTGGCGAGCGTAGGATGACAGCGATTCGATATACCGCCGCTGCCCCTCAGCATAAATCGTGTCAAATGCCAGCGACGATTTTCCGGACCCGCTGACCCCGGTCACCACGGTCAGTGAATTGTGCGGTATCTCAAAATCGATGTTCTTGAGGTTGTGAACCCGCGCCCCGGTCACAACAATCTTCTCACTCGCCCCAGGGGACTTTACAGCCGTCGACATAACCTCACATTATATCCCACCGTCAAGTTTGTTTTTTTACCGCAGAGGCGCAGAGGCGCAGAGTTTTTTGGGTTGGGAGCGATGGCCCCGCTGCTTGACACGCGACCAGATCAATCGGAACCAAAAGTCCCGTTCTTCTCTGCGCCTCTGCGCCTCTGCGCCTCTGCGGTGAAAACGGCCGATAGCTGGGTGGGTTAGCTGCCGGTGAAGCGGTCGATGTTGTCCGGAGTGATGGTGAGTACACGGACCTGGCCCGTGACGCCCAGGCGGGGGACTTCCCTGTTGTTGATGAGGAGGGTCAAACCGGCCGCGTTTCCGACGGTCAGTTCGATCACTTCGTCGGCGGTGTACCGACGACTGGCACCGGGGAGAAGGATCTCGCCGTCCGTGATCTGGAACCCGTCAACCTGGACGGAAACCCACGTGGCGTCGTGAACCTGAATCTGCACGCTGAGGCTGGCGTCGATGCGGGCTTCCTGAATCCGGGACCGAGCGGGCTCGACGGCTTCGGGCCGGATCGGGGTTGGCCGAGTCGTAGGCACCGGTCGCGCCAGAGTCTGCGGAGGCGTCGAAGGTTCCACTGTTTCAATGGGCGTTCCCGCGCCCCTGGCGAACACGTAGAAAAGTACGATGAGGACCACCAAGCTTCCAACAGCTATGGGGATGATGTGGCGTTCAGGGGAGTCGGGTTCGAAGGTCCGTGGGGATTCATCGTTGTCGAATTCAGGCGTGTATTTTGTCAGAACTTCGTATTCAGAAATCACTTCGTCGGGATCGAGTCCCAACTGTTTTGCATAGGTTCGTATGAACCCCCGATTGAACACACCGCCGGGCAGGACGTCAAAGGCTTCCTGTTCGATGGCCCGCAAAAATCGCGCGCTGATCCGTGTTTCGTCCGCGACATGTTGAATCGACACGTTCTTCGTTTCGCGAGCGGACGTAAACTTCTTCCCAAAATCCGACATATACTTATCCAGATGCTCCTGATCCGAAAAATTAGTAAGATCTTATAAATTAGACACTTAGGAGTCAATTGCTTTTATGCACAGTTTTTGGTACCGTCAGCACCGCCGGCGGACTCCCGACACACGAAAGCGGCGGTGGCCACGTCTGGTCCCGGGCCGAATACCCGCCGGCGAAGGCTGCAATGGACGAAGCGCTGGGTATGGTTGAAACCATGGGGTTTGTGGGTGCCGTCGAGGCTTCAGACGCCATGCTGAAAGCGGCCAACGTGTCCCTTTGTGGCAAGGAATACACCCTGAACGGTTACGTCGCAGTGATGGTTCGTGGGGATGTCGGTGCCGTCAAGGCCGCTACCGAAGCGGGTTCGGCCGCCGCGCGTCGTGTGGGGGAACTGGTGAGTGTCCATGTCATCCCGTTCCCGTACGACGACATCGATCGGATCGTCCCACGCTGACTTCCTCCGTTCCGAAGCGCGCATGTTTTGCGTTTCCGGCCTCGATCGTCAGCGAAGATAGACTGGCTATGGACAAAGACCTCGAATCCATTCAAGAAGCCCGGCGTCTGCTGGGAGCGGCCCATGACGCCTGGAAAGTTTTCGAAAATTTTTCCGAGGATCAGATTGATCGGATCCTCGCGGAAATCTCAACAGCCTGCATTCGGCACGCTTCGAGCCTGGCGCGAGTTGCCGTCGACGAGACTGGATTTGGCACGATTGAACACAAGACGGCGAAGAACCTTTTTTGTGCCGACGATGTGTACCAGGCGATCCGTCCCCTGAAGACTGTCGGGATCGTAAGCGAAGATTCCCGGACGAAAGTGATGGAGGTTGCCTGCCCGGTCGGGGTCATTGCCGGAATCATTCCCTCGACCAACCCCACTTCCACGACTATCTACAAAGCGCTCATCGCGCTCAAAGGCCGGAACACGATCGTTTTCAGCCCGCATCCATCGGCAGTCAAATGCATCGGGGAAACCGCGCGGGTCATCTCCGAAGCAGCCGAGGCCGCCGGTGCACCGGCTGGTGTGATCGCCTGCATGAAGACTCCTACAATGGAAGGAACCCAGGAGCTGATGAAGAACAAGTTGACGGCTGTGATCCTGGCGACCGGTGGTCCGGGGTTGGTCCGCGCGGCCTACAGTGCGGGCAAGCCCGCTTTCGGCGTCGGGCCCGGAAATGTTCCGGCGTACGTGGAGGCCTCCGCGGACATCGCCCGGGCCGTCGGCCACATTCTGACCGGAACGTGTTTCGACAACGGGACGTTGTGCTCATCGGAGCAGTCGATCATCTGTGACGAAGCAATCCGGGACACGGTTCTTGAAGAGTTGGAAAAACAGGGAGCCTATATCTGCAACCCGGAGGAAAGATCGAGTCTCGAGCGCACGATTCAAACCCCACGTCGAACGCTCAACACTAAGATCGTCGGTCAGTCTGCCGTCCGAATTGCCGAGATGGCCGGCATCGAGGTGCCCGCGGGCACCCGGGCCCTGGTTGGAATGGCCGGTGGCGTGGGCCCCGAACACCCCCTGTCGATGGAAAAGCTTTCTCCGATCCTGGGGTTCTATACGGTCCGGGACTGGAAGGAAGGTTGTCGGAAATGTATCGACATCCTGAATTTCGGAGGCCTTGGGCACACGCTGGGGCTGCACTCGAACGACGACGAGGTGATTCGACAGTTCGCGCTCTACAAGCCCGCATCCCGAATCTGCGTCAACACACCCGCGGCACTCGGAGCCGTTGGCTATACGACGAACCTCTTCCCAGCTATGACACTGGGCTGCGGTTCTTTTGGCGGCAACATCACCTCCGACAACATCTCCCCCCTGCACCTGATCAACCTGAAGCGCGTTGCTTTCGGTGTTCGAGAAGTGAAGCCCATCAACACCAGAGAATCGTCTCCTGTTCGAACGCCACACGAAGCGTCACCTGCAACGGGACGCAGGAACCGAGGAGCGATCGCCGACATCGTGGACCAATGGCTTGAGAAGAAAACTCCTCCGGTTCAGGCCACGGTTCCTGAAACACGTTCAGCACCCGAACCCACCGCTGTTCGGCATGCTTCCCCCGTCCCCGGTCCCCAATTGGAAAGCTTCGATCAACTCGAAGCCCCGGCCAAATCCGAGCAACCTGTCGAGCCCCCCCTGCCGGTCCCCTTCGTCTGCGAAGATGACGTTCGGAATGCCGCGGCATCCAACAAAAAGATCCCCGTCGGAAGCAAGACCATCATCACACCCTCGGCCCGAGACCTGGGCGACCCACTCGACATCTTCATCACTATCGACTGATTGGCCCGTTTCGGCTTTGGAACGATTCGTCTGTTCAACGCGAGATGCGATTGGATGAGGATTTTTTCACCGCAGAGGCGCAGAGGCGCAGAGAAGATTAGGATTTTCGCTCCGCTTGATCTGGACTGCGGTTTGGAGCTATTCCTGTCCCGACACAAAAACCTCTGCGCCTCTGCGCCTCTGCGGTGAAAAACACCCCGTGATGAAACTTCAAAGTTTCTTTAAGTGCAACAGTTCAGGCCGAAGTGTCGGAAAGCTTCGAGGCGACGCATTTGAAGAATTGTTCGATGACCATGCGGGTGGCTCCGCTGACCAATCGCTGGCCGACGGAGGCGATGCGGCCACCGATGGCGATATCACCGGTGTAGGTTACACGGGTGGCGGTGGCCTGGGCTTCGAGGCGGATCTTTCCTGTTCCTTTGACGAAACCACCTCCTCCCGTGCCGGTTACACTGAGCGAGTACTCCGAATGAGGGGTGAGATCGTGGATGTGTATGGTGCCCGTGTAGGAATTCCGGATCGAGCCGATTCCCACACGCAGGTTCATCCGGTAGCGGTTTTCCTCGATCTCTTCGAGTTCCTCGCAACCCGGCAGGCAAGTGGAAATTTGACGTGAATCCGTCAACCAGCTCCAAACTGTTTCGGGCGTGGCGTCCGGAAATGTGAATTCGCCGTCGACTTTCATCCCGCCCGTTCGATTGCCTTTCCGATCGCACGCGCCGCGAAGATCCGAGCCAGATCCATCCGATAGTCTGCCGAAGCGTGGATGTCGTCCATTGCGGTTACGCCCTCGGCGGCTTTATCCGCCGCCAGGGCAATGGCCTCGGGCGTGGCTTCTTGATTTTCGAGCGCGCCTTCGGTAGCCGAAGCTCTGAAGGCGTGGCCCGATATCCCGGTCACACCGACCCGGACTCTGGATGCGATGCCGGTAGCATCCAGGTGGACGACGGCCGCCGCGCCGCAGATGGCAAATCCGGACGCCATCTGTCGTAGCTTCACGTAGGCGCTCCCGCTATTTCCCGAGTGGATCGGTATCCGAATTTCACGGAGGATTTCACCCGGCTCGAGAGCGCTTGTCAGCATTTCGACGAAGAAATCCACCGCGGCGATTTCCCGGTCTCCTTTCGATCCGGCAGCGACGATCGTCGCTTCGGTGGCAAGGATGGCTGCGGGGTAATCGGCGGCCGGGTCTGCGTGGGCCAGGCTCCCTCCGATCGTGCCCTTGTTGCGAATCTGGAGGTCTCCAATCTGTTCGGCCGCATCCACCAGCGCTGCCGAGTGACTCCGCACCGTTCCCGAAGAGGCGATCGTGCTGTGGGTGGTCATTGATCCTATCCGAAGGGTCCCACTGTCTTCCGTGATGTAATCCAGTTCGGAGATCTTTCCGAGGTCGATCAGCCAGGCCGGGGCAGCCAGGCGCAGTTTCATCATCGGAACCAGGCTGTGTCCTCCAGCCAGGATTTTCGCGTCCTCGCCATGTTTTTCCAGCAAGCCGATCGCTTCAGACAGTGATGACGGCGCTACGTAATCGAAGTTCCGTGGGATCATGACGGGCTACCTCCTTTGAGGATTCTCCAGATTTTTTCCGAACGCAGCGGCATTTTGATGTCCTTGACTCCGAACGGAGCCAGCGCGTCGACGACCGCGTTGACGACACAAGGGGTCGAACCGATCGTTCCGGCTTCGCCTACCCCTTTGACTCCCAGGGGGTTCACCGGAGATGGCGTGACGGTGCGATCCATCTCGATCATCGGGAAGTCCTGCGCCCGCGGTATCGCGTAGTCCATCAGGGTTCCGGTGACCAGTTGACCGTTTTCGTCGTACACGACTTCCTCATGGAGCGCCTGCGCCACACCCTGGACGATGCCTCCGTGAAGTTGTCCCTCGACCAGAAGCGGATTGATGACGTTGCCGCAGTCATCCACCGCGATATATCGCGTGAGACGAATTTCCCCCGTCTCTCCATCGATGTCGACCGTACAGATATGGGTTCCGAAGGGGAACGTGAAATTCGACGGTTCGAAGAAACGTGTGGCCTCCAGACCCGGCTCCACGCCCTGTGGAATGTTCCGGGCCACGTAGGCTTCGGTGACAACATCGTTGAAGCTGATCGACGTGTCTTCATCGCCGGCGACACTGAGTGTGCCCACACCGAACTCGATCTTCCCGGGCTCGGATTCGAGAACATGGGCCGCGATCTTTTTCATCTTTTCTTTGAGGTCCTGGATCGCCAGATACATGGCCGTTCCACCCACGGCGGTTCCGCGGCTACCGAAGGTGCCGATGCCGTATGGGATTCGGGCGGTATCGCCGTGCAGCACGACGATGTCGGACATTTCGAGGCCCAACTCGTCGGCCGCGATCTGGGCGAACGATGTTTCCTGCCCCTGCCCGTGAGGTGACGCACCGGTCAAGACGGTCACTTTCCCTGTGGGTTCGATACGTACTGTTCCGCTTTCCCATCCCCCGGACGGCATGGCGGTGGATGGCCCCATCGCGCATATCTCGACATAGGACGAAATGCCGATGCCCATGTACTGACCCTGCTTGCGCAGTTCGGCCTGTTTCTTGCGGAGTCCCTCGTAGTCGGCCATTTCCAGCGCACGTTCCATCGCTTTCTGATAGTTCGCGCTGTCATAGACCACACCTCCGGAGGTCTGGAAGGGGAACTGGTCGGGGTCGGGAAAGTTCCGCCTGCGGATTTCCACAGGGTCCAGGCCTAACTCCCCGGCCGCGATGTCCATGATGCGTTCGATCAGGTAAGTCGATTCGGGACGCCCGGCGCCACGATAAGCGTCGGTGGACATCTTGTTGGTGAAGACACCGACCATGTCGACCTTAAACGCCGGTGTGCCGTAGGCGCCCGGAGCGAGCAATGCCGTGAGCGTCGGTATGATCGGTGTCAGCAGTTGGTGGTACGCTCCCAGATCGGCAACCACGTGCAGGCGCATTCCAAGAATCGTCCCGTCTTTCTTGAGAGCCAGTTCGACGTCCTGAATCTGGTCTCTCCCATGGATCGTTGCGGCAAGATTCTCTCGTCGGGATTCGATCCACTTCACCGGTTTTCCAAGCAGCCGGGCGGCGTAGGCGACCAGCCCCTCTTCGGCGTAAACGTTCAGCTTGCTGCCGAATCCCCCACCCACTTCAGGAGTAATGACGCGTGTTTTGTTTTCCGGGATTCCCAGCATCACGGCAACCTGGGTCTTCAGCAGGTGTGGAATCTGAGTGGAGGACCAGACAACGAGTTCCTCGTCGGGCATCTGAACGTTGGCAACGACTCCTCGTGTCTCCATTGATATCGGGGCCAGCCGCTGATTGATGAGCCGATGTTTTGTGACATGTTCGGCCTTCTCGAACGCTTCTTCCGTGTCCCCATTTTCAAAACCCCAACGGAAGGCGACGTTGTCGTCCCACTCTTCATGCAGAACGCTTGCCCCGGGCTCAATCGCCTTCTCAGGATCGACCACCGCTTCCAGCGGTTCGTATTCCACATCGACTTCTTCCGCCGCGTCGGCTCCAACGTACCTGTCGGCTGCGACGACGATCGCGACAGGCTCTCCAACGAACCGTACCTTGCCGCGGGCCAGAGGGGGGTGGGCGGGAATCTTGAGATCCGGCAATTGGCCGGCGCAGGGAACCGAACCCAAAGTTTTAGTGTCCTCACCCGTGAGGACAGCATGGACACCGGCCATCCCTTTGGCGCGTGTAACGTCGATGTTCTTGATCCGGGCGTGCGCGTGAATGCTTCGGACGACGGTCAGGTAAAGCATTCCCGGCAGAACGATGTCATCGACGTATGTGGAAGTACCCGAAACCAGTCTCGGATCTTCCTTTCTCTTGACTCCTTGACCGATGAAGCGATTCGTCATGTGATCCTTCCTCTCTGAAGGTTGCGTGTCTTTTTCGAGCGAGTGCGCATTACGACCCGATGGCTGCCGGAGATCTGTCGCGCATCTTTTCAGCAGCGTCTGCCACGGCCCGGACGATGTTCTGGTACCCGGTACAGCGACAGAGGTTCCCGTCGAGCCCGGCCCGAATCTCTTGCTCACTGGGTGTGGAGTTCGTTGCCAGCAGCTGGTGACTGCACATGATCATGCCCGGGGTGCAGTAACCGCACTGCAAGCCGTGCTTTTCCCAGAAACTCTCCTGCAGAGGATGCAGTTGCCCGTCTTTCGCCATGCCCTCGATCGTGACAATTTCGGCGCCATCGGCTTGAGCCGCGAACATCGTGCAAGACTTCACGGCGACTCCATCTACCAGCACGGTGCAGGCGCCACAGATGCTGGTTTCGCAACCCACATGCGTGCCGGTCAGACCTGCGAGGTCGCGGATGAAGTGCGTTAGAAGCAGCCTCGGTTCGACTTCCTCATGATGGCTCGTCCCGTTAATCGATATGCTTATACGATGCTTCATAAGCGCAACTCCTTGTGCTTGTTCGTAGAGGCCGAGATTATCCTTCAAAAAAAGAACAGAAGACAACCCACTTCTCCACGCGCCGGCTCCTAGCCACGAATTTTTCGACGCAAAGACGCAGAGACGCAGAGAGAAAAGAGTGATTCTGTTCTCGGAACTCCGAACCGCTTGCACCGACGCCCATGGGACCCGGGAGACTTGTGAGCCCTCGGAGACCCACGTGGACACGCAGAAAGAATTTCTCTGCGTCTCTGCGCCTCTGCGTCTTTCGGTCGAGGACGTCCCACGGCTAATGCATGTTAACCATGCTAAAATCAAAAAGATGCGCCTTGAAAAGATGTACATGTACCACCTCATTCGCGCGCTCCGGGTCGTCGTTCCTCTCGTCGTGCTGGTGTTGGTTGCCATACCGGCCTGGAACTACTGGAGCCGGCCGCCGAATGAAGTGATCTTCGAGGAGCCGTTGCCGGAACTGGTCGAGAACATCGCGGCTCTTACCGAAGGGTTCAAGTTGTCGCGTGTTGAAGGGGAGCGGACGGTCTTTACCATCGAAGCGCGGACGAACCTGGGATTCACGGACGGCAAGAACCTGCTTGAGGATGTGACCGTTATTTTTTTTTGGGAGGCGGGTGATCAACCCGAGCGCCGGATCAGCAGCGATCGATGCGGCTACGATCGAGAAACGGGCGACATTCGTTTTGACGGAAACGTCGAAGTCCAACTCGGCCGGAGCACCATCGGAAGAACCTCGGCGCTTACCTATAACGATCGTGGCCGCACCATCGAGTCTATCGACACGGTGACCCTGAGCCGTCCCGGCGAGTTCGAGGGGCGAGCCGACAGGTTGAGCTTCGAAATGCGCGAGGGCATCGTCACCCTGGACGGTGGCGTGAACATCAGGCTCGATGGCGGCATGGTACTTCGAACATCGATAGCCAGATTTCACCAGCAAGAGAACTGGGTTGAGGTGGCCGGTGGGGTTGACGTTTCGGCCGCCGTCGGTGCGGTGCACGGTGAGGATGGTCGATTCGAGATGGAGCCGCAATCGTTGCGTCCAACTTCAATCGCAATCCGTGGAGACGTCCAGGCTCAATCGGTGGATCCGGAGAATCCATGGACCCTCCGAACGCAATGGTTGCAGGTAGAACTGGGGGCTTCCGGCCTTGTTCGGGAAGTTGTGGCCCGCCAGGCCGTGGTTCTGGAATCGGGTGACACTGGGGAATCGCTTTATGGAGACGAGGTCGATGCCATTTTCGATGATCTGGGCCAGGTCCGCATCATCGACACCCGTGGTCATGGGCGAATGGTTTTTGGTCCCGATCAGGAACTCCGGTCCGAAAGGATCCGGCATGAGCTGTCCGGTTCCAGGACCACCACGGGCGAGGAATCCTTCCTTCAGATTGGGAACGCCCGCGCCGAAGGCAGCAACTTCGTAATTGAACGCGATGCTCTCGTTCGGTTCCACACCGACGATCCCGCCTTCCTCCAGACTGAATCGGGTTCTTCGACGGGAGACAGAACCCAGGCTACTTTTGATCCCGAGACCAAACAACTTCTGGGGTTGGTTCAGACCGGGAATGTCCGGTTCACACGGGGAGATCAAAGCGGGACTACAGACCGCGCCGAGCTTCAAGATTCCGGAACGCGGATCCTGCTGGTAGGACACCCTGTTGTTTCGGATCGGCGCCTGCGAATCGAGGCGTCACGGATCGTTCTGGATCAGAAAACCGGCTCGTTCAGCGCCATCGGCGATGTTAAGACCGTGTCGCTCGACCAGGCGAACCCGATTCTGATCGTCGGCGGTCGCGCCGATGGAAGCGAGGACAAGGTTGTCTATTCCGATGGCTCGGAGTTGTGGCGGGATCGGATCCACGTCAAGGCACAAACAATTGAGATTTTTCCGGATCAACAGCGTTTCGTTGCCGTCGGTGGACTCGATTCGACGATGGACGACGTCCGCGTGTCTTCCGACCGCCTCGAGTTTGAGGATGCGACCGGCGTCGCCCACTATGCGGGCCATGTACGGGTCCGGTCCGACGATGCCGAATTGGATGCCGGTGATCTGACCTTGACTCTCGATGAGGGTTCTCCCAGCCGCGTCGTCGCCAGGAATGAGGTGATCGTCCGAGGAACAGGCTTTTCCGGGGTCGCCGATGAAGCGGTCTACAGCCGGAGCGAAGGAACCATCACGCTACACGGTCGAGACGCCGAAATTTCTGATGTGGATGCCGGATCCGTCTCCGGCCGCAAACTGGTATTAAACATAGAAGACAACGGCATTGTCGTTGTTGGTGAAGATGGAAGCCGTGTCGTGTCGAGGCGTTTTGTGCGCCAAGAGCGTCAATGAAACGGACCCGTCTGCCGCCTTCGGATTTGCATGGCTGTCTTGGAAACCGTTGGGGTCCGTAAGACCTACAAGAGTCGAACTGTCGTTTCCGATGTCGATCTGAGCGTCGCACAGGGTGAAGTCGTGGGTTTGCTCGGTCCGAACGGAGCCGGCAAGACGACGACGTTTTACATCATCGTGGGGTTGACGCAGCCTGACTCCGGGTCGGTTCGGCTGGCTGACAACGACATTACCGATCTCCCGATGTACCTGCGGGCGCGAAATGGCATCAGCTATCTACCCCAGGAACCTTCAGTCTTTCGCAAATTGACGGTCGAGGCCAACATCATGGCGATCCTCGAAACCCTGCCCTTGTCCCGGAAGGAGCGTCGTGACCGACTGGAGAGCCTGATCGACGAGTTCGGTATCGGCCACGTTCGAAAGAGTCTGGCCGACACGTTGTCGGGCGGGGAGCGTCGCCGGGTCGAGATTGCACGCTCGCTGGTAATCTCACCCAAATTCATCCTTCTCGACGAGCCGTTTTCCGGAATTGATCCGATTACCGTCCTGGAAATTCAGAAGATAATCCAGCATTTGAAGTCCAAGCGAATCGGTGTCCTGATAACCGACCACAACGTCCGGGAGACTCTACAGGTTACGGACCGCGCGTACATAATCAATCAGGGAGTGATCTTCAGGTCCGGCACACCTCACGAACTCGGCAACGACGCGGAAGTCAAAAGGGTTTATCTTGGCGAGCATTTTAGTCTAAATTAAGCATAGCAGGTAGATTATGGCGTATCTTGAGCATCGACTTGTCCTGAAGCCCACTCAGACCTTGAAACTGACGCCCGGGCTTGTCCAGATGGTGAGCTTGCTGGCGCTGAACAAGCTCGAGCTTGTGGACATGATTTCTGAAGAGCTCGTCCAGAATCCCGTTCTCGAAGAAGCCACCGAGATACTTGAAGTCACCGATGAGGGCGCCGCGGCAAAGCAGGACCAGGAAGGGGCTTCGGAAACAGCGGCACTGGATTCTATCGACGAGAAGTACGAGTCCCTGAATCAGAAGGAGCAGAACGCGGAACCGACCGCGGAGAAACCGGAACCCGAGTCTCCGGCTGAAGATGACCGAGATTTCGACCTCCAGGAGTTTGAGAATTATCTACAGGACGGCGCCTCGCGTCCGCGTGAGACAGAGGTGTTCGAGAGGCCTTCCTTCGAGAACTTTCTGTCGAGGCCGTCTACTTTGACGGACCACCTCGAATGGCAGATGGGACTGGTAAACCTGGAACCCGCCGTACGGTTGGCTTGTGAGTCGATCATCGGAAACCTCAATGAGGACGGCTTCCTGGCTGCCGTCGACGAGAAGGATCGTGAGGTTCCCGTGACCCTGGAGGAAATCGCAGCTTCGGGCGGGCACGCCATCGGGGACGTTGAAAAGGCGCTTCTGGCAGCTCAGAGCTTCGATCCGCCGGGTGTTGCGGCCCGCGATCTGCGCGAATGTCTTCTGATCCAGCTCGCACTTTTCGAAGATGACAACCCGGTCGCGATGGAAATCGTGATTGATCATCTGCGAAAGCTCCAGAACAGGCAGTACAAAGAAATCGCCAAGGCCCTCAAGCGGACGCTTCCGGACGTTCTGGCGGCAATCGAGCTCATCAAGAGCCTGGATCCCAGGCCGGGTCAGAAGTACAACAAGCTCGAAGCTCGAACAATAGAGCCCGACGTGTTCTTCGTAAAGGTTGGCGACATTCACACGGTGGTTTCGAACGAAGACGAAGTTCCGCAGCTCCGGCTGAGTCAGACATACAGAAAAATGGTCGAGAAGGGCGCCGCCACCAAAGAGGTTCGCAATTACGTCAAGGATTGTTTCAAGTCCGCGGTCCAGCTCCTGAAGAACATCGAGCAGCGTAAGAACATTATCGTCAAGGTGTGCGAGGTGATTGTCCGCAGACAGGCAGGGTTCCTCGACATCGGGATGGATGAGCTCAAACCCATGATGATCAAGGACGTCGCCGAAGAGGTTGGAGTCCACCCCTCAACTGTGAGTCGGGCGGTTGCGAACAAGTTTGCTCACACCCCTCAGGGAGTCCATGAACTGCGGTTCTTCTTCTCGGAAGCAGTTAACGGTCCGAATGGCCACAAGACGTCCCTCACGCTCGTCAAGCTGAAGGTCAAACGACTGATTCAGAACGAAGACCCGCGCAAGCCCTTGACCGACGACAAAGTCGCGGCGCTACTCGAAGAGGACGGCATTTCGGTCACTCGCCGCAGCGTCACCAAGTATCGGGAAGACTTGAAGATTCCCAGCACTCACCAGCGCAGACTGAGAATTTAAATGGCTGTTAACTTAGCTATTAGCTGTTGGCTGTTAGCGATTAGCTTTACGCCGTTGCTCACTGGAAGGTCGCAGCGAAGCCAACAATTCGGCCAAGAGCCCATAGCTAATAGCCAATAGCCAACAGCCAACAGCCAGACGCCAACCGGAGGTTTCCCATTGAGAGTGGAGTTTACAGGACGTCATATCGAAGTGACCGAGCCACTTCGCAAGTTCACGCTCGATCGTCTGGAGCGACTGCGCACGATACACGACATCATAGAAGTCCATTTTGTATTTACAGCCGAAAAACACCAGCGTCACATAGCCGAGGTGAACCTCAAGACTCGCAGTGGATTCCACAACTCCAAGGAAGTGAGTAACGATTTATATACATCGATCGCTTCTGTTCTGGATAAGCTCGAAAAACAGGTTCTCAAGACGAAAACCCGTCACATCAAACGCCGTCGGGAAGCTCAGAGCCCGAGGGTCGTCGAAGCCGATTCCGTGGCGAACGTCGAACCAGAGGTCGCCGAACGGATTCCCGAGATCATTCGAACCGACGGAAAGGGGGTCAAGCCGCTCAGTATCGATGACGCGGCCACACAGATCACTTCCTCGGACAACGATTTCCTCGTTTTCAGGAACGCCAAGACGGATCGCCTGAACGTGGTTTACAAGCGCAGCGACGGCGACATCGGCTGGATCGATCCCGAACAATAGACTCCTAGCGGGCGTTAGTGGATGACCGCTATGAAACCCTCTCCCCTCATCATCATTACCGGATCGAGTGGTTCCGGTAAGGGGACCTTCCTGAGAGCCCTGGAAGACCGGGGGTACTTTTGCGTCGACAATCTTCCTGTCGCACTACTCGGAAAATTTTCCGAACTTGTCCTGAAATCCGAAGGCGACGTCCACCGGGCCGCGTTGGTGGTAGACGTCCGGGAAGGCCAGAGGCTGCGCGAATTCCCCGGCCTTTTCGAGGAACTCAAGAGAACACAAAACCTGGACGCTGCTCTCTATTTTCTGGAAGCCTCCGACGAAGCACTGATTCGCCGGTTCAGCGAAACCCGCCGCCCCCATCCGCTCGATGCCGACCGGCCGGTTCGAGAGGCGATCCAGATGGAAAGGGAACGTCTCCTCCCGATTCGAGAGATGTCCGACCAGATCGTCGACACATCCAGTTTCTCAATCCACGAACTGCGGAATTACGTAGACCGACTGTTCGACCAGCAAGACGACCCGGGCCTCCTGTTGACCCTGGTAAGCTTCGGGTTCAAGCGCGGGGTCCCCGTGGATTCCGACATGATCTTCGACGCCCGTTTCCTCCCGAACCCGTATTTCGTGCCCGAATTGAAAGACCTTACAGGGTCGGACAAACCTGTCGTGGATTTCATGCGATCGCACGATGTGACCCGAACCTTTCTCGATCACATCGGCTCCATGCTCGAGTTCCTCCTGCCGGAGTTCAAGAGAGAAGGGAAATCCTACCTCACGGTCGCCATCGGCTGCACCGGCGGCCGCCACCGCTCCGTCATGCTCATCAATACCCTCGCCGCTTCCCTGGCCGACACCGGGCTCAAGACGAAAGTCATCCACCGCGACGCCGATAAGCGGTGAGTAGCTGTCAGCGAGCAGCGTGGAGCAAGCAGCTTTCGGTTCGAACTTGGAACAGCAATTTGCGTCATTTGCGCCAATCTGCGTATTCGCGTTAGGACCCCGGACTTCGCCACCGCTCCCTACCCGACATGGTAAAATCCGTGTCTCAAAGGAGAACCCATGATTGGCGGTCTGATAGTGACTCACGGGCGGTTGGCGATAGAGTTGTTGAATGCGGCCGAGACGATCGTTGGAGACATTCAGAACATTGTGGCCGTTTCGATCGGGTGGCACGACGACGTCGACATGGCCACCGACATGATCGAGAAGGCTCTCAAGCGTGTCGATACGGGAGCCGGTGTATTGATCCTGACCGACATGTTCGGCGGTACACCGACCAACATCGCCTCCACTTTCCTGGACGAAGGAACGATTGAGATCGTAACGGGAGTGAATCTGCCGATGCTGATCAAACTGACCCAGCTTGAGCCGGATGTGCCACTGGCATCGGCTGCGAAGTTGGTTCGGGACAACGGGCAGAACACCATTCACATTGCCAGCGAACTGCTCTCGCCGAAACCATGAGGTCACGGGAAGTGGTCATCGAGCATCGTCTGGGCCTTCACGCCCGGGTCTCAGCCCGGTTGGTTCGGTTGTCGGGACGCTATCGATCCGAGATCAGCCTGTGTCGAGTAGACGACGACGGTAGCGAACCAGTCGACGCGCGGAGCATCCTCGGGATCCTCCTGCTCGCCGCCGGACACGGGACGAGAGTTCGTGTTCAAGCGGTCGGAGACGACGAACTGGAGGCGGTAGATGCGATCTGCGAATATCTTGCCGATTGACGCAATGGAAGTTTTGGGTCTTCCGCAGAATTTGTGGGTAAAACCGTCTTCCATCGCCGCTTGAGGAGACCACGGTGCTCGCCAAGCCTCAAGGCTTCCCTCGCAAGCTCGGCGGCTGCGCCGGCCTTGACCCTCGGCTGCGCTCCGCGGTGTCGGCTGGTGTGGGCGATGGGGAACGGGGCCTCCGGCGGGGGCTCCGGGCACCGGGTGTAGGCGTCCGACCGAAGTGGGTACTGGAATATTCGCCGTCGAACAAAATAATAAGGTACTTTGTTTCAATTACTTATGTGCGCACAGGCCTTTGGACTGCCCACAAATTCTGCGGAGGAGGCGAAGTTTTGAGTTCATGACCTTCGTCGAACGCAAACTGAACGGTGTTTCCGCTTCGCCTGGCGTGGCCTTTGGTCATGCCGTTACCGCATGGGATCCTCAGTTGGTCACGCTCAACTACTCCCTGAAACCGGAACAGGTCAATCGCCATGTTCGAAGTTTCCTCAGATCTGTCGTAAAGTCCCGCACCCAACTCGAGGCCATGCAGGAGAAGCTCGAGGGTTCACGCGGGGGAGGCGATTCCACGACTCTGATTGATGCCCACCTGTTGATCTTGAAGGATCGGATGTTTATCGACAGGGTCGTCGAAAAAATAAGGAACGACCAGATCAACGCGGAGTGGGCGATTCAGTCCGTGAGCGGAACGATCCTCCAGGCTTACGACCGGGTTCACGATGACTACCTGCGTGAGCGCAGGGGTGACCTCGAGGACATCGTGCGGCGTTTGCTTGTCAACCTGCGGTCCTATCGCCCCCCGACTCTCAGGTCCCTGCGCTATAACACGATACTGGTCGGCAAGACCATCCCTCCCTCCATTCTGATAGAACTGAAATCCTCTCGATTGGCTGGGCTCGTGACCGAGTCCGGGAGCCCGCTCTCCCATACGGCCATCATCGCCCGGTCCATGTCGTTGCCAGCGGTAGTGGGTGTCGCCGATGTGTTGCCCGGCCTGATTTCAGGTGAACTCATCATTCTGGATGGAGATGAAGGTGTTGTGATCCGGGCTCCTTCCGAGGACACGATCGAGCTTTACAGGAAGAGAGTTGAGGAAGAAAAAAAGTCGAAGCGACGGTTGGCTCGCATCACCCACACACCCTGTGTCACGAAGGACAGGATCTCGGTGTTGCTTGGCGCCAATATCAATTTCCGAGGCGAAGTGAAAGCCGTTGTGGCGCATGAGTGCGAGGCAATCGGCCTCTACCGGACGGAGTTTGAATTTTTTCGGGACGGCCAGGATGTGGAAGAGGACAAGCTCGTGGAAGACTATTCCTATGTGCTGTCTCGGGCGAAGGCCGTTTCAGTCAACTTCAGGACTGTGGACGTTGGTTTGCGGAACGGTGGAGACGGCATGAGCCTCGAATCCGGAGCGCGTGGACTCCGCTTCTCGCTGGAACACCGAGGGTTGTTCAGAAAGCAGTTGCGTGCGATCTATCGTTCCTCCACGGTGGGTCATGCGCGCGTGGTCTTACCATTCGTTTCAACTCTCGACGAACTCGATTCCGCCATGGAAATCATTGGTGATGTGAGGAAGCAACTGACACGCGACGGCGTCGACTATGACGACAGGGTTCCGGTTGGTGTGATGATTGAAACTCCCGCTGCCGCCCACACCTGCGATCTGATGGCCTCCAAGGTAGACTTTTTCTGTCTGGGAACGAACGATCTGATTCAATACTGTCTCGCGATCGATCGCACCGACAAGTCTGCTCTACATCTTTATAATCCCTTTCACCCTGCGGTTTTGAGACTGCTCCGCTTGGTGCATGATCTTGTGACGCCGACCGGGAAACCGATCGTGGTGTGCGGCGAACTAGCCGCCGATCCTCCGTCTGCGGCGATGTTGCTGGGGCTTGGATTTACGGCGCTCTCGGTGAACCTGGGTGCCTACCCGAAGATCAAGCGGCTGATTCGGTCGGTTTCTATCGGAGAATTGCGGGAGCTGACAGCCGAATTGATGAAGTTGCGCAGCCATCGAACGATTGAGGCACGGATCCGTTCGATGCTCGCTGATCGGAACAAGACGTGACCGACACGCCGTCGCCTCAGCCTCAGTTTCGAAAGTACATCCGTCCCTATGCCTGGACATTGGCGCTCAGTCTGTTTCTCGCTGCCGTCGTCGGCGTACTGGAAGCTGTCTTCGCTTTCCTGATCGGGCTTGTCGTCGACATGTTGGGGCAGTCCGCTGCTTCGACGGTGGCGATTCCCTTCTTTCGGAACCTGGACGTTTCGACCGAATACGGAGTCTGGATTCTCGTCATACTGGTGATTTCGGCGATCTTAAAAGCTGGTGCGGGGTATGGCTCGATTGCTTCCACAGCGTATTTCGGTCAATCGGTCGTTCGGGATCTGCGGACGGACTTGTATCATTCCATCGTATCCAAGCCGCTTGGCTTTTTCGAAGATCATCCGACCGGAGAGCTGATCTCGCGCGTGTCGTCGGACGTCGAGAAGGTTCAGATCGCAGCTTCCGAGACACTGGCGGATTTTCTCAAGCAGAGCGCGATCCTCGTTTTCCTTCTTATCGCAGTGTTCGTCATCGATTGGAAGCTGGCGGTCATGTCCCTCGGCCTGGTTCCCCTCGTGTTTTACCCAGCCGTATGGTTCGGTCGCCGTCTCCGCAGCCTCGGGCGGTCCAATCAGCAGGAGATGGCCGGCATGGCCAACATTCTGTTCGAAACGTTTTCCGGGAACAGGATCGTAAAGATCTTTACGATGGAGCGGGTCGAACTCGGGAAATTCAGAGAGGCGGCGGACAGGGTTTTCCTCCTGAGCCTGCGCCAGCGACTGACTCACGCTCTCTCTTCTCCGTTGATGGAGGTCCTGGGGATCTTCGTCGTTGCGGCCCTGCTCTTCTACGCTCGAAACGAAATCCAGGCCGAACGCATGTCGGTCGGAAACCTGGTGACCTTTATATGGGCGATGACCCGGCTGTACGATTCTATCCGGCGAATGAGCGGCATCAACAACTCTTTCCAGCAGGCGATCGGGTCTTCGACCAAGCTGTTCGAGATCATGGGATCCGGGCGCGAACCGGACCTGGGCCGCCTGGCGTTCGGGGAATTCAAGCACTCCATCGATTTTCGCGATGTGGGGTTCTCCTATCGCGGGGATGGGGCCACTCTTGACGGCATCTCTTTCTCGTTGCGTCGCGGAGAGGTTCTGGCTTTGGTTGGTTCGAGTGGTGTCGGAAAGACGACCCTCGTCAACCTTCTGCCACGCTTCTACGACGTCTCGTCCGGTGTTGTCGAGATCGATGGCGTGGATGTTCGCCATCTCACACTCCGTTCTTTACGCGGAAACATCGCGATGGTGACGCAGGATGTGATCCTGTTCAACGATACGATCCGAACGAACATCTCATACGGAAACCCCAATGCAGGCGAAGCTGCAATTCTGGCGGCGTCGCGGGCAGCCCTGGCCGATGACTTTGTGTCAAGCTTACCCCGCGGCTACGACACGATCATCGGCGAACGGGGCCTCCGGTTGTCCGGAGGCGAACGCCAGCGAATCTCCATCGCCCGTGCCCTGCTGAAGGATGCGCCGATACTGATCCTGGACGAGGCGACCTCATCTCTGGACGCCGAGTCCGAATCACTGGTCCAACAGGCTCTGGGGAACCTGATGCAGGGACGTACGACTATCGTGATCGCACACCGGCTCTCTACCGTACGTCGGGCCGACCGAATCCTTGTGCTGTCCGACGGACGTATCCGGGAGGATGGGAGTCACGAAGAACTAGTCTTGCGTAAGGGGCTATATTGGAAGCTTCATAAACTGCAATTTCACGATGTCCCGAACAGCTGTTAGCTATTGGCTGTTGGCTTTTGGCTTCGGACTTCGGATCTAGTCCTAATTCATAGCCAACAGCTAACAGCCAATAGCCAACAGCCTGGTGAAAAACATGATTTACAGCATGACTGGATTCGGTTCCGGCAGGGTTGAAGTTTCGAACCTGACGGTGTCCGTGGAAGCCAAAACGGTGAACCATCGGTACATGGATCTACATGTGCGGATGCCTTCAGAGTTTCAGAGTCTGGAGAGCGTGGTGAGGCGGGCCGTGACGGACAATTTGCGGCGGGGGCGCGTGGACCTGTTCATCAAGATCGACCTGACGCGGGAAGAGGTTCAGATGGAAGCCGACGAGGGGCTTATCGCCTCCTACATCGATCTGACACGTCGGTTGCAGTCCAAGTTCTCGCTCGGTGGAGAGCTGACGCTCGAAGCGATATCGAAGTTTCCAGGCGCAATCAAGATGACCAATGACGGCCTGTCGGGGGAACTGCTCAAGTTCGTCTCACAACACGTGGAAGGGGCGACGCGGGAGGCTATCGGGCAAGTCCGGGACATGCGGCTGAAGGAAGGCGAGGCACTCGTGGCGGATCTGGACCGGCGAATCGGCAGGATAACCAAAAATCTGGGCACGATCGAGGGCGGAGCTACTCTGCTGACCCAGCACCATAGAGAATCCCTTGTCACTCGCGTCGCCGAACTGGCCCCGGATCTAAAGCTGGACAGTAACAGGCTGGAGATCGAGGCCTTGATGTATGCCGAAAAGAGTGACATCGCTGAGGAGATCACGCGCCTCCGAAGCCATCTTGATCAATTCAGTGGCCTGAAAACCCGCCAGGAAGAGGCCGGTAAGCGGATGGATTTTCTCTTGCAGGAGATGAACCGGGAAGTAACGACCATCCTGTCGAAGACCTCGGGCATCAACCAGGTCGGGACCGAAATCGGACAGGCTGCCGTCGACATCAAGGTCGAAATCGACAAGATGAGGGAACAGGTTCAAAACATCGAATAATTTCCACCAAAGACCCTTCTTTTCTACGATATACTGAAATATTGCGCGGGAATCTTTACATCGTTTCGGCACCTTCAGGCTCCGGAAAAACCACACTGCTCCAGCAGCTCATACGAAACTTTAAAGATCTGACGTTTTCCGTGTCGCACACGACGCGGTCGCCTCGGGGAAATGAGAAGCATGGCGTCGAATACTTCTTCGTTGATCGCGAGGAGTTTCTCGGGATGGCCGCAAGGGATGAGTTCCTCGAGCATGCCGAGTACCACGGAAACCTCTACGGCACATCCAGGAGGTTCGTGGAAACGAACCTCGCGACTGGAAAGGATGTGATCCTGGACATCGACGTCCAGGGAGCCAATCAGGTCAAGGCCAGAGGGGAGGGCGCGGTGAGCCTGTTCCTGTTGCCGCCTTCGTTCGACGAACTGGAGCGGCGCCTGCGGACTCGCCGGCTGGAGGACGACGACACCATCCGGAAGCGGCTGGCGATCGCGAAGCGTGAGATTCTCCGTTGCCGCGACTACGACTACATTGTTGTGAATGACAAGATTCAAGATTCGGTCCGGCAGCTTGAGTCGATAGTACGCTCGGGTTCAGCCGACGTACGTCAGGAAGACAGTCGGATAGACGAAATTATCGCTTCTTTTGGAGGTATAGGTTGATCATTATTCCCGACAACATAGACAGCAAGTACAGGTTTGTCATACTAACCTCACTACGCGCACGACAGCTCCAGGGTGGCAGCGCTCCCATGGTCGACATGCCTGGGGAGAAAACGACTCAGATCGCTCAGCGGGAGATCCTGGACGGACTGGTCCAGTTTACGATTCCCGAGAAGGAAGAGAAGAAGTAAACAGAAAACGCAGTCGGATGTCCGAAGTCTTGACGCAGATTGCGCCGATGGGGAATCGGAGGTCCAAAATCCAAGGTCGTGGAGCAGAGTGGGAGGGCACGTCCGTTTTCCGGAAGCTACCCGCTGCTCGCTGAAAGCTAACCGACGGCTATGAAAAAAAACATCACCCTTGGCATCAGCGGCGGCATCGCCTGCTACAAGTCCGCGGAAATATTGAGGCGGCTCCAGGATCGTGGCTTCGATGTTTCGGTGGTGATGACGAGAAATGCGGCCCGTTTCGTGACCCCACTCACTTTTGGGGCGTTGTCGGGCAACAAGGTCCACGTCGACATGTTCGAAGGCCGCGGTTCCCGGGCTGATGTCCCTGGGGCTTTCGACCATGTGTTCCTTGCCGAATCAACGGATCTGTTCCTGGTCGCGCCGGCGACCGCGGATTGCGTTGCTCGAATGGCGACCGGGATGGCCAACGATTTCCTC
Organism: Terriglobia bacterium; assembly: GCA_965262425.1. Lineage (GTDB taxonomy): Bacteria > Acidobacteriota > Terriglobia > 20CM-2-55-15 > 20CM-2-55-15 > CAZOZZ01. Next base: position 3,641,201 of record OZ253536.1, on the reverse strand, counting down.
ACGACTTTCCATCTTGCCGTAACGGCTCCCATCATTGTCGCACCTGCGATGAACACGCGGATGTGGCAGCACCCATCGGTTCAGGACAATATCGCGGTTCTCAAGAAGAGGGGCGTCCGCGTGATCGATCCGGACGTGGGTGAGATGGCTTGCCGCACGGTCGGTCCGGGCCGGCTGGCGGATGTGGACAGGATCGTCGACTTCGCGACCAGCCTGCTGGCACATTCAGAGGACCTGGCGGGTAAGAAGGTTCTGGTGACCGCCGGACCGACGATCGAAGATATCGATCCGGTGCGTTATCTCAGCAATCGATCGTCCGGGAAAATGGGACATGCCATAGCTCGAGCTGTCCGGGACCGTGGCGGGGATGTGGTGTTCATTTCCGGGCCGACGGCCCTGGAGTTTCCAGGGACCATCACGGTCCGTTCGACCGAGGAAATGCGCGATGCCGTGCTCGAGCATTTTTCAGACGTCGACATTGTGATCAAAGCGGCCGCTCCATCGAATTTCCGGCCCCGGAATGTGGCCCCCCAGAAAATCAAGAAGAGCGGCCAGACCCTGGAGATCACGTTTGAGCGAACGCCGGACATTCTGGGCGAACTCGGAAAACGCAAGAATGGCAAGCTGCTCGTGGGGTTCGCCGCCGAGACCGAAAACCACCAGGATTCCGCCCGACGGAAGCTCGCCGCGAAAAACTTGGATCTTATCGTCGTGAATTCGGTGGCGGGACCGGATTCGGCTTTCGAGGGTGATACTAATCGTGCCAGCATCGTCGATCGGACCGGACAACAGGAAGACATCCCTTTGATGTCGAAACAGGAGATGGCCAACCGGATTCTCGATCGCATTTTGAAATTGCTCGAGAGAAAGAGTGAGCAGCTATCAGCCCGCAGCGAGTAACTTCGGAAAGCTGCCCTGCTGATAGCTGATGACTGACAGATGATCATGAATAACCTGATCGCCGACCAACTCCGATTCTTCCGCGAAATCGGGATCACGGAACTGGACGTCGGTGACGGAAGCCTCATTCGAGATCACTCTTCACGGCAAACGATGACACTGGACAAAATCCAAGATGAACTGGGAGACTGTCAGCGTTGTCAGCTTGCCGGTTCACGCAACAACATTGTTTTCGGTTCGGGAAACCCCAATGCCGATCTGATGTTCGTCGGCGAAGCGCCAGGGTCGGATGAAGATCGCCAGGGGCTGCCGTTTGTAGGCCGCGCCGGGCAGTTGCTGACTAAGATCATCGAGTCCATCGATCTCAAACGAGAAGATGTCTATATCTGCAACGTTCTGAAATGCCGGCCGCCGGGAAACCGGAATCCCGAATCTGGAGAAGTCGAAACCTGCAGCCCTTTCCTACGGAAGCAACTTGTTTCGATTCGCCCGAAGCTGGTCTGCTGTCTGGGCACTTTCGCCGCCCAGACCATGCTCGCCACCAAGACCCCCATCTCGCAACTCCGTGGCCGGTTCCACGACGTCGACGGTTTTAGGTTTATCGCGACGTTCCATCCGGCTTATCTGTTGCGTAGCCCTGCCAAGAAACGTGAGGTCTGGGAAGATATGAAGAAGATTCGGGATGAGCTGTCCCGGCTTCGTTCCTGACATGTACGCCGAGGTCGCGCTCTGCCTGCCCTTTCCCCGAACGTTCCTTTACGACATTTCCGAGACCCTGGAGCTGCCCGCAAGGGTGAAGGTTCCATTCCGGAACCGGGAAGTACAGGGGTTCGTAGTCGGCTTTCAGGAGGACAAGCCGGCGGACCTGGAATTGCGAAGCGTCGCCGATATCCTGGATTCCGAGCCGCTCGTTCGGCCCGATGTGTTTGAACTCTGCAGATGGATTTCCCGCTACTACATGGCTCCGCTCGGTGAGGTTCTCAAAGGGGCGTTACCGCCGGCGATAACCCGCAAGCATGTAGAACGATTCGAGGCCGTAGAGCTTCCCGAGCTGGACGTTCGTCATCCGGTCGATCTCACCGACGACCAGGCGCGCGCCTTCAAACAGATCATTGATGGCGATGGCTTCAAGACAGTCCTGTTGCACGGTGTCACCGGGAGTGGGAAGACGGAGATCTATCTTCGTGTGGTCGAACACTACCTGCGGATTGGCCGGACTGCTCTGATCCTGGCTCCCGAGATCGGGCTCACACCACAATTGAGGGAGCGTTTTACGGACCGTTTCGGCTCCCGACTCGCCATCCTGCACAGTTCTCTAACCCGGAAACAGCGTATCGACGAATGGTTGCGTATCTACCGGGGGCAAGCGCCAATTGTGGTCGGCACGCGGTCCGCCCTGTTCGCGCCACTGCCGAACCTAGGCGTCATCGTTGTGGACGAGGAGCACGAGGGAAGTTTCAAGCAGGAGGAGATGCCTCGCTATCACGCCCGTGACTGCGCAATCATGCGGGCGAAGATGGCCGGTGGCGTAGTGGTCCTGGGCTCGGCGACCCCGTCTATGGAGTCTTTTCGAAATGCCGAAGAAAAGCGCTACGAATACGTCCAGCTCCCCGCGCGTGTGGAGGAGAGGCCGCTGCCGAAGGTTGAAATTATCAACATGCGGGAGGAGTACGCCCGAGCCGGAAAGCAGGTCGTCTTTTCAGCACGCCTTTTTGCGGCGCTCAAAGACCGTCTGGAGCGGGGCGAACAGGCGATGGTGCTCCTGAACAGGCGCGGTTATTCGATGTTCCTGCTTTGCCGGCATTGCGGCTTTTCGTTCGAGTGCAGCGCCTGCAGCGTGTCGATGACCTATCACCGATCGATCAGTCGTCTCTTGTGTCATTACTGCGGGCTGACCCGGAAACCCGAAGCGAGTTGTCCGAAGTGTTCCAGCGAATACCTCCACTACGTGGGAGAGGGAACCGAGCAGGTCGAAGCTCGGCTGAAAGAATTGTTGCCGTCCGCCCGCATCGGACGGATTGACAGGGACACGATGCGACACCTGCGCGACTATGAGTCCATGCTGGGTGACTTTCGTGCGGGAAAACTGGACATCCTCGTCGGTACCCAGATGATCGCCAAGGGACACGACTTTCCGATGGTGACGCTGGTCGGCGTGATTGCCGCCGATGGCGCTCTGTCTTTGCCGGACTTCAGAGCGGCGGAACGAACCTTCCAGTTACTGACACAGGTAGCGGGCCGCTCGGGTCGCGGCGACTCGCCGGGAGAAGTGGTCATCCAGAGCTACTTTCCCGACCACTATTCTTTCCAAATGGCGGCAACCCATCGCTTCGAAGCGTTCTATGCGCGCGAGGTCCACTTCCGCAGGGCGATGTTCTATCCGCCTTTTACCGCGCTGGCCAGCGTCATGATCCTGGAGCGAAGCCGCGACCAGGCCAGACAACTCGCCGGGAAAGTCAGTGACTTTCTCGATGGCGCCCGGTCCCGCTCCATCCGAATCCTCGGCCCCGCCCCGGCCCCCCTGGAAAAGATAAAGCGAACCTACCGCCACCAGCTCCTGATCAAGTCCGCATCCCGGACCGAGCTGCACCGTGTGCTGGAACTTCTCCGGGACCACCTCGAGCAGAAAAAAATTGGCCCGACCCGGGTCGTCATCGACATCGATCCCATTTCGTTGCTGTAATCCAGGCAACAAGTTGCGGGCCAAGAGTTTTCACCGCAGAGGCGCAAAGGCGCAGAGGGGGATGTGGAAATACATAAGACCAACTTTCTGCGCCTCTGCACCTCTGCGGTGAAGATCCTGTTCCCCTGTTTTCGCGGTAGTCTCGATCAGGTTGTTGACCCAAACGACGGTGAATCGAAGGTTGGAGTACTCGAAGACTAAAGTCTCGGGGGCTGGATACCGATTCAGTAGTCAACTGCAGTTTTCGCGGGAGGGTTGTATATGCAGGACGAGATTATCGAACTGAAGTTAAGAGAAGGCAAACTCGGTGGAGATGGGATGTCCGAGGCTTTGATCGAGATCGTCGACCGCCTCATTGCATTGATCTCCGATGTTGCCATCGGCAACGAGAGTCTCAAAACGAGCCCGGAGTTTCGCGAGCAGTTGAAAGAGTTTCGTACCCAGGTCAACATCCTTCGTCCCAACGGAGTTGGATCGGTCCGGAGCCTTGCGGCGGCCTGCCTGTCGGCCTGTGAAAAGTTCGCCTCCTCCGCAGAATTTGTGGGCAGTCCAAAGACCTGTGCGCACATAAGTAATTGAAACAAAGTACCTTATTCTTTTGTTCGACGGCGAATATTCCAGTACCCACTTCGGTCGGACGCCTACACCCGGTGCCCGGAGCCCCCGCCGGAGGCCCCGTTCCCCATCGCCCACACCAGCCGACACCGCGGAGCGCAGCCGAGGGTCAAGGCCGGCGCAGCCGCCGAGCTTGCGAGGGAAGCCTTGAGGCTTGGCGAGCACCGTGGTCTCCTCAAGCGGCGATGGAAGACGGTTTTACCCACAAATTCTGCGGAAGACCCAAAAGTTCTTCAGTCAAGCTCAAGAAGAAGCGCTCAATCGGGAGATTGAGTTCATCGAGATCATCGACGTCCTGCGACAGGTCGTGCGTACCCTTTCCGGCGAATCCGAACAGTTCAGCCAGAGTGTCATGGGATCATCGCGGCGATTCAAGCATCTGCTCGAACTCAATGACCTCCAGGTTCTGAAACAGCAGATTGTCATTGAGGCCCAGGATCTGGACGAAATGGTGGCCGAACAACAAAAAAACCAGAAGGAGAGTTACTCCGCCTTGTCCCGCAAGATTGAAACGCTTCAGGAAAGGCTGGCAAGAGCCGAGGAAGATGCCCAGATCGATGCTCTGACCCAGGTTGCGAATCGGGGGAGTTTTGACGACACCATGCAGAGCTGGATCGAAACTCACTCCCACGCCGGTACGCGTTTTGTTCTGGCGATGCTGGACCTGGATGACTTCAAGAAGATCAACGACACGATGGGGCATCAAGTCGGCGATCGAGTGTTGCTGGGTGCCGCCCAGACGTTGAAAAAGTGCGTCCGTTCAGAGGACCTCGTCAGCCGCTACGGGGGTGAGGAGTTTGCCGTGTTGCTCAGCGACATCAGCCTCGATCAGGCGGAGGGAAAGTTTAAGGCGATGCTTGAGGAAATTTCATCAACCCGGTATGAACTGCGTAAGGGTGATTCGAACGCCGTGGTTCGCTACACCGTCAGTTGTGGCGTGGCCGAGTTCGACGGGTCTGAAGGCTCCGAACAGCTAATCGGGCGAGCAGACGAAGCCCTGTATGACGCCAAGAGACGTGGGAAGAACCGCGTCGTCGTGAAAAAACAATCGCTCCTGACCAGCTTCTTCAGTAAGAGACGGAATACCGCGGCGTAGGAGTTCACCACGAAGCCGCGCAGGAACCGAAGACAGAACCTTATGTCTTCCTATCCCGACTCCGTGTGCTTCGTTCCTTCGCGGTTAATCCTTTCCCTGTCCTTACTCTTTCCCATCCTTTCCTGCATACCGCCAGAACTGGAATACTAGCGCCTGCACACTGGACAGGATAAGTAGGACCGGATCGGATGCGACGGCGAAGGAAGCGAACCGAACGAACGCTCGCAAAACCACAACAACGAGAACTGTGATCGCCTCGTTGATGACGAAAAACAAGAGGGCCAGGCCGATCGTTTGGATCGTTCGCCGTAGAGCGGGCCGGAACATATGCCGGGAATAGCCGAGCCATCGGGTTCCGGCCCAATAGGCTCCGAAAGACGTAGTGACGAGGACAGTCAGCAGGAACAGGATCATCTCGGTTCCTTACAGGTAACCAGCGGCACGGTAGTAGATGCGTGCCATTTGTTCTTCCATGATTCGCTTCATGAGCCGGATGCGACCCCATGGGCCTCCAGGGTCGATCGAATAATCGTCGGCCGAAGCTGGAAAGACCTCAAACCCGGCATTCTCAAACAGCTGTTTTGCTCGGATCATGTGTTGGGATTCGGTGACCAGCAGTATCTGACGTACCCCTCTTGGCGTGAGCGATTCCTCTACAAAGGTCGCCTCCTCTCGTGTGTTGAGCCCCCTTGGTTCCAGGATGATATCGGCGGGATCCACACGCATCGTCCTTGCCAGCCGCCATCTTACCGCCGCTTCAGAAGCGTAGCCCTCCTGCCTGGCTGGTCCCAGCAGGACCAACAAGGGTGCGTAACCGAGTTGATGCAGTTCGATCCCACGCACCGCGCGTGCCAGCGACGGTTGGCTGAGCTTCCCGTCGGCGGACATCCCGGCCCCCAGGACGACAATTGCATCGCTCGATGCGATTTCCTCGGGCACGGCCAGTTGGTGGCCGAGGACGTTCGGCAGAGGCGTGTAGGCGATCAGGAGAAACCCCGCTATTGCTGCTGTACCCAGTGCTTCGAGTAGTCGATTCGCATTCATGGTGGTCCGATTATAGCAAGCGCCTGTCGCTTCGCTTCCCCGGGAGCACGCACGAAAGCAATCGGGAGTTTTGTTTAGACACGCTTTCGCGACCGGTGGTACATTCGTGTCCAATCCACGAACCGGGAACAGGGTGAAGTCATGAAACCAACGAGGCGAGAGTTTAGCGTGATGCTCAGCGGAGCTGTTCTGTCGGGAGGCTTGTGGGAGCGGGCTGTGGCCGAAGTTCAGGAGACCGGCGAGGTCTCGACCGAACTGACCCTGGCTTTGCTCGACGCGCAAGGTGGCCGGAGCATCTACGAGGATCCGGAGTATCTCGAAGAACTGCGTGAAGCCCTGGCCATCAAGATCCGGGATCACAAGATCGTCCGTAGTTTCGCGATCTCACAGGACATCGAGCCCCTGCTGGGTTTTCCGAGGTAGCCGAAATGCACGAAGATCTCTGCTATCAAACGATCGCCGAGCTTTCCGGACAGATCAACGCGGGCGCGTTGTCGCCGGTGGAATTGACGCGTGCCTACATCGAACGCGCCGAAGATCTGGACGCCAGGATTCGATCGATCATCACCTTGCTTCCCGAGCATGCTATCCGGCGCGCGGAAGAAGCGGAGCGTGAGGTCCGGCGCGGGATGATTCGCAGCCCCCTGCACGGAATTCCCTATGGGGTGAAGGACCTGTTGGACACCCGAGGAATCAAGACGACCTGGGGCTCGATCATTTTCAAAGACCGGGTTCCCGACCGCGATTCCGCAGTCGTCGAGAACCTGGATCGGGCAGGTGGCGTTCTGATGGCGAAGCTCGCCATGTCGGAGTTCGCTGGCGGGGCGACGCGGTCAAACCTGATCCCGTACGCTCGCAATCCCTGGAAGCTCGACCGCACGATTTCGGGTTCCTCCAGCGGCTCGGGAGGCTCGACGTCCTCCGCGCTGGTCGGCTTCTCGATCGGATCGGAAACCGGAGGGTCCATCGTCGGACCGTCGTCGGCGTGCGGTGTTTCCGGAATGAGAACCACGTATGGTCGAGTGAGTCGGTTTGGCTGTATGACGCTTGCGTGGAGCCTGGATAAACTCGGTCCCATCGCCCGATCCGCAGTCGATTGCGGTCTGGTCCTCGAAGCGATTGCCGGTCCGGACCCCAGGGATCTCCGGACATCTACGCCGTTTCGGTTCCGACGCGATCCCGGCCCTGTCGCCGGGAAGAAGATCGGCATCGTCCGCGAAGAGTTCGAGGTTCGCGACGACTTTAATCGAAGGGTTTTCGCCGATGCTCTGGATGTCCTCGAACAGGCCGGCTACAGGTTCGAAGACGTGACGTTGCCGGATCGGCCTTACGCGGAGGTCTACAACCTTACAAGTAATTCCGAAGGCGGCACGTCCTTCAAACCGCTGTTTAACGACAAACGGATTGAAGGCATGTACACCGGATCGAGACGAGCCGCATGGATGGCCGCCAGCATGTTGCCGGCATCGGATTACCTTACCGCACAGCGCATCCGGCAGTTGATCGTCAATGAGTCGAACCAACAGTTTTCAAACTATGATGCCGTCATTTCTCCGACACGCGGAAGCGGCGCGGGCCTGGTTGAGCCGCCGGCAAACGACGATCGTCCGGCCCCAGACCGACCCAATGCACCGTCCGAGCGTCGTGGCCCCGTGTTGACCCGCCTGGCCAACCTGGCGGGTCTGCCTGGGATTTCCATTCCCTGCGGATTCGATGAAGAAGGTTTACCCCTGGCGCTCCACATCGTGGCGAAGGCCTGGGGCGAACAGGCCGTTCTCGACGTCGCGATGGCATACCAGAGGGAAACGGATCATCATAGACAACGGCCTTCGTTCAGACCGTAACCGGGGGGTCGCTAGGAGCCTCGGCGGCAGAAGGGATCGTAGCGAGAAAGTGGAGAATCGAGGACAGATTTTCTCGATTTTGAGGCAAATAGTGGTTCTATTTAACGAAAAATCGGGGAAATATGGACCGATTCCTACCGCTTTCGCAGTAGATCCCTTCTGCCGCGCAGGCTCCTAGGATCTCGACACACCGGGAGGAGACACATGAAAAGCTTAATCAAGACAGCTACCGCTTTCCTGCTAACGGCCGGACTCGCGTTCGGACTCCAGCATGGGGACCGACCGGCTCCCCATAGCGCCGGTACCCGATCTCCGGTTCTCGGAATGAACGGGATGGTCGCGACAAGCCAACCTCTGGCTTCGGCTGCAGCCTTGAGAGTCCTCCAGGAAGGAGGCAACGCCGTCGATGCGGCCATTACCGCCGCCGCTGTCCTGAACGTAGTCGAGGCTCCCATGACTGGTATCGGCGGAGATATGTTCGCTCTCCTGTACATGCAGGAAGAGGGGAAACCGACCGCGCTCAACGGGAGTGGCTGGGCCGGTTCGAAAGCCACGATCGACTACTTGAAGTCGAGAGGCATGGACCGTATTCCCGGCGGGATTTCTTCTGTCTCGGTCCCCGGGGCGGTCGCGGGCTGGTTCAAGCTCCACGAACGCTACGGCACACTGCCGCTGTCCCGCCTGCTCCAGCCCGCAATCGAGTACGCCGAAAACGGATTTCCCGTATCGGAGATCATTGCGGGTCAGTGGCAGGGTGCCGAGGAGAAGCTGCGAAGGAACGACGCGGCAGCGCGGACGTACTTGATCGACGGTCGTGCGCCACGTCATGGTGAGGTTTTCCGATCCCCCGACATTGCCCAAACGTTCCGCCTGTTGGCTGACGAGGGCCGCGACGCGTACTACAAAGGGTCGATCGCGCGAAGGATCGTGGCGACGTCGGATGAGTTGGGTGGGTTTCTCACCATGGCCGATTTTGAGGAATTCGACGCCCAATGGGTGGAGCCCGTGTCGACGAACTATCGGGGCTACGACGTATACGAGATGCCGCCCAACACACAGGGCATCGTCGCCCTGGAGATGCTCAACATCCTGGAGGGCTTCGACCTCAAAGCGATGGGACACAATTCGGTGGACTACCTTCACACGATGACCGAAGCAAAGAAGCTGGCCTTCGCGGATCGCGAAGTTTTCATTGCCGACCCGGATCGTGTGGACTTGCCAACCGAGCGACTGATTTCGAAGGAATACGGTCTGGAACGCCGAAAGTTAATCGATCCCGACAGGGCCCAGCGTGAGGCTCCCCCGGGGATTTCCGAAGAAGGCGACACCGTGTACCTGACCATAGTCGACGGCGATCGGAACGCTGTGTCCTTCATCAATAGCCTGTTTTCATCGTTTGGTTCCGGCGTTGTAGTCGATGGCACGGGTATCATGCTGCACAACAGAGGCGGATCCTACTCTCTCGATCCGGCGCACAGGAACAGTCTGGCTCCGAGGAAACGTCCCTTCCATACGCTTGTGCCCGCGATGGTCCTCAAGGACGGTCAACCTTTCTTTTCGTTCGGAGTCATGGGAGGCGACATGCAGCCCCAGGGGCACGTCCAGGTCGTCGCGAACATCGTTGATTTCGGGATGGATGCCCAGCACGCCGGCGAAGCACCCCGCTTCCGTCACTCCAGCCAGGGGCTGGCTCTGGAATCCGCGATCGATGGAAACGTCCGTTTCGGCTTGTCCCGCAAAGGCCATCGCATCATTAACTCGTTCGGAGCGTTCGGTGGCTATCAGGGAATCCTGATCGACCCTGAAACCGGCGTGTTGATGGGAGGTTCTGATCCCCGGAAAGACGGCCTGGCCCTCGGTTGGTAGCGGCCTGCTAGGAGCCTGCGCGGCAGAAGGGAGCGTAGCGAGAAAGTGGAGGATCGAGGTCAGATTTTATCGATTTTGAGGCGAATAGTGGTTCTATTTAACGAAAAATCGGGGAGATCTGGACCGATTATACCGCTTTCGCAGTAGATCTCTTCTGCCGCGCAGGCTCCTAGTGACGGTTGTGGTTTCCGAACGCGGAGGCGCGGAGACAGACAGAAGAAGACTTTCTGACTCCGCGCATCTGCGTCAATCCGCGTAATCCACTTAGACGCCCTGGACCTCGGGCCTCGGCCCCAAACATCCCCTGTTTCGACCGCAAACCTGCTATACAAGATTGTTGATGAGAGTAGTCAACATGATGACCCGGCCCTTTCGTCGATTGCTGTTGATCCTGGCCCTGTTGACCACAGTTCTCTGGATCGGGACGCTGGGCTTTCACCTGGTCGAGGGTTGGGACTGGTTCGACAGCTTTTACATGGCGTTGATCACGCTGACCACGGTCGGGTACGCGGAACTCCATCCGTTGAGCACTGAAGGCCGCATTTTTGGGTCCTTGCTGATGATCAGCGGTGTGACGGTAACGTTGGTATCGATCGCGGTCCTGGCAGACCTCGCCATCAAACTGGAATTGGCGGATTACTTCGGTCGTAAACGGAGACAGCGCATGTTCGATCAGATTTCGAATCATTACATCGTGTGTGGAGCGGGTAGAGTGGGGCGTGCCGTCGTCGACGAGCTACTTAGAAGCGGGGTTGCCGTTGCGCTGATCGACAACGATAAGGTGTGCGCCCAGTAGGCCATCGACCAGGGCGTGCCTACGCTGGTGGCCGACGCGACGCGTGACGACACGTCCGGGATGCCCGCGACGTTGCCAGAGGGCTGGTCGCAGCGATCAGTACCGATGCAGAGAACGTCTAACGCCGAGATTCGGATTTCGCTCCAGACCATCCGTTTCAGCGGCGGCGCCGAAGTAGACATGGGTGTTTTGTTCTGGCGACGGATCAGCAGAATGGGACAGTCCTGGGCGTGGCCCGAGCTATTGCCCGGGCAATGGGTTTTTGACAGCCACGCGTCCCTCGTTTTCAGCGACCTGGAACAACCGAAGCTTCTCGAAGTCATTCCAAGTGTAACGTACTCGCTGAACCAGAGCCGACTCGGTCCCGGCGAATGGAGTCCTGCGAATTCGGATCCCGATGCCGGCCTCAGTGTGAAATACGGCATCACCTCGACCATCACACTGGAATCGACATTCAACCCGGACTTCAGCCAGGTTGAAAGCGATGCGTTCCAGAACCAGGTCAACAACCGTTTTCCGGTGTTTTTCGACGAGAAACGCCCGTTCTTCATGGAAGGCAGCAGCCTGTTCAGTGTAGCCGGCAGCGGGGGCGACAGCAACATGCGCACGGCTGTCCATACCCGCCGGATCATTGATCCCAACATCGGTTTGAAGCTCACCGGAACGGCGGGGAAAACGATTTTCGGATTTCTGTCAGCCGCGGACGAGGCGCCGTGCCGCGTCATCGAGGATGTCCCGAACGAGTACGCGGGCGAGAGGAAGTTGTTCAACATAGGGCGTGCCATGTACAACTTCGGCCCGTCCAGCTATGTCGGAGGGCTGGTTACCGACACGCGGTTCGGTTCGGGCCATAACAAGGTTGTGGGTGGGGATGTCGTGTTTCGTCTGGATGGCCGCCAGAAGGTCAGCGCCACTTTCCTCGATTCCGACACGCTGTCCCCGGACGGGAAAGTGGCGAGCAGCGGGCGTTCGGCGCAGGCTACTTATAATTTCGACACTCTCCGATTCCGAACGTTCGCTCAAGTGGAGCACTACGACGAGGGCTTCCGGATGGACACTGCGTTCATCAATCGTACGGGTGTAACCGGCGTCAAGAGTTTTAGCGAAGTGAACTTCTATCCGGAGACAAGCGGCTGGCTCAAGAAGATCTCTCCGGGTCTGTGGATCCAGCGTACTGAGGACCGCGTGCACGATGGGGTTGAGACGGCTGTCCAAATGAACTGGAATATGAATTTCAGCCGCCAGGGTTACTTTGGCGGAAACGTACGGAGAGGCCGGGAACCCTGGTTGGGGACGACCTATAACCGAAACCAGGCGAGAGTCAATCCCATTCTTAGTTGAAACTCTCCACGGCTCACGATTGGTCACGCAACCTTCTTCTTCGATCTCGTCGACGTCTTCGCCTCAATCTTCAGCTCCCGCCTGAGGGCTTCGCGGAGCTTTGGAAGATGACGGTAGCCGATCACCTTCCTCAAGCGTGGTTCGATGTCGATGAGCGCCGTCGCCAACCAGCGCTGCCGCTGGCTCGAGTTCTTCCAATGATCGACCTTCGCGCACCTTTCCTCGACGAGGGCATTGACCGATTCCAAGCAATTCGTCGTCTTGAACGAACGGCCCAGGACCCCGTACACGCCGAGTCGATGCAACGTGAGGGTCTCCTCCAGGCCTTCCTCAAGGCTCGTAGCGGCCGATTGGTTTCGCTCCTCGAGCTCTCCATGGAGCTGTTCGAGGGCCGCCCGGGCTTCGTTGTACTCCGGGCGCTGGTACGCACGCTGAAGCCGCTTGCGCCACGCGGCTTGCTCGGTCTTCGACAGGTAGCTCACCACGTTCTCGCGTTTGTGCCATTGGCAGCGTTGGACCAGGGCTCGATTACCGAATGCCCGCTTGACTGCCGCGCGCAGACCTTTGCCGCCGTCGACGATCACCAGCACGCCTTCAGAGATGTCCAGGCCTCGCTCCATCAATGAACGGAGAAACGGAGTCAGTACCTGCTCGTTCTCCGTACTCGTCTCCACGAAGCCTAAGAAGCGTTTGTCGCCCGTAATTGTGATGCCCAGGGCCACAACCATCGTGGCGTCGGCAAACATTTTCCCGTCCAGGAAGATCGCCACCACGTCCTCGGCCGACAGATCCCGCTCCTGCATCTCCCGAAGTTTCGCCCCACTCGCCTGGACGAATCCTCGAGACACCGTCGAGCTCGACAATCCGATGGCTCCTGGAATCGCTTCCGCGGCCGACTCGTAGTTCCGGCAGGAGATCCCATAAAGCACACGTCTGAGAAGCAGTTCGTTCACCGCGCCATCCGGACTGAGTTCCTCGTAGCTCCGAAGCGGAATCTCCCCGCCCGCCACGCTGCGCACTCGAGGCACCCGAACCGGCACCCGCTGGCCCCCGAGCCCCACGGTCCCCGGATTACTCCCGTGTCGCCGGCCCCTCAACGTCGCCTCCTTTCGCGCGTATCGCTCACCCGCCAACGCCTTCACTTCCTCGTCGAGCAACTCCTCCACGTGCATCAACCCCAGTGGGATCAACGCCCGAATCATCTCCACCTTCGAGTCCAATTCCAGTCCCGAGTATTCCTCCCGGCTCAGGACCTCGACCTCACCCAGCACACGCGACTTCTTGCGTTTCTTCACCGAACGTAACAGACTGCTCATCTCGGCTCCTTTCTCTTACAGGCTTGATGTTGTTTCTTCCAATACCATCAAACCATAGGGTTTGGAGCCGTTTCAATTTCCAACTAAGATTGGCACACTTTCCCAGGCGAACCTATGGGGCGGTGCGCAGTTCACGAAGTGGCTTAATGTCAACGGCTGGCTCAACGCTGGGAAGAGCATTCTGTATGACGCGGTCGATCACTTCCAGGGTGACAGTTTCTCAGGCAACCTCGACATAACGCTTCAACCAAGTACCAAGATCAATCAGAACATTTCCTACACGAATGTCCGTTTTGATCGCGAAACGACCGGAGAACGAATCTTTACCGTCCACATCGTCAACACCAAGACCCGCTACCAGTTCAGCAGGTTCTTCTTCGTGCGAAGCCTCATCCAGTTCGACAGCAGCCAGAAACGAGTTCTCACCGATCTCCTGGCCTCGTACCAACTGGTGCCGGGTACCGTCGTCCACCTGGGCTACGGCTCTCTGATCGAACGCCGGGACTTCCGTGACGGAAAGTGGGTCCCGGGAGAAGGCGATTATCTGACAACGAACCGGAGAACCTTCTTCAAGGCGTCTTACCTCTATCGTTTTTAGGGTAGCAATCGGAAGGGAGGGGATTCTCAACGCAAAGACGCAAAGACGCAGAACCGTTTGGTTCGGAGGGACAGTGTTCGTGAACGGATTTGCCAACCCACAACGCACCTGTTGATCGCAAGCGACAGTTTGTTTTTGCGTCTTTGCGTTGAGGGTCCCTTCTTCCCGACCTAACGGGGCTTCGGTTCCATCCCGAGGTCTTCCACTGTTTCCGCTCCCAGTTTGGTGAAGACTTCCGGAGAGGTCTTGATCTTCAGATCTCGGCCACCGCCGCCCAGGATGATCCAGTCCGAACGCATGACCCGGGCGTCGACGTAAAGCGGCAGGTCTTTCGGGAGCGAGAAGGGTGTCACGCCGCCGACTTGCATGCCGGTGACCTCCATCATCTCGTCCGCCGAAGCGAAGGATGCACGGGACACTCCCATCACCTTGCGGACGCGCTTGTTAACGTCCAGGAAATGAATGGCCAGGACGACGCAGGCGGCGTACTGCTTCGGCCCTCGTTTGGAAGCCACGAGGATCGTGTTGGCCGACTTGTCCAGAGGGTACCCGTACTTCTCGCAGAAATCTGCGGTGTCGGCGAACTCAGGATCGATGTCGATTAACTCGAACACCACGCCAAGCGCTTCGAGCGCGGCCACGACCGGGGAGTCTGTAGGCGTCATGAACCACATGATACACTTGGCGGCGACTTTGCTGAATCGAGATATTTGTGGAGGCTGTCGATGCCGGAACTCCGGATCTTCGGTCCCCGACACGAAGGAGTCTGAGAATGGACTTGCTTGTCGGGCAGAAAGCCAGCAGGACACTCCGGTTGACCGCCGGTCACGTCAAGTCGTTCGCGGAGATGACGGGAGACTTCAACCCTCTTCACTTTGATGAGGCGTTTGTCGGGAAGACGAAGTTCGGAAAACTCGTCGTCAGGGAGGATTGACAACCGGCCTTCTCCACGCTCTCGTAGCCATGGACATGCCCGGCCCGGGCACCGTGTTTCTGAGCCAGAACTGGAAGTTTACGGCCCCGGTTTTTATCGACGATACGATCACCGCCCAGGCCGAGGTCGTGAGCCTCCACGAGACCAAGCCCGTTACGTGTCTGAAGATACAGGTGGTGCGTCAAGACGGACAGACCGTTCTCGAAGGCGAAGCCTGGTGCTACACTTTTAAGCCCCAGCTTTCGGCGGCGGAAAGGTGATGGCGTTGTCGTGCCCTACACATTCTTGACGGACGTCCGGACGGGAGTTGATCATCCTGCTTCCCCAATCTGCGTGATCTGCGTTAATCTGCGTAATCTGCGTAAAACTGTTTAACCTGCGTAATGTGCGTTAACAAGGAGACAAACATGCCACGGATCGTCGATTCAATTCTGATGGAACTCGATCAGGAAGCAGCCACCACGAAGAGAGTCCTGGAGCGCGTGCCCAACGATAAATTAGGGTGGAAGCCTCATGAAAAATTGCCTCCTCCGCAGAATTTGTGGGCAGTCCAAAGGCCTGTGCGCACATAAGTAATTGAAACAAAGTACCTTATTCTTTTGTTCGACGGCGAATATTCCAGTACCCACTTCGGTCGGACGCCTACACCCGGTGCCCGGAGCCCCCGCCGGAGGCCCCGTTCCCCATCGCCCACACCAGCCGACACCGCGGAGCGCAGCCGAGGGTCAAGGCCGGCGCAGCCGCCGAGCTTGCGAGGGAAGCCTTGAGGCTTGGCGAGCACCGTGGTCTCCTCAAGCGGCGATGGAAGACGGTTTTACCCACAAATTCTGCGGAAGACCCGAAAAATCTATGTCCCTGGGGCAACTTGCGCTGCACGTTGCGACCGCACCCGGAGATGTTGCCGGTATGACGACTCAGGACGAGGTCGAGGTTCCTGACTTTGGTGAAGCGCCCACCGTTTCCTCCACCGAAGAATTGATGGCCGCTTATGACAAGAGCATCAGTACCGCGAGAGAAATCCTGGACGGGCTCGATGATGAAAAGGCAATGGCGACATGGAAAGCGACCAAAGGTGGCGAGGAGTTGATGGCGGTACCGCGAATTGGAGTTGTTCGTTCGATCATGCTCAACCACTGGTATCACCATCGCGGACAGCTCACCGTTTACCTCCGTCTGCTGAATGTCCCCGTGCCTTCTATCTACGGTCCCAGCGCTGACGAGAACCCCTGGGCATAGGAGCCCGCGGTGGAAGTCTGTAGGGTCGCGTTACGAGCGCCATGGGGCTAGATGCAAGGCGCCACGACGACGGCGATGGTTCCCATCGAAGACGTCGATGCTTGCCATCGGACGTCTCACCGCAGCTGGCCCCATGCCGTCGTAACCCGTAGGCCGCAGGGGTCTTCGGGCCACAGGCTTTGTCATTCGTCGGTCACGAGGACTATGCATCGTTCCGCTCCTCATTTCGCGCCTGTGACCCGAATACCCCTGCGCGCGCGGCCCTAAAGACTTCCACCACGGGCTCCTAGGCGCCCGTGATGGGTCGACGGGCCGAGTGAAGTCCGGTCCGCCGACCGAGGGTCCACGTGATGAATCCATCCAGAGGGATTTTCTGCGGCGGCTGGCGGCCGGCGTAGCGTTGCTCGACGCATCCGACGCTTTGTGCGACGGGCGCTTGATCGCCGGCAAGGCCGGGGTGAGACGCGGTATGACATGATGGTCCAGAGCGGGCTTGTCGTTGATCCTTCCCTGGGACCATCAGCGGTTCGGGACGTCGCGATTTCCCGCGGGAAGATCGCTCTGGTCGCGCCGGACATTCCCCGGTCCGAGGCCTGAAGTTGCAGCCATTCATCACGATCAAGAGCGGAAAGACTTACGGTTCGATCAACGTCTAAAGGAGAATCGCCCGGACATGCGCTACGAAAAGAAGATGGTCGACGTTTTGGATAGCCGTATGGCTCTCATCGATTCAGGATCGGGAGATCCCATCGTTCTGCTTCACGGAAACCCGACCTCGTCCTACCTGTGGCGAAACGTCATACCTCATCTGGAGGGATTAGGGCGTGTGATCGTGCCCGACCTTATCGGTATGGGAGACTCGGCCAAGCTGTCTCCCAGCGGTCGGGATAGCTATCGTTTCGTTGAACACCGCAAATACCTGGACGCGCTTTACGAGCAACTCGGCATCGACCGGGACATAGTTTTCGTTGTTCATGACTGGGGATCCGCCCTTGGCTTCGACTGGGCGAACCGGCATCGGGATCAAGTGCGGGGCATTGCGTATATGGAAGCAATCGTCCAGCCGTTGATATGGTCGACGTGGCCGGATGCGGCACGGAACGTGTTCGAGGCGCTCCGTTCCCCCGCGGGTGACGCCATGGTGCTCGATACGAACGTGTTTGTCGAAAACATCCTGCCAGGTTCGATGATCCGGAATCTGACAGACGATGAGATGAACGAGTACCGGCGGCCATTTCTCGAACCGGGCGAGTCCCGGCGACCGACGCTGACATGGCCTCGCGAAATTCCGATCGATGGAGAACCGGAGGACGTTGCTCGAATCGTCGCCGCCTACGGGGACTGGCTGAAGGATTCGGACTTGCCAAAGCTGTTCATCAATGCCGAACCCGGAGCGATCTTGACCGGAAGCCCGCGCGAGTTTGCGAGGACGTGGCGAAATCAAACCGAGGTGACGGTGAAGGGCGTCCACTTCATCCAGGAAGACTCTCCCGACGACATCGGCGTCGCGATTGCGGGATGGTTGGGCTCACTTGGATCGGCGAACCGGGAGGATGTTTCGGGAGGTGTGTAAGCGAAGTTACACATCTATGAACCAGATTCAGATAAAGTGGTACTCAGTTGTTAGTTGGAAAACCGAGGTTGACGGCGGGCAACCGACGAGGACAGGAAGACCAAGGTCAACCATGCTTTGCCGGTATAACGGGCTGGGGTCCCTTTGCCCGCCGCACAACCTTCTTGATGAGTGGTGTACGGACCCACGATAGATTGTATACAAGCCGAATGCAAGAACTTATTTCCATTGTCGTTGGCCGACCGGACTGCTGATATCACACGCCACCCACTTCCCGGACTTCCTGAATTCAGACCGCCAAGCCCACCCCTTTCAAGAAACGCTATGATGTGGCTAATTCGACCTCCAGAGGAGAGAAAAGGTGAAGCGTGTTTTCGCACTTGTCCTGATTCTTGGGCTTGGAACGTTCATGCTGCGAACTCAGCGAGAACTGGATCCATTCGACCAAAACGTCACAACAGGGCCGGAGGTTGGCGAACGGATCCCGGACTTCCAGGCGCCGGACCAGTTCGGGAATCAGCGGGACCTCGACTCGGTCAGCGGTCCTGATGGAGCGATGGTGTTTCTGTATCGCTCCGCCGACAGGTGACCGTTCTGTAAGACCCAGCTCGTCGAGCTGGAACAATCCCTGGACGGCTTCCGGGATCAGGGTCTGGGCGTGGTTGCGATCAGCTACGACACGCCTGAGGTCATCCGCCACGCAGCGGAGCGGTTGAACATCACTTATCCTCTTCTCTCAGACCCTGACTCTAAGATCATCCGTGCGCTAGGAATTCTGAACCCGAATATCCCTGAAGATCATGAATGGTACGGGGTCCCGTTTCCAGGAATGTACATCGTCGATACCGAAGGCGTCGTGCAGTCGAAGTACTTCGAGGAAGATCACCGTGAGCGCTATACGGCGAATTCGATACTCACAAGGGAGTACGGAGTTGCCGGCGGGCGGCGTGTCGAAGTCCAGACCGATCACTTGAAGCTGACCGCGTATCCCAGCGAGAACTCGGTCCGCGGCGGTAATCGTATCACCCTGGTTATCGAGGTCGAACTCCCTGAGAAGATGCATATCTACGCGCCCGGAGTGGAGGGCTACAAACCGGCGGTCTTTTCGATCGACGACAACTCCTTGCTGCGATCTCATGGCGCGGATTTCCCGGACGCGGAAATACTTCACCTGCTCGCGATCAACGAGAGGGTGCCGGTCTACCAGCACCAGGTGCGGATCACTCAGGATGTGACCGTGAGCCCGCGCGCACGGGGTCCGGAGTTGATCGTTCGAGGCTCGTTCGAGTACCAGGCCTGCGACGATAAAATCTGCTACCTTCCAACCACAGTGCCTTTCGATTTCGAAATCGAGGTTGGGCGCCATGACGTCGAGCGCGCTCCCGAAGCGCTCCGCCGAAAGGGCCCGGGCAGTTAGCGCCAGGTCGTGATTGCCGAGCGGGTTCGGGCGGCAGTGGTCCGAACCCACCCGTTCAGTTCTTACCTCCTTCTCGTCTGGAACCAGGTATTCACCCGGACTGGGAACGTTCCAACCCCCTTTTCGTTTATGGCTGACACTCTAAGGGCCAATTATCGTCCGAACTCTTCTTGATGACGAATCCTCCCGAGATCGAAACCGCTAGGAGCCCGTGGTGAAAGTCTGTAGGGTCGCGCGCAGGGGTATTCGGGTCACAGGCGCGAAATGAGGAGCGGAGCGATGCTTTGTCATCGTGACCGACGAATGACAAAGCCTGTGGCCCGAAGACCCCTGCGCCCTACGGGTTACGACGGCATGGGCCAGCTGCGGCGTTGCCACTCCTAGATCGATGAAGAGCATCGACGTCGTCGTGGCGCCTTGCATCTAGCCCCATGGCGCTCGTAACGCGACCCTACAGACTTCCACCACGGGCTCCTAGACTGAGGCTCCGAGTCTTCGACGTCCAAGGTGATCTGGACGCGATCGCCGCGGCCCTCGCTAATCCGGACGTTGTCCGGTTTCTGCCCGGCGCACAACCCAGATCCAGGGGCCAGGCCGAAGCGACCCTGGAATATGCCGTGTCCCACTGGCAGACTCACGGCTTCGGCTGGTGGGCGGTTACGGATCGTTCCGAGGGCCGGGTTCTGGGTTGGTGCGGCTTGAACCAGTTGAAGGATGTGGATGAAGTCGAGGTCCTCTACCTGTTCGATCGCCCACACTGGGTGAAAGGCTTCGCGACCGAAGCTGCTCGTGCCAGTGTCCGGTATGGCTTCGAGCACCTGGAGTTGGACCACATCATCGGTCTGATCCACCGGGGAAACATCCCGTCGCGCCGTGTGCTCGAAAAGATCGGCATGACGTTTCGTGGTCGTGAACGTCATTTCAACATGGACGTTGAAACATTCCAGATCCAGCGGATTTCGTTCGAACCGGATGAAGCTCACTATCGCGTCTTCGGTTGAAACCTGTAAGCGGTCGAGATTTCATTGAAGTCGGGCGGCCTGGCGTCTTCCTTGTCGATACCGACTCCCGGCCGAGTAGGCGTGGCGGGGAGAGGCCGCCGTTGGCAAGCCGCTGCGCGTCGGCCAAACCGAGGGCCAATGGTACGAAGTCGTGGGAGCCGTCGAGCATTCCCGCACAGGCTTCAAGCTGACAGCCGCCGGGCTCTCGTCCTGGCTCTGATCGGGGCCGGTGCGCTCACACAGGTGCTTTCCAGCTTTCTTTTGCGGAACCGATGGATCAGGTGTCATACGTGACCCTGGATGTCGTCTTGAGCACGGTTTCCGTTCTGGCATGTCACGTCCCGGCCAGACGGGGGGCTCGCATCTGTCTCCCTCCAGAACGAGTAATCCCCGCAAATGCTTCCGCCCCCGGGAACACCCGGGGGACCTTCGGGCAGTCGGTCTCTGAAATCCCTGCGTTCGTTTCGGCGAGCACGATCAGCCGGGATCAATGCAGACAGTGGAACCGCTTTGAGGTGCAACGCCCGTTGAATCAGCGGTGTGCGGTGATTTGGGCGCGTCTGCAGGGAGCGTAGACGACCGGGTCCCATTCAGCTGTGTGAGGCAGCGAAAGCCTCGATGTCGACATTGTATACCGCTGCTAGTCACTAGAAACTACGTTGTGCCACAACGTAGTCGCCAGTCCAGGCTTATCTGGGAAAACCCGTACGTTGTGCGACAACACATGGCGATATGGCGCGCCTTAGCGATGACAGCGCGATCTGAATTGGTACGCTGGACGTAACAGATTCATTACATGGGAGTTACGGTGTGTTGCCTGTTGGCTTTCACTTTTCGCACTGTGCAAACGGAATTCCAACGTGATCGAAATCGCATAAAAGGTGTCGACGAGCTGAGGGTCCCCAAGTTCGGCCCAGAGGACCTTTCTGGACTGAGTGGACGGATTCCGAGTGGCGTCCACGAGTGACATTCATGTGTTTAATAGTGTGGGGGTGCACCATACACCAAACACTGTGTCGGCAGGGTAGGTCATCGTCACGAGTCGTGGGTAGCACCATCAGAAGTATAGTATGTTTCGTTGAGCCTGATATTGACCGTGACTCTGGTAGGTCGCGTAGGTGCTGTGAAATGGGCGCATGGCCCTTCTCGACATACGAATAAGCGCCTGTTTACGGTATTACGGATATATGTATATATGGCTCATGGTGATGTCCGCAGGGTGCCTTGCGCATAGACGCGAGCCATCAGGCTGATTGTTGTATAGCGTCCGGATAATAGATATAGTGTAGTTGTCACAGTGGCGGCACATATTAGTGGCCCATAAGGTTGCGTATGGTTCTGGGCGGTATGGACTTCTGATGCCGATCGGACGAGAGCGGACGTCGTGGGTGGAGCCCCGGAACGCGGAATCCCCCGAAAAGGGGAAATCGGCGTGCTGCACTTACAACTGAGCGTAATCTCGGAGGGCGCATAGGAGGGGGACTTCCGCGATGAAGTCGCCTGGTCGGGCTTTTCCGGGACATGTATGCCGCAGGCTCCATTCGCAAGCCAGACTGGTTGGTGGTCGCGTCAGAATAATATATGAGTATGGATCGTATATAAATATAAAGTAATATATAACAATGGGTTATATGCTTGCTGAACTGCTGGCTGAGGAGTCAGACGTCGTCGGACGGATTGAGGAGGTTCAGAGCCGTGTGCGTTACGCGCTGGAGAGTCGGCAGCGGTGGTGGGCCTTCCTCCGTCGCTCTGAGCTCGCTCAGGCAATTGTGGGGTCTACAACCATGGATGGACGGTCGTTGAGCCAGGAGGACGCAATTGCGGCCGTCGCAGGTGAATCCCCGCTGGATAGCGAGGAGAACGCCTGGAGGGCAGCCAGGGGCTATCGGACCGCATTGGCTTACGTTTCTCAGCTTTCAGGAGATCCCCACTTCCAACACCATGAAGGGTTTACGCGGAGCATTCACTTCATGATGGTCGATGGTGATCCGTCCGGCAACCCTGGGAAATGGCGACGCGAACCGAGTCGGGTTCGAGAGTTAAACAGCCGTCGGACACGGTACACGGGACCGGATGCCGAACGGGTGCCGGCCCTGATGGCCGAGTTCATGAAGGACTTAAACCGTATGGAGAACAAGCAACCCGCGGTGGTGAAGGCGGCCCTGGCGCAACTCCACATGGAAACCATCCGACCTTTCTCGGAGGGCAATGGCCGAATGGCCCGTTGCTTGGCTCTCCTCGTGATGGCCCGAGAAGGCAACCTGGATCCGGAGTTTTGCGGGGTCGAGGAATACCTGCACAGCCACGCCGCCGCGTATCGTGGCGTTCTTGAGCTGGTTGGCGGAAGCAGTTGGAGCTCGCGGATCGATCCCCGGCCGTGGATCCGCTTCTATCTCACGGCCCAGCTACAAAGAGCGACGACCCTGCTGGGACGAATCCGGGAGGCCGAACGGTTGTTCAACGAACTGGACGTTGAAATCGAAACACGCGGACTCCCTCCGCGTTCTATTTTTGCCGCAGCCGAGGCAGCGATGGGACGGAGAGTCCGGAACGCGACGTACCGATCCATAGCCGGGATCTCCTGGAACGTAGCGAGCCGCGACCTGAAGCTACTGGTGGATAGCGGCCTGCTCGTACCCCGAGGTGAACGTCGGGGACGGGTCTACGAGGGTTCGGACATCGTCCGATCGATCCGGGCTCGCATCAGTCAGCCGGATGTGCCGATCGAAGCCCCCTTTCGAAACTCAAAGGAGGTTGAGATTCGTGGTGTGTTCCAGGCGCTCTCCCGAGCGGTCCGCTCTCGACTCGGCGGCACGACCCGGCCCCAAGGGTCCGCTCAAGAATAACTTCACTTTTGGCATCCCACTCTTCACGCCATCTTCGCGGGACCTTTGCGCCATCTTCGGCCGCTCCTCAATCGCAGATCCTCGAAATAGCGGGGCTATTCCTGCGGTCTGCTCAATCGGTCGCAATCAAATCTGACGCAAATCTGGGCGCCAATTCTGCGAACTTATTCTTGAGCGGGCCGTAAGTATTCCGGGTCGCTTTCGAACACCGTTGTTAAGCATTCTCCCGTTCCCACGTATTCCTTTATGAGACGGAACCAGGGGCAACAGCCTTTTTCCGCCTGATTCACGGAACTTGAACGGTCGGCGGTCCGTACGCTGCCGGAGAGGTGATTTCGATGGGAGTTTTTAGAGATGTACGGTTCGGCCTGAGGTCCATGATCAAGAACCCCACCGTCACGTTGGTGGCGCTGGCGGCGCTTTCGGTTGGAATCGGCCTGAACACCGCGGTGTTCAGTCTCGTCAACGCGGTACTCGTAAAGGGCTTGCCGTTTGAAGATCCCCACGAAATCGTCCATCTCAATTCCAGGAACCTCCCCGCCGGCCGGGAGCAGATGGGCGTCTCCTATCCCGATTTTCTCGACTGGACGGAACAGGCCCGCTCTTTCAGAGACCTCGCGGGCCACTCGGGCATGTCGGCGAACCTCAGTAGTGACGATCGGTTTCCTGAACGGGTATCGGGCGAGAGGGTGACCGCGAACACGTTTTCTCTCATCGGCCAGGGGACCATGCTCGGGCGCGACTTTACGGCGGCTGACGCGCGACCGGGCGCCGAGGGCGTGGTCCTGATCAGCTACAACCTCTGGCAGAACCGTTACGGTGGCGATCCTGCCGTGCTTGGCACCACGCTGAAAGCCAATGAGGTCCAATACAGCATCATCGGAATCATGCCCCAGGGGATGGAGTTTCCGAGCAATGATGCGGTGTGGTTTCCCTGGATTCCCGCCGAAGCTGACGAAGACAGGTCATCTCGCAGCCTGCAAGTTTTCGGTCGTCTCGGTCCGGAAGTTTCCTTCGTTCAGGCTCAGGCGGAAATGGAGAGCATTTCCGGTCGCCTGGCCGGACAGTATCCGGACACGAACAAAGACGTCGACGTCCTGGTCCGGACCTCCAGCCAGCATTACAACGGAGGGGAGATCCGCGTCGTTTTCCTGGCGTTGATGGGCGCCGTGACCTTCGTTCTGCTCATAGCGTGCGCGAACGTTGCCAATCTTCTGTTGTCGCAGGCGCTGGGCAGGAGCCGAGAGACGTCGATTCGGACCGCCATGGGCGCCAGTCGTTTTCGCGTCGTTCGGCAAATGCTGATAGAAAGTTTGCTCTTAAGCATGACGGGCGCCCTGGCCGGGCTGGGTCTGGCCGCTCTCGGCGTCCGCGCCTTTGATCTGGCCGTGGCGAATGTAGGTAAACCCTATTGGATTGACTTTTCAATGGACTTCACGGTGTTTGGATACCTGGCGGTGATTTCGGTCGGAACGGCGGTTCTGTTCGGCACGGTGCCCGCCCTGCAGGCAACCCGAAGCGACATCAATGATAGTTTGAAGGACGGTGGGCGAGCGACCATGGGAGGGGGCCGGTCTCGTCGACTGACCAGCGCCCTGGTTGTCGCCGAACTGAGCCTGACATTGATCCTTCTTGTTGGCGCCGGACTGATGACACGAAGCTTCATGAATCTGCAACAGATCGACCTTGGATTTGACGCCAGCGACCTTCTGACGCTGCAGTTGACGCTTCCCACGATCAAATATCCCGAAACAGCCGATCGGCTTGCTTTCGAGGAGCGCCTCCTGGAGGAATTACGGGGAATCCCGGGTGTGGAGGCTGCGGCACTGACATCGAACCTGCCCGCAACCGGCGCCATGAATCAGCCCTTTGCGCTGATCGACAGGGATCTCAGGGACGCCGACGGAGACTTGCCGACTGTTTCCAGCGTGGCGGTTAGTACGGACTACTTCGAAACGTTCGGGTCGGGAGTCATTGAGGGCCGCTCTTTTTCGGTCACCGACGGAGGTGAGAGCTCGAAGGTTGTGATCGTCAATAAGCGATTTGCCGACAAGTATTGGCCTGGAGAGGATCCGCTCGGCCGGAATCTGAGGCTGGGCGGTGGCGACGACCCACCGCTGCTGACGATCGTAGGCGTCGCTCCGCCGATTCGCCAGCGACTCCGGCAAGGTCAGCAATTTCGTGAGGTCGATCCCACCGTGTTCATCCCTTACAGTCAACAAGCCGTCAGGAATATCGGTGTCGCCGCTCGAAGCAGGATCGATAGCCAGGCGCTCGCGACATCCCTCCGAACCAAGGTGAGTCTGGTGGATCCCGGCTTGCCGACCTTCAATGTTCGGGGATATGACGAGATGATTGCTCAGTCGTCCTGGCCGTATCGTGTGTTCGGTAGCATCTTCGGCATCCTGGCATTCATCGCCCTGGTGCTGTCTTCGGTCGGCATTTTCGGGGTCACTTCGTATTCGGTGGGTCAGCGTACTCCGGAGATCGGAATGCGAATGGCCCTGGGAGCGGCTTCGACGGACGTCCTGTGGCTGGTCGGTAAGCAGGGCTTGAAGCAGCTCGGCGCCGGGCTCGTGTTGGGTCTTCTGGGGGCGTTCGCCATAACCCGTGTCCTCTCCGACTTCATGTTCGGAGTCGGAACCACCGACCCGACAACTTTTTTCGGGTCTTCCGCAGAATTTGTGGGTAAAACCGTCTTCCATCGCCGCTTGAGGAGACCACGGTGCTCGCCAAGCCTCAAGGCTTCCCTCGCAAGCTCGGCGGCTGCGCCGGCCTTGACCCTCGGCTGCGCTCCGCGGTGTCGGCTGGTGTGGGCGATGGGGAACGGGGCCTCCGGCGGGGGCTCCGGGCACCGGGTGTAGGCGTCCGACCGAAGTGGGTACTGGAATATTCGCCGTCGAACAAAAGAATAAGGTACTTTGTTTCAATTACTTATGTGCGCACAGGCCTTTGGACTGCCCACAAATTCTGCGGAGGAGGCCTTTTTTCTTACTCACTCTTCTTCTCAGTTTCGTGACCCTTTCGGCTTGTCTGGTTCCTGCTCGCCGCGCGACGCGCCTGGATCCCATGGATGCGCTGAGAATAGAGTGAACAGTGGCGATTGGTCGTGGTTACCAGCTAACCGCCAACGGCCTGCACCCGTTCCTTCAACACGGAATCTCCGCGTTCTTCCTCGCGTAGAACCACCAGTTCACGATCAGGCAACTCACATAGTAGGCCGCGAACCTTTAGAGTGCGTACTCGGGTGTTCCGGCCGCGATCTGTCCGCCGAAAATCCCTGGGGATGAGGAATGCCCCGTCGCCGCGACGGCCGATGTCCAGCCGAGGACAGGTCCGGCCAACTCCGGCTTGAAAATTATCGGAATCATCCGGAATGTAGATCCGTTACCGATACCGGACGTGGTGAACAGCAGCATGAACGGCAAGAAGAACGGCCACCAGTAAGTTTCCGGCGTCTGGACCGTCCCCGCCCGTTTGACTAAATAGGCGACACCCAGCGCGGACCCGATCATGACGATCGTGTCCCAGTGGGTTACCCGCGCACCACCCAGTTTGTCGGAAAGTCGACCTCCAAGCGGGCGGATGAGTGATCCGACCAGAGGGCCGAGCCAGGCATAGGCGAGTGGGTTTGGAGCGTTCGGATTGAGCGATCCGTCCGGCAACGATCCGAACACGTCCTGAATCAGTTTTGGAAACGCGGCCGAATACCCGATGAACGACCCGAACGTCATCCTGTAGAGCCACGTCATGACCCAGTTGTGTTTCTTCTCAAAGATGTGGTAATTCTGCCGCCTGGAGCCGGGGGCTGTCCGGTCGGTGGTGCGAGGTCGGAGGCACTGTTTCTAATGGGTGGTCTTCGACAGGCGGCTTCATACTGGTCATAGCAATTCCCAACCTCCTCGAGTCGAGGGTTATCGGAAACTCGATCTTCCGATGTTTCCAGAGTTCCGAAGCCGAACTGTCCGGCCTGAACGCAACCACTTACCCTGTCTACCTGCACGCACCCAGCCAAAATGCCCGGTTTTCGCAGTGTTGGTCGCGGCCGACAAGACCCTGTTTATCAGCGATTTGTGGTGTTGCTGTGCGGTGATCCGGGATTGCGGCTGTCCCGCCTGGCTTCGTCCGGGAACAACAAATTGTCAAGCGACTGGAGTGTCGATGTTGGACAGACCTACCTGTGGATCGCCCTCTGGGAGACCGGAGGTCGTGGTGTTGGATGAGTGTACAAATCGGTCCGACCGTCGAATCTGACCTTGCAGATTTTCTGGTCAACCATGATCACGACTTGATGTTTTGAGATTTTTTAGAGGCCAAGATCTTGCGTTTTCAGAGCTTTGAATTGACGCAAATCTTTCGCGTTGACACGCACGAAAGAAACAACGATTATAGCGATCGTGGCAGGGGTTGATGGTCGCAGCCAAGGCGATTATCGGCACGATGTCCGAACAGGATGCGGGGCAACCCGGACTCTGATCAGACGTTGAAAAAGAACCCAACGATCGAGGGTTTGGCCGATGATAAACCTGGCGCATTCACGGAACCATGGATATGTGAATGCAGCGTAAAATCGGCCTCTGCCACATTTTTTTGCCCACCTCAGACACCCGAACATCTCCCTTAAGCCCACAGTACATTCGGATTTCACCGCGAAGGCACGGAGAACACGAAGGGCCGCTTTTTCAGAAAAGAAATCCAAGACTCCGTGTTCTTCGTGCCTCCGCGGTGAGAACTGGCTTGTCTCCGATTGGGTGGCTGTCGGTGGCGGTCCGGTGTTGCCGTCACCGAGGATGTGTCGAAGCTTTCGCCACCGACAGCCTTCTGAGCGAGTTCGTGATGATCAGAAACAACTATCTCTGATTCGATGTCGGGGCTCCCATCGCTTTCCGCATTGCAGTCACCGTCGCTTCGGTACGGAATGCGATGATCTTCCTTCCGTTGGCCAATGTCTTTTCGACAGGCGCCAGACTCACACCGTTGATGATGAACTTGCCGGACTGGATCCGCTCGTTCGTTCGAACCGAGTTCAGATCGGCGTTCATCATGATTGACGAGATGTAATAATCGTCGTGTAAGCCTTCCATCACTTCGTGAATGCCCAGTTCCTCTTCCTGGAACGTCCGAACGTCCGAGTAGTTGTAGTACTCGGGAATGAAATAGACGTGCGCAGGGCCGTCACCCCAAGTGGCAGTCAATTCTCCGGCGACCTCCTCCATGGGGCCCCGGTTACCGCCGCTGTCGCCCATAATGAAGATGTCGGTGAAGCCCTGGGATTTGAGGCTCGTGGCCATATCCCGCATGACGGCCTTAAAAGTATCGCGTGTCAGGTAGATCGTTCCTGGCGAGATGTTTTCACGTTCCGGATCGCCCGGCTCCAGCCTCACGATGGGAGCCACCAGGGTGTCGCCCATCGCCCTGGCGATAGACTCTCCCATGACCTCGAGCACGTAGTTGTGCTTACCAGTAGCGAGATAAGGGCCGTTTTCTTCGATACCGCCCGTCAGGATCAGGGCGTTGGTTTTTCCCGCTTTGATGAAGTCGCGAACTTCCATCATCGTGAGTTCTTCGATCCATACGCTGTCGAACACGGGTATCGGGTTCTCCATGTTCCGCACGTCCACCCGATCGCCGAACTGTCCACCGCCGCCCCGACCGCCACGGGCCTGGCCGCCTGCCTGTGCCAGAGCGGGACTCAGTCCGACGGTCACCATGACGCCCAGTGTCAGCGCGGCACACATCGTTCTTTTCATACCAACCTCCTGAAGCTTGATTGCAGGCCGTATTGTATAAGGAATTCGGGCTGCGGAAGCCAATTTCTGATTTTGGGCCGATGTCCCGGCGGGCAGCCCGGAGCCACGGGCTGCTAGCCCGGGGGTGGCGTTTCGCCCTTGTAGTCGAGCATCACGTCGACGATTCCTATTTCGACGCGGCGGTTCTTGGCCCTGGCCTCTGCGCTCGTTCCGTTTACTCGTGGGCTGGATTTTCCGTAGCCTGCCGTCGTGATGATTGCAGGGTCGATACCTGCCTGGACCAGGTAGTTGCGAACGGAGTCCGCACGTTGTTCCGAAAGGGTCTGGTTGTAGGCATCGCTGCCGATGTCGTCGGTATGGCCGTACACATACATGGAGTGCCCGCTCGATGTCAGCAGGATGCCGGCTATCCGGCTCAGGAGCTCTCGATTCAGAGGCCTTAGAGTTGCCCTGTTGAAGTCGAACTCGATCGCATCGCTTCCCAGGTTCATGACCAGCCCAAGCGCGGTCCGTCGGGTTTCGACAATCGCGCCCAGGGCCTTTTCGAGACGGTCCAGTTCCTGCTCCCGCTCCTTCTTTATTCTGTCTGTCTCGGCTCGTGCCCGTCGTGTCTCTTCGGCCGATTGTGCGGCATCCTGACGTGCGACAGATGCATCGTCCTCGGCTTCCGCGCGTGCCCGCTCCGCACGGTCTCGCCCCCTGGCGGCATTCTCGGCGCTTTCCTCAGCCTCGGTCGCTCTCGTCAGAGCAGCCCGGGAGGTTTCCGCCGCTTCCTGGGCGCTTTCCGCCGCCACCTCAGCTTCCTGAGCGCTCCGCTCTACCTGATCGCCGAGCTGCGCCACCTGCTCTTGTAACTCCGCAAACTGTCCGACGAGCAGGTATCCGATTCCTGTCAAGGCTACGACCAGGAGGCCCAGGACGAAGGCCCAGATTCGTGCCGAAGAACCGCTTGGCCTGGATGTGTCGCTTTTGTCCGTCATAGATAATCCCTGATACTTATTTTGATCTTGTGCCGGCTGCATTTCAAGAGATCAGGTATGGTAAGACCCGACTATTTTCGCAAACGCCCCTGATCGGTCTCCAACTCGCCTCACACTGTATATGATGAGACACAAATGGAACTTTTTTCTCTCCTTCGCGAGCCTTTCGTTCGTCATTGCTCAAGCTTCGCCTGATGCGTTTGCCCAGAATGTTCCCCACGTCGCAACTCCTCAGCGGCCGACTTTTACGTCCGACACCTCGACCACAGCACCGGGGACCATGGAGATCGAGTTCGGCGCAGCCGCCACGGGCTCATCCGGAGGCTTTCTCGCGCTGCCAACGATGATCAAGTACACCCCCGACGTTGGCGGGGGCATCCTGCACCAGGCGGAGTTCAGTCTCAGTTTTGATGCCCTCGAGCGGAATTTTTCCGGCCCGGACACCCCGAACAGGTTCGGGAGTTCGCTGTTGTTAACCGTGCGGCGTCCGATCTGGGTCGGCGACAGGTTTTCTCTGGCGATCGCCCCGCAGGCGCTTTTCTTTCTACGTGAGTTCGATGGTGCGAGAGTGGGTCTGACAGGCTTGGTCGCATTCAGCGATGGCCCGAACACGGTCGTGACGAATCTGACCTGGACGGTAGCGACCGATACATCCACCACCAACCCCGCTCGGAAATACGACGTCGCGCTCGACTACGGTCGCGCGTTAGGCACGAGTGGACGCCTGGGAGCCTTTGCCGGCGTGCTGACAGAGAAGCCATCCAGCTCTGCCGTTGTCGTCTCCATGAGTCAGGGTCTGACTTATCGAATGCGCCCGAATCTGGTTTGGGACATCGCGATCGTCGAGGAGGGCTTCGGCGTCGGTCCGTCAGGTTACAAGATTCTCGGGGGGGTGACGGTCAACGTGGGCCGCCTCCGCTGAGGTGGCTTGAGTTTCTGAGGCCGGTCGATTCTTTCGGATGAAGTCTTTCTCTGCCGGCGGGCGCGCATGCAGATCGAGTGCAATCCAGAGCATGCGCCAGAATCGGAAGAACACGAGTGGAAGGATCGCGGCAGTGAGCAGCACTCCCAGAGTTGCCGAATTGGTCGTCGGGTCGACCAGATAATCGAGCGCGGCCAAGGTCAGGATGGCAACGGCGAGGCTTGCGAACCATGCAAAAAAAGGCGATCCGAGGAGGAAACTGTTCTGGCGCAGGAAGAAGTACCCACAGTCCTCGCAGCTCTGCCGCGTTCCGAACAGTCCCTTGAAACACCGCCCTCCAAGACAGAGCGGGCATCTTAATCGTAAGGCGCCCAACAACAGCCTCGTCGTCCGCACGCTCTTGATCAGCATGATTTCTCTGGCCAGTTCCAGTTGCTTTTCGATTCGACTTTCTTCCAGCATCCGGACGTGCTTTGCCGCGTTCTCGACCGCGAGTCCGATGTGGATGGAGATATCGGCCAGGAATTCCTCGTCGTTCCGTGTCAGAGCCCGGCTGCGGTTGAGCAGTTGCAAGACGCCGACGATGGAACCCTTCCCATTACGAGCGGGCATGCAATAGATGTCATTGGTGCGAAAGCCAAGCCGGGCGTCGAAGCTCTGATCGAACCGGTCGTCCGCATAGGCATCGGGGATATCGATGACCTCCCCGTTTTTAGCAACAGTCCCCGCAATCCCCGATCCGAGCTGAACCCGGATCTCCGTATCGATTTCCTGAGCCGCCAGCGAGGCCAGACCGAGCCGGTTCGGTGACATCACGAACACCGTGCCCCGTTCTATTCCAACTTCATCGCGGACGATTCGCAGGATGATCCGGGCAAGCTCGGACAAGTCGAGCGTCGAATTCAATTCCTTGGTGGCTTTGACAATCCGGCTGAGCCGGTCGACGTCGTGGGATAAGTCGTTGTGGGGATGTTTTGTCGGATATGACATGGTTCGCCCACGATGGCGCTCGTTCGAGAAAGGGCCGCGTTCTGGGGCCATACTATCACAGCACGAAAGCCGGGGAGCAGGTCGTCCTGGAGGGTCTGCACGCATTGCGAAACGGCGGCGGTGTTCAATAACGAAGAGGACATCGATCTGATCAGCGAGGTGTTGAATCGGGTTTGAACCCCTGAACGAGCGGCCCACCCGGTCTTAGGGCCGTCCTTTTCCCCCGGCAGCGCCCTTCCGCCGTTCGGTGCTCTTTCTTCGGTCCGTGCCTCTATAGGGTTCGGCATCGGTTGGGTGGCGGGCAATCAGGGTGGTACTCACCTCTCGCACCAGTTCGGCAGACGCAAACGGCTTGACCAGATAGTTGTCCCCCTTCCTGACAGTTGATCGAGCCTTGGTGTCTCCAGACATGAAAAGGACTCGCAGTTCCGCCCGATTCCTGAAGCCCGTCCGAGCCAGGTCCGGGCCGGTCATGCCCGGCATGAAGACATCGGTGATGAGCAGGTCGATCCGAACCCGGCGGTCCGAGAGCAACCGAATAGCTTCGCCCGGATCACGGGTGGAAAACACGGAATAACCCGCATCGGCCAGTATTTGTCCTGCGAGCGTGACGACATCCGAGTCGTCGTCGATCAATAGAAGCTTCCTGCTGCCCAAGGCCTTCTCCCTGTCTTTTGGGTTGGCTAATCTAAACATGTGTGGGGAAAGGGGTTCAAGTGTGAATGTGGCTTAGGCCTGATGCTGATGAAAGGCGTCGAGGTAAAGTTGG
Organism: Terriglobia bacterium; assembly: GCA_965262425.1. Taxonomy (GTDB): domain Bacteria; phylum Acidobacteriota; class Terriglobia; order 20CM-2-55-15; family 20CM-2-55-15; genus CAZOZZ01. The sequence goes on along the minus strand of OZ253536.1, from coordinate 3,608,684 downwards.
AGCATCAGTTCAAGGTGCGTGGATTGGTCCGTTCCTTGCGTTAAAGAAGCGGCACTGCTTGAGCAAAGGCTTTTGATCAATCAGCGAGCCTCGCAAGGCACCTCTGATACGTTCCTTTACCGACGATTGCTGGACTCTCCGGTTAGTTTCGTCCCCCCATCTCGCTCAGGAAATGCTTTCAACACCTCGGCGACCAAGTCCCATCGCGGGAACCCGGGCCGGCCCCAATCCAGTCCGCGCCGGACGATGACCAGGTCGTAGGACGGGATGACGATCGTGTACTGTCCCCTGTTTCCTGAAGTCGTGTAGGCGTCCTGCGGTATGTCGTTCCGCTCGTCGGGAACGAGCCACCACTGTCCTCCGTAAAACCGGCCACTGTCGCTGGTCGAGGGCGCGGGAGTGCGAACGAACCGAATCCAGTCTTCGGGCAGGATCCGTTCTCCATTCCAGACCCCTTCGTTCAGGTAGAGCAGGCCCAGGCGCGCCAGGTCGCGGGCGTTCGTGTATACCTGGCTGCTCAGTATGAAATTCCCGAATCGATCCATTCCGGGTACGGTGTTGCGCATACCGATTTTGTCGAACAGTTCGCGTCGGGGGAACTCGATGTACGTCTGCGGATCCCCGATGGCGGTCTTCAGCGCGTAGACTGCCAGCAGGGTGTCGTAGTTTTCGTAGTCCCATACGGTCCCGGGTTCACGAACGAGACCGCGGTCCAGCGCTCCCCGGACCGAACTCGCGCCACCGAAATAACTGACGTGGGAGCCCACTTTGGAGGGGCTGTTGTCGACCGGATAGAGTCCACTGGACATATGCATGACGTTTCGGAGCGTGATCGCCCTCCGCGGATCGTTGCCTGCGGTCTCGGGATCGTTCAGCGACGATCCCCAATCCGAGAAGGGAAGCGGGTCGTCGAGCTTCAACTCGCCCCGCCCCACCAACATGCCGATGAGCGTGCTGGCAATGCTCTTGGCCGTCGACCATGTTCGGGTGCGGGTTGTCATGTCGACGCCCGGGGCGTAGCGTTCCAGCAGGATGTCACCCCTGTGCATGACCAGAAGGCTCAGCGTGATCTGTGATGGCGGACGATCGAATGCCCAATCCGCCGCCGCCTCAATAGCCAGGCGGTTGATGGAAGAGGGGAACGGCTTTTCTTCCACGAGGTCCCCGTCAGGCCAGGGTATCGTGGCCGTATCAGCCGTCAGCGGTGGCATTTCGAGCGTCGGCAACGTGTCGATGTCGGCCAGCGTCTGATCGGGCGCCATCACAACGCAGCCCACGCCTGTTCGATACGCGGCGCGCATGGCGGGTATGGCGTTGCTGCCTTTGCCGCCCACAACCACGGCCTTTCGCTCTTCATCGATCGTTACCTGGCGGGGAGGCAAGACGGGCATCCGGTCCAGTTTCAGCTCTTGTTCATAGATCTGATCCAGCGTCCGCTCGGAAACGAAGAGGCCATTGCAGATCATCAGTGCCTGGGTGCCGGCCGTGACGAGTCGGTCTGTAGGCTCCAGGTAGTCGTAGCGTTCCTGCTGGGCGTACGCCGTTCCCGTCAATGACAGGAAAAGAATCAAAGAGACGGTGCGTCGAATCATGGAAGACTCCGGTGTGATCTGGACTGGCTCGTTAACGAATGACCAGGCACTGTTCACTGTCTGGTCCCTGCCGGCACGATCGGAAGAACCACGTGGGACGGATGTGCGGCATCGTGGTAGATCGAGTTGTCGGCCACGATCATCCGGCGGTGTTTGCCCAGTGGCTCTCCGGTGTTCGGGTTGACGTCGAATCGAGGGAAGTTACTGCTCGAGATGTCGATCCGGATGCGATGTCCTTTCTTGAAAACGTTGCCCGTTGGGAATGGCTCGATCGTGAACTCGTAAGGTTTCCCGGGAGTCATGAGTTCCTGCCGCTCCGGAGAGGATCGGTACCGCGCACGGATGATGCCGTCGGTCAGGTTCATGTCGAATCCGGATGGGAAGTCCCGGCTGGGAGGGTACACATCGATCAGCTTGGCGGTGAAGTCCGTATCGGTCGCCGTAGACGCCGCGAAGAGCGTCACCGTGATCGGGCCGACAACTTCGACGTCCTCTTCGAGTGGCTCGGTCTGAAAGACCACGACGTCAGGCCGCGTCTTGAGCGGCAGGTACGGTGGCTTCGACCCGTAGAACCCGTTTTCCGACCCTCCGCCGAGGCTCTTGAATTCTCTTTCGCGCTGGTCGTAGGCCCCCCTCTTGAGGGCGCCGGAGAACGATCCGCCGATTGTCGGCACCGGATCGCCGGGGTCGAAGGCATACGTCGTCGGCATCACATTCGAAAGCGGGCTTGCGGAGTTCAGGCTTCCGTCGGCATGGAAGTAGTACTTGACGAACTCCGTCCCTGGCAGCGGCCATTCGGTTTCTTCCCGCCAGTAGCCTCCATGGTACAGCCTGCCGTTCGGGTCCTTGTGGCCGTCCCCGGTTCCCATCACGAACAGTCGGATCGGCGACCACTCGCCCGCTTCGGTCGGCCTGCCCTTCAGGTAGTGGTCGAACCAGCTCAAGTGAAACTCGCGGGCGAAGTCGGTGATCGCAGCTTCGGGCCCGAATTCCACGTCGCCGGCGCTCGATCGAGTGTTGCCCCCGTGGGTCCATGGGCCCACCAGGAGCCGTATGGGTGATTGCTTGGTTTTGGCGAGCCCGGCGTAGTTGGATATCGTGCTCGCGCCGTAGGTGTCGTACCAACCCCCGACGTGCAGCATGGGAATGTCGGACGTTCCTTCGTAGTGTTCGGTCCAGTTTACGCCTAAGCCCCGCCAGTACTCGTCGTAGTCCCCGTGCGTCAGCATCTCCAGGACGTAGCTTTCGAATTCAGGCGCCACCGACAGGGGGTTGAGCCCCTTCCGCAACGGCATAGCCGCGAACCACTTCTCGACAGGTTCGGCTTCCATCATTGCCAGTACGACCGGATCGTCCGAGCCCGCAGCCACCTGGTCGAAGGCCCAACCGAGTTGCTGTCCCAATTCGGACGCTCCGTGGTTGCGGACTTTGATCTCCCATCCGTTGTGAAGACCTCCGAAATTGAGCAGGACCGTTCGCAAACTGGGCGGGTTCGTCTTGGCGGCATCCGCTTGCGTGTGAGCGCCGTAGGACGTGCCCCACATGCCGACCTGGCCGTCGGCGTACGGCAGGGCGCCAAGCCATTGGATGGTGTCATAGCCGTCGGGTGCGGTGACGTAGGCGTACTTGCTGAAGCTCCCTTCGGAGTTGTATCGGCCACGCAGGTCCTGCAACGCCACCACGTAACCCTGGCGTACGAAGTACTCGGCACTTTGGACCAGTCCCCGTCCTTCCTTGCTGTAGGGCGTTCGTTGCAGCAGGATGGGAATCTGCTCTTCCACCGGTTGCCCATCGCGTCCAGGGCGATAGATGTCGGTGGCGAGTCGGACCCCGTCCCTCATCGGAACCATGACGTCCCGATCAAACAGGATGACGTCGTAGGAAGCCTCCGCCTGATTCGGCGAGGAGGCCTGATAGGCAGCCCGCGTGGACGCGCCCGCCTGCAGCCAAATCACGCACAGCAACACAAACCAGCCGTAGCCTGCTAAGAAACGTTTCATATGCTGTCTCCTGACGGAAACTGCGTTGCCTTGTCGATCCAAGTAAATTTGGAGACAGACTACCTAACCGGGATCAGCAAAGCAATGAGGAATGATTGGCGCGGTTTGCGCGAGTGACGGCGGAAGGCGAAGATCTGGAAGTAAACTCACTCAACTAACCACTAACAACTAGCCACTAACCACTACTGTTGCGTATGACTCTCTTCGAGAAGCCGCAACGCTCGCGAAGGATTGTACACCCCACACGGGCAAAAGCGGGTCAGCGTCGCCACAGCTTGCGCCGGTGTCCGGCGACCCTCCCGGACCAGGTCGACCATTTTCTGGACCAGGTGGAACGAGACCATCCCATGACCACACATCGTGGCCAGTTCGAGAATCTGGCCTCTTGGCAGGTGGTCGTGCGGGTCCTGGAACCCCAACGAGTACTCGACGCTGTGTCGCGGGACCCCGCATGCATTACCGACGTTTTTAGCGCCTTCGACCGACGTGCTGATATTGATCGACAGCCCGAGGTCGGCGTCCACGACCTCGCGGAGGCAGGCCTCGGCTTTTTCGCGCGAGTCGAACACGGCGCCGACAGTTCCCGCGCGTTTCACTCCGTCGATGACGACGCCGAAGTCCGGTTCGAGGTCCCGCTTCCAGTGGACGGACGGGTTGAGGCTCGTCGAGGGCCGAAAGCTGCTCTTCCCCGAGGCGCCGATGTTGGCAGGACGATGCCGGACACAGATCCCGAGGAAGGTCTTGAGCTTCTCGATCGCCCCGTGATCGTTCTTGCCCTTCGATGGTAGGGCGAAGATGATGTAGTCGTCCCGGAAGGTCTCGGCCTTACCGTACCGATGCAAAGTGTTCGTCAACAGCGCCCTCCCCGGTGACGTTCGTGACCCGCCCCAGGCCCATGTTGGTCTTGGAACGCTCGAACGTATACCCCAACTCGTGCAGCAATGATGCCAGCAGCGGATCCTCTCCCGCCTCGTCACATCGGGTCGACACTCCGATCGCGATGACGGTATCGATCCGCTTCGACACGTCCCTGATCGTGTCGAGCACGTTTTTCACTTCAGACAGCGTCGTCTTGATTTCAACAATCGCCGACATGATCTTCTCGTTGAGCAGATCTTCCTTGAGAGTGCCCGTGCGCTTGTCGGTCATCAGATGCGTGATCGGGTTCTTCGGTTCAAAAGTGACTTCGATTTCGGCCAGAGCCATCGTCATCGACTGTATCTGGTGAAATCGGACGCCGGTTCCGGGTCGGCCAAACTCGATCACGTATCCGACCTCGCCGATCCCGACGCGATGCGCCACATCGTTCGTCTTGACCTCTTCTGTGCCCCGGCCCGTGATTCCGGTGGACTTGTGTTCGACGAGGGGATCGCTGAACACCCGCCGGGCGATGCGAGGCCATTCCAGTTCTTCCATCACGAACGCACCGGTCGGGCAGACGTCGGGCTCCGGCTCGAAGCGGAAACGGAACATCTTGGCCAGTCCGCGGATGGCGCGAACCATCGTCGGGTTCAGGTGTTCCTGGCTCATCCCGCGAAAGCAGGTCCCACACTCGACGCACTCGTCGTAATCGATGGTGGCGCGGTTTATTGCGGTGTCCACGTAGATCGCGCCCATCGGGCACACCGGAACACAGTTGGAGCAAGCCACACATTTCTGGTGATCAATCTGCACTGGCTGAAGTCTCCTCTTTGGCGGTCAGTATACCATCGTGGCTGTGCGTTCGGCCCGGGCTGCTAAGGATTGGCGAGTCGGACCGCCGTCTGGATCATGTCGTCCCCGCCCGCCACCGTGCTGCCGAATTCTTCGTATATCGGACCGCTGGCTTCGAGAAATCGCTCGCGGTCGGCCTCGTTGATCTGGATACCGGACCCGCGGAGTTCCTCCAGAAGCTCACGGTCCATGCGCTCGGCTTCCGAGTATACGAAGTCCTGCATCTCCCCCGCGATCTGCTCGATCACCTGGCGGATGTCTTCGGGCAGGCGGTTCCAGCGGTCGAGCCCCGTGAGAAGGTATGAGGGACTGTAGACGTGACCAGTCAGCGACAGGTATGTCTGTACCTCCTGGAACCTGAGGCTTGACAGTTGCGCGAACGGGTTCTCCTGGCCGTCGATGACGCCGGTCTGAAGGGCGACGAAGACCTCCGACAACGGCATCGGCGTCGGGTTCGCTCCGAACACCCGGAACAGCTTGAAACGCCATGCTCCCCGAGGGGTCCGCAGCTTGATTCCGGCGAGATCTTCCGGCGTAAAGATGGGACGTATGTTGTTGGTGATATGCCGGAAGCCGTTCTCCCACAGTCCCAGGACCTTGTACCCTTCCGCTTCGGCTGCGGGCGCCAGTGTCGGCCAGAAGACCTCCTCGCCGATCTTTCGCATGTGATCCCGGTCCCGAACCAGATACGGCATCTCGAACAACCCGAATTCGTCGACCAGCGAAGACATGATCGTAGACGGGACGGCGAAGTCGAGTGTCCCCAGCTTCAGTTTTTGAACCAGTATCTCGTCGTTACCGAGTTGGCTGGACCCAAAAAATGTCGCCCGGACCCGGCCGTCCAGCCTTTCGTTGACACGCCGGGCAAACTCTTCGGATGTGATCGACACGAGCGATCCGGGTGCGGTGACGGTTCCGATCTGGAGTTCGATGATGCCGGCCTCAGATGAGTTCTCTCCACAGCCGACGAGCGGTACCATCACCGTAAGCGCTAGGAGCCCGGCTAGAAATCGGGAAGAAATGGACGCGATACTGGGCTTGGTCAACATGGTGCGCATTATGGTCCTCACAACACGGACGTTGCAACCCTTAGAGTTGCGCAATACCAAGGTTTTCTAGATGACCTCCGATCTCATTCTGCTATCGTTCGCCAGTTCTCAGCCAGGTGCCCGGCTGTTCGCCACGCCAGAGCCTGTGCCGTGAGTGTCGGGTTTCGTGCGCCGCTTGTGCCCATCACCGAGGCGAGAAAGTGTGCCAATCTTAGTTGGAAATTGAAACGGCTCCAAACCCTATGGTTTGATGGTATTGGAAGAAACAACATCAAGCCTGTAAGAGAAAGGAGCCGAGATGAGCAGTCTGTTACGTTCGGTGAAGAAACGCAAGAAGTCGCGTGTGCTGGGTGAGGTCGAGGTCCTGAGCCGGGAGGAATACTCGGGACTGGAATTGGACTCGAAGGTGGAGATGATTCGGGCGTTGATCCCACTGGGGTTGATGCACGTGGAGGAGTTGCTCGACGAGGAAGTGAAGGCGTTGGCGGGTGAGCGATACGCGCGAAAGGAGGCGACGTTGAGGGGCCGGCGACACGGGAGTAATCCGGGGACCGTGGGGCTCGGGGGCCAGCGGGTGCCGGTTCGGGTGCCTCGAGTGCGCAGCGTGGCGGGCGGGGAGATTCCGCTTCGGAGCTACGAGGAACTCAGTCCGGATGGCGCGGTGAACGAACTGCTTCTCAGACGTGTGCTTTATGGGATCTCCTGCCGGAACTACGAGTCGGCCGCGGAAGCGATTCCAGGAGCCATCGGATTGTCGAGCTCGACGGTGTCTCGAGGATTCGTCCAGGCGAGTGGGGCGAAACTTCGGGAGATGCAGGAGCGGGATCTGTCGGCCGAGGACGTGGTGGCGATCTTCCTGGACGGGAAAATGTTTGCCGACGCCACGATGGTTGTGGCCCTGGGCATCACAATTACGGGCGACAAACGCTTCTTAGGCTTCGTGGAGACGAGTACGGAGAACGAGCAGGTACTGACTCCGTTTCTCCGTTCATTGATGGAGCGAGGCCTGGACATCTCTGAAGGCGTGCTGGTGATCGTCGACGGCGGCAAAGGTCTGCGCGCGGCAGTCAAGCGGGCATTCGGTAATCGAGCCCTGGTCCAACGCTGCCAATGGCACAAACGCGAGAACGTGGTGAGCTACCTGTCGAAGACCGAGCAAGCCGCGTGGCGCAAGCGGCTTCAGCGTGCGTACCAGCGCCCGGAGTACAACGAAGCCCGGGCGGCCCTCGAACAGCTCCATGGAGAGCTCGAGGAGCGAAACCAATCGGCCGCTACGAGCCTTGAGGAAGGCCTGGAGGAGACCCTCACGTTGCATCGACTCGGCGTGTACGGGGTCCTGGGCCGTTCGTTCAAGACGACGAATTGCTTGGAATCGGTCAATGCCCTCGTCGAGGAAAGGTGCGCGAAGGTCGATCATTGGAAGAACTCGAGCCAGCGGCAGCGCTGGTTGGCGACGGCGCTCATCGACATCGAACCACGCTTGAGGAAGGTGATCGGCTACCGTCATCTTCCAAAGCTCCGCGAAGCCCTCAGGCGGGAGCTGAAGATTGAGGCGAAGACGTCGACGAGATCGAAGAAGAAGGTTGCGTGACCAATCGTGAGCCGTGGAGAGTTTCAACTAAGAATGGGATTGACTCCGAGGCGCCGAGGACGCCCAGGTTCGGCGCCTCGTGCGAAAAGCCCCACTGATCGACAACGTTCGTATCCGGGTTGTCGCCCATGCGGGTGCCGCCGTAGGCATGCGTCGTCGGACCCATCGTCCCAATCCCGCTCCGCCGCGTATCGATGGCGCCGGCTGCCTGGAACCACGCCACCATCTTGTCCTGCATGAAGGCCGCGATCTTCCTTTCGTTGTCCTTGAAGTCGGCCGTGATCCGGCACACAGGAAAGCCGAGAGGATCCTCGACAGTCGGGTCCAGGTCCAGGTAGTTGTCTTCGTACGGCAGGGTCGTCTTCTGGATGTAGGTGCTGGTCCATCGGTCGGCGTTCTCCTTGATGAACGCCTTCCAGGCCGAGCCCCACTGCGGCGCCCGTCCGAACGTGTTCATTCTTGCGGCGGTGATCGGCCGTCTTTCGGTGTAGACCCAGAGGTTGCCGCCGCCTATGAAGTCGAGATCGACGTGATCGAAGTTGTCATCGGCCCAGTTGTCGATGGCGACACCCTGAGAGGGGGTGCCGTACCAGTTGTTCAGATCAAACGGGAACAGGGCGGTGACGCCGGCGCCGGTATTGTGGCTGAAGTAGTGCCTGCCGACCAGACCGCCATTGTTTCCCAGACCGTTCGGATAGGGAGCGGACTTCGAGAGCAGCAACATGCGAACGTTCTCGTAGACATAGCTGGCGAGCAGAACAACGTCCGCCGGCTGGAAGTACTCCTCACCGTTCTTGATGTAGTTCACGCCGGTGGCGCGACCATCCGTGTCAACTTCGATCGTGGTCGTGTGCGCCTGCGTAACGACCTTCAGACGGCCCGTGTCCATCGCCTTGGGTATCGTGGACACCGCTGTCGAACTCTTCGCGTTCACGTGGCATCCGCCCCTGCTGCAGAACCCGTGGTACACACATGCCGACCGGTTCTGGTATCTCTGACTGTTGATCGCGGCAGGTCCCGGGAACGGATCCCATCCGAGCGTCCGTGCCGCCGCACCCATCCGGTCGGTGAAACCCGTGCCGCGGAGGGGAGGCATCGGAAACTCCCGGCTCCGTGGCCCTTCGAAGATGTTGCCGCGCGGATCGATCGTCCCGTTGATATTACCGGCCTGGCCCGACACCCCGACTTCGTATTCGACTTTGTCGTAGTACGGCTCGAGCTCCTCGAGTCCGAACGGCCAATCCTCTACGGTTGAGCCGGCAGGGATTCGAGAGGCCCCGTAGCGCCGGGTGGTTTCCGTCACCACCTTGAAGTCCCACGGGTTGAGGCGCCAGCTCTGTCCCCAGTAGTGGAGGGAAGTGCCGCCGACCGCGTTCATCATCGGATGCACCGACCCGCGAGGCGAGTACGGCGCACCGGCGCTACGCCTGTGAGTGGGAATCTCGCGGTTCGCTTTCTGCACCGACTGAGGCCAGCCGCGGACGTTGTTCCTCAGTTCGTCCGGAGCGAAATCGCGCGTGCCGAGCCACGTCCCCGCTTCGAGACCGATCACTTCCAGCCCGGCCTCGGTGAGCGGAAGGGCGGCCACGCCGCCGACCGCTCCCAGGCCGACGATGACGACGTCCGTTCTTTCCAGAGTCACAGCCATGGCTCACCTCCCCCTCTTCGTGAACATTCGGCTGTCGTACGCCGATCTGTGGTTCGGCTCCAGGTCCGCATCCAGGCGCTGCTGATCGGCCGAGACCGCCGTTCTTACGCCCGGGTAGTCGATCAGATCCCAGCCGACGAAGTTTGCGTTTCCTCCGTAATACGGGTCGCAGAACGTACCCTGGATGGTGTGTGTCCGGAGCAGGTTGAAGAACCCCGACGAGTTCGGTACAAAACCGGTGGCGACACCCGCTTCCATGTCGGTCAAGACCGCTTCCTGGTCCTCGGCCGATAGCTCGGCGAACGGTGCGCCTTTCGAATTCTCGGCATAGGCGTCGACTGCCTCGAGACCCGCCAGGTACGCGGCACGTGAAGATGCCAAGGGGCCGGTAAGCGCGCGGTCAATGTAGTGCGCCGCGCGGGCCTCGGTGGCTCCCGGTCCGTTCTCATCGGTCGGGATCAGCCGCGCCACAATCGCTTCGAGCGTGTCGGACTCGGCAGCAGTCAGCGTTTCGAATGGTTCCTGTGTCTGTCCAGATGCGGTAGCCGAGGGAACCACCGACACCGGTAGAGCCGCCGCTATGCCGAAGATCCCCGCACGCTTCAGCAACTCCCGTCGTGAAAAACCTTGTGGGCCGTTACCATGCTCCGTCCCATCCTTCCGGCTGGCCATGATGTCCTCCTGGTTCAACGTGAACCGTGTCCCTGTTTCACTGTTTCCGCAATTGGGTTGAACCGAACATAGGGCTGGAGGAATCGGATTTCAAGCGAATTGGTATGGTCAACGGCAAAGGAGGCTATGACCGCATCGAGCCCGTCGAGATGAACGGAACACTCCCAGAGTGTCGATTCGCTCGCCTACCGGCCCCGCCATCCGGAACAGAGCCTCCTTTGAGATCGACGTGCTGGAAGGTCCCCAATGCGGGGGCCCGGTACGGGTTCTAGCTCAAGTTCGATCTTAAGATTCCACATGTGCGGCTTGCTGCTTAGCAGGAGTTACTTATGGCAGTCGGTAAACCCTGCGGCGTTACACACGAGGATCGGCGCGGCGGTGTTTTTTCTTCCAAGATGTCTGCCCGTCCAGGCACTTTCCCGGTAGTGGGGAATTCCGATTGAACGTCAACAGTAAAATGTCCAGTCTGGGGCGAAACTGGTAAGGACTGATGCAATTCCCATACGCAAACTCACAACTCATTGCGGATCCGGCCTATCACTCTGGCAACTTCCTCACGCCCGCGCCCTCAGCGAATGAGAATCGGCAACCACGCGACAATCGCGACAATGAAATCGCTGTCGGCACGGATTTATCTAATCGCTGCCCACGCATGTTGCTGAGTGTGTTATGCCGTGAATTGCGCGCGGACTTGCGTGATGCAACGCTTTCGTGGCTATCGGTGTCGCATATCGACCGCGCAATCCGGAATCGACAGTGCTCTATCAGGTCGTTGCGGATGAACTGGAAACGTTCCTCGCCAGACAACGGGATCGCGACCGTCCGGTCCCCCGATTTGTTGAAGAAGAATTCCGTGCCTTCCTGGATTGCGGCATTCTCGCGCGGGGCTTTCTGCGGCTTCACTGCCAGGGCTGCGGCCGGGATCGGTTACTGGCGTTCTCCTGTAAAGCCCGCGTCTGGTGTCCGTCGTGTGGTGGACGACGCATGGCGGATACGGCGGCGCATCTGGTCGATCGTGTCTTTCCAATCGTGCCGGTACGGCAGTGGGTCTTGTCGCTACCTTTTGCCCTGCGCTACCGCATGGCCTACGACCGACGCCTCACCAGCGATGTCCTGAACGTTTTCATACCTGCTCTATTTGGAGAATTGCGGCGGCGGGCCGAGCGACTGCTGAATCTTCGCTCTACGCAGTGTGGCGCCGTGACGTTCGTGCAGCGCTTTGGGGACGCGCTGAATGCAAACGTGCATTTTCACTCGATGGTGATCGATGGGGTTTACGCCGCTGGCGCGAGTGGCCGTCCCGAGTTTCATCAACTGCCCGCGCCAGAGGATCAGGACGTCCTCCGCCTGACAGCCCTCGTCAACGAGCGCGTTCGCTCGTTGCTGGACCGGAGAGGGCTTGGAACTGCGGCGGAACCTCAACAAGCAGATCCCTTGTCAGAAGACGATCCCGGTATGGCCGCCCTGCTGGCCAGTTCCGTCAGCCGCAGGATTGCGGTCGGCTCCAATGCCGGCCATGGCGTCGTGCGCATGGGCGATCAGATCGACCCAGAAGACATGAATGCATTCCAGAGCTCCCGCTCGGCCATGGTCTCTGGCTTTAGTGTGCACGCCAATGTCTCGATTGAGGCTCGCGACCGGATGCGGCTGGAAAGGCTCATGCGCTATGCGGCCCGTCCGGCCGTCGCTACAGGTCGTTTGTCAGAGCTCTCTGATGGCCGGCTCCATTATCGTCTAAAACGTCCCTGGCGCAACGGAACCACCGCTGTCGTTTTCGAGCGTCAGGACTTCATCGCCAAACTGGCAGTCCTGGTCCCGGCGCCGCGTGCTCACCTGACCCGGTATCACGGAGTATTCGGCCCTGCTGCAGCGTGGAGATCCCTGATCGTTCCAGCCGGTAAGGACCATAGCAGGGAAACCGAAGTGAAATCGCAGCCTTCTCCCCAAACATCAAGCGTGCCGCCTACTGAGGATGAGTCGCACACGGCGCCAGCTGTGAGCGGTCGCAACTATACATGGGCGGAGTTGATGAAACGTGTCTTCCTGGTGGACGTTCTTCAGTGTGAACATTGCGGCGGAAGAATCAAAATCCTTGCAGCAATTCGTCCGCCCACGGCCACGGAAAAAATCCTGGAGTGCCTGGGCCTGCCTTCCCGCGCCCCGCCGCTGGCGCCCGCCTCTTCCGACTACGATTGCCAACCAGACGCCTTCTGAACGTCGATGTCAAGACGCGGCGGGACAGGTGTGCCTCCGCAAGGCGGAAATGTGACTTGAATCCGCCGTCTGCACGGAAATCCTGCTTTGAATCCCCCGCCCGACGGGCCTGCGGCCGCGCGCGGGTTGACATAACACCCATACGGCGACACTGTCCGTACTGCCATAGTCGTCAGACCCTGCTTGTACGCTATAAGGAAGGAGGCCCCTTTGTAGGCTGTTGTCGAGAGGAGAATCTCACGACAACAACCCATTCAACGTTGGCGCGTTGAATACAAATACAAAGGAGGATCTACTAAATGAATCAAGCGAAGTATATCGGCATGGATGTGCACCAATCAACAACGGTGGTCGCGGTTCTCAACGCGGCCGGTCGAGTGGTGTGGGAAACCATCGTGGCGACCCAAGCAGGCCCGATCATTGATTTGCTGGAGAGTCTGAGTGGTTCGCTGCATGTCACGTTTGAAGAAACGACCCAGGCCGGGTGGCTCTGTGACGTGGTCCGGGGATATGTGAACGAAGTGATCGTGTGTGATCCGAGACGGAACAAGCTGCTTGGAGAGGGGTCCAAGACCGACAAGATCGATGCACGGAAGCTGGCCGAGTTGCTGCGAGCCGGATTGCTGCGATCGGTCTATCACGGACACGATGCGACCCGGAGGTTGAAAGAACTGGTCCGTGGATATGAAACTCTAACCGAGGATACGCAGCGGACGATGCTTCGGATCAAGGCCCTGTATCGGGGACGCGGCATCCAGACACCAGGTCACGGAGTCTACCAACCGTCCCAGCGTGAGCACTGGCTGGGACAGCTGACCGAATCCGGGGTCCGGCAGCGAACCGAGTGGTTGTATCAGGAGCTGGATCATCTCAGGACGTTGAGGAAGCAAGCGAAGCTGGCAATGTTGACCGAGGGTCGCAAGCATCGTGCAACCCGACTGTTACGAACCATTCCCCAGCTGGGGCCGATTCGGTGTGCGCTGATTGTGGCGACCCTGGACACACCGCACCGGTTCCGCACCAAGCGTCAACTCTGGAACTACAGCGGACTGGCAGTGGTGACGCACATGAGTTCGGAATACGAGATGGTTGAAGGGCGCGCGGTCCGTCGCCGAAAGCCAATTGCGACGCGGGGACTGAACCGGAACGGTAACCGGCGCTTAAAAGATGTTTTCATCGGTGCGGCGACCGGGGGCATGCAGACCGAACCGTGGAAGAGCTGCTTGGAGCGACTCGCCGAACACGGCATGCGTCGGGAAATGGCACGGCTCACAGTGGCGCGTAAGATTGCAGCGATTGCGTTAGTCATGTGGAAGAAAGGAGACACCTTTAATCCGAAGAAACTGAACTTGGCGACATAACCGTTTCGAGACTTTTGCCGGCAGCGCGATGAATTCGACAGCTCGTCGTTGGGGCGTTTCGGAACAATACTCTCGAGGGTGAGGATCCGATAAGCGGTTGGCACACGGCTTTGGCCCAAGGCCCATCTAATACTCTATCCCCCCTCGCACGACCTGGAAAAGCGATAGCCCTCGAGGCTCAGATAGAACCGTGGTCGGCAACAAACGACCCCATGACGCTTTTCAGTTTCCCGAAACTTCACCACGTTGTGACGGTTGATCAAAATCTTTGCGACGCAGGATCAACAGTTCGTCTCAACGGAGACAGGGGCTGGTTGCCACGACAGTGTCTCGGTACTGGCTGCCCGCTCGCCGGAGAGGTGTTTCTCTTGACAACCCCTTCCATAGAACCGCTTATCCGCCCGCTGCTGTGGAGACGAATTCGGAGAAAGGGGACCGGGTCAGCCAACGTGTGGGTCGATTGCGGTTGGAGGCGTTATTGGATCAGTTGCAGGCAGTAGAGCGACATCTCAAACGTTGTGAAGGCGAAGTGAGGATCGGGGGGAGAAGCTCGTTCGTGCAAAGACGTTTGCCACCTTACCGGGAGTCGGGAATCGGTTAGTGCCGGAATTGGTCGTGGCCCTAGGACCGGAACCGCAGCGGATAAGCGGAATAAGCAGGGTCCGACGTCTATGGAGGCGCGGACAGTGTCGTCGTATGGGCGATAGCCGTAGATCCCTGAAGCGTTTTCCTTTGACGCCCGGAAGCAAGTCGAGATAGGATGCCGCCTCCTTTTACATCCACACGAGCAAAGCGAAAGCCAAGAGGGGGAGTAATGAACAGATGCTTCAGACGACTCACCGGGCTCCTTGTTCCAGTTGGCCTGTGTCTCGTCCTGGTCGGCTGCCAGGGACCCGAATCGAAAACGACGGCTCCGGAACTCGTATCTCAGGCCCAGATCCGGCGCGACACCTACGGTGTTCCACACATCCTTGCCGAAAACGAGGAGGCCGCCGCGTTTGCCGTCGGTTACGCGCAGGCTGAGGATCATGTTCTGGAGATCGTCCGCCGCTATTTTGCCGCGCGCGGAGAGGAAGCCCGGTATTTCGGCGGAGACGTCGAGAACGACTTCAAGATGAAGCGCTACGGGAACTACGAGGTAGCCCGGGAAAACTTCGGCCGTCTCACGCCCACGTTTCAGAAGGTCCTGAATGGTTTCGCCGCAGGCCTGAACTACTACGTGGAGCGCCATCGCGCGGAGCTGCCTGAGTGGGTTCCGGTCTTCGACGGCGTCGACGTGCTGACGCGCAGCCGTGCCGAAGTGCTCAGGTTTGCGCTTCGCGAGAATTTCATCACGGAGCTCCAGAATAAGTATTCGACCGATTCATCGAAACTCAAAGCCCAGTCGCCACTCAACAGCGCTATGGCCGAGCCGGACTGGGACGTGATGGGCTCCAATGCTTGGGCGATTGCACCCTCGCGTAGTGTGTCCGGCAATCCGATCCTGATGTCGAATCCACATCAAGCATGGGCGTCGCTTTACTGGGAAGCCCACATTACTGTCCCAGGCGTGATCAACATATTCGGAAACACCTTCCTTGGTTCACCGGCGCTTCGTCACGGTTTCAACGAACATCTCGGCTGGACCCATACGACCAATAGCCCTGATCTCGAGGACATTTACGCCCTTGCCCGCGATCCGCAAAATCCAGATCACTACATCTTCGAAGGCGAGTCGATGCCTCTGACGAAAAAGGAAATCACCGTTGAGGCCAAGACAGACGACGGTAGCCTGCGGTCCGAAACCAGAACGTACTGGTACTCGCACCTCGGCCCCGTTGTGCATCAGACCGAGGACAAGACATTCGCGGTCAAGTCTGTGGTCCTGGAGGAGTTTCGTTTCTTCGAACAGTGGTACGAAATGGGAAAGGCTAAGAGCCTGGACGAGTTCAAAGCCACCCTTCGCAGGAACCTGATCCCGCGTTTCAATACCTTGTACGCTGACGTGGAGGGCAACATCATGTACGTGTGGGCCGCCACTTTACCAAAGCGGATCGAGGATGGGACCGATTATCGGCTCGATGTACCTGGAGATACGGGGAAGTACGTCTGGACGGAGTTGCATGGGATCGAGGAACTGCCGCAGCTGCTCAACCCCGCGGGCGGCTATGTGCAAAGCACCAACAACCAGCCATCGTACACATCGCTGCGCGATCGGCTAGATATGAACGAGTATCCCTCGACGGTGCTGGCGTCAGAAGGAGAAGCGCTCAGCCTGCGTTCGCAGATTTCGCTCCAGATGCTCGAGAGCCAGGAGAAGTTCTCGCTCGAGGACGTGCAGCGGCTTACCTTCAACACCAGAATGCCGTTGGCAGATCGTGTAAAACCCGCGCTCATCGAGGCTGTCAAGCGGACGGCGCAGCCGTCGGAAGCACTCACGCTCGGTCTTCGAGCGCTCGAAGGCTGGGACAACCAGGTATCAGCGGAAAGCCGCGGTGGGGTGCTGTTCCAGCGCTTCTGGGATACGTACCAGGCCGCCGTTGATCAGCCGTACGCAGTGGAGTGGGATCCAAACAGGCCGATCGAGACGCCGTTGGGGTTATCCGACCCCGCGTTGGCCGTGAAGCACCTCGAGGATGCGGTGGCCTGGACACGCGAGACCTACGGCGCCGAAGACGTTCAGTGGGGCGAAGTGCACCGCATCCGCCTTGGCGACATCGATCTCCCGGCGGATGGGGCCAGTGGCAGATACGGCCTGTTCCATAACGTCCAGTTCGGCGAAGCGGAAGACGGTACCCGCGTAGTTGGAAGGATCGAGCCGGACGGACCATTCGTCGGCGGGGCCACGGGCTGGCTAATCCTCGTCGAGTTCTCGGAGCCGATCCTCGCCTACACCCTGCTCGCCCACGGTCAAACTACGGACCTAGGGTCGCCTCACAGTACGGATCAGGTGTCGTTGTATGCCAACCACGAGTTGAAGCGGGCCTGGTTCACCGAAGAGGAAATCTTGGCCAACCTGGAGGTCTCCTACCGGCCCGGCGAAGAAGGTCCCGAATAGGTCAGTCCGGGAGTGAGAACGCGATCAGGGCTCCGCGTGAGGCGACGGCGACGATTGGCGATTCGGACTGCGCTTCCGACTGGAAGCTGCCTTCTCTTTGAAGCGCCTCGAGCTCATTCTTGTGTCCCGCGGTTCTGGAGGTCCAGACATGAACATCATGAGACCAAAATTCACACTTGTCCTGCTCTGCCTGCTTGCCAACTCCGGTCTCGCCCAGAACCGGACGCACGATCTTCGGCTGGAACCGCAGAACGTTTACTGGGGCTACTACGATGCGCGGGTGAGTCCCGTGCTGCGGATCGCGTCCGGTGACACGGTTCGCGTGGAGACATCGGTGGTTCGTGGCGTCGAGCGCCTGAGGGCCGCCGGCGTCGCCGACGAAGAGATTCCCGAGTCGCTGAAAGTGGTGGATCGCGCTGTCACGGACCGAGTGGGCGCACATGTGCTGACAGGGCCGATCTACGTCGACGGTGCGGTGTCCGGCGACACCCTCGCGGTCGAGATCGTCGAGATCGAATTCCTTCACCCGTACGGTGTTGCTCACGATGGGCCTGAACCCGGACCTTGACGAATCTGCGAAGCTGGCGACGCGCGAAATGGTCGATTTCCTGGTTTCCGAAAAGGGCCTGAGCCGCGACGATGCTTATTTCCTTTGCTCCCTGGCGGTGGACCTGCGGGTCACCCAACTCGTTGACGGCACGAAGGGTATCCACGCGATGATCGCAAAGTCGATCTTCGATTAGTCTAGTCGGGCACAAAGCGTCGGATGACTTGCCTGAGTAGTGCGGAATTCTTTGACACGAATACGATGCGGTGCTTGAATGATCATGAAGAAAGTTCTTATTTGATAGACGATTGGACTGTTCCCTGCGCAGCAGACGTCGCGCCGCGCCCCGGCGGGGAGTGAGGTGTGTGTGTGTGTGTGATTTCTGAGCAAACAGTCCTCATGGTAGCGGAAGCAAATGAAAAAGGTACTGGTTTCCATCGGCGTCGTAATCGTGTCGGCGACCCTGACCTACGGGCAGGATGTCGGCTCCAGGTCACTCGTCCCATCTAACCGTGCGATGCTGGACCAGTACTGCGTCCTCTGCCACGACGACGTCGAACAGGCGGGGGGCCTGACGCTGGCGAACCTGGATTGGTCGGATGTCGGCAAGAACGCGCCCGAGTGGGAAAGTGTCGTGCGCAAGCTCCGCGCCGGAATGATGCCTCCGGCCGGCCAGGCCCGACCGTCCGATGACGAAGTACACGAGTTCGTTTCGGCGCTGGAGGCGGGCCTGGACGAGGCCGCGGCTTCCGAGCCGAATCCGGGTCGGAAACCAATGCACCGGCTCAACCGCGCCGAGTACGCCAACTCGATCCGGGAACTGCTGGCGGTGGATATCGATCCCGCGGAACTCCTGCCCGCCGATGCCTCCACCCACGGTTTCGACAACATGGCGGAAGTCCTGGGTGTCTCCACGACACTGATGGAAGGCTACGTTCGGTCGGCCTCGAAGATCAGTCGCACGGCAGTCGGTGACCCCGAGATGAGTCCCCTCGAGGAGACGTATCAACTCCCACAGGGATTCTCGCAGATGGAACACGTTGAAGGAACGCCGTTCGGAACCCGCGGCGGGATGGCTGTCACGCATCACTTCCCGCTCGACGGCGAGTACATCTTCAAGATCAAGCTTTACCACCTCAGCACAGGGCCGCTGTTCGGACAGACGTCACCGGGCGAGCAGATCGAGATCGCGATCAACGGGGAGCGAGTGGCGTTGCTCGATATCAACCCGAACATGAAACCGGCCCACGATATCCGGACGGGTCCGATCGGGGTGAAGGCGGGTCCGCAGAGGGTATCCGCTTCATTCATTCAGAGAGCCTCCGGACCCGTGCAGGACTTTCATGCGCCGTTCGAGTACGCCCTGTCGGACCTGACCACGGGCTCGATTCTGGGGTTCACCGGACTACCCCACCTGAAAACCCTGAACATCGGCGGACCGTACAAGGTAGAAGGTCGGGGTGACACGCCGAGCCGACGCAAGATCTTTGTCTGCCGTCCCGCCAACGCCGGCGAAGAGCTTCCCTGCGCCACGGAGATCATCTCTTCGCTTGCCCGGCAGGCTTACCGGCGTCCGGTAACCGACGTCGACCTCGACCCCCTGCTCGCACTTTACGAGGAAACGCGGAACAGGGTGGACTTCGATGCCGGGATCCGGATGATGATCCAGGCCATCCTGGCGGATCCGGAGTTCGTCTTTCGCATGGAACGCTCGCCTGATGGCACGGCGCCGGCGACCAATCATCGGATATCCGATCTGGAGCTTGCGTCCCGGATCTCATACTTCCTCTGGGGCAGCGCTCCGGACCCGGAACTGTTGGATCTGGCCGCGGGCAACAAACTCAGGGATCCGGCTGTTCTGGAGCAGCAGTTGCACCGTATGGTCGCAGACCCCCGCTCGGAGAATCTCGCGAAGAACTTCGCCGCGCAATGGCTGTTCCTTCGAAACCTAAGGGACGTCCAGCCGGACAACTACATCTTTCTGGATTTCGACGTTAACCTGCGTGAGGCGATGCTGCGGGAGACGGAACTGCTCTTCGACACGATCGTTCGCCAGGACCGACGCATCCTCGACCTTCTGGACGCGGACTACACGTTCGTCAACGAGCGGCTCGCCAGACACTATGGAATTCCGAATATCCAGGGAACGGCATTCCGTCGCGTGGCGATCACTGACGACAACCGCAGGGGTCTGCTGGGTCACGGAAGCATCCTCACGCTCACATCGCTGTCAAACAGGACCTCGCCGGTTATGCGCGGCAAGTGGGTGATGGAGAACCTCCTGGGCGTTCACCCTCCCCCACCTCCTGCGAACGTACCCGAGTTCAAGGAGGACGCGCACGGCGAAAAGCTTCTGTCGGTGCGGCAGCGGCTGGAGCGCCACTGGGAGGATCCCGGCTGCGCCGGCTGCCACAAGATGATGGACCCGATCGGCTTTTCGCTGGAAAACTTCGACGCAGTCGGAGGCTGGCGTGTCCTGGACAATGGTTTCGAGATTGACGCGTCGGGCCAGTTGATCGACGGGACGAGGGTCGACGGGCCGGCGAGCCTTCGCGAAGCGCTGCTGCGCAAGTCCGACGCCGTCGTCCACACCTTTGCGGAGAAGCTCCTGATCTATGCACTGGGTCGGGGCCTGGAATACTACGACATGCCGGTCGTTCGTTCGATCGCCCGGCAAGCAACGGACAACGACAGCCGCTTTTCGTCGTTCGTTCTTGGAATCGTCCGGAGTACACCATTTCAGATGAGGAGAACCGAAGACACTGAAGCCAGCGGCGACAATGCAGCTGCTGCTCAACCAGGCGCCGTCGATGGTCCAGCAGTGACGCCGCCCAGACAGTAGCCGGCACCCGTCGGCGTCATCCACGGTCGTTCACGACGAGGAGGCTTAGAAAGCAATGTTTATAACGAAGAGACACATGTCGCGCCGGACGGTGCTCAAGGGTATGGGCGTGGGTTTGTCGCTGCCGTTGCTGGAGTCGATGTTGCCGGCGCAGACCCCCCAGCGCGATACAGCGGCGGCGACGCGGACGCGGTTGTTCGCCATCGAAGTCCCGCACGGCGCGGGCGGCAGCTGTGTGCACGGCCGCAAGATGAACTACTGGTCCCCCGTGAAGGAAGGTTCCGACTTTGACTTCACAACGGCCCTGGAACCGCTGGAGCCGTTCCGGGATTACGTCACGGTCATCAGCGACACGGACTGCGCCAACGCGGCACCCACGACGCCCGAAGAGGTCGGGGGCGACCATAGCCGCTCGGCCGCCGTGTTCCTGTCCGGAGCTCACCCGAAGATGACCGAAGGCGCCGACTTCTACTGCGGTACGACGATCGATCAGCTGTATGCGCAGAAGTACGGCCAGGACACACCCCTGCCTTCACTCGAGCTCGGGATCGAGGACACCGGTTCGCTGGTGGGATCCTGTGGTTTCGGCTACAGCTGTGTCTACAAGTACTCGGTCAGCTGGGCCTCGCCGTCGAAGCCGCTCCCGATGCAGATCGATCCGCGAGTGGCTTTCGAGCGCCTGTTCGGTGATGGCGGCTCGCCCGAACAACGCATGACCCGCAGGCAGGAGGATCGGAGCGTTCTCGACACGATCGTCGGAAAAATCGCGCGACTGCGGAAGGATCTCGATGCGGGCGATCGAAACCGGCTCAACGAATACGTGGACGGCGTGCGGGAGCTCGAACGGCGTATCCAGATGGTCGAGAGGCACAACTCCACCGGCGAGGCGCGCGAGCTGCCGGCGGCACCGATCGGCGTTCCGGATTCGTTCGATGAACACGTCAAACTGATGTGCGACCTGACGGTGTTGGGCTTCCAGGCAGAGGTCACGCGAGTCTCCGCGCTGATGCTGGCGCGAGACGTCAGCCCTCGAGTCTTCCCGGAAAGCGGTTCCAAGAGCCCGTTCCATTCGGGATCCCACCACGGAGAGCAGCCGGACCAGATCGAGGATTTCACGAGGATTAACAGGTATCACGTCAGCCTGATGGCCTATCTTCTCAACCGGATGCAGTACACGCCCGATGGAGACGGCAACCTGTTGGATCACTCGCTAGTGCTGTACGGAAGTCCGATGGGCAACGGACACATTCACGAGCACAAACGGTGCCCCTTGTTCCTAGCAGGTCACGCAAACGGTCAGCTCCGGGGAAATTACCATCTGAGAACTCCGGAGGGAACACCGATGGCCAACGCGCTGCTGGCAGTGTTGGACAAGCTCGGCATCGAACAGGAGAGTATCGGCGACAGCACTGGAATGCTGACGATCTGACGTTTGAATC
The DNA here is from genome assembly GCA_965262425.1 of Terriglobia bacterium. GTDB lineage: Bacteria > Acidobacteriota > Terriglobia > 20CM-2-55-15 > 20CM-2-55-15 > CAZOZZ01. Next base: position 3,586,979 of record OZ253536.1, on the reverse strand, counting down.
AGTGTCGATGGATGCGAGGAGAAACAAGACAATGATCGGTAAGAAGGTTACCTATGGATTGTGCGTCGCGGTAGTACTTGCCGCCGTCGGAGGGGTCTCGGCAGTGTTGGCGGCCCCCGCGGACGTCCAGCTGCCGGAAGCCGCCATGCGCGGTGAAATTGAAGTCGTGCGTTCGCTGCTGAAGCAGGACATCGACGTGGATTCCACTCAGGGCGATGGCATGACGGCCCTGCACTGGGCGGCGCTGCGGGACAACCTGGAGATGGCGAAGCTGCTGATGGAATCCGGTGCGAACGTAACCGCGACGACCCGCCTGGGCGATCTGACGCCTTTGTTCCTGGCCTGCACTCACGGCAATGCGGGGATGATCGACCTGCTGCTCGAGGCCGGGGGGGATCCGAACACCGCTAACACCGTGAATGGGCAGACGGCTCTCATGCGAGCGGCTGCTTCCGGCGACGCGGACGGGGTCGGGAGATTGCTCGACGCCGGCGCGAAGGTCAACGCCCGGGAGACAGCTTACGGGCAGACGGCATTGATGTTCGCGGCCGCGGATAACCGTGCCGAGGTGATCCGTGTGCTTGCCCGAACCGGCGCCGATATCGAAACCGCCTCGAAGGTGGAGGATCTCACGTCCCGGCCGCGGTACGACGAAACCGGGCGGGCCCTCCCGCCGCCTCCTCCGGGCGCGGAGAAGGACAATCCGCCGGTGGATTTCTCTCAGAGGCCCAAGGCGAATGTGATGGGCGGATTGACAGCCTTGATGTTCGCTGCAAGAGACGGGCAGATGGACGCCGTACGCGCGTTGCTGGAAGCCGGGGCCGACGTCAACCGCGTCAGTCCTGGAGATTTCAGCAGCCCCATCGTGTATGCGACGGCCAACGCCAACTTCGATGTCGCGATGTACCTGCTCGAGCAGAGAGCCAACCCCAACGCTGCCAACAACGACGGCCTGACACCACTCTTTGCGACTATCGATATCGAGTACGCGCCCCTGTCCTGGGCGCCCGTGCACCTGACGACGGGTCAGAGAGTGGGCCACCTGGAACTGATGGAAGCTCTACTCCAAGCGGGCGCGAACCCGAACGCCCGGCTGACACGGAAGCTGTTCTACAGGCCCTCCTCCCACGATCGTTCGTGGGTGCGGACGGAAGGCGCGACGGCATTCTGGCGAGCGGCGGCGGCAGCCGACCTGGAAGCCATGAAACTGCTCGTGGCCGGAGGGGCGAATCCCAAAGTAGCGACCGATGAAGGCGTGACACCGCTGGCGGCTGCCGCTGGAATCGGATGGGTCCCGGGGGAGTTTTCTCAGACCTCACGCGATCCGCATGCCCATCTGGCAGCTGTCGAATACTGCCTCGAACTGGGTCTCGACGTGAATGCGGGAGATGAAGAGGATCAGACGCCGTTGCACGGCGCGGCGTGGATCGGCGACCATGAGCTGATTCAGTTCCTCGTGGACAAGGGCGCCCGGTTGGACGTCCAGACCGAGAAAGGGTGGTATGTGACCGACATGCCCAACGGCGTGGACGTTGCCGGTGGTTTGCCGACAGAGCGCCCTGAAACGGTCGAGTTCCTGATGAAGCTCGGGGCTCCGGCGCCGGTGGCTCCCAAAGCCGGGGATGGAGTTCCCAGGAAGAGCCCCTAGAAGTGCTTAGGCCGTCGGGTTGAGGTCCGGGATGGCGCCTCAACCCGACCTACCTGCCTGTTGAGTCTCCCAGGCCCGCGAGAATCAAGGTTCGCAACTCGACGCAACCGACGCCAGCGAGCGTGTGTTGATGGTGTCGCCCGTGTCCTGCCTGTAGACGGTGCCTTTCACCTGCACCTTGTGTCCCTCGAGAGGACCCGGTCTCACTCCCGGAATCGCGAACTCGAGGCTGGGGAGCCTGAAACTGAAAGTGCCCAGCGCTACCGCCTTGGAGTCGGCAAGCTCTTCCGGCGTCGTTGCTCCGGGCCTCTCCGTCCTGAACGGCTCCGGCGCCTGCATCAACATCCATGTGCCGCCGGCCTGTCGGGTCAGGCAACCAACAGCCCGGACAGGCGTCGTACTGGGCAGCGGTTTCGGTCCGTCCTTCCCGACGAGATAGATCCCGCCGAGAGCGTCTGCGCTCAGGTCTTCTGTTCCGGCTGGAAAGCCATTTTCCTGGAGCACAAAGGCGAAGATGTCCATCTTGGTCGCATCGCTGACGGACGTGATGGCCTCTCGCGGCATCGAGCTCCGGAGCAGGGTAAACAGCTCCACGAGGTTGTCTTCCCGCCATCGATCCATGAAACCGTCGCCGACCAGCATCGGCGCGTTGCCGCCGCCGGAGCCTCCCGCACCGGGCACCGCGCCCTTGAGGTCCACTCCATGGCATCGGCTGCAGGCTTCCTGGAAAGCCGTTGCCCCCCGTTCGGCCTGCCCGGCGCCGTAGACGCCGTCCCAGACGGTCCTGCCTTTCGAGTCTCCTCCTTGCGGCATCACTGCGGATACGCTGCCGGCTGCCATGGCGACGAAACTCACAGCCGACAACAGACAAATCGCCAGTCCTCTACGCATATCGCTACCCCCTTGCCTCTGATCCCCCGAAGCAACAGCCATGATTCGCGTCTCGCGGCCCGAATTGAACGCCCTCTCCCACCGGAGAATGATCCTACCGATGCGCTGTTCGGGTCCTCGACAATCCGGCGTCACGCCGTAGGTTGCTGGTTGACTTGAAGATCAAACTAGTCTCGGTCGCACTGAAAGTCAAGCTTTGGGGCGAGGGGTGTGCGCGGCGATGGTAGAGGCGGGTGGGTGTCACCGTCGAGGCGCCGGAAACCAAGCCCGACACAGGTTCCAGCGCGAAACCGGGTCCCGCTGAAACCCACCTTTGTCGTCCGCAACGGCCCGCAATACGGCCTGGGCTTCCGCGGTTCCCGCCAGCAACGCCGCTAACGCTAGGAGACCATCGGTAGCCGGGAAACCGGGGCTTCTGTCCGAATCAAACCGACAATCATGGCGGTGCACTCGTAATCATGCAAATCCAATCTGCGGTCGGTACTCCTTACAAAAAAGGGTGTCGCTTCGGCAGTAGGGCATGATATACATCGCAAATCCAATTCAAAATGGAGGTTTGAATGAGACGACGCATCTTGGCCATATCGTCGCTGGTTTTCGTGTGTCCGTGGATTCTCGCCAGTGTTTTCGCGCAACAACCTACGCCACCACCTGAGCCGCCGGAAGACGCGGTGTTTACGGCCAAATTCAAGACCGCAGCCCGATCGGGAGAGCAACCGAAGCCCCTCGCCTACAGGCAGGAATGGAAGTCGGGTTGGGCCATGTACCCCGATGGCACAGTTGAATTCAAGGGTGTGAGTCACTATCCTCAGGAACCGCTTTCGCAGAATCATGTAAAGAAACCCAATCTGGAACTCAGGATGTATGGGGCATATCAGCCCAGAGACCCGTCAATCTTTGAAGACGTGCCTCCATGGGACCGGCCGGCCCTCTTGTTTTCGCATCAGTTCAAGGAACAGGTGCCGCACACATGGAATGGAATGTGCTCGCCCAACTGCGCTGCCACTTTCAGAGAGAGAGATCATTATGTTGATCTGTCAGGTAACGCGAGTGTTCGATGGATTACAAAGGTCCTGGGCACCGGCCATGAGATTCGCCTGATTTTGAAACTGGCCGATGGAACGTGGATGATGAGCGACAATTGGACGACCGGCTACTCCTCAGATTACGTTGTGTCGGAGGTCGCGGTTCGCGACATCATCTGGAAGCATCTGAATGTGGACTACAAGATTCCGGCCCATGTTCCGGAACAACACGTTTACTCGTCTTCGGTTGGCGAACATGCCGATGGCCAGTGGTTTGTAAACCCCGACTTGAGCAAGGTCGATGAAATTGGGTGGACGGACTTGACTCCAGGGCTCGGACACGGTCAAGGCGGAATGGTCGCCGTCGGCTGGATGGAAGTTTACGGGAACCTGGTCGAACGGACTTCATCGAAGAACTGAGGTGCGCGAAAGGCACACAGGCCTTTCCAGGCAGCGGTGGTTATCGGCGCCTTGTCCGATTTCCACCGCTCTCATTCCTTGCTCGCAGAGTTGAACCGAGGCGGGCGAATCACACACATGAGAAGGGGCCGGGGACGTCACCGGTGCGGTCGGCGTCCCCGATTCGCGTTACTTCTGGGCCGAATCGCGCTTGACCAGTGTGCCGTAGACCTCCATCCATCCGACGACACTTGGCGCAGACCTGCCTCGACCATGGCCCGTTCCTGGAGTCAAGTCCGTCCACCCAATTTCATCGACCCTGGTCAAGTCGGGGTCCATGAACCAGTGTCCATCCGCATGTTCGACAACTGAAGACGTATAGACATACTCATCTGGAACATACGCCGGGATCGTGCGATCCACATCCAACTGCTTCCAGAGGATGTCCCGAACCGCGACCTCCGATACAACATAGTCCGAGGAGTAGCCGGTCGTCTTGTTGGCGCTCATCATCCACGTCCCGTCGGCGAGTTTCACGATCAGGCGGATCTCATGGCCGGTGCCCGCGACCATCGTGATCCATCGAACCTTGGCGTTGCCTGACAGATCGACGTAGTGATCTCTTTCCCTGAACGCGACAGCGCAGGTGGGCGAGCACATTCCGGTCCATACGTGCGGCACCTGCTCCTTGAACTGATGCGAAAACAACAGACCAAGCCGGTCCCATGGCGGCACATCCTCAAAAATCGAGGGATCGACCGGCTTGTAAGCGCCGTACATCTTGAGTTCCAAATTGGGGTTCTCTACATGATCCTGACTGAGCGCCTCCTGGGGATAGTGTCTTGTCCCTCTAAACTCGACGTAGCCCGGCCCAGTGTCCCACGCCGACTTCCACTCTTGCCGGTAAGCCAGCGGCATCTGCTCTCCCCGACGTACCGTGCTCTTGAATTTAGCCGTCAGCGCCTTGTCTGCCTCAGACTGTGGCGGCGAAGTCTCTTGCGCGAAAACGCTGCCGACAACCCACGAACATGCCAAACACAGCGACCATATGACCAACATGCGTCGTGCCATGCAGACCTCCCATTGAATGTGGATTCGTTAGGCGGGCCACTATATAGCAAGCATTGCGCAAACGCAAAGACTGGAGCTGTCTCGGGGCGTCAGTCAGTCTGCGACGATCCATGTTGCCTTCACCACATGTTGAAAGGCTCGGCCGCTGAGGCTGCCGTTTCGAGGCTACTTGTGCGTTGATTGATTACGGCCCGATGACTCGCTCACCACCCTTGGGGCCTGTTCCTCGGCCTTGCCTCGATGGCGTCGTTCCAGGTGAGCGGTCTGCTGCACGAGGGGATAAGTAAAACATCGCGCCAAGCAAAGCTTGGGAGGGGGGGATTCCATGTGAGCGGATGAAACCTTTCGAAAGAATCCAACTGGTGAAAGTCCAGTCCGGTTAAAGCCGTAGCGGGCAGGCCGGTAGCGAGTCTTGCCTGTCGCCGGGTGACCGGCGGGAGAGAAGCGTAGACAGCGAGGAAGTGGGCCGCGAGGGTTCAGCTCCGAAATTTATGTGGTTGCGGATGCCGAGGCCGTTGTTTTGGTCGAAGGCTGAATCGGGATGACCGATATGCAAGGTTGTTCCGAGCCGCCGGAGTCTCTAGCCCGGGGCACGCTTTCTAGAGGGATTCTCCAGGAACTTGGGAAAGCCTCACAGTCTCCTCCTGAAGAGGTAGTCGGCGGTCGAGGGCAACCAGAGACTGCGGACGATGGGTTGTGAGGAATCGTATGAGCCCATAGTACCAATGAAGGTGGGGAACCGCAGGGCCACGGAAGTTGTGGCGGCCACGGGACCCATCCGAGGGAAGGGGTGAACAAGTGAACGTATCGGATGGAGGAAACATGACGATCCACAGAGATCGAGCAAGCATGTCCACGAAACACATCCGAATAACTGAACTGGCCAGGGAAGACAAGGAGCGAACATTCTTCTCCATCGCGCATTTTCTGACGGTGGAGGCGTTGTATGAGGCGTTCGAAAGTCTGCGGAAAGAAGCCAGCGCCGGCGTGGATCGTGTGACGTATGTAGGATACGCACCGGAAGCCTGGGACAATATTCAGAAGCTCCATGAACGTTTAAAGGCGGGGCAATATCGGGCGCAACCACTGCGCAGGATCTATATTCGGAAGGAGGACGGAAGGCTACGGCCGATCTCGATCCCTTCATTGGAAGACAAGATCGTGCAGAAGGCGGTGGCCGGGTTGCTCAGTGCGATTTACGAGCAGGATTTTCTGGAGTGCTCTTATGGGTTCCGGCCGGGCCGGGGCCCACAAGACGCGCTAGACGAGGTTGGACGGGTCATTTGTCGACGGCCGATCTCGACCATTCTAGAAGCGGATATTACCGGATACTTCGACGCGATCGTCAGGAGTCTGCTCACCGAGATGATCAAGAAGAGGGTTAGCGATGGAAGAATCCTGAGACTGATTGGGAAATGGATTAACGTCGGCGTTATCGAAGAGAAAGAAACTGAGTATGAATACCGATACGAGAACCAGGTCTCCCGTAACGCGGCTCAAGGGATCCGAGAACACCACCAGCACTGCATAGAGTCCGTACAGTAAAAGGAGTCGGCTTGGGCCTCGATCGATCCAGTCACCGGGAATCGGAAAAATCAGCGAAAAATGTATGAAGACGAAGGGGAACAGCCAGAAGCAGGCGTTCCAAAAGAAGAATCCCAGCCATCCGAGCCAGCCGCCCCAGATCAGGATCTCGTCCGGCACCACAAAGCTGAAGAGCACGGACAGCGAGCCCAGCAGAAAGCACAGCACGGGCACCGCAGGGGTCTCGGGGCGGACAAAACAGCTGGCAACGCCCAGGGCGACAAGGAGGAGGGAGAACCAGACATCGGATAGCGTCAAAGTGCCGTTGACGAGAAAAGACAGCTCGATGCCACAAATGGAGACCAGAAACAGCAACAGGATCGACTGGACGAAACGTTTAGGCATAGTCCAGGTCGCTCGGGCAGATTCTCGAAGCCAAGCAGCCCGTGGCAGAAGTCTGATGGTTCGCGGGCACGCGTCTTGGGCGAGGCGTGAGGAGGAACTGATGCTGTTTCATCATGACGACGAGCAACAAAGTATCCGACCGCACCGGAAGGTTTACGGCGCGCGGGCTGCTAGGAGTGCCGGAAACGCCCTAATTGTTCCAAAAAACGGACCTGATGGGTTATAGTTTTCTTAAGCCAGCCAAGCATATGCTCGCCGGAGGGCGGATGCGAGAGATAACGGTCGCACTTCTCACCTTGCTCCTCACATTCAGCAATGTATCGGGACAAACCGAAAGCGACCTGGACCGACGGGTCAGAGAGGGTAAGGATGCGCTCTTTCGCCAGGAATACGTCGCGGCAGAGAAGATATTCGAGCAGATAGTCGAAGACTTTCCGGAAAGCCCTGTCGGCTACGGCATGTTGTCGATCACGACCTGGGCCGAGCTGCTCTACGCAGCGGGAAACGTCACGTTACACGAATACGGAACTCCCAGTCCCTTCTCAAAGTCGAAAATTTACAAATCAGTCCGAGCGGAGACCGAACGGTTTCACAGTGCGAACGACAAACTGCTTGCCGTATGCGAAAAGATACTGGCGGCAGATCCCACGAACGTGCTCGCCCTCTATTTCCAGGGCCTGGCCTACGAGAATCTCGCAGCCGAGGCCATCGCAATCACGAAGAGAAGGGGAGAAGCGATTGGCCACGGCAAGAGAGCCAGCAATATCCATCGACGAGTTCTGAGACTGGACCCCACCTTCGTCGATGCGAACGTCAGTGTTGCCGTTTCCGAGTTCGCCAAAGCAACTCTTCCCTGGAGCTATAAATGGCTCGCCTTCCTGATTGGAATCCGTGGTAACAAGGAAGAAGCCTTCAGGAAACTGGAGAACGTCGCCGAGCACGGAAAGTACCGTAGCCAGGACGCGCGGGTGATTCTCTCGGCCATGCACACCTGGAAAGGAGACCCACAAAGAGCCGTGTCAATCATGGAAGAGTTGGGCCGCCTTTATCCTCAGAACTACAAGATTGATCTCAACCTCGCCGCGGTGCACGGGCTTACGCTCGAGAACCCGAGGGCGGCACTCGAGATCTACAAAAAGCTCGAGCAGACGCTCCCGGCAAAGACACCGGGTCTGAACGAAGGCGAGCTTCAGTTCCGGATCGGTAAAACATACCTTGAGCTTCGCGAATACAGTCTTGCCCGGACGGCATTCGAGAAGGCCATTGAGCTACCCAAAGGGGAATCGGAAACCGAACCGTTGGCTTATTTCTACCTTGCGAGAATTCACGAAGAACAGGGTGCTCGGGATGAAGCGATGAAATACTATCGCGCAGTATTGGCGTACACCGGTCCGAAGGCCGGCATCGATGACGAGATCAAGACAGCGCGCAAGAAACTGCGCTGAGAGACGGTAGCCGGCCGCTATTCCCCACGCCAAAAAAACAGCTTTTTCTTGGGTTTCAACAGGTCCGCAAGATCCGACAGTAATGGCCCGACGTTCGCGTGCCGCTCGAAAGGTTCCTTTGTGAGCATCTCACCGAGGATGCGGTTCAGCTGGTCGTTCTCCACCTGATAAAACCCGAGCTCGGGTGTCGGGTCATTAAGAATCGCATCGATGGTCGCCGCCGGCGTGCGTCGGAGGAAGGGGATCTTTCCGGTAATTCCCTCAAAGAGCACCACCCCCGCTGAAAAAATGTCGCTGCGTCCATCGGCCGATTCGCCCCGAACCTGCTCCGGCGACATGTATGCCAGAGTCCCTATGAAATCGCCGGCGTTCGTCAAGGTCTGCGTTTGGAGAGTTTTTATATTCGACTCCCTTTGCTTTGCCAAACCAAAGTCCAGGATTTTCATGTGGCGGCCGGCTGTAATCATCAGATTGGCGGGTTTGATGTCCCTGTGTACGATCCCATTGCCGTGAGCCGTCTTCAGCCCGTTGCCGATCTCGATCAGCCATTCCACCATCTCTCTCCAATCCAGACGCCCCCGGGCCGCAATCTCTTCGGCCAGGTTACGACCCTCGAGCCACTCCATCACCAGCACCACTTGCGAGCCGTGCTCGAGGAGCTCATAGACCGCAGTGATCGCGGGGTGAGCGAGAGCGGCGGCAGAGCGCGCCTCCCGGAGGAATCGCTCTCGGGAATTGGCCTGACCCAACATATCCGGCCGGATCACTTTCAGGGCCACGGGCCTTTGGAGTACCAGATCCCGGGCGCGGTAGACGACTCCCATGCCGCCCTTCCCGGCCCGGGACAACACTTCGTACTGGTTGATCCTCGCATCCGGCGAGAGGTCGAGGCCAGCCGAAGACGCCTGGGCCGGTCCCGACTCCGCAACGGTAGGCTCGAACGTTTGGCCCTCGGCGCTGCGTGCAAATTGGGTGAGCAACTTGGAGAAGACCCGAAGTTGCTTCCCGTCCGTCTCCCGCAGGTAACCTGCCTTCAGCAGCTTTCTCGCGACGTGGAGGTGTTCCGGTCCCGGCGTTCTGCCTTCCATCACGTCTGCCAGAACGTGTCGGTGTTCGGAAGAACACTGCTGCCAGAAGTGACTGAAGTGGGGATCCGCCTCCTCCCGGATCCGGACTTCGATTTCCTCACTATCCAGGTGCCATCCGGGGTTTTCTTTTAGCCAATCGAAGTAGACCGAACAGGCGATCTGCAGGTAGAAAGGCAGATATCCGGCCAGATCCAGAATATCCTCGGCAAACTGGTCCAAAGGAATTCCCTGATCGCCGGCCGGTGAAGAGATGAGTTCCATCGCTTCCTTGTGTTCAAAGGGCCCAAGGTAGAGATTGGTGAATATGTTGAAGAACGGAGAGTCAGAGATTTCCGAAGAATGGCAGAGCTGTTGGAGTTCGGTCTTCGAAGACGTGACGTAGCCGACGTCGTAGTTGTTTGCCGTGGACCGAAGATATGAAAAGAAATCACGATCGAACGTCGGGTTGGAAGTAATCGCGTCGAATTCGTCGAAAATTAAGATGAGCTTCCGGTTTTCCTTACTCAAACGCTCCAGTATCTTGTGAAACGAGCCGTACCCTGGCGTTTCCGACCCGCCGAGAGAGGGATCGGCGCGAACGATCTGGGAGAAGAGAAGCTCAAAGAAGTTTTGAAGAGAAATCGTGCGGAGCTGTTGAAAATCCAGGAAAGCGACGACGAGTGAACCCGGATTATCGACAAGCTTCTCCTGCACACCTGGCCAGGTGAGATAGTACAGGAGGGATGACTTGCCGATTCTCCGTTCGCCGACCACCGACACGCTTTGGGGACGATCTGACGCGACCCGATCCAGGATGCGCGCGACCTGGCGTTGCCGACCGTAAAAACGGTCTTCGTCCCGAATCATGAGTCGGCTGAGGTAGGGATTCACTAGTAAGACATTCTGCCTCCTCCGCAGAATTTGTGGGCAGTCCAAAGGCCTGTGCGCACATAAGTAATTGAAACAAAGTACCTTATTTTTTTGTTCGACGGCGAATATTCCAGTACCCACTTCGGTCGGACGCCTACACCCGGTGCCCGGAGCCCCCGCCGGAGGCCCCGTTCCCCATCGCCCACACCAGCCGACACCGCGGAGCGCAGCCGAGGGTCAAGGCCGGCGCAGCCGCCGAGCTTGCGAGGGAAGCCTTGAGGCTTGGCGAGCACCGTGGTCTCCTCAAGCGGCGATGGAAGACGGTTTTACCCACAAATTCTGCGGAAGACCCGACATTCTAGAAGCATCGCCGGCCGGTGTCTAACTTCGTCAGGCATCGGTTGCGTTCACATCGCGGCGGGCTCGGTGCACTCACGACGACGTTTTTGCTCGTTGTCGAGCGAGTTCCTGTGATCCCGAGCAATTCCCGATCTCCGCACCGAAAGCTATCTGACCGGATAGGGCCTCTATCTATCCATCTCCATCCGAAAAACCTCATCCCGAACCGCTTCAACGTATATCTCACTTACAGACATTCACTTAGCCACGAGCGCTATATACACTTCGAACTCCCACCTGACGGAATCCAGATTGCTTTTCATATGGCGGATTAAGAATCGAAACAAGTAAGAGAGAGCATGGTGCTCCGCAACTGGTACCAGTTGTCCACCGCCTGATCCAGCTCGTCGGCAGACAAGGGCGGCCCGAATTCGCCAAAAGTGTGCTCAGTGGTGCCGGCCTGTTTCAAGAGCCGACGCTGAGCCGCACCACCGCCGGCGAAGTAGAGCGCAAGACCAACCTCGAAGGACCGCTCTATCCCGCCTGGACGAGATTCCTCTACCGGAACGCCCAGCTCAGTTAAGGCCGCTGTGGAGTCTCTGACAACGGACTGAATCTCCGCGGTGGGAGTGCGAATGCCGTTGTCAGTGTGGAAGCCGACGCGAAGCGAGGAGAGTTGAACCTGTCTGGGATCGGCGAGAGGCATAGAAACGATGCCGGGATCGATCAAGTCCGGTCCAGCGATCAAAGGCAGGATCAGAGCCAGGTCTTCCACGTATCGGGCCAGCGGTCCTATTTGCTGGAACGAGTCCAACACGCCACCGAAAGGAAAGGTGTGCCCAGTGCGTGGGACCCGACCGGAGCTGGGTTTCAGGCCCGCGATCCCGCAGAAGTGCGAGGGCAGTCGGATGCTCCCACCAAAATCGCTCCCGATTTCGAAAGGAGCGCCCGCGGCGGTCACGATCGCCCCGACGGCCAGCGGCCGCGCGCGGGTTGACATAACGCCCATACGGCGACACTGTCCGCGCCTCCATAGACGTCGGACCCTGCTTATACCGCTTATCGTGCGCCAAGAGGGGTGAATGGAGCTTGTGAGATGCAAAGATCACCACCTTAAAGTCGAGCAGACGGAGGTGAAGAACGCGCCCTGGCGCGAAGGGTAACCGACGCGTTAAAGCGGGCGCGGTATGAGCGGACAGGCCGAATCGGTGAGATGAATGAGCATTCACCCCGAAAGGTTAAAAGTTGTGGTCGCCGACCCGGTGGATAAGACGGGGAAGGCGGAAGAAAGACAGGCGTTAATGCGAGTCTGTCCTCGGCCACCGGGGGCGCTGGCTCCGGCATGTTCGCAAGAGCACGTTCATGAACTTGGGAGATCCCTGTGTTTGTCCACAGGAGGTGGACAATGGCGCGGCGCAAGCCGGGCTATAGGAGCGCAGGGAAGTCAGACCACGTCATAGTAGCGGTGAACCGGGTAATGACCGGGGAGCAAAGGGCGTGGCGGAAAGAGGAAGTGGCCAATGAGGAAATCGGAACCGCACACCGAGGCGGGCAACCCAGCCAGACCCAGTGCTGGCGAGGGGGGGATGATCCAGTTTCCAGACGAGCCGCGATAGCAGCAAGGGCTCGGAAGAATCCAAAAGAGCAGTTCAATAATTTGCTTCACCACCTGAGCTACGAGTTGGTCGCGGAGTGTCTCGATGAGATTCCGCGGGCAAGCGCGGCGGGGGTGGACGGGATGAGTGTAAAGCAGGCCAGAGAGAACTTGAGCTGGCTGCTGCCGCCAATCCTGAAGCAGATCCACGAGGGGCGCTACAGGCCGCCGCCGGTCCGGAGGGTGTCTATCCCGAAGGCGGATGGGTCAAAGCGTCCAATCGGGGTTCCGGCGGTGATTGATCGGGCGATCCAGGGTGCAATGGCGAAGGTTCTGAATGAGATCTACGAACAGGATTTCCTGAAATGCTCGTTCGGTTTCAGGCCAGGGCTTGGCTAGAAGCAGGCATCTTTGAGGGAGGCAGGTGGCAGGCAGTGGAGAGGGGAACGCCGCAAGGCGGCTCTATCTCACCGCTGCTGGCCCACATCTATCTTCACTATGTCGTGGACCTTTGGTTCGAGCGGAAGATCAAGCCGCAGTTCGGTGGCAAGGCAGCACTGGTCCGGTATGCGGACGACCTCTGCCTGTTCTTCAAGCGACCCACCGATGTGGACACGATGCGGACCCTGCTCGAAGCGCGTTTGGGGCAGTTCGGGCTCACGCTTGCCGAGGCGAAGACTCATCAGACTAACATGGGCTCTCGGACTACCAACCAGACCCACGAACGGCGTCGGCTGACGTTTCTGGGCTTCACGATCTATCGGGCTCGGAGCGTCGGCAACACGGTCATCAAGACGGTGTTCGAGACGGAGGGGAAGCGTTTCAGCCGGGCAAAAGTCCGCATGAAAGAGCGACTCCGACGGATGCCGCACCCGCCCGTGGAAGTCCAGGCCCGCGCGGTGAACCCAATACTGCGGGGTCACTTCAACTACTACGGGCTCGCGGGGAATGCCAAGAAGCTCCAGGTCTTTTGGAACTTCACCTGGACGGAGTGGAAACACTCTCTATCAACGCGGAGCCAGACGGGCCGCCTGAGCTGGGAGGACTTCAAAGTCCTCTTGGCCAAGCACCCGCTGGTTCGGCCGCGCATCCGGATCCGCTATTCCCAATTGGCGTCCTACACCCGGCTGTAAACAGACTCTTTTCGAAGAGCCGTATGCGGGAAATCCGCACGTACGGTTCCGTGGTGGGGCCGACCCGGCGACGGGTCGGTCTACCCGATCGCTTCCGCAGGACTTCAGGCCGTACACTTCTGCTCGAGCCTCGGGGGGAAGTCCCACGGCGAACAGGAGGCAAGCGAGCAGAACGATCTGGGCCAGGCGTATCAACATGGGAACCTCCCTCGTGGACGCAGACCCCGAGACTCCCGTGCCTACAGGCCGGACCGCGGGTGAGTGGTCTCGATGGGTCCTCTCCGTTCTCATGGGAGCCAAACGGAGTGCCGGAGAAAAGTAACGGTTCGGTTTCGACCTACGAAAACAAACCACCGGACCATACCTGGCACGAGATCACCATCCCAAGACCCCGTCGCTACTTCCTCTTTCGTTTCCCTCTTGCGATCTCGGTTGCCAGAGCATCCAGTTTCGGCTCCCAGAATCGGCGGAACCGCTCCAACCACGCATCCACATCCTTCAAGGGCTTTGCATCCACGGCGTAAATGCGTCGAGCACCGTCAATGCGCACGGACGCGAAGTGACTGTCACGCAGGACCTTGAGGTGCTGGGAGACCGCCGCCTGCGTGATGGAGAACTCACGCCGAATGACGTCGGCGACCTCGCCAGAGGAACGTTCTCCCTCTGCCAGGAGCTCCAGGATGCGCCGTCGCACAGGATCGCCGAGCACATCGAACGCGTGCATGAGGGATCACGAAGACTCGGCAGCTTCGCCGGTGTAGAACGCGGTTGTGCGGCTTGCCGCGGCAAGCGCCGCTTCGGTGTCCGTTCCGCCAACGATGGACGCTTGTCCCCAACCCTCGCTACTGCCGGCAATGAACGCCTTGCCCTCTGGTGAGGCGGAAAAAGCCGCTTCGTCCGGCCGCGGCGCGCTCGGTTGCGCGAGGTGGAGCGTCAGCCCCATGAGACCCAGTTCCCAGCCGACGCCCGTGGCCCCCGGCCCATACTCGCTCCAGTGTTCCGAAAGGTGAGCCGTGTGCGTCAGCGTCAAGCGCGCCTGGCCCGCACCATCGTCCGAGATCCGAACGTCAACCCAGCTTACATCGCCACCGAATTCCCACGTCACCGCGAGATACGAAGGTCGCTCGCAGGCCGTGATCACGCCGCCTGCGTTGCCTTCCAACTGATAACGACCGCCCAGTTTGAGCTCGCCGCTGATCGGCAGAAACCAGCGTGGGATACGCTCGCCGCTGGTCACAGCGTCCCATACGTCCTCAACCGTCGTCTTGTAACTGCGCGCCGCGGTGACCGCGCGAGCCGGTTTCCCCTCACGCTCCAGCGACGATACCGTGCGCTCCACCGCGTGGAGATAGTCTCCTACATCATCGATGTCCATGGTGACCTCCCTCCCTTAATTCAACCATTGGCTTATATAAGCATAGACTAAAATAAGAGTCAAGCCGCGCAGGCGTACCGTTGACACCGCCTGATGGGCTCCACATATTGTGTATACGAATCTTAAAATAAGGTGCAATCACGCGGATGGCCGATCTGAGATTGAAAGTCAAGTTTGGAAAGCACGAATTCGAGGCTGAAGGTTCTGCCGAAACGTGCAGGATCAATTCATCGCATTCACGCAGCTCGTTTTACCACGCTGACCCTACAGTTCTTCACGCGGTCGCCTCTCAGGGCTCATAGCCTTCCGATTTCGCGATGATCACCGTCCCGATGACGTCCCCCATCATGTTGACGGTCGTGTTTCCCATGTCGAGCAGCCGGTAGACACCGCCCACGATGGCGGCGATCTCTACGGGCAGGTTGAACGCCTGCACGTAGATCAGGGCGATCACCAGGCCGCCCGCCGGAATCCCCCCCGACCCCGCTGAGAGGATCAGCCCCACAAGGACAACCGAGGGCAGCGTCACCAGGTCGAACGTGAATCCCGCTGCCTGGGAGGTGAACAGAAACACGCCCCCCAACATGATCGAAGTGCCGTCTTTGTTGAATTGCGCTCCCAGCGGGAGCGTGAAGGAGTAGATGTGCTCGGGTAGCCGCAACCGTTCTCGAGTCATCTCGAAAGAGACAGCCAGGCTTGCCAGGCTGCTGCAGGTGGCGGCCGTCGTGGCGTAGAGCGGACCTGTCTTTTGGAGGAATGTGATCGGCGAGTAGCGAGTGAAGCCATAAAGCAGGGCCAGGTAGACCCCGACCATCACCAGCTGCGCGCCCCAAATGCCGCCGATGAACACGGCCAGCGGTCCGAAGATCGCGGCTCCGTACTGACCGACAGTGGCCGCGGCCAGCGCCCCGATGCCGATCGGTCCGAAGAACTCGAGGATCATGTCCACCAGGCTCCGGAGCAGTTCGGCCAGCAGTTCGAAGGCCCCCCGGAGCGCCTGGCGTTTTTCTTCGGGCAGCAATAAGGTAGCTATGCCGAGCAACAGTGCGAAGACGACGATCTGGGAGACGTTACCCGTACTGAAGGCTGCGAAAGCGTTGTCCGGAACCAGGTCGAGAAGCAGGTCCCCGACCCTGGGCACCGTCCCGATGCCCTCGTCAGGCACCACGGTCAACGACATGCTGTCGCCCGGTTGGAGCAACTCGATGGTCGCCAAACCCAGCACGAAGGCGAAAACCGCCGTCGCGAAGTAAAAGAAGAAAGTCTTGGCTCCGAGCCGGCCGAGCACGCGAATGTCGCTGAGTGAAGTCAAACCGGCGAGAAGATTGAAGAAGACCAGCGGAATGGCTGCCATCACGAGCAGCCGTATGAAGAGAACTCCAAGGGGTTCGACCGCCTGGGCTCTTTCCCCGAAGATGATTCCCAGCGCCAGTCCGATCCCCATGAACAAGAGGATCTTGACGCCGAGCGACAGCTCCCGATAGCGCTGGAATGCCGAACTCAATCGAGTCCCAGGTGTCGGAAGGTTCGCTCGAGCAGCAGGCGATGGTATTCCAGATAGTTCTCCCGGGTCAGGGGCACGTAGTCGTCCACGTCGGCGGCGAGTCCTTCAACAATCCGTCCGTTCGGTCGAACCGTGTGCCCGATCGACCACATGTATCCGGCGATCGGCTTTCCGCTGATCGGAAACACGAGTTCTTCCTCCCACTCCCAGGTGTTGCTGTAGCCGCCGGTCGGCATACCGATTGTGTGACCGAGTTGGTTGTCCACCACGATCGCCGCAAACTGATCCAGGTGAGAGCCGCCGTGCGGTCCGAAGAGGCAGACGAGCGGACCGCGAAAGTGCACCGGAGCCGGTTGGATCACGCCGTCGGAGTATTTGGGTGCGTGAGCCAGTTTGAAGGGTACGTCGTTGGAGTATTCCTGCCCATCCCGTAAGCCGGCCATTACATCGTTTTCCAGCCAGTCGATCAGCCAGGAGCCGTCATCGATCGTCTCGGCAACTCCCGAATCTGTGATCCGGCTGGCGTCATAGTCGGCGCGTTTTTCACGGACGAAGTCCTCGGTGATATCGCTCAGGCGCAGGTTGCCGAAGGTGGTCTTGAAGGGCTTGGGCGACAGACGCTGGATGGCGTAGGCTCCGCGGGATCCTCCCCGGCAGCGGGTGGCATCGAAGATGACCGCGGAATCGAGCATCCCGTTGTCCTCGGCGTAATCCACGAGCCAGTCCATGTCCTCCACCAGCAGTTCGCGGAATCCGTACCAGTCGAGGAGGAGGACGGGTTTCGTATCGTGGACCCACAGGTCGAACGTGTGCCGATCCGAAACCAGGTGGAATCCCGGGTACAGCCGCGCTCCGTGTCCGGACCAGGCGATGGACTCCGGATCCAGATATGGCAGCGTCACGTCGTATTGTGATCCGTCGGCGCGCCCGAGGCGGAACGTGATGTCATCGCGGTAAAAATCCGGTGAGACGTCGTAGTGCTTTTCGGGTATCCCCTCGGCCATCTTCCACCAGAAACCCTCCAGGGTGGAGTATCGGATGTACGGCTCGATGGCGTCGACGTACTCGCCGAAAGGCCGGTCGTTGACTGCCAGAAGCCGGTCTCCCGGGTTGATGCCCTCCGGTCCGACGTAATCTCCGACGTTCTCGGCAAAGTCGGCCACAAAGACGAAGAAATCGCCTGGGGTGCCGTAGTCCGTCGCAAATCGGATAGGCGCCTGTATGAAGACCTCGAGGTTGTCGAGCGGTCTCCAGTGATCCAGAACGATCCCGCCCTCGATTGGGTTCAGGCTGAGGTGTCTGTCCTTGCGGGCGTTACCGAGCTTTACCAGGGCATAGAACAGCTTCTCATCTGTGTCGGCGGCGATGAGCTCGTCGCGGTAAGCCCGCATGCCGGCCTCGATGTCGAGTTCGAGCCGTTCGTTCTTGATCGGAGAGAACGATTCGCGCTCGAATGTTTTCTCCAGTAAATAGTCGAAAAGAGCAGCGCGATCTGCGGGAGTGCTGGGCCCGGGGGGGTGCTGGGCGGTTCCGAGACTGGACTGTCCGGCGAGTGACAAGATGCCGAGTGCCACAACGGCGAGCACCGTCGTCGATCGATGAAATCGCTTGGAATGTTTCATGTCTTTCCTCGTTACGACGCGAGTCCTTTTTCGAGCCGCGTCAGGCCCGTGCGCAGATCGGCCCATGATTTCACGCACGTCATGCGAAGGTATCCTTCTCCGGACGGGCCAAAGGCGGCGCTCGGCACCACTGCCACGTGATGTTCGACGAGGAGGCGCTCGGCCAGATCCACCGAGCCCCAGCCCGTCTCTCGAATGTCGATCCAGGCATAGAAGCCACTTTCCGGCATCTTGCAGGTCACATCCGACAGGCGGTCCAACGCCGCGACAGTGTATTTGCATCTCTCTTCCCAGTCCGCCCACAACCGAACGATCGGAGTCGGTGCGGACTCGCCGAGAGCGCGGGCGGCGCCGGTCTGCGCGAAGGAGCCGGCGCAGGTCACCAGATGTTGCTGCACCACCACCATGCCCTCGATCACCGCCGCTGGACCGTAAGCGAAACCCACGCGCCAGCCGCCCATGCAGAAAGCTTTCGTGACTCCCATGAGCCCGATCGTCCGTTCCGCCATGCCGGGAAGTGTCGCGATGGACATATGTTCTTTGCCGCCCCAAGTGAGCCTCTCGTAGGTTTCGTCTGCAATCACGATGAGATCGTGTCGTTGGGCGAAATTCGCGATGACCTCCAGATCTTCGGGAGTGTGGACGACACCGGTGGGGTTGTGCGGGGAGCAGAAGAGAATGGCGCGGGTCCGATCGCTGCGCGCCGCTTCGAGCTCGGCCCCTTGCCATCGGAATCCATTCCCCGGGCGGAGCGGCACCCGAACCGGTTCACCACCGCAGAAACGAATCGCGGGCTCGTAGCTGACGAAACAGGGATCTTCGATGAGAACTTCATCCCCTGGGTTGAGGGTTGCCATCAATGACAGGAGCAGACCCTGCTTGCACCCCATCGTCGCGATGATCCCCGTAGCCGGGTCCACGACGAGGCCGTTTTCTCGTTCAAGCTTGCGACCGCAAGCCTCCCGAAAGGCCGGTGTTCCCTGGGCCATTGTCTGGTGGGTGTCGCCATCCTGGATGGCCTGAACGGCAGCTTTGGAGATGTAGTCCGGTGTATGTTCTGTTGCACGTCCGGCCGAGAAGTCGAGAACGTCGAGCCCCTCACGGCGCAAGGATGCGGCCAGGTCGGCTATACGGACAGTTGCCGACTCACCGACCTCATCTACGCGTTGAGCTGCTTTCACCATCAGATGAACGATTCGGGATGACGGACACGTCGCGGCGTAGTCACAGGTGTCCGTTCAAGAAAAAAATGTTTGCCAGTCCGGATGCACGGCCAGCATAGACGAAACGCGCCAGGTGAATCAAAGACAACTGAAAGTGCGGGTGTCCGTTCGGTGAATTGAATTGCTGTCAGAGCTGGTTTATTCTTCTTGTCCGTACACGATCGTCGAGCGAAAACTCATGCCCCCTGCAAAAAACGGAGATGACAGGAAAGGGCGTCGTCACGGAGAGAGGCGATCCGCCGGCAATGCCCTGGATCTGAAGCAGGCATCGTCACCGCTACGAGTGCTACAACTGCCCCTGGTACTCACCTTCGGACTGCTCCTCGTGTCGTTCGTACCGCGCGTTCAAGTAAACCTCGTCCTGACATGGTCCTGCTGGGGGTCCGTTCTGGCATTGGTCGCTTGGCAGGCAGTTCTGTTCAAGCGATTGAAAAACGCAGGGCATGCACTCTCACTCCAAACGAACCTTCGCCCGCAGCATTATGTGCAAGCCGTGGTTCAGATCGGTTTGTTCGGCTACTGGGGCTATTACTGGCGTCCTGTGTATGACCACGGTTGGTTACTGGTCGCACAGCTATTGTTTGCGTATAGCTTTGACATGCTGTTGTCCTGGTCCCGTCGCGAGAAGTATGTCCTCGGCTTCGGGCCATTTCCAATCATCTTGAGCATCAATCTGTTTCTGTGGTTCAGAGACGATTGGTTCTATATGCAGTTCCTCATGATAGCGGTCGGGTTCATGGGGAAAGAATATGTGCGCTGGGGGCGGGAAGGCAAGCGTGTGCATATCGTCAATCCTTCCGCGTTTTCGCTGGGTTTGTTTTCCCTGGTGTTGATCGCCACCAACACCACCAGTTTGACCTGGGGGCAGGAGATAGCGTCGACACTGACACTCGCGCCGCACATTTATTTGTTTCTGTTCCTGATCGGCCTGATCGTCATGTATTTCTTTTCCATTACGCTGGTCGCGGCAACTGCAGCGATGACGTTGTTCGGGTTCAGCGCCTTGTATTCGGTGTCGATGGGTGTTCCCTACTTCCTCGACTCAGAGATCCCGGCTGCCGTGTTTCTGGGGCTGCATTTGCTGATTACCGATCCCTCTACCTCGCCTAGAACACCTTTGGGCCGGGCCATTTTTGGCGGTCTGTATGGCCTGGGCGTGGTGGGTCTTTATTCGCTGCTTGGAGCCATTGGCGTGCCGACGTTCTATGACAAGCTCTTGTGCGTGCCCCTTTTGAATGCGAGCGTGATCTGGATCGACCGTTTTGTGCGATCCATCCGGACCGAGGCGGTGTTGAATTTCGGGCGGGAGAACTGGTTTGCCGGCCGCGCCAATCTGGCTCACATGGGGGTTTGGATTCTGGTGTTCAGCACCCTGACTGTCCTGGGGAAGACCGATGGGAAACACACCGGGGACAGCTTGCCGTTCTGGGAACAAGCGTGCGCGGAAGATCTCCCGAACGCGTGCTCCAGACTGCTGCAGCTTGAGGCGACGTATTGTGGAGACAACTCCGCGTGGGCGTGCAACGAATTGGGTGAGCATTACAAAGAAGGTCGCATAACGGAACCCGACTCCGAGCTTGCATTGGCCTACTTCTCGAGGTCTTGTGAACTCCAGTTTCAGTCAGGCTGCGTCAATCTGTTGTACCCAGGGAGAGTGAGTCGCGGCGTCCCCCACGCGTTGGACCTCAGGTTGTTGCTACGAGAGGGAGGGCAGAACCTGATGCAGATGCAAGAGCAGGAATTATACGATCGGGCCTGTGATCACAACTGGAGCTTCGCCTGTAGTGGAGCCGTCGGTTCGCAATGACAGAGAGTCGTCCGGAAATGGAAAACAACGACCCGCCTCCAGGTTCAGAAGTAGACCAGGCACGTGGTTCAACCGCATTCATGGGCATGACCGTTTTGGTTTCTCTGGTTCTATTTGCAGCGTTTTGGATGAGGCATCAAAGCATCGGGGCCATCTCACCGGACCAGGCTGAGGTCCACACCTTGCCCGGTGACTTGTCCAAGGATCTGGATGGGTTTCGCTTTGACGCCTGGTACCTGCCAGATGAAGAACTACTCGGTTTCGTCGAGATTCCCGCCGGATCTTTTGTGATGGGGAGCAACCCTGCAGTAGACAGGTTTGCCTATGAAAACGAGCGTTGGTCCAACACGCGGCTACAGGGGACCGTAGACCTCCGAACGTTCTATATAGGTGTGTATGAAGTCACCGTCCGTCAGTTCCAGGCGTTTGTCGAGGCCACCGAGTACAGTATTGAAGGTCAGGTTCTTGAAGGAGCTCCAGATCATCCTGTCGTGAACGTCTCATGGACCGATGCACTTGCCTATTCACGATGGCTTGAGACAACCCTCGAAGAATGGCCCGAGACCCCACTTTCACTGCGGCGGATACTCACCGACGGAGGGCGGGTGAGTCTGCCCAGTGAGGCAGAATGGGAGAAAGCGGCCAGAGGAACAGCAGGCCGCATTTACCCCTGGGGAAACCAGCCCCGGTCGGACCGTGCCAACTACGGAGGCGACGGCATCACACCGGTGGGGAGTTTCGATTGTCCCGAATGTGCGTTTGGTCTGTCCGATATGAGTGGCAATGTCTGGGAGCTGACCCGTAGTCCTTACCAGCCTTACCCCTACGATGCTGGAGATGATCGTGACAACCTGGAAGCGGATGCGCTTTGGGTGATGCGCGGAGGATCATTCAGCGATGAGGAGAACAATATTCGTGCGGCCATTCGCGGCGGGGTCGATCCCGGGGTGCGCAGCCCCACGATTGGATTTCGATTGGTGATTTCTCGCTTTTGATCGGAACTCTCAAACCTGCTTGAATACTTCGATCGATGCCCGATGCGAAAGGTTCGTTTGATCTGGTGTGCCCTCGCTCTCCTTACTCGTGTTCCTCAATCCAAGCGAGCAGGTCGCTGTCAAACAGCTCCGGTTCATCGAACTGCGGTGTGTGGCCGCTGTTCTCAAAGATCCGCACGGTGACGTTCCGGAAGCGATCCTTGATCGGATCCCAGGAGGTTGGCGTCGCCCCGAGAAAGTCGAAGCGGCCGAGGGCCAGAAACACAGGTCGATCGAAGTTCTCGAGCCCAGGCGTCACGTCGATGTCCCGGAAGATCTCTCCCCAGACGTAGTTGAACATATCCATATTGACGTCGACGCCCTCCCACAGAGGGGATGAATCAAACTGCGAATCGTACCAACCTCGTGGACTGTTGCGGATATATCTCTTGATGAAAGCTTCTCCTGGGGGAAACTGAGCAATCTGCTCGTCGGGCATTTTCTGCAGGTTCTCCTCCAGCGCTCTCTTCCTTTCAGGAGAGGCGAATTCCTCCCAGTGCCGCGCGCTGGCCTCGCGGCTGGATGCATCCAGCCGCGGGCCGGTGCCGATCATGACGACGTGCGAAACGTTTTCCGTGTACTTCTTGGCGTATTCAAGAGCCATGTAGGAGTGGCCAGAGTGGCCGATCGCGATGATGCGACCCAGCTCCAGGGTCTCACGGATCAATTCGATGTCCTCGACCAGCCTTTCCAAGTCGAACTCCGTCCTCTCGACTGGACCTGGGGATGCGGCTGAGCCCCTATGGTCCACGAAAACCATCCGGAGGTGGGAGCGAAGATTCCGAGAGAATATCCGGGAGTAGTACGTCGGAAAACCGATGACGATGGCAGTTGGGCCAGTACCCTCGACCCTGTACTCCAGGTTGAACCTCCCACTCCGAATGACCCCTCGGTCTGCGACCTCCGGTTTGGTTGGGGGTGGCGTGGGGGCCTCGGCGCACCCGCTGATGACGAAGGAAATTATGACAGGCAAGACAAGCCGAGCTCGTGCGGACTGCCCCGGGCCAATTCTTCCGAATGCGCTCACGATGATTCACTCCTCGTCTCGCCAGCTTGCGAGCTATGCCTTGTCGATCGCGCTGACCATGTTGTCGAGAGCCAGCTTGAGTAGCCGGCGGGTAGTTCCAATGTTCATCCGCATGTGGCCTGCCCCCCGGTACGACGAGCCGGGGTTCATGTGCACCTTAGCGTTTTCGACAAGCCAACGCTCCAGGATGGACTCCGGGGTGACCTGTCTCTGGTCGGTACTGGCCTCGGCAGCCATCCGCGTTGCACCGACCTTGTCGACGACCTGACTGACGTCCAGCCACGCCAGAAACGTTCCCTCCGCCTTCCTGTATCGGACGAGCGGCATGTTGTCCTTCACGTAGGATTCGACGAAGTCATGGTTGCCGTCGATGTACGTCAACAACTGATCGAGCCAATCCTCTCCTTCGATTAACGCGGCCCGGTTGGCCACCATGCCCAGCGTGGTGAGATCCGTTTTGTTGTTCGCTCTCACTCTGCCCAGGTACTCCGGATTGGTCGAGAAGAACCAGGCACTCTTCATGGACGAAATGCTGAAGGACTTGCTCGCAGCCTTAAACGTGAGGCTGTTGTTGACGACATCCTTATTTGGGAGGCTGGCGAAGGGAGTGTACTTCTGTCCCTTCGTGACGAAGTCGCAGTGAATCTCGTCGGCGAGGACTACAACCCCATGACGAAGGCACATCTCGCCGAGCGTCATCAGGTCTTCGGCGGACCAGCAGTTGCCTGTCGGGTTCTGTGGATTGCACAGAATAAAGGTCTTGGTCTCATCGCTCATACGCGATTCCAGATCGTCGAAATCGATCGAATACCGGCCTTCGGCCAGCGTCATCGGAGAATCCTCCGGCTGCAGGTCGCAGTAACGGAGGTCCCCGTAGAATCCGTTGTAGTTCGGCGTCGTCAGGAGGACCTTGCTGCCGGGAGGCGAAAATGCCTTCAGTGCGGCGATGAGGCCCGGGTGCACACCGTTGGACAGGACGAGGGTTCCGCGATCAATGTCGAGACCGTAACGTCGTTTGTTCCAGTCGACGATGGCATCGATGTAGGAAGCCGAGCTACTCAGGTAGCCCCAGTTTTCGTGCAGGCAACGCTCGGCCAGTGCTTCGGTGATACAGGGCGCCGATCTGAAATCCATGTCCGCGACACCCATGCCCACATCGATGTCCGTGCCGAACCTCTCGATCTGCCGGTCCCACTTGGTGCAGTCGGTGCCGATACGGCTGAAGACTTCGTCGAAGTCGTACCTGGAGTCCGCCGGTTCCTGCGCGAAACTGGCGGTGGTGGCGGAGATCGCCGAGCCCGCTCCAACCGTGCCTGCGAGCGCCGTCGCGCCGGCGCCCTTCAGGAAAGCCCTGCGATTTAGACAGCCGTTCCACGACATTTCATCCTGGCTTCTCATTTTCGGCTCCTCAATGGTTTCGGGATTTGGCACAGTCTATACCGTCATGGCAACAGGTTCAAACGGAGGAACGATTCAGGACGGGGGCTCCTCAAAGTCACGAAGTTGTGGGCCTCCAGGTCACGACGTTGTGGGCAGCCAGCCTGAATCGGTCTTCCACGTGGCAGCCCGCACCTTCCAGATGCGCACTCAGTTCGCCCAGGCTCATCAGCTCGCGATATCCAAGGTTCAGCTCGTCGGAAAAGGCACGGTAGAAAAGGCGGACGACCAGGCGATTCCGAGGGCAGCTGCTGATGTGAAGCCCTCCTGGCTTCAAGAACTTCTTGAAAACGTTCAGCACATCTCGTTTACCCGAATCCGGGTAATGTTCGATCAGACCCCAGTCGATGCCGACATCGAATTCCGCATCGGCCGTCACGTCGAAAAAATCCTGTCGAAGATACTCGACCCTGGGGTTGTCGCGTCGCGCCACCAACCATCGATCACTCGAACCCCGAGGCGCCCGAATGCGAACTGTTTGAGGCGCCTTCAGAAAGCGCTGGTATGCCACGGGGTCGCTGTCGATGAGAACAACCTTTCCTCCACTTCCGAACAAAGCCTGGATCAGAGCCGCTTCCCAACCCACCTCGGCGCCGAAAAAGACAATGTTCGGGTTGAGGGGAATCGCCATCCGGGAAAAGATACGGATCTTGCCCTCGAAATCCAGGATTGCACTGCGCTTCTGCTGAGCATAGGCGATGGCGAGTCTAAGCAGGCGGCGTGACAAGCCGTAGGAGGCGCCTTCATTGACCCGGCGCCAATCGGTGGAGAGGAGTCGATCGAAGTTCCCGTTGAACCGCGTCCAATCCATCGAGACGTTACAAGGATCGTAATCGCGCGAAAGTGGCAGCGTCCGTCGCATTGGTTTAAGTTAACATCGATGGACCTGTCTTCAATTCGCGTCGTCAGCTGGGACGTCGATGGAACCCTGTATTCAACCCGACGAATGAAGTGGCATCTCCTGATGCTGGCGTCGGCATCGATGATCCGCGAACTGCGGTGGAGCCCCGTGCGGGAACTGAAGGAACTGCAGGACTTTAGAAAACGAATGGAGTCCGTCCGGTTCGCACCTGCGAATCCGATGCTCCCGAATCCGGATACGACACGTCGGCTTCAAATCGAGGAAAGATGGCTGGCCCCTTCGATCGCCCGCTCGGGCCCCCGACCCGGCCTGACCGATCTTCTTCGCTATTTACGAAGTCGTGTCCGAACCCAGGTCATCCTCTCCGACTACGAGGCCCGGTACAAACTGCAATGTCTGGGTCTTGAGGATTATTTCGAAGCCATTTACGTTGGCGAACACCTTGGGTTTATCAAGCCCAGCCCGGTGCCGTTCATACGGGTCCTCGAGGACCTGGGCATTTCCGCCGAATGTCTGCTCCACATCGGTGACCGTCCGGACACAGACGGTGCCGGAGCGAAGGCCGCTGGCTGCCCCTCACTGGTGCTCGGACGGGACTTTCATTCTTTCCGGCAACTCCTCCGCATACTGACCCGAAATTCTTGATGGTCCGGTTCCGGTCGAACCCCTTGTGTCGCTGATGGGCAGGTTATACTTGAACAAAGAAACCGGTGTGACATCTTCAAATTTGAGGTAGACGATGAAAATTATCGTGACATCCGACGGAGACCCCATCCGTCTGAACGACGACGGCACCTGGAAATCTGCCCGGCCGGCAGGATCGACACTGGAAAGGTGGCAAAGCCTTCGACCGAGTCCCGAAATCGTTCAAATGTTCGCTGGGCTCTTTGTCCGCGTCACCGTCACAATTATCGATACGGGCGAGTCGATCGCGTGCACTCACCTCGGAAATCGCATCGAATTTGCCTCAGCCGGCGAGGATGATCCCGGCGATTTCGCCTTAGAGATCTACGGATATCAGGCCGAGCGGTTGGCAGATCAAATCAGTCAGGGGGCCATCGACGCCCTAGAACAATTCCGCATTGCGCGAAGTCTTATCGGTGCCCGGCAGATGGGTTCCAAGAGCCTCAAGAGAAACCCGTTAATTTCGAGTGCCCGGCTCCGGAAAATCATCTCGGGCAAAAACCTGATTCACGTCTACCTCGTGTCGCCGGACACCGGGGTAGAGAAGGACGCTCATTTCAGCTGGATCCACGTGGACGGGGAATGGATCGTTGTTCCAGGCCATCACGGCCGGCCGCAACGGACATTCCGTCTCTCCGTGGAGGATGCACTGGAACTTCAGAGACAGCTCTCGAAAGCAATGAATGCCGGAGGGCTTACCGATTGGGTCAAAATGGCCCATTGGTATGTCACCTGGCGGAAAAGAGTTGAGCTTCCGACGAAACAATGACAGACAAGTCTGCAGTACCTCCGAAACTGAATCCTGCGGAAGTCGACAGCCGGCTGCGAGAAACACCGACCTCTCTGGCTGAACTCAGACAAGTGATCCCACGAGAGTTCATTCAGCCGGACGATGGAACGTCCTGGTGCGCACTGGGTCGTGTCATCGGCACTGCGGGAATCTGCCTCTGGCTCCTGGCCCGGATCGAAGTCAATGGCGGCGCAGCTCTTGTGTGGGAGGTGCCCAGCCTGGTGGTCCTTTGGGTGTTGTACGGTTGGGTGCTCGTGGGACTGTTCGTGCTGGGACACGACTGTGGTCACGGGGCGTTCTCGGGCAGACGTTGGGTCAATACGGTAATCGGACACCTTGTAATGGCCCCGCTGGCCAACAGCCTTCTCGTATGGCGAATAACGCATGACCATCACCACAGTCACACACAGCTTCGAGGCCAGGAGGTCGACTGGTCCGCCAACCTGCGAACCCGGGCGGAGTTCGAGTCCCGGCATCCGCGGTGCCCGATTCTGGTTCGACTGGGTTATGGCCTGCCTTTCGGCATCGTGATCTGGATTGTCTGGAATGCGCTCCGCCGAGGCGCCCAGGTGAGATCGATGCTCACACGCCGACAATGGAAGACCACCAGGACGAAACTGTTGTGTTCGAATCTGCTGATGGGTGCATGTGTTCTTGCTCTCTACGGGGGGCTCTGGTTCTGGCTTGGGTTCTGGGGCATGCTCAAATATCACGGAGTGCCGGCTGCAATTGCAATGATCACGGGTTCGTTCATCCTTACGATTCAGCACTCGAAGTCCGGGAGCCTTCTCTATTCGGCGGAGGGTTGGGACCCCGTTCGCAGTCAGCTTGCGTCCAGCTTCGACATTCGATTTCCATCCTGGATCGAGTACCTCTGGTGCAACATCAACATTCACGTTCCCCACCACATCGCCCCCGACATTCCCTGGTACCACCTTAAGAAAGCAGGGTCGGAACTCCAGGCCGCATTTCCCCGCCTCTACCTGGAGGAGCGTTTCACTTGCGAACACCTCAAGTTCTTTGTCCGCACCCCCTTTCTCAAACCCGTCGAAGGCAACGGATATTACCGGCTCGACCCTTCCGGTTAGGTCACACCGGGTCAGAGCTGCTCGAGCGATTCCCAGAGATACGGATACAACGGGAGAAACTTGAACTGCGAATCCCAGCCGTCCTGGGTCGTCGTGGGCATCCGGAGACGAAATTCGCTCATGCTGATCTGTTCGAGCCGCACCGGTCCCAGCCTCTGGCTGTTCCGTTTGCTCCTGTACTCCCCGTTGATCTCACCAAGCAGAGCGTCGAGTCGTGCGGCAATTTCCGGAAAGCCGGACGGTGTCGGTTTGTCCGGAGTGACGAGAGCGAGTTTGTAATGGGGGATGGGGTCCCCGTAGGGATGGGACGGGAAACAAGCCAGTAGACTTCCGTCTTCGAACCCGATGTATTCTTCCCGGAGTCTCTTGTAGGCTTCCCCCAACTGCTCGCCGGTCAACTTCTCCCCTGTAAAGGAGTACGCGAGCCCGGAGCGGCGAAGAAAGCGTAGGTCCGGCAAGTGACCGACGAAGCCATGGACCAGAAATACGTCTCCGGTCTGGTAGCGTCGCAGACCGAACCTGTGACTGACCACCATCCTGTATGCTTTGCCCGTCTGAAGCCGATCCCCCGTCACGAAGCGTTCCGGTCCTTCATGACCATCCTCTTCGAGGAATTCGTAACACACGCCTGGCCCCATCGGCAGAAATGCAGTTCCGCCTCTCCTGAAATGGGTGATCGTTTCGATGGTTTCCGTGGACATGGAATACATCGGGATAAGACGGTAACGCGGGGCGGGGAGATACGTTTTCAAGCGTTCGAGGAAGGGTGCGACGTAGCCGCCGGTCCAGCACACGTAGGTCTTGACCGCCGGCGCCCATTCCTTCATCGAGAGGAAACTGTGACTGGCGGAGACCCGTTCCAATCGCTCTCGACTCCCCACCGAATCCAGCCGCCGCACGATCCAGTCTGTTCGAACTTTAAGATTCCCGGGACCCAGGACGAAGTCTCGCACCAGCGCCGAGCAGGCGTTCCAGTCGCGGTCCAGTTCGTCAAAGAATGTGGACAGCGTGGAGGGATTGGTGCTGTAGAGCACACCGGGATTGGAAAGGGTCAGAACCCACAGCCGAAGCGCCGTTGTCCCGTATCTGCCCTTCAACTCTTGAAGCGCAGGATGAGACTGCAGCCGGTATGGCGCTTGTAACGTCGTCAGATATGACGGTGTGCGCGGTTCTTCCAGGAGCAATGAACTCAAGGAATCGTCGCTGCCGATCGAACCGAAGACGTAAAGGCTCGTCCGACCGACACCAAGATTCCAGAAGCAGCGCATGAAAACCTCGATAAAGGTGAGCCGGACCATCCGGACCCGCTGCTTCGTGAAGGGAACCTGTTTCGGTCGGCCGGTCGATCCCGATGTCCGTGCGATCCGGACGTGTGGGGAATCAGACACTGGCATATCCATGCCGTCGTCGATCGGCGAAACCTTGTCGGTGACAGACGTCGTGGCTCTGATGCCGTATCGTCTTCGAAGCCGCGCCTGGGACCCCCGGAACGTACGAATGCGCCAACGGTGCCGAACTTCCACCAGGCCGCCCGCTACGCGGAGACAGATGCTGATCAGGGCGCGTGTCGCATCATTGACCCAGGGTCGCACTAGATCTCTCGCGCCGCATTGGACAGGGAGTGCTCCAGGAACTGACGGATACCCCTGACGTCGTTTTCCCACAGAAGCGCGGGATCGTACGTCAAAGTCATCCAGGTCCGGTCCCGATGGGTCACGGCTGCGAGCATCAGAGCGTGCCGGATGTGCAAGGCTCCAACGACCTCCATCCTGGCCACATCTTCAAGCTCCGATTCGATATCGCCGGGCCATTTTTCGATGTGGGAAAACGCAGCGCTACCTACGTCTGCCCATGGACGGCTCAAGAACGCCTGCAGGATGGGCTCGGAAAGAGCAAAGGGTAGTCGGGTTAAGATGGGCCGTTCGGGCACGGCCCACT
Source organism: Terriglobia bacterium (assembly GCA_965262425.1). GTDB lineage: Bacteria > Acidobacteriota > Terriglobia > 20CM-2-55-15 > 20CM-2-55-15 > CAZOZZ01. The sequence continues at coordinate 3,557,177 of OZ253536.1, read as the reverse complement.
CTCCGTTCTGTTTCGACCAATCCACTTGATGTCGAACCTCGAGGCATTTCGTCCGAAGGGAAGCGCTGCTCGGGAAGCGACGATACACTCGAATTCGACTTGTCCCGTTTCCAAACCCGCTGAAGGTTTCTTGCCGGATATTTACCGGGAGCCAGACGCCCAGCTTCCGGTCCCCGACCCCGTGCTGAATGTTCCACCAGTGCAGGGTTTCGAGGACCGAAGTCATTAGCAGGTCGTTATAGGTGAAACCATCCCGGCTTCGGGACAGTCCGGACAAATCCGACGCACGGATCTCGATCGTCATCCACCTTCGAGTCACTGATGGTGCGGCCGGTCGCGTCCAGATCGGGTCACACCTCCCCCGATACGCCCAGGGACTCTTCCGGGCCCGCGACCGATGATCCAGGAGTGCCAGGTCTTCGAACGGAGCCCTCTTTTCGACGAGGTTCCGGTGGCCCTTCGCGACCGAGAGTTGGTGACAGACCCACATCAGCGTGCTGAGGAGATCGCAGGCAGCATGGTGGACACGAGTGATCAAACACGCCGGCCCTGGTGATTTGTCCCGGATCAGCATCTGGCGAACCGGAACCTCCCGGTCCAGCCGAAAGGGAAGTTCCAGGAATTCCTCGAGGTCTCGGGAGGCGCCGCCGTCCTCGCGCTGCCGGACATCGAGATTGCTTTCCGGTGCAAATTCCGCCGACCACTCCTTCCCGTTCACACGGGACCCCGTCGCGGGATACCAATTTCGGGCGCTGCGTTCTCCCCTAATCATCGAATCGGCGTCTGGCGACTTGATCAAATCAAGGACCAGCGAGAAGTCCAGAGGGCGCAGTTCGGAGTCCATTACCCGGCATACCAGGTCGAGTGTGCTGAGATTGGAGTGCCCCATCAACGGGCAGTTTCGGGATGCGTCTCGGTTTGGATGTCGCGTCGCGGGAGCAGCCGAAAACGGCGCACCGGATCCTTTCGAACAAATTGTCTCAATTCGATCCAGGCGAAACCCGGACGCATGTGGTGGACGCGATGAAGAGACAGTCCGAAGGAGAACCAGAACATCAAGTGTCCGTAATAGTCATGCGACCGTGCGTTCGGTGTCCCCGTAGAGAACCCTTCGTGCGTTTTGTAAGCGAAAGGGATCCAGAGCAGAAGTGAGACAAGAATCAACGTCGGGAACATTCCCCAGAAAAGCCTTGCGGGCCCGACGACCACGAGAACCATGGCCCAGACCAACGCGATACCGGCGTAGTTGGAAACAAGTTCAACCATGTGGGATCGGTCGATTTCGCCTCTGCTGCGCAGCCAGAAGAACCAGTGATGTGGCATTCCGAAAGCCCGGAGGGGCAGTTCCCACTCCCGGTGGGGTTTGACGAAATGGTCCGGGTCCGCCTGCACGAGGTTCGTGTACCGATGATGTAAGAGGTGCGTTTTGCGAAAATTCGTGTACGGAACCATGCTGGGCAGCAAAGCCAGTCGGCCCCACCAGAGGTTAGCTTTCCCTGTTCGTCCCAGAAGGCCGTGGGAGCCTTCATGTGCCATCACCGTTCCGAGGAAAATCAGGTAGGTCCGTGCAAGAACGTCCAGAGCGTAGGCCCACACACTTTGGGGAGAGAGAAACAGGCTTCCCATGCTTGTCGCCACGACCGCGCAGATCGCCAGACGACTGAGCACGTAGACACGCTCGCGAGGCCATCGATGCGGCTGTGTTGTTTTCTCTCTTGCCACGTCGGAATTCAATCCTCCGGGGGCGGCGTTTCGGCGGCGCTCGCACCCGCTAGTCTCTGCGCCTCTACTCGTGTTGCTTCGAGGGACTGCTCGAGAGCATCGCGTGGAATGTTGCGAATGAACGGATTCACGAGCCACCTGAGAAGAAACGGGACGTCACGACTCAGGGAGATGGAGTGACATTCCGCGAACACTCCATCGTCAGTCTGTTCCAGGCTCCAGTACAGGTACATGCGCCACATGTAACCCCTGTCTTCGCCCTCCGGCAAAAGTTCTTCGTTCGGTTTGCCTTCGTTCTTGACTTCGCGAATCTCGGTAGACTTGGACCAGGTGACGGCACGGCCCTGATCCAGCTTCCCAAAGGACGCGTCATGCCACGTGTCCAGGACAACACCCTTTCGACGTAATCGCTGGTATATCTTGTTCGTGTCTCCGTCGCTTCCAAGGAGCTCGCTCGTGACCACCCCGGGGTAGAAGTCCGGGTAGCCATCGTAGTCCAGGAAGACGTTCAGGATGTCATTGACCGTGACGTCGGGAACGAACATCCCGGCGATCCCATTGTGGATCATGGCGCCGTCCAGATCGGCATCGCTGTCCAGCTTCTGAATGACGATCCGCCCTTTTTCGGCCGCTTCCAACCTTGACGGATTCTCGGACAACCACAGGAACGAAGAGGCGCCCTCATGACGTTCCGCCATCGATTTCTCGATACCTGCCACAAACGTGTCGAATCGTATGACGGTTTCCGACTTCAGCGTCGCGGGCGGAAACCGAAGTCCGGCCGAGATCGTAAACACCGTTAAAGTCAGGGCGAGCCGGATCAGGACGCTTTGGCTTGATTTGGTCCTTCGGGGAGGGTTCATTGGTGCAGCTCCACGTACGTCAGACAGGAGCGAACCGGACATTCCGCCATACCCCGATAAATAGCAAGAAACCTGGAAGTTGTCATCAACTGGTTGCTCGAATCAAGCCCCCGCGCCGAGCTTGAACTTCCATGCCATCGTGAACTACCATGGCAGCCTTCCATGACGTGCATGAACATTAAGACGTAGGTCCTTGTCTAAAGGTTGGAGAAATTCTGAATGATAGTCCGTACCGTCCTCGCCCTGTGCCTGCTGGGTTCGTTTCTGGCGCGACCGGTTCCGGTCTCGGCTCAAGCCGTACCGGCTGCCGCGGCCTCCGGGGTTCCCGAACTGCTTCGGGGGACTTACAACTCGCCCGATCGAGCCATCCGTCGCGACGTACCTCTTACGAATGTTATCCGCCGCGCCTTCGAGGCGGGCACCCGTGACTTTACGGGGCGTCCGGGACCGAACTACTGGCAGCTCGAAGCGGACTACACGATCGAGGCGCGCCTGGACCCGGCGACTCACACGATCACCGGGTCCGGGACAATCGACATGCACAACAACAGTACGATCGAGATGAGCGAGATCGTGCTGCGGCTGGATCACAACATCTTGCGGGGGCTGGTTCCCAGAGGTTCTTCGGTACCGGCCGAGAACACCGAGGGTATCGTCGTTACGCGCCTTACGATCGACGGCCAGAACGTAGACCTGAATCCGCCACCTCGGCGTCGGGGGGAGGCCCCAGGCCAACTGGCCGCCTACGGGATGGACCAGACTGTGGCGCGCATCGCGTTGCCGACTCCTATCGCCGGTCAAACGACGACTACGATCGAGATGGCATGGCACACGAAGCTCCCCGGTGGACCTGACGGACAGGGGCATCGCATGACCCAGCGATGGGACGATACCCTGTTTCAGCCGACACAGTGGTTCCCGCGTGTGGCGAAGTTCGATGACCTGCGAGGGTGGGACGACAGCGTGTACCTGGGCCCGGCCGAGTTCTACAACAACTTCGGGCGTTTCGACGTGCGCATCGATGTTCCGGCCGGCTGGATCGTGAGTGGAACCGGTTTGTTGCAGAATCCGGAACAAGTGCTGACCGCGACCGCCCGCGAACGGCTCTCGCATGTCCTCGAGTCCGACGACGTGCTCACGATCGTCAGCGAAAATGAGGTCGGGCCCGGCGCATCCACGGCTCCGGGCAATCGGCTCGTCTGGCATTTCGTGGCCGACAGGGTCAATGATTTCGCATGGGCGACCGCCGACCGGTTCGTGTGGCAGGCGACGCGAGCGACGATTCCCGGTAAGGGGCCTGTCCCGATTCACATGGTGTTCCTGCCTGATCGTGCCGACCGGTTCGAAAATGCAGCCGATCTGACGCGTCATGCACTGGAGTTCTACTCCGAGCTCTGGGCCCCGTATCCGTTCCCGCAGCTGACTTTGCAGGACGGTCCCAGCGCCGGAATGGAGTATCCGATGGTCATCAATTCGAACCAGGGTGCCGCCGATCACGAGGCCGCGCATCAGTGGTGGCCGATGATGGTCGGTACGAACGAGACCTGGTATGGCTGGATGGATGAAGGCTTCAATACGTACATGAACATTCTCTCGCGCGCCGATCGAGAAGGAGTGGAACCCAGGCTCGATGGTCGTGGTCAAAGCTACGGGGCCAGGAGCGGTAACGAGGCCGAACCGACGTCGATGTGGAACGCTAACTATGGGGGCGGGATGTACGGCTTCCAGACCTATCAGAAAACCTCTTTAATGCTATCGATGCTCGGCGGGATCGTCGGCGACAGTGCCGTTCAGGACGCGATCAGTGAGTACACCAAGGTGTGGAGCTTCAAGCATCCCTCGCCCTGGGACTTCGCCTTTTTCATGAGCAACGCGCTCGATCAAGACCTGGGCTGGTTCTGGTATTCCTGGCTGTGGACCCCGGATTCTGTAGACGGGTCTATCGAAAAAGTGACGACATCGGGATCGCGAACGACTGTCACGGTTCGCCAGGACGGTCAGATGCCGTCGCCCGTCGTGCTCCGCGTGGAGTTTGCGCCCGAAGGTCCCGCCATCGAACCGGTGGCGAATGCACAGATGCTCGGTGAGACGACGGCGATTGTCACGTGGCCGGTGGACGTCTGGTTCGACGGCGGTCGTTCATTCGATGCCAACCTGGATTTCGGCACGCGTCGCATCGAAAGGATCACGCTGGACCCGTCCTGCCGCTTCCCAGACCGGGACCCGAGCGATAACGTCTGGCCTGCCGGTGGGGCTCCGGGCGGGTGCGCGGAATAGGGGATTCAACGCAAAGGCGCCAAGACGCAGAGGTCGCAAACCTTGTTTTCCGGGGCTGAGAGAAGTCCTGACAAACAACTTCGCGATCTTTGCGATTTCGCGCCTTTGCGTTAAATCCCCGTTTTTCGTTGTCTCAGAAATCGAAGTTCATCGAGAGGGTGATCGTACGTCCGCCCGTGAAGCCAGTCGGTCGGCCGAAGAACGGAGAGGTGAGCACGCCGCTGAAGCTGCGCGGCTGGCTGTGGTTCAGCAGATTACCGAATCGGGCCCTCAAGCGGAGCCTGGTCTCACCGGCCCGTCCACCGAAGCCCCCGCCACGTCCCCCGCGTCCCCCCCCGTCCTCGCGTCTGGGCGACATTGTTCCTACCCTGCCGGGGCGCGCTCCCTCCAACCCTGAAATCCTTCGTGAGCGTCATGTCGACGTTCCAGAATCCGGGGCCCGTCTCCGAGTTACGGGCGACGCCTGACGAGCGGTCCCGGGTGGACTGGTCACCGTTCAGGTCGACTCCGCTCCGGATGCTGTAGAGCCGGCCGGTGTTCGCACGAAGGCTGAAGTTGAGGTTCGTGTCGCTGTAAGTGGCCCCGGCAACCGCCTTCAGGAACCGGTTTCCGATTCCGTCCGTCCGCGGCAGGCGCATCGAGAACTGGGATCGGACCTCGTGCGCCCTGCGGCTGCGGCCCCACTCGCGAACGTACGGATTAGCGAAATCGTTGTCGTCGTCGCTCGACCGGTAGGTGTAGTCGAAGTTGCCGGAAAACCGGAACCCCAGCAGTTCCACCTGTCTTCGTCTCTGGAAGCGCAGTCTGAGGGTTCGGCTCTCCGAGCGTCCGGTCGACTCGATCTGGCTGATGTTTCCGACCTTCGGGTAGAACGGTCGTAGGCGGTCGACGACTTCCCGTTGCCGGCTGCGAGGCAGATCCAGGCTTCCGTCCGGCAGCGGCGTTCCGGGGAACGGAGCGTTGATGTTGCGCGTGCGCTGCTGGTGAATACCGAAATTCATGCTGTAGGAAACCGTGACCCTCATGCTGGCCGGCAATTCCTGGTTGAGGTTGATCTGGGGCGATATGTTGTAGGGCGACTGGTAGTCCGGATCCAGGACGAACAGAGACGTGCTCTCCGGATCTACCACCCCAACGCCGTCGGCGAACGGGTTCGGGAAGGACGGCGATGAAATCGACAGTTGTTTCTGGTAGACGGAACCGTCGTTCCGCAAAAGCTGCTCATAACTTCGGAAATCACGGAAGTTCAACTGCGATCCGAAGCTCAGGATCGTATGCTCCAGGACCTTGTACGACACGCAGGCTGGTACGCAGCAGCAAGGCCCATGCCTGGCGCCTGCAGGCATGTAGCCGGCCAATGTCCAAACGTGATCCATCAGCGGTTTCCGACTTCCGAACGGTAGGTGAAATCCGACATAGTCGCGACAATGGGGATCGTCGTTTCCCTGACTTTTGCGACTCGGAACTAGTGTGGAAGGCGATCCAGACCCACGAGGATGGGAGCCAGGCCGAATGGATCGGCGAACGAGGATCCGCGAACCCCGCTCCGGTCGTGACCATCCGATAATCAGCTTACCGGAAGTTATTCAAGTCAATGCCGGAGGGGGGACTTGAACCCCCACGGGAGTTGCCCCCGCCAGATTTTGAGTCTGGTGCGTCTGCCAATTCCGCCACTCCTGCGCGGCTGAAAACAAACTACTAACGGAATCCTACCGCTTTCAGTTCTGCGTGGGAATTGTGAGACTGGACTCGAACCCGCGGTCGGAGTTCCACTATTCTCGGTTGAAGAGCCCCTGGGGAAAGAGAGGCTCCCTCCCGTGGTCTGCGGGCATGCCCATTAAAGCCGGATTCAAGGGTTTGCGGTAGGAAATCTCGTTGAGGTGACAACCAACTATTGGCGCCAAAAGCGATGAATTTGGCCCGGACAGTCCTCGATAGTATACTTTCGAGGGAATAGAGTTCATTCGTTGATCCAAAGGAGTGCGCCCATATGGCGGAAGTGAAGAGTGCAAAGAAGACTATCAGCAAACCCAAATGTATTCGCTGCGGGAACGAACATACCGTTTCCGCGCTCGGCCACTGGCATGAAGGGTGGTGGACTTGTGCGGTTTGTAATGTCAGGTGGCAGGGGTAGGCTGGGTCGATTTTCGGGCGGGCGACCCGGGACGGTCGCCCGTACACTCCATCCTGTGGGGCCGCTCAGGCTTCATCAATAACGCGTTTCGCCAGGCGAAAGACGTCGTCGAGCATTTCTTCCGTTAGTCTTCCTGTAAATGTATTCTGTTGGCTGGGGTGGTAGGAGCCGATCAGAACGAGGCCGTCCGGCAACTCGACCGATCGGGCGTGGCCGAACTTGGGGCGGGGGCGAGGGTTCTCCATCCCCATCTCTTTCCGGGCTTTCAGGAAGGTGGTGAAACCGATCTGGCCGAGAGGGACAACCACGCGCAGGCGTTTCAGGCGTTCGAGTTCATCGATGAAGTAGGGAAGACAGTTGGCCATCTCTTCCGTGGTGGGTTTGTTGTCGGGAGGAGCGCAGTGCGCGGCGGCTGTCATGAAGCAGTCGGTCAGCTTCAGGCCGTCGTGACGGTCGACAGAGGTCGGCTGGTTGGCGAAGCCGAATCGATGAAGGGCGCGGTAGAGCCAATCGCCGGACCGGTCGCCGGTGAACATCCGGCCGGTTCGGTTGGCGCCGTGAGCCGCGGGTGCGAGGCCGACTACCAGCAGCCGGGCTCTTCGGTCTCCGAAGCTTGGGACAGGACGGCCCCAGTAGGTCCAGTCCTGGAACCGGCGAACTTTCTTCCTGGCGAGTTCCTCGCGGTAGGCGACCAGGCGGTCGCAGCGCCGGCACTCGATGATTTCACTGCATGATGGCCACTTGCCCATTCTGGATGATAACCGTCGTGCCGCCGAAGATGAGTGTTTCGCCGCTCGAGTTGATGATCGTGACGTTCGGTCGGCCAAACTGACGTATCACATCCGCCCTTGTGAATCCGACCAGGGCACGGTTTCCGGTTTGCCGCACACGGGTGGGCGTTCCGAAATTCGGAGCGGGCACGCCGCGAGGTAGACGCCGGCCTTCGAGGTTGAGCAAACCGGTTATGGGGTTACGGCCCCTCGGGGCTATGACCGTTATGACCGGGGTGATAATCGGGTGCTGGGGAAGGGGGCCCCGAAAAACTCCCGCAATTGGAGGGCCGACAAAGAAAACTTGTCCCTGTCTGGCGATCTGGTTGCCCCGTCGCGCCTGTCGGCCGCCCGGTCGTCCTCTCTGGTTGCCCCGCCCGACCATTATCCGGCCTCCGCGCCGTGCTGTTTGACCTCCTCGTCGTACAATCTGGCCCTGCGCAGTAAGTTGCGCGGGCGGCACGACAAAGCCAAACGCCTGGGGGGTCACGAAGGGCTGAATTACGTGTCCAGCCTGGACGGGCGAAACCATCGGGGGCCTGGCTCCCGGGGCCAGACCGACCATGAAACCGGCCCTTTGGGCCGACAAACCCGCCGGCAATGCCAGCAGTGTAACCAGGGCCAGACTCGCTACGGTAATTCGCTTACTCACGACCACCCTCCCGGTAACGGAGTTCGATTCATGCAACTTCAGACGACGCCCGTCTCAAAAAGTATCTGTTTATCGATGTTTGACTGGATTATACCTGTCCCGAGCGTCTATCACCAGCCCGCTCGATGTCACGGGCGAAACAGGCGACCGTGATAAAATCGCGAGGATATTTCGGTTTTCATCCAGAAGAGGGAGTGGCGGCCTTCGATTCGAACAGATGACGACGAAACAAAAGCTTCCGAGGTTTCCTGTTCTGACGAGATTTCTGCGTCCGGCCGTCCTCGTGTTTGCTGGTCTTGGACTGGCGGGAGTGTTTCTCTTTGGTGCCGCCGCCGAAGTCCACGTCATCATCATGCACACCAACGATGTTCATGGACACCTCATGCCTGACGGGGATACGGGCGGGAGCGCCCGTATTGCTTCAATCGCCCTGGAGATGCGTCCCCACCTCATTCTCGACGCCGGGGATTTGTTCACCGGGACGCCGATTGCCGACGTTTCAAGAGGCCGTGCCGTCATCGACGTCATGAACGCGATCGGCTACGATGCGGTTGCCGTTGGAAATCACGAATTCGACTACGGCATCGGACCGCTTCGTGACCGCGTTGCACAGGCCGATTTCCCCTTCCTGTCCGCCAACATCTCCACGCCGATTGAGGACATCCACAATGCCGTGGTCTTTAATGTCGAAGGCATCCGATTTGGCGTCATCGGGCTGACAACGGAAACCCTGAAGACGGTGACCCACCCCATGAATGTCACCGAGGTCGATGTCCGTTCCCTTGTCGCTACGCTCGAAGAGACCCTTTCTGGAATTCAGGCCATGGCCGACTTCATCATCGTTCTCTCGCACATCTTGCCGGAAGAAGAGCTTCGCGTGGCCCGGGCCTTCCCGGAAATCGATCTCATTGTCAGTGGACATTCCCACAGCGAACTACCCGAACCCATCTGGGAAGGCGACACGATGATCGTTCGGACGGGTAATGACGGGCGGTTCGTCGGCAGGATCGATATTGAATTCGACGACAAGGAAGTCGAGGAGATGACCGGTCGATTGATTCCGACTACCTCCGTGTCGGAGGATGATCGCGTTCGCGACATCCTCGCACCGTACGAAGCCGATGTCGCCGCCGAGATGGCGGAGGTCGTCGGCCATGCCCCGGCCGATTTGACCCGCTCCAGAGAGGGCGAATCCGCTCTGGCGAACCTGGTCGCCGATGCCCTGCGGTCCGGGGGGGGGACCCAGATCGCGTTGACTAACCTGGGGGGCATTCGAGCCGATTTCAGCCAGGGACCGATCACAAGGGGGAAGGTGTTCGAGGTCCTGCCCTTCGATAACACGCTGGTGACGATGAACCTGGAAGGCCGCATTCTGAAGCGGATTCTTGGCCGGGAGGTCCTCGCCGTCAGCGGGATCCGGGTCCAGCTCGACCTCGATCGCCCGTCGGGTGAACTGCTGTTGATGGTCGAGCTCGCCGGCGGTGGGCCGATCGGCGACGAAGCTCTCTATACGGTCACGACAAACTCCTTTCTGCTTGCCGGCGGCGACGGCTTCGAAGAATTCGCGGAAGGCGCCGAAGTCTACGACACCGGGCTCCTGATGCGGGATGTGCTGAGCCAATACATTTCCGAGATTCAGGCTGTTCCGGTACGTCCTGACGGTAGAATGAGAATACGACAATGAATTACCGCGCCTTCATTTTGAGCATCGTGATCGTGTCCGGCTCGCTGGTGGGGGGCCACATCCCTCGGACCTCCGCCCAGATCGACGACATGGGGATTCTTCACGATCTGCTCGGGCTCGACTTCGAGGACGCGATCGAGGGCATCCAGAAATGGAACCTGACGTTGATCCAGAACACCGAACGCCTGGCCCCTGCACAGGCTGACGACATACGGTCTCGTACCGTGTCTCCGGAAAGCCTTCCCGAAAGCAACATCCTGTCGCTGGCCGACTCCAATTACGGGTTGGGCCTGGTGAGTGTCCTGTTTGAGGAAGACTTCGTAGTGGAACAGATCAATCTGATTTTCTGCGAAGATCGTATCGCGACCCTGCAGGTTCTTTTCGACGACAGCCGTGCTTTTGGAAATACAACCCAGTTGCTCGGGTCGGTCTATGGAATGGGACAGTCCGTGCCCTTCGGATCTCACAAGCCGGCCCTTCAATACCGCCTGCGAGGCGTTACCTACGACGACGAAGGGCAGTGGAGCCTGGATGTCGGCGCTTCCCCCGTTGTCGTGTGGAATATGGGAACGCGTGAGGCCCTCTATCAGCCCGTTCCCGGTCAACAACTGCTTACGGGCCAATTCTGGATGACTCACAAGGAACTGGGCGCTCAATGCGGAGAGTGAGCCGCCCAGTCGGTTCAGTTTCCGCATTGAGAGGTCCGAGATCCGAAGTCCGGAGGCGGACGTACCCTTCGGTTGTCCCCGACTTCGGACCCCGGACCTCGGACTCATTCCCCCTGGACCCCCCCTGACTGTTCCCATCCCTATAATCTAATTCGCCCCGAGAACGGACATGACCGAACCAGTTTCCAGTCTGATCGAACGATTAGTGTCAGCTACCGGTCTGAGCGTTCCCGAAGCGGGCGAAGCCATGTTGCTCGTGCTTTCAGGTGCGGCGGTCACACCGGACGCGTTCAAGGACGATCCCCGCGTCCTTGTCGGCCCGCAGCACGGAGTTTCGCGCTATCTGGCGCAGGTGACCTGGCGTGCACTGGAGGGCGATTACGAAAGTGTCGATGAGGTCATCGCGGGACTTTATGGGGTTCTCGATCGCAACCCTCCTACGCTCGAGGCCAGGTCGTCCCATCCTGAAGACCCGTCGGGTCGCGTACTGATTCCCGAGGCAAAGGTGCTGCGGGTCCGGCATCCGGTCGAAACCGAAGCCGGGAAGTGGGAAGCGGTTCTCGAAGCCCAGGTGACGAGCGGACCGATGCGTGACCGCGAGATCGAGGTGCGCGTGCGTTCGGTCGTGAACCCGACTGCTTGTTTCATCGTGCCCTACTTCTGGGTCCACGCAACCTTCGCCGCCTACAACCTGGTCCAGACTTCGGAGAGGGACTTCGAAGACTGCCCGGAGACCTTCTTCGTTCTCGAGCCGTTGCGCCAGGTGAATGCCACGTCCGTTGCGCGCAGCTTGAACTGTCCGAAACCGCAGATCGATCAGGTCCGCCGTGGGCGGGGTGATGTCACCATCCACACGCTCAAAGGGATGCTGGTCCACGGGATATTCGACCGCATTCTTGAAGGTGAGGACGACATCGATTCCTGCTATGACGCCGTCCTGCCCGGGTTTCTGGTACAGATGGCGACCGTCACGGATGACCTGGTGGATGAAGCGGCTTTCCGTGCCGAGGTCCTGCGGCATGCGAAAGCGATCAAGGACTTTGTCGATGTCAACCCGCACATGCGTGAAGACCCTCAACTGGAACTCCGTCGCTATTCGGCGACCATCGGGATCCAGGGCCGTATCGACGCGGTGTTCCAATCCGGCAACCGGCTGGACGTGGTCGAACTGAAAACAGGTAAGCGTCTGCGTTTTGCGGATCACGCGCAGTTGTTTATCTACCGGCTCCTGCTGTCGGACATGATCCGCCGAACCGAGCGGGTAAGTGGTGAGAAGCTTGAGGTGACGTCGCGCCTGATGTCCTCCCACGACGGAACGACCACCCCGCTGCGGATCGACGCCGATTTCCATCAGGTAATGGAAGCGCGGAATCGGCTCGTCGCGATGTCCTATTCCCTCGGTCGTCCGCGATCGCACTTGAAGATGCGATATCCGGGCTTCGACTCCGCGGTTTGTGACGCGTGCCTGAAGTGGACACGTGCGGAGTGCGAGGAATCCACGGTGTTGTTCGGCGACCGGCCCGACGCCGAAGAGAGTCCGGCGCTGGCGTATTTCAGAAGGTTCTCCAAACTGATTCAACGCGAGAAGTGGACAGTCGAGCAGGATCTGGCCGATCTGCTCGACGACAGCCGTCTCGGGTATCGAGTGCGAAATTTCCGAACGATCCCGAACGTTCACTGCCAAGGTTCGGAGTCCGGTGATTTCGTCTTCGACTTCGAAGAAAACAAATCGGACCTGACCCGTGGCGACCGTGTTCTGATCCACTCGGGCAGAATTTCCAGCAGCGCGATCTTCCATGGGTACATCCGTTCGATCGAAAACCAGCGCGTCAGGATTTCCATCCCGCTGAAGAATATTTCACCCGATACCTTCAAAGAGCAGTCGTGGACGATCGACCGGTTCCCATCCGACCAGACTTCCGTAGCCGGTCAGACCGCCCTGTACGATTTTCTCAGGGCGCCGATGGACGAGAAGAAACGCGTCATCCTCGGGGACATGGCCACCGCCCGGGAGACATCGGATTCCGCTCGGCCCGTCGCGACCACTATCGAGCGTGGCGATTTGAACTCCAGCCAGCTTCAAGCGGTGGAGAGGGCGTCACGCTGTCGCAGTTTTCATTTGATCTGGGGCCCCCCCGGAACCGGCAAGACGATAGTCGTCCCCAGAATCGTGGCTGAATCCGGCGGCTCCGTTCTCCTCGGCGCCTTTACGAACACCGCTGTCGACAAAATGCTGCTGGCCCTGCTCGACTACGACCCGGACGCCCGTTTCGTTCGAATCGGAAAAGCCTCGGCCTCCCCGGAACTCGCCTCCCGACTGGGCGCCAGAGCGCCGTTACATTTCAGTGACGACCTGGCCGAGTCGACCCGCAGTCCTGGTGAACTGCGGCTGTTGCTGGACAACGTCCCGATCGTTGCGGCCACGTCTCATCGCGCGTCAAGCCATCCGTACGTTCGAGGACGGTCGTTCGACATGGCCGTCGTCGACGAAGCGAGCCAGCTTACCGAACCCTTGACGCTGGGTCTGGTCATGCGGGCACGTCGTTTCGTCCTGATTGGCGACGACCGCCAGCTTCCGCCCGTCGTTCGTACCGTCGGTCTGGAGCATTCGATGTTTGAACGACTGAAGAAGTCGGCCGAGTCCGACGCGCCGGAGCTGCTGACCTTGCTGGATACGCAATACCGGATGCATCCCGACATCATGGCTGTGTCCAACAAACTTTACTATTCGGGTCTCTTGACCTCCGGCGTCGGTCCAGAAGATCGCCGGCCCGCTTCCGGCCGCCCGATTGAGTTTCATCCGGTAGAGTCGATCTCGGACGGGCGATCGAATCCGGCCGAGGCGCGGGTAGTCCAGGATCTTGTCGCCGCGTTTTCCGTCGAGACGCCTCCCGAGGCGATTGGGGTGATCTCACCGTTTCGTGCCCAGGTCGTTCTGCTCCGACGACTGCTGGAGGGAACCGGTGTGGCCGTCGATACAGTGGAGCGCTTTCAGGGCGGCGAACGCGAAGTCATCATCCTGTCTTTCGTCCGGTCTCGCGGAACCGGCTTCGTTTTCGATGATCGTCGGTTCAACGTCGCCATCACGCGGGCCAGGAGTAAGCTTGTGATGGTGGCCCACCCCGATTTGTTCCTGAATACCAAGTACGCATGGATCTGCGAATTTACCGAAACACCGAAGACAAGCAGCACGACCTGAGAGCGGACGCTCGCGCGAACGGTGCGGTTCTGGGCGTGAACATGTTCACCCTCCGGGAGGTTGCCCATCGGCTCGCACCGAGCCTCGAAGAGGCATCTCCGTCCGAGCGACTGGTCCTGGCCGAAAGAGCGCTCGGTGGTCTCCGGGCCCCGGACATTGCCGGCATCGTCGGATACGCCGCCGACGCGCTTTCGGACCTGAAAGGGGCCCGGATCGAAAGCGCGGATCTTCGACGAGCAGGGCAGGATTTCCTGGCGGACCTGCTCGGGGCCTATGACGACCTGCTCGAGGGTCTGGGCCTGGTCGATCCGAATGACTTGTTCACCCAGGCCGCGGACCATGTCGACGCGGGATGGGTGGGTCGGTTCGGCCGCGTCATCCTTTACGCCCTCTACGATCTGAACAACGCCGAGTTCGCCCTGGTTTCGCGGTTGCTCGGGAGGGTTCCCGACGGGGGCACGGTCGTGATGTTCAATTCCACGACCAACATTCGTCCGACCCAGTTTGCCGAACGGACCTGGCAGCGTTTTATCTTCGAAGACGAATTGGCGGAGCGAACGGTACCCGACTTCTGCCGTCGGCCACAGGAAGACCGCCCGCTTCTTGAACGGTTGTTCGAGTACGAGCCTGCCGATCCTCTCGAACCTGACCCGGGCCTTCGCCTTATCGAAGCCGCGGGCCGCTACGACGAGATCGAGTATATCGGCCGCCGCATTGCCGGTTGCTCGATGGTGGAATGGCGGCGGAGGACATCCTCGTCGTCGTCCGGCATCTCGAAGACTACGGCGAGATGATCGAGGATGTTTTTTCCCGCTACCAGATCCCGCACGTCTTTCCGACCGGTCTGCCGCTGCTTCGAATCCCGTTTATCAAGTATTGGCTCCACGTTCTCGACCTGGTGACCGGAGCCCGCTCGCGGCTCGAGTTCGCGCGCGCGTTGTCGAGTGCGTATTACGAGCCTCGGTTATCGCCGGACGAGGACGTTTCCGGCGTGCTGTCGGATCTGGGATACGTCGACCGGAGCCGGATCGAAGCCTCGGCGCTGGCTGTACGAAAGAACATTCCCCTCGGCCAGGAGTTCTTGCGGTTCGAAGCACTGCTGGACTCGCTGGAGGGCTCAGAGGATACGGTTCGAGGTTTTCTCGACCGCCTGAAGGCTCCGGATTCATTGACGTCCCGAGACGCGGAAGCCTGGGACTCACTGGTCGAGGCACTGGCAGGCGTGGATCGGATTGTCGGTTGCGTGTCTTTCGAAGACTTTCGAGGAATCGCTTCCGCGACCGCCGGGTTGCGCCGTGTGGGACGGCTCGTCAAAAGTCGTCTCACACCCGGCGCGGGGCGCGTGGCGATCGCGGGTCCGCACGTGCTGGGCTACCGGAATTTCCGGGCGCTGTTCGCTCCGGGCCTGGGCGACGGCCGATTCCCGGCTCCCGGCTGGCTGAACCCGCTTCTGGATGACGCGACCGTCAAGAGCATCAATGAAGTGTTGCGGCCCCGCAGGCTGATGAGCGGCCGCGATCGCAACCGGCGCGAGCCGTTGTATCTGTTCATGATGCTGGACTCCGCGCCGTTGGTGACCCTGACGTATCCCCGCATGAATCTCGCCGGGGACCCGTTGTATCCATCCATCTATATTCGGGAGATCGACCGGCACTACCGAACCTCTGTCATCGAACGTCTTCGGTCCGGACCCGCGCCCCTCGACCATGCAGGACGGCTTCGAGCCCTCGCTGATGGCTGGAGGCGGGGAAATCAGGATGCCGATCGCGGCAGGGAACTGCTGGGAGACGACATCATGCGTCGAGTGGTGGCCGAAGGGAAGGGAGTCCACAGGGCGAATGTGGGAGTTGGCGAAGTCCCGGTTGGAGTGGCATGGCATCCCAGTCAGATTGCCGCGCTCGAACGTTGCCCGTTCGTCTTCTTTGCGAGGCACCCGCTCGGCCTGGAAAGTCAAGAGGAGCCGGGGTTGGATATACCTATCCGTGAGATCGGCATCCTGGCACATCAGATACTTCGTGACTTTCACAGCACGCCTGTCCCGGCCTCCATCGGCGCGGCCCGTAACAGGATGCAGAAAGTGGTCCATCAAAACCTGGCAGACGTGGACATCGACCGGCAGGGACCGACCACTCTGTTCGATCCAGCAACCTGGCCGATCCGGAGGGAACAACTCGTGCGTGCGTTGGATGCCTACCTGGAATTTGCCGTGGAGGATGCCAGGAGCGGCTACGAAACAGTGGTCGAATTTCTGGAGCGTCCGTTTCCCGCCGTCGCGGTTTCAGATTTCAGGCTTGCCGGCCGACCGGATCATGTCAGTGTGCACCGGAGCGGGGAGCAGGTCGACGGCATCCGCGTCGACGACTTTAAGTATTCCGCGGGCGGCGATTACCTGAACAAAGGACCGGGCCGGAACCAACTCGACATCTATGTCTTTCTGGCCCTGGAGGTTTTCGGGCAGCGAGGCGGGGCAGCGTCCGGGGACACGGTGTTGGAAGGACGATATCTGCTCCTTCGAACCCCCGAGGCCCCTTCGGTCGCGACCGCATACACGGAGGAAGGGCTCCGGGCAACGATGTCGGAGATCGATCGTCAACTCCAGACCGTTCGGGCCGGCCGCTTCCAACCGGCCCCGGACGATCCGCAATCCTGCCCATCATGCGACTTTAGACGACTGTGCAGGTTGTATGTGGACTAAGGGTAAAAGTCTTGCCTCCTCCGCAGAATTTGTGGGCAGTCCAAAGGCCTGTGCGCACATAAGTAATTGAAACAAAGTACCTTATTCTTTTGTTCGACGGCGAATATTCCAGTACCCACTTCGGTCGGACGCCTACACCCGGTGCCCGGAGCCCCCGCCGGAGGCCCCGTTCCCCATCGCCCACACCAGCCGACACCGCGGAGCGCAGCCGAGGGTCAAGGCCGGCGCAGCCGCCGAGCTTGCGAGGGAAGCCTTGAGGCTTGGCGAGCACCGTGGTCTCCTCAAGCGGCGATGGAAGACGGTTTTACCCACAAATTCTGCGGAAGACCCAAAGTCTTTACCAGATTACGCAGATTACGCAGATTGCGCAGATGGGAGGAAGAGAGTCCAAGGTCGGGGAGCGTTGCCGGACGTTCAGAGGCGATCCGGAGCTGCTCGCTGCCCGCTAAAAGCTAACAGCCAATAGCTAATAGCCAATAGCCAATAGCCAACAAACCATGACCATCAAGTTCACTCGAAACACCGTCGTTCTTGCCAGTGCGGGCACTGGTAAGACCCGGGCGCTCGTAGAGGTGTTTCTCAGTTTGATCGAAGAGGGCCACGATCCTGTTCGGATCGTTGCGGTGACGTTCACCGAGAAGGCGGCGGCTGAGATGCGGGATCGTATTCGTCGTGCCATTTTCGACCGGATACCGAAACTTGAGCCATCCGAACAGGCACGATGGATGAGGACTGTGGCGGTCTTACCGGCGGCGCCAATCCAGACGATTCACGGCTTTTGCGGGTCCATACTTCGGGAGCATGGCGTCGCGAAGGGAATCGATCCCGGGTTTTCTATCCTGGATGAATACAGCCGGATCGAACTGTGTCGAGCGGCGGCATTCGAAACGATCCGTGAAGACCTGGTGGGGGGAAATGAAGGTGTGCGTCGGCTTTTTGGTGACCTGGGGCTCGACAGGCTGATCGAGGCCATCCCGGCGGCGATTTACTGGCTCAACAGCCTCGGTGTGGACGACGACTGGTTGGAGAAGCGCTGTGGCGACCAGGAAACGATTGCCCGTAAGATCGAGGACGAGTTGTCGGTCCAGATGGAGCAATACGGCGGCTCTCCCGAGGCGATCGGCAGGCAAGCCGACGCGATAAGGTCCGGAACCGGTGCTCGTCGCCACCCTCTCAAGAACAGGAAAGATCCGTCGGCCCTGTTGCCGCGTGTGGGCCAGATCGCAGGCGTCGCCGATGCCAGGGCATTTTCCGGGCTGGTCGAGCGGAGCCGGCGCCGTTTCGATGAACAGAAACGGTCTTCGAACGTGATGGATTTCGATGACTTATTGCTCGAGACCCGGAACCTGTTGCGGGATTCCGAACATGTTCGTGCGGCCTGTCTCGATCGATTCGACGCCATCCTGGTTGACGAGTTTCAGGACACAGACGACGTGCAATCGCAGATCATCTCCTGTCTCGGGGAAGACCCGGACCATCCGGGCCGGTTGGGTTCGCGAAGACTTCTTGTTGTCGGCGACCCGAAACAATCGATCTATCGATTCCGCCGCGCGCGAGTTACCGAGTTCTTCCGCATGACGGATCGGGTCGTCGGGGACGAAGGCGAGGTTCAACACCTTTCGAAAAACTTCCGGTCCGCCGCGCCGCTGATCGCTTTCTCAAACGCCGTGTCCAGGGGAATGCTTGACGGTGCAGGGAAAAAGGGTGTCACGCCCCGCAACGTCGATTTGTCCTACCGCGTCACCTTTTCGGGCGGGGACGAACTCAGTGCAGGCGCAGATGTCGCGTTCGGAGGTATCACGTTCCTCGCTGCCCGTGACGACGCCACCGCTTCTGAGGGTCGAGGGGAAGAAGCGGGTGCCATAGCCCGATTGCTGCTGGAAAGGAAATCCTCGGACCTGATTTCCTGCTGGAGGGAGGTGGGAATGCTGTTCCGAAGCATGACGCATATGGACGTCTATGTTCGGGCACTGGAAGAAACAGGAATTCCTGTCTACGTGGTTCAGGGGACCGGTTTTTACGATACGGCTGAAGTGTCGGATCTGATCGCCGCTCTCGAGTACGTCGTTCGACCTCAAGACCGGATGGCGCGATCGATCCTCCGGATGTCCGCGTTGATCGGGAATTCGTTCGAACACCTGCTGAGTGATGCGGACGCCGACCCTTTGCCTGAAGTCTTCGGTCCGTGGATTGAACGGCGCGATCGGGCGACCGCGGCGGAGATTCTCTCCGACGTCGTTCGTAAGACCGACTTCGATGTCGTCATGATGGCGCAGAGAAACGGCCGCCAACGCGTCGCGAATATCGGGAAACTGATCGAGATCACCAGAGATCTCGCCCGCCAGGGAACGACATCGCTCGACGACGTTGTCCGTTACCTCCGGAACAGGGTCCACGATCCGAGCATCCGGGAACCTGAGGTCCAGATTCTGGGTCATGAAGACGATGTGGTCCAGTGTCTGACTGTCCACCAGGCCAAGGGCCTGGAATTCGATACCGTTGTCCTGCCGAACCTTGCCGGGGGTGTCCGGTCCGGGCAGGGGGACCGAATCTTTCAAAGCGAACGGTGGGGACTGCTGATGGCGCCCGCCTACGGGGTTCACCGCAAGGCGTTGCCGCACTCGCTGATCCTGGAGGCGAAAGCGTATGAATCAGATCAGGAATACGAGGAGGAAAAGCGTCTCCTTTACGTGGCGATGACTCGCGCCAGGAAGAGCCTGGTACTCGGAGAGGGTTTTTCGTCACGTCCCGGCTTATGGTCGGGGTGGATTACGCCCGTCGTGAAGACAATGGTTCCCGGCGGCATCGAGCGCGCCAGGGCCGGCGAGAATGTGGGCGCCGATCCCGCAAGTGAGATCCCCATCAACATCGTTTCTGTCGTCGCCGGCCGGTTTTCCGGTCCAGCTGACCTTTCCAACTCGACGGAAGCCGATGTGATTCGGGCCGAAGCCGAGTCCGGGAGTGAGGAGGAGTTGCCAGTTTCGACTCCTGCCATGCCGTCCTCTCTCGAACTGACACCATCCCAACTGTCCGTGCTGTCGGGGTGTCGGCGCCTGTTCTATTGGAAGGAAATCGAGCACACTCCCGAACCGGGCCGGGACTCGAACAGACTGGAACTAGAACTGGGATCGCTGGCCCACCGAATTCTTGAAACACTGGTTTCGCCCGATGCGGGGGAACTCGAACAGTCCGGCCTTCAGGCCCTGGCCGGATTTTTCGACTCTCCCGAGTGGATGGATCTTGTCGAGACCGATCCGGAATGCGAGTTGCCCTTTGTCATTCACCAGGAAGTGGATGGAGTCGACTGTTTTGTTCGTGGCCGGATCGACGCTCTTGTCCCTTCAAAGCGGCCCCGCGTTATAGACTACAAATTCTCCCGGTGGAAGCCGGGGAGTGACGATCCGTACCAGATCCAGATGACGTGTTACGCCCTGGCCGCAATGAAAAGCCTCGACGTTCGATCATCGACAGGAGAACTTTGGTTTCTCAAGGAGCCGAGGCGGATCCGAGGGCGAGAGTATGATCGTGATGCGGCGGAAACTCTGCTGGAGGCCCTGTTCCGACAGTATCAATCCTGTTTGTCCGAAGATCAATGGCCCAGAGCCTCCGAGTCCTACTGTGACCGGATTTCCTGTGGATTCCGTTCGGACTGCTGGGGCCGTGATGTGATGCCCTCAGACCCCCAAGATGCTTCCCCCGCTCCTGTTTCGGAGCGGGAAGTGTGAGTCCCATGTCGTTCTGGGTCACCTCACTGATGTTCGCCATCCTGGTTGCGACGGTTCCTCTGACATGGGTGCTTCGTCTTCTTCTGAACCTGCCCGTCCCGCTCGCGCTTTCACACGACAGATGGCCCCTCCCGGCAAACTTCGCCATCATCGGTGTGATCACCGCGGACGTCACGATCTTTATCCGGAGTGTTTATTACGGAGTACCCTCGGACCCCCTCACGGTCGGGATGGAGTTCCTGATCACAGGCGTAATCTACGTCTTCGGCTTCGTCCTGCTCTTGAGACAGTTCGCCGGTCTCTATCCCGAATATCTCGTTACGACCGGCAAAGCCGGCCTGGTCCTGCGCAAAGCCCTGTACATCAACGTTGCCGACATCGAAGTTGTTTCCGAGGCCCGTGGCGAGACCCACCTGCGAATCCACATGCGAAACGGTGAAACCCACCCCCTCAACCTGCCCACTCGCCACGTCGTGGAACTCCACAAAGCCATTGAATCCGCCCAACCGAAAGAGTAGGCAGGTTCCGGAAGAGCCAGTTGACCGCCGCGGGTTCTTGACGCAAAGACGCAGAGACGCAGAGATCTTTTTGTTTCGGGTCTGATCCGATGATATCCATATTCCGGGGTCTTAACCGGCCTCGTTCTTCGAAAGAAATCCCCTCTCTGCGTCTTTGCGTCTCTGCGTCGAGGTCCCAACTCCCACCAGACCACATTGTTAAGAATGTAAATTTCCACAGGGGACCGGTTTTGAGGGCTGGGCTGGTGGTAAAATTCAAGGATGGACTTCCTGCGGAAACCGTCACTGGCTTTGGGCGTGACTATTGTTCTGCTGGTGTCGCTGCCTTTGCTTGCCTGGTTTCAGTATCAGTGGTTGGGGCGGCTCAGCGAGAACGAGCACGAGCGGATGCGGTCGAACCTGAAGATCAGTGCGGACAAACTGACCGAAGAATTCGACACGGAGCTGGCAAGGGTTCTGTTTGCGTTCTCGGGCCTGGAGTCCTCGATGGAGAATGGTGGTTTCGATGAGACTGAGGGGTTTGCCGAGAGTTTCCGTTTGTGGAAGGACGCTGCGCCTCACCCGGAGTTGATCGAGGCAGTCTACCGGGTTCGGCCGGATGGAAGTGACTACCACCTACAGCGTTTCGTTCCAGAACAGTCCGGCTTCGTGACGGATACCTGGTCCGATGGGCTCGACACGGTTCGGCCCCACCTGTCCGACCATCGTGCCTATAACAGGATGTCGAATGCCGGAGGGTTCTCTCTTGCCCTGGACGAACGCCTGATCGCGGATCCATTGGTCATTGTTGTCCCCCGGGTCGAGATCGAGCGAAATCAAGTCGATTTCGAGACCGACGAACTTCATGAACTTCGGATTTCCCAGATTCTGCGTGGGTTCCAATTGTCCGGCTGGCTCCTCATCAAGCTCAACAGGGATTTTATCGAGGATGAGTTCTTACCCGAACTGATCGCGCGACACTTCTCGGATGGAAGCGGATCCAGTTATCGTGTTGGGATCGTGGCCCGTGACGACCCGACGAACCTGTTCTTTCGATCCGATCCGGAAATGCAAGCCGAAGTCATTTCGGTGCCGGATGTCACTTCCACGATTTTCAACCTCCAACGCGAACTCCATCTGATGTGGGCTTTCGATTCCTCCAGCGAGAGACGCTTCAGGATCCGCTCTTCGGGGCCGCCCATTCCACCGATCATCGGCCGGAGAAGTTCCGACCTGACGTTTTCCACCGAGTTCGTGAATGAGAGCCAGGCTGGGATGGGGGACGGCACGATTGTCGAAATCCGGTCTTTAGGTGGTTCACCGAGCGCGACCCCGGCGTGGCAACTCGTAGCCCAGCATCGTGCAGGATCTCTCGAGGCGGCTGTCGACGACGCCCGGATACGGAACCTGATGATCAGTTTCGGTGTCCTGATGACCCTGGGTGCGAGCATGATTCTCATCCTCGTTTCTACCCAGCGGGCGCAGCGGCTGGCGCAGCAACAGGTGGATTTTGTCGCCAATGTTTCGCACGAGTTGAGAACCCCCGTCGCCGTCATCAATTCGGCTGGCGAGAACCTGGAAGACGGCCTGATCGACGATCCGGAGAAGGCCCGCCGTTACGGTGCCGTCATACGGACCGAGGCGAGGCGATTGTCGGCCCTGGTGGAGCAGGTGATGGACTTTGCCGGGATGCAGTCCGGAAAGCAGCGGTACGACATGCGGCCGGTTGCGCTGGATCGTTTGATCGAGGCCGCGATTGCCGACTCCATGCCGCAGATGAAAGAGCAGGGCTTCTCTCTCGACAAAAACGTCCCTCGCGAACTTCCAGCCATCATGGCCGATCCCACGGCACTGCGGTCGGTGTTTACGAATTTGCTGAACAATGCGATGAAGTACTGCGGGTCTCAGCAGTGGGCACGGGTCACCGCGGAAGCCGTCGAGGCGAGAGGAGGGTCCCAGGTGGAGATCCGGGTCGAGGATCACGGAATCGGCATTGGAGTGGATGAGATTAAGAACATTTTCGAACCGTTCTATCGGGGCCGTGAATCCGTGGATTCTCAAATCCACGGCAACGGGCTCGGGTTGAGCCTGGTTCGTCAGGTCGTTGAAGCCCACCAGGGAACGATTCGTGTCGATAGTGTCCGGGGAGAAGGTAGTACGTTCATAGTGCGGTTTCCAGCAGTGAACGCTTCGGCGGAGTTGGGAAATGTCTGAAACGCGGAATGTGTTGACGGACTCATCGCCGTCGGACGAGACCAGTCCGAACATCCTTCTCATCGAGGATGAGCCGGGTCTTGTTTTGACGCTTGTCGACCGCCTGAACAGTGAAGGTTACACGGTCGAAACCGTGTCCGACGGGAACGACGCGGTACCCAGAGCCACCAGCGAGGCGTTCGATCTCATCATTCTGGACCTGATGCTGCCCCACCGAAGCGGTTTCGATATCTGCCGGGATTTACGCCAGCAGGGGCTTCAAACGCCCATCCTGATGCTGACGGCCCGCGGCCAGGTGACCGATAAGGTCGTGGGCCTGAAACTCGGTGCTGACGATTATCTGACGAAGCCTTTCGAAATGATCGAGCTCCTGGCCCGGATCGAAGCGCTACTGCGCCGCCCTCCCTTCAGCGTCTCGGGTTCGAATGACCGTTACCGGTTCGGCACCGTGGGCGTGGACTTCCGGAGCGCCGAGGTCGAAAAAGACGGCAAGCCGGTCGAACTGTCCGCCAAGGAATTCCAGCTCCTGCGTCATTTCATCCAGCATCGGGGCGCGGCCCTGACAAGAAACGAGCTTCTCGACGAAGTCTGGGGCTATAACTCCATGCCAACGACCCGAACCGTGGATGTCCATGTGGCCTGGCTTCGGCAGAAACTCGAGGCCAACCCCCGACATCCCGAATTCATTTTGACCGTGCATGGGCTGGGGTACAAATTCGTCGGTAAGTAGCTGCGGACTGTTGGCTGTGTCGCCCGCGATCTTGGACTTTGGGCATGAACTCCCATCTGCGTCAACTGCGCCAATCCACGTAAAATTCCGGGATTACAACCGGATTTCTCCTTTTTCCCTCGAAATCAACAGATATTTGCAGGCAAAGAGATGGCTTAGGTGCATACTGGAGCTAATGCGCCTCGGGGACGGCGAAGTGTCGCTTTTTCCGGGGCGCAACACATTACACGCGAACCGAACAGTTCGTAGATCAGGAGACGATAGTGGCTACACCGAGTTACGCTTTTTTCCGGGGCCGCATCGTTCCTTACAGCGAAGCAACAGTCGGAGTTCTCGCACACTCTCTCAATTATGGGACGGCTGTGTTCGGGGGGCTTCGCGGCTATTGGAACGATGACGAACAGCAGACTTTTGTTTTCCGTCCGGAGGACCATTACCGGAGGTTCCTACAGTCTGCGAATCTGCTATGCATGGAACTTCCTTACACACTGCAGGACCTGACCGACGTGACGTTGGAATTGCTGCGGACGGAAGGCCATCGCGAGGACTGCTATATCCGTCCTCTCGCGTTCTACCCGGAACCGATAATTGGTGTAAAGCTACACGACATGGTCCCCGAGCTATCGATCGTTTCGATTCCGTTCGGCCTGTACGTTACGAACGATAAAGGCGCGCACGTGACGGTCTCTTCCTGGCGTCGGGTGGACGACAACTCCATGCCGGCACGTGGCAAGATCGCCGGCGCGTATGTCAATTCGGCGTTCGTCAAGACAGATGCCGAACGGGCAGGCTTTGACGAGGCCATCGTCTTGAACGCGGACGGTCATATTTCGGAGGGCTCGGCGGCAAACGTGTTTCTCGTCCGGAACGGCGTCGTGCTGACTCCACCTGTGACCGACAACATTCTGGAAGGAATCGTGAGGTGGACGATGATCCAGTTGCTCAGAGATGATCTGGGCGTGGAAGTGATCGAGCGGTCGATCGATCGCACTGAACTCTATGTCGCCGATGAAGCCTTTTTCAGCGGCACGGGTGTGCAGTTGACGGCAATAACGAAGGTCGATCACCGACCGATCGGTTCCGGTGAAATGGGACCGGTTACGGCAAGATTGCGGGACCTGTTCTATCGAGTCGTCCGTGGCCGCGAGGACAAGTACCGTCACTGGTGTACGCCGGTGTTTGCGCCGGATCACGCGCCGGCTACTTAGGGCCCGCTCAAGAATAATCGCCCGCCCCGAATATCCAGACATTAAAAAAGCCGGGTCTTCCGCAGAATTTGTGGGTAAAACCGTCTTCCATCGCCGCTTGAGGAGACCACGGTGCTCGCCAAGCCTCAAGGCTTCCCTCGCAAGCTCGGCGGCTGCGCCGGCCTTGACCCTCGGCTGCGCTCCGCGGTGTCGGCTGGTGTGGGCGATGGGGAACGGGGCCTCCGGCGGGGGCTCCGGGCACCGGGTGTAGGCGTCCGACCGAAGTGGGTACTGGAATATTCGCCGTCGAACAAAAGAATAAGGTACTTTGTTTCAATTACTTATGTGCGCACAGGCCTTTGGACTGCCCACAAATTCTGCGGAGGAGGCAAAAAGCCCGGAGATCTTTCTCCGGGCTTTTTGCTGTTCTGGGTGAGATGTCGCGATAGTCGGTTCGCTGGCTCCCAGGTCAGGAAATCGCCGGGGCTGCGGTGATCTGGAAGTTGCAGGGCGCGCACCCCTGTTTCGCGAACTCGGCCACGCGTCCGGCCTGGCTGGCCGCGATCAGATACACGGTCTTCTTGAGATCGTAGACATGGATGTAGAAACAGCCGTCTTCCATGCGAACCTCGTAGAAATTGTCGCGGGCGCGGTCACCCAGAGCGACGAGTCCTTTTGACAGCGCCTTTCTGAGACGTCCGACATGAGGCTCAAGCGCTCCATTCAACGATACGACTTTGTAATCGGTGGCTTTCAATCTTGTCTTCTTTCTGCGCTTCATAATCTGTCCGTCCTGTTCTGAATCGTCTTTGTTCTCTTCTATAAGACGTTCGATGAGCGCGATGGTTAACAAGAATTTAGGCTGTTAGTGGTCCCCGCCAGATATAGCGTTACTATCTCCGAAGGAGGTTGCGAGCGGACTGATGAGTGAGATCCACGCGTGGTATGTGTGACTTTCGACGGTTTTGAGCGTTCACGAGGGGCAACCTCCATCGGCCCTACGGGTTCGGGCGGAACGGTACCGTCTTTGGCGTCGCTCCTCCTCACAATGTCGAAGCATTGACTCCTCGTCGCTCCCCCAAATCCGGCACCGTTGCATTCCGAAATCTAGTAACGCTATCTCTGGCGGGGACCACTAGCTTTTGCGGGTCTGGTCGGCGACGGCCCGTGTGGCCCGCTCCACCGCTTCGGGATCGCCGAGGTAGAAATTACGGATGGGTGTCAGGTCGTCGTGGAGTTCATAAACCAGCGGAATGCCGGTCGGTATGTTGTATCCGACGATATCTTGATCGGAAATATTGTCCAGATACTTGACGAGCGCGCGCAGGCTGTTGCCGTGAGATGCAATGAGGACGCGTTTTCCGGCGGCCACCTCTGGAGCGATCGTCTCGTGCCAGTACGGAAGAACCCGTTCGACGGTGATTTTCAGGCTTTCGGTCAGCGGGATCTCGGCGTCGGAAAGATCCGCGTACCGGGGGTCCTTCCGCGGGCTTCGCGAGTCGTCCGGCGACAGGGCGGGAGGGGGTACGTCATAGCTGCGACGCCAGATGTAGACCTGCTCGGAGCCATATTCTTCGACCGTTTCGAGTTTGTTCGCGCCCTGGAGGCCCCCGTAATGGCGCTCGTTCATCCGCCACGACCGCTGTACCGGGATCCATATCCGATCCATCTCTTCAAGCGCCAGCCATAATGTCTTGATCGCGCGTTTGAGCACCGATGTGAACGCCAGATCGAACTCGTACCCGGCCTCCAGAAGTGCCTGGCCGCCCTGCCTGGCCTCGTCGATCCCTTTTTCGGTCAACCCGACGTCCGTCCACCCGGTGAACCGGTTTTCCTCATTCCAGGTGCTCTGTCCGTGCCGCAATAAAACTAATGTTTTCATGATTGTGAGCGTGGAACTGACGGCATCCGCACGATAGTCCCGCCGACCCCCACTCGACCCGCCACCCGTCATTTTAACATCTCCCAACGCCAACTCCCGGACCACTTCTGACCGGTTTTTGCGCAAAACTACAATATGGCAGAGTTTCGTTTCATCCACGCGGCCGACTTGCATCTGGACAGTCCGTTCAGGGGGTTGGCCGAAACTTCCACGACATTGCGTGACCGTCTCGGGTCAGCGACGTTTCAGGCGTTGGATCGTATCGTCACGCACGCGATCGACTCCAAATCGGACTTCGTCCTTTTTGCCGGCGATCTGTACGACTCGCGCGACAGAAGCCTGCGTGCCCTTGTCGAATTTCGCCGCCAGATGGAACGCCTGGAAGATCGCGACATAGGCGCATTCGTCGTTCACGGCAACCACGACCCGCTCAACGGCTGGGGCAGCGAGTTCAAGATGCCTTCGAACGTTTTGACCTTCGACGGTAACGTGGCCGCACAGCCGGTGATCCGCAACGGAAGGGAAGTTGCGCGCGTTACCGGAATCAGCTACACGAAGGAGCGCGTCACCGACAACCTGGCCCGGTCGTTCCGGAGGACTCTGGGTGACGTCTATTCGATTGCACTCCTCCATGCCAACATCGGACGTCAATCCGGGCATGCCGACTACGCTCCAGCGCCGATGACGGACCTTGTTCGTGCCGGGTTCGACTACTGGGCGCTGGGACATGTGCACACCCGCGCGATCTTGTCCGCCTCACCGCCGATCGTCTATCCCGGCAATCCCCAGGGCCGCCATGCCCGAGAAACCGGCCCCCGGGGTTGTTTTCAGGTCGACGTCGATGCCCGGGGGGGCACCCGCCTGAAATTCGTCGAGACCGATGTGGTGCGGTGGTCGAGGCTTGAACTGTCCATCCAGGATCACTCGCGCATGGAGACCCTCATTGACGGGTTGCAGGACAACGCCCGAAGGATCGCAGCTGAATTCGACGGTCCGACCGTCCTACGATGTCGCCTCGTCGGAAACGGTCCATTACACGCCGATCTTCAGCGGGAGGGGATGAACGAGGAACTGCAGTATCAGTTGCAGGATCTTGTGGACGTCGAATCGTTGCGGATTTCGACGGGTTCGGAAATCGACCGGACCGGACTGAAGACGGAACCGATAGTCAGCGACTTCCTCAGTCTCGTCGAGCGCGCCCAGAAAGACCCTGCCTTTCGCGACGAACTTGCCGAGAGCCTGTCTCCTCTGTTCAGGAAGCGAGAATTGTTTACGCCCGACAGCGCTCGTGTTGTGGAGTGGATCGAAAAAGCCGGAGCGCTCGGCGTGGACCTGCTACTTCGAAAGTGAAAATTTCAGAAATCCACATCGACGGTTTTGGCGTGTGGCACGACCGCACGTGGACGGGCCTGTCCGAAGGCGTCAATGTGTTTTGCGGCCCCAACGAAGCGGGAAAGACGACGCTGATGAGTTTCATCCGTTCGATCCTTTTTGGCTTCGAGCGCAGGTCGCATTCCAGACGATACGAACCGCTCAACGGTGGAAAACACGGCGGTTCGCTTGCCCTGACCGTGGCCACCGGTGAAATCCGCGTCGAGCGTAAGGCCGGTCGCCACGTTCGCGGCGCTGTCCAGCTCCACCACCGGGATGGGACGGGCGACGAGCAGATGCTGGAAGGTGTCCTCGGCGGCACCACGCGGACGGTTTATCACAACGTGTTCGCATTCGGTTTGGAGGAGCTCGAACACTTCCGCACCTTGCAGGAAAGCGAAGTCGCGTCACACATCTCCGGAGCGGGGCTTGGCGTAGGTGCAACCCGATGGAGCCGGGTGCACAAAGACCTGGAGGAACGCCGCGGCAAGCTTTTTCTGCCCCGGGGCCAGAACAGCACGATCAATCGAGCGTTGAAGGAACTCGAGACAGTCCGGGACGAATTGGACCGCACCGAGCACGAACCGGAGGAATACGTGGCCGCCCATGAAGAGCATCTTCGCGTGGAAACCCGGATCAAAGAGCTGGACGTCTCCGTCGGGGCTCTGACCAAGCGCGTCGATCACTACGAAAAACTGCGAAAAGCATTACCACACCGTCAGAAGCGTGCCGCGATCGAATCCCAACTCGACGACCTCGAAACCGTCGATCGTTTTCCAGAGGGTGGTGTCGAGCGTTTGAACCTTCTCCTGCATCAACGCCGTCAACTCGAATCGGACCTTCGAAAGCGAAGTGAAGACATCGAAGCCCGGCGATTGAAGCGTGTAGAACTGGCAACGCTGTACACCCCCCAGGAACTCATCCGTCGCAGTCGTGGCGTCGACTCGCTCCGGATTCTGCTACCTCGCCTGGATTCGGCGGGAGAGATCGTCGACGCGGCGATCGCCAAGCGCGACGCGGTGCGAGCGGAGTGCGATCTTCTCGGGTCCTCCCGTGATTCCGCGCGACCACCCTCGGGTGTCGCGATGGCGATCTTCATGACCCTGGTGGGCCTGGGCGCCGCGAACCTGTTCATGGCGGAGCAAATCGTTCCAGGTAGCGTTGTAGCCGCCGTCATGGTGGGTCTGACCTACTGGTACCACTGCCGGTCCCGGCATGCAGAGCGCCTGGGTCGCGACTTGGATGCGGGTCGCGAACGGCTCCGGGAAGTGGAAATCCAGCTCCAACGTACCAGAGACCAAAGAACCGAGATTCGGTCCGCGATTGAAAGCCACGCCGGGCGGAGCGATTTTTCGATTGCGGATCTCGAGAAGGAAGCTGCCAGGGTGCGGCGACTGACGGACATGGCCGATGAGATCCGATCGATCGACAACGAACTCTCTCTGGAGGAAAAGGCACGAATCCGGACCAACGACCAGATCCGGGAAAACGACCTCGGCATGTGCGCCCTGCTCGAAGACGGCGGTGCGGCGACCGAAGACGAGTTCTTCAGGCGTGCCGAGCTCTTCAGGAAACGGCAGGACCTTCAAAGGGAGTTGGACCGGACCCCGTCGGCCGAGGTCGAAGCCGAGCCAGGCTGGGACAAGGTGGACGCCGTTGATGACGAGGCCTACGCCGAGTCGGTCGCTGCACTGGACGTGGCGAAGGGGCAGTTGGCCGAAGCGGGCCGGGAGTGTGGCCGGCTCGAAGAGCGGATCCTGACGCTGGGCCGGAGCGAAGAGCGTTCCAACACCAGACTTCGTCAGGAGTCCATCCTGGCCAGGATTGACGAAGCGTCTGAAAAGTGGGCTGTCCTCACCTTGTGCCGGACACTGCTGGACGAGACGCGAAAAATTTATGAAAGCGAACGCCAACCCGACGTATTACGCCACGCTTCCGAGTTCTTTGCTTTGCTGTCGGAAGGACGCTACGTGCGCGTGATCGCACCGCTGGACTCAGAGGACATCGTGGTCGAGAAGTGCGATGGAGCGCGCGTGAGTCCCGAAAACCTGAGCCGGGGCACAGCCGAACAACTGTACCTGGCCATGAGGTTGGCGCTGGTTCGGGAGTATTCCGAGCACGTCGAACCCCTTCCGGTGATATTTGATGACATCTTCGTCAATTTCGATCCCCACCGAACGCGCCGTTCCATCGATGCCGTTCGCGATCTGTCCCATACCCACCAGATCCTCCTTTTTACCTGCCATCCGCACCTGCTGGAGCTTGTCGAGGAAATTGTGCCCGACGCCCAGGTCTTTCAATTACAATAGCTTCTGTGGATTGTAAGGACGTTCGAGCGCTCTCGAGCTTTGCCGACGAGAAGATGCAGAAGGTTCCCCTTTTTGGTTCCGACAAGTACTTCTGCGATCTGTACTGTCTTCGACCCGGGCAGGAGCAGCGAATCCATCGGCATGCTGAATCCGACAAGATTTACTATGTCCTCGAGGGAAACGGCATATTCCATATCGCAGGTGAGGAACGCCTGTGTCGTGAGGGTGAAGCCATCGTCGCGAGGCCGAATGAGGATCATGGAGTCCGAAACCAGAGCGAAGAGAATCTGGTATTGCTTGTGTTCATGACACCCCGACCATAGAATCCAATCTCGATAAATATGTTCTATGTGTGCCCACCCGAACGAGTCTGGTGGGGAGGTTGAAGATGGGAAGAAATGCACAGTTAATCCGCCAGTGGGCGATTCTCAAGCAGATCGAGAGCACACGTTGGAGCACGATCCCCGACATGGCGGTTCGCCACGAGGTTTCGACGAAAACGATCCGCCGTGATCTGGCGGCGTTGATGGAGGCCGGCTTCCCGCTCTATGACGAGCGTTATGAGGGGAAGGTGTACTGGCGCCTGGCTGAAGAATACAAAGGCCTGCCGCTTGCAAACCTGTCCCTGTCTGAGCTTGCCGCCCTGTATTTCAGCCGAAATCTCGTCAGCGCCCTCTCTGCACCTCCCTATTCCAGTGACATCGATTCGGCGTTCAAGAAGATCGAAGGTGCTTTGCCCGAAAAGAACATCGCTTTCTTCAACACCCTGGACTCGATCATCGCCGTCCGTGCCGACGCGCCGAAGGATCTCGAGGAACACAAACAGACGATCCGAACGTTGATGGATGCGATCGGCGAGGACAACCGGATTCGCATGGAGTACTACTCGGTCCACAGCCAGCGGCAGAAAACATACATGGTGCACCCCTACCGGCTGATGCATTTTCGCGGTGGGTTGTACTTGTTCGGTTATGTCGAGGAATATGAGCAGATTCGCACGTTTGCCATTGAGAGAATCGTGGAAGTGAAAAAGCTTGCCGACCACTTCGAAAAACCGGCGGACTTTTCCATCGAGAGCTACCTGGAGTCGGCTTTTGGACTTGTGAAAGAGGACCCGTTCGACGTAGAAATGTTGTTCAAGGCGGACATTGCACAGTATGTTCGGTCCCGGGCATGGCATCCTTCACAGAAGGTGCGGGACGTGAGCGATGGTGAAATCGTGATGAACCTGCACGTGGGTGGTGAGTTCGAACTGGAGTCCTGGATACTGAGCTTCGGTTCTTCCGCCGTGGTTCTTTCTCCTGATCGCCTCCGGCGCAAAGTCACGACAGACCTGGCACGTATGCTGGACAACTATCGTGTTGAAATAACCGTCGCGCCAGCCGACGGAAAGAAGTCGAAGAAGAAACCCCGCAAAGCTCAGGCCGTCAAACGCTGAGAGTGAACGGCGAGTCGGCCCGAATGTCCTTTCTCAAAGCACTAAACGATCCGAAGCAACCCCTGTCCAACGTCGAGTGGTGCCCGCCACAGATGGACATGTCTCTCGAGCGGAGCCTCGACGCCTGGATTGACAGCAACCACTTCATCCGAAAGATTACTTCGCTGAACCGATTCGTTTTCATGACGGACGGCTCGACCGGCCGACGTGAGGAACAGAACCTGCGCCATGTCATCATCAATCTTGGCAGCGACGCCGACCGCTCCCTGATTGTCCCGATCCTGACCGCTAAGCACCCGCTGGAGTACTGTCTCGAGTTTGCCCAGAGAGCCTACGCTATCGGATTTCGTGCGTTGGTGGTCCTGGGGGGTGATCGTTCCGACGTCGTGTCCCGTTGCGTCGAACATGCCTATCAGTTGCGAAAGATGATCCGCGATCTTGTGCCCGGCTTGACGTTGGGAGCGTGGGCCAATCCCCACGGCGGCATCAAACAGGTCGAGTTCATGGTGGATCCGGACTATTCCGCCGATTTCTACCTGGCCCAGATCGTTTCGCATTACCAGACGGACGGGCTCGACCGATTTCTGGACGAATGCGCGGCGCGGGGTGTACAGATGCCCGGCGTCTTTGGAGTCTTCTATTATCGTAGTGCGAACCCGAAGACGCTGGACCTGCTGAAGACATTCTTCCCGGTGCCTGTCGATGAATTGAAAGCGGATTTCGATCGCGGCTGTAGCGCCGAAGAGATCTGCGCCCACAGCATCAAGACGCTGTTGCGGCGTGGGATGAAGAACATTTATGTCAGCAACCTTCCGAGTACGGATGTCGAGGGAAGACTTCGTCGCATCGAGACTCTGGTTTCGAGCCCCGCATCATAGTAGAGGAAGGACGAGGAATCACCATGTGGCACGAAAACATCCTGGGAACTGTCGGAAATACCCCCCTGGTTCGCTTGAACGGCGTTGCCCGCGGACTCAAGCCAACCATCCTGGCGAAGTTGGAGTATATGAACCCGGGAGGAAGCGTCAAGGACCGCATCGGCCTCAAGATGGTCGAGGCCGCTGAGGCGGCCGGCCAGGTCAGCCCCGGGGGGACTTTGATCGAAGGAACGTCGGGCAACACGGGTATGGGGCTGGCGCTGGCGGCCGCCGTAAAAGGATACTCGTGCATTTTTACGATGCCGGACAAGATGAGTCAGGAAAAGATCGACGGACTCCGGGCACTCGGCGCGGAAGTGATCGTCACCCCCACCCAGGTGGAGCACCACGACCCGAGAAGCTATCACTCGGTCGCCGAGCGCCTGAATCACGAAATTCCCAACAGCCACTTCCCGAATCAATACGAAAACATGGCCAACAGCGAGGCACATTACGAAACGACCGGACCTGAGATCTGGGAACAGACCGAGGGGAAGGTCACACATGTCGTGATCGGTGTTGGCACGGGAGGGACGATCAGCGGAACGGCCCGGTTTCTGAAGGAAAAGAACCCGGACATTCGTGTGATAGGTGTGGACCCGGTCGGTTCGATATTTGCCGGGATGTTCAAGACCGGAAAGCGGCCGGAACCACAACCATACAAAGTGGAGGGTATCGGGCAGGACGAGAAACCCGCGAATGTCGATTTTTCCGTCATCGACGAGCTCCATGAAGTTTCCGACAAGGACTCGTTCCTGATGACCCGGAAGCTGGCCCGATCCGAAGGGATGTTCGCGGGTGGGTCGGCCGGCTCGGCGGTTCACATTGCATTGATCTGTGCCCGGAAACTTCGGGAAGACGACCTGATGGTTGTCATCATTCCCGATTCAGGAACACGCTACTTAAGTAAGATCTACAACGACAACTGGATGAGGGAAAACCAGTATCTGGAGCCGGCCCTCAATGTGCGGGTCGACCAGGTTCTTCAAGGCAAGGTACGCCGTGCCGAGACGATCTTTTCCATCCCTCTGGCGACTTCCATTGACACAGCCGTCAACCTGATGAAGGAGCATGACATCTCTCAGTTGCCAATCATCGAAGGTGGCGGTGTGGTCGGGAGCATCAGCGAGGGTCGAATCCTGGAGATTCTCGTGTCCAATCCCGCGGCCAAGTCTAAGCCCGTGGCCGAACACATGGAACCACCGTTTCCTGTCCTGCCGCCCGACGCGTCGCTCAACATGGTCGCCGAACACATGAAGAATGAGACGACCGCCGTACTGATCGAAGCCGGCAAGAGCTTCGACATCATTACGAAGTCCGACCTGATTCTGTTTCTGACCAGGTTACAGACCAGCTAGGAGCCTGCGCGGCAGAAGAGATCTACTGCGAAAGCGGTATAATCGGTCCATATTTCCCCGATTTTTCGTTGAATAGAACCACTGTTCGCCTCAAAATCGGGAAAATCTGGCCTCGATTCTCCACTTTCTCGTTACGATCCCTTCTGGAGTCAATCCCATTCTTAGTTGAAACTCTCCACGGCTCACGATTGGTCACGCAACCTTCTTCTTCGATCTCGTCGACGTCTTCGCCTCAATCTTCAGCTCCCGCCTGAGGGCTTCGCGGAGCTTTGGAAGATGACGGTAGCCGATCACCTTCCTCAAGCGTGGTTCGATGTCGATGAGCGCCGTCGCCAACCAGCGCTGCCGCTGGCTCGAGTTCTTCCAATGATCGACCTTCGCGCACCTTTCCTCGACGAGGGCATTGACCGATTCCAAGCAATTCGTCGTCTTGAACGAACGGCCCAGGACCCCGTACACGCCGAGTCGATGCAACGTGAGGGTCTCCTCCAGGCCTTCCTCAAGGCTCGTAGCGGCCGATTGGTTTCGCTCCTCGAGCTCTCCATGGAGCTGTTCGAGGGCCGCCCGGGCTTCGTTGTACTCCGGGCGCTGGTACGCACGCTGAAGCCGCTTGCGCCACGCGGCTTGCTCGGTCTTCGACAGGTAGCTCACCACGTTCTCGCGTTTGTGCCATTGGCAGCGTTGGACCAGGGCTCGATTACCGAATGCCCGCTTGACTGCCGCGCGCAGACCTTTGCCGCCGTCGACGATCACCAGCACGCCTTCAGAGATGTCCAGGCCTCGCTCCATCAATGAACGGAGAAACGGAGTCAGTACCTGCTCGTTCTCCGTACTCGTCTCCACGAAGCCTAAGAAGCGTTTGTCGCCCGTAATTGTGATGCCCAGGGCCACAACCATCGTGGCGTCGGCAAACATTTTCCCGTCCAGGAAGATCGCCACCACGTCCTCGGCCGACAGATCCCGCTCCTGCATCTCCCGAAGTTTCGCCCCACTCGCCTGGACGAATCCTCGAGACACCGTCGAGCTCGACAATCCGATGGCTCCTGGAATCGCTTCCGCGGCCGACTCGTAGTTCCGGCAGGAGATCCCATAAAGCACACGTCTGAGAAGCAGTTCGTTCACCGCGCCATCCGGACTGAGTTCCTCGTAGCTCCGAAGCGGAATCTCCCCGCCCGCCACGCTGCGCACTCGAGGCACCCGAACCGGCACCCGCTGGCCCCCGAGCCCACGGTCCCCGGATTACTCCCGTGTCGCCGGCCCCTCAACGTCGCCTCCTTTCGCGCGTATCGCTCACCCGCCAACGCCTTCACTTCCTCGTCGAGCAACTCCTCCACGTGCATCAACCCCAGTGGGATCAACGCCCGAATCATCTCCACCTTCGAGTCCAATTCCAGTCCCGAGTATTCCTCCCGGCTCAGGACCTCGACCTCACCCAGCACACGCGACTTCTTGCGTTTCTTCACCGAACGTAACAGACTGCTCATCTCGGCTCCTTTCTCTTACAGGCTTGATGTTGTTTCTTCCAATACCATCAAACCATAGGGTTTGGAGCCGTTTCAATTTCCAACTAAGATTGGCACACTTTCCCCTTCTGCCGAGCAGGCTCCTAGCGCTATTGGGTGGGAGTGAGCCGCGGGCAACGAACAGCCTTCGGACTCCCATCTGTGAAGTTCGCGCAATCTGCGTAAGGACTCTCGGCCTTCCGACTCAGGCTCGGGGTCGGGGTCGAGCGGCACTGGATCTGGCTCTGGGATTTCCTGCGGCAAGTGTATGACGGAAACGCGCTCGGGCCTCAATCGGACCCTGGTAGCGAATCTCATTGGTCAGGCTGGGAAACCAGTCCAGGACTACACCGTCGTTCGACCTGAACTCGTACCCGTGGGCGATGACGGACCACGCGCCCCTGTGACCGGTTTTTTCCACGAGACCCTTTAGAGCATCAAGACTACCGACAAAGGTGTCCATCTGTCCCTCCTTCGCCTGAGCGGAATCCTCTTCCAGACAGCGAGATGAGGCTCGCTATCTATTTACAGGTATTGAGTTGTTTATAGCTTAAGGTTACGTAGACGTCAAACAATTACGTGCCGGTCGCGCGATGAAGTCGTAGGGTTAAATCCGATCGATGACAGCCTCGCACCAGAAACCTTGGAGCCGACAGGGGCACTGGGTCCAGTCTTGTCCATCGATGTGTGACCATGGGGTGTGCAAGAGCCGTCGATCTGCAAATCCACCGACCACCTCTTCCTGCCCCTGCTTGAAGTCCACGCCCCTCTGTTGCGGTGTGTTCACTGCAACGTCTTCGCCTACCACGAGACGGTCAAACAACTCGCGAAGAAGCGTGCTTACCGTGTGGATGACGAGGACATCATCGTCTCCCCCGAAGAATCCTACTGGCGACGTGCCTGGTCTCGTCTCCGGCAGGTTTTGGCACAATAGGTCCCCCCGCTGTTCCGCCCCCGACCCCGGAGTTCGGACCGCGGACCCCCGCCAATCTGCGCCAAATACGTGATCTCGGTAAGGACCGCCTCTTCCTGATTTGCGGTAAACTCGTCTATCTATGAACTTGTCTGCAACGATTCCGACAGAAGAGCGATACCTGGAGTTTCACGAGCGCTATCCGGCTTTGAGTCTTGTAGGGAACACCAGGATGGTGGAGATCTTTTGTTTCAGCGAAGAGTTCCCTGGCGTCCGGGTTTTTGCGAAGGCCGAATTCACCAATCCGGGTGGCAGCCTGAAGGATCGGCCTGTCCGCCGGATGCTCCTCGAAGCGATGCTGGCGGGTGAACTCGAGGGTGGTCGTGCCGTGCTCGATTCCAGTTCGGGAAACGCCGGCATTGCCTACGCGATGATCGGCGCGATGATGAAGGTTCCGGTTCACATCGTTGTGCCGGGGAATGCGAGCAAGGAACGCAAGCTGCGCATTCAGGCTCACGGGGCGACGCTCATCCAGACCGATCCGCTCGAAGGCTACGACGAGGCGCTTCGTGAATGTCATCGGATTGCGGCGTCCAATACCGATCGCTTCTTCCACTGCGATCAGTATTCGAACGATAACAACTGGCAAGCGCACTACGACACGACGGCGGTCGAGATCCTGGAACAGATTGGGGACAGCATCACGCACTTCGTGTCCGGAATTGGAACCGGCGGGACGCTGACCGGCGTCGGTCGCCGCCTTAAGAAAGAGCTGCCCGGTATCGAAATCGTTCAGATCGTGCCCGAGGACTTCCCCGGAATCGAGGGCCTCAAGCCCCTGGAATCTCCAGGCGACATCATCCCCAAGATTCTCGACACCAGTGTCGTCGACCACAAGGTTCCCGTTTCCAGCGACGACTCCGCCCGCATGTGCTCCCTGATGGCCCGCCATGGCCTGTTCGCCGGCCAGTCATCGGGCGCGTACCTCCAAGGGGTCTATGAGACGGCCCGTCGCATCGAAGAGGGTGTGATCGTCACCCTCCTGAACGATATCGGTGAACGTTACATGAGCACCGCCCTCTGGGAGTAGTTTCGGTATAGCTCGGCAGAGATGATCTTGACGCTTGCTGCGGCCGGCACGGCGATCAACAGTCCCAGGACGCCGAGTATTTCTCCCCCGATGAGAAGGACCAGGATGACGGTGAGGGGGTGCAGATCCACGTTTTGCGAGTGACTTCTTCTGGCCCGTAGGTCCGGGTGTGGACAATGTGGGTCAGGATCCCGAGTTCCCGGTTGCCCAGATCGCGGAAGATCGGGACCCGCCGGAGTATCTCCTTCAGTCCTTCGTCAGTCTGGCCGAGCCTGAAGATGTTGGCCCAGATTCCATCCATACGCATGGTGAAGGAATGTCCTTCACGTGGGTTCGAATTTCAATTTCGGATTTTGAGGCAGCGGGATTGTGTGGGGAGGGAGACAAAGTATTTGACCTTGAGCAGCGGCCTGCCTTAACGTGAGCGTCATTATGAAAGCTATTCGAGTACACGAACATGGAGGGCCCGAGGTCCTCAAATACGAGGAAGTACCGGCACCCGACCCCGGGCCGGGGGAAGCGGTAATTCGTGCCGAGGCGATCGGCGTGAACTTTATCGACGTCTATCATCGAACGGGCCTTTATCCCATCGCACCGCCGCTAACGCCAGGTATGGAGGGGGCTGGAACGGTCGAGGCCGTAGGACCCGATGTAGACGACATCCAGGTGGGCGACCGCGTGGCATATGCAATGACGCCGGGTTCCTATTCCGAACTCCCGCTGGTTCCGTCCTGGAAGCTGGTCCGATTGCCCGAAAATATGGATTCCAGGTCCGGAGCGGCAATCATGCTTCAGGGCCTGACTGCACACTACTTGACCCACAGTACTTATCCCCTGAAAGCGGGAGACACGGCCCTGATCCATGCGGCTGCCGGTGGAGTGGGTTTGCTCTTGATTCAGATGGCCAAGAAGATCGGGGCCACTATCTATGGGACCGTGTCCACCGAGGAGAAAGCCGCACTGGCCCGAGCGGCTGGAGCCGACGAAGTCATTATGTACACCGAACAAAACTTCGAAACCGAGGTCCAACGGCTGACTGGGGGAAAGGGCGTCCATGTCGTCTATGACTCGGTCGGGCAGGCGACGTTCGACAGCGGTCTGAACTGCCTCCGGCCGCGCGGAATTATGGTTGCCTTTGGACAGGCCAGCGGTCTGATTCCGCCGTTTAACCTGGGTGCGCTGGCCGCAAAAGGATCTCTATACATAACACGACCTACTCTGGCCAGCTACGCGGCCACACGGGAAGATCTCCTGTCACGAACCAAAGATCTCTTTGCCTGGCATGCTTCAGGGGACCTGAAGCTGCGGATCGAGCACACGTTTCCGCTTTCCGATGCCGCCGAAGCCCACCGGCAACTCGAGGGCCGGAAAACTACGGGGAAGGTTCTGCTGATACCCTAGGAGCCCGCGCCCGCCGGGACTCCAGATCGCAGGGCGCTCCGGTTGCCCGTTACCGTGAACCCCGACCAGTAGTACGGGTGAGCCTGTTCCGGGAAATCCTGGATGAAGGACAGTTGCGCTTCCCGCAGGGCATCGACGACCGACCGGCCGCCGGCTCGATTTCGATGAAAGCGAAGCATCAACTCCTTCGTGGCGACCGTTTCAACCGGCCAGAGGGATCCGACTACCGCCCCGGCGCCGGCGATCAGAAACGCGGACGTCAGCCCGCGCACGCCAGCACCTCCGATCGAATTGCCGACCGACGAATCGCACGACGAAAGGACAACCAGGGCATCCGGGGCAAGCCGTGAGCTTGCGATGTCAGCGGCGGAAATCACATTGGGCCCCTCGTCGTCGCCCTCGAGGAGGATCGACGAGCGGAAGGCATTGGTGCCGTCCACCGCCGAGTGCCCCGCATAGTGAAAGAGCGATGCACCATTCAGCGCCTCAAGAAACAGTGTTCTGTCGACATCGAACCCGTTGTAGCTGGTCAACCCGTCGTAACTTTCCTCGAGTCCCTCCAGTTCCTGACCTATCGAGACGTCGAGGTCACGCGAACCCATTGCAATCTGTTTCGGATCGTTCACCCGCGGCGATTCCGGACTGAGGAAATAGGCCAGGTTCGGCGTCTGAACAAGAGGGTGTTCTTCCAGCAGGTACTCTCCTTCCGGGGATCGCAGAGCCCCGAACGGCAGCCGGTGCAGGATACGATCGGGAACGATCGCGAACGAAACTGTGTTTTGGAGAAGGCCTGATACGGGTCCTATCAATGCCTGATACAACTCCACTGATGTTTCGGCCAGTTCGTCAGCCGGCGTACCGGTTCGGACCATAGCCAGGAATCGGCCGACGCTTTCCTCGAGCGCCGCGCGCTTGATCGGATACGCGTAGCCTTCCAGAGCCGTCCCGGACACCAGCCAGACGAGCAGCCGATCCTTCAAGACCGTGTATTCGAGCAGATGGGTATCGCCAAGCGCCGCCCGACGGTCGCTCATCGCGGCGACCCGGTCGGCAAATCCCTCGTGCTCGGGTGCGTACTGGCCGAGCATTTCCTCGAGGAGCCTGGCGCGGTAACGCTGCGCGTATTCCCAGGCTTGTTCGAGGTTACCTTCGTCGAATTCGAATCCGATCGCGGACTCGTAAACACGTCTTCGTCTTGGATCGAACGCCAGCCGGGCAGTTGAGGTAAACATATCGTCTTCACGGTCCACTGCCCGAACGGCGAGGTCGAACTGTTTGCGCGCACCCTCCTTTCTACCGGCGCCGAGCAGCGTTTCGGCCATCGCGGACCGGTACTGGTGGCTGTAGACCGTCTCGATGCTTTCACGGTCAAGCAAGGGAAGTTTTTCGACCAGGAGGTTCAAGGCCTCATCGGACTTCCCGCGCCCCTCGAGAATCCGGGACTTGCCGAGTGTCACGATTACATCGATCAACGATGCGACCAGATCGGTGGACTGCCTTTTCCCTAACGAAGCTTCGGCCCGCTGAATGTGCTGGTCCGCCAGGTCGCTTCTCGAATCGTTTTCGTAAATCTCGGCCAGTTCGATGTTGATCTGAGCAGATCCGACCGGGTCATTCGCCAGTTCCGCTCTCACGGCAGCTTCGACGTAATACGCTGCCGCCTGTTTGGGATCACCCCGAAGCGCCAGGTTCGAACCGGTAATCCAGAGAAGTTGATAGTGTCGTCCGTGATCATTCGGTGGAACCACTTCCAGCGCTTGATGTGCCATGTTCAGACTGTCAGTCGTACGACCCTCAAAACGAAGATAGTTGGCGAGATAGAATCGAGCGCGTGTGGACTCGCCCCGCGCGCCGATGCTCTCGTACACTTCGAGGGCTTCCTCGAGGTGCTCGATCATATCCGGCCGACTCCCAGAGAGCCGGTAGTCGGTTCCGTACACCGTCAGGGCGCGGCCGAGCAGCCACTTGAAGTTGTTCCGCCGCGAGCTATCGACGACCGATTGCAGGATCATTCGAGCGGCATCCAACTGTCTGTCCCAGATCAGCGCATCGGCACGGGCGATCTCGATCCACAGCCGATCGAATTCCGAGTCCGATCCCTCCAGGAGATTGGCCGCATGATCAAGAACGCGCAGGCTCTCGCGATAACGTCTGGCTCGATATTCCGACCGAGCCTCGACCACGGCTTTTCTCGCAGCAAGGACGCGATCGTTGTGCCCCGAGCCCAGAGGAAGCAGGATCGCAGGGCCAGTCTCGTCTCCGAACCTCTCCGCGAATCGATCTGCCACTTCATGAACCGCCGATCCATCGCCCTGGAAGCTGTTTCCGCCCATCGTCATTTCGAGCAGAACCTGCGACCAGGCATCCGGGTTCTGCTCGGCGGTGATCCAGGCAGAGCGGGCCTCTCCTTCCGACAGCGCTTTCTTCAGATTTCGAATGTCACCCGCGATCCGTTCGGCACGGGGCTGGTGTGCGGCCAGCTCCCGAACAGAGTCCATTGCCGGATCGAGTGTCCGGTAGGAATCGAGCGCGGCTGCCGCCTTTTGTTCCTGGTTCAGTTGCCTGTACGTCAAAACGAGGTTGAAAGCCGGTTCGGCCGCTGTGGGCGCCACTTTGGATGCAGCTTCAAACAGCGACAGCGCCTCGAACATGTAGACTGCGTCTCGACGCCCGATCTCCATGTAGACGACCCCCAAATCGTTTAGAAATCCAGGATCATCGGGGTAGGCGGAAACCTGCCATCGCAGTTGCTCGGCCGCTTTTTTCCACCTGGCACGAACAATGTCTATGTAGGTTTTGAGTCGATTCGTTGCCACGGAGTCGGGTCGCAGCGTGGCCAGGAGGAGACCTGCTTGATCGAGCCCTTCGGAGGTTGTGTTCTGTGAGGCGGGTTGGGCATACGGAAAACCGAAGAGACGACCTCCCGTCGGTCGCGAAGTCGCGAAAGCGCCACGGATCAAACGCTCTGCGATAGCTTCAGTCGATTCCCTCGGGGCGCATCGGACCGAAACCAGGGCAACAACGGCAATCATGCCGACGCATCCGGCAGTTCGGGAAAGACGGGAGGCCATATTGTTCTTGCGATCAGTCCAGCCGGATCAGAAAACAAATCGGGCTGGGGAAAGCCATGGCGAACGAATTCCCCACGGCCGGAGCTTTAGTTTGTCGGCGAACTCGTCCCAGCCTTTTCGGCAGCACAGGGAACGCATTTCCGGTCTCCACATACGGCAGGTAGTGTGCAAAATGATCCACAAAATCGCCGACCTTGTCACCCACCGGCACGAAGTCGGTCCAGAGTTCTTCCACTTCGCCGAGCGCGACGGAAACCTTTCCGTTGTTCAGTTTCAGCGTACTTGAAGATAGTAGTTCAATCTTGATGGACTCTGCAATCTTGCGTGGGCGTACCGAATGGACCTCTTCACCGGTGTCCGTGCGAATGAAAGTCCAGCGATCCTTGCTGACGGTGTTCGTAGTGATCGATCGAACGGCAGACCATGGGACAGATATGGTCGACTGGTTGTCTTCCAGGCGGGGAACCGCATCACGATAGATTTCCCGGATATGTAGCAGCTCCGGAAGCCGCACTTCCGGCTTGGTGCCGTCGTGACGGACTCCTTCCAGGGCGCCATGCCCCTTGATCTCCGTGTAACGTCGATCACCTTCGTTGGGGACGATAGTTAAGGTAGCCTTGTGTGCATGCGCCTTGGGGAGCGCGATGCGAAGGTAATTGTCGTCGCTGAACGACAGCATCACCAGTCCCCGTACGTAGAGTGGTGTCGTTTTTTCCGAAGAGGCCAGTAGAGAAGAACTTCCGAGGATCGAGGCGGCACCCGCGCCGCCGACAACTGTCATGAAATCTCGTCGATTCATGGTTTGCTCCTTATGTTTCGAATTGATTGACGTTTCAAGTGGAGGTCTGGTCGAGACCACAGGAGTCTCTGCTCTAAGAGACGTAGCCCCGGCTCGTAGACATGCCAAATAAAATTTGTGTGGTTTGATCCGGTTTTTACGTCTTCTTAGTTAAGGGGACAGAATTCTCTGAGTAAAGGGGAGCAAAACCGTGAACACCCAGCAATGCCTAAATGAAGAGACGCTAGCCAGTTACCTCGAAGGACTCCTGGATCCAGCCCTTCGTGCAGCGACCGAACAACATCTTGTGGGCTGCGACGAGTGTCGGAGTCAGTTGGCGTTCTATATGCGAATTCTCGATGAAACAGTGCTCAAGGAGGAGGATTCGGTCGTCGAGGAAGCAATCAACAGTTGGGCCGAACGCCCAGTGCCGGAGAAGTCCGGTTGGGTTGCCAGGGGATGGATCGGTCTGGCGGCTTCACTGTTGCTGGTGGTCAGCTTAGGCGTTTTTCTTGGTTTAGATCGTCCTGACGCGGAGACGCCAGAAGCAATGGCGAAGGGTTTGCTCGAAAACTATCGCCCGTTTGAGGCCCGACTTTCCGATCAGCAATACCTGGCTCGAGTCGTTACACGGTCTCCGGCGAACAGTGAGTTCCCAGTCGAGGCGGCCGAAGCAGCGCAGTTGCGCCGGATGGGAGCGACCAACCACATCAGTGGCATCGAATTTCTGCTTGCCGGCGATTTCGATGAGGCAATTCGACACCTCGAACTGGCTGTGACGCAGACGCCCGACGAGCCTGCGGTTCGTAACGACCTGGGCGTCGCATATCTCGAAAGACATGCCGAAACCCGAGCCGAGCTGGACAACAACCTGCAGAAGGCACAACGAGAGTTTGAAGCGGCCATAGGTCTCGAGTTTTCTTTCGTTCCAGCGGTATACAACATCGTACTTCTGTATGAACGGCGGGGCCTGCCTGGTATGACCCGGAGTTTCTCCGAACGATATCTGAGCCTGGATTCCGAATCCGACTGGGCAAGTGAGATTCAGACTCGGATGGAAGGGGCCAACTAGAGCAACTCGCATGCCAGCATCTGTTTCACATCTTCGTCTGACAGATCCGGAGGGTGCTTCTTCTCCCGATCTACTCCGGGAGTGTGGTCGCCGCCTGACCGATCTCGACATCTGGGAGGAGTTTCAGCGGCGCTTCCAGCGGAGGATTTTTCTCTACCTTCTTCGCGCCTGCCGTATTTCGACAGGGCGCCAGGATGGGATTCGCGAAGTTATTCTGGACCTGGCGCAGGAAGTGTATGTCCGTCTCGTTCAAAACGACGGTCGGATACTGCAGTCGTTCCGAGGGAAGTCCGAGTTCGCCGTAAAGGTGTTCCTGGCACGGATCGCCGCGAGTGTGGTCGTCGATCATTTTCGGTACCAGATGGCCGAAAAAAGGCAGGCACAAGTGATTTCCATAGATCATGCAAAAGAGATGATTGAGAACTCCCGTGTTGACGGGGCTGATCTCGATTCCAAATCGGTCGGTGCCTTGCTGTCCTGGATAGATGTCGAGCGCGTTCTCCAGAGCGACGACGACCGCAAGAACGCGGCACGCAACCTCCTGATCTTCAAG
The DNA here is from genome assembly GCA_965262425.1 of Terriglobia bacterium. Taxonomy (GTDB): domain Bacteria; phylum Acidobacteriota; class Terriglobia; order 20CM-2-55-15; family 20CM-2-55-15; genus CAZOZZ01. The sequence continues at coordinate 3,512,505 of OZ253536.1, read as the reverse complement.
CTCCACTATATTGATGGTTTTACCGCTCCCGAATTGGCGGCGTTTCCTGTATTCAGCCTCAGCGTTTCCGGGATTGAAGCAGTCCTGAACAGAATGCGAAGGAAACTTCGATGATGCCCTACCCTTCGTGGTGGATGGAGCAGTTCGCGGATGATCGGGCTCCCGGGGTACCTCTTTCCGCGGAAACCGATTCGGCGGGCCGCCTCCTGCATCTCGATCGGGGAGCTTTCCGCGTGTTTTGCCCATGACGTTGCCAATCCCCTGATGCTGATTCAGGAATACCTTCGCCAGATCGAAGAACAGACTTCATCGGACGATCCAGTGCGCGACCACGTCCTGGCGGCATCCGCCGCTTCGGACCGCCTTGGACAGCTTGCGGCCCGGATGCTCGACTTTAGCCGGAAACATCCGTCCCGCATCGAGATATGTGACGCGGGCGAACTGGTTCATGACGCCTTTCGGTTCGTCGAGCCCTATCTCGTATTGAGAAGCGTCAGGCTCGAGGTCCACGTTGCGGACGAGTCGACTGCGATATCGGTGGACCGCAACATGCTCGTTCAGGTATTGATCAATCTATTCCAGAATGCCGCGGATGCGATGGAAGATTGTTTCGACCGTCGATTGGGAGTCACGGTACGGAACGAACCAACGGAGGTTCGCATCGAAGTGTCCGACACCGGCCGTGGAATTGCGGAAGCCGACCTCTCCCGGGTGTTTGAACCATTTTTCACAACCAAAGGGCACATGGGAACCGGCCTCGGGCTGTACATCACGCGTCGGATCGTTGTCGAGGAACTCCGGGGCCGAATCGAGGTCCAGAGCAATCTCCCGGACACCGTCTTTACAATTTCCCTGCCGCATCCCACCTCCGAGAATTAACTCCTGGCTCTTACCTGGCTTCCAAGACTTCCCCAAAATCGCCGTGATCTGCGTTAATCTGCTTAAGACTTCGGAATTGGCCACACCCTGAATACCTCAACCAGCATGACGCGACTTCTCTATTTCATCTTCTTTCTGTCCGGTGCTTCCGGGTTGGTCTACGAGGTTGTCTGGGTGCGGCTGACCGGCCTCGTGTTTGGCAATACCTCCTTTTCGATCGCAACGGTTCTGGGTGCTTTCATGTCGGGCCTGGCTCTGGGTAGCTGGTGGTTGGGATCGATGGTGGATCGAAGCGAGCGTCCGTTGCGGCTGTACGGGATTCTGGAGATCCTTATAGGGATTTCGGCGCTCCTGGTTCCCTTCGCCTTCCGTGCGGTCGACACGTTGTACTGGAGCGTGGGCGCCGAGCTGTCGGAGATAGCCGGCGCCGATACGCTGGTTCGGTTCATCACTTCGTTCGTCATCATGCTGGTTCCTACCTTCCTGATGGGGGGCACCCTCCCCGTCCTGACGCGGTTCTTTGTCCAGCGTAACGAAGAGGTTGGCTCGAAAGTGGGCACGCTCTACGCCTTGAACACGTTCGGGGCGGCATGTGGAACGCTTGTCGCGGCACTGGTTCTGATTCCCGGGCTTGGCAATCAACTGACGACGGTGTGGATCGCATCACTAAACGTTGGGCTCGGCCTTCTGGCGATCCGGCTCGATGTGAACCAGGAGGTTGTACCCGAATCGGATGTAGAGGCGGTCGAAACCCCACCTCGAACCATTGCAGGCAGTCAGTCGGATCGCTTCGTTCTCCTGACTCTGGCGGTTTCCGGTTTTGCTGCAATGGTCTATGAAGTGGCCTGGACCCGTGCGCTCACGGCCGTCATCGGTAGTTCGACTTATTCGTTCGCCATTATGCTGGTGACGTTTCTCGTCGGCATCGCGATGGGCAGTTCCTGGGCCAGCCGCTTTCGGCCCTCAGTCAGCCTGCGTCTCCTCGGCCTGTTGCAGCTAGGTATCGCCTTCGGCGGTCTCGTTTTCATGATCGGCTATCTTGTGGCGCCGTATCTTCTGATCTCGTTGATTCGTGCCCTCTTCTATTCGTTCCCCGCGGTTCTGACGATTCAGTTCATCGTTTGCTCGTCGCTGATGTTCCTGGCGACCTTTTTCATGGGAGCGACCTTTCCCATTGCCGGCCAGCTTTACTCTTCAAACATCCAGATCCTGGGCCGTCGGATCGGAAGTGCTTATTCCATCAATACGGTCGGAGCGATTCTCGGTTCGCTCGCCGCCGGGTTCTTCCTGATACCTTTTATTGGGACGGAACGGACGGTGCTGGTCGGACTCTTTCTGAACTCGGCTCTCGCGTTGTTTCTTCTGTCAGAAGAGAAAGGTGCGTTTGCGATCGCCCGTTGGTCCTCCGTCGGACTGCTCCTGACTGCCACCCTGGCGATGCAGGGAGGGCTGTTCTGGGATCCCAGTTCCATGGATCGCGGCGTCCTGATCTACGCCCGTCAATTTGAAACTCGTCCCGAACTTCTTATCGAGGAGCACTACACCGACACGGACGTCGTATTTTTTTCCGAAGGCAAGAATGCCAGCATCTCGGTTCGCCGCGGCAACAATTACGTCGGTCTTCGGACAAACGGAAAGGTAGACGCCTCAAATGGGGAGGACATGACGACCCAACTCCTCCTGTCCTACCTGCCTGGCTTCCACCATCCATCTCCGGAAAAGGTCCTCGTCATCGGTTATGGATCGGGTGTCAGTGCGGGTGCGGCCACCGTTTTCCCGGAGGTCGTGCGCGTGGACTGCGTCGAGATTGAACCCGCTGTAGTCGAGGCGGGTCCCTGGTTCGACGAAATCAACCGCGGTAGTTACGATCATCCCAAGGTGAACATCATTTATGGGGATGCCCGCAACTATCTGAACATCAGTCCCGAAACCTACGACATTATTATTTCCGAACCGTCAAATCCTTGGATTGCGGGAGTTGGAAGTCTTTTTACATCGGAGTTCTATGAACTGGCCGCGTCGGCGCTGAACCCGGATGGTATCTTCGCGCAGTGGATCCAGCTGTATGAACTGTCCCCCGATGACCTGCGCATGGTTTTTGCAGAGTTCCAGCGGCAGTTTCCCGAAGTATCGGTGTGGGATATGGGAGTCGGCGACCTCGTGCTCCTCGGAGGTCATCAACCGTATCACCTGGACGTCGAGCGCATGGATCGAATAGTTGCCGCGGATGCCACAGTGAGGCGGGACTTCAAGGATCAGATGTCCTTGAGCGATCCGGTTGGGATCCTTGCCCACTACGTCATGTCGAGTGACCAGGTGCGTGAGTTCTCGATCGGCGCGCTCCGAAACACCGATGATCACCCACTGCTCGAGTTCCACGCGCCCCGCAACCTGTTCGCTCAGACCTGGGATCTCAACACGGAGTTACTCAGCGAGTATAAAACGTCTCTGTTCCCTCCCGAACTGCCGGACGAGGATCGAGAACGGGCATACATGGCGATCATGGAGCCGTTGCTGGCGAAGAGCGAAGTTGTTTTTGCCGGACAGGCCGTGCGGGAGCTGGCTCTGATCGAACGAACCTCAGAGGAGAGTCTGTATATTGCCATGGCCCGCCTGAACATCGACTCCCGGCAGTTCGATGAGGCGGAAGGGTCATTGCTGCGAGCGGAGGAACTCGCTGTTGATATCGATCCGTACGGGGTCGAGCGAGAAGAATTGTGGGGTTTGTTGCGAGAGGCAATGGGAGATCAAGGACGAGCCATGCTCCACTACATCCGAGTGGCGACGCTGGACCCGACTCGTATGGATGTCGTCCTTAAACTTGCGGAACTGAACGCACAGATGCAAATCTGGGATGAGGGTATTTACTGGATGCAGCAATACGTCCAGACGGATCCGGATCCGATCGCTTTCTACTGGGCGCTGTTGGGCGACTACCTGATGTCCGCTGGAAGGACGGATGAAGCACTGAGCGCATTCCGAACGGCCCTCGGTTTTGAACCGTATTCTTATCTCGCCCGCTTCCGTCTGGCCGAGGTGCTTGAAGAGCGGGGAGAATCGGATGCGGCGATCGAGCATCTCGAATTTCTGACGGTGTATGCGCTCGATCGGGATGCCCAGATCTACACACGCCTCGCTAGAATCTATATGGCAAATCAGATGTGGGCCGACGCTCGGCGTGTGCTCGACAAAGGCGCACGGATTTTCCCCACCCACACGGACATTTACAAGCTGCGACGGAGCCTGGGAGGATAACAGAGATGAGGTACGTCACCTTACTTCTAGCGCTGCCGGTTCTCCTGCCGTTGCAGTCGACCCTGCGTGTAGACGTCAACCTCGTCAGCATCTTTGCCACCGTTCAGGACGAGTTCGGAAACTTCGTAACCGATCTGGAGCAGGACGACTTTCGGCTGTTTGAGGACGACCGGCGTTTGCCGATCGAAATCTTCGAAAAGAGGGACGACCTGGGTACCAGCGTGGGAGTTCTGATCGACAATAGCGGTAGTTCCGCCGATGTCCTGGGATCGATCCGGTCTGGCGTTGAGGAGTTTGCTTTAGGACAGTCCTCAGCAGATGAAACATTTGTCATGTCGTTCGCGATAGAGGCCGACATCGTTCACAACTTCTATCAGGACCGGAGGCAACTGCCCGGGGCCCTGGCCAGGCTTCGATCGTGGGGAACATCGGTTTTCTATGATGCGTTGTATTCCGGGATTTCGACGGTCAGTGGCGGGAGCAACCAGAGAAAGGCCCTGATCGTCCTGTCGGACGGCAAAGACAATCGAAGCGAAACTTCCTACACGGCCGTCGTCCGGTCCGCACAGAGCCACATGGCCTTGTTGTATTTCGTCGCGATGGGCGCGCCCATCCTGATCGACATGCACACACTCGAAGGCCTTGCCTCCATGACGGGCGGGAGCGTCATTCTGGTCGAAAGGGGTGCGCCTGTCGCCGAAGCTCTGAGAAAGATCAATAACGAGCTGCGCAATCAGTATTATCTCGGATACCACGCCTCCCCCGAAAAGGGATACCATTCCATCCGTGTCGAAGTTCCGGGCCGAAACCTGAAAATCCGCACGCGTGACGGGTACCTCGTTCAGTAACCCAAGCAGCCCGTGGTGGAAGTCTGTAGGGTCGCGTTACGAGAGCCATGGGGCTAGATGCAAGGCGGCACGACGACGGCGATGGTTCCCATCGAAGACGTCGATGCTCTTCATCCGACATCTCGCCGCAGACGGCCCCATGCCGTCGTAACCCGAAGGGCGCAGGGGTCTTCGGGCCACAGGCTTTGTCATTCGTCGGTCACGAGGACTATGCATCGTTCCGCTCCTCATTTCGCGCCTGAGACCCGAATACCCCTGCGCGCGACCCTACAGACTTCCACCACGGGCTGCTAACCCGCCTGAAACCTCCACCTCGACTGAAACAATCGTCGTTTTAACACGAAGACACGAAGACACGAAGACACGAAGAAAACGAAGTATAGATATATCCCATCTTCGTGTTCCTCCGTGCTCTTCGTGTCTTCGTGTTGAAATGCCGCGACCTCCGGGACGTCGAACAGTTTCGGTTCAAGTGGTTGGTTGCCTTCTTTCAAGAGTGGACCCCATCTGACCGAGGTTTCCAGCATAAAGGAAAGAGCATTATGGGAGGCGATGATGGTAGACGTACGGTTTCGCATTCGAAACACAGTCTTTGACGCTGGCGTTCGCAACCGCCGAACCACCATCCGACCGATTACGTTTCACTTTCCTACGCTCGAAGAGGCGGCGCTTCTGGCATCGATCGATGCGGGCGGAAAACTGGTCCCTCGCGATCAGGTCTTCTCTCTGTCGTTCCCGCGAACCGGTCCGGTGATTGAAGGGTTCGCCGATTGCGCCCTCGGTGAGTTCGTGCGCGCGCAACTCGAGGCGCTGTCGTCGGACGGTCAGCCCCCTTCCAAGTGCGAAGTCCATGGGTTGGAGCCGTTCATCGAGACTTTCGAACCCGAGCAAACGGAACGTTTGAGAGACTTGATAAGCGTCTGCGAATTCCGCACCAACGAGTTCACCCCCGAGTCGGCAGTCCGGTTCCTCAAAGATACGGGGTTCTTCGATCAGTACATCATCATCGGTGTAAAACACGGGAAAGGGTGGCGTCGCTCCCGATGCATTACCACATTCGAGGGCCGACCTGCCGACGCGGCGGCGATTCTGGGTCATCTGGCTGAGTATTTCGGTAAAGAGCAGTCGGACGACAATCAACAGCAAGACGACAAGTATCTGTAATGGGCCGCCGGATAGGGCGTTCGGCTGATCCCCGGTCTCTGCCGGCCCTCATCCGTGGCCGAAGGCATCTTCATCGCTCCGCTTCTCATCGGATCGGAGTTGCTCCACCTATATGGCGACGCACCTCTGCCTGCTGGCAGTTCAGTTCATTTTTGCCGCCTTCCCGGTTGTCGCGAAGATCGCCTTCCGCGAAGTCTCTCCCTGGGCCCTGGCGTGGATACGGCTCGCGATTGCGGCCCTCATCCTGCTGGTCTGGTTCTACGGTTTTGCCCGGGAGCGGATCGAGCCCGCCGACTTGAGAAAGCTGTTCCTGCTCAGCGTGTTCGGCGTCAGCCTGAATCAGTTGTGCTATTTGCGGGGACTGTCATTGACGACAGCTATCAACGCGACGATCCTGGTCGGCATGATCCCGGTATTTACGTTCTTGGTCGCGCTTGTCCTCGGCAGGGAAAGTACGAGCTTGCCGAAAACCGCCGGAGTGTTTCTGGGTTTTGCGGGCGTTTTCGTTCTGGCCGGCCCCGGATCGGTTTCCTTCGAATCCCAGTACACGTTCGGCAACGTGCTCCTCTTGACAGGCGCGTTTTCCTACGCGGTTTTTCTTGTCCTGGGTCGCAACATCATGTCCCGCTACCATCCGATGACGGTCGTGACGTGGATCTTTACGTTCGGTTCAATCACGATGCTTCCCTTCGCGTGGAGCGAGTTGAGGGAGACGAACCTTCTCTCGTTCGGCGCGTCGACATGGGCCTCGATCGCGTTTCTCGCTCTGTTTGCCAGCATCCTGGCCTACTTCCTGGTTGGCGTGGCTTTGAAAAGCGCATCGGCGACGCTCGTTTCCGTTTACATTTGCATGCAGCCGGTCCTGGTGGCCTTTCTGGCTGTGCCAATACTCGGCGAATCGATAACCTGGATGATGGTTGTTTCCGGCGTTCTGATTTTTAGCGGTGTGGTTCTGTCAGCGTCACACCGGCCACCGGAGCTTGTGGAGGGTTGAATATGGACATCGATGTCAGTCAGGGAAGCGATCTGGAGGCGATCGAGCGTACCTGTCCGAATTGCGGGAAGGACATGGACGAGGATCGCTGCAAGCTGAAGTGTCCCAGGTGCGGGTATTTCAAGTCCTGCAGTGATTTTTAGCGTGTGTTCTCGGTGGTTGGTCCTTTTCTTAAGCTAGGAGCCTGCGCGGCAGAAGAGATCTACTGCGAAAGCGGTAGAATCGGTCCATATTTTCCCCGATTTTCGTCAAATAGAACCACTATTCGCCTCAAAATCGAGAAAATCTGTCCTCGATTCCCCACTTTCTCGCTACGATCCCTTCTGCCGCGCAGGCTCCTAGGCCGTCGTGTCTGGCTCGGGTCCGTCTTGTTCTCGGGTGCGCTGAATCTCGGCCCGTCGGTTCTCTCCGACGCCGGGATTGTCCAGCCGGGGTCGCTCCTCGCGCCTACCCGCCGTGACCGACGATGTCATCCAACATCCGCGCCAGCGGATAGTCCGGCTCGATCTCGAGAACCATGTCCAGGTACTGCCGTGCCCGGCCAGCCATCCCCTGGTCCAGGAACTGGGCCGCTTTCACGTACCAGCCGTTAATTTCACACCAGTAGATCTCCTCCAGCCAGGGATTGTCGCGAGCCCGCTCAAGGTAGATCGCAACTAACGGGATAACGCCGTCGCGGTGTGTCATCAGCCAGTTCTCCCGGGACGATTCAATCTGCCCCCGTAGTTCGGCCTCGCCCAGCCTGGGGTTCAACGAGAGTTCACTCATCATCGTGTCCTGAAGCTCGCGGTCGAATTCCGATTCGAGGGGCCCGCGTGGAAACCTCGCGCGCTGTTGCCAGCCGAGCGATTCGTGGTAGGCCGCATTCCAGTCGTCCTGGAGTGCCTCGAATCCCCGATCGGGGTGCTTCGCGGCGAATGTGTGGAAATCCTCTCCGGACCGGACGAGAACGGAATGGCCGTTCCTCCACCGGTCCAAACCGATCACCACGGATGGTTCCAACTTCGCAACTTCCAGCCATTCTTCCATCAGGCGCAGCGTAGCTTCCGGGGTTCTGGAGTCCGTTATCAACTGCAGAATCTTCCCGACAACGCCGGGATCGTTCGATCGGTCGAGCAGCGAAAGGATCGCGAGCAGATCCTCGTGATAGCTCTGGTCGTGGGAGTGAACCGCCACCTCTTCGAGCGTCCTCTCGACCGCACGAGTTTGATCCATTTGAACGAGCAGTTCGAACCATCGGAACGGGAGGTCTTCATGCGTGTGTTTCTTGAGATTGTAAAGAAAGTATGGCATTGGCATCGGCCAGAGCTCTTTCAAAGCGGCCTGTGCCCGTCCTTCCTGCTCCTCTTCGAGGATCGGTACTGAGACCAGGTAGGCCAGAACCCGCGCAGCTACCGGCGTCTCAAACATCGCCAGCAGTTCGACGGCTGTTTCGGTCACTCCGACGTCATCCACCGTTTCGAAAAGCATGTCGGCAACGGACCCGACCGAGCCTGGGCCGATGTCTCTCATCTTCTCGAACATCGTCAGGCGATCGACCTTTCCCGCCTTCCACCCCTCCAGCAACTCCCTGGCTGGTTCCTCGGCCCCCGAACCATCCGGCATGTCTTCCAGCTTCTCGAAAAGCTGGTTCGTGAAGCTGCGAACGACCGCGCCGACCTGTTGAAGCGGAAAGTCCACGTCTTCGATTGCGCCGATGACATCCGGGGCGATCCTCCGGGCCTCCGGTTGCATTTCCGGGTAGGCCTGGCGCAGCTTGCCGACGATTCGGGCCCGGATGCCGACGTCACGATCCACCAGGAGTCGGATACCCTGCTCGACGAGGAGGCGGAATTCCTCATTCCCGAAGAGTCAATCCCATTCTTAGTTGAAACTCTCCACGGCTCACGATTGGTCACGCAACCTTCTTCTTCGATCTCGTCGACGTCTTCGCCTCAATCTTCAGCTCCCGCCTGAGGGCTTCGCGGAGCTTTGGAAGATGACGGTAGCCGATCACCTTCCTCAAGCGTGGTTCGATGTCGATGAGCGCCGTCGCCAACCAGCGCTGCCGCTGGCTCGAGTTCTTCCAATGATCGACCTTCGCGCACCTTTCCTCGACGAGGGCATTGACCGATTCCAAGCAATTCGTCGTCTTGAACGAACGGCCCAGGACCCCGTACACGCCGAGTCGATGCAACGTGAGGGTCTCCTCCAGGCCTTCCTCAAGGCTCGTAGCGGCCGATTGGTTTCGCTCCTCGAGCTCTCCATGGAGCTGTTCGAGGGCCGCCCGGGCTTCGTTGTACTCCGGGCGCTGGTACGCACGCTGAAGCCGCTTGCGCCACGCGGCTTGCTCGGTCTTCGACAGGTAGCTCACCACGTTCTCGCGTTTGTGCCATTGGCAGCGTTGGACCAGGGCTCGATTACCGAATGCCCGCTTGACTGCCGCGCGCAGACCTTTGCCGCCGTCGACGATCACCAGCACGCCTTCAGAGATGTCCAGGCCTCGCTCCATCAATGAACGGAGAAACGGAGTCAGTACCTGCTCGTTCTCCGTACTCGTCTCCACGAAGCCTAAGAAGCGTTTGTCGCCCGTAATTGTGATGCCCAGGGCCACAACCATCGTGGCGTCGGCAAACATTTTCCCGTCCAGGAAGATCGCCACCACGTCCTCGGCCGACAGATCCCGCTCCTGCATCTCCCGAAGTTTCGCCCCACTCGCCTGGACGAATCCTCGAGACACCGTCGAGCTCGACAATCCGATGGCTCCTGGAATCGCTTCCGCGGCCGACTCGTAGTTCCGGCAGGAGATCCCATAAAGCACACGTCTGAGAAGCAGTTCGTTCACCGCGCCATCCGGACTGAGTTCCTCGTAGCTCCGAAGCGGAATCTCCCCGCCCGCCACGCTGCGCACTCGAGGCACCCGAACCGGCACCCGCTGGCCCCCGAGCCCCACGGTCCCCGGATTACTCCCGTGTCGCCGGCCCCTCAACGTCGCCTCCTTTCGCGCGTATCGCTCACCCGCCAACGCCTTCACTTCCTCGTCGAGCAACTCCTCCACGTGCATCAACCCCAGTGGGATCAACGCCCGAATCATCTCCACCTTCGAGTCCAATTCCAGTCCCGAGTATTCCTCCCGGCTCAGGACCTCGACCTCACCCAGCACACGCGACTTCTTGCGTTTCTTCACCGAACGTAACAGACTGCTCATCTCGGCTCCTTTCTCTTACAGGCTTGATGTTGTTTCTTCCAATACCATCAAACCATAGGGTTTGGAGCCGTTTCAATTTCCAACTAAGATTGGCACACTTTCTTCCCGAACGACGGTTCGTCGTAGTCTTCGGTCAGCCTCGCCAATTCAAAAACAAGGAAATCGTCAGATCGAATAGGGAAGCCCACATCGGCGATCAATCCGCCCAGCAGGTCCGTGCTGTCGATCATGGCCTGGTCGAACCGTTTCTTTCTCCGTGCGGCATCTCCCTTTTTTTTCCTGGCCATGATTCGTTGATGGGGCTTCAAGCGGGGCGGAATCGAATTTCGGGCTTCCGTGGATGTACCGACTCGATTTCTACTGTCACATAGTCGCCTGGATTGGGGTTCTCCAGTCCTACCGCTTTTCCTCGGACCAGGTAATCGGTCAACTCCAGCGTTCCTCTTGGATTGAGAATCAGGGCCTCGAGCGGCCGATTCATTTCCACGCGCGAAAGGTATTCCAGGACCCAGTAGGTTGTCGAAGCTTCCTCCAGGCGTCGGACCTCCAGTTCAGCCGCCTCGACCGTCGTTAGAATCCTGAGGAGTTCTTCCTTGTCATACGGCAGATCTCCATCGTTACGAGCGGCAGCGAACTGCCTCTGGCTGACCAGGTCGGCGTATCTTCGAATAGGCGAGGACATCTGCGAGTATGCGCTCAATCCCAGCCCCGAGTGTTCTCCGGGGGCCAGCGACAACCGGGATCGCTTGAATGTTTTCCTTAATCGCTCGAACTGGAGTGGTTCTGGCAGGCCATCGGTTTTTGGCGGCGCTTCGTCGGGCGGTTCCTGGGTCCGAAAGATAATCGGGATGTCCTCGGCTGCGGCGTGGTCTGCCCCAAGCCGGTTCGCCAGGATCATCATTTCGCTGACGATCAATCGCGTCGGCGAATTCGAATCGATACGCCCGATTGAAATTTCGTTGCCTTTGACACGAACCTTGAGCTCAGGTCTGCGATGGACGCTGGCGCCTCGCTCCTTTCGGGTCTCCAGGAGCTTCGAAGCGATCTTCTCCAGGCGTACGAGGGTTGTGTTCCCCGAGGCCAGACTGCGGTCCGCGCCTTCGTACGACATTCTCTGGGTGATCCGAACAACACTCTGGAATATCTTGAAACCAAGTAGCTTGTTCTCCGAATCGAACCGAACCTCGGTGGTGAAGGCCGGCCGTATATGTTCCGGAACCAGGCTGGCCAGGTCGGTGGCCAGCCGTTCGGGAAACATCGTGACCGATATATTTGGAAGATAGAGCGTGGCCGAGCGCCTGTAGGCTTCGCGGTCGAGTGGCCCGTCCATTCTTACAAACGCCGACACATCGGCGATATGGATTCCGACAATCGTCTCGCCGTTAACTTCGTCAACAGTCAGCGCATCATCGACCTCCCGTGTGTCTTCATCATCAATCGCCAGTGCGGACAGGTTGGTCCGATCAACTCGACTTCCGTCGTGCTCGTAGTGACTGAGACTTGCACACGCTTCGAGAGTGTCTTCGGAAAAGTGCTGGTTGACTCCGTTGATGAGCAGGAACCGGTCCTCGGATGGATCCAGGCGGCCGGATTTCACGAGCAGATCGTATGCAGCCGTTCTGGCCCGGGGTTCCCCGAGGACATCCTCCAGGATTTCGCCGACCTCGTCTTTTCCTCCCAGTCGCAGCCAGGAATGCAAGCGGTCGGCGACTGTGGGCCATTCCGGGTCGGTGGGAGGCTCGGATTCCCGTAACGCACGGCGAAGCAGGTCGGACACTCTCCCGCGAAACCGTTCGCGTTCCTCTTCACGCTCCCTTCGAACCCGCTCGTTAGCGACCTGCATTTCGGATCGTGGCTGGAACTCGATTCCTCGTTTCTTGAAGAAGAGCGGGTTCGAATCCAGTGCCCGAAACACCGCGGACTCGGATGTCGGCGAGGTCTCTCCGAAATAGGTCTTGGCGAGTTCCGCGCTCGTATAATCCCTCTCCTCCGCCTTGACGGATTCCCAAAGCAATTCCAGGTCGATTTCCGCTCGCCGCTCTTCGACTTCCTCGAGAAGTTCAACCGCCTTTTCTGAAAACTGATCTTCGCGAATTCGTAAGTGCACTATGACGACTCTGGACGAGAGCGCGCTGGACTGACGCCCGCGCCGGTCGATGATCTGGAGTCTGCTCCGCTCCTGCTTGCGAACATATCCCACACGCAGAGATCCCGAATCGATGAACTCGATGATGTGTCCCTCCATCTCCATAAGTGCCCATTATAGTCAACTCGCGATGCCTGCGCCGAACCCTCACGAACATCGTGTTACATTGAGGTAATGCCGGACGATGTCCTCAACCCGCTCATAGGTGCGACCCTTCGCATACAGGACAGGGAAGGGCTGGAGGAGTTCCTGGCCCGCCCCGATGCCGAGTCCATTGTCCACGGTTCCTCGTTCGAGCAGATCTTCTTTACCGTGAAGATCCTTGGATTAGCAGATGCTCTCGGTTTGCTGCCGATGGTTACCCCACGCCAGGTCCGGGGCTTTATTGATCTGGACTGTTGGCGGAAGGACACGTTTGTTCCCAGGCCCTTCATGGAATGGGTGTCCGCGTTCGCCCAGGTCGGGCCCGAAGAAACTGTCCAGGCATTAGGTGGGGTCGATGAATTCGTTGTCGCGCTGTTCCTGAAAGACTCGATTGAGGTCTTCGAAATCGAGCGTGACGAACCGCCGCCCGCGACCCAACTAATCTACTCTCCCGATAATCGTTTCGCTGCGCGCCTGATAAGATCGGACCACGCCTCGACTATCGCAGGTCTCATCCTGGATGCCCTGTTCAAGTTCGATCCGGATCTCGGTTTCGTCATGCTGCGGAAAGTGCGCTATTCGACTCGAACAGATCTGGAAGAGACAGCTTACGAGAACAAGACCCGGCGACTCGATATTCACGGGTTCGTCGATTATTACGAGGCATTGTCCATCTACGCCGATCCCGAGATCACCGAGACGCCGGCGGTGCCCAGAGAAGACGATCAGGCGACGGACCCGATTCCGGGCGAGGAGCCGCCGCAGCCATTGCCAAGTGTTTTTGCGGAGTCCCTCAGGGGAGGAGAGTTTCTTCTCGATGCGCTGGGGCGCGTGCGGGAGCAGGATTCCGAACGTCTGGCTGACGAACTGACAGCCCTCGGCAATCGAATCCTGTCGGCCAATCTCGTCAATCTGGGAGAAGTAGAGAGCGTCAGGCCGGCATTGGAGGAGATGCGGGACTTTCTGACAATCGGTCTTCAGCATTTGTCCGGTGACGACCCCGCGGCCCCTCCTCGAGTTCTCAAGACTCATCACGTCGGGACCGTCTTCAAGTCCGGCTTCAACCAGCTTCGGCGACTGCGTGATCAGGCGGAGCAAATGTCACGGTTTCCTGCTTTTACGACGGAACTTCTAGAGAGCCCCGACCGGGAGTTCGTCGACGGTGTCAAACGTTTCAAACCCCTCCTGTGGGAGAGTGGAGCGTATCGGAATTTCCAGAGCCTTTCCGATATCCGGAGCGCCAGGAGCCGCCTTGAGGACATACGAACGATGGCCGAGGGCTTCTTGCGGCTTTTTGCGTCGTCTGAGACGACCTTGCGCAAGACCTTCAACACGGCCCTTGTGAGGCAGTCCGTATCCGGCAAATTCGAACCGGTGCCACTCGAAGCCGGAGAACTGGAGGGCTTTCTCGATGGAGGCGTGGAATTTCCTGAAATCGCCTTGCCCGAGGAACTTGAACCGTTTCGAACGAGCTGGATCGAGGAGTTGCGTGCGGAGTTGGAACCGTTGGTTGGACAGAAGATCGATCCGCGGTATGTGGATTCGGTGTTGATGAGACGGTAAATGCAAGGTAAGAGTGTCATTTTGTCCGGTGGGTCGGGTGGGTTGGGTTCCGCGGTTGCTGAGTTGGTCGCCGCCCGTGGCGGTGTGCCGGTCATAGGGTGTTACCGTAATCCGGATCGGGCACGAACCCTGGCTGCCGATCTCCAGCGGAAATACGGTGTTTCGGTCACCGTTGTCGTGGGTGATGTCCTCGAAGAGAAGACCAGAATTGAACTGATAGAGACAGCCCGAGGGGTGGGAGACCTCTATGGACTGGTTCCACTCGTCGGAGAACCTGCACGGGTTCCGATCGAGGTCGCGACAGCGGACGACCTGCTGGCTTCCACGCGCATCAACTTTGTGGGCCCTGTCCTTCTCGCCCGTGACTTTGCCGCAGCGGTGAAAGGAAACGACGCCAGTATCGTCTTCGTTTCCACGATGCAGGCCGTTGCCGTCTTTCCCGGTAGCACCGCCTATGCGGCTCCCAAGGCCGCCCTCGTCCATACGGCCCGGATTCTGGCCAAACAATGGGGTGGCGCCGATCGCGTGCGAGTGAACGTCGTGGCCCCCGGCGTGACCACTTCCGGGATGGCCGAGAAGAGCGTCGGAAGCGGCAAGTACGATCCATACATCGAGAAAGACGTCATCACGAGGTTCGGGCGTGCTCATGACGTCGCCCGTGCCATCGGCCTGTTCCTCGAGCCGGACAACTACACCACCGGCCAGCTCCTCACCGTTGACGGAGGCCTCACCGCCCGTATGTGACGGCTCCGATCGGTACTCCACTGACCACGGACCACTTCCCCCCTGATCTGTCCCGCCGTTCAACTAGGATCAGATCGATGGCCAATTACACCACTTTGATCGTCGACATCGAGACGGTCGGTCAGGATATCGAGACCATTTCTCCCCGTGCCCGCGAGATCCTGTTGAACGTCGCCGACGATGAAGCGCGCGAGCGGGTCTTGAATACCCTCGGCCTGGACCCCTGCACCGGCAAGATCATCTGTATCGGTGTCTACTGGATGGAACTGGATCGCGAAAGGGCATATTGCCAGAGCGACGAAAGGGAGCTGCTGGCCAATTTCTGGGCCGATCTCGTGCAGATTCGGCCGAGCCGGTTTGTGACTTTCAACGGAAAGTCGTTCGATTTTCCTTATATCAACATACGTAGCGCAATCCTGGGCGTGCCCGCTCCCCGCGATCTCCATCTGGATACCCGCCGATTTGCGACGGATCGCCATGTTGACGTTCGGGAGACCTTGACCAACTACGACCGTTACAAGAAAGGAACGCTGGAGTTTTTTTGCGAGATTTTCGGTGTAACCTCTCCTAAAGACGGGATCGACGGCAGTAAAGTAGGTGAGTATTTCAAACAGGGTCGACTGGACGAGATCGCACACTATTGCCTCGCCGACTGCAAGGCCACCGCCGAGTTATACCGCCGCCTCCGTCCTTACTACCGGTAAGACGCTGAGTCCAAAGTCCAAAGTCCCGGCGTGGGCCCGAACGGCGATGCGAACCCATACGAAGCAATTCAACACGAAGACACGAAGAAGGAGTTTCTTGTCTTGTTTCTTCGAACTTAATTGACTTCGTGTCTTCGTGTTGAAGAAAATCTATCGTCAAGCTGGATGCCTATTCCTCTGACTTTGGACGTTGGACCTCGGACTTTCTCCTCCCTTCCTTGTTGACATCGACCCGACTCCGGATTTAGAAAGATTACATGACTGGCGCCTCGGTCCAATATGCCTTGCTGTTTGTATGCTGGATCTCCGCGCTGGTCACCCTGGTCGTATTCCTCGAAAGCTGGTTTGCGTTGACTCGCCGGTCTCGCCTGGAGGCGAGGCGATCCAACGGGACGAGGGGAGTCGTTTCAGTTCTCCTGCCTCTCCGCGGCGAGGAAGGAGGGAACCGACGGACGTTGAATTCGATCCTCGAGCAGTCCTATCCCTTTATGGAGTTGTTGCTGATTTACAACGAGGAAGACGGCCGGCACGTCAGTCTGGCGCGGGAATTTTGTTCCATGCGGTCCCATGTTCCGGTGCGTCAGGCCCCGGTTCGGTTCTCTCTGGAACGCGAGACCGAGAGGATTCGTGCTCTGGACCAGGCACAAGGCTCTGTCCGGGGTTCCTGGCTACTGGTTCTCGATACCGATGTCGTTCTCAACAAATTCGCCGTCGAATCGGCGCTCGAGTTCGCCGCGGCTGAGGCTATCACCGCAATAGCACTTTCACCGGGAATCGAATGTCGTTCGTTTTTGCAGAAGTTGATTGCTCCCTCTCTGGAATGGTTTTCGCGCATGATCCGGGTGGTCGATAAGGGACGTGAGAAATCCACTCGTATGAGCCTGACGGAGCCCTTCCTGTTGCTCCACGGAGACACCCACGCGGTCATCAATCGGATTAACCGGTTGCCTGGCATTTTGAACGAGTCGGGCTGGACGCTGTGGAGCTACCGGGCGGAGGGCCTCAAAACTTTCGAGGGAGATGGTTCGGGTTGGGTTTCCCGGGAGGCTTCGGTCCGTTCTTTGATGTCCAGTCTGGACACCGATTCGATGAGTTTTGGGCGTGTCGTGGCTTTCGTCGTCGGCAGTTCGGTGATCTCCATTGTTTCAGTAGTCGGGATTTTGTTCGGGATATTCGGAGACCAGACGGGTTTCTCCAGCCTGGGCATCCTGTACTTTTCCGCTTTCAGCTATAGCCTGATGGCGACCAGTTATTTCTGCTATTCACGCCGGCTTGGAGCCGCCGCCTGGTTCGCCCCGTTCTGGTTCCTGTCCCACTCGATGGCGTTGATCCTGACGCTCTACGAACTGGGCCGCTCCACTCAAGTCGTGCCCCGGGTAGTCGTGACGAGCGACGACAAGTCTCAAGTTCCCACCGAGAAGAACTGATGCTCGGGGAAGCGGGGATTCAACACGAAGACACGAAGAGCACGAAGAGCACGAAGAAGGATTGTCTTGTCTTGTTCTTCGACCTTCGTTGACTTCGTGTCTTTGTGTTGAAAGAAATCGAAGTCAAAGTGGGAATTACGGGACCTTACGCTTGACCTCTTCGTATTCCTGTTGGATTTTCGGGCTGGTATGGCCCTGTGAGATCGCGTCTTCGAAATGTTCGAGCGAGCGTTCGTATTCTTTGCGATCGGCGAGGATCAGGGCCAGTTGGTAGTGGGCGGCGGGTAGTTGATCCTTGCTCTCGATCAGAGCTCTTTGCAGTTGCTCGACGGCCTGGTTGAGCTTGCCGACGTATCGAAGCGCGATTCCAAGGTTGAGGTAACCTCCCGGATCGTCGGGTACCATCCCGATATAGATTTCCAACTCGCGAGCGGAGTCTTCGTAGTCTCCATTCATGAAATGGGCGACGCCCAGATGTTGTCGCGCCATCGGCTCCCCGTCGTTGGTCAGCTCCACGGTCTTTCTGTAGTGTTCGATGGATTCGGCGTGTTCACCCTCTCCGTCCAGGAGTATTCCCAGGTGGTAATGTGCCATGGCGTCGGTGTCGTCGGTCAACGCCAATACCTCTCTGAACTCCGCGATAGCCTCATCCTTCATGTATCTGGCGTAGTAAGCGTTTGCCAGATTGTAATGGACGTCGGGCATCAGCCCGAGACCTTCACCAACGGCACGCTTGTAATGGGCGATCGCCTGGTCTACGCGGTCGAGCCTGTACAGGCCGTTGCCGGCCAGAAACAAGGCAACGGGGTGGGACGTCGTTTCGTAGAGTCGAAGGAAGGCATCGGAAGCTTCTTCGTACCGACCTTCAAGGTATAGCTGCTGGGCCTGGTCAAACAGCGGGCCTTCGAGCCCCTCGTAGAATTCCAGCGAGTACTCGCCGGCGGTTGCGTTCAGGATCTGCGGAATCGGTTGTTGCGTGGGAGTCAGGGTGAGCAGGACAATCAGGCCGAGGCTCATCGCCGCTTCATCCGTTGCAGTGTTTTCTTCGGAACCTTCGCCTCCTTCATACGTTCCAGGTTGAAGTAGGCGGTTACGGCGGTCGTCACGGCAAGGACCGCGGCGATGATGAAATTGGTCGTGTTTCCGACCAGGAGGGCTGAAACCATCTGGTAGGCGGCAAACAGAAACACGACGAAGACGACAGCCAGGATAATGAATCTGTATGCAACGGTCTGGCGAAACGGAAGGACCGCCTCTTTCTTTTTGATCCTCAGCTTACCCATGGCACGTAGTATACAGTAGCCGGTCGCCCTCCTTATGTGGACGGGTGAACCCAAATGGCATTGGCACGATGGGCCTTAACGAATACCACAAGAAACGGCAATTCGACCGGACCCCCGAGCCGGTCGGCGATCTGAAACGACCGAGCGGCAACTCTTTCGTCATTCAGAAACACCACGCGACGCGACTCCATTACGACCTGCGCCTGAAAATGGAAGGGGTACTCCGTTCCTGGGCAGTCCCCAAGGGTCCATCGCTGGATCCTGCCGAGAAGCGACTTGCCGTTCAAACCGAAGACCACCCCGTCGACTATGGTGGGTTCGAGGGCGTTATTCCCAAAGGGAACTATGGCGCCGGAAAGGTAATCGTCTGGGACCACGGGACCTATGAAATGGTCGATCCTGCCACGTCCGAAGCAGGCTGGAAGAAGGGGAAGTTTCATTTCATATTGAAGGGGAGGAAGTTGGCCGGCGAGTGGGTGCTGGTTCGTACTCGCAGAGAGGAACGCCAATGGATTTTCTTCAAGGTGCGCGATTCTGCCGCTTCGGAATCTGACGTGACCGTGGACCGCCCCGAGTCGGTCGTGTCCGGCCGCACGGTTGAACAGATCGGCGACGGTGGAGCCAGTGCACGGCACTGGCATGCCGACGTCGAGCGCGAACTGGAGGCCAGGGGGATCAAGAAGAAGCGTCGCACCAAGATTCCTCGAGAAATTTTACCCATGCTCGCCACGCTATCCGAGCAGCCGTTCGACGATGACGATTGGATTTTCGAGCTCAAGCTGGATGGTATCCGTGCGATCGCCATCAAGGACGGCGACCGGGTCGAGTTGCTGAGCCGCAACCAGCGATCGTTAACACGACGATTCCCCGGTCTTGTTCGCGCGCTTCAAACCGTCCCGGCCGACACGGTCGTTCTGGACGGGGAAATTGTGGCCTTCGATGAAGAGGGACGTTCCAGATTCAGCCTGATTCAACCCCGGATTAATCTGTCGCAAGAGTCCGACATCGAGAAGGCCGAACGGGCGATACCGGTCTTCCTCTATGCTTTCGATCTGCTCTACATCAACGGCTATAGCCTGAGGGAATTCCCGGTCCTGGACCGCAAATCGGTACTCCGGAAATTGATTCCCAGCAACGAGGGATGGATTCGCTATTCGGATCACGTCGAAGGCCAGGGGCAGGAATTTTTCCGTGTGGCCGCGGAACATGATCTCGAGGGTGTCGTCGCGAAGCGGAAAGACAGCACTTATCATCAACGACGTTCACGTCTGTGGTTGAAGATCAAGACAACGCGCAGTGAGGATTTTGTCGTGATCGGGTTCACAGCTCCGGCGGCCACGAGAAAATTTTTTGGAGCACTGGTTTTGGGCCTCTACGACCATTCCGGCCAGATTGTATATGTCGGACGAGCCGGAAGCGGCTTCGACGATAACGGCCTTCGACAGGCGCACGAGATGCTCATGCCCCTGACGAGGAAACGGGCCCCGTTGACGGACATCCCCAGGGAATTGTCCAAAACGAACTGGGTTCAACCCAAACTGGTCTGTGAGGTCAAGTTCAACGAGTGGACCCTCGATGGTAAGTTGCGGGCTCCGATATTCCAGCGGTTCAGGGATGACGTCGATCCGGGAGATTGTGTTCTCAGGGAAGAACCGGAGGCGGTCGTTGAATTGCCACCGAAGCCATCGCCGGAACCTGAACCGGGCAGTGCCGGCGAGCCGGATTCACAGACTCGCGTCAAGCTCACCAACCTCACGAAAACCTTCTGGCCGGAAGACGGTTTTACCAAGGGGGATTTGATTCGCTATTACGATGAAATCGCCGATGTCCTCGGACCCTACCTGATGGACCGACCGTTAGTTCTCAAGCGGTACCCGGACGGAATCCACGGAGATTATTTCTACCAGCAGGATGCTCCCGACTACACGCCGGACTGGCTTCGGACCCACCGGTTCCCCGGCGAAACAGGCGAAAAGCACTCAAGGTACTTCATTGGCGCCGATCGAGAGATGCTGGTCTATCTCGCCAACATGGGCGGCATCACACAGAATCCCTGGAGTTCCCGGCTTGGCCACATCGATCATCCCGACTACATCATCTTCGACCTGGACCCTGTCGAGGCCCCGTATCGAATGGTGCAGAAAGTGGCGCTGGAATTGAAAAAAGTCTTGGACGAACTCAATCTCAGGGGGTACCCGAAGACCTCCGGTGCGAGCGGCATCCACATCTACCTGCCGATCCTGGAGGACACGTTTACATACCAGGATGTCCGGATCTTTGCCGAGGCCATTGCTTCGATCATCGTGTCGCGTGTGCCCGAATGGGCCACCATCGAGCGTGTTGTGGCCCGAAGACCGAAGAACATCTACATCGATTACCTCCAGAACGTCAAAGGCAAGACCGTCGCCTCGGTTTATTCGCCGCGTGCCCGGCCCGGCGCTCCGGTTTCAGCCCCCTTGCGCTGGGAGGAACTCCGGCGATCGATCGACCCTCGAAAATTCAATATCAAGAACATGAAACGACGGCTGAAACGCGTCGGAGACTTGTTTGCGCCCGTCCTGACCGACCGTCAGGACATTGCGCCGTTCCTGGATGCTCTGGCAGGACGGAAATCCCGGTGACAGCCGGGAATCGGGAAGAGGGGATTCACCGCGAAGTCAGGGAGAACACCTAGTGTAGTCCGTCACAGTTAATGTAACTTATTCAGCTTTCCTACGTCTGAGTATATATGAGGAGAGCACCGACGATTAAATTGGACATTCCTGTGCGGAAGGAACTGGAGCGACTGAGCCGAAGCCGCAGTGTGGCGGTCCGGTTGGCGGAACGATCTCGAATTGTCTTGCTGGCCGCCGGGGGTCTGGACAATCAGGAGATCGCTGCCAAGTTGGACATCACTCGTCAAAAGGCCGGACGTTGGCGCGATCGTTTCGTTGAAGATGGCCTCGGGGGAATCGAAAAGGACGCTTCCCGCAGTGGACGGATTCCCTCGATCGGCCGCCGGAAGCGGGCCCGGATCGTGAAGAAGACGGTCGAAGGGAAGCCTCCGAACGCCACGCACTGGAGCCGGTCCTTGATGGCCAGGGCAACCGGCGTCAGCGAGTCCACGGTAGGGAGAATCTGGCGGGCTCATGGCTTGAAGCCTCATCTGGCACGCACCTTCAAACTTTCCAACGACAAACAATTTGTCGAGAAGTTGGAGGATGTGGTCGGTTTGTATCTGAACCCTCCGGAAAACGCCATTGTTTTGTCCTGCGATGAGAAGAGCCAGATGCAGGCCCTGGACCGCACGCAACCCGGGTTACCTCTGAAGAAGGGGCGGTGCGGCACCCTCACCCACGACTACAAACGCAACGGGACGACCACGATGTTCGCCGCGCTCAATACGCTGGACGGCTCGATTATCGGGACCTGTATGCCGAAGCATCGTCATCAGGAATGGATCCGGTTTCTCAATCAGATCAAACGTTCCGTGCCGAAAGACAAACAGATCCATATCATTTGCGACAACTACGCCACGCACAAACATCAGAAAGTCGTCAACTGGTTGAAGCGCAACACGCGCTTTCATGTGCACTTCACACCGACCAGTGCATCCTGGCTGAACATGGTCGAACGCTTCTTCCGGGATCTTTCCGAACAACGGCTTCGGCGCGGGG
The DNA here is from genome assembly GCA_965262425.1 of Terriglobia bacterium. GTDB lineage: Bacteria > Acidobacteriota > Terriglobia > 20CM-2-55-15 > 20CM-2-55-15 > CAZOZZ01. The sequence continues at coordinate 3,490,511 of OZ253536.1, read as the reverse complement.
TTTTCCATTCGATTCCTGAGCTAATCCAGGCCGTGGAGGAATATGTCGGGGGTCACAATCAGAACCCGAAGCCCTTCATTTGGACCGCAACGGCTTCCGATATTCTTGAAAAAGTTCAACGTGCCCGAAAGAAGCTCGATAAGTTACAGTCTGTTTGACGGGGACCACTAGCGAAAACTGGTTGTTTAGAAGATCCAGTCGAACGCCCCTCCGACGCCGAACCAAAACATGTAGAAGAGGAACGCGCTGAGGGCGGCGATTCCGATTGCGACGACCAGGGGGATGGCTGAGCCCAGGATGGTGGAGAGGAAGGATGGCTCTTCTTCAGGAGCGGACACTAACTCTCCAGAAGGGCGTTCATGGCCTCCCGGAGTTCGCTGACGGTGTGCATGTCTTTAGCGCCGATCGCAACTGCCATTCCAGTGCGGTAAGTGGCTTCCGCCTTGTCTCTTTGCTCCTGGTGTTCGTAAGCCTTCGCCAACTGGTAATACGTGGCGACGTATTCCGCATCGTTCGAAATGACCCTTTCGAATTCCTGAATCGCGTCGTCCCAACGATCCAGTTTTACGTATTCCAGCGCCAGGGCGTAGCGTGAGAACGAGTCCTTAGGGTCGTCCTCGAGGAAGCCTTTTATGGTATCGATCCTAGACATCACAGTTCAGCCCACTTTCCATTGCCTTCCCACACACGCAACGTGAACGGGAACTTCATCTCGTTCTGAAGCTTTTTCTGCAGCATTTCGCAAATGTTTTCAACCGACGGGTATTCAAGGAATTCGTTCAACGACCGGTGGTCGTACTGATCAAGGGCATTCCGAAGAGCGGACTTCACGTCGTCGAAATCCGCGATCATCCCACCGGACCCCTTCTCGCCTTCAATGATCACCTCTATCTTGTACGTGTGCCCGTGCAGGGAGCCGCACTTTGGGTGTCCCGGAAGAAAGTGGGCACAGTCGATATGATCCGTAACGCCGAGTTTCATTTTAGCGTCGGGCCCACCGTCCCCGTACAAGCCCAGTCCTTGAAGAGAGCTCCAACATTATCGTGTGGACGGACGGCGCAGGGAGATTAAACGCCGGGCCGGCCCCCCCACGCCGGGAGAAGCGTCGGGGCGTCTGAAGCAGCGAACTGCAAACGGTTTCGGTCACGGTCCCGATCGAGTTGCCTGCCGCCTGAGTGCAAAAAAAAATGCAGCCGGAGCTGCATTCTAAGAAGCAGAAAAAGTGATACCCCTGCCGTCAGGCAGGGGTATCACAAAAAACTTTAGGGCTTGCCGCCGCCGTTACCACCGCCGCCGCCACCGCCGTTACCACCGCCGCCGCCACCACCGCCGCGTCCGCCATACGGATCATCGGGGCCCGGGAACGGGAACGAAGTGTCACCGGGGGCTATTTTCTGCTCTAATTCCTCGATATTGATATCGAGTTCCAATTCAAATCCATCTTGGATATTCGGTTCCATCCTGTTGTCCTCCTGACAATAAGTATACTTACTGGGGTGTTATCCTACGAGGACACCCCGGAGTAAAGCTTTTTCTTTAGAAAAAGTCCTTACAACGATCAGCCCCTCCTCATGGGAGCCTGTCGCACGAGAAAGGTTACCACAGCCGACACCGAAGATTGCAAGCCAAAAACATACTAAAATGTGACATTTGTGGATTTTGTGGAAGCTCTCTGTGGAGGCCCCGCGTTACGGGAGGGGTGGTACAATGCGCGGATCATAAAGAATGAGGGGTTTTTGACGTGCGAAAGGTAGGACAACTTTGTATTTATCTCGATAATAATCAGTTAGTTGAGGCTATCCAGCTGGACGGGCGCCCCCTGTATTTGACTACGGACCAGGAACTGCTCCGCAAGCAGTTCGATGGACGGGAACTCGATTCTCCTCCTGATTCTTCAAGTCTTTACGCCCATGTGTCCACCGACGCCATCATCAAGGCGAACCCGGACTGTTACTACTATGACGACCGTCTCGGAGTTTTGCTCCTGCGCTCGCTCGGCGGCGGTGGCTTGATCCACCCGGGTGATGTTCGTAGTGGCGGCTTCGGGATGATCCTGGCCGGCGATGGCTGGGGCGAGGGTTCGTCGCGCGAGGTTGCGGCCCTGGCGCTACTCTATGCGGGTATCGGGATTGTCTTCGCTCCAAGCATCGCCCCCATTCATCGTCAGAACCTTATCAATAACGGAATGTTCCCCGTCACGGATCGGTCTCTGGCCCAAAGGCTTGCGGCCCGTCGGCGGGTGGCGGTGGATGAGCTGACGGACGGGTTTGATGACCTGACCAAAGGCATCGTCCGGCGCGGTGGGTTGTTTCGGTTCATGGAAGCCCGGGCCGCCGGACAGGAAGAAGACCCTGCCATTCGCACCGCCGCCCGCAACATGACCATCGCCGAGAAGATCCTGACGAATCACATGTCGACCGACAATGGCGCCGTCCGGCCCGGAGACGCCGGTTTCATCCGGGTCGATACCGGTTTTTCTCATGACTACACCACTGCGCCGAGTGCCGCGATGTTGCGGTCGGCTCTCGGTCGGCCGCCGAAAGTCAAGAATCCCGCTTCCATACACGCGTTTCCGGACCATCTGACACTGGCTCCGAATCTGGCCGGCATTACAGATGAGGCGTTGGAAGGGATCCGGGATCTAAGGGAAGGCCAGCGCCGGTTCGCCGAAGAAACTGGGATCCAGTTCCATGCCAATGAGGGGGGCGGTAGCGACGGGATTTGCCACACGGTGATTCGTGAAAGCGTCGCGCTACCCGGCCAGGTCGTTCTGGGTACCGATTCCCATACCTGTTCTGCCGGGGCACTGAACTGCTTCGCGTACGGAGTTGGGAACACTGAAATCGCGACGATTTGGGAGCACAACGAGGTCGCAGGCCGCGTTCCGCAGACGGTTCGGGTCCGGCTGACCGGCTCTCTTTCCCCGTCGCGGACCGCCAAGGATGTGATGCTCCATCTGGCTCGCCAGGGAAAGCGGGACGGTGTCTTTACCGGCAAGGTCATAGAGTTTGTGGGGCCTGGCCTGGCCACGCTGGCGTTTGAAGAGCAGGCCGTCCTATCGAACATGGCGGTCGAGTGCAACGCTCTGACCGCTGTCATGGAACCGACCGAATCCATGATCCGGTACCTCGAGGAGAGGCGTGGAATCTCGCGAGCGGACATCGAGGCCGGCCTGATCTATCCAGACGATGATTCAGAAGTCGATGCGCTGGTGGAACTGGATCTGGGCCTGGTGGAAACACTCGTGGCGTCTCCGGGGCACCCCGGAAACGGCCTCGCCCTGGAGAAGGTTCGCGGAACCCGGGTCGATCTGGCCTATGCCGGTTCGTGTACAGCCGGAGACCTGACCTCGATCACCATGTATGCCGAAATCCTGAAGGACAGGAGAGTGTCTGTTCCAACATATATCCAGTACGGATCAGAGCTTGTGCGGGACGAGGCGAAGAGGCGAGGCATTCACGCGATCCTCGAAGCGGCCGGTGTCACTATGATCATCGAACCCGGTTGCGGTGCCTGCATCAACGCCGGCCCGGGCGGGCCCCAGAAGGGTCAGGTCGCGATATCGGCGACGAACCGGAATATGGCCGGTCGCATGGGGGAGGGCGACGCGTATCTCGCGAACCCCTACGTCGTGGCGGCGACGGCGGTCAAGGGTGAGATCTGTGGTCCGGAAGACCTCTGACCTCGATGGGCATTTTTCCTGTCCGGGCTACTCGAAGTAATCGTAAAACCGTTCCGCCAGGTCGATCAACGTCTTGGCTCCGAAACCGATCGCTCCCGCTTCGTAGTACTTCCATCTGCGGCTGCGCATGAAAGGTCCGGCGATGTCCAGGTGTGCCCAGGCAACGTTTTCCGGTATGAACTCCTGTAAGAACAGCCCGGCCGTGGACGCTCCAGCCAGTGCGCCACCGATGTTGTTCAGGTCGGCATAAGGCGTCTTCAGGAGATCTTTGTATTCGGCAGGAAGCGGCAGTTCCCAGAAGCTTTCTCCGTGGTTCTGGCCCGACGCGATGACTGCGCGGGTCAGTTCGGCGGAGTTGCCCATGATTCCGGCGATGCTGTCGCCCAGTGCCCGTACACACGATCCCGTGAGCGTGGCGATATCCACGACGTGAGTGGCGCCTTCTTCGCCGGCCTGGAACAGCCCGTCGGTCAGGACGAGGCGGCCTTCAGCGTCTGTGTTGTCGACCATGATGGTCTTGCCGTTGCGTGCGGTGAGGATGTCTCCCGGTCGTTGAGCTTCAGCGTCCGGGGTGTTTTCCGCTGCCACGACGATACCGGTGACGTTAACCTTCGGCTTGAGCTGCCCGATCGCCTTCATCGCGGCCAGAACCGCCGCGCCCCCGGACATGTCTCCTTTCATCTCGAACATGTTGGCGGCGGGCTTGATCGAAATGCCTCCCGTATCGAACGTAATCCCTTTACCGACCAGTGCCAGGTGCTGCTTGGAATTCTTAGCGCGGTAGGACAGGCGTATCATTCGCGGCTTGTGAACGCTCCCCTTGCCGACCTGGATCAAGCCGTTGAACCCAGCTTTTTTAAGTTGTTTGTCGTCCCAGATCCGCACGTTCAGATTCGATTCTCCGGCGATCGCCCGGGCTTCTTTGGCGAGCATCACCGGCGTCGCCACCGATCCCGGTTCGTTAATGAGGTCCCTGGCAAGATTGACCGCATCGGACACAATGCGATACCGGTTCAAGAAGAATTTGCTCTGTGTCGCGTGCGACTTCAATCCGATCAGGTCCACGCGCATTTTCTTGAAGACCTTCTCGCGTTCCTGGTTCTCCTTCTTGTAGCTGCTGAAGGTGTACGAACCCAGCAAGGCACCTTCTTCCGCCTTTCCAATGAACGGCAAAGCCTCCTCGGTATTCAGGACGATCGAGACGCGCCGCAGATCCAGCTCTCGCGCCATTCGAACCGATTGCGCGACGTAGGACTTCAGGTTTTCCCAGACGTTATAGGCGGGATCGAGCGACGTAGAAAACACGGCCAGATGGCCCGCGTTGCTCTCTGGTGGCAGAGTAGTCAGGCTTTCCCTGTGGAGTCGGCCGGCTTTGAAGCCCTTCCGGACCCGGTCCACTATGTCCGCAAGCGGAGACCGGCCAAGGTCGGCCAGGCGGATGTCTTCGTCGAGTATGACCACCAGAAGGTCGGTCTTTACTTTCCACGGAAGGTCGTAGCTGAGCTGGACTTTCATCAATTCCTCTCTCAATAAAGGGCCGCGTTTTCGAAATGCTAAGATCTGGTGGCCTTCACAGATGGGACTATCATTGAACAGCCACCTAGCCAATTTAAACGAGTAAAGCTTCAAAAACAATAACGTTGCGGGGGATTGCGACCCTGGAGAGTTCCGCCACGGGGCCCTGGACCCGATTTTCCACCAAAGGTTCTCGCTGGTATGGAGCAATCGAGCATCATCGGGTGTATTTCAAAGGACCTGACCTGACCGGATCAAAGGAGAAGGTGGCTCTTATGCGCTCAGGTGCTCATTTGAAATTACCGTTGGAAGGTCCCTCCCTACCCGAGCGATCTCCGAAGGGCGATGTTTTTCGGGAGTTATCGAACAGCGACTGCGTGACGGTCCATCATCGAATTCCGGCTCGCCAGGCCCGACTGGTCGAAATGCCCGCAGCGCTGGATACCTCGATTACCGGGGTTCTCAAGAAGCGGGGGATAACCGAACTCTATTCTCACCAGTTAGAGTGTTTCGAACATGTTCGAGCCGGCCGGAACACCGTCGTTCTGACACCGACCGCATCGGGTAAGACGCTTTGTTACAACCTGCCGGTCCTCCAGAGCATCGTGGAAGACCCGGATGCGCGTGCCCTCTACCTGTTTCCGACCAAGGCGCTGACATACGACCAGCTCGACAACCTGATGAAGTGGACCGAGGCGCTCGACGCTGACATCCGGATCCATTCCTACGACGGGGATACACCGCAGGATGCACGCTCGGCGATCCGTGCCAGGGGGCATATCGTCCTGACCAATCCGGACATGCTTCACAAGGGCATCCTGCCTCATCACACCAAGTGGACCCGGGTTTTCGAGAACCTGAAATACGTCATCGTCGATGAACTGCACACCTACCGGGGCGTGTTCGGAAGTCATCTGGCGAACCTGTTTCGGCGTCTGGAGCGTATCTGCCGCTTCTACGGCAGCGATCCTCACTTTATCTGTACTTCGGCGACGATCGCCAACCCCAGAGAGTTGGCTGAGAAACTAACCGGCAAGCAGTTTGAACTCATCGCCGAGAGCGGTGCGCCCGAGGGAGAAAAACATGTGTTTTTCTACAATCCTCCCGTTGTCAACCGGCAGTTGGGAATTCGCCGTTCGTACGTGCAGGAAACCCGTTACATCGCGCGTGGCTTTATCGGGATGAATAAGGGTTCGATTGTCTTCGCAAACAGCCGTCTGATTACTGAAATCCTGGTCCGCTACCTCAAGGAGGACATGCGGCAGGCGGTCGGTCAGGACGAAATCGTCGTGGGTTACAGGGGTGGCTACCTGCCGAACGAACGCCGTGCGATCGAGAAGGGTTTGCGGGAAGGACTGATTCGGGGAGTGGTATCGACGAATGCGTTGGAGCTGGGTATCGACATCGGTAGCCTCGATGTCGCTGTGCTGGCGGGTTATCCGGGAACGGTGGCGTCGACGTGGCAGCGCCTGGGCCGCGCCGGCCGTCGCAGCGGCACAGCCATTGGTGTCATGGTGGCATCGAGTGCGCCCCTGGATCAATACATCGTCAACCATCCCGAATATTTTCTCGATCAGTCCCCGGAAAGAGGCCTGATTAATCCCGAGAACATCCACATTCTCATCAGCCATTTGCAGTGTGCGGCGTTCGAGCTGCCTTTCGGTGCGGACGAACTGTTCGGTGGGCATGATGTCTCGGAGATTCTCGAGTACCTGTCCGAACGCGGGTTCATTCATCGAGCGGGAAACAAATGGCACTGGACCAGCGAAGCCTATCCCGCTGATTCCATTTCCTTGAGAAGCGTCAGCTCCGATAATTTTCTGGTAGTCGAAACGACAGGGGAAGCGCGGATTATCGGTGAGGTGGATTATTCGAGCGCGTTTACGACGCTGCACGAGAAGGCCATCTACCTGCACCAGGGCCAGCAGTATTACGTCCAGCAACTCGATGTCGAAGAGCGCCGTGCCTACGTCAAGCAGGTCGATTCGGAGTACTTTACCGACGCCATCACGTACACCAAGGTCCGGGTCCTGGATACGGCTGAGACGATGCGGGTGCACCACCACGGAGAGGTCCACGTCGCGCACCAGGTCGTGGGTTTCAAGAAGTTGAAGTTCGTGACGATGGAAAACGTCGGATCCGGAGAACTGAGCATGCCGACCCAGGAGATGCACACCACTTCCTACTGGGTGCGTGTTCCCAGGTACATCTTCGAGTCCCTCCCGTTTTCCCATTCAGCGCGCCTGGACGGTGTCTACGGCATGGGCTACGCGCTGGCCCAGATCGCGGCGGTTTTTCTCATGTGCGACCGCCGGGATCTGGGATCTTCGGTTCAGACGGGAGTGCCCGATGAAGCGAAACGAGCCCCGATGGGAGAAGGTCCGGCGACGATCCCGCCGTCGAGGGTTCAGGACATCCCGGATATCGAACACGAGCCGACCGTGTTTATCTTCGACAACTACCCCGGCGGGATCGGGTTGAGCCGACCACTCTATGAAATACGTGACAGGGTCCTCGGGGAAACGCTCCAATTGATCCAATCGTGTGCTTGCGACGACGGGTGTCCCTCCTGCGTTGGCCCGTATCCCGGAGCGAAGTCGCCGTCGCTGGCCATCCTCAATGCTCTCGTCTCGATCAAATGACTCAGTTCCGTAAAGCCCTGGATCAGCTTCGTCAGAAAGACGGCCCGGGAACCTTTTCGATCTCCGACCAGTTGAGTTTCCTGAAGGACCGAACGCACGGGGAGGAGTTTGTCCGGTCTCGACCAGCGCATCCCCAGAATCTGCCTGAAGGGCGGGTCGAGGCGAACGTCCACGGAAGCCATTACGTCATTCGCGAGGACTTTGATGGCGACCATTATCACGGAAATATTCGCATGGGTCGGCTGTGTGACGAGGATCTGGCCACCCTGCTCGATCTGGCCCGCTGTAAGCATGATGGCCTGGAACGTGACCGGATCATCTTCCTGGATACGGAGACAACGGGTATCCAGGGTGGCGCCGGCATGTGTCCATTCCTGATCGGCGTCGGATTTTTCAGAGGCGATGCCTTCCATGTCGTGCAGTACTTTATTCGAGATTTCGACGAGGAACCGTCGATGCTCCTGGCGCTGGGGCAGATGCTCAAAGAGTTCGACCTGATCGTTACCTACAATGGAAAGACCTTCGACCTCCCGCTCGTGGACAACCGGTTCATCCTGTCACGGATGGAAAAGCCGTTTGGCCACATGTCGCATTTCGATCTGCTGTTTACCGCGAGACGGTTGTGGCGTAATGGTCATGGGAGTTGCCGGCTCACCGCCCTTGAACACAAACTGCTTCAGTTCATACGCGGTCCGGACATCCACGGTTCGATGATCCCGAGAGCATATTTCGATTATCTGAATCACTTCGATGCCACGCCGCTACGCAGTGTGTTTTCCCACAATGTTTACGACATCCTGTCACTGGCAGGACTGACAATCCATGCCTGTGATCGAGTCGTGACCGAACCCGCTCCTCTGGACGACGCGCTCGATGTGTATTCCCTCGGAAAGATCTTCGACCGGGTCCGGAACCGTCCGAAGAGCATCGAATGTTATGAGTTGGCGCTCCGGTCCGCCTTACCGACCCCGCTGCGTGTTCGGGCCCTGGAACGACTCTCCATCCTCTACCGGAGGATTGGCGAGCATGGCAGGTCCCTGGAAACCTGCAAGCGGCTGATGAACCACGCCGCATTCAGCCTGATCGGATACGAGGGTGCAGCCATCCACTATTCGAGACACGCCCACGATACGGTCTCGGCCCTCCGAGTCGTGGCGGAGGCCCTCGGCCGCACTGAAGGCATCGCCCCCCTGGCGCGCCGTCGTGCCCGTCTCGAAGTACGAATGAGAAGGTTGGAAAGTAAGCGGGAATTGGATGGGGAGGTGGTCAGTGGCCAGCGGTCCGTGTGCTTCGCCCGGTTATCGAGTAGTGTGGGGCGATTCGGTGAACAGCTCGACCATGTAGTCTGTCAGGCATCCGTACAGGAGTGCCTGGAAGCTCCATCGGAACTGCGGATGCTCGATTTCCCGCGGTGTCAGTGTGAAGTGAAATTCCGGCTCCAGGACGTTTGATACCCGGGAGCGAATGCACAGGTCCACCCCTTCCTCGGTTTCGCTCGCCGAAAACTCAAAGAACGGATGTTTGTACAGCGCCAGTTCTTCGGCGACTCTGTCGAGAGATTCCATAGAAAAGTCCAAAGTTCAAAATCAGAAAACACTCTTCTTCCCGCAACAATCCGGTCCTCTCTGCGCCTCTGCGCCTTTGCGGTGAAAAATCCCTTCTCCCTGTCCTCCGCGTCTCCGCGTTGAAATCCCCTCCTAAACCCGTTTGTCCTCAGACCGACACAACGTTTCCAGCGTACAGTTCACACAATCGGGACGACGCGCCTTGCACGGGCCACGGCCGTGGTAGATCAGAAGGTGACTGAACTCGATCCATTTGTCGCGTGGGACTTGCTTCATCAGCGCTTGTTCGATCTTTTCGGGTCGGGTCTCACCTGAGAACCCGAGGCGGCGTGACAGGCGTTCGACGTGTGTGTCGACGACCACTCCCTCCGCTTTGCCGAACGCGACGCCCAGAACCACGTTCGCGGTTTTGCGGGCGACGCCGGGCAATTCCAGAAGTTGGTCCATCTGGTCGGGCACTCGTCCGCGGTACTTTCCGGCGATAATACCGCAGGCCTCACGGATGTGTTTGGCCTTGTTCCGGAAAAAGCCGGTCGAGTGGATCATCTCTTCGAGCGTTGCGACTTCGGATCGTGCGAACCCACGTGCGGTCTTGTATTTCTTAAACAGGGAGGGAGTGACCCGGTTGACCATCTTGTCGGTGCTTTGAGCCGAAAGAATAGTTGCGACCAGGAGTTGGAGGGGGTTTCGGAAGTTCAGCGCGCAGTGGGCGTCGGGGTAAGTCGCCTCCAGCGTGCCAATGATCTGGTCCCGCCGCAGGTAGCGCACTACTCCGAGCCGCCAGAGGGTTTGCTCTTGTCGCTCTTGGGTGTGGACGACTCCTTCTTAGTCGTTTCCGATGACGTCTTGGCCTTGTCCGTCTTGTCGGAGGATCCGGCCTCTTTCACGTCTTTCGAGTCTTTAGAGTCAGTTTGTGCGGCGTCTTTCTTATCACCGTCCGCGCCTTCCTTCTTGTCCTTGCGCGCGTAGTCGGTGACATACCATCCGTCGCCCTTCAACTGAAATGAGGACTGCGATATGAGTTTCGTCAACGCCCCCCCACAGTCTTCGTGGTCGGTCAGGAGAGGATCGGAGAATTTCTGAATTCGTTCGATCACGTTGCCGCACTTGTCGCAGCTATATTCGTAAATAGGCATAATGATTGTTTGACAGCCGTCCGTTCAGGACGGGCGAACGACGTCGACGGTCGGAGACCGTCGCTACATCTTCAGTATCGGTTTTAGCACAATGGGTTCGAGATTGAAAAGGGGCCGTCGGGACGCGAGACATGCTGCTAACAGGTTCGGTCTGATAAACTACACACGAATATGAAACGCCGTGAATTCCTGAAGAACGTGGGGTTGTCGGCATCCGCCCTCCTTGTTTCGCCTCGCCTGGCACGCTCGCGGGAACGATTCAAGACCTCCGTATTGCCGGAGACAGAACATTTCGACGTTCGGCGCGTGGGCGAGAGCGTTTTCGCAGTTCGGGGAAAACCCGATTCCGGTATTCCCACCAACACTGCGGTGATCGTCGGAGACAACGCAGTTGCAGTTGTGGACACGCACCAGCGGCCTTCTCTCGACGAGGAAGTCATCCGAGTCGTGGCAGAGATCACCGACCTGCCGATCCGGTACCTGATCAATACCCACTGGCACCAGGACCACACGCTTGGAAACCAGGTGTTCGAAGGTCGCGCCAGGATCGTCGGTCACGTCAACACCGGCAAGGATCTCCTGGGTCGCGTGGTCGACAATTTAAAGCTTCAAAGGGAAGTCCTGCCCGGCCAGCTCGACCAGGCTGCTCGGATGCTGGCCGAGCGCCGCCGGCAAGGTGTCGGGGGGGATGATGTGGGCCAACTGGCCCTTCAGATCGAACTCGACTCGGAGTACCTGGAAGAACTCCAGGGGATTCGGGTCGTTCCCCCGACCGAGTTGTTCGAAGACTCCTATTCCCTGGACATTTCAGACCAGCCGATCGAGTTGCGGTATTTCGGGCCAGGCCATACTCATGGCGACATCGTGATCTTCCTGCCGGAAGAAAAGACACTGATCTTCGGGGACCTTTTGACGTCGGGCCAACCGTTCATGCGACCGCGGGACGCCGTGCCGTCGGCGTGGGGGCCGACCCTGGCGAAGATCGGCGATCTCCCCTGGGAGAATGTCGTTCCCGGACATGGATGGATCGACGAACCCCGGGACCGGGTCGAGATCCTTGTGAGCTATCTCGGAGACCTGACCGAGCGTGTAAGTCAAGCGGTTGGAGCAGGAGTGTCCGCCGACGAGATTACCCAGGTAGTGAAGCTGGATGAGTATGAGCCGTATTTTCCATACTTCAGTTTTTCGGTAGGCGAAAATATCAGACGTGCTTACGAAGAACTAGAAGGGAATTGATTGCCGTTTAACCTAGCGATCTAAAACTCGTCCAATATCAAGTGACCCAGAATTCGGTTCATGGAAATGCATGAAGATCACTTGATTCCAAATACGCGCATACCGTAGAATTTTCGGTTCTACCCGAATGAGGAGGAATGGATGAGAAAGCAATATCTATGGATCATAGCGACCGCCGTTCTGGTTGTTGTGGCGATTTCCGGGGCGCCAAGGGCGGACGGTGCGCAACAGCCATCCAGGTTCAAGAACATACAGCTGCTGAACGATTTGTCGGACCGTGAGATCCAGCAGCAGATGCAGGGTTTCGCGAAACAGTTAGGAGTCAAGTGCGTCGACTGCCACGTGCAGGGTGATTTCGCCACCGATGAGAACGAGCACAAAGTTGAAGCCAGAAAGATGATCGAGATCGTGAACGCCCTGAACGAGATGGCTTTCTTCAAAGACGGTGAAAAGGCCGATTGCTTCCTTTGCCACAAAGGGTCGCTCCATATCGAACCGGCCTCTTAAGAGCACGAGTTCCATTTCATCCCAGACATGGCGGCCCGTTGCGGGTCGCCATTTTCATTTCCAAAAACAGCAGCCGAGGTTGTTCGTGATCGATGCTATCAGAAAGATACTGGTCGACATTGGAGAGGATCCGTCACGGGATGGTCTTCGGAAGACTCCCGAGCGCGTGAGCAAATCGTTCGAATACCTGACCAAAGGCTACAAACAGAATGCCGACGACGTCCTGAACGGCGCCCTCTTCGATGTCCCGTACGACGAGATGGTCATCGTCAAGGACATCGAGCTGTTCAGCCTTTGCGAACACCACTTGCTTCCTTTTTTCGGCAAGTGTCACGTTGCGTACCTGCCTGACAAGAAGATCGTCGGGCTGAGCAAGTTGCCTCGCCTCGTCGATATGTACGCCCGCCGGCTACAGGTCCAGGAACGATTGACGTTGCAGATTGCCGAGACAATCAACGAAAAAATCCGCCCTCGAGGTGTGGCGGTCGTTATCGAAGCGCAGCATCTCTGCATGATCATGCGTGGCATCGAAAAACAGCACTCGGTCGCCGTCACCAGTTCGATGCTCGGGGCCTTCAAAGAAGACCAGAACACGAGAAGTGAGTTCTTGAGCCTGATTCGTCGGAATTAGACACGGCCCCACACAGCTTCCCCCATGAACGTCCAATCCATCATCTTCGACCTCGACGGAACCCTCACAAAAGTTCCGTCTCCCTGGCGACATGTGCACGAACGGCTCGGTGTGTGGGAAGACACTGCCTCCTCTTTCCTGAACCAGTGGCTTTCCGGGCAGATTCCTTACGAAGAATTCTGCCGTAGGGACTTCGAACTCTGGGCCGGGCATGATGTAAACGAAATCGAAGCCCTGCTCGATGAGATCGAAATCAACCGTCACGTTCCGGATGTCGTTCGCCGTTTGCGAGCCGAGCGGATTCCGTCGTTCATCATCTCGTCCGGATTTTCGTACGTTGCTCGTAAGATCCGGGACGAGCACCAGTGGGAACCTTTGGAGATCTATGCCAACGATCTCGCCGAAGGGCCTCGGGTCCACATCCGTGTCTCCGCCGATCTGGACAGCCCGATCTCGAAGCGTCGGCTCGCAGACAATATTTTCGAGTCGAACGGCGTCGATCCGGACCGAACTCTTGTAGTATCGGATTCCGAACGGGATCTGGAAATGTTGTCGCAGTGCGGCTATCAGCTACTGATCGAGACAGAAGACGACTTGTTGACCGTTCATGAGTTCATCGGAAGGAGGCGACCGTGACAGAATCACTAAAGTACCAGGCCGCCGTCGCGGCTCTGGACGAAGTGAAGGATGGGATGGCCGTCGGTCTGGGCACGGGCTCCACGGTGAACCCCTTCATAAAGGAATTGGGTCTCAAGGTTCAGGCTGGCCTGAAGATCACCGCTATCGCGACCTCGGTTCAATCGGAACGTCTGGCCGTAGAGGTGGGGATTCCGATCGTCACGTTTGAACGACACAAGGCCCTGGACCTGACCGTTGATGGTGCCGACGAGGTGTCTCCCGCCCTGGACCTGGTCAAGGGATTGGGCGGCGCGCTGGTTCGGGAGAAGATTGTGGCGAAAGCGTCGCGACGTCTTGTGATCGTCGTGGACGAGAGCAAGCTGGTTGACCGGTTGGGCTCGAAGGCCCCGATTCCCGTCGAGGTTATTCCCCTCGCTGAGCAACTTGTCATCAGTGCCCTGGGTCAGATCGGTGGGGAGCCGAAGATTCGTGTTCAGAATGGTGGGCCATTCAAGTCGGACAACGGCAACCACGTTGTCGATTGGTACTACCGATCCGTTGACAACCCGGCTGCCCTCGAAGCCCAGTTGAAGTCGATGTCGGGCGTGGTCGATTCAGGCATTTTTGCAAACATGGCTCATCGGGTCATTGTTGCGGGCGTTTCCGGCGTTCGGACGATGGATCGGGAGGGCTGATCCGGAGGTTCTCACACGCTCTAAGGGTCCGCTTGAGCGGGCCCTAAGAGAGCACATGCAATTCCTATGAAACCTGTTTTTATCAGCGAAGACGAAGTTGCCGAACTGGTGACGGTCGACGATGCGCTCCTTGTCGTGGCCGAAGCGTTCAGAGGACAGGCGGAAGGTGATGCGACGTCGCTGCCCCGTCACCGCCTGCGAACGGACCGCGTTCTACTCCATATGCTTGCCGGGGCGATACCCGGATATTTCGGATACAAGGCTTACACGACTGGCGCTGGAAAAGTCCGGTTCAATTTTTTCCTTTTCGATGCAAAGACCACCGAGCTTCTGGCTCTGATGGAAGCCGACCGCCTGGGCCAGATCCGAACCGGAGCAGCCACAGGCGTTGCAACCCGGCTGATGGCGAACGAGGACGCAGAGGTTGCGACGATGTTCGGCGCCGGATGGCAGGCCGAATCCCAACTGCTGGCAATAGCGGCCGTTCGAAACGTCCGCCGGGTCTGGATCGTGAACCGCAGGCGAGAACGGGCCGAAGCGTTCGTTCGACGCATGAGTTCCCAGGTGGAAGCGGAGTTGAAAATAGCAGACTCGCCCGAGGAGGCTGTCAGGGAAAGCTCTATCGTAACCACGATAACCGGTAGCCGCGAGCCGGTCCTGTTCGGTAAGTGGCTCGAACCAGGCACCCACGTCAACCTGGCCGGAGGCAACATGGTCCTCCGCCGGGAAGCCGATTCCGAGACCATCGTCCGGGCTGACCGGATCGTTGTCGACTCCATCGACCAGGCCCGCACCGAATGCGGTGAGTTCGTCTCCGTCTTCGAACTCGGTCGCCGCCACTGGGAAGAGGTCGTCGAATTGAAAGATGTGGTCGTGGCCGGTTCCTGCCGTAAAAGCCCCGAAGAAATCACCCTCTTCAAGTCCCTCGGCATCGGCCTCGAAGACGTCGCCCTGGGCAGGCTTGTCTACGAGAGAGCGAAAGAGCGCAACATCGGCCGTCCCCTGGCTATCTAGTTTTACAGCCACAATCCCATCTGCCCGTTCCCCGTCGACTGCCTGTCCGCGATGGCATGGTAAAATCGGCCACCTACTCGAAGGAGTTCACCATGACGCCAGCTTTCGCCTTCCAACCCCTTCTCCTCGCCCTGCTACTGGCCGGCCTTCAAGCGAGCCCGAACGAGGCCCTCCTCGATGCCGCCCAGCAAAACGACCTGGCGGGTGTCCGGCAGGCTCTGGAACGGGGAGCCGATGTGAACGCCACGACACGCTACAACGCCACGGCATTGCTGTTCGCAGCGAGCAACGCCAACATGGACATGGTCCGGCTCCTGGTCGACCGGGGCGCAGACATGGCCGTTGAGGATACTTTTTACGGTTTTAACCCCATGGATATGGCGGGCGGAAACCTGGATGTGGTCCGGTATCTGATCGAGGAAGGAGGGCCCGGAGCGAGCGGTGCGCTCGCCATGGCCATCACCCGGGAGAACCTCCCGCTGCTCGAAGCAGCAGCCGAGCGAGAAGACGTCCCCGACGTCTTGATCGCCGCCAGTCGCGCATTGGTTGCGGACTCCGGTAAGATCGAGATGGCTTCGATTCTCGAAGCCGCGATGTCGGACCGGCCGGGGGCGGTGGATTTGATCGTCACACTTCCCTCAGCCGACGTCGAAGCGCTCAGCGGCACCTATCGGCGGGAAGACAACGTCGGCACAATCGACGTCACCTTTGAGGACGGTCGCCTCCGGGCCAATCTGGAGCAAATCCTGATTCTCTTCCCAACCTCGGGTTCAAGCTTCGTCGCTCCGCAGGCTCCCGGCGTCCGGTTCACCTTCGAAACGGAGGATGAGGCCGACCGGCTGCTCTGGACCCGCCCGGTTCGCGTTGGCGAAGACCCGACGCTCGTGTTCACTCGAACGACGGGGGCGTCTATCGAGCCACCCGTTCCGTCCGTGCCGCCGCGGGCGATTTCCACGGCGAGGGACCTGGCGGTCGCTCCGCGCGGAGTGGGGCGGCCGTGGGCCTCCTTTCGAGGCAACCGCGCTTCGGGGGTGGCTGATGGACAGGGCGCGGTCGTCGAATGGGACGTGACGACGGACCACAACGTCCGGTGGAAAACGCCCATCCCGGGAGTCGCCAATTCGAGCCCGGTGGTCTGGGGCGACCGGGTCTTCGTCACCACCGCGGTCAGCGGCTCGGGTGACAACACGTTTCGCACCGGTCTCTACGGCGACGTCCGCTCGGTCGACGATCTATCCGAGCATGTCTGGCAACTGTATGCGCTGGACAAGCGAACCGGCGAAGTCCTTTGGGAAAGGGAAGTCCACCGCGGCGTGCCCCGGACGAAGCGTCACACCAAGGGAAGTCAGGCCAGTTCCACACCCGTCACGGACGGACGCCGCGTGGTCGTGATGTTCGGTACGACCGGTGTGTTGGCCGCCTACGACATGGACGGCGCGTTACTCTGGAAGAACGACCTCGGCCTGATCGACAACGGCTGGTTCTTTGACGCGACCGAGCAGTGGGGCCACAGCAGTTCGCCAATCATCTACCTGGATTCCGTCATCCTTCAGGTCGATCGCCAGAAGGATTCCTTCGTGGCGGCATACGATCTGTCGGAGGGGAAAGAACTCTGGCGAACGGGCCGGGAGGACGAAATCCCCACCTGGGGCACCCCGACGATCGTGACGGGACAGTCCGGTGATGAATTGATTACCAACGGCACGATGGTCCGCGGGTACGATCCCGAGACCGGCAGAACACGGTGGACGCTGGCGCCCAACTCGGAGATCACGGTCGCGACGCCGATCGCGGGTCCAAACCTCGTGTACGTGACCGGGGGGTATCCGCCGATCCGCCCGATCTACGCGATCCGGCCGGGATCTTCCGGCGATATCTCTCTTGCCGACCGGACCACTTCGAACGATGCCATCGCCTGGAGTTCCGATCGAGCCGGAACCTACATTCCTACCCCGGTCCTCTACCGAGGTCTCTTATACACGCTGAACAACAACGGCATCATTACCGCGTATGAGGCGGAAACGGGTGAGCGGGTCTACCGTGCACGTGTCGGAACGGGCGGCGCTTTCTCGGCGTCACCTGTCGCGGCCGACGGCCGCCTCTACATCGCCAGCGAAGACGGGGACGTCTTCGTGGCCAGGGCCGGCCGCGAGTACTTCGAAATCGCACACAACCAAGTGGATGGAGTGATCATGGCGACGCCGGCGATTTCCGACGGTCTCATCATCATCAGGACGATGGGTCACGTCTACGGTTTCGGTGAGGAACCGGATTCCGGACGTCGGAATCGGTAGGCCCGTGGCCGGTGGCGAGCCGGACGTCACGGACACAATCGCTTACGATTGTTGTGGGTTTGTTCATGAGGACCGACACCCACCGAGTATTAGCCAATCCTCTCATATGCACCGTGCTTCGAAGAATGAAGCATGACTCCACTCGTGTGAAAAGCGGGCGAAGATCCGGTGTGGTATTCTCCCGGCGATGAGATTCGTGATTTGTGGCGCCGGCGCGATCGGGAGTGCCATGGGAGGGTATCTGGCGCTGAAAGATCATCCGGTGGTTCTCGTGGCACGTCCGGCGCATGCCTCAGCGATTCAGGAGAAAGGGCTCACGCTTAAGACTGCCGGGGGGGAACTGCGGCCCGACCTTCAAGCCGTTACTGATGTCTCGGAACTGGAGTGGACGGACCACGACGTCATCTTCATGACGTCAAAGTCCCAGAACACCCGAACCCTTCTCGACGGGCTCTCCGTTGCACCGAAACAGACGCCCCTTTTCTGTTTTCAGAACGGCGTTCGCAACGAAGAGTGGGCGGCGGAGAGTTTCGACCGTGTCTACGGTGGGCTGGTCGTCTTCAGCGTCAACTACCTGGAGCCCGGCGCGATCGAGCACACCAGAAACGACGTCATTGCCATCGGCAAGTTTCCCGAGGGTGTGGACGATGTCACCACCCGGGTGGGCGAGGCCCTTTCCGGGGCGGGTTTCCGGGTTACTCTGGACGAGGCGGTGATGCCTCCGAAATGGGGCAAGATGCTGTTGAATCTCAACAACGCGGTCTATGCGCTCGTCGACACCTGGCTTCAGATTGCCTATACGGAACCGGAAAGTCGTCGCTTCCTGGCCGAAACGATGCGCGAAGGGTTGGCGGTGATTCGGGCACTGGGCATCGAAAGTCAAATGGGACCGGGTGAGCCTGACGTCCCGGAGTTCATAGAGCAGCTTGAAGGCGGTGGTTTCGGTTCTCCCGATGCAGCCGATTTGGCCCCTTCCCGTCGGACTTACCCCTCGACATGGCAGGATGTGGTGATGGGCCGGGCCGGAACAGAAGTGGAGCATTTCAACGGCGAGATCGTCAAGCTTGGCGAACAGGCGGGTATTCCCACACCCTACAATTCCACACTGCTGGAGATGATGCGCGAGTTGTCCAAGCGCAGGCTCCAGCCGGGCGCCTTTTCGCTCAACGACATCCAACAGAGAGTTCAGGAGAAGATCGATGAGCCGAAACCCTAAGCTGAAACACCGTAGTCGGGAAGTGACCGAAGGTCCGGAACGCGCGCCGCACCGGTCCATGTTTCGTGCCATGGGTATGGACGACGAGGCGATCAACCGTCCGTTCATCGCCGTTGCCAGTTCCTGGAACGAAGTCACGCCCTGCAACATCCATCTCAACACCCTGGCAGGACACGTCAAAGAAGGAATCAAGGCCGCGGGCGGCACCCCTATCCAGTTCGGAACCATAGCCGTGAGCGACGCGATCTCGATGGGCCATGAGGGGATGAAGGCTTCGCTGATCAGCCGCGAGGTCATCGCCGATTCGGTCGAGATCATGACTGTGGCCGAGCGTTTCGACGGCATCGTCGCCATCGCCGGCTGCGACAAGAGCCTGCCTGGAATGTTGATGGGCCTGGCCCGTTTGAACATCCCCTCTGTGTTTCTGTATGGCGGAACGATCATGCCTGGGCGTTTTGAAGATAAGGACGTCACGATTCAGGATGTCTTTGAAGCCGTCGGAGCGCACGCTAAGGGGAAGATGAGCGACGAGGCTCTCAGGAAATTGGAAGGCCTGGCCTGCCCGGGCGCGGGCTCCTGTGCAGGCATGTACACCGCCAACACGATGGCCGCCGCGATCGAGGCCCTCGGCATGTCGGTCCCTGGAAGCGCATCTGTTCCGGCTATGGCCGAGGGACGCGTCGCGGTTTGTGTTGAGTCCGGCAAGGCCGCAATGGGCCTGCTCGAACGAGGTGTGCGGCCGCGGGACATCCTGACACGTGAGGCATTCGAGAATGCGATCTCGGTTGTCGTGACGACCGGTGGATCCACGAACTCCGTACTCCACCTGCTCGCCATCGCGCACGAGGCTGGAGTCGATCTGAAGATCGAGGATTTCAACGACATCACCGAGCGTGTTCCCCATCTGGTGGACCTGCGTCCGGGCGGCCATTACGTCATGGCGGACCTGGATCGCGTGGGCGGCGTTTCGCGAGTGATGAAGGTGCTGCTGGATGCCGGGAAACTGAATCAGGATGCGATGACGATAACAGGCCAAACCGTCGGCGAAGTCCTCGCTGAAGTGGATGCCGGAGGCGACGACGCCATAATTCATGCGATCGACGACCCGATCAACAGAACCGGTACCCTGACTATTCTAAAAGGGAACCTGGCTCCGGAAGGTGCGGTTATCAAGACCGCGGGGGTTCGCCGATCCTCCCATTCCGGCCCCGCACGGGTGTTCGAATGCGAGGAAGCCGCCTTCGCAGCCATCATGGCCGGAAAGATCGTCGCCGGTGACGTCGTCGTCATCCGATACGAGGGACCCAGAGGCGGCCCCGGAATGCGCGAGATGCTGGCCGTCACCGGCGCGCTCTACGGGGAGGGCCTCGGCGATCAAGTCGCGCTTATCACCGACGGCCGTTTCTCCGGCGCAACCCACGGCCTGATGGTCGGCCACGTAGCCCCCGAAGCCGCCCGCCGCGGCCCGATCGCCGCCATCCGTGACGGTGACATCATAAAGATCGACACCGCCACTAAAACCCTCGACGTGGACCTGCCAGCCGGGGAAATAGCCACGCGCCTCGAATCGTGGACCGAACCCGCCCCCAAATACACCACAGGCGCCCTCGCCCGCTACGCGAAACTGGTTTCGTCAGCGTCCAGAGGGGCCGTGCTCGAATAGGATTTTTCAACGCAAAGCCGCAAAGGCCGCAGAGTTTTTTTGCTCGGACATTTCCCAGACTACAACCTTTGCGCTCTTTGCGATTTTGCGTCTTTGCGTTGAAACGCCGATCGGCTCGTTCCTGCTGGATGCTACCCACTTGACGGGATCTGCACGTAGACGTCTCCCTCCCGGATTTCCACCGGGTAGGTCCTGGCGTTTTCACGCTCTGTGCGGCAAGCGCCGTCGGCGAGACGGATTCGCCAGCCGTGCCAACCGCAGATGACGGCGCCGTCGTCGACGGCTCCTTCGGTCAGGGGGAAGCCCAGGTGGGGACAGAGGTTCTCAAGGGCATAGAAGGTCTGATCCCACTGGAAGAGGGCGATGTCGAGTCCGTCGATCCGGACCTCATGTCCGAAACCGTCTTCAGGGACTTCCGCTTCCGAGGCGGCTTTCATCCATTTAAGCTCCATCGTCACGCCCGTCTACGATGATGTTCCCCGGTCCTTCAAACTCCAGCATTCTCTGCTTGACGGCTTTCGGTACCGGGACTGTTCGGTTGTTTGGGTAATCAAACATCACCTGAACCGAGCGGCCTTCGGCGACCAGGAGATTCGTCTCTTCCTGCACGACCGTGTACCGGAATTCGAAACTCGATGTCCCGATTCGCGAGACACGAATGGCCACGTTCAAATCATGGTCGTTCGTTGCCTGTGCCCGGTAGTCGACTTCAGCCCTGGCGAGAATGATGTCGTCCCGGACTTCTCGCTCCGCACCGAAGACGTGTTTCCAGTAGTCGGTTCGGGCCATTTCAAGGTAGGTGAAATATACCGCGTTGTTAACGTGGCAGAGGCTGTCCAGGTCGCTGGGGCGCACCTTTATCGGACATCGATGTCTGAACGAGTTCATCGAAACGCATGATAGCACCATGTTCTTCGACGTATCTCAAGGCCAGCAGCCCGTGGTGAAAGTCTGTAGGGTCGCGTTACGAGCGCCATGGGGCTAGATGCAAGGCGCGTGGACGACGTCGATGTTCCCCATCGGGCAATGTCCGGAGAGAGCGGCAACGCCGCAGCTGGCCCCATGCCGTCGTAACCCGAAGGGCGCAGGGGTCTTCGGGCCACAGGCTTTGTCATTCGTCGGTCACGAGGACTATGCATCGTTCCGCTCCTCCTTTCGCGCCTGAGACCCGAATACCCCTGCGCGCGACCCTACAGACTTTCACCACGGGCTGCTAGGGATCCTGGGCGTTCGGGCACCCGCTTGGCGGCCGTAAACTCATGTTATAATTTGATGTTATTCACGTCAAAAGGGGGCTGTTCGTGGGAGCGATTCCGAAAGTTGAGTGCATATGGATGGACGGGGAATTTGTGCCGTGGGACTCGGCTCAGGTTCACATAACGGCTCATTGCCTGCACTATGGAACGGGGGTGTTCGAGGGTGTCCGGTCCTATGAAACCGAGAATGGGACGGCCGTGTTCCGTCTCGATGCCCATATGAAGCGCTTCAAGAATTCGGCCGCGATCTACCAGATAGATATCCCGCACAGTGTGGAAGACCTCCAACACGCGACGCTTGAACTGGTCGCGCGGAACAAGCTTGTGAACGCCTACATACGTCCGATCGCCTTCAACGGAGTGTATTCACTCGACGTGTGGCCCAGGGACTGCCCTGTTGTCGTCGCCATCGCGGCCTGGCCTCGTGGAGAATACCTGGGGCAGGAAGGACTGAAGGGGGGCGTCCGCGTGATGATTTCATCGGTGCGCCGCTTCCATTCCTCGATGATTCCGACGGCCGGCAAGGCGTGCGGACAGTACGTAAATTCCGTTCTTGCGGTTCAGGAAGCGCAGAAGAAGGGGTTTGATGAGGCGATCCTGCTCAACCAGGAAGGCAACGTCGCCGAGGGGTCCGGCGAAAACCTCTTCATCGTGAAGGACGCCACCCTGATCACAAACGATGCGGACCAGTCGATCCTGATGGGTATCACGCGCGAGGCCATCATCCAGATCGCCCGGGATAAGAGTATTCCTGTCGACATACGAAGCATAAGTGTCGAGGATCTCATGTCGGCGGACGAACTCTTCTTTTCAGGGACCGCCGTCGAAGTGACCCCAATCCGGGGTGTGGAAGACAAAGTGATCGGAGATGGCGCACGGGGTCCGATCACCGAATCCATTCAAACAACGTTCTTCGACACGGTTCATGGTCGAGCCCCCGAGTACTCCCGCTGGCTCTCCTACGTTTCCGACAGGAAAGTAGTTACGGCGTAGACGAGAGTTGTTGGCTCTTTGCTTTTAGCTTTTAGCCCATCGGGACCAAAGCCAAAAGCTAATCGCCAATCGCTAATAGCTAATATGCACATAGCTGAACGGATGCGGGATGTTCACGGTGAGGCCGCTTTCGCGCAGTTGGCCCGCGCCAATGAACTGGAGCGGGAAGGGCGAAGCATCGTTCATCTCGAAATTGGCGAGCCCGATTTCGATACGCCCCGGCCTATCGTGGATTCTGCGATCGACTCGCTGGGAAGCGGAGCGACGCACTACACGCCCTCCGCGGGTATCCCGGAGTTGCGGGAGGCGATCGCGACAGAGATCCGGCGAATCTACAGTGTTGAGGTCGAGGCCGCACAGATTGTTGTCGGGCCCGGCGCCAAGATGATGTTGTTTTCAAGCATCATGAGCGTTGTCGATCCCGGCGACGAGGTTATCGTTCCGAATCCCGCTTTTCCTGCCTACGAATCGGCGATCGAGATTGCCCGTGGAAAGTTAGTGCCGGTTCCGCTGCGGGAATCGAACGAGTTCAGACTGCGAGTGGAGGATCTGGAATCGCGGATTACACCACGAACGAGGCTGGTCGTCCTGAACTCTCCGCAGAATCCGACCGGAGGGGTTCTGACACGGGAGGACCTGGCGGCTGTCGCGGACCTGGCGCTCAAGCACGACTTCCTGATTCTGTCCGATGAGATCTACTCGGACATTTTTTATGGCGCCCGGCCCGAAAGCATGTTGCGCTTTCCGTCCGTTCGGGACCGGCTTCTCCTGGTCCACGGGTTCTCGAAGACTTACGCCATGACGGGATGGCGATTGGGCTTTGCCGTTTTGCCGGAAGATCTGGTCGAAACTGTCGTTCTGTTCATCAACAGCAGTGTGTCCTGCACAGCAGCGTTTTCGCAGCATGCTGCTATCTCGGCTTTTCGAGCACAAACCCGGCCGGCGGTTGAACGGATGGTCGGCGAGTTCGAGAAGCGGCGCGACCTGATCGTCGACGGTCTGAATGGCATAAACGGCATTCGCTGTCTTCGGCCGCGTGGCGCATTTTATGTCTTCCCGAATGTAGCTGGATTGAAAGTCCCCGAACGCATTCTCGCCGAACGTTTGCTGGAAGAGGCGGGAGTGTCCGCTCTGCCCGGAACGGCATTTGGCCGATTCGGCGAAGGATACCTCCGATTTTCGTTCGCGAACTCGCTCGAGAAGATCGGGCAGGCTCTCGAACGCATCGACCAATTTGTAATGAACCTCAATATCTGACGACCCCTGATCAAATATGTCTTATTTTAAAGTCCTGCTAGCAGATGGAATCGATCCCGCCGGTGTCGAACTGATCCGGAAAACCAACGCCATTGAACCGATCGTGCACGATAAGCTCCCTCGCGAAAAACTCCTGGAAATCATTCCCGGCATCGACGGCATGGTTGTGCGGAGCGGAACCCAGGTGGATCGGGAAGCAATCGAGAAAGCCTCTCAACTCAAGGTCGTGGGCCGCGCTGGAGTAGGCGTGGACAACGTCGACATCGAGGCGGCTACCGAGCATGGTGTCATCGTCATGAATTCACCCGGCGGTTCCACCACCACGACCGCCGAACACACGATCGCCATGCTGTTCGCGCTCTCGCGCAACATCCCCCAGGCCTATCGGATGTTGAAGGAACACAAGTGGGAAAAGAGTCGTTTCAAGGGTGTCGAGCTATCCGGTAAGACCCTTGGCGTCGTCGGACTTGGACGGATCGGCAGCGAGGTAGCGCGGAAGTGTCAGGCGATGGGGATGAGCGTCCTGGCTTTCGACCCTTTCATCAGTCCGGATTCGGACCTGACGAGCGGACTTGTCATGGTGGATCTCGGGCGGATCTTCGCGGAAGCGGATTTCATTACCGTGCACTCTCCACTTACCGACGAGACCCGAAGCCTCATCAACAAGGAAGCGATGGCTCAAATGAAGGATGGCGCCCGGCTGCTCAACTGCGCGCGTGGAGGAATCATCAACGAGGCCGATCTTTATGACGCACTGAAGTCCGGCAAGATTGCGGGCGCCGCGTTCGACGTCTTCGAAGAGGAACCGAATACGACGTCGCCGCTTCTCGAGTTAGACAACTTCATCGCCACCCCGCATCTGGGAGCATCGACCGTTGAAGCCCAACGCAAGGTATCGGAAGATATCTGCCGTCAGATCGTCGATTTTCTGCTGAAGAACACGATTCGTGGCGCTTTGAACTTCCCCCAACTCGAGGCCGGGCAACTCGACAGATACCAGCATTTTATCGATCTCGTGACAAGGCTTTCCACATTCGTGGGTCAAACATCCGAGGGCCGGATGCAGACTATTGCCATCCGGTATTCGGGAGAAGTCTGCGACATGAACCTGGGTTACCTGACGTCGACGATCGTGCGTCGGCTCCTGGTTCCTATTCTTCAGGAAGGCGTCAACCTGATTAACGCCACGCACGTGGCACAGCAGCGTGGGATCAAGATTGAAGAGACGCGCGTCCCGGTTCCGGAGAACTTTACGAACCTGGTCGAGATCGAGGTTCGCACCGACCAGGATTCCAGAAAGGTGTCGGGCACCGTGTTTACCGACAAGTTGCCGCGCATCGTCAGCGTCGATGCCTACGCTCTGGAAGTGGTCCCGCACGGTCACATGATTTTCCTGACCAACAACGATAAACCTGGAGTTATTGGTAATATTGGTACGGTGCTCGGTGAACACAGGGTCAATATCGCGGGAATGCACCTGGGCCGGGAGGACGCCGGCGGCAAAGCCCTGGCGCTGCTCCTGATCGACAACCCGATACGGGATGAGGTCGTCGATCGAATCCGCCAGATAGAGAACGTTCTGACTGCGAAGGCTATTCGAATTTGACAGGATAGCTTTTGGAGATTAGCTGTTAGCTGTGGCTAAAAGCCAAAAGCCAAAACATGGCTATCCCAACCAACCTGCTCGTATTCCTCTTCCTCATCCAGACGATTTCAGCGCAGGTGGCAACGGCGACCCTGACGGGTGCGGTACGGGATGAGAGTGGGCAAGGGATTCCGGCTGCTGAAGTTCGTTTGCATTTTGACGATGGCCGCGTCGACGCCGGTTCTACCGACGAACGTGGCCTCTACTCCTTCGAGGTTGTCGGTCGGTTCGAGCTGGAAGTGTCCCATCCTGGCTTTCGCTCTCTACGCTCCACACCGGTTTCACTCAGTCCCGGCGCTCCCTACGAAATCGACATCGTGCTTCTTGCCGGGGATCCCGCTGACGTTGAACGCGTCGAGCTGTTGCTCGAGGACGCCGTTCCGCTCCAGAATTCTTCCGGGCCCCTTGCGCGTGAGGACCTCCCCCGTTCGGACCGGCTCTTTGGTTTGAGAGGTGGTATCAACGTTTCCGGCATCGCGGAGGGGTCCAGCCAACAGTGGATCGCGGCTTCGGGAACTGTGTTTGCCAGTTCTCCAAGCACAACCACACTGGTTCAATCGTTGGATTTTTCGGCGGAGTTTCCGACGAACCTGGGTGTCGACGACTCCTTGCCTCCGGGAGGTCCATCCCTGCACGGAAACGCCTATTATTTCCATCGTAACGATGGCTTGAATGCCAGGAACTTCTTTGACCCACCCGATGAGCCGATCCCTCCGTTCAAGTACCATTTCTTTGGAGGAGAACTCGGTGGGCGGGTCGGGGAAGACACGTTCGTTTTTGCACGGTACTGGGGCCTCCGCATCCGCCAGTCGATTACACGTGCCGCCACGGTTCCCGATCCGGCCGAGGCGCGAGGAGATTTCTCCGCTTTATCGGAAACGATCCTGGACCCCCAGATCGGGTTCCCGTTTCCCGGAAACATCATTCCGTCCGAGAGAATTCATCCGTTGGGCCGCGAATTGGTCGCCTTGTTCCCCGCACCGAATGTGAGTGGCGCCGAAGTTCAGAACTATCGATCGGTCGGTACGCTCGTCACCGTCGCCGATGCCTTCGGCGTCCGGGTCGATCATCGGACGAGCGTGGCGGACGAAACATCGTTCGAATTTCAATATAGTCGGGACACCACCGATGACCCGTTCAACCTGGTCACCGGAATTACCAACCTGCCTGGATTCGGTGTTCGGGATGCTTTGGAAACCGAGACCGTGCGTGTGACCAACGCCCACGTGTTTACTCCCTCCCTGCTTCACCTGTCACGATTTTCGTTCGGTTACCTCGACCAGCCACGTCGGATCCAGTCGGACGAGAAGTTTCCGGCTGTGATTGTCACCGGGTTTTCCAACGTCGGGCATGCCACAAACCTGCCTCAGGAACGGAGAAACAAGACCGTCGAGTTGTCCAACGACGTTTCCTGGGTTCACGGTTCTCGAACTACCAAGGTGGGAGGCACGGTCCGACACTTCAGTTTCGATGCTTTCATGGATCTGTTCAGCCGTGGCCAGTTTCAGTTCACCGGCGGATCGTTCTCCAACAACGCGCTGGCCAACCTGCTGCTGGGTGTGCCCGCCAATGCCCTGAGGATCGAGGGAGACACGAACCGGAAGTTTCGAGCGTGGACGACCGGTGTTTATGCCCAACACGACTGGCGAATCACGCCGTCGTTGCTCCTGGGCGCCGGTCTGCGCTACGACTATCAAACGCCGTTCTATGAGGCTGACGGCCGCGTGGCTAACTTTCGGAGCGGAGGCGGACTGGAAACCTCTCCGGAGCGGCTCTACCGTTCGGATCGCAACAACTGGGGACCCCGCGTCGGACTTGCCTGGAGCCCCCTTGGCGACACGGTGGTCCGCGCGGGGTACGGAATTTTTTACGACAACCTGATGGTGGGCGATAGCTTGTTCCTTCTCGGCCTGAACCCCCCGTTTGTTCGGTTTGACGTGGAGGACAATGATCCCGTTCTTCCTCGATTCGATCTCGGAACGGTGTTCGCCACCCCTTCCGGGTCAGTGCCGCCAAGCATTTTTTCGGCGGCCGAGAACCTGGCAAACCCTTACATCCAGCAATGGAGTCTTCATCTGGGACGATCCCTGGGGCAGAACTACGACTTGAACCTCGGGTACGTGGGGCAGAAGGGCACGCGGCTACGCCGGCAGGTCAACCTGAACCAGCCTGTCCCCGGATCCTTCGGAAACCTGGATGAACGGCGCCCGTTTCGAGGATTTCGCAACATTTTTCAGTTCGATACCAGCGCTTCCTCCTCGGGTCACGCTCTGGATCTGGGTCTGGTGCGCCGGTTCAGCAGGGGACTCGGATTGCGCCTCGATTATCGCCTGGCGCGCCTCATCGACGACGCGACACTGATCAGCATCCTGCCGCAGAACAGCCACGATCTCGGTTCCGAGAGGGGGCTTGCGGATTTCCACGTCAAACACCGTTTTTCTTTCTCGAGCACGTATGACCTGCCGTTTGTCGACGGCTGGCAAGTTCAGGCGATCGGGACCTTCAGATCCGGGACGCCGGTTTCGGCCATCCTCGGAACGGACGTCGCCGGAACGGGCAGTCCCATAGTTAACCGGCCCAACCTGGTCGGCGATCCCCACATCGATAACCCCAATCCGGCCCGTTTCTTCAACACGGACGCTTTCGAAGTGCCGGAGTTTGGAAAGTTTGGCAACAGCGGGCGAAACGTCATCATTGGTCCCGGACTGGCGAACGTCGATTTGGCCCTGACGCATGTGTTTCGGGTGTCGGATCTGATGCGGGCCCAGTTTCGCGCAGACGCTTATAACGTTTTCAATCGACCGAACTTCGTCGCGCCCCCGACAACGCAGAACTTCGCGGACTCCCCCGACTTCGGAGCGCTCTTCGTCGCGCGGTCTCCCAGAGTTGTTCAATTGGGACTGCGGTTATTCTGGTAGACTTTCGGGAGACGAGAGTAGACATTCCCCGCTGAATGCCGTCTAATCTGCTAGAAATGCCATACCGAGGTGCGTAGTGAGCGTTGAGACGTTTCGACCCTTTATCTCCGGTGGATCTGCTCTGCTGAAGGGCGCCGCCATCCTGGCTATCCTTTCGCTGTGTGGTGCGGGCACGGCGGTCGCCCAGAAAGAGAACGAGCGGCCGAAAGTGCACACGGACTTTCAGTTTGGGTCGTTCCCGCAGTCGACTGAGGCCGCCGAGACCTTTGCCACCAACGACGACATCCTCATGCTTGTCGTGGGCTTGCATGAAGGATGGTCGATCGATAAGTTCATCAAGGAGACCGAAAAGGATCGAGTCGAAATACTGACGATTACCGACGAACTGGAGGAAGGCCGCCTGATTCGGGGTCGGTCGGACTACAACATGCGCCCCGGAATGGTCGTTCTGCGAGAACCGGATCTCGCACTGCTCGCTCCTTCACTGGCCCGCCACACGACCGAGTTCACACGGCTGATCCAGAGCCGATGGACCGACGTCGAGGAGCTTGTGGATTCGTTGGAAGCAGCCCGAGACATGCCCCGGGCCGAGATCCTGTATCAGGCTGTAGTCGGCGGAGTACTACTGGGAGGCATGATCGATGCCTTCTACGACGACAAAACTCTGATGCCTGGTCCTCCCCGGCGGGCTCGGCGAGGCTCTGGCTTCTATGCATGGCTGATCGAGGGCGATGGCGGTCCCGAACACATCGTGCGACAGTCGAGACAGGTTGGCCGCCACCGTGTCGTGTCCGTGGGCCCTGTCCCGGCGGAAGATCTTCGCATCAGGCTCGAAGACGTTACCGGTCCCGTTTACGAGGATCAGGATGCCCGGCGGTGGCGGGTTTTTTCGAGCATCTTCTCGCGGGACCACGTCCTTCCGTTCCTGAAAACAAAAAGGAGCGAGTTCATAGAACTGCATGAAGTCATCAGGGCGTCCAAGTACGCCGCATTCGCCGAGTTCCTGGCCTGGTATTACCAATCGCTTGTAGCCGGAGTCACCGACAACCTCGTGTCGAGCGGACAGATCCGGGCTCCTCAGGATTCCTACACGTATGCCGTTCGTTCGTCGAGATAGTATTGGCTCCTGGCTGTTGGTTCTAATTTTGATCGAGCCAACAGCGGGAAGCAAGGGTCCGCTCAAGAATAACTTCGCAGAATTGGCCCCCAGATTTGTGCCAGATTCGGTCGCGACTGATTGAGCAGACCGGAGGAATAGCCCGGCTATTTCGAGGATCTGCGATTGAGGAGCGGCCGAAGATGGCGTGAAGATGGGATGGCCAAAAGGTGAAGTTATTCTTGAGTGGGCCCTGACGTCCAAATGACCAACGACACGCCCTTCGAACCTCTAGACCAAATTGCTCGCAAGCTCGGCATCGGCGACATTGAACGGCATATTCTCTTGTGTGCCGATCAGACAAAACCGAAATGTGCCCCCAGAGACGAGACGAACCTGTCCTGGGACTACCTCAAGAAGCGCCTGGCCGAGTTGGGTTTGGTTCAAGGGAAGAAGTGCGTCTTCCGGACCAAGGCGAACTGTCTACGGGTGTGCCAGCAGGGACCGATCGCGGTCGTTTATCCCGAGGGGACCTGGTCCGGACCAAGGCGAACTGTCTACGGGTGTGCCAGCAGGGACCGATCGCGGTCGTTTATCCCAGAGGGGACCTGGTACCATTCGGCAACTCCGGAGGTTCGCGTATCATTCAGGAGCACCTCATCGCCGGCAAACCGGTCGAGGAATACGCTTTCGCCTCCAATCCTTTGTAACCCGAGTACACGATGAAGCGAGTTCGACGAGTTCGGTCCGGACCGAACCCAGGACTGCTAGTGCGCACCAATGACGACGAAATCCGAAAAACCGGAATCGCGTACTTCACCGTCTACGCGGGACGAGACCGTTGCCCTGTTGAAACTGGGCCTGCCGGTCATAGGGTCCCAGCTGGCTCAGATCGCGATGAATTTTGTCGACACCGTGATGGCGGGCAACCTCGGTGCCCGGGCCCTGGCGGCTATCGCAGTCGGTGGAAGCCTGTGGATGATCGTGGCGATATTCATCATGGGGATGATGATGGCCGTGACGGCCACTGTCGCCCATCTGTTTGGTGCCCAGAAAAAACGAGAGGTGGGCCAGTTTGTGCGTCAGGCTCTCTGGCTCGGCCAGGGACTGGCCCTGATTTGTTTCCTCCTTGTTCGTAGTGCCGATCCCATCCTGTACTGGTTGGAAATAGACGCCGAAATCATCCCGATCACGCTCGGTTACGTCGATGCCATCACTTGGGGGTTGCCCGCCTTGTGCGGGTTTATCGTACTGAGGTATTCGAGCGAAGGTGTGTCGATGACCCGTCCGGCCGTGTTCATAGGCCTGATCGGTCTTGTTGCCAATATCTTGGGGAACTACGTGTTCATGTACGGCCGCCTGGGCGTGCCCGCGATGGGGGCGGTCGGGTGCGGATGGGCGAGCGCACTGGTGATGTGGATCATGTTCCTGTCCATGACCGCGTATGTTGCGATTCACAAATACTATCGCCAATTCGCGATCTTCGATCGATTCGACTGGCCTCAAATAGCCCAGATCAGGGACATTGTCAAACTGGGCCTTCCCATCGGCATCAGCGTGTTTATGGAAGCCAGCCTGTTCGCGACCGTCTCCCTGCTGATGGGATCCATGGGAACGAACGTTGTCGCAGGGCATCAGGTCGCGATCAACATCGCATCGATCTCGTTCATGATTCCTCTGGGCCTGTCGATGGCCATCACGGTTCGTGTCGGACAGGCCGTTGGCCGCGGCTCTCTCGTGGCCGCCCGCCGCGCGGGTTTCGTCGGTGTCTCTATCGCGCTGGTGTTCATGGGCGCCGCTGCAATTGTGCTGCTACTCATTCCCGGGACCATCGTCGGTATTTATACGAACGACGCGACAGTAACTTCCATCGCCGTCGAACTTCTCTTCATGGCCGCTATCTTTCAACTCTCAGATGGTGCGCAGGTGGCCGGCGCAGGCGCATTGCGTGGTCTGAAAGACACGACCGTTCCGATGATCATCACCTTCGTGGCGTACTGGGGGATCGGTCTCCCTCTGGGCTATACCCTAGGCATTACCCGCTCGATGGGCCCCCAGGCCATATGGATCGGCCTGATCGCCGGACTCACCGTCGCCGCCATCTGCCTGAACGTCCGCTTCTACCTCGTGACCCGCCGCCTGCTCACCGAAGCATCTTTACCTGACTAGCAAGAGACGAGCGGCTGCCGGCCGCGATTGCTGTCAACGCAAAAACGCAAAGACGCAAAGGGCGCAGAGGGTTTGCGTTTTTGCGTTGACTGGGACCGTCGATTGGCGTTGGCCCATCGTGCTGGCGACGACTCAGGGCATCATCGTGGTGGTTTGGGTGGTGCGGATTCGCTCGCCCAGACCGAGGGTGATGGCGATGAGGAGGATCAAAAAGACACTGTAGGCGGCGGCGCTTCCGAAGTTGAACTGGCGGATCTGAGAGAGGATTTCGATGGAGATGGGACGGTTCGAGTAGACGTAGATCAAGATCGAGGAAACGAAGTCTCCGGCCGCGGCGATGAAGGCCAGGAGGCTTCCGGCCAGGGCGCCCGGAAGCACGAGCGGGAGGACGACGCGGCGGATCGTATAGGCCGATCCTGCCCCCAGTGTTGCCGACGCTTCTTCGACGGAAGGGTCCATCTGCGAAAAGCTGGCGTCTATTGCCCGGTACACCAGCGGCACATTGCGGATGAAGTACACCAACGGCAAGAGAACGACTGTCCCACCGAGAACCGTTGAGAACGACTCGAGCATCGCCAGGGCCACGACCATTCCCGGAAGTGCCCAGGGGAGGATGATCAGGGCGTCGACGAATTTTCGACTGAACCCTTTTCTCTTGCGCAGCCAGAATGTTGCGATCAGTCCCCAGATGAGGTTCACGCCCGTGGCTGCTCCGGCCATCCACAGGCTGTTCCGTATCGGATCGAAGAACTGCGTGTCGCCGAACAACCGGAGATAGTTCTCCGTCGTATAGACCGGAGGCAGCAGCTGTATCGTCCAGGTTCCGTCTTTGACGAAGCTCATGAGGAAAACCATGAGGTGGGGAAGGATGAGGAACAGAACGACAAGCGAACCCGCGGCTCCGGCAACCGCCCGGGTCGTACGTGAAGCGATGGGGATCCGTGGCGAGGCCACACCCTTGCCGATCGAACTGTACCTGCGCCGGCCTTCATACCAACGGAGGAGTACGAGGACTCCGAGCGAAGCTGTTGCCAGGACGACGGTTTCCACCAGCGCCATCGGCGTGTCTCCATTCAGCTTCGAGTTGTAGATCTCGACCGACAGCACACGGATACCGCCGCCGAAGATGAAGGGGGCGCTGAAGCTGGCCATCGATGACATGAACGTGATCAGTGCCGCACCGATCAGAGATGGCGCCAGCATGGGCAGGACCGCGCTCCGGATCATCATGGCCCGTGACGCGCCCAGGCTCTGGGCCGCTTCTTCGACGGCATAGTCCAGTCGTTCCAGTCCGGCTCCCGTAAAGAGGAAGAAGTACACGTACATGCTGTAGGAATGGACGAACAGGATCGCCGGGATGCCGCGCAGGTTGGGCCACGGGTTGTCCAGTCCCAGTCCCTGCTGGATCAATCGGCTGATGATGCCGGTTTCGCCGTAAAGAAACATGAAGGCGATCACTCCCACCAGAGGGGGCAGCAAGACCGGGGCCGAGGCGATTGCGCGAAGGACGCGCCGTCCGAAGAAATCGTAACGGTGGAAGACGAAAGCCAGAGGAACTCCGATCAAAGCCGAGAAAATCACGGTTCCGATGGAAATAACGAGGCTGTTGATCAAGGCTTCCTGGCTGGAAGGGATCGAAAAGAACCGGATGAAATTGCCCAGAGAAAAACTGCCGTCGGGAAACATGCTGCCGACGAGGGTGAAGACGTTCGGATACAGAATTCCGACGACCAGAACGAAGAATATGATGACGGGCATCATCATGGGGCTGGAGCGTCGTCGTTGAGAACGTGAAAATGTCCGTCGGGTATCTCGATGTGAACGGAATCGCCTGGTGCCAGGGGTTTTTGTCCGTGGTGAAAGCGGCGGGCTGTCATTTGAATGCCGCCTGCGTCCAGTTCGTACTGCACGACGGGGCCCTCAAACTTTGTGGAGATGACCGTAGCCGTCTGACCGCGATCCCCAAGAATCACGTTTTCGGGTCTGACGAAGACCAGGGCCCGTTCGAACGTGCCGCTTTCCACCGTTGAACTGAGAGAAAAACCCTCGGCCAACTCCAGAGTGTACGCGCCGTCCGGGGTCCGCACAGCACGAGCCGGAAGCAGGTTCGCCCTTCCAAGAAAACGGGCGACGAACGTATCGACCGGCCGGCTGTAGACTTCATCAGGTGCGCCGACCTGTCGACTGACGCCTTCGGACATGATGACGATCCGATCCGCCAGGGCGAACGCCTCGGCCTGATCGTGGGTGACGAAAACCGTGGTGACCTTGAACTCGTCGATGACACTTCGGATTTGCTCCCGCATCTCTTCGCGCAGAGATGGATCCAGATTGCTCAATGGTTCATCCAGCAGAAGAACCTCGGGTTCGATCGCAAGTGCGCGCGCCAGGGCCACCCGTTGCTGTTGGCCCCCACTCAGCGCGTGCACGGCACGGGTTTCGAACTCACCCAGTTGGACGCGCTCCAGGACCTCCCGGACGCGCGGCCCTATTGCGGCGTTTGTCTGTCTACGAGCCCGGAGGCCGAACGCGACGTTTTCGAACACGTTGAGGTGGGGGAACAAGGCGTAGTTCTGAAACACCAGGCCAATATTCCGCTCGCGGGCGGGTACGGAGGTCAGGTCCCGGTCCCCGGCGAGGATCCGGCCGCTGGTCGGCGTTTCCAGGCCGGCGATCATCCTCAAGGTCGTGGTTTTTCCACAGCCGCTCGGACCAAGAATGCACAGCGTCTCGCCGTGTTGAACTTCGAGGTTCAAATCCCGGACCGCTGCGGTCGAATCGAAAGTCTTGTTGATGTGGACCAGCGAGAGATGGGGGGGCTGTACCCGACCTTCGGTCATCACAGCCCGCGTGGTCACCGGCCTCCCCGGATATAGCTGTCCCAGAACTCCATCCATTCCTGGGAGTGTTGCTCGACCAGACCCCAATCCAGCTCCATCTTGGTGATGTCCAGCTTCTGCATCCATTCGGGCAGGATCTCGGGAGGGATGTCATTGCGACTTGGGATTCGGTAGAAGAGTTCGGCCGCCAGCGCCAGGCTTTCCTCGCTTGTTACAAATTCATAATACGCTTCGGCTTCAGCCTGATGCTCGGTCCCCCCGACGATCGCAATCGCGTCGGTCAGTACCGGGGTGCCGCTCTCCGGGATGATGTAGTCGAGCGGGAAGTTGTATCGCGTTTTCTGAAGCTCGATATCCGGCATGTTCCACAACGTCAGTGCCGCTTCCTCGCGCCCCAGTTTCTGCAGCATCAGAGTGGCGTTGAGCGTGTATTCTTTCGTGTTCGCGTCCAGCCCGCGAAGCCAGTCGTAGCCCGGTTCCGGCCCGCCGTCCTCTCCACGGTTCTGGAGAATCATGGCTGCATAGATCGTCCGCATCGTTCCAGAGGCGATGGGATCCCGGATGATGATCTGGTCTCTCCACTTCTCATCAAGCAGATCGGGCCAATCCTGGGGTGCCTCCTCTCGCGTCAAGACGTTGGTGTTGTAGGCGATAACCTCAGGAGTCTGGTAGGTTCCGTACCAGTAGTGGTCGGCGCTGTGAGCGTCTTGGGCGACGGCATCGGCCCAACTGGGACGGTATTTGGCCAGCAACCCCAGTTTTTCTGCCTGCGAAAACATGGTCGCCGGCGCCCCGAACCAGATGTCGGCCTGGGGGTTCGCCCGTTCGCTTCGTATCCGATCGAGCGCGTCCTGAGACCCCATGTCCAGCCAGCGGACGTCGATCCCCGGGTTTGCGGCCTCGAACCGCGTCTCGTATTCGGTCAGAAGCTCTTTGCCATGGGGGGAGTAAACGATCAGCGTCGTCGTGTCCGGATCGCCGCCGCAAGCGCTCAAGGTCCACACGAACAACAGTGCAAATATCAGTCGTTTCATAGGCATGAAAGTCTATCATTAATAGCGATTAGCTTGCAGCGGGCAGCTATCGTACCTCACATAATGCGGAAAAGATTCAACGCAAAGACGCAAAAACGCGAAGGGCTAGTGTAGTCCGTCACAGTTAATGTAACTTATTCAGCTTTCCTACGTCTGAGTATATATGAGGAGAGCACCGACGATTAAATTGGACATTCCTGTGCGGAAGGAACTGGAGCGACTGAGCCGAAGCCGCAGTGTGGCGGTCCGGTTGGCGGAACGATCTCGAATTGTCTTGCTGGCCGCCGGGGGTCTGGACAATCAGGAGATCGCTGCCAAGTTGGACATCACTCGTCAAAAGGCCGGACGTTGGCGCGATCGTTTCGTTGAAGATGGCCTCGGGGGAATCGAAAAGGACGCTTCCCGCAGTGGACGGATTCCCTCGATCGGCCGCCGGAAGCGGGCCCGGATCGTGAAGAAGACGGTCGAAGGGAAGCCTCCGAACGCCACGCACTGGAGCCGGTCCTTGATGGCCAGGGCAACCGGCGTCAGCGAGTCCACGGTAGGGAGAATCTGGCGGGCTCATGGCTTGAAGCCTCATCTGGCACGCACCTTCAAACTTTCCAACGACAAACAATTTGTCGAGAAGTTGGAGGATGTGGTCGGTTTGTATCTGAACCCTCCGGAAAACGCCATTGTTTTGTCCTGCGATGAGAAGAGCCAGATGCAGGCCCTGGACCGCACGCAACCCGGGTTACCTCTGAAGAAGGGGCGGTGCGGCACCCTCACCCACGACTACAAACGCAACGGGACGACCACGATGTTCGCCGCGCTCAATACGCTGGACGGCTCGATTATCGGGACCTGTATGCCGAAGCATCGTCATCAGGAATGGATCCGGTTTCTCAATCAGATCAAACGTTCCGTGCCGAAAGACAAACAGATCCATATCATTTGCGACAACTACGCCACGCACAAACATCAGAAAGTCGTCAACTGGTTGAAGCGCAACACGCGCTTTCATGTGCACTTCACACCGACCAGTGCATCCTGGCTGAACATGGTCGAACGCTTCTTCCGGGATCTTTCCGAACAACGGCTTCGGCGCGGGGTTTTCCATTCGGTTCCTGAGCTAATCCAGGCCGTGGAGGAATATGTCGGGGGTCACAATCAGAACCCGAAGCCCTTCATTTGGACCGCAACGGCTTCCGATATTCTTGAAAAAGTTCAACGTGCCCGAAAGAAGCTCGATAAGTTACAGTCTGTTTGACGGGGACCACTAGGTCTTCTCTTTTGCTCTCTTCCCGACCAATCAAGCTTTGCGGCCTTTGCGTTTTTGCGATTTTGCGTTGAAACTCCGTTCGTTTCGGTCTCGAAGACACTGTCTCCACGGAATCCACGCTTGGCTGCCCGCTAATTACGCTAAAGTGTGCGGATGCCTGACTGCTTGTTTTGCAAGATCATCGCCGGCGAGGTCCCTTCGACGAGAGTGTACGAAGATGACGAGGTTCTGGCTTTCGAAGATGTCAACCCGCAGGCGCCGGTTCACGTGCTGGTTGTACCGAAGAAACACATCCCGACGTTGAACGACATGAGCCCCGACGACAATTTGTTGCTGGGCCAAATGTTCCAGGCGGCTGCCCGGATCGCGAGGGAGCGGGAAACTCATGAGACTGGGTACCGGACCGTCTTCAATGTGAACGCGGGCGCGGGCCAGACTGTCTTTCACATTCACCTCCATGTCCTGGGAGGACGCCCGATGACCTGGCCACCCGGTTAATACGTTGATTACAAGTTGTTT
Organism: Terriglobia bacterium; assembly: GCA_965262425.1. Classification (GTDB taxonomy): domain Bacteria; phylum Acidobacteriota; class Terriglobia; order 20CM-2-55-15; family 20CM-2-55-15; genus CAZOZZ01. Next base: position 3,453,109 of record OZ253536.1, on the reverse strand, counting down.
GTCAGGAGTGACGCGAATCGTAGGGCCTCTCGGCGGGATGTGTGTTTGCTTCGATCCACGTTAGAATTCGCTTCCTATCTACTTCTAACTAAAGGTTTGGTCCATGGGTGTCGATCCAGTGAGACAAGGGAGCAACTTACGGATGATGGGAACAGTGGAAGACAAACGACGTTCAGCCCGAATCGTACCTATAGGGTCCAGTGAAGACGTTGTGGTGTTGCGGATCGGTGACGAGCAGTACCTGGCGAAGATCCTCGATCTCAGTGATGGTGGGACATGTGTATACACCGTCGAGTCCGGCGTGCCTCTGGGCGTGGGCGATACCTTCGAGATGTCGCTCTATCACAACGGGACAATTGAGAACATAGACGTCAAAGTTTCGAGGTTGAACGGGCAGGTCGCCGGCCTGGAATTTATTTCTCCGTCACCTGAGGCCATACAGCACATTCAAGCCAAGATCATTCGCCTGGAAGTGGAGTGGATGCGTCTCAAGCCGACCGGCTAACTGGATCGCCAGGAGTATTCCTGAAGCTCCCGTCGCCGTGTTGTCCGCTGTATGTGGGCATCACTGTTTGTCCTTGTATCAAGGCAACGCGTGCGCCCCTGCACTTTTCCGGCTTGGCGGTCATACGTCCGCGTGACTGATTGATTGATCGCATCGTCCTGAGGCGCAGATGGCCTCGAAAAGGCGGTCCGACGTGTCGGCCTGATCATTAGAACACTCAGGAACATTTCATCCGCGTCTTCGGGCCAGTTCCAGGGCAGAGTATTTTTCCTGCCGCAAGTGAGTTCTTTAGATTGAATGCCTCCTCAGTAAAATCTGTGGGCGACATCGGGTTCCGGTAACGCTCCAAGCGTGTGGTAGAGAGCGACTTGGGCAGCTCTAAAGGTCCGAAAACCATACGCTTTTCTGGTGGTCACTTTCGCTTTGTTGTTGAAACCTTCGACGATGCCCCCGGAAATCCGCTTTTTGGCACGGAACCAGTTGAGCAGGAGTTCCCGGTGGGAGCGGAGCATGCGCGCCACCTTTTTCATGGGCTCGATCCGGGATCGCATCGTCCGCCGGCACCAGGCATCCATGAATTGACCGGCCCAGTAGGGCGACGTGTACTCCCAGAAGAACTGGAAGTCCTCCTTGAGCAGAAAGCTCCGAACGGTCCGCAGGTTGTACTGGAGCAGGTCGGCCAGCTTGATGTCTTGCTTGTCGGTTCGGTTCTGGGGGCGCTTGAGCAAACACCACCGGGAGTGTTTCAGGATCGGCTCCAATCCCGCGGCTTTCATATCCCGGGATTCCTGGGCTCGAACCTCATCGATGGCCTTATTCATGTGCATGGCGATATGAAACCGATCCAGAACATGCAGGGCCGTCGATGCTTTCTTGGAAATCACCTTCAGATACGGCTTCCACATGTCGCTGCACACGAACTTCAACTCGGCGGCGCGCTCGACTCCGAATTGCTGGAAGAAGCGCAGCAACGTTTTCACCGTGCGATCCCGGCCGACCCAGAGCAGCCGCTTGGAATGCCGGTCGATCTGGTAGACCACCGTCAGGTACTTGTGCCCCCGGCGCCAGAGAATCTCGTCCACGCCAATCGCGGTCACACCCTCCAGGTCCCGGTGCGCCAGCCCCCAGCCGACGATCCATTCCACAGATCGAAACACCTTCTCCCAGGAAGTCCGGAAGATGTCGGCAACCTCCTGCCAGGACATCCGCCGCGCCCAACCGGCCAGAAATTGCATATACGTCCGCGTCAAGGTTTGCTTACCCTCGGCCCAGGGCACCGATTCGACCTTCACGCCACAACGCCTGCAATCCACACGCCGCATCAGATACACGAAGAACACGGGAAAGCCCCACAGCGGCACAAACTCGAACAGGCGGGCCTCCAGCGTGTCGTAACCCGGTCCCGCACGCCCGCAGCCCGAGCAGACCGGCCGGCTGTTGCGTCGTGGAAATATCTCCACCAACAGTGCCGTCTCGCCCCCGATTCGTTCCCATCGCACTGCTCCGTAGACAAAGGACTTGAACTTCTGCACTCGATTCAGAATAGTCTTCACTTGCACCCTGGTCTCGTCTCTCCTGCTTTGGATTTGTTTGGTGCAATACCAAATACAGGATTCGAGCCAGGGTGTGCTACATCCCTTTCGTTCTCATCGTCGGTTTCTCCTCATCCCGGCCTGTGTGGAAGTGTGAATCGGCCCCACGTCTTTTCCGGCCGATTCAAGTCGCTGTGGAAATCCGCGCGTCTCTTACCGGATTCCCTCAGCGTCGCCACTTTCCACAGGCCACTCATTTGCCCGTTTCTACCCACAGATTTTGCCGAGGACCCGATTGAATCTTCCTCAATAAGCTTCTCGAAACAACCTGTCGAAATCTTCCCGGCTTACCGGCTGTCGCGGGTTTGTCCCGTGTGATGGATCCTCGAAGGCCTTTGCCGCCAGTTGATCGACGTCGTCGAGCTTCATCCCGTGATGACGCAATCCCAGTTCCATACCGAGCTCTTCCAATAGTCGCCCCACTTCTTCAATTCCGTCACTCCCTCCAAGAGCTTTGCCGATGTCTCTGTACTGAATTTCGGCGCTGGGAAGATTGAAACGCATCGTGAACGGCAGCACCAGGCCATTCGCGAGGCCGTGTGGTAGTCCATACACAGCCGAGAGCGAGTGAGCCATCGAGTGGTTCATCCCGAGAAATTTCTGGTTGTAGACGAACGCACCGGTCATTGCCGCCATCATGACTTCCGATCGGCTTTCGAGGTTGTCCGGGTCGCGGACGACGTTCGGAAGGTGATCCCGGATCGCCTCGAGACCGAACAGCGCCATCCTGTCCATCATCGGATTTGGAACCGTCGATACATAACCCTCGACGAGATGCGTCAGCGCATCGACGCCGGTGTTGATCGTGATCTTCCGCGGCAGCTCGAGCGTGAGGGAAGGGTCGACCAGGGCCAGCTTCGGAATCAGGTACGGGCTCCCCAGGGCCAGCTTCATCTTCTGGCTCGTGTCCGTGATCACCGAAAACGAGGACACCTCCGAGCCCGTCCCGGCGGTCGTCGGTATCGCGATCACCGGCGGCAAGCGATCTGAAATCCGCGCCATGCCGCCTTTGGCACTGTCGTACTGGGAGAGCGGAGCCGGATGGGTCATCATCAACCCGATCGCCTTGGCCGCGTCCATCGCGCTGCCGCCTCCGAGAGCGACGAGGCCGTCCGCCCCGGCGGCCTCGTAAGCCTCCATCCCCTTTCGGACACAGTCCTCGTCGGGGTTCTGAACCACCTCTCCGAAGGTCGAGACACCGAGCCCGGCGTCACCGATACTGTCCTCGATTGTTCTAGAGAGACCACACGCCTGGAGACCCGGATCCGTCACAAGCAGTACCGTCCGCACTCCCATCTTCTTCGCTTCTTTGCCAACCTTCGCCGAAGCGCCAGGTCCGAAAATCACCCGATTCGGAAACATGAAAAACGTCAGCAAAATAAATCCTCCCGTGAAGCAGCGATTCTAATGAACTGCTTGCTGAATATCCACTTGCTGAGTGTGACCTGGAAGTGAGAGCAATCCGAAACGTGCTGGTCAACGCAAGGTCGCAATGACGCAAAGGTCGCAGACAAAGCCAAGAAACCTAATTAGTTTTTCTGTCTCCTCAGTAAAATCTGTGGGCGACATCGGGTTCCGGTAACGCTCCAAGCGTGTGGTAGAGAGCGACTTGGGCAGCTCTAAAGGTCCGAAAACCATACGCTTTTCTGGTGGTCACTTTCGCTTTGTTGTTGAAACCTTCGACGATGCCCCCGGAAATCCGCTTTTTGGCACGGAACCAGTTGAGCAGGAGTTCCCGGTGGGAGCGGAGCATGCGCGCCACCTTTTTCATGGGCTCGATCCGGGATCGCATCGTCCGCCGGCACCAGGCATCCATGAATTGACCGGCCCAGTAGGGCGACGTGTACTCCCAGAAGAACTGGAAGTCCTCCTTGAGCAGAAAGCTCCGAACGGTCCGCAGGTTGTACTGGAGCAGGTCGGCCAGCTTGATGTCTTGCTTGTCGGTTCGGTTCTGGGGGCGCTTGAGCAAACACCACCGGGAGTGTTTCAGGATCGGCTCCAATCCCGCGGCTTTCATATCCCGGGATTCCTGGGCTCGAACCTCATCGATGGCCTTATTCATGTGCATGGCGATATGAAACCGATCCAGAACATGCAGGGCCGTCGATGCTTTCTTGGAAATCACCTTCAGATACGGCTTCCACATGTCGCTGCACACGAACTTCAACTCGGCGGCGCGCTCGACTCCGAATTGCTGGAAGAAGCGCAGCAACGTTTTCACCGTGCGATCCCGGCCGACCCAGAGCAGCCGCTTGGAATGCCGGTCGATCTGGTAGACCACCGTCAGGTACTTGTGCCCCCGGCGCCAGAGAATCTCGTCCACGCCAATCGCGGTCACACCCTCCAGGTCCCGGTGCGCCAGCCCCCAGCCGACGATCCATTCCACAGATCGAAACACCTTCTCCCAGGAAGTCCGGAAGATGTCGGCAACCTCCTGCCAGGACATCCGCCGCGCCCAACCGGCCAGAAATTGCATATACGTCCGCGTCAAGGTTTGCTTACCCTCGGCCCAGGGCACCGATTCGACCTTCACGCCACAACGCCTGCAATCCACACGCCGCATCAGATACACGAAGAACACGGGAAAGCCCCACAGCGGCACAAACTCGAACAGGCGGGCCTCCAGCGTGTCGTAACCCGGTCCCGCACGCCCGCAGCCCGAGCAGACCGGCCGGCTGTTGCGTCGTGGAAATATCTCCACCAACAGTGCCGTCTCGCCCCCGATTCGTTCCCATCGCACTGCTCCGTAGACAAAGGACTTGAACTTCTGCACTCGATTCAGAATAGTCTTCACTTGCACCCTGGTCTCGTCTCTCCTGCTTTAGATTTGTTTGGTGCAATACCAAATACAGGATTCGAGCCAGGGTGTGCTACATCCCTTTCGTTCTCATCGTCGGTTTCTCCTCATCCCGGCCTGTGTGGAAGTGTGAATCGGCCCCACGTCTTTTCCGGCCGATTCAAGTCGCTGTGGAAATCCGCGCGTCTCTTACCGGATTCCCTCAGCGTCGCCACTTTCCACAGGCCACTCATTTGCCCGTTTCTACCCACAGATTTTGCCGAGGACCCGTTTTTCTTTGCGTCTTCGCGTTTTTGCGTTGAGTTCCGACTATCCCGAACCCGCGGTTTGTATGCTGTCACGTAAAAGTGGTTTGCCAGGACGTGCGCATCGGGGAGGCGGTTGATCCACCGGTCCAGGTAGCTCCAGGGGGCGGCCAGCCAGCCCCAGAGGCCCATCACTCCGCGGTTGAACCATCGTCGGAGGGTGTTGGGGGTGTGGACGGGAAAGATCAGCTTTCCGTAATAGGTGAGGAAGGTCAACATCGTCGTGGTGGGGCCCGTCCGGATGCCCACTTCGAGAGAATCAAACGTTCCAAACAGGTCGATCAGGCCTTCCCGGGAGAACCGTGTGTAGTCGGAAGGGTATGCGTGGTAGGGGTGGCAGAAGGGGACGACCGCTTCGACCACGCCGCCGGGTTTCAGTACCCGGTGGATTTCGCTGACGATTTCGGCCGGGTCGGGGACGTGTTCGAGTAACGCCAGGCAGGCTACGCGATCACAGGAATTTTCCGGAAAGGGCAGGCGGCCGGCGTGGGAGACGATTTCGACACCGTAGAATGGCGCCAGGTCAATGTTGATAAATCTGCCGGTGTCGAGACCTCCTCCTCCGAGCCAGAGGTTCAGACCTGATTCCGCTTTCGGCAACGGTGGTGCTTCGGGATCGACATACACAGGCTCGGGAGGGGACAGCGCTCGCCAGAGTCGCGCAGCCAATTCCCGGCCGTGCCGCCTGGTATATTTCTCTTCCATCGCCGGCCCCGATTCCCCACCGAGGACTATGCCGAAGCGTGAGCGGTCTTCGGAGGTCATCAGGATTGGGACACCGTCGGTTGTCACCCCGTATCGCGATCCGCAGCTCTCGCAAACCAGTTCCTGCTTCTGGGTGGCGAGTGTGCCGTGGCACCTGACACAACAAAGAACGTCTTTCCAGTCGGCGAGTGCGTTCATCGGTGAAGTCAAAAAGGCCAGAACTGACGGACCCGGAACCGTTCGATCTGCTTCGACGCCTCCATCAGATGATCCTGTTGGTCCGCCGTCAGAATGGTGTCTGTCAGCGTTCGAAACTTCCGTTCGAGTTCCTCCTGACTGAGAGGATTTTGGACGTCCCCCCGCGGAAACTCCACCTGCGCGCCGAACGACCGGCCGTCGTTCAGTCGGACCACGACGCGAGCCGGCCATTTGACAGGGTAGTCGGCGCCAAGCGACTCGTCACGGACGACACGAACCTTCGGAAGGACGTCGCGGACATCCTTTGCCTCAACGTCGTCGAAGTCCCCCAGTCTGACCTGACCCCGGCACATTGCTGTCGCCACGGTAAAGGGTAGCGAGAACTTCGCCGCATACGGCGTTGTCGGTTCGATGCCGTCCAGGAGATCGTGGGCTGCGGGATAAACGTGAACCAGGATTTCTTCGAGGTCAATCGCCCGCACCTCGGTTTCTTCCCGAACGCGGAGCGCGGCATCAATAGCGGAGTGTGTATGCCTGCAGGAAGCATGTTTCTTGAACGAGTTGTCAGCCATCCTGTAGTCGGAACCGAGACCTTTGGTCAAGGCGTCCGGTTGGGGCTGTTTCGACATCGCCGCCAGAAATCCCTTTTCGCCTTCGAAGATGGCCCTGGCACCCGTGAAGCCCCGGCGCGCCAATTCGGCCGCCAGAATTCCCGCCCCCGCGGCATGCGCCGGGTGGAGTTGCTTGCTCATGGCCCCGTCTTCGAGGAACTGCCATAGTCCGGCCGCTTGCGTGCCTGCCGACCCCAGCGCCTGGGCGATGCGGGGCGGATCCAGCTTCAGTAGCTTTGCCGCTGCGGCAGCCGCTCCGAACGTGCCGCAGGTTGCCGTTGTGTGCCAGAGGTCGTAGTGGGTTCCCCCGGCAGCCTCACCAGCGCGGACACCCACCTCATAGCCGACGACTACAGCTTCCACAAGCTCTACACCGGTGGCATCGACGGCTTCGCCGAGCGCAACGGCCGCGGACATCACGGGCGCGGCGGGATGAAAGACCGCACTCGGGTGCAAATCGTCCATCTCCATTGTATGAGAGGCAGCCGCGTTGATCTGAGATGCCCAGGTTGCGGAGGTCTTCCATCCGTCGGGCAGAGCCGTGGCCCGCGGGGTGCCGCCCTCTTCGCGAGCCAGATCAGCGAACATCCGGGCAGGTGGCTCAATCGATCCCCGGATCGCCGAGCCTGCCCAGTCGAGCAGGCTCTGACGCGCCATCCTAAGCACATCGGCCGGTAGCTGGGAATACTTTGTGGAACTGACGAAACTGGCGATGTCGTCGGAGATCATAACTGCGATAGTAGCAGCCTATGGCGGAAGTCTGTAGGGTCGCGTTACGAGCGCCATGGGGCTAGATGCAAGGCGCCACGATGACGATGCTTTCCATCGGACATCTCGTGCAGATGGGCCCATGCCGTCGACACCCGTGGGGCGCAGGGATCTTCGGGCCTCAGGCTTTGTCGTTCGTCGGTCATGATGACAAAGCATCGTTCCTTACGTCTGCGGCTGAGACCCGAATACCCCTGCGCGCGACACTACAGACTTCCACCACAGGCTGCTGAGTCATTCCGAGTTCGATTTGAAAGACTCGGGAAAGTCTCTTTCGGGTGGACCGTCATAGGTCACATCGTCCAGGTCGATGGCTCGGAACGGACGTTCCCGGGTTACTTCTTCCACGTAGTGAGCCGACAGCCCTACCGCCCTCGAGATGACGAAAAATGCCTTACCATAGCGCCAGGAAATTCCAAGATCTGAAATGATTCCCGATATGGCGCCGTCGACGTTCAAGGGTTTTCCCAACTCGCCTCCGATACTCTCGGCAAGAGCCAGGTGTTTTCCGTCCAGCTTCCATTGTCTGGCCTTTTCGATCAACCGGACCGTGCGTGGATCCCTGTCGTGAAGCGGGTGGCCGTACCCCGGAATGCGCTGATGACGTTCTCGATAGTCCCGCACAATGTCCGCCGCATCGGTCCCGTTCCGGACGGCTTCCTGGAGCAGTTCGGCACACTTTTCCACGGCACCCCCGTGATGTTCACCGAGAGAGATGAGTCCAGCGGCGACGGCCGCCTGAAGTGGCACGCCACCGGAGGCGACAAACCGCGTCGAATCCACCGAGGGGGCCAGCAGTGAATGATCCGTACTCGAGACGATGATGGTCTCCAGCATCCGGCCCTGATCCCCGTCCGGTAGTTCTCCCACGAAGGTCAGGTATATGACGTCACCGAAAGAGCAGTGTTCCATTAACTCGTCGACGCGGTAGCCGCGGATCAGGATCTTGTTCTTCGAAACCTTCGAGAGCGATGTGTTCCAGAACGTTGCCATGTCGATCTCTATCCTCTGTTTGAGTGGTAGCTCCCAGGGCCCAAAGTCCTCGCCGGGAGCCGCCGTAGTTCACTTACCGAGTTGAGCCCGATAAATCTGCCGCACATGCAGGAAGAAGTCTTGATACTCTCTGGACTTGTAGTCCGGGTAGGTCCAGGGCTGAAATTGATACCTGTTGTTTTCGAAATGGAGCTCGACCTCGCCAAAGATCCCCTGGCCCAGATAGATCCTGTGAGGGAAATTCTTCGTCGACGCCAGGACAATTTTTGCCTCTTCGACGTACCCTGGATCGGCGTTAACCGGTCGTTTCACCCTGGCCGACGGATTCCGGTGTTCGTCCTCGATCCGGTTCGTCTTCGTCTTGATTGCCGCAAGCTCGTCCGCCTCAATCAAGTTCTCGAAGGAGAAGAAAACCCGATCGATGACGTGACCCATTTCACCGGAGTAGTAGTCGGTGTTCTCAAATGGGATGCGCTCGCTGCGATGATCGACCGGGCCGAATTCAGTGACCAGCCGATCTTCGATCTTTCCAGCCAGCCCGCCGGCGGCGAGCAGTACACCCGCGAAGAGCTTGACTGGATGTGAAGGCCGAATCGTACCCATGTCGATGCCAGGAGCCTCGGAGGCAGAAGAGATCTACTGCGAAAGCAGTAGAATCGGTCCATATTCCCCCGATTTTTCGTCAAATAGAACTACTATTCTCCTCAAAATCGAGAAAATCTGTCCTCGATTCCCCGCTTTCTCGCTACGATCACTTCTGCCGCCGAGGCTCCTAGCCTCTCAGAGAGCCGGCAAAGCGATTAATATTAACCCAAGCTGATTATGGGACGCCGCACTACCTCCGAACAGATCCCGCTTAAGGAACTGGAACGTCAGTTTCTTGCGGATGACGCCCAACCCGCGTCGGCTCACCTTTTGAGGAAGCTACGGCGTGATCCCAGGGCAGGTGCCCGGAGGCTTTACCGACGGTTGAAGGGCCGTCTCGACCGGGAGAAAAAAGAGAAGGACAGACTCGAAGCGATGCTGCATTTCGAAAGCCTTCTGTGGAAGGCAGGGATCCGGCGGATCGCTGGAGTCGACGAGGTGGGAGTGGGCCCGATGGCGGGTCCGGTCGTTGCCGCGGCGGTTGTTCTTCGCCCGGGTGCGCGTATTGAAGGTGTCGACGATTCGAAGAAGCTCGATTCCGAAACACGGGAATCGCTCGACCTCCAGATTCGCCGCAACGCCCTGGAGGTCTCCATCGGCGCTGTCGAGCCGCCGGAGATCGACCGGTTGAACATCTATCACGCCGGCATCCGGGCGATGTGGTTAGCCGTGACCGGTCTGGCGGAAGCCCCCCAGCACATCCTGGTTGACAGCCGTACGATTCCCAATCTCTCCGGGCCACAAAACAGCTTCAATAAAGGAGACGGAATCAATTTCTCGATCGCTTGTGCCTCCATCGTCGCGAAGGTCTACCGCGACCGTCTAATGACCGACCTTGACCGAACTTATCCCGGATATGGGTTTCGGAAACATAAAGGCTACTGCACCTCCGCTCACCAGGAAGCCATTCGCCAGCTCGGGCCGTGTCCGATTCACAGGCGTTCGTTCGACTTCATCCGGGAATTGCGCGGCGAGTATGGTGAGCCTTTCTACGACTTGAAGAAAAAAGTGCAGGAGGCAACTTCACGGGAGCAACTCTCCGGCTGGGAAGTCGATTTCCAGACCGTACGCCGCCAATTGTCCGGGGTCGAAAGCAAGAAACTCCGGCTGCTCGCCACTCGCCGATGGAAACGAGTCGAGGGCTAGTGGGCTGCTTGGCTAGGAGTCTGCGCGGCAGAAGAGATCTACTGCGAAAGCGGTATAATCGGTCCATATTTCCCCGATTTTTCGTTAAATAGAACCACTATTCGCCTCAAAATCGAGAAAATCTGGCCTCGATTCTCCACTTTCTCGCTACGATCTCTTCTGCCACGCAGGCTCCTAGGCGTCGGCAGAGGGATTCACTGTGGAGTCGCGGAGAACACGGGGATCCAGGTAGTTCTTACTCCGCGTTGCTTCGTTCAATCCCTCTCCGTTTTGAATCCCGTGCCCCTATTCCCTCCCAATTGGTCTGTCGAAAGCCCAATCTTCGGCCAGGATGTCCAGGTTGCCATCTAGGACCACGGCTGAAGCCAGCCCGCTGGTCCCGCTGTAGAACCGAAAATCCACGAAGTAGACGCGGTATCCATCTTCCAGCTTCTGTTCCAGCATGAAAGGGAAGCGTGCGAAACCGAGGAGGGCCGAGGCGGTTCGAGCCTGGGCGGCTCTTCTGGTTCGAGCCGAATCGGGCATCTTCTCTATTTCGAGAATCGGTTGGCCCGGACCGGTGCCGCTATCAACCGGCAGTCTCCACAGCTTCGTGTCCGACTCGACGATTCCAGTCCACCTGAACGGACTGAGCATTTGCGGGAGGATGGCCGTTTGAGTCGTTTCCGGGATCGTTCGGACGAACTCTGCCAGGTGCACGCGGGCTCTGGATCCAAGTTCGACCCGCGCCCCGACATAGAGCAATATCGCCAACAGGGTGACCACCCCACAAACCGTCCGGTGACGCGGCAACCGGTAGGTACCGATCACTCCGAGCAGAAGGATTGCGTCGAGCGTTGGATCGACGATGAACAACGTGTCGCCGTAGATCCACGTGTCCCCGAACGGAAGAAACGGACGCATTCCGTAAGGGGTCAGGTAGTCCAGCAGGGGATGAGTCATCATCGTGATGAAGCAGATCCCGAACAAACCCCGAAAATTCCCCCGACCTGCCCGGCTGTGGAACGAGAGTCGGTAGATCACGCCCGCCAGGAACAGAGCCATAAACGGAATAGCGAACACAGAATGCGTGATGCCCCGGTGGTGGTCGAGATAGATGGCGGAATCGGCGAACAGCGTGAAGGCATCGATGTCCGGGAAGTTGGAGGCAACGATGGCCGTAGTGGTGGCGTGTGGCGTCCATCGATCCAGCCCGCTCCTCGCGATCGCTATCCCCAGGAGGGTGTGTGTGGAATTGAACATCTGGGGACGGCCCTGCTTTCTTCCGTTCGAGGCCTTATAGCTTGTAACGTGCCGGATACTTATTGTATATTGCGCCCAATCTCCGAAATGACATTTTTGTGCCTCTTTTTGTGCCGCAAGACTATTTTTTAGAGTGAGTTGCCTGCGATGAAGATGCATTCCGCCAGGTTCAAGGACCCCATGATCAGCCGGGCTCAGCCGATCGCGATCCTGAGCCCGGTCATCGAGGAGACTCTGAGGTTCGCGGGAATTCGACCCGACCGGGAACTGGTCCTGGAGCGGTTCATGGGTGGACAACCCCGTATTGCGGTCGTGCATGGGTCCGAGGACCACCCGCCCAGCGTCGGGTCCAGGGAGGTTGCGCGGCGTCTGATCCGGCAGCTCTGGGCTGAATCCGCCCTGCCGTTCGAAGTCTCCCAGACCCTGCCATCGGAGGAACTGTCCCAGGGACTACCAGGTTCGCACTATGCTTTGCTGTCCAGAAACGCGTGTGCTGCGACGCTGGCTACACTGATGGACGCCCACGGTTACGATGCGGCCATCGTCCTTGGCGTTTGCGACGAGATGGTGGTCGGCTCCTTGCGCGCATTGATCGAAGCGGATCTGGCTCGCCAGCGAAGGAAGGCCCGCCCGGTCTACGCTGCTTTCCTGCCCTCTAATGTGGGTCCCGAAATCTATCTGAGCCCTCTCGAAAGACGCCGGTTCGATTCGATCCGAGACCGGTTGCCCGAGGCCGACGCGCGCGAGTTGTTCCATCTGCTGGATCTTGAGGTGAATCCTGACACTTACGACAGAATCAAGTCGGTTCTCGACAGATGTTTTCACAAGCGAATGATCCTGGAGGCAGAGAAGGATGAGCTGGAACATATGATGGCCAGTCTGGCGGCGTCCTACGGTTCGGGGTCGTCGGAAGACTCCGTCATCAACCGGCTGATGATCGCGACCTTCGGCTTCGTACCCCGGCATCTTGATCTGTCGTTGCGTCCCGCCAGCGATGAGCAACTGGCCCACGTAGTTCGGAGGTTGACACAGGGCATTCAAAAACGCGAACGTCGGATCAGCGCCGCGCAGTTGACGAAGGCTAACATGCAGAACGCTGTGACGGTTTGGAATGCTACGGGTGGACACCCATCCTGGCTGTTGCATTTGAACTATCTCGCCAGCGCTCTCGGCGTGCGGCTGAACCCGACGGCATTGAGCCGAAAGATGGCCAAGGTGCCGCAACTGCTGTCTTTCGAGCGGGGCTCCGGGGCGTCGGTCCACGGCATGGCAGCCGAGGCGGATGCCGGCCGGAACTCCGGTATCGATACGATCATGAGGAGCCTGTCGGAAAAGCGATTAGTGGACGACCGGGCCCCAACGCTCGAAGGGTCCTGGATGCACCGGATCATGGATGCCCGCTCGGCGAACGGAACGTACTTGCATTCCACGATGACACCGATCTCTCCGTCCTGTGGCCTCTCCCGGGTTCAAGGGAACTTCTGCTCCGCGGCGCTGGTGCGGCTGGGACATGTCAACGGTAGTGTCGATCGGTACGATAAAAAAATCTACCTTGCGGATTATTATCTGGGCCAGGGAGAGTTGATGGCGGAGGTCGGTAAGCCCGAGGGGCTACTCGGCAGTTTGAAAAAGAAGCTGACGCGGGATGACCTGTACCGCACGTGGTTTCTCAATTGGAACCCGACGGCTGGAATGAATGGTGACGCGGCCGGGTGGAGCAAGCGTCGCCTATGGGACTTCCTTCTGGAAGAGAACCTCATGCGCGTGATGGTTTTCGTCGCTGGAGAGGGCCCCCGGTCGTCCGGCATGCCGGAGATCGGGTTTCCCGGCGACTTTATCGACCCGGCTCTCGGTCAAAGTTGTGTTCTGGCTACCGACGGACGTATCGCTTTCGCGCATGACGGTATGTCGATCGCGCATATCGTCCCGGAAGCAATCGCGGGTGAAGGTCTCGCCGCCGTCCGGAGGGGGGATTGGATCTACCTCAACCTGCGTCGGGGCGAGCTTCAGATCGTGACTCCGGCCAGGAAGCCCGAAGGCTATCGTGTGCTCTCGGCTCGCGAACTGGCCAAGCGAACGGACCACCGCAAACGTGTGGGTGAATTGGAGCGTCGCCGTTCACACTTTCTGCCTTCGGTTCGTTCCGCCCTCAACTCTGTCGGCGACGCGGCTGCCGGCGTGTCCCCATTGTCCTGAACGTATCTTTGGTTTCGCATTGGGCTGTGCTCAGACTGCCGCCGAGGCTCCTAGCACTCGTGTACAATGAGGGACCTATGTACGAGAAAGTTCTCTTCAAGAACGTTGATGATCCTCGTGCTGTGGAAATCGACCGTTACATCGAGTTAGGTGGATACGAGGCCATTCGAAAGATTCTCGACCGGAACACCCCGGACGAGGTTATCGAGATCACCAAGCAGTCGGGCCTCCGCGGTCGGGGCGGTGCCGGTTTTCCCACCGGTATGAAGTGGGGCTTTGTGCCCAAGAACCTCAACAAGCCGATCTACCTGTGCTGTAACGCAGACGAAAGTGAGCCCGGCACATGTAAAGATCGCGTCATCATCGAGCGGGATCCCCATCAACTGATAGAAGGAATCATGATCGCGGCGTACGCGGTGGAATGCCACCTGGCATTTATCTACATCCGCGGCGAATTCCTGAACGGTTTCCATATCCTCGAGCGGGCAGTAGAACAGGCGAAGGGGAAGGGGTTCCTGGGATCCGGGAGCTTCGGAGCCCGGTTCGACCTGGAAATTGTCGTCCATCCCGGCGCCGGCGCCTATATCTGCGGCGAAGAAACGGGTCTGCTGGAGTCCCTCGAAGGGAAGCGCGGACATCCGCGTCAGAAACCGCCGTTTCCTGCCGTTGAAGGTCTGTACGGGTGTCCGACGGTAGTCAACAATGTCGAGACCCTCGCGAACCTGCCACACCTGTTCAATCGGGGCGTGGAATGGTTCCAGAGTGTCGGGACGCCGCCGAACAACGTCGGCCCCAAGCTCTACTGTGTGAGCGGTCACGTGAAGAAACCCGCTGTCGTTGAGCGGGAACTGGGCGTTCCGCTTCGCGAGTTGATCTACGACGTCTGCGGGGGAATCCGTGACGGTCACGAGTTGAAGGGAGTCATTCCCGGAGGCTCTTCAGTTCCCATCCTGAAGCCGGATGAGATCGACGTGAAGATGGATTTTGACTCTCTTGCCGCTGCCGGGACGATGTTGGGATCGGCGGGAACCATGGTTCTCGATGAGACGACATGCATCGTGCGCCTTGCGATGCGAACCGCCCGTTTCTATGCCGAGGAATCCTGCGGGCAGTGTACCCAGTGCCGGGAAGGGACCTGGTGGCTGGAACAGGTTCTCCACCGCATCGAGCACGGCGCGGGAACGATGGCGGATCTAGGCATGATCGAGGACATGTGCGGCCACATGAAAGGTGTGACCATCTGCGTCTTGAGTGACGCTTGCGCGATGCCCGTCGAAGCAATGCTTCGAAAATTCCGGCAGGAATTCGAATACCACGTCACCGAGAAGCGGTGCATGGTGGGGGAAGTGGCCAGTAGTCAGTGGTCAGTGGTCGGTTGACTCCGAGAACAGTCTCAATCCTGACGCGTTTTCGAAGAGCCAGTGGTCCCGATTCGCCAGTCCTCAACTAACCACTAACCACTAACCACTGACCCAATGACCCCTTCCTACCCCTTATTTGCTGGAGGTGGCAACTTTCGAGCCTCCACGGCCGACTCGAAACCGCCCGCGCCGTGCCGACCGTCGCAGAACGGTTTGTTTTCCGAAAGCCCGCAGCGGCACAAGGAAATGGCGGAACGGCCGGCAAGGTCAAATTCTTGACCCTGGGCGTCCTTGATCACTAAGTCACCGCTCACCCGGAGGGGCCCGTTGGTGTTCACTACGATTGAGGTCTGTTCACCCATTACAAATTCCCCACGATCCAAGTCGTAATCTCATCGTTAATTGATTGAAAATGCTACAACTTAGTGTTTGTTTTTAAGAGTTGTTGGGAAAATCATGCGGTCCTGCGGTCTCGACATGGACCAGAGTCGACCGGCACATCACAATACTCTCATAAAACGGGCATCGCCAATGGTATAATCCCGCGCTTTCGGGAGGATTCGACAATTCCGAAGCGTCGGACCGTTACGAGTCAAGTTGTTACCAAACGAGTCGGGCCATTCGACGTCTAAAAATGTGGAAGGCGGGTTGCTGGATGCCGTGTTTTTGCCCGCAAACGGATTGCATTGGTTGCGAAATTGCTTGTAGTGAGATTGCAATGTTAGGAGCGGGGAACCGCATGGCCAGCAGGCCACGGGATGAGGACAATGGATAAGAGAAAATTACAACAGCTACGGCACACACTCTCCGAAGAAAACGAGAACCTTGTTCGTGCGCTGAATCGCAATCGTGAGGCGGAGGAAGAGATTCGCCTTGAGAAGACTGAAGACGAAGGCGATCTGGCCACGATGAGCCACAACAAGGAACTTCTTTACAACCTCCACGAGACAGACTTCCGTCGCCTCAAGGCGATTGAGGATGCGATCCAGCGAATGGATCGTGAGGAGTACGGGGAATGCGAGGGTTGTGGCGACGATATCAACGAGAAGCGGCTTGAGGCCGTTCCATGGGCAACCATGTGCATCGATTGCCAGGAACAGGCAGAGCTTGAAAACTCGACTTTGAGGCCCGTGATGGCAGGCGTCACACGATCGGGCAGGGAAAGCGCAGGCTCCTAGCCCGCTTTCAACCTGCAAGAAATTTCGCGCAAAGAAAAAGGCCAACTCCACCGAACACGACGAACGCGAGCTTGACACCAGGCTCGCGGTTTACTTCCGGCATCAAGTCCGTTGCTGCGACGTAGAGCGTCGCCCCGGTGGAAATCGGAAGTGCGTAGTCGGGCGAACTTCCTGTTGCGACGACCGCAAGCACCCCCCCCATCGTAGACAATCCGAGCAGCACAGCAGCGCCGAACGCCTGGTGGTTCGCGAAGCCCGAACTCAGCGCGATCGATGACACTGTGAAGCCGTCGGGTATCTTGTGGATCAGGACCGCCAGGAATATCAAGAACCCGGTTTGGCCCGACACGAGAAAACCGGCGCCGATCGCAACGCCGTCAAAGAAAGTGTGTACCAGCAACCCGATCAATGCGGAGACACCGACCGCCGGGTTTGTCAATTCTTCGTGATGGGTCTCTTCCCCGAAATGCAGGTGGGCGGCAAACGTGTGCTCGAACATGTGGACGATCAGGTATCCGACGAGGACCCATATGAGAGCCGAATCGAGCAGTTTGAGGCTTTGGGGCAGCATCTCGAGGAAGACGGCGCCCAACATGAAGCCCGAACCCAGTGCGATGAAGTAGCGGAGCGTGGACAGTGCCCAGCGATGGGATGTGACGATCGCACCACCGACAACGTTGGCAACGGCAGCGATAAAGGCAAGTCCTAGAGCGAGAATCGCTGGAGACATGTTGACAGTCGTTTCCGTTTGCCGGACTGATCAGCCGCCGTGGCGGACGGTTATGATGTCCCCGTCCCGGACTTCGTATTCTTTTCCTTCCAGGCGGAGTAGTCCGTGTTCGCGGAGCTCCGCGAAGCTGGGGTGTTTCTTGAAGTCGTCAAGGCCGGAAACCTCTGCACGGATGAAATGCTTCTCGAGATCCGTATGGATGGCGCCAGCTGCTTTCTGCGCTTTGGTGCCCCGACGGATCGTCCAGGCTCTGCATTCTTCTTCTCCGGCGGTCAGAAAGGAAATCAGTCCGAGCAGATGATAAGTCGACCGAATGAGGCGTTCCATCCCGGACTCGCCGATCCCGAAGTCGGCGAGGAACTCCGACAGTTCTTCCGGGTCGAGTTCGGCCATCTCTCCTTCAAGCTTTCCGCAGATGTAGGCTCGTTCTGTGTTTGGCCGGGGCTCTTCCTCGTCATGTGCGGCTTCGAGCGTTTCAATCTGATCGTCCCCCAGATTGAGAACGTAGATCATTGGTTTTTCCGACAGGAACGAGAACCCCTTTACTCTCTTCCGCTCGGTCTCTTCGATGTCCATTTCCCGCAGTGGCCGTTCCGATTCGAGCCATGCGAGGGTCTTCCGCAATAAGCCCCGTTCCTGCTCAAGGTCCTGGTTCTTGATCTTCTTCAAGTCCTTGTCCAGGCGCTCAAGCCTCTTTTCGACAGAAGCCAGGTCGGCAAGGATCAATTCCGCGTCAAAGTTTCGTATGTCACGATTCGGATCCACGGAGCCTTCCGGGTGCGGGAGCAAGTTGTCTTCGAAAGCGCGGACGACATGAACCAGCGCATCGACGTCACGGACCGGGGCGAATGCGATATCCTGCCCCTTGCCACGAATAAGTCCCTGTATATCAATGAATTCGATCGTAGTATAGGTCGTTTTCTTAGGATTGAAAACGGTCGCAAGGTAGTCCACGCGCTCATCGGGGACCCGCACCATCCCGACGTTCGGTTCGGCTCGACGACCCTTGTGGGTGTCGGTCTGGACCTTCGCACGAGTGAGAATTTTGAAGATGGTCGTCTTCCCCGTTTGCGGGAGCCCGACAATGCCTGCTTTCATAGAAGGATACCTGTATCGAGATTAAGTAGCACCTTACCATATATTTCCACATTTTTTTGGTTGACACCTCAGGGGCACCTAAGTAGTCTGATGTGGACAGAAGTGGTCCAAAGTAGTCGAAAATGTTCTAAAAGAGATCTTTTATGCTTCGCGGAAACGCTCCAGCACGAATCGACGAGAAAGGCCGACTGAAGATTCCATCGGTCTACCGCGGAGACATCCAGGATTCCTGGGGCAGCGATTTCTACGTTACCAGCATCACCGGCCAGTCCGTCCGTGTTTATCCCCTTCAAGTCTGGCAAGAAATTGAAGATAGACTCGCCAAGATACCTTCCTTTGATCCCACCAAAATAAAATTTCTGGACCGAACGAACTATTACGGCCAGTTAACCTCCATGGATAAGCAGGGGCGGATCTTGATTCCACCTGTATTACGGAAGTCGGCCAAGATGGACGGAGAAGTCGCTGTCCTGGGAAATTTAGACTACCTGGAAGTGTGTGACAACGAACGGTTCCTCGATCGGTTGGGTGAGTTGACTGAACAGGATCTGAAGGATATCAGCACCGAATTGGGGGTTTAGGAATGTATGTACGATCACACTCCGGTTCTCCTCGAAGAAGTCCTGCACTTCTTGAATCCCCAGACTGGGGGAAGATTTATCGACGCCACCGCGGGAGCTGCTGGACACGCAGCCGCGATTCTGGAACGCACCGCTCCCGACGGGACGCTGTTGGTCGTCGATCAGGATGATTCGGCGCTGGAGCTGGCTCGAGAGAGACTGGCGCCCTACGAGGCGAGAACCATCTTTGTACAAGCCAATTTCGCTCGAATCGATGAAGTTGCCCGTGGGGCCGATTTCCTGGGAGCCGATGGGCTGTTGGCAGACCTTGGAGTTTCTTCGATGATGCTCGACGACCCCGAAAGAGGGTTTTCTTTTCGACTGGACGGTCCCCTTGACATGAGAATGGACCGCCGGGGCGAGCTCACCGCTGCCGAAATCGTGAACTACACAAGCGAAAAAGAACTGGCCGACCTTATCTATAACCTCGGTGAGGAACGGCGATCCCGCCCCCTGGCCCGGTCGATCGTCCGCGCTCGTCCACATCACTCCACCGGGGATCTGGTTCGGGCGATCGAGGCCGTTACCGGTAAGCCCCGATACGGTCGGATTCACCCGGCAACCCGCACCTTCATGGCTCTGCGACTGGCCGTGAATAAGGAATTGGATAGTATTCGGACCTTACTCGAGGTCTCGGGCAAGTTACTCAGGTCGGGTGGCCGTCTGGTCATCATCAGTTTTCATTCCCTGGAAGATCGGATCGTCAAACACCGAATGCGCGAGTTGGGTCAAGTCCTGACCAAGAAAGTGGTGCGGGCCGGTGACCCGGAGCGGTATCGCAACCCGCGAGCGCGAAGTGCCAAGCTCCGAGCGATGGAGATAGTCTAATGTCCATGATCGATGTCCATTTCGAGAAGAAGATCAATAATTCCAGGATCGTGCGCGAGGCGGATGCCCAGTGTCAGCTTGAATACCTCTGCCTGACTATGTTGGCCGCTGTCTTTGTGCTGGGAATGTTTTTCTACGCCTGGCAGCAATACCAGTGGATCCAGCACGGCTACGGGATCGAAGCAGCCCAGACGAAGATCGAACAACTCGAGGAAGTTGGCCAGCAACTCCGGATCGAAAGGGCCACTCTGCGGAGCCCGCAACGAATCGATGCCCTCGCAAGGCAGGAACTCGGTATGGTCGGCCCTGGTGGCGGACAAATCGTGGCTGTTCGAGTCGGCTACCCATCCCCGTCGCCCGACCGCCCCCAACCAACTCTCGTGGCGGCAAAGAGAATCCCGTAGCTTGCAAGCCTGGATAGCGGATGAAGAACCGGCGGCCCAATACCAACAGACGACTGGTCGCGATTGCACTGTTCATGAGCCTTTGGGGGGTCGCAATCGTTGCGCGGCTCTATTTCTTACAGGTCGTCGAATCGGCGGACCTAAAGGAGCGAGCGAAGGACCAGCAGGAAAGGAACCTGGACATCAGTCCTCGGCGTGGTTCGATCTACGACCGCAACGGCAACGAACTGGCTGTCAGCATCGAAGTCGACTCTTTGTACGCCGTTCCCAGGGAAATTGACGACGCCGCCGGAACCGCGGCTTTCTTGTCTGAAATACTTGAAGTTCCCACTCCGTCCCTGGAGGCCCGTCTTGATTCCGAGCGGTGGTTTACCTGGATAGAAAGGAAGCTGTCGGCACGGCAAGCCGCTCGAATCAAGGCGGGACACTTTAAAGGACTCTACTTTCAGAAAGAGAGCAAACGCTTTTATCCGAAGCGCGAATTGGCCTCCCATGTCCTGGGTTTCGTCAACCTCGACGACAACGGAGGCAGCGGGCTTGAATACCGTTTCGACACCGTGGTTGGAGGCACCCCGGGTAAGGTCGTGGTGATCACCGACGCCATGGGCCGCAGCTTCCATCGCCTCGAGCAGCCTCCAACGGCCGGCTCAAACCTGACGACGACGATCGATCAGAACATCCAATACATTGTTGAAAAGGAGCTGATGGAGACGGTTCGCCGAACAAAAGCCGTCGGGATGTCGGTGATCGTCATGGACCCCGGAAACGGCGAGATTCTGGCGATGGCGAACTATCCCCAGTTCAATCCCAACGAATTCGGGAAATACCCCCAGGTGAACTTCCGGAATCGGGCTATCAGCCATGTCTACGAGCCAGGCTCGACTTTCAAAGTCGTCACTGCAGCCGCCGCGCTCGAAGAGAACCTCACATACCTCGAAGAAGAGATCGATTGTGAGATGGGGTCGATCGTGTTGTTCGGGCATCGCATCCACGACCACAAACCATTCGGGGTCCTTACGGTGCGCGAGATCCTGCAGTTCTCATCGGATGTCGGTATCATCAAGCTGGGCCTGCGACTTGGAGACGAAAGATTCGCCAGTTATATCGACCGTCTGGGATTCGGCAAACGTTCAGGCATCGATCTTCCCGGCGAGGAGCGTGGTCTCACGAAGCCCGCCAATCGGTGGTCACGGGTTTCGGTAGGAGCCATCTCGATGGGGCAGGAGATTGCTGTGACCCCACTCCAGATCCTCAACCTCATATCTGCGGTCGGCAACGGAGGGATCCTTTACAACCCGTATGTCGTGACGCGGATCGAAAATTCGATTGACGGGACCAGCGAGCGGATCAACCCTCGCGGGCAACGGGTGATGTTCCCCGAAACGGCCCGGCGGATGCAAGACGCCCTCCGCCAGGTCGTGGCCGCCGGGACGGCCACAGCGGCTCAAATTCGCGGGTATTCGGTTGCGGGGAAAACGGGAACTGCCCAGAAGCTGGATAGGGCAACCGGCACCTATTCGCTGACCAAGCACGTAGCTTCGTTTGCAGGGTACGCTCCTGCGACCAGTCCCGTCGTCTCCGCGATCGTTGTCATTGACGAGCCGCAGGGAGGCGACCATGGTGGAACAGTCGCGGCGCCGGTGTTCAAGAGCATCGTCGAGCAGATTCTGCGCTACAGGTCCGTCGCCCCCGATTCGCCGGTTTCTGCCCCCAGGTTCACCGAAGACAACGCTGCCCCGGCGCTACCGCGGCCAACTCTCCCTCGCGAGCAAAATCGAACAGCGGACGCGTGGGAAGTGGTGGATACTTTGTACGGCGAGGGGCTGGGTTTTCCGACTTCCCATGATGAGCAGGCACTCGTTCAACTGCCAGTATCGAACTTCTACGGAAAATCTCTTCGACAAGTGACGGACGAATGCCTGAGGCTCGGCCTCAGGCTTCAGGCGGGAGGCTCCGGAGCTGCCGTCCTGCAGTCGCCGCCGGCAGGAGCGCTGATTCGTCCCGGTACGCGGGTTCAGGTCCGATTTTCCACCAGCGAGTTACGCGGGCCGAGCCCGGACGACTTCAGGTAAGGGCGAGCCGTCGGCCCGGCCCTCGCAGGCTCCTAGGAGCCTGCGAGGCAGAAGGGATCGTAGCGAGAAAGTGGAGAATCGAGACCAGATTTTCTCGATTTTGAGGCGAATAGTGGTTCTATTTAGCGAAAAATCGGGGAAATATGGACCGATTATACCGCTTTCGCAGTAGATTCCTTCTGCCTCGCAGGCTCCTAGCCCTGTCGTTTTTTCGGTTTTGGTCGGGAAGGATCTCCGTCCGACGCGAGGGCAAGCTCGAAGGATGAAACTGGCCGATCTATTGAAGGATGTCGAGGTTCGTTCAGTCAGCGGGGATCTCGATACGATCGTGTCCGGCGTGGAGCACGACTCTCGCCATGTTGGAGACGCCGCCGTCTTCGTAGCGATTCGCGGCGAACAGGCGGACGGCAACGATTTTGTCCGAGACGCGGTCGGAAACGGCGCGGCCGCGGTTGTTTCAGAGGCGGCGTCCGAGGGTGCGCTCCCCTGGGTGCAGGTGTCGTCGGATCGGGCCGCGCTGGCATCGCTGGCCGCCAATTACTACGGTCGGCCGACCCGGCAGATGCACCTGGTCGGTATCACGGGAACCAACGGGAAGACGACGACCACTTACGTCGTGGAGTCCATCCTGAAAGCGGCCGGGCATCCCGTGACCGTCCTGGGGACGATCGACTACAGGGGGCCTGGGTTTAACTATGCCGCCGAACGCACCACACCGGAGGCGCCGGACCTGGAGCGGATTTTCAGATCCGCATTCGAGGCCGGATGTCGACATGCGGTGATGGAGGTTTCGTCACATTCCATCGCCCTCCGCAGGGTGGAACGGCTGGAGTTCGAGGTCGCGGTATTCACGAACCTGAGCGGCGACCACCTGGATTTTCACGGCGGAATGGAAGCGTATTTCGAAGCTAAGAAGAAGCTCTTTTCGGGAGTTTACGGGACGCCGCCGCGGATCGGGGTGATTAACCGGGACGATGTTTCCTTCGGGGAGCTTCGGGATAGTGGCCCGCTAGACATGCTGTCCTACGGACTGACCGATGAAGCGGACATTTACCCGACTGGTCACAGCTTTGGATCGACGGGGATGGATGTGTCATTCGAGACACCGAGGGGGCCGATCGACGTCCGGTGTCCGCTCATGGGCCGCCCGAACCTGTACAACGTACTGGCGAGCGTCGGAGTTTCGTTGGCTCTCGACGTGCCGACCGGCGCAATAGTTGAAGGGCTTCGAGACATGAAGGGAGTGCCGGGACGATTCGAATCTGTAGACCGTGGCCAACCCTTCAGGTGCATCGTCGATTACGCCCACACCGACGATGCGCTCGACAACGTTCTGCGCGCGGCGCGGGAGATCACAGCGGGCCGGCTGGTGGTCGTCTTCGGCTGTGGGGGCGAGCGAGACATGACGAAGCGTTCCCGAATGGGTGAGGTGGCCGGCCGTTTGAGCGATTTTGCGGTTGTGACTTCCGACAACCCCCGGGGCGAGGACCCGCGGGAAATCATACGGATGATCGAGGAAGGCTTGCGGCCCACCGGACGCCGTTTCGCCTCGTTTGTGGACAGGCGGGACGCGATCGCCGCCGCGATTGATGAAGCGGGAAACGACGACACGGTGGTGATTGCCGGTAAAGGTCACGAGACGTACCAGGTGATCGGAAATGAACAAATTGCTTTTGACGATCGTGCGGTGACCCGAGAATTGTTAGATGAACTTCAGGCTCGAAGAAATAGCTGATCACGTCGCGGGGAAGCTGGATCGATCGGAAACAACCCGGGTGCGCGGGTACTCGATCGACAGTCGTTCGATCAAGCAGGGCGAACTGTTTTTTGCCGTCAGGGGCCCTAACTTTGATGGACACGATTTTGTTCGCGAGGCGGCCGCCCGGGGCGCTTCGGGCGCGGTAGTCGCCGCTGGGTTTCGAGGCGGCGATGATCTGCCGCTGATTCGCGTAGGTTCGCCGCCCGACGCCCTCGGGGCACTGGCTCGTGCCGTGCGCCGGGCCTGGGGTGGGCCGCTGGTTGCGGTTACCGGTAGCATCGGAAAGACGACGACCAAGAAAATGATTTCGGCGGTCCTCGGGGAGCGTCACACGGTGCTGCGTTCGGTCGGGAACATGAATAACGAATACGGCCTGCCGCTGTGTTTGTTGAGGGCGGAGAAGTACCACGACTTTGCGGTGTTGGAGATGGGGATGTCGGCCACGGGTGAAATTCAGAAACTGGCGGCGATAGCGGAGCCGAACGAGGGAGTCATCACTAACGTGAACCCTGTCCACCTGGAGTTTTTTAAGTCGATCGGCGAGATCGCCCAGGCAAAAGCCGAGTTGCTCGAGGGTCTGATGGGCGAGCGGCGAGCGTATCTGAACAACGACGATTCACGGGTCCGAGCGATGTCTCGAAGGTTCGATGGCGAGATCGTGACGTACGGTGTCCGATCTGTCGCCGCATTTCGCGTTACCCGCATAGAGAACCTTGGATTAGAGGGTACCGGTTTCACCGTCCGACACGGCCGACGTGAGGTCAACTTCGTCCTGCCGATGCTTGGGGCGCACAACGTGTCGAACGTTGTCGCCGCAATCAGTGTCGGCGTGACGCACGGGATCGGTTGGGATGAAGCACGACTGGCCGTCGAAAAAATGGCTCCCGAGAAGATGAGAGGTACGGTCATCCACTTCCGGGAAGGCTTTGCGCTCATTGACGACTCCTACAACTCGAACCCCAAAGCCCTTACCGAAATGACGAAGCTGCTCGGGCAGTTTTCCGGATTTGGCAGGAAAATTCTGGTCGCAGGAGAAATGCTCGAACTCGGCGCAACGAGTGGGAAGCTTCATGCCGCCTGCGGAAAGGAAGCCGTCAAGTCCGGCATCGAGCTGATTGTGGGCGTGGGCGAGGGCGCCAGGGCGTTCGTAGACGGTGCTGCCGAAGCCGGCGCGGATCCCACAGGCCTCCTGTTTGCGAGAGATTCCATCGAAGCCGGAGATCTTCTGACCCAGACGATTCGGAAGGGTGACCTGGTCCTGCTCAAAGGATCGCGGGGGGTGCATCTGGAGCAGGTGCTGGACACCTTGAGGCTTTCGTTTTCGAGCCTGGAACCGTAATGCTATATCACCTCCTCTTCGAATACCTGTATCCCCGCACCGCCGATTGGCCGTTCTTCGGGGTGCTGAATGTCTTCCAGTACATTACGTTCCGGACAGCGATGGCCAGCATCACGGCGCTCTTGATCAGCCTGGTGCTGGGCCCCTGGTTGATCGAGAGATTGCGCAAGTTCCAGATCGGTCAGAACATCCGGGATGATGGGCCACAGTCTCATCTGGCCAAGGCCGGCACACCGACGATGGGGGGCGTTCTGATCGTCGTTTCGATCGTCGCCTCGACCCTTCTGTGGATGGACTTGAGGAACCCCTTCGGATGGTTGTTGATCGGCTCCACCCTTGCGTTCGGCATGGTTGGTTTTGCAGACGATTATTTGAAGATCGTCCGAAAGCAGTCGCTCGGCTTGAGAGCCGGAACGAAGATCGGATGCCAGGCTTTGATCACCCTTGCCGTGGGATTCGTTTTGATTGACCTGACAGGCCAGGGGTTCTTCTCGACGAAGCTGACCGTGCCTTTCTTGAAGACGATCACCCCCGATTTGATCATATGGCAGAGCACCCCGTTATTCTTTCTGGGATACCTGCCCTTCCTGATCTTTATTGGCGTCGTCATGGTCGGGTCGTCAAACGCAGTCAACTTGACCGATGGCCTGGATGGGCTGGCGATCGGATCCGTTTTGATCGCTTCGGGCGCGTTGACGGTTCTGACATATGTCACCGGGCATATCGTCTTTTCGGAGTACCTCGACCTCCAGTTCTTACCGCGGGTGGGGGAGGTCACAATTTTTTGCGGATCCATGGCCGGGGCCAGCATGGGTTTTCTCTGGTACAACGCCCATCCTGCCGAAGTCTTCATGGGTGACGTCGGCTCTCTCGCTCTGGGCGGAGCGATCGGAACGGTCGCCGTCGTCATCAAACAGGAATTATTGCTGATCTCTATCGGCGGGATCTTCGTGGTCGAAGCCCTGTCGGTGATGGCCCAGGTGGTGTCCTACAAGTTCAGGGGAAAGCGAGTTTTCAAGATGGCGCCACTGCATCATCATTTCGAACTTGTTGGATGGACGGAATCGAAAATCATCATACGGTTCTGGATCGTTGCGCTGTTGTTCGCGCTATTCAGTTTGTCGACGTTGAAGTTGAGGTAGGGGGAGTGGTCAGTGGCCAGTGGCCAGTGGTCAGTTGGGGGCAAGGCGGGCCGAGAATGAAAGAGGGTCAGTGGACAGTGGTCAGTGGCCAGTTGTCGGAAAGGAAAATGGTTTTGATCGTTGGAATGGCGAAAAGTGGGTTGGCGGCGGCGCGGCTCTTGAGGAGTCGGGACATCGAGGTGTTCGCTACGGATTCGAACCAGCCGTCTCTTGCCGGGGAATTTGAAAGGATTGGTGTGCCATACGAGACCGGGGGACACACCTTGTCGCGGTTTCTGGACGCTGACGAGATCGTCGTGAGCCCGGGTGTGCCGTCCAACATTACGCCACTGACCGAGGCCGTGGGCAGAGGCGTGTCCATCGTAAGCGAACTGGAGGTGGCATCTCGGTATCTGAAGGGAGATATCGTTGCCATTACGGGGTCTAACGGCAAGACGACAACCACGACGCTGGTGGGCGAGATGCTCGGAGCGGGTGAACGCCCCGTCCAGGTCGGTGGCAACATTGGAACTCCGGTCTCGGATCTTGTTACAGGCTCGGCCGGAGACACGATCAACGTCCTGGAGGTCAGCAGCTTTCAGCTGGAGGGGATCGTCGACTTCAAACCTCGGGTTGGGGTTCTCCTGAACGTGACGCCGGATCATCTGGATCGATACGCCGACTTCGACGCCTATCGGCTGGCGAAGTTCAAGGTGTTTCACAATCAGGCCGCCTCCGACTTCGCCGTCGTCAACCGGGACGACCCGCAATGTTTTCCTGTTCCTGTCAACCTCGAGTCCACCGAACTTCTTTTCAGTCAGCATCGCTCCCTCGATTCCGGCGCGAGTCGAGAGGGCGACGACCTGCTCGTACACGGCAGCCGTTTCATGTCAGCTGGCGAAGTCCCGTTGAGAGGCCGACACAACGTCGACAACGTGCTTGCGGCCGCCCTGGTCGCCAGCACATTTGGGATCCGATTGGAGCAGATCGCGTCCACCATTCGGACATTTCGTCCCGTCGAGCACCGGCTCGAGACCGTGGCCACGATCGATGGAGTCGAATTCGTTAATGATTCCAAGGCCACGAATGTGGATTCGGCGGTCAAGGCCTTCGAATCATTCGAACAGAACGTCATCGCGATCGTCGGCGGAAAGGACAAGGGAGCCTCCTACGAACCCCTCATCGAAGCGATGGGGTCGCGGGTGAAGCACGTCCTGTTGATCGGCGCGTCGGCAGGAAAACTGGAGGATGCAATCGCCGGCCGCGTCCCGACGAGTCGAACCAGTACCATGACCGAGGCTGTCGAGAAGTCAATCGGAATGGGACAGCCCGGAGACATCGTCCTCCTGGTACCGGCATGTGCCAGCTTCGACATGTTTGAGAGCTACGAGGAACGTGGCCGTGCTTTCAAGCACGCCGTTCTGTCGCACGTTGAGGTGAGATGAGACAGTGCCCATTCATCATTGGTCCAGACATTCATTCGGATAGCCTCCGACCGCTGACCACTGACCACTGGCCACTGACCACTCCAAACCCATGGCCCTAAAGCTTAAATCGGACTGGAGTCTCTTCGTCGTCACGCTGTTGCTGGTGTTGACAGGCGTTGTCATGGTGTTCAGTTCTTCCGCTGTTCTGTCGAAGGAATGGTACGGGGACCCGAACCACTTTGCGTTGAGGCATGTTGTGGCGGTGTTTCTTGGCTTGGTTTCGATGTTCGTACTCATGAAGGTGAATTACCACCGTTACCGTGATCCAGCGGTGGTCTTCTCCCTGCTCTCGGTCGTGACGGTCTTGCTGGTCGTCGTCTTTCTGATGCCGTCAGCGGCCAATACTCACCGTTGGATTCGATTCGGAGGGTTGTCTTTTCAGCCCGCGGAACTGGGCAAACTGGCGCTGATTGTCTTCATGTCCTATTTCCTCGAGAAACGGAAAGGAAGGGTGAACGAACTGGGGTTTACCTTGATCCCGGTCGGTGCCGTCAACCTGTTGTTCGCGGGCCTGATCGTTCTGCAGCCGGATCTTGGTACGGCTTTGTCGATGCTGATCGTCGTTGGAATCCTGCTGTTCGTTTCCGGATTGAGCTTCAGGTGTTTCGCGCTTGCGGGTGCCTTATCTGTGCCGGTCCTCTACGTTCTGATCGTCCTGGTTCCCTGGCGGTGGGAACGCATCATTTCGTTTTGGGACCCGTACGCTGATCCGTTCGGAGCTGGTTTCCAGTTGATTCAATCGTGGGTGGCTATGGGTACGGGAGGTGTAGCCGGTGTGGGTTTTATGGAAGGGCAGCAGAAACTGTTCTACCTGCCCGAACCCCACACGGACTTCATTTATGCCGTTGTCGGTGAAGAATGGGGCTTGATCGGCACGGTCCTTGTCTTGGTTCTGTTCGGCCTGTTCCTGTGGAGGGGGCTTCGCGGTGCCGTACGCGCTCCGGATGCCTTTGGATTCTATCTGGCGCTGGGGATCACGATGATGATCGGCGTTCAGGCCTTCGTGAACATGAGTGTCGTGCTCGGGATGTTGCCGACGAAAGGAATCCCGCTTCCGTTCATAAGCTACGGAGGCAGTTCCTTTCTGATCATGCTGGCCGCTGTTGGAATTTTGATGAACGTGTCGCAGCAGGGAATCGAGGACTCGTTTTCTGAGCGGCAAAGTTTGCGCCGATAAACTGTATCTCTTTAATTTTTAAGGAACTAAAAAGTTTGAGCGGCCCTGATCTGTCACCATGAAGGCGATAATCGCAGGAGGTGGGACCGGTGGTCATCTCTTCCCGGGAATTACGGTCGCCCGAGAATTGCTGAGGCGTTATCCCGATGCGGGAATCCTGTTCGTCGGTGCGGAACAGGGAATCGAAAAGCGAATCGTGCCGCGGGAAGGATTCGAACTGGAGACGCTGCCGATTGGGGGTCTGAAAAGAGTGAATTGGACCCGCCGTATACGGAACCTGTTTGCGATCGTTGCCGCAGTGTTCAGCTCGATGCGGATTCTTGCGCGATTCGAACCCGACGTGGTGGTTGGTGTGGGAGGTTATGCATCTTTCCCAGTGGTCGGAGCCGCGATCATCAAAGGGTTGCCACGCGTGATCATGGAACAGAATGTGTTGCCCGGACTGGCGAACCGGGTGTTGGGTCGAGGCGTCGACTTTGCCGCGGTAACCGACGAGCGCGCCGCACGCTACTTCCCGCGGAACGCCGTGGTGACCGGTAATCCGATTCGGTCCGAGTTCAAAACGATTGGGCCGAAGGAGCATCGTCCACCGTATACCGTTTTGATTTTCGGTGGGAGCCAGGGGGCACAGTCCGTCAACCACGCGCTCATCGAGGCGCTGGAAATCCTTTCGGGCTGGAAGGACCGATTGATGTTTGTCCATCAAGCAGGTGCGGGGCAGCTCGCCGAGGTTCGGTCGGCATACCAGGCCGCAGGATTCAAAGCGCGAGTTCAAGACTTCTTCGATCAGTTCGACCAGGAGTACACTGCCGCTGATCTGATCATCTCGCGTGCGGGTGCGACCACGGTAGAGGAAATCAAGGCGTCCGGGCGAGCGGCCATTCTGATCCCGCTTCCGTTCGCGGCCGATGATCATCAGAGGCGTAATGCAAGGGCCATGGTGGAGGAGTCCGCAGCCGTGATGATCGATGAAAACGATCTGACCGGAAGTCGCCTCGCCGGCGAAATCGTCCGATTGTTCGAAGACCTGGATGGCTTGAGACAGATGGAAACCAATGCCCGAAACCTGGCGATCCTCGACGCCGAGTCCCGGATCGTCGACCTGATCGAATCGGCAATCGAGAAAAGAAGCAGATGAACGTAAAGAGTTCCGGAACAAACGCCGATTTCTCTGCGCCTCTGCGGTGAAACTCCAAGGGTGGTTCGAGTGGTGATGCGTTAATCCATGTTTGAACGAATCAAACAGGTGCACTTTATCGGAATCGGCGGCAGCGGCATGAGCGGCATCGCCGAAGTTCTGCTGACACTCGGCTACCGGGTCACCGGGTCGGATGTGCGCCTGACCGGTGTTACCGATTTGCTGGTGTCGTCCGGTGCGGTCATCTATGCGTCCCATGCGCCGGAGAACCTGGCTGGTGCTCATGTCGTCGTCAGGTCCTCGGCCGTTCCTTCCGACAATTCCGAATTGATCGAAGCGAAGGAAAAGAAGATTCCGGTGATCTCCCGGGCGGAAATGCTTGCCGAACTGGCCCGGCTCAAATACACCATCGCTGTTGCCGGCACGCACGGAAAGACCACGACGACGTCCATGATCGCAACGATCATGGACGTCGCCGGTATGGATCCTACCTTCGTTGTAGGCGGCAGGTTGAATACGATCGGGCGGAACGCGAGACTTGGAAAGGGTCAATTCATCGTTGTGGAGGCGGACGAGAGCGACCGATCTTTCCTGATGCTTTCTCCGACGATCGCGGTGGTGACCAACATAGAAACCGACCATCTGGATCACTACCGCAATCTCGAAGACATCCAGGACGCGTTCGTTCACTTTGTCAACAAAGTGCCTTTCTACGGCGCCGTCGTGATTGGAACCGATCAGCCGGCGGTACAGGCCATCCTGCCTCGAATCAAACGGCGTGTCCTCGGCTTCGGTGTCCGGGAGGAGGCCGACGTTACCGTCCTGGAGTGTTCGCTGGAACGCTTCGGATCCAGGTTTGTCGTTGGATACAACGGCGGAAAGCGTCAGGAGTGTGTCCTGACGGTGCCCGGCGTCCACAATGTCCTCAACGCGACCGCGGCGTTTACCGCTGGCCTGGAAATGGGTATCGATGCGAAAACGGTCGCCGCTTCGCTCGAAGCGTTCGATGGGGTGGAGAGACGTTTTGAGATCAAGGCACAATCCGGAGTCGTTGTGATCGATGACTACGCGCACCATCCGACGGAAGTTCGGGCGACGTTGAGTGCGGTTCGAGCAGCGGGGTTCAACAGGGTCCTGGCCGCGTTCCAGCCTCATCGCTACACCCGAACCCATCGCCTGTTTGAGGACTTTGCACGGGCGTTCGACGACGCTGATGCCGTACTCATCACCGACATCTA
Source organism: Terriglobia bacterium (assembly GCA_965262425.1). Taxonomy (GTDB): domain Bacteria; phylum Acidobacteriota; class Terriglobia; order 20CM-2-55-15; family 20CM-2-55-15; genus CAZOZZ01. The sequence continues at coordinate 3,421,856 of OZ253536.1, read as the reverse complement.
TCCCGCGGGAGAATCGCCGATAGAAGGAGTGACGTCCGAAGCCCTCGTCGAGAGGATGCGGGATTTGTACGACGGACAGGTCCTTCATGTCCCGGATTTTGCTTCGATCGAATCTTTCATGAACGATCAGGCCCAGACGGGCGATGCCATCGTGATCATGGGCGCCGGAAGCATTACGCGGGTGTCGGACGCGTTGGCGCGGGCGATGGAGGCCCGCGAACCATTGAAGGTGAACCATGACTAGCAATCGTCGAACGAGGTGGTTCCGATACCTCCGAAAGAAATCCCGGGCCGACATGTTGCGGTACTTCTACGTCGGCATCTTTGTCATGGTGCTGATCGGCTTCGGTTTTGGACTCTATCTGACTGCCGCGTACGCCCGCAGTACCGAGCGGTTGGAAATACGGAAAATGTCCGTCGCGGGGCTTCATCGCGTTTCGGAGAACGAGGTCCTGGCGCGTGTGGATTACACGCCGGGTACCAACCTTCTGCGCGTCGGTCTGGATGGAGCGCGTCGTTCGGTCGAAAAGATCCCGTGGGTACGGCACGCAACGGTACAGCGTGTCTGGCCCGACGAGATCGCGATCATTGTTGTCGAGAGGAGGCCTATCGCGCTTGCGAGGATCGATGGGGAGATATATCAGGTCGATGACGACGGGGTCATCCTCCCGACCGACATCCTGACCGATACCCGTTCCCCAGTACTCGACGGACTGCACGTCGGCGACATTGAAGGGAACCGAACCAAGATCGAGGTCTATCTCGAAACCGTCCGCGCGATCGGGCAGAGTGAACTGTCGGAAGTGCACGTCGCCGAGTCCGGTGAAGTTTCGGTCGTGCCGCTCAACAATCCGGTACTGATCGATCTGGGAACCGGCGATCATCGCGGGCGATGGGATAAGTACGTCCGACTGAGGAATCAGATACGGGAAGAATTCCCGAGTGCCTACCAAATCGACCTGCGATTTCGAGACCAGGTCATCATTCGAACCAGAGAAAACGAACCTGCTGGAAAAATAATATGGGGCGAAGAGAAAAAACTATCGTAGGGCTGGACATCGGTTCGACCAAGATCTGCACCTTGATCGCCGCTGCGCGCAGCGGCGGCATGGAGGCCATCGGGTTCGGCCAGGCAGAGTCAAAAGGGTTGAAGAAGGGCGTGGTCGTGAACCTCGAGGCCACGGTCGAAGCGATCAAGAAGAGCGTGGCCGAAGCCGAGATGATGGCCGGTTCGGAAGTCGACAGGGTTTTTGTCGGTCTGGCCGGTCCTCATATTCGCAGCTTCAACAGTAAAGGCGCGGTGCCCATCGCGGCCCACGCGCGTGAAATTAATCGCGAAGATGTTCGGCGTGTGATCGAAACGGCAAGGGCCGTTGCCCTGGCTCCGGACCGCGAGATCATCCACATCCTGCCTCAGGAATTTACTGTCGATGACCAGGACGGCATTCTGGATCCGTTGGGCATGGTCGGGACTCGTCTTGAGGTGAACGTTCACATCGTTACGAGTTCGGTTACAGCCGCTCAGAACATCGTTACGGCGGTCAACCGAAGCGGTCTGGAAGTGGCCGATACGGTACTCGAACCGATCGCAGCTGGAGAGGCGACACTCAGCGAGGATGAAAAGGAACTGGGTTGTGTTCTGGTGGACATCGGCGGCGGGAAGACCAACGTGGCGATATACCACCACGGTGCCGTTCGCCACACTGTTGTTCTTCCTGTCGGTGGCGATCATTTCACCAACGATATCGCGGTCGGGCTGCGTGCGCCCATTCCTGAAGCCGAACGACTGAAGCGGGAATACGGTTGCGTCCTTTCCTCCATGGCGGATGACACAGTGACGTTCGAGGTTGCCGGCGTAGGCTCACGAAACACCCGAACGATCGGCCAGCGTGTCCTCAGTGACGTCTTGGGACCGCGAGCGGAAGAGATTATCAATTTCGTCAGGGATGAGATTCGTGGCGCGGGTTACGAGCGTCAGGCTGGGGCAGGCGTGGTGCTGACCGGCGGCGCCGCTGTCCTGAAAGGCATTCCGGAACTGGTGGAAGAGGTGCTGGACCTGCCAGTCAGGCTCGGCGCGCCCGAAGGTCTGAGTGATGCGCGCTTCGTCGAGACCGAATACGCCACCGTGGTTGGACTGGCGGTTTTCGGAGAGCGGAGGCGAAAAACACACGAGTTTCACGAGCACTCCGGCTCGACGCTCAAGCGAATGGTTTCCAGACTCTGGGGTCTGCTTTTTTAAAAAGGGGGGAGCAGTGGTAACGAACGTAACAGACAATCCCATCAGGTTTCTCTTCGACGAGGAACACCAAGCCGGAGCCTCGATCAAGGTGATCGGTGTGGGCGGCGGTGGCTCCAATGCCGTCAACCGGATGATCGAAGCAGGCGTTGAGGGAGTTGAGTTTCTCGTCGCCAATACGGACGTTCAGGCGCTCAAGCAGTCCCATGCACCGGTCAAGCTCCAGATCGGCGCGAAACTGACAAAGGGTCTGGGCGCTGGAGCGAATCCCGAGATCGGGCGACAGGCGGCGCTGGAGGATACCGAGAAAATCATCGAGGCCCTCGAGGGTGCTGACATGATCTTCGTCACGACGGGACTGGGAGGCGGCACCGGAACCGGCGCCGCACCGATAATTGCGAACCTGGCTTCAGAACTTGGGGGTTTGACGGTTGCGGTCGTAACGAAACCTTTTGCGTTCGAAGGCCGAAAACGCATGACTCAGGCCGACCGAGGTTTGGCCGACCTGAGGGACTCGGTCGACACCGTCATCACGATTCCCAATGAGCAATTGCTCGCTACGCTTGAACATGGCACCAGTCTTTTCGACGCTTTCCACATTGCGGACGACATTCTGAGACAGGCTGTGCAGGGCATTTCCGATCTGATCACCGTCCCGGGTCTGATCAACCTGGATTTTGCGGACGTCAGGACTGTGATGCAAGGCATGGGAATGGCGCTGATGGGGACCGGTGTCGCCTCCGGTGAGAACCGTGCCGTCGAAGCCGCCCGTCGGGCGATTTCCAGCCGTCTCCTTGAAGACGGTTCGATCCAGGGGGCTAAGGGCGTGCTCATCAACATCACGGGCGGAAGCGACTTACTGCTCCACGAGGTCAGCGAGGCGTCCGGAATCATTTACGAAGCTGCCGACAGCGAAGCCAACATCATTTTCGGCGCCGTTCTGGACGAGAGCATGAAGAGTGAGGTCAAGATCACGGTCATCGCCACCGGCTTCGAGCGAAACCCGATCGACAGACCCCTCCAGCAAGTGACCGGCGGCGAAGTCGGGGCCGGAACCGACCTGGAGATCCCCGCATTTCTGCGTAGAGCCTCAACCACTTGAATCGTGCGGTCTAACGGTCGGTGTTTCGACGCAGAGACGCAGAGACGCAAATATTTGGTTCAACACGAAGACACGAAGACCACGAAGTTAGAATTCGGTTTTTGATTTTCCTGCTTTGTTTCCTTCGTGTTGAAAGCGAATCCCTTTCTAGGGACAATGTAGAGTCCCGGTCTCCTTCCGTTTAACGGCCCGTAATTCGCGTAACCCGCGTAAAGACTTCGGACTCATTATCCCCCTCGGTTATCTGCGTAGAATCCACGAATGTATAATGTGGATATGAAAGTGACTACGACTGTGGATGAACTGCGTTCGATCGTGGGTTCCGCACATGTTCGAACCGATCCGGAGACCATACGCGAGAACAGTACGGATGCGACCCGTCGCTTTCATCCGGCTGATGTGGTTGTGTTTCCGGGGACCACGGAGGAGGTCAGCCGGATTGTCGCTCTGGCCAATCGTTCCCGGACGCCCGTGGTGACCAGAGGCGGAGGCGTGGGCTACGCGGGTGGGGCGGTGCCGATCGCCGGCGGCATCGTCGTGGCGATGCGGCGCATGAATCGAATTCTTGAAATCGATCCCATCGATCTTGTCGCTGTTGTTGAGTCTGGCGTCATCACAGCGGACCTGCAAGAAGCGGTCGAGTCGAAAGGCCTGTTCTACCCGCCGGATCCCGCGAGCCTCAAGCAATCCAGCGTGGGAGGGAATGTCGCTCACAACGCGGGCGGTCCCCGTGCGTTCAAGTACGGCGTGACCCGTCAATTCCTGTTGGGGCTTGAAGTGGTATTGCCGACCGGACGCGTCATCGAGACGGGTGGGCGCGTCGTCAAGAACGCGGTCGGTTACGACCTTACCGGTCTGATGTGTGGCTCGGAAGGAACCCTGGGCGTCATAACGAAGATCATCTTTCGCCTGCTCCCCCGTCCCGAAGCGTCTCAAACGTTGATGGCGCTGTACGGTTCCGTCCGAGATTGTGCGGAGTCCGCCAACCGGCTGGTAGAGCATCGGATCATTCCTTCAAAACTCGAAATCGTCGACGAAAGGTCTCTTCGAGCGCTTCGGGAGTACATTGCCGCTGAGGGATTAGAAGTGGCGGTGGAACTGCCGGCTACAGCGCGCGCGATGTTGCTGGTGGAAGTCGACGGCGATTTGGAGTCCATGGACCGAAGCGTTTCCCGCGTGCGGGAGGTTCTCGAACCTGATGCCGTCCGGATCGTTCAGTCTGATAGAGGGGAGGAACTCTGGGAGATCCGCCGGTACCTTTCTCCCGCCGTGGCCCGAATCCGTCCCGCAAAAATCAACGAAGACGTCGTGGTGCCGCGGAGTCGAGTTCCCGATTACCTCGAGGCGATCGAACAACTGGAATCGGATTGCGGCCTTCCCATCGTCTGTTTCGGTCATGTCGGCGATGGCAATATTCACGTCAACCTGATGCTGGATACCTCCGACGAGGATCAAGTCGTCCGCGCCGAAGCCGCGAAGTCCCGTATCTTCGAGCTCGCCGTGGAGATGGGCGGAACGATTTCAGGGGAGCACGGCATCGGGATCATGAAGGCCGACTTCCTGCCGATGGCTCTGGGCGCGGGTGCGATCGACGCGATGAAAGCAGTCAAACGTGCGCTGGATCCCAACGACATCATGAACCCGGGAAAGATTTTTGTGTGAGCGTCGTAATCGAGCCCGGCATCCTGGAGGAGGTCGTTCGACACGCCCGGGAATGTCTGCCCTACGAAGCGTGCGGCTTCCTGGTCGGAAGGAGCGGCCGCGTTCAGCGCTTCTTACCCGCCAACAACGAGGCGGCCAGCGCGACGGCCTATGAGATAGCGCCACAATTCCTGTTTGATCTGGTTCGGGAACTACGAGTTTCGGGTGAAGATCTTATCGCGATTTTCCATTCCCATCCGGTGACCGCGGCGGTGCCTTCAAGCCGGGATGTGGCCGAGGCGTATTACCCGGATAGTGTCTACGTGATCGTTTCGTTCGCCGAACCGGCCAGCCCCGATGTTCGCGCATATCGGATTATTGACGGGCAGGTGGTGGAAGTCGAGCTTCATGCTATAGTTTAGGCACTAAATCCTCGAGATGTGTCTACCAGGGAGGTCCTGATGATTCTTCTGCTGATCAACTTATTATGGTCAGCTGCGTTCCTGCCGCAAGCGGCCCCGACCCAGGCCGCGGTCACCGAGGTCGCGGTAACGGAGGACGTGGCGCCCAACTTCGCGATGCGCGCCAAGCCGAATCTGCGTTTCGGTTCGGGAAGCGACACGGGGCGGGAATACTACGACGTACCGATCACCCGCCGGCCTGCCGACGGCGTCCTGATCAAGCTTCCGTACACGCTGAAAGGCGGGAAATTAACTTTCGACCTGCACCACCGTGTGGCCATGTCCGACGACTTCGGGTTACCTGCCGAAATCATGACTGTCGTCGAGGTCCTCACCGGTGGCACGAACCGACTCGGAACCTACACCCTTCTCGATGACGTCGATAGAGGCGACAAGTTCGAAGAAGAGATCGACCGGGCCAGCGACGCCGACATCGACCATTACGTGACGCCGATGTCGCGGAAGGAAATCACGATCAAGATCACTCCCGGCCCCCAGTCGATCAGTATCGTCGGCCGCGACATGGTCATCACACGCGGCTCCTTGAGCACGGAAATCGACACCCCGGGAACCCGTATCGCGATGGTTTCGAACATCAAGTTCGAAGTCGTTAACGAAATCAACCCCCTCAAGAAAAGCCCGGGGCCCAATCGTTAGCGGTGGGCCCACCGTCAATCTGAGCAAGTTCGCAATTGAAGAGTGGAAGATTCACCGCGGAGGACGCGGGGTAAGAATTTTCACCGCAGATGCGCAAAGGCGCAGATTGCTTTTTCTTTTGTCCTATCCCCTCCCGCTCACTGTCTAGCTAGCTCTTTGCCAGATCGCCCATCACGACGGAGTGATTCTTGCTGTCGACCACGGCTCGGTAGATGCTCACTACATTTTCCGCTGCTGTCTTCCAAGAGAACTTCCGAACCTGGATGAGTCCTTTCTCAATCATCGCCTGACGGAGTACCTGGTCGATGAGCAGCTGTTTCATTCCACGGGCGATTTCGAAAACGTTTTCCGGGTTGACCAGGATCGCGGCGTCTTCCAGCACTTCGGGAAGCGACGACGTGTTCGACGCGACGACGGGCGTGCGGTTCGCCATCGCCTCAAGAGGGGACAAGCCGAAGCCTTCATAGAGCGAAGGCGAGGCGAAAATCGCGGCGGCCTGGTAGAAGACCTGCAGGATGGGGTAGGGGACGAATCCGAAAAACCGGACATCCTGTTGAACGCCGCTGCGGACCACAGTCAGTCTCAGGTATTGGTGCCTGCTCAACTCGTCCCCGATGATAATCAGTTTCAGATTCTTGTATGCCTTGTTCTCGCCGAGTTCGCTTTTGAGAACGGCAAATGCTTCGATCAGGCGATGGATGTTCTTGTGAGGTTTGATCTGGCCCGAATAGAGGATGAAGGGGTCCTTCAGTTGATATCGTTCGAGGACCTGCTTCTGCTCGTCGGTATCGCGGCTAGCGGCGAAACGTTCGTCGAGCGCGTTGTGAACAACGGACACCTTCCCGGCATCCATGCCAAAAATGCTGCCCAGGTCCTTTCGGGTGGAGCCCGATACCGCGATGACGTGGTTCGCGGAACGGACGACCCGCCTGGTGTACAGATAGCTGCGGTAGTTGCTGAACTTCGACGAATCCGCCTGGGGAAACAGGAGGTGGACGCAATCATGCATCGTCACAACAAGACGGCAGGGGACGAACCAGGGCGCCTGGTAGTGGGGCACGTGGAACAGGTCGATCTTTCGCGATCGCAGCCATAGAGGGATCTTCAGGTGCAGGTTCCACCACGTATCTGCTTCGGGGAAGCTGACGGATTCGAAATTCGGACCGAGCGGTCCCAGTTCAATGAAATGCCGACGGGATCCGAGAAGAAGATAATGGTTGTCGGTATCCACGGCCGAGAGACTGCGGACGAGGTTCCAGATGTGGGTTCCCACTCCGAACTCGTGGACCTTTCGGATGTCTATCGCGATCCGCATGACTTCTACCACTGACACTGGTGTCCTTAATTGAAGGAATAGCATACACGTCGGCCCCTTTCAATGTCGGTGGCGGACGTCCTGGGACCGGACACAATCTTGGACACCCGGCGCCTCTGCAAGCGAAAGTGGAGGCCCCGCAAAGGCGTCGGTCGATTTCATGGGCCCGACGGTGAGGGCTTTGGGAGCCGGCGTTTGGTATAATCATCTCCATGATTCAACGACAGGTTAAGCGGTTCCCGAGCTGGCCGCTTGCCAACGGAACTCCTTACGTTCGGCGGGCACTGCTTTTCGGTCTGTCAATGACTGCTCTCCTTCTAGGTTTCCCCGACATCATGCGACCAGCAGCCCAGGGACGGACCATCCTCCAGATCGAACTGGCGGCCATCATCCACCCGGTCAGCGCGGAATACGTTGCGGAAGGGCTCATCAAGGCCGCCGAGGACGGTGCGGCCGCCGTGATCATCCGGATGGACACCCCTGGTGGGCTCGTCGATTCGATGCGTCAGATCGTCGAAGATATCCTGGCCTCGGAGCTACCCGTCATCGTGTGGGTCGGGCCCAGCGGGGTACGCGCGGCGTCGGCAGGCTTTTTCATTCTTCTTTCCGGCGACCTGGCTCTCATGGCGCCGGGAACGAACACGGGGGCTGCCCACCCGGTTTCGGCCCTGGGCGGCGAGATCGACGAGGTCATGGAGGAGAAGATCGTCAACGACGCGGCGGCTTTTCTACGCAGCTACACGTCCCGTCGTGAACGCAACCCCGAGTTGGCCGAGACGGCGGTCACCGAGAGCAAGGCATTCACCTCGGAAGAGGCGCTGGAAAGCAACCTGATCGATGGTGTGGTCAACGACATCGCTGATCTGATCGAGACGTACGACGGGACGGAAGTGACCCGCTTCGACGGATCCACTGAGACGCTGGACCTTGAAGGGGCGACGGTTACACTCTATGAAATGACGTCCCGGCAACAGCTGCTCTCGGCTATCATGAACCCCAACATTGCCCTGGTGCTCGGTCTGCTGGGCATGGTTGGCCTGTACCTGGAAATCACAAGCCCGGGCATGATATTTCCAGGTGTCATCGGGGGGATCAGCCTCATCCTGGCTCTGTTTGCGTTCAACCTGCTACCCGTCAACCTGACCGGCGTGTTGTTGATCCTCCTGGCGATCGGTCTTTTTGTAGTCGAAGCGACCATGCCGAGTCACGGCGTGCTGGCGATGGGCGGGGTGGTCGCCATGATTGCAGGTGGCCTCATGCTCGTTGAGGGCCCGATTCCGCAGTTACGGGTCCAACTGCCGACGCTCCTTGCGGTCACGCTGCCCCTGGCCCTGATCACCGTCTTTCTGGTCCGGCTTGTTTTCGTCTCGCATCGGACCAAAGCGACGACGGGCCGATCGGGAATGATCGGAGAGTTCGGAACCGCTTCCACCGAGGTATTCGAAACAGGCAAAGTGATGGTGCATGGAGAATACTGGGCTGCACATTCCAATCAGGCGATCCCCCAGGGATCCAGAGTCCGCGTCGTCCAATTAGACGGCCTCAACCTTGAAGTCGAATCCGAAAACGAGGAGAAGTAATGACACCAGCAAATCTCTTGTTTGTGGGAATCGGGATAATCCTGATCTGGCTTCTCAATTCCCTCAACATCCTTCGTGAATACGAGCGTGGCGTCATATTCCGGCTCGGTCGATTGCTTCCCGAACCGAAAGGTCCGGGCCTGATCTTCGTTTTCTGGCCGATCGACAAGATCGTGCGCGTGAGCCTGAGGACAATCACGATGGACGTCCCCACACAGGACGTGATCACCAGGGATAACGTGACCGTCAAGGTGAACGCGGTTGTGTATTTTCGGGTGGTGGACTCCACGAAGGCCATCGTTGAAGTGGAGAATTTCCTCTACGCCACATCCCAACTGGCGCAGACGACACTCCGATCAGTTCTCGGCGAAGGGATTCTGGACGAGTTGCTGAGCGAGCGCGAAAAGCTGAACATGCGGCTGCAGGAGATCCTGGATCAACATACCGATCCCTGGGGGATCAAAGTTTCGCTGGTCGAGATCAAAGGCGTGGATTTGCCCGAGCTCATGCAGCGCGCGATGGCGAAAGAGGCGGAGGCGGAACGTGAAAAACGTGCCAAGATCATCCACGCCGAAGGCGAGTTCCAGGCCTCGGGCCGGCTGGCGGATGCCGCCGAAAAGATTTCTGCGGAGCCGGTGGCGCTCCAACTACGCTACCTGCAGACGCTGACCGAGATCGGAGTTGAGAAAAACACAACGGTTGTGTTCCCACTTCCGATAGACCTTCTCAGCTACTTCCAACAGGCTGCACAAGACAAGGCGGATCAAAAAGAGTAAATGGACGATTTGGACGATCAGAGTTCCTGGAGAGGCCACAGTTTTACGATGCTGATATTTGGTGGCGTCGTTGTCTTGTGTTCGATTTTTTTCATCCTGGGAATGCTTGTCGGACGTGCTCAAGTGGAGTTCGTCGCCGCCACTACCCCGGCTGAACTCTCCGCGGAGGAAGCTGATCCGGATGAGTTCGACCTCACCTTTTACGAGTCGGTGGAACAGGATGAGACGCAGCCATTGGAGTCGGTCCGTCCCGCTGCTCCCGCGCCGGATCTCGAGGCAGAGGTTCGGTCCGGTCCCCAGGATGTGGAGGCCTACATCACCCTGCAGATCGCTGCATTGAGCAATGCTGAACAAGCTGCGAAGTTACTCGAAGAGATCCGGTCGAAAGGGTTTGGGAAAGCCTTTATCCTCGGTCCGGCTCCGGGTGATGCGTCAGGGCTCCATCGAATCCAGGTCGGACCCTTCAGTGAAGCCGAGGCTGGGCGGGTTCAGAGACAGCTGGAGGCCCAGGGCTACGAGCCGATCGTAAAGAGGTAGTGGCACGAAGTTCATGAATCCTGACCGGCTCCTGGCGCGCCTTCCCTTACCCGCCACACTCTTCCTGTCCGCCTTCTCTGGCGTTTTTGTCGTTATATCGCTGCCAAAACCGGACTTCTACTACCTGGGCTGGGTCGCCCTTGTCCCGATGTTTCTCGCGTTGTCCTTCGAGAGGCCAAAGCTTGAGACGTTCGCGATTGGTTATGCCGCTGGACTGACTTACTTTGCAGGAACCTTCTATTGGATTGCCCGGACGATGTCGACGTACGGTGGTCTGTCTGGTGGGCTCTCGCTTGCTGTCTTCTCTCTTTTCGTTGTTGTCTTTGCCGGTCACGTCGGTCTTTTCGCCCTCCTGCTCCGAGCCGTCCTCAATCGGTTTGGCCTGGCCGGCCTTGTTCTGGCGGCCCCGATCTGGGTGGGAATCGAGTTGCTGCAGACCTATTGGATTTTCGGTGGGTTTCCCTGGATGCTCGTCGGATATGCGCTGGCTCCGTACGGAGGACTCCTCCAGATCGCCACCTGGACTGGAATATACGGGTTGTCCTTCGTCCTGGTGACCGTGAATGCCGCAGTTACTTTCGGGCTGCGATCGGCGCGGTGGGAGGTCGTAGCCGCAGCGGTCGCCATGGTTGTCGCCGCAACCTTCATCCCGGCCCCTCAAGACGATCCGTCCGCCGATACTCTGGCTGTGAGGCTCGTGCAGACCAACATCGATCTGGACCAGTCCTGGCTGGAACCGGATGAAGCCGAACTGCTCGACGAACTCCATCGCCTGTCGACTTCCGGGCAAGCCAGACCCGAGTTGATCGTATGGCCGGAGACGCCGGCCCCGTTCTTCCTGGAACAGGACCCCGAGATCAGTAAGCGGATGCGGGCGATCGCCGCCGAGGCTGATTCCCATTTCCTGCTCGGCTACATTGGACGGATCGATCAGGCTGTCTCCAACAGCGCCGCTCTGCTGACGCCTTCAGGAGAACAGGCTTCGCGTTATGATAAAATTCATCTGGTCCCGTTCGGCGAATACGTACCGCTTAAAGACCTGCTGTTTTTCGCAGAATCACTCGTCCGCAACGTCGGTGATTTTACCCCCGGTTCCGAATTCACGATCAGCCCCATCGATGGACATCGGATATCGACAACCATTTGCTATGAAGACGTGTTCCCTGCGCTGATGCGTCAGTTCACGTTGCGGGGTGCCGAGCTGATCGTCAACATCACGAACGACGGCTGGTTTGGCACCACATCGGCTCCGCACCAGCATTTGCGCATGGCCCGGGTCCGTGCCGTCGAGAACCGGCGATCGGTCGTCAAGGTCGCCAACACGGGCATTACTGCGATCATCGATCCGTATGGCCGCATCGTGGCCAGAACGGAGTTGGGCGAAAGGACCACTCTTGAGGGTCGGCCGGGGTATCGTAGCGACCTGACGCCCTACGTACGATTCGGGGATGTCTTCGCGTACGTTGTCACGTTGGTTGCGGTGGTCGGGTTGGTCGTGGCGTGGAGAGGCCAGGGAAGGAAGTCCAAATAGCTAAAACAAGGAACCAGATATGAACGATGAACAGATCGAGCGATTCACCCTTCTCAAGAACAGGAGCGAAGAAATCCGGAGGTTTCTTTGACGTTCCTGCCAAGCAGAAACGCCTCGCCGAACTCGACAAGGTGATCGCCGATCCGGATTTCTGGTCGAACCAGGAGCGTTCCAGCACTATTTTGCGCCAGAAGGCCCGCCTGGACGAGAGCCTGGAGATCGACCGGGACATTGCCACGCAGGTTGACGATGCCGAAGCCCTCATCGAGTTGGCCCGCGAGGGCGAGGACATCGGAGACGAGTTGCCCGAGTTGCTTGCCGGTCTGAACGAACTCGTCGATCGCGTCGAATTTCAAATGCTGCTGGGAGGTGAAAACGATCGTCTGAATGGAATCGTGACGATCCATCCGGGCGCGGGCGGCACCGAGGCTCAAGACTGGGCGACGATGCTGATGAGGATGTACCTGCGATGGGCGGAGAAAGGTGGGTACAAGACCCAGATCCTCGATTATCAGGATGGCGAGGAGTCCGGCTTGAAGTCCGTCACGTTTACGGTTTCCGGAGAATATGCCTACGGCTATCTATCCGCCGAAACCGGAGTTCACCGTCTCGTGAGGATTTCCCCGTTCGACGCGAACAAGAGGCGCCACACATCCTTTGCCTCCGTCTCGGTGTACCCGGAGATTGATGACACCGTAGAGGTTTCCATTGACGAGAAGGATCTGAGGATCGACACGTATCGATCCAGCGGAGCAGGAGGGCAACACGTCAACGTCACCGATTCCGCCGTGAGGATCACCCACCTTCCCACCGGCATCGTCGTTCAGTGCCAGAACGAGCGTTCCCAACACAAGAACCGCGACGTTGCGATGAAGATCCTCCGATCCCGTCTCTACGAATTCGAAATGGAGAAGAAGCGCGCCGCCGCCCAGGCCCTCGAGGACAGCAAGCTCGACATTTCGTGGGGCAGTCAGATCCGATCCTATGTCCTTCACCCATATCGCATGGCGAAGGATCACCGAACCAAGGTCGAGATGGGAGACGTCGACCGCGTTCTCGACGGCGACCTGGAGAAGTTCATCAAGGCTTTCCTCCAGTGGAAAACGGGGGTGGGTGACGCAGGCTCCTAGGACGGAGCGAGACGCTCTGCCCTCGTTGACTTCGTGTCTTCGAGTTGAAATACCGATCCGTCGGTTAGGAATACCGTTCGGGTGCAAGCCGCAGCTTCAAACGGTCCGATCGAAAGGTCTCGAACTATGCTCGAACTCGACTCCGATGTCCAGTTCATCAAGGGCGTCGGCCCGAAACGGGCGGCGCTGCTTGGCGCGAGGGGTATCCGTCGGGTCGAGGATCTGCTCCTGCATTTTCCGCGGTGTTACCAGGATCGGTCGCACTTTGCATCTCTCGATTCGCTCCGGCCAGGCGAGTCCTACACCATCCGAGCCAGAGTGTACTCGAGTCGCTTGATCCGGACTCGATCGCGTCGCAGTATTCTGGACGTGGTTTTGACAGACGGCACCAGTTTCGTTCATGCCAAGTGGTTCAACGGGGACCGCCTGCATCGCGACAGCGTGTTCGTGACCGGATCGACCGCGATTCTGTTCGGGAGTGCGGAGCCGGACAAGTACGACCACGGAATGGTTTTCTTCAATCCCGAGTTCGAGATCGTTCCGGAAGGGGAAGAGCGGACCTCAGATGAGATGAGGCAATATGTCGGGATCTACGAAGAGGTGTCTGGAATCACCAGTCGGCAACTTCGAGTGATTGTTTCGACGGCCATCGATCTGCTTCCGCGCGTGCTCCACGATCCACTTCCTGAACAGGTTCGAAGTCGATATGGCTTTCCCGATCTCGGCGCCTCTTTCGACCGAATCCACCGCCCTACGTTGGACGACGACTTCGAGCAACTGAACGCGCGCCGCTCTCCTGCTCACAGAAGATTCATATTCGAGGAGTTTTTCCTTGTGGAGTTGACGCTGGCACTTCGCCGGTTCCAGCTGCGTGGGACCGACGGTGTGCGATTCCGCACGAATCGGGACATCCGGGAACGGCTCAAAACAATTTTGCCGTTTCATCCCACAGCTTCCCAGAAGAAGGCTTTTAAGGAAATTGTCGACGACCTGAAAGCCGCGTACCCGATGAATCGTTTGCTTCAGGGCGATGTCGGGTGCGGTAAGACAATCGTTGCGTTCGAAGCTATCGTGGTCGCCGTCGAGAGCGGCTATCAGGCTGCGATGATGGTTCCGACCGAAATCCTGGCCGAACAACATTACCTGAACGCGAGGCGGGTTCTCTCTCCCCTCGGGTATTCGATCGGCCTGATCAAGCGGACCGGTCGAAAAAGCGAACGTCGGGAACTGTTGGAACGGATCCGATCCGGAGAGGTCCAGGTGGTTATCGGAACCCATGCCCTGCTCGTCGACGACGCCGGGTTTCGGAATCTCGGCCTTGTGGTCATCGACGAACAGCATCGATTCGGAGTCATGCAGCGTCTCGGATTGATGGAGAAGGGCCGGCGGCCCAACACCCTGGTGATGACCGCGACACCGATCCCGAGGACGCTGTCAATGACGTTTTTCGGGGATCTGGATATTTCCGTTATTGACGAGATGCCACCCGGCAGGGCGCCGATAGAGACCGCGCATGTGACGGAGCGAAACCGCGATCGCGTGTACGCCGCGATTGGACGTGAAGTGGAAGCTGGCAGGCAATGTTACGTGGTGTATCCGCTCATCGAGGAATCGGAGAAACTGGACCTGCGCTCCGCGACCGATGGCTACGAAAGTTTGTGCGGTGTCTTTGAAGGTGCTGAGGTTGGGCTGCTGCATGGGCGAATGAAGAGCGACGAGAAGGAGAAGGTCATGACGGCCTTTACGGCCGGAGATATCGACGTGCTGGTGTCCACGACTGTTGTGGAGGTTGGCGTCGACGTGTCCAACGCTACGCTGATGTTGATCGAACATGCCGAGCGATTCGGTATTGCCCAACTGCATCAACTCCGTGGGCGCGTCGGCCGTGGACGCCATTCGTCGCTCTGTTTTCTAATGACGCCCAACGGGATCAGCGACACGGCGTATCAGCGGGTCCGGGCAGTTGCCGCCAGTGGAGACGGTTTCAGGCTTGCCGAAACCGATCTCCGATTGCGAGGCCCCGGCGAACTGGCAGGGACCCGCCAGTCCGGCATTCCTGAATTCAAGGTGGCCAATTTGATAGATGATGCCGATTTGCTTGTCCAGGCACGCGACGAGGCTGAGCGGTGGATGGAGGACGCCCCGGCGCGGGATCGCCTTATCCAGGAACTCAGTAGACGCGGTCCGGCCGGTCTGGCCACGGTCGGTTGAGCTGATGCGGATCATCGCGGGTCGATACAAGAGCCGGCGCATCGTGGGGAATCCTCCGGCCCGAATGCGCCCGACCAGCGACAGACTTCGGGAGACGCTGTTCAACATCTTGAGCGATCGCGTTATAGGATCGGTCTTTCTGGATGGGTACGCTGGTGTCGGCGGGATTGGACTGGAGGCGCTGAGCCGGGGAGCGAACCAGGTATTCTTCGTCGATCAATCCCGGAAGGCGGGCGAACTGACCCGATCGAACCTTGAAATGCTGCAAGTCAGCACGGGATTCAGGGTCCTGAAGATGGATCTGGGCGTGGCCCTCAGGGGCTTTGTGGCTTCCGGCGCGGCGTTCGACATCGCCTTCCTGGATCCGCCCTACGCCGAAGAGGCACTCTATGCTCGGGACCTGGAGAGCTTCGGCAATCAGCCCTTGCTGACTGAAAACGGGTTGCTAGTCCTGGAGCATTCCCGGAAGATGTATCTTCCGGACGAAGTCGGGAAGCTCAGGCAAACCCGTAACTTGAAACAGGGGGACAGTGCGTTGACATTCTACCAGCTTGAACGAGGCATTGAATGAAACGAACCAGGGCGATCTATCCGGGAACCTTCGACCCCGTGACCAACGGGCACCTCGACATCATCGAACGCAGCTGCAGGCTGTTTGGACACGTCGTCGTGGCGATCCTGGTGAATCCGCAGAAAGATCCTCTCTTTTCCGTCGCAGAACGTCAGGAGTTGATCCGTCGGTCCATCGGGGCCGAGATCTCCAACGTGGAGGTCGAGGCGTTCCAGGGACTCTTGGTCGACTATGCTCAGAAGCGCGACGCCCACGTCATAATCCGAGGAATCAGGGCGGTTTCCGACTATGAGTACGAGCTTCAGATGGCTTTGATGAATCGCCGCCTCCAGCCGCAGATTGAGACCATGTTCATGCTGCCGGCGGAGAACTATTCCTACCTCAGTTCCCACCTGGTCCGTGAGATCGCCGAACACGGCGGCTCGATTTCAGGCCTCGTTCCGGACATCGTCGAGCAGCGGCTGCTTGAAAGATTTCGACAATGACTAGGAACCCGTGGTGGAAGTCTGTTCGCTGCCCACGTGGTTTCGGTGACGAACCGCCCCGTCCACGGTGAAAAAAGGAATCATGGAATTTAAACTAACCGACAAGATATCCCGTATTTCCAGTTCTCAGACAATGGCTGTCGCCGAAGCTGCCCGGGAGCTTCGGGAGAAAGGCGTCGACGTCGTGGACTTCGGTCCCGGTGAGCCGGATTTCACCACACCGGAGAACATCAAGCAGGCCGGTATTCGTGCCATCGAAAACAATTTCTGCCGGTACACTGCCGCGAGCGGTATCCACGAGCTGAAACAGGCAATCGTCGAGAGACACTCACGTGACCTTGGGTCGGCGTTCGGTATCGACAACGTCGTGGTCAATGTGGGAGGCAAGCATTCGGTCTTCAGTATTTTTGCCGCACTCATAGACGACGGCGATGAAGTGATCATTCCGACTCCTTACTGGGTGAGTTTTCGAGACATCACCTGTTTTGCGGGTGCGACGCCGGTCTTCGTGAACACGCAGGAGTCGGATGGCTTCCGTCTCACTTCGAAGATGGTAGAAGACGCCATCACGCCCCGGACCCGCCTGCTGATCGTAAATTCACCGAATAATCCGAGTGGTGCGGTTCTGGACGATGACGAGTTCATCCGTATCGCGAAGGTATGTCAGAGCCGGGGTGTCATCCTGATGTCGGACGAGTGCTACGCGTATTTTCTCTACGACGGACGGACACCCTTCTCGATCGCATCCGTGCCCGAAGTCCGCGACACGATCGTCATCGCTGGATCTCTTTCGAAGACATACGCGATGACCGGATGGCGCATCGGTTACGTTCTTGGTGATGAACGCCTGATCAAAGGGATCGGTAAACTCCAGAGCCATTCGACGTCAAACCCCACCTCGATAGCACAGAAGGCAGCGGTCGAAGCTTTGACGGGACCTCAGGATTCCGTCCGGGCGATGCTCGACGAATACGCCCGCAGGCGGCGATACGTCGTCGACCGGTTCCGTTCGATACCCGGGATTCAGTGTCCCGAGCCAGGCGGGGCATTCTATGTTTACCCCAACGTTTCGTCCGCCCTCGGCGCCGGCGTCAAGGACATCGTTGATTTTGCCGTCCAATTGCTCGGAAAATATCACGTGGCCGTCGTTCCCGGCGTGGCCTTCGGCACCACGGATCACGTCCGTCTCTCCTATGCCGTATCGATGGAGGACCTGGAAAAAGGCCTCGACCGCATCGAAGAGTTTATGGGGAATTTGGACTGATTGTTCCAGGTGGTCGTGTCCAGGTGAGACTTTTCGCCTTTACGAGCGCTTTCCTTCAACACGAAGACACGAAGCACACGAAGGTTGAAGAGGTCATACAAGAATCCCTCTTCGTGTCCTTCGTGTCTTCGTGTTGAATCCCTCTTTAAGGAGAACACGACGCTATGGATCTGAGTAAGAAGAGCGCAGCTGAGTTGGAGGGTATTGCGGACCACGTCAAGCAGACCTATGAGCAGATGCGCGGTCGCAGTCTTGCCCTCGATATGACACGCGGTAAACCGGCGCCGGATCAGCTCGACCTGGCGGATGAGATGTTGTCCATCGTCGGTCCCGGAGAAGCTGTTGGGGAAGATGGCGCCGACTACCGTAACTACGGCATCCTCGACGGAATCCCGGAGGCGAAACGGTTTTTCGCTGAATACATGGAGGTTACAACCGACGAAATTATCATCGGCGGCAATTCCAGCCTGACTCTCATGTATGACGCCATGGCCGGCGGGATGCTGTTCGGAATGCCCGGCGGCGACGGGCCCTGGAAGGGGAGCGGTCCCCTCAAGTTCATCGCCCCGGTGCCCGGGTATGACCGGCACTTTGCCATTTGCGAGCGCCTTGGACTGGAGATGCCAACCGTTCCGATGACGCCAGCCGGGCCCGAAATGGATGCTGTTGAGGCGTTGGTTGCCGATGACTCCTCGGTCAAGGGCATGTGGTGCGTGCCCAAGTACTCGAACCCGTCGGGCGAAGTCTATTCCGACGAAGTGGTTCGGCGGATTGCGACGATGAAGGTCGCCGCCCCGGACTTCCGGGTGTTTTGGGACAATGCCTATAACATGCATCACCTGGGAGGCGGTCCGGCGAGGCTCGAAAACCTGCTTAGCGCCTGTAAGGACGCGGGCAATCCGGACCGTGTCCTGATGTTCGGCTCGACATCGAAGATCACCAATGCGGGCGCCGGGATAGCGGTTGTTGCCGCGTCGGTGACCAACATCGCCGACGCCCGCAACAAGATGTCCTATTCGACCATCGGATCGGATAAGGTCAACCAGCTTCGCCACGTGAGATTTTTCAAGGACATGACCGGATTACGGGCCCACATGGATAAACAGGCGGCATTGATCGGACCCAAGTTCGAGGCCGTCAACGAAGCGCTCGAGCGGCGTCTCGGTAGTAAGGGAATTGCCACATGGACGAAGCCGGCGAGTGGGTATTTCGTCAGTGTCGATGTGATCGACGGGTGTGCGGCGGAAGTGATCCGACTGGCTGGCGAGTCCGGAGTCAAGCTGACTCCGGCGGGCGCCACCTATCCGTATGGCAAGGACCCCAACGACCGCAACATCCGTCTGTCACCGACCATGCCGTTGGTGGACGAGATCAAGTCGGCTATGGAAGTGTTCTGCACCTGCGTCGAAATGGCCTCCATTGAAAGGCTCATGTCTCGGTTGGGTTGATGTCGGTCTGGTCCGACACTTCATTGCGAACCGACGCAGGGTTGTGACGCAGAGACGCAGAGGCGCAGAGAGAGTTTTCGCCTCCTCCGCAGAATTTGTGGGCAGTCCAAAGGCCTGTGCGCACATAAGTAATTGAAACAAAGTACCTTATTCTTTTGTTCGACGGCGAATATTCCAGTACCCACTTCGGTCGGACGCCTACACCCGGTGCCCGGAGCCCCCGCCGGAGGCCCCGTTCCCCATCGCCCACACCAGCCGACACCGCGGAGCGCAGCCGAGGGTCAAGGCCGGCGCAGCCGCCGAGCTTGCGAGGGAAGCCTTGAGGCTTGGCGAGCACCGTGGTCTCCTCAAGCGGCGATGGAAGACGGTTTTACCCACAAATTCTGCGGAAGACCCATTTCTTTCTCCTCTGCTTCTTTGCGTCTCTCGGTCGAGGGTCTGCTACCACGGCCTGAATCTTTCTCGTCAGAGACGTGACCGGAAGGTTGTCGAATATCTTGCGGCGATACGCTTTCCTCTGACCGAGCTTTCCCTCGTAGACATCGACTTCGATGCGGTGGTGTGTGATCGAATGGCGGCAGCTTCCGATTTTTTCGAACAATCCGGAGGGTAGAGCGCTGAAGGTCGGGAAGTCCCACATGCCTTCGGACTCCTGCATCAGGAACCCCCGTCGGTTCTGGTCGATTACCGCCGACAGCTGGACCCGAACCGTTTTGGGTCGTTTCCGGGGCGCCGGGATGTCTTCCTCGATCCCCAGCCTGAAGGCGACACATTCGGATTTCCAGGGGCAGTGGAGACATTGGGGTGCCTTCGGGGAGCACACGGTCGCCCCCAACTCCATGAGGGCCTGGTTCACGATGCGAGGCTCCCCGGACCCAACGAATTCACGGGCGGCGTCCCAGACTGCCTTCGGCCGTATTTCCTTCCACCCATAGAGACGCGACAGCACGCGGCGGACGTTGCCGTCCACTATCGGGTAGGGCTTGTTAAAGGCGATGCTCAGGATGGCTCCTGCCATGTACTGTCCGATTCCCGGCAACTCCATCAGTTCGTCGTAGCAGGATGGTATGCGTCCATCGTACCGGGACACGACGATTCCGGCCGCGGCCCGAAAGTTCCGTGCACGGTTGTAGTAACCGAGGCCAGACCAGAGCAGGAGGACGTCTTCCTCCTCGGCTCCGGCCAGTTCCTCAATGGTCGGGAATCGTTCGAGGAACCGATGGTAGTAGGGAAGGACCGTATCCACCTGGGTTTGCTGGAGCATCACTTCCGACACCCAGACGTGATAGGGAGCGTAGCCGTCGCGCCAGGGAAGTGGCCGATGGCCGGCTTCGAACCAGTCGACAAGGGCCTGAATCATCTGGATTGTCGAGCAGCCCGTGGTGGAAGTCTGTAGGGTCGCGTTACGAGCGCCATGGGGCTAGATGCAAGGCGCCACGACGACGGCGATGCTTTGTATCGTGCATCTCGCGCAGCTGGCCCCATGCCGTCGTAACCCGAAGGGCGCAGGGGTCTTCGGGCCACAGGCTTTGTCATTCGTCGGTCACGATGACAAAGCATCGTTCCGCTCCTCATTTCGCGCCTGTGACCCGAATACCCCTGCGCGCGACCCTACAGACTTCCACCACGGGCTGCTAACCGGTGGTCGAGAGTTGGCTGGCGCGCGCTTCAGCCGATTCGCGGAGGTTCTGTTCGACTTTCTTGATCTGTACGAGGTGTTGGGGGTTGAAAGCCAGTGACGGATAGTAGCAGTTGCTTTCATGCGTGCAGAAACAGCCGTCGGCGACTTTTTCCCGGCGCTCGTTCATGGCTTCGGAATACCACAGTTTGGAGAAGTCCCAATCGTAATCCCGCAGGTTGCCCACACCATCGAGGATTTCGCAACTGGACACGGTGCCTTCGTCGTAAATCACGCCCCCTGCGTCACCGGCGAAACATCGAAGCTGCGGCCGGCCCTCGAGCGCCGTTTTGGCGATCAACTGGTGCATGTAGACATCGATCGCCGCTTTGAAGAATCCAGCATTTCCCGAGTAGCTGTTCTTGAGGGCCGAGTGCGCCGAATCCTTACCGATGCGTTCGGTTAATTCGTAATACCGCGAGATGTCGATGTCCAACTCATGCGGCACCGCCGAGGGCGGGCGGATGTAGTTGACGTTGACCTTATCGGGTTGTAGATCGTTCTTCAGGAAATCATACCAATCGAAGATCCGATCCTGATTGCTGTTCATGAAACAAGTGCATGTCTGGATGTCGAGCCGCGGGTACTCCTTCTTAACCTGCTGGAGTTTTCGAGCCGTGTCGATGACGATGTCCCAACTGCCGGCCTTTTGGCGAATCTTCTCGTGGTCTTCCTTGAGGCCATCGATGCCAAGGGCCACCGTCACGTTCAGATTCGGGCATTCCTCAAGTATGCGCACGACATCGGGCACGACGCGTTGCTGGATCTGTCCGTTGGACATGAGATAAATCGATTCCAGCTTGTTGTTTCTGTGGAAAGCGCCCGCGATTTCAGGCAGGTCCTTGCGTGTAAACGGTTCGCCACCGGCGATGACGAGCACCCCGAGGTTCGCGCCCAGAGTTTCGCTGATGCGCTCGATTTCGTGGGTTTTCATCTGTTTCTTTTTCCGTGGCTTGTCGTTCAGCTGATCGGTAAAAAAACAGTGTACACACCGCATGTCGCAGATGGATGTGACCAGGATGTTCAGCAGGATGGGAGCAAACGGTCGTCCCGTGACCATCCGGGCGTATCGTTTCAAGATTTCTTTATTGTGAAAATCCATCGTAGCGGTTCGTCGTCAGGAATCTATTGTCGATGTCGGGAAGTGGGACCTGACCCACAACTGGCCACTGATCACTGACCACTATCCCCAGAGTATACCGTCTTTCCCGCGAAAAGAGTTCTCAGAACTTCGATGTTGCCGACGTTGGCTGTGTCGAGCGGGTCTTCAGACAGGACGACCATGTCCGCCAGCTTGCCAACGTCTATGGAGCCCTTGAGGGCTTCTTCCCCGGAAGCGTAGGCGCCGCCGATCGTAAAGGCCTGAAGTACCTCACGAACGGGAAGCGCTTCTTCGGGGAAAAAGTCCTCTCCGTCGAACGATTGACGGTTGCGAGCGGCTTCGATCGACGGGATCACGGCCGGCGACTCGACCGGACAGTCGGAACCAAATGCCAGCTTCATGCCATGCTGGCGGAGGCTTTTGAACGCATAGGCCCAGCGGCTTCGGTCTCCCCAGTGCTCGTGTGCGATCCGGACGTCGGAACTCAGATGAATGGGTTGGACCGACGCGATCAAGTCCAGTTTTTGCAGCCGTTCGAGATCCGCCGGGTCGACCAGTTGGACGTGCTCGATGCGATGCCTCAGGTGCGAGGCCGGCAGTCTTTCGAAATGGTCTATCGCCCGTCGGACGGCCTTGTCGCCGATCGCGTGCATCGCCACCGCCACTCCAGATGAGGTCGCGCGGTCGACCAGGCTTTCGAGTTCGTGGTCGTTCGTATAGGTGATCCCGAAATTGTCGGTTCGCTCAAACGGCCGGATCATCTCAGCCGTTTGCGAGCCGAGCGATCCATCGAGAAAAATCTTCAGCGGACCGACCTTGAGAAACTCGTCTCCGAAGCCGGTCCTCATCCCGTTGGCGACGAACTCGTCCAGGTTGGCCCTGGCGATGAGCGCGTGGAATCGAAGCCCAAGCCCTTCGGTTTGATTCAGGTATCCCAGTGTTTTGAATTCGTCGGGGCCTTCCATCGTGTGTACCGATGTGATCCCGAATCGATGAAAATTGCGTGTTGCGATCCGAATGGACTCGATCCAGTCCTCGCGCGAAGGCTGTGGGATCCGGGCCCTGAAGATCTCCATCGCCTTTTCCCGGATGACGCCGGTCAGTTCTCCCGTTTTCGGGTCGCGGTCGATCTGACCACCTTCCGGATCCGGAGTCGACGCATTCCACCCCACAGCATCAATCGCCCGCGTGTTGACCCAGAGCAGGTGGAAATCCTTTCGGGTCAGGACGACCGGGTTGTGGGGCGCTACCTGGTCCAGTTCCTGTCGGTTGGGCCAGCGTCCCCAGAGGTTCTGGTTCCAGCCGATGCCCCGGATCCATTCGCCGGGCTTTTTCCGGGCGACGAACCCCCGGATCTGCTCGAGCGCTTCCTCAATCGGGGCAACCCCATCCAGGTTGATCGACGACAGGCTCAGACCGTAGTTGCAGAAATGGGTATGCGAGTCGATGAAGGCGGGTATGACGGTTTTGCCGCCAAGGTCGATGACCTCAGTCTCCGGACCGCGGCTGACTTCACCGATCTCAGCGATTCGTCCCGACAGCACCGACACGGAGGAAACCGTCCGATCGAAGGCCGTGCCTGTGTATATCCTGCCGTTTGTCAGAAGGACATCAGATTCCATTGAATTCCACAGATTGCTAGGAGCCTGTGCGGCAGAAGGGATCGTAGCGAGAAAGTGGAGAATCGAGGACAGATTTTCTCGATTTTGAGGCGAATAGTGGTTCTATTCAACGAAAAATCGGGGAAATATGGACCGATTATTCCGCTTTCGCAGTAGATCTCTTCTGCCGCGCAGGCTCCTATGGGTTGTTTTCCGAAACGGGTTTACCTGTCGGCGCGGTATAGCCTGGTTTGGTTCGGACTTCAAGCTTGGGGAATCCGCGAGGTGCGTTGACTTTGACTTCGATCGTCCGATACGTACCGTCGAACGCCTTGTTGGAGGGATTGTATCCGATCGTGTAGTGGTTCCTCAGATCATGTGCGATTTGCCGGCAGAGTTCTTCCACTTCCGAGAGCGACTCCGGGAAAAACGCCTTGCCACCGGTGGCCTCGGCGATTTCTTCGAGGGCTTTCCTGGCTTTTTGCGATGGAGATTTCCGGAAGAGGCCTCCCCGTTGATCGTTCTGCTCCAACAGGCCGATCGCATAAACGGTGACGTCCACTTCCTTGACCTTGTCCATGACCTCCCTGAACTCGTAGTCGCTCTTGTTGTCCTCTCCGTCGGTAATCACCAGCAGCGCCTTCTTGTCCATGCGCCCTTCCCCTTCGACATGCTCCAGGGACAGGAAGACCGCGTCGTTGAAAGCCGTCTCGCCTCTCGTGTCCATGTTGTCGAGCGCGTCCATCAGGTTGCCGATGCTTTGCGTGAAATCCTGTTCCAGGTAGGCCGAATCGTCGAAGGCGACGATGAAGGTTTCGTCCTCTGCGTTACTCTCACGGACGAACGTCAGCGCGGCGCTGCTGACTCGCTCCCGCTTGTTGCGCATGCTGCCGCTGTTGTCGATCACGAGCCCGACGCTGATGGGGACATCTTCATGCTGGAAGAGAGAGATCTGCTGGAGGACTTTGTCTTCGAAGACCTGGAAGTGCTGCTGTTCCAAGCCAATAACGGGACGGCCGTCCCGGTCCGCGACCGATACCGGAACTTGGACCAGCTCGACGTCAACGCTGATCTGAAAGTCCTTGCCCGATTCCTTCTGGAGCTGTTGTGCTCCGCCGGATACGACAGGAAACATCAGGAATAGAATCAGGATTAGACGTCGATGTGCCACTGGCTGTTTACCCACACTCGGGAACGGAACTATTGCACAGCTCCGTAATAGCCTTTCTTCGAACGCACGGTAAGACGGGGAAGTCCTCGTGGAGGGTTGACTCTGACATCAACTTTACGCCACTTGCCATTCTTGGTCTCGTTTGTCGAGAAGTACCCGATGACATACTGGTTCTTCAGCTCGATAGCGATCTTGGTCGTGATGTCCTCGAGTTCGTAAACCGAATTGGGGAAGAAGGATCGCCCTCCGGTCATGTCCGAAATCTCTTCGATCAATGCCCGGCCGGTCCGTCCCATCGCCAACTGAGAGTTGAAGCCGTTGACGATACCGATGGAGTAGATCTGGACGTCGGATTCTTTGACGAATTCCTTGACGTTACCGAAAGTGTAGCGGCTTCGATTGTCTTCTCCGTCGGTGATCAACAGCAGGGCCTTTTTCGGATTGCTACCTTCCTCCACTTTCTGAAGGCTGAGGTAAACGGCATCGTAAAGTGCCGTCATCCCTTTGGCCGGCGTAAAGATCAGGTGGTTCTGGAGGCGCCCGATGTCTGTCGTGAAATCCTGCGAAATTTCCGGCCTAGCGCTGAACTCGGCGAGGAAATATTCGTCCTCGGGGCTTCCGGTCTTCAGGAAAGTCACGGCTGCATCACGGGCAACCGACAATTTGTCCTTCATGCTGCCGCTGACGTCGAACACAATGCCCAGGCTCAACGGTACGTCCTCGGCGGAGAAGTACTGAACTTCCTGTTCGACCCTGTCTTCGAAAATCTTGAAGTGGCTGTCTTCCAGTCCGGTGACGTATCGATTCTGTGGGTCGGTGACCGTGGCGTTGATAAGGACCAGGTCGACGTCGACCTTGAGCGTCTGGTTGAGCGCGTCCTGCAGGTTCTGGGAGAACGCCATGACGGCGACCAGCATGAACACGCCACTGGCTGCGATCGATTTTTTCCACATCATCAGCAGATTCTCCGCTTACGAGGTCTCTTAACAGCCCATAAACATAACACTTTCAGTGGCTTACTTTATTTCTATGGGTAGATTATAGTCATTAGGCATGTCGAGTTCAAGCACCGTTTCGGATAGGGTCTTTGTATGCCTGAAGTTAGGTCAAAACAGGTCCCTGTGAGACACTTTTATTTTCGGTCTTTAAGCTGACAAATCGCTTCAGGCTGTGTGCTATAGTCTCCCTGTATTTACGACATACGGCCACCCAAACAGGACGGGTTTTTGGTCTCTTGATGCACGCGAACGGCTCCATTGCGATCATCCCTGCACGCTTCAACTCCACCCGTCTCCCCGGCAAGCCCCTCAAGGAAATTCAAGGGCTAACATTGATCGAGCATGTGTATCGGCGTGTGGAAAGGGCCAGGGGGCTCGACCGAATTCTCGTCGCGACCGACGATGAGCGGATCCTCCAGGCGGTGGAGCGATTTGGTGGCGACGCTGTCCTGACGCGTTCGGATCACCTGAGCGGTACCGACCGGCTTTCTGAAGCGGTCGCCGGGCTACCCGACGATATGATCGTCGTGAACATTCAGGGTGACGAGCCGCTCATCGAGCCTGAGGTCATCGACCAGGCACTGGATGCGGCCCGAATGAGAGACGCCGATGTCGTTACACTGATGACGTCGATGACGGACTTAGAGGCGATCCGGGATCCCAATCGAGTCAAAGTGGTTGTCGACCGCAACGGCTTTGCCTTGTATTTTTCGCGGTCGCGGGTTCCCTCGTCAGGGAAATGCTTTCTACATCTTGGACTGTACGCATACCGGGTCGGATTCATCAAAGTTTTTACCACGCTCGAACCTACGCGGCTTGAGCGGGACGAGCGGTTGGAGCAATTGCGGATGCTCGAGCATGGTTTCAAAATCCGTGTCGTTGAGGTCGAGAGTGAGTCGTGGGGTATCGACACTCCGGCCGATCTCGAAGAATTCGAGAGACTGTTAGGAAAACAAAAAAATGGATAAGAAATTCATCTTTGTGACCGGTGGCGTTGTTTCATCGCTGGGCAAGGGCCTGGCATCCGCGTCGATCGGGTGCCTGCTCGAGAGTCGCGGCTTTCGAGTCAGCATCCTCAAATTCGATCCATACCTC
The DNA here is from genome assembly GCA_965262425.1 of Terriglobia bacterium. Lineage (GTDB taxonomy): Bacteria > Acidobacteriota > Terriglobia > 20CM-2-55-15 > 20CM-2-55-15 > CAZOZZ01. The sequence continues at coordinate 3,395,266 of OZ253536.1, read as the reverse complement.
AACGTGGATCCGGGAACCATGAGCCCTTACCAGCACGGTGAGGTCTATGTGACCGACGATGGAGCCGAGACCGATCTGGATCTGGGGCACTATGAGCGGTACACCCATGCGGAACTGACTCAAAAGAACAACGTCACGACGGGGCGCATTTATGAGACCGTCATCCAGAAGGAGCGGAGGGGAGACTACCTGGGAAACACTGTACAGGTGATCCCCCACGTGACGAACGAGATCAAGGCGGCCGTTCACCGTGTCGCCGAAAAGACCGAGATCACGATAGTCGAGGTCGGCGGCACCGTTGGTGATATCGAGTCGCTTCCATTTCTCGAAGCCATCCGCCAACTGCGTCACGAGATCGGCGGTCCGAACGTGATTTTCGTCCACCTTACACTGGTTCCGTTCATCCCGACCGCCGGAGAACTGAAAACCAAGCCGACCCAGCACAGCGTGAAAGAGCTGCGTGAAATCGGTATCCAGCCCGACATTCTCCTGTGCCGCACCGATCGGTATCTTTCAGATGAGCTCAAGGCGAAAGTTGCCCTGTTCTGCAACGTGACCCAGGACGCGGTGATTACGGCGAAGGATGTGGAGAGCATTTACGAGGTTCCACTTGTATTGAGCAAGGAGGGCCTCGACGACCAGATCGTGAGCCTGCTCGATCTTCCCGAGACCGAGCGGCACATGGAGCGGTGGGAAGGGTTGATCGAGCAGCTTCGGACCCTGGATACCGAAGTGTCGATCGGCGTCGTCGGTAAGTACGTCGAGCTTGAAGACGCCTACAAGAGCCTGCGTGAAGCCCTGGTTCATGGCGGTGTCGCCCACGGGTTGAAGACCCGGATCCATTGGGTCGAAGCCGAGCGTCTCGAGGGCAGAGACGAGGTTTCGGAATTGAATCAGTACGACGGCATCCTGGTGCCGGGCGGGTTCGGCAAGCGGGGTATTCCCGGAATGGTTCGCGCCATCCAGTTTGCACGCGAAAGCCGCGTTCCGTTCTTTGGCATCTGTCTCGGCATGCAGTGTGCGGTGATCGAATACGGCCGGAACGTTGCCGGTGTCAAAAACGCCAACAGCACCGAGTTCGAGATCAGCACGTCAAACCCTGTGATCTACAAGCTTCGTGATTTGCTGGGAGTGGACACGATTGGCGGGACGATGCGCCTGGGCGCTTACCCTTGTGAACTTACACCGGGATCCCTGGTGAATCGCGTCTACGAACAGTCCATGATCTCGGAGCGTCACCGTCACCGCTACGAGTTCAATCGGGCCTTTGAGTCCACGCTTGCGGATGCCGGTCTGATCATCTCCGGTATCTCTCCCGACAAGAACTTCGTCGAAGTCGTCGAGATCGAAGATCATCCGTGGTTCCTCGGATGCCAGTTCCATCCCGAATTCAAATCCCGGCCGCTTGAGCCCCATCCGTTGTTCTCTTCGTTCGTCAACGCAGCATACGAACACCGGAAGCTTCGGCATAAGGCGGACCAGATCGTCGCCAAGTGACTTTCAGCCAGAGCATTCCCGGATTTGATTTCGATCTCTCCACGGATTTCTTCCTCATCGCAGGCCCTTGCGTGGTGGAAAGTGCGGACCACGCGCGATTCATGGCCTCTGAACTGAAGAAAATCACGTCCGCTAACGGCATTCCTTTCATATTCAAGGCCTCCTACGATAAGGCGAACCGAACGTCGGTCCACTCTTATCGAGGACCCGGCATGGAGAAAGGTCTGGAGATCCTGTCGGATGTCGGTCGCGAAATCGGTGTCCCGATTCTGTCGGACGTTCACGAGGTCCAACAAGTCGCTCCCGCCGCCGAAGTGCTCGACGTTCTGCAGATCCCTGCGTTTCTCTGTCGTCAGACCGACCTCATCGTTGCCGCTGCGAAGACAGGTAAAGTCGTCAATATCAAGAAGGGACAGTTTGTTTCACCCCACGATATGAAACACGCCGTCGGGAAGGCGCGTGAATCCGGGAACGAGAGTGTGATCCTGACCGAGCGTGGCAGCTCTTTCGGCTATAACAACCTGGTTGTTGACTTTCGCTCGTTTCCGATCATGCAGGGCCTGGGCTGCCCGGTTGTCTTCGACATCACACACAGCCTGCAGTTGCCGGGAGGTCAGGGGAGCGCCTCGGGGGGGCAGCCCGAATACATTCCTGCCCTGGCCCGCGCGGGTGTGGCCGCCGGTGTCGACGGTATTTTTATGGAGGTTCACGACGACCCCTCAAAGGCGTTATCGGACGGACCGAACGCATTGAAATTATCCTTGTTGCCCGAGCTGCTCGAAGAACTGCTGGCAATTCGCCGATGCATCAAACCGAATTAGAAGAGCGCATCCGGAACGTCGAACTCCTCCTGCTGGACGTTGACGGCGTCTTGACCGACGGTCGCATCACTTTTGTGCCCGACGGCGAACGGCTTGTGGAGCTGAAGTTCTTTCACGTTCAGGATGGCGCGGGAATCGCCCTGGCCCACCGGGTCGGTTTGCGCACCGGCATCATTTCGGGCCGGAGTTCGCCAATCGTCGAGCAACGAGCTCGCGAACTGTCGATCGAGCTCGTATATCTGGGAAAGATGAACAAGCTGGCTGTTCTGGACGAGATCATCGAAAAGACCGCGATCTCTGCCGAGCGTATCTGTTTTGTCGGTGACGAAGTGGTGGATTTGCCCGTCATGAACCGAGTGGGCTTCTCCGTTGCCGTCGCCAACGCCTGTCGGGATGTCACTTCCCGTGCCGCCTACGTGACCCGCGCCGCGGGTGGAGAAGGGGCCGTCAGGGAAGTCATCGAGTTGATCCTCAGAACGCAGGGGAAGTGGGATCGAGCGATAGAAGAGTTTCTTCACTAGCTCCTGCCTGCAGGTAAACGGTTTCGAGGCCGAGCGACAGAAAACCCCTGTGAACCCCTCTTGTTTTACTTATCCGCGGGGACCTTCTCTCTTTTATCGAAACCGAAACACTATGCCGGTCGACGCCCGGAAACCACCCAGGGTTCCGCCTCCGAGCCGGACCCAGTTGTAGTCAAACTGCGGGACACGGAGCGCGATGTTCTCGGCGATATTCCAGTCAACGCCACCACCGGCGGCGGCCGCGAACCCTGCTTGTCTTTCTTGTCGGGACTGTTGTGGTCGATTTCTATCGGGTCGTGGGGCCAACCGTATTGATCGTAGCGGTAAACACGGGACGGCTATCTCGTGATGGTACGCGGTTACTATCGTGGCCGCGTCAGGGGGTTGTTGTTGCCGGCGGAGACCTCTGACCGCTGCTGGTGTTCATCACGAATCCGGTGGCACTGGCGAGTTGTTCGAGCGTGAGCACGTTGGTGATCCACTGGCCGTTAATGATCCACGTCGGGTAGGTTCTGATACCGATCGCCCCGCATATGGCAGCGCCGGGACGGTTTCGGCCATTGGGACTGCATTCGACGTATGGAAGCCGGCTCGCTGAAGGTCCGAACAGCCTCTTTTGTTCTTGGCAGTGTGGGCACCACGACGCTCCGTAGAACTTCACTCCCGTCTCAGTGAGGTGTTCTGCGAGAGCCTGGGCCATCGGGTCTTCCGGTCCGAGAGGTTCTGGCAGAGGGGCAGTGTAGTTTAGATGAAGCGACACGATCACAAGAGACGCGAGCACACCCCGGCCGAGAAGCACACCCCGCCATGGCCGGTTCACCACCTCGGTCGGCCGCTGGTAAATGACGAGGGCCAGCATGGCCGCCATCAGCGTGAGCGACGTCAGGCAATACGGGCACGCTGCTTCGAGGATAAGCAGGGAAACGGTGGTCAAATAAACGCTGTAGCAGAAACCGAAGAATGCCGCTGAGAACGCATACGACCAGTGTTGGTCGACACGTCGAACAAATGCGATTCCGCCGATTCCGGCGTAGGCCAGCAATCCCCAGAACGCTGTCGGCAATCCGAACAGGATTGCCCACCGGCTTGTCAATACGACGTCGCATCCGCCGCCTGCGGCACATCCTTTGACCGCCGCGCCCATGAATGAGGTCCAGGCCAGGTAGCCGGTCAATAGAATCCCAATTCCGCTCAACACCAGCAACGGCCAGTTGGGTGACGAGCGCAAGGCATGCTGCATGACGGGGCTAGCCTTTCCGTGCCGCTTCCTGTTCGATTTTCTTCCCATAAACGAAATGATAACCGAAAAAACAACTTCTGAGCTAAAACCACAGGGATCGCGCTATGAGCAGGGCAGAGGAGGTCGAATATCTGCTGACCGCACCTCCAATGTTCTCTTCAGTTTTCTGCAAGCTTGCTGCGATTACTGTTTAACCGCCTTCAGCACCTCTCTGGTCATGTCCCAGGGGTTGAAGCCCTGGCGGCCGTAATCAAGGCCGCGGCGCACAATCACGACATTGTGCGACGGTACAACCACTGTGTATTGGCCGCGGTTACCGCTTGTTCTGTAGGCATCTTTCGGTACGTCATCGCGACCCTCTGGTACCAACCACCACTGACCACCGTATCGACTACCCCTGCCGACTGTCGCCGGTGCCGGAGTGCGCACGAAGTCGATCCACTCCTCGGAGATTAAGCGCTCGCCGTCCCACAACCCGTTCTGTAAGTAGAGCTGGCCGAAGCGTGCCAGGTCGCGGGCATTGGTATAGACCTGACTGCTGAGGATGAAGTCGCCGAAGCGGTCGGTGCTGACCAGCGTGTTGCGCATGCCGAGCTTGTCGAGCAGCGCTCGCCTGGGAAATTCCGCGTAGGCCTTGTCACTGCCCAGCGCCAGCTTCATGGCATACACGCCGAGCAGCGTGTCGTAATTCTCATAGTCCCAGTGAGTGCCCGGCTCGCGAATCAGAGCGCGGCTACGGGCGCCGACCACCGAACTCGCGCCCGCCCAGTAGGACAGCCCCGAGCCGGTCGCATACTCGCGACCGCCGTTGTCGATGGTGTCCAGGCCGCTGGACATATTAAGCACGTGTCGCAGGGTGATTTCGTTGCGTGGATCCGTCTCCGGAGACCGGTTCTCTGGATACCAGTCGAAACCGAGGGGTTCATCCAAAGACAACTTGCCCTCATCGACCAGCATGCCGATCAGCGTGCCGGCGATGCTCTTGGCCGTGGACCAGGTACGCGTACGGGTGGTGATGTCGAAGCCCGGCGCGTAGCGCTCGTGAATGATCTCGCCGTTGTGAACGACGATCATGCTCAGAGTGACCTGTTCTTTCGAGTCGCGATCGAACGCCCAATCAGAAGCCGCGGCCAAGGCCGCCGCATCGATGTCGGCCCGAAGCCCGGTGTTCGACAGCAGGTCGCCGTTCGGCCATGGAATTCGGGCTGGATCGCCTGGCGGTAGCGGCAGGGTCAGCTCTGGCAGATCGTCGATATCGGCAAGAGTCTGATCGGGTGGCAGGATCACACAGCCGATGCCCTGGCGGAAAGCCGCTCGCATCACCGGCACCGCGCCAGCCGCACCGACCTCCACGGCGCGCAGATTCGTGTCGACGTTGTAGTCGCCGCCCTCCGCCGTGCCTATGGGCTCGCGAAAGAAGGCGAGCTCCTGAGCGAAAACCTGCTCCAGTGTGCGATTACCAGTGAACAGCCCGTTACACATGAGGACGGCCTGCTGACCCCGTTGGACCATAGCTCTCTGGGGCTGCCAGTAATCGTAGGATTCCACCTGCTGCGCGAATGCCTGCGACGACAGCAAGAGGGTGAGAGTTGATAGCAAGATCGAAAGGTGCTTCATGAGAGGTCCCTCCAGTTGAGTGCATATAGCATAAAAGCTATGGCGGCGTAAGTCGATGTAAGTCCACGCCTGATGCCCGAAGACCCTGCGCCCTGCGGGTTGCGACGGCATGGGGTCAGCTGCGCGAGATGTCGGATGGAAGTTTCATTGACCTCGAATCCAGCCTGTAGTCTCATCTATTCCGATGCAACCCGGTAAACACCTCACCAAACCGGGATCCAGACCCGACGAGGAGGCCTGACGAGCTGGTAAAGCGGTCACCCCAATCACCATGATAAGAATCATCATCGACGTGCTCATAACCTCGGCGCTCCTCTACGCGCTTGCGTCAGGGCTACCCGGCGTGCGCCTGAAATCGTTCCGCTCCGCGGTGAGCGTCGCGCTGGTCTACGGCCTGTTGAATTACTTTCTCTTCTGGCTGTTGGCCCTGGTCTCCTTCATCCCGATGCTGCTGACCTTCGGCTTGTTCGGCCTGGTCATCAACGCCTTCCTGCTGTGGCTGACCGACAAGATGATCGAAGATTTCGAGATCGATTCGTTGCGGATGACTTTGCTTATGGCGGTACTGCTGACGGTGGGGAAGCTCGTGACGCGTGTGATCCTCTGACGGGGACGGCGGGGGGCGTTTCGAGCGGCACGGTAAAGTACGCAGCATCCATCCGTTTTGGGATGCGTGCGCTTCGGCCCGTCCGATCTGCGGCTCGTTCTCCGGCCCCCGCTCCCCGCCGCCTACCGAGGCAGCCGCACCGGCATGTCCGCCACCACATAAGCCATCACCGCGAAGGTTGCGACGCAAAGTGCTACTTCGTCCGGGTCGAGCTTGTCGATGGTGTCGGAGTCGGTGTGGTGATACCAGAAGTACCGCGTGCCGTCAACACTGAACCCCATCCCCGGAACGCCCGTTTCCATGAGCGGACCAATGTCAGCGCCGCCTCCGCCCCGGGTAATCCGGCCCGCCCCGATACGGTCGAGCAGCGTCCCGATTTCCGTGACCATGTCGAAGGCGGCGTCTGAGCCGGTGAACCCGTAGCCGAGCGGCTTGAAAACACCGCCGTCGGACTCCATCGCGAGCACGTGGTCCTCGTCGGCGTGCATCCTGGCATACTCCGGGCCGCCAGGCCCCCCGTTCTCCTCGCTCGTCCAGCCGACCACACGTACGGTCCGACGCGGCCGCAGGCCGAGCTCCTTCATGAGGCGGACCGCCTCCCAGGCGGCGACGACGCCACCCGCGTCGTCCATCGCGCCCTGGCCCACGTCCCATGAGTCGATGTGTCCACCGAGCACGATGACCTCGTTCGGGAATTCCGACCCGACGATCTCGGCCATCACGTTTCTTGACGGCGCATCGGGAAGCATCTCGGCGCTCATCTTCAGTAGCAGCTCGACACGCTCTCCCCGGTCCTGCATCCGGTGCAACAGCTCGGCATCCTCGACCGTGATCGCGGCATGCGGGATACGCCGCACGTCGTCCGCGTAGCTCATGTTGCCGGTATGCGGCGTCTGCTGCGAGTACGGGGTTACGGAGCGGATGATGCTCGCGGCCGCGCCTGCTCGAGCAGCGGCGATCGCACCTTGGCTCCGGTACTGCACGGTCGCGCCATAGTTGGTAAAAGGCACGTCGAAGAGCACGATCTTGCCCTGAGCTTCGTCGGCTCGTCGTTCCAGCTCGTCGAAGCTGCCGACGACAAGGACCTCGGCGCGAATGCCGCCCGGAGGTGTCGCGATGCTACCTCCGAGTCCCAGCATGGGGAGTGCGCGCGGGCGCGGAAGAGTCATCTGCAACGACTCCTCACCGCGGACCCAATGCGGCACCATCACCACGTCACCGCGCACGTTGTCGAGACCGTCCGACTCCATCTGTTCGATGATCCAGTCGATCGCCTGCTCCAGGGCGACCGAGCCCGAAACGCGGTGGCCGAACAGATCGACCAGCTCCGCCAGACGCGTGTACGCATCGTGGTTCGCGAGTGCGGCGTCGATCAGGCGATTCGCATCGTCGCGGTACGCATTGGCCAATTGAGAGGACGCGGCATCCCGGTCCTGCGCACCCCCTGCGATGGGCAGTATCATGACCAGCGCCGCACAGAAGGCGAGTGAGGTCAGCTTTCGATCACGCATTGATTTGATCCCTCCACATGGTCGAGACAGAGCTTAGTTGTAAGTGATTGGGAAGTCCACAAAGGTTTGGACTTAGAACACCAGGACAGGGGAATCCATTCGAAGCGCTCGCCGCTGCTGGTGGAAACTCTCTGCGGGGTCCGGTTTTCTATCCGCGCGTCGCGGTCGCCCGGTCCTGCGGCTTCAACTCTGGGGGATACTTCGGGAACGGAGGAACAATTATTCACCGCGTCGGAGTCTTCACTTCCAATTACCTCAAGCGTGCTGGAATCGGCCGATATTCGTCGCATCATTCTGCTCGCTGAGACCTCTTATTTGGCCGAGCAGCCCGTGGTGGAAGTCTGTAGGGTCGCGCGCAGGGGTATTCGGGTCCCAGGCGCGAAATGAGGAGCGGAACGATGCATAGTCCTCGTGACCGACGAATGACAAAGCCTGTGGCCCGAAGACCCCTGCGCCCTACGGGTTACGACGGCATGGGGCCAGCTGCGGAGAGAAGCACGATGGCAAGCATCGACGTCGTCGTGCCGCCTTGCAGCTAGCCCCATGGCGCTCGTAACGCGACCCTACAGACTTCCACCACGGGCTGCTATACTCCACACGGTATCAACCAGACTGTTCGTCGAAGGCGTGGTGATCGTAGGCCGAAGGAGCACCCAGACCATGATAAATCGGACAAAACTTTCGAGTGTCGCAGCCTTGCTTTTCATGACCGTCGCTTGCGGCTCTGAGCCTCCCGAGCAGGCGGAGGGGCCGACATCGGTCACACCGCCAGAGTGGGAAGTGGATCCGACGTGGCCACCGACCCTGCCCAACGACTGGATCCTCGGCGACATCAGAGGACTCTTCGTTGACGAAAACGACCACCTCTGGGTGGTTCACATGCCGTCGAGCCTGACCCGTCAGGAGATCGGGGCCGCACAGGATCCACCGATCGCTGATTGTTGTTTTCCCGCTCCTCCGGTTCTCGAACTGGATCCCGATGGCAACGTCCTCCAAGCCTGGGGCGGTCCGGGCGAGGGCTATACCTGGTTTGATCAGGAGCACGGGATCTATATCGATCACAACGGCTTCGTCTGGCTCGGTACGAGCAATGGATTCCACGTCATGAAGTTCACCAGGGATGGCAAGCACGTTCTCACCATCGGTGAGCCCGGCGTGAACATGGGCAGCAACGATCCGACTCATCTGGGCGGCCCTGCGAATTTTTTTGTGGAGCCCAGTACGAACGAACTCTTCATCGCGGATGGATACCGCAACCGGCGCGTCGTGGTCTTCGATGCCGAGACCGGTGAGTACCGCCGTCATTGGGGTGCGTACGGCAAGCCACCGGACGACGACTACTCCTATGAATATCCGATCAGGCTCGACGACCCGCCGCAGCAGTACCGCACTGTACATGGGATCATTGGCGCGAACGACGGCCTGGTGTATGTGGCCGACCGCCGTGGAAACCGCGTTCAGGTTTTCCGACAGAACGGCGAGTACCTGATGGAGCGTTTCGTCGCTCCAAAGACCGGCGGATCGGGGACTGGATTCAGCCTTGGGCTGTCGCGGGATCCCGAGCAGAGCATCCTTTACCTCATCGATGGCACGAACCAACGGGTCTGGATGCTGCGGCGGAACGATCTGGAGATCCTGGGCAGGTTCGGCAGACCCGGTCGCCAGGCGGGCGAGTTCATCCGGGCACACATGGTCGTGCTCGACCGACGGGGCTACCTCTACACCGGAGAGGCGGGGAACGGGAGGCGGATGCAGAGGTTCAAGAAGGCTGCCGAGTAGCCCGAGTGACCACGGGGAATCATTCCTGTCGCCGGGACTACTAGTGGTCCCCGTCAAACAGACTGTAACTTATCGAGCTTCTTTCGGGCACGTTGAACTTTTTCAAGAATATCGGAAGCCGTTGCGGTCCAAATGAAGGGCTTCGGGTTCTGATTGTGACCCCCGACATATTCCTCCACGGCCTGGATTAGCTCAGGAACCGAATGGAAAACCCCGCGCCGAAGCCGTTGTTCGGAAAGATCCTGGAAGAAGCGTTCGACCATGTTCAGCCAGGATGCACTGGTCGGTGTGAAGTGCACATGAAAGCGCGTGTTGCGCTTCAACCAGTTGACGACTTTCTGATGTTTGTGCGTGGCGTAGTTGTCGCAAATGATATGGATCTGTTTGTCTTTCGGCACGGAACGTTTGATCTGATTGAGAAACCGGATCCATTCCTGATGACGATGCTTCGGCATACAGGTCCCGATAATCGAGCCGTCCAGCGTATTGAGCGCGGCGAACATCGTGGTCGTCCCGTTGCGTTTGTAGTCGTGGGTGAGGGTGCCGCACCGCCCCTTCTTCAGAGGTAACCCGGGTTGCGTGCGGTCCAGGGCCTGCATCTGGCTCTTCTCATCGCAGGACAAAACAATGGCGTTTTCCGGAGGGTTCAGATACAAACCGACCACATCCTCCAACTTCTCGACAAATTGTTTGTCGTTGGAAAGTTTGAAGGTGCGTGCCAGATGAGGCTTCAAGCCATGAGCCCGCCAGATTCTCCCTACCGTGGACTCGCTGACGCCGGTTGCCCTGGCCATCAAGGACCGGCTCCAGTGCGTGGCGTTCGGAGGCTTCCCTTCAACCGTCTTCTTCACGATCCGGGCCCGCTTCCGGCGGCCGATCGAGGGAATCCGTCCACTGCGGGAAGCGTCCTTTTCGATTCCCCCGAGGCCATCTTCAACGAAACGATCGCGCCAACGTCCGGCCTTTTGACGAGTGATGTCCAACTTGGCAGCGATCTCCTGATTGTCCAGACCCCCGGCGGCCAGCAAGACAATTCGAGATCGTTCCGCCAACCGGACCGCCACACTGCGGCTTCGGCTCAGTCGCTCCAGTTCCTTCCGCACAGGAATGTCCAATTTAATCGTCGGTGCTCTCCTCATATATACTCAGACGTAGGAAAGCTGAATAAGTTACATTAACTGTGACGGACTACACTAGTGGTAGCCAATTCGTTAGACAAGTCTTCACGCAGGATGATACGGTCCAACGTTCCAGACAGAATCCAAATGGGGTGATTCATGAAACCAACAAGACGAGAGTTTGCGACAGTGCTGGGCGCGACGGCGCTCTTCCCGGGAAGCCTCTGGGCGAGGGCGCTCGCTGAGGTCGAACAGGACGGGGAAGTGTCGACCGACCTGGTGTTGACCCTGCTTGACGTGCAGGGCGAGCGGGGCATCTTCGAAGATCCGGAACACCTGGAAGAGCTGAGGGCGGGGCTGACCCGCAAGCTGCGCGACCACAAGGTCGTGCGTGATTTCCCAATCCCGGATGACATCGAACCCCTTCTGGGTTTTGAGAGGTGACGGTATGAGTGAAGATCTGTGCTATCAAACAGTCAGCGAGCTTTCCGGCCAGATCGCCTCGGGGGATCTCTCACCCGTAGAGGTGACTCGCGCCTACCTGGAGCGCGCCGAAGAACTGGATCCCAAACTAGCCTCGATTATCACCCTGTTACCCGAGCGCGCGATGGCAGACGCGCGGGCCGCCGAAGACGAGATTCAACAGGGACGGGTTCGGGGACCGTTGCATGGCATTCCCTTCGGGGTCAAGGACCTTCTCGACACCAAGGGGATCCGAACGACCTGGGCATCCAGTATCTTTGCCGATCGGGTGCCTGACCGCGATTCCGCCGTGATTGAAAAACTAATGGGCGCCGGCGGCGTTCTGATGGCCAAACTGACGATGGCGGAGTTTGCCGGAGGATCGCTCCGCTCGAACCTCGTCCCACATCCGCACAACCCGTGGAAACTGGATCGAACGACATCGGGCTCGTCCAGCGGTTCGGGTGCCGCGACTGCCGCTGCGCTGGTGGGTTTCTCGATCGGTTCGGAGACCGGCGGATCGATCATGGGACCGTCGTCGTCATGTGGTGTTTGCGGAGTCCGGCCGACTTATGGGCGGGTGAGCCGGTACGGCTGTATGGCTCTGGCCTGGAGCCTGGACAAGCTCGGGCCGATGGCGCGCTCAGCCGAAGACTGTGGCCTGGTGCTCGACGCAATCGCCGGATACGACTCGCGGGACCCGAGAAGCTCCAAATCCGTCTTCCGTTTCCGGCGCGACCCGGGTGCGATGACGGGCAGAAAGGTGGGTCTGGTCCGCCACGAGTTCGACTTGATTCCGGAGGAAAACCGCGCGGTGTTCGATCGGGCTCTGGATGTCCTCGAACAGGCCGGTGTCGCTTTTGAAGACGTCGAGCTGCCGGACTTTCCCTACAGCGAGGTCTACAATGTCACCCGGAACCCCGAAGCGGGCGCATTCTACAAGCACCTCTTTAACGACAAGCGGATCGAGGGACAGTTCGACCGTGCCCGGCGGGCGGACTTCCTCGCCGGCAGCATGCTTCCCGCTTCGGACTACGTGACTGCCCAGCGCATCCGGCAGATGATGGTCCACGCGGCAGACCAACTGCTTGCGCCTTACAGTGCCATCATTGCGCCAAGTCGCGGCAGGGGCGCCGGACTGATCGATGGACCCCCAGCGCCGCCGAGACAGCCTTCTGCAACGCCCGAACCGCGGAGCCGAGGTGCTTCCATGACGCGGATGGTCAACCTGACGGGGTTGCCGGGTATATCCATACCGTGCGGGTTCGACGGCGAAGAAATGCCGTTGGGGCTGCACATCGCTGCACGGGCCTGGGACGAACAGGCCGCCCTGGACATTGCGATGGCGTACCAGAGGGAAACAGACTTCCATCGCCGGCGACCCGGGTTACGGGAGTAAGGCCGGTCTGTCTGCATGAAGCCGATACTGACGATGGCTCGGGGCCCTGGCCCGAGCCATCTCCCATTTGAGGTTAGACGACTTTGAAGCCTGAGGTGGAGCCTACGGTCTCTGCCATCGCACCCGTGGCGCCAGCCTCCCGCTACCGGGCGAGGCCACAATCTCGCCGTTCTCGAAGACCACCTCGCCCCGCCGGATCGTGACAATCGGCCAACCGGTCAGCTCCCAACCCGAGAAGAGTGAGAACTTCCCGTTTGACAGGATGTCCTCATCCCGGATCGTCCTCGTCAGGTCGGGATCCCAGATGACGACGTCCGCGTCGGATCCAACGGCAATTGTACCTTTGCTCGGATAAAGCCCGAAGAGCTTGGCGGGGTTGGTGGCCGTCACGGCCACCATCTGTTCCAAGGTGATCCGACCCTTCCGCACACCCTCTGAATAGAGCAGCGGCATCTGGTCCTGGAGGAAGTTGGCGCCCTCACGCGGACTCAGGACACTGTTCTCCGGGTTCATCTTCTCGGCACGGGTATAACCGACGTGGTCGGTGTTTACCGCGTCGACACTTCCCCGTGCGATCGCGCCCCACAGGTAATCCTGATCGCTCTTGTCACGGAGCGGCGGCGCGCCTGTGAAGGTGGGACCGTCTGGTCCGTTGAAGCGGTCCCGGGTCAAGTGCAGATAGATGAAGCGTACCTCAGTGAATACGGGCAGCCCGCGGACTCGTGCCGCCTCAGCAGCGCGCATCGCGCGTTCCGAGGACATGTGCACCAGGTAAATGGGAGCGCCCGTTGCCTCGGCAAAGCCGATCGCTCGCTGGGTGCCCACTTCCTCGCCCGAGATGGGATGCGAGTCGGCGAAATTCTGGCCGACCAGGGCCGTCCGCCCCTCAGCTACCAGGCGATCCATCGCCAACCGCAGAATTGCGGCGTCCTCCGCGTGCAGCTGGGTCAGAACGCCGGCTTTGCCAGCGGCGTCAATCAGCTTCAGATTGTCCAAAGCGCGCTGGTCGAACCCGAGGCCCCTCATGAAGATTTTCAGAGTCACTCCGCGGTCTCGAAGCATTGTCACGTCATCGGGCGCCAGCGCCGTCGGGTCGCGGACTGTGAAGTGCAGGATGGCATCAGCGATTGTGTCCCGGGTCGCGGCGTCTGCAGCCGCCGCAAGGGTCTCGGCGGCAGGGACCGACGGATTCTGGCCAATAAATGCGCCGATGGTCGTGATCCCTCCGGCAAGAGCGGCCCGAGATGCGGAGGCAAAGTCGTCGGTACCCTCGCGGGTGTTCGCTGTCCGCACCGGTGTCAGGTGGACGTGTGTGTCGATACCGCCTGGAAGGATCAACTTCCCGGTACCGTCGATCACCTGCGCCCCGGATCCCGGAGTGAGGTTCTGGCCGATCTCATCGATCACACCGGCCCGAATCCGGAGATCCCCCTGCACCCGTCCTGCCTCTGTCACGATCAGGGCGTTTTGGATCACGAGCTCGGCCGGCTCCTGGGCCGCCGAGTCAACGGCCATCCCAAGAACGAGCACGGCAGTGACCCACATGCTACTTGGTATCCAACGGCGCATCATTAGCTTCATAGTTACCTCCCCCCTCTTCAGTCCGAATCTTCACTCACAACGGGCAGCGTCGCCTTTTCATTAACATGCAGCCGAAACACATCAGGCCGGGCATAGTGTCCAACGACGTCGAAGTCGTACTTCCCGCGCGCAATTTCTCCCAGGTCCACCTCCGCCGTCAGAATCCCCTCTTCACCGTACAAGGGACCGGCGAGCACCTCGCCGATCGGGCCGATGATCGCGCTTCCGCCCCGCATCAGGACCGTGTCGGGGGCCGCCCCCTGGACCGCGTCGTAGTCGTCGGGGCAATCCCCACGCTTGAGGTACTGACAGCATGAAAAGACGTAACATCGGCCTTCGAGCGCAATGTGCTTCATCGACGCGAACCAGTTGTCCCTGTCGTCTGCTGTCGGGGCGCAGTAGAGCTGGATGCCTTTCGAATACATCGTCATTCGAAGCAGCGGCATATAGTTTTCCCAGCAGATCACCGAGCCCAGCTTGCCGAGAGGTGTGTCGTATACCGGCAGGGTGGAACCGTCGCCGAAACCCCAGACGATTCGTTCCATTGCCGTCGGCATCAGCTTGCGGTGCTTTCCCAGATAGTTGCCATCGGGATCGAAGAAGACCACCGTGCAGTAGAGCGTTCCCGCATCCCGCTCAATCACGCCGAGAACCAGATACACACTTGTCTCGCCGGCGATTCGGGCCAGTCTGTCGATGCCCGGGCCTGGAATGTCCACCGCACTGTCCCAGTACCTCTTGAAGTAATCTCTCCCTTCTGGAGTCCGTCCACCGACCCGTGCTCCGAAGTCGAGACCCTTGGGGTAGGAAGAGATGAAGGCTTCCGGGAAAACAACCAGCCTGGCGCCACTCCGGGCGGCGTCGGCAGTCAGATCGGCGATCTTGTCAATCGTGCGTTCGCGATCGAAGACGACCGGTGAGGCCTGGACGACAGCAGCGGTAAAAGACATAGCAGGTGTTCCTTCTGACCCCACCGACGACGCAGAGGATTCTCCCGGCAGACTACCGTCGGTTTAATTCGGACTTGATAACCCTTTCGATCGCCGCGTACGGATGGTTTCCTTCCAGAATCCGGCCATTAATGATCATCGTAGGCGTCGTAAAGACACCGGCTTCCTCGCCCGCGTCCATGTCGTCATTGACGGTCGCCGCTTTCCTGCCCGAGTCCAGGCACGAGTTGAACGTCGCCGTGTCGAGTCCCAGCTCCCCGGCCCTCCGCTTCAGCGCGTCGAGCGCGAGATCCTCCTGGTTACTGAACAACGAGTCGTGATACTCCCAGAAAAGCTTCTGATCGTGGGCGCACAAAGAGGCTTCCGCCGCTTTCATCGAGTGAGGGTGGATGCGGGCGAAAGGGAACTGCCGAAACACAATCCGCACGTGGGCGCTATAGTTCTTCCGAATGGTCTCGAGCGTCGGAAACAGGCTGCCGCAGTGCGGGCATTCGAAGTCGCCGAACTCGACGATCGTGACCGTGGCGTTGGCGGATCCTCTGGACGGACCGTCGGTCGAAAGTTTGGTCCAAAGGTCTGCCGGCACCCTGGCCTGCGCCGCGGACGTTGGGGGCATCGTCAATACCACGAGCAGAATCCAGCCAAAGCATGTCTTCATAAATAGCTCCTCGCCGTCGTTGTCGATTCTCCAGGTTACCGGAGTAAACGGTGTGAGTATCAACCGAAATCCTGGGCTTGTAAAGACCCTGTTGGTCTGTCCGAACTTCAAACGAGCTTTCTCTGGCAGTCACGTTCGAGTCAATACTTGACCTCTACTCCGTCATACGCCTAGAGTAGCGCGACCGCGTGAAGCCAGGGTTCGAAACCGCGGAACTTCCAACAGCCAAAGGAGACGTAGACCATGAGGGGATTCGAGAGGCTTTTCGTTGGCGTGACATTGTTCGTGTTCCTGGCCTTTCTCGCGTCTTGTGGGTCGGCCCCGGAAGCGGGGGAATCAACAGATGCAGTCGAAGCGCCGGATGTTGCCAACGGCGTGCCCGGGTTCGAAGTGGACACGAACTGGCCGACTTTGCCCGACGACTGGACCTGGGGACAGGTTCTGGGAATCAATGCGGACTCGCGTGATCACGTCTGGCTCACGACCGGTGGGCGCGTCGCGGAGTTCGACCCCGAAGGTAATCCGGTTCAGGTGTGGAGCGCGCGCGACGAGGCGGGAGAGTGGACTGTAATCCACGGTCTTTTCGTCGATCACAACGACTTCGTCTGGACCAACGCACGCGAACAGCACATGATCCTGAAGTTCACTCGTGAAGGTGAACTCGTCCTGACGATCGGAACGCTCAACGAGACCGGGGGCAGCAACGATCCAAATCTGTTAGGGAGACCGGCCGAGCTGTACGTGGTTCCCGAAACGAACGAACTCTTCGTCGTGGATGGCTACAGCAACCGTCGTGTCATCGTCTTCAATGGAGAGACCGGCGAATACCTCCGCCACTGGGGCGCCTACGGCAGGCAACCCGACGACGAGGCCCGGAACCGGCTCAGCGACGACGATCCCACACCCGCCCCCGAATTCGCAGTGGTTCATGGCATCACGGGTTCGCATGACGGCTTGATCTACGTGGCCGATCGAACCAACAGTCGGATCCAGGTTTTCCAGCAGAGCGGCGATTACGTCACCGAAACCATCATCCGGCCTGGGTCGGGAGCGGCGTTTTCCGTCGCCCTCTCTCACGATCCCGAACAGGAGTTTGTGTACGCCTCCGACGGCACTCAGCACAAGTTCTGGATCTTGCGTCGTAGCAATATGGAGGTGCTGGGCGAGTTTTCAGGAGAGGGATCCGAGCCCGGCCAACTCGGCCGGCCTCACAACATGACGACGGATTCAAAAGGGAACATCTACGTCGCCGAGGCCGAGCCGGGTCGACGCGCCCAGAAATTCGCTTACCAGGGGCGGGTGGCTCCGTAACGGACCCAAGATTGGGGAGTCCAGAGATCTGTACGCAGATTGCGCGGATTACGCAGATGAGGAAGGTCCGAGGTTGGGGACCTCACGGACGTTCCGGAACTCCTCGACCACTAGTTTCCCGGCGGGCTGTCTTCCTTGGTGAGGCCGATGCAGGCGGTCGACCGGCAATCGTGGGAGTTCTCCGAGCCCAGGCGTTCCAGCAACTCGACCGTGTCCGGGTGCAGGAGCGACTTTTCCCGCGGGCCGTTCGCCATGTCGGCGACGGTGTCCCCGGTGCCTTTCCGAACGTTGACTGCGGGGCGGGTTCCGAACATGCTGCCGCTGGCTCTGGCCCGGACGTCGGCGCCTCTTGCCACCAGATACATCACGACGTCGTTGTCGCCGACATAGGCGGCGCCATGAAGTACGCTGTAGTCCTGCACGTCCTTACTGTTGACGTCGGCGCCGAGTTCTTCCACCAGATACCTGACCGCAGTCATTCTGGAGTCCGGCGCGATGTTCGTCGCCTGGTATTCGAAACCGATCCCGGCGGCGACCATCAGAGGTGTCACTCCGCGCGTGGTTGCAATCGTCGGGTTGGCGCCGTGGCCCGCCAGGACCCGTATCGCGTCCACGTCATTCGCCTGTGCGGCGCGCCAGAGCGCGGTTGCCCCGGACGGCTCCACCCAGTCCCCGCTGTACCGGAAGTTCCGGAACCATAAGCGTTTTCCCTGCCTGGCATTGACATCCGCTCCATGTGCCAGGATTTCTTCCATGAGATCCAGATACATGGTCTTCTTTTCCGACACGTTCGGCTGCGGATACCAAGTGTTCGTCCGCCACCGGATGTCCACGGTGGCATAAAGCGGCGTCAGACCGTCGGCGTTCGTTGCGGTCACATCTGCGCCGCTGTCGAGCAGGAACTTCGCGATGTCCAGGTTCGCGTTGATGATCGCTTCGGTGATCGGAGGCGTCTGGTTTGCCGGACTTGCCACGTTGACGTCGGCCCCGCCGGTCACCAGCTCGCGAACGGATTCCATCTGGCCATCCCGTGCCGCAAAGTGCAGCGCGGTCATGCCACCCACAACTCCCGGTCCGGAGCTGCGGCCTCCGCGGCCTCGCGCCGGGAGTCTGGAAACCTTCGTGGTGACGTCCGCGTCGGCGCCGTTTTCGAGCAGAACCCGGATCGCCTCTCGGCGGTTGAGCGTTGCGGCAAACATCAGTGCCGTCTGACCGTTGGTTTCCTCGGTAGCATTGACATCGGCTCCGCTGTCGATAAGTGCTCGAACCGCGTCTCGATTTCCGGAAGCGGCGGCGCTCATCAACACCGTTGTCCCATTCCCGTTGGACTCGTTTGCGCTCGCACCGGCCCCCAGCAGCGCTTCGATGACGGCAGCTTCACCACTTTTGGCAGCCATGAACAGGGAGGTCATGCGTCCGATGCGTGTTGTGGCATCCACCCTGGCACCGGCATCGAGCAACAGGCGGGTCAGTTCCAGATTGCCGTTGCCCGCGGCCCAGTGAAGCGCGGTGCTGCCGTCGCCGTACGTCGCGTTCACGTCGGCGCCGTCGTCAAGCAGCGAACGCACGGCAGTCGCGTCCCCCCGCATCGCGGCTTCGACGAGGTCTGTATTGACGCCGGCGCCTTGAATCACCGTCGTCATGGCGAGTAGAGCCAGAAAGCTATATCCGAGTTTTCTCATCGTTCCTTCCCTGTAAGTTGTCTTCACGAGAGCGACAGCGTTCCCGTGCTGTCACCGATCAGTTCCTGTTCGACTCCCAGCTTGTGGAGCAAGCTGAGAAGCAGGTTGGACGTGGGGGTTTTGTCCGCCGCCCGGACGTGCCGGTTGCCCTGCAGTTGACCATTCGCGTGGCCGACTATCAGCATCGGCACTCTCTTGTGTGCATGAACATTGGAGTCACCCATGGGGCTACCCCATAGAACCATAGAGTGGTCCAGAAGATTTCCGTCTCCGTCGGGAGTGTCTTTGAGCTTGCCCAGGAAATACCCCAGCAGGCCGATGTGATAGCGGTTGATCTTGGCGTACGCCTCGATTCCCTTCGGCGTCGATCCATGATGCGATGCCGAGTGGAATGGAGTCTTGTTGCCGCTTTCGGCGAACACCCGGTTGCTGACATCCCGACTGAGCTTGTGGGAGGAGACACGCGTGACGTCGGCCGAAAACGCCAGGACCTGCAGGTCGAACATGACCTTGACATGCTCTTCCCAGGAATCGGGCACACCGATCGGTGCTTCCGGCAATGATCTTTCGGTCCCGCTGGCGTTGTATTGTTCGATTTTCTCGATGCGGCGTTCAATCTCGCGCACGCTCTCCAGGTAGTCGTTGAGCCGGTTCCGGTCCCTGGTTCCCAGATCCTTGCTCAGTCGCGCCACCTCGAGCGTGACCCCGTCGAGAATACTCTGGTTGGCGCGCCGTCGAGCTCGACGCGTGTCCGGGGACCCGCCGGCGCCGAACAGGTCCTCGAAAGCCATCCGCGGGTCGATGGTCATCGGCATGGGGCTTTCCGGTGCGGCCCAGCTGATCGAGTTCATGTAAACGCAACTGTAGTGGTAACCGCAGGAACCGGTTGCATCCACGTTCTCGATGCAGAGCTGAATAGAGGGCAGGGGCGTGTCCTGGCCGAACTGGTTCGCATAGATCTGGTCGATCGACGTGCCACTGCGGACATCGGAACCTTCGGTCTGTTTCGGGTGGGCGCCAGTCAGGAAGACAGCGCTCGACCGGAAATGGTCTGCACCTTCCTCTTCGGCTGTATAGGCTTCGGCCGGACGCTGGTCGGTCTGAGTGACCAGCGTGATGTAGTCCCGAAACCCTTCAAGAGGTTCGAGGATCGTGCCAAACTCGAAATCGGTCCCCTCCGTCTTCGGCATCCAATAGTTCTTGTCGATGCCGTACTGCGTGCTTCCCGCGTTTCCGTGCACCATCTCGAGACACGCCAGGCGAGTCTTTGGGTTGGCTGCGGTCAGACGTTGAGGTGTCTGGGCGGGCACCATGGACTCGAGAAGAGGCAACGCGACGGTAACGCCTACTCCGGTCAGGAAAGTGCGCCTGGATAGATGTTTCGGGTCCTCGGCAAAATCTGTGGGTAGAAACGGGCAAATGAGTGGCCTGTGGAAAGTGGCGACGCTGAGGGAATCCGGTAAGAGACGCGCGGATTTCCACAGCGACTTGAATCGGCCGGAAAAGACGTGGGGCCGATTCACACTTCCAAACAGGCCGGGATGAGGAGAAACCGACGATGAGAACGAAAGGGATGTAGCACACCCTGGCTCGAATCCTGTATTTGGTATTGCACCAAACAAATCCAAAGCAGGAGAGACGAGACCAGGGTGCAAGTGAAGACTATTCTGAATCGAGTGCAGAAGTTCAAGTCCTTTGTCTACGGAGCAGTGCGATGGGAACGAATCGGGGGCGAGACGGCACTGTTGGTGGAGATATTTCCACGACGCAACAGCCGGCCGGTCTGCTCGGGCTGCGGGCGTGCGGGACCGGGTTACGACACGCTGGAGGCCCGCCTGTTCGAGTTTGTGCCGCTGTGGGGCTTTCCCGTGTTCTTCGTGTATCTGATGCGGCGTGTGGATTGCAGGCGTTGTGGCGTGAAGGTCGAATCGGTGCCCTGGGCCGAGGGTAAGCAAACCTTGACGCGGACGTATATGCAATTTCTGGCCGGTTGGGCGCGGCGGATGTCCTGGCAGGAGGTTGCCGACATCTTCCGGACTTCCTGGGAGAAGGTGTTTCGATCTGTGGAATGGATCGTCGGCTGGGGGCTGGCGCACCGGGACCTGGAGGGTGTGACCGCGATTGGCGTGGACGAGATTCTCTGGCGCCGGGGGCACAAGTACCTGACGGTGGTCTACCAGATCGACCGGCATTCCAAGCGGCTGCTCTGGGTCGGCCGGGATCGCACGGTGAAAACGTTGCTGCGCTTCTTCCAGCAATTCGGAGTCGAGCGCGCCGCCGAGTTGAAGTTCGTGTGCAGCGACATGTGGAAGCCGTATCTGAAGGTGATTTCCAAGAAAGCATCGACGGCCCTGCATGTTCTGGATCGGTTTCATATCGCCATGCACATGAATAAGGCCATCGATGAGGTTCGAGCCCAGGAATCCCGGGATATGAAAGCCGCGGGATTGGAGCCGATCCTGAAACACTCCCGGTGGTGTTTGCTCAAGCGCCCCCAGAACCGAACCGACAAGCAAGACATCAAGCTGGCCGACCTGCTCCAGTACAACCTGCGGACCGTTCGGAGCTTTCTGCTCAAGGAGGACTTCCAGTTCTTCTGGGAGTACACGTCGCCCTACTGGGCCGGTCAATTCATGGATGCCTGGTGCCGGCGGACGATGCGATCCCGGATCGAGCCCATGAAAAAGGTGGCGCGCATGCTCCGCTCCCACCGGGAACTCCTGCTCAACTGGTTCCGTGCCAAAAAGCGGATTTCCGGGGCATCGTCGAAGGTTTCAACAACAAAGCGAAAGTGACCACCAGAAAAGCGTATGGTTTTCGGACCTTTAGAGCTGCCCAAGTCGCTCTCTACCACACGCTTGGAGCGTTACCGGAACCCGATGTCGTCCACAGATTTTACTGAGGAGGCGATGTTTCTTAGTGATGAACACATAAATGCTTTCTCCTTACCGATTTCTCAACTGATCTGCCGTTTCCAGGTCGTCGGCTCGCCTTGTCCGGAAAGGCACGCTCTGGACAACTCCGAGAATGAAAGACGAGATCCGGTTGTCGTTACTCGTCGCCTCGCGAGCGATCGAACGGACCGTCGGCATGTCGCGGGAATCCAGAACGCGTCCCAGACCATATGAAAGAAGATGTTCCGTGAAGGTTCCAATAAACGCGTCGGAGCGGTTCAGCACGGCTTGACGCAAGCTGGCGGGCCCGTCCAACAGGGTTCCATCGTACATGGTGGCCGACGGATCAACGACGTAACCGCTGTCTCTGGTCCGCCACCGCCCGATCGCATCGAAGTTCTCGAGCGTCAAACCGATCGGATCCATCATTTGATAGCAGGCCGCGCAGACAGGGTTTTGCCTGTGCTGGATCATCCTGTCCCGTACAGACAGGACTTTCTGGTTGTCCACAGCCTCCTTCAAAGGCGGTACCGCCGGCGGCGGCGCCGGCGGTGGCGACCCTATGAGAACCTCCATGACGTACTTGCCGCGCTGGACGGGGGAAGTTCTGTTCGCCAGCGACGTCAAGGTGAGGATGCTACCGTGGCCGAGCAACCCAATCCGGTTCGGGTCCGTCACCTGAACTCGCCGGAATCGGCTGCCCAGGACATTCGGGATGCCGTAATGTTTCGCGAGAACCTCGTCGACAAACGTGTAATCGGCCGTAAGCAGTTCGAGCACACTGCGATCTTCGCGTTTGATGTGGTCGAAGAGCCGTTTGGTTTCTTCGGCCATCGACTCTCCGAGGTTCCGGGTGAACTCCGGGAACACGAGGGATTCCGGATGGGCTTCCTTCACCGTCTGGAGGCGCAACCATTGAAAAGCGAAGTTGTCGGTCAGGGCCACGGAGCGGGGGTCGGCCAGCATGCGGCGGACCTGTTGCTCCAGCTTCACGGGATCGTTTAATCGCCCATCGGATGCGAGCGTCAGCAGTTCCTCATCCGGCAGACTGCTCCAGAGGAAGAACGCCAGCCTTGAAGCCAGTTCCATTTCGCCGACCTGGTAGTTCTCTCCCGGTCTCACGTCGCCCGGCGTTTTCTCGAATCGAAAAACGAACTCAGGATGCCCGAGGATGGCTTGCACCCCAAGCTGGATTCCGGCCTCGAAATTTCCCTCTTCCCTGCCCGAGTTGTAGTGGTTGACCAGGTAGTCCACGTCGGCGTTCGAGATCGGGCGCCGGTAGGCTCGGCGCGCCAGCGTTCCCAGGATGTTCCTGGCGCACTCCAACTCTTCGTCGCTTGAGGCCGGCCGGCACGTGAAAATCCTCTGGCGGCTCGCGGTTTCCGACAGCCCGGTGACGACAAAGGGGCCGGCGATCGTCAGCGTGTGGAGGTGGGGCAGCGCCACCAGCCCGGGGACAGCCGCGGTCACGTCAATCATCGACTGTTCAACCTGCCTGAACTGATCCTCGGTCGGCCCGTCGAATTTTGAGATGAATGCCGCCGCCACCCGATGCGCGCCGGCTGTAACCCGGACAGATTCCGTGGTCAGGAGGCCTTCGGGTTCGGGCAGTTCCGGATCGATCTCGAAGATCGCCACCCTGGCCCCGTCGATCGAGATCTCGATCTCCTGGCCCTGGAGGTTTTCCGGGAGGTTGGCGCCAAACAGTTCGGTGATGAAGTCGTGGTAGAAAGTTATCTTGAACGTGTACTCGCCGTCGGCCGGGAAATTGTAGATTACCGATGTCCCACCCCGCGTCCCCAGCGGCGTGCCTTCGACGTGACGTAACTGGTTGACGACTTTCGGTACGGTGTACATCGACATCGTGGGCGCCACTTCGGCATCACCGACTGCCAGCCGGCTGATCTTTCCCGCGGCCCGGACGTATCCCTGCACGAGTGCCGGAGTCACAGCCAGAACGTCGGAAATGTTATCAAATCCACCGCTCATCTGGTCGGGCGGCAGCATGGCCGAAACATCCACGTCCAGGTCGAGTAACTCGCGGACCGAGTTTCTGTACTCCGTCCGATTCAGTCGATGGAGCTCGGGCGCGCCCGCGAAAGGCTCTTCCGCGGCCGCGGAGTCGATGGCTGTGGCGATCGCTGAGGCGAGTTCGTTCAAGCTGGAAGGTTCCGGACGGGGTTGGCCGGCGGGCGGCATCATGCCGGCCCGGAGTTTGCGAATCACCTCTTCTGCCTGAGTCGCATTGTGGTCCGGATTCGCCAGATCGATACTCGTCCAGGAAAAGCCGCCTTCCGACTCCAGATCGTTGTGGCAACCCGAACAATACTGGTCGACCAGTGCTTGTTGGGCTGCGACCGGAATCGGGCCTGGGGTCTGTCCCCAGACAACCCCCGACGATGCCATCAACATACAGGCCCACATACCAGCCCGCACGAAAAGCGTCTTCATTGAACTCTCCTTCCAAAAAGGCATATCTTGTTTGACTTGTACACGATACCATACGGATTCGTTCATGAGAAGCTCTTGTCGGCGCGCCAGGCGTCTGCCCGAGTTCGGACTGTAACCGAGGCCTGGGATCGCCAGTTATCGGGTGTTCACGGCGGCGCCCTGCATCTTCTAAATACGGAGGTTACTGAGATGAAACGCAACGGCCTGATTCTTGCTTTCGCGATCGTGGGGTTGGTCGGGACGGTCACCAGTTTCGCCGGGCAAGCCCAGCCGACCCGGGGCATCGCCAACGTCACCGGAAATCTTTACAGAGCACAGAACAACACGCACTTCACGGTGTTTCTTGTGACCGCCGAGGGGATCATCGTGTCGGACCCGATCAGCCGGGATTTTGCCACGTGGCTCAAGGCCGAGTTGGCCGAACGCTTCGGGCTGCCGGTTCGGTACGTGCTCTACAGCCACAGCGACGCCGACCACGCTTCGGGGGGAGAAGTTTTCGAGGACACGGCGGAGTTCGTGGGGCACGAGAACATGCGCGACGGGCTTCCGGGCTCGGTCCATCCCCCCACCGTGTTTTACTCCGACAGGTACCGCGTGACACTTGGCGGAAAGAGCGAGGAGATGATTTATCCCGGTCCCGCCCACTCGGCCAACATGTCGATTCTGCGCTTTCCTGACGAGAACGCCCTTTTTGTCGTGGATTTCGTCAGTATCAAACGGCTTCCGTTCCGGAACCTTGCCGGTTACGACCTCGAGGTCTGGCTGAGCGAAATGCGGACGGTCGAAGCGTTTGGCGCCGACATTGTCATACCGGGTCACGGTCAGGTCGGCACGACAGACGACGTGGTCGATCACAGGCACTATGTCGAAGAACTCCGAGACGCGGTTGCCCGGGGAATCGCGGCGGGGCGGTCACTGGCCGAACTTCAGCGGAGGATTACTCTGGAGAAGTACCGGGAGTGGGCCTCGTTCGATGCCTGGAGAGGGGCCAATATCGAGGGCATGTACAACATGTTGGCGGGGAACTAGTGTAGTCCGTCACAGTTAATGTAACTTATTCAGCTTTCCTACGTCTGAGTATATATGAGGAGAGCACCGACGATTAAATTGGACATTCCTGTGCGGAAGGAACTGGAGCGACTGAGCCGAAGCCGCAGTGTGGCGGTCCGGTTGGCGGAACGATCTCGAATTGTCTTGCTGGCCGCCGGGGGTCTGGACAATCAGGAGATCGCTGCCAAGTTGGACATCACTCGTCAAAAGGCCGGACGTTGGCGCGATCGTTTCGTTGAAGATGGCCTCGGGGGAATCGAAAAGGACGCTTCCCGCAGTGGACGGATTCCCTCGATCGGCCGCCGGAAGCGGGCCCGGATCGTGAAGAAGACGGTCGAAGGGAAGCCTCCGAACGCCACGCACTGGAGCCGGTCCTTGATGGCCAGGGCAACCGGCGTCAGCGAGTCCACGGTAGGGAGAATCTGGCGGGCTCATGGCTTGAAGCCTCATCTGGCACGCACCTTCAAACTTTCCAACGACAAACAATTTGTCGAGAAGTTGGAGGATGTGGTCGGTTTGTATCTGAACCCTCCGGAAAACGCCATTGTTTTGTCCTGCGATGAGAAGAGCCAGATGCAGGCCCTGGACCGCACGCAACCCGGGTTACCTCTGAAGAAGGGGCGGTGCGGCACCCTCACCCACGACTACAAACGCAACGGGACGACCACGATGTTCGCCGCGCTCAATACGCTGGACGGCTCGATTATCGGGACCTGTATGCCGAAGCATCGTCATCAGGAATGGATCCGGTTTCTCAATCAGATCAAACGTTCCGTGCCGAAAGACAAACAGATCCATATCATTTGCGACAACTACGCCACGCACAAACATCAGAAAGTCGTCAACTGGTTGAAGCGCAACACGCGCTTTCATGTGCACTTCACACCGACCAGTGCATCCTGGCTGAACATGGTCGAACGCTTCTTCCGGGATCTTTCCGAACAACGGCTTCGGCGCGGGGTTTTCCATTCGGTTCCTGAGCTAATCCAGGCCGTGGAGGAATATGTCGGGGGTCACAATCAGAACCCGAAGCCCTTCATTTGGACCGCAACGGCTTCCGATATTCTTGAAAAAGTTCAACGTGCCCGAAAGAAGCTCGATAAGTTACAGTCTGTTTGACGGGGACCACTAGCTGCTAGGGCCCAGAGCTTCGATCTTCGGCTTCGATGAATATCCGTTTTACTTCGGGATAGGCGTCCTTGATGTTTCCCTCGATGCGCCGAACGGCCTCTTCAAGGTCCGGCGCTCTGGCCTCGTCAGTGAATTCGACTCCGAGGTTTAGCAGGATGAAGTCCGGCCCCATATGCATGGTCAGCACCTCGTTGACGTGAAGAACCTCAGGCGACGACGACACAATTTCTCGAATTCCGGCCACCACCTGCGGGTTTGCCGACTCGCCGATCAGCAGGCCCTTGGTTTCGTAAGCCAACCAGACGGCCGTGCCCCCGAGTATCATGCCGATGACGATCGACGCCATGCCATCGAACAAGCCGAGCCCTGTAATCTCGGTCAGTGCAACGCCCGCGAACGCGACCAGCAAGCCCAGCATGGCGGCCGAATCTTCGAAGAGGACGACGAACAGCGTTGGATCCTTGCCTCGCTGGACCGCTTCCACGTAGCCCCATTTCCCTTTGGTCCTGGTGAATTCGATGAAAGCGAAATACCAGGCAGCGCCCTCGAAGACCATCGCAAGGCCAAGTACGACGTAGTTGACAGTAGGGTCTCCGATCGCGCCGGGATGGAGGACATGGCGGATACCCTCGTAAATTGAGATGCCCGCGCCCACGGCGAAGATCAGGATCGCGACAATGAAGCTCCAGAAATAGACTTCCTTTCCGTGGCCGAAGGGAAACTGCTCGTCGGCGGGCTTTCGTGCCCGTTTGAGCCCATGGAGAAGCAGCGCCTGGTTGCCCGTGTCGACAACCGAATGGATTCCTTCGGTGAGCATGGCGGAACTGCCGGTCATGAAGGCCGCGATGAACTTGGTCACGGCGATCAGGGAATTGCCGGCAAGGGCGGCAATTATGACTTTCCTGGAAGATCCGGCCATAACATTCTCCGTCGGATTCGAACGGAGGAATACTAACAGATAGATTCGGGAACTCGGGCCAGGAGCACGTAACCAGCGGCTACCCGCCGATCATTGCCTTCTACGCTGGGTCCTCCGGTCGCATTTTGTGGAAGTCCGTCACGGCCTGATACGCCGCGACGACCGCCAGCAGCCGTTCCTCGCCGAAGGGTGGTGCGGCCATGACGACGCCTCGTGGCAAGCGACGGCCCGTGTCCTCATCGGTGTCGAAGCCGACGGGCATGCACATCAAGGGGAGTCCAGTTCCATCGAAGGCGCCAGTTGACGTCGTCAGGACGACATCGCACTGGTTGAACAACTGCGTGAGCATCCGGGTCAGCAGCAGTTGGCGCGCCTGCTGGACCTTGACGTATGTGTCGGCGCTCTGCAGCATGCCGTTCAGGAATCGTGGCAGCCGGTCGGCGAAGTTTCGGACGTCCTTCCGGAGATGTTCAATAAAGAAGGCCGTTGGATCTCCATGCGACCCGCCGAGCGGGCTCGCGGTCAGCTCTTCCCACTCGTCGGGCAGCGTGACATCGAGAACGATCTCGACGGATGGATTCTTCTCCAACTCTGCGACGAGATTCCGGCGGAGCGCGTTTGCCCGCTCATTTCGCGATGTTAGATATTCCGGCCAGACGCCGATTCTCGTCGGCCAGCGTACACGCGGCCGTTCCCCGGGGAACGGCGTGGCGGCCAGAGCGTAGTTCGGCGGTGCGGGCAGGCCAAGCGTCCGTGGGTCGCGTGGATCGGGTTTGGCCAGCACCTGGAGAATGATCGCGGCATCCAGGGCGTTGCGCGCCATTGGGCCGACGTGGTCCCGGGTCAGACTCAGAGGGATGACGCCGTGGAGGGAAATGCGCCCGAACGTCGGTTTGATGCAAGTCAGGCCCTGGGCATTGCCCGGGCCCATCACCGATCCTCCCGTTTGCGTACCGAAACCGGCGACTGCCAGCCTTGCGGCCACCGCCGTGCCGCTTCCCGAAGATGAGCCCGCCGGACTGACATCCGGATCGTCCGGCGCCCAGGCGTTTCGGGTGGTCGGAATAGTCGTGCCGTATCGCCGGGCTCTCCCCCCCGCAAGATTTCCCATCTGGGCCTTGCCCACAACCAACGCGCCCGCCGCGCGCATCAACGAAACGGCGGTCGCGTCGAAATCGGGCTGAAAGCCTTCGAACACCAGGGACCCTCCTTCGGTCAGCAGGTCCGCGGTGTAGAAATTGTCCTTCGGAGCGAAGCAGATCCCACGCAAGGGAGCGTTCATCCCGTCGGCCGGTATCCTTTTGGCCTGGTCGAGCAGGTCCTGGCGCGTTGGTCGGGCCGCGTAGGCCTGATAGACCCGGTCATGAGCCTCGATCCGGTCCACGTAGGCGTAAACCAGATCCGCGGGCACGAGCGTCCCGTTCCGGACAAGAGTCATTGTTTCCGCCAGCGTGAGTTCGGTGAGATCGTCCAGAGCTTGTGGCCGGACGGCAGTCGCGAAGGCTTCCTCGGTGATGCCGGCCCCCCGCGGGCTCGCGGCTGCCGTAGGCTTCACCAACAGCGTACCGGCTGCCGACGCGGACGTGACCCACGCCATCCGATTCAGGAACCATCGCCGGGAGACCTCCTGGTCCTGGGGCGGGGCGGTCTCGGGCTGCGTATCCTTGATCGTGCGGACCTTTGCGTCACTCATAACAATTACTCCCCATCGGTCCAGGCCGTAAACGGGGCCGGAAAGGGCTGTGGCAGCGTAAACTGCGGATCGATATGGAAGTTGGCGGCCCTCACATCCTGACGAAGGATCGACCGTGCATTCGCCAGCAAGCGCTCCTGATCCATCGGCGCATCATCATCGGCGACCGGCAGCACGGAGACATCGATTCCGAGCAGTCTGTAGCGAGTGTGTATGTAAGTGTCGAGTTCCTCATCGGTCGGTTCGGGTGGTGGTGTCGGGTCTTGCATGCTTACTCCTCCGCTGACTCCGGGCGACGTAGAATGTCGGAACGGGCTCGATCCCGAAGGGGTCGATTTGCCTTGTGATGAAGGGGAGTTGATATCACTCTCGGCCATTGCTGTCAATCGTGCTGGGACGAAGTGTGGGTTTCCCGAAGCCGTTCTTCAGTTCCAGGAGTCCGTTCGGTTTGGTAGACATGAGGCGGCAGATCGGGCAGGATATCGCTCACACACTCTTCACGTCAGGAGGATACATGGACCGGAACGCAGTTTCTTCGAACAGGTTTTCGCCCCCGGGCCGATCCCGGTGGGAACGGATGGCGCCGGCACTCTGTTTGTGTGTCGTGGTAGCGACCATGACGGCGTGTGCTCAATCGGTGCCAGCTACTCCTCAGGCCGCGTCCGGCGAGATTCAGGCCGATCATTTCGTGCCGTCCCGGCCGGAGACCGTTGTCTGGGGGTGGTACCCCATCGACAGGACACCTGTTTTGACCATTCAATCCGGGCAGACCGTCCGCATCGACACGCTGACTCACGTAGGGGCCACACAGAATCAGGACCCCGTAGAAAATCTGTCGGCGATCGGTGTCCCGCGTGAAGAGATGCTCGAGGACATGCTGGATTTCTGGGCATCGAGGGATGGGCGTCCGAGGGAAGGGCGAAGCGGACATGTCATAACGGGCCCGATCTACGTCGAAGGCGCCGAACCGGGTGACATGCTCGAGGTGCAGATCCTGAACCTCGAGACCCGTGTGCCCTGGGGCGTCAACAACACGAGTTCGAGGGGCGGCGTCTTCTCCACACGCTATCCGGCCAGTCGCCCCGACGACGAGGCACTGGACATCCCGAGGGGGACGCGGCATCTGATTCGTACCGGAGAGGTGGACGGTCGGCAGGTCGCGCTCTTCGCCCCAGACATCCACGTCCCACTGAACCCCTTCATGGGCATCATGGCGGTAGCGCCTGCCCCGGTCGTAGGCCAGCCCGGGGTGACGGTCCCGGGGGTGCAGAGTTCGACTCCTCCGGGTGCTTTCGGCGGCAACATGGACGTCAAGGACCTGAAGGCCGGGACAACACTCTACCTTCCGGTCTTCCATCCCGGCGCGCTCTTCTATACAGGGGACCCACACGGGGCCCAGGGAGACGGCGAGGTGAGTGGCACCGCGGTCGAGCAATCCCTGACAGGCACATTCCGGTTTATCGTCCACAAGGGCAAGACGATCTCGGGACCGCGTGCCGAGACGGACACACATTACATGATCATGGGAATCGACCTCGATCTCGACCGGGCGATGCGGAACGCGACGTGGGAAGTCGTGGATTTTCTGGTCACAGAGAAGGGGCTTACCGATGCCAAAGCCCTGTCGCTGGCCAGCATCGCCGTAGATTTCCGCGTCGGCGAAGTCGTGGACCTCACGCAAGTCGTCGTCGGCTATATCCCCAAGGACATATTTCTCGAACAGTGAAAGCGTAAGTGTCCCGCAAACCCGGGCGGGCGCCCACGGAGGGACGCCCCGACACTCTCCCCCGACCATGCCAACTGTGTCCGACAGTGTGTCGGGGTGGCCGTCCCTGGCCACCCGCGGTCAAGCGAAAATCTCACTTCCCTCGCCATCAACCAGCGGAGCCCGATGACACAATGTCGCCCTCTCGATCCCCAAAGCGACGTAATGTCATCCATTCACACTAAGCCCGCTCCATAAATTCAAATATAAGTGTTGTTTACGGACTGGAAAAATTCGTGGGTCCCACCGAACTTCGTACCGAACGTCTCTCCTGAGTCCGTTCGGGTCACGGGCACACTCACACATTCGGAGCCGGAATGAAAAAAATTGATGAAGCACAGCTGGAAGGCGATCTCGGGTATCGGTTCGGATACCTGACCGAGTTCATAGGGTTCGGAGAAGGGGATGTCAAGATCATCCACGGTGCGTCGGCCCTGCTGGGCCCCCTGGTTCCGTCGCTGGTCGACGCCGTGTACGACAAGCTCAGTTCGTACGATGCGACCTGGCGTCACTTCCTTCCGCGTCAGCACGGATACGAGGGGAGATTCCCGAATCCCTGGAGGCTCTCACCATCGCCCATCCTTACATCACCTTCAGGAAGCAGCACCTGGCCCGCTATCTCGAACGTGTCGTCACCGCGCCGTATACGGACAAATGGTCGAGTACCTCGACATGGTTGGCAAGATTCATACCGCCAAAGCGGGCAATGCCGGGATCGACATTCCCCTGGTTCAGATGAACCCGCTGATGGGTTTCGTTGCCGCCGCCGTCAACGCGACCATCCTTGGCGCAGACCTGCCCGCCGAGGCCAAAGGGAAGCTGCTCTGGCTACAGAACGATCTGATCACCCGCCACTACGCCGCCTGATTTAAGAATAGGGACACACACGTGTCCCTATTTTCCGCCCCTGCACTTCCCGGGAGCCTGACGACGACTGGGTTGCTGTAATCCACGAGGGCGGTCCCGCGCGAACCTGCTTACAACTAAGGCGATAATGCGTCTGGCCGTATTTCCCGACTCTCTTACCTGAACTTGAGCCTGAACCGAGCCGTTTGACCGATGCAACCCGTTCGGTTGCAACACATTCATACATTCTCAGACCGAATTTTCGGATTGCGGCGATCTAGGCCAATAACTTAGTATCGATGTGATTTACCCCAAAGAAATTGGTAGTCGCGCTTTGACCCTTTAACTTTGATTTAAAGGAGTATCGAATGGCTTCCGCAAACGAAATTCACCGTGAGTTCGTTGCCGCGTGGAACGCGCGCGACTTCGACAAGTTCAAATCCATGCTCGATCCGGAGTACACCTATACGGGAAGCGACGGGAAAACAATTCCGGGGCCCGACGCCGGTGTGGCCGCTGCCGAAGTGTTCGCCTCTGCGTTTCCGGACGCGCAAACCGAAATCAAGGAAATGCATGGTTCCGGCGAAACTTCCATTGGCGAGTTCCTCACCGCGGGGACCCAGACGGGGCCGATGATGGGCATTCCCCCGACCGGGAAGAAGGTGTCCGTAAATCGATGCAACATCATCCAGATTCGCGGCGATAAAATCTACCGAGAGCGGGAATATATGGATATGCTGACTGTACTTGTCGAACTCGGAATTGTAAAACCACCCGGAGCGGACGCGCAATCCGCTTCCGGGAAGACGTAGATATTCGGCTATGAGCAGCGCGAATCCCACAGCCTTGCCGCCGGGGAAGATGGGCTGGCCCTTAATCGGGGAAACCCTTGCTTTTGCAAAGAACCCGTTCGGTTTCATCCAGTCACGGGTGGACGCCCACGGGCCGGTCTTCAAGACCAACCTTCTGTTCCGGAAAACGGTGGTGATCTCCGGCCGGGAAGCCTGCCGGCGCTTTACCGACGAATCGCTCGTGGTCCGGGACGGTTCTTTTCCGTCCGCCGTCGCGCAAATGTTTGGCGGCAAGAGCCTTCCGTTTCTGGACGGAGCAGCCCACAAAACAAGGAAGGAGCTCGTTCTTGCCGCCTTCGATGACGCGGCGCTCGCATCCTATCTGCCGGACATGCAGCGCTCGGTTGAGACCCATTTCAAGACCTGGCTCACGATGGGAGAGTTCGGCTGGCTGGACCAGATGCGAGCTCTTGCCTTTGAGGTGATCTGTTCCAACATGCTCGGCCTCGGGAGAGGCCCCGAGCTGGATCACCTGCTGAAGGACTACAAAGCCATTACCGAAGGGATGCTGGCACTGCCCCTCCCCATACCGGGGACTACCTTCTGGAAGGCGCAGAAATGTAAAAACCACGCACTCGCCCGGCTTCGTTCGATCGTCGAAGAGCGTAAGAGGTCACCCGGGAACGACGGGTTGTCGCGGATGCTTCAGGCACGGACAGAACAGGACCGGACTCTGAGCGTCGATCAGGGAGTTCTCGAAGCGCATCACGTGATCATTGCGGGTCTGGCCGTTTTTGCCGAGCTCGGGTCGATCGTAACGCGGTTCCACGACAACCCCGGACCGCTCGAGAGGGTGAGGGAGGAATTCAAGCAGATCAGCTCGAACGAACTGTTCTCCCTTGACGATCTCAAGCGACTCCACTACATGGAAGCGGTCGTTAAAGAGGTGAAGCGGCTTTGCCCGATCATTCCCGGGATCTTCGGAAAAGTCGCGCAGGAATTCGAGTTGGATGGCGCCAGGATACCGAAGGGCTGGATACTGTTATGGGCGCTACCCGCCAGCGGTGTCGATCCGGCGATCTTTCCGGACCCGAAGGTTTTCGATCCGGATCGCTTTCTGCCGGATCGTTTCGAGGACCGTTCACCCTGCGCTTTCGTTCCCCAGGGTTCGGGGCCGCCAACCAGCCACAAGTGTGCCGGCGTGGAATATTCCACGCTCCTGATGAAAATGTTCACCCTTGTCTTAGTGAAAAGCTATACATGGGAACTTCCGGCTCAGGACTTGAGCCTTGATGAGCGCTTGAACCCGCCTCAACTCCGGAGTGGTCTCCTCGTGCGACTTCGTGCGAAGAAGGGAGCAGCATCCGGAGCCGCGGCAAGTTCCTGATCCGATTTCGATCAATTTGAAGACATCGACATCCCGATGTCCGGACCGGCAGGAAGCCTGGCGCGACGTTGTGAATAACACACACCCGAGAGGAGGGTTTGGTAATGAAAGCGTTGAATTCGGCCTTCTGTGTTCTACTTCTGGTCGCTCTGACCTCTTGTGCGGGCGGCCCG
Source organism: Terriglobia bacterium (assembly GCA_965262425.1). GTDB lineage: Bacteria > Acidobacteriota > Terriglobia > 20CM-2-55-15 > 20CM-2-55-15 > CAZOZZ01. The sequence continues at coordinate 3,361,412 of OZ253536.1, read as the reverse complement.
GAACCGACTTCGCCGGACGAACCCGATTCCGAGTATTCCGAGTTGATAATTATCGACAATGGTCTTGGAGCGGATACGGACAGGGAGGACTTCTATCACTCACCGGAAGGCAGCGAGGTCTTCCCCCTGCTCTGGGCCAACGAGCTCGAAAGCTCGGTGACCGGCCGACCGTTTCTGGAGAACATGGAGCGCTTCGGCCTCATCCGCGACGATTCGGGCCGAGGCACCGGCTACGTCGGGCTTACGTCCGGGCCGCGCAAGGGAGTCGGGGTCGAGATGGTTGGCGTCAATTGCGCCGCCTGCCATGTCGGGCAGATCCAATTTGGGGACACGGCGGTTCGTATTGATGGGGCCCCGAACACTTTCGACATGTTCGGATTTGCGAAAGAATTGGCCGAATCCGTCCAGGCAACCGTCACGAGTCCAACGAAGTTGCTGACCTTTCTCGAGAAGGTCCACGAGCAGCACCCTCTGGAACTCAGTCACATGGAAACCGTGATCGGGGAATTTCTGGCCACTGATGCTCTCGATACCCACATCTCCAACGATGAGGCCGACGACGTGGGCGAGGACTTGACTTCGATCGAGCAATTGCGCAGGAAAGTTCGGCTGGGGCTCTCCTACGTCGAATTGCTGAAGAGCATGGCAGGACTGCAGAACCCGGACAACACCGTTGCGGGTCCGGGTCGCGCAGATGCTTTCGGGACCGCGCGTACCGTATTCTTCAAAGGAACCGAGCCGATGACGGCGCCCACGAGCTACCCGTTCATATGGAATTTCGAACACACGGAATGGTTTCACTGGAACACGAACACCAATTCGGTCCTGGAGCGGAATATTGGTCAATCCCTGGGTCTGGGCGCGTCTTTTGATCCGCGAACCTGCGAAACGTCCATCCGCTTCGACAACCTTCGGATGATGGAAGAGCTTGGCTACAAGATCACGGCTCCTGCATGGCCCGAGGAGGTGCTTGGTGCGATCGATCGTGACCTGGCGAGCCGCGGCGAAGAAGTCTACAAGAGCACCTGCACCCAGTGCCACGACAACTACACCATCTCCGACGATGACCTGGCGCTCGCGGACTATCACATCTTGTCCACTACCGCGGTGGGAACCGATCCCCGCGAAGCCGATAACGTTCTTCCGCCTGTTCAACTCAACGTCAACGTATGTAAGGATGTCCCGGAAGAAGCCATCGAGCAGATGACGTTTGCCCAGGGTCATACCCTGCTGCTGGGCGCGATCCGGGACACCTTCTTCCGGACGAACAACATTCCCGCCGACGAGCAGGCAGCCTGGGGAGGCGGTCGGACCCGGGGGGACTGGAGAGATTCCGCCGCGGATATGCCTGACGGAGCGGTTTATCCCGCTAAACCCCTGGTGGGAATATGGGCAACCGCTCCATTTCTCCATAACGGTTCGGTCCCGACCATCAGGGACCTGCTGGCGCTGCCCGCCGATCGTCCAACCAGCTTCAAGATCGGTCACCGCATTTACGACCCGGAGAATCTTGGCTATACGGTCGATGAGGCGACCGCGCCGGCGACCTTCGACACCACGATCACCGGCAACTCCAATGCGGGACATTTCTATGGGACTCAGCTTTCGGACGATGACAAGAGTGCACTGATCGAATACCTGAAGAGCTTGACCGAAGCCGATCGAGCGTTGCTGCACCAGGACTTTGTTGACAGTCGAAATCAGTAGGCCTGGGCAAGAGGCAGACCGATTCGGCCAAGCAGGACGTCATACCGGAGGTCGGATCGGATCGGAGCGATTGCCGGGAGGACTTTCGTGAGCATGAGTTCGCAGGAACCCGCCTCGTGGGCACGATCGAACCACTCGAAGGCGAGGTCCAGGTCACCGAGGCCTGCGTAGATCCAGGCAAACACAATCGGATCGATGTATTCCGTGCCATTGTCGGACCGGTTTTTCAGCGTTTCGATGACTTCCTCTGCCCTCCGCCTGTTGCCGGCCACGGCATGGCCGTATCCGACCAGGGCAAACCAGAACGCCTTGTCCTCGGCGAGCTTCGACGCCTGCTCGAAACCGGCGATCGCTTCGTCCGGCATGCCCTTAGCGGCGCAGACGGCGCCGCGCACGAACACGGGTATCAACGCATAGGGCTCGATCTCCAGCGCCTTATCGCATTCTTCGAGAGCTTCGTCATACCGGCGCGCGTAATAGAGCACCAGACCCACCGTGGCGTTGATGATGAGCGAAACCGGATCGAGCTTCTGCGCGTACCGGATTTCCTCCACGGCCTCCTTGAACCGGCCGACATAGGACAGGCACAGGCTCAGGTAGTGGCGAGCCAATCCGAATTTGGGGTTGACCTCCAGCGCCTGTTTGAATCCCTGTTCGGCTCCCCGCCAATCCCAATCGAAAAAGAGCTTCACGACGGCGACCGCGGTCAGGGCTTCGGCCAGGTTGGGGTCCAGCCGAATCGCAGTGTCAGCTGCGGGCTTGGCCTTTGAAGCGGCGAACTCCGGCGGAAGCAGGGAGTAACCTCCCAGTTGGGTATAGCAGTCCGCAAGTCCCGCGTGAGCCAGGGCGTAGGAGGAGTCGAGGTCGATCGCTTCCTGGAAGCACTCGATGGCTTTGACGACTTCACCCTCGAAGCGCCGGTTCCAATAGTAGAGTCCCTTGAGATAGAGGTTGTACGCTTCGATATTGTCGGTATATCGGCGAACCAGTACAGAATCATTGACGGATGCCAGGGCAAGTTTGAGGTTGCCGACTATCGACTGGGCGATTTCATCCTGAACGGCAAACAGGTCATCGATTTCGCGATCGTATCGCTCCGACCACATATGGAAACCGTTGAAAGAGTTGACAAGCTGCGCCGTAATCCGAAATCGATTTCCCGCCTTGCGAACGCTGCCTTCGAGAACCGTGTCGACGTTGAGTTGGGCACCTATGGTCTTGATGTCCACGTTCTTGCCCCTTAACGAAAAGGCAGACGTTCTCGATACGACGCGGAGCCCCGCCAATTGTGAAAGCCGGTTGATCAACTCCTCGGCCATGCCTTCGCAGAAATACTCCTGATCTTTCTCCATGCTCAGGTCCACGAAAGGCAGGACGACGATAGAGGGCTCATCGGCGGCGGCGATATAGCCGGTGCTCGAGGAACTCGACGTTCCGGCGGCCGTGTCGCCCTTCATCAGAGCCAGGTCCGACCGCAACTCACTTGCGCTTTGGTACCGTCGGTCGCGGTCCTTGTCCAACGCTTTATTGATTATTTCCGACAGCTTGGGGTGCAGGTCCGGATTCAGCCGGATTGCCGGCGGCTGCTTTCCGTTTACGATTTCGTTGGCCGTTGCTGTCCAGGTTTCCCCGGAAAAAGGTTGTGTGGCCGTGGCCATTTGATACATGACCACTCCGAAGGAAAAGATGTCGCTGCGGCCGTCGAGAGTCCGCCCGAGAACCTGCTCGGGCGACATGTAGCTCACCGTTCCCATCACGGTCCCAGGATTCGTCAGATGGTCATCGGTCGGCTCATTGGCGTTGTTCATGTTCTGGGCCTCGGGCATCAGCTTCGCCAGCCCAAAATCCAGTACTTTTGCCTGTCGGCTTTTCGAGACGAAGATGTTGGAGGGCTTGATGTCGCGATGTACGACTCCGGCCGAATGTGCGGCGATCAACGCGCTCGTGACTTGAATCGACAGATCGAGCAGAACGTCGGTCTTGAGGGGTTGTCCGGCGATATAACGCTGGAGCGGCAGGCCTGTCAGAAGTTCCATGACAATGTAGGGCTTGCCTTCGTAGTCGCCCACGTCATGGATGGTGCAAATGTTGGGGTGGTTGAACGAAGACGCGGCGATCGCTTCGCGCCGAAATTGCTCCAGCACCTCACGATTTTTCGATACTTCTTCTGGGAGGAACTTGAGGGCCACCTGACGGCCGAGGACTGTGTCTTCCGCCTTGTAGATCACTCCCATGCCGCCGCTGCCGAGCTGGCTCAGTATGCGATAGCGCGACACAGTTTTCCCGATCACTTCCCTGTCTCCTGCCGTATTCTAGCCTCGGCGCCCGAAGGGGAGCAAGCCGTTTCGGAGACGAAACAAGCTCTCTCGGGTCGGCTGTTGTGCCCCGACCGCAACCTTGCAAGACTCTCCGGGCCGTTCTATTCTGACGTATCGCGAAAGGAGGTTTTAAATGTTCAAGCAATTCATCGCATTGTTTTTTGTTCTGGGGCTTCTTTGCGGTCCCTCGGAAGCGCAAACCCCGGGAGACGGAGGTCTCACAGCGATTCGTGCGGGCCGGCTGATCGACCCGGACACCGGCACGGTCAGGCTGGACCAGGTCATTCTGATAGAAGGCACCGCGATTCGGGAAATCGGGCCGAACGTCGCGATTCCACAGGGCGCCGAGGTGATCGACCTGTCCGATCTCAGCGTGCTTCCAGGCCTGGTCGACGCGCACAATCATCTGGCGTTGACTTACAAGGAAGAGCCCGAAAGCAACGTCTACTACTTGACGTACGTACTGGACTCGACTGCGCTTCGAGCGATCCAGGCCGTATCGAACGGCATCCAGATGCTTTCGTCCGGATTCACCGTTGTCCGTGACCTCGGCAACAACGGGAACTATGCCGACACGGCATTGCGCGTTGCCATCGAGCAGGGCTGGGTTCCGGGACCGACGATCATCAACTCGGGCATCATCATCGGCGGGATGGGCGGGCAGTTCTTTCCGACTCCGGAGATGGCCCTGGAACACAACATCGTTTATCCGGAATACCTGGACGCCGACACGCACGACGAGATCGTGAAGGCCATCCGGCAGAACATCCTCTTCGGCGCAAAGGTCATCAAGATATGTGTCGACTGCATGCCCTATGGATACACGGTCGATGAGATGAAGTTATTCGTCAGCGAAGCCGCAAAAGCAGAGATGAAAGTTGCCGGGCATGTCCAGACGCGGGAGGGCGCGCGGCGGGCGATCGAGGCTGGGATCTGGTCCCTGGAGCATTCGCGACCCCTCGACGACGAGCTTCATCAGATGATGGCGGAACGGGGAATCTGGCGCGTGGGAACCGAGACACCCTTTACCAGCTATGGAGGGTCCGAGGCCGCGTTCGAGCGTACGATTGCCGGCATAAAAAACGCGTATGAGAATGAGGTCCCAATGGCGTTCTCGACCGACGCCGACTACTACATTCCGGGAATGACGCGTGGAGAGGTGTCGATCAATTTTCTCCTGAGCTGGAAGGCTGCTGGTATTCCCGACGCCGCGATCCTGAAGATCCTGACCACGAACGGGTATGCCGTTTCGAACATCGACAATGAGCGCGGGCCTCTCAAGGTGGGTTTCGCCGCGGACATCATCGCAGTTGCCGGTAACCCGCTCGAAGATATCGACGCCCTGCGCGACGTGCAGTTCGTCATGAAGGACGGAACGGTATTCAAGCGGGACGGCGTCGTCACGCCGGAAAGCTTTTTCCATGGCGGACCTGTTAACGGCTGGAGGATCCGCTGAGGAGAGGCGGCAGTCCGGGGTTCGGTCCGATGCTTGCCGTGCGGCGGCGCACTAAGGGAGAGATCGCGGAGCAAGATGGTAATTGGGGAGAGGTCGCGGATCAAGATGGTAATTGCTTTCAACTGGTTCGGTTCTATAAATTTTTCCCGACTTTTGTTCCTTTCAGTTTGCAGCCGGTACGCGTGTGGGTAGGCAGTCAACCGAGGAAAATCAGAGTGAGAAAACTTGCGATCGCGTCGATGTTCATCGCACTTGCCGTCGGGATGGAGACGGGGGCCGCGGATTGGCCACAGATCCTCGGCCCGGATCGAAACGGTGTCTACAGCGGACCCGAACTGTCTGAGACATGGGGTTCGGAGGGCCCTCCCGTAGCCTGGCGGCGCGACGTCGGCGCGGGCTTGAGCGGCCCGGTGATCGTCGGTGGTCGTGTCGTTCTTTTTCATCGCGTCCGCAATCGCGAGGTCGTCGAAGCGTTCGATACCGAGACGGGCACCAGTCTGTGGCAGTACGGGTACCCGACGACGTACCGGGACGATTTCGGGTTCGATGAAGGGCCGCGCGCCGTTCCTGTGGTTGCCGACGGCGTTGTCTACACATTCGGCGCTCAGGGACAGTTGCACGCCGTCGATCTGGAAAGCGGGGAAGGGGTCTGGAGCGAAGACACGATGAAACGTTACAGAGTCCGGAAAGGCTTCTTCGGCGCCGCGGGCTCGCCGCTGGTCGAAGACGGCAGGGTGATCGCCAACATAGGAGGGAGGGACGCCGGAATCATCGCGTTCGACGCGAAGACCGGTGAAGTCCTCTGGAGAGCGACCCGGGACGGGGCCAGCTACTCGTCACCTGTCGGCGTCACGATCTCCGATCGTCGGTATGCGATCTTCTTCACGCAGAACGGCCTGGTGGGACTCGATCCGGAAACAGGGGACGTCGTGTTCGAGCGTCGCTGGCGGTCGCGCTCGGCCTCGTCTATCAATGCCGCATCGCCCGTGGTGATCGACGATCTGATCTTTCTTTCCGCCGAGTACGGACCCGGTGCCGGTGTGCTGCGCTGGGACGGTCGCCGTTTGACCGAGCTATGGTCGTCCAATGACGTTCTGTCGAACCATTACTCCACCAGTGTCTACCGCGACGGGTATCTGTATGGGTACCACGGGCGCCAGGAATTCGGTCCGAGCCTGCGTGCAGTAGAGTTCGAGACAGGCAAGGTCGCCTGGAGTGTGGACCGTTTCCTGGCGGGAAGCATCGTGCTGGCGGGCAACCGATTGCTGCTGGTCCGGGAGGGAGGTCAACTGGTCCTTGCCGAGGCTTCGCCGGACGCCTTCACCCCAATCGCTGCCGCACGGATTTTGCCGGCCACTGTTCGAGCATACCCCGCGCTGTCGGACGGCTTCCTGTATGTGCGGAACGACGACACGCTGATCGCGCTGGACCTCCGTCGTTCGGGGAGAGACCGATAATGCTGCGCCAACTGCTCGCACTGATCCTCGTGACGCCCCTTTTCGCTCAGTCGCCACAGACATTCTTCGATCGTGCAGTTAGAGATTTCGGAGAAGGGCGCATCGACGATGCAGTCAAAGGGTTCGACCGCGTGGCCGCCATGGTGCCGGATACGGCTCCCCAGTTCTGGCAGCGTGGTATCGCGCTCTACTACGCTGGACGCTTCGATGATTGTCGCGACCAGTTTGTAGCGCACCGGCGCGTGAATCCAAACGATGTCGAGAATGCCGCCTGGCATTTCCTGTGCGTGGCCCGTGACCGATCTGCAGAGGAAGCCAGAGAGGCGTTGCTGCCGGTCGGCCCGGATCAGCGCGCCCCGATGGTGGAGGTTTACCAAATGCTCCGTGGCGCCCTCACACCGGAAGATGTCCTGAGGGCCGCAGGCGACAGGGTCCTCGCCCAGTTCTTTGCCCACCTCTACATCGGCCTGTATTTTGAGGCGACGGGGAACGAGGAACTCGCGCTCGAACACATCCGCATCGCGGCCGAGGACCGTTACTCATCCGGCGGCTACATGCACATGGTCGCGCGGGTTCACCTCGACATCATCGATCAAGACCGGTAGATGAAATCTTCCTAGCCGAGGTGGGTTGACAGACTTCGGATTGATTGCTACGTTTACTGGATGCGAATGACGCGCGAACTTATTATCACTGTAGTCGTAATTAGCCACCTTCCGCGAGGAGGGCCCGGTTAAGCGCGTCTTTAGCTTGATCGACCCGAACCCCTCCCGCGGACCGCGGCGAGGGGATTTTTTTGCTTCGAAACCGGTTGAAAGTTGCGGTTGAAGCTCTCGAAAGAGTGAAAAATGGAAACTCTGACCCAGAATCAGGAAATTTCGACCACTCCGACACGAATGGTCGGGGGTGCCGAAGGTGTCATTCTATCGCTGCTCGCCGAAGAGGTGGAGACTGTCTTTGGTTATCCTGGTGGCGCAATCATGCCGGTCTACGATGCCCTTTTCGATTACCGGGATCGGATCAAACATGTCCTGGCCCGGCACGAACAGGGTGCGATCCATGCCGCCCAGGGGTATGCGCGTGTGACTCGCCGGGCCGGAGTGTGCCTGGCAACTTCGGGCCCGGGCGCAACCAACCTCATCACCGGCCTGGCGGATGCCCAGATGGACAGCACCCCGCTGGTCTGTATCACCGGTCAGGTGGCTTCCCACCTGCTCGGTTCGGACGCCTTTCAGGAGACCGACATCATCGGGGTCAGCGCGCCGGTCACGAAGTGGAATCATCAGGTTGCCAGATCCGACGAAATACCCGAAGCGATCGCCAAAGCCTTCTACATTGCCGAGTCTGGAAGGCCCGGGCCAGTGTTGGTGGACATCACGAAAGACGCCCAGACCGGCTACCTGGATTTCCGGCCGGCAGACGTCACCATGCGGAGCTACCGCCCCCGGCCCCTCCTCGATCTTTCCGACGTTGAAGCCGCCGCGAGGCTGATAAACCAGTCCCACAAACCGCTGGTGCTGGTCGGTCAGGGTGTTCATTTAGGGAAGGCGCAGGACCCGCTGCGGGCCTTTGTCGAAAAGGCCGGTCTCCCTTTTGCGTGCACGCTGCTGGGGCTGTCGGCCCTGCCGAGCCGCCATCCGCTGTACACCGGCATGCTGGGCATGCACGGTAATTACGGACCGAACGTCAAGACGAATGAGTGTGACCTCCTGGTGGCCGTCGGCATGCGGTTCGATGATCGGGTGACCGGTGATCTGACCCGCTATGCGCCCGAGGCCCGCGTCATCCACATCGACATCGACCCGTCCGAGATCGACAAGAACGTTCCGGCCGACGTGGGCATCGTTGCCGACGCCGGCGAGGCTCTGGCGGCGCTGACTCGGCGGGTCCAACGAACCGTCCGCCCGGGCTGGCTCGCCGAGTTCCGTGAATGCGACAGGACCGAGTTCGAACAGGTGATCCGAAAGGACCGGGCCCCGGATTCGGGCCGACTCCGAATGGCCGAGGTCATTCATGCATTATCCGAGCGCACCGAAGGTCGGGCGATCATCGTCACCGATGTGGGGCAGCATCAGATGGCGACCGCCAGGTACTACAGGTTCAGCGACACCGATACCTACGTGACCTCCGGAGGACTCGGAACGATGGGATTTGGGGTTCCCGCGGCGATCGGGGCCAAGATCGGAAGGCCTGACCGGGAAGTCGTCGCTATCGTTGGCGACGGCGGATTTCAGATGACGATCCAGGAACTGGGCACGATTCTCCAGACCGGGGTTGCGGTCAAGATCCTGGTTCTGAACAACGGCTTCCTCGGGATGGTGCGGCAGTGGCAGGAGATGTTCTTCGAGGGCCGCTACTCGGCGACAGCCCTCGCGAACCCCGACTTCACGAACATCGCCCGAGCCTACTCGATCGACGCCAGGCGCGTCACCGGTCGGGAAGAACTCGAAGCCGCCATCGACGAAATGCTTCAAGCGGAGTCGTCTTACCTCCTCGAAGTGGTCGTCGACAAAGAAGAGAACGTATTTCCAATGGTGCCGTCGGGCGCGTCCGTTTCCGAAATACGTCTGAAATGACAGCAAGCATTCACGCCCATCGAACGCGTTCAACGCGAGTGGAAAGGCATTTCACAGTCTCGGTCTTTACGGAAAGTCAGGACGGCGTACTGAACCGTCTCGTCGATACGCTTTCCAAACGACGGTTACGCATCGAAAGTCTCACCAGCTGCGAGTGCGAAGTGGCTGGGGTGTACCGGCACACGATCGTCCTGGCGGCTACCGACGATCAGATCCGGAAAGTGGTGAAGCAGATCGAGAAGAACGTCGATGCGTTAAAGGCCTTCTACCATGCCGACAACGAAACCGTGCACCAGGAAATCGCGCTCTACAAACTTCCGATCGAGGCCATGCTCGAAGGAGACTGTCTGGAAAACATCGTGCGCCGCTTCCAGGCAAGAATCCTGGCCCTCGAATCCGACTACGTGGTGATCGAAAAAACCGGGCACGAGGACGAAACTCGGGAATTGCTCGACAAGTTGGAGCCGTTTGGGGTCATGGAATTCGCACGATCCGGTCGCGTCGCGATTACGAAGCCGACGCGAACGCTGCTTTCATATCTTGATAAATCGATTCAAACAACAAACAACAAAGGAGACGAGAACTGATGGCAAGAATACGTTTCGGCGACGTCACTGAAGACGTCGTCACCAGAGAAGAGTGGCCGATGGAAAAAGCGAGAGCCTGCCTCGCGGACGAGACGATCGCAACCCTTGGATACGGAGTACAGGGACCGGGCCAGGCGTTGAACCTGAAAGATAACGGATTTCGGGTGATCGTCGGGCAGAGGAAGGGTTCGGGTTCCTGGGACAAGGCCCTGGCCGACGGGTGGGTCGAGGGACGCGACCTGTTTGACATCGAACAGGCCTCGGAGCGGGCGACCATCATACAGTTCCTCCTGTCCGATGCCGGCCAGATCGCGCAGTGGGACATCGTTAAACGGCATCTGGAACCCGGAAACTGTTTGTATTTTTCGCACGGTTTCGGCGTGACCTTTCACGACCAGACGGGAATCGTTCCTCCCGACGACGTGGATACCGTGCTTATAGCGCCCAAGGGTTCCGGCACGTCGTTGAGGCGGTTTTTCCTCGAAGGCAAGGGCCTCAATTCCAGCTACGCCGTGTTTCAGGATGCTACCGGCCGTGCGAGGGAAAGAGTGCTGTCACTCGGCATCGGTGTGGGATCGGGCTATCTGTTCGAAACAGACTTCAAGCGCGAGGTCTATTCCGATCTTACAGGCGAGCGGGGCGTCTTGATGGGTGCGATCGCCGGATTGTTCGAGGCCCAGTTCAACATTCTGAGGAAGCATGGCCATTCGCCTTCCGAAGCGTTCAACGAAACCGTCGAAGAGTTGACCGAGAGCCTGATGCCTCTGGTCGCAGAGAACGGGATGGACTGGATGTACGCGAATACTTCGACGACTGCCCAGCGGGGTGCTCTGGACTGGCGACACAAATTCCGAGACGCGGTCGCCCCGGTGTTTGACGAACTCTACCGGAGTGTGGCTTCCGGCCAGGAAGCGAAGATTGTGATCGAAGCGGGAAGCCGGGACGACTACCGCGAGCGGCTTGACCGTGAGCTGGCGGAACTCCGCGAGTCGGAACTCTGGCGAGCCGGACGACAGGTGCGTCAGCTCCGACCCGGCCCATCAGCGACTCCCGACGGATCCCCGACCGCCTCGGAACAACCTGAAGACCTCCTGACTGCTTCGGTTGAGTCATGAGTCGGGACGTCCTGGCAGAGCCGACCTGGCGTCCGACGGAGAATATCTGAACGACCGGCCGGACCTGTTTCACTATCTGGTCTGACTGCTGGCACGTGCGTCACAACGTTCCGCCGGTCAACGGTTCGAGGGATGAATCGCATCCGGGAGCTTGATCGGCTGGACGAACGCGCCGTTGCCGGCGGAGTCCCAGACCGCGAATCGCACCCACTTCTTACCGGTGACGTTGAATGGAATCTCGAAACGGTGGCTCCCGAACGGGGGAAAATCGGTTGCCGGGATGATCTGTCGATCTGTTTCCTGTCCGTCCCCCCAAACGACCTCGACAAACTCCAACGGGAAAGTCCACTCTACGTCTGCCACGATCGTCCGCTCTGCGCCGGTTCCTTCGACACCATAGGATGGAATCAACACCTCACCCGACGTCACGAAATAGTCTCCACGCTTGATGGCGTTGATCACCGAACTCATGTCGTCCGGCGTCGGCAACGTGTCGACTCTCAGGTAATTGACGGGGTTGTTGGCGTAGATGTCGTCGCCGGGTTGTTTCGCATAGGTTTCGGTAATCCCGAGAAGATATTTCGGCGGTGTGGGCCGGTCGGCCACCCAGTTGTTCATGTCATCAAAGAGTGGCATCACGCGAAAATCCGAAAGGCGTTGCTCGGACAAATCCAGTCCCATACCCCATCGCCACCCCACGCCTCGATAGTTTTCATCTATAAAATGAGCCGTGTCCTTGACCGCGTCCGGGTAGCCTGTGGACCCCTTGGTGCGCGGGTGCGGCATGAAGATCAGGGCGTTCTCCCGTCGGGCCATCTCCATGACATCTTCCGCGCTGCCGACGCGGTAGACCTGACCATAGGCAGGGTGTTCTTCGATGAACGGCTGTCCCTCGGCCCGTTCGGTCGTCCAGAAGACGGGGTGCGAAAACAGGATGTCCCAATGCCCGCCCAGGTACGCCGTGATTTCCTCGTTCGGCATGATCAGGAAATTCTTGTCGGAATGCCGCCGGACGGCCTCGAAGTAGTCGGCCATCACCTCCAGGCGGTCGGGGCCCCTCTCGCGGTCGGTCGGACCCACGATATCGATCCCAGCCGCTTTGAGGGCATCCAGATCCGGGAGCTTCGTGTCCAGGCTGCCCGACTCTCTGAGTCGGTCGGCGACATTCATGTGGAAATGGCCGGCCATGACCTGGTATCCGTCAAGGGGCTTGAAGTGATCCCCGTGTGTGAAGGCCAGCGCGGACTCGAGCGCCGCGGGGGCCGGCTCGGGGCTCGCGTAGTAATACATCGCCATCCGCTGCAGAGTGCCCGGCGGTGCGCTGTAGAGTGAGAAGTTTGCTTGATAGCGGGGGTTCTCCTCACCTTCACCCTGCCGGATGCCGAAGGAAAACGAATCTGCGTCGTCTTTGCGGTACCAGGCATATCCGAGGTTCGTCTCCACCTCCCGGGTCCAGAAGAACGTATGTGGTGGTGGGAATGCGGCGATCGATCCGGATGCGCTCTCGGCGACGATCACTCGATTGGCGACTTTCAGAGGTACCTCTCCCTCGTTCGGGGTTCCGCCAAACCGGTAGTCCTGCCACAGGTTGGACAGGTCGCGCCAGACCACCCGATGATCATCACCGGTGGGCAAACCCTTCAGTCCCGCGTGGTACTTGTACGCAACGGAAGGCTCTTCGGTCGTGGCCATGGCTTCTATGCGAATCAGGTTGGTGCCCCTGTAGACGGTGTACTGGAGGCGTCCCGAAAAAACGCCGATGTCCATTCCGGGGAATGAAACTTCCACACGGGCTCCGTTGGTTTTGACCTGGCAGCTGTCTGCTCGATAGGTGGCCGTCGTCCGGCGGACTTCATTGGGATTGCGGGGTAACCCGGGCTGGTGGGCCACGCCTTCGGGGGGAGGGGGGTTGCCGATTCGTCCCTCGGCCTGATCCAGATCCAGGGGCGCGTCCCAGAAGGCATCCCACTTCTTTTCGTCGACGATCTCGGACGTGAGTTCCACGCCCAGTGCGCGGAGCGGATTGAGTTGCTGGTTCGTGATGCGCCGGAACCCCGAGACGACATGAAATTCGGGGGTCACGTCGCCGGCAACGGAAACCCACTGGGCCCCGCCGTCCCGTCTGATTGAGAGATCATCAATGGTCGGCGTGCCTCCCCGGATCCCTAAACGCAGCCGCAGTTCCTGGTTGTTGTCTCCGTCCCAGGTCAACTCGAGCGTATCGCCGTTGACGGCGGCCGTGAGGCCAGGCGCGCTTTCATACTCTTCGAGATCACAATTCAGGTTCTGGCCATAGGTGGGCAGGCTGAACAGGACCAGGGCGCTCAGTGATGCGACGAGGGTTTTCATCGGTGGCTCTCCTACATCAAATCCCTGATGTCAGGGCGTTCGTCCAAGTTGCACACGAAACGAATTCGGGTACGGGCTGCGAAATCACGAAATAGGATAACGGGAATCTCTCCGGCAGTATAGCCGGACTATGGGCGGATCGTGGATGGGATTTTTCTATTAGTTGTGGGCAACTTCGTGCCGGTGTAACCTGAGGCCCTTCTTCTTCAGAAAGAACAATAGGGAGTCGCCATGTTGCCCAATCTCAGTGACTGGTACTTGCGGTCCAAACGACTGTGCGGCCGAGCATACCGCTGGATCCAGAAGGTCCTGAACGCGTTCCTCTCCGAGACGCGGTGGTGGAATGGCGCCGTCTACGGATTGTTGGTGTTGACTGCGGTACTGCTGGCGATCCTCTTCTACACGCGAGTCCTGGGTCCGTTCACTCTTGGTCGTTTTCTTGCGTATTGCATTCAGTTCGGTCTCGCGGCGGTGACGGGAGTTGCTGTACTGGCGGGGTTGACCCTGATCATGAAAACGCCCACGTCTTTCAAGTGGGTGCTTGCCGTGACCGGACCCGTGGTCTGGCAAGCGGTCGGAAGGGCAGGTCCGGGAGACACCAGATTGACACTTGTAGCGCTCGTCGCTTTGCCGGTGTTGCTGATCGGAGGCGGGCTATGGATGGCCCGCGGTGACCTTCAGAATGCCTCGCGAACGAAAATAATTCTGCTCGGTGGCACACTCGCCGTTGGCCTGTCGGTCGCGGCGTTCAACATTCTCTGGCTCGCCGACGACGGTTCGGCGCCCGACGAGTATGTGAACGCTGCCTCGAACGGAAGTCCGCTCACGAACATCGATCTGCCGGATCCGTCGGCACCGGGTGACTACCCGGTCTTGACCATGACCTACGGCAGCGGGAACGACCTGCATCGGCCGGAGTTCGGAGTGGCTGCCGACTACGTCACTAAGCCGGTCGACGGGTCGAAACTCATCGATGGATGGGACGGCCGGGGAGGCTGGGCGAGAACCCGTTATTGGGGGTTTGATGCCGAGGAGCTGCCTCTTCAAGCCCGCGTGTGGTATCCGGATGGCGATGGGCCATTCCCTCTTGTCCTCATCGTTCACGGCAATCATGGGATGGAAGACTTCTCGGATCCCGGCTACGGCTACCTGGGCGAGTTGCTTGCCACCCGGGGCTATATCTTTGCTTCGGTCGATGAGAATTTTATCAACAGTGGGGCCTCCGATCGCCTGGGTGGCGGTGGTCTGGACGAAGAGAACGATGCTCGCGGATGGTTGCTGCTCGAACACCTGAAGATCTGGGCGGCGTGGAACGAAACGGCCGGACATGCCTTCGAAGGAAATATCGACATGTCCCGGATTGGCCTGATCGGGCATTCCCGTGGTGGCGAGGCTGTTGCGGTAGCCAGCGCATTCAACCGGTTGCCGTACTATCCCGACGACGCAACACTCCGGTTCGACTTCGATTTCAACATTCGTGCGGTCGTTGCCATCGCGCCGGTGGACGGCCAATACCGGCCGGGGAACCTTGGTACTCCGGTCGAGAATGTGAACTACTTCACGCTTCACGGGGCAAACGATGGCGATGTGACGTCGTTTGCCGGGTCCAGACAGTTCGAGAGAGTTCAATTTACCGATGATCAGTACTGGTTCAAGACTGCACTCTACATCCTCGGTGCGAACCACGGACAGTTCAACACGACCTGGGGTGCGACCGACACATCCGCGCCCTACTCCTGGATGTTGAACCTCGCGCCATTGATGCCTGCTTCCGACCAGGAGCAGATCGCCAAGGTCTACATTTCGGCATTTCTCGACGCAACGCTTCGCGAAAAGACGGGCTACATTCCATTGTTTTCCGATCATCGTTCCGGAGCGCAATGGCTTCCGGACACCGTTTACCTCAGTCACTTCCAGGACTCTCGCCAGCAGTTTGTCAGCACCTTTGAAGAAGACATCGATGTGCTGACCGCGACACTCCCCGGAGCCCGCCATTCTCAGGAGCACCTGACGCTTTGGAGAGAACAGGACGTCGGTTTGAAGAATAGGACGATGGATACAAAGGCCGTGTACCTGGGCTGGAATACGAAAGAGGAAGAACCCCCGGCATCGTACACGATCGAGTTGCCCGGGGAAGGCCTGGAATTGGGCGGTGACAGCGTGCTGACCTTCGTTCTGTCAGACGCCGCTCAAAAGGCCCCGCGTCCGGATTCCGACAAGGATGAGAATGAGGAGGACGAGGGCGGCAACGAATCCGAATCCCAGCACGACGATGAGTCTAATGACACAAACCAGGATAAGGAATCGGAGGACCAGGAAGCGGACGAGGAGCCGGAGCCCATCGATTTGACCATCGAGATGACGGACCTCGACGGTAATTCAGCGACACTGACACTCGGTCATTTCTCGCTGTTGCAGCCACAGATCAAGGTTCAGACCCGAAAGGCCAGGTTCCTGGGCCGGAGCGCGCCCTCTGAGGTGGTCTTCCAGAGCTTTGCGTATCCTTTAAGAGACTTTGTGGTTGTGAACCCCGATTTCGATCCCACTCGCCTGGCAGCCGTACGCTTCCTCTTTGATCGAACGCCCGTCGGGGTTGTGGTTTTGGACGACGTCGGTTTTCGTTAGCAGGTCCGTATTTTCCGGGGCGGCTATTCGAGTGATTCCAGCATGGAGCGCAGCCGGGCCATTCGCTCGGGGCGGTCCCGGCCGAAGCGTTCGATACCGGCAAAGATCGAATCCGGGTCCAGGTGCGCTTCGGCGATCACGTCCGCTTCGGTCCCTCCGGTTAGCCATTGGTGATCCCAGTCCGAGGCCAGTGAATACTCGTCGGTCAGTGGGCCTGTGGATGAGATCGGCCATCCCCGCCGAGTGCCCGTGCTGACGAACATGAGGTCCTGGGTCGCCCCCGGTGGCAGGACCGAGTTGCGGTACGACTCGGGTTGCCGGTCGAACAGATCCTCGCTGATTGCGGCAATCACCTTCACGTTGATCCCGGCCTGTTCCAGGCGAGAAAGTACACCGACGAGGTTGACGGTCGAGCTCGATCCCTGGGCAACGACGTAGCCGTGGCGGTCAAGGCCCGGAGTGAAGTCGCGGATGACGTACAGGCCCTTCGCTGCCGCCTTCGGGTCCGTGTCGGCGAACCTGCTTCGGTCGGCTACCGGAAAGTCGGGCCGCGCCACTTCCAGGATAATGACGCCGACCTTCTTCTCTCTCGCGGCAATTTCCGCGGCCGCAAAATATCCGGGCGCCACGTCGTTGTAATCCCAGAAACTCAGGTGGATCACCTGGCCTCGAGGAAACAGTTTCCATACCTGCGGAGAAAAAATTCCGAAGTGCGTGCGGGCATCCGCGGCCGTTTCCGGTCCCGAATGTCCGGCCAGGATGTTCAGGACTCCGGTCCGGAACCTGCTGTCCTGGTTCTGCTGGCTCCACACACGCGCCGGCAGGTACATCAGGGGCGTAAACGCGCCATAGGTGCCACTGAATGCCCACACGCCGGCGAATTTGTCGGGATCCACCGAGGCAGTCTGCCCGATGAGACCGATCGCGCTGGACGCATTCCCCGCTTCCTGGATCGCGGCCTTGACCCTCGTGCCCGACGGGTTGCTTACCGGATCGTAGTGACCCCAGATGCTGCCGCCCTCCAGATTGACGGAACCGGACAAGTCCGCCGCCAGCGTCAGCGCACGGTTATTCGTGACGTAGTTGAGCCACTTGATGATTTCCGACACACCCCGTCGGGCGCCTGCCATTTCGCTCGCCTTGCGGAACAGGGCGATCTTCAGCTGCTTCTTCTCTCCCGAAACCGGATTTTCGACGTCGAGAGCCTGCGGTTCTTTCGGCAGGTTGGCGACGCGCAACCTGTCGTCGAGAAAAGGATCCTTCCCGGCGTCAATGCGCAAAGGGAACTCGTCGGTGACCGTGTCGCCGATCTCGACCAGCCGGTCGGCCAGCCAGTCTCCGAGGCCGTTCTGATCCAGCAGGGACATGGCGACGTCGATGTTCGTCTTGAACTGAATGAGCTTCTCGCGTGTATCTCGGACCGGTCCATTGCGGATGCCTTCGAACTCCACTCCGTACCGTTCCTCGAAAGTCCGTGCCAGGGCGACGAAATACTCCGAGTTCATCTTCATCCCGTATGGATGGCTCTGGTAACTGACTACCTGATCGCCCGCCCCTGGAATCTTCCCATCCACCGCACCCGGCCAGTAGCCTTTCGTGGTCGTGCCGATTGCGATCATAGGCCGCCGATCCGCCGGGTCCCATGCTTCCATGGCCTCGAGCGTGCGGATGATCTGTCC
The DNA here is from genome assembly GCA_965262425.1 of Terriglobia bacterium. GTDB lineage: Bacteria > Acidobacteriota > Terriglobia > 20CM-2-55-15 > 20CM-2-55-15 > CAZOZZ01. The sequence goes on along the minus strand of OZ253536.1, from coordinate 3,343,543 downwards.
GTAGTCGTGACCGTCGTCCATCGTGAACACGTTCCAGCCGTACGAGGTCCACTGATCGACCAAGCGGTAGGCGTCATATTGACTGCCGATAACACCGCCGACGAGAACGTCGTCGATACCGGCATTGTTGTAGGACAAGAAGATCCGGAGTCGCTTGCCGACCTGGAGGGCCAGGGCCTGTGTCTTGAGTTCCTGGGCGTGGCCGGAACACAGGGCGAACTCACCCTCGAATGCGATGACCTTGGGCCTGCCCATGCCGGCGCCGATGACGTCCCAGAAGGCGGCCTTGCCGGCGGCCGTGGCGATGCCGATTCCGGAAGGTCCTCCGTTGACGTCGTTGGTGAGGTCCGTGGACTCGATGTGCCCAGAGAGTGCACGGATACCGCGTCCGGCAGCCTGGGCGAACAGGGGGTGATCGGTCAGTTCGTAGTCGGACAGAAGCGTCCGGAGCGCTCCGGCGCCGCGTCGAAAACCCGGGGCGTCGACTGGAAGCATCGCGATGTCGGGTGCGACAAGGTACCGTTCATCGCCCGTGGCCCGGTACTTGCGGTCCAACGCCTCGCCCATGATCATCCACAACGCGTAACAGGTCGGCGCACAATGGCCCGCCGCCAGCACGAACTTGTCGCCGTAAGGATGTTTTGGCCGTCGGTAGTCATAACGGAGCCCGCCCCGCTCCGGCCCGGCCAGATGCGTGGCAACGTTGAATGGCGTGTAGGCTAACGGGCCGCCGAAGTGTCCGGTCTGGGCGTAGTTGCCGAGCAGGGTCAGCGTCATGCATGTGAGATAGCCGATGTCTTCGAGTTGCTGTTGTTCGGGCAGCTTCAAAGACGAATCGACCAAAGGCGATGCGGGAGTGCTCATGGCGCAAACTCCGATATGTAAGTTCTCGGTCGATCGTTCATGCTATCCCACGCACACCAACCGTTGCTACCTGACGGCGATCATCTGGAGTTCGACTTGCGCGCCGACATTCAGTGCCCCGACCTCTACCGTGGCTCTGGCTGGCGGATTGTCAGGGAAGTACTCCCGATACACTAGGTTGAACCTCGGAAAGTCTTCGATGTGCGCGATGTAGGCCGTCACGGAAACGACGTTCTCGAAGTCCATGCCGGCTTCCTTCAGTACTTCGTGAATGTTTGCCATCGCCTGTCGCGTCTCGGCTTCGAGACCTCCCTCCACCAGGTCGATGTTGACGGGATCGCGTCCAAGATGACCGGCGATGTAGAGCGTGTCTCCCACGAGGATTCCGGGGCTGTAAGGGTATCCGAAGTAAGGGTAGTTTTCTGGACTGATGACTTGGCGTTCGTTATCCGAACTCTGTACAGGCTGGCTCTGAACAGACCTGATTGTCAGCATGCCTGCAGCCGCAAGAACTGCCAGGCTGATCAGTGCTCCCACGAACGCGCTCTTGATCTTCATCATGGTGCCTTCCTTTATTCCAATTTTCCGATTAGTCGTCAACAGGCGCGGGTTCGCTTCACCCCGAACGCCCAGATCGTGGCCGAACTACTGTCGGCCTGCCGCGGCCCTGCCGACCTCTATGGTCGAATCCGCCTGGTCTCCCGACATAAGGAGAGCCGAAAAGCCCTCTCCCACCCGTTGCTCGACGTCATCCGCACTGGCAACGGTCATGTTGGCGATACCCACTCGTTTGGCTTCCGCCAGGACCTTCTGGTTCCCCACTTCAGCTTCCACACCAGCCGCGGCCCGCTCCGCACTCCGTTCTTCATCACTGAGGTCGGCGGGATCGACGTCCCCCCGCCGTTCCCTGGCGATGGCGCCAGACAGGCTTCCACAACCGCACGACAGGGCACTGTAGCCTCCCAGGTCCGCGATTTCGGCCGCTGCGGCGACCGCCGCCGGATCCTCGAGCATCAGCATGGCCAGGATCTCGCCCTCCGGGTTTGAGGGCGACCACACATCCGCGCCGGCGTCGGCGAAGAAGCTGGATGCCAGTTGGGCCTCTTCGGTACTGCGGACGTGCGGTATGACGATGCCATCGGCGCCCAGGTCGAGCGCTTCGGCGACGCGCGCCCGGGTGACGTCCGCACCGGCGTCTTCGTTCGAAATCGGGGGAATACGCACGAGAAGTGTTTTCCGGCTGACTGCGCTCGCGCTCCGAAGACCTTCGCCGATCGCCCGGATCGCATCGGCATTGTATCTCCCCTCGAGGTTCAGGAAGACGAAATCGTAAAGCGGGTTTTGTGCCAGCGTCTCGCCACCCTCGACCGTATACACCGCCGGTGGCCTCTGGCCTCTCCCCCTCCTCGCTCCGTCCGGTGGCGGGGGCGCTTCGTTGGGGACGTAAACGCCGAACGCGATCGCGTCCTGCTCCCAAAGGTCGATCATGACATTCTCATGGCTGATGACTTCGACAGGTTCCGGGTCGGCTGGTGGCTCCGGAGAAGGGCCCCCACACCCGGCGAGCACGATGAGGCACAGGGACTTTATGACGGCGAACTTCAGATTCATGGATTCTCCTTCTCTTCTCACGTCTGTGACCATCCGGAACTGCCCAAAACGCCCTGACACGCGGAATATCTTCACCCAAGCTCTACATCCTTAGGGCTCCCAGGAGCGGGTCACATCGAGATGGTACACCGTACCGGTAAACGGCACGGTGGACAACAGATATGGTTGACACACAGTTGCAGTCAAAACTATAGTGAATGCAATGATTGAGAACGCAATTAAATGCCGTCAACGCGCCTCATCTTCACGCCACGGACTGACTGAGAAGTCACTTCGGTCTTCCGGGGCCCTCCTTGCCGCAAGCATTGGCCTCGACAGCGCAATTGAACGCCACGTTCTATCGGTCGTCAAACTGGACCGTTCGATGGCAGACCTGCTCACTCGACTGACGCTTGCACCGAAAAACAGGCTTCGAGGTATTGATATCTGCAGGCAGTTGGCGATCAACCCCAGTCGCACATCCCGACTGATCGACCGGGCAGAGGCCGCGGGCCTGGTCCAGCGTCTTCCCGATCCTCAGGATCGAAGAGCGCAGTTCATTACGTTCACCGACACCGGCCTGCGGGCGATAGACGAATTCGCGCCACATTTGCTCGAAGTTCTCGACCGGGTCATCCACAAGACCTTTACGGTGGCCGAACACGAAACACTGGTCGAACTTCTTCTCCGTCTGGCGACGGCGGCCCGCGCCCTGGCGGATTCTGAAGTAAGGCTCCTGGCCCGGTGAGGAAGGAGAGGAGAAAGTCACAATGAACAGCAATCACTTCAAGGCCTTGGCACCATTGTCACTGCGCCTGGTTCTGGGTATCGGTTTCATCTACCATGGGTTTTCGAAGGTTTTTTCTTCCGAAGGCAATTTGCAGTTTCGAGGCATGCTCGAAGGTATCGGGGTTCCTGCACCAGGCCTGGCGGCCTGGATGATCGGGGGCATCGAATCCCTTGGCGCGATCGCATTGATCGCAGGTGCCTTCGTCACGATAGCCTCCCTAATGCTGGGAATCAGCATGCTTGGGGCCTTGTTTACGGTGCATCTGCCGCAGGGTTTCAGCTTCATGAACATCACTGGGATGACGGAGGCAGGTCCCATTTTCGGGATGCCGGGGTATGAAGTAAACCTGCTCTACCTGGCGGGACTGGCAACTCTGATTCTGGGTGGCGCCGGTGCATTTTCCGTTGATGCGAAGCGTGCCGGGAACACGACAGACAGCTAGCAGCCCGTGATGAAAGTCTGTAGGGTCGCGCGCAGGGGTATTCGGGTCACAGGCGCGAAATGAGGAGCGGAACGATGCTTTGTCATCGTGACCGACGAATGACAAAGCCTGTGGCCCGAAGACCCCTGCGCCCTACGGGTTACGACGGCATGGGGCCATCTGCGGCGTTGGCACTCCTAGATCGATGGCGAGCATCGACGTCTTCGATGGAAACCATCGACGTCGTCGTGGCGCCTTGCATCTAGTCCCTGAATAAGCGCGATTGAGGAAGTATCGATAGTGAAAAAGTAGCGGAAGTACCCGAAATGTCCCCGTCCCGTGCGAAAAGGAATTTGCAGAATCCTGACGGAAAAGGAGGCATTTCGGGTGAACGATTATACGCGCAAGAACATGAGGAATCGCAAGCGGCGAATCGAGCGTCGGCTTGGAGAGCGGCATTGGAGGGAACAGTCGGCGCCGATGTTGTCGGCGAGTAACATGCACTATGAGATGGGCAAGCGGACGCGGGGGACGGCGGTGGGCGGCATCGGGGCGATGCATCGGGTGGCGCGGCGGACGGGTCTGATCGAGGCCATCGACGCGCGGGTGGATGTGCTGAAGCGGCATCTGCCGTATCACGAGTCGGATCACGTGTTGAACATCGCCTACAACGCGTTGACGGGAGGGACGTGTCTGGAAGACATCGAGTTGCGGCGCAACGACGAAGCATACCTGGATGCGCTGGGGGCGCAGCGGATACCGGACCCGACCACGGCGGGCGACTTTTGCCGGCGATTCGAGCCCGGCGACGTGGAGAACCTGATGGAGGCGGCGAATGAAGTGCGGCTGAATGTGTGGCGGCAGCAACCGGCCGGTTTTTTCGACGAGGCGGTGTTGGACGCGGATGGGACCCTGGCGCCGACCAGCGGGGAATGCAAGGAAGGGATGGATATCGCCTACGACGGGACATGGGGCTATCACCCGTTGTTGATTTCACTGGCGAACACCGCCGAGCCGTTATACCTGGTGAACCGGAGCGGTAACCGGCCCTCGCATGAAGGCGCGGCCCCGCGGTTCGATCAGGCGATCGGGTGGTGCCAGCGCGCCGGGTTCCATCGGATCCTGCTGCGCGGGGACACCGACTTCAGCCAGACCCGGCATCTGGATGGATGGGACGGCCAGGGCGTGGACTTCATCTTCGGTATCGACGCGAGGGCGAACCTGGTGGCGCGGGCCGATGCGCTGGAGCCGGACTGCTGGGCAGTTCTGGAGCGTGAGGCCAGATACGAGGTGGCCACCCAGCCCCGCCAGCGTCCCGACAAGGTCAAGGAACGGATCGTTCGGGAACGCGGTTTCAAGAACATTCGGTTGCGGGGCGAAGACGTGGCCGAGTTCGCCTACCGGCCCGGCGCCTGTAAGCGGGACTACCGCGTCGTGGTGGTGCGGAAGAATCTGTCGGAGGCCAAAGGGGAGTGGGTGTTGTTCGACAAGATCCGGTACTTCTTCTACATCACGAACCGTGCCGATCCCGCCGACCGGATCGTGAAGCGCGCGAATCAACGGTGCAATCAGGAGAATCTCATCGAGCAACTCAAGAACGGCGTCCGGGCCTTGAAAATGCCGGTGGGCGACCGGACCGGCAACTGGGCCTACATGGTGATGGCGTCGCTGGCCTGGACCCTGAAGGCGTGGTTTGCGCTGCTGCTTCCCGAAACCGGACGCTGGGCCCAGAAGTATCGGGCCGAGAAGCAGACCGTTCTACGCATGGAGTTCAAGACGTTCCTGAACGCCTTCATCCTCCTGCCGTGCCAACTCGTGCGTACCGGCCGGCGCATCGTCTTCCGGCTCATGGCCTGGAACCCGTGGTTGTCCGTCTTGTTCCGTGCCGTGGATGTGTTGCGTCGTCCCCTGCGATGCTGACCCGATCATGGATCTGAGCCCGGGCGGTCGAGGTCCCGGTTGCTGTCAACCCTTCAAACAGACACGGCGAGGCCCCCACTGAAACAGACGCAACACGAACCGGAGGCCGGGACAAAACGATCCCGGAACGGAAGGTTATGCCTCCAACTTTATGGCTGGGAACCGGCCGTTCGCCATCTGGTTATGCGCTTGTTTTGGGTCTAGTGGTCCCCGCCAGAGATAGCGTTACTAGATTTCGGAGTGCAACGGTGCCGGATTTGGGGGAGCGACGAGGAGTCAATGCTTCGACATTGTGAGGAGGAGCGACACCAAAGACGGTACCGTTCCGCCCGAACCCGTAGGGCCGATGGAGGTTGCCCCTCATGAACGCTCAAAACCGTCGAAAGTCACACATACCACAAGGTGGATCTCACTCATCGGTTCGCTCGCAACCTCCTTCGGAGATAGTAACGTTATCTCTGGCGGGGACCACTAGCCCCATGGCGCTCGTAACGCGACCCTACAGACTTTCACCACGGGCTGCTTGACGTGGAGGTCCCTGCAGATGACTGTCCAACTCAATCACACTATCGTTCCTGCCATCGACAAGGAAGAGACGGCGCGCTTTTACAAGCAGATGTTCGGGTTTGAGTATCAGGGTTCGATGGGTCACTTCGCCCCTGTGAAGATTTCCGGCCAGTCACTGACGTTGGACTTTGAAGACAGGGAGTCGTTCGAACCCCAACATTACGCTTTTAAGGTGAGCGAGGCTGAGTTTGACAAGATTTTTGCCCGTGTCGTGGAGCGAGGCCTCACCTACGGAAGTGGACCGGGTTCTCCAGAGAACATGCAGACGAACCATTGGAATGGAGGACGTGGAGTTTACTTTCGCGATCCGAGCGGCCATCTCCTCGAACTCCTGACTCGCGACTATACGGCGGAGCAGTTCATTTAGAACTGAGGGAGGCTCAGTAGATGATCCGTGGCGATTCAAAACGACGACTCCAATATCGCCAGGCAAAGAACCCCTGTTTGCCTGGCACAGGACCCTTGTCACCAGAGCCATCTCAGGCGTAGCATCTCAGATCACCGGTCGGGAGTACCGATTCCAGCAGCGGGAGGATTTGATGCGTTTAAGGTTTGTGGTGGTAGTTGTCGGGCTGGCCGTTCTCTTCAGCCCCATGGTGGGAGCAGCTCAGGACACCGAGCGGCTCAACCCGATGATCGTGCTTCACGAAAAGGGCCTGCCGATATTCGGGGTCACACATCCGGCGATCAACGCGCGCCGCGCGCCAGGCGCCAGACGGGGTGGAGGTGCCCGAGGACGCGGAACTGCGCGAGGACGGGGAGCCGGGCGAGGCGCAACAGGGAACAACCGCGGCGCCAATACGGCCGAACCGCTCCCGCAACCCGTCCTGGCGGACGTCGCGAAGGCGACGGTGTCCTACAAGTTCAGCGACTTTGAGTACAACAGCTACTCGCCGGCTTCGGCCGAAAGATTCATGGGATACATGGCGGCGATGCTCGCCGCGAGTGGAACCATGAAAGACCACGCCTTCATCTCGAAGATCCCCATCGTCCACAACGATCCGGCCCGTGCCGCTACCCGCATCGTGGATCAGTTGAACGCGGGCCATGCCGGCATCATGATGCAGGAAGTGGAAAGTGCCGACGAAGTTCGTCAGGCCATCGCCGCGATGCGCTTCCGGTCCAGGGGTGGCACGCGGCCTGACGAGGGCGTCGGCCTGGCCGCGGCCTACTGGGGGCTGAACGAGGAAGAGTACCTGGACCGAGCCGACGTGTGGCCGATTAACCCGAGAGGTGAGCTTGTCCTGTGGGCCATCGTCGAGAGCCGGGAAGGCATCGCGAACGTAAGGGAGATTGCGGCCGTTCCCGGCCTGACGTCCCTGATTGTGGGTGCGGGCACCCTGGGCGGCGTGTTCTCCTCGACGAACGCCGACGGCGAGCGCGTGCGTGATCAGGAGGGCTTCGACGCCGCGGTCGAAAAGGTCATTGCGGCGTGCAAGGAGTTCAAGGTGGCCTGCAGCTACCCGGCGAATAACCCAGAACAGATAGAGAGCTTGATGGACCGGGGCTTCGAAGTGTTCACCATGCAGCGCCGGGGGGCGGAAGCCTTTGACGCCGTCCAGGCGGGAAGGCGCCGGTCGGGGCGACCTCTCGGCCAGTAAGATAACGGCGTGGATCATCAGAGGGTCTGCGTTCAGTAACCGGCGGCCGGGTCCAGGCGGGGTCCGGCCTTTTCGCTTCAAGTGGCATCACCCGCCTAGTAATTTGTCTGACCCCCTCGCCATTCCCTGGCGTGTCTCCCTGGAAACCACCGCTTTTGTTCTTTCTGAGGCTTGGCGTCGAAAAAACTGAGGGTCGAGCAAGCGCGTGCAGGTATCGAAGAGGAGAAAGGTTTCTACGACCCTGTGTTCGACGCATCCGGTCGGGTCGGGTACCGGGACAATGTCGTAGCGAGTCGATTTTTTCCCGTGAGTTCATCTGTGATTCCGGGGTTGACTTGAGCGTCGCGTCGAGGTTGCCTCGAAGGGATTGCTCCTTCATGTGAACTACCGATTCTGACGGAAAAAACGGATTGTACAAGAGGCTGGATGCCAGTTTGTCCCGGCTTTCGAATCCTGAAAAGTTCCTCATTCCTCACTCTTGAAACCCTGCCGAAATGTTCTATCATGAGAGGCGATCGGTCGCCTGATCTCAGGCCCTCCATCCGCTTTAGCGGTATGGATGATCAGCAACCAATTTCGGTTCGAGATCGACCAAGGAGAGATGTTTCATGAGAATCCGACTCTTTCTCAGCGTCATGCTCGCCGCAGGTGCGATGGCGCTCGTCCTTTCGCCGGTGACCGAGGGCCAGCGGACGACCCATCTCAACCGTGTCGTCGACGTGCTCGCACGGGGAGGCGTTTCCATCGGGGTTTCCTCCGGCGGTGGCAGCGATCTCGACGGTTTCGCCGACGCCGGGAATGCCCGTGGCGGAGTCACGAACATCGACTTCCTGTTCATGAGCCAGGCCAATCCGCTGACCTTCAGCATCCCGAACCTGAAGGCCTACATGGAGGGTCTGGTTGAGGGTGGCGCGACGAGTAACCCGAGCACGCATCCGATGCTGCTCCGCGTACCGACCGTGCACGAGGATACTGAAGCTGCCAAGCAGCGGATCCAGCAGGCGCTCGATGCCGGGGTCTACAACATCATGTACCCGCACGTGGAAACCGCCGAAGAAGCTCTGTTTGCGATCCGGGCCATGCGCTATCCGGCCCAGGACGTAGTTGACGGAACGCGGCCCAACTCGGCAGGGGAGGCTCCGGGCGTTTGGGGAATTCCGGAATCGGAATACCGACAGAAAGCGGACCTCTGGCCGCTCGACCCGAACGGGGAACTCACGACGATCATCCTGCTCGAGAGCGTGGACGCCGTGGAGAAGCACGCGCGTGAGATCACCGCTGTTCAGGGTGCCACGATCGTCATTCCCGCTCCCGGAGATCTACGGAGCGCCTACACCGCCCAGATGTTCCCGAATGCGCGTGGCCGTGGCGGTGCGGCCAGCGGACGTGGCGGTGCACGTGGTGGCCGTGGCCGTGGTGGCGGACGTGGCGGTCGCGGGAGCGGCCTTACCGAAGATCAGCAGGAGGCCCTCCAGGCCAAGCTTGAAGAAGCGTTTGCGACGCAATTGGCGGTTTGTGTCGAACTCGATGTCGTGTGTGGGATTACCGCCGGTGAGCAGGACATCGAGAGACGCATCCGGCAGGGGTTCCGCTTCATCATCGCCAACAACCCGGAAGCCGTCCGTCTGGGACACGCTGCTGCCGGGAATTGAGAGCGTGTAGCGGGTAGCAAGCAGCGGGCCGCCAGAGCAGTTCCGGTTTGCCTCCTTGGAGCTACCCGCTGAATCGCTTCCGGCTTCTTAGCTTACTTACGGCAGGGCGAACGTTACCAGTGAGCTTGGATACTCCCCTCCGCCAATCTGCACGGCGATGTACTGTTTACCCTCGTGCAGGTAAGTCATCATGCCGTACTGGGCACGCGTCGGAAGCTCGACCCTTCCCAACAGCTCCCCGGTCTGCTTGTCCCTCGCACTGAGGACCGGCCCGGTGCCCAGGACCTCCGAGGTGAGGAACAGGCTGCCGGTGACCATCAGGATGGCCCGGCTGCCGCCGCCGGTGTTGGGTATGTCCAAACCCGCAAGTGCCGGGTTGTTCTTGACGTTATCCGGTGTCTCTCCGATCGGAACCCAGAAGAGTCGCTCGCCCGTGTTCATGTCGTAGGCCGAGGCCCGGTTGTACGGGGGTTTGTAGATCGGAAGACCCCGAGGGCCCGAAACGCGCACGCCGGGGCCCGCGACCCAGTCGGCGATCGTCGTTCCGGTGGTGAACGGATCCGCGGCGTCGTCCGTCTCGGTTCCCGGCCGCATCATGCCGCCGCTGCATCCCGGCCCGTGCGGCACATACATGATTCCCGAAGTCGGGTCCATGGCTCCCGGATGCGTGATGTTCAACCCGCCCTGACAGCTGATGTTTGCCTTCCCGGTATAACCGACGTGAACCCGCGGCATGTAAGGGCCGCCAATCTCGAAATCACGCAGGATTTCCAGCGCTTCCCTCTTGAGCTCGGGCGTGAAGTCGACCACCTGGTCGTCGGGCAGACCCAGTGCCTCAAACGGCTCCGGCTTCGTGGGGAAAGGCTGGGTAGGTGAGGTCCAGTTGCCAGGGACTGTGGTCTGGGTCACCGGTCGTTCCTCGATCGGCCACACCGGTTCGCCGGTCTCCCGGTTGAACGTAAAGATCATTCCCTGTTTGGTCGTTTGAACCACGGCAGGAATTTCTTCCCCGTCCACGGTCAGGTCCACGATCATCGGTACGTTCGGAAGATCGTAGTTCCACTGGTCGTTGTGTACCGTCTGGAAGTGCCACTCCCGCTCTCCTGTCCTGACGTTCAGGGCGATCACGGTGGTGCCGAACAGGTTGGCCCCGGGTCGGAATCCCCCATAGTAGTCGATGGTCGGCGGGTTGGTCGGGATATAGACGATGCCGCGTTCGGCGTCGGCGGACATCGGAGCCCACGAGGACACATCTCCCGTATACTCCCAGGCATCGTTCAACCACGTTTCATGCCCGAACTCCCCGGGGCGCGGGATGACGTTGAACTTCCAGAGATGCTCACCGGTCCCGGAGTCATAGGCCAGGATGTCGTTGGGGACATTCTCGATCCGGGTCTGAGTGTAGCCCTGCTCGGCGGAACTCCCCACGATCACGACACCGTTCGTCACGATGGGAGGCGAGGAATTGGTGATATAGCCCATGTCCGCCGGGATTCCGAACTCCGGGTCGTAGGGGCGATCATCGTTCTCGAATGGGCCCCAACCCGGCAGAAGATTCGCTAACAGGTCCACGACTCCGCTCTCGGGGAAGCCGTCGATCGGTACGGGCTGGCCCCAATTCTCCACATGCTGACCCGTCTTCGAGTCGATGGCGTGGAGGAAGAAGGCAGGTGTGACGATGTAAATCACACCGCGACCGTTCAGTTCATCGTAGGCGACGCCTTTCCCGTAGCCGGCCCGCATGGACCGTTCCCAACGCGTCGTGTTCGGCTCGCGGTAGGTCCAGATCGTCTCTCCCGTAGCCGGGTCCATCGCCACGACGGTACGGCGTTTTCCCGCCACCGTATACAGGATGCCGTCGATGTAGGTGGGGGTCGATCGGGAGGTGATTTCGGGGGACGGGCCGAAGTTGTCACCCCTCCAGAGCCAGGCCACTTCGAGATTCTCGAAGTTCTCGCCGTCGATCTGGTCCACGGGCGAGTAGCGTGTACCCCAGGCGTCCGCACTCTGGAAACGCCATTCCCCGTAGGGGTTGCCGCGCTCCTGGGCGAGGCCGAGGTTCGATGTGGCCAAGAGGACGACAATTGCCAGGATGAAACAAAGCGCGTCCCGTCGCCGAAGGCGTGTCAGGTCTGCTTTCATCTTTTCCCTCCAGAGTTGATAAACGATATGGGTCGTCAAGGCGCCGGCCGCGTGGGGCTCGCAACCGTCGTCTCGTCTCTGATCGAACAGTTAAAAGTCAGGCAAGTTTATAAGACCGGGGGATCGGACGCAATTAAAGTCTGTCGTGAGTCCAGCGACCGGTCGGCACGGTCTTCATCAATCCTGGAAGTCGACCCCCTGCTCGCGGAGCCAGTCTATCCAGCCGATCATTGAAGGGTTTGGCGGGCGCGCCTTGTAGTAGGGAATCATTGGTCGATATTGATCGAAAGCCTGTCGCAGCAAATCGACCGCGTCCGGCGCTCCCGATCTCCTGGGTGCAAAATCCACGCGGAGATCCGTTCTTCCGTAGGGCTCGGTGTCGTAAACGATCAGGCAGGCCGAGCGATGCCCGCCTGCGTCGCCCCCGGCGTCGCGTCCGGCCGTGATCACCTGCATCAACCGCTCCTCGAACAGGTCCTGTTTGCTGTCCTCCCAGGCAGTATGCATGTCGGGCAGAACACGGTCGCTCGCCAGCAAGTTGCCCATCACAACGTATCCGTTTCCCGTAATGGCGCCCTTGTGCTCCTTGTTTGCCTCCCCGGTATGCACTCCGACCCGGCCGTCGCGGTCTACGATACCGATCTGGCGATACTCGAATCCCTCGTCGCTCTTTCCGAGCTCGGTAAGCACTTCCACAGGCGAGCGGCCGGCGGCCAGCAGGTCGAGTGCACGGGGGCCGAGGCCGGGGTCGGTGTAGGCTTGCGTACTCACCGCGCCGAGACCGGCGCGAATGAACGGGCAGCGCGCGCCAACCGACAGGGGATTCGTTGCCTGGGCGATGCCCAGGAGGCCGGCATCCGGGTCGCGGGCCACGACCGTGAAAGTCACGATTTACGCCTCCTTCCTTTGATTGTCGGCGCCGCGGGCTGCGGTGAAACGAGGGTCGCTCTCCAACACCCGGACGTGTTCGGCCAGCCAGTCCACAGTGACGGCATCTCCGGGTGTGGGGGCGTGTCCTCCGGTGAGATCAGCCCGGATCACGGTATCACCGAGACGTATGCTGAGCCGTGTGACGCTTCCGAGATAGGCGGTTTCGATTATCCGTCCGCTCCGCCCAAGTGCCGTTGTCCGATCCTGATCGTGGGCGCCGAGACGGATATGTTCAGGCCGGATTGAAACAAGAACCGCGTCGCCGTTCGATGGCTCGAACCCGGGCGCCCGGCATCCGCGCACTGTGCCCAGGGGTGTGTTTACCGCGCTCTCCCTTCCGTTGGTATCCCGAATCCGCCCTTCGATAAGGTTTGCCTCGCCGATGAAGTCGGCGACGTATGCGGTGGCCGGGGCCTGATAGATATCGACCGGGGTCCCCTGCTGCACGACGCGCCCGCGGTCCATCACCACAACGGTATCGGACAGGTTGAGCGCTTCTTCCTGATCGTGGGTGACATAAATAAAAGTGATACCGACTTCTCTCTGCAGTTTCTTCAACTCGTTCTGCATGTGCTTGCGCATCTTGAGATCCAGCGCCCCGAGCGGTTCGTCCAGGAGCAGGACCTTCGGCCGGGTGACCAGGGCTCGGGCCAGGGCGACCCGTTGTTGCTGTCCGCCCGACATCTGGTTGGGATATTTGGTAAGTTGTCCGGCCAGGTCGAGCAGATCGACCATGTCGCCGACCTCGGTCGCAATGCTGCTCTTCGAGAGTTTCTGCATGCGGAGGCCGAACGACACGTTCTCCTCGACCGTCATATGAGGGAAGAGTGCGTAATTCTGAAAGACCATCCGGGTGACCCGGGCGGTCCGCTCATTCGGGGAAAGCGGCGCGCCGGCAACCCGGATCGTGCCTTCGTCGGGTACCTCCAGCCCACCGATCATGCGGAGCGTCGTCGTCTTGCCGCATCCGCTCGGGCCGAGCAGCGTGACGAACCGACCGCTCTCGACGGCCAGATCGATCCGATCGACTGCGGTAAAGGCGCCGAAGCGTTTCACGACGCCGTCAAGCTCGACGTCGAACGCCGATCGGGCTGCTCGGCTTTCCGGCCCCATCGATCACACCGCCTTTACTTCGTTCCAGATCTCGTTCCAGCGCGACTTGTTTTCCGGCATGCCCTTGAAGACGAGTTGACCGACCTTTGAAATGTCGATGCCCAGGTCGGCCACCAGTTCCGGTTCCAGTCGATCGACGGCCGCCTGGGATGCGGGCGCGTACCGGGTCGTTCGGGCCATGAACTCCCCGTAGTCGGCACTGAGCGTGAAGTTGGCGTATTCGTGCACCATGTCCAGCTTGTCGGTGCCCTTGACCGGTGTGATCGACTCGCTCCAACCGATCGCGCCTTCCTTTGGCCAGACCCAACCGATATCGACACCGGCACTTCGCAACGGTGCGACGACGGCGAGGAACGTCCAGGCGACTACGACTTCGCCGGATGCCAGCATGTTCTGCACGTCGGCGATGTTTTTGTAGTAGGCGCGAACGAGGGGTTTTTGCGAAATCAGGAGTTTCTTGACCTCCTGAAGCTCGCTCTCCCCCATCGAATAGGGTTCGGTGATGCCGAGCTTCAGGGCGGCAATCGCCAGAGTGTCCTCGGGTTCGTCGCGGATGGCGATACGCCCACTGAATTTCGGGTCGAACAGTGCGTCGAGTGAGTCGATTTCTCCGGTTTCCGCACGGTTGTAAGCTATCGCATTCGCCCCCCAGACGAAGGGGATGCCGTAGAGATCCCCATCGACCCGCCATTGTGGGGATTCCCTGAACTCTTCGAACACCTGCGGGCTGTTGGTCAGCCGGGCGGGATCGAGCGGCTCGATCAACCCGGCCTGAACCGAGGGGATGACATAGTTCTGGGTGGGAACGATTATGTCGTAGATTCTCGTGCCACCACCTCGCAGCTTGGCCATCATTTCATCCGAACTGCTGTAGAACGTCGATCGCACTTCGAGGCCCAGGTTTTTCTGTGCCTCGTCTATGAAGCCCTGCTCGCCCCAGGTCGACCAGGTGAACAGGTCCAGAGCATCGTCGTTTCCGCACGCCCCGGTCAGGGCCGTTCCCATACCGGCGAGAAGGATCTGGTTGAAGCGCCGGCGTGACATGCCGCGCGGAAGCAAGACACTGATTGAATCCCGATCCATCCTAGTGTCCCGTCCCATGTAATACTTTACAATTGTGAATGTTCATGATGGAATGGTGGCATGTTTACACCAGCCACTGCCATTGCCATTGAGAGTCCAACGATACAACAGCTTGAATCCCTCGTTCGTTCTGGAAATACACCGCAGCGTATAGCGCTGAGGTGTCGGGTCATCTTGCTCGCTGGGCAGGGAGTGGCGAATCACTCGATTGCCCGGGAACTGGGCCTGTCGCGGCCAACAGTTATCGCCGCGCGCGCAGCGTTTGAGGATGGTGGCGTTGAAGCCCTGACAGCGAAACCGACGCGGAAAAGGTCGCGGCGCGTACTGACGCCGGAACTGGAGCGTGAGATTCTGGATACGACCTTGAAGACCAGACCGGCCGACGCGACGCAGTGGAGCGTGCGGACACTGGCTAAACAAATGCATGTCTCGCGAATGATGGTGTATCGAGTCTGGCAGCGTTTCGATATCCAGCCGCATCGAGTCGAGAAATTTAAACTCTCTAACGATCCCCACTTTGAGGAAAAGGTCCGGGATGTTGTCGGACTCTATCTGGACCCGCCGGACCGGGCTCTGGTGCTTTGCGTGGACGAGAAGAGCCAGATTCAGGCCCTGGACCGGACCGCTCCAATCCTGCCATTGCGTCCCGGATTGCCGGAACGCCAGACCTATGATTACAAGCGCCATGGCACCACGACTTTGTTCGCTGCTTTCAATATCCTCAACGGTAAGGTCATCGGCAGCTGCTTGCCGCGCCATCGAGGAAAAGAGTTTGTGAAGTTTCTCAATCAAATCGAGAAGGAAGTCCCTCCGGATCTGGATGTGCATCTGGTGATGGACAACTATGGGACCCACAAGAGTGCTGAAGTGCGCCGCTGGCTCAAACCTCGAAAGCGCCGACGATTCCATTTTCACTTTACGCCCACCAGCAGTTCCTGGCTCAATCAGGTCGAACGTTTCTTCGGCCTAATCACCCAACGCATGATCCGACGCGGGACGTTCCTTAGTGTCCGGGAGCTGGAGAACTCCATCTATGCATGGCTCTCCATTTGGAACAACCAGCCGCACCCTTTCGTTTGGAAGGCCACTGCCGATGTCATTCTTGACAAGGTCCGGCGCTGTAAAGAATTAGCTGGGACACCACACTAGGCTCCTTGTGTGGACAGCTTTTCGGCCCTTCGAAGCGACACTTCCGCTATCACAGCGAATGAGGCGCTGACAATTGTCGTGATCGTCGCGATCGCGTTGACTTCAGGTGTCAGGCCGAACCGAAGCATCGACCAGACGACCATCGGCAGTGTGTTTTCGGTGCCGGTCGTAAAGAACGTCACGATCACCTCATCGAACGATAACGTAAACGCCATCAATCCGGCTGCAATTATGGCCGGTTTCAGAAATGGTAGCGTGATCTCCCGAAAAATCGTAAATGTTCCCGCCCCCAGATCCCATGCCGCTTCCTCGGTCGCCCGGTCGAGACCTTCCAGTCTGGCCGAAGCAATCAGGATGACATAAGGCAGCGTCATGACGACATGACCGGCGATCACCGTCAGAAGTGAAAGATCGCTCCGGATCAGGTTGTAGAACGTGAGCAGGGCGATGCCGACGATCAGTCGCGGTACCGTCATCGGCGTCAGGCTGAATGCGCGTAGCGCGGCCGCCGTGCGGCCGGTGTAGTGATGGATGCCCACGGCGGCCGTGATGCCGAGCGTCAGGGTGATGGCCAGTGTCGCGACGGCGACGATGAGGCTGTTTCCGATCGCCTGGTGCATGGCGGTGTTGGCGAAGAGGCGGGCATACCAGTCGAGAGTGAATCCGGCGAGGGGGAAGCGGCTGATCGGTGAGTCATTGAACGAGAAAAGTGCAACGACGAAAAGAGGCGCGAACAGGAAGAACAGGACGAATGACGTCCACAGACCGAGGCCCAGCTTTGCGGGATCTCTCAGCGTCATTGGGCTCCCCGGAGACGCCCGCCGCGAAGCATGAGGACTGCGGCGACGATGATGAATCCCATAAGCACCAACGCCAGCGCCGATCCGAACGGGTAGTCATAGGCGACTCCGAACTGTTGCGCGATGATGCTGCCGATCATGATGCTGCGCGTCCCCCCGAGAAGTTCGGGAGTGACGAAGGCGCCCATGGAAGGTATGAAGACGAACAGGCATCCGGTGGCCACACCCGGCAGGCTGAGTGGGAGGATGACCGAGGAGAACGTCCGGACGTAGCCGCCACCCAGGTCCCAGGCCGCCTCGAGAATGCTCGAGTCGATTCTCTCGAGGACCGCGTAGAGCGGGAGGATCAAATAGGGCAGGTAAATGTGCACCAGGGCGATGGTCACGGCGAAATCGGAATACAACAGCCACGTCACCGGTTCGGTGGTCAAACCTGTAGCCAACAGCAATCGATTGATCACGCCTTCGGTTCCCAGGATCAACATCCAGGAGTAGGAGCGAATCAGATAGCTGGTCCAGAGCGGCAGGATCACCAGTAGCAGAAGCGTGAGCTTGAAGTATCGAACCTTGCGGGCGAGAAAATATGCGACCGGGTAGCCGATCAACAAGCAGATCCCAGTGACCAGGATCGACAGCCGGATGGTCCGGGCGAATACTCCGACGTACAGATCGCCCGATATCCTCGTGTAGTTGCTCAGCGTGAAATCGGCGACGATCTGGTAATCGACGACGCGCCAGAAGCTGTAGAGGACCATCGACGCCATCGGAATGACGAAGAACACCAACAGCCACAGTTTCGGTGCAGCGAGGAAGGCCAGGCTGGTAGTCGGCGAACGACGCATGACGGTTCAGACCGTCAGGAGCTCGCGGCCTTTTCGGCCAGGCTGGCCGTCATGAAATCGTCGTACGCCATCGCCTTGCTGTTGTGGGTCAGCCGTTCGTGTCCGGTTTCGGTGACGATCATGGTGTCTTCACACAGAAATCCCTGAACGCCCTGCATGTAGTATCCGACTTCGATGTTCAGGGACATTCCGGGTTCCAACCCGCCTTCGACCGAGGGCATCAGGAACGCAGACTTCGAGGCGTCTCCGACCGTGACGACCGGTGGATCGTAGACGCTGATGCCGATGCCGTGGCCGCAGTGAAACCGTTCGAAGTCCACCAAACCGGCTGTCTTGCCGGGTTTCATTGCCGCGCGATAGATCTCGCGCACATCCGCACCGGGTTTGATCAGTGCGATGGCATCCTCGACGCCTTCCGACAGCGCGTCCCATATTTTCTGCTGCTCGTCGGTCGGCGTGCCCACCACCACCGCACGGGCGGTGTCGGAGTGATAGTAGTCGAACGTACAGCCGATGTCGTAGCGCACGATGTCGCCGTTCTCGATGATCTTGTCAGACTTCAGGATGTGCGGATAGGATGTCCGGCTGCCGCTACCCAGGATCATGAAGCTGGGCCGGGCATCCTGGTCGACGATCCGGCAGATATAGTCGTGAACGATGTCGCTTTCCCGGGCACCCGGCCGAACCAGCCGGTAGGCCTGGTTGATCGCCTCTTCGGTAATCCGGGAGGCTTGACGCAGCCGATGGATCTCCTCGGGAGTCTTTACCATCCGGATCTCCCACCAGACGGGGTTTCCGGCGACGAAGTCCGCGTTCGGAAAGTTTTGCTTGAGCTCTGAATAGAACGAAGGAGACATGCCGATCTCATCGACCGCAATACGACCCTTCCCGAGGCCACGCGCTTCGATCGCAGCAATCAGTCCGTCGATGGCCCGCCTGACCGTATGGGCCCGTTCGAGCAGGGCCTTACCCTCCGTACCGACCCGGTCCATCTTTCGGCCGCCGGACGGACCCCGTTTGAAGGGGCTGAAAATGTAGATGTCTTCGACCCAGACGTCCCCGTCGATGATGGCTTCAAGTTCCAGGCTTGGAGCAATCAGCGATGCCTGGGGGGTGTCGGCGGGTGCAAACAGCGAGTAGACCTGGAAGCCCTTGTTGCCCCAGTGCGTGATGCATTCGTAATCGGTCGCATACATGACGTTGTCGGGGGAAGTTGCCACGATCACATCGATGCCGTCCCTGGCCAGGATGTGTTCGGCACGCTGTTGGTTAAACAACATTGGAGGCTCCTTTCGATTTGCCCGTCTTGGGATGTCCGTCTGTGTCGTCGTTGCTCGCGTCGGGGCTGCTGGTGCCGCAAACGCTGTCTGGGTGAGGGCCGCTTTTCCCTCTCACTCTTTCAAGAAAACCGCAATCGTGAATCGGGAGCAGCGCATCTCGAAGAATGTGTCACAGATTATCGCACATCCGAACGCAGAGCGTCGGCACGGCAAGAAAACATATCTCCCGATTCTCCGATTCTCCGCGTTCTGCGTTGGCGCCTTTTTCGACAAGCCTCCCGAAGCCGAACCCGGGTCTGGGCCTCAGGTCATTCCCGCCGGGGTTATACTGCAGAGTGTTCAACCCAAGCAGCCCGTGGTGGAAGTCTGTAGGGTCGCGCGCAGGGGTATTCGGGTCACAGGCGCGCAATGAGGAGCGGAACCATGCTTGGTCATCGTGACCGACGAATGACAAAGCCTGTGGCCCGAAGACCCCTGCGCCCTTCGGGTTACGACGGCATGGGGCCAGCTGCGGCGCGACGTCCGATGAAGAGCATCGACGTCTTCGATGGGAACCATCGCCGTCGTCGTGGCGCCTTGCATCTAGCCCCATGGCGCTCGTAACGCGACCCTACAGACTTCCACCACGGGCTGCTAACCTTGAGGAGTCCGAAACACCGAAGCTGACTTAACGAGTCGAGACGCTTTCGGGTCACGAACATGGTGCAACGAACCGCGCTGATCGCTCTCACGCTGATCAGCTTTCTGAGCTATCTGGACCGCTACGTTCTGAGCGCCGTTCTACCCTGGATCAAGGACGATTTCGCGCTTTCGGACGGTCGTGCCGGTCTGCTCGGGAGCATGTTCATGGTCATGTTCCTGGTTGCCTCCCCGCTTGCCGGATACGCGGGCGATCGTATGATCCGAAAGTACCTGGTATCGGGCGGAGTGCTGCTGTGGAGTCTGGCGACCATCGGGAGCGGCCTGGCGCCGAACTACGAGACGCTGCTCCTGACCCGGGCTCTGATCGGGGTCGGGGAGGCAGGGTATGCGGTGGTGGCGCCGGGCATCATCGCGGACCTGTTCGGTCGGGAGCAACGCGGCCGCGCATTGGCCTGGCTTTACCTGTCGGTGCCGCTGGGCAGCGCGATGGGGTACATACTCGGTGGCTACGCCGGGCAGCAGCTTGGCTGGCGGAGTGCCTTTTTCATAGCGGGCGCTCCGGGTCTCGGGATGGCAATCGTCGCCCTCTTCCTCGAGGAGCCACGGCGAGGCGCGACTGATGGCGACATCGAAGAGGGCCCCCGGCTGTCAGGTCTCCAAAGTTGGTTGCGGCTGTTCGGCACCCCCGGCTGGCGGTTCAACACGGTGGGCTCCGCGCTGATGCTGTTCACCCTCGGTGGCATGGGCTTCTGGATGCCGACCTTCCTCGTCCGAACACTTGGCCTGACTCCCGAGGCCGCGGGGGTCTACTTCGGCGGTGTGATCGTGGCAGGGGGGATCCTGGGCACGCTGGTCGGCGGTGTGATCGCCGACCGCGCGTTCGAGCAGCATCAAGGAGGCTACTTCACTGTTTCGAGTAACGTCATGCTTGCTGCGGCGCCGCTGATTGCCGTGATGCCCTGGCTCGGTTCACTGACAGCCGTCCTGACTTTTTCGTTCATGGCAGCGACGCTCCTGAGTGCCACGCTCGGTCCTCTGAACGCATCGCTGGTGGGTTGCGTGCCGCCGGGCCTTCGAGCCACGGCCGTGGCGATCGGCGTCCTTCTCAGTCACATGTTCGGAGATGCGGCCTCACCCTATCTCGTCGGCCGGCTCAGCGACGGCTCGAGCCTGGAGCTGGCCATCGCGCTGACGGCGGTGCCGGTTGCGGTGGGGGGATTCGTCCTTCGGAGCGGTGCACGGAAGATCGATCGCCATCCGGATGGACTGTTGACGTACGAGGGTTAGCCGCCGTACACGATGCTCGGGCGTGCCCGTCTTCTACTGGTAGAGCGCCGCAACCCCGGTCTCGAGTTCGTGGAGTGCGACCACTTCCTCGTCAGTCAAGGCGCGGTTGAAGATGGCGAGCTCGTCGTAGAGCCCGATGTAGCTGACTCCCACCCGGATCGCCGCTTTTTCGATGTCCCAGGTGAACGCCTCCGTGATGGTCCCGCTCGTGCCCTGGAGTTCGGCGTCCAGGTAGAGTCTGGCGCTACCGCCGTCTGGTGAGTTCAAATCGGAGTAGGCGACGACAACGTGGGTCCACTGCCCGCTGCCGAAAGGTGGCTCCTGGACTACAACGAGACGATCGTTAAAATCAGGGTTTTCTGCCGGCGGCAGGTTGTCGGGGTTCCAGAGTTCCAGGTCCCCGAACACACCCAACCGGAACTGGCGGGGATTTTCGCTGGTGAAGTCCACCCACACAGCCGAGTCGTTGTAAGCGACGTCGGTGATCTGAACCGGATCACAGAATCCGGGGGCGAGGTCCACTGCGGGATCGAGGCTGAGCCAGAACGAGACGGTCCCGGACATACTCGTCTCCGAATAGGGAACATTGTCCTTGGCCTTGAAAAAAAGCGCTTCGGTGTTCCGGCTGCCGAACTGGAGCGCACCTCCAAACCGGCCCTCTTCTGCCGCGATCGCGACATCCGTCACGTGGATGCCCGGCGTGGGGTCGTCCGCCTCGTCATAGGCAGGAGCCGAATAGATGCTGCGGTCTCCAGCTCCGAACCCTGCGTCGGGACCGTCGAACGAAGCGTGGAAGCTTAGGGCGTCGGCCAGAGCGGCACCGGTGTCGGGTTCCTCAACCGTCGGTTGCGGCTCCACTTCATCTGGGGCGCAACCCGTGCCGGCCAGGGACACGACGATCAGTGCGACGAATGTGGACAGTCCAAAACACGAACGGACGCGGTGGGTGGAAGGAGTTGATTTCATGACCCGAGACTCTATATCGAACTGCCCGGCGTTACAAGCGGTCGTCCAAACGGTTCGTCTGAGTTTACGGCCTTGGTCCCAACTTCTTCCGATGCTAGGCTCCTAGCCCGGCTGGAAGACTTCGATAGGGTTACCGGACGGGTCTTCGACCAGGATCTGCTGCCCACCCGGTCCGGAGATGATCTCGTTTCGGAATTTCGCCCCTGCCTCCGTTAGAGCGGCGACGGTCGCCGCGATGTCCTCAACCCGGACGACGAATCGGTTCCACCCGCCGGGCGCGGGTTGACTGCCGTCCGGCATCGGCCGCTGTGCCGACGCCGGCGGGCCGGCGACCCACAACTCGAGGTCGTCTTTTTCGAGGATGCCGATCGCGGACCCGAAATGCTGCTTGAGTTCGAACCCAAGCAGGCCGGTATAGAAGGCGATCGCCGTCTCCACGTCATCGACGATATATCTCACTGTAGCCATGTCCTGCCCACCTCCGAGGGCCATTCAGGATACATAATGCGGGAAGCGCCGGTCCGGATATTGTGAAACACCACGAAGGCCGGTACTTCATATGAAGTACCGCATCCCAGCACGACCCTGGGTGACCCCTTATTTCACCCGCCTCTTGGACCCGCACGACATTGAGGCTAATCTGGGAACATGGCGGGCCAACTCTACCGGGTCGACGAGCTTCGGGTGCCATTGGATTTCGACCGCGAACATCTCGCCCCCAGGCTGGCGAAAGAAATCCGAATTCCCCGACGGTTTCTCGTCCGCCCGCGAGTCGTACGCGAAGCCGTCGATGCGCGCAAGAAGCCCCATTTGTACTACAGCCTGCGTGTTGAGTTTGAGTCTCCTGAAATCCTGAATTCGCCCCTGCCGCGTGGCGTCCGTGCGATTGAACGATCGGCGCTCGACATCCCGGATCCGGCATTTTACGATTCCACGCCGCGCCTCTCGCCCGAACGGATCGCCGTCGTCGGTGCCGGACCCGCCGGCCTCTTTGCCGCCCTGTGCCTGGCCGAGCGCGGAGTGCGGATCGTCATCCTTGAACGCGGCCGCAAGGTCGAGGCCCGCATGAAGGACATCGGTGTTCTGCGGGCCAAAGGAACACTGGATCCGGAGAGCAACGTTTGCTTCGGCGAGGGCGGAGCCGGCGCCTATACCGACGGCAAGCTCTATACGCGGACCAAGCACCCGTTCGCGCGTTGGGTCATGAAGCGTCTGGTCGAATTCGGTGCCCCCGACCGGATCCTCACCGACGCCCACCCCCATCTAGGAACCGACAAGCTTGTCGCCATTATCAAGAACCTCCGTGAACGGGTGATCGAGCGAGGCGGTGAGTTTCGTTTCGAGTCCCGCGTCGATCGCTTGCTGTTGCGAGACGGAGCAGCAGTGGGGGTTCGACTCGGCTCGGGCGAGGCAATTCCGGCCGCAGCCGTGATCCTGGCGATCGGGCACTCGGCGCGCGACACGCTCGAAGGCCTCGAACGCGACGGAGTGCCCATAGAGGCCAAGCCGTTCGCCGTCGGAGTTCGGGCCGAACACGACCAGGAGTTCATCGATCGCGCACAATACGGGAATCCTGAGGCCGCGAAACTGGTCGGCGCCGCGGCATACGCTTTGACGCATCAGGAAGACGGGCGCGGCGTGTATTCCTTTTGCATGTGCCCCGGCGGATTCATCGTGCCGAGCCCGACCGAGCCCGGGCGCATGGTGGTCAACGGCATGAGCAACTCCACGCGTTCGGCGCGCTTTGCCAATTCCGGGGTCGTCGTCCAGATCTCGCCCGGGGATCTCCTGGCACACGGCTACGGCGACTCCCCGCTACGAGGTATCGCTTTTCAGCGGGACCTCGAAGAAGCGGCATTCAGGGCCGTTCGGAATCCGTACTTCGCTCCGGCGATGCGCGTGTCCGATTTCGTTGCAGCGAAAGCCTCGGGGAAACTCGCCGCCAGTAACTTTCTTCCGGGCATCGAGCCCGCCGACCTGAGAGCACTGCTCCCCGGCTGGGTCGCCGATCCCCTGGCTGCCGGATTGCGTGCCTTCGATCAGCGATTGAAAGGCTATAGCTCGGAGGAAGCGAACCTGTTTGGCGTTGAAACCCGGACCAGCGCCCCGATCCGTATTCCCAGAACGAAAGGTATGATGTCGACCGGCGTCGAGGGTCTCTACCCGGTGGGGGAGGGCGCAGGTTACGCCGGTGGCATCATAAGTGCCGCCGTCGACGGAGTCCGGGCCTCGGAAGCTCTGCTCGCGACATTGTCAAGCTGAGTCCCTGTTGGCAAAGTGATCCGAAAGCACTTCCACCGCCCCCATCAGTCTGGAAAAACTCTTTGTTTCGGACCGGCGACAGTGGATACTTGGCTCCCACAAAACCGCAGAACCTGGAAGGTACCAGGGAGTTCGTATTGACACGGGCAAGAGGACCGAGTGCTCGGTTTTAGTCCTGAGTGTGCGAAGTTGAGGTCCCTTGAAGACAGCCAATCCAGCTTGATAGCCCCCAACGGCTGTTCCAGGAAATTAATCGCCCAACAGGAGATTCAGGAGGTCAGAATGAGCGACCAAGATTTGAAGGAACAACGGCGGCAGGGACAGTCGAGACGGAAGTTCATTCAGTCGGGCAGCGCGCTCGCCGCAGCGAGCTTCGCGCACCATCTCGCGTCGGGTCCTTCCATCGCTTCGGCCGAAACGCTGCCTCAGGAGCTTCAGGCAGCCATCGCCGAGACACCCGGCGCACGGTTTCGAAGGGTCCTCGCGGACCCGGAACCCGGGATGGCGCCGGGCGCATACGACATACCATCGGCCCGATTGATCGAGCATCACGGCTTTGACGCCGTGGTGGTCGGCGGTAGCGCCTGTGCGCTGGTCGGGTACGGTGTCCCGAATACCGGCCTGGTAACGCTCACGGAATTGACAGATTTTGCCGGGCACATCGCGCAGTCGATCAGTCTGCCGGTCCTGGCCGACGCGGACGATGCCGGCCGCACCCCGGAACAAACCTATCGCGCAATACAGGGTTTCGAAAACGCCGGGCTGGGATGCGTGATGTTTGAAGATCGTGATCTCGGTCCGGGCGGGCGGCTGGTATCGGTGGAACTGATGACCGACAAGATTCGGGCGGCCCTGGATGCCCGACGAGACCCGGATCTCGTGATCATGGCCCGATGCGACGCCGTATCACTCGGCACGTCGGTCGAAGAGGCCCTCGATCGCGGCGCTGCCTATGCCGAAGCGGGGGCGGACACGCTGTACTTCGCAGGCCTGGGGATGGACGAATACCCTCGTGCTTCCGAGTTCGTCAAGCGGCCGCTGATGAGTACGGTGAACGACGCGCCGCCCGCGGACCTCAAGAAGAACAGGATCAGTCTCGGCCTGTACGTCGGCCATGCCCTGAATGTCGCTCTCGGGGCCGCGCATCAGGCCCTTGGAGAACTGAAGAGCACCGGGAGAGTCGCGAACCTGGGCGAGCGTGGCCTCCCTCGGGATGTAAACCGAATGCTGACCAGGCGGTAACGAAAAGGAGGACCAACCCGAGACCGAATTCGTTGGACGGTATCAGTCGGCTCGATTCGGGCGTCCGCGCGGCATCGAGGAGCGCCAATCCCCGGTGCCGCGTCGCATCACTGAGACCCGGAATCCGCTCCAACTTCCTGGCCCCTTCGACGAACTTCCCTCGAATCACGACGAGGTCTTCCAGCTTTGCCTGCTTCTGGACCTTCTCGGGACCGGCCGGAGCAACCAGGGGCACGAGGCCCCGGCGCTTCATGAACCGCGTGGCAATCCATCGTGAGTCGGCCGATTTGCGCACGACGACCCGTTGGATTCGCCCATCGCTGATGCGGTGGGGCGATAATCGAGGACAGATTTTCTCGATTTTGAGGCGAATAGTGGTTCTCTTTAACGAAAAATCGGGGAAGTATGGACCGATTATACCGCTTTCGCAGTAGATCTCTTCTGCCGCGCAGGCTGCTAGGCCCCGTGTCCGTCAATCGGAAACAGCGGACGGTTCCTTACCGTGCAGACTTCCTGTCCCGCAAACTTGTCCCACGGTGTTTTCAGGAAACGCTAATCCGTTGCCTAGAGCTTTCCTGGACCTCGAATGTCCGGCCGGGGTGTTAAAATTTGTGGTCGGACACGGAAACACCACAACGCAAGGTGGCGCAACGCCGGTCGCGCCCACGCGAATGTCAGTTCAAAACATCGTTTTTCGTAGGGTGGCAAACAAGAGCGAGGGACCCGAAAATTTGAGTTCCACACGCGCGGAGGTAAAGGCCGCACTGGCCCAGCGGCAGGCCATCCTCGGGTAGAAAAGGTTGTCACATGCCGCGAAGGCGATCGATTCCGGACCGCGCTAAGGTGGGCGGAAGCTCTATTGTTCCGTACCGGCCCGGTGAAAAGCCGATGGAACGTCATTCCCGGCGTCTCGCTGTAAACTTGAGCAATCAGGCGAAGCTGCGGCGATGGTGTGAAGAAAACGACCTGACATTGCAGATCACGAACCAGGGACACCATTGGCAAGTGATGCAGAACGGATTCGTGGCAGAATGGTGGCCATCGAGCGCGAAGCTGGTGATCAACAAGCAGTGGCACGCCGGGATCCATTGCCACGACTACGAACAGGCATTCCAGGTCATTCGGAACGTTTTCCGGAACGGTTCGGCCGGGAGCGGCCCTCGGGGCCAATTCGTTTGATCGGTAAGTCGCGAGAAACAATGGCCGCGGGGAAGTGTTCCTGCGCGTGACTCCACTGAATGAAAACCAAACGAGGACGTTAGCTCCCCAAAACCTATGGCTAACTTTCCCATTCAGGTCGAGTACAACCACAATCTGAAATCCCTCGAAAACACTCTGATGCGGGTCAAGCGGCCAGGAGACTATTACGTTGCCGATCGGCTCGAAGTGCCGCTGCCAACAGTGAGAGTCGATGGAGTCGGAACAGTCTCGTTTCCCGTTCCGCCGTTTCAGTTCGAGCAGCTCATCAAACTCGCCACGCGCGCGCCCTATGGACGCGGTGAAGAAACCATCCTCGATGCGAGCGTACGCCAGGTATGGCAGATTACGGCGGACCAGGTGTCGGTTGGCGGAAAGTCATGGGGCCGTTCGTTTGAGGCGATCCTCTCGAGGGTCACCGACGGGCTGGGATGCGCTCGCGCGGAAGTTTCGGCCGAACTCTACAAGCTGCTGGTCTACGACCCGGGAGGTTTCTTCAAGCCGCATCGGGACACGGAGAAATGCGCCGGAATGTTCGGCACGCTTGTCGTCGCGCTTCCATCCGAGCATAGCGACGGCGAAGTCGTGATCCGGCACGCGGGCCGCGAAGTGAGGGTCGCCCTGAGTCAATCGGAGTTCACCGAACTGGCCTTCGCCGCGTTCTTTGCGGACTGCGAGCACGAGGTCTGTCCGATCAGCGCCGGTCATCGGATCTGCCTGGTCTATAACCTGGTGCAACGTCCCAGGGGTGGGAAGACGAAGCCGCCGTCGGCGCCCGTCTACGAATCCGAAGTATCCCACCTGGCCGGCGTGCTGCAAGAGACCCTGGCTTCGGGAAAGGCGCCGCTGAAGATCGTATGGCTTCTCGAACACCAGTACAGCCCGGCAAGCCTAGCCTTTACTGCTTTGAAGAATGCGGACGCCGCCCGGACGAAGGTTCTTGCCGACGCCGCTGCCCGGGCAGGGTGCGCCGTACATCTCGGCATCGTCCATATTGAGGAATACGGAAGCGCCATTCCGTCTTACGAACCTTACTACGACCGGCGATACGGGGGATGGAACGACGCGACCGACGCCGACGATGACCTGGAAGATCCTGAAGGAGACGGAAGCGAGGATTTCGAAATTGTCGAAGTCGTCGACGGTGCGCAGTTCGTGAATGAGTGGACCGATCTGGATAACGGCAAAGCCGCGTTCGGTCCGATTCCATTGTTGTCTCGGGAACTCGTCCCGGCCGGAGCGCTCGACGGGGAAGCATCCGACAAGAAGCGTGTGACGGAAGCGACGGGAAACGAGGGCGCGACTTTCGAACGTTCATACCACCGAGCTGCCGTTGTCGTCTGGCATCGCAGCCGGTATGGCGACGTGCTGTTGCAGGCTGGCGTCGGCGCGGTGTTGCCCTATTTGAAGCAACAGGTGGCGGCCTGCGAAAGAGCACCGAAGACCGAGGGTGCGCGACGGGAAACACTGGCTTTGACCGGACGGATGCTGGACCGGTGGCAAGCTTCACTCAAACGGTCCGACTGGGTCTATCCCGCGCGCACATCGACTCCCAACCGAGCGGAAATGCTCGAACTGCTCGCCCGCTTGGGCGACGTGAAACTGATCGAGCGTTTTATCGGCCGCATCGTGACCGAGACCTACGACGGCAGCGAAAACGCAGCGATGGCGGCGGCCGTTCCCCTGTTGACCCCGGCACGAGCCTGCGACCTGATGTCAGGCGTCGTGAGGGCAAACGTGCCTTCGGCGCACGTCGAGTGCATCGATCTTCTTTCTCGGCTGGTTGGTGTTCTCGTCGAAGGTGGCGTCACACCGGCCACCCGGTGGAAGAAGGAGCTCCACGAGGTTGCTGTGATCCTAGTCGCGGGACTCAAAGATCTGGGCGGACCTTCCCGGACGCCCCGTCCGTCGGACCTGGATGATCCGTACTGGTACCAAGACGAGGATTGGGAACAGGATCTGGATGAGACGAAGACCGTTCCCTCAGAGGCGGTCCGAGCGAGCGCGATCGCCGGTTTACTGGATGCCCTCGGACGGTTGGCGTCCGACCTTCCCAGGCAAGCGGCTGCCATCATCGCCGATAGGCCCGCGGCATTCGATCCAGTCCATGTGGTTGTCCCGGCGCTGGATCCCTGAATCAACGACATGGCCCCATCCTTACCTGCAAGCCGGGCTTCTCCGGCCTGTGGCGCTCCGCTGCGCGTTTTCTCGTGGACCGTAGCGAGCAGCCGCCGGAGAATCCCCGGGACTGGAAGCAGAAAGTGACGATCCGTTGTTCCTGTGAGGACTGTCGCGCGCTCAAAGCGTTCGCCCGGAAGCCGGAGGAGCAGACGCACCGGTTCCCCGTTCGTAAAGATCGCCGTCGTCATTTGCACGAAACCATCCGCCGCCATGAGCTCGACATGACACACGTCACGGAACGGAAGGGCTCGCCACACACGCTGGTGTGCACCAAGACCCGGCGCGGTTATGAGCGCCGCCTGAACCAGTACCGGTCGGATCTGGCCGCGATGGCAGTGCTTCTCCGCTTTCCGGTGCCGAAATCTGCCCGTGTTTTGGCGAAACTGACCGCTGCCGTCGTCGGCGGCAAAGAGGCATCGTGACGAAAACGACACCCAACAAACTGGAGAAGATCAATGCGAGGACCACCGCACATTTTAGGAACTGCGGTTTTTCACAGACTTCGCTTGGCGCGCCGTTTTTTGCCTATGCTCCTTCACGTCAACGGCAGGCTGATGAGACTGGGCAAAAGCCGCTCCTGGTGGACGATTCTGCGGTGCCGATCAAATTCAGTCTGAAGGGCGGGATCCCATGGCGTCGTACCGGGTGAGTGTTCATCGATCGAAAGCTGCGCACTTTCAGTATCAGCAGCTGTCAATGCAGCGCGATAATCCTTTGCTTCCATCCGCCACGGAATGAGACCAAGCCCAGCCATCCGTGCGCATATCGCGAGCCCGGCTACATCGAAGTCCCCATTATAGCGAAGCACCGCCCCCTCTTCCGCCAACTGTTCCAGAAGTAGAAGTACCGTGGATGACGGCTGTCCGTTCGTCGACACAACGGCAGTAGCAGAACGCGCCTGTGCAGCCGCTTCGGCAATGCGCGGGTTCTCAACCACCAGTATGGCAGTGCCGCGTGACACTGCTACGGGATACTGCTCGAGTGCCAAACGGCTCAGGTGCAATGGAACACCCGCGTCGGTCGCGGTGCCAACCAGCTGCGAGAGGGCACAAGTCTCGACGAGACCGAGGCCCCACGTAAGAGCGGGAGCGGAGGTGAGATCGAGGTGCACGCTCGCCTGCTCCCATAGTTCGCGGCTACTCGCAGGTCCCACACGGAAACTGAGCGCCCGAGCGACTGCGGCCTCTAGCCGCGTGCCGGTGTCAAGGGCGTGGGCCGAGCCGAGGGTCTGGGCTGCGAGATCGACTCTGCTCACCCGCCCGGGGTAACCTGCGCCGAGGCGATCCAGCACAGCACGGACTTGGGAAACCAGGTCGCGTGCTCGGTTGCTGTCGAATCCTCGGAGAACCCCTGTGCGGATTACTCCGTCTATCCACTCCTTCGCCCAAGGCTCGGCCCAGGCCTCCGCCTCTCGGCGTGCCGCGGCGTGAGCATTACGGCGCATTGTCCGTTCGGCGCGGCGCTCTGCGGGCTGAGTGGATATTGGATGTCCAAGGCACGCGAGCGCGGTTGCCAAGTCGGTGCCGACTTCAAGCCGGATAAGGCCAGTTTCCAATGCACCGAGGTCGATGGTTTTTCCCAGCGAGCGGCCTATCAGGGATTGGATCGCATGTCTCCCATGCGACGACAGCTCCGGCAGTCGCAATCGGCCGTGATTCTCAATTCCCCGTGCCTCCAGCCGGATACGAACTCGATCCCACAGGGCATTCAAATCGTCTGAGAGAAGTGAGAGAGGCGCCGTCACCGGACCGTTCCCCCAGTTTTCGCGGTGGGCCAAGTGGCGGGCCCCGTGGCCAGAAACCGCCCTGCAACCGGAAGAACGCGAATTGCTGTGGCGGAAGGTACATCCCCTCTTGTGAGTGGCACCTTTTCAGCGAGGCGAAGTGCGACCAGCAATTCGACAACTTGGCGCATCAGCCGCTCCGGTGCCGCGACCAACTCCTTGGACCAGTGTCGATGATGCTCCGCGGCCAGGGCGTCTATTCGGGCCATGAGATCGGCCTCCTCGACGGGAGTGTCACCGCCAGAGCGCAGCGAATCCAGCAGCAGCAGCGCAGCATGGCCAACGGTTCCAGCGCTCGGGAACCGACGATCGGCGAGCGATCCTTCCGGGTCAATCGCCGCGACGCCTTCGGCGCGGGCCTCAATCACCAACCCGAACATCTCGTCGAGCAGCCGTTCCTCCTCGCCCAGCCGGCGTCGGAGCTCAGACCACTCCGCCTCGTCAAGATCTGATCGGTAGAGTACCGGCTCCTCCACAAGACGGCACCGCATCCATTGGCGTGTAGTCGCGCGCCGCTCTGCCCGGGACATGAGCGAATCGGCGTCAGCTACACCGACCAGCGTCGGGAGCGACAGTAGCGCAATGCGATCGAGCCGAACCTTCAGCACCGCGTCCGCCGTTTCATCACCTGCATAGGCGTAGACGCCCTCGTACATCTCGGTGGCCAACCCTTGCTCGATCATCCATTGGAGCACCGCAACCAGTGCACGACGTGTGGCGGCGTTGTCTTCGAGAATGACTTCGGCTTCGGCCGCAGCGGAGCGAACGCGCTCGATAAGGTCCCGCAAGCTCACCACCGAAGGCCCTGCAGCAGTGGATCCCAGTACTAGCGCGAGCAGGACGTACTCAAGTTGCTGGAAGTCGCGTCCGGTACGGGTTCGGAGCGGGCGCGATTCAGCGATTGCCCCGACCTTGAACAACCGAGCCGTATCAGAATCGACGTGCAGTCGATAGCCGAGGCGTTGAGTGAACCACCGGTCCAAGTTCGATTCATGGCGACGGATAAGCCGAAAGATGTCGGGATCGTGTTCCTTGCAGGTCAGCGGCCGTTGGACCAGGTGGCGAGCGCAGGTTCGGAGTTCGAGTCCCGTCTGTGGCTGCTGGCTAGACGGCATGGATCAGCTCCGTTGACACCGCGCTTCGATCGCTGGTCGGGGCGATCGACACGGTGAGGTTGAATAGCGTGAAAGTGCCAACTGGCGAGTTGACGCTGGTGTGCTGACCGGGTGTCCGCGCAACGTGACAGACAAGAAAGCCATCGGCCCTCTCACCGGCAGCACTTCCGGTCCCAAGCTTAGCCAGTGTTCGACCCAGGACTTCCTGCAGTCTCAGCATTGCGCGAAACGATAGCAACCTCCCATTAAGTATCGGCTCATCCAGCAACTCTTGATCCACACGATCCTGGGCCGCCCGCTCTTCTTGGCGACGCCGCTCGATCAACTCCCTTTCCTTGCGACGGTCGGGTATGGGACTGGCACGTCCCCGATTTGTCGTATCACCACGCGCGCGGATCGAAACGGGAACTTCCGCTCGAGGCGCCTCCCACCACGACGTGGTCGTCGGAACGGGGTCTCCAGCGTCAGCAGCGAGGGTGCCATAGTGATTGGTGGGCCCAATGCCGAAAGCCGCTGCCGCCAACCTAGACAGATTCTGAGGATTCGCAGTGTCGAAAAACTGGGCTAGACGGAGGAAGTCACCTCGGCGCGACGCCTCACCAACGCCTGTACGAGACAAGCGGGTGAGGTTCAGAGTCAAAGTGCGGACGGCAGCAATCGCCTCCCGGGTCAGAGTCTCGATGCGTGAAGGCCGCCTGG
The DNA here is from genome assembly GCA_965262425.1 of Terriglobia bacterium. Classification (GTDB taxonomy): domain Bacteria; phylum Acidobacteriota; class Terriglobia; order 20CM-2-55-15; family 20CM-2-55-15; genus CAZOZZ01. The sequence goes on along the minus strand of OZ253536.1, from coordinate 3,311,425 downwards.
GCCGTCGAAGAAACCACGAACAGAGATGATCCCAGTCCTCGATTCGAGAACCAGCGCGATGGCTTACCGTGACACTGCCGGCGAGGCCCGCGTCATCGACACGGCTGGCGAGTCCCTTACTGGCACGCTCGACTAGAACCTGAAAGTCGCTCTTCAGCTCACCGAGACGTTGTCCTATGGGCCGCGCCGCGCGTTCGATCTCATCGAGCCGGGCGCCGACATAACTGACGAGCACATCAGCAAAGAAACGCAGCTCATCGGGAGAAAGATCGTAGCGGCTTTGCCAGTGGTTGATCGCAGCGAAGAACTGGGTAATCTCACGCGTAAATGCGTCATAAGGGTCGAATACGGCGCCAACCGCGTCAGTCAGTGCATTCGGTTCGTCCCGACGGGCATCGAGACTTGACAGGCGCGTCAACGCGTCGAGCAAGGCGCGGAGACGCCCGGTGGATACATCGGTAATTTCGTCCACACGCGCCAGGACATCTTCGACTACCTGGTGAACTTCTTGGCCGGGCCGCGTAATGAGATAGCGGTTTCTGCGGCGGTAGTAGTCCGCCAGACTGCTCGGGTTTCCTACCGCGGACGACACGGTGAGATTGCCCCAGCGGCGCAGGCTTTCTAATCGATCTGCAACCGTCGACACGTCGATTTGGTGTCCCGAACCGGCCAGGCGGGCAGCGACCTCCTCCGGCGTGAACTCTGAAAAGAACGTATCGGCGAACACACCTAGAATCGCTCGGTAGTCGGCCCACTCCTCCGCCACCAGGTACCGGAACATCCCACGCCCCACATCCTCCGACGCCCGCTCTGTGTTTCGATTGCTCGATGCTGGCGGATCTTGTGGACCGTCAGTTGATCCAGTCATTTGAACTCCTGGCGCCGTCCGTCCCAACGCGCATGCTCAAGGACAATAGTCTGCAAGTCAGCGTCTCGAATAACCTCCGTGATCGCCAGTTCCGGCACGGTGTGGTAAGTACCCCACAGACGCTCGCTGGTCGCGATGAAATCGAGATCGAGTTCGACAAGGAGCCCAAAAAGTTTTGGGTGGTTATCTTCGGATACCTTCGCAAATGCATCATCAAGCAACACGAACCGGGGAACATCCGGGGCGCTTTCCCTCAGACCGTCATAGGAGGCCGCGACGGCGGCGAACAGTGGCAGGTACGTTACGATCTTTTGGGTCTTCCGCAGAATTTGTGGGTAAAACCGTCTTCCATCGCCGCTTGAGGAGACCACGGTGCTCGCCAAGCCTCAAGGCTTCCCTCGCAAGCTCGGCGGCTGCGCCGGCCTTGACCCTCGGCTGCGCTCCGCGGTGTCGGCTGGTGTGGGCGATGGGGAACGGGGCCTCCGGCGGGGGCTCCGGGCACCGGGTGTAGGCGTCCGACCGAAGTGGGTACTGGAATATTCGCCGTCGAACAAAAGAATAAGGTACTTTGTTTCAATTACTTATGTGCGCACAGGCCTTTGGACTGCCCACAAATTCTGCGGAGGAGGCGATCTTTTTTTCACCCTCCGACAACGCCGTGCGCCGGCTAAGTCGCTCGTCTGGGCGACCCGGTCGGCGCAGCAGGATGCTCATCCGGTGCCAGATCCGGTAGTCGAGCACTTGGGATATCAGCTCTCGGTACGGGAGCTCGGGTTCATCGCGTCGCGCGTCATCGATCCGTCGCCCGAGGGCATCACTCAACGTGCGATCCTCCTCGGCAGTTCGTAGGTCGGGTGGTTTGCCGAGCAGCTCGACTGTACCCGCAATATCGGGATCGAGATCGTCGCGCCTTCGCCACCTCAGAGTCACACCGATGCCCTGGGAGGTGCTGATTGCCGACAGACGTTGGTTCATACGCGCGATCAGCTCTCCTGCGGCATGGAGCTTGGCCGCAACCTCACGAGCGACGAGACCCTGGAGGAGATTGCGCAGGGCTTGATCCTGCTTTGCGGAAAGCAGACTCTTCATGGTAGCGAGTTGGCGAAGCACGGCGGTTGTCGCCTCAGGCAGTGGAATCTGGGGCGCGATGGGACCGGTGACTTCAACATGCAATGGAAGCTCGTCATTCGGCTGGCGGTCTTCCGCATCCCAACCGGCACCAAGATTGTCCCGGCGTTGCCGCAGCGACTGGCGCACACCTTCAGGGGTGATCTCCGTTTCAGGCGTTGGAATCACCGCTTGGATTGCTTGGGCGAGAACACGGAGGCCGTCCGGATGTTCCTCTACGGTTGGGAAGACGACTCTATCGTCCGGTTCCTCACTTCCGTTGATCTCCGAAGGCGAACGCTGTTCAAAATCCGCAGGCGTTCTGGCGGCGTCGACTAGACCCGGAACCGATAGCGTGCGTTGAAGAACAGGGAGTGCCGCAAGGCACGAACCCTCTGCCACCTTGCACTCGCGGATTGCGTTTTCGTGTTGTTGTCGTGTGGTGGCAAGGTCGCCGATGGCGGCATCATGTTCTTTCCCAGCGTCCTTCAACCGTTGCTGAGCTTCCTCAAGGACCCGGCGCTTCCTACCGATCTCTGCGACCACTTTCTCGTACTCCAAACCGATGCTGTCCTCCAGAGTGGTCAGACGCGCCTGCTCACGATCCCGCTCCTCAACCGCCAACTCCAGATCGGCCTCACTGCTCAGTTGGTCTTCCCGCGCTGCTGCCCAGTCGTCACCTCTATCGCGCCAACTTTGAACTGCAGCCGCAAATCGGATCAGGGCATCTTGCGATTCGCCACAGCCGCGGATGATGCTACCCAGATCAGTTCGAATGGATTCCAGCTCGGCGAGCGTTGAAGGCAGAGCCGCCTGCGCAGCGGTTCGTTTCGCATGGTCGACAATCTCCGCATAGGCTTTCTCGGCGGCGACCATTTCCGAGCGGCGATTGTCTACGCGCCGTTCTGCTTCTCCGACTTGTCGTTGCACCTCTTCGCGATGAGCATAGGCCATTCGCACATCGTGATCCGGCGGAATCAACGAGCGTAACCGGCGCCCTTCATTGATCGCTTCCTTGGTGGCATCGACCTGATGAACCAGTCGATCCCGCTCTTCTCGCGTAACGACAAATGCCTGGTGCGCCTCGGCACGTTGGCGTTCCAACGTGTCCCGCCGTGCAGTTAGGCCGATGTGTTCGGCTTCGGCTTTTCTGTGGCGTCCTCTCAACGCACCGATGCGAAACTCACCGGTTGTAGCAACAACCGTGTGACCTCGATTGGCCTCCAGATCGGTAGAAATGCCCAGCAGGATGCGTTGTACGGTATCGAGTGTTACCAGACCGCGATATTGGTCGGGCATTTTCACTCGCAGCATTCGGGAAAGTGGCGATGGCGCGTCGTGGTCCGAGGGCAACGCCATTAGCTGGCCGTCGGCAAGGCGAAGCACGCCGTTACCATGCACCTCTGCCGCGAGCAATCCGGCGGCCTCCATGGCCGACTCCAGGCCCGCCCGCGATTCCTCGTCAACGCCATCCGCGAACTCGATCATTTCGGCGAGGCAGATATGAACGCTTCTGTGTTGCCACGGCTGCACGGGAGGATCGGGAAGCTGCTTGGCTGCCAGTTCAGCAACCCGGGCCTCCATTTCCGCGACGATTTCATTCTGACTCGCCAGCCTGGCATCTAGTAGCGCCCGGCGTTCCTGTTGGCGCTGAACAGTGCGGTCGACCAGCTCCTGGAGCGGAGCAAGGATTGATCTTCGCATCGCTACCGTGCCGGCAGGATCGTCAATCTCAGGTGGAGGGTCGATCGTGTCGAGCCCGTGGGCGTCGTTATACTCGCGCAAGTCGCCGATCCACCCCAACGCCTCATCCTTCCAATTCGTAATCGAAGAATGATAGGAGGAGAGGGCCTCGGTAAGCTCGGTTTGGGCTTCGGCGAGCATGCCCTGTGCGTCGCTCAGCTTCTGCTCGTCCGCGCGTAACGATTGTTCGGCGGGATCGATGGCCAGAACCGCATCCGACACGGTTTGCACATCGCCGTGACGATGCTGTGCAGCCGACCGAAGGATGGCGAGCTGCGTCATAGGCTTTGCCGTGTCGATGAGTTCAATTGGCGTTCCGGACGCGTCCTCGGATTCAGAGGACTGCGGAATCGAAGGCATCGTCGGAGGTCGTGCCACGAGGCGGCACGACGAAGTCAGGGCCGCCAGCGCTGAAAGACGTTTTCTCCCGGCCTCGTGATCCGCTATCGCTTCGGAGCGCGCCCGCTGAACCGCGTCAACCGCGCGGTCACTCGCCAGGTGTCCACGACCAGCAGCGCTCTTTGCCGATGCCACACCACGTTCAAGGCTGGCAACGTGGCTGCGGAGGTCGTTCAGCTGAGCGCCGGACTTGTAAGCGTCGCTGGCCTCGAGGGCGCCAATGGCCGTTCGTAGCTGATTCACCTCTTGCTCGTGACGGCTTTTGGCGGCCTTCGCCTGCCCGAGTCGTTGGCCGGCGGCATCGCAGGTCTTGTGCAATCGCATTTCAGCCCGATGCAGGCGGTCGCGTCCGGCTGACAGTTCGATCATCCGCGTGGCGATCCGATGCAGCTCCGTTCGAGCGTAGTTGCCATATACGCCCCGCAGCGCCGTGAGGGTGTCGGCGGTGATCTGCAAGTCACTGACGTTGCGCCGATGCTCCTCAAGATCCTCGAGTGGTTGAGCCGCGTTCTCAAGCGCTGCCTCGGACAGCTGCGGCAGAGCATCTTCGAGATACCGGGGCAGCTCGGCATCCAGCCTGTCTCCAACGCGTGGATTGCGCACTATACGCAGCAAATGGAGATGCTGCTCAAGGTCGGCACCACCGAACAGTCGAGATCGGAGCTCGGCGCGATATGCCGCACGTTGATCATGGCCATAGACTGCTCCAGGCTCGATGACTACCCGGAGCGCGTCGGCATTGAGTGGCACCCGGCCTTCGACAAGGTGCAGGTCAATGCCCGGGCGCCGCGGCGTAATGAACCACCATGTACTGACGCGTTCGGTTGACCGGTTGGCCCGAATTCCACATCCGAAACTCAGGTACTCGTCACCGTTGCGAAGTTCGAGCCACAGGTAACCTTGAGGCTGGGGCTCGTCACGCCCTGAAAGCATCCAGGACCGCAGCACACTAGATTGCTCACCGGCCGCATCGATGCGCCGAATGTCAGCGTCGAGCAGGAACGGCAGCAGCATGTTCATTGCCGTCGATTTGCCTGAGCCATTCACGCCGCGCAAGAGCAAACGGCTCCCACCGAAATGCAGGGTCTCGTTTCCGTACTGGTAGACGTTAATGATGCCTGCTCGATTGAGCATCCAGCGGCTGGCGGAGTCTCCGCGGGGAGATTCCACGGACAAATCGCGCTGTACCGATTCGGTTGAACGGTCCTGCATCATATCTTCAGCCGGATTTTCCGATTCTGAGTATGGAAACCTTAAGTATCGCTGTCTGAACGGACAAGATAGATCCCGCTGGTCGGAGACTAGGCTGTCCTTCGCCGAAACCCAGCCGTTCAGCCAGCGTTGACTCCTCGTGTGGGTGGCGAATTACTAATCAGTCACGCAATCCATTGATATTTCGGGCCTTGTGATCCTGACCGCCATCACTAGAATTGCCAATGCGCGACCTGATTTTCGAGTTGGTCCACCTATTCTTTTCACGCTCGTTCGGCTGCTGAGGTGATATAAGAACAGGAAGGCGATGCCCCGAAAGATACGAGAGTTGATTGCCGATCTCGAAGTCGCCGGGTTCGTGGAACCGTGGCGGAAAGGGCAGCCATCGCGATTTTCTACATCCGAAGGTCGTCAAGACGGTTACGCTATCGGGCAATCCGGGCGACGCCGCGAAGCGTTATCAGGAACGAGCTGTCAGGGCTGCTATCAAGGAGTCCAAGAAATGAAGGAGAGTGCGCGTTACGCCAAAATCGTCGAGTGGTCCGTCGAAGACCAATGCTTTGTAGGTAGCTGCCCAGGCCTCCTTTTCGGCGGCTGTCACGGCGACGATGAACAGACAGTTTTCTCTAAGCTGTGTGAAATCGTGGAAGAAACACTCGATCTGTTCAACAAAGAAGGAAGGCCTTTACCGAAACCAACGGCCGGTAAAGATTACGCCAACAAGATGCTCAAGGTCGTGTAAGATCGCCACGTTTCGGGACGGTTGTAGATAGGTTTGTAGACGCCAAAGCACCCAATTTCCACATACTTCAACAGGAGCTTGAATCTGGTTCGGGATCAGGGGGTTGGGTTAGATCCTTTTGCCCCGATTGAAAACAAAGAGAAAGCCCGGGAGCGTTCCCGGGCTTTCTCTTTGTTTTCAGATATTCTTTCTTGAGTGTGAAGGGCCAGGATGCGAAGTCCGGAGTCCCGGTGGTTCAATTGTTCCCTGGTGGCTGATTGATTGACCCCACGGGAATGAAACAAGGCCCAGGACAGCGTGTACGGGTGGCCGTCCCTTGCCAGTCCCTGGCCACCCGCCAGGCAAGCCACAAGACCACCAAATGCGTGCCAACAGCCGGGTCAAGCGTGCCGAATCCGAAGACCGACCCCGATCAATTTCGTCAATCCGGGCGGGCGACCACGGAGGGACGCCCGTACACGCTATTGGAAAGAACACCTCGTTTTCGTAACATCTGTGGAGACCGTTGACTCTTGGGAACAATGCAAAGTTGATGGGGGCATCGTGATTCTGACGGAACCTCAGGTCTTTGCGGTCTTGATCCTCGAATGGTAGACAAACAACCAATGCCCATACCTTCCGCATCAAAGAGTCTACCCACAGGGAGTCCAGACTCTTCCCTCGTCGACCGGGTTCGCCGTTTCTGGATACGTCACCGGACGCTCTTTTGGTCCCTCCATTCGATTTGGGCCTTAGCAGTCGGCGGGGGCGTCATATATCTGGCACAGGAGCAGTACGGATTCGTTCCATGGGTCGTTCTGTTTTTGATTCTGACCTGGGTGTCGACCCTCTTATTCAGCCGAGCTATCGTCGATGACAACGGTTCGTCCGATAAGGCTGGCCAGACCGGCCTCCACAGGGAGGTCGGATCCTATCTGACACGTGTCATGTACCAGCAGACCCTTTTCTTCATGCTTCCTTTCTATTGATATTCGACGGTTGTCCGATCTCCGAACGTTGTTTTCTCCGCTCTGCTGGTCGGATTAGCTGCCCTGGCGTGCGTCGATCTGGTGTTCGACCGATGGCTTCGGACTCGCCCTTTGTTCGGAATGGTCTACTTTGCGACTGTAACGTTTGCAGCGATCAAGCTGATGCTCCCCATCCTGTTCCCGATCGATCCAGCCTTCGGAACTCCGCTCGCTGCGCTTGTTGCCGTGGGGAGCGCGATACCGCTGGCCCTTCGTGGTTCGCTCACCGGCCGTTTTGACAGACTTTGGGTCGGTCTGCTGGCTGCATTCTTCCTCGGGCTGGTGATCGGCATCCCCCGATTGGTGCCTCCGGTGCCACTACGCCTCAAGAATGCGATCTTCACGTCAGACATCGACCGGGCTACCCTCGTCCCGTCCGACAGCCTCCAGTCCAATGTGACCTCGGGGCAGTTACGAGGGGCGATTTTCATCGTCGTAGAGGTCTTTGCGCCGTCGAGACTGCCCATTAACGTTAGTTTGCAGTGGAAACGAGACGGTGAAGAGATTCGCACTTCCCGCGAGATCGAGATCGTTGCGCACGACCTGGGATTCAGAATCTGGGATGCGTATCGTTCAGGAACTGACGAGATTCCACCTGGCCGGTATGAAGTGGTCTTTCGACTTGCCGGTGATCGGATCTTTGGCGTGGCTGAAGTCAACGTAACCGCAGAGTGAGGACTAGACGAAGGTCTGGCGCCAGCATGCGCCTCGCCTATGATCTGGTTGGATTTGATGTCAACCGCGAACTAATCAAACAGTAGGGCCCTTCGACATCCCAGACGCTGTCAAGTTGAGCGCTCCCGGGGTGGTGTCCGAACTTGAGCCACTGTTTGCAATTGAGATTGAGGACATGTCCGATACTGACGCGTCTGCGATGTTCCAAAGCGCTTGGGATAAGGTGTCCAGGCTTCAGGCTGACATGTCTCCGCTTCTGTTTCGGGACATGGGGTTGAATTTCGAAACGGGCCGCGCGCTTTACCTGAGTCAGGAGAGGGCGCTGATCCAGGTTGCGACGGTGCCGCTCTGCAGCTTTGGTACCGACTCCCGGACCTATCAATGGGCCTGGGCGAATCCCGGCATCGCCCTCGACCGTCCCTATGCGCAAGAGGCCTTCCAGGAACTGGCCGAGAAGACCGGGCTGGACGAGTTCATCCAGGCAGGCACGTTTGCCCTGTCGGATGAGGAGGCGCGCAACTTTCTGGCACTTGTGGTGGACCACCTGGGCGGGCTGGGCCTCATCAGCAAATCATCGGAGCAGACAATCTGGTCTTTCATGATCACAAGCATTGAGCGCGATCTGGACCAGATCGACATCCCGGAAGCGCAAGCGCAGCAACTGCTGTACGATCTGGTTGATCAGGAAGCGGTTGCCACCTTCAATGCCGTTCGCGCAAAGTTGCCTGAATTCATGCTCAGCTTCGCCGGTGCTGACCTGCGTGGAGATCCTCAGCCCTGGAAAGGTGATTTACATACGCAAACTCTCCTTGATTACGGATATCTGACTGCACACCAACTTCGGACGCTCGACGGGATCAATTTTTCGAAGTGTCGACTCGATGAAGCCAACTTGCGCGGGGTGAGCCTGAAGAACGCGTCGTTCCGATCCGCCTCATTGGTCGATGCCGATCTCACCAATGCGGACCTGCGCCGCGCGGATTTCGAGCAGGCATTCCTGAATGGTGCGAATTTCACTGCCGCGAAGCTCGACGGTTCTCGGTTCGCGGAGGCCGAACTTGGACGTACCTTGTTTGTCGATACCGACCTTTCGTCCACGACGGGACTGGAGAACACACGGCATTCCATAGCATCGGAGATTTCATTCAGCACGTTGGTGAAGTCCAGCTTTCAGGTGAGTGAAAGCTTCATGCTCGGCGCCGGTGTCTCCATCGGCCTGATCGATGACCTCAGACGTGGCCAGCGCTTCGCCAGCACCTATGCGACGTGTTTTCTGTCCTACTCCAGCAAGGACACACCCTTTGCTCAGCGGCTTTACTATGCCCTGCTCGAAGCAGGCGTGCGGGTGTTCTGGGACCGGATGGACCTTACCGTCGGTGAGCATCTCGATGTTCAGTTGACCAAGGCGATCCGCGAACATGACCGGACGATAGCGATCCTGTCCGACAGCAGCCTGGAGAGCGCTTGGCTGAAACGCGAGGTCGAGATCGCACTCTATTACAAGCCCGACGGGTTCACCCCGATCAGGCTCTGCGATATCGCGCCCATCCAATCCTTCGTGGCGCAAAACGACATCAAACCCGATATCGTGGATCGCTACCCGATCCTCGATTTCGCCGCCTGGCAGGTGAAGGCTGAGTTCGAGAGATGTCGGGACGTCCTTCTTAAGTCGATCCGTAGATAGGCCGGCACAAGCGGGCCCTCGGCACAGGTCACACGGTTGTCAATCAGGACTGAATTCAGCCGCTGAGGTGTGATGTGGAGTTGGAGGAGCCAGCATTCGACAGGTACCTGATAGAATGCGCCAATCAAGACGACCGTCACAACGCACAGTTGGAGGAATGACATGTACAAACCGCGAACGGGTTTCATGATGCTTGCGCTCGGCCCCGCGATCGTAGCCGGCATCTTCATGGCGCAGGGCGCCACCACTCAACGCACGCTGAACGAATATGCAGATCCGCCCTCCGTCAAACCGGTGGACACGGTTTTCATGGAAGACATGACGTGGCTGGAAATAAAGAACGCACTGGAGGCTGGCAAGACCACAGTGATCGTTCCGGCCGGCGGTCTGGAGGCCAGCGGTCCTTTCCTGACTCTGAATAAACATCAAAACATGCTTCGCGGTACGACCGACCTGATCGCGCGCAAGCTCGGAAACGCTCTCGTCGCCCCGGTCATCAAGTACACGCCGGAGGACGAACCGATCGGCGTCCGTGGCACCTATCTGGGCGACTTCTCCATCTCGGTCGCGACGTACAAGGCAACACTGAAGGACATATGCGCCAGCCTCAGGGATCACGGGTTCAAACACATCTTCCTTATTGGCGATCACCAGGGCGCTCAACGCGGTATGAAGGAAGTTGGAGAGGAATTGCGCTCGGAATGGATGGGCAGTCCGGCCCAGGTGACATACGTTCCGGAGTATTACGATCGCACTGCGGTACGGAAGTACGTCACGGATACGTTAGGCATAACGGAAGAGCGGGCAGGGCTCGGCGACAACTATTTCAACACTTCCATCCTACTCGCTGTCGAGCCTTCCGGGGCCCGGTTGAAGGAACGTAGTGAAGCCGGACAGCTCACGGTGAATGGCGTGAACCTCGAGCCTGTTCAGAAGACTGTCGAAAACGGGAAAGAGATAATGGACATGCAGACCGATCAGACCGTGAAAGCCATTCAAAAGGCGGTTTCCGGAGGAAGGAATCCGTAGATCCCGACGGGGCGGTGAGTGTGGTGTGTGCAGTCGATGCCGTGAGATCCGGTACCTGCGAACGGTGTTCCAACCGGGCAGGGAAAGCAGGGGCCGGATCGGCACTCCAGATGGCATTGACAGCAGAAGTTGCCAGGCGTTAGCGAAGCGCAGGGGCGCGACAACACCCTCTGCGATACCTAATCACCCAAGTCGACCTGGACCGCCTGGCCGTTTATCTCATAGGAACTTTTGACCGGAACGGCCGTCTGGACCATATTCTCGGCAAAACAGCCCCGCTTCGAATTCCGAATCAGGAGCATGAGCTTTGCTTCGGGTGCGTCCGACTCCAGTTCGAAGTGCGTGCGGACCTCCGAGAACCCGCTGAACACAGTTCCTTTCAGGACAGACCCACCCAGGAAGAAGTCCGCCTCGACGCGTACCCTGGCGGATTTCAGTGAAACTCTCATGATGGAAGCGTACCGCTTCACCTGTGTCAGCAGTCATTGGCCGATGCCGGCGGCGATGTACGTCAAGGGCTGAGGATGGTTGTCGTCCCCGCCCAGGTGGGGCGGTTCGTCCGAATACCAGGTGAACTTTCCTTCGTGGGCCTCATGAAGTTGTTTTTCCCGGTTTCGGACGTCGACCGAAATGGTTTGTTGCATGGTTGTTTTCGGCAGCTCTTCGCCGAAAACGTCTTGGGGAATGTCCATAGTCATTCGAGATTTGCCTCCTGATTGCTTGGCCTCACGCTAGGAGCCTGCGCGGCAGAAGAGATCTACTGCGAAAGCGGTATAATCGGTCCATATTTCCCCGATTTTTCGTTAAATAGAACGACTATTCGCCTCAAAATCGAGAAAATCTGGCCTCGATTCTCCACTTTCTCGCTGCGATTCCTTCTGCCGCGCAGGCTCCTAGAGACGCGTGGATTTCCGGCCACATCAGTTCGAAACAGCGACAAGGGCCTCATCTCCCGGCATGACCCAACCGAGCGCCGTCCGCATGCAAAGTATCGCTGCTTCGTGCAGCGCGGGGCCGTCCATGGTCGCGACACAATCCTCGATTACGATCACGGCGTAGTCGCGGCTGCAGGCCGCTGCAACAGTCGAAAGCACACAGCTGTTCGTGTTCACTCCGGTGATCATGACCGTGTTGATGCCGTGCTTTCGCAGAACGAAATCAAGATCTGTGCCGACGAAGCAATCGTAGCGTTTCTTCGTGCGGACGACCCAGTCGCGTTCGGCATCGTAAAGCTCTGAAATGATCTCGGTCCCGGGCGAGCCTTCCAGGTTGTGTCGCTCCACATCGCTCCGGGTGGCCGAAGCGTCGTCCGCCCGTGTGCGCCAGAACGGATTGGATCGGATCTCCGACACGTCTCGATAATTGGTCACGAGGTGGATGATCTGGATGTCCCCTTCCCGGGCATCGTTGTTGAACTTGCGGTTAGCGGCAATGAGCCTTCGACACGCCTCGGGCTCGAGCGGCATGGTCGCCACGTCCCTATCGAGATGGCCGCGATGAAGGTCTATCGCGACGACCGCCGGCACGATTGTGTCCACACCAAAGTCCATATTGCGTTCTCGGTCAGGTTATCCGTAGACCAGGTGCAGCAGCCAGGTCACCAGTCCCGGTACGTAGGTTGCGACGAGCAAGACCAGCAACGTCAAGCCGATGAACGGCAGCGCACCCTTTACGATCCGAGCATAGCCGATCTTGAACGTGGCCATCCCGATGAAGATGTTAAGTCCGAACGGCGGCGTGATCATGCCGATCGCCAGATTCAGGACAAGCACCGCACCCAGATGGATCGGGTCGATCCCGACGCTTCGAGCGGCGGGGTAGACAAGCGGAGCCAGCACGATGATCGCCGAGTTTGGGTCGATGAACATGCCGGCGATCAGAAAAAGGACGTTGATGACCAGGAGCATACCGGACGGCGGAACAGTCCGAAGCAAAGCCGAGACCTGGTCGGTCACACCCAGTAGCGTGAGACTCCAGGTCATCGTGGCGCCGGCCGATATGAGGATGAGCAGGGTTGCGATCACCATCGAGGAGTTTGAAGAAACCTGGAACAGCTCCTTCACCGACATCTGCCTATAAACGACGATTTCCACAAGGGCGGCATAAACGCATGCGGCCGCTGCGGCTTCGGTGGCCGTGAAAACGCCGCCTTAGATACCGCCGAAAATGATGACGGGCAGACCGAGCGCCCAGAGGGCGTCGATCAGCGTTCCCAGCGTTTCGCGCGCGGGGGGCCGCGGCCGCCCCCGGATGCCTTTCGCTGTCGCATAGCTGATGCAGAACGCGGAGATCGCGACCACCAGAAGAAGAGCCGTGCTCAATCCCGCCAGGAAAATCTGCGCGACAGAGTTGGATGTCTGCACCGAGTAGAGGATCATCGCGACCCCCGGCGGCACCAGCATGGAGAGCGTGGAGGCGGACAGGATCAGACCGGCTGAGAAATTACGGTCATATCCCTGGCGGAGCAAGGCTGGATAGACAATGGGTCCGATACCAATGATGGCCGCTGCGCCAATACCCGAGATAGCGCCAAACAGGGCGCAGGCGAGCGCCGTTGCGACGGCCAACCCACCCGTTATGTGCCCGACCAACGATTCCATGAGCCCTACGAGGCGTTTCCCGATTTCCCCGCGTGCGACGATATCGGCGGCAAATACGAATAGTGGAATCGCGAGCAACGAGAAAATATTTATGCCCGCGACCATCCGTTGCGCAAGAACCATCGGAGGAATCGGTGGTCCGAACAGTTCGAACGCACCGACCGTTGTGGCGAGGACGACCAGAAATATCGGAAACGAGAGGACCAGCAGGAGTAACGTGCCGATGATGAGGATTCCCATCGTTACAACCCGACCTTGAGATGGGGATGCTGCTCCGATGGAGCGTCCGGGCTTTCCTCGTCATCGTAGACGTTCGTCTGATCACCGATCAAAGCGCGGACCACATTCCACAGGAACGCCGCCGTCATCAGAGCCGCGCCCACCGGAACACTGAGATACAGCCAGCCCGTTCGGATCGGCAGGCTGCTGCTCACCTGGCCGGAACTCATGATCAGGGCCGTCAGTTCCGCACCAAACCACGCGAAGTAACCCAGCACGATCGCGCCGAACGCGCTGATGGCGATTCCGAGGAGGCGTTGGTAGGCTGGCGGTAAGGTGCGCATGACCAGATCGACCGAGATGTGTCGCGATCGGCGGACCAGGAGATAGGAGCCGAGAAACGTGAGCCAGATCATGAGATAGCGAGCCAACTCCTCCCCGCCGATAAACGTAATCCCGGCGACATATCGGCCCACGGAATTCACGAAGAGTACCGCTGTGATAACCAGCAGGCAGGCGCCCGCGATGGCGCCGACCACCCTGTCGACGCCCAGGAACAGCCGATCGATGAACCGGTAAACAATCATTGCGGGATCTCGGCTTCGATCGCTTCTACCGTTCGCCTGCCGGCTTCGCCCGTCATCTCAAAGTAGGTTGCTTTGACACCGGGCAGTGTGGCTAGACGAAGGGCCGTGGCCTCGGCCTCAGTCAGCGTGATGATCTCCATGCCTGCTTGAGCGAAAGCAGGGAGCGCAAGCTCGATCATTCTGACGGTCTCGTCAGCAACGACTTTTCGGCCTCCTTCGACCGCTTCCCGGAGTTCCGTCCGGCAGGCCTCACTCAACCCCTCGAACCACGTTCGTGCCACCATGAAGATCTGATCGAGCGTGCCGTGATTGTCGAATGTGGAATAGTTCTGCACTTCGTGAAAACGCATGACGAAGTTCGTGGTGATTGGGTTTTCCTGCGCCGCGATTGCCCCGGTTTGAAGTGCGCTGTAGGTTTCAGCGAATGGCATGTTGACGGGTGTCAGGCCGAGTAGCCGCTGTGCGCGAACCTGGACCTTCGAGGGCATGGTCCTCGAACGAATGCCTTTGAAGTCTCCGATCTCACGTAGAGCCGTGTTGCTGGTCCAGACCTTGTACCCCGTATGCCAGACGGCCATCGACACGATCCCCTCATCCAGGGTCTCGTCGAGCAAGCGCAGGACCGGGGGACTGACATGCAGGGCCAGAAGGGTGTCGCGGTCCTGCGGCCAGAAATATGGGAAATCGAAGATACCCATGAGAGGCTCGAAACCGACCAGGAACGACGCGGGCATCACGACCGCCTCGATGGCGCCAATCTGCATCCCCTCGATCAGGTCCGTGGTCGTTCCGAGTTGGCCCGAGGGAAACACCCTGGCATCCACGGCGCATGTGTTCGAGGCGTTCATCTTCTCGGCGACATAGAGGGCGGCCGTGCCACGTGGATCGGCGGGCGGTACGGCATGCGCGATTTTCATCGTGGTCTGGGCAGTCGCAACCTGTGACACCATCAGTGCGGCGACGAAGGTGGCGCTGAGAAAAAAAGCCGTAGGTTTCATGGTGCCTTCCTTGTTCACGTTGCTACTTGTGGATGTCGCAACTGATGTTGATCGATGTCGAAACGATCGGCCAGCCAGTCCGACAGTAGCTCCTGGCCGAGCGTCGGGTTGTCGTGCTGGCAGTGCTCCGCACCCGTTTCCTCTTCGCTTACCAGGCGCAGAGTGACATCCACTCCGTGGCTCTTGGCGTACTCGTATACCTGGGTGGCCTGCCCGACGCCCAGGACGTCATGACCACCGTGCAGAATGAGGTAGGGACATTGAATCTTGTCGACCACGCCATCGAGCGTGAAGTTCTCGCCCCTGGCGAAGGCCTCCTCCATGGTCTTGGCGCCGAACACCCATTTGATGTGACCGGCCAGCCCGTGTTCCTCGTCCGGAGTGCCCCACAGTTCATTGACGTTCCAGATGGCACCATGGGAGACAACCGCCGCCAGGCGGTGTTCGAAGCTCGCCGCACGGGCAGCGTAGTAGCCCCCTAGACTGGATCCACAAATCGCGATGCGACGGGTGTCCACATCGGCCCGCCTTTCCAGATAATCCATGCAAGAGCCGACCGGGACCTCGTAGTCGTAACGATTGGGGATTTTGTGCCGTCGCAATGTGCCGCCCTGGCCGGGACCATCGACCATGAGGACGGAGATACCCCGGCAAAGCGCACCGCGCGCGCTCATGAAGTACATCTCGTCTTTGAATGAATCGAGGCCGCCGAAGCACATGAGCACGGGCTGCCGCGGTTCCGGGTTCACGTGCGAGCGAATGAAATAGGCAAAGAGCGAGGCGCCATCCTCGTATGGGATTTCAAGTGATTCCATGGGAATCGGCAGGTACCGCCCCCATTTCCTGGAGCAGTCCTCCAACTTGTCGAAGACCTGCATGCGGCGCGGATCATCGCCCGCCAGCCAGAACTCTGCCTGTCGGTAGTAGTCGACCGCGCGCAGCCAACAGTTCCCGGCCGTCTCGGGATGCCCCAGCTTCTCTTCGGCATCGCCCCGCCTGTGGTTGCGTTCCGCCACACGAAGCCATTCCCGGTGCCAGCTTTCCTTGTCGCCCGGGATCATGCGGTGGGCTGCCTGAAAGCACTCGCTGATCGCGCCCCCACCCTCCTGGGTCTCCCCCAGCGCGCGCCGAAACTGGTACGACATCCAGGGATGTTCGGGCCAGTGGTGCCAACCGTACGCTTCGTAGCGAGCTTGCGGTTCCATGGGTGTCATCGTACGGACCTGTACCAGTCGAGGACCTCTTCACCGGTCATCATACACACACCAGGCTTGGACAGAATGTAGGCGTAGAGCTCCTCAAGATACTTGATCCGGTGCGGCGCGCCGGTAAGAAAGGGATGCAAACTGATCGCCATGACACGGGTGTGCTCGGCGCCTTCTTCGTAAAGCCGGTCGAATTGATCGATGCCGCGTCTGAGGAGTTCGTCGGATCGGTGGTGCTGGATCGCGGAGATCAGGATGTCGTTCAGCTCGACCGTGTAGGGCACCGAAGTCAACGTGCCGGACGTGGTCTCGATTTCCACGGGCTGGTCGTCCAACACCCAGTCGGCTACGTATTCGATCCCCTCTTCGGCCAGCAGATCGGGTGTCTCGTTCGTTTCGGTGAGGCCGGGGCTCTCCCAGCCGCGCGGCGACTTCCCGGTGGCGGCGCGAATGGCTTCGATCGTGTCGCGGATCGCCTGGCGCTGGTTCTCCAACCCGTGCATCGGGCCCTGGAGATAGCCGTGCCCCATGAACTCCCAGTCTGCCTCCAGTGCCGCCTCGACAACGCGCGGATAGCTGTTGCAAACCGAACCGTTGATCGCCAGTGTCGCACGCAGTCCGGCATCCTTGATCGCCTTGAGCAACCGCCAGAAACCGACTCGCATGCCGTATTCGTGCCACGCCCAGTTGGGCAGATCCGGGATCAGATTCTGGCCCATGGGCGGTGGCAGCACCGTGCGCGGCATCGCACGTTCGGTCGACCATTCCTCTACGTTGACGATGGTCCAGACAGCAATCCGTCCACCATCGGGCAGAGGCAATGTGGGTCGATCGACAATGGCGCTATAGGGTACGCGCTTCCGCGGCGTCATCGGCTGGGGCAAATTGTCCTCCCTCGGTGTTATGCTTGCCTCATCTGCCTCGAAGCCGGGACGGCTAGGAGCCTGCGCGGCAGAAGGGATCGTAGCGAGAAAGTGGAGAATCGAGGTCAGATTTTATCGATTTTGAGGCGAATAGTCGTTCTATTCAACGAAAAATCGGGGAAATCTGGACCGATCATACCGCTTTCGCAGTAGATCTCTTCTGCCGCGCAGGCTCCTAGGGCATAAGAATAAGGATAGCGGGTGCCCAAGAACGGCGCGATCGACATTCACGCACACTACTACCCACAAGGATATCTCGACGCCCTCGCCGCTGCTGACGGAAGCTTTGGCGTGCAATACAGAGTCGATCCCAGGGGACCGGTCATCGACGTGGGTCCGCTCCACGCGGGCCCGCTGGAGCAGAAATTCATCGACCTCATTCTGCGCTTGGAGGCGATGGAAATGCAAGGCGTTCGGATCCAGGCGCTGTCGCTCACCCAACCGATGGTCTATTGGGCCGACGACCAGCTGTCGGTGAAGCTGTCGGCCATCTTCAACGACGCCCTGGCCGAAGCGCACGAGCGTTATCCGGACCGTCTCTTTGGCCTGGCTACGCTGCCCATGCAGGCGCCCGCACTCGCCGCGAGGGAACTGGAGCGGGTCGCGGCGTTGCCCGGTATTCGTGGTGTGTACATCGCGACGGCAATCGCCGGCCGGGAACTCTCGGATTCAGCCTTCTTTCCCATCTACGAGCGGATTTGCGATCTTGGCCTTCCGATTTTCCTCCATCCTCTCGAGGTCATGGGTATGGACGATCGTTTGGCCACGTACTTCCTGGCCAACCTCCTGGGCAACCCGTTCGACACCACGGTGGCCGCTGCTCAGCTTATTTTTGGCGGTGTCCTGGATCGGTTTCCGAAGATCCGATTCGTACTGCCGCACGGTGGGGGAGCGCTGCCCTACCTGGTCGGACGTCTGCACCATGGATGGAAGGTCCGTCCGGAGTGCCGTCATCTCCAAATGGGTCCCGAGGACTATCTACGTCATTTCTACTACGACACCATCGCTCATTCGCCGGAGTCCTTGTCGTTCCTGATCGATCGGGTCGGTGCGGACCGGGTTTTGCTGGGCAGCGATTACTGCTTCGACATGG
This sequence comes from Terriglobia bacterium, assembly GCA_965262425.1. Classification (GTDB taxonomy): domain Bacteria; phylum Acidobacteriota; class Terriglobia; order 20CM-2-55-15; family 20CM-2-55-15; genus CAZOZZ01. Next base: position 3,293,334 of record OZ253536.1, on the reverse strand, counting down.
GAGTCGCCCGGCCGGTGGAGTCGATCAGATCCTTGGAGGGACTGGCGCGGACTGATCAAGATCTCATATGTGGAGAAAACGCCAGGGTGTTGCTTCGCCTCTGATCGCGCCGGCACGTGCGGGACGACATAGCTGTTTCGCCTGATCTTAGCCCGACCATTTTATGATATATGCTTGAATAGTCGCGACTATTTTACGATAACCCGTATAATGGTCGGATATGAGGGCCCGGAAACGGATCTATGACACGCTTCTGGATGACCATCTGGCCAGGCATCGTCAGATGGCGCTCGTCAGCGGTCCGAGGCAGGTCGGAAAGACCACGACGTGCCGGCATCACGCCAAAGCTTATTCCAATTGGGACAACATCGACGACCGCGAACAGATCCTGGCGGGACCCGCCACCCTGGTTGAGCGATTTCGGTTCAACAGATTGTCGAAGACGGTACCGACAATTCTGTTCGACGAACTGCACAAGTATCCGCGCTGGAAGCAGTTCCTGAAGGGATTCTTCGACACCTACGGTGATCAGGTCCGGATCATTGTCACCGGTAGCAGCCGGATGACCATCTATCGCCGCGGGGGCGACAGTCTGATGGGCCGCTATCTGTCCTATCGGATGCATCCTTTTTCAATCGCGGAGATCGCAAACAGAGACCTTCCCGATCCGAAGCGGATTACGCGGCTGCCCGGGAAGATCAAGACGACCGACCTGCAATCGCTCTGGATGCACGGTGGATATCCGGAACCGTTTCTCAAACGCGACATGCGATTCAGCCGGCGGTGGCAGACGCTGCGCACCGAACAACTCGTTCGCGAGGACATCCGGGATCTGACCCGGATTCAACAGCTCGACCAGTTGCAGACGTTGGTCCAGCTTCTTGGCCATCGGTCGGCCCACCAACTCGTGTACGACAACCTGGCCAAACAGATTCGAGTGTCGGTCGATACGGTCCGTCGATGGATCGATGTCCTTCGGGACACGCACGTAGGATTCCTGGTCCGACCGTGGTTCAGGAATATCTCCCGTTCCTTGAGGAAAGAACCCAAGTGGTTCCTCCGGGACTGGGCGTCGATCAAGGATCCCGGTGCCAGAGCCGAAACTTTTGTCGCTTGTCACCTGCTGAAAGCGGTCGATGGCTGGAATGACATGGGACTGGGCCGATTCGAACTTGGTTACCTGCGTGACAAGGACGCGCGTGAAGTGGACTTCATTGTCGTTCGGGACGGCGAGCCGTGGTTCCTTGCCGAGGTCAAGCACCGTGACGAATCCCTGAACCCAACGCTCGGGTATTACCAGAACCAGACAAAAGCCCCGTTCGCATTTCAGGTGGTGGTCGGCGCTGACTACGTGGATGCGGATTGCTTCGCCAGGCCACGACGTCCGATCGTGGTTCCAGCTACGACATTTCTGTCGCAATTGCTGTGACGTGAGAATGAACTCCTGCCATGGTCGCAGCAGTCACGACAACAGGTGGCGGTCTTGTCTTTACCGGGGAACTCACCGGCGATTTTATCGCGCCCGACGCCGCGTCCGGTGATGTCCTGTTCCGTTTCAACACGGGCGGCCCGGTCGGTGGCGGAATCGTGACCTACCAGATCGATGGCAGGCAGTACGTCGCGGTGATGTCGGGAAGCCCGAGCGGGTTCTGGGTGGGTGAGCTCCCGGCTCCCCGACTGCCTTGATATTCGCGCTGCCAGACTAGCCCGTTCATTCCGGCCTGCTGAAGTTTCGAGGTCGTAAGCGCGAGAGATCCAGCGCCATCGGCGACAACCACGAAGCCCGGCAGTGAATTCGACCCTGTTCGTCTACTCGCTGCTAAGCTCCAGCACAACGTGAGTTCGACCAACGGGCGGAACTGCCGAGGACTGCGTTAAGAGCCGAGAGCGAGTACCGGTTCGGCACGAGACCGCATTCACGGACAAGTTTTCGGACTGTGCTAGGATGAAGTTCCCCGACAGGATGACCTTGTCCCCATGGGGGTTGGAACATGACAACGGACAGTGTCACGGAAGCCTACGTCAGCCGACAGCCAATATACCGGCGCCACATGGACCTTTTCGGCTACGAACTTTTGTTCCGTGACGGGGAGAAGGACCATGCCGTCATCGTTGACGGAGACCGGGCAACGGCATCAGTCATCCTGAACTTCTTCGAACTCGGCATGGAACGAATCGTCGGGAAAAACCGTGCCTTCATTAACCTGACCCGCAACTTCATCCTCGACGGCCACTGCGCCTCCCTTCCCAGTGAGCGGGTAGTTCTGGAAGTGCTCGAAGACGTTACGGCGGATCCGGAAATCGTTCGAGCGCTGAAAGATCTCTCGGCACGGGGCTACCTGATCGCCCTCGACGATTTCGTATACGAAGACAGCCTGCGCCCTCTGGTCGACCTGGCCGACATCGTCAAGGTCGATGTCCTTGGCATCGAACGCGCGGTCTTGAAACAGCGCGTATCTGCGCTTTCGGGTTTCGACGTCGCACTACTCGCTGAAAAGGTTGAGACCCAGGAGGAGTTCGACTTCTGCAACGGGCTGGGATTCGACTACTTCCAGGGCTTTTTCTTATGCAAACCTAAGCTGATTCACGGAAAGCAGATCCCTGCGAACCGGATGGCCGCAACCCGACTCGTCGGGAAATTGCAGGATCCCGACATCAAGGAAGAGGAACTCGAGGAAACCATCAAACAGGACGTCACGCTCAGCTACAAGTTGTTGCGTTTCGTCAATTCGGCGTACTGCGCGTTACCCCGAAGAGTGGACTCGATCGGACATGCGGCCATGATGATTGGCACCGAGCGCATCCGCATCTGGGCCAGCCTGCTCATGCTCGCCACGATGGACCACAAACCCCGGGAACTGATAGTTACCGCAGTCGTCAGGGCGAAGATGTGTGAAGGACTTGCACAATCCCTTCGTCTCCCGGCTAAAGACCAGTTCTTCACGGTGGGTTTGTTTTCCGTACTCGATGCGATGCTCGACGTCACGATGGCGGAAGTGCTCGAGAAGCTGCCGCTCACGGAACAAATCTCCCAGGCACTGGACCATCATGATGGCCCGCTCGGCCAGGTGCTCGAGTTCGCGATCGCCTATGAACGTAGCGAGTGGACGAAACTCGGCGATCTCGCCGAACAGCTCGAGCTCGCACCAGCAGACATACGAAAAGCGTATTTCGAATCTGTTGCATGGACGCTGGAGATAATGGACGAACTGAATATCTAGCTTACCGCAACTGTTCCCAGAACTCGCGCGGTGAAACGATGGGAACTGGACTCTCGTCTGCAGCTTGAATCAAATCCTGGTCGCCGGTCACGAGTATGTCCGCTCCACTTTGCAAGGCGGCTGCCGCGATCCATCGGTCATCAGATGTTGCCGGCTCTTGTGGTTCGACTACCGTGCTCTCGCTCTTCACGAACGAACGAACCGCTGTGGCTTTCCGCGAAGTCAGTCTCAACTTATCGATCAGGACGCGCTCGAGCTCGACAAGAACGTGAGTTCCAACGATCAACTCGTGTTTTGTGAGGACGACGCGCATGACGTCTTCGCACAACCCTCTGGTCGAAAACGCAGCTACCAGAACATTGGTGTCCAGGAAAACTTTCACGAGATGTTGCGAAAGACATCCTCATCGGTGAGCCACCCGCGGGCTTCAGCGAATGGGGCGACTCCTTTGCGGAGTTCGTCAAAACGGATTGTCGCCAGCTGGCGGCGTAGCGCCTCGCGTATCAATTCGCTCTTAGGGCGTCCTGTTTTCTTTGCGATCCGGTTAAGCTGCGAGTCCAGTTTTTTATCCAGACGGACTGTTACAGTGCTCATGTATTCAATTGTAATACATAAAGCGTCGAGATAGGTGGAGGACTCAGCTGGAGGCTGTTAAGGCTTGGCCCGAGGCGCGTCCTTCTCGAAAGTGACTTCCTGGACGGTCGGCCGACGAAAGTATCGGATCGTGAAAACGACCCAAAGAATAAGGATTGCCTGTTGAATTGAAGTCCGTGACCCCCTCTGGTAGTCTCGGACTCGAAATGCGTGTAGGACTCTGGATTATCCAGGTGTTGCTGGCGGTAGTTTTTGCATCCACCGGTGCCGTGCAGACCCTTCCGCCTATCGAGGAAGTCACCCGATTGCTGCCGCAGTTTGTCGACTATCATCCCCTGCTGATCCGGATTATCGGCATCTCGGAGTTGCTCGGGGCGGCGGGTCTGATCCTGCCCGGACTCACCGGAATTCGGCCGGGTCTGACGACCTGGGCGGCAGGGGGGCTCGCGACGATAATGGTTCTCGCGATCGGCGTCCACCTTCTGCGCGCAGACTTCATGGGTGCGGTCCTCCCGCTGGTTCTGTTCGGCATGGCGTCGTTCGTTGTCTACGGACGGACGCGTGAATCCTCACTTTGAAAGCGTTCGCCGTCGGGCTGATGGAAGTTCCCTATTTGTCGGGGTGGCGTTGGTCAACGGCGAGTTTCCAGGGGTGACAGAAGTTAGGAATGATTCACGAGTTGTGGTGCTGGTTTTGCTTAGTGAATTTCTCTGATGACGTGCGTCCACCTGGCCTAATTCCTTGACTCGGTCCCGAGCCCCCAATAAGATCCAAGAGCTAAACATCCCACCTAGCATAAGCGAATACACCAGCCAGTAATCGTACGGACGATTGGCTGGGCAACCTGCTCACAGAGCGAGAGAGAAGAACGAAATGAGAAGAGTGATCGGATTCGTCGTACTGGCTGTTTTGTTCGGTTTTCCTCTAACAGTCGAAGCAAGCGACACCAATGTCTTTCGCGTTCGACTCTTAGCGGAAAACCAAGTGCCGGCAGTCTCGTTAGCAGGTGCAAGCGCCGACGCGACGATCACCGTGCGGGTGAGCCGCGACGAGCGAGGATCCATCAACGCGGCGACGGTTACATTCGAGTTGGATTATGTGATGCCGCAATCGACAACGTTTTCTGGCCTGCATATCCACAACGCGCCGGTCGCGATCAGTGGCGCTGTTGTAATCGACAGCGGTCTGCGGCCCTCAGATTCCGTCACAGGGACGAGTGGGCGCATCACGCGAACGGTCGATTACAACAGCCTCGACTCCCAGCAGCTTCGATCGGTAGAAGGGCTGCTTGCGTCGCCGCACCTGTACTACGTCAACTTGCACTCGACCGACAATCCTTCCGGTGTCATCCGCGCTCAGCTCCGGCCGAACGTCATTTCGTTCAGCCCGGCGTTACTTCCTGGAAACGAGGTGCCCGCAATTGTCGGGCTCGATGCTGAAGGTGCGGCGAAGATTACAGTCCAGGTCCATCGAGACAAGGCGGGAACGATTATTTCGGGAATCGTTACTTTCGATGTCGACTACAGATTCGCTGGAACGACCACGGTCACCGGCCTGCACGTTCACAATGCGGCCACTGGAATCAGTGGTCCGGTCGTGATCAACAGCGGCGTCAACTCGACGGGTCGGATAGTCGACAGCGACGGGGAGGGCAGTATCTTCAGAGTGGCCACGATTGGTCCCGCAGACACCGCCGGCCTGGCGACGTTGAACTCACTTATCTCGGATCCCAGCCAATTCTATGTCAATCTCCACACAACCGATAACCCGTCGGGAGCCATTCGGGGCCAGCTCGATCGGAATTCCTTGAGTTTCTTTACACGCCTGATCGGCGATGAGGAAGTGCCGGCGGTGACGACAACGGGTACGGCACAGGGCTTGATCACCGCGACCGTTACGCGGAACGGTACCGGCAACATCGACAGTGGCCGTGTGGCATTTGATCTGGACTATAGCTTCCCGGGCGCGACTACCTTTACGGGACTCCACATTCACAACGCCCCCATTGGCGCCGCCGGATCCGTGCGGGTCAATAGCGGTATCGGGGGTGCGGACACGATTGTCGACGTCGACGGTGCCGGAACGATCAAACGCGAAGCGACGATCGACGCGGGCAATACCATGGGTCTCGAGGCGTTGAACGGCCTGTTCGCGGCACCGGAGCTTTACTACGTGAACTTACACTCGGCTTCCAACCCGGCTGGTGTCGTCCGCTCCCAGATGGGCTACGAAACGTATCATTTCAGTAACTCTCTCAGCCCGATGAATGAGGCTCCACCAGTTGTGTCGACCGCAACGGGGACCGCCTGGATGAGTGTCCTCGTCAAGAGGGATGTAAACGGTGAGATCACGTCGGGCTCGGTCACTTTTGACGTCGATTTCGCGATCGGTGAAGCGACGACCATTACGGGACTTCACATCCACAACGCGAATGCTGCGATAAATGGGCCTGTGGTGGTCAACTCCGGTGTCACGAATGTCGTCAGCGCCACCGGCACCGGCAACGTTTTCCGGAACGTGGAGGTTCCGCAAACGGACTCCGCGGGACTCCAGGCGCTCGCCGGAATCGTCGACGCGGCGACGGACTTTTACGTGAACCTGCACACGACATTGAACCCTGCTGGAATGATGCGGGGGCAGCTTCTCCAATCCAGCAGCTTCATTTCCCAGACTACAGGTGGGGGAGGTTGGACCACTTCGGTGACCATCGGCAACCCTTCAACGACCCGGTCGGTTGAGGGCATCGCGAAGTTCTTCGACACTGCGGGGGCAGCCTCCCCGGAAAACATCATCGACCCGACGATACCGTTCTGGATTCCACCTGCAGGCACCGTGACGCTGAACACCCACAACCAGGGCACGCTGACGAACGGCTTTGCGCGGATCGATTCCGGTGGTGAAGTCACGACCACGGTGGCCTACCTGCACCCGAGCTTCACTTCCTCTGGTCCCAACGTGCCGACTACAAGTCGCTCGGCGACGGCCGAGATTTCGATCGGCAATGGACGCAGAACTGCTGTCGCAGTTTTGGGCGTCGAGGGCGGTCACATCGTATTCACGGTTCGCGACAGGCTCGGTGCAACCATCGGGTCTGCGGCGGTAGATCTGGGGCACCTCGGGCACTATGCGGGATTCATCGACGAATTGATTCCGGGGCTTCAAGGCACCGCCTTTGAGGGGACGGTGGGGATCCAATCCAGTCGAAGTCCCCTAAAGGCTGGTCTGATGTCTATCGTCATGGTCGATTACGGTCCGGATTCCTCTACGCCGGTCGATGTGAATCCTAAGAACGCCGAGGCCCGACTTTTGACACTTCAGGACATCCAGAAGATGGGAGGAACTGATTTCGACGGCGGCGTGGGCGACTACCTGTTGCGCAACGACCAGATCGAGGCGGTGATCCTGTCCATCGGCGCCACGCCCGATTTCAACATCCCCTACACCGCTGGAAACCTCCCGTCGCGGGGGGTCTTGATCGACGTCGGAACGCGCGGTGACCGCAACGATCAGTTCGATGAGCTTCCCCTCCCACCAAAACAACGAGGTTGTATTTACACCATGAGAGTAATCACCAGCACATCTACGACTGAGACCAGTCAGACAGTGCATGTTCAGAAGTACGACCAGGATTCGGCTAAAGCTGTTCAGGTCAACATCTCTGTGGCAGCCGCAGTTACGCTGCAAGGGCGGGCTGATCCCACCGGAGAGTGGCACACCATAGCCACCTTCGCCTCCTCAGACATGATTAACGCCGCGTCTCTTCCCTCCCAGGTCCGTGCCGACATCACCGGCAACACCGGAACCGTAACTGTAGATCTCGACATCACCGAAGTACGAGGAATCCAATCATGAACGTGAAGAAGCTCTTGGCAGGCGCCCTCTGGTGTGTGGAGGACTCGTGTTGAGGGAAACGCCTTTGAAGAGTACAATCTCGATCTCCGCTTCCTCGCCTTCATCCCGCCCCCATCGAAGGAAGAAGAGGAGAAGCCAGAAGAGGCAGACACCCATCCCGCTCCCTAACCTCCCCTCTATCCCCTGAAAGGAGACTCCCGCCTATGCCGCGCAATCGTGACGGTAACGTAACTGACGCCCAACGCATATTGGGTGAGGGTCTGGTCCGCCCACGGAAAGGACCAGGAGCCACCTCCACATCCCGTTCAGGGGACGTGGGGCTCCCCGCAGCCCCGGCCTTCGGAGTAATCCGGGGGTTGGGAAACTCCTCAAGATCCTTCGTATTCCTCATAGGGGCCGACAGGCCCACCCCGGCTACCAACTGGAACGAGGTTGACACCGTACAAATACAGGTCGCAAGGAACGATGACACGTTTGCCTCCCCGGTCTACGATCAGACGTTCACCGTTCGCCCCCCTCACCAAGTCACCTTCTCTGTCAGCATCTCTGACACCTACCACTTCCGAGGTCGAGTCAAGAACAACTTCGGATTCAGTGCTTGGAGCACGACAGTCGCCAAGCAAGCGGACCTGACGGCAGACTTCTCGGACGACACTGGGATCATTGGAGAAGCCCTCAACCTCGCTATCACAACGGCAGGTGTAGACAACAACCTGGCCGGTAACGAATTCGAGATCAGCTTCGAGATCCCCAAGGCAAACGCGGGAAGCTATTGGGGCTACTCCATCTTCGTCCACGACAACGCCTCCTTCCCTGATGCCACCAAGTTCGACACTGGCTCCAACGGAGCTATCACAGCAGGCAAAAGCATCCTGACTGATACAACCAAGACGTTCACCGTTGATGCGCTGATCGGGAAGGACATCGTTGTCTTTTCTGACAAGAGACCGGCGACCGAGGATTGGGACTACCACGGCATGTGGTACATCTCCAAGATCGCCGACAACGACGCCACCACGGTCACCTTCGACTTCCCCGAAGAGATGCAGAGGCGCACCGCCACTGGCCTCAACTACTACATCGTGAACCGCCTCGCAGGTCACCACTACTACGAGAAGGTTCGGCTGACCACTCCTGCCATCGTTGACGAGAGCGTGTTCGGGTTCACCGACACCAGGACCGTCAAGAAGATCAGGTTCACCTCCGGTCAGCCGACAGTGAACGCCTGGGTCACGCTCTACAACCTTTGGGGACAAGGCGAACTCACAGGTCCGGTCTCTGCGACTTTCGGAGGGATCACCACAGAAGAATTCGCCTCCTCAGTAAAATCTGTGGGCGACATCGGGTTCCGGTAACGCTCCAAGCGTGTGGTAGAGAGCGACTTGGGCAGCTCTAAAGGTCCGAAAACCATACGCTTTTCTGGTGGTCACTTTCGCTTTGTTGTTGAAACCTTCGACGATGCCCCCGGAAATCCGCTTTTTGGCACGGAACCAGTTGAGCAGGAGTTCCCGGTGGGAGCGGAGCATGCGCGCCACCTTTTTCATGGGCTCGATCCGGGATCGCATCGTCCGCCGGCACCAGGCATCCATGAATTGACCGGCCCAGTAGGGCGACGTGTACTCCCAGAAGAACTGGAAGTCCTCCTTGAGCAGAAAGCTCCGAACGGTCCGCAGGTTGTACTGGAGCAGGTCGGCCAGCTTGATGTCTTGCTTGTCGGTTCGGTTCTGGGGGCGCTTGAGCAAACACCACCGGGAGTGTTTCAGGATCGGCTCCAATCCCGCGGCTTTCATATCCCGGGATTCCTGGGCTCGAACCTCATCGATGGCCTTATTCATGTGCATGGCGATATGAAACCGATCCAGAACATGCAGGGCCGTCGATGCTTTCTTGGAAATCACCTTCAGATACGGCTTCCACATGTCGCTGCACACGAACTTCAACTCGGCGGCGCGCTCGACTCCGAATTGCTGGAAGAAGCGCAGCAACGTTTTCACCGTGCGATCCCGGCCGACCCAGAGCAGCCGCTTGGAATGCCGGTCGATCTGGTAGACCACCGTCAGGTACTTGTGCCCCCGGCGCCAGAGAATCTCGTCCACGCCAATCGCGGTCACACCCTCCAGGTCCCGGTGCGCCAGCCCCCAGCCGACGATCCATTCCACAGATCGAAACACCTTCTCCCAGGAAGTCCGGAAGATGTCGGCAACCTCCTGCCAGGACATCCGCCGCGCCCAACCGGCCAGAAATTGCATATACGTCCGCGTCAAGGTTTGCTTACCCTCGGCCCAGGGCACCGATTCGACCTTCACGCCACAACGCCTGCAATCCACACGCCGCATCAGATACACGAAGAACACGGGAAAGCCCCACAGCGGCACAAACTCGAACAGGCGGGCCTCCAGCGTGTCGTAACCCGGTCCCGCACGCCCGCAGCCCGAGCAGACCGGCCGGCTGTTGCGTCGTGGAAATATCTCCACCAACAGTGCCGTCTCGCCCCCGATTCGTTCCCATCGCACTGCTCCGTAGACAAAGGACTTGAACTTCTGCACTCGATTCAGAATAGTCTTCACTTGCACCCTGGTCTCGTCTCTCCTGCTTTGGATTTGTTTGGTGCAATACCAAATACAGGATTCGAGCCAGGGTGTGCTACATCCCTTTCGTTCTCATCGTCGGTTTCTCCTCATCCCGGCCTGTGTGGAAGTGTGAATCGGCCCCACGTCTTTTCCGGCCGATTCAACTCGCTGTGGAAATCCGCGCGTCTCTTACCGGATTCCCTCAGCGTCGCCACTTTCCACAGGCCACTCATTTGCCCGTTTCTACCCACAGATTTTGCCGAGGACCCAAGAATTCAAGCTACTGTCGGTAACCAGCGCCATCATCGCCGACGACGCTGTAACCACTGTCAAGATCCCCGACTCGAACATAACGACTGCGAAGTTAGTCAACGATGCGGTTACTGCCGTCAAAATTGCTACTGATGCGGTTGAGGCAGCGAAGATCAAAGCATTGGCTGTGACAGCCCCGAAGATCGCCGCCAATGCGGTAACAGAGACGAAGATCCTAAACGCCTCCATCTCCACACCGAAACTCAAAGCGAACGCAGTCACAGCAGCAAAGATATTCGCCAACACGATCACTGCCGCTGAGCTTGCAGCCAACACCATCACTGGTGCAGAGATCGCTTCCCTGGCAATCGCCACAGGCGAACTCGCGGCCAATGCTGTCACCTCTGCAAAGATCAATGCGGGAGCAGTTACGGCTTCAAAGATCTCTGTCACTGATCTTGCGGCGATCAACGCCAACCTAGGAACGATCACCGCTGGCACCGTCACCGGAGCAACTCTGCAAACGGCGACAACGGGCGCTAGGGTGGTGCAGGATAGTACAAACGGGTTCCAGGTATTTGACCCTGGCAACGCCCGACAGATTCATTTCCCTATCTCAGGCGTGTCTACCGGAATTGCATTCTTCGGAACCGTTCGGGGTAACTCTGGTAGCTTGGCCTTGCAGAACAACGCCCTGAACTCTGGCGTAACCTTGAACACAAGTGCCATCGACTTCTTCACAAATTCGATAGGCCGATTGAAGATAACGAATACGCTTGTACAGGCGTTAGGGGGTGCTGTCTTTACCGGAGCCGGCTCAGGGCTCACCGGCCTAACGGCTAGTCAGATTCCGAGCCTTGGCGCGGGCAAGATCACTTCAGGCACTTTCGCTGCCGCCCGTATTCCCAACCTGGCTGGCTCGAAGATCACTTCGGGCACCGTTGCTGACGCCCGCCTGTCCGCTAATGTTGGCCTGCTGAATGGTACGAACACCTGGTCTGCTGTGAACGACTTCGGCTCCGGCCTGAAGCTCGAAGACCTCGGGGCCTCTACAGGTGCACCTACTAACCTCCCTGCCCGACGCTTGGCCTTCGTCACGAAGACCGGCACAGGACGACGCCTGGTTCTCAGCGATGAGACCGGAACCAACCGCTACTTCCCTGAAGTAGCCTGGTAACTTATGAAAATCAAATTCAACAGGTCCTGGGGCATCATGCCCGTGGTGTCTGACCCAACAAAACGCCTCGCTGAGGCCCAGGACACCGACCACGTTCAGTTGATGGGATTCGGTATCAGCTACATTGAGCGAATCGCCAATTTCTCTCTCGTCCCTGGCTCATACGACTCCCAAGGGAAGTTCCATGAGAGCCACAAAGCTCCCGTGGCGAACCTCTCTATAAATGGAAACTCTCCTACGGAACGAGAGCTATTCGATGACCTCTTCCTGGACAACAAAGGCAACCCGAAGCTCAAACTCGATGACGCTTTCGTGAAGCGACTGCTGAAGGACGAAGGATTCCTTGAGCTAGCCCGCATTTCTCATGAATGGTGCCCAAGACTGCATTTAGGAGAAGGAAAAGGCGTCGGAAGCTGGTTGGCGGGAGCAAAGATGCCGACTGAGCTGAGAAAGTGTGCCTGGATGACGGGTGTTGCAGGGAATGGTGAGGTGAAATCGGATTACAGAGACAGCTATCCCGACCAAAGACGGGAAGGTTGGGATGTCTGAGAAGAAGTGATTAACAGCGCAGAGGGATTTGTTGAAGGTTCGCGTAAATCTGAGCGAACACCGTAGCGTAGGGGTAGCCTCCAGCCATCCGAATCCAGACTCGACGCACCGTGACATGGATCTGGGCTGCGATCTTGAGCAGCTTCAGGCGAATCGTGGTGCACTGCGCCCGCGCGAATTCGGTACCCTGCAAGCCGAGCCGTCGCAAGGCCTGCATCAGCATGTACGCCACCGATGAAAGGTAGAGTCGGAGTTGATTGGCGCGCATGGTGGCCGTGCTGGTCCGATCGGCGAACAATCCGAGTTGTTGCTCTTTGATCCGGTTTTCCATGTCTCCCCGTGCACAGTAGGTCTGTTCATAGATGTGCCTTGGGGATGTTCGTCCTTTCGGTAACGAGGTAACGATAAACCGGGGATTGGCGCCCTTGGCCAGATGTTCGGCCTTACCAATGATGCGTCGCTCACGAGTCCAGCTGTCTCGGGTCTGATACAGAAACGTCTTAAAGACGCGCGCCGGCTTTCCGGTCCTGTCGAACCGCTTTTTTGCCGTCGCCATCGGAGTTTCAATCGCGGCTAGCAGCCGATTGTTCTTCGCCAGTCCGATCACGTAATCGACACGGTGTTGGGCCTCGCACCAGGTCAGGATCTCATCGCGGCAGAAACCCGAGTCCCCCCGAATCACGATCTGGACTCTGGGCCACTTCTGCCGAATCTGTCCCACGATCCGTTCCAGTTCCTCTACCGATCCGTCCGCACCATCGATGTCGGAGCGTCGTAGCCGGGAACACAACACGAACTCCCCACAGAAAATATAAAGCGGCAGATAACAATGGTGCCTGTAGTAGCCGTGAAAGAAGCGACCCTCCTGATTCCCGTGTATCAGATCGTCGGTCGCATCCAGATCCAGAATGATCTGCCGCGGTGCCCGCCGATGGGCCTGGAGGAACACGTCCACCATCAGCCGATCTATCGCCGCTTCGTCCCGGCCGATCTTCTTGGTCGGGTGCTTTGCCGCACCCTCGGTCGACAGTTCCAGTCGGTTCAACGTGCTCTTGCCCGCCAGGGCCTTACCTCGATCTCGAGCTTGTTTCCGTGTCCGGCCCTTCGGATCGGTCTCACCCACCATCACCGCCAGCACCGGATCCGATCGGAGTTGATCGTGGTCGTTCAGATCTTCATAGCCCAAACACAATCCGTACACCCGTTGCGACACCAGTTGTTCGATCCCGTGTTCCACAAATCGCGGGTCCCGATAATTCCGGAAACATTCGGCAAACTGTTTCAGGATCCCGGTCCGTTTTTCCGTTTCTCGTAGCAGCAAACCGCCCGCGTCCGTGCTGATGTCTCCCCCGTCGAATTGCCCCCGGACTTCCCGTGTACCTAATGCGTGATATTGAATCGTTTCTGTTTTACACTCTGTCATGACAAAGGCCGCCTCCGTCTTGGCTTGAAAGTTTCTATTCAAAACCTTCTATGCCAGACAGGGCGGCCTTTTTCGGTCCTTTCCCTTCTTACTCGTTTCGATTTATTTCAAATCTCTTGAGAAATGCGGGCTAGGAGTCTGCGCGGCAAAGCGCGAAGAACTCGGAGCTATTGGGATTCGATAGGGTCTTGGGAGCAGAACCGCCCGATTCTTTCGAAATGACCTGTTCGAAGCTGTGCGGACCTGAGTCGTTGGCCCCGGGGCTGGGTTGGTTGTCCCCGGTTTTGCGGACTAGGCCCATTCGATCTTTCCGTTCATCCGTCGCAAGTTCACCGCCAGAGCCACCAGGTTCCATTCGCAGGTGACGTTGTCCAAACCTCGCAGACTGAATTGTCGAAATCCGAGCACCGACTTGATCCACCCAAACGGTGGCTCACCGATGTGCTTTCGGGCCCGGTAACGATCACGCCCTCGCTGGGTTTTCATCTTGCGGATCATCCGACCCATCGCTGTGCTTTTGGGTGGGAGTGGGGCCGTGTCAATATCCTTCTCGCGGCCCATCGGGACGTACCCATCAATTTCTCGTCGTTCCAGCATTCGCAGATTCGACTCGGATCGGTATCCCGCATCCGCCAGTACCCGGTCCGGACTCTCGGACAGATTCTTGTTCAACTCATCCAGAGTCGGTGTCAACTGTCCGGTATCGGAAGCATTGTTGCTCACCGTTGTGGCGACGATGATTCGCGCCTCGGAATCCACCGCCGCCTGCGCGTTGTAGCATTGTTGGAATCCTTCCGTCGAGGTCTTCATAATCCGGCTTTCCGGATCGGTGAAGTTATCCTGGGCTTTGGGTTTGGGCTCACCCATGGGGCGTTTGAACGGCTTGCCCTTCTTGCCGCTTCCAGGCTTGTCGTCTCCCGGTTTCCTTTCCGCTTCCTGGTCGGCAGCCATCTGACGCTCTTCGAGTCGCTTCATCGCCGCCTGGATCGTGGTCCGTCGCTTCTCGTGCGTCGCCAATCCTTCGGGTAGTTCGTCTCCTCGCCGATCGGCCCCGTAACGCTGGTCTTCTTCCTCATCGGTCGCGGTTGCCCGATTGATCAGATCCCGAATCTGTTCCCCCAACTCGGTTTCCTGCTTCTTCATCCGTTCATAGCTCATCGCTTTGCGTTTGCTCGCATTCGCCCGCATCTTGGTTCCATCCACCGCCACGGTTCCCATCTTCACCAGTCCCGCTTCTCGCGCCATTCTCACCACTTGCACAAACAGGTTCCCGAACTCCTCCAGATGCAGTTTGCGAAAATCTGAAATCGTTCGGTGTGCCGGGAAGTTCGCCGATCCCAACATTCGGAACGCCACGTCTTCGCTCATCTTTGCCGCCATCTTCCTGGACGAAAACACCCCGGTCGCGTACCCATAGATCAGCACCTTCACCATCATCCGCGGATCGTACGCCTGATTGCCTGGTCCTTCACTTCCATACCGCTCTTCAAACGCGCTCAAATCCATCGCGTCCACGGCATCCGATATGAAATAGGACAGGTGATCTTCCGCCAGCCAATCTCTCAACGACGGCGGCATCAGCAGGCTCTGTTCCGGAATATAGGTCCGATAGGTTCGTGACATGTCCTACATCTTCGTTCCGGTACCGCCCAATTCCGGTCCTTCTGCCGCGCAGGCTCCTAGGTAGCGGGTATTCGAATGAGGACTATCGTGACGTCGGCGTCCACATTATTGAGGACGCCGCTGGTCTCTCTGGCGGCGCCGAGATGATCCTCAAAGGCATTGTCAACTTGGTTGCCAACGGCCAAACCAATGCGCTGCGGTCACCGGTTGATCAACCTGACGTAACCACATTCCAAGTCTCGAAAGAACGTTCTCGGAGCATTCGGTGATGATCCGATTTCAGCCGGTGTCGTCCCACTCGGAAAAGATTCAGAACGACTCCATGCACGGAAAGGAAGAGTTGAGATTGTCGTGGAGACTTGAACCGTCGCATCTGTCGTTCTCGCTGCCGGGTTGGCTGGTGTGAGACTTCCGCTCGATTGTTCGCATATCGTTCGGTGTCATGGTTCACTGAAGGCATGATCGTCCGCAGCGCCGCGCCGTAGCTTTTCAACTTGTCCGTGACCAGGCGAAACGGAACTTTCCGTTGCCCCTTCAAGAGCTTGCGAAAGAAGCGCTCCGCTGCCCGACGGTTGCGTCGCGACTGAACGAGGATATCGATCACGTCGCTGTCTTGATCCACGGCACGCCACAGATATTGCCGTTCACCGTTGATCGTCACGAATACCTCGTCGAGGAACCACGTGTCTCCGAGTCGACCTTGTCTTCGCTTCAGGCGCTTGGCATAGTCGAGCCCGAACTTCGTACACCATCGGCGGATCGTCTCGTAGGACACGGTGATTCCTCGCTCGGCGAGCAGATCCTCGACATCTCGGAGGCTGATACCGAATCTGTAGTAGAGCCAAACTGCATGACCGATGATTTCAGGCGGATAGCGGTGTGTCCGTGATAGCGCGATCGGGCAGATTTCATGCCCAAGTCTGGCAAGTTTCGGGTCAAGTTGACAGAACCAGATGGACGCTAGGACCGTGTCTAGCCATCGAAATACGAGCCCCTCGTGTGGGCCGATTCCTGGGAATGACTTCGACAACGTCGGCCTGCTGTGAGTTAGAGAAACCTTGACTCTAGTCGAAACGTATCGTAACTCGATCAATCCAACTGCTTGAGTAATATCGAGTCTGGGAAAAACGACTTCCAGGCAAACCAGTAGGAAAGGGACGAGGGGATTTGTTTCAATCGGTCCCCCGCCATGCGTCCAGAGATTGCTCCGTCAAAACCGTCCCATTCGGATTTCGTCGCATCGTCGATCAGAAGCGTCCGCCCCGATCCCTTTCGGCTCGTACCAAAGGTGTGCGTGCCGGACCAGAAGACCATTGCGGTGGTCCGGTCGGGGGTCACGACTATTACAATTGGCTTGCCCGCCGCTGCCGTTGACAGTACAACGTTCTCTCTCAGGTCATCCAATGATACAGCAAACGCTTCGGCCCCCACCCGAAAGGCAACGACCCGAGCCTTCGGCCCCAAATTGTCTTTCTTGAAGCGGGTTCGCCTGGTGACTCCAATGCGCGAACTCCGATGATAGCCGCGATAGCGATCCTGCATCCCTTCTAAACCTCTTCCCGTCAGTTTTGACAGGACAGGAATGTTCGGATGAAGATCCTGCCACTGTTTCCACGTCATCATCGACGAGGGGTACATCTCCAGCACGGCCCCCTTCATGTCTCCACGAATCGCTTCACCCACAGCCTGGGCCCAGTAGGAGTCTGTCTGACGGTCGTACATCACGAGGTTGTCACGCCAGAGCCGCCCGGACACGCCAAAGGTCAATTCGGATCCCCCAACCTCGCGGACATAGACAATGCCCGTGTAGCAGAGGGGGCACCACGTCACTGAAATCGGTGTCGATCCGATCGTGTCGTTGACAATTTCGTGACCGTCGAGAAGCCAGGTCGAATACGCCTTAGCATCTGTTCCGTCCGTCACTCCAATGACGATCTCGTCATCTCGCATGAATGTCGCGTCGGTAGCGTGAACAAACCGCGGCCCATCGATCGCTGGAATCGCGTCTTTGGGAAGGACCTGAACGACGGCATCACCGTCAATTACAGCCTCGATGTTCTGGGGCATCATTATCGAGAGAAAGAAAATCAATATCATGCTCATTTTGCTCCTAGAGTAGCGTTTCGATTTCTTGCTGAAGTGTTTCCTTGCCGACCAGGCCGATATGCTTGGAAACGATCCGCCCATCGCGATCGACGAGGAATGTCGTCGGGACTCCGAAAATACCCCCAGCCTGCTCTTCGATTTTTAAATCGGACAAGACCAGCGGATAGTTGATCTCCAACTCTCGCTGCATTCTCAGTATTGCGTCCCTGTTTTCAGGATCCAGAGCCACGCCAACGATCTCGAATCCGCTGTCCGCATATGTTTCCCTAAACTCAGTGAACCACGGAATTTCGACCCGACAGGGCGCACACCAAGTGGCCCAAAAGTTGATCAGCACCACATTTCCCTTCAGTCTTGCCGAATCGAATTCTGGACCGACGATCGTTTCTAATTGGAATGCAGGAAACGCTGGTTCCTGCTGAGCAATTGCTGTGGTGCAACCCATAAGGAACAACGAAAGACTGAGAACTACGCTTGATATCAGCACGATTCGCAGCTCGACAACAGTTGTCGCTTCAATTGTTCCCCGAGCCGGGCGTAGGTGTAACCAAGGATGAGTCCGTAGATCAGATGGCCTACAAGGCTAGGAAGCATCTGTCCCGCTGCGCCGGCGTTCCAGTTGACGCCCAGTCCCATACCCATCGCCAATGGCATCAATGTCAGCGGACCCAGGAACCACCAGGCCGCGCCGTAGGCCGCTCCATATCCCAGACCGGTACCAGTGCCGTTCACGAAAGCGTGGAAAAGCACCGCAAACGAGCCACCGATGGACGCACTGATAATTAGATGCACGATGAAGCCTACGGTGGCGGAGGGCGAACCTACCATTTGGCCGATCATCGGCAACATCCCCATCTGTCCCATCATCGCGCCGAAAACCACGCCGCCGGCCAGGCCCGCGTACGCTCCGTGCCGAATACTCTTTAGATTCATTGCCTCCTCAGTAAAATCTGTGGGCGACATCGGGTTCCGGTAACGCTCCAAGCGTGTGGTAGAGAGCGACTTGGGCAGCTCTAAAGGTCCGAAAACCATACGCTTTTCTGGTGGTCACTTTCGCTTTGTTGTTGAAACCTTCGACGATGCCCCCGGAAATCCGCTTTTTGGCACGGAACCAGTTGAGCAGGAGTTCCCGGTGGGAGCGGAGCATGCGCGCCACCTTTTTCATGGGCTCGATCCGGGATCGCATCGTCCGCCGGCACCAGGCATCCATGAATTGACCGGCCCAGTAGGGCGACGTGTACTCCCAGAAGAACTGGAAGTCCTCCTTGAGCAGAAAGCTCCGAACGGTCCGCAGGTTGTACTGGAGCAGGTCGGCCAGCTTGATGTCTTGCTTGTCGGTTCGGTTCTGGGGGCGCTTGAGCAAACACCACCGGGAGTGTTTCAGGATCGGCTCCAATCCCGCGGCTTTCATATCCCGGGATTCCTGGGCTCGAACCTCATCGATGGCCTTATTCATGTGCATGGCGATATGAAACCGATCCAGAACATGCAGGGCCGTCGATGCTTTCTTGGAAATCACCTTCAGATACGGCTTCCACATGTCGCTGCACACGAACTTCAACTCGGCGGCGCGCTCGACTCCGAATTGCTGGAAGAAGCGCAGCAACGTTTTCACCGTGCGATCCCGGCCGACCCAGAGCAGCCGCTTGGAATGCCGGTCGATCTGGTAGACCACCGTCAGGTACTTGTGCCCCCGGCGCCAGAGAATCTCGTCCACGCCAATCGCGGTCACACCCTCCAGGTCCCGGTGCGCCAGCCCCCAGCCGACGATCCATTCCACAGATCGAAACACCTTCTCCCAGGAAGTCCGGAAGATGTCGGCAACCTCCTGCCAGGACATCCGCCGCGCCCAACCGGCCAGAAATTGCATATACGTCCGCGTCAAGGTTTGCTTACCCTCGGCCCAGGGCACCGATTCGACCTTCACGCCACAACGCCTGCAATCCACACGCCGCATCAGATACACGAAGAACACGGGAAAGCCCCACAGCGGCACAAACTCGAACAGGCGGGCCTCCAGCGTGTCGTAACCCGGTCCCGCACGCCCGCAGCCCGAGCAGACCGGCCGGCTGTTGCGTCGTGGAAATATCTCCACCAACAGTGCCGTCTCGCCCCCGATTCGTTCCCATCGCACTGCTCCGTAGACAAAGGACTTGAACTTCTGCACTCGATTCAGAATAGTCTTCACTTGCACCCTGGTCTCGTCTCTCCTGCTTTGGATTTGTTTGGTGCAATACCAAATACAGGATTCGAGCCAGGGTGTGCTACATCCCTTTCGTTCTCATCGTCGGTTTCTCCTCATCCCGGCCTGTTTGGAAGTGTGAATCGGCCCCACGTCTTTTCCGGCCGATTCAAGTCGCTGTGGAAATCCGCGCGTCTCTTACCGGATTCCCTCAGCGTCGCCACTTTCCACAGGCCACTCATTTGCCCGTTTCTACCCACAGATTTTGCCGAGGACCCGATTCATTTTGTCTTCTCCTCACTTAAGATCTGTATTGCAGACCGTTTGTTTTAGTCCTAAAATCGGGTTCGGATCGGCGGGGATTACCTCGTAGATTTCGCCAGGGTCGTGATGTGGCTCTTCAAGGTGTGCCTTCCGACGCCAACCCGTGTTCCGTCCTGTTAGTGAGTGCGGCATGCCGGCAAATTCTTACACCTCGAAACTTCAACAGGGAACGCCCGATGTCGACTACTGAAGTGAGGATCGACGATCCAGGGCTTGCGGCACGAATCCGAGCGGGCGATGCTGAAGTAATCCAGGCCGTCGTCTAGGCTTACTTGCAGCAGATCCTCCGGGCGGCACGCGGGGCGGGTCTCGATCCAGACCGTGCCGAAGACGTCACCTAGGCTACATTTGCCACGTTCATCGAGAAGGCGTCGCAGTTCGAAGGCCGGTCGCATGTGCGCACCTGGCTGTTCGGTATTCTCTACCGGAAAATCGCCGAGGCGATGCGAGGGCTCCAGCGCGAGCAAAAGGCCGATGACATCGAAGACGTCCTTGAGCGCCGTTTCAAGCCGGATGGGACGTTGACGCACGCGCCTCAACCGATCAAGTTTTACGGCGACGAGGTGAGGCAATTCATCGAGGACTGTCTGGAGATTTTGCCCACCGCGCAGAGGATGGCGTTCGTCCTGCGTGAAGTGCAGGAGCTGACGACCGAGGAGATCTGTAAGATTCTCGAAGTAACGCGCACCAACTTAGGAGTGCTCCTGTACCGCGGACGAAACCGGCTCCGGGAGTGCCTCGAGAACAGAGGTGTCAGGGGAAGTCATGCTGAACTGTAAGGAAGTCACCGAGAGCATATCCAGTGATCAGCTCCTCAAGACCGGGTCGTGGCATTGGCTCGCCCTGCGGATTCATCTCCTCATGTGTCGAAAGTGCCGACGCTACCAGGAGCAGATACGCAAGATTGGAGCGGCCGCACGCGAGATGTGGAAATCGCAGCCTGAGGAGGCCGCGGTTCTCGAGCGGCTCGAGGATCAGATTCTGAAGGGTGTGACTCCACTCTCGAACGACGGGGCCCAACGGCAGGGTCGGGACGGGGGGCCGCCTGATGAAATGTAATTCCGGTGGCGCTCCATTGGGTGAAAGTGCCAGCTCGGCGCGTAGGGAGGTTGTGGGACACGCGGGGAGGCAACATCTGTTACACCGAAGGGAAAGGAGAGGAGCTCTATGAGATCATTCGTTTTTTTCTTGTTGTTCGGCAGCTTGGCCGCGATCCCTCTGGACGCCCAATCGAGTGGCCCGGACGTGCTCGAAGGCCTGAACCAATCGATATCTCGGCTCGCAGAAACGATCGTTCCGAGTGTTGTTCAAGTTCAGAGCAACTCCTATGCGCCAGCCGTTGGGACCCGCGGTGCCGCGGCCGTTGCGCTGCGGCCCAGCACGGGTTCGGGAATCATAGTCAGTTCGGATGGGCTAATCGTAACGAATGCCCATGTCGTTGCCGGAGCAACGCGGGTCCAGATCCAGCTGGCCTTCCTCGACGGCTTCGCCGGACGGAGTGTGGTGCAGCCCCGAGGCAGACGGCTCCCGGCCAAGGTTATCGGAATCGACCTAGAAACGGACCTGGCCTTGCTTAAGGTTGAGGCCACGGGCCTGCCTGTTTTGGAGCTGGCGGATTCCGAGGAAGTGCAGCAGGGTCAGATCGTCCTCGCTTTCGGTAGCCCTCTAGGGTTGGATAATTCGGTGAGCATGGGCGTCGTCAGCTCCGGCGGATCGGTCAGCCGTGGCCGTTTGCCGGAAAAGTCGATGAAGGTCTTCTCGCCGGCGCGGTGCACCTGGCGCATCGAGGGCTTTAGTTTCCGGGCCCAACGCCGGTAGATCTCACAGAATTGGCTGTAGGCATATCCCGTTGGATTCGCCTCTCGGTACTCTTCCCACAGCAGGTGCAGGGTGACTCCAACACGCTTTAACTCCTGGTGGATCCGTTCTACATCCGGAGCCACCCGTTCCCGGAAGCCCGGTCCCCTGCGGGGAAACAGCCGCGCTTCAAGCGCGGCCTCGTCCAGTTCTTCCGGTAGCGGCCATTCCAACCCTGCCCCGGCGGCCCTTCGGACGTACTCCGAAACCGTCCCTACTCCCACTCGGCAAGCTTGGGCGATGGCCCGGTGGCTGAGTTTCTGTTCGTGTTTGAGTCGTAGAATCTCGCGTAACTGTCTCATCGATAGCCGTCTTGTGCCCATCAAGTTCTCCTTTTTCAAAGAAGAACCTAACAGGTCTAAACTTCGCTACCGACGGGTGATCATGATCGCCGGAATCGGTGATCACGATGCCCGGAATCACTGATCATGATCCCGGAATCAGTGATCACGATGCCGGAATCGGTGATCATGATCCCGGAATCGGTGATCACGTTAAATCGGAATCAGTGATCACGATGGTCCGGAATACGCATTTGTTCAGGTTCGTTTTCGTAACCGTCGAAGTAAAGGCTTGCTGTGAAATATACAGGCGCACGGCCGACTCTGCCGACTGGAACGAACACGCCGTCGCGGACCGCGTCCTCGGCGGTGTACTTGTAAATCGGCTCACCGAAGAGCTCGCGCATGAGATCGTCGGAGTTGTGATCTGCCAATCGAACACCCTGATCAACCTTTCGTGATCAGTGTGACTTAAAGGTTCTCGTTGCCGGTTGCCGGTCTTGCAGGTGAAACGCTTTAAGAGACTAGCGGAGGAGTATGTAATTGATGCGTAATGTTTTACCAGAATAAGGCGCAAGTTCGGGAACGAGCCTTTAATCCGATCATTCTTGATGTCCAGTAACATGAAAGATCGATCGATTATCAGAAATCCATCCTCGCTCGCCGAGGGTCATCTTCCGCAGAACTTCATCGGGCGACGGCAACAGCAACAGATGCTGAGAGATCACTTCGCGCCCCTGGCCCGGAAGCAAACCACGAAGCATGTTTGGATCCACGGACCTCCCGGTAGCGGGAAGACTGGTTTAGCCCGAGCTATGCTCAACGATGTTGAGGAGCGATATTCCGTCAGCGGAATCTACATCAATTGCTGGAACGCGGACACGTTCTATTCACTGCTGGACCGAATCATCACGGATCTCAGGATTCTCGGCGCGGAGCGATTGAGCACGCCGTACAAGCTGGAACAGTTCGAAAAACACCTCAAGGGTAGACCGTTTCTGTTGGTCCTCGATGAAATCGACAAGCCAAATCCGCGCGAACGCAATTCAATCATCTACGGCCTTTGCGGATTACCCAATGTCCAACTCGTCTGTGTTTGTAACAGTCGATACTTCTACCACACGCTCGACACCCGAGTAAGATCTCGACTTGACGCGAGCGTGATCGAATTTCCGTCCTATTCGCCTGGAGAAATCAAGGAAATCGTCGAGCAGCGAGCAGAGCTCGCCTTGCGAGAAGGAACCTATGATGAACGCGTATTGACGCGGATAGCAGAGTACTCAGGAGGAGACGCTCGGATGGCTGTACAGGCACTGCGAACAGCCGCAAGCTACGCGGACGTTGTTTCGAGTGATCGCGTGCGAGTCGAACATGTAAGGAGAGGGTTCGCTCTCGCCAGAGGCGAGAAACGGAAATACACGTTGACGAAGCTGTCGGATCACCACCAGATGATTTACGGAATCATTCAAGAAATGAGCGAAATTCACTCAGGCGATTTGTGGAGGGAGTATCTACTGAGATGCAAGCACGCGCAGTTGAGGCCCGCTGCGTCACGGACATTTTCGCTATATCTGAAACGGTTGGAGAAGTTGAAGCTGATCTTCGCACGGAGAGCACTCGGGATAAGGGGTAACGTGAGGATTTTCAGCGTTGCGCAGTAACTCGGAAGCTTTCTGCGAGACGTGCACTGCATTCCAAACGAGGCCGATTGGTCTCGGAGACCAATCATACGGTTTTTCTAGGGCGTCGGTCGGCGGGACGTGACACTTGTTCGAGATGCCGACGTTCAACAACCATCCGCGTAGCAGTCCGGCGACAGTGAGTCCAAACTTCCCAGACGGCTTCTGGTTCTTTTGAGGTTCACACTTCAGAGAAGCAGACCTTACCTCCGGATGGCAGCCAATTTGTAAACACTACGGCGTTACTCGCGACTTATCGTGTAGAACGCATTCGGAAGCTGACAACCTTTGGTAAACTCGGGGTATCTTGGCGGCACAAACGTCCGTCTTGAAGATCCGATAGGGCTGGTAACTGAGGCGATCAGAGGAACCCGCAGTGCAATTGAGTCCCCACCTAATATTTTGCGGAAAATGCGAGGAGGCGTTTCGGTTCTATCAGAGGTCTCTTGGCGGCAAGATTCTTACCATGCTTACGTACGGCGACTCGCCCATGGCAGAACAGGTTTCCCGAGAATGGCGCGGCAAGATCGTCCACGCGACCCTGACCCTCGGTGAGGGGATCGTGAGTGGCGCTGATGTCCTCCCTGAGGACTATGAACGACCGCAGGGGTTCCATGTTCTGTTGCACCCCGATAACTCGGTTGAATCAGAACGTATTTTTGAGACGCTGGCAGAACACGGGTCGGTGCGAATGCCGCTTCAGAAGACCTTCTGGTCACCTTCCTTCGGCGTGCTTGTCGACCGATTCGATGTGCCGTGGGAGATCAGCTGTGAAGGCGCTTCGATAGGTCGCGAGTAGTCGCCTAGTGGCGAGTAATCGGCCGCGCCAGAATCGGTAATCGCTTCGGCGTTACTCGGGACTAATCGTACGAACTTCCCCAACGACCCGCGTCCCCAGGCACTTCTACGTGTAGGCGGTATTACAACCAAGTGCCTTCCTGATTGACGCGAAGTCCAATCCGTAGTCTTATTTACGGGTGATTCAGCCCGGTTCAAAGCTCGCACACTACGAAATCGTTTCTGCCCTCGGGAAAGGCGGCATGGGTGAAGTGTGGAAAGCCCGTGACCAGAAATTGGGGCGCGAGGTCGCCATCAAGACCCTCCCCGAAGAGTTCGCCAAGGATGAGGAGCGACTCGCACGGTTTGAACGTGAGGCGAAACTGCTGGCGTTGCTCAACCACCCCAACATCGCCGCGATCTACGGGCTCGAAGAACACAACGGCACACGCTTCCTCGTCCTCGAACTCGTCGAAGGCGACACGCTGGCGGATCGGTTGAAGCGTGGGGCGCTCCGTGTTGAAGAGTCCCTCAAACTTACACTCCAGATTGCTGAAGCGTTAGAAGCAGCACATGAGAAGGGAGTCATCCACCGGGATCTCAAGCCTGCCAACATCAAGGTCACACCCGATGGCAAGATCAAAGTCCTGGATTTCGGATTGGCGAAGGCATATGCCGGCACAGCGGCGGGCGATGAAACCGTCCTTGAAACGCTAACGGAGGATGCCGAAAGCGGTAAGGGCGTCCTGCTAGGCACGCCGGCGTACATGAGCCCGGAGCAGGCCCGACGGCAACCGGCCGACAACCGTTCCGATGTCTGGGCGTTTGGTTGCGTACTCTACGAACTGCTGTCCGGCAAGACCCTCTTCAAAGGCAACACACTTTCGGACACCATCGGAGCCATCCTTGAACGCGAACCGGACTTCAGCGCGCTGCCGCCCCACCTCAGCCCAGGCATTCGCCGACTGCTCGAACGTTGCCTGGCAAAAAAACCAAAACGCCGCTTGCACTCGATCGCGGACGTGCGGTTGGAGATTGAAGAAATCCTGGCCAATCCGCAAGGAACGCTTGCTCAGCCGACACCCCAAGGGCTGCGCTTGCTTCCTTACGTGGCCACATTGGCGATCGCCGTCGTTGTCGCCGCTGTGGGTGGTTGGTATCTAAGACCGTCGCCTCCAACCGAGCCCCGCCCAGTCACGCGTTTTGAGTACGAGTTGCCTGAAGCTCAACGTCCCTTTGACCCTATGCTCGCCATCTCACCGGACGGCAGCCAGGTCGTCACCAGCGGGGACGACGGACTGCACTTGCGCTCGATAGGGGAACTCGAAACCAGACCCGTTGCCGGAACCGAGGGCGAGTTGATCCGCGCTCCCTTCTTCTCACCGGATGGTCAATGGATCGGCTACTTTTCTCCGAACCAGGGGCAATTGAGGAAGGTCCCTGTGGGCGGCGGCATGCCTGTTCTTCTGACCGAAGCGGAAAACGCTTTAGGCCCCTTCTGGACCTCAGGCAACTCAATCCTGTACGGCCAGGCGAACCTCATAGGTGAGAGTATAACGGGGCGCATCATGCGCGTGTCTGCAAACGGCGGGCCCCCGGAGGCCCTCGTGGAGCGCGAAGGCCCGATCTTCAAACCGACCATGTTGCCTGGGGAAGAATACATATTATTTGCCACGATCAACAGCGACGTCGATGCCCAGGGCGATACCCGGGTCGATGCCCAGGTCGATACCCGGATGGTAGTGCGATCGCTGGAATCCGGAGATGAAAAGGTGCTTTTCGCCGGCGGCCCCGTTTACTTTGTGACGGCCAGGCATCTCGTTTACCAGCTCGGCAACGACATTGTGGTCCGTCGGTTTGATCCGGAAACACTAGAGGTGAACGAACCGGTCCCCTTGCTTCAAGGTGTCTTCCGGTTCAATGCAAACGCGGCATTGCAATTTGATGTTTCCGCATCCGGTTCGCTGGTCTACTTACCGGGTACTGAATCGGAATTGGGAACACCTCTCTGGATCGGGCGTGACGGACACGAGGAGGAGGTGTTGACCGCGTCGCCTCTGGAGGGTGCGCAGAATCCGCGACTCTCACCGGACGCCGAGCGGTTCGCCATCGTCGTTGAGGGCGACATCTGGGTGTACGACGTGGCCGGCCGGCCCCCAATCAAACTGACCTTTGACGGCGGTCATCTTTCTCCCCTCTGGACACCGGATGGACAGCGTATCGTCTATGAGAGCGACGCCGGTTCCGATTCGACGCCAGGACTGTGGGCCCTTTCGGCCGATGGCAGCAGCGGCGCACCGGAACCCTTATCTGCTGAGGGACACTTTCATCCGCTCGGGTGGTCGGCCGACGGTTCGGAGCTCGTCGCAGTGGACCTCAATGTGCCGGATCCCGGAACCGACATCGTCCGATGGCCGACCGCCGAGCCCGACAACTTCGAACCAGTTGTAGCGACACCGTCCGGCGAGGGGCTTTGGGGTGCCACGCTCTCGCCCGACGGGCGCTGGCTGGCCTATACTTCAAACCAGACAGGACAGGTCGAGATCTGGGTTCGGCCCTATCCCGGACCCGGCGCGCCTGTCCGCGTGTCCCCGAGCGGCGGGACCGAGCCAGTTTGGGCACGTAACGGACGAGAGCTCTACTACCTCGAAGGCGACGCGAGCCGGCGTGGAGAAGCGGACCGCCAGTTGATGGCTGTTGCCGTGGACTCCAGAGATAGCTTCGATTTCAAACCACCAGAACCGTTGTTCGAGAACCGCTACGTTAGCACTTCGCAGCCTCCGTCGTACGACGTTGCACCGGACGGCCGGTTTCTCATGATCCGGCTAGTCGGTAACGACAGCCTGGCACCGAGGCGGGTTGTCGTCGTCCAGAACTGGATCGAGGAAGTGAAGGAACGGGTGCCGCTCCCATAGCCCTCTCTGATCGAGCATTCCAACCCCAGAATCTCCTCGAAAAGTTTCTAAGCAGGGCAGTAGGAATTTCACTTGTCCGTATCTGGACTCCTCTGTCAAGTAGGCGCAACTCTCCTGTTCGATCTTCGACGATGACATTCAGCATGGCTGATGGGACGCTTCGAGGTGAATGGCAGGTCGACTGCATCCGTATCTCCGGCCTCTTAAGTGGAACGCTTTGGTTCCGGGCCATGATGGAATTCGCGCGCGGGGTGCCAACCGGATGGACGGCCTCAAGAGGGCCAGGACATGTGTCGACATTTCCCCGCGCCGGTCTGACCGGTACGCCATCAACTCCAACGTCGTCGCAGCTAGCTGAATAGACTTCTCGACTCTGGGTCAGGCCGCCCGATAGTTGGCCTGATAGTCACAGTCTCGTTTCCAAACCGCCCACACTCTGCGGGCCAGCTTGTTGGCCAGGGCCACGGCCGCTTTGTTGTGTCCCCGCTGTTCGCGAATACGAAGGCCCCATTGCTGTAAGGGCGATGGGGTCTCCGCTTTCGGAGCCCTAAACAACACCGAACGCCCCCCGTGGATGAGTAGCGTCCTCAGATAACGGTCGCCGCGCTTGCTGATCCCACCTAACCGACGCTGATTACCACTGGAATGTTCCCGGGGTGTGAGCCCCAGATAACTGGCAAACTGGCGGGACGATCGAAATCGTTGGATGTCGCCGACAAACCCCACTATGGCCGTAGAGGTTAGCAGCCCGATTCCAGGAATCGAGCGGAGACGCTCCACCGCCGGTGTCTGCTGGGCCAGTGCTTCCAGCTCCCGTTCCACGCTTCGCAAGTGAGCTTCCAGTTCGCGAATCTCGCCACACACCTGGTCCAACATCTCCCGAACCACACTGGGAATCTCGATCTCCGCATCTTCGATCAGCCCCATCACCGCCGGCACCACATTACGAGCTCCCACAGGAATCACGAAGCCAAATTCCCGCAACAACCCCCGCACCATGTTGATTCGTGTGACTCGTGTTCGCATCCATGTCGAACGGATTCGATGCAGTGCTGTCAGTTGCTGTTGGGCGAGGGTCTTGATTGGAACCGGGCGGATGTCCGTGTTGCGATAGGCCTCGAGCAATCCTTTCACATCCGCACGATCGGTCTTGTCGCGCGGCACGTACGGCCTCACATACTGCGGCGAAATCAGAACCACCTCGTGCCCCAGTTCCCGGATCTGCCTTCCCCAGTGATGGGCTGAACCGCAGGCTTCCATCAGCACTGTCGCCGGTTCTCGATTCACAAAGAACGGGAGAAACTTCACCCGACTTAAACGATATGTTTTCTCGACATGTCCGGGTCGATCCGATACCCCGATCTCGAAAACATTTTTTCCAGATCCACTGCGATCGTCTTATTCTTCATTTGGACTCCTTCTTACACACTGTGTTTAGGCCGCACTTGTGCGAGCCTCTTTATGACTTTGGCACTTTAGATGCCGACGAAGTCAAAGGAGGAGTCCATCTCATCAGGTGGTCGGGTGGTCTCAACCGATCGACGCAACACTCTAACCTATATAAAAGGAACAGGAGGAGTGTATGCGGAAAGGAATGCGTTTCGGATTCACTGCAGCAGAGAAGGCGGAGTTGTGGGATCGGTGGCAGAGAGGGGAGGCCCAGAGGGCGATCGGGCGGGCGTTTGGTAAGACGGGATCATCTATTTATTGTCAGCTAGCACATAGCGGGGGCATCCGTCCCGCAACGCGACGTCGT
Source organism: Terriglobia bacterium (assembly GCA_965262425.1). Lineage (GTDB taxonomy): Bacteria > Acidobacteriota > Terriglobia > 20CM-2-55-15 > 20CM-2-55-15 > CAZOZZ01. The sequence continues at coordinate 3,264,196 of OZ253536.1, read as the reverse complement.
TCGAGGCTGGCGCTGACCCTGTCGGAGCGAGAGGAGATTTCTCGAGGCATAGCGGCCGAGCAATCGATACGGTCGATGGCCAAGTCGCTGGGTCGATCACCATCGACGGTAAGCCGAGAAATTCGTCGGCATGGCGGTTATGATGGTTACCGAGCGTCCCGAGCCGATGAACAGGCTTGGGACCGTGCCCGTCGGCCGAAGCGTTGTCAACTGGCCCGTTATCCACGGTTGCGACAGGCGGTGGCCAGGAAGCTCCGACGGAATTGGTCGCCCGAGCAGATCGCGGGTTGGCTCAAGCGGGCGTATCCGGATGATGAGTCGTACCACGTGTCACACGAGACGATCTACCGCAGCTTATTTGTTCAGGCCCGCGGGGTGCTTAAGAAAGAACTACTTGGGCATCTTCGGTCCAAGCGGACGATTCGTCGATCCAGAAAGGCGAGCCAGAAAGGCATTGGACTGGGAAAGATCGCGGATATGGTATCGATCCGTGAGCGCCCGGCCGTGGTCGAAGATCGTGCCGTGCCCGGTCATTGGGAAGGCGATCTGATAGCCTCGGATCGAATCAGAGCTACATTGCGACTCTGGTGGAACGTCATACCCGTTACGTGATGTTGGTGAAGGTCGCCAATAGGCAGACGCAGACCGTGATTCCCGCGCTGATCAAACAGTCCAAGAAACTACCGACCGAGCTGTACAAATCGCTGACCTGGGATCAAGGCAAGGAACTGGCCCATCATCGACGGTTTAGCTTGGCCACCGACATTGATGTGTACTTCTGCGATCCGCACAGTCCATGGCAACGCGGTTCTAATGAGAATACCAATGGCTTGCTCCGACAGTACTTCCCCAAGGGAACCGATTTATCGGTGCACTCGCAGGCTCATCTAAGCAAGGTGGCGCGTCAGCTCAACGAACGGCCACGTAAAACGTTGGGGTTCGAAACTCCGGCAGAACGATTTAACGCTTGTGTTGCATCGACCGGTTGAGATCGCCCGCGAAACCGGTAAAGTGCCTCGCTGTCGAAAGCTCGCGTTTTCCGAGGGTTCCACTTTTCCGTGTAGGCGGTATTTCAGGCATGTGACTGTTTGATTGCGTTTAACTCCCACCTACAGTTATAGTTGCCGAGATGTCTAGCATCTAATCCAACGGGCTCCAAAACATGCAACCTGGCAGGCAGCAGGGTCGCTAATGCTTCCTATCGTCTAATCGCATGACGCCCGAGCTCAAAGGAGTCGCCCCGTATGACTGTCATCGCTTTGCTGCTGGTCCTGTCGGTCCAGCAGCTTCCCGAGCCCTTCGAAACCGACTGGAACCGAGCCTTTCCAACGATCGTGGAGCGGCCGGCCGCCGCTACGCTGTCCGTTCCGGCGGGATTCGAAGTGAGCGTATTCGCCGACGAGCTCTCAAACCCGCGCCATATGGCCCTCGCTCCGAACGGAGACGTCTTCGTCGCCGAGAGCCGCTCCGGTGAGATCCTGCTCCTCCGAGACGCGGACGGCGACGGCGTTGCAGAACGCCGCGAGACGTTCGCCACGGCGCTGGAGCGACCGTTCGGCATGGCGTTCCTCGATGGGTTCCTCTACGTCGGGAACAACGACGCCGTCGTGCGCTTCCCATACGTCCCGGGACAGCTTCGGGCGCAAGGAGTACCCGAGCACGTCGTGGACCTCCCGGTCGAAAGTGACGCGCTCGATCTCGAGACGGCGGAGCGCCTCGGCATCGACGTCAGCCGGACGCGGGCGGAGCGCCTCGGCATCGACGACAGCCGCGTGGAGCAGATCGAGCGGTCCGATCACCCAACGCGTGGTTTCCGGCACTGGACGCGGAACCTGATCTTCGGACCGGACGGCCGGAAGATGTACGTCGCGGTGGGCTCCTCGACGAATGCCAAGCCCGGCACCGATCCCCGGAGGGCCGCGATCAGCGCATACAACAAAGATGGCTCAGGACATCGGGTATTCGCCGGGGGCCTCCGAAACCCCGTGGCCATGGCGTTCTACCCGGAATCGAGCACTCTGTGGACCGTGGTGCACGAGCGAGACCACCTGGGGGATGAGCTCGCTCCCGATTTCGTGACATCAGTGGTGGACGGCGGCTTCTACGGCTGGCCGTATGCCTATATCGGTCCTAACCCCGAGCCGCTCCTCAACGGAGCGCGACCGGATCTTGTCGAGAAGACGATCGTTCCCGATGTGCTCCTCCCCGCCCACGCGGCCCCGATGGGATTGGCCTTCTACACCGGCGAGCAGTTTCCCGAAACGTACCACAACAGCGCGTTCGTTGCGCTGCACGGGTCAGTCAACCGTCCGTATCTCGTCGGGTACTCGGTCGTGCGCATCCCGTTCGAGAACGGAAAGCCGTCGGGCCCGCCGGAGGACTTTCTGACCGGATTCATCGTCAGGGACGACGAAACACGTTCTTTGTCCTCTTTCTCTTCCCCCGCTCCAGAGAAGGAGGTGTGGGGTCGCCCGGTCGATGTACTGCAGTCCGCGGACGGCTCACTGCTGGTCGCGGACGACGCGGGCAATCGGATCTTCCGTGTCTGGTACAGCGGTGACGAGAGGTGAGGCTACCGTCGTCGGCTAAGCGAGGCCCGGAGCCGGAACGGGCGCGTGGTTCGCGCTACCGGCATTCCGGAATGACCCGATGGCGAGGGCGGTAGGCACCCGACTCGGCTGAGCCGGAGCACTACTAACTCCTGACAGGTCTCGCAACTGGCTAGGCTGGAATACCTGAGGTCCTGATATGGAAGCTCCCACGTTTTCTTATGCCTTAGCGAGCTTTCAATGTTGGCCCGTAAACACCAAGGCAAGGTGTTGGAGCTCACAAGCCCCTCCAAAGCTCACCCTTCAACTGACGGAGGCTGCTAGCGTCAACGCTCCGCAGGCGGGCGTGGAAAGGTTCCGTCCCTCATCGCTGCGTGGTACGCGAAGCTCGCCATCACGACCGAATTGATCATTAGGTCCTTCGGCAGGAGTCGGTCGAAAACGTCCATGTTGAAATGGTGACTTCTGGCCCGATAGTCGATTCGGTCCTGCAGAAACTGGAACCCAGGGAGCCCGGACTTGATGAACGAGAGGTGGTCGGTTCCCGTGTTACTGAACTGGGAGATCGTTTCCATTTGAAACTCATTGAACGGTCTCATCCAGGCATCTAGTATGGGCGTGGCCTGGGTATTTCCTTGGATGTGCACGCCGCGGAACTGGCCGGTGCCGTTGTCCATGTTGAAATACACGGAAAAGCGCTCATAGTCGGGCTTGGTCCCTTCTTGCGGACTCCCGAAGTGATTCTTGATATAGCCCAGAGAACCCCTGTGACCCGTCTCCTCCTGACTCCACAGGGCCACACGAATCGTACGCCGCGGACGGGCGTCGATGGCCTGGAGTATGCGCATTGCTTCGAGCACGGCCGAAACGCCACTCGCGTTGTCGGTTGCACCGGTCCCGGCGTGCCAGGAGTCCAGGTGCGCCCCGATCATCACCACCTCGTCGGCTAGATCACTCCCCGGAATCTCGCCGATCACGTTGTACCCGCTCGGATCCGATTCGTCGAACGCGACCTGGACTTCGACGTCCATCGTCACCTCGATCCCCCGTTCGAGAATCCTGTAGATGCGGTTGTAGTGTTCGGTGGCAACGGCGAGAGTGGGAAGGACATTCTCGATCCCTGAGCGTGTCCTGTCGTTACGTGTCGTAGGATGTCCGGTTGCGAACACCGTTCCGTCGCTCCCGATACTCGCGTTCAGAACGACGGCTACCCCCTCCGACTTGTAGAACTCCTCTACTTCGGCGGCGGAGATTCGCTCGCGCCTGAAGGTCGATTGCCCGGCCTGACCCCGCGCGTGGCGGTTGATGAGCAGGTCGGTTGCCTCTGTCTTGAACACGCCGAGCGATTCCTCGGTATGCCGGAACGCGTCCTGAACGAAGCGGGGACTCGTCGGCATCGGCGGTGTGGCCAGCACGATCACGCCATCGAGACGACCGCGATATCGATCCAGATCTTCAGGGGTCCGGATCGGGGCCCTCACAGCGTTCGCGGTGACCGGACCCTCCGTCCCGGGTGTCAGGGCCGGGTACGCGTCACCATCTGGTAATCTGGCGCGTTCATATGAACGGAAACGCGCTGCACCTCCCACCCGACGGTCTCATCGCCCCATGGTTCCTTCTCAACCCTGGTACGCGAAATCCGTCATGCACCCCATCCTGGGCCTGGCGCATGTTAGGTCTCCGGTGAGACGTGGACCAATCACATCGGCCAGGTAGCCGGCGTCCATAACCTGCGAGTTCTCGAATCCCTGCGACGGTCGATCACATCCCAATAGACCGGTTCCTGCGCCCCGACGGGTGTGGGGACGCGAGAGCAACGACCATGATCAGGCTCCGATAAGATTTCCATGAAATCCCCTCCTGAACTTGAAAACAATCCGTGATCTCTATTCCTGACTGCAGTCTCATCGCCCCATGGTTCCTTCTCAACCCTGGACAGCGCGAAATCCGTCATGCGGTCCATCGCCCACTCCTGGGCCTGGCGCATGTTAGGTGATCCGGTGAGACGTGGACCAATCACATCGGCCAGGTAGCCGGCGTTGTCCATAACCTGCGAGTTCTCGAATCCCTCACTGCGAATACGGTCGATCACATCCCAATAGACCGGTTCCTGCGCCCCGACGGGTGTGGGGACGAGAGCGAGAGCAACGACCATGATCAGGCTCCGATAAGATTTCGTCATGAAATTCTGGCCCTCCTGAACTTGAAAACAATCCGTGATCTCTATTCCTGCCTGCAGACTTCCACGTTTGCGGCGTCCAGCTTGTGAATTTCGATTCCGATCAACTCTCCTGTTGTGTCTCGACCACGGCTGCTAGGGAGCCTGCCATCGGCCCCGCCGCAGCAGTTGACCGCTTCCCGCCGTGGCGCGGACTTCGCCGTTCTCATAAACGATCTCGCCGCGACGGATCGTCACGACGGGCCAACCCGTGACTTCTCTTCCCGCATAGATCGAGTAGCCCCTGTTCGAGAACATGTCCTCGTCCCGGACCGTGCGAGCCTCGTCGGGATCCCAGAGTACGATGTCGGCGTCCGAGCCGACGGCGATGGTCCCCTTGCGGGGATAGAGGCCGAACAGCTTGGCTGGATTCGTCGCGGTCACCGCAACGAACCGCTCCGCCGAGATCCGGCCGGTCACTACGCCATCGGAAAACAACATGGGGCGCATCATCTGCAGGTTGTCGATGCTGCCGTGGTCGGTGGCCACCACGTGGATGGACCCGTTGGCGATTCCCGTCCAGAGGGCGTCCTGATCGCGTGTGGTCCGTAGCGGCGGCTGGGTGCGAAAGCGCTCGCGATCGGGACGGTCCAAACTCTCCCGGGTGAAGTGCAGATAGATGGCCCGGGTTTCGACCCACACCGGCAGACCCTGAGCCTGCGCCTGCTGGGCGACCCGCAGCGCTCTCTCCGCCGACAGGTGCACGATGTAGATCGGTGCGCCGGTGGCCTCGACCATGGCTACGGCCCGCTGGGTGGCGACGACCTCAGCGAGCGCCGGTCTGCTGTCCGGATAGTGCCGGAACGCAGTCCGACCCGCGGCGGCCAGCTCCTCGACGGCGCGTTCTACGATGGGCCCATCCTCGCAGTGAAACATCGTCAGAATGCCGGCCTCCCGTGCCGCGTCCAGTACCGCCAGGTAGCCGCGGACGTTGTCATCGAAATCGGGACTGGCCATGAAGACCTTGATGGTGGTCTGGCCGGTGTCGGCGCTCAAGGTAGCCAGCTCGTGCTGCTGGGCGTCCGGGTCGTCGATAACCGGATGGAGCATGAAGTCCGCGATCGCGTCCCGGCGAATCGACGGGACCTCGCCTTCGATGGCTCTGGCAAGGGTCTTCCGCACCGGGGGGAACCCTCCGGTAAGGACCGGCGCCTGTTGGAACGGGAAGCTCGAGATCGTCGTCAAGCCGCCCGCCAGGGCAGACCGAGAGCCGCTTTCATAGGTGTCGACGGAGTTGTCGCGCACGTGCACGTGGGGATCGATGCCGCCAGGAATGACAAGCAGGCCCGCGGCATCCAGTTCCCGGGCGCCGGCGCCCGCTTCCAGGTTTTCGCCGATGTCAACGATGAGACCGCCGCGGATACGCACGTCGGCGTCATAGCGACCTTCCGAGGTCACGATCGTGCCGTCGCGAATGACGATCTCTGCGGGTTGCTGGCTCCAGGACGGAACCGTGATCCCGAGGAGAACAAAGAAAGCTACCAGGTGGGCGTTCACGAGCTGACGCATGGGGAAACCTCCGAGATTGGGTCATTTCGGTGATAGTTCAACGTACCTTTTGGCGTCCTTTCCTGATTCGAGATCTTTTGGTTATTACTCCTAAATCTCGTACCTCCCCTGCACATGAGTCCAGATCTACTAACGTTCTTCACTGGCTCGGCGGCGACTGGTCGCTATGGTACGTCCTGCGCACTATTTTCCGCGATCAGCCAGTTTCTCCAGAATCTGCAGGTTCAGGAAGCTCGGCTTCAGTGGCAATTGGCCCTTTCAGCAACGAATGGGGCTGCGTGCTATGCTGACCGATCGGACCATCTATGTCCATGAAATCGGTCCTGCGCGAAGGCATGGTCACATGCAAGTGTAGTCGCCATCACGTACATGTGGAATAGACCGGTCATCGCCTCGGTCCGACTACAGGCAGATGGAAGAGTAGGCGGTTAACCAACCGACTGGCTGCAGTTCAGACAGTAGAGTGAGCCAGCAACGTTAAGCCGTCCCACCGGGGTCTGGAAGAATCCCAAAACGACAATTTGTGGAAAGATGTAGATTTTTGGGGTTGAAGCGTCGGTATCTGTATGTGATAAATATATACGACATGCAGTCTAAGAGCAAACTGGCGCGATTGAGCCGGTACCGGGCCGCTTTGCGGGAAGCGATCGATGAGTTAGCCGAGTTGATCGAGGTGGGCTATGAACGCAAGCCGATGGTGAAGGGGACCGTGTACGAGTTGGCGCGCAAGTGCGGCAAGGCTGGCTGTGCGTGTACGCGGGGACAGTTGCACCGCTCGATGGTGTTGAGCTGGAGCGAGGAGGGCCGGACCCGGTTGTTGTCGATTCCTGCTGAGCGAGTGAAGGGGTTGCGAGAGAAGAGTGAACGGTATACCCAGTATCGCGCGGCCCGGGCCGAGGTCACCCGAGTACAACGGAGGATTCTGAAGCTGCTGGATCAAATCGAGAAGCTGCGGCGGGAGAAACCCTGATGGGGAGTCCGGCATGACCGTGTTTGAACGCAACGACCGGTTGGTGTGCGACGCGTTCCGGGACGGGGAGTTTGACTCGATCGAGGCGGCCGGAGAGGTCTCCGAGACGGACTTCTTTCGAGCCATCGCGGGCAAGAAGATTCTCGAGAAGTTGGCGGGGAGCTACCCGACCCCATTGAAGAAGCACGACGTACCGGTGTGGGTCTATATCGCCAGCAATGTGGCGATGCGCTTCCACGGGGTGCATCAGTTTCATGCCTATCCCTATGTCGTGCGCAGCGGGGGGATGGTCCAGGCCTTCGGCCCCCAGATGGGGCATCGGGCCATCCACCCGGAGACCGGCGATGTGACCTTGGAGTGTGGGGGGTTCAACGACAAGAACAGCTACGACCGGCAGACCCCCTGTGATCAGGACTATCTGCGGAAGATGGCGCGCAAGACCGACGCGGATCGCCTCCAGGATTGGTTCAACCGCGACGTGGTGGGCATCTTCCGACAGCATCGGGCCTTTGATCGGGAAGGGCTGTTCATCGGGGATGCGACCTATCTGTTCCTACCTGACAACCCGGCCTATGAACACGCCTCCTTGATGCTATTCAACGAGCACAACAAGCCGGTCGACGGTCTAAAACTGACCTCCAAACAGAAACTCCGGTGTCAGTGGCGCCGGTGCTACAAACTGGTGACCCTGATCCACACCAATCGCGCCGGGGACTTCTTCCTATGGGCCGGACTGCGAGTCAGTCAGGGTAAAGATAACGACTTGCCGATACTGTACCGCATGGTCGACGAGTTTGTGGCCTATCATGGCACGGGAATCATCAAGCGGTTGATCCTGGACCGGGGGTTTCTCGATGGCCCCTCCATTGGTCGTTGCAAACAGGATTATGGGATCGACATCCTGATTCCGGCCCGTCGCAACATGGAGATCACCCGCGACGCGATCGATCTGGCTGACGCCCAACCCGGGACGTTCCAATCTTGGACGCCTCCTGCACCGCCGGAGAAACCGGCTCCCCTTCATCGGCCCGCCGCGATTCGCAAACGTGAGCAGGCCCGGCAACGCACCTTAGAGAAACGCCCCGTCGAAAATCCGCCCGATCCGGCCACCACGCGCGTGGGTTCGGAACTGGCCGTGGTCCGGGACCTGGAGTCCTATTCCAACTGTCCGGTCCCGCTCCATGCGGTGATCAACCGTGAACGCTATGCCGATGGGCACACCGATCAGTGGGTGCTCTTGGATACCAAACGCATTGCGGATCCCGCCCAAACCCGCACCGAGTATGCGCTGCGCACCGTGGTTGAAGAGCGCTACCGGCAAACCAAGTGTTTCTCCGGCCTCGCCGAGTTCTCTTCCCGCGCATTCAGTCTCGTGGTCAACCAGGTCGTCTTTGTCCTGCTCACCTACAGCCTGCTGCAGTGGTATCTGCGGCGCATCGAACGCCGGAACATGAATCGGAAGACTCGCCCCCGCATCCTCGATGTGCTCCAGCCGACCTTTACCGTCATTCTGATTTACTACCAAAACTACGTCGCCTTCCTCTCTCCGCTCGAGCATCAGGAAATGGTGCTCACACTCAGCGAAACGGCTCGCAAGAAGATTCTTGCCAAGACCCGCCGGCTCCGTCGCGCCCTGGCAAATCAACTGCAGAATCCTCGGCCTCCATAGCGCACCGGGCCCTCGTCATGGATTTCTATCGACCCTGTTTGCCGCATCATCCGGCGGTCGTCGCACTCGTGTCGCTTCTCGAGCCACACCCATCCCTTTCACCATCCTGCAACTCCCTGTTTCCCACGCAAAACTCCTATCGCCCGAAAAACCACACGATATCGATCGGATAGCCTCAAGGAAATCGCCGCAGTGTCTGAATCGCAGACCGACTGGTTGTTTGATTGACCCCAACTCCCGCCTTTCGTATCATCTACGGAGTTTTTCACGGATCGCTCCAAGACACCTAAACGATGCAACCTGGCACGCAGCTTGGCCACTACGAGATAGTCTCCGCCCTCGGCAAGGGTGGCATGGGCGAAGTGTGGAGAGCGCGGGATTCCAAACTTGGGCGTGAAGTGGCGATCAAGACGCTGCCTGAAGAGTTTGCAAAAGACGAAGAACGTCTGGCCCGGTTTGAGCGCGAAGCGAAGCTGCTGGCGTCGTTGAACCATCCCAACATCGCCGCGATCTACGGTCTCGAAGAGGACAACGACACGCGGTTTCTCGTCCTCGAACTCGTCGAAGGCGACACGCTGGCGGAACGACTCAAACGCGGCGCAATCCCAGTCGAAGAATCCCTCACACTCGCCATCCAGATCGCCGAAGCCCTCGAAGCCGCGCACGAGAAAGGTGTGATTCACAGGGACCTGAAGCCTGCCAACATCAAGGTAACGCCCGACGGTAAGATCAAGGTGCTCGACTTCGGGTTGGCGAAATCCGTCGGTCGCGGCGATGCTGGGGCAGATCTCTCAGGTGCCCAAACAGTCACAGCAATTGAGACTGAAGAGGGATTCCTACGAGGCACTCCAGCCTACCTGAGTCCACAGCAGTTACGGGGAGAAGAGGCAGATCGACAGGCCGATGTGTGGGCGTTCGGTTGCGTACTGTATGAGATGTTGGCCGGGACGCGACCCTTTCGAGGGGATACGCTCTTTGACATGTTCGCCAAGATTCGTGAAACCGAACCGGACTGGGACAAGCCACCCCTGAAGCACCCAACGATTCGGCAGGTACTCGGGCGCTGTCTCGAAAAGAACCCTAAGGACCGGTGGCACGACATCGCCGACGTGAGGATCGACATCGAGCGGATCGCCGATCGAGGCGGACTGCACGTTCCCGGATTGTCAGGCCAAACCGGAGGACCGTTCTGGCGGCGGGCGGCACCACTCCTTGTCGCCAGCATGGTCGTGACCGGGATCGTGGTGGGAGCGGTCGCCTGGGTTCTGGACTCGGAACCCCCGCGACAGCCGGTTCGGTTCACTGTGTCGCTCCCTTCGAATGTGGCGCTTTCAGCCTACACACCATTGGCCATGTCTCCGGATGGTGGACGAATCGTCTACGGAGTGTCGTCGGAAGGTCAGCTGGATCTTTATCTCCAGTCCTTCGATCAGCTCGAACCTACCCTTCTTGCCGAGAGTGCCGGGTACCCGTTTTTCTCTCACGGTGGCGCCTGGGTCGGGTATCTCGATATCCCGGATTCGACTCTGAGCAAGGTTTCCATCCTCGGCGGACCTGCCGCAAAAATCTGCGAACTTCAGAATCCTTTCAGGTTCACGGGAGCGAGTTGGGGGCCGGACGAAACGATCATTTTCGCAGGCTCTACGGGGCTTCTTCGCGTGCCCGCTGCGGGTGGTGTTCCCGAAGCACTCACCACCCCGAATCCCGGCGAACAACACCACTGGCCGGAGATCCTTCCAGACGGCCGGGCCGTCCTTTTTACGATCAGCTCTCAGGAAGTAGCGACCGACGACCGAATAGCCGTTTTGAACCTGGAGACAGGATCACATGAAATCCTCATCGAGAACGGCAGTCATCCCCGCTTCGCCGCGACAGGGCACATTGTTTATGAACTGGATGGCAGCCTCAGGGCGGCTCCGTTTGTTCCCGATCAATTGGAGGTTATCGGCGATCCCGTAGCAGTGCTGGACGGTCTGGCTATAGATCACCAGCTCAGGTTGACGAAATACGGTATATCTCGAAACGGTTCGCTCGTCTACGTTAGCGGCGGCTCCGGAGGGAATGACGAGTTCACGCACGTGTGGGTCGATCGGCAGGGGAATGAGACTCCGCTGACGGCGCCGCGACGCACCTACCTACCTTTCAAGAAAATCTCGCCCGATGGGACGAAGGTGGCAGTCTCCATCGCCACTAGCACAGAAGACAGCGATGTCTGGATCTGGAACCTGACCGAGGAGACCATGATGCGGCTCACTTTCGATCCCGGTTATGACATGGACCCTATTTGGACCGCAGCCGGTGACCGTGTGGTGTTCATGTCGCTTCGTGACGGAGAAGCCTACAATCTCTTCTGGAAGTCGGCCGACGGGACGGGCGAGGTCGAACGCCTCACAAGAACGAGTCCGAACACACAGAATCTTGGATCGATATCTCCCGACGACAAAACGCTTTTCTTCACGGAAGTGGGAACCAACACGCGGGCGGATCTGCGCCTGGTCCCCATCGAGGGTGACGGTCTCTCGGAAGTAATACTGCAAACCGAGTTCAACGAGTTCAACCCGGAGATCTCACCCGACGGCCGTTGGCTGGCCTACGTCTCCTCTGAGTCGAACCAGCTTGAAGTTTACGTGAGCCCCTTTCCGGATTTCGGAAGCGGAAAATGGCAAATCTCTACAGACGGGGGGATGGGGCCGCGTTGGGGCCCGGACCAGGGCGAGCTCTTCTACTGGAATCGCAAAGAACAACGCTTGATGGCTGTCCCGATCCGGACCGATGACACCTTCGCGGCAGGCAGTCCGGAAGGTCTATTCAGTCTCACGCCGTACTACCATGATGCTATCGACTACGATACCGTCGACGGGCAGCGATTCCTACTGACTAAGAGAGTCATTACCAGCGACGAGACCCCGGTGCGGCTTGACGTCGTCTTGAACTGGTTCAATGAACTGAAGGAACGGGTGCCGGTGCCCTGACGCCCATCCGTCTCGCTGACCAAACCCTCCAACCACCGAAAACCTTCCCAAATGGGTCCTGGCACGGTTGTAGGAATTCCACTTTGATGTATTGTCGTCTTATCGGAGATGTGGAGTTCGGTGACTGACAGGACGAGATAGGAAGCCTGGGCAAGCTTCGTAGCAACACATTGCCATCTAGTAACCCCTTCAACGTTTCATACTTGCTCCATCCGAGTTGTGCTTACGAAGCCTCGACAGGCGGGGTTTGGAGTGTTATACGGAACTAGCTAATACGTAGTTAGGCGGCAACATTAGACCGACGCACCACACAGGAGAGAGCCATTGGCCGACAATGCAAAGACCACAGCTTCGACGGTGATTCCGACCATGCGATACAACGATGCAGCGGCAGCCATCGCGTGGCTCTGCGAGGCGTTCGGATTCGAGAAGCACCTTGTCGTGCCCGGTGAAGACGGCACAATCGTCCACGCACAGCTCGTCTTCGGGAACGGAATGATAATGCTCGGCTCCGCGCGCGCGAGCGAGTTCGACAATCTTCAGAAGCCGCCGAGCGCTCTGGGTGGCGCCGTATCTCAGAGCCCGTACATCATCGTCGACGACGCCGACAAACACTACGCACGAGCTGTCGCGGCGGGCGCGGAGATCGTGATTGAAATCAAGGACGAGGACTACGGGGGCCGGGACTACTCTTGCCGCGATCCCGAAGGGCACGTTTGGAACTTCGGCTCCTACGATCCCTGGGCCTCCGCCTAACAAGCGCTTGCAGCGGACGGGCCGCTGCGCGGCCCGCCGCTGAAGCGCAAGACCGTTAGGTACGCTGCCCCCGGCAGACCCTCCTATTCGCCAGACAGTTTCTGAGCCACATGGATGTATAGTCGTCAAACCGTAGATGTGGATTTTCGACGAAAACCCCGCAAACACGGACATTTCAGATCTCCGAGTAGGCGGTTTACCGACCGGGTGCCTTCCTGATTGACGCGAAGTCCCATCCGCAGTTCTATGTACGGGTGATCCAGCCCTCGCTACACACCTGTTCGCTTTCAGGCGGGCGCGCGCTGCGGAGCCATATTCGAAACCGATCCCGGATCGTGTCGAGAGGATCGACCCGCGTTTCGGTCTAACGCCCTGGCGTTCACCTGCGGCGCGCGACGCGCGCTGTCAGGTGCAACGCCTTGTTAGGCCGCTGCAACCTTCTCTATCCCGGCACCAACGCCAGGCACGCCCCCACCGGATCCTGAACCACGGCATATGTGTACTCCCCATCGCTCCCCCGTGTCGCCTTGATGATCTCACCCCCTCCGTCCCGTACGCGACGGAGACTTTCGGCGAGGTCGCCAACGGGGAGATAGATCATCCAGATCGGCGGCAGACCTAGGTTCACGCCGCGCGCATGGCAGACTCCCGCCGCCGGGTTTCCATCATTGCCGAACAAGTTGTAGTCGGCATAACGCCCGCTTGCGTCCTCCATCTCGACGTCCTGCGCCGACCAGTCAACGACCTGTCGGTAGAAGTCACGAGTTGCCAAGGCGTCAGAGACCGTCAGGTCGAGCCAGGAGATGCGTCCCACACGCGCCGCAGCGTCGCGCGATGCGGCGCCGTCAGTTGGCGGGATCGCCTCCGCAGAAACCACTGGGATGATCCCGAACGCCGCCCCATTCGGATCGAGCAGCACCGCCCACTGGCTCTTTCCATCGTCGTCTTTGGCGTGCATGAGCTGACTCCCGCCCAGATCCAAAGCACGTCCCACACTGGCTGCGACATCGGCGACCTGAATGTGCGGCATCCATTGGAGCGGGAGGTGAGCATATTCCGTGCTGCGCGCGCCCAAGCCGATGATCGGCATGCCCAGGTTGTTCATCAGATCCTCGCGCCAAAGCGGATTCTCGCCCGTGCTGAGTACACGTGAGTAGAAGCGCACCTCACGTTCGTGTTCGGGAACGGCGATGTCGGCGCTGAGGATTCCGCCGACGCGTGAGACAAAGGGGGCACTCATGGTTCGCCTCCTGGTTGACATCACGTTGGGTGAAGGTTCATTGGCCGGATATCGTACTTCAATGGGTATCGCGGCAACGATTCTCGAGGCAGGGGCCCGAGACCTTCTCGAAGAATCGTGCCGCGGGTGAGGCCACAGTTCGTGGAGTCGGCCTAACGGATTGTGGCTCACCTGCGGCGGCCACTCCTTTTTCGATTCAAGAAGATGCCGTGGCCGCCGTCTGGTGCAGCCACGTGTTAGCCCGCTCACATTGCTGCTTCGGCAATGACTCGGGCATTCCTGAAATCATCGCCCGAGAATTGGATCGCGACGAAGAACGACGGTGATCTCCGATGCACACGGTCGAGACGCCCCCACGACTTTGCCAAGTAGTAGGCTGCCGCTGCCGTTGCTGTCTCAGACATGCCAGCCGCGTAGAACCAGTACCGATCGCCTGATAACAAACGGGCCACTACCGCCTGCCGAAAGTCCGTGATCTTGATGTTGCCAGGCAGCTGAATGGCAGTATTGTCGTCGACGAATCTTACTGGGCTCTTACAGTTGGTTTCGATCGCTCCGGAGACGACATTGTAGCCTGGGGATCCAAGCGCGACGACCGTCCCCTCCTGATCTATTTGTTGGGGCTGCAAGGGGGCCGGCTGTGCCTCCACATCCGTGTTCACGAACAGGAGGGCTCTCGTCCAATTGGGCTGAACGGCCCGGCCAGGGATACTTACCGAGAATAGACTCTTGAGGGTGGCCCCCATCTCTGACTCCAGTTGCGTTACAACGCTACCTTGGTAGGATCGCGGTGTTCCGCTGGCATCAATTGCACCCCCCGTTTGAATTCGGAGATGAGAGATGTAGATCCGAAGCTTCCGTACCTCCCTCATCCCCCAGAACCTCAGAAGCGCTCGACGGCGAAACCAAAGGACAGTGAGCCCGAATCCGACGGTCAACGCTACAAAGAGAATATTCGCCGTGATACCGGCTAAAACACTTTCCCAGAACACGCGTAGGCTCCTGTCGGGCTAACTAATATTATCTAGAACTACGTAACTACTGATATCTCGCACGTGGCGCAGTGTAACAACCGCGACTGGATTCTCCAACTCACTAGAGACAAACGTATTTCTGGTGAAACGTCTTGTGGGTTATCCTGCATGATCGAGCTATATAAATCCACCAGATTTGGTCAGAACATTCGCTGAGATTCGGCCTCCCGAGAGCATGTTCAGGATATGGTTGTAGATCATCGTGGTCGATTGTCTTTATCTCTCGGCAGTTCTGGAAGTGTGCGTCTGCCGTGACCATCTTCGAACAGGTGGGTCGTGAAAGAGTGGTGTAAGAATCTTCATCATTCGGGGTGAGCGCAGCTCATGGACGTCCTGGTTTGAAGAGCTGAAGCAACGGGTGCCGCTTCCATAGTCTTCGCTGACCCAGCCCTCCTACCACCGAAAACCTCCTCCAATGGCTCCTGGGCAGGGGGTAGCAATTTCACTTGTCTGGGTGGTCGGGTGGTCTCAACCGATCGACGCAACACTCTAACCTATATAAAAGGAACAGGAGGAGTGTATGCGGAAAGGAATGCGTTTCGGATTCACTGCAGCAGAGAAGGCGGAGTTGTGGGATCGGTGGCAGAGAGGGGAGGCCCAGAGGGCGATCGGGCGGGCGTTTGGTAAGACGGGATCATCTATTTATTGTCAGCTAGTGGTCCCCGTCAAACAGAGTGCACTTTAACCAGCTTCTTTCGAGCGCGTCGGACTTTCTCAAGAATATCGGAAGCCTGCGCGGTCCAGATGAACGGCTTAGGGCTCTGATTGTGACCGTCGACATAGTCCTCAACGGCCTGGATTAACTCTGGAACCGAATGGAAAACTCCGCGCCGAAGCCGTTGCTCTGAAAGATCCCGGAAGAAACGTTCGACCATATTCAGCCACGACGCACTGGTCGGTGTGAAGTGCACATGAAAGCGCGGGTTGCGCTTGTGCCAGTCGACAACTTTCTGATGCTTGTGGGTCGCATAGTTGTCACAGATTATGTGGATCTGCTTGTCTTTAGGCACGGAGCGTTTGATCTGATTGAGAAACCGAATCCATTCCTGATGCCGATGCTTCGGCATGCAAGTCCCGATCACAGAGCCGTCCAGGGTATTGAGCGCGGCGAACATCGTGGTGGTTCCGTTGCGTTTGTAGTCGTGGGTCAAGGTGCCACACCGCCCCTTCTTCAGCGGTAACCCGGGCTGGGTGCGGTCCAGTGCCTGCATCTGGCTCTTCTCATCACAGGACAAGACGATGGCGTTTTCCGGTGGGTTCAGATACAGACCGACCACATCCTCCAGCTTCTCGGCAAATTGTTTGTCGTTGGACAGCTTGAAGGTTCCTGACAGGTGTGGCTTCAGGCCATGGGCCCGCCATATTCTCCCGACCGTCGAATCACTGACTCCGGTCGCCTTTGCCATCGAGGTACGGCTCCAATGCGTGGCGTTTGGGGGCTTCTCTTCAATCGTCTTCTTTACAATCCGGGCCCGCTTCCGTGCGCTGATGGAGGGAATCCGGCCGCTTCGCGGCGCGTCCTTCTCAATGCCTCCCAATCCATGTTTGGCGAAACGAGCACGCCATCGGCCAACCTTCTGAAGCGTCATCTTCAGCCGTGCTGCAATCTCCTCGTTCCTCAGACTCTCAGCCGCCAGCAACACAATTTGGGATCGTTCCGCCAACCGTACCGATGTACTACGGCTTCGCCTCAGTCGTTCCAGTTCCTTTCGTACCTGAACATCAAGATCAACCCTCGGTGCTTTCCTCATATCTATATCAGACGTTGGACAAGCACTTACATCTCATTAATTCTGGCGGACTACACTAGCACATAGCGGGGGCATCCGTCCCGCAACGCGACGTCGTTCGAGGCTGGCGCTGACCCTGTCGGAGCGAGAGGAGATTTCTCGAGGCATAGCGGCCGAGCAATCGATACGGTCGATGGCCAAGTCGCTGGGTCGATCACCATCGACGGTAAGCCGAGAAATCCGCCGGCATGGCGGTTATGATGGTTACCGAGCGTCCCGAGCCGATGAACAGGCTTGGGACCGTGCCCGTCGGCCGAAGCGTTGTCAACTGGCCCGTTATCCACGGTTGCGACACGCGGTGGCCAGGAAGCTCCGACGGAATTGGTCGCCCGAACAGATCGCGGGTTGGCTCAAGCGGGCGTATCCGGATGATGAGTCGTACCACGTGTCACACGAGACGATCTACCGCAGCTTATTTGTTCAGGCCCGCGGAGTGCTTAAGAAAGAACTACTTGGGCATCTTCGGTCCAAGCGGACGATTCGTCGATCCAGAAAGGCGAGCCAGAAAGGCATTGGACTGGGAAAGATCGCGGATATGGTATCGATCCGTGAGCGCCCGGCCGTGGTCGAAGATCGTGCCGTGCCCGGTCATTGGGAAGGCGATCTGATAGCCGGATCGAATCAGAGCTACATTGCGACTCTGGTGGAACGTCATACCCGTTACGTGATGTTGGTGAAGGTCGCCAATAGGCAGACGCAGACCGTGATTCCCGCGCTGATCAAACAGTCCAAGAAACTACCGACCGAGCTGTACAAATCGCTGACCTGGGATCAAGGCAAGGAACTGGCCCATCATCGACGGTTTAGCTTGGCCACCGACATTGATGTGTACTTCTGCGATCCGCACAGTCCATGGCAACGCGGTTCTAATGAGAATACCAATGGCTTGCTCCGACAGTACTTCCCCAAGGGAACCGATTTATCGGTGCACTCGCAGGCTCATCTAAGCAAGGTGGCGCGTCAGCTCAACGAACGGCCACGTAAAACGTTGGGGTTCGAAACTCCGGCAGAACGATTTAACGCTTGTGTTGCATCGACCGGTTGAGATCGCCCGCGATCACGTACATGTGGAAAAGACCGGCCATCGCCTCGGTCCGACTACAGGCAGATGGAAGAGTAGGCGGTTGTACGTCCGTGTGGTTGTTTGATTGACGCGAAGTCCCATCCGTAGTTCTATATACGGGTGATTCAGCCCGGTTCCAAACTCGCGCACTACGAAATCGTTTCTGCCCTCGGAAAGGGCGGTATGGGCGAGGTGTGGCGTGCCCGCGACTCCAAACTAGGGCGTGAAGTCGCCATCAAGACGCTCCCCGAAGAGTTCGCCAAAGACGAAGAACGACTCGCACGGTTCGAGCGCGAAGCGAAGCTGCTTGCGTCGCTGAATCATCCCAACATCGCCGCGATCTACGGGTTGGAAGAAGACAACGGCACGCGGTTCCTCGTCCTGGAATTGGTTGAAGGTGACACGCTGGCGGATCGGCTGAAGCGGGGCGCGATCCCAGTCGAGGAATCCCTCAAACTTGCCTTACAGATCGCCGAAGCACTCGAAGCCGCGCATGAGAAGGGCGTCATTCACCGGGATCTGAAACCCGCCAACATCAAGGTCACACCGGCCGGGAAGATCAAGGTGCTGGACTTCGGGTTGGCGAAGGCGTTTGCGGGAGACGGGTCGGCCGTGAACCTGTCACAGTCACCCACGTTGAGTATGGCCGCGACACAACAGGGAGTCATCCTCGGCACTGCCGCGTACATGTCACCCGAGCAGGCCAGCGGTGACAGCACCGACAAACGTGCGGACATCTGGTCGTTTGGTGTCGTCCTGTTCGAGATGGTGACGGGACGCAAGACTTTCGACGGCAAAACGGTGGCCCATATTCTCGCCGATGTTCTCCGGGCAGAGCCGGAGTGGAATAGTCTGCCTCCCAATCTACATCCAAGACTCAGGCTACTCCTCGAACGCTGCCTGGAGAAGGAAGCGAAGGATCGTTGTCACGATATTGCGGATGTTCGTGTGGATATTCAGAAGGTGTTGGCTGATCCCGGCGGCGTGATTGCCCAGCCGGGCAACGGCGTCCGCCCTCGCCGCGTGATGCCCGGGATGTTCGCCCTGTTCTCCGCTTTCGTTCTCGGAGGCGTTCTCGTTGGTCTCTCCCTGTGGAGTTTCACAACCACACCTCCCGTCCCGACCGTGAAAAGGTTCTCCATCACGGCTGAAGGGGAACCGCAACGAACAATGGCACTTTCGGCGGACGGGCGGTATCTGGTCTATCAGACCAAAGGACAGCTCTATTTGAGGGCAATGCATCAGATGGAGAGTGCGCCCATACCCGGTACCGAAGGAGGCCAAGACCCCATGCTGTCACCGGACGGCCAGGAATTGGCTTTCGTGACAGACACCCAGGTGAAAAAGGTTTCCTTGACCGACGGCTCGCTGGACATCCTTACCGACTTCGACTTGGGGAATCTCGGTCAATGGGGCCCACAAGGTCAGATCATTTTCGGTACCGAGGGGCCGGGGGGCTTGTTCAAGGTGTCGGAGAACGGCGGGCTACCGGAGCCGTTGGTGGAACTGGACGGATATCTGGACGTGGACTGGCCGGTAGTTTTGCCTGGAGGGGAGTGGGTGCTCTTCAGTGCCGATGATGGCACACGCCCTGATGGCCAGAGGGCTTTTCATGTTGTCGCCGAATCGTTGGTCAGTGGCGACCGCAGGGTCCTGCTCGATGATGGTCGCTTCGCCCGGTATGCGCCGACCGGACATTTGATTTTCTGGGTCTTCCGCAGAATTTGTGGGTAAAACCGTCTTCCATCGCCGCTTGAGGAGACCACGGTGCTCGCCAAGCCTCAAGGCTTCCCTCGCAAGCTCGGCGGCTGCGCCGGCCTTGACCCTCGGCTGCGCTCCGCGGTGTCGGCTGGTGTGGGCGATGGGGAACGGGGCCTCCGGCGGGGGCTCCGGGCACCGGGTGTAGGCGTCCGACCGAAGTGGGTACTGGAATATTCGCCGTCGAACAAAAGAATAAGGTACTTTGTTTCAATTACTTATGTGCGCACAGGCCTTTGGACTGCCCACAAATTCTGCGGAGGAGGCGATTTTCTTTCGAGATGGAAGGCTTTTTGCTGTCGGATTCGATGCCGATCAGGTTCAGACCACGGGCACTCCGGTCCAAATGATAGAAAATGTCGCCGGGGGAACCGGCTTCAGTAATGTGCCCTTTGCGCTGGCGGACGATGGTTCCCTTGTCTATGTTCCCGGCACAGGACCCTCCGACAGCCGTATTCTGGCATTGGCACACCGAAACGGCGGAGTGGAACCGCTCGACGTACCGCCCGCCCAGTATTTCAGTCCGCGTATCTCGCCGGATGGCACTCGGCTTGCGGTCCAGACACTGGAAGACGACGGAAGAAACCAAGTATGGGTCTACGACCTGGCGGGTGACACGCAAATCCGGCGGTTGACACAGGACGGTAGCAACGAGCGACCTGTCTGGACGCCCGATAGTAAACGAGTCACTTTCTCATCAGACAGAGAAGGAACGCTGGGTATTTACTCACAGCCCGCAGATTTCAGCGGTGCCGCAGAGAAACTTGTGACGGTGGAAGGCGCAAGTCTACTCTGGCCGGAATCGTACTCACCGGATGGAACTCTCTCGTTTACGCAGCAACAAGGTTCATATCGGAGTATATGGACGCTATCCCCTGATGCCGGGGCAACCCCGGAACTTTTCTACGACGCACCAGGGTCCGCCCAGGCCGGTACTGCGTTCTCACCGGACGGGGATTGGCTGGCTTACTATTCACAGGAGTCCGGTCCCTCCCAGATTTTCGTTAAGTCGCTTTCACAAGCGGGTCTGCCGAGGATTCAGGTCACGCAAGAGAATTCAGTCCTCCCTATGTGGTCCCGCGATGGAACGGAAATGTTCTACCGCCGCTCCTTTGCTAGCCCCGCCTTTGCGGGCAACACGGGTGCGACACTCATTAGCGTGGAGATCGCCACCGACCGTGGCTTCTCATTCAGAAATGAGCGAGTGCTTCCTATTTCCGGGTTCCTGGTATTCTCCACCTACCGGGACTACGACGTCATGCCCGACGGGGAACGATTCGTGGTTATCGTGCCAGCGGACGCAACCGAAACCACGGAAGCCGCACGGCCTCAAATCAATGTCATCCTGAACTTCTTTGAAGAACTGAAGGACCGGGTGCCGGTTCCTTAACCCCGCCCCTCTGAAACGCCCCAAAACAGCCGGTGGGCATCTGACTCGATTTCACATGCCTGAGAAGTCGCCAAACCGGTAAAGTGCCTCGCCGTCGAAAGCTCGCGTTTTCCGAGGGTTCCACTTTTCCGGGTATGCGGTTATACGACCGGGTGGCTCCGCTGCTGGTCAAACGAGCGTTTCTAAACACAAGGCGACTTTTCGTTACTTGACCCAGAAAATCTTAGACTGCCTCGGCGGATGAGCGGAATGAGCAGGGTCTGACGACTACAGCAGCGGGGACAGCGTCGTCATGTGGGCGTTATGTCAACCCGCGCGCGGCCGCAGGCCGTCGGGCGGGGGATTCAAAGCAGGATTTCCCGGAGAGGCGGTGACCCTTCGTCGCCAGGATGTCCTTGGGCGCGTAGGGCAAACCGTGCAACGGGCCGATGTAGCGTCCGGCCTGAATCTCCCCCTCCGCTCGCCGCGCTTTCGCGAGCGCTTCGTCTCGCAGAATCGTGATGAAGGAGTTCACCTTCGGGTTGAGCTCCTCGATCCGATCCAGGAACGCTCCGACGACTTCAACGGGTGATATCTGCTTGCGGCGGACCAGGCGCGCGAGTTCCCGGCCGCTCTTGAAGACGAGTTCGTTTTCCTGCATCGTCACACCCTCCCCTTCGCCGTAAAGATCGGGGCGGGCTCGATCATATCGTCGATCTCCAGGCTTCGGAAGGTCTCGAACTGATCGATGTTCTTCTGGATCGCCTTGGAGATGGTCTCCAGTTGTTCTTCGTTGAGATCCTGATCAATGAGGGCAGCCGCGGTGCGGAGCGTGTTCAGCGAGACTTCCTTGCCGGTTTGAGCCAGGACGTCGAAGGCTGCCGGCCCCGTGATACCGACTGCCGCGAGAATCTGAAGCGCATGGCGGCGTGATAGTTTTGTTTCGCTCAAGTTCGTTTTCATTTCACCTCCAGAACTACATTGTGTGGGCGCGCTCACCCTGCGCGCCGCCGTGGGTCTTGTCACTGTCCGACGTGCTTTTCATAGTGCGCCCCGACCTGCGCGATGGAATCGCGCAGCGACTCCGGCCGCCAGTGGTACCAGCCGTGTGGTTCGTTGTTGTACAGCAAGAATTCAGTCGGCTTGCCCGACTCGACGGCAAGCCGGTAATACTCGTCGGCCAGGCTGATCCGGACGCCGTAGTCGCGATCTCCCCACAGCATCAGCAGCGGCGTTTGAATCCGATCGATGCTGAACAGAGCCGACCGATCCCTCCAGTGTTCCGGGGCCTCCATGGGGTCCCCGTGATCGCCGCCCACGACGTCGCCCAGGACCGGTTTCTGTGCCCGGGTCAAATAATCGTACATATGGATCAGGTTTGTCGGTCCGTAGAAATTGACGGCCGCCTGCAGGAGATCCGGATACCGGACGATCGTCTGCATCGTGAAGTAGCCGCCCGTGCTGCCGCCCTGCATCACGACACGCTCGGGATCGACGAGTCCATCCGCGATCAGGTGTTCGACACCGGCCGCAATATCATCGATGTCGCCCCCACCCCAGTCGCCGAAATTCATCCATTCGTATTCCCGTCCGTTGCCGGCGCTGCCGCGGACCTCGGGTGCGAGGACGACGTATCCTTTCGAGACGAAGTACTGAATGTAGGGATAGAATCCGTTGACGTGCAGACCGTGGGTGTTGGCGCGGGCGTAAACGAGCAGCGGCGGCCTGGCGTCAGGCGATACCCTGACAGGTTTGTACAGAAACGCGGGCACTTCGAGCCCGTCCTTTGACGTATAGGAGATCAGCTCGGGCACCACGAACGCGCCCTCGTCCAGACCCGCGGGCATGTAGTTGGTCAGCCGGCGGGGTTCCCCACCATCGGCGCCGATTACCCAGAGGTCGCTCGTCGTTTTCGGCCCCATGTAGGTGTGGGCGATCGATTGGCCATCGGGCGACCAGCGAAACGTGCCGCGGGCCTGTAGCCCCTCGAATCCACCACTGACACCGTTCCTCTCGGTCAGCTGTTGCGGCTCGCCGCCGTCAGCCGCCACTTTCATGAGGTGGAAATTCCACAGTTTGTTGGCGACAAAGGCGACCTCGCTTCCGTCCGGGGACCACTGCGGGTTGTATTCGTCCCATTCGCTCGAGGTGAGCATGCGTGTCCGGAGGTTCTTCACGTCGACGACACCGACGTTTCTCCAACCAGACCGGTTTGAGACGAAGGCGATGCGGGTGCCGTCGGGGGACCACTTCGGAGAGGATTCATGACTCTCCTCGGTGCCGGGCGTCAACAGCGTCGCCTCGCCACCCGAGCGCGGCATGATCCAGATGTCCATCCGCTTCCAGTCGTTGTAGCCGCTGCGGTCCGAGGCGAACGCGATCCATTCCCCGTCGGGAGAGATTCGGGGGTCCTTGTTCGTGTAGGGCCCGCTGGTCAGGTACTCGACGCCGACGGGTCCCACCGGATAGTCGGCCGGAAGCGTCGCGATCTGGTCATGCCCGTTCGGCCCTCCTCGGACGAATACGAGGGATCGTCCGTCGGGCGTCCATCGGGCCGAGGTCCCGCCCCATCCGTAGGAAATGTTGATCGGCGGCGACGAGCCATCGACGGGCAAAAGGAAGATGTCGCCGCGGGAAACATAGGAAATCCACCGGCCGTCGGGAGACCACTGCGGGTCGCGCTCCTGCTCCGGATAAAGGTCGGTGAGGGCGTGGGCATCCGCGCCGTCGGCCCTCATCAGCCAGATGTCGTAGCTGCCGTTCTTTGCCGACACGTAGGCAATCTGGCCGCCGTCGGGCGAATACTGAAACTGCTCGACCTTGCCGTTGGTTTCAGCAAGCAGTTCGATGAGTGGATCCCCCTCCTCCGCGGAGGGGGGATCTGCGGCCGGAGCGCATGATGCCAGTAGGATGGCGGCAATAGGAGTCAGGTGGCGCATCGAAATCCCCGAGAGGCGCAACCTGAGCGTCGCACCCACGTTGTAAGCAGTGATAAGTGACGAGTGACAAGTGGGGTACGAGCGCTCCCTCCGACTTGTCACTGTTCACTCGTCACTTCTTTTCCCAACCGACAACTGACATCATCACGTTTCACGGCCCCGGACGCCTGGGCAGATCACCCCCGTTCCGTTGGTAGATGATCATGTCTTTCGTATCTTCAAGACCGACGACCTGGGGCAATCGTCCCGCGAGTTCGCGCCGGATCGCGTTGACGACTTCCAGGCCCGCCGAAGGTGTGCCGCCCAGGAGATGATCCCGCTTGTACCGTACCAGACCTTCGGCGGTCGCGGCATCCAGGACACCGGACGCCTGGCCTTCCGCGTCGAAGATCTCCCGATCGTCCGGAGAAAGATACCCGAGTCTTGCCAGCGATTCCTGTAGCCATCGGACGTCGCCTCCCCGGCTCTGTTCCATGACGCGGAACCCGGGTTCCTGGTTGCGGATCGAGCGCCACCGGTAGTACAGGTTCGCCAGGTCGTGGATCGCGCTCCTCGAGTTGTCCACGCGCAGGTTGACGTAGTCGTCGACGTTACCGGGACTGACCCCTCCGGACCGCTTTTTCTTCACGACCAGCGTGGCACCCATTCGGCCTCGAGCATCTCCCCCCGCGCGATCGGCCGCAACCAGAGCACGAAGCAGTCGCTCGGCCAATGGCATGTCGGAGCCGTCGGTTCCTTCGAAGGTGTCGGCAAATGCGTCGACGACTTCGGGACCGGCGAGAATGTTGCCGGAAGTGGCGTAGTTGGTCCCGATCCGGTGACCCTTCCACATGCTCTCGTTTCCAGTTACTGCGATACTACGGCCTTCGACGTCGACGATGTTGATCTGCCCTCCGCCCCAAGTGTCACCGTAGCGGTCTCGCAGACGCTGGATGATCTCTTGGGGGCTGGCGCCCTCTTCGAGCCAGTCCATCATCTCGTTGGCGTCCTTGTACGGAGACCAGCCCATCGTCGCGATGGCGCCGACGTCGGCCCGAACATGAACCGCGATCGGTGCGACGGCGAAGAACCGCGACGCCATTGCCACACCGACCTCGCCCGTGTCCGGATCGTAACCGACGATAGACATGCTGCTGATCGGGCTTCGGCTAGGTTCCGTGATCTGGGCCGGCACCGGAAGTGCAACCAGACAGAAGATGGCCGTCAAACAGAGTCTAGTGTAAGCAATTCTCATGACCCTTTCTCCTAAGGTTCCTTCCAGAACGATGTCACGCCTTGTCCGCGCGCCCGGTCCTGGAGAATGTCGACCATCTTGATCACGGTTTCGCGGTTGACGGAACGGCCGGAACCCAGTTGGTGATCCTGCTTGAACCGGAGGACCGCCTCGACCGTGGCGTCGTTGAAGATCCCCCGTCCCTGTCCTCTCTCGTCGAATACGGCGCGGTTGTCCGCTTCGACATAGCCCAACTCCAGCAGCCATGTCTGGAGACGCCCGACGTCGGCGCCCCGGGTCTGGAGCATCATCCGCGTGCCGTACTCCCGACCCCGTTCCACGCGCCAACGCTCATAGAGGTAGCGCAGGTCGTCGATCGCATTCGGGCTGTCGTCGACGCGCAGATCGACCAGGATGTCGGTGCCCCCGAACCCGGCTCCAGGCTTGTAGACCTGGAGCGCGGCGCCCAGGCGACCGCGCGCGTCACCGCCCGCCCGGTCCGCAGCCTCCAGGGCCCGCAGCAGGCGTTCCGCCAGCGGGAGCCCGGACCCCGCGGTTGCCTCGAAGGTGTCGGCGAATCCGTCGACCACTTCAGGACCCGCTAGAATGTTGCCCGAAGTGGCGTAGTTGTTCCCGATGCGATGACCCTTCCATTCGCTGGAGTTCGGGTTCGTCACCGCCGTGCTGCGGCTCCCGACATCGACGATACTCATCTGGCCGATGTTGTCGTAGCGTTCCCGGAGGCGTTCGGTGACTTCTTCAGGCGTCGCGCCCTCTTCGATCCAGTCCAGCATCAGCGGACCGTCCTTGTAGGGCGCGCCTCCCATGGTGGCTATCGCTCCGACCCCGGCGCGCACGTGCGTCATCACGTAGCCCACGGCGAACACGCGCGACGCAGCGGCGACACCGACTTCTCCCGTGTCCGGGTCGTAGCCGACGATTCCCATGCTGCTCATCAGGTGCTCTTCGCGCGTGAGGTCGACTTGAGCCCCGGCCGGCAAGGTCGACAGCAGTATCGCGACTAGAGCGGCGATCATGCACTTGCCTCTCATCGTCCACCTCCTCTCTCCCGAACTTGCCGCTCGAGCTCGCGCAGCATGAACTGGACCATGTAGGGCGCATCATCCAGGTCGGAAGCTCTTTTCCATTCCGTTGTCGCTTCCGCTGTCCGGTCGTTGAAGATGCCGTTCGGTTCGCCGTTCTCGTCGAAGACCTGGCCCTCGTCCACACTCAGGTGCCCCAGCTCGAGCAGGTAACGCTGAAGCTGCCGAACGTCGTTGCCGGTGGTTTGTTCGATCGGCTGAAAGCCGACTCCGTAAAGATGGTGGAACTTCCATTCCTCCCAGAGCGCACGCAGCTCCGGAATCGCCTGGGTGCTGTCGTCGACGCGCAGGTCGACGAGGAGATCGGTTCCCATGAAGCCGGCTCCGGGGCGGTAGACTTTCAATTGCGCCCCCTGTTGACCGCGTGCGTCTCCGCCGACCGCGTAGGCGGCCTCGCAGGCCATAAGCAGGCGTTCGGCCAGGGGCAGCCCGGAGGCTTCGGTGCGTTCGAAGACTTCCGCGAAGGCGTTGACGACGGCCGGACCGGCGAGGATGTTTCCGGACGTGGCGTAGTTCTTGCCGAAACGCTGGCCTATCCACTGGGAGCCGTTGGGGCCGGTTGTGGAAATGCTGCGGCCAGCGACGTCGACGATGTTGATCTGCCCCGTGTCCGGCAGCATGCTCCGGACGCGCCGCAACACCTCGACCGGGTTGAGGCCTTCCTCCTCCATCCAGTCCAGCATCTGCTCACCCATCGTGAACGGCCCGTTCTGCATAATGGTGATCGCCCCGACGCCGGCCCGGGCGAAGGAAGCCACCGGGCCCACGGCGAAATATTTCGAGGTCATGCAGTTGCCGACGTCACCCGTTTCGGGGTCGTAGCCCACAATCGACAGGCTGCTCATGACATCGTCTTCAGGGGTCAGATCGAACGAGTGCGTGGCCGGCCCAACGTCCGCCAGGAGAGGTGCGCTCAAGCCGCGTTCTTCCATTTCGGCGCGGATCGAATTGACGGTCTCCAGCCCCGCCGAGGGACTGCCGCCCAGGTGGTGGTCTCTCTTGTAGCGTGAAACGGCGTCCGCCGTGACGTCCTCGAACAGGCCGTTTGCCGCGCCGGCCTCGTCGAAGATCGTCTCTTCGCCACCGTCCAGGTAGCCCAGGGCTCTCAGGTTTGTCTGAAGCCATTGGACGTCTCGGCCACGTGTCATTCCCATGATCCGGAAACCAGGAACTTCGGCGTGTTCGTCCTTCCACCGCATGTAAAGCTTCCGAAGCTCGATGATAGCGTTGCGGCTGTCGTCGATCCGGAGGTTGACGAGGTTGTCCATGCCGAAGCGGCCGGCGCCGGCTCGCTTCACGATCAGTGTGGCGCCCATCCGTCCGCGCGCGTCGCCTCCGGCGCGGTCCGCGGCTTCCAGCGCCTGGAGCAAGCGCTCGGCGAGCGGCAGACCGGTCACTCGAGTCGCCTCGAACGTGTCGGCAAACGCGTCGACGACCTCCGGCCCCCCTAGTATGTTTCCAGCCGACGCGTAGTGTTTCCCGTGCTTGTGACCTTTCCACATGCTGGCCTGCGTCGGACTGGTCGTGGAAATGCTCCGGCCCTGGGCATCCACGATGTTAATCTGGCCGATCCCCTCCGGATGGCGCTCTCTCAGTCGATCCAGCACCTCGGCTGGGCTGAGCCCTTCCTCCAACCAGTCGAGCATCGTTTCGGCCTCGGCGTAGGGCGCGCCTCCCATGGTTGCGACGGCGCCCACGTCCGCGCGGACGTGAGCCGCGATCGGCGCGACCGCGAAGAACCTGGAAGCCAGCGCAATGCCGACGTCGCCCGTGTCCGGGTCATAGCCCACAATCGACATACTGCTCATTTCCGGAGTCGAGTCGCTCACGGGCGTCTGGGCCGGACCCGTCACCGAGAGGGCCAAAAAAAGGACCGGAAGGAAGGTAAGGACGATTCTACATCTCGACATGTTTCCCCCCTTTAAACGGAAGAGTCCGACCCTGCCGCAGCCGGGCCGGACTCCTAAGTTTAAACGATCGAGAAGTAGATCGCGAGAATTAGAAGGTGTACTTCAGTTTCAGTATGGAAAATAGGGACATAGGTGCCTGTCCCTATCTATGCCTGTCCCTATCTACTGGATGCTCTTCAGGTAGGCCACCAGGTCGCGGAATCGCTGGTTGGTCTCGGCAGAGATGTCGGCGGGGTCGAAGGTGCCGAGAAAGATTGGATCGCCATGTCGTCCGAGATCGTTGAACAGGCCCTGCACGGCGAGCAGGTTCACGGCCCGGCCGTGGTGAAGGAAGGGAGCGGCGTCCCAGACGCCGCGGAGAGACGCGACGTTGACGTTCCGGGTGTCGGCAGCCGGGTTGGTGAGCAGCCTTCCGCTGAACGGACTGCGTGACGACAACGAGGGATCGGCCGGCGTGAAGCTGTTGGGGGTGTTTGCGAAGTTGAGGCGTCGATCAGAATCGACGCCGGCGAAGGGCAGTCGTTCCCGGGGCAATCGTTTCTGGTAGCGTTCGAACGGGATCCCAACGCGATCGAATATACTCTGTTCGAACGAACGGACGACACCGTCGGGAATCCCATCCCAGTCCCGATCACGCGTGCCGTTGTCATCGAGGCTGAGGACCCTGTTCGATGTGAATGTGGGTCCGACGTGGTGCTCTAGGCAGCCGGCTTTCTGAAAAACATGCTCTCCGTTGACGGCATCCCCGAAAACCAGCGCACCGCCTTCGTCGTAGGCGACCGGAACGGAAGTGCCCAGGCTTCCATCCGGATTCCGGAAAGGGTTTGGCAACAGTCTCGGTTCGGCTTCCAGAAACGCCGCGATAGCGGCGCTCGTCTTCTCGAAGCTCACTCCCGTCCGTTCAAGGACGAACATGCGGTTCCGGTTCACGTCGGCTACGGTTCGGCCGCGGTCGGAATCGTTCAGGACCCCGTCGCCGTTCGCATCGAAGGGTGCCGGAGATTCGAAGAACCCGAAGGGGCCCTCCGGCGCCATGGACCGGAACGTGCCCCGGAACGTTTCGAGGTTGCGCCGGATTCCAGTTCGGTAGAACGGCGGGGTGCCTCGCAGGTTCCGGTTCGTAAGCGTCATCCTCATCGTGCGACCCGGAGTGGCCGCGACGTGCCAGACTTTGGAATCCTTGTGGCCGCCGGGGTGGCAACTCTGGCACGACACGTCCCGGTCCAGGCCGACACGAGAGCTCGTGTAGAAATCCTCGCCGACTTCGGCCAGGGTTGCAGGAAAGGGAGGCGTGCCGGCAGCTCCGATGTCGACGAGTCTGTCGAAGGCCAGTTCACCGGTGTCTTCGAGGCGGAAGATCGTGATGGATTCCCCCAGCCGGTTGGCGACGAACAAACGTCTGCCGGCTGCCGCAAAAACGGTCTCCTGTGGCATCCGTCCCCGAAAGTAATCCGGATCGTGTTCGCCCATCAGGTACGGGCCGTCGTCGAACAGGGCCCGCCGGTCGAGAGCGTTCGGAAACGCGGTCTGTGACTGGTTCGCGAAAGCACGGTCGATGGGGACGAGGATCGCAGTCGGGTCGGTCTCCTGGGGCTCGATGCGGAATGTCTCGACCTGATCCGAGGAGGCGTATGTCACGATCAGCATGTCGTCTACGAGGGCCAACTGGTCCGGCAGAGCGCCGGCGACAATCGGCGGCAAGTGGTCCGGGTTGCGATCGAAGCCGTCGACGATCCGCAACAGGACATCGCGGTCGGCCGGGAAGTTGAGAAAGTTATTAACGCCGAAAGCGCTCAGATACGGTGCGTCGCCCGACGCCGTGAAGCAATCCGGAAGGCAGAGCAGGTCGGCGCAACTGAAGTTGTGTTACGCACCAGCGTGAAGAATGAAGCCGCCAAGACTTTGTTCGATCAGAGTGGGTTGGCCCCGACCCCCCATGTTGTGTTTCGTTGCTCGACGGAGCCGGCAGAACCAATGGCTGCACCAGACGGCGGCCACATTATTCTCTGAATATGAAAAGGGGCACAAGACATTAGATGGCCATGGAGACGGTGCGGATAGGTGCAGGCGCAGTCTTGATCAGAAGTGGCAAGCTGCTGCTGGGCCGGCGGGCAGAGCAGCGGAGCTACTATCCTGGCGTCTGGGACGTCTTCGGCGGGCACGTCGAGCCTGGGAGTCGGTTGAGGAGGCACTGGTTCGGGAGTTACGCGAAGAACTTGGAGTGATCCCCACAGCGTTCGAGGTGGTTGCAGTGGTTGATGAACCCGATCCGGCACGCTACGGGCCCGGAAAGCACACGATGTTCGGTGTTCACGAGTGGACCGGGGACCCAACCAATCTTGGCGTTGAGCACTCTGAAATCCGTTGGTTCCGGCACGCGGAACTCGAGACTCTCGATCTTGCGTCACCCGAGTACGTTACGCTGTTTGCTCGATATGCGTAATTCGTGGATGGTGTTGGTGTCGACCAGCGGCTGCACCAGACGGCGGCTACGGCATTTCTTGAATCAAAAAGGAGTGGCCGCCGGCGGGTGAGCCAGAATCCGTTAGACGGCGCGGGTCGTCGACTCGACTATGACAGATTCGGACGAAAGGGTGCAGATGGCCAGAGCGTTGTTGGGTGAGAGGTCTGGAACTCATCCTTGGTCCAGTTACTCAGCCAGTAAGCCCCTGCTGCATCTTCAGCCCTGGCAACCGGTTCACGGCCTGGCGGTTGGCTCCGGGAATCCAATGACCGTAGATATCAACGGTTAAAGTAATCGAGCTGTGACCGAGTTGCTCTTTGACGTAGACCGGTGACTCTCCCTGCATAAGGAGCAACGTAGCGTAGGTGTGTCGAAGATCATGAAAACGGATTCGCCGCAGTCCTGCAGCCGCCAAGCAGCGGTGGAAGTGCCGCTCCTTGACGTTGTGCATGTCGATCCGATTACCTTTGGCATTGATGAACACCCATTCCGGAATCTCGTTCGATCCCTTCTGAAGACACTCGGCCTGCCGCTGCCTGCGCATATCCTGTAACGTGCGGATCAACTCATCGGAGCCGTCGACGCGACGGGGCTTGCCATTCTTAGTGGCACCCACTTTTCCTCGGGACACGCTTCGCCGTAGACGGATGAACTTTCCGCTAAAATCGATGTCGGCCCAGCGCAGCGCAGCCAACTCGCCCGACCGCATGCCGGTATGAAGCGCGCACAAGAACAGCGGGTAGTATTGGGACGCAGTCTTGTTGCTGGCCGCCAGGAACAGTGGAACCTCTTCTTTCGTGAGCGGCTGGATCTCTTCGTGTACCACTTTCGACTGCTTGTAGAACTTGCTTAGCCGCGTCGCTGGGTTATCCGCGATCAGACCGTCCTCCTTCGCGTGGTTAAAGACTGCACAGAGTTCCGATAGAATGATCCGGATCGACGGCCTTGCCAGGCGGTACTCGACCGTTGTCTCTTTCGTCTCCGCTCTTCCCTGCTCGTTAATAAACTTTTCCTTACGCACCTTCGTCAGCTTCTTGTCAACCAGGTGCGCAACGAATCGCTTGACTCGTTCGCGTGTCAGTTCATCGAGCCGAACCTTCCCTAGTGTAGTCCGTCACAGTTAATGTAACTTATTCAGCTTTCCTACGTCTGAGTATATATGAGGAGAGCACCGACGATTAAATTGGACATTCCTGTGCGGAAGGAACTGGAGCGACTGAGCCGAAGCCGCAGTGTGGCGGTCCGGTTGGCGGAACGATCTCGAATTGTCTTGCTGGCCGCCGGGGGTCTGGACAATCAGGAGATCGCTGCCAAGTTGGACATCACTCGTCAAAAGGCCGGACGTTGGCGCGATCGTTTCGTTGAAGATGGCCTCGGGGGAATCGAAAAGGACGCTTCCCGCAGTGGACGGATTCCCTCGATCGGCCGCCGGAAGCGGGCCCGGATCGTGAAGAAGACGGTCGAAGGGAAGCCTCCGAACGCCACGCACTGGAGCCGGTCCTTGATGGCCAGGGCAACCGGCGTCAGCGAGTCCACGGTAGGGAGAATCTGGCGGGCTCATGGCTTGAAGCCTCATCTGGCACGCACCTTCAAACTTTCGCCTCCTCCGCAGAATTTGTGGGCAGTCCAAAGGCCTGTGCGCACATAAGTAATTGAAACAAAGTACCTTATTCTTTTGTTCGACGGCGAATATTCCAGTACCCACTTCGGTCGGACGCCTACACCCGGTGCCCGAAGCCCCCGCCGGAGGCCCCGTTCCCCATCGCCCACACCAGCCGACACCGCGGAGCGCAGCCGAGGGTCAAGGCCGGCGCAGCCGCCGAGCTTGCGAGGGAAGCCTTGAGGCTTGGCGAGCACCGTGGTCTCCTCAAGCGGCGATGGAAGACGGTTTTACCCACAAATTCTGCGGAAGACCCAAACTTTCCAACGACAAACAATTTGTCGAGAAGTTGGAGGATGTGGTCGGTTTGTATCTGAACCCTCCGGAAAACGCCATTGTTTTGTCCTGCGATGAGAAGAGCCAGATGCAGGCCCTGGACCGCACGCAACCCGGGTTACCTCTGAAGAAGGGGCGGTGCGGCACCCTCACCCACGACTACAAACGCAACGGGACGACCACGATGTTCGCCGCGCTCAATACGCTGGACGGCTCGATTATCGGGACCTGTATGCCGAAGCATCGTCATCAGGAATGGATCCGGTTTCTCAATCAGATCAAACGTTCCGTGCCGAAAGACAAACAGATCCATATCATTTGCGACAACTACGCCACGCACAAACATCAGAAAGTCGTCAACTGGTTGAAGCGCAACACGCGCTTTCATGTGCACTTCACACCGACCAGTGCATCCTGGCTGAACATGGTCGAACGCTTCTTCCGGGATCTTTCCGAACAACGGCTTCGGCGCGGGGTTTTCCATTCGGTTCCTGAGCTAATCCAGGCCGTGGAGGAATATGTCGGGGGTCACAATCAGAACCCGAAGCCCTTCATTTGGACCGCAACGGCTTCCGATATTCTTGAAAAAGTTCAACGTGCCCGAAAGAAGCTCGATAAGTTACAGTCTGTTTGACGGGGACCACTAGCTTCGGTAGGATATGCTTGCGAAAGCTCCCCTCGTAACTGATCCGGGTACTCTCCCGAACTGCCGTCACCAGATAAGTGTCGAGAAACCCCTGGTAGTATGTCTCCAGGGTTTGGACTGGATCCTTCTTTCTCGGCAGAGCGTCCTGTCCCAGTGTCAGCTTCGCCTGGATCTGCTCAGCAACTTTGTCGGCTGCTTTCTTCGATCCGACCTTGCGACACGTTCGACGGCCCTGATGCCAGATGAACACCCACCAGACGCCAGAACCAGAAGCTTTCTCACGAACCTTAACTCCCATCAGCCGCTCCTGGGTACTCATCCGAACGGAACGTAGCTTGAACGCTCTGTGCCTCTACTCCGTCGCATCTGCCGCGGATTTTGGGTGACGGGGAAAACAGTGCCTGGGCGGGTGCTAGAATGCTATAGGCCATTTCGACCTCCTAGATAGGTTGAATGGTTAGGGCTCGTTCGGCTGTTTCCGCAGCCGGCGGGCCCGTATTGGTTTACAGGTGACATTATACGTTCTATGTGCGCTTCTTTACAAAAGGAATCGTGACGGCTAGAATCACCGTTGTGCCGGCACCTCGCAAACCAGCAGCCAAGAAGAAGGGTGAGAGAATCCAAGTTCGCCTAACGACTCAGCAGAGAAGACTTGTCCAGAAAGCTGCCGATCACGAAGGACTCGATGTGTCGTCCTGGATCCGAATGGTGGCCATTAGGGCTGCTAAACAAATCGACCAGTAAACGGCTTTCAGGGCTCATTCCGCACCCCCCGCGCACCCATCTCAGACGCCGGCCCATAAATCTCGTGACACCAACAGATTGCGGCAATGACCCTCTAACTATGTATTAGTCGGCTCGCTGCGGACGCTCTGATGCTCCGGATGATTTCTCGATTCGATCCCTGTCACGTCACTTGTTTTCCTGGGGATCCGACTTGAATTTCCTCAACATGACCGATCGTTTGTCACCCACGATTATTCTGAGAATCGGCATTGTTCATGGGGTATCAGCGATCAGGGGTTGTTCATGGGGTCCCAGGTCGGAACGTCTCTCATGAATTTTCCCTCGTCCCGTATTCCGCAGGTAAACGGCACCAGTCAATCCATGAGTGTCTGTAGAACCTCATCCACGATTTCTCCCACGTCTAACTTCGCCTTTCGACCGCGGTGTCGTTCCATCCACGCATCGAGTTCGGATTTCCGAAACAGGATCTTTCTTCCAACTCGGAAATGTGGGATCTCGTCCAGTCGACCTTGCAGGGTGCGCGCGCTGAGCGACAGGTACGCGACTGCGGCCCTCTTTCCCAGGTATCGATCCTGTTCCAGATAGCGGAGAACCTCGCAGATGTCGATTGTTCCCTGAAGCGCAGTCTCCATATCACGCCTCGGACAATCTTCGTCTTCGTTGCACGACCTCAATTGCGTTATGCCTCTTGCGGTCTATCATCGGCAAAGCGTAGTCCTTCATCCAAGTTACTCCGGTATCCTTCTCCACCTAGATTCGATAACACCCATCATCTCGTCGGGCACTTCCTGGGCTACAACGACCGCCAACCGCTCGACGATGATCTCGACCTGCGACCTGGTCATCGAATCTTCAGTCTGCATCTTGTGGATCGTCTCGGTTATCTTCCGAATGCGGTCAATGACCGTCGAGATCCCCACCGGGTCCGGCAACTGCCTCGGTCGCTTTGTGATGGTCTTCCTCAGCTCGTTCACCAGGGCAATGACCTTGTTAGGATCCGACTCCGACATCAGCTGCACGAACGGCGGATCAAACGACGTGTGCCAGGCGTCAAGCTGCTGGCTTAACTTGTCATACCTTTCGACGTTATCGACGACTAGGGCCTTCAGCAAGATCGCCTCAGGGCGCAGACTATCGATGTCTTCGATCGTGCTGTCGATCTTGTCGATCAGCCCCCGGATCCGTGCCCTCCCCGACATCGTCTCGGAATAGATTCCATGCTTGATGGGTGATCTTCCGCCGTGTAACCAACAGCGACCGGATCTCTTGTGCCCCGTCCTAGCACCCTTAACTTGAGTACACTTCCCGCCGCCCCGCTTCTTGGTTGCGCCGCAGTGGCGGGACGGATCGTAGACTTGTTTCTTATTGCTCATGGGGTCCTGCGTTTCCGAGATTGCTCATGGGGTTCCACGCTTTCACTGATTTCAAAGTGTTCAAACTGCTCTTGGTCCGAAACAACGACCCGACGCCTCTCGGAATTACTTGTCAGATTCTGGATCAATGAACCGCCCGCTGACTCGGTCGTACTTGAGCCGACACATTCCAATGCGTCCAACCTCGCGAAAGCGGATTTTTTGGACGTGAACCTCCACCTCATCTACGTGGCTCGAGAGATCCCGCCAGACCGTGATCGCGCAATCAGACTTGTTCCGCCAATGCGCGGATCCTGCTATGTCGTAGGGTGTCGGCACCGGATAACCTGGGCTGAGGGCGTCGTCTTTGATCAGGAAGTCGTAGTGGTCATAGCGGAGCCCGATATTCGCCGCAAAGTTGCCCAGGCGAATATGATCCTGAACGAACAACGAAACCTCGTTGCTCTGTCTCTCCTCGCGAAAGTCTACGTCGAAGTGGGGATAGTCATCGGTATCACCAAATCGAAACACCTCGCGCACACCGCTGACTCGAAGGTCGCCACCGAGCTTCAACGTGTGGCGTTTACCCTCAAGGCTAAGATCTGCAACCAAGGCCGACTCCCGGAAGCCCCGATCCTGTTCGACCCGCACCGGTGTCGATTGCGGATTGCTCCAGAGTTGGGCTGTAAGATCACGATGCATGAATCGAACGCCCCCCAGGACCTTCGCCGAAATGAAGCGCTGGTAGTGCACCTGCGTTGCGGTCTCGCCTGAAAACCGATCTTGCCGCTGTCGGGCATCCTGTTGCATGAGGTCGTTAGGCACGAGAAACCGGCTTTCACTTGTCCGCACAGAGAACGCAATTCGATCCTGGCTGGTCAAATCATGGTCAAAGCGGAAGTTGATCCCCACCGCCGTCGCTTTATTGGTGAAATTTTCGATGGATGGTGGATCCAGATAGCGGTTTGTGTAACCGGCGTGGCTACCCAGAGAGATCGAGGTGGCGTCAGTCCGGAACTGGTACCGCATGGATCCGAACCGGTTGTCGAAACTGCCAAATTGGGAGTCGAACTCCACGCCGTGCCCGGGCATGCCCACCCTGCGCGTGTCGAAAGCAATAACGCCACCTAGACGTCGACCGTATTCGGCGGGTATGCCACTGGTCATCACATTGAGGGCTTCTACTTCAGCGATCTCGAAGGCAGGAGCAAACCCGATCGAACGATTGTCGTAGACCGGCATTCCGTCGACGACGTACTGGGTGTCGTATTCCGATCCCCTGGGATGTAGGACACCGTTCGCTTCCAGCAACCAGCCGGGCAACGTAGTCACGACATCCACGGCACTGCGGCCGAGGGTATTGCCCGCGATATCATCCAACTGCGTCCGGCCGACCCGCATCACCAGTGCGGGCTGCATTGCGTCCAACAAAGGAACAGTGTCGGTCACGGTAATCGCCGTCGTCGTCCCAGCCACTTCGAGCGCAATCGAGATATCGCGCGGAACCGCCGAACGGATTTCAACAGTAGTGCTGAACTCGGCAAATCCGCTCTGACGGACGGTGAGGCGGTATGCGCCTGGAGGCACACGCAACAACCGCGCGCGGCCCTCCGAATCCGTCTGGGCCTGTGCGTCAAACAGTGGACTCCGACCCGTCAACTCGACTTCGGCGAGGCCGACCCCCAGCCCGTCCGAATCGCGGACTGCAATCCGTAGCTCGCCCTCCGTGACCTGAGCCACAGCGACACTGGAACAGAACAGAATGAGCAAGAGGAGTTGGAGCCTATAGCCGGGTTCTTTCATCGGAGAGTGTCTTGAGTTCCTGTCGGCTGTCATGAGCGTAAAGCCGTTGTTCCGCTTTAAGGCTACACCAATGCTCGCTCGGGCGAGATTCTTCGGCGTTCTGCCTCCTGCAACTCCAAAATAACGTCCCAACGGCGACATTCCGCCGTGCGTCCCGCCACCCCCTGCACTGCAAAACCTCTCGATTCGACGTCCTTTCAATCCAGATGTCTGGATGGTCGCCTACTCGTAGATGTGAATTGTTCCGTTCAAAATCGATATCGTGTTGACGTTCAGACTGTCGTTCGGTGAAACTCGATCACAACCTAACGAGAACCGTCTTTATGCACCACCGCTAGGGCACGACTCGACACCGTGTCATGGGGGCGTTTTGCCGATTAAAAAAACGACCCCATAACCGGTCCCGGCGGTTTTCGTTCAAAGAGGAGAAAGCCATGCATCGAATGCGGTTCGTCGCTACAACGATTACCGCGCTGCTCGCCTGCACCCCATTGCACTCGCAAGAAACTGAGCCCTCGGTCGAGGTCCGCGTTGATGAGGTATTCGCGAGATGGGACACGACAAACAGCCCCGGGTGTGCGGTGGCCGTGGTCAAGGACGGCACGATCGCGTACAGCCACGGATACGGGATGGCGAACCTCGACCACGACGTGCCGATCCGCACTGATACCGTCTTCCACGTGGCAAGCGTGTCCAAGGAGTTCACCGCCGCCTCCATCGCACTGCTGGCTTTAGAAGGGGCGTTGTCTCTCGACGACCCGATCCAGCAGTACCTCTCGTGGGTGCCGGACTTCGGACAAAAGATCACGATCCGCAACCTGGTACATCACAACAGCGGGATGCGAGATCAGTGGTCTTTGCTGGGGATGGCCGGCTGGAGGTACTCCCTGGATAGGATCACGAACGCCGACGTCGAGTACCTGATCAAACGACAGCAAGACCTGAACTTCGCACCGGGTGAGCAGTTTCTCTATTCCAACACCGGCTACACCTTGCTAGGTCAGATCGTGGAGAAGGTCAGTGGACAATCCTTGCGGGAATTCACGACGGAGCGGATTTTCACGCCGCTCGGGATGACACGGACCCACTTTCGCGACGACTTCTCAGAGATCGTCAAGGACCAGGCCTTCGGCTATCGCTGGAATAACGACACGACCGCATTCCACACCAGCGTGACAAACTTCGACACCGTGGGGGCGACAAGTCTGCTCACCACGGTCGAGGACATGGCCCGCTGGGATCAGAACTTCATCGATCCCGTGGTCGGAGGGCAAGCGTTTCTCGACCTGATGCATCAGCGTGGGAAGCTTGGCAACGGCGAGGAACAGGACTACGCCTTCGGGCTGACGCACGGAGTCTACCGGGGACTGCGGACTGTGGGGCATGGCGGTGCGGACGCCGGCTACCGCTCCAGCTTTGTACGATTTCCTGACCAGGGCTACAGCATCGTCACGCTCTGCAATCTCGCGCAGACCAACCCCGGACGACTGGCTCGTGACATTGCCGACATCTACCTCGAGGG
This sequence comes from Terriglobia bacterium, assembly GCA_965262425.1. Lineage (GTDB taxonomy): Bacteria > Acidobacteriota > Terriglobia > 20CM-2-55-15 > 20CM-2-55-15 > CAZOZZ01. Next base: position 3,225,664 of record OZ253536.1, on the reverse strand, counting down.
ACAACTCGATCCCGTCGTAACCCCTACGGTCCCAACGAAGCCTGTCGTTCTGACGGCGGAGCAGATAGCGCGAATCGAGGGTAACTACTGGTCAGAGAGCCGCGCCATACACTTTGAGTTCACTCGCCATCAAGATGCTCTTCAACTCCGCATCAATGGGCAATTGAATGAATTGCTCCATGCTGGCGAAGGCGTGTTCCACGCCGGTTTGGGGCGCATGATTCGATTCGAGCCCGCTTCTGGTGCCGTAGAGCGCATGTTGGACTGGTCGGTCCGCGATGAGAGCAACACAATGTCCTCGGAGAAGTTGGCCCCCACTGTGACCGACGAGGAGAGCCTGCAGGACTTCGCCGGAGACTACCGAAGTCCCGAGCTACCAGTCCCGTATCACATCGAGTTAGGTGAGGGGACACTGAGCATCTCCTGGCTCAAGAAAGAGCCTGTCGACCTGACGCATATCGCTGACGATCTCTTGGTTGGAGTGGGGGTCGGTGGCCTACGCTTCCGGCGTGACGCGAGTGGACGCATCGCCGGATTCAGTCTCGATGCCGGGCGAGTCAAGAAAGTTCGATTCGACCGCGTCCCGTGAACCCTGCGTGACCGCGTCCCAAGGCTGCTGGCCACTGACGAATCGCCCGCTGGCCTACGATCTGACGGGCACGATCTGCCACTCGATAGCCGCATCGAAAAGTGCCAGCGCCAGGGTCGAGTTGTCTACCTACTCTCAAGGGCGAGGTTCAATGCCAATGTGGTCGTTGACGGCTTCACGCAAACGCTGTTGACAACCGAGGTACCGCTCCGTCGTTTGCACCGAGACGTGCCCCAAGAGAAACTGAATTTGCTCAAGCTCACCGCCGGCCACATGACAGAAGCGGGCGCAACTGCGGCGAAGATCATGAGGTGCGACCCGAGGTACTCCGAGTATAGCCGCGTACTCTTTGACAACATGCCAGGCGACCTTCTCGGTGATGCTGTCGCCCCACACCCGGCCTGCTCGGCACATGCAACGGAACAGCCTGCCACTCGTGACTCCAGCTCCAGCGGCCCATTCGTCAATTGTTTGCTTCACCCAGTCTGGAACCGGAACGGTACGAATGTGGCCGCCCTTCCCCACAAGGTCCACGATCGCCCAATGGTCTTCACGACGTTGAAGATGATCGAACGTCAGGTCGGCAAGCTCACGTCTCCGCAGCCCACATCCCAGCAGTACCGCCAGGAGGGCACGGTCACGTTTCCCTTTCAGCGTTTGGGCGTCTGGAATCTGTAAGAGGTTCCGAGCTTGCGTTTCAGTCAGCCAATTTCCAAGCCGCACTCCCCGCTTCTTCGCACCTTTGACGCGGCGAATTCCGGCTGCAAGTTCCGGACTCAGCAATCCTGAATCCGCTGCTTCGTAAGCAAGTCTGCGCACAGCGGCAAGTCGCACGTTGATGGTTCCTGGTGCCAAACCCCGATCTTCGAGATAGATTCGGTAACGGGTAACGACAGTCTTGTTGAATGAAAGCCGTGGCTCGGAACAGTACCAGGTGATGAACTCTTCAATCGCATGACGATAGCTCCGCTGGGACTCGGGTGACCGCAAACTATCGATCACACCCGCTTTGGCGTAATCCAGCTCGGGCAGGCCAAGCTTCATTTTGAGTTTCGCTTTCTTCCTCTTGTAGGTCTTCGTTCTCATGGTTAGCCGCCTCCCAACGGCTCGCCATTGTTACGAAAACGCAATCGGTGATGATTGGGAGGCAAACGCCTACCAGTACATTGCCATCAGTCGGGCCGGAGCGATCACTGACCGGCCATCGCCTCGGTCCGACTACAGGCAGATGGAAGAGTATGCGGTAGTACGTCCAGGTGACTGATTGATTGACCCCAACTCCCTCCTTTCGTATATCCGCAGAAAATAGGGACAGGCACCTCTGAGTCGTTGAGGTAATGGAACAAAGAAATAGGGACAGAGGTGTGCCTGTCCCTATTTTCCCATCAACTATTTTCCCATCAACATGGCCGACGGGGGCTTGCTCTACGGTGTGGTTGTTTGATTTGACCCCAACTCCCGCCTTTCGTATCATCTACGGAGTTTTACACGGATCGCTCCAAGACACCTGAACCATGCAACTTGGCACGCAGCTTGGCCACTACGAGATCGTTTCGCCGCTCGGCAAGGGCGGTATGGGCGAGGTGTGGCGTGCGCGGGACTCGAAGCTCGGGCGCGAGGTTGCCATCAAGACCCTTCCCGAAGAGTTCGCTCAGGACGAAGAGCGGCTGGCCCGGTTCGAACGCGAAGCCAAGCTGCTTGCTTCGTTGAATCATCCGAACATTGCCGCGATCTACGGGTTGGAAGAAGACAACGGCACTCGATTCCTGGTCCTTGAATTGGTTGAAGGTGACACGCTTGCCGACCAGTTGAAGCGCGGTGCCATCCCGGTCGAAGAATCCCTCAAGCTCGCACTTCAGATCGCCGAAGCCCTCGAAGCAGCACATGAGAAGGGGGTCATTCACCGTGATCTGAAACCCGCCAACATCAAGGTCACCCCGGACGGCAAGGTGAAGGTGCTGGACTTCGGGTTGGCGAAGGCGTTTGCGAGCGATGGCAAGGATAAGAACTTGTCGCAATCGCCCACGCTGAGCCTGGCGGCGACGCAACAAGGAGTCATTCTCGGGACCGCCGCCTACATGAGCCCCGAGCAAGCCCGAGGGAAGACGGTGGACAAGCGCACCGACATTTGGGCTTTCGGGTGCGTGGTCTACGAAATGCTGACTGGGCAACGTGCCTTCGAGGCCGAAGATGTGTCGCTCACCCTGGCAGCGGTGCTACGGGGGGAGGTCCACTGGAAGGCACTGCCGTCGGATCTCTCGCCCACGCTCCGTGTGTATTTGACGCGGTGCCTCGAGAGAGAGCCGAAGCAGCGGGTTTCCGACATGGCCGACATGCGGTTGGCCCTGGAAGGCGCGTTCGACACGGGCGGCGAGCTGTCGGCTTCGACTCCGGAGGTGGGGCGCTGGAAGCGGCTGACGATCGCGATGACGGTCTTAGCCGCAATGTTCGCCGTCGTCGCCAGTTGGTCGCTGCTTCGTCCTGTGACCGAACCTCTCGGTTCGGTGGCCCGATTCGAGTCGCCGTTCCAGGACGGGCAGGCCCCGACCGGTGGTTGGCTCGAGCTGACCCGGGATGGTTCGGCTCTCATCTATGTGGGTCCCGGAGAGACGGGCGGAGGGTCGCAGCTGTGGATGCGGAACTGGAACGAACTGGAAGCGCGGCCGATTCCGGGGACTGCAGGAGTCCGAGCAAACAGCATCTTTGCGGTTTCACCGGACGGGAGGGAGGTGGCGTTCCTCCCGGGAGGTCCGACGGGCCCGCTACGGGTGGCGCCGGTTGCCGGGGGACCGGGCCGGACACTGGCAGAAAATGCTCGCATCACTGCGTCCTGGTCCGACGATGGATGGCTCTACTTCAGGGACGCAAACTTCGCCATCAGCCGCGTGCCGGATGCCGGCGGCGAGATCGAAACGGTGACCCAGCTTACGGAGGGAGACTCCAGACTCCTCCCCCATCCCATGCCCGGTGGGAAGGTCTTGCTGTATACAGTGTTCCGCGGTCCATTCGGCAGTGACTCAGCCCTGTGGTCGATGGACCTGGAGACGGGCGAGCGGAAGATGCTAACACCGGGAACGATGGCGCGTTACGTGGCGTCAGGGCACTTGCTGTTCGGTACCCCGGACGGGCAGCTGATGGCCGCGCCGTTCGATGTGGAGCGTGCGGAGTTCACAGGGAATGCCGTTCCTGTTGTGGACGGCCTGGCGATCGGCCCCTTCGGTAGCGTGGCCTTTACCGTGTCGGACGACGGCAGTTTCGTCTATGCTGCGGGCGGGGGTTCTGGCGAGCGTGAGTTCGTGTGGGTGACTCGTTCGGGTGAGGCGAGCCCGGTCAGCCCGGGCGAAACGCTCCGTTGGACATTTCAGGGGCAGCATGATGGCCTGCGGCTGTCTCCGGATGGCGGCCGAGTGGCGTTCACGAACGAAACGAACGGGAATGTGGACATCTGGACCAAGGTACTGCCGGATGGCCCGATGTCCCGCCGCACCTTCGATGAGAGTGCGGAACAGCTCCCGGCCTGGACGCCCGATGGCCGGGAGATCACGTTCGGATCGACGCGAGGGAGCTCGGAGTCTGTCGGTCCCGGCCAACAGTGGCGCGTCTGGCGGAAGCCGGCCAACGGCACGGCGGAGGCCGAGTTGGTCTACGGAGACTCGGACTCCCCGGGTGGGGAAGGTGTCTGGAGCCCGGACGGGTGGCTGGTGGTCCGCAGGAACCCCGCCCCACCCGAACACCCCACCGTAGACATCATCGGGCTGCGACCCGGCGAGGACGGCGAAGCGGAGCCGCTGGTCGTCGGCGACAGGAGTAATGAGTGGTACCCTGCAGTCTCGCGGGACGGCCGCTGGCTGGCGTACGTGTCCGAGGAGACGGGCCGTTTTGAGGTCTTCGTGCGGCCGTTCCCGAACGTCAACGACGGGGGGTGGCAGATTTCAAACGGCGGTGGCGTCGAACCCGTCTGGGCGCATAACGGGCGGGAGTTGTTCTTTCGGAACCGTGCCACGAATGAGATCGCGGTGGCGACGTTTTCGACAACGGAGAACTCGTTCGAGCTTGGGTCTGTCACGCCCCTGTTCCGGATGCCGGGCGACAATGGCGACAATGGGCAGAATTCTGCGAGAGTGTACGACGTCGCACTGGACGACCAGAGCTTCCTGACGACCCGGCCAGTCGACACCGAAACCGGCGCGACGTCCCTGATCCTCGTCCAGAATTTCTTCGAAGAGTTGAAGCGTCTGGTTCCGACGGACAATTAGATTAGCGAGAATACCCCACAGGAATGCCACTTGTCCGTACGGTCGGGCGATCTCAACCGGTCGATGCAACACAAGCGTTAAATCGTTCTGCCGGAGTTTCGAACCCCAACGTTTTACGTGGCCGTTCGTTGAGCTGACGCGCCACCTTGCTTAGATGAGCCTGCGAGTGCACCGATAAATCGGTTCCCTTGGGGAAGTACTGTCGGAGCAAGCCATTGGTATTCTCATTAGAACCGCGTTGCCATGGACTGTGCGGATCGCAGAAGTACACATCAATGTCGGTGGCCAAGCTAAACCGTCGATGATGGGCCAGTTCCTTGCCTTGATCCCAGGTCAGCGATTTGTACAGCTCGGTCGGTAGTTTCTTGGACTGTTTGATCAGCGCGGGAATCACGGTCTGCGTCTGCCTATTGGCGACCTTCACCAACATCACGTAACGGGTATGACGTTCCACCAGAGTCGCAATGTAGCTCTGATTCGATCCGAGGCTATCAGATCGCCTTCCCAATGACCGGGCACGGCACGATCTTCGACCACGGCCGGGCGCTCACGGATCGATACCATATCCGCGATCTTTCCCAGTCCAATGCCTTTCTGGCTCGCCTTTCTGGATCGACGAATCGTCCGCTTGGACCGAAGATGCCCAAGTAGTTCTTTCTTAAGCACCCCGCGGGCCTGAACAAATAAGCTGCGGTAGATCGTCTCGTGTGACACGTGGTACGACTCATCATCCGGATACGCCCGCTTGAGCCAACCCGCGATCTGCTCGGGCGACCAATTCCGTCGGAGCTTCCTGGCCACCGCCTGTCGCAACCGTGGATAACGGGCCAGTTGACAACGCTTCGGCCGACGGGCACGGTCCCAAGCCTGTTCATCGGCTCGGGACGCTCGGTAACCATCATAACCGCCATGCCGACGGATTTCTCGGCTTACCGTCGATGGTGATCGACCCAGCGACTTGGCCATCGACCGTATCGATTGCTCGGCCGCTATGCCTCGAGAAATCTCCTCTCGCTCCGACAGGGTCAGCGCCAGCCTCGAACGACGTCGCGTTGCGGGACGGATGCCCCCGCTATGTGCTAGCTGACAATAAATAGATGATCCCGTCTTACCAAACGCCCGCCCGATCGCCCTCTGGGCCTCCCCTCTCTGCCACCGATCCCACAACTCCGCCTTCTCTGCTGCAGTGAATCCGAAACGCATTCCTTTCCGCATACACTCCTCCTGTTCCTTTTATATAGGTTAGAGTGTTGCGTCGATCGGTTGAGACCACCCGCGAAACCGGTAAAGTGCCTCGCCGTCGAAAGATCGCGTTTTCCGAGGGTTCCACTTTTCCGTGTAGGCGGTTAACCAACCGGGTGGTTGTCAGTTGACCCCAACTCCCTCCTACCGTCGTATTTAGCCAGCTTTTCACTATTCGTTTCGACAGACAAAAAACATGCAACCTGGCACGCAGCTTGGCCACTACGAGATCCTCTCTGCCCTCGGCAAGGGCGGCATGGGTGAGGTGTGGCGTGCCAGGGATGCCACGCTCGGGCGGGAAGTCGCCATCAAAACCCTGCCCGAAGAGTTCGCTAAAGATGAAGAACGACTCGCACGGTTTGAACGTGAAGCGAAGCTGCTGGCTTCGCTGAACCACCCGAACATAGCGACCATCCACGGACTTGAGGAAGACAACGGCACACGGTTCCTCGTCCTCGAACTCGTAGAAGGCGATACCCTGGCCGACCGGCTCAAGCGTGGTGCCATCCCGGTCGAAGAATCTCTCAAACTCGCACTCCAGATCGCCGAAGCCCTCGAAGCTGCACACGAGAAGGGCGTCATCCACCGGGACCTCAAGCCCGCCAATATCAAGGTCACGCCCGACGGCAAGATCAAGGTGTTGGACTTCGGGTTGGCGAAGGCGTTGATGGGCGACGGTGCCGATGCCAGCCTTTCCCACTCACCGACCATCAGTATGGCCGCTACCCAACAGGGAGTGATACTCGGCACAGCGGCGTATATGTCACCTGAGCAGGCACGTGGCGAGACTACCAACAAGAGAGCGGATATTTGGGCATTCGGCTGTGTGCTATTTGAAATGCTGACGGGAAGACAGACTTGGGATGGCCGCACGGTCACCGACGTGATTGCGGGGTTAGTCGCTCGGGAGCCTGAGTGGAACAGCTTGCTACCGAATCTGCATCCGCGACTACGACTGGTCCTCGAACGCTGTTTGGAAAAGGAGTCCAAGGACCGCGGCCACGACATCGCCGACGTGCGGGTGGATATTCAGAAGGTTCTTGCCGACTCGACCGGGGTGTTGACGCAGCCCCTTGCAGAGGTTGTCCAGGCACCACCGCGACCGAGCCTGTCATGGGTTGCGACCGCGGTCATGTTGACGGCGATCGTTGCTTCCTTGGCCGTCTGGATCGCGATGCGCCCGGGACCGCCCGAACCGGGTACCGTCACCCGCCTCCGACTGGACGCAGAAGGTACCAACAGCACCCATGGGATGGCCTGGTCTCCGGACGGGACCCGACTGGTCTACGCGGCCACCGTGGACGGTGTTCAGCAGCTTTTCTTGTGGGCGCGCAATCAGATGGGAGCCGTCCCGATAAGGAACACGTCGGGTGCGCTGTATCCGTTTTTCTCCCATGACGGCGAATGGGTGGGCTTCTTTACCGCCAACGAACTCAAGAAGGTCTCTCTCGCCGGCGGCCCGGCGCAGACACTGTGTGAGGTCGGTTTTCGACGGGGCGCGACGTGGGGACCCGACGACACCATCGTCTTTTCGTCGGATGCCGCCCCGGGTCTGATGCGGGTATCGGCATCCGGAGGGGAGCCACAGCAGCTGACCGTGCCTGAAGACGGTGAAGGAGGCCATGTCTGGCCGAGGTTCCTTCCCGACGGCAGCGGTGTCGTGTTCACGATCATTTCGAGTCCGCTCAACTGGGAGTTGGCGGTCCTGTCGCTGGAAACGGACGATTATCGTGTCCTGACAGAGGGAACCGACGGGTCCTATGCGGCTTCGGGGCACATGGTGTTTGCTCGGGAGGCTTCGCTGTGGGCGGCTCCGTTCGACACTGCAACTCTGGAGTTGACGGGAGACGTCGTGCCGGTCGTGGAAGACGTGCAGGTCAACGGCGGCGGCTGGGCGCTCTACGCGATCGCGGGGGACGGTTCGCTCGCGTATATGCCGGGCGGAACCTCCACCTCACCCCACACTCTGACCTGGGTGGACCGGGTGGGACGGGAGGAACCGGTGGGCGCTCCCGCCGGCGACTATAGGGAGCCTCGGATATCGCCCGACGGCTCTCGGCTGGCGGTGTCTCTGGTGGACGCGACGTCTGGAAACATCGACGTCTGGATCTGGGATTTTGAGCGAGGGAATATGACCCGGTTGACATTCGACGCCGCCGCAGACTTTTCACCAGTCTGGGCTCCAGACGGCCGCAACGTTGTGTTCTTTTCCCGTCGGGACGGCGCTGGGGTCTACCGCAAGGCCGCCGACGGTACCGGTACGGATGAGGCATTGATTTCAGGCGAACCGGACCAGCAGCTTTTTCCCTCGTCGGTTTCGGCCGACGGCAACACTCTATTCCTGACCGAAGGCGAAAGCCCTGAAGTGAATGTCGGGTTACTGGCACTGAACGACGATGGCGGTCGAGCGGTGTTGCTCGCAGAGAGTTTCGTTGAAGCCGAAGCGGCGATTTCACCCGACGGACGATGGATGGCCTATGGTTCAGACGAAACAGGCCAGCTTGAGATTTATGTGCGGCCGTTTCCCGAAGTCGACACCGGCCGCTGGCAGGTATCGACCGAAGGTGGTCACCACCCGGTCTGGTCGCGGGATGGCAGGGAGCTCTTTTTCGACGACGGCAGCGCCGTCCTCGTCGTCGATGTAGAAACCAATGATGAGACGTTCCGCGCTGGAATACCGGAAAGAGTCTTTGCAGGAACTTATGACTATAGGAATCCACGCCGATGGGATGTCAGCCCCGACGGCCAGCGATTCCTGATGACCGCGTTTGCAGCACTTGCAACAGCAGAACAACTCCATATCGTCCTGAACTGGTTTGAAGAACTGAAGGAACAGGTGCCGGTGCCATGATCGGCCCGGATCTGCATTCCAACTCCCGAGAAGTCGCATTCTCGGAGATGTGCCCACTGCTCGGTGCCCATTTCCTGGGGCTATCAGGCCGTTTGTTCCCCAGCGTGGACCGTTTGCGAGGAATCGACGCGAAATAAGCAGTTTACGGTTTAGGTGTCGTATCCCATGCCGGACGTCGCGGGTTCGTTCTCAGTCTTCCCTTCGCCATCTGTCCGTGTTCTGTCCGTCTGTACCCGACGACAGGAATCTACTGGGACCCACAACGGCTCACTGATCACGCTCCGATGGCTGCGCCGCGAACCGTAACGCAGCGGGTGTTAGGCTTGTCCTGAAGGCAGCGGCAGGTGTGGAGAGACGAAGCTCTGCTCGCTCCGGGCAACCGTCCGGCTACTGAACGATGGCACTTATTGCCCGTCACACCGCGGACTAAGCATGTCCAGGTTGGTCAGGCTTATGCGATCACCGCTCGGACGGCTGATCAACGCGCCTCTCGCCAGCATCCGGTGACCCTCGTGAGCGGCGGGGTCGAAATCGCCAACCATGAAGAAGTTGGCCAGATCGAACGTCAGGTCGCCCATCGCGATTTTTCGGGATGTGTCCAGCTCTTCCGGCGTCGATTCCCTCTCCGGGTCCGAGTTTCGGTTCCGGATGGGATTGCTGACCCGGGTCAGCGTCCATTGGTCCCCTTCTGCCCGCGTCAGGCAACCAACAGCCTGAACCAGCGAATTGGGTGGCAGCGGCTTTGGCCCGTCTTTGCCTTCGATTCGAATGTTGCCAGCGGAACTGGGATTCAACTCGACGTCTCCGGCGGGAAAGCCGAGCATTTCCAGGAGGTACGCTACGGCAACAAGGTATTCCGGATCGCTCAATGGGGCTTCGCGACGGGGCATGGTCGATCGGACCTTCGTGTAAAGACTACCGACGGTGTCCTCTCGCCATTTCTCGAAGAAGACGGGCTCGTTGAGTCTCGTACCCCCCCGACTTCCGCCTCTGGCCGTCCCTCCGTGGCAACCGTCGCAGTTGGCCTCGAATACCACCTGGCCCGCCCGCGCCTGAGCCTCCGTGTAGACGCCTTCCCAGGCGGTCTTGCTTTCCGCTCCGGTTTGAAGGATCGTCCGCGCGGCCTCCCCTTTTGAAACCGGGTTCCACATCCCCACAATGATCAGTGCGGCAATCAAGAGCAACCCCCCTCTTCGGTGACTCCTGGCCTTCGTCTTCTCTTGGTAGTGCTGCATGATGGTGTTCTCCCCTGGGTGTCGCCGAACGGAGCTCGTCCGCAGAAACCCGATATCAATTCCTTTCCGCAGACCGATCTCAAGCCCATCGAGGTCCTCGCAGCGACCCTCCGGTCCGACCGGTACCTTGGAAGAAGATTTGGTAAATACTACGCAAGGTCGCGGTTCAGGGCAAGCAAAGTCTCGTCACAACAGCCATTTCGGAAGTCAGGGAGGGCGGAGTGTATGGAAGGGGCTCTGGAAGGGAAAAGGTTGGCGAGGGAGACGAATTTGAAGTGCGGCTTATTTCGAGCGACAGGTAACCGTAGCGGGTCCAGCCCGGTGATTTGGGTCAGGCAGGCGCGTGGAGACCGGGGAATCGAGGCGGTTCAGCTGGAGTCGGCTGGGGTTGGAGCAGGCAGAGCGAGGCGAAGCAAACGAAGGAGCTCGATGGAGGTACGGGGGTGATGGCGCCCCCGATGCAAATGGCGCAATCGATACAGACGTTCGATCGTGAGGGCCAGGATTATGAGGAGCCAGTGCAGAAGTAAGCTGTTGGCGTGGTGATGGGGGATGTGGGCCATCCCATAACGATTCTTGGCATCGTTGAAACCTTGGTTTTCGACTTCCCAACGACTCTTGGCCATGCGAAATAAAGTGGGCGCTCCCACTTGGTTCATCGAGAAATTGGTCAGCCAGTAGGCTTCGACCACCGATCCATTGGGTTTCTCTTGCCGGTAGCGGATCACGCGCACGGTCGACCAGTTCAGTCGGTCCCAGGGATCGAAGTCGTCCGCGTCCCAGATTTCCACCCGATCGGCTCCATCCTTGAAGACCCGGGACGGCGGCCGACAAGCGAACCGACTTTTGGCGGCGTTGAACAAGCTCGGAAGATTGGCTTTGAGCCGGACGATGGTCTTCAATCCCAACTCGTCGGCCAGGTGCAGGAACGGCGCGGCCGCATATCCGCCATCGACAACAACATAATCGGCAAACCGCGGCCCCAACTGCCCCACTACCCGACGTAGCAGTCGTTTACCCCCGGCCCATTCGCTATCCCCACTGCCGTAGGGTTCCACATCGACCGGTAGAGTCAGCCCGGTACCCACGATGGTGGCCATCACGACGTGGTGCAAGTAGGTGGTCACCTCCCCCTCGGCGTTGCGGTGGGGACGACACCAACGACACCCGGCCTCACGGACACGCCCCACGGTCGTCCCGTCCAGCGCCAGGCCGATGAAGCGGCAATCGTCGAACGCTTTATTGCGCTTGGCCTGCTTGATGGCGGTGATCAAAGCGCCGCGCGTGAATTCCGGATCCAGCTTCTCGGTGAAATAGCCCAGCGTGTCGTCGCTAAAGCGGCGTCCGATTCCCAAGGCCCTACACGCCGAGGATCGTGCGAGCGACTCGATGGCCAGGAAGCTCGACTCCCGTAGCAGATACCCGATCACTAGAGACCAGATCAGATGCCCGCTTCCGATCTGCGGTCGCACCCGTCCATCTCCGGGTTGATTCAAATACCCCTTCAGCCGCAAACACTTTCGCGCATACCGTCGAATCCCTCCGGCCGACGGACCTCTCACCGTCGCTTCCGCTTCTCACGTTGTTGCTGGCGCTCCAACACCACCAACTTCGCGTTCGCTGTCAGCACCTCCCGGATCGCATCCTGAAACTCCCGTCCCGCTCCGACACGCTTCTGAATCTCCTCAACCATGGCGGCTGGAACGTGTTCGACATGCTTCTTCCCGTCCATCATGAATGTCCAGGACCAGGATGGGTGGCCTTCACCCGACACACACCGGCACGTCGGCTTACCGCACCGGGTGTAACTAATCGACACCGAGCCAGGCAGCAAACCGTCGGGTATCTCATGGCGCTCGATCAGGCTGTACTTCCGCCTTCGCAGTCGCGAAGCAGCGGCTCCCTTTACCTGATTCAACTCAAGCCATATCTTTTTCTTCTTCATCTGACGGTATATATACCACAAGACACCGTCAACACCTCGCCAATTTCAACAATGCGAAAATAGAACTTGCTTAACAATGGGGTTGAATTCGACTCAAATGCCCACTGGCCGGGCCTCATTCAACATCGACCGACCTGCTCTTCCGAAACGGCTGTCGTCACAACAAGGGACAGGATTCTCAAGCTTCGAAGAACAGCTCCTCCCTCGTCCGCATACTGCAACGCACCTATTCACAGCGGAGACAAAACTTGGCCCTGTTGACTGTGATCCGATCGAAAGCGGTGATTTCACGGACGACTAAGTCTGAGCGCTATGCTGACCGTTCCGAGCATCGATGTCCATCAAATCGACCTCGATCAGCTCGACCGGTCAGGTGGAACGAACCACATGACTGTGAAGTCGCGAAACCGGAAAAGTGCCCGGAGACGAACTCATGGCGGATTAGTAACGACTAGTCGCCTTGTGTTTAGGAACGCTCGTTTTACCTGCCGCTGAGGCCACTTGGAGGAAAAACCGCCATACCGTGGATGTGACGCCACATTCCCGGAAGTCGGTATAGGGAAGTCATCGAGCCAGACAAAAGGTGTGCGGATTATTCAATGTGCAAAGCTATCGGAAAGAACGGCCGAGGTTAGGCTTGAGTGAAGTCTCCCAATAGCTCTCTGAGAAGCACATGCGTTACGTTTGCTCTGTCTGACGCTGATCTGGGTACCCGGGATATCCATACAACCAAACTTTCGTCGAATCCTGCCTCAAGGTTCCGCCGAACGTTCGCGGCCGAATCGGACTTTCCGGTCTCAATTTCCACAGCAATTCTCTTGCCTTCCTTTTCCAGCGCGATATCGGCTCCATCCTTCTCGACCTGAACCCGGCAACCCTCCTTGTGGAATTTCTGGGCAAGCGTCAGCTTCCAGTACCAGTGCTCGATGCTTTCGTGACGCCTGGCATGGTTAGGATCTCCAGTCAGCCCAAGGACATTCCATCCGGCATTCGTGAGTCTTATTATTCTGGGTCTTCCGCAGAATTTGTGGGTAAAACCGTATTCCATCGCCGCTTGAGGAGACCACGGTGCTCGCCAAGCCTCAAGGCTTCCCTCGCAAGCTCGGCGGCTGCGCCGGCCTTGACCCTCGGCTGCGCTCCGCGGTGTCGGCTGGTGTGGGCGATGGGGAACGGGGCCTCCGGCGGGGGCTCCGGGCACCGGGTGTAGGCGTCCGACCGAAGTGGGTACTGGAATATTCGCCGTCGAACAAAAGAATAAGGTACTTTGTTTCAATTACTTATGTGCGCACAGGCCTTTGGACTGCCCACAAATTCTCCGGAGGAGGCATTATTCTTTTCTTTCCGCGTAACGTCGAAACAGACGCAGAAGAAATAAGGCCCTTCTCCAATAGTGAGGAAATGACGGAGTAAACCCCACGCGTACTGAAGCCCGCACGTACGATCCGTTCATTTAAGCCCGCTATGGGGAAGGCCATAACGTCCTCCAGGAATCTGGCTTCCCCTTCAGATGTTCCGGTCCTATTTAACTCTTTATCTGCCGACGGAATAGGCAGAATCTCTTTCTTCGTTAGCGGAAACATCGGAATAACAGCGTTCTTTGCGGAATCACCTGGATTCCGTCTCCTCAGGTCGGCGTCTGTTATTTTTCCCTTCTGAATTTGGAATTCCGGAAATCGAACGTGAAACGGCTTGGTCCACCTCCCCTGGATCTTTACTATTGCTTCGCCTACCGAGAGCTTGCCGAGAGACTCCTTGTCTTCGTCCTTCAGTAGCATTGCTCGGCCCAGCGCGGATACGTCATTGCCATGTTTTAGATTCATTGCAATTGTGCAGTACGAGTTGCCGAGAGCAGGAATCGACACCAGAGATGGATGTTGGTCAAGGAAGATGATCGACTCGCCGAACTCACGGATCTCGCGGAGAATCACGTCCATAACAGTTTCCTTCGATTCCGTGCGCTTTAGCAGTACGTGATGAGCTTCCTCTATGACGATTGCATGTTTCAGTCTCTCTCGATCCGGCTCCCGCATCCTCTTGTGGTGAAGCCAGAGCAGCAAGGATTCGATGAGGAAGGTCTTGTCAGAGTCCCCCAGTGCGTCCAGTTCCGGGATCGCGTTAGACTTGAGAAGTTTCTCGAACGACGCGTTTGATTTTGCGTTTACAACGTTTCCGATCTGGCCAAAGCATAAGGTTTGAATAACGCGCCTCGTGGAATCCATCCACTGGGCCTCGCGGCCTCTGACCTTATAGGCGAGGAGCCAGTCCCGGATATCAAATAGGGTAGGAAAGTCCTTGTACGTATTTGAATAAACGCCCTGTTGACGGTAAACGTCATCGATTGCCTTCTGCAGAAGATAGGCTACGCCATCGCCGAGCCAGTAGACGTGCATCATGATTTCGATAAGCTTCTTCAAGAATATCTCCGGCTCAGTCCCTGAAGGCGGCATCAAAGGGTTAAACGCAAAAGGAGCAATTTGTCTGCCGACAGTCAAGATCTGCATATCTTTGAATCCATCGACTGCAAGCAGGTCGCGATAGTTTCGCTTCCAGTCGAAGACGAGAATGGGCACGTTCTTAGCAGCCAGAGCTTTCGCTATAAGGAAGCCGACATTCGTTTTTCCGCTGCCTGTTCGACCGAAAATTCCCATGTGCTGAATCCATTCGTCGTCGCGAAGTCCGAACGAACCAAATTCTTTGGCCCCGTAGAGAACAGTGCCCAGCTTGTATTCGCCTTGGACCTGGTTCAACGGCGGTGGCTCGACGAAAATTTGTCCGGATGTGCGTCCAAGTCCCAGATGCTTTGCAGCCAGCAGGCGTAGAACCCCGTCGATTTCACTTCGTTGCTTGGGATTCAATTGATATTCAATCCAGAGCGTGTCGAGTCGTTTACCCAGGATCGGCTTCAGTTTTTGAAAGATTTCTTCTGTGTCCACATAAATCAACTCACAGCAGGTCGAGGCGACTGAGCATGGCCTTGTACTCCCGGACGAGCTGACGGAACTCTTTTCTGAGACGCCCAATGTCGTCCCATGTCCTGACGAGAAGGCTTCGACGTTCCTTGCGCAGGTTCGAAAGTTCACGTTCGAGGAAGTTTCGCTTCACGTCCACGCCCGTGTTGTAGCCGATTCCCCAGTTGCTGAACTGTTCGAGCGACGAAGCTGCTTGCGTAATCTGGTAATCGATTTCCGCAACGCTCTGGTCGTGCATCTGCGCTCGGGATGAAGCTTCCTGACGGAGTTGGGCAAGCGCGTATCCAGCGTCCCGCGTTTGACTAAGGATGTAAGCGCCCAGTTCATCACTCGGTTCCGCCAAAGTTTTCCGTGCCGGCGAGAGTCGTTCCATGTGGAAGAGCTCTCCGCCTAACTCGGCCGTAGGTTTACGAGAATCCCACGGGACTTTGTCCATTGACTCGATGAAGAAAGGCTGATCAGCAAGCCATCGATGGTTGTTGAATCCGCCAGACATTGACCACACCAAGATCCATTAGGAATGCCAGCACTAACCATTTGTGTATTCAAGGATGCGAGTTTTGCGATCCGACCAAAAGCCATCCGTCCAGTACCTGCCCGTTCTGGTCCCCGACATCCGCATAACTCGCATCCGGCCGACGCTCGTCATTAATTCCTTTCTTACCTATCGCTTTGTTTGGTGATTCACTACGAAATCCATCTTCCGGCTGATCAACAAAGTCCACTGCTCAGACGTAGCCAAATTTATAGGCAAGCTGCCGGACGACTCGATCGATTTGGTCATGACCTCTCCGCCGTACTGGGGCCTGCGTGACTACGGGGTCAAAGGTCAGATCGGCCTGGAGTTCCACCCACAGGAATACGTCGAGAATCTCGTAAAACTGTTCAGCGAAGCGCGCCGAGTTCTCAAGCCGAGCGGTTCGCTGTTCCTGAATCTTGGAGACACGTACTGCAGCACCAAGGGCTACTGCCGGAATGCCGGGGGCAGCGTGACTTCAATTTCCCAGCCAGCGTTCAAGGTTTTGAACGGAACCAGAAACCCTAATCGCATGCTCAGGCCGGACGGAAAGTGGCTCCAGCCAAAGCAGTTGCTCATGATTCCCGCTCGAGTTGCCATTGCGCTTCAGGATGACGGCTGGGTTCTGAGAAACGACATCATTTGGAACAAGCCCAATGGCATGCCAACGAGTGTCAAGGACCGGTTGGCGAACAGGTACGAGCACGTTTTTCATTTCGTCAAGTCCAAGCGTTACTTCTTTGATCTTGATGCCATACGCGTTCCGCACAGGTCGCTGCACCCTCAGGGACGTTCGCGTCGTGCGATCGAGGGACGCACCCCGCATACAAACAGGCACCTGTTCGGCCTGAGAAAGGCAGGAACTGGCTACGTGGGACACGCAGCAGGGAAAAATCCGGGCGACGTGATCAAGGCAGCAGGCGGAAAGCGCAGTGACACACCGTATAGGTACAACAATCTGCATCTCTCTTGGTTGCTTTATGGTCGTGACGAGGTGCATCCAGCGGGGAAGAATCCGGGCGACATTGTGGTCTGTTCACCGGAGACGCGCAGACTCGGCGAAATAATTGACAGTAAGCAAGCGGTGAAAGTGCCGTCGGGCAAGGGCTGGATCGGTCATCCGCCCGGTGGTATGGCACGGATTCTTCGTGAGAATGACCAGCGCTGGCTCTCGCCGGGTGGCAAGAACCCCGGTGACTTCTGGACGATCAGCACGCGGCCATTCAAGGGTGCACATTTCGCTGTCTACCCAGAAAAATTGTGCGAGATGCCGATCAAGGCAGCGTGCCCAGAGAGTGTCTGTAAGCGGTGCGGTATTCCAAGAGAGAGAATTACCCAGCGGTGGGGATGGCAAGGGCCAGTTTGGAACGACAGGCAGCCGAATAGAACACCGGCAGGTCGTCGAGGACCCACCAGATTGTGGGCTGAAAAACCCGTATACAGGACGAAAGGCTGGACACGCTGTGGTTGCAAAGCGGGTTTTCGATCAGGAATTGTTTTCGATCCGTTTGCGGGTGCTGGAACCACGCTGGTTGTCGCGAAGAGGTTGGGAAGACGCTATCTCGGGTGTGATCTGAACCGTGATTACGTGAAGCTTGCGCGGCGAAGGCTTCGGAGTGCTGTTCAATTGGTTTCAAAGTAGCGGCTGATCATGGGAACTGTTCGTCGAGCACAAGCTTTTTATACGATCGCGAGCAAGAACAGAGCATGGTCAGCAACAGAAGGACTGAAAAAGGCCTACGGCGAATCATAAGACATGCGAGCATAGGATTCGCGGTCATCGGTGGCATCTCACTGCTGTTGTTTATTGTGTCGTTGTTGGATCCGGCTTTCGAGTTTACGCCCTTGCTTGGCTGGGTGTTTGCAAGCGGCTTACTGTCTATTCTCCTATCGATTGTGTTTTACTTAGCTTCTTTCGCTGATTAGGAACTGGATGAGTTTTGTTACACCATTGTCTCATCAGCGTTCATCGATCTCCTTCAGCCCAGCCTTCAAAATCCGGTCAGTTGCCGCGAAAATCTTTTGCGCCGAGCGTTCAGGGATGGGGTCACCATTGAGCCAGCTCTGGATGTAGCCGCGGCAGTATTCTGCGTCGGGCAGGCCTAGCGATTCAAGGCAGAGCAGCGCGGTTGATTCAGCCTCGGCTTCGCGCAGGCTGCGGGGCGTTCGCTCGCCTTCATAAAATTCCGACTCGGCGGTGTGCCCGAGTTCGACGTGGCCGATTTCGTGGAAAAGAGTCTTGTAGGGAAACGGGGAAAGAGGCGAAACAGCCATTTTGCGGTGGCTTGCGTATCCCATGACGTTACCGTCCATTGTGTCGAACGAGACTTCCTTTATTCCCAGCGTCGCCAAAGCTCGGTCCTTGTACCAATTTGGAACCTCCGTCGCATGTACGGGCTCTCCTTCGGTCTGTGACAGCACGAACCAGTTCGGCCGGTATACGAACCGCGTGTAGTATTCGTCTTCTTGCACAGGCTGGTCTTCAGATTCCGTTCCGTTTTCGGCAATGTCCCGACGGTCCTGTGCTTGGTTGCTTTTCTTCCTTGCCGTGACAGGCATGCAGAGGGTGATCGCTTTTTCGCCTTTCCGAACGTGCCGGCCTATCTTTGTCCAGCCCACGTAGGTGTTGATCGGGCCCGACTGCACGCCTCGCTCGTAGCACTGTGTGATCGCAAGTATCTGGTTGCCCGTCGAGTAATTATGGAACGCGCGGTATGCTTCGCTAATCATGCCAGGTTGTCTGACAGCCTCCTCAAGGAGCTTTGACCAGGACGATTGGTAGTACAGAGAATCACCACACGCTGCCGGGCGGATTCCTGCTGCCCGGAGAAGCGTGTGTTGTGGGAGAGTGCTTTAGAAGATGCCGAGTGGGGATTGCAGGTTTTGCCTCTGAAACTCTTAACGCGCAGCTCTTACTGCTTCGATAAAACCATCCAAAGCATCGCGAAGCTCATCAATTTCTTTAGCCGTTGACTCCCTAGGCGGTTCTGACAATTCTCTGATTTTCTCAGAAAAGAGAAAGATAAGACGGCCATACTAATGATAGTAAAGGAGATGTTCTTTTTTCATAATCAGTAGCGGACCACTCTCTTTTCCGTTTCAGATGTCTTTTTTCTTTCAGTTTTCCGCTCTGTTTTCGTGGCCAGTCAGAAAGTATGCCTCCTCAGTAAAATCTGTGGGCGACATCGGGTTCCGGTAACGCTCCAAGCGTGTGGTAGAGAGCGACTTGGGCAGCTCTAAAGGTCCGAAAACCATACGCTTTTCTGGTGGTCACTTTCGCTTTGTTGTTGAAACCTTCGACGATGCCCCCGGAAATCCGCTTTTTGGCACGGAACCAGTTGAGCAGGAGTTCCCGGTGGGAGCGGAGCATGCGCGCCACCTTTTTCATGGGCTCGATCCGGGATCGCATCGTCCGCCGGCACCAGGCATCCATGAATTGACCGGCCCAGTAGGGCGACGTGTACTCCCAGAAGAACTGGAAGTCCTCCTTGAGCAGAAAGCTCCGAACGGTCCGCAGGTTGTACTGGAGCAGGTCGGCCAGCTTGATGTCTTGCTTGTCGGTTCGGTTCTGGGGGCGCTTGAGCAAACACCACCGGGAGTGTTTCAGGATCGGCTCCAATCCCGCGGCTTTCATATCCCGGGATTCCTGGGCTCGAACCTCATCGATGGCCTTATTCATGTGCATGGCGATATGAAACCGATCCAGAACATGCAGGGCCGTCGATGCTTTCTTGGAAATCACCTTCAGATACGGCTTCCACATGTCGCTGCACACGAACTTCAACTCGGCGGCGCGCTCGACTCCGAATTGCTGGAAGAAGCGCAGCAACGTTTTCACCGTGCGATCCCGGCCGACCCAGAGCAGCCGCTTGGAATGCCGGTCGATCTGGTAGACCACCGTCAGGTACTTGTGCCCCCGGCGCCAGAGAATCTCGTCCACGCCAATCGCGGTCACACCCTCCAGGTCCCGGTGCGCCAGCCCCCAGCCGACGATCCATTCCACAGATCGAAACACCTTCTCCCAGGAAGTCCGGAAGATGTCGGCAACCTCCTGCCAGGACATCCGCCGCGCCCAACCGGCCAGAAATTGCATATACGTCCGCGTCAAGGTTTGCTTACCCTCGGCCCAGGGCACCGATTCGACCTTCACGCCACAACGCCTGCAATCCACACGCCGCATCAGATACACGAAGAACACGGGAAAGCCCCACAGCGGCACAAACTCGAACAGGCGGGCCTCCAGCGTGTCGTAACCCGGTCCCGCACGCCCGCAGCCCGAGCAGACCGGCCGGCTGTTGCGTCGTGGAAATATCTCCACCAACAGTGCCGTCTCGCCCCCGATTCGTTCCCATCGCACTGCTCCGTAGACAAAGGACTTGAACTTCTGCACTCGATTCAGAATAGTCTTCACTTGCACCCTGGTCTCGTCTCTCCTGCTTTGGATTTGTTTGGTGCAATACCAAATACAGGATTCGAGCCAGGGTGTGCTACATCCCTTTCGTTCTCATCGTCGGTTTCTCCTCATCCCGGCCTGTGTGGAAGTGTGAATCGGCCCCACGTCTTTTCCGGCCGATTCAAGTCGCTGTGGAAATCCGCGCGTCTCTTACCGGATTCCCTCAGCGTCGCCACTTTCCACAGGCCACTCATTTGCCCGTTTCTACCCACAGATTTTGCCGAGGACCCGAAAGTATTTACCTTTCTCTGTGAGCCGAAAAGTCTTGAAGTTCTTGCCGTGGGTGCCAGTGCTGACGCTGAACTCCTGCACGAGTCCCGCAGCGAAGAGTGAGGCACGCAGTGTGACGCCCTTCTTCAGTTTGATTTCGTGCAGGCGATCGCGCTGGGTCGCTGGAAGGTTCGGCGTATTTCTGATCAGCTTCAGGTAGGAGATCAGCTCGGCCGAGACAAATGGCATCACCGAGCGTTTTCGATCGCGTTTGCTGAGGAGCCCGAGCGTAGCGTCCTTGCGTTCTTGGAGTTCTTCTTCCGTGGCGAACCGCATGAACTTGAAGGTTATGAAATCCATGATTGGTCACACGAGATCTGGAATTCGTACGAGGAAAGGAAACGGAACGTCTGGTCGGCGAACCAGCGCGTGACGGTCCGGAAGGTTCATGACAGCGCTCTTCTGCGCTTCAGTGAGCCGGAGCGAAGTTCGGAAAACGTCAACAGCAGCCTGGTCTTCTAACCTGAAGACGATGCGGGTTCCTATATTCGACCGAACTGTTTCGTGTTCTGCCTGCGGTACCTGGTCTGCGAAGCAGAAACCAATTCCGAAGTTCCGGGCTTCGGCGATCATTCGAATGAAGACAGACTCGTTAGAACCTGACAGGGACGATCTGGAAACCATGCGACCCGCTTCATGGAGGAAATAGACTGTTTTCAACTGCCATTTCTTGAGAACGTCGCGCGACGCGGTGCGGTAAAGATAGTGATCATTGTGAATCAAACGCCGGATTGGGCTGTTGGCGTCCTGCAGGTTCAAGATGAACGATTGCGCGAACAAGCGATCCAGGTCCGGGCCGCGTTCGCAGGCGAACGTTTCCAATCCGAAAATGGTCAAGGGTAGGAGTCTATTCAGGAGCGCTCTGTGGGACGGAGAACGGAACCCGTCCTGGTTTAAAGCTTCAATAACCTGAGGCACCGAGGCGACGTTTCCGCCCGAGATAATTCGCTCACAGACGCCGACCAGCGCGTTCATAGTGACCGGCTCGAGCCGGAGACTTTCCATGAGGTGATCCGCAGCCATCCGGATCCAGTCCATTTGACTCATCCGCAGCGGTCCGATCAGCGGATTTCTTCGATAATTTTTGAGATCGATTATTCCCAGTTTCTCAGGTGGGACCAGAGGGATCAAAAAAGGTGCGGCCTGATTGAGAATGTCGTAGATGACCACCGGAACCCCGAGGACCATCAACTGCAAGGCAATCAAGTTGAGCAACACGCTCTTGCCGGTCCCCGTCGCGCCGGTCACCAGCATGTGACCTCGTTGGCCGAATGACTTCAGTGGAAGCCATACCTCGTGTCCGCCGGGAATAGTGTGCCCAAGAAAAATGCGGCCGCGCAATTGCTCGGTCCGTGGTTCCCTGAATAGGACCGGTTCGGACGAGGCCGCAGATTGGCGCAGGTCTTGAACGCGAACTAACAAATAGACTCGGGAAATCCAGTTCGGATTTGACGATCGGAGCGACGTCAGAACGATGCCCTCAAGGCTTGGTTGCTTTGCCAAGGCTCTGGACTCAATAACGCCCCAGAGATACTTCCTCATATGAATGAGGCTCAAGGTGCTACTGACGCTCATTCTTGTCGGCCTGCTCTCGTCATCAAATGGAAGGTCAGGCGTAGCGTGCCGTGTGTCTTGCAGACGTACGAGCCTGTTTCGATCTCGACAGCGTGCAGTTTACAGAGAGCGCGACCGTCAATTTCGCAGACGCGCTCGACGCACTTCAGGCAGAGAAGCGCACCGCAGAAGCAGCAGGCTCCTCCCACTTCCTGTTGTGAACGCATGAGGTGACCATGAATGTCAGTGGGAAGGTTCTCGGAGATTTCGTCAAAGAATGCGCCGTCCCGGTCGAAACTCTGTTCAGATTTTTCGAAGGCGTCACTACCCACGCGAGTTCCTGGGCGAGCGACCCTTGTTTTGGAGATTTTGTGAAGTGGTTGCGACACGTTGTTCCTCCCGTTAAAAGTTGAAATCGAATCCACCAAAGTCGCCCCAACCGCCGAAATCGGCGGTTCCGAAGTCAGTCCCTGGGCCTTCGCCGGCTTCTCCTGTTTCACGCACCGTTGAATCAGGGAAATCGGTCTCGGAAATCCCGAGCCATTCCTGGTTGAAGAGTTCGTGCCACTCAGCGGTGAATTCATCGTGTGTTGAGATGAGGCCTGTTCGTTCGTAGTGGCGTCCGATTGCGCCTGCGATCCAGGCGGCGTGTTCCGACAAGGAGAGGAGTCCTAACTCCTCTTCATCATCGGTTTCTTCGTCGTCAGTGGAGTTATCCGGAATCTCTGGAAGCCCAGGCTCGTCGAACTGGAACTCATCCATCTCCTTGCTCCCTGGTTTGAGCCAGCGGATTGTTGTCCTTGCCGTTGAGAATTGCGAGCGCCTTCTTGTGTTTCCGGATTTCGGTCTTCTTGTTCCCTTCAGCGAGCTTCAGTTCCTGGAGTTCACGTTCGAGACGCTCGATTACCGACTTAATGTCGGCGGTGATTTGTTCTGGCATCGTTGTCCTCCTTTAATGAATGGAATGAAGATGCGGTCCCGAGCCGGAACCAGCCCAGGACCGCGAAAGACGAAATGTGGGCGGTCCCCGGATCGGATTGTCACTGCGATAGGGATCGGGAAGGTGAGATAACGTATGCTCCATTCCTGCTCCGTTTGGAGGAGCAGAACGGCAGGCTGGTCAAAACAGGGAAGTTACAAAATCGACTGGATAGAAGCAGTAGACGCTATGTGATTGATGTGAAATCTACTGATAGCTTCCCAAGCTGGACGTCGCGGGTTCGATCCCCGTCTCCCGCTCTTCAGGAGCGACGACACCAGCCTTCCGAAATTCCGAGTGCCCTATTGGTTATTAATTGATCGGATCGGCTTCGAGGGATTTGACAGCCATCTTCCGATCCATGGGTGTTTGCGTGTCTTGAGATTATATTAGGATGTCATCCGGTCGCAAAGTTGCCCATCTCGATGCGGACTTTTTGGACGCGGTCTTCCCACCCCCACCATTCTACAGAAAAGAACAAAGTGTTAGGATTCCGTAAGTAGTTTGTTTTCAGCCGCGCCGGAGTGGCGGAATTGGCAGACGCACCAGACTCAAAATCTGGCGAGGGGCAACTCTCGTGGGGGTTCAAGTCCCCCCTCCGGCATTGACTCAACAGCACTTGTCGCCCACCGTCGTTGTCATACTCGAAACCATTACCCACCTGGAATACTTGAAAGGAACTCCTTTCAGGCTTCCAAACCGGGTCGCTCGCCATCAGTAAGTCGCTCTGTTGACCGTCCTGTCCTTTGGCGGCAAGATGCCGGCGCTTTTCGATTTATCCGCATAGAGCCGGGAAACAGGAGCATGGTGAGAAGACTGGCAGGATGCGTCTCTGCCTGCCTGGTCATGCTGCCCGTCTGCTCGGCGGCTTCTGCTCAGGTCGGCCATTCGACGTCAGAAGTCAAGGGGAGCGTCCGGGACCCCTCCGGTGCGGTCCTGTCCGGCGCGAGAGTTGTCGCGACGAACACCGAACGGGGCCACAGCCGCACGGCCTTTACGGACGACCGCGGCGAGTACCGCTTCCTATCACTCCGCCCCGGGATTTATGACCTGGAATTCGAAGCCCTCGGCTTAGGGTCTCAGGAGCTGCGGGCTGTATCGCTTACGGTTGGAGAAGTGGTGACGGTTGGGATCACGCTGTCACTCGAGAGGGTTGCCGAGACGCTGACGGTCACCGCCGAATCGCCCGCCATCGAGATCGAGCGCACCCAGCAATCCAACACGATTCTCGGTCGTGAGATCCGCAACCTGCCGATTCGTCGACGTCCACAGACGTCTTGCCAGTCGGTTCGCCCTGACCGGCAGCTACACCTTCAGCAAGGCAATCGACGATGTGACCCGACTTCGATCCGGACCTTGCGGCCCTCGACCAGACCACTCTCCGGGCGGAACGCTCGCTATCGAGCTTCGATCAAAGACGCAAGCTGGTGATGTATGGCCACATTGAGAGCCCCTACCGCATGACTTCCTTCGATTCGAGATGGGAGGACATAATGGCCGACTTCGTCGTGACACCGATTTTTCGCGCCAACAGCGCCCGGCCGTCCAATCTTCTGGCCGGTGTGGACCTGAGCGGGGATCGGAACACGAACACCGACCGTCCTGTCGGTGCGGGACGCAATACCGGCATCGGGCCGGACTTCCGGACCTTTGACCTGCGTCTGGCACGACGTTTCCCTGTCGGGGAGTCCACGAGCCTGGAATTGATGGCTGAGGGTTTCAACTTGTTTAATCGGCTGAACTACCCCAGTGTGAACAACACTGTCGGGCCTGGATTCGAGCCACCCTTTCGAGTTACGGCGAGACGAGACCTGGGACCCAGCAAACCGCTGGGATTTACTTCGGCGTTTGATCCCCGCCGGCTGCAACTGGGAGTCCGCCTGACGTTTTAAGTTTGATTTAAGGAGTAAGCGGAATAAGCAGGGTCCGACGTCTATGGAGGCGCGGACAGTGTCGTCGTATGGCCGTTATGTCAACCCGCGCGCGGCCGCAGACCGCAGGCCGGCGGTGATCCCGTTCGGCCGACCTGCAGGCAGGGCTCGGTCTGGCCTGTCCGCGAAATGATGACGTAGACGCGGCCGGTCGTCGGCTCGGGACGAACATCCGGGGGCACCGAAACTTCGAATCGCAGCCCAGAAGCCTGGCCGAAACTCGTCGAAGGGGTCCATGCCAGGACCATCAGTAGCACACGCCGTACCAGAATCTAACCTTGCTTCCTGTCTTCATCGGATACCTCCCCAATTGTGCCTCGCGATTTGACGCAGTTACCACAACCGGAAGGGCGGAAAATCGTTGGCATCAAGCGTGTAAACGGGTTAGCTTTCGTGGAGTTCATTAGTTCGACCACATCGAGGTGATCATGAGAGTTCGCGCGTTGCCGTTCCTGGGTGTCATCCTTCTGGCGACCACGCTCTTCGGCCAGGAAACCCGGCCGTTGACGGTCGACGACATCTTCAACTTCAAGAACGTCGGGGATCCCAGGATCAGTCCGGACGGCGAATGGATTGCCTACACCGTTTCGCAGATGAACGCGGAGAAGGATAATTCCGATACGGACATCTACATGGTTTCGATCGACGGTCAGGACACGCTGCACCTGACGACGAGCGAGAAGGGCGAATCCAGCCCGCGCTGGAGCCCGGACGGGAAGTACCTGGCGTTTCTCTCGGGAAGGGAAGGCGACCAGACGCAGGTCTGGCTTCTGGACCGGCGCGGCGGCGAAGCATCGCGCCTGACAGACTTCAAGTCGGGAGTTTCCAGTTTTACCTGGTCTCCGGACAGCACTCGTCTGGCGCTCGTGATGCGGGATGAAGATCCGAAAGACGAGGGAGAGTCCCGGGACCGGGAAGATTCGGGCGCTCCGGATCCAATCGTGATCAACCGGTTGCAGTTCAAACGGGACGGCCAGGGTTACCTGAACGAGCTGCGCCGGCATGTTTACGTGTTCGATATCGAATCCGAGGAGAGCACTCAGATTACTGACGGCCCCTACGATGACTCCGCGCCGGTCTGGTCTCCCGACAGCCGGTGGCTGGCATTCGCGAGCAACCGGACCGAGGAACCCGATTCAAACGCGAACAACGACGTCTTCGTGGTCCGGGCTGTCCCCGGCCAGATGCCAAGAAAACTCACGACGTCGCCCGGGTCCGACTCGTCTCCGGCGTTCAGCCCTGACGGAAAGTCCATCGTGTACGTCGCTGGAGGTGCGCCGGAAGACATCTGGTATTCGGTCAGTCATCTGGCGATCGTCCCCGTTGATGGCGGAACGCCCAGAGAGTTGACAGCACAGTTGGATCGCAACGGACGGAGTCCTCGTTTCGACGCCAGTGGCGACTGGGTCCACTTTGTCCTCGAGGACGGTGGCAACAATCACCTCACGCGTGTACCCGCATCGGGAGGCGAGATCGACCGGGTCTTTTCAGATGAGGCAAGCATCCGGCTATTTGACATCGGGCCGAACGGCGAACTGGTTGTCCTCGAAAGCCAACCGCATCAACCCTACGAGGTGTCCCTTGTCCGGGACGGCGCGTTCACCCGCGTCACTCACGTAAACGATGAGTTCCTGGCGGGTATCCGTCTCGGTTCGGTTGAGCGGATCCAGGGCCGTAGCGCGGACGGGACGATAATCGACGCGTTCCTTACCCGACCTCCGGATTCCGACCCGGGGGAGCCTCTTCCCACACTCCTCAGGATTCACGGTGGTCCGGTGTCCCAGTACACGACCGCTTTCAACACGGAGTGGCAGATTCTCGCAGCCGAAGGGTACAACGTGGTTGCCGCCAACCCTCGTGGCTCTTCCGGCTACGGTCGCGACTTCAGCTATGCGATCTGGGCGGACTGGGGAAACAAGGACTTCGAGGACGTCATGGCTGCGGTCAGTCGTGCCGTGGAAATGGGCGCCGCGGATCCGGACAGGCTGGGTGTCGGTGGCTGGAGTTACGGTGGCATTTTGACCAACTACGTGATCACACAGACGGACCGTTTCAAGGTAGCTATTTCCGGCGCCAGCGAAGTGAACTACCTGTCCAACTACGGCACCGATCATTACCAGCGTCAGTGGGAGGCTGAACTGGGGCTGCCATGGGAGAACACGGATCTCTGGATGGAGATATCGCCATTTTTCAATGTCGACAAGATCGTGACGCCGACTCTGCTGATGGGGGGCGAAGATGACGTGAACGTGCCGACGCTGAATTCCGAGCAGATGTATCAAGCCCTGCGACGCCTGGGCCGTGAGACTGAGCTTGTCGTTTATCCGGGACAGAATCACGGAATCCGGAGGCCCAGCTACCAGGTGGATCGCTACAACAGGTACATCGCCTGGTACGATCGCTTCCTGAGGCCCGAGAGGGCTCCTGCGACCGACGAACAGGGCAGGACTCCGGAAACGACATCTCTACTGGGTGTCCCGTTGTTTGCTCCCGTTCTCGATGTGGAGCGGAAAAAGACATACGAAGAGAACCTTGGCGACGCGGCCGCGGAATTTGTCCTGGCCCCCGATGAGGAAGAAAAGATCATCTGGGTGGGGAGACGAATGGCCTATCTGGGTCGCTATCAAGACGCGGTTGCGGTCTACTCACGTGGCATAGACAAGATTCCCGACAGC
The DNA here is from genome assembly GCA_965262425.1 of Terriglobia bacterium. GTDB lineage: Bacteria > Acidobacteriota > Terriglobia > 20CM-2-55-15 > 20CM-2-55-15 > CAZOZZ01. The sequence continues at coordinate 3,198,198 of OZ253536.1, read as the reverse complement.
TACAAGCTCCTGCGACACCGCGGGCACCGATACATTACTCTGAGGCAGTTCGATGATGCGATCGCGGATCTCGAACGGGCGACGACGCTGATCGAGGGCGTTACCGATCAAATCGAACCCGACGGTTTGCCCAATGCGCAGAACACACCGGTGAGTACGTCCCATTTCAATATCTGGTATCACCTTGGTTTGGCCCGCTACCTCAAGGGCGATTTCGACGGCGCACGGGGCGCTTTCGAGGAGTGTTTGAAGTTTTCCGTCGGCAGCAACGATCGGATCGTAGCCGCCAGCGACTGGTTGTATCTCTCACTGAAGAGATTGGGTCGCGACGAAGACGCGATGGACATCCTGGAGCCGATTCATGCCGACATGGAAGTCATAGAGAACACGGTCTACCTGAATCGGCTTCTCTTCTACAAAGGCGAGAAAGATTCCGAGCAATTGCGAGGCCAGGCGGGCGAGGATGTAGCCAGAGCTACCTATGGTTACGCCGTAGCCAGCCGGTATCTTCACGAAAATCAATCCGAGCGTGCCACCGAAGCCCTCCGGGAAGTTATTCAGGGGTCCCAGTGGGCAGCATTCGGATTCATCGCCGCCGAAGCGGACCTGGCGCGGATGGAACAGGAGAGTGGTGGGAGACGGTAACGATCAGTTGGACAGCAACGATCAGGGGACAGAGAGATCTGTCCCCCGGTAGGGCTCGTTCAATGAGCCCGCCAGTTGCAGTCGTTCTGCGGCGTCCGGTCAGTTCCAGCTCAGGCGGCCCGTCTGGCTCCGCTTTGATAGAGAGTGTTTCCACTCCCTCCAGGTGAAGTTCCAAAAGACCTGGAGCTTCTTGGCATTCCCCGCGGGCCCGTAGTAGTTGAAGTGACCCCGCAGTATTGGGTTCACCGCGCGGGCCTGGACTTCCACGGGCTGGTGTTGCATCCGTCGGAGTCGCTCTTTCATGCGGGCTTTTGCCCGGCTGAAACGCTTCCCCTCCGTCTCGAACACCGTCTTGATGACCGTTTTGCCGACGCTCCGGGCCCGGTAGATCGTGAGGCCCGGAAACGTCAGCCGGCGCCGTTCATGGGTCTGGTTGGTAGTCCGAGAGCCCATGTGGGTCTGATGAGTCTTCGCCTCGGCAAGCGTCAGCCCGAACTGCCCCAAACGCGCTTCCAGCAGGGTCCGCATCGTGTCCACGTCGGTTGATTGCTCGAAGAACAGGCAGAGGTCGTCCGCATACCGGACTCGTGCGGCCTTACTCCACCTCCTGTGGACAAACACAGAGATCTCCCAAGTTCATGAACGTGCTCTTGCGAACATGCCGGAGCCAGCGCCCCCGGTGGCCGAGGACAGACTCGCGTTGACGCCTGTCTTTCTTCCCTTCCCCGTCTTATCCACCGGGTCGGCGACCACAACTTTTTCCGTTTCGGGGTGTATGCCCATTCATCTCACCGATTCGGCCTGTCCGCTCACACCGCTCCCGCTTTAACGCGTCGGTTACCCTTCGCGCCACGGCGCGTTCTTCACCTCCGTCTGCTCGACTTTAAGGTGGTGATTTGCATCTCACAAGCTCCATTCACGCCTCTTGGCGCATTAAAAGTAAAACAAGCGAGGTTCGCGGGATAACAGGAACGGCAGCAATGTCGTAGATGGGATGTTATGTCGAGTCGCGCGAGGCAGAACGGGCAGAAGAACGGCTCGAGCATTCGGGTACCCGGATTTGGAGAGTGACGACCAACGACGGGACCCTCATGGAGATGAACCCCAGGCCGGTCGACATAGCGGTAAAGAGACCGATAGGTGAGAGTTCCACTGGCCGGGAATCGCAGTTGGATCGAGCGGTTGAGGAACTGCTGAAACAGATCGATGGAGGGGGGAGCGGGAATCGGAAATGAAAGGATGGTAGTCACCCCTGGAATGTGAAAGTCGGTTGGACGAGATAGTTTGTTTCAACACGGAGAACACGGAGGGACACGAAGGCAGATTTCAGGTCTTTGTGCCCTGAGGTCATATACGCCAGAACGGGAATTGCGATCGGACGGCTCCTAGGGTGGGCTGATCAGCGTCCCGGAAGGATCGAAGAACCAGACGAAGCCGGACGAAGGCTGCTCGAGCGTAGTCCCGAGAAGGATGAACTCGGTAGTAAAGCCACGCCCGGCGGCAAAGTGGGCGAAGTAGACCGGTCCGAACAGGCCCAACCGTGTTTCAGGCGCCGGCGGTGTCGTCGCCATCAGAAAATCGCCGCGCTCGTTAACCCGGCCGCGAATTGCTGTCGCGACGACTCCCTCCTTGGCCATCGTCGAAATGCGCAAGACACCGCGAAACGGCGAAGGTAGTGTCTGGAAGCCCGGAAGATCGTTGAGGAATCCGGCGACCTGACCGCGCGCCGGCAGGTTGAGCAAGCCCGTTAGGGGAAGAAGATCACCTTTCGAGTCGGTGATTTCCAAGTCGACTGTTATCGGTGAGGACGTCGGGTTAGCGATGGCGACTCCACTTCGGATCGAGCCCACCTCTCCCGGAAGTCCCTCCGATTCAACATAGGTTCGAAGCGCAACGGCGGTTTCCCCCTTTGCACCTGTTTCCGATACGGTGATTCCCTCGTTCTGGAACCCGAATATCACCGACACGAACGGCGCCGCGCTTCCCGGGGCAGGCCCGATCCGGACTGATCCGACGCGAAGTCCGGGGAGAACGCCTCGCGTCTCGATCCGTTGACCGCTCCGCGGCGGAAGCGAAAATTCGTACGTGTCGTTACCCTCGAGTTCCACCAGGGCCGGGCCCGGAGGAGATGCCGGCGTACCGGGCTCGAGAAACGAGATTGTGCCGGCGGTCACGCCGTCGGTGGGATTCACTAAAAGAAGGTGGGTCTTCCAGCCGCTGCCGTCGGCAAAGTGCGGCAGGACGACGATGTCCTCGCCCCCTACCGGTAACGTCAGATCCAAGGTCGGGATGGCAGTCATCAGTAACTCCGACCGCTCGTTGGTGAACAGCCTTAAGGCTGTCACGACGACAGGTGCTGATGCCGTAAGGGTTAGCGTCCCTCCGCCCAATGTGCCGACACTGAAAGGCGGTTGGTTCAGGAGCCGTGCCAGCTGCTCGCCCGGCGAGAGCGTCGTCAGGCCCTCCGTCACGGTCGCACCCTCCGAATCGGTCACGACGAAAGAGAGTTCGGCCAGGGTAGAGTTCGGGTTCGCGATGGCGATTCCAGTGGTGATGGCGCCGGCTACCTCCACATAGAGCCGGGCGTTGGTGAACGGCCTGTCGGCCGGTATTGCGGCCTCGTTTACTAGAATACCGTTCTGGCGGATTCCCACGATGGCGATTCCGGCCGGGGCGACGTTTCCAGCCGCCGGCTCGATCGTCACCGAGCCGGTCAGCAAATCCGGGCCATCACTCGAAGCCGATTTCGATACACCCCGGTCGGGCAGATCGAATTCCAGCCCGATCGATCGTATGGAGGTCCAGTTCAACCGGACGCTTCCTGTCTGTTCCAGAAAACCGGTCACAACGATGTGATACGTCCGACCAGCAGTGGCCATGAACGATACACGGCTCGTTTCCGCTCCGAGATCATCATCATTGGAAACCACTGGTTCGAGCGTGGTAAGCGAGCCGCCTTCGTAGGCCGCCAGGATCGTATCGAAACCGCTGCCGAGTGTATCGAACGTGACCTGGCCCGAGGCGGAGGCCACCCAGATCCACCACACCGAAGCTGTAGCGCTTTCCGTAGCGTGATGGACAGGCTCTCCGCTCTCGGTCGTTGCACCGTGTGTCGAGCCCTCGACCGAGCGCTGTGTGTCCCCGAGCACAATAGCGTTCAAGAAGTTGTCATTCGACGGCGGCGACTCCAGAGACGCGGTCCACGTGAAGCTGATCGCTCCGAGAGTCGCGCAAACAGGCCCGCCGTTAACCGACATGCTCCCGGAGGCAGTTGTGGATGCCGTGAACGTTCCCTCAATCCGGTAGCAGACACCGACGGATCCTGAGAACGCGCTCCCGGTAATGCTGAGCGGTGGACTGACTTGCCCGTTGAACGTGGGAATCGCGCCCCCGGAGGCGTCGAAGCCAAATTCGACCGACGTAACCGACTGCTCCAGAACCGTAAAGCTCAAGGCGTGTCCCTGGGAGGTGGAGCCGGTCCAGACGCCTTCGAGGCTCTGGGCCGATGCCGGCATCCAAGTCGCCAGGGTCAGCATCGAAATCGCAAACCCACGTGCGGTGGCCTTCATTTTCGGGGTGGGAAATGGAGGATCGGCTCGGGTCCGTCCTGGTGGGAGATCGACATGGTCAAGGAATGGGTCAGGGGTTGGCTGGTCGCGCACCATGCCGGAATCGCTGCGTGCCAGGCCTTTTCGAGGTTGGGAACGTCCCGGCCGGCCGCGCCTGTGAAATCGGACAACTGGTAAGTCTGATCGCGGTAGGCTCCGGCCACGCTGCGTAACACGGAGAGTTCCTCAGTCGCCAAAAAGTAATTGAAGGCCCACGCCGACGGGTAGTCGAACGTGCCGGTCTGGTCATATCCGGTGCGAAGTTCGAGAAGGGTTGCCAGCGCGGGCGGCGTGCCGCATATAGAGGAGAGGTGTGTTGTCCGGACGGGAAGGCTGTAGGCGCCGTTTGCCTCGAACACGGCGCCGGCAAGCACTTCGGCCAGGCCCTCGTCCATCCAGCCCTTGGGTTGATCGTGGTACCCGACATCGGCCCACAGGCCCGGGTAGACGTACCGGCCCTGCAGGTAGTGGCCGTACTCGTGCTGGATCAACTCCTCGACGGTGAGGACGCTCTCGGCCGGGGTCCGCTGGTAGGTGTACAGCACACCTTCGTTTTCCAGGTAGAGCCCTCCCGCATCGTCACCGTATCCGACGAACAAGCTCATGTACTCGGTATAGCGCTCGCGGTTGCCGAAGAGAACGAGCGTCATGGATGCGTTCTCGTCGTCAGGGACGGGCGACCGAAACGCCGATCCTAGAATGTCGAAGAAAGCAGCGCGTGTGTGCTCGATGGTCGTCGCGAACGACCGCAAAGCGTCCTCGGGAAGACCGGAGCGAATCGTGAGCTCGGCCGCGGTAAACGTACTGCCCAGATGTGTCGCTTCCCAATCCTCGCGCAGTCCGGAGCGCAGGTCCGTTCCGTTGTAGTGGTCCAGGGCCTGGGCGACGTACACCTGGGCGATCAGTTCGGACTCGATCCTCCAACTCCGCTCGAGCGCCGCGAGGATACGGCTGCGGATCGTTGTGTCGATTCGGCCCTCGCCCAGGGTTTCGGCAACATACGCCGCCTCGGCGCGAACCCAGATATCGTCGGAATCCATGGATCGGACCATGAACTCGAGTTCCCGCTCGGCGATCGGTCCGCTCCCGGCCCAGATCAGGCGGCTCCACGCCCGTGCGGCCCGGAATCTGAGCGAGGCTCCGAAGGTTGGATCGGCGCTGATCGCCTCCAGGTATTTCTGTGTCTCATAGTGGGGATAGAAGAAGGCATCCAGTATCCAGATCGCATCCTCCAGGACATCTTCGGAGCGGTCGTACGCAAGACGGCGGTGGAGCATCGCTTGTAGGCTCGGGCCGTAAACTGAAAGCACGAGACGCCGGACGTTGCTGCCGTCCGGGCGTTCGGCCAACCGTCCCAGAGTCCGAAGCGCGTTCCGGCGCGACCATCCTTCCTGACGTGCCTCCCCGAGCAGGATCAGCAGTTGGATGGCCGCTTCGTCCTCCGAAGAGGCAAACTCCAGCGCGCCCAGGGCTCCAGCGATGGCTTCCGTGCAGTTGTAATCCCCATAGGGCAAGTTCTCCAGCAACTGCCACGCACTGAGGCCCGCCACATCTGGACACACGAACATTCCCCCGGTTTGAAGCCCGAGTCAATCCCATTCTTAGTTGAAACTCTCCACGGCTCACGATTGGTCACGCAACCTTCTTCTTCGATCTCGTCGACGTCTTCGCCTCAATCTTCAGCTCCCGCCTGAGGGCTTCGCGGAGCTTTGGAAGATGACGGTAGCCGATCACCTTCCTCAAGCGTGGTTCGATGTCGATGAGCGCCGTCGCCAACCAGCGCTGCCGCTGGCTCGAGTTCTTCCAATGATCGACCTTCGCGCACCTTTCCTCGACGAGGGCATTGACCGATTCCAAGCAATTCGTCGTCTTGAACGAACGGCCCAGGACCCCGTACACGCCGAGTCGATGCAACGTGAGGGTCTCCTCCAGGCCTTCCTCAAGGCTCGTAGCGGCCGATTGGTTTCGCTCCTCGAGCTCTCCATGGAGCTGTTCGAGGGCCGCCCGGGCTTCGTTGTACTCCGGGCGCTGGTACGCACGCTGAAGCCGCTTGCGCCACGCGGCTTGCTCGGTCTTCGACAGGTAGCTCACCACGTTCTCGCGTTTGTGCCATTGGCAGCGTTGGACCAGGGCTCGATTACCGAATGCCCGCTTGACTGCCGCGCGCAGACCTTTGCCGCCGTCGACGATCACCAGCACGCCTTCAGAGATGTCCAGGCCTCGCTCCATCAATGAACGGAGAAACGGAGTCAGTACCTGCTCGTTCTCCGTACTCGTCTCCACGAAGCCTAAGAAGCGTTTGTCGCCCGTAATTGTGATGCCCAGGGCCACAACCATCGTGGCGTCGGCAAACATTTTCCCGTCCAGGAAGATCGCCACCACGTCCTCGGCCGACAGATCCCGCTCCTGCATCTCCCGAAGTTTCGCCCCACTCGCCTGGACGAATCCTCGAGACACCGTCGAGCTCGACAATCCGATGGCTCCTGGAATCGCTTCCGCGGCCGACTCGTAGTTCCGGCAGGAGATCCCATAAAGCACACGTCTGAGAAGCAGTTCGTTCACCGCGCCATCCGGACTGAGTTCCTCGTAGCTCCGAAGCGGAATCTCCTCGCCCGCCACGCTGCGCACTCGAGGCACCCGAACCGGCACCCGCTGGCCCCCGAGCCCCACGGTCCCCGGATTACTCCCGTGTCGCCGGCCCCTCAACGTCGCCTCCTTTCGCGCGTATCGCTCACCCGCCAACGCCTTCACTTCCTCGTCGAGCAACTCCTCCACGTGCATCAACCCCAGTGGGATCAACGCCCGAATCATCTCCACCTTCGAGTCCAATTCCAGTCCCGAGTATTCCTCCCGGCTCAGGACCTCGACCTCACCCAGCACACGCGACTTCTTGCGTTTCTTCACCGAACGTAACAGACTGCTCATCTCGGCTCCTTTCTCTTACAGGCTTGATGTTGTTTCTTCCAATACCATCAAACCATAGGGTTTGGAGCCGTTTCAATTTCCAACTAAGATTGGCACACTTTCTGAAGCCCGGACAGGATGATGGTGTTCCAGTCCCGGCACCGGAACAGATTCTGGCAGTTTGCGACGGCTGCAGGGAGCTTGGAAAGCAGCACGTCGACGCCCACGCGGTCGAAGCGGAGCCGGTTCAGCCGGAGTTCTTCGTAGGTCACAAAGAAAAGCGATTCGGTGGCGATCGGACTGGAGATCAACGTGCCGAAGGCGTCCACGTAACGCGCCGGGTCGACACGCAGAAGACTCACCAGAGTGTACGCGCATGACGGCGTCGATTCGACGATCTGAACCTGACCGTCCTGATCGATCGTGGGTAACGCGTCGCAGGCGGCCGTGTCCTGCGCCCCCAGTGCCGGCGGCGTGGTTGCCATCCAGAGCACCCCCACAATCGTCATCCCGCCTGCAACGTAGAGCTTCACGTGCTGCAGAATAACATGGGGTCCTTCCCGTCAACCATGCGAGAAGGGGAGTGCTGAATGTACCTTCGCCTTAACACCATGCCCTGCACTCCACTCTCACCGGTTATAGATCCAGGTCCAGTCGAACGAACGGAATTCCAGAAGGAGCGGGCAGACTTCCGTATGGCGCCTGCCCGCTCCCGCGGTTCCCTGGAGATCCCCGCGGTTGGGGAGAGAACAAACTGTAGCTGGCATCTGGGGTTCCAAATGGTCGCCTCCCAGGCGTGATGGCGACAAACGATTGATTCCAGGCTGGAAGCGAAAAAGGTAGACCGCCCGAACAGCCGGTTTCGTGGATCCAAATCAAAGGGAACCTATCTTGATGGATAGTCGCCACAAGCTGCCGTAATAGCGCAGGGTAGGTCAGGCGAATGAAACTGATCCGATCTGCGCCGTCTCCCACACAGGCAGCTATCCAGTCTGATAGGTTCCCGATGATCAGATCTCGAAGACTTGCCCGGCTTCGGGTCGTTCATCCTTCGCTTCTCACCCAGAATCAGTCGCTTGTCGTTTACTTCTCTCGGAGGCGGTCAATTGGAACACGAACTGCCTCCCCTGTCCTGTTCTCTCACCTGACTCTTTGGGGATTCTCCAGGGAACAGGTGGAGCGGTGAGGCGTGGCTGCGCCTTCCGCTCCCACACCTGCAGCCGTCTCATGGGGCGAAGCAGGAAAGGGAATAAGGAGGCGACGATGAAAAGATCTGGTCGTATGCAGTTTCTGGGCCTGTTGGCCGGTGCGCTGCTTTGGGCGGGGCCTTCCCCGGTGCTGGGGCAGGAGGTATCGGAAATCGCGAAGCTGACTGCTGGTGACGCCGAGTCACAGGACCGCTTCGGGCGTTCCGTGGCGATCGACGGAGACACGGCCGTGGTCGGGTCGCTCGACGATGATGCCTGTTTGCCGATCGTGGACCCGGCGTGCAATTCCGGAGCAGCCTACCTCTTCCTGCGGGATCCGGCGACCGGCCAGTGGATCGCGGGGCCCAAGCTGACTGCCAGTGATGGTGTGGCCTTTGACCGATTCGGCCGTTCGGTGGCCATCAGCGGCGACACGGTCGTGGTCGGCTCGGCCCAGGACGATGACGCAGGGCCGAATTCCGGTTCGGCCTACGTATTCGTTCGCCCTGCCGGTGGTTGGACCAGTGTTGCGAACATGACCGAGGATGCCAAGCTGGTGGCAAGCGACGCCGCCTCAAGTCACCTCTTCGGAGTTTCTGTCGGAGTCAGCGGCGAAGCTATCGTCGTTGGAGCTTTCGGTGCCGATGGGGTGATTATCGAGTCCGGAGCGGCCTATATCTTCGTCCGGCCCGTAACTGGGTGGGCGGATAATTCCGAGGATGCCAAGTTGACCGCCGGTGACGGCGCCACCAATGACCGTTTCGGGTTTTCCGTCGGCATCAGCGCGAACACGGCCGTGGTCGGGGCGTTCCACGACGATGATGCGTGCCTGCCCATTGTCAACCCCGCCTGCATATCGGGTTCCGCCTATATCTTCGAGCGTCCCGCGGGGGGATGGGCGAATAAGACCGAGGACGCCAAGCTGTCTGCGAGTGACGGCGGCATCGGTCACGAGCTCGGATGGTCAGTCGCCGTCAGCGGTGATACTGCGGTCGCCGGGGCGATTCTCGCCACCGGCCTGACCGGGGAGTCCGGTGCCGCTTACGTTTTTGTCCGCCCCGCAGCCGGCTGGGCGGATAAGACCGAAGATGCCAAGCTGGCCGCCGCTGACGGTACAGGGACTGATCGGTTCGGCTGGGCCGTTGCTGTCAGCGGCGACACCGTCGTAGTCGGATCTCCACTGGACGACGACGGCTGCCTCCCCGTGATTAATTTTGCATGCCAATCCGGCTCGGCCTACGTCTTCGTGCGGCCTCTCGGGGGTTGGGTGGACAAAACCGGGGACGCCAAGATGACGGCGAGCGATGCCGTGTCGTTCCACGAGTTCGGTACCACGGTTGCTGTCAGCGGCGGCAGTGCCGTGGTGGGAGCAGTTGGCGACGACGATGCGTGTCTGCCAACGATTGACCCAATTTGCGACTCCGGCTCGGCTTATGTCTTCGGCAAACTGCCGGATGGTGTTCTAGGCGTTGGCGGCGGGACGGTTGTGGACGCGGCAGGCTCAGGCGCCGTTTTCACCGTGCCCGCAGGCATCCTGTCGGGGGACACCCAGGTGTCCATCGACGTTGTTCCCGATCCTGGTGTCTCGCCGCCACCCGGCTTCATCGCAGCAGCCACTCTGTTTGTAGACTTTACCCTGACCCCCAACCCCAGCCCGCTGCCTGCCCCCGGAGCGACCATCACGCTGCCCCTGGTTTTCCCGCTTCCTGCCGGGACCCCTTTGTCCCTGTTCAGATTCGATCCCGGAACCGGCACCTTGCTCAACGCAGGGGCCGGTGCAGTCGACGCGGGTGGAGCAACAGCCACATTCACCGGCGTGACTGAGTTTTCGATCTATGTCGGCTCGGAGGATGAGTCTGGAGCGATCAGCATTGACATCAGGCCCGGCAGTGATCCCAACCCGATCAATCTCAAAAGCAAGGGCCTCATTCCGGTGGCGATTCTCTCCGACGCCGACTTCAACGCCATCACCGAGGTCGACGCCTCGACGATCGTCTTTGGTCCGAACGGGGCGTCACCGGCCCACAGAGGGCACGCGGGTGACGTGGACGGCGACGGAGATCTTGACGCGCTGTTCCACTTCCGGACGCAGGAGACAGGGATCGGTCCGAACGATGATGAGGCCTGCCTGACTGGCGGAACGGCAGGCGGCATGCCGATCGAAGACTGTGACACAATCCGCATCACTCCCGGCAGTGGTAAGGGCCCGTAGTATCGGCGCAAGTCTGTGGGTAACGAGGCACCGCTCCAGGCGCCTCGTTACTTCGCATCGTGTGCCGCCTCTTGTTTCGCCCGCTGCTATGACGTGGCCGTTTTTCGTCGCCTCTCCGAGCGGCGTCTTGGGCCTTGCCCCGAAGCCCAGATGCGGTGACCATAGTCGATCCGCTGTGGGTATGGCAGAACTACCGTTCAATATCCCAGTTGAGATCGAGGCGGAGGTTGAAATCTCTCCGTAGCGTTGTCGCCCTCAGACGGCACCGCCGGTCGGAGGTGCCCGGACGACCGATCTTGTCAGTTGCTGACGGAAGACGAGGACTCGATGGTCCAGGCCGCAATCGAGAGGTTGAAGGTAACCTGAAGGTTAACCCCTCGTTCGCCTCGCCCCATCCTCTCCCCAGGCAAATGATTGATTCTTTCCCCAAATTCCACGAACCCACCCAACGGCACAGTTCCGTGCCCTATCCGCCCTTCCAGAAGCGAAAAGCGACTTCCCTGACTGTGAAACGACTTTTGAAAGTGGATTCGGAACTCTTGAAGGTGCACCTGGAACTTTTGAAAGTGATTTGCGACATTTTTTACTGTCTTCACGCTTTTTGAAGGTGAAAAACAACTTTTAGAGGGCGCTCAGCGATTTCTGAAAGTGATTCTCCGAATTTCTAGCCCGCATTTCTCAAGAGATCTGAGATAAATCGAAACAGAGTAGGAAGGGAAAGGACCGAAAAAGGCCGCCCTGTCTGGCATAGATGACTTTGTCTAGAAGCATCAAATGCGCAGACGGAGGCGGCCTTTATGAATACAGAGTGTAAGACAGAATCGATTCAATTTCACGCATTAGGTTCACAGGAAGTACGGGGCCAATTCGACGGAGGAGACATCAGCACGGATGCGGGCGGCTTGCTGCTACGAGAAGCAGAAAAACGGACGGGGATTCTGAAACAGCTTGCCGGATGTTTCCAGGATCATCGGGATCCGCGATTTGTGGAACACGGGATCGAACAACTGGTGTCGCAACGTGTGTACGGATTGTGTTTGGGCTATGAGGATCTGAACGACCACGACCAACTCCGGTCGGATCCGATGCTGGCCGTGATGGTGGGTGAGACCGATCCGAAGGGTCGGACCCGGAAACAGGCACGAGATCGAGGCAAGGCCCTGGCTGGTAAGAGCACGCTGAACCGACTGGAACTGTCGACCGAGGGTGCGGCAGACCATCCGTACAAGAAGATCGGACGAGACGAGGCGGCGATGGATAGGTTGATGGTGGACGTGTTTCTCCAAGCGCATCGGCGGGCGCCGCGGCAGATCATTCTGGATCTGGATGCGACCGACGATCCGATTCACGGGAGTCAGGAGGGTCGCTTCTTTCACGGCTATTACCGGCACTATTGTTATCTGCCGCTGTATATCTTCTGTGGGGAGTTTCTGCTGTGTGCCCGGCTACGACGATCCGACATCGATGGTGCGGCCGGATCGGTCAAAGAGCTGGAACGGATCGTCGGACAGATTCGGCAGAAGTGGCCCAGAGTCCAGATCGTGATTCGTGCCGACTCGGGTTTCTGCCGCGATGAGATCCTGACGTGGTGCGAGGCCCAACACCGTGTCGATTACGTGATCGGACTGGCAAAGAACAATCGACTGCTGGGCGCGATCGAAACTCCGATGGCGACTGCAAAAAAGCGATTCGACAGGACGGGAAAGCCAGCGCGCGTCTTTAAGACGTTTCCGTATCAGACCCGCGACAGCTGGACCCGTGAGCGACGCATCATTGGTAAGGCCGAACATCTGGCCAAGGGCTCCAATCCTCGGTTTATCGTCACCTCGTTACCGAAAGGCCGAAAGACCCCAAGACAGATCTATGAACAGATCTACTGTGCCCGAGGGGATATGGAAAACCGGATCAAAGAGCAACAGCTCGGATTGTTCGCCGATCGGACCAGCACGGCCACCATGCGCGCCAATCAACTCCGACTCTACCTTTCATCGGTGGCGTACATGTTAATGCAGGCCTTGCGACGGCTCGGGTTGCAGGGCACCGAATTCGCGCGGGCGCAGTGCACCACGATTCGCTTGAAGCTGCTCAAAATCGGAGCGCAGATCCATGTGACCGTGCGTCGAGTCTGGATTCGGATGGCTGGCGGATACCCCTACGCCGCGGTGTTCGCTCAGATTTATGCCAACCTTCAGAAAGTCCCGCTTCGCTGTTGAGCGTCCCCTCCTCAGACATACCAACGTTCCGATCTTTGATCGGGATAGCTGTCTCTGTAATCCGATTTCACGTCGTCATTCCCTTCACCACCACTCGTCCAGGCCCAGTCACTCCCCTCAGCCGGCATCCTTGCTCTCGCCACCCAGCCTCCGACATCTTTTCCGTCTCCAAAATGCAGTTTTGGGCACCATTCATGAGAAATGCGGGCTAGGCCCGCTTCACGAATCTTGAGACCGCCAATCGTAATCAAACAGTCGTTTGGGAACTATTTCGGAACAGGGAACAATTCGGGGACGGAGGCGTATTTATTCTAACTGCTCATGACGCGAAAGTTACGAGAGCTGCGCCTTCGTCTCCGAATTGGCCGATATGATGTATTCCTTTTGCCGGTCCAGGAACCCCAGATTTTGCCCACACTAAAGTCTTCTAGTTAGATCCACCATCGCTATGGTTACCGACTGATTGTCATTTTTGTTAAAATCCACATAGGAGCACATCATGTCCAAAGCCATCATGGAGACCAGCAAAGGCACCATCAACTTGGAACTGTTCGATACTGACGCCCCCAATACTGTCAAGAATTTCGCCGATCTGGCCAAAAATGGCTATTACGACGGACTGACCTTCCACCGCGTCATCGCAAGTTTCATGATTCAGGGCGGATGTCCTCAAGGCACCGGCACCGGTGGGCCCGGCTATCAGATCGATTGCGAAATCAACGCTCGGAAACACACACCCGGATCCCTGTCCATGGCACACGCAGGCCCGAATACCGGCGGCAGCCAATTCTTCATCACCCATGTGGCCACGCCACATCTGGATGGCGTACACACGGTCTTCGGGCGCACAGAAGACATGGACGTGGTCAACAACATCGCAATTGGCGACACCATCACAATGTTGACCATCCAAGACTAGTGAAGGCATCTGTTTCCGACAGACACCATGCCTGAGGACGGGCGCCCACGAGAGGGGCACTCGTCACGGCAACCCTGACGACTCTGGGGCCATCTGCCCATCGGTACTCATTCGCCGCTCCGGCATGCATGACATCGCACTGCGATTCGCCGTCAACCTGTACGGCACACCCCCCCGGCAAGGTGACTTTTCGGGAAGATGTCGTGCTGGCCGTCATGCAGTTCCTTGGGGACGAGTTGGCGGGTGGCAGCCTTCAGCGATTTGTGTTTTCTCTTCAAAAATGGTGAGGAGAGAAAGGATAGAGGGAAGAGAGGTAGCGGATAAGCAGGGTCTGACGACTATGGCGGTACTGACAGTGTCGTCGTATGGGCGTTATGTCAACCCGCGCGCGGCCGCAGGCCGTCGGGCGTCTCATCGCCTATACCTCCGTGGTAAGGAGATAATGTTGCCGCTGGCACTTTCAAGCTTCAGTCAGCCACCTTGATCATCAGTTTGCCGAAATTGTCGCCGGAGAAAAGCCTGAGAAGGGTATCGGGGAAGGCCTTGAGACCACCCTCGACGATATCGTCGGGGCAGTTCAGCCTGCCTTCGGCGCGCCACTTTGCCAGCTCGGTGATCATCGCCGGCCATTGTTCGCGCCAGTTGAGATAGATGTAACCTTCCAGCCGGGCGCTCTGGATCAGCAGGCTGAGATAATTGCCTGGGCCTTCGATTGGTGTGGTGTTGTTGTATTGCGAGATCGCACCGCAGATGACGACGCGGGCGTGGAAGTTGATCCGTGCCAGGGCCGAATCCAGCACTTCGCCACCGACATTATCAAAGAATATGTCTATGCCGTCCGGGCAGGTTCGGGCCAGGCCTTCATCCAGGGATTCGTTTTTGTAATCGATGGCGGCATCAAAGCCGAGTTCGTCGATGAGAAAGGCGCACTTTCGGGCACCGCCGGCAACGGCGCCAGTCTGGTATCGGCCTTCATCAACGTGCTGCCATCGGAGATGGCATATTCCTGCACGCCATCGAAGCCGGCGACGAAATCACCCGTGGCAAAGGCCGGGTTCTCGCTCACCACCACCTCGCCGACGGTGAGCGCACGCATCACATCGCCCAGTTTGAGCGCCGGCAGATAGCTATCCTGGTCGTTCATCCAGGCGCGCATCGCCGGGTCGACCGAGATGTAATGAATCTTGACCAGCACCTGCCCGTCTTCGAGGTCGGGCACTCCGGCTTCGGCAAATTGCCAATCGCTTGATTTGGGCAGACCTTCCGGCCGGCCCGCCAGCTTGACCTGATGATTTATGATGTTTGTCATGTCCCCGGCTCTTCCCCCTCTAATTCTCAATCTGTGAGAGATGATAGACCGATTGCCCCAATCACCGTCACGTACACTTCGCAAATCTTCCTCATGCGCCCTCCCTCCTTAACTGAACCAAGCGATCCAGGTTTCCATTGTATCTGCGCAGGGCACCCGCACTGCCATCCGAGGGCCCCTGAATCCAATCGACACCTGGCAGTTCCCGACCGCGGGAACATCCTTTGTTCAGTCAGATAGGCTTGCGGTATAACTTGAAGCTGACTCTCAAACACGGCCAACGGCCAAATCGTCCTAACGACATACACCCATGAAACAACCCTTAAGTGCCCTCATCCGTCCCCACTCAAAGTCCGATTTCTTCGATCACTACGAAAGCAACACACCTCTCGTCGTGCATGAACTGGGCGACAGTATTCACGAGCTCACCGCCCTCCCCTTCCTCGAATCGTTAGAAACCGTACTCGCGTCCTGGCCGAAGAAGGTCGACGCCTATCTCCCCGGCATTGCAGACGAGGGCAACTCGACGGAAGTAACAACGGAGGCGGCGCTCGAACATTTCAACAACGGCGCGGGACTTCTGTTTAACGACATCAACACCATCTCGCCCGTATTACAAAGTTGGCTCGAGTCGCTCAAGCTCGAGCTCGGTCTTTCGACCATGACTGACGCCCGAAACCTGGTCTATGCAATTCCCGCAGGCAAAGGCACCGCCGCTCATTTTGACCAGAACATAAATTTCGTCCTGCAGATTCATGGCACAAAGCGATGGTGGGTGGCCCCCAACCCACACGTCGAGAATCCGATGAGCCGGCATACGATCGGACTTGCGATGGACCCGGAGCTGGACAGCTATGCTCCAACCTCGATGCCTGATCAGCTTCCCGAAAATGCCACCGAATTCGTTCTCAAACCAGGATCGCTACTCTTTGTGCCACGAGGTGCCTGGCACAGAACCGAAGCCATTACCGATGCACTCTCCCTGACCTTCACGTTCAGCGCACCCACCTGGATTGATATCTTGACTGCTGCCCTGCGAGGCCGTCTGGCCCAGTCCAGTGAATGGCGGGCAACAGCTAACTTTGTCACCGATAGAGAACGTGGGGACGAGGCACGGGAGACACTGGACGCATTGCTCTTTAAGCTGGCCCGGGATGTCCCGAACTGGAATGCGTCTGACATTCTCGAGGCGACAGAAGCAGGGCTGGAATCCCCCGAGAAATAGACGGACTCACCTGAACCACACAGGCCCTCCCCCTCAGCATTGCGGCTCGGTTTACCCTCGTGGGGATGAGGATCAGGACAAGGAGATCGAGTTAACGGATGCCGGTCCGAAGGGAAAGCCATCCGCATTGGACTCCCGATCTCATATAAGTTGTTTAGGATCAATGCCGGAGGGGGGGCTTGAACCCCCACGAAAGTTGCCCCTCGCCAGATTTTGAGTCTCTAACCGACCATACCGAAACCTACCGAAAAGTACCGTGTCTTTGAGCCAGACCTTCCTGGTTGCATTGGGGTCGTCTGGGTCGTCTTTCACCAGAGCCGCTCGCGTCGACGTCACGCTGATGGACTATCCGTCATTCATTCGGTGTTGGATCGCCCGCACTTGTAGATATTGCAAAAGCATGTGGACATCGGCAGACGCATTCGCGTCGTCAAAGAAAAAGGTTCGCGGCGCGCCGCCGTCTGCGATGGAGAGTTCGTACTTGTACACGTCGGGTTGACCACTGGTTCCAGGCTCGGGTTTTCTTGAGGGCGATTCCAGCACGCCCGAAGCGTGTACCAGTTCGACCAGTCGCGCACAGTCCGAATCCGGCGACTCATCCGTGTCGACTCGATACGATAAAGGATTAAGGGCGAATAGTCCGGCGTAACCACCCGACATTTTGAAAACAATCCGCACCTTAGTCCCTATCGTATCGTCGCCACCCACGCCCGAAGGGCGCCGCGGCCCGATCGAATTACCGGCAAGCGCGCCGCGTGGCGCTAAACAGGCAACCCAACTTCTTTGAATGCCGCACGCACCGTCTGCGTGGTTCCTTGCGGTGCGACGCCGTCCTTTACCAGGACGCGGCCCGATTCTACGAGCACATCCACCGCGTCGTTGAAGCTCGCCGTCGGCCACAGGTTCTGGAGGGCATGGTACCAGACCTTCCCCGCCACCGGAGTGCCGATGTCGGTGGCAACCAGGTAAAACACCTTGTTCATGATGCCGCTGTTGATGTGTACGCCCTGATTGTCGGCAGGTCCAGCGTAGTAGTCATTCATGTGATCTGGTTGTGGATCCTTGCCCATCAGAGGGTTGTCATAGGCCGTACCCGGCGAGCTCATACAGCGCAGAGCTTCGCCATACAGTGTCGGGCCCATGATCTCGTTGCCGACCAGCCAGTCCGCGGAGTGCGCGTCTTGTCCTAGCGAGTCCTGTGTGATGACACTACCGAACACGTCGGAGAAGTGCTCGTTGAGGGCGCCGGACTGGCCATAGTAATCCAGATTCGCCGTGAACTGAGTGACGCCGTGGGTGAGCTCGTGCGCAACCACATCCAGCGATTTTGCGAAGCTGACGAAGATGGCGCCGTCACCGTCGCCGAAGGCCATCTCGTCACCATCCCAGAAGGCGTTCATGAAGTTCACTCCCACATGGACGTTCAGGATGAGATTCATGCCTTGATTATCGATCGAGTTCCGATTGAGCTCGTTTTGAAAGTAGTCACGGGTTGCGCCGGCATACTTGTAGATGTCGTTGACATCGTCGTCACCCGTGGCCGCATCCCCTTCCCCTCGTGCCAGTGGTAAAACGCGGAGCGCCCATTGGTTCTGGCAATTGTAAACTTCGCGACCTGCGGTGCCCGGCGCAGGAGCCGCCACCCCAGCGAGAAGGGCCTCCATCGAAACCTGACGCGTGGCCCGTTTGCTCCGGCTGATCTTGGCCTGTTGCACGCTCGCCCGTACGCTTTGGCGGGTCTGTTGATCACCCTTTCGCGCCATTGTGTCGAGCACGTGCGGTGGTATGTAGCTACAGTTGCATTTGTACATTTCGCGATCTCCCTTTTGTCTCGAGTCGGCGCTGTCAGTCAATCTGACTGATGACCTTGTGGGGTCATAGTCCAACGCCAACTCATTGTTTCGCGGGTCGGACACCCTCCATTCCGTCGCCGGCTTGGGCGGATTTCAGCCTGCCCGGGCCATATCGCTGAACTCCCCTGTAGGGCGGTAATCGAGTCCTATGACCCAAAGCCCCAGGAACGCGCGCGTCGCCTCGCAAGAGGAACCAAATACGTTGGGGCAGTCCCGATTGCTCTGGGTGATTTCAAGTGCAATTGTGCTTCCGGCACTGTGCGGGTTCACGCTCGTGTTTCCAGGCCGGTCACAACGTGGCGAATGAGGAGCTTGCGGCGAGTGCGCCACCTGTCATCGGAATACTGAGCCGTACAGGAAGCCGCAGGCTTCAGTCCAGACTGATAGGTTGCCTATCGATACGGATACCCGAGCGTACCCGGTTCTGGTCGTCCGCAGGACTTGTGGAGGGTTGAGTAGGCCAGTTGTCCCCGAGCTTGGGGCGCGGGGGCCGTCGGGCCTCAAGCCTTGTCGTTCGTCCCAACAGATCCGAGGTTTGTGCTATTTTCGACGATACAGGCGGGGGCCACGAGCTGCAGCCAACCAGATCATTGTATCGTTTGCGGCTCGACGATCCAGGGCTGGGGGCGGCCCAGAAATGAAACGCTCGACCTGTAAACACCAGTTGGCCGCCGACTCACATTTGTGGGCCACTCGTCATGGCAAAGACCCGGAACCTGTCAACAATCCGTCGAAAGCTCCTCAAACACTATGGTGTGGCAGACGGCCCGACGATTGAGGATCCCTTCCATCTCATTTTGTGGGAACAGGTCGCGTATCTGGCAAATGATGATAAACGCCACGATGCGTTCAAGCTGCTGGCACAACGCGTGGGCCTCTCTCCCGCGGAAATTCTACAGGCAGACCCGGACGTTCTGAACGAGATCGCGAAATCCGGTGGCGCCATCGCAAGCGAGAGACGAGCGGCCCGGATGCAGGAATCCGCCCAACGGGTTTTGTCGGAATGGAACGGAGACCTGAACAGCGCTCTCCGTCTGCCGGTTGTGGAAGCCACACGAGCGCTATCGAAGTTCCCGATGATCGGCAAACCGGGGGCAGAGAAAATCCTCCTCCTTTCAAGGGCCCATCCAGTGCTTGCTTTGGAATCCAACGGGCTCCGGGTCCTGGTTCGTCTCGGGTACGGCACCGAGGGCAAGCGGTATGAGAGGACATACGCGAGCGTCCGAACATCAACGGCAACTGAAGTCCGTCCGGACTTTGACTGGTTGATTCCGCTCCATAGTTTGCTGCGTCGACACGGGCGAGAGCGGTGTCGTCACAAACAACCAGAATGTCGGGGATGTCCGTTGATTCGGGAGTGCCGCTACTATGTGGAATACGTCGGCTTCGAACAAGGCGTGCACGACCGGCCGAGCTCGGCGGGTTGACGCCCGCCCGGCGGAGATCTCCACGCGGGGTCTCGTCGCTGCCGGTGCCGAGGTCGGCCGTCGATGACTCACGTCTCGCAAAGCGATCGACTGCCACCGCGGGCCCTCCCGCTCCTCTACTTTGGTTTCGCCCACTTGTGCCTCGGTGCGGCCTTCCTGTTCCTGGCGTTAGAGTCCGAGGCGCTCGTCGGTTTCTTCTACCACCCACAGATGATCGCGGTCGTCCACCTGGTGACGCTGGGGTGGATCACCGGCTCGATACTTGGCGCCATCTACCTGGTCGGTCCGATCGCTTTGAGGATGCAGATGCCTGCGCGACGGCTCGATTATCTGGCCTTTACACTGTTTGCGCTCGGTGTCACAGGAACCGTGGGTCACTTCTGGATCGATTCCTACAGCGGCATGCTGGGGTCTGCCGGAATCCTGCTTCTCGGTGTCGCCTGGGTCGCGGGCCGCGTCCTGGCGGCGCTCGGTTCGGCGGTGTTATCCAAACCCGTAAAACTCCACATCGGATTCGCCTTCCTGAACATCCTGACCGCGGGGGCGCTCGGTTTTCTCGTGGGTATGGAGAAGCTTCAGGTGCACGTCCTGCCCGGATTCGTGCTCGATAGCGTCTACGCTCACGCCCATCTGGCGGCGCTCGGCTGGGCCACGATGATCGTCGTTGGAATCGGATACCGGCTCTTCCCGATGTTCTTGCCGGCGGCGATGCCCTCGGGTCCCGGCGTCTGGGCCAGCGCAGTGCTTCTGGAAGCCGGGGCACTCGGGTTGTTCGTCAGTCTCATGCACGGCAGTCGCTCGACGGTTCTGTGGGCGCTCCTCTCAATTGGTGGACTATTCGCTTTCTTCCTGCAGCTGCGCTGGATGTTCAGACATCCGAGATCGGCCCCAAAGGACCTGCAGCGGCCGGACTTCGGCATGGGACACGCGCTTGCCGCCGTCGGCTACCTCGCCGGGGCGACCGTTCTCGGCCTGGTGATACTGTTCACTCCTGCAGGCGCCTGGAAGCTGGACCTGGCAATCGTCTACGGCGTCCTTGGACTACTCGGCTTCCTCTCACAGATGGTCGTGGGCATGTCGGCCCGGCTGTTACCGATGTTTGCCTGGATGCATGGCCACGCGGGATCCGGCTACACGACTTTGCCACCATCACCGCGTGTGATGTCACAGCGACACCTGCAAGGGATCGTTCTGGCAATCTGGCAGCTGGGCGTACCGGCACTGGCGATAGGGTTCTATGCCGCCAACGCGACACTGGTGCGAATCACGGGATGGGGCATGTTCGCGGCAGTCGTGATCGAGACGGCAAACAGCGTCATCGTCCTTCGTCATGCCTTTCGTCGTCCGCCCGTCCCGGAGGTCACTTTAGAGAAGGCCGCGCCTCGGGCCAAGCCTTAGCCCCGCAAGTTCCGCCCTTCAGCCTCCAGAAACTCCATATAACATGCCGATGCCTGGTGTCTTCCCGATGAAGAATTACCTGGAAGGATTGGGGATCCGCCGCTTCGAGGCTTTCCGGACGACCCGGCAGTCCACGTCTCCTGGACTGCTGCGCTTGCCTGTTCACGATGGATTGAGAGAAGCCTCGAAACATGGGCCGGAACCCCACCGCAACTGAAGCAGATGATCCGTGACGGGGCCGCTTGAGTCTGCCCAGTGAGGCGGAATGGGAGAAAGCGGCCAGAGGAACAGACGGGCGCGTTTATCCCTGGGGAATCCAGCCCACTTCGGACCGGGCCCTCGTCGAGAATAAGCAGATCACAGTCGAATGATGCCGCTCTTTTAAGAAACGATACGCATCGGCAGGTGTCCATCCCAGCGATGAAAACATGTCGCGGAGTTGGTGATCAACTGGGCGTGCTGACCGCCTACGCGGCTCCCATTTGCCAGAGCCCGCTCATCGGCAACGCGTTGAGTCGTTTTCCGAACGCCAGGGTTTCGGGTCCGGTGTAGAGAACCACTCCTCGGTGAAACCTCTCCGGAATCGTATCCCGCAGCACCTCCAGTCCTCGAAAATCCCTGGCGTGCACGGTGGACGACGCCTTTACGTCTATGCCGACGATTTTCCCTTCGTCGTTTTCCAGGACGAGGTCCACCTCGCGGCCTGACGCCGTCCTGAAATGAAAGAGTCGAGCCCTCGCCCGGCACCATCCAGCCTGCCTTTCCAGTTCCATCGCCACGAAGTTCTCCAGGAGGGCGCCGGCGAGGTCTGGCGTTTGATCCACACGCCGCTCGGTCCATCCCGCCAGATTACCAAGCAGGCCCGTGTCGACGAACATCCGTTTCGGTGTCTTGACGAGACGCTTCGACGCGTTCCCGGACCACGGACGGATCTCCCGTGTCAGGAAGGTGGTTTCGAACATGGCCATATAACGCTTCAGGGTCGTCTGCGGAATGCCTGCGCTTCGGGAGACTTCCGAGAACTGCAGCAGAGTTGCGGAGCGAGCAGCCAACAGTTCGAGGAGTCTCGGTAGCGTGGTCAAACCCTCCACGTTGGCGAGATCCCGGATATCGCGCTGAAGGATCGTGGTGATGTAGGCGCCGAACCACGCGGGTCGTCTCGACGCCCCCCGGGCCACAACCTCGGGGAACCCTCCCCGGAGCGCCCGGGCCAGAGTGTTCTTCCGACTTTCCCCGGAACCTGCCGTTGGCAACCGTTCGGAAAACACGGCGTCGATGAACCGTTCCCCCTGACCCTCGATCTCACCCTGGGACAGAGGCAACAGCGTGAGGACCTCCATGCGCCCTGCCAGTGATTCCGACAATTTCGGCAGGAGTAGGACGTTCGCCGATCCAGTGAGGAGGAACCGGCCCGCATATCGCTCCCGGTCCACCGCCATCTTGATCGCGGGAAAAAGCCCGGGGACCCGCTGAATCTCGTCCAGAACCACGGGGCCGTCGAGGCCGTCGACGAATGCCCTCGGGTCCGCATGGGCAGCTGCGAGTGTCGTTGGATCGTCCATCGTGAGATAGCGTGCTTTCGGACCTCGGGAAGCCAGCCACCGTGCCAGAGTCGTCTTTCCCGTCTGCCGTGCCCCGATCAGCAGGACGACGGGGGTGTCGGAAAGGGCAGCCATCAGTGCAGGCGTCAGATGTCTCTGGATCATGTGAGTAATATAACCATAGCGTGGCTATATTTCAATCATATAGTAGATGAATTACACACCCGCCTCTCGCTGAACGCGCCCTCGGGCCGCGATCGTAAACGAATACCTGGCCCGACAAGACGTTTGGTGTGGAGAATCCCCTCGGCCGTGTCATTGAACTGCAAATCCAGTCGTGCCTTCCATTCTCGTCGAAAACCAAAAGTAGCAGGAATATTTTCGCCTGCTTGATGTCTCTGATTAAATCCCTAAGCTTTCCATCAACTTCATAAGAATGGATTAGGTGCCTTTCTTGTTCACATAACTCAAACATGAGGGTTGGGTTTTCCCTATAGGCACGTTCGCAAACCCTATCCGACAGCTCCTGCGTCATGGGTTGTTCAGAACGCCTGTCCTCCTCACCGGAAACATCTTTGTCGATCAGATCTGGAAACGGACCATCAGGTCCTTCAGGAAGAGGCTTGCCAAAAATTGGGATTCATACACGACGCGAGGTCTGTGGCAGGAGTACCGGGTCAATCAGAATCGGAAGATCTGGGCTTCGATTTGCTCGACGAGAGCAAAGGGCCAAGCGCCAGGACGTGGGTCACGACTGCGGCAAAAGGCCACCACAGGAGGTCGAGCGCTGTTGTCTTTCGACGCTCTCTTCGGTGTCCGGGCGGAATCACGGTCACCGCCGTGGCGTCCTTTGCCGGGGGCTTGGATCGCTTCGGCCGCGTTTTCTTCGAGGCGGCCTTCGGCTCATCGCTGGATTTATGAACCCAACCGGACTGGGAGGCGTTGGCGACAGCGTCGGGAACTTCAAACGTCTTTTCGGGTTTCTTGCGGGAACGAGCCATGTTCAGCGAGCCCGGCGCGGGCGGAAATCAACCGCCGACGACAGACAGCATCTCCTTCGGTGATGAATCCGAAACGAGGCGGCCTTCGACGGCGGTGATGAGTGCGTCGAAATCCTGGGCCGCGCGGCTTCTTGGAGCGTACTCCCAGATAGTCTCGCGACTCGCCGATGCATATGTCAAGTCCAGACATTGGCGAATTCCGGGCGCAAACACGTGACGGCGCAGCGCGGGATCCCTGTTGATGGCCCCCAGCGTGGCACGGCTTGCCACCGTTGCGGCGCTGACGAAGGTCGGTACAACGGCCAGGACCCCCAATTTGCGATCAGGCCAAAGCTCCTGAACCTCGGCGACTCCGTTCATTGTCTGGCGGGCGCCGATCACGGCCATGAGGTCCATTCCGATCGGTATGACGACGTGATTGGCGTACAACAGGGCATTGAACGTGAGCAGGCTCATCGAAGGCGAAGTATCGACGACAACCATGTCGTAGCCCGAAACCGCGCGCATCCGGCGGGCCAGAATAGTTTCACGTTGAGTTTCCCCGGCCAGTTACCGGTCGAGCGCGAACGCAGCGGGAGAAGACGGGAGGACGTCCAGATTGTCGCGAACTGAGCGGATAATAAGGTCTTCGGGTTCGCGCTCCCCGAGCATCAACTCGCAGATTGTTCCATCAGGTGTGAGTCCGAGCGTGTGACTGACATTGCCTTGAGGGTCGGTATCGGCAAGCAGAACACGCTGTCCGCGCCGGGAAAATCCGGCCGCAAGATGAATCGCGGTCGTCGTCTTACCGACGCCCCCTTTCATGTTGAGGACGCAGATTCTATTCATAATTGTAAATTGATTACAACCCAGCCTGCGGACACAGGTGGTCCATCTGAAACTCAAAACCCGCGCGACGCACGGATTTGAGAGTGGGCTCTTCGGCGCGGATCACCAGCGCCGCGGCATATTCCGGCGCGATTCGAAGTTCCGAACTCCACCACGGCGGCGATTGCAACCCGCCGCGGTCTTTGGAATCGAAGGCCACCCGGACCTCGGCCAAAGGCATTGACAGCCCGCGGCCGTCCGCCTTGATCCCCGCTTCTTTCAACACCCACAGCCGGTGAAAGGCCTCGGTTCGCGCTCCTGCGGGGCGGGAGCGCAGCCATGCCAACTCGGATTCAATAAAGTAGCGTTCGGCGATCCCGTCCGCCTCCACGTCGGGCCGAAGGCGTTCGATGTCGGCGCCGACCGCGGGCCCATTCGAAAGCGCGATGAGGGCATAGTGGCCGGAATGCGAGAGGTTGAAGCGGAGGGCGGGTGTCCCGCCGACGGATGAAAGGTGGGGCTTACCATGCGGGCCAACTCCAAACTGCACCACTTCGGGCCCGGTGGCCGTGTAGTGCCCCAGCAGGAGTCGCAGGGCAGTCCGTGAGGCAATGAACGCCTGTCGATCACGCTCGAACCGGAAGCGATCGGCACGGCCGCACTCGTCGGGCGAGAGAAAGCGGCGTCCGGCTCGGTTCCGGCTGTCGGTCCGGACAAGCCAGACGTGAACTTCGTCAGGAGCGGCAAGAAATTTCCCAGTCGAAACTGCGGCGAGGGCCGCCCCACACTCGTCTACGGCCAGTTCACAGGTAAATGCTTGCACTATGAGAGAGAGTATCAAATAATTCCCCGGCGAGGGCCGAAGGCATATCGTTGCACTCCGCACCGGCCGCACTAGAACCTAGGTTGACGAGGAACATGGTAATCAAACACGTTCGTATGGCAGTAGTGATGGCCGGAATTCTGATTTCCGTTCCCGCGATGGCGCAGGACCAACAGCCGGCCCAGCCTACGAATTTCACAGGTTCTTTGACACTCGGGGCTTCCCTGGAGTCGGGCTCTACGAACCTCGATGGATTTCAGGTTGAATTTGCGGGTCGCAATCCATACGCAACCGGAGCGCTTATCATTGCCGGCCAGTATAAATATGGCCGGACGAGGCCTGAAGGCGCCACGCGCCATTTCGAGGTGGCGAATCGTCTCGACCTGTCCGGCGGTATCGACCATTCTTTCGGCGAAGTTCCGCTGTTGATGTTCCGAAGCCGGTTTGTTACCGACGAAGTCCAGCAGATTGAATACCGGTTCGAACAACAGGTCGGTTTCGGCGCAAAGCTTGAGGACGGACGCGTGGGGGTCCGTATCGTGCCCGGGTTGGCGTTTCTGAATCAGGACAAGAACGTCGTTGCTGAATTCGGTTTCGACGTTTATTACGGCATATTTGAGGACCTGACGGTTAGGTTGACCGACACGTGGACATTGGACGAGAGGTTCTACTTCCGCCGAGATTTCAGTGATATCAATGACTATGTCATCGAAAGCAGGGTGAATCTCACTGGCAAGGTCACGCAGACTATCAGTGTCCAGCTGTCCTTCGAGCACAATCACGAGAGCTTGCTCGCGTTAAATGAGGTGAGCCGGTATCAGAAGTTCTCGGCCGGTATCCAAATCAACTTCTGACCATCACCGATCCACGTAGATCAGCTCCAGGATAACGAACGAGCAGATCCTGCCGTTCCTCAGGATCTGCCCCTCGCAAATGACGGTGAAGTCGTTGTCGACGATCAGTCGGGCCTGAATTTCAAGGTGATCGCCGGGAAGGATCGCGGTCAGCACAACCGCATGATGGATGCGCAGAGCGAGGAGTTTGTCGAGGCGGGTCTGGGCCGATACCGTCGCGCTGCCGACCGCCCTGAAGTAGATCAGACATAGGGCCATCTGGCCGATCGTCTCGACATGCAGGACACCCGGGTAGATTGGAGCTCCGGGGATGTGACCCTCGAAAACCGGATCACTTGGCGAGATCGTGCGATGTCCTCGAACACAATTCAGCGCCAGATTGACGCCGACGATCTCATCGACGAACAGGAAGGGATCGCGATGAGGAATGATCTGCTTGACCTCGTCTTGCGCGAAGTGGACCCGAACATTCCCCGAATGCGGCTTCCACAGCGGTTTTCGTTGTCCCTCCCGGACCAGGGATTCCACCTCGTCGGACCGCATCGACCATTCCTCCGCGGTTGGGGCCCGCCCCAGTTCACCGCAAGATCGCGGCTTCCATCTTGTCCCGCGCGAGACTCCATAGACCCGGCGTGGATTCAAACGCCCGTGCCGAAACGCACCAACGGTCCTTCGACCCCATGTGAACGTTATGGGGAAGATTGGTGCGCACCATCGTCAGGCACCGTTCGCTCAACCGGTGACGTCCGGCCTCCTTGAGCCGGCTCACCGGTATTTCATTGTATGCCAGATCGCCAATCGCCACCGCGTCGAAGGAACGCCCAGCCTGGACGGCCTTTAGACACTGTTCGTAGTCTTCAGCGTCCCACCAGGGCTCGTACCAGACCATCTCGGCGTCGGTCGGCTCCAGCACCCAGTTATAGCCGGCGCTTACCGGTAACAGCCGTGGACCATCGCGCTCGTCGTTCGGCTCGATATCGATATGGGCGGAAGGGTGTTGGTAGCCGGCCGTTCGGAAGAAGACCAGGGCATCGGTGACGGTCAAGCCCAGGCGATCCTTGACCATTCGAACCCAGTCCGGGTTGAACAGATCCGATTCATCCAACAGCCAGACACCGGCGGCACCGGGGATCCATATCTGAGTCATCCCTTCGGTGTCCGGGTGCGAGAGACAATAGTCCTTGACGTCGAGCGTCAATGCGCCATCAACGCCGACATCCAGCTCGTACCAATTCTTCAGCGTTTCATCCATTTCTCTCACCACAGTACTCGGTCAAGTTTCGAGAACGTCAGCTACCGCCATCGTTAGCCGTTTCCGGTCGTGTTGTCTCGGCCGACCTTCGGGTGCCGACCCAGTGGTTCCCGCCCTCGAAGGGGTAGACGGGGAGCGGTACGCGCAGGCGGCGCTCATGTTGATGGTAAGCCTCCCAATCGATGTCGGCACCCCGTTGCCACAACGTGCCCAGTGTATCGAGCACGGTGGCGAATTCGGATCCACCGCCGGGGGTTTCCACCAGTGAAGAGAGTTCGAGCGGCTCCGTTAAGGCGCGCGCGGCTTCCTTGCCCGCATGCCCGTTACCTGGACCGACCTCCAGAAAGACGGCCCGCGGCTCGGCCAATAACGTCTGAAGGTCCTCTCCGAAACGCTTCGGATCCCTAGCCTGAGATATCCAGTATTCCGGATCGAGAGCCTGTTCGGGTTGGATCTCGGAACCGGTGACGGCCGAGATCCAGGGCAGATCGGCGGCCCCATTGAGAGCCGCCACGATCCGTGGGCGAAGGGTCTCGAGGGCGGCTCCGTCTCCTGGATCGGCGATGGCGCGCCCCCGTGCCACCACGAGGGCGAGCGCGTCCTCCAACCCGAAACACCGGCCAGACAAGCCGCGACATACTCGCCGACGCCCTCGCCGAGCATCATTTGCGGCTTCACGCCCCATGCCATCCATTGACGGGCGAGGGCGTATTCGATCACGAAGAGAGCCGATTGGGTCAAATCTTGCGGCGCCGTATCCCGAACGGCTTCATCTTGTTCGGACCCCGGAAAGAGGAAGTCCCGTAAGTCGCACCCGAGAAGCGGCCGAAGCTCCCTACAGCACGCGTCCACCTGTGACCGAAACACCGGTTCCCGATCATATAGGTCGCGCCCCATGCCTGCCTGCCAAGCGCCCCGGTCCGAGAACAGGAAATGAACCTATCGCGGACCATCCGGCTCATGGTGGCTCGAAACCCTGTCCGGCTCCCGAGCCTCGAGGCACGAAACGGCGTCCGCGCGGTCGCCGCATACCACGAAACGGCGGTGCGGCAACACCTGGCGTCCGCGCTGCAGCGTCGCGCAAACATCGGCGATTTCGAGGTTTAGGGACTCGTCGCCGAGGCGGGCGGCCAGACGATCCGTCATGGCCTCCAGTGCCGGGGCCGAGTTGGCTGACAGCACGAGTAGGTGCAGCGGTCTGGATGCCGGTGCGGCGGGCTCGAGGGCCGGCGGTTCCTCGAGAATGAAGTGCACATTGGTCCCGCCGATGCCCTGGATGTTGACACCGGCCCGGCGCGGCAGTCCGTTGGCCGGCCACCGGGCGCGGTCCTTCTGTACAAAGAAAGGGCTGTCCTCGAAGGACAGGCGGCGATTCGGCTCGTTGTAGTGCAGGTTGGGCGGGATCTCGCCGTGCTTCAGGCTGAGGGACGTCTTGATCAAGGCCGTTGCGCCTGCGGCAATGACCAGATGCCCCAGGTTCGATTTCACCGAGCCTATGGCGCAGTACTGGGTTTCGCCGCCGGTATCGGTGTCCGCCGCTTCGAAGGCCTTCGTCAAGGCCGCCACCTCGATTGCGTCACCAACCTCGGTGGCGGTGCCATGGGCCTCAACATAGGAGATCGACGTCGGCGGAACTCCGGCCTTGTCCAGGGCCTCGCCCACGACCTCGGCCACGGCGTTGATGCTGGGCGCGGAATAGGCGATCTTGCCCGAGCCATCGTTGTTGACCGCCGAACCCTTGATGACTGAATAGAGGTGATCCCCGTCGTCCAGCGCGTCCTGCAACCGTTTCAGAACCAGCATGGCCACGCCGTTGCCAAAGACCGCGCCTTCGGCCTGGGCGTCGAAGCTTCGTGTGTGCCCGTCGGGAGAGTCGGTGCCGCCCGGCTCGTGGAGGTAGCCGACACGATGCGGAACCGTCACCTGTACTCCGCCGGCCAGCGCCATCTCGCAATTCCCCCGTTGCAGGTTCTCGCAGGCAAGGTGAGCGGCGACCCCCGACGACGAGCTGAAGCTCTGGACCGAGAGGCTCGGTCCACGCAGGTTCAGTTTGTAGGAAACCCGGGTCGTCAATGAGTCGGTCGAGTTGCCCATACCGATGAGACGCCGGTTGACGCCGCTGTTGAGGTCCACTCCGCCAAACTGGAGCAGATAGGTACTCAGGTGCGAGGCACCGAAGACTCCTATCCGACCCGGATAGCGGGCTGGATCGTAGCCCGCGTCTTCCAGGGCCGCCCACGAGCTCTCAAGAAATAGCCGATGCTGCGGATCGAGAAGCTCTGCCTCGTCGGCCGGCACGTCGAACAGGTCGGCGTCGAAACGGGCGATATTGTCGAGGACCGCCCCGGCCCGGACATAATTCGGATCCTTGAGGAGGGCTGGATCAACCCCAGCATCGAGAAGCTCCTGGTCGCTGAAGAACGTCACCCCCTCGCGACCGGTCAGGAGATTGCGCCACAACTCGTCGACGTTTTCGGCCCTGGGAAAGCGTCCGGCCATACCGACGATGGCGATATCGCCCTCGGCGGCCACCGGCCGGCTTGGGCGCGGGACGGATGGTTCCACACCCCCGATTTGCATCCGGCGGGCGAATTCGCCGAGGGTCGGCGCTTCGTAGAGCGCCAGGGAGTCGACCACCTGGTCCAGCTCGCGCTGCAACTCCCGCGTAACCCGCAGCCCGATAAGCGAGTTGCCGCCAAGATCGAAGAAGTTATCCGATACGCCCACCTCGTCGATACCGAGAACCCGCTGCCAGACCCTCGCGACACGCCGCTCGAGATCGCTCGAGGGCGGTACGTAGGCCACCGCCAGTTCGGGGCGGGCGTGGTTCTGGGCAGTGACGCCAACTTCGGTGTCCGCAGGCCTTGCCTCGTCCGGCATCCGGTCGACAAAGAGGTCGACGGTGTAGTGCCGGCTCCCGTCCAGCATCGTCGTAAAGTCCGGAGGCGACACGACGAGATGGGGGAGGTCGGAGGACAGCGCGCGTTCAAGCGCGTCCATGCCGCCGGCGAAGTCGATCCCCAGGCGTTCCCGGGTTTCGATGAACAAGCGTTGCGCTTCGGGAGGCAGCCCCTCCAGACCGGCCTTCCAGGCGTTCCACCGCCACTCGTTCCAGGAGATGGAGACCACGAAGGGAGCTGCGGCCGCGCCCGGCTGGGCGAAATCCGCGCCCACCTGGGCGAAAGCGTCGAGAAACGCGTTCGCCGCGCAGTAATCCACTTGTCCCGGCCCCCCGCCGGTCACTGAAGTCGCCGATGAATACAACACCAGAAAATCAAGCGGCACGTCGCGTAGAACGGCAGCCAACACCAGTGTGCCCCGCACCTTCGGATCCAGCACCCGGGCGAAGTCCGAAGCACTCTTGTGCTGCATCAGTCCGGCTCCGGGAACGCCCGCCGTATGGAACACGCCGTGGAGCGAGCCAAAACGGTCAAGCACCTCGGCGACCACAGCGCGCATGGAATCGCCGTCAGCTACATCGGCCTCAAGGACCAGAAGCTCGGCTCCCGCCTCCTCCAGCGCCCGTATTTTTGCGATCTTGCGGGCCAGCCCCGTCCGAACGTCATCCTCGGCGAGAATCCCGTCCCACTCCTCTCGCGGTGGAAGGCCCGAACGCCCGACAAGCACCAGACGTGCCTCCAGCGTCCTAGCCAGGTGCTCGGCCGTTGCCAGGCCCAGGCCGCCCAGGCCACCGGTGATCAAATACACTCCACCGCGGCGGAACCGGGCCGACTCCGCGGCCGGAGCGGACGGCAACCGATGGCGAGTGAACGTCCGGGCCAACCGCTCACCGTCGCGATACGCGACCACTCGCTCGTCCATCGCCAGGTTGAACTCCGCCAGGAGACGTTCCAGAAGAACGTCCTCGCCCTCCCTGGCCGACGGATCGAGAACGATGTCGACGTGCCGCGCGAGCAGTGACGGATATTCCGCCGGCAAGAGCTTTACCGGACCGATCACCGTTGCCCGCTCGGGACGCAGGGTTTCCATGCCGGTCACCGGATGAACCCCCACCGACACCACGTTGACATCCACCGTCCTTCCACCTTGGGATACCAGGGCATCGATGCGTGGCCCCAACGCCTGAGCCAGATAGATCAGCGAGTGAAAGCCTGCATCCAGGGTCCGATCCAGCCCGTCGTCCGACCGATCATCGGTTTCCAGATCCCAGAGGTGGACGACACGCGATGGCAGCAGGTCCTCTTCCCCCAACTCCCGCACCAGGCGCCGGTAATGATCGGGACGGGCAGGATCAACGGTGATTATCCGGCTGTCCCTCAGATAGTCGCGTCCCGGCAAGATCCTATAGACGTCGTCGCCGCGCGCCTCCAGACGTGCCGTCAAACGCTCGGAGAACGAGTCCGGGCCCAGGCGGTCCAGGAACACCCACCACGGCCCCGAGACCTCTTCGGCCGCGGTCATCCCCTGTGTCGGCTCCCAGACCGGTGCGTAGATCCAGTCGGCGACATCCGGCTCGCG
This sequence comes from Terriglobia bacterium, assembly GCA_965262425.1. Lineage (GTDB taxonomy): Bacteria > Acidobacteriota > Terriglobia > 20CM-2-55-15 > 20CM-2-55-15 > CAZOZZ01. The sequence continues at coordinate 3,166,541 of OZ253536.1, read as the reverse complement.
AACCAGACGCTCCAGAGTTCGCGCCACCTCGGGTAACGGCCGGTCTGAGGGAGTCGTTCGAGCTGTGTGGACCGGTGTGGGGGCGTCCAGCCAGTATCTCTGGCGCTCGAACGGATATGTGGGAAGTGGCTGGCGTCGCCGCCTCTGGTCTCCATGGAAGCCAGACCAGCCGATCGACACCCCACACAGCCACAACCGCCCGAGGGTGCCTAACAGGTAAGCCTGATCAGCCCGTGTCTCGAACATTCCGCGTACGGTCGGTTGAACTCGGGGGGCGCGGTCCGCGCCGCACTTCGGATGAAGCCGGACGAAGGAGGTCAGTCCCTGGCCGGGGCCCACTTCCAGCAAGACACGGTCCGGCTCGCTCAACAATTCCTCGACGCAGTCGCTGAACCGGACAGTGCGGCACAGGTGACGGGCCCAGTAGCCGGGATCGGTCGCCTCGTCCGGGGTGATCCACTGGCCCGTCACGTTCGAAACGAATGGAATCCGCGGCGGATTGAGAGTCATTTCCGAAAGAAGCCCGTCCACCTGTTCGGCGACCGGATCCAGTTGCCGGGAGTGGAAGGCGCGCGACGAGCGCAGACGGCGGCTCACGATATCGCGTTCGCCGAGACGATGCTCGAGCGCCGCGATGGCCGGCGTCGGCCCCGACACGACGACGCCACCCGCGCCATTCAGCGCCGCGATATCGAGGTCCGGCCCAAGCTCGGGGGCGATCCCCTCTTCGGAAAGAGGCACCGCCAGCATCGCGCCTTCCGGCAGTTCCTCGACCCAGCGTGCCCGCGCCACTACCAGGTGCAGGGCGTCCTCCAGGGAGAAGACGCCCGAGATACAGGCCGCCACGTACTCGCCCAGACTGTAACCCAGCATCGACTCGGGCTCGATCCCCCAACTCATCAGGAGACGGGCCAGCGCGTACTCGACCACGAAAAGCGTGGGATGCAGATTCCCGATATTGTTCAGGCGGAGACTCGTCTCGTCCTCCTCGCCACCGCCACGCAGCATCTTTCGGAGATCAAACCCGCCGGAACCACCCGCAGAGCCCGAAGCCGCCGCGGCGCGACCCGCTGGATAGAGGATCTCCAGAAGATCCGGCATCCCGTGCGTGGCAAGAATCGCGGCCGAGCGATCCACTTCCTCGCGAAACACCGGCTCGTCCCGATACAGGCCTTCGGCCATTCCCACGTAGTGGTCGCCGATGCCGGGGAACAAGAACGCCACACGCCGGGATGCCGGCGCCTGGACCGACGTCGCCACGCCAGGACCCTTGCCCTCCGCCGACAGACCGCTCACCGACCCGCAGACCTAGACCCTCGAAGTCGATTAACGGGTTCGGCGTTTCGAAGTGCGGACTGGGCGGAATATGACGATGTTTCAATGCGAGTGAGGCCTTGATGAGTCCGGCCATGCCGGCCGCCGCCTCGAGGTGTCCGAAATTGGCTTTGACCGAGCCAACCCAACAGGCCTCGCGGCGTCGGGTCGAAGACATCACAGCCCCCAGGGCACCCGCCTCGATGCGATCGCCTAGCGGCGTGCCGGTGCCGTGAGCCTCGACGAAGGACACGTCGCCGGGATCGACGCCGGCACTCTGGCAGGCACGTCGAATGACCGCCTCCTGGGCCAGGCTGTTGGGCGCCATCAAGCCGTTGGAATGCCCGTCCTGATTGACCGCGCTGCCCCGGATCACCGCATAAATATCGCGCCCGGACGCCCTGGCCTTCGAGAGCGGTTCGAGCACCACCACGCCGACGCCCTCGCCGCGGACATAACCGTCGGCCCGCCGGTCGAAGACCTTCGAACGGCCGTCGGGCGCCAGCAATCCCGCCTTGGCAAAGATCATCGTGATCTCGGGCGAAAGGATGACGTTGACTCCACCCACCAATGCCAGCGCGCACTCCCTGCTGCGAAGGCTCTGGCAAGCCAGATGGAGCGCCACCAGGGACGAAGAGCAAGCCGTGTCGACAGCCAGGCTGGGCCCTTCGAGGCCCAGCTGATAAGAAATCCGGTTCGCCGCGACACTGAGCGCGTTACCGGTGCCTGCCCAGGCGTCGATCGCCATCGGATCGCGCATCTGATAGCGGCCATAATCGTTGGTGGAGATACGGATGAATACGCCGGTGGACGTGCCATTCTGACGATCCGGAAGGATTCCTGCATCTTCCAGGGCCTGCCAGCTTGCTTCGAGAAGAAGCCTCTGCTGGGGGTCCATTCGGATGGCTTCTTCCTCGGAGATCCCGAAAAAGTCGGGCTCGAAGAGATCGACATGGTCCAGGAAACCACCGTGTCGCGAGTTCATCTTCCCGGGAGTTGTGGATTGCGTGTCGAAATAGGTCTCGGGATCCCAGCGATCCGGCGGAACCTCACCGATGGCATCCGTTCCGTCGGCGAGCAGGCGCCAGAAGGCATCCGGGTCTTGGGCGCCCGGAAAACGGCAGCCGATACCGACAATGGCGATCGGCTCCGATGGATCCGGTGTCCCAGCCCGACCGGGCTCCAAGGTCTCCGCCCGAGGCCCGTCTTCCCCACCCGACAAGTGGCGGGAGAGTTCGTCGATCGTTGGATAGTCGTAGAGCAGGGTCGGCGAGAGCGGGACTCCGAGCCAATCCTCCAGATCGCCGGAGATCTCAACAACGTCACGCGATGCCAGGCCGTGATTGGAAAAAGCCTCCGAGGGCTCGACATCGGCGACCGCCAGGTCCATGGCCTCGGCCACCCGTTCGGTCAGCCAATCCCGAATCTCGTTTTTACGTGGCGCTGGATCTTTCATCGTCGGGGCTCCGCTTCTATGAGCCTGTGTTAGTTGGGGCGACCGGGGGCAGTTCCACCCGGATTCCAGATATTTGCTCCACGCGGGCCAACATTCCCCGCAGATTTGGGCCGTCGAAAGCCCCCGACTCCTTGTCACGCTCCGGCAAAGCCTCGGAATCCGAGGCTTTGGCCCGGCGCAACAAGGCCACGTTGGTCAGAACATCGAAGGCCTGCCGCACCTCGAAATAGCGCACAAGCGGTTCGTCGATTGGCAGTTCGGCGCGGTAGATCGCCTCGAAGCGCCCCAGCACCCAGCGCCGCATCAGGGGCAAGAGTGTCCTCAGCGGCGCGTTTCCGACGACCGGCCCATAGCGAACAATGACGCGGTTGGCTGCGATGTCATATTCGCGTGGCGCGATGACGGCCCGGGTCCAGTCGAGCACGGCGCTCACCCGGCCATTGTCGATCATGAGGTTAAACGGATGCAGATCTCCGTGCGCAATCACCGGCGGGCCGTCGTCCGGGCGATTTTGTTCCAGCCAGGCGTCGAGCCGCTCCAACGATGGAAAGTCCCTGGCCGCCTTTCTCTCGGCCGTCTGACGATCGAGGTTCAGCGTTACCGACAGCCGATCGAGCCCGGCAGCCTCGGCCGAGTTCAGGAACACGCCCGCGTCGAGCCGGTGGAGCGCGATCATCGTTTCGGCGTGCAGCGAGGGGAGCCGCAGTAAGAGAGAGGGATGCAGGAGCCCAAGCGCCGACCGGCCGGCAACGTGCGCCATGATCAGGAAGGAACGGCCATCGCAGTTGTGCTCGTCACCAACCAGCAGAACGCGCGGTGCGGCAAGCCCCTGCGTGGTCACAGCGCGGTGCACCGCCGCCTCTTTACGGGCACGGTCGGGGGTCGCGTCCGCCCGGAATAGACGAAGAATCAACGGCTGGTCGAAGGGTGCCGCCGCCTTCAATCGAAACGAAAAGATATCGTTTTCGTTGCCTCCCAGGATCTGATGGGGCGCGCTACAGTAGTCCAGACCCGGGTCGTCGAGTGCCTGTCTCAGACAGCCCAACAGGGGTTCCTCAATCTCAAGGGTATTCGCTTCCGACGGCACTTAGTCGCCTCCCTGTCCAGTGTCCCAACGGATCAGCGTGCCGTCGAGATAGTCGGCCCTGCAGGCTTGGCGCCGGATCTTGCCGCTCGTCGTCTTGCGCAGGGTTCCCGGGCGGACCAACGCCACGTCGTGCGTTCGCAGATCATGCGCCGCGGCCACCAGCCGGCGGACCGATTTTCCAGTCTCGGTGAGTTCGAGCCCTTGACGGACCTCCAACAGGACCACCAACTTCTCTTCCTCCTCAACGTCGACCGGCAAGGCGGCGCAGGCGCCGGGACGCAGGTTCGCCAAGCCTTCCTGCACCGTGAACTCGATGTCCTGCGGATGATGATTCCGGCCGGCGATGATGATCAGGTCCTTGATCCGTCCGGTCACGAAAAGCTCTCCTTCATCCAGGAAGCCAAGGTCCCCGGTGCGCAGGAAGTCGCCGGCTTCGGGTTCCCCGGCGAGGTGCGCGCGGAACGTGGCCTCGCTCGGCTCCGGCAGCTCCCAATAGCCCATGCAGACACTGGGGCCGGACAGCCAGATCTCGCCGATCTGACCGGGAGCGGACCGGACGCGGGTTTCCGGGTCGACGATCACGACGTCAAAGCCCCAGACCCGACCGCTGCTGGCCAGTCTCCTGGCCTCTCCGTCACCGTTGGCCGCCGCTATTCGCCCGGCCATCAACGCCGAGGATTCATAAGTCTTCGTGACCGGCGTTTCGCCATAACCGGAGCCACTGACTAAGAGCGTGCATTCCGCCATGCCGTAGCAGGGGAAAAGTGCTTCGGGGCGAAAACCCAGGGGGCCAAAACGATCGGCGAACCGCTCCAGGGTCGTCGCGCTGATGGGCTCCGAGCCGTTGAATGCCACTTTCCAGCAACTGAGATCCAGCCCTTCACATTGCTCCGGCTTTACCTTCCTAACGCAAAGATCAAATGCGAAGTTGGGTGCCCCGCTCGTATGGGCGCCGTACTTGCTGATGGCGCGCAACCAGTGCACCGGCCTCTGTATGAAGTGGAGGGGCGACATGAGGGCCGTGCTCATCCCCGCGTACGCATGTTCGAAGACGCAGCCGACCAGGCCCATGTCATGTTGAAGAGGCAGCCAGGAGACGCCGGTCGCGCCTTCGGTGTGGCCCATCGCCTGTCGGATCTGTTCCGCGTTGTGAACAAGGTTCCCATGGCTGATCATGACGCCCCGGGGGGAGGCCGTCGAGCCGGACGTGTATTGAAGGAAGGCCAGGTCCTCGCGGCGTCTGCCGGCATCCCGCCATTCGGCCTGGACGTCGACATCATCCTCCGTCAACCACAGAGCATCCTTGAAGCCCTCGTGACGCCCGACCTGGCTCCCGAAGGTCTCCTTGAGCGCCGGCGTCGTGAAGATGGCCCCCGGCATCGAGTCCTGGGCGATCGACAACATGCGTGCGAGCGTGTCGCCGCCACGTGGCGACGGCAACGCTGTCGTTACCGCCACGGCATTCGCGTAGAGGCACGCGTACAAAGCCTTCACAAGATCCAGACCCGGAGGCAGCAAGAGCAGGACGCGCTCGCCACTCATGCGCCTTTCCCCAAGGAGCGCCGCCGTCGCCCGTACCTGTCGATCCAGTTCCGCGTAAGTCAGCCGGTCCGATTCATTCTCCCCATCATCGAGCCAGGCGAACGCCATCACGTCCGGACGCCGCGCCGCCTGGTCTCGAAGGTAATCCACCAAGCTGGCAAACCCAACCGAACTGGTCATGGATGACTTCATACGATCCGACCGGGAAGGTCGATCTCGACATAGTCGGGAAACGGCTGGATGTTGGTCAGGTCATTCTCGAGTATGGCTGTGTCTCCATCCCGCTCCACCTCGACGAACCCGCCGAAACGATAGGTCACTCTCATCATGCGGTTGCGGTCCGTATTCTTGAGCTTTGCACGAAAGCCCACGCCTGCGGCCGAGGCCTCCTGCAGGAGATAGCTCAGCATGATGGTCCCGACCCCACGCGCCATCACCCGACATGACATCAAGAGAAGATCAAGGGTCCAAATGGCGGGTCCGACCTCGAGCAGGGCAAGACCGATCTTGCCGTAAGGGCCGTATTTGTCGGTCAAATCCGCGACCAGGAGCCGTTGATTCTCTGAACTGCGTAACGCATCCAGCTCCTCATAGGAATACGTGATCCCCGTCGAGTTCAGCTGATTGGTCCGGACCGTCAACTCCTCCGCGCGCTGGAGATCTCCCTCCTGGGCCAATGCGATGGAAAACTTCATTCCCAGCGAGGCGAGAAAAGCCTCGTCCGGACCTTCATAGTCCTCTTGGGCGGTATTGCGTACGATATCGGCCCTGTACATGCGCCGCCGCATCGTGGACTCATCCGTGATGAACCGTGGCTGGAACTCCGGACGGTCCAACAAGCGGTCGAGTTCCGCGGCGCCCAGGGTCATCACTTCCGGATGAGTATGCTGCACCTCGTCCAGTTCGAACGGCTGATCGTCGATGAAGGCGATTCGGTCGAGAGCGACGTTGATCTTCTCGGCAATCGCCGCGATTCCCTTGGACTTGGCGTCCCAGCTGATCTGGGGATAGAGAAAAAATCTGCCAGTCCCAATTGGCCGAGCCGTTCGAGGGCCTGGCTGGGATCGTTCTTGCTCGCGACCGAAAGAAGAATGCCGCGTTGGTCGAGGGTCTCGATGACCTCACGCGCCCTGGGCCGAAGCTGGACGTCATCTCCCTCGGCTAAGGTTCCGTCCCACAGGGTATTGTCCAGGTCCCAGACCAACACCTTGGCGGTTCTCGCTGGTTGCTCGTGCTGCTCTTGCATTTCAGCCCTTTCTCGTTAAAGCTCGGGAAGTGGATACTGCGGCAATGTGTTCTGAATGATCTGGCTGCTGCCTTCGATAATCTCCATGACCTTGGCGTCGCGCAGGAACCGGGACAGGGGCATATCCTCTGATATACCCCATGCCCCGTGGATCTGAATCGCATCGTTTGCTGCCGAAACCGCCGCGCGGGAAGCGAAGTACTTGGCAAGTTGAGTTTCCGGGATGGCGCCGGCGTCCCCATCCTGGCGAAGCGTACCGGCACGACAACACAGCAGCCGCGCTGCCTGGCTCTGGGCGATCATTTCCGTCAACAGTCGGCGCACCAGTTGGTGTTCGTCCAATCGCTTGCCGAATTGCCGTCGCGTAGAGGCGTGACCCATCGATGCGTTGAGGCATGCTTGCGCGATGCCGACCGAACCCCAGGCGACACTGTATCGACCGTGATCCAGGGCCGTCGCCATGACATGCGAGAATCCAAATCCTGGCCGGCCGACCACCCTGTCGGTTGGAACCCGGCAAGCTTCGAAACGCAGTTCGGCAAGCATCGCCGCGCGGGTTCCGGACACTTGAAGAGGATGGCGGGTCAAGCCCGTGCTCCGCGCATCCACCAGAAATGCCGTGAGCTTCCCGTCCCCTTCGCGGGCCAGCGTCAGGACAACATCCGCGATGCGGCCAAACGTGATCCAGCGCTTGGTGCCGTCGAGGACATAGTCGCCCCCCTCGCGCCTTGCCGCCAGAGTGACTCCTGCCGCGTCGCTGCCAATAGCGGGCTCACTGATGGCCAGGGCGCCAAGCACGTCACAGGAAGCGAGCAGGGGAAGAAACTCCCGCCGTAACTCCGCGCTACCCCACCTGGCCAAGGTGACGCACACCATGTCGTGAACCGTCATCAGCGATCGCAGGGACGAACAACCGCGGCCGATTTCCTCGGTTAGCAGCCCGTAGAGCAACGGGTCGAGGCCCGGCCCACCCCCGCGGGGAAGCACCGCCCCCAAATAGCCGGCCGTGATGAGATCATCGACCGCCTCGCGGGGCATTTCCCCCTCCCGATCCCATGTGGCGGCGTTGGGCAGGATGCGCTCCTCGGAGAAACGGCGGTACTCGTCCCGTTTCATGCGCTGGTCCTCGGAGAGGCTCAGCCACAACCCGGATTCATCTGGAAGTGGTAACGCTCCGCCCGCCTTCATGTCACGCTCCCGACCTTTCGGTCCAGTAGGGCATCCATCGCGTCCACGGAGCGAAAATTGTCCAGGTCGAGATCCTCATCGTCGATCTCGACCGAGAACGCCTTCTCGATAAAGGTAACCAGTTGCATCGCCATGAGAGAGTTCACGAATCCGCGCGCAAAGATATCCTCGTCGTCCTCAAGCGTATGGCCGCCGAGATGCTTGCCGAGAAAGGTTCGGATTTTCGCCTTGCGCTCTTCCACCCCTGTTATTCCTCGTATGAATAGAACCCACGGCCACTCTTCCGTCCGAGAAGTCCGGCATGAACCATCTTCTTGAGGAGGGGGCAGGGCCTGAACTTGTTGTCGTTATAAGCTTCACAAAGGGCTTCGAGCGAAAAGAGGATTGTGTCCAGACCGATCAAGTCGGCGGTCTCGAGCGGCCCCATCTTGTGGCTGAAGCAGGTCTTGAAGAGACGGTCCACGTCCGCTACCGAGGCCACCTGGTCATGCAGTACGAAAATCGCCTCGTTGACGGTCACCATCAAGACCCGGTTCGAAACGAATCCCGGCATGTCGTTGACGACGACACACTCCTTGTCACAGGACGCCAGAAGTTCGTTCACCCTCTCGAGCGTTTCGTCGCTGGTATGGTAGCCCCGAATGACCTCCACCATCGACTTCAATGGAACCGGGTTCATGAAATGCATTCCGACAACCCGGTCGGGTCTTTCGGTCACCGAAACGATGTTGCGGTACTTAAGTCAATTGTTTCATAGACTTAGGTGCCGGCAATTACCGCGCATTCCCGCCAATTCGGGAGATACTAGTACCTTCCTAGTACCTTTTTCTAACGCCTTATCGGTGGATCACCAGGACGCCGAAAGTGAGCGGCGTGAGGTCCTGATGAGCACCTCCGGCGATGAGGTAGTTCGCCGCTTTCACGGAGACCGTATCAGCCGCCGATACCCAGGCGTCAAAGGTTACTTTGTTGGTGCCGAGTACGGGCAGAGCCAGGAGCACTGCATCACCGACAAGCGCACCATCCACCGTCACCGTCTTGATCTGGTCATCTTCATCCGGCACTGCGTCGAAGTCGAGGGTTGCCTCGGTGTACAAGACGGCCAACTGTGCGTGAGTCGTCGGCACCGAATAGAAGTTGATGATGGCGAGATCCGCAGGAGCCGCAGGGAACGTAATTGAGGTAGTCTCCGAGGCCGGAGTCTGCAAGAACGTGGTCAGCTGCCCGTTGACGGTTACATGAAGGGCGAGGCCAGCCGCGAGGGCTCCACCGGGGATGGTGAAAGCGGTAGCAGAAGCGTTGCCGAAGCGTTGTCCTAATGTAGTCCGCCAGAATTAATGAGATGTAAGTGCTTGTCCAACGTCTGATATAGATATGAGGAAAGCACCGAGGGTTGATCTTGATGTTCAGGTACGAAAGGAACTGGAACGACTGAGGCGAAGCCGTAGTACATCGGTACGGTTGGCGGAACGATCCCAAATTGTGTTGCTGGCGGCTGAGAGTCTGAGGAACGAGGAGATTGCAGCACGGCTGAAGATGACGCTTCAGAAGGTTGGCCGATGGCGTGCTCGTTTCGCCAAACATGGATTGGGAGGCATTGAGAAGGACGCGCCGCGAAGCGGCCGGATTCCCTCCATCAGCGCACGGAAGCGGGCCCGGATTGTAAAGAAGACGATTGAAGAGAAGCCCCCAAACGCCACGCATTGGAGCCGTACCTCGATGGCAAAGGCGACCGGAGTCAGTGATTCGACGGTCGGGAGAATATGGCGGGCCCATGGCCTGAAGCCACACCTGTCAGGAACCTTCAAGCTGTCCAACGACAAACAATTTGCCGAGAAGCTGGAGGATGTGGTCGGTCTGTATCTGAACCCACCGGAAAACGCCATCGTCTTGTCCTGTGATGAGAAGAGCCAGATGCAGGCACTGGACCGCACCCAGCCCGGGTTACCGCTGAAGAAGGGGCGGTGTGGCACCTTGACCCACGACTACAAACGCAACGGAACCACCACGATGTTCGCCGCGCTCAATACCCTGGACGGCTCTGTGATCGGGACTTGCATGCCGAAGCATCGGCATCAGGAATGGATTCGGTTTCTCAATCAGATCAAACGCTCCGTGCCTAAAGACAAGCAGATCCACATAATCTGTGACAACTATGCGACCCACAAGCATCAGAAAGTTGTCGACTGGCACAAGCGCAACCCGCGCTTTCATGTGCACTTCACACCGACCAGTGCGTCGTGGCTGAATATGGTCGAACGTTTCTTCCGGGATCTTTCAGAGCAACGGCTTCGGCGCGGAGTTTTCCATTCGGTTCCAGAGTTAATCCAGGCCGTTGAGGACTATGTCGACGGTCACAATCAGAGCCCTAAGCCGTTCATCTGGACCGCGCAGGCTTCCGATATTCTTGAGAAAGTCCGACGCGCTCGAAAGAAGCTGGTTAAAGTGCACTCTGTTTGACGGGGACCACTAAGAGAGTCCTTGACATGATTGTAAGAGTTCCTTTTCTTTGAAAGTGGCAGGTGGGGTAAGCGTCTACTCTGTAGTAGGACGCCTACGTTGAAAGGCAAGTTCATCGTCGATGTCGATGTCCACTTCCTCGAAACCCCACACACGTTCGTTGGCTAGGAGCCTGCGCGGCAGAAGGACCGGAATTGGGCGGTACCGGAACGAAGATGTAGGACATGTCACGAACCTATCGGACCTATATTCCGGAACAGAGCCTGCTGATGCCGCCGTCGTTGAGAGATTGGCTGGCGGAAGATCACCTGTCCTATTTCATATCGGATGCCGTGGACGCGATGGATTTGAGCGCGTTTGAAGAGCGGTATGGAAGTGAAGGACCAGGCAATCAGGCGTACGATCCGCGGATGATGGTGAAGGTGCTGATCTATGGGTACGCGACCGGGGTGTTTTCGTCCAGGAAGATGGCGGCAAAGATGAGCGAAGACGTGGCGTTCCGAATGTTGGGATCGGCGAACTTCCCGGCACACCGAACGATTTCAGATTTTCGCAAACTGCATCTGGAGGAGTTCGGGAACCTGTTTGTGCAAGTGGTGAGAATGGCGCGAGAAGCGGGACTGGTGAAGATGGGAACCGTGGCGGTGGATGGAACCAAGATGCGGGCGAATGCGAGCAAACGCAAAGCGATGAGCTATGAACGGATGAAGAAGCAGGAAACCGAGTTGGGGGAACAGATTCGGGATCTGATCAATCGGGCAACCGCGACCGATGAGGAAGAAGACCAGCGTTACGGGGCCGATCGGCGAGGAGACGAACTACCCGAAGGATTGGCGACGCACGAGAAGCGACGGACCACGATCCAGGCGGCGATGAAGCGACTCGAAGAGCGTCAGATGGCTGCCGACCAGGAAGCGGAAAGGAAACCGGGAGACGACAAGCCTGGAAGCGGCAAGAAGGGCAAGCCGTTCAAACGCCCCATGGGTGAGCCCAAACCCAAAGCCCAGGATAACTTCACCGATCCGGAAAGCCGGATTATGAAGACCTCGACGGAAGGATTCCAACAATGCTACAACGCGCAGGCGGCGGTGGATTCCGAGGCGCGAATCATCGTCGCCACAACGGTGAGCAACAATGCTTCCGATACCGGACAGTTGACACCGACTCTGGATGAGTTGAACAAGAATCTGTCCGAGAGTCCGGACCGGGTACTGGCGGATGCGGGATACCGATCCGAGTCGAATCTGCGAATGCTGGAACGACGAGAAATTGATGGGTACGTCCCGATGGGCCGCGAGAAGGATATTGACACGGCCCCACTCCCACCCAAAAGCACAGCGATGGGTCGGATGATCCGCAAGATGAAAACCCAGCGAGGACGTGATCGTTACCGGGCCCGAAAGCACATCGGTGAGCCACCGTTTGGGTGGATCAAGTCGGTGCTCGGATTTCGACAATTCAGTCTGCGAGGTTTGGACAACGTCACCTGCGAATGGAACCTGGTGGCTCTGGCGGTGAACTTGCGACGGATGAACGGAAAGATCGAATGGGCCTAGTCCGCAAAACCGGGGACAACCAACCCAGCCCCGGGGCCAACGACTCAGGTCCGCACAGCTTCGAACAGGTCATTTCGAAAGAATCGGGCGGTTCTGCTCCCAAGACCCTATCGAATCCCAATAGCTCCGAGTTCTTCGCGCTTTGCCGCGCAGACTCCTAGACCTGCCCCGGACTGCGAACGGACTTCGTGGCCCTGCCGAACCAGCTCGGCGACGGCGGGCGGGATCAATGCCACACGACCCTCTCTTGCCTTTATTTCCTTTGGAATGCCAATGTGCACGCTACCTCCTTCTATCACAAAATCGCTCCGTCGGACGTCTATGTGTCAGTGGGGCTGGAAGCGGAATTCTTACAACTGTAAGAAGGCTGGTACTTGTTGCACTCACTAACGGGCAACTATTATAGGCAAGAAAGGAAAAAGCGAATGAGGAGCAACATTCATAAGTCGATGTTAAGTTTCGTCCTCGGTTGGGTTCTGTCGTCGAAGCCACGTACGGCCGCGTCGTGCTCGTATCGTTTCTGCTGCTGGCACTGCCTCCATTAGTCGTCGGGGGCGCGGGCGCCGGGGAACGCATCATCGCGATCGCCGACATTCACGGCGACTTTGAGGCCTTCACCGGGCTGCTCCGCCAGACCGGACTGGTAGATCCGAATCTTCAATGGATCGGGGACGGAGCCACTCTCATCCAAACAGGCGACTACACCGACCGTGGCCCGGAAGCCCGACGTGTCATGGATCTTCTCATGTCGCTCGAACAGAGCGCGCCGAAAAACGGCGGCAGGGCGATCATACTCATTGGCAACCATGAAATGATGAACATGACCGGTCAGCTCACCAACGTGACCGAGGCCGACTACGCCAGCTTCACGGATTCGCGATCTCGGCGTCGTCGGCGATCCGCATATCGATCCTTCATGGATCTCGAGAAGCGACGCGCAAAAAGATTGAACCTTCCCGAACCGTCTCCAACACCTGAAATGGAAGCGAAGTGGATGGAGGCCCATCCGCCTGGTTTCGTCGAACAACGGGAAGCATTCTCACCGAAGGGAACCTACGGCAAGTGGCTGCGAAAACGCCGGGTCGTCGTAAAGGAAGGTGACACGATTTTCCTGCACGCGGGTATCAACCCCATCATCGCCCAATGGTCGATCGAGAAGATCAATGAGCGGGTTCGGCAGGAGATCGAAGCTTTCGATCGATATAAGAGATACATGGTCGATCAGAATCTGGCGCTGGATTTCTTCACACTCGACGAGCTGGTCGTGTCCGTGCGAGAAGAACTCGAAGCTCGGAGGGCGGAGATTTCCAAAAAGACCGCCGCTGCCGCAGCAAAAGGAAGCACGTACTCTCCATCGGAGCGCGAACAGAAACACATTGACGTATTGAAAGGTTTCATGGGAATGGGACAGTGGTTGACCATCAACCCCGGTGGGATTCTCTGGTTCCGGGGTTACGCCCGGTGGACGGACGAGGAAGGACAACAGGAGGTCGAAACCTTACTCGAAAATTACGATGTCCGGCACTTCTTTGTCGGACACAGCCCTCAGTTGGAAGGACACGTCGGGGGCCGCTTTGACGGTCGAATCTTCCTGGGCGATACCGGAATGCTCTCGAGTTTCTACCCGGGCGGTCGGGCGTCGGCCGTGGAAATGCGGGGCGGCGTATTCAGGGCGATCTACTTGGATGGCAATCCCGTCCAACTCTACCCACGCCCAACAATCGGGGAAGGCCAAAGATGACTTCATACGTTCTTCGTTCCATGATCATAGCTGTGTGCGCAATGGCGACAGTTGCGGTGCTCGGTGCTCAGGGCTCGAAATCCGTCCTCTTTCAGGGTTCGGAGCTTGAGCACTTTCTCAGGACGGCAGACGTCACTCACAAGGAAAACACGGATCGCGGCGTCACACGATCGAAGAAAGTGACGCTCGAACAGGATTCGTTGACACGTTTCGCTATTTTTAAAACTATCGATGTGTTCCGGCGTGGACGGACGACCTTGCGCAGCGGTGCTACCGATGTCGATTTCCAGGACAGTTGGAAAACGGAAGTCGCGGCATACGAACTCGACAAAATGATCGGTCTCGGGATGGTTCCCGCTACAGTCGAGCGTCGCCACGGGCGCAACCGTGGATCAATGCAATGGTGGGTCGAAGACACGATGGTGGAACGAGACCGAATAGAAGCGGGTATCCAACCGCCTGACCCGGTGGAGTGGATCGAGCAGGCGTATAAAATCTGGTTGTTCGACAACTTGATTTACAACGTGGATCGCAATTTGACCAACATGCTGGTCAAAGAGGACGGGCGGGTTTACCTGATCGACCATTCTCGATCTTTTCGGAGTCTCAGAGAGCTGCAGCGCCCCATGCTGCGGTTTTCAAAATCGCTGCTGGATGCGATCCAGAAACTTGACGAATCCTCCCTAAAAGAACAGTTGGGACGTTACCTGACCATTTCCCAGATCCGCGCGCTCCTGGGACGTCGTGATCTGATACTGGAACGGGCCCGCGGCCGGATTGCCGAATCGGGCGCGGAAAACGTGCTCTATGATTAGTGTGCCGGTCGTGTCAGATCCTCGTTCACCGAACCTCGATGTGCCCCCCACCAGCCTTCAATAGGGTACTGTCGCACCGGGCGCTGGAACGCGTCCCGACGCCAGCGGTCCACAGTCCGGTTTCGAACTGATCGGACTTACGACTGACGGCGATCACCGATCCGCTTTGATCACCCAGTCGCATCCGCTCATGGGCACACGGGACAATCGATCGAATCCACACATTAACGCTCGCTGATCACATCTCAACTGCAACTCTTTCCGTCAGAACCTAACCGGTGATAGCCTGAATCACCACGAGCGTCTCATCATCGGCCGGAGGTCCAAGACGAAACGTGTTCAGCCGGTCGAGCAATGCTCGGCCTGTTTCGTCCGGAGTGTCCCCCGGAAGCAAACGAGCCCACTGCAGCAGCCTGTCGCGTCCGAGTGGCTCACCCGATCTATTCTCCGCGTCCGTAATGCCATCCGTATACAGTATGAGCTTGTCGGAGGGAGTGAAGGAGGTGACGCTCTGGCGGTAATCCGTCCCCGGAATCATGCCTACCGGTAAGTCCTCTGGATTGTCGACGTTCGAAGGATTGCCATCCTCGAGCCAACTCCACTCTCCGTCGGCGGCACGATACCACAGAGGCGGCGGATGGCCTGCGTTCGTAAACACCAATTGGCAGTTTGTGCTGTTGTAGCCCAATATGACCAGAGTTGCGAAGTTGAAACCCGTGACACCGTCGCGGAACGACTGGTTCAGTTCTTTCATGAGATCGGACTGATCCCATGTGTTGATGTGTTTGTGCATCATGCCGTGCAAGTCCTTCGCAACGTCGCTCACGCTCTCTCCGTGGCCCATCACGTCGGCCAAAAGGACACGGGACAGAACTCTCGAAAAAATACCGTAGTCACACACCGACAGGTAGTGCAGATCGCCGCCGCTGTCGCCATGGAGGGGAGACGAATAAACCCAGGCAACCAGGCCAGAGAGGGCAACCGTACGAGCAACCTCCCGGTTCCCACCCCACACTTCGTTGCAACCCAGTGAATATGGTTCTTCCATTCGAGCCTGCCCGTCCTATTGCGACGCGTCGCGAGAACACACCGCGGGGACATCAGAATGCCCAGGACGTTTCCCTTCGCGGACACACTGGATATACCGCTCGATCGACGCAACACGTGTTCAACGAAGGCATTCTCGGCCTCCCTGATGAAATCGGCAGATTCGCACGCAACCGTCGGAGAACTCTGTCGCCGTCGTAGTCCACGTAGGAGCACCGGGCCGAAAGTCGTCCTCGGGCGAAAGCAACCCTCTCCCCAGCAGCAACGCCGTGTGTTCCAAGCTGAGCACATTTTCGCAGAACTCTGGCGAGGTGCACAGCTCCAATTCTTTTGAACTGTTCGCGATGCTCCTGACAGGCCTGGTCCTAGGTACCGGCGGTGCCGTTCTTACCGGTGAAATAATCAAGGGCTTGCTGTTCGGTGTGAGCCCGAGGGACCCGGCTATCATCATGGTCGCTGTCGGCATCTTTCTCCTGGTCACGGTGGTCGCGTGTGTCGTACCGGTGTGGCGGGCCGGCACGACCGATCCTCTGGTTGCCCTTCGCTACGAATAATACGAGGCGAATCCAAGGTGTCTGTTTCCGCCGAGGTATTGTCACCTTGAGACCATGCCTGCCAGAATGACCGGATGAGAAGCTCCCGATCCCGCTATCACGGACACCGCTATCCACGCGAAATAATCGATCATACAGTCTGGCTCTTCTACAGATTCGGTATCAGCTTCCGAGACGTCGAAGATCTGCTCGCCAAACGAGGAATCACCGTGTCCTACAAGACAATCCGCCGGTGGTGCGCGAAGTTCGGGCTCGACTATGCCAAGCGTCTGAAGCGACGACAAGGTCGACTGGAGATACGCGTGTCGATCTCAGGTTTGTCAGTCTGCCGTTCCTCGCAAGTGATGATTCATCACAACGCGGTGTGATCATCAGAAATTCGTATCGCCGTCATCAGACGGTCACTACGATCTTGCCCTTCTGCTGGTTGGATTCCATGTACCGGTGGGCTTCGGCGATGGCATCCAGTGGAAAGGTGCGGTCGATGATGGGCTTCAGCGCACCAGCTTCGAGGCCGTCGTAGACATACTGCTTGGCGCGGGCAAGTTTGTCGGAATCGCGCACAGTCTCGAACAAAGTATAGCCTCGTATTGTCAGCCCTTTGAAAGCGCCGCGAATAGAGGAAACGTCGTCGTTGCCCGAGACAGCGCACCGTACTCGACGATGATCGCACCGGAAGCGGCGGCATCGGCGAGCTTCACCAGCAGCGGGCCTCCGATGGGATCAAAGATAATACGCGCCCCCTTCCCGGAGGTGAGGGTCATCACCGCTTGTGCCAGGTTTTCTTCGTCGGTCACGACGACGTGATCAGCCCCTGCGTCGATGAGGAACTGTGTTTTATCGGCGCTGCGGGTCGTGACAATGGCGGTGCCCCGGCCGCCTTAGTGATCTGTATCGCGGCCAACCCCACACTGCTGCTGGCCGCGGTGATCAGCACCGAGTCCTCTCTTTTCAACGAACCAAGGTCCACAAGGGCGCCGAAGGCCGTCAGGTATTGCATCCAGATCGCAGCGCCCCCGGCGGGCGATAGACTGTCGGGATAATGAGCCACGGCGTAGTCCGGGATGTCTAGAATCACGACCAGGTCTCGGTAACCCAGTTTGAAGCGAAAATACCAGCGAAGGCAGAGGAGAATGATGTCGTCTTCGAACCAACGTCCGGCGAAGAGAGGGTTCCGTTCAGGTTTGCGATGCGCCATAGCCTATTATCGCCAATTCCCTGAGCAGTCTGCACAAGAACCCCCTCTCCTCACATTGGCAAGCGTTACCGTCCGACGGGGCCCAAGCTCATTTCGCCACACGACGGCTGAGATTCTCACCGACGTCGTCGGTCGCAAGATCAAGTACGAGGACGTGTCCACCAAGATGTTTCTCAAGACAGCGAAGGCGCAAGGAGTCTCGGCCTTCGAGATCGGCCATAGCGGTTCCTACTTCGAGGAGCTTCGTGGTGGCACGGATGCGGTCGGAGCGCCGACCGATCACGTTCAATAGATCTGCGGCCGGCCACCGGAGTCCTTCGAGACGGCAGCTCGACGATACATCGCCCAGCCTGTCTGGTCGCACCTGGCCTGCGCGCCGGCACGAAGCTTGGGGCCATTGCCTTCATGGTCAAGATGATGCTGACCCGCGCGCCTGATCCGGATCGCTGGGCACGGGAGCGCGGTCACCCGATATTGCGGGAGCCTGTGCTCGCCCACGACAGTCGCGACTGGCGCGAAGCGGCAGAGCAGAAGGAGCTTCTCCTTCTGCCGACTTCCCGTGTTCGTTGACGCATTCGCACTCGACCAGCGTGACGGACGTCCACCGGAGGTGGTTCGTCAAAGTGAGAACGATCCCAAGGACTTACGAATCGTTCCGGCAGAGAGCGAGTTCGATTCTCTCGTGTCCCCTGGGCTAAGAGGCTGAAAGCTGATCGCTGAAAGCCCGCAAGCCTAATGTATGACCCACGCAAAGATGATGCCGCCGGACGGCTCGTTCCAGGTGTTGCTGCGGCGTCCCACAAAGTCTGGCAGGGCTCGATGGGCGTCAAATTGAAGGTCCATCATCCCCAACAAACGATTCGCCTTGAAAAACGTGTTCCCATCGGCGAGCTGGAGGGTGCGCCCTCCGGCGGGGACGGTGTTATTCACCGCTAGTTCAGTTACCGCCCTGCCGTGTAAGAGAAACGTTGCGGTTTCCGGATCGTCCGGACTTACAGCCAGACCCCC
This sequence comes from Terriglobia bacterium, assembly GCA_965262425.1. Taxonomy (GTDB): domain Bacteria; phylum Acidobacteriota; class Terriglobia; order 20CM-2-55-15; family 20CM-2-55-15; genus CAZOZZ01. The sequence goes on along the minus strand of OZ253536.1, from coordinate 3,148,329 downwards.
GAGGTTGAATGTTGCGAACGGAACGATCCTACCGAGTTCCGGGGGAGAGAAACGATAGGCGCCGTTAACGCCCTGCATCATGGGTCGACTTGTTTCCGGATCCGCGTGCGCGGGTAACGGACTCGATTGAATCGCAAGCAGCAGAGCCAGCAATCCGAATCGGGGTAAGACATTTCGATTCACCATTAGTGTTCTCCTCTAGTGGTCCCCGTCAAACAGACTGTAACTTATCGAGCTTCTTTCGGGCACGTTGAACTTTTTCAAGAATATCGGAAGCCGTTGCGGTCCAAATGAAGGGCTTCGGGTTCTGATTGTGACCCCCGACATATTCCTCCACGGCCTGGATTAGCTCAGGAACCGAATGGAAAACCCCGCGCCGAAGCCGTTGTTCGGAAAGATCCCGGAAGAAGCGTTCGACCATGTTCAGCCAGGATGCACTGGTCGGTGTGAAGTGCACATGAAAGCGCGTGTTGCGCTTCAACCAGTTGACGACTTTCTGATGTTTGTGCGTGGCGTAGTTGTCGCAAATGATATGGATCTGTTTGTCTTTCGGCACGGAACGTTTGATCTGATTGAGAAACCGGATCCATTCCTGATGACGATGCTTCGGCATACAGGTCCCGATAATCGAGCCGTCCAGCGTATTGAGCGCGGCGAACATCGTGGTCGTCCCGTTGCGTTTGTAGTCGTGGGTGAGGGTGCCGCACCGCCCCTTCTTCAGAGGTAACCCGGGTTGCGTGCGGTCCAGGGCCTGCATCTGGCTCTTCTCATCGCAGGACAAAACAATGGCGTTTTCCGGAGGGTTCAGATACAAACCGACCACATCCTCCAACTTCTCGACAAATTGTTTGTCGTTGGAAAGTTTGAAGGTGCGTGCCAGATGAGGCTTCAAGCCATGAGCCCGCCAGATTCTCCCTACCGTGGACTCGCTGACGCCGGTTGCCCTGGCCATCAAGGACCGGCTCCAGTGCGTGGCGTTCGGAGGCTTCCCTTCGACCGTCTTCTTCACGATCCGGGCCCGCTTCCGGCGGCCGATCGAGGGAATCCGTCCACTGCGGGAAGCGTCCTTTTCGATTCCCCCGAGGCCATCTTCAACGAAACGATCGCGCCAACGTCCGGCCTTTTGACGAGTGATGTCCAACTTGGCAGCGATCTCCTGATTGTCCAGACCCCCGGCGGCCAGCAAGACAATTCGAGATCGTTCCGCCAACCGGACCGCCACACTGCGGCTTCGGCTCAGTCGCTCCAGTTCCTTCCGCACAGGAATGTCCAATTTAATCGTCGGTGCTCTCCTCATATATACTCAGACGTAGGAAAGCTGAATAAGTTACATTAACTGTGACGGACTACACTAGTTATAGGCCTAGTTGACAGTGCGCCAAGGTGGTTGCTGAATTCATAATCAGGTCCGTTCAGGTCGTTTCAGGATCCCGGCAAATCCTTGAGGGACTGTAGGATTCGCGACCGGATCCCTTCGACTGTCGTTCGCTTTTCGCCTTTCGGATTTTCCTTCAAATACGCATTGGCCTGCTCGAGCACCTTATTCGGGTTCCCTGCTCGAAGATAAACATTGACGAGCATGAGTCGTATCTGGGGCGTCGTCGGATCTAACTCCTGTGCCCGGAGCAATGACTTCTCCGCTTCAACAAGCTCGCCCGTGCGGTAGAGCGCGATACCCAGGTTGAAGAACGCCCCCGGTGAAGGAGGAATCATGGCCGTGGCCTCGCGCAGCACGTCGATCGCACGATTGAACTCGCCTCTCGCGATGTAAAGGCCGCCGAGATTGACCAGAGGTTGTGGGTGATGCTGGTTCAGGGAGCGGGCGAGCAGGTATTCGTGCTCTGCTTCATCGAGCCGACCCGACTGGTGATAGAGCACCCCTATGTCGAGGTGTCCGGCGAAGAAGGTCGGTGCAAGGCGAATAGCCTCTAGGAGATGTTGGATGGCACTCTGGCTCTTGCCTTTCTTTTTCGCCTTGAGACCTTTCTTGTAGCGGTCGATGGCTTCGTCCGGGAAGTTCTCCAGAAACTGTCCCACGTCAATAAGGTAATCGCCAACCGGACGATACCTCATCTGCATGAACCGCAATCGTTTGACGACGATGCGTGTGGGGCTCAGCCTTGCTGTGCTGTCAAATGTCACTGTTTTGCGCACTCTTTCGTAACCCGACAGCTCGATGACAATCTGATAGGTGCCAGGCGCCACGTCGAAGAATTCAAAGCGTCCTGAAACATCGGTCAACGTTCCGACGCTTGACCCGCGCGCCTCGAGTCCAACTTCCACGCGCTCCAGAGGCTGGCCCTCCCCGTCGACGACTCGGCCTGTCAGCACTTGTTGGTCAATACCAGCAGCGGCGAAGACCATCCCACATGTAAACAAAACCATTGCAACGAGTAATGACGCTTGTCTCATCGCCGCCCAATCCAGAAAGTCCATATTTTCGAGGTGATTGCGCATCATCGGGTCAGTGGCTCATCGCGTAGACGACGGCGTTGGTGAAGAGTCGGTAAGAATAAGCCGAGAATCGTTCGGGATAACGCGGATCGTCCGCCCATTCAGAAGCGTCCATCAGATCCGTATTGAAGTTGATCAACACGCGAATGATGTCGTCCTCGTCCAGGATGGCTCGAACGTGCGGGACGTGTCCGTCCTGCTCCGATGTGGAGCAGTTCCCAGAGCAGTTAGCGAAGGCGATGCTGGGGACCTGCATGATCTTGTCGATATCGAACACGTTGTGAAATATCGGGTGGCTCGGAGGCAGTTCGACAATCGGTTGGTCGGGAAAGATCTTTTCCAAGGTTTCCTCGAAACTCTGCCATTCTGCGCTTCCCCAGAAGTCGTCGACCATCCAGAATCCACCGCGATCCAGGTACTCCCTCAAGACACGGGCACCGGACGAGTCGAGCCTCATTTGGCCTGCCTCGGCCGAATAAACAAACGGATAGCGGACCAGGTCGGGATGACGGATCGGAATAGCCCTTTCCGAGGGTGCGATGTCGAGGTTCGTCAGACGGCGAAGGATCTCGATCAACTGGCGGTCACCCTTCGGATAGTCCGTATACCAGTTCTTGTAGTATCCGGAAATCTGTCCATTGTAGATGAGACGGACGAAGCTGAATTCTTCGGGCTGTGGGACCTGAGGGGCTAAGAGATGCAGATCGTCGCACCGACCGATGAGCACCGTTCCGTGATCCCGCGCGTGTACGAAACCCGCCAGGAGACCCACTATGGCTATCGACATGAACAGAACCTTTTTCATCAATCCCCTCGTCTCAACCCTCGCAGCGCCCTGTCCTGACCCGCAATCTTGTTCCAGAGGTTCTCTTCGAACTCCGAGTCTTCGGGCTTCGCTTTGCGGGATCTAGAACGATACCTTTCAAACTCATCAACCTGGTTCATAGTGTCCAACTCCCTGAGGCGGCGACCACTTCACACGTCGGCCCATTAGTGAGTGTCGACACAGAGTAAATTCTTACAACGGGAGGGACGGATGCGGGAGTCAGCAGGATTGGCGCTCCTCTTCTTGACTTGAATCTGGTTCGGGATCAGGAGGTTCAAATCCTCTCGCCCCGATTTATAGACTCAACAAGATACAGCCCGTTTCGGAATCGCTCCGAAACGGGCTGTAGACGTTTTTGTAGACGAAATTTCCCCACAGTTCCACAAGCGTCCGTTACAGAGCGGTGATTCCTCCCGTCTGAAAGGGAGAAAACCTGCTGAACGTCGGAAAGGAGCCTCCGATCCGGCAACCGTCCAGCCATTCGTGGCGGACCAGTCAACTTCTCCGAACGGCGTTTCTCAGGAGCAACTTTGCCGCTTGGGAGGGTATCGACCCCTGTGTGCTAGCTGTTGCACTCCAAGTCGTCCTTTGAGAAATAGATTGACCGCTCCCGAGGTTTAGCCCGCATTTCTCACCAATCGGATAATCAGGTGATATGGGGCAGTAGGAAGTGGAATCATGAGGGCAAGGGTGCGGATGGGGCAGGAGTGAGTGACTTGTGGGAGTCGAAAAGGGTGAGTTGCCGCATGGTTGGGCTCAGGATAGCGTGACGGGACGCACGGAGGCAGACCTGGGCCGAGGCGATCGAAGCAAGTCGAATGTGGGGGCCGTGTCGGTCAGCAACGCAGAGGAAGCGCTTGTAAATTTCGAACAACGAGGTCGAAGGTGTCGACGTAGGGATAGGCTTCCGACATGGAGACCCAGATGTGACGAACGGTCAGGCGGACTTGAGCTCCGATCTTGAGGAGCTTCAAGCGGATCGTTCCGCACTGAGCGCGTGCCAGATCGGTGTTCCGGAGTCCCAGACGGCGCAAGGCGTGCATAAGCATGTAGGCGGCCGAGGAGAGATAGAGCCGAAGTTGATTGGCGCGCATCGTGGCCGCACTGGTCCGGTCGGCGAATAAATCCAACTGCTGTTCCTTGATGCGATTTTCCATGTCGCCCCGCGCACAGTAAAAGTCTTCATAGAGTGCGCGGGCGTCCAGGCGTTCGGGCGACAGTGAGGTCACAACGAATCGAGGATTGGCTCCTTTCTCCAGAAACTCGGCCTTGCCGATGACGCGTCGCTCGCAACTCCAGCTGTCCCGAGTGCGGTACCGAAAATCCTTAAACACCCGTGCCGGCTTTCCTGTGTCGTTAAAGGCGGCTTCGGCCTGCGTCATCTGTTCGGCGATCTCTCGTTTGAGCCGATTGTTCTTGGCCAGCCCCACGACGTAGCCGACCTGGTGGGCCTCGCACCAACTCAGTAATTCGTCCCGGCAAAAACCCGAGTCCGTCCGGATGATGATCGACACGTCCGGCCAACTCCGCCGGATCTGACCGACGATACGTTCCAACTCATCGATCGATCCATCCGCGCCGTCGATATTGGAGCGCCGCAACCGGGCACACAACAGATGCTCCCCAGCGAAAATGTATAAGGGCAAATAGCAATAGTTGCCGTAGTAGCCGTGATAGAACCGTCCTTCCTGATGGCCATGAATCGTGTCGTCGGTGGCGTCCAGGTCCAGCACAATCTCATCGGGTGCCGATTCGTGGGCTGCCAGAAACGCATCGACCATCCAGTGGTCGATCTTGTTTCCGTCCATGGCGATCTTCTTGTATCGCTCTCGCGCATCCACTTCTGCTCCGGTCAGCTCGAACCGGTTCAGCGTACACTTGCCCGCCAGCGCCTTTCCCCGGTCTCCGGCCTGCCGCCGGTTCTCACCCAGAGGATCGGCTTTCTCCACCGCCACCGCCAGCATCGGGTCGGTTCGCAACTGGTCATGATCATTCAGGTCTTCATAGCCCAAACAGAGTCCATACACGCGTTGCGCCAACAACTCCTTCACCGTGTGTTCAATCAACCTCGGGTCCCGATGATCGCTGAAACACTCGGCCAGGCCCCCGACGAGACCCGTCCGTTTCTCAACCTCTCGCAGCAGCAGCACACCTGCATCGGACGTGATCTTTCCGCCATCGAATCGCGCTTTCACTTTCCGTTGAAGAAGTCCGTGAAATTCGAACGTGACTTGGTTACACTCTGTCGTCATAAGGGCCGCCTTTGTTTGGCTTGTGAAACGTTCTAGACAAACGCTTTATGCCAGACAGGGCGGCCTTTTCTGGTCCTTTTGGTGAAATATGCGGGTTAGCTCTTATCTTATCGGGACAAGGTATTGCGGGATCTGTTCAGATGGCGATTGTAATCACTGAGTACGATGAAGAGTGGCCGCAGCAGATTGACGCACTCCGTAATGCGTTGGAGACCTACCTCGCTGATTTGGTGCTGAGAACCGAGCATGTGGGCAGCACTTCAGTTCCTGGATTGGCGGCAAAGCCGATAATCGATCTGGATGTCGTTATCGAATCGGACCCCCTACTCAACACCAATCGCCAACCACCAGTAGCCTCCGTTCTTGGGAGGTCGCATGCGAAACGTTATTGGCTTCCTTTCCGTAAAACCGGTCATTGGTGACATGGTTTGAGAACCGAGTGACGTCTGTTTTCTCTCAGGAGTAGTGGTTTGCCGTTCCGTTTAGAATCCAGGATCATTGCCATGGACAAACCGAAGACAAGCGAGCAAACGATGCTCCGGTATTAGCGGCTCGTGCGATCAACAGAAACCGCGTGTAGTTTTCCGCGTTGTCCTGGATACCCGCGGCTACCACCTCACCGCCGTACATCTTGGCCGTTCGTGCCGCAGCGATTGCAGCCGAATTCTCGGGCGGGCGGGAAACGATCGTCGCTACGGCCCCGGCGGTATCGTAGAACGGCACCGCTTGAATCCTGGGATTCGCACGAAAGAACTCCTGACATTGCGCCAACGCTACCGGATGAGAAAAGAGCTGACGGATACCATCCAACGGAGTTCCTGGCGGGGCAATCAAACAGTGTGTGATGCGCTTGACCGTGTACCCCACGATGTGGTGGTTACACTCGGACAATAGGTCATAGCACTCGTCGACCGATCCAACGATGGTGTTCTCAATCGGTACTACACCGTTAACCGCTTGTGCAGTAGAAACCGCCTCAAAGACGTCTCTAAAAGTTGAGCACGATAGCAGCCGCGAATCGCCCGTCCCGAAGTCATTCGCAGCCGTTTCGCTGAACGAACCTGGGCAGCCCTGGTACGCGATGTCATATTGCGGTGTGTCGAAGGGATCAACTGACAGCATAAGGCTCCCTAGCGGCGGGACCGACCTGACGCTGCTGCTCAGAGACTGTCGCCGAAATGATTTCATTGAAAAGGCGTTCCACCACCGACCGGTCCAATCCGGACTTCGCTTTCAGCAGCCGATTGACCACCTCCGCCTCTCGGTCCGGTGAATGGAGCGGTTGATGGAGCCGTCTTTTCAGTTTTCCGATGCGGACTCCCGTTCTTACGCGTTCGCTGAGAAGTCTCAGGAGGGTGGAATCAAGATTGTCGATCTTGTTCCGGCAACTCTCGATCTGTTCATGGGCAGGAATCGTATCCGGGCACCCGTTGAGATGCCGGCCCTGCATCGCGAGCATGGGTGCAAGATCGTGCATTATTCTTTGAAACAGGCACGGCGTTATCGATTGCGCGCCGTCGCAAAGCGCGGACTCAGGTTCGTTGTGAACCTCGATTATCAGCCCGTCCGCTCCGACCGCTACTGCAGCTTTCGACAGAGGGCCGATCAGTTCGCGGTGCCCGCTGCCGTGGCTTGGATCCACGAGTATCGGTAAATGAGTCAGTTGGCGTAGCAGCGCGACCGATGCCAGGTCCAAGGTGTTTCGGGTGGCCGTCTCGAATGTGCGGATGCCGCGTTCGCAGAGGATGACGTTCAGATTTCCTTGCAGCGCGATGTACTCAGCAGCCAACAACAGTTCCTCGATTGTGGCCGATAACCCACGCTTGAGTAGAACGGGCTTGTCCGTTGCGCCGACGGCATTCAGAAGCGAATAGTTCTGCATGTTGCGGGCACCGAATTGAAGCACATCGGCATGGCAGGCGACGAGGGACACGTCGTCTGGTGCGATAACTTCGGTGACGGTGGGCAAGCCGACTTTCCGACCTGCCTGCGAGAGGAGTTGAAGCCCTTTTTCGCCGAGACCTTGAAAAGAATATGGGGATGTTCTCGGCTTGAACGCACCGCCGCGGAGGAGGCGCGCTCCCCCTTTTGCCACTTGTCTGGCGGTGTCCGTCACCTGTTGTTCGGTTTCGACCGCACAAGGGCCGGCAGCGACGACAAATTCCGGTCCGCCGACCTCAAATTGGCCGATCCGAACCCGCGTTCCTTCTGGACGGACCGCCCGGTTTACGAGTTTGTAGGAAGTACTGATGTGCTCCACACTTTCGACGCCGGGTAACAGAGACAGGCCCCGATGAAGAGTCGGCTTTCCTCCCAGAACAACGGTCCTTCCGACCACCTTGGGCTTGTGTCCGGTCGCGAACAGGATTCGGCAAACTCGATCGATCTGCCCGCGACCGACTTCATCTCGCATTCGTATCAACATGACAGAACCTGACACATGAAAAAACCTCCGCCAAAACAAAAAGGCCCGCTCTCCAACATTTTGGAGAGCGGGCCTTACAGCCTTAGGTATGTGGTTATTTACGCCACTACCCACCCCCCTGTGAGCGTAAAGGTAAAGTAATAGGTAAACGAGTACAGGCACACTTCATTAGAGGGTTCGCAACCTAGGAATTCGTGGGGGCGGACAACTTTTGTGATCTTCACAGATACCTCGGCGAAAGAGTATGAGCGACAGAGCCAGTCGTGTCAAGTGCGTCGACACGGACATTTTAATTTGCCAAAGAAACATTGCCTCCTCCGCAGAATTTGTGGGCAGTCCAAAGGCCTGTGCGCACATAAGTAATTGAAACAAAGTACCTTATTCTTTTGTTCGACGGCGAATATTCCAGTACCCACTTCGGTCGGACGCCTACACCCGGTGCCCGGAGCCCCCGCCGGAGGCCCCGTTCCCCATCGCCCACACCAGCCGACACCGCGGAGCGCAGCCGAGGGTCAAGGCCGGCGCAGCCGCCGAGCTTGCGAGGGAAGCCTTGAGGCTTGGCGAGCACCGTGGTCTCCTCAAGCGGCGATGGAAGACGGTTTTACCCACAAATTCTGCGGAAGACCCGAAACATTCTGTCGATCTGTTGACGCCTAGGTCAACATTCAAAGAGGGCAGCTTGCTTCCTCTAACGGCGTTTCTGGGGAGAGACCCGCGAGTGCCTGAATGACGGATGTTGGCTCACCTGTGTTGTACACATCAATTCAACGCACAACCATCACGCCAGATGGGTAATGGTCTACGCGCGTGCAGGCCGCCAGAGGATCACTGCCTACCTGCCGGAAATGACGCGCTTGTGTCTAGGATTCTCAAAGAAACTCGACAACCTGAAAGGGGCAGTCGCGCTTTACTTCGCGTGGTATAACTTCGTAAGGATCCACAGCAGCTTGAAAGTGACTCCGGCGATGGGAGCAGGAATCACGGATCATGTTTGGAGCATACGCGAACTTCTTGTCTAGGGAGAAAAACTAGAATGACCTATTACCGTTACTGGAGTGCGTGGAAGCTGATTTGGAGTCGATTTGTCGCGTTGCTGCTATCCAGACGACTCATGTCTGGATTCTAAAGAACATAATCCCGCTCTCAATAGCAACAATCGGGCGGACCATTACCGCCAGATAGTGCCGCGTCGCACCACCGTTGATCCCCAACCCATGCCCTGAATTACGCACTGAGTCGGATTCTCGTCCAGACGCAGGGCTATATGATGCGGGTAATCTCCAGACCTTTTCCTATGGCGAGCGTCATGCATTCCACTCCGGGTCGGCGGCGGACATGAGCCACATAGTCGGACAAGTCGTGGGAGAGGATGTTGTCGGCCACAACTACCGACCCGGGGCCGAGGGTTAGCATATCGAAGAATCGAATGTAGTCCTCCTTCTCACAGTCGATCACGACCAGGGACATTTCACCGAGCGCTGAGAGTTCAGTGGCGGCATCCCCAACAATGAAGTCCACATACTCGGTCAGGCCTAGGGAATGAATGGTCTGCTTGGATTCGGCTTGACGTGAGGACTCCATCTCGATCGAGATCAGCTTCCCTCCCGTTGCACGGGCAGCCGCCGCGAGAGCGATTGTGGAGATTCCGCTGGAGCCTCCGATCTCGAGAAGCCGCTTCGCGTTGAGACCGGAGGCCAGACTGGACACGAATTCGGCACTCGCCGGCTCAAAATTTCGGTGGCGTACAGAACGAGGGAGTTTTCTGGCGTCCTGGTCTAACTTGCGAGTCCACAATCGACGAATTTCCAATCGCTCCGGTTCACCCAACATCACCGCACCCCATTATCTTTCGATGCCGTATCTTGATCTGGAGATCAGTCATTTCAGTATGTCGAGGCTGCTCATATTAAAAACGGATTCTAGCTTGACCCGCCAACAACCGGCGCTTCACGAAGTGGCGACAGGAAACAGACTATTGCTCCTCGCGTTAAAGCGGAAGCTGTTTCATCCAACGGCGTTTCTGGGACACAGTAGCTGTTCTGCATCACACCCCCTCGCGCCCCCGCACGTGGATTGAACGACTCTTGGCCTATTGAGTTGCGTGGCGCTGCACCCGGCGACTTGCATGTGTGTTTCTCACTCATGTCAGGGAGATCAAGCGCCGTCACACGCGCTTACACGTAAGACCCGCATCCTCCAACCGCCAGGTTTATTAGCCTGCAGGAGCGAAATCATTAAGTCCCCTCACGTGCATAAGTAGCAAAGAAGAAGGGCGGGATTGTCGCGCTCTGTTACCCGCATAGGCTAGTGTAATCCGTCACAGTTAATGTAACTTATTCAGCTTTCCTACGTCTGAGTATATATGAGGAGAGCACCGACGATTAAATTGGACATTCCTGTGCGGAAGGAACTGGAGCGACTGAGCCGAAGCCGCAGTGTGGCGGTCCGGTTGGCGGAACGATCTCGAATTGTCTTGCTGGCCGCCGGGGGTCTGGACAATCAGGAGATCGCTGCCAAGTTGGACATCACTCGTCAAAAGGCCGGACGTTGGCGCGATCGTTTCGTTGAAGATGGCCTCGGGGGAATCGAAAAGGACGCTTCCCGCAGTGGGCGGATTCCCTCGATCGGCCGCCGGAAGCGGGCCCGGATCGTGAAGAAGACGGTCGAAGGGAAGCCTCCGAACGCCACGCACTGGAGCCGGTCCTTGATGGCCAGGGCAACCGGCGTCAGCGAGTCCACGGTAGGGAGAATCTGGCGGGCTCATGGCTTGAAGCCTCATCTGGCACGCACCTTCAAACTTTCCAACGACAAACAATTTGTCGAGAAGTTGGAGGATGTGGTCGGTTTGTATCTGAACCCTCCGGAAAACGCCATTGTTTTGTCCTGCGATGAGAAGAGCCAGATGCAGGCCCTGGACCGCACGCAACCCGGGTTACCTCTGAAGAAGGGGCGGTGCGGCACCCTCACCCACGACTACAAACGCAACGGGACGACCACGATGTTCGCCGCGCTCAATACGCTGGACGGCTCGATTATCGGGACCTGTATGCCGAAGCATCGTCATCAGGAATGGATCCGGTTTCTCAATCAGATCAAACGTTCCGTGCCGAAAGACAAACAGATCCATATCATTTGCGACAACTACGCCACGCACAAACATCAGAAAGTCGTCAACTGGTTGAAGCGCAACACGCGCTTTCATGTGCACTTCACACCGACCAGTGCATCCTGGCTGAACATGGTCGAACGCTTCTTCCGGGATCTTTCCGAACAACGGCTTCGGCGCGGGGTTTTCCATTCGGTTCCTGAGCTAATCCAGGCCGTGGAGGAATATGTCGGGGGTCACAATCAGAACCCGAAGCCCTTCATTTGGACCGCAACGGCTTCCGATATTCTTGAAAAAGTTCAACGTGCCCGAAAGAAGCTCGATAAGTTACAGTCTGTTTGACGGGGACCACTAGCTGGGCGCTAGCTTGACCCCCCTCGCGCCACAGCGCGAACAGAAAGCGGCATAGCGCAAACATTCACATCCATAACCCGCAACCGGGGACCCTTCTTCTTAAAAACGTTTGGAGAGGTGTTTGAAATGGAAGGTGAATATAAGGTGTCGAACTATTATTCGGAGGAACGCGTCGAGAAGTATCGCGTGAAGGTCATCGAGAATCCCAGGATCTCGGAAGAGAACAAGAGCATGATCCTGGAGTTCCACGAGATATGCCGGGCTCAGGGACTGACCAGGGGACGGCTGGCAAAGACGCTCTGGATCATGAGGACGATCGGCGAGCTGATGGACCAGCAGTCGTTCAGGACCGCGACCCGCTCCGATCTGGTCTCGGTCATCAATGCGGTCTCCAGCCGGGTCCAGAGCCCAGCCACGGTCCAGGACTACAAATCCATGCTTAAGAAGTTCTACAAGCACATGCTCAGCGACGGTGACAACGTGCCGGACGTTGTAAAGTGGATCAAGCTGGGAAAGCTGGTTTTCAAGAAGGACCCGGCGACCATACTTGTCGAGGAGGACATACTCAAGGCGATCCAGGCGCAGGGCGATCAACCGCACATCTGGACCAGAATTCGAAACCGGGCCATGATCGCCTTCCTGTTCGATACCGGCGTCCGGTGCGGTGAGCTTCGCAGCATGAGGGGATGCGACCTGCGGATCAGCGACGACCTGTGGTACGTCACCGTCAGGGGAAAGACCGGACAGCGGACGTTTCCGATCTACACGAGCATTCCGTACATAAGGGACTACCTGGAGATTCATCCGCAGCCGCTTTCGCCGGAAGCCGCGTTCTGGTGCTCTTTCTACGATCCGGCGACAAGCATAAGTCGAGGGAAAATCGCATCTACCTTAAAAAGGGCTTTCAAACGGGCAGGATTGAATAAGCCTTCCAATCCTCATCATTTCAGGCATTCCGCGGTGTCAAGGGATTCCGCGTTCATGTCTGACCAACAACTCAAGCAGAAATACGGATGGACAGCGGGATCAAGACAGCTCGAAACCTACTCGCACATACGTCTGGATGCCCTGGAACACTCCATGCGTAAACAGTACGGACTCAAAGCGGTGCGGAAGCCGCCGAGCATGCTCCCCAAGGTCTGTCCATACTGTACTCAGAAAAACAACCCGCACCAGCAGTTCTGTTCGTTCTGCCGCAGGCCCCTACAGATCAAGGATGTCCTTGCGGAGAGTCGTCAAGTCGTTCCTGCCCCTCAGTGGCCTGTGTCGGTCTCGCCGTCCCCAACGATCTCTGGAGGCGGCCAGGCTTACCCGTCCCCGGACTCACCGCCGAAGTCTCCAGCATCACCGCCAATAAACAACAGGCTGGTCGCCTTGCAAATTCCTCCGCAAATCTACCATCAAGAGCGGGCGTCGCAGGAAGAGGACAGAGTGGTGACAAGAGGAGCAGCTGTTAGCACGGACCACCCTCGGCGAAACGACAATGATCCCCGAGACCTGAGACGCCAGCTGCTCACGCCGCGACAGTGCAACTGTGGGTCAGACCTGCAGAAGGTCGAGCAAGTTGATTCGGCTCCAGCCAAGTTGCCATTGGCGGGGCAGACTCTAATTGTACGGAGGGAACGAAATTGAAATTCCAAATTGAATGTAGTGTCGAGTTCAGGCTCCTTCGGGATCATCACGAAGGCAATATCCAGCATGAAAAGCGGGAGATCAGAGAAGAATGACGTAGTTCACGTTCGGGGCAACACCTTTCAGTGTGGCTGCGGACAGCTGACGGCCCGGAGGCACCGAAGATGGCTGTGTGTCGGTCCAGCCTTGTGATTCGCGGATCTCCCCGTGGTCCGCGAGCGGTGGGTCGAAGCCAGCGCCCGGAAGCAGCCCCGATTGTTTTGGAGCGACCCGAGACGTTCGGCTTCTTAATTTGTGCGGATCGAAACTGGTGTGCAAAGAACTCCCAAATGTCTGGGAGCGGAAACGACGCTCTCGTTCATGGATCGTTTTCTTTTTTGGTCACGAATCTATTTAAAGATTGGTCCGAATAGTCTCCCTTGTGTGTCGGCGACCCAGCAGGCAGATCGTTTCGTTGAGATTTTTCGGAATCGCGCTTGGAGCTGCTTCTTTTCTGACCGTTTCGTTCTTCCCACCATTTTCGAAACAAACTGCGGATCGCATCCATGCTCTCACCACCCCTCTTGAACACACTCGACTCTTTGAACCGCCCCGGGTTTCCCGGAGACTCCATTACTTGAGAAGATGGGAGTCATTATGGGAAGAGCAAGCAGATATGCACCCGAGGTTCGGGAACGTGCGGTACGAATGGTGGCCGAGCACCAGGGGGAGTACGCCTCACAGTGGGCGGCAATGGCGTCGATCGCTGCGAAGATCGGTTGTACCCCAGAAACACTGCGTAAGTGGGTCCGGCAAACAGAGCGTGATATGGGCCAACGTGGGGGCCTGACCAAGGACGAGAAACAACGGCTAAAGGAACTGGAACGGGAGAATCGTGAGCTGAAACGAGCGAACGAGATCCTGCGCAAGGCGTCAGCGTTTTTCGCACAGGCGGAACTCGACCGCCGACCCCGGTGATGGCGGATTTCATCGAGACGAATCGAGGCCGGTATGGGGTCGAGTCGATCTGCAGTGTGCTGCCGATCGCCCCATCGACGTTCTACGAGCACCAGGCACGGGAAAAGAATCCAGATCGATTGCCCGCGCGTGCGAAGCGCGACGCGAAGCTTCGAGTCGAGATCGAACGGGTCTGGAGGGAAAACCGTCAGGTCTATGGCGTCCGCAAGGTCTGGAAGCAATTGAATCGCGAGAACACAGACGTTGCCCGTTGTACCGTTGAACGATTGATGCGGGAAATGGGGCTTGAAGGCGTGGTTCGGGGCCGGAAGATCAAGACCACTATCCAGAATGAAGTAGCTCTCAGACCCGCCGATCTTGTGGATCGGGACTTCAGCGCGACCCGTCCCAATGAGCTGTGGATCGCGGATCTCACGTATGTTGCAACATGGCGAGGGTTTGTTTACGTCGCATTCGTCATCGATGTCTTCTCCCGAAAGATCGTCGGTTGGCGAACGATGCATTCGCTAAAGACTGACATTGCCTTGGATGCGCTGGAGCAGGCCCTCTGGTCGCGCCCTGACACTGAAGGTTTGATTCATCACAGCGACCGCGGCGTCCAATATCTGTCGATTCGGTATACGGAACGATTGGCCGAGGCCGGAATTGAGCCGTCGGTTGGGAGCATCGGGGACTCCTACGACAATGCCATGGCCGAATCTGTAATCGGGTTATTCAAGACCGAAGTCATTCGAAGAGAGGGGCCCTGGCGAGGTCTTGACGATGTGGAGTACGCGACACTCGACTGGGTGTCCTGGTACAACGAGCACCGCCTTCTCGAACCGATCGGATACATTCCTCCAGTCGAGTTCGAGCAGGTGTACTATCGCAACGAAGCAACTCCAGTCACCGTGGCCGGAGTCAACTAAAACGGTCTCCGGGAAACCCGGGGCGGTTCAGTACATTCGGCCAGGGCTCAAGGAGGTCGGTCTCGGTTGGGTCGATTTCCACGTCATGCGCCGGACACACTCTAGTCTGATGGAAGAGTTGGGTGTGAGCCCGAAAGTTATCAGCGACCAGCAAGGGCACGGATTGGGTGTTCATATGGATGTCTATGCCCAATCGTCACTGCAGAGCCGACTTGAGGCGGTGGAAACGCTCGAAGCGGCTCTGTGAGCTTAACGCGGTAGAAATGCGGTAGAACTTTGCAGTCTGCCTTCCAAGTCGTTCAAACTAAAGAGCGGGAGACGGGGATCGAACCCGCGACGTCCAGCTTGGGAAGCTGGCATTCTACCGCTGAATTACTCCCGCTGGTACGAGTCGAAATATAACCTCTGAAGATGCGCTTGGCAAGTGTGGGAATTGTTAGAGATCGGGACAGAAGTTTGGGACAGACGAAAGTTTCTTGCGAAGGGGGTGTTTGTCGTTTGGTGGTCGCGAGAATATCGAGGTCTGTTGGTGCGTGAGGAGGTTTGCGAGACTGGAGCGGATCCAGGACCTTGGACATCTGGAGCAGTGGGTGTTGCAGTTGCCAGGGCTCGAGGGGGCGTCGCTTTCGATCAACGCGGTGCGCGAAGACCTTCAGGTCAATCACAAAACGTTGTCTGTCTGGCTGCAGGTGTTGGAGCGGCTATATGCCATCTTTCGGCTTCCGCCGTTTGGAGCACCTCGAATACGAGCCCTGAAGAAGGCGCAGAAGCAGTATCATTTCGATTGGTCGGTAGTGCCGGAGGAGCCAGCGCGTTTCGAGAATCTGGTTGCGATGCACCTGTTGAAGTGGGTTCACTATGACCAGGATGCAGAGGGACGCGATCTTGAGTTGCGTTACTTCCGGGACAGCGATGGTCGCGAGGTCGACTTCGTGGTGACCGCATGAAACCATTCGCCCCATCGAATCGGAGGTCGCCGATGGTTCCAGGGTTGGCTCTTATCCGAAAGGGCGCGCTCCTGACCCTCCTGGCCTCCCTGATGGCTCCGGGCGTTTTCCGAGGGCAGGAACCAAGTCCACGCACGCCCACGCTTCCTGGCCTCGATCTCCCTGCTTTTCCATACGCAGCGCCCCCTGAAGTCGGTTTGTCCGCTGCGGCCCTAGCCAGTCTGGCCGAACGAGTGGCCGGGTGGGTTGCATCGGGCGAGATCGTCGGGGGAGAAGTGATGGTCGTCAAGGATGACCGGATTGTCCTCCATGAGACTGTCGGTTGGAACGATCGGGAACGCCAGATTCCTCTGAATCGGAACTCGTACTACCGTATTCGATCCATGACCAAACCGGTCGTCGGCACCGCGGTTCTGATGCTGGTGGAAGACGGCAAAGTCGGGCTGGACGACCTGGCATCGCAATACCTTCCTTCTTTCGACAACGAACGTTCCGGGGACATCACCGTTCGCCAGCTTCTGCGGCATCAGGCTGGATATGAACAAACGGCGATGCCAAACGGGTACTGGCGGCAGGGGACCCTGCGCGAGGCTGTCGACCTGTTGGGTCGAACCGGGCCGGCGCATCCACCTGCCGATGTATTCCGATACAGCGACAAGAATCCGGCTGCCCTGGGCGCGATCATTGCCGAGGTGACCGGGGCGCCGGCCGAACGATTCATACAATCCAGAATCTTCGAGCCGTTGGGCCTGTCCGAGATGCAGACCCGCTTTTCACCCAACGTCTCCTGGGCTTCTCGGATGAACTCGACGTACCGGCGGATTGGTGATCTGTGGGTGAAATACTGGAACCCTCGTATGCAGCAGGAATTCCCGTTCTTCCGGGGAAGCGGTGGAATCCACACGACGATTTCCGAATACGCTCGGTTTCTGACGACCTGGATGAGGAGGGGAGCGCTCGATGGAGTCCGGCTGATCGACGAGGCGACGGTGGTTGAGGCGCTGCGATCCGATGAGCCGATTGCATGGGGTGGGGAGCTGCCGTCAGACCACTATGGACAGCACTGGGTTCTTTTCGCCGAACCGAACTCACGCGGAGAGCTTCCCGTTTTTGGTCACTGGGGTTCGGACGGGACTTTGGCGATGGCGCTGCCGGAACAGAACATGATCGTCCTGTACTTTACCCAGTCGCGCGAAAACGCCACCCTGACGGAGTTCGCCGGGATCGTTCTGGAGTCTTTCAACAATTAGAAACATTCGGGGGCCTTGCACCGGAATCGCCGGCCGCCTCCCCCGAACTGTTTGCTTCCCGAACTATTCCTACTGCCGTCCGGCGGCGGCTCGTCCCAACTCGATGGTCGGGTCGGGTTCGGCACCCGTAATGAGCAGAGCCAGGAAACCTTCCTGGACACGCTGCTCGACGCTGCTGTCGTTTGCCGTGATCATATCGGCGATACCGGCGCGTTTGCTTTCCGCGAGAACTTTCATGTTGCCCTGTTCAGCTGCGGCCGAGGCTTCTTCACGCAACTTCGCCTGAGCTTCTTCGGTCATCTCTCCCTCGATACCCTCCTGCATTTGGGCCCGAATGGCACCACCGAGGCTTCCGATACCACAGGCGAGGATGCTGTAGCCTTCGAGGTCTGCGACCTCTGCCGCCTGCTCGATGGCGTCGGGATCCTCGAGCATCAGCATCGCGATCGTCTCGTCGCTCGGATTCGAAGGCGACCAGACGTCGGCGCCGGCATCAGCGAAGAAACTTATGGCTAAGCGGGCCTCCTCCGTTCCCCTGATGTGCGGGATGATGACGCCATCTGCTCCCAGATCGAGGACTTCCTTAACCCGTGCCTTGGTCAGCTCTGCACCGTCCCGTTCAATCGTCGGAATGCGGACGAGGAAAGTTTTCCGACTGACCGCGCTTGGACTGCGGATACCCTCGCCGATCGCTCGGACTGCCTCGACATCATAGTTGCCTTCGATGTTCAGAAACACGAAGTCGTACAGGGGGTTTTCCGCTAGCTTTCGACCGCCATCTACCGTATAAACCGGTGCCGGCCGTGCACCCCTTCCCCTGGCGCCTCTTCCACCTTGTCCTCTTGCCCCTCGTCCCCTCGCTCCGGCTGGTGGTGGCGGAGCTTCGTTGGGAACGTAGACGCCGAAGGCTGTCTTGCTCTCCCCCCACAGATCGATCAGGACGTTGTCGTGAGGCGCGGCTGCGGCCGGTTCCGGTTCAGCCGGCGTGGCCTCCGGAGGGGCGCCTCCACATCCGGCGAGAACCAAAAGACATAAAAGAGCAGTACTGGTCATCTTCAACTTCATTAATCCTCCTTCGTTCCTTGGCCTGGCGACGGATTGGCCTCGCCCTCCACGGCCCGTAACGCCCGACATGATAACGCGGAACCTCCCTTCTATTAAGTACTTTGAACACTCAAATTTGCCCGATTTCCCCGCGGACTGTAATGGACGCCCGACCCAGACGTCTATTCTGATGGGCGCAACACACTTGGCGGAACAATCCGGGCGTCGTGTTCGTACTGTCGAATGGTGCATGTTGAGGTCGGTGAAGGGAGAGAAGGGAAATGATGGATTCGTTGTTTCGTGACATCAAGTTCAGCGGGAGAGTTCTCTGGAAAGACCGGGGCTTTGCGGCAACGGCCATCTTGACGCTGGCCGTTTGCATTGGCGCCAACGTCGCCATATTTACGATAGTCAACTCCGTGCTGCTGAGCCCGCTTCCCGTACCGGACGCCGACAGGATTGTGATGATGTCGAACCTGTACCCGAATGCGGGGGTCGAGGATTTCGGCAGCAGCGGCGTGCCGGACTATTACGACCGGATCCGGGACGTGGATGTTCTTGAAGAACAATCTGTTTATCGGCTCTCCGGCGAGACGGTCGAGATCGACGGGATTCCACAGCGTATTCGTAAGATGAGCGCAACGCCTTCGTTATTCAGACTTCTCCGGGCGCAACCGGTTCTCGGCCGCGCCTTCGTCGAAGAAGAGGGAGAGGTGGGTAACGAGGAGAAGGCCTTGCTGAGCTATGGTTTGTGGCAGCAGCTATACGGCGGCGATCCCTCGATTCTGGATACCGACATCCGTCTGAGCGGCCGTCCTTTCACCATCGTCGGAGTGATGCCCGAAGACTTCCTGTTTGTCGACCCCGAAGTTCTCGTCTGGACTCCAGTGGCGTTCACCGACGAGCAGAAGTCCGACGATGCGCGTCACAGCAACAACTGGACCAACGTGGGGCGGTTGAAGCCGGGTGCGACGATCGAGGTTGCCCAGGCGCAGGTCGATGCCTTAAACGCTGCCAACCTGGAACGGTTCCCGGCCTTTAAGGAACTGCTGATCAACGCGGGTTTTCGTACCGCCGTCGAGCCTCTTCAGAACCGACTCGTTCGTGATGTGCGTTCCACTTTGTACCTGCTGTGGGGCGGCGCTGCGTTCGTTCTCCTGATCGGCGCGGTAAACATTGCCAACCTTGCGCTGGCCCGGTCGGGACTCCGTTTGAAGGAACTCGCAACCCGGCTGGCGCTCGGCGCGGCCAGAGCGCAAGTGGCGCGGCAACTGATCACTGAAAGCGTCATTCTGGCACTGGCTGGGGGAGTCGGCGGTGTCCTGATCGGCCAGGGAATGCTCAGCGCATTCGGGCGAGTCGGTCTGGACCGGCTACCGCGCGCCGGCGAGATCCACATGGATCCCACAGTTGTCGGCTTCACAATTGCGACTGCCATTCTTGCCGGCATACTGATCGGTCTGGTGCCCGTCGTCCACATCTTCCGCGTCGATCTGAACCGGGTGCTCCATGAGGAAAGCCGGAGCGGTTCGAGCGGCAAGGGCGCCCGGGCGATCCGGCGCGGCCTGGTCGTCGCGCAGGTTGGATTCGCGTTCGTCCTCCTCATTGGTGCGGGGCTGCTCCTGGCCAGCTTCCGCGAGCTTCTGCTTGTGGACCCCGGATTCCAGGCAGACGGCGTTCTGACCGCTTCGATCAGCCCCCCGTCGGTTCGATACGAGGGCGTCGAAGAACTGCGCCCCTTCATGACGGGGATACTCGAAGCGATCGAGGGACTTCCCGGTGTCGAGTCGGCAGGTGCGGTAAACGGCATTCCGCTCGGGGAATCCTTCAGTAGCAACGTGGTTCTGGCGGAGGGCTACGAAATGCAGCCGGGTGAGTCGCTGATTGCGCCCCACAACCTCATTGTGACACCCGGATACTTCGAGGCGATGCGCATCCCGCTCCGGCAGGGACGGTACTTCACCCGTCAGGACACCTCGGATGTTCCAGCATCGACCATCGTTGACGAACGGCTGGCCAACAAGTTCTGGCCGGGGCGCGATCCAATCGGTCAGCGCCTGTATTCGCCCAGCGACCCGAACGACCTGCTCAAGATCGACGAGAACACGAGTTTCTACAATGTCGTTGGTGTCGTGGCCAACGTCCGGCGGGAAGACATCGCGGGCAACCGCAATCAGGCCGGAGCTTACTATTTCGTGTACGATCAAAACCCGAGCCGGAACATGACTCTCGCCATAAGGGTTTCGACCGATCCCGAGGCGCTGGCGAACAGCGTGCGGTCCGTGGTGGCCGGAATCGATCCCGCACTACCGCTGTTTGGTGTCCAGACCATGTCCGACCGTACGGAACAGTCTTTGATGCCCCGGAAAGCCTCGATGTTGTTGGCCCTTTCGTTCGGTAGCATCGCGTTGTTTCTTTCCGCCGTCGGCATATACGGAGTCCTGGCCTATCTCGTTACGCAGCGGACTAAAGAGATTGGTATCCGCATCGCGCTTGGCAGCAGTGCAAGACGAGTGTTCTCCCTCGTTCTGGGTGAAGGCGCTGTGCTTGTGGGTGGCGGCTTGATCCTCGGTCTGATTGGCATGGTGGCTCTGCGCCAGGCCGTCCAGAACCAGATCTATGGGGTTGGACCGACAGACCCTCTTGTTGTGAGCGCGGTCGTCGGAACATTAGGGGTGGTCGCGGCAATAGCTTGCATGCTGCCGGCTCGACGCGCGACGCAGGTCGATCCAATCGTCACGTTGAACGAGCAGTAGTGTGGCGTGCCTTTGATTCTTTCTGCATATTTGGTTGCTACCTAACGGCGGGCTCCGGGTGTCTTAACAGGTATGCTCGAATCGGCCCGTCGTTCCAGCCGTTTGTCGTCGGAAGAACGCGGGCCGTTGGCTCGTAATGGACATTCGCAAGCACAATCGGGACGCGTGGGATCGAAATGTCGAACGGGGAAGTGAATGGACGGTTCCCGTTGATGCCGACACGATTCGACGAGCCCGCGAGGGTGACTGGCAGATCATCCTGACCCCCTCCAAGCCGGTTCCCGGGGCGTGGTTTCCCGAACTGAACGGTGCGGAAGTTCTGTGCCTGGCCTCGGGCGGTGGTCAACAGGGCCCCGTCCTTGCGGCGTCGGGAACGCGGGTGACCGTTTTCGACAACTCGCCGAAACAGCTCGAACAGGACCGGCTGGTTGCCGAGCGTGAATCGCTTTCCATCGAGACCATCGAAGGGGACATGACAGACCTTTCTGTTCTTGCCGACTCCCGTTTCGAGCTCATCGTCCACCCGGTCTCCAACATTTTCGCGCCCGAGCTTCGCCCGATCTGGAGGTCGGCTGCCCGTGTTCTCAAACCCGGGGGCACACTTCTGAGTGGTTTCATGAACCCGGCGTACTTCATCTTCGATGGCAAGCTGGCCGAACAGGGTCTCCTCCAGGTTCGGCACACCTTGCCGTATTCCGACGTCGTGAACCTGACCGACGGCGAGCGGCGCCAGTTGATCGCCGACCAGATCCCGTTGGAGTTCAGTCATAGCCTGGACGACCAGATCGGTGGGCAACTCGATGCCGGATTTGTCATCGAGGGGTTCTACGAGGACAGTTATCCCAGAGAGTCCGGGGATCTGCTTTCCCGCCACATGCCACTGTTTATGGCGACCAGAGCCGTGAAACGATAAGAGTCAGAATGGACCGTTCGGGGAGCCTCAGCTCGCGCGCTTTTTCCGTCTTCTCTCGAGAGTCCTGTGAATATAGGCGGCGGCATCCGGCGTCTTGCAACTGGTTTCGCCGTGGTCGACCTCTATTTTCCCGATTCGTTTTGCGGCGGCCAGCGCCTTTTTCTCCAGCTTCGGGTTACGGATTCCGATGGCGATAAGGGCCGAGTTCATGCCATCCCGCACGCGGTTCTTACGGGTGTGGACTTCGTTTTCAATCGTCGCGAGATGCGATTCGAAGTAACTGTCGGGAAGCCCGGTGTCGCTCATGGCGAGGTGGGCCAGGAGCTGCCAGCCGGAACGGCCGATCCACTCTCCTTTCGACGTACTCCACTTCTCCATCCTCGTCCGACAATGCGGTGACCTGGCGACCAGGCCGGAGAATGCGTCGGCGATGCCGTAGTTGTCCAGGTCTCTGGCCCATGCGTCGGCCAGGCTTTTCGTGATCGACGACGGATCGGCCACCATGGTGGCCAGAGTCCGAGCATCACAGTTGCCGGTCTCCCATAGTTGACGCGCCAACGCGTGATCGACCTTGATTTCCCTGGCGACCTTCTTGAGGTTGGCGTAGCTGACCCCGTACAGGTCCCCTTTCATGCCATGCCGGCCGTAGACTTTCCGGTTCTGGGCCGTTCCCATGGCTTTCAGTTTTTTCAGCGCGTCCTTGCATGTCATGTTCGTTGCTCCAGGCGAATGCTCCGGATTGAGATGTGCCGTCGTTCCATCAACTCTTTGCGGTGAATGCGACGGGCAAGGCCTTCAGTCCACGCAACACTACACTTCGTCGCCAGGTGAGCGCCTCGGATTTGGTTACCAGCCGCAATTCCGACGTTCGATCCAACAGCGTTCCGATCGCAATCTGCGCTTCCATCCTGGCCAGTGGCGCACCCAGACAGTAGTGTGAACCCAGGCCGAAAGCCAAGTGATTGTTTGGCTCGCGAGTGATGTCGAGATTGTCGGCGTCCGCGAACTGCCGTGAGTCGCGGTTGGCCGATATAATTGCTACGAATACGAGTGATCCTCGAGGGATCGTGATGCCGGCGATAGTGACGTCCTCCCTCGCATAACGTTCGGTGGCCACCTCCAGTGGGCTGCTGTAGCGCAGCAGTTCCTCGACTGCGGGCTTGATTAAAGCCCGGTTTTGACCGAGACGCTCCATCTGATCTGGATGTTCCAGCAATGCCAGCATGCCGTTGCCGATCAGGTTGACCGTGGTCTCGTATCCGGCGACAAGTAGAAGGAAGATCATCGCCAGCAGTTCGTCTTCATTCAACCGTTCTCCCTCCTCTTCGACCTCGATCAGCGCGCTGACTATGTCGTCTTTTGGATTGGCTCGCCGCGATCGTACCAGTGAGCGGATTAACGCAGGAACAACCAGAGGCTCGGGACCGCTCTCACCATTCCCCAACGCGATGAATCGGCCGCTACGATGGCCTCGGACCAACGGCTGAACTGGTGACGGTCTTCAGCCGGAACGCCCAGTACCTCCGCTATGACGGTTGTCGGGAGAGGAAGGGCGTAGTCACGGATCAAATCGATGTGCCCTCGATTGGGAACAGACCCCATGAGTGCGTCGGTGATTTCGTGAATTCGAGAGCGGATCTGTTCGATCCGACTGGGGGTAAATGCCTTGTTGACCAGACCCCGCAGCCGCGTGTGATCGGGTTCGTCGACGTCCAGCATGTTCCGGGTGAGCGGTTTCATGAAACCGGGTGCCCACGGCGATCCGGCGGCTCGTGCTCCGGTCCACGCGTTCAACTGGTCCTTGGCGAACCGTGGGTCTTTGAGGACCATCGCGGCATCGTCGTACCCCGTGATCAGCCATGCCGCCTTCTTGTCGGGCAGCCGAACGTTGTAGACCGGTGCTTCAGCTCTGAGACGGGCATAGAACGGAAACGGATTGGCCTTGTGCCCGGGACTGGCGATGTTGGTGGTCACCGAAGGTGCTCGCTCACTCCTGCCTCAAGGCCGTGAGCGGATCGATTCGGGTCGACCGCCTCGCCGGAAGGTAACAGGCCAGCATCGTCAAGAAACCGAGCAACAGCGGGGCGCCCACCAACAGGAGCGGATCGGAGGTTGTCGTGTCCGTCATCGTCGCCAGGGCGGCGAAGTAGGAGCCGAGTGCCCTGGTGGTCCCGAACGCAAACGCCTGGCCGATGATCGTCCCAAGAATGACCAGAATCGCACCTTCCTTGAGAACCAGTTTCATGACCTCGCCTCTTGGGGCTCCCAGCGCCATCCGGATTCCGATTTCTTTGGTCCTCTGGGCTACCGCGTAGGCTGTCACGCCCCCCAGCCCGACGGCGGCCAGAAGCAATCCGAACACACCGATGCCGCCGTAGATGATCATCGTGAGTCGCACCATGAACAACATGGTTTCGACCTGGTCGCTGAGCAGGCTTACATTGAACAGGGTCAGGTTCGGATCGATGAGCGCGATTTCGTTTCGAATGGCGTTCCGAATGTCGACTCCCGGATCCGTGCGCACGAGCAGCGTGACGCCCTGGGAGGAAGGACGCTCGAAACTGGACGGTTCCATTGGCAGAAAGACCCCCATTCGGGATCTTTCCAGTATTCCCCCGGATCGAAAGTCCGGCGCCACCCCAATGACCTGGTAGCGATCTCCCTCGAGGTCCAGCACTTGCCCGATCGGATCTTGACCCGGCCAGGTTTCATCAACCGTTGTCTGGTTGACGATTACGACGCGGGAACCATCGGTCTGGTCCGACGGCCTGAAGCTTCTGCCCGGGCTGATTTCCACTCCGACCGCTTCGAAGAATCCTTCGCCAACATGTTCCTGACGGATGCTCTGGGCGAGCCGGGCCGTTTCATCGAGGTCCGTGCTTGCCTGAAGTGCCGCTTCATCGCCGAACATCCCAAGCGGAATGTTGTGAGTCAGGCTGGCTTCGGCCACTCCTGGAATCAGTCGTATCCGATCGGGCAGACCGGAGAAGAATTCCCTGGCCTGTTCTCCCGAATAGCCGTCGCGGACCGGATCAAGAGACATCATATAAAGGTTGCGGACGTCGAAACCCAGTTCGACTGTGCTGGACCTTCCGAATCCGAGGACAACGAAGCCTGTCAACAGAAGAAGCATCAGCGAACCCGCCACCTGCTGGAGGACGAGAGCGTTGCGCAGGCTGAACCATCGGTACTTCTTCATCCGCATATCGGCACCGCTCTTTAAAGCCGGCGTCACATCCGCCTTGGCCGCCTGCAGCGCCGGCGCCAGCCCGAACAGAACTCCGGAAAGAACACTGATGCCGAGCGTGAACAGCAGAGCCACCCAACTGATATCCATTTTGAACGTCATGTACTCGGGGATCATCGGCTCGAGCCAGTCGGTCGTAGAGATGGACCACCACGCGAACGCCAGTCCGGCGACTCCTCCAAGCATCGCCAGGATCGTGCTCTCGGTGACCAGCTGGCGAACGATACGTCCTCGGCTGGCGCCGACCGACAATCGAATGGCGATCTCCTTCGCCCGTGCGCTTCCGCGTGCCAGCAGCAAGGTTCCGACGTTCGAACAGGCGATCAGCAAGGCCAGCCCCGACAGGATCAGCGGGAACGCCATCATTACGGGCAGGTCTTCATCCCGGATGGGCAGGAGCCGCCCGCCAGGCAACATCGTGACGCGCCGCCCTTCCCGAATGTCGGTTTCGCCTTCATCCACTTCCAGCTGTCGGACCATGGCGTCGAGTGCCGCTTCGGCACCCTTGCGCGTAATCCCTTCGGAGAGTCGGCCGACGACACTGAACGCCGCGATGTCTTTGTCGGCAAGCGCGTTGGATCCCAGCTCCGGAGCCATCCTGGGGTCGACCGTCGTGGGCAACCATATATCCGCCGCCGAGAGGACCGGAAGTGCCCCGAAGAAGTCCTCGGCGGCGACGCCGATGATCGTTGCAAGGTATCCATTGATCCGCAGCGTCGATCCAACGACGTTTGGATCGCCACCCAGACGGCCTTGCCAGAACCGGTGGCTGATTACCAGGCTGGCGGATGCACCCGGCGCGCTTTCCGCTGCTCCAAACGTCCGGCCTACCCTTGGCGTGGTCTGGAAAACGTCAAAATAGTTCGGGGTCACCAGATGTCCCCAGGCTCGGCTGGAGCGGTTGTCGTCCGTCTTGATGACGAACGGTACGGGCGCGATGTACGCGGCCATTTCTCTGAACTGGCCACTATTGTCCCTGAAGTGTTCGTAGTCGGGGTAGGAGACCGCCCCCCGGATGGAGACGAGTTCGTCGGGGTTCCCGACGGTTGGGATGTCGCGTAGAATGAGGGAATCCATTTGACTGAACATGGTTGTGGTCAGACCGATTCCGATGCCCACCGACAGGACCGAGGCGATCGTAAAGCCTTTCGAGCGCGCCATCATTCGGAGCGCGTAGCGCGTGTCCTGTGCCAGTTCGAATGCGTGTTCGATCGGGACTCGGACGACCAGGTCCAAAAGGAGCCTGAAGATCATCGCGATCAGCTTTGCCCAACCGTGTCGGCGAGCCGCGTCGCGGATCATATGCTCGCTGTCTGAAACCATGTCCCGACCGTGATCGAGCTGGAAGTCATCCGGGAAGGCGCGCACCAGTTTTTGATAAAGCCAGAGAGAAAAAGCCATCGTTGTCTTCATTACCTTGTTCCAGCCTCGGCTGCCGCGCGTTTCATGTGGATGATTTCTACCAGTTGTTCAAGACGTCGACACTCGCCCTCGAGCACCTCCCGCCCCTGTTCGGTCAGGCGATAGTAACGTCGTCTTTCATCGTCGTCCTCAGGCGCGGGTCTCTGGTCGGATTCTTCGATGAGCTCTTCGTTGATCAAACGGCGGATCGTGCCATACAAGGTTGCCGGCCACAGACGGACCTTCCCGTCGGTGCGGTCGAGCACTTCCTGCATGATTCCGTAGCCATGCTGCTCCCGTCCGGACAACGACAGAAGGATGTGAAACCAGTTTGCGCGCAAAGGCAGAAAGGAGTCGGGAGATGTTCGAGTCGCCATACGGCATATATTAGTATATATATCAACTAAGATACAATCGGGAAGTGGTCAGTGGTCAGTGGTCAGGGCCGAACGTCGCGCGCCACCCTACCCTTGCCGTTCTAATTCGGGGACGGAGGCGAAACTCCCAGAACCCCATCCCCATCTGTTGCTTTGGCGTAATTGTTCCTCCGTCCCCGAATTAGAGGGTAGTGGGGGGGGATGTGAGTTTCGGGGAGTCATTCGTGCCAGACTGTTTCCTGGCTGTGTTTCCCGGGGGGAGAGACATCTTTTTTGGTTCGATTTCTGGTTTTTGGTGCGCTGCTTTGATAGTCTGGCCGTACTTTTAGGCGTGGAGGTGCAGGTGAGGACTCGATTCCAGGGAAAGTTGTTCCTCTTTTTGATGATCTGTTCGATCTCGACTCCTTCCCAGGCGCAGACTTCGGGCCAGCGCGAGGAGATGCGTCAGCGTGCCCAGGAGAGCTTTCGGCTGGAACGCCTTCAAGCGTTCGTCGACGACGTTCACCGGTTCTACGAGACAAGTGGGGAACTGGTATCGTTCCGTGTCCATTTGGAAATGTCGCCTCAGGAGGCCCGGTCCATTTCAGAGAAGTCGAAGGAACTCGACAACCGGGCCAATCGGATCATCGACTTTATCGAAAACGCTGCGCCCAGCGTAAAAGGCAACACGGACGACCTCTGGATTATTAAGGCGCCGAATAGCGAACCGACCGTGGAAGAGCGTCTGACGTTAATACTTGCGCTGGTTTACCGAGTCGAACCCAAGCTCCAGCACCTGATCGAACTGATCGCGGGTGAAGTAGAGCCGGCGATCGAGATCGAACAGCTCATGGTCGAGGCCTCCCTCCCCTACCTTGTGGTCGGCGGGCTCCAGACCATAAAGACGATGACAATCGAGTTGCGCCAGGGCCTGTAGAAGCGGTGCTGGCGGAATGTTGCGTCCAGGAGCCTTCGCGGCAGAAGAGATCTACTGCGAAAGCGGTATAATCGGTCCAGATTTCCCCGATTTTCGTTAAATAGAACCACTATTCGCCTCAAAATCGAGAAAATCTGACCTCGATTCTCCACTTTCTCGCTACGATCCCTTCTGCCGCGCAGGCTCCTGGCGCGGCTACCGGCCCGACCGCGAGCCACCTCCCGTCCTCCAACCCTATTTGCCGGATTCGTGTGTTCCCGTGTTTGTTTTCGCGTAGGCTTGTGTCGTGAAGAAGTACCTAGCGGAATGCATCGGCACTTTTGCGCTCGTGTTTGCCGGAACCGGAGCCATTGTTATCGGTGACGTGACGGGCAATGTGTCCGGGGTGGGTGTGGGCCTGACGTTCGGTCTGGTGGTCCTCGCGATGATTTATTCGCTCGGCGACGTTTCGGGCGCGCACCTGAATCCCGCGGTGACACTGGGCTTCTGGGCTGCACGGCGCCTGGACCTCCGATCCGTGGCGCCCTACATTTTGAATCAGTGTCTGGGTGCGTTGGTGGCCAGCGGGATCCTCTACATGCTTTTCCCTTCTCATCCGACTTTGGGTGCGACCAGGCCGTCCGGGTCGCTGGCGCAAAGCTTCGTTCTCGAAGTGATCCTGACATGGATCCTGATGTTCGTCATTCTCAACATGTCGACCGGTGCCAGGGAGAAGGGAATTACGGCTGGGATCGCGATTGGTTCCGTCATTGCTTTCGAGGCAATCTTTGCCGGTCCGATATCAGGAGCGTCGATGAACCCCGCGCGATCACTGGGCCCGGCCTTGATGTCCGCGCGAATCGATGTCCTGTGGCTTTATTTTGCGGCGCCGGTGACGGGCGCTCTACTGGCCGTGCCGACCTGCCGGTGCGTGCAAGAGGAAGGGTGCTGCGTCGAGGAGGCCCGCGGGTGACCGATTCGGATCCCCCCGGGCCAAAGCGCGTCCTCTTTGTTTGTATTGAGAATTCCAATCGAAGTCAGATGGCCGAAGCGTTCGCGCGCGTTCATGGCGGCAGCCGGATCGAAGCAAGGAGTGCCGGTTCGCGACCCTCCGGTCGGGTGAATCCCCGGGCCATCCGATCTATGCTGGAAGTCGGCTACGACCTTTCTCTCCATCAATCCAATTCCATCCGAGCCGTGCCCGATGTCGAATACGACTTCGTCGTGACGATGGGTTGCGGCGACGAATGTCCTTTCATCCGCGCCAGAAAT
Source organism: Terriglobia bacterium (assembly GCA_965262425.1). GTDB lineage: Bacteria > Acidobacteriota > Terriglobia > 20CM-2-55-15 > 20CM-2-55-15 > CAZOZZ01. The sequence goes on along the minus strand of OZ253536.1, from coordinate 3,119,313 downwards.
CGAGCCGACTGGGATATTCCCGATCCGAAAGACATGGATCCCGGGGAGTTCGGAAAGGTTCGTGATCTGATCGAGCGAAAAGTGAAGGCGATGCTCGCGAGCCTATAGATGGGGATTGGACCGCAAACGCCTGCCAAGAACCTCTGGGTTTCACCGCGGAGACGCGGAGAACACTGAGCAAGGAGGGAGGGGATTCTTTTACCGCGGAGGCGCAGAGGCGCACAGGGGAAGGAACAAAGAAAAACCCTCTGCGGTGAGAATTCTTACTTCAGGAGTCTTCGCGTCTTCGGTGAATTCCCGATCTTCAACGGAGGCCGGGCGGAGATTGGGTCTTTTCAAGGTAGTCCAGGATGATCTTGCGGTCTTTCTCGCTAGGCGCGCCCATCCCCTGCAGGTCGATCATCTCGTCGATCAACTGATCCCATTGCACACGTGTCATTTCGGCGCCGGTGATCAGACCCGCGTCGTGGCACGCCACGCAGTGTGTTTCGACCACCTTCATGCCCTCTCCGGGCTTGAGATCCTGGGTGGTTCGGGCCTGGGCATCTTGAAATCCGGAGGGCAGGATAGCGACAAGAAATCCCAACAACAGTGCGGCAAGGAAAATCTTCTTGGCTGTCATCGAACGATCCACTCCTCTATACGGCGGTTACGGCGATCCGGTGCGTCACGTTGTTCAAATACCCTCTGGGGTTCCATCCCGGCACCACGGGCGGCTGGGCCTTGCCGTTCGAATCCGTAGCGCGCGCCCAGATTTCGTAGTAGCCCCGGACTGGAAAACGGACCGCTGTTTCCCAGCGTTGCCACGCATAGGGATTGGCCGGATCGCTCAGTCGTGTGGTCTGCCAGGTTTGACCGAAGTCCAGACTGATGTCCACACGGCGAACTGTCGCGTCCCCGGCCCAGGCCTGGCCTCGAACCGGAAGGGCATCCCCGACCGGCGCGGTGATCCCGGCCTCGGGCCGCGTGATGAGTGACTTCACCGGCATCGATTGAACGATCTCCATGTCTTCGACGGCGACATCCGTCCCGGCCCGGACAGGATATTTGTTGACCCTGTAGGACATTCCGGTCATGCCGCGCCCATCGTGCACCTGGTCCCGAATCTGGATTCGTCTGATCCACTTGGCCGACGCGGAGCCCGCCCAGCCGGGTATGACCATCCGAACCGGAAAACCGTGAATGTTCGGGATGCGTTCGCCGTTCATTTCCCAGGCGAGCATATTGTACGGGTTCATTGCCTTCGATATCGGCACGCCGCGGGACAGAGCCTGGAGCTCGGGATTGCCGCTTAGATGGATGTCTTCCGAGTGGTTGGCCGTGTATACAGCGGTCGGCCGGACGCCGGCTGCCTTGAGGACGTCGGCCATACTGACGCCGGTCCAGCGGGAACAGGCAACGGCTCCGATCGTCCACTGCATCCCGCTCGGATGGGGATCATACCCGGCACGACCGTTACCGGTGCATTCGATCTGAAGGTTCCAGGTGTGGGTCGGGAAGTCTCGCTTCAGGTCCTCGATCGATAGCTCCAACGGGTTGTCGACTTCTCCGTCGATGACCAGCTTGTATCCCGTGCTGTCCATGCTCCGGGCCATCGGCCCCAGGTTGCCGTTGTTGCGAACGTAGTGATACCGGGTCGGTGTGACTTCATCGTCGAGCTGGTGTGCCCGCGCCTCGGCACCAAAGGGCCTCTGGTTGAGGACCACCAACTCTTCCTTGCCGTCGATCACGAAAGGCCGGTCCTGGGCGAAAGCCGCCGGAATCAGGCCGCCCGGCATGTTCCGGGCAAAGGGAATGTGAGAGCCGAGGGCCAGTGCCATCGCAGTCAACCCGGCTCGATTGAGGAACCCCCGGCGTGTCAATGGATCCGGCTTGCGACCCCAAAGGTGAGCATCTGCGCGCTCGGGATCGGAATAGAGTTCGTGTATACCTCTTTCCCTCTTCATGAACTGCTCCTTCCAACGTGCGGTCGGCCGTCATGCGCCGGTTCATCGGACAGGGGAAGCGACCGCCGATGGTCACATTTTAAATGACGACCGGCCCGAAATCCTACAAGAGATGCGATTGTGATCAATTTGAGGCGGATGAGGGTCTCACTCGTCCTCGATGACGACGGCGGTGCCGTAGGCGAGCAGTTCCGCCATATTGGCCGAAATGTAGGAAGTGATGAAGCTGGACCGGACGACGGCATTGCCTCCGAGCGATTTCGCCTCAGCGACCATGTTGTCGATAGCCTGCTCCCGGCTTTCCGCCAGCAGCTTCGTGTATTCGTGCACTTCGCCTCCGACGATCCCTCGAAGGGCAGCTAGAATGTCCCGGCCGATGTGACGCGCCCGAACGGTATTGCCCCGAGCCAGCCCAAGCGTCCGCACAATCCGTTTCCCGGCTATGTTCTCAGTGGTCACGACTGTCATTTCTTCACTCCTTTGTACCGGTCATGCGGCAGTTCCAGTAGTCGTTGTCGCAGGACGGATACAAGAATCAGCACGAACCCGATGACGATCGCGCCGGCTGTCATTCCCTCGAAGGTGAGCAGGTCCGGGTCGGACAGGAACAGGTATGCTCCGTACACCGCCCAAACCGCAAACCCTACTATCAACAGGGCCCAGCCCACCTTACGCGGCGCCTGGACAGAAATTGATTGCTCCAGCTTTTCCATCTCTTCCTCCGTTGGCCTGACAAAGCGAGTGCCGGCCGTGGCTTGCTGCAGTTTCTCCAACTGCGCCAGGGTCCGTCGACATTCCGGGCAGTCCTCAAGATGGATCCGAACCTTCTGGTTGGCTCCCTGGGTCAACTCGTCGTCCAGGTAGGCGGACAGCATCCTTCGGATTTCTTCGTGCACGGTCATAGGTACCTCTCGAGTTTGCCGCGCAGCTTTTCCCTCGCATGATGCAGACGCGTGGCCACCGTGGTACTGGGAATCCCGATCGCAGTGCCGATTTCAGCGTAGGACATTCCGTGAACGTCACGAAGGATGACCACTTCCCGCTGTTCATCCGATAAGTTGCCGATGGCTTGCCACAAGACCCTTCGAAGCTCGGTCTGTTCCTCAAGTGAAATCGGGTTCCCCGTTACCGGTTCGATCGCCGTTTCGAGGGCGTATTCCTTCCGCGAAGCCCGCCTCCGCAAATGGTCGATAGCGACGTTCCGAAGAATGCGATAGAACCAGGGCGTCAGGGACCGCTCCGGGTCCCGATGCGCCCAGTTCCGGTGCACTCTGAGGAACGCCTCCTGTGTGAAATCCAGGGCATCCTCTCGATTTCCGACCATCTGCAGGATGAAGTGGAAGGCTCGCAATCGATGCTGCTTCACCAACAAGGTCAGTTCTTCAGAATCGGTTGTCACTTGCTCCATTGTCTGGATGGTCGCTTCCATACCTGTTCGAACCCGGCCGGCGCAGTCCAGTTATGTTGCCGGCTACAAGGGATACGGATGCCGGGACCATCTTCTTTCATCTTTTTTCCAGTTGCTGGCCCGGATTGTAAGAGCACGCCGCGTGACCTTCCTATTTCTTTAATTTCCAACCCTTCGTTCGACGTGCCTCCGTGCCACTTCCGTAGCAGCTCCTCTCAGGACAAACCTTGCCAATTCTGAGGAATTCCCCTCCCATGCCAGGGACGCCGGCGAAAAATTTGCGGCAGCCGCGCAATTGTCGCGTACCAGATAAACGATAGAAAACATGGCTAAAAACTGAAATACCGGTCAAAACAGGAGCGAGGCCGGGAGAAAACGGCTCAAGAAACCCTAAAAATCTCTTGACAATCATGCTGTCTTGAGGATGAAATAGGTTCCCCTCGGGAGATCTAGAGGTCAAATGGAACGATTAAAAGAAGTTATGACTCTGCGGGAAGCCTCTCAGTATCTTGGCATCTCGCCAGACACTTTGTACAAGTATCTGGGCGAGGACAAGATTCCTGCGTTCAAGCTCGGAAACCGCTGGCGGTTCAAGAAAGATCTGCTGGACCGGTGGATGGAGAAGAAGAGCGAACGCGGTGCAAGCTTCCACAGCAGGCGTGGAAAAGTGAGGGCCAGGACCTGATTCAATCGACTTAATAGGCGGATGTAGAGCATGTTTTTTAGCAAGAACAAGCCGCTTGTCGGATTGGATATCGGGTCGAGTTCGGTGAAAGCCGTCGAACTGGCAAAATCCAAGAGCGGTTACGAAGTTGTAGGCTTCGGGCGGGAAAGTCTGGGTCCCGATGCCGTCGTTGACGGCGCGGTCGCGGATGCCGGCCTGGTGTCGGAGGCCATCAAGGCCGCCTTCAGCGCCGGCGGCTTCAAGGCCAAGCACGTGGCGACGGGCGTGTCCGGGCATTCGGTGATCGTAAAGCGCGTGGTCCTGCCTGTCGATAACGCCGACGAGGTGGCTGCTTCGATCGAGTTCGACGCAGACCAGTACATCCCATTCGAGATCGCCGAGGTCAACCTGGATTATGAGGTGATCGGCCCGTCCGAATCCGGTGACGAAGAGGGCCTGGAAGTTCTGCTGGTAGCGGCCAAGAAAGATCAGATTCAAAACAACACCGACGTGATTACGATGGCCGGCCGTGCCACCCACGTTGTCGACATCGATGCCTTTGCGATCCAGAACGCGTTCGAAGCGAACTACGACCCGGATCCCGACGAGACGATCGCGTTGCTCAACATCGGTGCTTCCCTGACTAACATCAATATAACCAAAGGGGGCATGCCGCTCTTTATCCGTGACGTCTCGATGGGCGGATCCCAGTACACCGACATTCTCCAGAAAGAGCTGCAGCTCAGCTTCGAGGAAGGCGAAGACCTGAAGTTCGGGAAACAAGTCGGGATGTATGACGCGGAGATGGTTCAACCGCTGCTGGACTCGATCACCGACATGCTTGTCATGGAGATCCAGAAAACATTCGATTTCTTCAAGGAAACCTTTTCGGAAGAGACGATCTCTTCGATCTATTTGAGTGGGGGGACCTCGCGCGCCGCTGGCCTGGTTGAACGTATTCAGACAGCTTTTGGCTACCCGACTGAAATCCTGGATTCGCTCAAATCCATAGGCGTCAATAAGAAGGTCTCAGGAATTGACGAGTTTGGACCGTCCCTGGCTGTTGCGGTGGGCCTGGCTTTGAGGGGGTTTGACCAATGATCCGGGTCAATCTCATTGGTGGCCCCAAGAAGAAGGCGGACAAGGCCAAGGGTGGCGGATTCCAACTGCCCACGAACCTTTTGCCGATCCTCTGGGCTGCGGTCATTCTCGGTGCGGCCGGATACGGCTACCTCTGGCGAGGCGACCTCGTGGCTCAGTCGGCGGATCTATCTGCCCGCATTGCTTCGGCCGAGCCTCAGAAAGCGCAACTTCAATCCGTGATCGACCAGGACGCGGTCTTTGAAGGCCGAAAGGCCATGCTCGAAAGTCGAATCGCCGCCATCGAAAGCCTGCAGCGCGATCAGGTCAGCCCCGTCGTGTCCCTGGATATCCTCAGTCAAGCCATCAATGAAACGGAGTACGTGTGGCTGAGTCAGCTTGGGCAGAGCAACACACAGTTCAACATGGCCGGAACGGGCACGTCGAACAATGCGATCGCGGACTTCATGAGCAGCCTGGAAGCGACGGGATATTTTCGGAACATCAACCTTGTCAACATGCAGGGTGCCGAGGGCGCTGTTACGTTCTCGCTGTCCTGCGAGTTCGTTCCCCCGGCCCTTCCCCGCACGGTGAGCGACCCCGCCGAGGGTGATTCCGCCGAGGGTGATTCCGGCGACGATGGACCGAACTGATGAGGGAGTCTAGCCATGGCAGTTGAATTCAGTGATTTTCAGAGACTTGCCTGGTACTACCAGGCCCTGATCGTCGTCGGTCTCGCGGGCGGCTCGCTGGCGGGATACTGGTATCAATTTTTGACGCCGATTGAAGATGAGATCGTCACTAAGGAAGCCCAGGTGATTACGCTCCAGCAGGAAATCGCCGCGGCGGTCCTGCGTCGGCAGCAACTGGCGCAACTGAAAGCGGAATCGCTGGAGTTACAGGAACGTCTCGACGGGTTGAAAACGGTTCTTCCCCTGGAGCGGGAGACCGATGAGATCATCCGGCAGGTGGAACAGGCCGCAAGGGATTCGTCGATGCGAATCTTGAGGTTTTCTCCCGGGGGCGTTACCGATCACGAAGTGTATTCGGAGTATCCGATCAACATGCAGGTGGAATCGACGTATCACAACATGGGGCTGTTCCTCGATCGCATCCGCCAGCTGCCGCGCATTGTCAACATCAGCAGTCTCCAGCTGAGTGCGTCCGGCGATGGTATCACGACGAGCATCGCGGCCACCTATGTCGCGACCACCTTCGTTTATCGGGAGGAAGACCCGGTTCCGGCACCGGCGAATTAAGCGAGATGATGTACGGACTACCCCCCCTGATGATTCTGGTCTGGACGTTGTTGCCGCTGGCGGCAACAACGCCCCTGCCGTTTCAGGAGCCGGAACCGGTTACCGAAGAGCCCCAGGATCCGCTGCTTCCCCTGTCGATCCCAGCCGGATATCAGTACACGCCAGGTGGACGTCGAGATCCTTTCGTCAACCCCGTGCCTCCCCCGCCAGTTGTCGTGACCGGCCCCATAATACCGGCCATACGTCCGCCCGGCCTGCCTGGCGTGCTGTTGAACGAAGCTCAAGTAGTAGGTCTTGTGACTTCGTCGGATTCCGCAATGAAGAGTGTCGTGGTCATACGCGCGCCCGGACCCCGGACATTTTTCGCCGAGGTGGGCGAAGAATTGCTCGATGCCGTGATCAAGGAGATCAGGTCCGATGCCGTTATCTTCGAACTGAAACCTCTCCCTGGTAGGGAGGACGAAGAAAGAGTGGAAGTCGAGAGACAGTTGAACTCGACGCCAGGAGAATGATTGATGACTGTGCTCGCTAAACGAACTTTGTCACTGGCTGTTCTGGCTCTGCTGTCGACCGTGGCCATAGGCGGGGCGACCGATGATCCCGCCGCGGTCGAGAGCCTGACCCTGAACACCATGGAGAACAGTGTGGAATTCATCATTACTTCCACCGAGGGTGTCTCCTACACGTATTTCGAACTGGATGGTCCCCGACTCGTAGTCGACTTTCACAAAGCGCTCAACCGTCTTGGGTTTCTCGAAAGGTATGTCGGCAGCGCTGGCGTCGAACAGGTCCGGGCGGCTTCGTTCAGTGATCCAGGCAGGGACGCAACCCGGGTTGTGTTCGATCTGGAACGGGAAGTCCCCTACGAGGTCGTCGACGAAGGTGGTGGAGTGACGCGAGTTCGTTTCGGAAACCTGGTTGGGGAATCGGGTGCACTCCGAGCGGTCGCCAGTGAAACGAGTGAAGAACCTTTGCCTCCTCAGTAAAATCTGTGGGCGACATCGGGTTCCGGTAACGCTCCAAGCGTGTGGTAGAGAGCGACTTGGGCAGCTCTAAAGGTCCGAAAACCATACGCTTTTCTGGTGGTCACTTTCGCTTTGTTGTTGAAACCTTCGACGATGCCCCCGGAAATCCGCTTTTTGGCACGGAACCAGTTGAGCAGGAGTTCCCGGTGGGAGCGGAGCATGCGCGCCACCTTTTTCATGGGCTCGATCCGGGATCGCATCGTCCGCCGGCACCAGGCATCCATGAATTGACCGGCCCAGTAGGGCGACGTGTACTCCCAGAAGAACTGGAAGTCCTCCTTGAGCAGAAAGCTCCGAACGGTCCGCAGGTTGTACTGGAGCAGGTCGGCCAGCTTGATGTCTTGCTTGTCGGTTCGGTTCTGGGGGCGCTTGAGCAAACACCACCGGGAGTGTTTCAGGATCGGCTCCAATCCCGCGGCTTTCATATCCCGGGATTCCTGGGCTCGAACCTCATCGATGGCCTTATTCATGTGCATGGCGATATGAAACCGATCCAGAACATGCAGGGCCGTCGATGCTTTCTTGGAAATCACCTTCAGATACGGCTTCCACATGTCGCTGCACACGAACTTCAACTCGGCGGCGCGCTCGACTCCGAATTGCTGGAAGAAGCGCAGCAACGTTTTCACCGTGCGATCCCGGCCGACCCAGAGCAGCCGCTTGGAATGCCGGTCGATCTGGTAGACCACCGTCAGGTACTTGTGCCCCCGGCGCCAGAGAATCTCGTCCACGCCAATCGCGGTCACACCCTCCAGGTCCCGGTGCGCCAGCCCCCAGCCGACGATCCATTCCACAGATCGAAACACCTTCTCCCAGGAAGTCCGGAAGATGTCGGCAACCTCCTGCCAGGACATCCGCCGCGCCCAACCGGCCAGAAATTGCATATACGTCCGCGTCAAGGTTTGCTTACCCTCGGCCCAGGGCACCGATTCGACCTTCACGCCACAACGCCTGCAATCCACACGCCGCATCAGATACACGAAGAACACGGGAAAGCCCCACAGCGGCACAAACTCGAACAGGCGGGCCTCCAGCGTGTCGTAACCCGGTCCCGCACGCCCGCAGCCCGAGCAGACCGGCCGGCTGTTGCGTCGTGGAAATATCTCCACCAACAGTGCCGTCTCGCCCCCGATTCGTTCCCATCGCACTGCTCCGTAGACAAAGGACTTGAACTTCTGCACTCGATTCAGAATAGTCTTCACTTGCACCCTGGTCTCGTCTCTCCTGCTTTGGATTTGTTTGGTGCAATACCAAATACAGGATTCGAGCCAGGGTGTGCTACATCCCTTTCGTTCTCATCGTCGGTTTCTCCTCATCCCGGCCTGTGTGGAAGTGTGAATCGGCCCCACGTCTTTTCCGGCCGATTCAAGTCGCTGTGGAAATCCGCGCGTCTCTTACCGGATTCCCTCAGCGTCGCCACTTTCCACAGGCCACTCATTTGCCCGTTTCTACCCACAGATTTTGCCGAGGACCCGAACCTTTTGACGCGATGGAGGAAGCTGAACCGGCCGAAGTTGTGGCCGCTCTCGGGCCCGATACAGGAACAGAGCCGAGCCCTGGCGAAGGTCACGGGTCCGATACCGAGAGCGGAACCGATCCCGGGGCCCGAGGCCCGGACATGACTTCTTTGCCTTCACGAGAGCCCCTCGCGCCCGCTCCAGCCAAGCCGAACGGGCTGTTTATCGATCCGGGAGTGTGGACCGCCGAAACCCCGTCGGTCGGAATATCGACCTCGAACGGAGCAACCGTCGAACCGACCCCGATTCCCGACCTGACGGCTTTCGGGTCCATCGCCGCCTCTGGTCCCGCAACCACTCCGACTCTGGCTCTGGCGAGGTCACCTGCGGAACTTCTGGGCCTGTCAGTCGCGCCGAGCGAAGAAACCACAGTGGATCCTGTCGAGTTCTTAGGGCAGACCGTGATCCCGATTCCCACGCCGCAGTACACCGGAGAGATCATCACACTCGATCTGGTCGGCGTCGACGTTCGAGACTTCTTCAGGCTGATCGGTGATCTGAGCGGTTTGAACCTCATACTCGATCCGGCGGTAGCAGGCTCGCTGACGATAACCCTGAGGGACGTCCCGTGGGATCAGGCCCTGGACGTCGTCCTGAGGAACTTCAATTTAGGTTACGAGTTGCAGGGCAATGTCCTCCGCGTTGCCACGGCCGCGACGTTGCAGGCTGAAGAGGATGCGCGGACGACTCTTCGCGCGGCCCAGGACCTGAACGCACAACTGGTTACCCGAACGTTCATTCTCAGCTACACGGATTCGGCCACAGTCACCCCTATTGTCCAGGACCTGCTGTCTCCCCGTGGGACCATCATCCAGGATGCCAGACGCAACGCCCTCATCATCAGCGACGTTCCCAGCCAGTTCGGCAGGGTGGATTCACTGATAAGTTTTCTGGACACCCCGACGCAACAGGTGGAAATCGAAGCGCGGTTGCTGTCGGCCAGTAAGTCGTTTTCCCGTAGTCTCGGTAGCCAGATCGGGCTCCTGATCGGGGACGACTCAGGGACCGGCAACGCCATTACCGGGTTGCCCGGCCCGGTGAGCCCCTTTTTGGGTCTGCCTCTCATAGCGAACTTTCCGGCAGGAGGTAGTTCCGGCCTGTCGTTCCTGCTGGGAGCCGGTGGCGACATCCTCCTCGATCAGATCATCTCGACGGCTGAAGATCGCGGAACGGCCCGCTTGCTATCCAGGCCCAGGGTGACAACCCAGAATAACCAGTCCGCGACGGTGTCCCAGGGGGTTCAGATCCCTGTCCAGACCAATGTGAACAACACGATCAGCACGCAGTACCAGGATTTTTCGCTGAGCTTGACGGTCCTCCCCCAGATCACCGAAGCGGGAACGATCTTGCTGACGTTGTCGATCGTCAACAGCAGCCCGGACTTTGGTCGTTCAGTCAACAACATCCCTTCCGTGTCGACGCAGCAGGCGTCCACGACGGTCATGATCCCGGATGGCGGCACCGCCGTGATCGGAGGCATCCTTCTTGACAACGATTCGGTGACGGTGAGCCAGGTTCCCGGGCTTGGGAACATTCCCGTTCTGGGACACCTGTTCAAGAGCACGCAGGTGATCAAGAGCACGAGTGAACTACTGTTTTTTTGTCACCGCCCGGATCCGACCGGCGAATCCGTTGGAGTTTTTGTTGAACCCGGAGGCGGAGCCCACGCCAGCGACCGCTCCCGCCCGAAGCCCGGAGGGGCAGAAGCGCTGAATCAAGACCAGCCGAGATGGTTTGATCAGAAGCAATCGCACCTGAGAATCCGTGATGACCAACCCTGTGTTCCAAGAGATGTCCGAAAGGGTTCGGGACAAGGTTCGAGGGTTCCGCGCGCTGGCTGTCGTCAGTCTGGACGGCATCATCCTGGATCAGGTCGTGGTCCATCCCGTCGTGGACGCGGAAGCGCTGTCCGAGTATGCCACCCTGCTGCGTATCGCGGACCGCACGTCCCAGGACACCCGGATGGGCGAACTGATGGAAACAGTCTGGATTGCGGACCGCTCGGTTGCGCTCACCCGCCGCGTCTCTTCCGACAGTTTTCTGATCCTTGTCGCCGATCCCGACCTGCCGACCGGACAGGCCAGATATGCCCTCAAACAGGCGGCTCGAAGGCTTCGACCCGAGTTTGAGAGCGTGGATACGTGATGCTATACTTCTGCCACTGATATGAATTTTAAAGAGTTGAAAGAGCTGATTGAGATCGTCTCGTCCACGGAAAATATCGAGGAACTCGAGGTCGAACGTTCCGGAGTGCGGCTAAGGATCAAGAGGTCTTCAAACCACCTTTCGACAGCGTTATCGAACGTCGATGCGGTATCGGAAGGACTTCCGACGCCGACGCTTGCCCCGGCGCCGATTCCCGCTGAAAGCCCGGTCGTGGCGTACGTGACGTCGCCGATTGTGGGAACCTTCTATCGCGCTTCAAGCCCGGATGAGGATGCTTTCGTGAAAGTCGGGGATTTCGTCGAAAAAGGTAGCGTCGTCTGCATCATCGAGGCGATGAAGCTTATGAACGAGATCGAATCCGAGGTCGCGGGTGAAATCGTCAGCATCTCTGTCGAGAACGGCCATCCCGTCGAGTACGGTGAGAGGTTGTTCGCCGTGCGGCCACGCTAGCTCATCAATCCAGATGTTCGGAAAAGTACTCATTGCCAACCGTGGAGAGATCGCGCTCCGTGTCATGTTTGCCTGCAAGGAACTGGGCATGCGCACGGTCGCGGTGTTTTCCGAGGCAGACCGTCACGCCCTTCATGTGCGGTTTGCGGACGAGGCCATCTGTATCGGACCCGCCCGAAGCAGCGATAGTTATCTGAACATCCCCGGCGTGATCAGCGCCGCCGAGATTTCCAACGCCGATGCGATCCATCCTGGATACGGCTTTCTCTCCGAAAGTGCCTACTTCGCTGAAGTATGCGAAGCCTGTGACATCAAGTTCATCGGTCCTTCCCCGGGCAGCATCCGGCTGATGGGTGACAAAGCTCGGGCTCGGAAGGAACTGTCCGCTGTCGGCCTGCCGATTCTTCCCGGCAGTTCCGACGTGGTCGAGGATGCCGACCACGCCCTCGGGGTGGCTGAGGAAATAGGCTATCCCGTGATCGTCAAGGCGTCGGCCGGAGGCGGGGGGCGCGGTATGCGGATAGTTCGCAGCCGTGAAGAACTTGCCCCGGCGCTTGCCACGGCCGAGGCCGAAGCAGCCGCGGCCTTCGGCGCGGGCCAATGCTATTTGGAAAAATTTATCGAAAAAGCGCGCCACATAGAATTTCAGATCCTGGCGGATGAATTCGGCGCCACGATCCACCTGGGCGAGCGCGAGTGCTCGATCCAGCGCCGGCATCAGAAACTGATCGAAGAATCACCCTCGGTGATCATGACCGAGGAGTTGAGGCAGAGTCTGGGAAGCCAGGTGGTTTCGGCCGTCGAACAACTGGGGTACAGCAATGTGGGTACTCTCGAATTCCTGGTGGACGATGATCACAAATTCTACTTCATGGAAATGAACACGAGAATCCAAGTGGAGCATGCAGTGACCGAAGTCGTCACGGGAATCGATCTGATCCGTGCCCAGATTCTCATAGCCGGTGGCGAGAAACTGCCCCATCGGCAGAAGGACGTTCAATTTCGAGGTCATGCGGTGGAGTGCCGGGTGAATGCGGAGGATCCGTTCACTTACCGACCATCGCCGGGTAAGATCACGTCATGGCATCCCCCGGGAGGTCCCGGCGTGCGGGTTGACACGGCCGCATACGCGGAATACGAGATACCGCCCTATTACGATTCTCTCGTCGCCAAGGTCATCGCTCACGGTGCCACTCGGGATGAATCGATTCGCCGGATGGACCGTGCGTTGCGGACGTTCATCGTCGAAGGCATCAAGACCTCCATTCCGTTGCACCTGGAGGTCCTGATGAGCGAGGGGTTCCGGTCCGGAGACATCTCTACCGGTTTCCTGGAGAGCTTGTTGCAGCTTAAGACCAAGCTGGCATGACCGAGCTTCCCCTCCTGTACACGATTGCCGACGGGGCTTTCGGAGACCCGGTAGAGATTGCGAAAAGTCTGGTGGCCGGCGGTGCGCGTCTCGTACAGATCCGCGACAAGCATGCCGCCTCGGGCTTGCTGCTCTCACGTTCGACGGCGATCGTCGCCGCGGCTCCCACCCATGTTCAAGTCCTGGTCAACGACCGCATCGACATTGCGCTTCTTGCGGGCGCATCGGGCGCCCACATCGGACAGGACGACCTGCCGCCGGGCGCGTCTCGAAAGCTGATGGGAGCCGGGAAGATACTGGGGTTGTCGACACACGGCCGGGATCAGGCCATCGCGGCCGACGACGCGCCCGTGGACTACGTGGCAGTCGGTCCAATTTTCCCGACAACAACGAAGACGAACCCCGATGCCGCCATCGGTCTGGAGGGGTTGGCGGAAATTTGCGGCCTCTTGAGGAAACCGGTGGTCGCGATCGGGGGCATCCGCCTGGACAACGTCGCCGATGTCATGGCCGCGGGCGCCGCTTCGGTGGCCGTGATCGCTGACTTGATCGGTCAGGGAGACATCGAGGCGAGGACCGGAAAGTTTCTGGAGCAGTTGCGTTAAGGGTCCGCTCGAGAATAACTTCACAGAATTGGCGCCCAGATTTGCGTCAGATTCGGTCGCGATCGATTGAGCAGACCGGAGGAATAGCCCGGCTATTTCGAGGATCTGCGATTGAGAAGCGGCCGAAGATGGCGTGAAGATGGGATGCCAAAATGTGAAGTTATTGTTGAGCGGGCCCCAAGTAGTAGGGGCCGGACACGCCGGCTGGCAATCGCGAATGGCCTGAACCGCCAGTTTTTCGTACACTTAGTGGTTGGCACCGTGACGGTGGCGATGTTCTTGTCGTTAACGGAGTGGCATTGCAGTTAACCGAACAGCAGAAAGAGATAGAGCCGACCGAGGAAGTTTCGACCTCCACGGACCTGTACCTGATTCAAACGCGGCCGAATCGGACCGTCGTGTACCTGTCGCCGGCGACTGTCAGGGCCTGTGAGGCGATGGAAGGCGATCACATACTGCGTTTCATCACGCGGCTCGTGAACCATCGCAACGCGGTGATTCGTTGGATTGGAAGAGTCACACGGACGGGGCACGACTACTATCAAATACTGGAAGACAAGATCGATCCGCTGGAACGCATGATCAAGGCTATCTCCCGCCCCCACAGCCTTTCGGTCCGGCACTCGCCGGGAACCGATGTTCGAAAGCGATTTCGTGGCTTGCTTCGCTGGCAGAAGCGCAAGCACATGGCCTGGTTTGTGGTCGACGGTACGATAACGCTCGTGGTGGTGCTTCTGGCGCCTTTTCTGGTTCCGATCCCTGGGCCGAATCTGTTTTTTTACTATCCGGCGCTGCGTCTGCTAAGTCACTATCGAGCGGTGAACGGCGCGTCGCGAGGCCTGGACGGCACTCGAGTGACCTTCGATCAATCGCCGGAGTTGAGTGAGCTTGAAGAGAATTTGCGGGTGGCCGGAGGGCGTCGGGGGTTTGCTGATGCCGCGGCTGGAATGAATGTTGATGGACTCGGAAAATTTCTGGAAAGGATGGCGTGATGTTTGACTTGAAGGGCATTGTTCCCCCTGTTGTGACCCCGTTCAACGAATCCGGCGAAGTCGTTTATGCCGACTTCGAAGCCAACTTCGCGAAGTACCTGGAGGCCGGAATTGAAGGCTATCTCGTCCTGGGTTCAAACGGTGAGTCGGTGTATCTGGAGCACGACGAGAAGCTCAAACTGATTCGGGCCGCGAGGAAACGGGTGCCCGAATCGATGATGCTTCTGGCCGGTACGGGAGTCGAATCGACGGAGGCGACGATACGGTTGACTCGGGAGGCGGCGGATCTAGGGGTTGACGGCGTTCTGGTCAAGAACCCGTTCTACTTCAAGCGCGGGATGACATCCGACGTCTATCTGGCCCACTACACCGCCGTCGCCGATGCCTCTCCAGTTCCAGTCGTGCTCTACAACGTTCCGATGTTTACCGGTATCTCCATGGACGGAGCCCTGATGATCGAACTGTCCAGGCATCCAAATATCCGGGGCGTGAAAGAAAGTGCCGGTAACGTCCAACTGATTTCCGAAATGGCGTGGGCAACGGTTGACAATGACTTCTCGATCCTAGCCGGCTCGGCACCGACGTTGTTCCCGACCATGACGGCCGGAGCCCGGGGCGGTATCGTGGCACTTGCGTGCGCGGCGCCTGCAGCGATGTTGCGGGTGTACGAAGCGTTCAGAAATCGGGACTACGAAGCTGCTTCTTCGGCGCAGGAAATAATCGCGCCCGCCGCCGTCGCCGTGACCGCCGGATTCGGGGTTCCCGGTCTCAAAGCCGCCATGGCCTTCGAGGGTTTCCAGAGTGGCCTTCCCCGTCGACCGCTGCTTCCCTTGGGGACGGCCGAACGGGAGGCGCTTGGAAAGATCTTCGACAGGATGAACTCGCGGTTAGTGGAAACAGGTGTCGGCTCCCATGCTTGACGACCGTGTTTCGAACTGTAGTCGGACCGTGAGGCGTGCGGCGAATTTTTTTCCCGGCGACGGCATTTCGACCTGATGCACATTCCAGTCGAAGCTCTCCCATCGACTTCAAAGTTCTTTCTCGATTACGTCCGCGACTGGCCAAAGGTAAGTGGTTTTTTTTCGTGTGATCCCTCTCTGGACAGCCTGGCGGCTTTTGGCCGAGAGCGGGAGCCCGTTGCCCCCGCCGAGTTGAGTCGCCTCTGTTCCTCCCTGGCGCGACAACAACGGAAATGGGGCGGGGATACAGCCTCGGTAGCGAAACTGGAGTCTGGTGCCGTCGCCGTTCTGACCGGCCAGCAACCCGGGTTGTTTACCGGACCGTTCTATTCGATCCTGAAAGCGCTGACGACTGTCAAGGTTGCACGCGAGCTCGAAACCAGGGGCGTGGCAGCGGTGCCCGTGTTCTGGATCGCTTCCGAAGACCACGACTACGAGGAAATAGCCTGGGCGGGCATCCTGAACCAGGACGCGTCGTTCAAGCGCATTCAAGCAGACCTGTCCGATGACGATCGGCCGCCTGTCGGTTGGTTGAGCTTCGGGGACGATATTGGTTCGACCATTGAAGAGTGTTTTTCCATCCTGCCACCCTCTGAATTCCAGTCCGAAGTCCGGGCGCTGATCGAGGCGACCTACATTCCGGCTATTTCTCCGGTTGACGCGTTTGCCCGCATGATGACCAGGCTCTTCGCGGGAACCGGCTTGATCCTGACAGATCCGCTGGATCCGGAGCTGAAGACACTTTCTGCACCCGTCCTGGATGCCGCCGCCCGTTCCAACGACGCCATCCGCGCGGCCGTGCTGGAACGGAGCCGTGCCATTTTAGAAGCTGGCTACCACCAGCAGGTTATCGTAGATGAAGGCTTTACGGGTCTGTTTGCATACCGCGGCCGAAGCCGGCAGCCAGTGAAGCCTGACGAGGTTGCCGGTGCGTCCGACCTGAGTCCGAACGTTCTCCTGCGCCCCGTGGTTCAGGACTCCCTGTTTCCGACAGTCGCTTACGTGGGAGGGCCTGCTGAGATTGCCTATTTCGCCCAGGCCGTCCCGATCTACGATTGTCTCGGAAAGACTGCTCCGCCGGCCTTTCCGCGTGTCAGCGCGACGTTGATCGAGCCTCCAGTAACGCGCGTCATGAAAAAATACGGTCTCGGGATAGAGGATGTTTTTGAAGGTCGCAACGCACTCCGGAAGCGGGTTGTCGGGACGATCCATGACGCCGGAGTTTTCGACACGGTCCGGGATGGAGTGGCCGCTGAACTGGAGCGGTTGAGGCCGACACTTGCGGCTGTCGACCCGACTCTCGGAGGAGCTTTGGACAACTCGAAACAGAAGATGTTTCATCAGATCGAGCGTCTCCAAACCCGGTTCATCGGTGCGGAGTCCCGCAAGAATGAAGTTCTGGACCGCCAGATAAATACCCTGACCAGCCGGCTGTTTCCTGAGAGGAAACTCCAGGAGCGAGCGGTCAACGTAACGTCGTTCCTGGTTCGATACGGTTTGAACCTGGTGCCGATGCTGGATGATCGGCTGGAACTGGACGCGTCCATCCATCAGGTGATCGACCTTTAGGGTTCGGGAAGCTGAAGAGGCCATTGGCGTCATGAAGATCGGAATTACCTGTTACCCCACATACGGTGGAAGTGGGGTTGTCGCAACCGAACTCGGCAAAGAGCTGGCAGCCTGCGGCCACGAGGTCCATTTCATCAGCTACGCGCTCCCGATCCGCCTGACGATGACCGAACGCATCTACTTCCACGAAGTGGAGGTCCTGTCCTATCCGCTGTTCGAATATCCGCCTTACGATCTGGTGCTGGCGACGAAGATGGCCGAGGTCGTCGTCAAGTTCGGTCTCGACATCCTGCACGTCCACTACGCCATCCCCCACTCCATCAGTGCTTTCCTGGCAAAGAAGATGCTGACCGACCGGGCGATCCCTTTTGTGACGACGCTGCATGGAACCGACATTACTCTGGTCGGAAACGACAGGTCCTACCTTCCGATCACCCGTTTTGGCATCGAACAGAGCGACGCCGTAACGGCGGTGTCGGAGTACCTGAAGAAGAGGACGGTTGAGGAGTTCGACACCCGGCACCCCATCGAAGTTGTTTACAACTTCGTTAATTGCGAAGTGTTCAAGAAATCCACGGACCTCGAGCTCCGCAGGAAATTCGCTGCCGACGATGAGGGCTTGCTGATTCACATATCGAATTTCCGTCCGCTCAAGCGTGTCGACGACGTCATCGACCTGTTCGCGCGCCTGAGGCACACACACAAGGCGAAGTTGCTGATGGTTGGGGATGGGCCGGATCGTCCCAAAGCCGAATGGCTGGCTGAAGTCAAGGAAGTCGCCGGCGATGTCCACTTTCTTGGGAAGCGCAACGACATGGATCGCCTGCTGTCGGTATCCGATGTCCTGGCTCTTCCAAGCGAGCTGGAGTCGTTCGGCCTGGTGGCGCTCGAGGCGATGGCCTCAGAGGTTCCCGTCATCGCGACCCGGGTCGGGGGCGTTTCTGAAGTTGTCGATGACGGGGCGGACGGCTTTTTGCTCGATGTGGGCGATACGGAGGCGATGGCCGCCGCGGCCTCGAGGCTTCTCCAGGATGACGACCTGCGTGTTCGCATGGGGAAGGCCGGTCGCGAGCACGCCAAGCGAAATTTTTGCCACGATCGGATCGTGGGCCAATACATCGACCTCTACTCGAGAACGATCGACTCCTTACGAAGCAGCCCGCGGTGAAAGTCTGTAGGGTCGAGCGCAGGGGTATTCGGGTCACAGGCGCGAAATGAGGAGCGGAACGATGCTCTGTCATCGTGACCGACGAATGACAAAGCCTGTGGCCCGAATACCCCTGCGCCCTACGGGTTACGACGGTATGGGGCCAGCTGCGGCGAGATGACATCGACGTCTTCGATGGCACCATCGCCGTCGTCGTGGCGCCTTCCATCTAGCCCCATGGCGCTCATAACGCGACCCTACAAACTTCCACCACAGGCTGCTAGTGATCGGTAAGAAAGTAGTCGGTGGTCCGCGGTCTCATTCCACACGCGTTGCATGCAACCGTACTTTCCTGCTCTATCCATGTTTTTTGATGGGAGCACGGTAACTTTTTCCGCGTTCCTGTGTCTTATAGAAGTAAGTAAGATTTCCTCCACGCCATAACGTGACCCGCGGTTTCACCCACCGCGGGTTTTTTTTGTCTGCTCCCGCAGCTTACTCGGGCGAGGTTGCCCGAATTGCGTGGACGGTGTCTCGGGTGTCGACCCGAAAACCGTTCGCTCACCCGCCGAGACGTGCCGGTTAGAGGCCGTCAATCGCCCCAGGATTGCTCATTCACTGTTCACAGGACCCAGCATGCAAATGTGGATCTGTCGGCCGGTCCTCGTACAAGGAGCTAGAAAAAGCCTGTCAGCCGCGCAAAATTTGTGCGCTCGACAGGCTCTTATCGCTAAGTCGTTTATTTTAAAGAGCCGACGAGCGGATTTGAACCGCTGGCCTGCTGATTACGAATCAGCTGCTCTACCAGCTGAGCTACGTCGGCAAAAAAATGCTCACCACGAATGGTGAGCAAGAGTTGTAAAGAGAAAAAGGATCCGCCCCGCTGGACGGGGCAGAAAGCTCCAATGCACCAATAATTTAAATATGGGGTTGGGCCTTGTCAACAAAAATCCTCGGAGGTTAGCCATTTGTGCGGCTTGGGGGCATTCGCCGCTTACTGATTTAGTTGTTTTGGCGTAACCTGTTGATTTATCTTTAGTTGTATCAATTCTGCGTTACCCGCAGCGCCCAGGTAGCGATCTGGATACCGTGTTTTCATATAGATGCGGAAACCACCGAATCCGATCCCGGCGACCGCGGTGAACAACAGTGCAAGCCCGATGAACTTGAAGATCGTGAGAATCATGTGAGGCAGCGTCAGGGCGCCGATAATCGCCTCGTTCCATGTGATTTGCGACTCATAATTGGAGGTCGACAGGATCGCTTCTGCGAGCGACAGGTCGTCAGCACGGTCCACGATCGCAAAGAGAGGTCCGGCCCGTTTGTAGGCCGGTGGATTCTCGGTCGCCTCACTCCATGCCTCGGAATACTTCTTCGCCAGTTGCTGTGTCGGGTAGAGCAGCATGACGAGCCTGGCCGAACTCCCACCCTCGTCATAAGTCGCCAGCGCTACTTCCACGCTGTCGTCAAACCCGAAGAAACCGGCATCCATGCCGACGGCACTTTCGAAGGCCGCCGGGTCGAGTAGATATTTCTCGGATCCCTGAACGAGGCTTTCGGGTGGCAGGTGTCGTGACACCGGTGGCTTGTCGGAGCGGCCTGTGATTTGCGCCGAGAGAGCCTCCCCGAGAGCCCTCCTCGCGTTGGGCGAGCCCCGGAGTTTGGCTACGTACATGGATTGCCAGAAGACAAGCTGGTTTCCCAGCCTGTAGCTTTCCGTCCCGGTCGACGCAAGCTCAAAACCGGATCTTTGCCAGTCCCGTTCGAGAGTAAATAGTCCGTAGGCAGCGGTCGAATCGATCATCTCGAAGAGGGTGAGGTCGACCGAGCCGTCCGGACCGGTCACCCTCAAACGGGACGCACCGCGCACCCCGTACTGGCGAACGATCCGAGCATCGCCGGGTACCAGCGTCTCGATCTCTTCTTCGGTGTACTCGACCGGTTCCGCGGGAATCGTCCACGCGGGTTCGGCGACCAGCCAGTCGATCAACGTCTGCCTATTCTGTGCCTGGAGCGTTACTGAAAAAAAAGACACTCCAGCGAGGCACCAGAGCCCACGAATCTTCATAGTTTCAAGCGATTACTGTTGAACTTTTGCGGTGGTAAAACCGCTCAGGGTATCCGAGTAAGATCTTACACCCTCTAAGAGAGCTTCGGCAATCTGCTGTCTCCGATCCGTGCCCTTCAGCATTCGTTCGTCTTCGGGGTTGCTGATGAAGGAAATCTCCGCAAGGATGGATGGCATGTTCGCGCCGATCAGGACCACGAAAGGAGCCTGCTTCACACCACGGTTTCTTCCGAAATGCTTGTGTTTGGCCAGAGACTTCTGGATGTGAGACGCGAATTCCCTGGATTCGTCAACCTTGTCACGCAGCATGATCTTGCTGACGATATCCTGTAGTTCTGAAATGGATCGAAGCGACGCAGCGTTCTCCCGCGCAGCAATTTCGAGCCCTTCGTTGGACGTCGTGAAATTCAGGAAGTAGGTTTCGAAACCACGGATCGAACTGCTTTTGCTCGCGTTTGCGTGGATCGAAATGAACAGATCGGCTTCGGCCTGGTTGGCTATCGCCGTCCGTGCTTCCAGAGGGATGAAGCTGTCGTCGTGGCGGGTCATGACAACTTCGGCTCCGATTTCGGTTTCGATGCGGTCCCGGAGGAGGTTGGCGACATCCAGCACGAGTGCTTTTTCGGTCAATCCCGTCGGTCCGATGGTTCCCGTATCCCGTCCGCCATGTCCGGCGTCGATTACTACGCGTGCGACCTTGAGGCCGAGGCTGCGGATCAGCGAATGGTCGCCCCTCGTCGTAGGTTGAGCTGGGGTGGCCATGCGAGCTTCCGCGTCCGGAGAGACTTCCTCTTCCGGGTTGTCGGGCGGCTGGACTTCGGGAATGGCCGGAGGCCGGTTTTCCACCGCTGTCGTTGTCCGCCTCGGGCTCGGTGTAGACGTTCCGAGCACATCGATGACCAACCGGTCCGGATCCCTCAGCGTGAACGTCGTGACATCCTGTAGTTGAACCAGGTCGAGAACGACCCGCACGGTCGATGCGTCATGCTGCGCCACGCGGATGTTTTCAAGCATGACCGATTCGACGGGGAACCGTTCATTGCTCAGCGTGTCGTCCAAACGTGCGCCTTCGATGTCGAGGAATACCCGCGGGGGATTTTTCGCCGCCCCCTGGGTGAATCGGGTCTCACCGTCCAGGTCGACGACCACACGCACCGATTTCTGAGATTCCCAATATCGGATCTTCTCGACCGACACGAGAGATGTCCGGGGGGGCGTCCTCGAGTTTCGGACGGGTTCGCCTGTCTCCGGTGCCCGAACTTCGACTTCTTCCGGACTGCTACTCAGGCGGGAGATCTCCTCGCGGGCGCTTTCTATGAACTGCGAACCCGGATACTCCCGGACCAGGAACTGGAGTGTCCGGATCGCGTCTTTAGCGTCGTCGATCTGCTGGTAGAGGGCGGCGATGTTGATCAGCGCGTTGTCGGCGTACCCCGTGTGGGGCGTGATCAGATAGACCCTCTCATAGAGTCGGATCACGCGGAGATAGTCCGCTCGGGTCCTTTCGGATGAGGGCTTTTCCTTGACAGTGATTTCTTGCCGCTGGGCGGTTTCGTATGCGGTGGCCGCCTGTTGGCGAAGGGAAGTCTGGGTCAGTGCGTTGGACGCCGGGACGAGAGCGACCAAGAGGATTGCAATGAATCTGTGCAGTAGCATCCGATTCTTAATAACGATCCGAAGCCTCAGATCCGGCTGTCCCAATCCCGGCAGGCTCCCCCGGGTTACCGCTGCGGTCCCACGTTGGAAAAATGTGCGACGCCACGTTCGTCGACCCTCCGGTAGATCACCGTCGGGGCAGGACCAGAAGCCTCGCTCCCGGTTGTCGGAGTCACACCCGCGGGCTGGGGTGTCGGGTTCGTCGCCAGGGTCTGTGCCGCCCGACTCTGGCCGACAACAGGCCGGGCCTGCCCGCGAATCTTCTCGTAAGCCGCCCGGACTTTCCGGACGTAGTTCTGGGTTTCCGGAATCCGGGGAATCCGACCCAGTCGGGCCACCCGATTCTCACCGGAGTTATAGGCAGCCAGTGACAGATCCAGGTTTCCCTCGAATTTTTCGAGAAGAAATCTCAAGTAACGGACCCCTCCCTCAATGTTCTGGGCTGGATCAAAGAAGTCGCGAACCCCGAAACGCTTACCGGTTTCCGGCATCAACTGCATCAGTCCCCGGGCCCCTTTGTGGGACACGGCACGACGATCGTTATTGGATTCAACTCCGATCACGGCACGGACAAGGGACGGGTCAATCCTGTACTTGCCGGCAATACCATCGATCAGACGGTCCATCGCTCCGGCCGGCGAAACAGCCAGGGGCGGTGTCGCGGCAGTGGGGGTCGGAGTCGTCGGGCTTGTGGGTGCAGGTTCCGCCACCTCCGCGCTGTAGCCGGCAAGATTTGTGAAAACGATCTTGCCCCTGGCATTCTTAAACGCAGTGATGCGGTCGTCTGAGCGCACCTCCCCTCGACTTGCGAGGAGCAGGACCAGGGATCCGATCACGATGATGTGTCTCGTTTTCATTTCGAACACAACAGAAAGCGGTCTAACTCACCAGTTCCGCCACGATATTGTACACTGCTTGTAAAGCTTGATCCAGCTTTTCGGGCTCTTTTCCCCCTGCCTGAGCGAAGTCCGGTCGGCCTCCCCCGCTGCCTCCCACCAGTTCGGCAACCCTTTTGACGACCTTACCCGCATGGAGTTGCTTTCGCAAATCTCGAGAGACGGTCGTCACCAACATCGCCTTCCCTTCGGATTCCGTTCCCAGGACGACGATCCCCTGGCCGAGGCTCGCGATGGCGCTTTCGGCGAGTTCACGCATCAGGGGCACGTCCACCCCTTCGACTCTCCGGGCAATCACCGTCACCCCTCCGACCGTGCTGCCGGACCCCAGCAGGTCCTGTAGCTGCGATTTGGCCCCCTGTCGTTTCAGTGTGCGCAGCTGTTCTTCAAGTTCCTTCTGACGCTCGAATGTCTTGTCGATAGCCCGTGACAGCTCCGATCGAGGCGTCCGGAGCTGAGCCGAAAGCGTCTCGATCAGTTGTTCGTCCTCACCGAGTCGTTCATAACTGCCCAGACCGGTCAGCGCCTCAATGCGCCGGACCCCTGAGGCCACGCTGCTTTCTGAAATGATCTTGAACAGACCGACGTCGCCGGTCAGGCGTGTGTGAGTCCCCCCGCACAACTCCATGCTGACGTTTGGGATGGAGACGACACGAACTTTTTGCTGATACTTCTCGCCGAAAAAGGCAGTCGCACCGGTGTCGATCGCTTCGTTGAGTTCCATCTCCTTCGTGGATACAGGGTGGTTCTCGAGAACGATGTGATTGATCCGGCCCTCGATTTCCTCGATTTCCCGATCGGTCAGCCCTGCGTAGTGGGTGTAATCGAAACGAAGTCGATCGGTCGCCACCAGGGACCCGGCCTGTTTGACATGGACACCCAGAGCGTCACGGAGAATTGCATGAAGCAGATGGGTGCCCGTATGGTTCGCGGCGATCCGGCTCCTTCGTTCGTCATCGACCTGGACCGAAACCTCCTGGTCGAGCGAGAACTCTCCGAAGTCCAGTACGACACTGTGGAGCACGACGCCCGGAACCGGCGACTGTGTGTCGATGACCTTTGCTGCGCCGGTGGCCGACGTGAACGTGCCGGTATCGCCAACCTGTCCCCCGGACTCGGCATAAAATGGAGTTTGATTGAGGATGAGTTCCGCGGTTCGGCCGCTTCCTTCGATCTTGTCGATCAGGCTGCCGTCACGAATGATGCCGACGACCCTCGCTTCCGACTGCAAGCTCGTGTAACCCAGAAAAGAAGTGCCGCCGGATTCGAGGAATTTCTCATATAGGGGCAGGGAAGAGGCCTCGCTGCCTTTCCAGATCTCTCGAGCCCGCTCTCTCTGTTTCTCCAATTCCCGTTCGAAGCCCTCGATATCGAGCTTCAGTGATTGCTCGTCCGCAACTTCCTTGGTGAAATCCAGAGGCAATCCATACGTGTCGTAGAGCTTGAAGATGTCGGCGCCGGGGATCAGGTCCTCTTTTCTTGAAACGAGATCGGCGGAAATTTCCTCAAGTTTCGTTATAGCCACCGATACCGTGGCGGAAAAACGTTGCTCTTCATTTTCGACCACCCGGGCCACGTATTCACGGGTATTGATCAGTTCCGGATAAGCCTCCTTCATGAAATCGACGACGTAGCCGGTCATCGTGTGCATGAACGGTTTGCCATGACCGCGCAAAGTGCCCTGCCGGATTCCCCGTCGCATGATTTTGCGCAGAACGTAGCCTCGACCTTCGTTTGACGGAATGATGCCGTCGCTGATCAGGAAAGTGGCGGCCCGCACGTGGTCGGCTATGATGTGCAGCGACACGTCGGTCGTCTCGGAGGCGCCGTAATCGACTCCGAGGAGTTCGGAAGCGCGATCGATCAGAGGCCGAAACAGGTCCGTTTCGTAGTTGCTGACCTTCCCTTGCAGTACCGATGCGATACGTTCCAGGCCCATTCCCGTGTCGATGGACGGCTGAGGGAGGGGAGTGAGTTTGCCGTCCGAATCGCGGTTGAATTGCATGAACACCAGGTTCCAGATCTCAACGTAACGGCCGCACTCGCAGGGGAACCGACAGTCCTGGTGGTTCTCCTGGCTTCCCGTCGGGCCGAAATCGTAATGCAGTTCCGAACAAGGGCCGCAGGGGCCGGTTTCCCCCATCTGCCAGAAATTGTCCTTCTCATCCATCCGGACAACGCGCTCGGACGGTACTCCGACATGCGTCTTCCATAGTCCGTCGGCCTCATCATCGTCCCGAAACACGGTGACCCAGATTCGATCCGGCTCGAGTCCGAACTCATCGATGAGAAGGGCCCAGGCGTACTCGACGGCCTCCTTCTTGAAGTAGTCTCCAAAAGAGAAGTTTCCCAGCATCTCGAAGAACGTCTGGTGCCGGCGTGTGTGGCCCACCACCTCCAGGTCGTTGTGCTTCCCGCCCGCCCGGACACACTTCTGGCTGGTCGCCGCCCGTTTGTAGCTGCGTTGATCCAGGCCCAGGAAGACGTCCTTGAACTGGTTCATCCCGGCGTTTACGAACAGGAGCGTCGGATCTTCGGCGGGAATCAAAGACGAACTGGCAACCCGGGTGTGACCGCGGTCTTCGAAGAACTTGAAAAAGCGGTTTCGGATTTCGTTACTCTTCATACAAGCTTTTCCAGTTCCTCGCGAATTTCTTCCTCATCATATCCAAGACGCAGCAGGAACCTGGAAAGACGAGCGGCCTCCCTCAGGGAAACCGGTGGGATTAGTTTCAAACCTCTCATTTTACCCTTGAGCACATCCACAAGCGAAGGCCAATCCTCTCGTTCGAGAACGTCGTCGGCCATTGCCTCGCCTATCCCGTCCCGAATCAGCTCGGCCCGCAGCCGAAGCCGTCCGCGGCTCTTCCTCACTCTCACGAACGACTCAGCACATCGCAGATCGTCCAGAAACTTCTGGGAAAGCAATCGATCGATGACTGTGTCGGGGTTGCGACCAAACCGCTTCTCCAGCCGCGTCCTCATCCGTCGGACGCTGGAGTCCCGAACCGCGAGAAGCTTGATGGCGAAACCGTACATCTTGTCATCCATGGTTAGGCCGTGTCATCGGAACGTTTTCTCGACGCAGAGACGCAAAGACGCAGAAGATTTGCTGGAACAATGGGCCATGAGTCCCGCGATGACTCTGGATTACCCAATAGAAGCCTCTGCGTCTTTGCGCCTCTGCGTCGAGAAACACAATCGTTCCGCGCAAATGTTCAGGTCCAGAACAATCCTCGTCCCGCGTTACCTGACCGGACACAGCCAGTTGTCGGGATCCTTCTTGTCGCCCCGGATGATGCCAAAGAACTCGGACTGAATGCGTTCGGTGATCGGGCCGAGGCTTCCAGAGCCGACTTCGATGCGGTCGACCGACCTGATCGGAGTGATTTCGGCGGCGGTTCCCGCGAAAAAGAGCTCGTCGGCAATGTAGAGCCATTCGCGCGGGATCGCTTCCTCGCGGACTTCGAGCCCCATCCTTCTGGAGATCTGCATAACCGAATCGCGTGTGAGCCCGGAGAGCACCGAGTGGGCGAGGGCCGGAGTGTGTACGATGCCGTCTCTGACCAGGAAGAGGTTTTCGCCACTTCCCTCGCTGACGTAGCCGGTTGCATCGAGGGCGATACCCTCGGCATAGCCGTTGTTAACGGCTTCCATCTTTATCAGCTGAGAATTCATATAATGTCCGCCGGCCTTGGCGATCGCCGGAAAAGTATTCGGCGCCATTCGGGCCCAGGATGAGACGCAGGCATCGACTCCGTGGCTCAGCGCATCTTCTCCGAGATAGGCGCCCCACTCCCAGGCCGCGATGTATGTTTCGATCGGCAGTCCAACGGGGTTGACGGCCAGCTCCCCATATCCCCTGAGGACGACCGGCCGAACGTAGCACTCGTCGAGTTCGTTCGCCCGGATTGTATCGAGGACTGCCTGGACCAGCGTGGGTTCATCATGAGGAACGTCCATTCGATAGATTTTCGAGGACTCCACCAGACGGCGAACGTGGTCCTTCAGACGGAAAACAACCGATCCTTTCGGTGTTTTGTAACAACGGATGCCTTCGAAGCAGGATGAACCATAGTGTACGACGTGAGACAGCACATGGATCGTGGCGTCGTTCCACGGGATCAGTGTTCCGTTTCGCCAGATTTGCTTGGATGGTTTCACCGTTTGTCCTAAGTTAGTTTCGTGTGTCACGGGGATCGAAGTCCACCGGATTGCCGCCCAACATTGGCATGTTATCCTAGTTTTCAATGCTTCCCTCACCTACCCCGAGAGAATTTCAGGCCGGCGTCATGACTTTGTTGTTTCTGCTGCCTGCCCTTGCCGGATGTGGTTATCGGCTCGCCGGTAGCGGTATCGACCTCGGGACCGGGCAAACCCTGGCCGTTCCGGTTTTCGTCAACCGAACGACCGATTACAAGGTTGAACAACGCCTGACCGAAGCGGTACGTCGTGAATTGATCCAGCGGACCCGGTATGAGGTTGTGCCAGACGCGGCCGGAGATGTTGTCCTGTCTGGTGAAGTCCTCAGGGTGACCCAGACGCCGATCATTTTTACCAGCCAGGGTCGGGGGACCGCCTATACCGTGGCGGTGGAGGTCGACGTGACCATGACCGATAGCCGCGACGGTAGCGTTTTGTTCGAGGGCCGGAATTGGGTTTTCCGGGAGGTCTTCGAACTTTCCAACGATTCGGAAACGTTTGTCCCCGAGGATGCCGCTGCGATGGAACGGCTCGCGACCCGCTTTGCTTCATCTTTGGTGGCGTCGCTCTTTCACACCCGCCCATGAAGTTTTCCGAATTCGAAAGACACACTCCCAGGACAAGCCACGTCTATTTGTTCGTCTGTGAGGACGACTTTCTCGTTCGAGAAGCCCAGCCCGTATGGGTTCGGATTTTCGGAGGCGAGTGGGACTTTGAAAAAATGTCGGTCAAGGAGTTCGAATCCATCGAATCGAATGCTTTGATGACTTCCGCACTCACACCGCCCTTGTTCGGGTCGAACCGGGCCATGCTGATCACGGATGGCGCGAAAGTCTCCAAGAAGAGGCTGGAGGATCTGGCACGGATCGTTGAACTGGAAGTTTCGTCGTTGAAGATCGTTCTGGCTGCCTCTTCAAGGCGTGCGGTGAAGGCCGGACTGAAAGGCTTCCCCCGGGTTGAGATCGATACGCTGCGGCCCGCCGATAGTGCCAAATGGCTTCGCGATCGATATGAGGTGGCGCCGGACGTCGCCCGGCATCTGGTCGACAACGTGGGGGCCGAACTGTACGTACTTCAAAGCGAGATGGAAAAGCTTCGGACATACGTCCGTGACGAGAGGCCCGTGGAGGTGTCGGACGTCGATGTCCTGATACTCCGTTCCGAACAATTTGGGCCGTTCGAACTCGACGACACCCTGCTTCGGCGGGATTATGAGAAAGCCGTTCGCGTGGTTGGCGCGATGATAGAGGACGGGGTTGCACCCATTCTCATCCTGTCTCGACTGGCTCGTGTCTGGCGTCAGATCTTCGTCGGGAAAGCGCTCGAGGGCAAAGGTTCGGCGAAGGACATTGCCGCCGCCGCGTCGGTCCCGTACTGGAAGGCGGGAGACTTCGTGTCTTCATGCCGTCGATTTGACTGGATTCGGGTAGTCCGGGGTTTCAAAGACCTGATCGAGGCGGATCGGGCCTTTAAGACGTCCGCACCGAATCCGGAGTACTACTTCGACGTGATGCTGTGGAAATTGATCCGATGAAGGGTCTTAGGAAGTGGTTAGTGGTCAGTGGTCAGTTGAGGGGGAGAACAAGAGTTTCAGGACAGCCTGTGCTGGTGGCTGTCCCTGGACGCCCGGACCGCCGCTCTGGGAATCAGGGCCCATTCCCGGGGCGGTAACTACGCTGCCACGACCGTGTTCACGTGGCGAGTAAGGTGTGACTTGTAACGCCGCGCGGCATTGGCCTTGATGACGCCTTTCTGAACGGACTTGTCTATCAGGCTTAAGGTGGCCGGCAGCAAGCCCGTGGCCTCTTCGGCTTTGCCGTCCGATATGGCCGCCTTCAGTTTCTTCAGTTGCGTCTTCAGCCTGTTGCGGTTCATCTGGTTGATCAACCGCTTCTTCTCGTTCTGTCGATTCCGCTTGAGTGCGGATACATGGTTTGCCATAAATGTTCCTCTCGAATCGATCATAGTAGCAAGTCCCTCGGGTGGGGGTCAATGCCCTGCGACGCGGGGACCAGCGTCCGTGAGAGGAATTCATTTATTTAGACATCCGCTACAATCGGGATCATGGCCACTCGAAAGATCAACGAACTGAGTCTCTACTACGACGAAGTAGGTGACGGCGAGCCGTTGATTCTCATATCCGGCGTAAGCTCCGATCATGCCAGTTGGAAGAACACTCAAGTCCCGGCTGTCGTTGACGCGGGTTTCCGCGTCATTCTATTCGACAATCGGGATGTCGGCCGAACCGGCGAGAGCCCCGTCGACACCTATTCGATCGTGCAACTCGCCGACGACACGGCTGCCCTGGTCCGTCTTCTGGGACACGGCCCGGTCCACATCGTCGGCGCATCGATGGGTGGGATGATCGCGCAGGAAATAGCCCTCCATCATCCCGACACTGTTCGTAGCCTCACCATAGTGTGCTCGAGTGCGAAGCCGGACGAGTACATGAGGCAAGTCCTCACATCGTGGGAAACGTTTTCTCAGACGATGAGCCGGGAGCAGTTTCTCCAGGCCCGGACGCCATGGTTGTTCACCCACCGCTTTTACGAGAACCCCGGGGCGCATGGCGCTTACCGGGAGCGAGTCCTGTCGAACCCGTACCCTCAGACCCAGGCCGGATTCGCGCGCCAGTGCGAGGCCACGCTCGAACACGACACGCTCGATCGGATTCATTCCATCGAATTTCCCACGCACGTCATTGTCGGCGCTGAGGACATACTGATCCCGCCCCGCCATTCCAGCATGGTGGCCGCCGGAATCCCGGGCGCCCGGCTTACAGTTATTCCCGCCGCCGGTCATTGTGTTTTCTGGGAAACACCCGACGAATTCAACAAGGCCGTTGTCAGCTGGCTCGCGAACTTCACCTAAGGGGCCCCAGGGCCCAACATGGTATAATCGGCCAGCTCAGGAATGAAGAAAACCATCCCCATCGGCGAAGGCGTCGCCGACCTGTTTGGTACCTACGACGGAAACATCAAGTACCTGGAATCACTTCTCCAGGTCGAAGTCCAGATTGTCGAAAATAACCTGACGGTCGAAGGGACCGATCGACAGGTCACTCTCGTCGAACAGTTGTTAGGCGACTACGCCCAGTTACGCTCGGAGGGCATGAAGCTGTCGGACGAAGACTTGAAGTCGGTCATCCGGATCGTATCGGAAGATAACTCGGTCACCTTGAGGCAGGTCGTGTCGCCTCGCCGTCAGTTTCAGGTCGGCAAGCGAAACATTGCGCCGAAAACGCTGAACCAGAAGCTGTACATGGAAGCCATCGACCGGCACGACATGGTCTTCGGAATAGGTCCGGCAGGAACCGGGAAGACCTACCTCGCCGTTGCCATGGCGATCCGGGAGTTGCTTGGAAAACGCGTGAGTCGCATTGTCCTGACACGACCCGCCGTCGAGGCGGGCGAGAGGCTGGGCTTCCTGCCGGGGACCATCGAAGAGAAGATCGACCCCTATCTGCGGCCCCTCTACGATGCTCTCTACGACATGCTGGATACCGACCGTGTCGATCGATACTTGGAGAGGCGGATCATCGAAATCGCTCCGATCGCCTTCATGCGTGGAAGGACGCTGAACGACTCGTTCATTATTCTGGACGAGGCACAGAACACCACCTCGGAACAGATGAAGATGTTCTTGACGCGTATCGGAGACAGTTCCAAAGCGGTCATCAACGGCGATGTCACGCAGATCGATCTGCCGTTCGGAAAGACGTCCGGTCTTATTGAAGCCCGTGGCGTCCTGCGGGACATTCAAGGAATCAGTTTCGTCACCTTCAACGACCGCGACGTCGTGCGCCATCAACTCGTGCAGGAGATCGTGCGGGCTTACGAGAAACACTCGAAACGGAATTCCATCGATCAACGTGCTCATCTGTTCAACCGGCCACCCGATGGAAACGGGGCGAGCTGATGGAAGCCGCATCCAATCCGGGCCAGGCCTCGCCCGACCCCCCCGACCCAGAGCCATACCTGCTCCTGAACCGTCAGAGAAGACATCCCGTCGATCGCCGCGAGCTTTCGAACTTCCTGGGACGAATAGCAGACCAGCTTCAGGTGGGCGATCCGTTTTCGGTCGTGCTTGTCAGCGACCCGGTGATGCGCCGGTACAACAACAAGTACAGGAGCGTGGACAAAGCCACGGACGTTCTGTCCTTCCCCGGTGACCCGGGCTACCTCGGCGACGTTCTCATTTCAACCGAAAGCGCACATGCCCAGATTCTCGGGTCGAAAACGCTTGATTTCGGTACGAATCTCAAGAGGCTGGCCCTTCACGGACTTCTGCATCTGCTGGGCTACGATCACGAGACCGACGGCGGGGAGATGAGATCCATCGAACGCCGACTGCGCCGCAGGTTCAAGTGTTGAGCGCCATGGAACTACTGGTTGCCGCGGCCCTGGTCACGGCTTTGCATGTCATGTCCGTCCTGGATTTTGCGCTGGCTGGAATCAGCAAGATCGCTTTACGCCGGTTGGTCGATGCAACCGAAACGAGGCGAAGTCCCCTGATCGGGACCCTGGTTGAAGAGCGAAACGAAGTCTTGATGGCCGTTCACATCGGCATCCAGGCTCTTCTGATTTCGATTGCGGTCCTCCTGACCGGCGCCTTCCTGCGGACTGCCCTGCATTTCGCCGTCGCGCTGCTGGCGGCAGCCGGAACGACACTGGTCATCGTGCTGGTTTTCAGGCAGCTTGTACCTCGAGCCCTGGCACTACGTAATCCGGAACAGGTGCTTGCCCGGTTGGTTCCGGTGCTGACCGTTCCGTACTACATTTTGCGCCCCCTGGTCCGACTGATCATGGCTGTGCTCACCCGCTTCCTCCGATGGGAAGAGGAGAGTGAGCCGGAACCAGACGAAGAGGCGTCGGAGGAAGAGATTCAGGCTTTTATTGACGCGGGTCAGGAAGAAGGGATCCTCGAGCAGGACGAGGGCGTCATGATCCAGTCGATCGTTCAGTTTGGCGACAAGGTCGCGCTCGAAGTCATGACGCCCCGGACACAGATCGTGGCTGCGGATGTGGCCTGGAGTGTCGACAGGCTGGTTGGTCTGATCGTTTCGAAGAAACACTCCCGGATCCCGGTCTATCGCGACGAACTGGACAATATCGAAGGGATCGTTCACGAGCGGGACCTGCTCCGGGTCTGGCGGGGTGGGGAGCAACTCGATAACATCCGGCCGCTCGTGCATCCGGTTCACTTTGTACCCGAAACCAAGCCGATCGATGATTTGCTCGAGGAAATGAAAACCCATCGGCGGCAGATTGTCCTCGTTGTGGATGAGTACGGTGGTATTTCAGGACTGATCACCATCGAAGACCTGATCGAGGAAATCGTCGGTGAGATCCGCGATGATTCCGAGCCGGAAGGCGACGAAATCCTCGAAGAGAGTCCGGGAATCTATCTTGTGCCGGCAACGGTCGAGCTGGACGTGATGGAATCCCGCCTGGGCATGCCGGTCGTCGACGACACGGAGTGCACGACGGTTGGAGGGGCGGCCGTCGAACTGTTCGGGTTCCTGCCTTCGCGTGGCGAGAAGATCGAGCATCAAGGTTTGTCCTTCGAGGTGGTCGAGGCCGATCGCCGTAAGATCCGCCGCCTGAGAATCCGTTTACTTTCGCCACAGAGGAAATGATGACCGACGAGCAGTTCAAGTCCGGCTTCGTCTCCATCATCGGTCGTCCGAATTCCGGCAAGTCCACGCTGCTGAACAGGCTCGTCGGCCAGAAGATTTCGATCGTGACACCCCAACCGCAGACGACCCGCAACGTGGTGCGGGGAATCATCTCGAATGACGCCGGGCAGATCATTTTTCTCGACACTCCCGGCATCCACAAACCGATCCATCGGATGAACGAGCGGATGATGCGCTTCATGTCCGACTCGCTCGAGCACATCGACGTCGTCATGCTGATGGTTGACGCGTCCGCCGACTACGGGCGTGGTGAAGCGTTTGCGCTCGAACTGGTGAAGAAAGCCTCTTCTCGCCGTTTCCTGCTGTTGAACAAGATCGACAAGGTTCCCAAGCGGGACCTTCTGCCCCAGATCGACCGTTACGGGAAAGCAGCCGTTTTCGATGAGATCATTCCGTTGTCGGCGCTGAACGGGGACGGTGTGGATACTTTGAAAGATGAGATCCTCGGCTACCTGTCCCCGGGTCCGATGTACTACCCGTCCGATCAACTCAGCGACCAGCCCGAACGCTTCCTGGTTTCCGAGATCATCCGGGAGAAGCTGATCCTTCTGACCCGTCAAGAACTCCCTTATGCGACCGCGATCAGCATTGAACGCTTCGAGGAAGGCGAACGAATCATTCGGATCTACGCGTCCATTTTCGTGGAGAGGTCCTCACAAAAAGCCATCGTCATCGGCAAGGGAGGCCAGTTGCTGAAACGTGCGGGAACCGAAGCCCGTCTGGAGATCGAATCCCTCCTCCACAGCCGAGTCCACCTGGATCTGCACGTGAAGGTCAAGAAAAAGTGGCGGGATGATGAGAGGCTTCTCAGGAGTTTGGGGATTTAGGCGGGGGAAGTTGTCAGTGGTTAGTTTTCAGTGGTTAGTTTTCGGAGCCGGGAAAGGTGATTTTCGGCTTGCCACTAACCACTAACAACTAACCACTTCCCTTACCAGTCACTATACGGCGTACCCTCGCTCGAAACAGCACTGGATCCGCTACGCACGTCCACAATTCCGGTGTCGAGCTGGTCGACGACGATGGCTGTGCTGCCGAACTCCACCTGCCAGGTCGTACTCGAGTCGGTGATGGGGTCCTGGGGGACTTCTCTCAAGTAACCGGCGTCCACGAGATCTTCCAGAGACTGAGGAGCGATTTTCTTGTCGGCCGTGTATTGGTCGATGACGGAGCGAAGCGAGTGCAGGTTGCTTTTGAGGACGGCCTCTCTCGAACGCAGGAGTGTCACCTGGTACATCGGTATGGAAATGGATGCCAGGATTGCGATGATCGTCAGGACGATCATCATCTCCAGCAGAGAGAAGCCGTTCCTACCAATTTTTGTAGTCTGTACCATCCAGGGCCACCCCGATCGATTTGGTGTAGACGTCGAAGACATTGTCACCACCCCAGGACGCCGATTCCGGATCATCCTGGTAGGCTCTTAAGCCCCACTCGGTTGAATTGGTCATGGGGTCGATCGGAATCCTGCGGAGGAACTTCAGCTTCCGATCTACCTGACCTATCTGATCGACACCTTCGACGAGAATCTCCAGGGAGTCGGGATATCCTTCGGTGCCAAGCGTGACCTGGATCAACCCCAGATCCGAAGCCTCCTTGTAGCGGTCGATGGCGACACGCATTTCACGCAGGCCCCGCCGCAACTCGACCTCTCGCTGCCGCACGATCGAGTTGCGTGCCAGCGGAATAGCCAGG
Source organism: Terriglobia bacterium (assembly GCA_965262425.1). Classification (GTDB taxonomy): domain Bacteria; phylum Acidobacteriota; class Terriglobia; order 20CM-2-55-15; family 20CM-2-55-15; genus CAZOZZ01. The sequence goes on along the minus strand of OZ253536.1, from coordinate 3,084,944 downwards.
CCGGCCAGGATTGCGACGAGAGTCACCGTGATGATCAGCTCGACGAGCGAAAAACCGAGCCGGGAACTAACGGATCTCATACCTATATCCTAAGGCACCCTGATCTGAACTTCGGCAACCTTTCCCGTGCGTGTCTGGTTACTTCCGGCTCGAACTTTGAACTCCGTGACTCTCAGAATCGATTCGCCGCTTCCCAAACCTTCCAGGGTCAGGGTGAGAATACTGCCGCCGCCTGAAATCGGAGCAGAAAGTTCCGGTCGTTCCAGCGACACGATCGCGATTCCACGCTCCGTGTCGATGTTCTGAACCACGGCCACGCCCGTGCCGTCGCCGCTCAGGAATCCGCCGTCCAGTATGTTGGCCAGAGCTATCAGGCTCGGGTCAAACTCCAGGACCAGGTCGGCGCCGATCATGCTGGCGGCGTCGATTCGTAATTCGACATCGGTCGGGACTCCCGCTTCGAGGGTGAGCGGGGAAGGATCGAAGCTCACCGAGTCGGAGGTCGGCAACGGTTCCGGAACCGGTCTCTCGCTTCCAGGGTCCGCAGGCTCCGGGGTTGGGGACTCCGGTTCAATTTCAGGTGCCACGTCGCGAGTCCCCAAATCGCCGGGAATCCCCATCAAACGAGTATCGACTTCAGTTCCCACCAGGATGCCGCGCAGGTTCCTGTCGGTGATGTCGGGCATCCTGATAATGTGGGGCGTCAACATGACGATGATTTCGGTTTGATCACGCTGCCTGGTTTCAGTTGAGAACAGGTGTTTGAGGATGGGAATCTGGGAGAGTCCCGGAATGCCCGACATCGCGGTGGTCTCGCTTTGGGTGATCAGGCCGCCCAGAATGTTGGTCTCACCCTCTCGCAGTCGGATTTCGTGCTGGATCGAACGGTTCGTAAATACCGGAAGGGAGACGCCGCCGATGGCACTGCTTCCGGCTGTAGCCTGCACCTGAACGAGCACGGTCATCGAGACCTCTCGGTTCAATAATACCCGGGGCGTGATATCGAGGTTGACGCCCACATCGATGTATTGGAACTGGACGACAGGGGTGCCGGTAGCACCCACGAATGCAGGCTGGAAACTTCCGGACGCGACGGGGACCCGGGAACCGATCCGAATCTGCGCGAGCTTGCCGTCGGTGGCCCGCACGCTCGGGTTCTGCACCAACCGGGTATTGGAGCTGCTTTCCAGAAAACGCACGACCGAATCCGGGATGACGAGATTGAAACTGCCGGAATTGATCGTGTCCAGATCACGGATGCTGATCTGGTTGCTCCCGGCCCCTGCCGCTCCGCCACCTGCACCGGCAGCTGGAGCGGCGCCAGAGTCGAACCCGATGGTGGTCCCCTGAGGCGGCAGGATTCCCAAGTCCCGAAGGTCATTGCGGTCGACCTCGAGAACGGTCGCCTGCACCAGAACTTCCGCTTTGCCCTTGTCGATATCATCGATGATCTTTTCGGCGATCGCGACCTTGTCCGGAGTGTCGCGAAGGATGATGGCGTTCATGGACGTGCTTTGGGCGATGAAACGCATGTTCAGGAGCGTTCGGATCGCCGTGATGGCTTCGGTGATATCCGTCGGGTTGACGCTGTTGGTGAGGTAGATCGTTTTGAGTATGTGTTTCTCGTACTCCCGCCGCTTCTGCTGATTTTCCGGTGCGACGATAATCGTTTTCTGGTTGATGGGCTTCCAGAAAGTGCGAGTCTGGAGAGCCAGAATGTCCAGCGCTTCGAAAACGGTCAGATCGTCCAGCTCCACGGATATCCGTGTCGACCGGAAGTCGGGATCGAAGATGACGTTCAGACCGGCGAGTTCACCGATGGTTTCAAAGATCGCCTCCGCTTCCTGGGTGATACGGAGTGAAATCGGTCCCGTCAAAGTCGGCCGCAGCTGGGCTTCCATACTGGGGTCGGTTCGAGCCTGCTCCCGACGCTGGGAGAAGGTGGGGGTGATCTCGGCTTCAGCAGGGTTGCCGGAACGAATCATTTCCTCGACGCGTGCCAATTCCGACTGGGCCAGACTGTGTGTCGGGTCCAGTTCGAGAGCTCGCGCGAACTCGGCCCGGGCGACATCCAGGTTGCCGGCCTCCAGGGCCCGTCGGCCGTTACTGAAACGTTCGTAAGCGGAATTGAAGCGCGCGGTTTGGAGCTTCAGACGGAATTCGATATCGCCAGGCTTTTCAGCGAGGGCTTGTTCGTAGTGGGCCATCGCCGTTTCATAGTCACGGGACAATTCTGCTTCGATACCGAGCTTGTAGGCCTGGCGGCCGGGTGCGCAGCCCGCCAGTATCGCAACCACAGTGCATAAGCTGATGAGAACCCTTAGTATGGACAGTCTGTTCATGGTAGCGTTCAATGAATGGATGAAAAGTGGAGGTCCTCCGGCTTTCGGGCGAGAGTTGCTCGCGTCCCGGATCCGTCGGGTTGCCCAGCACAACCGCTGAATCCGTATACCTCGGCATGATCCAGCAGAGAAAAAAGATCCTGGCGTTCATCCTGCTTCTGGTCGATCTGTTGTTGACCGCAGGTAGTTTCTTCCTGGCATACGCTGTACGAAGCCTGTTTACACTCGATGGCTTCACCGTAATGCCCGTCGGCATCTACATATGGCTGTTGTGGCTGATGTTGCCGATCTGGGCCATTCTGCTTCCCGCTTTCGGCGTCTATTCGTCGCGATTTCTTTCGCCGAAAGATCAGTTCGTTCAGCTCACCAAGGCTGTTGGCTTCGCATGGGTTGTCCTGGCCGCGGTGCTGTTCTTCGTCGGTTACGAAGCGACGAGCCGTCTCATAGCGGCCTTCACGCTCGTCATCAATTATGTCGCCCTGGTCTCGTACCGAATGCTCCTGTTCGCTGTCCGCCAGAACAGCCAGACCTGGTCCCGGCAGGTTGCCATCGTTGGGGATCCGGAAGCCGCGGAGGAACTGGTTGCCGCGATCGAGGCCCACAGGGAATGGGGGCTCCGGGCGGTAGGGGTCTTTCCCGAGGCCGAAGCTTCGGAGGTTCTCGAGCGAGGAGGCATTGACGAAGCGATTTTTGTCGTCGATCGCCAGCGCCTCGATTCCTGCGAAGAGCTTTTCCTGATGTGCGAGGAGCTTGGCATCACGGCGCGTGTCGTGTTGGATCTGTTTCCTCATACGATTTCCCGGATGGAACTCCATGAACTGGAAGGCGTTCCGCTGCTGACTTTCAGTCCCACCCCTTCCGACGAAGTCGTCCTGTTTATTCGGCGCGTAATGGACGTCGTCTTCTCCGGACTGCTCCTTGTGGCCGCGAGTCCGATTATGGCCTCGGCGGGGGTTGCGATCAAACTGACCTCGCGTGGCCCAATGTTCTTCAAACAGGAGCGATGCGGCCTCCATGGGCGGCCATTCGTGATGTACAAGTTTCGCTCCATGGTCGACGATGCCGAGCAACGGCGATACGAACTCGAGGCCCTGAACGAGATGGATGGTCCTGTATTTAAATCTTCTCGCGACCCCAGGGTCACGAAGATCGGCAAATTCCTGCGACGATTCAGCATTGACGAACTGCCTCAGCTCTATAACGTCCTCAAGGGGGACATGAGCCTTGTCGGGCCCCGCCCACCACTTCCTCAGGAGGTCCAGCGATACCAACGCTGGCAGCGCCGCCGCCTGAGTATGCAACCCGGCATCACCTGCCTTTGGCAAATCAGCGGCCGGAACCAGGTCGGCTTCGACGAATGGATGAAGCTGGACCTGAACTACATAGACAACTGGTCTTTGCTTTTGGATTTGAAAATTTTACTCAAAACCGTTCCGGTTGTTTTGATGGGCAAGGGTGCACGGTGATCGGTGTTGCGTAGGGTTTCCCTGCGGGCGTCATCGGGTTATAATATAAGTGAAGAAATTAGTTTCCCGGGAGGACTGCTTTCATGAAGCGGTTGGTAATGCTGACCTTGGTGCTTGTTTTCGCCCAGTATGTAGTGGCGGCGGACGGCAATGGTTTGGAGATCAAGGTGATCGACGGTCGCGTGTCGATCCACGCCGAAGCGGTTCCACTCGGTCGGTTGCTCGGCCTGCTGGATCGAGTCGCCGGCACGAATTCGACCGTTCCGGACTCACTCATCAATCGCAACGTCAGTGTTCAGTTTCGAGGTTTGGCCCTGGATCGTGCTGTGAAGAAAATTTTCGAAGGATTGCCGATCGACTACTTCGTTCTCGAAAATACGCGGATTGTGGTCACTTCGGTTTCCGGGACACTTTCGGGGGATGCCCGGCCCTCGACACCGGCAGGAGCAGCAACCGCATCCCCGCAACCTTTCGTCAACCAGAACCGGCCGCCGGTCGGGTCCGGACTAAATCGAGTGACGCCATTCCAGTCCAACCCGGCAGTGGGAGCCAACAACCGGGCGCCAGGGAATGCTCCCCAGCAGCCTGCGATCATTCAGACACCTTTTGGGCCCCTGGTGAATCCCCGTGCGAATCAGAATTCCCAGCCGCAGCCTGGAACTCCTCTGGCTATGCCGGGACAGTCATCCTATCCGTTTGGGCTGCCCACTGGGTCACCCGGCATGCCCGGGACCAATCCGGGTGTGACGACCAGCCCCGGTGCCCCGACGACGCCGGGTTCCGCGCAACCGAACGTTTTCGGCAACACGTCGCCGAAGATACTGGATCTCAACAAGAAAACCCCGCCTCCACCTGGCAGACTGTGAGCCCTGCGCTGGCCGTCAACCGGCAAGCCTTCCACAACTACGAAATCCTCGAGAAGTTTGAGGCCGGCCTCGTTCTGACAGGAACCGAGGTCAAGTCCGCCAAGGACGGCCGCATCAATTTCAAAGACGCTTACGGGCTTGTGAAGTCGGGCGAAGTCTGGCTTCTGAACTGCCACATCAGCCCGTTCTCGCACGGAAACATTTCCAACCACGATCCCGTCCGAGCACGCAAGCTCCTGCTGAAACGGTCCGAAATTCGACGATTGATCGGGCGTACGACCGAGCGCGGGCTGACGCTGGTGCCGCTGCGGATGTATGTCAAAAACGGTCGGGTGAAGTGCGAGCTGGCGCTTGCGAAAGGCAAGAAGACCTACGACAAACGGGAATCCGAGCGTCGTAAGACAATCGACAAGGAAGCGCGACAGGCTGTCGCCGAACGTTGATCTTGAGCGGGCTCTAGGGGCCTGCGCGGCAGGCTCCTAGGGCCGGGGTGTGAGGTGTCTGAAGACCTTCCAATCTATTCCGACATGCTTCGCCGTCAACCGCATCCGTTTGCAGACCTGGAGGTCCTGGAGTTGGCGAATCTGGATCCCTGCTGGGAGCGTTTCGACCGCCTGATGGATTACGGCGAGGGGGCCGGGGACGTGGCGGGGGCGCGACGAGAGTTGGGTGCGCTGACAAAGGAAGGCTTGCTGGGTCTTCACGCGCGGTTGTTTGCGGGTCAAGCGGGTGCAGGTTCGCTGAGACAAGTCCGGACCGGGGCGGTTTTCAAAGGCCAGGATTACCCCGATCCGGAATTCATCGACCGGTCTCTGGACAACTTCGCGCCCTGGTTGACGGCGCCCAGTTTCGACGAGATCCATCCGCTGGAGCGGGCGGCACTTGCCCTGACCCGTATCATCGACATCTGGCCGTTCGACTTCGGAAACCGCACGACCGCGGTGGTGTTTGCGAACCATTGCCTCTTCGAGGCACACCTGCCTCCTTTCTTTCTGCTTGAAGGTCAACTTGCAGAATTCGATGAGATCCTCCGAAGCGCGATAACCATGCAGACCGAACCGTTGGTGAAAGCCATGTACTTGTGCATGCAACGGGAGTTGACGTTTGTCGGAAAGTGAGCGGTATTCACGCCAGGTGCGCTTTGCGCCCATCGGGGAAGCCGGGCAGGCTCGTCTGTCTGGCTCGTCGGTAGTCATCGTCGGGCTCGGCGCGCTGGGATCGGTCGTTGCAGATCAACTCACGCGTGCCGGCGTGGGGCGTTTAACGCTGATCGATCGGGATTTTGTCGAGCTGTCGAACCTCCAGCGTCAGACACTCTACGACGAAGAGGACGTTCGTCTGAATTTGCCCAAGGCCGTCGCGGCCGAGAAAAAGCTTGGGCGAATCAATTCCACTGTCGAGGTGGAAGTCGTGGTCGACGACCTCAACCCATCGAATGTCGAAGAACATATAGATGGAGCCGACCTGGTTCTCGACGCAGTCGACAATTTCGAGACCCGTTTCGTCCTCAACGATGCCTGTCGAAAGCTGGGTCTGCCGTGGATTTACTCGGCGGCAGTCGGCAGTTACGGTCTGGTCCTGCCGATCTTGCCGGAATCTGCCTGTCTTCGCTGTGTGGTAGACGAGCTGCCGGCGCCGGGCTCCTCGCCGACCTGCGACACGGCCGGCGTGATCGCGCCGATAACGAACCTGATCGCCTCGATCGAAGTGACCGAAGCCTTGCGAATCCTCGTCGGCGCGTTCGATCCCGGAGATGTTCGGTTGATCTCCGTCGATGTCTGGGAACGACGCTTCCACACGCTCCGCATGTCTCCCGACCTCAGAAAATCCTGCCCGCTTTGTGCCCACGGCCGCTTCGACTATCTCGACGGCAACCCTGTGCGCACGATCACCCTGTGTGGTCGGAATGCGGTCCAACTGATCCCCGGCGTGCGGGCGAAGCTGGATCTTGCCGAGATGGGAAAGACGCTCGAAGTGTTTGGCCCGGTCCAGACCAACGAGTTCCTCCTCAAGTGTCAAAACCCTCCCTACGAGCTGACGCTGTTCCACGACGGTCGAGCGATCATCAAGGGGACCGAGAAGGCATCGACTGCCCGATCGGTCTATTCGAAAATGGTCGGGTTGTAGGTGATGAATTCGAAAGGACGCTGGACGCGGCATGTCATGGTGTGGTAAACCCCACGCCATGAAATCTGTCGAAAAGAACAAAGGTGGGGCCCGTTCGATCGTGAGTGCCGGCGAGGCGCGCTTTGACGAGTTGCGCGCCAAGCTCGGCATCGTCCTGGCGCCGGGCCTCTTCATTCTGATGCTTGTTCTGCCGTTGCCGGGATTGTCGACCGAGGCGCACCGCCTGGCCGCAGTCATGGTGGCGGTGATCACACTCTGGGTCACCGAAGCCATACCGCTTCCGGTAACGGCTCTGCTTGGGCCGACCCTGGCCGTAATTCTCGGGGTCGCACCCGCCGGTCAGGCCTTCGCCCAGTTCGCAAACCCGCTGATTATCCTTTTTATAGGGAGTTTCATCCTGGCCCAGGCCATATTCGTTCACAGGCTGAATGAACGAATCGCCTACGGCGTGATGTCGTGGAAGGTCATCGGCGCCCGTCCGACGCGCATCATGATCGCCTATGGCGGTATCGCCGCGGTGACTTCGGCCTGGATGAGCAATACCGCCACCGCGGCCATGCTGTTGCCGATCGGGCTGTCGTTGTTGGCCTTCATGGAGTCGGAAGCCGACATCAGTAAGAACTACGGCACCGTCCTCATGCTGGTCACAGCCTACGGCTGTTCGCTCGGAGGGATTGCGACGATCATTGGGACCCCGCCCAACGTGATCGCGGTCGGGATGATCGAACAATATGCGGGCGTCCAGATCACGTTTGTGGAGTGGATGGTCTTTGCCGTTCCTATCTCACTCCTGATGCTCCTGTTCCTGTTCTTCTATCTCAACTGGGTTGGCGGAGCCGGTGTTAAGGAAATCCCCGGAGCGGAGCGAATCATCCAGGAACGCAAGGCGGCCCTGGGAGAATGGAAGCCTGGCGAACGCAACGTGTCGATCGCGTTTCTGGTGACCGTGGCGCTCTGGGTGATTCCAGGACTCCTTCCCCTGATCCCCATAAATTCACCTGGGTTTACATCCTTTGTGGACCAGCTGAGGGCTGCGGTGCCGATCTCCGTTGCCGCGATTGTGGGAACCACTTTGCTGTTTGTCCTGCCGATCAGCCGAACCCAGCGCCAGACGATCACATGGAAACAGGCGGCTCAGATCGACTGGGGGACGATTCTCCTTTTCGGCGGTGGATTGGCTCTGGGCGACCTGGCACGTCAGACCCTTCTGGCTGAAGCGGTAGGACAGGGTATTACGGGAATCCTTCCCGTTTCATCCATCGTAGGACTGACCTTCGCCTCCGCTGTGTTTGGCGTCTTCCTTTCAGAAACGATGTCGAATACGGCGGCCGCCACCATCGCAGTTCCGATCATTATCTCGATCGCTCAGGCGGCCGGCGTGGATCCGGTTCCTCCGGCCATTGCCGCGAGCCTGGCCGCTTCGGTTGCGGTCGTGTTGCCGGTGTCCACGCCTCCGAACGCTATCGTGTACTCCTCGGGAAAGGTCCCGCTGATGCAGATGGTGCGTTACGGTCTGATCCTGGACGGCGTGGCCATAATTATCATCCCCGCGGTCGTCCTGTTCTTTATGGGTTGAGAACGTTGACAGCGATGGCAGCGGAGTGTAAAAGGTAAGACGATCTTTGCCGGGATCCTTGTAGATGTAAGCCCGTAAGGAGGGAGTGTGTTATGCCACCTGTGCTCGCAGCAGCATTGTGTTTTGTCACGTATGTGCTGTTCTATAGGTTTTATGCCCGACATCTCGGTTCCAAGGTCTTCAAGTTAGATCCGAACGCAATCACCCCTGCCCACGCGATGAAAGACGGCATAGACTACGTCCCTGCCAGGAAAGACGTGCTTTTCGGGCATCACTACGCTTCGATAGCAGGGTTGGCTCCGATGCTGGGACCCGCTATCGCGGTCATCTGGGGATGGCTGCCCGGAATGGTTTGGGTGGTGTTGGGCACTCTTCTGGTGGGCGCGGTTCACGATTTCAGTGCATTGGTCGTTTCGATGCGGAACAAGGGCATGAGCATCGGAAAGGTGGCTGAAGACCTTATCGGCAAGCGCGCCAAGTCGCTGTTCCTCCTGATCATCCTGTTTCTGATCTGCCTGGTCATGGGCGTCTTTGTCGGCGTCGTGGCAGACTTGTTTACTTCCGCTTTCTATCCGGAGGCTGTCTTTCCGACCTTCTTCCTGATGGCGGTGGCCATGGTGATCGGTTGGCTCGTCTACAAGAAGGGTGCGAGCGTTTCCAAAACGACAGCGGTCGGTTTTACCCTGATGATGCTGTCGGTCGCCGTCGCCCTGAATATCGCACGGCCGGACCTCGCGCGCGAGACATGGATCATGATCCTGCTCGTGTATGCGTTCGCGGCCTCGGTTCTCCCGGTCTGGGCGCTCTTACAGCCGAGGGATTATCTGAACTCCCTGCTTCTTTACCTGGGTCTCGGCGCGGCGTTTATCGGGTTCTTCCTGTTACGCCCGGAGTTCGTCGCCCCGGTTCTCGACATGGCACCCGCGGATGCCCCACCCATCTTTCCGTTCGTCTTCATTGTGATCGCCTGTGGGGCGGCGTCGGGATTTCATGGGCTGGTTTCTTCCGGCACCACCTCGAAGCAGATCAGTAAGGAGACCGACGCGGTCGCGATCGGGTACGGTGGAATGGTGGGCGAGTCCCTGCTCGGCCTTCTCGCCGTGTTAGCCACAACAGCGGGTTTCCGTTCAACCGAGGCGTGGAGTGAGCACTATTCGAGTTGGACGGTCGCAAACGGGTTGGCTGACAAGATGGAGGCGTTTATCGACGGATCGGCTCTGTTCGTCACTACGTTGGGTGTGCCGATGCCGATCGCTCAGGCATTCATCGCCCTGGTCGCGGTCTCCTTCGCGTTGACGTCGCTCGACTCGGGCACCCGGTTGCTCCGCTACAATATCGGCGAGATCGGCAACTCGATCGGAGTACCGCAGCTTGCAAATCGCTACACCGCTTCGGGCATCGCCGTTGTTCTGATCGCGTTCTTCGCGTTCTACGAGGTCAACGGCCAACCCGCCGGTCTGGCGCTCTGGGCCCTGTTCGGAAGCACCAACCAGGTGCTTGCCGGTCTGACGCTGTTGACGGTTACCGTTTACCTGCGGCAGAAAGGGTGGAACTACTGGTACACGTTCCTGCCAATGGTTTTCATGCTGTTCGTAACGATCACGGCCATGGTCTACAACCTCTGGCTGTACTTCAGCGCGGGTCAGTTCCTGCTCACTTTCGTAGCAAGCTCCATCTTTGTTCTGAGCGTGTGGCTGGTGATTGAAGCCGTTATACGGTTCCGAAAAGGCCCCGTGATGGTTTCCGCTCCGGAAGCCGCCGGAGGAGACTAGGTCTAGGTTTATCCAAAAAAAAGGCGCTCCTTGGAGCGCCCTTTTTTTGTGAGCTGTTAGCTTCCCCGGAAGAGCGCTACCGCTCCCCGACCTCGGACTCCACATCTGCGTAATCCGCGTCAACCCTTTCCCCCAAACACGTACGAAACGATTTTGTAACCCAGTTTGGCGCAGAGGAAGTCCGACGCATGTTGGCCTTCGATGGGCATCAATTCTACGATGTCCGCGCCGACGATCTTTCTGGTCTCGGCGACGCGGCGAATGAGAGTCAGTACCTGGTACCAGGAAAGTCCGCCCGGTTCCGGGGTGCCTGTGGCCGGCATGATCGACGGGTCAAAGCCGTCGACGTCGATGGTCAGATAGACAGAGTCGGTCAAGGCACCGACCGCGTTTTCGATCCAGTCGCTGTTGGCGACTGTGTCCCTGGCGTAAAACACTTTGGTCGGCAGATTCTTCAGTTCGTCCCGTTCCTCTCTTGAGATCGAGCGGATGCCGACCTGGACCACAGGGCAGATTTCGACGACTCGTCTCATCACACTGGCGTGGCTGTGGGGGGTCCCGTCGTAGGTGTCTCGCATGTCGGCGTGGGAGTCGATCTGGAGAACTGACAAGTCGGGATACTTGTTTTTGGCGGCGCGGATGATAGGCGTCGACAGGGAATGCTCGCCTCCGAGAGCCAGAATGAACTTGTTGTTGGAGAAATGCCTGCCGGCCTGTTCGTAAAGTCGATCCAGACCGGCCGGCTCCGAGACTTCGGTTTCCGGCAGAGTATGAATGCCGACGTGGAAAGGCTCCCAGTCCAGTTCATCGTCGTAGTACTCGACGTGGGCCGAAGCGTCGAGGATAGCCTCGGGGCCACGGGACGTTCCTTTCCCCCAAGTGGTCGTCTTCTCGTAGGGCAGAGGCCACACGACGACGCGGGAACGTTCGTACTCGGAGTATTGTTCGGGGACGTCGAGGAACTGGGAGAACCTGCGTTTCATTCTGGGATGTAGATGGGATCGGGGATGAAGATCGCTCCCGCAACAACCGTGGTCCAGAGACCGTTCTTGTCACCGACCGCCGATTTCGTCACGTTCGTGCTCTTCACGATCTTGTTCGAAATTTTCCAGATTTCCCGCTTTTCGTCCCAGCTTCGATCGGGATCGAATTCCACGCCCAGAGTGGTCGCGAGCATTTCCGCGGCCAGATCCTCCGCGTAATCACCGGCCACGCCCTCTTTCTCTCCGCAAGAATGGTGTTCCGACAGGTAGCCATAGGAATTAGGGTCCGCCGGTATGGCCACACCGATCGAAGCAGCGATGAGCCGATGTGGCTCCCTGGAGGCATTGGTGCTGATGACTGAAAAAACGATCTGGCCCGGATAGAGATGCTTCAGTCCCTGGGAGCGGGAGATCAACTTACATTTCGGAGGGAAGATACTCGAGACATGGACCAGGTTAAACGGAGCCAGGCCCGCGTCCCGGAGAGCCATTTCGAAACTCGGCAATTTCTCGCGGTGTCGACCGACTCCTTTGGTCAGGAATATCTTCTTGGCTACAAACATCCGGCCTAACTCCCCGCTCAATCTGAGACCCGCTCAAACCACTACACACCGTACAACTTGCGAGCAAACCATCGGACATTAGCAGAACCAATCCGGGGTGTCAATTGACATGGACTTCTGGCACAATTGTTAGTTTCTCGTCAGGGTTGAGGGACACTCATGCCACTGATCATCAGCCATTAAATTCCTGGAGGTCTAATTGAAATTCAACGGAGTCGAAGTTCCCGACCACGGTGGGATCATCACGAAAGAAGGGGATGGCTTTGTCATTCCCGACAAGCCGATTATTCCATTCATCGAAGGGGACGGAACGGGACGAGACATCTGGAAGGCTTCCCGCATGGTGTTCGACGCGGCGGTCCAAAAGGTGCAACGCACGGAACAGCGCGAAGTATGCGGACAAGGACGTCATCAACCCCAGCAGTGTCATCCTGTCGGGATGCATGATGTTTGATTTCATGGGATGGAAACAGGTCGCTCGAACTATCGAGCGGGCGTTTGGGGAGACCATCGGGCAGAAGCGTGTGACTTATGATCTGGAGCGCCTGATGGAAGGTGCAACGAAACTGAAGACCTCGGAATTCGCGCAGGCGATTGTGGAGAATATGTAATGGGAAGAAGGAAAGTTACCGTGGTGGGCGCCGGCAACGTCGGAGCGACGACAGCGCAACTGGTGGCCGAGAAGCAATTGGGCGATGTTGTGCTCGTCGATATCGTTGAGGGCGTGCCGCAGGGTAAATCTCTGGATCTGATGGAAGCTGGACCCGTCGAAGGATACGATTGTCGAATCACCGGAACGAACGGCTACGACGAGACCACGGGTTCCGACGTGATCGTGATTACCGCCGGAATCCCTCGAAAGCCCGGAATGAGCCGAGACGACCTCCTCAAAACCAACTACAACATTGTCAAGAGTGTGACCGAGCAGGTGGCCGAGCGATCGCCTGATTCCATATTGATCGTTGTCAGCAACCCCCTGGACGCGATGGTCCAGACCGCATATCGATGTAGCAAGTTTGCGAAGGAACGAGTCATCGGCATGGCCGGGGTTCTCGATTCAGCGCGTTTCAGGTCGTTCATTGCAATGGAGTTGGACGTTTCAGTGGAGAACATCCACGCGTTTGTCCTGGGAGGCCACGGGGACACGATGGTTCCGCTTCCCCGGTATTCGACTGTCGCCGGAATACCGATCACGGAACTGTTGCCGGCAGACACCATCGAGCGTCTGGTCGACCGGACCAGGAAAGGTGGGGCGGAAGTGGTCGGCCTCCTGGGCACCAGCGCCTGGTACGCCCCGGCTGCGTCGATTGTCGAAATGGTCGACGCCATACTGAATGACCGAAAGAAAATCCTTCCTTGTGCGGCCTATCTGGAAGGAGAATACGGGGTCAATGGATTATATGTAGGGGTTCCGGTCAAGCTCGGAGAAAACGGGGTCGAGGAGATCATCCAGATCGAACTGACTCTGGACGAGCGTGCCGCGGTTCAGAAATCCGCGGCGGCCGTGAAGGAACTGGCCGAAGTCATCGGCGTTTGATGTGGGGAATTGGCTGTTGGCGATTGGCTGTGAGCTATTAGCTTTAAGTGGGGAGCGGGGCTGCGGATCGAACCGTTGCTTCCCATCTGTGTAATCCGCGTAAAGATCTTTGGAGCCTCGAAACAGTCGGCTGTGGAAATGGACGTGAAGGAGAAATGATCATGCATGGACTCTCGGTTCGGGTGAGGACGATTCTGTGCGCCGCCCTGGTCGGAATGGTCGCCATTGTTGCGACCCCGGTCGGTGCCCAGGAGCAGGAGTCGATACTGGAGAGGGCGAAAACGATCGAAGTCGAGCCCTCGGAATTGACGCTCGAGGTTGGAGAGAAGTACTCGGTCATCGCGAATTCGGCGGGTTCGTTTGCCACGGCGATCCTGGACATCGAGCCGCGAAATGTCGCCAAGAGGGTCGAGGTTGTCGGACAGGCGCCCGTCCGGGACAGGCACACCTCCGACCTATGGGTCTGGGAAGGAGTCGACGGGAGAGACTACGCGATCACCGGGACCTGGGGTGCGGCCGGCCACGCTTACGTCTGGGATGTCACCGATCCCGCGAACATGACGATGATCGACACCATCAGTGTCGATGCACGGACGGTCAACGACGTCAAGGTGTCCGAGGACGGTAAGATCGCCGTCCTGAGTCGAGAGGGAGCGTCGAATCGCCGCAACGGCATCGTTATTCTGGACGTTTCCAATCCCGCCGAGGTCACGAAGATCTCGGAATTCGACGAGGAACTGACCGGTGGCGTGCACAACGTCTTCATCTCGGACAACCACGTTTACGCGGTGAGTAACGGTCGGCGGTACGACATCATCAACATTGCCGAACCGAAGATCCCCTTCCGCGTCGCACGCTTCGAGCTGGACACGCCCGGACATTCGATTCATGACGTCTGGGTGGACGACGGCATTGCCTACTCATCGAACTGGCGGGATGGGGTCGTCCTGGTAGACGTGGGAAACGGTGTGGCGGGCGGCACGCCCGACAAACCGGTAAAGATCGGCAGCTACGCCGATCCCAAAGGCCGCAACCACGCGGCGTTTCCTTTCAAGAGCCAATCCACGGGCAAGTCGTATGTGATCATGGGTGACGAAATCTTCCCGTATGGCATGAACACTGACGGCCGGAGCGTGGCCGCCGGCTATATGCATATCGTGGACTTCACCGACCCGCAGAATCCGGTTGAAGTCGCCCGGTATGAAGTTCCCGAAGCCGGGACGCACAACCTATGGATCGAAAACGATGTGTTGTACATGGGTTTCTACAACGGCGGCGTGCGAATCGTCGATGTTTCGGGCGAGTTGATGGGCGACCTTTACAAGCAGGGACGTGAAATCGGCTGGTTCCATTCGAACGATCCGGAAGGGTATGTCAAGAATGCCACCATGGTCTGGGGTGCTCAGCCTTACAAAGACCTGGTTTACTTCTCCGACTTTAATAGCGGTCTGTGGGCGGTCCGACTTGTAGACCCTGAAGAAGGTGGTTCTCGCTGATCAAGAGGAGGATTAACAAAATGAAAAACCTCACGAAATCGATCTTGCTGACTTTGTGCGTAATTGTTGCGATTGTTGCCACTGGGAGCCGTGCATATGCGCAGGACCCCGCCGCGACAGAGGCGTCGATTGTCGATCGAGCTGCGTCGGTACGAGTGGATCCGTCTTCGTTGACGATGGAGGTCGGTGACAAGACCAAGCTCGAAGCAACGGTGCTGGATGCGGATGGTAATGAGATCCCCGCGCCGGTCATCTTTATTTCACGATCCCGACGCAACCTGGGCGTCCAGGCTACCGGCGAACTCGAAGCCTACCGCCCGGGCGAGTACACGATCGTTGCGATCGTACCGCAGGGTGAAGATTTCAATCCGCGCAACGCAAACCAGGATGGTATCCGTGCCGAGATAACTGTGACCGTGCCGCAACCTGCTCTGGATCGCATCGTTGTGACGGGGCTGCCCGAGAGGATGTACGAGGGTACGACGATCCGGGTCCAGGCGGATGTGTTTGACGTGACCGACACCATTCGGCGTGATCTCGAAGCGACGCTCTCGGTCGTGGGGGACAACGCAAGCGTCGATCGCTTCGGTCAGGTGCGGGCCACTGGCACCGGCAGCTTCACGCTGACGGCTTCGATCGAATCGATAACTCACGAAATCGATGTGGAAGTGGTCGCAAACGCAATCAGTTCACTCGAACTCAATCCGACGACGACCGATGCCCGGACCGGTGACGTGATCCCAATGAGAGGCGTGGCAAAGGACGCCTCAGGAAACGCGATTGCCGGCTATCCAATTCGTTATGCCGTCCAGGCGCACGGAGTGGATGTGAACCCGGGAGCGGCTGCGCGAGCCCAGATCCTCGACGACGGTCGGTTCGTCTCCGAGCAACCCGGCCAGTATACGGTGATGGCGCTGGCGGGCAACCTGTCGGCGACGACGACCGTTGAGATCTCGGAACGAAACGTTCAGAAGTCCGTCGAGGTTGTCGGACGCGGCAAGGTCAACGACCGTCACACGTCGGACCTGTGGGTCTGGGAAGGTGTCGATGGGCGCGATTACGCCATTACCGGCACATGGAGCGCTGCCGGTCATGCGTATTTCTGGGACGTGACCGACGCCGGGAACATCAAGTTGATCGACACGATCAATGTAGATGCCCGGACGGTCAACGACGTGAAAGTTTCCGAGGACGGCAGGATCGCCGTTATCTCCCGCGAAGGTGCCTCGAGTCGTAAGAACGGCATCGTGATCCTCGACGTGAGCAACCCCGCCGAGGTCAAGACGCTCTCGACTTACGACGAAGAACTGACCGGCGGCGTTCACAACGTGTTCGTCTACGACAATCATGTGTACGCGTTGAGCAATGGCCGGCGCTACGACATCATCAACATCGCCGAACCCAAGCTACCCTTCCGCGTCGGTCGGTTCGAGTTGGATACGCCCGGCCATTCCATTCACGACGTCTGGGTGGAGGACGGCATCGCCTACTCCTCGAATTGGCGGGATGGCGTTGTGATGGTGGATGTTGGAAACGGCGTCAAGGGGGGTACGCCGGAAAAGCCCGTCGAGATCGGTCGCTATGCGGATCCTCAAGGGCGGAACCACGCGGCATTTCCCTTCAAGAGCCAATCGACCGGCAAGAACTTCGTGATCATGGGCGATGAGATATTTCCCTACCGCGACATCATCGGAGACGATGACCCGGACCGGGCCGCCGGCTACATGCACTTCGTCGATTTCACCGACCCTGACAATCCAATAGAAGTGGCCCGGTATGAGGTCCCCGAAGCGGGCACGCACAACCTGTGGGTCGAGGACGACGTCCTTTACATCGGTTATTACAACGGTGGCTTGCGCGTCGTGGATATTTCCGGTGACCTCATCGGAGATCTCTATCGTCAGGGTCGGGAGATCGCCTGGTTCATGCCTTACGACAAGGACAGCTACGTCCGCAATGCTCCGATGGTCTGGGGCGCTCAGCCCTACAAAGGCCTGGTGTATCTGGCGGATCACAACAGCGGTCTCTGGGCCGTGCGTCTGACCTCCGACGATGAGGAGTCGGGATCACGACAATGAAACGTACCTTGATTCTATTGCTGTCCGCGCTTACGGTGGCTTCGGCCTCCGTGAGCGCCCAGGGCCCAACGAAGAACTATTGGATCTACGTGGCGTCGGAATCTGAAGACGAGGTCGCCGTTGTCCGTTTCGGTCCTGGAGGAACGACCGTGGAGAAGACGATTCCGGTCGGTATCTGGCCCACTGAAGTCGAAGGTCCCCACGGCGTGAGGGTGTCGCCGAATGGGGAATACTGGTACATGTCTCTGGCTCACGGCAACCCCTTCGGATCCGTTTACAAATATCGCACCGGTACAGACGAACTCGTGGAGACGGTCGAGGTCGGAATGTTTCCCGCAACACTGGACATTGCGGGTTCGACAGGTTTGCTTTACGTGGTCAACTTCGACCTCCATGGAGAGATGAAGCCCAGTACGATCTCCGTGGTTGAAACGCGGAGCATGCTGGAGGTGGCGCAGGTCGAAGTTGGAATCATGCCGCACAGTTCCCGGCTGAACAGGGCGGGCGACCGCCAGTACTCGGTCATGATGATGAGCGACGAACTGGTCGAGATGGACGCGTTCAAGTTCCAGGTTCGTCGGAGGCTCCCGCTTTCCGCTGTGGCCCGGGCGAGAGCGGCCGGCATGTCGGGGATGGACATGGAAGGCCATGACATGCCCGGGATGGCTGCCGGTTCGCCCGAGGGCGAGGCGATGGTCATGGAATCCGCCGAAGAGACCGAATCGATGGACATGTCGTTGATGGCGACCGCGAAACCGACGTGGGCCCAGCCGGGCCCGACCGGAAAGTTCGTCTACGTGGCGTGTAACGGCAGCAATCAAGTCATGGAAATCGATATCGAAAAGTGGGAGATCGTCAGAACCTTCGAGACTGCGGCCGGCCCCTATAATCTGGACGTGACTTCCGATGGCAACCTGCTCGTGGTGAGCTACAAGGGCGACGGATCAACGGGAATCTGGAATCTCGAAACGGGTGAAGAAGTCGCCAAGGTGCGGAATTCACGTAAGGTCAGCCACGGTGTTGTCATCAGCCCCGACTCCCGGTACGCATTCGTTTCCGTGGAAGGAATCGGCGGGGAACCCGGGGCCGTGGATGTCCTGGACCTGGAGACATCGAAACTTGTCGGCAGCGCGGACGTCGGCAAGCAGGCGTCCGGACTCTCTTTCTGGAAGGTCCAGTGAGGCAGGGCGGTCCCGCCCTGCCGTGTTTCTTTTAGGGCCCACTCAAGAATAACTTCACAGAATTGGCGCCCAGAGATGGCGTGAAGATGGGATGCCAAAATGTGAAGTTATTCTTGAGCGGGCCCTCAGTGCAAAAAACATCTGAGGCCCGTGTGGACCATCGTCATCCCGTAGCGTTTGGCGGCTTCGGTCACCTCCTTATCCCGCAATGACTGACCGGCTTGTGCGATGTACTGGACGTTGCTGCCGTTCGCCCGGTCGATGTTGTCGCTGAACGGGATGAAGGCGTCCGAGGACAGGCAGACCCCTTCAAACGTCCCTATCCATTCCTGACGTTCCTGCTTGCTTATCGGGTACGACGGTTCGTTCAACCCTTCGAGCATGGTTTCCCGTTCGGGCTCGGAAAGTTGTTCCCAGAGCAGGTACTGATCGACGGTGTTGGCACGCGCGGTCTTGTTCATTTGTGCATCGAACTTGAGGCCGAGTGTCTTCGGGTGTTGCTGGAGAAACCACTTGTCTGCTTTGTCACAGGCCAGGCGCGTGCAGTGGATTCTAGACTGCTGGCCTGCACCGACGCCGATAACCTGCCCGTCAAAGGCGACGCACACGGAGTTCGACTGGGTGTACTTGACGGCAATCGTCGCCACCATCAGCGTTTCGATCGCGTCGATTGGAAGCGGTGTTGAGGTGATGTCGTGCTCAAACAAGGCAGGACCGATGTCCACGTTGTTGCGCTCTTGTTCGAGTCGAAATCCGAAGAGCTCGCGGTGCTCTGTTTCCGGCGGTACGTAATCGGGATCCATCTGGAAAATGAGATAGTTTCCTTTCTTCTTGCTCTTGAGGATGTCGAGTGCTTCGGGTTCAAATCCGGGCGCGATGATGAGGTCGGAGACTTCGCGCCTCAGGACTTCCGCCAGCGATCTGTCGACTGTGTCGCTAACAGCGGCAACATCTCCGAACGAGCTCATCCGGTCCCCCGCTCTGGCCCGTACATACGCCGTCGCAACCTCGGACAGGTCTTGATCTGCGAGGAACTGAGAGGCTCGGAGGGCGCTTGAAACAGGTCGGGCTATGGCGGCCCCTGCAGGACTGGTGTGCTTGAATGACGCTGCACCGCACCGTCCGGTTGCCAGTCGAAGCTCTCTGGCCAGTTGCCATGCTCCGAGCGCATCGAGAATATTGATGTAGCTGGGTTTCCCGTTCAACACCCTGAGCGGCGACGGGTCCGGCAAGACGAGACGTGCGGGGATCTGATGAGGATTGCATCCGTACTTCAGTTCGAGAATCACTCCTAAATAATCGTCTGTGCGATCTGCTGCACCATCTGGTCGTTGATCTGGATTTCGCCGTCCCGCTCCATCCTGACGCGAACCTCTTTGTTGTAGGAGTCGAACAAACGACCCTTTTTCTGGTCGAGGAGTTGGGTTCGGAGCGTGTCGAGCTCGTTCTGCATCGCTTCGGGATCGACGTCTTCCGTGTCCGTCACGACGAACGCGATCGTCTTACCCGCAATAGTCACCGGCTTGCCGGGAGTATTCAGATCGAGGCTGAAGATCTGGTCGTCAAGGTCGGCCGTCGAACCGAAGTCCGCGATGAATCCTTCACGCGTCAGCATTTCGCTGGACTGAACTTCCACGCCGACGGCCGTGGCGACCGCCGCCAGGCTGCTTCCGCTTCCTAAAAGTTCCCCCGCCTGGGTTGCTTTGTCCCGGGCCACATCGCGTGCCTTCTCCGCTCGCAGGTCATCGTCCACTTGCTCGGTCGCTTCTTCGAAAGACGCGGGATGAGCGTCGACGATTTCGATGACGGTTGGAATCGCGTACCCATCCTTAACGGGCACGGAAGTCCCGATTTCGTTCAAGGCCATCGAGAAGATTCGGTTTTCGAACTCCACCGTTTCTTCCAGTTGTTCGATGGTCTCTCCGCGACCCACGAGTTGGGTTTCACGAACTTCCGCATCGAACGTCTGGGCGACCGCCTCAAAATCCGGGTTGCCCACCAGTGCCACCGCTACGCTCTGGGCCAGGTCTGAAGCCTGCTCGGCGGCCTTTCGAAACTTCACGATCGAATCGATGCCGACGCGAACTTCCTCGAAAGGCCGTATCCGGAACTCTTCTTTCTCGTTCACGCGGATGATGTGTATGCCGAACTCTGTTTCGACCAGGTCGCTCGTGGCGCCCTCGCCGAGGCTGAAGGCGACGTTTTCGAATGCGGGAACCATCTGTCCCGGTCCGAAGTAGCCCAGGTCTCCCCCGACTGCTGCCGATGTGTCGTCGGAATACTCCCGGGCCAGTTCGTCGAAGTCCTCGCCGGCTTTGGCGCGCGCGAGAACACCGGCAGCTGTCTCCCGGATCACGGTTATTTCTTCTGTTGTCTTTTCCTGAGTCCTGAACAGGATGTGTTGTGCCTTTACACGCGCTGGCAACTCGTATTCCGCTTCGTGCTCCTCGAAGTATTCCTGAAGTTCTGCGTCGCTGACTTCCATCTCGGTCCGGATCTTGATGGTGTCGATGAAAACGTAACGCGAGCGCCTCTTCTCCTGGACGTTGTATCGGGCGAGATATTTCTCGTGATACTCGCGGCGCTCCTCCTCGGTCATCTCGATGTCATCTGCAAACGCGGGACCGTCCGTGATGAAATAGTCCAGTTGGACTTTCTCGTTACGGTTTCTGTACTCCGTTTCGACTTCCTCGTCTGAAATAGTTGTGGCGGCGGTCAGGAAGCTGTACAGCTTCTGCATCATGATCTGGTTACGAACGCTGTCTTCAAACTCTGAAACCGTCAGATTGTTCTGAGCAAGCAGATTCTCGTAACTGGTGAGACCGATGAAGGCGCCGGCCTCCTGGAAGACGGGATTCTCCAGGATGGTCCGTTGGATTTCGGCCGCTGAAACATTCAAACCCAGCCGCTTGGCTTCGGCAACCATCACGTATTGGTCCACAAGCGCGTCGAGAATCTGAGTTTCGAACCGGAACGCCCGCAGCATTTCCGCCGTCATCTGGCCCTGGCTGCGCATCTGGTTTATGTAATTGCGATAGGCAGTCTGAAACTCGCGCGCGGTCACGACCTCGCTGCCGACGTCCGCCACGTCGCTTGTCAGGCTCACGAGGCCGGCGTCCCCGATCCCCGGTATGAACGCGATCACAAGCGAGCCGCTCAGAGCGAAAATAACGATGATCAGGATCCATTTCAGGCGCGACTTCTGCTGCCGGAAGAAACTCAGCATAAATACCCCTCCAACTCGAAATACAAACCACATATGCTATCAAAACGGTCGACGACCTTGCATGGATTTATCCCTTTGCGGGAGGATTTCCGCGACTTCGACATGAATCTGGTTCCCGCGTGCAAATAATGAAGGGGTTATCCAAGATCGCTGGCTTCAGCTGCCCAAGTTGTCCTTCCACGTAAACAAGCTGGCAATTACCGGTTCATTTTCACTATGATAGGTCCACTTCTCCGGTCGGTCCGGAGGTCCCGGCAGTTCTTTGAAGCGGTCTTTAGAGCCGCTTCGGGCAGCATGAGACGCAATTTATGCGCGGTTGAGGAACCGAAAGAGAGTCTATGAATTTCCGCCCGCTGTTCAGTTTCTTTTCAAGCGACTTGGCCATTGATCTTGGAACCGCCAACACGCTGGTCTATGCGAAGGGTCGCGGCATCGTCGTTAATGAGCCGTCAATTGTCGCCATCAACAAGGTCACGAACCAGGTTGAAGCCGTCGGTAAGGAAGCCAAGGACATGCTCGGCCGGACTCCTGGCAACATCATTGCAATCCGGCCGATGAAAGACGGTGTGATAGCCGATTTTACCGTCACCGAAAAGATGTTGACCTACTTCATCCAGAAGGCCCACGGACGAAAGGTGCTCGTGCATCCGCGGATCGTCATCGGCGTTCCGACCGGAATCACACAGGTTGAAAAACGCGCGGTGCAGGACTCGGCGTATCGCGCCAAGGCGAGCGAGGTCCATCTTGTCGAGCAGGCCATGGCAGCCGCGATCGGTTCCGGATTACCGGTCACCGAGCCGTCGGGCAACATGATTGTCGATATCGGCGGCGGTACGACTGAGATTGCGGTGATCTCGTTGTCGGGAATCGTTCACAGTCGATCCGACAAGGTCGCGGGCAACGAGATGGATGAGGCGATCACGCAGTACATCAAGCGCAAACACAACCTGCTGATCGGTGAACGCACAGCGGAACGGATCAAGATGGAGATCGGGTCCGCGTACCCTCTCGAGGAGGCCCGGACCATGGAGATCAAGGGCCGGGATTTGATGGAAGGAGTGCCCAAGAGCATCATGATCTCAGACGAAGAGATTCGCGAGGCTCTCGACGAATGTATCAACGTGCTCGTTAACTCCATCCGCATCGTTCTCGAGCGGACGCCACCGGAACTCTCTTCAGACATTGCCGACCGGGGGATCGTCCTGGCAGGCGGGGGAGGGTTGATCCAGAACCTTGATCAACGGATTCGGGAGGAAACAGGACTCCCCGTCACCCTGGCTGAAAACCCCCTCTCCTGCGTGGTCATGGGTACGTCGAAAATGTTGAGCGACTTCGTGCTGCTGCGAAAGAGC
Organism: Terriglobia bacterium; assembly: GCA_965262425.1. Lineage (GTDB taxonomy): Bacteria > Acidobacteriota > Terriglobia > 20CM-2-55-15 > 20CM-2-55-15 > CAZOZZ01. The sequence continues at coordinate 3,062,379 of OZ253536.1, read as the reverse complement.
GCCCTAACGTAGGAGCCTGCGCGGCAGAAGGGATCGTAGCGAGAAAGTGGAGAATCGAGGCCAAATTTTCTCGATTTTGAGGCAAATAGTGGTTCTATTTAACGAAAAATCGGGGAAATATGGACCGATTATACCGCTTTCGCAGTAGATCCCTTCTGCCGCGTAGGCTCCTCTCCTAGTGCGGTGGTAGACATGGTGGTCTGCTTACCCTACTAGTCGGACTTCAGTCACCATGAATCTGGGATCGAACAGAGCGACAGGGACAGTTCTTATCACTGTCTTGTTCGCTCACACCATGCTGATGGCCTTTCCCGCCAGCGACCCTTCGCGAACCGGTGTCGTTCGCACGATCCTGCTGGACGTCCTCACGCCGATCGAAATCCTGTTTGACAAAACGACTCACGGTGCCGTCTCGGTGTGGAGCAATTATGTGGCTCTCGTCGACACCCGCCGGGAGAACGCACGTTTGAGGCTTGAACTGGCGGAATTAAGGATGGAGATGGAGAAAAACCGGGAGGATGTGCGGGAAGCCGAGCGTCTCCGGCGGTTGCTCGGCCTCGATCCCTCCGGTCCCGGCCGTCGTGTTGTGGCACGGGTGATCGGCAGCGACACCAGCCTGTCTCGTCGGACCATTACCATCGACAAGGGACGGACCGACCGGTTGTTTGCCGACGCACCCGTTATGACGACGGATGGCGTGGTTGGCCGGGTGATTCATACCGGGCATTTCTCCTCCATTGTTCAACTGCTTTCTGATGCCGAAAGTGGTATTGGAGTTGTCGTGCGAGGAAGCCGGGTCCAGGGGATTGTCAGGGGGGACGGAAGCAACCAGCTCTTGCTCGATCATATCGACGACGACTCGATCCTTGCTCCGGGCAACGAGCTCCTGACCTCCGGCACCGATCAGATCTATCCGAAGGGTCTCCGTGTCGGTGTGATCACCGCCATCGGACCGGTCGAGGCACTGATTCGAACGGCCCGGATCCAGCCGTCGGCCGACCTAGGCAAATTGGAGGAGGTGATGTGTTTGATCGAAACTCCCGGATCCACGGAGGCGATCGAAGACCTCATCAACCGACTCCCGTCTCCGTAGCTGCGGGGAATCTGATATGGACACGATAACCCGCTACGCCGCTCCACGCACCCTCGCAAAATTTGCGCTGATCGTCGTTGCAGTGGTTGTCGCTCAGGGCATCCTCTCTCTTAAATTACGGGTCTTCGCGTTTTTTGATTTGCCCCTAATCTATTCCATATACTATGGTTTCACTCTGGCAAACCCCGTTGGGTGCATCGCCATAGGGAGTTCCCTCGGGCTGATGCAGGACAGTTTGTCCGGCGCAGTTTTAGGCACGAACGGCTTTACCAAGACGTTGATCGGGTTTCTGGCGGCCACGGCTGGATCCAAATTCGATGTCGAACAGCCGATCACGAGGGCCCTTGCGCTGGTGTTGTTCACTTTTGTCGATCTTGGTTTGAAGGTCCTTCTCAGCGGGATCATACGGCCGGATCTTTCTGAGGGTTCCGGGGTATCCGTGGGTACATGGATGATGTCCGCGGTGTTCAATTTGCTGCTGGGTATGATTTTGTTTGGGTATCGGAGCCGCGCTAATGCGACAACGTGAAGAACTCGATCTCCTGACTGGGCGGATCACGGTCATCTTCTTTCTGATCCTGGCCGCCTTCGGAGTTCTTGCGTTCGGATTTTGGAGCCACCAGATCGCCCGGTCGCCGTATTATCAACAGGCTGCCGAAAGGAACAGCATCCGGACCGTCGCCCTTGCCGCGCCTCGTGGCCGGATCTTCGATCGAGAGCATCGCATTCTCGCCGACAACCGCCCCTCCTACAACCTTGTTCTCACCCGCGAGGGCAGCCAGCGACCACCGGAGCAGACCATCGCGTTGTTGGCCTCCGCGATCCGGGCCTCCGAAGAGGAACTTCTCGAACGACTCGGAGAACATCGAGACGAACCCGAGTACCGTCCGATCGTGTTGCAGGAAGATGTTCCTGTTGCCGATATTGCTTACGTTCGAGCTCATCAGTACGAGTTCCCGGAAATCAGTGTCGAGTTTCAGCCTCGCCGCCGGTACGAAGGCAGAGAACTGGCGGCCCACCTGCTGGGCTATGTGGGCGAAGTCACCCCGGCCCAGTTAGCAGAACCTCGGTTCGCGGACCGAAAGCCCGGCGACATCGTCGGGGTCGGTGGTCTCGAATGGCAATATGATGCTTTCCTACAAGGTCGTGACGGCATCCGTCGAGTGCTCGTCAACAACTTCGGCCGTGAGATGAACACGCTCGCCGAACTCAAACCGGTTCCCGGAAACGATCTGTACACAACGTTGGATCTGGACATGCAAATGGCTGCGGAAGAAGCCCTGGGAGAGCGAACCGGTGTGGCCGTTGCAATGATTCCAGGAACCGGCGAGATCCTGGCCCTGGCGAGCCTGCCCGCGTTCGATCCGACATTGTTTGCCGGTGGGATCGGTCTGGATGAATGGGATCGACTCGTGTCGGATCCACGCAAGCCGCTTCAGAACAGAGCGATACAGAACCACTATTCACCCGGGTCGGTCTTTAAGATTTTCATGACCGCAGCGGGCCTCGAAGAGGGTGCCATAGCGGCCGATCAAGCCTTTTTCTGCCCAGGCGCGGCGAACTTCTACGGAAACACGTTCGATTGCTGGAAGGGTGGTGGCCACCGCGAAATTGGTCTGCACGACGCTATTGTCCATTCCTGCAACGTTTTCTTCTACAACGTTGGGGACCTGCTCGGTATCACTCGCATATCGGAACATGCCAAGACGATGGGGTTGGGCCGGAGAACGGGTATCGATCTGCCGGGAGAAGACTCCGGTTTGATTCCGTCCGAGGAATGGCGGCAGCAGGTGTCCGATTCGCGCTGGTACCCGGGTGAGACCATTTCGGTCAGTATCGGTCAGGGGCCCGTTGATGTGACGCCCCTGCAGTTGACGTGGGCCATTGGCGGCCTGGTTTACGGAGGGGAGTTAAACCAGCCCCATCTGGTCGATCCCCGTTCACTTCGGGAAGTCGGTGTCGAAGCGTCCGATCTTCGCCGAGAGCGTTACCCGGTCGGGGACGAGACGGTGGACGTCATAAGGCGTGCGATGTGGGGCGTGGTCAACGAACTGGGGACCGGCACCCGTGCCCGCATTCGAGGTTTCGAGGTCGCCGGAAAAACGGGTACCGCGCAGGTAGTCGCCAAGGACGCTTACGGTGCACGGGACGAGTTCGAGGATCATGCGTGGTTCATCGGCTTTGCTCCCTATGATGATCCGGAAATCGTCGTCGGTGTTTTTGTTGAGCACGGTGGACACGGAGGTGCCGCCGCGGCACCGGTCGCCCAGGCCGTTATGCAGGTGTACTTCGACAAGAAGGTCGGCCGCTTCAGCCGGGCGCCGGCAAACGAAATTGTTGGCCTGAACAACTGACCGAGGGACGATGATTGAATCTTTGAGGAACTCGCGTTTCTGGAGGGACTTCGACTGGCCTCTGCTGGCGGTCGCCCTGCTGCTCGGGGGGATCGGGCTTCTCGAGATTTACAGCTCCACTCTCAACATGCAGTCGGAGAATTTTTTTCTCCGTCAACTCGTGTGGTTCGGCGCCGGCGTGGTTCTCTTGTTCATCGTCGCTTCGATTGACTATCACGTCCTTGCTGAGAATGTCGCGCTGCTGTACCTCGGCGCTACGACTATCCTGGTCTACGTTCTCCTGTTTGGTCGGACCGTTGCCGGCTCGAAGAGCTGGTTGGGAATCGGATCGTTTGGACTCCAGCCTTCCGAAATAGCGAAAATGGTCGTGGTGATCGCCCTGGCCCGATACCTGTCCGGGCTGAAGCGACACTTTATGAGTTTCACTGAAATCCTGACCGCCTTCGCTATCTGCGCGCTCCCCGTTGCTTTGATCGCCCTTCAACCGGATCTGGGCACTGCGCTGACATTCGTACCGATCCTCGCCTTCGGTCTCTTCGTTCGGGGCGTCCGACCCGTGGTCCTGGTGTCCGGGGTGTTGATCGTGATCCTGATGCTGCCTCTTGCCTGGCTTGCTCTGAAGGACTACCAGAAGGACCGGATCATCACATTCCTGCAACCTGAAACCGATCCACTGGGGAGCGGCTACCAGGTTATTCAGTCCAAAATCGCCATCGGTGCCGGAGGCGTGTGGGGTAAAGGCCTCTTCGAAGGCAGTCAAAACCAACTCGGCTTCCTTCCGACGCGGCACACCGATTTTATTTTTTCCGTAGTTGCCGAGGAACTGGGGTTTGTCGGGGTGTGTATTACGCTGGGACTGCTTCTGACGCTGGTCTTTCGGTCGTTGTCGAGCGCGACGACATCGCGCGATACGCTGGGCTTGTTCATCGTGGTTGGAGTGGTCGGCATTTTCGTCTTTCACATCCTGGTGAACGTGGGAATGGTGATTGGCTTCATGCCTATTACTGGAATTCCCCTTCCGTTCGTCAGTTATGGCGGGTCTTCCGTTTTGATGGCGTTTGCCGGACTGGGCCTGATCATCAGCGTAAGACGTTGTCGTTACGTGAATTGAATCGTGCTATAGTTTTTCTGCCGGAAGCGCGAAGAGTTTTCTGGGGCGGAATTCGCTTCACGGCCCATTCCTTGACGTCGATCGGTTGGGGCCGGAATTCGGAAAACCCCGTTTCCGCAATGGCATAGATAACGATTAAAGAAGAGTTGTTTGGTCGCCGAGAGAGCGATCATAGCTGGGTCTTGTTTGGTTCGGCCACCCGGATGCGAACCGGTTCAAACTGGTTGTCCGGAGTCGAGCTAGGAGCCTGCGCGACAGAAGGGATCGTAGCGAGAAAGTGGAGAATCGAGGCCAGATTTTCTCGATTTTGACGCGAATAGTCGTTCTATTTAACGAAAAATCGGAAAAATCTGGACCGATTATACCGCTTTCGCAGTAGATCTCTTCTGCCGCGCAGGCTCCTAGGGCAGGTATCACTGACCGATCCGGCTGACCGGGATGATGTCCGATGACTTGTCCCGGAGCTTCCGAGCGAGCTTGTTTAGCCACCCGGAGAGCGATGTCGAGGGGATTGTCCCCGTCGGAATCGTGATCAGATGATCGGCTTGATTGCCAACGCCGGATGTCGTGCACTCGAAAAAAGAGATGCCGCATAACATCGGCTGGTAGCCGGCTGGATTCTCACGATTTTAAGAGTTTTGTTGTTGGCGAGTGGGATGAACCCTTCGTCAAAAATTTTGGGTCTTCCGCAGAATTTGTGGGTAAAACCGTCTTCCATCGCCGCTTGAGGAGACCACGGTGCTCGCCAAGCCTCAAGGCTTCCCTCGCAAGCTCGGCGGCTGCGCCGGCCTTGACCCTCGGCTGCGCTCCGCGGTGTCGGCTGGTGTGGGCGATGGGGAACGGGGCCTCCGGCGGGGGCTCCGGGCACCGGGTGTAGGCGTCCGACCGAAGTGGGTACTGGAATATTCGCCGTCGAACAAAAGAATAAGGTACTTTGTTTCAATTACTTATGTGCGCACAGGCCTTTGGACTGCCCACAAATTCTGCGGAGGAGGCAAAATTTTGAAGTTTTGCCCGTGACGCCACGGCGTAAGAGTTGAGCTTCAACTCGCGTTGTGAAGCGGCGATTCGCGAGAGCAGCTGTGTAAGCTGCGATCTTGGGACATGGGTCGGTCCGGTGGGTTTTTCGTCTGTGGTACGAGAACTCCCGGATTCAATCCAATGCATGTTCGTTCGGGTGTCGGCAACGATGATTGTCACTTGCCGGCTATCGGCCTATGATCTTCCGGGCTCGGTCCGGACCGGCTGAACCCGTCCATTCGCGAATCAGGCGCGCACGACAACGTGTAGTCCAGCTCCTCCGGGCCAGGAGTTTCCATGACATTGTGCGAAGTTTGCGCTCGCGCATCTGCGTCGAGGAGTACCCCTGCGCGCCGCCGGCTCCGGGTGCCAAAATGATGCCGAAAAATACCTGTCTTTCGGTGGCGGAAATTCGAGTGACAGTCACACTTCCGTCCGTCAGGGACTTGTAGTTTCGAGCAGCCACAGTTAGGAGCTTTGATGCGAAAAGAACTGGTTATTTCCTCGACCCGTCAGGAAACCAGAATCGCGGTTCTTGAGAACGACGAACTGGTGGAATTTCTGATCGAGCGTCACCGATCGCAAAACATCGCCGGAAACATCTACAAGGGACGCGTTACTAAAGTGCTTCCCGGCATGCAGTCCGCATTTGTGAATATCGGACTCGAACGCGATGCGTTTCTGTATGTTTCGGACTTTTTCGAAGACACCGACGAGTACGAACGTGTCGTCGCAACCGCCGAAAAAGAAGCTCTGGAGGTCCGGGCCCCCGGGGCCCAGCCCGCCCGCCCCGAAAGCGCCCGTCCCTCCCCCCGGAGCCGCGTTCCCAAAGCGGAAAAACCAGTCGAAGCCGAGGCTCCGGAATCCGACGAACCCGCGGCGAAAGCACCCGAGCGACGGGGCTCGCGCCGACGTGGCGAACGACGCGACAAGAAAGGTCGAATACCTTCCTTTGAATCACAGGGTTCGGACGAGTCCCTACCCCAGGACCGGCCCGAGCCCCGCGTCCGGCCCGAGCCCCGCGACCGGCCTGAGCCCCGGAGCCGGAGCGGTGGTCGCAGCCAGAGCGGCCTCCAACTGCTGCCGGGTGAGACCCTCGCCAAGTACAGGGATGATGCAGCCGAGAGTGGATCCGACCCGTCCGAGACTGATGCTGAGGCGGACCTGGAACGTTTAATCGGCGAGTTTCCAACTGAAGAATCGATGCCGATCGACGATCTGGAAGCCGCCATAACGGAGAACGCGCTGCCTGAGGAGCTGGACTCCGGCGTGGACGCCGTCGATACCGCCGAAGAGGCTGCTTCTCCGGGGGAGCCCGACGTTGCCGGTTCTTCCGAAGCAAGCGAAAGTGGAGCGGACGAAGGCGATCCAGAGCCGCTATCGTCCGAAGAAGAGGTCCCGGAAGTGGCCGAGTCGACCCCGGCGGAAGAGGCCGTCGCGGCGCGGGACGCCGACGGGGACGGCGCGGCGAGGGACGCCGACGAGGCCGGCGCGGCGAGGGACGCCGACGAGGCCGGCGCGGCGGGGGACGCCGACGGGGACGACGATGAAGACAGCGATGAAGGTGAACAGGCTGACGATCCGACGACGGGCACTGCGAAGATTACCGAACGCAAGGACGAGGGTCGGTTCACGCGCAAACCCCCGACGAGGAGACCCCGGAGGCGAGGTCCCGCCAAATCGGAATCGGGCCACTCGGATGGGCCCAGAAGCCCCATGATTTCCGACCTTTTGAGCGAAGGGCAGGAAATACTCGTCCAGGTGTCGAAGGAACCTTTGGGGAAGAAGGGCGCACGTATTACTTCCCACATCGCGCTTCCCGGACGATATCTGGTTTATATGCCCACGGTGGACCACATCGGCGTTTCGAGGAAGATTCCCTCCGACGACGAGCGAGCCAGATTGCGACGCATCATCAACGACAATCGAGAAGGTCTTCCCGGCGGGTTCATCGTGCGCACGGCGGGTGATGGAAAAGATGAGAAGGAGTTCATTCAGGACATTCGCTTTCTCGGTAACCTGTGGAAGGACATCCGTCAAAAAAGCGAAAAGAGCTCCGGCGGAACTCTGATCCATAGCGACCTGAACCTGGTTCAGCGTGTTCTTCGAGACCAACTTTCGGACGAGTTCAAAGCGATCCGCCTCGACAACGAGGTCGAGTACGCAAGAGTGCTGGAGTTTGTAAACAATTTCCAGCCGTCGCTTGTCAATCGCGTACGGCTCCATGTGAAGGACACCCCTATCTTCGAGGAGTTCGGTCTTCAGCAGGAGATTGAAAAGGCGCTGCGGCCGAAGGTATGGCTCCGTTCCGGCGGTTACATCGTTGTCAACCAGACGGAGGCGCTTGTGGCGATCGATGTCAACACCGGCAAGTTTGTCGGGAAGTCGAATCGCCTGGAGGACACGATTGTCCGGACCAACATGGACGCTGCCCATGAAATCGTCCGCCAGGTCCGGTTGCGGAATCTGGGTGGAATCATCGTGGTCGATTTCATCGACATGGAGGAGCGCAAGAACCGGCAACGAGTGATGGTGGCGCTCGAAGAAGAGTTGCGGAAGGACCGATCGCCTTCAAAGATCCTCCAATTTAACGACTTCGGTCTGGTTGCAATCACACGCAAGCGGACCCAACCCTCCCTGGAGCGGATCCTTGGTTCCGCTTGTCCCCGTTGCGGTGGCTCCGGCTACGTGAAGGCTGTCGAAACCATCTGCTATGAAATCCAGCAGGAGCTGAAGAAGATGCTTACGATGATCGACGGGGACGAGATCATCGTCAGAGCCAACTCAGAAGTGGCGAAGGCCCTGAAGAGCGGAGACTTTGTCGACCTGACCGAGATGGAGGAGGAGACGAGGAAGGACATCCTGGTCAAAGGCGATCCTCTCCTTCAAGCCGATCATTTCGACATTTCCTGAGGTTGGGCGACGCTTATCGGGCGCGAGGTGAATGGGGACGCCGTGCCTGTCCAGTGTATGGCCGAGCGATGGGATCTTGAGTGGGCCCTAAGTGGGGGTCGGCAGGGAAGGCTGATCTCGATGCCAAGAAGCCCGGGCTATCTGTAATGCTGCTGAAGGACCTTCAGCAGGCCTTCAATATCCTGTCCACTGTTTACATCGCCGCCGATTGTCTGGCTCAGCCAGCTCTGCAGGTGGTTGCTGACAACGATGTCTCCGACTTTTTTCAGAGCGGCCTGGACCGCGGAAATCTGTGTCACGATGTCCACCGGCATCCTCTGGTCGGCCGTCATGTTTCGAATACCCCGGACTTGGCCTTCGATCCTTGACACGCGCGCCTCTAGATTTTGCAGTACCTTTTCGTCCATGACCTCGACATATCTCCGCGTGATTCCGCAACACCGCCCATGCCCGATCATGGTTTTGTTGTCAGGTCGTGCCGCGGAACGACCTAACTCAGTTTAATACGAAGCGGAACCTGCTTTGGTTACGTCCCCGGCGCTGCCGCGCTCTTTTTTTACAAGATGCGATTCGTACAGCCCAAACGCCGCTACATGAGCCCGCCTGTTTGTTTGTGTTAATCTCCTTGTTCCGGCCGGCGGGAAACCTTGAGGTAACATCAGTGGAAACACGGGAAGTATTTGACTTAGCGATCATTGGATCGGGTCCTGGAGGATACGTTGCGGCGATACGTGCGCACCAGCTCGGACTGAAGACCGCGATTGTCGAAAGGGACGTCCGTATGGGAGGGACATGCCTGTTACGGGGTTGCATTCCGACTAAGGTGTTGTTGCACGACGCCGCTTTGCTCGGGAAGATCCGCCGGGCTTCAAAACACGGTTTCAATACCGGAGAGGTCGAAGTGGACTTTTCCAAGGTCCAGAAGCGGAAGAGTGTCATCGTCGCCAAGTTGACTAAGGGCGTTGAATTCCTCATGAAAAAGAACGAGGTGGTCACCTACAAGGGCAACGCCACACTGACGGGACCCGGTCACATTGCCGTGGAAGGAAACGGTTCGACGACCCAGGTTCGGGCGAAGCATGTGATTGTCGCCACTGGATCCGAGCCCAAATCGCTGCCGGGCTACGATGTCGACGGTCAGTTCGTAATCACCAACAACGAGGCCCTGGATCTGGAATCGATCCCGAAGTCGATGGTCATCGTCGGCGCCGGGGCGGTGGGTGTGGAATTTGCTTCCATTTACTCGAGCTTCGGGACCCGCGTCACACTGCTGGAAGTTCTCCCGCGATTGGTTCCGATCGAGGATGAAGATGTCTCGAAAGAATTGCGACGCGCTCTGAAAAAACAGGGTATCGACGTGCACACGGAGGCCAGACTCGAAAGCGCCACGGTCCGGAAGGGCGCGCTTGAAGTCGTGTTTCGGACCGCCAAAGGTGAGGAGAAGCGTGTTCAAGCCGAGAAGTTGCTCATGGCGACGGGGCGGGCGCCGAACACCTCGGGAATCGGTCTGGAGAAACTCGGTGTGGTCACCGACGACAAGGGCTACGTGAAAGTCAACGACTACATGGAAAGCAACGTTCCGGGCGTCTATGCCATTGGGGACATCGTGCCGACGCCGTGGCTGGCCCATGTCGCCTCTCATGAGGGAGTCGTTGCGGTTGAACGAATCGCCGGACGGAACCCCGTGCCGATCCGCTACGACCAGGTTCCCGGATGTACTTACTGCGAACCTCAGGTCGCGAGCGTCGGTCTGACCGAAGCAGCCGCGCGTGCCGCGGGGTACAGTGTCAAGGTTGGAAAGTTCCCCTTCTCGTCGATCGGCAAGGCCATGATCGAAGATGCCACCGATGGTTTCGTCAAAGTTGTAGCCGACGAGAAGTATGGTGAAATCCTCGGCGTTCACATGATCGGAAACGGTGTCACCGAGTTGATCGCCGAAGCTGTTGCGTCGATCGGCCTGGAGGCGACCGCCGAAGACCTGATCCACACCATTCACGCCCATCCCACTCTATCCGAAGCCGTTCATGAAGCCATGGAAGATGTCTACGGCGTAAGCATTCATATGTAGCTGGTTAGCGAGTAGCGGGCAGTGTGCGGCTCTGTCGGACCGGCGACGGACATTCTATTCTACTCGCGGCCTGCTGCTTGCTGCCAGCTACCCGCTTTCTTGTATACTCTTCACATGACAGGTCGTCCCGACTGGTTGAAAGTGCGCATTCCGAGCGGCGAGAATTTTTTCGAAGTTCGCCGCATCGTGAAGTCGCACAAGCTGAACACGGTCTGTGAGGACGCCAGGTGTCCAAACGTTGCCGAATGTTGGGGGAAACACCGGACAGCCACGTTCATGATTCTCGGTGATACCTGTACCCGGGCGTGTGCTTACTGCGCCGTGAAGTCCGGTCAGCCGACGGAACTGGACCTGCTGGAACCGACACGGGTCGCCGCCGCAGTGGGTGACATGAAGCTCAAGCATGCGGTCATCACTTCGGTCGACCGTGACGATCTGGTTGACGGCGGCGCGAACCTGTTTGCCGACACCGTTCGTGAGATCCGAAGGTTGGATGCCGATGTGAAGGTCGAGTTGCTGACGCCGGACTTCGGAGGATCCATGGATTCGCTCCGAACGGTGCTCGATGCCGGGCCCGACATTTTTTCGCACAATATCGAGACCGTCGAACGCCTCTATCCCACCATGCGATTCAAGTCGGACTACGCCGTTTCGTTTGGGCTGCTCGAGGCGGCAAGAGAAAGGTCGTCAGGCATCTTCACCAAGACGGGGATCATGGTGGGGCTTGGTGAAGAGACCGCGGAGATCCACGAATTGATGGCTGACGCCGCGGGAGCCGGTGTAGACATCCTGACGATCGGCCAGTACCTCCGTCCCACGCCGAAACACGCTCGAATTAAGAAGTACTACACGCCGGAAGAGTTCGATAAATTTGCCGACCTCGGTCGTCGCATGGGGATCCGCTGGGTTTTTTCGGGTCCTCTGGTCCGCAGCTCGTATCATGCCGAAGACGTTTTCGACGACATGATGGCTGGTGCGGCCCGAGGCTGAGGCAGTCATGGGATTGCTCTCAAGGATTCTCGGCGTCGATATGAATTCCCTTCGACAGCCGGCCGAGCCTCCCTCGCCGTCACGGGCTGAAGGCAACACCATGCAGCAGCGCGTAGAAGCTGTTCTCGAGGAGGTCCGTCCCGCCCTTCGCGCCGACGGCGGCGACATCGAACTGGTGGAAGTCGTCGGCAATTCGGCGAAGGTTCGCCTCGTCGGCGCCTGCGACGGCTGTCCCAGTGCGACGTTTACCCTGCAGTACGGAATTCAGAAAAGACTTCGCGACGCGATACCTGAATTTGAAGAGCTGATCTCCGTGTAGTTCTACAGTTCTCGCCGACCTTCCAGCGCCTTCGTCATCGTGACGGAATCTGCGTAGTCCAGGTCGCTTCCGACCGGCAATCCCATCGCAATGCGGGTTACTCGGATGTTGAGAGGCTTGATCAGCTTTGACAGGTACAGCGCCGTTGTTTCGCCTTCGACGTTCGGATTTGTCGCGATGATGATTTCCTCGACCGTTCCGGATTGGAGCCTTTCGATAAGCGAGACGATTGCGAGTTGGTCCGGACCGATTCCCTTCAAAGGGGACAGAGCTCCCAGCAGGACGTGGTAACGACCGTTGAACTCATGCGTGCTTTCAATCGGCAGGATGTTGTTTGATTCTTCGACGACGCACAGGAGGCGGTCGTTCCGGTTGGGGTGCGTGCAAAAGTGACAGGGGTCGATGTCGGTGAGGTTGTTGCAGGTCGAGCAGCGACGGATCAACCTCTTCATTTCGACGATCGCGTCGGCGAGTTGTTCCGCTTCGCTGGCTTCCACCTTGAGCAGGTGAAACGCCATCCGTTGGGCGGATTTGGTTCCGATACCCGGCAGTTTGCGAAAACTGTCTATGAGCCTGGTGACGGGTTCTGCGAGGTCTCCCATATTCGAAGGCTCAGAAAAGACCGGGTATTTTCAATCCGGACGCCATGCTTCCCAACTGGCCGGCAACTGCGTCGTCAACGTTCTTGGCTGCGGCTCTGAAAGCGGCCACGATCAGATCTTCTAGCATTTCCTTGTCGTCACCGTTGAGCACGTCCGGTTCGATGTGTATCGAGAGCAGTTCCTTGTTACCGTTCATCTTGACCGCCACCATGCCTCCACCGGCGTCCCCCTCAACGACAGTCTGCTCAAGCTTCTTCTGCATCTCCTCCTGCATCTTCTGAGCTTGTTTCATCATCTGCTGCATATTCTTCATGGATCTGCTCCTATTCTCCCGATTCCTTCTTGGAATCCTCCGCACCCTTGATGTGCTTGATGTCACCGCGGAACACGTCGAGGAAGCTTTGCACCAGCGCTTCGTTCTTGACGGATTCTCGAAGCGATGTGCTGGAAGTGACTTCGGTGGCGCTCCCGGAGGCCTTGTCCATTATATGTGATACGGAAATGGCTTTACCAAGCAGTTCGCTCGCGGCGGCCTCGAGTATTTGTTTGTGTTCGGTGCTTGCGAGCGCATTGGCAACGGTCTTGGACGCTACTTCGATGACGATCCGGTCCTCTTCCTCGCGTACGGTTTCGACCCGTTCCAGATACACCGCCGTGGTTGGGGACTTTTCTTCTACCTTTTGTCGGAACCGTTCCTCAAGGGTCAAATTCACGGGCGTCGCGGCGGCAGGCTTCGAGGCCGGTTGTGCGGTCCGCGGCGGTTTCGGTGATTCCTCGACAGGTGGCCGAACCGGTGGTGCGGGAGCCGGTTTCGGCACCTGCTTCGGAGTCGGAGCCTCGGGTCGCGCGCTCTCGGTCGCCGATCGAATCTTAGGTCGCGGGATGGCCGGCTCGGGCTTCCTGGCCGGAGCTTCCACAGCCCGTCGGACCGGCGCCCTTGGTTCAGGCGCAGGCCTGGCTCTTCTCGTCGTTTTAGGAGTCGCTTCGGTTCGAGGTTCCTCTCCGTTCTTCAGTTCCCGTATGACTTCCTCGATGTCTCGCAGTTGTCCCACCTTCGCCAGCTTGATGCATCCCACTTCAACGTGAAAGCGTGGCTCGGAAGTCCATCGCAGGTCATTTTCCAGGCGCAGCAACATGTCGAAGAACCGGATCAGATCCTGTTCGGAAAATTCTTCGGAGTCGGATGCGATCTTTTTTCGTTCTTCCGGCGTGCCCAGAATCTTCTCAGCTATTCCAAGTTTGGCCAACAGGAGATCCCGGATTCTGGAGAGAAACTCCCGGACGAACTGTTGCAGGTTGAGACCCTGATCCACGACGATTTCGACGATCTCGATCAACGCCTTCGAATCCCGAGCGATCAACGCCTCGGTGGATCGGTCCAGGATGTCGGAGGGAATGAAACCGAGCACTTCGCGGACTTCCTCGTCCGTAATTTCCTGGCCGCCGAAAGCGATGATCTGATCGAGCAGGGACTGGGCGTCCCGCATGCTGCCTTCGGCAGCCTTGACCACGTAGTCCAGCGCGCCCTCTCCCAGTCGGATACCTTCTCGTTCGGCGATGCTCTTCAGATGTTTCTGGATTTCGGCAGGAGGGATCGTCCTGAAAACGAACTGCTGACAGCGCGACAGGATCGTTGCCGGCAGCTTCCCCCGCTCCGTCGTGGCCATGATGAAGGCGACGTGTGAGGGCGGTTCCTCCAGGATCTTCAGCAAGGCGTTGAAGGCCGAAGTCGACAGCATGTGGATTTCATCAATGATGAAGATTTTGTGTCGGTCGCGTGACGGCGCGTAGCGGGCATTTTCCCGTAGTTCCCGAATGCTGTCGACGCCGGTGTTCGAAGCGGCGTCGATCTCGAGTACGTCGATCGACTGGCCCGCCGTTATTTCATGGCACGACGGGCATTCGTTGCATGGTTTGGCGGTGGGGCCTTCGGCGCAGTTCAATGCCTTCGCCAGCAGTCGCGCCGTCGTCGTCTTCCCGACACCCCGGGGTCCGCAGAAAAGGTAGGCGTGCCCGGCGCGGTCCATCTCGATCGCATTCTGGAGCGTTCGAACGATCGGGCTCTGACCGACGACATCCTCGAAGGTCTGGGGGCGGAACTTGCGCGCGATGACCTGATACTTCATTCGGGTCGACAGATGCTTTCTTCGTACCTGGTAAAAGGGCCGGTGAGAAGGCCAGGCCCGGGGGATACTGTGTCACATCGGGTAACCCACTACCGTTGCTTCCTTCCGGACCTGGCGGGGTTCGCGGGCGCCGATTGCACAGCCCCCCTAAGGCCTGATAATGACTCGTTACGCCCCAGGAGCAAATGAGCGGAGAGAGTGGGATTCGAACCCACGGTGAGGTTACCCCCACACACGCTTTCCAAGCGTGCTCCTTCAACCACTCGGACATCTCTCCGGAATCTTTAGTTCGAACAGGTTGGTCGGAGGTGCGGTCTCAATACCAAGGTGATTTGACCGAAGCGATCTAACATCCGACGGAACAAATGAACTGTAATTGACTCCATCTCGTGGTCAGGAACTCCACTTCCGCGAGTTCCGTGATGATTGTATGACGCAAGTCCTGGAACCGCAACCCTGGAAGGTTCGCCTCCTTGCTGGGGCACTACGTTTCAACGTCCACCCGACTGTGTAGCACAGATAGTTCAGAGTGTGCTACATTGGCTGTATGAAGACATTCGTTCATGCGCGTCTCAGCAAGGGCGACCGGGATACCCTCGAAGATTTGATCAAATCGACTGGCCGCTCGGAATCGGAACTCGTTCGAATTGGGCTGCGATTGGCGCACAAACAGTTCGGCCGGAAACGAAGCGCGCTCGAACTGGCGGGGCGGAGCGTGGGGAAGTTTACGGGAGGCCCAAGTGATCTCGCCACCAACCGGAAGCATCTGGAGGGTTTCGGCGAATGAATCCGGCGGGAACTCTCCTGGACACCGGGCCTCTGGTAGCGTTGCTGTCGAAGGACGACGCCGAGCACCCTCGCGCCAAGAAACTGTTCTCCGAGTCTTTGACACCCTTTCGTTGCTGTGAAGCCGTCATCGCAGAGGCATGCTTTCTGATGAGAAGAGTCCATCCTGCAGGACCTCAGGAGGTCATTGCGCTCGGCCGAAAGGGAGTTTACGAGATTTCGTTTTCTCTCCAGGATAACTGGACGAATATCGAACGGCTCTTGCGCAGATACGCGAATCGGCCCATATCCCTTGCCGATGCATCCCTGATTCGTTGCGCGGAGATCTTCCAGGAGCCGCGCATCCTCACCTTCGATTCCGATTTCGCAATCTATAGATGGGCGCGAAACAAGCGGTTTCAGCCGGCTACCGCTATTCCCCGTTAGACAACGAATCTCCCGGTTGGATGTCACCACTGATCTGCAGATCATATCCGTCCGGATCGTCGACGTGGAAACTGGCATAGATGCCACCGGGCCCCCGGTCCAGACTGGGTTCCAGGCCGCGGCTCTCCAATTCCTCTCGGACCCTGTCGGTGTCCCAGTTTTCGATCTTGTAAGAGATGTGGCCGATGTTCGGTCCCGGATCTTCCTGTCCCGCTTCCAGGCGATGGTTCCTGGCGATTACGAGAGAATCGCCGAATTGGAGCTGACACTGATTCGTTCCGTTGTCGCCGGCGACCGTCATCCCCATCAGATCCGAATAGAAATCGCGCGTCTTTGTATAGTCCGCAACCGAGTAGGAGATATGATCCAGACTGATCGTTTTGAAGCCCCCTGCTTGTCGGGCCGGTTCCACTGCGGCGCCGGCAGTGGACGCCGCCGTGGCGGCAAGAGCCAGACTTTGAATGAGCTGGCGGCGGCTCATCTTTCCGTTTTCGAAATCCCCAAGCAGTTTGGCAATGATGTTTTCCATGATGTCCCCCGAAGTAGTTAGTTGCGACTTTCGATGGCGTTATCCTGCACGATTATGTCTCATAACTCCAGACTTCAGTCGTAATTTGAAACTCTGTGGCTGCTAGTGTAGTCCGTCACAGTTAATGTAACTTATTCAGCTTTCCTACGTCTGAGTATATATGAGGAGAGCACCGACGATTAAATTGGACATTCCTGTGCGGAAGGAACTGGAGCGACTGAGCCGAAGCCGCAGTGTGGCGGTCCGGTTGGCGGAACGATCTCGAATTGTCTTGCTGGCCGCCGGGGGTCTGGACAATCAGGAGATCGCTGCCAAGTTGGACATCACTCGTCAAAAGGCCGGACGTTGGCGCGATCGTTTCGTTGAAGATGGCCTCGGGGGAATCGAAAAGGACGCTTCCCGCAGTGGACGGATTCCCTCGATCGGCCGCCGGAAGCGGGCCCGGATCGTGAAGAAGACGGTCGAAGGGAAGCCTCCGAACGCCACGCACTGGAGCCGGTCCTTGATGGCCAGGGCAACCGGCGTCAGCGAGTCCACGGTAGGGAGAATCTGGCGGGCTCATGGCTTGAAGCCTCATCTGGCACGCACCTTCAAACTTTCCAACGACAAACAATTTGTCGAGAAGTTGGAGGATGTGGTCGGTTTGTATCTGAACCCTCCGGAAAACGCCATTGTTTTGTCCTGCGATGAGAAGAGCCAGATGCAGGCCCTGGACCGCACGCAACCCGGGTTACCTCTGAAGAAGGGGCGGTGCGGCACCCTCACCCACGACTACAAACGCAACGGGACGACCACGATGTTCGCCGCGCTCAATACGCTGGACGGCTCGATTATCGGGACCTGTATGCCGAAGCATCGTCATCAGGAATGGATCCGGTTTCTCAATCAGATCAAACGTTCCGTGCCGAAAGACAAACAGATCCATATCATTTGCGACAACTACGCCACGCACAAACATCAGAAAGTCGTCAACTGGTTGAAGCGCAACACGCGCTTTCATGTGCACTTCACACCGACCAGTGCATCCTGGCTGAACATGGTCGAACGCTTCTTCCGGGATCTTTCCGAACAACGGCTTCGGCGCGGGGTTTTCCATTCGGTTCCTGAGCTAATCCAGGCCGTGGAGGAATATGTCGGGGGTCACAATCAGAACCCGAAGCCCTTCATTTGGACCGCAACGGCTTCCGATATTCTTGAAAAAGTTCAACGTGCCCGAAAGAAGCTCGATAAGTTACAGTCTGTTTGACGGGGACCACTAGAGTATGAAAGGGTGAGGAATGCCACACACCGAACCAGTTGGAACCCTCCGCCACGTCGGGGAGCACTCGTGAGGTCTTTTCTGGTTCGCGTCCTCTTCATTCCGGTACTCCTGACCTTGTCCGTTGTTGCTCCTGCAGGACCTCTTGTTGCTCCTGCAGCACCTCTTCAGGGTACGGCTGCGCCTATCGACGATCCCATTGTCCTGTTCCTTGCCGAATGTCCCGAACTGGGGCGGGTGATCGGTTCGGACGGATCGTTCGGCCGATTGGTCAATCCGATTCTTAGATCAGAAGAGGAGGTGGAACAGACCGTAAGATCGTATAAGGGACTGGTCGACTGCTTGTCGGACTCGAAATCTGAGCTTCCCGCTTCCATGGTGACCGCCGCGGATCTGGCCTCGCTCTTCCTGGACTTCGTCGACAGCAGTGGTGACCCCGATTCGGTCCGACGCGAGCTTGTGATGCTGGCGACAACACGTGATCCCGCGATCGCCAGGCTGAGAGAAGAGGTTGGGATGCGGCCGCCGCGGGGCCTGGTTTACCTGAAGTACTATCCCAGCCGCGACCTGATGCCCGAGTCGATTCGTTCGGCCTTCGACTCTCCATCCATCCGTGCGGTCACAATGTCTTGCCGGTACATAGCCGTTCTCGACCCACCCCAACCCACTCGGGACCAGGAACGACTCACCGAAGAGTCTCTTGTCGAAACGGTGTCCCATGAGCTCGTGCACGCATTCCTTCAATCGACGCTGTGCGATCGGAATCCTAGGATGGATCTACCGGCGTGGTTTCATGAAGGGTTCGCGATCTACTTCAGCGGCAGCGGCACCAGCCATGTCATGCTGGACCGGTCCAACAATACGATTTACAGGGTCGAGGCCACCGACGAATACGAGGAATACGAACGCACATTCCTATATCTGGAGTCCCGGTTCAATGGACGTCGATTCTTCGAGCAACTGAGAAAGACCGTGGATGAGGGCGACGTCACCGGCCTGATCGACGCGGTTGGCCTGTCCTCACACGAGGAACTGCGGCTTGCGGCGAATTTCAGGTGGCGGTGGTGGCCGATCTCTGAGATGACCGGTTGGCTTTACCTTTTGTGGCTGCTACCCATCCCCCCGGCCCTCTATTATTTGCTGCGGCGGCGCCAGAAGGCGCTCATCCCAGGCATGCATCGGAGTGCCCTCGACATCGAGTTGTTCAACGCGTCACCGGGCGGAGACCACGAGTTCGTCCGGGGCCTCCTGGACATGGGTGCCGATCCGAACGCACCCGATCGGCACGGTTGGACACCCCTGATGTTTGCCGTGCTGTCGGACGACCTCGAGACCGTGGAGATGTTGCTGGATGAAGGTGCAGATCCCGAACCCGGAATTGACGTTGCCCATGGATTAGACGGGTGCGATCAGAATATTGTTCGACTGCTTCTGGATGCCAGGCTGAGACGGGAAGAGTAGGCATCTCATGATGAGAGACGTCGAATCACCCTCCCGAGTCGCTTGATGCCGGCACGGATGTCCTCATCCCCGAGACCGCCGTATTGCAGGATCAGTCCTGCTCGCGAGGGAGGGGTCAGGTGATTCGAGGACACCGACCGCAGCCCGACGCCTTCCTTCGCCGCAGCCCGGACGACCTCCTCGGCTCGTTTCTCCGGAACGTTCCTGCACCAGATGAGAAGGTGGAGTCCGGAACCATTGCCCGCGACCTGGACATCCGTCCCCAGGTTTCGGTCGATCGCATCCACAAGAATCATTGGGTCTTCCGCAGAATTTGTGGGTAAAACCGTCTTCCATCGCCGCTTGAGGAGACCACGGTGCTCGCCAAGCCTCAAGGCTTCCCTCGCAAGCTCGGCGGCTGCGCCGGCCTTGACCCTCGGCTGCGCTCCGCGGTGTCGGCTGGTGTGGGCGATGGGGAACGGGGCCTCCGGCGGGGGCTCCGGGCACCGGGTGTAGGCGTCCGACCGAAGTGGGTACTGGAATATTCGCCGTCGAACAAAAGAATAAGGTACTTTGTTTCAATTACTTATGTGCGCACAGGCCTTTGGACTGCCCACAAATTCTGCGGAGGAGGCGAATCATTCTCAATGTGTCGACACGCTGTCGAAGCTTTCGGGCGTGGCGTTCGAAATGGCCTTCCTCGATAAACTCCGTGAGGGCTTCCTGCGTAAGGGTTGGTGACCCGCGATCAGCGAGCATCTTCGCCCTGGTCATCGGTTCGACCAGCGGCCCGGGAAGTACGACATAGCCGATCCGCAACGAGGGAAACAGAACCTTGGAAAAGGTGCCGACATATAGCACCCGGTCCCCGGTGTCGAGCGACTGAATGGCTTCGACGGATCGAGGGCCGTCTCGTAGCCCGCTGTCGTAATCGTCTTCGACGATCAAGGCATGATTCTGTTCGGCCCAACCCAGCAGCCCGTTCCTTCTGGTTTCGGGCATGACGACGCCGGTCGGATACTGATGGGAGGGGGTCACCACAACCAGGCGCGGCTGCCCGACGATAAGAGACAGTTTCCGGATTTCGAGACCTTCAGCGTCTACCGGTACACCAACGATGTCCGCTCCGTGGGTTCGGAAACACTGTCGAACACGGACGAAGTGAGGTTCTTCGAGGACAACCGCGTCACCTGGGTCGACCAGGACCCGGGCGATCAAATCGAATGCCTGTTGCGATCCATCTGTGATCAGAATCTGGTTCGCGTGGCAGAGGACTCCCCGGTTACGTCCGAGGTATCGGGCGAGGGCATCCCGCAACGGCGGATGTCCCTGTTCCGGACCGTAGGTCAGGGACCTGGACCTGCCAGCGCGAGCCCTTCCCGCAAACAGACGCCGCCAGGTTTCGGGCAGGCTTTCGGAACTGAGGTCATGGCGGAAGTCGTATGGCAGACGCTCTCGCTTGCGGCTCGGCAACTGAAGGTCGGCCTCGCTCAAACGTCGGCCGTATGAGGACAACCTGGGTGCCGCGGCTGCCGGACCCAATCGGCTGGGCAGCACTCTCCGGCTGGATTTCCATCGTAGCCCTTCCGGCAATTCCGACGAAACGTAGGTTCCCGAACCCGTGTGTCCTACGAGGTGGCCTTCCGCAACAAGTTGCTCGAACGCCAGCATGACAACGTTCCTGGATACGCCCAGCTCCCGGGCGAGTCCGCGGGTGGAGGGTAGTCGCTCGCCTGCACGCAATCGTCCCTCAAGGATTTGATTTCGTATCGCGCGGTAGAGCCGTTGGTAGAGCGGGCCGGCGCCTTCCAGTTTGATCAGCACGGCATTAGGGGCCTTATGTAAAGAAGTGGCACCCGTTATTCTACAGAAGTGGCTCTTGTCAGGGGGTCCCTGCTGTGTGAGAAAGGGTACCGCAAGCAGTCGCCTGTTCTCGATCTGCATTTGCTTGCCATGCGCTACTCGCTACACCGGAGGTTTGCCAATGTCCACACAGGCCAAGAAGAAGCCCACCAGGAAGAAAGCAGGGCTCGCACCTGTCACGTTGTTGATCGGAACCAGAAAAGGCGCCTTTACCCTTAAGGGAGACAAGCCCCGCAGGAAATGGGACCTGTCGGCGCCGATGTTTCTCGGGCACATTGTTTACCACGTTGTCTTGGATCCCCGCGATGGGAAGACCTTGCTGGCCGCGGCGCGGACGGGCCACCTGGGCCCCACGGTTTTTCGCTCTTCGAATCTCGGCAGGACCTGGGTCGAAGCGGAAACCCCGCCGGCTTTCAAGAAGACCAAGTCACCGAAGAAACCCAAGGTGGTCGACCATGTTTTCTGGCTGACACCAGGGCATGCGTCCGAACCCGGTGTGTGGTACGCGGGTTCTTCTCCCCAGGGATTGTTCCGTTCCGAGGATGGGGGCAAGAACTGGGCCAGCGTTGCCGGGTTCAACGACCATCCCAAACGGTTCGACTGGGTCGGCGGCGGCCAGGACGGCACGCCCGACGGGCCGAAGCTGCACTCGATCCTGATCGATCCCCGCGATGCCAGGCACATGTATCTGGGCATGTCGAGCGGTGGCTTTTTTGAATCTACCGACCAGGGTGCGGACTGGCTTCCGTTGAACCAGGGTTGTGCTGCCGAGTTCCTGCCGGTCCCCGACCCCGAATACGGGCACGACCCCCATTGCGTTCAGTTGCACCCTTTGAAACCAGACCGGCTTTACCAGCAGAATCACTGCGGCATTTATCGAATGGAGCGCTCCGAGGGCCGATGGGAACGAATCGGGACCAAGATGCCCAAGAGCGTCGGTGACATCGGATTTCCGATCGTGCTGCATCCGCGTGATCCGGACACGGTATGGGTTTTCCCGATGGATGGCACCTCCGTCTGGCCTCGTACGAGCCCGGGAGGCAGGCCGGCGGCCTACATGACCCAGAATGCCGGTCGTACCTGGAAACGGCTCGACAAGGGGCTGCCCGCATCGAACGCCTGGTTCACCGTCAAGCGGCAGGCGATGACGGCGGACGAGAGGGATCCGGTCGGGATCTATTTCGGTACGACGTCGGGCGAGGTATGGGGGAGCCGTGACGAGGGGCGAAGCTGGAAGTGCCTCGCCAGCCACCTCCCGGAGATCTATTCCGTCGAGCCGGTCGAGGCGTCTTGATGAAGGTCTTCATTCCCGGCCCCCTCCGTTCCTATACCAGAGAGGCGACCGTCGTCCGAGCGGAGGGGAAGACCATTGGACAGGTCCTGTCGAACCTCGATGATTCCTTTCCCGGTTTCCGCTTTCGCATCATTGACGAACAGGATTCTGTCCGGGAACACATCAAGGTCTTCGTGAGAGGCGAACAGGTCTGGGATCTTTCCTCTCCGGTTCAGCCGTCGGATGAAGTGCAAATACTCTGCGCTTTGAGTGGTGGTTAGACGACCCTGTCTCTATCGGCGAAGTTTCAGGTCAGGGAGCTCAACGCAATGACGCCAAGGCGCAAAGTACGCGAAGTTGTTTGTCAGGACATCTTTTTGCCCGGAAAAACAAAATTGCGACCTTTGCGCCTTGGCGTCTTTGCGTTCGGCCCCTTCTACCTTTGCCTTCCGCCGACTCCTGGTTTCTTAGACGGCTTCCGTCGCATCTCTTTCTTGATTTCCACGATGGCGCGCTCCATCTGCGGGTCGCGTCCGGCTGCGTAATCCTGGGGCCGTATGTTGACTTCAATGTCGGGCTCCGTCCCGTAGTTCTCCACCTCGTAACCGACGTCTTCGAACCAGCATGCGTATTCGGGCTGTGTCGTTACGGTTCCGTCTACGAGCGTGGCCTGGGGCCATATGCCTATCACTCCACCCCAGGTTCGTTTCCCGATCAGGGCACCCAGACCGAACAGCTTGAAAGCGTGGCAGAAGATGTCGCCATCGGAGCCGGCGTGTTCGTTCGTCAATGCGACCATGGGGCCCATCGGCGCCGCATCGGGGTACGGCATCGGTTCGCACCATCGGCTGATGTCGTAGCCGATCCTTCGTCGGAGGAGTTTTTCGAGAAGCAATTGTGACACGTGACCGCCCCGGTTGTAGCGCACGTCGACAATCAAGCCATCCCGGTCCGATTCCTGCCCGAAGTAACGATGGAACTCCGCGTAGCCGTGTGGTCCCATGTCCGGGACATGAAGGTATCCCACACGCTGATCGGTTTCGTCGTGGACGCGGCTCCGGTTCGCTTCGACCCAATCGCGATATCGAAGCGGGGTCTCATCTCTCAGGGCCTTTACCGTGACCGTCCGTGATCCACCGGAACGTCTACGGGGACGCACCGTGATCTGAACCTCCTTGTCGGCCAGATGGATGAGGCGGTCGTAAGGAGATACATGTTCGCTGAGCGTGTCACCTGCGATCGCCACAATTTCGTCTCCGGCATGAATGTCGAGACCGGGCGCCGCCAGAGGGGAGCAGGATTCCGCGTCCCAGGAATCTCCCCGGGGAATCTTTTCGATGCGCCAGTTCCGGGTCCTCCTGTTGTAGGAAAGATCCGCCCCGAGGTACCCCTGCCTCCAGTTGGGACGAGGCCGATAATCCCCTCCCATCTCGTAGCAGTGAGACGTTCCCAACTCACCCTGCATCTCCCACATCAGATCCGAGAACTCCGTGCGACTGCCGACCCGGTCCAGGATCGACAGGTACCGCTCGCGGACTTTCTGCCAGTCGACACCGGACATGTCCGGGGACCAGAACTGTTCCCGTTGGAGTCTCCAGGCTTCGTCATACATTTGCCGCCATTCCTCGATGGGGACGACCGCGGCCCGGATTCGGCCGAGGTCCACCCAACCGGACTGACGAGAAAACTCGTCCTTGTCCTTTTCGGGATCTTCCTTGAAGGAAGCCGGCAGGGCTCGAACGCGGTTTCCCGAGCGAATTCCAAGCACCTTGCGGTTCAGCGACAGACAGAAGTCCGTAACTCCGTCGGAAACACGGCCGGATCCGTTCTTTTTGAAGTCCCAGAATTCGATCGTGCCGTCAGATGCCGGCTCCCGGTCGTATTCATCTTCCTCGTCCAGGCCGCCTTCGACGGGCTGTCGGCCGAAGAGAGCCCTGCCCTTTGCTCCGAGAATGCGCCAGTAACGTCCCTCGCGTACCGGGAAGGCGACCGTGCGATCCTCGATCCCCTCCAGGTCGATCCGGATCTTCGAGGGTTCCCCGTCAGTGTCGTCGGTCTCGTCTTCATCGTCAGGAGAAGCTCCCGGCGGTCGAGGTGTCTGGGTCGCTGTCGAGAACGGGGAGACCGTTTCCTTTTCGAGCGTCACAAGGTACGGCCGGGATCCTTTCGGGAAACCCAGATCGAAGTAGTGGCTGTCGTATACCGGATTGAAGGTGCGCCATGAAATGAAGTAGAGGTATGCACCGTCCGGGTTGAAACTTGGGTCGGTATCGAAGAAGTCGGGCCTGGTGATGGAGGTGATCTTGCCGCTGTCCACGTTGCATAGGCGGATGCAACTGCTCCGCAGAGACGTCGAAAGGCCGTAGGCCAGCCAGAGCGAATCGGGTGACCACGCCACCCCGTCTATTCGTCGGTGAGGGCTGCGGTCGAGCACGCGGGATGATCCGTCCGTGAGGTTTACCAGGATCAGTTCATGCCGATTGTTCGTCAGCGCGACCAGGTCGGGTCCAGTCTTCCCGGCCTTGGGTGTGCGCTTCTTTTTCCCCTTCGCTGCTTTCTTCTTTTCACGCTCCTTCATCGAGGCCTGAGCCGGCGCTACAGTCAGGCCGGTCGCCCGTCCGAAGTCTCCCTGGATCTTCCTGGGTTCTTTGGATCCGTCCATCGTGAACAGAACGAGGCTCTCTTCGCCGCCCTCGTCCGTCACGGCCACGACACGTTCCCCGTCGGGTAGCCAGGAGCCCAGGCGGTAGCGTGCTCTGGATACTTGGCCCAACCTCCGGGAGGCTCCTTCCCAAAGACCCATCGCGTGCAGGCCCCCTCTGTGGACACTCAGCAGGGAATGGCCTTCCGGGTGGAGGTCGAACCCCTCCAGGTAACGGCTCGCACCGACGAACTTACGGTTCCTCTGGCCGAAGCTGCTGTGGATACCAATCTCCACCTTGCCCGACGTGTTTCCCTCCGGGTCAAAAATAAAGACATCGGCGCCTCCGTGATAGACGACCCGCTGCCCATCGCTTGAGGGAAACCGGACGTAGAAATCTTCGTGTTCCGTATGGCGTTTGAGGCCGCGGCCCGTTGGGGTGCACGAGTAAAGATTTCCGTGTCCTTCGTGGTCGGAGAGGAAGAAGATGCGACTCCCGAGCCACATCGGATTCGCGAGGTTCCCGTCCAGCCGTATCAGTTCCGAGAATTTGCCGTCACCTTGCCGATCAATCCACAGCGTGCCGGCCGTTCCTCCCCGGTAGCGCTTCCAGCGTGACGGGTCTCCGGAGTTCCGGCCGATGACTACTGATCCAGGTTTGGGACCGAAGGAAAGTGCGCGCGCCGGACCGTAGCCCAGGAACTCTGGCGCCGAGCCGGTCGTACCGACCGAAATCGGGCGCATGTCGCCGGCGAAAGGCTGCTGCCAGTCTGTCGCGGCGATGATCCCATGACCATCCCGAGTCCATCCGAGCGTCTGGGAACGAGCGCCCAGCCATGTCAACCGCCGGGGAATGCCCCCCTCGGCCGACATGACATAAGTTTCCGCGGGGCCGTCGTCGCGTCCCGTGAAGGCCAGGGCTTGCCCGTCAGGTGAAAAAACAGGAAACGATGCCGCACCGGGATTTACGGTCAGACGCCGCGCAATGCCGCCGCCCGCCGCCACCGTCCACAGGTCGTCCTCGCAGACGAAAACGATGGTGTTGTTGGAGATCGTGGGATGCCGATAGTAGCCGAATTCCGATGACATGCGTTCACCTTAAGGCTCAAGGAAGTTTGTATCAAGGGGCCTTCCAAGAATAAATAACGTCCTCGGGCAAAATAAAAATCCCCCTGTTCAGAATCATCCGTCTGGCGTTGAAATCCGCGAAAGCCTGTTTTTGCAGCCACTAGGAAGACAATTCGTTCGAGAGGGAAACCCCTCAGAATAGCGGGGTGGACGCCCCCACCACAAGCCTTTTCGACTGCTCGATTCAGGTGCAATTTCTTTTACTTGTTTTTGACGAGCGGTACCCGTCACAATTGTCGTAGATGTTTGCGTCTGCGTTCGGAGGTTCCGATCACGGGCGCTATTTTTGTGTCCCAGGGAGGGAGGATGAGACCCATAGCGTTTTGCGGCAGATGCCGCGGGATGGAGGTCGGCTGGAACAGGAAGTATTTGACCCACGGTTTGATTTGTGGTGCCGGGCTCTCTAAGTCATTTAAAATGTTAGTATATATGGTAACGACGGCTGTCATTATTTCCGTTTTCCCCGTTTCCAACACCGTCGTTTCCGAGCAACAGAGCGTTCAGGCCGCCGCAGTGGAGCCATCCGATGAGGTTGTGGGGCTCTTCGTGCCGATATCCGATCCGGCTATCGATTCCATCGAAAGCCTCCTCGGTCGCCATTCTCGGGTGAGCCAGGTGCAGCGTGCAAGGATCGCACGGGCTGTGGTGGCCAGCGGTCGCAAGCATGACGTGGATCCTCATCTGGTCGCCAGCGTTTTGCTCGTCGAGAGTTCCGCCAACCCGTTTGCGATTTCCGGTAAGGATGCCGTCGGAATCATGCAGATTCACGTGCCGACCTGGGGCTCCCTGGCCGACATTGAGGCGATCAACCTGTTTCGCGTCGAAGACAACGTGGATCTTGGGACCCGGATCCTGAAGGACTACATGTCCCGCCACGGTCTCTGGGAAGGCCTCGCACGCTATCTGGGTGCCGTGGGCGCGAGCGAACAGGCGCAGGCGTACGTGGCACGGGTTCAGAAGATCTACTCCGACCGCCAAGCTGACTGACTCCCCCCGGTCGAGCGGCGGATCCATCCATTTGCTTGGCGTCGGGCCCACCGTCCCACTATGCACCCACGTTGATGAGTGCGCATACCTTCCTGCTGTGCATGGGGCGACGGGAGCGCGAACGCCGGGCCGGTCCCCCCACGCTTCGGAGCTCTCTCCCGATGTGCCATTCGGGCCGTTCGACGTATTGCTATACGCCTCGGTCGCCCTCACTTCGCGCGCCTTGTCCTCGCGGCGTCTCCACCGCTCTCTACACGGCCGGGGTAAAGACCAATCGTTCCGGCGTTATCCCCAGAACGTGCCTATGCCGCTCTCGGACCTCGGACTCCCTATCCGCGTAATCCGCGTAATCTGCGTAAAGACTTGGGTCCTTGGACCTTGGACCCCCTGAGCTGCAGCTTCTGCCAATCAAAGTATAAGAATTAATTGACAATGATAGACTCAGATCCTATACTTTGGGTTGGCAATCATTCCAGATCAATAGAAAAGATGTCCTGAAGAAGTGTTGCAGGAGAAGGAGTACAGATGAGCAAGATTGTTGGGATCGACCTCGGAACAACCAATTCGGTCGTGGCGGTCATGGAGGGTGGAGAGCCGGTCGTCATTACCAATCAGGAAGGGGGACGGACGACTCCGTCTGTCGTGGCGTTTGCGAAAGAAGGGGAGAGACTCGTTGGGCAGGTCGCCAAGCGGCAGGCGGTGACGAACCCGGAAAACACCATTTACTCGATCAAGCGCTTCATGGGACGGCGACGCGACGAAGTGACCGAGGAAATGAAAATGGTCCCGTACAAGGTCGTCGATGCCAAGAACGACATCCGAATTGAGGCTGGGGGGAAGCAATCTTCGCCACCTGAAATCTCGGCCATGATCCTTCAGAAGCTGAAATCGGCGGCTGAGGATTACCTGGGTGAGAGTGTCGAGCAGGCCGTGATTACGGTCCCGGCTTACTTCAACGATTCCCAGCGTCAGGCAACGAAAGACGCCGGCAAGGTTGCCGGTCTTGAAGTGTTGCGAATCATCAATGAGCCGACGGCTGCGGCACTGGCCTACGGACTGGACAAGAAGACCGACGAAACTATCGCTGTGTACGATTTCGGCGGCGGCACGTTTGACATCTCCATTCTCGAAGTGGGAGAGGGCGTTGTCGAGGTCAAGGCCACGAACGGCGACACCCACCTGGGCGGTGACAACATCGACCAGGTCATCATCGACTGGCTGATCGAGGAGTATAAGAAAAAAGAGGGCAGCGATCCGCTTTCGGGGGACAAGATGGCTCTCCAGCGTCTGAAAGAGGCCGCGGAAAAAGCCAAGTGTGAGCTTTCCACGGCGCAGGAGACGGAAATCACGTTGCCGTTCATCACCGCTGACGCCACCGGCCCGAAACACCTGACTGAGAGATTATCGCGGGCCAAGCTCGAGGCGTTGATCGAAGACCTTCTCCAGAAGACCGCCGGCCCTTGTCGTCAAGCCTTGAAGGATGCCGGTTTGAGCCCCAAGGACATCGATGAAGTCGTTCTCGTGGGCGGCTCGACGCGCATACCCCGCGTGCAGGAAATTGTAAACGAGCTCTTTGAACGCGAGCCGCACAAGGGTGTAAATCCGGACGAAGTCGTGGCTCTGGGTGCGGCGATTCAAGCGGGAGTTCTTGGTGGAGAAGTCAAAGACGTCCTGCTTCTGGACGTGACCCCTCTGTCGCTGGGTATCGAGACTCTCGGAAGCGTGTTTACGAAACTCATCGAGCGGAACACGACGATTCCCACTCGCAAGAGCGAGACGTTCTCGACCGCTGCCGATAGCCAGACGTCGGTGGAAATCCACGTGCTTCAGGGCGAGCGCCCCATGGCCCGAGACAATCGGACGCTTGGACGTTTTCACCTGGTGGGCCTCCCGCCCGCACCTCGGGGGGTTCCCCAGATCGAGGTGACGTTCGACATCGACGCCAACGGGATCGTCAACGTGTCCGCCAAGGACATGGGGACCGGCACCGAACAGAAGATCACGATCACGTCGTCCAGCGGATTGGGCAAGGACGAGATCGAGAAGATGGTCAAGGAAGCCGAGTCTCACGCTGAAGATGACAAGCAGAAGACCGAGGAGATCGAGGCCAGAAACCGAGCCGATTCCCTGGTGTATCAGACTGAAAAGCTGATTTCTGAGAACAAGGACAAGCTTCCCGAGGCTGAAGTGAAGACTGTCGAAGCGGCCATCGCGGACTGTAAGAAGGCTCTGGAAGAGGGCGGAACCGAACGCATCAACAGTGCGACGGAAGCACTGACCGCGGCTTCCCATAAGATTGCGGAAACCATGTATGGCCAGCCTGGCGCCGGCGGCGACCCCGGTGCGGGCGCGGCAGGCGGGCCGGAACCAGATGCGACCTCCGGAGGAGATCAAGAGGAAGGAGAAGTGATCGACGCGGAATACGTCGATGTGGACGAGAAGAAGGCAGACTAACACGGCCATGACCTCGGAATTTTACGTCATCCTCGGGATCGGGCAGAGTGCTTCGGTAGTCGACATCAAGAAAGCGTACCGGAAGCTTGCCCGTAGGTATCACCCCGATATCAACCCGGGTGATCGCGCCGCCGAGGAACTTTTCAAGAGAATCGCCGAGGCATACGAGGTGTTGAGCGATCCGGACAAGCGTGGGTTCTATGACAAGAACGGATACTACGTCGAAGGAGTGCTCGAGCCCCCGACGGCTTCCCGGTGGGACTTTGAGTTCGGGGGATTTGATTCGTCACGTTCCTCGGCCTCTGGTTTTGGCGACCTGTTCAGCCAGTTCTTCCAGGACGGACGAACCGGGAGGAGAGAAGAGGCCGCCGGCATTGATCTGGAATGCCAGATATCACTGACTTTCAAAGAATCGATAACCGGCGTCCGGACTCGAGTCAGCGTATACCGGAAGAGGTCCTGCGAGGTCTGTGAGGGAGCCGGACGCTCCGCCGGCGCGAGTGATTCCGCTTGCGGGAGCTGCGGCGGCAGCGGGCAACTGATCAAGGCGAAAGGTCATTTGCGCTTTGCCATGACCTGTCCGGGGTGTGAAGGAACGGGGCGCGTGAGAGTCGTTTGCTCCACTTGCCGTGGGGATGGAAGGGTGGCCCGAAGCGACGAGATCGAGGTCGAGATTCCTCCCGGAGTCAGTACCGGGTCGCGAATCCGGTGTCCGGGTAAGGGCGATGCGGGTCGTCCGATGCGCCCGCCCGGAGATCTCTATGTTGTAACGAACGTGGCTGCCCATCCGTTTTTTAAGCGTGTCGGTGACAACATCCACTGTGCCGTGCCAATCACGGTGACCGAGGCGGCTCTGGGAGCGAAAATCGAAATCCCGACGATCGACGGCCGGGCCAGGCTCAGGATTCCGCCTCGAACCCAGAGCGGACAAACATTTCGCCTTAGAGGAAAGGGGGCTCCTTCGTTGCGAGCCGACGGTGTTCGGGGCGACCAGTACGTGGAGGTTCAGCTGGTGATACCCCGGATCGCGGATGAACGTTCCAAGGAAATCCTCCGGGAATTAGATCGGCTGAATCCGGACGAGGTTCGGAAGGATCTGGACCAGTATGGCCAGTAAACGAAAGGGCAAAGCGGCGTACATGATCAGTGCTGTCGCCGAGACCTATGGAATCCATCCTCAGACCCTGCGTCTATACGAGAGGGAAGGTCTTCTGAAGCCGTCGAGGTCGGACGGAAACACCCGTCTCTATACCGCCGACGACCTGGAGCAGCTCGAACTGATACTCAGCCTCACCCGCGACCTGGGCGTCAACCTTGCGGGTGTGGAGGTTGTCCTGAACATGCGCCGGCGAATGGAAGAGATGCAGGTGGAGATGACGGAGTTTATCAAGTACGTTGAACAACAGATCGCGAACCGGTCCCCGGAGTTGAACCAGAAGATCCAACATGCGCTGGTTCGGGTGCGACCGGCTCATGTCGTTCCCGTCAAGACCGACGAAGTTTCATGAAGCGCCAGAGCTATCCAAAAATCGTTTCGTCCAACAGCCTTCGCATCTACCTGAAGGAAATTTCCGAGTTTCCCCAGCTGAGCCCAGCCGGGGAGAAGGAAATCGCCACGAAGTTGCGCGCCGGGGACGACGATGCGTTTCGGACACTGATCGAGTCGAACCTGCGGTTTGTCGTTTCGATGGCGAAGAAGTATGCCCGCTCGGGCTACCCCATTCACGAGCTGATCAACGAAGGAAACCTCGGCTTGATCGAGGCCGCGCGCCGTTTTGACCCGGCCCGTGACGTACTTTTCATCACCTACGCCGGCTGGTGGGTGCGTCAGGCTATCCTGGCTGCTATCGCGCACTACGGGCAGGTGTTCAGTATCCCGCCGAAACTCAAACACGAATTGTACCGTTTCGACACGAAGGTGAACCGGCTGACCCAGGAGCTGGGTCACCGCCCCAGCATTGAGGAGATCTCAGAAGAGCTCGAAATGAAGGAGAAAGAGGTCCGGGACCTGATGTCGACTGTCCCGGTCGAGGTTTCTCTGAGCGCTCCGCTGGGTCAGGACAGTGATTTTCACATCGAAGACCTGATCGAGGATCCCAACATCGCCCCTCTCGACAAGGCCTTGATCGCGCAGTCGTTTGAGGCGCAACTCCGTCAGTTACTCGACCAACTCGACGAAAAGGAACGGTTCATCGTCGAACGACGTTTCGGCCTCGGAGGCCGGGAGCGCGGAACCCTGGCCGAAGTCGGAGTAGAACTGAACCTTTCCCGGGAGCGAATCCGCCAGATCGAAGAGCGGGCCCTGTCGAAACTCCGCCGCTCCCAGAGGGCCAAACAACTGATGGGCTACCTGAACTAAGGCCACCATCACCCGGACAGTTTTTTCAACACGAAGGTCACGAAGGGAAGATCGAAAAATACAAACTTCGTGACCTTCGTGTCTTCGTGTTGAAAAAAATGGCCTCCTCCGCAGAATTTGTGGGCAGTCCAAAGGCCTGTGCGCACATAAGTAATTGAAACAAAGTACCTTATTATTTTGTTCGACGGCGAATATTCCAGTACCCACTTCGGTCGGACGCCTACACCCGGTGCCCGGAGCCCCCGCCGGAGGCCCCGTTCCCCATCGCCCACACCAGCCGACACCGCGGAGCGCAGCCGAGGGTCAAGGCCGGCGCAGCCGCCGAGCTTGCGAGGGAAGCCTTGAGGCTTGGCGAGCACCGTGGTCTCCTCAAGCGGCGATGGAAGACGGTTTTACCCACAAATTCTGCGGAAGACCCAAAAAATGTATGCGATTGCCGTTGTGTACAGGCGGGAGTGACTTGGTGGCCAATCTGAACGGAAGTTCAAACCGACCAATGTTAAAATCAGGGCGATGACTACCGAAGCGGTCTGTCCACTGTGTCAGGGCACGGGGTGGCAGCAGGTTGAAAGGAACGGTGTGTCGGGTGTGGCACGGTGCGATTGCGCGAAGCGGTCCCGTGGGACGCGGCTCATGGAACAGGCCAGAGTTCCGCGGCGCTACGCTCACTGTGAGCTGGAGAACTTCGAACTCGTTGGGTCGAACCGGCACATCGAAGCCGCAAAGGTCGTGGCCGAGAAATTCGTCCAGGAATATCCCATGTCCCCGCCGTTCGGGCTGCTTTTCATGGGGCCTCAGGGAGTGGGCAAGACCCATCTTACCGTGGGAATCCTCAAACGATTGATTCACGACAAGTCCGTGGTAGGGCTCTTTCGTGCGTTTCCCGAATTGCTGAAGGACATTCAGAACTCCTGGAATCCTGTGTCCCAGGCTTCGGAGTTGTCTCTGCTGGCTCCCGTGTTGGACGCCGAGGTGCTCGTGCTCGATGAACTGGGAGCGCAGACACCGACCACCTGGGTTCGCGACACTCTGGCCTACATCCTGAACCACCGCTACAACGAGAATCGTGTGACTCTACTGACAACCAATTACTTCGATGAACCGAAGGGTACTCCCGGACGAAGTGTTTCAGCCGATACCTATAGCCTTGTAGATCGTATCGGCCCCCCCCTCAGGTCGCGCCTGTACGAGATGTGCAAGACACAGGAGATGAAAGGCGACGATTTCCGTGAGAAAATCCTGAAAGCACAGCACTATTTCTGATCGGCAATGAATCGAACGACAGCATCAGCGAGTACGGGAAGGTGCCCGTCGAGGACGGGAGGGTGCCCGTCCGATCGATCCCTACCGATGGCGTGTATGGTCCGTCTTGTGGCGCTGATCCTGTTCGCGTTGCCCCATCATGTATTCGCACAGATCCCGGTCACCGGCCTGGACTCGATCCGCGCGGAGGAACTTCGGGTCAAACTGTTCCACTTTGCGTCGGACCAGTTTCGTGGCAGGGGGAACGGAACGCCGGCGCTCGACGAGGCGGCCCGTTACATCGCCGGTATCTTTGAAGAGAACGGGTTGAAGCCGATCGCCCCCGAGGGCTACTATCAGGACTTCCGGGTCGAGCGGTTGAGCCTGGGCGAAGCGAACACGCTCGAATTGAAAGGCGGATCTTCGACTACCCTGAAACTTGGCCGTGATTTCATTCCTTTTTCCGGTTCCCCCGATGGAGAAGTCGTCGGTCCGATGATCTTCGCCGGGTATGGGATCCGAACACCGGCTCTGGACTACGACGACCTGGCAGCGATTGATGTGACGGGACATGTCGTCGTTGTCCTCGCTGGTCATCCGGGAAATGACGATAAAAATTCCCCGTTCAACTTGCGCTCGGGAGACATTTCCGGAGTTCGGACCAAAGCAAGAAACGTAGAACAGGCAGGCGGCATCGGCCTCATCGTGGTTCAAGGCCCACTGGATCGAAACGCGACGTCCATCGGAGATCTGGCCGACTCGTTGAAGCCCGGGCTGTCACCCCGCCGGAGCACGATAGATCTCGCACACGGTTTGAATTCTCCCGGGATTCCGGTCGTCATCGTCTCCCGGTCGGCGGGGCCACGGGTGGTTCCGGGTCTCGAGTCCATGCAACGGGCCATCAACCGCAGTCTTGAACCCCGATTTTCGAGACTCTCGGCTGAAGCGATTCTTCGAGTGGAACTTCGACGTGACACCTACACCGCACACAACGTCATCGGGTGGATCGAAGGCTCGGATCCCGAGTTGCGAGAAGAAGTCATCGTGGTCAGCGCCCATTACGATCACGACGGCGAGGAGAACGGCACTATCTGGTATGGAGCCGACGACGACGGCTCCGGTACGACCGCATTGATGGAACTGGCCGAAGCGTTCAGTGGCGCAGGCCAGAGGCCGGCTCGCAGCATATTGCTTGCCGCCTGGGCGGGGGAAGAGAAGGGTATGTTGGGGAGCCGGTATTATGTCCGGCATCCTGTCTTGCCGCTTGAGAACACGGTTGCGATGTTCCAGATGGATATGATCGGCCGCAATGAGGATCATCGCGCGAATCGGGGCATTGGGGTTCCCGCCGAACGGGCTTCCGAGAACGGCAACACATTGAACCTCGTCGGATCGGTCTTCAGTTCCGACATGAGACAAATCGTGTCGGGAGCGAATGCCGAAGTGGGCCTCGAACTTCGGTTTCGTTACGATTACCGCGGGGACGATCTCATCAAACGAAGCGACAGTTGGTCGTTCCTTTCCGGCGGTATCCCGTCCCTGTTCCTCTTTGCCGGCTTTCATGGCGACTACCACCGGCCGAGCGACACGGCAGACAAGATAAACTACTCGAAGCTCGAGAAGGTCGTGAAACTCGTTTACCAGTCCCTGATGGATCTCGGTAATCGGAGTGTCCGGCCATTGTTCGCGAATCCTTCATCCCAACAGCGAGGTCCAGACCGATGAGTATGAAAGACGAAATGAGGCAACAAGGATACAGCAAGGAAGACGAGTACTTCTTCAGGAAGGATCAGGCGCTGATCGAGAAGATGCGCCTCGAAGCGGACGCCAGGCACAAGGAAATGGAAGACAAGAACAAGGAACTGGGCCACTGGATGAAATGTCCCAAGTGCGGCACCGGGCTGGAAGAGGAGAAGTATGGGAGGCTCGTTCTTCTCGACCGATGTCCGGGTTGTGGCGGTATCTACCTCGATAAGGGCGAGTTGGAGATCCTGCTGAAAGCGGATCCCAATGTCTTTCGCGGTCTCAGCCGGTAAGGCCTGCCCCGGGGCCCGGAACCGAAGAGATCATTACTGCGAGTATTTTCATCATTTTACGTCAATCTGACCGTCCTGCCGAAACCCGCTATTGACACCGGGAAACGGTGTTTCTATTATTAGCACTCGGACCTAGTGAGTGCTAACCTACTGACGTAATCTTCTTAAATCGAGGAGAATGGAAAAAATGAGTGTACGACCCTTACATGATCGGGTGCTGATCAAGCGTATCGACGAGGAAGAGACGGTTCGCGGAGGAATCATCATCCCGGACAGTGCCAAAGAGAAGCCCCAGGAGGGCGAAGTTGTTGCGGTTGGAAGCGGCAAGCGATTGGAAGACGGCACGGTTATTCCGCTGGAAGTGAAGGCGGGTGACCGTGTGCTGTTTGGCAAATATTCCGGCACCGAAATTAAGCTGGAAGATCAGGAGTATTTGATCCTGAAAGAAGACGAAATTCTGGGTATCACTTCGGGCGCCGCCGAAGCCGCCAAAAAGTAGAAGGAGACAACAAATGGCAAAACAGATTGTACATGGCGAGGATTCTCGTCAAGCCATCCTGCGTGGCGTAAATGCTCTTGCAGACGCGGTGAAGATCACGCTTGGCCCCAAGGGTCGGAATGCGGTCCTCGACAAGAAGTTCGGCTCCCCCCTGATCACCAAGGACGGAGTGACCGTTGCGAAGGAAATCGAACTGGAAGACCCCCTGGAGAACATGGGTGCCCAGATGCTTAAGGAAGTGGCGTCCAAGACCAGTGACGTGGCCGGTGACGGGACCACGACTGCTACGGTCCTCGCCCAGGCGATCTTCCGCGAAGGCGTGAAGACGGTCGCTGCCGGCGCCAACCCCATGGCCGTCAAGCGAGGTATTGAAAAGTCAGTCGTAGCTGCCGTCGAGGAAATCCACAAGCTGGCGACCGAAGTGAAGAAGGGCGAGATGATCGCGCAGGTGGCAACGGTTTCGGCCAACAACGATTCCACGATCGGCAATATCATCGCCCAGGCCATGGACAAGGTCGGCAAGGACGGCGTCATTACCGTCGAAGAGGCCAAGACGATCGAGACTTCTCTCGAGGTCGTCGAGGGCATGCAGTTCGATCGCGGGTACTTGTCGCCCTACTTCGTGACGGATCCGGAGCGGATGGAAAGCATACTCGAAAACTGCCTGATCCTGATCCATGAAAAGAAGATCAGCAACATGAAGGACCTTCTTCCGTTGCTCGAGCAGATCGCCAAGATGGGTCGTCCACTGCTGATCATCGCCGAAGACGTCGAAGGCGAAGCGCTGGCAACTCTGGTGGTCAACAAGTTGCGCGGAACGCTCAACATCGCCGCGGTGAAGGCGCCCGGATTCGGAGATCGCAGAAAGGCGATGCTGGAGGACCTCTCCATTCTGACCGGCGGCCGCTCGATCACCGAAGACCTGGGTATCAAGCTCGAGAACGTTCAACTGGACGATCTGGGAAGTGCCAAGAAAATCGTGATCGACAAGGACAATACGACGATCATCGAAGGTGACGGAAGTTCAGACGGCATAGAAGGCCGTGTGAAGCAGATCCGGGTCCAGATCGAAGACACCAGTTCGGACTACGATCGTGAGAAGCTCCAGGAGCGCCTGGCGAAACTGGTTGGCGGTGTTGCCGTGATCAAAGTCGGAGCGGCCACCGAGACCGAGATGAAGGAAAAGAAGGCTCGCGTCGAGGATGCGATGCATGCGACACGCGCAGCCGTTGAAGAAGGCATCGTGCCGGGCGGCGGCGTGGCGTTCATCCGTGCGTTGGCGAGTCTGGAGGGAATGAAGCTCGAAGGTGATGAGCAGATCGGGCTGAACATCGTGAGACGAGCCCTGGAAGAACCCCTGCGAATGATCGTCGCCAACGCCGGCCAGGAAGGCGCCGTTGTTGTCGGTAAGGTCAAGGAGGCCAAGGAGCCGAACTTTGGCTTCGATGCGGACGCTGAGGAGTACAGCGACATGATCAAGGCCGGAATCCTCGATCCGGCAAAGGTGGCACGTACGGCTCTGCAGAACGCTGCGTCGATCGCATCCCTGATGCTGACGACCGAAGCGCTGGTTTCGGAGATCCCCGAAGATGCGCCGGCGGGCCCGCCGATGCCTCCGGGCGGCGGCGGCGGAATGCCGGGAATGTACTAGAACGTAAAAATGGCTCCCTTCCAGAGAAGGGAGCCATTTTTGCGTTTAGTTGTTAGTTGTTAGTGGTTAGCTTTTCGGACTTTGGACTTTGGACTCCTCATCTGCGTAATCCGCGTAAAGAATCCCCTCCGAAGCTAATAGCCAACAGCCAAAAGCCAACAGCTAATCCCTCACAAGCTCATCCGCGTATGCGAACAGGGCGGGTACGCCGCCGGTGTGGACGAAAACCACGGTGTCGTCGGGTGTCAGCCGACACCCGCGAATGTGGGCAATCAGGCCTGCCGCGGTTTTTCCCGTGTAAACCGGATCGAGCAGAAGGCCTTCCGTCCGGGCCACCAGTTCGATCGCTTCGCGGCAGGCTTCTGTCATCATGCCGTAACCTTCGCCGACGAACCCGCCGTCCATTAAGAACCCTCCGGCAGGCTCGGTTCCGAGAAGCGCGGCTGTGTCGCGGAGCCACTGCTGGGCCATTTCCACGACATCTGGTCCGGTCCGGTTGACGTTGATTCCGACCATTCGAATCGGTCGTCCGACGAGGGCCATGCCCAGAGAAAGAGCCGCGAGATTCCCGCCTGTTCCGGACGTGACGTAGAGGGCCGTGGGGTTGATTCCGGCCTCTTCGAACTGTTGATCCAACTCGAGGGCGCACCTGAAGTATCCGAGGCAGGCGAGGGTTGTCGTGCCGCTGAGCGGAACCAGATACGGCTTACGCCCTTGCTCCCGCAATCGTTCACATTCCTCTTCCATCAACGGTGCCAGGAGCCAGTGATCGTTGTCGGCGACCTCCTTGAAGTGAATTTCGGCTCCCAGCAAGCGGCTGATCAGCAGGTTGCCCGTGTTCTGGCTGCGCTCATCGACGGTGCACAAAGCCACCGGATCGAGACCTGCCTTGCGGCAAGCCGCGGCCGTCAGGCGAACATGATTCGACTGCGAACTACCTCCGGTGACGACGGTGTCGGCACCCTGCCCGAGCGCGTCGGCGAGCAGGTATTCCAGCTTCCTCGGCTTATCGCCCCCAAGTGCCAGGCCGGTCATGTCATCTCTCTTGAAGTAGATCCTGGGCCCGCCGAGGCGCTCGCTGAGGTTCGGGGCAAACTCGAGCGGAGTGGGAAGGGTGGCCAGCGGAAAGCGGGGAAAGTTCGTGTCCAGGTGATTTAACCAGTCTTGTCGTGTCATGGTGTCTAGAAGAAGTGGCCAGTGGTCAGTGGTTAGTGGTCAGTTGAGGGACCTCGGACCTCGGACTTCGAACTTCGAATTTCGAATTTCATTATGCTCCGATGATTGCCAGTGCGGGTCCCGCGTCAGGCGGCTTTGAACACTTTTTCGAAGATTTTCCAGAAGAGGCTTTGCGGTCCGGCGGTGACGGGTGCGCGACTCACTTCGCCATACTGGGTGACCTTGGCCTCCGTCGGGGCTTCGGAAAGCTTGACCTCAACCGGCCTGCGAACCGGTTCCACGGCTTTCTGCTCGACCGCAGGTTCCGGGATAGAGGGTGGGATGGGAGGCGGCAGGCGTCGAGGTACCAACTCCAGGGATTTGTTGTAGCAGACGTGGACGTCTCGAAACGCTCCTTCGACCCGATCTTTGAGAGGTAGATCCGTTGCGTTGTGCCATCGGTCCGGGTGGAACTGGCGCGCCTTCTTCCGGTACGCGCGCTTGATTTCCTGAGTCGTGGCAGTCCGCGTGATCCCGAGGACCTGCCAGTAATCTCCCCGTTCGGTAGCGGCCCGAACCTCGACAATTTCTTCACTGATCGACTTCGGCGCCGGTGGCTCCAGCGTGACGACTCCTGAAACTGCCAGCCGCATCAGACGTCTCAGGCGCCCGGACCCTTGGGCCAATGATCACTCACGATGGTGTTGTGGACTTCCGGGTCTTGAGGAAAGAGAATCGTCCAGTCGCCATATGGCTTCCACACCCTCGCCACAGCTTCGAGGTCGATCGATTCCATCGCTTCAATGAGTAAGGCCGCTCCACTCTGATGCTCGTCCGGATCCTGTACTTCCCTCGACTGGAAGTTGAAGTCGATGGCTTCCTCTTCGAAACAGGGGAGCAGTACCTGTCGTGGTGACACGATTGTGCCGTCCGAGAAGTCTACGGCGGCCAGATGGTCCGAAAACTCGATGTCCAGACGCCCTGTCGAGCGGTTAACGATGAGGTGTCGAACTTCCCGGGCCAGTTCGAGGATCGTTGCCATACTTCACTTATCGGCCATACGGGCGTATGCCTTCAGTATTTTAGAGGCGGGGACCCGCGTGAGCAGCCGTCAGTGGGCGCCAAGTAGCAAGTCCGGGCGACGTCGCGCGGCTACGACCCGTAAACCCCTTTCAATGTTGAAGTTGGGTCTGGCTCTGGGCTCGAGAGCGCAAACTTAAGATCGGTTTCGAGCAACTCCCCGATGCGGGACTCCATTTCTCTCCCGTCGGCATCGGAAAGCAGGCCGTTTTCGCGGAGCAGGCGTTCGAATCGCATGAGTGGATCGCGCTTCTTCCACTCTTCGATTTCGCCGGTGGGTTGATACCAGGTGTTGTCCGCGTCGGAGTGGCCCTGCATGCGCATGGTCCTGGCCTCAATGATCGTCGGGCCTTCACCCCGTCTGGCAGCGTCCAGGGCATGGCGGGTGGTGCGGTACACCTCGAGCACATCGTTGCCGTCGATGGTCACGCCGGGGATGCCATAACACCGGGCCTTCACCGCCAGGTCCCGAACCGAGGACTGTCGCGACACCGGGGTCGAGTATGCATAGCCGTTGTTTTCGATGATCAGGACGAAGGGAAGATTCAATACCGAGGCCATGTTCATTCCTTCGTGAAAATCTCCCGTGCTCACGGCGCCGTCACCCAGGTAAGTGAGTGCAACGGCATTGCGGCCCAGCGAACGATTGGCAAGCGCCACTCCGGCCATGACCGGGATCATGTCGCCGAGAACGCTGAGAGAGGCGATGATGCCCCGGTCGAGATCTCCGAAATAGTGGATACGTTCCTTCCCACCGGTCGGGCTTGTTGCCTTTCCCATGTACTGGGTGAAGATGTCCCGTGGCGGGATGCCCCGGACCAGCAGGGTGCCCAGGTTTCGCGTAATGGCGCTGACTGAATCCTGGGCTTCGAGGGCGTAGGCGCTGCCGACCGATATGGCTTCCTGTCCGCGACCGCTGAAAACAGTCGCCTTGATCGTGCCTTGCCGATAGAGGGCCGAAAGCCGGTCCTCGAGGGCGCGCGTCAGCATCAGAAAGTATTGGATCCTCAGCAGGTCGGGTTCAGTCAGGGGTTCAGGAATCTGCATTTTTTCCTTTCGAATGAATCATCGAAGCCGCGTATGGACCCATTATGTCCTCCGTCCGTCCCAAGATATTGTAAATGGCTGAGACCGCCACGCAAATGCGTTCCCTTTTTGACGTCGTCGAACCCGAACCGCAACAGCTTCGGACCAAGCCGATTTCAAGCGCCCAGATCGCGCGAACCTTCGTCCGATGGTGTTTCAGTCTAGGTGCCGACTTCAGAAACAGCCCTGATGTAACGAACCTGCGTGCCTGGACAGGCGGCAACGGGCTTCCATACAAGTCCAGTCAGGAAAGACAGATCCTCAAGAATGCCAGGGAACTCCATTCGCAACGCATCGCGACTTCTTTGAAGAAGAGTACCGAACCGACAGTCCCCACT
Organism: Terriglobia bacterium; assembly: GCA_965262425.1. GTDB lineage: Bacteria > Acidobacteriota > Terriglobia > 20CM-2-55-15 > 20CM-2-55-15 > CAZOZZ01. The sequence continues at coordinate 3,021,552 of OZ253536.1, read as the reverse complement.
GATCCGTCCTGACTGGATGAACCGTCTGAACCCTTAGAGTCTTTCGACGCAAAGTCGCAGAGACGCAGAGATCTGATTTTCTTGTTCCCGGCTAAGGGCCCACTCAACAATAACTTCACATTTTGGCATCCCATCTTCACGCCATCTTCGGCCGCTCCTCAATCGCAGATCCTCGAAATAGCGGGGCTATTCCTCCGGTCTGCTCAATCGGTCGCGACGAAATCTGACGCAAATCTGGGCGCCAATTCTGTGAAGTTATTCTTGAGCGGACCCTAAAGGTCTACGACAATCTCCCTCCGATCTCTGCGCCTTTGCGCCTCCGCGTCGCGTTCGAGGTTTGACTTCAGTTATCCGACCCGCTAATCTCGCGCGATATCAGTAGGAATTTGACGATGGAACTATCGACGATCGGCAGTTTGATTTCCGACCTTGCAACGGCTCACCCGGACCGCGATGCCCTGATCTTTCCGGAACTCGACGTTCGGTACTCGTTTGCCGAGATGGACGTCCTGTCGACGAACATCGCGCAGAACCTGTACGGGATGGGCTTCCGCAAGGGCGACCGGTTTGCAGTTTGGGCAAACAACATACCCGAATGGGTTCTGCTTCAGTTCGGCACCGCCAAGATCGGGGTCGTCCTGCTGACAGTCAACACCGGTTTGCGTCGAAAGGAATTGGAATACGTCCTGTCCCAATCCGAATCCAAGGGGTTGGCGATGGTTCGAGCGTTCGGAGAAGTGAACTTCCTCGAGGAATTCGAGGCGATTCGCGCCAACCTGCCGGAACTCGAGCATGTCTTCATCCTCCCCGACGACGGAGATCGATTGATGCGTCCGACGGCAGGAGCCTTGCCGGATATTCCACTGGACCCGGACGACTGCATCAACATGCAATACACGTCCGGAACGACCGGGTTCCCCAAAGGCGTGATGCTGAGTCACAACAATATCCTGCGGAACGCGATGGATCTCGGGGACCGGTTGGCGATGTCCTCCTCCGACGTCCTCTGCCTGACAGTCCCGCTGTTTCACTGCTTTGGTTGTGTCATCGGGGTCCTTGGAGCCTACACCCACGCCTCGACGATAGTGGCCCTTACGAAATTTCAGCCGTTGGAGGTTCTCCGGGCGGTTGAGACTTGTAGCTGCACGATCCTTTACGGCGTGCCCGCGATGTTCATCGCGGAGTTGAATCATCCCGAGTTCGAAAAGTTCGACCTCACCACCCTGCGCGGGGGAATCATGGCGGGATCGCCCTGTCCGCGTGAGGTGATGAAAGACGTGATTCTTAGGATGGGCGCCAGCGAAATGACGATTGCCTATGGACTCACCGAAGCCTCTCCCGGTGTGACCATGACGTTTCCCGACGACTCTCTCGACCGGAGGGTTGGCACGGTAGGAACCGCGCTGCCGGATGTGGATGTGCGGATCGTCGATCCGTCCTCAGGAGACGACGTACCCACCGGTCAGGAAGGCGAGTTGATTACCCGTGGGTACCACGTGATGCTGGGGTACTACAACATGCCCGAAGAAACCGAACGTGCCATTCGCGAAGGATGGCTCCATACCGGAGACCTGGGCAGCATTGACGAGAACGGATACGTCCGGATTACGGGCCGGAGCAAGGACATCATCATCCGAGGTGGAGAAAATATATCGCCTCGGGAAATCGAAGAGATCCTGCTCACCCACCCGGCCATACAGGAGGCCTACGTTTACGGTGTGCCGGACGATTTCTTTGTTCAGAAGGTTGCCGTCGCGGTTCGTCTCCGTCAGGGCCAGTTGCTGGATACCGAACAGCTCCAGACCTTTTGTGCGGCTCAACTGGCGAAGTTCAAAGTGCCGGAATTCGTCGATTTCGTCGACGGTTTCCCGACGACGCCCAGCGGCAAGATTCAGAAGTACAAGCTCCGTCAGATGTGGGTGGATAAGAACAGTGGTCAGTGATCAGTGGTCAGTGGTCAGACCGGAATCCGGCCAACCCGCGTTCACCGACCACGGACCACTATGATTCCCAACGAACAGATCGAAGAACTACGTGCTCAGATTCGCGAGCACCTTCACCGGTATCACGTTCTTGACGATCCGGTCATATCCGACTACGAGTTCGATCAACTACTCCGCAAACTCGAAGCGCTTGAGCAGCAGCATCCGGAGTTGATCACGTCGGACTCCCCAACCGGGCGCGTCGGAGCGCCGGCCAGCGGCCAGTTTCCAAACCACACGTTCGAGACTCCAATGCGTAGTCTCGACAACGCTTACTCGTTCGACGAGTTGAGGGAATGGGATCGCCGCGTGCGAGGGTTGGCCGAGGTCGACGTCATCGGATACACCGCGGAATTGAAGATCGATGGGCTCAGCGTCGCTCTCATTTATGAAGACGGAATCCTGAAGAAAGCCGTCACTCGCGGGGACGGCAAGACCGGGGAGGTCGTGACGGCAAACGTCCGAACTATTCAATCGATTCCCCTCCGGTTGCGCCAGCCGGACACCGTCGAGGTGCGTGGCGAGATTTTCCTGAGCCTCGAAGCATTTGAAAGACTGAATGACGAACGCGATCGAGTGGATCTGGCGCGCTTCTCAAATCCCCGCAACGCTGCGGCCGGTTCCTTACGGATGCTGGATCCGTCGATCGTTGCCGAGCGCCCCCTGAATTTCTTTGCATACGCCCTCCTCCCTCATGAAAGTGGTCAGGGTGAGGACCTGGATCGTATGGCCGACCTGGGCCTCAAGGTGAATCCCAACTGGAAGCGCTGTTCGTCCATGGAGGAAATCGTTGACTACTGTGAACGTTGGGAGGCCGCGCGTGACGAGTTGGACTATGAAATCGACGGCGTTGTCATCAAGGTCGATTCCGTCGCGATTCAGGACAAGGTGGGGAGCACGTCCAAGGCTCCGCGCTGGGCGATTGCCGTCAAGTTCCAGCCCCGACAGGCTACGACCCGCCTTCTGGACATCCAGGTACAGGTCGGCCGTACGGGTGCTCTGACACCCGTTGCCCATCTTGACCCGGTCGAGGTGGGAGGTACGACGATACGCCATGCCACTCTGCATAACGAGGACGAGGTCGACCGGTTGGGCATTCAGATCGGGGACCGTGTCCTGATCGAACGCGGCGGCGATGTCATTCCCAAGGTCGTCAAGCTGGTCGAAGAGGGCCGGGATCGACGTCCGTTCCGAATGCCCGAACGATGTCCTGTGTGTGACAGCCCGGTGTTTCGGGCCGAGGGCGAAGCCGCCCGGCGGTGCTTGTCTCCAACTTGTCCGGCCCAGGTGAAGGAAGCCTTCCTGCACTGGGCGTCGAGAAAGGCCATGAAGATCGACGGTCTGGGAGAAAAACTCGTCGATCAACTCGTCGACGGGGGTGTCGTACGGGACTTTTCCGATCTCTACGAACTCCAGGTTGAAGCTCTCGGGTCGCTGGATCGGATGGGTGACAAATCTGCCGAGAACCTCATCACCGAAATCCGTGCGAGCAGTGAGCTTTCGTTTTATCGAGTCGTGTACGGGTTGGGGATCCGCCACGTCGGGGAGAGGACGGCACAGATCCTGGCGGAGTACTTTCACTCCATGGACAACCTCATGAAGGTTTCCCAGGCGGAGTTGGAGCAGATCGACGAGGTGGGCCCAATCGTTGCCGAGAGCATCCATCGTTTCCTCCGGCAGCCGGAAAACGTCCGACTTGTGAATCGCTTGCGCGAATTCGGCGTGCCTATGGAGTCGGACGGTCCGCCGGTCGACCGCCCGGAACAGGTCTTTGCCGGTGAGACAATCGTTGTCACGGGAACTCTCGAGAACATGACCCGCGACGAAGCCAAGGACTTGATCGCGGCTCGCGGCGGAAGGGTCACGGCTTCGGTCAGCAAGAAAACGGACTTTGTTCTGGCCGGCGCCGATCCGGGCTCCAAGATCGACAAAGCGCGGAAACTCGGAGTCCGCATCATCGACGAAGGCGAATTTGCCGCGATGCTGATATAATGTACGTCTGTAAAAACACCGATTTCACGATGTCTATTTCGAGGGTCCTATGAAGAAATTCGTCATTTGCGCGTTCGCTTTGATGTGGGTGTTCGCGGCATCCACTCGTGCCCAGGAGCAGAGCCCGGAACAGAGGGATCAGACGATCACGGTCGACGTCGATCTGGTCGATGTTCACTTCACCGTAAGCGACAAGAAGGGGAAGCTGTTCACGGGGCTGAAGAAAAAAGATTTTCGCGTGTACGAGGACGGCCGACCGCAGCCGATCACGAACTTCAGCGCGGAAACGGACCTTCCTCTGACCATCGGCCTGCTCGTCGACACCAGCGGCAGCATTCGTGACAAGTTGCGTTTCGAACAGGAAGCTGCGATTGAGTTCTTCTACTCCACAATTCGGCGGAGGAAGGACCAGGGAATGTTGATCGCGTTCGATTCGGGTGTGGATCTCTTGCAGGACTTCACCGATAACCCGGAAACGCTGGCCGAAGCCGTTCGTAAGATTCGCGCCGGCGGCGGGACCTCGCTGTACGACGCGATATCCCTCGCGGTTACAGCAAAGGTTGCGGGTCAACCGGGGCGAAAAGTTCTGATCGTCATATCCGACGGTGACGATAATGCCAGCCGGGTTTCCTTGACCGAGACGATGGCAGTTGCCCAGAAGAACAACGTTTCAATCTACGCGATCAGCACGAATGCGACAGCGCACTTCGGAACCCGGGAGCAGCAGCGTGGAGACAAGACGCTCAAGACCTTCTCCGATGAAACCGGTGGACGCGCGTTCTTCCCGTTCAAGTTAGAGGACCTGGCGGTGAGTTTCGCCGATATCAGTGAAGAACTGCGGTCCCAGTACACGCTTGCCTACAATCCGACCAACACGGCCAGAGACGGCACCTATCGTGAGATCAAGGTCGAAGCGCTGAACCGAGATTTCAGGGTTCAGGCGAGGAAGGGATATTATTCCCCTCGCGACACGCCACAAAACTGATTTTGGGGGAAGTGGCCAGTGGCCAGCCGCAAATCCTGACGACTTCCCACCAAACCAATTCGTAAACATCAGACCATCGGTCTCGTCGGAACCTCCAGTCGAATCCGGAATGACCCTCCGGGCATCTTTCCCAAACTGACCACTGGCCACTGACCACTTCCCCTTATTCAAGCTTACGTGTCTTGATTCCCGCTTCGTCGAACAATTTGAATGCGCTGTCGTTGAGGGGATATTCCATGTTGTAGACCACCTCGCCGATGCCGGAGTTGATGATCATTTTGGCGCAGAGCAGGCAGGGGGCGAACGTGCTGTATATGGTGGCGTTGGTCAGTGGAACCCCGTGGTAGGCGGCCTGGACGATTGCATTCTCTTCGCCGTGTGAGCAGAGGCATTCCGCGAGGGCGGTACCGGAGGGGGCCAGGCTGTTGCAGCGCGGGCAGCCACCTTCATTGCAATTTCGGGTTCCGCGCGGTGTGCCGTTGTAGCCGGTGGATATGATTCGTTTGTCACGCACGATGATCGCGGCGACCTTGCGTTTGATGCAGTTGGATCGTGATGCCGCCACCCTGGCGATGTTCATGAAGTATTGATCCCAGGTGGGTCTCGGGACCTCTCTCAGGAGCTGGATGACCAGCGTGTCGACCCTCTCGTGCAATTCGGCCAGGGTTCCGTTGTTTTCGATCGCGTGGTCCGACAGTTTTTCGACCTGTATGAGGTTCTGGGAGTTGGAGTCCCCTTTGGCTTCCCGTTGTTCAAGGACCTCGAAGTCTTCATAGCTTTCCGGGTCTGCCTCCCGTCCTCGTTCCTGGATCCTCCGGAACCGAAGCTGTGAGTCCGCCTGGATACTGATCAGACGGAAATGTCCTCCGGCGCGAAGCGTTTCGACCTCAGCCGGGTTTCGGATCGAATCGATCACGAAATGGCTGGCGTCGTCCGTGCTGGCCAGTATGCGTTCAGCCAGTATCGAGGGGCCGAACCGCCTGCGAAGGTCGTTGCCTGTCTCAATCAGGTTCTCCCGGGTCGGTTCGTCCCCACGGGATCGAATTTCGTTTCGGATGACGTCGGAGAGCGAGTGATAGTCGAAGCTTTTCGTTCGAAGGTGGTCCGCCACCGCGCCCTTTCCGCTGGCATTCGGTCCTGTAAGGCCGATCAACATATGAATTCTTTGCCTCCTCCGCAGAATTTGTGGGCAGTCCAAAGGCCTGTGCGCACATCAGTAATTGAAACAAAGTACCTTATTCTTTTGTTCGACGGCGAATATTCCAGTACCCACTTCGGTCGGACGCCTACACCCGGTTCCCGGAGCCCCCGCCGGAGGCCCCGTTCCCCATCGCCCACACCAGCCGACACCGCGGAGCGCAGCCGAGGGTCAAGGCCGGCGCAGCCGCCGAGCTTGCGAGGGAAGCCTTGAGGCTTGGCGAGCACCGTGGTCTCCTCAAGCGGCGATGGAAGACGGTTTTACCCACAAATTCTGCGGAAGACCCAATTCTTTTTAACCTCTTTTTCTGAAGGTAATCGGGCTCTCGAAGCATGAAAAATGGGGACACTGCGCTTCGCTTGCCGGAGGACCTTAAGATACTATGATTTCCGATCGGTGACACGGATGGATTGGTTTTCAACAGACAGGTAACGGGGATGATCAAAATATTTGGGTCCTCGGCAAAATCTGTGGGTAGAAACGGGCAAATGAGTGGCCTGTGGAAAGTGGCGACGCTGAGGGAATCCGGTAAGAGACGCGCGGATTTCCACAGCGACTTGAATCGGCCGGAAAAGACGTGGGGCCGATTCACACTTCCACACAGGCCGGGATGAGGAGAAACCGACGATGAGAACGAAAGGGATGTAGCACACCCTGGCTCGAATCCTGTATTTGGTATTGCACCAAACAAATCCAAAGCAGGAGAGACGAGACCAGGGTGCAAGTGAAGACTATTCTGAATCGAGTGCAGAAGTTCAAGTCCTTTGTCTACGGAGCAGTGCGATGGGAACGAATCGGGGGCGAGACGGCACTGTTGGTGGAGATATTTCCACGACGCAACAGCCGGCCGGTCTGCTCGGGCTGCGGGCGTGCGGGACCGGGTTACGACACGCTGGAGGCCCGCCTGTTCGAGTTTGTGCCGCTGTGGGGCTTTCCCGTGTTCTTCGTGTATCTGATGCGGCGTGTGGATTGCAGGCGTTGTGGCGTGAAGGTCGAATCGGTGCCCTGGAAAGTGTGCCAATCTTAGTTGGAAATTGAAACGGCTCCAAACCCTATGGTTTGATGGTATTGGAAGAAACAACATCAAGCCTGTAAGAGAAAGGAGCCGAGATGAGCAGTCTGTTACGTTCGGTGAAGAAACGCAAGAAGTCGCGTGTGCTGGGTGAGGTCGAGGTCCTGAGCCGGGAGGAATACTCGGGACTGGAATTGGACTCGAAGGTGGAGATGATTCGGGCGTTGATCCCACTGGGGTTGATGCACGTGGAGGAGTTGCTCGACGAGGAAGTGAAGGCGTTGGCGGGTGAGCGATACGCGCGAAAGGAGGCGACGTTGAGGGGCCGGCGACACGGGAGTAATCCGGGGACCGTGGGGCTCGGGGGCCAGCGGGTGCCGGTTCGGGTGCCTTGAGTGCGCAGCGTGGCGGGCGGGGAGATTCCGCTTCGGAGCTACGAGGAACTCAGTCCGGATGGCGCGGTGAACGAACTGCTTCTCAGACGTGTGCTTTATGGGATCTCCTGCCGGAACTACGAGTCGGCCGCGGAAGCGATTCCAGGAGCCATCGGATTGTCGAGCTCGACGGTGTCTCGAGGATTCGTCCAGGCGAGTGGGGCGAAACTTCGGGAGATGCAGGAGCGGGATCTGTCGGCCGAGGACGTGGTGGCGATCTTCCTGGACGGGAAAATGTTTGCCGACGCCACGATGGTTGTGGCCCTGGGCATCACAATTACGGGCGACAAACGCTTCTTAGGCTTCGTGGAGACGAGTACGGAGAACGAGCAGGTACTGACTCCGTTTCTCCGTTCATTGATGGAGCGAGGCCTGGACATCTCTGAAGGCGTGCTGGTGATCGTCGACGGCGGCAAAGGTCTGCGCGCGGCAGTCAAGCGGGCATTCGGTAATCGAGCCCTGGTCCAACGCTGCCAATGGCACAAACGCGAGAACGTGGTGAGCTACCTGTCGAAGACCGAGCAAGCCGCGTGGCGCAAGCGGCTTCAGCGTGCGTACCAGCGCCCGGAGTACAACGAAGCCCGGGCGGCCCTCGAACAGCTCCATGGAGAGCTCGAGGAGCGAAACCAATCGGCCGCTACGAGCCTTGAGGAAGGCCTGGAGGAGACCCTCACGTTGCATCGACTCGGCGTGTACGGGGTCCTGGGCCGTTCGTTCAAGACGACGAATTGCTTGGAATCGGTCAATGCCCTCGTCGAGGAAAGGTGCGCGAAGGTCGATCATTGGAAGAACTCGAGCCAGCGGCAGCGCTGGTTGGCGACGGCGCTCATCGACATCGAACCACGCTTGAGGAAGGTGATCGGCTACCGTCATCTTCCAAAGCTCCGCGAAGCCCTCAGGCGGGAGCTGAAGATTGAGGCGAAGACGTCGACGAGATCGAAGAAGAAGGTTGCGTGACCAATCGTGAGCCGTGGAGAGTTTCAACTAAGAATGGGATTGAATCGGTGCCCTGGGCCGAGGGTAAGCAAACCTTGACGCGGACGTATATGCAATTTCTGGCCGGTTGGGCGCGGCGGATGTCCTGGCAGGAGGTTGCCGACATCTTCCGGACTTCCTGGGAGAAGGTGTTTCGATCTGTGGAATGGATCGTCGGCTGGGGGCTGGCGCACCGGGACCTGGAGGGTGTGACCGCGATTGGCGTGGACGAGATTCTCTGGCGCCGGGGGCACAAGTACCTGACGGTGGTCTACCAGATCGACCGGCATTCCAAGCGGCTGCTCTGGGTCGGCCGGGATCGCACGGTGAAAACGTTGCTGCGCTTCTTCCAGCAATTCGGAGTCGAGCGCGCCGCCGAGTTGAAGTTCGTGTGCAGCGACATGTGGAAGCCGTATCTGAAGGTGATTTCCAAGAAAGCATCGACGGCCCTGCATGTTCTGGATCGGTTTCATATCGCCATGCACATGAATAAGGCCATCGATGAGGTTCGAGCCCAGGAATCCCGGGATATGAAAGCCGCGGGATTGGAGCCGATCCTGAAACACTCCCGGTGGTGTTTGCTCAAGCGCCCCCAGAACCGAACCGACAAGCAAGACATCAAGCTGGCCGACCTGCTCCAGTACAACCTGCGGACCGTTCGGAGCTTTCTGCTCAAGGAGGACTTCCAGTTCTTCTGGGAGTACACGTCGCCCTACTGGGCCGGTCAATTCATGGATGCCTGGTGCCGGCGGACGATGCGATCCCGGATCGAGCCCATGAAAAAGGTGGCGCGCATGCTCCGCTCCCACCGGGAACTCCTGCTCAACTGGTTCCGTGCCAAAAAGCGGATTTCCGGGGGCATCGTCGAAGGTTTCAACAACAAAGCGAAAGTGACCACCAGAAAAGCGTATGGTTTTCGGACCTTTAGAGCTGCCCAAGTCGCTCTCTACCACACGCTTGGAGCGTTACCGGAACCCGATGTCGCCCACAGATTTTACTGAGGAGGCAAATATTTAAACAACCAGCGCAGGGCGCTTTCGAAGAAACGACCGGCGTGGGAGCTCTCAACGACCTGCCCGGGGACGGTGACTACCTCTGGGTGGATCTGGACGACCCCACTGAGGAAGAAGCAGCGGTACTGTCGAACGTGTTCAACTTTCACCCGCTCGCGATAGAAGACTGCTGGCATGACCCGCAGTCGCCCAAGGTCGATGACTACAACGACTACGTGTTCATCGTCGTCCACGGTATCCGTTACGACGACAAGAATCGCGATTTCTCCTCACACGAACTCAGTGTCTTTCTTGGTCCGAACTACCTGGTGACGTTCCATTCCGAGGCCTCTCTGAGCATTCGGTCCGCCGAGGAGTACGTGCGGCGAAGTCCTGCGCTGTTGCAGCAGGGCTCGGATTTTCTTCTCCACTACATCGTAGACAGGTTGGTCGACAACTACTTCCCGAAACTGGAAATCATGGAGGATCGCATTGAGGAGATCGAGTCGGCGGTTTTCGACGATCCCAGCGAAGACGTCCTCAATGCGATTTTCGAGACACGCCGGCAGTTGACTCACATCCGCCGTGTGGTTGGCCATGAGCGTGAAGTCCTGGTCGCCATGAGCCGGGGCGCCATCCCTTTCGTCGGAGAAAAGGCGCGGTTCTACTTCCGTGATGTCTACGATCACATGTTGCGAATTACCGAAATGTCAGACGTACTCCGGGACACGATCAATATCATTCTTCAGGCGTACCTGTCGATGGTTTCGAACCGATTGAACAACACCATGCGGGTCTTGACCGTCATCGCCACCATGATGCTGCCCATGACCGTCATTACCGGAATTTACGGGATGAACTTTCGCAACATGCCCGAACTGGGTTGGGACAACGGCTACTACTATGTCCTGGGGGGAATGCTTCTGATATCCGCCGGGATGTTGTTTGTTTTTAGAAAACGGAAGTGGTTGTGAGGTACGCAGATTACGCAGATGGAGCTGATAGGAGTCCAAGGTAGGGGAGAGGGAATGGAGCGAGCAGTCGGCTAGCAGTAAAGAACTTACCCCGATTTCGGACCCGGACTCCCCATCTGCGTAATCTGCGTAAAGACTATTGCCGCTCGTAAACGATCTCCCCCCCAATGATGGTCATTACCGTTTCTGCGTCTAGAATCTCGTCCTCCGGAACCGCCATGATGTTCTTCGAGAAGACGGTCAGGTCGGCCAGCTTGCCGGGTTCCAGTGTGCCCTTGATGTCTTCCTCGAATGCGGCCGTCGCTCCCCAGATAGTGAACATCTTGAGGGCTTCCTCGCGTGACACCTTCTGTTCCGGATGCCATCCTTCCCCCTGGAAGCCCTGGAGATCTTTTCTCGCGACCGCGGCATAGAACTCGATCCGGGGATCCCCTCGTTCCACCGGGGCGTCGCTTCCACCGGCAATGATCACGCCGCTGTCTATGACGTCCCTCCAGGCATACGCGCCGGCCAGCCTGTCGACGCCGAGCCGGGACGGCGCAAAGTGCAGGTCCGTGATTGCATGTGACGGTTCCATCGAGGCGATGATGCCTGCGCCTGCCAGACGCGGGATATCGTCTGGATGGACAATCTGGAGGTGCTCGATGCGCAGTCGAGGTTCACCGACGCCGCGGTCCTGGGCCGGAACTGCTTCCTGTGCGCGTTCATACATGTCCATGACTTCGCGGTTGGCTCGATCCCCAATGGCATGGATCATCACCTGGATGCCTTTCCTCAGGGCCTCCTCGACCATCCGGTACACTTCGTCGGTATCCTCGGTCGGAAACCCGGAGGTGTCGTAGTCGGAATAAGGTTCCAACAGCCAGGCGCCCCTGGAGCCGAGCGCGCCGTCAATCGCTACTTTGATGGTTCTAATGGTCAGCCGGTTGTCGAAGAGACCGACCTCCGCTCCTTGTTCGAGCAGCCGATCGACATCTGCTCCCGGACCTCGGACGGCATAGTAGATTCGCAGCCCGGGAGCTCCGTTCTCATAGAGATCCTTAAGGCGATCGATTTCCGCGTAGGATCCTCCGGGAACGTGGATCGTCGTCCATCCTTCACCGAGAGCGGTCTCGATTCCCACCTCCAGATTTCCGATCGCGTCGGCTTCCGTGGTGGATGGAATCTGGTCCCCGATCAAATTCTGTGCGGCGTCGAGAAACATGCCGTGAGGTTCTCCGCTGCCGTCCTTCATGATCTGGCCCCCGAACGGGCCGGGTGTGTCCCGGGTGACGCCGGCCAGTCGGATCGCCCGGCTGTTGGCGACTCCCGCGTGGCCGTCGGCCCGGGTCAGGTAGACCGGATTGTCCGGAGACACACTGTCGAGGTCTTCCCGGGTCGGGAAGGTCGGTTCAGGCCACTGCGCCTCGATCCACCCTCTGCCGGTGACCCACTCGCCGGCGTCACGGAGCGCGACAGCCTCCTTCACCCGCTCCAGGAAATCAGCGAGGTCGTTCGTGCCCTCAAGGTTCAACGTGCGTTCGCGGTTTCCGACCCCGCTGAGATGGTAGTGGCTGTCGATGAAGCCGGGCACGGCGGTGTTCCCTTCGAGATCGATGACACGGGTTCCGGGCCCGACGTACTCGGCGGCTTCGGCGTCGCTGCCCACGAAGACGATCCGCCCGTCGGTGACAGCGACCGCCTCGACCAACGGTTGCGGGTCGTTGGCGGTGTATATCGTTCCATTTCGGATCACGACATCCGCAGGTGGCAGGGTGGGGACACAACCGAACGCGACCAGAACAAGCGAAACGAGCCAGAGCTGAAAGCGATGCATGTGGGTTTCCTCCACTTCCGACGGGGATTATCTCATCGGCTGGGTCGAAACTCACGTACATATCGGCTGCGCCTGCCTATCATGGGCGGGTTGCCCTTCTTCCTTGTTCTTGTTGCCGCTCATTAAGTAAAATGCAGCCACTCCCGTAAAGCGTTTTCGACCATGTTTAAATTACCGTCCTTCAATCCGATAGGTTGTTTATGAAACTGAGAGTGTTCGTTGCCCTGCTAGCCGTTTCGTTGTCGGTGTCGGCGTCCGACATCCCGGAGGACCGGGGTATATCGGGCCTGAAACAGGCGTTGGAACGGCTTGACGTCGTTGGCAGCGTCTTGCACACCGGAGCCCACCCGGACGACGAGAACAGCTCGTTGCTCGCATGGCTGTCCCGCGGGCAGGGTGCCCGGACGGCCTACCTGTCGACGACAAGAGGCGAGGGAGGGCAGAACCTCATAGGCACCCAGTTGTTCGAAGCCCTGGGTGTGATCCGAACCGAGGAACTGATGGCGGCGAGGAATTTCGATCGCGCCCAGCAATTCTTCACCCCCAACTACGAATTCGGATTCTCGAAGACCTCCGAAGAGACGCTGGAAAAGTGGGGTGAGGAACGGCTCGTGGGCGACATGGTACGGGTGATCCGCAGGTTCAGGCCGGAGGTGATCATATCCCGGTTCTCGGGCACGCCCCGGGACGGACACGGCCATCACCAGGCAGCGGGAATTGCCACGCGGCAAGCGTTCCATGCCGCGGCGGATCCGGACCTCTATCCCGAATATGCGAAGCCCTGGCAGGCCAAGAAACTCTACATGTCGGCCGGTGGCGGTGGCCGGGGCGGGGGTGGAGGTAACGCCGGGGACATTCGCATCAATGTCGGCGAATACGGGGCCGCGCTGGGGCGTTCCTACCACGAAATCGCAATGGAAGGCCGCAGCCTCCACCGGACTCAGTCGATGGGCGCGGCCCGACAGAAAGGACCTCGTTACACCGGCCTCACGCTGATCGAGAAAACCGTTTCTGGGACGTCGGACGAGCCACTCTTCGATCGCACAACGCACAAACTGATGGACCTGGCGCTTCTGGAGCCGGCCTTGGAGGCGGATCTTCGAGCACTCCAGTCCCAGATCGACGCCATCCGGGACAATGCCCGACTGGACCGACCTGCCGACATTCTTCCCGACCTCGTCGAGGCCATCAAGCTGTTTGCCACGGTTCGCGACAGCGCCCGGGTGGAGCATGTGCAGTTTCTCCTCGACCTCAAGGCAGATGATTTTCACCTGGCCGCGGAACTGGCGGCCGGCATTACGGTCGAAGTGATCGTTTCCGACGAGAACGTGGTTCCCGGCCAGGAATTCGACTTGTCGATCGCCGTGGTCAACAACGGGCCTTACGAGTTTGAGACCGTTCGCACGACCACGGACTTTAAGGGCTGGGATTTCGACTACGTGGGTTCGACCGGAGACCTCCGCCCCGGGGCACGGTTCGAACAGAACTTCAAGGTGCGCGTCGGGTCGAACCCGGAATTCACACAGCCATACTGGCTGCGTGAATCGCGTCGGGACGATCGTTTCGTGTGGCCGGAAGGAAGTGGCGCGATGTTGCCTTTCGATCCGCCGCTGCTGGCGACCCGGGCGGAAATCGATTTTGAAGGCGCGGAAATTGTAGTGAATCGGCATGCCGAGTTCCGTCGGGTGGACCAGGTCTACGGCGAGCTTCGGAGCCTCCTGAAAGTCGTTCCGGACCTCTCGGTTCGATTGACGCCTGGAACGGCGGTGGTGCCGCTGTCTGGAGAGCGGAAGAAAGAGTTCACCGTGACCTTGCACAACGAGGCGCCTGAGGGTGGGACCGCCGAAGTAAGCCTGTCGATCCCGGACGGCTGGTCCGTGGCCCCCGCATCCCGGACGATCGAGTTTGCCAGGGCCGGCGAAACAGCGTCGGTTCAGTTCATAGTGGATGTTCCTGCCGAGACGGGAGAATTCGAGGTCTCGGCGATCGCACGAATGGGTGACGTTGAGTTTGATCGCGGCTACGACGTCATCGCCTACCCACACATCGAAACGCGACACATCTACTCGGATGCCGCGTCCGGGGTTCGCGTGTTCGAAATCGACACGCATGTCGAAAACATCGGTTACGTCGAGGGGGTCGGTGATCAGGTTGCCGAATCGCTTGGACAACTCGGAATCCCGATAACGTTCCTGACCGCGGACGATCTGGCGAGAGGAGACCTGTCGGTTTACGACACGATCGTGCTGGGCATTCGGGCGTATGCCGTTCGCGAGGACCTGAAGACCTACAACAAGCGGCTCCTCGACTACGTGGAAAAAGGCGGCACGCTTGTGGTTCAGTACAACACGTACCAGATTCTTCAAGGTGATTACGGACCGTACCCGTTCACGATCAATCGTCCCCACGATCGCGTTACGGTCGAGGAAGCGCCGATGACGTTCGTCGACCCCGATCATCCCGCGCTCAACACGCCGAACAAGATTTCGGAGTCCGATTTCGAAGGATGGGTGCAGGAACGGGGCTTGTACTTCATGGGCGACTGGGATGAACGTTACACGCCGATCCTGGCGTCCAATGATCCCGGAGAGGAACCGAAGCTGGGTGGAATGATGGTCGCCGAAATCGGACAGGGACGCTATGTCTACACCGGCTATGCGTTTTTCAGGCAGTTGCCGGCCGGCGTGCCGGGCGCTTATCGGTTGTTTTCCAACCTGATCAGTCTGGGGAATTGACAGGGACGCACAACGTAGCGTCAACGACGTTCCGAGTGATAGACTTTTAATGATGACCAAGAGATTCATTACGGCCGTGTGGCTGGCGCTTCTGTGGGCCAACCTCTCCTTCTCGCAGGTTGCGCAGACGAACAGGTTCGAGATCCTCGGAACCGTGATCGCGGAGACAGCCGCTTCGAAGATCAGCATGCCATTCGGTGACAACGGGGTGACGCTGTCGGCGACCGGTGAGATCGATCGGGTGAAGCTTCAGGAAGAGCTTGGAAAGGAAGGCCGTTCGGTCGAAGAAGGGCAGGTGGTTTCGGTGACCGCGATCAGCTTCGATGACGACAAGATCGAGATCGAACTCGACGGCGGCGGGAAGAACAAGAAGGGGATTCTGGATCGCCTCGAGGTCGGAGTCGGCGGCAGGACATCGCCGGTTCGACAGACCGACACGGCAAATGCCAAAGGGTCCCGGATCGTCCTTCGTTTTGAGGACAAAGCCCCTGCCGATCTGACGCCGGACCGACTCAAGGAACTGCTCGCTCCCGTTCTCGATTTCAACAAGCGGAACTTCATGACCACCGGCATCGAGTCGCTGCCTGAGGAAATGCAAGAGGCGGTCAAGGCCAAGAAGGCCAGGATCGGGATGGACCGATCGACCGTTCTGTTGGCGAAGGGTCGTCCCGATAAGAAAGTCTACGAAACCGTTGAGGGCGTGCCGCGCGAAGATTGGATCTACTTCAACAGAGGCATGAGGGCCGACTTCATCACTTTCGAAGACGGTGTCGTAATCCGGATCAAGCGCTACTGATGAATATTGTCGTCCTCGGGGCCGGAGCCGTCGGCTGCTACTACGGCGGCCGCCTGGCGGAAGCGGGGCACGACGTCACCCTGATCGGTCGTCCCGCCCATGTTGCCGCGATCGGCGAGCACGGTCTAACGATTGATTCCAGGATTTCCGGCATCACTAAGTCCCGACCTTCCGTCGCGAAGACGTTTCCACCGGACCTTCAGCCCGATCTGATCTTCATCAGCGTCAAAGCTTTCGATACCGAGACGGCTGCTCGTTCGCTACCCCCCGATCTGGGCTCCAGGACCGTTGTCCTGAGCCTTCAGAATGGTGTGGGCAATCACTCGGCAGCCCAGGGGGTGCTTCCTCCCGGCGCAGCCGTGTACCCCACGGTGGTCTATGTCGCCGTTGGAATAGCCCGACCCGGAGTCGTCAGTCATCAGGGTCGAGGTGAGATCGTGCTCCCCGAAGAGCTGTCCCACCTTGTCGGGATGTTTGAGGAAGCCGGAGTGCCTGCCGGCACCACCGCGAACATCGAAGGGATGTTGTGGAACAAGTTGTTGCTCAATGCCAGTCTGAATGCCCTGTCGATGATTACGGATACGTCGTTCGGAGCCTTAGCCGGGAGTCCGCACGGCCGGGCTGTTGTCGAGCGTGCCGTAGCCGAGGTGATGGCCGTGGCGGAATCGGTGGGTGTGGACATCGGCATCAATGAGCCAGCACAAAAGGTTCTCGAGACAGCGGAGAGCCTGGGCTCCGGAATGTCGTCGATGTGGCAGGATTTTCGAGCCGGCAAGCGGATCGAGATCGAAGCACTGAACGGAGTGGTCGTCACGCTGGGTCAGGAGAACGGAATAGCCACGCCGGTGAACGCCACGCTGCACGCTGCAGCCAGCCTGATGGAGCAACGGCGTGACGCCGCACGATCTGCCGTTGGATGCTAACCATCTTCTCCTCGAGAAGCGGGTCCTTGTTCTCGAGTACTGGGCGCCACTCGTATTTTGGGTGTCGCTCACGTATCTGTTCTCCTCGGATGCGTTCTCGGCCGGAGAAACTTCCAGGGTCCTCGGGCCGATTCTGACTTTTCTTTTTCCCTGGATGTCGGACGATGAAATCTCGTTCGTCCACGTCGCTATCCGGAAGCTTGGCCACGTGTCGGAATTTTTCATCATGGCGGTCCTCGCCCGAAGGGCGCTCGGCATCATCAACCGGGGGACGCGAGCCGTTTTCTTCTCGGGTGTTTTCGTCCTGTCCGCGGCGGCCCTCGACGAGTTCCACCAGATGTTGACCATGTATCGGGGGGCGTCGCCGGTGGATGTGGGATACGATTGCCTGGGCGGACTGATGGGAATCTGGCTGATCGAGCGGATCGAGCGGCGTCGGACACCTGCCAGGACAGCCACCGTCTGAGGGGAATCCAGAATTCAGGTGACCTACGGTCTGTACATCCATATTCCTTTTTGCGAACAGCATTGCCACTACTGTGCCTTTCCGGTCGCGGTGTTGCCGGGCGCCTCTCACGCACCCTACGTTCGGCGCCTGATCCGGGAACTTCAGCTTGGTGACCTGCCCGATTCCATCGACACCCTTTATCTGGGCGGAGGAACCCCTTCGCTGGTAGACAGCGCCCTGATTTCCGAACTCGTAGAAGCGACGCCGCCGGGTGCCGACGAGATCACGATTGAAGCGAACCCGGGAACATTGGATGCCGACAAGCTTCGCCTCTACCGGGAACTGGGCATCAATCGCATAAGCCTGGGCGCCCAATCGTTCGACAGCGACGATCTTCGGCGAGCCGGCCGTCTCCACCGTCCGGAAGACACGATAGAAGACTTCGAAGCACTCCGAACGGCAGGCTTCGCGAACGTCAACCTCGACCTGATCGCAGGCCTCCCAGGCCAGCAACGATCGGCCTGGCAAGATAACCTGGACTGGATCGAGCGACTGGAACCCGACCACGTGTCGATCTATCTGCTCGAGGCCGAGGATTCCTCGCTGTGGGGAAACCGGAAGCCGGCGATGCACGCCGACGACGATCATGCCTGGTTCTATCAGGCGGCGGCGGACCGGCTGGATCGGGCTGGCTACGTACACTACGAAGTGTCCAGCTGGGCTTTACACGGAAAAGAAAGCCGTCACAATCGCTCCTACTGGACAGGGGATTCCTACCGTGGGTTCGGCCTTGGGGCCCATTCCTTCATTGCCGATCGCCGGTTCTGGAACACGAAATCCATGGACCAGTACGCCCGCCGCCTGGATCGAGGCGAACTTCCGGTCGAGCAGGTTGAAGATCGGACGCGAACGATTCGTCTCGAGGAAGCTTTTCTGCTGGGTCTTCGTCGCATGGAGGGTTTCAACACTCGAACCATCGCGAAAGAACTGGGGATCGACTATCCTCAGGATTGGTTTGAACGGATACACAACCTCCAGGAGGCGCGACTCGTGGAGTTTGACGGAACGATTTTGAAACTGGCACCCGCCGGATGGCTACTGGCCACCGGTATCACCGAGGAGCTTTTATGCCCGACCCTGTTATCGACCTGCGAAGCGACACCGTAACGAAACCTTCCCCCGAGATGCGGCGTGCCATGTCGGAGGCCGAGGTTGGCGACGATGTTTTCATGGAAGACCCCAGTGTCAATCGGCTGCAGGATCGTGCC
Source organism: Terriglobia bacterium (assembly GCA_965262425.1). Lineage (GTDB taxonomy): Bacteria > Acidobacteriota > Terriglobia > 20CM-2-55-15 > 20CM-2-55-15 > CAZOZZ01. The sequence continues at coordinate 3,003,022 of OZ253536.1, read as the reverse complement.
GCGGAGATCTTCGGCAAGGAAGCGGGCCTGTACGTTCCATCCGGCACGATGGGGAACCTGACATCGATTCTGGCGCAGACCGAGCGGGGCCAGGAGGTGATCTGCGAAGCACAGGGGCACATCTACAATTACGAAATGGCTTCGATGTCGGCGATCGCCGGCGTGCTGCCCCGAGTGATTGAAACCGCCGACGGCATCATGAACTGGGACCAGATCGAACACGCCATCCGTCCGAAGATTTACTATCGTTCTCAAACCGCGATGGTATCGCTCGAAAATACCCACAACATGGCTGGAGGAACCGTCTATCCGACAGAGTTGGTGAATGAGATCTGTGAAAAGGCCCATGAGCGGGGACTGGCCGTCCACTTGGACGGCGCGCGCGTTTTTAACGCCGCGACCGCCCTCGGGCAGGATGTCCGGACGATCACACGAAACGTCGATTCGGTCCAGTTCTGCCTGAGCAAGGGGCTTGGGGGTCCGGTCGGATCGTTGATTGTCGGTAGTCGATCCTTCATTGAACGCGGCCGGCGGTTTCGCAAGATGCTCGGCGGTGGGATGCGGCAGGCCGGTGTCATCGCAGCCGCCGGCCTTGTCGCTCTCGAAAAAGGTCCCGGGCGGCTGCATGAAGACCACGCGAAAGCGAAACATCTGGCTGAGCGCCTTTCCGCTATTCCCGGCATCGAAGTGGATCCCTCCAGAGTCCAGACGAACATCGTGATCTACGGGATTTGTGAAACCGGTTTCGATTCCGATGGGTACCTGGAGGAGTTGGAACGCCGCGGAGTCCTCGCCGTACCGGTCGATCGCGGGCGTGTACGGATGGTCGCCCATCTCGATGTGACCCTTGAGGATGTGGACAAAGCCGCGGACGTTGTAGGAGATATGGTCGGAGAGAAGGTTCGATGAAGAAGATCCGGGTCGGGGTCCTGTTTGGCGGGCGGTCCGGTGAGCACGAAATTTCGCTCCGCTCGGCTGAGTCCGTCCTCGGCGCCCTGGACCGATCCCGGTATGACGTCATTCCGATCGGAATAACGAGAGAAGGGAAGTGGCTCGGCGCCCGCGAAGCGCTTTCTCTGCTTCCCCCGACCGAAGCCGTCAGCGAGACGTTCAGTTCGGGCGTACCTGTTCAAATGGCGGCCGAACCCCAGGGGGATCGTGCGTTCGATGTTGTCTTCCCGGTGCTTCACGGTCCCTTCGGTGAGGACGGAACCGTGCAGGGCGTGCTTGAACTGGCCGACGTTCCTTATGTCGGCGCCGGCGTCCTGGGGTCGGCCGTGGGTATGGACAAGGTGATCATGAAGCGTCTCATGGAGTCGGCAGGGATTCCCATCGTTCCATACTGGAGTTTCATCCAGGCCGACTCCGACGCATTCGTCGAGGAACACGGAAAGACGCTACCGTACCCGGTTTTCGTCAAGCCCGCGAACCTGGGTTCCTCCGTCGGAATCTCGAAGGTGACGAGTGAGGAAACCCTGGATGCCGCGATTGCCGACGCCGCGGAATACGATCGAAAGATCATTGTCGAGAAAGGCCTCGATGCGCGGGAGATCGAACTCGGTGTCCTGGGTAACGACCGACCGATCGTCTCGGTCCCCGGCGAAGTGCGTCCCAAACGGGACTTCTACGATTACCAGGCCAAGTACGTCACCGACGATTCCGAGTTACTCATCCCCGCTTCCCTCGGCGAGGCCCAGATCCAGGAGGCACAAAGCCTAGCCCTCCAAACCTTCAAGGTCCTGGACTGCTCCGGTCTCGGCCGCGTCGACCTTCTCCTCGAAAGAGACACCGGGGTCTTCGTCGTAAACGAACTCAACACCATGCCCGGCTTTACCTCGATCAGCATGTACCCCCGCCTATGGGAGGCCTCCGGTATCCCATACCCTGACCTGGTCGCCCGATTGATCGACCTCGCTCTTGAGCGCTATGAGCAGAAAGCGAAACTGCGTACCTCGTATAAGCAAATCGAATCTGGGAGATAGAGATTTCGACGCAAAGGCGCAGAGACGCAGAGTTGTTTTGTCTGCTTTATCTCGATTTCGCTTGACTGGCACTCCCGTTCGGTACGGCGGCCCGTCATTTCGTCTCAGGACGTTTCGTTAGGCGTTGAATGAACAGGTCGAGCGGGATGCTTGGTCAAGCAGACAAGAAACTTTGCGTCTTTGCGCCTCTGCGTCGAGGCATTCATCCCCAAATAAAAAGGGCTGCAAATTTTGCAGCCCTTTTTCAAATATTTCGGTCTTTTGCGCCTTGTTTGTTGTTTTATATGTCGGTCGTCTTAACGCGACCTTTGTCTCTAAATCCTTATTTCTGTGTCTCCCTCCTCATTCGGAAGAATGAAGTGCCACTACTACCAGTTGGGGTAGCCAGACGGGCACTATGTCTAGTATTGTGGTGAAATTTTTTCGTGTCAAGCAAAAATTGCGCGTGCACGGGGGCTAGGAGCCTGGGCGGCAGAAGGGATCGTAGCGAGAAAGTGGAGAATCGAGGCCAGATTTTCTCGATTTTGAGGCGAATAGTGGCTCTATTTAACGAAAAATCGGGGAAATCTGGACCGATTATACCGCTTTCGCAGTAGATCTCTTCTGCCGCCCAGGCTCCTAGGGTCAGGGGACCTGGTAGTAACCCCTCTTGTGGAAGATCTTGTACGGCTTGTTGGCGTGGACCTCGATGGTGCGGTATATGATGTCGCCGGGAGGGGGCTTGTTGTTGGACACATACCCGAGGACATATTGATTGCGGGCCTGTTCGGTGATGTGGGCATAGGACTGCTCGAGAGCGTCGCCGGATCGGGGAACGTACCGTTCGCCTCCGGTCCACGAAGCGTAGTCCCGCAGTTCCGAAAATACACGATCGAAGAAACCGGCAAGGCTGATCGCGTAGACCTGGATCTCGGACTCGACCAGCCGGTCGAGGTTGTCCGCAAATCCGTGCTCGCTGTCACCGGAGTTGCCGTCGGAAACCAACAGGATGACTTTCCGAAGCCCGGGGGCTCGATCCCTCAGATCGATTGCGGATTCGTAGATGGCGTCGTGGAGGACTCGCGTGTCGGACCGAAGAGGTGTCACGGCCGTGCTGACGGCAGGACGCACGCCGGTGGTCGGAGCAGGCTGCATCGCCCGTCCACCCACCGTGGACTGCGTGGGTCGGATCTCCCGGAGCGTGTCGAGCGTGGCCCGGAGGACCTCGGGGTCATCGGTGAAGTCCCCGACCTTCACGACACTGTCGTTGTACTTGTAGACGACAACTTCGTCCAGACTGCTGAACGCGGCCACGATGGCGGGAATCGACTTCTGGATGGAGAGCAACCATTTCGCTTCAACACCCGTATCGATGACCACCGCGGCCGACAGAGGTACCGGGTCGATGCTGAACTGCTGGATCTCCTGGATTTCATCGTCTTCGTAGACCGTAAAATCCTCTTTTGTGAGTCCGGTGATGAATTTGTCGTCCGACCCTTTGACAGTGAATGGAACCACGACCAGATCGACGCGCGTCCGCAACTGGAACTGTTGCCCGATGAGTGACGATGCCGGCACCAGCATCATCAAAAGCGCGCTAATTGCTGCCTTCGTCCGGCGCATAGTAGCCCTTTCTGGCACGGACCTCGAGCTTTCTGTCTCGTGGAGTGATTTTTATCCGGCGATATTTCCCGTCGTGTTCGGGGTTTGAAGACACGTAGCCCAGGCTGTACTGCGTCCGGAGTTCTTCGGCGATCTGAGCGAAGATGTCTTCGAATTTCGACTTGTTGTCGAGGACAAAGACCGCCCCGCCGGTTTCTTCAGACAGTGCCTTGAGCGTGCCCATATCGCCACCCCGCCGGCCGCCGAAGAATCCCCGCCGGGGCGGTGAATTCGATATCGAATAAATGACGGCATCGCTCTGGTGAGCGGCAATCAGGGCTTCGGTACGCTTGACCCGGCTGGTGGTATCTTCACCGTCGCTGATCAGGATGATGGCCTTGCGACCGGCTTCGGGCCGCAGCTTTTCTTCGTTGGCGAGGTAAACCGCGTCGTAGAGGGACGTTCCGCTCCCGATTTCCAGTGAAAAGATCGACTCTTCAAGGTCGAAGCTGTTTTCGGTGAAATCCTGGACCAACGTCACGGTTCGGTCGAAACCGATGACCAGCGCGAGGTCCTGCGTCCGAAGGATGGAATCGAGGAAGCTAACGGCCGTCCTTCTTTCTTCGTCAAACACAGGGCGGACGCTGGGGCTGGTGTCCACTAGAAGCGCTATGGTCAGCGGTAATTCGTTTTCTCTCGCGAAGTGCTGGATCTGCTGGCGCTTGCCGTCCTCTTCGACGATGAAATCTTCGGGGCCGAGATCCGACACCAACCGGCCCCTGTTGTCGGTGACTGTAAAGAGAACGTTGACCAGGTCCACACCGACTTTTATGGTGAACTGACTGGCCACGACAGGCTCGAAAACCAGCAGCACCAGGATCATGAGGACTGGGAATCGTTTCATTAGCGTCATGGTACCATGCTCATTTGGCAGACGAGAAGTTAGACGGACAGTGTCTGGCTTCGGTTCATTTTCGGTTCGGAAACTCCTGATCTCATAATGCTCAAGCTCACAAACACGTTGACCGGTGTCCAGGAAGAATTCTCACCGTTGGACGATTCCGGCGTCCGGATGTACGTCTGCGGCCCAACCGTTCACGACTTCGTTCACATTGGCAACTTTCGAACCTTCGTGTTCCAGGACGTCCTGAGACGTCACATCAAGAGCAAAGGATGGAAGTTGCGCCAGGTGATGAACATTACGGATGTGGACGACAAGATCATCCGCAAAGCGCTGGCCGCCGGGGTCGACATCAAGACCTACACCGGCGAATACATCCAGTCCTTTCTCGAGGACAGCGACAAGTTGGGAATCGAAAAACCCGAGGTGATGGCCGTCGCAACCGACCATGTCCCGGAAATGGTCGAGCTTGTGAAGCGGTTGCTCGACAAGGGGCACGCGTACCGGGAAGGCGAGTCGATCTATTTCCGAATCTCCAGCTTCGCCGACTACGGCCGTCTGGCGCGTCTCGACAAGAGCCAATTGAAGGTCGGTGCGCGTGTCGAGGTGGACGAGTACGAGAAGGAAGCCCCACAGGATTTTGTTCTCTGGAAGGCGCCCAAAGAGGAAGACGAGCCAACCTGGGATACCGAAATCGGTGTCGGACGGCCCGGTTGGCACCTCGAGTGCTCAGCGATGGCCATGAAGTACCTGGGCGAAAGCTTCGACCTTCACTGCGGGGGAGTCGATCTGGTCTTTCCACACCATGAGAATGAAATTGCCCAGAGCCAGGCGGCCACCGGCGCCCCATTTGTCCGCTTCTGGATTCACAGCGAGTTTCTGAAGGTCGAAGGCGAGAAGATGGCCAAGTCCACCGGCAACTTTTACAGGTTGCGGGACCTGCTGGACAAGGGTTTTGATCCCCTGGCGATTCGGTATCTCCTGGTTTCGGTTCCGTATCGCAAACAACTGAACTTTACGTTCGACGGGCTCCATCAGGCCAATCAGTCGTTGGGCCGGATCAAGGATTTTCTGTTTCGCCTCGGCGAGACATCAGTCGGTGCGGGTGAAAGCACCCCAATGCGGGAGGCACTCGACCGAGCTCGGACCGAATTCGAGGCGGGTCTGGATGACGACATCAATACTGCCCAGGCCCTGGCGGCGGTGTTCGATCTGATCCGGGCGGCCAATACCGCGTTGGATGGTGGGGAACTCAGGGCAGACAATCGTGACGAAATCCGGAGTTGGTTTGTCGAGGTCGACAGTCGCCTGGGCATCGTGCCCCAGGCAGGTGAGTCCCAGGGTGTCGACGAGGAGATCGGCAGTTTGATTGCGCAACGGAACGAAGCGCGTGCGGCCCGCGATTTTGCGCTCGCAGACAAGGTCCGCCAGCAACTGTCGGACATGAATGTGATTATCGAGGATACGAGAGAAGGGACGAGGTGGCGGCATAAATAGACGGGGGCCAGATTCCCTTTCAGGCCGATTATGTCCATGAGCAAGCTTCCAGAACTCGTCACGGCGATTCCGGGTCCCAAAGCCCTGGAAGTCATTCGAAGGGACCACCGCTTCGTTTCCCCGTCCTACACGCGTTCCTATCCTTTCGTTGCACGGCGTGGCGAAGGCGCAATCGTCGAAGACGTAGACGGCAACCGTTTCCTTGATTTCAACGCCGGCATTGCGGTCTGTTCGACCGGTCACAGCCATCCCGATGTTGTTCGGGCCATTCAGGATCAGGCAGCCGACCTGATCCACATGTCGGGGACGGATTTCTACTACGCCCACATGGCCGATGTCGCGGCCACCCTCGAGTCTTTGATTCCTTACGGTAAGCCGTGGAAAGCCTACTACGGGAACTCGGGCGCCGAGGCCGTCGAAGCGGCTATGAAGCTGGCTCGCTACCATACAGGTCGGCAGCACTTCATCGCGTTTCACAATGCGTTCCATGGGAGGACGATGGGGGCGTTGTCGCTGACCAACTCCAAGCCGGTCCAGAGGAAAGGTTTTTCGCCCCTGGTGCCCGGCGTCACCCACGTACCGTTTCCGAATGTCTACAGGGATGGCGACACCTGTGGGTCCGACGCGGTGCGCTACATCCGGGATGTTGTGTTCCACACGACCGTGAACCCGGACGAAGTTGCGGCGATCGTGGTGGAAACGATACAGGGAGAGGGCGGGTACCTGGTTCCTCCCCCGGACTTCTATCCGCAATTGCAGGAACTGGCGCGCGAGCACGGGATATTGATCGTCGCCGATGAAGTTCAGTGCGGGTCGGGGCGAACCGGGAAGATGTTCGCCTTCGAATATTTTGATTTCGAGCCGGACATCTTCACGCTGGCGAAAGGCATCGCTTCAGGCATGCCGCTGGGCGTGACGATGGCGCGCGCCGACGTGATGAACTGGGGGCCGGGTAGTCACGCTTCCACGTTCGGTGGCAACCCGGTCTGTCTCGCCGCCGCGGCGGCAACGCTCCGGTTGCTGGAGGACGAGTATCTGGACAATTGTGCCAGCGTCGGCCGCTTCCTCCTGGATGGTGCGCGCCGGCTGATGGATACGTCGCCCGTCATCGGGGATGTCCGTGGCCTGGGCCTGATGATCGGCATCGAGTTCGTTCGGGACCGCGAGACCAAAGAGATGGCTCCGGCATTCCGCGACGCGGTTGTCGAGGAATGCTTCAAGCGCGGCATGCTCGTTCTTGGCGCGGGGCCTTCAACGATTCGACTGTCTCCGCCCCTTCTGGTCGATCGCGACCAGTGTCGCTTCGCCCTCGACACCTTGAGTGAGGCCATTTCCGCAGTCTCGGATTGAATCGATCGATCGTATGCCTTTGCCGACAATCTGGAGAAAGTTCGTCCGATTCGGGCGATGGGCCGAGATCTCCGGCACGGAGTATCTTCGCGCCCGGGGATACCAGATTCTGGCCTCTCCCTATCGTGTCCGGGAAGGCGAAATCGACATCGTCGCCCGCGATGGTGAGTGCCTCGTATTCATCGAAGTCAAAGCGCGCCGGAGCGACCCGCATCCCGAGGACGCCGTTAACCCCGCGAAGCAACGCCGGATCATTCGTGCGGCCAGCCATTACCGCAGCCGACACCGCCTTGTCGATACCCCCTACCGTTTCGACATCCTGACCCTTGTTGGCAGCAAGGCCGCCGACCCTGAGTTTCGCCTGATCGAGGACGCCTTTCGAGAGTTCCCCGAGCACTGAAATCCTCCCACGCGTTCGTCGCTCCCGACCGCGGACCCCGGACCCCGTACATCTGGACTTCTCTCCAACATTGAACTTCTTTCCCCATGAACCTATAATTCTGTCTGACGATGCGGGAATAACTCAGCGGTAGAGTGCGACCTTGCCAAGGTCGAAGTCGCCGGTTCGAATCCGGTTTCCCGCTCTTTTAGGTCAACAAGTTGGGACGAGACCTCAAAAGTTCCACCGCATTTATACCGCGTTAGTGCAAAAGCGCGGATTCCAGCGCCTCCAGAGCTTCCACCCGAATGCCTACCGAAGTCTGACTATAAATGTTCAGATTCGTGTCCACACCGTGGCCTGTTTGTCCGCTACCAGCTTCGGGTCAACCCCCCGTTCGCTCATCAGGGAAGAGTCAGTTCGGCGCATTACCCTGTAATCTACCCAACGGAGACCTACCACCTCCAGTTGCGGTCGCAAGTACCGCGCCATGAAGTTGTCGGACCCGATGGGTGTCTTCAAAGTCCCGGATGGGAATAGCCAGCCGTTTGTTCCACAACACGATGTTCTGATGCCTCGCGGCAACCCTTCCCCCAGCCCCTTCTCCGTAACCTCTCCCTGAATCTTCTTCCCCCCCGCACGGTCTCTCGGGATAATTCCGTCATGTCAGGATGACGGAACTATGGCAAACGAAATTCGTGCAGGTGATGAACCGAGCAGGCCGACATTTTCCACATGTACGAGATCGCGGGCGATCTCAACCGGTCGATGCAACACAAGCGTTAAATCGTTCTGCCGGAGTTTCGAACTCCAACGTTTTACGTGGCCGTTCGTTGAGCTGACGCGCCACCTTGCTTAGATGAGCCTGCGAGTGCACCGATAAATCGGTTCCCTTGGGGAAGTACTGTCGGAGCAAGCCATTGGTATTCTCATTAGAACCGCGTTGCCATGGACTGTGCGGATCGCAGAAGTACACATCAATGTCGGTGGCCAAGCTAAACCGTCGATGATGGGCCAGTTCCTTGCCTTGATCCCAGGTCAGCGATTTGTACAGCTCGGTCGGTAGTTTCTTGGACTGTTTGATCAGCGCGGGAATCACGGTCTGCGTCTGCCTATTGGCGACCTTCACCAACATCACGTAACGGGTATGACGTTCCACCAGAGTCGCAATGTAGCTCTGATTCGATCCGGCTATCAGATCGCCTTCCCAATGACCGGGCACGGCACGATCTTCGACCACGGCCGGGCGCTCACGGATCGATACCATATCCGCGATCTTTCCCAGTCCAATGCCTTTCTGGCTCGCCTTTCTGGATCGACGAATCGTCCGCTTGGACCGAAGATGCCCAAGTAGTTCTTTCTTAAGCACCCCGCGGGCCTGAACAAATAAGCTGCGGTAGATCGTCTCGTGTGACACGTGGTACGACTCATCATCCGGATACGCCCGCTTGAGCCAACCCGCGATCTGTTCGGGCGACCAATTCCGTCGGAGCTTCCTGGCCACCGCGTGTCGCAACCGTGGATAACGGGCCAGTTGACAACGCTTCGGCCGACGGGCACGGTCCCAAGCCTGTTCATCGGCTCGGGACGCTCGGTAACCATCATAACCGCCATGCCGGCGGATTTCTCGGCTTACCGTCGATGGTGATCGACCCAGCGACTTGGCCATCGACCGTATCGATTGCTCGGTCGCTATGCCTCGAGAAATCTCCTCTCGCTCCGACAGGGTCAGCGCCAGCCTCGAACGACGTCGCGTTGCGGGACGGATGCCCCCGCTATGTGCTAGCTGACAATAAATAGATGATCCCGTCTTACCAAACGCCCGCCCGATCGCCCTCTGGGCCTCCCCTCTCTGCCACCGATCCCACAACTCCGCCTTCTCTGCTGCAGTGAATCCGAAACGCATTCCTTTCCGCATACACTCCTCCTGTTCCTTTTATATAGGTTAGAGTGTTGCGTCGATCGGTTGAGACCACCCGACCGTACGGACAAGTGGCATTCCTGTGGGGTATTCTCGCTAATCTAATTGTCCGTCGGAACCAGACGCTTCAACTCTTCGAAGAAATTCTGGACGAGGATCAGGGACGTCGCGCCGGTTTCGGTGTCGACTGGCCGGGTCGTCAGGAAGCTCTGGTCGTCCAGTGCGACGTCGTACACTCTCGCAGAATTCTGCCCATTGTCGCCATTGTCGCCCGGCATCCGGAACAGGGGCGTGACAGACCCAAGCTCGAACGAGTTCTCCGTTGTCGAAAACGTCGCCACCGCGATCTCATTCGTGGCACGGTTCCGAAAGAACAACTCCCGCCCGTTATGCGCCCAGACGGGTTCGACGCCACCGCCGTTTGAAATCTGCCACCCCCCGTCGTTGACGTTCGGGAACGGCCGCACGAAGACCTCAAAACGGCCCGTCTCCTCGGACACGTACGCCAGCCAGCGGCCGTCCCGCGAGACTGCAGGGTACCACTCATTACTCCTGTCGCCGACGACCAGCGGCTCCGCTTCGCCGTCCTCGCCGGGTCGCAGCCCGATGATGTCTACGGTGGGGTGTTCGGGTGGGGCGGGGTTCCTGCGGACCACCAGCCACCCGTCCGGGCTCCAGACACCTTCCCCACCCGGGGAGTCCGAGTCTCCGTAGACCAACTCGGCCTCCGCCGTGCCGTTGGCCGGCTTCCGCCAGACGCGCCACTGTTGGCCGGGACCGACAGACTCCGAGCTCCCTCGCGTCGATCCGAACGTGATCTCCCGGCCATCGGGCGTCCAGGCCGGGAGCTGTTCCGCACTCTCATCGAAGGTGCGGCGGGACATCGGGCCATCCGGCAGTACCTTGGTCCAGATGTCCACATTCCCGTTCGTTTCGTTCGTGAACGCCACTCGGCCGCCATCCGGAGACAGCCGCAGGCCATCATGCTGCCCCTGAAATGTCCAACGGAGCGTTTCGCCCGGGCTGACCGGGCTCGCCTCACCCGAACGAGTCACCCACACGAACTCACGCTCGCCAGAACCCCCGCCCGCAGCATAGACGAAACTGCCGTCGTCCGACACGGTAAAGGCCACGCTACCGAAGGGGCCGATCGCCAGGCCGTCCACAACAGGAACGGCATTCCCTGTGAACTCCGCACGCTCCACATCGAACGGCGCGGCCATCAGCTGCCCGTCCGGGGTACCGAACAGCAAGTGCCCTGACGCCACGTAACGCGCCATCGTTCCCGGTGTTAGCATCTTCCGCTCGCCCGTCTCCAGGTCCATCGACCACAGGGCTGAGTCACTGCCGAATGGACCGCGGAACACTGTATACAGCAAGACCTTCCCACCGGGCATGGGATGGGGGAGGAGTCTGGAGTCTCCCTCCGTAAGCTGGGTCACCGTTTCGATCTCGCCGCCGGCATCCGGCACGCGGCTGATGGCGAAGTTTGCGTCCCTGAAGTAGAGCCATCCATCGTCGGACCAGGACGCAGTGATGCGAGCATTTTCTGCCAGTGTCCGGCCCGGTCCCCCGGCAACCGGCGCCACCCGTAGCGGGCCCGTCGGACCTCCCGGGAGGAACGCCACCTCCCTCCCGTCCGGTGAAACCGCAAAGATGCTGTTTGCTCGGACTCCTGCAGTCCCCGGAATCGGCCGCGCTTCCAGTTCGTTCCAGTTCCGCATCCACAGCTGCGACCCTCCGCCCGTCTCTCCGGGACCCACATAGATGAGAGCCGAACCATCCCGGGTCAGCTCGAGCCAACCACCGGTCGGGGCCTGCCCGTCCTGGAACGGCGACTCGAATCGGGCCACCGAACCGAGAGGTTCGGTCACAGGACGAAGCAGCGACCAACTGGCGACGACGGCGAACATTGCGGCTAAGACCGTCATCGCGATCGTCAGCCGCTTCCAGCGCCCCACCTCCGGAGTCGAAGCCGACAGCTCGCCGCCCGTGTCGAACGCGCCTTCCAGGGCCAACCGCATGTCGGCCATGTCGGAAACCCGCTGCTTCGGCTCTCTCTCGAGGCACCGCGTCAAATACACACGGAGCGTGGGCGAGAGATCCGACGGCAGTGCCTTCCAGTGGACCTCCCCCCGTAGCACCGCTGCCAGGGTGAGCGACACATCTTCGGCCTCGAAGGCACGTTGCCCAGTCAGCATTTCGTAGACCACGCACCCGAAAGCCCAAATGTCGGTGCGCTTGTCCACCGTCTTCCCTCGGGCTTGCTCGGGGCTCATGTAGGCGGCGGTCCCGAGAATGACTCCTTGTTGCGTCGCCGCCAGGCTCAGCGTGGGCGATTGCGACAAGTTCTTATCCTTGCCATCGCTCGCAAACGCCTTCGCCAACCCGAAGTCCAGCACCTTCACCTTGCCGTCCGGGGTGACCTTGATGTTGGCGGGTTTCAGATCACGGTGAATGACCCCCTTCTCATGTGCTGCTTCGAGGGCTTCGGCGATCTGAAGTGCGAGCTTGAGGGATTCTTCGACCGGGATGGCACCGCGCTTCAACTGGTCGGCAAGCGTGTCACCTTCAACCAATTCAAGGACCAGGAATCGAGTGCCGTTGTCTTCCTCGAAGCCGTGGATGGTCGCTATGTTCGGGTGATTCAGAGAAGCGAGTAATTTGGCTTCTCGCTCAAACCGTGCCAGGCGTTCTTCGTCCTGCGCGAACTCTTCGGGAAGGGTTTTGATGGCGACCTGACGGTCCAACTTCGTGTCTTGTGCAAGCCAGACTGAGCCCATTCCTCCTTGGCCGAGCTTGTCGGTGACTTCGTAATGTGCCAGCGTTTTGCCGATCATTCGTTGAATACCGTCGCTTTTGACTGCCAAGCGCCGTCGTCAATCCTTGTGGACGGCGAGTTCATCATCGGGGTTCCTGACGCTCTGTACACCCTGACTCTCACACTGCACTTCAACCCAACGTCGGGAGGTACTTTGGTGCCTGTCTATGGTTCGTTGCCTGCTCGTATGCGTAGGCGATCCTGAGCAACGTCGGTTCGCTCCATGCCCGTCCAAAGAAGGAAATGCCAACAGGCAAACCGGAGAAGAACCCCATCGGAAGCGTGATATGCGGGTAACCTGCAATTGCCGCGGCCCCTCCGCTGAAGCCGCCGTCGAACCGGTCGCCGTTGACGTGGTCCGTCAGCCAGGCTGGAGCGACGGTCGGAGCGATGATTGCGTCCAGGTTGTGCTGGTTCATCAACTCATCGATTCCTTCCTCGCGGGTATAACGCTGAATCGTGCGAAGCGCATTCTGGTAGACGGCGTCCGTGAGCGGTCCCCTTGCTTCCGCTCTAATGAACCTCTCCTGCTCGAAAAACGGCATTTCGCGGTCGCGGTTCTGTTCGTTGAACTCGATAAGATCGGCCAGGTTCTTGGCCGGTACGTTGGATCCCAGGCTTTCCAGGTACGCCTTGATGCCGGCCTTGAATTCGTAGCCGTTCACGACTTCCCCCAAATCCGTCCCGTCGTACTTGTCCGTGTTCGGAAGGTTGGCCGGGTCGACTAAGATCGCTCCGTTCGCCCTTATGTTCTCGACTGATTCCTCGAAGAGGGCCCGCACACGCTTGTGGAATCCCGTCAAGTCGCCGGTGACGCCGATACGCGCACCTTCTAATCCTCCCGGATCCAGAAACTGCGTGTAGTCTGTGTCAAAGTTACCCTGGCTGGCTGCTGTTGCACTATCACGGGGGTCGATCCCGGTGAGGGCTCCAAGGAGTATCGCGCCGTCCCGCACGGTCCGTGTCATCGGACCGGCGGTGTCCCGGGAATGTGAAATCGGGATGATTCCCGAACGACTCCATAGGCCGACGGTCGGCTTGATGCCGACGATGCCGTTAATCGACGATGGGCAAACGATGGATCCACCCGTCTCCGTGCCGATTGTGATCGCGGCAAGGTTGGCTGCGGCAGCCACACCGGAACCGGAACTCGAACCGCACGGATTACGATCGAGCGCATACGGGTTGCGGCACTGGCCACCCCGTGCGCTCCAGCCACTCGAAGACTTTGCTCCTCTGAAATTTGCCCACTCACTCAGGTTGGCTTTCGCAAGGATGATCGCACCGGCTTCACGCAGCTTTTGAGCGATAAAGGAGTCCCGAGGGGGAATCGACCCTTCCAGCGCCAGCGAACCCGCCGTTGTGGTCATCTCGTCGTGGGTGTCGATGTTGTCCTTGATCGCAACCGGTATGCCGTGGAGCGGACCGCGCGGGCCGCTCACACGTCGCTCCGCATCCAACTCGTCGGCGATCTCCAGTGCGTCGGGATTAGTTTCGATAATGGCCCTCAGTTCGGGTCCCTGGTGGTTCAGTGCCTCGATGCGGGCCAGGTACAGCTCCGTGATTGAACGCGCCGTAAGCCGACCCGACTCCATTCCTTCTTGGAGGTCCGCGACGGTCGCTTCGTGTAACTCGAAGGGTTCATTGCCGGTTTGTACCGTTTCGGCGAAACCGGCCAGGGCAGTGGCTGGAGCCAACCCGGTCGTTCCGGTTAGAAACGTCGTGCCACCGAGTGCCGTGTAACCAAGAAAACGCCTGCGATTCATAGGAACTCTCCCATTGTCATCCGCTCCACCGAGTGGCGAAAGAATTCGTAGCTGCCGAGTTGGGTGCCGGGTTGCATCGTTCAGGTGTCTTGGAGCGAACCGTGAAAAACTCCGTAGATGATACGAAAGGCGGGAGTTGGGGTCAATCAAACAACCAGTCGGCCTGCGATTCAGACACTGCGGCGATTTCCTTGAGGCTATCCGATCGATATCGTGTGGTTTTTCGGGCGATAGGAGTTTTGCGTGGGAAACAGGGAGTTGCAGGATGGTGAAAGGGATGGGTGTGGCTCGAGAAGCGACACGAGTGCGACGACCGCCGGATGATGCGGCAAACAGGGTCGATAGAAATCCATGACGAGGGCCCGGTGCGCTATGGAGGCCGAGGATTCTGCAGTTGATTTGCCAGGGCGCGACGGAGCCGGCGGGTCTTGGCAAGAATCTTCTTGCGAGCCGTTTCGCTGAGTGTGAGCACCATTTCCTGATGCTCGAGCGGAGAGAGGAAGGCGACGTAGTTTTGGTAGTAAATCAGAATGACGGTAAAGGTCGGCTGGAGCACATCGAGGATGCGGGGGCGAGTCTTCCGATTCATGTTCCGGCGTTCGATGCGCCGCAGATACCACTGCAGCAGGCTGTAGGTGAGCAGGACAAAGACGACCTGGTTGACCACGAGACTGAATGCGCGGGAAGAGAACTCGGCGAGGCCGGAGAAACACTTGGTTTGCCGGTAGCGCTCTTCAACCACGGTGCGCAGCGCATACTCGGTGCGGGTTTGGGCGGGATCCGCAATGCGTTTGGTATCCAAGAGCACCCACTGATCGGTGTGCCCATCGGCATAGCGTTCACGGTTGATCACCGCATGGAGCGGGACCGGACAGTTGGAATAGGACTCCAGGTCCCGGACCACGGCCAGTTCCGAACCCACGCGCGTGGTGGCCGGATCGGGCGGATTTTCGACGGGGCGTTTCTCTAAGGTGCGTTGCCGGGCCTGCTCACGTTTGCGAATCGCGGCGGGCCGATGAAGGGGAGCCGGTTTCTCCGGCGGTGCAGGAGGCGTCCAAGATTGGAACGTCCCGGGTTGGGCGTCAGCCAGATCGATCGCGTCGCGGGTGATCTCCATGTTGCGACGGGCCGGAATCAGGATGTCGATCCCATAATCCTGTTTGCAACGACCAATGGAGGGGCCATCGAGAAACCCCCGGTCCAGGATCAACCGCTTGATGATTCCCGTGCCATGATAGGCCACAAACTCGTCGACCATGCGGTACAGTATCGGCAAGTCGTTATCTTTACCCTGACTGACTCGCAGTCCGGCCCATAGGAAGAAGTCCCCGGCGCGATTGGTGTGGATCAGGGTCACCAGTTTGTAGCACCGGCGCCACTGACACCGGAGTTTCTGTTTGGAGGTCAGTTTTAGCCCGCATTTCTCAAGAGATTTGAAATAAATCGAAACGAGTAAGAAGGGAAAGGACCGAAAAAGGCCGCCCTGTCTGGCATAGAAGGTTTTGAATAGAAACTTTCAAGCCAAGACGGAGGCGGCCTTTGTCATGACAGAGTGTAAAACAGAAACGATTCAATATCACGCATTAGGTACACGGGAAGTCCGGGGGCAATTCGACGGGGGAGACATCAGCACGGACGCGGGCGGTTTGCTGCTACGAGAAACGGAAAAACGGACCGGGATCCTGAAACAGTTTGCCGAATGTTTCCGGGATTATCGGGACCCGCGATTTGTGGAACACGGGATCGAACAACTGGTGTCGCAACGGGTGTACGGATTGTGTTTGGGCTATGAAGATCTGAACGACCACGATCAACTCCGATCGGATCCGGTGCTGGCGGTGATGGTGGGTGAGACCGATCCGAAGGGCCGGACACGGAAACAAGCTCGAGATCGAGGTAAGGCCCTGGCGGGCAAGAGCACGTTGAACCGACTGGAACTGTCGACCGAGGGTGCGGCAAAGCACCCGACCAAGAAGATCGGCCGGGACGAAGCGGCGATAGATCGGCTGATGGTGGACGTGTTCCTCCAGGCCCATCGGTGGGCACCGCGGCAGATCATTCTGGATCTGGATGCGACCGACGATCTGATACACGGGAATCAGGAGGGTCGCTTCTTTCACGGCTACTACAGGCACCATTGTTATCTGCCGCTTTATATTTTCTGTGGGGAGTTCGTGTTGTGTTCCCGGCTACGACGCTCCGACATCGATGGTGCGGACGGATCGGTAGAGGAACTGGAACGGATCGTGGGACAGATTCGGCAGAAGTGGCCCAGAGTCCAGATCGTGATTCGGGGGGACTCGGGTTTCTGCCGCGATGAGATCCTGACCTGGTGCGAGGCCCAACACCGTGTCGATTACGTGATCGGACTGGCGAAGAACAATCGGCTGCTAGCCGCGATTGAAACTCCGATGGCGACGGCAAAAAAGCGGTTCGACAGGACCGGAAAGCCGGCGCGCGTCTTTAAGACGTTTCTGTATCAGACCCGAGACAGCTGGACTCGTGAGCGACGCATCATTGGTAAGGCCGAACATCTGGCCAAGGGCGCCAATCCCCGGTTTATCGTTACCTCGTTACCGAAAGGACGAACATCCCCAAGGCACATCTATGAACAGACCTACTGTGCACGGGGAGACATGGAAAACCGGATCAAAGAGCAACAACTCGGATTGTTCGCCGATCGGACCAGCACGGCCACCATGCGCGCCAATCAACTCCGACTCTACCTTTCATCGGTGGCGTACATGCTGATGCAGGCCTTGCGACGGCTCGGCTTGTAGGGTACCGAATTCGCGCGGGCGCAGTGCACCACGATTCGCCTGAAGCTGCTCAAGATCGCAGCCCAGATCCATGTCACGGTGCGTCGAGTCTGGATTCGGATGGCTGGAGGCTACCCCTACGCTACGGTGTTCGCTCAGATTTACGCGAACCTTCAACAAATCCCTCTGCGCTGTTAATCACTTCTTCTCAGACATCCCAACCTTCCCGTCTTTGGTCGGGATAGCTGTCTCTGTAATCCGATTTCACCTCACCATTCCCTGCAACACCCGTCATCCAGGCCCACTTTCTCAGCTCAGTCGGCATCTTTGCTCCCGCCAACCAGCTTCCGACGCCTTTTCCTTCTCCTAAATGCAGTCTTGGGCACCATTCATGAGAAATGCGGGTTAGACCGTCGACCGGCTTGTTGTGCTCGTTGAATAGCATCAAGGAGGCGTGTTCATAGGCCGGGTTGTCAGGTAGGAACAGATAGGTCGCATCCCCGATGAACAGCCCTTCCCGATCAAAGGCCCGATGCTGTCGGAAGATGCCCACCACGTCGCGGTTGAACCAATCCTGGAGGCGATCCGCGTCGGTCTTGCGCGCCATCTTCCGCAGATAGTCCTGATCACAGGGGGTCTGCCGGTCGTAGCTGTTCTTGTCGTTGAACCCCCCACACTCCAAGGTCACATCGCCGGTCTCCGGGTGGATGGCCCGATGCCCCATCTGGGGGCCGAAGGCCTGGACCATCCCCCCGCTGCGCACGACATAGGGATAGGCATGAAACTGATGCACCCCGTGGAAGCGCATCGCCACATTGCTGGCGATATAGACCCACACCGGTACGTCGTGCTTCTTCAATGGGGTCGGGTAGCTCCCCGCCAACTTCTCGAGAATCTTCTTGCCCGCGATGGCTCGAAAGAAGTCCGTCTCGGAGACCTCTCCGGCCGCCTCGATCGAGTCAAACTCCCCGTCCCGGAACGCGTCGCACACCAACCGGTCGTTGCGTTCAAACACGGTCATGCCGGACTCCCCATCAGGGTTTCTCCCGCCGCAGCTTCTCGATTTGATCCAGCAGCTTCAGAATCCTCCGTTGTACTCGGGTGACCTCGGCCCGGGCCGCGCGATACTGGGTATACCGTTCACTCTTCTCTCGCAACCCCTTCACTCGCTCAGCAGGAATCGACAACAACCGGGTCCGGCCCTCCTCGCTCCAGCTCAACACCATCGAGCGGTGCAACTGTCCCCGCGTACACGCACAGCCAGCCTTGCCGCACTTGCGCGCCAACTCGTACACGGTCCCCTTCACCATCGGCTTGCGTTCATAGCCCACCTCGATCAACTCGGCTAACTCATCGATCGCTTCCCGCAAAGCGGCCCGGTACCGGCTCAATCGCGCCAGTTTGCTCTTAGACTGCATGTCGTATATACTTATCACATACAGACACCGACGCTTCAACCCCAAAAATCTACATCTTTCCACAAATTGTCGTTTTGGGATTCTTCCAGACCCCGGTGGGACGGCTTAACGTTGCTGGCTCACTCTACTGTCTGAACTGCAGGCAGTCGGTTGGTTAACCGCAGACACGGAAAAGTGGAAACGTCGATAAACGCGAGCTTTCGGCCGCGATCCAAGTTTGCAGGACTAACCATCCAAGTGGTTGGACGTTTCCCTGGAAAGAGTGAGTACGACGCGTGACCCTCTAATCATCAAGCAGTACAGATTTTGCGAGTTGTCTGGCGATCCGAGGCATTTCATTCCCCTTCCCTTGCTCTGTGTGAGTTCCGAACCACGCTATGACCACGTCCTTAGAGGGAGAAACATAGAGGCCTTGACCGCCGAACCCACCCTTGTAGAAATCACCGTCAGAGGTGACGACATCCCATTGGTAGGAGTTGTGACGAAAGGAATCGTCTCCCAGTAGTGCCAGTCGCTGACGCCGACCTTCCGCGGTGGTCAGTTGGGGTCGTCCCGCGTTTTGAATCTTGTCCACGTAGGCATCGGATACGACCGGGGCGCTTCCTCTACGACCTGCACGAGTGAACAACATCCCGTAACGGGCCAGGTCGCGCAGGTTGGTGCTGACGCCGCCTGCCGAAAAGGCGTCGCCGTTTGGCGTGGTCGTGATGAGAGCGTCAGACTCCGCGCCGGTTCTTTGCCAGATTTCACGTTGGATGAAGTCCGTGAACCTCTCCCCTGAAATGGCTTCAACAAGCCAATTGAGGACCTCCGTATTGACAGACGTGTAATCGAACACCTGGCCGGCCGGTCTGAGTTTTCCCATCTTCTTGACCATTTCCATGGGATCCTCCTGCACGCGCGCAGCCATCGGCCAACCGAAAGCATCGTAGAAACCCCAGAAACACGAATCGGCATCTTCGTGCACTTCGGGGCAATCGATACCCGACGTCATGTCCAGAATGTCGATAACGCGGATGCCTTCCCATGCCGTACCGCTCAGTGTCTCGAGGTAAGAATCGATGGGCTTGTCGACATCGATTTGGCCACGGTCTTCCAGGATAGCCACAGCGGTTGAGACAAGCGTCTTGGACACAGAAAACCAGACATGCTTATCGCTCGGACGCATGCGGGGATAGTCTTCGAAGACGATCATCCCTTTGTGAACAACGATGACACCGTCCGTGGGAGAGCTTCTCACATACTCTGCTAGTGGTCCCCGTCAAACAGACTGTAACTTATCGAGCTTCTTTCGGGCACGTTGAACTTTTGCCTCCTCCGCAGAATTTGTGGGCAGTCCAAAGGCCTGTGCGCACATAAGTAATTGAAACAAAGTACCTTATTTTTTTGTTCGACGGCGAATATTCCAGTACCCACTTCGGTCGGACGCCTACACCCGGTGCCCGGAGCCCCCGCCGGAGGCCCCGTTCCCCATCGCCCACACCAGCCGACACCGCGGAGCGCAGCCGAGGGTCAAGGCCGGCGCAGCCGCCGAGCTTGCGAGGGAAGCCTTGAGGCTTGGCGAGCACCGTGGTCTCCTCAAGCGGCGATGGAAGACGGTTTTACCCACAAATTCTGCGGAAGACCCGAACTTTTTCAAGAATATCGGAAGCCGTTGCGGTCCAAATGAAGGGCTTCGGGTTCTGATTGTGACCCCCGACATATTCCTCCACGGCCTGGATTAGCTCAGGAACCGAATGGAAAACCCCGCGCCGAAGCCGTTGTTCGGAAAGATCCCGGAAGAAGCGTTCGACCATGTTCAGCCAGGATGCACTGGTCGGTGTGAAGTGCACATGAAAGCGCGTGTTGCGCTTCAACCAGTTGACGACTTTCTGATGTTTGTGCGTGGCGTAGTTGTCGCAAATGATATGGATCTGTTTGTCTTTCGGCACGGAACGTTTGATCTGATTGAGAAACCGGATCCATTCCTGATGACGATGCTTCGGCATACAGGTCCCGATAATCGAGCCGTCCAGCGTATTGAGCGCGGCGAACATCGTGGTCGTCCCGTTGCGTTTGTAGTCGTGGGTGAGGGTGCCGCACCGCCCCTTCTTCAGAGGTAACCCGGGTTGCGTGCGGTCCAGGGCCTGCATCTGGCTCTTCTCATCGCAGGACAAAACAATGGCGTTTTCCGGAGGGTTCAGATACAAACCGACCACATCCTCCAACTTCTCGACAAATTGTTTGTCGTTGGAAAGTTTGAAGGTGCGTGCCAGATGAGGCTTCAAGCCATGAGCCCGCCAGATTCTCCCTACCGTGGACTCGCTGACGCCGGTTGCCCTGGCCATCAAGGACCGGCTCCAGTGCGTGGCGTTCGGAGGCTTCCCTTCGACCGTCTTCTTCACGATCCGGGCCCGCTTCCGGCGGCCGATCGAGGGAATCCGTCCACTGCGGGAAGCGTCCTTTTCGATTCCCCCGAGGCCATCTTCAACGAAACGATCGCGCCAACGTCCGGCCTTTTGACGAGTGATGTCCAACTTGGCAGCGATCTCCTGATTGTCCAGACCCCCGGCGGCCAGCAAGACAATTCGAGATCGTTCCGCCAACCGGACCGCCACACTGCGGCTTCGGCTCAGTCGCTCCAGTTCCTTCCGCACAGGAATGTCCAATTTAATCGTCGGTGCTCTCCTCATATATACTCAGACGTAGGAAAGCTGAATAAGTTACATTAACTGTGACGGACTACACTAGATTCCTTTCGCCCCCCTCGACCGATGCCCTGAAGTCGGCTATTGCCTTTTGACGGACCACTCTTAGCTCTGTGGGTCGACCCTTTCTGCTCAGGAGAATGTGACCCCAGAATTCGGACATGTTCAAGAAAACATAGCGGGAAAAATCCCCGCCCTCAGTCCAGGCGGTGAAGGGGTAATCGAAAAGTCGGTGGAATGTCTTTGCTTCCTCAAACGTGAAGGACTGGTAGTCCTGGCCTCGAGAGGAGCTCATGCCTGCAGGAGCAGAGCCTGCTTGTGCTTCCGTACTCGAACCTTTCGTCACTGCCACCAATGAGGATGCCAGCAAGAGCAGAATAAGCGTGATCGTTTGTTTCATGACTTGAACTCCAGGGAATCGTCTTGGTGCGGGCGAGTTGCCTCCGTGAATCCCGCCTTTGCCGAAACGATTTCGTAGCACACGAACGTTGAACCAGGGGGGATTATCCATAAATAAAACGGGTCCTCGGCAAAATCTGTGGGTAGAAACGGGCAAATGAGTGGCCTGTGGAAAGTGGCGACGCTGAGGGAATCCGGTAAGAGACGCGCGGATTTCCACAGCGACTTGAATCGGCCGGAAAAGACGTGGGGCCGATTCACACTTCCACACAGGCCGGGATGAGGAGAAACCGACGATGAGAACGAAAGGGATGTAGCACACCCTGGCTCGAATCCTGTATTTGGTATTGCACCAAACAAATCTAAAGCAGGAGAGACGAGACCAGGGTGCAAGTGAAGACTATTCTGAATCGAGTGCAGAAGTTCAAGTCCTTTGTCTACGGAGCAGTGCGATGGGAACGAATCGGGGGCGAGACGGCACTGTTGGTGGAGATATTTCCACGACGCAACAGCCGGCCGGTCTGCTCGGGCTGCGGGCGTGCGGGACCGGGTTACGACACGCTGGAGGCCCGCCTGTTCGAGTTTGTGCCGCTGTGGGGCTTTCCCGTGTTCTTCGTGTATCTGATGCGGCGTGTGGATTGCAGGCGTTGTGGCGTGAAGGTCGAATCGGTGCCCTGGGCCGAGGGTAAGCAAACCTTGACGCGGACGTATATGCAATTTCTGGCCGGTTGGGCGCGGCGGATGTCCTGGCAGGAGGTTGCCGACATCTTCCGGACTTCCTGGGAGAAGGTGTTTCGATCTGTGGAATGGATCGTCGGCTGGGGGCTGGCGCACCGGGACCTGGAGGGTGTGACCGCGATTGGCGTGGACGAGATTCTCTGGCGCCGGGGGCACAAGTACCTGACGGTGGTCTACCAGATCGACCGGCATTCCAAGCGGCTGCTCTGGGTCGGCCGGGATCGCACGGTGAAAACGTTGCTGCGCTTCTTCCAGCAATTCGGAGTCGAGCGCGCCGCCGAGTTGAAGTTCGTGTGCAGCGACATGTGGAAGCCGTATCTGAAGGTGATTTCCAAGAAAGCATCGACGGCCCTGCATGTTCTGGATCGGTTTCATATCGCCATGCACATGAATAAGGCCATCGATGAGGTTCGAGCCCAGGAATCCCGGGATATGAAAGCCGCGGGATTGGAGCCGATCCTGAAACACTCCCGGTGGTGTTTGCTCAAGCGCCCCCAGAACCGAACCGACAAGCAAGACATCAAGCTGGCCGACCTGCTCCAGTACAACCTGCGGACCGTTCGGAGCTTTCTGCTCAAGGAGGACTTCCAGTTCTTCTGGGAGTACACGTCGCCCTACTGGGCCGGTCAATTCATGGATGCCTGGTGCCGGCGGACGATGCGATCCCGGATCGAGCCCATGAAAAAGGTGGCGCGCATGCCCCGCTCCCACCGGGAACTCCTGCTCAACTGGTTCCGTGCCAAAAAGCGGATTTCCGGGGGCATCGTCGAAGGTTTCAACAACAAAGCGAAAGTGACCACCAGAAAAGCGTATGGTTTTCGGACCTTTAGAGCTGCCCAAGTCGCTCTCTACCACACGCTTGGAGCGTTACCGGAACCCGATGTCGCCCACAGATTTTACTGAGGAGGCGAATCTTTAGATCGTCGACCATTCGGGTGAATTTACGTGGATCAGAAACTGGATCCGCCGTCCGGGCTCGTAGAGGCCGGACTCAGGTGGGTGAACCGCCCCGGGTTTCCGGAGACGGTCCTTCTCCAACTGGAATCGGCACAAGCCGAGGCCGCCCGGGACCGACGTCCGAGAGCGCCAGCGGGCGTGCGGTTCCTAGCTCCCGGGAAGAAGGTTCAACCGGTGGGCTGCCGCTCCTTCCACCGCGCCCTTGGTGAACAGGAGCGGAGCATACTCTCCGTTTCCAAGGTACTCGCGCATGTCGCCGTAGTATGGGCTTCCAGGCTGACCCGATTGTCCGGGGGCGTTCGTCCAGACGGAGTTGTCGAGATTCGACAGATCGATGATGCGCCTGAAGTTCGCCCCGCTGGCGTTCACGGCTCCGAAGGAGCCGGGCCGCTCGACCGGAGGCAGGTCTAACTCCGGGGCGAACGTGTGCTGGAGGGTGCTCTGGTTGATCCTTCCGTAGCGCCACTCGGACGAGTCCTCACCATAGTCACTCGTGAGTCTGGCGAGGGCCGCTCGGAGGCCGTCCTCGACCATCGCTTGCCTCTGGGCAGCCGGGGTCTGGGGGTCCTGGATTGCCTGGTCGGCCTCGCTCGTCCAGCGTCTGTAAATCGCGGCGGGAACGCTCTCGCGAGCCAACACGCCATCCCAGTCGGCGATCATGGCGCGCGCCTGTTCTACTTGTGGATCCTGGGAAGTCCAGCCCTCGAAGTAGGGGATGTCCCGTCCGGCCCGGATGATGTAGGCGTCCATCTGAATCCGCTTGTGATCCTCGACGGAAAAAATCTCTTGCGAGGCGAAGATCTGGTGGAGTCGCGTGATGCGCGAGGTCTCCACACCCCGGGTCGAGTGGTAGAACACAGGGCGGCCCTCATAGCCTTCAGGATGCGTATTGTTGTTCGCGGACGCCACGTAACCCCGAGCCGGATTGAATTCGCGCGGGAGGTCATCCCTGAAACCCCTCCACTCGTATTGACCGTTGCCGGGCACGGGCAGACGGCCGTTCCAGCCATCCCGGTCAGGCGTAAGCCCCGTCACCTGGAGGGCGATGTTCCCCTCGCTGTCTCCGCAAACCAGGTTGTGGGTGGGCACCACCCAGTACATAGCCCGTTCGAAGAAGTCCTCACAGCTGGTCGCCTGGGCGAGCTTGAAGCTGCCCAGGTAGGGAGCCGTCCCGTGCTCCTGGTTCACGGAACGCACGGCGTACGCCAGACCATTCTCAATGTCCTCGTGGAAGATCGGACCGTGGCGGCTGAACTTGAGGGCGACCGTGCGCGGCGTGGCTTCGCCCTTGACCCGGATCTCTTCGGCGACCTCGCGAATGGGCTCCCACCCATCCTGCCACCGCACCTCGGTCGGATTGTCCGGGTTCAGCTCCTCCACGTAGAGATCCACCATGTCGGTACCGGCATAGGTGAACCCCCACGCCACGTTCTCGTTGTTTCCAGCCATTGTGCCCACGAAGGGGGGCTCACCGCCCCCGATCAGGCTCCAGCCGGGAGCGTTCAGATGCACGAAGTAGCGGAGCGCCGGCATCTCGATGCGCCGATGCGGGTCGTTCGACAGGATCGGCACCCCGGTCGAGCTCCTCTCTCCGCTCACCACCCAGTTGTTGCTCCCCGCGTCCGCCGGATCCCACGGGGCCGAAACCATCGCCGTGCGGACCTCCGAGAGAAGGGATCGATAGCGCTCGACGACCTCGAGCGCGGGAAGGTTCGACCCCGAGAACGGATCCCCGTCACCCGCGCGCGCGGCGCCGAGGACCTCCTCGGTGATCAGGTTGACGTCGAGGCCGTCGGGCACAACCAGGTCCGCGTAGGGATCGGGTGAGGCGCGTCGGTTGGCTTCCTCCGCGCCGTTCCGAGCCACGTTCATCGCGAGTTGGATTTCACTGATGGCGTGCCCGCGAACGCTCGACAAGCCGATCTGGGCCCATCGAAGGACCACCGTTTGCGCTGTCCAGAGATCCGGGCGAACTCCGGTGAGCTTGAACTCCAACGGCAGGTTGTCGGCGTTCTGTTCGATGAACGCATTCACCCCGTTGGCGTAAGCAGTGAAGATCTGTTCCGCCTCGGGGTGGTATCTCGACCACTCCGCCTCGTCCCAGGGACCCCGGAACATCATGAGCCGCGTCCGCTGGTCGTACTCGAAGGCGTCCGGGCCGAAAATCTCGGAGAGGCGCCCTTCGTGCCAACGACGCCACAGCTCCATCTGCCAGAGCCGATCCTGAGCCATGACGTACCCCTGCGCGAAGAAGAGGTCGTCCGTGTTCTCGGCGTAGATGTGCGGCATGCCCCACTGGTCTCGGATGACCTCGACGGGCTGCCGTAGCCCCGGCACGGTGAGATCCCCTTCGATCTGAGCCAGGGATTGCCTCGCGAGCTCGTCCAGTGTGGCCGGAACCGACGGCTCATCGGTGAGTCCTGTGCAGCCGGTAGCGATAAGAAACAATGTCGGAACGACGGAATGGGTGAGCCATCGAATGGGGGACATCGGACCTCCTCGGAAGAGACGGACGACCTCGGCACGCTGTACCGCTTCGAGCAGTCGGCTCGAGGTTCGACCCTTACAGTAGCTATCAATGCCGGAGGGGGACTTGAGCCCCCACGGGAGTCACCCCCCCGCCAGATCGTGAGTCGCTTTACGAATGTTGTGAAAGATTGAGGTGACTTGTCAAATTGTTTCGTTCATGCGGGTTTTCGCCTCCAGTCGATCGTTTCGCTTATCCTGTCACCTTCAATCGTGCGTGTCGGGGCGTCCCTCCGTGGGCGCCCGCGTGTTTAGAGGGTGGGTGGCCAGGAAGGTATCCTGCGCAGATCTCGTGTCCCGCGGGAGGCCAGGGACGGTCACCCCGACACGCTGCCCTGCTCCTTTTCTAAGACCCGAGTTTTCACCGCTCTAGGTGAACAACGCAGCTAACGCGATGCTCGCCAAAACCACCAGCGCGACTCGCCGGAACGCTACCTCCGAAACTTTGCCAAACAGGCGGCTTCCGAGCCATACCCCGCCGAGGTACACGGGCACCAGGCCGGCCGTACGCCATAGTACAGCTTCGGTGTACAGGCCGTAAAAAGCGTAGGCCGCCAGGCCCATCGCGCTGGTAAACACGAAGAGTCCCATGATGCTGGCGCGTGCGGCCCGCGCATGAGCCGGACCCGACAGGTAGAACAGGATGATCGGTGGTCCGGGAATGCCTGCCGCGCCGCCGAGAAGGCCGCTGGTCACGCCGACCGCGAGGGTCAATGGCAGGCTCACCACTCCGCGATAGCGCCAGCCAAGTGCCAGCACGACCACGAAGGCCAGCACCACAAACCCGATCCCGCGCCGCACCATCTCCTGGTCCAGGTGGACCAACATCCAGGCACCCACCGGAACGGTACAGACACCGGCCAGGCCGAGAGGAACGACCGATCGCCACTCTCCATGGCGCCTCGCCTCTGGCAGGAAGTACAGGACCGCCGGCAGGTCGATCAGAGAAATGCTGGCAATCGCCGCCGCCGGCCCAAAGAGCAGGCTCAGGGCCGGAGCCATGATGAGCCCCGCACCGAAGCCGGAAAACCCACGTACGATTCCGGCTAGGGTTACCACGCTCAATGCGATCGCAAATGCCTGGACGGGTGTCATGACAGTGTCATCCAGGTCTTTCGAAGGGTCAGAGGCTCCATGTCCAGACTATACTGGGAAATGTGCGGTCGTCAGTTCCCTGAAACCATCTTTACTCGTTTACCAGTGGAAGATCGTGTTCTGCTCTATCCGGCCAGGCACGTCCGTTGTCCCAGCGACGCGGGATTCTTCACAAATCTACTATCCCGTTTTACTGACGAACGCCGCACCCCCTCTCGACCATCGCCGATCCCAATCTTGATGGACAGAGATGGCCGAACGAGCCACGAATAGCGCTCAGATCGATTTTGTGGTGAACTGATTGGGTTCAAAGGTTCATCCGTTCACCCAGAGGCTCGTGTCTTGCTCAATGCAATCTTCATCGGACTGATCGCCGTATCGGTCTTGTTCGCCGCCTTCAACGGAACGATGGCTGACGTCATGGATGCGAGCATCGAATCGGCGAACGGCGCCGTCCAGATCGCCTTCGGCTTGCTGGGGATGATGACGTTGTGGCTCGGCATGATGCGCGTGCTGCGCGACGCCGGCTTCATGGCAGCTCTTGCCCGGGGCCTCGCGCCCGTCATGCGCCGCCTGTTCCCGGACGTGCCCGCTGATCATCCGGCGATGGGCGTCATGATTCTGAACATTTCGGCGAACATGCTCGGGCTGGGAAATGCCGCGACACCGTTCGGGTTGAAGGCGATGCGGGAACTCGAGTCGCTGAACACCCGTCCCGGAGTAGCGACCAACTCCATGGCGCTCTTTCTGGCGATCAACACGTCCGGCGTTGCTGTGTTGCCGCTCGGTGTGATCGCGGTGCGGGCGAGCCTGGGTTCAACCGATGCGGCGGGCGTCCTCGTCCCATCGATCCTCGCAACGGCGTGCTCCACCGTCGTCGCCGTGCTGGTGGCCAAATTTCTCCAACGGCGCGGTGCCTTCGAACTGGGGCGCTATCCACAACAGGGCACTCGAGAGGCGGACGCCCCTGCCGCCTCAAAAAGCATCAAAGGGCTCGATGACGCCGAGAAGACCGCAACGATCGAAGCCAGCGGATCGACGTTCCGAATGATTTGGGTGATCCTTTTCGTCGTGCTGATGTTTGTCGCGATCTCCCTTGAAGCACGCTCGGTGGGACCGGACATCAGTGCCTGGGAGTTTACCAGCTCGATCCTTTCCTCCTGGCTTCTGCCGACCCTCATGGTCGCAATCGTGCTCGCGGGTTTCGCCCGTCGCATCAACGTCTACGATTCGGTGGTCGCGGGTGCGAAAGAGGGCTTCAACATTTTTATCGTGATCATTCCGTACCTGGTTGTGATCCTGGTGGCGGTCGGGATGTTCCGGGCATCGGGCGCGCTTGATTATCTGGCCGCCGGAATAGCGACTTTCAGCTCGATCCCCGCGGAAGGCCTGATGATGGCTCTTATTCGTCCGCTTTCAGGAAGCGGCGCGTTTGGGGTGATGACCGAGGCCATGCGCGCGAACGGGCCCGATTCCTTCACCGGATACCTGGTCTCGGTGATGAGCGGTAGTACCGAAACCACGTTTTACGTCCTTGCCCTCTATTTCGGAAGTGTGGCGGTTCAGGCGGGGCGGCACACTGTCATCGCCTGTCTTGCAGCCGATGTGACCGGGTTCGTCGCCGCGTTGTTCTGGTGTCGTCTCTTCTTCGGATAGGAACCCGAAGTCTGATGTCAGTCGCAGCGCAGAGCGACCATGGGGTCCACCCTGCCCGCGCGGCGGACAGGAACCAAAGAGCCGATCATCGCGGCTAATCCGAGTCCCAGGGCAACGGCTACAAAAGTGGTCGGGTCCCACGGATTTACTCCGACCAGCAAGCCCTCCATGAATCGCGTCAGTGCGAGCGAAGCCCCATGCCAATCACCGTGCCGAGGGCCACCAGCGCAAATCCTTCCCGGCCGAAGATCGCGAGGATATCGCGCGGTCTGGCGCCAAGGGCCATCCGCACGCCGATCTCCCGTGTGGACTGGCTTACCGAACATGCGATCACGCCATAGAGGCCCACCATCGCCAGGACCAGGGCCAGGAATCCAAAAATCAGCATCATGAACATTGCAGCCGATTGCGGCAGAATCGAATTGGCGATCATCTGTTCCATCGTGGTGATGTCTGAAACGGGCTGCTCCGGGTCAATCGACGAGAGTTCCTGCCGTAGCAGGTTCGCCATCAGCTCCGGAGGGCGTGCCGTCTGAAGCACCAGCGTCATCTGGCGCAAGGGGTACTGTTCCAACGGAACATAGGTTTCCGGATCCGGACCCGTCGTCAGCTGTCCGTGAATCACGTCACCGACGATCCCAATGATCACACGGGGTGGTGTGTCGGTGTTGCCGCCAAAACGAAATCGTTTTCCGACAGGATCTTCGTCCGCGAAGTACCGGCGAGCGAGTGTCTGGTTGACGATCGCCACCTGTGGTGCGTCTGCGCTGTCCTCGCGCCCGAAGGTGCGACCGGCGACCATCGGTATAGTCAATGTCCGAAAGTAATCCGGCCCGACCACGCGGAAGTTGGTTCCGAGAGCTTGTCCGGGAAGCGGTTCCGGCCGTCCTTCGATTTCGAGTGTTGTACTGTCGTTGCTTGTACTGAACGGAAGCGTGTTGACTGCGCTCGCGGACGTGACTCCGGGAAGTGTCGCCAGGGACTCGAAAGTGCGGCGGTACATTGCGCGCCTTTCTTCGAGATCCGCGTACTTATGTTCTGGAAGAGTCAAATTTGCCGCTAGCACGTTCTGTGCTTCGAAACCCGGGTGGATGTCCAGAAGGTTGACAAAACTGCGTACGAGGAGACCCATCGTCGTGAGCAACACCAGCGACACCGCGATTTCTGAAACGACAAGTACCTTGCGAACGCGCGACCGGCCGCCTTCCTTGAATGACCTTCGGAGGTCCGTTCGGTAAACCTGTAGCGCGGGAACGAGTCCGAAAGCAAACCCTGTAAACAGCGCGATCAGGACGGTGAACCCGATCGTCACGGAGTCGACTCCGATTTCGGAGAGGCTTGGAATGGCGTCCGTCACAAAGTCCGGCTGAACCGCTCGAAGCATCCCGAGTCCCCAGACAGCCAGCATCAGGCCAGCGCCTCCCGCCAGGACTCCCAGGACGAGGCTTTCGGTTAGCGTTTGTCGGATCAGGCGCCGTCGTCCAGCTCCGAGCGCCGCTCGAATCGCCATCTCCCGAGATCTCCCCGCGGCCCTCACCAGCAGCAGGTTGGTCACATTCGCACATGCGATCAGCAGGACCAGGCCCACGGCCCCACCCAGGACAATGAGTGCCGGACGAATGGGCTCGGCAATCAGTTCCTGGATGGATATGACGCGGACACCGCGGTCGGCATTGAGTTCCGGATACTGTGATTCCAGACCGAGACTGAGCGTCGTCATTTCCGCCTGCGCCTGTTCGAGGGAACCATCCGATGCGATCCGTCCCACGACAACCACGCTCGGAGACGCACCGCGATTTGCCAGCATGGCGTCGTCGTCGTACGCGAACGGCACCCAGAGGTCTCCCGTGAAGTTGAACTGAGGAAATTCGAATCCGGGCGGCATGACGCCGATCACGGTATAAGGTTGCCCGTTAAGCTGGACTTCCTGGTCGACGATTCGGGTCGAAGCCCCGAAACGTGTCTGCCACAGTCCGTGGCTGAGCACGACGACTCGATCACTGCCCGGTTCGCCTTCGTCGATGTTGAACGTCCGGCCGTGCAAGGCGTCGACGCCGAGCAGCGAAAACGTGTTGGTTCCGACACGGTAGCCCTGCAGTCGTTCGGGCCGATCGCCTCCGGTGAGGTTCGTAATCCAGGATTGGTATGCGGCAAGCTGCTCGAAGGTGCGACTCTCCCGCGCGAGGTCGATGAAGTTCGCCAGCGGCATGTTGAAATTCATCCTGTCCAGACGCAAGTTCCAGCCCAACACGAACGTGACGTTATCTGAATCCTGGTAGGGCAGAGGCCGAATCAGCATGGTGTGAGTCAGGCTGAATATCGTCGAGTTCGCACCGATGCCAAGTGCAAGCGTGAGCACCGCGACGATCGTGAAGCCGGGATTCTGGACGAGGGACCGGACTGCATATCGCAAATCCTGGAACAGAGTTTCCACAAGCGCCTCCATCGGAGTTCCGAGCGGCCTGCCGTCGGTTGCCGCCACGGTGTGTTCGTCTAGGCAGTTGAGTGCCGGGCTACTTTACCAAACTCAAGTCTCCTCATGTCGGATGCGTTGCACGGAGTGCTCTCAACCAAATCGATATGTGGAATCACTCTTGTCCAAATTAGCTTTTAGGAATTGAGTAGGTTGAGCCCGGCCTCGTAAGATTGGTTTTTCCAACACGAGAAATCAATCCGTGGGGAGGGCCCAACCATGAAACGATTTTCCAGCATTTTCTCCCAGTTGTTGCAACTATTTCCGCGCCTGGAGTTTGAGAAGGCGGTTCAGGATCATCAGGCCCAGCGGCATGCGCGTGGATTCGCGAGCTGGAGCCAGTTCATCGCGATGTTGTTCTGCCAGTTGGGACGGGCCCATTCGCTGCGGGAGATCTGCGGCGGTCTGGCGAGCGTGGAAGGGAAACTGCGACATCTGGGGTTGGAGGAAGCGCCGAAACGATCGACGCTGTCCTACGCTAATCGACACCGGCCGTGGCAGCTTTATCAGACGGTGTTCGGGCAGTTGCTAGAGAAATGTCAGGGCGTGGCGGCCCAGCGTGGCGGGAAGAAGTTCCGGTTCAAGAACAAACTGATGAGCTTGGACTCGAGCGTCATCGACCTGTCGATGTCGCTGTTCGACTGGGCGAAGTTTCGGCGGACCAAGGGGGCGATCAAGCTGCACCTGCTGCTGGATCACGATGGTTACCTGCCTTCGTTTGCCGTGATCACCGAGGGCAAGAGCAGCGACATCAAGGTGGCGCGGCAGATGCGATTCGAGCCGGGAACGGTATTGGCGATCGACCGCGGCTATATGGACTACGACTGGTTCGTGGAATTGACGCGCCAGGGGGTGTACTTCGTGTCCCGGCTGAAACGCAACGCCGTAGTGGAAGTCATCGAAGATCGGCCGGTTCCGAAGAACCGGAACATCCTCAAAGATCAAGTGGTGTTCTTTCCCCATCATGCCCAAGCCCGTGAGGAATATTTCTTCCGGCTCGTCGAGGTGTGGGTTCCGGAGAAGGAGCAATCGATCATCTTCCTGACCAACCACCTCGATTTCGGTGCAACCACGATTGCCGCCATCTATAAGGATCGTTGGTCGGTGGAGTTGTTTTTTAAGGCGCTGAAGCAGAATCTGAAGATCAAAACGTTCCTCGGGACCAGCCCCAATGCGGTGAAGACCCAGATCTGGACGGCCCTGATCGCGATGTTGCTGCTGAAATACCTCCAGTTGAGGTCCACCTTCGGATGGTCCTTGTCCAATCTGGTCGCCCTGCTCCGGCACCAGTTGTTCGTTTATCGTGATCTCAACGCCTGGCTCGACGTCCCGTTTGAAGGCCCGCCCGCGCTGGCCCAAATCCAAGCCCAGCAGTTGGCGCTGGAATGGAACCGGTAGTTTGGACAGCATCTCTTTCAGAATCGAGGTAACTCATCGCTTACACGCGCACTCTTTTGGACAGCATCTGAAATCCGACACGGCCGTCGCCCATTGCTGGCAGGGGGGGCTGATTCTCACCAGCCCTTCAGGGGAGATCTATCTCTATTGGAATCAACACCGACTGGCCGTGGTTGCCGCTAATTTGGACAGCAGTGATGTGGAATGAACAACAAGGCGTGAACCACTCCCGGTTTCGAGGGGTCTAAGAACATATGTACATTCCTACTCTTCTTGCCCTCGTCATGTTCCTGCCTCAGCAAGCAATGGAGGCTCAACTGCAGCAGCAACAACGCACGCTGCAACGTCAGCAACAACAGCTGCAGCAGCTCGAACGGCGGGTAGAACGATCCGTGGGACTGTTGGAAGAAGTTCGACAGGAACATCGCGACCAGCAGCCGCAACCCTCCTGTGCCGCGCGCATCAGCTGGGTCGCCGGTTCGGAAAGGAGAGACGTTCCCCCCGGGGATACGGTATCGGTTCTGTTGAACCTTTTCAGCACGGTCAGTCGGCCTCGTGAAGCCTGTTTGCCGGCTGAAGTCCGGGTCACGGTCAGCTTCCTCGACGGCGACGACAATCTGGTCTGTAACGGTGCCGTTCCGAACGTTGCGGTCCAGGATTCGTTGACCCAGAACATCAATCTGGAGCTCTGGCCGTGGAATTTCAGGGAGTTTGTCTGGTGGAGAAATGAACCTCCTCAAACCAACAGCGGACCCCGGGCCTTCTTCTGCCTGACTCCCGACGGTCAGGCTCAGGTGACTCCAGGCCAGTTGGAACGGGTTGTATCGGTTCGGATATGGACGACCGTCTTTCCGCCAGGCGGCGGCCTGTCTTCCGCGGAGCTCCGGCTGGATTTGCAGCGTTGATGATCGTCGGTTGCCACATTTTTTGCTCACGCTTTGACGCCTGCCCAGTCTCTATCTGGAATTTCTCATACTGAAACGAAGGCTGGTCTGATGATGCAGAGCTTCTTCCAGGACATTCGCTACGCGGGTCGCGTGCTGGTCAAGAGCCCGGGCTTCACGATCGTGGCGGTGTTGACGCTGGCCGTCGGTATCGGAGCCAACGCGGCCATCTTCAGCCAGGTAGATGCCGTCTTCTTCAAGATGCTTCCGGTGGAAAATCCCGAACAACTGCGGACGTTCGCATGGACTTCGCCCAGACCCGGATTTATCGGAGGGACGAACGTGAGGGCGGGACCGCGCCTGGCAATCGGGGAAACCTACGGGACGTTCTCTTATCCCGCGTACTCCATGATCAGGGACGGGGCGGCCAGCTTTTCCGATCTCGCGTGTTGGTTGGATATTGGCGAGCAGAGGCCGATCGTCATGGAAGAGTTAGGCTTCGGATCCGTTCAATTCGTTTCGGGTAACTATTTCAGGATGCTGGGCGTCCGTGCGCTCCTCGGGCGCACCCTCGCGCCTGAGGATGATCTCCTGGGGTCTGTTTCCACGGTGGCGGTTGTCAGCCACCGTTTCTGGCAACGGGTGTTCGGTGGTGATCCGGAAGTCTTGCAGCAGACAATCAACCTGAATGGAACGGCTTTCGCCATCGTAGGCGTCATGCCGGAAGCCTTCTTCGGGCTGGATCCCTCAATCACTCCAGACGTCATGATCCCGATGACGACGGTCCAGATCGCCGCGGCGACAGCGAACCCGTTAGAGAACAACCTTGTCTGGGAGCGCCTGTCAGGTGGTCGGGCGCTTACGGCCCGGGGTCTCGGACGAGGAGGCACGGTCCGACGTCGAGAACTGGCTTCACCAGGCGATCCTGACCTATCCGGCGCGGCGGGAATATGACATGCCTCGCGTTTGGATCCTCGACGCCGGTCAGGGAGTTGGAACGCTTCGCGCCCAAACATCTTTGCCTCGCGTTTGGATCCTCGACGCCGGTCAGGGAGTTGGAACGCTTCGCGCCCAAACATCTTTGCCTCTTCGCATTCTGATGGCCGTTGTCGGGGGCATTCTTCTGATTGCTTGCGCGAACATTGCGGGATTGTTGCTTGCGCGCGGCGCTGCTCGCCAAAAAGAGATCGCAACACGTCTTGCAGTCGGAGCGTCCCGGATACGACTCGTGAGGCAGCTCCGACCGATCCCGGCGACTCCGCCGGTCACCGACAGCAGGACACTCTCGGTCACTCTCGCCTATGCTCTGGGCCGGTTCGCGCCAAGTCTCCTCAGCCAGCTCCTGCCGACCGTTTACGGCGCCAACCGCAGCCTGGGCGTGGGGGTCACACCAGATCTGCGCGTCCTGGCTTTCTCCGTTGCGCTTGCCGTTGTCACGGGTGTGGTCTTCGGGCTTATGCCCGCGTTTCGCGCAACTCGCATTGATCTGCTCTCGATGATGAAACAGGCGGCTTCCGCCTCTCCCCAACGCCGCTTTCGGATCACGAGCGGTCAAACGATGGTGACCGTACAAACGATGCTGGCGATGCTTCTGCTCATCGGAGCAGGACTGTTTATCAGGACCGTGGTCAACTTGAGGGGGGCGGCGCTTGGATATGAACCCGAAAGAGTGCTTTACGTCAGAGTCGAACCGTGGACCGGTGGCATCCCGCCCAACCGCAGGGCGCAGTTCTTCGAGGACGCCGTTCGACATCTCGAAACCACGCCCGGTGTCGCCGCGGCTTCCGCCGTGGTTCAGCCTCTGCTCGCAGATGCCGTGGGGGTCGGGCTCGGGGGTCTTCTCACGGCCTGCACCTCGGAATTCAACCCTCCAGACGGCAACGAACCTTGACGCTCAACACGGTCGCTCCACGGTTCTTTGAAACGATGGGCCTTCCTTTGCTGCTGGGGCGGGATCTGGAATGGAACGACCGCCCACGACCCCGGTCGCCCCTGGTGGTCGTTGTCAATCGGGCATTTCAAGAGACGTACTTCGCCGGGAAGAATCCTGTTGGCATGATGGTGGGCTTCAACTGTCCCGCGAACCCTGCGCAGGCAAGCGTCATAGGTGTCGTTGGCGACAGCAAGAAATTTCCGCGAGCACAGGCGGGTCCAGCGGCCTACATCATGATGGGTGGGCCAGGGAACCCGGTGACGTTGATACTTCGCACGATGGGTGATCCGGCCGCGATGGTGTCCACCGTTCGCCAGGCGATGGCGGAACTGGATGCGAACGTGCCGACTTTCGGCGAGATCACGCCGATAGAACTTCGGGAGCAGCAGATCAAACAGGAACGTTTGCTGGCCAGCCTTCTGGCTTCTTTCGGCAGTGTCGCGCTGTTTCTGGCCTGCCTCGGAATATACGGGATGCTGGCGTACTCGGTAAGTCGAAGGACGTCGGAAATTGGTATCCGGATGGCACTCGGCGCAAAGAGGCCGGATGTCGTTCGCATGGTGGCCAAAGAATCCCTCGCGCCCGTTGCTGCTGGTATCCTGTTTGGACTCGGTGGGACATTTGTTCTGTCAAGGCTGCTCGAGAGCTTCTTGTTCGGCGTCGGGACGAATGATCCCTGGACGATCGCGGGCGCTTCGGTCCTGTTTCTGGTAACCGCTGCTGTTGCCGGGGCGTTGCCGGCCGCACGAGCATCGCGAATAGCACCGATGACGGCCTTGCGTCACGAATAAGTTCACAACCGAGCGTCATATCAGGCAAAGGATTCAGAGTTTGAGACCGGAAACTGAAGTCGCCATTCGGGCAGCAAGAAGGGCTGTGGAGATCGCGGATTCGCGCACTGGCGCCGACCAGAGAGAATCCAAAGGGGGAATCGATCTGGTAACCGGCACGGATCTGGCTTGCGAGGACGCGATTCGAGAGGATCTTCTCGAAGCCTTTCCGGATTATCCGGTGGTCGGAGAGGAACGCGGCGGCGTACCGGTGGACGGGACTCCGTATTGGCTCGTGGATCCGATCTGTGGAACCCGCATGTTCGCGTCCAACGTCCCGCTTTACTGTACGAACATCGCGCTAGTCGAGGAGCGTGCTGTCACGGTGGCTGCTGTCGGCATCGGCCAAACCGACGAGATCATGCTTGCCGAAAAGGGGTCGGGGGCATGGATGCGCACGGGAACGACTGAACGTCGTCTCGATACCAGCGAAGAGAGCAATACCGTATGGGTGGGCGCTCCGCGCGACCGGATGGGAGGGGTCGTCGATCGGCTACTCTCTACCGGCCACTGGTACGTCTTACTTTTCCCCTCAACCCTCGGCTCTGCATACCTGGCAGCGGGCCGGATCTCCGGCGTCATCCACATCGGTCATCGATCGGTCCGCCACGGTTCGGTCCACACTGCGGCGGGTTGCCTTCTTGCGTCGGAGGCCGGTGCTCTGGTCACCGACCTTGAAGATAACCAGCCGTGGAGCCTCGAAACCGGTTCGTTCCTCATGGCGGCAAGCCCATCTCTCCATCGGGAACTCCGGGATTTGCTGCAGTCCATTCTTCCGCCGACCATCCCACCTACTTGATCAACTCACGTTCTAATCGTCTCATGGCGATCACGAACGTGACGCCGCCGATCAGGACCAGGTAGGCGACGTGTATGAAGATGCCCGGGACAACGGCGCCAGTCGTCAGTTGTCGCAGGATTTCTACCCCGTGATAGAGCGGCACGGCCTGGACTACTAATTGGGCGAAAGGCGGTAACTGGGTTGTCGGGAAGAAAGTGCCGCTGAAGAGGAACATCGGCATCACCAGCAGCCCCATTACGACATCGAAGTCCTCGATCTTGCGTACGAAGCTGGTGATGCACAGCGCGATGGCGGCGAAAGTGGCGGATACCAATATTGATGCCGGCAACGCCAGGATGGCCCACCACGAGAGGATCATCGGCGGACCGATGGTTTGTCCGATGACGATCACTACGACGAGAAAGGCGGCCGCGTAGATCGAGCCGCGTGTCAAGGCCCAGAGCATCTCGCCGAACGCGATGTCTGGAACGCGCATCGGTGTCGCCAGGATTCCGTCGTACGTCTTCTGGTAATACAACTTGAAGAAGATGTTGAAGAAGCCATCGCTGATCGCTCCGTTCATGCAACTCGCTGCCAGGAGGCCTGGGGCCACAAACGCGCTGTAGGGAATCCCACCGACGTCCCCGATCATCGATCCCAGTCCAACGCCGATGCCCAGCAGGTAGAAGAGCGGCTCGAAGAACCCGGAGAAGACGACCATCCACATGTGTTTGTACACGAGCAGGTTGCGCTGGACCATCCGGATTGACCGCCGTAAAGAGGGGATTGCCGGCGAGAGGGACTGGGTTTGACTGACGAGGGTCACTTCAGAGTCCTCATGGTTCGAGCTTCCGGCGGAACGCAACGAGCGAGCCAATTAGGCCAAGCGCAGTCATGCCCAGCAGGTAGCCGACGTGGATGAGCCATGCCGGCGACTCGAGCGTGTTCAAGGTCAGACCTCGCACCAGCTCTACACCGTGGAACAACGGCGTGAACCAGGCGAACTTCCCAAACACCTCGGGCAACCGCGTGACGGGAAAGAAGACTCCGGAGAACAGGAAGAGGGGCGTGATAACGAAGCGGAACATCCCGTTGAAACCCGAGGGGCTCCTGTTCCACGCTGCGTAGCCGATGATCGGTGCGCTGAAGGCCAGGCCCGTGAGCACCGCCGCGGGGATTGCGAGCAGCACGAGGGGGGAGCGGGGAATGCCGATGATGGTCAGCACGGCTGTGAACGCGATCGCTACCATCGAGAGGCGTATCGCCATCCACCCCAGTTCGCCGAGGACCAGATCCACGATCCGCATCGGTGTGGCGCTGATCGCTTCGTAGTTGCGGTGCCAGCTCATCTTGCCGGTTATCGGGAAGCTGGATTCGAAGCTGGCCGTCTGCATGCAGGCGGAGGCCAGCAGGCCCGGTCCCAGGAAGTGCAGGAAGGGCACCCCCCCGAGCATCGAGGTGTCGCCCCCGTCGACCAGGGTTCCGACGCCGACACCCATGGCAAACAGGAAGAGGGACGGCTGGAGGAAGCTGAAAAAGATCGAACCGCGCCAGACGCGTCGATAGACGAGCGCGTTGCGTTGAACTATCCGGAATGCGCCGATCATGTGCGGTCCCTCATGTCACTCGAAGAGAGTCCGGCCCGTCAACCGCAAAAACACGTCTTCCATCGTGGATCGGCGCACGAGCGCGCTGTGAAGTGGAATGTTGTGCGAGTGGACACGTTGGAGCGCATGTTCGCCGTCTCTGGTGTAAACCAGTGTCCGATCGGCAAGCACCTCGATCCGTTCGGCCAGTCGGCCCAGCTGGCCGTCGATGCCCAAGGGTACGTCGTCTGGGAAGCGCAGCTCCAAAACTTCCTTGGTTGAATAGTGTTCTATGAGCTCACGCGGCGAGCCTTCGGCCACGATCTTCGCCTTGTCCATCACCACGAGTCGATCGCATAACTGTTCGGCCTCGTCCATGTAGTGTGTCGTCAGCAACAGCGTGGATCCGCTCCGCTTGAGCTGATACAGGCGTTCCCAGATGACGTGGCGAGCCTGCGGGTCGAGACCCGTGGTCGGTTCGTCGAGGAGGACTATTTGCGGATCGTTGATCAATGCCCGGGCAATGGTCAGGCGGCGCTTCATGCCCCCCGACAGAGGCTCCACCTGGGAATCGGCTCGTTCGGATAGCTGGACGAACTCGAGCAATTCGTCGGCCCGGGGGCGGGCGAGGCGACCGGGGATGTCGAAGTAACGCGCATACATCAGGAGGTTTTCCCGGACCGTGATCTCGGTGTCCAGGTTGTCCTGCTGGGGCACAACCCCCATTCGGGCCTTGATCCGGCTGGCATCGGTGCGTGGATCCATACCCATGACACTGAGCTCCCCCTCCGTCACCGGCGACGCGCAACCGACCATACGCATCGTCGAGGTCTTACCGGCGCCATTTGGACCGAGGAATCCGAACGATTCGCCCTGGTGGACGTCGAAATCGATGGCGTCCACCGCAGTCAATGCGGAGAACTTCTTCGTCAGATTCCGCGCCCGAACGATGGGTTCAACGGTAGGAGGCATTCTGCGATTCTATGAGGTTGCGCGCGGCAATGTCGAGGCACGAAGCGATCGACTGTCAGGCTTGCGGCGCTCTAATTTCTGCGAGCCCGTTCCAGCAGACGTGTCAGAGACTCCACCAGCGTTGGGATCCGGACGTCCAGGCGCACCCCGCCTTCCACTGCGGCTGCACGAACCGTGAAATCCAGAGGGAACTGTTCGAGGCCTTCCCGGAACGCGACCTCAATGGCCTCGGCATCAACCTCGGACCACGCGGCATCCGGTGCGATCAATTCCATAACGCCCTCGAAGGCACCATCGACAGCCAGACCACCGGTCAGGTTGACCCCCTCGACCGCCTGCGACTCTGGTGGATTCTCGACCGCCTCACCGCCGATCGCCTCCCACAGGCGATAAACCTCGCCTCCCTGGTTGGTCAGCGCGGCGCGAAACGGATCGCCGTCCCGGGTCCTGGCGAACAGGCGCTCAAGCTCGGTCGGGTCCCGGTCCCGCTTTCCGTCCCGATCGAGCAGGTCCACGGCCCGTTCGGCCATTTCCAGTTCCGAGGTGACGAACACGGTGCCGTTCTGGCCGAAAAACGATAGATCGTAGTCGCTCCCGTCGATGTCGTACTGGTAGATCTTCTCGTCCTGATACTCGTGGACCGTCGACCGATCGGATTCGCCCACAAGGAATCCGGCGATCCAGTCGGCGAACACGACCTGATTGGCTATTCCCTGCACGCTGATGCCGACCAGATGCAGATCGTCGCCTCGCTGTTGCCCGGGGTGCAGCGTCCACGCGGCGACCAGGGGGAAGATTCTTTGGGTCTTCCGCAGAATTTGTGGGTAAAACCGTCTTCCATCGCCGCTTGAGGAGACCACGGTGCTCGCCAAGCCTCAAGGCTTCCCTCGCAAGCTCGGCGGCTGCGCCGGCCTTGACCCTCGGCTGCGCTCCGCGGTGTCGGCTGGTGTGGGCGATGGGGAACGGGGCCTCCGGCGGGGGCTCCGGGCACCGGGTGTAGGCGTCCGACCGAAGTGGGTACTGGAATATTCGCCGTCGAACAAAAGAATAAGGTACTTTGTTTCAATTACTTATGTGCGCACAGGCCTTTGGACTGCCCACAAATTCTGCGGAGGAGGCGATTCTTTCGATGTCTGTTTGAGTCCGGTCGTTCCGAGTGGCATCAACCCACGTGCTCACAAACGAGGGCAGGGAATCCTCGAGCTCCGGGGGCATCTCCTGAATCCGCTGGACCAGCAATGCCACGAACCCCTCGGTACCGGGATCGTCCATGCGCAAGGTCCACTCTGCGTATCCGGCAGCTTCACCACCGAGGAGCCGGATCGGGTCCAGCAGTTCTCCGGGTCGATTCAGCCACGCACGAAAGGTGAGCCCTGTGCCGATGACCAGCACGACAAGGAGACCGACAGCAATCCCGCCGCCGATCAGAACGTTCCTGCCTCTGCTTGTCATGTCTCTAAATCATACGTCAAACCGGTGGAGTGCCCGGTATGGATAAAAGCGGCGAGGCTCGAATCGGAACTTGCCGAAATGTGGCGCAGCGGATCCGTCCGATCTGAGTTGACGAATTCACAGGTAAGACGATATCTTACATAGTATGAAAACAACTGTCTCTTCAAAAGGTCAGATCGTGTTGCCGGCTGAGCTTCGACGGCAGGACCACATCGAGGCCGGGCAGGAATTCGAGGTCGAACGACTGGACTGTGGGGAGTACCGGCTCATTCGGCGGACGGCTCCTCCGAATGAGGGTTTGGTTGATTGGCTGCTTCAGTGCCCCCAAAAAGGATTCTTCACTCCGATTGAATCCGAGTCGACGGACACGTTGTGAAATATCTGGTCGACGCGAACGTACTCAGTGAGCCCACAAAGCCGACCCCACGCCCGGAAGTCGTCGAATGGCTGCTGCATAACGAACGCGACATCGCGGTCGATCCCATAATCCTCGGCGAGGTTCGATTCGGCATTCTCCTGCTCCCAAAAGGGAGACGCCGGAGGAAACTCGAAGGGTGGTTCGAGCAGGGAGTGAAGCGGGTTCACTGTCTGGCGTGGGAAGCGGAATCCGGGTTACGGTGGGCCGAATTGCTGGCGAATCTTCGTGCATCGGGCCGAGCTATGCCGATCAAAGATAGCTTCATCGCGGCCACCGCGCTCGTTCATGGTCTCGTTGTCGCGACCCGTAACCGGACCGACTTCGAGAAGGCGGGTGTTGAGATCGTCGACCCGTTCGCTATCAAGAGCTAAGGGCTCGCTCTTTTTCTTTCCGGCACGATTTGGAAGTGGTTACTGTTGACCATCAGTTATAGACTCCCGGAGAATCCCAATCCGGAGGCCCCATGAAATCAGTCACCGTGTGCATGCTCCTTCTGTTGTCTGCCATCCCGTCGGTCGCTCAGGACCGGGAACAGCCCTACGATCTCGGTGGTGCGGAAACCTGGTTTGCCACGTTTTCGATCGTTGCCTTCGATCCGGAAACCGACGACCTCGGCGTCGCCGTTGCGTCCCGCCCCGTGGGTGCCGGTGCCGCGGTCCTGTGGGCCGAAGCGGGTATCGGTGCGATTGCAACCCAGGCGGGTGCCAACCGGACCTATGGACCGAAGTCGATCGCGTTGCTCGAGCAGGGACTGACGCCCCGGGAAGTCGTCCAGAAGATCACCGATGACGATCCCGGTCGGGAGAGCCGCCAGGTTGCGGTAATCGACATCCAGGGACGGACGGGGGCGTTCACCTCGCAGACCATACTGAACCGTCGCGGCGGGAGATATGCCGGATCGATCGAAGGGACCAACTATTCGGTCCAGGGCAACACGCTGGCCGGCGGCAGTGTGCTGACCGCCATGGCCGCGGCGTACGAGGCCGGCGAAGGCAAGCCGATGGAAGAGCGCCTGATGGATGCCCTGGACGCGGGAAATGCCGAGGGGGGTGACGCACGGGGCATGGGATCGGCCGGGTTGTTGGTCGTGCGTCCCGTCCCGCCGGATTCGACATCAATTGGTCGTCGTGTGGACTTGCGTGTGGATCACAGCCTCGACAACCCCTTCGTCGAATTGCGTCGCATCCTGAACCTGCGCCACCTGTCGCGTCACTATGCCACCCGGGCCACGGAACTGGCGGAGCAGGGTGATCTTAAGGAGGCGCTGGATGCCCAGAAGAAAGCCGCAGCGATGAACCCGACGAGCGGGCAGCTTCGTTATGGTCTGGCGGAGCGGTATGCACAGTCTGGCGAGCTCCTGAATGCGTTGCTGGCTCTCGGAAAGGCCGTAGAGTTGCAGGAAAATCTCAAGGAGAGGGCAGTGACGAACCCGGCTTTCGATTCGATGAAGGAAATGGTGGAGTTCAAACGGGCGGTTGGGCCGAGGGATTGACGATTTGTTGAGTTCGTTCGTGCTTCGAGGGTCGGCGTGTCTGCTGGCCGTGCTTTCGTTGTGTCCCGTTGCTGCCGTGGGGCAGGAGGTTCGAGTCGAGGATGTTTCCGGAACGCTCCGCGAACGCGCCCTGATAGATCCCCTCCATCACTCTGCGATCGGGTACGCCATCGATCCGTCACCGACGCGGTTTCGAACCTGAACCGACAGATTCGTGAAAACGAGGTTCGTCTGGAGTTCGATGACGCCGGCGGGTACCTGCCCTCAGTTCTGGCTGCACTGGACATTCCCGTTGAGTCTCAGATGCTCGTCTTTTCCAAGACGAGCTTACAGCGGCGGGCCTGTGGCAGGTCCTGTCCGGAGCAGAGCAGGCCGTGAAGTATTCTCACCTGTCGATCGATGCCCGGCGAGCCATTGTCGAGATCTTGAGGGAGACGAAGCCGGACCTGCCGGATTACTTTGCCCCTGTCGTTAATTAGGGGGCATCAAATGGCGCCTGCAGGGTCACGCCCAGAGGGATATTGTCGATGAAGATGCCGTCGATGCCCAGCGACTGCAGGTCGAGCCAACTCTGTTCATCGTTGACAGTAAAGCTCCATACGCTGAAGTCCGACTGCAGGAGACCAACCAGAAAGGCGCCGCTGCCGGGTTGGTTATCCTCGGCCGCGCCGAGGAAGAGCACGTCCAGAACGACCGCGCGCGCCTCCAGAGCCAGCGCCACACCCCCGAACTGCGGCAACACTGAAGTGTAGCCGGGCAGGCGGAACTCGATGCCATCTGGGTCAACAATCTCCGCCCATTGCAAATCAAAGCTCCCCACGCCCTTGATGATGGGGGTGACTGTGAAGTCTAAGGATTCCAACACTGCCTGGGGCAGGAATTGCAGGATGGACATGGAGAGGGCTCGGGGCAGTTCCGGCGCCACCTGCTGCGCGATGAGCAAGAAGGCCGGCGAGAAGTTACTCCAGGGTGACCTGGCCGTTCATCCTGGCCTGCCGGACGTCGTGCACCACGGCCTGCACCAGAGGCATCTCGCCCTCGTCGAAGGGATCGCAGAGGGGCGACGGCGCCTTGATCTCAATATCAATCAGCCCCTGGGGCGTGTCGCCCTGTCGCGTGAAGCTGCGCGCGACGTTGAGCACGTGCCCCAGCCAGGGAATGTTCGGATTGAGCGCGACCAGTTCGTCGTAGG
Source organism: Terriglobia bacterium (assembly GCA_965262425.1). GTDB lineage: Bacteria > Acidobacteriota > Terriglobia > 20CM-2-55-15 > 20CM-2-55-15 > CAZOZZ01. The sequence goes on along the minus strand of OZ253536.1, from coordinate 2,959,178 downwards.
TCAGGCCATTGATGCAAGTGAAGTCTGACAGGAAGTCGTCGTGAAAGACCACCGCCCGGCCATCGACGGTGACCTGGACGTCCACCTCCACGATGCGGATGCCGCTTTGGTACGCCAGACGCACGGACTCCATGGTGTTCTCAATGGGACGGCCCGGGGCGTTGACGCCGAAGCCTCGGTGGCCGATGGCGAAGGGCACCGGACCCAAGAGCACGTCCTCCAGCTCCCATTGGGCATTCGGCTTCTTGGATTTGTCCGATTTGCCGGACTTGCCCGACTGGGCCGCGGCGGGAACGGGTTGAAGGATCAGGACGACCGCAGCCAGAAACGCCACTACGACAATCATGGTTCTCAATACTCTTGTGATGCGAATCATTATTCCTCTCTCTGCTGTGTGACAGGTGGTTTTAGGGGCCTGCGCGGCAGAAGTGATCGTAACGAGAAAGTGGAGAATCGAGGCCAGATTTTCTCGATTTTGAGGCGAATAGTGGTTCTATTCAACGAAAAATCGGGGAAATATGGACCGATTATACCGCTTTCGCAGTAGATCTCTTCTGCCGCGCAGGCTCCTAGTGTAGTCCGTCACAGTTAATGTAACTTATTCAGCTTTCCTACGTCTGAGTATATATGAGGAGAGCACCGACGATTAAATTGGACATTCCTGTGCGGAAGGAACTGGAGCGACTGAGCCGAAGCCGCAGTGTGGCGGTCCGGTTGGCGGAACGATCTCGAATTGTCTTGCTGGCCGCCGGGGGTCTGGACAATCAGGAGATCGCTACCAAGTTGGACATCACTCGTCAAAAGGCCGGACGTTGGCGCGATCGTTTCGTTGAAGATGGCCTCGGGGGAATCGAAAAGGACGCTTCCCGCAGTGGACGGATTCCCTCGATCGGCCGCCGGAAGCGGGCCCGGATCGTGAAGAAGACGGTCGAAGGGAAGCCTCCGAACGCCACGCACTGGAGCCGGTCCTTGATGGCCAGGGCAACCGGCGTCAGCGAGTCCACGGTAGGGAGAATCTGGCGGGCTCATGGCTTGAAGCCTCATCTGGCACGCACCTTCAAACTTTCCAACGACAAACAATTTGTCGAGAAGTTGGAGTATGTGGTCGGTTTGTATCTGAACCCTCCGGAAAACGCCATTGTTTTGTCCTGCGATGAGAAGAGCCAGATGCAGGCCCTGGACCGCACGCAACCCGGGTTACCTCTGAAGAAGGGGCGGTGCGGCACCCTCACCCACGACTACAAACGCAACGGGACGACCACGATGTTCGCCGCGCTCAATACGCTGGACGGCTCGATTATCGGGACCTGTATGCCGAAGCATCGTCATCAGGAATGGATCCGGTTTCTCAATCAGATCAAACGTTCCGTGCCGAAAGACAAACAGATCCATATCATTTGCGACAACTACGCCACGCACAAACATCAGAAAGTCGTCAACTGGTTGAAGCGCAACACGCGCTTTCATGTGCACTTCACACCGACCAGTGCATCCTGGCTGAACATGGTCGAACGCTTCTTCCGGGATCTTTCCGAACAACGGCTTCGGCGCGGGGTTTTCCATTCGGTTCCTGAGCTAATCCAGGCCGTGGAGGAATATGTCGGGGGTCACAATCAGAACCCGAAGCCCTTCATTTGGACCGCAACGGCTTCCGATATTCTTGAAAAAGTTCAACGTGCCCGAAAGAAGCTCGATAAGTTACAGTCTGTTTGACGGGGACCACTAGTCTCAGTCTTTCTGGATCGTGAACGGGGCCGCGATGAATGCTCGGCATGATACATATTGGTATGGTTCAGAAGCAAGCGGCGATGTTGACCCTCAGCGCCGAGCGCAGAGCGGGAGTTCTTCGCGCTCTCACCGTTCGTCGATCATCTGCCGGACCTGAGCTTTTCGATTCGGAACCAATGAGGAGGCAGGACAGGGGAAGGCCGCCACTCGAGATTCGAGAGAAAAGGTAGCGGTTGAACGGTGGGGCTCATCCCTCCCGGAGCGCCTCGGCAGGTTCGACGCCGAGCGCCCTCCGTGCGGGCACGATGCATGCGAGCAAACACACCATCATCATGAGCGCCGCATAGGCCACGACCAGCCCGACCTCCCGCCCGGACAGTGCCCCAATTACGGCGCGCACCAGCGCGGCTACCAGGCCGCCTCCCGCGATAATGCCGATCCCGACCTCGGCGAGCGGCCGCGAGAAAATCGCCGCGACGATCCGTCTTCGATCGGAGCCCAACGCCACACGAATCCCGATTTCGCGGGTCCGCCGCGACACAGTGAACGCCATGACCGCGAAGACACCCGCGAGCGAGAGCAGCAGGGCGATCGCACTCACCAGGACGAGGAGCCAGAACAAGAAGCCCATCTCCAGCCACAACGTCTCTCCGACTTCGTCGAGAGGCAGGATCGCATGGAGCCTCAGAGTGGGGTCGACTGCCGCGGCGACCTGCCGGAGCCTCGGTGCGAACGATTCCGGGTCCCCTCCGAGTTGTATGGCCAGGTGGGTCGGGGAGGCGTCGCCGGATGTCACGGGATGGTAGAGGCCCGCGTCTTCTTCCGGGTTGCCGTTGACCATACCCAGATCGGCTACGACGCCGACGATCTCGTACCACGGACCCGGTTCCTTGCCCGCGGGGGCGGCGTCACGAACTCTCCGTCCGATCGGGTTGCGGCCTCCCAGGATCCGCCCCACGAAGGACTGATTCACGATCACGACGCCCGGGTCGGAGCCCACATCGCCGGAGTGGAAGCCGCGGCCCGAGAGGATCGGCGTGGCCAGGACATCGAAGTAGTTCAGATCGATGGAAGCGGCGCCGATTCGGTGAAGAACGACAGCGTCCGGCGCCGGATTGGGACCATCCACCTCCATCCATCGCTGGGGGTGGTGCGTGCGGGGTAACCGGTCGACGAAGGTTACCCCGGTTACGCCAGGCTCCCCGGTCAGGCGCCGTTCCAACTCCCGGTACGTCTCTCGGCGGCGCGCACGGAACTGTTCGGGGGACATGTCTCCGGATGCGCCGAATGGGGTCTCCGGTTCCATCTCGAGCCGCACCGAAAGGTACTCCTCCGCCTGGAATCCGACATCCAGAGTCTGGACCCGGACCACCTCCCGTCGCGCGAAGAACGCGGTCGCGGGGAAAGCGACCGTGACCGCCACCTGAGTGATGATTACCGCGGTCCACACGCCGCCGAACCGCAGTCGGTTGCCGCCCCCGGCGCCTGCCTGTCGGAGGCGCGCCTCGACGCTCCGGCCGGTCACCTTCAGGGCGGGCACGATCCCCGCGATCCCTGCGCCGAGCACCGTGAGCAGGCCCGCGTAGAGTATGGTTGTGGCCGCCAGGTTGTCGTTGAACCAGAACGGGAGCCGTCCTCCGGACTCAATCCGGAACACACCCAGCCACCAGCGCAGTCCGAACCCCGCGGTCGCCAGCCCCGCGAGTGCGGCCACACACCCGAGCACCAGCGCTTCGGCGAAGAGCTGCGTGATGATCCGGCCGCGGCTTGCCCCCAGGGCGGTCCTTACGACGATCTCGCTCTCTCGGGTTGCGGCACGCGCGAACATCAACAAGGCGACGTTGCCGCAGACCAGGATCAGTAGCATCACCAGGAAGACATTGATCGACATGAACCCCAACGATTCCCAGCCCGATATGTTCGAGATCGACTGCGCGTACGGCAAGACTTGAGGAACCAGGCGATCTTCGGTGTCCGGAAGGTCCGCTCCAGAGCGCAAGCCGATGGAGGTCAATTCCGCCTGCGCGTCGGTAAGCGAGAAGCCGGGAGCGAGACGGCCGAAGACCCGGATCGCAGGGCCCTGGTGCCGTGGGTAGTCCAGGGCGTTCAGCCGTAGCGGGACCCAGAGGCTGTGCGACACCGGGAACCGGAAGCCTTCCGGCATGACGCCGATTATCGTGGCCGGGGCGCTCCCCAGGCGCACACTTCGTCCGACCACGTCTGGAGTTTTCGCGAAACGTGTCTGCCAGACGTCGTGGCCGATGACGACGACCGGCGGTGCCCCGACCCGTTCGTCCGCCTCGAGCAGAGACCGGCCCAACAGCGGCGAAACGCGGGCCAGTTGGAACGCAGACGCACTGATTTCCGCCACCTCGGTTGGCGCGGTTCGCCCGCCATCGATGATCAGGTTGCGCTCAAGCGTGCGGAAGGCACCGAGGTCTTCGACCGACTCGAGTTCCTCACGCCACGTGACGAAGTCTTCGAACGCCCGTGCTTCCACTCTGTTCGATGTCGTGTTCCAGAGCCGGAGACCGACGATGCGATTGCCCTCGTCCAACGGTAATGTGGGGTGGACCACCTGGATCACGAACTCGAAAGCACTCGCGCCAACGGCGATGGCGAATGCGATCGCGAGACCACCGACCAGCGTCAACCCCGGGTACTTGACCAGCATCCGGAATCCCAGCTTGAAATCCAGCCAGGAGGCCCAGGTGGTCCGACCGCGTCCGGGCGGCTCGGCTTTTGACCGAGCGGGCGGACCGCTCCTCGATCGCCGGATTCGGTCGCGCATCAGTGTGGTCGCCAGATCCAGTGCCTCAAGGCCGGTCAGGAGACCGCCAATCACGCGACCATATCGCTGGACCCGACTCCGGTGTGCTTCCTCCAGGTCCCCGAGGACATCCTCGGCTCGACCCGGCGGTGATACGCGTCGTAACAATGCCAGGGCCCATCTGGGTGCTGTCATCGGGTCTCCAGGATCATGTCATCGAGTTCCTCGATCATCGACAGGATGGCCCCCGTCGTTGCCCGGACGGAGGCGAGGCCCTCCGGTTCCACCGTAACGAGCCGTCGCGCCTTGCCTCCCCGCTCCGGTCGCGGATCCCCCAGGCGCGTCGATACCAGACCCTTGGACTCAAGCCGTTCCAGAGTCGTGTAAACGTTCGCCCGCCTCACTGAACGTCCAGTCCTCTGTTCGATGTCCTTGACGATTGAGACGGTGTAGGCTTCAGGCGGACCCAAACGGAGAGCGGCGAGCACCACGAGGAGCTCGAACTCCGCGAGAGGCTTTGGACGGGGGCCCCCGTTTATTTTAGTCATGTTGTGACTATACTAACATCTGGTATGGCGCTCGGACAAGAATGGACGCGGTTGTGACGAGTGTGTCAGTCCTCTCTCAGTGCGGTCATCGGGTCGATGTGCATCGCTCTTCTGGCCGGCAGGTATGCGGCGACCAGGGCGACCAGGAAGAGTGTCCCTGAAGCGCCGACGAACGTCAGCGGATCCACCGGATCGATCCCGAACAGCAACCCCTCGAGGAAGCGCGTCGTCCACCACGCGCCGACCAGGCCCAGGAGGATCCCGAGCACGGTGCCGCCGAGGCCCTGCCTCAGAACCAGCGCCAACAGCGAGCTGCGATTCGCACCGAGGGAGGCTCGCAAACCCAGCTCGCGGGTTCGGCCTGCCACCGTGAATGCGATAGTCCCGTAGAGGCCGGCCGCTACTAGGAACAGTGAGATACCCGCGAAGGTGCCCAGAAGCATCGAGACCACGCGGTGTCGTGCCGTCACGCCTGCCGCTCGCTCTTCCATCGTCATTACCGAAGTCAGAGCGAGGCTGGAGTTCAATTCAGCCAACGTCCGGCGGATGATCGGGACGAGGCTTTGAGGATCGCCCTGTGTCCGTACCATGAGGCCTGTCGAAGGTCGAGGCGCCTGCCGCATGGATACCCAGCCCTGCAGTTCGGGCGCCAGGCCAAAGCCCTGCTCAAACTGAATGCTTCGGACGACCCCGACCACCGTGACTCCATTTCCCGCGAAGTCCGCCCACCCGAGCTGGATTGTCCGGCCGATGGGATTCCCGTTGGGGAACAGGACGTCGACGGCCCTTTGGTTCAGCACGATCACGCGCTCGTTGTCTGTTCCGTCACCGGCTTCGATGTCCCGGCCTTCGAGGAAGTCGGCGCCGAGCAGGCCCAGATGTCCGTCCGCGACCGGCTGCAGTCGCACCCACGTATGCATTTGGGGTGTCAGTTCGGGGTCACCCTCGGACCCCATGACGATGGTTCGGTAAGTGGGTCCGCCCATCGGTATCTCACCCACCGTCGCGCCGACCACGCCCGGGAGGGCTCGTACCCGCTCGAGGAAATCGAGATGGAAGGTCGCCAGATCCACTCCGGCCTGTTCCTCGGCCGGGGTCAGCCCGTAGACCGCCGTCAGGAGCCGTTCGGAGTCGTAGCCGACATCGACGCTCTGGAGGTTTGCCAGGCTTCGCATCATCAGTGTCGCACCCGTCATCAGCACCAGGGCCACGCCGACCTGAAAGACGACCAACGCGGTCTGACCCGGGAGGCCGAAGGCCGTCGGCCCGGCCCCGAGGCTCGCGCCCCCTCCCTTGAGAGTCGCGGCCGGATTGGTTCGGGCTGCCTGCAAGGCCGGGAGGATCCCGAAGACGACTCCCACACCGCCCGTCAGCAGTGCGCCGAACATCAGCACACCCCAGTCGAGCGACAAACTGTCCGGGTCGAGATACTCGAGGCCACGATCACTGCCTGTGCCCACGGCTTCGGTGAGCCACGCTCCGAGCACGTCGAGGCCGACCCACGCGACCCCGATGCCCAGCACGCCCCCCATGACCGCTAACGAGAGGCTCTCGGTCAGCATCTGTCTCACGAGCCGTGCCCGTCCTGCTCCGAGCGAAGCTCGGACAGCCGCCTCACGCCCACGCGCCGCACCTCGGGCAAGCAGCAGGCTGGCCAGGTTGGCAGTCGCGACCAACAGGACCAACGCAACCGCCCCGAAGAGGGCGAACATCGAGGTTTCCGCAACGGGATTCACCCGCGCCGTGCGATACGGTATGACGTCTGCTCCCGCGACCAGCCTCGAAGCGGCCACCGGCGGCGGGAATCGTTCCATGATGGTAGCGCCGAAAATTTGCACTTCGCTGCGTGCGCTCTCCACCGTGAAGCCTGGAGCGAGACGACCGATGAGGTTGAGCGTCTGGTTCCAGGCGTCATCCAATAGACTGTCGTTGTCCACCTCGCGCATTGCCGAGAACGGGATCCAGAGCTCGGCTCCCCCGGTGATGCCGTCGAAGCCCGGTCCGAGGACACCGAGTACGGTGAAACGCAGACGGTCCAGGGTCATGGATGCGCCGACCGCGTCGGGCGAGGCCCCCATGCGTGTTTGCCAGAAGCCGTGGCTGACGAGCGCGACCATGTGGGGATCACCGTTGTCGACCTCGTCGGGTCCGAAAACTCTACCGCGGATGGCTTCGATGCCCAGCAGGTCGAATAGCGCGGGGGTGACAGTCTCCACTCCGATGACTGCCGGGTTGCCCAGTTCGGTCAACGTCATGGTCCGGAGACCGTAGCCGGCGATGTTGTCGATGGACCGGACTTCGTCGACGAGCGCTTGATACCTGGGGTAGGACCATTTACTGACCCTCATGTCCTCTTCGGCCATGCCAAACAAGCTATCCACGACGACCAGTCTTTCGGCCTCGGGGAAGGGAGGCTCCGTGAGCACAGCCTGCTCGAGTACGCTGAAGAGTGCGGTGTTCGCGCCGATCGCCATGGCCAGCATCAGCACTGCTGCGGCCGTGAACCCCGGACTGCGGGTCAACGTCCGGAGTGCGTATCTGGCGTCCTGCAACAAAATGTCCATTCTCCACCCCTCCTTCCATTCCCATAACCCATGCCCGAACGCCCCGGTGAGAAACGCGACCAGTCGCACCGGATTTTCCTTGCTGTTGCGGAGTTGCCAGAGCTCCGCCTCCCACTCCATCAGCCATTCCCGTCGGCCCCTGAACGGCACCAGAAGGTTCGCCACACGCAGCGCACGTCGGCTCCACCGTGTAATTGAGTCATTGGGCCACAGGGTTCCAGAATCGCTCATGACTCGGCTTCGCCTCGGGCAGTTCCCGCGAAGATGCCGGCACCGATCGCGCCCAGGTTGGCCCTCGCTTCCTCGAGGGCTCGCTCACCGTCCGGTGTGAGCTGGTAATACCGACGGCGAGGTCGACGCTCGGCTTCCGCGACGGCGTGGTCCTCCCAGTGCCCCTGGACGAGCCCTCGTTTCTCCAGGCGGCGCAGGGTCGTATAGACCGTCCCAGGCAGCAGCCCGGAATGCTGCGTGATGTCGAGACCGTAGCGCGCGCCCTGTTGAAGCGTCGCGAGAATTGCCGCCGTCGTCAGGCCGAGGGGTCGTGCCATGTGGAACCTCGTTGGATAGGGACTTGTCCGAGAGTCCGCATATGTGTAGAGTAGATCACACTGTATAGTAGATAACACAGAAGCGATGGAGGGGGCAAGATGAAGAGGACGATGTGGGCGACGATGCTGGTCCTGTTGGCGGCGGGCTCGACAGCGTCCGCCGAGGCTCAGGGCGCCCGGACGATCGAGATACCGCTCAGGGTCGAGGATGGTCGCTTGATCGTACCGGTCGAGGCATCCGACGGCACCGAGCTTCAGTTCATCGTGAGCACCAGCTACACGGTCCTCTCGAAGTCGGGCGCGGCCCGGCTCGGGGATCGGCCGTCCCTCACGATGGGAGGCGTGGTGGTGCGCACAGATACCGTCCCGGCGTTCCCGGACGAAGAACTCACCGTCGCCGGGAAGGTCATGGACGGAATGGTCGGTTCGTCGACTTTCAATAGGTTCGACTTGTTGATCGATGTTCCCCGGGGCAGGCTCCTCCTGAAGCCGATCGGGCGCTCGGTCGAGTGGGAAGGCGTGAAGCTGTCCCAGCCCGTGCCCGTCCGGGTCATGCACGGGCTCCTGTTCGGCCTCGACGTCGAGTTCGAGGGCCAGGCATACGGTGCGACGCTTGAGTTGAAGCGTCCGGCGCTCGTGGTCAGCCAGGCGGTGAAGGCTCAGACGGGAATCGACGACGACGATGTCGGCACTCTTCGCCTGGGATACGCGACGTATGCGGATGTTCCGGCCCGGGTACGCGACCTTCCATTGTTTTCGGGCTGGGATCCGAGCGGCAAGGGGTTCGTCGTGGTGGGGGCACCGATCACGTTCAACTGCGCGATTTCTCTCAGCTGGGTGCATCGTGAAATCAGGACGTGCGTGCGATAGGTCGGAGAGCTGCAGTATGCAGTCCCAACCCGGTTTCACAGACGTCCCCGCCACCATCGCCATAGGCTACGTCGTCTACCTGTTCAAGGCTCACGCGCGAATAGATTCACCACGAAGACGCGGACGCGAAGGGATTTTTTTCACCGCAGAGGCGCAGAGATCTTAATCCCCGAATCTGCGTTGCGACTAAATCCCTTTCGCTCCGCGTCCTTCGCGTCGTCGCGGTGAATTCCCATTACGAACGCTGGGGCGGCACGTCCGGTTATAATGAAAGCGGCGTATCAGGGCGCCGCCGTGTCCGCGGGAAGGACTGCGTCCCCCTGGAGTGATGGAGCCTTACATCTCTGTTTCGATGAACTCTTTTTCTGCCTGAGCGAGCGGACACCGGGCCGAACGGCCCACGCGAGGCGTGAGGCCTGGAAAGGAGCTCATTTTGAAGAAACACTCACCCACTCGGGCACTCCGCGACCGACCGGACCTCAATCAACTCAAACGTCAAGCGAAGGAACTATTGCGGGCGTTTGCCCGCGGAGAGGAAGAAGCCCTCGCCGAGGTGAATGCTCACTACCGCAATGCGGAAGGTGCTGCGTTCGCCCTGCATGATGCCCAACTTGTGCTGGCACGATCGTATGGCTTCGATAGTTGGCCGAAGCTCAGGGCCTACGTGGACGGCGTGACGGCCGCGCGGATGTGTGATGCAGTCGAGCGGGGCGACATCCAGGCGGTCGGTGAAATGCTCGGCCGGCGTCCGGAGATCGTGAACCTGGAGCGGCCGGGCCACGGGGAGCAACGGGCATTGCACATTGCCGTACTCCGTCGCGACGGCGCGATGGTACGCCTGTTGATGGACCAGGGCGCGGACGCCCGGATTGGAATCTGGCCCCACCGCGACGCCACCAGTGCTTACACCTTCGCGATCGAGCGCGGCTACGACGAGATCGTTTCCATCATCGAGGGAGTGGAAAGCCGTCGTTCCGGTTCGCCTGCGTCCGCCCGGGCGGTGCCGGGGCTGGAGGAAGCGATGAGGCGCGGCGACCAGGAGCGGGCAATTGCGATGCTGGAGTCGGAACCGTCGCTGATCCATGCATCCGACGTGGACGGTTGGACGCCGTTGCATCGGGCGGCTGCGATGCTCCACGAACACATGGTCGCGTGGCTCGTGGAGCGTGGCGCCGACGTGAATCGCCAGGGCAAGGGTGGATGGACGCCGATGGATCTGGCGGCGTCGGGGAGAGGCTGGGGACAAACCGGCACTCCGGAACGGTTCGCTTCGGTTGCGAAGATGTTGCGAGGTGGCGCGGAAATGACGTCGATATCGGCGGTCGCGCTGGGTGAGGTGGAATGGGTGCGGGACCGCCATGCCGAAGGCAAGCTGGTGGATGCGACCGTCCTGGATTTGTTCGGACCGTTCGGTGGGTTGCTCACGACCGCTGCCCGACATGGACAGTCGAAAATGCTCACGCTGCTCCTGGACCTCGGGTTCGACCCCGATGAGCGGGTTCGTCTGGATGGAACCGAAGAGGTCTCATACTCGTGGGGTCTGCCGCTGCACATCTGTGCCGGTTCGGGCAAACTCGATACGGCCGGGTTGCTCCTCGAACGGGGTGCGGACCCGAACGGCGAGGTGTCCACTTCGGGCACGCCGGTCGGCATCGCGTATGGCCGACGCGACCAGGCGATGGTCCAACTGCTGGAACGCTACGGTGGTGTGGTCTATGCAGCTAACGCCGGGTACTACAGGGACACGGGGCTGGCCCGGCGGCTGCTGGCGGACGAGACTGCCGGTCGGTTGCGGGAAGGGACGGTTGAAGCAGGGAAGACCCTGGCGGAGACGCTCCTCGACAGCGCGGCGAGCGGCGGTGATCCGGAGATCGTAGGGTTGGCGCTCGAACGCATCGACTGGGCGAGTGACGATCCCCGGTGGTACCGGATGTTATGGTCGCCGCTTGTCTTCTGGAACCACCTGCCCGGAATACCGTCAGCGAACCCGGCTCTGGACCGGGCGACCTATATCACCTGCTTCGGACTGGTGCTGGAACGGTGTGACGCGAACATCCGGCCCGACCGATTCGGCCAGACGATACTGCACGAGGTTGCCGCGATGGGGAATCACGTGCGGGGGGACGAGACGGTGGCATTCGCGAAATTGCTCCTCGGCGCGGGCGCCAGGATGGATGTCCGCGATGACTTACTCAGGAGCACGCCGCTTGGCTGGGCTTGCCGCTGGGGTCGCCCCGAACTGGTCAAGCTGTTTCTGGAGCGTGGTGCGGATCCGGTGGAGCCGGAGGCCGAGCCCTGGTCGCGGCCTCTGGCATGGGCGGAGAAAATGGGGCACCGCGACGTTGTTCGAATGCTCGGGAACCTGGCTGATTCCTCATCGTCGTGAGATCCGACGTCCCGGCCGGGTCTTCAGCGGCGATTCGCGTCCATCTCCGAGGCAGTCCCGACAGCCCGCATCTGGAAGGGGGGACTGTTGACGATTCCCATGATGAAAGCCGACAAGCTATTGCCGTTATCGGCCGCTCCCTGCTGGATCGATCGGACAGTCGGCATGTCCCGATAATCCAGCACACGCCCCAGGCTGTAGGACAAAAGGTTCTTGGTGAAGTTTGTGATGAACGCTTCGGAGCGGGCCATCACCGCCTTGCGGAGACTGACCGGTCCGTCCAGACGAGTCCCGTCGTACATCTCTCCGGTCGGGTCGATGACGAATCCGCCGTCGGTCCGACGCCACTCGCCGACCGCGTCGAAGTTTTCCAGTGCCATCCCGATAGGGTCGATGATCCGGTGGCACGCATTGCACATGGGGCTTTCCCGGTGGTGTTCCATACGTTCCCGGACGGAGAGGACTTTCTCGTTGTCTACAGATTCTGCGAGAGCAGGAACAACCGGGGGAGGCTTCGGTGCCGGAGAGCCGACCAGAACCTCGATCATGTACTTGCCCCGTGAAACCGGAGAGGTTCTGTTAGCCAGCGACGTCATCGTCAGGATGCCCGCCTTGCCGATGAGCCCGAAGCGATTCGGATCGGTCAAGTTCACGCGTCTGAAACGGGGTCCCACGATGTTCGGGATTCCGTAATGCCGGGCGAGGTTCCCGTCCACGAAGGTGTAGTCTGCCGTCAGGAGTTCCAGGACGTCCCGGTTCTCGCGCATGATGTAGTCGAACAGGAGTTCCACTTCGCGACGCATCGACACGGCGAGGTTCAGAGTGAAGTTGGGGAACAGGATCGCTTCCGGAAATATTTGCTTGATCCCGGCCAGACGCAGCCACTGGCCCGCAAAGTTCGTCGAAATCTGCTCGGACCGCGGATCGGCCAGCATGCGTTGGACCTGGCTTTCGAGGGTGCCGGGATCCCGCAGTTTGCCCTCGGCGGCCAGCCGGACCAACTCGTCGTCAGGAATCGAGCTCCAGAGGAAATAGGCCAGTCGCGATGCCAGTTCCAGGTCGGTGATCCGGTAGACGCTCCCCGGAGTAGCCGACGAGGGTTCCTGCTCGAAACGGAAGATGAATTCGGGTTTTGCCAGGATTGCCTGAATCGCCACCTGGACCCCGGACTCGAAGCCGCCCTCACGGGCGCCATACTCGTAGTACTTGAGGAGGCTCTCCAGGTCCTCCGGTGTCACCGGTCTGCGGAAGGCCTTACCGGCAAGTTCCGATATGATCTCCTTCGCACATGCTTCTTCTTCGGCCTCCCGATCGGGACGACACGTAAATATCTTGCGACGGCCGGCCGTCTGCGAGATTCCGGTCGGGTTAAAAGGGCCCGTCACCGAAAAACTCTGCAGGTGCGGCAACCCCGTCAGTTCAGGCGCCGTCGTGATGGTGATGTCCGCCAGAGTTTGTTCGACGAGCCTGTAATGGTCCTGCACCGGTCCGTCGAACTTCGAAATGAACGCTGCGGCCAGCCGGCGCTGTCCACCGGAGATCTTGACCCGTGCGGTGACGTAGTTGGCCTTTTCTTCCGTTATCGTCGGATCAACGTCGATCACGGCGACTCTCTCTCGGTCGACCGAGATTTCGACCTGTTGGCCCTGCATTTGCTCGGGCAACTGCCAGCCCATGAGTTCTCCGGGGTAATCGTAGTAGAAGACCACCTTGAACTCATACTCGCCGTCGGCGAGGAACGTGTGCATGACCGAGGTGCCGCCTCGCGTCCCGAACGGGGTTCCGGGGACGTGACGCATCTGGTTGGCCAGCCTCGAGATCTTGTACAGAGACATCCTGGCGGTCGCTTCGGGGTCACCGACCGCATCCCGGCTGATTTTCTCGGCAGCCCGGATATAGGCGCTCATCAGGGCCGGCGAAATCGTCAGCGCTTCCGACATGTTGTCGAATCCATTCGTCGTGGGGTCCGGCGGCAGAAGGTCCGCAACATCCACCTCCAGATTCAGCAGCTCGAGCACCGAATTCCGGTACTCGTTACTATTTATGCGATGCAACTCCGGGGCGCTGACATGCGGTTCGGTCGCGTCGGCAGCCTCGTCGATTCGTGTCTCGAGTGCCGACGCGAGCGCTTTCAAAGTAGAGGGATCCGGCCGGGGCATGCCAACCGGCGGCATCATGCCGGAACGAAGTTTGAGAATGACTCGTTCCGCTTGTGCGGCGTTCTGCTCGGGATGGGCCAGATCCAGCTCCGAAAATGAAAACCCTCCCTCCCCATCCACGTCGCTGTGGCAGGATTCGCAGTAGTTGTTCACCATGTCACGCTGCGATTCGAGAGTCATGCCAGCGGTTTCCTGGCCATAGGCCAGGTCGTTGTGACCGCTTCCAATAAGTATGATCGCGCTTATGAGCAGGGCTCTATAGCTATGGTGCTGCTTCATCGAACACCCTCCATTATCACCGATAGAATTGCCGACACGTATTACGGATATTTGCACCGCACCTGAAACAGGTGCTACTGGCACTATAAAGAGGGCAATGGTCGGAGGTCAATTGGTGGGACTCGGTTTACTCGCCATTTCGTGGAGTTTACCGGAGGAAAATCGTGTCGATTGAAGGGTGGACGACATGATCCATGGGGTACTGGTTGTTCCGGTTTTCCCCTTTCTTCTTCGGAACAACCAATACCGTGTTCGCCCTGCAGACGTGTTGTCGAGCTATCCCAGAAGCTTGAGAACAGACTTGGCCGAGACGTTGGCGTACGCCATGGCTGCCAGACCACTCTCGATCAGCAATTTCGATTTCACCAGTCCGGCCGCCTCCCGGGCCATGTTGGCGTCGCGGATCCGGGATTCGGAAGCCTGCACGCTGGCCGCGGTGGATCGGGCTCGAGCCACGGCGAAGCTCAACTGGTTCATCGCACTTCCCGTTCGACCCTGGACCGCTCCGAGCGTACCCATCGCGGCCTGGAGGCTCGAGATCGCTGCCGCGGCACCGTCCTGGCTCGTGATGTTGTCGGCGCCCAGGCCCAGTCCCTGGGCGTCTGCGGCATTCGTTGCGGGAACCGAAGTGTAGCTGACACTGTCCGACGTGTTCGTCTGCGTATTGCCCACGAAAACGTCCTGGTTGTTCAGTTTTGCGCTGCCAGTTTCCAGTCCTGCCGCCGCCGCGCTCCTCGATATTTCCGCGATGACGGACTGGAATTCTTCATTCAGGGCTGACCGGTCACCGGTGAACGTGTCCGATACGGCCTGGCTGGCCAGTGTCGTCGCGCGACTCACCAACGATGAAATGTTGTTGAGGGCGCCATCCTGGATCTGCAGTTGACCGATTGCTTCGCGCGCATTCTCGGAGCCGCTGTTGAGGCTCGTGCTGTCGAGTTGATGCCGATTGGCCACGGCGAGGCCCGCCGCGTCGTCGGCTGAACTGTTGACACGCTTTCCCGAGGTCAGTCGCTCGAGACTCTTTGCCATGCTGGCTTGACTGCTGCTCAACGCAGATTGCGCACTGAGAGAAGAAAGATTGGTGACAATTGAAAAGCCCATGATGTGATCTCCGTTCGATTCCAGGCAACTTTTTCTTTTCGGGATACAGTCCCCTCGTTTCATGTTATCGGCAGGGCGGCCGCAGAACTTTAGCCTTGGCAGGAAAGCAACCCGGTGGATGTGGTCGTTGCGTCCGGCGGAGATTCAAGAAACAACGGCCAGCACAACGATTCCATGGTCGGCAAGAAAATCGGAGGCCCTTCGCGCACCCAACCAGCGGCGCCCCGGTTATCGTTCCTCGAGAGCGGGTATTGGACGGGGAGAGATTTCTCTTTTCGTCCCCGGAACTGATTTACCGGAGTCGCTCCTGAAGATACCCATCGAGGGAATCGACACCGATTCGATCCTGCGCCATCGTGTCGCGGTGACGGACCGTCACTTGTTGGTCCTCGAGCGACTGGTGATCCACAGTCACGCAGAAGGGTGTCCCGATCTCGTCCTGCCGCGCGTAGCATTTGCCGATGTTCCCGCTGTCGTCGAAGAGACTGCGTAGCCGCCCTGCTGCCTGAAGTTCCCGCTTGATGCGCTTGCCCATCTCCACCAGTTCGGGTTTGTTTCGCGCCAGCGGAATGACGGCGACTTTGACGGGCGAAAGGTCCGGGTGCAGGTGCAGGACCGTGCGTTTCTTGCCACCCTCGAGTGTCTGCTCCTCGTAGGCGTCCATCAGGAACGCCAGCGTGATGCGGTCGACTCCCCCGGAGGGCTCAATGACGTAGGGCGTCAGGTGCGTGTTGGTTTTCGTGTCCAGATAGGTTTGCTTCTTCACCGCGTGTTCGTTCGTGAGGAACGTTCCATCGGGGAGATGCGTCTTCCCACCTTTGGTATGTCCGGCGAGATCGTGATCCGTACGATTGGCGATGCCCTCGACCTCGTCGAACTGCTTGCTCTCATCTTCGCGTTCCGGGAAGAAGCGGTAAACAAGATCGGTCGTCGCCTTCGCGTAATGGGCGAGTTCATCCCCGACCTGGACGTATTTCCGCAGGTTCTCGGGTCGGATGCCGTACTTGTGATACCAGTCCACGCGGTCGGCAATCCATCGTTCGTGCCATTCCTCGTCCGTGCCCGGCATGACGAAGTATTCGATCTCCATCTGCTCGAACTCCCGGACGCGGAAGATGAAGTTCCTGGGTGTGATCTCGTTGCGGTACGCCTTGCCGATCTGCGCGATACCGAACGGCAGCTTGCGGTTCGTGGAGTCGATGACGTTCTTGAAGTTGACGAAGATGCCCTGGGCTGTTTCCGGTCTCAGGTACGCGATATTCTCTTCGTTCTCGACTGGCCCGACCGTCGTCTTGAACATGAGGTTGAACGGACGGGGTTCGGTCAGGTCGTGTTGGCCGCCGCTCGAGCATTTTTCTCCCGCGTCCACGTGGTCGGCGCGGAACCGCTTCTTGCACTTCCGACAGTCGACCATTGGGTCGGAGAATGTGGCCTCGTGCCCGGAGTACTTGAGAACGTTGCGGTTCATAAGGATTGCCGAATCCAACCCTTCCATGTCGTCCCGTTCGTAAACGTTCGCGCTCCACCAGACCCGCTTTACGTTGTTCTTCAGTTCCACACCCATCGGACCGTAGTCCCAGGTGCCCTGGAGCCCACCGTACAACTCGCTTCCCTGGAAGAGAAACCCCCGTCGCTTACACAGCGACACGATCTTGTCCATCGTCGCGCCAGCCATCAATCCTCCCTTAACGCCAAACTTAAAAATATATCACGAGCGTTGGGCCCGTGCCGAAACTGTCGCGCCTCCCGGGGGCTTGGCGTCACCTGCCCAGACCGGTCATCATGTCTCATCGATGGACTCGCCCACCGATCCGGCCGAGGCGTCGGCTTTCTCGCCGGCAATTGTAACCAATTGACTTTGCCGGACGTTAGAGGTGACAGTAGGCACTCTTTGGAGTTTCTTGAATGAACGAAGCAGTTGTAGATTCGAAGCCCGATTCTCCGGTTTCTCACGCGGGATTTCCCCTGCTGGTGCTCCTGTTTGTAGGCAGCGGCTGCGCGGCATTGATCTACGAAGTGGTGTGGTTCCAGCTGCTCGGATTCGTGATCGGGGCCTCTTCAGTGTCGCTGGGTGTCTTATTGGGCACGTTTATGGGAGGCATGTGCCTGGGCAGCTACCTGCTCCCACGTCTTGTTTCCCCCAAACACCACCCGCTGCGCGTCTACGCGTGGCTCGAGCTTGGAATCGGTTTCATCGGGGTTCTGGTGCTGTATGGAATGCCCCTGATTGGTGGCGTCTACACAGCCTGGGCGGGCTCGGGCGCCATCGGGTTCTTGCTGCGGGGGATCGCGGCAGGAATCTGTCTGCTTCCTCCAACCATCCTCATGGGAGCGACCCTCCCCGCTGTGGCGCGATGGGTGAAGACGACACCCCACGGCGTCTCGTGGCTGGGGTTCTTCTATGGCGGGAACATCGGCGGGGCGGTTCTGGGCAGCTTGCTGGCCGGATTCTACCTGCTCCGTGTCTATGACGTCGCGGTCGCCACCTTTGCGGCTCTCGGCCTGAACATAGCCGTCGCGTTGATGGGCTTTGCTGCCGCGAAGGTGACAACCTACGAACCCCCCACTGAGGATACCCGCCGAGAGCCATCGAACTCCGGCGCCTGGCCGGTCTATGTGACGATCGGTCTGTCCGGGATGACGGCTCTTGCGGCCGAGGTCATCTGGACGCGGCATTTGTCGCTTCTGTTCGGAGCGACCGTCTACACCTTTTCGCTCATACTGGCGGTCTTTCTATTGGGGCTTGGGATTGGAAGTACAGGGGGATCCGCACTCTCGCGGTCCTTCAAAAAGCCGAGGCTGGCGTTGGGATGGTGCCAGCTTGGACTGTGTCTGGCGATCGGCTGGACGGCGTACATGGTGACCGAGTCCCTGCCTTACTGGCCCATAGACCTGACCATTGCCGCCGATCCGTGGATCAACCTTCAGTTGGATTTCGTGCGGGCGTTGTGGGCGATGCTTCCACCGGCCATCCTCTGGGGCGCGAGTTTTCCCCTGGCTCTGGCCGCGGCAGCCACTCGCGGACAGGATCCAGGGCGACTGGTGGGCGGCCTGTATGCGGCCAACACCATCGGGGCCATTGTCGGGTCTCTGGGCGCGAGCCTCATACTCGTGATATCGATCGGCAGCCACCACGCGCAGCAGGTCCTGATCGTCTTTGCCGCCATTTCCGGAATGCTGATGTGGTTGCCCATTGGCCGCGATGTCGTCTTTCCCAGAACGGGTTTCCAGTCCGCGGCAATGGGGCTGGCTTTGGGGTGTGCCGCGCTGCTGGTCGTCAGCGTTCCTCCAGTTCCGGGAGAGTTCATCGCGTTCGGCCGCTTCCTGCCTATCTGGGGCCAGCGACCCGAGGTCATCTATGTGGGGGAGGGATTGACCGGATCCGTGGCGGTGACCCGGGAACTGGATGGGATTCTCAACTATCACAATGCCGGTAAGGTTCAGGCATCGAGCTATCCCGAAGATATGAGGCTCCAGCGGATGCTCGGTCACCTCACGACCCTGGTGCCGGAAAATCGCGGATCGTTCCTTGTTATCGGGTGCGGTGCGGGAGTGACAGCCGGAGCGGTCAGCATCAACCCCGAGGCCGAGAGCGTCATCATCGCGGAAATCGAACCGCTCGTGCCGGAGGTCGTTTCAAGGTATTTCGGGAAAGAGAACTACCAGGTTGTCGACAACCCCAAGGTCGAGATCCACATCGATGACGGCCGTCACTTCCTGCTCACCACGGATCAGAAGTTCGACGGAATCACATCCGACCCACTCGACCCGTGGGTCAAGGGGGCCGCCGCTCTCTACACGCGAGAGTTCTGGCAACTGGCCAGGGATCATCTGAATCCCGGGGGCGTGGTTACCGTGTTTGTACAGCTTTACGAAAGCACCGAGGAGGCGGTGAAGAGCGAGATCGCCACCTTCATGGAAGTGTTCCCGAACGGAGCGGTTTTTGCGAATACGGTCGAAGGGTCGGGCTACGACGTCGTCCTGCTGGGTCGGGCCGAGGATGACAAGATCGACATCGATCGGATTCAGGCGCGATTGAGCAGTCCGGAATACCGTCAGGTCGCCGAATCCCTTCGTGAAGTCGGGTTCTACTCCGCGGTCGATCTGCTGGGAACCTTTGCCGGGCAGGTTTCCGACCTTGCGCCCTGGCTCGAGGACGCTTCGATCAATCGGGACAGGAACCTGAGACTCCAATACCTGGCCGGGATGGGGTTGAACCTCTATCAGGCCGATGTGATCTTCAACAATATGGTTTCTTCCGGAGTGCAGTTTCCCGAGAATCTGTTTACGGGTTCGGCCGGGGCCATGCAGGCTCTCGAAAGAGAGGTCCAGGTACGCCAGGGTCGATGAGCCAAGGGTCTTTCGGCAGCCAGAGCATGGTCGCGCCACTGCGTACGGTGGTGGTCAAACGACCGACCGAAGCCTTCCGTTCGACGGAGGCTATCGCGGAGGAATGGGAAGGGTTGGACTACCTCCGCCCGCCGGACATGGATCGCGCCGCAAAAGATCACCAACAATTTGTTTCGCTTCTCGAGTCGGCGGGAGCCACCGTGCTCAGCCTGCCTCTTGATGAACGTACCGGCCTGGATTCATTGTATCCCCACGATCCTGTTCTGATCACCAACCAGGGCGCCGTCGTATTCCAGACGGGAAAACCGGCCCGCAGGGGCGAAGGGCCTGCGTTTGCGGAGGCGTTGGAAGGATGGGGCGTGCCGGTCCTTGGAACCATTGGCGGTGATGCCACCGCAGAAGGCGGCGACATGGTCTGGCTGGACTCTCGAACGCTTGTCGCGGGTCGGGGATTCCGGACCAATGATGCGGGCATCGCGGCGATCGGAGACCTGTTGAAGCCCCTGAACGTGACCGTGGTTCCGGTACACCTCCCTTACTGGAACGGAAGGCAGGAAGTGTTGCACCTGCAGTCGTTCCTCAGCCTGGTAGCCGACGACCTTGCCGTTGTGTTCCTGCGTCTGCTGCCCGTGCCGCTCTTTGAGATGCTCAAAGAGCGAGGCGTGGAATTGGTAGACGTCCCCGACGAGGAATACGATTCACTCGGATGTAACGTTCTGACGGTCTCCCCCCGCAACGTGGTCATGGCCGCGGGCAATCCCGCGACCCGTTCCCGCCTTGAAACCGCCGGCTGCACAGTGAGTGAGTTCGACGGTGGCGAAATTTGCATCCCCGGCGCCGGCGGCCCCACCTGCCTCACCCGCCCCTTGTGGCGCGAGTAAGTACCGGTCAGAAGAAAAGGTACGCCGTTAGCGTGTCGGGGCGGCCGTCTCTGGCCGCCCGCCGGTTTAGCCCGCATTTCTCAAGAGATCTGAGATAAATCGAAACAGAGTAGGAAGGGAAAAGACCGAAAAAGGCCGCCCTGTCTGGCATAGATGACTTTGTCTAGAAGCATCAAATGCGCAGACGGAGGCGGCCTTTATGAATACAGAGTGTAAGACAGAATCGATTCACATTAGGTTCACGGGAAGTACGGGGCCAATTCGACGGAGGAGACATCAGCACGGATGCGGGCGGCTTGCTGCTACGAGAAGCAGAAAAACGGACGGGGATTCTGAAACAGCTTGCCGGATGTTTCCAGGATCATCGGGATCCGCGATTTGTGGAACACGGGATCGAACAACTGGTGTCGCAACGTGTGTACGGATTGTGTTTGGGCTATGAGGATCTGAACGACCACGACCAACTCCGGTCGGATCCGATGCTGGCCGTGATGGTGGGTGAGACCGATCCGAAGGGTCGGACCCGGAAACAGGCACGAGATCGAGGCAAGGCCCTGGCTGGTAAGAGCACGCTGAACCGACTGGAACTGTCGACCGAGGGTGCGGCAGACCATCCGTACAAGAAGATCGGACGAGACGAGGCGGCGATGGATAGGTTGATGGTGGACGTGTTTCTCCAAGCGCATCGGCGGGCGCTGCGGCAGATCATTCTGGATCTGGATGCGACCGACGATCCGATTCACGGGAGTCAGGAGGGTCGCTTCTTTCACGGCTATTACCGGCACTATTGTTATCTGCCGCTGTATATCTTCTGTGGGGAGTTTCTGCTGTGTGCCCGGCTACGACGATCCGACATCGATGGTGCGGCCGGATCGGTCAAAGAGCTGGAACGGATCGTCGGACAGATTCGGCAGAAGTGGCCCAGAGTCCAGATCGTGATTCGTGCCGACTCGGGTTTCTGCCGCGATGAGATCCTGACGTGGTGCGAGGCCCAACACCGTGTCGATTACGTGATCGGACTGGCAAAGAACAATCGGGTCTTCCGCAGAATTTGTGGGTAAAACCGTCTTCCATCGCCGCTTGAGGAGACCACGGTGCTCGCCAAGCCTCAAGGCTTCCCTCGCAAGCTCGGCGGCTGCGCCGGCCTTGACCCTCGGCTGCGCTCCGCGGTGTCGGCTGGTGTGGGCGATGGGGAACGGGGCCTCCGGCGGGGGCTCCGGGCACCGGGTGTAGGCGTCCGACCGAAGTGGGTACTGGAATATTCGCCGTCGAACAAAAGAATAAGGTACTTTGTTTCAATTACTTATGTGCGCACAGGCCTTTGGACTGCCCACAAATTCTGCGGAGGAGGCGAACAATCGACTGCTGGGCGCGATCGAAACTCCGATGGCGACTGCAAAAAAGCGATTCGACAGGACGGGAAAGCCAGCGCGCGTCTTTAAGACGTTTCCGTATCAGACCCGCGACAGCTGGACCCGTGAGCGACGCATCATTGGTAAGGCCGAACATCTGGCCAAGGGCTCCAATCCTCGGTTTATCGTCACCTCGTTACCGAAAGGCCGAAAGACCCCAAGACAGATCTATGAACAGATCTACTGTGCCCGAGGGGATATGGAAAACCGGATCAAAGAGCAACAGCTCGGATTGTTCGCCGATCGGACCAGCACGGCCACCATGCGCGCCAATCAACTCCGACTCTACCTTTCATCGGTGGCGTACATGTTAATGCAGGCCTTGCGACGGCTCGGGTTGCAGGGCACCGAATTCGCGCGGGCGCAGTGCACCACGATTCGCCTGAAGCTGCTCAAAATCGGAGCGCAGATCCATGTGACCGTGCGTCGAGTCTGGATTCGGATGGCTGGCGGATACCCCTACGCCGCGGTGTTCGCTCAGATTTATGCCAACCTTCAGAAAGTCCCGCTTCGCTGTTGAGCGTCCCCTCCTCAGACATACCAACGTTCCGATCTTTGATCGGGATAGCTGTCTCTGTAATCCGATTTCACGTCGTCATTCCCTTCACCACCACTCGTCCAGGCCCAGTCACTCCCCTCAGCCGGCATCTTTGCTCTCGCCACCCAGCCTCCGACATCTTTTCCGTCTCCAAAATGCAGTTTTGGGCACCATTCATGAGAAATGCGGGTTAGCCGTCACTGATTCCAAAGGCCGTGAGTTCGAGTCGTCCATCGGGACCCGGAATGGTGGCCGGAAGAGTTGGCGGGGAAAGCGAGGCTTGTGGGGGGGTGGCCAGGGACGGCCACCCCGACACGCTTTGCGGTGGACTATCGGTCTTCGAGGAGATGGCGGAGCTCGCTGAGGCGGCGATCACATTGCCTCTGCTTTCCGGACACCAACAACATGTAACCGAAGATGGCGATCCAGACGACGATGTTGGCTGCGATGACCCAGCTCATTTCGAGTACACCTGCTGTTGGAGGTATTCGATTTCCTGTCGGGTCTCTTCGACCGCCATGCGTTTTCGCACAAGGTGGGTGTAGATCGACAGGAAGGCGGCAAACGTTACGATGAAGGCGATGAACATGTCCGGGGTCAGGGCCGAATTCGGATCTCCGGCCAGGACGGCCGAAGGATGCTGGGTTCGCCACCATCGTATGGCCATGTAGTTGACCGGAACGTCGAGGAAAGCCAGGATTCCGACCACAGCCTGTACGGTGGCCCTCTTCCTCGGATCGGCGATGTAGGCTCCCAGCATCAGGTAACCGATGAAACTGACCCAAAGCACCAATTGCAGTGTCAGGCGCGCGTCCCAGGTCCACCAGATGCCCCAAATTGGCTTGGCCCAGATGACGCCCGTCATCAAGTTGATCGACGCGAACAGAACCGCGACTTCTGCCGAACAGCGAGCGACCCTGTCCCAGATCAAGTCTCGCTTCAAGAGGAAGCCAATGCTCGAGGCGAATACGACGAAGAACCCGATGTAGCCCACCAGGCCGGCCGACACGTGGAAGTAGAAAATCCGTTGAACGGTTCCCATGGTGGCTTCGGTGGGGGCGTAAACGAATACGGCCAAGGTGGCGGGAATCAATCCAACCAGGACCATGAGGGTGCCCGCTGTCCCCGCCAGTATTTCGGTGTGTTGCCGGTATGCCGAACGAAACAGGTCCCAAACCGTGTGAACCCACAACTTCATGAGATCGAGCGTTCCACTCCGGCATGCACTGCGGCACAGATCCAGAAACGCCTGTTCCAGTTTCTGCGAATATGAAACGCGAAACTCCCTGGGATAGACTCGGGTCAACAACCGGTACAGACGCCAGGACCAAACGACGATGCGGGGGTCCCCGCTGACATTGGGTGTCATACCTTCACCAACTTCCTCGCCTTTACAACCTGAACCAGGCGCGCGAACCGCTCGGCCTCGGCTGTGGCGACCCTTCGACCAAACCCCGTCAGCCGGTAATAGCGTCGTCGTTGATCATCCATATCCGGATCCGGCCGTTCGTCCGACTCTTCGATGAGCGTCGCACCCAGCAGACGTTTGATGGATGTATACAGCGTTCCCGGTCCCAGTTTGAGGCTCCCTTCCGTCAATTCCCGAACGTGCTGCATGATCGCGTAGCCGTGGCGGTCCGCATCAGTCAGGGACAGCAGGATGTGGAAGTCCGCATGGTTCAGAGGCAACAGACTTGAAAGGTCCTTGTTGTCGGCATCGTATTTTCGGGTGCGCATGGGGACTACTATATCATAGATGGATATATCATACATAGATATAGTTGCCTCCTGGAAAATGCAATGATGATCGACAAAGTAGCCACTCTGAATATATTCATTGACACTATATTCATATGGGCTATATATTCGAGTCATGACTGACAAGCACACTGACGTTGCTGCTCTCCTCCCTCTTCCATCCGTCACGTTCCATGTTCTGATGGCGCTTGCAGGCCAGGACCGCCACGGGTACGCGATCATTCAGGAAGTCGCGGCCCGAACCAACGGGGAGGTCCGCATCGGCGCGGGCACCTTGTATCGTTCCGTTCAGCGAATGCTCGAACAGGGTTTGATCGTCGAGACCCGGGACCGGCCCGCACCGGACCTGGACGACGAACGGCGTCGCTATTACCGGATCACGTCGTTCGGTACCGGCGTGGCGAAAGCGGAGTCTCGCCGTCTTGCACGGATGCTCAAGCTGGCACGCGCCACCGGTTTCGCTCCGGGGAGGGTTTGATGCGTCTATATCGAATCCTCCTCTTCATTTATCCGGCCGCGTTCCGTGCGGAATACGAGGAAGAGTTGTGTCACGTGTTCAGTGAACGGCGACGGGAGTCCACGACATTCCTGTGGCTGCTCGGGCTGTGGCTCGAGACCCTCGGAGACCTCCTGTCAAATGCCCTGCGGGTGCACTGGGACATTCTTCGCCAGGATCTTCGCTACGCGTTGAGAACCCTCGGGCGTGCGCGCGGCTTCGCTCTGACCGCCGTCGTCGTCACGGGGCTTGGCATCGGAGCCAACACGGCTGTCTTTTCGATTACCGACCACGTCCTCATTCGGCCGCTGCCCTTCGCCGACTCCGAACGACTCGTGAAGATATGGGAGAGCCCCCGCGAATACTCGCGAATGGAGGCGTCGCCACCCAACTATCGGGACTGGCGTGAACGAAGTGCGTCCTTTGAAGCGATGGGGGCGTACTTTGCCAGATCGGTCAACCTGCTCGGTATCGGCGATCCGCGGCGACTTCAAACCACGAAAGTGACAGCGGACGTTTTTGCCTTGCTGGACACCGGCCCCTTCGTCGGGCGGGTGTTCAGCGCCGATGATGATACCGAAGGCGCGCCCGGTACGGTCGTGCTCAGTTACGGATTGTGGCTGAGGGAATTCGGTGGGGATAGAGCAGTGCTTTCCAGGGAACTTCGTCTGAATGACTCGACCTACAGCATCATCGGGGTGATGCCTCAGAATTTTTATTTTCCGAGCCGGGAAACGGCACTCTGGATGCCGATGCAACTCGGAAGCCAGGACTTCGAAGATCGGGACAACAACTACTTTCAGACGATAGCGAGGCTGAAACCCGATGTTTCGCTGGAGGAAGCCCGTGCCGAGATGTCGATCATCGCGGGGCAACTGGAACTCGAGTATCCCGAGACAAACACCCGAACCGGCGCGACGGTTCGCTTTCTTCGAGATGAAGTTCCTGAACAGTCCCGGCTGCTGCTGGCGGCGCTCTTTGCTGCCTCGGCGTGCGTGTTGCTGATCACCTGTACCAATCTGGGAAACCTCCTTCTTGCCCGGACGTTGGGACGGCGAAAGGAACTGACGATTCGTACGGCGATCGGCGCCGGCCGGGAAAGGCTCGTGCGCCAATTGCTTACCGAAAGCCTTGTCCTGGTGTTTCTTGGAGGAGCCCTGGGCGTGCTGGTCGCCATCATGGGGTTGCCACTTCTGACACGGCTCGTCCCGATGTCCCTTCCGATTGGCGATCCGGCCGTGCTTGATTTTCGTGTGCTGGTCTTTGCAGGTGTACTGACCGGCCTGACAGGAATCGGATTCGGGGTGATACCTGCCCTCCGAATCTCGAGCGGCGCTCGCGCGAAAAGCCTTCTTGAAATCCGAAACGCCGGAGTCGGCGGACGAAACCAGCGGTTCCGTTCCGTACTGGTGATTGTCGAGGTCGCGTTGTCCCTGGTCCTGCTCATCTCGTCCGGTCTGTTGATCCGGGCCCTATGGCAGGTCCAGGACATCGATCCGGGTTTTCGCGGTGAGGGCGTGCTGACCCTGCGGACCGAGTTGCCGATGCCGAAATACTACCCCACTGCCCGACGCGCGCAACTCTACACGCAGGTTCTGTCCGAGGTCCGAAGCCTGCCAGGCGTGTCGAGCGCCGCCTACGTCAGTTTCCTTCCGATGGTCATGCGTGGAGGAGTCTGGCCGGTGGGAGTCGATGGCCTTGATGTGGATGGCCCGCCCGACAGAGCAATCCTTCGATACGCCACTCCGGGATTCTTCGAAACGTTGTCCATCCCGCTGACGGCCGGCCGGGACCTCAGTGAATTCGACACGGATGATGTCGCTTCCGTCGCCGTCGTCAGCCAGTCTTTCGCTCGCCGGTACTGGCCCGGGGAGGATCCCCTGGGCCGCAGCTTTAACTTCGCCTTTCGAGACCGGGTCGTTGCGGGCGTCGTGGGTGACATCCACGTTCGGGGCCTCGAGGCGAGGAGCGAGCCTCAAGTCTATCTGCCCTATAAGCAGGTGCCGGACGGCTCGATCATTTTTTATGCACCGAAAGATCTGGTCGTCCGTTCTTCGCAAGACCCCGATTCGTTGATCCCCGACATCCGCCGCATCGTACGAGAGGCCGACCCGGAACTGCCGGTGTCGGATATACGTCTCCTTGCCGACATCGTCGATTCGGAAACCGCACCCCGCCGGACCCAGATCATCGTGCTCGCCGCGTTTGCCGCTCTGTCCATGTTGCTGGCGGGCATCGGTATCCATAGCCTTCTTTCTTTCGGGGTGTCCCAGCGTACCGGCGAAATAGGGGTCCGGATGGCGATGGGGGCACGGTCCGGCGACATTCTACGGATGGTGTTCCGGGAGGGTGTCCTCCTGGCCGTTGTTGGCGGTGTGGTTGGCCTCGGGGCTGCCTACACCGCCGGCCGCATGATGGAGGCGCTTCTAGCCGGCGTCAGGCCAGGCGATGCGGTCACGTTTCTGGCTGCCGTCGGGCTGGCTTTAGCCATGACCGTCACGGGGAGCCTCCTGCCGGCCCTTCGCGCCGCCCGTGTGGATCCGACCGAGGCGCTTCGCGCCGAGTGAGATCTTAGGCCCGCTCAAGAAAGCCTACATTGGTGGTAGAATACAGCTGGAAACACTTTTCCGATCGGATCAGCGTTGGCATGTCGCCATCGACATCCACGAGCGTCTCGCGACTGTCGAGGCTAATCTCGAAAGACTCCAGTAGCAAGCTCTCACCACTGAGATCTCCAAAATATGGCACCAGACTATCTGTCTCAGTTGCCTGACACGAACCCTGAAGAAACGACCGAATGGCTGGAATCGCTGGAGAGTGTCGTTCACGCTGGAACTCGCGATCGTACCGCGTACCTGCTGCGGACCATCGTTCAACGAGCGAGGCATCTTGGGATCGATCTGCCGGTCGGGGTTCAGACTCCCTACATCAACTCGGTGCCAGCCGAAGACGAACCCGATCTTCCCCTGAACGCCGATCTGGAAAAACGGATCCGCCGCTTGATTCGTTGGAACGCCATGGCGATGGTCCACCGCGCTAACGAACGCATCGAGGGCCTCGGGGGACACCTATCCACCTACGCTTCGTCGGCGAGCCTGTACGAGGTCGGTTTCAATCACTTCTTCCGCGGACCCGATGCGCCCGGAGGAGGCGATCAGCTGTTTATCCAGGGTCATGCAGCGTCGGGCATTTACGCGCGAGCGTTTCTCGAAGGCCGGTTGACTGAGCAGGATCTGGACCACTTCAGGACTGAAACGGCGGGGCACGGTCTGCCTTCGTATCCCCATCCGTGGCTCATGCCGGACTTCTGGCAGTTCCCCACCGTATCGATGGGCCTCGGGCCGATTGCCGCCATCTATCAGGCCCGTTTCAATCGTTACCTCGAGGATCGCGGCCTGAAAGAAACCTCCGGCCAGCGAGTCTGGTGTTTCCTCGGCGATGGCGAGACGGATGAGCCGGAATCTCTGGGTTCGTTGTCGATTGCGGCTCGCGAGCAGCTCGACAACCTGACCTTCATCGTCAACTGCAATTTGCAGCGCCTGGACGGTCCCGTGCGCGGTAACGGGAAGATTATCCAGGAACTCGAAGCGGTGTTTCGAGGTGCGGGTTGGAATGTCATCAAAGTGGTCTGGGGCCCCGAGTGGGATCCGCTTCTGGCACGAGATGACGATGGGCTTCTGGTCGGGCGGATGAATCAGGTGACCGACGGCGAGTTTCAGAAATACAGCGTGGAGACCGGCGCCTACATACGAAAGCATTTTTTTGGAAGCGACCCGCGCCTCCTGGCCCTCGTTTCGGATCTCGATGATCGGGATCTCAAAAAGCTGCGGCGTGGTGGCCATTCGTTCCGGAAGATCTACACCGCCTTCAGGACGGCGACCGAACATCGTGGCCAGCCCACTGTGATATTGGCGAAAACCGTCAAGGGCTGGACCCTCGGAAAGCGTTTCGCGGGTCGAAACGTCGCCCATCAACTGAAGCATCTTGACGAAGAGCAGCTTCGCAAGTTCCGCGATGTGCTGGATTTACCCATACCGGACCGCCGCATCGACGAGGCGCCCTACTATAACCCCGGCCCGGACAGTGAAGAAGTTCGTTATCTGATCGAGAGAAGACGGCAACTGGGCGGACCGCTGCCGAGTCGTAAACGCCGGGGCGGTTCGGTGAGTATCCCCGCGCCTGAAATCTTCAAGGAGTTCCGTGCGAAGGGTCGGGGCAAGGTGAAAGTGTCGACCACCATTGCCTTCACACGCCTGTTGCGAACGCTTCTGCGCGATAAGAAAATCGGCCAGCGGGTCGTCCCGATCATCCCCGACGAGGCGCGAACGTTTGGAATGGACTCGCTCTTCAAAGAAGTCGGAATCTATTCGTCACTCGGGCAGTTGTACGATCCTGTCGATTCCGACCTTCTACTCAACTACAGGGAAGCCACCGACGGTCAGCTTCTCGAAGAGGGCATCACCGAGGCGGGATCGATGGCGTCGTTCATTGCCGCTTCCACGTCGTACGCCACCCACGGTGTCGCGATGATCCCGTTCTACGTCTTCTATTCCATGTTTGGGCTGCAACGCACAGGAGACCAGGTATGGTCCCTCGGCGACTCCCGTGGACGTGGCTTCATGATGGCCGCCACTGCAGGGCGTACGACCCTGAACGGAGAAGGGTTGCAGCATCAGGACGGGCACAGTCACCTGATGGCTGCCGCCGTGCCGAATCTGATGGCCTATGATCCCGCATATGCCTATGAGTTGTCCGTCATCATCTACGATGGGCTCGAGCGGATGATCCAGAACCAGGAAGACATCTTCTACTACATCACGATCTACAACGAGAACTACTCGATGCCGCCGATGCCCGAAGGTTCGCAAGAAGGCATTCTCAAGGGGATGTATTTGCTGAGCCCGGCCGAGACCGGCCAGGAATCGGTGGCCCAGCTTTTTGGCAGCGGCCCCGTCCTGCGGTGTTCCTTGAGCGCCCAGAAAATCCTGGCCGAAAAGTTCGCGATTCATACGGATGTCTGGAGCGTGACCAGTTATCAGGAGTTGTCTCGTGATGCCCGGCGGGTCGAGCGCCGGAATCGCATGAATCCCACAGCGCCCCGTGACGTACCCTACGTCGGCCGGATGTTGGAATCTCATGCGGGTCCGGTGATCGCGTCCTCGGACTGGGTGGCAGCCCTTCCCGGCATGATCCAACCTTACCTGTCCAGACGGTTCGTCGCGCTCGGTACCGACGGATACGGAAGGTCGGACACGCGTGATGCCCTGAGATCGCATTTCGAGGTCGATGCACGATGGATTGCGTATACTACGCTCCACGCCTTGATGCTTGAGGACAGGGTTCCCCCCGACACGGTGCAGAATGCCTTGAAGGTGCTGGATCTCGATCCGGAAAAACCCGATCCTCTCGAGGTCTGAAACAGTATTCAGGCATACATCATCGTTCCTAGGAGCCTGCGCGGCAGAAGAGATCTACTGCGAAAGCGGTATAATCGGTCCATATTTCCCCGATTTTTCGTTGAATAGAACCACTATTCGCCTCAAAATCGAGAAAATGCCTCAAAGTCGAGAAAATCTGGCCTCGATTCTCCACTTTCTCGCTACGATCCTTTCTGCCGCGCAGGCTCCTAGGGTGTGTTCGGCTCCCCGGCGTTCGGACCGCTCGCCACGGATGACCTTGACACGCTGGCCGTCCAAGAGTAAAACCGGCAGGAAAGAAAACCCGAGGCCGTCGGCCTCATGCTGATCAATCGGTAGCTACCATAAGGAGCAACATGCGACTTACCATAGTCTTCGCCTTGCTCGCGTCACTTGCGAGCCCCGTCCCGCTTTCGGCCCAAGGTGGACCGGGGGCGACAAGTGCCGAACCGTTCAAGGTCGGAACGTTCGAGATCCACGGCCTCCCCCAGGTCGGGATCGTCTTGCGTGACAGCCTGATCGTAGATCTCGACGTGGCGAACGCCGCGCTCGAAGCCAATCCGACTTATCCGAAAATTCCGATGCCGGCCGACATGCTGGAGCTGATCAGCCGATACGAGTACGGCTTGAAGGCCCGGCTGTACGAGCTCGTCAGCGACCTGGTGCTTAGTGGCCAGCTCACCCGGAACCCGCGACCGGAATTCGTATATGATCTTGCCAACCTCAGGACCCTTCCGCCGATCATGTATCCCGGTAAGATCTTGAACGCGGCCGTCAACTTCTACAGCCATGTGAATGAGACCGGCGCCGAAGAGGAGCGGGCCGAGGCGCGGCGCGCACGTCGTGAGAACCGCGGTGTGCCCTACCTGTTCCTGAAGCCGAGCCGGGGGGCCGTCGTCGGCAACGGTGATCCGATCGTGATTCCCCACGGACGGGATCGCATTGACTGGGAGGTCGAACTCTCGACGGTGATCGGCCGCGCGGCCAAGTATGTCAGTGCCGAAAACGCCCAGGACTACATCTTCGGCTACATGGTTTCGATCGATGTGTCCGATCGTGGCGGCCGCCCCGCGGGAGGGAATCCATTGCGATCCGACTGGTTCGTCGGGAAGGGTCACGACACGTTCGCCCCCATTGGTCCCTGGATCGTGCCGAAGGAGTTCTATGGCGACCCCATGGAGAACCTCCGGCAGACACTCAGTGTCGACGGCGAGCTGATGCAGGAAGCGACGGCGGGTGACATGATCCACACTCTTTACGAGTTGATCGAATACGGCTCGTCGATCGTTACCCTCTTTCCGGGCGATGTCATCAACAACGGGACGTCGGGCGGTACGGGAATGGGTACCGCGGTCCGTGGGGAGCAGCGCTTCCTGCAGCCGGGCGAGGAGATCGTTGCCACTATCGATGGGATCGGTACGCTTCGGATGCCCGTGGTGGCCGAAGAGGCGCCACCTCCCGGAACCGGGGCCCGTCTGGCGTCGGAAGGCCCGCAGCCGAATTGACCGTGGATTGAGGCGCCGGCCGGGCACACGGCCGGCGCTCCTCGATCCCGAACGAACGACCCTCACTTACAACGCGCCGCTCCCGAGGGCGGCACACCAACCCACTCCCACTCCAGGACGAACCCATGACAGATCTTGCCGACAAATCATTCGAGACCCGAACCGTCCATGCGGGCGAGAGACTGGGTGTGGAGGGGGTGAACCCGGTCGCGTCCGCCATTTACCCTTCCGTCGGGTATACCTTTGCCGACTCCAACGATCTCGATGCCGTACTGGGCAATGAAAAGGACGGGTATGTGTACTCCACCCGGTATGCCAATCCAACCGTAACGGCCTTTGAGACCGCCGTGGCCAGTCTGGAAGGAGCCGAGGCAGCGCATGCCTTTTCCTCCGGCATGGCGGCCATTCATATGTCCCTTTTGGCTGCCGGCGTTCAGGCCGGGACGTCGGTTGTTGCCGCGGCCGATGTGTATGGCGCCACCTACACGCTCCTGCAAGATACATTTACGGCGTTGGGCGCCACGGTGCATTTCGTTGATGTTCTGGATCTTGAAACAGTGCACCAGACGGTGGCGCGTGAAAATCCGGCCGCCTTGTTGGTGGAGACTATATCCAATCCTTTAATGAAAGTTGCCGACCTGCCGCGGTTGGCTGAAATGGCTCATTCCGCTGGAGCGTTGCTGCTGGTGGACAACACGTTCTGCTCCCCTTATCTCTGCAACCCGATCCAGTTTGGCGCGGACATGGTCATTCACAGTGCCACTAAATCTATTGCCGGTCATGGTGACGTGATGGCCGGCATCGTGGCAATGAGAGCCGAACTCAAGGAACGATCGTTTGCCCTGAACAAACTCATCGGCAGCAGTGTCGGGCCATTCGAAGCATGGCTGGCGTTGCGCGGTCTCAAAACCCTGTCTTTGCGCATGCGCCGGCAGTGCGACAATGCGCTCGCTCTGGCCCGATGGCTCCAGAACCATCCAAAAATCAAGAAGGTCCACTATCCCTTCTTACCGGAACATCCCCAGTTCACGTTGCTCGATTCGCTGACCGGAGGCAAAGGCGCCGGCGGTGTGTTCTCGTTTGAGATTCTGGGCGCGGGGCGTGCGCAGGTCTTTGCCTTCATGGACGCCCTGGATCTGATCCAGCCGGCCACTTCGCTGGGGGACATCTACTCTCTGGTGCTCTATCCCGCAATTTCGTCGCATCGCACGCTGACTCCTGAAGAGCGCAGCTCGCTGGGCATTGGAGATGGCCTGGTTCGTATCTCTGCCGGAATCGAAGACGTGGCCGATATTCAGGCGGATATAGAGCATGCATTGGGAGCGGTTTGAGTCACTTCTCAGAGTTTCACACCCAGCTTGACGAGTAATGCCATCAAGCGTAGCGACTCGTCCTTGAACTCGGCACGGAGCAACACGTCCCGATACGCGCTCAAGTAGTGGTTCAGGAACGTGACGACGTGTCCGAGCGAGATCACTTCATACCGCCGGCGCGGCCCATCCTCACTCGCGCCGAACACAAGCATCCGAATCTTGAACGGCATTCCCGTTCCAACGCGAGTGTCCGCCGAGCCTATCGACAGCAGGGAACCGACCGTTCCGGGAATGTCTCCCGTGCAGCAGCCGAAACGGCGGATCGCCGTTTCCAGGACCTGTTCCGAATAAGCCATGTCATTGAAGCCGGCCTTCCCCTCCTTCACCTCTCCGATGATCATGAACATGGACTCGTCGTCATCGGCCAGTCGTGGATCGATCGGGAGCGCCTCACCCTGACGTTCGGCGTCGGGAATCCATCTCTGGGCTCCGGGAAAGCGAACCGCCAGGATGTCCATGTCCGTCAGCATCCTGCCCCCTGCCTGCGAGCGCGCGATGATCGGGTATTCCGTCACGGTAAAGAAGCCATTGATCCGAAGATAAGCCTGGACCAGCCCAACAGCAGTGTCCATCGAGTTCCCCCTTGTCTTGCCGGCACGGCGGTGCCGCAGTGGAATTACTAACACTGATGCCGACGATTTGCAACGCGCTCCCTTCAGCGGTCATTCTTTCATTCGATGACTTCTTGCGCCCTGGGCGATAGACTTCACGGCTGAAGACGTCTTACAAGTGGATCTCGGCCTTCGCCGACGAACAGGAGCCGCCATCATGAAGTTGCTTACAGTGAGTGTTTCCATGCGAAAAGAGGTGCCATACATGGGCAAGACGGTCGCGACCGGTATCTTCAACGAAGCGGTCGCCGGCCGGATCCGGCTTCGAAGTCTGAATCTGGACGGCGACGAGCAAGTGGACTTGAAAGGCCACGGTGGTGTGTACAAGGCTGTGTACGTCTACTCGACCGAGAATTACGAATACTGGGCCAGGGAACTCGCTCGTAACGATTTTTCCCATCCGCAATTCGGAGAAAATTTCACCGTCGAGGGGATGACCGAAGACGAGATCAACGTCGGGGATGTCTTCAAGGTCGGAGGTGCCCGGCTCGAGGTGACCCAGCCTCGTGTCCCCTGTTATCGGCTTGGAATCAAGATGGACAATGTTCAGTTTCCCAAGATGTTTCTCAATAGTTGCCGCGTCGGCTTTTATCTTCGTGTCCTTGATGAAGGAGACGTTGGTGCGGGCGACACGATCGAGCTTTTGAGTAGAGACCCCCAGGGGATGAGTGTTCGTGACGTCTGCCACTTGTACTACTTCGACAAGCACAATCTCGAGGATTGTAAGAGAGCGATCCGGATTCGGGCGATGTCGCCTGGCTGGCGGGATGGATTCGTGGCTCGATTGGAGAAGGCCGGTATATCCGTTGATCGCAAAGAAGAGGTCGACGACGCCATGTGCTGCGGACCCGACGGCACGGACAAGGAGCCTCGGCGGCAGAAGGGATCGTAGCGAGAAAGTGGAGAATCGAGGCCAGATCTTCTCGATTTTGAGGCGAATAGTGGTTCTATTCAACGAAAAATCGGGGAAATCTGGACCGATTATACCGCTTTCGCAGTAGATCTCTTCTGCCGCCGAGGCTCCTAGCATCTTTCAACCTAGGAGGCAACCTTCCGATGGAATTCTCAATCAAACATCTGGATCATGTGGTCCTCCGCGTTTCGGATCTCGACCGTGCCGTGCGCTTCTATTCCGCGGTGCTTGGCTGCAAGGAAGAACGGCGGTCGGAGAAGTACGGCCTCGTCCAACTTCGAGCCGGCCGATCACTGATCGACTTGATGCGGGCGGACCGACGCCCGGAAGGTGGCGTCGGTAACATGGATCACTTTGCAATTCGCATTGAACCTTTCGACGAACCATCACTTCGAAGTCATCTGGAAAGCCACGGTGTAGCGGTTGGCTCGGTTGTGTCCCGCTATGGCGCGGATGGCCGGGGACCTTCTATCTACATCGAGGATCCTGACGGGAACACGGTGGAGCTGAAAGGCCCACCCGAGTCCTAGGCCAGTCACTGGTTATCGTGGCGGCGGGGCATCCCGGTTGCCACCCGTTCCGGTGGCTGTCTCCCGGTATATCCAGGGTTCAAACAAGCGGCACAAGCGTGGCAGCAGGAGGTACACCGCCGTCGGAACGCTGATGGCGGTCGTGACGAAAACCGAGAGGACAAGCGGTATCTCGAACGGCAGCAGGGACAGTAAACTCGAAGCAGCCAGTACGCTGGGAAAAACTGCGGTCCAAACCACGAACGTCACCCGGTGTCGTGGCGCCGCCCTGGCGTGGCTTTCCGCAGGTAGTTCGAACAACTCTTCCAGTTCGCGAGTTCCTTTCTCGTTCATTCAGTCCTTCACTGAGCCGGAGGCTGCTCGCGAGTGACCTCAAAACGCGCGACGTTCGAGGTCCGATTCGACGCGTCATCCACAACCCATAGTTCATGCGTGCCGGCGTCGAGAAGCAACGATTCGATCTCGTGTGTGAACTCGCCGTTTTCATCGGTGAGAATCGGCAGGAACGGGAATTCCGTCCCGTCGGGTTTGAGCAGATGAGACGTCACGTTTTGATTGGGTGTGAACCCGGATCCTTTGAGGTCGAGATTGCCCTGATCCGGAACTCGATCCAGGGAAACCGTCACAACAGGCGTGCTTTCGCTGTTTTCCCCACAGGAGCCGGCGACGAACGAGAGCGAAAGCAGTAGAACGAACAGACTCTTTTTCATATGCAATAGTGTCCTGTCCCGTAAATACGATTACTATCTCCGATGGACGTTGCCAGACGAAGCGTGGCCGTTCGATCGATCTACAAACGTAAGCGTAAGTCCGATCGGTTCGGCAGTCGCAACCAGCAACCTCCATCGGCCCTACGGGTTCGGGCGGAACGGCACCGTCTTTGGAGTCGCTCCTCCTCACAATGAAGAGCATTGCCTCGTCGTCGCTCCGCCAAATCCAGCACCGTTGCGCTCCGAAATATAGCAACCGTATTTACGGGACAGGACACTAAATAACAAAGGGACGGGGCGAGCTTCAATCACTGAAGAGTTCGCCTCCGTCCCTTTGTCTACACTGATCTATGTCCAGCTATACCCTTCCTTCACCAGCGGGAGCGAGCGGACACGGACACCGCTCGCGGCAAAGATGGCGTTCGTGATCGCCGGGATTGCCGGCGGCAACGTTGGCTCACCCAGGCCGGTCGTATTGTTATCGGTTTCCATGAACTCGACATGGATCTCGTCGGGCGCCGCCGCCATGCGTGTGGGCTCGTACTGCGGGAAGTTGCGTTGCTGGACCCGCCCCCTGTCGATAGTGATCTCCCATGCCATCATGTGACTGAGGCCTTCGATGAACCCGCCCTCAACCAGGTTGCGTGCACGGCTGGGATTGACGATCTGGCGCCCGATGTCGACCGCGCACCAGGCCCTGTGGATCTTCAGTTCCTTGTCCGCGTTCACGGTGACGTCGGCCACCCATGCGATGTATCCGCGGTGCGCGAACTGGAAGGCGACGCCCATCCCTCGGCCGTCGGGCAGACTGTCCCGCGAATTCCAGTCCGACATGTCTCGGACCGTCCGGACAACGCCGGCGGCGCGTTCGGCATTGAACCCGCCGCCCTGACCGCCGGCCTCTTCGATGGGGTTGGCCAGCAGGTCCAGCCGGAACTGTATCGGATCCTGTCCTGCCGCCACCGCCAACTCGTCGATGAACGACTGCATGACGAACGAGACGCCGTTGGTGCTGGGCGCCCGCATCGCTCCCGTCGGGATGTTGAAGGGCTCGATGTTGGAGCCCCCCGCCCAGAAGTTAGCCACGAATCCCCGTGGGAACTCGTTGGCTGGAACGACCGAACGTGTGCTCGGCACGAAATCACGGAAAGCAGTCAGCT
The DNA here is from genome assembly GCA_965262425.1 of Terriglobia bacterium. Lineage (GTDB taxonomy): Bacteria > Acidobacteriota > Terriglobia > 20CM-2-55-15 > 20CM-2-55-15 > CAZOZZ01. The sequence goes on along the minus strand of OZ253536.1, from coordinate 2,922,568 downwards.
TGCCGTTCGTGTCCAGTCCCGCCTTGAAGTAGTGGTATCCCGCGGGCCGGTACTGGTCATGGGCCATGTCGTCTTCGCGTGTCCAGAGAAGTTTGACGGGCACGGTCGGCAGTCCCGCCGCCATTCTTTCCTCGCTGACAACGCGGGAGATCTTACCGACCTCGACATCGTAGTCGCTACTCAGCCGCCGCCCGAAGCCGCCTCCGGAACGTATCAGGTGCATCGTGACGGCCGAGTTCTCGATGCCGGCACCGCCGCCCGGTGCCGCGAGACTCGGAATTTGACTCGGCGACCAGATTTCAAGCGTCCCGTCTTCCTTGTAATGAGCCGTTGAATTTTGTGGTTCGAGTGGAGCGTGGGACAGCAACGGGAAGTAGTACTCGGCTTCCACGACTTGGTCCGCGGACGCGAACGCCGCTTCGACGTCCCCGATTCTGGCAGATCTGCGCCCGCCTCCGGTGGGCGGGGTGGACTGATCGGCGGACAATTCGCGAGCCTGAGCCCTGAAGCCTTCCGTGCTCTGGGACGCCACGGGGCCTTCGTCCCACGTCACGCGCAGCTGCCGCCGCGCGTCATTGGCGACCCACCATGTGTCGGCAACAATCGCCACGCCCGAAGTCAGGGCGTTGCGACCCTCGCCAGCCGCGTCCACGATAAAGGCGTGCCGGATACCCGGAAGCGCCTTGATCTCGTCGAGGTTGGCGCTCTGGGCCGTGCCGCCAAACACCGGGCATTTTTCGAACACGGAAAAGATCGTGCCTTCCGGTTCGAAATCGATGCTGTAGATCGGTTTTCCGGTGACCATCTCGAAGTTCTCCAGCCCCGGCATGGGTTTTCCGATGATCTTGAACGTGGCTGGATCTTTCAGCGGAACTCCAGTCGGCGGAGTCATGTCAGCCGCCATCGCGGCCAGCGAACCGTACGTGGCCGTCCTTCCGGAGGCGGTATGTGTCACGACGCCCGAACCCGTTGTGAGTTCCCCTGCCGGCACATCGAGGGTCCGTGCGGCCGCCTCGATCATGAGGGCCCGCCCGGAGGCGCCCACTTGGCGCATCAGCGTGTAGTTCTGGGGAATAGCCGTGCTGCCCCCCTCTCTCTGCCCGCCGTACTTCGGGTCCAGGTCCGCCTGCTGCACCGTCACCTGCGTCCAGTCGACATCGAGCTCGTCGGCAATGATCATGGGCAATGCCGTCCGGACGCCCTGGCCTGTTTCCGGGTTCTTGGCGATGATGGTGAACGTATTGTCGGGGTGGATCGTGATGTACGTATCTGGAGTCGGTGGTGGCGCCTGGGCGCCGCCGCCCCTGCCTTGAGCGTCGAGTTCAGACTGGGTGTAGAGACCCAGCATGATGCCGCCTCCGGCAATCGTTGTGACTTTGATAAAGGTTCGGCGATCCATCGGTGATGTCTTGGTCTTGGCCTTCATGTCGCCCCCCTTACCTGTTCCGGCCGTTGGCGGCCAGATGGATTGCCTCGCGGATACGCATATACGTTCCACAGCGGCACACGTTGCCGTTCATTGCCTGGTCAATCTGCTCATCCGTCGGGTTCGGAGTGCTATCCAGCAACTCGGATGCCTGCATGATCTGTCCAGCCTGGCAGTACCCGCACTGCGGTACATCCAATTCCATCCACGCCTGCTGGAGCGGATGCGATCCGTCCTCGGACAGACCTTCGATTGTCTTCACTTCCGCCGTGACGGAGGAAATCCGCGTCTGGCACGAGCGTACGGCGCGCCCGCCGACCTGTACCGTGCAAGCGCCGCATGAGCCAACGCCGCAACCGAACTTCGTCCCCTTGATCTTGAGAACGTCTCGGAGTACCCAGAGAAGAGGCATGTTCTCCGGTACATCGACTGTCGTCGAGTTTCCATTTACTGTCAGTGTGTAAGCCATTGCGTCTCCCGGAAAAATCGTTAAACCCGGCCGATCCGCCTGTTGTTGCGGAAGGACAATCTCAAACGATCAACCGGGACTTTGCCGAAGGTTATCACGGATTTAGGACTGGTGCCAGATTTCAGAGAATCTTGAGCCCAGCAGCTTCCGTCACAGGCTGGCAACCTTTTTGTGGCCGCCTCAGGGACCAGAACTGATACACGTGTCTGTTATAGAGGTGAAGACATTCGATCAATTCCCCGAGGAAGGACGAACTCCCAATGGCAAGGCCCCACAACAGACAACAGATCGGCGTACAAGAAGCCTTCCTGGCCCGGCTCTTCATCATCGTTTTCGTCGCTTTGCTGGTGCTTATCGGATTGAGTTACAGGCGTCTGGAAGGACAGGCGCCCGGCGTCGGATTCGATCGGGACTTCGAGGCCCTGGGGCGGACGTTTTCTCTCGGGTTGACGGTGGACGATCCCGGAACCGGGCTGAAGGAAGTCAGTGTTCTCCTGACGCAGGGGGACCGGGAGGTCGTTCTTGCCGAAGACTCATTTGATGGCCCGGGCCTCTTCCGCCTCTGGGGCAGCGGGGAAGAGAAATCCAGGAGCTATGATATCGGCGCGTTGATTGCCGAGAAGTACAAAGTGCAGGAAGGTCCGGCCACACTGGCCGTCCACGCATCCGACTACTCCCTGCGTCATTTCCTGGGGGGAAACCGAACAGAATTGATCAGGGACTTCGAGTTCGACATCTACCCTCCCCGATTGGAAGCGCTTTCGGGTTTGCACTACATCAACCAGGGCGGTTCCGAGTCCGTTCTCTACAGGGTGTCGGAGGACGCGACGGCGTCCGGAGTCCAGGTCGGACCGCATTTCTTTCCCGGGTTTCCTGTGGACGCTTCCGATCCGGAACTCCACTTCTCACTGTTTGCTTTTGCCTACGATCTTCCAGCCGACACACCGATCACGATCGTTGCGAAGGACGGGGCCGGCAATGAGGCCAGGGCGGGGTTCGGATATCGAGTGACTCCCCGTGCGTTCCGAAACCGGGACATCGTTCTGGGAAACAGTTTTCTTCAGAAGGTCGTTCCCGAAATTGTCAGTCGCACCCCGGGCATCGAAGATCAGGGTGAGTTGATCGACACGTACGTGGAGATCAACAGCCGGTTGCGCCGAGAGAACCATGAAGCTGTCGCGGAACTGTCGGCTGGTTCGGAAGGCGGTTTTCTGTGGGAAGGCGCATTCCTCCAGTTGAGCAACTCTCAGGTGGAGTCTTTCTTCGCGGACCGCAGGACATACATGTGCCAGGGAGAGCGTGTCGATCAACAGGATCATGTCGGCTTCGATCTTTCCGTGGTTCAGCGCTATCCGATCGAGGCGGCCAATACCGGGAAAGTCATCCTGGCCGAGTACTTCGGCATCTACGGCAACACGGTGTTGATCGACCATGGTTCGGGCCTGGTGTCCCTGTACGCGCACATGAGCTCGATCGACGTGGAGACGGGAAGATGGTTCCGAAGAAGGGAGTCCTCGGTCGTAGCGGTGCCACGGGCCTGGCCGGGGGAGACCATCTGCATTTCGGACTGTTTCTACACGGTGTGCCGGTCAATCCTATCGAGTGGTGGGATCCGAAATGGGTCCAGGACCATGTCATGGACCGTCTGAAGCCGTCGTCCGACGATAGTTGACCAGTCGCGCCAGTTTCTCAGGCAATGGGGATTCAAATCGTAGAAATTCTCCGGAGACCGGGTGCTTGAATCTCAGGGAACTGGCGTGTAATCCCAGCCGTCGTGCCGGATTCGTGCGGGCGTCATATTTCTGATCGCCCACAATCGGACATTTCATATCGGCCAGATGGACACGGATCTGGTTGCGCCGACCTGTTTCCAGTGTCAGCTCGATCAACGCACGGTTCGAGACTTGCTTCATCACCCGGTAGCGGGTTACCGCCCGGCGTGTCCGCTCGCTGGGTGGAGCGCTGTACACCTTGAAGGGGTTGCTTTCATCCAGGTGTGACCTCAGCGTGCCGTGAGCCGCAGGTGGTGTGCCTTCCACCACTGCCAGGTATCGTTTTTCGGTGTCTGGCCAACGTGCCTGCAGTGCCTGCTTCGCCGCCTCGGTCCTCGCAAAAACCATCAGCCCGGACGTCTCGCGGTCCAACCGGTGGACGATCCACACCCGTTCCGAGTTCTTGGGATTACCGTGACGCATGTAGTCGGTCAGGAAGGCATAGGCGGTCTTGTCCCGTTCCGTCTCATGGGCCATGCTCAGCAGATTCTCGGGCTTTTCGATGACGACTACCGACGCATCCTCAAACAACACTTTCATGCCTTCTGGCAAGAGTCCTTCCCGGAGGACGTCGATCTTGGCGAGAATCGAAACCCGGTCCCCCGCTTTGAGGGGGTAGTTGGAACGCGTGATCGAACGACCGTTGACTTGAACGGATCCGTACTTGAGCCACTGCCGCACCTTCGTCCTCTTCACCTCCGGGCGACATTCAAAAAGGAAGGCGAGTAGTTCCCCGGCGTGTTCGACAGTGTGAGCATGGAGCATGGCGCGCTGTTCGGCCGACCTGGAAAGACAAAGCCCGCCGGCCGGGATCGGCCAGGCGGGCTTTGTCGTGCGTCGACGCTTCTTCCTTCGTTACACTCCCGCGGCCTGAAGTGCTGCGAGCACGCGCTCGTCCCGGAACGGAACACGACGGATGCGAACGCCGGTGGCATCGTATATGGCGTTGGCAACGGCCGCGATTGTAGGCTTGCATGACGCCTCACCCGCACCATAGTGAGGAAGATCGGGCCGGTTCGGGTTGGGATCGCCGTTCACGATCACGACGTCGATCCGCGCCGGCGTGTCGGTGTGCGTGAGCGTTGGATGAGATCGCCAGTCCCGGCTGAGCATCTTCTCTTCGTCGAACTGGACTTCCTCGTGCAGTCCACGGCTCAACCCGTGCAGGAGGTTGCCCTCGACAGTGTTGCGCAACCCGTCCGGGTTGATGACCAGTCCGCAGTCGTGGGCACAGACAAGCCGTTTCACCCAAACGTGGCCGGTTTCGCGATTCACTTCGACCTCGGCGATCTCCGCGACAAGGGTTTGACCCCGGTAACAGTATGCGATTCCACGTCCGGTCAGGATGTTTCCCGTACCGAGGGGTTTCGGAGACGGTCGGCTGTCCCAACCGTACTCCTTTGCTGCCGCCTCCACTACGGCAATGGAGCGAGCCCGCTTGAATTGATTGTCGTCATCGGTGCTGGCCCTCAAAAGCTTCAACCGGAAATCGACCGGGTCGGCGCCAGCCTCTGCTCCCAGTTCGTCGATGAACGATTCGCCGGCGAAAGTCGTCTGCGGGCCGTTGGGATCTCGTAAGTTTCCGGTCCGCAACGGGGTCTCCCACACCAGGGGCATGCGTACCACATGCGTTTCCTGGCGCCGGTTCGGGATGACATAGAATTCCGATGGCGGGGAGGCTCCGCCGGCTGCGGCCCGCTCGGGCCGGATCCCCATCAACTGAGCGATCAGCACGGTCTCGGGGTCGTTGTAACCCACGTGACCATAGTCCGCCGTCCGAGCCCTGTACTCCAGAGCGATGACATTGCCCTCGGCATCCAAGCCGCCCCGCAGGTTGAATGTAAACGCCGGGCCCTTGGTATCCCAGGCCGTCTCTTCGTCCCGCATCCACTGGACTCGAACCGGACGGCCGATTTCCTTGGCCAGATAGGCTGCTTCAAAACCGGCGTCATCGGCCGCGGTCCGGCCGTAGACCTGGGGGCCGTCCATATAGACAACGCGCACCCGTTCCCGTGGCATATCGAGAAACCGAGCCAGGCCGTTTCGCATGCCATACGATTTCATGTCATTCGAGTAAATCGTCATCTGGTCGTTGGACGGATCGGCCATGGCATGCGCCGGACCGATCGCCGTGTGCCCCTGGAATGGGAAATCGTATTCCGCTTCGATCACCTTCGCCGCCTGCGCGAACGCCTGGTCCGGGTCCGCCTCCACGTTCGGGACGGCCTCGGGAACGGTGCGTGTGCCCCGGGTCCGGGCCAGGGAGGTCGGTGTGGCGTTTCGCATATACGTGAACAGGTCTTCCGAGGCCGGGAAGGGCGCCGTCGTTGGCTCCTGCCAGTTCACCTTGAGCTGTCCGGCTGCCTTGATCGCATTCTCTTCCCGCTCGTACACCACCGCGATGTAGTTACCCTTGCTCACTATCCGGACCAGTCCAGGGATGTCCCGGACCGAGGATTCATCGATGCTGATCAGGGTTGCGCCTATCACCGGCGGTCGGACGTTACGTGCATGAACCATGCCGGGAGCCGTCGCGGACACGGCCCACTTCAACGATCCGTCGACTTTGGGAGGAATGTCATAACGCTTGAGGGACTGGCCGACCGCCTTGAGATCCCCGACCGGTTTCACGTCGGCCACGCCGGCGGTGTCGTTGATGCGGTTGCCGGTCAGTGTGACATTGAACCGTTTGTCGCCGATGAGGTCCCCGTAACTGACGTTTCTGGAAGGATCTGCGGTAACAGTGATCACACCCTCACTCACGGCGAGCCCACCGACGGGCACACCAAATCGCTCGGCTGCCATTTCGAGCAGGACACGGCGGGCTTCGGCAGCCACGCGCCGCATGGGCCACCCATCGGTCTGGATCGCATCCGAACCGCCCGACCCGCCCTGATCGACGGTGATGTCCGTGCGACCCATGATGAGGTCGGTCTTGTCGAAGGCAATGTCGAGTTCATCCGACATCATCTGCCGGAAGGCCGTTCCGGTACCTTGGCCGCCGTCCGTCTTTCCGACATAGAAGGTCGCGGTGCTGTCTTCGTGAATGACGATCCATGAATCGAGTTCGTGGAAATCGCGGTCGGGATACGGCCCAGCGGCCGCGCCAGCTGCGGCCTGAGCGCCCGAACCCGTACCGAATGGATTGGCTTTGGCCAGCGTCGCGGTGCTCAAGCTAACGACGAACAGGCCGGAGCTTTTGAGGAAATTCCTGCGAGAGGTTGTCGGGTTCGACTTCTTCAACACTCTTTCGATTTCTTTCGGGATGTTCGTGAATGCCGTCATGCCTTCACCTCCTTGCCCGCGCCCGATTCATTGGCGGCAATCGCCTGCGCGGCACGCTTGACGGCAGCCTGGATGCGGTAGTACGTCATGCAGCGGCAAAGGGTCCGGTTCATCCCTTCCCGGATCTCTTCATCGTTCGGATTCGGATTGTTTTCCAGCAGCACCTTGGCCGTCAGAATCTGTCCGTTCTGGCAGAAGCCGCACTGCGGGACCTGCTCTTCAATCCAGGCCTCCTGTACGGGATCCAACTGGCCGTCTTGCGATAGTCCTTCGAGCGTCGTGATCTCGCTTTCGATCCTGGAGGTCGCCGTGACGCACGACCGAATCGCCACACCGTCGACGATCACTGTGCACGCACCGCACTGCCCGAGCCCGCATCCAAAACGTGGGCCTTCCAGACCGAGGTCGTTGCGCAGGATATAGAGCAGGGGAGTTGACGGATCGATATCCAAAGTGTGTGTTTCGCCGTTCACTTTCAGTGTGACGTTGCTCATTTTCCCTCCTTACTGATGGGGTCGACGGATCAGGCGGTCGACGGTTCCAGCGATGATACCCCACGGCACACACGTTCCTTCAGTTTTCTAGTTTTCCGAACCAGTTTTTCGCCTCGACGATTTGTTTACTCTTGGGCGGGCCCTTTTGTGAGAAAATGTGCCGATCAACCTTTGGAGGTTCACCAGTGAAGATCTCACGACGAAAGGCGATTGCCATTTCGGGCTCGACCCTAGCGGGACTATCCCTCGGCGGACTCAAACCTGAAGTTCTGGCGGCTGGATATCCACCACAGGACGACTGGCCGGATCAGCTCGTGGAACGACCACTTCGGGAAGGCTTCCCGGCGCCGCTCCCACTCAACCCCGACGGTTCAGCGCCGGAGCACGCCGAGAGCGAGGCGGGGCCCATCACCGGTCGCCTCATGTGGCGCACGCCGGACCGCCAGGCGCCGGAAATCGAGTTTGATTACCGGCAGATGGCCATCCGCGTCGATACCCGCCGCATGGCCAGGCTCTATGGAACACTACGGTTTGCCGACCTTGAGCAGTTGCCGCGTGTTTCCAAAACTTTCCTCCTGCAGTGTGGAGCTCCCGAGCCGACCGGCATCGTGAAGTGGACCGGCGTCCGTTTTTCCGACTTTGCCGACAGCCTGGGCCTTCTACCCTCCTTGCACTATTGCCGGATCATGGGATCGGACGGGCGCTATGCGGACGAATCCGTCGAGGCGCTCAGACACCCGCAGGTGATGCTCGCCTGGATGATGAACGACGAGCCGATTCCTCCAAGGCATGGGGCGCCCCTTCGCCTCATTGTTCCCTTCCGCTACGGGGCTCGGAGCATCAAGGCGATCACCGAAATAACTTTCTCGACGCCGTCTCTCCCGAACCCACCCCAGCCTGGATAGAGGCCATGCGCGATCGGAAACCGGGGTAACTTTCTTGCCACTCCTGGAAGAAAGAGCCCCGGTTTCAGACGCCGACCCGCGTCACGCTTTCACATAGCGTCCCACGCGCCGGCAATAGTCGCGGTATGCGTCGCCGTAAGCCCGGCTGAGAAAGCGCTCTTCGTGGAGAATCTGATCGTGTAGCGTTCCGATCAAGAACGCCGCCAGCGCCAGGAAGACGAGACGCCCCTGGATCAGAAACACGCCCAGCACCATGCAGTCCAGCGCGATGTAGATCGGGTTTCGCGACATTCTGAAGATGCCTCCGGTCACGAGCCGGCCATGCGAGTTGCGATCGATACCGAGCCGCCACGAGCTTCCCATAGCCACCAGCGCCAGCGAATAGATCACCGGTCCAGCTATCAGCAACACGGCGCCCAGGATCTTGATTGCGGTGACATCGATCAGCACAGCGCCCAGGGGTTCGGGGACGAAATGAGTTCGCAGGGGCCACGTGTGAGCGGCCACTTCGTATACCCACACGACGAAACACACAACGGTCAGAAAGTCGACCAGCGTTCGTCCCACAGACCGCTCCCGGTCGATGACGACGACCCGGACTCCTCTCGAGTACAGGGCGAAAGCGCGCCCGAAAGCGAGGCACCCCATGACGAGCAGAACTGCGAGCTGGAGCCAGTCGAAGAATCGGATAATCGTCATTTATAGGCAGGTGTTGGCAACGTCTCGAGTTGTGTGAACGCACGGAAGCACAAGAAAGTTGCCGTTCGAGTGTGGGCCGACGGATTGAAAACTGTGATTTCGCTGCCCTCCGACAGAAACTCTGTAAGTGTACGCTGGGAACGTTCTGCAGTCGATCGGGGTAACATTCCTGCTTTGAAGGATCACCACGCATGTCAGGCCCCGCGACGATCGCTGTCGCGAGCTTGGGCGGCAAACGGCTTTTTGTGAAGGATTTGAGTAGAATGAGGAATGCTCTCCTGTTTACCAGCAACTGATCGCCGGTCTTGACGTCAAGTTATAAAAACGCTGACAATAAGGCTCTCGAAGGAAGGGATCGTAGCTCAGCTGGAAGAGCGCCTGCTTCACACTTATGCACGGCAGCCTCGCGGCTTCAGCAACTTACAGCTAACGCTTTCCAGCCACCCGCGCAAAACCCCACAAAATGGCGCGAGAAACCCGCACCTTCTGCACCCTACGCGCACCCTGCTTGTGGGGCCCACGTGGGAGGGCAATGTCCCACTCCGGCCCCCCTTGAAAGCAACGGAGGGCCCCTTGGGGCCCCTGAAGATTCTGAAATTCGATTTCCGATAGGCGTTTTAGTGCCTCGTCAAATTTTTTCTACAGAAAAATTACCGATCAGTCTTTGCGAGGGCCCCCATTTCTTCCGGGAATGTAGATCTGCAAAAAGCTTAACGGCCCCGGCTTCTTTTCCAGTACAGTGGTTTTCAAGAGGGATTCGTGCCGTGACTCCAGACAAGCCCCTACCACCAAACCCAACAAACTGTTTGAAATTGGGGACTCGTTTTTGGTTCCCGTAGGTTCCTGTTGTCGGGTACATACGGACAGAACACGGACAAAGGGCAAGTCGGAGACGGGGATCGAATCTGCCTGCCTTGAGCGTGAAGAGGCCCCATCAAGCGCCACAGGGGCACATGTCCGGTTTGGCGGGTGGTCTCAACCGATCGACGCAACACTCTAACCTATATAAAAGGAACAGGAGGAGTGTATGCGGAAAGGAATGCGTTTCGGATTCACTGCAGCAGAGAAGGCGGAGTTGTGGGATCGGTGGCAGAGAGGGGAGGCCCAGAGGGCGATCGGGCGGGCGTTTGGTAAGACGGGATCATCTATTTATTGTCAGCTAGCACATAGCGGGGGCATCCGTCCCGCAACGCGACGTCGTTCGAGGCTGGCGCTGACCCTGTCGGAGCGAGAGGAGATTTCTCGAGGCATAGCGGCCGAGCAATCGATACGGTCGATGGCCAAGTCGCTGGGTCGATCACCATCGACGGTAAGCCGAGAAATCCGTCGGCATGGCGGTTATGATGGTTACCGAGCGTCCCGAGCCGATGAACAGGCTTGGGACCGTGCCCGTCGGCCGAAGCGTTGTCAACTGGCCCGTTATCCACGGTTGCGACAGGCGGTGGCCAGGAAGCTCCGACGGAATTGGTCGCCCGAGCAGATCGCGGGTTGGCTCAAGCGGGCGTATCCGGATGATGAGTCGTACCACGTGTCACACGAGACGATCTACCGCAGCTTATTTGTTCAGGCCCGCGGGGTGCTTAAGAAAGAACTACTTGGGCATCTTCGGTCCAAGCGGACGATTCGTCGATCCAGAAAGGCGAGCCAGAAAGGCATTGGACTGGGAAAGATCGCGAATATGGTATCGATCCGTGAGCGCCCGGCCGTGGTCGAAGATCGTGCCGTGCCCGGTCATTGGGAAGGCGATCTGATAGCCGGATCGAATCAGAGCTACATTGCGACTCTGGTGGAACGTCATACCCGTTACGTGATGTTGGTGAAGGTCGCCAATAGGCAGACGCAGACCGTGATTCCCGCGCTGATCAAACAGTCCAAGAAACTACCGACCGAGCTGTACAAATCGCTGACCTGGGATCAAGGCAAGGAACTGGCCCATCATCGACGGTTTAGCTTGGCCACCGACATTGATGTGTACTTCTGCGATCCGCACAGTCCATGGCAACGCGGTTCTAATGAGAATACCAATGGCTTGCTCCGACAGTACTTCCCCAAGGGAACCGATTTATCGGTGCACTCGCAGGCTCATCTAAGCAAGGTGGCGCGTCAGCTCAACGAACGGCCACGTAAAACGTTGGGGTTCGAAACTCCGGCAGAACGATTTAACGCTTGTGTTGCATCGACCGGTTGAGATCGCCCGACTATACATCCATGTGGCTCAGAAACTGTCTGGCGAATAGGAGGGTCTGCCGGGGGCAGCGTACCTAACGGTCTTGCGCTTCAGCGGCGGGCCGCGCAGCGGACCGTCCGCTGCAAGCGCTTGTTAGGCGGAGGCCCAGGGATCGTAGGAGCCGAAGTTCCAAACGTGCCCTTCGGGATCGCGGCAAGAGTAGTCCCGGCCCCCGTAGTCCTCGTCCTTGATTTCAATCACGATCTCCGCGCCCGCCGCGACAGCTCGTGCGTAGTGTTTGTCGGCGTCGTCGACGATGATGTACGGGCTCTGAGATACGGCGCCACCCAGAGCGCTCGGCGGCTTCTGAAGATTGTCGAACTCGCTCGCGCGCGCGGAGCCGAGCATTATCATTCCGTTCCCGAAGACGAGCTGTGCGTGGACGATTGTGCCGTCTTCACCGGGCACGACAAGGTGCTTCTCGAATCCGAACGCCTCGCAGAGCCACGCGATGGCTGCTGCTGCATCGTTGTATCGCATGGTCGGAATCACCGTCGAAGCTGTGGTCTTTGCATTGTCGGCCAATGGCTCTCTCCTGTGTGGTGCGTCGGTCTAATGTTGCCGCCTAACTACGTATTAGCTAGTTCCGTATAACACTCCAAACCCCGCCTGTCGAGACTTCGTAAGCACAACACGGATGGAGCAATTATGAAACATTGAAGGGGTTACTAGATGGCAATGTGTTGCTACGAAGCTTGCCCAGGCTTCCTATCACGTCCTGTCAGTCGCCGGAATCCACATCTACGAGTAGGCGACTATACGTCCACGTCCTGGACCTGCACGCCCTTTAATTGGCTGAGCTTTACAGCTGTTGCCTTGAATCGCTCACTGGACTGCGGTGTCGTTCGTGGTCCCGGTTGTGGCATCTTGGAGTGCGCCCCGTGAACTGGAGAGTTATTTCCCTAGGATTAGTACAGGCCGATCAGCAGGTTTCATGTTCACAAGAGCGTCTTCAAACTCATTCGGCGGAACGTAGCCGATAGAGGAGTGAAGGCGCTTGAAGTTATAGACTTCCTCGATGAAGAAGGGAAGCCTTTCGATCACGTCGTCGTAGGTTTCATAGTTCCATAAGTGAACCTCCTCGTATTTGAGAGTCTTGTAGAACGACTCGATGAATGCATTGTCGTAGGGATTGCCCTTGGCAGACATGCTGATCTGGACCCCGTGTTCACCGAGTAGGTCGACATAGTCGGCCGAAGCGTACTGGCTGCCGCGGTCTGAGTGGTGAATGCAGTCGGGACCAGGCCGCCGAGAGTCGAGAGCCATGCGAAGAGCGGCGACGCACAGGGCGCTGTCGATCCGCTTGGAGATCGCCCAACCGACGATCCTGCGAGAATACAGATCCAGAATCGCCGCCAGATAGACGAAGCTGGAGCGAATCCGGATGTAAGTGATGTCGGCGACCCACACTTCGTTGAGTGCACGAACCTTCCGATTCTTGATCAGATTCGGATAGATCGGTAGTTGGTGTTTCGAATCGGTGGTCCGTATGAACGCACGCCAAACGATGGGTCCGAGATCGTACTTGCCCATTACGCGGCGAACACGTTTGGCGTTGACCTGGATGCCACGACGGTCCAGTTCCTGCACGATGCGACGGTAGCCGTAACCCGGGAATTCAGCATGAATGTCGTCGATCTGGAGACGCAGTTTCTCATCCTCGGCTTCACGCCGCTGCCGGTCCGATCGGTCCGGCTTGTAGTAGTAGCTGCTGGGCGCCAAGCCGGTCACTTGGCACGCTTTCGAAACTGATCCAAGTTGTTCGAGGTGATCGCGGACGTATTGGCGCTTTTCCGCTGTCGAACCCAAACTTGCAGTTTTTTTAGGTGTTCGATTTGCATGACCAGGTCGCCGATCTTCGCCTTCAGCTTCTCGTTCTCGGCTTCCAATTGGCGCTCCTGTCGGGACGGCTGGTCTGCCAGAGCGCTGACGTTGCTGCGATACTGTTTTCGCCACCGTTCGATCAGGCTTCGCGAAATTTGATACTCGCGTGCGGCCTGGGCCATCGTTACTTGCCCGGTCTCGACCTGTTCGACCATCTGGCGTTTGAATTCGGGTTCGAACTTTCGACGGATTTTTCCCATTTCGAATATCGGTGTCCTTTGCGACCGGCCCAAAAACGACTCGCGCGAGAGGATGTGGAAAATGCCACGTCTGATGGAAATCCGTAAACAACACGGATTCCCACAGCCGTTTGGAAAAGCCTCGCAAAAAACGCTCTGCTTTACCACATTTTCCACAGCCTCGACGGCGGGCTCTCATTCCACTCGTTTCAGGCCGTCGCTCTATGCCGATAATTCTGTACTAAACTTTTGGGAAAAGTCTCCAGTCGGAAGGGCGCACTCAATCTCTGACCTCCTGACCTGTTTGGTCAGGGTGTCCACCAAACCGTAGGAGGCCTCCTGTCAGGTGCAACACCTTGATAGGCCGCTGCACCTTCTCTATCCCGGCACCAACGCCAGGCACGCCCCCACCAGATCCTGAACCACCGCACATGCGTACTCCTCATCGTTCCCTCGTGTCGCCTTGATGATCTTTCCCCCTTCCTCCCGTACGCGACGGACACTTTCGGCGAGGTCGCCAACGGGGAGGTAGATCATCCACATAGGCGGCAGACCCAGGTTCACGCCGCGCGCATGGCAGATTCCCGCCGCTGGGTTCCCATCATCGCCGAACATTTTGTAGTCGGCGTAACGCTCGCTCCCGTCCTCCATCTCGACGTCCTGCACTGACCAGCCAACGACCTGTCTATAGAAGTCACGGGTTGCCGAGGCGTCGGAGACCGTCAGGTCGAGCCAGGAGATGAGACCCACACGCGCCGCGGCGCCGTCAGCCGGGGGGACCGCCTCCGCAGGAACGACTGGGATGATCCCGAATGCCGCCCCATTCGGATCGAGTAGCACCGCCCATTGACTATTCCCATCGCCGTCTTTGCCATGCATGAGCTCGCTCCCGCCCAGATCGAGCGCACGCTTCACACTGGCTGCGACTTCAGCGACCTGAATGTGCAGCATCCATTGGAGCGGAAGGTGAGCATATTCCGCGCTGCGCGCGCCCAAGCCGATGATCGGCATGCCCAGGTTGTTCATCAGGTCCTCGCGCCAAAGCGGGTTCTCGCCCGTGGTGAGTACGCGTGAGTAGAAGCGCACTTCACGTTCGTGCTCGGGAACGGCGATGTCGGCGCTGAGTATTCCGCCGACGCGCGGGACAAGGGGGTCACTCATGGTTCCCGTCCTGTTCGCCGATGTCGTGGAGCGTGCAGATGTGAGGGTGGTTTAAGCCGCTCACCGTTTTCGCTTTTCGCTCGGCGTTCGCGGCGCTGGGCGTCGTCAGCGACGTGTTCGGGCAAGACCTTGAAGGCCACCGTACGCTCCAGGTGCGTATTCCGGACGATCGTGATCACTGATTCCGGGATCATGATCAGTGATTCCGGGCATCATGATCACCGATTCCGGCGATCATGATCACCCGTCGGTAGCGAAGTTTAGACCTGTTAGGTTCTTCCTTGAAAAAGGAGAACTTGATGGGAACAAGACGGCTATCGATGAGACAGTTACGCGAGATTCTACGACTCAAACACGAACAGAAACTCAGCCACCGGGCCATCGCCCGAGCCTGCCGAGTGGGAGTAGGGACGGTTTCGGAGTACGTCCGACGGGCGGCACGTGCAGGGTTGGAATGGCCGCTGCCTGAGGAACTGGACGAGGCCGCGCTTGAAGCGCGGCTGTTTTCCAGCGCGGGACCGGGCTCCCGGGAACGGGTGGTTCCAGATGTCGAGCGGATCCACCAGGAGTTGAAGCGTGTTGGAGTCACCCTCCACCTGCTCTGGGAAGAGTACCGGGAAGCGAATCCAAAGGGATATGCCTACAGCCAGTTCTGTGTGATCTACGGGCGGTGGGCCCAGAAACTGAAGCCCTCGATGCGGCAGGTGCACCGCGCCGGCGAGAAGACCTTCATCGACTTTTCCGGCAAACGGCCAGAACTGACGGATCCGCGGACGGGCACAACTAAACCAGTCGAGTTGTTCGTGGCCGCGCTGGGCGCCAGCGGTTATACCTACGCCGAAGCGACACCGAGCCAGAAACTCGCCGACTGGATCGGCGTACATATTCGCATGGTGGAGTTCTTCGGCGGATCGAGCCGGATCTGGGTTCCCGATCAACTCAAGAGTGCCATTACCCTGTCCTGCCGCTACGAAGCAGGAGTGAATCGCACCTACCAGGATGAGGCAGAACATTACGGCGCCGTTGTCATTCCGGCCCGGCCTCGGAAACCCAAAGACAAAGCAAAAATCGAAGCCACGGTCCTTCTGGCACAGCGTTGGCTCCTGGCCAGAATCCGGAATCACACGTTCTTCAGTCTGGCGGACTTGAACGGGGCGATTCGAAAGTTGCTGTTGGAACTGAACCAGCGGCCGATGCAGAAGCTTCGCGTGTCCCGCCTGGAACTCTACGAAAGGCTGGATCGACCGGCCCTACAGCCACTACCGACCGATCGGTATGAACAGGCCGAGTGGAAGGGCTGTCGTGCCAATATCGACTACCACGTGACCGTGGATCACCATCCCTACAGCGTGCCCTACCAGTTGATCCAGGAAACCCTGGAAGCGCGTTACACCGCCTCGATTGTCGAGGTCTACCACAAAGGCCGGCGCGTCGCCTCTCATCCTCGCCGCTACGATCACCAACCGTCGACTCTGTCGGAACATATGCCCAGTTCCCATCGAGCCCATGCGGCATGGACACCATCCCGGCTGATCCGTTGGGCGGAGAAAACCGGCTCTCAGACCGGCCGACTGGCCGAGGAGATGATAAAACGGTGGCCCCATCCTGAGCAGGGGTACCGCTCCTGCCTGGGATTGATGAGCCTGGGACGCCGCTACGGCGCCCAGCGGCTCGAAGCCGCCAGTGCCCGAGCACTTCGCTTACAGTCCTATAGCTACCGAACCGTCAAAAACATCCTGTCCTCGGCCCAGGACCGTTTGCCGTTCGAGGATTCCGAAACCCTACCCACGCCCCATCACGACAACATTCGCGGCGCCGCCTATTATGCGGAGCCAGAGGAGAGCACACATGCTAATGGAACAAACCCTGGAGAAGATGAACCAGATGAAGCTATCGGCCATGGTCGAAGCCCTCGAGCAGCAACGCCGCTCGAATCAGTACACGGATCTGAGTTTCGAGGAGCGTCTGGGCCTTCTAGTGGATGAAGAATGGACGGCCCGGGAGCACCGTAAGCTCACCCGGCGTCTGCGCGTGGCCAAGCTGCGCTACAGCTCTGCATCGCTGGAAAACGTCGACTTCAAACATCGTCGCAGTCTGGACCGTTCCCAAGTCCTCGCTCTGGGCTCCTGCGGGTGGATCCGGGACCGGCACAATCTGATCATTTCCGGTCCGACCGGCATCGGGAAAAGTTTTCTGGCTTCGGCTTTCGTCGAACGAGCCTGCCGGCGCGGTTTCAATGCCGCCTACGTCCGAATGCCCCGGCTCTTGCACCAACTGGCGGTCGGCCGTGGCGACGGCTCCTACGCTCGTGTTCTGGCACGGCTGGCCAAGACCGATCTGCTGGCCATCGACGACTGGCTCCTGGCCCCGCTACGCGATGCCGAACGCCGGGACTTGATCGAAGTCGTCGAGGAACGGAGCGAACGCTCCGCCATCTTGATCGCCAGCCAGCTCCCGGTCGCCGACTGGCACGGCGTCATCGGCGACCCGAACCAGGCCGACGCCATCTGCGATCGCCTCCTCCACAACGCGCATCGCATCGAACTGAAGGGACGATCCATGAGACAAACCAAGGCTGCCCCGAAACCCTCTTCCAAGGAGCCGGCATGAACCCCACCTGGCGACGAGGTAGTCCAACTCGGACTGGCGTCCGATCGTCGCGGATACGCGATCCTGGCGCGAAGGATTTTCAGGAATTCAGTAAGGACGGGACGAAGAATGAGAAAGAACCTAAAAAACAAACCAGTGGCCTGTGGAAAATGATGGGCTATGGAAATCCACAAAAAACGTGGATTCCCACAGCCCTGGAAAAGCCTGCGGCTTTCCCACATTTACACACAGGCCCGGCGATGAATATCAAGATTATGGAAGCATTCAAAACAAGAATCGTGGACTTCGGGAGGTCTAAACTGAGATCCTAACCCTCACTTCGCTACGGCGGGTGATCACGATGCCCGGAATCACTGATCATGATCCCGGAACTGGTGATCACGATCAGCGGAATACGCACCAGGCGGGCGTCCTGGGCGCGATACACCTCACCCATGCCGCCGGCACCGATGGGGGCGACGATTTCGTACGGGCCGAGTCGCGTTCCTGCTGTCAAAGCCATAGGCTGTCCGTATTCCTATCGGTCGTTCTCTCTCCTCGTCCGATGAGCGGAAAGCATACGAAAGGCGGGAGTTGGATGCAATCAAACAGTCACCCGGCCGTATTACCGCCTAACCGGACTGGTGCCATTGGAAAGACCGGATGCGATCGCTCGTTTTTTTCACATCTACGACAAGACGACCATCTGATGAGATGGACTCCTCCTTTGACTTCGTCGGCATCTAAAGTGCCAATGTCATAAAGAGGCTCGCACGAGTGCGGCCTAAACACGATGTGTAAGAAGGAGTCCAAATGAAGAATAAGACGATCGCAGTGGATCTGGCAAAGAACGACGCTGCTAAAGAGGCATCGACGAAGGTTCGTCGGTTGGAGGGATTGGTCAGCGAGACAGGCTGACCTTACGGCACCGGAACCAGTTCCTTCAACTCTTCGAACCAGTTCAGAATGATGTTGATTCGCGTCGCAGGCTCCGGCGCTCGATTAACGCGAGTCGCCATCACGAACCGACCGCCGTCTGGGGAAACGTCGTAGCTTCGGACCGCAGCCCCCTGGCGATAGGATCCCTCAAACAGTATCCGTGGGCGGCTACGCGTGAACGTGGGCTCTCGACTAACGTCCACCACCATGGTCCGGACCGCGCTATTTGGCCCAACGCGGTAGAACAGTTGCTCTCCAGTCGGCGACCACGCGGGCGCGTAGCCGCGATTCGAAACCTGATATGCAGGCTCTCCAAATGGAAAAGGACGTACGTGGACCTCCAGGCGACCCGTTTCGTCGGACGTGTACGCCAGCCACTTCCCGTCCGGCGAGAATTCAGGGTACATCTCCCAAAAAGGCGTTTCCCGGAAGGGCGAAGGTTCGCTCTCCTCGTCCATCTGAAGAATCATGATGTGAGATTGCCCGGAGCCGGGAACCCCCATTTCAAGAAACGCCAGCACACCGTTCCGCGACCACGACACCGGTAGTTGAGTCACATCGCTTTCGGTTAAACGCGCCGGGTGACCGCTGCCGTCCGACGCCGTCAAATACAGATTCAGTGGATCGCCCCCGATCCTCGAGGCAAACACAATCTCCGCGCCGTCCGGACTCCACGCGAACGTGCTGTTTTCATGCTCGATCGAGGGCTTTGGCAGCGGGGTCGAGATCCCGAGACCGAGGTCGTAAACCCATGTCGAACGAGGCGTCCCGAGCCTCCCTTCCCCATAAGCGAGCCGGGTTCCGTCGGGTGAAAAGCGCGCAGATTGATACAGCCCTGGAGGCAGAGGAAACGGTTCGGCGTTTCCAGCCAGATCGACCCACCTCAACTGTGTCTGATCCTCCGGCACAATGCCGCCTGAAAGGTACGCCAACGTGCCGGAGCCCGAAACGCTGTACTGACCGATACCAACGTTAAGGCGGGCATCGCTGACGCCCTCGGCCTGCATGACATCTTCGAGAACAACCACCGGATCGCCCGTCACTTCCAGACTGACGGCGTCAAAGGGCACCGCCATCAGCGTTCCGCTGCGGACAAACGCGATATGCCCGGAGTCGAGGTACACCGGGTCGGCGCCGCCTTCGACCACAACGATGCGGTCCCGGGTCTCGAGCGATTCGACGATCACCTTGAAGTTTTCACTGGAAACTCCGGAGACGACCGGACCCTCGGCGTACAGAACAGCGGCGCCGCCCGGAAGCAACTGTGGGTAGGCCTGGACGTATCCGGGGCCAAGGTCGTGGGTCGTGAGATTGGTAACAACGCCGCCGTTGGCCGGGACCTCGAGCACACCCTCCGCACTCGCCAACAGGATTCGGTCGTCCTCGGTCCAGTCGAGACCGAGTTGGGGCACGAACCGAGGTTCCGTCGCCGAAATGGTTCGGGCTTCTCCACCATCCACGGGAACGCGCATCAGTTCCCCTGAACTGAGAAAGAAAACGATCGAACGCCCGTCCGGAGAAAAGCGCGCAACGTCGGCGCCTTCGGTCCCCGGAATCGGAACCCCCAGGTCCTGGCCCAGGGGTCGCAGATACAACTGTGTGCCCTCGCCATCGTTCCCGACGTAAACGAGATCCCCTCCGCCGGGAGACAGCGCGAACGCACGCTTAAGGGGACGGTCGGCACGGGCGCCGAGGTGCGCTCCCTCATGCACATCCAACGTCAACCGGGTCACTTCGCCCGCCGACGCCGGGTTCGAACTTCGCAACGCGAGATTCCAGGTGGCAATGGAGACAACTACGGCGGTGAGCACAGCGGTCCCTATGACCCACCTCAGCACCGGTCTCGAGCCCGCGTGAGTTACAACAACCGGCTGGGGAGCCGA
Source organism: Terriglobia bacterium (assembly GCA_965262425.1). Lineage (GTDB taxonomy): Bacteria > Acidobacteriota > Terriglobia > 20CM-2-55-15 > 20CM-2-55-15 > CAZOZZ01. The sequence continues at coordinate 2,902,656 of OZ253536.1, read as the reverse complement.
GGCGAGTGTCGGAGCGGAAAGGACGTCTTCAATTTCAATTCGGGCATCGCCGATGTCGCGAAGTCGTCGCTGGACGTCCTTTCTCAGACACCTTCGAATCAAATCCAGGATCTTTGAAGGTGTCGATCCGGGCAACGCGTCCCAATCCGGATCATGCTCCAGAACCTGCACGATCGTGTCTGAGAGTGTCTCCCCCGAGAACACCTTCCGACCCGCGAGTATCTCGAAAAGCACACAGCCGAAGGCCCAGACATCGGTCCGACGGTCTACTTCCTTGCCCCTGGCCTGCTCGGGACTCATGTAGGACGGTGTCCCCAGAATCACTCCCTGCTCGGTCTCAGCCATACTCAGAGTGGGTGATTTGGACAGGTTCACATCCGACCCATCGCCCGCGAACGCCTTCGCCAGTCCGAAGTCCAGCACCTTCACTTTGCCTTCGGGCGTGATTTTGATGTTGGCGGGCTTCAGGTCACGGTGGATGACACCTTTCTCATGGGCGGCTTCGAGGCCCTCGGCAACTTGGAGCGCGATTTTGAGTGCGGACTCCACCGGGACGGGGCCAGCGGCCAGGAACTCCGCCATCGTGTCGCCTTCGACGAGTTCGAGGACGATGAAGCGTGTGCCGTCGTGTTCTTCGAGACCGTGGATGGTTGCGATGTTGGGATGATTCAACGACGCGAGCAACTTGGCTTCACGCTCAAACCGGGCGAGTCGGTTGGGGTCCGAACTGAAGGCGCGCGGCAGCGTCTTCAACGCGACGTCGCGTTCCAGTCGCGGGTCCCGACCCTGGTAGACCTCACCCATTCCTCCGGTTCCAAGGAGGGACAGAATCTCATACGGGCCGACCGTCTGACCGATCCAAGAGTGATCGACCAGCGCACCCGCTGCGACTTCGATGGCAGGTTTCTCCAGCAACTGCTCCGCTTTTTCTTTTAGCGCCAGCAAATCCGCGACTTCTTTCCGGATCTCTCGGTCTTCGTCCGAGCCGTCGAGGAACGCTCGGCGGTCGGCCGGCTCCCGCTCGAGAGCCGCATGATAGAGCGCTTCGATCCGGGCCAGTCGCTCAGGCTTCATCAGAGTTTTCCTCGCCCATTTCTCGCAACAGCAGAACACTCGCCATATCCCAATCCCGCTGGACAGTAATCGGAGAGACGTTCAATGCTTCGGCCGTCTCCCGAATGCTCAGTCCGCCAAAGTAACGCAACTCCACTACTTTGCTCTTTCGAGTATCGATCCTGGCCAGTTGTTCAAGCGCCTTGTCGAGAGCGACCAGGTCCACGTTCCGTGCCTCGGAACCGACGGCGCCTTCATCGAGCGTGACGCGCCACAGATCGCCTCCACGTTTGGAACTGCGGTGGGCGCGTGCGAAATCCACCAGGATTCGTCGCATCAGCCGCGCGGAGACGGCTATGAAATGGGCCCGGTTCTGCCAACGCACGCGCTTGCCGTCGATCAATCGGACATAGGCCTCATTGATGAGCGCCGCAGTTTCCAGCGTGTGGTCTCTACGTTCCCCGGACATGTAATGGTGAGCCAGACGTCGCAGTTCGTCATGCACCATCGGCGTCAGTTTCTCCAGTGCCTGCTCGTCGCCATCGTTCCAGGCAATCAAGAGGCCGGTCACTTCATGGAAAGCGGGCGCCGTCACGGTCCGGTAAAGCCTCCAATTTCTTAAATTCAGGAGAGTTTCCGCCAAATTACCACACTTACCTGGCCAGTTCCAGCCAAGCCGCCGATCCGTCCCGACAGTTGAGACAGGGTCCAGATGATGACTTTCAGAGGTCCTTTCCGCTTACCGAGTTGAGGCACCAAATCCGGCCGGCGATCTATCGCCAGTCGCCTACAACTCGGGAGGTCGAAGTGATTCCGAAAAAAGTCGTCACAGCGATTGTTTCATTGTCTTTTACATTGTCGTTCGAAGCTCGCGCCGCGGACCAAACCGTTGATTTCCAGCTTCGCCGGGGCCACCTGATTGTCATGAAGGTTTCAGTAGCAGGTACGCCGTTGAACGCGATAATCGACACGGGTGCGAACACCAGCGCGCTGGACAAACGAGTTGCAGCCAAGCTGGGGCTCGAGCAGTTATCGAGTACTTCTGTCAACTTCCCCGGTCAGACATCCAACGTCGGGCGGGTCATCGTCCCAGACCTGGAAGTGGGGCCTATCCGCAGGGATAGGGTCTTTGTCGTTGCCGACCTTTCCCTGTGGAAAGTGGACGCGATCATCGGTTTGGACGTACTCCGACAGCACTCTGTTTTAACGATCGATTTCGAGCAACGGACGATTACGTTCGACCAGGTTGGCACACTGTCGTCGTCGATGTCGTTCATCTCCCCTCATTGGCTGGTGATCGTGCACGTTCTTATCGGTAACCACGAAGTCCGGCTCTCGGTGGACACCGGGGCAGCCTACACCACACTGAAACAGGAACAGATCCAAAGCTGGGGCGGCATCCGAAGAAAGCGTCAAAGCCGCGTCATGCACTCCGTTGCCGGGGCATCCCGGGTGTCGGAAGTGCATCTCGGTGACGTCCAACTCGGCCCAACACTGTGGAAAGGCTTGTCAGCCGTCGCCATCGACGACTTTCTGTCTCCGATCCTTGAAAAGGACGGACTGCTCAGCGTGACGGCATTGAAATTGAAGCGCATTCAATTCGATTTCCGGCGGAGCATCCTCAGTTGGGAAAAGTGAGAAATGTGTCGTAAAGATCACGAAAAAAGGGAGTTGGGATCAATTAAACAGTCACATGGATGTATTACCGCCTACTCTTCCATCTGCCTGTAGTCGGACCGAGGCGATGGCCGGTCTTTTCCACATGTACGTGATAAGAACCGGACATGTGAAGTTCACGTTGGTAAACACTGCGGTGTTTTGGGGGAGTTGCCGGGGACGAGACGTCTCTTGGCCCGAGCGATGGGATACCATTTACAGTTTGCCGACTAGACCGTTCGTGGGTTCAGCTGGGTTGCCCTGCCGCCCGCCGCCGCGAGTGAGCGCTACCCAGAAGCAGGAACGCTACAGACAAAGCCAAAGCTGGCAACCGAGTGTCGGCGATTCCCGCTGGAGGTATGGGGAAGAGAATCAGTGCCAAAACGGGGACTGACGCGAACGCAAGGGCGACGGAGGCGTACATGCCCCGGACAGGGGCTGCCCGTCCCAGAATCATTCCGGTCAGCAAGGCCCCAAGAAGCAAGAGCGGCAACAATCGTATGTTGATGGGTAATCCCAGAGACCGAAAAGTGAACTCGACCGCAGTCCCTCCAGCGATCATTAAGAACCACGCCGCACCACCAGAAACGGCCAATCCAAGAATGGCAAACGGAGACTGTCTAAACCCCTTCCAGCAGAGGGCGCCAGTAGTCCGGAGCACATGGGACCAGAACCAGATCCGTCCACGGGTCCGAGCTTCCTCGGTCAGATCGCCCTGAATCGATACAGCGCGTTCAGGGGACGTAAACAGGGTTAGCAACGTGAAGGACAGAGACGAGCTAGACACGGAGGCCTCCTAGGATATCCAGACCCTGGAGCAGGCTCTGGTATGCATTCTGCGCCCTTTTGATGGCTTTGATACCCGACCCGTTCACCTTGTAGTAGCGCTTGGCCCGGCCACCACGCTCGGGAGTCGGATCTCCGAGACGGGAGGTCACAAACCCCTTGTCCTCCAAGCGTTCCAGTGTCGTATACAGGGCGCCCGGCGCAACGCTACGTCCGGTGTGCTCGGCAATCTCCGCTCGAACGCCGTATGCGGTCTCGCCAAGACGGAGGATTGACAGGAGTAGGATCTGTTCGAACTCCCCCAAATGGTGTACCGGAGGCATAATTACTTCATTGTAGTTTTAATTGCTTGTGGATCAAGCCAAAAGGATCAGAGGCTCCAGACTGGTCCACACTTACAGTACGACGCAGGATTACCCGCGAGTAGTCGCCTTGTGTTTAGGAACGCTCGTTTGACCAGCAGCGGAGCCACCCGGTCGTAAAACCGCCTACTCGGAGATCTGAAATGTCCGTGTTTGCGGGGTTTTCGTCGAAAATCCACATCTACGGTTTAGCGACCGTACGGACAAGTGGAATTGCTACGAGCCTGTTCAGGCGATATATCTGCGATGAAAAAAGAAGAAGACGCTACGGCACTGGCACCCGTTCCTTCAGTTCTCCAAACCAGCTTTGACGGCCTTCATTTTTTTTTGTAAGTTGGGAGGAAGTTCACTCCAGCATTCTGGACAGAAGACTACAACTGCTTCTCTGAGGACATGTCCGCAATTAGGGCATTTATCGGGATCGATGGATAGTGTGTTGCCCGTGTAGAAATCGTGGGGGTGTTGCCGAGGGTTGGGGCGTCTCACCGGAATTCCAATTTCGCTCGATAGTTTCTTGAGTGTCAGCTTATCCTTGTGATCCAACGCACCTTCTTCGGTGAAATACGTGAGTAGAGAGATCTCCCGTCCCGCTTCGTGCACGAGGAAAACGCTGCAATCATCTGATTCCGCATCAGCGTCGAAACCATCTAGCAAAAGTACAGAGCGAAATTCAGAATACGGGGCTTCAAACAACACGTCGGTCTCCGTCGGTCCGTCTTGCTTGCAAACACGTACCCAGCCATCACCGACTTCTACCCTCACTATCCACTTCAGCACAGGGAAACGTGCCAGCCCGACTTTGGCGAGAATTATCGAAGCGATGCCCAGTATTAAACTTGTGACAGGCCAGAATGCCGACTGAGAACCGTCCAGATTTAGGACAGGAAAGGCAACGAATCCAATTAGGACAAACCCCAAACCTAAACCTAAAAGCAGAATGAACGCAGAACGCCCTGATCCACTGGAACCTTTTTGGTGCTCAAATATACAGGGAAACTCGCTGGCCCGATCTGACATCATCGAAGGCTCCCCCGGACTCCGTTGTTGAGCAGGCGCTGATTTCGCTACTCTCATTTGGCCCACTATTGATCGTTTGATTTGGCCCACCCCTGACAAGGCAACCGGGGACCCTGTTTCGACATATACAAGTCGGAACGGAGGGCCCGGTGTCGAGGAGATCAAAAGTGGAACTATTCGAAGAGATTCGACGGGAGTACGAGTTTGGGGTGGGAACAATCCAGGGGGTGTCGCGGAAAGTGGGTGTGCATCGACGGATGGTGCGTCAAGCGCTGGGAAACGCCGTGCCGCCGGCGAGGAAGAGCCCGGAGCGGAAGAGGCCGAGGCTGGAGCCGGTTATGGAATTTATCAACGGGGTGTTGGAGGCGGACAGGCATGCCCCCCGGAAGCAGCGGCACACCAGTCACCGGATCTACGAACGGATCCGGATGGAATTTCCGAAACATCCGATTGGGGAATCGACGGTTCGCCGATATGTCGGGAGGCGGAAGCGGGAGATGGGTTTCATCCGACAGGAGACGTTCGTGCCGCAAAGCTACGCCTGGGGTCAGGAAGCACAGATCGACTGGTACGAAGCCGTCGCGGAGTTGGATGGCGAACGGCAGAAGCTCCAGGTTTTCTGTATGCGGAGCATGGGCAGTGGTGGCGCATTCCATCGAGCTTATCCGCGGGCGACACAACAGGCATTCCTGGAGGCTCATGAGTTGGGGTTCCGCTATTTTGCGGGGGTCTTCGGGGTGCTGCGTTATGACAACCTGACCAGCGCGGTGAAGAAGATTCTGCGGGGATACCGGCGTGTAGAGACCGAACGGTTCATCGCGTTTCGGTCGCATTGGAAGTTTCAAGCCGAGTTCTGCACACCCGGCGAGGGCCACGAGAAAGGCGGTGTGGAAGGCGAAGCCGGATATTTCCGGCGCAATCACCTGGTACCGGTGCCGAAGGCGAAGGACCTGGCGGATCTGAATGCGCAGCTGCTGGCCGGTTGCCACGCCGATGAACGGCGCAAGATCGGCGATCGGGTCCAGACGGTGGGTGAAGGGATGCAGATCGAACAGCCCCATCTGCTCGCGTTATCGACCGAAGGGTTCCCTCTGGCCGAGGACAGCTTTCCACGAGTCGATGGTAAGGGATGTGTACGGGTGCGTAACAACTTCTACTCCGCCCCCGTCAAGGCCGGGACTGTGGTGCGGGCGAGCGTTTTTCCGGTCTACGTGGAGGTCTGGCACGATGGCGGATGCGTGGCGCGGCATGAGCGAGGATATGGAAAAGGCCAGCACTTCTTCAATCTGGAACATTATCTGGAGGTGTTGGAGCGGAAGCCGGGCGCGCTGGCCGGGAGCAAGCCTCTGGAGCAATGGCGGCAACAGGGCCGATGGCCGAAAAGCTATGACGAGTTCTGGCAGACGTTGATCGATCGCAACGGAAAACAGAATGGGACCCGCGCAATGGTGGAGTTGCTCCTACTGGGCCGGGAACATGGCTATAGCGAGCTGGATTCCGCATTCCAACAAGCCCTGCGCCTGGGATGCTCCGATGCCGCCGCGGCGCGCTACCTGATGACCGAGGCCCGACTCGACCGGCCGGCGGCGCCGCGACTGGAAGTGGCCGCACTACGCGCTTATGAGCGGCCCCTGCCGGAGGTGAATACTTACGATGCACTGCTCACTGCGGAGGTGGTCTAGTGTCCGCCACAGCCGGCGGGGTCGAACAGGCGGCGATTCAGCAGTACTGTAAAGCTCTCCGGACGCCCACGATCGGAACGCAGTTTGCGGCCATGGCCGAGCAGGCCCAGCGGGAAGAGCACACCTACACGCGGTATCTGGAAGCCTTGCTGGCGATGGAAGTTGAAGAACGCGAACGGAACACCGTGGCCCGGCGGATTCAAGCCGCACGTTTCCCTCGAATGAAGACACTCGAGGACTTTGACTTCTCGCGGTCGAAGGTTCCAGCCAACCGGATCCGTGGACTCGCAGACGGTGGCTATTTAGAACACGCCGAACCTGTCGTCCTGATCGGGGAGTGTGGAACGGGCAAGACGCACCTGGCCACAGGACTGTGCGTGGCCGCTTGTCGGCAGAAGAAGCGGGTTCGCTTTACGACGGCCGCCGGCTTGATCAACGAGCTGGTCGAGGCCCAACACAACAACCAGTTCCGCCGGGTTCTGGCCCGATGGTTCCGATACGAGTTGATTGCCATCGACGAAGTCGGCTACGTCCCGCTGGCAGACCTCGGCGCCGAACTCCTCTTTCAGGTCATCTCGGATCGAGCCGAGCGAGCGACGGTGATCTTGACAACGAATCTGCCGTTCTCGGAATGGACCCAGGTGTTTCCCAATGTTCGGCTGTGCAAGGCGTTGCTGGACCGGATAACCGATCGCGCACACATCATCGAGACCGGAACCGAATCCTTCCGGTTTCGGCGCACGTTGGAGAAACGACAGAAACCACGGCATCCAGCTGGAAAGGAGAAACCCGCGAAAGAAACCACGTCCTGAGGGTCGGATCGCCCCGCGGTCGTCGATCCTGGGCGATCCTGGAAACGGAGTTTTTTCCCGAAAGAAAGAAAAAGAACCAAAAAGAAAGAAACGGAGGCCTGTGGAAGATGAAGCGCTGTGGAAATCCTAAAAACCAGGATTCCCACAGCGCTTGGAAAAGCCTCGCCAAGGGCGCTCGGCTTTCCCACATCTCCAACACAGGCCCGACGGTAATTATCACTACTCGGAATTATTAACAGGAGGGGGTGGGCCAAATCAGACGATCAAAAGTGGGCCAGACCGGGTGGACAAACCCAGGCGCAGTTGTCGGTAATAGTCTCCGTCAGATTGTTGCTGAATCAACGGCGCTTTCCATACACAAAGGCTGCAACGACCGTCGTAATAAGAACCAGACCAGCAATCGCCCGCAACGCGATAAGCATAGGTTCCATCTGCACAGCCACGAATACAACAAAAATGATTAAGGCAAACGGAAAAAACAAGAGTAGAAGATCCTGCCTCCTCAGTAAAATCTGTGGGCGACATCGGGTTCCGGTAACGCTCCAAGCGTGTGGTAGAGAGCGACTTGGGCAGCTCTAAAGGTCCGAAAACCATACGCTTTTCTGGTGGTCACTTTCGCTTTGTTGTTGAAACCTTCGACGATGCCCCCGGAAATCCGCTTTTTGGCACGGAACCAGTTGAGCAGGAGTTCCCGGTGGGAGCGGAGCATGCGCGCCACCTTTTTCATGGGCTCGATCCGGGATCGCATCGTCCGCCGGCACCAGGCATCCATGAATTGACCGGCCCAGTAGGGCGACGTGTACTCCCAGAAGAACTGGAAGTCCTCCTTGAGCAGAAAGCTCCGAACGGTCCGCAGGTTGTACTGGAGCAGGTCGGCCAGCTTGATGTCTTGCTTGTCGGTTCGGTTCTGGGGGCGCTTGAGCAAACACCACCGGGAGTGTTTCAGGATCGGCTCCAATCCCGCGGCTTTCATATCCCGGGATTCCTGGGCTCGAACCTCATCGATGGCCTTATTCATGTGCATGGCGATATGAAACCGATCCAGAACATGCAGGGCCGTCGATGCTTTCTTGGAAATCACCTTCAGATACGGCTTCCACATGTCGCTGCACACGAACTTCAACTCGGCGGCGCGCTCGACTCCGAATTGCTGGAAGAAGCGCAGCAACGTTTTCACCGTGCGATCCCGGCCGACCCAGAGCAGCCGCTTGGAATGCCGGTCGATCTGGTAGACCACCGTCAGGTACTTGTGCCCCCGGCGCCAGAGAATCTCGTCCACGCCAATCGCGGTCACACCCTCCAGGTCCCGGTGCGCCAGCCCCCAGCCGACGATCCATTCCACAGATCGAAACACCTTCTCCCAGGAAGTCCGGAAGATGTCGGCAACCTCCTGCCAGGACATCCGCCGCGCCCAACCGGCCAGAAATTGCATATACGTCCGCGTCAAGGTTTGCTTACCCTCGGCCCAGGGCACCGATTCGACCTTCACGCCACAACGCCTGCAATCCACACGCCGCATCAGATACACGAAGAACACGGGAAAGCCCCACAGCGGCACAAACTCGAACAGGCGGGCCTCCAGCGTGTCGTAACCCGGTCCCGCACGCCCGCAGCCCGAGCAGACCGGCCGGCTGTTGCGTCGTGGAAATATCTCCACCAACAGTGCCGTCTCGCCCCCGATTCGTTCCCATCGCACTGCTCCGTAGACAAAGGACTTGAACTTCTGCACTCGATTCAGAATAGTCTTCACTTGCACCCTGGTCTCGTCTCTCCTGCTTTGGATTTGTTTGGTGCAATACCAAATACAGGATTCGAGCCAGGGTGTGCTACATCCCTTTCGTTCTCATCGTCGGTTTCTCCTCATCCCGGCCTGTGTGGAAGTGTGAATCGGCCCCACGTCTTTTCCGGCCGATTCAAGTCGCTGTGGAAATCCGCGCGTCTCTTACCGGATTCCCTCAGCGTCGCCACTTTCCACAGGCCACTCATTTGCCCGTTTCTACCCACAGATTTTGCCGAGGACCCAAGATCCTGAAGCCTAAGTCCTGAAATCCAATCGAGGATTTGTTTCACGGTCAGCAAGCCTTCCAAACTGAGGCATCAGGCCAGCGTCAGTACAGTCCACACCTTCCGATTCCACTTACCAAGGTGTGTGCTGATCACGTAATGGCCGAGTTTTGTGCCAGATTGCATAGAGTAGAGTCTAAATTCGGGCACCTGGTCGTAAAACCCCGAAACCGGACCGGTGCCAGTGGTCCGACCGATCCGATGGCAGATTTTTTCCAGATCTACGGTTTCGCGACTTCCCAGGCATCTGGATCGTCTCGGACCGCTTCCAGCTAGCCAACAGAGAGAATTCCACGGAGGGAGTCAGGTCAGGTTGGGCGACTACGGCAGCGGCACCCGTTCCTTCAGTTCTTCAAAGAAGTTCTCGACCACGATGACCTCGGTCGCGGCCGCCTCACCTTCGCCCTCGTAGGGGCGGACCATCAGGAACCGCTGATCATCTGACGTGATGTCGTAGAAGTTGTCGCCCGGGTCCACGAAATATCCCGCCGGTATGGTGAACAGCGTCTCCTGCGCCTGCACCTGCCCCGAGGCTGGATCGAACTGGGCAGCCACCAGCCCACGGTCCTCGTCCACGAAAAACAGCTCACGCCCGCTGTGCGCCCAGAGCGGCCCGAGCCCCCCGTCCCTCGAGACCAGCACCCTGGTCGAGTTCACATCGGGGAGCGGACGCACGAACACCTCGTAGCTGCCCGTTTCGTTCGAACTGTACGCCAGCCATCTGCCGTCCGGCGACAATGCCGGCGCTCCCTCGGCAAACTCGGGTGTCGCCACCAGCGGTGTGGCCGCGCTGTCCTCGCCCGGACGGAAAGCCAGGATGTCGCGCAGGCCAATACCCAAAACCGCGTTTGCCGCGGCGCGAAGCACGAGCCACTGGCCATCGGCACTCCACGACCCTTGGGCGAAGCCGCGCTCTTCGTCGAGCACCAGCACCGCTTCTCCCGTTCCGTCCGCACGCTTAGACCATACGTTCCTGTCGCCCAGGGGACCCGAAAAGTACGTCACGGTCTGACCATCGGGCGTCCAGAATGGCCTGAAGTCATCATCCTCGGAGAACGTGAGCCGCTCCAGCGGACCGTCGGGCAGGTGCTTGATCCAGATGTCCTGGTTGCCCTCCACCGTGGTGGCGAACGCCATCCGCGTCCCGTCCGGTGAAAGCCTGGACCCGGAGTTGGCGGTGCGACGGAATGACAATTCGCGATCGACGGACGTTGCCTGGCCCGAGCGCGTTACCCAGACGAACTCGGACTGGCCGGCGGTCCCACCTCCGGCCTGATACACGAGCCCGCCGTCGTCCGACAGCGCGAGGTGGACCGAACCGAATACGCGCACACCTACACCCTCGGTAAGCGCCACCGGGTCTCCCGCCAGCTGCAGCGCGTCCTGGTCGAACGGAGCGGCCAGGAGCGTTCCGTCCGCCGTCACGTAAACCAGATGCCCCGAGGCCGCGTAGCGGGCGAACACGCCGCCCACGAGTACTTCGTGCTCCCCGGTCTCCATGTCCGCCACCGCGATGTCGTACTGGCTGAAGTCGCCACCGGGCTGGTACACCGTGAACAGCACGCCGCGACCGTTGGGGAGCGCCTGCGGCCAGGCGTGACCCGTCTCGCTCTGTGCCGTGTCGAACACGGTGAACGGCTCCACCTCACCGCTCGTTTCCGGCACGCGGAAAAGACCCGTCCCCCCAGGAGCCTGGAAGTAGATGTAGCCACCGGGACCCCAGGCGAGCCCCCCCGGTCCAACGCCGCTCTCCACGATCGCCAACGGTGGCCCACCGCTCAGTGAGACCACGCGGACCCCGCCACTTTGGGCACCTTGGCGGAAGGCCACCCTCCGGCCGTCGGGAGAGAAGACGGGGTTCAGCGCTCCCTCGGTGCCCGCGATGGGCGTCGCCTGAAGTTGATCACGTCGGCGTAGCCAGAGCTGTCTGCCGCCCTGTTCCCCCGGACCCACGTAGACCATCTGCGTCCCGTCCGGTGAGACGGCGACGCTCGAGCCGACGCCGCTTTCCCGCTGAGTGACAGGTAACTCGATGCTGTAGCGGCTGACGGGCCTCTCCATCGGACGGAGGAGCGACCAGGCGAGGGTCCCCGCCAGGAGGGCGGCGACTGCCGCGAACGCAACCGTCAGCCGTTTCCACGGACCGACGCCCGCAGGGACTCCAGTCCCATCGCCGGTCCCATGTCTGAACCCCGGATCGCCCAGTACTTTCTGAATATCCACCCGAGCATCGGAGATGTCACCGTATCGGTCTTTCGACTCCTTCTCCAAACACCTCTCGAGGAGCAGCCGAATGCGTGGATGCACGTTCGGTGGCAGGCTCTTCCAGTCCGGTTCTCCGCAAGCACCCCGGCGAGAACGTCGGACGCGGTGGGACCTCCATAGGTTTGCCGACCCGTCAGCATCTCGAACAGGACGCACCCGAACGCCCAAATATCCGCACGCTTGTCAACTTCCTGCCCTCTCGCCTGTTCGGGAGACATGTAGGCGGCAGTACCGAGGATGATCCCCTGCTGCGTCGCCGCCATGCTCAACGTTGGTGAGTTTGAGAAGCTGGCATCGGCACCGTCGCCGATGAATGCTTTCGCCAAGCCGAAATCCAGCACCTTGACCTTGCCGTCGGGCGTCACCTTGACGTTGGCGGGTTTGAGATCCCGGTGAATGACACTTTTCTCATGTGCGGCTTCGAGAGCCTCCGCAATCTGTAGAGCGAGCTTGAGCGATTCTTCGACAGGGATCGCGCCGCTCTTCAACCGTTCAGCTAACGTGTCTCCTTCGACGAGTTCGAGGACGAGAAACCGTGTCCCGTCGTCTTCTTCGAGGCCGTGGATCGTGGCGATGTTGGGATGGTTCAGCGACGCTAGTGTAGTCCGTCACAGTTAATGTAACTTATTCAGCTTTCCTACGTCTGAGTATATATGAGGAGAGCACCGACGATTAAATTGGACATTCCTGTGCGGAAGGAACTGGAGCGACTGAGCCGAAGCCGCAGTGTGGCGGTCCGGTTGGCGGAACGATCTCGAATTGTCTTGCTGGCCGCCGGGGGTCTGGACAATCAGGAGATCGCTGCCAAGTTGGACATCACTCGTCAAAAGGCCGGCGTTGGCGCGATCGTTTCGTTGAAGATGGCCTCGGGGGAATCGAAAAGGACGCTTCCCGCAGTGGACGGATTCCCTCGATCGGCCGCCGGAAGCGGGCCCGGATCGTGAAGAAGACGGTCGAAGGGAAGCCTCCGAACGCCACGCACTGGAGCCGGTCCTTGATGGCCAGGGCAACCGGCGTCAGCGAGTCCACGGTAGGGAGAATCTGGCGGGCTCATGGCTTGAAGCCTCATCTGGCACGCACCTTCAAACTTTCCAACGACAAACAATTTGTCGAGAAGTTGGAGGATGTGGTCGGTTTGTATCTGAACCCTCCGGAAAACGCCATTGTTTTGTCCTGCGATGAGAAGAGCCAGATGCAGGCCCTGGACCGCACGCAACCCGGGTTACCTCTGAAGAAGGGGCGGTGCGGCACCCTCACCCACGACTACAAACGCAACGGGACGACCACGATGTTCGCCGCGCTCAATACGCTGGACGGCTCGATTATCGGGACCTGTATGCCGAAGCATCGTCATCAGGAATGGATCCGGTTTCTCAATCAGATCAAACGTTCCGTGCCGAAAGACAAACAGATCCATATCATTTGCGACAACTACGCCACGCACAAACATCAGAAAGTCGTCAACTGGTTGAAGCGCAACACGCGCTTTCATGTGCACTTCACACCGACCAGTGCATCCTGGCTGAACATGGTCGAACGCTTCTTCCGGGATCTTTCCGAACAACGGCTTCGGCGCGGGGTTTTCCATTCGGTTCCTGAGCTAATCCAGGCCGTGGAGGAATATGTCGGGGGTCACAATCAGAACCCGAAGCCCTTCATTTGGACCGCAACGGCTTCCGATATTCTTGAAAAAGTTGCCTCCTCCGCAGAATTTGTGGGCAGTCCAAAGGCCTGTGCGCACATAAGTAATTGAAACAAAGTACCTTATTCTTTTGTTCGACGGCGAATATTCCAGTACCCACTTCGGTCGGACGCCTACACCCGGTGCCCGGAGCCCCCGCCGGAGGCCCCGTTCCCCATCGCCCACACCAGCCGACACCGCGGAGCGCAGCCGAGGGTCAAGGCCGGCGCAGCCGCCGAGCTTGCGAGGGAAGCCTTGAGGCTTGGCGAGCACCGTGGTCTCCTCAAGCGGCGATGGAAGACGGTTTTACCCACAAATTCTGCGGAAGACCCAAAAAGTTCAACGTGCCCGAAAGAAGCTCGATAAGTTACAGTCTGTTTGACGGGGACCACTAGCAGTTTGGCTTCACGCTCGAACCGGGCCAGACGCTCTTCATCTCTGGCGAATTCTTCCGGGAGGGTCTTGATGGCAACCTCGCGTCCGAGTTTCTGATCGCGGGCACGCCACACCTCACCCATGCCACCCTTGCCGAGGGCGGAGACGATCTCGTAGTGGCCAAGCTGCGTGCCAGGTTGCATCGTTTAAGCGTCTCTTGGGGCGATCCCCGAAAAACTCCGTAGATGATACGAAAGGCGGGAGTTGGGGTCAATCAATCCGTCACTTTGCTCACTTGCTTGCAAACCGCAATGTCGGAGACTGAGAAGTGCAGTGTTTTGTCGGCACTCCCAATTGGACTAGTGCTCGCAAACCTCTTTTTCCACAGAGGATTTGTCCTCCTGCGATCCGTCGGACTTACCATAGAGATCGAGTTCGTTCTCGGTCCTGTACTTGGCCCATCTACGCTCAACCGCTCTTATAACGGTTTGAGATTCGATCCCGAATCTGGATGCCGCAAGAATGACCGCACGCACACTGACGCGAGGTTCGGCCGCGCGTCCGCTGTGGCCACACTTTGAGCAACGAATCATCGGAGGGCGGATATGGCGCTCGGTTCGAATCTGAGTCACCTGCAGATCGAGATTGTCGGACAGTTCGATCAGCTCGCGAAACGGCGAGTCAGGCTTCCACCGGCGGCGAAGTTCTTCGACCATCTCCGGAAACCATGTTCTGTGTGCATCTCCCGCAGGCATCCTTCGCCTCCTTTCCTTCTGATTGGCTAAGGTGGTCGATCCTACCGAGCATGATCGTTGATCCGGGTCGAGGTGTGAGGTGCTCCCCAAAATTCGGACAGGTCGCTAAGGTGTAAAATCGCTGCCTCGGGAGAGGCAGATGAAGAAGAGACAGAGGAAGCAGTACAGCGCCGATCTGAAGGCGAAGATCGCGGTGGAGGCGGTGAAGGGACAGCGAACGATCCAGGAGATCGCCTCCAACTACGGGGTCCACCCGAATATGGTGACAAAGTGGAAGAAGCAGTTGCTCGATGGCGCATCGGAGATCTTCTCGAACGGGAAGACACAATCGATGGAAGCCGATGAAGAAGTCCGGACCGAACTTTACCAAGAGATCGGAAAGTTGCACGTCGAGGTGGATTGGTTGAAAAAAAAGTCCGGACTTTCACGTTAGGACAACGACGGCCATGGATCGAATCAAGCGACAAGAAACTGAGCATCACCGAGCAGTGCCGGTTGGCGGGAGTGTCCCGGTCGGGACTCTACTACACGCCTGTTGGCGAGAGCGCCGAGAACCTGGAGTTGATGCGTCTGTTGGACGAGCAGTACACACGGACGCCGTTCTACGGCGTGCGGCGGATGACTCACTGGCTGGAGAATCAAGGTCACCGGGTCAATGCGAAACGAGTACGACGGCTCATGCGGCAGATGGGACTGGAAGCGATCTATCCCAAACCGCGGTTGTCGACGCCGGCACCGGGACATCGGATCTATCCGTACCAGCTACGGGGGCTGAGGATCGATCGCCCAGACATGGTGTGGGCCACCGATATCACGTATATCCGTCTGCGGCAGGGGTTTATCTATCTGGTGGCGATCATGGACTGGTACAGCCGGTATGTGCTGGCCTGGGAGGTTTCAGTATCGATGGACAGCGCTTTCTGCGTGTCGGCATTGGACTGGGCCCTGAGGCATGCGCAACCGGAGATCTTCAACTCGGATCAGGGTTCTCAGTTCACCAGCGATGCGTTTACGAGCCGACTCGAAGGCGAGGGCATCCGGATCAGCATGGACGGCCGGGGCCGGTTCCTGGACAACATTTTCGTCGAACGTCTATGGCGAACGGTGAAGTACGAGGAAGTGTACCTGAAGGACTACATGAGCGTTCCCGAGGCGGTCTCGAACCTGACTGTCTATTTCAGATTTTACAATCAGGAACGCGGTCATCAGGTATTCGACTATCAGACACCCGAGGCGATGTACTTTCAAAGTACGAGGAGTACGGCATCGGTCAAGAAAGCAGCCATACTCCAGGTTGCCCCAGACGGCGAACGCCGTTGACAGGCGATCCTGGCGCGATCTTTTCTCTGGAAGTGTTTATCGGAGGCGAAAAGAAAGAAAAGAGAACCAAAAAAGAAAGAAAGCTGCAGCCTGTGGAAACTGCCGCCGCTGATGGAAATCCTCAAAAAGGATTTCCACAACGGCTTGAAAACAGCCTCGGAGACTCGGCTTTTTCACAGTTCCCACAGGCTCGGCGACGGGTAAAACATCAACCCATTTCAACGGCAGCGATCCACCTTAAGATCCGGGATTTTCTGTCCGAAGAATGGGGAGCCCCTCAGTGGAAAGTTACTTCTCTGGGTTGGCGATGGACTTGTGCCAACATTCGGGCCGATGCGATGCCGACATTTCCACATGTACGGGTTCGCGACTTACTGGGGATGTGGAATTCCTACAACCCTGATCAGGAGTCGTTGAAGGGCCAGAGACGGAAGGTCGATCAATTCGTCGGCACCCGATTCTTTAGCTCTTCAAACCAGTTCAGGACCATGATCACGCGTACGGAATTGTCCGGGTCTTCTTGAACCATCAGGAAGCGACCGTCAGCGGCGACGTCGTACCCGGGAGTAATGAATCCCGTCAAGTATCGACCTTCAAAAGGCGGGATCCGTTCGAGAACCCTGAACGGTCCCGTCGCAACTTGGGCCGCCATCATCGTGTCACCGTTCCGGTAGTAGATTTCTGTTCCGTCACGCGCCCACACCGGCTCGGTTCCTCCACCCTCTGAAATCCTGATCGGTTGTTCGGGAGTGGCCGGGTAGTTACGCACCCAGATCTCGGTCTGTCCTAAACGATCGGACTGGTAAGCGATCCACCGGCCGTCGGGAGAAAACATCGGCGCTTGCTCCTGCGCCGCGGTCGCGACGAATGTCTCGGTTGCCCCGTCGGCATGAATCACGATGTCCATGGAGCCGTCCGGTCCCGGCTGTGCGATTGCCAGGTCTCCATCTCGCGAATACGAACTCGGGTGCGCGATGCCGCTTGAGGCGAGCGGCTTGCGAGACGGTTCGGTTCCGTCGACAGCCTTCATGCCGTGGGCGCCCACTGCCTTGTAATACATGATTTCAGCGCTGTCCGGGGTCCAGAGCGGTAAGGCGGCGAGCTCGCTGTTCCCGCTGAACGTGAGTTGGCTGGAAAGCCCCGTTTCCAGGTCGTGGATCGAGATGTCCTGGCCCCAACCGAAATGGGAGTCTACGGAAAACGCGATCTTCTTTCCATCGGGAGACAGTCTCGGCGCTGGGCCGTAATACCGAGGCTCAGCACCGCTGACAGGTTCGGCGTTGCCTTCCCTGTTGACCCACACCAACCTGTTCTCAGGTTCCGGCGTGTCAGCTGGAACGTAAACCAGCGTTCCGGTATCCGAGAAGCTGTATTGCGCCCCGCCGTACTGGGATCGCAACACGTCTTCGACGACGGATACGGGAGTGCCCACTTCCATCGTGACCGGATCGAATCGCGCGGCAAAGAGAGCATTCCCTCGAGCGTAGACCAGGTGTCCGGTCGGGCTGTAGTGGGGATTCGCGCCTGGAAACAGGTACCGCGTGCTCTCGTCATCGAATGAATAGACCGCAATCTGGTCGTCGTCGACCCTTTGGCTCTTCTTCCTGACGGTGAACAGGACGGCGCGGTTGTCGGGAAGGAGATCCGGCCAACGATGGCTTTCCTCATCGTCCGCCAGTGTGGTCAGCGGCTGTGCCTCTCCTCCTTCCGAGACCACCCAGAGAGAGGACGTCTGGTCTGGCGAAAAGACGATGGTATCGTCACTGCCCCACGTTGCCCCGCCGATGTATAGGGCATCGGCGACACGGCTTGACGCACCCCCGTTGATCGGTATTCGATTCATTTCCCCAGCCAAGGTACTAGAGTAGAGAAGCCACTGCCCGTCTGCGGAGAATATCGTCGGCGACCAAAACCGCTCAAGCAGTGGAGCCTGGGGCTCGAGACTAGAGAGCGGAAGCAAGCGAACCCCCTGCCCAATTCCAGGACCGGGGTGGACAACATGAGAGCCGTCCGGCGAGATCAGAATCGTCGAACCTGATCCGGTATCCTTGCCCAATACACCTTTGATGGGCAGTACGAGCTCACTACGAAAGACCTGTTTGGCCGGAGTCTCCACCGGAAGATTCGACCGGACTAGGATAACCACGAGAACGACTCCCAGGACTGCGGTCAGCGCCTGCCAGTACTTTTCGCGACTCTGGATCGGCGACGGCGCCGGGGGCACCTCCCCTGCTCGCTCAGAATCCTCTATCTCGATCCGCGCATCGCCGACATCGCGGAGACGTCCGGTCGGATCTTTGAGCAAACAGCGTTTGAGGAGCTTTCGGATCGAGGGCTGCAATGCGGGTAGAGCATCCCAGTCCGGATCATCTCTGACGACGCGGGCGATGATGTCCGTCGCCGAACCTGCGTCAAACGCACGCTTTCGGGTCAGCATCTCGTACAGCACACAGCCGAACGACCAGATGTCGGTTCGTTTGTCGACTTCCCGACCGCGTGCCTGCTCCGGACTCATGTATGCTGGCGTTCCGAGAATGGTTCCTGCGAGGGTGGGTTCGGGAACCGTTGCGGTTTGCATTTGGGACGGGTTCACCGATCTCCCACCGCCTTCAAACGCTTTCGCCAATCCGAAATCCAATACCTTGATCTTGCCGTCGGGGGTGACCTTGATGTTGGCTGGCTTCAGGTCACGATGGATGACGCCTTTCTCGTGCGCGGCTTCGAGGGCCTCCGCGATCTGGAGGGCAAGCTTGAGGGATTCTTCAACAGGGATGGCACCGCGCTTCAACTGGTCGGCGAGCGTGTCGCCTTCGACCAGTTCAAGGACCAGGAACCGTGTGCCGTTGTCTTCTTCCAGACCGTGGATCGTTGCTATGTTCGGATGGTTCAGCGAGGCCAGCAGCTTCGCCTCACGCTCAAATCGCGCGAGGCGTTCTTCGTCCCTGGCGAACTCTTCGGGCAGTGTCTTAATGGCGACCTCACGCCCGAGCGTGGAATCCCTGGCACGCCACACCTCTCCCATACCCCCCTTGCCGAGCGGGGAGACGATCTCGTAGTGGCCAAGCTGCGTACCAGGTTGCATCGTTTAGGTGTCTTGGAGCGATCCGTGAAAAACTCCGTAGATGATACGAAAGGCGGGAGTTGGGGTCAATCAGGAAGGCACCCGGCCGTACTACCGCCGACACGGAAAAGTGGATCCGTCGAACCCGGCGAAATGTCGACCAGGATTCAGAAGTCCGGTTTGACGACTTTACGATCATGTGGATTGAAGCAGGATAACGAACCGAGAGGTTTGTTGAGTCGAAGGGCTCGAAAAGAGCGACGGCTACGGAACCGGCACCAATTCTTTCAGTTCTTCGAACCAGTTCAGGACGACGTTGATCTGATTCTGTACAGAGTCGGTTTCACCAGCCGAGATCATGAGGAACTGTTGGCCGCCAGCCGTCACGTCGTAGTTCGCTCGCGGGCCTGCGGGGCCTAAAACATACCGACCTTGGAAGACGACTTCGGGCACTCCGATATCCAGCGTCGCTTCGGTGGACACTCGAACGCCCATCATCGTGTTGCCGTCCAAGCTCCGGTAAAACAATTCCCCGTTCCGGGCCCATACCGGCTGCGTCCCTCCATCGGTGGACACCGGGAACCTTCCCCCGGGACCCGGGTACGCCGTGATATAGATATCGTCCTGACCGGATTCATTCGACCGATATGCCACCCAGTTTCCGTCAGGAGAGAAGACCGCAGTGGCCTCGTAAAATGCACCTCCAAGAAAGACCTGCTCTTCCCCTCCGTCGTCTGAAATCGTCAAGACGTCTGTGTCTACCCGGTCCGGGAGGCTGCCATGCCGGTGGAAGGACAGGGTTCCATCGACGGACCAGGCATCGACGTGGGAACCGTATTCACTATCTGTGAGCTTCCGTGCTTCGCCGCTGCCATCCGATGGCTGGACGAAGATATTGTCGATCCCGGACCGCGCCGAGGTGAAGGCCACCTCCGCACCATCCGTGGACCAGACACTTCTGAGACTCACCCCATCTCTGGTCAGAGGGATCCGGCCACCGCGCTCGAGTTCATAAACCCAGATGTCTCGCTCAGCGTCTCCGATTCCAGGTTCTCCGATTCCAAGCAATGCCCGCCTTCCGTCAGGGGATAAGCGTGGCTGGTTATACGCGGCCTCGGGAAAGTCTCCGACGGGCTCGACGGCCCCGTGCCTGTCGACCCACACCAACCTCGAGGTGACGTCGGCAGTCCCCTGCAGATAGACGAGCGAGCCGTTCGCAGCCAATCCGAAGTTTCCCGTGCGGCCTCCAATACCGGTGTTCACGTTGTCCTGGACCGGAACCGGGTTGGTGCTGGTCAGCTCGCGCCGGTCGAGATCAAACCCGACAGCCCCCAACGTGCCGTCCGACACTGCATAAACGATATGTCCGGTCGGCGAATACATGGGATCGCTTCCATTTATCCGCAGGTGTGTGACCTCCCGACTCGACAACGACAGACGTGCGAGTCGAGGCTCCTCGGATTGGTACGCGATCGAGAAGAGGACCGTATCTCCGTCGGGCAGGAGGCTCGCACCTTCGTGCTGCGCTTCATTCGCCTCCTCGTCTACCGTCGTCAACTGCTCGACGTCTCCACCGACCACCGGAATCCGCAAGAGGCCGGGGCGCGTGCGGAGGCTGAACAGGATGGTGCCGTCCGTTGTCCACTCCATGCCTCGAGGCTGTGTGTCAAGCGTCCCGATCGTCGTCGGGGGGCCTCCAAGGGAGGACACACGCTTGAGAGTGTGGCCCATAGTGTCCCCAACGAAACCGATCGACTCACCGTCAGGTGAGAAGAAGGGAGCACTCCCGCCCCCTTCGGTGCCCCGCAGCACTGTGGCCTCCAGTTCATCGATGTGGCGAATGTAGATTTGGCGACTTGCCGCTCCACCTGGGGCACTTGCGTAGGCGATCCGGCTCCCATCGGGTGAAATAGTCACCACTCGCCAGCCATAGGTGGTGACGACGGGGCCGTCCGGTGGCATGTCAATCGCAAAGCGCGCTAGGGTGCGGACTTCATTGGGTGCCCTGTTGGTGAGGCTCCATACAGCCACTCCCGTGATCACGGCTAAGACTATAGCCGCGATCCACGGCAGCTTCGATGGGAGCGCTGCCTCAGCAACCGGCTGGACGATCGCACCATCCGGGTCGGCGAGAACTGTCTGAATGTCGACGCGAACATCGGCTACATCGTGGTAACGGTCCTTGGCCTCCTTCTCCAAGCAACGCTCTAGCCCGCATTTCTCAAGAGATTTGAAATAAATCGAAACGAGTAAGAAGGGAAAGGACCGAAAAAGGCCGCCCTGTCTGGCATAGAAGGTTTTGAATAGAAACTTTCAAGCCAAGACGGAGGCGGCCTTTGTCATGACAGAGTGTAAAACAGAAACGATTCAATATCACGCATTAGGTACACGGGAAGTCCGGGGGCAATTCGACGGGGGAGACATCAGCACGGACGCGGGCGGTTTGCTGCTACGAGAAACGGAAAAACGGACCGGGATCCTGAAACAGTTTGCCGAATGTTTCCGGGATTATCGGGACCCGCGATTTGTGGAACACGGGATCGAACAACTGGTGTCGCAACGGGTGTACGGATTGTGTTTGGGCTATGAAGATCTGAACGACCACGATCAACTCCGATCGGATCCGGTGCTGGCGGTGATGGTGGGTGAGACCGATCCGAAGGGCCGGACACGGAAACAAGCTCGAGATCGAGGTAAGGCCCTGGCGGGCAAGAGCACGTTGAACCGACTGGAACTGTCGACCGAGGGTGCGGCAAAGCACCCGACCAAGAAGATCGGCCGGGACGAAGCGGCGATAGATCGGCTGATGGTGGACGTGTTCCTCCAGGCCCATCGGCGGGCACCGCGGCAGATCATTCTGGATCTGGATGCGACCGACGATCTGATACACGGGAATCAGGAGGGTCGCTTCTTTCACGGCTACTACAGGCACCATTGTTATCTGCCGCTTTATATTTTCTGTGGAGAGTTCGTGTTGTGTTCCCGGCTACGACGCTCCGACATCGATGGTGCGGACGGATCGGTAGAGGAGCTGGAACGGATCGTGGAACAGATTCGGCAGAAGTGGCCCAGAGTCCAGATCGTGATTCGGGGGGACTCGGGTTTCTGCCGCGATGAGATCCTGACCTGGTGCGAGGCCCAACACCGTGTCGATTACGTGATCGGACTGGCGAAGAACAATCGGCTGCTAGCCGCGATTGAAACTCCGATGGCGACGGCAAAAAAGCGGTTCGACAGGACCGGAAAGCCGGCGCGCGTCTTTAAGACGTTTCTGTATCAGACCCGAGACAGCTGGACTCGTGAGCGACGCATCATTGGTAAGGCCGAACATCTGGCCAAGGGCGCCAATCCCCGGTTTATCGTTACCTCGTTACCGAAAGGACGAACATCCCCAAGGCACATCTATGAACAGACCTACTGTGCACGGGGAGACATGGAAAACCGGATCAAAGAGCAACAACTCGGATTGTTCGCCGATCGGACCAGCACGGCCACCATGCGCGCCAATCAACTCCGACTCTACCTTTCATCGGTGGCGTACATGCTGATGCAGGCCTTGCGACGGCTCGGCTTGCAGGGTACCGAATTCGCGCGGGCGCAGTGCACCACGATTCGCCTGAAGCTGCTCAAGATCGCAGCCCAGATCCATGTCACGGTGCGTCGAGTCTGGATTCGGATGGCTGGAGGCTACCCCTACGCTACGGTGTTCGCTCAGATTTACGCGAACCTTCAACAAATCCCTCTGCGCTGTTAATCACTTCTTCTCAGACATCCCAACCTTCCCGTCTTTGGTCGGGATAGCTGTCTCTGTAATCCGATTTCACCTCACCATTCCCTGCAACACCCTTCATCCAGGCCCACTTTCTCAGCTCAGTCGGCATCTTTGCTCCCGCCAACCAGCTTCCGACGCCTTTTCCTTCTCCTAAATGCAGTCTTGGGCACCATTCATGAGAAATGCGGGCTAGGAGCAGCCGAATTCTCGGGTGCAGATTCAGCGGAAGGGTTTTCCACGTTGGTTCCTTCGCCAGTACACCGGCGAGGACGTGAGACACCGTCTCACCCGGAAATACTTGCTGCCCCGTCAACATCTCGAACAGGACCACGCCGAACGACCAGATGTCGGCACGTCTGTCAGACGTACTCCCGCTCGCTTGTTCAGGACTCATATAGGCGGCAGTGCCTAGTGTAGTCCGTCACAGTTAATGTAACTTATTCAGCTTTCCTACGTCTGAGTATATATGAGGAGAGCACCGACGATTAAATTGGACATTCCTGTGCGGAAGGAACTGGAGCGACTGAGCCGAAGCCGCAGTGTGGCGGTCCGGTTGGCGGAACGATCTCGAATTGTCTTGCTGGCCGCCGGGGGTCTGGACAATCAGGAGATCGCTGCCAAGTTGGACATCACTCGTCAAAAGGCCGGACGTTGGCGCGATCGTTTCGTTGAAGATGGCCTCGGGGGAATCGAAAAGGACGCTTCCCGCAGTGGACGGATTCCCTCGATCGGCCGCCGGAAGCGGGCCCGGATCGTGAAGAAGACGGTCGAAGGGAAGCCTCCGAACGCCACGCACTGGAGCCGGTCCTTGATGGCCAGGGCAACCGGCGTCAGCGAGTCCACGGTAGGGAGAATCTGGCGGGCTCATGGCTTGAAGCCTCATCTGGCACGCACCTTCAAACTTTCCAACGACAAACAATTTGTCGAGAAGTTGGAGGATGTGGTCGGTTTGTATCTGAACCCTCCGGAAAACGCCATTGTTTTGTCCTGCGATGAGAAGAGCCAGATGCAGGCCCTGGACCGCACGCAACCCGGGTTACCTCTGAAGAAGGGGCGGTGCGGCACCCTCACCCACGACTACAAACGCAACGGGACGACCACGATGTTCGCCGCGCTCAATACGCTGGACGGCTCGATTATCGGGACCTGTATGCCGAAGCATCGTCATCAGGAATGGATCCGGTTTCTCAATCAGATCAAACGTTCCGTGCCGAAAGACAAACAGATCCATATCATTTGCGACAACTACGCCACGCACAAACATCAGAAAATCGTCAACTGGTTGAAGCGCAACACGCGCTTTCATGTGCACTTCACACCGACCAGTGCATCCTGGCTGAACATAGTCGAACGCTTCTTCCGGGATCTTTCCGAACAACGGCTTCGGCGCGGGGTTTTCCATTCGGTTCCTGAGCTAATCCAGGCCGTGGAGGAATATGTCGGGGGTCACAATCAGAACCCGAAGCCCTTCATTTGTACCGCAACGGCTTCCGATATTCTTGAAAAAGTTCAACGTGCCCGAAAGAAGCTCGATAAGTTACAGTCTGTTTGACGGGGACCACTAGGATGACTCCCTGCTGTGTCGCGGCCATGCTCAGCGTGGGTGACTGCGACAGGTTCACGTCCGACCCATCCCCAGCGAACGCCTTTGCCAGCCCGAAATCCAACACCTTTATCTTGCCGTCGGGAGTGATCTTGATATTTGCCGGTTTCAGATCACGATGAATGACACCCTTCTCATGGGCGGCTTCTAATGCCTCAGCGATCTGGAGGGCAAGTTTGAGGGATTCTTCGACGGGGATAGCGTCACGTTTGAGCCGTTCCGCTAACGTGTCACCTTCAACAAGTTCGAGGACGAGGAAGCGCGTGCCGTTGTGCTCCTCCAAACCGTAAATCGCCGCGATGTTAGGATCGTTCAACGACGCCAGCAGCTTTGCTTCACGTTCAAACCTGGCAAGGCGTTCTTCGTCTTTGGCGAACTCTTCGGGCAGCGTCTTGATGGCGACTTCACGCCCCAGCTTCTGATCCGTCGCACGCCACACTTCCCCCATGCCGCCCTTGCCGAGGGCAGAGAGGATCTCGTAGTGGCCAAGCTGCGTGCCAGGTTGCATCGTTTAGGTGTCTTGGAGCGATCCGTGAAAAACTCCGTAGATGATACGAAAGACGGGAGTTGGGGTCAATCAAACAACCACTCTGTCTGCGATTCAGACACTGCGGCGATTTCCTTGAGGCTATCCGATCGATATCGTGTGGTTTTTCGGGCGATAGGAGTTTTGCGTGGGAAACAGGGAGTTGCAGGATGGTGAAAGGGATGGGTGTGGCTCGAGAAGCGACACGAGTGCGACGACCGCCGGATGATGCGGCAAACAGGGTCGATAGAAATCCATGACGAGGGCCCGGTGCGCTATGGAGGCCGAGGATTCTGCAGTTGATTTGCCAGGGCGCGACGGAGCCGGCGGGTCTTGGCAAGAATCTTCTTGCGAGCCGTTTCGCTGAGTGTGAGCACCATTTCCTGATGCTCGAGCGGAGAGAGGAAGGCGACGTAGTTTTGGTAGTAAATCAGAATGACGGTAAAGGTCGGCTGGAGCACATCGAGGATGCGGGGGCGAGTCTTCCGATTCATGTTCCGGCGTTCGATGCGCCGCAGATACCACTGCAGCAGGCTGTAGGTGAGCAGGACAAAGACGACCTGGTTGACCACGAGACTGAATGCGCGGGAAGAGAACTCGGCGAGGCCGGAGAAACACTTGGTTTGCCGGTAGCGCTCTTCAACCACGGTGCGCAGCGCATACTCGGTGCGGGTTTGGGCGGGATCCGCAATGCGTTTGGTATCCAAGAGCACCCACTGATCGGTGTGCCCATCGGCATAGCGTTCACGGTTGATCACCGCATGGAGCGGGACCGGACAGTTGGAATAGGACTCCAGGTCCCGGACCACGGCCAGTTCCGAACCCACGCGCGTGGTGGCCGGATCGGGCGGATTTTCGACGGGGCGTTTCTCTAAGGTGCGTTGCCGGGCCTGCTCACGTTTGCGAATCGCGGCGGGCCGATGAAGGGGAGCCGGTTTCTCCGGCGGTGCAGGAGGCGTCCAAGATTGGAACGTCCCGGGTTGGGCGTCAGCCAGATCGATCGCGTCGCGGGTGATCTCCATGTTGCGACGGGCCGGAATCAGGATGTCGATCCCATAATCCTGTTTGCAACGACCAATGGAGGGGCCATCGAGAAACCCCCGGTCCAGGATCAACCGCTTGATGATTCCCGTGCCATGATAGGCCACAAACTCGTCGACCATGCGGTACAGTATCGGCAAGTCGTTATCTTTACCCTGACTGACTCGCAGTCCGGCCCATAGGAAGAAGTCCCCGGCGCGATTGGTGTGGATCAGGGTCACCAGTTTGTAGCACCGGCGCCACTGACACCGGAGTTTCTGTTTGGAGGTCAGTTTTAGACCGTCGACCGGCTTGTTGTGCTCGTTGAATAGCATCAAGGAGGCGTGTTCATAGGCCGGGTTGTCAGGTAGGAACAGATAGGTCGCATCCCCGATGAACAGCCCTTCCCGATCAAAGGCCCGATGCTGTCGGAAGATGCCCACCACGTCGCGGTTGAACCAATCCTGGAGGCGATCCGCGTCGGTCTTGCGCGCCATCTTCCGCAGATAGTCCTGATCACAGGGGGTCTGCCGGTCGTAGCTGTTCTTGTCGTTGAACCCCCCACACTCCAAGGTCACATCGCCGGTCTCCGGGTGGATGGCCCGATGCCCCATCTGGGGGCCGAAGGCCTGGACCATCCCCCCGCTGCGCACGACATAGGGATAGGCATGAAACTGATGCACCCCGTGGAAGCGCATCGCCACATTGCTGGCGATATAGACCCACACCGGTACGTCGTGCTTCTTCAATGGGGTCGGGTAGCTCCCCGCCAACTTCTCGAGAATCTTCTTGCCCGCGATGGCTCGAAAGAAGTCCGTCTCGGAGACCTCTCCGGCCGCCTCGATCGAGTCAAACTCCCCGTCCCGGAACGCGTCGCACACCAACCGGTCGTTGCGTTCAAACACGGTCATGCCGGACTCCCCATCAGGGTTTCTCCCGCCGCAGCTTCTCGATTTGATCCAGCAGCTTCAGAATCCTCCGTTGTACTCGGGTGACCTCGGCCCGGGCCGCGCGATACTGGGTATACCGTTCACTCTTCTCTCGCAACCCCTTCACTCGCTCAGCAGGAATCGACAACAACCGGGTCCGGCCCTCCTCGCTCCAGCTCAACACCATCGAGCGGTGCAACTGTCCCCGCGTACACGCACAGCCAGCCTTGCCGCACTTGCGCGCCAACTCGTACACGGTCCCCTTCACCATCGGCTTGCGTTCATAGCCCACCTCGATCAACTCGGCTAACTCATCGATCGCTTCCCGCAAAGCGGCCCGGTACCGGCTCAATCGCGCCAGTTTGCTCTTAGACTGCATGTCGTATATAATTATAACATACAGATACCGACGCTTCAACCCCAAAAATCTACATCTTTCCACAAATTGTCGTTTTGGGATTCTTCCAGACCCCGGTGGGACGGCTTAACGTTGCTGGCTCACTCTACTGTCTGAACTGCAGCCACTCTGTCTGCGATTCAGACACTGCGGCGATTTCCTTGAGGCTATCCGATCGATATCGTGTGGTTTTTCGGGCGATAGGAGTTTTGCGTGGGAAACAGGGAGTTGCAGGATGGTGAAAGGGATGGGTGTGGCTCGAGAAGCGACACGAGTGCGACGACCGCCGGATGATGCGGCAAACAGGGTCGATAGAAATCCATGACGAGGGCCCGGTGCGCTATGGAGGCCGAGGATTCTGCAGTTGATTTGCCAGGGCGCGACGGAGCCGGCGGGTCTTGGCAAGAATCTTCTTGCGAGCCGTTTCGCTGAGTGTGAGCACCATTTCCTGATGCTCGAGCGGAGAGAGGAAGGCGACGTAGTTTTGGTAGTAAATCAGAATGACGGTAAAGGTCGGCTGGAGCACATCGAGGATGCGGGGGCGAGTCTTCCGATTCATGTTCCGGCGTTCGATGCGCCGCAGATACCACTGCAGCAGGCTGTAGGTGAGCAGGACAAAGACGACCTGGTTGACCACGAGACTGAATGCGCGGGAAGAGAACTCGGCGAGGCCGGAGAAACACTTGGTTTGCCGGTAGCGCTCTTCAACCACGGTGCGCCGCGCATACTCGGTGCGGGTTTGGGCGGGATCCGCAATGCGTTTGGTATCCAAGAGCACCCACTGATCGGTGTGCCCATCGGCATAGCGTTCACGGTTGATCACCGCATGGAGCGGGACCGGACAGTTGGAATAGGACTCCAGGTCCCGGACCACGGCCAGTTCCGAACCCACGCGCGTGGTGGCCGGATCGGGCGGATTTTCGACGGGGCGTTTCTCTAAGGTGCGTTGCCGGGCCTGCTCACGTTTGCGAATCGCGGCGGGCCGATGAAGGGGAGCCGGTTTCTCCGGCGGTGCAGGAGGCGTCCAAGATTGGAACGTCCCGGGTTGGGCGTCAGCCAGATCGATCGCGTCGCGGGTGATCTCCATGTTGCGACGGGCCGGAATCAGGATGTCGATCCCATAATCCTGTTTGCAACGACCAATGGAGGGGCCATCGAGAAACCCCCGGTCCAGGATCAACCGCTTGATGATTCCCGTGCCATGATAGGCCACAAACTCGTCGACCATGCGGTACAGTATCGGCAAGTCGTTATCTTTACCCTGACTGACTCGCAGTCCGGCCCATAGGAAGAAGTCCCCGGCGCGATTGGTGTGGATCAGGGTCACCAGTTTGTAGCACCGGCGCCACTGACACCGGAGTTTCTGTTTGGAGGTCAGTTTTAGACCGTCGACCGGCTTGTTGTGCTCGTTGAATAGCATCAAGGAGGCGTGTTCATAGGCCGGGTTGTCAGGTAGGAACAGATAGGTCGCATCCCCGATGAACAGCCCTTCCCGATCAAAGGCCCGATGCTGTCGGAAGATGCCCACCACGTCGCGGTTGAACCAATCCTGGAGGCGATCCGCGTCGGTCTTGCGCGCCATCTTCCGCAGATAGTCCTGATCACAGGGGGTCTGCCGGTCGTAGCTGTTCTTGTCGTTGAACCCCCCACACTCCAAGGTCACATCGCCGGTCTCCGGGTGGATGGCCCGATGCCCCATCTGGGGGCCGAAGGCCTGGACCATCCCCCCGCTGCGCACGACATAGGGATAGGCATGAAACTGATGCACCCCGTGGAAGCGCATCGCCACATTGCTGGCGATATAGACCCACACCGGTACGTCGTGCTTCTTCAATGGGGTCGGGTAGCTCCCCGCCAACTTCTCGAGAATCTTCGGCTCTTCCGCAGAATTTGTGGGTAAAACCGTCTTCCATCGCCGCTTGAGGAGACCACGGTGCTCGCCAAGCCTCAAGGCTTCCCTCGCAAGCTCGGCGGCTGCGCCGGCCTTGACCCTCGGCTGCGCTCCGCGGTGTCGGCTGGTGTGGGCGATGGGGAACGGGGCCTCCGGCGGGGGCTCCGGGCACCGGGTGTAGGCGTCCGACCGAAGTGGGTACTGGAATATTCGCCGTCGAACAAAAGAATAAGGTACTTTGTTTCAATTACTTATGTGCGCACAGGCCTTTGGACTGCCCACAAATTCTGCGGAGGAGGCGAATCTTCTTGCCCGCGATGGCTCGAAAGAAGTCCGTCTCGGAGACCTCTCCGGCCGCCTCGATCGAGTCAAACTCCCCGTCCCGGAACGCGTCGCACACCAACCGGTCGTTGCGTTCAAACACGGTCATGCCGGACTCCCCATCAGGGTTTCTCCCGCCGCAGCTTCTCGATTTGATCCAGCAGCTTCAGAATCCTCCGTTGTACTCGGGTGACCTCGGCCCGGGCCGCGCGATACTGGGTATACCGTTCACTCTTCTCTCGCAACCCCTTCACTCGCTCAGCAGGAATCGACAACAACCGGGTCCGGCCCTCCTCGCTCCAGCTCAACACCATCGAGCGGTGCAACTGTCCCCGCGTACACGCACAGCCAGCCTTGCCGCACTTGCGCGCCAACTCGTACACGGTCCCCTTCACCTTCGGCTTGCGTTCATAGCCCACCTCGATCAACTCGGCTAACTCATCGATCGCTTCCCGCAAAGCGGCCCGGTACCGGCTCAATCGCGCCAGTTTGCTCTTAGACTGCATGTCGTATATAATTATAACATACAGATACCGACGCTTCAACCCCAAAAATCTACATCTTTCCACAAATTGTCGTTTTGGGATTCTTCCAGACCCCGGTGGGACGGCTTAACGTTGCTGGCTCACTCTACTGTCTGAACTGCAGCCACTCTGTTGGTTAACCGCCTACACGGACTAGTGCCTCTCTGCCGCGATACTCATTCCGATGTTTCGTGGTTACCCCTCCACCAACGTCTTCTCCGTAACCTCTCCAAAGCATTTCCGACACTTCGCCGGTTCTGAGAGCCCAGTTCCAATCCTTCCTGTTCTCGCATTGATATAGGATGGCTTCCTATCATCAGAGTAGAAGGACCATATGGATAGGCATTCGATAGTCTTAAGGGTCGCCAACCCCACGTTCGATGAAGGTCTGGCATTTGCCCGCTACCTTGACCAAGCAGCCGAGGGGTTCTTTCGTTTTATGCTCGGTCGTCGCGCCGGGCACATAATCGCCACGGCGTTCGCCCAGCCCGACCACGCCCTCTCCTACCAGACTGTGACTTTCGCAGAACGTGACAACGCCATCGTGGGAATGTTCTCGGCGCACACCGCGGAACAGCATCGCCGTTTCCCGCGCCAACCTCTGAAGCGGGCTGCTGGAAGGCGCAATCTACGAATGAGGATCGTGCTAATACTGTTTGCTCCACTCATGCGGATTACCGATTCAATCGCCGATGGCGATTTCTACCTCCAGGCCATCGCTGTGGATAAGGAACTTCGCGGCGATGGCGTCGGGTCCGTCTTGATGGACTCCTTTGAAGAGCGGGCTCGCGCAAGCGGATCGACCCGACTATCCCTCGACGTTTCAGCTAGGAATGAGGGGGCTCGCCGATTCTACGAGCGCCGCGGGATGAACGTCGAGTCGCAGTGGCCGAAGCGATTGGCTATACCGGGATTGAAGTTCTATCGAATGACAAAAGGGCTCTGAGCCTTCAATGGGTACCTATCCCCAACCCTCCACCAGCGTCTCCTCAAACACCGGTCCCTGGCATCGGGGACACTTTGCTGGTTCGCTCAAGATGTAATCGGTGACAGACGGATCCTGTCCGCGCGTCCGATCCAGCAGCCAGGTGAATGGGACGTGGGCTTCAGGGTTGCAGGCTTCGCAGGACATGACATCCTGCTGAGCACGGAGGAGGGCGACACCGGAGATCCAACCCGATTACGAGCCTCCACCGTCTCGCATAGGCGATCATCTTACCGAGTCTCAACTTGACTCGGTCGCCGTTTGTCCCCGGCGAAGACTACGAAGAGTTCTACCGCATTTCTACCGCGTTAAAGACGATCTCAAATCAAGATAGCGAAAACCCCAACGTTTTAGTGCTTCGGAATGAACACCATAGACGCGGATGTTCTTTGTTTTCAATTGACATCCAATTTGCCAAGGTCGAAGTCACCGGTTCGAATCCGGTTTCCCGCTCTTTTGAATCAAAAAGATAAGCCCCGGAGTGATCCGGGGCTTTCGTTTTTTAGGGGTCTGGCTGCCACTGGTTGCCCAGATCTTACCTGGCCAGTTTGGATTAGCAATTGCCCCGAAGACTCTCATGGAGGCGTCGATTGTAATCGGCCCAAGGAGTCTTCTTGTGCGTAAGCGCCTCCTGGACAACGGCTTCCGACATCGGCAGGGCTACGTAGTGCGACTTATTTTCTGACAACAACAGGCATGGTTCTGACACTGCCTGAAGATCATGCCGATCGGGAACAAACGCGTTGGACGCAGGCGTCCATGATGGGATCTTCGATATGAACTCTGATGGCAAAACGGCATCGACACTTTCAGATGTCCCCGCAACAGCCGCGCAGGTGCCCGGTTCGGAAACCCGTGCCGGGACCAGCAGCCAGGCAATACTTCGAAACGACTACACGACCTTGAAGCGGTGCCGCCATGGGCTGTTTCTTTTCAACCAGAACGACACCTTTATCGGACGGTCACTGGACCTCTATGGAGAGTGGTGTGAGACGGAGGTAGTCGCGCTCTCGAAGGTCCTCGCGCCTGGCCAGGTTGTCGTCGATGTCGGTGCAAACTTGGGAACCCACACGGTTCCTCTCGCGAACAAGGTGACATCGACGGGTCTGGTTCTCGCTTTCGAACCCCAGCGCCAGGTCTTCAATTATCTGACCGCGAACATTGCGATTAACAACCTCCTGCATGTCGCAACCTTCCAGTTGGCACTTGGGAACCATCCGAATACGGTCCGTCTGCCCCTGCTCAATCCACGAGACGTCACAAATTTCGGAGCCGTCAACGCGGAGGGATTTGAGGAAGGGGAACCGGTCGACGTGGTCGAGCTGGACAGTTTCAAACTCGAACTTTGTCACCTGATCAAGATCGACGTCGAAGGTCTGGAAGCAAGAGTCCTTGAAGGTGCCCAAGCCACCATCCGGAGAACGCGCCCTATTCTCTTCGTTGAAACCACCACCGAGAATCACCGGCAGGTCATCTCCAAACTCGAAGACTTCAACTACGCCGGCTGGTGGCACATCGCGCCTTACTACAATGCCGGAAACTTTTTTTCTAACGAACGGAACGTTTTCGCTGATATTCATCCGGAAAGTAACCTGCTCTGCTTCCCTCGCGAGGCGAATGTTCAGGTTGCCGGGCTTGAAGCGGTCGAAGGCCCCGAAGACACCTGGCAACGAGCCCGCGAACGCATGCAGTGGCGCCAGCAGCACCGCGTGCACTAGCCGATGTCGAGGCGAGACCGAGGTCCGGACGAATCTTCCGATTCTCCGCCGTCCACCTATTCCAAAGTCCCACCCCCCAACACAGGAGCTCGACATGTTTGCCGAGCCTCAGTGTTTGAGGAGACGCTGGTTGAAGATGGGCGTGAGGGGATCGGGTCTTAGATTCTCAAGCGGACGTCTCCGACTTATCCCGGCGGTCCGCTCAACGGCTCACTAGAACCTCTTGCACGATCGAAGCCGTGGCGCTCGTACCTGAGATAGGAGAGCCGGACAATCATTCTGCTGCACGACCCAAGATGCCGCCCGCGAGCGACCCCGGTCGACAGATCATCCCAACCCGTGGCCTCCAATGGGTTCCGTCTCCGTACGGTCTTGGAAACTCTCGATCAGCGGTCGCCCCGCGGCTATCGCGGCCTGCACCGATGGAAGAGAAAGGGACGCGGCGTGACTGGCCTGGCTGTCCCACACCTCCGTGACCCACAATGAATCAGGGTCAGTCGAGTCACGTGCAACCACGTAGCTGAGGCACCCGGGCATGCCCGACACCCCTTCGATAAGAATAGACGCCAAAGTGTCTCTGTCTCCGCTCGTTGCCCGAATCCGGCTGATGATTCCGTACATATCAGACTCCAAAGGACCGACTACTTGTTGATGCGCCAAGCCGGTCGCTGTGAGCGCTACGCCCGCGCTGATGAAGTTTCTTCTCGTTACCATTTTCAGATTATATAGGACGTAATCCGTCCCCGTGTCCGTGCAGAGTTTTCCAACTTGTTCCACGTTCCCACGTGAACGCCGACCAGTTAGGCGCTGGTGGTATGGGCGAAGTGCATCGCGCCACCGACACCCGCCTCGACCGCACGGTTGCGATCAAAGTCCTTCCCGAACATTTGGCCGACCGCGCCGACCTGCGTGAGCGGTTCAACTGGGAAGCCCCTGCGGCGGAGGCTCTGAACCATCCCAGCGGTAGCCGATCCGCAGGCCAGTCTGTGGGTTTTTGCCTGTGCGCACTACCGTGAGATGTTCGTCACTCCGGTATCGGACCCGCGAACTTCGTTCGAGCAGGCGCCGCAACTTGACAATACCCTTGAGGCCGGCGATCTATTAGGATAAACAACGATCCTGTTACATGTCCTCTCCGGAGGGAAGCCATACCCCCGGACAGGTACGTTCGGGGTGCCGTATCGCTGGCGGTAGGTCCGGTTTTCGCGGACGAACGACCGCCAAGTTTAAAAACGGCTCACGTCAAAATTCAAGCGATGTAGGAAAGTGACTGCGATGGAAACGAAAAAAACGTTGTTGGTTCCCAGAACATTTGCTCTGGCTTTAGTCAGCGTATTGCTTGTCGCGGGTAACGCTGCCGCAGGACAAATCAGGGTGATGACGTCTGGCGGATTTGCCGCGCCGTATAACAAAGTCATTCCGGAGTACGAACTCGCGAATCAAGACACCATCCTGACTGCTTACGGGGCTTCGATGGGAGGCGCGCCGGACTCGATTCCGATGCGGCTCGAGCGCGGTGAGCCGGCAGATGTGGTGATCCTGGCTGCGAACGCGCTCGACGAATTGATCAAACAGGGTAAGGTTGTGGCCGGCAGCCGAGTCGATCTGGTGCGATCCAGCATCGGGATGGCGGTGCGGGCCGGAGCGCCGAAGCCTGACATCAGCACCGTAGAATCGCTCAAGCGCACGCTCCTCGAGGCGAAGTCCATTGCGTATTCTGCCAGCGCCAGCGGAACTTATCTCTCCACCGAGTTGTTTCCGCGCCTCGGCATCGCCGATCAAATCAAAGAGAAGAGCCAGCGCATCGAAAGCGAGCGCGTCGGCAACGTGGTCGCACGTGGGGACGCCGAGATCGGCTTTCAGCAGATCAGCGAGTTGCTGCCCATCGAAGGGATCGATTATGTGGGACGACTGCCGGATGAGGTTCAGCGCACGACGGTGTTCTCGGCTGGCATAGTTGTGGGCGCGAACAATCCGGATGGGGCCAAATCGCTCATCGAATACTTGTCATCGCCGGCCGTTGCCCCTGCCATTATCGAGAGCGGCCTGGAACCGGCCGGACCGCGCTGAAAGCGTCACGGTCGTGGCGGGAGGTTCGCCGTGGTCAGCGTCGGGACCCGAGTCGTGCCGAAACATGTCGCACCACAGCAGGTCCGGCTATGGCTGCGAAAGCCAAGGACAGAATCACCGCCGATAGTGGACGGGTCAGAAAAACTGAAGGATCGCCACCCGAGATTGCCATCGCCCGCCGAAATTCCTGCTCCATTAATGGACCCAGCACGACGGCCAGGATCGTGGGTGCGACCGGAAATTCGTACAGTCGCATGAAGAAGGCCAGAATCCCCAGAACATAGACGATCGCGACATCGAAGATGCTGTTGTTGAGCGTGTAGACGCCTAGTGTGGAAAAGGCAAGTACGGCGGCAAACAGTAGCGAGGGGGGCACTCGGAGCAGGCGGACCCATATGCCGATCAACGGTAAGTTTAGTGTCAGTAGTAATACGTTCGAGACATAGAGGCTGGCGATCAGTCCCCAGACGAGTCCGGAATTCTCTTCAAACAACAAAGGACCCGGTTGAAGGCCATACATCTGAAACGCGGCGAGCATTACCGCGGTCGTCCCCGAACCGGGGATGCCGAGGGCCAGTAAGGGGACGAGGCTTCCGCCGGCGCTGGCATTGTTTGCGGCTTCCGGGCCCGCAACACCTTCGATTGCTCCATTACCGAACTCTTCTGGATTCTTCGAGCAGCGACGTTCGACATCGTAGGAGAGGAAGCTTGCGACCGTAGCGCCGGCACCGGGAAGGACGCCCGTGAAGAACCCGATTACCGTTCCTCGTGTCCAGGCCGGGAACGACCGTCGCCACTCCTGTCGGGTCAGCCCCACCGGCCCCCCGACCGGAGCTCTGTCTTCGATCTTGTTGCCGCGCGTTGCCGCGTACCAGAACACTTCACCGATGGCAAACAGCCCGACGGTGACGATGACGACGTTCACACCCCCAAGCAATCCCGGCGTCCCGAACGTAAAGCGTGCCTGGCCTGTTTGAAGATCGATCCCTATTGTTCCCAGCGCCAACCCAAGCAGGGTCGCGAAGGCACATTTTGGAGCCGATTTGCCGGATAATCCCGTGATCGCCGTCAACGCCAGGACCATCAACGCGAAGTACTCGGAAGGGCCGAAACCCAACGCGAATTCGACGAGTATCGGCGCTATCAGCATCAGCATCAGCGTGGCAAACGTGCCGGCGATGAAGGATCCGATCGCTGCGGTCGCCAAAGCTGCTCCGCTCCGCCCTTTGAGGGTCATCTGGTACCCGTCGAGAGTCGTCATCACGCTGGATGCTTCGCCCGGCATCCTGACAAGTATTGAAGTTGTCGATCCTCCGTACATCGCCCCGTAGTAGATGCCCCCAAACATGATGAATGCACCGATCGGGTCCATGCCGAATGTCAAGGGCATGAGCATGGATATCGCAAGGGCTGGACCGATGCCTGGCAGGACTCCGACCGCGGTGCCCAGCGTCACGCCAATCAACCCGAAGAGGAGGTTAAGGGGCGCCAGCGCGGCACCGAACCCGACCCCGAGGTTGTTGCCTAACTGGGTTAGCGCGTCCATCTCAACCCATCACCCCCCCGGGCAACCGGATATCGAGCAGCAAGTTGAAAACGCCGTAGACCGATGCCGTAATGACGACGCTGAGGATCAAGTTGCGAAACCAGTCGTGGCTTCCAAGCAGTCGCGCTTCGAGTGTGATGAGCCCCACGGTGGCCAGCAGGTAACCGACAGGTTCGAGCAGTAGGATGTAAGCGAGGAATGTTATTGCACTGAACAGGAAGAGCCGCCAGTCAATAAAGATTGGCGCCACCGGCGATCTCGCTTCACTCAGCCCGATCCATATGGAGCTGCTGATCAGTCCGATGCCTATCACGATCGGAAACGCACGTGGCCCGACCGTTGCATAGGCTCCACTGGGTTCGGGAATCAGGAAGGAGAGGGCCAGATAGCCGCTACTCAAGAGAACCAGGGACACTGCGAGCATTCGATTCAGTTTCACTATTGGATTAACCCGATCGCTCGCAAAATCACCTCCACTGTCCGTGCTTCCTCGTCGAGAAACTCCTCGAACTCTTCACCTGTCAGAAAACTGTCTTGCCAATCGTTGCTGACCAGGATGTCTTGCCAGGCCGAGGACTCCCTCATTTGGGTCAATGCCTGGACCAACCATTCCCTGGTTTCCGCGTCGATCCCGGGAGGGGCGGTGATACCTCTCCAGTTTGCGAGAACGACGTCGAGCCCGCTTTCACGGATCGTCGGCGTATCGCGGTTGTCGACGCGTTCCGGAGACGAGATCGCCAACAAGCGCATCCGACCGGAATCTACATGAGCCTTCCACTCTCCCAGTCCGGACACCCCGGCCACCACGTGACCGCCCATCACGCCGACAGCGGCTTCTCCCCCGCCCGAGTATGCGATGTAGTTGACTTCACGGGGATCCACCCCTGCCTCCTGCGCGATGAGACCGACAAGAATGTGATCGATTCCGCCGGCCGACCCTCCTGCCCAGCTGACCTGGCGCGGGTTTCGTGTGAATTCCTCTATCAACTCCTCAAATGTCCGGTAGGGAGAGTCGGGAGGGACAGTTACCACCTCAAACTCGCTCAGAAGCCGCGCAAGCGGGACTGTGTCTTTGATCGAGACCGCACTGTTATTGGTTCGCGTCGCCCCGACCATGACCTGGCCAAACACCATCAATGTGTACGGGTTGTTGCGCTGCCGCGAGACGAGATCCGCGAGTCCGATCGTCCCCCCGGCGCCGCCGCGATTCACCACCTCGACTGGGACCCCCAATGTCTGGGTTTCAGTCCACACCTGCCTGATCTGTCGCGCCGTCTGGTCCCACCCTCCGCCTGGGTTGGCGGGAGCGAGAAGCGTGATGGGTCTTGCGGGATAACCCGAGGTTGTTGGCCGAAGCGCACCGGCCGGCCGCTCGGGTGCGACACTGCCAGTGCATCCAGCGAAGACAAGAGTTGCCAAGAATAAGATTGAGCGAAAACTCGATGTCTGACGGTAGATGACCATAAGGATCCGTATTATCGTTAATTCACACCGCAAGAGTCGAGCTTCGCTCTCCAAAAAGGTGCGCGACCCCACCGACTTCCGCCACAGGCTGCTAACGGTTCTCTCCCGAAGGTCCACGGCTATCTGGAAAGAATCCCCGATTGAGGTGCTTGGGCGGCGACCAGCCAATCTCAGGTCCGGGGTGTATGAACCGTGGTTCGCCAAGCCCAAAACTACGGCCAACAGCATTCATCCTGCCCGGGTCGACGATATCGTCCCACGTGCCCCGTTCGATGCGATGGACGAGGGTCTCGACCGCCGCCGCCATTTCGGCCGTATTGAACGTGCAGTGCCCAGGCGCGTCAATGAACGCCTGACGGTAGAGGGAGTTCTTTCCCGCCCGCGTGACCAACTCTTCGTGAGAGGACATGTTCGCGGCCGGGGTTCCCGCGTCTCCGATGTTCGAAATGTGCAACAGGGGCACTCCAATGATCCCGGTATGAGTCCGGGACCTCCAGTAGTTCACAGCTTCGGGACTCGCTTCGATCCGGGTGCCGGCGTTGATGCGATCGAGGTCCGCCTCGATGTGCAGCCCGGCTTCGGCGTACAAGTCCCGAACGATCTGCTTGTGATCCGGATCGGCGTTGGCGTAGAACTGCCTGTAGTCGACGCCGGTGTTCCATGACATCAGGCCGGCTGGTTGGTCCCACTGTGGACGTGAAGTCACTGCCCGTCTGGCGCCGTCGACCACCACTTTGAGCAGGGCCTCCCGGACACCTGCCTTATCCTCGGGCCGAGGCTTTGGAACCGCGTCAGATTGACTGCCCCAGGCCGGGTACTGAGCGAGCACACCCGCCAAAGCCATCCGGGCACGCCCCTCGGCCGTTTCCCCGGCCGCAGCGAGGAAGTTGACCCAGGCAGTATCGGCCGGACCTGTCGGTCGAGACGTGACGATGAGGGGCAGTTGGTCGTTGGAGTCGAGCACGGTCTTAAGCGCGAAGGTCAGGTCCAGCCGCATGTTGGCAAGCGTAATCGGACTGGTCGCATGCATCGCAATGACCCCGTCGAATCTCTGCGGGTGGTCTTCAGCCACGCTCAGAGCAACCGAGCCACCTCCGGAGCATCCGAATTGAACAGTATGCTCGGGTCGGCCAAACTCCGCTTCGAACAGGTCCAGGATCCTTACCATGTTGTTGGACTCAGCGCGTGGGTCCCAATTGCTACCCCGATCAGAATGCCGTCGCGTGCCCGTGTAGGCGAAACCGCGCGGGAGGAAGAAGTCGGCCCGGCCCGAGCGGTTCGATATCCGGTCCAGGTCGTTGATGACCGTCCCGTTCCAGTTCGCCGGCACAGTGATCTGCCACTCCTGGCCATCCGGGAAAACGCCCCTGCGATCAGCAAGTGGCAAGTGGGATTGGGCGGACGCTCCAAGGGTAGCCCCAGCGACCGTCGCCGCTAATACTACCGTTGAGATCGCGAGGCCGGTCCGCCCACGGGTAACCACAACGTTTTTCATGATCCCTCCTACACCGACCGCGGAAAAGCTTCGCCCGTCGCATCCAGCGTGATCAAGAAGAGGGAGAAAAGGCCGGCCACCGGCGATCGGTGTTGCACAAACTCTCTCCCGTTCGTTTTCAGCTCTTGGTCGGAAAATCGCCTCAAGCGTACAGGAGGCCGGGAAGAGGGTCAAACCGTACTCCGTCACTCTCTCGTTTAAAGGGGCAACTATCCAGGGTTCCACGGCTGCTTCCAGTTGCTCTTCGATCTCATCAGACAACGGCAAGACCGCTTCATCCACTATAAGCCATTTCAATTCAATGTTTTAACTGTTCAGGTCCAGCACAGATCCAGTCAAGGGACAATCCATACCCAGTGCATTGATGTCAACGTTCGCCCGTCGCAGAATCGGCACCATGATTCAGTCTGCTTATGCGGCGACGGGGAATGCCGACATCGTTCGGCAAAACAACAGTGTGCTCGCCCGTGCCGAGCACCGATGTCTTTTGTGGCTGGCCGATCGGATGCCTTCGTGGGTCCATCCCGACCACCTCACGTTCATTGCGTTGGCTGCAATGTTGCTTGCGGGTATCTCATGCGCGTGGGCGCGAGCGTGGCCGGCGGCCTTGCCTCTGACAACAGTCTGGTTGGCGGTGAACTGGTTTGGGGACAGCCTCGATGGAACGCTGGCCCGGGTGAGGAAGCAGGAAAGACCCCGTTACGGCTACTATGTCGATCACATTTCCGACTCCTTCGGCGTGCTTTTCCTGTTCGGCGGTCTGGCGTGTTCCGGCTACCTGAGTCCTCTGGTTGCCATGAGCTTGCTGGTCATCTACCTCCTCCTCGCAATCAATTCGTACCTCGCTGCGTATTCGCTGGGAGTATTTCAAATGTCGTTCTGGAAGGTGGGTCCAACCGAACTGCGGATCTTGCTCTCAATCGGCTTTGTCGTTGCGTGGCAGCGTCCCACGGTGTGCGTCCTCGGAACAGACCACCTGTTCCTCGACGTGGCCAGTGTGGTCGCGATGGTCGCGATGACGACCACGCTGGTTGTTTCCGTAGCGCACAACACGATGAGGCTCTACCTGGAGGAGACAACATGATGCGCTGGCTCAGGTTCAACGCAGTCGGCATCATGGGCATGGCCGTCCAACTCATCTTGATTGCGGTGCTCGTTCGTGTCTTCAAGATGCATTACCTGCCCGCGACAGCCCTGGCCGTGGAGGTCGCAATCCTGCACAACTTCCTGTGGCACGTGAGGTGGACCTGGCCGGATCGCCCGCTCGTTGGACTGTTCACGTTGCTCCGTTTCAACGTGGCCGTCGGAGTGGTGTCCATAACCGGGAATGTCTGGCTTGCTTACCTCCTGGTCTCGATCGGCTCCTTGGATCCGGTTCTGGCTAATCTTGTTTCGATCATTACGCTGTCGTTGATCAATTTCCTGGTTTGCGACAACTTAGTGTTTTCCTACGGTAACGGCAATGCGGAACACTCCGAATAGAGGCATAAAGGCGGTGCCTCTGGCCCTTCTCTTTCTTCTGGTCGGCACGGCTTCCCTATCGCACTCTCAGAGTGTGGCACCCGTGACCGGACCACTGGCAGGCGAGTCCCTCTTCGAACCCGCCATGCAACTGCTTCTGGGCCCGTATCACGGTATCGCGCAATACGACTACATCATGACGGCGAAAGTCCGCCTTCTTCTGTTCTGGGTGGGCGCTGACGACGTAGGCGGAGGCTACATTCGCCGATCCGTAAGTACGCTTGATCCTTCCATGCGGCTCATTCAGGTCCTCTTTGGTTCAGATCCGGCCAAGGCACCGAGAGGGATCAACAACTGGGGCGCGGCGACCGAAGCGGTCGGCTCCGGGGGGAGCGCCTTGTTTGGATTCAGGAAATCGGTGAAGACCGACTCTGCTGGTGACGCGCAAGCTGAAATCCGGAGGCAGGCATCGAAAGGGCAGCACGGGTTTGAGGGCATCATCACCGTGGCTGAGGGCGGCGGTGCCTTCTCACGCGTCGTCCCCGTTCTTTCGAAGGTCGACTTCACGCTCCACCAACTCGATCAAGGGCAACAAATGTTTTCCCGGCACCTGACGGGCGGCGGCCCCATAAAGGAACTCAAGAGTTCGGACCTGCGGTGCGAGCGCGTGCGGGGGTTCCTCGACGCCACCGACGAATTGATCGAACATGCGCTGGTTGGCAAATCGGCCAGGACGTCTCGCTGCTATGTACACAACGCGCGGAACTACACGGTGACGCTCGAGAGTCGGTCCACGGTCCCGGTGAGAAACATCCGGGTGAAACGCAAAAACGGTCCACCGCTCGAGAGATCCTACCGAGATCTGCTGGAGACCCGGTTCTCGGTCCTCAATCGTCAATCCGGTAAACGCAGTTCCTTCGAGCTGTTGCTGGGGACTGTCGGCGACTTGCGTGGCGTACCGGTCCAGATTGTCCATCAGCCGAACTGGTGGTTCCGGGTCGTGCTCAATCTGGATCCCGAATCCGAGTACCCGGAGCTGGTCAGGGAACTTCGGTGACTGAATGAGGATGAAGGCGACCAGACAAGCAACGACGTTCAGTGTGTTCGCCACAAGGTTCGTTCTGGTGTGGGTATCCCTTGCGGTCTTCGTCCTGCCCGCAACCCCGCAGGGGACGGTGAGGCTGGAACCAGAAACCATCAAGGCGTTTGATCAATTCGTCACGCGTTCTGAAGAGTCCATGGCGAACAGACAGAGTAAAGACTCTGCTTTTCTATGGCTGAGGGGCGAACCTGCGCGTCTGGAGACCGCGCTGGACGGGGGCATCGTCGTCGAGCGCCTGGACGATGATGTCGACACGGACGGTGGCATGACACACAACTGGATCGCCGGAATGTTTATTCCCGGTGCAACGATTGATGATGTTCTGGCGGTCCTCAAGAACTTCGATGAATTCCCCGATTTGTATCCGGAGGTTGTCGACAGCAGGCTCATTGGCAGGGAATACTTCCTCCCCTTCCATGTGGTGGTCAACGTTCACTAGCATCTGGACCCTCAGGTCCATGAGACCCGAGCCACGGATCACGTCCGGCGGATCCAAGGCACAGCGACGAAACCCAAACGAACATCTCGAAGGGGTTGGGCGGCGGAGCGACGGATGGTGGTGGGGTTACCCATGGTTCACTACCTCCTCATGTCAGGGATGGTGCCATACCTTGAATTGTTCTAGCGGAAATCCTGTCATGAAGGTAACGTTCTGACCACCAACTTCAGTGCAGAAAATACAATGCGTGGAGGAATTCTATTTATTTTGATCTTCGGGCTGGTCTTTGGTGGGGCCGGCGTTTTTCTTCTGTTTGAGACCAGTGTTCCAACCTACCGGGACTGGCAGGCCATGAAAACGTGGCAGCCAGCGAGCGCACGGTTGCTCAATGTCTCCGGCACGGACAGCCGCACAGAGGCGAGCTACCGTTATGAGATAGGTGGAGTCTCGTATCAGAACGACCGCGTTCATGTGGCCGTCTTTCCCGATAGCATCGGCAATTACCAGACCGAAATACGCGAACGGCTCAGCCAGCTCCAGAGCAGCAACCAGCCTGTGGCGATCTGGGTCAATCCTGATGACCCGTGGGACTCTGTCATCGACAGGGACATGCGCTGGGGGTTGTTTTCCCTGATGACAGGTTTTTGTTCGCTCTTTATCCTCGTCGGCCTCGGTGTCATATACGGCAGTCTGAAAGCTTCAAAACAACCTGCCTTCAGACCACCCTCCACTACCGAACTGCGGCGGGAATGGGAAGAGAAGAAGACCGATGCCGGTTTTCGACAAAGCTTCATCGAATACCGGCGCTACCGCCTGCATGAGCTGGAGAAGCAGTCGGAACAGGTCCAGGAGGTGCATAAGGCACCGGGTGCATGGCGGGAGAAGAAAGGCTGGGAGACGGAGCGCATCCGTTCTCAGGCCAAGGCCGGACTGATCGGCATGTGGGTGTTTGCGATCACCTGGAACGCTGTCAGCTCGCCACTTCTGTTTGTGTTCGAGGAAGAATGGCAAGAAGCCAACTACGCCATTCTCATGGGTTTGTTGTTTCCGCTGGTAGGCCTATTTCTGCTTGCGAAGGCCATTGCCATGACGAGGGAGTTCCGACGTTATGGCGTTATAGAGTTTGTGATGGATCCCTACCCCGGTGCCATCGGCGGTCATGTAGGTGGCAGCCTGCAGGTGAACAATCTTCATGAGTATGATGACAGGTACAGGATTGAACTGGAGTGTGTCTACAGTTATGAGTCCGGGTCCGGGGAGGACCGTCGCCGCAGTGAACGCATCCGCTGGGCCGAGGGAGGCCATGCGAAGGTGGAAAACCTGGGCAGGGGGGCGCTACTTTCATTCCGTTTTGATGTGCCCGAGGATCAGCCCGAAGCGGACATCGAACAAAGCGGCGATTATTATTTCTGGCGCTTGAAGGTCCGCGCCGAAGTGCCCGGCATCGATCTGAACCGGAGCTATAACATCCCGGTCTTCAAGACCGGTCAAAGATCCCGCCACGTGGATCACGACTTGAGTGCGCAGGCACAGGCGCTGCGTGAGACTGAGGAGGCTGAATCACGAGTCGCCATTGAACGGGGAGATTTTCACTTAACCGATCTTGCCCGCTCACTGCGTTCGAGTGAAACACAACGGGAAATCCGCATTTATTTCCCCATGTTCCGCAACAAGCTCTTGACGGTTTTCGCGGTCATCTTCGGCGGTGGTTTCGACTTTGCCGCCTACAGTATCGTCGGTGGTTTTGGCAGTGGCGGTGGGGTGTTCGGCATTCTCGCTATTGTCGTTGCCATACCTTTTTCCCTGGTGGGTCTGTTTGCGAAAGTGTGCCAATCTTAGTTGGAAATTGAAACGGCTCCAAACCCTATGGTTTGATGGTATTGGAAGAAACAACATCAAGCCTGTAAGAGAAAGGAGCCGAGATGAGCAGTCTGTTACGTTCGGTGAAGAAACGCAAGAAGTCGCGTGTGCTGGGTGAGGTCGAGGTCCTGAGCCGGGAGGAATACTCGGGACTGGAATTGGACTCGAAGGTGGAGATGATTCGGGCGTTGATCCCACTGGGGTTGATGCACGTGGAGGAGTTGCTCGACGAGGAAGTGAAGGCGTTGGCGGGTGAGCGATACGCGCGAAAGGAGGCGACGTTGAGGGGCCGGCGACACGGGAGTAATCCGGGGACCGTGGGGCTCGGGGGCCAGCGGGTGCCGGTTCGGGTGCCTCGAGTGCGCAGCGTGGCGGGCGGGGAGATTCCGCTTCGGAGCTACGAGGAACTCAGTCCGGA
Source organism: Terriglobia bacterium (assembly GCA_965262425.1). GTDB lineage: Bacteria > Acidobacteriota > Terriglobia > 20CM-2-55-15 > 20CM-2-55-15 > CAZOZZ01. Next base: position 2,858,226 of record OZ253536.1, on the reverse strand, counting down.
TGGCGCGGTGAACGAACTGCTTCTCAGACGTGTGCTTTATGGGATCTCCTGCCGGAACTACGAGTCGGCCGCGGAAGCGATTCCAGGAGCCATCGGATTGTCGAGCTCGACGGTGTCTCGAGGATTCGTCCAGGCGAGTGGGGCGAAACTTCGGGAGATGCAGGAGCGGGATCTGTCGGCCGAGGACGTGGTGGCGATCTTCCTGGACGGGAAAATGTTTGCCGACGCCACGATGGTTGTGGCCCTGGGCATCACAATTACGGGCGACAAACGCTTCTTAGGCTTCGTGGAGACGAGTACGGAGAACGAGCAGGTACTGACTCCGTTTCTCCGTTCATTGATGGAGCGAGGCCTGGACATCTCTGAAGGCGTGCTGGTGATCGTCGACGGCGGCAAAGGTCTGCGCGCGGCAGTCAAGCGGGCATTCGATAATCGAGCCCTGGTCCAACGCTGCCAATGGCACAAACGCGAGAACGTGGTGAGCTACCTGTCGAAGACCGAGCAAGCCGCGTGGCGCAAGCGGCTTCAGCGTGCGTACCAGCGCCCGGAGTACAACGAAGCCCGGGCGGCCCTCGAACAGCTCCATGGAGAGCTCGAGGAGCGAAACCAATCGGCCGCTACGAGCCTTGAGGAAGGCCTGGAGGAGACCCTCACGTTGCATCGACTCGGCGTGTACGGGGTCCTGGGCCGTTCGTTCAAGACGACGAATTGCTTGGAATCGGTCAATGCCCTCGTCGAGGAAAGGTGCGCGAAGGTCGATCATTGGAAGAACTCGAGCCAGCGGCAGCGCTGGTTGGCGACGGCGCTCATCGACATCGAACCACGCTTGAGGAAGGTGATCGGCTACCGTCATCTTCCAAAGCTCCGCGAAGCCCTCAGGCGGGAGCTGAAGATTGAGGCGAAGACGTCGACGAGATCGAAGAAGAAGGTTGCGTGACCAATCGTGAGCCGTGGAGAGTTTCAACTAAGAATGGGATTGACTCCTGTTTGCCACCATCGCCGCGATCTATTTGCCTCTGAACAATCTCACCATTACCATCGCCAATGGCGAGGTGAAGATTCTGCGCCGCTTGTTTGTCTTTCCAATCCTCCATAGACGTATCCAGGACCATGAAGTTACACGCCTGTCCATCAAGAGGTCCGGCAGTACCGGCCAGGGCACAAAGAAGATCGAACACCATAAAATCATCGCCCATTACGGCGTCGGTAAGACGATCACTGTCGCCGAGGGCATTGATGGTGAGGATCTCGCCAACCAGTTCAAAGATTAGGGTCTTCCGCAGAATTTGTGGGTAAAACCGTCTTCCATCGCCGCTTGAGGAGACCACGGTGCTCGCCAAGCCTCAAGGCTTCCCTCGCAAGCTCGGCGGCTGCGCCGGCCTTGACCCTCGGCTGCGCTCCGCGGTGTCGGCTGGTGTGGGCGATGGGGAACGGGGCCTCCGGCGGGGGCTCCGGGCACCGGGTGTAGGCGTCCGACCGAAGTGGGTACTGGAATATTCGCCGTCGAACAAAAGAATAAGGTACTTTGTTTCAATTACTTATGTGCGCACAGGCCTTTGGACTGCCCACAAATTCTGCGGAGGAGGCAAAGATTACTTGTTTAGGCGGATACAGTCGGGGTATTAGGGACGGGTCCCATGATGGACATCGCAAGGTGAAACATGACCACCCAATCCCGGCCTCCATAACACACATGCCAAACGTGATATCACTTGTGCGGAAGCCACTGCTGTAAAGCCGGAGCGGCAAGAACCGCACCCGGGACGTCGATCGTTTCCGGCCAAACGGGAGCGGGTTCCCGGGCGATTCCGCCACCGCGTGCCGGTCACCCGCCTGTTAATGTCTACGATCCTGTTGACGCATCAGGGGTACGGGCCCGGACGCCCTACCCGCCGCGATAATTCTTGACCGTGTGTTCTCTTACGTGGGAACGTGAAGGCACCTCAGTCAGACAAAACCCGCAGGAGAATACGATGCGACGAAGAGTTGGATTGTTGACCGTTGGGAGTCTGTTGGCTCTCGGCCCGGTGTGGATGGTGGCGAGCGGTCAGGGAGTCGATGCCGATACCATCACTGGTGTCGTCACCAGTGACGATGGCCCCGAGGCCGGCGTCTGGGTCATTGCCGAAACCGATGATCTCAACACCAAGTTTCGCAAGATCGTAGTGACCGACGACGACGGTCGGTTCTTGTTACCGGAGCTCCCGCAAGCGAACTACGCCGTCTGGGTGCGGGGGTACGGGCTGGTCGACTCGACCCGGGTGATGGCAACTCCCGGTCGGGACCTGAGCCTGACGGGAGTTGTCGCGAAGACCCCACAGGAAGCCGCGGAGGTCTATCCTGCCAACTACTGGTTGTCGCTGATGGAGTCGCCGGAGACGAGCGAATTCCCGGGCACCGGTCCCGATGGCAATGGCATCAGCCCACAGCTGGAGACGCGCCACGAGTACCTCTACAACATGAAACTCTGCCTGCGCTGTCATCAGGTCGGGAACAAGTTCACCCGCGAGATTCCGAACGCGGAGGAATACGACTCCACCACCGAGGCGTGGGATGACCGCGTCCAGATGGGGCAACGCGGAACGGAAATGTCCGCGTTGATGACGAGGTTCGGGCGCGAGCACGGGTTGGAGACGTTCGCCGACTGGAGCGATCGGATTGCAGCCGGTGAGGTGCCGCCGGCGCCGCCGCGCCCGAGCGGGTCGGAGAGGAATGTGGTCCTCACCCAGTGGGAGTGGACCGATGAGATGGGCAAGATCCACGACGAGGCGTCTACGGACAAGCGCAACCCGAGCGTGAACGCCAACGGTCCGATCTACGGCGTCGACATTGCGAACGACAACCTGGCCATCCTTGATCCGATTACCAACACCGCGACGATGCTGCGGATCCCGACCCTGGCGGATCGTTCGACCATGCGGGCGTCGTACGCGCAGTCAGGCTACCCCCCGTCCCGCCTGGCTGATCTGGCGCGCTTTAATCCGACGAGCATCCACAACCCGATGCTCGACAGCCAGGGCCGCGTCTGGTACACGGCGACGCTTCGCCCTCCGGAGGACCAGCCCTATTGGTGCACAGAAGAGTCGGAGAACAAGTTCGCACAGTATTTTCCTCTGGAGCGGTCAGGTCGCAACATCAGCTACTACGACCCGGAGACCGAGCAGTTCACGATGATCGATACCTGTTTCGGCAGTCACCATCTGCAGTTCGCCCATGATGAGAACGAGACACTGTTCTTGAGTCGGCCCAATGCTGAAGTTTTCGGCTGGATCGACACGAGGCAGCTCGATCGGACCGGTGACGGCCAGCGTTCGCAGGGCTGGTGCCCGACCGTGGTCGATACCAACGGCGACGGCAGGATCACCAAGCCCTGGAACGAGCCGGCCGCAAGCGGATCCGACTTTGACCCGACGCTCGATACGCGTGTCGCCGTAGGAGCGTACGGGATCGTCGTGAGCCCAGTCGATGGGTCGATCTGGGGTGCGCAGCAATCATATCCCGGGAAGATCATCCGGGTGTCCCTGGGTAACAATCCGCCCGAAAGCTGTATCGCCGAGGTCTTTGAAGTGCCATCGGAGCGCTGGGACGTGGAGGCGAATGGCGAGGTTGGCTTCATGCCACGCGGCATCGATGTGGACCGCAACGGCCTCATCTGGACAGCGATCTCGGGGACGAACCACCTCGCCAGCTTCGACCGCACCAAGTGCGGGTCGTTGTCCGGACCCACGGCGCACGAGGGGCGTCACTGCCAGGAAGGGTGGACGCTTCATCCGCTGCCGGGTCCTACGTTCAAGGGTACGGACATCCGAACCGACTACAACTATTACAACTGGGTCGACCAGTTCAACACGCTGGGCCTTGGCGAGAACGTCCCGATCGCCACGGGAACAGGTTCCGACTCGCTGATCGCATTGTTGCCGGATACGGGCGAGACGTTGGTGATGCGCGTGCCCTATCCGCTGGCCGGCTTCCATCCACGTGGTATGGACGGTCGGATCGACGATCCGAACGCGGGTTGGAAAGGGCGTGGCGTCTACTCCTCAACCGGTGCGGATACCGTGTGGCACGCCGAGGATGGTCTCGCCTTTGAGAACGGCAAGTACATCTCAATCTCGCAGCCGCTACTGGTGAAGTTTCAGATCCGCCCGCATCCACTGGCGAACTGAACGAGAGTCGAATCAAATCTTCCGGAGAATCCCACAATGAAGAAGCTCCTCCTCATCACGTTAGCCACTGGCCTGCTGTGGACGCTGGGCGCTTGCAGCGCTCCCGTCGATGCCGAACTCGCGCGCCTATGTTGGCCTGCGTGTTTTCGAGGGGTGTGATGTGATCGTCGAGAAGGCCCGAGTGACTGGCGATGAAAGCGGACGTCACACGGTGCGGACCGGCCTGGACGAAAACGCGAACCGGCGAAAGATTCATTCCCGCCGGTGGGCTTTCATGCATTCGTTGATCGATTTCGTACAGAGCGACAGGTTAGCCATCGATGGAAACTTCGAGTTGCTCGCCTTCGATCGTCGAGCCGAGGACGCCGCCTACCGAATCCGGATACAGCATTGAACGGATGCTGTATTCGCCATCGGCCGGAAAGTTGTACATGACTGAAATCCCGCCGCGCGTTCCGGCCGGCGCGCCCGCGACAGGCTCCATCTGCGATGCGTTGCGGGATACCTGGAACACTTCCGAGGTTGCCGTCGCCGTGGGGTCACCCAGCGCTTCGCGCGTCACCTTCCGAGCCGCGCGAATGTAGCCTTCGGTCTGTGTCGCCGAGAATCCCTGCGCGTCGGCCAGGTTATCGAACCCATCGCCACTGAGCGAGTCGGGTGGCAAGACTGCCGAAACGTCCAGCTCGATGCCGAACAGGTCGCGGATAGACCGTGCATACTCCGTCCGCGTCAGCCGCTGAAATCCTCGCATACCGGGGTTCGGGCGAAGGGCTGCCAGCGCGTCCATGGCTGCCTCGAGCGTGTCGACAAACGAATGCATCGTCTCCGTGTCGGGCCGTCGTTCGCCGATCGGAGGCATCAACCCCACACGCAGCTTCCGGATGAACTCTTCCACCCGTGCCGCACTTCGCTCCGGCTGGGCGAGATCGATATCAGACCAGGAAAATCCTCCGGAAGGCAGCCCTTCGTTGTGGCAGTCCACGCAATACTGATCGACCAGCGCCTGCTGAGATTCCACGGTCATTCCCGGGCCCGGTTCGGCACCGGCCGTTCCTTGCCGCGCTTGTAGACTCGTTACAGCTAGAAACACAAAGGCCGCGGTCGCCCCGAGAATGATCATGGCTCGCTTCAGCATTACTTTAAGTCACCATCCATAATGGAGTCGCTGTCAAGAGGCGAGGAGACGGGAGGTTTCTGAAGTTTCGTGTCAATGAAGCCTGGAAAAATTTATGAACAGCCTGGAGTAACTGAAGGTGCTGGGAGTTTTGACTTCTCGGGATCGAGGGGCGGAGGTTCAAAACCTCTCGCCCCGATTGAATTCAACAGATCCACGATTGAACGAAAGCGGCTTTCAGCCGGTAGTTTTCGCCGTTCCAAAATCCCGGGGACTTGCTACTTCCCATGATCAGCCGTTTATTGAAGTTCCCCAAGCTTTGCCTTGGCATCTGCACTAGCGGTATGTTCAAACTCCGCGAGAATACCCGCCAAGGTTTTCTCCGCATCTGTAGCGCCTGAATCGTCGGCAATCATTTTGAGTGTTGCCTTCTCATCAGCACTGGCTCTATGTGCGAAGTTTTGAACGACCTTAGCTATAGTCTGGATGTACTTGCTATTGGCTGAATCGTTCGAAATTTCCATCAACGCTTCTTTTTCTGCGTCAGAAGGGAAGTGATTCAAGCCCATCAATATCCCGGCGATCGACTCGGTAGCATCGATCGGCGCCTTCGCGATGGACAAGTTGGAAAACAAAGTGATGCCGAGAACCATTAAACCGAGAACGATCAATCCTTTCTTGACAGCGTGACTCTTCATTTTTTCAACTCCTCAATTGTTTGTGGCGTCCGGAACTTTCCTTCTGTTTGAACTCGAAGTTCACGAACACCGGTGCCGATCCTCGGCATGGGCTTCGGGTCCGAGGTATTAAGACCTCTTTGAACGCGATCATGTCGGCAAGGATCAGAGTCGGCTCTTGTTTCGATCGGCTTACGCTATCATGGGACGGTACTTCCTACAAACAAAGACGAACGATCGTGAAATCCTGATATTAATATGGTAGTCCAAATCAAGCTGTGCCAGGCGAAAGTGGCCGCGTTCCGAGGTGGAAGAGTTTGATCATGAGAAGGAAGATTTTACTGATGCTCTTCATGGCCCCGCAGGTACTGGTTAGTGAGCCGGCAGCGATGACGGAAGCCAGCCCCGCGGCGCCGCAGCTTCAGCCGGCGACGCAGCTTCCGAATACGCCGAACCCTGTTTCGGCGCTTCGTGAGGTCATCGATGCATACTGCGTCTTCTGCCATAACGAGGAATTGTTGACTGGCGGACTCGATCTCGAAGGGCTCGACTTCGATGACGTGGGTCGGAACGCCGACGTCTGGGAGAAGGTTTTTCATAAGATCAGCACCGGGCAGATGCCGCCGCCCGACATGCCGCAGCCGGACGAAGCCGATTCCAGAGCCGTCGTGTCCTGGTTGGAAACGACGCTGGATCAAGCGGCCACGGCGAACCCCAACCCCGGAAGGGTTGGAGTGCACCGCTTGAATCGGACCGAGTACGCAAACGCCGTCCGGGACCTGCTGGCGGTCGAGGTGGACCCGAAAGCGCTTCTGCTGCCCGACGAGACCGACGAGGGTTTCGACAACGTGGCGGCCAGCTTGACGATATCGCCGGCCCATCTGGAACGGTACCTGTCGGCGGCAAGAAAGATCAGTCGTCTCGCGGTGGGTGATCCGACAATGGGAGTTGTTCCCGGATTCAAGATATACCCGGTGCCCCGGATGTTGAATCAAGACGTCCGGATCAGCGAAGACCTGCCGTTCGGAGCCCGCGGCGGCACGGTGATCAACCATAACTTTCCGCTCGACGGCGAATATCTCATCAAAATACGTCTGCGCCGACAGATCTACGACTACATCGTCGGCCTGCGAGATGAACAGCTATTGGACGTCCGCGTGGACGGGAAGCGGGTCGCCCGTTTCACTGTAGGCGGTATCGGTGACGAGAAGGGCACTCCCGCGCCATTAACCTGGGTGGGTGCCATCACGGGAGACGTCGAGTGGGAAGAATACATGCACACCGCCGACGACAAGCTCGAGGTCCGCGTTCCTATAAGGGCGGGGGCTCGAACCGTATCGGTTTCTTTCGTTAAAACCCCCAGGGAATTGGAAACGATGCCTCAAGCGACACCGCGCGGTTTTAGCGTCATGTCGGATCATCACTACGACGGTTACGCCGGGGTGGACAGCGTGGCTATCGGAGGTCCCTATCGGTCTACGGGGCCGGGAGATACACCCAGCCGCGGCGCGGTGTTCGTGTGCCGCCCGGAAAACGCCGCGGACGAAGCGCCGTGCGCTCGGACGATCCTCCGACGACTGGCCCTCCGCGCGTATCGCCGTCCGGTGACGGACGACGAAGTCCAGATGCTGTTGGACTTCTTCGACACGGGCCGGAATCTTGGTGGATTCGAAATGGGCATCCAGTCGGCGCTCGAACGGCTCCTGGTAGGCGTGAACTTTCTGGTCCGTGTCGAGAATCCGCCACCGGACGCCGCTCCGGGAACAGTTTACCGCCTCAGTGACCTGGACCTTGCCTCGAGGTTATCGTTCTTTCTCTGGAGCAGCATTCCCGACGAAGAGCTTCTGGACACCGCGATCCGTGGGCGACTGGGCGACCCCCCGGTCCTCGAACAGCAGGTCCGACGCATGCTGGCCGACCCTCGGGCGAAGACCCTGCCGGTGAACTTTGCCAGCCAGTGGCTGACCGTCCGGAGGGTCGGGGAATGGCAGCCGGACCCGGATCTGTTCCCGGATTTTGACGAAAACCTGCGGGACGCCTTCATCAAGGAAACGGACATCTTCATCGACAGCCAGTTCGGCGAGGACCGCAGCATCATGGACCTGCTTCGCGCCGACTACTCGTTCGTCAACGAACGGCTGGCCGAGCACTATGAGATTCCGGGCATCTATGGGGAACGCTTTCGGCGCGTGAGTTTTGACGATGGTCGTCGCGGGGGCCTTCTCGGCCAGGGAGGCGTCTTGATGGTCACCTCTTACCCGGATCGGACCGCACCGGTCGTGCGTGGGGTCTGGCTGCTCCGGAACATTCTGGGTATGCCGCCGCCGCCACCTCCTGCCATCGTGCCGGACCTGAAGCCCAAAGATGAGGATGGCCGGATTCTCTCAATGCGCGAACAGATGGAGCAACATCGGGCGAATCCGGCCTGTGCGGTTTGCCACGTGCGGATGGACCCACTGGGGTTCGCGCTCGAGAATTTCGATGCGGTGGGCCGGTGGCGCTTCGAGGATGGAGGCAGTCCCATTGACGCGACATCGACGTTCATGGATGGCACGCCGATTGACGGCGTGGCGGGCATTCGAAAGCTTCTGTTGAGCCATCCCGAAAACTTTGCCCGCACGTTTACCGAGAAATTGCTGACATACGCCCTCGGCCGCCGTGTCGAGTACTATGACCAACCGGCCATCCGCAGGATCCTGCGGGAGGCCGGGACCACGGACTATTCCTGGTCCTCGATCATTATCGGCGTCGTTAAGAGTCGGCCTTTTCAGATGAGGAGAACAGCATCATGATCATCACGAAGAAGAGCCTTTCCCGCCGGACGCTGCTGCGTGGTCTGGGTGCCACGGTAGCGCTGCCGCTGCTGGATGCGATGGTCCCGTCTCTCACCGCCCTGGCCCAGACGCCCGCCAGACCGAAGGTGCGCTTCGGCGCGGTCTACATTCCAAACGGTGTCGTGCCGGCACAATGGTTTCCCGCCACCGAGGGAGCCGCCTACGAGATGACGCCGATCCTGGAACCGCTGGAACCGTTCCGAGACCGCATGACGGTACTGAGCGGCCTGGACAGTGATCCCCCACGGTCGCCGGATGCCGCGACCGCGGTCCACGCGCGGGCCAGTACGAAGTTTCTGACGAACGTGCACCCCTACCGGACCCTTCGAGCCGGCACCTCGATGGACCAGATTGCCGCCCGGGTGCTCGGTCAGGACACCCAGTTGCCGTCGCTCGAGCTCGCCCTGGAAACAGTGGATGCCGCGGCGACCTGCGACGATGGGAGCTGCATCTACATCGGCACCATTTCATGGGCCGGACCCACCTCACCGCTACCGATGGAGACCGACCCGGCTGCGGCCTTCGAACGATTGTTCGGCGACGACACGACGGATCCCGTCGCACGTCGGGCTCGCGCGCGGCAGAAGGGCAGCATCCTCGACTCGGTGCTCGGCGAGATAGCCGCGCTCAAGAACAAAGTTGGCGACGGCGACCAGGCCAGGCTGACGGCCTACCTGGACAGCGTGCGCGCGGTCGAGCAGAGGATCGAGAGAGCGATGAAGCAGAACTTGGAGATTCCCGACGTCCAGCGTCCGTCCGGCATTCCCGCGACATTCGAAGAGCATGCCAAGTTGATGTTCGACCTCCAGGTGCTCGCCTACCAGGCCGATGTGACTCGTGTCGGTACGTTTATGATGGGTCGGGAATTCAGCGGCCGCACGTATCCCGAGATAGGCGTGACCGATGCCCATCACCCGATATCCCATCACCGAGACGAGCCTGACCGGATGGACCGATTTGCGAAGATCAATCGGTACCACACGAAGATGTTCGCCTATTTGATGGACAGGCTGGCCTCCACGCCGGACGGTGACGGATCCCTGTTGGACCAGATGGTCCTTCTGTTTGGAGGCGGAATGTCCGACGGCAACCGCCACGCGATCCGGAACCTGCCCCTCGTGCTGGCCGGAGGCGGCGCGGGCCAGCTCCGGGGAGGCGGCCACATCCGGTATCCGGAAGGTACGCCGCTGGCCAACCTGCATGTCGCACTGCTGGACAAGTTGGGTGCACCGGTGGAGAGTTTCGGAAACAGCACGGGGTCGGTCGAGTTCGATTACCTGACCGGAATTTGAATCCGTCGAAGATTTGTTTGTGAGGTTTCATTGTTGAAGTTCAGGATCGGTTTTGTCCGGAACATGTTGGGTCTGGTCTCGTTACTCATCGGTTTTTCCGGGGCCGGCGATGCCCAGACCGGCCCTGAGCTCGTTCGCGCGGTTAAGCAACAGGACACCGCCGCGGTCCAGGCTCTTCTGGAGCAGGGTGTCGATGTGAACGCCCCTCAGGGTGACGGCGCGACGGCGTTGCATTGGGCGGCCTACCGGGACGACGCCGAGACGGTCGAGCGGCTGATCGGGGCGGGTGCGAACGTGAACGCGGCGAACGATCTCCATGTCACCCCACTCGCGCTGGCCACAGCCAACGGAAACGCCGAGATAGTCCGGAGCCTGCTGGCGGCGGGAGCCAGTCCGAACGCGGCCGGCGAGACCGGTGTGACCCCGTTGATGGAAGCCGCGCGCACGGGCAGCCTCGAGGCCGTCCGCGTCCTGCTGGAGTTCGACGCGGACGTGAACGCCCGTACGAGCGACCGGCAACAGACCGCGCTCATGTGGGCTGTGACTCAGCATCATCCGCAGGTCGTGGGCGTGCTGCTGGATTCCGGCGCCGACCCTCACGCCCGGACCGGGACCCGGCGCGACTTGATCATGCTGGACAAGGGTGGGCCCCAGGCTGTCAAGCAGGCAATAGATGTCGGCAAGCAAGTCGACAGGGGAGGGAACACGGCCTTGTTGTTGGCCGCCCAGGGTGGCGCCGTGGAGGCGGCGCGGCTCTTGCGAGCAGCGGGGTCCGAGCTCAACGAGGCCGGGTCGGACGGCAACACACCCCTGGTCGTTGCGGTTTTTTCCGGTCACGGCTCGTTCGCTTCGTGGTTGTTGGATGAAGGGGTGGATGCCGACGCCGCCGGCGGAGGATACACGGCCTTGCATGTCGCCGTGCTGAGGAGCGATCTCGAGACTGTGCGGACACTGCTGGCTCATGGGGCGGACCCGAACGTGGCGATGACCCGGGGCAGCCCACTTCGACGTAACGGGTCCCAATGGGCACTGTCGAGCGCCTGGGCCGGCGCGACGCCGCTGGTCCTGGCTGCGAGCTATCTGGAACTCGACATCATGCGTGTCCTCGTCGCCGGCGGCGCCAGCCACACGCTGGCCTTGCCGGATGGGACCACGCCGCTTCTGGTGGCGGCCGGTGTCACGCCCGAGAGGCGCTTGAATCGCCCGTTGGATCATGCCGACACTTCGACCGACATCGGAGACAACTGCTGCGACCGGCCCGAAGACGGTATTCTCGAAGCGCTTGAAGTGCTGCTCGACGCGGGTGCGGATGTCAACCAGGCCAACCAGGCCGGCGACACGGCCCTGCACACCGCAGCTTCAGGCGGGCTCAGTCTGGCCATTCAGTTCCTGGCCGATCGGGGGGCGGAACTGAACATGAAGAATCAAGCAGGCCAGACCCCGCTGGACCTGACGGCGGGACGAAGCGGTGGACGTCGGGGCGGACCTTCGCCCCAGCTTAGAGAAGCCGGAGACCTGCTCCGCAAACTGGCCCGAACGCCTTGAAGCGGCAGCGGAAGGATCGGATATGGCCGTCTTGAATCTGAACGTCAATGGCCGAAACCACACGGTCGATGTGGATCCGGAAACACCTTTACTTTACGTGCTCAACGATGAGCTCCGGTTCGGTGCGCCGAAGTTCGGCTGTGGCCTGGGTCAGTGTGGGGCCTGCACTGTCATCGTTGCCGGACGTGCCGTGCGTTCCTGCGTCACGCCTGTCCGGAACGCGGAAGGTTCGGAAATCACGACGCTCGAAGGGCTCGGAACTCTGGATCGCCCGCACGCGATTCAGGAAGCCTTCATCGACGAACAGGCGATGCAATGTGGCTTTTGCATCAACGGCGTCATCATGACGGCCAAAGCGTTTCTGGACCGTAATCCGAACGCATCGGATGGCGAAGTCGAGCGGGCGATGTCCGGAGTGCTGTGCCGGTGCGGCACGCACGTGCGAATCATGCGTGCCATCCAGCGCTACCGCGAGGAGGTGAAGGCATGAAACCTCCTCGTTCCTTGAAGGACATGGCGCCGGATGCACTTGCCGCTCTCGAAGGTACCGGAATGTCGCGCAGGATGTTTCTGAAAGGTTCCGGTGTGCTGATCGTGGGCTTCAGCATGGCGGGACTGACCCCTCGACTGGCTGCGACGTCGTCCGCCCGGCCAACGCCGCAGGGCTTCAATGGTCCGAGCAGCGACCAGCTGGACTCGTGGATTGCCATTGGCGATGACGGGGAAGTGACCGCCTACACCGGCAAGTGTGAACTGGGGCATGGGCTTTATACTGCACAGACACAATTGATCGCCGAAGAACTTGGCGTCCGGTTCGATCTCGTTACGCTCATCCAGTGCGATACGGCGCTCACACCCGATCAGGGCACCACCTCCGGAGCGCAGTCCCATCCCACGAACTTCAATCAACGAAATCTCGCGCTTGCCGGCGCCACGGCCCGTGAAACTCTGGTCGAGCGGGCTTCGACACGACTGGGCGTGTCGGTCGGCCAGCTTGAAGTGGATGAGGGGATGGTCCGCGTGAGGGCCGATCCTTCGAAAAGTGTCCGCTACGGCGAACTCCTCGGGGGGGAGCCGTTCGCCATCACACTGAACCCTGGAGCACGCCGCAAAAGCCCGGGCGAGTGGACCGTTCTTGGGCAGTCTGTGCCACGTGTGGAGATCCCGGCCATGGCTACGGGGCAATTCGAATATGTCCACAACGTGCGCGTACCCGGCATGCTGCACGGTCGTGTCGTACGGCCCCCGAGAGTGGGGGCGACGCTGGTCGACGTCGATGAAGCGTCCGTTCAAGACATTCCTGGTCTTCTCGACGTGGTTGTCCGGAACAATTTCGTCGGTGTGGTCGCCGAGAAGCCATGGCAGGCGGTGCAGGCAGCGGATCGGCTCAGGGTCACCTGGGCAGGTGGTGCCCAGCTGCCGATTCAAAAGGATTTCTACGATTACTTAAGGAATCTGAAGCCCACCCGGGACACGTTACCCGTAGATTCAAAAGACGTCGACCGGCATTTGGCCGAAGCAGCGACCGTCGTCGAGGCGACCTACCATTATCCGTATCAAATGCACGGCTCGATTGGCAGCTCCTGTGCGGTTGCCGATGTCCGGGACGGCGATGCCACGATCTGGTCTTCAACCCAGGCCGTCCACCCTCTCAAGAGGACCACCGCGCAAGTTCTCGGGCTCGACCCCGAGAACGTGCATGTGATCTTCAGAATGGGTTCCGGTTGCTACGGAGTGAACGGCTCGGACACTGTTTCTTATGACGCGGCCCTCTTGTCGGCCGCGGTTGGCCGTCCGGTCCGGGTCCAGCTGACGCGGAAGGATGAGATGGCATGGGAAAACTACGGTGTGGCTTTCGTGATCGATCAACGGGCCGGAGTGGACGCCGACGGAACAATCACAGCTTGGGACCATGAATCGTGGTCGCCGATATTGGGCGGTCGTCCGGGATCGAACAATCCTGGAAACGTCGTCACGGGTTTCCTGGCCGGCATCGCCCCAGCCGCCTTCCGACAGAGGTCCCCAGCGCCCGCCCCGAGGAACTTCAGCAACAGGGGCAACGCGGTCCCTTCCTATGCCGGGGGTTGCGTCAACGGGCAATGCGGAGGTACGGGAACGGTCACCAGCGAGCGTGTCCTGACCCACACGGTCCCCTCACCCTTCTGGACGGGTCCCCTGCGCTCACCGGCCCGCTTGCAGAACACGTTTGCCCACGAGTCGTTCATCGACGAGATCGCAACAACCGTCGGGCAGGACCCGGTCGCGTATCGGCTGCGTCACCTGAACGATCCCCGCCTTATCGGAGTCGTGAAGGCCGCGGCGGCGGCGGCGAACTGGCAGACGCGACCATCACCTCAACCTGAGAGTCGTCGAACCGGTGTCGTCGCGGGACGTGGTATCTCGTGTGTGCTCTATGAGGGCGGTAACGGATATTGCGCGATGGTAGCCGAGGTCGAAATCGATCAGGCCACTGGCGCGGTGACCGTCGGGCGACTCGTCATCGCTAATGATTGCGGCCCGATTTCAAACCCGGATGGGGTGAGGAACCAGCTTGAAGGCGGCGCCCTCCATGGTGTGAGCCGGACGCTGCTCGAAGAGGTGACCTGGGACGACGAGAAAATCACGTCGATCGACTGGCGAACCTATCGCCCCCTGTACCTGGGCCCCGGAATTCCCGAGATCGAGACCGTGTTGATCCACCAGTCCGAGGGGGAGGCGATGGGTGTCGGAGAGACTGCCGTCACTGTCGTTGCGGGAGCCATCGGGAACGCGATCTTCGATGCCACCGGCGCTCGCATCCGTCAGGTTCCGTTTACACCCGAACGTGTCCAGACCGCCCTCGAGGCGCGGTCCTGACGCTTTCCCGGACTGACGGCATGAAGACTCCCCGTGCCCGTTCGGTCCGCATTTTTCCAGATGTCCTCAGCCAGGCCGCCCGGCTTTCTTCGTTCGGACAGCCGACCGAATTGGGTTTGTTCGCATGAGTTTAGATTACGAACCCCGTTCCGAGTACAGCAGGCGCCTCGAAGCCCGTCGCGAAGCCGTACTGCAGCAGGAAAGGATCTACCGGACAATCGGCATGTCCCGACTCGGGGTCGCCATCGTGTTCATCGTCTTCGCCTGGCTCAGTTTCGGGAGCGGGGTGTTGTCCGGATGGTGGTTGTTGCTGCCGACCACGACCTTCCTGGGCCTGGTTATCGTTCATGAACGCGTCGACCAGCAGAAACGGCGCGCCCTGAAGGCCGTTACCTTCTACGAGGACGGACTGGCGCGAATCGACGATCGCTGGATGGGTAGAGGTCCATCCGCCGAACACCTGTGCGACGAGTCTCATCTTTACGCCGCCGATCTGGACCTGTTCGGACGCGCATCCTTGTTCGACCTGCTGTGTACGGCCCGTACCCAATCCGGAGAAAGGACGCTTGCCGACTGGCTCACCGCTCCGGCCGCCCCCGCCGAAATCCTGGTGAGGCAGCAGGCGATCGACGAACTGCGTTGCCGGATCGATCTTCGGGAAGACCTGGGCATCCTCGGCTCGGACATCCGCCCGGCGATTCACCCGGACGCGATCAGCCGGTGGGGTGCGGGGGCGCCCATTCTCGACAAAAGATGGCCACAGATCGTCGGTCTCATCCTTTCCACGGTTGTGATCGCGGCGGTCGCGGCCGCGTGGATTTCCGACACCGGAAGTGCCTGGATTTTTCTAGTTGGCAGTCTGGTTGCGGTCGGGACGTTCGGGTTCATATTTCGGAGTCGCGTGCATCAGGTGCTGGCGAATGCCGAACGATCGGCAAGGGATCTGGAACTCCTGTCTCAGATACTGGTCCGACTCGAGCAAGAGGAGTTTCGGTCCCCAAAGCTGGTCGAGATCCGGTCTTCACTCCGAACCAACGGCCTCGCGCCCTCGCGCCAGTTGGCCCGCTTTGCCCGCCTCCTCGACATGTGCGACTGGAAACGTGCGGACGTGTTGATCGTGTTCGTCTCGATTCTCCAGGCGGGCGTTCTTTTTGCTCCGTTCCTGTTCGGCCTGTGGTCGACGCACATGGCATTCGCAATCGAATCGTGGCGTCGGAAGTGTGGCCCGAAGATCGGACACTGGCTTTCAATGATCGGCGAGTTCGAAGCATTGTGTGCGTTGTCCGGATACGCCTACGAGCATCCCGCCGATCCTTTCCCGGAATTGGAGGAAGCAGGACCTGTTTTCGAGGGCCAGGATCTCTGTCATCCGCTCATGCCTGCATCCCAATGTGTGCCCAATACCGTTCGAATCGGGGCCGAGCCGCAACTTCTGGTTGTGAGCGGTTCGAACATGTCCGGGAAAAGCACGCTGCTTCGGACCGTCGGTGTCAATGCCGTGCTTGCCCTGGCCGGGGCGCCCGTGAGAGCCAGGCGCCTCCGCTTGTCGCCCCTGGCAATCGGAGCGACACTCCGAGTCCAGGACTCGCTTCAGGCGGGAACGTCGCGTTTCTATGTCGAAATTCAACGAATCCGCCACATCATGGATCTCACGCGTGATGGGCTGCCGGTGTTGTTTCTCCTCGACGAACTTTTGCATGGGACGAACTCGCACGATCGAGCCGTCGGTGCCGAAGCGATCGTTGGCGGGCTGATCCGGCGCAAGGCGATCGGCCTGGCCACCACTCACGACCTTGCCCTGGCAACGGTCGCCGACGCGCTTCGACCTCGGGCGGCCAACATCTATTTCGACGATCGTCTCGAGGACGGCAAGATGATCTTCGATTATCTTGCGAAACCCGGCGTCGTTCAGAACAGCAATGCCCTGGAGTTGATGAAGGCGGTGGGACTTGACGTTTTGTAAAGGAATGGCGTCATTCCTTCCGGGTACTGTCGGTGAATGCGTCAACCGGCGTCCTTTTTCGAAGCATGGCGTCCAGCGCTTGCCGCGACAGCCACACCCCCCTGGCCAGAACACCCTGTGGTTGCTTGAGCAGATCGAGATCCTCAAACGGGTCTCCTTCGAGAACCACCATGCTTGCCTCGTATCTCTCCCGGATCTGGCCGAATCGTAGATCAGGATCGAGAACCTGCCCCGTGCCAGGTGAGAACGCCGTTCGAACAGAAAGGTTACAGATAATTGTTGGGGAGGCCGGTTTGGCTGTTCGGGATTCAAGTATGATCTCTCTGGCGGCGAAATCACTATGGACGAAGCAAAGCGGCTCTTTGAGCAACATTTCCGGTCACCGGTCGAGCGGACCCAAGAGCTTGGCGGACAGCTTGGAGGCTCCGGACGCCGAATCTTTCGGCTTGCCAACGATCGTTCGAGTGCGATCGGGATCGTCTATGCAGTGCGCGAAGAGAACATTGCGTTTGTGGAGTTTTCCAGGCACTTTCGCCGTCATGGCCTGCCCGTGCCGGAGATTTACGCTGCCGACCTGGACAGGAACACGTATCTCGAAGAAGACCTGGGGGACACGACGCTGTATCAGTTTCTCGCGGGCAATCGTACGGGGCCGAACATCGCTCCTCGGGTGATCGACGCTTATCGCAAGGTCGTGGCGGTGTTGCCGCGCTTTCAGGTGGAGGCCGGTCGGGATATTGACTACAGGTTTTGCCATCCCCGGCACAGTTTCGATCGCCAGTCAATCGCCTGGGACCTGAACTACTTTAAGTATTATTTCCTCGGTCCAGCCGGCATCCCCTACGGTGAACAAGCGTTGGAGGACGACTTCAACCGCTTGACGGACTTTCTCCTCGACGCAGATCGCGACTACTTTCTCTATCGAGATTTCCAGTCCCGCAACATCATGTTGCGCGACGGGAATCCATTCTTCGTGGATTACCAGGGCGGTCGGAAGGGCGCCTTACAGTACGACATCGCATCTCTCCTTTACGATGCCAAGGCGGACCTGCCGCAGTCGCTTCGACGGGAACTGCTCGAGTTATACGTGGACGAGCTTTCCGGTTTTATTGACCTCGACCGTTCCGCTTTCATGCGGCATTACTATGCGTACGTCTACGTCCGAATCCTCCAGGCGTTGGGCGCCTATGGGTTTCGTGGTTTCTTTGAACGCAAACCGCTGTTTCTTGCAAGCGTTCCATACGCGTTGAGGAATCTCGGCTGGTTACTCGACAACGTCGAACTCCCGATCGAGCTGCCCGCCCTGACCGAGTCGTTCAAGCGCATGCTGGCCTCGGAGAAACTCGAAGGTCTGGGCTCGGGCGGAGGCGGAATCACGGTAAGGGTCTTCAGCTTTTCTTTTCACCAGGGTCAGCCCGTAGACGAAACTGGACACGGCGGCGGATTCGTTTTCGACGTTCGCAATTTACCGAATCCCGGGCGCGAAGAACGGTACAAGGATCTCACCGGTCGAGACCAACCGGTTGTGGATTATCTGGTTCAGAAGGAGAGTGTGCGAGAGTATTTCGCTCACGTGACGTCGCTGGTGGACGCCAGCGTCAGCAGTTATCAAAAGCGCGGCTTTAGAAATCTAATGGTGTCGTTTGGCTGCACCGGTGGGCAGCATCGTTCGGTGTATCTGGCCGAACAACTGGCGAAGCATCTCCAGAGCAGGGACGGCGTGGACGTGTGTCTCACCCACGACAATCTCGAACGAATGGGCAAATGAAAGCGATGATTCTGGCCGCCGGCCTGGGAACCCGTTTGCGGCCGTTGACAGACGATCGACCCAAGGCCCTGGTCGAGATCTCCGGCCGAGCGCTTCTGGACATCACGCTCGAACGCTTGCGCGGGTCTGGGGTTTCCGAGGTGATCGTCAACGTGCATCACTTTGCGGACATGATCGTCGAGCATCTCGAAGCGAACGAAAACTTTGGGATGCGTATCGAAGTTTCCCGGGAGGAAACCCTTCTCGATACAGGCGGCGGCCTGAGGAAGGCCGCCTGGTTCTTCCTTGAAGACGACCCACCGGATGAACCCTTCGTTCTACATAACGTGGATGTCATCAGCACGATCGACCTCGAACGGATGATCGAAGATCACCGGAGAAGGGAATCGCTGGCCACGTTGGCCGTTGAGGAGCGGGAGACCTCCCGGCACCTGCTCTTTGACGAACGAGACCAACTTTGCGGTAGGCGTCGTGCGGATGGGAGAACCGAACTGGTCGGTTCTCCACACCACCCCCTGGCACTGGGCTTTTCCGGCATCCACGTGATCTCTCCCCGTCTTCTTCCGATGATGCGGGACGAGAGCGTGTTTTCCATCATCGACGAATACCTCGCCCTGGCCTCCCGCAGACAGAAGATTGTTGCCTTCCGCGCCGACGAATATTCCTGGCGGGATATCGGGAAGCCGGAAGGTTTGAAGCAAGCCGGTCAGGACGAACGCGTCTGAGGATGGGCCCCGGATTCGGTGCAGGACGTGATCTATTTCGAGGTTCACATACTCAGAATTCAGGACGTGATCTATTTCGAGGTTCACATACTCAGTCAGGATTCGTGACGGGAGTTAGAGGCGAAGCGAACTCGAGTCGGCCTGGGGTTGTGGAGTGTCCGGGTGGTCCCGGTTCCCCGGGCGGAGCATGGCCGCGGCGATGGCCTCTGCAGTGCTGCTGACTCTACCCCGTCGATGGGGCGCGATTTGACTGCAGTACGTGTCCACGGCTTCCCGGGCCACCTTCAGTTGTCCCAGGCTCATCTCAAATGGTTCGTCCGGAGCCGCTTCCGCCAGTATCCTCGACGCTTCGCGGAGCAACTGTTGGACACCCAATGTTGCGGGCTGAAACAAGACAACGGCCTCAAAAGTGGTCGCCAGGTCACGTTGGCTCAAGCTCACTTTCAGGGTGGCAAACTTCGGATAATCGCTATTCATGTAATAACTATAATAGCGCGACATCTAAGTGCAAGGCTTTTTTCTGTGGGTTGGCCGGTCGGCCATTCAAGCCCCGGTAGATTCGCTTGTCATCCGGAGGCGGTGTCCGTCCGGATCCTCAACATGCATTTCGCGAACCCCCCATGGGCAGTTCGCCGGTTCCTCGCAGATGATCGCCCCGCTTCGCCGGTACTCGTCAAACAGCGCATCCACATCATGAAGGAAGATCTGGACCCATGTTCCGGATTGGCCCTGGCAACCTTCACAGAGAAAGATCTCCACCTTCCCGCGCTCGACACAACCGAACGTCGGCGGATCCCCCCAGTCCCACTTCTTCACGAAACCCAGCTTGTTCACGTAGTACTCGATGGACCGAGCGATGTTTCGGACGTTCAGTATCGGTGTGGATGATTTGAACTCGTTCATCTGACGCTCCTTCGGGTCCGCGCCGGCAGCAACCAGCGCAGCAAGAATGGTGTCGTCTGTGTTCGCTTTTGAAATTTACAGGGGGGTCTTTCCGTCGCCGTCCCTTGCGGTCATGTCAGCACCCAATTGGAGCGGGCGTTTGCGAGGCGACTGAGGACGCGGGTGCGCCGAAGAAACGCAGGCCGCATCCGGATTGTCGCTGGCCGGCGTTCCTTCAGCTTTCATCGCTGTCAAGGGGTGCGGGTGGCTCGGCCGGTCCGTCACCCGCGCCCGCTCCAGACGGTTTCTGAGGCTTTGCGTTCGCCGGCGTCACGGCACCGTCCATCCTTCCAAGAAATTCGGGAAGCTTGATACCGACGTTCTTCGTCAGCTCGTGTAACGGAGGGAGAGATCCAACAAGCCCCGACAGAAAATCGGCGGTATTTGTCTTTCCGTTTGAATTACTGCCGGACTCCCACACGGTCACCGAATCGATCTTCAGGTTCGAAATTGCCTTCACTTGCTCTTCGACGAGTTTGGGCAGTTGCTCGGTCACCAGCAGCAGCGAAGCCAGTTCTGGACTGTTCGATGCCGCCTTTACGATACGGTCGAAACCCTCCGCCTTTCTGGTCAGGATGGCCATCAAACCTTCCGCTTCGGCTTCCATAAGGGACTGTATGCCGTCGGCTTCACCCTTCTTGAGCCGCCGTGTTTTTTCAGCCTCCGCCTCGGCGAGGGTTTCGATGCGACGCTTCTCGATTTCCACCGGTACGATGATGTTGGCTTCCTGTGAAGCCGTTTCTCTCTTGGCGCGCTCGACCTCCGCCGATTGCTCCGCAGCATAGGATTCCTGCAGCGCCTGTGCTTTCTTCACCTTCTCCGCGGCAGTGGCGCGGCGTTCGGCTTCAGCTTCGCGCTCCCGGCGGTCGGCACTGGATTGGGCGATCTTCACCGCTGCATCATTTTCTCCCGTTACTGCAGTGGCGTCGGCGGCGGAGACCTGGATCCGCTGTTCCCTCTCGGCGTTGGCCTTGCCGATCTCGCCGTCGCGTTGTTTTTCGGCGACCTGAACCTTCGCTTCGTTGATGGCGCGTGCCGCGGCTTCCTAACCGAGAGCTTCGATATAGCCGGACTCGTCGGTGACGTCCTGGATGTTGACGTTTATCAGATGGAGGCCCACCTTGTTGAGTTCGACTTCCACTCCGGTGAAAATCTTGTCGATCAATTTTTCCCGGTCGGCATTGATCTCCTCGATGGTCATCGTTGCGATCACGACACGCATTTGCCCGAAGATGATGTCCCGCGCCAGTTCCCGAATGTCCTTCATCGCGAGGCCAAGAAGTCGCTCGGCCGCGTTCTCCATGATCCCGGGCTCGGTCGAGATACCGACGGTAAACGTCGACGGTGTGTTGACCCGGATGTTCTGCTGCGAGAGCGCACCCTGAAGGTTGATTTCGATGGGGTTGGGTGTCAGGTCGAGGAACTCGTAATTCTGAAATATCGGCACGATGAACGCCGCGCCGCCGTGGTAACACCTGGCCGAACGACGAGTCTCCCCCTGTCTCCCACTGACCTTACCGTATACGACGAGGACCCGGTCTGAAGGGCACCGCTTGTAGCGCTTTGCCACGAAAACCGTCGATATAAAGAACAGGACGACGAAACTCGTTAACAGGATCACTGGCAGGTTTGCGGGTAGATCCTCAAGCATTTTCTTGCTCCTTTTCTTCTTTCGTCCCCGCACCCAGGGGCTCTACGAGCAGTGTGCGTGGATCGAGAAGTTCAGTCACCTTCACCTTCCTCTGACTAGCGATCTTTTCGCCCGAGTTTGTATACGCCGTGACGATCTTCAAGCGGCCCTGGACCATCACCCGGACCTTGCCCGGGCCGGACTGGTTCGGCGGGACAGAGAGATAAACGGTGCCGACCTGGTCGATCGCATTCTGAAAGTCAATCGTGCCGCTTTCTTTCAGCGAGTAAAGGATCTTCATCATGTATGCGACCGAGAGCATCAAGATCCCACCCACGCCGACGCCTGCGGCGGTAGCGATTGGAAGCGCGGAGCCACTTTCCAGCATGATGACGCCCATCCATCCAAAGCCTCCGAAAAAGCCCGTCAACGAACGGACGGAGATGAACCCGAGGCCTTCTGATTCGCCCAGGTCGTCCATTCCGAGATCTGAGTCGCCGTCAAAGCCGAAAAGCATCAAGAGGACCTGGATGACCAGGATGATCGAGGCGAGAATCGCCATGGAGTAGAAGACAATGAGGGGGACGCCCATGGTGGAAAAATCAGGCACGGTATCTTCTCCCTAATCGTTGGTCGAAGCTTCGGTTCTGTGTTCTTAGGGCCCCTTAGGGACGGTTTCACGAACCCGTATGATAGCAAGGTCGCCGGTGTTTGGCTCCAACGATCCTACAGTTTGAGGAAGGCGGGCTAGATCTTGTGCTCGTACACCAGGGGCTCGCGCAGAATGTCGTCCCAATTCGATTCCACCCAGTCGATGGTTTCCCGGATGCCTTCCTCGAACTCGATCTTTGGAGACCATCCCAGTTCGTTCGTGGCTCTGGCGCAGTCGAGCACGTACCTCGAGTCCTGGCCTAGTCGTTCACCCACGACATCCACCGAGGTTTTATAGTCATGACCCATCTGTTCGCAAACCTGTCTCACGATGTCTGCAATGGTCCGTTCACTTCGAACGCTGAAATGGTAGGTTCCATGACCGCCCCGTTCGAGACTGCCGAGGAGCCCGTCGACAACATCCCGAACGTGAACGAAACATTTTTCGGAGACGCCGCCGCCGTGTAGTTCGATACGCCGCCCCATCTTCAGGTAGATGATCGTGCGCGGGATGATCTTGAACAGTTGTTGATGCCTTCCATAGACATTGGTGGAACGTATCAGAATGGCGGGGAATCCAAAGTTGCTTTGGAGGGTTCCAAGATACATGTCCGCCGCGGCTTTGGACACCGCGTAAGGCGTGCTCGGAAAAAACGCCGCGTCCTCGGATATCGGTTCCGGGCAACTTCCAAGAATCTCGGCCGAGGAAATGTGAACGTACCGCTCCAGGTAGGATCGCGTCCGCAGCGCGTTACACAACCCGACGACCGCCCGCGTGTTGATGTCGAAGTATTCCATGGGACTGGTGTTGCTCAAACCGACCTCGCTCAACGCTGCCACGTTGATCACGAAAGCAGGCTTCAATTCGTCGAGCAGGTCCAGGACGGACTCCAGGTCACGGACCAGATCCATCTGAAAGAAACGGAAGTCGCCGTCCGGCCTTTTCTTGTACGGCAGGAAGAATTCCTTGTATTCGGGGGAGCGGCTGATGCCGACCACCGTCCGAGCCGGGTCTTCGAGCAGCGCATCTACGATGTGGCTTCCAGTAAAACAGTTGCTGCCGATTACAACGTACGTTTTCCCCATTTGTCGTCAGTTCTTCCCGTAGAAAGCTCGTATCGACTCCGTCACGTAATCGATCTCTTCATTCTTGAGGTGCTGATGGGCTGGTAGCGTGATCATGGTCCGGCTGTCTTCCTCGGCGGTTGGGAAGTCGCCTTCTTTGTAGCCCAGGTATTGGGCGGCTGGCTGCAAGTGGACAGGAACAGGATAGTGGACCTTCGCTTCGATCTCCCTCTCTCCGAGAAATTTCAGTAACTCGTCTCTCCGTTCCGCGCGAACGATGTAAATGTGGTAGACGTGTCGAACGTTGGATTGTCTTGGAGGAACGCGGATGAAGTTCTCCATGTCCCCAAACCCTTCATCCAGACGCCTGGCGTTAGCGATCCTTCTCCGGGTTATGGTTTCGGCCTGATCGATGAGGCGATTTCCGATCACGGCCTGGAGCGAATCCAGACGCGAGTTGTGTCCAAAGACCTTCGCTCGATCCCGATCTATGAGACCGTGATTCCGCAGCAGCCGCAGCTTGTCGTTGAGCTCCCCGGAACGGGTGACGATCACGCCCCCGTCACCCCAGACATTCAGGTTCTTCAACGGGTGAAGGCTGAAACAGGCCGTCTGCCCCCACGAACCGACATAGTTGCCGTCCCGGGCGGCTGTAATCGCCTGACAGGCATCTTCAACAACCGACAGATTGTGTCTTTCGGCAATGTCCATGACCCGGGGCATGTCCGCCACATTTCCGGAATAGTGAACGGGAAGTATGGCTTTTGTTCGCGAGGTCACAGCGGCTTCGATCCGTGTCGCGTCGATCGTCAGTCCCGGGTTGCTGTCTACGAACACCGGACGAGCCCCGGTCATCGCGATCGCTCCGACCGTTGCGATGAACGTGTTCGGGGTCGTAATGACTTCATCCCCAGGTCCGATCCCCAGTGCCTTCAGAGACAGGATAAGAGCGTCGGTTCCAGAGCCGACGCCGATCGCATAGGGCATGTGGCACAGCTCTGAAAAACGTTTTTCGAATTCGTCTACCGGGGCACCCAGAGTGAAATCGCCGCTCTCGACGAGAGAGCGCAAGTCATCGAGATATCCATCGCATTCGGCGAACTGTCGATCAAGATAGGAAAATTTTACTTTCATCAGCTTCAAGACCGCTCAGGCATAGAAGGAGCGAATACTGTCGGAGATGTATTCCAGTTGGGCCGTTGTCAGTTCAGCGTAGATCGGGAGGCTCAGTATTCTCGAGGATTGTTCTTCCGCCATCGGAAAGCTTCCCTCGCTGTAGCCTAGTCCCCGACCGATCGAACAAAGGTGAATCGGGTGGGGATAGTGCACCGCGGTCCCGATCTTCCGCCCGTCAAGAAAGTCTTTGAGCCGATCGCGATCGTCCGCTTCGATGACGAAGGTATGATACACGGACTCCGTACCCTCTTTTTCGGTCGGTAGACCCACCTGTCTCGTGTCGGAAAGGTGCTGTCTGTACACGTGCGCGTTGTTTCGACGGCGTTCGGTCCAACTCTCAAGGTATTTGAGCTTGACCAGGAGAATGGCGGCCTGGATGCTGTCCAGGCGTGAATTTCCGGACCATACGACGCAATCGTCACGGTTTCGCAGACCGAGATTGCGCAACAGGCGGAGACGGTCGTAGATTTCAGGTTCGTTCGTTGTCAGGATCCCGCCGTCGCCGCAGGCATTCAGCGTCTTGAGCGGGTGCAGGCTGAAGCATCCGATGCGACCCAGCGACCCTACTGTGGACCCTCGGAACCGGGCGCCGACCGCCTGGGCGCAGTCTTCGACGACGTGGATATTGTGTCGTCCGGCCAATGCGAGAATGGCATCCATATCACAGGGCAAGCCACTGAGGTGAACCGGAATGATCGCCCGGGTCTTATCCGAGATCACATCCGCTACATTCTTCGGATCGATGTTCCGGTCGAGACCGACGTCGGCGAACACGGGCCTGGCTCCGGCCAGCCGGATCGCGGTTGCGGTCGCAACGAAGGTGTTCGGTGCCGTGATGACTTCATCGCCCTCTCCGATGTCGAGTGACCTCAGAGCGAGGATCAGAGCGTCCGTTCCTGAGTTGACACCGACCGCGTAGCGCGTGCCACTGAGTGAGGCGAACTGTCGCTCGAACTCCTCGACCGGCCCGCCGAGTATGAAGTTTCCTGTGTCAATGACTTCACCCACCGCCGAAAGCAACTCTTCCTTGATGGGCCGGTGTTGGGCAGCGATGTCAACGTAGGGGATGGGATTAATCACGATCGGAAAGACTCGCTTCTGGTAGTCCAATGACTTCCATTCCGGGTAAGGGCACGATGAACTGTCCTCCGCCCTCCAGATAGGCCTGATGTTTGCCAACGATCATCTCCCGGAACCTCCAGGCGAGAACAAGCAGGTAATCCGGCTTTCGATCGTAGATGGCTTGTGGAGACAGTACCGGAATGTGGTGGCCCGGGCTGAACAAGTTCTGTTTCGCGACGTTGTCGTCGACGAGAAACTGGATCTTCCTTCCGAGGTCGAAGTGATGGATCAGAACGGTCACCGTGGCGGAGGCGCCATAACCCGCAATCGATTTACCCTGTGCCTCAAATCCCTCAATCCGGTCATGGAGCGCATTCTTGATCTCGTCTATACGGGATCTGAAGGACTCGAAGATCTCCGGCCGGTCCAGACCATAGCTTGTTTCTATCGCTTTCAATTCGTCAACGGCCGGGGCATTGCTGCGCGGGCCGCCCAGAGCTTGCGCAAAACAGCGTATGGAGCCACCTTTCGTGGGCACCCGTTCGACATCGATCAATTCCATACCGTGACGACCGAGGAACGAATCCAGGGGTTTGACCGAGTGATAGCACAGATGCTCGTGGTAAATGAAATCGAAGACCATCTCGTCAATCAGGTCGAGCAGGTAGTGGACCTCGAACACGAACACGCCGTCGGGCGCCAGGAGCGTCCGAACGCCGTCGGCCACGTCCCCGAGGTCATCCATGTGGGCGAAGACGTTGTTGGCGCACACGATAGCAGCCGTCCCCCGTCGGTCCCGGATGTCCCGGGCCAATTGGCTACCGAAATACGCGGGTATTGTTTCCAGTCCGGATTCGCTGGCCTTGCGGGCGATATCCACGGCCGGGTCGATTCCCAGTGTTCGAAGGCCGGCCTCCTTGAAGAAGCCGAGAAGCGTGCCATCGTTGCTGCCGATCTCGATGACGAGCGAAGACTGGGGTGGAGTCAAACGGTCGATAACGACGGTGGCGTACTTCCTGAAGTGCTCGACCAGCCCGGGTGAGCTCGTCGTGACATAGATGTAATCGCCGAACAGTATGTCGGCGGGAACGACATCCAGGAGCTGGGCGTGACCACACGCGAGACACAGGAACAGATCCAGTGGAAATGCTTTCTGTGTTTCCCCCAGGCGGTCCGCCGGAACATAGGCATCAACCGGAGGGGTAGGGCAAAGGCCCAACACAAGTTCGAGGTCCGTCGAACCACAGAGCCGGCAGGTGTCGCGACGATAGAATTGTGGTTTCAGTTCTCCGCTCACTGTTCGGTGTTCCCTCTGGTGCAAAGAACACGGGCCACGTCGGCGATTTTTTCCGGCGTGGGGACCGTGAGATCTTCGAGAACAGGGGAAAAGGGAACCGGCACGTTCCGAGCTCCAATGCGTCTTACCGGGGTGACCAGTCGATCGAAAGCTCCTTCGGAAATGACGGAGGCGAGCTCGGCCGTGATGCCGTATTGCTCGTATCCTTCGTCAACTACGATTGCGCGCCGCGTCTTCAGCGCGGAATCGATCAGTGTCTTCCGGTCCAGCGGCACCAGTGTGCGCGGGTCTACCACCTCGGCGCTGATGCCGTCTGGTTCGAGCAGTTCCGCAGCCTGGAGGGCTTTGGACACGACACCGCTCGTGGCGACGATCGTCACGTCTTCTCCAGGGCGCTTGATGTCCGCCACGCCCAGAGGAATCGTGAATTCAGCTTCCTCGACCTGACCGCTGACATACGCCAGAGTCCTGTTTTCGAAAAATATGACGGGGTTGTCATCCCGGATGGCGGAAAGGAGCAGCCCCTTCGTGTCCCGGGGTGTGGATGGGAGGACCACCTTCAGGCCGGGAACGTGGCAGAGCAAGGCATGGAGACTCTGGCTGTGCTGCGCAGCGGAGCGACGGGTCGCGCCCATAGCCGTGTGTATGACAAGAGGTACTTTCCATTTTCCGCCGGACATGTAGTGGATCTTGGCGGCCTGGTTGACAATCTGGTCCATGATCAACGTCACGAAATCTCCAACCATAATGTCCACGACCGGACGGAGCCCGGTCATGGCCGCGCCGACGGCAATCCCGGCGAACCCCGGTTCTGAGATTGGAGTGTTGATGACCCGGTTCGAGCCGAACTCTCCAAGCAGACCCTGGAAAGCCTTGAACGGAGTCCATTCCTTACCCACGTCCTCGCCGAAGATCGTAACGGTCGGGTCCCGGCGCATCTCCGCAGCGAGGGTTTCCTGTACGACCGCGGCGGTCGTGATTTCCCGGCCCGTGCCCCCGGATTCGTAGATGTTATGCATAGACTTGCTGGTCCAGTTCGCCAGGTTCCGGGTAGGGCGCCTCGACAGCGCTGGCGAGGCCGGCGGCCACCTCATCCCGTACCGTCCGTTCGAGTTCTTCGAGCTTCGCCTCGTTCTGATCTGATTGTTCTCGTAACCTTTGCCCGAGAATCTTGAGAGGATCGCGATTCTCTTTCCAGTAATCCTCTTCTTCCCGGCTCCTGTAGAGCCGCTTGAGATCTCCCGTGTAGTGCCCGTGAAAACGATAGGTCAGGCAGGCCAGAAAAGCGGGTCCCTCGCCCGCCCGGGCGCGTTCGACCAGGCGGCCGGCTACCGCGGAGACCATTCCCACGTCCTGCCCGTCGACCTCTTCGTTGTGGATGCCGAAAGCTTCGGGGCGCCCGCGTACACTTCCTGCGGTGATGTCGCGGTAGTGACCAAACTCGCTGTAAAGGTTGTTCTCACACACATAGATAACGGGTAGTTTCCACAAGGCCGCCATATTCATGGCTTCGTACAGCAGACCCTGTCCGAGTGCCCCCTCTCCAAAGAAGCAGACGGCCACCTGATCGGTGCCACGCGTACGTGCCGACAGGGCGACTCCTGTCGCGATCCCCGAACTTCCGCCAACAACACCGTTGGCGCCCAGGTTTCCGGTGTCCGGGTCGGCGATGTGCATGGACCCGCCCTTCCCGTGGCAGTAGCCGGTGGCTTTGCCGAGAAGCTCGCCAAACATGCGGTCCATTGCCGCGCCTTTCCCCAGGCAGTGGCCGTGGCCGCGATGGGTGCTCGTGATGTAGTCATCCTGTCGGAGGGCATCACAAATCCCAACGGCCACCGCCTCCTGACCGGCATAGAGGTGGACCGGCCCGAACAACCGTCGTTCGCTATGAAGCTCGGCGATCTGCTCCTCAAATCGACGGATGCGGAGCATCTGATGATAGAGATGCAGCCACTTTTCCGTTGCCACACCCTCTATGGTCTCCAGATCCCGCGGTTGGACTTCGATGTCGCTGTCGTGCACCCTTACTCCTTTAACTCATGTAAGTAACGATCCAGTGCGTCCTGCCAGGGTGGAAGGTCGTCCGCGCCCAGTCGCCGAAGCGCTCCACGGTCGAGAACGGAGTAGCGCAGTCGACGTGACCGAAACCTTGAAGCATCTGTCGTCGTTGGTGAAAGGTTCGCATCCAAACCGGCCGTTCGAAAGATGGCCCGCGCGAAATCGTACCATGAGGACGAGCCGGCATTCGTGATGTGGTAAAGCCCGTAGGCTTCGGTTCGGATCAGCCAGGCGATCTTACCGGCCAGGTCCACCGTGTAGGTGGGAGAGTTGAACTGGTCGGTGACGACCGAAAGCTTCCTTCCGAAGCGGGCCCCGTCGAGCATGGCGAGCACAAAGTTCGAGGCCTTGCCCGAAGTGCCCGCGCCCCCGAACAGCCCGCCGGTGCGGATGACGTAGTGTTTGGCCAGGGTGGTGCGAACAAAGAACTCCCCGGCCAGTTTGGACGCCCCGTACACACTGATGGGATTTGGGGCGTCTTCCTCCAGGTAAGGAGAGGTCGCGCGACCGTCGAACACGCTGTCGGTACTCGTCTGAACCAGCTTCGATTCGTTCTTCGCGCAGGCGGCGGCGAGGTTCCGGGGTCCGAGCGCATTCACACGGAAAGCCTGGTCGGGTGATTCTTCGCACTGGTCCGGCCGTCGAATTGCCGCCGTATTGATGACTACATCCGGGCGCACCGAATCCAGAATTTCGTGTACCGAACCAGCATCGCCGATGTCCAGGTCCTCGTGGCCGAGAGCTACCAGCTCTTCATCCGCCAGAACCTTCGCCAGGCTCGTGGCAAGTTGACCCTTTGCACCTGTTATGAGGATACGCATCCGAAGCTTTAAGGAAGTGCCGGGCTACTTCGACTCCAGGAATTCCCCGACGCGTCGTTCGAGCTCGGCCATGTACGCACTCCTCCCGGCGAGATCGCTTTCCGCCGGAGCCCACGGCGCGATGAGGGTATCCGCTTTCTGGAAGGGCCCGGTGGCTGTCTCGTGGTAGACGAGGGACTCGGACCGGATGATCAGGGTGTGGTAAAAGGAAGGATCCGAGAGCCTGAAGTACAACGCATGACCCGACGAGTGGTCCCCCATCTGAACGACCTCGGTGATGCTGCCGGCCTCGTCAAAAATGACAACATCCGCGATTCCCTGGATGATGTG
Organism: Terriglobia bacterium; assembly: GCA_965262425.1. Taxonomy (GTDB): domain Bacteria; phylum Acidobacteriota; class Terriglobia; order 20CM-2-55-15; family 20CM-2-55-15; genus CAZOZZ01. Next base: position 2,828,254 of record OZ253536.1, on the reverse strand, counting down.
ATACGACTCCACTTTGACCTCGTGCTTTTCCGGAATCAGATAAGAATCCTGTTTCAGGACCACGATCATCTCGTGCAGCTTGTCCTCGACGTCCCGATGAGCACACACCCGCGCCCGTCTTCGCGGACTCGCGGCAGCCTTTTCCTGGATAAATTCCAGGTCCGTGCTTTTCACACTGACAATTCGATCCGTCGCATAGAACACTTCCGGATTTACTTCTCGAACATTCATTCATCTACCTCCGTTGTCATGCTCATCACTCGAAAAAAATGAACGAATGATCCCCCGTATACCCAGCCAGCTTGAACCACCAATCCCACTCTTCGGGAGTGCAGAACATTTCGCATGTCAGCTGCCAGTACAGGAGGTTGGCCTTCTCGTCTTCGTTTCTATAAGACTCCACACACAGGTAGCTTTTTCCCCGGCTGACGCGCTCCACCTCCTGGAGTGCGGCATGCAAATCGTAGCAGTACAGGTTGTGAAGGGTCGTAATCGAAATGACCAGGTCGAAGCTGTGGTCGGGAAACGGCAAGTCGCTCGCTGAAGCGTGTTCGAGAAAGGGGCGAACCTCTTCTTTTGCGTTTCCGAGGGCGTATCTGGAGATGTCCACTCCGACGATCTCGATCCCTGGAACGGTCTGGGCCAGATCGTGCAGCAGAAACCCCTTGCCACATCCGACGTCCAGGACACGGTCTCCGGATTTCAGGCAGTAGTGCTCGGCTATCGCGTCGGCAACGACACGCCATCGGCCATCGTATCGGTACCCGCCATATCCCGTGGTGCGGTCGCCGTCCCAGTACTCCTTGTCGAACTTCTTTGCGAGCGTGGCCACGGCGCCTTTCGGGACCTCGTTGACCCGACCCAGATAGTCCCGAGTGGTCTTCTTGTGTGTCGCGGAAAGGAAATCAATGTAAGCCATTCGTTTCGTTCCAGCCGGATGTTGACAGTTGTGATTGGGTTTGAGCAAGTAGAGTATCCAGTTTCAGGCGGGCTTTCTCCAATTGCGTTTCCTTCCGTGTGTCCGCTGAACCACCGGTTGAAAAAGTTCTGCGGTCGCTACCGGATTTGATGAAGTCATTGAGCAGGATCGAGCACCACTTGATCTGGTAAACGGGGAAAAGCAACTGCGTGTTTCGAAGGTGCGTCTTCGGTTCCGACAGGTCCGAGGTGACCCGCCTGGCCACCCAGTCGAAGTAGTCCGACGGGATCGGGAGGGCCGGTTGACAGAAGAAATCGCAAACCATCCTCGCCGGATCGTCCCATCCCGCGTATTCGAAGTCGATGAATCGGAGTGAGCCGTCTGCGGTACGTATGGCGTTGTGGAAACCGAAATCGGATGGAGAAAGGCGCTCGTCGGATTCCGGTATGCGCGTCCGTAAACCTGCTCCGGCCTCATCCTCGGTGCGTCGCCGAATTTGTTCCCACGCCGGAACCAGTGCCCGCCCGATGAAAGACCGGGCCCGGGCATCGACTTCGGAAGAAGCCTCGACACCCGTCAGTCGGGCCACCCGCCCGCCGACGCATTCCAGGTGGTCGCCTATGCTGAAGCATGCCTCCGACGCCCGGGGCAACGCCCTTGCGGCCGTAGTGGGCAGGTCCTGGTTGATGGCGTCATAGAAATCGAGAGCTTCTCCGACAGCATCGACATCGATCTCCTCGGACCGAAGGAGCCGTCCCGGGATGTATTCATACAAGGCCACCCTCGCTTCGGGCGTACAAGCCAGAGGGCGGGGAACCGCTCGGACACCCTGATCCCACACAACCCGGCAGAAGTTGAATTCCGTGCTTGGGCGAGCGCGTGCATCCGCGGCGCTTCGGAAATACATCTTGAGCAGAAGATCCGAGTCCGTTCCCTGGAGGTGAAATACCCGGTTGTTGGCCCCGCCGTTCAAGGGTCGAGCCCGGAAGTGGTCGGTGAAGCCTGCCTCGATGAGCAGCGTCTGGGCACCGGCCCGAAGCCCCGCTTCATCTTCTTCGGCTTCTCGACCGATGGCTAGCTCGGGCCAGTCAACCACTGTTCGATCTCCATCCAGGATGCGGCACGACGATACCGAGCGCTCTCGGGGTGATAGGCGTTCGGGTCGAACAAAACGCGTTCGACCTGGGCGGGAAAGTTCGGTTCGGACAGGAACTCCGGTAGATCGTCAATGAAATGAGTGCACTCCAATAGTGCGATGCGACTCAATTTGTCCGCCTTCGTAATTTCGAAGTAAACATCGGCCGCATTGATTCCCATGCCGTCTGAAGCGTAAAAACCTCTGGCTCTCAGATACTCCTGTGCGGCGCCATGAAGGTCGTAGTTCGGTCCGATAACGGGGTGTCGCGTCTTGTGGCTGACAATGGCGACACGGATCCCCTGCCGCCGGCACGCCAGGAAAAAATCCACGACACCGGGGAACAATGGCGCCCGTGAGGTAAGGGTCCCGTAGACAGCCCCCTGCAGTTCGGTCCACGTCTCTTCCCGCCCCTCGGCCCGAAGCTGGTTCCGCACCTTTTCCTTCCTGTGAGGTACGTTCGGGGCAATCAGACCCCGGTTGAGCGCAGCGGCGTGAAAAATCTCATCCCAGCAAACAATCGTGTTGTCAAAATCGACGCCAATCAGCATTCTTTACTCGAAACAGATCAAAGGTCGAACCGCTCGCCCGTGCTCCAGATCATCCAGAGCTTCGTTGACCTGTTCGAGGGTATAGCGACGAGGCGTGATCGGCGCCAGATCCATCTTCCCCGACCGCAGCAGCCGGCAATACCTCGGAAAGTCACGGTCCGGTTCGTTGTCGCCTCCCCACGTGCCGAGCAGGCGTTTCCCCAGATTCAGCTCTTTTGGATCCAGTTCGAACATTTCCCCGTGGTGGGCGTTGCCGACGACAACGGCGGTACCACCCCTGGGACGAACACTCCGGAGTGCGGTGACCATGAGATCCGGTCGTCCACTGGCCTCCACGGCAAAGTCGACTCCGCCCGGGCAAATCCCGAGGACCTGTTCAAGGGATTCGCTCGATTGCAGGGAATGTGTGGCCCCGAGCTCACCGGCGATTTTCAACTTCTCTTCATTGAGATCGACGGCAATCACCGGTGTGCAACCGGCTACAACCGCGGCCAGGACAGCAGACAATCCGATCCGGCCGGTACCGAACACGGCGACGCTCTGGCCAGGGAGTGGTCTGGCCACATTAATCACGGCGCCCAGGCCGGTGGCCACAGCGCAACCAAGAATCGCCGAGTCGTTCAAGTTGACGCCTTCGGGCATGCCAACAAGCCGATTCTCGCTGACGACGGAAAACCGGCTGAAAGTGGTAATGCCCCCGGCATTGACCGTCCGATCTCCCCAGCGGTAACGCGTCCCGAGCGGATCGAGACCCGTTCCCTTCATCCAGGAAAGAATGACAGGGTCCGACTCCTGGACCTTGCTCACACCTGGCCCCGTTTCGCGCACGATACCGGTTGCTTCGTGTCCCAGACAGTGAGGCAGATAGCGATCCTCGCCGCGGTATCCGCGCGATTCTAGTACTTGCGTGTGGCAGACTCCGCTGACCCGGATCTCCACGAGGACCTGCCCGGTTTCGAGAGGAGGGATCTCCAACTCCGCCAGGACAAGCGGTTTTCCAGTCTCCACCAGGACTGCAGCTTCGGTTTTCATGATCCTGTCTCGGAGGGAGCGGTCCCCTGAACGGTTTTTCGGTACGATGTTTCGATCTTCGAGGCGATGTTACCTGGAGTCAACCCGAAGTACTCCCTTGCAAAGTCCTGTTCTCCTCCCACATACATGAAGGAATCCGACGTTCCAAACCGGATCAGTCGTGCATTCGGACCCTCCTGGTCGGTGACCCATTCGGCGACGCTGCCGCCGAGGCCCCCCAGGATGCTGTGTTCTTCAACCGTTGCCACCACTTGAAAGTTCCTGAAGGCGTCGGCGAGCAGCGCAGTGTCCAGAGGCTTGACCGTATGAAAACTGGCGACGCGCGTCGAAATGCCCTTCTCCGCCAGCAGGTCCGCGGCCTTTATCGCGATCGGCAGTGCATTACCTGTGCCCAGCAGGCACACGCGGGTGCCTTCCCGGACAATAATCGCCTTGCCGATCGTAAACCGAGGCGTTTCGGCATGGATCGTTGGTTCGCCTTTCTTGCCGAGTCGGATGTAGGTCGGGCCGTCCATCTGGATCGCTTCCCGCCAGGCCAGCCGGACTTCGACCGGGTCCCCCGGACAGATCACCGTCATGTTGGGCAACATCCGCAGGAATGCGATGTCTTCACAGGAGTGGTGCGTGGCGTTCAGAGACGCATACGACAATCCCCCTCCAACGCCCACGATGACAACCGGAAGGTTCTGATAGCAGACGTCCACGCGAATCTGTTCCAGACATCTGGTCGTGAGGAACGGGACGATCGTATAAGTGACCGGTTTCAGTCCACAGGTCGCCATTCCCGCGGCGACGCTCATCATGTTCGCCTCGGCGACGCCACAGTTGAAAAAACGCCCCGGGCACTTTTCCTTGTACTCGTCGAACAGCCTGTTACCGATGTCGCCGGCTAAGAGCACGATCCTCTCGTCCATCGCCGCCCCAGCCGTAATCTCGGAAGCAAAAGCGTTCCTCATAACAGGCCCAGCTCCTGCTTCGCCCGTTGGACTTCTTCGGCATTCGGGATTCTGTAATGCCAGTTGTTGTCGTCTTCCATGAAGGAGACGCCCTTGCCCTTGACGGTATTCGCAACGACGGCGACAGGCTTGCCGGTTCCGTCAGGCAGCTTTGCCAGGGTCTCCATAAGCTCCGTCAGATCGTGCCCGTCGACGTTCGAGGCGCTCCATCCGAAACTGGCCCACTTTTCGACCATCGGCCGGATGGCCATGACGTCTTCGGAACGTCCCGTGGCTTGCCACTTGTTGTAATCGACGATCACCATCAGGTTGTCCAGCTTCTGGGCGCCGGCCATCAATGCGGCCTCCCAGACGGATCCCTCATTGCATTCTCCGTCGCTCAACACGACGACGACACGGTAGCTCCGCTCGTTAATGCGGGCTGCCAGAGCCATCCCGACACCCAGTGACAGCCCGTGTCCAAGGGATCCGCTCGTTACCTCGATCCCCGGGGCAGAGCCACGAACGGGATGCTCGGCCAAACGCGCTCCGGGCTTCGCATAGGATTCCAGCAATTCAAGCGGGAACAATCCCTTTTCGCCGAGAACCGCGTACAGCGTTGTCGCGGCGTGTCCCTTGCTCAATATGAACCGGTCCCGGTTTTCGTCAAGCGGGTCATCAATGCGAAGGACACCCCAGTAGAGCGCGACCAGAATGTCGACACATGAAAGCGAGGAACCCAGGTGTGGCGTCTTTGCCGTGTGTGACAGTTCCACGAGCTTGCCGCGAATACGTCGCGCGATCGCCTGGACGTCGGGCGCTACTTCAGTGGCCATGCGGCCTCCGAGAGGGAAGCCGATGAAGCCCCGCGAAACACATCCTGTCCTTCGATAAATACGACATCTAGCGCAACCCCGCTCGTTCATATGTCTTGATGGCGTAATACCGGATGTCCGTGAACGGATCGGGGAGCCGGTCGTTTCGAAACGCGTCGACCAGATCCCGCACCGCATCCTCGATGGTGCGCTTGGGTACGAACCCCAGCTCGCGTTCTATCTTTTCAGCACTGATGCGGTAAGAGCGAATGTCGTCGGACGGTGTGGTCACGATTTCGATCGGCTTCTCTCCCGGCGTTTCCTGATCCACGACACCCTTCACGATCGTTGCCAGATCCGCTACCGACCGGTTCTGATATCCAGCGTTGTACGTTCGTCCCGCGATCTGGGCGTCATCGAACTCCAGCAAGTCCGTATACAGATCCACCAGATCGTCGATGTGGATGTTGGGTCTGTACTGTACTCCTCCGAACACGCCGATCCGGCGATTGTGCCAGGCATGGGTCGTCAGTATATTCACCGTCAGGTCCAGTCGCTGGCGCGGAGAGTATCCGCAAACGGTGGCCGGCCTGATGATGACGGTCGTAAAGTGTGGCGACTGATGGTCCAGCAGGACTGGCTCACAGAGACCCTTGTACTTGTTGTAGTCGGTGATCGGCAACAGCGGATGGTCTTCGGTGACATTGTCGGCCTCGCTGACGCCGTACACGCTGGAGGTGGAGGCATACACGAATCGCCGGACCCCGGCTTCTTTGCTGATCCCGACCAGCGGACCAAACGCATCGTAATTAATGGAACGGCTGAGCGTCGGATCCAGTTCGAAACTTGGATCATTGGAGATACACGCCAGGTGGATGACGCAATCGGAACCGGGGATCGTTCGCGTGAGGATGGCCTCGTCACGGATATCTCCCTTGATCATTTCGAGGCCGGGGTGGTCTTTCACCGTGTCCAGAGCGTCGTCGCCGAACAGAAACAGATCCAGCACCTTCACGCGGTAGCCCTGGTCGAGCAGAGTCGGTACCAGAACCGCCCCGACATAGCCCGCGCCACCTGTGACATAGACCGTCTTGATTGGTTCCATCAGTTCACTTCAACAGCGACTCGAGATACTTGAGCAGGAACACGCGATCAATCGATTCACGATTACCGACCGTCGCCACGGCCTGAGCCCCAACCGCGTTGCCGATCAGACCCACCATTTCCATCGGCGCTCCCTGGGCCACGCACAGGCTGGTGACGGCAAATACCGAGTCGCCCGCGCCAACTCGGTCGACAACCTGGCCGGTAAAAGCCGGCACCTGGAAGATCCCTTGATCCCGGCTGAAGCCGAAGCATCCGCGCTCGCCGCAGGTGATCAACATCTGACCGCATTGTAGCCTTTCCGAAATTTCGGGCAGGATGGCCTCCAGCGGACGATTCCGGCTTCGCGCTTCCAGGCGAATCTCGTTTTCAGAGAGACAGACGTAGTCCGCGCGCCGATACCTGGATATCGTATTGAAACCTCGATTCTCGGAGTTGACCTGGGTGTTGACGGCCAGAAACTTGCTGTGCTCGCACAGAACATCGACGGCTTCGGGTCCCAGCATCCCGTGACCATAGTCTGTGACGATGACCACATCGTATTTCGGCAGGTGGGACTCGAGGGCGCGACAGAGGCCTCGCGTCTGAGCCTCGTCGCCTTCGCTGCCGTTCATGACATATATCTCGAACAGTTTCTGAAATGGGTACAGTTCGACAAATCGGCGTTTCACGATTGTCGGAGCGCCCTTCATGCGGAGAAAAAGGGGCTGGATCTTCTGGCTGAGACTTTTCCGGATGAATTCCTCGTGAGAGTCGACTTCACCCAGAAGAGTTACGAGCCCAACGTGATCGCTGAATGACGCGACGTTATTCGCCGTGGCAAGAGCGCCCCCTGGAAACCGCTCGCCGGAGAGGTAGTGTGCGGCCAGGATGGGTTCCTTGCCGGATTTCCCCATCGTTTCACAGTACTCGTACTCGTCGATGATGGCCTCTCCGACCACCAGCACCTTTAGTTTCGCGGCGTCATCAATACACCGGATGATATCCGCGGCGTTATAACTGGAACCAAACTCCCGAAGAAAGTCGTGGACTTCCGGAGGCAGGACCGACAAGTGCCTGTTAATAAGACTGGAAGAACTGAAGGTGATGTCGTCGGTAAACACGATCTCTCCGTCGACCTTCCGGATGGCTTCCTCTTCGAGATTGATGTTGCCGGTGACGTCGTTCGATCTGTCTTTGTAGTCCGAGCCCTTGACGTACAGATCGGGCCTGAGAAGATGGATCGTCTCGATGGCGGTCGGCCAATTGTTGATCGCGACGTAATCCACGCAATCCAGGGCGGAGAGGGCTTCTGCGCGGAGTTCCTGGTTGAATGCCGGGCGGTGCGGGCCCTTGTTGACGTACTTATCGGGCGTTAGCGTCACGACCAGGACGTCGCCCATTCCCTTTGCGTGTTGAAAGTGGCGTATGTGTCCCAGGTGCATCAAGTCGAAGACGCCGTGAGCGAGAACCACTTTCCGCCCCTCCGTCTTGAGTTCGCTGAGGCGAACCGCCAACGCGTCCAGGTCCAGGACTTTTCCATTGTGAATCATAAGCTGGTCTGTCAGTCCGCCGCTTTAGTCAGGTGCGTGAACCACGCGCGAGTGGCATCCGATATGGTTGTCGGGTCCCAGACCGGCGCATCACGCCAATGATCAATGTGTTCCAGCATTCGGGCGACACCTTCTTCGAGCGACACTTTCGGTGTCCACCCCAACTCCCGGCCGATCTTCCTTGTGTCGGCAAACGTGCAGTCCGGTTCCCCCGGACGCTTGGGGATGTAAGCGATTTGGCCATCTCCCAAAAGCTGGACAAGTCGATTGATGGAATATGTCTGGCCGGAACCCACATTGAAAATGGCTTCTCTAACCGAGGACGTGGCAGCCCCGACAAATGCGTCGACAACATCGGATACATAGGTGAAGTCCCGGGTCTGTGTGCCGTCGCCGACCACGGTGAAGGGCTTGCCGGCCAGTTTCTGCGCCAGGAACACGCCGAACACGGCACCATAGGTTCCGGAGGTTCGCGAGCGAGGGCCGTAGACGTTGAACAGACGCAGCGACGTTACGGGTAACCCGTAGACCTGCCCCCAGTGGAGGACGAGTTGCTCCCCCAGGTACTTCGTGAGTGCGTAGGGATATTGCGGGCGGGCCTCCGCGGTTTCCGGAGTCGGGTAGGAATCCGGAATTCCATAGCAGGATGAGGATGCCGCGTAGACAAACTTCCCGACGTCGGCAGTGCGGGCCGCCTCCAGAACGCTTATCGTTCCGTTCACGTTCGCCTGATGGTAATCCCGCGGGTTTTCGATCGACGGTACGATGTCTGCCAATCCCGCCAGATGGAAAACCCATTCCACGCCACCGAAAAAGCGAGTGATCCGGTCGTGATCCGACACGTCCATCTGCTCGAACGTCAAGGCCGGATGACTACTGACAGGCGAAAGGTTCTCCAGACGTCCGTTGGACAGGTTGTCCAGTACGGTGACTTCATGGCCGTCACGCAACAGTCGCTCGACGAGGTGACTGCCTATAAACCCAGCGCCGCCAGTTACCATAATTCGCATTTGTTTATCGAGCCTTAACCGTACGCGGTTCAGTGCCTATCGTGCGCGCGAGTCATCGTGGACTCAACCAGGAAAAAGGTTTTCAATTGTAGCAAACTTCAGGAGGTGAGGATCCCCTCAGGTCCGAGGTCTCCGAGTCTCCTAACCGGTTTCCCTCCAGGATCGAACTTTTTCGAACACGAAGGATGGAGTTAACAGATACGCCATCTGGAGGCAGCGTCGGAGCAGCCAGAACGAACCGCTGATTCGAAACAGGAGCAAAAAAACAGAACCGAGGAAAACGGGTTTGTCGGCGAACAGCAAGCGGATCTGGTCGATCGCCTGTTCGGGGCGCTCGCTAGTCCCCCTGGCGACATCCAGACCAGTCCGGTAGGCGGCCCGCCGCTCATATTCGCGAACGAACGATTCGGGAAAGAGATCTCTGTGTGTCGTGCGCATCAGCCCCGCGGCGTAGTTGACGATCCGCATTGATTTGCGGACATCCGCTCCGGGTAATTGAGAGAATCCGGTCGGCATCCGGCGCCAGCAGACGAGCGGCTCCGGAATAAAGCAGGCCCCATGCTTTGCGGCTATCGCATGGGCAAGAAATCCGTCATAGAATCCTTCCAGGTTCGGGTCGAAGGCGCCGAATTCATCGAGCGCGCCGCGTCTGTAGATGCAGGTGTTCCCCGTAGCGAACAAGCCTCGCCGCGCGAGGACCGTGCGCACTTCGGAGGGGCCGAGGTACGAAGCGGTCGCTCTCACTTTCGGGCTCTTGTCCAGTCCCTGGTCCGTGCCATCCTCATCGATGATCCGGACCAGGGCGGTCGCCACGCCTGCTTCGGGATAGCGCGTCAGCAAGTCTATCGACTTCTCGAACAGGCCCGGCAGGACGAGGTCGTCGGCCGCCGCCAGGTAGACGTAATCGCCCGAAGCGGCCGCCCTTCCCCTGCTGAAGGAAGAAACCGCTCCCTGGTTGGATTCGTTCCTGAGAAATACGAAGTTCGAACGTCCCCTGCCGAACCGTTCGATGACCTCCACACTGTTGTCCGTGGAATGATCGTCGACGACGACGATCTCCACCGAATCGAACGACTGCGCGGCTATTGCGTCGAGGGCCCCCTCGACAAACCTGCCGTGGTTGTAGTTCGGCATCACGACGGATAGGGTTGGGTGCATGGATACGCGATTTGCTTTCTCGGAGTGTAATCGATGGTGTCCCGGTTGGGCGGGCCATCCCACATGGGGTCGACGCCCGGATCGACTTTCGATCACCGAGTATACCCGTAAGGAATATCCAACCACATTCCTTTTCAATAACTTCAGCCCTTTGAGGTGCGTAGAACCCAGAAAAGCATGATGGGACGATAACGACAAATGAGACGGGGGAGAGGATCTCGTAGCGGTCAAGCCGCGTGCCAGGTTGCATCCTGAAGGTGTCTTCAGCGATGATGATTATGGCGGGCCCAGGCGTCGATTGAACTCCTGAACGGACTTGAGATCGGCCACGACGCTGCGAAGTCGGCCCAGGTCGAGCACCTCTCGGTCGCTTGCAATTCCCGCCAGCTTCAACTTGATGGACTCCACCAGCACAGAGAGTTTTTGGATGGACTCCGCCGAGATTTCTGTAGGCGGGGTGGCAAAGTCGGATGGCTCCGTTTCCGGGCCCATGCCGACATATTCAATGATCCGATTGAAGCGTTTGTCCAGGTCCTTGGACTTTCCCCGGATGGCCTTCAGACTTTTTTCCGTCAGCGGCCGAAAGCGGAAGTTCGAAATCTCGCGAGCCAGTGTCGAAATCTTTTCCATGTCGTCGTTGAACTGCCTCTGCTTGAACCGCTCGTACGCGGCACGGTTGGCTCGAACTTCGCGCAGGATCGCCCCGGCCCGCTGACCCAAAGCGGCACCAGGCTGCAGACAGACACCAGCCACCAGGCTGCTGGCCAGAACGGCTTTCAAAGAGGTCATACTTATAGTTTAGGGTCTTCCGCAGAATTTGTGGGTAAAACCGTCTTCCATCGCCGCTTGAGGAGACCACGGTGCTCGCCAAGCCTCAAGGCTTCCCTCGCAAGCTCGGCGGCTGCGCCGGCCTTGACCCTCGGCTGCGCTCCGCGGTGTCGGCTGGTGTGGGCGATGGGGAACGGGGCCTCCGGCGGGGGCTCCGGGCACCGGGTGTAGGCGTCCGACCGAAGTGGGTACTGGAATATTCGCCGTCGAACAAAAGAATAAGGTACTTTGTTTCAATTACTTATGTGCGCACAGGCCTTTGGACTGCCCACAAATTCTGCGGAGGAGGCATAGTTTACTTGTACTTGAAGGGAGAGGGTAGGAAAAGACAACGGGTGATAAAGCGATCTTTGTAAATATAGCGTCCCGTTCCTGATCCGTCAGTGGTATAAGTTAAACACGGCACCACTCATGCCGCGGGGTCGCTGGGTGGATCGCGGTATCAACGATCGCGAGAAGCTCGGCGGTCCCGATTTATTCGCCCTCCAACTCTCCTCCCTAGTCCCGGCGTGCGATTGCGCGTCAGTCGCTTGGAGAATTTGAACAACTGGTCCTGCTGGCCTGCCTGCGCCTGGGGAACAATGCCTACCCCGTTTCCGTAATTCGGGAAATAGAGACGCGCACCGAGCGGAAGCCTTCTCACGCCGCCGTATACATTGCTTTGAGGCGTCTCGAGGGAAAGGGCCTCGTGACGTCCGAGTTGGGAAGTCCGACGCCCGAGAGAGGAGGGCGTCCCAAGCGATACTTTCGTCTCGAGGCCGAGGCGGTGACGTTGCTCGAAGATTCTCGAACCGCGTTGTTGAACATGTGGGATGGATTGACCCCCGCGGGGAAATGAAGATAGTGAGGGATCGACTTTGAAGGAACACACACCGCGCCTGGCCCGATCGCTCCTGGTGCGTTTGATGCCGTCCGACAGAGCAGAGGATGTTGCCGGCGACCTGGCCGAAGAGCACACTGTTCGGCGCTCGCAAAGCGGACGTTTGGCCGCGCACCTCTGGTATTGGAAGCAGGTTGCCCACTTCTTGATCCGGGTGAGCACGGACCGTTTGACCCGGGGACCGGCACCGACTCCCTTGCCGGCGGACCCACCTCCGAAAGGAAGAGACGTCATGTTGCAGGATATTCGATATGCCCTCCGCGTCCTGGGAAAGAGCCCGGGGTTTGTAGCCGCTGCCGTGCTGACGCTAGGACTGGGCATCGGCGCGAACACGGTCATCTTTTCGGTCGTCGACGCCGTTCTGCTGAAGCCGCTTTCTTACAAGGATCCAGGGCAGCTGGTCGTCATCCGGGAAATCATCCCGCAGATTGCCGATGTCTATCCCACGCTGCCCGTCAACGCGCATCACTTCGTTACCTGGCAGCAGCAGAGCCAGTCGTTCGAAGGCATGGCTGCAATAGGAACCCAGGATTTCAACCTGACGGGTGACGGTGAGCCCGAACGCCTCCACGCCGCCCGCGTTTCATACAGTCTGTTTCCGACGCTGGGTGTCGGCGCCGCACTCGGACGGACGTTTCTGGCTGAAGAAGGTCAGCCCGGCAATGACCAGGTTGTCGTTCTCACCGATCGTTTCTGGAGACGACGGTTCGAGGCTGATCCTTCGATCGTGGGCAGGGCCGTCACGTTGGATGGTGCGAGATACGAGATTGTGGGGGTCTTGGCCGCGGAGTTTCATTTTCCGAAGAGTGCGGAATTCGGTCCGATGACAGAACTGGGCGTTGAAATCGATCTTTTCAAGCCGCTGGCATGGGACCCAAGCGAGCTGCGACCGGCGGGAAGTCATAACTTCGCCGTTGTCGCCCGATTGAGAAAAGATGTGTCCGCCGAACAGGCGGTGTCCGAGTTGAATATGCTCGAAGCGGCCATTTCCGACGAACTCCCCATCGACATGGACCTGCTCGCTGTAGTGGTGCCGTTGCAGGAGCAAGTGGTCCGGGAAGTCCGCCTGACGCTGCTGGTTTTGCTCGCTGCGGTCGCTGCGGTTCTCATGATCGTGTGTGTGAACATCGCAAACCTGATGCTGGCTCGTTCGGCGAAAAGGCAGAGGGACGCAGCGATACGCGTGGCGCTCGGAGCGGGATCGAGGCGATTGATCGGTCAGATGTTGTGGGAAAGCCTGATCCTGGCTGTTGTGGGTGGTCTCGCCGGAATTCTCCTGGCGAATCTGGCGCTTGGGCTGCTGGCCACGGTCCCTCCTGCTGCTTTTCCCCGCTTTGGATGAGGTCGCGCTCAATGCCCGGGTTCTGTTTTTTTGCATCGGACTGTCTGTTCTAACGGGCGTCCTCTTTGGCATCCTGCCGGCATTGCGGTTAAGCCGGATCGATCCGCAGGAGGCGCTCCGGGCCGGAAGCGATCGACTGACCGACGCTCGAGGGAGCGTTCGGCTAAGAGGAGTTCTCGTTGGGTTGGAGGTTGCCCTGAGTGCGGTCCTGTTGATCGTGGCCGGCCTGCTCACGACGAGTTTCTTCCGGCTGGCAAATGTTGACAAGGGGTTTGCGCTCGACCAACTCGGCACCGTCAATCTGCGCCTGCCGGGGAGCAAGTACCCCAATGTCGAAAGGCGCGTGGATTTCTACGATCGTCTGTTGGCGAGGGTCGAGACGTTACCCGGCGTTCGGTCGGCGGCCCTGACGTCGCGTTTGCCGTTGCAGGGGGAAGGGAACGTAGACATCATTTTGTTGCCGGGTGACGATCGGCCGCCGCTCGAGCGGCCGCTGGCCAATGTTCGCTTCATCAGCGCCGATTATTTCGATGCCCTGGACATTCGGTTCGAACGTGGCCGCACCTTCGAGGAGCGGGATCGCGCCGCCAGGGTCGCGATCCTATCGAAACGATTGGCTGAAACTCTGTGGCCCGGTATGGACCCCATAGGTCGTGGTTTCTTTCTGGATGATGGTTCGGATCGCCCACACCTGGTCGTTGGGGTGACGGCCGACACTCGAAGCTTCGGACTCGGGCGGAAACCCGGGGCCCTCGCTTACTTTCCATATTGGGAACAGGGCAATACACAAGCCGACTTGATCATCCGATCGAGCCAGGGGCCGTCGCTCGCGCCGGCATTGAGGGCGGCCGTCTGGGAAGTCGATGCCGAGATGCCGGTGCCGCAGATGAAACCCATGGACGAGGTTCTGTCGGAGTCGATTGGACGGCAACGGTTCCAGAGTTGGCTCGCCTCGGCGTTTGCTATCGTGGCGCTGGTCCTGGCGAGCGTCGGAATCTACGGAGTGATCTCACAGGCCGTCAACACGAGAGTGCAGGAGATCGGTCTGCGCATGGCGTTAGGAGCCGCGCGATCGGACATCCTCTCGCTTGTTGTCAAACAGGGTATGTTGCCGAGCATCGTCGGCATCCTGGTCGGGACCGCCGGAGCCATGATGGCGTCCCGGGTTCTGTCGAGCCTCCTTTTCGGCGTCAGTCCGACCGACGCGGCCACATTCGCCGGCGTGCCCTCGATTCTGCTCGTGGTTGCGCTCCTGGCCTGCTACATCCCGGCCCGCCGGGCGACAAGAGTGGACCCAATGGTGGCGTTGAGGGACGAGTAGCCCGCCTCAATCGGCGGCGTCGGAGGTGGCGGCGACGTGCATCGCCGTCAACGTGAACCAGAAAAGGATCAGACCGACGAGTACTCGTTGACCCAAGCCACCCAGACCGGCCGGTATCAATGCGAACAGTATGACGAAGAGAGTCGCCGATGCATGCCCGAGTCCCTTTGCGATTCGGGGATAGGAGTCCGAGGGCACGCGGATCGAACCTTTCATCGACAGAACGTTGATCCCGAGGATCACCGCTACGAAGGCCGTCATTGAAGACAGCACGTGTATCGTGCCCGCCAGGGTTCGCTCCGCGTCGGGAGGATCAAGAGGGAAGGCGCCGGCCAGGAAAACTCCGATACCCCAGATCATCAACAGGCCCAGGCCCATCTGAGTGTTCCGGGATCGCGGAGAAACCTGGAGCAACATGAGCACGATCGTATTGGAGCCGAGAGCCAGAGCGAACAGCGCAGCGCTCAGAAGCATTCCGTACGGTCCATTGGCATACTCGCTCAAGGCCTGGCTGATGGGGTTGTGATCGGGCCGAATGAAGTGCAGGAGGGCAATCAGCAGAACGAACGCGCCGTGGCCGGCCAGGCCGAGATAGAAAAACAGTCGCGAGGGGTTGCTTCTTTGAACGTTCATCATTCGCGATCTAGACGCGGGGCGGAATGAAAGGGATGCACTATCCTCTTTGCGGTCGTACGAGCTTGCTTCCTTCCAAGGGCCGTCAGAACCCGGAGTGCATCGCCGTCGGCATCTGTCTTGTAATCCCCGTGACGGGTCAGGTCGATCGATCGCGTTGTCATGGATTCACCCTACCTCTTTTTGTTGATCTTGCGTCTGCCCGTTCGATGCTCGGCCCCATCCTGTCAGACCGGCAGACCAACCTCTCTCGCGGCCTGGAGTTGCGCCCGGTCCATGGTTGCGAACCTCTGAATTTTCTCATCGTGGTGAAACCACAGGGCGGTTCGCAGATGCGCCAGATCCAACGAACGGGGCGTCGAGATGGCTGGCGTCGTTCCCCGTCTGCAGAGATCCAGCGTGAGATCCCGAAGCAAAAAATGCTCTATGTCCTCATCCAGCCGAGTCAGGCAATTCTGGCAATCGGATACGGATATCAACCGTTCCCGAGAGAGGCGTATCAGGTTCCTGCTGGCTTCCAGAACGAGAAGAACGCTGGAGAGAAGCTGCGAGTCAGCGAATTCTTTCTCCAGGTTCCCTGAGCCTTTCTCACCCAGCAGGAGGCAGAGGTAAGCGGACGTGTCGACGTAGATCCTCGGTGGCATGGCTCACTCCTGGACGCTCGGGCGATCTTCACGTCGATCTTCAGCCAAGGCTTTGAGATAACGTCCTTTTGTCTTTGCCTTGAGAAGGGGTTTCAATCGACCTCTTCCAAACTTTGCTCCGTGGTGGAGGTGGAACGAGTCTGCGGGGCCCAACTTCGCAACGGGTTTGTTGTGGCTTGTGATGACGATCAATTCTCCGGCCGCCGCCTCTCGAACAACCCTGGATAGTTTTCGTTTTAGCTCCTGAAGTGAGACCTTTATCATGACTAAAATAGTACTATAAACAGTCCTGTTTGTCTCCGATTCTCCAGGGTGGTGAAGTTGAATCCATGCCCAAAAGCTTGCAAATGGTCCGGGAGCCTGCGCGGCAGAAGAGATCTACTGCGAAAGCGGTAGAATCGGTCCATATTTGCCCGTTTCTCGCTACGATCCCTTCTGTCGCCGAGGCTAGGGGAATGACTTCCGAAGACGCGCGCCTTGCCGCCCGGCTAAGCTTTGGAGGATTGGAGCAGGTGAAGGAAACATATCGCGGCCGCCGAAGCATTCCGTTTGTCGAGGCCGTCAACCAGGACCTCCGTCACGGGGCGCGGACGCTCCGGCGAAATCCCGGTTTTGCAGCCGTGGCCGTGCTGATGGACTGGTTGAGAACCCTCTCGTTGGGTGCACTTTCCGTCTAGCTGGCCGCCCGCCGAGCTGGACTCGGCCCCCGCGCAGGGGCCAGTCTGATTCAGCCCAGGACTGACAATCCTCCCCTAATCTCTTACTTCTACAATCATTTCGATTTCTACCGCCTGGCCTCTGGGTAAGGACGCCATACCCACTGCGGCGCGGGCATGTCGTCCTCGCTCGCCAAAAACCGCGACGATCAAATCCGAGAAGCCATTAATCACTGCGGGCTGCTCCACAAATGATGGATCCGAATTGACCATGCCCAATACTTTCACGACTCGCACAACCCGGTTCAAATCGCCCAGCATTGCTTTTAAGACCGCCATCTGATTTATCGCCGTCAGCCGCGCGCCCTCGTATCCCTCTTCAATGGTGACATCAGCGCCCAGCTTGCCGGTTATTTCACTACCGTCAGCGCGGCGTGGCCCTTTGCCCGTTAAAAATATCAGATTGCCGGTCCGTACACCGTTGACATAATTCGCAACGGGGCTGGGAGCATCAGGCAGCGTAATGTCTAATTCTTCCAGGCGTGCTTCCGGATCATAAGCACTCGCGTCCGGTTCATTTTGTGGAGCCGACGTGCCCGGCTGACAACTGACAAAAAGGAAAATGGCAACAACACTGAGTGCGGATAGAAAAGACTTGTTCATAATGGTGATTCCCTGCGTGACTTCACGGCTAAAAGCTAAGGCCGCAGCATTGTACATAATTTGCGTTCAAGATTTTAGGCGTAACAGCGAAATAAGAGGTCCCGGCATATGAAGATGGGGGGAGTGTAGGGCAATTCCGAGGCTCCAGCAACGGAAATAAACGACGAAATCCGTCAGTCCGCCGGCTGCCCCGCCAACCGGACAATGCCTTCGGGTGAGGTCTCTAACTCCGGAGGGGCCGTCGTCTCGGCCGGAACGAGGAAGAGCCCCCGCCGGCGGGTCCATTGACCCAGCGACCGGCTGCTGGTCCATCGAACCAGCGGAGCGGCCAGAAGCACGCCCGTAAAGATAGGCGTCAGCCACAGGAAGAAGGTCGGGCTCGAATACAGCGTCAGACCCGCCCATGCCAGCCCGAACACCGTGGTTCCCGCGGTCTTGTGCCAGGCTTCCGGCCACGGCACCGCTCGCGCTTCGCGCACCGGAGGCTCCCACCGGATGTCATGGCCACCCAGCACGCTCATGACGAAGCGGCTGTGATACATCATCATGACAGGTGCGATCACTACCGCGAACAGCATCTCCAGGAGGGCGCTGAGCAACAGGCGCCCGGTTCCACCGAATGGTCGCGGATGACGGAGCGCGAGGATCACGCCGAGCAGCTTGGGCAGGAACAGCAGACCGATCGTCACACCCAGCAGCGGCACGACCTGGCTCGGCCAGGGACTCGGCCAGTCCGGAAGCAGTGAATAACCGCCCAGAAAAGAAGCAATGCCGAACGAGGGCAGCACGATGTAGGCCGTACTGGCCAGCAGCATCAGCAGCCATAGCAATGACGCGACGTAGCCCAGAGCCCCGAGCAGGAAATGCAATCGGCTCAACGGGTGCAGGCCCCGCGTCCACAGCAGTCGCAGGTGCTGCAGGCTGCCCTGGGTCCAGCGGCGGTCGCGCTTGGCATAGTCCAGGATGTTTGCGGGCACTTCTTCGTAGCTGCCACCGATAGACGGCAGCAGATACACGTCCCAGCCGGCCCGCCGCATCAACGCCGCCTCGACGAAATCATGGCTCAGGAGAGGGCCACCGAGCGGGGGGTCGCCCGAGAGTATCGGCAGGGTACAGTGCTCGACAAATGGCCCGATCCGGACGATGGCGTTGTGGCCCCAGTAGTTGGCCGCGTCCGTGTGCCAGAAACTCTGGCCGGTCGCCAGCATCGGACTGTAGAGCGAGGCGGCGAACTGCACCAACCGGCCAAACAAAGTATCCCGGCGCGCCGGTATCGGTACCGTCTGGATCAGGCCGATGCGCGGGTTGGCCTCCATCCTACGCACCAGTTCGACCAGCGTTCGCCCCGTCATGACGCTGTCGGCGTCCAGCACCACCATGAAATCGTAGTCCTCGCTCCAGCGGTCACAGAAATCCGCGATGTTGCCGGACTTATGACCGATGTTGTCAGGACGCCGGCGGTAATGAAGGCCGGTCGAACGACCCAGTTTTTGTTTCAGGGTCGCCCATGCGGCCTCTTCCGCCCGGGCGAGCGTCGGATCGGTCGTGTCGCTCAGCAGGTGCAGTTCGAACTGGTGACCCTGACCGGTGCGGGCCAGCGACCCCAGCATGGCGGCCAGGCCGCTCATCACGCGCTCGGGGTCTTCGTTGCGGGCCGGCATCACGAGCGCAGTGAGGCTCCGGATCGGTTCCTCCGAATTCCTGTTCATCGCTGGACCGAGTGACAGGGGATCGCGTCGGAGCACCATCAATGCGAACCCGATGACAGCGTTCCAGAAAGAGAGGGAGATCCAACCGAAGGTCACGGCAAACAGCACCAGGACGATAATCTCCAGAGCGTTGATGCCGGCGGCCCGTACGATGTCGAGCATCATCGTGACACCGATCAGAGTCGTGCCGGCTACCAGCCCGAAGTACAGCCGACGACGCAGCCGTGGCAGCGGGGGACAGATGATGCCTCGAAGGTTCGGCGGCTTCGGCAAATTACTGGACACGATCGGGATACCAGACATAGCTCCAGGTTTCGGTCAGCCGACGGCCGTCCATCGTCAGGTAGAGCCGCATGTCGGCGGGGCGGTTGCCGGCTGGAGCAAGCCGGAAAGTGGCGCGCCATCCGCGGCCGTCGGGTAGTGGCTCGACCCTCAGATCGGAAGTCTGACCGGCGGAGGTCTCGATCCGGGCTTCGACCGCCCGAGCGCCCTCGAGCGAGATCAATTCTCCACCAGTGAAGTCGATGATGAAGCGCCGCCGGCTTGGAGGTGGCGGGTCGCTCTGACCGGGAAGAGCATCCCAGCCGATGCGCGCGCGTTCGACTTCAGCGAGAGTCTGCGCGTCGAGCCGGCCGTCAAATACCCTCAGGCGGTAGCGATAGTGTCGTTCATCGCCGGCCCTGAACGGCTGATCGGGGACCCAGTAGGCTGCGATGTTGTCGTTGAACTCCGATTCGGTGGGAATCGACAGCAGTTCGACGCCACCGCTGCCCCAATCGCCTTCTCCAAGGGCGACCCATTCGCTGGGACGACGTTGGTAGTTGGCCTCGAGGTCGAGGTAGTTGTCGAAATCCCGGTCCCGTTGCACCAGGCCGAATCCTCGTGGAGTGTGGTCACGGAGCGACGTCACCTGCAGTCCGGGTCCGTTGCTCAAGGGCCGCCAGATCCATTCGCCGGCAGCCGTCTCCATCAGCAAGCCCTCGGAGTCGTGCACCTGGGGACGGAAGTCATCGAATGCCGGCGTCCGGTCCGCACCGTAGAGAAACATGCTGCTCAGGGGCGCCACACCGAGCTTTCGGATGTCTTGTCGCGCAAACAGGCGTGCATCGACTTCGAGGACGGTCGGTGCGCCCGGTTCGAGATCGAAGCGATAGGCGCCCGTGACCGACGGGCTGTCGAGAAGGGCGTAGAAGGTTAGATTCCGAGCCTCCGGTTCCGGCCGGACCAGCCAGAACTCCCGGAATGAGGGGAATTCCTCACCGCTTTCCAGACCGACATCGACAGCCAGACCCCGCGATGACAGCCCATAGACATGACCCCGCCCCAGCAGGCGGAAGTAGGAGGCGCCCAGGAAGACGGCGACCTCGTCCTTGATGGACGCGCTGTTGAGCGGGTAATGTATCCGGAAACCGGCGTAACCCGGTTCGGGACCTACAATATCGGCTATCGATGCGGACCTGCCGTCGTAGCGGAACCGGGTAGGGTCGAACCGAAGCCCGACGATCTGCTGGTCGTGCACCAGGTTTATCTGGACCGGCTCACGGTGCAGATATCCCGGATGAAACAGCTGTACTTCGAACGGCGTTTCGTCGTGCCACACGGCGGTTTCGGGACGGTAGCGGATGGAGCGGTACTGCTCATAATCCATGCGCGCGAGCACTGCCGACGAAACGGACTCCGGGGACGAGTATGAGGTTTCGGCCAGCCTACGGGCCCGTTCGGTGACGTGTTCGAACAGGGTTGCCGCCGTGGCTGGTGCGATGGGCGAGGTGGAGGATTCGGGCGCGACCGAATTCTCGGCCGGCCGCGGGTTGGCGTCTCGGCCGGACTGGGATACTGTTGTATTCTGCTCGGGCGCGGTATCGCACGCCACGGTGAGTTGTAAGATCAGCAACAAGGGAGCGATGAGGAGCCGGCGCACGACGGCTTTGGCGAGTTCCGGGAAGCGGCAACCATGAAGATGAGTGTTCCACCACAGACCCTCCGCCGGTTGATTGCCCTGTTGCTCCTCAACGGCTTGCTGCTTGCTCCACGCTGGCTGATGACGGGGAGTCTGGGTCCAGACTGGATCGCTCTTGAGTCGTTGCTGGTCGTCGGACTGTTCGCCTTGCTGCCGCACCGGCGCCTGAGTGCGGCGCTGGCGGCTGGCGTCGCCACCGGGCTGGTGTTGCTCGGCGTCATCACATTCGCGGATGCCGTGGCCCGGGGCAGCATCGGTCGCCCGTTGAATCTCTATCTTGATCTCCATCTGGTGACTTCGGTCCACAAGTTGCTCGACGGAATGCTGGGCCCAGCTGTAACGGTGTTGCTCATGCTGGGCACAGCGCTGGGCGCTGCTCTCATGATCCTGATCCTAGCCTACCTCTTATCGCCCGTCGAGGACCATTCGCCGAAACCCCGCTCCCGGGTCGCCGGCGTCGCGATGATCTCTCTGTTCGGCATCGGCCTGGTGGGTCAGCAGATGCCAGCGCTCACTAGCCGGATCACGTTGCCCGCGGTCGAGCTCGTCACGGATCAGACCCGGTATTTCTTCCTGATGTTGGGTGAACGGGAGCGCTTCAGCGCCGAACTGGCCGCCGCACCAGACGACTACTCCGGCGCGGGAGCGGACCTCGACAGGTTGGTCGATCGGGACGTGGTTCTGGCCTTCATTGAATCCTATGGCGTGTCGGCTCTCTACGACCCTCGCTTCTCGTCGGTAATTTTGCCTCGGTTGGATGTCCTGGACAAGCGTATGGCGGCCGCCGGCCTGAGCCTGGCCACCGGCACGCTGGTCGCGCCGACTCAGGGCGGCGAGTCATGGTTTTCGCACGGGTCGCTGCTGAGCGGGTTGTGGCTCGACAATCAGTTGCGCTATGACCTGATGCTGGCCAGCGGCCGCGAGACTCTGATCGACGACTTCCGCCGTGCCGGGCATCGCACTGTTGCCCTGATGCCGGCGATCTCGCTCGTGTGGCCGGAGGGGGAACTGTTTGGCTACGACGAGATCTTTTCCAGTCGGAATATCGATTACCGGGGTCCCCCTCTGAACTGGGTCACGATGCCGGATCAGTTCACCTGGTCCTTTCTGGAACATGCGATTCGGACCACTGATGACCCCGATGCCATGCCCGTGTTCGCCGAGGTTGGGTTGATCAGTAGTCACGCGCCCTGGACGCCGATCCTGTCCGTACTGGATGACTGGGACACTATCGGCGATGGATCGGTCTTCGCGCCCTGGGAAAACGCCGGGGAGCTTCCAGATGAGCTGTGGCGGGATATGGATCGCGTCCGCGAACACTATGCGCTTTCGGTGGACTATGCGCTCGACGCGATGACCAGCTACGCCGAGCGCTACGTCGACGACCAAACCTTGCTTATCGTGCTTGGCGATCACCAGGCGGCGCCTCTGATCATCGGTGACGAAGCCGGGCGCGCGGTGCCCATGCACGTGATCAGCCGTGATCCGGCACTGTTGCAGCCTTTTCTCGACTGGGGGTTCGAGAGCGGGGCGCTCCCTGATCCGGACCGACCCCTCCGGGGCATGGATGCCTTTCGGGATTGGTTCGTGCGGGCTTTCAGCAACCCCGCCGCACAACCTCAATCTCCAATTTCGAATTTCGAATGATTATGTCGACCGCTGCTGAATGGTTCGGGCTACTTCGATCCCTGGTCATTTACCGGCGTCCCGGGCGCCAGAACGGGCTGCGCCGGCTCTATCGTCCACTTGTGGGGCCGGGGGATCTGGTCTTCGATGTGGGCGCCCACCTGGGAGATCGCTCCGTGGCGTTCGCGGCCCTGGGTGCCCGCGTCGTGGCCCTTGAGCCGCAGGCTCAGGTCGGGGCCTGGCTTCGGCGACTCGTCGGGGGGAACGACCGGATCATCGTGCGGGCTGAGGCGGTGGGCCGAGCCGAGGGGACCGCGCATCTCGCCATCAGCAGGCGAACACCGACCGTTTCCACGCTGGCCGAGACCTGGCGGAAAAAGCTTCCGGACGCCAACCCCGGCTTCGAGAAGGTCCGTTGGGACAGCGCCGCGGAGGTCCCCGTCATTACCCTGGATGCCCTCATCGAGATCTACGGTCTCCCGCGCTTCTGCAAGATCGATGTGGAGGGTCATGAAGCCGAGGTCCTGGCCGGACTGAGTCATCCGATTCCGGGGGTGTCCGTGGAGTTCGTCTCCGGCGGCCTGGAGGTGGCGGCCGCTTGCATTCGTCGGCTCAATGAGATCGGGACCTATGAATTCAATGCGATTGCGGGTGAGGGCAGGGAATTCCTCTTTGAGGGTTGGGTCCGGACCGAGGCCATTGCGGATTGGCTGGAGGAAGGGGCCGGCGGTCGGTCGTCCGGCGACATCTACGCCCGCCTCGTGCCCTTGGCTGCCGCTCCCTCCGGGAGCCCAGTGGAAGCCTGACTGAGCCTATCCGTCGCAAGCCTCCTCAAGGCATACGATCCGATTTCCCCACGCCAGCACACCACCCAGCCGTTCGAAGACTGCATCCAAGTTCTAATTACCGCCTGGACGACGGAGTGCCGGCACTGTTGTCGCGGCCACATGCCCATGACCGTCCAAATCCGCGTAGTGTTCGAATGCGAACGCCATGCCGACAAGAATGGCGTCGTCCCATGCGCGTCCCAGCAGCTGGATATTGACCGGCTGCCCGCGAGCGTCGAATCCCGCAGGGAAGACCACGGTCGGCACACCATTCGCCGCACTCGGCGTGTCCCGGCGCCGAAGCTTGATCTGGCGCCGTCGTTCACGCTGACTTCGCTCAGCAGGCCCGGATAAACAATGGCGTCGACACCCATTTTATCGGCGCCGGCGGTGTCCATCCACTCCTTGGCGACGTTCTGACGAAGCAGGCGATAATCGCGTTTTGCCTGAATCTCGGCCGACGTCATTCGAGGTGAGGGTGTTGCCGAACAAGTCTCTGGATCCGCCCGGACGTAGGCGATCTTTTTCTGCGAACAATTCACATCGACCGCACTCTTGATTTGGAAGCCCTGGGCCGCCAGCTCGGGGTGCCGGTCGATATACTGCATCCAACCCTCAGACCGGAGATCGCCTGTTGATGTGTCCTCCGGTCTCGGCGGCCTGTCGACTCCGCCCACAGTTATTCCCATCTCGACAATCGTTGCGCCGGCATCCACCAGGTAACGGAGCGCCGCCTTCTCGGCTTCGATGGTGTCGGTCGTCCCGAACGGGTCGACCCAGGCCGATGGAATGAAGCCAATCCGTTTGCCTTCGAGGGCATTGACGTCCAACACGGAACGCCAATCGTCGGGAATTCGGTCGTCGGCTGGCGCGGTTGCGGGGTCGTCGGGATCGGTTCCGGCCACGATGTTCAGCATGTCCGCCAGGTCCGGAACTGAACGCGTGATGGCTCCGCCGAAATCCGTCAGCCAACTCAGAGGCATGACGCCGCTTCCACTTTCCAGACCATCGGTCCCGCGCAAGGTCACCAGGCTCGCCGCGCTCGCCGGGCCGTAGAGCGAATCACCGGTTTGTGATCCCAGCGCGCCTGCGGCAAGGCTCGCCGCCACTGCGCTGGCCGAACCACCGCTGGATGCGATCGCGGATCTTGACGGGCTGAACACATTCCAGACCTGCCCCCACGCGTCATTAGAATAGTTTCCACTCGTGGCGTACTCCTCCAATGCCGACTTGCCTATCAGGACCGCCCCAGCCTCCCGCAGCTTTCGGACCTGGAATGCGTCACGGGCCGGGCGGAACCCGGCGAACGTGAAGCTGCCGTTGGTTGTTGGCATATCAAAAGTGTCAAACAGGTTCTTGATGGCAATCGGTATTCCCAGAAGCGGCCCCTGCCTGCCCGACTCTCGGGCGTCGTCCGCGTTTCTGGCCTGCTCCATTGCGTCGCTCGCGACGATCTCGAAAGCATGGAATCCGAACTGTCCCTTGTCGTAGTACTCGATCCGATCCAGGTATGCCTGTGTAATCTCCTCGGAGGTCGTGACGCCGGACTCCATATCGGCGCGCAACTGTCCGATCGTTTTCTCGACGACATCGTAGTTCGAACTGGTCTCGGCCTTCTTCGCTTCCGGCGCCGGTGCCTGCGGAACGACGTCCATCTGCCCGTCTGCACATGCAGTGGAACTGAATCCGGGGATCGTCATTGTCCGGATGTTGAAGTTGGAAATCGAACAAATCTCGGCCGCCGACAGGTCGCTGATTTCCGGAGCAGTGGCGAGTTGGTTCGCAGTGTCCTCGACTGCGCCACGCACTTCGGCCGACGTCTCAGCCGTGACGCGGGGGCCCAGGACAACGAAGTGGACGAGCGACTGGCTTTTCCCCGGAGCCAGCGTGAGGGTGTTCACGTAGGCCTGGAAATTTCTCGCGTGACCGGAGTAGGACAGGGGATTGTTAAACGTGTCGTCGAGCCAGTTGCCCGCAAACGTCATCGCACCGCCGAAAGGGCTCGCAGCAGTCGATGGAGTGCCCAGTACCGTAACCTGGGGTCCGCCGACCATGTCCTCACCAACCGCCGGCGTGGCAACCTCCACCCAGGAATCGTCTGCCGTGACCGTAGCGTCTCCGCTGGAAGTATTGACGAGCGCGCTCGAGTTCCGGCCGGTTCCGCCGATGCCTGACTGGCCGCCAAAGGCTACCCGAATGGTTATTGGCGCATTTGTGGTGTTCGTAAACGTGTCGAGCCAGCGGCCCCAGTTCGCATTGCGGTTGACGTAGATCGAACGTGAGATCAGGACGCCGCCCATGTCGACGGACTGGGTCGTCTTGAACCGATCGATCCCGTCGAACCGAAGGCCGAAACCTCGCATTACTTCGCCGTTCCAACGCGGCGCGGGGGTCACGTCGACGAGGACCCGGATGCCGCCGAAGCCATTGATCGATGTGCTGTAAGCGGTCCTCTGGCCCGGTCCCACCTGCGTTGCGCGGATGCTGCCCGTGTCGACGCCAGGCGATGCCGCGTCGTGAATCCCCCACCATGTGCCATTGGCGTCGGTAACGTAATTGAAAGCCGTGGCCGATCCGGCAAGCAGCAGGCCGAGGAGCGTGACTCCAACAGTTCGGATCCGATTACGTGATTTCATGGACCGACATTATACGCGGATCGGCCGCGTGTCGAGTCCAGTGCAAACAATCTGAAGCCTAAGGACCTTCCCCGATCTCTCGGGCGACCCCCTTCACGTGCTTGATCGCGTCCGGGTCTCCACTGGCATCCGCGGCCGGGCGCGCCCGTTCCAGCCACTCGCGGCTTCCCTCGAGGTCACCCTCACGAAACGCCAACAACGCCAGGCAGGCGGCGCCTTCCGCAACGCCAGCCTGAATGTCGAGTGCCCTGTACAGGTCGTGCGCCTCACGCCATAGCAGGCTGGCCTCATCGGTCGCGTCACGCTCTACCTTTGCAACCGCGAGATAACGAACCGCGTTGGCGAGGTCGAGCGATAGCGGCTCTCCGTGGCTCCGATGAAGATCGAGGGCTTCCTGGTAGCAGGACTCCGCTCGCTCGATGTCGCCCATTTCCTCGAGCACCTGGCCGAGGTGTCTGACCGTGTGCGACAGCTTCAAGGGCTCGCCCAATTCCCGCAGCAGCGCGACAGACTCTTCGTAGTGCCGAGTTGCGGCCTTGTGGTCCGAGCGCCACCGCTCCAGCTCACCGAGCTCTCTCAGGGCGCTCGCGAGCTCGATCGACGGACCCTCTCCGCGCAGTCGGTCAACGGTCTCCATCAGGAACTGCCTCGCTCCATCGACCCCCAGGTCGCGGACTCTGCTCCTCAGACTCTGATGCATCCCCTCCTCCGTTCGTCGTTAGAGCCGGTCTGGCGGCCGGACACGATGTTGTGGGGTTCGTCCGCCACGGTTCGGATCAGAGAGGGATCGGGGGCCTCCCGATCGGTTCTCCTCATTTCAGCGGCTAGACCGCTCAGGCCACCACGTAGGCGCCCGTTCCGACCGCAATCATCTCTCCCTGGTCATTGTGCAGTTCGATCCGCACCACTGCGATCTTGTTTCCGGCCCGCAGGATGTGTCCGGTGGCGTCGAACCACTTTCCCAGTCCCGGACGCAGGTAGTCGATCCGCAGGTCGATCGTTCCCAGTTTGCCAAACTGTTCCTTGCGCACCTCGAGCGATTCGTGGTTCATCCGCTCTTGCGCCCCCAGGAATGCCGTGAGCCCTCCGGTGGCGTCCATCACACCGGAAATGACTCCACCGTGGAGGTTGCCGCGCAGATAGTTGCCGATCAACTCCTCGCGCATTTCAAAGCGGACCGTCGGCCGGCCTTCTTCGATCGATTGAATCCGGGTCCCCAGAACCTTGTTGAAAGGGATCAATTCGTCGAATGCGTGTTTGATTGCCGCGAGTAATTCCTGGTCCGATTTGCTCATATTCATTCCGCCAGTCAGAGGCCGCCTAGGAGCCTGTGCGGCAGAAGGGATCGTAGCGAGAAAGTGGAGAATCGAGGTCAGATTTTATCGATTTTGAGGCGAATAGTGGTTCTATTCAACGAAAAATCGGGGAAATCTGGACCGATTATACCGCTTTCGCAGTAGATCTCTTCTGCCGCGCAGGCTCCTAGGTGTCAGGTCAGAGAATTTGCGAATGGGTTCGTGATTCGCAGATCTTCGAAACGAGCGAAATCCCGGTCCGCCGAAATCTGCGGGTACCGGTGGATGGTACACCCTGGGATGCGTGACAACTCGGACGTATTCGTATAAGTGTATTTATGAAGGATCATGAAGTCGATCGCCCGCCCTTCGGTTGTTGTGTCTGGATCATGGCCTCGCGACGTGTGGTTAAATAAGTCGATCGGTGTATCTGCAGGAGAACCTCCGATGTTCAACACGCTTATGCTCTTTCTGTTGCTGCTTCCCGCACAGCAGTTCCAAATCGTTGGTGGGGTCGAAATGGATGTCCCGCACACTGGAGGTCGCGCGACGTTGGAATCGCCCGACGGACGGACCGTGATCCGCTCGGACGTCGATCGTGACGGCGCGTTTGCCTTCCCCAACCTTCGGACTGGTTCCTATTGGCTGACGGTGATGATCAGTGGGTTCGAAGACGTCCGTAGAAGCGTGGAGGTGCGTGGCTCGCTCGCCGACGAGGACGGGAACATCCCCGTCAGACTGGTTTCGACGGCCGAACGAGACGAATCCCGGCACACCGTGTCGATTAGCGATCTGAACATCCCGGCCGAGGCCAAAAGAGAGTACGGTCTCGCCGTCGATGCCGGTGGGGACATTGATAAAGTGCGGGCGCACCTGGAGAGAGCCATCGAGCTCGCACCTCATTTCGATGAGGCCCTAAACAACCTTGGGACGATGTATCACCGCGAAGGAAACTACAGGAAATCCATCGAGCTGTTCGAGCGCGCTCTCGCCACGAATCCCGACTCCTTTCACCCTCGTGTCAACATGGGTGGATCACTGCTTGCAGCCGGCCGCTTCGAAAGAGCCCTGGAAGAGAACCGCAAAGCCCTCGGTCTTCGACCCGATAGCAGTTTGGCAAACTCCCAGATGGGACTATGTCTGTTTTTTCTTCGTCGCGACGACGAGGCGACTCCCTACTTCGAGAGGGTGAAGCAACTTGATGCGTTTTCGTTGAACACGCCAGAACTGTATCTTTCGGAGATTTACCTGAGAAACGGCGACACGAAGCGTGCCGCAGAAGAGTTGGAGGCATTCCTCGAAAAACTTCCCGACCATCCCAATGCCCCGACATTGAGAGAAAGGTTGCTGAAGCTGAAGTCAGGGCCGGAGTAGAGGCAGTCAAAGGCCAGTTGCTAAAGTGCCCTCCCGTTGCTAGTTCGCCATCAACTTTTGCTTAGGATTCCGAACAGCTGGCCACTGGCCACTGACAACTGGCCACTGCCCGTTACCCGCCCGAACTAGTCTTGATCTCCTTCGCTCGTTCCTCCAGGTGGTCGTCCAGTTTCAGATGGTCGACGCCTTCCTTCAACCACATCGGCGCTTCCTTATCGAGCAGGTGGTGGTCGAAGAACTCCTGCATGCGGACGAAGTAATCCTTCCGGTTCGCGGCGTTTCTCAGGCCGTGGTTCTCACCCAACTACTGGAGCATGACGACGGACTTGTCCAGACGGCGCAACGTATTGAAGTATTCGATCCCCTGGTTCCAGTCCACAGCCCCGTCCTGATCGTTGTGGAGGAGCAGCAGGGGAGTGCTGACCCGGCTGGCATAGTAGACTGGGGAATTGCGCGTGTAGGCGTCGATGTTGTCCCAGTACCCTCCCTGGAACCGCCCCTGGCTGCTTTCGAAAATAGCCTGGTTCGCCCCCCCGGTGTTCCAGTAGATCGAACTGTACATGCTGACCAGGTTCGTCAACGGCGCCCCGGCTGCAGCGGCTTTGAACCTGTTCGTCTGCGTGATCAGGAACGAGGTCTGATATCCGCCCCAGGAATGGCCCTGCAGACCGACTCGTGCCTCGTCCACCACACCGGTCGCTATCGCAGCGTCGAGCGCCGGCAGGACAGACCATACGGCGGACATGCCCGGATCGTTGACCTCGTAGGTGATATCGGGTTGGAGGACGGCATAGCCGTTGCTGGTGTACACCGACTTGTTGAAGCTGTAAGCCACCGGTTGGTTGTAGCGATGGAGCCCCTGGGAAAGTTTTTCGTATATGTACACGATCGTCGGGTAGGACTTGCCTTTCTCGTAGTTGGCTGGCAGATATAGCGCGGCCTGCAGCTTGTCTCCCTTGTCGCCCTCGTAGTCGATCAGCATTGCGCCGTCGGACCACAGGACGTCCTGCTGTTGCGGGTTCGCATCGGTTACACGCGCCGGGTTGGCAAGCGTCGCATCGGCCACGTAATAGTTGGAATAGTCCTCGTTGGTCTGCTCGGTGTGGAGGAACGTGTCCGAGTCTTTCGCTTTGAGGAGGTTCCCAAACGCTCGATCATCCCACGTGAGCAGCTCCGTGCTAGTCCCTCCAGGCTCAAGACGCTTAAATCCGGACTTCTTGGTCCACTCTCCGTACGCGTTGAAATAGACGGGCTCCGACAAATCTATTCCTTCGTCCTCACGGTCGAGCCGTAACACGCGGTTGTAGCGGACACCGTCGGCGCGGCCGTTTACGGTAAGGTTTTCCCCACCTTCCCCCAGAGCCGACACCTTCCAGACGTCCCAGTTGTCATACAGCAGGACGGATCGGCCGTCTTCGGACCATCCCATCGGCCGGATCGGAGGATCCACGACGTTGTGGTCGTCTTCGCTGTTGATGAAAGACGTCTCCACGTTGTCGGTGATGTTTCGGTGTTCACCCGAAACCATGTCGTAGGTGTGATAGTCCCCGTTCCTGTAATAGAGGAATTTGTCCTACTGGGGGTTCGCTCCGTTAAACCAGCGAAGTCTCTCGGCCGCGAGAGTTCTCGATCCCGTCTGGAGATCGATTGCATAGATGTCGCGATAGCGTCGCCCATCGAGGTTGCCGGCGAGTTCGTATTCGCGGACATCTGTGCCGATTGCAAACTGGTCGTTCGGGCCGGCCGTCACAGCCCGCACCTCATCGTCGGCCAGGCGAATGAACGTGTCTTCGGTGCCACGATAGATGCTGAGGAAACTGAAGTTTCTGTCCCTTTGTTCCTGAATCTGCTGCTGGGACTGCAGGCGTTCGTCCATGTAGTGCCAGACGACCAGATCCGCCTGCTCGGGTTCGTCCTCCCCACGACGGTTTCCACGTCCTGGTGTGTCCCGGTTCATCCTGCTCGGAATCGGATTCCGCGTCTTCGGAATCGTCTTCCGCGTCTTCCGCCTCCCCGGACTCTTCACCTTCGTCGGCTTCTTGCGCCTCGGCAATCCCAAACAGAATGCCGTCGAGACCGTCCATCCACTGCGGCGTCCTGTTCTGACTGATCGTCATTCCGGCAGGGAACTCACTATCTTCCATGGGGTCGTAGAACGCCTTGTCGGCGCCGGAAGACGACAGGTTGGAGAATCCCAGCAAGCTGTAAAGGTCGTCTTCATAGCTCTTGTCTTCTTTCCCCTTCAGTGCCGCGAACGCATCTCCTTCCTCGGTCCAGTTCAGCGATCGATAATTCGCCCGGTCACTCTCGAGCGGCAGGACGATACCGGAGTTCATGTTGCGGATCTGGATGCCGTTTCCAATCTGCCCTTCAGCGCTGATGATCCACGTCAGCCACTCACCGGTGGATTGCCCTTTGGACTAGGCTGTTACACAATAAACTAATGATCCTATTGGCTTTTGGGCTCCTGGTCGGAAGCTTCATCATCGCTCTTTTCCAATTCTGGCGGGTCCATCGGCGAACGCGGAGTCGTGAGAAAGATCTCGCGTTTCGAATGATGGAGGAGACCTGGTCCAAAGAGGATGACGAGTAGCTGAAGGGAGTTTGAAGCCTGGAGGAATCGGTCGTATCACGAAAGGCCCAGTTCGCCGGCGAGCGTCTTCACGAATGACGGCGAAGCAAGCTGGTAATAGAGAGCCGTTGCGGACTTCATTCTTCGACAAGATACCGCGTCACAGAAAGCCAGGTCTACAGCGCCCAATGACGGGACGCTGTCCGCTCGAAATGTCAGATCGATCAACTCGTGTCGCTTGTCGACGACTGGTTCAAGGATCGCCATGGCCGTTTCCAGGAACAACGGGCTGATCGATACGATTGCGATGAGGGAGGCCTTCTCGAGAGTCGCGATCCGTTGAACGACGGAGTCCGCACTTGAAAATTCGGCGGCCAGCAGTGGATTCAGTTCCGGCAGTGCTTTCTGGATACGCCGCACCGAACCCGGAGCGGCAATCACAACCGCTCCCATGGCCAGCTCCGGATTCGAAATCAACTCGTCGGGCGAACAGGTTTCGATCGGGCACTTGAGTGAGAGTTCCAGCTCATAGTCGAGGATTTGTCTCAGTCCAGCGTCCTTCGTAACTATCAGGACGTGGTCGGGCGGTTCTTTAAGCAGTCTGTCTTGAACACGCACTCCAAGTTGCCGCGCCGTATAGCCACTCTGTCTTGCGGTGGCTATGAAATTGTCGATCAGGCCGTCGAGTCCCTCGATTCGGGATCGTTCCGACCTGCTGAGGTCCGACACGACCATCTTTGCTCCATGGCGCGAGACGACAAAGCCCTTCTCTTTCAGAATCTCGTAGGCGTTGCCCGCCGTGTTTCTGTGAATGCCATACCGGTGCGCCAATTCACGGCGACTCGGTAGAATCTCCCCCGCGCGAAGGTCCCCGGAGGCGATCAGGAACTCGATTTGTCCGACAAGCTGGTCCACCAGTGGGACGCGAGATTTCTTCTGAAGGTGGATCTTCATAGTCTATGGCTGGTGCGTTGTGAAGGTCGGATTGTACCGCCGAACCTCATTGTGCCACTAAGAAAACTGGCACACACACAAGCGACTGCTCGAAGGCCTGCGGACTATCGTTTACCAAACACCTGAAGGAGGGTCACGCGATGAACGTACAAGTGAAAAGTGAGGGGCTGTCCCAGTTAAGGAACACTATCGCTATCGGGATCGTTTTCGTTTTAATGGTCCTGACGGTCTCAGCCTGGATCGCCGTTGATTTCGGTTCATCGGTTGCCGGAGGGCGCGAATTGGTGTCTCACACAGATTATTTTTCCGAAGACTACCGGACTGCTCGTGATCGCTTTCGGCTCAGTGTGGCGGAAGCGGGTGGCCGCGTGCATTCGCTGCCGCTCGCGGCGAAATCCCCCGATGGGGATGATTTGACCATCGATGTCGGGTGGTTTGGAGCGGAGTCTCCGAGGCGGGCGCTGCTTCACGTGTCCGGGATCCACGGTGTGGAGGCATTTGCGGGATCGGCCATACAGCTTCGGCTGATCGAACGACTCAGCGCGGTACCCGAAGACACGGCGATTGTGTTTGTCCATGTTCTCAATCCCTACGGCATGGCCTGGCTGCGTCGTTTCAACGAAAACAATGTTGATTTGAATCGGAATTTTCTGGCGAAGGGCGAGGAATACGAAGGGAGTCCGGACGGATACGACGACCTCAATGAATTTCTCAACCCATCGCAATTATCGTCGATAGACCTGTTCACGGTCCGGGCCGGGTGGCTCCTGCTTCGGCACGGTCGGCCTGTGCTCGAGGCCGCTGTGGTCGCCGGGCAGTATGACTATCCGGAAGGCCTGTTTTTTGGTGGTCAGGAACTCGAACAGGGCGGCCGGGTCTACAAGGATTTTCTCGTCCGACGTCTGGGTGCCGCCCAACGAGTGTTTGCGATCGACATTCACACGGGTCTCGGCGCGTTCGGGGAAGATACACTGCTGGTCTCCGAGGACCGTTATGAGCGCCTTCGACGGTTACTTGGCGAACGAGTTGAAGCCTTCAGTGCCGCCGAGAAGAACGTGGCGTACAACATCCGCGGTGGACACCATGAAGGAGTCGAAGAAATGCTGGACGGTGTGGATCTGGATTTCGTCGGTCAGGAGTTCGGCACCTATGGTCAGGTGCGGGTTCTGGGCGCGTTGAGGAAAGAGAACTACTTTCACAACCACGGCGATCGAAATCTGGACAGCCCCTATAAGACAGACCTGAAGGACACGTTTGACCCCGTCGATCCGATCTGGAGGAAGAAGGTGCTCGGGAGGGGGCAGGAGCTGTTCGAACAAGTCATGGGGTTGCTTGCCGGGGCCGGGCCATCTTGAAGCTGCAGTTGCCTCAGTTCGAAACAACCACGTCTATGGTCGTGGTTGCGATTGGGCCGTCTTCGCCGGGAAGTGCCGCCATGAAGCGGAGTTTTCGGGTCCCCTCGGCAAGTCCCTCGATCTGGTTCCCGTTAACCTTCATGTCCTCCAGGCCGATGATCGGTGGATCCGTGTCTGCCAGGTCTACCGAGAAGGGGATGTGAGCCAGTCGTTGTCCCGCGGCGTCCCGGGCGAGGACGGCGATGTTGGCCAGTGAGCATTTCTGGCCCACCTTGAGTTTTATGACCGGAGGCGTGACCTCAATCGTGGCGACGCGAACCCCTGCCGTATAGAGTTCCAGCAACTGGGCCGCTGTGAACGAGCGGTAGCTGATTTCAATCTTGCCTATTTCTTCTAGAGGTGTGAAGCCTTCGGCGATTCTCGAGAATCGCGGTTCTTGCCGAGCGGCGGAAGCCAGGATGGTGCCCGACAAGATGACCAGAAGCGCAAGTCGTGGGGACCGCATCAGAAAACCAGACCTCCGTCGACGTTCAGGACCGCCCCGTTTATGAAGCTGGCTTCATCCGATGCAAGGAACAGGTAGGCGTTTGCGACTTCTTCCGGCCGGCCCATCCGGGCCAGGGGAGTCTTGTGGATGAACCGGTCGAGGATGTCGTCCGGGACGGCGCGTGCCATGTCCGTGTCGATGAAACCCGGAGCCACGGCGTTTACACGGATGCCCTTCGGCCCGAGTTCCCGCGCCCAGACCCGGGTCATTCCAATGACGCCCGCCTTGGCTGCCACGTAATTCGTCTGACCAAAATTTCCGTAGTGGGCCACGACCGAAGCGGCACTGACAATGGCTCCCTTTCCCCGTTCCATCATGCCCCTGACGACGGCTTCGGTGCAGTTGAAGACACCTTTGAGGTTGGTGTCGATGACGCGGTCCCATTCCGCCTCGGTCATCTTGTCCATCCGGGCGTCGGCAGTGATGCCGGCATTGTTGACGAGAATGTCGATATGTCCAAATATCGACCGGATCCTGCCGACCGCCGCGGCAATCCCGGTTCGGTCGGTGACGTCGAGTCCTACGAAAAAGCTCTCCGGGGAGTCCCTCGAAACGGTCTCCTGGGCAGTCATCCCCTCGTCCTGATCGACATCATACAAGGCGACGCGCGCCCCTTCCATGGCGAAACGGGTTGCCGTCGCCAGGCCGATCCCTCTGGCCGCACCGGTTATCATCGCTGTCTTGTTGTCCAGTCTCATGGGCTAAGTCTACCCGGTCGGTCATCGGTTCGAGCGCCCAGCCGATCCCAGAGTTAGAATGCTGCGGCTGCGGCTTCCGCAACGGCGTGGTCCTGCTCTCCCGATCCGCCACTGACACCGACCGCACCGACGACTTGTTCATCCTTCTTCAGCGGGACGCCACCGGCAAAAATCATGATCTTTCCGTTGTTGGAAGCGTGGATTCCAAAGAACTGATTTCCGGACTGTGAATGTTCCGCCAGATCCTTCGTCGCGATGTCAAAAGCCCTTGACGTGTACGCCTTCTTCTGGGAGATGTCGATGCTCCCGATCCAGGCACCGTCCATTCGAACATGCGCCACGAGGTTCCCGCCTGTATCGGCCACGGCGATGTTCATCGATTGTCCAATCTCGTCGGCTTTCTTCTCTCCAGCCTCGATCATTCTCTTCGCGTCTGCCAAAGTAACGTTCATCTCGATTCCTCATGTTTGAGTGGGATTTTTACTGAGTTCGTGATGATACCGCCGAATGCAGTAGCAGTCAGATAATAAGTGTCGAATCGCAAGGTCCCGATCAAAATGCGTCAAGGAGCTGTCGCTTCCAGACCTCGCTGAACGTAAAGTTCGCGTGCATGGTCAAACTGTGCCAGTACGTGTTCCCGTTCCGCATCGGATCGCCATCCGGGATGCTCGTCAGCCATTTCGGTGAGTTTCTCGATCCACTCGACAAAGTAATCCGCGGATTCCTTGCTCCGGATCGGCTGGTCCCCAACCAGGACATAGACGGGATTGGTCGTCGCCATCGGCCGTCGTTGTTCGATCGGATGCGATTGGTTGTCTGCCGACGCCTGGAGGGTGTACCAACCGCTGGCGGTGATCGGGATTTCCGTTTCGAATTCGGCATGTCGACGGTCGCCGTTCAGAGAGATTTCTTCGATGACCTTGCCGTTCCTTACGACTTCAAATCGGTCCAGCGGGACGATCGAATCGACCGACCCCCGAAGCACGATGCGGCCTCCACCCGAGTCGAGTCGGACTTCGTCGCCGGGCATCGACTGATCGATCGTGAAGTCCAGCAGGGGACCATTGGTGACGAAGCCCCGGCCGGCGAGCAGCGCCGCCATGTAGTTTTCCCACGTGAGGTTGTCCGAGCCCAGGTGGAAGTAACCGCGCATCGCGCCGACCAGGTTGGTTCTGTGCAGGTTGGAAATCGAGTCCTCGCCTCCTGTTGCCGGCACCTTGAAACCGTTGTTGAGAGCGTGATGCCATGGGATCAGCCCGGCTTCACCGGCCTGGGACCAGAGTTCGTGGTAGCTGACGGCTTCGAGCGCGACGTCGACAGGGAATCCTTTCGCCCCGCCCAGGTTGCCCTCCAACGGATCCCGGGATCCTCCGAAAGGGTGCACATAGGCACCGATCGCTCCCTGTTCTTTGGCGAACAGGAGGATGTCGGTGTTAGACGGGTACAGGCTTTCGATCGCGGTTCCTTCATAGCCGGTCACGAAAGGGGAGATCAGGTGCTCGGTCAGGTTGAAGAGAGAAATGTGACCGTAGAAGGGCGGCCTGTATTCCTGGCCGGTATGCATGATCCGATCGGAGTTTGACAACGGATGCTCGGGTTGGGTCGCATCGTAGTGCTGGTAGTCGATGATCCGGTTGTCCTTGTTGGCGATCATATGTCCGATCATGTCCATATCCTCAGCCGCGGCCATCAGGAACATGTTTTCGGTCGTGTTGTGCAGGTTGCCGGCATAGTTCATGTGGACGTGGTTGCTGCCCGAGTACCACCCCTTTGCCCGGAGGTTGGTGATGCGTGTGAGCGCGAGCGTAATGGAATGAACCTGCCCGGCCTCCACCTGGATCGTTTCGGACGCCGGCATATGCTCGAACCCTTTGACAGCCTGTACTCGGAACGTGCCCACTGGAACCTCAGTCGTGAAACTTCCCGGAGTGTGGAACAGTTGCTGGTTCAGGCTCGATAGTCGTTCGTAGGAATCGCTCGGCGTATAGGTCTTACCGTCGGAAGCTTCCTGATAGATCCTTGCAGCCGTTTCGGCGCCGGATTCATCGACGACGCGAACCGTCACGGTGCCCATTGGCCTCATCCATCGTTTGGATGTGATCCTTACAACCTCGGACTTTCCGCCCCAGCTCTTGAGGAGCTTGAGCTGCGGCAGGCCGTCTTCGTTCGAGATGTAGGCAATCCACTCCCCATCGGGTGACCAGCGTGGCCCGAAACTGTCGTGTTCGCCAAACGTCATCTTGTACGGTTCGCCGCCGTCCACCGGTAAAACGAAAAGGTTGTTGAACTGATGGCCCAGGTGGGAGCTGTAGACGACCCTCTTACCGTCTGGAGAAACGTTCGGGCGGGTACGGTAGAGCGTTTCTTCCTTGTGGATCAGTTGCGCCTGTCCCGTCTTCATCACGTCGCGCTCGACCGGTGCACGCCAGATGCCGCCCGATCCGAGAGGAATGTCCCTGTTCGAAACGAACATCAACTCGCTGCCGTCCGGGGCCCAGGTCGGCGAGATGTGAAGGTCCGTTTCGCCGAAATAGAGCCGGGAGCTCCCGAACCGGTTGTCGGTGGTCACGGCCGTGACGCTTCCTTTGCTTCCATCGACCAGATCCATCACATGGATGTTGAAATACCCGTTTGGTTCGGTGGACACGTACGCAAGCCTCTCGCCGTCCGGCGACCATGCCGGATCGATGTTGACGAAGCCTCCCTCGGTGAGCGGGCTCGATTCGCAGGTCTCCAGGTTCAGGATCATCAGGTTGATGTTGCGGCCGTCGTCGTCGGCGGTGAAGACCATCCACTTTCCGTCGGGAGACCACTCCGGTGAGGACAGATACTTGTCCGAATAGGCCACCTCATAGGCCGTAGACTCGCCCGGCCGTACACGCCATATCGAGCCATCCATCGCAAACGCGATCCATTCGCCTTCGGGAGACCACGAAGGCCACCATGGGGTACTGCTCCCCGCAGGTGGAAAGTAGAAGTTGTGCATGTAGTT
Organism: Terriglobia bacterium; assembly: GCA_965262425.1. Classification (GTDB taxonomy): domain Bacteria; phylum Acidobacteriota; class Terriglobia; order 20CM-2-55-15; family 20CM-2-55-15; genus CAZOZZ01. The sequence goes on along the minus strand of OZ253536.1, from coordinate 2,790,551 downwards.
TCCGCCTGTCCGCGCATTTGGATAGACCTGTGCGTTGGCGGGGAGAATCAGCACCAGGGTCAGCATGGCCAGAAACAGAAAAACAATCCGGTTCTTTCGAAGGGTGGCGCTCATGGTCCATCTCCTCTTTGTGGTCGATCGCGTTGGAGTTTCGGGGGCCAGTATAAAGAGGACGGACGTCGGCGTGAAGGAAAATGCCGTTTCGTCCCGTTTCCACGTTGATCTCTGATAATCCAGACCTATATTTCGAAAATTCGTGAAACCTTTTTCGGGATGACCTGTTTTATATCCTGAAACCTTTTTCGGGATGGGTACGTCCTACATACATAGAACTGCGATGCATAAGTCCAGAGAGTATGTTTTCCAGTGAGGAACACCTATGACGGCGATACCTAAAGATCTGGTGGCGGCTTCGGCGTCACCACTGATCCTGTCTCTCCTGCTGAACGGTGAAAGTTACGGCTACGCGATCATTGCTGCGGTCCGGGAACTGTCCGACGGAGACATTTGCTGGACTGACGGAATGCTCTATCCGGTTCTGCATCGACTGGAAAAACAAGGGCTCGTGCGCTCCAGGTGGGGGCTTTCCGACGTTGGACGCCGGCGAAAGTACTACCGGTTGACACCGAACGGGAGGACCGCGCTCGAGCAGGAGCGAGAACAATGGCTCCTGGTGCACGCGACGCTGGAGAAGCTGTGGGTCAAGAACCATGTTTGACCTGGAAAAGGAAATTGGCCGGTGGCGCTGGCGCCTGCGCTCTCGGATGTTGGTCTCGGCGGAAACGATTGCCGAACTCGAAGATCACCTGCGAAACCAGGTCGAGACGTTCATTGCCAAAGGGGCGTGCGAGGAGGAGGCCTATTCGTCAGCCGTTCGCCGGATTGGCGACGAACGGGCCGTCCGCGAAGAATTCGACAAGTTGGAGAACAAGGAACCCGGTCTTGCCGCGTGGCTTGGGCACCGGACCGAACACATACAAGGAAGAGGCTTTCCCATGAGAACGTTTTTACAGGACATTCGATATTCACTGCGGTTGCTCAAACAGAGCCCCAGCTTTGCCGCGATCGCCATTCTGACTCTTGCCCTTGGAATCGGCGCCACCACGGCGGTGTTCAGCGTCGTCAACACCGTTCTGGTTCGGCCCCTGCCGTACGAGGATCCGGAGCAGCTCACGGTGATCTGGACAAAATTTGGCTCTGACCTCCCGCAGAACTGGGTTTCGGGTCCCGAGTTGCTTGAGATGCGGGAGTTTACGACCCTGATTGAAAATGTGAGTGCCTTGTTTCCGACCACCGTCGCATTTACCGGTTCAGGCGAACCCGAGCAGATCCCCGCTGCCGGGGCGACCGGTAATTTTTTCGAGGTGATGAAGATCAATCCGGCCTTGGGCCGACTCTTCGGGCCCGATGACGACATACCCGGCGCGGCGCCGGTCGCCGTGCTCAGTGATGGGTTCTGGCGGCGTCGTTTTGGAGCGGATCCTTCGGTCATGGGTCAGGAGATTTATACCAGCGGCGTGCCCCTGACAGTTGTCGGGGTGCTCCCTCCGAACTTCATGATCATGCACCCCGGTTCGACCTTTCCTAAAGACATCGATGTGTGGACACCCATGTCCGGACTCCTGGCTAACTTCTTCGGCACCGGTGATTACGCGAAGCTGCCCCGGGGGTCTCACTTCATGAACACGATCGTACGGATGAAGCCCGGAGTGACGTTGGCCCAGGCGCAGGCGGACATGGATGCGGTCGCTCTTCAGATGACGGAGAAGACACCCGATTATTATAGCTTCGAGGGCTGGGGAATCAGCGTTCTTTCCCTTCACGGGGACCTGGTGGAAGAGGCGCGACCCGCCCTGATCGTTCTGCTCGGAGCGGTCGCTTTCGTTCTGTTGATCGCTTGCGTCAACGTTGCCAACCTGATGCTGGCCCGGGCCGCTTCGCGTGAGAGGGAAGTTGCAGTCCGCAGCGCGTTGGGGGCCGGTCGATGGCGGATGATTCAGCAGCTTATGACCGAGAGCGTCACGCTGTCGCTGGTCGGTGGCGCGTTTGGTCTGTTGCTGGCGTTTGCATTTGTTCGGGCCGTGGCGGCCCTCGCACCGGCCTCCTTACCCCGGGGTGATGAGATCGGTATCGATATGAGTGTTCTTCTCTTTACGTTTGCTATCTCAGTCGGAACAGGCATTCTCTTCGGCCTGGCTCCCGCTCTGCACAACATGAGGGGGGATCTCGTCGAGTCGCTCAAGGAAGGTGGACGCGGGGCGACCGGGGTACGGGGGCGACGGATGCACGGCTTGTTCGTCGTTTCGGAAGTCACGCTCGCGATCGTTCTGCTGGTGGGTGCGGGCTTGATGATTCGAAGTTTTACCGAGTTGATGCGATCCGATCCGGGATACAGCTCCGACAACCTCCTGACGATGCGGGTTTCGCTCCCGGGCACCAAGTACAATCCTACGAGCCAGATCGCTTTCTTTGACAGCCTGCTGGAACGGACGGCCGCGCTTCCGGGCGTCCGTTCCGTCGGCGCTATCTCGCTTCTGCCGTTGAGCGGCACCGCCAGTTCGGGCACGACCCAGGTCGATCGGACCGACCAGTTCCCGGAAGACAAGGCGTACGTCGAAGCCGATCGCAGGTACGTGAGTCCGGATTATTTTCCGACGATGGGTGTTCGTGTGGTGCAGGGACGGAACTTCAGCTCGGCCGACGTCGGAAGTGCTCCGCTGGTAGCTGTCGTGGACGAAGAATTCGTAAGACGCTTCTGGCCGAACGACGATCCGATCGGGAAGAATATTTCGATAGCCTTCAACCCACCCGTGTGGCGCGAGGTCGTGGGGGTCGTCGCACACTCCAGACACACCGACCTTCAGACCATCGGACGCGAGCAGGTCTACATGCCATACGCCCAGGCAAGCCAGGGTGGAATGTTTCTCGCGATCAAGACCGATGGCGACCCTCTGGCGTTGGCGGGTGCCGTTCGCACCGAGGTCTGGGCCCTCGACTCGGATCAACCCGTGGATGACGTGGCCACCATGGCCTCCCGTGTCGACGAGGCGATGGGGCCAGCGACGTTCAACCTGATGATGCTTTCGGTCTTCGCGTTTGTCGCACTGGCACTGGCCGCGATCGGCGTCTATGGCGTCGTGTCGTATTCGGTCACGCAACGAAACCACGAAATCGGCGTCCGGATGGCCCTGGGCGCGGCCCGAGGCGACGTCAGCTCGATGATCCTCCGCCAGAGTCTCACGACCGTCAGCGCCGGATTGATCTTCGGTCTCATCGCCGCGTTCGGCCTGACCCGTTTCATCACGAGCCTTCTCTACAACGTTTCGCCGAACGATCCACCGACGTACGCCTCAGTAGCGGTCGTATTGACGATAACCTCCGTCATCGCCTGTTACGTGCCGGCGTTGAGAGCCACCCGCGTAGACCCCGGGTCCGTGTTGCACGAGGAGTAGTGACTTTGACGCAGAGACGCAGAGGCGCAGAGAATAAATAGTCGGAACCTTAGTGTTCCTGACCAACAAACTCTGCGTCTCTGCGTCTTTGCGTCGAGAACAACGGACTGGTCCGTCGAGATCTTCAAGTCAAGCCTGGTTTTGATCCCGTCCCACCACAGTGTAAGCTTCCCGGATGTCTGAGCCTTCTATGTTTCGCGTTCTGGTCGATGACGATCGCAGTACTCCGGGTCACAAGCTGAAGCTGACTAAAGATGAGCTTGTGGGACTGTACCGGATGATGGTTCAGACCCGTGTGTTCGATGCCCGTGTGATCGCGCTGCATCGCCAGGGTCGTGTGGGCATTTACGGATCGTCGGAGGGTGAAGAGGCTATTGCCGTTGCGGCGGCGATGGCGCTCGAGGCTTCGGACTGGCTGTTTCCCGACTACCGGGTTCCCGGCGCGCAGTTCCAGCGTGGCGTTCCGATGCGGGAATTCCTGGCCCAGTTGTTTGGAACCGGCGAAGATCTTGGTAAGGGGCGCCAACTTCCCACACACCACGGGTCCCGTGAACTGCATATTGCCTCCATCTCGAGCCCGGTTGGAAACGGGACACCTCATGCGGTCGGTTTTGCCTGGGCGGCGAAGATCAAGAAGAGTTCAGAGGTCGTGCTGAATTTCTTTGGTGACGGCGCCACGTCTGAAGAGGGTTTTCACACGGGCATGAACATTGCCGGCGTTCACAAGTTGCCGGTCGTCTTCGTTTGCCGGAACAATCAGTACGCGATCTCTGTTCCATTGAGTCTTCAGACCGCTTCGGAGACGATAGCGATCAAGGCGAAGGCCTATGGCTTTGACGGGATCCGCGTGGACGGAAGCGATGCTCTGGCGATCTATTCAGCAACCCGCGAGGCTGTCATCAAGGCCAGGGAAGGCCGGGGCCCCACTTTGATCGAGGGTGTCAGCTACCGGCACGGCGCTCATTCCACCTCCGACGACGATACCCGGTACCGCGACCGAGCTGAGGCCGAACAGTGGAAGAAGCGAGATCCCATCGCGCGGTTTCGCCGGTATCTGGCATCGAGAAAATTGTGGAACTCACAGAAAGAGAAAACCCTGCTGGAAGAAGTAGAACAAGAGGTTCTCGGTGCGATCGAGGAAGCCGAGTCGGCATCGCCTCCCGCTATTGCCACCATGTTTGAGGACGTCTACCAGGACATGCCCTGGCATCTCCGGGAGCAGCGGGAAGACTTGACCCGACAGATGAGTCGGCGACAAGAGGGCGGCGAATGAGCCGGATGAACATGATCGAAGCCCTCAACGATGCGTTGCACATCGGTATGCGTCTCGATGACGATGTCGTCCTGCTGGGAGAGGACGTCGGTCGGTTGGGCGGTGTATTCCGGGTGAGCGCGGGGCTGATCGACGAATTCGGACAGGACCGTGTCCTGGACACGCCGTTGTCGGAAACCGGCATTATCGGCTCTGCAATCGGGATGTGTGTTTATGGTCTGAGGCCCGTGGCCGAAATCCAGTTTGCAGATTTCGTCTATCCGGCTTTCGATCAAATCGTCAACGAACTCGCCAAGTATCGCTACCGCTCGGGAAACCAGTTTTCCTGTCCGATGGTCGTCCGCATGCCGGTTGGCGGTGGCGTTGGCGGTGGCCACTATCACTCTCAAAGTCCCGAAAGCTATTTCGCGCACACCGCGGGCCTGAAGGTTGTGATCCCGTCGAACCCCTACGATGCCAAGGGCCTGCTCCTGGCGTCACTCGAGGACGAAGACCCGGTCATGTTCCTGGAGCCGAAGAAGGCATATCGATCCCGAAAAGCAGACGTTCCTGCCGATGCGTATACCGTACCGATCGGCAGTGCGAACACGTTGAGGGACGGTGGCGATCTGACCCTGATTTGTTACGGCGCGATGGTTCCGATTGCCGAACGCGCGGCCGAACAGGCGAGCGCGGAGTCCATCGACGTGGAAGTAATCGACCTGCGGAGCCTACTGCCGCTCGATCTTGATCATGTGATCGCGTCGATCGAGAAGACCGGCCGGGTCGTGATCGTCCACGAGGCTCCGAAAACGTGTGGTTACGGCGCCGAACTGGCAGCCTTGATCGTCGAGAAGGCCTTCTGGAGTCTTGACGCCCCAATCGCCCGCGTCACCGGTTTCGACACGCCGTTCCCATATCGTCTGGAAGACGCCTACATGCCGACCGATTTCCGGATCATGGAAGCCATCCGGTCCTCGATGACAGCCTGATCCTCAGGCAGAGACCTTCTTCGTTACGAACATCAGGGGCACCGAGATGATCCAGTAGACCAGTGCGATCACAGTGGGTCCCAGGAGCAGGTGACTGGCGGCGTGGGGCCAGGGGGCTGCCGCACCAGAGAATTCGGGAGTGCTGAAGATGTTTATCACGCCCGTCACGGCCGTAATCGCGATTCCCAGCGAAACGATCACGTTTGCAAGCGTGCTCTGAATGGCCACAAGGATGAAGACTTGCATGTAACTGCCGAATCCCTTGGTGTGCACCGCTATGGCGTAGTAGACGATTCCGACCAATGAGACCGCGGTCATGCTGAAGTACGTCGCGATGGAGTTGGGAACGCCTGCCATGGACATGCCCAGGCGGATGAGTCCGACCGCCACAGTGACGATAAGGAAGATTTTCTGAAACTTGATGTACTCGGACAGGCTTTTGCCAAACACGTTCATATGCCCCTTCCTCCAGATTGGTTTTGCCGATGGATTGATCCAGCATTGTAGAACAATCTGGCGCATCCGTTGGGGTTGGTTTTGGCGAACGGCAGAGAATTGCCGGTGAAAGACCGTCAGCCCGCTTTCACTTCGATCCACGTTGCTTTTGCCGAACCGCAGAGCCTTCCGGATGAGTCGAACAAGGCCGTGCCCGTCAGCGATTTTCGACCGTCGGTCGAGATGTGCCAGCCGATGGCAACGCAGCGCTCGCCGGCCCGAACGCCTCGCTCGATCTTTCCGGTGAGTCGTCCAAGCAGACGCGACCATGTCCCCCCCTTCCACGGGCCCGGCAAAGATACGCATGCCGTCTCGACGCGTCGGTCCACAGACGAAACAGTGGGGCAGGGGATGATACCTGAAGCCACGGTATGATTTGGCGGCTTCTACCGCGACGTCGAAAGATGGTGGCGCCGGGACGTCGATTTCCAGAGGCGCTGAACGAGCCTGGGCAAAAAGTTGTGTCCCCGTCCATGAGAGAGATTCCATCCCCGTCCGTGGTGGTGATAAGAAGCGGATGATTCAAGGGCGGTGGTTTCCAAAGTGTCACCTCGACGATGCCCCCAAAGTGCTGCGCCATCAGACCGCACACGTACCCGCCGTTACCCGAATCTTTCGGTCCGCAGAATTGCGAATCAATAGTGATTTTCGTTGTCACTGCTATGGATGGACATGTCACCGACTTTGATTTATCCACTCAGCGGGATTATGGTTGAAAGCCCATCGATCTAACCAGCATAATTCGCACCATGTTTTTCCCTGAACTGTTTCGCCCGAGACTCGCGTGGCGAGTTGGCCTCATCGTGACTTTGCTCCTGCCCGGCTGTGGGGGCGGAGGACCGACCGATGCCGACGTCACGGACATCCAGATTGGGGCGGTCAGCGCTCCCGGTTCTCTGATCTCGGCGACTGCCGAGGAATTTGCACGCCGTGTCAACGAACGACTTCCCGGAAAGGTCAACGTCACGTTTTTTGGTTCCAGCCAACTCGGTAACGACGAGGTGATGCTGCAGAAGCTGAAGCTTGGAACCATGGAGTTTTCCGTGCCCTCGACGATCATGTCCTCGATGGTCGACGAGTTTGGCCTGTTTGAAATGCCCTACCTGATAAAGGACAGGGACCACATGCGCCGGGTGAAAGAGGAGATTTTCTGGCCCACGCTGGCGCCGGCTGCCGAGGCGAAGGGATACAAAGTGCTGGCGCTCTGGGAAAACGGGTTTCGGCACATTACAAACAACACTCGACCGATAAACGTCCCCTCCGACCTTGAGGGCGTGAAGCTGCGGACACCCAGAGGCCAATGGCGGGTTAAGCTGTTCCAAACTTTCGGTGCGAACCCCACGCCGATGCCGCTTTCAGAGGTGTTCGTGGCGCTGCAGACCGGCGTGATTGACGGTCAGGAAAACCCACTGGCCCAGGTTACCAGCCTCAAGTTCGAGGAGGTCCAGACGTACCTGTCTCTTACGAGACATGTCTACAGCCCCGCGTATCTGTTGACGGGGCTCGATCGATGGAATCGATTGCCCGCCGATGTTCGCCAGGTCCTCGAAGAAACCGGCAAAGAGATGAAAGAATATGTCTACGCCGAAGCGGAACGCCTGGACCAACGATTGCTGGAGCAGCTTCGAGGATCCGGCATCGAAATAAACGAACCAGACCGCGACAGTTTTTTCGAAGCGAGTCGTCTGATCTATGAAGAGTTTGGCAACTCCGTTCCCGGCGGCGGCGAGATGATCGAGACGGCCATTCGCCTGGTCGACCCGCAGGAATGAGAGCGAGCGTCGTATAGGGTAGACTGGTCCCGTGCTGAACCGCCTCTACCAGCCTTTTCGACACTTTCTTGAGTTCGTCGTTCTGGTCTTGATGACAGCGCTGGCCCTGGTTGTCATCGCCGGGGTCGTCTTCCGTAAAGCCGGCGCCTCTCTGGTGTGGTACGACGAGGTCGCATCGATTCTGCTGGTCTGGCTCACCTACTATGGCGCCAGCCTGGCTGCCCTGGGTCGCGCCCACATCGGTTTTCCAAAGCTTGTCGAGTCGGTGGGACCCAGACTGCGACTCGTTCTGGTTGCCATTCGGGAAACCGTAATCGTGGCGTTCTTCGTCCTTGTCGCCTGGGCCGGGTGGCGCGTTTTGCTGGTTCTCGAAGGTACACACCTGGTCAGCCTGCCCTGGGTGCCCACACAGTTGACTCAATCCGTGATTCCGATCGGAGCCGTTCTTTTCATCGTCGCCGAATTGCTGAGCTTCGGTCAGGTTCGCGAACGAGTGGATAAGGAAACGAGCGAAAGGGAATCACCGTGACGTTTCTTCTGCTTTTCTTCGGCCTCCTGGCCCTGGTCTTTATCGACGTGCCGATCGGTATCGCTCTGGGAGTCGTGGCGACCGTGGCGATGGGCGTGACCAGTGGAATCGATTCGTTGCCAAACGTCGCCCTTGTGCTTTTTGATGGCGCTCGCAAGTTCACGTTGATCGCGATACCGCTCTTTATTCTCGCAGGGGCGATCATGAACGCATCGGGCATTTCCCGCCGGCTGATCGCATTTGCTTCCGCCTTGCTCGGCTTCGTACGTGGAGGTCTGGCGATGGTGACGATCGGCACGTCGCTTTTCTTTGCCGAGATCTCAGGCTCAGCCGTTGCCGACGTTGCAGCGTTGGGTTCCATCCTGATCCCCGCCATGAAGCGGAAAGGCTATCCGACACCATTCGCCGCCGCCGTGACCTCGTCGGCTTCAACGCTCGCCGTAATCATTCCCCCATCGTTGCCCGTGATCCTCTATGCCGTTATGTCGGGTAGTTCCGTCGTTGAACTGTTTGTGGCCGGTATCATCCCCGGAATCCTTGGCGGTGTCCTGATGATGGGCGTGGCTCATTTCATTTCCGTTCGCCACAATTTCCCGGTGGAAGAAGTCTTCCAACTCCGTCGCGTGGCCCAGACCTTCAAGGAGGCTGCCTGGGCGCTCACGCTACCGATTATCATTCTTGGCGGCATCTTCAGCGGTTGGGTCACGGCCACCGAAGGCGCGGGCCTTGCGGTTGTCGCGGCAATCTTTATCGGCGCCGTGATCTACCGGGAACTGGATCTCAAACGACTGAGGGAATCCATGATCGAAGGGGGGAGCCAGACCGCGGTCGTGATGCTGCTCGTCGCCACTTCCGCACTCCTCGGGGACTTCCTGACCTCTGTTCAGTTGCCTCAGCGCGTGGCCGGGGGCATCATCGGCCTGACCGACAATCCCCTGATCATCATGGCCCTGCTGAATGTTTTTTTCCTCGCAGTCGGCCTGTTTCTGCATTCCGCGGCCGCGATCATCCTCGTCGTTCCGATCGTCATGCCTCTGGTCACAGCGGCCGGCATCGATCCCGTCCACTTCGGCCTGGTGGTCACGCTCAATCTCGGAATCGGCCAGCAAACGCCCCCCGTAGCAAGCGTCCTGGTCACCGCATGCTCAATCGCGAACGCCGACATCTGGGAGGTGACAAAGGTCAACATCTACTTCATTGCCGTCCTTCTCGGAGTCCTCCTCCTGGTCAGCTACGTGCCCGCCGTCCCCCTGGCGCTCGTAAATCTCTTTTACAGGTAAGACGGCCGTTGGCTGTTAGATGTGGACTTCCCCCTCATCTGCGCAATCTGCGTAATCCGCGTACGGATCTCGGACTCCCCCCGTCCCCTTCCCCCGCCCCCCTCTCCATTTGACCCTGTTCCCCGAAACCGGCTAAGCTTCCCCTTGCCTACCGGCCTTTCAAGATAACAAGGAGGAGTGACTCTTGGTCTCTCGAAAACAACTGTTTGGAAACCCCGAAAAAGCGCATGCCCGCATCAGTCCCGATGGGACGAAGCTGGCCTATCTTGCCCCGCTCGATGGGGTGCTCAATGTCTGGGTTGGACCGGCCGATGACCCATCAGCGGCGAAACCGGTGACCCGGGACGACCACCGTGGAATCCGATCGTTTTTCTGGGCATATACGAGCGTGCACGTGCTCTACCCGCAGGACATGGACGGGGATGAGGACTGGCACATCTACAGCGTGAACCTGGATACAGACGCCATCAAGGATCTGACGCCGATCGACAAGATTGCCGCCCGCATTCAAGGTGTGAGCCGGAAGTTTCCAAAGGAAATACTCGTCGGCATCAACGACCGGGACAAGCGCCAGTTGCATGACATCTACCGCGTCAACATCGATACGGGTGAAAGGGCACTGATGCAGGAGAATCCCGGCTTTGCCGGATTCATGGTCGATGACGACTATCGCGTCCGCTTCGCCCTGACGTTTACGCCCGATGCGGGGCATGTCTATCTCAAACCCGACTCCGAAGGCGAATGGAAGGAGTTTGTGCGGATCGACGCCGCCGATGCGATGACGACTCATCCGGTCGGTTTCGATAAATCCGGTGAACGCTACTACATGCTCGACAGCCGGGGCCGGGACAAGAGTGCGCTCACGGTCGTGAACCTCGAAACCGGGGACGAGGAAGTCCTTGCCGAAAGCGAGCGGGCCGACATCGACGGTGCGGTCGTGCATCCAACGGAGAAAAACGTCCAGGCTGTCACCATCACGCATGCCCGTCAGGAATGGAAGATCCTCGATGCTTCAATCGAGCCCGACATGGAGTATCTCGGAGGCGTTGCCGACGGTGAGATCCAGATCACGAGCCGCACTCTGGACGATCAGAAATGGACTGTTGTTTATCTCATGGACGACGGTCCGACCCGCTTCTATCTCTATGATCGTTCCGCCCGAAACGCGACTTTTCTTTTCACGGATCAGCCGAAGCTGGAAGATCTTCCGCTCGTCGCGATGCACTCGAATGTCATCACGGCTCGGGACGGCCTGGAACTGGTCAGCTACCTGTCGTTGCCGGCCGGGAGTGATCCGAACCAGACCGGAAGACCGGACAAACCACTCCCGATGGTCCTGTTCGTCCATGGGGGTCCCTGGGCACGGGACAACTGGGGCTACACCCCGAATCACCAGTGGCTCGCAAATCGTGGATACGCGGTTCTGTCGGTCAACTATCGTGGCTCCACCGGATTCGGAAAGGGTTTCATCAACAAAGCCAACAACGAGTGGGCGGCGGCGATGCACGATGATCTGATCGATGCCGTCAACTGGGCTGTGGATGAGAAGATTGCCGATCGAGACAGGGTCGCGATTATGGGTGGCAGTTATGGCGGGTATGCCACGCTGGTCGGCCTGACCTTCACTCCCGAAACGTTTGTGTGTGGGGTCGATATCGTCGGCCCGTCGAACCTGATCACGATGATGGAAAATCCGCCGCCCTACTGGGTTCCGCTGATGTCGATCATGACGACCAGGATCGGAGACTGCACGACGGATGAAGGCCGGGAGTTTCTAAAATCACGGTCGCCCCTGTTTCATGTCGATCAAATCCGTCGACCGCTGTTGATCGCCCAGGGAAAACACGATCCTCGCGTCAAACAGGCAGAGTCGGATCAGATCGTCGAGGCCATGAACGAGAGGGACATACCGGTCAGCTACATGCTCTTTACCGAAGAAGGCCACGGCTTCGCCAAGCCGGAGAACCGGCAAGCGTTTTACGCGGTGGCCGAGGCGTTTCTCGCCGAGCATCTGGGAGGACGATACGAACCTATTGGTGATGCGTTCGAAGCGTCCCAGTTTGAATTGTTGAGCGGCGTCGATGGGGTTCCGGGACTTTCCGACGCTCTCAAGCGAACGGCAGCGTCTTAAACACGCCCAGCTCGTGGATTCTTCCCGAACCAGCTATGCCGTCGAACTGGATGCCGCGGGGCTCCGGTTCGACGGATATCCCGCCATCGACGAGATCACTTTTTCGGTTCCCGACGGACAGTTCGTGGCCATTGTGGGCCCTACCGGCTGCGGCAAGTCCTCCATCCTGAATCTTGTGGCCGGGTTGCTCGGCCCGACTTCGGGCACTGTGCGCACCTCGGGCCGGAACGTGAGCGGCGTGAACCCGGATGCCGCATACATGTTCCAGCAGGATGCGCTCCTCCCCTGGAAACGAGTCCGGGATAACGTCATGCTGGGTCCGATCCTTCGAGGGGCCACGCCGCAGTCCGCCCGTGACCAGGCGAGGGCCTGGATCGATCGCGTCGGGTTGTCGGGTTTCGATGATCGGTACCCGTATCAACTTTCCGGAGGGCAGCGCAAGCGTGCCGCGATGGCGCAGGTGCTGATCAACCGGCTTCCGCTACTGCTGATGGATGAGCCCTTCGGTGCGCTCGATGTACAGACACGCGCTTTGATGGAAAACGAACTACTGGAATTGTGGCGGGAACTGGGAGCCACCGTGCTGTTCGTTACCCACGATCTGGAAGAAGCCATCTCCCTGTCTGACCGGGTCCTGCTTTTGACTGCCGGTCCGAACTCCCGTCTCAAAGCCGACTACCTTATCGATTTGCCCCGACCGCGAAACGTCATGGAGGCTCGTTTCACGCCCGGGTTTGCGGAACTTTACGAGACCATCTGGTCAGCGTTGCGAACGGAGGTCCTGGAGAGCCATGCCCGTACCAGAGCATAAGCCGGGACTGATTCTCACCATCCAGATCGGGCTCTTCGTCGCTGTCATCGCCGCCTGGGAGGCGGGAGCGCGGAGCGGCGTTCTCGATACGTTTTTCTTTTCGCAGCCTTCGGCGTTTCTTTCACGGGTCTGGACCTGGATCGGAACGACACAGGGAACAATCCTGGAAGGGCGGACGATCTATAGTCACATTGCGGTGACGCTGGAGGAAATGATTGCGGGCTTCACTCTCGGTGTCGTCTTCGGTGTTGCGATCGGGTTCGTTCTGGGCCGTTCCGAGTTCTGGTCTCGCGTGTTCAATCCTTACATCCAGGTGCTGAACGCGATGCCGCGTCTTGTACTCGCGCCCATCTTTGTTTTGATCCTGGGGATTGACGAGGCTTCAAAAATTGCGCTGAGCTTCTCTCTGGTCTTCTTTATCGTGTTCTTCAATGCGTATCAGGGTGTTCGCGACGTCGATCGCAACCTGGTCAACAATGCCCGGATGCTCGGTGCCGACAGCGGCCAGTTGGCGCGGCATGTCCTCTTGCCTTCGGCGATGAGCTGGATCCTTTCGAGCCTGCACACCTCGGTGGGATTCGCGCTGGTCGGGGCGGTTGTTGGCGAACATCTGGCCGCTGCGCGCGGCCTCGGATGGGTGATCGCTCAGGCCCAGGGGAATTTCGATGCTGCTGGAGTCTACGCCGGGATGACGATTCTATGTATCATCGTCGTGATCGTGGAACTGGGCGTCACGCTGGTGGAGCGCAAGCTGCTTGCCTGGAAACCGCCGCTCTCGGGAGAGGCCCCTGGAGCGTGAGCCGCATCTTCTGACTCAGGATCGCATCGATGAAATACTTGAAATGTTTCAAACGAAGTTTGTTCTCCATAGGATTCGTTTCCATTCTGGCCGCATGTTCGAGCACAACTCCTGCGCCTCGGTCCCTTGACGGTCCGGAAATGTCGAACGTCCGGATTGCCGTGGGAGGCCAGTCTCAATACGTCTATCTCCCGTTGAGCCTGGCCGACAAGCTCGGGTATTTCGCAGAAGAGGGACTGACCGTTGAAATATCGGATCTGCGCGGTGGGTCTCAGGCTCTGGCGGCCTTAGCCGGAGAATCGGTTCACGCTGTCGTTGGGTTTTACGAACACACTATTCGAACGCAGGCTCGCGGCAAGGATCTGGTGATGGTCGCCCTGTTCGACCGGGTCCCCGGTCTCGTCATGATGATCGGTACGCCCCACGTCGACCAGGTGCATTCGATTGCCGACCTCGTCGGAAAGCCTTTCGGAGTCACGGCGCCCGGGTCGTCCACCGATGCGATGGTCAAGTACCTGCTGAGTAAGAACGGGTTCGACCCGCAGGCCATCCCCGTGGTCACGACCGGAACGACCACGATGGTGGCTGCGATCGAATCGGGTCAGGTCTGGGGTGGCGTCACCGTCGATCCGCTGGCACAGAAACTCGTGCGCGATGGAACCGCGCAGCCTCTTTATGACACCCGTTCGGCCGAGGGCGCCCGCGAAGTGTTCGGTGGCCCATGGCCCTCAGGCGGACTGTATGTGGCCCTCCGGTTTTCCGCCGAAAACCCCCGGACGATTCAAGCGCTGGTCAACGCCACCGTTCGAACGCTGCGATATATCGGGTCCCATTCGGCTGAAGAGATTGCCGGGCATGTTCCGGAGTTCTGGGTGGAAGGTAGCAGGGAGCTGTACGTCGAAGCCCTCGAAGCCAACCTCGGGATGTTCAGCCCGGACGGCATCATGCCCGAGGACGGCCCTCCGAACGTTCTCGAAACTCTCACGCTCGTCGATCCGACGCTCGATGCGTCGACGATCGATCTGGCCCGCACGTACGACAATTCATACGTTCGAAAAGTGCCCGAGTGAGAAGGTAATCAACCGGAACTGACGATTACGGCAGATTGGGATCGACCTTCTCTTCAGGAGCGATTGCGGCATCCACGTCCAGACCGAGCACACGCGCGCAGACGTTGTGAATCTGCCGCACGCCTTCGGTGAGCGCCGCCGGCCCCGGCTGAAGAATATAGGTCGACTTCACTTCATACAGGTGGCCGTCTCGCACGGCCCGGACGCCGCTCCAGCCTTCCCTGTCACGAACGAAGTCCGGGTTGAACCGCACCCCGCACCAGGAACCTATGATGATCTCGGGATCCCGCTCCACGACTCTCGCCGGTTCGAGAATGCGATCCTTCGCCAGTGGCTGGACCCGCAACTCCGGAAACATGGATTGGCCACCGGCGATCTCCACCAATTCATCAACCCAGCGAATACCGCTGATGAGCGGCTCGTTCCACTCTTCAAAAAAGACCCGGGGTCTCCTCGGAAAACGGGACGCGGACTCCTCGATGGCGTCGAGTCCCGTTCGGAGCCTTCCGACCAGTTCCGCCCCCTTGCCCCCGGTGCCGACCAACCGTGCGACGGTAAGGATCATTTCAAGGATTTCGGCGACGCTTCGTTGGTTGAAGGTGTAGACGGGCACGCCCCGGCGGATCAGCTCCGCGGCGATATCGGCTTGAAGATCAGAAAACGCCAGGACCAGGTCCGGTTCGAGCGCCAGGATCTTATCGAACTTCGCATTGATGAACGCCGAGACCTTGGGCTTTCGACGCGCCTCCGGGGGGCGGACCGTATATCCGGAAATCCCGACGATCCGATCCTGCTCGCCGAGCAGGTACAGCGTTTCGGTTGTTTCTTCCGTCAGGCAGATGATCCGGCGCGGATAGTCGCCGACGGATTCCGGTAGTAGTGGGTGCATGTGGCAATTATGCCTTCAACTGAAGGAAATTGGATCGCGAACTTTTACAGCTTCTTTACATTCCTGGTGTCAACCTAATATCGGGTTTCCTCGTCTTATATAGAGAACGCGGAACATGTCGTTCGAGGAGATCCTATGATTTGGGCAGATTTTGAGAATCTTTGTCGATGGCGCTACAGGGTGATGCCACTCAATCCAGCCCTCGGGACCTACATCCAGAAACTTCAACGTGAGATGGGAACGGTTTGCCGGCTGTCCGCCAGTGCAGGACGTCCTGATTTCTATGAGGTCGACGCTCCGGGCGGCTGGTACTACGTTCACGTTCACCACCCCAGCCGGACCGTCTATGTGGTCGCCCATTCTCCGGCAGACGTCCGCGGAGGCCGTCAAAGCATGGGTGCGAATACACACACCGCGTTAGAGCAGATCGGGGTCTGATTCGTCGGCCCGCCCGTCCCTCCAATTTGCAGGCTGGTTGAACTCTCCTCCAAAACAGGCTCAAGACCACCGCTTCACCTGTCGATAAGTCAGGTGAGATGTGGATTTTTCTTGCTGTCATCGCGTTGATCCTCAAGGCCGTGATTGTTTATGATCTGACACAACGCAAGCACGCAGTTCTTCGTAACTATCCTGTAATAGGGCACTTCCGCTATTTGTTGGAGACCGTCGGTCCGGAGTTGCGCCAGTACATCGTTACAAGCAACAACGAAGAACGACCTTTCAGCCGCGACCAGAGAAGCTGGGTCTATGCCTCATCGAAGCTGCAGAACAACTATTCGGGCTTCGGCACGGACGACGAACTGGAGTTGTCTCCGAATTTCCTGATCATCAAGCACTCGGCCTTTCCGTTGAAATCCGTTCACCCCGGCGAGCCCGAATACGACCCCGCGCATCCTATCCCTGTTGCGAAAATACTCGGTGGCCACCGCCGGAGAAGAAAGGCGTTCCGCCCCGCTTCGATCGTCAATATTTCGGGAATGAGCTTCGGATCGCTCAGTGCGCCAGCCATTGAAGCGATCAACCGCGGCAGTGCGTTGGCGGGCTGTCTCCACAATACCGGCGAAGGCGGTGTGTCTCGGTACCATCAGTCCGGTGGGGAACTGGTCTGGCAGATTGGTACCGCCTATTTCGGATGCCGCGATCGGCGGGGACGTTTCTCGATGGACCGCTTCATGGAGACCGTGGAATCCAATGAAATTCGTGCCATCGAAATCAAGCTGAGCCAGGGTGCAAAGCCGGGACTGGGTGGTGTCCTGCCAGGAGCGAAGGTTACAGCAGAGATAGCGCGTGTCCGTGGCATCCCCGAAGGAGAAGCCTGCCTCAGTCCGAACAGTCACAGTGAGTTTGGAAACGTCGATGGCCTGCTCGACTTTGTCGAAGAACTCGCCGATGCCAGCGGCCTGCCCGTCGGAATCAAGTCCTCGGTGGGCGATATGGGTTTCTGGAAGGAGTTGACCGCATTGATGGCCACGACCGGTCGTGGCGTTGACTTTGTCACAATAGACGGCGGCGAAGGCGGCACCGGTGCGGCGCCGCTCGTGTTTGCCGACCACGTCGCCCTGCCGTTCAAGAACGGGTTCAGTCGCGTGTACCGGGAGTTTGCCGAGATGGGGATCCACGAGGAGGTCGTGTTTATCGGATCCGGCAAACTCGGCTTCCCGGAAGCTGCGGTTTTTGCCTTTGCTCTGGGTTGCGACATGATCGCCGTGGCCCGCGAGGCGATGCTCTCGATCGGGTGTATCCAGGCTCAGCGCTGCCACACGGGGCACTGTCCGGTTGGAATCGCGACTCAAAACAAGTGGTTGATACGGGGACTCGACCCCACGCTGAAGTCCGCCCGAGTGGCCAACTACATCTGCACGCTGCAAAAAGAGATTGGTGCCCTGTCGGGTGCCTGCGGCGTGTGTCACCCATCATTCTTGACCGACGACCACATGGAGATCCTCGACGGGAGGTTCGGAACCTCGTCCTTGTTCGATCTGTTCGGTTATCGTCCCGGCTGGGGGTTGCCTTCGACGGAAGATCGTGAAGAAATCCGCTGTCTCGTTGGTGGTACAGCGGCGCAACCTTCGTGCTCTTCGGGCGGCAACGTAGCGCCGATTCGTCTTGTCAGTTAGCGATTGGCAGTCGAGCGACCCGCATAGTGCACCTTCCGACCCTCCGCCTGCCCTCCTCCACCCGTCCCACGATGACTTATTTTTTCTCCGCGGCATAACATCTTCTGCAATGGGGATCCTTTGGGCGGTTGGCCCCGCAATTGGGCGGTTGGCCTCGCAATCGGTTTGGTTACGATCGACGATCTCGTCCAACGGACACACGCGACACTCCCAAATTTTCCGTTAATTGGTCCTTTTGCCACATGTTCGAGGCCGTCGGTCCCGAACTGAGGCGAGGGGGTAGCGATTGGCTAATTAGATGTGTGTCCTGAGGGAAAAATTGACGTCCATCCTTCGGAATCTGCTACCCGGAGCTCTGGACCGATGAGCATGTCGAAATTCTGGACGGACTGAGGCGCCTCTTCACTCAAATTTGATCCTAAAAAATTGACCTTCGGGCCGGACACTTATATAGTATCAGAAGCGTTTCAGCTCAGTAACTTGTGAGCTGAAGCTCCTAAACGAAAAGTCAGTTTTGTGCGGTCGCCGTTTCGCAGCGGAAAAACGATGGTGTCGTAGCGTCCTATTTATTTAGGAATCGGACTGTTTTCTGTCGAGTCCGGTGACCCTGGGAGTTGCTTGATGAAGCTCACGTTAGTCTCCATTTGCCTGGTTCTGATTGCGATTTTGGCCCCAGTGCCCGGTGGTGGTGGCATGCCCGGAATGGCCAGCGTCGCTCTCGGTCAGGAGAGCGGCATGACGTCGTCCATCGACGCGCAGCAAGAGCTTGTCAATGAGTACTGCGTCGTGTGCCACGACCCGGTCACACCCTCAGGAGGCTTCTCCTGGGATTCGCTGGACCTGGCTCATCCCGAGTTGGACGCCGAACAGGCCGAGACCGTCATAAGGAAGCTACGTTCGGGCATGATGCCGCCCGTTGGTGTACCCCGACCCGAGATGGCCGCCTTGAAGTCGTTGGCCGCGGGGATCGAGATGCGGATCGACCAGGCCGCGGCGGCGGAACCACACATCAGCGCGCCGGAACTGCATCGGGTGAATCGAACCGAGTACCGAAACTCGGTTCGGGACCTGTTGGACCTGGACGTGGATGTCACGGACCTTCTGCCGCCGGACCCCACGACGAACGGGTTCGACAATCTGTCGGACTCCCTGACGATTTCACCGGCTCTGATGGGCGCGTATATACGCGCGGCCGAGAAGATCAGTCGTGACGCGGTGGGCGATCCCGAAGCGACCCCCGGGATGACGCTGTACAAGGTGTCCCGGTTGGCCAACCAGATGCGTCACGTTCCCGGCACGCCGTTTGGTACGCGCGGCGGCACCTCTGTGTTGCACACTTTCCCGGCCGATGGCGAGTATTCCTTCCATGTGACTTTCTATCACTACTACCCCGGAGAACTCGTTGGTATCGCGTTGCCGGAGCAGTTGCAGGGTCAGGAGATCGAGATTTCCGTCGATGGGGAGCGGGTTGCGGTGATGGAACTCGATCCGGACATGAAGGAGGAAGACGCCAACTACGTAACCGAACCGTTCAGGGTCGCCGCCGGCCAGCGCCGGCTGGCCGTTGCCTTCGTGGCGAAGTTCGACGGGCCGGTTCAGGATCATTACAGGCTCATCGAACAGACGTTGGCCGACACGACGATTTCGGTCACACCTCAGTTGACGGGTCTGCCTCACGTCCAGGCCTTTTCCGTGACGGGCCCTTACAATCCGACCGGTGTGTCCGACAGCGCAAGTCGACGGAAGATATTTACGTGTCGGCCCGCGGCAGGATCTACCAGCGCCGAGGAGGAAGCCTGCGCGTCCCAGATTATTTCGGAGTTGGCTGGCAAGGCTTTTCGGAGACCGGTGACGCCTGAGGATCTGGAAAGTCTGCTCGACTACTACGAGCAGGGGGCGAGCGATCGCGGGTTCGAGTCCGGCGTCCAGGCTGCGATACAGGCAATCCTGGCCAAGCCCGAATTCATCTTTCGTTTCGAGCAGGAACCCAGAGACGCCGCGCCCGGCACGGCGTACCAGATCACCGATCTGGAGTTGGCGTCCCGACTGGCCTACTTTCTCTGGAGCACGATTCCCGACGAAGAACTGACGCGTATCGCCAGTGAAGGCCGTCTACGGGATCCGGGTGTCCTCGAAAACCAGGTTCAGCGCATGGTGAGGGACCCCCGCTCCGAACAGCTGTCCAGGAACTTCGCGGGGCAGTGGTTGCGTCTGGCTGGACTCAAGCAGGTGTACCCGGAGGCCCTCGAGTTTCCGAACTTCACCGCGAATCTCGCCGAATCGATGAGGCGTGAGGTGGAACTCCTCTTTGACTACATTATGCGGGAGGATCGAGACGCACTCGAGCTCCTGTCGGCGGATTACACGTTTGTCGACGAGAACCTCGCCAGGCACTATGGAATCCAGAACATCGTCGGTCCCCGGTTCAAACGGGTCCCGCTAACCGACCCGAACCGGTTCGGGCTCCTGGGTAAGGCCGGCGTGTTGACGATGACCTCGCTGGCCAACAGAACTTCTCCGGTTTCCAGGGGCAAGTACGTCATCGAAGTCATGGTCGGAACCCCGGCGCCGAAGCCTCCGCCGGTCGTGCCTCCGCTCGCCGAGTCCGTGGACAACGAAGTGGTCCTTTCGGTGCGGCAGAGAATGGAGAAGCACCGGGAGAGTCCGGCCTGTAACGCGTGCCATCGGATCATGGATCCGATCGGATTGGCGCTGGAGAATTTTGACGCGGTAGGGGCCTGGCGGCGCACCGACGGTGGAGTGACGATCGATCCGACCGGTGAGATGTACGACGGAACGAAGCTCGATGGGCCGGCCAGTGTTCGGGAAGCGGTTATGGCGCGACCCGAAGCCTTCATCGGGAGCTTCACCACAAACCTGCTGTCATACGGCGTGGGACGTGTTCTGGACTATCGGGACATGCCCGCGGTGCGGTCGATCCAACGGCAAGCGGCCGAGAACGGCAATCGTCTCTCTTCGTTCATTATGGGAGTCGTCAAGAGCCCGCTCTTCCAGATGCGCGCTGTAACCAGCGAAACGGAAGTCGAAGCGGGGCGTCAGCAATAATCGAATAATTTGTCTCAAGAACAAGACGTTCGAACTTAAGGAGAATTGAAACCGATGTTCATCACGAAGAAACACCTATCCAGGCGCACAGTTCTTCGAGGCATGGGGTCCCTCGTTGCATTACCGTTCCTCGAAGCAATGTTGCCGGCCCAGACGCCATCGCGTCAGACCGAAGGAGCCCGAAAACCTCGCCTGGCGTGCATCGAAGTCGTCCACGGGTGTGCAGGCAGCACCGTGTATGGGCGGGAACAGAACCTGTGGATGCCGGCGAAGCAGGGGCGGGATTTTGAATTCGGTACCATCATTGAGCCGCTCGAGCCGTACCGTGATTACATCACGCTCGTGACCGGCACCGATTGTGGCGCCGCGAATCCAATTTCCGCCGAAGAGGTCGGCGCCGATCACTTCCGAAACGCCTGTACGTTTCTGACGGCGTCTCATCCCAAGCAGACCTTAGGCTCCGACATCTACTGTGGAACGTCGATCGATCAAATGTACGCCCAGAAATTCGGGCAGGACACGCCGGTCCCGTCGATTCAACTCGCCACCGAGCCTCTCGATCCGACCGGTCCCGGGGCATACAAGTACAGCACGGTGTACATGGACACGATCAGCTGGGCGTCGCCGACGACACCTCTGCCGAGTAACTTCAATCCCCGAGTACCGTTCGAAGAGATGTTCGGTTCTGGAGGATCCCCTGAGGACCGCGTCGAGCGTCAGAAGCTCAACCGGAGCATCCTTGACGGGATCACTCACGATGTCGCACGACTGCAGCAGAACCTGGGAGCCCGGGATCGGAACCGGCTCAACGATTACCTCGAGAACGTTCGTGAGATTGAACGTCGCATCCAGGCCATGGAAACCTACAACGCCAGCGGGGCCGAAAGAGAGGTGCCCGAGGCGCCCGTCGGCACGCCGGATTCGTGGGACGAGCGCGTCAAGCTGGCCGCGGACCTCATGGCTGCTGGGTTTGCCGGAGAGGCGACCCGCGTTGCCGCCTTGAAGCTGGGTCGCGATGTTTCGGCCCGTGTCTTCCCGGAAAGCGGAACAGATAGCTCATTCCATCCGGCGTCTCATCACGGTCAGACTCCGAAAGGTGTCAACGATTTCGCCAAGATCAACCGATACCATGTCAGCCTGCTGGCATATTTCCTGGAAAAGCTCAGGAACACCCCGGACGGCGACGGAAACCTGCTGGATCACTCGATGATCCTCTACGGCAGCGCCATGGCCGACTCTCACGTTCATGGTCATCTGGATGTACCGATCGTGCTGGCCGGTCACGCAAACGGGGCCCTCAAAGGCAACCTCCATGTACGTGAGAAAGACGGCACGCCACAGGCCAACATCCTGCTGACAATGGCCCACAAACTCGGTGTCGAAGTGGACTTCGTCGGTGACAGTACCGGCACGGTCGCCATCTAGGGAGGAAAGATCACATGCTAGGTCGATTGAGTCAGATCACAGTGGGCATTCTCATGCTGGTGATGCTGTCGTGGGCGGCTCCCCTGTCGTGGGCGGCTCAGATGGATGCTGAACTTTCCATCGCGGCCATGAAAGGCGACATGGACACGGTCCAGGCGCTGATTGGTCAGAACGTGGACGTGAACCGGGCACAGGGCGACGGCACGACCGCGCTGCATTGGGCGGCGTACCGGGATGACGCGGACATGGCGCGTCTGCTTCTCGATGCCGGGGCGAACGTCGGGGCCGAGACCCGCCTGGGAGAACTGACGCCCCTGTTCATGGCTTCGAAAAGCGGGTACGCGCCGATCATCGACATGTTGGTCAAAGCCGGTGCGGACGTTAATTCGCAGACAACGATCGGAACGACGGCGTTGATGATGGCGGCGGCCTCAGGGTCCGCCGACGCGGTCAGCGTGCTACTCGATGCGGGTGCGGATCCGAATGCGAAGGACGTTTACCAGGGCCAGACAGCGTTGATGTTTGCGGCGGCCCCGGGCCGTGTGGAAGTCATAAAGGTTCTCGCCGAGCGCGGTGCCGACATCGATGCCACCTCGCTCGTTCCGGATCCCCGGAAAACGGAAGGTGCGGGCGGACCGAAATGGCGCAAGGGCGATATTGCGCTTGGCGGCATGACCCCGTTGGGGTTTGCGGCTCGTGACGGCCGTATGGCCGCCGTCGAGGCGCTGCTCGATGGCGGAGCGGACATCAACAAACTGACGGCGTCGAACGGCATGAGCGCGTTGACGATCGCGATTCTCAACGCTCATTTCGACGTTGCGAAGTATCTGCTCGAGAAAGATGCGGATCCGAGGCCCGCCGACACATCAGAAGGGGTTACGGCGCTGTATGCGGTCATCGATGCGCAATGGGCGAACCGGGTCTGGTACCCGGTTCCGAGCCCGGAACAGGAAGAAACCGGATATTTCGAGTTGCTGACCGAAATCCTGTCCCGCGGTGTCGATCCGAACGTCAGGCTCGAGGCGAAACTGTGGCAACGCCAGATGCACGGAGATTGGGTGGACCCCGCCGGTGCGACGGCCTTCTGGAGGGCCGCTCAGGCCAATGACGTTCCCGCAATGAGGGCTCTTGTTGAGGCGGGCGCGAATCCCAGCATTCGGTCGAAGGACGGCGTTTCGGCGCTGCAGGTGTCCACTGGTTACGGGTACGAACCGCAAACCAGCACCTACATCCCGGATGCACGGCTCGCAGCCGTCCGGTATCTGGTCGAAGAGGTCGGTGCGGATGTCGGCTCCTATGACAACAAGGGCTACACGCCGCTACACGGTGCCGGGTTGACGGCCGAAAAGAATCTGGACGTCATCAGGTACCTGGTTGCCATGGGGGCGGACGTGAAAGCGCGCGCGAACCAGGTTTTCGGCGGTCAGGACGACCCAAACGTGGACGTCGAGCCGGGCACCGGAGATTCGGTCGCCGATATGGCGAACGGTCCGAAGCCGCACAACCTGGTTCACCTGGATGCCGTAATTCTGCTTGAAGAATTAGGGTCGGAAAATTCGGACAATTGCAGAGCGTCCACGTGTGTAAACCGGGCGAAGAAGGACTCGGATTCGTCCGGTAGCCGGCAGTAGTCCTCCGGCGACAGATGGTGCCGGCTCTGGAGATATTTCAGAAGCACGACACAGTAATACAAGGTAATACGAGAGGTAACATGATTCGATTTGCAGGGGTTGTTTTATTAGTCATTTTTCTTGTGGGACTCGTCGAGCCTGTCGACGCACGTCCCGAGTTCCTTGAGCGGTTCAGGGCGGATCCGTACCGGCGTGCGGACGTCGATGGCTGCAAAACCTGTCACGACGATCCGGAAGGCGGCGGCCCGCGAAACGACTTTGGCACTGCCTTCGATGATGCGAGCCGGACCATCACGCCGATGTTGCGGGCGACCTTCCCGGATCGCTTTGGTTATTATTCTTCCCAACTGGCAGATGGGTCGTCCTTTTCTTTCTCCGATCCAGAAAACAAGTTCGTCGTTTTCGCGAAGGAGGACAACAGGGTTCTGATCGATCTGGTTGCCCTCAACGCGGAAGAGGAAGTGGTATTGCCTCCGCCTGCGAACAGGATGAGCTTCTTCGTGACGAGCGAAGGGCCCGGCAATGGAGGCCATCTTGAGGGTCTTGCCGGTGCAGACCGCCACTGTCAGGCGCTGGCCGAAGCGACGGGCGCCTCAGACCAGACGTGGCGGGCTTACTTGAGCACGAGTTTCATGGGGGACCCCGCGATCAATGCCGGAGACCGGATTGGCACCGGTCCCTGGTACAACGCCAACGGACTTCTCGTAGCGCGCGGCGTCGCCGACCTGCACCAGAACAAACGGCTGTCCAAGCAGACCATCCTCAATGAGAAAGGCGAAGTCGTCAACGGTCGCTCAGATGACCCGAATCGACATGACATTCTGACGGGCTCGCTGGCGGACGGCACCTCGGCCGTGGGGATGAATTGCAGCAACTGGACCAGTTCCGCCGACGGTAACGCCATGGTCGGTCACCATGACCGGGAAGGCGGCGGGGACGCCGGCAATTCCTGGAATGCTGCTCATCCGTCCCGTGGTTGCAGCCAGGAGGACCTCCGCGGCTCGGGCGGTGACGGCCTGTTCTACTGTTTCGCGATGCAATAGAAACGGTCTGACAGTCTTGGAGAGGCGTGCAATCGCCGAGGGTTCTCAGTCGTGACGGCAGTCAATCTGGAAATCCGTGTAAGGCACTCACTCCATGAGAGTAATAAAGAAATTGACGCCAATCGGTCCGGCATCTATAGTGTAGGGGTCAACTCAGTTCATATTATTTAAGTCAAAACGGCAGAGTTCTAGTTTGTGGAGGGTACGTTGATGAAAGTCGCGTTGGGCTGCGGTGGCCTGGTTTTGTTTGCAATCATGGTCATCGGACAAGTGAACGGCTCGGTGGTTCTGGGACAGGAAGGTGGCAACTTGTCGACGCTCGAATCCCAGCGTGAGCTGGTCAGCCAGTACTGCGTTGCCTGCCACGACGACATCACGGCGTCTGGTGGCTTTTCCTGGGCCACTATCGACGTTGCTCACCCGGAATTGAACGCGGAGCAGGCCGAGCAGGTGATCCGGAAAGTGCGTTCCGGCATGATGCCGCCTGTCGGCGCACCCCGGCCCGATACGGTCACTTTGAAGGCGTTTGCGTCGGCACTCGAGTCGAGGATCGACCAGGCAGCCCGCCCGCATTCGGAAGCCCCCGAACTTCACAGGGTCAATCGGAGGGAGTACCGTAACTCCGTTCGGGACCTGCTCGACATCGACATTGATGTCGATGCGCTGCTCCCTCCCGATGGCCGGACAGGCAATTTTGACAACATGGCCGACGCCCTGACCGTCACCCCCGCCCTGATGCAGGCTTATATCCGCGCGGCCGACAAGATCGCCCGCCAGGCTGTCGGCGATCCTGCCGCGGCGCCCGTCATGGCTCAGTTCGACGTTCCCAAAGTGGCCAACCAGATGCGTCACGTCGAAGGCACACCGTTCGGGACGCGTGGTGGGACTGCCGTGACCCACAACTTCCCCGCTGACGGCGACTACACGTTCGGCATCGAACTCTACTACTACTACACGGGTGAACTGATCGGCTCGAATCTTCCCGAATCCTTGCAGGGACAGGAGATCGAGGTGTCCATCGACGGCCAACGGGCGGGCGTGTTCACGGTCGACCCTCTTCAAGAGGAAACGACGGCCGTTATGGTGACCGATCCCGTCCACGTCACCGCCGGGCCTCATCGCGTCGCCGCAGCTTTCGTCGCCACGTTCGACGGTCCCGTGGAGGACCATTACCGGCTCGTCGAACACACGCTGATGGATGTGAGTATTGCTCTCCACGCCGGTATGACCGCGTTGCCCCATCTTCAGACATTGACCGTCACCGGACCCCTCAAGATCACCGGCGTATCTGAAACCCCCAGTCGCAGGAAGATTTTTACCTGCTATCCCTCGGATGCCAGCGAAGAAGAGGCCTGCGCACAAGAGATTTCAAGAGGCCTCGCCGCCAAGGCTTTTCGCAGGCCGTCGACTCCGGAAGACCTTGAAGGGCTGATGGAGATGTATCGGGTTGGCCGTGGTGAGGGCGACTTTGAAACAGGAATCCGAACGATCGTGCAAGCCGTCATCGCGAAACCCGAGTTCGTGTTCCGGTTCGAGCGGGTTCCGGCGAACACCGAACCCGGTCAGAGCTATCGCATCAGCGACCTGGAACTGGCTTCCCGGTTGTCGTATTTCATCTGGAGCACGTCGCCTGACGACGAACTGATCGAGATCGCCAGTGCCGGACGGTTGCGAGACGATGGAGTCCTGGAAAGCCAGGTTCGCCGCATGCTCGCCCACCCGCGATCGGAAACGCTCTCGGCCAACTTCGCTTCGCAGTGGCTGCGCCTGGCCGGCATCGAAGAGATCGCGCCGGAACCGACCATATTCCCGGACTACACCAGGAACCTGGCCGAGGCGATGAGGCGGGAAGTCGAGTTGCTGTTCCACAGCATCGTTCAGGGAGACGAAAGCGTCCTCAACCTCTTGACCGCTGATTACACCTTCGTGAACGAGACTCTCGCCCTGCACTACGGGATCCCGAATGTTGTCGGCAACCGATACCGCCGGGTCGAGCTGACCGATCCGAATCGTTTCGGGTTGATCGGCAAGGGCGGTGTGCTGACGTTGACTTCACTGGCAAACAGAACCTCGCCGGTCGCTCGGGGAAAGTACGTTCTCGAAGTCCTGGTGGGATCGCCTCCACCGAACCCGCCGGCGGTCGTTCCTCCTTTCAAGGAAAGCGTCAACAACCAGAAGGTGCTGACAGTCCGCGAACGGATAGAGGACCACCGGCAGAACCCGGTGTGCAATGCCTGCCACCAGATCATGGATCCGATCGGTCTTACCATGGAGAACTTCGATGCGATCGGACGCTGGCGCTCCAACGACGAAGGACTCACCATCGACCCGTCATCCAGGATGTACGATGGGACGGAACTCGACGGGGTTCCGAGCCTCAGCCAGGCAATCCTGGCCCGTTCAGAGGCCTTCCTTGGGAATTTTGCCGAGAACCTTCTGGCATACGGCGTCGGCCGCGTGCTGGATCATCGCGACATGCCGACGGTTCGGTCGATCCGGGGTGCCGCAGCCGCAGACAACAACCGATTTTCAACGTTCGTCATGAGTGTGGTCAACAGCGCCCCTTTCCAGATGCGGACGCTCAACCCCGCGACGGTCGAGCAGCAGCAGGCAGGTAGACGATATTAGCCATAGTACGTATTCGAGTCGGTCATTTTGATTAAATTCAGACAGGTCACTTAACAGACGAGGAGAACCTGACCCATGTTCATCACAAAGAAACATATTTCACGACGGACGATGCTTCGCGGGATGGGAGCTGCGGTCGCGCTGCCTTTCATGGACTCGATGGTGCCTGCCCAGACGCCATTGAAGAACACGGCGGCAAATCCCAAGAGTCGTTTCGCTGCAATTGAGATTGTTCACGGATCGGCCGGAAGCACCATGTACGGCACCGAGAACAATCTCTGGTCGCCGGGGACCGAGGGCCGGGACTTCGAGTTCACCAAGATCCTGAAACCGCTTGAGCCGTTCCGCGAGTACACGACGATCGTCAGCGATACCGACTGCTCTCCGGCCGATGCGATCAGCGCAGAAGAAGTCGGAGCGGATCATTTCCGTTCGAGCGCCGTGTTCCTGACGGCTGCGCACGCCAAGCAGACTGAAGGATCCGACATCTATAACGGAACTTCCATCGACCAGATGTATGCGCACGAGTTCGGACAGGATACACCGCTGCCCTCGATCCAGCTGAGCATCGAGAACCTGGATTCGTCGGGTACTTGTGGGTACCACTACAGCTGCTTCTACATGGACACGATCAGCTGGTCGTCTCCGAGCAAGCCGCTGCCGATGACTCGGGACCCGCGGCTGGCCTTCGAGGAGCTTTTCGGATCGGGCGGAACAGCCGAGGACCGGGCGTCCCGGCAACGGATCAACCGCAGCATACTCGACGGCATCACGCACGACGTCGCCAGGCTGCAGAAGGATCTGGATCCGGTGGACCGCGGCAGGCTGAGCGACTATCTGGAAAACATCCGCGAGATCGAACGTCGGATTCAGAGGATCGAGGCATACAACGTCGAGCATGTTGGGGAAAGAGAACTGCCGACCGCCCCGATCGGTGTGCCCGACAACTGGGAAGAGCATGTCAAGCTGATGTACGACCTGCAGGCCCTCGCTTTTGCCGCGGACGTCACTCGCGTATCGGCATTCAAGCTGAGCCGCGACACCAGCAACCGGGTGTTCCCGGAAAGCGGCAGCGACGCCCCGTTCCACACGGCGTCACACCACCAGGCAAAGCCCTCGTTGATCGAAGACAAGGCTAAGATCAACCGGTATCACGTCGGTATGCTGTCCTACTTCATCGACAAGTTGAAGAACACGCCGGACGGTGACGGCAACCTCCTGGACCACACGCTGGTCCTCTACGGTAGCCCGATGGGCGACGGCAACATCCACGGTCACAAGCGCGTACCGATGGTCTTGGTGGGTCACGCATCCGGAGCACTGAAGGGCAACATGCATCTCCGCTGCCCGGACGAGACACCGGAGGCCAACATTCTGCTGACGACCATGCACAAGCTTGGCGTGAACATCGAAACGATCGGCGACAGCACCGGGCTGCTGGCGATCTAGCGGAATGCATAAACTCTACAGCGAGGGACAATCTATGTTCGGCAAAACCATCACAACCGGCTTGTGCGTGGCGTTACTGCTTGCGGTATCCGGGGGGCAGCTTCTAGCTGCCCCACTTCCATCTGCTTCCTCTCCGGCTGTGGACGCGCCGTTATCGGTTGCGGCAATGCGCGGGGATCTGGATACCGTTCAGTCCCTGCTCAACGGGCAGGCGGACGTGAACGCGGCCCAGGGCGACGGCACCACGGCGTTGCACTGGGCGGCATACAGGGATGATGTGGCGATGGCCCGACTCCTCGTCAAGTCGGGCGCAGACGTGGCGGTCCAGACCCGTTTGGGCAATCTCACGCCCCTGTTCATGGCTGCTAAGAACGGGACCGCGACAATGATCGAGGTCCTGGCCGAGGCCGGCGCGGACGTAAACCCGGCGAATACCAGCGGCACGACACCGTTGATGCTGGCGGCAGCTTCGGGCAGGGCGGATGCCGTCCGGATCCTGCTGGATCTTGGAGCGGATGTAAACGCCAAAGACGTCACAAACGGTCAGAATGCCCTGATGTTCGCCGCTGCTCTTGGCCGTGCTGATGTAGTCCGGATGCTCGCCGAAAACGGCGCGGCACTCGATGAGAACACGCATGTCTCCGAGATTATCAAGAGAGAGTACCGTTATCGTGAGCAACAGGCGGGGAATGCAAACCGTTCCCAGCAGATACGCCGCGAAGGCGCGACCAGCCTGCCGACGATGGGTGGGATGACCGCTCTGCATTTTGCGACCCGTGAGGGCCACCTGGATACCGTGCGCGCACTGGTGGAGGCGGGAGCCGACGTCAACCGGATCAACGCGGCCGACCAGATGAGTTCACTCACGTCCGCGATCCTGAACGGCGGGTTGGACATCGGGATGTACCTGGTCGAAAACGGTGCCGATCCGAACCTTGCGACCGTAACCGGCGTGAACCCGCTGTATGCGGTGATCGATGCGCAATGGGCCGCACGGACGTGGTATCCAGCGCCGAGTGTCTCCGAAGAAAAGACCGATTATCTCGTCCTGCTGCGGGCGATCGTCGACAGTGGCGCCGACCTCAACGCCAGGCTGGGCAAGAAACTGTGGTTCCGGTCGTTCCACGGCGACTGGATCAAGCAGGAAGGCGCGACGGCTTTCTGGCGGGCCGCCAAGTCGAACGACGTCGCCGCGATGAAGCTTCTGGTTGCCGCCGGCGCGGACCCGAGCATTCCAACGCTCCTGGGAGGCACGCCACTGCAGGCTGCCGCGGGATACGGGCTTGAGCCACAGACCAGCAACGTGGTTCCGGATGCACGTCTGGCTGCGGTGAGGTACCTGGTGCAGGAAGTCGGCGCGGATGTCAATGCGGCTGACACCCAGGGCTACACACCGCTGCACGGTGCGGCTCTGACTGCGAACACCGAGGTCATGGCTTACCTGGTCGCGGTAGGTGCCGACGTCAAAGCGCGGGCAAAGATGGTGTTCGGCGGTATCGGCGAGACGGACCGTGAAGTGGAAGGCAAAACCGGAGACACCGTGGCCGATATGGCCAACGGTCCGAAGCCGCACAACCTGCAGTATCCTGAGGTCGTCACGTTTCTCGAGAATCTGGGGTCGGATAACTCGGATCACTGCCGGGCAGCCACGTGTGTCGTCAAGACCCTCAAGGAAACCAATCAGGAACGGCAATAGGTCGTCCTCGAAGTAAAGCGGCGGTGACCTGTCGCAACAGACAACTCGAAACAGAAAGGAGCCCTGTCGGGCTCCTTTCTGTTGATGGGGCGGGGAAGAGGTCGTGGGGAACTGGTCAGTGGTCAGTTTAAGGAATAGATCTCCGACCAGTCAGGACGTTAGAAACGGAACTATGAGCATTTATCGAAAATCTGCGGTTCTCTTGATCCCGCTCCTCATGTTCGTCGGTGAAGTTTGGGGGCAGAGCGGCTCGTACAAGAGTGTATGGGACGGTGTTTACACCGACAAGCAGGCCGAAGACGGGCAAGTGCTCTTTGAGACTCACTGTATCAAGTGCCATGGGCGTGACACCGGCGGGTTCGCGGCGAAAGAGCTCTACGGCGATCGATTCTTTGAACGCTGGAGAGAAGACACTCTGGAAAGCCTCTACAGTTTCATGCAGAACATGCCGCCGGCGGGCCCGAGGCTCGGCGAGCGCGAGTACATGAACATCATGGGGCATATTCTGTGGGCAAATGGCTTCCCGCCGGGTTCAGTGAGGCTGAATCCGGGTGTTCTTCACACGATTCGGATCGAAGGAGAGAACGGTCCGGAGCCGCTTCCAGACCGCGCGATCGTGCAGGTGGTGGGTTGCATGACCCGTTCGGGCACCGATTGGACGTTGACGATGGCGAGCGATCCGGTACGCTCCCGTAACACCGAAGAAGCGACCGAACTGGAGCTGAAAGCCTCCGCCTCGAAGCAGTTGGGAACAGAGACTTTTCGGTTGGGAAACTTTTTCATGCTGGGCTCATTCGACCGCGATGCTCACGAAGGACACAAGATGCTGGCGAAGGGCGCTCTGATTCGCAGCTCGGAGATGGATCGAATCGCCCTGACGGCGCTGGACTCTGCAGGCGAGAGTTGTGGGCCTTGAAGAAGTGGTCTTGGGGAAGTGGTCAGTAGTTAGTGGTCAGTGGTCAGTTGGGGAAGTCGGAAAGGGCCAGGTACCTTTCGTCACATAACATGAGACTCCAAAATATTTTTGCGCTTGTCCTGGGGCTGGGGTTGATTCACGTTGGGGAAGGCTTGGGGCAGGAACGGGGCGGGGGAGATCAGGAGACAGTTTGGAGGGGCGTTTATACGGAGGCTCAGGCCCGTGACGGGCGGGTGCTTGCGGGTGCCAAGTGCGTCCGCTGTCATGGCGAAGCTCTGGGTGGCGGCAATGCCCAGGAACTTTTGGGCGATCGATTCTTCGAACGATGGCGGGAAGATACTCTCGACAGCCTGTACGCTGTGCTCAGAACGATGCCTCCGAA
Organism: Terriglobia bacterium; assembly: GCA_965262425.1. Classification (GTDB taxonomy): domain Bacteria; phylum Acidobacteriota; class Terriglobia; order 20CM-2-55-15; family 20CM-2-55-15; genus CAZOZZ01. The sequence continues at coordinate 2,758,726 of OZ253536.1, read as the reverse complement.
AGAGCCGCCGCTCGGCGACGGGGACTACCTGAAGATCCTTGGATACATGCTGCAGTCGAACGGTTTTCCATCGGGACCGGGGAACCTCGGTGTGGGTGCCCTCGGGAACATCCGCATTGAAGGAAAGGATGGACCGCAGCCGCTTCCGGATCGCGCGGCAGTCCAGGTCGTCGGTTGCATGACGCGGCCCGGCGGAGACGAATGGAGTCTGACTCTGGCGAGCGATCCGGTTCGTGCCAGAAACACGGAAGCCGCGACCCCTCTCGAACGGACCCTCGCCGCGGACCGGCCTTTGGGCACCAGGACATTCGAACTGGGAAACTTCTTCATGCTGGGATCTTTTGACCGTGCTGCGTACCAGGGACACAAGATGTTTGCCAAGGGTGCATTGATCCGTGGATCCGACGGCGATCGGATCAGTCTCTTTGCGCTGAGCTCGGTAAGTGTCGGCTGTCCTTAGAGCCCGCTCAACAATAACTTCACATTTTGGCATCCCATCTTCACGCCATCTTCGGCCGCTCCTCATTTCGCGCCTGTGACCCGAATACCCCTGCGCGCGACCCTACAGACTTCCGCCACAGGCTGCTGGTCCTCCGGTCTGCTCAATCGGTCGCGACCGAATCTGACGCAAAGCTGGGCGCCAACTCTGTGAAGTTATTATTGAGCGGACCCTTAGCATTTTTCTCAACGCCAGACGCACAATCGAATCGAGCCGCTCAGATTAACAAAATACCTTTGCGGACTTCGCGATTTTGCGTCTTTGCGCTGTGGTTCGGTTAGTTGGCGGAATCGACGAAGTAGTCGGGCAAACCCGGCTTCGTTTCCCGAAGGATTTCCAGGACGGCCAGGCGGTCGTCCTCGGACAGGTGAGCGAACCTCTCGTCTTGTTCGTCGCCGGCGAGAACCTCATAGAGCCGACGATAAATCTCCTCGACGACAGAAGCCGGCAACGCGTCGAACGAACGACTGTAGATCATGTAGCTCAAAGGATACCGGAACAAACGTTTCTCGAGATCGAAATCGCGCAACGAGCGGCCTTCGTCATCGTGTGGGCCGCGCTTCGGGAAGGTTTCGCTGAATGTGGAGACACCCACGACCGGTTCGGGCAGGGGAACCTCTTCGGCGAATAGCATGTAGGCGACCAACGCTTCAATGTCGGAGTCCATCTGGGCGCGACTCATTTGATCGGTTTCGCCATCATGCTGCGCGATGCGTGCTTCCCAGCCAACTCGCGTGATGTAGTTCAGCATTTGTGTCTGGTGTTCGAATGTCATGAGGGCCACGATGTCGCTCACCGGGGCCAGGTAGCCTTCAGTGTTGACTTTTCCATACAGGTGCGTGAGGTTCCGGCCTACGGTTTCGTCCAGCAACAGGGGCTGCGCCGGATTCACCGCGACGGCGTTGGACCGGTCTTCCTGCTGGCCGCTTGTCGCGTTCACATACCACCCGCCCCAGCGCTCTTTGAAAGCCGTGCGGTGGTCTGTGATGATGGCGTCGACCGGCGATGGTTTTCCCGTCGGCCCCGGAAACACGGAACCGACAAATAGACCGGGAACGCCTGAGGTGGCCGGTCCCTGATGACATCCGAGACAGATTTCGCGGCGAGCGAACCCATCCTGTCCCAGCGCCTTCATGTCAGCCGAGTAGAAAACGGGCCCCAATTCCGGGTCAATCGCCGCGATCTCGATTGCATCGCTGCCGCGGACGAAGGCGACGGCCACTTCGTCGTTGAAATAAATGGCTCGTGGGTTGTCCGGAGAGATCTTGGGCGCCTGAAAGGATGTCTTCGAGAACACGAGGGCCTGGGAGTCGATATTGATCTCCAGGTGCGCGAGAAGAGACGGCAGGTAGCCGAGGTCATCGTTGCCGGGTGCGAAGCGGATTTCACCGGCGGCGAAGCGACCTGCGAGACGCGCAATCGGATCGTCGGACGGGCTGTCGAAATAATCGATCGCAGGGTGCTCGACGTCCAGGTCCGGCAGGTATTCCTGAGCAGGGCCAACCAGGGCCAGCGCCGTAGCCAGAACGAACACGGTACCGAGAAACACGGCGGTTCTCAAAGCCATGACTACTACTCTAGCAAAAGGAAACCGGGCATGGGTTCCTTTCGGTTCCCTAGGAGCCTGCGCGGCAGAAGAGATCTACTGCGAAAGCGGTATAATCGGTCCATATTTCCCCGATTTTTCGTTGAATAGAACCACTATTCGCCTCAAAATCGAGAAAATCTGGCCTCGATTCTCCCACTTTCTCGCTACGATCCCTTCTGCCGTCGAGGCTCCTAGCCCGGTGACAGGTCCGGATGTCGTTGATGAAAACCGGTCGAATCCTGATACGCCTTCGCCAGGGACAACATTTCGGCTTCGCCGTAGAGTTGACCTACGAACATGATGCCGGTCGGAGTTCCGTTGTCATTGAACCCGTTAGGCACCGAGACGCCGGGATGGCCCGTCAGGTTCGTCGCACTGTTGTTCGGGCCGCCACCGAAGGGCGCAACATAGACGTCGATATCGGCCATCACGCGGGCCATGTTTTCCATCAGGATCGTCCTCACTCGATTCATCTGTAGGTACTCGACGCCGGGAACCAGCCGGGAATTTCGGATCAACATCGCTTCGGGCTCTCTCCGGTCCTTGATCAGTAGTTCGTCCCTTCCGCTCCTTGTCAACTCGTCGAAGACCGCCGCCTCGTCGACCAGAAGCATCGTCAATGCGTCCATCGCGGCGTGTTCCGGAAGAGCCATGGGTATCAGATCAACTCCGAGTTCACGGAGTTTCTCCAGCGTGGCCCGGTCGTTGGTCTGGGCTCTCTCCGCCCCGTCTCCACGATCGGCCTCGAAGGCGTCTTTTAGATAGCCGACCCGGAGAGATCCGACCTGTCTGTTTCCGTCCCAATTGAACGGTCGATCGACAACCGCCAGGTCCCGCCTGTCCGGCCCCTGGATGGCCTCAAAGACCACAACACAGTCTTCGACGCTGCGGCACATCGGTCCGACCTTGTCCAGGCTCCAGCTAACGGGCATCACGCCATAGCGGCTGACGCGGCCGAAGGTCGGGCGCAAACCGGTAACGCCGCATCGCCGGGAGGGCCCAACGATGGACCCCAGGGTTTCCGTGCCGATAGAAAATCCGACCAGACCGGCCGCTGTAGCCGAGCCCGGGCCTGCCGAGGAGCCGCTCGATCCCTCGTCGGGCTTCCAGGGGTTGTTGGTTCGCCCGCCAAACCAGCGGTCACCCCGAGCCAGTTCGCCGGTCGCGAGCTTGGCCACGAGCACCGCCCCTGCTTCCTCCAGGCGCGTGGTGACGGTGGCGTCGGTATCGATGACCTGTTCCCTGAACGCCTCCGAGCCCCATGTGGTCGGATAACCCCGTTTTGCGATGAGATCCTTTGCCCCCCAGGGTATCCCGTGCAACGGGCCCCGATATCGGCCTATCGAAATTTCTTCGTCTGCCTTCCTTGCCTGTTCCATGGCGAGGTCTTCGGTCAGTGTCACCGTGCAGTGGAGCAACTCGTCGTATCGCTTCAGCCGATCGAGGTACATCTCTGTCAATTCGACTGAGCGCACTTGACCCGAAGCGATCAGGTGTGACAGATGAGTCACGGGCCAGAAGGCCGCGTCTTCGAGATTTGACGGTCGCTGTACCAGAGGAGGAGAGCTCATGTTGAATGGCCGTCGTTCCTCATTAAAAGTCATGCCGGCCACAGCCGGATTGAAGTAGAGAGGGGGAGCGACGCTCGGATCGAGTGGGATCTTTCTCAGTTCCTCGTAGCTTTCCAGGTTTCCGTTGACGCCATCGACCATTTCCCGGCGTTGCTCCTCGGTGAATTCCAACCCCGCCATCCCGGCAGCGGCGTTCACCATGTCCGAGGTAACGCGGCGTTCACCGTCCGCGGTCTGCGCCCACAGAGCACCGGGGAAAAGAGTCGAAGTCAGACCGAGAGTCCCGAAGTATCCGAGAAAGGACCTTCTTTGGAGGGGGGCTGTGAGCCCACCCTCCGTTGAAAACTATGGGTGCGGAGAGAAGCCGAATTCCAATAGTTCGCCGTCACCGAACATCATGAATTCTCCGAAGTGTCCGTCAGCCCCAACATGCGGAAGATCGTTCCGCCGCCTGCCTTCTTCAACGTCTCCAGTAATTCCTTCTGGTCGGTCGTCAGAAGATTCGCGAAGTCTGCCTGGAACTGTTTCTGCACCTCGCTCAATTTTCCGGATGCACCGAGCATCGCCAGGTAGGCGGTTCCGACGTCGGTCGCATTCCCCACCGGAACAAGGGCCGACAGCGCTTGTCTTTTCTCACGCAGTTCTGTCGTCTGCGTTCTGGTACTTTGCCGGCGATTTGTCTGCAGGGCCTCCAGGGACACCACCTGGCTTTCAGTCAGATCCAGCAGATCCTGGACCCGATCCAACTGGTTCTGGCCGGACCACTCAAAGTGCAGGTCTTCGTCGATGCCTTCCCTGAAGATGCGAAACTCTCTGGTTTGGGCCTGTACCGGAATCGTCATGGCCAATGTCAGTAGACCGGCCAGACACATGCGAATCATCATTGCGTCATACTCCTCGTCGGATTGTGTTCCTCGCCCGTTCGAGACGAGGCTCTTCGAACATAACCCGGCGACCTCCAGGGAATGGTTAAGACGACGAAAACATTTTGTTAAGAAAGTAAAGGGCTCCTATGGAGCCACGTAAGCCGTTTTGACGGTCGTGTAGAATTCGACCGCGTAGCGGCCCTGTTCCCGACTGCCGTAGCTGGACCCCTTCCGGCCGCCGAACGGAACGTGGTAGTCGACCCCCGCCGTCGGCAGGTTCACCATGACCATACCCACCTGGGCATTCTTCTTGTAATGACTCGCGTGCTTGAGGGATGTCGTGCATATACCGCCAGACAAACCGAAAGGCGTGTCGTTGGCTACCGACAGCGCATCCTCGTAGCTCTTGACCCGAATGACGCTGGCGACGGGACCGAATATCTCGTCGCGATTGATGCGCATATCCGGCGCGGTGTCGGTGAACAGGGCGGGCTCGAGATAGTAGCCTTCCTTCTCCCGCTTCAGGCGCTGTCCACCGGTGGCCAGCGTGGCTCCTTCCTGCCTTCCAAGTTCGAGGTATTCGAGATCCTTTTCCATCTGGCTTTGATCGACGACCGGTCCGATGTCGGTTCCGGCGTCAAGCGCGTCGCCCACCCGAAGCGTATTCATGCGCTCGATGGTCGACTCTACGAAACGATCGTGGATCCCTTCGGTGACGATCAGGCGCGAGGACGCAGTGCACCGCTGGCCTGTCGAATAGAAGGCTCCCTGAACCGCACAGTTCACCGCGCCGGGAATATCCGCGTCATCGAGGACGATGAGGGGATTCTTCCCCCCCATTTCCAACTGTACTTTTGCCAGGCGCGCCGCACATCGGGCCGCCACATGAGCGCCTGTCTCGACGGATCCAGTGAAACTGATACCCGCAATCCCCGGGTGATTGAGCATCGCTTCCCCGACGATCGAACCTCGGCCCATGATCAAATTGAAGACGCCTCCGGGGAGGCCGGCCCGGGCGAGGATGTCGGCCAGTTCCCAGGCGCAACCGGGAACCAGGCCGGCCGGTTTGAATACGACGGCGTTTCCAAAAGCGAGGGCAGGGGCTATTTTCCAGGCAGGTATGGCGATGGGGAAGTTCCAGGGCGTGATCACGCCAACGACGCCCACCGGTTCGCGAGTGATCTCGATTTCGACCCCCGGCCGGATGGAATCTATCTTCTCGCCGGCGATACGCAACGCTTCGCCAGCGAAGAACTTAAAAACCATGCCGGCCCGTCCGACTTCGCCAAGACCTTCAAGAAGCGTTTTCCCTTCTTCCCGGGCAAGGAGCTCGCCCAATTCCGCCTTCCGGCGCAGGATCTCCGTGCCGACGGCGTCGAGAACGTCAAAGCGTTGTTGGGGCGTTGTTCGTGCCCAGCCGGATGCCGCGCGCGCGGCCGCTCCGACTGCGTCGTCCACGCTCGAAGCGTCGCCACTGGCGTAGTCACCGACGACGTCGCCCAAATCGGACGGATTGATGTTTGCGGAGGATTCGGTGCCTTTTTCCCATTCACCCGCAATCAAGTTGGCGTGTATCGTCATGAACGATGACCCCCCCGGAACCCAGCCTGGAACTTCACTTCACCACTGTTTTCTCCCAAGCGCCGGATCCAGCCGTTCCTAGTGGTCCCCGCCAGATATAGCGGTACTAGATTTCGGAGTGTAACGGTACCGGATTTGGGGGAGCGACGACGAACCAATGCTTCGACATTGTAAGGAGGAGCGACGCCAGAGACGGTGCCGTTCCGCCCGAACCCGTAGGGCCGATGGAGGTTGCCCCTCACGAACGCCAAACCATGTCGAAAGCTCACACTCACCACACGGTGGATCTCACCCATCAGTCCCCTCGCAACTTCCTTCGGAGGTAGTATCGCTATATCTGGCCGGGACCACTAGTTGTTGTTGGAAGGCTTCTGCACGCGATCGATCGGTCGCCGGCTCTGGGCTGCGCGGGTTGCTTCACGAGTTCTGAGGTTGAAACGGTCACCGGGCGCCAGGAAATAGAATCGACCGTATGGAGGAATCTCGCTCTCGTTGTCGTAGATGACGGCATAGCTCTGGCCGATCACCTGGAAGCTGTCTCCCTGAACCACAATGGCTGTATTCTCGTCGAGGCCGATGCCGAGAAGGTCGGGGTGTGCTTCGATGACTTCCAGCATGTCGAACTGCCGGTTGCGTCGCAGCAGGTGTTGATCGATACCCACGTTCTTGAGAAAACCCAAGCCTTCAAGGTGGTCGCCCATCATGACAGTATTGGTTTTAGTGTCTCCCCGGATCAGGAAGGATCCCAATATCGATGCGCCGGCCGATGAACCTCCGATCACGCCGCCCCGGTCGAGGAGTCCCTCCAGCTCTGTCTGGGTCTTCGTGTTCAAGTATGAATCAGCCAGCCGCCACTGGCGGCCGCCGCCGAAGAAGACGCCGCGAGCCGTTCTGAGTGGAGCCACGAACTCGTCCGTGTCGGCCACGTTGGGGTCATAAGTGTGAAGTATCGTGATGTTTGTGGCTCCGGCTTCCCTGAAGAGCCTCTGTCCGTTCCAGTATTGATCGTAGTGGGGTGCCCCACCCGCCGTCGGAATCAGAACCAGCGGGGCGTCGGGGCCACCGGCGAGTTGGATGATTCGTTCGACGATGGCCATGTCGCGCATCGCGCCCCCAACCACCACCAGGGATCCGTTCCGCGGGCCGACAACAGGGGGGGCTTGTCCCAGCCCCTGGCCTGGAGCCGGGAGCGCCAGCAGGCAGATTGCCAGTGAAAGAGTCGCAAGTCTCCTCAGCATCGTCATCGTCCTCCTCATCAAATCATCTGTTCGAAATCCGTGGAGTGCCGCTTCGGTTGCGAGTGTATCGCCGGTGGGCGTAGGGGTCAACGCGTTCTGTTCGCCCGATGGCGTTCGCAACGGACTTCCCGAGTCCCGTTACACGTTCCTAATCGGCGATGCGTTTGTAAATAGCGGCGAACGTGTCTTGAAGGTCCCGGAAAGCGTCGATCACGTGTGGGTGGAAGTGTTCCGGTAGAGTACGACCGTCCCCGTTGAGGATGATGTCCGAAGTCCGCTCGTGGCTGAATGGAGGTTTGTAGTGGCGCTGGCTGCGTAGCGCATCATATTGATCTGCCAGCATCACAATGCGACCACACATCGGAATCCTTTCTCCTGCCAGTCCCTGTGGATATCCGGTGCCATCGTGTCGTTCGTGGTGGTTCAGTGCAATTTCCTCAGCCATGGTCAGCAGAGGCGAAACAGACCCCTTCAACAGGCTGGCGCCGATCCCGGGGTGTTTCTTGATTGTGACCCATTCCTCCGGGTCGAGTGATCCTTTCTTTTTCAAGATGGCATCCGGGATGCCGATCTTCCCCACGTCATGCATCGGCGCGGCCTTCTCCATCAGATCCACATATTTCGAATCGAGGCCCAGGTGCAAGCCGACGGTCTTTGAATAGTGGCCGAGTCGGTCCAGGTGGGCCCCGGTTTCTTCGTCCTTGAATTGGGACGCACGCGTCAGCCGCATGACAGTGTCGACGTAAGCTCGTTCCAGTTCCTGAGTCTTACGTCTTTCAGCGTCGAATACGCTCTTGACGTCTTTGGCGAAGAGTTTGAGTTGACGCCTGGTGTCGTGGAGTCCTTTGGCGCTTTGGCGTTCGCGTTGTGCCATGCGCTTGAAGTCGAGCGCACATAGCAGTAGTTGAGAATTCCTGCTCGATGCCGGGTCGTCAGTGTGAGGTATGTTTGCGCCCATTCTAGTGTAGTCCGTCACAGTTAATGTAACTTATTCAGCTTTCCTACGTCTGAGTATATATGAGGAGAGCACCGACGATTAAATTGGACATTCCTGTGCGGAAGGAACTGGAGCGACTGAGCCGAAGCCGCAGTGTGGCGGTCCGGTTGGCGGAACGATCTCGAATTGTCTTGCTGGCCGCCGGGGGTCTGGACAATCAGGAGATCGCTGCCAAGTTGGACATCACTCGTCAAAAGGCCGGACGTTGGCGCGATCGTTTCGTTGAAGATGGCCTCGGGGGAATCGAAAAGGACGCTTCCCGCAGTGGACGGATTCCCTCGATCGGCCGCCGGAAGCGGGCCCGGATCGTGAAGAAGACGGTCGAAGGGAAGCCTCCGAACGCCACGCACTGGAGCCGGTCCTTGATGGCCAGGGCAACCGGCGTCAGCGAGTCCACGGTAGGGAGAATCTGGCGGGCTCATGGCTTGAAGCCTCATCTGGCACGCACCTTCAAACTTTCCAACGACAAACAATTTGTCGAGAAGTTGGAGGATGTGGTCGGTTTGTATCTGAACCCTCCGGAAAACGCCATTGTTTTGTCCTGCGATGAGAAGAGCCAGATGCAGGCCCTGGACCGCACGCAACCCGGGTTACCTCTGAAGAAGGGGCGGTGCGGCACCCTCACCCACGACTACAAACGCAACGGGACGACCACGATGTTCGCCGCGCTCAATACGCTGGACGGCTCGATTATCGGGACCTGTATGCCGAAGCATCGTCATCAGGAATGGATCCGGTTTCTCAATCAGATCAAACGTTCCGTGCCGAAAGACAAACAGATCCATATCATTTGCGACAACTACGCCACGCACAAACATCAGAAAGTCGTCAACTGGTTGAAGCGCAACACGCGCTTTCATGTGCACTTCACACCGACCAGTGCATCCTGGCTGAACATGGTCGAACGCTTCTTCCGGGATCTTTCCGAACAACGGCTTCGGCGCGGGGTTTTCCATTCGGTTCCTGAGCTAATCCAGGCCGTGGAGGAATATGTCGGGGGTCACAATCAGAACCCGAAGCCCTTCATTTGGACCGCAACGGCTTCCGATATTCTTGAAAAAGTTCAACGTGCCCGAAAGAAGCTCGATAAGTTACAGTCTGTTTGACGGGGACCACTAGATATTGTGTGAAGTCTCAACAGGTTGGTCCTGACAAGACCACTGAACCAGGAAGCGCACGCGGGCTCAAGCGGCCAGCGGGTACCCATCCCCTGGATCGGTCAACGGGGGTTGGCTGTCACCGACCCGAAGCCCAGAGAGAATGGCTTCCACTCGGGTCAATAATTCCAATGGACTGAATGGTTTGGTCATCGTCGCGGTGACGCCCGCCCGTCTTCCTTCCTGGACACACGCATCCTTATCATTACCGCTGAGCAGAATGATTGGAATCGACGCTGTCAGAGGGTCTTGTCGCATCGCCAGGCTGACTTCGATTCCAGTCATTTTTGGCATCATCCAATCCAGCACCACAAGGTCCGTATCTGGACTCCTCTGTCAAGTAGGCGCAACTCTCCTGTTCGATCTTCGACGATGACATTCAGCATGGCTGATGGGACGCTTCGAGGTGAATGGCAGGTCGACTGCATCCGTATCTCCGGCCTCTTAAGTGGAACGCTTTGGTTCCGGGCCATGATGGAATTCGCGCGCGGGGTGCCAACCGGATGGACGGCCTCAAGAGGGCCAGGACATGTGTCGACATTTCCCCGCGCCGGTCTGACCGGTACGCCATCAACTCCAACGTCGTCGCAGCTAGCTGAATAGACTTCTCGACTCTGGGTCAGGCCGCCCGATAGTTGGCCTGATAGTCACAGTCTCGTTTCCAAACCGCCCACACTCTGCGGGCCAGCTTGTTGGCCAGGGCCACGGCCGCTTTGTTGTGTCCCCGCTGTTCGCGAATACGAAGGCCCCATTGCTGTAAGGGCGATGGGGTCTCCGCTTTCGGAGCCCTAAACAACACCGAACGCCCCCCGTGGATGAGTAGCGTCCTCAGATAACGGTCGCCGCGCTTGCTGATCCCACCTAACCGACGCTGATTACCACTGGAATGTTCCCGGGGTGTGAGCCCCAGATAACTGGCAAACTGGCGGGACGATCGAAATCGTTGGATGTCGCCGACAAACCCCACTATGGCCGTAGAGGTTAGCAGCCCGATTCCAGGAATCGAGCGGAGACGCTCCACCGCCGGTGTCTGCTGGGCCAGTGCTTCCAGCTCCCGTTCCACGCTTCGCAAGTGAGCTTCCAGTTCGCGAATCTCGCCACACACCTGGTCCAACATCTCCCGAACCACACTGGGAATCTCGATCTCCGCATCTTCGATCAGCCCCATCACCGCCGGCACCACATTACGAGCTCCCACAGGAATCACGAAGCCAAATTCCCGCAACAACCCCCGCACCATGTTGATTCGTGTGACTCGTGTTCGCATCCATGTCGAACGGATTCGATGCAGTGCTGTCAGTTGCTGTTGGGCGAGGGTCTTGATTGGAACCGGGCGGATGTCCGTGTTGCGATAGGCCTCGAGCAATCCTTTCACATCCGCACGATCGGTCTTGTCGCGCGGCACGTACGGCCTCACATACTGCGGCGAAATCAGAACCACCTCGTGCCCCAGTTCCCGGATCTGCCTTCCCCAGTGATGGGCTGAACCGCAGGCTTCCATCAGCACTGTCGCCGGTTCTCGATTCACAAAGAACGGGAGAAACTTCACCCGACTTAAACGATATGTTTTCTCGACATGTCCGGGTCGATCCGATACCCCGATCTCGAAAACATTCTTTGCCAGATCCACTGCGATCGTCTTATTCTTCATTTGGACTCCTTCTTACACACTGTGTTTAGGCCGCACTTGTGCGAGCCTCTTTATGACTTTGGCACTTTAGATGCCGACGAAGTCAAAGGAGGAGTCCATCTCATCAGTTGATCGCTTCGGACCAGTTCCAGCGCTTCCATCCCGTTGGACGCTTCGAGAACACGACATTCCGAGTCCTCGATGATGGCGCGCACCAGGTCCCGGAGATAATCTTCGTCATCTGCCAGCAAGATAGTCTTCATTAATTTACCCGTTTCCTATTTTGCCAGTCGGCGGTTCTCCGAGTTTTGACTGCCGACCGTCTACGCGTTCTACCCACCTTAATTCGTACTATCGGCTATATGGTCGACGGACTTTAGTCGGGGGACGTGTAAATCGCGTAGTTTCTTTGGGTTGCCGGGGCGTTGTCGTGGCCCTGACACGAGAAGTATGGTCGCCTGGCCTTACGCTGCGATCCCATGGTTTCCGCACCGATCGGTCCAGATCGTCCTTCCGTGGCTCCCAAGTGGTGTGGACTGATTGCGGGGTGTTTTGTGAATGCAGGGCTATGCCCGACGGTCCAAAGCGTGCAATCATCCTGGAGTCCACTAGACGACGGGTGGAGGTTCAGGTGATGCGCAACCCATGTCCCCGATGCGGATCGGACGAGATCCGCCGCTCCGTGCGCCGCGGTTTGAAGGAATCATTGCTGAAGCGAGTTCTTGTCCTGCCTTACCGGTGCATTCGATGTGAAGCACGTTTCTATCGGTTTCGGCCTCTTGTGAACCTCATGTACGGACGCTGACAATCATGTTCGCCCGATCCGCTCTCCGTCGTGTTGCCGGTTACAATGAATCCCCCCCGAATGCTATACTACCCCTTTTGTTTGTGGTGTTTAATTCGTGGCCTGCGGCAGGCCGCCAGTCTGTCTGCTCCCGCCGCTGCAGTAACCATCGGTGCAGAGGCGTGTTTAGGCTCTCATAACTAACTGACCACCAGTCATCCCGCCCGCTTGCTGCGGCGTCGCTTGGGGAACTGCTGGAACGAAACTACGGAAGGTAATTCCCTCGATGAGTGAGACGTTGCGTGCAGACGACGAGCGGATCGATTGGATCGGCTCGATTCCTTTTTTCCTGGTTCACCTGACTCCTCTATTGGCCATCTGGACGGGCTTTCGAACTCGTGATGTGGTCCTTTGTGTCGCTTTGTATTTCATCCGCATGTTCTTCATTTCGGCCGGGTATCATCGGTATTTTGCTCACCGCGGGTACAAGATGGGCCGGGTTATGCAATGTCTCATGGCTGTCGGTGGATCCACCGCGGCGCAAAAAGGTGTTCTCTGGTGGGCGGGGTATCATCGACATCACCATTGGTATTCCGACCAGGATGGAGACATCCATTCGCCCAAAGACGGCTTCCTTTGGAGTCATGTCGGCTGGGTTCTATGTCCCAAGTACGCCAGGACGCCCATCGAACTGATCAAGGATTTCGAAAAATATCCGGAAATCATGTGGCTCAACAAGTATCATCTGGTTCCTCCTGTTCTTCTGGCAGCGGGCTGTTATCTCTGGGGAGGCGCCAGCGCGCTGGTGGTGGGATTCCTTCTCTCCACTGTCATACTGTTTCACGGAACTTTCACAGTGAACTCGCTGACCCACCTGTTCGGAAGCCGGCGCTACGAGACGAGCGATACCAGCCGGAACTCTTTCATCATTGCGCTTTGGACGGGGGGTGAAGGTTGGCACAACAACCATCACTATTATGAAACGACCGCGAACAATGGCTTTTTCTGGTGGGAGTTCGACAGCAGTTATTACGTGCTGAAGGTGCTGAGCTGGTTACGGCTTGTATATGATCTGCGGCTGCCCCCGAAGTTTGTTCTCGAAGGGAGGAGAGCCACCTTTGAGGATTACGGGATGGAGCCTCCTCCCCTCTGGGAAGAGGCTCAAGCCAAAGCCGTCGCTCCGTCGGAGTTGTCCGCTCAAGACTGACGGGCCGGTCCCTGTGGTTCTATTTAACGAAAAATCGGGGAAATATGGACCGATTCCTACCGCTTTCGCAGTAGATCTCTTCTGCCGCGCAGGCTCCTAGTTTTACGCAGATGTCAAAGACCGCAAAGGTTGTGATTACTCTGGTCGTGGGCGTTGTCTTCGTTGCCTACCTGGTCTATTCGTCGCTGAACCTGGATCAGGCAACGTGCGAGGTTTGCATGGAATTCGGTGGGCGGGTCGACTGTCGCACAGCTTCGGGAACCTCCGATGAGGAAGCGACTCAGACTGGAATCAACAACGCGTGCGCGTTGCTGACGAGCGGACGCGATGCGAGCATCGCGTGTTCAAGGACGCCGCCCCAGAGCGTGACGTGCGAGGCCAACTGAGAGCCCTCTCTTAACGCTGGAACGGGATCAGACGTGTGGTTCCGGGATAGATGGTGGGCTTACGCAATCGGGTATTGCTGGAAGTTCGTTCGTTCAGTTCCTTACTCCGGCGCGCATTCCATTCCACCAACGGGTGCGTTTCCGCTTTGTCGAACTTCACCTTCCTGAAGTCTGTGCTGGAACCGCTTACCATCCATCCTTTTTTGATCTTGACCACCGGGCCGAGGCGGAGCTCTCCGTTCAGAACAGAGACTCCAGCGCTCTGGAGCAGGTAAACGCCTTTCTTCCGGATCTGTGTTTCGAGATTTCCGACGCGTACCCTGATGGGCATTTTCTTGTCGATGCGAGTAACGTCAATAATAGCGTCACCCTTGGTCAGACGGACCGCCAACTGGTACAGGTCTTCGCATTCGAGCACAATCTCAGAATCGTCCAGCATTCGCAGGTAGGCGTCCGGGCGCAGCAGGATCTCAACTTTACTGTCGGATCCGGTCGTGAGCGGGTTCCCCTCACCAATGTGGCCACTGGTGTCGAGGTTCACCCACCCGCGCGACAAAGTAACCATTCCAGCCTTTGCCGAAATGACGGCATGCTGAAGCAGCATCAAGAGAATGAGGGTTTTCATTGGCGGCATTGTACTCTGTATACAGCGTGGTTTGAAGCCTGTGATGGTTTTTTTGGTTCCGATGGACAAGTCCCTCAATTCGCGGCTGACAGATACCTTTCCGGGCATTCGTTCGTCCAAGACTAACGGAGGTGCTATGAAACCTGTTGTTTTGTCTTTTCTACTGGTGGTCCTGGCTTCTGTAGAAGCCGGTGCACAATCGGCGGGACCGGCTACCGACCCTGTCCTGACGGTCAGTGGATCGGCCGAGGTCCGCGTGACGCCGGATCTGGCGACCGTTCGACTCGGGGTGGTACGGCAGGCCGACACGGCGGCCGCTGCCCAGGATGGAGCCAACGACGTTGCCGGTCGGATCCTGGATGCCTTGGCCGAAGCAGGCGTCGAGGAACGTCACATTCAGACGTCTCGTCTCACTTTGACGCCCATTTACTCCAGGCAACGTTCGGGACAGGTGGACCCTCGCATCATTGCGTATCGGGCAGCCAATACCGTGACGGTGCGCGTTGAGGATCTGGACCTTCTCGGTGGGGTCATCGACGCCGGGCTTGGAGCTGGTGCAAACCAATTACAGGGAGTGACCTTTGGCTTGAAGGACGATCTTCCCGCGCGCGAGATCGCCCTCGGCCAGGCAATCGGAGAAGCACGCCGCAAAGCCGAGGCTATGTCCGAAGCACTCGATGTTCGTCTCGAAGCGGTTCTTTCGGTCAACGAGGGCGGCGTCTCGATCCAGCGCCCGATGATGGAGGGCCGCGTGATGGCGATGCAGGAAGCCATGCCTACGCCGGTTTCCGCGGGCGAAGTGACGGTTTCGGCGAGTGTCACGATCCGCTACAGGATCGGGCCGAATTGATGTGGGAGTCGCCAGTCGTCGGATGATGGCGATTCGAGACGTTAATCCGCGTCGAACGACCGATCATCTCC
This sequence comes from Terriglobia bacterium, assembly GCA_965262425.1. Taxonomy (GTDB): domain Bacteria; phylum Acidobacteriota; class Terriglobia; order 20CM-2-55-15; family 20CM-2-55-15; genus CAZOZZ01. The sequence continues at coordinate 2,743,676 of OZ253536.1, read as the reverse complement.
CATTTCTTCTCAATACCGAACGGGCGGCGTGGAAGCCGCACATTCCGTGAACTCCGCCTCCGGGAGGAGTCGACGACGAGCACAGGTAAAGGTTCCCGGCTCCGGTGTGATAGGGGTCGAGGCTTGCCACCGGACGGAAGAAGACCTGTCCGAGGTGCTGCATGCCACCGTTGATGTCGCCCCCCACATAATTTGGGTTGTGGCGTTCCATGTCCGTCGAATTCATAGAACTGCGTCCGACGATGGTGTCCTTGAAGCCTGGAGCGAATCGCTCGATCTGAGATTCGATCGCTTCGGTCATGTCAGTTCCCGAACCGTTTGGCACATGGCAATAGGCCCAGCCGGTATGTTTTCCTGCCGGCGCCCGTGTCCGATCGAAGAGGCTCTGCTGTGCCACCAATACGAACGGACTTTCCGGCACTCGACCCTGTTCCACCTCCCGTTCCGACCGCGCGATTTCTTCCCACCCGCCTCCCAGGTGGAGTGTTCCCGCAGCTTTGCATTCCTGCGCTTTCCACGGGATAGGTTCCGACAGCGCCCAATCCATCTTGAAGACTCCCGGTCCATACCTGTATTTGTGGAGCCTTTTGCGGTAGCCCGCCGGCAGGTGAGTTCCTGCGATTCGAAGCAGTTGGCGAGGCGTGACATCGAAAAGGGTTGCTTTGGTGTCGGGGAGCTGTCCCATGTCGTCGATTCGGGTGCCCGTTTCGACCGTTCCTCCGAGGGAAACCAGGTGCGCGGCCAACGCGTCGGAAATTGCCTGTGCGCCGCCCGCCGGCATCGGCCATCCCGTCCTGTGGCCGAGCATCAAGAGAGCCAGCCCGAACGCCGCTGTCCCGGCTCGTTCAAGCGAAAGCATTCCGTGAGCGGCTGCTCCGGCGAAGAGCGCCCGCGCCCTGCCACCCGCGAACACGTCCAGGATCAGCCCTCGCGCCGACCGGATGGCTCGCGCCCCGAATCGAAGCGTGGCAACGTGGCCGGGGATTCGAAGCGGTCGCAGGATATCGTCAAAAATGGCGTCGCAGTTGTCGACAAGTGGGTCCATTAACTGGACGTAGGCTTTAGCGTCGGGAGCAATGGTTGCCGCAGTGGCAGCGATACATCGGGTGACCAGCGCGGCCGTCCCGTCGTCGAACGGATGCGCCAGGGCCGCTTCGGGATGGACCCATCGGAGCCCATGATCCATCAATGGCAAGCTGTTGAAAAAAGGAGAGGCGGCGGCCAGCGGGTGAATAGCGGAACAGACGTCGTGAACGAATCCCGGAAGCGTGAGGGCTTCGGACGCCGCTCCGCCACCCACCTTGTTCCTTGCTTCAAACACCTTGACCGACAATCCAGAGCGGGCCAGTTCAATGGCTGCGGCCAGACCGTTCGGTCCGGCCCCGACGACGACGGCGTCGTAGCTAGGAGCCTGCGCGGCAGAAGGAATCTGCTGCGAAGGCGGTAGAATCGGTCCATATTTCCCCGATTTTGCGTTAAATAGAACCACCATTCGCCTCAAAATCGAGAAAATCTGGCCTCGATTCCCCACTTTCTCGCGACGATCCCTTCTGCCGCGCAGGCTCCCAGCCATGGCGCTTCAAGCCCATGGGAGCCGTGCGTTGCCTTCGAACTCTCTGTTCAGGACTTCGAGTGTCTTCTCGATACGTCGGCGCGCGTTGTCGGGCGACATTCGACGGCCCGACCATTTGAGTTGTGCTTTCCAGCGGTCCCACGATTGAAGCATCTTCCGGTGAGCTCCCGAAGCCGTGTGGACCTCGCGTGAGTCGATCACCAGCCGGTCTTCGAGTTCGCGTATCGCCGGACCTGGTCCTGGGACATTTTCGAGCTCATCACTTCGAATTTGTCCGGTGGCTTCGACTTCTCCGAGAATCGACAAGGCGGCAGGGGACAGGTCGGAAAGTTGCCAGTCCTCGCGCGATGTGGCGACGCCGAGCAACGCGCTCCAGAGCGAACGGTGAATGTAGGTGATCTTCTTCGAAACCAGACGGGCACAGAGCACGTCCGGGTGGCGGACGAGAAGTTGGGTCATCGCGAACATGTCGTGCGAGCGCGGGTGGCCCCACCAGGATCCCCGAACGGGCTCTCCGGCAATCAGTGTCGTGAGACTTGGGATCTGTCGGTCCGTCAACAGTAGCAGGCCGCGCTCTCTGATTTCGGTGAGCACCCGTCCGAGTTCGTCCTGACCCGTCACTATCGGGACGCCAGGAATTCAAACAACAGGTTTGCAGCAAGCAGAGCAGTGACTTGTCCGGGGCTGTCGTAGAGAGGAGTGACCTCGACCAGATCGAATCCAACGACGTCGAGGCCCTTGAGCGCGCGCACCAACGTGATGGCCTCATAGCTGTCGAGTCCGCCGACTTCAGGTGTGCCCGTACCGGGAGCGAAGGCCGGGTCGACGCAGTCGATGTCGAACGAAACGTACATTTTTTCGTCCGCCCGCTGGTTCATCTCCTCGGCGACCGCGCGTACGCCGCGCTCGCGCACTTCGTCGATCGTGATCCAGCGTATGCCGTGCTCCTTGTGAAAGTCGAAATCGTCGGAGCCGAACAAGGGGCCTCGAATCCCGATCTGAATCATCCTGTGCGTGTCGACCAGGCCCTCTTCCACCGCCCTTCGAAACGGCGTGCCGTGGAAGTATTTGCCTCCGAAATACTCATCCCACGTGTCGGGATGTGCGTCGAAATGAATCAGCCCTACCGGACCATGCTTCTTCACGATAGAGCGCAGGATCGGAAGCGTGATCGAATGATCACCTCCTACCGAAACGGGCATCGCGGCGGCCTTGAGGATACGGGTGATACCGGCCTCGATCAGCTCGTAGGTTTTCTCGATGCTGTTGGGTGCGGTGTCGATGTCACCGCAGTCTGCCACGTTGTTCTTGTCGAATGGATAGGTTTTCTGCGGTCCGCTATATGGACGGATCAGCGAGGATTGTTCCCGGATTTCCCTCGGACCGAACTGGGCCCCCGGCCGATAGGAAGTTCCTCCGTCATAAGCGATGCCGACCAATGCGATATCGACATCGGTCAGATCCACCACGTGGGGCAACCGCATGAAGGTTGCCGGTTGAGAGAACCGCGGCGACTGCATGGAGTCCCGGGGCTGGTACTTGCCTTTTTTCATCGGAGCTAGTGGTCTCCGCCAGAGATAACGTGGCTTAGGATCTTATCACTATCTCCGTACTATCCGGTGCCGGTTGCCGGGCGAGGCCCTTTCAAGTAATCTCGGTCGATGAAAGTCATTGTGATCACCGGTGCGTCGTCGGGAATCGGGTACCACACGGCCCTTCGCTTGTCCTCAGGTGGCGTCCAGTTGATCCTGGCGGCTCGGCGTCGTTCGCTTCTCGAAGAGTTGCAGGCCGAGATCGTTGGCCGCGGGGGACACGCCGCAATCAGCGTGACGGATCTGCGGTCTCAGGAAGACATCGCACACATGATTGCGACCTGTCATGAGGAGTACGGGCGCATCGACGTCCTGATCAACAATGCGGGATTTGGCTATTTCGGAACCGTTGAACGCATGGCTCCCGAGTTGATCGACGAGATTCTGGCAGTGAACTTCGTCGCTCCGGTGATCGCTACGCAGGCTGTTCTACCGATCATGCGGGAGCAGCAATCGGGCCACATCATCAATATCTCTTCGGTTGCCGGCAAGCGCGGGCTTCCGCTTTCGGGAATATATTCGGCCACGAAATTCGCCCTCGACGGAATCAGTGAAGCGTTGCGAGTCGAACTGAGAGACGCCGGCATTCACGTCAGCGTCGTCTATCCGGTTGCAACGGCGACGCCATTTTTCGACAGCGTTCAGATGGGTGACGTCGACGGCGGATTCAAGCCGGTTGGACATGTGCAACCCGCGGAGAAGGTCGCCGATTCCATCATTCGCTGTATCCGCAGACCGTGCGCCCAGGTCTATCCCTATTGGCCCGGTCGCTTCCTGGTTTGGGCCAACGCCTTGATACCCTCAGTGATCGACAGGGCGATGCTGCCATTTTTTCGGGAAAGAGTGAGGGCGAGGCGGCAGTGAGGGCGTCCCGCGTTCAGCGGAAACCCAGAAACCGTACCTCGCACTTACCGCAACGGTAAGCCCGCCAGAAGATCAGCATGCGTTCCAGTCGCCGGCGCCTGGAACGTCGCGCGGGCTCGCCGCACTTCGGACAAGCGCGGCCGGCTCCTTGTTTGTTTTTGGGTTTGCTACGCCCCCCTGACAACCAGAACGGGCCATTCATGATCTTGTCGCACTTCAGACAGCGAAACGGCCGTTGGAGCACCACCAACCTGGCGTAATCGGTCGCGAGTTGCCTCGGTTCCGGGATCCAGTGAGTGTTATTGCAGCGGGGGCAGCGCATGGTCTCGGATCGGATTGAGCGCAGTTTATCACAAACCGCCTGGAGCCTGTGCGGCAGAAGGGTTCTCGATTTTGAGGCGGGTAGTGGTTCTATTTAACGAAAAATCGGGGGAATATGGGCCGATTATGCCGCTTTCGCAGTAGATGTCTTCTGTCGCGCAGGCTCCTAGCCCTCATCCTTACGCTCCTGCCACTCTTCGTGCCAGGCCATCTGAATCGCTTCGAGCTTCTTTTCGTTGGACGGTGTCCCCTCGTCGTCGAAGTTCTCCGTTTCCAGCGTCCAGCGGTGGAGGTCGGTAAACCGCACAGTCAGCGGATCCGTGTCCGGAAAGCGGTCGCACAGGGAAATGGCGATATCTTCGGAGTCGATCCACGTGATTTTCCTGTTCATTGGATTTCCTTGACGCGCTTGTTCTTAATTGCTTTGCCGATGGCGGCGGTCATGATCAGTTCCGCTAATTTCATCGTGGATTCATTGAGGGCCTCAATGGCATCGCGGATGGCCTGGTGATCTTCCTTACCAGCAGCTTCCTTCAAGCGTTCGACCGCACCGTCGATCTGTTTCTTTTCCTCTTCGGATAATCCAGCCCACTCCTCCTCACCCATGGAGCGTTCGCACGCTTTGAGAACGGTCTCGGTCTCGTTACGGGCCTCGATCACGAGCCTGGCTTCAATGTCGGCTTCGGCATACTCAAACGATTCGAGAATCATCGATTCGACCTGATCATCGGTCAGGCCATAGGTCGGCTTCACCTCGATGGACTGATACTTGCGGGTTCGAATCTCCCGGGCAGAAACGCTCAATATGCCGTCGGCATCGATCAGGAAAGTGACGTCGATTCGCGGCAGACCGGCCGGCATCGCGGGTATATCCGCCAGATCGAATTCAGCCAGGCTCCGGCAATCCCCGATCAACTCGCGCTCGCCCTGGAGCACGTGAATTTTCACGTTGGTCTGCCCTTCGGTGTACGTCGTAAAGGACTCGGTGGCGCTGGCCGGGATCGTGGAGTTCCGGGGTATGATCTTCGACACCACGCCGCCCATGGTTTCGATGCCCAGGGAAAGGGGCGTGACATCGAGCAACAGGGTGTCGCGCCGGCTTCCGGTCAGAATGTCGGCCTGTACGGCGGCTCCCAGAGCGACGACCTCGTCCGGGTTCAGTTCGGTATGCGGTACCCGGCCGAATAACTCTTCTACGCGTTGGCGGACGAGGGGGATCCGGGTGGAGCCACCCACCATGACGACTTCGTCTACCGCGTCCGGCTCGAGGTCCGCGTCCTTGAGGGCCTGGCGGCAGGGAATTAACGTACGCTCGACGATCGGCGCGATGAGGCGATCGAATTCATCGCGCGTGATTTCTCGCACGTAGTTCAGGTCGGGGAGGACGATGTCGGCTTCCTTTCCGTTCGACAGGTCCTCCTTTGCCTGCCTGACAGCGAGGCGGATAGCTTGGAGGCCATGGTCGTCGGGCTTCTCCTCCAGATCATCGAGCACCAGTCGGATCAGCGCCTTGTCGATGTCGTCGCCTCCCAGGTAGGTGTCGCCACTGGTTGAGAGGACCTCAAAAATTCCCTCGGTCAGTTTCAATATCGAGATGTCGAAAGTCCCGCCGCCGAAATCATAAATCGCCACCACGCCCTGTGTGCGTTCCTGCAAGCCATAAGCCAGTGAAGCTGCCGTGGGTTCGTTCACGATTCGCAGTACATTGAGCCCGGCGATTCGACCGGCGTCCTTTGTCGCCTGGCGTTGCGCGTCGTTAAAGTACGCCGGGACGGTTATGACGGCATTCGGCACCTCTTCCCCCAGGGCCGCTTCAGCGTTCCGTTTGAGGTCTTGCAGGATGAATGCGGACAGTTCCGGAGGCGTGTAATCGCGTCCATGGATGTTGATGCGGATGATGTGCTCGCTTTGGGAAGAAGTTTCGAACGGGAGGAGGGAGAGATCGTCCTGAACTTCTTGGAGTCCCTTTCCCATGAAGCGTTTGATCGAAAAAACGGTATGTTTCGGGTCTTCGACGATCTTGCTGTAGGCGTTGTAACCGACCCGCACGCTACCGTCGTCGCTGAAATGGGTCACCGAAGGGACCATGTTTCGACCACCGGAGTCGGGAAGGATTCGCGGCACATCGTTTTCCACGATCGCCGCCAGGCTGTTGGTCGTTCCAAGGTCGATTCCAATTGTTCGGGGCATTATCGGGATACCTCTTCTTCGATATCTCGCTCGAGGTTTCGGATGTATGAGGACTGCGAAATGATGTCGATCAGTTTTTCGAGATGCCGCCGGCGCTCCCCCTCGGTCTCCGCGTCCGCCAACAAGTGGTCCCACTGGGTAAAAGCCTGATCGAGTTGCTGATCATAAGACTGCCTTTTGTCGCCGATTTCCCGTTGAAATCCACGGAGGTCGTTCATCAACGCCTGAACGTCCCCACCGGACTGTCGGGCTGAACGCAACTCTTCCAATTCCTCGTTGATTTCAAAGATCTCTATCAACAGGCTTTGGGGTACCTTGCTGCGATCAATAGTGAGTCCCTGGCTCTCGACCAGGTATTCGGCTCGCGCGGTTCGGTCCCTCAGCGTCCGGTACGCATCGTTGAGGAGCGCGGTCATTTCTAACGCGCTTTGTTGTTCCGATTCGGGACGACCGGTGTGGAAGTCGGGGTGATACTTTCGGCTCAAATCGTGGAATTTCCTTTCGAGTTCCTTGAGATCGATGTTGAGGTAGGGTTCTATGTTGAAGACTTCGAAGTAGTTCATGCGTCCAGAGGAGGCCCAAAAAATAAGGGCCGTTTGTTCAACGGCCCCAGAAAACCTTCGCAATCCGATGTCTCAGATGGAAAAAGAGTCGCCGCAGCCGCAGGTCTTCTTCGCGTTCGGGTTCATGAACGCGAAGCCCTTTCCCGTCAATCCATCGTCAAAATCCAACACGGTGTTGTTCAGATAAATATAGCTTTTAAGGTCACAAAACAGCTTGACGTCGGCCCGTTCAAACACCTTGTCGCCTCTCCGCGTTTCGGACTCGAACCCCAGGTTGTAGGACAGGCCGGAGCAGCCACCGCCTTTGATACCGACACGCAGGCCGCCGGCACCGATTCCTTCCTTGTCGATAAGCTTTCTGATTTCATCGACGGCTCGATCTGTAATTTCGATTGCCATTGGTATTGGTTGTCGAATCTACTCCGACTTTCCGTTTCCGTTGTCCTGGTGCTTGGCCTTCCAGTCGTCGACCGCTGCCTTTATTGCGTCTTCGGCCAGCACGGAGCAGTGAATCTTCACCGGCGGCAGGCTGAGCTCGCGCACGATATCGGTGTTCTTGATCTCCAGCGCTTCATTAACGGTTTTCCCTTTGACCCACTCCGTGGCCAGGCTGGAGCTTGCAATCGCGCTACCGCATCCGAAGGTCTTGAATTTGGCGTCTTGGATGACACCGCTATCCTCGTCGACCTTGATCTGAAGTTTCATCACGTCGCCGCACTCCGGCGCTCCGACCATCCCCGTCCCGACCTCTTTTTCCTTCTTGTCCAACGAGCCGACGTTTCTGGGGTTGTTGTAGTGGTCGACAACCTTATCTGAATAGGCCATCCCGAATCTCCTTTTACTGTTTTCTTGTGATGACTGCCCCGAATTATTCCGCAGCCCATTTGACCGTCTTGAGGTCGATCCCTTCCTTCGCCATCTCATAGAGCGGCGACAGGTCTCTCAGGCGCTGAACTGTTTCCGTGACACGTTTTGCGACGTAATCGATCTCTTCGACGGTGTTGAATCGGCCCACGCCAAAGCGAATCGAGGTATGGGCCAGCTCGTCGCCGACCCCCATGGCTTTCAATACGTAAGAGGGTTCCAGGCTTGCAGACGTACATGCCGATCCCGAAGACACTGCAATGTCATCGATCCCCATCAACAGGGACTCGCCTTCAACATACGCAAAGCTCATGTTGAGGTTGCCGGGAACTCGTCTCTCCAGATCGCCGTTGATGAACACTTCATCCAGGTTCTGTTCCAGTGTGGTGCGAAGCCGCTCGCGCAATTTGAAGGTCTGATCCGATTCCTCGGCCAATTCTTCACGTGCCAGTTCCGCGGCCCGTCCGAAGCCCACGATGCCCGGAACGTTCAGCGTTCCCGACCGCATCCCCCGCTCGTGTCCCCCGCCGTCGATGAGCGGGCTGAGTAGCACTCTCGGCTTTCGGCGCCGGACGTAAATGGCGCCAATCCCTTTTGGCCCGTACATCTTGTGCGCGCTGATCGACGCGATATCGATGTTCATCTCTTCTACGTCGACCGGGATCTTTCCAACTGCCTGCACCGCGTCGGTATGGAACAACACGCCGTTCTCACGGGCCACACGGCCGATTCCCGCGATGTCCTGGACGACGCCGGTTTCGTTATTTGCCGCCATGATCGAAATAAGAATCGTCTTGTCGGTTATGGCGTTCCGCAGTTCATCGAGATCGATCAGCCCGTTTTGGCCAACAGGCAGAAATGTGATCTTCGCACCGCTTTTTTGCAGGTGTTTTGCGCTATCGATGATCGCCTTGTGTTCGGTGACACATGTGATGATGTGGTCACCCTTGTCGGCATACATCTCGGCGACCCCTTTGAGCGCCAGGTTGTCCGACTCGGTCGCGCCGCTGGTAAAGACGATTTCCTTCGGGTTCGCGTTGATCAGTGCCGCAACCTGTTTGCGGGCTCGGTTGACAGCTTCCTCAGCGTCCCAGCCAAACTGGTGATTACGGCTCGCGGCGTTACCGAACCGTCCTTGAAAGTAGGGCAACATCTCCTCGAGGACCCTCGGATCGACAGGAGTCGTCGCATGGTTATCCATGTAAATTGGAAGTTGGACCATCGTTTTTTTCCTCTATCGATCTCCGGTCGTTGGACCCCGGTTCCCGTTCTCAGTTTGTCGCCAGTTCGTGGATGGTCGTGTCCACAAGTACACTGACCATTTTCTGTTTGATGTTACGAAGCGGATCCTTGATCGAGCAAAGCTGAAGCTGTTCACAGTCGTCAGCAGCCTCACAAGGTGTCAGAAGAAGCGGTCCTTCCAAGGCTTCAAGGACCTCGATGACCGAGATCGCGTCCGCATTCCGTGCCAGCTCATAACCACCATTCGGGCCTGAATGGGACATCAACAATCCCTTGCGGACCAGCTTTTGCAAGACCTTTGCCATGAGTTCCGACGGTATGTTGTAGGTTCGAGCGATCTGGGGTGCGCTGTACGCCTGGGGATCGTGTAACGCCAGATGTTTCAACGCTATCAAGCCATAATCCGCTCTTTTGGACAATCGGAACATCGTGCCCTTCCCAGGTTTGCAGGTTCCCGACCAATTTGATCGGCGATCAATTTGATCGCCTATAGCCAGAATAGATCTTCCATGGAGTTTTCGTCAAGAGGGAATCACTTGGTGGTGGTGGAACGTGTTGAAACATCAAGCATGGGGAGAATTTCGAGCAGATTCGAGATCGTGCCGGTGTGGTCGGTGCGTTCCCCCGACCGCCGGACGAGAACTGCCCTCAGGCCCGCTTCCCGTGCTGCCTGGAAGTCCTGAATCACGTGATCTCCGACAAACAGAGTCTCCCCCGCGGGGACTCCCAACCGGCGGAGCGCATGTTCAAAGATACGACGGTCCGGCTTCGGGTACCCACAGGATGCCGGGATCGTGATCGAACTGAAGAAGGAGTCGATGTCCAGTGCGCCCAGGACGTCGGGCAGCCGCTGGTCGAAGTTAGAAACGATACCGAGTGGGAACTCCTCCGCCTGTAACGCTCGAAGCACCTCTCTGGTTTTCGGGCAGCATTCCCATGTCGAGTCCGTGCTGAAGGCTTCGTACAGAGTCTCGAAGAACCGCCCGAAGTCTTCGACAGGTCCGACCTGTTCGAACACCCACCGAACCAACAATTCCCATGACTTTTTATCGATCGGCTGTCCCACCTTTTCCCAGTATTCGATGAACGACTTCTGGATTGACGTCGCGTCGGCTTTAGAGCCGAAGTCCACCGCGATGTCACGGTAACGCTCCCCCACAGTTCCCCGCACTTCGAACAAGGTGCCGACAGCATCGAATAGAACCGCCCGGATGGGGCGCGTGGTGAGATGGGTATTTGGGGTCATATTGATGCCTTGCGGCGGCGTTCAAGAGCGCGTGTCGGGGCGTCCCTCCGTGGGCGCCCGCCGGGGATGCCGGAACATTTCCTCGAAGCCATGCCGATGTGCCCTGGCATTTTCGGTGTGCCTGGCGGGTGGCCAGGGACGGCCACCCCGACACGCTGTCCCGCCCAGAACTACCCTCCGATACGTATGCCCTCGAGATTCACTAACGAGCGTCCGTTGTAGTCCTCCTCCCATGGAATGCGAAGGACAAGCGAATCTCGCGTGGCGACCAGTTCGGCCGTTCGCGATTCGGTGTCGTCTTCGCCGACCAGGGTCGTGTGGAAGCCCTCGTTTTCGAAGAAGCGTTGGATTGTGGGCAGGACGTCCTGATAGACACCGTCCCAGTTCTTGCCGAAGTCTTCAGTTCTCAGGAAAGATTCGAGCCTGTCGAGGATTTCTTTATCTGCCACGGAAGTTCCCCCAACCTTGATTTTCCCAGATTCGTCTTCTCGTGTAAACTCGCCGTTCGGGGCGATCGGTAGCTTCGTCAAAGGATTGGAAGTGGGTACGGACCAAACACCATTCAAACTGGCCAATCTCGAAGGAGGGACACGTGGGCGTCCGGCCATCGTGGTGGGCGGCCAAGTCTACGATCTTGATGCCGTCGCCGGCATCGTTCGAGCATCGCCAGCCACTCGGTCGGTTCGCCTGCCATCGACGAATCTCGAACTGATAGAGGGCTACTCCGGGTACGAAGACCGTCTTTCCGAGATCGCAAACTCTCTCCGGGGTGGCGTCATCGGGGAAGGGAGGGAGCCGGGTGGTCTCCGTTTCATGCCGCCGATTCTTTATCCATGGAACCTGGTGGCCGTCGCGGTCAACTATCGCGCTCACGGGGAGGAGATGGATCGGGAGATCGACGAAGACTACCTGAAGGATCCTCCCTACGTGTTCACAAAGTCTCCGAAAGCCTGCCTGGCTGCAACAGGTGAGACTCTTGTGATTCCGGAGGGAAGGGAGAAAATCGACTGGGAACTGGAGTTGGCGGCCATCATCGGCAAGCGTGCCACGAGGGTGTCCAAAGAGGACGCCAGCGAATATATCTGGGGATATGGACTGATCCTGGACATGTCGGACCGGCAGATGCTGACTCGATCCAACGTGTTTTTCAATGTCGACTGGTACAACGCGAAGAGTCGCGACGGCTTCGCCCCGATGGGCCCCTACATCGTCCCCTCCAGGTTCCTGCCCAACCACGCCGACCTCCACCTGGAACTTCGGGTCAACGACAAGATCATGCAGGATTACAGCACGAAGCACATGACTCACAACGTTGGAGAACTCATCGAGTTCATCACCTCGATCCACACCCTCGAACCCGGCGACATCATCGCGACTGGAACCCCTCCCGGTGTGGGCAAGGGCCACAAACCTCCAATTTTCCTGAAACCCGGTGACGTCATCACTGCCGAAATCGAAGACATCTGCTCCATAACGACACCCATCGGCTAGGCCTGACTTGATTTCGACGCAGAGACGCAGAGACGCAGAGACGCAGAGACGCAGAGACGGAAGAGGAATATTTCTTAGATACGTCTTTCTTTGCGCCTCTGCGTCTTTGCGTCGAACCAACTTTTCCTTCTGACCGGTCTTCGAGTTGAGCGACTAGTTTTGGGGTTCTTCTGGTTCGTCCGGGGGCAGTACCGGGCGTTTGCGGTTGATTGTGAATATCGTAGCGTCCAGGTAGTCTTTCCTGGTCCGCTTTACCTCGTACTTCGATTCTGCCAGGAAGCGGGCGTGGGCCAGGTCGAACTGGAGGCCCGCCCCGGCCACCATTTGAAGCCATTCGCCGCGGGCTGTTTCGTCGGGCGCCTCCGTCGTTCCCTGGAAGACGGTCACGTTGGGATGTCGGACCATGAAACTGTTGGAACTGCTGCTTTGCTTGGATCCCTTCAGGGCCGAGTAGATCATGACATCGTTGTAGATGTTCTCCTTGTAGTTATCCACGTCCCACTCTCCGTATTTTCGACGACGGCTGTACATCCTTTCGTTCAGTTCCGGTACGGTCGCCGAGATGGCCGCGGCGATGCGGTCCCGGATGGCAAAGGCCGTCGTTTTGTGGTCTTCGAACTTGGGGTCCTGAATATAGTTGAAGCCCGGCATGAACCAGCCCCGGGGCGCCCACCAGGCCCGACCGTTGGGGGTCCGGGATCGGACCCACGCGCTGTAGCCGGCAAAAAGCTGGACCCATTCGTGTGAGGGGTACCCGTGCGGATTGAGAACGATATCCGGCAGCCACATCTCCCAGAGGTCCTTTCGTACACTTGTCTCCGGATACATCGGGTTCGCGCTCCACTGACCCGAGGTGACATCCACGCCGAGGGAACCCAGGTAGCCGGCGTGCAGCATGAAGTCGGGAGTCATTTCCTGTAGTTCGTAGGCCAGGTCGGCGCCGTCGGGATTTGTGATCGGGTGGATGATAAAGTTCACGCGATCCAGGATCGGTTTGTAGTCCGGGTCGGTGGTGAGCAACTCGACGAGCCTCAAAATGTGAGATGTGCTCGAGACCTCGTTGGCGTGTTGCCGTCCGGTGATGAAAAGGACCGGCTTGGTTGTAGACGCCTTTGCCTGGGAGAAGAAATGTCCTGCAAATGGTGACATGACGTCCATCGCCCAGATTCGTTTCCCGAGATAGGAGCTCGTTGTGTAGAAGGGGCGTACTTCCGGGAAACTGGCCAATTCAGAGATGATCTGTTCGGTCTCTGTCGTGTTGATCGGATTGTCCCACTGAACGATCGGTTCGTCGGATGGCTGGGACGCTTCCATTTTTGGTACGCGATAGTAGCCCTCCGCGGTACGGGACACACTGGCCTGGCTTTCGACGTCATCGGTCGTCCGGAAACGGACCCTGATCTCATCCACGCCGTCGTAAGACAGCCAGCGCGTGCCAAACCCCAGGTCGTGAAATTCCTGGATGTTTTCGACCATCGCCGCCGCCTGTTCGCTCGACAGCAACGTCCGGTCGATGGCCTCACCCCGGGCCTTGGTGATCAATTCGTCACGCTGGTTCTCTTCGGAATCGGTCTGCTGAAGAAACTCGAGCGCAACAACTCCTTCGTGCCCTGTCCGCACCGTTTCGGCCACGATCTTAGGCGCCTCGATATTTACCGGCCAGAAATCTTCCGTCCATCGCTGCTTCAATTTGCCCCGCTCCCGGAATTCCAGATCGACTCGAGGGTTGGGACCCTGTTTGCCCGTAAACCGGATGCGCGCCGTCCCGGCCGTACCTTCGCGCGAGGGGCGAATGCGGGGAATCACGCGCCCCGGATAAGTGAGGCGTTCGCCCGCGTAGTACTGTCCGATCAGGTCGAAGAAGAGCAGGGTTTCGAAGAAGATGTCTTCGTGAACGGCCTCTAGCGAGGAGATCTGTTCTTCGTCGATACCGATTCTGTAGTTGGGTTCGCTCATCCACAGGTCCACTTCTAGCGCACCGAAGTAGGGAGCCCAGCGGGCTCGGGGTTTGCCTTCGTACAACTCGAGGACATAGTCATGTATCTGCCCGAACACGCGCTGCTGAAATTCGTCCCAGAATCGTTCCGGGTCGGTCTTGACGCGTTCGTCCAGGAGTGTCAATCCGTCGATACGGGCGTGTACCCAGCCGGTCGTCACGCGGACTTGTTCGTACTGCGGAAACTTGTCGAACATCGGCCGGAAGACAAATTGCGGATCGAAGGACTCGTTCAAGAAACGACGGCCTTCCGAATCCTCAGCCTCGACTCGGTAGATCGGGCCTGCGGTTGTTTTCTCGAACGTGATGTTCTCGAGTGGAATGTCCAGATCACGTGCGAGTACCTCGTCGACGGGAAACAGTTCCTGCAGCCAGCGTATGGGCGATTCGATCGTCTGCCATCCTTCCGGTTCCAGTTCCCGGAAGTAGATTTTGATTTCCGAAGCGTTGCCGAGCTGCGGCTTGAGAATATCGTTGATCCAGCTGTAACCTTGTTTGTAGGCGGACAGTACCCGGACTTCCGTGTTTTCCGGATCGGCTCCCCGACCGAGGAGCGCGTCGCGTAGCTCCGTATGTAGTTGGGCCCTTATTTCGGGCGATTCGCTCACACGCACTTCGAGCCGAACAGCCGCACCGGAATGCACTTCTGCAAGCAGCTTCGAAGAGATCATCTCCCGTACGTCGGCCACTTCCCATGGGATGCTGAACGTTTCTTCGAAAACCGGTTCGGCCGACATCACGTCGATGTTGGCGGCCGTAACCGTGAAGCTGGGAAATTCGTTCCGGATGTGCTCGAGGACCTCGTCACCGCCCCGTTCGATAAAGACCTTGAGCTCGGCGAATTCCAGATCCTTGCCTTCCAGTTTCGCGGCCATCCGTCGTGCCTTATACAGAGCCGCCGACGCCTGCGCTTCGGGAGAACGAAGAGAAAAAAACCGTCTGAGGTCGTCCTCGATCTTGACCAGATGCAGGTTGTCTTTCCCGTAATCCCAGGCATAGGGAAGCCTTTCGGCGACGTGCTCGATCACGCGATCCTCGCCAGGGGCATCGCCTCCGACGAGAACCAGAGCCCTGTGGTCTTTCTTGAACGCGTTTACGACGACCTCCACACGTCCCTGTCCTCCCCGGAGAGATGGCGAGAACTTTTCGTCTTCGATCAGTTTCCGGACGTGAGGATTGGTCATGCCGATCAGGACGGGATTCTGAGGTGTCTGTTCTTCGTCGGCGACCACGACGAGTGGAAGCCTCAAACCCGTCGTTTCCAGCCCGATTCGAGCCCCGAGATCGATAACCCGTATCGACGAGGTGTCCGGCCCGAGATAGATGGTCGTTTCCATCGTGTCGGGTATGAAGTTCTTGTCCGAATCTCCAAATAGTCCGTCGGGAGTGTAGAGTCGGGCCAGCGAATAGCTTTTGGCCCCCAGATTTTCGTCGACCGGCTTGTCTGATGTGTCTTCTTCCTCCTCTCCCTCTACTTCCTCCTCTTCAGCCTCCTCACCCGGTTCGGGCTGTGGAATCTCCAGCGAAGCGGCCCATTCCTCTGCTTCGAGCACGGACGGTATGGCGATCACGCGGCGGGTTCCGTCCGTGCTATCGATCACTCCCTCGGATTGACCGCCAGCGAACCGGGACGCGGCTCGACCGACGACGATCGCGACGGACGTGTCGTTGGTGGAAAAACTTGAGATCGGAAATCCAATCGGTAGGTCGATCGACAGCGATTCAAAGGCGAGTCTTGCCGCGATGTTAGCGGCCGCGCTCAGTTCGGACGGGGTTGGATCGTCGGCGACATAGATTTTCGCGTTGACGTAATCGGTGACGCCGTCCCCGTTGCGGTCTTCGAGAATCCCGGCCGGGAAATTGGCCAGCAGAAGCAGGATGAGGATTTTCATGCCGGGATAGTAGCACTCCCCAACGCCGTATTCAACGCGGAGCAGCCGTTGCTCAAACCCACAGATCGAGTTGAGCGAAACACTGTTTCGACCGAGAGGCCGAGAGGCGCGGAAAAAGAGAAATAGAAGGGTTCTCCGCTACGTCTTTCGGTCAAGGTCGGGGCTTACAGTTCGACCCAACGCTTCTCGTCGGAGGACAAACGGGCCGCGTCGAGAACTAGCTGGCTGGCGAGGCCGTCTTCGAAATTAGGAGAGGGGGATGGAAGGTTTCTGTCGATGGCATTGACGAGGGAGTTCGTGAGGATCCGGAAAGGGGACCTCAGGAAATGACCTGGCTCTTTGGGGAGTTGGTAACGCGCCGGTATCTCCAGGTCTCGCACCTTGCGATCGGAGCGCTTACCGCCCGAAATCTGGTCGCAACGATAGCCGGGCAGGACCAGTTGTCCATCGCTACCGTAGATTCCGATCTGGGATTCCTCCACACCCGCCACCGCGCTCATATGGACGATGGCTCGCGCTTCGGACTCAAACTCCGCAATCATGACGTAGGCATCGTCGCTGGTCACGGGCTTCCCTTCGCGTTCCTTGACGAAGGTTGTCAGGTCACAGAATATACGCCGGGGTTGCCCCATCCACATACCCAGGGAATCGGTCGCATGGGAGCCGAGCGCCCCGAGTAGTCCACCGCCCGCTTCCCGGTCCGACCACCAGTCCCACCCGACATCGTCGGGTTTGGAGCGCCATCCGAAATGGCGAGTGAATTCGACCATGCGAATCCTGCCGACGTAGTTCTGATGGAGGAGATCGGCGAGGTATGTCCGAGCGGAAAGATACCGGAATTCGAAATCCACCATCGCGACGACACGGGCTCTGGTTGCCGCTTCGACCATTAGCCGGGCTTCCGCGGTATTCATTGCGAAGGGCTTTTCGCACAGGACATGGATACCCCGCTCGATGGCCGCAAGCGCCATCGAGCAGTGGAGGCTCGTTGGCGTCGCGATGCTGACCAGGTCTGGCTTTTCCTGATCGAGCATTTCTTCGAAGTCGGTGTAGGCTGCCGGAATGCCATGTTCGGCGGCCACCAACTTGGCGCGTTCGGCCCGGCCGCTGGATACCGCGACCACCGTTGTACGTTTGTGTGACTGGAAGACGGGGATCTGAACGCCACCGGCGAAAGATGTGCCCGCTACTGCGACGCGAATGATGTCCGATTGTGACATGGCTCCGGGACTCCACGGGGAAGTCTGGAAATTTACCAGTTTGAGCGGTGGGTTTCAACGACGGACCCACTGATTCTGTTTTTCTTCGCGCCCGGGTTTCTCGCCGGTCGTCGTGTCCTCCAACCGGTTCCGTTGCAAGAAACTCTCGATCGGGGACATGTTACAATCTTCGGCTTGACTATGGCCAAAATACATCCATTCAGAGCACTCCAGTACTCCCCCGGACGCGTTCCGATCGGGAAAGTCGTTACGCAACCCTACGACAAGATATCGCCTGCGATGCGGGACGATTATTACGCATCTCATCCGAACAACCTTGTCCGTATCCTCCGGGGCAGGAGTGAACCTGGTGACTCCGAGTCCTCGTCCGTTTACACGCGTGCCGCCGAGTACCTCGGCGAGTGGCGCAGGGATGGGGTCATCGAACAGGTGACGGAGCCTTCTCTGTTTGCTTACTTCCAGCGGTTCAAAGTGCCCGGTTCCGACGAAACCCGGACCCGAAAGGGCTTTATCGGTCTCTGCCGGCTTGAGGACTATGCCAACGAGGTCGTGTTTCCGCACGAGACAACGTTTACCGGGCCGAAACAGGATCGTCTGGAACTGTTGCGGCACACGCGCACTCACTTCGGTCAGGTGTTCCTGATGTACTCGGACCCGGCGCAGCGAGTTGACGCGCTGCTCGATCGGGTGGCCCAGGATCCGGCCGGTATCACCGTCAACGACGAGTATGACGTCGAGCACATGGTGTGGCGCATATCCGATCCCGGGATCATCGACGCCATCGGGTTGGCGATAGCCGACCGGAGCCTTCTGATAGCCGATGGCCACCATCGGTACGAGACTGCGCTGGCGTTTCGAGACGAGATGCGTCGCCAGAGGGGTTCCGAAGATGCCGGTCCCGCCGAGTGGCTGATGACAACCATGGTCAACATGGAGAGCCCCGGCGTCACTATTCTTCCGACCCATCGCGTGATCTCCGACCTGGGGTCCTACGACCTCGGCGGTCTGTTCGCTAGGGTTGCCGAATACTTCGACGTGTCCGAGTTTGACAGTTTTGGCCAGTTCGAAGCAGATCTCACATCGGGCTCGGCGGAGCGCTCGGCCATTGGAGTTGTCGGGAAGGGAAGCGATGTTTACAGCGTGCTCCGACCGAAGGGCGATCTGGACATGACTCGAATTCTGTCTGACGTCACGGACAAGCAGGCGAAACTCGACGTCGTCATCCTGCACCGCCTGATCTTTGGCAAGTGTCTGGGCATTT
This sequence comes from Terriglobia bacterium, assembly GCA_965262425.1. Classification (GTDB taxonomy): domain Bacteria; phylum Acidobacteriota; class Terriglobia; order 20CM-2-55-15; family 20CM-2-55-15; genus CAZOZZ01. The sequence continues at coordinate 2,725,361 of OZ253536.1, read as the reverse complement.
CCGAAGAGGAAGTCCGTGCCGGGAAGTATCTGTCCTACGTCCGGGGGATCGACCGCGCAATCGCCCGGGTCCGCGATGGCGGCGCGCAGGTGACTTTCCTCTTGAATGCCACCCGGATGGATCAGGTCCGCGACATTGCCTTCGGGGGTGGCGTCATGCCGCAGAAATCCACTGATTTTTATCCGAAAGTGTTGTCGGGCCTTGCGATGTACTCGATGGAGTGATTAGTGGTCAGTGGTCAGTGGCCAGCAGAGAAGTCCGGAGTCCGAGGTCGGAAACCCAGGCCCACATAAAACCTTTGCGAGCTTTGCGGTCTTCGCATCATTGCGTTGAAATTCCCTACTCCGGCCTTATAGCTACGATAGGGTCGACCCTGGAGGCACGTACAGCCGGGACGTACGTGGCCACAAAAGCGGTCGCACCCAGTAGCAGAGCCGAGACGCCAAAAGTCCAGGGGTCGGTCGCGCTCAGCTCGTGGAGTTGGCTGGCGAGAAGCTGACTCAGTGCCCACGCTCCGATTAGACCACCGCCCACGCCCGACATCGCCACGATCATGCCGTGGCCCAGGACCAGGGATCGCACGTTTTCGGGACGTGCCCCGAGTGCCAGGCGGATTCCCATTTCGCCGGTTCGTTGGGCGACCCCATAGGATATCACTCCGTAGACCCCGATCGACGCCAGTGCCAGCGCCACGATGCCGAAGGCTGTCAGCAACAGCATGCTGAAGCGTTCACGAGCTACAGACAGCGCAACGATCTGGTCCATCGCCGCGGCCTGCCCCAGGGCCAGGTTCTCGTCAAGCGACGCCACCCGGGTTCGGACATCCGGGACCAGGCTGAGAGGATCCGATCGGGTTTTCAGCGTCAGGGTCATCCTTCGAAACGGTGCCTGATCCAGAGGAAAGTACAGGGAAGGCGGCGATGCTTCGGCCAGGTTCGAGTACTTGACGTCTCGGGCGACCCCGACGATTTCCACAACTGTTTTCGATATTTTGCCCAGCGGTCCATACTCCGCGGCGACTCCGCGGATCGTCTTTCCGATCGGATCCTCATCGGGGAAGAAGCGGCGAGCCGCTGCTTCGTTGATGATGGCCACACCCGGAGCATCCCGGTTGTCACGAATCTCGAAACCACGGCCACGAACCATACCGATTCCCATCAGGCGGAAGAAGCCGGCTGAGACCTGTCGTGTAAAGACACGTGGCTCCAGGCCCTGTTCCGGGGCCGGCCGACCGTCGATCACTATAGGAACCTGATAATCCAACTGGACGCCCATCGGGAGCGAAGAGGCAGCCGCCACCGCCTGGACCCCCGGCAGGCCTTCGAGTTCAACGAGGAGGTCCCGGTAAAAGTCGGCGATTCCGTCGAATTCCTGATACTGGGCGAACGGAAGTGCCAGGTCGATCGCGAGCAACCGGTCCGGGTTGAACCCTGGATCCGCGTTCGTGAGGTTCGAAAAACTACGAACGAGGAGCCCGGCTCCGACCACCAGGATGACAGCAAGCGCGAGTTCGGCGATCACAAGGGCCGTTCGAAGACGTCCCCGGCTTGCCCCGGACGTGGCTCCCCGTCCTCCATCGTTCAGCGCATCCCGGAGGTCGGCTCTCCCGAGCCGGATTGCCGGCGCCAGCCCGAACAGGAATCCGGTAACCAGGGTCGTTCCCAGTGCGAACAGGAGTACCTGGGGGTCGATTGAAAGCTCGCCGAACCGTCGGAGCTGGACCGGGCCCAGAACATTCAGACCGCGAATCACACCATACGCCAGGATAAGGCCGCCGATCGCACCGACTCCTGCAAGGACGACGCTTTCGGTGAGGAGTTGTCTGGTGATGCGCCACCGGCCGGCCCCCAGCGCAGATCTCAACGAGATTTCGCGGCTTCGTGCGCTACCTCTTGCAAGCAGCAGGTTCGCCACATTTGCGCACGCGATCAGCAGCAGAACCCCCGCCGCGCCGAACAGGATCACTATCGCTGGTCCGAGATCGCCCACGATCGCTTCCTGGAGAGGCGCCATGGTGGCTCCGAATCCGCTGTTCGGGCCCGGGTACTCGGTTTCGAGCCGATCTGCGATCACCGACAGTTCCCTCCGCGCGGTGTCCACGTTTGCACCGGACCTTAAGCGACCGAAGACGTCAAAAATACGGACGCCCCTGCCAAAATCCGGCACGCTGACGTCGATCCCGAACCAGCCCAACGAAGAACCGGGAAAGTCGAATCCTGGCGGGGCCACGCCAATGACTGTCACTGGGCCCCCTTCGACAGTGATCGTGCGTCCGACAACGTTCGGATCCTCGCCGAGCCGGCTCCGCCACAGAGCATGTGAGATCACAACGACGATTTCGTCGTTGGGGTTACCCTCGCCCGGCAAGAACGCTCGCCCCATCATGGGCGAGACACCCAGAACGTCAAAGAAGTTCGTTGTGACCCCATGCGCGAGCATCTTGACCGCGTTGCCCTCGTTGTCCTTCAACGTCGCGTCGTATTCGACATAGGCGACCAGATCGTCGATCGACTGGCTCGCTTCTTCGAAATCGAGCATGTCCGGCGCGGACATCATGTCTCGTTCCACGCCGCCTCCCCGATTCGAGGACCAGACGCGTACGAGTTGATCCGGCTCCTGGTAGGGAAGCGGACTAAGGAGTACAGCGTTGACGACGCTGAAAATCGCCGTCGTCGCACCGATCCCTAAAGCCAGCGTCAGTGCGGCAACGAAGCTCCTTCAACGTCGCGTCGTATTCGACATAGGCGACCAGATCGTCGATCGACTGGCTCGCTTCTTCGAAATCGAGCATGTCCGGCGCGGACATCATGTCTCGTTCCACGCCGCCTCCCCGATTCGAGGACCAGACGCGTACGAGTTGATCCGGCTCCTGGTAGGGAAGCGGACTAAGGAGTACAGCGTTGACGACGCTGAAAATCGCCGTCGTCGCACCGATCCCTAAAGCCAGCGTCAGTGCGGCAACGAAGCTGAATCCGGGATTGTTGCGGATCGAGCGAAGAGCGAAGCGGATGTCGTGTATGAGCGGTTCCATGTTCAGAGGAAAGTGGTCAGTGGTCAGTGGTCAGTTGGGGACAAACACCCGTAGTAACTGACAATTGATCCATCAATTAACATAAGCTGCATAAAAGGGTTTCGGAAGTTCACAATCTTGGGTTGCCATTAATCGATTTCGGCGTCGAGTGGGGACGACTCGGCGGGTAGCTTTCCGAGAACTGACCACTGACCACTGGCCACTATTCCTACTTCTTATTAATGTACCGCGGATCCGACGTGTCCGTCCATCGGACGGCGAAGATCTCTCGTAATTTCTCCAGCATGTCGGCGCGTTGTTCGTAGAGGCGCCGGAGCGGTCGAGCTTTCCGCATCTGAAGCGCGTAAGCTGTCAGAAGCGGCAGGGCGATCGTTGAATCCACGTAACAGACGACCGCGTCAGGCAGGCCGTCCGGATCGACCTTTCCCCAGCTCACGGCCTCGGCCGGCGTTGCTCCGCTCAGGCCCCCGGTGTCGGGACGGGCATCTGTGAACTGGAGGTAATAGTCGTGGCCCTTCTCTTCGAGTCCCAGGACTTCCTGGATCTGCGGTTCCGTCTGCAGTAGAAAATTCTTGGGCGACCCGCCGCCTATCATGATCGCAGCGCTTTTCTTGCCGGTCTGTTTTGCGTCATAGACGATGGCTGCGGTTTCATTGACGTCCGCGTTGACGTCAATGAGCAGCTTCTGTCCCAGTAGCGCGTTTGCGGCGATGTTCATGCCAATCGAGCTGTCGCCGGGAGACGAGGTGTAAATGGGAACGCCGCATTCATGGGCCGCCGCGAGCACCGACTTGTTCTTGATTTCGAGCACTCGCTCCCGTTCGAGCACATACCTTCCGAGCCTGTAGTGGAACTCGGCCGAGCTCATCGTGGCTTGAAACTCCGCGCCGCTGACGGTCTTTTTTACAAAATTGTCCGTTTCGACCAGGACGTCGTATTCGAAAAGAATGTCGTAAATGCGTACCACGCCGGCCTTGTGAAGCTCTCGATCGTCCAGGTGCGGCGAACCTTGCTTCATCTCGAGGCCGATGCCGAAGTGCATGTCGTGGTACAGGTTTGCCCCGGTCGATACCATCCAGTCGATGAAACCGGCCTGGATCAACGGAACGATCGCCGACATCCCGAGGCCTGCCGGCGTCATCGCGCCCGCCAGGCTGACGCCGACGACGACGTCATCTTCCAGAACCCGTTTTGTGAAGAGGTGACAGGCCTCGCGGAATCGAGCGGCATTGTAAGCGTTGAACGTCTTGTCGATAAGCTCGACGAGAGTGGTCTCCGGAGTGATCGCCGGCGGGTCGATGTTCTTTCCGTGCAGGAAGTGCTTCTGGTGGGTCATCTTGATCGGATCTTCAGTAATCGAAACCGTTCTTTCGAATGCGGACGAACGGTTCGCCTTCTCCGACACGTCCGCCGTTGATGACTTCGCCGATACACAGAAAGTGGTCACCCGCGTCGGCCGTCTCGCGGAGCTTACATTCCAGGAAGCCGACGGCGTCGCCCAATATCGGGATACCGGTGTCGTGGAGAGACGTGGACAGGCCTTCGAAAGGGTCGGTTCCGTCGGGAACGCCCTTCCAGAACCGTGACAAGGACTCCTTGCTGTCCTTGCTCAGGACGCTTATTGCAAACTGCTTTGAATCTCGGATCATGCTGCCGATGGAACGCTCCTGCCCTATGGCCGCCACGATCATCGGCGGGTCGAACCCCGCCTGCTGAATGAACGACGCAAGCATGGCCGAATTTTGCCCTTCGTGAACCGTGGCAAGGACGAAGACGCCGCTCGGAACCAAGGCAAGTCCTTGACTGATGCCCTCACGTTTCATCAATATGCTCCTTACAGTATCCCGGGATGTCAGTTTACAGGGGCTTGGCAAAACCCGGATCGTTTTCAACAGCCCACGCGGAAGGGAAGGAATGAGATGAACGAGTCCCTGATCGACTCTATCCAGCAGGCACTCGGCGAGGAAGGTGTCGACGGATGGCTTTTCTATGGTTTTCGTGGAAGCGATCCAATCGCCGAGAATATCCTGAAACTGGACCGGTCACAGATCACGACGCGGCGTTGGGCCTATTTCGTGCCCACTCGCGGCGCCCCCCAGAAGATTGTGCATGCGATCGAGCCCGGCACACTTGATTCTCTGCCGGGCGACAAGCGGATCTACCTTCCCTGGCAGCAACTTCACGAGCATCTAAGAGGGGCGATGGTCGGCGCGCGTCGTGTAGCCATGCAGTATTCGCCGATGAACGCGATCCCGTATATCTCCAGAGTGGACGCCGGAACCGTGGAATTGATCCGTCACTTCGGAATCGAAGTCGTGTCGTCGGCGGACCTGGTGCAGGTGTTTGAGGCCGTGTGGACCGCCGCACAGCTCGAAACACACCTCTACGCGGCCAGGCATCTCCGGGAGATCGTCGATGTGGCGTTCGGCGAGGTCGGCCGCCGCATCCGGGACGGCGTAGGGACCGACGAGTTCGAGATTCAGGAGTTTATATGGTCCGAGTTCAAATCACGCGGCCTGACATCGTCGGACCGTCCCATCGTCGCGGTGAATGCCAACAGTGCCGACCCTCATTATCAGCCCGGTCCGGATCTGAAATCCCCGATCGCGGAAGGGGACTTCCTTCTCCTCGACATCTGGTCCAAGCGAACCGTCCCCCAATCGGTCTACGCCGACATCACGTGGACGGGATATGTCGGTTCGGAGGTGCCCGAGAAGTACTCGAAGATTTTTGAAGTTGTCCGCGACGGTCGTGACGCATCGATTCTGCTCGTCCAGGATCGTTTTGGAGACGAAGATGCTCTTCATGGATGGGAGGTCGACGACGCCGCACGCGGGTCGATCGCCGAAGCAGGATACGGTGACTATTTCATTCATCGGACGGGACACTCCATCCACGAAGAAGACCACGGTAACGGCGCCAACATCGACAACCTGGAGACGAAAGACGACCGCAGGCTGATGACCGGGACCTGCTTTTCCATTGAGCCCGGTGTGTATCTCAAGGGGGACTTCGGCGTGAGGAGCGAGGTGGACGTCTATCTGGGGAAAGATGCCCCTCTGGTGACCGGTGTCCCCATACAGGAGCGGGTCGTCCCGATCCTCTGATGGCGGGAAGTCAGAAACTGCTCATGGATGGTCTTGCGGGCAGGCTGGAGGGCCTGTGGATGCCCGCCGGTGAAGAATGTTCCGATCGGGTTGTCGTTTTGTGTCATCCACACCCACTTCATGGCGGAACGATGGAAACCAAGGTGGTCGCCCGTACAGCGCGAAAGCTCAGCGAGTCCGGTTTCAGTGCGCTACGGTTCAATTTTAGAGGGGTTGGACAGAGTGAAGGCACCTGGGATGAAGGTCGAGGTGAGCGCGATGATTTGAGGTCCGTGCTCGATTACGTCCTCGATCTGAATCCGAACGCGAACCTGACTGCTTTCGGGTTTTCGTTCGGTGCGTGGGTGGCGCTCGATGTAGGGGCAGACCACCCTGCCGTTGGAGCCATCGTCGCTGTCGCCCCACCCATCCGGCATCTGTCGTTCGACGGTCTGGCCCAGTGCACAAAGCCCAAGCTCATCGTCTGTGCCGGCCGCGACGAGATCGTCGATCCCGATGGCCTCGCCGACTGGGCGGAGAGCCTTGCAGATCCCAAACAGGTTGTGGTTTTTCCTGAAGCCGATCATCTGTTCACTAAGCAAAGTGACGAGGTCGCTCAGGCAGTACTGGATTTTTGCACTTCGTCGTGTTGAATCATTCAGATCTTCACCGCGGCGACCCAGAGGGCTTGTCTCATTGCTTCCCCTCCGCGCCTCCGTGCCTCTGCGGTGAAAGAATCCCCTTCGCGTACTCCGCGTCTTCGCGGTGAATCCCCGCACCTGTCTTCGCTCACACCCATCCCCGCCAGCGCAGTTAATGCCGCCATCGTCAACCATGCTTGGACCTGATGTGTCCAGAAGAGTAGGATACTTATAAGCGGGTTAATGTGCCTGTACTCTACCCTGGAGGTCCCATGCGACATCTATCGACGGCAATCGTCCTGGCGTTACTTGTAGCCATACCGGCCGCGGCCCAACTGGAAGAAAAGGTTGCAGACCGGTTCTGGGAGTCCACCAAGATTCTCGAGCAGACGGTCAATGCCCCCGACGGGGGTATCCCACAGGAGTTGCTTGGAAGAGCGGAATGTGTCGCGGTGATTCCGGCCGTGAAGCGTGCCGCTTTGGGGTTCGGCGGACGATACGGCCGTGGCGTGGTGGCCTGCCGTAAGGATGGCGGAACTGGCGCGTGGGGTGCCCCCTCGATGCTCTCCCTCAGTGGTGGAAGCTTCGGATTTCAACTTGGAGGCCAATCCACTGATGTGCTGATGCTCTTCCTGAGTCCGGATAGCATGAAACATTTGCTGGCCGACAAGCTCACCCTTGGTGCTGACGCGTCGGCAGCAGTCGGCCCGAAAGGCCGGACCATCTCGGCTGACACGAGCGCGACAATGAGGGCGGAGATCCTGACGTATGCCAGAAGCCGGGGGTTGTTTGCGGGTGTTTCGTTCGAAGGCGCGGTTCTCACGCCCGATAACGATGCCAACACAGCTCTTTACGGAGAGAGGGTGGACGCCAAAGAGCTGCTCCTCGAGGGCCAGATGTCTATCCCTGAAACGGCTCAGCGGTTCATTGACACGTTGACCAAGGTTGCGGCTCGCCCGGAGTCGACCCGCACGAACCCGTAGAATCATTGGATGGGCGGCATCGTCCGGTGCCGCCCGACTGCCCGAGTCGCCCTCTTTCCCCATCCTTGTTTCACGATCCCACTCCTTGTGCCATCATTAGATGACCCCCGCAGCATCTCAATCGGTGCGATCGGGAGACCGAAAAGGAACGTAAGTGAACGAGAACCTGTACGAGAAACTGGCGGAGTCCGCCTTTCTGTTTGAACTCGATAAGGGCGTTGTCGAATTGACTGGCCCTGAGCGAGTTTCCTGGCTGCAACGGATGCTGTCGAACGACGTGGCGCGCCTGAAAGCCGGAGAGGGGTGTTACGCGGCATATCTGAGTTCGCAGGGCCGGCTGGTTTCCCAAATGGTCGTTCTTGCCGATGAGGACGCTCTTTATCTCGTCCTCGAGAGGGGAAACGTGGACCAGACGGTGTCGGAACTGGACAAGCTACTGATCATGGAAGAAGTTGAGATCCGGGATCATTCCCCGGATACCTCGAGTTTCCTGCTTGTCGGAGGTGTTGCCGAAACAGTTCTGGAACGTTTTTCCTGCATGCCCTTAGACCTCGGGTCTGCTTACAGTCACCGCGTTGCCGGGACGCCGAGGGTTGTTGTGGCGGAGTTGGGCTACGAGTTCCTCGTTCCGCGGGCCCAGACTGCGTCCGTGCGCGACCGACTGATTGATTCGGGGGCCGAACCCGCAGACCCAGCGCTCCTGAATGTCTTGCGGGTGGAGGCCGGACTACCCCTCTATGGCCTGGATGTGGACCTCACCACGACCCTTTCGGAGTTGGGAGACAAGGGGATCGACTACGATAAGGGCTGTTACGTCGGTCAGGAGGTCGTGGCCAAAATCAAGTACATCGGCCATGTGAACCGACGCTTCGTCGGACTGAAGATTTCCGGGACCGAGCTGCCCGGATTGAAGTCTCCCCTCACCAAAGGCGAAAAGGAAGTAGGGTACGTCACCAGCGCCGTCCATTCCCCAGCGCTGAATTCCCCGATCGCCCTCGCGTTCGTGCGCTTCGGGTCGGACAAGGCCGGTACCGAGGTCGAAGTTGTCATCGACGGCAGCCCCCACCCCGCCACAGTCGTCGCCCTCCCCTTCGTAAAGCACGACTGGTGAGTGGGACGGGAAGGCTCGGAGTTTCAACGCAAAATCGCAAAGACGCAAAAGGTTCTTGTCTGCTTTCCCTCGATTTCACCTGACTGGCCCTTCCGCGTTCTACAGCGGTCCGTCGTTTCTTCGTGTTGTGTCTCTGGATGTTTCGTTAAGCCTCAAATGAGAGGACCGAGTGAGGTCTCGAGTCCTGCAGACACAAACCTATTGCGTCTTTGCGATTTTGCGTTGAAAAATCCCTCTGCGCTCAGGTACGGGGGTTGAATTTCGAGGACCTGGCAAGTTCTTCAAAGTGCCGCCGCTCCTCATCGGAAAGGTCCGTCGGAACAACGATTTTCAGTTTGAGGTAGTGGTTTCCCCGGCCTCCGTCTCGTAAGTTGAGGCCCTGGTTGCGGAGGCGGACACGTTGGCCGGAGCTTACACCAGGTGGAAGTTTGATCTCTGATGTGCCGTCCAGGGTTGGGACCTCGACGGTGGTTCCGAGCGCGGCTTCCCAGGGGGTGATGAGGAGTTCCGTTTCTGTGTGATCTCCGTCGACCGAGAAAGTGGAGTGGGCCTCCATCTGAAGTCGAATGTAGAGATCGCCGCCTTTCGGCCCACCGCCGGGAATTCGGATCCTGCTGCCGTCGCGCGCTCCCGGTGGTATACGGACCTCGATCGTTCTCTGATTGTTTTCGATGCGCACGTTGAGCTTGCGGGTGGTTCCGCGATGCATTTCCTCAAGCGGTAACCGAAGTTCGGTTTCTGCTTCGCCCCGTCGCCCAGGCCTTCCCCTCGGCCTTCCGCCAGGGGCAGACGTTCGGCCCGCTCCCATTTGTCCGAATATGGCTTCGAAGAAGTCGCTGAAACCGCCCCGTCGCTGTCCGAATCCGGCCCGGTCACCGAAGACATCCCCGACATCGAAATCCCTGCCCGCACCGCCCCAGCCTTGAGGTGGCGTAAAGTCCGATCCACCTCTCCAGTTCGAGCCCAGTTGATCGTATCGTTGCCTCTTTTCGGAGTCGCTCAGGACTTCGTAGGCTTCCTGAATGTCCTTGAACTTCTCTTCGGCACCCTTGTTGTCCGGGTTGACGTCCGGGTGGTACTTGCGGGCCAGCTTGCGGTAGGTCTTCTTGATCTCTTCATCTCTGGCGTTTCGTTTGACGCCCAGCGTTTCGTAGTAGTCTTTGAATTTCACAGCGATGAATCACGTTCGAAAGGGAAATGAACACCCAACAAGCCGCAGTTCAGAGAATATATGTTTTGTTGCTGGAAGTGCTAGGCACGGACGCGTCAGATCGTGATTTCCATGCCTTCACGGGCTGCCACAACATCGGGGTGTAACTGGCGCGCCTGTTCAAGGATACTCTCGACCGCATCGTCGTCGTGGTAAGGGTCGTGGTGAAAGAGGACGATTTTCTTGGCGTTGGATTCAATGGCGCTTTCGACAGCCTGTTTCCAGGTGCTGTGTCCCCAGCCTTCATGGCCGGGGTATTCTTCGGGAGTGTATTGCGAATCGATGATCAGGCAGTCCGCATCCGCCGCCAGTTTCTTGAGGTTGCGGTCACTCCAATCGGGACCGTGTTCCACGTCGGTACAGTATGAGATCACTTTGTCATTCTGCATGATGCGGTACCCGACACATCCTTGTGGGTGGTTCAGCTTCAGGACTTCGATCTTTGTGTCGGCGACCCGGAACGTACCTTCTACAAGATCGATGTAATCCCGAATGCACGGCAGCTTCGACATGTCGACCGGAAAATACGGGTTTGCCATCATCCCGGCCAGAGCGTCCATGACCAGGTTCGCGTCGCGCCGACCGGCAAAGTAGAAAGTGAAGTGGTTGTCGGGCGAGTAGAGTGGGGTAAAGAACGGAACACCCTGAATATGGTCGATGTGAAAGTGACTGAAGAAGATGTGGGCTCGTATCCTGGCCCCGTCGAACTCCTGTTCCAGTGCTTTGCCGAGTAGACGTATGCCGGTTCCTCCGTCGAACACCAGGATCTCGTTACTGTCGGTGCGCACTTCCACGCACGAGGTGTTGCCGCCGTAACCGAGATTTTCCTTCAGTGGTGTCGGCGTTGAGCCTCTCACACCCCAGAACCGAACGCGCATTCAGCGTCTCCCCTCCGCCAGGAAGCGGCAGTATATAGCAGCCAGTACTCCAAGTCCAAACCGCGCAGGATTCTGGGCCGCTGCCCTTGAACCGCTTGCTGGGCCATCACACTTCAAGAACCTTCGGGTAGCGAACAAGATTTCGACAGCCATCTTCGGAGACGACTACGACATCTTCCAGCCGGACACCGCCCATGCCGGCATAATACAGGCCCGGTTCGACGGTTACGACATGGTTCTTCTTCAACCTGTTACGTGCTCGCAACCCGAACGTGGGCGCCTCGTGAACATCCAGCCCCAATCCGTGCCCGGTGCCGTGAAAAAAACCTTGCATGCGTCCGTCGGAGAATCCCGTCTGGAACCCGTCCTTGCTGAAATGTGCAAGGATCTCATTGTGGATGGCGTAAGCGCTGGCGCGGGATCGGATTCTGCGGAAGCCGATCTTCTGCGCCTCCCTCACTGAGGCAAACGCGTGCCTGAGCCGTTCCGACGCTCTACCGCGGACGACCGTACGGGTTATGTCGCCGAAGTAGCCCGTCTTTTCCGAGCGTGGAAAAATGTCGATGATGACCGAGGTGTTGGCGCGAATCGGGCCGCTGCCCTGGTTGTGGGGATCCACCGCCTGGTCGCCTGAAGCCACGATTGTATGGCTTGGAACGCACCCTTTCTCCATGATCGTCGTGTTGATGATGCTCCTGAGACGCTCGGAGGTCAATCGGGTCCCGTTCAGAAATAAGAAACCGCTCTTATCGATACGAGAGCGGCGCAGCGCGTCGATACCGGCCTCCATTCCCATTTCCGCGATCCGGAGAGATCCCCTGATGTTCCGAATCTCTTCCGGGGATTTGATTTCTCGTTTGGGCCAGAACGGATCCGGCTTGACGTGAACGTTAAAGTGCATGTTCCTGAGAGAATCTGCGAGGCCGGTTGGAAAGCTCGATGGAACCAGGACACTTCGAATCTCAAATTCGGCAAAGACTTCGGCCAGGACGTCGGCCGTGGAGGGAAACCCGACACCCCGCCTCTGTGCTCTCCGGACATACTCACTGTGCTTCAGCACGACCTGTACCGTGGCCTGCTCCCTGGCCCTGTCGAACTCCAGATCCGTCATTACGACGTAACGTTTTCCTCCTCGCACGAAAAAGATAAACGGGTCCGGAGCAAACATCCGAGTGGCCCATAACATGTTCGAATCCGTCTCGCTGGCGGCGACTATCAGCCTTGCATCCGGCGAATTTCGCGACGTGTTATATTGAGCCATAGCATGTCCAAAACCGCAGGAATCGTCGTCATCGGAAACGAAATTTTGTCCGGCAGAACCCGGGATGAGAACACGGACTATTTCCTGAGGGAACTCCGGGATCTCGGGATCGACGTGCGCAAAGTTTCGATCATTCCCGACGATCTGGATTCCATCCGCGAAGAAGTTCGATCGTTTTCAGGTTGCTACGATTATGTATTCACTTCAGGTGGAGTCGGTCCCACCCACGATGATGTCACCATCAAGGGCATCGCTTCCGCCTTCAAGCGCGGTGTTTACCGGCACCACGAATTGGAGGCAATGCTCAGAGGATACTATCAGGAGAGCGTTACAGAAGCCACGTTGCGGATGGCGGATGTCCCGGAAGGGGCGTTCCTTCTGCGACGCGGCAAGATGTGGTTTCCAGTAGTCGCGGTCGAGAACGTTTACATCTTTCCAGGTGTGCCCGAGATACTGGCCGCAAAATTTGAGCGCATCAAAGAGATGTTTCGCCAGGATCCGTACTTCGTCATGGAAATTTATCTCAAAGAGGACGAGGGTCTGATTGCCGACATCCTGTACCAGTTTGTGGATCGGTTCCCCGAGCTCCTGCTCGGTTCCTATCCCACCTTTGACAACCCCGATTACATGGTCAAGCTGACGTTGGAGTCAAAGGATCAATCCTACCTGGACACCGCCCACCAGTCGTTGATCGACAGCCTCTCCGCACAGTCCATTTCCCCGCTGAGAGTGTAGACCCACCCGACAAGCCACTCCCGTTTTGTTGGGGCCCCTTCGGCGCAAAGACGCAGAGTTCTTAGGGTCCGATTCGTTTCAACATCCAGTTTGCTTTCCATGTTTAACGCTTTCGGTACTCAGTAAATTAAGGATCTGAGATCGACCGCTAGCAAACAGATCACCTTTGCGTCTCTGCGTCTTTGCGTCGAAAAAAATGTGCCATTCAGTCGAACAGTCCGGGTTGTTCGTGGCGGGTGGGGATTTCGTCGATGACATATCCGAATCCGAGTTCGCGGCAGAGGCTGGTGACCTGGTCGGGATTTCCTTTTCGATAGCGGAGGAGGTTGGGCGTCACTTCCATGTCGATGTCGCAGCGGATTCGGGCCAGTTCCCTGCTCGTTCGGGCGGTGTCCATGTTTTCGCGGATCTTCTTCACGATCCGGTCACGCCCTCGAAAAGTCACGCCCTCGAGTTCGGCCTCGCTGATGTCTTCCAGGGTTCGGCAGGCCGCCAGGAGTTTGCCTGCTGTTTTTTCGCCAACACCTGGCACTCCCGGGATGTTGTCTGAAGAGTCGCCCAGCAGAGCCAGTAAGTCCGGAACCTGCTTGGGCTCGACTCCAAGCCTTTTCTTGACGGCGGCCGCATCGAGCCACATGTTCTTGGCAAGGTCGTAAATGCGGATTCGGTCGTCGACGAGCTGGGTCATGTCCTTGTCACCGGTCACGATGACGACGGGGTGGCCCATGTCAGCCATTCGAACGGCGATTGAACCGAGCACGTCGTCTGCTTCATAGGTCTCGACTTCGAACGCAGCAATACCCACGGCTTCGGTGATGCGCCGGCAGTATTCGAACTGGACCTTCAGATCGTCGGGCGGCGAAGTTCTGTTCGCCTTGTAATCGGCGGACAGCTTTTTTCGGAAAGAATGTGCGCCTTCGAATGCCGCGGCGATATACGGAGGTTCCTGTTCGCGAATGATGCGAAGAAGAGTGCGGAGGTAGCCCAGCACCGCGTTTGTCTTCATTCCCGATGGTGATTCAATACTTGTCGGCAGTCCGTAGTAGGCCCGGAAGATGTAGTTCATGGCGTCGATCAGAAAGACCGGTTGCGAATTGAGCGGCTCGAATGTCGGCATGATGGTGTACCCGGGAGACGGTGCCCGCTTTCTTTCTATTCGTTCCTGACAGGTGTCGGACGCAAGTCGCCGTCGATTGCGACGTAAACGACCGTGGCCTCGGTCACCTTGACGATTTCCCTGTTCCCGTGTGGGCCGCAGCGCTCCGCCTCTACATCTACGTGGACCGTGACCGATGTTCTGCCGAGTCTTTCCGTGGTGGTGAAAAACGTCACGACATCGCCGAGAAAGACCGGAGCGACGAATTCCACCTCGCGCATGGCCTTTGTCACGAATCGTTTATCCGAATGCTTTCGAGCCTCAATTCCACCCGCGAGATCGAGCTGGCTGAGAATGACGCCACCGAAAATCGTCCCGAGGGGGTTCGTATCCTTCGGCAGCATCATCACTCGGATCGCAACGCTACGTTCACTCATTCAGTTTTACCTCAGGAACGGATTCTGGGCTCGCTCGCGCCCGATCGTGGTGTTGGGCCCGTGGCCCGGCACCACGAGGGTTTCGTCATCGAATTCCAACAATCTCCCCTTGATCGAACCGAGCAGGTCCGGAAGGGATCCGCCCCAGAGATCGGTTCGGCCGATGCTGTTGAGGAAAAGGGTGTCCCCGGTGAAGAGAATCGGGCTCTCGGTCCCCAGGTGAAGGGTCAAACTGCCCGGCGTGTGACCTGGCGTGTGAATGACTCCCAGAATTACGTTGGGACACTCCACCGAGTCACCATCATCCACGAACCGATCAATCTCACCGCGTTTCGGAGTTGGCATGCCGATCCATTCAGCCTGTGTTTTGAGATTGTCAAACAAGAAAAGATCCTTTTCGTGAATGCTGGCCGGGGAATCGGACTTTGCCTGCAAATCGTAGATCGCACCCACGTGGTCGATGTGCGCGTGAGTGCAGACGATGCGTTTTAATTCGAGGTCGTGCTTTTCGAGGCGACTCATGATGGCGTCCGCATCGTCGCCCGGGTCGACGACAATGGCTTCACGCGTCTCTTCATCCCCAAGAATCGTGCAGTTGCACTGGAGCAACCCGACCGGAAACGTCTCGACAATCATCAGGGTACCACCTCGGCGTCGAGCACCTTGAGTACTCCTCGTGTCGCCTGTCCCCGTGGGCGCGGATCGCTACTGGCAACTTCCTTTTCCTCACCCGGACCCACAACCTGACGGATCACTATCCGGTCGGTCTCCAGCACCGTCCCTTCGTCATCCATGTAAGTGGCTTCCATCAGGATTTCGTCATACGTTCTTTTCGAGCTGAGGTTTCGGAGCCGGATGATCCAGACAGGGCGCTCCCCGCCTACGTCGGCCCTGAACTCAGTTTCGGTGACGACAAGTTCCTCCGCCGGCAAAGGTTCCCGAAACCATCCGGCGACGGCATCACCGTACGACCGGTAGCCGACGACCAGGGCGATCACTATAAGGGCCACTCGCCGCCCGATTACCCAGTAGCGCGATCTGTAAAATGTCATTGTTGGTTTTTGGCTGTCAGCTGGCCGTTGGCTTTCCGACTTCCGACGTCGGACCTCGGACTTCGGGCTCCCACCACAGGCCAGGAGCCAGCGTGGCAGAAGGAATCTACTGCGAAAGCGGTATAATCGGTCCAGATTTCCCCGATTTTTCGTTAAATAGAACCACTATTCGCCTCAAAATCGAGAAAGTCTGGCCTCGATTCTCCACTTTCTCGGTACGATCCCTTCTGCCGAGCAGGCTCCTAAGGGTTCTCTTCGAGCAGCGTCAGACGGACATCGAGTCTCTCCCTGTCCCGAACGACCGTGACGCTGATTTGATCGCCGGGACGGTGTTGCTCCAGAATGGTGCTGATTTCAGTTACCGTCGACACGCTGCGACCATCGATTTCGACGATCACATCACCGCCTGCGGGGATCCTGTAGTTCCCGACCCTGACGTCACGGCTCGGGCCGACCAACCCGCCGTTGGCCGCCGGGCTGTTCGGCTGGATGCTGACGATCAACACGCCCGATTCGGTTCCCAGGTTGAGGGCTTCGACAAGACGTCCCAGCCTGGTCAGATCCAGGCCACCGAACCCCATGAACACGCGGCGCACCCGGCCAAAGGTGATGAGGTCGTTGGTTACCCTTCGGACCGTTTCCACCGGAACCGCAAACCCGATTCCCACGTTTCCCGAGTTGGAGGGGGATACGATCGCCGTGTTGATGCCGATGACTTCTCCTCGCGAGTTCAGGAGCGGGCCCCCGGAATTGCCCGGGTTGATGGCCGCATCGGTCTGGACCACACCTTCGATGATGCGTCCGTTGCTGGCCTGGATAGATCTGCCAAGAGAGCTGATTATTCCGGTAGTCAAGGTGCCGTCAAGACCGAACGGATTGCCGATCGCCAGGACTTTCTGGCCGACCTGGAGACCCTCGGTCGTTCCCAGTGGGATCGGAACCAGGTCCTGGCTGGGGGCATCGATGTGGATGACCGCGATATCGTTGCTCGGGTCCGCCCCGACCACCCGCGCCTCGTACCGGCTCTGGTCCCACAGCGTGACTTCGAGCTGGCGTGCCCCCTCGATGACGTGATAGTTCGTCACGATGTTGCCGTCGGTGTCGGCTATGACTCCGGACCCACTACCCGATTCCGGAATCGGCCGGAGGAAGAAGTCGTACGTGAGGATCGTGGATGTGATGTTCACCACTCCGGGACTGTATTTCCTGTAGATTTCGATGTTGTTCAGCTCGTCCGGACTCGTTTCGGTGTGCTGCAACGGTGTCGGGCTGACCGGAGATGGTGCCGGCGCAGCCAGGGCCACGTCCGGAATCACCGTGTCCACCGGCTCCGTCCGAATCGGTTCCGGTCGCAACGGCCGCCACTCCAGGATGACATAGACGAGCGCCGTCGTTATGAGCGAAGTCAGTAGTGCAATTCTTAGTCCCTGATTCATTGGATTAATTATGCAGCATGGAGTTCGACGATGTCACCGTCGTCGAGAACATAGTCCCTGGCTACCATGAGGCCGTCGATCTTCCCGTCGCCCCACACCTTGGCAAACTTCAGACTCTCTTCGAGGTCCCGGTGTATTGTTCCAGCCAGATCGACCACCGTGCTTCCACGTGACAGGACGAAAGGATCCGCGCGCTCTACTTTTTTACCGGGCGTTTTGGTGTAGACACGCACGAGATCGAGGAAGTGATAAACCCTTTCTTCAAACCTCTCCACTGTGACCGGGTCCGGGTCGTTCGATGAAAAGGCGACAAACGGGAAGGAATCCCCGTAAATTTCCCGAACGATCTGTTCGCGGTCGGGTGCGCCTCCCGAGTCGTTCTTGTTTCCAACAAGAAGTGTCTGGTGCTTTCTAAGATCGCTCCTGGCTTCGCCGAGGATAGCGATCGTGGATTCCATCTGATCGAGAACACTGTCGTCGGACAGATCCACGATCCAGAGAACGGCGTCGGCGTTGCGAATGATCTGCGGCACCCAGTGTTCCATGTGCACTTCCGACACCGGTGGCAGATCGATCAACTGCAGGCTCACATCTTGATAGACCAGCATTCCGGGCGCCGGTGCCCGAGTCGTGAACGGATAGTCTGCGACTTCCGGATCCCGGTTGGTGAGGCGGGACATCAGGCTGGACTTGCCGGAGTTCGGGGCGCCGACCAATGCCAATTGCCGGGCACCCTCCCGTTCCACGAGGAAGAAATCCTTCCTTGAGGCTGACTTCTTCGAAGTCGATTCTTTGCGCATAGCAGACAGTTTGCGCTTCAACTCGGCTCGAAGCTTTTCCGTGCCCTTGTGCTTCGGAATGATCGCCATCATTTCCTGAAGAGCCACCAGTTTTTCCGGGGCGCCCACGGCCGCTTTGAAGCGTTTTTCGGCTTCCAGATACTGCGGTGTGAGGTTTGCAGGCATCGGGAACAGAATAGCATAGGGGATGAGCGTGATCATGCGCCCCGAAGGCCTTCGAGGCGTGGGGGTGGGGGCCCTCAATCCGTGCGGCTGACCGGGACGACAGGTTCGGTGATCCACAGACAGACAAACGGAATCAATATTGTGGCGCCGGCCGCGATCCAGGCGACTCCGGCGAACCCTACCGTGTCGAATGCAAACGCGGAACTTGCGGCGATGGCTGCGATCCCCAGTTGTGACGCCGCGTTACGCACCGCGACATAGGATCCACGTTTGTCAGCCGACACCAGCTCAGTCGTCAAAGCGTGGAGGGGCGCTTGTCTGGCCGAAGCCGTGATGCTCAGCAGGCCGATGCCGGCAAAGAGCGCAACGCCCCATTCCATCCTCGAAACCACGAGAAACATTGCCGAAAGCCCAAGGTTCGCCCACACGATGACCCTTTTCTTTCCAATACGGTCTGAAAGCCACCCGGAAACCGGGGCCGCCACCGTCGCAGCGAGACCCGCCGCCATGAACAGTGGATAGATTCTCTCGATTCCAATTCCTTCAGAGGCACTGAGCCAGGCGCCCACATAGGTCAAGAATCCTACAAGGCCTCCGGAAGTCAGGAAAGCGGCCACAATTCCAGCGACGCGCTGGGAATCCCGGAAGTGGGAGAAGATGGAGGTGCCGGAGGTGGAGGGGGACCGTTTACGGTCGTCCGGCAGGAAGAAACCGGCCAGGACCAGCATGACTACACCGGCTACGGCCACACCCATGAAAACCCAGCGCCATCCGAACCGGGCGGCGACCTCGGAACCTGCGGGTATGCCGATCACGAACGCGAGGAAGTAGGCCATGGAGATGATCCCCATGGCTTTGCCGCGATGGCGATAGGGATAGAGATCCGCGGCGTAAGTCAGTCCGAGCGTCGATAGCGCTCCCGCCCCCAGACCCGTCAACATCCGGGTCATCAACAAGGTGCTAAAATAGGAAGCCTGGAACGTCAGCAGTGCTGCCGTGCTGAAGACACCGAGGGCCAGCAGGATTAACCGTTTGCGGCCCAGCCTGTCTGAGGCGGTCCCGGCCAGCAGGGCGAACGCTGCCGCGGCAAGGGCGTACATCGTGACGATGGTGCCGGCCCGTCCAGGCGTCGTGCCAATGTCCTCGGCGATCAAAGGCAGCAGCGGAGGAATGAGCTGGGTGTCGGAGACCCCGACGAACAGGATGCCGAACAGGATAAGGGCGGCCCTCCATCTGAAGGGTCCGTCCGAGCCGGAGGAGAGGGCGTTTGTGCTGGATCCCTTGTCGAGAACACGGCCTGACGACACCGGCGGATTCTAACACACGCGGTTCACCACCGGCTGCCCGGTGGAACATGAGGATTAGAGCTTGAAGAGCGATTTTGGAAATCTCGAAGAGATCCGGGCTGGAATCCCATCGATTCCGAATGAGTTACCGATTCTTCCCGTTCGCGATACCGTGATTTTCCCCACAGCCGTCATGCCGTTAACGGTTGGACGCGAGAGATCGGTCCGGCTGATCAATGACGTGCAGAAGGGAGACGGGCTTCTGGCGGTCTTGACTCAGCGAGACAAGGAAGTCGAAGCTCCAGATCCGGTGGACCTGTACCAGACCGGGACAGTGTCGGTCGTCCACCGCGTGATGAGGACACCCGAGGGCAACCTGTTTGTCGTCATCATGGCGATTTCGCGGATGCGGATCGTCGAGTTTACGGAGTTTGAACCCTATCACCGGGCCAGTATCGAACTCCTCAAGGAAGACCCCGAAGACGAAACGGAAGTGAGCTTCCAGGCGCTGAGGCGGAGTGTCCTCGGGCAGTTCGAAAGCGCGATCAAGTTGTCGCCACAGTTGCCCGACGACCTCCATGCTTTCGTCATCAACATTGACGAATCCGGCAGGCTTGCCGACTACATCGCGACCAACTTGCCCAACCTGTCGGTCGAAAACAAGCAGTTCGTCCTTGAGCGTACCAGTGTCCGCGAGCGACTGGAGTTCCTGAACACGGAGTTGGCGAAAGAGCTGGAAGTCCTCGACCTTCGTACAAAGATCCAGAGTCAGGTGGAAGAAGAAGTCGGAAAGACGCAGCGCGAATATTTTCTCAGGGAACAGATGCGGGCGATACAGAAGGAACTTGGCGAAGGCGATGACTCGCAGCAGGAGATCGACGAACTTCGTGAAAAAATCGAGAAGGCCAACATGTCCGAGGAAGCCGTGAAGGAGGCCGAGCGGGAACTCAACCGGTTGGCGCGGATGTCTCCTAACGCGGCCGACTATACGGTCACACGGACGTATCTGGACTGGCTTGTGACCTTGCCCTGGCAAGTTCTCTCCCAAGAGAAGGTCGACATCGTTCGCGCGAAGGAGATCCTGGATCGTGACCACCACGACCTGGAAAAAATCAAGGAACGGATACTGGAAAATCTGGCGGTCCTCGAATTGCGGCCCGAGGGGAAGGCCCCGATCCTCTGCTTCGTCGGTCCTCCAGGCGTCGGTAAGACTTCGTTGGGGCGTTCCATCGCAGAGGCCACCGGACGCAAGTTCATTCGGATGTCTCTCGGAGGCATGCGCGACGAGGCGGAGATTCGGGGACACCGGCGTACCTACATCGGAGCGTTGCCCGGACAGATCGTCCAGGGCATTCGGCGCGCCGGAACCAGGGATCCGGTTCTGATGCTCGATGAAATCGACAAGCTCGGCGCCGATTTCAGGGGCGATCCCGCGGCCGCCCTTCTCGAGGTTCTCGATCCCGAGCAAAACGTCAGCTTCCGGGACCATTACCTCGATGTTGCATTTGATCTTTCACGAGTGTTCTTCATCACGACCGCCAACGTGCTGGACACGGTCCCCTCCGCTTTGAGAGATCGGATGGAGACCATCGAGTTACCGGGCTATACCGAGGAAGAAAAGGTCCAGATCGCGAAAAACTACCTGGTGCCCCGCCAGATCGAAGAAAACGGTCTGAAGCCGGACCAGATTGAGTTCGACGAAGATGCATTGCAGTCGGTGGCCCGACATTACACCCGGGAAGCCGGAGTCCGGAATCTGGAGCGGGAAATCGGTAACATTTGTCGCAAGTTTGCCCGGAAAATGCTTGAAGGCCATCCGCATCGGCCGCCCGTAACGACGGAAGTTGTTTCCACGCTTCTGGGGGTACAAAAATTCCGGATTGCGGAGGAACTCGAAGATCGAATCAAACGATCTGGCGTTGCGGTCGGCCTGGCCTGGACGCCGGTCGGGGGCGAGGTGCTGTTTGTCGAGGCCAGCCTGGTTGGCGGAGGACGGAACCTGACCGTTACCGGGCAGGTCGGCGACGTCATGCAGGAGTCCACGAAAGCGGCGGTGACGTGGGTTCGATCCGTCGCTCCCAGGCTCGGGCTGGGCGCTGATTTCTACAAGGAAAAGGACATCCATATCCACGTTCCTTCCGGTTCCATACCCAAGGACGGGCCATCCGCCGGCGTCACGATGGTCACGGCTCTGGTGTCGGCGCTGGTCCAGAAGCCTGTCAAAACCAGGCTTGCGATGACCGGGGAGATCACCCTCAGCGGACACGTGTTACCGGTCGGAGGCATCAAGGAAAAGGTTCTGGCGGCCAGGCGGGCCGGGGTTGAGGAACTGATCCTCCCCGCCGGGAACGAGAAGAATGCCCTGGAGGACATTCAGGAGGAACTGCTTGGTTCCATCAGGATGCGTTACGTCGACACTATAGAAGAAGTTCTGGACCTGGCGTTTGACCGAACGGTCCTGGGACCCGCCGACCGGTCCGCCCTCTCGGAACCGGAGGGACAGGCCAAGCCTTGACGATGACACCACCGTCCGCGACTGAAGGAAACTTTGCCTGCTGGTTTGAATGCTTTTCCGGGTGTGGATCGCGCTACGAAGTCGACGAAGTCGTTTACCAGTGCAGGTCCTGCGGGGGGCTCCTGGAGGTTCGTCACGATCTGGACGCTCTTCGTTCGATTACTCCCGATGGTTGGAAAAAACTTCTAGATTCGCGCCTCGGCGCCTCATCCGGGGTGTGGTCCAGGCGGGAACTCGTTTTTCCGTCGATCAGGTCGAATCAGATCGTTTCTCTCGGTGAAGGCAACACGCCGTTGTTGTCGAGTCCCAGGATGGCGGAGGATCTGGGCGTCGGCGAGATCTACATCAAACAGTGTGGCACCTCGCATACCGGATCCTTCAAGGATCTGGGAATGACCGTTTTGATTTCGGCGGTGAACCGGATTCGCACCAGGATTCGTGCCGTGGCTTGTGCATCGACCGGTGATACGTCGGCCGCGCTTGCCGCTTACGCCGCCGCGGCGGGAATCCCAGCCATCGTGTTTCTCCCCCGAGACAAGATATCCCTGGCTCAGCTGATTCAACCGATTGCAAATGGGGCCCTGACCTTGTCGATAGACACCGATTTCGACGGGTGTATGAAGATCGTCCGGGAAATCACGGAAGACCGATCCATATACCTGGCCAACTCGATGAATTCGTTGAGAATTGAGGGCCAGAAGTCGATCAGCGTGGAGATCGTGCAACAGATGGGCTGGGAGGTTCCCGACTACGTCGTGGTGCCCGGTGGCAACCTCGGTAACATATCGGCGATCGCGGATGGATTCCTCCTCCTCAAGGAGATCGGGGTGATCGAACGGCTCCCCAGACTCGTTTGTGCCCAGACCGAACAGGCAAACCCTTTCTACCGTGCCTATCTCGACGGCCTGGAGAAACTGGAACCGGTCGCCGCCGGGGCTACCTTGGCGACGGCGATCCAGATCGGTAACCCAGTAAGCTTTCCGAAGGCCGTTCGCGCCATAGCGGCGACCGACGGGATCGTTGCCCAGGCAAGCGAAGCCGAACTGGTCGATGCCGCATGTCATGGCGATCGCTTCGGTTTCTTCAACGACCCCCAAACGGGCGTGGCTCTGGCGGTTTTGAAGAAGCTGATCGGCGATGGGACAATCGAGCCCCGGGCCCGGGTCGTGGTCGTCAGTACGGCTCACGGCTTGAAGTTCGTGGATTTCAAGCTGAAGGCTCACCAGGGTCGAGTGCCCGACACCGATCCGTCTTCGCGAAATCTGCCTGTCGAGGTTCCGGCCCAGGTCGATCGGATCCGGGATCTCATCAATGGCAAGCTACCTGCTAGTTAATGCTCTTCGACTTTAGTTGTTCGAGTTTTCAACTAGTTACAGTCGTTGACAGGTGACGTGTGGTCAAAATCAACACAGTATGGCGGCTATTGTTGACAATATTGTTGGTAGTGGGCTTAGCCGCGCCTGTCGCCGCACAGTCGGTTTTGAATCTTCCTCAGGTCGTCGGAACCTCTTCCACGCGCACGGGTTTCAACATTTCGAACCCTCTCTCTACCGAAGCCGCTGTCGATTTCACCCTCTACGCACTTGACGGAACGAAGGTTTCCGGTCTGGTCAATCCCGTCCGATATTCGGTCCCCCCCGGCGGAGCATTGTCCATGTCCGCCGACGAAGTGTTCGCTTCGAATGGTTTCGAGGGCTGGGTCCAGGTGACGAGCCGGGCTCCCGGACTGCGCGGCGTACTTTTTTACGGTGACTTCGAATCCACGCTCGAGAGTTCACCCGAGGTGCCCGCTCTGTCGGACCAGGTGGTCCCTTTACTTTCGGACACCTCGGGCGAGTCGCGTCAACTTCATGTTGTCAACGCTTCATCCCAGACCGCCACTGTCAACGTGGCGTTGTTCAACGAACGGGGAGAAATCGTCGGAACCATCCCGGCCAACCTGGACCCAAAAGCAGGTATTTCCATTTCACTGTCGGATCTGATATCGCTGCCTTCCGGGGGTCTAACGGCGCGGGTTACGTCCAGTGCGCCGGTCGCGGCGCAAGCCTCGATCACGTCAAGCGGTTCGTTGATGCTGGTCAACGGCCAGTCGGTGGCAGAAATCGCCTCCCTGCGAATCGCGCTCCACGTCATCCTTGGAAACGGGTTCAGTTCGACCCTGGTGCTTACGAACCCTACAGGCCAGGTTGTCACCGTGTTTGCAACGCTGCTCGACGAGCGTGGCGGTCCGGTTCTTTCGTCGCTGGCCGCGCCGCTAAGACAGTCTTTGACGATCCCGGCGAATGGATCCCGCCTGATCGAAGCGTCGCAGCTTTCGGGTCTCTTGTTTACCCCCGCAGTCAGTGGCTGGATCCGAATCGAATCACCCCGAGTGCCTCTGGGCGGTGCGCTCATACTGACCCAGGGGACCAACTCCACGATCTACCCGTTGCAGGCGGCACCTCGGGATGACATTTCCTTTCCCCAGCTTTCTGAGGCGGACGGTCTGGTGACCGGCGTTGTTCTGTTGAACCCGGAAACGACACCGGCATCGATAACCGTGGCCCTCATGGATCCAGACGGGAACCCGGTCGCTCGTGCCGAAATCGACTTGGAAGGGAATTCCAAAAAGACAGTCTTCGTGGGGGATGTCCTCCCCGGAGTCGAGACGGAGGGTTTTCTGGTCCTGAGGTCGGACACTCCCGTGTTCGGACTAGAAGTGGTGGGCCACTCCGCAGGCAGCGTTCTGGCGGCGGTTCCTCCCCGATCGTCTGCACCCGGGTTTGTTCCGGGACCAGTCGTGATCCGGCCCGTGGTTCGAGACGTGTCCCCTCGCCAGGGTCGACCAGGAGAGATCCTCAGAGTTCAGATCTCGAATCTTGGCGACAACAGCACCGTCTTCTTCGGCGACCAGGCCGTTCCCACACGCTTCCTGGCTCCGGGCATTGCGATTCTCGCCGTCGAGGTGCCTGACGTTCGGCCCGGCTACTTCAATATCCGCATTCGATCTGAGGATGGAACGTATTCCGAGCCACAGAGCGTGCTTGTTTTGTCCCGGGATGCCACCCAGTTCAGTGAACTGAGCGGCCGCGCTTTCTACGAGAAGATAGAGGCTGACGGCGACGGTCTCAGATTTGCCCGGCCCGTGATGGTTCCGATCAGAGGTGCTCGGGTGGATGTCGTCAACCGTCAGACAGGTGCCTTGGTTTCTGTTGCGGAGACTGACGACAGGGGGTGGTTCCGAGCCGCGGTTCCGATCGGTCAGGATTCGAGCGTACGGGTCCTGAGCCGGTCCAGGTCCTCCGAGCTTGTCGTTGCCGACAATACGAACGGCAGCGGGGTCTTCTTTGTCGATCAGGCTCTGGATTCCGGGCGAACTCCCGTCTTGATCGCCTCGGACCAGAGTCGAGTCTCCGGAGCGTTCAACATCCTGGATGTGATCAGACGGGGTAATCTGTTCCTGGCGGCAATGGACCCGACTCTGCCGTTACCTGAAGTGACTCTGTTCTGGAGTCCGAATAACACAACCGAAATCGGCAATGTGGCCGACGGGCATGTCGGGGGCACGTTCTTCAATGTCGCCGACAACACCGCGTTCGTTCTGGGGGATCGGTCGGTGGACTCGGACGAGTTTGACGACGCCGTGATCTTCCACCTGCTCGCCGCCCGGTTCTCGGGAGACGATTCTCCGGGAGGCCAACACCTCATCGGCGACGTTCTCGACCCCCGCGTGGCGTGGTCGGAGGGTTGGGCGAATTTCTTCTCGGCGGCTGTGCGTAATCAGGGAGTGTATCTGGATTCCTTCGGGCAGGATGGCGCTGGTGTCCTCGAATTTGACCTCGAGGACAACACTCCCGCCGGGGACCGGCCAGGGTACTGGAGTGAGTTCTCGGTGCACTCCATCCTCTGGGATCTTTACGACGATGCCGAAGATCCCGGAGATACCGTTACCGTGCCGTTCCGGACCCTCTGGGGTGCCTTCACCGGTCTCCGCAACGACAGTTTTGTCTACCTTCCCACGTTCCTGGATCGCCTGGCCGCGGCCGATGCCGGCAACGTTTCGCTCCTCGAACAGATCGTCCGCCTCTGATCGGTCGACTTCCTTTCCGCGGCGGACCCGAGCGTTTCGAATCCGTTCCCTCGAATCGTTCCGGGCTCCGGAACCGTTGCGGGAGAAATCGATTCCCTGTCGCGCCGTCGCGGCAATATGGCCACGTCGGCGCACCTTTATACATTCGATGTCGAAGGGGGCGCCGTTTCAATCAGGTTGGATGTGACAGGCCTCGGAGCGGGTCGAAACCCGCGGGCCAACGATCTCGACCTCTTCCTCATGGATGAAGCGGGTCGTGTCATCGCCAGATCCGACCGGGGCTTGAACGGGCAATCGGAACTGATTTCGACCTTCCTGCCGGAGGGGTCCTACGTCATCGAAATCCGGAGCTTCTACACCCTCGGTCAGACCGGCCAGTTGATTTTTAAGGGTCTTCCGCAGAAATTGTGGGTAAAACCGTCTTCCATCGCCGCTTGAGGAGACCACGGTGCTCGCCAAGCCTCAAGGCTTCCCTCGCAAGCTCGGCGGCTGCGCCGGCCTTGACCCTCGGCTGCGCTCCGCGGTGTCGGCTGGTGTGGGCGATGGGGAACGGGGCCTCCGGCGGGGGCTCCGGGCACCGGGTGTAGGCGTCCGACCGAAGTGGGTACTGGAATATTCGCCGTCGAACAAAAGAATAAGGTACTTTGTTTCAATTACTTATGTGCGCACAGGCCTTTGGACTGCCCACAAATTCTGCGGAGGAGGCATTTTTAATTCGGGGGCCTATCAGTTACAGATACGAAGCAATTAGCCCGCATTTCTCATGAATGGTGCCCAAAACTGCATTTTGGAGACGGAAAAGATGTCGGAGGCTGGGTGGCGAGAGCAAAGATGCCGGCTGAGGGGAGTGACTGGGCCTGGACGAGTGGTGGTGAAGGGAATGACGACGTGAAATCGGATTACAGAGACAGCTATCCCGATCAAAGATCGGAACGTTGGTATGTCTGAGGAGGGGACGCTCAACAGCGAAGCGGGACTTTCTGAAGGTTGGCATAAATCTGAGCGAACACCGCGGCGTAGGGGTATCCGCCAGCCATCCGAATCCAGACTCGACGCACGGTCACATGGATCTGCGCTCCGATTTTGAGCAGCTTCAGGCGAATCGTGGTGCACTGCGCCCGCGCGAATTCGGTGCCCTGCAACCCGAGCCGTCGCAAGGCCTGCATTAACATGTACGCCACCGATGAAAGGTAGAGTCGGAGTTGATTGGCGCGCATGGTGGCCGTGCTGGTCCGATCGGCGAACAATCCGAGCTGTTGCTCTTTGATCCGGTTTTCCATATCCCCTCGGGCACAGTAGATCTGTTCATAGATCTGTCTTGGGGTCTTTCGGCCTTTCGGTAACGAGGTGACGATAAACCGAGGATTGGAGCCCTTGGCCAGATGTTCGGCCTTACCAATGATGCGTCGCTCACGGGTCCAGCTGTCGCGGGTCTGATACGGAAACGTCTTAAAGACGCGCGCTGGCTTTCCCGTCCTGTCGAATCGCTTTTTTGCAGTCGCCATCGGAGTTTCGATCGCGCCCAGCAGTCGATTGTTCTTTGCCAGTCCGATCACGTAATCGACACGGTGTTGGGCCTCGCACCACGTCAGGATCTCATCGCGGCAGAAACCCGAGTCGGCACGAATCACGATCTGGACTCTGGGCCACTTCTGCCGAATCTGTCCGACGATCCGTTCCAGCTCTTTGACCGATCCGGCCGCACCATCGATGTCGGATCGTCGTAGCCGGGCACACAGCAGAAACTCCCCACAGAAGATATACAGCGGCAGATAACAATAGTGCCGGTAATAGCCGTGAAAGAAGCGACCCTCCTGACTCCCGTGAATCGGATCGTCGGTCGCATCCAGATCCAGAATGATCTGCCGCGGCGCCCGCCGATGCGCTTGGAGAAACACGTCCACCATCAACCTATCCATCGCCGCCTCGTCTCGTCCGATCTTCTTGTACGGATGGTCTGCCGCACCCTCGGTCGACAGTTCCAGTCGGTTCAGCGTGCTCTTACCAGCCAGGGCCTTGCCTCGATCTCGTGCCTGTTTCCGGGTCCGACCCTTCGGATCGGTCTCACCCACCATCACGGCCAGCATCGGATCCGACCGGAGTTGGTCGTGGTCGTTCAGATCCTCATAGCCCAAACACAATCCGTACACACGTTGCGACACCAGTTGTTCGATCCCGTGTTCCACAAATCGCGGATCCCGATGATCCTGGAAACATCCGGCAAGCTGTTTCAGAATCCCCGTCCGTTTTTCTGCTTCTCGTAGCAGCAAGCCGCCCGCATCCGTGCTGATGTCTCCTCCGTCGAATTGGCCCCGTACTTCCCGTGAACCTAATGCGTGAAATTGAATCGATTCTGTCTTACACTCTGTATTCATAAAGGCCGCCTCCGTCTGCGCATTTGATGCTTCTAGACAAAGTCATCTATGCCAGACAGGGCGGCCTTTTTCGGTCCTTTCCCTTCCTACTCTGTTTCGATTTATCTCAGATCTCTTGAGAAATGCGGGTTAGCTCAGGAAGCTGCGGCTGATAAGGGTTGAGCTAACTGCGAACATCATTTTGATAGCATTGGATCGCCGCCGCTACTCCAGCGCCTCTCTCTGCTCCATGGCCCAACCCTGTCAATACGTCTTCAAGAGCAGCCAGCAGCAACAATATGTTGTGGCGCGTGGATGACGAGCCCATCAGCCCGATTCGCCAGATCTTCCCCTTAAGCGGTCCCAGGCCACCGACGATTTCGATCCCGTACGTTTCCAGCAATTGTCCCCGAACCCTGGCGTCATCGATTCCTTCCGGAACCCGCACTGTGTTGACCGTCCATGCCCGAAGATCGGGTTTGGCGAACATTTCCAAACCCATGGCTTCGACGCCCGCCACCAGCGCCAGGTGATTCTGACGGTGTCGGCAGAACCTGTTCCCGAGGCCTTCTTCTTCGACCATCCGAAGGGCTTCACGCATCGCGTAGTTGAGGGAGATCGGAGCCGTGTGGTGATAGGCTCTGTTCGTACTCCTCCAGTACTTACCGAGGAGCGTCAGATCCAGGTACCAGCTGCGGACGGGAGTGCCGCGCTCCTCCAATCGTCGAACGGCCTTGTCCGAGAGAGTAACCGGAGCCAGTCCCGGTGGACAGCTCAGGCACTTCTGGCTCCCGCTATAGACAAAATCCAGCCGGTTCTCCGCGACCGAGATCGGCTGCCCGCCCAGAGACGCGACCGCGTCGACGATTGTGACGATATCGTCGCGCCCACAGATTTCTCGAAGTGGCTCCAGCGGCTGTACCACCCCGGTCGAAGTCTCGACGTGAACCAGGCCCACGACCTTCGGCTTGTGACGGTCTATCGCCCGAGAAATTTCGTCGGGTTCGAAGGCCCTCCCCCATTCGGCTTCGAGCACCGTGACCTTGCCGCCTACCCGCTCGGCAATTTCCCCCATCCGGTTGGCGAAGAAGCCGGCCGTGCACATCAGGACCGGGTCTCCGGGTTCGATCATGTTGACCAGAGCCGTCTCCATCCCGGCCGTTCCCGTACCCGAGATCGGCAGTGTGAGTGCATGGTCCGCTTCGAAGACCTTACGAAGGCCCTCCTGAACGTGATCCATGACGTCGTCTTCGAAGGCCGGATCCATGTGGCTGAGCAGGGACTGAGACATTGCGCGCAGGACGCGTGGGTCGACGTTGCTGGGTCCGGGGCCCAGGAGAATTCGAAAGGGGGCGTTGAACTCGTTCACTTACTTGTCTGCTCCACTGGTGGTGTTTCTACTGGGTTCCCGACAGAGTTCGTTCGATCAGGTCGTTCACCTGGTCCGACTTCATCTCACCGACGACGACGTACGGGTTTTCTATGTCACCGTCCACGACGATGATGTTAAAAGGCGTTCCCCACTTCCGGGAATCGCCGAGTGCCTTTCTCAACAGGTATTGGAATGTTTCCATCCGGATGGTTTCGCGATCATCGTAGGCGATCTCGCTTCCGATGATCACCGGATACTGCATCTGGTGCCGGGCGATAAACTCCCGGACCTTGTCCAGTTCGCTGTACTCGGTCCGCGTGACGATCTCCAGGCCCTTCGAGTGATACTTTCGGTAGAGTTCCGCCAGGTACGGTGCTTCGTAGTTGCAGTTCACACACCATTCGGCCGTGTAAGACAGAAACAGTATCTTTGCCGACCGATAGCCAGGCTCGGAAGGCAGATGGAAATTGATGTTTGTTCCGTCCAGGGCTGTTCCATAGAAGTCATGAAACTGGAACAGCTCCTTCAGCTCCCCGAGCGCCGCCGCGTCGAGGGCGGGATTCTCGGACAGGTATTCCTCAAGGACACCCGACGCACTGATCCGGAGTAGATCCGAATACTCGTGATCGTCCGCCACCGGGCTCTGTAAAGCTAATGCGAGGACCAGACTCAAAATCACAAGCACCTCCAAACGGCAATTATAACCACACTTGACCTTCAGCTATTAGCTTTTGGCTGTTGGCTTTTAGCTCAGGAGTTTCGCTCCGATCGCGTTCTAGCCAAAAGCCAACAGCTAAAAGCCAACAGCTTTTCACTAGAGACAGTAGCGTCCCTCTTCTGTCAGGGTTCTGGCGATGCGCCGGCGTGCCGCCACGGTATCTGTGGGTGTTAAGGCCAGGAGTTGGTGAATCGCAGCCAGTTGACCGGGCAGTTCCTGGGGATCCACGACCGCTCCCAACGCCTGGCGTGCGGACGATTCGATGCGTTCGGTTGCGTCGGCGGCGAACGTCTGTACTACGTCGGCGTGTAAGGACGATCCGGCGAGCTTGGACAGGCGGACGACCGCGGAGTCGATCGCATAAGTTTCCATCAGCATGTCACTGAGGTGCATCAGCACTTCCTGTTCTTCGCGAATTCGGTTGCCGTATTTTTGTGCGACCGTCGTCGCCACGAAAAGAGAGGCCAGACGAGCCTTGGCCGGAGCGTCCTGTCGGTCACCTCTCCCGAATGGCTTCTGATCGGACGACCCCGAGAGCACGGTCCGGACCGCACGCTCTCCCGCCTCCATCAATGGCAGCCGGCCCGACCCGGACCGTTTCAGCAGCATCACCGGAATCAGCATCCTGTTGATCTCGTTGGTGCCCTCGAAGATCCGGTTGACTCTGGCATCGCGATAGTAGCGTTCTACGGCGTATTCCTTGCTGTAGCCATAGCCCCCATGGATTTGTACCGCTTCATCGACGACATAATCGAGTACTTCGGTGCCGAAGACTTTCAGAATCGAGCACTCTACGGCGTACTCTTCGATTGCCCGCATGACCTGTGCCGGCTGATCGACGTCGACTTCTTCGAGTCCCTGATCCATCATGCCCGCAGTCCGGTAGACCATCGCTTCGGTCACCCAGGTTCGGATCGCCATTTCAGCGAGCTTGTGCTGGATGGCGCCGAATCCTGCGATCGGCTGACCGAACGCCATCCGTTGGTTGGCATAGCCGATCGCTTCGTTGAGAGCCGTCTTGCTGCCGCCGACTGCGTTGGCTCCCAGCTTCGCTCGCCCCGTGTTCAGTATGTTGAAGGCAACATGGTGGCCCTTGCCGATCTCGCCGAGTAAGTTCCCGACCGGAATATGGGCGTTGTCGAGGATCACGGTCGTAGTCGAAGACCCCAGCAAGCCCATCTTCTGTTCTTCGGCTCCGGTTGAAACGCCGGGATCGTTGCGCTCGACGATGAAGCAGCTGAACTTGTCCCCGTCGACCTGCGCAAAGGTGATGAAGACATCGGCGAACGATGCGTTGGTGATCCACATCTTTTCACCGTTGAGCACCCAATGCTTTCCATCCTCGCTCAAAGTCGCCGATGCCCGGGCAGACAGGGCGTCGGATCCGCTGCTGGCCTCAGAAAGAGCATAGGACGTGAACATGTCTCCCTTTGTAAACCTCGGAAGGTATTTGAGCTTCTGTTCCTCGCTGCCGAAATAGACGATCGGCAGCGTGCCGATCCCCGCCTGACCTCCGTAGGAAACAGCAAAGGATCCGACCTGTCCGAGTTGCTCCATGACAATCATCGCGGAGACCTTGTCCAGGTTTTCTCCTCCATATTTTTCGGGTACTTCTATCCCCAACAATCCCAGGTCGCCACAGCCGCGCAGCAGCGATTTGGTCGCCTCCCAGTCCTTGCTTTCGATTTCTTCGACTCTCGGAACCACTTCGGATTCGACGAACTGCCGCGTCATCTCACGAATCAGTTGGTGTTCCTCGGAGAAATCTTCAGGTGTGAAGACGTTGTCGGGCTTGCTTTCTCCCAGGAGAAAGCCGCCTCCAATGAGTGAATTGGTAATTGATTCCTTCACGCATCTACTCGGCTTACAGCCGCCACTATGGCCGGATGGCGAACTCGTCAGCGTATTACACGAGCACCGGCGAGTTCAATCGCATATTCTGAAAGGCGACCTTGCCGCAGGCTGGTTGCGACAGCCATCCGCTGGCACCCATACTCTGCGAGCGATCTCAACTGATGTATAATTTGTTCGGCATGGGACAGGCGGGAATAGAATCGGTCATAGATCGGGTTGATCGGAAGGTTGAGCAGGGAGAAAGACTTAGCTTTCAAGATGGCGTCGATCTGTATCGTTCGGGCGACCTGATTGGATTGGGGCGTCTGGCCGATCGCGTCCGCGTGCGTTTGAACGGCAATTCGGCCTTCTACAACGTCAATCGCCACATCAATTACACCAACGTCTGTGTCATCGACTGCCAACTCTGCCAGGGTGCTTATGCCCGTAAGCCCGGAGAAGATGGCGGCTACGCGATGACGCTGGATCAAGTCTTTGGCTTTGCCGAGCAGAAATTCAACGACTCGGTGACGGAATTCCATATCGTTGGTGGACTCAATCCGGACTTGCCCTTCCAGTACTACGTCGATCTGCTCGAAGGTCTCAAACGACGTTTCCCCACGGTCCACCTCAAGGCCTTCACGATGGTGGAACTGGACTTCTTCACCAGGATCACCCGGAAGCCGCTCGAATGGGTGATCGAAAGGCTCAAGGATGCCGGCATGGGGAGCTGTCCGGGCGGAGGCGCGGAGATCTTTGCGGAACGCGTGAGACCCCTGATCGCCGGACACAAGATGTCCGGCGAGCGTTGGCTGGAATGCGCCAGGGTCCTCCATGGCAT
Organism: Terriglobia bacterium; assembly: GCA_965262425.1. Classification (GTDB taxonomy): domain Bacteria; phylum Acidobacteriota; class Terriglobia; order 20CM-2-55-15; family 20CM-2-55-15; genus CAZOZZ01. The sequence goes on along the minus strand of OZ253536.1, from coordinate 2,692,451 downwards.
GGGAATTCGATCCAACGCGACGATGCTCTATGGCCATCTTGAAACTATTGAGGAAAGGGTCGATCATCTGGTTCGGCTGCGGGAACTCCAGGACGAAACCGCAGGCTTCAACTGCCTCATCCCGCTTGCGTTCCATCCGGAAAACACGGTCCTCGGGGACTTGCCACCGACAACGGGAACGGACGACCTTCGAACGATCGCGGTTTCGCGTCTAATGCTCGACAACTTCGGGCACATCAAAGCATACTGGGTTACGATCACGCCTTCGCTGGCGCAGGTCGCCCTCCGTTTCGGCGCCGATGACCTGGATGGCACGATCATCGAGGAGCGTATCATTCACGGAGCCGGCAGTCAGACCAGTCCGGGCATGACCAGAAATCAGATCGAGCAACTGATTCGGGACGCCGGGTGTAGGCCGATCGAGCGGGACACGCTTTATAACCCGGTCGATCGGGGGAGTGAGAACGCGGTGTGGGAGGCCGAGGTCCAGAGAGACGGTGGGTCCGAGGCGAAACAAGGGCGTGGGGGGACCGGCCCGGCGTAGAAGGTCCCTGGATCGAAGAAAAGGTGGAAGTCGATGAGCTCGTTATCGGCCGGTATAGAGAAGGGACGGTGGGCCCGACGCTAATAAGATGCTCAACTCCCACGTAATGACGCTGGCCAGGAAGGTGGTTCCGAAGGCCATCTTTCGTCGGCTCGATCCGTTCGAGGCATCCATCGAGTCGTTTGTCTCGAACCTGGCGGAAAACACCGCCGAGGATCTGGTCGTTTTGGACGCGGGTGCCGGAGAATGCCGTTTTCGCGAGAGTTTTGCTCACGCGAACTACATCGCCCTCGACTTTGGCCTTGGGGATCCGGAGTGGGACTACTCCAGGCTCGACGTGATAGGTCGACTCGAAGCCCTGCCCCTCTCGGGGGGGTGTTGCGACCGTGTGTTGTCGGTGGTCGTACTTGAACACACGCCGGAGCCGGGGCAGGTGATAGAGGAGTTCCATCGGGTGTTGAAACCGGAGGGTAGTGTGCATCTGGTGGTTCCACTGATGTGGGAGGAGCATCAGCGACCTCATGATTATTTTCGTTACACGTCGGCGGGGATTCGATATCTGCTGGAACGTTCCGGCTTCCGGATTCTATCGATTCGTCCGGTCGGTGGATTCTTCTGGCAACTGGGACGGCGGTTCATGGGAATCCTGACCTTCACGCAGACAGGCTGGCGGTGGATCCTGTTTCCGGTGCTGGCTCCCGTGTTCGGTCTTGTTCTTCCCTTACTCTGCTATTACCTCGACAAGTTGGACCAGGACCGTTCTTACACGCTCGGATACATCTGTGAAGGCTTGCGGGAATGAAAAGTAAAGTACGCAATCGTGCCCTCATCGCGGCGAGTTACTTCCGTCGGCAGTCCGTCCTGCCGGGAGGTCCGATCGAGATCACGCTCGAGAGCACCGCCAAGTGCAATCTTTACTGCCCGATGTGTCCCCGGCACATCTACACTTTCGATAACGAAAGCATGGATCTGGATCTCTACCGGAAGATCATTGCCGATTGCAAAGACTACGTGGAGTTCGTCTGGCCTTACGGAATCGGCGAACCGATGATCCATCCCCAGATCTTCGAGATGATTCGCATTACCAGGGATGCTGGAGTTCGCACGGGGATGTCGACAAATGCGACTCTTCTGGATGAGAAGAACATCGACCTGCTTCTCGATACCGGGCTGGATTACCTGATTCTGGCTTTCGACGGCGCCACGAAGGAAACGTACGAGAAATACCGTGTCGGCGCGGACTTCGACAAGACTCGAAGTTACATCCTGAAGTTCCTGGAGAAGAAGCTCGAACGGAAAGCGAAGATGTTTACCGTCGTTCAGATGGTCTTACTCAAAGACAACGAGCATGAGGTCGATGCGTATCGGAAACTCTGGGATATTGAGGGTGTCGATCAGGTCCGTTTCAAGAGAGATGAAATCCAGACCGACGGGTCGCGAATTCCCGATGATCAACTGCGGGGACAGCGACGGAATCCCTGCCACCTCCTCTGGCGTGGCCCGCTTTACGTGCGTTACGACGGAAAGGCCTTTCCGTGCTGCTACATGTACGACGAAGAACCGGTTGGGGATCTGAAGGAGCAGTCGGTGATGGAGGTCTGGAACTCTAAAGCGATGGTGGATCTCCGCAAGGCCCACCTGAGTGGCAACATGGATGATTACCCGCTTTGCCAGACCTGCCAGGCCGCCCGCCCGCGCCTTCCCGCCTTTTATGGCAGTCTCGTCGTGGATGGCCTCACCGTTCGAAAGGCTGTCCCTGTCGTTGAAAAGCTCGCCAATTTCTACAAGCTGAGTGTTTTCGAAAAGAAACAACCCCCGGGTTTGGCGGACTGATCAATCGACGGTGGGTCTGGTTGGAGGAAAACGGCCGGCCTTCAGCTTTGAACGACATTCCGCGCTGCCTGCTCCTCGCTGCTCGCTACTTTACGAGCGAAACTTGATCTCAGCCAGCATGAAGGCCATGCCTTCCGGGATCAGAGAAAGCGACACAAAGGCCGGACCCAGCGCGTTCCGAACCTGGTCGATGACCGGGGCCTCGATGTGGTCGATTCTCAGCGTGGCCCTGTGGAGATCGCCGTCCGACACGAGTTCGCAATCGAGAGGGTCGAGAGACTTGATCATATAGTGGAGTCGGCCCGCCAGCGTTTCGCTGTTGATCTCGCCTTCTACCCGAACGATGGCCTCTTCGGGAAGCCAGCAGAATTTCCCGAGTCCGTACAGCGTCCTGTAGTTGCGGCGCTTGATCTCCAGGACCAGCCCGGCCTCTTTCGGAAGACCCAGCTGTTGACGATGGTAGGGAGAGCGGCAGTAGATGAAGTCGCCCACTCCGATTATTTCAGCGTTCAAGCCTGACAGTATATCGAGTTTTGCCCGCACTTCTCGGACTAGAAGAAACTAAAGACAAAAGGACCGAGAGGCGCAAAGGCGCAGAGTCTTCTTATTCTGGTTTCAGATTTTCCGCGGGTTTTCCGAAACCGCCAGGACATGCTGGAAGTTTTCAACAAAGATTCTCTGCGTCTCTGCGTCTTTGGTGCGCCAGGCAAAGCTTGGACATTCTAGCTGAATGAAAGGAGTCAGCCATGTGAATTGCTCGTTCACCATGTAGCCAACGAGGCAGTGGTTATGGGGTAACCCGTAAGCTGAAGCCCTTGAAGGCGAAGATGCGAGCCGTAACGCAAGTGAACCCGAACCGGTCTCGAAACGCAAATCGTGGGTGGCCAAGCCGCCAGAGAGAGCCGAAGCCTGAAACCTTCAGGGAAGCAACGAGCAAAGGCACCTGAGGGGCCCACCGGGATGGAAGGGGACGGCGCGTATCGACAGGATGACCCGGAACCTGGGAGATCCCGATGACTGGGTGGCACCCAACGGCTGAGGCGAAACATCGGGAAGTCGGCGGGGCGGATAGTAGCGGTGAGACCGGGTAATGCCGGAGGAGCGAAGCGGCCCCACCGATCAAACGCAACAGCAAGAAGGTGGGGGAGCCGATTGGGATACCACCCTAGCACGGAGCAAGAGCGAGCCGAAGCAGCAGAGCACGGATGGTGCGAGCGGCGACGGCTGGGTCCGAGACTCGCTGACCTGAGGCTGCGGCTATATCTGAAAGCGAAGCGGGAACCAAAGTTCCGGTTTTATAGTTTGTACGATCGGATCTACCGCAAGGACGTGTTGGAAGCAGGTTGGGAGCAGGTGCGAGCCAATCGAGGCTCGGCCGGTGCCGATGGCGTCACGATCCACCAGATTGTAGATGCGGAGGGCGGCCCGGAGCCCTGGTTGGCCGAACTGGCCGAAGTGCTGCGCGCGAAGAAGTACCAGCCTGAGGCGGTCCAACGGGTGTATATCCCGAAACCCGATGGTCGGGAGCGGCCATTGGGGATACCGACGGTTCGTGACCGTGTGGTGCAGGCGGCGCTGCTGCTGATACTGGAGCCGATCTTCGAAGCCGATTTCCTGGACAGTTCGTATGGATTTCGGCCGGGACGAAAGGCCCATGATGCATTGGAGCAAGTGCGGCAAGGACTCCACGGCGGGAAGCGGGACGTGTATGACGCGGATCTGAAAGGGTACTTTGATTCCATTCCGCGGGACAAGCTGTTCAAGGCGATTCGGATGCGGGTGACCGATAGTGCGGTGCTCAAGTTGATTCGGATGTGGCTCAACGCGCCAGTGACCGACACCCGGGACGGGGGACCGCCCAGGCGGACCCGGACCGGGACTCCGCAGGGCGGGGTGATCTCACCATTGTTAGCGAATATCTACCTGCACTGGTTTGATCACTTCTTCCATGCCCGAGGGGGTCCGGCCCAATGGGCCGGAGCCGAACTGGTGCGGTACGCCGACGATCTGGTGATACTGGCCCGGCACCAGAGTCCCCGGTTGAAGGATTGGATTGAAGAGACGTTGGAACAACGGATGGGGCTCGAACTGAATCGAGCCAAGACACGGGTCGTGCGACTGATGGAGTCGGGACAGAGCTTCGACTTTCTGGGATACACGTTTCGGTATGATCGGGACCTGCACGGGCAGCCACGACGCTATCTGAATGTGACCCCCTCCAAGAAGGCTCTGGCTCGGGAACGTCAGATTGTGCGGGACATGACTGGCCCATGGCGGGGCTCTATGCCCATACCGGCACTGGTTGCGGATCTGAATCGGCACCTCAACGGCTGGGCGCAGTACTTCAGCTATGGCTATCCTCGTGTTGCAAAGCGCCAGATCAACCGTTTCGTACGCGACCGTCTGACGCGTCATTTGCGGCGGCGGAGCCAGCGACCCTTTCGTCCTCCCGCCGGGGTCAGCTATTACAAGCATTTCCAAACCCTCGGGTTGGTCTATCTGTAAGGCTCTCCGTGTGTGCTTCAGAAGAATTGGTCGGGAGCGCCGGATGCGGGAAATCCGCACGTCCGGTGCGACGAGGGGGGAGGTCGCTCTACGCGTCCTCCCCTACTCTACCGTCGAAATCCTTTCCCCCTGCCAAGACTAGTCTAGCGTGGCTAGGGGGCGGATAAGCGGTATAAGCAGGGTCTGACGACTATGGCAGTACGGACAGTGTCGTTGTATGGGCGTTATGTCAACCCGCGCGCGGCCGCAGGCCGTCGGGCGGTTGCATCACGCGCTCTTCGGGCCGGGTCGATAACAGAATCCTGAGGCTCTCGCTGATATCCTCTTCTTCGGCCACCATCTTCACGCCAAACGCATAGGCGTGCTTCTGGAACTCGGGCGGAAAGCCCCATCCGATGCCCAGAAACGCTTTATCGATATCGACCATGCCGCACTACCCGCCGATCAACACGGTAGGCGCGCCGACTACGATGCTGCCGCCATGTGCGGTTGTATCGCCCATCCTGGCCGCTGGCTTTCCGCCGATCATCACCGTGGCCGAACCTTGGGCGATGGTATCGGGCGGTCCGACGCATACACAGCTATCACCAACCACCGCGGCGGGCATCTTGACGATCAAAACGGTCGGCACCCCGGGTCCTACGACCGGCCCTCCGCCATGCGGGATTGGCGGTATCGCAGGCGTTTGCATCGGACAGGCATGCATATCGGTCAACCTGGCTGCTGGTGGCATCTTTTTTTCCTGTATCTAGCTATTCGCGCTTCGCTGTCAGTTAATCATTACCATCGCACCTTTGACCGTGGTCTGTCCTGACGCGGACAGCTCGGCGCTGGCGTTTCCCTTGGCGACAAATCCGACATCGGCTTCGTGATTGACGTTCATCCCCTTAACCGAAACATCGGCTTTCGAACTCACGTCAATTGCACCCATGGCGTCGATGGTGATTTTGCCCCTGGCGGTGATACTGATGTCCTTGGGGGTGTCGAGCACAATGCCATCGGGACTTAGCTCGACTTTGTTGTCGTTTTGATCCTGCATCAGTATCGATTTCTCGTCATCGTTTACCACCAGCTTGTTCTCACCCGGGGTGATGATGGTGGTGATTTTCTTATCCTCGTCAAACTCGATCTTGAGTTCGCTCCTGGTCACTATGGCCTTGGTATTGTTTTCCGCGGTGAGTTCGTAGGGCGGCTTGTTTTTAGGTCCGTAGAGGCTGCCGAGCACGACCGGGTTGGAGGGATCATTGTTCAAATATCCCAGTATCACTTCATCGCCGATTTCGGGCACAAAAAAGGCACCGATTGCGTTCGAGGCATGAAAATTAGCCAGCCTGGCCCAAACGCCTTCGGTTTCCGCCTGCAAGATTGGCAGCTTGACCTGCACCCGGCTTTGTTCACAAGGATCTTCATCGAGTTTCATCACCACACCGACTTGCAGACCTGCGACGCCGGGTAGCCAACCCGATGCCGACGGCGCTACCAGGTCGCGCTGTTCGGCGAACCAGTCCGGCGACATACCGAAGCTGACTTCGCTAACCCAGTTGCCGGACGAAGTGATCTGGTGATTCACCGAGCTGACAAACAGCTTGCCATTAAAGTGCTCGCCAACTCCATCGAGCTCGATCAAGGTCCCCGGCGTCGCTTTGACACTGCCCTGAAACTTCATGCGCCCACGAATTCTGGCGAGGCCGGATTTCACCTGTTGGGCCTCGGCCCAACCCTTTAGAGCGGTTGCTTCGATCTGGCCGGGGGTTTGCATGCCAAAGGTTTTCGGACCCACGATATCGGCCAGTTGCTTCGATGTCAGGTCACCCTGGGCATTCAGGACTTTGGGCGGGGCGGTTTGTTTTACAATTTCGAGTTTGGCCGGATCCCAGCTGACGCCATCAACTGCCGTGAATTGCGTGCGGACATCGATATCGGCGTGCAATTCCATCAGGTCGTCGCCATAGGTCACCTTTAATACAGCTTCGCCGCTAACCTCCGGTGCCTTAACCCATGTTTACCCATTTGCCGCTTGATCGGGTGCGATTTTTGCCATTTTGGGCCGAAAACCCCGTAAGTTGTTGATTCCTAGTTGAGGTGACGAATGTAGTGCCATAATCGTTATGTTGGGGTTGAATTCGCTTGCGCCCCCCGGTATCGTGTTCCCATGTTCGTTCGCCGCACCCAAACCCGCCGCACCCAAAACGGCCAGATCTACTTCTCCCACCGCCTCGTCCGCTCCGAACGCATCGGCGCCAAGGTCCGCCAGCGCACCCTGCTCAACCTGGGACGGCACTTCGACATCCCGCAGGCGGACTGGCCCCGGTTGTGCGTCCGGATCGAGGAACTGCTTGCCGGACAATACGCCCTCATCCCGGACGATTCGGCCGCCCTGGAGCAGGAAGCCCAACGCATCGCGGCCCTGTTGATCGCCCGCGAAGCCGATCTCTCCGGCCCCGCCCCCGAGACGCGGACCGTGACCGTGGAGGTGGATTCGCTAGAACTGACGCGCCCGCGTTCGGTGGGCGTGGAGCAGGCCGGCCTGTGGGCGATGGACCGGTTGGGGCTGCGGGAACTGTTCCAACGTCTGGGCATCAACGGCCCCCTGCGCGCCGCCGCGGCGGGATCGATTATCGGGCGTCTGGCCGCGCCCGCCTCGGAAAGGGCGACGCACCGCTGGCTCCGGGAACGCAGCGGCCTGGGCGAATTGCTGGGGGTCGACTTCGAGACCATGGGGGCGATGCAACTGTACCGGGCCTCGGACGCCCTGATGGCGCACCGGGACGCCATTGAAACCCACCTGTTCGAGCAGGCGATGAGCCTGTTCGATCTGCGGCCCACGGTCACCCTCTACGACCTCACCAACAGTTACTTCGAGGGTCAGGCCGAGGAGCAACCCCAGGCGCAGCGGGGACATTCCAAGGACAAGCGCCGGGATTGTCCCCTCCTCACCCTGGGGCTCGTGCTCGATGGCAGCGGCTTCGTGCGCCGCTCCCAGGTCTTCGCCGGCAACGTGACCGAGCATCGGACCCTGCCTCAGATGCTGGAGGCGCTCCAGGCCCCCGGCGACGCCCTGGTGGTGATGGATCGGGGCATCGCCACTCAGGAGCGCGTCGCCTGGTTGCGCGAGGCCGGATACCGCTACCTGGTGGTGAGCCGCCAACGCGACCGGCAGTTCGATCCCGAGGCGGCGGTCTCGATCCGGACGGCCTCGGGCGAGGACCTGCATCTGCACAAGACCGTGGACGAGGATGGCCAGGAAGCCCGCTTGTACTGCTATTCCGAGCAACGGGCCGAGAAGGAACAGGCCATGACCGAGCGCTTTGGGAAGCGTTTCGAACAGGCTCTGGACCAACTCTCCGAAGGCCTGTCCCGGCCGCGCACTCAGAAACGCCTCGCCCAGGTCTGGCAGCGCATCGGGCGGTTGAAGCAACAGAGCCGCGGCGCCGCCCAACACTACGACGTCCAGGTCGCCACCGACGACACCGGCGATACCGCGGTCGGGCTGACCTGGACCCGGCGTTCGGTCCCGGGCACGATGGCCACCCATCCGGGCGTCTATTGTCTGCGCAGCAGCGAAACCGATTGGGACGAGGAAACGCTCTGGCGCACCTACATCACCCTCACCGATCTGGAGGCCGTCTTCCGCTCATTGAAATCCGAACTCGGTCTGCGCCCCATCTATCACCGCAAGCCCATTCGCGCCGAGGGTCACCTGTTCGTCACCGTCATCGCCTACCAACTCGTCCAGGTCATCCGCCGCCGCCTGGCCGCACGCGGGGAACACGCCAGTTGGTCCACCCTGCGCCGGATCCTCGGCGGCCAGCACCGCGTCACCGCCACCTTCCGTTGCGCCGACGGCCGCACCCTGCACGTGCGCAAGGCCACCCGCGCCGAACCGCCTCAGCGCGCCATCTATGACGCATTGGACATCCACCCCGCGCCCGGAGGGACCCGCAAAACCATCGCCTGATCTCCCCCATATCCCGCTTCTGTGCGCATTTGTAGTGCCACTTGCGCTTTTGAATCATCGTAACTGCCTAATATGTCAATACTTTGCAAATCGGCTTGGTAAACATGGGTTAACACTGAGCTTTGCCGCATCGACACAGACCAGAAAACCGTTCACTTCGGCGCGCGACAGCATAAAATCCCAGTCGCTACAATAATAGGGTCTTCCGCAGAATTTGTGGGTAAAACCGTCTTCCATCGCCGCTTGAGGAGACCACGGTGCTCGCCAAGCCTCAAGGCTTCCCTCGCAAGCTCGGCGGCTGCGCCGGCCTTGACCCTCGGCTGCGCTCCGCGGTGTCGGCTGGTGTGGGCGATGGGGAACGGGGCCTCCGGCGGGGGCTCCGGGCACCGGGTGTAGGCGTCCGACCGAAGTGGGTACTGGAATATTCGCCGTCGAACAAAAGAATAAGGTACTTTGTTTCAATTACTTATGTGCGCACAGGCCTTTGGACTGCCCACAAATTCTGCGGAGGAGGCCAATAATATTGCACCAGTTCCGGGTAGGACGTAGACGTCGCGCCTACGTCTGGCGTCAAGCCGTGGTTGTTGATCAGTTTGGTAATAATATCGCTATCTTTAAGATCGACAAAATTGGCATTTTTTCGCCCGATGGTCATCTTCACTGCCTCATCCCGGCACTCGATCACCAGCCGCGAGTCGTTATCACCGGTAATTTTTATGCCGTGCCTGACGATGATACCTTTGAACAAGGATTCATCCGCGTCGCCGAAACCGGCCTTGATTTCGATCTCGTTGCCCGGTCTGAACGGCTTGCTGTTGCTGACGGGAAAATCTTTATCCGGCATGTCGCCGTCGAGCAATTCAATCCTGGCGTAGGGGATTTTATTGATGGTTTTAGTCACCGATACCGATACGATCTGTATCGCGTCGTCGATCGGCTGCCCGTCGGCAATGATACTCAGTATGACGACGGCACTGGTGTTATCCACGGGCGATTCGGGCATCACTCACCTCCGCGGTGGAAAATGGAGTTTGCTGCCGGGCTTGAGATCACGAAAGTCGGTCACTTATTTTCCCTGGCAACTTCCATGTAATAAGAGCTGTTGCGATATATATCGTAATTCGATTTTTTCGATCGCCACTTCATTCTCGTCCGATTTGAAATCCTCCACCTCCCAAGTGACTGGAAAGGCATTCGAGAATCCCCAGGCGCGATTCGGGATTTTGTTTTCATTCAGCAAATACACCATGATATCCATTGGCTCGATCGGTTTTGAAAAATCTCCCTCGAATACAGATTTACACCACAACACCAGTGGCGAGGTCATGCTCGCGATGCCGCGCTTCAATACCAGATTTGAATAGGTTGATGGCTTCGGAATCTCTTGTTATCCGACTTGTAAACGCCTTTTTTCATCGTCACGTTACCGAACTTTTTGATACCGGGCATTTTCAGCACCGAGAATACCGGGCTGTCTCCACTGCGATATTATGTGAAGTAACTTCCACTATCGCATCCTCCTTACCTGTCGCCCCACCCAGACAGGCCTTGTTTCAGATTCCGTGATTTCGCCTATTGAATTCTTTCTTTAGAGTTCATAATGACCGGCATCCTGAACTTCCATGTCTCCCAAAGTTCTGCATTCTCGATTAGCTCTGTCATGAAGTGAGCGACATTGGAACGGGCGGTAGGACGACCCGTGAGGAGTCCCGTGATAGGGGACTCCTTGATGTCGTATGGAGAAATCTCAGCGTTGACCAGCGAGTCTGGACGGACACAGCACCACTCGATGTGCTCGTTCTCCTTGGTCACATGTCGGCGCAGATGCCCAGCCGCAGTTTCATTATCCCGATGCGGAGGCAAGGTGTAACGCAAGAATAAAAGGAGTCCCCGTTCAAACCAGGTCCTCTTCTCTTCGAGATCGGGATTGCGGACCCCAACCGTGTTCATGAGAATGAATTTGGTGGGTTTTGGGGGACTATCTTTTTTGATCGCGTCACATAGGCGTCGCGTTGCGTCTGTACAAAGCTTCTTCGGATCTCCAAAGATTCCCTTGAAATCCACGACATGTCCCAGGCACGAGACAACTGCGTCACAGTTCCTTGCATGCTCTGCCATCTGCTGATCAGTCAAGTCGAGAACACTGGCCTCGATGACCGTTGTGTTTGAGTTTTCCAAGACCTCGGCAGGGAGTTTGTGAGACGAGCGGACAATAACGCGAATCTTGTGATTCTTGCCCAGCAACTGTGCCACCAGGGACCGCCCCGTCATACCTGTGGCTCCAACCACCAATATGGTCATCCGTGGTGTCCTCCTGTGCCTGAGTTCCGTTAGCAGGGTTTTGCATTTCATCCTTGCCCATTCAGCCAAAAAGCGATTTCTTGTAACATTCCAGGCTCATGCGCATACCTATTATAGGTGCAGGTTTCTTCGATGGATTTTCACACGATGTATCAGCGCTACGCTGCCGACGTCAACAGATTCGTCCTGTACCTGTCAGGAGATGCTTCAGTGGCCGAAGACATCACGTCCGAGGCTTTCGTACAAGCGTGGACAGCGCCGGCCAATATTCGCACGGCGACCGTGAAAGCATACCTCTTCACTATTGCCAGGAACGTTTACCTGCAGACGTTGCGCAAAGATTGGCGGCTCACCGAGGTAGATGACCAGATTGCCGATCCAACACCCGACCCTCTGGAGCGGGCGAGCGACTCCGAGGAGCTGGAGCACGTCCTCGAAGATCTTCAGGAGTTACCGGAGGTCGATCGCGCCGCCCTTCTAATGCGGCTCGAGACGAGCTCTCATACCAGGAGATCGCACACATCCTCGGAATCACATCGGCTTCCGTGAGAGTGAAGGTTCATCGGACGCGCATCAAACTCAACCAGTTGCGGCAATCTAAGGAGGATCGAAAATGAATTTGAGCCGTGATGTAATCGCGGATCTCTGGCTGGTCTACGCTTCCGGAGAGGCCAGTGAAGACACCCAGAAGATCGTCGAGGACTTTCTCGAGAAGGACCCTGAATTCGCCAGAATTCTCAAACAGGAAGGGAGTAGCCAAATGTTCGATACACCGACACTACCATCGGCAGACCAGGAGATGCGGGCACTCCATGCCACCCGCAAACGCCTGCGCTCGCAGCGCATCCTGATGGCATTTGCCATCTTCTTCAGCCTTGCGCCCTTGTCGTCCTACGGTAACAGCAGCGAGGGACTCGTCTGGATGATGCTGATAGATTCGCCGACCTCAGCCGCCGTCTACTTCGCGATAGGACTGATATTATGGGGCGCCTATTTTCTACATGCTCGTGGGCTGCGCGTGAAGGGTTTCTGAGGGTTACAACAAGAGAGAGACTCTGATGTGTTTTGGACCCGCTGTAACGTCTTCAGCCGTTGAAAAGCACTCCCTGGTTGTCCATATCGAAGCCAAATGGGGAAGAACGTGATCGCGGCATTCGGAAGCGTCGTTGATCTTCTTTAAGCGGATCTCGATCATCGAGCGGGTTTCCTACACACCCACACCCGCTTCACCACACGCAGTCCAGGATTTTGGTCGCTTCCGGAGGATGAATTGTGGCGCTTCTCCTCCCAAACCCCTATCGAATCCCGGTGAATCCGAGCTCTTCGCGCTCTGCCGCGCAGACTTCCACCACGGGTTTCTAGCCCACACTCCCTTACTATTTTGCTGAAACCCAAGATGTGAGTAACGTTTTTGTTTGCCTGCTGCCCCGAGCCTGCGTATATTTACCCAATCTCAGATCGCTCATAAGTCCACCAGGAAGACACGGTTCATCAACTCCGCCCATGTATAGTTGCGACCGCTCACAGCTGGCGCCGTCTGCGACTCATCCTCAGCGGACGTCGGCACGTTTGATGTTTGGAGAGAAGGCCGCGATTTCAATTCGGTTTCCCTGCTGTGGCCATTACCGGTTGGAACGATCAGGGATCTCCACGCTGCAGCAGGGCCGAATACTCCGTGATACCTCGTCAGGTGAGCGCGCGGCGCCGGGACCACGACCGCCAGTTTCGCGATGAAGTCCTGACGCTCGAAAACGACAGCGGTGGTGCCGTCACGCCATGGACGTTTTAGACGATAATGGAGCCGGCCATCAGAGAGCTCTGACAAACGACCTGTAGCGACGGCCGGACGGGCCGCATAGCGCATGAGCCTTTCCAGCCGCATCCGATCGCGAGCCTCAACCGAGACATAGCCAGAGACCATCGCCGGGCGGCAGCCCTGGCAGGCATCCATGTCTTCTGGGTCGATCTGATTCGCCCATGCGCACGACGCCATGGCCGGCATTGGAGCCGACCGCAATCCTGTGGCTGACGGAACTGGCCAGCAGAGCGGCCATACCGGAATCGCTTTCTGAAAAGGTATCTGCTTGTTGAGGATCCGTCGCAGTTCCAAGCCCTCTCCGCTCGAGCAACGATCGAACGCGCTCGTTGACGAGGGCTGTCAGGCGGAGGACGTCCTGATCCTCTGGCGCGGACAGTTGATGAAACTCGGGACGGCCACTCGCGCCAGCGGCGTAAACTCCATCGATCACCATCGAGTGAAAATGCACGTTTGCATTCAGCGCGTCCCCAAAACGCTGCATGAATGTCACGGCGCCACATTGCGTGGAGCGAAGATTCAGCAGTCGCTTGGCCCGCCGCCGCAATGCTCCGAATAGCGCACGTATGAAAACGTTCAGGACATCGCTGGTGAGACGCCGGTCGTAGGCCATGCGGTAGCGTAGGGCGAAAGGCAGCGATAAGGAAACTGGAAGGAGTCGTGTCGTCGATGACGGATTGCCAGAACCTTCTGGCATCGCTGGAGACGGGCTACCACGCGGCCGCCTCCGATTAGTGATGACGCACAAAAAATGGGTCTTCCGCAGAATTTGTGGGTAAAACCGTCTTCCATCGCCGCTTGAGGAGACCACGGTGCTCGCCAAGCCTCAAGGCTTCCCTCGCAAGCTCGGCGGCTGCGCCGGCCTTGACCCTCGGCTGCGCTCCGCGGTGTCGGCTGGTGTGGGCGATGGGGAACGGGGCCTCCGGCGGGGGCTCCGGGCACCGGGTGTAGGCGTCCGACCGAAGTGGGTACTGGAATATTCGCCGTCGAACAAAAGAATAAGGTACTTTGTTTCAATTACTTATGTGCGCACAGGCCTTTGGACTGCCCACAAATTCTGCGGAGGAGGCCAAAAAATAACAACTTCGGACGCTGAGACGTGCCGTATTGGGAAAGTGGAATGCCAGCGAGAAGTACTGATGCGATTGTCAACGGAGTCCGGGACCGAGCTCGCCGCATCAAGTAACCGAGACGATCTGCGTTCACTCACTTCGCAATGCTACTGACGGGTCTACCTGAGTCCCTCGCCGCGCTGGTACATACACCGAGACCAGCGCGGTGACGGCAAGGAGGAGAGCCACCGAAAGAAACGTGAGCGGGTCAGTCGCCGACACGTTGAAGAGCAATCCCTGCATCAGCCGAGTCAGCACGAGGGCGCCCACCAGCCCCGCTGCGAGCCCAATACCCACCAGGCGGATTCCCTCGCGCATCACCATCGAGATCACGTCGTGGCGGTTGGCGCCAAGAGCCATCCGTAATCCCATCTCCTGTGTGCGCTCAGCGACGCGGTAGGAAAAGACGCCGTAGGTGCCGACGACGGCAATTGCGACAGCCAGCGCCGCAAAAAGCGACAGCAACAGTGCCGTAAACCTCGGAGCCGCGATCGAGGCCGACAGCTTGGTCTCCATCGTCTGGAGTCGATAGATCGGCTGGTCCGGATCCATGACGGCCACTCGGGATCGCACCGCATTCACCAGCGAATCCGACGGCACCGACGTCCGGAGAACGATCGTCATTCCGCCGAACTGGAACTGACGTGATGGCAGGATGATTTCGGGCGCGTAATCCTGATCGAAGCCATAATGCCGGACCGAACCGCTCACGCCGACGATTTCCCGCGGTCTGCCGTAGAGGACGATATTCTGTCCAAGCGGATCCTCGCCCGGGAAGAACTCCTCGGCCATCGTCTCGTTAATAATCATCACGGACCGCGAATCCGGTCCGTCAAATTCAGTGAAGCTGCGGCCCCTGGCGACGGGTATGCCCATGGCGCGAAAATATTCGGCAGTCACGATACGCAGGTTGGCCTGCCGCTCTTCGGAAGGCCTGGGACTTGGACGTCCTTCGATGACAACTGGAAGATCGAAGTCGATGCCGCCGTTGTCCAGCGGCAGCGCACTGGCGGCTGCCGCAACCTCGACTCCGGGCAGCGTCTCCAGGTCGTCCAACAGTTTCTCGAAAAACGACGCCTGTGGAGACAGCAGCGGTTCCTCGTCCGGACCGAACGGCCGGTACTGGCTCCCATCGGTTGGATAGCGGGACGGGTCCAGGAAGATCTGTCCCGCCAGCAAGCCGCCCGGACGGAACCCATAGTCGATCCGCTGCAGTTCCACGAAGCTTTGAAGCATCAGGGCCGCACCGACCAGAACCACCAGAGAGAGAGCTAACTCAGCCACCACCAGCGCCGCACGGCCGCGGAGTTTGCCGCTTTCGGTCCAGCGCCGCGGCCCCTGCTTGATGGCTCTGGAAAGATCCGAACGGGAGGAATGAACAGCGGGTGTCAATCCGAACAGCAGTCCCGTCACGATCGACAAGAAGAGCGTGAACCCCAACACGGACAGGTCGATCTGGACGGTTTCGAGGCGGGGAATCGATTGCGGGCCGAACAGGACCGCCATCCGGATCAGGCCTGCGGCCAGCAGGACTCCCGACGCGCCTCCAAGGATCGCAAGCACCAGGTTCTCCGTCAGCAACTGCCGGATGATCCGCATGCGGCTGCAACCCAGCGCAATCCGAACGGCGATCTCCTTCGACCGCGCCGATGATCGCACCATCACCAGGTTCGCCACGTTGGCGCACGTGATCAGCAAAACGAAACCGACGGCGCCCGCCAGAGCCAGAAGGCTCAGCTTCACGTTCTCGACCATCTGTTCGTGGGCGAGCAAGACCGCTACTTCCGGATTGCTGGTCGGTTCGTCATCCGTGATGCCTCGGGCGATGACACCGAGTTGTTCCCCTCCTTCTGCCAGCGACACGCCCGGCCGGAGCTTGCCGATCACAGAAAGCG
This sequence comes from Terriglobia bacterium, assembly GCA_965262425.1. GTDB lineage: Bacteria > Acidobacteriota > Terriglobia > 20CM-2-55-15 > 20CM-2-55-15 > CAZOZZ01. The sequence continues at coordinate 2,676,487 of OZ253536.1, read as the reverse complement.
TGTGGGAGACTCGCGACGACCGCTCGTATGGATCCAGGATCAACGGCGAGTACGCGTCGACGTTGGCGGTGGCGGAGGGGAAATCGAATCCCGGCTCCATCACGCCGATCACGATATAGGCCCTGTTGCTGAGTTCGATCGCGCGGCCGACCACTGCCGGATCCGACCCGAAACGCCGCTGCCAGAAGCGATGCCCGAGAACCACGACAGGCTCGTTCCCGCTCAACTCCTGATCGGTAAACGTTCGTCCCCGGAGCGGCTCGACATCGAGCACCTCGAAGAGGTTCGCCGTCGACGCCAGAGTCGTCAACTGCTCCGCTTCGCCGGATCCTGTCAGGGCAAAGCTCTCGTATCGGTATGCGGCCAGCCCCTCGAACCTGTCGGCGCCGGACACCCAATCCTGGAAGTTCGGGGGTGCCACCGGGTCTCGATCCTTACCCGCCTGGCTGTTACGTTCCCAGACCACGACCAGGCGATCCGAGTCGTTGTAAGGCAAGGGTTTGAGGAGGACATCGTTCACCATCGTAAACACGGCGGTGTTTGATCCGATGCCGAGCGCCAGCGTCGATACTGCGACCAGAGCATAGGTACGGTTCCGTGACAGGAGTCGTATACCGCCACGTAGGTCCTGAACGAGATCGTCAATCCACCGCGTCACCCAAACCTCCCTGGACTGTTCCTTGATTCGCACCGGGTTCCCGATGCGTCTGCGCGCCTGAAGCTCGGCATCCGCCCGGTTCATTCCCCGGTCCATCAGTTCATCTATGTGAAGAGCGATATGTTCCTCGAGCTCATCGCCGAGCTGACTCTGGCGTTGTCGGCTATTCCAAAGGTAGCGCAAGCGGCGGACCAGCTTCATGGCTTCATCCCAGGGCCGTCCCCATCGTTTTCGCGATCGCGACTGTGACCGCTCGATACCGTTCGGTTTCCGCGCGAAGGTGCTTCTTGCCCGACGCGGTCAGCTTGTAGAAGCGCGCACGCCTGTTATTTGGGGTTTTCTGCCATTCCCCAGCAATGAAGCCGTTCAGTTCCAGTCGCTGCAGCGCCGGGTAAAGGGTGCCTTCCTCGACCTGAAAGAAGTCGTCGCTCACCTGCTGAAGGAACTTCGTAATCGCATAGCCGTGCATGTGCCCGTGTGTGAGCGTGTTCAGGATCATCATGTCCAGCGTGCCGGGCAACAGCTCGTTTCTGGCCCTTTTCCTTACCATAGATAGACTGAGTATACAGTACATGGCGGTATCGAAACGCAACGGATTTGTCTTTTTCAGGCAGGCAGTCATTTGCATGTGCTCGTTCGCACTCAAACGACATCGGCCAACATGACGTTCCACGAAACCATGAAATCGGCTCCTGGACCGATCACGACACTTTTCTTGCTTATAACCCTCACATGTAGTTACATCTGGCGAGATTTTTACGGTCGTTTCGCAACACTCCTAGTCCGTACATGATCGAGGGAAACAACATGTCACAAGTCGCAGATCGGTCCTCTCCACAACTACCTGCGATCAAGCAGATCTATTTGGGCATAAGTCTTGTTATGGTTGCGATCATCGCTGCAGGGTTCTGGCCCGGCTATTTCGGACTGCTATTAAGCAACGAGCTTCAGAAAGAACTGTTCATTCATGTGCACGCGTTAGAGATGGTGGTTTGGATGATGCTGTTCATTACGCAGATTGCACTTGCAGCGACGCGACGCGTCGCACTGCACCTGAAGGTCGGGCAGTTTGGTATTTTTTGGGGGATGGTTGTCCTGGTGTCAGGAATCGCAACCGCTGTTCTCAGGTTTGCGACCATGAGAGCGGATGGGTTAGTTGAACCTGCACGGCAATTCGTGATCTGGCCTCTGCCGGATATGGTGATATTTGCGGCTTTTTTTGTGCCTGCGATCCTGTACCGTCGCAAGCCGGAAATTCACAAGCGTCTTATGATCGTCGCTACAACCAATCTCCTGGTTGCAGCGGTCTTTCGAGCGGTTGGTCTGGACACACTAGTACTGCATCTGGTGTTTGTTCTGTTATGGCTGTCGCCGATTTTCATTGCCATGATCTACGATTTCAAGCGCAAGCGGCTGGTGCACCCTGTCTATGTCACAGGCGCCATTGTGCTGACGGTGTCGAGTTTCAGGGACATTGCCGCGACAACCGGTATGTGGTTGGCTTTTACTCAATGGTTGGCGAATGCCGTTGCCTGATGCGGGAAAATCGGATGGTCATTGCTGATTGTGATAACCGTTTCTTGACCGAAAGCCACTAAAAGTTGGAAGCACCTGGAGAAGTGTTCGGAGCTCCTTCGACGCAGGGTGTTTCACAGCTCCGATTTGTTCCCCCTGCAGAACCATGGACACCTTCGACAAGGTAGACGGAGTACGTGCAAGAGTTGTGATGGGTGCGGCCGCAGCGGTCTGCATCCTGGCGCCCCTGCTCCCTTTTGGTGGAATTATCGGTTATCCGATTCTTCTCTTGTCAACCCTGGCTCACGAGATGGGTCACGGACTGACGGCGATTCTGGTCGGCCTGGAGTTTGACTCTTTTCGTCTCTACGCTGACGGGTCCGGAGTAGCCCTGATAGGAGGCCGTGCCGGCCGGTTGAGCCTGGCAGCTACAGCGGCGGGCGGACTCATTGGGCCGGCAGTGGCGGCGGCGTTGTTGTTCTGGTTGTCCTCTCGTCCCCGCCTCGCACAGATTGCACTGGTGGCATCCGGAGCGTTCATGATTGCTGCCTGCGTTCTGGTCATACGCAACGCGTTTGGACTGGCCTTCGTCGGAGCAGTGGGCGGAGGCCTGCTCTATGTGGGTATTCGCCTTGGGACCGGCGCCGCTCAGTTCACTGCCGCGCTCCTGGCCGTGCAAATGGCACTCAGTGTTTTCGCGCGGGCGGACTATCTGTTTACTAAAACCGCGATGACCAGTGCCGGCGCGATGCCTTCCGACGTGGCGCAACTGGCAGATCTACTGTTCTTGCCGTACTGGTTCTGGGGTGTTGTCTGTGGAGCAGTCTCAGTGGGTGTCCTGGTCACCGGCCTGTCCGCGTTCTGGAAACATTCCAGGGTGCAGTCACCGACAACCAGATCCGCTTCGCCCTAAAAACTCGACGCAGAGACGCCGAGATCGGAAGGACATTGTCGGAGACCTTTATCCGGGAACAAAGACATCAGATCTCTGCGTCTTTGCGTCTTTGCGTCGAAAATCCCTCTCTTACACTGTGAAGTTATTCTTGAGCGGACCCTAGGTTGAAATCCGAATCGGAGCGGGCCTGTGTGTCCCCATGCAGATGACGTGATCGCCCGCTTCGATCTTGTAAGCCCCTCCCGGGTTCAGCAGTGCCTCGGCGCCGCGTTGTACCCCAAGGACCAGGTACTCCTGTTGTGAAAGATATGCCTGCAGCTCGGAAAAGTTCCAGTTTCTCATGTGTTCAACCGGTGCGATGTAGACCTGTTGACCAAATCTGTTGGACATCAGTTCGCTGACGACCGCCTGCGTGCCGGGATCGGAAACCTCCTGAACCAGGAAGGACGATGCGAGACCGGCCACGCAGACCACGCGGTTGCATCCCGATCGGCGCATCAGTTCCACACGTTCGGGATCGAGGCATTCGGCGACCGTGAAGACGTCGGAGTTGATCGATTCGATGGTGAGCGCCGCTGCCAGGGTATGGTCGTCGGCGCTGGCGTGGCTTATGTCGGAGGCAAGAACGATGGCATAACGTGCCTTGTCGACGCATGCGCGGCGCAGGACACTTTCCTTCGATGGCCTGCCCCTCACAAAACGGACACCCAGTTTCTGGAATTCGTGCGGCAGCTCCTCGAGGTGTTCGTCGACCAACACGATCGCGAGGTCCCGGGTCTTGGAGTCCTCCCGCAGCTCCCGGACGATCTCCAGGTTCCGGTCCTTGCTCTGAAAATGGACCAGTAGTACATGTGATTCGACGCTGAGGTCTGTCATGCCTTTCAACTCCTTTGACCGCGACTCAATCAACGTGGTTGCCATCACCGACAGCAGGTAGCCCAGGATGCCGATGCCGACAACCATCACCGGTATGGCGACCAGGTAGCGACCGTAAGCGGTCGTTGGGAAATAGTCCCCGTATCCCACAGTGGTCATCGTCACGATCGACCACCAAACGGCATCGCTCCAGGACAGGTCGGGGTTGACAGCACCCTCGAAATGTTTAAAACCAATCGCGCCCAGAACGACCAGGGCAAAAAACAAGAGGATTACCTTAAGGATTTCGTGTGTTTCCGGTCTGAAGCGCCGGAAGAAGTCCATGAGCAGCTTGAGCATGGTTGTCGAGTCATTCCTTCACTGATGAACGCCGGGGTCACCAGTACCGCCAGTTATCTTAGCAGCCTGTGGCCCGAAGACCTCTGCGCCCTACGGGTTACGACGGCATGGGGCCGGCTGCGGCGGGATGCGCGATGAAGAGCATCGACGTCGTCGTGGCGCCTTGCATCTAGCCCCATGGCGCTCGTAACGCGACCCTACAGAGTTCCACCACAGGCTGCTAGTCCACGTCATCCGGATTCGCCTCGGCATTGTCGCAACTTCGAGCGCCCGACCAGGAAGTAACTTGGCATCTGGCATCTGATTCTTCACGTTATCCTGCCTCTCCTCCGGCTGAGAAATGGTGAAGCTGTTGAATATTGAGTTATTCTGGTCAGTATGCATGGCCGTCGTGTTGAACCTGTTTTCTAGGGAGCTGAATCGTTGGACCTGGTGAACCGCGTGATCCGACTCCTTCGAGCCCAGGTCCGTCCGGACTCGGGCGAACGGGTCCGCGTCGATCCGGACCATGGGAGCCAGAGGCACACTCGCGCTCACGGGCCCGGCCAGCGTGGCCGACAGGCCGCGACCCCCGCCCGGGACGTCGATCCAGATCTGGCTGCGCTCTATGCCAACCTGGAGGTGCCCTATGGTTCCGACCTTGAGACTGTTCGGAAGGCACGGAACCGGTTGTTGCGAAAATATCACCCGGATCTGCATTCGAAGGATCCGGAGAAACGAAAGATCGCCGGGGAACTGACTCGAAGGTTGAACGGTGCCTACGAAGCGCTGCAGCAACGGCCCGAGAGCGAGACAAACCGACAGGAGAACTAAATATGTCCGAGAACCTGGATTTGGTGAAGGGTTATCTGCTCGACATCGATATGAAGATTGTCAGCGAGAATGAGGCCGAGGAGTTGGTCGTCGTTGAGGATCAGGAGAACGGGATTCAAAACCTGATCATCGACTGCGAGCCCCCGATCGTCGTCCTCGAACAACTCATCATGGATGTCCCCGAGGATGCCGGAGATTTCTTCAAACGCCTGCTACAGATGAACCGAACGATGGTACATGGAGCGTTTGTCCTCGATGACGAGGAAGGCACTCGCGTTCTCTTCCGCGACACGTTGCAACTGGAAAACCTGGATTGTAACGAGTTGGAAGGCTCCATTCGATCGCTGGAGCTTGCCCTGGCCGAAAACGGCACAGAGTTGCTGGAATATAGTCACCGAAAGTCGGGGGGAGCTGAAAAATGAGTTTCTTTCAAAGAATTTTTAAGAACGTGCAGTCCCAGGCGCATTCCGTCGTGGACAAGCTCGAGGACCCGATCAAGTTGAGCGAGCAAGGCATTCGCGACCTGAAAAAAGACCTGGGAGGTTCCATGCAGAGTCTGGCTCAGGTCAAAGCGATTGCGATTCGTTTCAAGAAGGATTCCGACGACCAGAAAAAGCTCGCGAAGGATTACGAGAGAAAAGCGATGCTTCTTCTGCAGAAAATGAAGAGCGGGGATCTGGATCCGGCCGACGCGGAACGTCTGGCAACCGAGGCTCTGAACAAAAAAGAGAGTGCCGTGCAACGCGCCGGCGTCTTGAAGAAGGATCACGAGCAGCAGAAAGCCATGGGGGATCAGCTCCAGGCAAAGGTGCAGACTCTGAAAGAAACGATCAGTCGCTACGAGACCGAGCTTGTGACCTTGAAAGCGCGAGCCAAGACCGCCTCATCAATGCGAAAGATCAACCAGCAGCTGTCGAGCGTCGATTCCTCCAGTACGATTGCCCTGCTCGAAAGGATGAAGGACAAAGTGGTGGAGGAGGAGTCGCTCGCCGAGGCCTACGGGGAAATGGGCGACGCGAGCGTCACCCTGGATCAGGAGATAGACAGAACCCTTGCCGAGCCCAGTTCGGCCGCGACCAGCGACTCGCTGGCGGCGCTCAAGAAGAAAATGGGAATCTGACACCACCGAACGGCCGGCGACTCGTCGGTCGCGTGAAGACACCGATCGTTGCCGGGACTTGGACGCCCGACCTACGAATCGTTTCCAGCCGCGGGCGCCTCGCCCTCGAGGAAAAGATAGTACCGGAGATTCGGGTTCGACCCGTCAAACTTCCAGATTCTGGCGTCGAGGATGTAGTGGGTTGCCTGCGGGACGGTGAGCAGGGGGACAAGTATGGTCAGGACCAGAGAAGGCACCTCGAAATTCAAAGCCATCCCCAGGAAAACTTCGGCGTGCTCCTGCCAGACGAAGAGCTCCCACAAGCCTTCCTCGGCGTAGGCGAGCACGAACAGGAGGCCGACGAACAGACCGACGCCCGCGGGACGATGAATCGCCCCCCGCCACGAGGGGTTGCCGGCCCAGCGCCGCCGACCGTAGAGCCACACCAGGGCCATGTACGGAACTCCGTGCGCGACAACGTTCGTCACGGTGAACGCGAAGTCGGAATCGAGAAGTGCGATCCCCACATACCAGACGGCTGCGGTCGAGCCCACGATGCCGATCTTGCCCCAGTTCACGGTTTGCGTCTGGGCAAACACCTGTACTTGCCGGGCCGCAAACACAAGCAGCGAAGCCGCATAGAAAACAACGGCGCCAGTTGCGACCCAATCCGGAAGCTGGACGAAATCCCCTTCAATGAACCACTCGAAGTTTCGAGCCGATGGATCCCGGTGCCACAACGCCAGCGGGTAGACCATGGCCGCGTAGATGGCGCATTTGTCCACCAGTGCGGAGCCCGCGGAGCGCTCGCCCGCGCGATGGCGGTAAACCATGACGAAACCATACTGTTGACGGACGAAATGAAAGACGGCGACGTAGGCCAGCACCCTCCAGAACACCGTGGAACCGACGCTGTACAGAGCGACGCCTCCCAGAAAACATGCCAGAGGCGTCGCCAGGTAGAACAGTCTCCTGCGGGCGAATTCGTCAGGTTCGAAATAAGTCCGATACAGCGACGAGTAGACATGCGCCACGTCTACAAAGACAACGAAGATCAGCCAGCCCCAGACCGGAGTCTCCCCGGTCCGCATGGCCGGCAACACCAGCACCAGCAGGACGGCGGCGACCGGAGGGCCGACGATCAGGCCGAGGTCGAAACGGGCTGATGCAATCCAGTTAGCTCGCATAAATTCGCATATTGAAGCATTCTGCTCCCGGAAGACGGTCCTGTGAAGTGGCTTCGGGAATTGTGTGAAGAAAGTTTCAAACAGTCAGGGTATCATCCAGGAATGTCGTCCTGCACACGCCGGAGCTTCCTTCGCCTCTCGGCAACCAGCGGTCTCCTGGCTGTCGTCCCTTCGTGCTGGAACTCAGGCACTCCGCCTCCGGGAACCTTTGACATTCCGGGGAGCATCGTTGGCGGAAGCCAGCAGATAGGGCATCTGCTTCGCGAGCCCCGCCCCCGCGATCGGTTTTCCGAGGAGCCTGAAGCCCATACCTACGACGTGGCCATAGTCGGAGGTGGCGTTTCGGGGCTGTGTGCAGCGTGGAAGCTGAAGAAGGCCGGGCTGGACGATTTCATCCTGCTCGAACTGGAGCCCCGGCTCGGAGGCACCGCCGCCTCCGGGCGCGCGGAGAGCACCGAATTCCCCTGGGGGGCACACTACATCAATGTTCCGCCCGCCGAAGCCGATTGCGTCAAAGAACTTCTGTCCGACCTCGGAATAATCGAAGGCTACGACGAGAGCGGACGGCCGAGGGTTGCCGAAGAACATATCCTGCGATGGCCCGCCGAACGTCTCTTCAAGGACGGGAGATGGATCGAATGGGATCTGCTCGAGGGAGCCTCAGCCGAGGAACGGGAAACCATGCTTTCCTTTGAGGACGACATGCTTTCCTGGACCCTGTACCGGGGTTTCGACGGCCGGCGCGCATTCGTCCTCCCTCTCAGTTACAGCACCACGGACTCCAGGGTTCGCGAACTTGACGAGATTTCCATGGAGACCTACGTCCGCTCGAAGGGATGGGACTCGCCGCGATTGGACTGGATGATCAATTACGCGTGCCGGGACGACTACGGGGGCACAATGGAAACCGTGTCGGCCTGGGCCGGCATTCACTACTTCGCGTGCCGCTACTATGACGAGCGCCTCGCCGACGAGTACCCTTCCGACACCTTGACGTGGCCTGCGGGAAACGGGTTTCTCGTCGAGCGCCTGGCAGAGGGCCTGGCGGATTCGCAATGCCGGCTGGGATGCGCGGTGCTCCGAGTCGACAACGACGGTCCCGGCGTACGGGTCGATTACTACGACACCTCCAGTCAGACCTATCGCAGTCTCTCGGCCCGAACCGTGATCTATGCCTCCAAGCTCCATACCGCGCCGTTCGTCGTCGATGGATTGCCCGGGCCCCAGGTAGAAGCCATCGAATCCTGTGAATACAGCCCATGGCTGACCGCCAGCGTCCACGTCAGCGAACTCCCCACGAACGCCGAAGTGTCGATCGCGTGGGACAATGTCCTCTACAGCAGCCGATCCCTGGGTTACATCGTCGCGGATCATCAAACCCGAACGGAATACAAAGACAAGCCATCGGTCCTGGTTTACTATCTCCCGTTCGTTGCCGATCTCGACCTGGCCCGTCAGAAGCTACTCGAAGAAGATCATTCCTGCTGGGTCAACCTGATCATGCAGGATCTGCTGGTGGCCCATCCGGACCTGGAACGTGTCGTCACTCGCATTGACGTCTACCGGTGGGGTCACGCCATGATCCGACCGGGCCCGGGAATCATCTGGGGGCGCGAAAGCTCCATTCGGAGAGCGCCGTTCGGGAACGTGTATTTTGCATCTTGTGACACGACGGGCCTGCCGCTGTTCGAAGAAGCCTCTTTCTCGGGTATCCGGGCGGCCGAGCAGGTCCTGGCGCGTCTTGGGAGGAGTTTCGAACCATCAATCAACGGTCTCCCCGGAGAGAAGGCGGCAGTCCTATGAGCTTCAGCAAGACGCCTGACGACGATCTCGTGCCCAACGATCTGGAACAGAGCGAGCTCGGGTCCGACGACGAAAGCATGTCGAAGCTGGGTCTGTTCCTGATACTCGCATCGGTTTTCGTCGCCGCGGCGTGCGGGATCGTCTACGAGCTGCTGGTCGGAAGTATTTCCTCGTATTTCCTGGGAAACAGTGTCGAGCAATACTCCTTGACCATTGGTTTCTTTCTCTTCGCGATGGGACTGGGTTCGTGGATTTCCAGGGCCATTCACGGCAGACTGATCCGGCGGCTCGTGGCTCTGGAAATCTGGCTTGGGTTGTTCGGGGGGCTGACAGTTCCCGCCCTGTACCTTGCCTATGCCTATACCGATGTCTATCGGTACGTGATGCTCCTCATCATCCTGATCATCGGTACGCTCATCGGGCTGGAAATTCCTCTCCTGACACGGATCCTGAGACGCCACGGATCGTTACGGACGATCTTGTCAAATGTGCTTTCGGTCGACTACGTCGGTGCCCTGGTCGCGGCTGTTCTTTTCCCGTTTTTTTGTCTGCCGGTTCTCGGAGCCTTCCATACGTCACTGGTCGCCGGCGGCTTAAACGTTCTGGCCGGTTCGGGCATTCTTCTCGCCGTGTGGGGGAAACTCTCGTCCAGGGATCGGGAAAGACTTTTCCTTCAGGGCCTTCTGGTTGCGGGTGTCCTGGTCGTGTTCGCAATCCAGGCCGAGCCCCTGATGGAGCGGTGGGAAGACTCCCTCTACGAAGGCCAGGTGGTTTTCAGCACGCAGACGGAGTACCAGCAGATCGTCGTCACGCGCTGGAAAGATGAAACGCAGCTCTTTCTGAACGGGCATCTGCAGTTCTCCTCGGTCGACGAATACCGGTATCACGAAGCGCTGGTCCACCCCGCGATGGCGTTCTCGCGAAACCGGGCGCGGGTTCTCGTCATCGGTGGCGGCGACGGTCTCGCAGTCCGTGAAATCCTACGGTACAGCGACGTGGAAGAGATCGAACTGGTGGACCTCGATCCGGAGATGACGACTCTGGCCAGGCGCAACCTTTATTTTACGGATCTGAATCGGAACTCCTTGAGCCACCCGAAGGTCCGTGTGACGATTGAGGATGGTTTTACGTTTCTGCAGAGAGCACACGAACCCTATTCGGTCGTGATAATCGATCTGCCGGACCCTCGGGAAGAGGACATCTCAAAACTATTCTCGGTCGAAGCGTACCGGCTGATTCGACGACACCTGGCTCCCGGAGGAGTGGTGCTCACACAGGCGACCAGCCCTTACTACGCCCGCCGGGCCTACTGGTGTATCGGTGAATCGATGGAAGAAGCGGGTTTCGAGGTGCTCTCTTTTCACGCTTACGTCCCTTCCTTCGGCGAGTGGGGCTTTCACCTGGGGTCTGAAACGCCGATCGATCCCAGTCGTATTCAGCTCATACCCGGGCTGCGTTACCTGAATAAGGATCTGTTCTTGTCCAGGCTCGATTTTGATGGGGACATGGCCCGGGTGGACGTCGAAGCCAACACGCTGGAACGACCGACTCTGGCGAGGTATTATCGCGAAGATTACGCTCGATGGTAGGGAGATGAACGATGGGATGGAAGAAATGGCTGGGCCGGGAGGAAGCGAAATCCGACCCGCTGGTGGACTTCAAGCTGGGTGCCATGAAGGTCGGATACCTGGTCGACTACGATCTGAAGACCTGGGAGGTCACCGGCTACAACACCTATGACTACTCTGGATTCGAGACCGAAGAATGGGTTCTCGAAACCTCCGACAAGGTCGTCTACCTGGAGCGAGCGGACAGTGACGGAGAGGTGGTCTGGACGCTGACAGAAAGCATTCCTATCAATCAGATCTCCGAAGATGTCGTTGAACATACTGTCCGACATCACGATCCGCCCAAAAAGTTAACCCACAACGGGCGGAGCTATAGCCTGACCGAGACCGGTGCGGGGATGTTCCATGAAGACGCCAAAGGTCCGGGTAGAGAGTTCATCAGTTGGTCTTACTCGGACGAGTCCGAAAGAAACGTGCTGTTCGTCACGCAATACGGAGAAAGGGATTTTAAGTCCGTTGTCGGCGAATATGTGGAAGAATATCAATTCCCGAACATCCTGCCGAGTGGGAACGCGTAGGAAGTACCGGGAACTTGAGATGAACCAAGGAGTCTAGGAATGCCCGGCCAGTCAAGAGAGCAGCGAATGATCCGGGTCGTTGCGGTTGTGGCCATCATCGCGTTAGGCTTCTGGGTGATCAGCGGCTCTCGCGCAGGCCGGGACCCCATTCCGGCGTTGGTGACGCAGCTTGCACAGTATCCCGAGTATTCGATCATCGTGGACGATGTCAACGACGGGTTTCTACGAAATTCCGTAACGCTCCAGAGCAGCTACCGGATCAGCGAACCAATCGGCGAGAACCCCGACGAGGGGGAAGCGGCCCAGTTCGAGGAACGGATGGACACCTTTTCCATCTCCGACAGGCTGGCGACTCGCTATGAACAGGCCATCGGCATGGTCGTGGCGTCGAAGACGGCGGATGGCGTCCTGACCGGCTACGCCCAGAGCTACCCTCCCTACTATCAGCATGTGGGCCGTAGCCAATACGGGTATTTTGGTCCCGGCGGTTTCTGGATCTTTTACGGGCAGTACGCGTTCATGAGCAGGGCGTTGGGTGGGCACCGGATCGGACGTGGAGATTACAACACCTACGTCGGCATGAGGAACCGCGGTCAGTCGTATTACGGCCCTCAAACAGGAGGGCGGCCCACTTTCGGCGCGAACGGTACCGCGACGGCCAGAACCCGGCCGTCTTTCTCCCAGAGGTATCAGGCCAAACAGTCCCGTTTCCAGGCCAGGGCCCGCAGTCGGGCAGGGGCGGGGCGCAGCCTGGGAAAATGATCTTCGATCGACGGATACAATAGGGATTTCATCATGAACAAGCGGCCGGTCATTCTCTCAGTCGTGCTTCTGTTAGCTGTTCCGATATTTGCCGGACTGGGGTTTACCCTCTCCGCGCAAACTGCCGCACCGCAGCCGGCACAGGTTTCTCTGACAGATAATCTCTATCTGATCGGCGAATCCTTTTTTTATATCCTCGAGGCGTTTGTTCTCTTCTGGATCGCCAAGCTCGCTTATTCCAGTCTCTATCGGCGTGTGGATCTGAATGCCGAACTCTTCACCCGGGATAACCAGGCACTCGCAGTCTCCACGGTTGGCTATTATTTTGGAATCCTGATCGCCTTCGGGGGGGCGATTTCGGGCGAATCGCAAGGTCTCAGCACGGACATCGTGACGATCGGCGTCTACGGTCTTTCCGCGATCGTCCTCATGCTTCTGGCGAGTTACATGTGCGAGAAGATCCTTCTGCCTTCATTCAACAACACCAAAGAGGTGGTCGAAGATCGCAACCTTGGCGTGGGGTTTGTCGAGGCCGGTGTCTATATCGCCAACGGCCTGATCATTCTCCGGGCCACCGAAGGCGATGCGGGGGGAGCTTCTCCCGCGGCGAGCGCATTCGCCGCGGTGGGTTCCGGCATGCTTGTCCTGCTGGCTTTCTGGCTACTCGCGCAGGTGGTGCTCGTGATTGCCGGAAGGCTGTACGAACTGGTGACCCCGTACAACTTTCTGGAAGAACTGGAGCGAGACAACGCCGCGGTAGGCCTGGCGTTTGCAGGGGCGCTCATCGGTATCGGCAACATCATCAGTCTGGCTATCGGCGGCGATTTCACCGGTTGGATGGATAGCCTCACCCTGTTCGTCGTCGACGTCGGGTTTGGCTTCATCATGCTGTTCGTTGTCCACAAATTCACCGACATCCTGCTGGCGCCCGGCGTCAAGCTTTCCGGCGAGCAGACCCAGGAACATCCAAACATCGGCGCCGGCCTTCTCGAAGCGTTCGGCTACGTGGGCGCCTCGATCCTGATCGTCTGGACCTTCTAAGAATCCGTTTGTGTGGGAATGCTGACGCGAGGGGTGCGTCTCAAAGTACGTACGTCGACTGCCAGAGGAGCCAACTCTCGAACCAGCGTGTCCATGACGCTGGAAGGGTCGAGAGGACCGCAAGCGAAGATGTCCAGCGCCAGATATTGCAGCTCGGGATAGGTGTGAACGGCGGCATGGGATTCCTCGAGAAGAACCATCCCCGTAAACCCCGCGCCACGCTCGACGAAGTGATGCTCCACGCTGTTGAGGGAGTGAAAGCCGGCCTGGTCCAGCGCTTCCTTCAGGATACGCATGATCCGATTGCCGTCGCGCAGGAGGGCCGGGGACAACCCCGTCATGTCGGCAATCAGATGGCGTCCAAGGACTTCTTCACCGGCTTCTCGAGCTTCTGCCATTCTTTACTTCTTACCACACTTGGCGAGCAGTTTCCTACTGCAGCACCTGAACTTACGATCGAAAGCCCAGGCATTCCGTGCCTATTGCCGCGTTACCCTCCAGGATCCGGATGCACTGCCGCCATCCAGGGTGCAGGACCAGCTCCCGCTCGCTGAGGCGCTGCTTGCAGTGCCGAGTGAAAATTGTCCGCTGAACGTACAGGAGGCGCCCGGCACTGCAACTGCTCCCGAGGTCGAAAAATTGGCCGATCCCAGCGCCCCGATTGACCCGGAGCCTCCTCCCGGCGACTGTACGGTGATGGCGCCGTTGGTAACTGTAATTTGGGTCTGGCCGCTTGCCCCCACGGTGATACCGGCCACGGTCGCGGACCCGGAATAGGTGCCGACATAAACACCATCGAATGGCGAAGACGCAGGATCGTCAGGCGGTCCCGATCCCGAGCCGCTCACAAGGATCGGCTTGCCACTGGTCACACCGTTGCACGTTGCCGTGACGCTGACCGCCCCTTCGTCAGGTCCCATGGTTAACACACCCGTATTGGGGTCGATGTTGGCGACGTTGCTTCCCACCGGATTTGAGACGGCGAATCGAGGCGTGCATCCGACGACATTACCGTTCGCATCTCTGGCAACGGCCGAGAACTGGACCACGGTGCCGGGTGAAAGGAAGCCTGTCAGGTCGGGGCAATGAGAAAATCCTGCCTTTCATTGTAACGTCCGCGAAGACCCGCCACGGCAACTCCCGCAAGAGCATTTGTTGTTATTCGAAGGATTCCCTGAAATGGTTCCGGCAAGCTTTCGAAGCCATTGATCTGCTTCAGGAACTTAGCCACCTGGCCGTTAGGCAGAACACTGATCTGGGCACCGAGCCCGGTGGGCACACCTTCAAGCGTCGTCAAGGCCAGATCCACAGTCGCTGTGGCCGAGCCCGAGTTTGAAACCACCAGGCCGCTCTGGATCGAACCGATTTCCTGGGCTTCAAAATCGCCCGATGACTCGGCATAAAGGCGGAAGGCCTTGCCCTCGGCCACCGGAGGTACGCCGGCTTCGGTGACCGTCGTGCCCTCCTGTCGGAACGAAAAGATCACGGAGCCCGACGGAGTGAAACTTCCGACGCGGGGCTTGATGCTGACCCATCCGGTACGGGGAGGGAGTCCCAGTCCTCCGCTCACCAGTCTCCGGGCGCTTCTTGGTGGAATCGAATAACCGAACGTGTTCAGTCCGATGGGTGTACTGATCGAGTTCGGCAAGCTTGACGTCGTCACGGTATTCGAAAATTTGATGGTGCCTTCCACCGGGAAATCCGACGGGTTGACCAGAATGACCTGCGTGGTCCAGCCTCCGCCATCCGCAAAGTGGGGGAAGACGATGTCCGAGGTGTTGGTCGAGGCCAGATCGGCCACGGGCAGGGTTGTCAGTAGAAAATCCGACCGTTGGTTCACAAACCCGCGCAGCGCGGTCGCCCCGACCGGTAGAGACGATGTAAATGTGAATGTTCCCGTGACGGTTGATCCGCCGTTGAACGGAGCCTCATCCAGAAACCGTGCGATCTGGCCGTTCGCTGGGATCGTTGTGCTGCCTTCGGCAAACCGGCCGCCGATTTCGTCAGTGAAAAAGAAGGAAATCGTGACGAGTTGGGGATTGGGGTTGGCGATCGCAAGCCCTGTCCGCACCGCCCCCTGGACTTCGGCGTAGATTCTCCCGCCCTGGATCAGCAGGGAGGCGGGCACTGCGGCTTCGGTCACCAGCACTCCGTTCTGCCGGAACGTGCGTATTCCGCTGATCGTGATCACCAGTTCCGGGATCATGATCAGTGATTCCGGGCATCGTGATCACCCGCCGTAGCGAAGTGAGGGTTAGGATCTCAGTTTAGACCTCCCGAAGTCCACGATTCTTGTTTTGAATGCTTCCATAATCTTGATATTCATCGCCGGGCCTGTGTGTAAATGTGGGAAAGCCGCAGGCTTTTCCAGGGCTGTGGGAATCCACGTTTTTTGTGGATTTCCATAGCCCATCATTTTCCACAGGCCACTGGTTTGTTTTTTAGGTTCTTTCTCATTCTTCGTCCCGTCCTTACTGAATTCCTGAAAATCCTTCGCGCCAGGATCGCGTATCCGCGACGATCGGACGCCAGTCCGAGTTGGACTACCTCGTCGCCAGGTGGGGTTCATGCCGGCTCCTTGGAAGAGGGTTTCGGGGCAGCCTTGGTTTGTCTCATGGATCGTCCCTTCAGTTCGATGCGATGCGCGTTGTGGAGGAGGCGATCGCAGATGGCGTCGGCCTGGTTCGGGTCGCCGATGACGCCGTGCCAGTCGGCGACCGGGAGCTGGCTGGCGATCAAGATGGCGGAGCGTTCGCTCCGTTCCTCGACGACTTCGATCAAGTCCCGGCGTTCGGCATCGCGTAGCGGGGCCAGGAGCCAGTCGTCGATGGCCAGCAGATCGGTCTTGGCCAGCCGTGCCAGAACACGAGCGTAGGAGCCGTCGCCACGGCCGACCGCCAGTTGGTGCAAGAGCCGGGGCATTCGGACGTAGGCGGCATTGAAACCGCGCCGGCAGGCTCGTTCGACGAAAGCCGAAGCCAGAAAACTTTTCCCGATGCCGGTCGGACCGGAAATGATCAGATTGTGCCGGTCCCGGATCCACCCGCAGGAGCCCAGAGCGAGGACTTGGGAACGGTCCAGACTGCGACGATGTTTGAAGTCGACGTTTTCCAGCGATGCAGAGCTGTAGCGCAGCTTGGCCACGCGCAGACGCCGGGTGAGCTTACGGTGCTCCCGGGCCGTCCATTCTTCATCCACTAGAAGGCCCAGACGCTCCTCGAAACTCAGATCCGTGTACTGATTCGAGCGGCGTTGCTGCTCGAGGGCTTCGACCATGGCCGATAGCTTCATCTGGTTCATCTTCTCCAGGGTTTGTTCCATTAGCATGTGTGCTCTCCTCTGGCTCCGCATAATAGGCGGCGCCGCGAATGTTGTCGTGATGGGGCGTGGGTAGGGTTTCGGAATCCTCGAACGGCAAACGGTCCTGGGCCGAGGACAGGATGTTTTTGACGGTTCGGTAGCTATAGGACTGTAAGCGAAGTGCTCGGGCACTGGCGGCTTCGAGCCGCTGGGCGCCGTAGCGGCGTCCCAGGCTCATCAATCCCAGGCAGGAGCGGTACCCCTGCTCAGGATGGGGCCACCGTTTTATCATCTCCTCGGCCAGTCGGCCGGTCTGAGAGCCGGTTTTCTCCGCCCAACGGATCAGCCGGGATGGTGTCCATGCCGCATGGGCTCGATGGGAACTGGGCATATGTTCCGACAGAGTCGACGGTTGGTGATCGTAGCGGCGAGGATGAGAGGCGACGCGCCGGCCTTTGTGGTAGACCTCGACAATCGAGGCGGTGTAACGCGCTTCCAGGGTTTCCTGGATCAACTGGTAGGGCACGCTGTAGGGATGGTGATCCACGGTCACGTGGTAGTCGATATTGGCACGACAGCCCTTCCACTCGGCCTGTTCATACCGATCGGTCGGTAGTGGCTGTAGGGCCGGTCGATCCAGCCTTTCGTAGAGTTCCAGGCGGGACACGCGAAGCTTCTGCATCGGCCGCTGGTTCAGTTCCAACAGCAACTTTCGAATCGCCCCGTTCAAGTCCGCCAGACTGAAGAACGTGTGATTCCGGATTCTGGCCAGGAGCCAACGCTGTGCCAGAAGGACCGTGGCTTCGATTTTTGCTTTGTCTTTGGGTTTCCGAGGCCGGGCCGGAATGACAACGGCGCCGTAATGTTCTGCCTCATCCTGGTAGGTGCGATTCACTCCTGCTTCGTAGCGGCAGGACAGGGTAATGGCACTCTTGAGTTGATCGGGAACCCAGATCCGGCTCGATCCGCCGAAGAACTCCACCATGCGAATATGTACGCCGATCCAGTCGGCGAGTTTCTGGCTCGGTGTCGCTTCGGCGTAGGTATAACCGCTGGCGCCCAGCGCGGCCACGAACAACTCGACTGGTTTAGTTGTGCCCGTCCGCGGATCCGTCAGTTCTGGCCGTTTGCCGGAAAAGTCGATGAAGGTCTTCTCGCCGGCGCGGTGCACCTGCCGCATCGAGGGCTTCAGTTTCTGGGCCCACCGCCCGTAGATCACACAGAACTGGCTGTAGGCATATCCCTTTGGATTCGCTTCCCGGTACTCTTCCCAGAGCAGGTGGAGGGTGACTCCAACACGCTTCAACTCCTGGTGGATCCGCTCGACATCTGGAACCACCCGTTCCCGGGAGCCCGGTCCCGCGCTGGAAAACAGCCGCGCTTCAAGCGCGGCCTCGTCCAGTTCCTCAGGCAGCGGCCATTCCAACCCTGCACGTGCCGCCCGTCGGACGTACTCCGAAACCGTCCCTACTCCCACTCGGCAGGCTCGGGCGATGGCCCGGTGGCTGAGTTTCTGTTCGTGTTTGAGTCGTAGAATCTCGCGTAACTGTCTCATCGATAGCCGTCTTGTTCCCATCAAGTTCTCCTTTTTCAAGGAAGAACCTAACAGGTCTAAACTTCGCTACCGACGGGTGATCATGATCGCCGGAATCGGTGATCATGATGCCCGGAATCACTGATCATGATCCCGGAATCAGTGATCACGATGCCCGGAATCACTGATCATGATCCCGGAATCGGTGATCACGTTAAATCGGAATCAGTGATCACGATCGTCCGGAATACGCAGGAACGCGAAGATGGCCAACCCCGACGGCACGGAGCTTCCGTCTTGTGAGGCCAGGCGACCATAGCCGGTGTTTGCGGATTCCGGAGCTCCCGAAGTGGTACGGACAAAGCCGCCGAGATTCAGGACGGAGACCGGCGTCGTGCTTTGCGACCAGGAAGGCAGGCAATCAGACAGCAGGACCAGGATGAAGAAAGCGCAACGCGGAAAGCGGGTCATCTCACCGTTCCACGGTTGATAAGCCACTGTTGCTTTGCGATCTCGTAATGGGCGAGTGCCATGTGATGCGTGCCTCGCGCGCGCTCCTGCGCCATGCTGTCGGAGATGCGTAAATGATATAGAACGGGGGGGTTGGGGTCAATCAGGTAACCAGGCCGGCTGCGATTCAGACACTGCGGCGATTTCCTTGAGGCTATCCGATCGATATCGTGTGGTTTTTCGGGCGATAGGAGTTTTGCGTGGGAAACAGGGAGTTGCAGGATGGTGAAAGGGATGGGTGTGGCTCGAGAAGCGACACGAGTGCGACGACCGCCGGATGATGCGGCAAACAGGGTCGATAGAAATCCATGACGAGGGCCCGGTGCGCTATGGAGGCCGAGGATTCTGCAGTTGATTTGCCAGGGCGCGACGGAGCCGGCGGGTCTTGGCAAGAATCTTCTTGCGAGCCGTTTCGCTGAGTGTGAGCACCATTTCCTGATGCTCGAGCGGAGAGAGGAAGGCGACGTAGTTTTGGTAGTAAATCAGAATGACGGTAAAGGTCGGCTGGAGCACATCGAGGATGCGGGGGCGAGTCTTCCGATTCATGTTCCGGCGTTCGATGCGCCGCAGATACCACTGCAGCAGGCTGTAGGTGAGCAGGACAAAGACGACCTGGTTGACCACGAGACTGAATGCGCGGGAAGAGAACTCGGCGAGGCCGGAGAAACACTTGGTTTGCCGGTAGCGCTCTTCAACCACGGTGCGCAGCGCATACTCGGTGCGGGTTTGGGCGGGATCCGCAATGCGTTTGGTATCCAAGAGCACCCACTGATCGGTGTGCCCATCGGCATAGCGTTCACGGTTGATCACCGCATGGAGCGGGACCGGACAGTTGGAATAGGACTCCAGGTCCCGGACCACGGCCAGTTCCGAACCCACGCGCGTGGTGGCCGGATCGGGCGGATTTTCGACGGGGCGTTTCTCTAAGGTGCGTTGCCGGGCCTGCTCACGTTTGCGAATCGCGGCGGGCCGATGAAGGGGAGCCGGTTTCTCCGGCGGTGCAGGAGGCGTCCAAGATTGGAACGTCCCGGGTTGGGCGTCAGCCAGATCGATCGCGTCGCGGGTGATCTCCATGTTGCGACGGGCCGGAATCAGGATGTCGATCCCATAATCCTGTTTGCAACGACCAATGGAGGGGCCATCGAGAAACCCCCGGTCCAGGATCAACCGCTTGATGATTCCCGTGCCATGATAGGCCACAAACTCGTCGACCATGCGGTACAGTATCGGCAAGTCGTTATCTTTACCCTGACTGACTCGCAGTCCGGCCCATAGGAAGAAGTCCCCGGCGCGATTGGTGTGGATCAGGGTCACCAGTTTGTAGCACCGGCGCCACTGACACCGGAGTTTCTGTTTGGAGGTCAGTTTTAGACCGTCGACCGGCTTGTTGTGCTCGTTGAATAGCATCAAGGAGGCGTGTTCATAGGCCGGGTTGTCAGGTAGGAACAGATAGGTCGCATCCCCGATGAACAGCCCTTCCCGATCAAAGGCCCGATGCTGTCGGAAGATGCCCACCACGTCGCGGTTGAACCAATCCTGGAGGCGATCCGCGTCGGTCTTGCGCGCCATCTTCCGCAGATAGTCCTGATCACAGGGGGTCTGCCGGTCGTAGCTGTTCTTGTCGTTGACCCCCCCACACTCCAAGGTCACATCGCCGGTCTCCGGGTGGATGGCCCGATGCCCCATCTGGGGGCCGAAGGCCTGGACCATCCCCCCGCTGCGCACGACATAGGGATAGGCATGAAACTGATGCACCCCGTGGAAGCGCATCGCCACATTGCTGGCGATATAGACCCACACCGGTACGTCGTGCTTCTTCAATGGGGTCGGGTAGCTCCCCGCCAACTTCTCGAGAATCTTCTTGCCCGCGATGGCTCGAAAGAAGTCCGTCTCGGAGACCTCTCCGGCCGCCTCGATCGAGTCAAACTCCCCGTCCCGGAACGCGTCGCACACCAACCGGTCGTTGCGTTCAAACACGGTCATGCCGGACTCCCCATCAGGGTTTCTCCCGCCGCAGCTTCTCGATTTGATCCAGCAGCTTCAGAATCCTCCGTTGTACTCGGGTGACCTCGGCCCGGGCCGCGCGATACTGGGTATACCGTTCACTCTTCTCTCGCAACCCCTTCACTCGCTCAGCAGGAATCGACAACAACCGGGTCCGGCCCTCCTCGCTCCAGCTCAACACCATCGAGCGGTGCAACTGTCCCCGCGTACACGCACAGCCAGCCTTGCCGCACTTGCGCGCCAACTCGTACACGGTCCCCTTCACCTTCGGCTTGCGTTCATAGCCCACCTCGATCAACTCGGCTAACTCATCGATCGCTTCCCGCAAAGCGGCCCGGTACCGGCTCAATCGCGCCAGTTTGCTCTTAGACTGCATGTCGTATATAATTATAACATACAGATACCGACGCTTCAACCCCAAAAATCTACATCTTTCCACAAATTGTCGTTTTGGGATTCTTCCAGACCCCGGTGGGACGGCTTAACGTTGCTGGCTCACTCTACTGTCTGAACTGCAGCCAGGCCGGACCGCCTTCACTTCAAATGCGCAATATTGGATGTCTAACTGCTATGATGTATATATTGAGTTATTTCGTAACGACTCGAAGACCTTCCGACGATCTACCGCGCCACTCCTCGGCTTTCAAACCTGTTTTGAGAACACCGAGACCGTGCCGACATCTCGGTTCAAAATTACAGGACTATCATGCATAATGACCGATTCGAAGATCTCTCACTAAGCAAACCCATCCTTCAGGCTCTCAACAAAGAAGGCTACGTGAAGCCGACTCCCATTCAGAAGGCTGCGATTCCCGCGCTGCTCGAGGGCCGTGACTTGCTCGCCAGCGCGCAGACGGGTACCGGCAAGACCGCAGCGTTCGCGGTTCCGATTCTCGAACTGCTGGCAGAAGATCCGGACTCGACCGGCTTGCGCGCCGTGGTGCTGACGCCCACCCGCGAGCTTGCACTTCAGGTGGATGAAAGCTTTCGTGCATATGGCCGCTACCTCAAGATGCGGACGGCCGTCGTGCTTGGCGGTGTCGCCTACGGCCCGCAGATCGCTGCCCTCAAGAAGAACCCGGATATTCTCGTCGCGACGCCCGGCCGCCTGCTCGACCTGATGCAGCAGGGCTACGTTTCCTTCGAGAAGGTCGAAATGTTCGTACTCGACGAAGCGGACCGAATGCTGGATATGGGTTTCATCTATGACGTTCGCCGGATCACCGACCGACTGCCCAGGGAACGGCAAACCATGTTCTTTTCGGCGACGCTTCCACCCGAGGTTGCATCATTGGCGTCGGACATGTTGTGGGAGCCCGCCCGGGTGGCCGTGGCGCCGCCGGCCAGCGTGCCCGAGGAGATGATCCAGAGAGCGCTATTCGTGTCGAGAGGCGACAAACTCGACCTGCTGACCGCGCTGTTGGGATTGCAAAAAATCGAGCGTGCGCTGGTCTTTACCCGGACCAAGCACCGCGCCGATCGTGTCGTCGACCATCTCATGAGGAAGGGAGTCAAGGCGGACGCCATCCATTCGAACAAGACACAGAAGGCCCGGCAGCGGGCCCTTGCGGCGTTCGACATCGGCAAAACGAGAGTTCTGGTGGCCACCGATATCGTGGCCCGGGGCATCGACGTCGAAGGTATCACCCACGTCATCAATTACGAGATGCCGAATGATGCGGAGGGCTACGTTCACCGGATTGGAAGAACCGCCCGCGCGGGCGCCAGGGGCATGGCGTTGTCGTTTTGCGACGTCGAAGAAGTCGCCCTGCTCAAGAACATCGAAAGCCTGACCGGTTATCCGATCGAGAAAGTCTCTCGCCATCGCTTCCATTCGAACGCGATCGCAACGCTTTATGGGGTTGACGATCAAGCGGCGGGGGATGCGCGGAAACCGCCTCTCCGTTCCGCACTCGGCCGAAGCTTCAGCCCCCGTCGGAGGCGTCTCGGCCGGTAGGATGTCGCGAAACACGGCAGGCCCCATCAAAGTCATTGCCGAACGAAACCCAAACGCCTATCGATTCGGGCTCCCGGACCCGTCGTTTTCGCTGGTTTTCATCGCCTCCCGTTTGGCCATCTCCTGATCGTATTCATCCTGGCTCAGGTAGGTGACGTCGACCCAGGCATGGGCCATTTCGTCGACCGTGCGGTCACCCCATCCGACCCATTGCGTGGGGTCCGGGTTGTTGGGGTTGTTTTCCGTGTTGTCGTGCCAGGCCGTGATGACGATTATCGTGCCGGCGGGCAGGAGCGGCGCCGCGTGGTCGGCATAGATGTAGTTGACGTGCCAGTTCCACTGAAAGTTGGCCACCTGGCTCAGGATTTCGGTCCGCCCGTCAGGGTAGACCGCTTCCATCGTCATGGTTTTTCCGCGCATGTGCATGTGGGGCTGGAAGTTTTCCAACCGTGACGGCCACTTGAGGACGTGGAATTCCTGCGTCACCGAGACTTCACCCGGTGCGATGTCGAGTCCATTGCGGCCCCGCGCGTCGAACATCTTCAGCCGCGTCCGGTTGGCGGGTTCGTTGTCTCTCTCATAAAACCAGACGCCGATTTCGACATAGCTCTGTTCCACCCGTTTGCCGATCGCGTGCATGTGGACTTCCCAGCGGATCTTGGAGTCGGGCAGCATCAACTTACCCGCACCGTCGGGGAAAATTTCTCCCCGCTTGCCCACGGCCCATTCCATGAACAGTCCCGGTCCGCCCATCGATCCACGACTGCTTGTCTGGACGCTTCCAGCGCTCATCTCGGTTTCTTCCTCCTGCTGCTCGAGGAATGCCAGGACGTGGTGGATGATGGCTTTGCCGTCTTTGCCGACCGGCCGGATCTCGATCGCCCGCACCCATCGCTCTTCGGTCAGCCCGGTTTCGGTTACGGGCCGGAACCACTTGTCTTGAGTCGCTGCGGCGAGCGTGAAAGGTTCCGAGGCGACGACCAGGTCGGGTGTCCCGAACTGCCCCTCGAACTGCCAACCATATGGGTCGGGGAACACGGCTGGCGGAGGCATGTCCCGCTCGTCACCGAAAGGGGTGCCATTGTCCACCCACTGTGTGATCGTTCGGACATCGAGATCGCTGAGGCCCCGGTCGTTCTTGAACTCCTGGATTCCGACTGTACGATCGATGTGCCAGGGCGGCATGACGCGGTTTTCGACCTTGGATCGGATTTGCGGGGCGTATAGCCTGACGTCGTCGAACGACATCAAGGACATGGGCGCGATCGAGCCCGGCTGATGACAGACCTGGCAGTTTTCCTGGATGATGGGTGCCACGTCGCGGGCATATGTCACATCATTCTGAGGCTCCTGGGCGGATGCCGGGGGCACTCCCAGTGTCGATCCGACTGCCAGTGCGAGTACTCCGCCCCAAATCGCGCTTCCCGCCGTTTTCCTGATCATGAGTCGCTCCTCTTCTTAACGGTTGACCGTCACCTTCACAAACCCGTTGCTCCAACAGCATTGGGAGTGGCCGGCTCCCGTCACACCGGACGCATCGTTGGCCCGCACCCTCAAAATATATTCTCCCGGCTCGTCGAACATCGCCTCCGTGGTCATCGCTCCCCCGGCGGCGGGGACTTCGGCGGTTGCTTCAGTGAACGCCACCCCGCCGGGTCCACTGTGCTTGAACCAGGTCAGGGTTACCGGGACATCGGCCCGGCCGGCCCTGCCGACGCTACCGGATCTCAATCCGTCATCGGTCGCCCAAACCTTCAGGGCCACACCTTCGCCGACCCGGCCGTCCAACCCGGGTCCCATCAATCCGCCCGGCGCAGCCCCTTCCGGACCGGATTCCGAGAACCGGAGCATGGGTGGCTTGTTTCCCGTAGTGGCCTCCCCTTCGAGAGCGTCGATCTTCCAGTCCGTCTTGAGGGTGCCCGGTATCCCATATGTCCCGCCGCGGATATTGAGGGTCCACACCACCTTTCCCCTGCCGAAATCAGCCGGCACCTGGACCCCGAACACGCCCCAGTGGCGTCTCGGGTTGAACAGGGTCGGCTGCATTCCGTCGAACCTGGCGGGTTCGATGAAGTTGTCTCTTCCGAGCGGTATGTCGACGGCTTCTTCCCGGTTTCGATTCATGTAGCCGAACGAAAGCGTGAACGTGCCATCGGGGTTTTCATACCACCCCTCGTAGACAGGCGTCACAGTCAGGCCCCGGGCGCTTGTGATCCCGAGAGGAACCTGAGCTGTGGATGGCGCGACCCCGACCGAGGCTACGGCCAGGGTTGTGGCGACGATCATCAACAAACGCGTAACGCGCATCAAAATTCTCCTCTCTGCGTCTAACGTGGGGAACCGTCGGGGACAAACCTGTATTTATGCGATGGTTATGATCTTCGTTTTTTGTATACCGGGAGAAGTCAGGGCTGTCAAGAATTACGTGGAGAGGCTCTTCGTCTATGTATACGAGATGTGTGCCGGATTCCACCGGGAATTATGGACCGCTAATGTGTTACAAAACAGGAATGATCAAGCGCAGTCTTGTCCGAACCGTTGCGTTCGCCGTTGCGGTATTCGTTTCGCTTGCCTGTAGTTCGGGCGAGTGGTGCGAGTTTCTTAATGTCTATGCCCAATCGGGCGCATCGACGAATCCAGTCGTCCGGGTGGATACAACGCTGGGAAGCTTTTCTATAGAGCTGTTCGAACAAACCACGCCGGTAACCGTGGCGAACTTTCTGAACTACGTCAGGGATGGCGACTATGACGGCTCGTTTATCCATCGCGTTGTCCCGGGCTTTGTTGTGCAAGGAGGGGGGTTCTGACTGAACTCCAATGGCGCCGCGATCGAGATTCCGGCGGACCCACCGATTGTAAACGAGTTCAACATATCCAATACCCGTGGCACCGTGGCGATGGCCAAATTGGGGGGAAATCCTAACAGTGCCACTAGCCAGTGGTTTGTCAATCTTGGTGATAATTCCGGAATCCTCGATCCTCAGAACGGCGGATTTACTGTGTTTGGAAGGGTCATCGACGATGGTATGGCTGTGGTCGATGCGATCGCGGCGTTGCCGCTAGGGTTTTTTGCGCCCCCGTTTTCAGAAACTCCTGCCATCAACTCATCAGGAGCCCTGGTCGTTCTGAGTTCGGTGACTCTCGTCGTGACCGAACTATCAGCAACGGGGACGGTAGCACAAGATTCTGTCGCAGCCGGATCATCCGCGTTGCTGACGGTGACCGTTGTACCAGGAGGCAATCCGGCTAGCAGCGGAATCACCGTCAGTGCGGATTTGTCTTCAATCGGGGGGTCGGGGTCACAGAACTTCTTCGACGATGGCACGAACGGCGATGTCACGGCTGGAGACAATACCTTTTCGTTCCTGGCATCGGTTCCGGTATCGGCGTCGGCGGGGACCCAGACGATATCGTACACGGTTACCGATGGTCAGGCCCGCACTGCCGGGAGCTCAATCTTGCTTACGTTTACCCGGACAATCGGCACGGAACTGTTTTCGATAACGGACCGCGGGGGAACCTCGATATCCAGTCAGGGGACAGCCCAAACTCCTACTGTTGGCTATGGCCGGATCCGTCCGGACTCCGGGAGAACGACTCCGTCCGGTCTGGGGATATTCGGTTTTACAGCGAATGGCGTTCTGGTCTCCGA
The DNA here is from genome assembly GCA_965262425.1 of Terriglobia bacterium. Taxonomy (GTDB): domain Bacteria; phylum Acidobacteriota; class Terriglobia; order 20CM-2-55-15; family 20CM-2-55-15; genus CAZOZZ01. The sequence goes on along the minus strand of OZ253536.1, from coordinate 2,650,396 downwards.
GGCGGGCGTTCCGGCGGCTGCGCCGGTACAGTCCGGACGGATATTCGCTGAAGTGAATGGCCCCGTAAACACGGGCCTGGCCATCGCGAACCCGAACGACGCCGACGCGACGATTTCGTTTTTCTTCACCGACCTGACCGGAACGAATTCTGGCAGCGGCACCTTGACGCTGGGGGCCAATCAGCAGACAGCGAAGTTCCTCGACCAGGATCCCTTCAATGGTGTGGCTCCGGTTTTGGGCACCTTCACATTCACATCCTCCGTCCCGATCTCGGTAGTCGCTCTTCGAGGATTCACGAACGAACGTTCAGAATTCCTGATCACCACCTTGCCTGTTGCCCCACTGTCGACCGCATCCTCGGACACGATTTACTTTCCGCACTTTGCCGATGGGCTGGGGTGGACGACCCAGGTGATCCTGGTGAACCCGACCGACGCGACGATCACCGGAAACCTGCAGTTTTTGGGGCAGGGAATCGGCACGACCGCCGCCGAGCCTCTGACGCTTGCGCTCGACGATGGGTCCTCCGGATCGAGTTTCGCTTACGCCATCCTGCCGCGCACGATCAAGCGGTTCACCACTTCAAGTCCCGCCGGTGCGGTGACTGTAGGGTCCGTTCGGGCGACCCCGGACCCCGGAAGCACGAGCCCATCCGGTGTGGGCGTGTTTTCGCTGAAGACCGGAGGTATCACGGTCTCTGAAGCAGGCGTTCCTGCTCTTCCGGTGGGATCGGCATTCCGAGTGTATGTTGAGGCGTCCGGCACAACCGGACAGGTGGGATCGGTCCGCAGTGGCCTGGCGGTGACCGACACATCTGGGACGGCGAACACCGTCACGCTGGATCTCACGAATCTGGATGGGTCGAGCGTAGCCTCGGCCCAGACGTTGTCGCTCCCGCCTTCAGGGCAGACTGCCAGGTTCATCGATGAACTGTTTTCTTTGCCTGCCAATTTTTCGGGAGTGCTCCGGGTCACCTCGACCTCTGCGGTCGCAATCGTCGGACTGAGAGGGCGCACGAATCAGCGGGAGGACTTCCTCATCACCACAACCCCGCCATCCAGCGAGGTGGGCGCGACCACCAGCGTGGATACGTTCTTCCCGCATCTGGCAGACTCCGGGGGTTGGTCGACTCAGTTCGTCCTGTTCAGCGGCACCGCAGGGCAGACTTCATCCGGAACCTTGAGCTTCATCGATCAAGCCGGTCAGGTCCTGGACCTGTCGGTGACATCGAGCAGCGTCACATCCGGCAACAACCAAGGGTCCGCTCAAGAATAACTTCGCAGAATTGGCGCCCAGATTTGCGTCAGATTTGGTCGCGACCGATTGAGCAGACCGGAGGAATAGTTCGGCTATTTCGAGGATCTGCGATTGAGGAGCGGCCGAAGATGGCGTGAAGATGGGATGCCAAAATGTGAAGTTATTCTTGAGCGGGCCCTAACTTTCTTGCCGATGTGAAGGTTCGTGGCGTCCCGCTCAATGGATCGATGAACTGGAGTCGTTCCGCGAGAAGCTGGAGGGGGCGATCCCTGTCCTGTTCTTCCCGGATCACCGGGTAAAGAGGATCTCCGACGATGGGGAACCCAATCGACGCCATGTGAACGCGGATCTGGTGTTTCTTCCCGGTTTCAGGCCGGATCCGGAACAGTCCTTCGACTCCTTGAAGTTGGAGGAGTTCAACTTCCGTGATCGCGTTTGTCGTTCCCTCCACGATCCGCCGGCGGAACCACGGTTCTCCTTCCCCGATCCTGTTTTCTATACGCCAACTGTGCCGGTCCGGGGCGTCGGAAACGTGCCCTACCGCCCGGTAGATCCGCTCGATCGTCGCCTCGGCGAAGAGTCGGTGGTATCGGCCCCGGGTGTCGGGTCGGATGCTGAACATCACGACGCCGGCCGTCTCCCTGTCCAGGCGGTGCAGTGGCGCCAGCGTCGCCAGTCCGGTGCTCCTCTGCAGGCGGACCAGCAGGGATCGCCGGACATGGTCGCCCGAAGGTGTGACCGGCATCCCGTGCGGCTTGTCCGCAACAAGTAGTTCCCGGTCCCGGTACAGGATCGTCTCTTCCTCGATCGGCTCGGGTTCGAATGGGACCTCCTTCCGGTAGAAGACGAAGATTCCGTGACGGTATGGAGAATTCTCATCGAAGGGCGTGCCGTTGCTCGACGTCACCAATCCTCGTGTGACCCGCTGATACCAGGTCTCCGGAGGTATTTGTGGGAAACGTGCAATCACATATTCGAGTATCGTTGCCGGTGGACATTCCAGCTTGGGAAGGTAGAGACGGGATGGCGGCGGGGTTTCCGGATTGTCAGGGTCGTCTGGCATCACGATTACTTCCGGAGACCAGCTTATACTCGAAAAGCCGGCAGTCGAGCGCCCCGTTGAACAGCGGCGTGCGTTTCGAGGCGCTCAGGCGGATCAACTTCGCCAGTCGCAAGTCGGACGTGAAGATGTAAGCTGTCCAGCCGCTGTATTGTTTCTTCAGGACGTCTCCCAGCCGGGGATAGAATTCCGCCAGTTGCCGCTGCTCGTCCATTCGGACGCCATAGGGTGGGTTCGTAACGATGATACCGGCCGAACCCAGCGCGGGCATGGCCAGCACATCGGCACGTTTCAGACGGACCTGTTGTTCGATTCCGATGGCAGCCAGGTTGGCCCGTGCCAGTTTGAGCGCCCGGCCATCCCGGTCGCTTCCAACAATGGTTGCTTCGGGTTTTTCTATCCTGCGTTCCAGTGCGGCCTGACGCAGTCCGTGCCACGTGTCCCGGTCGAAGCGTTTGAGCTTTTCAAATCCGAACCGTCGATTTGCGCCGGGCGCCATGCTGGCTGCGATCATAGCCGCCTCGGTCAGGAACGTGCCGCTCCCGCACATCGGGTCGAGCAAGGGGGTCTCCGGCTCCCAACCGGTCAGCCGCAAGATGCCGGCGGCGAGATTCTCACGCAGGGGAGCGTCTACGGTCCCGGCCCGGTAGCCGCGTTTAAACAGCGCATCGCCCGACGTGTCCAGGTAGAGCGTCAATGTGCTTGCGGTGAGGAAGGCATGGATCCGAACATCGGGGTTGCGCGTGTCGACGTCGGGGCGTCTGTTGCCGGCTGCGCGAAACGCGTCGCAGACAGCGTCTTTGATTTTCAACGTGGCGAAATTCAGGCTCTTCAGCGGGCTCTTGATCGCGGCGACGTTGACTCGGATGCTGCGCGACGGGCTGAACCAGTCCGGCCAGGGTAGCCGACGCGCGGCCTCGTAAATGTCCTGCTCTCCACGATAGTCGGAGTGGCCGACTCGCCAGAGCACCCGGCTGGCAATACGGCTTTCGAGGTTGACGGTGTAGCAGGTCTGATACGGGCCGGTGAACAGGACGCCACCGTGAACCGACCGCACATCGTTTCCCCCGAGCGTCGCCAGTTCAATGGCAAGCACACCTTCAAGACCGCGCGGGCAGGGGGCAAAAAAATGCTCTGTTTCACTCACACGCGGGGCTTATTTTCTGAAGTAGGGCGTAACTGCAGGCGCGTCCGTCGGCGCACCCGCAGTGCGGACTCCATCCATTCTGCCATTCTCAGTTTTCGCTCGTTGTCGGTTCCAGCCGTACGACGGGGGTGACTCCATCACGCCGCGCATCAATCGCCAGGTAGATATAGCCATCCGGTCCCTGACGGATGTCGCGAATACGGCCGAACCCTTCCAGAAGCGTTTCTTCGGCAACCACCTGACGCCCTTCCAGCGTCAGTCGAGCGATCTGCTGCCCTGCGAGCCCCCCGACGAAAACACTACCTTTCCACGCGTCGAACCGGTCTCCCGTGTAGAACATCAGCCCCGAGGTGGCAATCGAAGGCACCCAGTAGTGGATGGGTTGCTCCATGCCGTCCCGATGCGTGCTGTCATGTATGGGAATCCTGTCTTCGCCGTAGTTCACGCCATATCCGATCACGGGCCAGCCGTAGTTGAGTCCCGGACGGATGAGGTTGAACTCGTCGCCGCCCTGCGGGCCATGTTCGGTCTCCCAGAGGTCGCCGGTCTCGGGGTGGATGGCCAGCCCTTGCAGGTTGCGATGTCCGTAGCTCCAGATTTCAGGGCGCATGCCGGATTGGCCGACGAACGGATTGTCGTCCGGAACCCGTCCATCGTCGTGCAGGCGAATCACTGTTCCCTGATGGTTACTCCTGTCCTGTGCGGGATGGGATTCGAGCACTCCTGTCGGCCGGGCTCCCCGTTCTCCCACTGTGATGAACAGATAGCCCTCTCGATCGATCACCAGTTTTGAACCGAAGTGGATATTCCTACCGCTCCAGGCCCGCGCCTCGAAGATCTCCTCGACGCCCGCCAGTCGATTTCCCTCAAGGCTCCCGCGAACGATCGCCGTCGTGCCGTCGCCTTCCTCATTCGGTTTCGAGAAGCTGAGGTACAGAAGCCGGTTGGATTCGAAGTCGGGATGAGGCAGGACCTCCAGCAGTCCCCCCTGTCCCTGGACACGGACCTCGGGAACACCCTCGATCGGATCCGGAAGCAGAATCCCGTCGCGAACGACCCTCAGCCGTCCGGCGCGTTCGGTGACCAGCATGTCGCCGTTGGGCAGGAAGGCAATCGACCATGGGTGATCGAACCCTTCGGCCACCGTGACCACGCGGTACTCCAGGTGCTCGGACTCGAACAACTGCCCCTGCGCCTGGACAGACGCCGCCAGTCCGAACGCGAACAGGCATCCGAGCATCCACCTGGAAAAGGATATCCAATCCATCATTCGACCTCCTCTGTTCGACACCTGTAAATGGCCACACCGTCTCCGAATCCTCGTAGCCTCATCCGGATCGTGGTGTCTGGTTTAAGTTGAAGGCGCGCGGGGGGACTGTCAAGGACAATAGTCGCTCGTTGCCTCGCCTACCGAGTCGAGAGGTGGCACGCCGCGAGCTGATTGGAGCGTTTGACAACGGGGGCGGGTTCAACCCCTATCGGGGCCTCCAACCCTTTGGAGAAAATCGATTTGGTTGAAATGACCCTTGTTCTTTTGGGTCTTCCGCAGAATTTGTGGGTAAAACCGTCTTCCATCGCCGCTTGAGGAGACCACGGTGCTCGCCAAGCCTCAAGGCTTCCCTCGCAAGCTCGGCGGCTGCGCCGGCCTTGACCCTCGGCTGCGCTCCGCGGTGTCGGCTGGTGTGGGCGATGGGGAACGGGGCCTCCGGCGGGGGCTCCGGGCACCGGGTGTAGGCGTCCGACCGAAGTGGGTACTGGAATATTCGCCGTCGAACAAAAGAATAAGGTACTTTGTTTCAATTACTTATGTGCGCACAGGCCTTTGGACTGCCCACAAATTCTGCGGAGGAGGCGTTCTTTTTTGTTCGAGGGAGGCTATAATTCCGGGATCGCCAGTCCACGGTTTGGTGTCACCTGGAGCGCCCCCGGGCTTCCATTGGAGGTGACGATTGCTGATGACCTTCGGTCGGTGAGTTCTCGCAACAGAATGGGAGGGAGAAGATGTCGCGACGAATTTTGAACACGGTTCTGGCTATTCTGGTCATTGTCGGCGGGCTCGCGGTGATGGTGACACCGGGGTCGAGTCAGAACAGCACGTCCGGCCAAGGTCAGTACGCAGCAAAGCCCAGCACGGCAAACGGTGAGTGGCCCGAGTACACCGCCGATCTGGCGGGAAGCAAGTACTCGCCTCTGGACCAGATCAACGCCGAAAATTTTAACGATCTCGAAGTGGCGTGGAGCTTCAAGACCGATGCCTTCGGCCCGCGTCCCGAGAACAAGCTGGAAGGAACGCCGCTGATGGTCAAGGGTGTCATCTACGCGACCGCGGGGACCCGGCGGACCGCCGTTGCCCTGGATGGGAAGACAGGCGAGTTGCTGTGGATGTACCGGATGGATGAAGGCCGAAGGGCGGATATGGCGCCCCGGAAGCTTTCGGGTCGTGGACTTGCGTATTGGACAGACGGACTGGGCGACGAGCGCATCATTCTTGTCACGATTGGTTACAGGATGGTCGCGCTGGATGCGAAGACCGGCATTCCCGTGGATTCGTTCGGCAGGGACGGCGTCGTGGATCTCAAGCTGGGCGTCATCATCGGCGCCGACAAGCAGGTCGATCTCGTGGCCGGTGAAGTCGGTCTCCATTCGACAGCCGCCGTGGTGGGCAACAAGATCATCGTCGGGTCCTCGATGGCGGAAGGTCTCGGATACCGGTACAGCATCAACGCCAAGGGTCTCGTCCGAGCGTTCGACGCCCAGAGTGGCGACCTGCTGTGGGGCTTCGATGGCGTTCCGGGTCCGGGACAGTTCGGGAATGACACCTGGGAGGGTGGTTCCTGGGAGTGGACCGGCAACAACGGGGTCTGGACCGAGATTACTGTCGATGAGGAAGCCGGGATTGCGTACCTGCCGATCGAAACGCCGACGATCGACGAGTACGGAGGCAACCGTCTGGGAGACAATCTTTTCGCCGAGACTCTCGTTGCGGTCGATCTGGAGACCGGCCGGCGGCTTTGGCACTTCCAACTGGTGCACCATCCGATATGGGATCACGATATCTCCGCGGCGCCCCTGCTGATGGACGTGACGATCGACGGGCGCGAGCGCAAGGTCGTCGCGCAGCCAGGCAAACAGGGGTGGCTCTACGTGTTTGACCGGATCACAGGAGAACCGATCTGGCCTATCCCCGAAGTGGCGGTTCCACAGACCGACGTTCCCGGCGAAAAGACGGCGGCAACGCAGCCGATGCCGACCAAGCCTCCGCCGTTTTCCCGCACGCACCTTGCCCGGGAAGACGTGATCGACTTCACGCCGGAGCTGCGGGCACAAGCACTGGAGAACCTCGCAAAGTATCGTTGGGAAGAGATTGCTTACATCCCTCACGTGGGCCCCGGCAGCGAGTTACTTGGTTCGATCAACGTTGGAACCACGCTCGGTGGTATCAACTGGCCGGGCGCCTCGTTCGACCCGGAGACAGGCATTTTCTACGGACAGGCACATAATTCCCAGATCCGGTCGACCAAGTTTACGCAGGAGTATTTTGACACCGTTAAGCCGGAGACCCAGGCCGCCAACCGTATTCCCATATGGGAGGACGAGGTGGAAGAGGTCCGCGGGCGAAGGGGAAGGGGACGTGGCAGAGGTCCCCGTTTGACGGATGGGCTGGAAGGCCTTCCGATCGTGAAGCCGCCATACGGCGTCTTGACAGCCCTGGATATCAACAGCGGCGAGCTTCTGTTTCAGGTGCCCCACGGCGACACCACGGACGATGTCCGCGCCGCGTTGGACCGCCTGGGCATCGACTACCCGGAGAAGGCCGGCCAGGGCTACAGCGTCGGTCTCCTGGTGACCAAGACACTGGTGATCCTCGGTGATCCCAGAGTGACATCACCGCCGGGACGTGAACGTGGCGCCATGCTGCGCGCTTACGACAAGCAGACCGGTGAGGAAGTTGGAGCGGTCTGGATGCCGACGGCGCAGAGCGGCTCTCCGATGACTTACATGATCGACGGCCGCCAGTACATCATCGTGGCTGTCAGCGGTGGAAATTACTCGGGAGAGTACATCGCTTACGCATTGCCGCAGTAGGCCCTCCGCGGTAGTGAACCGAAAAAAGGGGACAGTGCGCATTGCACTGTCCCTTTTTTCTGCAAGCTGTCCGTTCGGTCGTGGCTCCTAGTGTAGTCCGTCACAGTTAATGTAACTTATTCAGCTTTCCTACGTCTGAGTATATATGAGGAGAGCACCGACGATTAAATTGGACATTCCTGTGCGGAAGGAACTGGAGCGACTGAGCCGAAGCCGCAGTGTGGCGGTCCGGTTGGCGGAACGATCTCGAATTGTCTTGCTGGCCGCCGGGGGTCTGGACAATCAGGAGATCGCTGCCAAGTTGGACATCACTCGTCAAAAGGCCGGACGTTGGCGCGATCGTTTCGTTGAAGATGGCCTCGGGGGAATCGAAAAGGACGCTTCCCGCAGTGGACGGATTCCCTCGACCGGCCGCCGGAAGCGGGCCCGGATCGTGAAGAAGACGGTCGAAGGGAAGCCTCCGAACGCCACGCACTGGAGCCGGTCCTTGATGGCCAGGGCAACCGGCGTCAGCGAGTCCACGGTAGGGAGAATCTGGCGGGCTCATGGCTTGAAGCCTCATCTGGCACGCACCTTCAAACTTTCCAACGACAAACAATTTGTCGAGAAGTTGGAGGATGTGGTCGGTTTGTATCTGAACCCTCCGGAAAACGCCATTGTTTTGTCCTGCGATGAGAAGAGCCAGATGCAGGCCCTGGACCGCACGCAACCCGGGTTACCTCTGAAGAAGGGGCGGTGCGGCACCCTCACCCACGACTACAAACGCAACGGGACGACCACGATGTTCGCCGCGCTCAATACGCTGGACGGCTCGATTATCGGGACCTGTATGCCGAAGCATCGTCATCAGGAATGGATCCGGTTTCTCAATCAGATCAAACGTTCCGTGCCGAAAGACAAACAGATCCATATCATTTGCGACAACTACGCCACGCACAAACATCAGAAAGTCGTCAACTGGTTGAAGCGCAACACGCGCTTTCATGTGCACTTCACACCGACCAGTGCATCCTGGCTGAACATGGTCGAACGCTTCTTCCGGGATCTTTCCGAACAACGGCTTCGGCGCGGGGTTTTCCATTCGGTTCCTGAGCTAATCCAGGCCGTGGAGGAATATGTCGGGGGTCACAATCAGAACCCGAAGCCCTTCATTTGGACCGCAACGGCTTCCGATATTCTTGAAAAAGTTCAACGTGCCCGAAAGAAGCTCGATAAGTTACAGTCTGTTTGACGGGGACCACTAGCGCTCCCCACCAAACGCGTCGATCCTGATCTGCCTCAGAACCTGAGTCTCAGTTCCAAGCTCGGCGTCTCCCGCTGGAAAGTTGTTCGCGTTGAGAATCAGGCTCATGATGTCGGACGTCTGTTGCCGGGAAACGGATCGGGTGGCGTCGGGCGGCATCGTCGTCCGGATTCGATCCGCCAGGTCCCGGAGCGTCAACCCATTCCAGTTCGAGAGAAAGGTCCCGCCTTCCAACGCCGGGGCTTCCTCGCCGCCTTCCATGTCGTAGCCATGACAGTCCGAGCATATCTGTTCATAGGCCAGGAAACCTCGGTCGAGCTGTTCCTCGTTGTACACCCCGTCCCGCACCGAACGCGTTTCGGCGGTCTGTTGTGCCCCGAGGTCGGCCAGGTGTCCGCCGACATTCACCAACAAGATGGTCGCTGTGACTACAAGTGCTCTTCTCATCCAGAGTTCTCTGGCCGGATAACTTCGCAGAATTGGCGCCCAGATTTGCGTCAGATTCGGTCGCGACCGATTGAGCAGACCGGAGGTGGTAATGAATGTATTCTTTACCTATTAGTAGAGAGCATATATCAAACCTGAAGTGTCGTTCAGAACCGTGATCCTCGAATCCACGTATCCGACCTTGCCCAACTTTCAGTGAAGTCGGCTTCCACTTCCGGGGACGATTTCCCCTGTGCCCGGAGCGCCTCCAGGAGTCCGAACAGCGACCAGCCGTTGTGGGGGTGGTCTTGGAGTTCCTCCCTGTAGACGCTCTCGGCGTCCTGGTATCTTTTCGCCTCCAGCAAGGCGGCGCCCAACCAGTGGCGGGCCGAAAACGGCAGCGGTTCCGGTTCGTCGTATTCCAACTCGTCTTCGAGGGCAACGGCGCGTTCGAACGAGGCAATCGCGCGGGTCAGTTCGCCGGATTCCCTGTGGATCTCCCCTTCGAGGATGCCGGCCATCGTACCGAGAAGGTGTTTGGCGGAGTGGCGACGGAAGTTTTCTGACGATTCGGCGCCTTCAACGACCCGGGCCAGATGGGCGCGGGCGAACGCGGTTTCACCGGCACGGAGTCGCGCGTAGCCCTGACCGAAATCCCACATCCCCGCGGTGACCGTACCTTCGGGGCGTTCGGTGATCGCCGGGATCTCGTCGAAACGGCCGAAGCGAACTAGCGTCAGGATGTGGTACATGTTGTTGCCCGTCAGCTTCGCGTAGTCCTTACCGGCCTGAATCGCGAGGCCCCCCTGACCATCCATGGATGCCGCAAACAGAAGCATGTGCAGGTTGTGGCTGGGGTAGATCGCAAAGCCCTCTCCGATCTCCGCCTTGAGGTCCGAATGCCAGGCCTGAATATTGGCCCGGACGGAATTTCCCCAAAGGCCGATCTCGTTCCATGTGTGGGACGGCATATGGTTGATGTGGCTCGCTCCTGGTATGGAGTTTCCGATGTACTCGGCGCAGGCTTCGGCCTTGCCGGGTTCGACGGTGGACTCGGTGGCGTGGATGTAGAGGTGACAGGCGCCCGGGTGCCGGATGTCCCTGTCCAGGATTCCCTCGAGCACGCCGTGAAGGCGCTGGAGGTCGGGATCGTTCAGGTCCCGGGTTCCCCGACGCGGCTCCATCAGGAACAGGGAATCCGCGTAGAGGGTGGCCGCATCCAGGTCATTCGGATATTGCTCGGAGACTCCACGCATGGCGTCCGCGTAAGCACGATCCTGGTCCACGCGCTTGTCCGGGTCGAAGTCGTCCACGTAGCGGACTTCCATGGCTTCGATAAACGCTCGCTCCTTCGGACTAGCCTGTTCAGCCAGCTCGAGCGCCTTCTGAATTGCCACGAAAGCATGCGGCGCCTCACTGCCCCGCATCGGTCCATTCAGATACGAACCCCACGACCACGCTTCGCCCCAGTAACAGATCGCGCAATCCGGATCGCGCTTCCAGGCTTCTCGAAAGGACCGGGTCGCATCCTGCTTTGCGAATGCGTACATCATCTGGAATCCCTGGTCGAAGTAAGCCTGTGCTTCGGGGTCATCGGACGAGATGGGACGCTTGAACTCGCCGAGGGCCTTCGAAAAAATCGGCATCGGTTCGCTGAAAATTTCGGGGAGTGCGGATTCTTCTGTGTCCTGGCCACTGGTCGGGATTGTAAACACCAGGAGCAGAACAAACACGATTCCAGCTTGCCGGCTGAACGTGGGCATAGGTACGAACCTCCTCTTTCTGACGGGGATGGCCCACCCATGATACGACAGCCGCCGTCAAGTCGCCATGGGCGATACCTTCACGGCATTTGACAGTGAAGCTCGGGTGGCATAACGTGGGCGCGTCCATTTCAAAGGAGGCTGAATATGCTTTTCCGACGGGCGATATTTACGTTCCTATTCCTCTGTGTGCTTGCCGCTCCTCTGGCGGCCGCTACCAAGGTCATTCGATTCGGCAAGCTGTGGGACGGTAATCGGGTTATCACGAATGTTGTCGTCGTCGTCGAGGACGATCGCATCACAACGGTCGGAGGATCGGAGGTTGCCATTCCGGCCGACGCCGTGGTGATCGACTTGAGCCGCTACACCGGCATTCCCGGCATGATCGACGCGCACACGCACATGACCTACTACTGGGACCGAGCGCCCGGAACCTCACCGCGAGGGCAGCCTCCGCGGCATGTAGCCGTGACGGTTTTTCTGGCGCAGGACAACGCTCGAAGAACTCTTGAGACCGGAGTCACGTCGGTGCGCGACCTGAATGCGTCGAACGGCGCGGACATGGCGATGCGTGACCTGATCGCCAGCGGCGCCATGGTGGGCCCGCGGATGTTCGTTTCCGGAAGAGGCCTGCGTAGCGCGCGTCCAAGGACCGGGGATATGCCCGAGGGAATGGACCTGGTAGCTGAAGCGGCAAAGTCGGCGCGTGAGACGGTCGAGTCCGGTGTGGACCTGATCAAGGTCTTCGGGTCGACGGGCGGTTTCAACAACGTCAACGGACAGCAGACGGTCAGCTACGAGGAAATGACGGCCATGGTGGACACGACCCACCAGATGGGAAAACTTATCGCGATCCATTCCTACGGGCCGTCCGGCGCCCGTGATGCGGTTCGTGCCGGCACCGATTCGCTCGAGCACGCGACGGACTTGGACGATGAGACGATCGCCGAGATGGCTCGCCAGGGAACGATCTACGTTCCAACGATCGACCACAACCGCTACTACGTCGAGAACGCCGACAACTACGGCTTTCCTGCCAGTGACACGGACAACCTCAACGATTTCATAGAGCGAAATTTCAAGACCGCGAAGAAGGCCTTCGAGGCGGGCGTGAAGTTTGCGATGGGTTCCGACGCCGTGTACAACGGCTTCGGACTCAACACCCGCGAACTGGAGTGGTACGTCAAGCTCGGCATGACACCCGAACAGGCGCTGTTGACGGCCACCCGGAACGGCGCGGAGATGCTCGGTATGTCCGACAGTCTCGGTGGCGTGATGCCTGGGTATTTCGCCGACATCGTCGCTGTTGAAGGGGACCCGCTGGCCGACATCAACGTGGTTCTCCAAAGAGTCCGTTGGGTCATGAAGGGCGGCGAGGTCGTGGTCGACAAGATCAACTCGGGGGGGAACTAAACGTGCGTAAGCTGAAGAAAACGTTGCTGCTGCTCGGTGGCCTGCTTCTCGCTGGCTGTGCCGCCCCTGAGGCGACCGAGTATCCCAAAGAGATGGACATGACCACCTGGTCGATCGTGGCGGTCGATCCGGAGACGGGTGACGTGGGGGTGGCGGTGTCTTCCTGCGTCCAGAGCTTTGGCGACGCCGTGGCGGCGCTGGTGCCCGGAAAGGGGGCCGCCGCGACTCAGGCGGGCTTCAATATCGACAACCGGAACCGGGTGTTCGAGGCGATCCAGGAGGGGCTTACCGCCGAAGCGGTGATCGCGCGGGTGACCGACCCCGGGTGGGACGACGAACTCGAGCGTCGACAGTACGGAGTGGTCACGATGGCCGACGGATTCGTGCGCACGGCCGGCTACACGACGCCTCTCCGGCAGGGGTTGATCGTTGGCGAGGAAGGTGTCGCACGCTACGCCGGGGTGATGGCCGACCCGAGCCGGGGCGTGAGTGCACAGGGGAATACCCTGGCTAGCTCCGAGGTGGTCCAGGGGCCGCTGGATGCCTATCGTCGGGACGATCCGGCGGGCTTCAACACATTGCCCGACCGGCTCATACGGGCTCTCGAGGCCGGATCCATCGCCGGCGGCGACGTGCGCTGCAATCAGGGGAACGTGCGGCAGACCACATCGATGGCGGCCATCCTGGTCGCGCGCAGTGGGGACGAGCCTTACGCTGCCGAGAACATCGGTATGACGGACGCGGGTACCGACAAGGCGCCGTGGCTCGCGCTCTCCGTGCGCACGGAGCGTGGGGCGGAAAACCCCCTGTTGGAACTCCGCCGGCAGTACGACGCGTGGCGACGGACAGTGGACAAGTAGAAAGCGGAGACGTAACTTGGCTTTCGGACAACGAGGGTGTTGCCGATCTTAAGAGCTAGAGTTTTTAAGACCGCCGTTCAACGTTGGCAGAGACGATGCGTGACAGAAGGAAAACTGGAGGAGATGAAGTGAAACTTTTAACCTACATCGGTCTCGTTGCAGTTCTGCTGGTGTCTTTTGGATGCGGCGAGGCCCCCCAGGTAGCCCCAGTTGCCGATGAGATCTCCGGCGCCGACGGTATCCCTCAATACGCCGTGGATCCTTCCTGGCCGAAGCCGCTGCCGAACAACTGGATTCTTGGCCAGGCCGCCGGCATCGCAACTGACAGCGAGGGACATGTATGGGTTCTGCACCGTCCGGGATCCCTTACCGACGATGAGCGAGGGGCCGCGCTCGACCCGCCCGTCTCAAAGTGCTGCATTTCCGGTCCACCGGTCCTGGAATTCGACACGGAAGGCAACCTGCTTAACTCCTGGGGCGGTCCTGGCGACGGTTATGAATGGCCAACCAATGAGCATGGGATCCACGTCGACTCTTCAGGCAACGTCTGGATCGCCGGAAACGGCGAGACGGACCATCAGATTCTGAAATTTGACGGGAACGGCAAGTTTCTGCTCCAGATCGGGCACAGTGGCGAGAGTCAGGGGAGCAATGTCACCGACCAACTCGGAAGACCTGCTCACATGGTGGTCGATTCAGCGGCAGATGAGCTATATGTCGCCGATGGGTATCAGAACAGACGTGTGATCGTATTCGACGCAACCACCGGCGGCTATAAACGGCACTGGGGGGCTTACGGCAACACGCCCGACGACACGGTGCGCGCTCCATTCGATCTGGAATCGCCGCAGTTCGGCGAGGCAGTCCACTGCATCCGTATCATGCGGGACGATTCCGTTTTCGTTTGTGATCGCGCCAACAATCGCATCCAGGTGTTTGACAAGGACGGAGAGTTTCTGCGCCAAATCGTCCTGGAACCCGGGACGCGGAGCGGGGGATCCGTCTGGGATCTGGTGCCGTCGGAAGACGGCCCCCAGCGCTATATCCTGGTGGCGGACGGTACCAACAACGAGGTGCACATCCTGACGCGGGAAACCGGAGAACGTGTCGGCTCGTTCGGCGGACCCGGTCGTAACGCCGGCCGCTTCCACTGGATCCACAACATCGCAATGGACACTGCCGGCAACGTCTATACGACAGAAGTCGATACCGGAAAACGGGTGCAGAAGTTCCAGCGCGTCGAGTGATCGCCCGTCAGCCGTGGGCGACCTGAACAGGTAAGCTCTCGCGCCGGCGTCAGCAAGATACGCAGTTGTCGTTGAAGGGAGAACCCAGCTTCCGCAAGAGCGCGATCGTTTCCGGGAACGGCTGGATGCGTTGACGCGGTCCGTTCGCCATGTCCGCAACCGTTTGTCCGCTATCGCTGAGCGCCCGGACGTTGGCGCCATGGTCCACCAGGTACTGGACCATTTCGTTGTCGCCCAGCCCCGCGGCGTTGTGGAGAGGCGTATAGCCGCCTCTCCCGTTGTCCGCCTGGTTCACGTCAGCGCCAAGTTCCTCGATGAGATATCGGATCGCAGGCATCAAACCATCCGGCACGGTGACTTCGTCGTTTCCGTGGAAGCCGGCCCCGGTCGCTACGTTGAGCGGCGAGACTCCTTCTTCGGTCGTGATCTCGGGATCCGCCCCGGCCCCGATCAGCAGCCGCATGGCAGCGACGTCACCCACTTGTGCCGCCCGCCAGACCGCCGTCCCTCCCGCGGCGTTCGCACGCGACAGGTCGGAGAAGTAGGAGGTAAACCACAATTTTTTCTTCAGCCGGACGTTCGGGTCCGCGCCGGCGTCGAGGAAGGACTGCATCAATTCCAGATACGTCACCTTTTCCTGCGTCGTGTCGGGCTGGGGATAGGTTGTCTGAGGCGCCCACCTTACATTAACTGCCGCGTACAAGGGTGTCCCTCCCGCCGTGTTGGCAAGGGTCGGATCCGCCCCCCGGTCGAGCAGGGATTGCGCCAGGTCGAAGTGGCCGTTGACGGTGGCAATGAACAGTGGGGTCGCCCGGTCTCCGGGACTCGTCTCGTTGATATCGGATCCCGCTTTGAGCAAAACGTCTACCGCTCCGAGGTGACCTTCACGGGCCGCAAACAGCAGGGGTGTCAAACCACCCATCGTATCCACAGGGGGAACGCGAGGGCGACGCGCCCGCGCCACCGGAGCACCGCGGACCACACTACCGAGATTGCCGCTACGACCACCCAGCCCGGATGCGGACAGCAACGGAGCCTGGGAGTCGGGGGCCGGGCCACCACGGCCACGGCCTTGTCCCGCGGCCCCGGGTCCGCCACGGCCCGCACGGCGCCTGTTTCGTTCGACTACATCGACAACTTCCGTTGCAATCGTCCGGTCCGCCCCCGCATCCAGCAACACTTCGAGTGCGCTGGTCCGATTGAGCACGGCCGCAAACATCAACGCCGTCTGACCATGAACGCTCTCTTTCGAGTCCGGGTTCGCACCAGCGTCCAGTAGTCGCCCGACGGCGTCCGGCTTGCCCGAAGCCGCCGCCAGCATCAGTGGTGTCGTCGCTGAGATCGTCATCGCCCGGTTCGGGTTGGCGCCACTTTCCAGCAGCGTCCCGATCATTGCCCCGCTTCCATTTTGTGAGGCGATGAACAACGGTGTGATGCCGTTGACCCGGCTGGTGGCTTCCACGTTTGCCCCGGCATAAAGCAGCATGGCTGCCATTTCCGTGTCGTCGTGGAACGCGGCCCAGTGAAGCGCGGTCTGGCCGTCACCCTGGGGGGCGTTCACATCGAACCCTTGCTTCAGGAGTGACCGGACCGTTTCGATGTCGCCGGCCAACGCCGCATCCGCAACCGGCGCTTCAACTACCGACGCCAGGAGTAGTAGGGTCGTCAGGAGGACGCCGATAAGGCCGACCGAGAGGCCGCCGAAGATTCTCTTTCGCAACGTTGACGGATTTCTCATAAGACTCAGATCGCAATCTCTCCGGTGCTATCGCCAATGCTTGTCACGTCATCCATTCCCAGTTTGTGCAAAAGGGTCAGGAAAGCATCCGCCATGGGCGTTCCATCTTTGGCTTTGAAATGCAGATTCCCGTCGAGCGTTCCGTTGGCTCCGCCCACCAGGAACAGCGGACATCGCTTGTGGTTGTGCAGGTTGCCGTCGCCCATTCCGGAACCATAGAGCACGACGGTATGGTCTAGAAGGTTGCCGTCTCCGTCCGGTGTATTTTTCAATTTCTCCAGGAAGTACGGCACCAGGCTTACGTGGTAGCGGTTGATCCTGGCGAAGGCCTCCACTCGCTCGGGTCGGCCCCCGTGGTGGGACGCCGAGTGGAACCCCGCCCGGACTCCGGTTTGAGCCCAGACCCTGTTGTTCGTGTCACGGCTCATCTTGAATGCGGAAACGTTGGTGATGCCGGCCATGAATGCCAGCGCCTGCATGTCGAACATCAGCTTGATATGCTCTTCCCAATCGTCAGGCACTCCAATGGGAGCGTCCGGCAACTCTCTGGCCTCGCCGCTCGCATTGTGTTCCTCGATCTTTTGGATTCGCCGCTCCACTTCCCGTATGTCATCCAGGTACTGGGTCAGCCTGTCGACGTCGTTCACGCCCAGATCCTGCTTCAGCCTGGCCACCTCGTGCGTGATCCAGTCCAGAATGCTGCGGGTCTTGCCACGGCGGACTGTTCGCTCCGCCTCGGTCACGCCGTCGCCGAACAGTCGCTCGAAGATCACGCGGGGATTCCTTGTCATCGGAAGTGGGTCCGTTGGGGTCGCCCAGGAGATCGAATCCGTGTACACGCAGGAATACCCGTAGGCGCAAGCACCCGATTGAGCCAGGTTGTCGATGGAAAGCTCGAGCGACGGCAGCGGCGTATCCCGCCCGAACCGCTGCGCGTAGAGCTGATCGATCGACGTCCCCGCATACACGTCGGAGCCTTCGGTCATCTTCGGTTTCGCCTGGGTCAGGAAGACCGCCGAGGTCCTGAAATGGTCGGCGCCGACTTCAGCCAACCGGAAGGCCTCCGCGTTGCGGCAATCCGTATTACTGATGATAGTCAGGTAGTCCCTGAACGCCTCAAGGGGACTCATGCTGGTCGGGGTGAGGTCGAAATTATGACCTTCGGCCGCCGGTGACCACAGGTTCTTCCCGGCCCCGTACTTGTCGGCACCCGCCGATCCGTGCACCATCTGTAAACAAGCCAGACGCGTTGGTGAAACCGCCGCCGTCTCGCGCGTCGGGGTCTGGGCCGGCAACATGGATTCCAGCAACGGCAACGAGACCGCGACGCCCATCCCTTTTAACACCGTGCGTCGGGAGATGTGTCTCTTTGTGATGAACATAAGCCGAATACCCTCCTGACTAGCTCTTCCGCGAGACAGTCCTGATCAAATCACTGCCCAATATTTCGAAACTGTAGATGCCGATCACGGGTTCCGACCGGCATCGTCCAGGCTCCCCTGCACGGTCCTCATCTGAAAGGCCGGGCTTTCGATCACGCCCAGTACGAACGAAGAAAATCGATTGTCGTTGAGAGCCGCTTTCCGTGCGATGTCGCGAACCGTCGACATGTCGTAGTATTCCACCCGCCGTCCCAGACCGTAAGTCATCAGATTCTCGGTGAAATTCCGGATCAGCGAAGCGGACTTATCCAGGAGTGCCAGCCGCAGTCCAACCGGGCCATCGACTACCGTCCCGTCGATCAACTCTCCGACCGCATCGATCGGAGCGCCCGCGTCCAGGTCGCGCCATCGCCCGGTCGCGTCGAAGTTCTCCAGCGCCAATCCGATCGGGTCAATTATGGAATGACAACCCGCGCAGAAAGCATTCTTTCGATGCACCTCCATGCGTTCCCGAACCGTGAGAAGCTTGTCACCCTGGAAGACTTTCGTTTCTTCCAGGTCCGGAACGTTCGGGGGTGGAGCCGGCGGTGGCGTTCCCAGAAGGACTTCCAGTACCCATTTGCCACGGGCCACCGGAGACGTTCGGGTCGGGACCGACGTCAGCGTGAGAATGCTGCCGTGGCCCAACAGTCCTTTCCGGTTGTCGTCGTCAATTGCCACGCGGCGAAATCGATTACCCTGCACATTCGGGATTCCGTAGTGTTTGGCGAGACGCTCGTCGACAAATGTGTAGTCTGCCGTCAGCAGGTCCAGGACATTGCGGTCCTCGCGCATGACGTTCTCAAAGAGCAACTCCGTTTCGCGGCGCATGGACTCCGCCAGCGTCGTGTCAAACAGCCGATACCGCTCCGGATCCGGATGCATGCCCTCGAGGTCGGCCAGTCGCAGCCACTGGCCGGCGAACCGCGTCGCCAGTGTCTCGGCGCGCGAATCCGCCAGCATTCGTCGTACTTGTTGTCGAAGGACAGCGGGATCGTGGAGTCTCCCCTCTCCCGCGAGCGAGTAGAGTTCATCATCGGGCGCGGTGCTCCAGAGGAAATACGACAGACGGGACGCCAGCTCGAGGTCGCTGATGCGGAACGTCTCACCGGGCTTGGCGTCGGACCGTTCCTGCTCGAACCGGAACACGAAATTGGGGCTGGTCAGGATGGCCTGAAGAGCATCGCGGGTCCCCGCTTCAAAGTCCTCGGTCTCCTTGCCCTCCCGGTAGAAGTTCATCAACCCCACGAGATCCTCCGGAGTCACGGGTCTTCGGTAAGCCTGGCTTGCCAGCCTCGAGATGATCTTCCTCGCGCAGGGCGTCTCTTCTCCCGGAGCAGTCGGACGGCAGGTGAATATCTTGCGACGGCTGGGCGTCGACGATACCCCGGTCGAATTGAACGGGCCGCGGACTTCAAGGAACTCTAGGTGGGGCAGAGTGGTAATACCGTCGCCGGCCGCCACCTCGGTGTCGGCCAGCGTGATCTCATTCGGACTCATCAAATCGTCGATCGGTCCGGCTGATCGCATGATGAATGCCGCCGACAGCCTCCTCGGCCCCGCCTTTATGGAGATTGATTGCGTCTCGACGTTGACGCCACTCCCCCGCGTCTCGCTCAGTTGCGGGTCGATGTCGATCAACGCCACGCGCTCGCCGTCGACGGACACTTCGATCTGCTCATCGTCGGCCTTCCCACCAAAGAACACACTCCCATGGTAGAACTCCATCTTGAAAACATACTCGCCGTCGGCCGGAAAGGTATGAACCACGGACAAGCCGCCTCGCGTCCCCAGCGGCGCGCCCGTAACGTAGCGCATCTGCGACGACGTTCGCGGGACTTTGTATGTCGCCATCGTGGCCGTCGCGGCCACCTCGCCAACCGCCAGGTGGCTGATCTTACTGGCGGCCCGAATGAATCCTTCCATCAACGCGGGAGACAGCGTCAACGCGTCGGCGATATTGTCAAATCCCCTGCCCATGCTGTCGGGAGGCAGCAGCGCGGCGACATCCACATCCAGATCGAGCAACTCCCGGACCGAGCGGGCATATTCAGCCCGGTTGAGCCGCTGAAGGACCCGCGTGCCCGGATTGGGATTGGCCGCGGCAATTCGGTCGAGCGTCGTTTCCAGCGATGCCGCGAAAGCGTTGAGCGTCGCCCGATCCGGCCGGGGTTGTCCGGCGGGAGGCATCATGCCGGACCGCAATTTGCGAATCATCTTCTCAACAAGCGGCGCGCTATCCCCGACGTGATCCAGATCGAGTTCGGATAACGTCATGTCTCCAGCTCGCTCGACGTCGTCATGGCAAAACACACAATACTGATCGACGAGCGCCTGCTGGGACTCGCGTGACAGCACGAGTCCGTCGGCCGTATCGAGCGACACCTGCGGCCGAGCCAGACTGGATGGAGTGACTGCCATCAGCCCCACCAGCATGGCGCCCAGGGTGGCCATAGTGAGTTTCGTCATCTCGTCCGTTTCCAGGTCTGAGGTTCGTCGTAGTTCGGGAGGTCAGCGATCTATCCTGAACTCCATAAACAAGTTATTTACATGTAATGTGCCTGTCTATTGTGTCAAAAAGTTAATCTGCCGGATGGGATTCGTCAAGACTAAACGGCTAACGAAAGTCCGGACGCGACAAGGCTGGGGCCCTAACTACGGGAGTGAGTGCAGCAGCGCCATGGTGGCCCAGTTGGAGGCAGCGGCGGAGATCCACTGGTCATCGCCATGGGGGAAGTCGGTCTCGAAGTAAGGTTGAACCGGAAACGACCGTGTCGTGACATGCCACGAACCGTCGTCGAGTTGGGTGTCGAGAAGAAACCGGACGCCGCGGCGGTATGCGTCATCGTCGGCGGGTAGACCGGTTGCGTGCAGCGCCACCAATATCTGGCCGGTCGCGTAGACGTCGCTCGGCATGTCGGAAAGCTGGGCCCAGCCGCCATCGGGTTTCTGCTGGGCCAGAGCTTCCCCGGCCGCACTACCAATCAGCTCGGGTGGGGCGTTCGCCCACGTCATTGCCAGCAGCCGGAACGCATGCTCTTCGCTGGAATCCGCAGAGGCGGCGAAGATCCATTCGGCCGCCTGCTTGACGGCCATGTCGTAATCGAACTTCTCGCTCTCGGGCGAATAGAGCTGAAGCGCACGGAGCGATGTTGCCGTCACGGTGATATCCGAGTATTCCATTGGAGGTCGTTCCGCACTGATTCGCCATCGGCCATCGGGCTGTTGCGCCCGCTTCAGAAACAGCGCCATCAGATCCGTCGCCGGGTCCGCGGGATGTTTATCCGCTCCGAGCCCGATCAGCAGATAGCTGACGGCATCCGCCCCTCCCGGAATGCCGAAACCGTTCAGAAGATGTACCCGCCAGGTTTCCGCAAACAGGGCCGCTGCCTCCAATTGCTCTCTGGCGAATTGGTCATCTACACGGATGCCTTTGCCGCGGGCCAGAGCAACAGTCATGGCGGTCAGAGAGTTGTGATGACACGATATGCACTGGGACTTCTTTGTAGCGGTCATGCCGGATTTTTGCAGCAGGGGAAGGCTCCGCTCCACGGCATGCTTGATTGCCGTATCCTGTGGAATCTCCGAACTCTGGGCGGACAACGTCCCGGCAAAAAGCAAGGCTCCCGTAATCGCCGAGGTAGCCATTCGTCTCATCTGGTTTCTCCTGAATACGGCAGTATAGACCCCTAATTGGCGCGTCCCCGAATTAGCGGGCCTTTGAGAACTCCAGAAAGGAGACGAGAGGAGGGAGTTGGGCCAATCAATCAGGGAATTCGCTCGGATTCGCGAGACGAAACCAACGGAGAGCGCTCGCGTTCGAACGGAGAAGTTGAGGCGGGTGTGGCGCCCGCCTCTTCGGGCCTATTGTTCTATCTCCACCAGACCGATGCGGTTCGAGCTGGTTTGGTGAATCAGAAGGTTGCCTGCCTTGGTCACCCACATATTCCGGATGATGCCGACGCCGGAGGGGATGGCCCAGCTCTGGAATTTTTCCGACCCCGGGTCGAAGCGCACAAGCGCGTCAGGCCTCATTCCCGACTCGTTGTACCAGATGATGTCGTCCACGATGCTGAAAGCATAGGGATGGGAATTCGGTCCACTGGGTGAAGGCCACTCCTTTATCTCGCCCGTCTCCGAGTTGAGCCTTCCGATACTGCCCTGGGTGGAGTTCCCGTACCACACCATGCCGTCGCTGGTGAGCCCGAGCCGGCGAATACGGGACGCTTCGTTCGGCACTTCGTAATAGCGGACATCCATTGTTTCCGGATCGAGGGCCCCGATCTTGTTGATGCCGTTGTAGGCGACCCAGATCGTACCGTTCGCGGCCACCTGCATGCCGTACGGCCTGGGTTCGGTTTGAATCTCGGTGACTTCACCGGTCTCCGGGCTCAGGCGGCCGAGCATCCCGGCCTGCTGCGCGGTGAAGTAAAGCCTTCCGTTCGGGTGGAAGACAGCGGTGTGAGGGTCCCGGGCCTCGGTCTTGTATTCGGTCACCACGCCGGTGCTGGGATCCAGCTTGCCGACTGTAGCGTTACTGTTTCCCGTGTACCAGATGTTGCCGTCCGCATCGGGAACGATGCTGTGCGGTCTTGCGGTAGGTGGCAGGAGAAATTCTTCCATCTCGCCCGTTTCCGGATCGAGTCGACCTGCCAGGCTCGCCCACATCCCCGTCCACCAGATCGAGCCGTCCGGAGCTTCGACCGGGTCGCGGGACCGCTGGCCGAGGGTCGGCACCATCCACTCGGTGATCTCGATCGATGTGTCGCCCGAAACCAGCGTGGGACGCCGTCCCGGCTGTTCGGGGAAATGCTCGGTCAGGTACTCGGCCACTGTGTTGGCCTGGGCATCGGGCAGTGCCACCATCGAGGCAACCAGGGCCTCCCAGTCGTCCTTGGCAAATCCTACTGAGTTCACGATCTGGTTGAGTCCATGGCATTCGGTGCAGTGGTTCCCCACCAGTTCCCGCCCTGGGCCTGACGGCAACTCGATCGGGGCGCGGCCACGACCACGACCCCGGCCTCGCTGGGCTTCCCCGGGTGCCACGACGGCCAGGCCAAGGAGTGTCACTACCATCAATACTAAAAATGCTTTGGCACGCATGGGTTCCTACCTCGAATTTAGGCGACAGCGATCCGACTCGCGTCGCCTTGTTTGTGAAAATCCGTTGCCGACGGCGTCCAGCCGGTGATGCGCACTGGCTGCCGTCAGAATAGGCCGATACTACACTTCGAGTCCCCGACGAGCAAGGATTTGCGGAACATCGGGAACATCGTTCCAGCAGGCTTTGATTGACGCTCACTTCATCCCTCCGTACCATGGACCGGCGTGAACCGGGATCGTTCGCTTCTCCCGGTAATTCCACCCGCAGTCGCACGGAGTTCTCATGACGTGTGTATCTGACCAGAGACTGGCTGCAGTCGCGGGAGTTCTCGCGATCCTCGCTGGTGTCGTGGGTTCCACACCGATCGCGGCGGTTGCGCAGTCTTATCCGACTTCCGCAGAGTGGCGGCAGTGGGGAGGCCCCCACCGCAATTTCATGTCCGACGCCACGGGACTGGCGAACTCGTGGGGGGAAAGCGGGCCGCCATTGATCTGGAGCCGGTCTCTCGGACTGGGCCACTCGGCGATCGTCGTCGATGACGGTATGTTGTATACGCTGTACCGGCCGGGCGCGGAGACCCGCCGTCGCGGCGGTTGGGAGAGCAGAGAGTTTGTCGTCGCGATGGACGCCGAAACCGGCGAGACGCGCTGGGAGTACGAATACCCCTCCGAGCCGTTGCATTTTCAATTTGGCGCGGGTCCCCACGCGACGCCTCTTGTGGTCGATGATCTGGTTTTTACAGCCGGCACGAACAAACAACTCCACGCGTTCGACAAGAAGACGGGTCGGGTCGTCTGGTCTCACGACCTGGTCGCCGAGTATTCCTCTCCCCCGACGCTCGTTCGGCCTGCCGTCAAGGCGGGGTTTGCCTGCAGCCCGCTCGCCTACAAAGACACGATCATCATCCAGGTCGGCGGAGCCGGCCAGTCTGTGATGGCGTTTAGTCAGAGCGATGGTGCGGTTGTCTGGAAGAGTGGAGATTTTCTGACGGCTCACTCCGCCCCGATCCTGATCGACGTTGACGGCGAGACACAGATGGTGGTCCTCGGCGGGCAGACGGTTAACGGGCTGGATCCGGACACCGGGCGGATCCTCTGGTCGCATCCTCACGACACCCAGGGTGACATGAACAACAGCACGCCGATCTGGGGACCCGATGACATCCTGTTCATTTCCTCCGCATACAACAAAGGGAGCCGCGCGTTGAGGCTCAGAAGAGAGGGTGACACGACGGATGTCGAGGAACTCTGGTTCACTGGCCGCCTTGCGTTGATGTTTGCCAATGCGATACGGCTTGGCGATTACATCTATGGTACCGACGGGAAGTTTGGCCCCGCATTTCTGACCAGCCTGGACGTCCGGACCGGCGAAATCGTCTGGCAGGAGCGCGGATTTGGGCGATCCAGCCTC
The DNA here is from genome assembly GCA_965262425.1 of Terriglobia bacterium. Lineage (GTDB taxonomy): Bacteria > Acidobacteriota > Terriglobia > 20CM-2-55-15 > 20CM-2-55-15 > CAZOZZ01. The sequence goes on along the minus strand of OZ253536.1, from coordinate 2,626,220 downwards.
GTGTATGCCGACGGCAAGGCAATCATCATGGATGAGGATGGCGATCTGGTCCTGGCGAGGTTGTCACCCGAAGGTGTGGATGTCCTGTCCCGTGTCTCGATCTTCAACACGACTTCCTGGACCGTTCCGACACTGGTCGGCAAGACGTTGTACGCACGCGACCGGGAAAGAATCGTAGCGTTCGATTTGGGCCGCCGATAGCCACCGGTCGTGCGGTATTTGCGTCAAGTTCGAGAAAATGCCTCAAAGTCGAGGGAATGCCTCAAAGTCGAGAAAATCTGGCCTCGATTCTCCACTTTCTCGCTACGATCCCTTCTGCCGCGCAGGCTCCTAGACGATCCCTGTGCGGCCGAGGCTCCTCCTCGCTTGCTGTCAAAATATTGGCGGCCCGATCGAGGTGTAAGGAGCAAAATGACCACCTCGGTGTGGAGTTCCATAGGCTTATCGTTGTCAATTGTTTGAACTGTTCCGCCTTTCTTAAGTAAAAAACCCTTTACAAACGAGTTGTCCCCGTAGGATAAAGCCCCTCTAAGGACGCTCACTCCAAGTCAAGGAAGACGACAGGATGCAACCGAAAAACGAAGGAATCGATTTTCGAACCCTAGTCACAACACGCTGGCAAGAAAAGATCGTGGCACCTCAGAAGCTGCGCGAGGTCGTGCTTTTTCCCAATCGCGACCCGGCCCTGGGCTTCTTTCTTGTCTCTGGCGACCTCAGTGACGTCCTTGCAATATTGTCAGGAGGACAACGGAATGGAACCGAAGAACGAAGGAATCGACCACGCTACGGACCCTAGAACTGAACCCCATACAGCTCTGGATGAATCGCCCTCTCGAAAATCGACATCGAAGCAGTCATTTCTGATCTTGCTGGTGTGTCTTGCGGTCATTTGGCTTGCCCGCCCTTCATACGCCCAGGATTCGATGAGCCAGGCTGTTTCGAGCCGGTACATTGTTCAATTTAAGTCGGATGTCGATGCGACGATGCTGGCCGAACAGATTGCTGCACAGAACGATGTCAACGTTGAGCATGTCTTCAAAAGCGCTCTGAAGGGTTTCTCGGGAATCATTTCCGAGGCCGATCTGGCGTGGATTAAGCGTGATAGAAATGTACTCCAGATCGAACCCGACCTGCAAACCTATGCCCTGGACCAGACCCTTCCGATCGGCGTGGATCGCATCGATGCGGATCTCAACAGTTTCGCTTCGATCGACGGGGTCGATGATCGAGTCGACGTGGATATCGCCATCCTCGATAGTGGCGCCGATCTCGATCACCCGGATCTCAATGTCTTCAAGAACGTCAATTGTTCCCCGGGTCCGTATGGCGGACTAGGATGCAAGGTGGGTACCGCCCACGACTTCTTTGGTCATGGAACTCACGTGGCGGGGATCGCCGCAGCTCTGGACAATGATTTCGGAGTCGTTGGCGTGGCGCCTGGCGCCCGCTTGTGGGTGGCCAAGGTCCTGAATAATGGTGGCGTCGGGAGGCTTTCCTGGCTGCTCGCCGCCCTCGACTGGGTGAGCGAGAACGCCGCCGAGATCGAGGTTGTCAACCTGAGTCTTGGAATTGTTGGAAACAGTCCATCGCTTCGGACTGCTATCCAGAACGCCGTGAACCTGGGTGTGGTGTTTGTTGCCGCCGCTGGAAACGGCAGCGAGGACATCTATGGCGATGACCTGACGTTCGGAACGGGAGGGGACGACATCCAGCCGGCAGCGTTTCCTGAAGTCGTCGCTGTTTCGGCGCTGGCGGACTCCGATGGACAGGGGGGTGGAACCGGGCCGGCCACTTCCTGGGGAGATGACGACACCCTGGCAACCTTTTCGAACTTCAGCACGAACGTCGTTGCCGGCAATCCGGTGATTTCTCCCGGTGCTGCGATCGATCTGGCCGCACCCGGTATTGGGATTTATTCGACGTGGCCGGGCGCGGGCTACAATACCAAGAACGGAACCAGCATGGCGTCGCCGCACGTGGCGGGAGCATTCGCCCTGTACATTGCGGAAAACGGGCGTGCCTACACGGCTGCGGACGTGGCTTTCATGCGTCAGGCAATGATCAATTCCGCCGATCCACAGACCTCATGGGGGCCTGCCGACACAGGTGATCCCGACAGCAACCCGGAGCGTCTGGTGAATGTCGGCGACCCGGCGCCCTAGCAGCCCGTGGTGGAAGTCTTGGGGACCACTAGCTGCAAGGCGCCACGACGACGTCGATGCCGGCCATCCTCTCCTGAACGGAATACGACTCGGATCAGGGATCTCTTGTTCGTGACAGGTAAGCGGTTTTCGGCCACCTGAAAGGGACTCGGGTGAACCTGGGAAAAGTAGGAAGTGGGATGCCGCCCAAGGTAGGATAAAGTATTGCGCAATGAACCCAACAACACCACGTCGCAACGACCCCTGCCCCTGTGGCAGTGGAAAGAAATTCAAACAGTGCTGCGCTGGGAAGGAATCAAAGAAGGCCGCCGCCCGGTCGAAACTGATCGTCGCCATCGTGGGAGGTCTCATCGTTCTGGGCGCCGTCGGTCTCGTCAGAGAGGTTGCCACCAGCGACCCGAATGACAGACCGCCGGCGCGACCGGGTCAGGTGTGGTCGCAAGAGCATGGCCACTTTCACTAGCCAGTTTGTCTCAGCGGTTGTCGCCGGTGTCGGACGAATCTGTTTGCTGGCTTTGCTCGTGCTCCCGAGGCCGTCTGGGGCCGTGGCTCAGGACACGGCGAGAACCACCTACCGTACCGGGTACGACGGGGTCTGCCGTGTGGCTTTACGCGGCCCATCCCCAGCCCGATACCGTTGTGCGGCGCCAAACGGGCGGGCCATCCGCATCCCCATCCATCCTTCGATCCTCGATGTCGCCAATGCCGTTCGAGTTTGTGTGCTCGAGAGTCGAACGATCCAGGACGAGGACCATCCCTGCGGTTATCAGGATGCTGTCCTGCTCTGGGAAGGGAAGCCTGTTGGGGACCTCGAAATGTCCCACGCCGAATCCTCGTTCGGCGACCCGTCCCGCACTCCTGACGATGTGTTCGTTGCCGTGGAACTGGACTGGAGCGGCCCTCTTCCGGACGATGGAAATCTGTTTTCGATGGAATATGGTAGCCGGGCGCAGGCACTCCGTGAGATGAAGCTGCGATTGGAAGGAAATCCCAGCGCTGCCACGCGGACGCCGGAAGATGCAACGATACGCATCGGCGAGACAGGGTATGTCCAGTTGCTTGCTGTGCGGAAATCCCAGAGCGCCACGTGGTTTGAACAGGGTGAAGCGAAGCTTATCGGTGATAGTCGAACTTACAACCTGAGATTGCGCGTCCCCAGGGAAGTTCCAGAAGGCGACTACGAGCTTCAGACTAACGGGTACCTTGCCGCGGGCCGTTCGTCCGGCTTTCTCGAAATCACCGTGGAGTATGAAACCGGTCCGTAACGAGGTCCTGTCGCGGCCGTCCCTGGCCGCCAGGCTAGCCGACCTGCGTGTGGAACATGCGCCCTGGATCCAGTCGGCAGGAAAGATCGGGCCTGGAAATCTGGGCTTGTCCGGCGGGTGGCCAGGGACGGACACCCCGACACGCTGTCCCGGACGTTTCCAGGGTGCTTGCGGGGCAGGCGACTATCGATATGAGTAGTCCTACAGAGTCTTCGGATGAGTCTCGAAACTCCTGGGATGGCGATATCATTGCCGGAATTATCAGGACCAGGAACTGGAGCGCCCACCTAACGGCTTCCGAGCAGGAACTCGTGCTCGCAGGACCCATGAAGATGAAGTACCTGCTATCTCCGTCCGAGGTCCAGGAGGTTCGGGTTGCCGTTGCGAAGTTCCTGTTCTGGTCCTGGAAGCTCAAGAACGGAATCAGCATCGTCCACAGCAAAGATGGCGTACCCTCGAAACTTGCCTTCCGAGCCAGGAATGTTGAGGCAACGGCAATCCTCGATCAACTGAAAGCGCTTGGGTACAACGTGTCGTGATTGATGAAGGGCCATCGGTTACTCGTATTGCAGCGCGACTATCGATCCACTCTCGAAGCGCGCCGCGCGGGAAGATAGCCGGCAAATGCCGAAACGAGAATCGGCGCCAGCACGGCCACTGCAACAACACGCTGTTGACCACGCTGAATATCGGCGTTGCGGCACGAATAATTCCAAGACGTTATGTTCTGGATACGAACCCTCGCGAAGCGACTCATCGTTATCTTGCGAAAGAGGCGATTTGAAAGAGACCTCGAATCCGAGTTGCGTTTCCACATCGAGATGGAGACCGAGCAGAACCTCGGTCGCGGAATGGATCCGCAAGAAGCCCGCCAAGCCGCCAGCCGCAGTTTCGGAGGCATCCAACAGATGAAGGAAGAATACCGGGATTCGGGGGGATTACCAGTCGTTGAATCGTTGATCCAGGATTTGGAGTACGCGGTCCGGAGCCTTTGGCAACGCCGCGGGTTCACGTTGGTCGTGATCCTGGTCCTGGCCCTTGGCATCGGTGGGACGTCGTCGGTGTTCACGCTGATCGAATCCACGCTGATCAACGATGCGCCGTACCAAAATGCGGAACAGCTTGTCGAACTCGTCAGCATCGGCGACGTGGACGGTATAGAGCGTCGCGTCTCCTATCCGGACTTCGAGGACTGGAGGGAACAGGCCGAAGCCTTCGAGGGTCTGTCCGCGGTGGGACCCGTCCAGATCGTGTTCACTGATGACGACCAGGGCGCCGAAGCCATCGTGGGTGAATATGTTTCGGCTGGTTTCTTTAATTTGTTCCAGATCGAGCCCCAACTCGGTCGCCTGTTCCTGCCCGAGGAAGTGGATGTCAACGGCGGAATCCATCCGGTTGTTCTCCTTTCCGAGCGCCTCTGGAGACGACGTTTCGGAGCGGATCCCGACATCCTGGGTCGAACGGTGACAACGACGCGAGCTGAATTTACCGTCGTTGGAGTACTTCCCGCCGAGTTTGGAGGCCTGATGGACATGACATGCGGTCTCTGCAATGACGTGGGTTTCTGGCTCCCGGCCTCGGCCGCGGACCTGATCTACCCCGGCTGGGTCCGGGATCGGGCCAGAAGGTGGCACAGGGTTGTCGGGAGGCTCGGTCCGAACGCCCGGGTCCAGACGGCCCAGACCGAGATGAGTGCGATCGCCCGGCGGCTGGCGGACACATATGCCGATCCGAATGAAGACCTCGGGATATCGGTTCGACCTCTGGCCGAAAACTGGAGAGGGGCGGTTCGTCCGGGCTTGCTCGTCCTGATGGTCGGGGCTCTGTTCCTCCTTCTGATCGGTTGTACCAACGTTGCAAACCTGCTGTTGGCAAGGGCCGATGGCAGGCGACAGGAGTTTGCGATTCGGGTCGCCCTGGGGGCTGGACGAGGTCGGCTGGTACGTCAAGTACTGACCGAATCCCTGCTGCTGTCCCTTGCCGGCGGTCTCCTGGGTGCCCTTCTTACGATTTGGCTGGCCGATTCCATTGCCCTTGCCAGTGGCGCCACACTTCCCGACTTCGTTCAAATTTCCGTCGATCGTTCGGTTCTGATCACGACCGCCGCAGTGTCGATGCTTGCAGGCGTGGGCTTTGGGCTGGTGCCTGCGCTTCTTGTGTCGAATCGAGATCCCGGAGAGGCCTTGAAGGCCGGTGGCCGTGGATCCAGTGGAACGCTGACGGGCGGGCTCTTCGGGAAGTCTTTGATTGTCGCGGAAGTTTCATTGGTCCTGGTTTTGCTGATCGGCGCGACACTGATGGTCCAGAGCTTTCGCGAACTCGAGATGGCGGACGTGGGTTTCCGCACCGACAACCTGCTCGTCATGGAGATCAACCCGAACACCGCGCGCTATCAGGACGAAGCGGGGCGTCGCAATTTTATCGATCAACTCGTCGGGAGGCTGTCATCGCTACCGGGAGCGGAAGCGATCACGATTGCTTCACCGAACCTACCACCCCGGACCTTTACGACAACCGATGTAGTTCCCGAAGAGGGGCCGCTGGCGCTGGCAGGGGACTCCCTCCACGTCGAGCGTCACCACGTGATGCCCAATTTCTTCGAGGTCCTCGGCATTAGGCTGATCGAAGGCCGTCCGTTTGATATCACCGATCGGCCCGACTCGCCGGTCTCTCTCGTCATCAGCGAGTCTGTCGCCCGGCGGCTCTGGCCGGGGGAATCGGCGATCCGCAAGCGAGTTCGCGAGGCGGAGTCGGAGGACGCGGAGGATTGGGCCGCGGTCGTCGGTGTCGTCGGGGATGTGAAGTATTCGGGCATTCGATCCAATCGCCCGGCGGAACTCGACATCTACTACTCGCTCTCGCAGACAACCGCGACCTATTTCACCGTTGCCGCTCGTACCGCAGGCGAACCCACTTCGATGATCGAACCCATTCGGAGTGAGGTTCAGGCCATCGATCCGTTGTTGCCGATCCTGGTCGCTTCAACCGTCGAAGAGCGGTTCGCCCGGCAGGGAGTTCAGACCCGATTCCACGCGATGATCCTCGGTGGTTTTACCCTGGTGGCCTTTCTTCTGGCCGCGGTGGGCATCTATGGCGTGATGGCCTACTCGCTCCGAAGGCGCACGCGCGAAATCGGTATCCGCATGGTCCTGGGCGCCGACCGACGCCACGTGTTGAAGCAGGTGACCGGGGGCGCCATGGCCCTGGTCGGCCTTGGCCTGGTCGTGGGTCTGATCGGCGCGTGGGTTCTCACCGGAGCCATGTCGAGTGTGCTGTTCGGCGTCCGAGCAAACGATCCGGTCACGTTCGGAGGAGCCACGTTGATCCTCGGGCTGGTTTCGTGGGTGGCGACATACCTGCCTGCCCGAAAAGCCGTCGGTTCGGATCCAGTTTCAATCTTGAGGGAAGACTAGGAGCCTGCGCGGCAGAAGAGATCTACTACGAGAGCGGTCCGACAGACGATTCCGGCGTCGCGATATCGAGGCCGAGCGCACCGGCTGCAAGCGAGTTGATGCCGCACGGGTACCTTGCCGCGGGCCGCTCGGCCGGCTTTCTCGAAATCAACGTGTCGTGATTGATGAAGGGCCATCGGTTACTCGTATTGCAGCGCGACCATCGGATCCACCCGCGATGCGCGCCGCGCGGGAAGATAGCCGGCAAATGCCGAAACGAGAATCATCACCAGTGTGGCGGCCACGACGGTGTACCCATCCGTTGGGGCGAGGCCGAAGAGCAGGCTCGATATCAGGCGGCCGGCGGCAAGCGTTGTAACGAGTCCGACCGCAACCCCGATCGCCACCAGGATCAACGATTCGCCGAGGACCATCCGCATCACGTCCCTTGCCTCGGCGCCCAGCGCCATCCGGATACCGATCTCATTCGTCCTTCGAACCACGTTGTAGGACGCCAGGCCGAATAATCCGATTGACGCCAGCAGCAACGCGAGGCCGCCGAACAGGGAATAAGACAGAGCGAAGAATCGCTCCTGGCTGAACCGTTGCTCGATCTGCTCCGCCTGGGTCGAAACATTCATGAGCGGCATGTTGGGATCGATCCCTCGAACGGTTTCGCGTACGGTGGGAACCATGGTCCGAGGATCGCTTGCCGTCTTCAACTCAAAGATCATGCTGCCGAACGTGCGCTGCAAGTAGGGCAGGTACACGGTCGGTGGTTCCGGATCCCGGACGTTGGAGTACTTCACATCCCGGACGACTCCAATGACCTCAATGTCGCCGTCGTTTTCCCGCTGAAATCCAAAGCGGAGACCGAGTGGGTTTTCCCCACTGAAGAAGTGTTCGGCCGCCGCGTCGTTGATCACGGCGACCATGGATGCGTCCTGGCTGTCGCGATCGTCGAAGACACGGCCTGCGAGCAACGGTATCTCCAGCGTTCCGAAGAACTCGGGCGACACCGTCATCATGTGCGCGCTGTTCGAGACGTCCTCGATCCTCTCGCGACCCTGGGCGTAAACGCCACTGGTGCTTGTGCTCCCCGACAGAAACGCGGTTCGTGTCAGGCTCACCGACCGCACTCCCGGAATCGTCTGAAGCGTGTCCTGCATCTGCTGGTAAAGGGCGGCCATCCGTTCGTCTTCGTAACCATTCAACCGCGGGTCTACGCGGAACAGCAGGATGTTGTTGGGATTGAAGCCGACCTCGACGTTGCGCAGGTTTCGGAGCGTGTTCAGAAAGAGACCCGCCCCGATAAGCAGGACCAGCGAGACGGCGACCTGCAACACCAGCAGTGCCTTGCTGAGGCGTGTCTTCGAACCGGCGACACTGCGGCTGTTTTCTTTGAGAGAAGATGCCACGTCCAGACGGGTGGCTCGGAGGGCTGGGATCAGGCTGAAGATCACACCCGTCGCGATGCTCAGCAGCGCGACAAAGGCGAAAACGCGCCAGTCGAAGGGCGCCGTCTGACCCTGCGGTAGCAACTGACGACCCCAGTAGGCCACGAGCAGTCCCAGCATCCCGCCGATCATCGACAGCAGCACACCTTCGGTCAGCAGTTGTTGAACCAGACGCATGCGGGTGGCGCCCATCGACATGCGGACCGATATTTCCTTGTGGCGGGCCGTTGCGCGCGACAGCAGGAGGTTGGCGACGTTGGCGCAGACGATGAGGAGAACGAGGACGACGACCGATCCAAGGATCGCCGCCGAGCGCGATGATCTGGAACCCGGATCGTAAATGCCCCGGTTGCCGGAGCTGACATACAACCCCGGGATCGCGTCTCGATCCTGATTACGCTCCATGTTCCGTTGTTCCGGCGACAAACCTTCAAGGTAACTATCCATTCCTTCACGCGATACGCTCCGGAAGACACCTTCCAGGTTTCCCTGGACCTGCTCGGGACGGACCCCGGGCTTCAACCGACCCATCATCTGCAACCACCACCAGGTTGGCTCCCCCAGTCTCTCCCGACCGCTGAGCTGCTCGTCGAGGGCCAGGGGCACATGGACATCCGCGGCCGTACCGCCAGGATTCTGGATCCCCGTGTATCCAACCGGTGTGACGCCGACGATCGTCATCGGGGTTCCGTTGATGGTGACCCGTCTGCCCGCGATCTCGGGATCCAGGCCGAAACGGCGATTCCAGTAGCCATGGCTGATCATGGCCACCGGCGGGGCGCCTTCCGCATCGTCATCCGGTCCGATGGTTCTTCCAACCGCAGGCGAGACACCGAGGACGCTGAAATAACTGCCTGAAGCGATGAAGGCGGAAGCGATATCGGCCTCCCCGTCCACGACCACGTTCACACGCCCGTACGGGGCGCCGACGAACAGGTCGGTCATCGTTTCGTTGCTGTCCCGCAGTTGCTCGAATGCCGCATAGGAAAAAGTAGCCGCAGTCCTTATACCACCCGGTCCTGGCGCCGTACTGCCGTACTCGCTTCTGCTCGTCGCCATGTCGTTATCGCCGGACCACCTCAACCGTACCAGCCCGTCCGGGGCGGCAACGGGAATCTTCCTCAGCATCTGGCTGTTGATGGCGCTGAACAGGGCCGTATTCGCGCCGATCCCCAGGGCCAGCGACAACAGGACCACGGACGTCCAGCCTTTGGATTGAAGTAGCATGCGGACGGCATGCCGCAGATCTCTCAGCATCGGGTCTCCTTGGGTTGAAGCGCTTCCACCACGGGCTGCTAGACATAGACCCGGTCGGCTCAGATTCGTTGGCAACTCAATATGACAATTGAGCTAACCTTTAGAAACGTTAATACGGTGGCAAGAAGAGAATTGTTTACAGAAATTTGGCCCTACAGCGCAGATGGTGATCACTCGTACTGAAGAGCGACCTTCGTTTCGTTGCTTTCCCGGAGCCGTTCGAATGCGGAATTTGAGAAAGTAGCGGATGCCACCTCATTCCCCCGGTCCGGGCGACACACTCCCGTTTCGCTCAGTTTGGTTGGCGGACGTGTCGCGAACACTCCTGCCTCTCGTGCCGTACTCTACGCTGAAGCCAGGGATCGTGATGTAAACTCCAAGTGAAACTCAAAACTGAACTACGCTCTTCTAAAGTCACATGCCCAAGGTCGCGCGCAAAAAAACCAAATCGAAAGCGTCGGGACGGCTTCGCATTGGCGACGACTGGAACGCCATCACCATCATCGCGCTGTCTCAAAGCAATCCTCTCAAAGCGGTGGCGGAGTTCGTGGAGAACAGTATCGACGCCGGGGCCCGGTGCGTCACCATCACCCGGGGTCGGGAGGGGGGTGAGCATTATCTGAGGGTCACCGATGATGGCGAAGGTATACCGAGGGACGATCAGGGAATGCCGGATTTCCGGTATGTGGCCACCCACATCTGCGATTCCATCAAACGGCGCCTCAAGGCGAACGGTGCTCAAGGCATTCAGGGAGAGTTCGGTATCGGCCTTCTCAGTTTCTGGACGGTCGGTGAGGGGCTGACCATGACCTCTGCCGGCACCGACGAGAAGATGTACCAGATGCACATGAAAAAAGGCGATCCGAGATACACCGTGAATCGTCGGCGCGTGCTGTTTCCGGAAAGGGGCACCGAGCTGAAGATCAAGCCCTTGCTGCCCGGGATTCGGCAGCTCAGCGGTGAGAAGATCCAGTGGTACCTCGCCTCCGAGCTTCGCGATCGGATTCGTGACAGCGGCGTCCGTATTAAGGTCGTGGACCGGCAGGCCCGCAAGCAATACGACGTGCAGCCACGCGAGTTCAGTGGACGCCTCATCCATCAGCTGCCGGTACCGCAGGCCCCCCTCGGTGAGATCTACCTCGAGCTTTATCTCAGCGAACCGAAGCATGAGCCCCGGGTGGGTCTGTACCGCTCCGGCACACGGGTGCTCGAGAGTTTGACGGAGCTGGAGGCCTTCGAGCATCCTCCCTGGACCGATCGTTGCCTAGAGGGTATCGTCAACGCGCCGTTTTTGAATCTGACGCCAGGCACGCGCACCGGTATCGTTCGTGATCAGGCCTTTTCCGAGTTTTGCACCGCTATGGAGCCGGTCGCGGAGACACTCAAGGGGCTGGTCGAAGAGCAACGCCGAGCAGAAGAGGATCGCACCAGCAGGCAAATGCTCCGAACGATCCAGAAAGCCTTCCGGGAGGCGCTGCTTTCCTTGCCGGCCGAGGACTACGACTGGTTCGACATTCACGCAGGCCGCCCAGATGCCCGCCCACGAGCGAATCCAGGTGTCAACGGCATGATCATGAGCGGTTCGCCCGAGAGCGAACCGGACCGAACGGCTGAGAAGGGACAGAAAGCATTCTTCGAATATTCAGGGCCGCTATTCAGCGTTCGCATCTCGCCCGCCTCTTCTGTGGTGCCGGTCGGCGAATCGAGAACGCTGCGCGCCATTGCCCGAGACCGTTCGCGCCACCTTGTGGAACATGATCTGAAATTCGCCTGGCATGTCGTCGAGGGAGGGGGATCGCTCGAGAATGTCGGAGACGAGATCGTCAAGTTCAGCGCTCCCTCCGAGCCCGGGCTGACCCGTCTGGGTGTGAAGGTTACCCAAGGGACGATTGCTTGCGAGGCCGAATCCCTGCTCACCGTAACCGACTCTCTTCTTCCCGAGACGAAGGGATCATCTGGTCACCAACAAGGGCTGCCGGGCTACACCTTCAAACGCGCGCCAGGAGAGCTTTGGCGTTCCAGATACGATGCGGAGCAGAATGTCATCGTGATCAACAACGGGCACCGTGACTTCGTCTTCGCGTCACGCAATCGGGCCCTCAAGCTCCGCTACATAGCCCGGCTGTTTGCAAAGGAACTCGTCTGCAAGAACTTCCCCGGGTACTCGCCGGGCGAGCTTCTTGAGCGCATGATCGAACTGCTGCTCTACACGGACGAGAATCTGAAATAAACTCGGGAAACATGCTCAGATGTCCGTGATTGGGTCGCACGATCCGAGGCGCTGCCCTTTCTGCAGTTCGTACCGGTTGACAATCTGATCTCGATCCGGTCGGTGGACCTGCCCGAAACCTTCCACAGAGACCCCGCGGATCGATTCATCGTGGCGACCGCTCTGACGATGGGGGCCCCACTGGCCACGGCTGACAGAAGGATGTTGAAGTATAGGCACGTCAAGACGATCTGAAAATAGATCTACCGGAGAACTACCTGGTAATCGAGAACAAGGAGGAGCCCATGAACCTGACCCTGCGGCCGGCGACCACTGCCGACGTCGAACAATGCAGCCGGATCTGCCACACCGCGTTCAAGACCCTCGCCGAAGCGCACAACTTCCCACCCGACTTCCCTGGTCCTGAAGAGGTAACGGGATTCCTTTCGCTTTGTATATCGCACCCCGGTTTCTACGGAGTTGTCGCGGAAACCGACGGCCGGATCGTGGGGAGTAATTTCCTTGACGAACGTTCGACGATCGCCGGACTCGGTCCGATCACGGTCGATCCCGAGGTTCAGAACAGCACGATCGGCAAACAACTGATGCAGCACGCCCTCGATCGTGTGGCCGAGCACGGTCGTCCGGGTGTCCGGCTTGTCCAGGCCGCTTACCACAACCGTTCGCTCTGTCTGTACTCCAAACTGGGGTTCGAAGCGCGTGAGATGTTGTCCAACATGCAGGGACCACCACTCGACCTCCGGCTTCCCGGCTACAGTGTCCGGCCTGCCACCGAAGGGGACCTTGGCGTGTGCAATGAGCTGTGCCGCCGCATTCACGGACACGATCGAAGCGGTGAGGTCGCAGATGCGATCACCCAGGGAATCGCCACGGTTGTCGAGCACGGGGACCGAGTTTGCGGGTATGCGACCCTGATCGGGTTCATAGGGCATGCCGTCGGAGAGAGCAACGAGGCGTTGAAGGCGCTGATTGGCGCGTCGCCGGAGTTCATGGGACCCGGCTTTCTGTTGCCGACCCGGAACGGTGAACTGTTTCGGTGGTGCCTGGATCAAGGCCTTCGGGTCGTACAACAGATGACCTATATGAGTCTTGGAATGTACAACGAACCCACGGCCCCGTATTTGCCTTCGATTCTTGCTTGAGGCGGGCCGTCAAGTCAGGCCCTGTCCATACAGGCCGGCAACCTAGCCCGCATATTTCACCAAAAGGACCAGAAAAGGCCGCCCTGTCTGGCATAAAGCGTTTGTCTAGAACGTTTCACAAGCCAAACAAAGGCGGCCCTTATGACGACAGAGTGTAACCAAGTCACGTTCGAATTTCACGGACTTCTTCAACGAAAAGTGAAAGCGCGATTCGATGGCGGAAAGATCACGTCCGATGCAGGAGTGCTGCTGCTGCGAGAGGTTGAGAAACGGACGGTTCTGATCGGTGGCCTGGCCGAGTGTTTCAGCGATCATCGGGACCCGAGGTTGATCGAACACACGGTGAAGGAGTTGTTGGCGCAACGCGTGTATGGGCTCTGTTTGGGCTATGAAGACCTGAATGATCATGACCAGTTGCGAACCGACCCGATGCTGGCGGTGGCGGTGGAGAAAGCCGATCCTCTGGGTGAGAACCGGCGGCAGGCCGGAGACCGGGGAAAGGCGCTGGCGGGCAAGTGTACGCTGAACCGGTTCGAGCTGACCGGAGCAGAAGTGGATGCGCAAGAGCGATACAAGAAGATCGCCATGGACGGAAACAAGATCGACCACTGGATGGTCGATGCGTTTCTGGCAGCCCACGAATCGGCACCCGATGAGATTGTGCTGGACCTGGACGCCACCGACGACACGATTCATGGCCATCAGGAAGGACGGTTCTATCACGGCTACTACGGCAACTATTGCTATTTGCCCTTATACATTTTCGCTGGGGAGCATCTGTTGTGTGCCCGGTTGCGGCGCTCCAATATCGACGGCGCGGATGGATCCATCGATGAGTTGGAAAGAATCGTCGGCCAGATCCGGCGGAGTTGGCCGGACGTGTCGATCATCATCCGGGCGGACTCGGGTTTTTGCCGGGACGAATTACTGAGTTGGTGCGAGGCCCACCAGGTCGGCTACGTGGTGGGGCTGGCCAAGAACAATCGGCTCAAACGCGAGATCGCCGAACAGATGACGCAGGCCGAAGCCGCCTTTAACGACACAGGAAAACCGGCACGGGTGTTTAAGGATTTTCGGTACCGCACTCGGAAGAGCTGGAGTTGCGAGCGACGCGTCATCGGCAAGGCCGAGTTTCTGGAGAAAGGAGCCAATCCTCGATTTGTTGTGACCTCACTGTCGCCCGAACGCCTGGACGCCCGCGCACTCTATGAAGACTTTTACTGTGCGCGGGGCGACATGGAAAATCGCATCAAGGAACAGCAGTTGGATTTATTCGCCGACCGGACCAGTGCGGCCACGATGCGCGCTAATCAACTCCGGCTCTATCTCTCCTCGGCCGCCTACATGCTCATGCACGCCTTGCGCCGTCTGGGACTCCGGAACACCGATCTGGCACGCGCTCAGTGCGGAACGATCCGCTTGAAGCTCCTCAAGATCGGAGCTCAAGTCCGCCTGACCGTTCGTCACATCTGGGTCTCCATGTCGGAAGCCTATCCCTACGTCGACACCTTCGACCTCGTTGTTCGAAATCTACAAGCGCTTCCTCTGCGTTGCTGACCGACACGGCCCCCACATTCGACTTGCTTCGATCGCCTCGGCCCAGGTCTGCCTCCGTGCGTCCCGTCACGCTATCCTGAGCCCAATCATGCGGCAACTCACCCTTTTCGACTCCCACAAGTCACTCACTCCTGCCCCATCCGCACCCTTGCCCTCATGATTCCACTTCCTACTGCCCCATATCACCTGATTATCCGATTGGTGAGAAATGCGGGCTAGTCCTTCACGCAAAGCGACGACCGGATCCAGGCGGATCGCCCGTCGAGCCGGCACGTAACAGGCGATCAGGGCAACCATCATAAAGATCGCCGCGATGCCTGCGAAGCTGAGCGGGTCGGTCGGTTCGACTCCAACGAGCAAGGTTTCCAGAAAGCGCGTGGCCCAAAGGCCCCCCACCAATCCGCCCGTCAATCCAACAATAGTCGCAAATAGCCTTTGCCGGTCAGTCGATCGAGTGTCAGGTAGAGGGCGCCTATCGAAACGTCGCCCCGATACGTCTCTGGATTTCATCGCGGATCGTGATGCCGTAAGCGTCGTCGCTCGTACGGGCGACGGCGCGCAAAACAATCTGCTCGAATTCTCCAAGGTAATCACCCGTTGCCATATCGATATCTTCTACAAAATCAAACAATACGTGTCACACGGCGAATAGAAGCGAGCTTACGTCCAAGATGGTAGGGGCGTTGCAAGGAGCCTGCCGCGCAGGCTCCTGGAGATGAAAATAGCAGTCATGGAGGTGCCACGATGCGTATAGGAATTCCAACTGAGATCAAACCAAAGGAAGGTCGCGTTGCACTTGTGCCTGCGGCTGCAGCCGAAATCGTGCGTAGTGGGCATGAAGTCTATCTCCAGTCCGGAGCCGGTGTGCTGACGGGCTACCCTGACGAAACATATGCTCGTGTCGGCGTGAAGATTGCCGGCGATGCCGCCGACCTGTACGCCCGGGCCCAGATGGTCGTCAAAGTGAAAGAACCGATCGAGCCCGAGTTTGACCTGCTGCGGGAAGACCACCTGTTGTTCAGTTTTCTGCACCTGGCCGCCCTTCCGAAAGTGGCCCGGATTCTGCAGAATAAAGGTCTGACCGCGGTGGCATGGGAGACGGTCGAAGAGGACGGGAAACTTCCCATTCTTGCGCCCATGAGCGAGATCGCGGGGCGGTTGGCGATGCAGATCGGGACGACGCTGCTCCACCAGCACAACGGGGGGCGGGGCCTGATGCTTGGCGGCCTGCCGTCGGCGGATCGGGGACATGTTGTCGTCATCGGCGCCGGCAGTGTCGGCATCAACGCTGCCGGCGTCGCCGCCGCGCTCGGTGCGCGTGTCACGGTCTTTGACATTCGGCGAGAGAGTCACATTCGCGCAAACGCCCTGGGGCCCAACGTTACAAGTTTGCCTGCTTACGGTGATCTGATCGCCGAAGCGGTTTCTGACGCGGATCTGGTGGTGGGGGCCGTCCTGGTCCCAGGCGCGAAAGCTCATCGCTCGGTCACTGAGGCGATGGTTCGTGGGATGAACCGTGGGAGTGTGATTGCGGATGTGTCCGTGGATCAAGGCGGATGTGTCGAAACCATTCATCCGACCACCTATGAAGATCCCACTTATGTTTTGCACGGTGTCGTCCACTTCGGCGTGACGAACTTGCCCGGCGCGGTTCCAACGACCAGTTCGCAGGCGTTGTCGAGCGTGGTGGTTCCCTACATCCAGCGTCTGGCTTCGGAAGGTGGCTTGTGCGATCCCGTGCTGGCCGGGGCGATCAACGTTGCCAAAGGGGAAATCGTTCATCCGGCCGTAGCCGAGGCGCTCGCGTGAGACCGAGTTTGTCGGGTTGCTGGACCTCGACCGTCGCTCTTGCCGCCTCCGAACCCTGACGAAGTGGGCCCCAACAGCGCTTCAGTTCAGACGGGGTCGTGACTTCGGTGCACGGACTCGTTCACGATCGGGCGATGGACTGCTAAGATGTCAAAAAGAGGAAGGAGACCTTTATGACGCCAGAGGTCGAAGTCCGGGTCGAGCGATTTATGCGCGGGTTGATCCGTCGCAATCCGGGAGAACCTGAATTCCACCAGGCCGTGCGCGAAGTGGCCGAGAGCCTCACACCGTTCATGCTGGAACATCCGGAATACCATGAGGCGAGGATCGCCGAACGGATGACGGAGCCGGATCGCATCATTATCTTTCGCGTGACCTGGCAGGATGACGCCGGCTGTATCCGGGCCAACCGTGCCTGGCGGGTTCAGTTCAACAATTCGATCGGTCCCTACAAGGGCGGATTGAGATTCCATCCCAGCGTCACGCAGAGCGTCTTGAAGTTTCTGGGCTTTGAACAGGTTTTTAAGAACAGCCTGACCGGTCTTACTATGGGCGGCGCAAAAGGCGGATCCAACTTCAACCCGAAAGGCAAGAGCGACGGCGAAATAATGCGCTTCTGTCAGTCGATGATGACCGAACTTCATCGCTACATTGGCGAGGATATTGATGTTCCGGCCGGAGACATCGGAGTGGGCGCTCGAGAGATCAGCTACCTGTTTGGTCAGTACAAGCGTCTGGAGAACCGCTTTGCGGGAATCCTCACCGGCAAGGGGCTCAGCTTCGGAGGCAGCCTGATCCGCCGGGAGGCGACCGGTTACGGTTGTGTCTACTTCATGCAGAACATGCTCGATGCACGGGGAGCCGGCCTCGAAGGGAAAGTCTGTGCGGTGTCTGGCTCCGGAAACGTCGCGTTATACACTCTCGAGAAACTGGTTCAGCTTGGGGCGAAACCGGTCACAGCTTCAGATTCGGGAGGTTTTATACATGATCCGGACGGCATCGACGAAGAAAAGCTGGAATGGCTGAAGAAGCTCAAGGAACGTCGCCGTGGCAGGATCAGTGAATATGCCGAGCATTTCGCACGGGCCACTTACCACGAAGGAAAACGACCGTGGAGTGTCAAGGCCAGTCTGGCATTTCCTTGCGCCACACAGAATGAACTCGACCTCGAGGACGCGAGAGAACTTCTCGACAACGGATTGACGGCGATCGCCGAGGGGGCCAATATGCCGTGCACCCGGGATGCGACGCGCGCCTTTCTGCGAGCGCGAGTTCCTATCGGTCCGGGTAAGGCTGCTAACGCCGGTGGTGTGGCGGTATCCGGTCTGGAACAGAGCCAGAACGCCCTGCGAATTTCCTGGCCCCGGGACGAAGTCGACAGCCGACTCCGCTCGATCATGCTCGACATACACGCGCGGTGCGTGCGTCACGGCTACCAGACCGACGGTTACATCAACTATGTCGATGGCGCAAACATCGCAGGTTTCGTGAAGGTGGCCGATGCCATGCTGGCGTACGGAGCCGTTTAGGAGCTTCCAAGCATTCCCAGTCAATCAAGTTGATGGACCTCGTCGGAGCTTCGGTCCACTCCACACCAGCGTAACGTCAATACCCAGACCGATTTAGGCGTATGGAGTCTGTTTGGGCCCCGGCATGCAGGATATCTCCCATCATCGAAAGTGATGATGGGAGGAAAAATGTTAGGGACAGGGAAGAGCGCCTTTGAGGGACCGCATGACACGGAAGGCAAACCTTCGCGAACCGCCGAAGAACTTCGGGAGGAGTTCGAGCAGAGACTTCGGAATGCCAATCGTGACAGGAAACAGTTGGAGACGGAGTTCGATGTCGCTACAGATCGGTGGCGCAGTGAACGGCGACGACTGCATGAAGAAATCGACAGCCTTCGTACAACGACGGAGGAGGCACAAACGCGAGCGAACAGTACCAAGGATATCGAGGATCGTCTGGGCGAGACTCAGCGCTACAACCGGCAGCTTGAAATCAAGTGCGAGGAGCAGGCTCGGGAACTCGACTTCAGGGAGAATCGGTCGAAGTCCAAGATCGAGGATCTCGAAAGTCGCATCGTCGAGCTCATCGATCGATCCGGAAATGAGCTTCGTGTCAAGCAGGGCCTCGAGGAAAAAATGGAAACCGAGCTTGAAGCACGAAGGCGTTCACTCAAAGTCGAGTTCGGGCGGGAGATGCGGTCGAACGAAGACCGATGGCAGGGGGAGCGCCGTCGTCTGACCGTCGAGATCGAACGCCTCAAGAAGAAACTGGCCGTCCGTAAGCCGGTACCCCCGCCCTCCTTCATCGATAAGTTGTTTTCCCGCGCGGACCACTAGGAGCCTGCGCGGCTACAGCGAAAGCGGTACAATCGGTCCATATTTCCCTGATTTTCGTTAAATAGAACCAGTATTCGTCTCAAAATCGAGAGAATCTGGCCCCGATTCTCCACTTTCTCGCTACGATCTCTTCGGCCGCGTTGACTCCTGGATCGGTTCAGAAGCTGCCCAAGAAACCGCTCGGCATTGCCAAATTTCCTTTATAATGCATGACTCGGTTTTGGGATGGCGGCTGGCCGGTTCCTGAATAAATTACACGTGCGAGGAACGAAGTGGAACAATCGGTAGTTGAACTCACCGACAAGCAGATCGAGCAATTCCGGACCGACTTCCAGATGGTCAATTCCGAGATCTCCAAGCTCATTGTGGGCTACAAGGAGGTCATCGATGAAGTGCTCATCACGGTGCTGGCCAGGGGCCATGCGATCCTTGAAGGCGTTCCTGGTGTAGGTAAGACCAAGCTTGTCCAGACACTGAGTGATGTGCTCCACCTCACTTCGTCGAGGATTCAGTTTACGCCGGACCTGATGCCCGCGGACATCGTCGGAACGAACGTCGTTCAGGAGAGCGAGACGGGCGACAGGACCTTGGAATTTCAGCCCGGTCCGGTGTTCGCCAACATCGTTCTGGCCGACGAGATCAATCGCGCGACGCCAAAAACCCAGTCCGCCCTGCTCGAGGCGATGCAGGAAAAGAGCGTCACTGTCGGGAATCACACCTATCGGCTGGAGCCCCCGTTCGTCGTCATGGCGACGTTGAACCCTCTGGAACTGGAAGCCACCTATCCGTTGCCCGAGGCCCAGGTTGACCGTTTTTTTATGAAATTGCGGATGGACTTTCCCGAAATGGATGACATCCACGAGATTCTGGACCGCACCACTCAGGAAGAAGAACCCACGGTCGAGAAGGTGTGGGATCGAGAGAAGATTCTCCAGTTGAGGCAAGTCGCCCTGGGAGTTCCGATTTCCGAGCGTGTTCAGGATTACGCCATCCGTATCGTCATGTCCACGCAGCCCACGACGGAGTTCGCGCATGACCTGACGAAACGGTACGTGAACTACGGGGCCAGCCCCCGCGGCTCCCAGGCGCTGGTCGTCGGAGCGAAGATCCGCGCGTTGCTCAATGGTCGCCGTGAAGTTGCCTACGAGGATGTCCGGTCCGTGGTCCTGCCCGCGCTCCGACACCGCGTGATTTTAAACTTTGAGGGCGAAGCCGAACGCATCGAATCGGACACCATTCTAAAAGCCATCCTCGAAAGCGTTCGGGAGTAGGGTCATTCCGTCGTTGTCGCGCAATGTGAGATCGGAATTCGTCGCCTGCCCGCTCCATCGCCCCGGGTCGAAACAATCCCCGAAGCCGATCCGATAGCGGTCACGGTATCTGCACTTCTCAGGCTCCTTCGTCCGTTCGCATGACCTTCGACACCGCCGCCGACAGACCCTCCCAGTTCTGGTTCTCGGAGTCCCGGTGAGCCCGGCCTTTTCCCGTGATCTTGTAGAACTTCGCCCTGTGGTTGTTAGTTATTGGGGGAGTAATTACAGGAATCGTGGGCGCGTTGGACGTGGTTTCGAGATGGTACGACCCTTGCTACTAGAGGGGGCAGGAGGTGCCATGATGGCGCAACAGGTTATGACACAGACGAGAACCAAAACCTTTTTGGACGTTCCCTCGGCCGCACGGCTCGCAGGCTTCTCGATTCGCCATTTCCGCAGAATCATTGAGGAAGATGAGATTCCGATCATGCAGATCGGTAGAAAATTCTTCATCGTGGCTGCGAATTTTGAGCAGTGGAAGGCGACGCACGGGCAGCGAAGAGTCGGTTCTTGTCTACCAACTTGATAGGATTTTAATCAAAGTTGATAGTTTTTCTGGTTTCTGTCTACCAAGTTGATGGACTGAAGCCCAGGGCGCCAGTCGAAACGTGAATCGACGACCTCCCCGCGTTGAGCAAGAGTTTTTGGATTACTACCGTCCCATCGAAGGCGGCCCAAACGGGCCGCCTTTTTGCATCATGGCCAGGCAGAGCCCCGAGCCACCCACCCCCATCTAAGCACGAACATCACACAACAGAGTGTCGGGGCGGCCGTCCCTGACCGCCCGCCGGATTTTGCCGGTTTGCCAGGAGGACGGTCTTGGGAGTCGCGTCTGACCGCGGGTGGCCAGGGACGGCCACCCCGACACTCTGTCCTGTCAGGGTTGTTAGAAGCGTCTGGTGAAGACGATTTTGGACACGGCGCTGCGGTCGTTAGTGAAGATGCCGGCGGGGTCGTTAATCCAGTTGTGGGTGTAGACGAAGAAAATGTCGTTTCCGGGTTTCATGATCCACCGGAGTCGAGACTGCCAGCCGATTCCGCGGCTCTGGTTGTCGTACTGAATGTTGTTGTTCAGCGAGAGCCAGGGGCTGAACTGGGTGCCGACTTCCCAGCGGTAAACGGTGGTCGAGACCTGGCCTTCGGGTAGTTCGATCCTGTTCCACTGGCCGTTGAAGTTGAGGCGGACGCCAACCCTTGGACGGACCGTCAGGTTGCCGCTGATGTCTCGCCGAGTTCCTGAGAAGTAATTGCCCCAACCGTAGTTTCCAAACAGGGAAACCATTCGGCGGCCGGCGGTGCCGCCTGAAATCCGGAAGCGCGTGTAATCGAACTCGCTCCCCTCGGCCAGTTCGATGTCTCCGGGCAGACCGAAGTCGTTGTCGAGGCGTTCGGCCTGCGGCGTGACGTTGATTCGGAAGTTGTCTCCGGATTGAAAGTTCACGCCCAACAAGGTGAAATCGACCCGATGACTCAGCTTTCTATTCGCGGTGTCGGTGATGAAGCTGGTAAACATCCCGAAGTTGAAACTGCGGATCAGCGAGCTGTTTTCCGGTCTCGGGTTCCAGAAGAAATTACCGCCTTAGTCACGGACGGCCGTGCGGAAGCGAAAACCAACGGTAGGATCGTAGTTCTCTTCAGTCTGTGTGGCGCTGATGCGGATGCTGTAAATGTCGTTCGGGTAGCTCAGGGTCGCGCCGTACTTTCCGCTGTCGCCGGTTCCTTCCTCGTTGGATGTCCAGAGATAATAAGTCTGGAAGTTGAGCGTCTGGCTTCCGCGAAATCGGTTCGTGGCAAGGCGGAGGTCGAAACCCAGAGTCTCGCCCGCGTCTCTTCCGGTCGCCCGTTCGGCCCGTCGGGTGTGAGAAGGCCCATGTGGGACTGGCTGAGAAATCGCCGACGGGTTCGAAAGACAGTGAAGTCCTCGCCGGGTAGATTCCCGTCTTCGTCCTCGGGGCGTGCAAACTCGGCCGTTCGAACCTGCAGGACCCCGACGTCGAAATCTCCCAACTGGCCGGTGAGTTTGAGTCCGTAATCGATTCGCTGGACCTCGCCGTCGCTCAGCCCGATCCGCCGTGTGAAGAACGCGTCCCGGTCGCCCGAGAACTCGAAGAAGTTTGCGCCTTGCAGGAAAAACTCACGCTTCTCTGGAAAGCGCAATGGGAAGCGGGTCAGGTTGACCTGACGATCGTCGACTTCGGTCTCGGCAAAGTCCGTATTGATCGTGAAGTTGGCTCGCAGGTTGGGCGTTATGTTGTAGAAGAAGTCGCCACCGACGTCACCCAGGTAGGTGGATCCAGGCCTTTCGGAGGGTATCGATGTCGCCCGGCCAACGAAGTACGGCTTGACGTCGAGTCCGAGCCCCTGGCTGATTTCCGAAATGCCGACGACCAACCCGGCTTCGGACATCGTGTTCAGCTGCCGGTTTCTGGCAAACCCGTTCCAGCGACTCTCTTCATTCTTTCGCCGGATCGTTCGCTGAAAGTTGATTCCCCAGGCCTGTCCGTTGGGGTCGAAGTTCAGGGTCTTGAAAGGGATTTCGACTTCGGCGCTCCATCCCTGGACGTGCCGCGTTACCCGGGCCGTCCAGATGCCATCCCACGCCTTATTGTTCGGCCCGGGGCTGCCGGCGCCGCGGCCACCGCCACCACCACCGCCCCTGCCTCGACGACCACCACCACGACCGGGTCCACCACCACCACCACCACCACCCCCGCCGCCGCCGATGATGCCGTCGCCCATGGCGCCAGACGGATTGATCTCAAAGAAATAGCCCGAGCGCTCGTCCAGGTAGGTGTCGATAGACCATCTCATTTTTAACTTGTTTGCTCCGGTTGATGTAATCGATTTAGAGGCCTGGTGAACCATCAATAATACTCTACTCCTGTGCGAAAACTGTTGAAATCAAAGGAGGAAGACATCCCCGATGCGTGCAGATTGTATACAGGCCCGGCCATGTCGTTCACTTTCACGTACGCCTGTCCACAAGACTGCATCCTTCACATACGCCAGCACCTTCGCGAGGGGTTACAATGGGCGTTTCCGGGTATCGGGTGGAAGGGCGGCCGATACGTCTGCCTCAGAGAATAGGTGAAACACGGAGCCGGGACAATCCGTATAGTGTGCCAGA
The DNA here is from genome assembly GCA_965262425.1 of Terriglobia bacterium. GTDB lineage: Bacteria > Acidobacteriota > Terriglobia > 20CM-2-55-15 > 20CM-2-55-15 > CAZOZZ01. The sequence continues at coordinate 2,603,164 of OZ253536.1, read as the reverse complement.
CTCGATGAAGATGAAAGGTTTCGATGTGGTTCCGCTGGCCTGTGTATCGTTACTCGCTTTTTCGTGCTCAAACGACATGCATAACACGACCCAAGGGGTGACGACCCCTCCGATTGCCGGGAAGATGTCCAAGGTGGACACCGTTCACGGCGACCGGAGGGAAGACCCTTACTACTGGCTTCGAGATAAGACGAATCCCGACGTTGTGTCCTACCTGGAAGCCGAGGACGCTTACACCGACCGGATGATGGCGCATACCGAGCCCTTCCAGGAAGTCCTGTACAAGGAAATGGTCGGGCGTATCAAGGAAACGGACCTCAGTGTTCCATACCGGCGGGGAGACTACTGGTACTACTCGCGGACCGAGCAGGGCAGGCAGTATCCCATCCACGCCCGGAAGCGGGGGAGGACGGACGGCATCGAGGAGATCACGCTCGATCTGAACGAGTTGGCCGAGGGGCAGGACTTCCTGCAATTGTGGACCTACGACGTCAGCGACGACGCTCGCCTGCTTGTCTATGCCACCGACGTGACGGGATTCCGGGAGTACACGCTGCACGTGAAGGATCTGAGCGATGGAAGATCTCTGTCCGAAGCCATTCCGCATGTCGTCGAAGCAGTCTGGGCCGGCGACAGCAGAAACGTCTTCTACATCGTTGAAGACGACGCAAAGAGGGCGTATCGAGTCTATCGTCACGAAGTTGGGGCCGCTCCGGACGGGTCCGCCGACGAACTGGTCTATGAGGAAGCCGACAAACTTTACAGCCTGTCGCTGACTCGCTCGCTCGATGACGAATACGTGTTCGTGACCTCCGCCAGTTCGACGACGACCGAAGTGCGTTACATTCCGTCGAGTCGCCCGGATCAGGCGCCGCGCGTTGTGTTGCCGCGTGAAACCGACCACGAGTACCATGTTCTTCATCGGTCCGGCCTGTTCTATATCCGATCGAACAAGGACGCTCCGACGTTCCGAATCATGACCGCGCCCGTGGGTGATCCGGACACGGAGAACTGGACCGAGTTCATCCCTCACGACGAAGAGGTCACGCTGGAAGGACTCGAACTGTTCAAAAACCACGGTGTCGTTCTCGAGCGGCAAGCCGGTCTGCAGAACCTGAGGGTTGTCGATTTCGAATCCGGAAAGCAGCACCGAATCGAATTTCCCGATCCCGTTTATTCGGTGTTTCCGACCGCCAACAGGGAATTTGATACCGTCAATCTGCGTTTCCGCTACCAGTCCCTGGTGAAGCCGGCGTCGATCTTCGATTACGACATGGACGATCGCGGGCGGATCCTTCTGAAGGAAACCGAGGTGTTGGGCGGATTCGCCTCCACCGATTACGAGTCGAAGCGGTTCTACGCCAGGGCGCCCGACGGGGTTCAGGTTCCGATTTCGATCGTGTACCGCAAGGGGATGGAGCCGGATGGATCGAATCCGATGTTGCTTTATGCATACGGTTCTTACGGCGTACCACTCTCACTTTCGTTTTCGTCCGTTCGCCTGAGCCTGCTCGATCGAGGTGTCATCTACGCGATGGCGCATGTTCGAGGCGGTGGGGACCTGGGCAAGAAGTGGCACGACGACGGCAAGATGATGTCGAAGCGAAACACGTTTACCGATTTCATCGCCGTTGCCGAACACTTGATCGAGGGCGGTTACACGTCGACCGAGCGGCTGGTCATCAACGGCGGAAGCGCCGGTGGCCTGTTGACGGCCGCGGTAACGAATATGCGTCCGGACCTTTTCGCAGCCGTGGTCTCGAATGTCCCGTTCGTGGATGTTCTGAACTCGATGTTGGATGACTCCCTGCCGCTCACGGTTGGCGAATACCTGGAATGGGGCAATCCGAATGTGGCCGAACAGTATGCGTACATGAAGTCGTACTGTCCCTATACCAACATCGAGAGCAAAGACTACCCCGCGATGCTGGTAAAAACGTCTTTCAACGATAGCCAGGTGATGTATTGGGAGTCCGCGAAGTACGTTGCCAGGCTACGTGATCTGAAAACGGACGACAACCTGCTACTGCTGAAGATCAACATGACAGGCGGGCACGGGGGAGCGTCGGGCCGGTACGACACATTGCGCGACCTCGCGTTCGATTACGCCTTTATCCTTAACCGGCTTGGCATGGACCGCTGACCGTGAACGATATGATCGGCAAAACGGTTTCCCATTACAAGATCCTCGAGCCCCTCGGACGTGGGGGCATGGGGGTGGTCTTCAAAGCGGAAGACACGCGACTCGGTCGCCAGGTCGCCCTGAAATTCCTGCCTGAGGAGTATGCCGAGAACAAGCAGGCGCTCGAACGCTTCGAGCGCGAAGCACGTGCGGCCGCAAAACTCAACCATCCACACATCTGCATGATTTTCGACGTCGGCGAGTGGCAGGGGCGGCCCTATCTCGCGTTGGAGTTGCTCAAAGGGCAGCCGCTGAACGAGCGGATTTCTTCTGGAAAAATCGAGTTCAACGTATTGCTCGAAATGGGGATGCAGATCACCGATGCGCTCTCGGCGGCGCATGCTGCCGGAATCATCCATCGCGACATCAAGCCCGGTAACATCTTTATCACTGAAAACGGCCAGATCAAGGTTCTTGATTTCGGTCTGGCCAAGCTGATGCCGAGAGAGGGTGGCAGCGCGACGACGGTCGACGAACATTTGACGAAGGCGGGGTCCACCGTTGGTACGGTGGCCTACATGTCTCCCGAACAGGCGCGTGGGAGGGAAGTCGACAATCGGACCGACCTGTTTTCGACCGGTGTGGTTCTTTATGAGATGGCTACCGGACAACAGGCTTTTCCGGGAGAAACTTCCGCAGTCGTTTTTGAAGGGATTTTGACGAGGGAACCCGTTTCGCCGTCCCGCCTGAACTCGACACTGCCTCCCGCCCTGGACGGCCTCATCAGTAAGGCCGTTGAAAAGGATCCCGATCTCCGTCACCAGAACGCCACGGATCTCCGGTCGGATCTGAAGCGGCTTCGTCGCGACAGCATGATGAGCGTTTCGGCGGCCAGGACCGCCGTCGAAGTGCCGAACGTCCCCGTGCGGGCTCCCGCACCCCCACCGCCCGCACAAGCGCAGGGAAGTATCGTCGACATTACTGTCGCCGATGAGCACATCGGCGGCAAACGACCCGGACTTGCTTTCTTTCTTGGCCTGATGCCCGGCGTCGGCGCACTCTACAACGCCGAGTTTCCGAAAGCGGCCAAGCACCTGATCGCGTTCGCAGTTCTGGCGGGCCTATCGGGCATATCGAACGGCTTTTTCGGAACGGTGTTCGGCATGCTGACCTTCGGCTTCTACGCCTACATGCCCTTCGAGGCCTACCACACAGCCAGCCGCCGCAAACTCTTGCGGGAACGGCGTCATGAATAACTTCGCATTGTAAGAGAGGAATTTTCGACGCAAAGTCGCAAAGACGCCAAGACGCAGAGATCTGATTTTCTTGTTCCCGGCTAAAGGTCATCCGACAATCTCCCTCCGAGTCTCTGCGTCTCTGCGTCGAGTTCTTAGGGCCCGCTCCTGAATAACTAACCACTAACGCCCAGATTTCGGTCAGCTTCGGTCGCGACCGATTGAGCAGACCGGAGGAATACCTGCTATCACCCACGGATTCGGGTCCGAGACTGGAAACTCTTGAACCAAGTAGGCTGGCGCGGCATTGTGGGGGTTATGGAAGTTGGGTATCAGGTGGGACAGGTCGTCGACAGGGGTAGTATCGACCTTCAGCTGCAGTGGCAGAATCACCTGGAGCAGTTTCGGGCGGCCCGGGATGCGGGATTCGACATCTACTGCTGGGGGCACCACTACCTGATCGATCCGTTTCAACATTTCCAGCCGCTGCCGGTGTTGGCCCGGCTTGCCGCCGAGCCGGGGAAGATGAAGCTGGCGACGTCCGCGCTGCTGCTTCCTTTGCTGAACCCAGTCGACGTCGCCGAGCAGGTGGCGACGCTGGATCATATTTGCCAGGGCCGGCTCATTCTTGGGTTGGGACTGGGATACCGGCCCGAGGAGTGCGAGGCCTTTGGCACCCGGATGTCGGAGAGGGCAACTCGGAATTCCGAAGCTCTGGAACTGATGATACGCCTCTGGACCGAGGAGGAGGTGACTCACGACGGACGTTATTTCCACGTCACCAATGCGCGTCCTACGGCCAGGACGTTTCAGATTCCTTACCCACAGATCTGGTTGACAGGGATGAGCGACCGAGCCGTTCGAAGAGTGGGTCGTGAGGGACATATACTGTTTGTCGGGCCGGCACAGTCCTATGACATCATCCGGCCCCAGATCGACATCTATCACCGGGAATTGGCCGACGGGGGGCACCCGATTCCGGACGACATGGTCCTCATGAGGGAATTCTTCTGCGCCGGAAGTCGTGAGGAGGCCTTCAGGCTGGCCCGTGCCGGCTTCCGGCGCAAGTATGAGGTGTACGCGCAGCACGGGCTACAGGGATCCGACTCCGAGCTGACCCGTAAGTTGACCGGAGACGACGTCTCGGCCGATGGAACTTTCATCATCGGCAGCCCGGATGATTGCGTCCGGCAACTGGCACGGTACGTGGCGTTGGGATTCAACAAAGTCTGTCTTCGCCTGTTCTATCCGGGGATGTCCCAGCGGGAGGTGCTCGATCACATCGAGTTGGTGGGCCGGGAGGTTCTGCCAGCACTGCACAATCTCTGATGAAAATGAATGGTGTGTTCGTCGCCGGCGGCGTAAGGCGGTCCCCGAGTGGGCCCACTCGTCGCTGGTCGAATCTTCAAGCAGAAGGGAAACCAACATGGCGCTAAAAATATCAAGCAGGGGCGCGATTCCTCCCTTCATCGTAATGGATGTGATGGCCGCCGCGGCCGAGAGGGAAGCGGAGGGCAATGCCGTCTTCCACCTGGAGGTCGGACAGCCGGGAACGCGGGCCCCGGCGGGCGTTCTGGCCGCGGCCAAGCGCGCGCTCGAAACCCAGCGTCTCGGCTATACCGTCGCGCTGGGCATTCCGGAGTTGCGTTCGGCGATTGCCGGACACTACCAGAGCTACCACGGTGTCACGGTCGATCCCGCGCGGGTTGTTGTGACTACAGGCTCAACCGGGGGATTCGTACTGTCGTTCCTCGCCGCTTTCGACGCCGGCGATCGGGTTGCGACGGTGGCTCCGGGATACCCCTGCTACAGACACATTCTGTCGGCCTTCGGTATCGAACCCGTCGTTGTCGAGGCCGACGCGGAGCATCGATTTCAGCCCACACCGGAGTTGCTGGCCGAGGCGATGCGGCAAAACGGCCAGCTCGACGGGCTGATCGTGGCGAGCCCCTCGAATCCCACCGGCACAATGCTGGATTCCGACGCCATGCGGGATCTCCGGGCATTTTGCCGGACCCATGGGATCCGCATGATTTCGGACGAGATTTACCATGGAATAACGTACGACCAGAAAGCGAAGACGGCCCTGGCGTTCGGAGACGACGCCGTCGTGATCAATAGCTTCTCCAAGTACTTTTCAATGACCGGCTGGCGGCTCGGCTGGATGGTCGTTCCCGGGGACATGCTGCGGGCGATCGAGTGCCTGGCTCAGAATTTGTTCGTTTCGCCACCTTCGTTGTCCCAGCTGGCAGCCGTCGCTGCCTTCGACTGCATCGAAGAACTGGATCTCAACGTGGAGCGGTATGCAGCTAATCGTCGGTTGCTGCTCGATCAACTGCCCAAGGCCGGATTCGACCGCCTGGCACCCGTCGATGGTGCTTTCTACATCTATGCGGACGTGTCGAACCGGACCGACGACAGCGTGTCTTTCTGCAGCAGAATTCTGAACGAAACCGGGGTCGCGGTCACTCCCGGTCTCGACTTCGATCCCGTCCGCGGCCATCGGTTTATCCGGTTTTCGTTTGCGGAATCGACCGAATCGATTTCTGCGGCGGCATCCGCCTTGATCGAGTGGAATCGCCAGGCTGATTTGTCTTAAGGGCCCGCACCATGCTGCGCCTAATCCTGGTTCCCTTGCGCCTGGCCGGCTGCGAACAGATGACGGTCGCCGCGGATGTAGATCTTTCCGTTGGAAATCGCAGGCGATGCCCAGACGACTTCATTCATCGAGTTGGTGGCGAGCACCTCGAACTCGGGCCCCGCCTTGAGCACGAACAGGTCGCCCTCCTCACTGCCGATGAGGATCTTGCCATCGTAGGCCACCGGAGACGACTTGAAGTTCCCCGGTACAGGGGGCCTGCCGCCCTCGTAGACGATCTCACCGGTGAGGGCGTCCAGGCAGGTCACGAATCCACCATCGTTGAACAGGTAAACGTGCCCCCGGTACACGATGTTGGAGGTCACATACGCCATTCCCTTCTTGTACTCCCACACGAGGCCCTCGCTTCCATCGAGGTCGCCGTTGGCGTCCAGGCGAAAGGCCCGAAGGACGTTTCTCGGAAAACCGGAGGTCAGGTAGACCATCTCTCCGGCGGCCAGGGGGGTGTGAATGGCGTGGCTCATTAGCCCGTCGGCTCGCCACAGCTCTTCCCCGGTCGCCGGGTCGTAGGAAAGCAACAACTCGTTGCCGCTGACCACCAGCTGGGTTCGATCGTTGGGGGCCACGACCAGAAGGGGCGTCGCCCAGCTTGCCTGTACCGGACGTGTTTCTTTCCACACTTCCTCTCCAGTGAAGCGGTCGAGCGCGACGATGAAAGAGTTCGCCCCCTCGTCCTCGTCGGCGGCGATGATGACCAGGTTCTCATAGATCACCGGCGAGGTGCCGGTTCCGAGCCCGACAGTCTTGATCTTGCCTATCTCGGCCTGCCAAACGAGGTTTCCGTCGAAGTCGTAGCAGTAGAGCCCCTCGGGACCGAAGTAGGCGTAGACGTACTCGCCGCCGGTCGCCACGGTGGGGCTGGCGTAGGAGTTCCTACGGTGGCGGTCGTCGAAGACCCGGCCCTCGTATGCCACCTGCTCCCAGACCCTTTCGCCGGTGGTGGCGTCGAAGGCCACGACCTTCAAGGTGTGGCTGAAGTTTCCGCCCATGGAATCGGGGTGCAGGAACACCTCTCCCCCATACGTGTGGATGGGCGGCCCGGCGCCCGGGACCTCCTCGCCCTGCACGGCGGTCGTGAGGAACACCCGGTTCCCCCATACGCTTGGAGACGAATGCCCCTTGCCCTCGATCTCGACCTTCCAGGCCAGGTTCTCGGTGTCGCTCCAGCCGAGCGGCAGGTCTGTCTCGTCGGATATACCGCGCCCGCCGGGGCCGCGCCACTGTGGCCACTGGGACCCGCCGGTTGCGGAACTTGTCGCTGCATTCAGTCCGGCAGGGACGCTGGTTAGGGTCCCGATGGTCTGGCTGTTCGCGTTGGGTTCAACAAACAGAGCGAGCGGAATGATCAGCGATAGGAGCCTGCGCGGCAGAAGAGATCTACTGCGAAAGCGGTATAATCGGTCCATTATTTCCTCGATTTTTCGTTAATAGAACCACTATTCGCCTCAAAATCGAGAAAATCTGGCCTCGATTCTCCACTTTCTCGCTACGATCCCTTCTGCCGCGCAGGCTCCTAGGAGCCTCAAAACACGTTTCATAACATCCAGCGTCGATAGCATGTCGTTGAGGACACTTAGAAAATCTGACTGAATAATACGAGGGAAGGAACTTGAGGTCAATCAAACGGCTAACTTGCCTGATTCCGAAGTAGCGCGAGCAGTGATATCCTCAACGCGCCGGAAGGAGCTATATCAATGGAAGACAAGGAGCCATCAATGGAAAAAGTGAAAATTCCCGCCGAAGCAGTAGACCTCTACACACGTTACATTCACGGCGAGGTCAGTCGTCGTGACTTTTTCAGCGGGGTGAAGCGGTTCGCCTTCGCCGGTCTTACTGCCGCCGCGATAGTCGAAGCTTTGATGCCCAACTACGCGTTGGGACAGCAGGTTGCCAAGGATGACGAGCGGATCAAGGCGACCTATGAGACCGTACCCTCACCAGATGGAAATGGCTTCATCCGGGGCTATCTCGTGCGACCATTCAGCGCCGATTCACGCAGCGAGACCCCATCCGAACTGCCCGGAGTCCTCGTTGTGCATGAGAATCGGGGACTGAATCCGCACACCGAGGACGTTGCACGACGCTTCGCCCTGAAGAACTTCATGGCATTTGCTCCAGACGCGCTCACGACAGTCGGGGGTTACCCGAGCGACGACTACAGAGGCGGCCAGTTATTTCGCACGATCGATCGCGCCAAGATGACCCAGGATTTCGTCGCCGCAGCCGAATGGCTGAAATCACGTCCGGACTGTACAGGCAACATCGGTGTAACAGGTTTTTGCTACGGCGGCGGTATGTCCAATACATTGGCTGTTCTGCTGGGAGCGGGTCTGGCCGCGGCCGCCCCGTTTTATGGAGGAGCGCCCGGGGCCCAGGACGTGTCGAAAATCTCAGCGGCAATGCTCATACATCACGGCGCGCTCGACGCACGGTTGGTCGGCGCATATCCCGCGTATGAGGCGGAACTCAAGAACAACGACATTACATACGAAGGCCACATTTATCCGGATTCTGTTCATGGCTTTTTCAATGACGCCACTCCGGAACGCTACAACAAGGTCGCGGCGGAGCAGGCATGGACGCGCACCATCGAGTGGTTCAACCAATACGTACGCGGCGCCTAGGCAGGTGATCTGCGATCTGGGCAACACTGAGTAACGGGTTACCGGTCTTTGCCCAGAAGTCGTTCCGTCAGCGAGCCGTGTTGCGGGGAGAATTGGGAGGCCGCTGTTTGTAGATAGGGGCGAAACTGTTTGGTCCAGTAGCGCAGGAATCCAACATCTGAGATTTCCGACAGAGTGTCGCGGTAATGTTCCAGTAGCGGACCGGCAAACATCTGGCCCGTTCGTTCGCCCGCAAGCTTCGCCGAACGGGACAGCCAGTACACCTTTTCAGGTAGAGCTCCAACGGCGGAAAGAGCCATCACGGAAGACATTTCGAACACCGACCGGCTCTGAGCACGCGATTCGTGCTTGAGGTCCGCCCAGGCGCTCGTGACTGCTTTCGTAGAAGGGAGGCTCTTCGGCGGAAGCTTTGCCAGTTCGACCTTCAGGCTCGACCATTCTTCGCGCAACCCGGCCACGTCCAGCGGAGGTGTATTGATTGCATCGGCCGCTCGCCCGGCGCTCTGTTCGAGTCCGTCGAGCATTTGATCGACCGTGCTGAAATCCGTATCCGAATCCAGAAGGCCCTGTTCCTTGAGAGATTTCGTGATGTCGATCATCAGGTTTCGGCCCGCGCCGGTAACGTCCGCCAGAGCAGCCAGGACCCACACCGGCGATGCCCGAAACGCCAGGATGCCGATCATTTCGATTCCGCCGCCCGCGGTCCTACGCAGGAGGAAGTTCTCGTTCAGCTTGCCCTCATCCTAATAGACTCCTTCAACCTCACCGACCTGTTCGATCAGGAAGCGCAAAGTGGCGTCGACCAGATTGGTATAGAGCCGAGTCTCCCGCACGCCTTCGGGCAACGTCGCCTCTCCTATTTCACGAAGCAGGCCGCCCGCAACCGCAGAGGCCGATCGCAGAATCCGCTCGGGCAGGGACAAGAGATACGTTGCGTGTTCTTTCATTGAGGTTTCAAACTTCGATGGTTCCCGCCATGAAGCACACGGCATGGCCTCCGATGGTCACTCGATCACCCAGCAACTCGCAGAACAGCTCTCCTCCGCGCCGAGACACCTGGTGTGCGTGGAACTTTTGTTTCCCGAGTCGCTCCGACCAATAGGGAACCAGCGTGCAGTGGATGGATCCGGTGACAGGGTCTTCGTCGATGCCGTACGCGGGCGCGAAGTAGCGGGAGGCGAAGTCGGCCGTATTTCCGGGCGCGGTCACGATGACACCCATGCCTCCAAGCCTGCCCAGGATCTGGAAATCCGGCTTCAGGTTCCGCACCTGGGTTTCGGAGGCGAAGACAGCCAGGAAGTTTCCCGAGCCTTCCGTTTCCATGTAAGAAAGAATCGCCTCCTCCGCAGAATTTGTGGGCAGTCCAAAGGCCTGTGCGCACATAAGTAATTGAAACAAAGTACCTTATTCTTTTGTTCGACGGCGAATATTCCAGTACCCACTTCGGTCGGACGCCTACACCCGGTGCCCGGAGCCCCCGCCGGAGGCCCCGTTCCCCATCGCCCACACCAGCCGACACCGCGGAGCGCAGCCGAGGGTCAAGGCCGGCGCAGCCGCCGAGCTTGCGAGGGAAGCCTTGAGGCTTGGCGAGCACCGTGGTCTCCTCAAGCGGCGATGGAAGACGGTTTTACCCACAAATTCTGCGGAAGACCCAAAGAATCTCATCGGGGCGCGCGCCCAATCCGTCCACGATTTCCGATGGTGGGTTCGGACAACCGGCCGGTGCGAGCCTCGGGAAGTTCATCACCAGGAGGTCGTCTTGTTTCTCGACGGTCAGCAGGCCGCTCCGCGTATTGAACCGCAGTGTCTCGTTCTTGTTGCCAATACGGTTCCAGAGTACGTATGCGGAAGCCAGTGTGGCGTGCCCGCACAGGTCGGCTTCGGTTGTCGGCGTAAACCAGCGCAGGTCGTATCCGTCGTCGTTCGGCACCAGAAATGCGGTTTCAGACAGGTTGTTTTCCGTTGCGATCGCCTGCATCCGTTCCGGTTCCAGCCACTCTTCAAGAGGGCAGATCGCTGCGGGGTTCCCGGCGAAAACGTCTCTGGTAAAAGCGTCGACTTGAAACAGGGGTATCTTCATGCTTACAGTCTAAGGGTCCGCTCAAGAATAACTAACCGCTAACCTATGGAAAATTGTAGGAACGCTACGGTGACTTATTGTCTGATGTTTCCCGTCGGTTTCGGCCGGTGCGTTGCTCAAGAATAACTTCGCATTCTAAGAGACGGATTTTCGACGCAAAGGCGCAGAGACGCAGAGATCTGATTTTCTTGTTCCCGGCTAATGGTCTCCGACAATCTCCCTCCGATCTCTGCGTCTCTGCGTCGAGTTCTAAGGGAAGGGCCCGCTACCAGTATCTTTCGACGTGGATCTGACCCGGGTCTTTCCTTTTGTGCTCCCTGAACCCCTCCCCTTCCAGTCTCTCCACCATGTTCTCGATCATGGCAGGATTGCCACAGACGAAGATGTGGGTGTTGTCCGGCCCCGGTTCGAATCCCCAATGGTCCCGCAGAGGTCGGCTTTCCCAGAGATCCTGGATATAGCCGTCCGCGCCGCCCCAGGTGGCGTGTTCCTCGTTCGGACGGCTGATGATGGGCACGTAGGCGAAGTTGTGGCACATCCTGTCCAATGTCATCAGTTCGCTTCTGTAGCCCAGGTCCCAGGAGTGACGTGCACCGTGGAGTACGGCGAACCGCCGCTGGTCCCCGCAGGTGAGCCGGGTTCGAAGCATGCTGATGTATGGGGCCAGCCCGGTTCCCGTCGACACGAGGACGATGTGTTTGTCGTCGGGCGCATCTTCGAGAGTGAACATACTCGTCGCCTTCTTGCCCAGCCACAGTCGATCCCCGTTGGACAAGGCGAACAATCGGGGGGTCAGGGCGCCTGACGGGACCAGAACGATGTAGAACTCGACGTATTCTTTCGCGACCGACGAAGAAGCGATGGAGTACGCGCGCTTGATCAACTTTCCCGAATCGCCGGAGTCTGCCTCTTCCGGATCGCAAACCTCACATCGCGGAGCGCCCGCCGGGAGTCCCAGGACGGCGAACTGACCCGGCGTAAAGTCAGGAAGGTCCCACCCATCCGGCACGACGCGTAAGATTGCCAGTCCGGGTGAGACCTCAATTCGTTGAGTGAGGATCGCGTTGGTTTCGGTATCCACTCCCTTCCTTTCAAAACAAAAACGAGGACGGCCAGTACAGGGCCGTCCTCGACGTTCTGGTTCCTTAGGCGACCTACTTCTTCAGCGTCGCACCAGCCAACTGGCCGACCGCTCCCAGAGTTGTCTGGGCGGCATTCAAACCAAGTCGGAAATCCTTGTCGCTGAACGTACTGAAAACGTCGATCGGCTGATGCCAGGTCGGGCTCCACCCGGCGCCGGTTTGCATCCCGCGTTCGTTCTCACGAAGGCTGATCGCGGGAACCAGATCCATGAAGGGAGTCGAGTCGGTATTGGTCATGTGATTACCGACCGCCGCCGGATAATCCGTGGCGTACTTTTCGTTGGCGTCGCGGAAAAAGAACGCGAGTCTCATTGCACGGTCGGTGAATTTGGATGTGGACTGGAATTCGATGTTGACGTCGGCTTCCGGTCTTTGCTCCGGTCTCCACGTGCCGTCGGCCAGGGGCATACCGTGGTCCCACATCATCATGTCGTGCTGGATCATGCCGACCCAGGTCGGTTCCGGGAACAAGCCCGATCCCGGCGGATCCTCGATGCCCTGGAGTTCGGCTCGCTGTTCCACATATGCGCGAGAACCGTTCAGGCCGGTCTCTTCGTTGTTCCACAGGGCGAAGCGAATCGTTCGTTCCGTTTCGACATCGGGCATGTTGAGGACACGCACCAACTCCAGTACCAGTGCCGTGCCGGACCCGTTGTCGTTCAGGGCCTCGCCCCATCCGTGTCCGTCCATGTGTGCCCCGATGATGTACATTTCATCCGGTCGTGTCGTGCCGACTTTCGTGCAGTAGACCTCTTCCCGCGCGCCGGGGGTCGTCGGTTGCCGGTTCAGTTCCCGGAGGGTCTCGTCCGGCTGGGCGTCGGCGTCGTTGTTTACTCCGGTTCGCCTCGTTATGCCGCGATATCTGGAACCGCCCGGACCGTTACGGACCTCCCCGCTGTCGATGACCGGACCTGGCCGAGTACGGGTGCCACGTCCGCCACCCCCGCCGCGTCGCGGCGCAGGGTTGTATTCGTAACTGATCCGGTCGGTCGCGCAGCCATAGCTCTCAAGTTGTTCCTGGATCCAATCGATGGCGTCCCGGTTTCGATCCGTGCCTTGCCGCCGATCGCCAAACTGGGCCAGTCCACGCAGAGTGTTCTTGTAGCCCTCGAGATTCAGCCGTCCAACCAGTTCGGCTACCGGATTTTCTTCCTGCTCGGCCTCGGAGCCGGGGGCCTGGGCCGCCTCCGCTGTAGCAGGTGAAAGTCCGGTTCCCAAACCCACAATCAATCCAAACGCCGCTACGACGAAGGGCACGTTCCACCGCATATCATTCCTCCAAAGATGTAAGTGTCCGAGGATCATACCCTATTTGGTCGATCTCCTCATCACCCACGCTAGAACACAAACAGGTTATTCAGCTTGATAGTCAAAGTCCGATTGAGCGCAGGATTCCCTCCCGTGCCGCGGATCTCCGTGTAGACGACATAGAAATCGCTCAGGGGATGATGGATGAACCGGAATCGAACGTTGGACGAGACGGTCCGGCGGTCCGTGTTGTACTGGAAGAAATTCTCGAAAAACATCCGCGGGGAAAAGGCAAAGTTGAGCCGCAACCCGATCAGGTCGGTCGTGAAGTCACCACCGGCGAGTTCGACCTTGTTCCTCGCCCAACTGATCGCGCTATTGAAGTAGAGGCTTTGCCGGTAGCTCACGTTCATGCCAGTCTGACGGCGCCTTCCGTTCCAGAAATCACCGGTTCTCAGATTTCCACCGACCGTGATGCGCCGCCCACCGGACGTACGGAAGGTCGCGTTCCAGTCGTCGAAGCTGTGATCGCCTGCCGGGATCTCGACATCGGCGCGGATGGGGAATGCCTGGTCGAGTCGTTCGAAACGCATGTTGCGGTCCAGCCCGAAGTTGGCGCCGTCCTGGAAGTTGACGCGGAATCCAACTCGATGCTCCCTGGTGATGACACGATTCGTCCGGTCCGTGACGTAGATCGACTGCACTTGCGGGGAAACATCTCGTATGAGGCTGGTATTCGGACGTGGGGTGACCGCAAAGAAGAAGTCGCCCTGGCGGATCGCTTTTCTGCGCGTGAACCCGAAATCGTTGTGGAAACCCTCCCCGACCGATAGGTATCCGCCCCGCACGGTAAAGAAATTGTCCCGGTAGGAAGTGTCGAATCGACCCGCGAAGTTCTCATCATCCTGGTCTGGCGTTTCGGTTCGGAGCGCGAAACCCGAGATGTTGAAGCGACGCTGGAAGAACCGCAGGTTCATGTCGGCCCCGGCTGTCCGGTTCCAGTACGAGCTCCCGCCCGTATCCCGGTTGAAAAAGAAACCACCGACATCGGAATTTGCCATGATGTCGCGTCTCAGCCTCAAGATTGACCAGTTGTCGGAAGGGACTCCATCCTTTTCACCGACCTGGATGTTCATCACGCCCAGATCAAACCCGCCGACTTTGCCGGTCAGGCGCGCACCCCCTCGGATGGGCAAAGGAGTCCCTGCATCTGACAGTCCGATGCGCCGGCTGAAGAAGGGGATCACATCCCTTCCCGCCGTACCCCCCGGCGTGCCGACCACGCCGCCCACATCGAACAGTCCCGCATTCTCCAGGAAGAAATCCCGCTTTTCCGGGAAGAACAGGCTGAACCGGGTCAGGTTGATCTGCTGCTCGTCAACCTCGACCTGGGAGAAGTCCGTGTTGACGGTCAGGTCCAGCGTTAACTCGGACGTGACGCCGTACTTTACGTCGAAGCCTGCGCCATAGTCGCTCCGATCGTCGGAGGCGTCGGGCTTGAATTCAGCCAGTGCGAACGGTTTCACGTAGAGGTTCCGACCCTGGGTGACGCCTTCGAGTCCGACCAGCGAGCCCGATATGAACATGTCTGCGGGACCGAACGGCCGTGGAGCCGGGGTCCAGATGACGCTCTCGTTCGAGTATCGGATGATCCGGAAGATGTTCATCCCCCAACGCTGACCCTCGCGTACCTCGTCGAACCGTAGCGTCTTGAATGGAATCGCAAACTCGGCGGTCCACCCATCTGGATCGCTGTACGACGCGACGTCGTAAATGCCGTTCCAGTCCGAACTGCGGACTCCGCCGGCGATCTGCTGATCCCGTTTCGCACCTCCGGGATTGGTCTGGAAGATGAATCCGTTGCGGTCATCGTCGAACGTGTCGAGCGACACTGCGAGAAGGTCGCCGTCGAATGGTGCAAAGTCGCGTCTCAGCTCGGCGATGATGGTGGGGCCGGCCTGGTAACACACGATGCCGATGTACAAGTTGACGTCGTCGTAGAGGATGCGCAGTACGGTCCGGTCCCGAGGCGGAGCGCCCCGTACGGGGTCGTTCTGATAAAAGTCATCGTCGGCCGGTGCCAGGTCCCAAGCCGGCTCATCCACTCGTCCGTCGATGACTATGGATTCACGCGTTCGGCGGGCCTGGTAAGCTTTCGCTTCCCGCAGGGCGTCGTAGTCGCTGTCGGATTCCAGGACGATTTCCTGGGTGTGTCCCAGGACGATTTCCTGGGCGTGGGCGAATGTCTGAAATCCAGCGACGATCAACAACGCAATGATGATGAATCGACCGGTCGACGCACTTGTGCTGATCGTTGAAGGTTTCACGAAGACGGACTGCTCTCCTTCCGTTACAGGTCCTGGACCGAAGTGTGATGGTCTGTTATGGCACGAGTAAATACGTCAGCTTCACTACCAACGCGCGGCACATGAAGAAACAGCTGTCGGAATTGTCCCACACTTCGTTGTAGAAGACATACAGGTCGTTGCCGGGAGGTAGATGTAGCTTCGGACTCCCGTCACTCGTGCCGTAGCGCAACCATCGGGTCGATCCTGAGCGCGCGACGTGCCGGAACGAGGGAGGCGAGCAAGGCAACCAGGATCAACAGCGCAGTGACTGCGGCTATCGTTGCCGGGTCTGTTGAGCTGACACCGAACAGCAGGTTTTCGAGTACGGACGTCGACGCTACGGCCGCTCCGATCCCTCTACGACGCCAAGCAGCGTCGGCACCAGTCCCTGACGCAGCATGAGAGTCAGTACGCGATGTTTTTCAGCCCAGAGCCATGCGGACCCGCTCCATTGGATTGCCTCGCTCGATCCTCTTGATGGCTCTGGAACTTGTAATCAGTCGTACCGCAAACAAACAAGCGGATCGACCCGCGTCGCCCGTCCTGCCGGCACACAACTGGCAACAAGTGCGACCACGAGCAGTACGACCGACATTCCCACGAAGATAATCGGCTCGGTCGGGCTGATCTCGTAGAGTTGACTCGTCAGCAATCGGGTCAGGCCAATGGCGGCGGCCAGGCCCAAGCCGACCCCGGCGCCCGTCAGCGTGAGGCCCTGGCGGATCACCAGTCCGAAGACGTCCGAACGCTGCGCCCCCAATGCCGTACGCACCCCGATCTCGTATCTCCTCTGGGTTACGGAGTAGCTGATGACCCCGTAAATTCCGATGGCTGCCAGGGCCAGTGCGAGCGAGCCGAACACGCCCATCAGATAAGCGGTGAAACGCGCCCCCGCTGTCTGTTGTTCGACAAGGTCTTTCATCGGCGTAAACGCGAAGATCGGTATACCGCGGTCGATGGCCTGGATCTCCCGCTTAAGCAATTCAGCCAGTCCGGCCGGGTTGTCACTGCTCGTCCGCACCAGGAGGCCCAGGCTGGTTGCGGTGGTTTGAGACAGGGCAAAGAAGAGATCCGGGTCATCGGGGTTCTGGGTCGGATCTTCAATGAGCACCCTGTACTTCAGGTCCGCCACCACTCCGACGATGGTCATCCACTCGTTTGTAGAAGCGGGTCCGCCGAACTTGATACGCTTACCGATCGGATCCTGGTCCTGCCAGACTCGACGGACAAACTTCTCCGTTGCGACCACGGACCTGGGGGAATCCGGGGTGTCGCGGGAGTCGAACATTCGGCCTCGCAGCAAGGACAGCCCCGTGGTCTCAAAGAAACCCGGATTAACGGAGTGCCGATAGATGCGAACAGCTTCATCCAGGTCGGGAGCGAAGTCTTCAGGAGTGACGAACGACGCGGAGAAGGAGCCTTCCAGCGGCATATCGGTGGTCAGTGCTGCCGAAACAACCGAGGGGAGGCGAACCACGTTCTCGATCAGTAGCTGGTCCAGAGGCCAGATCTCGTCGTCTTCATAGCTGTCGGGCAGGGCGAGGCGGAGAGTTGCGAGGTTGTCCGTCTCGAACCCGGGATCGATGTTCTGCATCCGGCTGAAGCTGGAGACCATCAACCCGGCGCCGATGAGCAGTACGAGAGCCAGGCCGACCTCGGATACGACAAGAAGGCTCCGCAGCCGTTGCTGTGCCGCCCGCCCCCCACCACGCCCACCGGTTCTGAGAGTCTCGCTCAATTGGGGTTTCGAACTCTGGATGGCGGCGACCACACCGATGCCCAGGCCCGTCACCGTCGCAACCAGTAACGTGAACATCAGGACGCGTGTGTCGACCGATATGTCAACGAAGCTGGGCAGGACGACGGGGTTCAATGTCTTGAGGATCTCGATCATCCAGAGCGAGATCAGAATGCCCAGCAGGCCACCCAGCCCGCTGAGGACGACACTTTCGGTGAGGAATTGACGCAGTAACCGAACTCGTCCGGCCCCCATGGCCGCTCGCACTGCCGTCTCGCGCTCGCGGGAGGTCATCCGTGCCAGCATCAGGTTGCCGACGTTGGCGCATGCGATCAACAAAATAAATCCGACTGTTGCCAGCAAGAGAAGGAGGGGGGCCCGGATGCCGGCCTGGAGGGTGTCTCGAAAGGGAAGCACCATGGCCCCGTAATCTTCGTTGGTATCGGCGTACTCCTCTTCCAGCCGTCTGGCGATGGCGTCCATCTCGAGTTGGGCTTCTTCGATGCTGACGTCCGGCTTGAGCCTCGCTACGGCGGCGTGCCACCGTGCGCCGCGTGCTTCCAGTAAACCGGCGCGGCCTGGCACGGAGGCCATCATCATGGGAATCCAGGCCTCGGTGTCGTCGTCGAGGCCGAGGAAGCCCATCGGAGTGACGCCCACAACGGTGAGCGCGCGATCACTGAGGGTTATCGAACGGCCGATGATCGCGGCGTCTCCCCCGAAGCTGCGTTGCCACAAACCATGACTGACCACCGTTACCGGATGTGAATCGGGGGTTTCGTCCTCTTCACCGGTGAACGATCGACCCAACTGCATTTCGATTCCCAGCAGTTCAAAATAACCGGCCGAAACGATCTCGCCCTCAATTCGAGTCGCGCCGTTGGTTCCGCCGAGCGTGAACGAATTGTTCGCGAACGCCACGAGACTTTCAAAAGACTGGCTCTGATCCCTCCAGTCTTTAAAGTCCGGGTATGAGACGGCGCGGAGTTCGGTGATGTCCCGCCGTACCGTTTCGGACACGAAAACGACCTGGTCTGCGTTCTCGATCGGAAGGGGGTTCAGCAACACTGCATTCACGACGCTGAAGATCGAAGTGTTGGCGCCAATTCCCAGGGCAAGGGTGAGCACCACAACGGTGGCAAATCCCGGGTTACGGCCCAGTTGTCTGAAGGTGAAGTTGATGTCCTGGAGAAGATTCATTTGTGCCTGTTTCCTTTCGTCCGAGTGTCCGAAGTCCCGACTCACTAAGTCACGTTCGAGTCCAAAGAAGAAAATCCTTGATACGTCATTATTTCAACACGATAGGCCGGTTGTCGTTCGGGTTGTCCGCCGGTCGATTGTCCGCTCTCGGGACGGTCGGTTCGAAACCGGACACACCAGGAGCGAGCCTCGGTAGCCGGCCGCTCGGTTCGGGCGACCGAACCACGACGATGCCGGCTCTGCAACACCGGTGCCATGAAAGTGAGATTGACGGGGCCAAGAGGACACTTTTCCAATGGCGTGTCGGGGGGCCCTCCGTGGTCGCCCGCGGGGAAGATGAAATTAGTGGGGGTTGGTCTTCGACCGAGGCGCTCCTGGCGGGGTTGTTGGGCTGGAGGCTCTCGATTGGGGGATTGTCGGCTTGTCCGCGGGTGGCCAGGGACGGCCACCCCGACACGCTGTCCTGCTCCTTTGCCTCGATCCCCATCCAAAATTCGGCAGTTACGGTGGGAGTTGGGGCGCCGAGGGGTCATCTATTCTGCCAGTCCCTCATTCGTGGTTGGACGTTGAGGTCCCCCACCCACTCTGCCAGGAGAGGTGTTGACACACTCCGCCGGCTGACTCTGCCTTGTCTTCCAGGGCCTCGCGAGCGCAGGCCCACTACCCGAGGCTTCAAATAAGAAATGCTTGCAATTTTAGTTGTCCCATGTGTACCATACTGATCCATGGTATATATGGAGCGTTGCTCAACATGCGGATAGTGATTGACATCGACGACCCGAGCCCACCGTTCGTGCAGCTGATTGAGCAGATCAGACAAGCGGTTAGCAGTGGTCAACTCAGTCCGGGCCAACCATTGCCGTCCATACGGCAGCTGGCAAGCGACCTGGAGTTGAACAACAAAACAGTGGCTAAGGCCTACCGCCTCCTCGAACGCGACTCGGTCATTCAGTCGCGCGGCTATCGAGGGACTTTCGTCCATCCCGACGGGGCGGCGAACTGCGCCGTCGACTTGAACGCGTGGGTAAGGAATCAGTTGCAAGAAATGGTCGCGACATTCAGGACAGCGGGGGTCACCGACCCCGAGATCAATAACGTCTTCCGGACCGTCATGAACGAACCAAACAATTAGGAGCCCTGAAGGTTATGGCCTGGTCAAACAATCTTTGGGTCTTCCGCAGAATTTGTGGGTAAAACCGTCTTCCATCGCCGCTTGAGGAGACCACGGTGCTCGCCAAGCCTCAAGGCTTCCCTCGCAAGCTCGGCGGCTGCGCCGGCCTTGACCCTCGGCTGCGCTCCGCGGTGTCGGCTGGTGTGGGCGATGGGGAACGGGGCCTCCGGCGGGGGCTCCGGGCACCGGGTGTAGGCGTCCGACCGAAGTGGGTACTGGAATATTCGCCGTCGAACAAAAGAATAAGGTACTTTGTTTCAATTACTTATGTGCGCACAGGCCTTTGGACTGCCCACAAATTCTGCGGAGGAGGCCAATCTTTTTTACGTAGCTTTTTTCAGTCAGATAGTTCTGATGTCTTACTACTTTCCGAACAAGCTGTTGGCGCGGATGCAGCACGTGCTCATTACCTATCCTCCGACAGCCTATCCCAAGCTGTATCCGAAACCGATAGAGCAATACAGGATGGCTCATCTTGCATTCAAATACGTGAGCCGATTCATCCTGCTACTCGGTTTTCTAATTTTGTACGCCATCATTTTCTGGGTGGATCACAGTACATTCGCCGATGACGGATATATTTCCGAATTTTGGCCGGGGCTCTACGGAATGATCCAGTTTCTTCCATTTATGGTGGTAGAGTTTTCGGAATTCAGCCACCTCAAGCAAATGAGGCACGCACACATCGCCTCGAAACGAATCGCAGAGCTACAGAGGCGCGGAATAACGGATCTTGTCTCCCCCGCACTACTTGGCACAGCCGTACTGACATTTGCCGGCGCGGTCCTGTTCGATTTGTACGTGCACGGCTTCGACGTCGGCTGGGGTCATGACACCGTCCAACGAGCATTGGTGATGGCCGGCACCAATGGCTTCCTGGCCCTGGTTGGGGCCTGGCACCTGTACGGCCGCAAAAAAGATCCGCATCAGTCACCTGGGGACAGAGCACACATCGTAGCGGTTAACCTGAAGGCGGGGCTCTACGTCAGCATCTTGCTGAGCGTTTTCATCGCAATAACAGCTGCCGATGACGTTTACAAGCTGGACTTCATTGACGCAACATTGATCAGCGTCTACTTTCAGGCGATCTCACTGTTGTCGCTCGGCTACGTACTTCGGAGCATCAAAGTTGAGGACATCGACTTCGGCGTTTACAAGAGCGATACGGCCGTCACGTAAATTGTGCCAGGTATCCGCGACGATTCGGACGCCAGTCCGAAGAAGGAAGGTGAGCAGGGAGTCATGCGGTCTCGTTTCAGTTCCCTGCGACAATCAGGCGTGGCTGAACCTGGCCCTGATCGGCTTGCTCGACACGGATCCGTTCACCCCAATCCTCGTAGCGCTGCACAAACCGAGGATTCCGGTAGGCACCGGATGGGGCATCTTCCCATGCAAATACGCGGTAGTCTCCCGGAGCGATTCCACGGAACGAGAAGCGGCCGTACTGGTCGGCGCTGGCAACCTTGTAGAGGTCGGTCCGTGCCGGGTCATCCGGAATCAGGACAACCTGTGCCCCCGTGAAAGGCGCGTCACCGACGCTTACAGCCCCATCGAGCCGCGCTCCGGAACCACTGATCCAGACCTCGAGGCTCGACATGTCGGGTACCACCTGGACTCCCGGGCTCAGTACGTCCTGGCCACCGACCGTGGCGAAGGCAACGTAGGCGTCGGCGGGAAGGCCTGTCACCGAGACGCGGTGTGTAGCCCTGGGTACGTTGTTTACGACGAAGCTGCCGTCGGCGTCCACACGTGCGTTGGATTCGCCGATCGGCAGCCCGGTCATCGGTACCAGTCGGACACGCAGCCTGGAAACGTTTAGCTCGCTGGCGCTCTCATCGACCTGGACCTGACCGGCGAGTTGGATTCCTGGTTCGACCGGAACAACCAGGCCTTCGACATCTTCATCCCGGACCTCGATGTCCACGAAACCAGTAAACAACGGTCGGCTACCGCGGTCACGCCGCCCCACGCTCACAATAGCCGCTACGGTGTAGGAGCCCGGTGCCACCCCGGTCAATTCGAAACTGCCGTCCCGGCTGCCCTGATTATTCCGGCGGCCATCCCGACGAAGGTTGATCCGGTTCCGTGTTACACCGCGTCGCGGCACGATGATCACGTTCCGGGACACACCCTGTTCGGGAGAGAAAGGCCCGACGACCGTTCCCCGGACAGCCCGGGCGCGGGTCGGGGGAAGGGTGAAACTGATGGCTCGAACCTCGATGCCGGGACCGAGGGAGATTGGCGAAGCTTGGAGAGGATCGTGGACCCCAGGGTAAAACGTGTCGACGTAGCTTTGCTCGAGCGTTTCCGGCACAGGTGCCGGCGGAACAGCCAGTGTCCCACCAGCAGGCGGGACAAGCGGAACCGACCTGGCGACAGCTTCGCGCAGGGTTCTCAATTCGCGAAAGCGGTCTTCGTAAGTCGCACTGACGTAGTATTCGTCCGGAATCAGCCAGTACAAGCGGTACTCGCCGAGGTCGTTGGTTTCGGCTGAACGGGACCGGGAGAGGACCTTCTCGCCATCCTCGTAGTCATACCACAGGGCACGAACAGTCACTCCTTCAAGCGGCTCGCCGGCCTCGTCGAAGATCTGGCCCGAGATCGTCCCTGTCGGTTCCAGGCTGATAACGACGTCTCTTACTTCCTGTCCGGGTTCCAGTAGCAGGACGGTACCCGGGCGAGCAGAGCTGACCTGTCCATACTGCTGGTCGACGTAGCCATCCCTTTCGACATGGAGGCGGTAGCTACCCGGCCTGATGTTTGCCATCCGGAAACGACCGCTCGAATCGGTGAGGGCGCCGAACACGGACCGTCGGCCCTGCTCGGGTCGGAGCAGCACCTGCACGTTTGCCAGGGGTTCACCCGAACCCATACGGACGACGAATCCTTCGATGACGGAGGTTTCCTGCGGGCTCTCGGCCGGAGTCTGGGCGAACGCCATCGAGCTGATCAGCAGGGCAGCCAGAATCCATGTCTTCGGGTCTTTGTACATTTCGAGCCGTTCGCAATTTGGTCCCTATGGACTCTGTGGAGGACTCTCCGGATGTTCATGAATATTTACAGAACATCATGCGCTTCGGTCTGCCGATTTGCTGCCGCGCGGGACAGGCAACGGCCACCGTGTTTGATCATACCTAAGGGAATGGCGGGACGCACGGCGGAACTGTTGCCGTTAGAGTGCTATTTGGAGTTGGCGAGGCAGTCCAGGGTGTCTTCTTGTCCCCTCTGGTGGATGAAGTCTTGCAAAGGGTTCCCATGCGGCCGAGGCTGCGGGGACATTCTTTCCTCGAGGACGCGGGGAAGACCCGAAGCATGGTACCGCCGCCACCAGATACCTTGAAGGCACCGATCGACTCGCACTGTTCCGGCAGGCTGAATATACGTGCAATTGCCCAGAATCTGTGTAACCTGTCGGACCATGCTCGGAAGTTCCTTCGCCCGGATTTCTTGATTCAACCAATCATTTGGGAAACCGGAAGCACACGTGGGACGATGAGCGACAAAAGAATCAAGGTTTGCCGGCATACGGCCACGGGCGGGGACAATCGGTCCTGCGGGTATTCATCTTCGGTGGTCGTTTCCTCCTTCGGAAGGCTTTCCGAAGAAGGGTTTCGATGTCTTTCGGCGCCCGAATCCTAAGAAACAGGGCCCGTCAGACCCGGTCGAAGCCGAGGAAGCCGAAAAGGAGGCCTGCCTGGCCGCATGGGGCCCTCCCATCGCCCAACTACCCCTCGTTGCAACTCGAGCTGAAGCGAAGAAGCGTCTGGAGCCGGGGATCGGCAACCGTTATGCCGCGGGCTTGCAGGAAGCCCTGCAGCTTTATGGGAACGAGCTGCCATCGCTCATCGACTGGCTGCAACTCCTCAGGAACCCCCAGTCCAACAGGTTCTCGAATCCCGGTGCACAGCCCCACCAACTGCGGTTGAGACATCCCGATTCGGACGCGCCCGTCGAGGAACTCGCACCCCAGTCGATGTTGCCCCTAGCAGCCCGTGGTGCAAGTCAACTTCATAGTTAACAACGGACCCCATGCGACCGTATCGCGAGGAAGATAGTGGAAGGAGAACGCGATATGGGAATGGGACGGAAAAAGGACCGACAAGCCACGTTATGGGTTGCGACAGCAGAGTTGCCGCGGACAGCGGGCCACGTGTTCTACGAACGGGTTAACCGAATCTTGGACCAAGCCAAGTTCGACCGGTTCGTCGAAGATGCCTGTGAGCAGTTCTACGCTGAGGTGATGGGTCGGCCGAGCGTGGCGCCGGGCAAGTATTTTAGGATGTTGCTGGTGGGCTATTTCGAAGGAATCGATTCGGAGCGTGGCATAGCGTGGCGGTGTGCCGATTCTCTGAGTTTGCGAGGATTCCTTGGAGTCGGGCTGAGCGAAGGGGTGCCGGATCATTCGACAGTCTCGCGGACGCGACGGTTGATCGATCTGGAAACACATGGAAAGGTCTTTTCGTGGATGTTGGGCGTGTTGGCCGGTGAGGGCCTGATCGATGGGAAGACGGTGGGCGTGGATGCATCGACACTGGAAGCCAACGCGGCGATGCGGTCGATCGTACGCCGGGACACCGGAGAAGCCTACAACCAATTCCTGACACGGCTGGCCAAGGCGTCTGGGATCGAGACACCGACGCAAACCGAGCTGGGGCGACTCGACCGCAAGCGGTCGAAGAAAGGATCGAACAAAGAGTGGGAGCATCCCCACGACCCGGATGCGCGAATCACGAAGATGAAGGACGGACGAACGCATCTGGCCCATAAGGTGGAGCATGCCGCCGACATGAAGACCGGAGCCATCCTGGCGGTCACGGTGCAGGGTGCCGATCAGGGCGACACGACGACGATCAAAGAAACGATGATCCAAGCCGCGCATCAGATGGAGACCTTGGCCGCCGATCCTGGATCGAAACTTCGGAACGATGTGCTCTCCGAACTGGTGGCGGATAAGGGCTATCACAGTAACGATACGTTGACCGGATTCAAAGACCTCAACATTCGCAGCTACATCTCGGAACCGGACCGGGGCCGACGCAACTGGAAAGATAAGTCCGAAGAAAAACAGGCCGTCTATGCCAACCGGCGACGAATCCGAGGCAACCGGGGCAAGCAATTACTCCGACAGCGCGGACTGATGTTGGA
Source organism: Terriglobia bacterium (assembly GCA_965262425.1). Lineage (GTDB taxonomy): Bacteria > Acidobacteriota > Terriglobia > 20CM-2-55-15 > 20CM-2-55-15 > CAZOZZ01. The sequence continues at coordinate 2,578,452 of OZ253536.1, read as the reverse complement.
ACGACCGTTCGCACACACGCTGGAAACCGGCGCAATGCGTCGGGTTCACCTCCGACATCGGGACAACATTCTCAAGCGCGTCCTGATTCAATATGCCGCTTTGAATCTGAGCCTGATCCTTCGGAACAATTTCGGAAACGGCACACCACGAGGCCTTCAGGGCCAACATGTCATGGCCTTATTCACCTTAATACTGCTCTGGAGCCACTGTGAATCGCTCTCGTTCCATCCTCAGCGCTCCAGAATCGATTTAGACGCCGTTCCGTCCGGGCGAAGACCTGAAACTCTCAATTCAGAAAACCCCACTTCTGCCACGGGCTGCTAGGGGCGCTGGACCCGAACATCGCACGTTTTCTGAGCTTGTACTGGGTCGATGCCCATGGCTCTACTACAAAGTCGTCGGGACGTGGGCCCGTCATCAATTGTGCGGAGTACTCTTCAATGTCGGCGGCACCGAGGCTGCGCTTCCGCTTGTGAATGGGCCGGTCGAAGCAAGTCAACTTCCGGGAATACGATGGGTCGGAACCGACCCGCTGGGTCGGGTGGGTGTCGGGTGGCAGCGGGTGAGAGCCGAAGCACCGACGGCGCCCGTGCTCTTCGATGTTGGCCGGTCCGGTCCGGATCCGGCGGAAATCCTGCTCACCAGGGTCCAGCCGGTTCTCGTATCGAACGAGTCCTGGAGGGACAACCGCGCCGCCAGGTTCGTCGATACCGGCGTTCCACTTCTCTGGCGGGGACCACTAGGAAACTGTCCCCGCTGACATGCAGTCCGCGGCCGGCTCCTCCAACAAGTTCTAACCGTAGGGCATCAACCGCAGTTCGACGTTCTCCCTGCCGTTCTCCCCAATCCGAACCGCCCTTCCCAGCGGCTTATAGATGCTCAGGAAATTTGGGTCCTGCCAGGCACCCTCTTCAACCTCCTCCCAGTCGAAGGGCGTGTAGTCACCCGGCGGGATGTCCTCCATGTGAATCCGGCCATCTGCATCCGCGGTGGCGGCACGAAACAGGTCGGACCGCAGGCGCCGTGCCGGATCCGGGACCAGACCCACCCGCACGCCGGGAACGAGGTTCTGACAGTCGTCGCGTACGATGGCATCGAGGGTCCCGGGGTCCGTCCCGATAACGACCTCCATCGACCCTCGGGGTGGACCGTCCAGGCGAAGCAGGGAATTGAGGAGGTCCGCTTCTCCTAAGACGAGCCGACCGAACATAGTGATTCTTGCTCAGTCCTGTAACCTGCACGCATGATTTCGGGCGGGAATCGGTGTCCGTGCCAGGGAGATTCGATGGCATTTTATGGGATCGGTCTACCACCGGCGGCCCAACTGGGCAATACCTCGGTGGATGACCCGGACAACTGAGGCGTCACAAGGCGTTGACTGTTGAGGGGTGCTCCTATATCCTCCGCTATACTTTGAGTCGGGTCTTCACATTACATTGAGGAGCAGGCATGCGCGTCCATTTGATCAATCCAAACGACACCTCCTTTGGCATTGGGATCATCGTGCCTCGCTGGCTCTACGTCCTCGCGGCCGCGACACCGGCTCGTTTCGGAACGTTGAATATTGTGGATGAGACCCTCGATCCGATGGACTATGCCGAGATCCAGCCGGGCGACATCGTCGGCATCGGTATCCACACATTGAACGCGCTGCGAGGCTATGAGGTCGGGCGAATGGCGCACGAGCGTGGTGCGCATGTCGTTTTCGGCGGCTCGCATGTGACCCTCTATCCGGAAGAAGCGTTCGAGCATGGCGGCGCGACCGCAGTCGTGAAGGGCGACGGTGACAACATCTGGAGCCAGGTGCTCGAAGATATAGAGAAGGGCGAGCCGGGGCGGATCTACGACGGCGGCCGCATCGAAGGAGACTCTTTCCGGCCTGCGGGGTGGGATGCAATGCCGTCAGAAAGCTACATGATCGCCTCGGTGCAGACCGTGCGCGGTTGCCCGAAACATTGCTCCTTTTGCTCGGTCTGGCGCACCGACGGCCAAAGGCCGCGCCAGAGCGCCTCGGACGTCGTTATCCAAGAGATTGTCGAGCTGCGACGAAAAGGATTTCGTTTCATACTTCTCGCCGACGACAATTTCTACCCCGTCACGCTCCGGGATATCGAACTCGAGGAGCGACGGAACGGCGCGCGCGTGGAAGAGTTGAAAGCCACCCGGGCCGAGCGATTTGAGCTCCTGAATCGCCTCGCGGAACTTCCCGAAGACATGGTCTTTCTCACGCAGATCACGATGGAAGCCGCGGACGATGACGAGTATCTCGCTGCGATGAAACGCGCGAACGTGAAAGGCGCTCTCGTCGGCGTCGAGTCGGTGACGGAAGAAGGTCTGAAGACTGTATTCAAGGATTTCAACGTCGCGGGAGACGCTCTCGTCGATCGGCTCCGAAAGTTTGTCGACCACGACATCCACATCCTCGGTTCGTTTATTTTTGGGCTTTCGACGGATCGCGACGACACGTTCAAAGCGACCGCCGACCTCGCCACCAAGGCAGGGCTTGATTTCGCTCAGTTCGTTACCCTGACGCCGTTTCCCGGTACTGTCGACTTCAACACGTGGGAGCGCGAGATCGATCAGGCCCAAGAGACGGTGGACGGAATTCCGCTGAGCCGGTTCTGGCTCATCCCGCGGAGCAAGCGTCCCAAGCTCTACCTTCCGCATCCAACCATGACGCCGCGTGAGATCCGGACGAAAACGCAGGCGGTTTGGAAGGAGTTCTATAGCCTGCCGAAAGTGTGGAAGCGCTCGCGTGCCACCAACAAGCTGCGCGATCGCATGGCTTACGTTCTGATCTCCTTGCTTTTCCCCCAGATGTACGCGAATACAGGGCTCGCCACCGACAGCGCTCGCAGTCGCGCGCGCCTGTGGGCGAAGTTGATCGCGAAGCCGTGCCGTCGCGTCTTTATCGCTAAGCCCATGCCCGAGCTCGAGGTCCCGCCGGTCAAGCCGTCGCCTCAATACGTTTGAGAAGTCGCCTCAATACGATTGAGAAGTTGAACGGGCGAATCCTGCCCGCGCCGTCACCGCTTGCAGGCCGGGCCAGGAGAATAAGTCGATCATTCTATTCGGCTATACCTTTAACAATTTCATCGATGTTGTTCTTGAAGTGCAGCATCATTCTCTTCAGTGGCTTGTTATCTTTTGACCACCACTTGGCTTCAAAAGAAATCCTGGCAGGTTTGTTGGACTTGAAGATCTGTTGCTTTGAAATATGTGGTGAAATCTTACTTTTCGGTAATATTGCCGAACCCAGTCCATGTGATGCCCAATCTGCCAACACCTGGTAACTGAGCGCCTTTCCTTCGTATTCTTTCACCTCTTTTCCGGCAGTACGCAAGAGAGACCTGGTGATTTCCGAAAGCCCGCAGGAATCGGGGACCATCACAAATGTCTTGTCTCTAATATCGTTCACAGCCACTCTAGACTGAGCCTGGTCCGCACTGTCGATGAAGAAGAGATCCTCGTCATACAACCGGATCGAAGTTTTTCTGGAAGCTCTTTTGACGATGGGTACCACAATGAGATCCAGCTCATGGTTTCTCAATTGTTCATCAAGAATGCTTAGATTCTCTTCGATGAGCAGAACGTCGTGTTTGCTATTCTGTGCTTTGTATGAATTTGTCAGAAGAGTGATGACTTTGGTGCTGGCCAACGGAGACATCCCAATCTTTAAGACCACGGTTTCAGGATTGGCAAATTCCCTGGCATTCAAGTAAATCATCTTCTCTAAACTCAAAATCGACGCAATAGCCGGCAACAGCATTTCTCCAAATGAGGTCAAAGCTACCATTCGCGTGGTTCTGACAAATATCTTTTCACCCAGTTCTTCTTCCAACTTCGAGACACCATTCGACAGGGTGGGCTGTGTCACATGACACAACTGGGCCGCTCTGGTGAATGACTTCAGTTCCGCTGTGGCTTTTACAAATTGCAATTGAGAAAAATTCATCGCGTTCTATATATTCGTAAAATCTATTAGATATATTTATTAAATCATTTTGTGTATTAACACACATTCTAGCATTATCGAAAACGTTAGATCGGGCTTTCAAACACATTCACTTTTCAATCGAGGAGTTAGTAATGAAACTTATCTGCAGATCACCCTTAAAATTGGCAGACAATAATCGAGAAGCTGCGGAGTCGTACTTAGAGAGCGACATGTTCATCAACGATATCGTTGGTGAGCTTGGTCCTCTATTGAATGCGGATCCCGAAGTTCGGATATACGAAGCTTCCTAGTCAATCAGTAAGGACACGCGCGAGGATGGCAAGGCATGAAATCTGAAGAACAACGGAAACACGTCACGAGCGAACTGGCCTGGACGGCAACCGGGACACCAGGTGTCGAGAAGAAGGTACTTGTCGCCAGGAACGAATCCGGCATGCACGAGGTGTCGATCCTCCGCTTGGGGCCTGGTGCGCGACTGCCTTCACTTCACCAAGGGTGGGGCATCGAGGTCGTCGTGCTCGAGGGGGCCTGGCAGCTCCCCGAAGGCACTCTCGGGGAGAACGGCTATTCACGCCGTCCCCCGGGAGAAATGGACGCGGGCTCGACCGAAACCGGATGCACGCTCTATGTGAGGTCAGGCCCATTCGCTGAGGATGACCAGGAACTTGTGCACTTGCAGGCTGGGGAAGAACCTTGGCTTGCCGGCCAGGGCAACCTGAGAGTCAAGCCACTCCACTCCATGGGCAGCGGAGGGACGGCCCTTGTCCATTGGCCCGCTGGTGAGCGCTTCATTCGACACCAACACTGGGGTGGAGAAGAGATCTTCGTGCTTTCCGGGACCTTCCGAGATGAGCACGGCACGTATCCCAAGGGTACATGGATACAGAGTCCTCACTTGAGCACTCATCATCCCTTCGTCGAGGAGGAAACCGTGATCTTCGTCAAGACTGGTCACTTGCCAGAGGATAGGGAAATTCAAAACGCCCCTTCGACGTACGTCTTCCGTCGGCTTCAATCAGTCCACATGTCGAGCTCGGCCTCGCCCCACCGCTCCCCGAGCGGCTGACACTGGCCTTTCTGAGGACGGTGTAGAGATTGCGATGATCGCGAGCACTCGGATTCTAATGACGGGTCGGGGTGCGGTTGTCAAATTCCGGCCACTGCGAGCCTCAATTCCCCACCAGCGGTCTGTTCGCGCGACTACGACCAGTGCGAACACGTAGGTGCCAGCGCGCTGGCGGGACATTAGCGGCCTGTTACCACGTTCAAAGGGTCGCTCTGCCTCGCGCCACTTCACATAACATCCCATCCGCGACATTGCTACCGTGCCTCTTATACGGCGAACCTCGTTTGTTTTACTTATCCTGACCTTCCCCCGAATGAGGTCAGTACGCCTGGAGGGTTGCAGTTGAGAGTCATCTGTTGCCGGATGTACCATTGCAGGATGAGTGAAAGCTGACTCACGAAACCGAGCGCTATCGCTACGCCAACCGGGAGGACATTCCGGCCTTCGCCGAGCTTTTGTCCGATCCCGAAGTTGGTCGATGGCTCTGGTTCACGCCGATTTCCCTCGACGCGGTCGGGGAGTACTTCGGACCGATCCTCGACCGACAGGCCAAGGAACTTGCTGGCGGCGAGACGCCACGCACCGCGGTGTTCGCCGTAGAAGATCTCAATGGTGAATTTCTGGGCCACGGCGCAGTCGTCGCAGTCGAGGCGAGCCCGAAAGGATTTGAGATCGGATTTCAGCTCCTTCGCAAGTCGTGGGGACGCGGCGTGGGAACGCGCCTGGGGCAGTTCCTCTGCGCCTACGCTATCGAGCGCTGCAACGCATACCGGATCGAGGGCGAGTGTCTCGCTGGCAACACCGGGTCGGCGACCCTACTCGAGAAGCTGGGCCTTCAGCTCGAGGGTACGCGGCCCGGCTACCGGCTCAAGGATGACGTCCGACACACCGAACTGTGCTTCGGCAGCGAAGTGCACCGGCTCGACACGGCGGCATTTCGGAGAGTGGCACAGGCGATAGGGTTGAGCATCCAGTAAGCGGGCTGGGTAAACCGACGGCAGGTCAGCTGGTCGTCTACCTCTGCATGAACGGAATCGTGCCACCAGACAGGTTGCAGCCCGGCCTCCTTTCGGATCGCGGGGGTAACACGTGGCAGTAGTTTTGATCGCCGTCTGCGAGCGATCGATCGCGAAGGACAACTCCCATCTTGTCGTTAGTGGCTGAAGATGTTCCTCTGGTCCCTCCCCAAGCGCGAGGATAAACTCTCAGGCAAGAATGTCCTTCGATCTCCAACCAACTTTGAAAGGTGAGCTTCTCGAACTCAGACCTCTTCGACCAGACGATTTCGAGGATCTATACGCAGTCGCTTCAGATCCACTCATTTGGGAACAACATCCGATCAATGACCGCTATAACGAAGACGTGTTCAAAGTGTTTTTCCACGATGCCTTGCAATCCGGTGGAGCACTGATTGCCATCGATTCAGAAGATCGCCAGGTGATCGGATCGTCACGATTCCATGGATACGACAAGGAGAACAGCGAGGTCGAAATCGGTTGGACCTTCCTGGCCAGGTCTCACTGGGGTGGCGTTTACAACAAGGAGATGAAAAGGCTCATGCTCCGGCACGCCTTCAACTTCGTCGGCAGCGTTGTCCTTCTTGTTGGTCCTGACAATACCCGTTCGCAACGTGCCGTGGTAAATATTGGCGGAGTTCGTGTGGGATCACGGCCTGACGCAGGAGGCCGAGAAAGTCTACTCTACCGAGTCAGCGCTTTACCCTGAGTCTTGTTCTCCTCGACGACCCGGACGCCGCCAAATGAGAAGTTTTCTGCCTGGAAAATCCAGCGTTCAATTCGGCGAAGGGAGCAGAGTAAGTCCGTGAAATTCGACGTGAAATCGATAAAATCTGGCCTCGATTCTCACTACGATCTCTTCCGCCGCCGAGGCCACTAGGTGGCGCTGATCATTAGTATTGGGAAAGCCGCGATACGTCTTTCGAAGAAACGGCCCTTCACGCTCTCGATCGCTCGTGCCCTTCCCGGCCACACGCGAATGTGCCGGTACTCCAGACTGTTGCGTCTTATGGCGTCATCGAAGGCGTCCCGGAACAGGAAAAAAGACCGGCGCGCGTGTGCCTCATCCAATCCCCATCGCTCGACGAGTGCTCTAACACCCTCCTCATGGGACCGTACACCGTCCTTCTCGCGCTCGTACCAGGGCGAGTCCAGAACGACAATCACGCCAGAAGGCTTGAGAACCCGCGTGAACTCGCCAAGTGTGTAAGCAAGATCCCGACAGTAATGCAGAGAGCGGCTCGCGACGACGGCATCGAAGACCTGATCCAGGAAGGGCAGGCATCCCATAGGCGCCCGTACGCGCTCGAAACTGTCCCCGCAGGAAAGGAAGGCCGCTCCTGCCGCGAGGCCGTCCTCGGACCCATCATTGACGTCGAGGGCTGTCGCGGCAAATCCCCAGTGATCCAGATGTCGGGTCAACCAGCAGTTGCCCGCTCCCACGTCGAGGGCGGTTCCTTTCGACGGGCACTCAGTCTGCAACAGACGGTCCAGTCTCTTAAAGGTTCGCCGCCGTACCGCCCACACTTCGTGATGCCCGAGGGGCCCAAACGGAAGGTCGAGATCCTCACCACCCCATTTCTGTCGAGCGCTTAGCCGGTCGTATGCCGCGGAGAACTCTCCGTACTCGGTCAGCTGTTCGGGCGTCATCAGATCGACGATGCCGTCTACCAGTCGCGGTTTGAAGCCGCACGCGCACGCGCTGACATTCGGCAGCGGCAGGCGGCACAGGGGACATGCCAGGCTCGGCGGTGCTGAGGTGGGTCCGTGAACCATCGCAAATGACTGACTTACTGCATCAAAGGCATTCCAGAAGGTATCGTATTCATTCTACCCTGATTTTGCAGCTGCCGACGATGCCCAAGAGCTGCGACAATCGCCCTTGGCGAGACATGCGCCTTACATTGGGCACCACCGGCGATCCTGAGCGACTTCCTGCCAACCGGGAGTGCACTTCTCATCCAGGCTCGTGTAGGAAGCGGCATTATCCAACAATAATTCCCAGCTCAGCATCAGCGATGGCGGCGGAACAACGCGAGATCGTATCCGATCCACCCGCGCCCCAGGCAGGTCTGCAACGCCGTCCCGCCCGGCAGGTACCCGAAGCGGGTCCTTTCAAGCGGGAGCCAACCGCACAAGGCGACGAACAGTGCGGCGAGCCGGTCGCGGGGATGACCGAGCCGCAAGTACGGTGTGAGGTCGTCCGTCGACAGATGCTCGAAGCCGGCGTTCACGGCCAATGTTGAAAGCTCGTCAGAGTGGAGCAGCGTGTTGAGATGCCACGCTTTCTTGAACTGTGCAACCGCGCGGGTCGCCGCCGGTTCGGTGACCCGCCGACGGAAGTCGTCGCAGATAAAGAGCAGCCCGCCACGTCTCACGATCCGTGAGCACGCCGCGAAGAAACGTGCCGGGTCCGGTCCGTGGACGAACGACTCTATGGCATACACGACGTCGGCCGGGGCCAGACCGTCGAGCGGCGCACAGTAGTCGGCCTCGAGACATGTGACGCGGTCCGAGAGTCCCGCTTCCCTGATGCGCTGCTCGGCGCGCAATACTTGGACCGGACTCAGTGTGAGACCGGTGCCGTGGATGGGCAGTCGCGCGGCCAGGTAGCACAGGCTCGCGCCCACACCGCACCCCAGGTCCACCACGTGCGTTGGGTCCGACCCGTTCGGCCGGTCACGGAGGTGCGCGAGAATCCTGCTCTCGACGTATTGGAACGCTGCTGTTTGGCTGGTGACTCCGGGGGCCCAGACTGCGCGGTGGATAGCGCCGACACGGCCCCCCGGGCGGTGGTTGACGAAATAGTCGGTGTGTCGGTCGTAGTAGCCGCGCACATCGGCCGCGTTGAATTCAGCCATTGTGATGTCCTTCAGGTCGACAGTTCGACGTGATCTACGAGTCGATCTCGTGCCCGGTTAGAAACCAGGCCGCTGGTAATCCGCGAAATCGTCCTTGGTCGTCCCCCGAATTTCGAGGATTGCCCGGCGGTCGGCCGCGGCCAGGTGCGCAAACCGCTCGCAACCTCCTTTGGAGATAGTATCGCTATATCTGGCGGGGACCACTAGGAACTGCAGGACAACATTGAGCAACCCTCGCGGTGTCGTGCCCAATCCGGACGTTTTGCGGCCAGATGTTCGTGCTCGGGTTGTTCGCTGTATGGATCCCGCAGCAACTCCAGTAGTTCATGAACCATCGAGTCGTCTCCCTGCTCGGCCCGGTCGATGGCCAATTGGGCAAGGTAGTTTCGCAGGACGTACTTGGGATTGACGGCGTTCATCCGCCGACTCCTTTCATCGTGAGGCATGGCGTCTTTTCGAACGCGATCCCGGTACGACCGTATCCATGCCCCAAGACGCTTGCGGTAGTCGGCGGTTAACTGATCGGGGACATAATAGGCGTCCATCAAGGGTTCGATCGATAAAGTGTCGGTGACGACTGCGGAATGGACATCGACCTGTGCCAAACGACGGTGGAACAGCGTCATGTCGGTTTCCACCAGTTCAAGGATCGCCAGCAGTTCGGAAACCAGCTCGGCGTCGGTGTCCGGCTCGAACCGCTGCCATCCCAACTTGCGAGCCATCATCGCCTGCCAACCGGCCTGGAAGTCGGCGGTATATCCGTTGAGCGCGTCTTGTAGCGGCTCGACATCACGAACCAACGGCAGGATGGATTCGGCAAACTGACCCAAATTCCAATGGGCGATGTCCGGCTGGTTCCCGAACCTGTACCGGCGTCTTCCGGCGTCGGTTGTGTTGGGAGTCCAGTTGGGGTCGAAGTTCTCCAGCCAACCGTAGGGTCCATAGTCGATGGTGAGACCGAGGATCGACATGTTGTCGGTGTTCATGACGCCGTGGACGAATCCCACCCGCATCCATTGCACGATCATCTCGGCAGTTCTCAGGCAGACCTCGCGAAACCACTGCAGATAGACCGCCGGCGACGGCTCGCCCAGATGGGGGAAGTCCGTGCGGATCGTATAGTCGGCCAATTGCTTGAGTACCCCGGCGTCTTTCCGAACGGCAAATATCTCAAAGCTGCCGAAACGGGAAAACGACGGGGCGACGCGACATACGACAGCTCCCTGCTCGTCTCTGGGGCGACCGTCGTAGAACATGTCCCGGACCACGGTTTCGCCAGTGGTCACAAGGCTGAGAGCCCGAGTCGTCGGCACTCCGAGGTGATGCATCGCCTCGCTGCACAGGAACTCCCGTACCGAAGAGCGCAGAACGGCCAGCCCGTCGGCTGTACGTGAATATGGCGTGGGGCCGGCGCCCTTGAGCTGTAATGTTCTCCGCTCCCCCCGGCGACTGACAGTTTCTCCGAGATTGATCGCACGTCCGTCTCCAAGCTGGCCCGCCCATTGTCCAAACTGGTGACCGCCGTAGCAGGTGGCATACGGATCCATGCCCTCGAGTAATCGATTGCCTGAAAACACTTCTCTAAACTCCGGCGACATACAATCCTTATGCGTGAGATCCAGTTCTTCGGCGACCTCCCGGGAGTAGGCAACTAGCCGAGGCTCGGCAACAGGTGTGGGCCGAACGCGAGAATAGCAGGCCCCATGCACCTGGCGTCGCGTGTTGGTGGTGTCCGGATCGGCGGGCAGTTCGCGGGTGAAGCGGTTGTCGAAGTTCAAGCCGTCCAGCGCCTGAAATTTCACCGTACTCATCGAATCCGTCTCGTCCAAAAATCAGTCATAGAGACAAAGTTTAACAAGATTGTGCGGACTGGAGCTGGAGTGGCCCAAACACTCGTCAACGGGCCGCCCCGGGGACCGCGATCCTGGGCCGGAACCGCGACGTAGTGTGGAGACAGAAGCCAGCCTCGCGGTCCCTGGTTTCACCGGCCGCTCGAATTCTTATGGCTCTGGTGTGAGCGCACGCAGGAACTCCATGAGAGCATCTTTTTCCTGCGCTGTCAGGTTTCTGGGTTGCAGCTTCTCATCCAGGTATCGGTTGGGGTGGCCTCCCTCGAGAACGAAATCGACGGCCGCCTCCAGGGTTTCGGCACTACCATCGTGAAAATAAGGCCCTGTCTCGGTGATACTTCGGAGCGTGGGTGTCTTGAACGCCCCGCGCAGCGCTTCCGTTTCGACTGTCGGTTCGTCCAGGGACCGTTCAAGAAAACCACCACGGCCGAGATCTGGTTCACTTCGTTCGAACCCCACACCGATGTTGTGATACAGCGTATCGGTGTAGAGAGGCGGCAGGTGACATAAGGTGCAGTTTGCCTTTTCACTGTCACTGAAAACGTCGAAGCCCATCACAACTTTCCCTGACACGGCGTTCTCGTCACCCCGTTCGTAGCGGTCCCACGGAGAGTCGTCAGACACTATCGTGCGGACGAACGTTGCCAGCGCTTTCACTATCGAGTCCGCCTCGACAGGTGTCCCCATGTGGAGCCTGAACTGCTCCTCGTACTCGGAGATGTCCGCGATCCGCGCGGCGATTTCTTCTGGTTCCGCCCCCATCTGAGACTTCCAGGCGGCGAGAATCTGTGCCTCCAGCGTCGGGGAGCGACCATCCCAGTACCACTCCCGATAATAGCCTGCGTTGTACAGAGTCGGGGTGTGACGGCCGTTCACAGACCCGCCGGAAGTGGTAGAGAACGGTTTCCCGTCGGTCCAGCCCATTTCGGGCAGATGACATGTTTCGCAGGACACCTCACCTGCGGCCGACAACCGCTTGTCGAAGAAGAGCTGCTCGCCGAGCGCGGCCTTAAAGGGAGTCAGTGGATTGTCGGGGGGCACTTCCATTTCCGGAAGAAACGTCCGAGCGACGGACTCTTCCTCCGTCACAGCCTCCGCTCCGTCGCTATCGGAGGAAGGATTCGCGCACCCCCCCCAACCACGGTCAGGAATCCTAGAGTGATGAAGCCGACCAGTTGAGTCGTCGAGCAGGCCGGCCGGTATTTTGTCGAGGGCTGGATCTGCTCGAAGGACGTCGCCGCCTCGGCGGTCTTGGAAGAATCGTTCGTCCCAGAATACGATCCATACCTGAAGATTCGGGATCCGTGACGCGCGTTCATGTCAGTTCAATTTTGATATCGTCGTCCTCAACGATAACTTTGTAGGCTGGAACACCCGCGGGTGCCGGCGGGCCCATCGCTTCTCCTGTTCTCAGGTCAAACTTAGCCCCGTGCCAGGAACAGGTTACTGTCGTCGAATCGACGCTCCCGTCGGCAAGGGGCGCTCCGCGGTGGGTGCACGTACCACCGATCGCGTAGTAATTACCCTCGACGTTGAACAAGGCCACCGATTGTCCACCGACATCTACAGAAATGCACTGGCCAAGTGAGACGTCATTCTTACTTGCAACCCTGTGTAGTTCACTCATATCGTTGTCGTCCTCCTCGATTGCCGAGTGGGGAGTCGGCTTTGTCGCGCAACGCGATGTTAACAGCCGGTTCTCACGTTTGACAAAGTTAAAGTATGTTCATCCATGTTTACTACAAAATCTCCCGGCGTGAGGTAAGATGCGGAATGAAAACCCAGTTCGCCTGACGTCAGCTCAGATGGGAATACTGAGTCATCTCAAGCAGTTCGGCCCCTCCGGCGCGAGCAGATCGTCTCTGCTTGGGCGTGACGACGGTGGCGGTTTGCAACCACTTGTCCACACTCGAAAAGGCCGCGCTGGTGGGCACCTCAGTTGAACGTCAGCAACACATTATCGCGGGCGATTCAGTTTGTCGTTATACGATCGGACGACCGAATTCGTCCCTAGAGAAAAATTGCACACCCGCCGTCGGTCCTTAGGCGAGAACGCCCGAGGGAAGCCGGTCGGCTCTTGGAACACAAAAACAATGGGCACGGATGTTGAGGCGGCCCGACAGGGCTTAATGAAATTCATAGCGAAGAAGGGTGGCTCGATCCCCATGCGGGATCTCCACACTCATAGTCTCATTTTCTATCAGGCTGGCCATCAAGCGTTTTCGCAACTGATGGACGGTCTCGTTATCGACGAATACGTCACTTTCGACGATGCCGCCGGGGTGTTTCAGCTCTCAGATAAGGGCCGGGCGTTCCTCGAAAGCAAAGGCTCCTAGCAGTCACTGGAAACGAAACCGCCGGGCTCCGATCCAGCCCGTGATAAGGGCCAGTGTCGCCAGTGCGGCAATGTGCGGCAATACACTTGCCGGCCCCGCCTGGAAGCTGACCAGACGGTGCATGGCGTCCATCGCCCAGCCTGTCGGGAGAAGTTTCGAAAAAGCCTGCATCCAGTCCGGAGTGATCTCGATCGGCCACCAGCACCCCCCGAGAGCTGCCAGTACGTTGCTCGTCAATACCCCGACTCCGACCGCCTGCGTACGGGCGAAGTTCCCAAGCAGTAATCCCAATGAAGCGCAGAGAGCGGCCCACACGGTGAGAACTGCAAATATCATCGGCAGGTTCGGGCTCCAGTCCATTCCGAAAAGGAGGGTGCCGGCGATCATGGCGAACGAGATCTGCACAAGGCCCAGTGCTAGCCGGCCGCCCCACTTGCCGAGGACGATTCCGCCCCGATCGATTGGTGTGGATGCCAGACGACGGAGTAGTCCTTGCTTTCGCTCGATGACCAGAGTGACGGCCCCACTGGTGAGCAACACGATCATCGTGAACATCACCATGGTACCGGGTATCGCCTGCTCGAAACCGGTCGGCCTGAAGGGCGACAAGGCGGCACGATGGATCACGGACGGGGTGAGCGTGCTGGAGGCGGAGACGAATCAGTGATGTCAAGTCTGGATGTGAGGGCCCCGGCCCGAAACATCGCCACTTCCCTCCCATTCGTGTTTTTGTCCTGTCCGCGGCCGCTTGCCCTGGAAATGCTGACTCTTGGCGTTGCCGAAGTGGGAGCTCAGGAGACGTCCGTTCGCGACGGCGTGGCCGTACTCCCGGACGGCTTCTGACCCACATTTCTCGCCACGATCCCGTCTTCTGCTCGTGCTCGCATTTTGTCCTTGCATTCCAACTCAGTCCAGTTGTACCATTACATCACTGGGTACATATGGGACAACGTAATTCATGGAAATAATCATCGACATCGACGACTCAATTCCCTTGTTCGCTCAATTGATGGAGCAGATAAAAAAGGCCGTGCTCTCGGAGAAAATACACCCCGGCGATGCTCTGCCTTCGATTCGACAGCTTGCAAACGACCTGGACCTTAACAACAAGACTGTCGCGAAAGCCTATCGTCTGCTGGAGCGCGATTCAGTCATTCGAACGCGGGGGTATCGGGGCACCTTTGTTCACCCAGATGCCAAGGTCAACAGCACTGTCGATTTGAACGAGTGGGTCGTGACGAAACTAGGCGAAACAATAGAGGCATTTAGACAGTCGGGCGTCACGGACTCAGAAATTCGGATTGCATTCGGCGATGTGATGAATCGTCGCGGCAGTTGAGGAGATAAACATGCAAGAGCCAATGTTGTTCTACCTTGTATTCCTAAGCCAGGTCCTCCTGGTTTCTTTCTATTTTCCAAGAGAGTTACTCCGCCGTGTGAGGTATGTTGTGGATACATATCCGCCATCGCAATATCCCAAGCTCTTCCCGGTGCCTATCGATGTTGCAAGAAAAGCGCAACGCAACTACAGAAATGTGAATGTGTTTGCGCTCATCGCTGGTCTCGCGCTTGTATTCACCGGACTGTATTCACGCAACGAAGAAATGCTGAATTGGGACACCATTTCCGTTCTGACAATCTATATGGCCATCCAGTATTCCCCGATGATGATCGCGGCAACCTCGGGTTTCACATATTTCAATCTCAAGAGAAAAACGGATTCACGTACGACTCGAAGAGCTGAACTGCAGCCCCGCCGCTTATTCGATTTTATTTCCCCCACAGTTGTCGGCCTGGCGATCTTCGTTTATATCGCTTTTGTGTTGCTCATCGTCTATGTTCGGCAGTTCGAGTTTTCGTGGTTTGGGGGATATTGGAATATTTTTGGAGTGACGGCTGTCAACCTGTTTTTCGCGGGAGTAATCGTCCAGAGCATGTATGGGAAGAAAAAGGATCCATATCAGGCACACGAGGATCGAATCAGGCAGATAAAGCTCAACATCAAGGTTCTGGTTTTTACGAGCATCATGGCGACCGTGTTTGTCGCCATGGCCATAGTACTTCAAGCCCTGGATTTCGGTCATCTCATTCCCATATTCCTCAGCCTGTATTGTCAGTTGCTGGCGTTGATAAGCTTCCGAGCATTCCGGATCGACAATGTGAATTTCGAAGTTTACAGAGAAGATTCACTGGTCGCATAGGCCTTCAACCGATGCGCCCTGCACGTTCGTAGATCATTTGAAGGGAGGTTGTCCGTGACCGTAATGACCCGCAATTCGACCGATGGATTGATGCCGAGGGAATACGATCTTGTGCCGCTGCATCCCGCATTGGCGGCACACTTGCCCGACCTGGATCAGGCGCTCGGCTATGGACTCTTGAGACGGGACAAGAAGCGCCCGGGTTTTTTCGAAATACTCTGCGGCCGCCATTGGTTTTACGTCTACCTTCGGCAGAACACGCACACCGCCTACCTTGTCGCGCACCGGGTCACGACAGGTCGCCCGTCGATTCAGGAATCCGAGAATTGAACTCAGCGGAGCGATCGACGCTATCGAGTCACTCCGTGTGGCATGACTATCGATTCTGTCGAGTCAATCCCATTCTTAGTTGAAACTCTCCACGGCTCACGATTGGTCACGCAACCTTCTTCTTCGATCTCGTCGACGTCTTCGCCTCAATCTTCAGCTCCCGCCTGAGGGCTTCGCGGAGCTTTGGAAGATGACGGTAGCCGATCACCTTCCTCAAGCGTGGTTCGATGTCGATGAGCGCCGTCGCCAACCAGCGCTGCCGCTGGCTCGAGTTCTTCCAATGATCGACCTTCGCGCACCTTTCCTCGACGAGGGCATTGACCGATTCCAAGCAATTCGTCGTCTTGAACGAACGGCCCAGGACCCCGTACACGCCGAGTCGATGCAACGTGAGGGTCTCCTCCAGGCCTTCCTCAAGGCTCGTAGCGGCCGATTGGTTTCGCTCCTCGAGCTCTCCATGGAGCTGTTCGAGGGCCGCCCGGGCTTCGTTGTACTCCGGGCGCTGGTACGCACGCTGAAGCCGCTTGCGCCACGCGGCTTGCTCGGTCTTCGACAGGTAGCTCACCACGTTCTCGCGTTTGTGCCATTGGCAGCGTTGGACCAGGGCTCGATTACCGAATGCCCGCTTGACTGCCGCGCGCAGACCTTTGCCGCCGTCGACGATCACCAGCACGCCTTCAGAGATGTCCAGGCCTCGCTCCATCAATGAACGGAGAAACGGAGTCAGTACCTGCTCGTTCTCCGTACTCGTCTCCACGAAGCCTAAGAAGCGTTTGTCGCCCGTAATTGTGATGCCCAGGGCCACAACCATCGTGGCGTCGGCAAACATTTTCCCGTCCAGGAAGATCGCCACCACGTCCTCGGCCGACAGATCCCGCTCCTGCATCTCCCGAAGTTTCGCCCCACTCGCCTGGACGAATCCTCGAGACACCGTCGAGCTCGACAATCCGATGGCTCCTGGAATCGCTTCCGCGGCCGACTCGTAGTTCCGGCAGGAGATCCCATAAAGCACACGTCTGAGAAGCAGTTCGTTCACCGCGCCATCCGGACTGAGTTCCTCGTAGCTCCGAAGCGGAATCTCCCCGCCCGCCACGCTGCGCACTCGAGGCACCCGAACCGGCACCCGCTGGCCCCCGAGCCCCACGGTCCCCGGATTACTCCCGTGTCGCCGGCCCCTCAACGTCGCCTCCTTTCGCGCGTATCGCTCACCCGCCAACGCCTTCACTTCCTCGTCGAGCAACTCCTCCACGTGCATCAACCCCAGTGGGATCAACGCCCGAATCATCTCCACCTTCGAGTCCAATTCCAGTCCCGAGTATTCCTCCCGGCTCAGGACCTCGACCTCACCCAGCACACGCGACTTCTTGCGTTTCTTCACCGAACGTAACAGACTGCTCATCTCGGCTCCTTTCTCTTACAGGCTTGATGTTGTTTCTTCCAATACCATCAAACCATAGGGTTTGGAGCCGTTTCAATTTCCAACTAAGATTGGCACACTTTCGATTCTGTCTGCCTGCGACCGAATCCGGGCCGATTCCAGACCGCGTCCGCCGCCTCACGCTATGATGATGGTATGACTGATTCCCCTACTGACGAGATTCGCTCCTGGGGCGAGTCGGCGCGGTACTGGGAAAAGCATTTCGACACGATCCGGTCGATGTTTGCTCCCGTCACCGAAGCCTTGATCGAAGACTCGGGTCTGGGAGCAGGGAATCGGGTCCTGGATGTTGCCGGGGGATCGGGAGAACCGTCACTGACGGTCGCGGACGTGGTCGCCGCCCCAGGGAGCGTGACATACTCGGACCCGTCGGCGGAAATGCTGGCTGCCGCCCGTCGTAACGCCGTGCGGTTCAGGGTGCCGAACATCTGGTTCTGTCAGACCGGCGGTGATGCACTCCCTTTTCGGTCCGATCATTTCGATGCGGTCGTATGCAGGTTTGGGGCGATGTTCTTTCCGGAACCGGGAGTTGCGGTAGGAGAGTTGCTGCGAGTCGCGAAACCAGGATCGCGTGTTGCCCTGGCCGTCTGGCACACCAGCGAAGCCAATCCCTTCCACCATGTCGTCACCGACGTGCTTTCCAGGTACGTCGAACCGGCTCCACCCGACCCCGATGCCATGGGAGCCTTCCGTTTCGCCGAACCGGGTAAGCTCGAGGAAGTGTTCAGAACGGCCGGTGCCAGGGACGTCCAGGAACGAATACTATCGTTCCACATCAACGCGCAGATCTCGATCGAAGCCTTCTGGGAATTACGTTCAGAGATGTCCGGCACGCTCCGAGACAAACTCAAAGCGCTGCCCGCAGCCGAGGCCCAACAGATCGCGACAGAAGTGAAGGAATCAGCCGCCAAATTCGCTGTAGATGGCGGCCTGAGCTTTCGCGCCCGCGTGATCGTTGTCAGCGGAGAGAGCGAGTAGGGGTTGGTTTTTCGAATCCGTTCCGAGAACTGACCACTGACTACTGACCACTTCCCTCCAACGCTTCCTTCCCCATGAAGGCCTTTAATACCTCCGGCACCTTCACGGATCCATCCGGCTGCTGATAGTTGTCGAGTATCGCGATCAGCATCCGGCCCATCGCGCAGCCGGTGTCGTTGACGGTATGACAGTAGCGAAGTGCGCCGTCTGAGGTTCGATAACGGATATTGAGCCGGCGGGACTGGTACTCGGTCGCATTCGTGTCCGTCATCACTTCCATGAATTCGCCCGATCCCGACATCCAGACCTCGACATCCCTCTGGCGGAAGCTGGCCAGGTAGCCGGCGTCGCCGGTACACTTGTCGACGATGCGGTAGGGAAGTTGGAGTTTTTGCATCAGCCATTCGTTCATCCGGCCGAACTCACGGTACACCTCCACGGACTGTTCACGGCTGCAGACCGCGTTCATTTCGATCTTGTCGAACTGGTGGACCCGTTTTATTCCCTTGACGTCCTTTCCCCACGAACCCGCCTCGGACCGGAAACACGGGGTGGCGGCGAATACCTTCACCGGAAGGGAGTCTTCATCCAGCGTCCGGTCCATGAAATAGCTGAAGTTCGTCGGTTCGGAACTTCCTACAAGAAAGAGCGGAAGCGGTTCTTCGACGTTGTCTGTCTTGATCTCATAGACCTGGTCGCGCCCTTCGGGGAAGTGCGAGGTGCCATAGAGAGACCGTTCCCGGACCAGAAGGGGAGGGAAGATTGGCTGATATCCCCGTCGGATGAGTTCGTCGCTGAGCAGACGGTGTATCGCCATCTGCATCAGGGCAATGTCGCCCAGGATATAGGCGAAGCGCGATCCGGATACCTTCCCCCCCTGCAGGGTGTCGACGCCGCCCAGCTTTTCGCCGAGTTCAGTGTAGTGGAGGGTCTTGAAGTCCGCACCGCCGGCATGCGGTGGCCTGGCGGGCATGAACTGGGCCGAATGATTGGCCCGGCCGAGTTGACTGGTGTCGAGGTATCCGGATTCAGGTATCCATGCGGATTCCTCCACGTTGTCCTCTTCGCCGGCGCCCTCGGGCATTTCCGGATCGATCCAGTTCGGAAACCACTCCATGTGAGATTTCCATTCTGTCTTGATCGCGGTCAGGTCTTTGTCCAAGTCCCGGAGTTTCTCGCGGAGTTCCTGGCCTTTGGCCCGAGCCGCCTGGGGGTCCGACTTGCCGATACCGGCGATCTTTTTCTTTTCGGAGTTCAAGCCTTCAATCTCCGTCTGAAGGCCCCGTTTTTCCTTATCGAGTTCCAGCCATCGGTCCACGTCGGCTTTCGAAGCATCCACCTTGCGGAGTCGGACGATCTCTTTCAGCCTGTCGGGGTTGGCGCGGATTTGTTTGGCGTCGATCATCGTTCTAGATGCTGTCGACCATCAACTTGGCGATGGCATGGTTGAATTTCGTGGGGTCGGGGAGTTCCGATCCTTCCGCGATCATCGCGTACCCGAAGAGCAGGTCCGCGAACTCACCGATCGACGGATCGTCTTTGTTCTCCTTTACGCGCGCATGTAACTTCTGAACGATGTCGTGATCCGGATTGAGTTCCATGATTCGCAACTGGTCCGGTGAATTTCCCTGCTGTGCCTTGAGGATCCGCTGCAAATGCGGGCTGAAATCCTCATCGGAGACCACCAGACAGGCGGGCGAGTCCGTCAAACGGTTCGTCAAGCGGACTTCCTTGACGTGCTTTTCGAGGCTGGTCTTGAGAAGCCCCAGCAGGTCGACATGCTCTATCGCTCTTACGTTCAGGTCTTTTCGTGCAGTGTTTTGCTCTTCTTCGCTTCCCAGTGCGACGGTCCCCTTACCGATGGACTTCAATTTTTTCCCTTCGAATTCCGTCAGCGCCTGAACCATGAGTTCGTCGATCGGATCGCTGAGGTAGAGGACTTCCAGTTCGCGTTCCTGGAGAGCTTCAAGATGCGGAGAGTTTTCGATCCTTGATCTCGAATCGCCCGAGAGGTAGAAAATGTCGTTCTGGTCGGACTGCATCCGGTTTACGTAGCCTTTCAGATCCGTCAAATTTTCTTTGTCGTGAGAAGAATCAAACAGCAACAGCGGTATCAGCTTGTCCTTGTTTTCGAAGTCGAAACTGACGCCCTCTTTCATAACCCGCCCGAAGTGCTTCCAGAGGGTGAGGTAGCTCTCCTTGTCGTTGCTGGACATGTCGCCAAGCGTGTCGATGACCTTCTTCGTGATCCACTTCCGGATCTGCGTGATGTGGCGATCTTCCTGCAATCGCTGACGGGAGATGTTGAGCGGTAGATCCGAGGAGTCCACCAGACCCTTAACGAAGCGAAGGTAACGGGGCAACAAGTCTTCGCAGTTGTCCATGATCAGGACTTTTCGGACGTAGAGTTGCAGGCCGAATTTTCCCGTGTCGAAGAAGAGATCCATCGGGGCCTGGGAGGGCAGGTAGAGCAGTGCCTGATATTCGATACGGCCCTCTGCCTTGAACGAGAAGTGCTTCAGCGGTTCGTTCCAGTCGTGGCTTACGTGCTTGTAGAACTCTTTGTGCTCCTCTTCAGTCACTTCGGAATCCGGGCGCGTCCAGATCGGTTTCATCGAGTTGATCGGTCCGGCTTCCTCGTCCTTTTTCTTGTCGGCGTCTTTTCCGGTTGATCGATATTCGATCGGATACGTCACGAAATCCGAGTACTGTTTGACGATTCGCTTGACGATCCATTCTTCGGTGAAATCTTCGAGGCCGCTCTCCGTATCGATCGGTTTGAGGTGCAAGGTGATGGACGTCCCCCTGCGGAACTTTTCACCTTCGGTCAGCGTATACTGTCCGTCGCCGGTGGATTCCCAGAGTGTCGCCTGGTCACCTCCTGCGCGGCGTGTCAGCAAGGAGACCTTGTCGGCCACCATGAACGTGGAATAGAACCCCACGCCAAACTGGCCGATCATCTTTTCAGCCAGGTCCCCGGACTTCCCTTTCAGGTTTTCAAGCAACTCCCGCGTTCCCGATTTCGCGATCGTGCCGATGTGCTCGACCACTTCCTCGCGGCTCATTCCGATGCCGCTGTCGTGAACGGTCACGGTTCGGGCGCCGTGGTCGCTCTCGATCGTGATTTCGAACAACTCGTCCTTCCCCAGAAGATCCGGGTTGGTCAGTGACTCCACCCGCAACCGATCCAAAGCGTCCGATGCGTTCGAAATCAACTCCCGCAGAAAGATGTCCTTGTTCGTGTAAAGAGAATGAATCATCAGGTCGAGGACCTGCTTGGCCTCGGCCTGGAATTGAAGTGTCTCGGCAGTGCTCATGTCGTCCCTATCCTCCGGAAAGTAAACAACCATTGTAAGCCGTTTCCGGGGGTTTCGGCAAAGCCGGCGAAGGTTTTTGACGCAGAGGCGCAAAGACGCAGAGGACTTTTCAGGAGGATCCCTTTTATGAGCCTTTTTCTCTGCGTCTCTGCGCCTTTGCGTCGAAAACCCTTTCGGTATTTTCCAGTGACCCCACGGGCTAGAACATTAACTGCATTCGACCCAGGTAGGTAAAAGTCGACTTGCCGTTGAACGGACCGGTGCGGTTCGGGTGTTGGAATCGTTCGAATGCGAAGTTGGACTGATGGCGGATGAAGCTGCTCAGCCACCAGTTAAAACCGGTGGTGTAGGCTTCACCGCGGTTCGGGCTCACGCCGTCGTCGAACTGGAGATTTTCATAGCGAAAAACGAGCTGCAGCGCGCCCGTGCCGCCGTTTTCGAGGAAGGTCGTGTCCGGTACGATCGCACCATTTGGACGTGTCACACCTCCGAACACATAAGCGGTGTTGAACATGAATCCCTTGGACACGACGGCGGGCTGATTGCCTCCTCCGTTTCCCATACCGTCACGCCGCTGGTTGGTCTGGTTAAACTCGCCGCGGATCGCAAACTTGGGGTGCAGCCAGTCGAACTCGACGTTGGCGCGAGTGATCTTGCCGTTGACTGGAACACGATTGAAGAACGTGACGCTTCGGCTTGCCGTCCTGCCCCTGAAGCTGATTCCATTCGCGCGCCGGCCCTGGCCGAATGCGCCGCCGAATGCGAAATTCTCGAAAAGCTCGATGGACCCGAAGGGTTTGAAACGCAGGCGACTGGTGACCTCAGGAGTGGCCCTGGTGTTGGAGTTCAGCACGCCGAGTCCGTTCGATGCGCTGACGGCGTATTCGACCGCGTCATCCAGGAACGATCCGTGAACCATGATGCCTGGGGATCGTCCCGGGGACAGTTCCGCGAGGGACGAGCGATCGACGAAGTTGACCCTCTGGGAAGACTGCAACCTTTCCTGGCTGAAGGGAGCTTTGAATTGACCGAACCGGAACTCGAGGGCGTCGCTGACTTTGGCGTTCACATATCCATCGCGCAGGATCCTGCTGCCCCGGTCGGCGAAATCGGTTTCGACTTTATAGGTATAACTGTCGTAAAGCTGTCCCTCTACTGTGATTCGCGCCCGCCGCAGGACGAAAGTGGATTCCGGTGTGCCTTCATCGCTGAAGTTCCGATAGTCCAGATGCATTCGTCCGGAAAACTGCATCGTGAAATCCCCGTTCGCGCTGTTGATGAAGGGGTGACTGCCGGTCCATCCCGCGACCGAATTCCTCTGGGTTTGCGCTCGGGCGGGGGCCACTCTGGGCGCTTCCAAGCGAAGCTCGGCCGTTGGCGGAGCGACCTCCAATCGATCGCGGTTAACTTCAGAAGACCCTTCCGGGAGCAGCATCGCGAGTTCCTCCCGCGCTGAGACAATCATAGCTAACTGTTCGTGCACGAGGCCCTCCAGCTGCCGAATTCGTTCCTCCTGCAACTCGAGTCGAGCCTCGAGTTTCTCCAACGGACCTGGAGCGGGCTTTTTCGACTCGTCTCGGTCGTCGGCCAGAAGAGCCACGGGGCTGGCCAGAAGCACGACTGACAACAAAATGACTCGCCAAACTTGGGTATTCACGTATCCTCCGGAGAATTCAAACGTGTGTCATAAGGACCAGTAGTAGAAGTTCGCACATACTTGTTTTATTTGTGCCGAAAAGTTCGAATTCACGCGTGAATTTTGTGCGAAGGCGTTGTTAAATGTGGGAAAAGTGGGGGCGGAGTCCGTGTCCGAAGTCCGAGGTCGGAAGTGACGTCGGTCCGCCTGATTCTCGACTTCGGACCCTCCTGGACCGCATCCGCCTCCGAAAACACTATACTTCCGGCTAGATGGTTTCTTTCCTCATCCGTCGTCTCTTACTAACCATCCCTGTCGTCTGGATCGTCGTCACGCTTGTCTTTACACTGATCCACCTGGTCCCGGGCGACCCGATCGAGCAGATGTTAGGTGAAGGTGCGGCCGTCACAGAGGTCGAACGGGTCCGGCGCGAACTGGGGTTGGACCGGCCGATCTTCGATCAATACATTTCCTATATGTCGGACCTTTTCCGGGGAGATCTCGGTGTTTCGTTCCGAAACCAGGAACCGGTCCTCACTTCGATCGTACGACGCTACCCTGCGACGATCCAGCTCGCTCTGGCCGCGATCTTCTTTTCACTCCTGATTGCGGTTCCGCTCGGCATCGTCGCGGCCGTGAAACGCGGGACGGTTGCCGACCGTTCGATAGGTTTGTTCACTCTCATCGGCGTGTCCCTGCCGAATTTCGCTCTCGGGCCGCTGTTGATCCTTATGTTTTCGATTGCTCTGGGATGGCTTCCGGTGTCCGGCAGGGAAAGCTGGGCCCACCTGATCTTACCGGCCATCACGATGGGTGGCGCAATGGCCGCGATCATGACACGAATGGTGCGGTCGTCGATGCTCGAGGAGATTCACCAGGACTACGTCCGGACCGCGCGCGCCAAAGGCTTGTCCGAGCGACGCGTGATGTTGGGGCACGCAATGAGAAACGGCTTGATACCGATCTTGACCGTGATGGGACTGCAACTGGGAACTCTGCTGGCAGGCGCCATCATAACCGAGACGATATTTGCATGGCCGGGTCTGGGCCGGTTGACGGTCCAGGCAATTAACGCGCGCGACTACCCACTGGTTCAGGGATGCATCCTGGCGATAGCAATGACCTACATTCTCGTCAACCTGGCGACCGACGTGTTTTACTCGATCATCGACCCTCGAATTCGATATGAGTGACCCGCCATGAGAGAGTTCTTCAAACAGAACCGCCTGGCCCTGGTGGGTGCGATCATCGTCGTGTTTCTGGCTATGGTTGCCTTGCTGGCGCCCTGGTTGGTGATCCACGATCCGGCCGCCCAGGAGCTTTCCGCCCGGCTGGCGGGGCCATCGTGGAATCATCCGTTTGGAACGGACGAGTTGGGAAGGGACATCCTGTCGCGCGTGATGATGGGGACGCGTGTGAGCATGCGAGTGGGGGCCACGGTCGTATTCCTTTCCGGCTTCGTGGGGGTCTTGATCGGTGGGGCCGCCGGGTTCATCGGGGGCCGGTTCGACACCGTCATCACAGTCGTCGTGATCAACTCCCTGTTGGCGTTTCCCGGGATTCTGCTGGCGATCGCACTCGTCGCGTTTCTCGGTCCGGGGCTCAACAAGTTGATCCTGGCCCTATCGGTTATTGGCTGGGTCGGATACGCCCGCCTGGCTCGCGGCCAGGTGTTGAAGGTCAAGACGCTCGATTTCGTCGAAGCCGCCCACGCGATGGGTGCCACTAAACTGAGAGTGTTCCTTCTTCATGTCCTGCCGAACATCATCCAGCCGGTCCTGGTCCAGGCAAGCATCGGCATGGCCGCCGCGATTCTGGCCGAAGCCGCCCTGAGCTTCCTGGGTCTTGGAATCACCCCACCCACCCCCAGCTGGGGCTCCATGCTGAACAGTGCTAGGAACCACCTCTTCGATGCCCCCCATATCCTCATCTTCCCATCCCTGGTCCTGATGGTCACCGTTCTCTCCTTCAATTCCCTGGGCGATGCCATCCGGGACTGGCTGGACCCAAAGTCGTATTCGCCCGGCACGAACGTTTCTCAAGGATGAAACAGGGTTACGACGCAAAGGCGCAGAGACGCAGAGAAGGATTCTTTCGGGTCCTTAATCCCGAGCTTCTTCTCTCTGCGTCTCTGCGCCTTTGCGTCTGAAAGCTGTGACTGTTATCGACTACGTGCCAGTCAGGTGCCGGTGGCTATGAATTTCTGGCGGCACTCGTCCGAGCAGAAGTGGAAGACTTCCGAGCCTCGGTTGGCGCTGATGGCCAGTTTGTCGCTGACGTAGGTCCCGCAGACAGGGTCTTTGACGAGTTTGCCGGTTTTACTCGGTCCGCCCGGGGAATCGCCTGACGAGGGGGATCGGGAAGGGCTGTTTTGGGCGAACAGGCCGCGGAGCGTGGATAGGGCGGCCAGGACGATGACGAAGACGATTGCGACTCGGATAAAGAAGCGCATGCGTACCGCCTATTGGGACCTCGGTTTGTCGCGTTCGGTCGCGAGCCGGCCGCGGAGCAGGCCGAGTCCGGGGTAGTTGGCGTCGATGCCCTCGATCCTCCGGATGGTCTGTTCGGCAGCGGGGACGTCGTGCATCGATTCGATCTGTGCGATGGCGACGTTGTGGAGAGCGAGGACGTGGTTCGGATCCGCCGCGAGCGCGAGATCAAATGCAGCCATGGCCTCGTCCACTTCCCCCAGATTGTAGAATGCGGTCCCCATATCGGTTCGCACGACAGGGTCGTCCGGATTCTTCTCCAGTACCTTCCCGTAAGCTTCGATCGCCTCCCGGTATCGTTCCAGGTTAAACAGGAAGTTTCCGTATCGCATCAACAGTTCCGGTTCGTCGGGGTTTTGTTGCAGCGCTTCGTCGAAGAGGGCGAGCATCTCTTCATCGGTGATTTCGGGTCGGTCGGTCGCGGCTTCTTCAATCGTTGCCGCGGCCTCGTCGGCGGCGATTTGCCGACGGGCTTCCGCCTGGTAGCTGCCGAAGACATAAGCCGAAGCAGATCCCAGTATGATACCGAGGATGGCGATGTGGATGTTCTTGCTGGTGAACATAGTCGGGCGTCGTCACACGCAAAAAGAGAGGGCCGGACGGACCGACCCTCTTTCTTGTCAACCTGTCCCGGGAACCGGCTTCGATTCTAGATGCCGCCGGCAGCAAGGATAAGCTGTTTCGCTGCCTCGGAGTTCGGCCCGTCAGGGACCATTTCCAGATATTTCTCCAGAACCGGAATCGCTTCCTTCATCGTGTCCGCCGACCCAAAAAAGGAGATACCGAGCTGATAGTAGGCCTCAGCCAGTTCCGGGTCGTATTCGATCGCTTTCTTGAATGCTTCCGATGCGGCAGCGGACCGGCCGGTGTTTGTCATCACCGCACCCAGGTTGTAGTAAGCCTGACCGGCGGAATCCGGTGTCAGTTCCGCCGTTTTCTCAAGTGCTGCGATCGCTTCCTCTGTTTTCCCCGCGTTTCCATAAACGATACCGAGGTTGTTGTAGTACGCACCTTCCATTGGGGCCAGCATGATGGCCTTCTGGTAAGTCTCGACAGCTTCGTCGAATTGCTTGGCTCCCGACAGTGCATCTGCCAGGTTCGCGTAAATGACGTGCTGGGTGTCGTCATTTTCGAGCGCGAGTCGGAATTGCGTCACGGCTTCGGTGTAGTTCTTTGCGTCGAGCGCCGTGCGTCCCAGCTCGAACGAGTCCCGTGTCGCCACGGCTTTCAAACGGGCTTCTTCGGCTGCCCTGCCTTCTTCACTCTCGAGAATCATGTCGGCAAGCGCCGCCAGATCGAAGCTGGCGTCGGCGGTGGAGCCCCCCCGAATCTGGAGTCCGTCCCGGTACTGAATCGTCCGTCCGTCGACCTGCAGGGTCACTCGATAGGTGCCCGTCGGCAGTCCGGCGTGAAAGAACTTGCCGTCCTCGTCGGTCTCGGCTTCGAAATGCTGGGTGATTTCCTGCCGGTCTATCAACATCATCGCCCCGACCAAGGGGGTCCCGTCGGTGCTGATCACGGTTCCGTTGATGTTTCCTGTCTGCGCGTAAGAAGGTATCGCGAAGACGAAAACAAGAACAAGCAAGGGCAGCAATCGGATTGTGTATCTCATCATAACCCTCCGTCTCTTAAACTCATACATACTGGGGTCTTTCCTCATAGGCGACCGGGTCCATCAGACCGGCCTCCGAAAATGCTTTGAGCCGCAGCGCGCAGCTATCACAGGTCCCGCAGGCTTTCGTCGTGTTGCGGTAACAGGACCACGTCAGTTCGAACGGCGCTCCAAGCTCAAAGCCCTTCCGAACGATTTGCGCTTTCCGCATTTCGATCAGAGGGGTCCGAACCATAATCCGGGTCGTCGGTCGGGTGCCGGCGTCGATGAGCGCGTTCATCGCTTCAAAGTACTCCGGCCTGCAATCGGGATAGCCCGAACTGTCTTCCCAAACCGCCCCGATAAAAATCTCTTCCGCTCCGATGACCTCCGCCCACGAGGTTGCGATCGATAAAAAGTGCGCGTTCCGAAATGGAACGTATGTATTTGGAATATCGTGGTTGTCCAAAGTCTGGTCGGGCACCGCGATATTCGTATCCGTCAGGCTGGATCCTCCGATCCTCGTCATGTAATCCAGACTCACCCCCAGCCGATCGGCCACGGAGAAAAAATCTGCCTGGGCATTGAACGATTCCAACTCCCGGCTCTCCGTTCTCTGGCCGTAACTGGCGTGCAGTGCGAAAAGTTGGTGATCCGGTTGGGCTATTGCCGCCGTCACACAGCTATCCAGACCGCCGCTCATTAGAACCACGGCCCTGGGCTTGCTGGATTGAATTCCCCTGTTCACGACATTTCGGCTCAAACCGTCTCTCCTAGAGTTTATTTTCCAACCCCCTGAAAGTCAAAGCATAGGTTGGCCGAATCAGCTTTCTCCATCATTTATCGACGGTGCCTCCAACGGTCGCTAAACGCCTCGAACCAAAGGTCCCCATATATATTTGTGGACTTGGAGCCCGAGGCGGACCCCCAAGCCGTCCGAAAGAATCCACTCGGAGAGCCGTACCGGGGGCAGGACCTCGTGCGCAGGAGCAAACAGCACGGCCTGGATTTGCGATTTCAGGTTCTCGTTGTAGAAGCTCCGGGACCACTCATAATCCGCCCTCGACGAGATCACGAACTTGAACTCGTCATGGGGCGCGGCCAGCCTGATGTTGTCCTGGCAGAAAGTCCCAGCCTCTCGACTGTCCGGACATTTGACGTCGATGATCTTGATCACCGATTCCGGGACCCGGTCGAGACGGACGTGGCCACCTGTCTCGAGCATTACCGTGTAGCCCCGCCCGAGCAGTTGTTCCATCAGGGGGATCGCGGCATCCTGTTCGAGCGGCTCGCCGCCGGTAATCTCGACCAGCCGGGTCGGGTATTCGGAAACAGTTTCCAGGACTTCCCCGATCGTCATCGCGTGCCCACCCGAGTAGGAGTACTTGGTGTCGCAGTAGACACACCGGAGGCTGCAACCGGTCAACCGAACGAATGCCGAGGGCTTTCCGGCATGTGAGGATTCACCCTGGATGGAGTGGAAGATCTCGGTGATTTGCACCGGAATGCTGAGATCGTTCTTCATCTATCGCCCGATCCGTTGTCGCCGACGAACCCCCTCAAATCCTCAACGTCGTCGACGATGGCGTAGTCGGGCAGACTGGAGAGGAACAGTTTGCCGTAGCCTCGTGTCTTCAACCGGCTATCGAGAATTGCCAGGACGCCCTTGTCGGTCCGGGAGCGAATGAGCCGTCCAAACCCCTGCTTGAGACGCAGGATCGCCGCCGGGACCTGGTAATCGGCGAAAGCGTTTCCTCCGGACTGTTCGATTTCCCGGATCCGCGCCTGAACCAGGGGATCCGACGGCACCTGGAACGGCAGCTTGTCGATGATGACGCAACTGAGCGCCTCACCTTTCACGTCGATTCCCTGCCAGAAACTGGAGGTCGCAAACAGGACGGCCTGTGGTTTCTGTCGAAACTGTTCCAGCAGTCGAGTTCGGCTCGTCCGGCCCTGGATCAGAACGGGGTAGGGAAGCTCGTCCGCAAGCATCTTGTAGCAGGCCTGCATCTGCTGGTAGCTGGTGAACAGGACGAATGCTCTGCCTTCGGAGATCTCAAGGATCTTCTTGATTTCCTCTCCGGCGAGTTTCAGGTAGGCGGGGCTCCGATAGTCGGGAAGGAACGACGGGACATAGAGCGCTGCTTGTTTCTTGAAATCAAATTCCGTGGACAACGTTTCGGCGTAAGCGTTGTCCAGGCCGAGTCGGGAACGGATATAGTCTGTTGAACCGCCCACGGTCAGCGTCGCCGATGTGAGAATGCAGGTCGGCACCTTGTCGAACAATCTTTCCCTTAGCAACGGGGAGATATCGATAGGACAGGCTTCGAGGAACACGCCCCGCCCCCTCCGGTCCAGCCACGAGACGTAGTTGTCGGGGTTGCCGTCCCTGAAGATTTCCAGCTCATTGGCGATCTCACCGGCGCGCCGCGCCAGGTTGGCCCATTCTCCACCCATGTCCAGTTGCCGTTTGAATGCGCGTCTGAGATCGTAGAGTTCGTCAATCAATTCATCGATGCCTTCCAGTTCCGGAAGGGGGTGCCGTCCGTCTCGCAGGAGCAGGAACTGCCCGAAGAAATGATCCGCTGCCCGGCCGAGGGCCGTCGCTTCGCTCTCGATTGGAATCGTCGTTTCCTGTGCCAGCGATCGTGTATCGAAGAGAAGTTCCTGTATCCGGTAGTTGCTGACGTGAAAACCGAAGTATCCGGTCGCAATGTCTTCCAGTTCGTGAGCCTCATCGAAGATGACCGCCGTGTAGTCGGGCAGGATTTGAGCCATTTCAGACTCGCGGATGGACAGGTCCGCAAAGAACAGGTGGTGGTTGACCACGACGATGTCCGATTCCATGGCTTTCTGTCGGACCAGAGTCAGGAAACAACTTTCGAACTCCTCACACTTCGTGCCCAGGCAACGATCGCGTCGCGCGTCCAGCCGCGACCACAACTCATCGTCGTCGGAAATCGTGGTCAACTCGGCGCGGTCTCCGGTTTCCGTCTGGCTGGCCCACTCGGCGATCTCGGAGAAGTTATCCAGCTCGAGAGGTGTAAACAATCCTTCTTCCTGAAACGTGTGGAGCTTCAGTTTACAGAGGTAGTTGTTACGTCCCTTGAGGTAGGCCGCGCGAATCGGTCGATCGAGGATGCCTTCGAGAAGAGGGATGTCCTTGTAGAAAATCTGGTCTTGAAGCGCCTTCGTCCCGGTCGAAACCAACAGCCTGCGACCGTGCATCAGCGCCGGTGCCAGGTATGCCAGGGTCTTACCCGTCCCGGTCCCGGCTTCGATGATCGCGTGGGTTTGCCCCTCGAGCGCCTCGGCCACGACCTCGGCCATTTGCATCTGAGACGGCCGCGGTTCGTAATCTTCGAGTTTCCTGGCAAGCAGACCGTTTGAGGAAAAAAACTCTTTCATATAGGGATACCGATGCTGCCGGCCTAGGGCCCGGCCGGCGTTAAAGACCAAGTGTATACTTTAATCGGCCCAAGCCAGGGAACTGTACAGGAAAGCGTGTCGGGGTGGCCGTCCCTGGCCACTCGCGGGCACGAGTCGGCCTCCCATGTCGGAGGCAAAACCCGACGAGCGGTGTGCCGGGGGCGAACCTGGTGGGTGGTGTGTAGGGGGCAAATCTGGCGACCAGTGTGTCGGGGCAAAGCCAGGTGGGTGACAAGACACGCACTTTGTTAGATTTGTCGAAATGATTGAAATCAGTTCGGACATTGCCGATGCGGTTCAACTCGGGATCATTGAAGCCGAGGATGTCGTTATCGGGGAGACTCCGGAGAAGTTCCGGCAAGTGTTAAACGACCTCGCGGCGGAATACGCGGAAAAGTATCGAGACATTCCACCCGGCCAGGTCGAGCCGATTCGGGCGGTGCGAAAGCTGTTTCATCGGACGGGACTCGATCCCACCAGACATCGGCCGTCGTCGGAGGCTCTGTTCCGGAGGGTCGTGCGGGGGAAGGATCTTTACTTTATCAATACCGCAGTGGATCTGATCAACTACTATTCTTTGAAGTTGATGATTCCCATGGGCCTGTTCGATTCCGACACCCTGCGTCCGCCGATCGAATTCCGGATCGGTCGGGACGGCGAATCCTACGAAGGGATTGGCCGGGGCGAGCTGAACCTTTATCATTTTCCTGTGCTCTCTGATCAGGCGGGTGCGTTCGGAAGCCCCATCTCGGATTCAGTGCGGACTCGGGTTCGAGATGACACGCGCCGACTCCTGTGGATCCTGATCGCTCCGCCGTCGAGGGAACTGCCGATGGACGAAGCGGCCGCCGCCATGGTGGAGTGGAACAAGGGGCAGATCAAAACAACGCGGCTCATCCGCCCGGTTGGATGAACCGACAGAGAGGCTTATGCTAACCATTCCAAGACCGCTGCTAAAACAGATCCACAAGCATATGGAGGAGACGTACCCTCACGAGTGTTGCGGTCTGATCATCGGTACGACGGGAGAAAAGAAGGCCGTGGAATTGTTCCGGCCCTGCAGGAACCTCAACAACGAGAGGGCCGCGGACCGCTACGAACTGGATCCCAGAGACATGCTCGTTGCTCAGCGCGAGTTTGAAGAGGGTCCGTGGGATATCATTGGAATTTACCACTCGCACCCGGACCATCCGTCGAAGCCTTCCCAGTTCGACACGGATCGTGCATGGCCGGGCTACTCCTACATCATCGGATCGGTGAGCAACGGGAGCGTCGAGAAACTACAGAGTTGGGAACTGAATGAATCGGAGCGCAAGTTCTATGAAGAACCCCTCGATATTCAGGAGGAGGAGTAATCGATATGAGTATTAAAGTGAAAATTCCCACGCCCCTGCGGGTGTTGACCGCCGGACAGGCAGAGGTGCCCGTTGAGGCCTCGACCGTAGATGAAGCGTTGAAGCTGCTGAACGCGGAGTTCAGCGGCTTTGGCGAGAAAGTCTTCGACGAGTCGGGCCAGGCACGGCGCTTCATCAACATCTACGTCAACGAGGACAATATCAAGGATCGGGACGACCTTCGAACGGCGATCGAGGCCGGGGACACGATTTCGATCTTGCCATCGATTGCCGGGGGAAAGTAGGAGGGGTTCAACGCGGAGACGCGGTCCAATCACCCCGAAAGTTTAGTCGCTCACGATGTGGTATCTTCCGACCTGTGTCTGATACTCCTGGGAATAATGAAGATGTGAAGGCCGTCTTGCCGCTCGTGGCCATTATTGGGCGGCCGAATGTGGGTAAATCGACGATCTTCAATCGGCTTGTCGGGCGACGACGGGCCATTGTTTCCGACGAACCCGGAATCACCCGCGATCGCATCTATGGCACCCTGGACTGGAGCGGCGTGTCATTTGAGATAGTCGACACCGGAGGCATCATCCCCGGAGAAGAATCGGAGATCCCCCAGAAAATATTTGAGCAGGCAAGCGTGGCTATCGAAGCCGCATCAATAGTGCTTTTCGTGGCGGATGCGCGCGCCGGGCGAACGCCTGGCGATGAGGAACTGGCCGGGTTGCTCCGGCGGGCCGAACGTCCGGTTTTCCTTCTTGTCAACAAGATCGACACTACCAGTCAGGAAGCCGATATCGGTGAGTTCGCCCGGTTGGCCATTGAGAAGACATTCCCGATTTCCGCCGAGCACGGGCGTGGCTTTACCGAGCTGCTGGATGACATCGCAGCCGCTCTGCCGGAGACTCCCGATTACGAAGCGGATACCGATGAGATCAAGGTGGCGATTATCGGCCGCCCGAACGCCGGCAAGTCCACTTTGTTGAACATGCTGGTCGGCGAACAGCGATCCATGGTCTCCCCTGTTGCGGGGACGACCCGCGACGCGGTGGACAGTGTGATCGAACGGTCCGGTGTCCGCTTTCGGTTCATTGACACCGCGGGGATCCGCCGAAAAGGCAAGACGGATCAAACGACGGAAAAATTAAGCGTGATCATGGCCAGGAAGCACCTGGGGCTGAGCGACGTCGCCATTCTTCTCGTTGACGGGGAGCGGTCGATCGCCGCGATTGACGCGACCATCGGGGGGTACGCGCACGAGGCGGGACGGTCGGTTCTGATCGTCGTCAACAAGTGGGACCTGGTCGAAAAGAGCCCGACGATCACGGCCGATTTCGAGAGGAAGATTCGGGAGAGGCTCAAGTTCCTCGAATATGCGCCAATCCAGTTCATATCCGCCAAAACCGGTCAGCGTGTTCAGAAACTCTATGGGATGCTCGAGAAGATTTACGAGCATCGTCGCCGTCGCGTGGGCACCGGGGAACTGAATCAGTTCCTGAAAGAGGTGAGCATGGAGCGTGGGGGCCTGCCCTCAGACGTCAAGGTGCGCTACATCGCTCAGGTAAAAACAGGACCTCCAACTTTTGTGGTGTTTGCCAATACGAAGCGAAAGCTACATTTCTCGTTTGAACGATTTCTCATGAATCAGATTCGGGAGAGATTTTCTTTCGAGGGGAGCCCGATTATAATCAAACATCGCGCGGGAAAAAGGGGTTCGGGTGGCAAACGTTGAGATTCCGGACAAGCTGTACTTCAAGATCGGGGAAGTCGCAGACATCGTCGGTGTCGAGGCCTTCGTTCTACGCTTCTGGGAATCCGAGTTTCCGACACTGTCGCCGAAGAAGGCGGAGTCGGGACACCGCGTCTATCGTCGAGCGGATCTTGAGATAGCGCTCAAGATCAAGGAACTTCTTCACGAACAGGGTTTCACGATTGCGGGGGCCCGCAAGCAGATCGGACGTCGGGGCCGTGAGAAAGCTGATGAGAAGGTGGGAGAAAAGACAGCGAAGAAGCTCGAACAGGTACGCGATGAGCTTCGGGACATCTTGACATTGCTCGACGGTAAATCCTAAGGTGATGTGGAGGTGAATTCGGTCTGCCCGGCTCACCTCTCTCGGGACGTAGCGCAGCTTGGTAGCGCGCACCCTTGGGGTGGGTGAGGCCGCCGGTTCAAATCCGGCCGTCCCGACTTCCTCTCGTGGACACTCAAATCCTTATTACAAACGACGACGGTATCGCTTCTCCTGCGCTCAAGGCGCTGGAGGTCGAGTTGAGCCCCCTTGGCAGGCTGACCGTCGTTGCTCCCGATCGGGAGATGAGCGCGACCAGCCACTCGATCACGCTGAACCGCCCGCTTCGCTTCCACCAAGTTGCAGCCAATCGTTTCTCCGTAGACGGGACACCGGCCGACTGCGTGATTCTGGCGTTTCTCCGGATTCTTGAAACACGTCCGCACCTGCTGGTGTCCGGCATCAACAGGGGCAAGAACGTCGGCGACAGCGTGGCGTATTCGGGTACTCTGGCCGCGGCGTTTGAAGGCGCCTTACAGGGCATACCCGGCATTGCCGTTTCGCTCGAGTACCGCGAACCGATGGATTTCAAACCGGCTGCCGAGTTCACAGCCGTCCTGGCGCACAGAGTTCTCGAAGAAGGCCTGCCTCCCGGCGTCGTCCTGAACGTGAACTTTCCAACCGTCTGGAACGGCAGGGTTCTTTTGACCAGACAAGGGCAGAATGAAGGCCGGACCGTTCTGGTGGAAAACCTCGATCCCCGCGGCGAGCAGTATTTCTGGCTCCACGAAGAACTTCACGACCACAACGAAACCCCTTCCGAAGAGCACCCCGCAGACTACGAAGCCCTCCAGGACGGCTACGCCTCAGTCACGCCCCTCCAGGTGGACCGCACCGCCTTCCGCTTTTTCAAACCACTGTCGAACTGGATCGACATCTTCGACGTTTCCTCAACATCACAACGCCAGGGCGAACAGGACGGTTGATCACAGGCCCTGGTCGCGTCAGCCGAGTTGACAATGCGATTTCGTGTCTTTGACGGACTCCCAGCGAACGCTCTCCGACTTTTTCGAATACGTTTTCGGCAATCGGGATAAACTAATCCTGCGAGGATGTATTCACCATGAAGGCAGCGTCATTGCTGGTCGCCGTTGTTTGCTTGTGTGCGACGTCAATCGCCGCGGGCGTTCAGTCCCATAGAGTCGGCGGGCAGGTCGTGGACATGTCGGGTGATCCCCTGGTCGGTGTGAACGTATCGCTTCAGTTGGACGGTGTTCCGCTTTCCACATCAACGAATCAGGGTGGCTACTTCCAGGTCGGCGACCTGCCGGCGGGAGTCTTCCTGGTTGAGTTCTCACTGAACGGCTACGAGACAATTCACGAGTGGTTTCAACTCGGCGCAGGACGACTTGAGCAATTTACAAGCATCGTTCTCAATCCGCGTTACGCGCAGTCCCGGACGGTCGACGGCGATCATGTCGTCGATGTTGGACAGTTCCCCGGGAATTTCTCGCAAGAAGCGCTCGACGAGTACGAGAAGGGTTTGGAGACCAAAGCAAGCGGTGAGGTCGATGCGGCTATCCATCATCTCGAGGCCGCCACTCGCCTGGCTCCGGCTCATCTGGACGCACACATCAATCTCGGTACTCTCTACCAACAGCAGGAACGGCTGGATGACGCAGAGCGGGAGTATGTGCTGGCGCGGGACCTGACCTCACTGAACCCCCGACCGCTGATCAATCTTGGTGGCCTCTACATTCTTCGTGGGAACTTCGAAGGCGCGATCGAACTGCTCCGCGCCGCGACGGCCATGACCACGCAGTCGGCCGAGGCTTACTACAATCTGGGAATCGCACTCTTCCGCAGCCAGAGGCTCAGGGAAGCGGAGGAGCCATTGCTGCGGGCCGTTCGACTGGATCCCGACATGACCGGACTGCGGCTCACCCTCGCTGAGGTGTATCTGCGGATGAGGTCCGGGGCTCTCGCGGTCGAGCAACTGGAAGCATATCTCAGCGAAAATTCGGAAGGGAAGTGGCGCGAGATCGCTCAAAGGATGCTCACAGCCGCCCGGGCCATCCGGGACTCTTCTCCGCCGAAACCGGAATGAAGCCAATCGGCCCAGCTACTCCACCGCCGTCGCCTCAATCTCAATCATCAACTCCGGAAACGCCAACCGGGAAACACCCAGCAGCGTGCTCGCCGGCCGACACCCCGCCGGCCCCAATCGTTCCCCCGCAACATCGGCCGCTTCCATGAACTTGTCCACGTCGGTCGTGTAATAGTTCAACCGCACGACGTTCTCTAACGCGAGGCCCGCCTGCTTCAGGACGGTCTCAAGGTTGTCGATCGCCTGCCCGAGTTGAGCGCGCATATCGCCCGCATGAAGCGGATTACCTTCGTCATCGTTCGAAGTCTGCCCAGCAATAAACAGCGTTCGGTTGATTCCGCTGACATCATTTCCCTGCACAAATCCATACTGGTCCTGCCATTTCCAGGGATTGACGATTTTTCGTTCCATCGGTTCTCCTCCTATGGACGAGCGTGTCCGTAAGGCAGTCTATCTCCTTTCGGTCCTACTCACACGCGTCGGCTCGAGTGGTGTCGAAGGGTCACCCCCGTCCCCGCCGCCTTGTGCTAAGATTGGAACTCGGTTAAATCGGGGCGTGGCTCAGCCTGGTAGAGCACCTGGTTCGGGATCAGGGGGTCGGAGGTTCAAATCCTCTCGCCCCGATTAATAGAATCAACAAGATACAGCCCGTTTCGGAATCGGTCCGAAACGGGCTGTAGACGTTTTTGTAGACGAAATTTCCCCACAGTTCCACAAGCGTCCGTTACAGAGCGGTGATTCCTCCCGTATGAAAGGGAGAAAACCTGCTGAACGTCGGAAAGGAGCCTCCGATCCGGCCAACCGTCCAGCCATTCGTGGCGGACCAGTCAACTTCTCCGAACGGCGTTTCTCAGGAGCAACTTTGCCGCTTGGGAGGGTATCGACCCCTGTGTGCTAGTGTAGTCCGTCACAGTTAATGTAACTTATTCAGCTTTCCTACGTCTGAGTATATATGAGGAGAGCACCGACGATTAAATTGGACATTCCTGTGCGGAAGGAACTGGAGCGACTGAGCCGAAGCCGCAGTGTGGCGGTCCGGTTGGCGGAACGATCTCGAATTGTCTTGCTGGCCGCCGGGGGTCTGGACAATCAGGAGATCGCTGCCAAGTTGGACATCACTCGTCAAAAGGCCGGACGTTGGCGCGATCGTTTCGTTGAAGATGGCCTCGGGGGAATCGAAAAGGACGCTTCCCGCAGTGGACGGATTCCCTCGATCGGCCGCCGGAAGCGGGCCCGGATCGTGAAGAAGACGGTCGAAGGGAAGCCTCCGAACGCCACGCACTGGAGCCGGTCCTTGATGGCCAGGGCAACCGGCGTCAGCGAGTCCACGGTAGGGAGAATCTGGCGGGCTCATGGCTTGAAGCCTCATCTGGCACGCACCTTCAAACTTTCCAACGACAAACAATTTGTCGAGAAGTTGGAGGATGTGGTCGGTTTGTATCTGAACCCTCCGGAAAACGCCATTGTTTTGTCCTGCGATGAGAAGAGCCAGATGCAGGCCCTGGACCGCACGCAACCCGGGTTACCTCTGAAGAAGGGGCGGTGCGGCACCCTCACCCACGACTACAAACGCAACGGGACGACCACGATGTTCGCCGCGCTCAATACGCTGGACGGCTCGATTATCGGGACCTGTATGCCGAAGCATCGTCATCAGGAATGGATCCGGTTTCTCAATCAGATCAAACGTTCCGTGCCGAAAGACAAACAGATCCATATCATTTGCGACAACTACGCCACGCACAAACATCAGAAAGTCGTCAACTGGTTGAAGCGCAACACGCGCTTTCATGTGCACTTCACACCGACCAGTGCATCCTGGCTGAACATGGTCGAACGCTTCTTCCGGGATCTTTCCGAACAACGGCTTCGGCGCGGGGTTTTCCATTCGGTTCCTGAGCTAATCCAGGCCGTGGAGGAATATGTCGGGGGTCACAATCAGAACCCGAAGCCCTTCATTTGGACCGCAACGGCTTCCGATATTCTTGAAAAAGTTCAACGTGCCCGAAAGAAGCTCGATAAGTTACAGTCTGTTTGACGGGGACCACTAGCTGTCGCACTCCAAGTCGTCCTTTGAGAAATAGATTGACCGCTCCCGAGGTTTAGCTCTTATCTTATCGGGACAAGGTATTGCGGGATCTGTTCAGATGGCGATTGTAATCACTGAGTACGATGAAGAGTGGCCGCAGCAGTTTGACGCACTCCGTAATGTGTTGGAGACCTACCTCGCTGATTTGGTGCAGAGAACCGAGCATGTGGGCAGCACTTCAGTTCCTGGATTGGCGGCAAAGCCGATAATCGATCTGGATGTCGTTATCGAATCGGACCCCCTACTCAACACCAATCGCCAACCACCAGTAGCCTCCGTTCTTGGGAGGTCGCATGCGAAACGTTATTGGCTTCCTTTCCGTAAAACCGGTCATTGGTGACATGGTTTGAGAACCGAGTGACGTCTGTTTTCTCTCAGGAGTAGTGGTTTGCCGTTCCGTTTAGAATCCAGGATGGTATTGTCAAGTTGAGCCGCCGCTGGCAGACTGAGCGGATGAAAAGCCGCCGATCGCCCTATTACGGACACCGGTTTCCTCCCGAAATCATCAGCCACGCCGTCTGGCACTACTATCGGTTCTGCCTGAGCTTCCGGGATGTGGAAGACCTGCTCGCCAAGCGCGGTATTATCGTTTCCTACGAAACCATCCGACAATGGTGTCTGAAGTTCGGTCCCGGCTACGCAAGGCGTTTGAAGCGACGACAAGGTCGACTCGGAGATACGTGGTTCTTAGACGAAGTATTCGTCACGATCAACGGTAAGAGGCAATATCTGTGGCGGGCCGTTGATCAGGACGGAGACGTCATTGAGATCCTCGTTCAGTCTCGTCGCAACCGCCGGGCCGCGACACGCTTGCTCCGCAAGCTTTTGAAACGTCAAGGGAAGACACCGCTTCGACTCGTCACCGACAAACTGAAGAGTTACAGTGCCGCACATCGGGCGATCATGCCTTCGGTAAACCACGACACCGAACGGTACGCGAACAATCGAGCCGAAGTCTCACACCAACCAACCCGGCAGCGCGAGCGGCAGATGAGGAAGTTCAAATCACCTATGCAGGCTCAACGATTTCTTTCAGTTCACGGTCTTGTGCTGAATCTCTTCCGAGTGGGCAGGCACCGACTAAAATCGACTCACCATCGACTGTTGAGAGCCCGGTCATTCGCAACCTGGGAAGCGGTCACGGCAGCTTGATCAACTGGCGACCATAAGGCACCGGTTTGGCCGGCGGCCGTTAAGTTGACAAAGCCCTTGAAGATGATCGCCCGATCCAGAAGTTCGCCTGTCTGCGTGTCCCGTCTGTCGTTGTAGACGATGAACAGGTCGCTGAGCGGGTGGTGGATGAGGCGGAAACGGATGTTCGAGCTGAACTGTTTGGCGTCCGTGTTGTACTGCAGGAATGCGTTCAGAAACATTCTCGTGTTGAACGAATACTTGATGCGGGATCCCACCAGGTCGGTTACGAACGACCCACCAACAAGATCCACCTTGTTCCGGTTGTAGTTGACCTCAATGTTCAGCCGGTAGTTCGGCTTTAAGGCCAACTCGCCTCCGATGGATTTCCGCGTCCCGTTCCAGAAGTCTCCAAAGTTGACGAAAATGTTGCCGCCGATGGCCTTGCTGCGATCCGAATTGTAAAAGATGTTGATGTCGTTGAAGTGGTAATCCCCTGCAGGTATCTCGATGTCGTCGCGAATGTCGAAGGCCTCTGCCAGGCGTTCGAAGCCGCGATTCACGTTGAAGTTGAAAAAGGCGTTGTTCAGGAATCCGATTCCGCCGTTGAAGGTCTGGCGGCGAGTTTCCATCTCGTCGAGACTACTGCTCTCGAAGTAATCGACACGACCACCGAAGAAGACGTTCCGAATCCCGTGGCTGTTGATCCGAGGGCGCCAGTTGATGTTCCCCGAGTACTTCTCGATGTCGCCGCGAGGGATGAACCCCATTTCAGGATTGAAGTTTTTCTGGGCCTCGAAATAGCCCGCGGTGACAGTCAGGTCATCACCCAGCCACGCGGTTTCGAACTGTTGCGCCCGGTTCTGACCCTCTTTTCCGGGTGTGTCGCTTTCGAGCAAGTAGGAACCGATCTCCAACTTCTGAAGAAAACGGAAACGGGAGTCGATTCCGTAGAGTCGGTTGTAGTCCTCAGGATCCGTACTGTCGCGACTCGTGGCGATGGCGCCGATCCAGGAGTTACCGAGGATGTTCTTCTTCAGTCGTCCGACTAGAAAGTTGTCCGAAGGCGTGCCGTCCAGCGATTCGGTCTTCATCACGAGCGTCCCAAGATCGTAGCTTCCGATCTGGCCCGTCAGCCGCGCTCCCCCCACGATCGGAACGAGATTACCCGAATCCAACCCTATTCGTCGGCTGAAGAAGGGGATCAGGTCGCCTCCCCCTCGGAAGCCACCGCCCCCGAAACGGTTCAGTGGCTGTCCGAACGCGAAGATGCCGGCGTTTTCGAGAAAGAACTCCCGCTTTTCAGGAAAGAACAGGCTGAACCGTGTCAAGTTGACCTGTTGCTGGTCGGCCTCCACCTGAGAGAAATCCGTCCGGTACGTCAGGTCGAGCGTCAGGGAAGAGGTGACGCCATACTTGACATCGAGGCCCCCGTCGAAATCCGTATCATTGTCCAGGATGCCGTCCCGCCGGATCTGGCTGAAGGCGGTCGTGGCGAACGGTTTGACTTTCAGGTTGGGTCCCAGCGAACCCACTTCGACGCCCTCGAGCGTTCCCGACATCGAGATCCTGTTGACCCTGTACCGTCGGGGCAGGGGAGACCAGTGACTGTCCTCGCTCTTTCGGCGCACGCGCCGGACCATGTTCAGGCCCCACTCCTGTAGGCCGCTCCGAGCGAACCGCAGGGTCTTGAGAGGGATGACAAACTCGGCGATCCATGCTTCACCGTTTACCGTGACGCGCACGTCCCAGACGCCGTCCCAGTCCCGGTTCATGGCAAACCCGTCGTTCGCGATCTGCATGTCGCGTTTTGCCCCCGCCGGGTTCGTCCCGAAAAAGAAGCCGGAACGCTCGTCCTTCAGTGTGTCCAGCGTGATGCCGAATCCATCGTTTTCCGTCCCGTTGAAGTCTTCATCAAGCTCCGTGATCCGGAGGTTGTCCACATCGGATTCATAGCAGATCGCTCCGATATACAGGTTGTCGTCGTCATACAGGAACAGAACTTCGGTCGGTTCGGTCGCCGCTTGACCCGATCGTGGTTCCCATTGAATGAACTGGCCCGCCGGGGGCGCCGCCTGCCACACGGCCTCATCCAATCGGCCATCAATGACGATTTCCTCGTGTGTGCGGACGGCCTGGGCGATTCGCGAAAAACGAACGGTGTTGTAGTCAATCGGGGCGACGATGATTCCGGTCGAGTTGTCGTCAGTTTGGAGCTGCGCCAGAGCCGCGGACGATGTCAACAGGAAGCAGGCCAGCAGGAGAAAACGGTGACACATAAAACTCTAGAATAACAGAGGGGCGAGTTTTCCAGAATACCCGTGTCCAGGGTTTGGTCCTGGCAGGTTGATTTTGTCGTGAGATTCACGACAGGTATAATATTCATCCCGCCTGATAGGGCGCCGTACCCAAGTGGCTAAGGGAGAGGTCTGCAAAACCTTTATGCATCGGTTCGAACCCGATCGGCGCCTCTGCAGAATCACTGAGTTAAAGGCTCCGCACTTTGCGGGGCTTTTTCCACTGTAGTGGAGTTTGTGTGGAGTTTTTCAACTCTACGATTTTCTTCGCCGATTTTGAACGCTTCCATCTTCTCCATCGCATCCGCCTGGTCCGCCTCCTCTGCTAATACGGAGACGGCGGAACAACTCTAGTACTCATGTCCTGAGTGTTGAGAGTAATTGTGCCCCCGTCCCCGAACTAGCGTTACAACGGGACAGATAGAGTGCCGCGAGTATGAAACCTCTGCTACGCTCGATCGGCATGGGTGGAGGAGCGGTGTGTTCGGGCCGTCGGGCAGGGCTCAAAGAGGACATACTGGAGCCCGGACGACAACTCTGGAGGGACACATGTCCATGGATCGACGACGCTTCCTGAGGAATTCCACCGCGGCCGCTCTCGGGCTCTGCGCCCTTCCGGCGGGCTTCCCTCCGGCGGGACGGGGTCCTCGGCGACGTACGCCCCTGCAGACTCCCGCGCCGCCGGGGACCATGACCGTCCAGGATTGGCTGGACAACTTCTTCAGGGCCTACCACAGCCGAAGACCGGTCAACGCCACATTCATCGGGGTCCACGACCACGATCACGTCCTGCCGGACTTCTCGGAGCAGGGTGTCGGGGACACGCTGGCCGAGATGGAGGAGCTGTTGAGAGGGGCGGCGAGTTTCGATTCTTCAACATCAGGCGAGAGCGTGCCTACCGAAGACATCGACAAGCGCCTCGCCGAGGGCTTCCTGCGCATCCAGATCTGGGAGCATGGCTCGCACCATTTTCGCCTTGGCAACCCGACGCTGTACACGGGCGAGGCAGTCTTCGGCACGATCTCGCTCTTCCTCGCCGATTTCGCTCCCATGTCGGAACGTGTCGAAGCTGCCACGGCGCGAATGGAGGGTGTGGCGGCCCTCCTGGAGCAGGCACGGGAGAATGTGCGGCGCGCCCCCGCCGAGTGGACGGTCCGGGCCATCCGGGAGTGCGAGGGGGCCCGCGTTTTCTTTACCGAAGGGATCGATATCCTCGCCGCCGAGAATCAGATCCGGACGCCCGGCTTCCAGGCCGCGGCGGTGCGTGCGGCAACGGCCTTCGCGGATTTCGAGACCTACCTCGAAACCGAGTTGCTCACGCGGACCACCGACGAACACGCCTGCGGGGAGGAAGCATTCGGCCTCTATCTGACGGACGGCCACTTCGTCGACACAGAACCCGAAGAGATCGTCCGCTTCGCCGAGGAACAGGCCGCCGAGACGCGGGCGGAGCTGGAGGCCGCCGCCCGGGCGCTCGGAGCCGTGGACTCCACGGAAGCTCTGGCCGGTCTCAGATCCATGCACACGACCACCGAGGCCTACTACGAGCGTTTCGACGAGATCTGGGAGACGATCCGGAGGGTGGCCGAAGAACAGGAGCTTCTGACCTGGCCCGACCTCCCCATGCGCTACGTGCCCCGCCCGACTTGGGCGCGGAGTGCGGCGCCCTACTTGTATTTTCTCTCCTACCGGGCCCCGGCGGTCTTCGGTCGGCCACCCGTGCACGACTACCTGGTGAGAGCGATCGACGCCAGCCAGCCGGCGGACCTCCAGGAGGAGTTACTCCGGGGTTACAACGACGGCGTCATCAAGCTCAACCATGTCATCCACCACGGGCACATCGGCCACCACGGACAGAACTGGCACGCCTACCGAGCGGCATCCCAAATCGGTCAGATTGCTGCCGTGGATTGCGCTTCCCGCATCGCCATGGTCTGTGGGGGCACCATGGCCGAGGGCTGGGCATCCTACTCCACTCACCTCATGCGCGAGGCCGGCGCTCTCACCCCTCACGAGGAGCTGTGGGAACTGACCGACCAGCTGCGCATGTACGCACGGGCCGTCGTGGACATCCGCCTGCACCAGGGTCGGTACACCCTCGAGGAGGCCATCGAGCACTACGAGCGGGAGGCGAACATGACCCCCGGATCGGCCCGTGGCGAGGCGATTAGAAACAGCATGTTCCCCGGTGCGGCCATCATGTACATGCTGGGGAAGGACGAGATCCTTCGTTTGAGGCGTGAGATGCAGCAACGCCAGGGAGACCGCTTCAGTCTTCGACGCTTCCATGACGACCTCCTGTCGCACGGATCTATCCCGGTCTCTTTGATCGGAGCCTCTATGAGAGAGAGGGAGTCAGTCGCGGGTTGAGCCAGCGGTCGAGCCCAGAGGACAGACCTGTCTAGCG
The DNA here is from genome assembly GCA_965262425.1 of Terriglobia bacterium. Lineage (GTDB taxonomy): Bacteria > Acidobacteriota > Terriglobia > 20CM-2-55-15 > 20CM-2-55-15 > CAZOZZ01. The sequence continues at coordinate 2,534,572 of OZ253536.1, read as the reverse complement.
CTGTATCAGATGCCCGTAAAGTCGTCTGCTCGTCCGGGCGTTCCCTCCCCGACCCGCCTCTTGTGACAGAAGAGAAACCGTCACAGTCAGTGGCGCCGGCCCTATTCGGTGGCCTCATACTGCACCTGTCCTGAGCCCGATACAGCCTGGGGAAGGATTCAACGCTGGCTGTCAGTGGCGGGAGCGGGGCCGTCGTCTTCGGGCTGGAGAGCGACCGGCAGGTTATCAACAATTGGCATCGAAAGGAGGCTCGACATGAGCTCAAATGAGGAGTTGTACGGTTTCGTAAAAGACGCGATGACCGAGGGCGTCTCTCAGGAGGAAATCCGGAATGTTCTGCTTGGCGCTGGATGGGGCGCACCGCAAGTCCGACAGGCCCTCGCGGGCTACGGTGAGAGCCCCTACGGAGTGCCGGTTCCAAAACCGCGAAGGTCGGAAGCACGGGAAGCGTTCATCTATCTGGTTCTGTTCGTCACAATGTACTTGAGCGCCTTCAACCTGGGAAACCTGGCATTCCAATACATCAATCGAGGCATCCCCTTGCCCGGCCAACATGGCGTACCGATCGACGAGGCCATTCGCTGGTCGACTTCCGTTCTGATCGTCGCGTTACCCGTGTTCTTCGTCCTGACGCGAATGACAAATCGTGCGATCCGACGCGACCCTTCCCGGCCGCCATCCGACATGCGCGGAAGACTGACTTATTTGACGATGGTCGTGTCGTCCTTCGTCCTGCTCGGTGTGTTCAGTACGGTTGTGTATAACTTCCTTGGCGACGCGCTGACGGCTCGATTCGTTCTGAAGGCGCTTTCAGCCGGGCTGATTGCCACGGGGGTATTCGGGTACTACCTGATGGATGTTCGTGAGGATTCTGCCTACTGAGCAGTTTCTTGAAGACTCACATGTTTCCTTTTTTCTAGCCCGCATTTCTCAAGAGATTTGAAATAAATCGAAACGAGTAAGAAGGGAAAGGACCGAAAAAGGCCGCCCTGTCTGGCATAGAAGGTTTTGAATAGAAACTTTCAAGCCAAGACGGAGGCGGCCTTTGTCATGACAGAGTGTAAAACAGAAACGATTCAATATCACGCATTAGGTACACGGGAAGTCCGGGGGCAATTCGACGGGGGAGACATCAGCACGGACGCGGGCGGTTTGCTGCTACGAGAAACGGAAAAACGGACCGGGATCCTGAAACAGTTTGCCGAATGTTTCCGGGATTATCGGGACCCGCGATTTGTGGAACACGGGATCGAACAACTGGTGTCGCAACGGGTGTACGGATTGTGTTTGGGCTATGAAGATCTGAACGACCACGATCAACTCCGATCGGATCCGGTGCTGGCGGTGATGGTGGGTGAGACCGATCCGAAGGGCCGGACACGGAAACAAGCTCGAGATCGAGGTAAGGCCCTGGCGGGCAAGAGCACGTTGAACCGACTGGAACTGTCGACCGAGGGTGCGGCAAAGCACCCGACCAAGAAGATCGGCCGGGACGAAGCGGCGATAGATCGGCTGATGGTGGACGTGTTCCTCCAGGCCCATCGGCGGGCACCGCGGCAGATCATTCTGGATCTGGATGCGACCGACGATCTGATACACGGGAATCAGGAGGGTCGCTTCTTTCACGGCTACTACAGGCACCATTGTTATCTGCCGCTTTATATTTTCTGTGGGGAGTTCGTGTTGTGTTCCCGGCTACGACGCTCCGACATCGATGGTGCGGACGGATCGGTAGAGGAACTGGAACGGATCGTGGGACAGATTCGGCAGAAGTGGCCCAGAGTCCAGATCGTGATTCGGGGGGACTCGGGTTTCTGCCGCGATGAGATCCTGACCTGGTGCGAGGCCCAACACCGTGTCGATTACGTGATCGGACTGGCGAAGAACAATCGGCTGCTAGCCGCGATTGAAACTCCGATGGCGACGGCAAAAAAGCGGTTCGACAGGACCGGAAAGCCGGCGCGCGTCTTTAAGACGTTTCTGTATCAGACCCGAGACAGCTGGACTCGTGAGCGACGCATCATTGGTAAGGCCGAACATCTGGCCAAGGGCGCCAATCCCCGGTTTATCGTTACCTCGTTACCGAAAGGACGAACATCCCCAAGGCACATCTATGAACAGACCTACTGTGCACGGGGAGACATGGAAAACCGGATCAAAGAGCAACAACTCGGATTGTTCGCCGATCGGACCAGCACGGCCACCATGCGCGCCAATCAACTCCGACTCTACCTTTCATCGGTGGCGTACATGCTGATGCAGGCCTTGCGACGGCTCGGCTTGCAGGGTACCGAATTCGCGCGGGCGCAGTGCACCACGATTCGCCTGAAGCTGCTCAAGATCGCAGCCCAGATCCATGTCACGGTGCGTCGAGTCTGGATTCGGATGGCTGGAGGCTACCCCTACGCTACGGTGTTCGCTCAGATTTACGCGAACCTTCAACAAATCCCTCTGCGCTGTTAATCACTTCTTCTCAGACATCCCAACCTTCCCGTCTTTGGTCGGGATAGCTGTCTCTGTAATCCGATTTCACCTCACCATTCCCTGCAACACCCGTCATCCAGGCCCACTTTCTCAGCTCAGTCGGCATCTTTGCTCCCGCCAACCAGCTTCCGACGCCTTTTCCTTCTCCTAAATGCAGTCTTGGGCACCATTCATGAGAAATGCGGGCTAGAGGCGCTGCCTCTTCCGAACAGACATCAGAAAGGCCGTGACGACCAGGTACATGATCACACCGTAGATGCCGGGCGTCACTGCCAGTTCGCGTCGACCGAGGATCGTCGCGGCGACAACGATTGCGACGGCGACGTTCTGCACGCCGACCTCTATCGAAATGGTGACGCCCTGTTCCTTGTTTAGCCGGAACGCTCGTGCCAGCAGGTAACCCATGGACATCGTGATGGCGGCGAGCCCCAGTGTGGCGACGACCATTCCTAAGAAGTTGCTGGCCAGGAAATCGACCGACGTGAGCGTCCCCACCGAAACCATCGCGATCATGATGATCAAGGTGAACATGCGGAGCGAGCGTCGCCACGCGGCTTCGATCGCCGGCGCCCATCGTTTGAGCGACATTCCGATCGACATGGGCAGGATCGTGATCAGAAACAGACGGATCATCGTATCCAGAACCGGCATCGAAAAATCCTGTCCCGCACCCGCGTGAAGCCGCAGGCCTGCCGAAACGATCAGCGGTACCGTGACGGTCGTGAGGGTGCTCGACAGGGCCGTCAATGTCACCGACAGGGCCAGGTCGGCACGGGCAACGAACACTATCGCATTCGATGTCACGCCGCCGGGACAGGCCGAAAGTATGATCAGTCCGATTGCCACGGAGGGATCCATTGGGACGACAAGAGTAAAGAGGAAAGCAGTCGCCGGCAGCAGGACCATCTGGCCGACGAGCCCCAGGAAGACGGGCTTCGGACGGGAAATCACGCGCTTGAAATCGCCGCCTTCGAGCGTCGTGCCCAGGGCAAACATGATCGTGATGATGCAGAAGGGGAAGAAGATCTGGCTGACCAGGGTCATCGTATCCATGCCGAACCACATCCCCTGTTAAAGAGTGACGGTCGCATGCGCCGCGCTATCGGCTTACGGATCGAGGCGCGGACCGCGCACTCCAGACACCCCGGCACCTGGCTCCCCTGGGTCCGTATCGCTTACACGAGCAAAGCGATAGCAATCGCGACAATATCGCTTACACCAGAAAAGCGACTGCGATCGCGACAATCACCCCACCGGCCAGGACCAGGTTCCACACGCGTTGCACTTTCTGCATCTCTAACAACATCTCGTGTTGCGCATTGAGTGTTTGAACCAGCATTTCTATGTTGCGGTCCAGGACATTCAACCGATCTTTGAGAAACGCCTTCACCTCGTCGATGCTTGTCATCGGTTTCAGGTCTTGTTCCCGGGTCTTGAACGCGTTCGACCGGATGTCGTTGATGATGTCCTGACCGATTTCAGTTGCGGCAGCCTCCTGGACTAATCCCAGGGCCAATCTAAACCAAGTCATTGTCGTAAAACTCCAGGGGATCCACCCGGTACTGTTCCCATTCCCAAGGTTCGTCCCGGTCTTCAAAATAGCTCGTGATTTCGTCTCCCGAGACCTCCATCTCGAGCGGTACGACCCGCATCAGGCTGGCGATCAATTCACGGTCTTCGGGTTGACGAAAGTGGGCGAGCAAGGTCAGTAGGTGTCCCCGCAGTGTGCTGCTTTCATTCGAAAGGCTGATTCGTTCGCGAAAGGTGGCGAGGACCTTGTCCCTTTCGGCTGGTTCGAGGACCGCGATCCCTTCGAGCGCCGAGGCAGCGACGGCTCGGGCCGTCGTGTCCAACGTAGAATCTTCGAGAAGCGATCGCAAAGCGGGCGCGCCCGCTTTGCCGATTCTTGACAGAGCGATCGGCAGTTCATCCAGGACATCTTCGTTGCTCGTGCTGCACGCTAACAGGATGGCGTCGGCCAACGCGGGGAGCGAGGGTTCGAACTTCAAAGCGCCCAGCAATTTGACGGCGTGGAAGACTGCGACCCGCCCGGCATCTTCAGTGTGCCAGAGCCGGACGTTCCCCAGCATCTCAACGAGTTTTTCAGCAATTTCGTTTCCCCGTCCCACCACCTCTGCGACCGTCTGCCGAGACAGTTGCGGTTCGCCTTTGAGAAGCTGGGTCAGAAGTTCCCGGTCGTCCATAGCTCTAATATAGTAGACGATGATGTGATGTGAACACCCAGAAGGATGATGTCGGTCTGCTGCTTCAAACCGGCTCGGCAAGCCAGAGTTCGGTCCAGTACTGAATGTCGATCGAGGTTTCGCACCGTTCCAGCGTCTCTTCCAACTCCCCCTCGAATGCCTCGAGTCGTTCTTCTCCGATACTTCGGATGTAGGAAGTACTGCGCGCCAGGCCCTTCCAGCGTTCGATGGTCATTGATTCGGAGTGTTCGAACTTCCTTTGCTCTACGGTCCGAAAGAGGCCGTCCCCTTCGAGGATCCGTGTCCAGTCTCTGTCCCGATATCCGCACACGTGATCCGGATTGAATTTCCGGATCAGACGCTCGTACTCCCGCTGGTGGATCGGCTCGGTCGCCCGCGTGTTCCAGAAGAGCGCCAGGCTGCCGTTGGGTTTGACCAGGCGCGCGAACTCCGCCAAGGTGCGCGACGAGGCAAACCAGTGGAAGGACTGGGCGCAGAGAATCAGATCGGCGATCGAGTCCCCCAGGGGGATCTGTTCGGCGCTCGAACACACCATGTCGCGGCGTTCGTTTCCTTTGTTCCGTCCGGCGCCCAGCATCTTCTCACTGAGGTCGAACGCTACGACCCGGAAGCCCCTCTCAAGCAAGCGAACCGACCCTTTGCCCGTGCCGGCCCCGATGTCGATTATCGTGGAATCACCATCAAGGGCACAGCGCGCGGCCAGAAAATCGTACAATTCCGACGGGTAGCCCGGACGGAAGGCCGCATATTCGTCGGCGCAATATTCGAAGGGGATCTTCATCGCCTAAAACCTGCTCTCATGGAAAATACGGACATACGTCATATTATCCGAATCCTCAAGAAGGAGATCCGACAGTGGCCGGTCCCCGCGCTAGGGCACTACACGGATTCACCATTTACGGTCCTCATCTCGTGCATCCTGAGCCTCCGTACGAAGGATCAGACGACCACTGCCGCCAGCGAACGACTGTTCGAAGTTGCCGCGACGCCCGAAGCCCTGGTCGAGATTCCAGCCTCCGACATTGAGCAGTACATCTATCCGGTTTCTTTCTACCGGGTGAAGGCGAGGACGATCCGTGAAATATCGGCCCAACTTCTGGAGAGGTTCGAAGGCCGGGTGCCCGACCGCCTTGACGATTTGCTCAGCCTGCCCGGCGTGGGGCGCAAGACCGCGAACATCGTCGTCACCCTGGCATTCGGCAAGCCGGGGATCGCAGTCGACATCCACGTGCATCGAATATCTAATCGTCTGGGGTATGTCTCGACAAAGACTCCGGACGAAACGGAAATGGCATTGCGAGCCAAGCTGCCCCGGCGCTACTGGCTCGTCCTGAACGATCTGCTTGTCACCTTCGGCCAGAACCTGTGTAAACCCGTCAGCCCGCACTGTTCCATCTGCGCCATACGGCGATATTGTGACCGCGCCGGTGTCGAGCGGAGCCGCTGACACTAGTGTCCTGAGTCCGAAATACGGTTGCTATATTTCGGAGCGCAACGGTGCTGGATTTGGCAGATGTCGAGCCAATGCTCTTCATTGCGATGAGGAGCGACTCCAAAGACGGGGCCGTTCCGCCCGAACCCGTAGGGCCGATGGAGGTTGCTGGTTGTGAGGGCCAAGACCACCGAGGCACACACAAGTTTATTGATCGATTCAAACTCCACCTTGTGTCCGGCAACATCAATCAGAGATAGTGACCGTATTTCGGACTCAGGACACTAGTTGCCGTCGCGTATCAGCCTTGCCAGTCGCTCCAGCATCTCGACGGGCAATTGCGTGTAGGAGGAGACTGCTTCAAGATCGGCGCGTTCGCATCCGTCCAGGGAAGTCTCGAGGATGTGACGGCAGGAGTTGCAGCCGTCGGTCGCGTAGATGGTCCGTGGTCCGGCCGAGTAAGCCATCAGGCGGATGGAGTCGCTGTCACGAAGAACGTGTCCCTGGTCCTCGTAGCCTCCCGGCTCAGCCAGCCAGAACTCGGGTTCCGGCTGGCGTTCGGCCGCCACAACCAGCAACAGGGAACCTACGTCGAAGTTGACGAGTTCCTTCGCCGAATCCTGAAGCTCGCGCTTGTCGGTGTAGTGGACTTGCATTGATTGGGGTGCCGTACCCGATCGCCCTCAGATCACTTTTCCAGTTCTCCGGCAACAATGTTCAGCGAACCCAGGGCCGCTATCGCATCGGAGATATACCCGCCCTTGATCATTTCGTTGAATGCCTGAAAAATGTAGAAACAGCTGCCGCGGCACCGGAGTCGGTACGGGTTTTTCCCCCCGTCGCTGACCAGGTAGAAACCCAACTCTCCGTTTGCCGCCTCCCAGTAGGAATAGACTTCGCCTATCGGTGGCAGGATGCCGTCCTGGATCAACTCGAAATGGTTCATCAGATCTTCGATGTTGGAATACACACCCTGCTTGGGTGGCAAGCTGATCCGGCGGTCGTCGATCTGCACCGGCCCTTCGGGTAAGTTGTCCAGAGCCTGCTCGATGATCCTGATGCTCTGGCGGATTTCTTCAATTCGGACGAGGTACCGGTCGTAAATGTCCCCGTTCTCCCCGACGGGAATTGAGAAATCGAACTGGTTGTAGTCGTAGTTGGGGAACCACTTACGGATGTCGTAGGGCACGCCACATGCACGAAGAGCCGGCCCGGTAAATCCCCAGTCGATGGCGTCTTCAGCCGAGATTCCGTTAACCCCCTGGGTTCTTGCCTTGAACAGCGCGCTGTGCCGGTTCATGCGCTCGATGTCGTCCACGTATTTCGGGATCGACTTCAGTACTTCACGTGCCTTCGTGACAAAATCGGCGGGCAGATCTTGTGAAACGCCGCCGATACGCACATAGCTGACCGTCAGCCTGCCCCCGCAACATGCCTCGATCAGGTCGTAAATCTCTTCCCGGGGCCGGAAGGCATACCAGAAATTCGTGATCGCTCCCAGGTCCACCAGATTCGTTCCGATGCACACAAGATGATCCGCGATTCGGCTGAACTCCGAGAGGATGACGCGGATGTACTGCGCGCGTTTGGGAATCTCGACACCGAACATCTTCTCCACGGCCATAGCGTAGGTGACGCCGTTCATCATGGCTGACATGTAATTCAAACGGTCGGTGAACGGGATGACCTGCCAGTACGTGTGGGTTTCCGCCATCTTCTCGAAACAGCGATGGAGGAAACCGATCTCGGTGTCCGAATCGGTGATTGTTTCGCCCTCGGTTGCGACCTGCAGACGGAACGTTCCATGCATGGCGGGATGTTGCGGCCCGAGGTTCAGGATCATCGGCGCCGGCTGACCGTTCGCTTCGGCATGTCGTCTGGAACGCTCCACTACCGGCAGGTCGATGGTTTCCGTGCAGAGTGTTCGTTGGCCGGCAGGGAAGTCCCGTCGCAGCGGATGTCCTTCAAATTGGGAATGCGTCAGGAGCCGCCGCAGGTCTGGATGCCCTTTGAAGTCGATACCGAACATGTCGTAGGCTTCACGCTCGGCCCAGTTGGCGGACTTCCAGACGTCTACTGCGGTGTCGATTTCGGGAGCCTCGCCCGGGACGGGAACCTTCAATCGCAGGCGGTGCTTATTCGACAGCGACAGCATGTGGTAGACGACATCGTAGCGCTCGGCTCTCTGGTCCAGATGATCGACCGCCGTGACGTCCAGGAGCATCTTGAAGTCGAAATCCGGGTCGTTCTTCAGTCCTCGGAGGACATGCTTGATGTTGTCCCGCTTGACGGAAATCGACAGGTCGCCCCGGAATTCCTGCATGCCGATCAACTCGTCCGGGAACTTTTCCTTGAACGTGCGCGCGATCGGCCCGTCGGGTTCCTGCTTGTCTTCAAGAAAGCGAATCAGGGGGCGAGGCGGCGGGTGTAGTCCATGGACGGTGGCGTCGACTTCGGGAAGCTTCAGAACCTGATGCGCGGGATGCCGTTCGTAGGATTGTCGCTTGTCGGTGACGATCTGTTTCTGCAGCTTGATGATCGCGTCGAAAACGGCTTCGGGCACCGGTGGGCATCCTGGAATGTAGACGTCGACCGGGATGATTTCGTCGATACCCTGCATGACGTGGTAGGAACGATAGAAGCCGCCGCAGGTCGCGCACGCGCCCATCGAAATAACCCACTTGGGCTCGGCCATCTGGTCGTAGATCTTCTTGAGGACCGGCCCCATCTTGTCATTGATGGTTCCCAGAACCATGAGGACGTCCGTCTGGCGCGGAGAGAAGCGGACGACCTCGGATCCGAAACGCGCGAGGTCGTAATGGGCGCCGGCGACAGCCATGAACTCGATGGCACAGCAGGCCGTCCCGAAGGGATATGGCCAGAGGGAACTCTTGCGAGCCCAGTTCGATAGCGCGTCCACCGTAGTGGTCAGAAAGTTGCCGTGTTCGACCTCTTCTACCTCTGTCAGCTCACGCATAAGCAGTCAATTCTAGCACAGCGTTCGAGGTGCAATCGCCAGTCCCGGCCTGCCCGGTTGAACGCATCGAGTTCCGGTTTTCACCGCAGAGGCGCAAAGACGCAGAGGTCATTATCGTTGGTATTTCGTCGGTGATGGCTGGTACTTCCGAACTGACAAGGATGTCCCCCGGAGACACGGACCGGCCTCGCCACTACCCGTCCCAAAAAAATCCTCTGCGTCTTTGCGTCTCTGCGTCAAGCTTCCTGCCGGCAAGCTCCTAGCCCGGGTCATAGCCAAGATTCTGCCCGAGCCACCTTTCGACGGTTTCCACCGGGAGACCCTTGCGCCGGGCGTAATCGACGACCTGGTCGTGGCCGATCTTACCGATGCTGAAATACCGGGCAAGAGGGTGGGCGAAATAGATGCCGCAGACCGAACTGCCCGGGACCATCGAATAGGATTCGGTCAGCCAGACGTCGGTTTGCGCTTTTGCATCTAACAGATCGAAGAGGATTCGCTTTTCAGTGTGATCGGGTTGAGCCGGATATCCGGGAGCCGGTCGGATTCCGCGGTAGCGTTCCTTTATCAGGTCTTCCGGTTCGAGCTTCTCGCCTTGTCCGAAGCCCCAGTCTTTTCGTGCCTTCTCATGAAGCCATTCCGCGAATGCTTCCGCCAGGCGGTCAGCGAGCGCCTTCGCCATGATGGAACTGTAGTCATCGTGGTCGGCCTCGAACCTTTCGCACAACGGGTCGAGACCATGACCCGCCGTGACGACGAACGCACCGATGAAATCGGTCATGCCGGTCGATCGTGGTGCGACAAAGTCCGCCAGGGCCAGGTTCGGTTGCTCCGGACCCTTGGCCAGTTGCTGTCGCAGCGTGTGAAAAGTCGCCCGGACGTCGGTGGGTTTTTCGTCGACATAAACTTCTATGTCGTCGCCGGTGCCGGAGGCAGGGAAGAAGCCGTAAACGCCGCGAAGCTGCAGCAGCCTCTCGCCCACCATCCTGTCGAGAAGAGCCCGGGCGTCGGAAAACAGTTCCGTGGCTTGCTTGCCGAGAGCCGGATCTTCCAGGATTCGAGGGTAAATGCCCTTCAGCTCCCATGCATGAAAAAGGGGCGACCAGTCGATGTAGGGGATGACGTCTTCGAGCGTCACCCCTTCCACAGCCCGCGTCCCGATAAAAGATGGCCTGGCGATTACGGTGGCGTTCCAGTCGATGGGCGCGCCACGCTTGCGGGCATCGGCCAGCTTGAGAAGGGTGTCTCTCCCTCTGCCCGCCTCATGCGCCTTCCTTGTCGATTCCTGCTCGTTCCGGACTTTCTCAATGAAATCCACTTTGAGGTCTTTACCGAGCAGGCTGGCGACGGTTCCGACGGCTCGGGAGGCGTCCAGGACGTGAACGACCGGTTGTGTGCGGCCCGGGGCAATCTTGACGGCGGTGTGGATTTTGCTCGTCGTAGCGCCCCCGATCAGCACCGGCATATCGATGCCCTCTCGTGCGAGTTCTTTCGCGACGTGGACCATTTCGTCAAGCGAGGGCGTGATCAAACCGCTCAGGCCGATGATGTCGACACTCTTCTCCACTGCCGTTTGCAGAATCTTGTCGCTTGGGACCATGACTCCCAGGTCGATGACCTCGTAGTTATTGCACCCCAGCACGACCCCGACGATGTTTTTCCCGATGTCGTGGACATCGCCCTTGACCGTAGCCATCAGCACCCGACCCTGGTAGAGACTTCCCGTCTTGTCCGCCTCCATGAAGGGCTCCAGGTACGCCACCGCTTTCTTCATTACACGGGCGCTCTTGACCACCTGCGGAAGAAACATCTTTCCCGCACCGAACAGATCACCCACGATGTTCATCCCTTCCATGAGGGGTCCCTCGATGACCGACAGCGGCCGGTCGTAGTGCCCCCGGCTTTCTTCGGTGTCGGCTTCTATGTGTTCGACGATACCGTGGACCAGCGCGTGTTTGAGGCGTTCCTCGGCTGATGTCTGTCTCCAGGCGTCGATCTCGGCCTCCGACTTAACGGTTCCCTCTACGGATTCGGCGAACTCGACCAGGCGTTCGGTCGCGTCGTCTCTCCGGTTCAACAGGACGTCCTCGACGCGATCCAGCAGATCCTTCGGGATGTCCTGATAAACGGCGAGTTGGCCGGCGTTGACGATGCCCATGTCCAGGCCGGCCTGGATGGCGTGATACAGAAATGCCGAATGCATGGCCTCCCTGACGGTGTCGTTGCCGCGGAACGAAAACGATACGTTGCTGATCCCGCCGCTGACCTTTACGGAAGGCAGTGTGACCTTGATCCTCCGCGTGGCCTCGATAAAGCTAACGGCATAATCGTTGTGCTCATCGATGCCGGTCGCCACGGTGAGGACATTGGGATCGACGATGATGTCTTCGGGCGGGAACCCGACGTCCTCGGTCAGAATGCGGTAGGCGCGCCGGCAAACCTCCAGACGATGATCGGTGGTCACAGCCTGGCCGTTTTCGTCAAAAGCCATCACGACGACGGCCGCGCCGTATTTCCGGATCGTCCTGGCCCGGTCTCTAAAGACTTCCTCGCCTTCCTTGAGACTGATCGAATTGACGATGCCTTTACCCTGGACGCACTTGAGCCCCGCTTCGATCACCGACCACTTGGAGCTGTCGATCATGATCGGAACTCGCGCGATGTCGGGCTCGGCCGCAATCAGGTTGAGGAAGTGAACCATGGCGGCCTCGGAATCGAGCATCCCCTCATCCATGTTGACGTCGATGATCTGGGCTCCGTCTTCTACCTGCTGTTTGGCGACACTGAGGGCGCCCTCGAAATCTTCTCCCAGGATCAGTTTCGCGAACCGCCGGGAGCCCGTCACGTTCGTACGTTCGCCGATGTTGACGAAGTTGATGTAGGGTTCGATCGTCAGGGGTTCCAGGCCGCTCAGACGCATCTTCGGCTGCGGCCTCGGCCGTTTCCGGGGAGGGAAGGCCAGTGCCGCCTCTCCGATCTGCCTTATGTGATCCGGGGTGGAGCCGCAGCAGCCGCCGACGATGTTGAGCCAGCCGTTCGAAGCGAAATCCCGGAGCGTTGCCGACATGTCTTCCGGTGTCAGGTCGTACCCGCCGAATGGGTTGGGCAGCCCGGCATTCGGGTAGCAGCTCAGGTAGACCGGGGCCAGAGACGAAAGCTCTTCGATGTAAGGCCGCATCTGCTTCGGCCCGAGTGCACAATTGATACCCACGCTGAGCAGGGGCGCATGTGAGATCGAATTCCAGAAAGCCGCTACTGTCTGGCCGGAGAGTGTCCTGCCGCTGTTGTCGGTGATCGTGACCGAAACCATGACCGGGACGCGGAATCCCTTCTCGCTGAAGCATTGCTCGAAGGCAAACAAAGCGGCTTTTGCGTTCAGAGTGTCGAAGATCGTCTCGGCGAGCAGAACATCGACGCCTCCATCAAGAAGGCCACGGGCCTGTTCAAGGTATGCCGTGGCTAAATCCTCGAACGTCGTTGCGCGGAACGCCGGGTTGTTCACGTCGGGCGAAAGCGAGGCCGTCCGGTTGGTCGGGCCGACCGCGCCGGCGACCCAACGCGGCCGCGACGGATCCTGTCGGGTCGCCCGATCCACCTCTGCCCGGGCCAGTGTCGCCGCGGTCTTGTTTATCTCGTACACCACCCCTTCCATGCTGTAGTCGGACATCGAAATCGCATTGGCGTTGAAGGTGTTGGTTTCGATGATATCGGCCCCGGCTTCGAGGAACTCGCGGTGAATCGAGCGGATCAGGTCGGGCTGGGTGAGGCACAGCAGATCGTTGTTTCCTCTAAGGTCGACGGAGTGTTCCCGGAAGCGGTCGCCCCGGAACGCCGCTTCATCCAGGTTTTGACGCTGGATCATCGTTCCCATCGGTCCATCCAGGGTGACGATTCGCTCCTCGAGCAGCCGTTCCAGCATGAGTGCCCGTTCCGAACGATTTTCCAACGAAATCTCCATCAGGCTATTGTAACGAATTTCGAACTGGCGAGAAACGCGGGCCAGTGGAGATCCCTCAGCCTGTCGTAGTACAGTGGTGATTCATCAATCAGGAGAAGAGATGACAGACCAGCCGCAGCGCCAGACGCCTTCAGCCGTGTTGATGGTCCGTCCGGCCGGCTTTGGATTCAACGAGGAGACAGCCGGTACAAACGTGTTCCAGACCCGTGACCCGGACGCCACCGACGATCAGTTGCAGGTACTTGCGGGGCAGGAATTCGACGGCCTCGTGACCGTCCTGCGCGATGCGGACGTGGACGTGATCGTCATTCAGGACACGCCCGAACCCCGGACTCCGGATGCGGTCTTCCCGAATAACTGGGTTTCGTTTCACGAGGACGGAAAAGTCATCCTTTACCCCATGTTCGCCCCGGTGCGCCGGGCCGAACGGCGCAGGGACGTCATTGAAACCCTTGAGACGACCTATGGGTTCGAGGTGTCGCAGGTGGTTGATTTGACCCCACATGAAGAGAAAGGGAAGTTTCTCGAGGGTACCGGCAGCCTCATTTTCGACTACCCGAACCGCTGTTCGTACGCCAACCTTTCCCCGCGCACGGACCGGGACGTGCGCGGGGAATTAACCGGCCTGCTGGGGCACGACCTGGTGACGTTCCACGCCACCGACGCCCAGGGAATAGACGTCTACCACACCAACGTTGTGATGAGCATCGGTGAGAAGTTTGTCGTGATCTCGGCCGACGCGATTGATGATCCCACCGAAAGAACAGCAGTGCTCGATCGCCTGCGAAGTACCGGGCGCGAACTGGTCTTGATCGACCGCGACCAGATGGGTCATTTTGCCGGCAATGTGCTGGAGGTCGAGAACAGGGAAGGAACGAAGGTGCTGGTCATGTCCAGTCAGGCACGTGCTTCGCTCGACGCGTCCCAGATCAATGCTCTCGGCAAGCATGCCCGCATCGTATCGGCGCCGATCCCGACCATAGAGCGTGTGGAAGGCGGCAGTGCGCGATGCATGCTGGCCGGGGTTCACTTGCCCCGCCGCCGGGTTCTCGATTGAACCCGAAGGCGCCCGTTTGTCTTATCTCAACGCAGCGTAGGCTGTCTCGGCACCCTCGAACCGCCTGTTGCACTCATCCCAGTTCACGTTCCGCATGAACGCGTCCACATAAGCTGCGGCCCTTGAGCCGTAGTCCATGTGGTAGGCATGCTCGAACATGTCGTTGACCAGTACGGGCCGACCGAAGGCTACGTTGTCGGTATGATCGAACGCGATGTAGTTATGCAGTCGGCCGTCGTTAAAATTGAAGCTGAGGATGGCCCATCCACTGCCCCCACCCAGAGAGCCCGACGTCGCCCGGAATTCCTGCTCCCAGGCGTCGAAGCTGCCGAAGTCCCTGGCAATGGCGTCGGCGAGCGTTCCTGATGCGCGCCCGTCCCCTCCCAGCGTCGCAAAGTATTCTTCGTGAAGGATCACGGCGTTCGTGGCGGTGAGCTCTTCCATCATGAGGCCCTTTCGCAGGAATCCCGGTGCATCCGACCGCAGGCCGGCGATCTCGGATCCGATTGCGGCGACACGCCTGAAAGCGCCTCCGTAGTTGTTCTGATGATGCGAGGTGATGACTCGTTCGGAAATGCCATCCAGGCTGTTGGCCTCGAAAGGTAGAGGCTTCATCTCTCGTTGGGCTCGTTCCTGTGCTTTGAGTTCAGAGACGCTTCCACCGACGGCTGCGGTTCCACCGACGGCTGCGGTTCCACCGACGGCTGCGGTTCCACCGACGGCTGCGGTCGCGAGCAACGTCGTCAAGAGTTCACGGCGATTCATTGGACTCTCCTTTGTCGATTGTTCGATCAGCTTATACCCGAGATGAGAGGAGGACCGGATTTCCGGCTGAATAGCTGAGCTCCGGTAGGATACTCCTGCTGGCAGTCCAGTTGGTTTCGCCAGACTGTTTTCGCGCCAGGACGAGAGTGGCCCCCCTGATACTCCTGCTCGCGGTACGCATACCAACCGGCGAACAGGTCGCCACCCGCGGCTTCCATCAACGTTGCGGAGTGGCAGTGCTGGCCGCTTTTGTCGGGATTGTACAGGAACTCACTCGCAAAAGTTTTCTTCATACCTGGATCCACGGGCTCCCTGTAAGCAACCTTTGATGCCAAAGGACTCCTCTCTTTTTTTCAACATGATACAGCTTCAAACCCTTCCGCATACTGGCCCCCTCAGACACTTGGTCTGACAAACCGTCCATCCTCAAGCCGCGGAGTTGGCCCTCGGCTGTCCCGGTCGCGTCTTAGCCTTGTGCCAATCGGAAAATTGGCGGGAAGCGCGTTGCACCATCGAAGGGTGCGCTGCGATTTCTCGCTTGATGGTTTGTCGCCTTTGTCGGAGGTGCCTGATGTCGTTCGCTGAGGAGAGAGAAACTACACCGTTCGACCGTGCCCGATTCATTCTGTCCGGGGTTCTCTGTGGCTCCGGGACCGATGCGGTTCCGTCATCCCGCTACTCCCTGGATGGCCAACCCATTTCTCTCCACCGCTTCGGAGAAGAAGACATGTTCAGCTCTCGAGCCCGGGAGAGCCAGGCGTTTCTGCTCGACGAGCAGGGTTGCGACGAGCAACTGGTCCTTGCCGGCACCCTGCTGGTGGCGACATCGTTGGAGGATTGGGTGCTTCCCGCTCCGGTGCCTCTCGTTGAAGATCTGTCGCTGATCGAGTCCGCCGCCCGTGTCATTCGAAACATCAACGCCCGGTTGTCCGAAGAACCGGGCTCGACGCCCGTCGAGGCGACGGAACGAGACATGGACCTTCGGCTCCCAGCGTTACTCGAGGACTATCGGAATCACGTTTCCGCCCGGCTCCTTGAACGCAAAGCGAACGAACAACAGCGCGGAAGAGACTTCGAAAGAACGCAGGCACTTGTTGTCTTGAGCGATCACGTCCTGGCTCGATCCGGTGTCCGTCATTGGAATCACCTTTCCGCCATCATCATGGGACTGGGAAGTGAAACTACCGCCGACGAACTGGAAAGTATGTATGGCGACCGGAAGTCCTCCTTCCTCCGCGCCTCGATGGGGCAAGCTTCCTAAAACGGAGGCTTGTCCCTCCCCGCCGAAGCGATTGTCCCGAACCACGAACTGGAAAGGTTTGGCAGGGAATCTGTCGCTGGTCCGGGATCACCCGCCTCGAAGCGGCCGAGCTGTTCCCGGGTCTCTTGGCCAGGCGCTTTTCTATGATTTCGGTCTGGATGGATCTGGGGCGGAAGGCCGTGACCGAACTGCTATGAGAGGTTACAGTCTTCGGATATTCAAAGACATGGACAAACCATATCATGGCTCAGGGGGGGAATCCTCTGGCCTGTCGATGGGACGCCCAGACTGAAGTCGGAGCGCCCACCCCTCCACCAACGTCTTCTCCTTTAACCTTCCCAACCATTACCGTCCGCTCAATCACCGGAGGTCGCCTTCGCCCGACCCTCATCTGCGTCAATCCGCTTCGGCGTGATGCTCGGGATGATCATCGGCACAGTCCGCCTGTAAGTCGCGTAGCGGTCTCCGAGGAAGTGGACCAGGTCCTTTTCTTCGAGTTGAATCGCGATCATGATGTATGCCGTCGTCGCTATGGCGAACACGAGGTGAGCCCCGGTCATCGTCGGCGTCGCCCAGAAGGCGATCAACCAGCCGACATAGAGGGGGTGCCGGACGTGCTTGTAGGGTCCCGGCGTCCGAAAACCGAGCGGCTTGTATTCCTCGCCCTTAAGGTGAATCCAGACCTGGCGCAAACCGAACAGGTCGAAATGGTTGATCAGGAACGTCGTGATCAAGACGATGCCGAAACCCACCAGCAGGAGCCCGGAAAGCGCCATTCTCGCCGTCGGATTCTGGACGTCCCACACGACGCCACCCATGGGCTGCCATTGCCAGAACAAGAGGATCAAAGCCAGGCTCGACAGCAACACATAAGTGCTGCGCTCGGCCGGCTCGGGAATGATCCTGGTCAGTGCGGCCTTGAACGAACGCCGCGCCATCCAACTGTGTTGGACCGCAAATATGCCAAGCAGGGCTGCGTTGATCATCAGCGCCTGCCCTAAAGGTCCCTGGGGCCCCGAATCCATGCTCTTCGGTACCACCCAATTTCCGATGAAACCGATCGCATACTGGAAGGTTCCGAAGAAAATCATGTAGCAAATGGCCCCGTAGGCGAAGATGATGAACCGCATACGCGTCTCCTTTTCTCAAAGCGCCTGGCTGCGTGTAAACAGGCGCAAGTTGAGTTCCCCGGACGATCACGCAGATCGTAGCCCGCATTTCTCAAGAGATCTGAGATAAATCGAAACAGAGTAGGAAGGGAAAGGACCGAAAAAGGCCGCCCTGTCTGGCATAGAAGGTTTTGTCGAGAAACTTTCAAGCCAAGACGGAGGCGGCCTTTGTCATGACAGAGTGTAAAACAGAAACGATTCAATTTCACGCATTGGGTTCACGGGAAGTACGGGGTCAATTCGACGGAGGAGACATCAGCACGGACGCGGGCGGTTTACTGTTACGAGAAACGGAAAAACGGACCGGGATCCTGAAACAGTTTGCCGAATGTTTCCGGGATCATCGGGACCCGCGATTTGTAGAACACGGGATTGAGCAACTGGTATCGCAACGGGTCTACGGATTGTGTTTGGGCTATGAGGATTTGAACGACCACGATCAACTCCGATCGGATCCAGTGCTGGCGGTGATGGTGGGTCAGACCGATCCGAAGGGCCGGACCCGGAAACAGGTTCGAGACCGCGGCAAGGCCCTGGCGGGCAAGAGCACGTTGAACCGGCTGGAACTGTCGACCGAGGAAGCGGCCAGCCACCCGACCAAGAAGATCGGCCGGGACGAAGCGGCGATCGATAGGTTGATGGTGGACGTGTTCCTCCAAGCCCATCGGCGGGCACCGCGGCAGATCATTCTGGATCTGGATGCGACGGACGATCCGATACACGGGAATCAAGAGGGACGCTTCTTTCACGGCTATTACAGGCACCATTGTTATCTGCCGCTTTACATTTTCTGTGGGGAGTTCGTGTTGTGTTCCCGGCTACGACGCTCCGACATCGATGGTGCGGACGGATCGGTAGAGGAACTGGAACGGATCGTGGGACAGATTCGACAGAAGTGGCCCAGAGTCCAGATCGTGATTCGGGCTGACTCGGGTTTCTGCCGCGATGAGATCCTGACCTGGTGCGAGGCCCAACACCGTGTCGATTACGTGATCGGCCTGGCGAAGAACAATCGGCTGCGGCGCGCGATTGAAACTCCGATGGCGACGGCAGAAAAGCGATTCGGCAGGACGGGAAAGCCGGCGCGCGTCTTCAAGACGTTTCAGTATCAGACCCTCGACAGCTGGACCCGTGAGCGACGCATCATTGGTAAGGCCGAACATCTGGCCAAGGGCGCCAACCCCCGGTTTATCGTCACCTCGTTACCGAAAGGTCGAACGACTCCAAGGCAGGTCTATGAACGGATCTACTGTGCCCGAGGAGACATGGAAAACCGGATCAAAGAGCAACAGCTCGGATTGTTTGCCGATCGGACCAGCACGGCCACCATGCGCGCCAATCAACTCCGACTCTACCTTTCATCGGTGGCGTACATGCTGATGCAGGCCTTGCGACGGCTCGGCTTGCAGGGCACCGAATTCGCGCGGGCGCAGTGCACCACGATTCGCCTCAAGCTGCTCAAGATCGGAGCGCAGATCCATCTCACTGTACGTCGAGTTTGGATTCGGATGGCTGGAGGCTACCCTTACGCCGCGGCATTCGCTCAGGTTTACGCGAACCTTCAAAAAATCCCTCTGCGCTGTTAAGCGTTCCTTCTCACACATCCCAACCTTCCCGTCTTTGCTCAGGATAGCTGTCTCTGTAATCCGATTTCACGTCGCCATTCCCTTCAACACCAGTCATCCAGGCCCAGTTACCCCGCTCAGTCGGCATCTTTGCTCCCGCCACCCAGCTTCCGACACCTTTTCCTTCTCCTAAATGCAGTTTCGGGCACCATTCATGAGAAATGCGGGGTAGTCGTATCGACTGGAATTCAATGGGACGCAGTTTACCAAGTCGGGGTGAAAAGTTGGAAGCGGATTAAGGAGAATAACGACACGGTCCGAATGGTGGATCAACACCGTAAAAATTCCAGCGTATAAGCTTCGGGGCTCTGGAGCGCAGACGATCATTCGTGTTCGGTTGGACGTGTTTGGACGGTTTCTGGAGGCGAGTATCACATGGTGTGCATACACCCGATCCCAGCATTGGTTCTAAAGGACTTATCGGACCGGGAAAACTTCATCGAGAAATTTCGGCGTGACTGTAACCTCAACAAATGCAATACTTAACACCCGTTGCCTGGGTGGCGGAACTGGCAGACGCACCGGACTTAAAATCCTTTTTTAGCGGGTTTCGGAAGTGTTTGAGAACACACTGAGACCCGCTTGTTCGTTGTGTTTGAAGCTGTTGGTCCCTTCAACTCAAGTCAACGTGATTTGACGGGCTTCGCCATCAGAGTCCCCACAAATCTCCCCGCTTGCATACCTGGCCACCAACTACTGTTCGATCGATGAGAAGGGGCAGGTGTACGTGTTGAGGAAGAAGGGGTGGGAGTGAGGGCGGGTAGTCTATTGGCCTTTTCGGCGTGCTCTTAAGGCTTGGTACATAGCCAAGTGTTCCTCGTCGTCAGTGTTAGCGTATTTCACCAGAAGATCAATCTCCTGCTCACAACGTGCTGTTTGTTCTGTCAGCGCGTCACGGACTCGCTTTGACTCCAGCGCCGACTTCACCGTTTTTGAAGCCTTGTTCTTATCCGTGGATTTTCGTGACCAGATCCATTGACCAGCGACGACGCCCATTTTCCCAACTCCGTGCCCGTGAAGGTTAAGTGCGATAGCTGTGGTTGGGAAGGATGGTCGCCACCGTGGCTATAGATGATGTTGGCGTCGCGTCCGGACGGGTGGTTCAGGACCGCTTCGCCCGAACCAACGCTGGGGCGCTCTCGGCGACAGCAGCAATAAGGGAACCCATCTTCGGATGATCTGGCTCGAGGTCGACCTGAAGGCCGTGCCGTTTGATGGCAATGCTACAGATTGGGCCGATCGACGCGACCACGACGTCTTGAAAGGCCGCTCGTAAAGAATCGGCCACTTCTGGTCCGGTGACCTGAAAGAGGTGATCCACTTGAATCGCGCTCATGAACAGCGCGATGTCGATCTTGCCCGCGAGAATCTGCTGGATCGCCTCGCGTAGAGGCCTCAGATCCTCAGGAAGAGACCAGCGGTAAATCGGCACGCGCAACACTTCTGCGCCGCGTTCTCTCAGGCCCGCTAGCAGCTCCGGATTCTGTTGGCCATATTCCTGCACTGCGACTCGCTTGCTGCGCAGCTCAACCCGTTCGTCCAAAGTCGCCAGTAGCTCCCGCCAAGTGTTCGGCTCTGGAACAGATATCGTGGGTTTCAGGCCGAGCTCGCGGAGCGCGGCCACCGGCTTCGGTCCTCGGGTCACGGTAGTTCGAGAGGCAAGGGCAGCAATGAATGCCTCTCGATCCATGTGCTCGAAAACTGCTTGCGCGAGGAATCGGGTGCCGACTCCGGTGAGAAGAATCACTATATCGATCTCGCCGCGACATAACGCTCGCGCAAACTCGACCGCAGGCTCGTTGTCAGATAGTGGCACTTCCTGCAGAGCTGGCGCGCTGATCGGTGCTCCACCCTGTCGGCGTATCAGCTCAGAGACCTCCTTCGCGCGCCGACTTTCGAACGTGACTAGACACAGCCCGCTCAGTCTTCCAGAATCGCTCATTGTTAAAACGTCCTATCGTACATGTGGAACGTGTCGGCCCTATCAGTTCGTCACCGGCGGTTGCGAATGAGTCCGAATCGCTTTTTATCTCGACGTAATTATCCCGAGAGACCGTGCGGAGGGAAAGAAGATTCAGGGAGAGGGACTTGGTGGAAGGGCTGCCGCAAGGCATCAGAACATCGTGTTGTTGTTCGCCGACTTCTCAGGCACTACCTGCAGCACGTCCCAGTGTTCCACGATCCTGCCACCGTCATCGAGGCGAAAGATGTCGATCCCAGCCCAGTCTTTGTCGCCGGGCCACTCCTGTTGACAATGCAACACAACGAAGCTGCCCTCAGCGATCACGCGCCGAAAATGCACGCGCTTGCCCGGATGCTCCTTGGCCATCCGCTCGAAGTACGCAATGAACGCCGCCTTGCCATCGGCCACCTCTGGATTGTGTTGGGTATAGACATCGCCGACGTACTTCTCGACGGCTTCTGCAGCCCTGCCTTGGTTGAACATCAAGTCGTAGAACGTCGTGACGGTCGTCTTGTTGCGCTCGAGGCGATCATTCATCGCTGAACCTCCATCTCGTCAGGACGGGACGTTAGCGTGTTCTGGGTGGATTGTAAAGGAAGACGGGGAGGTAGACGGGCCGCTCTCAGGCGATAGGGTTCGTTTTGGCCGAGAGTACGCTTGGCCCTGATCTTCCAACTTTCCCGCCAAGGAATACTTCCCTCGTATCATGCGGCTTTCCTGACCAACGGCGCTATCCGGTGCAAAGTTCATTTGTCGCTAGTGGTTTGCGAAGAGCTTCGTGAGGCTGCACCCTGGCAGCGAAGCTGGCCAGGGTGCGTATAGGGTGCAGATTCTGGGGATTTCAGGGGATGACTCGACAGCCTCGGCCTACTGGGGTTCGTCGGGGAGTTCGATCAGCCAGATGTCGGACTCTTGACGAGGGGCGAACCCGTAGTACAGAGTGCGGTCGTTGGGAGACGGCACCACAACTTCCACGCCCCGCTCCGCCAACACCTCCCATATCTTTAGACACACGGTCCACGGCATGAATGCATCCAGCATCCCAATAGACCAGCGTCCGGCTGTCACTGAGCCAGAGGGGGATGCCCCCCGTCTCCGTTAGTCTGCTTCCATGGTGGCATACGACAGATCCCCGGAAATCTCAATAGCCGCATAGGAAATCCGCGAGCCATCTGGGGACCACACCGGCGCTGTAGCGTTACCCGGAGTGTTCGTCAATTGCGTTCGCCCGATACCGTCCCGGTTCATCGTCCAAATCTGATAGCAGCCGAAATTAGGGTAGCCTTGACTATGGCAGCGCGATCCACCCCGTCACCGGTGCCAACTGTCGCTGTTCGAGATCGACAGCGACGATGTAGGCGCCCCGTGAGCCCACACGCTAGTTGGGGTTATAGGTAAGGGGCGGCGTGAGGCCCGTCTGAAACTCGTAGAAGCCTTCGAGCGCAGCAATCAGCTTCTCGCGGCTCGCGTCTTTGCCTGAGCGTCGCTCGTTCCGCCTGCCGCGCCGGGTTCGGTGCCACCCGGACCTCAAAACAGTGGATGGTGCGCGGGGAATCGAGGAAGAAGGCCACGTCGTAGAGACCGGGACGCCTCAACGTGGCAATGGTCTCATAGGTACCAGGGGCTCGTTCCTGCAGGCTGCGGTCCACCACCAGGACCGCTCTGGGTTCGCGGCCGTCGTTCTGGAAATGGCCCATGGGAGCCGCCATGCCCTCTTTGTAGAAGTAGATCGCTCTGTCGGCCGGGTTGGCCACCAGCACGGCCGTCGCCCCCGGCGCCTGGACGATGCCGTCCGCCGGGCTGGGCCGCGACACCCGTCCGAAGGGAATTCGCCCGCCAGGAAAGTCCACCACCGGAACCGATTGGCCCTCGCTACCCACCTGATCGAGGGGAATCATCAGGACGGTTTCACTGTTGCGGCGCCGGACGTAGGCCAACTGGTCCGAGAAGGCCAACTGGTCCGGTCCGTCTTCGACAGCGCCAGTCTGGATGATACGGTTGACCGAGACGTCCAAGATGTGCACCAGGTCCTGCTCCGGATTGACCACGAACCCCAGCCGCCACCCCCCACCCGGCGCAAATTTGATCTGCCCGAGACCGGGCTCGGCCTGCATGCGCGCGATGACCTCATGCCGCTTGACGTCGACCGCAACGATGGTGCAGTCCGCTTGATGTACCACGTAGACCGCCTGACTGATCGCAGAAAAGGCTATCGAAACCGGTCTGCGTCCAGTCCGAACGTCTTTGATCTTCCGTAACGTGCGAATATCGATAACCGAGAGCGTGCCCGCCTCTTCGTTGGTCACGAAGGCGTACCGATTGTCATCGCTCAAAGCGATTTCGTGATGTCCTGTGCCGGTCGGAAGGTCTTTGACCACCGTCAGCCCTTCGGTGTCTATGACGGTGACACCGGATTGTTGGGCACTGGTTTTGGGCGTGTCATAGCCGATCCAGAGGTACTTGCCGTCGGGCTGCAGCGCCACCCGTGAGGGGCGCGGCCCCACGTCGAGATTGGCCACCACCTCCCAACTCGCCGTGTCCACCACCGCCACCCGATCCGACTCCGGCATCGAGACGAACAGCCGCATCTGGTCGGGGGTCAGGACCCAGTCCTCTGCCGGACTCTGCAACAACACCAGGTCCAGGAGCTTGGTGGTGCCAAAGCCGAATAAGGGATCGACCACCGAGATGGTGGCGTCATTGTTCAAGGCCAGGACGTAGTAGACGTTCAGGTCGAGCTCAGGCTGGGATAAGAGACTGCCACCGACAAAGTTCTTAACTTTCGTCTGGCAGATGTCGGGATCGGTCTTTTCGTCCTCCGGCCGCAGGTCCATCCAGGCCGCCGGATAGATGCCCGAAAGCGGAGTGCCGGTGGTCGTGTCGGTGATGGCGAAGCGAAACGTCACCGTATCCCCCTCCTGGAACGTCCGCTGCGCCTGCTTCTCCGGATCCAGAGACTGCATCTGAAACTCAATGGCGATGCCTTCTCGTACGATCCTGTTCGTGTACGATGTGGTGTCGACGCCTGTCGGCTGTTCTTGGACCGCCGCCTTGGCAACCGCCCCAGACACCGACACGATAACCATGAGCAAAACCAGGCAGCACTGATGACCAACACTCTTCTTCATGACGTTTCCTCGTGTCTACGAGAGATGTCTGTGCATATCTCCCGAAGAAAGCCCAGCCGCCTCTGGGGAAAACGGTCTTGGCACGGCACAATCCGAGACCGTCTCTGTCTGACCCGTCAGCCCCCGCTGCACGGTCAGTTTCGCCAACCCAAAGTCCAGTATCTTCGCCTGCCCGCGCTCGGTAACGAACAGGTTCGCCGGCTTGATATCCCGTTGGACGATCCCCTCACCGTGAGCCGCGTCCAGCGCATCGGCTAACTGAATCCCCAACTCCAACACTTCGTCGGTCTTTAACGGCCCGCGTGCTAACTTCTCCTTGAGCGTTTGCCCCTTCATCAACTCCATCACGATGAACGGCTGGCCTTCGTGTTCGCCGATCTCATGGATAGTGCAGATGTTGGGGTGATTGAGTGCAGATGCCGCACGAGCTTCCCGCTTGAACCGCTCCACGGCTTGTCGGTCGTTGACGATATCGGGAGGTAGGAACTTCAACGCCACCTGACGCTGGAGGGAGGTGTCCTCGGCACGGTAGACGACACCCATACCTCCGCCCCCGATCTGTTCGAGGACCTTGTAGTGGGATATGGTCTGGCCGATCATTTCAAGGCTTACGGTATGCGCCTGAATCGCGCCTCGGCCATGTTCTCGTCATTGCTCAAAATAAGTAGATCTCCGTCAAACCGGAAATTCTGCGGGCGAGGCACTCCTTCGACATTTGGATTCGCGGCGATCAAGTCAGTCCGCGTCAGCACATTGCCCGAGATAGTGTAGGTGCCCCATCTTCCGTTGAATCGTTGATAGCGGTCGATCAACTCCTCTTTCGTCATCTCCGCCAGAGGCTTGGTCACTTTGCCACGTCCCGGACGAGCCACAACTTGAGCATAGTAACCATTGGGCGTGAAAATCAGTTTCGCCGATCCGGCAGGGGGTTGGATGCTCTCACCCTGTGCGTTCTTCAAAGATATTCGCTCCCATGGACCAACAAACCTATCGCCACCTTGAGCCTCTGCGGCCACGCTCACAGAGAGCACCAACACTAGAACCATGCTCGCAATTATCGTGATTCTCACTGCTGCCTCCTTGTCTCGAATGAGACTCTCGTCTGTTTGATGCCGATCATGGCACCGGCACTCGTTCGTTCAGCTCTTCGAACCAGTTCAGGACGACGTTGATTTGGCCCGCCGGGACCGGCTCATCCTCGGTTTCCTCATCGGCCACCGGTACAACCACCACGAACCGTTCCCCATCGGGCATGATGTCAAAATTCCTAGCACCGCCGAGTGTGCTTATTGGGATTGGCTGTGGACTGCCAAATGTAATGGCTGGATTAGTTCCGATGTCAACGGTAAACAGCCCCGCGTCGCCCCCCAATTGCTGAAAGAATAACTGGTTGCCATCAGGCGACCAGAGAGGCCATGACCCTCCTGTCTGAGTGATCTGACTCTTGGCTCCGGTCCGGGGGAATGGCTGCACATAGATCTCATAAGTGCCAGATTCGTTGGACTGGTAAGCGATCCAGTTCCCGTCCGGTGAGAACACAGAACGTGCCTGATTTGATTCTGGCAGGTCTATGAAAACCTCCGGTTGCGCCCCATCTTCATCTGAAAGGGTCCAGACGCCGTTCGAACCGCCCGCGTTGGAACGGAAAGACAGACGTCCGTCGCCGGAATAGGACTCTGGAGCATGGAAGTGTCCGTCTTCCGCCGTCGTCAGACGTTCCGCCACCCCGCTTCCGTCTGCACGTGTCCGATAAATGCTACCGGTCGTATCGATATCGGACCGTTCTGCGTCTCTAGTTGACGCGAAGGTGATCCACTCCCCATCCGGTGTCCATACCGGCCACCCGTTGAGGCCGTCAAACGTTAGTTGCCGTATGTCGGTGTTGCCGGAAAGGTCATACAACCAGATGGGGGCACGTCGTTCATTGCCATCAATGTCATCTGAAAATACCGCCACCTGGGTTCCATCTGGAGACACGCGGGGAGACAGGTAATTTGCTGGAGACGTGTTCAGGCGTTCCGCCACACCCTCGCGGTCTACTAGTGCAAGGTCGCCGACGGCTCTGGCCGAGTCAGTACCCACAACGTAGATGAGCAAACCCCAATCAGAAAAACGCCTCCTCCGCAGAATTTGTGGGCAGTCCAAAGGCCTGTGCGCACATAAGTAATTGAAACAAAGTACCTTATTCTTTTGTTCGACGGCGAATATTCCAGTACCCACTTCGGTCGGACGCCTACACCCGGTGCCCGGAGCCCCCGCCGGAGGCCCCGTTCCCCATCGCCCACACCAGCCGACACCGCGGAGCGCAGCCGAGGGTCAAGGCCGGCGCAGCCGCCGAGCTTGCGAGGGAAGCCTTGAGGCTTGGCGAGCACCGTGGTCTCCTCAAGCGGCGATGGAAGACGGTTTTACCCACAAATTCTGCGGAAGACCCAGAAAAACTAAATTGCCCAACACCAGTCTGGAACACCGGTGCCCGGGCGACACCCTCCACAATGGAAACCGGTCCCCCCGTCACTGCCAGACTCGCCAAATCAAACGGAACTGCTGTCAGCACATCCTCAAGTGCGTAGACGAGATGTCCGGTCGGCACGTATCTCCCGTCACTGCCCCCCTCGACAACGGCCTTCCGTTCGCCCGTGTCCAGTGACTGCACGATGATCTGTGCTTCGTCCCAACTGGTTGCTGGAGCGGCTACTAGGGTAAACAGCACCGATTTCCCATCGGGTAGAATCTGAGGACCGTAAACTTGTTCCCCTTGTTCTGTTGCCACCAGCAACTCCGGCTCTCCGCCGTTTTCAGAGACGCGCATGACGCCCTCGGGTTGCCCGAATACGATCGTGTTGTCGTCACCCCAACTCGCGCCGAAGAGGTTGGTCGCCTCACACAAGGGCACGGATGCGCCTCCACTGACCGCAATCTTCTTCAGTTGGGCGTCGTCCCCCGACCAGTATCCCACCCACTGGCCATCTGGTGAGAAAAACGGGTTCGTCAAAGCCTCCTCGGTTCCAGGAATGATTCTGGCTTCAAGTTCGTCCATGGAGCGCAAATAAAGCCCGCCCGTTGCGTTGTAAACGAATTGCTGGCCATCAGGCGAGACCGCAACAACGGGCCGAGCGGTGTTCCTGAACTGTTGGCCCGCCGGTAGTTCGTAGTCAAAGCGGACCACGGAACCGGGAGGTTCTGGTTTCAGGTACCAACCTGCCATACCAGCGACAATTACGCTGAGAACGACCGCAAGTGCGATCCATCGCAGTATCGGTCTCGGCGGTGCCTGAATGACCTCGGCAACCGGTTGGACGATCACGCCGCCGGGATCGGCTAGAATCTTCTGAATATCCACACGGGCATCGGAAATGCCGCTGAGCCGATCTTTGGCTTCCTTTTCCAAAGCCCGTTCCAGAAGCATCCGAACCCTCGGATGAAGATTGCCGGGTAGACTGTTCCAGTCGGGTTCGATGTTCAGGACCGTCCCCATAACGTGCGAGGCTGTCTTGCCAGTGAATAATTGTCGTCCCGTCACCATCTCGAACAACACAACACCGAACGCCCAGATGTCCGCACGTTTGTCCGTAGCCGCTCCACTTGCCTGCTCAGGACTCATGTATGCCGCTGTCCCGAGAATCACACCCTGCTGCGTTGCCGCCATGCTCAGGGTCGGGGACTGTGAAAGACTGGCGTCTGTGCCGTCACCAGCAAATGCCTTCGCCAGTCCGAAGTCTAGGACCTTGATCTTGCCGTCAGGAGTGACCTTGATGTTGGCGGGTTTCAGATCGCGATGAATGACGCCTTTCTCATGGGCCGCTTCGAGGGCTTCGGCAATCTGGAATGCGAGTGTGAGTGATTCTTCGATGGGGATGGCCCCACGCCTCAGTCGCTCTGCCAACGTGTCGCCTTCAACCAGTTCGAGGACGAGAAAGCGTGTGCCGTCGTGCTCTTCGAGGCCGTAGATCGCTGCTATGTTTGGATGGTTCAACGACGCGAGCAGTTTGGCTTCACGTTCAAACCGGGCCAGTCGCTCCTCATCTTTGGCGAACTCTTCAGGGAGCGTCTTGATGGCAAATTCACGTCCGAGTTTCTGATCACGGGCACGCCAGACCTCACCCATGCCACCCTTACCGAGTGGGGAGAGGATCTCGTAGCTGCCGAGTTGGGTGCCTGACGTAAAAGCCATAAGCTGCGCGTCATTCTAAAGGCGTTCCGTCGCCGGGTTTGAAGCTTGGCTAATTAAGGGCTGGCCAAATAGTACGGGAGGTAGGGATTGGGGTCAATGAACTCGCGGGTGACCGGGGGCACGTTTGGGGTTGATTCTCAACCCGCTCACTGGCGAACACAATCCGTTCTTCCAAGAAGGGTTATATGCCCTTACCGTCGTCCAGAGCTGCCCGTTGGTGATGATTCAGGATCGCCGTGGTCTTCCCGGCCCTGCGGTGTAGAACCAATGCCGCCCAGCGCCTAAAGCTGGCATGGAATGGTTGCGCCCACTTGCGGGGCGCATATGGGATGGTGACTACTCGCTTTCCTGTCACTTGATTACTCGCTTGTCTGCCAGGTAAAGCTGACGTCGCCAGAATGCTCAATCTTCTCGATCAGTAAGCCGAGATTTTGCATCGCCAGGTTGATTGCTTTGGGTTTGTCCCAGAACTTGAATTTGTGGACTCGATCGGTGTGGCCGTCGCCCGCTTCCGCGTTCTTGATGATCACTTCCATCGAGGCAACCTGCGCTCCCTGTGCCTCGGTCCACTCACTCACCGGCTTGAGATTGTCGTCTTCGTCAAAAAACGAACGAATGTCCGCCGTGGACACGAACATCACCTGTTTGAGCGTCTCAATCGCGCTAAGTCCAGCCTCTTCAGCGTGCCGCGCTTTGCCTTCGGCTATTTCAGCGGCAATGACAGGTTTTGACAGGTTCTCCGCACCCGCCTGCCGCGCCGTCTTCGCGCTGTACCCTGACCTCTTCGCAGCTGCTGTTGCGTTCAAATCGATCAGGTATTCCACGACGAACCGTTGCTGTCTGGGCGTGAGCTTTCTTTGTTTGGCCATCAGACCTCTTCATGGCGTCCTCCTCACGACATGACGTTTAGCTAAAGGGCCTCCGCTAAGCAAAGACGTAAGAAATCCACGAAGACGTGCAAACTGAATGGTGTACGTGTTGAGGAAGGAGGGGTCGGAGCAACAACTTGATTCCCCACGCCCAGATCGTTCACGATCTTTGGCCCTGGCTAGGGCCCGCTGCAAACAACCCCGCTGCTTCCTCGAGCATTTCAAGTCTCACGCCGTGGCCCAGGCCTCTCAGAAGCTGGTTCATCAGCTCACCTACGGTCGTTGCAAGTCCTTCTGTTATCCCGTTGAAGTCCATCAAGAGTCCGGTCGAAGCCTGATCGCGTGGATCCGCTGCGGGGATAATTAAACGCGAACTCAGCTGATATGGCACCCCGGTGTCCTCCGGCTCCAAGTAGGCGGGTGTAAAGCCGCCCGTCTCGAATTCGCGAAGCTCGGCGCCAGGCAAGACGAGCGTCACAGACCAGCTGGCTTCACCGAAATAATTCACCGAACGCCAAAATGCGGACGCCGCCTGAAGGCCATAGGTGCAATACGCGATCACATCGTAGAGACTCCAGAGCGGATTCGATTCTCCTGGGGCTGAGAGCCTGATAACAAAGGCAACGTCGCCGCCGGATGTGAGACGCCAGCGCATGGCTTGGTCCTTAGATGCAGTGTCCCCGCGAATCTCAAACCACTCGATATTCCGGTCGAACGTCGTGACAACTCCAGATCGCTCCAGACCTAGGAAACATGTCCGAACCGCTTCGCCAAATGTGCTCTCATGTCCGAGATCCAATCGTTGCACTGCAGAGCTCGTTGGTTCAGCCGTTACTCTAAATAGGGCTCGACTTTCGAGAAGCCATGGCTCGCGCCACCATAAACGAAGTCAGTAGCCAAGAATCCGCCTGTAAAGCCACGACGAGGAGATTCGCCGGCGAGTTGAATCTTTCGTGCAAGTAGCGCCCGAACTTGTGACGCATCTGCAGGCACCGACTCATCTTCGTTTCGAACATAAATGGGGTTGCTCCCAAGACCTTTCTTGGTAATCAGGCACATGTCGTTTGATGGGTTGATCCGGACGACCGCAAGACGTCGGGACTCATCTCCAGGTAGGGAACATTCTCCGATCTCGAAATCCGGGCTCGGGTAAAGCGATGTGGCGATGCTGCTCGCGATGCGAGTCTTCAGCTCGGCTCGACTCGGAACGCCGACTAGACCTTCCGGGCGACCATCTATTTCTGATACGCCAACAAAGATCATTCCGCCGAAGGTATTTGCGAATGCAGCTACGTCTTTGAGTGCGGGATCATTCCACACTTTCTTGAACTCCAGCGTGAAGTTCTCCTGATGACGATCCTCCAAGGGCTCACCAACCCGCGTGAAGTTCAAGACCGAGTCGTAAATCTCAGATCCGGAAAGACTGCGGAGGCTTGCGTTGAACAGTGAATTCGACATAGGTGGCATGTCGTACCCTCCGAAGCGCAGTAGCGCGGTACTCCGATCTTTCAGAAGGAACGGGCTCGCGGGCCGGGCTTCGGAGTCTCCCGGCCCCGGGGATCAGCCGTGAGCCTTTGATCTATTGCTACTGAGGATCACAGATAAGTCGGACAGAAATGGTCCCTGCTGGGAACGAAATACTGCTGTATGAGTGCGGCGCGAGTCAAAAAGATGCTCTGAAAGCGTCAGATCCGTTTCGTAGCCTTGAAGATGTAGCTTAGCTTCGAGATCTCTTCTTCCCCAACTTCGAGGCGGAGATCGGAGAGTCGCTGCTTGAAGTCTTTCAGGTGGGGGTAGCCGATGTTGATGGCCTGCTCGGCCATACGGAGCCTAAGAAAAGGCTCGTTCGGACCCACGGTCGTCTGACAGACAAACTCGCCCGTTATGCGAAGAACACGCGAGATCTCAGTCAGGACCTGAACGTAATCGTCGAAAAACTCAAGGGCACCGCAGCAGCTGACCGCATCAAAGGATTCCGAGTTGAATGGTAGGTCGAACGCGTTTCCTCGCATGAAGCGAACGTTGGTGAACTCCTGCTCGTCGGTGAGTTCAACCGCACGTTCGAGCATCTGTCTGGAAAGATCCAGGCCAACAACCTGAATGTCGTCACTGCAGCTGGCGATGCGCCTTGTGAAGTTTCCAGGGCCACAACCAACGTCCAGGATCAGACGGTGTCGTTGCGGTTCCATCATCGTGACGATGCGGTCGAGACGAGTGGTGCCACCAAGACGGAAACGGTCGCAATCAAAAGAGTCCTCGAGGGCGCGAAGGTCTCCGCCGTTCTGCCGGCGCCGGCGCGCGACAAGTCTCCGCTCGAGAGCAAGAAGTTCTTGGCGCTGCTCGTGGGTATTGGTACCTCGCTGCTGGTTACGCAGTTCGGTCTGGATCCGGAGATGACCGGGCAGACCCTGGACGCGATTGTCTGGCTTGTGGCATCGCTTGTGGTGGGCCAGGCAGGTCATGACATGGCAAACGTCCTCCGGAGGTAAGAAGAACGATTCTCGGTAGAAGGGAGTACAGATGGATGAAACGCATAACGCCATCCCTTTGGCTCTTGCTGGTGCGTATTCCGGACGATCGTGATCACTGATTCCGATTTAACGTGATCACCGATTCCGGCGATCATGATCACCCGTCGGTAGCGAAGTTTGGGTCTTCCGCAGAATTTGTGGGTAAAACCGTCTTCCATCGCCGCTTGAGGAGACCACGGTGCTCGCCAAGCCTCAAGGCTTCCCTCGCAAGCTCGGCGGCTGCGCCGGCCTTGACCCTCGGCTGCGCTCCGCGGTGTCGGCTGGTGTGGGCGATGGGGAACGGGGCCTCCGGCGGGGGCTCCGGGCACCGGGTGTAGGCGTCCGACCGAAGTGGGTACTGGAATATTCGCCGTCGAACAAAAGAATAAGGTACTTTGTTTCAATTACTTATCTGCGCACAGGCCTTTGGACTGCCCACAAATTCTGCGGAGGAGGCCGAAGTTTAGACCTGTTAGGTTCTTCCTTGAAAAAGGAGAACTTGATGGGAACAAGACGGCTATCGATGAGACAGTTACGCGAGATTCTACGACTCAAACACGAACAGAAACTCAGCCACCGGGCCATCGCCCGAGCCTGCCGAGTGGGAGTAGGGACGGTTTCGGAGTACGTCCGACGGGCGGCACGTGCAGGGTTGGAATGGCCGCTGCCTGAGGAACTGGACGAGGCCGCGCTTGAAGCGCGGCTGTTTTCCAGCGCGGGACCGGGCTCCCGGGAACGGGTGGTTCCAGATGTCGAGCGGATCCACCAGGAGTTGAAGCGTGTTGGAGTCACCCTCCACCTGCTCTGGGAAGAGTACCGGGAAGCGAATCCAAAGGGATATGCCTACAGCCAGTTCTGTGTGATCTACGGGCGGTGGGCCCAGAAACTGAAGCCCTCGATGCGGCAGGTGCACCGCGCCGGCGAGAAGACCTTCATCGACTTTTCCGGCAAACGGCCAGAACTGACGGATCCGCGGACGGGCACAACTAAACCAGTCGAGTTGTTCGTGGCCGCGCTGGGCGCCAGCGGTTATACCTACGCCGAAGCGACACCGAGCCAGAAACTCGCCGACTGGATCGGCGTACATATTCGCATGGTGGAGTTCTTCGGCGGATCGAGCCGGATCTGGGTTCCCGATCAACTCAAGAGTGCCATTACCCTGTCCTGCCGCTACGAAGCAGGAGTGAATCGCACCTACCAGGATGAGGCAGAACATTACGGCGCCGTTGTCATTCCGGCCCGGCCTCGGAAACCCAAAGACAAAGCAAAAATCGAAGCCACGGTCCTTCTGGCACAGCGTTGGCTCCTGGCCAGAATCCGGAATCACACGTTCTTCAGTCTGGCGGACTTGAACGGGGCGATTCGAAAGTTGCTGTTGGAACTGAACCAGCGGCCGATGCAGAAGCTTCGCGTGTCCCGCCTGGAACTCTACGAAAGGCTGGATCGACCGGCCCTACAGCCACTACCGACCGATCGGTATGAACAGGCCGAGTGGAAGGGCTGTCGTGCCAATATCGACTACCAC
Organism: Terriglobia bacterium; assembly: GCA_965262425.1. GTDB lineage: Bacteria > Acidobacteriota > Terriglobia > 20CM-2-55-15 > 20CM-2-55-15 > CAZOZZ01. The sequence continues at coordinate 2,501,453 of OZ253536.1, read as the reverse complement.
GTGACCGTGGATCACCATCCCTACAGCGTGCCCTACCAGTTGATCCAGGAAACCCTGGAAGCGCGTTACACCGCCTCGATTGTCGAGGTCTACCACAAAGGCCGGCGCGTCGCCTCTCATCCTCGCCGCTACGATCACCAACCGTCGACTCTGTCGGAACATATGCCCAGTTCCCATCGAGCCCATGCGGCATGGACACCATCCCGGCTGATCCGTTGGGCGGAGAAAACCGGCTCTCAGACCGGCCGACTGGCCGAGGAGATGATAAAACGGTGGCCCCATCCTGAGCAGGGATACCGCTCCTGCCTGGGATTGATGAGCCTGGGACGCCGCTACGGCGCCCAGCGGCTCGAAGCCGCCAGTGCCCGAGCACTTCGCTTACAGTCCTATAGCTACCGAACCGTCAAAAACATCCTGTCCTCGGCCCAGGACCGTTTGCCGTTCGAGGATTCCGAAACCCTACCCACGCCCCATCACGACAACATTCGCGGCGCCGCCTATTATGCGGAGCCAGAGGAGAGCACACATGCTAATGGAACAAACCCTGGAGAAGATGAACCAGATGAAGCTATCGGCCATGGTCGAAGCCCTCGAGCAGCAACGCCGCTCGAATCAGTACACGGATCTGAGTTTCGAGGAGCGTCTGGGCCTTCTAGTGGATGAAGAATGGACGGCCCGGGAGCACCGTAAGCTCACCCGGCGTCTGCGCGTGGCCAAGCTGCGCTACAGCTCTGCATCGCTGGAAAACGTCGACTTCAAACATCGTCGCAGTCTGGACCGTTCCCAAGTCCTCGCTCTGGGCTCCTGCGGGTGGATCCGGGACCGGCACAATCTGATCATTTCCGGTCCGACCGGCATCGGGAAAAGTTTTCTGGCTTCGGCTTTCGTCGAACGAGCCTGCCGGCGCGGTTTCAATGCCGCCTACGTCCGAATGCCCCGGCTCTTGCACCAACTGGCGGTCGGCCGTGGCGACGGCTCCTACGCTCGTGTTCTGGCACGGCTGGCCAAGACCGATCTGCTGGCCATCGACGACTGGCTCCTGGCCCCGCTACGCGATGCCGAACGCCGGGACTTGATCGAAGTCGTCGAGGAACGGAGCGAACGCTCCGCCATCTTGATCGCCAGCCAGCTCCCGGTCGCCGACTGGCACGGCGTCATCGGCGACCCGAACCAGGCCGACGCCATCTGCGATCGCCTCCTCCACAACGCGCATCGCATCGAACTGAAGGGACGATCCATGAGACAAACCAAGGCTGCCCCGAAACCCTCTTCCAAGGAGCCGGCATGAACCCCACCTGGCGACGAGGTAGTCCAACTCGGACTGGCGTCCGATCGTCGCGGATACGCGATCCTGGCGCGAAGGATTTTCAGGAATTCAGTAAGGACGGGACGAAGAATGAGAAAGAACCTAAAAAACAAACCAGTGGCCTGTGGAAAATGATGGGCTATGGAAATCCACAAAAAACGTGGATTCCCACAGCCCTGGAAAAGCCTGCGGCTTTCCCACATTTACACACAGGCCCGGCGATGAATATCAAGATTATGGAAGCATTCAAAACAAGAATCGTGGACTTCGGGAGGTCTAAACTGAGATCCTAACCCTCACTTCGCTACGGCGGGTGATCACGATGCCCGGAATCACTGATCATGATCCCGGAACTGGTGATCACGATCAGCGGAATACGCAGCTGGCCCTTTTCATCGTTACGCTTGTGCTGGCAGCTTGCGCCCCAGCCTTCGATCGCCGCGTGATCGTTGACGCCCCCACATACCGAATCATCCAAACCGGCGACACAACCTACGCCATATATTCGATGAGCGGCGCCACGAACAGGAAGGTGGCGGACGGCGAGCTCGCGTGCAAGAGTCGCCCCTGCTTCATGTCCCCGGGTGGGGTAATCCTTCTGGTTGAGCGACCGATTCTTCCGGAGAACTGAAGATGAAGGCTTTACTCCTCGCGCTCCTGTTTCAGCTTCCCCCTTCCGGAACTGTACCCCAGATGGTTCGTGTTCCGATCGATGACGCCAGCGTTTTGTATGGCCCGATCACGAACGAGCCGGGAGGATCTACTCTCCGAGTGGCGATATGTTGTAATCTCGCGAAATGCCAAGGAAGCATAAAACGGCTCGGACCGTCGACCCGACAGTACAAGTTCGGTCGCATGTTTCTGCAGGAAGATCAAAGAAGACGATGTTCAAGAAGATCGATGAGTTCCCTCAGATTTGGCTTTGTCTGGGACTGGGCATGCTCATTCTGGTCTTTTACTGGAATTCGTTCAGTGCGGGGTTGGTGTTCGACAGTAATACGCTGATCCGTCAGGACCCCCGCCTGCGCGCAGTCAGTTGGGTCAACATCGAACAGATCCTTACGCATAATTACTGGTGGCCATCACGGGAAGGCAACCTTTACCGGCCGGTAACCACGCTCAGCTACCTTCTCAACTACAGCCTACTCGGCAACGGCACCGCCGTTTGGGGCTACCATGTCGTGAATTTCCTGCTGCATTGGGGCAATGCGTGGCTGGTGCTACTGATAGTTCGGTTGCTGGCCGGACGACTGGAACTGGCGGTACTCGCTGCGTCCATTTTCGCTTTACATCCAGTGAATACCGAAGCCGTGACCAACGTGATCGGCCGCCCGGATTTGCTGGCAACGGCCTCAGTCCTCTTTGGAGGCTGGTGCTATCTACGCGCAACCATCCCTGGCGCACGCAAGACATGGTGGCTCGTCGCAATGGGGACGGCCGCGTGCGTGGGTGTTCTGGCCAAAGAAAACGCCGTAATGATCGTGGCGTTTGTCGGGCTTTACGATGTTCTTTGGCGTTTGCCGCTAATCGAAAACGGCAAGAAGGGGCTCGAACGATGGAAGATATCGTTCAATGAGTTTGTAGTGAGAGGCTACCTAGTGTAGTCCGTCACAGTTAATGTAACTTATTCAGCTTTCCTACGTCTGAGTATATATGAGGAGAGCACCGACGATTAAATTGGACATTCCTGTGCGGAAGGAACTGGAGCGACTGAGCCGAAGCCGCAGTGTGGCGGTCCGGTTGGCGGAACGATCTCGAATTGTCTTGCTGGCCGCCGGGGGTCTGGACAATCAGGAGATCGCTGCCAAGTTGGACATCACTCGTCAAAAGGCCGGACGTTGGCGCGATCGTTTCGTTGAAGATGGCCTCGGGGGAATCGAAAAGGACGCTTCCCGCAGTGGACGGATTCCCTCGATCGGCCGCCGGAAGCGGGCCCGGATCGTGAAGAAGACGGTCGAAGGGAAGCCTCCGAACGCCACGCACTGGAGCCGGTCCTTGATGGCCAGGGCAACCGGCGTCAGCGAGTCCACGGTAGGGAGAATCTGGCGGGCTCATGGCTTGAAGCCTCATCTGGCACGCACCTTCAAACTTTCCAACGACAAACAATTTGTCGAGAAGTTGGAGGATGTGGTCGGTTTGTATCTGAACCCTCCGGAAAACGCCATTGTTTTGTCCTGCGATGAGAAGAGCCAGATGCAGGCCCTGGACCGCACGCAACCCGGGTTACCTCTGAAGAAGGGGCGGTGCGGCACCCTCACCCACGACTACAAACGCAACGGGACGACCACGATGTTCGCCGCGCTCAATACGCTGGACGGCTCGATTATCGGGACCTGTATGCCGAAGCATCGTCATCAGGAATGGATCCGGTTTCTCAATCAGATCAAACGTTCCGTGCCGAAAGACAAACAGATCCATATCATTTGCGACAACTACGCCACGCACAAACATCAGAAAGTCGTCAACTGGTTGAAGCGCAACACGCGCTTTCATGTGCACTTCACACCGACCAGTGCATCCTGGCTGAACATGGTCGAACGCTTCTTCCGGGATCTTTCCGAACAACGGCTTCGGCGCGGGGTTTTCCATTCGGTTCCTGAGCTAATCCAGGCCGTGGAGGAATATGTCGGGGGTCACAATCAGAACCCGAAGCCCTTCATTTGGACCGCAACGGCTTCCGATATTCTTGAAAAAGTTCAACGTGCCCGAAAGAAGCTCGATAAGTTACAGTCTGTTTGACGGGGACCACTAGCCTTGATACCGGCACTCGTACTGCTTGGGTTGATACGCCGATGGATGGGGCAGAGCACTGTGATTTTCGAGGAAGTGTTCGTCGACAATCCCCTGGTCGGTGCAACACCCTTTCAGTCGTTTATGACAGCGATGGGTGTCATTGGCCGGTATATGGGATTACTGGTCTTTCCGCGGACACTTTCAAGTGATTACTCGTTCAATCAAATTCCACTGTACGGAACTGCCGGCAACGGCTTGGCGGAAGCAGTCCCATGGATTTCCCTGGGTATCGTCATCCTGGTTCTGGTGGCTGCCGTCTGGCTGCGCCGACGGCGGACACTTTTCTCGTGGGGTGTGCTCTTTTTCTTCGCGATGCTATTGCCCACCTCTAACCTTCTGTTGACCATCGGAAGCATCATGGCCGAGCGGTTTTTGTATTTGCCATCGGTCGGGTTCAGTGCAGTGGCAGCGCTGGCACTTTGCAGGCTCAGTGAAGCGCTGAGTACTCGGGCGGTTACTGGCGGGCCACCGGCCGCACTCATCCGCTGGGTCCTGCCTGCGGTTGTAATCATCGCGATGGGCGTTCGCACAACTGTCCGAAACACCGACTGGCAGTCCGATCTGTCCCTCTGGACTAGTGCCGTTGCCGCTGCGCCTGCGAGCTTCAAAACTCACATGGCATATGGCAACGCTGTGTGGTCCGGGGCGCTTCAAAATAACGGCAAGCCGCGGGAGTAGGCTATCGACGAGGCTATCGCGGAAGCTGAGATCGCCAGATCCATTCTTGAACCGGACCCGCCAATTCCGTTCAAATGGCAGAACAACACGCTCTATCTGGGCCTCGGGAATCACTACCGCAGCAAGGGGGAGCTTCTGAACGACAGCGGCCACCGCGACGAAGCGAGGCAGTTTTACGAAAAGTCTCTTGCTGTATTGGTTAAGGCTCAGGAACTGGACCGCTTCGCAAATCAGGCTTCCCGCGAATTCAGGATTCGGCAAGGCGTGCCACCTGAAGAAATCGCCGACGTTGGAAACTACCTCGTATATTCGTCGCTTGGTACGACTTACGGAAAGTTGGAACAATGGGAAAACTGCGCGGCGACCGGACGTTATTTGCAGCACATCGTGCCAGACGCGGCAGAGGGCTACATGCTTGTCGGAACCGCATCCTTCAATATGGGCCGTTTCGCGGATGCCTCCGTGCAATACATTGCAGGTCTTCTCATCGACCCGGATAACAACGCCTTGTGGTCAAACCTCAACTCAGTTTACACGGCCGTTCGTGTGCAGCCAATTCCCGTCACAAGACAGGGCTCAGTCATCTCGTTCAATCGGGACGTCCCTTTCGTGGGTCAACAAGTCAACGAGGCGGCGGCCATGGTTGTACATCTCTTCGAAGATGCCAAGCAGTCGACTCGCGCCCGGGAATTGCGAGACCAACTGATCAGACAATACTTTCTGTCGCCAGAAGTGTTTTCCAGAGAATGATTGTTGTTAAGCGACAAATTGCCTGTGGCGGCGGTCGATGACCGCCGGTCTTTCCTTGGTGTCAGGAGTCGCTCGCGCTGAAAGTAACACTTCTACCAGCCATGCTCGAAAGCTGAAGCGCCGCTTCCCGCCGCACTTTCCGCGACACGACACCAACCTGCATCGTGCAAACGTAGATTTCTTGGACTTACCGGATCGGCCAGTCACCTGCATACTGAATACACATGAGCACCTTCATCTCTGTCTCCCGCGCCACCCTCTTTCTCGCCCAATTTGAAATCCTCGGCTGCGAAGCCTGTTCAGATAAAGCGGATGTTCCCTTCAACCGGATCCTGGATCGAGTAACCGGCCGCCGAAGAGGCCAGGCGAAATACCAGCTCCCGGAACCGGCGATTTGCTGGAAATGTTTTGGAGAGGTTACGGAGAAGACGTTGGTGGAGGGGCAACGTCGGCTTGAAGATCGCGCAGGACTCGATCGAACACGGCCTGGTAGCTGTCGTGATTCTTCCAGCCTGTGAAATCGCCTATATGCCGACGTCGGCGAATGCTCGATGCCCAGGCAGCGTCAGTTGTCAGCACGGCGTCGTCGATCCGGAGAGGGAAGAGGACCTGCTTTCCGTCTCGTTGTTCCCGTTCGAAGGCGGCCTCGACCTCGTCTTCTACCCAGTCGCTTGCCACGGAGTCCTTGGACAGGACGACGAGCAGCTTATCGTGGAACCTGATCGCGTCGTTGATCTTTGATCGGAATGAGTCCCCGATCTTAAGGTCCTCGGTTGCCAGCCAACACCGCACGTCCTTCGATCGGAGATCCGCATGAAGTCTGTCGGCGAATTTCTGGTCCTTGGAACTGTAGCTGATGAACACAGAATAGAACTGGATCGGGCTGCCGATTCTCGAACGGAACAACTCCCAATATTCGTTTGGTAGTCCCGCATCCAAAAGGAACTTTTCGACCTCACCCTGGCGCGATGGATTCGTGCCCAGACCCGACGCTGTCTGTTCAAGAGTATCGATACCAATCGTGGAGGGTGCACCGTGGACGACACTCGAAAGTCCCTTCGCCTCTGACAGGTCCAGTTGGGCGAGCTCAGTCCAGGCCATTATGGTCTTTGTGAAGTCCGCATCCACGAGGTTTGCGCCGCGGAGGTTCGCGCTGTAGAGGCGCGCTCTGTTGAGGTTCGCGCCGCGGAGGTCCGCGCTGTTGAGGTTCGCGCTGTTGAGGTTCGCGCCGCTGAGATCCGCGCTGTTGAGGTTCGCTCTGTTGAGGTTCGCGCCGCTGAGATCCGCGCTGTTGAGGTCCGGACGGCTGAGGTCCGCGCCGCCGAGGATCGCGCCGCTGAGGTCAGGAATTGTGCCCAGATTCTCAGCCCTCCACCTATGCCAACCCGCCACGCCCTGTCTCAGGATCTTAAGATGTTCTACGTTTGCAATAATTCCCTCACCCTAACAGGACGTAATTATCCCGAGAGACCGTGCGGAGGGGAAGAAGATTCAGGGGGAACTGCTCAAGGAAGCTTGGTCAGGGTCGCGCTGATCTGAAATTCCAGCGTTCCAATCGAAGTGTGTAGTGTGGCGTTCTGGTAGCAGTCAAGAAGCAGTGGTTTGGTAGATGCGGTAGCCTTCGCTGGTTCGTTCTTGTCCTGCCTCGGCGCTCATGGATGCAGCGACGATGAAGTCGTCGGCAAGGGTTTGGTACTCGTGGATGACCACGAACTGTTCTGAGCGGCAGTTGCGACGGCAGAGCGTGAGAACTTCTTCCGCGCTTGTGGTTGGTTTAATCGTGATGACGTGGACTTCTTGGAGGCCATAGAAGGGAACGGGCGTGCCGGGTATTTGAGGCAGTTCGTATTCTGGCATGTTGCCATCGTCGAAACCGTAGATGTGCGCGAACGCGGGCTTCTTGAGCCGGAAGGTGCTCCTTCCCAAGGCATGGAAGAGCTTAAACGCATCCTGTTTGACAGATGGTGTTGGGAGGACAAAGACGGTGATGAGGGGATGGTTCGCGGGTTGGGTGCTGGCGAGATAGTCGTTAAGGTAATCGCAAAAATCTTCGCCTCCTCCGCAGAATTTGTGGGCAGTCCAAAGGCCTGTGCGCACATAAGTAATTGAAACAAAGTACCTTATTCTTTTGTTCGACGGCGAATATTCCAGTACCCACTTCGGTCGGACGCCTACACCCGGTGCCCGGAGCCCCCGCCGGAGGCCCCGTTCCCCATCGCCCACACCAGCCGACACCGCGGAGCGCAGCCGAGGGTCAAGGCCGGCGCAGCCGCCGAGCTTGCGAGGGAAGCCTTGAGGCTTGGCGAGCACCGTGGTCTCCTCAAGCGGCGATGGAAGACGGTTTTACCCACAAATTCTGCGGAAGACCCAAAGAAAGAAACGGAGGCCTGTGGAAGATGACGCGCTGTGGAAATCCTAAAAACCAGGATTCCCACAGCGCTTGGAAAAGCCTCGCCAAGGGCGCTCGGCTTTCCCACATCTCCAACACAGGTCCGGCGGTGATTATCACTACTCGGAATTATTAACAGGAGGGGGTGGGCCAAATCAGACGATCAAAAGTGGGCCAGACCGGGTGGACAAACCCAGGAGCCACGATCAACAGGGAACTAACCGCACTGAAGCACTTCTTCAGTAAGTGCGTCGGATGGCGGCTGGTGGCAGAAAACCCCTTCCGACTCGTGGTCAACGGCGAGGTCCAAAAGGTTCGCTTCTTCAAGGAAGGAGATGGACGGACACGGTGGTTGACCGAAGCAGAGGCGAACGATCTTCTTGCAGCTTGCAACCCGGAGTTTCGAATTGTCGTGTTGACGGCGCTTCACACGGGACTGCGAAGCTCGGAATTGAAGTCTCTCAAGTGGCAGTGTCTCGACCTCCGAAACCGGACCCTGACAGTCGAGAGCGCTTACTCGAAGAACTATGAAACGAAAACGGTTCCTATAACTGAGGAACTCGCGGAAATCTTCACGGAAATGCAGAGGGATCGAATGCCGGAACCCGCACCAGAGGCTCCAGTATTCGTGAGCCGTTACGGAAAGCCCTGGAAGTCATGGCGCACTGCGTTCGAAAACGCTGTTAAACGAGCCGGCTTGAAGGATTGCACATTTCATACGTTGCGACACACCTTCGGCAGTCACCTCGGGATGGCAGACACGAATCTGAAAGCGATGATGGAACTCATGGGACACAAAGTCCCGAAGATGACGATGCGGTACACTCATCTGTCGATGGATTACAAGCGGCGGGCCGTGGAGAAATTGCCAAAACTCGGAACGAAGTCCCCACAAATCTCCCCATTGGAGCAAGAGGGGAAGGTGGTAGGGTTTGCTAAGTAGTTTAGAATCAATTAAGCCTGGGTGGCGGAACTGGCAGACGCACCGGACTTAAAATCCGGAGTCCTTTACGGGACGTGCGGGTTCGATTCCCGCCCCAGGCACTTGTTTGTAACTAGTTAGCCGCATGACGTTATTCATCGCCAAAATCAGCCAACTTTGCCCGAACTATGCCCGTGGACTCGTTGAGGTAGGATTCCACTGCCAGGCATCCCTCTCGGTTCCTCGCTCTGTCAATCCGGCCGCGGACTTTCTATGAGAGGATCGTCCCGCCCGGCCCTGTCTCCTCCTCTGTCGGATCCGCGAACCTCGAGGGCATAGTCCCCGTAAAAGGAACGCACACCCGTTCTTGGGTACTCCTTTGGCGAGAGGAATATCCGGTAACCGAGTTCGGACATGTCGGTGTCGAACCTATACCCCCTCGGCCCGTCCAGCTCCAGCTTGGTCGGCAGGTAACCGTCGTCTTCCAACGTCGCGATCGGCAGGTAGGAACCCGTTCGCACTTTCGCCGCCACCTGCGCAGTCTGTACGAGCCGGATGATGTCGATGGCGCCCTGCTCGTTTCTAGCCCGAAGGTGCAGAACGTGGTCCTCTACCGTGAACTCGATCCTTCCGGATTGGACAACGCCCCGCCAGGCCCATTCGTCCTCGCCCCCTTCAAACCGCAGGTCCAGCAGTTCGTCCTGGAGACGAACCGACGCGATTTGCGATCCGTCGGATCGTTCCCGAGTGCCGAACACGGTCAGATCAATAGACTCCAGCCCGAGGTCCTCGAACAATCTCTCCTGGACGATCTCATGAACTTCATCGTCCGGGATTGAGGGACGGGGGCGGGACCACAGAGTGCCGAGAATCAAGAGCAGGGCTACGGCCCCGAAAAACGGCCACTCTTTGATCCAGCGAGACAAGTAGGAGCCTCGATCCGACATCACTAGACGTTGACTTCAGCGAACCAGCCATGACGGTCGATGCGGGTCCCATAGGGTGCGGAAAGTGTTTCCAACTCGGTCATGATGCGCACCCCCTCGTCGGAGTCGGCAAAGAAGGGGTTGCCGTCCTTCTGGATGTCGACGGTCACTGGCAGCAAATCCAGGCGGCGGACTCCACTCTCGCCGACCAACATCCTGGCAATTGCCGTCATGCGGTGCTCAGGGGTGTTGAAGCCATTCTCGATAAAACGGACCAGTGACGGCGATTGCGTGAACTGCGGCAGGGATTTTCCGTTCTGAAGAGCCTGGAGGTAGAAGTGTCCGAGACTGTACAGGATAGGCTTGCCGCGGTGAATTTCGATGGCATTCAATACGTGCGGACCATGGCCGATGACCAGATCGGCGCCGGCGTCGATCGCCGCGCGGCAGATGATCTTCCTCCCCTCGGCTACCTCCCGCCGATCGGCTCTGCTCCAATGCATGTGGAAGGAGACCATCAGAAAATCGACCTGAGTCCGAGCACGCTCCACCGCGTCGATGAGCGTGGCAAGATCTGATGCCCGGGGCAACAGCATTGAACTGCCGCTGCCTCCGGGTATCGTGACCTCATGCCCCGAAATGACTGCGACGCCGGGCTTGGAGTCTGTGGCTCGAGCTCGTTCGATGTAGCTTGTGCCATCCACCGTTGCCGCCGCGCACCAAAACGCCAGGGTGCCTACGCGGCGACCCTTAGCAGTCGCAATCCCTGGGCTCAAAGCACCTTCCAAGTCTTTTCCGCCACCGGCGACGACGAATCCTCGATCGCTCATCTCTTCGAGCCCCTGTAGCGCGGCCTCCTCTCCGAGGTCCATGTAGTGGTTGTTCGCCAGTGCAAGGATGTCTAGACCGGCAGCTTTGAAGTCGTCGAGAATCGACGGCCAACCCATTGCAGACGCTTTCGGCTCGATGTAACCGACGGACGCGATCGCCTCCTCGCAATTACCGAACGCGAGGTCGGCCTCTCGCATAACCCGGTACATCTGCCGCGCCTGAGGCTCGGGGCGAGTGCTCGCGGGGGAACTTATGATCATATCTCCCACGGCCGTGAGCACAAACTCGTCGGGGCCGGGCGCTTCCAACTGCCCGACACGGTCGGACCACAGCCCTTCGATCTCTTGAGGCGGAACCGCGGCAAGCGGGTTCGCCCATCGAGGTGAAGCAACTGAAAACGCCGCGACACCGCCTATCCATTTCAATGCTTCCCGCCGACGCATACACACCTCCCTTGGAATTCTAGGCGACAGCTTTACGATGAACTCGTGTTTTCATGATCGCGTAGCGAGTTTGACCCGAAAGCTTTTTTCCCCTCGCTCTCCGCAACGTCCGAAAGTAGGTTCCACGCCACACCTCGCCCATGCCACCCTTGCCGAGGGCGGACTTGATCTCGTAGTGGTCAAACTGCGTGCCAGGTTGCATCGTTTAGGTGTCTTGGAGCGATCCGTGAAAAACTCCGTAAATACTACGGCAGGAGGGAGTTGGGGTCAACTAACAACCACCCGGTTGTAAAGCCCGACAGGACAGGTGCACCGAATTAGCGGGGTTCAACCACTGCACCCCGTCGCGATCGCAAGAGCCCGACACACCTCATTCATTTGTTTCGACCCAATCGTGCCGACAAAACGTTCGAGGCGTGCCTTGTCGACAGTCTGGACGTGGTCCAGGTTGATTGCAGAGTCGTGCTTCAGGCCTTCGTCGACCCCGACGATGACTTCGCTCGGTGCTCCCCGAATCGCTGATGTGATCGGAGCTACCTTAACGTGGACTATAATATGTGGATCAAAGGGTAATATGTAATGACCCCGGGTGCGGTATGAACCGTAAGGCCTGTAAGCCACAGTAGAGAAGGGAATTACGAGGGGCACCTCCATTCCCGCTCGAAGGACTTAAGATCCGGAAGTCCTTTTCTCCGGACGTACGGGATCGATTCCCACCCCGGCCCCTAAAATCCAGCCAGCTTGCCGCGCGACGTGTTTTCCAGTTCATCGTCGAAATCGGTTGAACAAGGGGGGTGGATTCTCCTTGCTCAGATTGCCGTATAGTGATAAAAACGCTAGAGATCTAGCAATCTGTCCAAAATCTCGAGAGAACCCCTGAATCAACGGGAGGCCCAAGTAACAATGATAAGGCGCAGCACTGTCACCCTGGCTGCAGTATTCGTGTGTCTGATCGTCATGGCGGGGATCAATCTTGCCGGACAGCAGGCGCCGAACAGTGCTGTTGGCATGACCCGGGCGAACGACGTTCCATTGTCCGCCGAATCCCAACAGGCGATCATCGACCAATATTGCGCGTACTGTCACGACGACGTTGAAATGGCGGGCAATATGAGCATGTCCGGTCTGGACTTCACACACGTCGAGGACAGTGGCGAGCTGGTTGAAAAGATGATCGGGAAGCTGCGTCTGGGGATGATGCCTCCTGTCGGCGCCGACCGTCCTGATGCGGATACCCTCCTGGCCCTGGTCGAGACCATGGAGTCGAATGTCGACGAGGCTGCCCGGGCCGCTCCCGATCCGGGCGGCCGGCGGTTCCAGCGACTCAGTCGGGCCGAATACGAGCGTGTGATCTACGATCTGCTGGCCCTGGACGTGGATGCGGGGAAGTGGCTCCCCGCCGACCTGTTCATGGGCGCCTTCGACAACCAGTCGGCCGCCCAGCCGTTCTCACCGACCGTCCTGGATGCGTTTCTGAGGGCCGGCAGCGAGGTTGCCCGCTTGGCGCTGGGTAACCCCGAGGCGGTGTCCTCGACGACGAAGCATGTCAGCCCGGAGCGGGTTTCTCAGCACGCCTGGGATCGTCTCGACGGCGCGCCGTTCGGGACTCGGGGTGGCACGGTCGTCACGCACGACTTTCCCGCTGATGGAGAATACGTCTTCCAGGTGAAGACCAGCCAGGGGAGTGGGAATCAGACGGCGGTCGAGGATCTCGACATCTCCATCGACGGAGAGGGAGTCGCGCTCCTGATGCTCCAGCACAACGCTGGAGGGCGCTCACGGGATGGCGTGGGCCAGAGGCTGGCCGACTTCGAGGCCCAGGTCGGCGGCAAACGGACCGAGCCGATTTTCGTCCGTGCCGGCCAGCATAGCGTTTCGGCGGCGTTCGTCAACCTGATCGACGGTCCGTACGAGGACCGGTTCAGTCCCGTCGAGTGGTCGGCCACGCATCCAATAACAAGTGCGCAATACGGAATCACGGGGCTGACGCATGTGACCGAGCTGTGGATCACGGGTCCCACAAACGTTTCCGGAGTTTCCGAGACCCAGAGTCGCGAGAAGGTCTTTACCTGCCATCCGACGTCGCCCGAGCAAGAGCGTTCCTGCGCCGAGGCGATCCTCACGAAGCTTGCGACTCAGGCGTATCGGCGTCCCATGACCCAGACCGACGTGGCGGACCTGCTGTACTTCTACGACGAGGGAGCCGCCGCCGGGGAGGGCTTTGAGATTGGAGTCCGCATGGCACTGCAGTCGATCCTCGTGTCGCCTGAATTCCTCTTCCGACTGGAGCGGGAGCCTGTCAACACCCGGCCGGGTGAGAGCTATCGATTGAGCGATATCGAGCTGGCGACGCGTCTCTCCTTCTTCCTCTGGGCCACGGCCCCGGACGAAGAGCTCCTGGAGGTCGCTGCGAGCGGTCGGCTTTCGGATCCCTCAGTCCTCGAGCAGCAGGTTGCGCGGATGCTCGAGGATCCACGCTCGGAGACGCTGGCCTCCCGCTTCGCCCATCAGTGGCTGAGGCTGCAGGACGTCGGGGAGATCTGGCCGCAAGCCTATCTCTATCCGGATTTCACCGGACAGCTCGCCGACGCTTTGGTTCGGGAGACCGAGCTGCTTTTCGAGTACCTGGTCGAGGAAGACCGGAGCCTGTTCGAGCTTTTCGAAGCCGACTACACATTCCTCAACGGGCTGTTGGCCCAGCACTACGAGATCGAGGGCGTCTACGGGGAGGAATTCCGCCGGGTCGATTACCCGAACGACCGGCGTCGTGGACTTCTCAGCCACGGGAGCATGCTACACCTGACCTCCATGTCGGACCGGACGTCTCCGGTGCTTCGCGGCAAGTGGGTCCTGGAGGTGCTACTGGGGTCGCCGCCCCCGCCTCCACCGGAGAACGTGCCGTCCTTCGAGTCGAGCCCGAGCGTTGCCGGAGGCCGCCGTCTGAACACCCGCGAGCGGATGGAAGTACACCGCGAGAACCCGGCGTGCAACTCCTGCCACCGGTTCATGGACCCCATCGGCCTGGCGCTGGACAACTTCGATGCCACAGGCAGGTGGCGGGTCCGTGAGAACATGGCCCAACTCGACACGAGCGGCGACTACTACGACGGAACGCCGATCGCCTCGCCCGCCGAACTCGTCGACGCTCTGCTTAAGCGTCCGATCCCGCTCGTGCGGCACTTCACGGAAAACCTGCTGGCATATTCGCTCGGCCGTCCCGTGGAGCACTTCGACCAGCCGACGATCCGTGCCATCGCCCGCGAGGCTGAAGCTAACGAATATCACTTGTCGTCTTTCATCATGGGAGTGGTGAAGAGCGGCGCATTCCAGATGAAGCGGACGGCCATCACCGACGACTCTGGCGGCGACCATTAAACAGACCCAACGGTTCAGGAGACTCCAACTATGTCCTACATCACTGGAAAATACATACCTCGACGGACCTTTTTGCGGGGCGCCGGCGCCATCGTGGCGCTGCCGTTCATGGAGGCGATGATACCGGCCGGGCGAGCTTCGCAAGGCCCAGCGGCGAAGCAGTTCACGCGCTTTATCGGCGTTGAGGAGTCGATGGGGTGTGCGGGCGGCAGCGACTGGGGCAACCAGCGACAGCTTTTCGCACCGGCGAAGATTGGTCGCAACTTTGAGTTTGTGACGGACAGCCATCTGAAGCCCCTCGAGGCGTACCGGGACTACCTGACCGTCGTCAGCCAGACCGACGTCAGAATGGCGAGTTCCCTGACGCCCGACGAGATCGGCGGCGGCCACGATCGGGCCTCTGCGGTGTTCCTGACCCAGGCCCATCCCCTACGCAAGTCGGGCGAGGTCTACCTTGGGAAGTCACTGGACCAGGTCCATGCGGACCGCTTTGGACAGGATACCGTGCTGCCCTCGCTCGAGCTCACCACCGAGTTGGGCGGGCCCGGCGGGTGCGAATACAGCTACCACTGCGCATACGGGACGACGATTGCCTGGGCGGGTCCCACCGAGCCGCTTCCACCGATCGCCGATCCGAGGGCGGTCTTCGAGCAGCTCTTCGGCGTCGGGGACTCGGCGGCGGACCGTGCCGGCCGGCGGCAGACCAACGGCAGCCTGCTCGACTGGGTCGGGACCAAGCTGTCCCGGCTGAAGAGCGAGCTGGGGGCAGTCGACCGCATGGCCCTGGACCAGTACACGAGCCACATCCGCGAGATGGAGCGGAGAATTCAGCTGGTCGAGGCGCAGAACAACAGCGGCGAGGAGCGGGCGATGCCGGAGGCGCCGGCGGGCGTTCCCGACCGGTGGGAAGATCACATGGAGTTGATGTTCGACCTCCAGTTGGTGGCGCTCCAGGCGGATCTGACGCGTGTGATCACCTTCAAGCCCGGGGCGGACAGGTCGAGCATGACCTTCCCGGAGAGCGGAACGAGCAAACCGTGGCACTCGGCGTCCCACCACGGAAACACACCCGACGGCATCATGGCCTACAACATGATCAACACGTACCGCCTCGGCCAGTTCACTTACTTCCTGGAGAAGATGAAGAACACGATGGACGGGGACGCTTCTCTTCTGGACAAGACCGTCATCGTCTGGGGTTCGGCGATGGGCGATGGGAACGTGCACAACAACATTCGGTGTCCGCTGCTCCTGATGGGGCACGCGAACGGAGCGCTGGAGGGCAACGTCCACGTGAGCGCCGAGAAGGGGACGCCGATGGCGAACGCGTTCCTGAGCCTGATGCATCGAATCGGACACGACGACCTGGAGTTCTTCGGCGACAGCACGGGCGAGTTCCCGCTGACTGTGTCGGATTCGAGTTCGGAGGGAGCACTGTGACTTCAAGAACAGGCACGTGCCTGACTGCTGCGGTCCTCGCAATTGCGCTGATGGCCGGGTCGGTTGCGGCGGCCGACGTGGCGCTTCTGGATGCCACGAAGCGGAGTGACGTGGCGGCCGTACGGTCGCTTCTCGCCGACGGTGCGGATCCAAACGTGGCTCGCGGGGACGGGATGACCGCGCTTCATCTGGCCGCCGAGGCCGGGAGCGTCGATATCGCCAGGCTCCTGATCGATGCGGGAGCCCAGGTCTCGGCGACGACGAGAATCGGCGGTTACATGCCGATCCATCTCGCCAGCGGTGCCGCCGCCTCCTCTCTGGTTGGCGCGCTCATCGAGGCCGGCGCCGACCCGGATGCCGTGACGACGGCCAGTGGTGTGACGCCGCTCCACCTTGCCGCCAAAGCGTTCAAAGGGGAGAGCACGGTCCGGGTACTGATCGAGCACGGCGCGAGTTTGAACGCGTTGGAGGCTTCAGCTGGGCAGACACCGTTGATGTTCGCGTCGTCGTTTGGCCGCACGGGGGCGGTTCGAGAGCTCCTGGGCCACAGCGCCGACACCGCGATCAGGACGGAGGTCGTCGATGTCCTGAAGCGAATGGTCATCGACCAGGAAGCGCAGGCCCGCCTTCAGGAGGCGCAGCGGGAGATAGGGGGAAACTTGCCGGAGGAAATCGGCCCGGCCTTAACCCCGACCCAGGCTCAGGCGGCCATCGCCGTCCAGCGCGAGTTCCTGCGTTCGGACGAGGCGATCGCGGAGCTACTCATGAACTTCCATCCGGACGACCTGGCAAACACCCGGCTCTACAGAGGGACCGAGGTCGAGTATCTGACGCGCCCCTGGTTTGAGACGCTGGTCGGGAAGACGGGCGGGATGACAGCGCTGCTGCATGCGGCCCGCGAAGGCCACATCGACGTGGCGGAAGCTCTCCTGGAAGGTGGAGCCGACATCGATCAGGTCAGCGGCGACGGAAGCAGTCCCCTCGTCAGCGCCGTCCAGAACGGTCACTTCGATCTCGCCTTGATCCTGATCGAGCGCGGCGCCGATCCGAACCTGGCCACGAACACCGACCGGGTCGCACCGCTCTTTGGTGTATTGCAGACCCAGTGGGCAAACTTTACCAGCCACCCGCAGCCCAGAGCTCATGAGTACCAGCAAAGCACATACATGGACGTGCTGACGGCGCTGCTTGAGGCCGGCGCCGATCCGAACGTGGCGATCAAGAGACACCTGTGGTACTGGGAGTTCACAGTCGGGCGTGTCGGACTCGATGTTAACGGTGCCACTCCGTTCTGGCGGGCATCGTTCGCCCTGGATGTCGAGGCGATGAAGTTGCTGGCGTCTTACGGCGCCGATCCCAATGTTCCGACCCGGTGGGACGAGGTCGGTATGAGAGGGACACGGCAAGAGGACGGACGAAGCGGGGATGACTCGGGGTTGCGGCCGCTTCCCAAGGGCACGGCCAACATGTATCCCATACACGCTGCAGCGGGGGGCGGTTGGCTCGGGTTCGTAGCCGTCGACATGAGGCAGGTGCCGAATAACTTCTTCAATGCGGTGAAGTACCTGGTCGAGGAGCATGGTGCAGACGTCAGTGTGCCCAACTCCTGGGGCTACACGCCGCTCCATTACGCGGCGGCCAGGGGCGACCACCAGCTGATCGAATACCTGTTGGCGAACGGCGCCGACCTGAAGGCAGTCAGCCGGCTTGGACAGTCGACGGTCGACCTGGCCCGAGGTGGCGGAGCCGGATATCACAAGCGTGCGGGGTTCCCCGAGACCGTGGACCTGCTGTTAGGTCTCGGCGCCGAGTTGAAGTGCATCGATACTCACTTTCGAGGGACCGGTGCCTACTGTGCGGGTTCCGGCGTGCCGCCGTTCGAGGGAGCGATCATACCCGCGCCATAGGTCATTCTGATCCAGTGGTAAACGGTGACATGAGCGCTGCTGTCAGGGGCCCGGGGTGAATTCCCCGGGCCTGATGCCTGGCAAACCGCGGGATTTCCCGCCTTCACTTCCTCAACCATCTGCATAATTCCGACGGTGGCTCCGAGCAGCCCTTGGCCGGCGGCTTCGTCGTTCTCTGGCTTTCGTTCACGCTGAATTCTCATAACGGACACTGCTTCCCGGGGATGCAGGCCTTATACTGCTTTCCTTGAACCAAACCGACAGACCAAAGGGTTCTTCCGGTTGGGCCGGACACCGGGGAAAGATTCTGATTGCGGTTGGAATGCTGGTCCTTTTAGGCTTGGGCGTACCCATCATGACCCACACTCCCCGAACCGGGACATCAAACGAAATAGAACCGTGCCCGTCGAGTCCGAACTGTGTTTCGAGCCTGGCCTCGGACGAAATTCATCAGATCGAACCCCTGCGATTCACGGGGCCGGCCAACGAAGCCTGGGAGAGTCTCGAAGCGGTCCTGCGGGACTTTCCCCGCACCACGATCGTCGAAAAGTCGGATACCTATATACACGTGGAGGCCCGGAGCCGCATCTTCCGCTTTGTCGATGACGTGGATTTCGTTCTCGACGTTCGGGAAAGTGTGATCCATGTGCGTTCGGCGTCTCGCGTCGGGTACGGAGATCTTGGAGTCAACCGGCGACGGGTCGAGCAGATACGGTCCGCGCTGCTTGGAACCTAGGCGATGTCTAGAGGAGTGTGACTTGTCGACAAATTCCGAGTACTTGATCCAGCAGGGTTCGCGGCCACAGTGGACGAAGCGGCTTCCTTTTCCCTGGTCGGCTGTAGGGTTGTTCCGGGTTTTGATTTTGAGGACTTTGAAATCGGTCGAATCCATGATTTGATACGAAGTTCCCACTCCATACGCAACTGATCATTTGACCTGGCCTGATTACGGAGGTATTTCGCATGACCGGTTCGACACTGCTGATCGTAATCGTCGTTGTTGCAGGGGCTGCCGTAGCTATTCAGGCACAGTTTATGGGCCAGTTGGATCATGGCATCGGCACTCTCGAAAGCATGTTTATCACCTACGGTGGTGGCGGGTTCTTGATTGCGATCGCGATACTGATTCAACGCGGGGGCAACCTTGCCGCCTGGCGAAGTGTCCCCACCTACACGCTGTCTGCCGGAATCCTGGGCTTGATGATCGTGGGCGGGATCGGATACGCGGCTCCGAGGCTCGGCCTGGTCGTTACCTTCACGATCATGGTCACGACGCAGTTCATCGTCAGTGCACTGGTCGACCATTTCGGTTTGTTCGGGACTACGGTTCAGATGCTGAACGTGTCGCGGGTGGCCGGAATGGGATTGTTGTTAGTTGGGGTCTGGCTCATCATCCGCTGAGGCGATCGTGTCCGATACCACACTGCTGACCGTGGACAATAAGCCCCGCTTCTCTGCCGGGAAGGTCGAAGAATTCGTCCGTGAACACTACGAAATGGACGGCACCGCGGAACCCCTGCCTTCGGAATGGGACCAGAACTTCAAGCTCAACGTCGGAGAGAATGAGCGTTTTGTCCTGAAGGTCGCGAACCGTGGAGTTCCCGCCGAGGTTCTCGACTTTCAAAACAAGGCCATGAAACTGGTGGCGGTGGGCTGGCCCGACGGGACATGCCCCCGGGTTGTGCCACCGATTTCAGGGGAGTCCAATCCGCGGATCACGGATGCGGATGGAAGCGGGTATTTCTTCCGGGTTCTGACCTTCGTGGAAGGCCAACCCCTGTCAGAGATCACACAGCGTAGCGCCGGCTTGTTTGAAAGCGTCGGGAGTGCGCTTGGTAACCTGGACCTATGTCTGCGCGACTTCGAACACCCGGCGATGAAGCGTTCGATTCGATGGGACCTGGCGCGAGCCGCATGGATCAGTGCCTATACCGAAACCATCGGAGATCCATCTGATCGGAGCCTTGTCGAGGATCTGCTGCTCCAGTACCGGGGGCGTGTCGCGCCCTTGATGGCCGATCTGCCACGGAGCGTCATTCACAATGATGCGAACGACGAGAACCTGCTGGTATCGGCTTTCGGTCAGGAGTGGAGGGTTTGGGGCCTTCTGGATTTTGGCGACCTCGTGTGGACCCAGACTGTTAATGAACTGGCGATCGGGTGCGCGTACGCGGTTCTCGGGGTGGATGACCCATTGAATGCGGCGGCCCATGTTGTTGCCGGATACAATGGCGCTCGCGCGCTTTCCGACGACGAGATCCGCGTATTGTTTCCCCTGATCTGTATGCGACTGGCGGTCAGCGTGATCTCGTCCGCCATCGCCGCTCGCGAAGATCCCGACAATCTTCACAAGCAGACGAGCGCCACGCCCGCCTGGGCGATGCTTGAGCGTCTGGCCGCCGTTGACTGGGACAGGGCCGAGAACCGGTTTCGGGCGGCCTGTCAGGTGGGTTCGCTTGCGACCGAGCATGTCGGGAATCGATCACGGACGAAGCGGGAGCTACTGGACGAACGAAAGCATCGGATCGGGGCTTCGGTTGGCCTGGCCTACGACACTCCTCTGGAAATCGTCCGGGGGCGGGGTCAATTCCTGTTCGATGCGGGTGGACGCGCGTATCTGGATTGCGTGAACAATGTCTGCCATGTGGGACACAGCCATCCCAAGGTTGTCGCGGCCTTGTTCCAGCAGGCACTGGTCCTGAACACGAATACGCGGTATCTACACCCCCATCTGGTCGAGTACGCCAAGCGACTGACGGATACGCTGCCCGATCCCCTGAGCGTCTGTTTCTTCGTCAACTCCGGCAGCGAAGCCAACGAACTGGCCGTTCGGATGGCCCGAACGCACACGGGGCGTCGTGACGTGATCGTCCTCGAGGGTGCCTACCATGGAAATACGGCGACGCTTGTGGACATGAGTCCGTACAAGTGCGAGGGACCGGGCGGTCAGGGGTTGCCCGATTGGGTCCACAAGGCAGAGAAGCCGGACCCCTACCGCGGTCGTTTCGCGGGCAATCGGTCCGCGGGCCCTGCCTATGCCGAATCCGTACGGGTAACCTGTCAGGGTCTCGTTGCCGGGAGCCGCCCGCCCGCTTTGTTCATAAGCGAGCCGATACTTGGATGCGGCGGACAACTCGTACTGCCGGAAGCATACCTCGAAGAGGCCTTCTCTCATGTTCGTGCGGCCGGCGGCGTTTGTATCGTGGACGAGGTTCAGGTCGGGTTCGGGCGCGTGGGGAGCCACATGTGGGCTTTCGAAGCTCACCGCGTGGTTCCCGACATTGTCACCCTGGGGAAACCCATCGGCAACGGGCATCCGATCGGAGCCGTCGTCACGAGCCCGGAGATCGCAGAGTCTTTCGCAAACGGGATGGAGTTCTTCAGCTCATTCGGAGGGAATCCCGTTTCCTGTGCCGTGGGTATGGCTGTTCTGGATGTGGTCGAGGAAGAAGGGCTTCGGGAAAGGGCGCTACGCGTCGGGCGTTATCTGACGGAAGGATTCAATCGTCTTGCCGAGCGGCACGAGGCGATCGGCGACGTGCGAGGCCCCGGTCTGTTCATGGGTGTCGAACTGGTCCGGGATCGGGAAACGAAAGATCCGGCGACGGATGAGACCGCCCGTCTGGTGGAGCAACTGAAGTCTGACGGCATCCTCATAAGCGCCGAGGGGCCATTCCACAACGTCCTGAAGATCAAGCCGCCGTTGCAGTTCGACGAAACCGACGCGGACCTGTTGCTGGGAGCGGTGGACAGGTTCCTAGCTCATGGTTCATGACATCCTTCTGAAAAACGGAACCGTCATCGATCCCGCCGAGGACATTCATGGGCGATACGACGTCGCCATTCATGATGGCCGGATCGCCGCCGTCGAGCCCGAGCTGGGCACATCTTCCGCGACAAAGGTCATCGATGTCGAAGGTTTGATTCTGACTCCCGGGCTCGTCGACATCCACACCCATGTTGCCGAGGGGATCATGCCTATCGCGGTTGCTCCGGACCAGGCGGGAGTGCTTTCCGGCGTCACCGCTGTGTCGGACGCGGGCAGCGTCGGTTGCGCCAACTACGATGCGTTCAAGCGACTCGTCACGGCAACGACTCGTACGGACATCTTCTGCTTTCTCCACCTCTGTCCGACCGGGCAAGCCGTCTCTCCCGAAATCGGATGGGAGAGCCTGGACCCGGAGCGGGTGATCGGTCTTGTGGAACGGGAATCTGACGTCATCCGGGGCATCAAGATCAGAGCGAACGGGCCTGCCGTTGTGAATCCGGATCTCAAGATCCTGAAGCTGGCTAAAGCTGTCTCGGCCCGTACCCGGCTTCCGTTGATGATCCATGCGGGGCTGAATTCCGAAGAGACCGTCGGGTCCGATGTGCTGACTTCGTTCAACAGGGACATGCTCTCGATGCTGGATCCCGGAGACATACTGACCCATGCTTTCACGGGGAGGCGTGGCGGGCTGGTCGGAGGCGCGGATAGCCTGTTGCCCGAATTAAAGGCCGCGAGCGACCGAGGCGTCGTGATCGATGCCGCTCCGGCCAAGAGCCATTTCAGTTTTGAATTGGCGCGAAGAGCTTTCAAGGAAGGACTCTACCCGACCACCTTGAGCACCGACATCACGCGGACGAACTACCTGGGACCGGCCCTGTTCAGCCTGCCCGTCGTCATGTCGAAGTTTCTGGCTCTGGGTCTGACGATCGACGATGTTGTCCGGAAGACCACGATCGTCCCCGCGCGGATACTCAAAGAAGATCACCGCCGAGGACGCCTCCGTGTCGGTTTTCCGGCAGACCTCACCGTGTTCGAACTGAGAGAGGGAAACTTCTTGTTCTCCGATGGCGTTGCCGGCGAAACGCTCGAGGGAAGCCAGCTCCTGGAACCGAAAATCACCATAAAGGACGGGGCGCGGATTCCCGCGAATTCCCGGTTCAGAAACCACGTTCCGGGAGAACCGGTAACCCTGACCAGAGGAGCATGAATCCGCCCACCGGCATGTGAGGTACGGGGCCCTTTTGACGTTCCGCGCATTCGGTGTATTATGGCTGGCGTTTACTCCAACGTGCGTTGGAACCGCACTCGAAAAAAACAGGGCCTCGAAAGCAACAGGAGCCTCGAAAGCAACAGGAGCATAGATGAGCACCGAAGTTGGAACCCCCGGAATGGTCGTTGACGATGCGGAAACGGGCCTTCGTAAATTTCTAAAGAGTTTTGGTCCAGGCTTGTTGTGGGCCGGCAGTGCCATTGGAGTGTCGCATCTGGTTCAATCGACCCGGGCCGGTGCTGTTTCGGGTTTCGCGCTGGCAGGTGTGATCGTCTTCGCGCTGGCGTTGAAGTATCCCTTCTTCGAGTTCGGTCCGCGTTATGCCGCCGCGACGGGCGAAAGCCTGGTCGAGGGCTATCACCGGGTTGGGCGATGGGCCGTCTGGCTTTACTTCGTCATCATTCTCAGCACGGTTGTCATCACGAACGCGGCAATCATCCTGTTCACATCGTCCCTGTTTCAGTATGCGCTGGGGACCAGCATTTCCCCCGTTCTTGCTTCGGCGATCGTCTATGGCGGCTGTGGGATCCTGCTCTGGATCGGCCACTTCAAGGCGCTCGACATGTCGATAAAGATCGTTCTCCTGTTGCTGGCCACATCGACGCTCATCGCCTCGTCCGTTGTCATCCCCAGGGCGGAGTTTTCCAACTTCAGCCTTATCCCGATGGCGCCGGCAGGCAGCACGGTGGGGTTGGCATTTCTTCTGGCCCTGGCCGGCTGGATGCCGTCCGACATTGCGATCTCTGTTTACAGTTCTCTTTGGACGCTGGCCAAGGACAAGGCCAGCGGCGTTCGGGCCAGCGTGGCGACCGCACGTCTGGACTTCAAGATCGCCTACGGCGCGACCGCTGTCCTCGCGTTTGCGTTTCTGACTCTGGGCGCGGGCGTCATGTACGGTTCGGGTGAGACGTTCAGCTCCGCCGGCGCAGTCTTTTCGACCCAGTTGATAGACCTGTACGTACGGACCCTGGGGGATTGGACCCGGCCGATCATGATCATCACCGCGTTGACCGCGATGTTTTCGACGGCGCTGACCGTCATGGACGGTTATCCCCGCGTTATCGACCGGACGATCAAAGTGATCATGATAAAAGACCCGGCTAAGACGGCCAATGCCCCGATTTCACGGCCGTACTGGATCGCCCTGGTCGCCATCGGCGTCGCGATGACCGCCCTGCTGGCGGTGTTCGTCACCAGCCTGACGCAGATGGTGGACTTCGTGACGATCGTTGCGTTTCTGACCGGGCCGATTCTGGGTTTCCTGAACCTGAAAGTGATCACTTCTCCGGCCGTTCCCAAAGAACACCAGCCTGGCAAAGCCATGCTGGCTTACGCCTATTTTGGCCTGGCCGGGATGGGTGCTGTCGCGATAATTTTCCTGGTGAGCCTGGCTTCGTAAGAAAAAGCCATCAGCTCGAAGCGGGCAGCGCGCAGCTCCGAAGCTGCAAGCTGCTCGCTACCTCTCCGTTTAATTGATCAGTTTCGTGCTCATGACCAGGATCAACGCACTGTCGCCCACCGCCGCCTTGCCGACGACGGCCTGCTGACCTTCGGCAATTTCGATCGATGTGCTGATCTGGATGTTGTGGTTTTCGCCGCCTACTCTCATTTGTGTCGAGAACGAAAAGTTTTCGAATCGAACCACTCGCGATTCGTCCGATGCGGAAGTAACATGTAAAGCCCCTCTCATCTGGTACTCATGATGGCGCACGCCCTCGGTTTGGAGAGGCAGCACGCCCTGGATGGATAATGCTTCGCCATTGACGCCGCGAACGATTGCCGTTTCCATAAGGCTGAAGGACTGATACGGAAGGGCGCTGCGCAACTGTTCGGTCACAGCATCGAGCGTCGGCGGCAGTGGTTCCTGCCGCTCTTCTTCCGATGCCAGCAGGATGTGCATTGTCAACTCGACACTGGGGGTCCGTGGAGCAGGCACGTCCAGCCTCTCCACGACCCGTGCGATCGCAGGCATGAGCTCCCCAGGTGCGCGGACGAGCAAGGTCTTCAGACGCTCGTCGAACGACCACATGACCTGAAAGATGTTCATAATGGGTCTGAGTTCGAATTCGCTGGAGTAGTGCTCGATATCGAAGACCCGTGTTTCTAGCTCTTGCCGGTCCTGCTGATTTTCTTCTTGCGCAGCGCCATCGATCGGGCAGCCAGCAATCAGGACGATCCCCACTAGCGCGATCCCAACCGAACGCCAGGGCTTGGTCACATTCATCATTCTTGTCCTCCGTCTTGGGCGATGATCCAGTAAATAACGATGTTCGGATCGTCAGTCAGTAGTTTTACGACGAGCTGTGCCTCGGCGTTTGACACTTCGGGTCGGACCTGGGTGTCGGGTCCCGTCGGTGTCGGTTCGGGAGGTGCCGCGGCCGCGATTACCGGAACCGTCGCCTCCGTCGATTCCATCTCCCCAGGCGGAGAGGTGGAGTCGACGGGTGCGGGGTCCGGTGGCGTGGGTGAGACTTCAGGTTCGACGGGTGTGGGGATCGCCGCAAGTTCGAGGGGGACTTCGGACAGAGGTGATTCGCCCCGCAACCCCCAGAGAACCAGGGACACCACAACCATGGCGGCCACACCGGCCAGCGCGTACGTCCATTTCGGAGTCCACGCAACCCACGGCAACACTCCTGTTCCCGAATCCGTCCTTACAGTGGTCATTACCCGGTCTCGCACGAGTGTCAGCGAGTCGTCTCCCACGGCGTCGTCCCGCAGTCCCTTGAACAGCGCCTGCGTGTCCACGAGCTCGTTCCGGAACGAACGGCAGGCGGGACACGACCGAAGGTGCTCTTCGAGACGGCGTGTTCGGGATCGAGGCAGGTCCTCTTCGACATGGAGAGCGATTTCCGAGTCCCACTTCTCGCAATTCATCGTTGCCTCCGCGGCGCATCCGGCATTTTCTCGATCTCTTTCTTGATTCGGACCCGGGCGCGGCTTACCTGAGAACGAACGGTGACCTCGGAAGAACCCAGTATCCCGGCAACTTCCGCGGTCGAAAAACCTTGCAGATCCCGCAAAACGATCGCCGTTCGTTCTTTTTCCGGAAGCGTTGCCAGTGCCCGGTACAACAACTGTTTGTCCTCTTCCGCACGCAGGCTCCGGTGTGGGTTACCTGTGGCCTGGACATCCGCTATCTGATCCGGCATTTCCGATCTCAGGGAAGTCCCGGTTTTCCCGCGGCGCCAGGCATCCCGGCATACGTTTACCGTCACCCGATAGAGCCAGGGTTCGAATTTTCGATTCTGGTCGAATCGCCCCAAATGACGGTGAGCTTTCAGGAAAACCTCCTGGACGGAGTCCTGCGCATCTTCGAGGTTCCCCAGCAACCGCAGCGCGGTTGTCAGAACGCTTCGCTCGAAGCGGCGGACAATCAATTCGAAGGCGTCCGTATCGCCCGAAGATGCCTGACTTATCAACAACGACAGATCGTCGGAGGCCTCACGGGCCGCTCTACCATCTTTCATCGTTAGAACCAGTCCGGCCTCCGTCATGTCGCTTCTCCGCAAGTTGTCGAACCTCATTGACGGATACGCGTCGAACTCTGGATTCGTTGATTTCTTTGTTGCTTCCAGGCACGCCCTTCTCAAATGACGTTCCCCGACAATCGAATCGTTCGCAAGTTTTAATCTTATAGGAACAGCCGGTGGACCTGATCTGGCACTACGGCAGACGACCATAGATTGGGAAGTGGTCTCCTTATGCGCCTTGCGAAAGGTTGAAGCATTGTTGTGCCTGCCTTTCGCCAGTGACCACGTGTAGGAGATAACCATGAAAGTACTGGACTTTGAACTGGACTACGACGAGTTAGCCCCGTCCCCGAAGACTCGCGTGGGCCGAGACTTGACCCTGTGTACCCGATGCGGCCATTCCTGGGGGTTTGAGCTCGTCGAACGGATTGAAATGTGGTCCTGCGACCGCTGCGGCTACGAAGCTCGGGAAAAGTCAGCACACTTCTTTCGCATGCAACTCGCCGAACAAGACTCGATCCTGAGCTGAAACGAAATTAGTTCAAAACCACCAGGGCGCTGGACTGCCGCTGGGGCCCAGCCTTCAATTTACCGCGGAAGGTGATGATTCGCGGCAACCTGACGTCTCACCCGCCACTATTTCGCTTCATTGAGAATTCGGTTTTACGACTTGCGGTTTCAATGCCCGACCCGCACAATCAAAAAAGAGCGCCTTCCTCAAAAGAGCGTCTTTCTGGGCCGCTTCAGCCCCGGTTTTCCCCAGATTTGAGTAACAAATGCAGTTCGATGACACCCTGAAGAGACTACAAGGTTGGTACGCCCAAAAGTCCTTTCGCCTCCAGCTTCGGAAACTGGCTATTCAGATTCGACACCGGGAAGACCAGCTGTTTCTCGTGTTGACGCTGGTGATTGGAGCGGTCGTGGGTCTGACCGTGGTTGCCTTTATCGTTTTGACCGAAAACCTGGGCTCGCGGATGTTCCCACTTGGGGCCGGGTTGCAGCTGAGACGTCTGGTCGTCCCGGTCATCGGTTCCCTGGTGACCGGGTTCCTGATCTACAGATTTTTCCCGGATGCCCGTGGCAGTGGCATTCCTCAAACCAAGGTCGCCTTGTCGGTCCATGGTGGGCGCATTACGCTGCGGACGGTCCTGGGGAAATTCTGGGTTTCAGTGGGTGCGCTGGCCAGCGGGATTGCTCTGGGCCGCGAAGGACCGTCGGTGATGGTCGGCTCGGGCATCGCATCCGTCATGGGACGTGCGCTCGGCCTCAAGAGGGAGAAGGTGGAGGCGCTGGTTCCCGTGGGCGCAGCGGCAGCACTGGCGGCGGCGTTCAACACGCCGATTGCCGCTGTTCTGTTTGCTCTCGAGGAGGTTCTGGCAACCTCCACGCTCGCCTGCTGGGTTCTGTGGTCCTCAGTTCCGCAAGGGCCTGGATGGTGCTGCACCTGTTATTGGGAGATGAACCCCTCTTCAGCGTCCCCGAATATCAGCTCGTGCACGCATCCGAGCTGGGGTTCTACCTCATCCTCGGAGTTGTCGGGGGACTGGTGTCCGCGGGCTTCGTAAAAGCCCTGTTGTGGATCCGGCATCGGAGCCATGCTCGGCGGGACAGTGGGAAGCGTCGCCCACTTTCTTCTGCCCGAATACACGGGTACCCCCGGAGCCTATGCACTGGTCGGGATGGGGACTGCTTTTGCCGGTATCATCCGCGTCCCGTTGACGTCGGTGATCATGATTTTTGAACTCACCCGAGACTACTCGATCATCGTACCTTTGATGGTCTCGAACCTCGTCAGCTTCTTCATTTCTTACCGTTTGCAACGGCAACCCATCTACGAGGCACTGGCTCATCAGGACGGCATCCACCTGCCGACCCCCGAAACACAGCAGCCACAGGGACGGCTCCGTGTTCGGAGGGCCATGAGGGTGCCCCGCGATGTGATCGACATCAACATGACGCCGTCCGAGGCCCTGGAGCGAGTCCAGGACAGTCGATGGGAGGCCTGGCCCGTAGTCGACGAGAGAGGACTGGTCGGTATGATCACAATCGGGGAACTACTCGAAGCCTCCGACCCCACGGGCCGCACACCGCTGGCAGAGGCCCTCGACATCAAGGACACCCCGCACCTGCACGACGATCACCTTCTGGACATTGCCCTCGAACGGATGGGTTCGGCCGGAGCGAACATCCTGCCCGTGGTCAGCCGGCTCGACATCCGCAGCCTGGAGGGGATCGTGACACTCCAGGATGTAATGCGGGTCTACGGTTTCGCGAAAAAGTAAGTCCGAAGTCCGATGTCGGGAGGCGGCGCGGTTACCGGTTGCCTGTTCGTCCCGACTACGGACTTCGGACCACCGACTCCTGCGGGCAACGAAGCGTCGAGGGCTGCCTGCTAGCTGATACCACTCCCATCGAGTACCATACCCTCCATGCGTAACCGAAAACCCTATCCCCGATTGACACAGCCGTTGGTCCGTCAGAACGGGGCATTGCGTCCCGTCGACTGGGACGAGGCTATGGATCGGGCGGTCCACGGGCTCGGGTCTGTGGTGGCCGAACAAGGTCGTCAGGCTTTCGGGCTCTTCAGTTGTTCCAAGAGCACGAACGAAATGAACTTTATCGCTCAGAAGTTCGCTCGCGTCGTGATCGGAAGCAACAACGTGGACAGTTGTAATCGGACCTGACATGCGCCGAGCGTCGCCGGTCTGGCGGCTGTCTTTGGAGCGGGTGGGGGTACGACTTCCTACCAGGAGATTGAAGACACCGACGTCATTCTCCTCTGGGGATCGAATGCTCGGGAAACCCACCCGATCTTCTTTCATCATGTCCTCAAGGGCTTGCGGAATGGAGCGCGCCTCTACGGGATCGACCCGCGGCGAACCAGTTCCGTTCGGTGGGCAGACGTCTGGGCCGGTCTGGACGTGGGTACGGACATTGCTCTGGCCAACGCGATGGGGCGCGAGATCATCGCCGCCGGCCTGGAGTCCGAACAGTTCATAGATAACGCGACGACGGGGTTTGACCGGTACCGTAACGGCGTCGAAACCTATACGCTCGAACACGCCGCCCGGGTGACGGGTGTTTCCGCCGACGTCATTCGCGACATGGCGCACGGCTACGCTTTGGCGGACAAAGCGATCATTTGCTGGACGCTCGGGATCACCGAACACCACAATGCCGTCGACAACGTTCTGGCGCTCATCAATCTATCCCTCCTGACCGGCCACGTGGGCCGGTATGGTAGCGGGCTGAATCCCCTAAGGGGACAAAACAACGTTCAGGGTGGTGGCGACATGGGCGCTCTGCCCGATCGTTTGCCCGGGTTCCAGCACGTGGAGAACGCCGAATTCCGAGCGAAGTTCGAGGGTCGCTGGGGCGTGACCATCCCGCCGGACAAAGGGTGGCACCTTTCAGAGATGTTCGAGGCCATGGACCGCGGTGATCTCGGCGCCCTGTATATCATCGGCGAAAACCCGCTCCAGTCTGAAGCGAACCAGACTCATACACGCCGTCTACTCGAAGGACTCGATTTCATGGTCGTCCAGGACATGTTCCTGACGAAAACCGCCGAACTGGCCGACGTCGTTCTCCCGGCCGCGGCCGCCTGGTGCGAGACCGAGGGGACGGTGACCAGCAGCGAACGACGCGTTCAGCGTGTCCGGAGGGCCCTGGATCCGCCCGGTGGGGCTCGGGACGACGTCGGCATCCTGTTCGACATGGCACGACGAATGGGCCATGACTGGGGAACGCCTGACGCGGAAACCATATGGAACGAAGTGCGTGATCTCAGTCCCGCTCACGCCGGAATGAGCTATTCGCGCCTGGAAGCAAACAATGGGCTTCGCTGGCCCTGCTACGATGAGGATCATCCTGGCGAGCTTTTCCTTCACAGCCGCCTGTGGGAGGCCCCTCTCGAAGGTCCGCGGGCTCCGTTTTTTCCGGTCGAGCACGATCCGCCGGTCGATGTTCTGACGCCGGAGTTTCCGCTGCGTCTTACAACAGGCCGTCGCCTGGACGAATACAACACCGGGGTTCAGACGTCCGCCTATCCTTCCCCGTTGCGACGTGGTGAAACCCTGGATCTTTCGCCCGAAGATGCCCGGCAACTGGGAGTGCGGGATGGAGACCTGGTCCGCGTGCATTCCCGGCGCGGCGCCGTGGAAGTGCCGGTCCGTCGGGACGAAACACTCCGTCGAGGACTTACGTTCATGAGCCTGCATTTTCCCGACGACGTGGCGACGAACCTGCTCACGATCGCCGCGACGGACCCGAAATCCGGCACCTCGGAGTTCAAGGCCGCGGCGATTCGAGTCGAGAAGATCTGAAGAAATGGATATCCGTGTTCCCCAACCTGAAGCTGACGCCATGGAACGAGCCGCGGTCGATTCGGTTCTTGGCCCTCCGGCGCCTGTCCGGGCGGGGGACGCGAGGGAGCAAGATGCCGCAACCTCAGGGAGACCTGGGACGAGGGGGAGGCGAGATCTTCTTCTCCCGGCCCTTCATGCGGTCGAGGCCCGATTCGGCTGGCTGCCCCCCGGAGCGCTGAACCACATATCGAGGAGACTCACGATTCCTCCTGCCGAAGTTCACGGAGTCGCGACGTTCTACCATCTTTTTTCGGTCACTCCCCGTTCCCCGCGTTTGATCCACGTCTGCGACGACATCGCTTGTCGTATCCGGGGAGCCGGACGTCTTTGCTCGGATCTGGAAACGACGTTGGGCCCGGAGGGTACAGCGGATTCGGAGAAGCAAGTGGCGTGGAAGCGCAGCCCGTGCCTGGGGCATTGCGAACGTGCGCCGGCGACTCTGATGGTCTCGGCGGGCGTCAACCCTCAAATGTCGTGCCACGCCCCGGCGGAAACCGGGAACGACCTCGTCCGGGCCTTCGAGACAACTGCGGTCGAAGAAGACCGACTCGAAACTCTACGGCGGTCCGTTCCCCAGTCGGGTCAGCCCGGCCTTCGCCTCCTCAGGAGAATCGGGAGAAC
Source organism: Terriglobia bacterium (assembly GCA_965262425.1). Taxonomy (GTDB): domain Bacteria; phylum Acidobacteriota; class Terriglobia; order 20CM-2-55-15; family 20CM-2-55-15; genus CAZOZZ01. The sequence goes on along the minus strand of OZ253536.1, from coordinate 2,470,193 downwards.
CGACCCGGAAAGTCTCGAGGCCTATCGAGGGGAAGGCGGCTATCGAGCGTTGGGGCGGGCGATCGAATTGGGGCCGAAAGGAGTGATTGCGGAAGTCGTCGCCTCGAAGCTGCTTGGGCGGGGAGGTGCGGCTTTTCCCACCGGACGAAAATGGGAGGCGGTCGCCCATGCGTCCCGGAGTCCCCATTATGTCGTCTGTAACGCCGATGAATCCGAGCCCGGCACGTTCAAGGACCGGCTCCTGATGGAAGGTGATCCGTTTGCCATCCTGGAAGGAATGACGATCGCGGCGTTCGCGACCCGAAGCGCACGCGGCTATCTCTATATTCGCGGCGAATATCCGCTGGCTGCCCGCCGAATGACGTCGGCAATAGAAGCCGCCAGAGGGGCCGGTCTGCTAGGGCAGGACATCCTAGGTTCCGGTCTGGACTTCGATATCGAGATACGTCGTGGCGCCGGAGCCTATGTGTGTGGCGAAGAGACGGCGCTTTTCAATTCGATCGAGGGCAAACGGGGGGAACCGCGGAACAAGCCGCCGTTCCCGGTCGACGTCGGTCTGTTCGGTAAGCCGACGCTGGTGAACAACGTTGAAACGCTCGCGAACGTTCCCTGGATCGTCACGGAGGGCGGGGACTCTTATTCCGGCGTCGGGACGTCGGAATCGGCAGGTTCCAAGCTGTACTGTGTTTCCGGACACGTCGCCCGGCCCGGCCTTTACGAGGTTCCATTTGGGCGGACTCTAGGCGAGGTAATCGAGTTGGCGGGTGGTGTTAGAGGGGCAAGGGACATTCGTGCCGTTCTGCTTGGGGGCGCTGCGGGGACCTTTGTGGGGCCCGACAAGATGGGCATGCCTCTCACTTTCGAAGGAACGCGGTCGGAGGGGACCTCTGTCGGTTCCGGTGTCGTGATGGTTCTGGACGACACCGTTGACATCGGTGACATTCTGGCCCGTATCGCGGCTTTCTTCCGTGATGAAACATGCGGTCAGTGCGTGCCCTGCCGAGTCGGAACAGTGAGGCAGGAAGAGCTGTTGGCACGGGTGAGAACCGGTCGGACTATCGGCGGCCGGTCCGATGAACTCGCGCTCCTGGCCGATATCGGACAGGTCATGCGTGACGCATCCATCTGCGGTCTGGGCCAGACGGCTTCGAACGCGATCGAGTCGGCTTTCCGAAGCCTGGATCCTGTGCCCGAGCGGAGTACCAAAGCATGAGCAAGTTCGATCCCATCTGGTTCCGGCCCCCTCCCCGCGCGAGCCGAACCCCGGAGGCTCCGGAGAAGGCGCCCCCACGGAAGATCGAAATCGTGATCGACGGCCGTGGGATTCCGGTCGATGAGACCTTGACGATACTGGAGGCCTGCCGGTCGGCCTCGATCGACACGCCGACGCTGTGCTACCTGGAGGGCCTCACGCCGGTCAATGCGTGCCGGATTTGCGTCGTCGAACTGGAGGGCTCCCGCACCCTTGTGCCATCCTGTTCCAGGAAGGTCGAAGCCGGAATGGAGATCCGGACCGATTCCGCGCGGGTCCGACTCGCCAGAAAGATGGTGCTGGAGTTTCTGGCCTCGTCGGTGGACCTGTCCACAGCACCCCAGGTCCAGGGCTATATGGAACGTTATGGTGCCCTCCCGGATCGATACGGCCCACCCGCCCCGTCGGAACGCGCCGGCGCTCGGGACGCTCGAGAGCCCGGACATCATTCTCTACCCGATGGGAACGCCGCTGAAAACGCCGGGCAACCCGTCAAGATCGACAACGAACTCTACGTTCGCGACCTCAGTAAGTGCATACTCTGCTACAAGTGCGTCGAAGCCTGTGGCGAGGACGTGCAAAACACGTTCGCAATCGCCGTTGCGGGTCGAGGGTTCGACGCGAGAATCTCGACAGAAGCTAACGTTCCCCTTCCCGAGTCCGCCTGCGTCTTCTGTGGAAACTGCATCGGCGTCTGCCCGACCGGAGCGCTGATGTTCAAAAGCGAGCACGATATGCGCGAGGCCGGAAGCTGGGACGAATCCAAACAGGAAGAGACCCGCACCATCTGCCCTTATTGTGGCGTTGGCTGCACCCTCACCCTCCATGTCCAGGACAACCGGATCGTGAAGGTGACCTCACCCCTTGATGTTGAAGTGGCCAACGGTCACCTGTGTATCAAGGGAAGATTCGGTTTCAAGTTCGTGGGGGATTAGCGATTATTGAGGGCACAGTACTCTGGATGTTCTGACACCAGGATTCACGGCGAAGACGCGAAGAACACGAAGATCCAGATAGTTTTCCTTCGTTTTCTTCGTGACGTCTCCTTGCCCTTCCTGCGGAGTCGCCGAACGCGACACGCTGCTCACCCATGCTACGATTGCGCTGATGGCAAAGAACCGGAGATTGCGGCTGGCCATGGCCCAGATCAACGTGGTTGTGGGGGACCTGGATGGGAACGCCGCGAAGATCATCGAATGGATGGACAAGGCGCGGGCGATGGAGGCCGACATCGTCACTTTCCCGGAGCTCGCACTGACCGGATACCCCCCCGAAGACCTGCTGCTGAAACCACAGTTTGTCGAGGCCAACCTGAAAGTTCTTGATGATGTCCGAAGGGCGGCGACCGGATTGACCGCGATTGTGGGGTTTGTGGATCGCCGGGATGACATCTATAACGCCGCTGCGATCCTCGGCGACGGCCAACTGGCGGGCGTCTATCACAAGGCGTACCTGCCCAACTACGGAGTCTTCGACGAGTTTCGTTACTTTCAGGTCGGCAGGCTTTCCCCTCTGGTCCAGATCGGCGATGTGCGAATCGGTCTGAGCATCTGCGAGGACATCTGGTATCCGGATGGTCCGGTTGTCGATCAGGTTCTGGGCGGTGCCGAGGTGCTTATCAACATCTCATCCTCCCCATTCCATGCCGGGAAGCGGCTCTGGAGGGAGAGGATGCTGGCGACCCGGGCCGGTGACAATATCGCCATCGTGGCCTACAACAACCTGGTCGGGGGGCAGGACGAACTTGTCTTTGACGGTGACAGCCTCGTATTCGACGAGACCGGCCAGTTGCTGGCACGGGGCCCTCAGTTCGAGGAGGATCTCATCGTTGTGGATCTCGACCTGGATGCCGTATTTCGCCGCCGGCTCCACGATCCCCGTCGGAGACAACTGGAAGTTGAAACGGAGTCCGCCCAGAGCGTTGTCTCGTTGCCCCAGCCGGTTGTCGACAAGAAACCGATACCGAACAGGGAAGTGATCGAACCGCTCTCAGAAGAGGCGGAGATTTATGGAGCCCTGGTTCTGGGCACGCGCGATTACGTTCGCAAGAATTCTTTCGAGAAAGTCGTTCTTGGCCTGAGCGGTGGTGTCGATTCCGCTCTGACGGCGACCGTTGCCGTCGATGCTTTGGGGAGTGCGAATGTCGTGGGCGTCATGATGCCGTCCGGGTTCTCATCCGAGGGCAGCGTCACCGATTCGGATGCGCTCGGCGCGAACCTGGGGATCCGGCTGATCACCATTCCGATTTCCGAGATCATGAGCGCGTATGATGCCGGCCTTGGTGACGTTTTTTCCGACTGCGATCCGGACGTCACCGAGGAAAACGTGCAGGCACGGATCCGGGGCAACATTGTCATGGCGTTGTCGAATAAGTTCGGTTGGCTGGTCCTGAGTACGGGAAACAAGAGCGAGGTCAGTGCCGGCTACTGCACCTTGTATGGAGACATGGCAGGCGGCTTTGCGGTCCTCAAGGATGTGATGAAGACCACGGTGTTCCGTCTGGCGACCTACTCGAACGTCACCGCCGGACGGGAGCGGATCCCGAAAGCCATCATAGAGAAACCACCGTCGGCTGAGCTGCGTCCGGACCAGAAGGACACCGATTCGCTCCCTCCGTACGATTTGCTCGATCCGGTCATCGAAGCCTATGTGGAGCAAGACCGAAGTGTTGAGGAGATGCTTGATATGGGCTTCGACGCGGAGATCGTTCGCCGCGTCGTCGGCTTGGTCGATCTGAGCGAATACAAGAGGCGGCAGGCCGCACCGGGTGTGAAGATCACGCCGCGAGCGTTCGGGCGAGATCGGCGGATGCCGATAACGAACAGGTTTCGAAACTGACCGAGCATGCACCGACCTTTCACAGTACTCAAGGGGATGATCAAAGAGGGTCGACTCCGATTGTCGGAAAGCGACGCCAAGCATCAGGAACCGGTCCCTCCCAAGCTTCTACGTCAGTCGCCGGACCTGACCGACCGGGAATTGTTCGAAGCTGCAATGTCGGATGTGCGCCCGAGCGGGTGGGAAGAGATCCCCCTGCGACTTCCCGCCCCATTCGAAATTCAGCCGAACGATGATGAAGCCGAGGCGTTGAAGGTGCTCGAGGAGTTTTGCCGAAGCGGAAACGTAGCGGTCGAACACAGTCGCGAATATGTCGAGCACATCGTAGACCCATCCGGGCGGTTGTATCTCGACGACCTTCGATCCGGTCGTTTCGCCATCCAGGCTCACCTGGACCTGCACGGTCTGGGCGAAGAGCAGGCCATGGAGGCCGTTCAGGAGTTTCTCAGGTGTTCGGTCCAAGCCGGCTACGCCACGGTTCGTATCGTCCACGGGAGGGGCCGCCATTCCCCTGGACACCGATCCGTCATCAAAGAAAGTGTCCTCCGCTGGCTGCGAACCCGGCGAGCCGGCCGATACGTCATCGCGTACACATCGGCGAGGATCGTCGATGGTGGCGGTGGAGCCGTCTATGTCTTGTTGCGGGTGGGGACCCAGGTCCGAAGTCCGAGGCCTTGATGCAGATTGGGATTCTCTCCGCGGCTCCCGGCGAGAAAACTTTGCCCGTCTTTGCGGTGAAACCCAGCTTGTCGGTGAGCCCTTTAGAAACGCATTACCCCAACCACTTTGCCCACGATCCCCAACGATACCTCTTCTGACGATTCGATCCGGATGGGTTCGTAGGCCGGGTTTTCGGCTCTCAGTTCCACCCGATCTTTCGTTTTGTGGAAGCGTTTGACCGTGGCTTCGTCTCCGATCAGAGCGACGACGATCTCTCCGTTGGATGCTGTTTTTTGAGGTCGGACCAGAACAAGATCTCCGTCGAGGATGTGCGCGCCCTCCATGCTGTCGCCCTCTACCTTGAGGAGGAACGAACCATCGGCAGCCCAACCCTCCGGCAGTCGAACGACGTCCTCGATGTTTTCTTCAGCCAGTATAGGCGCTCCGGCCGCGACTCGGCCGACGACGGGCACGTCGGTCGGAGTGGGGTGTGCGACCCGGTGATCAGCCACGACCAGCGATCGGGACCGGTTGGCCGTGCGTTCAAGAGCCCCTTTTCTCTCCAGGGCCTTGATGTGGTCGTGAATGGTCGCCGGAGACAGGCCGAAACGCTCTCCGATGTCCCGAACCGATGGCGGAAAACCGTTGTCCCGGCTGTGGTCCCGTATGAAGTCCAGGATCTGTTCCTGCCGTTTGGTTAGCATATACGAACATATGTTCGTATATTTTGGCAATCAAGTCAACTTTGAGAAACCTTGCGAGTGAAGTTGTCCCGGGAGTATGGTGTGGTCAATGTCGATGCAAGGGAGGCAATGGTGAAATCGCAGAAGGGAATGGCCTTGATCACGGCCCTCATGTTGCTGGCTTTTCTGACGATCGTCGGAGGGGCATTGCTGACGTCTACGACGATCGACGTCAAGATCGGCGCTAACTACAAGACGAACACACAGTTGCTGTTTCTGGCCGAAGCAGGGATCGAGGCGGCCCGCGAGACCCTCCGTGCCTCCGCCAACACGCTCGACGTCGATTTGCTGGCGGCTGCCGGTGGCTCCGCCAACGATCTGGCGACTTCGACGGACTTGACGACGCTCCTGGCAACCGATGATGCTCCGATCCTTCCGGTGGCTGTGGGCTCGAGGACTGCCGGCGACACGCTGACCGACCCGGACGGAAGGACCGTCGGTACGTACCACGTCTTTATGCGCAACGACGCGGCCGATGGCGCGACCAGTACCACCGACACCAACAGTATCGTCACCTTCATAAGCATCGCCCGGATCGGAAGCGCGACAAAAACGCTGGAGGTCGACGTCAAGAAAGGCAGCTTCCCCCCAATTCCTTCGGCTTTGACGCTGAACGGTGGAATCGGAACATTTGACGCAACGAACTCCAACATTTTCGACATCTCCGGCTTTGACGATGCGGGTAGCGGAAATGATGAGAGCGCGATTGGTGTGATTTCAGCCGGGGACGACACGACCGTCACGACCGCGATCGAGGGCCCGCCAGACCGATCGGCCAACTACACCGGTGACAGTGGCGGGGCTCCGGATGTCGAAGACATCAGTGGAGACCTGAATTCAACCTTGTCCACTGTTGCCGGGCTGGAGAGCATCGCCGACAGCATCGCGGCCGCCGCCACCGATTCGTACACGCCCGGCTTCGGCAACACCACCGCGCTTGGCAGCTTCGGTTCGTCATCCGATTACCATGTCGTGGCCGTCAACGGTAACGCCACGATCGGCCCCGGGACTGGATACGGCATTCTGATGGTTCGCGGATCGCTTACGGTTTCGGGTAACTTCACCTGGTACGGCCTGATACTCTTGATCGGTCAGGGCGAACTGTATTGGAATGGTGGCGGTAACGGGGCCGTCGAGGGCGGCATTTTCATCGCGAAGACTCGCGATGCGCAGACTGTATCCGAACCGTTGGGTCCCGTTCGGGCAACCCGTGGCGACATAATTGCCGATTTCAACGGCGGTGGCGGCAACGGCATCACGTATGATACCGGGGAGATCAGCAACGCGAACTCCAGATTCCCGTATTCGCCAATTTCGATCAGGGAACATTAGCAGCGTTAGCGTGTAGCCGGCAGCTGTTTTAGTGTGTCGGCCCGGGCCTACTGATCACCGACCACTTCGCCAACCCCTACCTCTTCTTCGGTCCCGACCTCGGATCCTCATAGAGATACTTGATCCGCTCCTTGTAAATGAACAGGTTGGCTTCCTGGTCCCGTGTCAGTCGGATGATGTCGCGGTCAAAGTACTCGATCCAGCCTCGAATTTCCTCTCCATCAACGAGTGTCACGACGATAGGAATCTTGTTCGTTGACAGCCAACCGATGTATTCGCCCTCCCGGTAGGTCGACTCGACCGGTGATCCTCGTGTTCTCCGTCGCGGGGAGTTCTCGCCACGCCTGCCAGACTGCTTTGGTGATGTCATTATTCTCTGTCGGTTCACTTTGGAAGAAGCGCAAGAGAGGAGCGACAAACAACAGGTGGGTCAGGAGCCTGCGCGGCAGAAGAGATCTACTGCGAAAGCAGTAGAATCGGTCCATATTTCCCCGATTTTTCGTTAAATAGAACCACTATTCGCCTCAAAATCGAGAAAATGCCTCAAAGTCGAGAAAATCTGTCCTCGATTCCCTACTTTCTCGATACGATCCCTCCTGCCCGCGCAGGCTCCTACCGAATCGTCACGGATCAGTCTAACTCCGCTTGCCATTTTGTCACGGCTTCAGTTCTTTGGATCAAGAGTATACACGGGCGTTAGAATGTTTGGGTGGGAATCGAGGCCATACTCTTCGACCTGGGACACGTCATCGTTGACTTCGAAATGAACGACTGTGTGGGGACGATGACGAGTCGTTGTGATCTCGGGCGGCAAGAGTTCGAGAAAGTTCTCTGGGACACCGGCTGGATTCGCCGGTACGAACGGGGGGAACTGTCGACCCGGGACTTTCACGCGTTTCTTTGTCGCGAAGCCGGCCTTCGAATGGACTACGAGGAATTCCACCACTGCTGGTCCGACGTGTTCGCGCCGGAGTTGATCGTACCTGAGCGCCTCCTCGCCCGGTTGAGGGATGGATATCCTCTGGTCCTCATTTCGAACACGAACGAGGCCCACGCGGAGCACATCCGGCGAAACTATCGGGTATTCGATTTCTTCGAGCATCGGATTTTCTCTTACGAGGTCGGTTCCCTGAAGCCCGATCACAAGATCTTCGAGTGCGCCATTCGGGCGGCTGGAAGAAGGCCGGAATCCTTGTTGTTCATTGACGATCGGGCCGAGAACATCGCTGCAGGTCATGAACTGGGGATGCGCACTCACCTGTTTGAATCACTTACGGGACTGGAAAGGGCCCTCCAGAAAGCCGGGGTCGAGGTCGGGGATCTCGCTCATTTCGACGCGGACTCTCTCTAGACCGGTTTCTTTCAGGAACAAATGGTTGATCGCGGCAAGTTTGACGTTCAGGGTTTCGATGTCGAGAATACCTTCGGCGGGTAACGTGAAATCGGAATCCGTTTCGGTGAAGTTCAACTCGCACCAGTCCACGCCGCCACGCTGGTCGGAGGGCAGCCGCGCCGGGAGCCCGAAGGTTCTGCAGATCACCGGTCGATTCGAGTAGATCGAGCATTCCCCATCCAACAGGAAAGAGCAGGACTCCTTCGGTCGCCGCACCTCGATCTTCGCTTGCCGCGACAGAGTTTGAAACCCTTCTGCGATCGAGTAGGCTTCTACTGCAGAAACGGAAAACTGTTTCTGGCAACACGCATCGCACTTCTTTCGGCAGACCACATGTTTGCCGAATCGCTTTGTGGTGGCCGAAACCCAACGTTCGACCTGGTCCTTGAGCCGGATGTAATAACGGAATGGCATCGTTCGTCAAAAAGATATCACAGCGCCTGCAATGGTTCACCCAATCCGGCCCACCGACTCGGTTATTCATCCTTTCCATCGTCGGATCGTCAGCTGTCGGGTACTCCCTTCTTTTTGCCGTCTCCCTGGCCCTGGCCTTTTGGCAGGGGCGCCTGGACGAGATATCCCAGTTTCCGGGCTGGCCCAGATTCGGCGGGAACGCCCTGATCGGGGTTCTGCTCGCCACGGCTGTCCTGTGCGCGGGACGGGCATTGAGGGGGACGTTCCGCTGGGCGCGGGAACTCGATCAGGAGTTTCGAATCATACTCGCGCCGCTAACCTTCGGTGGTGCCCTGGTCATGGCCGTTGCAAGCGGCATTGCCGAGGAGACGTTTTTCCGTGGTGTCATGCAGCCGGCATTCGGACTCTGGGTGACGAGTTTGGCATTCGGGTTGCTGCACTATCCGATGAATCGTCGCTTGATTCCCTGGACCGTCATGGCCATCGCCATGGGCTTCGTATTTGGCCTTGTCTATCATACGACCGGCAGCCTGTTCGCCGTTGCCCTTGCCCACGGCCTGATCAATTTCGTGGAATTAGCCGACATCGCTGCCGCTGGGCCTGCAGCCAATCAAGAGCGTGGGGGGACCGGCCCGGCGTAGAAGCTCCCGACCACGTTGAGTTCGCCCGAAGGTTGGAGCTCTCATCGAAGTTGGGGATTGGCGAGGGGACGGTGGGCCCGACGCCATCAAGAGAGTGGGGGGACCGGCCCGGCGTAGAAGCTCCCGACCACGTTGAGTTCGCCCGGAGGTTGGAGCTCTCATCGAAGTTGGGGATTGGCGAGGGGACGGTGGGCCCGACGCAGACGTCACTAATTGTAAAAATTTAACGTATTGAGAGGGTTAGGGTCTAATTCACACCATTCACCGCTTTTGTTGACGTTGGTTTCCAAGTAGAATGGAGCCGACTACAACCATGAAAAGATTGTTATTGGTCACGTGCTTAGCTCTGCTGTTCATGTCTGAAAGCCCCGCCCAATTCCTTATGCCGGACAGGGTTGCCGACACGGATAACGATGTGGATGGATCGGAATTCGTCTTCGCCAGACTGGCTTACGGGTCGGGAATGGCAGGATACGGCCGACGGGGCCAGTCCTGGCGGACCGACTGGCCCGCGGCGGATGAAAAATTCATGTTCGGCATCGATCGGTTGAGCAACATCCGGATCGTTCTGGATGATTACATCTCCGTCCGCATCATGGATCCCGCCCTGTTCAGTTATCCGTTCGTTTATGCGGTCGAAGTCGGGTATATGGAACTGAGCCAGCCCGAGGCCGACCAGTTGCGGGAATACATGCTGCGCGGGGGGACCCTGGTGGTCGACGACTTCTGGGGAACCCGGGAGTGGGAGAGTTTTGCCCGGAATGTCAGGAAGATCTTTCCGGACAAGGAAGTCGAACAGATCCCGATGTCGCATCCAATCTTCCACACTTTCTACGACATCGACCACATCATGCAGATTCCTAACATCAGGAACGGCCAGTCGGGGTACCAGACCCATGAGCGAGACGGTTACGTGCCCTATTGCCTTGGGATTTTCGACAACGACCGCCGTCCGATGATGGTGGTCAACTACAACACCGACCTCGGTGATGCGTGGGAGTGGGCGGACGACCCTTACTATCCGAACGAGTTTTCCGGGATGGCGTACCGCATGGGCATCAATTTCATCATCTATTCAATGACGCATTGAATAGATGAATCGATTGATGCACCTTTTGTTTGATGGCAGCGCTGCCATCCCAAACTTCTGACAACTGATTCAGTTGGATCCAGTGAGAATCGATGACCTGGTTTGAGACATTTTTCAAGTATAAGCCCATCGTTTACGAGAAGGGATCGCTCGGCTTCCAGCTGATCGACAACCCTCTCTTCTTTGTCGTTTTTGCCATCGGAGCCGTTGCCGGCGCTTACTTCCTTTACCGTTCACTCGGGACTTCCCGGGTGTCGTGGGGAATGATCGTTCTAAGAGCCGCAACCTTCGTGATCCTTGCGTTTGTCCTGCTGCGACCTGTCCTGAACATCTCGACGGTTCTGCCCCAGGAGAGTTATGTCGCGGTCGTCGTCGACAATTCCGAGAGCATGCAGATCCGGGATGACGGTGGAGAAAGTCGCGCCGACCTGTTGATGGCCCAACTCGAGTCGACCGAGTTCTTCAGGAGACTATCGGACAAGTTCAAAGTACGCGTCTATCGATTCGATCGTGAGGCGGAGAGAATCGAGGACCTCGATCGAATGACGTTTTCGGGAACGCGCACGCGGATGGAAAGCGCGATGGAGCTGTTGTACCAGGAATTGGGAACGGTGCCCCTGTCGGGTATCGTTTTGATAACCGACGGCGTGGACAACGCATCGGAAGAATGGACTGAGGCCGTTTCGAGGATCCAGAACCGCGGTATCCCGATTTACACGGTCGGTGTCGGTGCGGAAGCGATCGATAGGGACGTGGAGTTGATTCAAACCACCGTGCCGCGGACAACGCTGAGCGATTCGACGGCCGTTGCCGAGGTGTCTTATCGAAGCCACGGACTGGCGGGGCGAAAGGCCACGCTTCAAGTTCGCGAAAACGGTGTCCTGCTCAAGTCCGAAGAGGTCACGCTCCCCAGGGATGGAGAGATCGGAGAAACAGCGATCGACCTCCCCGTCAAGAATGCGGGGTCCCGGGTCTTTTCGTTTTCGATCGAGGCTCCCGACGACCGTATTTCCGAGAACAACTCGCTGGGAAGCCTGATTCAAGTCAAGAACGATCATCCCCAGATCCTCTATGTCGAAGGTGAGCCTCGCTGGGAGTACCGCTATCTGCGACGGGCCGTTGAAGACGACCCGAACATCCGGCTGGTGACCCTCCTCCGAACATCTCCGAACAAGTTCTACCGACAGGGGATTGACTCGGAAGAGACGCTTGCCGATGGCTTCCCAACCACGAGGGAAGAACTGTTTGCGTATAAAGGCCTGATCCTGGGAAGCATCGAATCGACGTTTTTCACGCAGGAACAGCTTCAGATGATTGTCGATTTCGTCAGCCAGCGCGGCGGGGGATTCCTGATGATCGGCGGTCGGAACTCGTTCAGCGGGGGCCGTTACCAGAATACGCCCATTGCCGACATCCTTCCGGTACAGTTGACCGACGACGAGTCTAACTTCGTGGTCGAGAATCTCACAGTCAGCGTCTCCGACTATGGCCGATCGCATCCTCTCATGACGTTGCGGCCGACCGGAGAGGAAATTGTCGAAGAGTGGTCAGATCTGCCTCCATTGACCGAGTTCAATCGCGTGAACGAAGCGAAGGTTGGCGCGATCGTGCTGGCAAACGCCGAGTTGGAGAGTTCAATTCGCGATCGGCCCGTTCTGCTGGCTTACCAGCGATACGGGCGCGGGCGCACGATGGCTTTCACGACTTCCAGCAGCTGGCGATGGCAGATGGAGATGGATCACGAAGACATGACCCATGAGTTGTTCTGGCGCCAGATCCTGCGCTGGCTTGTGAGTTCATCGCCGGACCCGGTCATGGCGAATGCGGAGAAAGACAGTTACCTGCCAGACGAACCCGTCCGCTTGTTTGCCGACATTTCCGATGACAGTTTCGACCGCATGAACAATGCCGATGTCGTCGGCCGTGTAATCGATCCGGACGGCAACATCCAGTCGGTGACGTTCGAATGGACCGGACTGCAGGACGGAACGTACCAGGCGAAGCTGGCGGGCAGCATAACTGGGATCTATACGGTCGAAGTCGACGCGAGCTACGCAGACAAGCAGATCGGGAGCTACACGAGCACCTTTCAGGTACGCGATCGACCCGTCGAGTTTTATGATGCCGCGTTGGACGTCCGGTTCCTCAAGGCAATAGCCGACCAGTCCGGTGGGCGCTACTATCCCCTCGCCGACCTGGGCGACCTTCCCGACGATGCGGTCTACGTCGAAGGGGAGTCCTCGATCATCGAACAGCGCGAGTTGTGGGATGTCCCCTTGCTGTTCATGCTGTTGTGCATGACCCTGGCAGGGGAGTGGTTCTGGCGGAAGAAGAAGGGGCTGGCGTAATGGTCCGTTCGGCTCTGATCTTGATGCTGCTGCTGGCCCCTGCCGTTGCGGCTGCCGATTCGGTTGTCCTGATCCTTAACGGTGTGCCGGGAAGTCCCGAACACGCGGAGCGTTTCCTCGAATGGAGCCGGGCCACCCGAGCCGCCATGATCGATACCTTCGGCTTCGTCTCCGAAGACGTGATCATGCTTTCCAATCGAGAAGCTCGCGCCGACGACATTCGAAGTACGTTTGAAGGTTTGAAAGAGCGTCTGGGTCCGACCGACATCTTCTTCGTTTTCTTCATCGGTCACGGAAGCTTCGACGGCGCCGATTACAAATTCAACATCATGGGGGCGGATTTGACCGCCTCCGACTACAACGACTTGTTGTCTTCGCTTGGCGCCGGTCGTGTCGTCATCGTCAACGCAACGACCTCGAGCGGGGGCTCGATCGAGGCACTGGCAGGCCAGAATCGCATCATCGTGACGGCGACGCGGTCCGGTACGGAACGTAACGACACGATCTTCTACGACTATTTTCTCGAAGGTCTTACCGAAGAGACCAGCGACGAAGACAAGAACGAACGGTTATCGGTATGGGAGGCCTTTCGATATGCGACGCTTGGCGTCGAGCGTTTCTACAGCGAACAGACTCGTCTGGCGACCGAGCACCCGCAGATTTCAGACAACGGAAGCGAGAAGACCGGTGTCGAAACGGAGAACATGCCCGTCCTGGCTCGCATGATCCATTTTAATGTCGAAGAAAAGATCGAGACCACCAATCCGGTCCTGCGGGCTTTGCTCGACGAGAAACGCCAACTGGAGCAGCAGATCGAAAGTCTGCGTTTGGTCAAAGACACCTTGCCCGAAGACGAATACGACAATCAGTTGGAAGAGCTGATCATCGAACTTGCGTTGAAGAATCAGGAGATCCGTGCACAGGAGCCGAAACAGTGAATCCGTGGATGCAACGTTCGACCACTGCGAAGAGATGGCCACAGGCGTCTCTCAGGCTCGTTCTGTCGCTGTGTCTGACCGGATGTGGAGCTCTGGGGCAAACCGAAAACATCACGCCACTCGAACAGGCACGTCGTGGGGGGTACGCCGATGCCTCCGTCTCGCTCGAGGCGATGGTCGCGGGCGGCGACACATCCGCCGAGGTCGTCGAAAGCCTTTACTATTCCTGGATTCGGCAAGGCGAGTACAGCCATGCCCTGGACCGATTTGAAGATCTGGCCACCGGCAATCCGAATGCAGGGCCGATCCGCCTGGCTGCCGCTCGGGCAAACCGGCTCACCGGCAACTACGACCGGTCGCTGGCTCACCTGGAGGCGATACTCAATTTCGCCGATGTCGGTGTTGCTGCCCGCGTCGAGCGCGCTGAGGTTCTTGATCAAACGGGACGCCGAGATGAAAGCCGCCAGATCTACGCCGATCTGATTGAGGGCTTCCAGGACGGAATCATCCGGGCCCCGGCACAGATGATTTACATCGCGCGGACGATGTGGGCCGAAGAGTACTTCCAGGACGCGAACGATGTTTTTAAGCTGATTGCGCGGGCAAATCCCCGGGATGCGGAAGCCTTCCTGGCCTGGGGAGACTTGCTCGCCGAGAAGTTCAACGCGCCCGAAGCCCTTTCCAGTTACGAAGACGCGTTAGGTATCGATCCGAACATGCCGGAAGCACATCTCGGTGTGGCCCGCGTTCACGACGATCCGGAGACGGTCGGCACCGCGATCGAGCGTGCCCTGGAGGTCAATCCGAACTTCATCGAGGCCCACCTGCTCCGTGCCGAACAGCGCATCGATGCGGAGCAATACGATGAGGCGGACGAGGAAATCGACAAGGCCCTGGCCATCAACCCCCGGTTGCCGGCCGCGCTCGCGCTTGCCGCGACGACTCATTTCCTGAGGAACGAGACGTCCGATTTTGATCGGGCGGTCGCCGAGGTCCTTGAGATCAACCCCGAGTACGGGGAGATGTTCTATATCCTCGCCCAACGCTGCGTCAATCTCCGGCTGTATGAGCAGGCGGTCGCTTTTGCGCGCGAGGCCATTCGTCTGAATCCGAGATACTGGCTGGCGCACAATCTTCTGGCGATCAATTTGATGCGCATCGGCGAAGAAGTGGAAGGAAAGGCCATCCTGGAAACCGCCTACGACAATGACCCGTTCAATGTCTGGACGGTGAACACGCTCACGCTGCTCGACAGCTTCGACAACTTCGACAGGTTCGAGTCCGAGCATTTCCGGATCATGCTGCACAAGGAAGAAAGTGGGGTTCTGGAGCCCTACGTTCGCGATTTGCTTGAGGAAGCCTACACGACGCTCAGTTCGAAATACGGCTTCGAACCCGACTTCCCCATCACTTTCGAGATGTTTCCCGATCACGAGGACTTCGCGGTGAGAACGTTGGGTCTTCCAGGCCTGGGCGCCCTCGGTGTTTGCTTCGGCAAGGTCGTCGTGATGGATTCCCCGTCGGCGCGTCCACCCGAAAGCTTCAACTGGGGCAGCACCCTCTGGCACGAGTTTGCGCACGTGATCACCCTGCAGATCACCGACCACAAGATCCCCCGCTGGTTTTCCGAAGGGATCTCGGTTTATGAGGAGCGCAAGGCGGTGCCGGGCTGGGGAGACGATCTCCGGATGGATTATCTGGTGGCCGCCCGAGACGGTCAGTTCCTGCCGATCGCCGATTTGAACAACGGCTTCATCCGACCGAAGAACCCGGGCCAGGTTTCGCTCTCCTACTACCAGGCTTCGTTGATCTGTGATTACATCGAAGAGAAATACGGGTTCGGAGCGATCCGACAGATGCTCGCTCTTTACAAGGAAGGCGCAGATACCGCGGAAGTCTTCGAACGGGCACTGGCGACGGGTCTCGCCGCGTTCGATGACAGTTTCCACGACTGGGTCAATGAGAGGATCGCGGCCATCGATCTGGAAGAGTTTCAGAGATTGATGGCCCGGGGCCAGGAGGCTTTTGAAGCGGAAGATCTGGACGGGGCGATCGAGGCTCTTTCCAGTGCCGTGGAGGCCTATCCCGAGTACTCGGATGAACACAACCCTTACGAGACGCTTGCCGAGGCGTACATCCGGAAGGGCGACACGCCTGCCGCCATAGAAACGTTGACCCGCTTCCTGTCCTACTCGGAATCCGCCTACGATGCCTATCTGAAACTGGCGCGCCTCATGATAGCGGACGGCGACCCGGAGGGGGCCCTCGGGATCCTCGAGCGGGCTCTTTTTATTCATCCGTTGGATCTGGAAGGACACCGCGAGCTGGGAGCTATTTTTCTCGAAGACGAGCGGTTCGACAGTGCGGCGCGGGAGTATGAAGCCCTGCTGGCGTTGAATGCGCCGGATCAGGCGGACACCTATTTCAGGCTGGCCTCCGCCCAGTATGGGGACGGGAAGCTGGCTGAGGCCAGAAAGAGTATTCTCAGATGTCTGGAGATTGCACCGTCATTCGAAGCGGGGCAGGAGTTGCTACTGAAAATTGTGAGGTTTAATTGAATGAGTCAGAGCGTGGACCAACAGGAACTTGAGACGGTAGAAAAATTTCATTCCGACGTCGCAGCAATCAAACGCGAAATCCGAAAGACGATCGTCGGTCAGCAGGAAGCGGTGGACCAGGTACTGGTCTCGTTGCTGACCGGCTCTAATTCGATGATCACCGGCGTGCCGGGTCTGGCAAAGACCCTGCTGATCTCGACCGTTGCCGAAGTCTTGCACTTAAAATTCAACAGGATTCAATTTACGCCGGACTTGATGCCCGCCGACATCACCGGTACCGAGATAATCGAAGAAGATCGGGCGACGGGGCGTCGTGAGCGCGTGTTTGTCAAGGGGCCGATTTTTGCCAACATCATCCTGGCCGACGAGATCAACCGGACGCCGCCCAAGACCCATGCTGCATTGTTGGAAGCCATGCAGGAACGGACCGTGACCATCGAGGGGAACACCTACCCCCTGGACCTGCCGTTCTACGTTCTGGCGACGCAGAATCCTATCGAGCTTGAAGGAACCTATCCGCTGCCAGAAGCGCAGCTGGACCGCTTCATGTTCAACATCATCATCGACTACCTGAACGAAGCCGACGAGATCCAGGTCGTCAGCCAGACCACGTCCCAGCGCGAGGTCGTCTACGAGAAGACGATCGGCGGTCCGGAGATCCTCGAGTTTCAACGCCTCGTGCGAAAGATGCCCGTGGCGGGTCCCGTTATGCGCTATGCCGTACAGTTGGCTCGAGCGAGCAGGCCAAGCCGGACCACGAGTGACGCCGGAGTGGAAGTCCCGGATTTCGTTAAGAAGTACGTCAACTATGGAGCGAGCCTGAGAGCTTCTCAGTTCCTGATCCTCGGCAGCAAGGCCATGGCGCTAATCAACGGCAGATACAACGTAGCAATAGAAGATATCCAGAAGCTAGCATATCCCGTGTTTCGCCATCGGATCCTGACGAACTTCCACGCGGAGTCGGAAGGCATCACATCCGAACAGATCGTCAAGAATCTTCTCGAGACCGTGCCGGTGCCGGAGTCCGGAATGAAGGAATGAGCACGGCGATTGCACCCGGACCGTCCAATCGTTTTATCGATCCGACGGTTCTGTCGAAGATCGAAAACCTGGAGCTGTTGGCTCGTACGGTTGTGGAGGGCTTCGTGCAAGGTCTTCACAAGTCGCCCTATCTCGGCTTCAGTGTTGATTTTGCCGAATACCGGCCATACCAGCCGGGTGACGAAATCCGGCGCATCGACTGGAATGTTTTTTCCCGGTTGGACCGCCTGGTCGTCAAACTGTTCGAAGGGGACACCAATACCCAGGTAAACCTGCTGATCGACGTCAGCGGTTCGATGGGTTACACATCGGGCTCGGTCACGAAGATCGATTACGCGCGGTTTCTGACGGCCGCGCTGGCCTACTTTGCGTACGGCCAGCGTGATGGTGTGGGTCTGGTGACTTTTGATCTGGAGGTGTCGGGCCATATACCCGCCGGTCGCCGAAGCGGGCAGTTGTTCAGTATCCTAGCCGAGCTCGACAAGGCAGCGGCCGGTAAGGTGACCGAGTTTCGGAAGCCACTCGACTACATGGCCGGGTTTCTCAAGAGGCGGGGAATCGTGGTGCTCGTGTCGGACCTGTATGACGAAGTCGACAACATCATGACCGGGATCAAGCACCTCCGGTCGAAAGGGAACGACGTCATAGTGTTCCACATCATGGACGACTTCGAACTCAACTTTCCTTTCGACAAGATGACCGAGTTCGAGGATCTGGAGACGATGAAGAAGTTGAACGTCATCCCCCAATACCTGAAACGCGAGTACTTGCAGTTGATCCACGGGCACATCGCCGAACTCCGAAAAGAGATGGCCGCTGTGGGTGCCGACTACACATTGATGAACAGCAGCAAACCGCTCGACGTCGGCCTGTTTGCCTATCTGGCGAAACGAGCGAAAACGAAAACGTAGGGGAAGTGGTCAGTGGTCAGTTGCCAGTGGTCAGAAGGGCTGGAACCGGACACTGACAACTAATTAACCGTCCACCGAATACTGACAACTAAAAATGTCTTTTTTGAATCCACTGTTTTTCATCGGGTCCCTTGCCCTGGCGGTTCCGATACTGATCCACCTGGTGCGCCGTGATAAATCCGAGATCGTCCGGTTCAGCTCGCTGATGTTCCTGCTTCGGATTCCCCGGAAGACGATTCGGCAGCAGAAGCTGCGTAACCTCTTGCTGATGGCGCTCCGGTTGTTGCTGCTGGCGTTGTTGATCGGTGCTTTTGCCAGACCGTACCTGGTGGAATCCAATGCAGCCGTGACTCCGGACTCTCAATCACGAGGTCTGGTTCTGCTTCTGGACAATTCCTACAGCATGACGTATGGAACGAGCTTCCAGCGGATGCAGAGCGAAGCCAGGGACAGGGTCAACGGGATGGTTTCGGGAGACCGTGTCGCACTGATCGCTTTCAACGAGAAAGCGACGCTGTTGACCATGCCCTCGGACGATCCGAATGAGTTGAATGCCCTCATCGGGGCCCTGGAACCGTCTTCGGACCGGACCAGCTACTACGAGGCGTTTACGCTGGCGGATCGAGTGTTCGGACAGTTGGAAGGTTACGATCAGGAACTGGTCGTCATATCGGACTTTCAGCGCAACGGTTGGAACCGTTCGTCCCGTGAAAGCATCATCGACGCTTCGGTCCGTACCGAGCTTGTCGATCTCGGCATCGACAATCCCGAAAACGTCGGCATAGACAGCGTTGGAGTGGATGCCGCAGTGTTCACCCGGACTTACACGGGCCAGGTCATGGCCAGGATCAACAATCATCATCTGGCCGATCCGGTTACGGTGCCGGTTGCGATCAGCATCAATGATCGAGAAGTCGGGCGCAAGAGCATCACTATTCCCGCCGATTCCAGCACGCTGGTCGAATTCACCGGGTTTGACCTTCCGCTCGGATATTCTCGTGGGTCGGTAACGATAGACGCCGAGGACCCACTGATGGTCGACAACGAGTTCCTGTTTGCCATTCAGCGCAGGGAGAAATTGAGGCTCCTTATCGTTGATGCCGGACGTACCCAACAGAGTTTCTTCCTCCAGCAGGCCCTGACTTCCGCTCCGGATTTGCCCTTCGACGTCACGACAACTCGCGTGAACAATGTCACCGCGGATCAGCTGGAGAACTACGAGGTCGTGATCCTGAACGACGTCCCACGTCTGTCGGCCCCGATCAAGACACGCCTGGACGAAATGCGGTTGGCCGGCCAGGGGCAACTTGTCCTTCTGGGAGACAATGTCGACCTGGACTGGTGGAATGGATTCGAGCAACTGCCGGTCCGTCTCCTGGATAAAGTGTTCGTGGAGAGAGACCGCGACCAGCCTTTCTACTCGTTGACCACCTACGACCGCAACCATGAAATCTTCGTGCCTCTGGAGAGAAGCACTCGCTTGACTCTGAATACCGCCCGGTTCTTTGCCTACGTGGAATTGGAAGTCAAGGACGACACGACGGTGATTGCAAAACTGGAGAACGGCTCGGTGGTCATCGCGGAGGCGTCGGGCGAGGATCGAGGACTGCTGGTGTTCGGCTCCTCCATGGACAACAAATGGAACGATTTTCCGCTGAAACCGTCGTTTCTACCCGTCGTTCACGAGATCGTCCGGTATCTGGCTCGATATCGGGAGACCGATGCGTGGCACCAGTTGGGCGAAGCGGTCCCTGTGTTGAACGCTGCAGATGAGAGTGTGGCGCTGATCATGCCGGATGGGGCAAGACAGACTCTGGGCGAGGCCGCCGGTATCGGACAGCGGTTCTTCACTCCCGAAATGGTTGGTTTCTACGAGGTTCGCATCGGTCCCGAAACCGCGCATGTTGCCGTGAACCCTCCGTCGAGCGAAAGCTTGCTGGGGAAGATTCCAGCGGACGAATTGATGTCCAGCGTCCAGCGTCTTCCCGGCGAGGTTCGGCGCGGGGCATTGCTGGCCGAGGGGGAAGAGGACAACTCTGCGGGACGGCAAAGTTGGTGGTGGTACCTTTTCTTGTTTGCACTTTTGGTCGGTATAGGCGAAATTTATTTAGGAAACCATGTTACGGCAGCGATGAGTGATCAAGGCCCGGTCGGGAATCCGTCGATTTCCGGTTGAGAGTGACACCATCTGAGAACTTGTTTCGACGCTCGTTTAGTTAAGGAGCCGCAATGGAACCCAGACAGGAACTGCTTCGAAGAATCCAGAAGGTCCGCGGAAAGTGGAATCGCTTTATATGGTTTCGGGGGCTCGCCTGGGTCTTGGGGGTCGGTGTTGCGGCCCTGGTCCTGGCAATGACCATTGCGGAGTCGACCAATGTTTCCTCGTGGATAATCGTGGCGATGCGGGTCGGCCTTTTCCTGGCCGTTGTGGCTGCAGTCGTGAAAACTCTCGTGCTGCCGCTCCGTCGGAAACCGGATAATGCGCAGTTGGCACGCTTCGTCGAAGAGAAGCATCCAGGTCTGGAAGATCGTCTCACCAGCGCCGTCGAGCTCGTAAAAAAAGCGCCATCCGAACACGGTCCCTTCGGAATTCTCCTGATCCGAGACGCCCTGGACAGAACCCGGCGCATCCGTTTTGACGACCTGGTGAACCGGACCCGGTACAACACTTTCGCGACGCTGTCCGGGGTTTTTCTCGCAGCGCTGCTGATTGCCATATATTTCTCGACGTTCTTCTTCCCTTATGGAAGCGCCCGCTTGTTCGCGGGTTTCCTGGAGCCGCCTCCGGCGCCCGCCTTCCTCATTGAAGTCACTCCCGGCGACACGACGGTTCCGCGGGGCAGCGATGTCGTCTTGTCGGCGATTACTCCGGGCTTCGATCCCGAGCGTGCCGAAGTACATCTGCGATACGACAACAGCTCTCAGTGGGAAGCTTCCACGATGGAGGTCACCCCTCAGACAGTTCCGACCTGGAGTCATCTTCTCTTCAACGTACAGGAGCCCATTCGCTACTTCGTCGAGGCCGGCGGCCACCGGTCGTCGGAGTTCGTCATCTCCGTCGCAGATCTGCCGCGAGTCGAGAGTCTCGACTTTACCTACAATTTCCCCCGTTACACCCGCCTGGCTTCCAGGACTGAAGTGAGCGCCCTGGACATGGTGGCGCTCAAGGGAACCACGGTGGACATGATCGTCCATGCCAGCCAGGAGGTATCGGCGGGTCGTCTGGTATTCGCCGACGGCCGTGAGATCGCACTCGAGCCGGGAGCGGAGCAATCTGCCACCGCCAGGGTAACGGTAGACAGGAGCACGACCTTCCGAATCGAACTGACCAACACCAGCGGACAGAAGTATCTGGGGCTCGAGGAGTACGCGATGGACGCACTCGACGATCAAAACCCACTGGTGGAGTTCACCGAGCCCGGGCGGGATTTCAAGGCGTCGACTGTCGAAGAGGTGTTTACCGAACTACGGGCCGAAGACGACCTGGGCGTCAACACGCTCGAGATCTATTTCTCGGTCAACGGTGGTAACGAGCAGAAGATAGATCTGTTCAGCAACAACGGGACCGCACCGAAGGACATCTCGGCCAGCTACACGTTCTTCCTGGAGGAATACGAAATCCAACCCGGAGACTTCATCACTTATTACGGAAAGGCCGTCGATTCGGCCAGACCGGCGAACTCCGTGATGACGGACATCTACTTCATTGAGGTTCGTCCCTTCGGTTTTGAATACACACAGGGCCAGGCCGGCGGTGGCGGAGGCGGCGGAGGCCAGGACGATTCCGCCGAAGCACTTTCGAAGCGGCAGAAAGAGATCATTTCGGCCACGTTCAATCTGATCCGGGATGAGGAGAATTTCGAAGCCTCCGAGTATTCCGACAACATCCAGGCGATTGCCGAGAGCCAGAGCAAGCTGGCCGAGCAGACCCAGACCCTGATGACTCGCCTGACGCGACGTGGTCTGGCGTTTCAGGACAAGATCGGACAACTGACCGAGAACATGCAGACGGCTCTGGAGCAGATGGGGCCGGCGGCCCAGCAGTTGACCGAAGAGAAACTCGAGGACGCCCTGCCTTTCGAGCAGAGGGCCCTGCAGTACTTGATGCGGGCTGAGGCCTTGTTCAACGAGATTCAGGTCACGATGGGGGGTGGCGGCGGTGGCGGTGGAGGTGGCGGCCAGAGCGCCGAAGATCTTGCCGATCTCTTTGATCTGGAACTGGACCAGAACAAGAACCAGTACGAGACGCTTCAACGCGGCGAGCTGTCCCAGAATCAGGAACAGGAGATGGAGGAGGCCCTCCGCAAGCTGCAGGAACTTGCACAGCGACAGCAGAGAATGATGGAGCAGCAACGTCGCCAGGCCGCGGCTGGTGGCGGTGGTGGCGGGGGCCAGCAGATGACCGCCGAGGAACTGCGTCGGGAGACCGAACGGCTCGCTCGAAATCTGGAGAGGCTTTCCCGTGAGAACAACGACCGGCAGATGGCCAACGTGAGCCGGGCTTTACAGCAAGCCGCACGCAACATGCAACAGGCAGCCAACGGTAGCAGCCAGGAGCAACAACAGGCTTCCGAGCGTGCCATGGAACAGCTGGAACGAGCCCAGCGCCTTCTGGCGGATGCCCAGGGCGGAAGCCTTGAGGAAAGGCTGGCCAACCTGCAGCAACAGGCGCGCGAACTTTCCGGCAAGCAGGGCCGCATTGCCGAGGAGACCGAGCGGCTGGCAGCCGATCCGCAGAATAACCCCGGTCAACGTGCCAACCAGATTGGCGAGCAAAAGAAAGAGGCCCTGGATGACCTCCAGCGTCTAGAGGAAGGTCTCGAATCGGTACAGAACACCTCCGAAAGCCGTGAGACCTCCGCTAGAATCCGATCCGCGGCGAACGCCATCAAATCCGGCCGCCTGGTTGACAAGATGAACCAGGGCCAGGAACTGCTCGACAACGGCTACTTCGAATATGCAGCCCAGCGGGAGCGCGACATCGAGCAGGCGGTCAATGACATCGAACGACAGCTCGGTGAAGCTGCAGCCAACGCGGCCAACACAGAGGAAAAGCAGCTTCAGAATGCCCTGAACCAGACGAGTGAAGCGATTCGCCGGCTCGAGTCCATGCAGCGGCGCATGGAGAACGAGCAGAACGGTCGGCAGGGTCAAAAGGGTCAGGAAGGTCAGCAGGGCCAAGAAGGCCAGGAAGGACAGCAAGGTCAGGGCCAGCAGGGCCAGGGACAGGAAGGCCAGCAGGGCGAGGGTCAGCAAGGTCAACAAGGTCAGGGCGGTCAACAGGGCCAGGGTGGTCAGCAAGGTCAGGGCGGCCCTCGCGGTGGAAGGTCCGGAGACGGCTTCCGGGGTGGGGACGGGACACGCGGGCCACTCGGCGGCGACGTCCGTCAGCTTGCACGGGAGTGGGAAGAGCGGTTGAGGGACATTCAGGAGATTCGCGATCAACTGGGGCGTAACAATGACCTGACAGGCGACCTGAATCGGATCATGGAAGCGGTCCGACGCCGAATGGATGGCCACTACAACGGGGACCCCGCGAAGATCGAAGCTCTTCGACGTGAGGTCATCGATCCGTTCCGTTCCATCGAACTCGAACTGAGCCGTGAACTGCAGGTCTTGATCGGCAAGGAGAACATCCGATCGGCGGCCGATGAGGAAATTCCCGCAGGGTACAAGAATCTGGTCGAAGAGTACTACAAGAAGCTTTCCGACGGTCCGGGGCCCAATAATTAGCGGTCGGTTGAGACGACCGTTCTAGACGGGGTTGGCCCGTTGCCCGGTCGCGCCCCGATCGAGATGTTGTCGGGTGCGCGACAAGGTATACCGTGCGGCAGTCCAGCCGCTCGTGCGCGATCATTGATCAGTCCGGGAGTGCCGCCAGAACCTGTCCCATAGTTGCGGCTTTCCCATCTTCGATTCTTTCACCATTAAGACGGAACTTTTGCCGGAGGTTTATACGTACTTTACTGCAGGGCGCCACCACATTTGCGTGTATGAGGGCGAAAACGAGTTGGAGGTGAGGAGTAATGGGTTTACGCACGGCAGTAGCGTCAGTGGTTCTGGTCTTTGGCCTCTTTGGATGCGGGGGGCACTTGCAGTCGGGAATTTTCGAGCAGGGAGGTCGCTCCGACTGCAGGTTCGACGCCGAGTATGAGGTTTCGGTAGCTGCCTCGGTGGCCGACAAGCTTGAACTCAGAGCAGGGGCGGGTGAGCTCAAGGTGGAGGGTCGCGAGGGGCTGGACCAGGTGCGGGCAACGGCACGGGCCTGTGCCTCGGACATGGATTACCTCGATGAACTGGAGGTCACCATTCGGCGGGAAGGCGACGCGGTTATCCTCACGACTCATTACCCCGACCTGTCCGGTCTCCGTTTTGGCAACGATGTTGCTCAGATCGACCTGGTCGTGGAGATACCCCTGGATATGGTGGTTGAAATCGAAGACTCTTCTGGATCCATGGAGGTTTCTGGCACTGGCGACCTCCGCATCGAAGACTCTTCCGGCTCCATTGACGTGGTAGGCATCAGCGGGACGGTGGACATCGACGATTCCTCAGGAAGCCTGGAAGTCGAGGATGTCGCCGGTGACGTTGTAATCGAGGACGGCTCGGGATCGATCGAGGTTCGCAACATTCAAGGTGCGCTGCGCCTGCGCGATGGCTCGGGGTCCATTGAGGTCGTCGATGTGGGCCAGGACGTCGTGGTCGAACGTGACGGTTCGGGTTCGATCAACGTCCGAGACGTCCGGGGTGACTTTACGGTCCGCCGCGATGGAAGTGGCCGAATTCGGTACAGCAACGTAGAGGGGAACGTGCAGATCCCCAGGCGCAAGAGTTAATCAGCAAGTAGCATGCAGCGATCGGCTTTCGATTGCCGCGCGCTGCGTGCTCTAGTGTAGTCCGTCACAGTTAATGTAACTTATTCAGCTTTCCTACGTCTGAGTATATATGAGGAGAGCACCGACGATTAAATTGGACATTCCTGTGCGGAAGGAACTGGAGCGACTGAGCCGAAGCCGCAGTGTGGCGGTCCGGTTGGCGGAACGATCTCGAATTGTCTTGCTGGCCGCCGGGGGTCTGGACAATCAGGAGATCGCTGCCAAGTTGGACATCACTCGTCAAAAGGCCGGACGTTGGCGCGATCGTTTCGTTGAAGATGGCCTCGGGGGAATCGAAAAGGACGCTTCCCGCAGTGGACGGATTCCCTCGATCGGCCGCCGGAAGCGGGCCCGGATCGTGAAGAAGACGGTCGAAGGGAAGCCTCCGAACGCCACGCACTGGAGCCGGTCCTTGATGGCCAGGGCAACCGGCGTCAGCGAGTCCACGGTAGGGAGAATCTGGCGGGCTCATGGCTTGAAGCCTCATCTGGCACGCACCTTCAAACTTTCCAACGACAAACAATTTGTCGAGAAGTTGGAGGATGTGGTCGGTTTGTATCTGAACCCTCCGGAAAACGCCATTGTTTTGTCCTGCGATGAGAAGAGCCAGATGCAGGCCCTGGACCGCACGCAACCCGGGTTACCTCTGAAGAAGGGGCGGTGCGGCACCCTCACCCACGACTACAAACGCAACGGGACGACCACGATGTTCGCCGCGCTCAATACGCTGGACGGCTCGATTATCGGGACCTGTATGCCGAAGCATCGTCATCAGGAATGGATCCGGTTTCTCAATCAGATCAAACGTTCCGTGCCGAAAGACAAACAGATCCATATCATTTGCGACAACTACGCCACGCACAAACATCAGAAAGTCGTCAACTGGTTGAAGCGCAACACGCGCTTTCATGTGCACTTCACACCGACCAGTGCATCCTGGCTGAACATGGTCGAACGCTTCTTCCGGGATCTTTCCGAACAACGGCTTCGGCGCGGGGTTTTCCATTCGGTTCCTGAGCTAATCCAGGCCGTGGAGGAATATGTCGGGGGTCACAATCAGAACCCGAAGCCCTTCATTTGGACCGCAACGGCTTCCGATATTCTTGAAAAAGTTCAACGTGCCCGAAAGAAGCTCGATAAGTTACAGTCTGTTTGACGGGGACCACTAGGAGCCCGTGGTGGAAGTCTGTAGGGCCGCGTTACGAGCGCCATGGGGCTAGCTGCAAGGCGGCACGACGACGGCGAAGGTGCCCATCGAAGACGTCGATGCTCGCCATCCGACATCTCGCCGCAGATGGCCCCATGCCGTCGTAACCCGTAGGGCGCAGGGGTCTTCGGGCCACAGGCTTTGTCATTCGTCGGTCACGAGGACTAAGCATCGTTCCGCTCCTCATTTCGCGCCTGTGACCCGAATACCCCTGCGCGCGACCCTACAGACTTCCACCACGGGCTCCTTGACTCCGGGGTCCTACTCCCGCCCCGCGTAAAGTGGGAACCCTGCGCACAACTCGCTGACGGATCCTCGGATTCGCGAGATCGTAGTTTCGTCGTCGATATGTTCGAGGACATCTCCGATCCAGTTTCCGATCGTCGCCATTTCGGATGCGCCCATGCCACGGGTTGTCAGGGCAGGCGTTCCAATCCGGATGCCGCTGGGTTTCATGGGTGGGTTGGTGTCGAAAGGTATGGTGTTCTTGTTGACCGTGATTCCCGCCCGCTCCAGTGCCTGTTCGGCCTCGGCCCCACCGATGCCTTTCGAGAAAACGTCCACGAGCATCAGGTGGGTGTCGGTACCGCCCGAGACGATACGAAAGCCTCTTGACGCGATCCCCTCGGCCAGAGTCTTCGCGTTCGAAATCACCTGGCGGATGTAATTCCGGAAATCATCCGTTGCGGCTTCCTTGAAGCAGATCGCCTTGGCTGCGATCACGTGAACGAGGGGGCCTCCCTGCATTTCCGGGAAAACCGAACGGTTGACACCCTTGCGGAATTCTTCGCGACACATGACCAGGCCGCTACGGGGCCCCCTCAGGGTCTTGTGCGTTGTGCTGGTCACGAACTCAAAGTGCGGGACCGGGCTGGGATGTTCACCGGCTGCAACCAGGCCGGCAATGTGAGCGATGTCGGCCATCACCAGCGCGCCCACCTCTTTCGCGACAACTGCGATCCTTTCGAAATCGATGATCCGGGGGTAGGCGCTGGCGCCGACGACGATCATTCGTGGTTTGTGTTCACGCGCAAGTTTCTCGATTTCGTCGTAGTCGATTCTCTCGGTATCCTCGCAAACACCGTAAGGGACCACGTTGTAGTACTTTCCTGAAAAATTCAGAGGGTGTCCGTGTGTGAGGTGCCCACCGTGCGACAGGTTCATCCCGAGGATCGTGTCGCCGGGTTTAAGTGCCGTCAGGTACACGGCCATGTTAGCCTGGCTGCCCGAATGGGGCTGGACGTTGACGTGCTCGGCACCAAATAGAGTCTTTGCGCGGTCGATGGCCAGGCGTTCGACGACATCGACGAATTCACAACCGCCGTAGTAGCGACGGCCCGGATAGCCTTCAGCGTACTTGTTCGTGAACACCGAACCCGTCGTTTCGAGTACGGCCTGGTACGTAAAGTTCTCCGAGGCAATCAGTTCAAGGCCGTCGGACTGTCTCCGTTCTTCATTCTTTATTGCTTCGTAAATATCTGAATCTAAATCTTTTAATGGGGTGTCGACAGGCCGTCCGACAGCTTGATTCTTCATCGCGCCCTCCGCGGTTCACTCTAACATGCTGTGCTATAATTCCGCATCATGTTTGGCCTCCTGCCACGTGGCACATCCTACGTTATTGCCCTCGTCATAGTGGCGTTTCTGGGCGTGAAGTACGTTCCTGTCTACGTCAACGCCTACCAGTTCAATGATGCTGTCCGCCAGGTCCTGAAGTTCTCGGGAACCCGTGGCCGTTCGCCGCAGGTGATGAAGACCTCGATTATGGCCGAAGCATCCGAATTCGGCATTCCGGTCACGTCCGACAGCGTCACGGTAACCCGCGATGGGGTGATCCTGACGGTGGAGATCAGTTACAAGGTTCCCATCGACCTGCAGTTCTACCAGCATGAGCTCTCATTCGATTCTCGACATACATCGGAGACGTTCGCACGATGATTTCGATCGAGGAGGGGTTGGGAATCGTCACCTCTATCGCGCGATCAAAAATCGGCCCCGACTTCATGCCCGCGGAGGCTGTTCCGCTTTTGACCTCGGTGGGGCGGATCCTTCGCGAAGATGCACGCGCCGATGCGGATTCGCCCCCTTTCGACCGATCCATAAAAGATGGCTTCGCGCTTCGTGTATCCGATCTATCGGACGACGGTGCGGATCTCAAGGTTGTCGGCGAGTCCAGGGCCGGGCAGTCTTTTGAAGGATCGGTTGGACACGGGGAATGTTGCGAGATCATGACCGGCGCCTCGGTTCCCGAAGGCGCCGATGCGGTTGTCATGGTCGAATATACCGAACGGCCCTCCCGCGACATCGTTCGTATCCGGTGCGGGGCCAGAGGTGGTGAGAACATCCAGCCCGAGGGCACCGAGGCCCGCCGTGGTGATTTGATTCTACCCACTGGCCGCGGGATTCGAACTTCGGACCTCGGCATCCTCGCCACCGTCGGAAAGTCCCAGGTGTCGGTTTCCGCCAGACCCCGGGTCGCCATCATTTCGACCGGTGACGAACTGGTCGATGTCGATCGACAACCCGGCCGGGATCAAATACGCAACAGCAACAGCTACACGCTCTATGCCCAGATCCTCCAGGCCGGCGGACAGCCCGAAATGCTCGGGATTGCCAGGGACAACGTGGCCGATCTTCGGGAGAAGATCGGCGAAGGTCTGAAGCGGGACATTCTCCTGGTCTCAGGCGGTGTATCCATGGGCAAGTACGATCTGGTCGAGGGAATCTTTGATGAGTTCGGTGTCGAGGTCTTGTTCGACAAAGTTGCGATGAAGCCCGGAAAGCCCACGGTCTTCGGCCACCGGGACAAGACTTTCGTCTTCGGCTTGCCCGGAAACCCGGTTTCTACCATGGTCTCATTCGAGCTTTTTGTCCGTCCTTTGGTCCGTTTGCTGCTGCAGGCCTCCGATCTGGAGGGGACTGTCCTCGAGGCGATCCTCAAGGAGGAATTCCGGTGTGATCCGGTCCGGTTCGGATGCCTGCCCGCGTCGGTACGATTTGAAGATGGGGCTTATCGATTGTCACGGGTCCAGTGGAAAGGCTCTTCCGATCTGGTAGGCTTGTCTCAGGCCAATGCTTACGTCCTCCTGCCCCGCCAGGAAGGGCATCTGGGAGCCGGCACGGCGGTGAAGTTTATTCCGATAGCAGCCGATTGTTGACGAGGAGTACCGATTGTCCGACGACTTGACCCACATCGATGAGCATGGCCGGGCCCGCATGGTCGACGTCGGAGGGAAGGCCCGTACCGCGCGAACGGCTCGCGCGGAGGCGATGGTCGGGATGAGCGACGAGCTTCTGGACCGGTTGCGAAAGAAGACCCTGCCCAAGGGTGATCCTTTTGAAGTTGCAAGGATTGCGGGCATACTGGCGGCGAAGAAGACTTCCGACCTGATTCCTCTGTGCCATCCGCTCCCTTTGACCCAGGTTGACGTTTCGATCGAGCTGACCGACCACGGCGCTCGTGTGGAGACCTCCGCTCGAACCCTGGCCGAGACCGGTGTGGAGATGGAAGCTCTCGTTGCGGCATCGGTCGCCGCCCTCACGCTGTACGACATGTCGAAAGCCGTCGACAAGGGAGTTGTCATCGGGCCTGTGCGTCTGCTTGAAAAGACCGGAGGTAAGAGCGGAAGCTGGAAGTGTGGAGACACCACATGAGCCTCGGATCCGCTCTTGTTCTGACACTCAGTGACTCCGTTGTCCAGGGGAATCGCGAGGACCTTTCGGGGCCGGAAGCCCGCCGCATTCTGGAAGAAGCTGGTTTTGAGGTTGGCGGCGTCGAGGTCCTGGCGGACGAACGCACACAGATTCAGAATCGTTTGCGCCTTGCTTGCGACCGGGAATACCTGAGCCTCGTCGTGACGACCGGTGGTACGGGGCTGTCCCCGCGCGACGTCACTCCCGAGGCCACGCAGCGGATCATCGACCGGGAAGTGCCCGGTATGGCCGAGCTGATGCGTCTGGAAGGCCTGAAAGCGACGCCCAGGGCGGCGTTGTCCAGAGGGGTGGTCGGCGTTCGGTCATCGACGTTGATCGTCAACCTTCCGGGTAGCTTGAAAGGGGTCCGCGAATCCCTCCAAGCTCTGGTTCCCATTCTCGGTCACGCGGTCCAGGTGATCGGAAAATCATCGTTGGACTGTGGGGAATAGGCGGGGATAGACTTCGAGTTTCGGTTACTGGGGTTTTGACGCTATACTGTCGAATTCACCGTAACGGGTGAGTTGGCTTGAGTGGTTAGTGGTCAGTGGTCAGTTGGGGGAAGGGCTCTCAACTGACCACTGACCGATGGCCACTGGCCACTTATAGAAAATGCAAGATACGCTGCCACTGTACATTCCGATATTTATCTTTCTCGGGATAGCCTTCATGTTTCCCGTTGTGACGCTGGCGTTCGCCAGGCTGGTACGTCCTCAGACGGGCGGTGCGAGTAAGTTGATGCCGTACGAATGCGGGGTGGATCCGGAAGGTGAAGCTCACGATAGATATGCCATCCGGTACTATCTGGTTGCTATTCTGTTCGTGGTTTTCGACGTCGAGACGATTTTTCTATTCCCCTGGGCGGTGATTTACAAGCAGTTGGCCCTGTTTGGTCTGATCGAGATGTTTGTCTTCCTCGGAATCCTGATCGTCGGTTACGTATGGATCATCAAGAAAGGCGCCATCGACTGGGCTTAGGAGCATTGAATGGCTTGGATCGATAATCGGTTTGAAAAGAACATCATCACGACGTCGGTAGACACCGTCTTCAACTGGGCGCGCAAGTCCGCCCTCTGGCCCATGACGTTCGGTCTGGCCTGCTGCGCAATCGAGATGATGGCCACCGGCGCTTCCCGTTTTGACATGGATCGATTCGGGGCCGGAATTTTCCGCCCGAGTCCGCGTCAGTCCGATCTGATGATCGTAGCCGGTACGGTCACGCTCAAGATGGCTCCTGTCGTCCGGCGCGTGTATGACCAGATGCCGGATCCGAAGTGGGTCATCTCCATGGGGGCCTGTTCGAACGTGGGCGGCCCGTTTGACACCTATTCGGTACTGCAGGGCGTCGACCATGTCGTTCCGGTCGACGTGTATGTCCCCGGATGTCCACCCCGGCCAGAGGCTTTGCTGTATGGTCTGATGCGGCTCCAGGACAAAATCGACCGGATGACGATCGCAAAAACGCCGACCGACGCCCGCCTGGACGATATCAAAGACGATCAGCGGATCGCCCAGGCGGCCCTCGAAGAAATGGACCGCCTTAAGATGAAGATCTAACCCCATTTCCTCAAACACACCGCCCGGCGTTACTGCCGGGCTTTTTTCGTTGGCTAGGAGCCTAGATCGGCGTTTATGACAGGAAATCCCGAGTTGATCGCGCATCTGGAGCGTCTGTTCGCCGAGCACGGCAGGATTCCTTTCAGCCGTTACATGGCCGAGGTCCTCTACCATCCCGAACATGGCTACTATTCGAGCGACTCCGATCGAATCGGAGCCGGTGGCGACTTCTATACTGCCTCGGATCTGGATTCTGCGCTGGGAGCCCTGTTAGCCGATCTCTTCCTGAGCATGTCAAAAAAAATGGATGCCTTCGGCCTGATCGAAATCGGGGCCGGGAAGGGATTGCTCGCCAGGCATATCCTGGGCCGCCGCCGTTTCCCCTATCTCATCATCGAACGCAGTTCGGCCATGCGTCGCCGTCAGGAAGTCAACCTCCGGGAGTTTGATGTGGAATGGCGAGACGAGTTGCCCGCCGACTTCGAGGGCTGCGTCTTCTCCAACGAGTTCTTCGATGCTTTGCCCGTGCGACGATTCGTTCGACGTCGAGGAGAACTCCAAGAGATCTTTGTGTCCGAAGGGTTTAAGGAGGTCGAGGGCAGTCCGGAAAACGAACTCGACCTGCCGGTCGAGGAAGGATGTTGGACCGACCTCAGTCTGGAGGCACGTGGTTGGATGAAGCGGATTGGCCGAAGTCTGGTCCGGGGCTACCACCTGGTCATCGATTACGGATACTTGCGTGATGAGTTCTTCGCTCGCCGAAACGGAACGTTGATGTGCTATCACCGGCATCGAACCAGCGAAGATCCATACACCCACATTGGCGAACAGGATATGACGGCGCACGTCAACTTTTCTGATTTGATCGACATCGGATCAGAAGAGGGACTGGGTCTGGCAGGCTACACGACCCAGATGGACTTCCTGATCGATCTCGGCTTACTGGACGTCATGGCGCCGTTGGCCGAGGCCGGCGATGCAGCCTCTATCCGGCGCTTGCAGGCGCTGAAGAACCTCCTCTTACCTCCGATGATGGGTGAGCGATTCAAGGTGTTGTTGCAGCAAAAGGGGATGGGGTCGACCCCGATGCTCGGCTTTCGGCGGGTTGTCATGTCAGGGGAAAATCCCCTTTCCGTCAACGGGGAAGCTGAAGACGACACGTAAACGAGCGGATCGTCCATTCGCGTATGATTTCAAGCAAATACCGTCTGTTCTTCCATCGGATTCTGCGTTAGTATTGCTTGCTTGGCGGCGAGCAGGGTGAACGCCGACGGGCAATTTCCTTCCAGAGAAGAAACTGTATTTGGCGTGACAGAAGAAAGAGATAAACAGCAGACCCCGGGATCGGACTCTCAAGCCCCGGACGCAGGCAAGGATACTGCCGGCGACAAGGCGTCACCTCCTCGGCCTGTTGCCCCGGACACCGTTGAACCCGTCGCCTCCCCTCCGGCCGGGGAAGGAGATCGGAAGCCCACCGTCCCGAAGCCGCCCCCGAAAAAGGTGGTTCCTAAGAAGCCCAAGGGACCGCAGCCTGAGCCCTGGTCTTCTCCCCTGGTCGACGCCATCAAGGAAGAATTTCCCGATCAGGTTCTGGACTCCTACACGTTCGTGTCCCAACGGCAGGTTGTGGTCAAGAAGGACCGTGTCACGGAGATTCTGGGATTCCTCCGCCGCAACGACATGGAGTCGTTCGATTTCCTGAGCGATGAGACGGCGGTTCACTGGCCGGCGGAAGAAGAGTTCGAAATGGTCTACAATCTCTATTCGTTCGAAACCCAGGGGCGGATTCGCGTCAAGGCGCGTATCAAGGAATGGGAGCAGATTGAGAGCCTCGTGGGCCTCTGGCCCGGCGCCGACTGGCTGGAGCGGGAGATCTACGACATGTTCGGGATCCGCTTTGCAAACCATCCCAACCTCAAACGCATACTGATGCCCGAAGACTGGAACGGGTTCCCGTTAAGAAAGGATTACGACCTGCGTTTGCAGGACGTGGAGTGGGTGCGTAAGCACCTGGGAATTGACTCGGGACAAAAATTTTATGTGGGAGAGGCCCGGCACGAGGAATAAGGTCGGTGGGGAGTCCGAGGTCCGAGGTCCGTTGAAAGCCAGTAGCTAATAATGAAACACGAGACTTTATTCGATTCGAGCGAGATCGTCCTCAGCATGGGGCCCCAGCACCCGTCTACTCACGGGGTGCTACAGGTTAAGCTCAAGCTCGATGGCGAAAAAGTGATCGACGCGGAGTGCGTCATCGGTTTTCTTCACCGCGGTGTGGAGAAACTGAGCGAGCACCAGACCTATGGTCAGTTTCTCCCGACACTGGATCGAATGGATTACATCGCGTCGGTTTCCAACTGCCTGGGTTTCGCCGAGGCGATCGAAAAAATGCTCGGTGTGGTCGCGCCCCCACGCGCTCAATACGTTCGTGTCATTCTGACGGAACTGAACCGCATCACGAGCCATTTGTTGTGGTTGGGGACCCACGCGCTGGACATCGGCGCCATGACGGTCTTTCTCTACTGCTTCCGCGAACGGGAAGAAGTTCTGAAAATCTTCGAAAACTATTGTGGCGCCAGGTTGACGACGCATGTGTTTCGGATCGGCGGCCTGGAGTACGAAATCTACGATGGCTTCGAAGACGAGGTGCGGGCTTTCGTCAGCGACTTCCCGAATAAAGTAAACGAGTACGAGCAGTTGTTGACCGAGAACAGGATCTGGCTCGGCCGAACGCGCGGCGTCGGCGTTTTGACAAAAGAGGAAGCCATCGACATGGGTGTCACCGGGCCCTGTCTGAGGGCGTCCGGCGTTTCATGGGACATCCGGAAATCCAATCCCTATGCGGCCTACGCGGACTTCGATTTCGACATTCCGGTCGGCGAACACGGGGACACCTACGACCGGTACCTGGTGCGAATTGAGGAGATGCGACAGTCCACCCGAATCGTCTCCCAGGCTGTGGAGAAGATCCCGGACGGGCCGATCAAGGCAAAGGTTGGGAAGATACTCAAGCCGGTTGTCGGGGATGTGTATCATTCCATCGAAGCTCCCAAAGGGGAGTTGGGGTATTACGTTGTGGCTGATGGTTCGACCCAGCCCTACCGTGTGCGTGTCCGCCCGCCCTCGTACGTCAACCTCCAGGCCTTGCGCCAGATGGTAAAGGGGCACATGGTCGCCGACGTCGTGGCGGTCATCGGCACGCTGGACATCGTTCTCGGGGAGATCGACCGCTAACCGGACTCTGCATATGGATTTCTTTATCGAGTTCATCCTGGTTCCGACGATCAAGATCGGAATTGTCTTTGGAGTCCTTTCCGGGGCCGTGGCCTACCTGACGCTTCTCGAACGAAAGGTCATTGCGTTCATGCAGGTCCGCCTCGGTCCCATGCGCGTGGGGCCTTACGGACTGCTGCAACCGATAGCCGACGGCTTGAAGCTGATGTTGAAAGAGGACATCGTACCCGCCGGCGCCGATCGGCTGATCTTTACGATGGCGCCGATCATTACGCTGATTCCGGCCTTCATCGTTTTTGCCGTGATCCCTTTCGGGGATTCTATCGAGGTGTTTGGCTACGAGATCGATCTCTTCATCACCGACCTGAACATCGGTGTGCTTTACGTGCTATCGGTGTCGTCGATTGGGATTCTCGGCGTCATCCTCGGCGGGTGGGCATCCAACAGCAAGTACCCGTTGCTGGGAGCTTTGCGCTCCGCTGCGCAGATGGTCAGTTACGAGGTGGCCCTGGGATTTTCGATCATTGGGGTGTTGATGCTGTCCGGATCGTTGAGTCTGGTCGACATCGTCGAATCACAACGTAGCTCCTCCTTCTGGTATGTATTCCTGCAGCCCGTCGGTTTCATCTTGTTTTTCATCTGTGGGGTGGCGGAAACGAACCGGGCGCCGTTCGATCTTCCCGAAGCCGAGACGGAACTGGTGGCGGGTTTCCACACCGAATACAGCGGTTTCAGATTTTCACTGTTCTTCCTGGCCGAGTACGCCAGCATGATTGTTGTGTCGTGCATGGCGGTCACCCTGTTTCTTGGCGGGTGGCTCCGGCCGTTTCCTAACGTTGAGTTTCTCGGTTTCCTGGACCTCGTTCCCTCGGTGGTCTGGTTTGGAATCAAGGTTGTGGGCTTCCTGTATTTCTATCTGTGGTTCCGGGCTACATGGCCCCGCTACAGGTATGACCAGTTGATGAACCTGGGCTGGCGATATCTGCTGCCCATCTCGATCGCCAACGTCCTGGTGACCGCGATTTTGGTCCTGGTTTTGGGGGGATAGCGAATATGAAGGTTGTACGTCCGGAAAAGTTGTCGCTGCTGAAGAAAATCTTCCTGGTCGATCTGATCAAGGGGTTGATTCTGACGTTCTCATATCAGAAGCCCTCGAAGAACTACACCGAGCAGTACCCCAAGGTGCGACCCAAGGTATCTGAACGATTCCGGGGCGCGCCGCGCCTGAACAACGATCCGCTGACGGGGGCCACGCTGTGTATTGCCTGTAACCTGTGCGCCCTGGCCTGTCCGGAATACTGCATCGAGGTTGGATGGGATCGTAGCGACAAGGGAAAGAAGGTCCTGACGACTTTCACCTTCGACATTTCCCGTTGCATGTTCTGTGGACTGTGCGAGGACGCGTGTCCGACGCCCTGCCTGGAACTCACGCAGGATTTTGAACTGGCATTATATGGACGCCGCGACATGAAGTGGGACCGTCAGAAACTGGAAGAAGGAAACCAGCCGGTCCTGTACACGAAGTGACGAAACGATTCATTGGCCGACATGCTTGACCTTGTCATTTTTTACATCTTTGCGAGTATCGCGATAGTTTCGGCAATTCTTGTCATCACGCGTAAGAACGCCGTACACAGCGCGATGTTCCTGGCTGCGACATTGCTCTCGGTCGCCGGTATTTTTCTCACTCTCCGGGCGGAGTTCCTGGCCGGCGTGCAGGTGATCGTCTATGTGGGCGGCATTCTTGTCTTGTTTGTTTTCGTCATCATGCTGGTCCCGACGGACCGAGCCGTTTTTGAGCGACGTTACAATCACCAGGGGAAAATTGCCCTGGTCACCGCGGCCATCCTTGTTGCGGAGTTGGGATACGGGTTCTACCAGGGGCGCGATTCGTTTCCCCTGCCCGCCGCCACCGGTGACCTGGCGGCCTCGACGGCCGGGAACACGGAACTGGTGGCCTTTGCGTTGTACCAGCAATATCTGCTGCCTTTCGAGATCGCCTCGATCCTGTTGCTAGTTGCGATCATTGGAGCGGTGGTTCTTTCAAAAAAACCGACGGCGCAGGAGAATGAGCCGGCAACGGACCCGGCCGGTGATTAGGAACGGCTGAATAACGGCTGAATAACGATGGTACCGACACATCACTATCTCTTGCTTGGCGTTGCCCTTTTCACCATTGGCGTGATCGGGGTGCTCACACGCCGTAATGTTCTGATCATCCTGATGTCCATCGAGTTGATGATGAATGCCGTCAATATCAACCTGATCGCATTTTCGGCGCAGCTTCAGCAGGTGACCGGGCAGGTCTTCGCCGTTTTCGTCATCGTCGTCGCCGCGGCCGAGGCAGCCGTCGGCCTGGGTATCGTGATTGCGATGTTTGCCAACAAGGAAACGGTGAACGTCAACGAGATCGATTTGATGAAATGGTGAAGGGATGTCAGGAGTCCGAGGTCCGATGAACCCAACAGCCAACAGCTAATCGCCAACACATGAATTTTCTCGACTCAATCTGGCTCATCCCGCTATTCCCCGCGGCTGGCTTCGCCATAAACGGCCTCTTCGGAAAACGGTTCCCGAAGGTTGCGATCAACATCGTGGCATGCGGGTCCGCCCTCCTGTCGTTCATCTACGCTCTCGGGGCGGTTGTTCAACTCGTGGAGCTTGAGGAGAACGCGAGGTCGCACACGGTTACGGTATTCGAATGGATCAACGCCGGTCTGGCCCATACCTCGGCGGGTGAGATGACCCGGTTCAGGATCGATTGGGGTTTCCTACTGGATCCGCTGTCGGCGATCATGGTCCTGGTTGTGACGGGCATCGGATTCCTCATCCACGTCTATTCCACCGGCTACATGGCCCACGAGGACGGCTACTACCGATTCTTCGCCTATCTGAACCTGTTCATGTTCTCGATGTTGACGCTCATCCTGGGGAACAGCTACTTGATGCTGTTTGTCGGATGGGAAGGGGTGGGGTTGTGTTCCTACCTGCTGATCGGCTTCTTTATTACAAAGCGTAGCGCGGGTGATGCCGCGAAGAAAGCGTTCGTCGTCAACCGAATCGGGGACTGGGGCTTTTCGATCGGCATCATGCTGATCTTCTTCACATTCGGGACGCTGGAGTTTACCGGCGTGTCCGAAGCCATCCATGCGGGTGTGGACGCGGGCAGCTACCAAGTCGGCGACATGATTTTCGTCGGTATAGCGATTGCACTGTTCATCGGGGCGGCAGCGAAGTCGGCCCAGATCCCGCTGTATGTGTGGTTGCCCGACGCGATGGAAGGCCCCACTCCGGTCAGCGCCTTGATCCATGCCGCCACGATGGTGACAGCCGGCGTCTACATGGTTGCTCGCAGCAATTTCATCTATCAAATGGCTCCACAGGCCATGTTGGTCGTGGCCGTCGTTGGTGCGTTGACGGCTTTCATGGCCGCCTCGATCGCCCTGGTCCAGAACGACATCAAACGCGTGCTCGCCTATTCGACCGTCAGCCAACTCGGCTACATGGTCCTGGCGCTCGGCGTGGGTGCTTTCACCGCCGCGATTTTCCACCTGATGACGCATGCGTTCTTCAAAGCCCTGCTCTTCCTCGGGTCCGGCAGCGTGATTCGCGCGATGCACCATGAGCAGGACATGCGCAAGATGGGTGCGCTCAAGAACAAAATCCCCGTCACGTTCTGGACGATGGCTATCGGGACGCTGGCGATTGCGGGCACGCCTTTATTGTCCGGGTTCTTCTCGAAGGACGAAATCCTCTGGCGAACCTTGTCGAATGAGCAGGGGTCGCCTGTGCTTTACGGGATCGGCGTCCTCGTCGCGGGTATGACGGCGTTTTACATGTTCCGAATGCTGTTCATGACCTTCTTCGGCGAATCGCGTGTGGATCCGGAGGTCGAGGCCCACATTCACGAGTCGCCGAAGTCGATGACGGTTCCCCTCATGATCCTGGCAGCCGGCGCCGTCGTTGCGGGTTATGTGGGTTTGCCCCCCTGGATTCTGGAAGGCGGGAACATGATCGAACATTTCCTGGAACCAGTCTTCGAACCGGTTGTGGCCGTAACGGAAGCCGCGCACCACAGCCTTTTGTTCGAAGCGGGCATGGCCGCCTTCTCGGTGGGTATCGCGTTCATCGGTTTCTTCATCGCGTATTCGATGTACTGCAAGAAGACCGATAGGGGCGCCTTGAGCGAGCGGCCCGGGCAGTTGGCCGCACAGTACAAAACCGCATACCAGACGTTGTTAAGCAAGTATTACGTCGACGAGCTTTACGACTTCCTTTTCGTCAACCGCGCGAAGGACGCCGGGGACGGACTGTGGACGTTCGATGCCAAAGTCGTGGACGGTGCGGTGAACGGCACGGCCAGTTCGACGATCAAGAGTTCCGTCGCGTCAATCTGGTGGGATACGTGGATCGTCGACGGACTGGTGCGCTTCGTTGGCGGGTTTGTGAAGACATTCAGCTGGCCGGTTCGATTGATAGAGACCGGATATGTGCAGAACTACGCTCTCCTGATGATGATGGGCGTGTTGGTTTTCATGGGGTACGTTCTGTGGGGATGAACTTCCTCTAGGAGTTTCGATACATGGGCTTTTTTGAGCAGCACATCCTGACGATCGTGGCTTTCCTGCCGGCGGTCGGAGCCATCGTCCTGATGTTCTTCAACGGGGGAAACAAGAGTCTGATCCGGGTCTGGGCAAACCTGGTCGCCGTGGTGGGCTTCCTGGTCTCGCTTCCCCTCTTTTTCTGGTTCGACTACGACGATGCCGCCACGATGCAGTTTGTCGAGCGAGTCCCCTGGATTGACGCACTGAGTGTCGAATACGCCGTAGGAATCGACGGGATCTCCCTGCTTCTGGTGTTGCTGACAACGATGCTGGGGCCGATCGCGATCCTCTCGTCGTGGGAGTCCATCCAGGACCGAACCAAGGAGTTCTACGCGTTCATGCTGCTCCTCCAGACCGGCATGTTAGGTGTATTCATCGCCCAGGACTTCTTCATGTTTTACGTCTTCTGGGAAGTCATGCTGGTGCCGATGTATTTCCTGATAGGCATCTGGGGAGGCCCTCGAAAACTTTACGCGGCTATCAAATTCTTCCTGTACACCCTTGTCGGTTCGGTTCTCCTCCTGCTGGGCATCCTGGCGCTCTACTTCGAGTATCCCCGGGTTGCGACGCCTGAGATTCTGGCCCAGTTCGGAGAACGCACTTTCGACATACTGGCTTTCCACGCCATTGCGCCGTACCTGTCGTATGACCTCCAATGGTGGGTGTTCCTGGTGTTCTTCGTCGGCTTTGCGATCAAGGTTCCAATGTTCCCGTTCCATACCTGGCTTCCCGACGCCCATGTGCAGGCGCCGACCGCAGGCTCGGTCATCCTTGCCGGTGTCCTGCTGAAGATGGGGACGTACGGTTTCGTTCGGTTCAGCCTTCCGATACTCCCCGAAGCCACTGTGGCGTTCGTGCCCATGATGATTACGCTGTCGATCATCGCGATCATCTACGGTGCGCTGGTGGCGATGATGCAGAAAGATATGAAGAGCCTGGTCGCCTATTCGTCGGTGAGCCACATGGGGTTCATCATGTTGGGCATGTTCGCCCTGAACCCGAACGGACTGACCGGCAGTATTCTGCAGCAGATCAACCATGGCATTTCCACAGGCGCGCTCTTCCTGATCGTGGGCATTATCTACGAACGGAGACACACTCGAGAGATCGCCCAATTCGGAGGTCTGTCGTCGATCATGCCTGTGTACGCGACGGTTTTCCTGATCATGACGATGTCATCAATCGGACTTCCGTTGCTGAACGGGTTCATCGGTGAGTTCGTGATCCTCCAGGGGGCCCTGCAGGTAAATCTATGGTGGGCTATAGCGGGTGCTTCCGGAATCGTTCTGGGCGCGGCTTACATGCTGTGGCTTTACCAGCGAACGATGTTTGGCAAGCTCGACAACCCCGCCAACGAGAACCTTCCGGACCTGAACGCTCGTGAAATCATCACGCTCCTGCCGTTGATCATCATGGCTTTCTGGATCGGACTCTATCCGGCGCCCTTCTTCGATGCGCTCGAGGAGCCCGTCAATAAGATCGTGAGGGCCGTGGACCCGGATTTCTTCCAGGCGGAACAAGTCGATGCGCGTGAGGAACCGATAGTTCCCGTCGTCGCGACTCCCGAACCCGTCTCCTTCCCCGCGGTGGTCGAAGACGATCAGCAAACACCGGAAGGTGAGGACGTGGCGGTGGCCAGGATCAATTAATGGGCGATTTCTTCCAGTTACAAGATCTCGGCAGGATCGCTCCTGAGCTGGCGTTGACTGTTTTCGGGCTTGTTGTTCTGGTGGCCGATCTCATCACGAAGAACAAACGAGCGCTCGGCTACATCAGCCTCGTGGGCCTGGCGACGTCCGCCGTGCTTCTGTTCAGGCTGGGAGACGAGAGCATGTCGGCCTATGGCGGCCAATTGGCTGTCGATCCCTTTGCGGCATACTTCAAGTTCGTTTTCCTGATCGCGACCGGTCTGGCGATCGCGATCTCCATGCGCTACCTGGACATCGAGCGCGAGCACCACGGTGAGTATTATGCCCTGATCCTGTTTGCAACGATGGGAATGATGTTCATGGCCGGCGGCACGGACCTGGTGACGCTGTACATTGGCCTCGAGACGATGGCCATTTCCACGTATGTCCTGGTCGGATTCCTGCGAGGCAGCCAGCGCTCCAACGAGGCTTCTCTGAAATATTTCCTCCTGGGCGCCTTTTCTTCCGGCATTTTGCTGTATGGAATGTCTCTGCTCTACGGTGTCTCCGGCTCGACCAGCCTCGTGGAGATCGCCGAT
The DNA here is from genome assembly GCA_965262425.1 of Terriglobia bacterium. Lineage (GTDB taxonomy): Bacteria > Acidobacteriota > Terriglobia > 20CM-2-55-15 > 20CM-2-55-15 > CAZOZZ01. Next base: position 2,428,640 of record OZ253536.1, on the reverse strand, counting down.
GCGCTGACCCGGCGGAGTCTGACCGATCCCATCTCACTTATTGCCATGATCACCGTTGCGGCCGGTCTCTTCTTTAAAATCGCGGCGGTTCCGTTCCACCAATGGACGCCGGACGCGTATGAAGGCGCCCCGACTTCGGTTACCGCCTACATGTCGGTGGCGGTAAAGGCGGCCTCGTTCGCGATGATGGTGCGGATCTTCATGGTGGCCATCTACCCGATGCGCGATCAGTGGGTTCCAGTCGTCGCGGCTGTCTGCGTGATGACGATAACGCTCGGTAACATCGCGGCGTTGACCCAGACGAACCTGAAGCGCCTATTCGCATATTCGTCGATTTCCCACGCGGGTTTTGTCCTCCTGGGCCTGATCGCAGGTAACGAAACAGGGATGACGGCCATCGCGCTCTACCTGCTCGTATACACGTTTATGAATCTGGGCGTCTGGTCGGTGATCGTGGCGCTGAGACGCCGGGATGCCATCGGCGAGCACCTGGACGAGTTGAACGGCCTGGTGTTCAAACATCCAGTCGCCGCCCTGACGATGCTGGTCTTTATGCTGTCGTTGGCGGGAATCCCCCCGACCGCCGGCTTCGTGGCCAAATACATGCTCTTCGCCGCCGTGATCGAGACCGGGCACACAACGCTGGCTGTCATAGCGGCGCTGAATGTCGCCGTGTCACTCTATTACTACATACGCATCGTTGTAGCGATGTTCATCTCGGAACCAACGGAAAAGACCGGTCTCAGCCTCCCCCCGGCACTCGTATCCGTTCTTGCAATTACCCTGATCTTCACGCTCCTGATCGGACTCTACCCCGATCCTTTCATCAACTGGGCGCATCAGGCGACGGCAGCGTTCTATTAGTTGTCCGTGACTCTTTCCTGAGTTTCGGACAACTGACCACTGACAAGTGACCACTGACAACTTCCCCAAAATGTCCAACCTCCGCATTTACCGCGATTCTCTTTCACTCCTGACCGATCTTTACGAACTTACAATGGCCTACTCTTACTGGAAGGCGGGCATCGCGGACCGTCAGGCCGTTTTCTGCGTTTTCTTTCGCGAGCATCCGTTTCGCGGCGGATACACGATCGCGGCTGGCCTGGGTTCCCTCGTCGAATGGATCGAGAGATTGCGCTTCGCCGAAGAAGACCTGGCCTACCTGGCGGGGTTGACAGGCAACGACGACAAGCCGCTGTTTGAAAAGGGCTTTCTGGATCACCTCCGCAACCTGGAGTTTTCCTGCGACGTCGATGCCATGCCTGAAGGAACGGTTGCTTTCCCACGCCAGCCCCTTGTGCGAATCACCGGTCCGATCCTCCAGTGCCAGATCCTGGAGACGGCGGTGCTGAACTTCGTGAACTTTCAGTCGTTGGTTGCAACGAAGGCTGCACGCGTGTGTATGGCGGCCCGGGGCGACCCGGTCATCGAATTCGGTCTTCGAAGAGCCCAGGGCATTGATGGTGGCCTGACCGCGAGTCGAGCGGCTTACCTGGGCGGATGTGCGGCAACGTCGAACGTCCTGGCGGGCAAACTCTTCAACATCCCCGTCAAGGGAACGCTGGCTCACAGTTGGGTGATGTGTTTTGACAGCGAAGCCGAGTCGTTTGAAGTTTATGCGGCTGCCATGCCCAATAACTGTGTGTTTCTGGTGGACACCTACGACTCCCTGGATGGTGTGCACAATGCGGTCCGGGTTGGCCGCTGGCTCCGGGAGCACGGTCATCGGATGATAGGCATTCGCCTGGATTCGGGCGACCTTGCCTATCTCAGTATTGAAGCCCGACGGATTCTGGACGATGCGGGGTTTACAGAAGCCACCATTGTTGCGAGCAACAATCTGGATGAGGCTCTCATTTCGAGTCTCAAGGAACAGGGCGCGACGATAGGCGTGTGGGGTGTCGGAACGCAACTGGCAACAGCCTTCGACGAGCCAGCCCTGGGGGGGGTGTACAAGTTGACCGCCGTCCGGGACTCTTCCCGGGATCGTTGGAGGTACAAGATCAAGCTTTCAGAACAGGTCAGCAAGGCTTCGATCCCCGGCGTGCTGCAGGTCCGTCGATATCACGACGATTCGCAGTTCCTGGCGGACGTCATCTACGATGAGCAAATGGGCGCAGGAGACCGAGGCGTCGTCATCGACCCAAACGACGTCACCCGCAGGAAGAGTGTTCCGGTGGGCAGCGCGTCATCCGATCTGCTCGTTCCAGTGTTCAGGGCGGGGAAGCGCGTGATGGAGATGCCGGCGCTGGATCACTCGAGGAGGCACGCCGCGGACCAGTTGAGTCATTTCCATGGGGGGATCAAGCGACTGATCAATCCTCACGAGTATCCCGCGGGACTGTCGGAGAACCTTTTCGAGTTACGGAACAAGCTGATTCTCGAGTTGAAGCAGAAGCCATGAAAGCCCTTATTCTTGTAGACCTTCAGAACGACTTCATGCCGGGCGGTTCCCTGGCGGTTCCCGAGGGCAATCGGGTGGTACCGGTGGCCAATGCTGTTCAACGGTCTTTCGATCTTGTGGTGGCGAGTCAGGACTGGCATCCGTCCGACCACAGCAGTTTTGCGAACAACCATCCGCCCCACCATGTCGGAGAAGTGATTGAGATAGACGGCATTCCTCAGGTTCTGTGGCCGGTTCATTGCGTTCAGAACACGCCGGGTGCCCAACTGGTGGCGACTCTGGAGGAGGACCGAATCCGCAAGATCTTCTACAAAGGGACCGATCCTTCGATGGACAGCTACAGCACCTTTTACGACAACGGTCACAGGCACTCCACCGGTCTGGCGGACTACCTCCGTCGACACGACGTCGATCACGTTTATCTGCTCGGCCTGGCGACGGACTACTGTGTGAAGTTCAGCGCTTTGGATGCCCGAGAATTGGGATTTCGAACGACGGTTGTCGAGGATGGGTGCCGGGGTGTGGAACTGAATCCCGGAGATGTCGATCGGGCTATGGCCGAGATGCTGGAGGTAGGTGTCGAACTGGCCTCAAGCGATGCCGTAATCCTGGGTGAATCCGCGGCACCCGATCAGTCGTGAGAAACGCGTCGCAGGAGAAAGGCTTGCAGGGGAGGAGTCGTAAATACGAACGCCCGGCCGACTCGTGACCGGGCGTTCCATCTCTTTCGGGTCCGTTTAGGTTCCCGAAGCGTCTCGGTACTCTTCGAATCGAATCGCGTTGATCTGTTGACCTTGCACCTCGTAATGGATGAATCGGATCCCACGGTCTGCGTAGATGTAATCCGTTTCGCCCGCATCCTCGATTTCTTCCGTGCCCTGCTCCTCACCGAACAGTGCCCGCATTTCTTCCAGATCTCCACTCTCGAGGAGACTCTTCAATCTCTCGTCCGCAATCTGATCCGCGAAGAACGATGTGATCTCGATCTTCCGGGCCTTGCCCGTCAGCTTGAAGGTGTGGATCACGAGGCCCCCATTCTGGTAGGCGGTGATGTAATCCTGGTCTCCGGTCCTTGTGTTGACCATTTCCCCCAGGTTTTCTTCGACATTTCGAGTGACGTCACCGACCTTGACACCCAGCACGCTGATGTTGCGGCTCGTGAAGTCGGGTTCCTCGGTCGTGATGACCACCTCGGTCAACTCGAAGACAGGCGGCGGGGGCGGTGGAGGCGGCGCCGCCGGTTCCTCTTCGGCGGTTGGCGGTGGAGCCCCGCAGCCGGCCAAAGTCAGGACCAGCACGCTCAGAATGCAAAACAGCGTTGTCCGTTTTAACATTGAATTCCTCCTTCAGACATCGACATAAACGGTTTTAGAGCAAAGAGTTTGATGTTTTAGCCGGCCGATTATATAACAATGGCAGGGGCATGGACAGCAGAAAAGAAAAGAGGGAAGCCTTCCAGCAATTGGGCGCTCTGGCCAGCGCTGGGATAGTCTTTCCAGTCTCGATCGCCATCGGCTACGGGATGGGTCACTATCTCGATCTTTGGCTTGGAACCACCTTCCTGACGGTCGTCTTTCTCCTGTTCGGAATCGCCGCTGGGTTTGTCAGTTTCTTCAGGGCAATTTCGAAGATTGATAAGATCTGAGAAGGAATGGGGGGGATGATGGGAGTTCGAGGTCCGAAGTCCGAGGTCCGAAGTCCGAAGTCTGGGGACCGGTAGCGCCGTGACCTTATAATGGAATCCCTATGACCTCGGACCTCGGACCTCGGACTCCCCCCACCCCATGCATGATTTTTATCAACAGTTTGAGAAGCGCGTCGATCGCACCCAACTCGTCGTCGTCGTCCTGTCGGTCAGCCTGGCGCTGGTCCTGCATTCTCTACAAGGGGCCGTGAGCGTAGGGGTTGGAGGCGCCATTTCCTACGTCAATTTCCTCTGGCTAAGGCGGGCCGTGGACTACATCGTCCGCCAGGGAGGCGATGTGGATGTCGGGCGTTGGGTCAAGTGGCAATACATCGGCCGGTACGCGTTGATCGGCCTGGGTCTGTATGTTACGATTCGTTTTACAGTCTTGGACCTGGCCCTCCTTCTGGCCGGGATCTTTTCATACGTCCTTGCCGTGCTTCTCGAATGTTTTTTCGAGATCGGCAGATCCTTGTTTCGAGTAAATCCGAATGGAAGAACATGAGCTGCTGATCGTCGAGTGGGTCAACCAACTCCTCGGTCCGACGGTTGCCGGATTGTTCGGTCTGCACCTGGTTGAAGGCGAGTCCATCATTCCGATGCAGGTCGTCATGGCGACGATTTCCTTACTGGTCTGTTTTGCTTTTTTCGGTTTCCTCAGTACCCGGCTGTCGGTCGAAAACCCCGGCAAACTGCAACAGGTGATGGAAGTCATCATCGAGTTCCTGGACGCCCAGCTCCTGGACATCATCGGCCCCAAGGGACAGAAGTTCCTCAAACTGGTTGGAACAGTTGGAATTTTCATACTTTTCTCAAATTTACTGGGCCTGATCCCCGGCATGGCCGCTCCGACCAGCAACGTCAATGTGCCGGCGGGTTGTGGCATCGTTGTCTTTCTTTACTATAACTTGCAGGGGATGCGGGAGCATGGTGTGCTCAAGTACCTGAAGCACTTCCTGGGTCCGGTGTGGTGGCTTTCGCCATTGATGCTTCCCATAGAGATCATCAGTCACCTGGCGCGGCCCTTCTCGCTGACCATTCGACTCTTTGCAAATATCTTTGCCGAAGAAACGGTCATTCTCGTCTTCTTCGGTATGTTCCCCCTGCTGTTGCCGCTACCGTTCATGGCTTATGCGATTTTTGGCGGTGTGCTTCAGACTTTCATATTCGTGACTCTTACGATGGTTTATCTGGCAGGCGCCGTGGTCACCGAGGAACATTAGCGTTTGCCGTGACGCGCTGCATGTGTGAGGCCGACTGCACGAGGGATGTTCGGCAACCACCTCCATGTGGCATTTTTCGCCTCCTCCGCAGAATTTGTGGGCAGTCCAAAGGCCTGTGCGCACATAAGTAATTGAAACAAAGTACCTTATTCTTTTGTTCGACGGCGAATATTCCAGTACCCACTTCGGTCGGACGCCTACACCCGGTGCCCGGAGCCCCCGCCGGAGGCCCCGTTCCCCATCGCCCACACCAGCCGACACCGCGGAGCGCAGCCGAGGGTCAAGGCCGGCGCAGCCGCCGAGCTTGCGAGGGAAGCCTTGAGGCTTGGCGAGCACCGTGGTCTCCTCAAGCGGCGATGGAAGACGGTTTTACCCACAAATTCTGCGGAAGACCCCATTTTTCTTAAGGAGCTGGAATGAGAAAACTTTACGCTGGTTTGATGTTGTCTTTTATTGTGTTGGCCTTCGCCACCCCCGTGTTCGCCCAGGGCGATGGAGGCGGCGGTTCAGCGGTCAACTGGGTCGCGATTACATCCGGTTTTTCGATGGCGATCGCTTCGGCGGTTTGCGGACTCGCTCAGGGTAAGGCGATCTCCGCCGCGTGCGAGGGTCTGGCCCGCAACCCGGGCGCCGCACCCGCCATTCGGTTTGCACTGATTCTGGGTCTTGCGCTGATTGAATCCCTGGCGCTTTATACCCTGTTGATTATCTTCCTGAAAGTGGTGTAGTACTGCGGAAGGCAGTTAGAGACGATTTACGAACGGCGATCGGTCCCGGACCGGTCGCCGTTTTGTTTGGGACCGAGCCCTTCGCTCCGCTGGCCACACTGGATCGGAATGTCGGCCACCTTGCCGATCCGAACCTGGGCAAGAATGCAATGACCGTGATCCGTTGATTTCCTTGGGGGTGTTGCATGAATCGAGTTGACAGTGCGAAAAGAATGCCAGATTCTCAGCGATCCGGTCTCGTGGTACCGAGGCGAGGGCCAGCTTTGACCATACGCCCGGATTCCACACGCACGAAAAATCTCTTGAACTGAATGCCGTGACCCGTTGGCACATCCACATCACTGACTGATCGTGCTCAGCGCTGAAGCTGTGGCCCATTCGAGAACCCTTGAAGGCAGGATCCCCAGGTAGATCGTCAGTATGGCGGTGACGATCAGGGCCGCGCTCAAGCCGGGAGCGATGTCGAGGTCGTTGAACTCTTCTTTCGGCTCCCGCATGTACATCTGAACGATGACCTGCAGGTAGTAATAGAACGACACGACGGTCGTGACGAGCCCGATTATCGATAGCCAGATGAGCCCCGATTCCACTGCGGACCGGAATATGAAAAATTTGCCCGCAAAGCCGGCGGTGCCCGGGATTCCTGCCAGAGACAGAAGGAACAATGCCAGTAGCGCGGCCAGCCCCGGGCGTCGGGCCGCGAGCCCCGCGTAATCGTTCAGTTCGACTCGGTGATCTTCCTTCCGGCTCAGAATCGTGACAATGGCGAACGCTCCCATGTTCATCACGCTGTAAACCAGCAGGTAGAACATGGCCGCCGTGACGCCCGCGTCGCTCCCAGCGGCGAACGCGACGGCGACGTATCCCGCATGGGCGATCGAAGAGTAGGCCAGCATCCGTTTAATGTTGGTCTGTGCGACGGCGACGACGTTCCCGATGACCATCGTCAGAGCAGCCCCGACCCAAATCACTAGAATCCACCGATCCTGGATGTCGGGGAACGCGGTCAGGAAAACGCGCAGCAGGACCGCGAATCCGGCCGCCTTCGGACCGACGGACATGAACCCGGTCACCGGCGTCGGCGCGCCTTCATAGACGTCGGGAGTCCAGACGTGAAACGGAGCCATCGCCACTTTGAAACCAAGCGCGATCAGGATCATTGCGGCTGAAATGTATACCAGGCCCATCTCGGGGACGCCCGCGCGAATGGCTGCGGCGATCTCTCCGAGGTTCGTGCTTCCCGTTGCTCCGAAGATCAGGGCGACGCCGTAGAGAAAGAATGCCGAGGCGAACGATCCCAGAAGGAAATACTTGAGGGAGCTTTCGTTCGACTTCAGATCTCCCCGCCTGTAGCCTGCCAGAATGTAGGTTGCGATCGACAGGATTTCGAGACCGATGAAGACCATCATCAACTCGGCGGCGCCCGACATCAGCAGCATCCCGCTGGTTGCGAACAGAACGAGGGAGAAGAATTCCGACGGTGGCGCGTGCTCCCTGCCGAGAAATTCTATCGAGGTGAGGATCGTCAGCGCAGCGATCAGCAGAAATATGACGTGGAAGAAGACTGTGTAATCGTCCACCAGCCACAGGTCGGCGTACCATGCGCCGGATTGATCGGACATCGGTGCCAGGGCGAGAAAAGCAACCAGGACTCCGGCGAACCCGAGCCATCCCAGTTTCAGCTTCGTTCGACGTCCAACGAACGGATCGATCACCATGATCGCGATCCCGGACAATGCCAGCACAATCGCGGGAAGGATCGACAGGATATTGATTTCCGGAAGGTTCATCTGTAAACCTCCGGTCGGCCTTCGGCAACCTGTGCGGTCACCTGCGGGGACACCTGTCCGGACGTGATGACGGGTACCGGGAAGGCAGCCGAGAGCGGCCCGAGGGATAGGGTTCGTCTTTCGATTCGGATCGCCAATTCAACCTGTCGCTCCTGAACCTGGCTCACCAATCTGGCCACGGATTCGTCCATCGGCCGCAGGAACGTGTTCGAATACATGCCCATCCAGACGATCATTACGACCAGTGGCGCCAGCATCGCCAGTTCCCGCCCATTGAGGTCCGAGAGCGTTTCGTTTGCCTTGTGTGTGATCTCGCCAAAGATCGTTCGCTGATACATCCACAGCATATAAACCGCGGACAGGATCACTCCCAGAGCCGCAAACGCCGCGTAGGCGGGACTGACTCCGAAGGTTCCCAGCAGTATCAGGAACTCACCGACAAAGCCGTTCAGCCCCGGCAGGCCGATCGACGACAGAACGACGACCAGGAAGATGGCTGCATAGACTGGCATTCGATGCGCCACCCCGCCGTAGTCGGCAATCATGCGCGTGTGCCGCCGCTCATAGAGCACGCCGACCAGGAGGAAGAGCGCTCCGGTGGACACGCCGTGATTCAGCATCTGGTAGACGGCGCCTTCGATGCCGATCATCGTGAATCCGAAAATTCCCAGGACGACGAAGCCCAGGTGGCTGACCGAGGAATAGGCCACCAGCTTCTTGATGTCGGGCTGCACCATTGCCACCAGAGCCCCGTAGATGATGCCCACGATCGCAAGAACGGAAATCACCGGCGCCAGCAGGTGGCTTGCGCTCGGGAAGAACGGCAGGCTGAAGCGCACCAGCCCATATGTCCCCATCTTCAGCATGACTCCAGCCAGCAGGACCGAACCCGCCGTCGGCGCCTCGACGTGGGCGTCCGGCAGCCATGTGTGCAGTGGAAACAGAGGGACTTTGATCGCGAAGGCGACGAAGAATGCCAGGAACAGCCAGAATTCATGCTGGGGAGTAAAGACCAGACGCCCGGAGAAGATGGCCTCGGCGATATCGGGATAGCCAAACGTGTACAGCCCGGTCGAACTTCCGTGCAGAAAATACATCGCGAGGATCGCCACGAGCATGAGGACCGAACCGGCCATCGTGTAGAGAACGAACTTCGTCGCCGCGTAAATGCGCCGTTCGCCGCCCCAGACTCCGATCAGGAAGTACATCGGAATCAGCATGACCTCCCAGAACACGTAGAACAGGAACAGGTCCAGCGATACGAAGACCCCAACCATGCCGGTTTCGAGCAGGAGCATGAAGATGAAGTACTCCTTGACCCTGTCGGTGATGGACCAGGAAGCCAGCATGGCCAGCGGCGTCAGGAAGGTCGACAGCAGGACCAGAAACAGGCTGATGCCGTCGACACCCAGTTGATAACTGATTCCGAACGACGGTATCCAGGGAGTGTCGGCCACGAACTGAAAATCCGACGTCGTGGAATCGAAGTGCCAGAACAGATGGAGGGAGAAGACGAAAGTCAGAAGCGTCACCCCAAGGGCGATGATGCGGGCCGTCTGTTGCTGGTTTCTCCTGAGAAAAAGCAACAACAATGCCCCCACTGCCGGGGTGAAGGTCACGATCGTGAGGATTTTCGTGTCCAGCAGCTCCTGCATCATCGGAGCATCCACGCCATCACGAGGACGCCTCCCACGAGAATCCAGCCCGCGTAGGTGCGGACGTATCCGGTCTGCATGTGTCTCAATCCGCCTGCCAGCCCTCGAACCGTGCGCCCCATTCCGTTCACACCGCCATCGATCATCATCGTGTCGACGACCTTCCAGAGAAAGTCTTTCGAGACGCGCACCAACGGCCAGACCATGGTGGCGTCATAGATTTCGTCGACATAGTACTTCCGCGTGAGTACGCGGTACACGCCCGGCACCGCGCCGACCAGCTGGTCGGGGAGTCCGGGTCTGGCCGCGTAGAACATGTATGCCAGGAACAGGCCCAGAAGACCTACTCCGACCGACGCTCCCATCACCAGCGCTTCGGTCGTGTGCGAGGCCGGCTCGGCTTCCTCGATCGGAGAGGGGAGTGTCGAAGCGAGATAGTGTTCGATCTGGTTGCCTCCGCCGAGGAACTCCGGTACGCCCACGTAACCGGCCAGCAGCGAGAACACGGCCAGAATAACGAGCGGTATCAGCATGCTCGGTGGGGACTCGTGGACGTGATGGACGTCTTTGTCCGTGTACCGGGGTTTTCCGAAGAATGTCAGGATCACGAGTCTGAACGTATAGAACGAAGTGAAACCTGCCGCAAGGACTCCCGCGCCCCACAATACAGGGCCGAAGTGCTCGCTCGACCAGGCGCCCCAGAGAACCGCGTCCTTGCTGAAGAAACCGGCCAGTCCCGGGATACCCGCCAGCGCCAGGCTGCCGATGAGAAACGTCCTGAAGGTCCACGGCATCTCGTGCCGCAAGCCTCCCATCTTTCGCATGTCCTGTATGCCGCCCATTCCATGGATGACACTCCCTGCTCCCAGGAAGAGAAGCGCTTTGAAAAAGGCATGTGTCATCAGGTGGAAGATTCCCGCCGCATAGGCGCCGACTCCGCACGCCAGGCACATGTATCCCAGTTGACTGACCGTCGAATAGGCCAGGACACGTTTGATGTCGGTCTGAACCAGACCGATGGACGCGGCGAACAAAGCTGTAAAGGCTCCCAGAAATGCGATCACGGCCATCGCGGTCGGGGCATGGTTGAACAGCGCGGCCGACCGGGCGACCATGTAGACGCCCGCGGTCACCATCGTGGCGGCGTGAATAAGCGCGCTGACCGGTGTGGGCCCCTCCATCGCATCCGGCAGCCACACGTAAAGCGGAAACTGGGCGGATTTTCCAGCTGCGCCAACCAGCATCAGGAGACAGATCGCCGTGATTACGCCGACTGTTCCGAGGGCTTCGACCGGAAAGAGTGTCGCGTTCTGGACTCTCAGGAAAACGTCCTCGAAGTTGACGGTTTCAAATGTCCAGTAGATGAGGAGAATGGCGAGCAGGAAACCGAAGTCACCCACGCGGTTCACGATGAACGCCTTCTTCCCCGCATCGGTCGCCGAACGCTTCTCGAACCAGAAGCCGATCAGCAGGTAGGAGCAAAGCCCGACACCTTCCCATCCGACAAACATCAAGAGATAGTTGTCGGCCAGGATGAGGGTCAACATCGCGAACATGAACAGGTTGAGATAGGCGAAATAGCGGTAGAAGCCGGCCTCGTGTTCCATGTACCCCGCCGAGTACACATGGATCAGCAACCCCACGCCTGTCACGATCAGGATCATCAGGCCCGACAGGCGATCGATGAGGAGACCGAACGAAGCCTCGAACGCCCCCGACTGGATCCAAGTGAAGTAGGGATCGGGTGATGGGATGTCGGCTTCCGGCATCCCCCACATTTGGAAAAAGACGCCCAGGGAGATCGCAAAAGAGATGCCCACCGTTCCGCAGGCAACGGTCGCAATCGTGCCCCTGTTCCACTTCTTGCCGAGGACACCGTTGAGCAGCGCGCCGGCCAGTGGCAGTACCGGTACGAGCCAGATCAGCGTGATGAAATCGAGATCCATAATTACTAGCTATTACCGATTAGCTGGTAGCGAGCAGCTCCGAGGCGGCCCGCTGCCAGCTGAGTGCTGCCCGCTATTTACCATTTCAGCAGGTCGACGCGATCTACATCGAGCGACTCGCGGTTTCTGAAAAGTGCGATGACCAGAGCCAGTCCAACTGCCGCCTCCGCTGCGGCAACGACCATGGCGAAGAACACAAACACCTGGCCACCCACCTGTCCCGAGGCACTTGAAAACGCCACGAAAGTCAGGTTCACCGCGTTCAACATGATCTCGATCGACAGCAGCAGTGCGATGATGTTTCGTTTCAGGAAGAACCCGAACATTCCGGTCACGAACAGCATCGCGCTCAAGACCAGGTACCAGTGGAGTGGGATCATACGTCTCTCTTCGCCAGGACGACGGCGCCTATGATTGCGATCAGGATCAACAGAGAGGTGGCTTCAAAGGGCAACAGATAATCGGTAAACATACTCGTCCCGATCGCCTCGGGAGTGCCGATGAGCCCGGCGGTGTCCACACCCTCGACCCCGGTCTGCCACACGACCGAAGAGATCATCGCGAGCAGGAAAAGGCCGGCCGGTATTCCGATGAATTTCAGCCACTTCATCGGGTCCTCGGCGGCCTCTTCTCCGGACGTGACGTTGAGCAGCATGATCACGAACACGAACAGGACCATGATCGCGCCGGTATAGACAAGGATCTGAATCACCGCCAGAAAATCTGCACGAAGGAGCACATACAGGCCGGCTACCGAGGCCAGCATCATGATGAGCGACAGCGCGCTGTAGAGGACATGCTTCTGGACCAGGACGTTGATCGCTGAACCCAGGGCCATGGCCGCAAACAGAAAAAATAGAACTTCGATCATAGGATGGCCACGAAAAAGCTGGTGATCACAACGTTGGCCAGGGCCAGTGGCAACAGGACCTTCCAACCGAAGGCCATCAGCTGGTCGTAACGGATTCGAGGCAGCGTGGCCCGCGCGAGCATGAACCCAAAAACGAAAGCAAAAATTTTCAGAACGAACCAGAAAGTGGGTAGCACGTAGAGCTGCAGCAGGGGGGGGCCGAACATCGGGCCATCCCATCCGCCCAGGAAGAGGATCGTCGCGATCGCCGAAACCGTGATCATGTTGGCGTATTCAGCCAGGAAAAACATCGCAAACTTCATCGAGCTGTATTCGGTGTGCCACCCCGCGACCAGTTCCTGTTCGGCTTCGGCCATGTCGAAGGGCAGCCTGTTGGTCTCGGCGATCGAACTGATCACGAAGATCCCGAACGCAATCGGCTGCAGGAATATGTTCCACCGCGGAATGAATCCGAGCCATGTTCCCCGTTGCGAGACAACCAGCTCGGAAAGGCTGAGGGTGTTGGCGATGATCAAGACCCCGATGACGGAAAGCGTCAGGCTGAGCTCGTAGCTGATCATCTGTGCGGACGCACGTAATCCTCCCAGCAGTGAATACTTCGAGTTGGACGCCCATCCGCCCAGGACGATTCCGTACACTCCAACCGACGTCGCCGCGAACACAAAAAGAAGTCCGACGTTGAGGTCTGCGATCTGAAAGTGCGGACCAAACGGAATGACGGCAAAAGACAGGAACGCCGGTATCAACGACACGGCCGGGGCCAGCACGAAGATCATCCTGTTGGCGCTGGTCGGAACGACTTCTTCCTTGAAGAGGAACTTGAGTCCATCGGCCAGTGGTTGGAGCAGGCCCAGAGGACCGACGCGATTCGGCTCCGGTCTCATCTGGACCCAGGCCATGACCTTGCGTTCGAGCAGCGTCATATACGCGAGCACACCCATCAGTCCCCCGAAAATGACCAGCATTTTCGTCATCAGAATAACGAGGGGATTGCTGAGATAGTCGATCATGAGTTCTTGCGCAACTCGTCGAGCATGACTCTGGCTTTCTGCGAATCCAGGTTCTCGCGGAATTCTCCGTTGACCTGGACCACGGGCGCGGTCGTACAGGAGCCGAGGCATTCCGCTTCAATCAGAGTGAACATGCCGTCGGAGGTGGTCTCTCCGACCTTGATGCCTAACTGTTCTTCAAGTGCTCGTTCGATGTTGTCGGAGCCACACAACATGCAGGAAAGGTTCGTGCAAACCTGGATCACGTGTTTCCCGACCGGACTCCGGTGCAGAAGCGTGTAGAACGACGCAACGGAATCGACATCGGACGGTGTCATGTCCAGAACCCGGGCGACGTAATCGATGGCCTCCGGTTTTACCCAGCCGTGTTCCTCCTGCGCGACCAGCAGCATGGGTATCAGCGCAGACCGTTTCCGCGGGTATGCCTCCACGAGTTTCTTGAATTTCGCTTCTGTCTGATCTGAGAACATGAATTCCAGTCGGTCCGGGGAAGGAGCGTCGGTGTGATTGCCCGATTATTTCTCCCACTCGAGTGCGCCTTTCTTCCACACGTAGATGTATCCGGCCAGGATGACACCGATAAACACCAGCATTTCCCAGAAGGCGAACAGCTTGAGGTCGCGGAAAACCACAGCCCACGGGAAAAGAAATAGCCTCCTCCGCAGAATTTGTGGGCAGTCCAAAGGCCTGTGCGCACATAAGTAATTGAAACAAAGTACCTTATTCTTTTGTTCGACGGCGAATATTCCAGTACCCACTTCGGTCGGACGCCTACACCCGGTGCCCGGAGCCCCCGCCGGAGGCCCCGTTCCCCATCGCCCACACCAGCCGACACCGCGGAGCGCAGCCGAGGGTCAAGGCCGGCGCAGCCGCCGAGCTTGCGAGGGAAGCCTTGAGGCTTGGCGAGCACCGTGGTCTCCTCAAGCGGCGATGGAAGACGGTTTTACCCACAAATTCTGCGGAAGACCCAAGAAATATAACCTCGATGTCGAAGAGCAGGAACAACATCGCTACGATGTAGAACTGGATCGAAAACCGATCCCGAGCCGTTCCGATCGGCTTCATGCCGCTTTCGTAAGGAGTGAGCTTCTCGGGTGTCGGATTGCGAACGCCCAGGACCCATGACATGATCAGCGAGGTCACGGCGAACCCAGTAATGAGGACCAGGAATATGAGAATCGGCAGCCAGTTCTCAAGCATGTGAAAGCGGCGTAACCTCGCATAAAAAAAGGACTTCTAGCTACAGCCGAACCCATCATTATGGGAGTCTCCGGCTTCATGTGTCAACAGGGAACTGGACCGGAAGCGGGCAGAACATGCCTGTCCCGAGCTTGTTTTCCCTGACAACTCCTGGGTGAGGATCGAATTGCCGCGTGCGTTCCTAAACGCATTGGGCTTCTGCTAACATGTGGACTGGTATGAGCGTCGAAATCCAGCTGAACGGAGAGCCCCGGCAAGTCCCGTCTGCCCTGAACATCCGCCAATTGCTCGAGCACTTCGATCTGCCGACGGATCGGATTGCCGTCGAGCGGAATCGCTCCGTGGTCCCTCGTGGGAACTGGGACGCAGTCACCGTCGAAACCCACGATCAGATCGAGGTGGTGCACTTTGTCGGCGGAGGATCCGAAGAGACGGAGTTCGTCATCGCGGGACGGCGGTTCGGCTCACGATTGATCGTTGGTACCGGCAAGTACGCGAGTAACGAGGTGATGGTCGAGGCCCACACCCAGTCGGGCGCGGACATGGTGACCGTTGCCGTTCGGCGAGTCGACCTGAACGCTCCTGAAGGCGAATCCCTTCTGCACCATATCGACACCTCGAGGTTCATGATCCTGCCGAACACGGCAGGTTGTTATACGGTCGATGACGCCGTTCGTACGGCTCACCTTGGCAGGGAGGCCGGTCTTTCAGAGTGGGTGAAGCTGGAGGTCATAGGCGACGAGCAGACCCTGTTCCCCGACACGGCCGGGTTGATCGAAGCCACGAAGATCCTGGCATCGGAAGGGTTTATCGTTCTGCCCTATACCAACGACGATCTGATCGTGGCGCTTCGTCTCGTCGATGCCGGTGCGGCTGCGATCATGCCGCTCGGCGCTCCAATCGGATCGGGGATGGGGATTCAGAACACCGCCAACATGCGAATCCTGCGAGAGAGGATCACCGAAGTCCCGCTGATCGTGGATGCCGGCGTAGGAACGGCATCCGATGCGGCGCTGGCGATGGAACTGGGCGCTGACGGCGTTCTGATGAACACCGCCATTGCAGGAGCAGAGGACCCCGGCGCGATGGCTGAAGCAATGAATTTGGCCGTCAGAGCCGGCCGGCTCGCATATGTTGCGGGTCGCATTCAGAAGAAACTTTACGCTGCAGCGTCATCCCCGTTGGAAGGAAACATCCGCTAGGAGCCTGCGCGGCAGAAGAGATCGTAGCGAGAAAGTGGAGAATCGAGGTCAGATTTTCTCGATTTTGAGGCGAATAGTGGTTCCATTTTACGAAAAATCGGGGAAATATGGACCGATTATACCGCTTTCGCAGTAGATCTCTTCTGCCGCGCAGGCTCCTAGAGTCGCCAGGCCCTCCTTCTCCCACGCCAACAAAGCCGAAAAGGTGATGTGATGTGATGGAATCGAAACTATCCGACGAGCAACAGGAAATTCTGGTTGCCGTCCGCAGCTTTGTCGATCGTGAAGTCATTCCCGCTGCCAGGGAACTGGAACCTAAAGACGAGTACCCGTTCGAACTCGTAGAGCGGATGAAAGAGCTGGGCCTGTTCGGCGCCAACATACCAGCGGCCTACGGAGGCCTGGATCTCGACTATGTGACCTATGCCATGATCTTCGAAGAAGTGTCACGGGGTTGGATGGGGGCCGCCGGCATACTGGGCACCCACTCGGTGATGTGCGATGTCCTGGCGCGTTTCGGAACAGAAGAACAGAAGCAGCGGATTCTGCCGAAACTGGCAACGGGGGAGCATCGCGGAGGCCTGGCCCTGTCCGAGCCCGACGCCGGAAGCGACGTCCAGCGGATTCGAACCATTGCGAAACGTGACGGCGACGACTACGTTCTGAACGGCTCGAAGATGTGGGTGACGAACGGTCGCTACGGCGACACGTTTGCTCTGCTTGCCAAGACCGACCCCGACACCACGCCCCCATATAAGGGGATGACCGCCTTCATCGTCGAGAAGGGAAATCCCGGCTTCAACATTAGCCGGGATATCGAGAAGTGCGGCTACAAGGGTGTGGAAACCTGTGAGATTGTGTTCGAAGATTTCAGGGTTCCGGCGAGAAACCTGATTGGCGGCACGGAAGGCCAGGGTTTTAAGCAGATCATGACCGGCCTGGAGAGCGAACGGATCAACGTGGCCGCCCGCGCCCTGGGGATCGCCCGCGCCGCTTTCGAGGACGCCATCCACTACTCCCAGCACCGCGTCACGTTCGGGAAACCGATCTGTCAGCATCAAGCCATCCAGGCGAAGCTTGCCGACATGGCAACCAAACTGGAAGCCGCACGGTTGCTCACCTACAGCGCCGCCGAGAAGAAGAACAGTGGCGAGCGTTGCGACCTGGAGGTGGGAATGGCCAAGCTGTTCGCAACGGAGGCCGCCCAGGAAATCGCCCTGGATTCAATGCGCGTCCACGGCGGCTACGGCTATGCCAAGGATCTTGCGGTCGAGCGTTACTATCGTGATGCGCCCCTCCTGATTGTCGGTGGCGGGACTAACGAGATACAGCGGATACTGATAGCGAAGGGGCTGGTTGCGAAGTATAAGGTCGATTGAGGAATGGCATGGAGAGTCCGAGGTCCGAAGTCGATACGCAGATTACGCGGATTACGCAGATTGGGACTAGAGCCCGGGGTCTGGAGGAGCAAGCGGCCGGCTGTACGCTATTGGGGGGCACTTGCTCGTTCCGGCCAGTATTGATTGACTCCCGTTTAATAACATCTCCATCACTTTTCGGGAACAGCTCTCAAAATCTGAGGGGGCGCAACGTGGCCAAGTGCTTATTGTTCAATCATCCGAAGGTCGTGATGTCTGGTATCGCGTCCACTCCTGCCTACGGGCGCGACTCGGATGGGCTCTCACTCGCCACCGCGTACGACTGCATCAAGGATGATTTCGAAGGCGTTCGCCAGCGTGCGGGCGGTTGAGGCGCAAGAAGGCGCTAGGGAGGTGGACGTGCCTCGCGCTGGTCATCGGCAACATGGTGGGAGCGGGCGCCTACCTCGTGCCCTCGGCCCTGGGCGCGTACTGCGCAATCTCCCTGATCGGATGGTTCGTTACCGCTGTTGGTGCGGTGTACCTGGCTGCAGTCTTCGCGCGCATGGCTCGCATCATGCCCGCCGAGGGTGGGCCGTACGCATATACCAGGGAGGCGTTCGGGGATTTTCCGGCCTTCCTGGTTGCCTGGGGATACTGGGTCTCGGTGTGGATCGGCAATGCCGCGATCGCCACGGCGTTCACCAGCTATCTGACTCCGTTCTTTCCAATGATCGAGAGATCACCTCTGCTCATGGCTGGGGTCGCGCTGGGCGCGGTCTGGCTGCTGACGGCGGTCAACGTATGGGGATTGCGGGAGGCAGTGGTCGTGCAGGCTGTTACCACGATGCTCAAGGTCCTGCCGCTGATCGTGTTCGCGACCGTGGGTCTGTTCTGGGTAGACACGGCCAACTTCACGCCGTTCAACACCAGTGGTGAATCGAACCTGTCGGTCGTCATGGTCACCGCGGTACTCACTCTCTGGGGGTTCCTCGGGCTCGAGTCCGCGACGATCCCAGCGGACGAAGTGAAGGACGCCGCTCGTACGATCCCGCTCGTGACCGTTTGGGGCACCGTGGCCACGGCGGTGATCTACGTCGCGAGCACGGTAGCCGTGATGGGTGTCCTGCCCATGAACGAGCTTGCGGCTTCCGCTGCTCCGTTCGCGGATGCGGCAGCGCGCATGTGGGGGCCGGCGCAGACAAACTGGTCGCCGCGGGCGCGGCACTGGCGGGCTTTGGTGTTCTCAACGGCTGGGTGCTCATGCAGGGTCAGATGCCGCTCGCCCCGGCACGCGACGGGCTTTTTCCGGTGAGCTTCAGTCGGCTGAACGCGCGTGGCACACCGGCCTTCACGCTGCTTCTCTCCTCCTCCCTCTGCACGGCTCTCGTGATGGCCAACTACACGCGGGGGCTCGTCGGTCTCTTCACCTTCGCCCTGGTGTTGGCGACTGTGACGGTACTGCTTTCCTACGTACTGACGCCGCTGGCCCAAATCGTCCTGATCGCTCGCGACCCGGGTCGATGGGGCGGCCAGGGTGCGCGTTTCGCGGTGGTCGTTTCGGCACTCGCCGCAGCGTACTCGGTCTTTGCGGTCGCCGGAGCAGGTCTTCGTGAGATCTTCATGGGTGCGCTACTCTTCGCGGCAGGCGTCCCGTTCTATCTCTGGAGTACGCGCGAGCGTACCACGACGGAGGTCCGCTGATGCTTCCGCTGCTCCAAAAGTTAAGGAAGCGAAGCACCCGTCGAGGATTCGCGCGAGCCTGCCTGCGATTTTCGGCAGGCATTACGATCGCCGTTGTTACGGTCACATTCATGCTTGTCCTGCCGTTGCGCTGGATCGATCCGCCCATTACCGCGTTCATCCTTCGAGAACACCTGACTTCCAATCAGCCCGTCTACCACCACTGGGTCCAATGGGAAGACATCGCCTCCACGCTGGCTATCTCGGCGGTCGCTGCGGAGGATCAGAAGTTCCCGGATCATTCCGGCTTCGACTGGGCGGCTATACAGCAGGCTCTGGCCGAGAACAGGCAGGCTCGCCGAACACGTGGAGCTAGCACGATCTCACAGCAGTTGGCCAAGAACCTGTTCCTCTGGCCCGCCCAGAACTGGATCCGTAAAGGCGCGGAAGCCTGGTTCACGGTGTGGATCGAACTGATGTGGCCGAAGCGACGGATCATGGAAGTCTATCTGAACGTCGCTGAGTTTGGACCCGGTGTGTTTGGTGTGGGCGAGGCGAGCGAACGCTTGATCGGAAAGTTGCCATCCGAGTTGACCGCGCGTGATGCAGCGATCCTGGTCGCGGTTCTTCCGAATCCGAAGCGCATGTCCGCATCGTCCCCATCCGACTACGTCCGGACTCGTGCCGAGCAGATCCAGACTGAAGTCCGTCGGCTCGGCGGACCGGGATATTTGACCGGCATGTAAGGTGCGTTTTGATGCCTGCGCCGTGCATGACCAGATCGTGGAAGGTTTCCAGCGTAGCCCGATTCGACTCTGCCCCTGCCTTGGCTGTCGGATGAGCCGGCCCGGACGGGCCTGCCGGTCCGATGGTTTATCTGGCGATTTGCAGATAGCGACCGAGATCCCAGAGGATGTTCAGGCGGGACACGATGGTGTTCTGTTGCGTGATGTCGATCACCCCGGTCTGTAGCGTCTGCAGAATCTGTACCCGCACTCGTGCCGCCAGAGTTCCGATCATCGTCAACTGCTCCTCGAGTGGCCTTGCCGCGAACCGTTCTCGCTCATACTCGAACGTTTCGGGTGCGGTATCGGTCATCGAACCGAAGAGATCTCGTGAGATGTCTTCCAGCCTCTTCGACCTCGCGCGGATGTCCCGCTGAGCCCACCGTTGCTCCAGTGGCGCGAACCTGAAGGACTGAAATGCGATGGAAAGGCGGTGCAGGCCGGCAACGTTGTCGAGCAGGGCCTGGAACCTTCGGACGAGCTCCGCCGAACGAGCGCGCGGCCCGGTCACCGCAACCCGTTCGCCAGGCGGCTGGGCTTCATCCATTATTCCGCGCAAATCGTAATGGATTCCCGCCAGCATGTCCGCGCCAGTTCCGACCTCTCGCTCCTGGGCTTGCTCGGCCTTGCGAGCCGCCAGGACCTCCTCCAACCAGGTTTGCGCGAGGGCCGGTTCGGAAACCATGAAGGTGGAGAAGACGACGGCGCCCACGATGCGTCTCATCGGGTTTCTCGTGGACATGGCAACCGGGATGGATGGTGACATCCGCTGGCATCTCCCAAGGTCGTCGGCATTGATGATTGTGTGAACATGGCGACTAAGGGCCCGCTCAACAATAACTTCACATTTTGGCATCCCATCTTCACGCCATCTTCGGCCGCTCCTCAATCGCAGATCCTCGAAATAGCGGGGCTATTCCTCCGGTCTGCTCAATCGGTCGCGACCGAATCTGACGCAAATCTGGGCGCCAATTCTGTGAAGTTATTCTTGAGCGGACCCTTAGGTCACTTGCTCTCTTCGGGCCAGTAGTTCTTCCCTTCATCGAAGACCCTCTTTGGGATCAGCACTCGCCTGCGATAAGTCAAGATCGTCTCGCCGTTCTGGTTGATGCCGCGCGTCGCCACGTAGACCTTGCCGCGATCGGACTTGGACTTGGATTCTTCCTTCTCGAGCACCGTTGTTTCGGAGTAGATGGTGTCGCCGTGCCAGACCGGGCCGGTGTGTTTGATGGCTTCGTATTCAAGGTTGGCAATCGCCTTCAGGCTGATGTCGGCGACCGACATTCCCACAACCAGGCTGAAGACGAAGGTTCCGTTGACCAGGCGGCGGCCGTGCTGGAGCTGTGAACAATAGTGTTCGTCAATGTGCAAAGGGTTCTGATTCATCGTAACCAGGCTGAACCAGGTATCATCCGCTTCGGTCACGGTCCTGCCGGGCCAGTGCTTGTAAATCTGCCCCACTTCAAAATCTTCGTAATATCGCCCTAAATTCACCATTTCTCCCTTTGTCGTCATTGAGCAAGCACGTTTGTGTCCGGACAACCGACCACTGGCCGTTGCCCTCATTCCCCCTTACCGATTCCGTACGCCTTCATCTTCCGGTAAAAATAGCTCCGTTCCAACCCCAACACCCGCGCCGTCTGGGAGATGTTCCAGCTATTTTCTTCGAGCTTGGACACGATGAATTCGCGCTCGTATTGAACACGTGCTTCCTGGAGCGTCGGCCCTGGACCAGAAGTGCGTCCGTTCGGCATGGACAGATCCCCGACGCTGATCTTTTCACCCGGCAGCATGATCACCAGGCGTTCGATTTCGTTGCGGAGTTCCCGCACATTACCTGGCCACGCATACTGGGCCATCGCTTCGAGTACATCGGCGGCAAACTCCTTGACGGGGCGTCCGTGTTCGGCCGAAAAAATGCCCATGAAATAGCGGGCGATGACCGGGATGTCTTTGTGCCTTTCCCGAAGGGGAGGGACGAAGAATGGGATCACGTTGAGTCGGTAGAACAGGTCTTCGCGAAATCTGCCGGCCTTGATCTCATGGGCCAGGTTCTTGTTGGTGGCGGCGATAATCCGGACGTCCACGCTGCGGGTCGCTTGCGCGCCGATCGGTTGGAACCGCTGCTGTTCGATCACCCTCAAGACCTTGGCCTGGGTCTTGAGGCTCATGTCGCCGACTTCGTCCAGGAGGATCGTGCCTCCGGCCGCAAGCTCGAACTTGCCCTTCTTGTCTTCGCTGGCGCCGGTGAACGAGCCCCGGGTGTGGCCGAACAGTTCGCTTTCGATCAACTCTTCGGGAATAGCGGCACAGTTGACTTCGATGAAAGGCTGGTCGATGCGGTTACTCTGGAAGTGAATGTTCCGGGCGACCAGTTCTTTCCCCGTCCCGCTTTCCCCGTAGATCAGGACGCGACTGTTGGTAGGCGCGACGACCGAAATCTGTTTTCGCAACGCCTTGACCGGGATGCTTTCGCCGACGATGTTGTACCGTGCTTCGATCTGGCGTCGCAGGTCGGAATTGGTGCGTTCGAGTTGACGGTGTGACATTGCGTTCTGAGCGACCAGCAGGGTGTGGTCGATCGACAGCGGCTTTTCGATGAAATCGTATGCCCCGAGCTTCGTTGCTGTTACAGCAGTCGCGATCGTAGCGTGTCCCGAAATCATGATGACAGACGGTGATGAGACTTTGTGGCGCATACGCCGCAGGGTTTCCAGACCGTCGATGCCCGGCAGCCAGACGTCGAGCAGAACCAGGTCATAGTCCCCCCCCTCGAGCTTTTCCAGGCACTCTTCTCCGGTAGTGGCGACGTCGGTGCTGAAACCTTCGTCCTCAAAAACCCCCTTCAGGGATTTGCGGATACCGCTCTCGTCGTCGACGATCAGGACTCTTGGCATACGGGTAATTCAACGACGAACTTGGCGCCGTGAGGTGTGTTTGGCTCCGATCCGATGTAGCCACCATGGTCTGCGACGATTCGGCTCGAGATCGCCAGCCCGAGCCCCGTGCCGTTTTTCCGCGTCGAGAAGTATGGCGCTAACAGTCGGCTGCGGTCCTCCTGGTTGATTCCACGTCCCGTGTCGGTTACGGTCAGCCGGGCCATCGTTCGATCGCGCACGAGTTCACATCCGATCGTCAGCTCCTTGTCGGTCTTGCCCGCCATCGCTTCCAGGGCATTGTCGATGAGATTGATGAGGACGCGTTTGATCTGCTGGGAGTCCATCAGAACCGGCGGCAGGTTGTCGGGAACCATCGATCGTACCGCGGTGCCGTTGAACCGATCCTCGTAAAGGGCCAGCGTCATTTCCACGAGGCTTTTCATTTCGGCAGGTTGTCTGGATATTGCCGGGAGTCGTGCGACACGTGCGAACTCGTTGACCAGGGCCTTGAGGCTGCCGACCTCGCCGATGATTCCGTCAACGCACTCCTGGATGACTCCGGCAATCTGGGGGTCCGTCGTCGGGATGCGTTGGACGTTGCGGGCGATGCGCTCGGCAGACAACTGGATTGGCGTCAGCGGGTTCTTGATTTCGTGGGCGAGACGCCGGGCCACCTCTCTCCATGCCGTGGCCTTCTGCGCCTTGACGACTTCGGTCAAATCTTCGACGACGAGGACGAAACCACCCGCCCGGAGGACGCTGGCCGTGACGGCGCTGTGGACGGGCCCTTCGTGGGCGCTCAGGGTCAGTTCGCGGGTAAGCGTCTCCTCCTGCCGGGAAACGCGCAACAACTCGGCGATCTGTTCGAGGTCCTCCCTGGTGAATATGTCGTTCAGGGTTTGGGCCGACTCGATCGAAAACATCGTTCGGGCCGCACGGTTCATCTTCGTGACGCGGAAGTCGTCGTCGATCGATATGACACCGGTCGGGATCGCCTCGAGGATGATCTCGGTGTAGCGGCGTCTGGTTTCCAGTTCCTCCGTGGTGAATTGCAACTGGGTGGCCATGTCATTGAACAGGCCGACGAGCATCCCCAGTTCATCGTCCGCCTGGACCTGAACCCGATGCCCCAGGTTGCCGGCGGAGATCTCCCGGGTCGCCCCCGACAGGGCTTCGATGGGAATGGTGATTCGTTTCGACAGGTAAAGACCCGTCCACACAGCGGCAAAGAGAACGAGAATGGTCATCAAGGCCAGAATGTAGACATAAGTGTCACGATAAAGCCGCTGGTTTTGAACCAGTTCGATGTACCCCAGGCGTTCGGCTGCGATCGCGGTGGTCAGACTCTGGAAGTGCTCGGGCGTGTGGAACACGGCGACCATGAATTGTACGTCGCCATTACTGGCGATGCGTTGTGCTCCAACCAGTCGACCTTCTCGGGTCGTGAGGGCCGGGTTCTCTTCCTGGAGAGCCACGTTCATCTGCCGGGCGAACAGTTCCCGGTACTGGCCGGCGTTTTCGGATTGCCGAACGAAGCGCCCTTCCGCGTCCATCAAGGCGATGGCCTCCAACCTGAAATTTCGTTTCGCCGACTCAAAATCGTCTGGAGGTTGGATGGAGATTTCGGCCAGGATGCCGCGAGCGGCAATTTCATGCTCCGCAGTGAACTCCCTATCGATTTCCTCGGTGATCCGAAAAATCGTGTCCACCGGTACGCTGAACCATTTGACCATGCTTCGATTGACCAGGCCGAATGAGAAGAGGAAAAGGAAAGTTGCGGGGACCAGGGTCAGGCCGATCATGGAGAGGACCAGGCGTGTCTTGAACTTTGCCCCGGGTTTTTCCCTCTTGTGCTCGACCCACAGTTTGAACAAGCTCCGGAGCAGAACAAACCCAAAGACGATCAGGACCAGGAAGATGAACGTCGAAAGTGTGTAGAGTAGGAGTATCTCGCCGGGAGCGGTCGGGCTGATGTTGAACGGTCCGAGGTTGAAGGCCGCCTGCACAAAGACCAGTAGGGCCAGCGCCAGCAGAGCCAGTCCCGCCAGGTAGAGTTTCGTAGCCGGTGTCGATGCCTTCATACCGTCACTTATGGTAACTTACGCACCGACACAATTATACGCGTATACGCGTTTGGTTGGAGGTTGGGTGTCTCTTGAAGTGCATGACAACTCTTCCACACAACCCACCATCGAGAGGTTGCCGGATAGATCCTCCGAAAAACAGGAACCTGTAAGATGTCCAGGCTCGGGGAAATTTTGATCGGTGAGGGCCTGGTCTCGCAGGACCAATTAGCGGCGGCGCTGGAGTCCCAGAGGACCGACGGGGGCCGTCTGGGCAATTGCCTGGTCCGTCTGGGCTTCATGACCGAGGACGCTCTCACCTCCATGCTGTCCAAGCAGTACGGCGTCCCCTGCATCAACCTGTCTCATTTCGAAATCCAGCCTGAGATCGCTGACGTGTTGACCCGGGAGGTGGCGACAAAGTACCAGGTTCTGCCCCTCTCCCGCATGGGATCGACGTTGACGATTGCCATGGCCGACCCGATCAACGTGATCGCGCTCGACGATCTGAAGTTTATGACGGGCCTGAGCATACAACCTCTGATTGCTTCTGAATCCCAGCTGATGGAGGCGATCGAGAAGCATTTCGGGGCCATGTATGACTCGCAGTTGAAGCAGGTTTTCGAGGATCTGGCGGACTCGACCGCGGATGCTGCCGTCGAAGTGATCGACGTCGAGGAGGAGACGAAAGTCGACCTGCTGTCCCTCGAGAAGGAATCCGGGGAAGCTCCCATCATTCGACTGGTGAACCTGATTCTGCTCGATTCGGTGAAGAGAGGAGCCAGCGACGTTCATCTTGAACCCTACGAGAGGGAACTGCGTTTGCGGTTTCGCGTCGATGGCACCCTTCGATCGGCCATGAGTCCTCCGCTGAAATTGAAGGACGCGATTGTATCCCGGCTGAAGATCATGGCCAACCTGGACATTTCCGAGAAACGTCTTCCACAAGACGGGCGGATCCGGCTCCGGTTGCGAGTAGACGGAAAACCCAGGGAATTGGATTTCAGGGTGTCCACGCTTCCGACGGTTTTCGGAGAGAAAATCGTGATGCGGCTTCTGGACCGCGACAACCTGATGTTCGATATGCGTGGTCTGGGTTTTGAGGAGTCGTCGCTGCAACGTTTCGAGCATGCCATTGATCAACCGTTCGGGATGGTGCTCGTGACCGGTCCGACCGGTGCGGGGAAGAGCAACACGCTGTATTCGGCGATCACGAAGCTCAATAAGCCGAATGTAAATATCGTGACCGTGGAAGATCCGGTCGAATTCAACCTGCCCGGTATCAACCAGGTTCAGACCAAGGAACAGATCGGCCTCAGTTTTTCCGTCGCACTTCGTTCTTTCCTTCGGCAAGACCCCAACATTATCCTTGTAGGTGAGATTCGGGACGTCGAGACTGCGGAGATCGCCATCAAGGCGGCCTTGACGGGCCACATGGTGCTGACCACCCTGCACACCAACGACGCCCCGAGCGCGATCTCCCGGTTGATTAACATGGGGATCGAGCCGTTTCTGGTGGCGACCTCGCTTCACGCGATCTGCGCGCAACGTCTGGTGCGACGTGTTTGCCGGGGGTGTGTGGAGGAAGTCTCGACCCCGTCGGAACTTCTCCGCGAGATGGGGTTCACGCCGGAAGAAGCGGAGCAGGTCAAACCCGTTCACGGCACAGGGTGCGAGTTATGCCAGGGTACCGGATACAAGGGACGTATCGGCCTTTACGAAGTGATGGAAATCACGGATGATATTCGCGAATCGATTATCCGTGGTGGATCGGTTATCGACTTGAAACGACTGGCCATCGAAAACGGCATGATTACGTTGCGACGGAGCGGCCTGATCAAGGTGCGTGACCAGCGAACGACCATAGAGGAAGTCGTGAGAGAGACGGTAAGTTGAGCCGGCGCCGGACTGCGATGTCGTGCGCCAGTGATGGATCCTGACGATAGAGGAAGAGGACAATGCCAAATTTTTCTGCCTCCTCCGCAGAATTTGTGGGCAGTCCAAAGGCCTGTGCGCACATAAGTAATTGAAACAAAGTACCTTATTCTTTTGTTCGACGGCGAATATTCCAGTACCCACTTCGGTCGGACGCCTACACCCGGTGCCCGGAGCCCCCGCCGGAGGCCCCGTTCCCCATCGCCCACACCAGCCGACACCGCGGAGCGCAGCCGAGGGTCAAGGCCGGCGCAGCCGCCGAGCTTGCGAGGGAAGCCTTGAGGCTTGGCGAGCACCGTGGTCTCCTCAAGCGGCGATGGAAGACGGTTTTACCCACAAATTCTGCGGAAGACCCATTTTTTCTTTTAAAGGTAGAAAGCGTGGTGGCGAAGAAATCAGCGGAACCCGGAGCGCCGATAGCGCCCAGGCCCTGGCCGTTGCCTTGCGGCAGGACAACATCATGCTCATCGAGGCCAAGGAAAAGAAAGGCTTCAAATTGAGCGACCTCGAGTTCGGCGGCGCTCCCACTGCCAAAGATGTGTCGATCTTTACCAAACAGTTCTCGGTCATGATCGATGCTGGACTTCCCATGGTTCAGTGCCTGCAGATTCTAGGCGGCCAGCAGGAGAACAAGAAGTTTGCCGAAGCCATCAACGGTGTGTTGCGTGAAGTCGAGTCTGGCAACTCTCTGGCCGACGGCATGGCGAAGTATCCGAAGGTCTTCGACAACCTGTACACGAACATGGTGGCGGCCGGAGAAATAGGCGGTATCCTCGATACGATTTTCCAGCGCCTGTCCGTTTACATCGAAAAGTCGGTGAAGCTGAAGGCGGCCATGAAATCCGCGATGATCTATCCGATCGCCATCATAGTCATCGCCGGCGGCGTCATCACGTTGATCCTCTGGAAAGTGGTGCCCGCGTTCACGGAGTTGTTCAACAGTATGGAGGCTGAGCTACCCCTGCCGACCCGAATCGTGATCGGGGCGAGCGAGTTCGTACAGGGGTTCGGGTTCTTCATTCTTATCGGGATGGGCATCTTCGGCTATCTTTTCAAGTCCTACTATGCGACGCCGAAAGGCCGCTACAATGTCGATAAGGTTGTCCTGAAGTTGCCGGTGTTCGGACCTCTTGTTCGAAAGATTTCGGTTGCGCGATTTACGCGCACGATGGGAACTCTCATCGCCAGCGGTGTGCCGATCCTGGATTCTCTCGAAATTACGGGTAAGACATCCGGAAACGCGATTGTCGAGGAGGCTATTTTCAACGTCAAATCTGCGATTGAACAAGGTCGAACCATCGTCGAGCCGCTGGAGGAATCGGGCGTGTTTCCGAGCATGGTGATCCAGATGATCGGTGTCGGCGAGGAGACGGGCGCTCTTGAAACCATGCTGAACAAGATTGCCGATTTCTACGAAGAGGAGGTGGACGTGGCCGTCGGCGATCTCATGACGGCCATCGAACCCATGATGATGGCCACTCTCGGCATCGTCGTCGGCGGCATCGTGATTTCAATGTACATGCCGATCTTCAGTCTCGTCGGCCAGTTGAGCGGCTAGAAAAGGCCAGGGTTCCAGATGGAGGAATCACGGACGGTCATGGACCGGGGAAAATGGCTTCTGCGGCTGATCTGGGTCCGGGCGAGCATTTTTACCGTATTCGTGGCCGCCCAGCGTTCCGTGGACATGCTCGTCCTGCTGGGCGCCGTCTACGCGCTGTCGCCGTGCTGGGTGGCGTTCATCCGTCTGAACAAGTCGTACGTTGCCCAGGCCTACGCCCAGATCGCCGTCGACCTGCTCCTGATCACATGGACCGTCAACCGGACCGGTGGTCTCGACAGCTACTTTTCCTCTCTGTATTTTCTCGAGATCGTGATGTCCAGCATTCTGCTGGAGCGCCGTGGCGCATACCTGACCGCCATCGCCAGTTCGCTTCTGCACGGCGTCCACATCGATCTTGCGCACTTCCAGGTCATTCCGTCGACGACCGTCAACTTTCCCGAGTTTGTGGAATTGCAGTACATCGTCGGCGTGACGATCCTGGGTTTCAGCGCGGTGGGCTTTCTCGCGAACGTTCTGGCCGAAAACTGGCACATTTCCGATGCCGCGCTGGAAAAATCAACGGGCCAGGTGGCGTCTCTGCAGGCGCTCAACACGCGCATCGTCGAGAGCCTGGGCAGCGGGCTTATCACGACCGACCTCGACGGCAAGATAGTGCTGTTCAACCCCGCTGCGGCTCGTATTTCGGGCCGCAGTTCCGCCGAAGCAGTGGGACGCCAGATTCAGGAGGTGCTTCCCGGTCTCGAACCCGACGCCGGTCCCGGACGTCTGGAGGTGTCGATGAGCGGGCCGAGCGGCCGCTCCGTGTGCCTGCAGTTCTCGATTACGCCTCTGGCAATGGATCCGGATCGCATGACGGGCTATGTCTGGAGCTTCGACGACGTGACCGAACTGCGCGAAATGGAACGACAGCTTCGTCATAAGGAACGGATGGCCGCGATTGGTGTCATGTCTGCAGGTATCGCGCATGAGATCCGCAATCCCCTGGCTTCGATTACCGGTTCGTTCGATCTGCTTCGATCCGAACTCGATCTCGGTTCGGAACAGAAGCAGCTGGCTGGAATCATTGCCAGGGAGACGGAACGGCTGAATCAAACGATCAACGATTTCCTTCTGTATGCCCGGCCGGTCGTTCCCAGAAAAGATCGGATTCGGCTGGACCGTGTCATTGCAGATTCCGTTCAGCTCATACGGAACAGCCCGGATCTAGGTCCCGAACACAAGATCGAGACTGACTTGGAGCCGGTGTCGGCCGAGGTGGACGAGCGCCTGATGCGACAGGTGTTCTACAATCTGGCTTCAAACGCGTTCAAGGCGATGCCGGATTCGGGAACGCTTAACATTCGGTTGGAATCGGATCATGGAAGCGTACACATTCAGTTTGAAGACTCCGGGGTTGGCATGACCGACAGCGAAATCGATCAGTTGTTCCTCCCGTTCAACTCGTCGTTCAGGACCGGCACAGGCCTTGGATTGTCTATCGTCTATCAGATCGTGAACGCCCACCATGGTTCGATCGGCGTTCGTTCGGAGCCCGGGAAGGGAACCGTGTTTGAGATCGAACTGCCCGAGGAGCAGGGGACCGGGGTTGGCGACAGCAGCAGGACCTTCGAAAATGCCGATATCTGACCTGTTCCTTGGCTGAATCCTATGTCGAATCCAATATGAGCCAGAGATCGAAAATTCTTGTCATCGACGACGAGCTTTCCATACGGGAAATGCTTCAGATCTTTCTGAAGAGAGAGGGTTTCGAGGTGACGACCGCCGGGAGCGGCGAGGAAGGGCTGGAATACATACGAAAGGATGCTTACGACGTCGTCGTGTCCGACATCAAAATGCCGGACATGACCGGGATCGATCTTCTCCGCCTTGTACGATCCGAAAATGTAGCGGTGACATTCATCCTCCTGACCGCGTTCGCCACGACTGAGACGGCCATTCAGGCTCTCAAGATGGGAGCGTTTGACTACATCCTGAAGACCGATAATTTCATGGAAGAGCTGCGCCACATCATCGAGAGGGCGCTGGAGGAACGGCGTCTCCGCGAGGAGAATACCTATCTCAAGCGGGAGTTCAAGAAACAGCACGGTATGGGAAGCCTGATCGGCCGGAGCGAAACGATGCAGGAATTGTTTCGCATGATCGCGGTCGTCGGAGAGACCCACAGCACGATCCTCATAACGGGGGAAAGTGGTACGGGCAAAGAGCTGGTTGCCAAGGCGATCCACCTGGCCAGCCCGAGGGCGGAACGTACCTTCACGTCTGTAAACTGCGGCGCCCTCACGGAGACCTTGTTGGAATCTGAGCTGTTTGGTTACGTCAAAGGCGCGTTCACGGGTGCCGACCGTGATCGCAAGGGGCTTTTCGAGGTCGCGGCGGAGGGTACGATTTTTCTGGATGAGGTAGGCGAAACCAGTCCCGCGATGCAAGTCAAGTTGCTACGGGTTTTGCAGGAGAGGACGATTCGCCGCGTCGGGGGAAACGACGAAATCCCGATCGATGTCCGGATCATATCCGCGACGAATCAGGATCTCTCGGCCATGGTGTCGGAAAGTCGGTTCAGAGAGGACCTGTTCTACCGCATCAGTGTCATCCCACTCGAGGTCGCACCTCTCCGGCACCGGTTGGAGGACATACCGCTGCTGGCCAACCACTTTCTCGATCGGCTCAACCGGTCGATGGGAAAGAAGATTGAGAGTATCGCCGAAGGGGCGTTTCGAAAACTTGAAGCCTATGATTGGCCCGGCAACGTGAGGGAACTCGAAAATGCGTTGGAACGCGCGTTCATCCTCGAAAGTTCCAACCAACTATCGGCAGAACACATCTTGAGCCGGTTGTCGGGAATCTCCCGCAACAAGACCGCTCCGGTGATACCTCCGGGAGGCTTGGATCTGGAGTCCTACGTCGAAGGGCTCCAGAAAGACTACTTCGAAGAAGCCCTTCGCAGGACCAACGGAGTTCAGGTGAAAGCCGCCGAATTGCTGGGCATACCCTACCGCTCGTTCAGACACTATATTAAGAAGTTCAATGTGAAGACGAATGGGAAGTGATGGGGGGATGGGGAAGTGGTTAGTGGTCAGTGCTTAGTTGGCGGCTGCGCCGCCGTGGGGGGCAGGCATGCGTGTCGGGGCGTCCCTCCGTGGGCGCCCGCCGCTAAGCCGGAATTTGCCGCTTACCTGGCGGGTGGCCAGGGACGGCCACCCGCACACGTTTTACAGCTACGTTTTCTAACTCTTGGTCCGAAAACTAACCCCTAACCCCTAACCACTTTCCCTACTATTCCGCTCTCCTGTGCGCTGCCTTGTAATGCATGGACAGAAGATCGGCGCCGAAGTCGTTTGTCAGGTCTCGCCAGACCGAATGGATGTGGTTGGCGCTGTTCTGAATGTTGTCGTATTCGATGATGAACGTGGGACCTTGTACTCGGTAGTAGTGTCCTTCGCCACGCATGTTGCTGCCCGCCCAAGCGAAATGGATTTGGTCGACACCTGCTTCCCGGATGGTCTCGACGGCCTTGGCGGCCTCTTCGGGTGACATGTTGCCGGTGTACTCACGGACGATGTTGAACAGTATTTCCCTCTGATCCGGGGTCATGTCCGCTGCCGCGACGCCTTTGGGCGGTTCTGGCTCGGACTGTTCCGGACGCATTAGAATGTCGTCGGGTGCTTCGGGCGCGATCATGACCGATTGCCTTTGACTTGAATCGAGGGCGGCCAGAAGTTCGCGGCCCAGATCCTCTTCACGGCCCAGTGGGCGCAGGCCTTTCAGGGGCCCTTCCTTGACCTCGGCCGGGTTTGCTCCAAAGAACGAGGGGGTCGAGGCGGCCACCTTGCCGTCATCGATGGAGAAGTTCACCGAGAGGTGATGCCCCTCGACTCGCCAGGCCCACGTTCCCGTGTCCGACGGCGTGCCAAAGACGCTGAAATAGTAATCCTGCGGATCCCGTGTCCGTCTTCCACCCTCGATATCATAGAGCACCTTTTCCAGGCTCATGATCGTGGTCGCCTTGATGTAGCCTTGTTGGCTGAGTCCGGACACCAGCATGCCCTGAGCAAACTGTCTCTGGTAGGGCTCCATTTCCTTCAAGGGCAACCCGTTTCGTACTCGAGGAATGAAATGCCAGTTGAGACGTTCTTCGTCCGTAAATTCGAAGGTCGCCTGATTTCGCTGCGCTGGTGACAGCGATGCGAGGAACGCGTTCACGGTTGTGGTCATCGCAGGCACGCTTTGTGCCTGGTAGTACGCTGTTGTGCCCGATGCGATCAAGCAGACGAGTATCACAGCCACTCTTTTGATTTGCCTCATGTTTTGCCTCCGGATGGAGAACGAATATACTCGAAAACCGATGCGATGCTCAACCTATGACTAAACTTCCCCGGATCAAAATCCTGCATCTCATCACCGGGCTGGATCTTGCAGGTTCGCAGATGATGCTCGTCAACCTGCTTCGAAGCATGAATCGGAAGCGTTTCGAGAGTGTGGTCGTCTCACTGCAGGACGGGGGGCCCCGACGATCCGAACTCGAAGCCATGGGTATCCCCGTGTTTTCGCTTGGAGTTGGCCGAGGCGTGCCCAACCCGTTGGGTCTGATTCGCCTGCTCCGGCTGCTAAGAAGCGAACGTCCCGACGTGTTGCAGAGCTGGTTGTACCATGCGGATTTGTTGGGGCTGGTGGCCGCCCGGATGTCGCGGGTGCCGGTATGTGCCTGGAACATTCGGACTTCGGAAATGGACATGACCCGGTATTCGCCGGTGTCCAGACTCGTCCTCAGTTCCCTGTCATGGCTGTCAGGGTATCCCGACGTCGTTGTGGTCAATTCCGAGGCCGGGAGGAAACTGCATGAGAGTCTGAATTTTCGTCCCCGTCGTTGGAAGCTGATTCGGAACGGCTTCGACCTCGACCGGTTTCGGCCCGATTCGGGAGCCAGGGTCCGGCTTCGGCAGCAGATTGGAGCCCAGGATTCGTTTTTGATTGGCCTGGTCGCCAGATTCGATCC
Source organism: Terriglobia bacterium (assembly GCA_965262425.1). Taxonomy (GTDB): domain Bacteria; phylum Acidobacteriota; class Terriglobia; order 20CM-2-55-15; family 20CM-2-55-15; genus CAZOZZ01. The sequence goes on along the minus strand of OZ253536.1, from coordinate 2,395,670 downwards.
GATGAAGGACCACCGGACTTTTCTTGAAGCTGCCGCCCGACTCAGGAAGGCAGATGTCCGCTTCGTCCTTGCCGGGGGCGGGATCGATAAGGACAATCAGACGTTGATAGCGTTGATCCACGATCTGGGCCTGTCCGGATCAGTCGACCTTCTCGGGGAGAGGGAAGACATCGAAGCCGTCATTGCCGGTATGGACATCCTGTCGCTGTCTTCAACCGCCGAAGGCTTTCCCAACTGTATCGGGGAAGCGATGGCCAGCGGTGTGCCAGGGGTGACGACCGATGTCGGCGATGCGGCCATTCTAGTCGGCGATACCGGACGCGTGGTGCCGATCCGCGATCCGGAGGCCCTGGCCGACGCCTGGGGCCAGCTATACGAAATGAGCGCCGAAGCCCGGGTCGAATTGGGTCTGTCCGCGCGTCGGAGGATCGAGGCGTCCTTCAGCCTGGCATCGATCGCCAGGCAATATGAGGAGTTGTACGAAGGACTGGTGTCGAACTGACCCTTAGCTCACCGTGACGCTCTTCCCCCGAATGAGTTTCCGAATGTCCTCGGCTGCCCCGCGCCCACTCAGGATCGAGTCTTCCATCGAATAGTAGTCCCACTTTCCGTAGCGGCCCGCGGTGAAAATATCCAGTGATTCCAGGTATCCGGTGAGGTCCGCCACGTGGGTCTGTCGGTGCGTGTCGAAGATGACGTAGGCGCATGGGATGTCGATAGTGTGGCGGGTCAGGATCCTGTCGCCCGGCTCGAGGATGCCGCATTTCTCGAGGTCCTCGAGTACCCGTTCGTAAGCTTGCTCGGTGTCCGGACCGTTGCCCGGCGCGTGGGTGATCTCGACATACATGGACGACGTGCCTTTCGGTGCGACGGCAGCCGAAAAGTTCGCAGGGAACCCGACCCGGGAGAAAACGAACCTGTCTTCGGGGAAGTAGATCCAATGTTTCTCCGACACGTTCGGACGATCGACGCCAAGATTGATGTCCAGAACTGAAATGGCCCGAAGTCGTTCGGCTGCGGCGGTGAGCTTGTCGGGGCAGTCGCTCAGCAGCCGGTAGACCATCGGGAGGGGGATCGTTGTGAGCAGGTAATCGTAGACTTCCTCCCGGCCGTCGGCAAACCGGACGACTTTGCCCCGTGGATCGATCGATTCAAGCCGGCATCCGGTATGGATATTGCCGAGAGGCGCGGCCAGTGCGTTGGGCAGGCAATCGATGCCGCCGCCCTTCGGGTAAGAAAAACTGGGGTTGTACCCCATGCGTTCGTTCGTCAGTCCCAGCGCTCCGTTGACGACCTCTTCGAGGCTCGGTTTGGGGATCGACCAGCTCACCCAATCGGAGGTGATCCCGGCCAGGTCTGTCTTCCAGAATTTCTCGTTGTAGGGAAGCATGAAGTGGTTGGCGATGCCGGTCCCAAATGTCTTCAGCGTCCATTCCTTGAAGTTGTCCGAAGCAATCGGATTGCTGCCAATGCTTTCGATGAAGCCCATCAGGCATTCTTTGACGACTTCAGGGGGGAGCCCGTGCGTGTTCGCCTGAAAGGGATATGGCGTCAACGTGGCCTTCGAGTAGATCGCGGCCCGCCGCTCCATCCTGGTCAGGGTATCGGGAAGGATCCGGTCGATCAATTCCTGCGTGTAGGGATCCTTCAGATGGATCAGGTGGCCCGTGACGTCGAACGTAAACCCGTCCTGAACGAACGACCTGCAGATCCCTCCAACCCTGTCCTCTTTCTCGAAGACCAGCGGTTCGAACTCCTGGAGGTGAAAGCCGCCGCTCAGGCCGGCCAGTCCTCCACCGATGACAACGATCTTTTCCATGGGCTCAGAGAGACGGATTGCGCGATTCCGAGGTGTCGGGGTAAACAGATCCCGGCTTTGTCGAAGGAGTCGGGCCGACATCCACCTTGATCAGCAGGTAGGCCGCGATCAGTCCGGCCGACATCGTTCCAAGCAGCAGCGTGGCGGCCCAGACCAGCTGAAGCCGACTCATCAGGAGTGCGATTGCGCCAAGTGCCGCCGTGGCGCCGTACGTGACGATTGCGGTCTGCCGGACCGAGAGGTTCAACTTGCGTAGCCGCAAGGCAAAGTGATCCGGGCTGCCACGGGTTATCGGCAGGCCCTTTCTCCACCGGACAAACATGACCAGCGTCGTATCAAAAATCGGGACGCCCAGGATCAGCACGGGGCTGATTGCCGCCAGTAGATTGACTCTGGTGTAACCCGCGTTCATTGACAGGGAAGCCAGCATGAAGCCCAGGAACAAGGCGCCCGCGTCACCCAGGTAGATCCGCGCCGGGTAGAAATTGTGTCGCAGGAAACCCAACGTCGCGCCCGCAAGAACGAAGCACAGCAGGGCAAACGAGTCCCGTCCGGCCATGAGGTTCGCCACGCCGATGACTATCGACGAGATCGCGGCAACGCCTGCCGCCTGCCCGTCAAGAACGTCGATGATGTTGAAAGCGTTCGTCACGGCCAGGATCCAGAGAACCGTGAGCGGGAGTGCGGCCCACAGTGGTACGAATTCCAGTTTGATAAAGATACCCGACTTCACCAGGACCAGAGCCGCCAGTGTCTGGCCCAGAAGTTTCTGGGACACCGTGATCACGCCAAAGTCGTCGATCAGTCCGACCATCAGGACGATTGTTCCGGCAAGCAGGAGACCCAGGATTTCCTGCTCAAACTCCGTGAGAACGCCGATGGTCAGCAGGAACGAGATGAAGATCGCCAGGCCGCCAAGGTACGGGATGGCCGACTCCTGTTCTTTCAGCTGGCCGTCGGGACGGTCGACAATGTCCAGTTGAAGAGCCGCCTTTCTCATCACGGGTGTCCAATAGAGGCCGAACACCGAACTGAGCAGAACTGCAGCGAGCAAGGTCATCATAGGGCCGCCAGACATTCCCGGTATGTTTCTTCAAGCTTGGACTGTGAAGTGCCGATCTCGAACTCGATCACCCTGGACCGGCCCTCTTCTCCCATCGATCGCCTTTCTTCGGGTGCGGAAACCAGTCTCAGGACCGACCGGGTCATGCCTTCGATGTCGTGCGGCTGATGCAGATACCCGGTCTTCCCGTCGATGATTGCTTCGCTTGCGCCGTCGACATCCGTCGCCACGATCGGCAACCGGTTGGCCATCGCTTCGGCGAAGACACGCGGAAGGCCTTCCCACAAGGAGGTGAGCACGAGCACGTCCAGGTTCCGATACACCTCCGGCATGTCCCGCCGCCACCCGAGCAGGGTGATGTCGGCGCCGATCCCGCTTTCTGCGATCTTGTCCTCGATTTCGTCCCGGAGCTCCCCGTCGCCGATCATGACGAAGTGGACGTCGTCTCTTTCGCGAAGAACTCCTGCCGCGACCTCCACGAAATCTACGGGAGATTTCTGGGGCTTGAAACAAGCCACCATTCCCACGACGACCTTGTTCGGGGCGACGCCCCACTCGGCGAGGCTGGCCCGCCGGGGAGCGGGGACCATGAACTCATCCAGAGAAATAGCGGAACGGCACAACACCCATTGACCTGCCTTAAAAATCCGATACGCTTCGCCTGTTCGTGCGTTCGAGAGCGAAACGACGACGAACCGGGTTGTCACGTAGTACGTTGCCCGTTCCATCCAGACATAGAAGCCGCGGACGAGCGCCCTCTGGCGATCATTGAAACCGAAGCCATGCGCTGTGTGAATGATGACGGGGACCCCGGCGGCCCATCCGGCCCAGCGCCCTAGAATTCCGGCTTTCGAACTATGCGTGTGAATGATGTCCGGCCGCTCCCGGCGCATCACCGAATAGAGCTTCCACAGTGTCTTGAGATCTTTCCAGGCGCGGACTTCGCGAACCATCGACGGCACCCAGTACACCCGAACGTCGGGAATGCGCTCCGCATCCTCGTCCATTGGCCCGTCGCATCCCGATATCAGGCCCAGATCGTAGAGACCTCGCGGCAGAAGCTCCAGGGTCATCAGCGTATTCTTCTGGGCTCCGCCCAGTTCCAGTTTGGTGATGATGTGAAATATCTGCTTTTTCGCCAAAGTAGAGTTCCACCACAGGCTGCTTGATCACCTGACTTCTACCACGAGTCGCCGGACAACTATCATATTTTGAACGCGGGACAATGATTCATCCAGATATTTTGCTCTTTCCTTCGCTTTGTCGATGTGCCACGTTGGCGATGAAGCGAGCAGCGAGCAGCGAGCCAATAATGAGTAGGCAATAGCCAGCAATGTGCGGAATTAACGGGAAAATTAGATTCAACTCCGATCCGGTCGAGGCGGAGGATATCGCCCGAATGAACCTGGCGATCCGTCATCGAGGTCCCGACGACGAGAGTGTTTTTGTTTCCGTCGACGGCGCCGTCGGGCTCGGATTGGCTCGCCTGGCGATCATCGATCTGTCTCCTCTCGGTCGGCAGCCGATGAGCTACATGGACCGTTACTGGATTGTCTTCAACGGCGAGATCTATAACTTCCAGCAATGCCGTGCCGACCTCGAGAGGGACGGATACGCGTTTCGGTCGAAGACGGATACCGAGGTCATCCTCGCTCTTTATGACAAGTACCGGGAAAAATGTCTCGACCACCTTCGGGGAATGTTCGCGCTGGCCATTTACGACAAGAAAGAGCAGACGATGTTTTGTGCCAGGGACAGGATGGGAAAGAAACCCTTCAAATACTACCTGGACGACGATGTCTTCATTTTCTCTTCCGAATTGAAGGCTATACTCACGCAAAACGATTACGAAAGAAAGCCGGACTACACGGCATTGCACCACTACCTGACTTACTTCTACTGTCCGGCGCCTTTCACTGGTTTTCGGGGAATCCGGAAGCTGGAGCCCGGTCACTATCTTCGCATTCACATACCGACCCGGAAGATTCACAAGGAACGCTACTGGAAGCTCGACTACTCCCGGCAGTTGCAGTTGACCGAGGACGAATGGTGCGAGCGGATCCGCGACAAACTGGAAGAATCGGTTCGGCTTCGGATGGTGTCGGACGTTCCGGTGGGCGCTTTTCTTTCGGGCGGCGTTGATTCCAGTGCCGTCGTCGCATTCATGAGCCGCGCGTCTGGTCAACGCATCAAGACGTTTTCTATTGGATTTGACGACGCCGCTTTCAGCGAAGTGGAATACGCGCGGATCGTCGCACGCAAATACGACACGGACCACACCGAATTCGAGGTGAAATCCCGATCCATCGACGAACTGCCCCGGATCGTCCGGCACTTCGAGGAACCCTACGCCGACGACAGCGCGTTGCCGACCTATTACTTGTGCAAGCTGGCACGGGAACATGTGACCGTGGCGCTGAACGGGGATGGCGGCGACGAATGCTTCGCCGGGTACAGGAGGTACAACCTGTTGCGTATGTCCCTCTGGTACGACAAGCTCATGTTGCCCCACAAGTACATCGGACTTCCTGCCGCCGCCTTGCTCGCCTCGGCCACAAAGAAGGCGCTCTTTCACAAACTGTACCGATACGGGCGAAAGCTTACGGCCAGCCCGATCGACAGGTACATCAACTTCGTCAACTGCTTCGACAATGAAACCAAACCTCAGCTCTACAGTTCAGATTTTCGCGATTTTGTCGAGACGACGGACAGCTACGACCTGGTCCGGAGCCAGTTTGAGGCAGCCGGCGTGGGTGAAATGATGGATCAGATGCTCTATGCCGACTTCGGGACGTATCTGCCCGACGACCTGATGGTCAAGGTCGACATCAACAGTATGTCCGTGTCGCTCGAAGGCCGTTCGCCCTTCCTCGACCACGAGTTCGTGGAGCTTGCAGCCCGGATCCCGTTTCACATGAAACTGCGGGGCGTCAACACGTCCAAATACATCCTCAAGAAGGCCTTGAAAGGTCTGGTTCCGGACCGGATCCTCGATCGACCCAAGATGGGGTTCGGGACTCCAATGGCGCCGTGGCTTCGGACCGGCCTGGCGCCCTTTGCCAGAGACACCCTGCTTTCATCGACGGCGTTAGGCCGGGGTCTATTCGAGGGCAGCTTTGTCCGGTCCATGATCGAGAGCCATGTGGCCGGACGTCGCGATCACTCCCGCCTGATCTGGGCGCTGCTGACTCTGGAAATGTGGTTCAAGGAGTACTTCGATCATCCTGGTTCGGAAGATTCGTTCAGGTGGGAGAGCGAGGGTCACGGCGCCCGAACTGTCGCACGATGAAGATCCTGCTTTTTCTGCCGAACCTGGGCGGTGGGGGGACCGAACGCGCCGTCGTGAACCTGTCGAAGGAATTCCTCCGGCGCGGCATTGAAGTCAAGCTGGTGACGCTCGAGCCCACAGTGGATCTGGAGACCGACCCGGATGGAGTCGTGTGTCTGGGGGTTCCAAAATCGACCCTGCGTGTCAAGCGACCGTTGTATTGGTATGGGAGCGTCCGCCGGTTGGTCCGCCTGACGAAGAGGGAGCAACCCCAGGCCCTGGTGAGTTTTCTGACCGGACCCAATTACATGGCCGGAATTGCCCGCCTGTTTTTCCGCGGCCCGCGGCTCATCTTGAGCGAACGGACGGTCGTGTCGGACTATCTCAAGGGTTGGGTCTGGCGGTTTGTGAAAGTATCGATGCGCCTGGTATATCGTGTCGCAGATGGGATCATCGTGAATTCCGGCGCCATTGCCAGCGACCTGGAGGCGCTGGGTGTCCGGGGACGAAGGATAGTGGTCATCCCCAATCCTGCCGATCTTGAGGAGATTGTCCGGCTCAGCGAGGAACCCCTGGGCGAACTCGAATCCTTCTTTCGAGGACCCGTTATTTGCGCGGCTGGTCGACTGGAGGAAGACAAGGGGTACCCTTATCTTCTCGGGGCGCTCCAGTTGCTTGGAGACGACGTGCGCCTGGTGATTCTGGGGAAGGGGAGCCAGGAGAGGGAGTTAAAACAAATGGCGGCCCGGTTGGGCGTCGAGGATCGTGTCCTCTTTGCGGGATTCCGGACCAATCCATACAACGTCATCAGCCGCTCGGACGTGTTTGTGCTCTCGTCGCTGTGGGAAGGTCTGCCCAACGTGCTGATTGAATCGCTGGCGGTGGGGACTCCGATTGTGGCGTCCGATTGCTCGAGTGGTGTTCGCGAGGTGCTGGATCAAGGAAAGTTCGGTGTGATCGTTCCAAGCCGGGATTCCGATGCGCTGGCCCGGGGGCTTCGTGCGGTCCTCGAAGGCGACAGGCGTTTCGAAGAAGCAGACCTGATCGGGCGGGCCGGCGATTTCAGCCTGGAGAAGATCGGTTCCGAGTATCTGGATGTCATCCTGGGCCGACCCGATGCCTGAGCCATCGGTCCCGCCTGCCACCGGTCTCGAATCACTCGCTCGGCGTCTGGTTCGCTTGCTCGATTGGGCCGAGGTCGATTACGCGATTTTCTTTGCGCTGTTGTCCAAGGCCTGGCAGGTTCTGGCCGCGCCGGTCACGATTCTGCTTGTTGTTGCCTACCTGTCGCCCGAATTGCAGGGCTTCTACTACACCTTTTACAGCCTTCTGGCACTGCAGGCCTTTGTCGAGTTGGGTTTGTTCACCGTGATCATCGCCGTGGCGAGTCACGAGTGGGCGGATCTCGAACTGGATGCGGGTGTTCTCATCGGCCGTCCCGAGGCACTTTCGCGTCTGGTCAGTCTCGGAAGATTCGCGTTCAAGTGGTACGCCCTGGCGAGTGCCGCATTGATGCTGGGGGTCGGGGTGGCGGGCTACGTTTTCTTTTCGGGGGAAGGAAGCGCGGAGGTGGCCTGGCAGACGCCATGGACCGTTTTCATTATCGTCTCGGCACTTGTGTTGTGGACACTGCCGTTCGTTTCACTGCTTGAAGGTTGCAACCAGGTTGCCACGATCAACCGCTTTCGCGTGTCGCAGGTTATTTTGAGCAGTCTGGCATTGTGGGTGACCCTGGTTCTGGGAGGAGGCTTGTGGGCGGCCGTAGCGGCTGCCAGTACCAGCCTGATCCGGGATCTGTATTTCCTGTTCGTCCAGTATCGCGGTTTCTTCAGGCCGTTCTTCTCACCGCCCGCCTCAGACGTCGTCGACTGGAAGAGCGAGGTGTGGCCGATGCAATGGCGCCTGGGGGTTTCAGGAATCGCGACGTATTTCAGCGCGTACCTCTACGCACCTGTGATTTTCCATTACTACGGGCCCGTTGCCGCCGGGCAGATCGGAATGACATGGACGCTGATTATCAACCTGGGTTCTATCTCGTGGGCCTGGACGGCCACGAAGGTGCCACGGTTCGGCATCCTGATCCAGAAGAAGGACTATCGAAGCCTGGACCGCCTGTTCTACGTGACCACCGGCGTGACCACGGTCCTGATGATCGTCGGCGCCATGGGGTTGTGGGGTGTCGTTATGATCCTGCATTGGATCGGCCATCCGCTTTCGGACCGCCTACTGGGCCCGTTGCCGACCGCGCTGCTTTCCATCGGAGCTATCCTGTTGCATATCACCCGATGTCAGTCGTCGTATCTTCGTGCTCACAAGATAGATCCCCTGGTCGTCTTCAGCGTGGCCTCGAACGGCCTGATCGGTCTGCTCGTCTGGGTGTGGGGAAGCCGGTACGGACCGATGGGCGCGGTCCTGGCCTTCCTGGTCGTTCAGGCGATCTTTATCGGGCCATGGACCCTGATCTGGCGGAAATACCGGAAACAGTGGCATTAGGGCATTGCAGGCTCCTGGATTAGTCTTGGACGTTTTCGCCTGCCGTTGATTCGGCTGTTCCCCGCAAAGGTGCGAAGAGAGAAGTTTTTCACCGCCGAGGCGCAGAGACGGATTTCGGGCTGTCTTACGACCGCCCTATATGTTTTGGGTCTTCCGCAGAATTTGTGGGTAAAACCGTCTTCCATCGCCGCTTGAGGAGACCACGGTGCTCGCCAAGCCTCAAGGCTTCCCTCGCAAGCTCGGCGGCTGCGCCGGCCTTGACCCTCGGCTGCGCTCCGCGGTGTCGGCTGGTGTGGGCGATGGGGAACGGGGCCTCCGGCGGGGGCTCCGGGCACCGGGTGTAGGCGTCCGACCGAAGTGGGTACTGGAATATTCGCCGTCGAACAAAAGAATAAGGTACTTTGTTTCAATTACTTATGTGCGCACAGGCCTTTGGACTGCCCACAAATTCTGCGGAGGAGGCAAGTTTTATTTGTCCCCTCTGCGCCTCTGCGGTGAAAACTTTCTTCCTCCGTGTTCAGTTCAGCGAAAGGTTCAGCCGGGTTCCTGCCTGGTTGAAAAACCGGATGTTCCCTACCGCGGTCTGACCGGCCGCTCCGCTGAACAGAATGATCTGGGTGGTGTAGCCGCCGGAATCGACCAGGTGGGGGAACACCATCTCGCTGGTCGACGTCGGCGTCGCTTCGTCGACAGGTGAGGTCGTCGTGATCAGGAAGTCGCCACGCTCGTTGTAGCGGCCGCGTAAACCGACGACGTTGATGGGGGTCGGACTGGAGATTCGGAGGACTCCCTGAAAGGGCAATCCGAGTGCCTCCAGTCCGTCGATCTGGTTCAGAAACATTGCGACCTGACCATTGTTAGGGACCGTAACGCTCCCGGTCAAACCCGTGCTTGCTCCAGAGAGACTCGTCAGTTCGAATGTCACCGGAACTTCCGAGGATGCCGTGTTGGCGATCGCGATTCCAGTCTGAATGGACCCGACGGCGGATGCGGCGAAGTCGCCGGACGCTTCTGCGTAAACCCGGAATGCACTACCGGCCGCGAGCGCGGGCACACCCGCCTGGGCTACGGTGAAACCGCCGGATTGGAACGAGAAGACACCCAGGCCGGTCGGCGTGATCTGGTTGGTGCCGGGTGTGACCCGAACCGATCCCACACGGACACCGGACGAGGCGCCAGCGGTTCCGAGCCGGCGTGAACTCCGAGGCGGAATCGTGTAGGCGAACGAGGATGCCGTCGTGCCGTCGATCGTCACCTCGACCGGTGAGGCCGTATTCCCCGAGCTCCCCTGTCCTCTGAACCCCACCGATCCGCTGATGACCGCATTACTCGGGTTGACCAGGATCACCTGTGTCGTCCATCCTCCTCCGTCGGCAAAGTGGGGGAAGACGACGCTGGTTCCGGTGACGGCCGACGATAGCGGACTGACCGGCAGCGTCGTGATCAGGAACTCCGACCGCTCGTTCGAGAAGCCTCTCAGAGCCACGACCGAGACGGGACTCGAGGCGCTGAAGAAGAAGGTCCCCTGGATCGTCGAACCGCCGTTGAATGGGCTTTCGTTGAGGAACGCCGCGATCTGGCCATGGCCGGGGATCGTCACCTGTCCCTGCCCGAAGTCGACGCCATCCGCATCCGTGAAAGAGAAACTGATAGTCGCGTCCGAGGCATTCGGGTTCGCGATCGCAACGCCGGTGTTGACCGGGCCATTGACCTCCGCGTAGATCCGGCCGGTCTGAATCAGCGGTGAGACCGGGACTGCCGCTTCGGTCACCAGAACCCCCCCCTCGGTCAGTCCGAATATGGCCAGACCCGCCGGCGTCGAGTTCGTCGAGACAGGCTGGATGCGGCCGTACGCGATCGTCGGGGAACCGGCCCCGCCGGAGGTCACGAGTGAAGTGCCGCCAAGGTTAGAGATCGAAAAGGGTGTTGGAGCGATCGTGTCCAGGCTGAGTAACTGCCGGCCGTGCAGGACGACGTGTCGCGCCCGATGAGACGGCCGTCCCTGGGCGTCGGTCCCGGATGCGAACAGTGCCACGGTGACCACGTCCGAGCCGTCCGCATCCAGGTTCGGAAAGTCCGACATGAAGGTGGATGCATCGAAGGCGTACCCGAAGCTGTTGCCGGATGCCGCCAGAGCCTTTCCTTCGAGAACAAAGCCCGGCATCATGGCGGTCACGTGGGCACTGTTCAAGGTGAGGTCGCTCGTCGCCGTCATCGAGAGCCGGATCGGTGCACTGACGAAGCCGTCCGATACGTTCAGGCTGAGCAGGTCGCTGCCCGCCGGGACGACGTAAACGGAGAACCGGCCGTTTGTTGTACCCAGGACGTTTCCCGAGGGGAAGGGTGTGGTGACGCCCCCGGCGGATGTCGTGCCCTCGTAGGTCACGGTCACATCGACGGTATACACACCGGCTTCCGCTACTGTGAAGTCGTCTCCGGGCTGATGGTAATAGCCGATACGACTCGCCTGACCGGACGTCTGAACCACCTGGCCGCTCGGCATCGTGACCGTCGTCGACACGGTGGCCGCCAGAGTCGGACCCACGGCGCCGGAGATCGAGAACGTATCGCCGACTTCCAGAATCGTTCCGGGCCGAACGCCGGTCAGGTGGATGAAGAGGTCGATGTTCTCTCCCTTGAGCGTCATGATCGGACCACCGTCGGGTCCGCCGCCGTTGCCCTGGAACGGCGGAAACGTCCGGCTGCCGCCCTTCGCGTCGCCGGCTTCCGGGATCAGGACGAACAGCGAGCCGTAGGCGGCGTATTGAGGAGCGGACAGCGCGGAGCCCCGAACGACGACGCCACCGTACTGGAACTTGATGTCGTTGGGCAGATAGCCTTCCCGCCCCACTCCAAGCTGCGACCCGTACTGGTCGTTGAACCGCCAGTACTGACCGCTGACACGATCTTCCGCGATCTGTTCCCGAACGCGCACGAGAGGTCGATGGATCGACCGGTAGCTGTATGCCCAGAGATCGACCCTGGCCGGAGAGATATGTGGATCCCAGCCGTTGGCCGTGCTCGAGAACAGGGGGATCTCACCTACCGCAAGACGTTCCTCGAACGTGGCGGATGGCCAGAGAGCGGGGATCGTCCGCTGGCTTATGATGGATGAAATCTGACCGCCCGGATCCTGGAACGTGACGACGGGAACCATGGCGTCGTTATCCTGGAGCCACGTGACGTCGCCGCTGTTGAAGGGCAGCATCAAATGACTGCTCCCGGTCTCGATCCCGGTGTCGGTTCGGAAGAACCACTGGTTGCCGATAGACGTTTGCTCATCGATGCCGCGCCGACCGTGAGCCACGATCGACGGGTTGGCCGGTGCGACCACGCCTCCCCACGTCCGCGAACCCATCCGGAGATTGCCCGCGTCGTCTTCGAACGTGGCCGTGATATCGACGCGGTACTCGCCGGTCTGATCGAGCGCGATACCTGCCCCGGAGGGATAGAAGTACCCGAACCGGTTGGCTGTCCCGGCGACCCTGGTTTCGACGATCCTGGCGGCGTCCGAGTCCGGCGCCAATCGGTACCGGACCTCCACCGATGCCGGCACTCCCGGCGTGATGGTCACGCCCAGGCTGAAAATATCACCGACCTCAAACGGGGTCGAAGGTAGAACGGCTGTGTCGAGCGACAGTTCCCGGGCTATCCAGACTTCGTAGACTCCGCCTCCGGTCCATGTGTTTCCCCAGATGTCATCGATCGTTCCGGTGAGCGTGATCGTGTGCAGGCCATCCTGGTCGAAGGTGGCTTCCATGGCCGTGTTCATCGTGCTGAGCTGATAGGCATCAGTGATGTGCCCCCCCGTTGCCGAGTGTGAAACCACTCGAGTCCACCAACCCACGCATTCGCGACTGCACGAACGGGAAAGGACCGAACGTCTGGCTTGTTCCATCGGGGCGCGCGATGGTGACCGCGAGACCACCCGAGGGGAAGCTGAAGGGTATCAACGGGATTGCCGGGGGCGTTCCGCGGTCGCCGACCGAGACGCTGAGCGCGAACGGCTCGAGCCGGTACGTGATCGTTTGGCCTGTTTCCGCGTCGACACGCGGGATGATGAAGGTTTCCGACTGCGTGAGGATGCGCGAGGCGATGCCGAAGCGCTCGCGATCGGCCACCGCCCGTGTTCCACGCGTGGCGTTGCTCGATGTGTCGACGAGCAGTGCCCAGGGGATCTGGGGTGCTGCCGGGCTCCCGACTTTCGCGATCGGCAGATACAGACTCTTCGGTCCGAACTCCGTGAAATTCATCGGCCGACGATCCGCGCGGTCGACCAGAAGGATGTCTGCCTGTTCGGTGGTTGTGGCCGTCAGGTGGAAGTCGAGTGTCAGGAATGGCCGGTAGTAGCCGGCGGGAAGATCCGCGGGAAGCGTGAGAGTCAAATCGACCGATCCCTCGATGTTGCTTCCAGACTGCGTCATCGAGACGTCAGCGGTGGCGGTCAACGCGGTCCCGGTGTAGGTGGCGGGCCTTTCGAGAGGCAGACCGGTGGGAGTGAGGATCGTCGATGCGTACAGATTCTGCCCGAAATTCCCCGACCCGTCCGTGTTGGAGAGGCGTTCGAGACTGAGTCGGACGTCCACCGCCCCGGTCTGGTCGAGCGTTGCGGCGAGGACAGAGAGGGTGCCCTGAACCCGCAGGCTGCCGCCGGGCGCAACGGACGTGGCATCGAGTGTTCCTCCGAGCGTCCAGGCCGGGGGCAGGCGGGGCTGCTCGCTCCGGAGCAGTCCGGCGCCGGCGAAGGCGACCCCGGTTCCACTGGCGACCGGGACCGGAACACCGAGGATCGTGCCGGCGAGACCGGTGAGGAGTTCGTCGGCGACAGGATCGTTTTTGAACGTCTGTAACGTTCCGCCGAAAACATCGGCCTTGACCATGATCGAGGTGCCGGCCGGCGCGAACAGGGATGCCGTGAAGCTGCCGTCGGCTGCGGCGTCGGTCGTCACGTAGTGCCCGGTGTCGAGTGTGACGAGCAGGAGGGAAGCGCCGGATGTCGTCGTCCCTGCAGCGCCTCGAACCGTCACCGTGCCTACTGCGCCAGATGAGATCGTGATCAAAGAAGCCACGGGTGGGGAGTCCGGGTAGAGGGGGCTTCCGCCTTGTGGAAAGCTCACTCCGGGATCCTGACCCGTCGTGCAAGTTGGAATGTTGCTTCCTGCGGGGATCAGAACCGGATCGGTTTCCGGGGGCAGGCAATTGGGAAGAGTCGACTGGGCAGGGCCCGAAGTAGCCGAACCAAGCAGCAGGCCGGCGAGCAAGAGAGTACGGAAGACGTGTCCATGTGTGATCGGTTGCATGGCCGCTATCGAGACGGAGTCTATAGAGAAAGCAGGAACGCGATCAAGTCTGTCCGCTCGCCCCCAGCCATTTCGGAAGTCAGGGAGGGCGGAGTGTATGGAAGGGGCTCTGGAAGGGAAAAGGTTGGCGAGGGAGACGAATTTGAAGTGCGGCTTATTTCGAGCGACAGGTAACCGTAGCGGGTCCAGCCCGGTGATTTGGGTCAGGCAGGCGCGTGGAGACCGGGGAATCGAGGCGGTTCAGCTGGAGTCGGCTGGGGTTGGAGCAGGCAGAGCGAGGCGAAGCAAACGAAGGAGCTCGATGGAGGTACGGGGGTGATGGCGCCCCCGATGCAAATGGCGCAATCGATACAGACGTTCGATCGTGAGGGCCAGGATTATGAGGAGCCAGTGCAGAAGTAAGCTGTTGGCGTGGTGATGGGGGATGTGGGCCATCCCATAACGATTCTTGGCATCGTTGAAACCTTGGTTTTCGACTTCCCAACGACTCTTGGCCATGCGAAATAAAGTGAGCGCTCCCACTTGGTTCATCGAGAAATTGGTCAGCCAGTAGGCTTCGACCACCGATCCATTGGGTTTCTCTTGCCGGTAGCGGATCACGCGCACGGTCGACCAGTTCAGTCGGTCCCAGGGATCGAAGTCGTCCGCGTCCCAGATTTCCACCCGATCGGCTCCATCCTTGAAGACCCGGGACGGCGGCCGACAAGCGAACCGACTTTTGGCGGCGTTGAACAAGCTCGGAAGATTGGCTTTGAGCCGGACGATGGTCTTCAATCCCAACTCGTCGGCCAGGTGCAGGAACGGCGCGGCCGCATATCCGCCATCGACAACAACATAATCGGCAAACCGCGGCCCCAACTGCCCCACTACCCGACGTAGCAGTCGTTTACCCCCGGCCCATTCGCTATCCCCACTGCCGTAGGGTTCCACATCGACCGGTAGAGTCAGCCCGGTACCCACGATGGTGGCCATCACGACGTGGTGCAAGTAGGTGGTCGGTACCCACGATGGTGGCCATCACGACGTGGTGCAAGTAGGTGGTCACCTCCCCCTCGGCGTTGCGGTGGGGACGACACCAACGACACCCGGCCTCACGGACACGCCCCACGGTCGTCCCGTCCAGCGCCAGGCCGATGAAGCGGCAATCGTCGAACGCTTTATTGCGCTTGGCCTGCTTGATGGCGGTGATCAAAGCGCCGCGCGTGAATTCCGGATCCAGCTTCTCGGTGAAATAGCCCAGCGTGTCGTCGCTAAAGCGGCGTCCGATTCCCAAGGCCCTACACGCCGAGGATCGTGCGAGCGACTCGATGGCCAGGAAGCTCGACTCCCGTAGCAGATACCCGATCACTAGAGACCAGATCAGATGCCCGCTTCCGATCTGCGGTCGCACCCGTCCATCTCCGGGTTGATTCAAATACCCCTTCAGCCGCAAACACTTTCGCGCATACCGTCGAATCCCTCCGGCCGACGGACCTCTCACCGTCGCTTCCGCTTCTCACGTTGTTGCTGGCGCTCCAACACCACCAACTTCGCGTTCGCTGTCAGCACCTCCCGGATCGCATCCTGAAACTCCCGTCCCGCTCCGACACGCTTCTGAATCTCCTCAACCATGGCGGCTGGAACGTGTTCGACATGCTTCTTCCCGTCCATCATGAATGTCCAGGACCAGGATGGGTGGCCTTCACCCGACACACACCGGCACGTCGGCTTACCGCACCGGGTGTAACTAATCGACACCGAGCCAGGCAGCAAACCGTCGGGTATCTCATGGCGCTCGATCAGGCTGTACTTCCGCCTTCGCAGTCGCGAAGCAGCGGCTCCCTTTACCTGATTCAACTCAAGCCATATCTTTTTCTTCTTCATCTGACGGTATATATACCACAAGACACCGTCAACACCTCGCCAATTTCAACAATGCGAAAATAGAACTTGCTTAACAATGGGGTTGAATTCGACTCAAATGCCCACTGGCCGGGCCTCATTCAACATCGACCGACCTGCTCTTCCGAAACGGCTGGCTCGCCCCCTGTGAGATGCGAGGTCCGGCCATGCCGGTCGTTCGTTCTTATCACCTCTTCCAGCGTTGCCGCACTGCCGTCATGAAAGTACGGCGCGCTGTCCCAGAGGCCCTTGAGCGTGGGTGTGTCGAACTCCGGCCCGAACTTTTCGTCCGTACCCCCGCCGGTGCCCACGTCGTGCCGGACGAAGGAGGACGTTTCCATCGTCGAATCGGTGTAATGGGGCGGCGGGTGACAACGGGCACAACCGATATCCGGCCGCATGAACAAGTCGCGGCCTCGATTGATCGCCTCACGTCTTACGGATCCGAACGTGAAGGGACTTCTTTTCGGTTTGAGCTGATTCACATATGCGGCCATTGCATCCAGGTCGGAGGACCGACCCCGGTTCGGAGAGCCGATGGCGGGGTGTGGGGTTCCATTGACGAGAAGCCCGGTTCCCGCTTGAAGATCTCGAATCGTGTGCTCGAAGTCCTGTACTTCGTCGCGGTCCGCGCTCCAGTGCAGGGGGCGTGTCTGGTCGGACCCGCCGAGGCTGGTGGTATTGCGCGGGCCCAGTTCCGTGAACCACGTGCGGCCGTCGTGTTCGGCTTCGAAGTGACAGGTGGCGCAACTGATCCAGCGGTCCCTGGAGACATCGGGAGACTGGCTCGAGAAGAAGACGATCTTTCCACGTTGAACGTCTTCGGGCAGGGGGATGTCCGTGATACGGATACGCGCGGTTTCCCTAAACTGGTGCAGGTCCAGAATGGAGACCTCCGCCGTCATGGAATTATTGACATAGCCCGTGGTCCCGTCCAAAGACACGGCGATACCCCGAGGGCCATGTCCGACATCGATGCCGGCAATTCGTCGACCTGTTTCGATGTCGTGAATCATCACGTCACCGCTGCCGAGGTTGACGACGTAGATCTGTTTTCCATCGGCCGAAAACTGGACGTCAAACGGCAAGTTGGCCACCGTGAGCCCCAGCGACAGATCGATCCGCTCCCGGGAGAGATGTGTCCCCGTTCTCAGATCGAGAACCGAGATGACCGGAAAGACCGTGGAGTCGAACAGGCGAAATCGTTTTGTGACGTTCGATCGGATGTGGGGAACGTAGGCGCGTCCGTTGTCGGGGTGTATGGCGATCCGCTGGGTCATGTTGCTGTCGCTTCCGGTGCCGACCACCTTGACGACGGCCTGCCGATTCAGGTCGATCACCGAGACGCGGCCGGTGCGCAGGTGCGTCACGTACAACCGTTGCCCGTCCGCTGAACGCGCCACGCCGGCCGGCTTTGCCTCGACCCGAATGCTTCGAACGACTCTGTTGTAACTGGCGCGGACCCGGTCGGGCTTTTCTTCGAGCAATTCGACATTGTCGAAGGTTTCAAGACTGAGGCTGTCCCCCGCGAAGTGGATGACGTCGACAACTCCCAGCGCCGAGGAGGTCACGTAGGCGTAGTGTCCCCGAGAGCCGGTCACAACGCCATAGGGCTCGGCGGAAACATCGATGAACTGCTTTACCTCGAAGGTCGACGTATCCACGACGGCAACGTGATTGCTTTCCTGGCAGGTCACCAGCAAGCGGCGGCCGTCGGGGGAAAGAGCCATGGTCCGCGGTGTCCGCCCCACTCGAATCTCGGCCAGTTTGACCCTTGAGCCCACATCGAGGACTGAGATGGATGCCGAGTCAGGATTGGCGACAAACAGCGTCTTCTGGTCCCGGGTAAGCAGGATCGTTGTGCTCGAGGCCGGCCGGTAGCGATCGTTGCCAGCCCCGGTCGTGCCCGGTCCAACCAGGGAGAGAAGCAGGAAGGCTATGGCTGTCGTTAGATATGCACCCGGTAATCTCATGTGTGTTGCGGCCAGTCTATACGAAGAGACACCCACCGGGATTGGATCCTTCAGGGACGTCAACTGCTGGGAAGCGGGGACCCGAAGCTCTAAACGAACTGCTTGCTGACGGATCGCGCTACCGAGGTCGCAACGGCATCGACCTGGTCGGGTGTCATCGATGGATACAGCGGGAGCGTCAGTTGTCGGGACCCGAAGGCCTCGGTGACAGGCAGGTGCACGTCGGAGAATCGTGTCTTGATAGCTGAGAAGTCGTGGATCGGCCTGTAGTGGATGCTCGTCTGGATCCCATCTTCCTTGAGTTGCGCCTCAAGTGCATCGCGTTCGTCATGGCTCGGCAGCACAATAGGATAAATGTGATAGGACGGGACGATGTCGGCTCGTAGGGACCGGAATGGAAGGACGACTTCCGGACGCGTTCGAGAGAGTCGTTCGTTGTACCTGGCGACGATTTGGGATCGCCTGCTGTTTATCGTATTCAGTTTTCGAAGCTGGGCCAACCCCAGGGCGGCCCGAATGTCGTCGAAACGGAAATTGAAACCCAGCTCGATGACGTCGTAGCGTGCGGGACGACCTTTGTCCCGGTCCCAACTGTTGGTTGTCATTCCGTGGGAGCGCAACAGGCGAAGGCGTTCGGCCAGGCGTCGATCGCTGGTCGTGATGACGCCTCCTTCTCCCGTTGTGATGTTCTTGTTCCCGAAGAGGCTGAAGCAGCCCGCAGTGCCGAGACTTCCGCATGGCTTGCCCTTGTATACCGCTCCCGGAGCGTGCGCGGCGTCTTCGACCACCAGCAGGTTTTTCGACCGTGCCAGCGTCGCGAGGGAAGTCATGTCGCAGGGGATGCCGGCGTAATGTACGGGAAGGATGGCCCGTGTGAACGGCCCGACCTTGCGAGCCGCGTCTGCCGGATCCATCGTCGGGTCTTCCAGACTCGTGATGTCGACGAAGACCGGCTTCGCTCCGCAATGGAGGAGGGCGGCCGCGGTGGCGACGAACGTCATGGACGGGACCAGGACTTCATCGCCCGGTCCGATACCCAGCCCCTTCAGAGCCAGGAAGAGTGCCGCCGTTCCGTTCGAAACCGCGACGGCGTCTTCGGTTCCGGCCGCATCGGCGAAGGCCTGCTCGAACGCCTTCGTGCGAGGTCCCGCCGTAATCCAGCCGGACTCGATTGCCTCGAGGGCGCCGGCGAGTTCGTCGCCGTCAAATTCTAGTTCCGACAGTCTCGTATTCCACATGTGGATTCAGGAAGTCATGTTCCTTCATCGGAAAATCTTCGTTTGCTTTCTCGTAATCGGCGGGTCGGCCGACATCCATCCAGTAGGCGTTGCTTTGATACCCAACGATCCGGGCGTCTTGTTCCAGTAGCCGTGCAAGGAGGTCCGGAAAATCAAATCTTACCGATTGGGGTATGAGGTCCAGAACCTTTGGGGTAAACACATAGATACCCATGCTGACCAGGTACCCCATGCTGGGCTTTTCACGGAAATCCGTAATCCGCCCATCCGCCTCCGCTTCGATCACACCGAAGTCCACGGTCTCGATCCGCCGGGTCATTCCCACCGTCGCGGTCGCTTCGTTTTCGTAATGGAATCGGACGATCTGCCCGAAATCGACGTCAGTCAACAGATCGCCGTTCAGCACCAGAATACTGTGGTCCGGGCGCTCTATCCTGGCCAGCGGTCCCGCGGTTCCTAACGGTGTCGTCTCATAGGAATAGCTGAGGTTCAATCCCAGTTCTTCGCCGTCTTTGAAATAAGCCTGGATGAGTCCGGCCAGATGACCGACCGCCAGCGTGACATCGCGAAATCCGAACGCCGCCAGCTGTCTCAGCAGTATTTCGAGGATCGGGTAGTTACCGACCGGCATCAGAGGCTTGGGGAGGGCCGTCGTGTATGGCAACAGTCGCGTGCCCCGGCCTCCGGCCAGGACGACGACCGGTGTCTGTTTACAGAGCGTGGACATGGACGATGGAATGCTCATAGCCTCATATCAGTCGATGACTGTTGGTGTCAGATTCCAGACACGCGGCCAAAATATTGGCGCTTTCCGGTACCTTGGCCCGGTAAAGCTCCAAATCAGATTCCCGATTAACCCTTGTGGCTTCAGCTTCGAGGACCGTCTTTCCACAATTCAACAAAGCCTGCCTTCACGGGATGTTGCTGCAAACCCGGTGCCAAAAAGCCCTAAAAAACGCCTGCATATGCCTGCGGCCTGGCAAGTGATGTGTTGTTAATGGTTTAGGCGGCTGTGGATCGCAGTGAAGCTTCAGAGTTGAACCTCAATCAACCTCGCGACCCACGGCCTGCTTTCCCACTCCAGCGCACCCGACGATCAAGCGCATTTGACTGGCCTTTCGGTTCGGTGTAGCGTGGCTCGGAGCCCACTTCCAGGAGCGAAATTTGATGATGACGGCTTTGTCTCTTAGAGCGATCGTTTTGGTCTGGACGCTGGCCGGCCCGCAGATGCCAGCGCCGTTGAACTCTGCCGATGCAGCCCTCCTCGATGCCGCTCAACAGAACGACATGTCCGGCGTTCGCCGGGCCCTCGATCAACGAGCCGACGTCAATGCGAAGAAGTTTTACGGCGGGCGTGCCCTGCTGTTCGCGGCGACCAACGCCAATCTCGAAATGGCGGAACTTCTGGTTAAGAGCGGGGCGGACCTGATGGTCGAAGACACCCCCTATCTCAGGGGCGTCGTCGGTGGCGTCATGCGAAGCGGAAATCTGGAGATGACCACCTACCTGATCGAGAGCCTCGAGGAAGGGTCGGCGGGGATCTCAGCAGTGATCCTGTATGCCGTCGAACAGAGGAATGGTTCTCTGCTCGAGTCAGCGCTTGCCCGTTCTGACATCCCCGATTCGGTTGTTGCGGCCAGTCATGCGTTTGCAGTCCGGACTCTCAACACCGAGATGGCAGCCGTCCTGGATGTCGAGATGGATCGCCGCCCGGGCCTGGCCCGGCTTGTCGTGGAGCTCTCCGAGACGGACCTCGAACCCTTCGTCGGCTCGTACCTGGACCTGAGTACGGGACAGACACAGAGGCTGACCTTCCGGCTGGGGGAAGGGGGCGAGGACTTCACAGCTATTGTAGGGGGCGCCACTCGCGAAGTATCCCTGATGCTTGTAGCGACATCGGATTCCACCTTCGTCACGCCGCAGATTGCCGATGCCGAATTCAGGTTCGAGCGAGAGGACGATGTTGTCGAGCGGGTGGTGTTCACCAATCCCACCAATGGTAAGAATCCGAGGGTCGCCTATCTCCGGGTTTCCGACGAGGCCGAAACGCTGGCGGCGGCGTCGGTGCCGAATGCGGACCCGGGAGACTTGTTGACCGTCCCGCGCGACAGTCCCCGGCCGTGGCCGTCGTTTCGCGGATCCGGTGCTTCGGGTGTTGCCGAGGGGCAGGGAGCCGTTGTCGACTGGGACGTCAGGACAGGTCGGAACGTTCGCTGGAAGACCCCTATCCCCGGCCTCGCCAACGCGAGCCCCATCATATGGGGAAATCGTGTCTTCGTGGCGACGGCGGTCAGCAGTTCCGGTAACGATTTCTTCCGAACCGGTGACTACAGCGGCGCATCGTCGGTCGACGATCTTTCTGCTCACAGCTGGAGACTCTACGCGCTGGATATCGAGAGCGGTCGCATCGTCTGGGAGAGGGAAGTCCATCAGGGCGTACCCCGTACGAAGCGGCACATGAAAGGGAGCCAGGCCAGTTCGACACCAGCCACCGACGGACGCTATATCGTGGCCATATTCGGTACCGTTGGCATTTTTGCCGCCTACGATATGGACGGAGAGCCGCTCTGGAAGAAGGATCTGGGGCTTCTGGACAACGGTTCCTACTATGATTCCAACGATCAGTGGGGTCACAGTAGCTCGCCCATCATTTACGGTGACACGGTCATTATCCAGGTTGATCGTCAGGAGGACTCGTTTGTCGCGGCCTATGATCTGGCAACGGGTAACGAGTTGTGGCGGACCAGCCGGGACAATGAAATCTCCTCCTGGGGTACCCCGACGATCGTGGCCGGGTCCGCCGGCGATGAGCTGATCACCAACGGCACTTCGATAAGGGGGTACGATCCGCAGACGGGCGAGCTGCGCTGGACACTCGGCCCGAACTCCGACGTCGCCATCCCGACCCCGGTGGCCGGCCCCGAATTCGTGTATGTGACCGCAGGCTATCCTCCCCTGCGTCCGATTTACGCCATCCGTCCGGGATCTTCCGGCGACATTTCCCTTGCGGGCCGTGCCACTTCGAGCGACGCCATTGCGTGGAGTTCCCGGCGCGGCGGTTCCTACATCCCGACGCCGATCTTCTATCGGGGCGTACTCTACACGCTCAGCAACAATGGGGTGATCGCCGGCTATGACGGTCAGACCGGAGAACGCGTCTACCAGGCGCGGGTGGGTCGAGTCGGAGGCGCCTTTACGGCCTCGCCCATCGCCGCGGACGGACGGTTGTACCTCATCAACGAAGACGGTGACGCGTACGTGTTGAAAGCCGGCCGCGAGTACGTTCTGATCGCAAGGAACGACATCGGCGAAATCGTTATGGCCACACCCGCCATTTCCGACGGCCTGATCGTCATCCGCACCTTCGGCCACGTCTACGGAATCGGAGATACGGGGAGGTAACCCGCGGACAGTGGTGAGATGCTTGGTCAGTAAAATGTAGGGTATAGCGTGTCGGGGTGGCCGTCTCTGGCCACCCGCGGGAATGCCGCAGCGAACGGAAAAAAGACGCGACTCGAATGTCGATGGCAACTGCCCGTCAAACCCGCGGGCGCCCACGGAGGGACGCCCCGACACGCATTCACGAACGCCGTCCCATACGCCGACTGATCACTGACCACTTCCTCGTCCCTCGATCAGGCGGCGGACCGCGCTGACGTGTCTGCTGTAGGGGTGCATCAACTGGGCGATCTCCAGCTGTTCGAGTGCTTCGTCGAGTCTTTCTGCGCTGGACAGGCACAATCCCAGGCCCAGGTGAGGCCCGACTTTATTCGGGCTCAGGGCCACGGCCTTCCTGAAGTACTCCGTGGCCTGCCTCAGTAGGGACGGATCCTGGGTCTTCTGGTGAAGCTCGAGCGCAAGTTGACCCGCCTCGTGGAGGATGCTGGAGTTAAAGGGGTTGATCATCATGGCGTTGGCCAGCGTTTCAGACGCTTCCACCAGCTTCTGGTTCTCTAGTTCAATCCTCGCCCGATGCAGCAGCTCGCCCGACACGTAAATGATCCCTGACGACAGAACGACGGCCATGGCCACCAGGCCGATCATCTGGACCAATCTTCGATCCGCCGGATTTCCAGTGCCCATTGGGTCGGCAGGCCGGGACTGAGCCACCAGCAAACCGATCAGCGCCACTCCCGCCGCACCCACGCTGGCGAAGTAGACGTTGATCTCGATCAAATTGTGAACCGTCCAGACCAGCAGACCGAGGAGCAGATAGCGACGGGGCCCGGTCGTGTCGAAGAGGACTCTTCGCCGTCCCATCACGTAAATACCCAGAGCCGCCATCGCGGCGAAGGCGAGAAAGCCCATTTCCGAGACGAGTTGAACAGGGGTGTTGTGCGCAAACTGTGTTTCGTTTGCACCGGGCTGCTGGTGACCCAGGTAGGCGACGGCATATCCATTCAAGCCCACGCCCAAAGGGTATGACGCGAACATTTCCCACCCGGTCATCCAATTCTGCAAGCGCAGTGAAACCGGGTTGTGGGTTTCGGACCGGGCCAGGAAGATCCCGCCGGCCAGCAGGGTCATCAGAAGCGTCACGGCTGCGGCGGACCTCCAGGGTCGCGCCCCGGGTCTGGTGAACAGCCATCCGAGAACCAGGACGAGCAGACCCAGGGCAAAGCCATATGACCGGGTCAACGCTCCGGTCGCCAGCAGCAACATGGCGCTTCCGACGAGGAGGGAATTGCCAAACCGGCGCCCCGGCTTCCAGAGGATGCCGTGCAGCGGCAGTGACAGCAACAGGTACCCCCAGAGAGTTCCGGGTAGCGCAAAGGTTGAAAATATCCGTCCCGTTGCCAGTTGTTCCAGCATCGGCACCCGTACCGGTTCCGGCGCACCCGAATAGAAGACCAGTCCGTACATTGCATCGATGCCCCAGAAGAACTGGTAGATTCCGTAGATCGAGACCACCCCGGCCAGCACGACCAGGGTCGCGGCCACACGGTGAAGGGAATTCATCCTGGAGTAGACCAGGTAACCGAAAAGGCAGTAGTAGGCCCAGACGATTCCTACAAACTCCAGCGACCTGTAGAAGTCGATCGAGATCCACAGGGAATGTGCCACGAGCACAACCATGCCGACCAGTCCTCCCCGCAGGTATCGAGACTCAACCTGGCCTTCGAGAACCAGAAGCAGAAAAGCAAAAGTCGAACCCACAACCAGGATCATGCGTCCTGAGCCGAAGGCTTCCGGAGGCGCAAGGATCACTCCGGCGAGAGCCGACAAAGCGAGTAACTGGGCCGCGTTCCCTGGCTTTATCATGATCCCGGGCTCCCGGCCGGTCGGCCCAGGATGATGGCTTCATAATCGGTGACGTCCGTGACAGCGCTGTAGGTCAGCTCGATCGAGCCCGCCCTGTCCAGAAACGCCCGGCTGCGTTCGACGTTTCCATCTGCCTGGTACCATTCCGCCAATTTGGTAAATCCGGGCACATAATTAGGTTCCAGTTCAACGGTCTTCAATAGTTCTTCGTATGCCTTGGCCCGGTTTCCGGATCGGTAGAACGCTTCTGCAAGGTTTTTGCGGATGAACGGCAGGAAGGGGTCGAGCTCCAGGACGGCCTGGTTGGCCTCGATCAAGCGTCGATGGACCTTCAAGTCCCGGCCGGTGTTGCCGGTCAGCCGGAGCACCAGCGTGTCGGCGCGCTCTTGTCGTGCCTGAAGGTAGAAGGGATTGGCTTCGGCTGCCCGGGTGAAAAATGCGTCGGCCACATCCAGCATATGGGGGTCTCCCGTCTGGAGATACAGAAGTTTGTGTGTGACTCCCAGGTTGGTCAGCAAGACGGAGTCAGTGGGCCGGAGGCTGACGGCGAACCGATGGTCCAACTCCGCCTCGCCGAATCGCTGGGCCATTTGCTCCTGGTTTCCTACGTCGTTGTAGTGGTATGCAACGCCCGGGATCAGAGTGGAATCGAAGTAGAGAGCCACGATCAGCACGCCAAGCCCGGCCATGCCCCGGGTGGAAACTGGAAACCGGATCGGAGTGGACCGGGTCAAAGGTGCCGAGGCCAGCGATAGCGTCGCCAGAAGAGCCAGGACAACCGGTACCTGAAAATTGTTGTCCACCGCCGCGTGGATGCCGACCCCGACGATCGCGAGCAACGCAGCCTGTTCGAGGAACAGCACCGGGGAAGCTGCCCGAGCCTGGCCGAGAACCCGTGCGAAGTAAACGATTAGCCCAATGAGCAAGAGGGCCATCGGTATTCCTGATTCCGCGGCATAGTGCAGATATTCAGAATGCGCGATGGACTGGCGCTTCATGAATCGACCGATCGTATCTTCGACAGGGAACCGGAACCGTCGGGCGACGTGCTGGTACCTGGCCGGTCCGACACCGAGCACCGGTTGCTCCGCGATCATGTCGAACGTACTCATCCAGATCTGGGTTCGGGAGTAGTTGTACGGATTCACTTCGCCCTGGTCGGTGAATTTCGTTACCAGTTCCGGGTTGGCCAGCCCGATCAGGACGAGCACGATGGCTGCCGCCGCGAGGGCGCCACCCACGACGGCCCATCGTCTCAGTTGCCAGAGTCCAACCAACGCCACGCCCACCGCCGCAAGCGTCGCGCCCCTCGACACGGTTTCGGTGATTCCATAGAAGAGGAGTGGGGCTATCACCATGGTACCGACACGCCAGTACACATTTTTGTGGAATAACAGAACGGCGATTGAGGCGGCGAAGCCAATCAACATATACGAGCCCAGGTAGTTTCCGTTCAGGAAAGCCCCAGTCAGTGGCTCGCCGACTACCAGTCCAATAGCCAGATGGAGCAGACCTGCCCCGATTACCGAAGCGAGCATCAGGCTTTTCCACTGGAGGGACTGCCGTGCACTGAATCGAGCGACAGCGACGAAGAAAGCTGCCCAGACCAGGTGCTGATACCAGAGCGCATAGCCATCCGCCCTGCTTCCCGCGCTGGTCCAGACCGATAGCAGCATTGTTCCCAGAATCGCCCCGGTCGCCACGTAGAAACCCGGGTGAAAGTCCGGGCCCGATTCCTGTCTGGATTTCCAGAAGCAGGCCAGAGTGACGGAGAACAACAGGGTCCGGTACACAAGGAAGATGAAAGGTTGGGTTGCCTGGCCCCCGAACGGAGTCATGATGACGAGGGCGGTGATCGCGATCAGGATTCCCATGTTCGAATCGCTACTGCTCCCCGGCCTTCGGAGATGGTGAAACTCCCTGCGAAGACCCGGCACCACAGGGTCGTTGTTAACAAATTTTGTCAGTGGAGTGACAAAATTTGTCACATTAAGGCGATGGTTGCACTTGTAAGTATCTCATTCTAATCTTACAGAGTGTCTGGACCTGCAATTGCTTTTCCCTCGTCGACACTGGCGTCGCTACGCTGTCCATGTTTGTGCATGCGATTTCGCTGGATCTGTCAATGATGACAAGGGCCGAGAGTGGTTGACAGCTCCATGTCGCCTTTGTAGGATTCATTAAATTGATTGTTCATTGAATCACGTTAGTACGAGTCAGGGAGGAAAATAACTGATGAAAAAGAGTCGTGGCTTTTCACTTTTAGAACTCTTGATCGTGGTAGCGATCATTCTGATTATTGCCACCATCGCCATACCGAGCCTGCTTCGTTCAAGGCAGGCTGCAAACGAGTCGGGCGCAGTGGCCAACCTCAGGACGATCAACACCGCGCAGGTGACATACATGTCGGGCGCCCAGGGCAGCTACGGCGGCCTCAGTGATCTGATCACCGCGGGCCTGCTCGACACCCGCTTCAACTCGGCCGTTTCGGGGTATTCCTACACCGTTACCACAGCGAGCAGCAACACTGACTACACGGCACTCGCGACGCCGAGTTCTGCAAACACCGGCAGATTCGGCTACTACAGCGGGCCGGATGGAGTCGTGCGTTACTCCTCCGGGTCTGGGGTGACTGCAGGAGCGCCAGTCCAGTAAACGTTTGTCTTTTGAAGTGTCGCGGCCTTCGCCTAGTCGAAGGCCGCCAGTTCCCCTGGGCCGGTCCACCATACGCCTCATCCTTCTCCACCCCCACCACGGGCTGCTAGATGGCCAGGAAAAGCTGTGGGTGATTTTATGAAAACCGACCGCGGTTTCTCATTGCTGGAGTTGCTGATCGTTGTGGCGATCATTCTGATCATCGCTACAATTGCGGTCCCTAGTCTGCTCCGATCCCGCCAGGCTGCGAACGAGTCCGCCGCGGCGTCGAACCTGAAGTCCATCAACGTTGCCCAGAACGTGTACCAGATGACCAATCACGCGTACGGGACCATGACCGAGTTGATCGCCGACGGCTTGCTCGACACCCGTTTCGAGGGCACCACGTCGGGCTACCAGTATGGAGTCTCCGTGTCCACGGATCGGCTCGATTACACCATCACGGCGACAGCGGTCAACACCACGACCGGCCGCTACGATTATTATTCGACTCCCGAGTATGTGATTCGCTTCACCACCGAGACCAGCCGGGCGCCTTCAGGGCAGGCCGGTCTGCCGGTCCAGTAGGCTTGGCCACGACGGGTCTACTCCCAATTCCTTCCCTGAACTTCTTTCCGGCGTGACCGTCTAACATTGTCTAAACTGTTTCCTTGAGGCGTAACACCATGAGAAGAACACTCTTGCCGATACTACTGGCTGTCCTGACGGTGCCATCTGCGACCGCCGGGCAAGGGCCCGGCCTGGGGGCCCTGATCGACGGCGTTGAACGCAAACTGGAGCGCATGCGCGATCTCTCCGCTCATTTTGTTCAGATTTCTGAAGATGCTTTGAACCGAATCCAGCGTCAGGAGGGTCACTTATACCTGAGACGTCCGCGAATGATGCGCTGGGAGTACCAGTTGCCCGAGGAGTACCTGTTCGTTTCGGACGGTCGGACCGTTTATTTCTACGTGCCGGCTGAGAGGCAGGTGAGCCGGGAGAGCGTCGGCGACGCGATGGACGACCGGATTCCGATCATGTTCCTGCTGGGGCGATCGGATCTCGAGAATGAGTTTACTCGGATCGAGCAGTTGACGGAGCTTCCCAAAGTCCCTGGAATGAGGGTCTTGAGGATGTACCCGCGGCGCCAGAGCGATGTTGACGAAGTACGGCTCGAGGTCGACCCGACGACGTTCGACATCCGACGGCTCCGGTTTACCTACATCGACGGCTCGACCATGGAACTCGTGCTCGATCAGATCGAGACCGACGCCGAACTGGATGAATCGATTTTTGACTTCGAAGTACCTCCGGGAGTCGACGTGATCGAGGGTATCGGACCCTAGAGCCCGTGCGGCAGAAGGGATCGTACCGCTTTCGCAGGAGATCTCTTCTGCCGCGCAGGCTCCTAGAAATAGGAAGTGCCCCTGGCACCAACATGGAATTCACCTGCAAATACGCAAGACCAAGTGGCGAAGTCGTCCGTGCGGTCCACGTCGGGCAAAGTGAAGAAGAGATCCGGGACCGTCTGCAGGAACAGGGACTCCTGGTGCTCTCGATTCAAAAGAGGACCTGGTCGTTGCTCCCCGGCGGCGGAAGGAAGAAGACCTCCTTTCGAGCCGAGGACTTCATCCTGTTCAACCAGCAATTTGTGGCCTTGATACGCGCCGGTCTTCCCATTCTTCGCGCGCTCGATCTGCTGAAGGACCGCATCACGAACCCGCAGCTTCAAAAGCACATTCAGGCTGTGCGCGAGAAGGTCGTTTCGGGCACGGCTCTGTCCGATGCGATGGAGGAGGAGCGCGTTTTCCCGAGGGTCTATACGGCCTCGGTCTTCGCCGGGGAACGCAGCGGTAACCTCGTCGAAGTCCTCACCCGATACATTCACTATGAAAAGACGATGATGATCGTCGGAAAGAAATTTCGTAATTCGTTGATCTATCCGGCATTCCTGGTTGTCCTTTCTATAGTGATGGTTGGGGTGATCCTCGCCTATGTGATCCCGCGATTCGCGGAACTTTACACAGGCCTGAACACGGCTCTGCCGCTACCGACTCAAGTGCTGATCGCGGTGTCGACAACCATCCAGGACGGTCTGATCCTGATCGTGCCCCTGGTCGTCGGTGGTCCGATACTCTTCAGCTTCTGGTCGAAATCGGCAGGGGGGAGAATCAAGATAGACGATTTGAAGCTCCGGTTGCCGGTGTTGGGCAAGGTCTGGTTGATGTTTGCGATTGCGCAACTTTCACGAACGTTGTCGACTCTGCTTAAGGGGGGGATTCCGCTCGTGACGGCTCTCCAGGTGGCGCATGAAGCGTCGGGCAATCGCGTCATCGCCGATGCCCTGGCCGACAGCACCATCCGTGTTCAGGAGGGCACGTCGCTGGCCGACAGTCTGGAGGCCACCGGAAGGTTTCCGCAACTGGCGCTGGAGATGATCCGGGTGGGGGAAGAAACCGGTGCGATGCCCGACATGCTCAACCATGTCGCGGACTTCTACGACGAGGACGTGGACTTACGTCTGACGGCGCTCTTGAGCTGGGTGGAACCGATCATTTTGATTTTTGTGGCGGGTTTTGTTGCCTTGATCCTGGTTTCCTTGTATCTGCCGATCTTCAGCATCGGATCCAGGGCCGTGACTTGAACGCGTGAATTGAGCGTGTGACTTGAACCAACGATGAACACTGAACCTTTGATCCCTACCGAGGGGGTTGATGACCAACCCCAAGTTGACGATCGGGCTCGGGCCGCGGAACTCGCCGAGCGCTATCATTATGATCTGGTGGACCTGAGCGACACGCACCTGGACGTCGAGTTGCTTCGTTCGACCCCGGTCGAACTGATGTTCCGTTACAACTTCGTGCCTCTCGGGGTCGAGGCCGATGCGCTCGTGATCGCGATGGCCGACCCGAGCGACCTGGTCGAGGTGGACGAGGTGTCGGCGTTGCTGGACCGTTCGCTGGTCATCAAGGTCGCGGCGCAGTCGGAGATCTCCGACCTGCTGAAGAAGTCTGAGTCCTCTCAGCGCGTCCTCGACGAAGCGACCGAAGGGTTCAAGCTCGACCTGATTCGCGAGGACGACAGCGGGGGCGAGATCATCACGATCGAGACGATCACCCAGGACGAATCCAGCCCGATCATCCGGCTGGTCGATACGATCGTTTTTACTGCCCTGGGCCGTCGGGCCAGCGACATACACATCGAGACCGGCCCTTCCGAACTTGTCGTGAAGTACAGGGTGGATGGAAGGCTGGGCATGGCCATGGACCCGATAGCCAAAGAACATCACTCGACCATCATTTCCAGGATCAAAGTGATGTCGGAACTGGACATCTCTGAGAAAAGGATCCCCCAGGACGGCCGATTCAAGACGCGGTACAAAGGCCGATCGATAGATTTTCGTGTTTCGATCATGCCGTCGATCCACGGAGAAGACGCCGTCATCCGAATCCTCGACAAAGAGTCGATCAGTGCAGAATTCCGAACGCTGAACCTGGACGTTGTGGGTTTCTCCGCCAGCGACTCGCAGAGGTTTCACCGGTTCATCAACGAACCGTACGGAATGGTGCTGGTGACCGGTCCTACGGGAAGCGGCAAGACGACGACCCTCTACGCGGCTTTGATGGAAATCAAGAACGATGAAGACAAAATCATCACGATCGAGGATCCCGTCGAGTATCAGATCAAGGGCATCACACAGATTCCGGTCAACGAAAAGAAAGGGCTGACGTTCGCACGCGGCCTCCGGTCCATACTGAGGCACGATCCCGACAAGATCATGGTCGGGGAGATACGTGACAACGAAACGGCGCAAATCGCGATTCAGTCCGCATTGACGGGGCATCTGGTTTTTACGACCGTTCATGCGAACAATGTCGTCGACGTTCTGGGCCGTTTCCTGCACATGGGAGTGGACCCGTACAACTTTGTGTCCGCGCTCAACTGCATTCTCGCTCAGCGCCTGGTCCGGCTGATTTGTCCGCATTGTAAGAGACCGGTGCGCTATTCCGCGGACCTGCTCCGGGAGTCGGGGTTAACGCCGGAGCAATATACCGAAATGACGTTTTATGAAGGGGAAGGGTGCCTTGAATGTAACGGGACGGGGTTTCTCGGGCGAACCGCGATACATGAGTTGCTCGACCTGTCCGATCACATTCGCGAAATGATAGTCGATCGAAAACCGACCTCTGAAATCAAGCGGGCGGCCCACGAAGAAGGTGTCACTTTCCTCAGGGAGTCCGCGGTTGCGAAGGTTGTGGACGGAAAAACGACGCTGAAGGAAATCAACAAGGTGACGTTCATTGAGTAGTCGGTGGACCCAAAGCATCCCGAGGCTCTTTGGACCCGATGTCCCCACATGGGCATGTGAGTTAACGGCCCGTCACGTGATCGTCGTGGGTGCGACGCCGGATCGGCGCAACGTCGACGCCAAAGCCGTTGTCGACTTGCCCGCCGGGGTGTTGAACGCGGACCTGAAAGCTTCCAACTTCGACCGGGAGAAGTTGGCTCCGGTAGTCCGACAAGCTCTGGATCAGGCGGGCTTTTCGGGCTCGGAAATCGTCCTTGTCATCCCGGACGAAGCGACGCGGGTTTCCGTTCTGAATGTCGATTCGTTCCCGGATGAACGGGCCGCGCAACGGTCGTTCATTCTTTGGAAATTGAAGAAGAATGTCCCTTTCGATGTCGACACGGCTCAGCTGGCCTACAAGAAACTTGGAGAGAACGGAACTGTCGGGTTGCTGGTTGTTCTCTCACCCAGTTCTGTGACGTCTCAGTACGAGGATCTGATGGAATCGATGGGGCTGCATGCTGGTGTTCTCGGTCCCTCGACGCCGGCGGCGTTTAATCTCCTGGACCTCGGGTCCGGCGACACTCTTTTCGTGAAGCTCGGTCCGAGTTCGATAACAACGTCGGTTTTTGTGGAAGGCGAACTGAAATTCTACCGCAAGGTTCCGTCGCAGTCCGCCTACGAAGCCGTGTATCCGACCATCATGTATTATCAGGACAAACTGGGCGGCAGCCACATCCGACAGCTCATCGTTTGTGGTTACGATGGGGATTCACCCTCAGTGGACGTGGAACTTCGGAAGCTGTCGGTTCCGATCGGGCATCTTCATTCGTCCGGTCTCGAAGACCTGTACAAGCCGGCATTGGGAGCCCTGCAGTTGTGACGGATCGATTCCAATTGAACCTTGCATCCCGCCCGTTCCCGCGGTACCGAACGACCAACGTTGTTTTGAGTGGTGTCCTGGTAGCGCTCCTGGCTTTTTCGGCCTGGGAGGGCGCCGGTTTTCTTCGTTATACGGAGATGGCGGAAGGACTGAGGGTGATCGAACAGGAGGCCCGGGTCGAGTGGGAGCACTTGGGAGATCGGGTCGAGACGGTAGAGGAACGGTTGAACCGTCCGGAGTCGGTCGCACTATTAGAGGAGATCGAGTTCCTGGAACAGGTGATCGATCGCAAAGGCTTTTCCTGGATCGGCTTGCTCGCCGAGATCGAGAACGTGATTCCTCCCTCCGTGTACCTGATGAGCCTGGTGCCGCAAATTGTTGCGTCTCAAAACGTCCTGGTCGCGATGGAGGCGAGAGGAAAGAGCATCGATGATCTCAGTGCTTTCATTGCCGGTCTGGAGGAAACCGCGGCTTTCAGGGACGTCAAGGTGTCGATCGAAGAACGGGGTGTGGTTGCCGGAAGACCCGAAATTCGCGTCCTGATGGATGTCCTGTACATGCCGGCAACCAACGACCGGGCGAGTGCGCCATGAAGCAGGTCCTTCGAAGACAAAAGAACCAGATCCTGTTCGGAGGCTTGGTCGCCGTTAGCGGTGTGGTGTCGTTGATGTTTTTTCTGACCCTGTATCTGCCGGCCAGATCGGACTATCTGGAACTGCAGGCATCGATAGCGCGCCTCAGCGCCGAGAGCGAACAGCGTGGCCGGGACCTCGAACGCCTGGAAACCATCGGCGAGCAACTGGATGTGGCCAGGCAGGATCAATCGAGCTTTGTTGCCGCCCGTTTCATTTCCCGTGAGCAGGGATTCGCTGCAATCATGCCGGATCTGGAGGCGTTGGCCCAGATCGCCGGAATCGATCGTAACCGCGTCCAGTACGTTATCGACGATCAGCCCCGGTTTGGTGTCTATTCCGTCCAGGTCAGCCTCCCGGTTAGTGGGGACTACGCCGCGGTGACCGGTTTCATTCGCGAGCTGGAGAGTTCCAATACGTTTTTTATCCTGGATTCGATAGGTCTGGCTGCCGCGAGCTCGGGTGTGCCCGGTGAATTGACTCTTTCCCTGAACTTGACGACTTTTTTTGCTTATGACGGCTAGAGATAGACAACGGCTGAAAATACTGTCGATCCTGTTGATCGTCCTGGCGATGACGTTATGGGTCGGCGGGCAGATCCGACAGACGCCCACCGTTCTGGCGATCGAAACCGCCGAAGCCCGAGAAGCCCAAACTGATCGGTCGGACGTTTTGTCCCGGGCCCAGTTGGCGTCGAGCCGCTTGGTCATGTTGCCTGATCAGGACAGAGAGCTGGGGCGGAGGAACTTGTTCGAGTATGGATCGGAGCCTGTCGCCCAACTCCCAACCGTCTTGCCCGACGAGCTGGACCAGACTCCTCCGGCTGCGGCCGCCGCACCGGCTATGACGTCTTCTCCGCCGCCCCCGCCCCCTCCTCCGCCGATCCCGTTCAAGTACAGTGGCTACGCGATCGTCGATCTGGATTCCGGACGGATGCAGGCATTCCTGTTCGACGACGACAGGTCCTTCTCCGTCTTTGAAGAAGAGGTCTTGATGGGGCGTTACCGTATCAATGAAGTCACTCTGACTTTTGTAGAGGTGGAAGATCTGGAGTTCGGACGCCGGCAGAGGCTTCCGTTGATAGTCGAATGAAACAGGAAGAAGGCTTCGCGCTTGCGGTATTGATCATTTTCATCGCGGCCCTTTCAATCATGATGGCCGCTACGGCGCCGTCCTACAAGATGCAGGTCCAGCGCGAACTCGAAGAGGAATTGATCTTCCGTGGAGAGGAACACGTGAGGGCGATCCAGAAGTACCAGCGCCGCTTTGGAATCTATCCCCCCAGTCTGGAGGCCCTGCTCGAAACCAACGGAATCCGTTTCTTGAGACGCCAGTATACCGACCCCATCACGGGGGAGGGATTCCGGCTGCTCACGATCAATCCGGACGGGAGCATAAACGGCTCGACGCTCTATCAACAGCAGATCAACAATGTGCCGCTTTTCCAGGGCGGAGCCGGTGGGGCATCGATAATCGGTCAGCCTGGATTTGGGCAGGCTGGCCCATCCCAGGGCCGAGGCGGTGGTCAACAGAGAGGTTCGGGTCAGCCCGGAGCTGGCCGCGGCAGCGGGCAGCAGGGTGGCTTTGGCCAGCCTGGACAGAACAACCAGCAGAATCGGGGGCAGCAATCCGGAACCGGTCAACAACCGGGTTTCAGTCCACAATCTTTTGGTCAACAGCCCGGATTTGGTCAGCAGTCCGGTATTGGGCAGCAACCTGGATTCGGCCAGCAGTCGGGATTTGGCCAACAGTCCGGATTTGGCCAGCCAGGATCGAATCAACAAGGTAGAGGCCAGCAAGCCGGATTTGGACAGCCCGGATTTGGTCAGCAGGGGGGCCGCGGCCAGCCAACAGGCGGCCAGCGAGGTGGAGGCTCGGGCATTGCGGGGATCCAGCAACCCGGCGGTTCGGGAGGTGGCGGTCAACGAGGTGGCGGCCAGCGAGGGCCCCAGCCGGGTCAACCCACCCCCTTCGGCTCTCAGGCTCCACCCATAGCCGGCGGAGGAATCATCGGCGTCGCCCCGGAAAACGAAGACATATCGCTGAAGGCGTACAACAACCGCGAAAAGTACAACGAGTGGGAGTTCATCGCCATACTCGGTGCCGGAACCAACCCCGGCGCCGTCCCGGGCGCCGGCGGACAAACCCCCAACGGCCAGCTCCAGCAATTCCAGCAGAACCAGACCTCCCCCTTTTCAGGCGGCCAACCCAACCCCTTCGGCCAGCAGCAGCGCGGTGGACGCCCCCCCGGTCCTTGACGTTCATTCATATCGTAAATCTGGATTTTCGACGCGGAGAGGCGGAGAACACGGAGTAAGAATTCTTACCGCAGAGGCGCAGAGGGTAAAAGACAGAGAGACAACTCTGCGCCTCCGCGCCTCTGCGGTGAAAAATCCCCACCGTGTCTCCGAGTCTCCGAGTCTCCGCGCTGAATCCTGATGTGAACACGTCACTCGACTTTCAAGGCGTTCGCTTTGGGTATGACTTTATGCCCGTGGCGTTCGGCGTAGATGTGCGTGAATTCGGCCCCCAGGAGCAGGATCGACGTCGAGAAGTAGACCCAGATCAGGATGACCAGGAGTGAACCCGCGGCCCCGTAAACAGATTCGATCGCGCTGGTTCCCAGGTACAGGCTGAAGAGGTACTTGCCTCCGGCGAAGAAAACCGATGTGACGAGGGCTCCAACCCATACATCGCTCCATACGATTCTGGCGTCCGGAAGGAATTTGAAGACGAGCGCGAACAACAGCGTCACGACCGCGAACGAGATGCCCAGGTCGACGTAATGCCATATGAATGCGACGCCGGGCACAAGGCGGTTCACGTATACGCTGTAAACTCGAATGAACGTACTCAGCAATAGGGATGTGAGGAGCAGGATGCTGACAACCATGACCATCGTGAAGGGCCAGAAACGATCCCTCAGCACGCCGGCGATCCCCCTGCCGGGTTTGGCCGCGACCCTCCATACCTTGTTCATCGCCGCCAGGAGTTGACCGAACACGGCCGATGCGCCGATGAACATCGTCGTGATGGCGAGGATGGTTGCGAGACGGCCGCCTCCCATGCCCTCAGTCGTGCTGGACACGGCCCGGGCTATCAGCCGACTGGCGTCTTCTCCGACATATCCGGAAATCTGGGTCTGGATATCCGCAGCCGTGTCACCGCTGTAGATGAGTCCCACCAGAGCCACAACGATCAAGAGTCCCGGCGCCATCGAGAAGGCAGCATAGAAGGCGATCGATGCGCTCATCTGGAACGCATTGTCGTCGATCCAGCGGTGAAACGATTCCCTGATCAGATCCCAGACCGCGCGCATTCCGAACATCTTACTCGAAGTCCCGAGTTTCAGTGTTTACAGGAGCCCCACATTCTGTTACCAAACGGAGCATGGGCTACCAAACAATCCGATTCCATCCCGGACCCCGGACCTCGACGATCGTTCTGGACAGACCGCCCCTGAACGTCATCAACATCACGATGATGGAAGAACTCGATCAGGCCTGGCAGGAGATAGAGCAAAGCGAGACACCGCTCGTCCTTATTTCCGGCCATGGCGTGAAGGCTTTTTCGGCAGGGGTCGACATCGCCGATCACACACCGGAGCGCGTGAGAGAGATGCTCGAGAAATTCCATCGCACGATCCGTCGGATCTACGACTCCGACCGCATCAGCGTTGCTGTGATCCATGGACACACACTGGGAGGAGCCGCTGAACTCGCCATGGCATGCGATTTCGTCATTGCGGCCGACAACCTCCAACTCGCCCATCCGGAGATCGACGTCGGCTGCTATCCCCCCGTTGCCGCTGCACTGTTACCGTCGATGGTCGGGATGCGCCGGGCGTCGCAACTGGTCCTGCTTGGCGACACGGTCTCGGCGGAACAGGCGATGACGATGGGCCTGGTGAATTCGGTCGTGTCCGGCGAGGA
Source organism: Terriglobia bacterium (assembly GCA_965262425.1). GTDB lineage: Bacteria > Acidobacteriota > Terriglobia > 20CM-2-55-15 > 20CM-2-55-15 > CAZOZZ01. Next base: position 2,359,004 of record OZ253536.1, on the reverse strand, counting down.
CCTCGACCATGCCGCCGGCGAATTGGCCGATCGAATCCTGACCAAGAGTGCGGCCGTCCTCGGCATCGCCAAGAAAGCCCTCCGGGCGGGCGCGGGGAATTCCTTCGCGGCCCGGTTGAAACAGATCGAAACGCTTTACTTGGATCAATTGGCCCACACCGAAGACATGAAGGAGGGCGTGGAGGCTTTCATGGGGAAGCGTGCACCGGTCTGGAAGAATAAGTAGCGTGGAGCGGGCAGCTTCAGTTCGACCTGATCAAGCTGCCCGCTGAAAGCTGCTCGCTACTATATAATCGAGCGCAATGTCTCGGGATACCGATCAGGTTCCGGTCTGGAAAAGCGATGCGTCCGAATTGTGGGAGTCGTCTGATCACGTCGTCGTTGAAGAACCGATGGAGATTCGGGTGAACGGCGAGAGCCTGGTCGTGGCGATGCGCACGCCGGGCGACGACCTGGATCTGGCGGCGGGATTTCTTCTGACCGATGGCTGGATTCGTTCGATAGGAGATGTCGGAACGCTGGCTTTCTGTCCGAACGAAGATCACCCGGACCTGAAGAATATCGTGGATGCTCATCTGGTTGATGAGACCCGGCCGGTTCGGACCGACCGTTCCGTCTGGGCCAACTCGAGCTGCGGACTCTGCGGTAAGGCAACCCTGGAATCCATCCGTCAGAATTCGGTACCGATCGAATCGCGTGTTACCGTCTCGCGCGATCTCGTTTCCGCCCTTCCGGAGCGCATGTTGAGGCGCCAGGTCAATTTCGGTCAGACCGGAGGGATCCACGCGGCAGGACTCTTCGACGTGACCGGTAAGCTGTTGTTCGTCCGGGAAGACATCGGTCGTCACAACGCGGTCGATAAGGTCGTCGGTGCGGCGTTGAGAGCCGAGACCCTTGGAGACGCCTCCACGATGATGGTCAGCGGGCGTCTCGGGTTTGAAATCGTGCAGAAGGCACTGGTCGCCAGGATCCCCATTGTGGCTTCGGTATCAGCGCCTTCCAGCCTGGCCCTTGAACTGGCGCGGGACTTCGGCATGACCACACTCGGGTTCGTCCGTGGCGATTCCATGAACATTTACACCCACCCCGAACGGATTGTTCATCGGAAGGAGAGGAAGGGAATTTCGACGCAGAGACGCAAAGGCGCATAGAGGCAAAGGAACTTTGGGGGAGATGTCCAGCTATTTGCCGGCCCTCAAGGCCTGTTGGACATGAATCGCAATCCAAAAAAAACTCTCTGCGCCTCCGCGCCTCTGCGTCGAAATTCTGACTCTCAAACAATAGTATTCAAGACGCATTTATCAATGAAGGGGCTCGATTATGGAATACAAGAACATATTGCTCGAAGCTGAGGGCCGGGTTGCCGTCCTGACGATCAACCGGCCCGAGAAGCGCAATGCGCTGAACCAGGCCACGCGTGATGAAATCCTCGATACCCTGGACAATCTTCATTCGTCCGACCAGCGTGTCCTCGTTATTACCGGAGCGGGAGAGAAGGCGTTTATCGCCGGCGCGGACATCACGGAGTTCGAGGGAAGAACGGCGCTCGACCAACGTGGGGTCATGAAGCAGCGGCGTGTCTTCGATGCTATCGAGGAGTGTCCTCTGCCGGTGATCGCCATGATCAACGGCTATTGCCTGGGCGGTGGAATGGAGCTGGCGCTGGCCTGCGACATTCGAATTGCGGGAGAGAACGCGAAGCTCGGCCAGCCGGAAATCAATCTCGGCATCATTCCCGGAGGCGGGGGAACACAACGTCTGACGCGTCTCGTCGGGGAGGGGAAGAGCATGGAGTTGATCCTCACCGGTGACATCATCGATGCCGGAACCGCATACGGCCTCGGTCTGGTGAACCACATATTCCCGCCCGCCGAACTTCGCGCGGCGACTATGTCGATCGCCGGCCGGATTTCCGACAAGAGTCCGGTGGCGCTATGCCTGGCCAAGGAATCGATCAAGAACGCAGGCCGGATGGGCGTCCGCGAGGCGATGGAACGCGAGACGGATCTCTTCTGCCTGGCCTTCACGAGCGAAGACAAGGAGGAGGGCGTCAGCGCCTTCCTGGAGAAACGCAAAGCGGAGTTCAAGGGGCGGTAGAAGTGGTGGAGAAAGCAGCGAAGAAGGAATTTAACCGCAGACGCGCAGAGTAGAAAAAGGAGTTGTTGGGCAAGCTGGCTGACTCACCAGTCCGAGAAACAAAACCTCTGCGCCTCTGCGCCTCTGCGGTGAAAAACTCCGATGCATCCGCGTCGCCCCAGGCTCCTAGGTTTTGTTCTTGCTGGACCCTGCCGGCTACGCTCTGGGTTCCAGAATCAGCTTCCCGAACACCTTCCGCCCTTCGATCAACTCGTGCGCCTCCTGTGCGTCCGACAACGGCAGGATGCGGTCGACCACCGGTTTCAACTGGCCTCGGAACACGCACTTCATCACGTCTAGAAAGTCGCGCGGGCTACCCATCGTCGATCCCAGAATCTGGAGCTGTCGGAAGAAGATGTGGCGGAGATCGGTTGCGGGCGTCGGGCCCGTTGTTGCGCCGCATGTGAGGATGCGCCCGCCCCGTCGTGCGGCCCTCAGGCTGCGAACCCAGGTGTCGGCCCCGATGTAGTCGATGACGACGTCGACACCACGCTTGTCGGTGAGTTTGCGGATTGCGCGATCGAACGGCTCTTCCGTGTAATTGATCAGGACGTCCGCCCCGAGTTGACGGGCGCGTTCCAGCTTGTCGTCGGAACTGGCAGTGGCGAACACCCTGCAGCCGACCATTTTCGCGATCTGGATTGCCGCCGTTCCCACGCCCGCTCCCGCCCCCAGAATCAGGATGTCCTCTCCCGGCTGGATTCGGCCTTTCGAAATCATCATGCTCCACGCGGTCATGAAAACCAGCGGAGCCGCGGCGGCATCGGCAAAACTCATGTCGTCGGGAATCGCCAGGACATTGTGTTCGGAGATCTTCAGTAGTTCGGCATAACTACCGTCGATGTTCTCCCCGACCATGTGATAGGTGAGGCATTGACTGCCAAAACCGGCGGCACAGAACTCGCACCGTCCGCAGCTGATTCCAGGGTTGATGGTCACGCGCTGGCCGGGGCTGAATTGCTCGACTTCGGGCCCGGTGTCCACAATAACGCCTGCCGCATCGGCTCCGGGGATGTGTGGCAGGGGCAACTTGACGCCCGGCATTCCTCTGCGGGCGAAGATGTCCAGATGGTTGACCGACGCCGCATGGACCTCGATCAAAACCTCCCGGCCTGCGGCGCCGGGGTCGGGAACTTCCTCGGTTCGAAGGACCTCGGGTCCGCCGTGTTCGTGGAAAAGAACAGCCTTCATGATTCGGCTAGTGTATGTGCTAAATTGACTCTTTTCAATCGGAGGACTCATATGGACATCAAAGTCATTACCGTCATCGGCGCTGGAATCATGGGGCGCGGGATTGCTCACGTAGCCGCCCTCGGGGGTTTTCGGACAATCCTCAATGACATTTCGCCGGAGCTGCTCGAATCGGCTCGAAGCCGGATTCAAAGCGACATGGAAAAGGGTGTTGAACGGGGCAAGCTGAATGCGGATGCGATGACGGCTGCCCTGGAACTCTTGAGCCAGACGACCGATCTTGCGGATGCGGCATCTCGCGCCGATCTCTTGATCGAAGCGATTCCGGAAAAAATCGATTTGAAAATCGATATTTTTTCGCGGTTGGGCGAAATGGCTCCGAAGCACGCGATCCTGGCATCGAACACATCCGGCCTGAGTGTCACCGAGATGGCCGTTCCGAGCGGGCGCCCCGGGAAGTTCATCGGAATGCACTTCTTCAACCCAGTCCACAAGATGAAGCTTGTAGAGATCATTCGCGGCCTGGAAACCGATGACGTCACTTTCGAGACAGTCCAGAGCGTTGCTGTTCGGATGGGCAAGGAAACCGTCGAGATCAACGAGTCCCCGGGATTCGTAACATCTCGAATCAACGCCCTGATCGGTAATGAAGCCTTTTATATGTTGGAGGCGGGCGTGGGCAGCGCAAGGGACATCGACAAGGCGCTGAAGCTGGGTTTGAACCACCCGATGGGTCCGTTCGAGATGATCGACCTGGTCGGCCTGGACACGAGGTTGAGCATCCTCGAGTTCCTCCATCAGACGCTCGGCGAGAAGTATCGCCCGTGTCCTCTCCTGGTCAAGTACGTGAAAGCCGGCAGGCTGGGCCGGAAGGTGGGCAAGGGCGTTTACGAGTACTCACAGGACACTTCGGCGCATGCTGATTGAAGGTTCCATCGCATTGGTCACCGGGGCGGCTCGCCGGATCGGCCGTGAGATCGCTCTGGAACTGGCGCGACGTGGAGCGCGGATCGCCGTGCACTACCGTTCGTCTGAAGCAGAGGCTATGGAGACGCTCGAGCAGGTTCGAGAACTAGGTGTGGAGGCCGATCTTTTCACGGCCGAACTGATCGACGAATCCGAACGCACGCGCCTGGTCGCCGAGGTCGTCGCGCGATTCGGAGGTCTCGAGATTCTCGTCAACAACGCTTCTGTCTTTGCGCCCGGAACGATAGCCGACAGCACGCCCGAACTGTGGGACGAGCAGATGGACGCCAACGCCAAGGCTCCATTTTTCCTTGCTCAAGCATCGAGCAGGGAGATGTTGACCGCAGGCACAGGAAAGATCGTCAACATTGCGGATCCGGCCGGTGAGTCGATCTGGACCCAGTACTTTCCCTACAGCGTTTCGAAAGCCGCTCTGCTGGCGGTCACGCGCGGCCTTGCCCGATCCCTGGCGCCGGCGGTCCAGGTCAACGCCGTTTCTCCCGGCCCGGTTCATTTTCCCGACCACTATTCCGAAGAACAGAAACAGGCCGCAATCGAACGCACCCTGCTGAAACGCGCCGGCAGCATGGAAGACGTCGTCCGTGCGGTGATCTTTCTGATAGAAAATGATTACATCACCGGCGAAGTCATCCACGTCGACGGGGGCCGCCACATCCTATAGATAACCTGCAGGAGGAAATTTCAACGCAAAGACGCCTAGCCCGCATTTCTCAAGAGATCTGAGATAAATCGAAACAGAGTAGGAAGGGAAAGGACCGAAAAAGGCCGCCCTGTCTGGCATAGAAGGTTTTGTCGAGAAACTTTCAAGCCAAGACGGAGGCGGCCTTTGTCATGACAGAGTGTAAAACAGAAACGATTCAATTTCACGCATTGGGTTCACGGGAAGTACGGGGTCAATTCGACGGAGGAGACATCAGCACGGACGCGGGCGGTTTACTGTTACGAGAAACGGAAAAACGGACCGGGATCCTGAAACAGTTTGCCGAATGTTTCCGGGATCATCGATCATCGGGACCCGCGATTTGTAGAACACGGGATTGAGCAACTGGTATCGCAACGGGTCTACGGATTGTGTTTGGGCTATGAGGATTTGAACGACCACGATCAACTCCGATCGGATCCAGTGCTGGCGGTGATGGTGGGTCAGACCGATCCGAAGGGCCGGACCCGGAAACAGGTTCGAGACCGCGGCAAGGCCCTGGCGGGCAAGAGCACGTTGAACCGGCTGGAACTGTCGACCGAGGAAGCGGCCAGCCACCCGACCAAGAAGATCGGCCGGGACGAAGCGGCGATCGATAGGTTGATGGTGGACGTGTTCCTCCAAGCCCATCGGCGGGCACCGCGGCAGATCATTCTGGATCTGGATGCGACGGACGATCCGATACACGGGAATCAAGAGGGACGCTTCTTTCACGGCTATTACAGGCACCATTGTTATCTGCCGCTTTACATTTTCTGTGGGGAGTTCGTGTTGTGTTCCCGGCTACGACGCTCCGACATCGATGGTGCGGACGGATCGGTAGAGGAACTGGAACGGATCGTGGGACAGATTCGACAGAAGTGGCCCAGAGTCCAGATCGTGATTCGGGCTGACTCGGGTTTCTGCCGCGATGAGATCCTGACCTGGTGCGAGGCCCAACACCGTGTCGATTACGTGATCGGCCTGGCGAAGAACAATCGGCTGCGGCGCGCGATTGAAACTCCGATGGCGACGGCAGAAAAGCGATTCGGCAGGACGGGAAAGCCGGCGCGCGTCTTCAAGACGTTTCAGTATCAGACCCTCGACAGCTGGACCCGTGAGCGACGCATCATTGGTAAGGCCGAACATCTGGCCAAGGGCGCCAACCCCCGGTTTATCGTCACCTCGTTACCGAAAGGTCGAACGACTCCAAGGCAGGTCTATGAACGGATCTACTGTGCCCGAGGAGACATGGAAAACCGGATCAAAGAGCAACAGCTCGGATTGTTTGCCGATCGGACCAGCACGGCCACCATGCGCGCCAATCAACTCCGACTCTACCTTTCATCGGTGGCGTACATGCTGATGCAGGCCTTGCGACGGCTCGGCTTGCAGGGCACCGAATTCGCGCGGGCGCAGTGCACCACGATTCGCCTCAAGCTGCTCAAGATCGGAGCGCAGATCCATCTCACTGTACGTCGAGTTTGGATTCGGATGGCTGGAGGCTACCCTTACGCCGCGGCATTCGCTCAGGTTTACGCGAACCTTCAAAAAATCCCTCTGCGCTGTTAAGCGTTCCTTCTCACACATCCCAACCTTCCCGTCTTTGCTCAGGATAGCTGTCTCTGTAATCCGATTTCACGTCGCCATTCCCTTCAACACCAGTCATCCAGGCCCAGTTACCCCGCTCAGTCGGCATCTTTGCTCCCGCCACCCAGCTTCCGACACCTTTTCCTTCTCCTAAATGCAGTTTCGGGCACCATTCATGAGAAATGCGGGCTAGGAGCCTGTGGTGAAAGTCTGTAGGGTCGCGTTACGAGCGCCATGGGGCTAGATGCAAGGCGGCACGACGACGGCGATGGTTCCCATCGGACGTTTCGCCGCAGATGGCCCCATGCCGTCGTAACCCGCATACCCCTGCGCGCGACCCCACACACTTCCACCACGGGCTCCTTGATCGCAGGGGACGAAATGAAGATATTTATTTGGGTCTTCCGCAGAATTTGTGGGTAAAACCGTCTTCCATCGCCGCTTGAGGAGACCACGGTGCTCGCCAAGCCTCAAGGCTTCCCTCGCAAGCTCGGCGGCTGCGCCGGCCTTGACCCTCGGCTGCGCTCCGCGGTGTCGGCTGGTGTGGGCGATGGGGAACGGGGCCTCCGGCGGGGGCTCCGGGCACCGGGTGTAGGCGTCCGACCGAAGTGGGTACTGGAATATTCGCCGTCGAACAAAAGAATAAGGTACTTTGTTTCAATTACTTATGTGCGCACAGGCCTTTGGACTGCCCACAAATTCTGCGGAGGAGGCATTTATTTTTTGCGTTTTTTGCGCTTTTGCGTTGAATCCGAATTCCACAGATGCCCGCCACAACGGCGTTTGCGCCGCATCGCGCCAGTTCTGATGGTAAGGTGTTGCACTTGACTTGCCCTATACCCTATGGTAAAAACCGCGGCGACAACGTACGGACAGGTTGTTGACCAACCGAGGAGGCTGCAATGAACAAGGGCGAGTTAATTGAACGCATATCGAAAGAAGCGAAGCTCTCGAAATCACAAGCCACCGCAGCGCTGAACTCGACGCTGAACTCGGTCCAGGCCGCGCTCAAGAAGGGAGGCAAGGTGACATTGGTTGGCTTCGGTACATTCTCGGTTGGAAAGCGTAAAGCCCGTACCGGACGGAATCCTCAGACCGGTGAGAAGTTAAAAATATCCGCACGTCGTATTGCGAAGTTTTCGCCCGGAGCAGGCCTGAAGAAAGCTGTCAACAGGGGGAGATAGTTCGCCTCGGATGTGACCACCGCCGGACGACGTGCTCTTGAATCGCAGTGGAGACCAACCCGGTGGCGGACGCCAAATCGTTCTCCAACGCAAAGAGTTATGTACCTGAGGTAGTGAAGTTTACTAGAATAGGTGGCTCTGGCATGGCCGAGGCAGACGGCCAACCCGGTGTCGGGGTGTTCAGAGTTCCGGAAAAACAGAACTGTTGCAGTCAAACTAATACCTAATGCCCAAGTGTGACGAGTACCGAAATCAATTGAATTCAGAAGGGGGAGGCAATGCCTAGTTCAAATCGACGATTCTCAATCCTGGGGGTTCTCATCCTGGTTGGAGGGATGACCCTTTCCGGTTGTGCGACCAAGAACTTCGTTCTCGAGGAGATTGCTCCCGTAGAAGCACGAGTTGCTGAACTGGAGTCCACGACCGAGGAGCATGCTGAGCGGATCGATGCGGTCGATCGCCGTGCTCAAGATGGCATCAGTACGGCGAACAGCGCCGCGGCGGCCGCCGACTCTAAGGCTGACGATGCCAGCGAGGAAGCGGCGACTGCCGATCGGAAGGCCGAGTCGGCTCAACAGAGCGCCGATCAGGCCATGAACCGAATCGGCACGGTCGAAAATCGTTTTGGTACGATCTACGACTATTCCGTCGCCGAGACCGTCACGGTGTCGTTCGACCTCAACAGTGCCGCTCTCTCCGATGGGGCCAACTCCACGTTGGATGGCATTGCGGGGCAAATTCGCGACGGAGACTTCCTGGAGGTCCAGGGCTACACCGATGCATCGGGCGAAGACAGCTACAACATTGCGCTGAGCCAGCGCCGAGCGGACTCCGTGAAGCGGTATCTGGTCACAAAGAACGTCCCGTTGTTCCGGATCACAGTCGTTGGATTGGGCGAAGCCAATCCGACCGCGGACAACGACGACCGCGAAGGACGGGAGCAGAATCGTCGAGTCGAGATTAGACTGATGCGCTCCAGCCTGGGATCGTAGTTTCGTAGGACCGACAAAGAATGGGAAAGGGGGGCGAAGTGATTCGCCCCTCTATTCTTGTCTTGATCGCCACCGATCGCCCTACTGTTTTGCGTAGTAGCCTGCCCTCGATTGGCGGATCCGATATTCCTCGTTGCCCATCTTTACGACGATCCGTCTCAACCCTTCATCGGGCCGGGCCTTCGCCGGGACATAGCCCAGACTGTAGGCGTGACCGAGATCTCTGCCGATTTCCTCGTAAAGGGGAATCACATCTTCGATCGTTCGCGGAAACAGCACACGCCCTCCTGAAGCTTCGGCGACCTTTTCCATCCGGTCTCGCACTTGTTCCAGATATCGTTCCGGCACGGCCGAGTTCTTATATATGAACTGGAGGTTACGATATTCGTCGGCGCCTTCCGTGTTCTCCTCTAAGTTCCGGTCCGTGTTTACCGCGATGAAGTGGACGGAGATGCCTTCCTTCCCGGCGGCCTTGTAGAGGCCTCGGAAGCCGCGGTCCTCCCCGGAGTCCATAACGCGGTTTCGACGGATGATTTCCCGGTACAGCGAAGTGTCCCGGCCATCTGTCAGAACGATGATGGCCCGTCGTTCCCGAATGCCCTTGAACGATTTCTCGAGGGCCTTCTCCAGCGACTTGTAGAACTCGGTCGTGCCGCCCGATTCGCGCTCGGCGATCAACGGGTCGAGCGCTCCCAGCGCTTTTTCCCGCGGGTCGTCCCAGTCTGTAAGCGTCTTGAGACCGGCATCGAATATCCCGATTGAGATCCGGTCCTGAGGCTTGATGAATCCCAGGAACCCTTCCACCGAGCGTCTCATGAAGTCCCACTTGTGTCGGGTGCTACCGCTGCTGTCGAAAAGGAGATAAACATGGTAGGGCGCCGTGCTCGATCCGAAATAGCGAATGTCCTGCCGGACACCATTCTCGTAAACTTCGAAATCTTCGGGCGCCAATCCCTCCACCGGCTGTCCCGTGGCAGTCGTCACCGAAACGTCCAGGCTGACGACGGGCACGTCGACTCTCAACGTAAAGTCTTTTGTCTGGGCCAGGGCTAAAGTCGAGCAAACGAAAATGCCGAGAAGGGGTCTAAGGACTGAGAACATGGTTGTATGTTATCGTAGCACAAGACCCCGTATCTTCGGCCCAGCCGGGCATCTTGTGAACCAGATGTCGGTGCCAGCGGGAGTGCGACCCTCCGGAGGGCTATCATGAAGAAACTACTGCTCCTAGCATCCATAATCGGCGCGCTGGCTCTGGCATGGACGCCTCAAGCCAGTGGTACTCCGGAGTTTGCCAAGAAGGAAAAGAAAAGCTGCCTGACCTGCCACACCGCTCTGGGGAAACCGGACCTCAACGATGCCGGTAAGTACTACAAAACCCACAAATACTCGCTCGTGGGCTATAAGAAGAAACCCGGCGGTATGGCGTCTAGCTTCGGACCCACCACCGTCCCTGTTCAACCCTGAGTTGGAAGAGACGAGGGTTAAGCCCGCCACGTCCTACTGCAACGCCATGTTGATGGCGCCGTCCAAAACCTCTTTTTCCTGGAAGTTGACGAAGTGTTGCACGACAACGCCCTGACTGTTCACAAAGAACATGGTCGGGAATAAGTTGATGCCGCCGTACGCGTTCTGCATCTCGGTGTTCAGGTGGGCTGTTTTGAATTCGATGCCCAGTTTTTCGATATACGCGGCTCGCATTTCGTCGTCATAGGGTAGTTCGAGCACCTGGTCTGCATTGGCCGCAACGATCTCGAAACCTTTTTCAGCGTATTGATCGTACAACTCGACCAGTAGTGGAGCTGTCTTGACACATGGCGGGCAGTTCGTGAACCAGATGTAGACCAGGTGAGGCGATCCGGCGACCATCTCTGAAGTCAGGGCACTGCCGTCGAAGTTCTGGATGGCGAACGGTGGTACGGGTTTTCCTTCCCAGCCGGCAATCGTCCGTTCGACGGCTTTCCCGAACTGGGGGTGTGCACGGATCGGCTCAACGTCGATGCTGGTGATCTCACCGGTTGCGGAATCCCGTTCGAAGAATTTTGGGACTCTGGGATCCGACTCCATGATTCGGAGGATCACGTCCGCCTCACCCTCAACCTTGAAGCTGAACTGTTCCGAGATTTGCTGCAGGGTGGGTATTTCACCGGTACTCGTGTTGTATTGAACTAGAAACAGCGGGATCTTGAAGAATTTGTTGAAAAGTCCGCTCAGTGCCAGCTGCTCTTCGGGCGAAGTGAATACCTCATTCGCCAAATCGGACACGACTACTGCTTCACCCGGTTTCAAGTTCTCCTGCAGGTACTGGATGATCCGGGTCTCCGCGTCTGGCTGTTGAAATGTCAGGCCCATCAGGGCCACGGCTATCCACGTTTGCATTTACGGCTCCTCTTGTTCATGATTCGGTTAAGAAAATTACTACTCTGAGGGGATTGTGTCCAGTTCTATGTAGGCCTTACATGGAGGTCAAAGGTGATTGGACGTTGGACGTTCAAAATCGTTGGAGAAGTCTTCGTTTTCTACCGTTTGCTGAGAGCGGCGTCGGTCAGACAAAGGGTTTCTGATCGATCGAGAGTGAGGCCCCGGTTTCAATAACACTTGAAAGTGTGAATAGTAGAGGTTAATCTACGCCGCGCGATCATATTGAGCTATTTGAAGGAGGCTGAATGAGTCTATCGATAAAAACCCGGAGGATGGATGGGGTGACCCTGCTGGATCTGTCCGGGCGTTTGACCATCGGGGAACCGGTTCTGTTGCTTCGAGACAACATCCGCACGTTTGTCAACGACGGTGACATGAAATTCGTCCTGAACCTTGGCGATGTGTCCTACATCGACAGTTCCGGACTGGGGGAGCTCGTTTCGACTTACACCACGGTTCGCAACCGCAAGGGCGACGTCAAGCTCTTGAACCTGACGACGAAGGCCAAGGATTTGCTCCAGATGACGAAGCTGTTGACGGTTTTCGACACCTACGAGGACGAGTCCAAAGCAGTGGCGTCCCTGGCAGGTTCATAGACGGGGATGGGGGAAGCCGGTCCGGACTGAATTTTGGCGGAAGTGCGTGGGAGTCGAACCCACCGAACGCCGGTTCCCCGACGTCCCACTGGCTTTGAAGGCCAGGAGAGTCACCGGACCCTACTCACTCCCACAGGCGATTATAAACCAGCCGGGCGCTTCGTTGGAGCCGCGGCTCGAAAAAGATTGCCTGCCGCTACCATCTTTTTCCTATAATCACATCGTTTCAACAGCAATTTGTTATCCGGGAGACCGAACTGCCCGTGGCCGACACTCCGGGTGATCCCGTGCCGGCTCGGGTCAGGGGAGTCGTCAAAACAACAGCTATCAACGATAAGGAGCAAATATGAGCGACCTGAATCGCCGTGGGTTCTTGAAAGGAGCTGTCGCCGCGTCGGTGGCGGGCGCTGTTGGGCCGATCGAATCGCATGCTCAGTCCTTAGCGGATGCCCGCCCCCCGCGGCCCATCGTGATATCCAGCTCGAACGGGCGAAGGGCCGTCGACAAGGCGATGGAGATGATGCGCTCCGGTGAAGACACCCTCGATGCCGTGATAGCGGGCGTGAACATCGTCGAGGACGATCCGAACGACCGCAGCGTGGGTTACGGCGGGTTGCCGAACGAGGACGGAGTCGTGGAACTGGATTCATGCGTGATGCACGGACCTTCGAATGGAGCCGGCGCCGTCGCATCGATCCGGAACATCAAGAACCCCTCCAAGGTAGCCAAAATGGTGATGGAGAGGACCGACCACGTTCTGATCGTAGGGGAAGGCGCCCTTCGATTTGCCAAGGCACACGGCTTCAAGGAAATGGACCTCCTCACCGACGAAGCCCGGGAGCGCTGGCTCCGATGGAAGGAAAATCGGGTCTTCCGCAGAATTTGTGGGTAAAACCGTCTTCCATCGCCGCTTGAGGAGACCACGGTGCTCGCCAAGCCTCAAGGCTTCCCTCGCAAGCTCGGCGGCTGCGCCGGCCTTGACCCTCGGCTGCGCTCCGCGGTGTCGGCTGGTGTGGGCGATGGGGAACGGGGCCTCCGGCGGGGGCTCCGGGCACTGGGTGTAGGCGTCCGACCGAAGTGGGTACTGGAATATTCGCCGTCGAACAAAAGAATAAGGTACTTTGTTTCAATTACTTATGTGCGCACAGGCCTTTGGACTGCCCACAAATTCTGCGGAGGAGGCGGAAAATCTGAGTGATCGCGACGACTGGATCTCGCCGTTGGAAGGATCCGAGAACGCCGCTTTGTACGAGCCCGAGCTCATTTACGGGACGATCAACTGCAACGCCGTGAACGAGAGGGGCGAGGTATCCGGCGTCACGACGACGAGTGGTCTGTCCTGGAAGATTCCCGGCCGAGTCGGGGATTCCCCGATTTTCGGTGCCGGGTTGTATGTGGATGGGTTGGTCGGTGCCTGCGGGTCGACCGGACGCGGAGAAGCGAACCTGACGACCTGTGCCAGTTTCCTTGCCGTCGATAGCCTGAGACGTGGGATGTCCCCCGAGCAGGCCGCTCTCGAAGCCTGCAAGCGGATTGTCGAAAAGACGACGAATCCGCGCTTGCTCAATGACGAAGGCCGGCCGAACTTCAACGTCAACTTCTACGTGGTCAACAAGCGAGGCGAGCACGCTGGAGCTGCTATCTACAGCGGTGGCCGGTATGCGGTCCACGACGGAGTCGAGTCGACGATCAAGGATAGTGCGTATATGTTCGAGCGAGCGCCACGGGCTTGAGGGACGTACATTTCGCAGTTCTGCAGCACGGACGCCGGATCTAGCAGCCCGTGGTGGAAGTCTGTAGGGTCGCGCGCAGGGGTATTCGGGTCTCAGGCGCGAAATGAGGAGCGGAACGATGCTTTGTCATCATGACCGACGAATGACAAAGCCTGAGGCCCGAAGACCCCTGCGCCCTACGGGTTACGACGGCATGGGGCCAGCTGCGGCGTTGCCACTCCTAGATCGATGGCGAGCATCGACGTCGTCGTGGCGCCTTGCATCTAGCCCCATGGCGCTCGTAACGCGACCCTACAGATTTCCACCACGGGCTGCTAGCCCCTGGATCCGGCGTTTTTACGTTTGCGCATTCGAAACGTTTGAGACGTCGCATGGATTATGAAGAAGCAGTCTTGGCGCTCCAGGCCGGAGATTACGACCGGGCTGTCCGGCTGTTCGCCCCTGCTGCCCGGGACGCGAATTACCGCTCCGATGTGATCAACCACTTCTACACGCTGGCGCTGCACCATGCAGGAGAAAACGCCAAGCTCGCGGAGGTCGCCTTCGAAGTAGGAAACCGAATGCTATCCGACGATGCCGCTTCGGCCCTCGACTATTTTCAGCGTGCTCTGGTTGCCGGACTGAGCGCTCGGAAAACCCGACAGATCGGGGTCGTGTTCGAACAGTGGGCCTCCCGGATCGGGCGTGGCGGAGAAAAACCAGCCCGCCCCGAATCGATCCGCAGGGTGGCCCATGTCGTCGGAGGGTTGGTGCCAGGCAGCGCGTCAAGCAGGTATCTTCAGACTTTGACCCGCGGTCTGAAGTCTCACCGGATCGAATCGATCGTGTTTACAACCGAATGGGCCTCGTCCTGGTTCTTCAATCCGACCGGCGGCCCGCACTCCGAACGGATCGACATGGAGGCTGACGTCCGAATTGCATCGGTTGAGGGCGATTTCTGTGAAAGGGCGGATCGCATCACTCGATCGATTCGGGCATCAGACTGCCAGGCGGTTCTATTCCACGCGAATTTGACGGAGCAGATAACCGCACGAGTGGCAGCAGGGAGACCCACTCCGGTTCAGGTCCACGTGAACCATGAAGGTGAGATGGACGCCGACTTATTCGATGGCCGCGTTCACCTATTCCGCGACTCGCTTGAGCGAACCCGTTTTTCGGATCGGCTCAACCGATGGATACCACCGGCTTCCGACATCGAGTCCCGGCTCGCCCCGGTCCGCTCTGAAAGAAGTGAGATCGGGGGGGCCACTTCGATCTCCGCGACATTCGGAACCCTTCCAACGATTTCCCGAGAACCTTTCCTGGAATCGTTAAGGGAAATCCTTCGACGTTTTCCGAAGCACATCCATCTGTTTGCCGGCATCGGCGACGTGCGGGCGGCGAGAAACGATTTTCGACAGGCGGAGGTACTACCGCAGGTGCGGTTCCTCGGACATCAGACTGATTCCGCCCATCTATTGCCGCAGATCGACATCTACCTCGCCTCTTATCAAAGTCATGGGTGGGAGTCGGTTCTCGATGCGATGGGGGCCGGGAAACCTGTTGTCGTCCTCGGACATGCAGCCGATTCCCATGACAGCTCCGGCGCGGAGCTTGTGGGTGTGGATGAACTGATTGCCTCCGACCCGGGCCAGTTTGTGGCCATCGCAAGCCAGCTGATTCGCGACGCCGACTACAGGGATGCGCTAGCCCAGGCCGTCCAACTCCGCTTCGGGCGGGAATTTCGTCCCGACAACCTGGGACGAAGGTACGCGGAGTTCATGGAGGAGCTAAGTCAAACCGGGACGGGGGCGTAATCCTGCCAGGTATTCATATGGGATACAGGGTCCTTAGGGTCAATCTGTTTCCGCTTCCCTCTTTCCGTTCAGCATGTCGATATACCAGCCCGTCATCTTTCGAGCGAATTTCTCGGTCACGTCCGGGCAGCCAATCGGTGTGCCGACGAGCGCTTCGAGTGTCCCCCGACAATCGAAACGGGGTTCTGCCCTCAGGTACTGGTTGTAGAACGCCATTTGACGGTGAAACAGGGCTTCCAGTTTCGTCATCGGCGTTCCGGTAAAGCTTTCCTCATCGACGAAGCGGATGCCTTCGACCCCGAGCTGATCGCATACGATGCCGAGCCAGAGACGGTTTTCCGTCGACTGTGGATTGGCGAGGTGATAGGTCCTGCCGGCGCTGCCAGGTTGCTTTGCGATCGCCACCATGCCGTCGGTAACGTAGTCGACCGGGACGAAGTTCAGGGTGGTCGATTCCGACCCGAGCACGCGCAGAGGAAGTTCGACGGTACCGGACCCGCCCTGCCTTCGCCGCAGCCGTCGAACGGCGGCCCACAAACCCCTGATGAAAGCATATACGCCATGGAAATGTGTGGCGCGGCCGGATCCGGAGGTTCCGATGACTATGCTCGGACGATAAACCGATGCGACGACCCGTCCATCCCGGTGTGCCTGTTCGAGCGCAAGCTCGGCCCGGCATTTCGATTCTTCGTACGGGTTCTTGAATTCCTGACCCACGTCGATTTCGCTCTCGAGAACGATACCTGTTCTCTTGCCCGCGATGTAGGCTGTGCTCACATGCTGCAAGCGCCTGCCTGGCGTTCCCGCTGCCAGGTCGATGACGTTTCGTGCCCCGTCCAGGTTCATTCGAAAGATCTGTTCGCGTTCCTCGTCGAGAAAGGAAAGCGATGCCGCACTGTGCCAGACTTCATCCGTGGACGCTTCAAGCTCCGCCAATTCCGATCGGTCCAGCCCGAGACCCGGAGCGGCGATGTCACCTTCGACGACTTTCAGTCGATCCAATTGTTCGGCGAGAGCTTCGGTACCCCCGGCGACCTGGCCCAGAGTGTCGGCGACACGATCCTTTGCGCTCGTGGCTTTTGAGCTTCGTGCCAGGGCCGTTACGTGGTGACCTTCCAGGAGCAGCGCCCAGCATAGGTGGCTTCCGAGAAAACCGGTGGTGCCGGTCAGGAATATTTGTTTACGTGCGGACATGAGACGGTTGAATCCTTTCAATGATTTCCTGGGTTGATCCCGGGCGGTAGAAGTTTCGGATGGCGTCACGTTTTCCCCGCCATCCCCCCAATCCTTGTCGTATCACTTCGCCCAACTCCTCGAGCGTCTCGACCGCAAAGCCGAACCCACATCTGGTCGCCGCCTTGAACAGTCCCGATTCCTGAGGCATCAGGCCGCCGACAGCGGTCAACGCCACGGGCACCTCGGACGCCAGCGTTTCGTAGGTGGCCAGGGCTCCGGGTTTCGTGATCACGAGGTCTGCAGCGCCGACCAGGTCGTGAATATCCCGGACGAACCCAAAAGGTCGTATTCTGGCATCCCGCATAGCCTTGATTGTCTCCAGGACATGCCGGTTGTGCCCGCAGACGACGATGATGTTGGCATCCGGAGCGGCCTCTCGAACCGTTCGGACCAGTTCGGGGAGAGGCCCACCGCCACGGGCCCCTCCGTTCAACAGGATCGTTGTGCCTTCGACGCCGAGCCGGTCCCGAAGTGTTCGGACTTCATCCGGGCTTCGTGGCTTGAATCCGTTCCGGACAGGCATCGTCACCCGTTCGATCCTGTCGGCTTCGATCCCGTCGGCTACCAGTCGGGCTCCCGCATCATCCGACAGAACAAAATAGTTTCGAACATAGGGGGAACTCCAGCCTTTCCAGAAAGGGGGGAACGGATCCGTGACGAACGTGATGCAACGGATATCCAGTCCCTGTTCGCCTACCCACCGCTGAATCAGGTGATTCAGCATCGGATGCACGGAAAGCAGAACGTCAGGCCGTTCGGATTCGATGAACCGCTGAATGTAGCGCCGAGCCCGGCGGTAGAAGAAGTCGGCCTCGTTTGGCTTCAGGAAGTCGATGGTCTTCAGGAAACCACCGACCCAACCCGGGCGATGCGTCAGGAAAAGGTTGTAAAGATGAGCCATCGAGCGATTGGCCGCGGAGGATTCTTCCAGCGGTTTTCGAAGTGATACTGGGAACCGGACGGCTTCCGCCGCCGATTGTATCGCCCTGGCTGCGGAATTGTGTCCCTCCCCCGTGTCGGAAGACAGGATCAGCAGTTTCGTCATCACGAACAGGCAACGATAGCACATTTGTTCTACACAGCCGGCCCGTTCCGGCCGATGAGAAAGGTGACGGCGGACGCTTGAGATTCGTGACGGGGCCGACCCGCGTCCAGGCATCCGCTTTTAATGGAGAACCCATGAATGCAAACGATCACAGAACGGCACTGATCTGGATCTATCTTGGGCGTAGTCCTTCCGAAAGGCTTGAAACGATAGGGTCCATTGATGGCCGTCGCCTCGAGTTGATCGCAGTCGGTAACGTCGAAGTCCAGAAAGCCGCTGAACAGTTCGCGTTTTCTCGACCTGATATCTCCCTGCGCACAGTGGACTCGGTTGCGATGGAGACCATCTGGCAGGCCGTCCCCGAAGATGCATCCGGAATCGTTTTCTGGATGGACGACGAGAAACTCGTCAACAGGGAATTCCCACTGGAAATGGCGGCGCCGGTCGAGGTCGAAGACCCGTCAACCAGGCACCATCTCCATTACTGGGACGGCAACGCGATGGCTGTCTCGCGACCCGCGGCCGAAGCCCTGACGATTCGGGACCTGAATATCCGTGGCGGCTCCCTGATGCCCCTCGTTTCCGACATCGTCGAACGAGGCACCCGCCTTTCCGACGAACGCCTGAAGCTGCGATTCTCCCCCGTGGAGAGATTCGCCGCGATATCTACGGAACCCGTTGGGGCAGTTTCTTAGGAAGTGGTCAGTGGCTAGTGGTTAGTTGTTAGTTGTTAGTTGCCGGAGTGTTTCGGAATCCGAATCCCATCCGACTCTTTTCCTCAACTAACCACTAACCACCAACCACTAACCACTCCCCCACTACCTATTTTCCGACAACGCCCGATACGTACCCGAAATACACCCTTGCTTCAGGAAACCATAAAAGGGCATCTCGGCAAACTCTCCCAGGTCCCCGTCGATTTCGGCCAGCGTCTTTTCGAGTGAGTCTCCGGCTTCGACGTGCCGGAGGACAGCGTCGTGAATTGTCTTTACGTTGTCGTAGTAGCGTTCGGCGCCCGCCCGGAGCTCGGATGCGTCTTGACCGTCGATGAATCCGTGTCCCGGAATGAACCATTCCGCATCCAGTTCCAGAGCGCTTCGGAGCGTGTCCAGGTGCTGGCGGGCATATCCTTCGCTGAGCGACGCCGCGATACCGTTGAAATACAGCTCCGTCAGGAAAGCGACTCCGTCGTCGGGCAGGTACACGACCGTGTCGCCCCGCGTGTGGCCGAATCCGAAGTGGTGGAGTTCGATCGTCTTGCCGCCGACGTGGAGGATCATCTTATCGTCAAAAGTGATGTGGGGGAGTGTCGGGCGGGGAGCGTCGCCTGTGGCGTTTGCCGCTGAAGCAGCCACCGCTTCTCTGGCGTTTCGGTGAGCAATGATTATCGCATCCCCGAATACCTCGTTGCTGTTGACATGGTCCCCGTGGGGCGACGCGTTGATCAGGTAACGGATGGGCTGGTCGGTGACTTCTCGAATGGCCCGAATCATTCGCCGTCCTTCCTCGGGGTTGTCCTGGCCATCAGCGACGACCACGCCTTCGTCAGTCACGATGACGAGTGAGTTCGTTCGGACGATTTCCTCTTCGCCCGGTAATTCAAGGGGTCCTTCGTACGCATATATATTCTCTACGATCGGAATGAGCTTTGGCGTGAAGGTGTCGCCCAGCCGGCCTTGCGCGACGGTGAAAATCGGCGAAACGATGATTGCTGTCGCCAGGGCGACCACACGAAACCTGAACATAGAACCTCCCTTGAAACTTTTCAGTTGGTTGTTTGCACCTGCTTTTACCGGACACCTGTCTTCAATTCAGATCTTTCCCGGTCTTGTCGTCCATGGTGCCGAGCAGGAGCAGGCCGGCCGGTTCCGGATGCGCCGGCTGATCATCGACATGTTAACCTGAGTTGTGGATTCCGTATACAAGAGCGAGGTCAACCGCACTGTCGGGCTGGCAGCTCCGGGTGAGTTTCGACCTCTGTCGATCGGCAACCTGACCGTGTGGCCGCCGGTCGTGCTGGCGCCCATGGCCGGCGTGACAAACTATCCGTTCCGCTCGATTTGTAAGAAATTTGGGGCAGGTCTCTACGTCAGCGAGATGGTCAGCGCGCGTCCCCTGGCCGATGGGCACGCCCGGACCGCGAAGCTGGCGGATTTCGGACCGGAAGAAAGCCCGCGGAGTCTCCAGATTTATGGCACGGACCCCTATTACGTGTCGTTGGCCGTCAAGCGGCTTGTTGGGGAAGGCAGAATCGATCACCTGGACCTGAACTTCGGTTGCCCTGTGCGTAAGGTCACCCGAAAGGGTGGTGGGGCCGCGATTCCTCTCAAGCCGAAACTTCTTGGAAGCATCGTCCGGGCCGCTGTCGGTGCGGCGGGTAGCGTTCCGGTGACGATCAAGTTCAGGATGGGTATTGATGACGACCATCTGACTTTCCTGAACTCCGGAAAGGTTGCTGAAGAAGAGGGCTGTGCTGCGGTCGGGTTACACGCCCGCACGGCCGCCGACCTGTATTCCGGTGAGGCCCGGTGGGAGGCGATTGCCGAGTTGAAGAGCGCCGTTTCGGTTCCGATACTTGGAAACGGCGACGTCTGGGAAGGCGCGGATGCCCTGCGCCTGATGAGAGAAACCGGATGCGATGGCGTGATCGTAGGGAGAGGGTGCCTGGGTCGCCCCTGGTTGTTCCGCGACCTGGCGGACGTGTTCGATGGCCGCGAGCCTTCCAATCCGCCGGCATTTGGCGAAGTGCTCGACATCATGTTTTCACACGCGCGCCGCCTCGTCGACTGGTTGGGCGAGCCGACTGCCACGAATGCGTTCAGACGTCACATCACCTGGTACACCAAGGGTTTTCGTCTGGCCCCCGAGTTGCGGGTGCCGATGATGCGGGCCCGTGCGTCCGAACTGGAGAGGGTGTTCGATGGTGTCGATCGCGATCAGCCGTTTCCACCTTCGGTGATGCGAGTCAAGCGTGGGAAGCGTGGGGGAGGTCAGCGGGTGGCGCTTCCGGAAGGCTACCTCGAGGACCTCGAGGACGAGACGCCGCCCGGTCTCGAAGCCGAATCCGTGATCTCCGGAGGATGACCAGCCGGCGTCACCCCTGGTCTTTCGATAGCCCTCGATGAAATCCAAACAAGAGAATTCTTCAAAATCCGTCCAGTTCCGAAGCCTGTCGGTTCTCATCGCCGTTGCCTGCATCGATATGCTCGGGTTCGCGATGATCTTCCCGTTGCTTCCGTTTTACGCGCTGGAGATGAACATTTCACCGCAGTTCATCGGGGTCATCATCGCATCGTTTTCTGTCGCTCAATTACTGGCTGCGCCGTTGTGGGGCCGTGTTTCAGACAGGTACGGACGCAGACCCGCGTTGCTGATCGGCCTGACCGCTTCGACGATCTCCTTCGTCGTCTTCGGGTTTGCGAATTCATTCTGGCTGCTGCTTCTGTCCCGGATTATCCAGGGCGCCGGAGGGGGTACGACCGGGGTGCTCCATGCCTACGTGGCCGACACCATCCCCGCTGAAGACCGCGCCCGATCACTGGGCTGGCTGTCGGCGGCAACCTCTGCAGGGACCATGATCGGTCCGGTCATAGGGTCCACGGCGGCGTACTGGGGACAAGCCGCACCCGGTCTCGTCGCCGCGAGTCTATGTGCGGTCAATATCGTCTTCGCCTGGGGCTGGCTCGAGGAGTCCTCGACGGTCGACGACGACAGCCGCAATCGCAAAAGGAAGCCAGTCTGGCACTCCGCCTGGATAATCGCGCGTCACCCGGCCCGGACCGTTTCGCGCCTGGTGTGGATTTATGCGATCGGGATGCTGGCGTTTTCATCGTTTACCTCGGTTATCGCCTTGTTCCTGGGTTCCGAATTCGGCGTGAACGAGCGAAGCATCGGGTACGTTTTTCTGTATATCGGGTTCCTGTCTGTCGTGATGCGGTCCCTCCTGCTGGGCCCGGTCGTCACCCGACTCGGTGAGACGTGGTCGATGCGACTGGGTGCGATCGCATTGATAGCCGGGTTCATCACCTACACTCTGGCCACCGGTTTCTGGACTCTGGCTCTTGTGATGCCCCTGGTGCCGATCGGGACCGCGCTTCTGTTTCCCACGACGACGGCTCTGACCTCACGCTGGGTTGAGAAGTCGGAACTTGGGACCACGATGGGAACCGCCCAGACCTTTGCGGGGATGTCCCGGACCATCGCACCATTGATTGCCACCACTCTGTTTCAGCGCGTTAGTCCCGCAATGCCCTTATATGTCGGCGCCTCGTACATCGTCGTGGTGTTGTTCCTGTCGCTGCGGGTTCAGGACGGGGGAGCATCAAAGGAAGTAGATGACGAGCCCAAGTCCGGAACACTCAGGGAGGAGACGGCCGAAAGCGGGTGATTCTGGGAGTCCGAAATTCTTTACGCAGAGCCGTCAGGCCTCAGGACCGCAACAGGGTGGACATCACTTTGGAGAGTCGATGACGACCGTTCGGTCCAATTCCTTGACCGTTTTCACGCCCACCAGAAACATTGCTGTTCGCATTTCCCGAATCAGCCGCCTTCCGGTAGAAACGACTTCGTCGGCCGATTTCATCGCCGAAAGGAGGAATGGACGGGCTACGGAAACGAAGTGGGCGCCCAGCGCGAATGCCTTGACGGCCTGGATTCCGTTGCGAATTCCTCCACTGGCGACCAGCCTGGCTTGGTGGAGTCGATCCCTGCGGACCCGTTCTAGAATCCACTTCGTCGGGAGGCCAAAATCGCTGAAGAGTTCCCCGAGCGCCGGGTCCCGGCTGAGAGAGGCTTCCACGCTCGCCCAACTGGTTCCGTCGTTTCCGGAAATGTCTATGAACTGGACTCCTGTTGCGGCGATCGTTTCTACCACCTGCGGCGCAATCCCTCCGCCGCACTCCTTGACGTAGACCGGCAATTTGCTGCGAGCCACGAAGTCTTCGAGACGGGCCTTCAGTCCTCGAAAGTCCGTATCGCCACCTTCCTGGATCGACTCCTGGAGTGCATTCAAATGCAGGCCGAATACGTCCGGCTGCACACGCTCCACAATGCGGGCCACATCGTCCCAGCCGATGCCATAGTTGAAGCTTACCAGACCGAGATTGGCGATGATCGGCACGGATGGTGCCAGGTCGCGGATCAAGAAGCTGTCCACGGCGGTCTCATCGCGCAACATCACTTTCATAGAGCCCAGTCCCAGAGGGATCTTCAGGGTTTCTGCTCCGAGGGCTAGGTTTCGGTTGATCCGGAGGAATTCATCGCCGACGCCCCCGGTCATCGATGAGATGATCAGGGGGGCCGCGATCGTTCGCCCGGCGAAATCCGTCTCCATCGAGACATCGTCGAGGGCAATTTCGGGAAGGGTGTTGTAGAGGAGCTTGACGCCGTCAAAACTGTCCAGCCCCAGGTCCACCGAAGAGTCCAGACAGGCTTCGATGTGACCTTCTTTCCTACGATTGAGATCGCCCCTTGGGTCCGAGTTAGGTGCGTCGTGCGAGTCCCGCATGACGGTCATTCTAACAGCCCGTGGTGGAAGTCTGTAGGGTCGCGTTACGAGCGCCATGGGGCTAGATGCAAGGCGCCACGACGACGTCGATGCTTTTCATCCGGCATCTCGCCGCAGCTGGCCCCATGCCGTCGTAACCCGAAGGGCGCAGGGGTCTTCGGGCCACAGGCTTTGTCATTCGTCGGTCACGATGACAAAGCATCGTTCCGCTCCTCATTTCGCGCCTGTGACCCGAATACCCCTGCGCGCGACCCTACAGACTTCCACCACGGGCTCCTAGCACCCCACGTGTCCTGTCCCGCAAACGTGAAAAACGGAAACGGTTAAACCATCATCCTCTGGACGAATCCTTCGAAACCGGGGCTTCCGGGTCATGGTGTTTTTCTGGAGGGTTGCTCTGAACTGCGAAATTGACTTCGCCCCACGGAAAAGCTAGGCTCTCGCCATGCGGACCCGATCGACCCTGTTGTTGGCAGCGATGAGCCTTGTCGGTTGCGGTGGGGCGGGGCTTGATGAGAGTGCTTTCAAGGTCGAGGCCGGAGCGATCGCCAACCATATCCAACGACTCGCCGCCGACGAAATGGAGGGCCGTGCTCCTGGCACCGCTGGAGAGGAACTGGCCACGAACTACATTGCTGAATACTTCCGCTCCATCGGCCTCGAAACGTCTTTCCAAGATGTCCCGCTCGTTGGCACCACCGGCACTCCTACCGAACTGACGCTGACCAAAGGCACGGAGTCCCGAACACTGACATACCGGGACGAATTCATGGCCTGGACGACTCGCGAGACCACCTCGATCGCGCTGGACCCGGCCGAGATCGTTTTCGCCGGCTACGGCACCGTGGCTCCGGAGTACGACTGGAACGACTTTGAAGGCTACGACGTGGAGGGTAAGGTTCTGCTCCTGCTCGTAGGCGACCCCCCACTCGACGACGAAGACATGTTCGGTGGTGAAGCGATGACCTACTACGGTCGCTGGACTTACAAGTACGAGGAGGCGGCTCATCACGGCGCACGGGGTGCGTTCATCGTCCACGAGACGGCGCCTGCCGGCTATCCCTGGGATGTTGTCAGCGGTTCCTGGTCGGGTGAGCAGTTCGACATGGTGAAGGCAGACCAGGGGGCTTCAGAGACCGGTGTACAGGGTTGGATTACCCTGGAGATGGCCGAGCAGCTGGCCGAATGGGCCGGGCACTCGTTCGACGATCTGAAGAAGCAGGCGCTGGCCCCGGACTTTACGCCGGTGCCGTTAGGTGTCGAGGCTTCGCTCGAAATCCGAAACACACTACGCCGTATTGACTCCAAAAACGTGGTGGGTGTTCTGGAAGGTGACACCGACGAATATGTTGTGTTTTCCTCCCACTGGGATCACATCGGGCGGGACGACGCTCTGGAAGGCGATCAGATCTATAACGGGGCCGTCGACAACGCATCCGGTATTGCCGTCATGATGGAGATTGCCCGGGCTTTCTCTGAAATGGAAACGCGTCAGCGTCGCTCCTTGGTCTTTCTTGCGGTAACGGCCGAAGAACAGGGGTTACTGGGTTCGAAGTACTATGCCGAGAATCCGCTCTTTCCACTCGACAGGACTGTTGCGAACATCAACATCGATGGCGCGAACGTCTATCGCCGGGGCGACGAGATTGTCGTGGTTGGCCCGGGCTACACCTCGATCGAGGACACACTTCGGGAGGTCGCGGCAGAGCAGGGACGGACCGTTATTCCGGACCCGGAGTCCGAAAAAGGGTTCTACTACCGTTCCGACCAGTTCAATTTCGCAAAAAAAGGCGTACCCGCGTTCTATATCGATAGCACGAGCCTCGAAGACAGCAATCGTTACACTGCCGAGCGATATCACAAACCGTCGGATGAGTTCGATCCATCCTGGAACCTTGAAGGAGCCGTCCTGGACGCGCAAACACTGATCCGGATCGCTCTCAAGATAGCGAACAGCGAGGAATGGCCCGAGTGGATGCCGGGTACGGAGTTCAAAGCAGTCCGGGACGAAATGCTCCGACGATGAGAATCAGCTGAGGCGCGTCAAAAGCCCGCGGCCTGACCCCCGGCTTTCGGTCGGCAATTCGAAGATGTCCTTCCCTTGAGGTAAGATCCAACTTTTATCACAGGAGTGAGGGGCTGTGGTGACCGAAGACAACGACGACATGCTTCAGGGTAAGGGATTCGCGGACGAAAGCGCCTCCGAAGGTTACCGCTTTTCGATTTCACAACGCTTCCTCGTAGTTTTGCTGTCGGTTCTGGCTCTGGCCCTCCTGCTGTGCCACGCTGCGTTGACGATTTATCACTACCAGGTCAGCGAACTTCCCTGGCTTCCCTGGCGCCAGCTCTTTGACGTCGATGAAGAAAACAACCTTCCGACATGGTTCTCCGAGTTTCTGCTACTCACAACCGTCGTCTTGCTTTGGCTGTGTGCCGACAAGAAGCGCCGCGACAAGGACCCGTCGGTCGATCACTGGTACACGCTCACCATCGGGTTCTTGCTGATGGCCATGGACGAGATCGCGGGATTCCACGAGACCATCAACAGCCTGATCGATCCAACGTGGGCGATCGGCGGTGGCTTGCTCGCACTCGGTATTGGCCTGGGTTTCATACCCTTCCTGCGGCGCCTGCCAAAGCGGACGGCAATTCTGTTCGTCGTCGCAGGCGCGATCTACGTCGGTGGTGCGGTGGGTGTGGAGATCATTGGAGAACCGCTCGACAGAGACACGATGGCGTACAACCTTTTGACCGTCCTGGAGGAAGGGATGGAGATGTTCGGCTTCATTTTCTTCATGTACGTTCTACTGGGGTATATGCGGGAGTCCGACGCGGATCCGGTGAGGGGAGCAGTTGAATTGGCGCCGTAGTCCATCGAAGCCTAATCGATTTCGATCTTCGGATAAGGATCCCTAGCCCGCATTTCTCATGAATGGTGCCCGAAACTGCATTTAGGAGAAGGAAAAGGTGTCGGAAGCTGGGTGGCGGGAGCAAAGATGCCGACTGAGCGGGGTAACTGGGCCTGGATGACTGGTGTTGAAGGGAATGGCGACGTGAAATCGGATTACAGAGACAGCTATCCTGAGCAAAGACGGGAAGGTTGGGATGTGTGAGAAGGAACGCTTAACAGCGCAGAGGGATTTTTTGAAGGTTCGCGTAAACCTGAGCGAATGCCGCGGCGTAAGGGTAGCCTCCAGCCATCCGAATCCAAACTCGACGTACAGTGAGATGGATCTGCGCTCCGATCTTGAGCAGCTTGAGGCGAATCGTGGTGCACTGCGCCCGCGCGAATTCGGTGCCCTGCAAGCCGAGCCGTCGCAAGGCCTGCATCAGCATGTACGCCACCGATGAAAGGTAGAGTCGGAGTTGATTGGCGCGCATGGTAGCCGTGCTGGTCCGATCGGCAAACAATCCGAGCTGTTGCTCTTTGATCCGGTTTTCCATGTCTCCTCGGGCACAGTAGATCCGTTCATAGACCTGCCTTGGAGTCGTTCGACCTTTCGGTAACGAGGTGACGATAAACCGGGGGTTGGCGCCCTTGGCCAGATGTTCGGCCTTACCAATGATGCGTCGCTCACGGGTCCAGCTGTCGAGGGTCTGATACTGAAACGTCTTGAAGACGCGCGCCGGCTTTCCCTTCCTGCCGAATCGCTTTTCTGCCGTCGCCATCGGAGTTTCAATCGCGCGCCGCAGCCGATTGTTCTTCGCCAGGCCGATCACGTAATCGACACGGTGTTGGGCCTCGCACCAGGTCAGGATCTCATCGCGGCAGAAACCCGAGTCAGCCCGAATCACGATCTGGACTCTGGGCCACTTCTGTCGAATCTGTCCCACGATCCGTTCCAGTTCCTCTACCGATCCGTCCGCACCATCGATGTCGGAGCGTCGTAGCCGGGAACACAACACGAACTCCCCACAGAAAATGTAAAGCGGCAGATAACAATGGTGCCTGTAATAGCCGTGAAAGAAGCGTCCCTCTTGATTCCCGTGTATCGGATCGTCCGTCGCATCCAGATCCAGAATGATCTGCCGCGGTGCCCGCCGATGGGCTTGGAGGAACACGTCCACCATCAACCTATCGATCGCCGCTTCGTCCCGGCCGATCTTCTTGGTCGGGTGGCTGGCCGCTTCCTCGGTCGACAGTTCCAGCCGGTTCAACGTGCTCTTGCCCGCCAGGGCCTTGCCGCGGTCTCGAACCTGTTTCCGGGTCCGGCCCTTCGGATCGGTCTGACCCACCATCACCGCCAGCACTGGATCCGATCGGAGTTGATCGTGGTCGTTCAAATCCTCATAGCCCAAACACAATCCGTAGACCCGTTGCGATACCAGTTGCTCAATCCCGTGTTCTACAAATCGCGGGTCCCGATGATCCCGGAAACATTCGGCAAACTGTTTCAGGATCCCGGTCCGTTTTTCCGTTTCTCGTAACAGTAAACCGCCCGCGTCCGTGCTGATGTCTCCTCCGTCGAATTGACCCCGTACTTCCCGTGAACCCAATGCGTGAAATTGAATCGTTTCTGTTTTACACTCTGTCATGACAAAGGCCGCCTCCGTCTTGGCTTGAAAGTTTCTCGACAAAACCTTCTATGCCAGACAGGGCGACCTTTTCCGGTCCTTTCCCTTCCTACTCTGTTTCGATTTATCTCAGATCTCTTGAGAAATGCGGGCTAGTTCCTCTCGGATGACGGCATCGTATCCTGCGCGCCACGGAAGTAGTCGTCACACCCTGGCACCCCCCGGGCACTTCGAACGTCGGTGTCGCCGGTGTGCCGAGGACCTGAATGTAGTCCTCTTCTCCAGGATCATTCTCTATTGCTTCGGATTGTGCGTATACACCAGCGACATGATCCGCCACTCCCCATCCTTCTTAACCAGATGGAATGCATCCACGCCGTCGGCCTCATACTCTCCGATGTCGAGCGTATACCGGGTCCAGACAGCGGCGATGTTGTGGTCGACCTGAATCATGGGGTCTGACATCACCTCGTTGATCAGGCCGGCGCCGTCCGCCAGGCTATCGGCCCACTCCTCGGCAAGAACGAAGTTCTGTCGCCGTCCGTCGCTCTCGTCCGGCCGATCCGACGCCAGCATCGCCCCGGACCAGAACAACGTCTTCATCTTTTCGCTGTCGCGCGCCGCCAGGTAGTCGAACACGCTCTGGACGACATCGATGACTTGCTCCCGGTCGGTTCGTTCGTCCGCAGCCGCCACTCCCAGGACGTTCTCGGAAAAGAACGAATATTCCCGCCGCATCTTGTCCAGTCGGTGCATGGGTTCCCTCAATCCGTGAGGCTCACGGGGGTACCAGACCATCTGGACAGGAACGTCGTTCTTCTTGAGACCCATGTATAGCTCCTGGGCCTGGCTTTTCGGCACACGCGTGTCCTGTTCCCCGTGCATGATGAGCGTCGGGGTCTTGGCCTGGTTGATGAACGTCATCGCCGAGGCCCGTCGGTACTCTTCCTCTTCGTTGAACGGCGTGTCGCCGAAATAGCCTTCAAGGACGCGCTGGAGGTCGTTCGTCGAGTACATGCTGAACATGTTGGTCAGGCCGGCGCCGACCATCACGGCCTTGAACCGGTCGGTCTGCGTCAACGTCCATGCCGTCATGTATCCGCCGTAGCTCCATCCGGTCTGTCCCATCTTGTCTTCGTCGACGATACCCCGCCGAATCAATTCATCGAGGCCTGACTGGACGTCTTCGTAGTCTCCGCCGCCCCAGTCTTTCAGGTTCGATAGTTGAAATTCCTCGCCATAGCTCGAGCTGCCCCTCGGGTTGGGCAGCAGCGTGATCCAGTCGCGGCCGGCCCACACGTGCGCGTAGTTGCCCCAGCTTCCGGGGAAACTCTGGGTCCAGGCTCCGGAAGGGCCGCCGTGGACGTTCATCAGGACCGGATATTTCTTTCCGGGTTCATAACCGACGGGATAGATCACGACGCCTTCGATTTCACGACCATCGTTGCTCTTCCAACTGATCAGCTCGCTGTCTCCGACCGCGATGTCCAGCAGTTGGGAGTTGTGATTCGTGATCTGCTTTGGATCGAAGCTCGGCAGGGAAGCGACGTAAACGTCGTTGGGGTGCTGGACGTCTGTCCGGGTGAACGCGAACGTTTTTCCGTCGGCGGACATCGTGAAGCCACCCACCACCGCGTCGTAATCGGTGATCTGCTCGACGTCACCGCCCGAAGCCGGAGCGCTGAATATTTGTCGGGTCGTTCCGGCGCCGGCCTGGAAATAGATCGTTTCGCCGTCCGGCGAGAAACGAACGTTGTTCGCCGGTCCGTCGAAATCCGGGATAACGGACCGTGGTGTGCCTCCGCTTGCCGGGACTCGGTGGAGCCTGGAAAAACCAACCGGTCCCTGAGAAGGGGGCCGCGTGCTGAAGAGGATCGTTTGGCCGTCGGGCGACCAGATGGGGCCGCCGTCGGCGCCTTCGTTCTCGTACAGTTTTCGGGGAGACCCGCTCCCGTCGGAGTTGGCGACATAGATGTCGCTGAGGCTCCCATCATCCGCTCTGGATGTGGGCCGTACCGAATACGCGATCCGGGTTCCGTCTGGGGACCACCTCGGCTGTCCGACGACGAAATCTCCCGCGACGATTTCACTCGACTCTTTGGAATCCACGTCGATCACATGAAGGCTGGAATAGCGGAAGTCCTCGTCGATCACCTTCGTGTCGTTCCCGTCCCTCCTATTCTCTTCTTCCTCTTCGGTCAGCGGAACCTGGGCCGTATAGGCGATCTTTCCTGAATCATGCGACCAGACGAAGCCCCCGGCTCCGGATTTCGAGTCGGTCAGCTTCATGGCCTCGCCGCCGTTTGGAGAGATCAGGTAGATCTGGGGACGGTTACCGTTGTTTTCCCGGTCCGCACCATCGCGTGAGGGTCCCCCAGGCGTCGGCCGGCTCGACATGAACCCGATCCATTCTCCATTGGGAGACCATATTGGCGAGCGATCGTTGTTGCCCGAAGTAAAACGTCGCACGTCGCCACCGCCGGAAGACACCATCCAGATTTCCGACCGTGCCTCGTTGTCGTTCATCGATGCGAAGGACACGGTGTAAACGACCCGTTCACCGTCGGGAGATATCTGGGGTGACCCGACATTCTTCAACGCCATGACGTCATCGAACGTCATGGGTCTTCGGCCCTGAGCTCCGGCGACCATGGCCGAAATCAGAAAAACACAGAAACCCAAAAAGGCAGTCGATCTCCTCATCACTCTCCTCCCTTCGCTCAGACCAGCCGGGTCTGGATATTGATTTCGGACTTCAGCGTCCGGTGCACCGGGCATTTGTTGGCAATTTCCAACAATCGTTCCCGTTGCTCGTCGCTCAGTGGCCCACCCAGTTCAATCGCCGTATCGATGCGGTCCACCCGACCGTCTGTGCTTTCGCAATCCTCGCAATCGCTTGCGTGAATCTTGCCGTGCCGCGCCAGGACGGTGATGCTTTCCAACGGCCACTGCTTCCTCTCGGCATACATCGTCAGGGTCATCGAGGTGCAGGCCCCGAGCGCGGCCGCCAGCAGATCGTAGGGAGTCGGACCCGTATCCGTTCCAATCGGCTCCGGCTCGTCGGCCGCCAAATGATGGGCGCCGACGATGATCTTGTTCGCCAGGTCACCTTCTCGCCGAACCATGACGAGTCCGGGATCGCCTGCGGCTTCCTGCTTGTTTTCGCTCAACTGGTCCATCCTCTACCCTCCGATCGAAACGTGGTTCTCGATTGTAGCTGCTGTGGCGTCGATCTGATACCAAACTATGGTCCTATCTCAGCATAAGAAACGCTGGATTCGAGGCGCCCATCGGGCGGGCCTTCGTCCCGACGGGTGATATACTTGGCCGTCCTTGGCCAGTCCTGACTTTCGATTTTCGTGGAGGCTCTCTGATGAACAGATTTCTGTGGCCCGGTATGCTGCTGTCGGTCCTTCTTGTGGCCCTCTGGTCGGCCGGCGACCCGGTCCAGGCCGGACAATCCGGTTCCTACCATCTGGTCGGCGAGTGGGCCACGTTTCCTCCCGGTGTTGAATTCGGCCCCGTCGCCTCGGTGGCGCACACGGCCGATGGGATCATGCACGTTCTCCGGCGTGGCGAACCTGCCTTCTTCACCCTCGACCGGAATGGAAAGTTCCTGCGGTCCTGGGGAGAAGACATCTTCGACTGGTCCCACGGACTTCGGGTCGATCGCGATGGCTTTATCTGGGCCACTGACGGCAGGGCGCACGAGGTCATGAAGTTCAGCCCGAGTGGCGAACGGCTCATGACGCTGGGGAAACGCGGCGTGGCCGGTGACGGTCCGGACACGTTCAACCGTCCGACGGATGTCGTTGTCGCGCACAACGGCGATTTTTTCGTCACAGACGGCTATGGAAACTCCCGGGTGCTCAAGTTTTCAAAGGACGGGAAATTCATCAAGACCTGGGGCACCAAGGGGACTGCCCCGGGACAATTCAACCTGCCCCATACGATCGTGATGGACTCGGCGGGTATGTTGCTGGTCGGGGACAGAGAAAACCACCGGATTCAGATTTTCGATCAGGACGGAAACTTCCTGGATCAGTGGACCCATCTGGGCGCGCCTTACGGGTTATACATGGCGCCGGACGACACCCTTTTCATGGTGGAAGGCGAACTGGACGACTTACTGATCGTTGACGGCCGGACGGGCGAACTCAGAGAGAGAATCGACGGGCTGGAACTTTCGCACTGGGTCTCGATGGACCCGGAGGGAAACGTGTACGTAGCCGAGGTTCACGATGGCCTGAGCGTCAAAAAGTTCGCGCCCCGCTGACCGTCACATTGTTTGTCAACACGAAGACACGCAGGGCACGAAGTTAAGCAATACATAAGATTTCTTCGTGTGCCTTCGTGTTCTTCGTTTCTTCGTGTTGAATCCCCTCCTACCGATATCCGATCTCTTCAGACAGAGGCATCCTGCTGCGGCTGAACACACCCGTTCCGCGGGCGATTTCCTTGCCGTTGTCGGAGGTGACGACGGCGTCGGCGAAAAACAGGGTTTTAGAGGCGCGGACCAGTGTTCCGGTGGAGTGGAGTTCTCCAGAGGATACGGGGCGGAGCAACTGGGTGTTGAACGAGACGGTCAGGACGAAGACATCCTCGACCGTGGAGTTCACGGCGAAGAAGGCGGCGTCATCGAGCAGCTTGAAATAGTAGGCTCCGTGAACGGCGTTTGCCGCGTGAAAGAGGTTTCGGCGGATCGGCAGATGGATGGTGGCCTTGCCTTCTTCTATCGTCACTCCGAGATCCAGTCCCTGGTTGCAGGGAGCCAGACCGTACATCCGTTCGAGTTTTCGAAAGTGCTCGTCCGTCATGAAGGCGGGAATGTTACCATAGCCGCACTTAACGCGAGGTACCACGGACAGGGGGGAATTGTCTTGGCTGACAGGGGGCACTGGGGATCGAAGGTCGGGTTTATTCTCGCGGCTGCCGGGTCGGCCGTCGGCCTGGGAAACATCTGGAAGTTTCCATATATCACCGGCGTCAACGGCGGCGGCGCGTTCGTTTTGATCTATCTGGTTTGCATCGCCCTGGTGGGGCTTCCCGTGATGACGGCCGAGATCCTGCTTGGACGCGCCACCCAGACATCCGCTGTCGGCGCCTTCCGAAAGCTTTCCAGCGCCGGTAGCGGTTGGGTCGCCTTTGGCTGGCTGGGTGTGGCGGGTTCGTTTGTCATCCTGTCTTACTACAGCGTGGTTGCCGGCTGGGCGCTCCATTACAGCTACCTTTCCCTGTCCGGCCAGATCGTCGGGTTGGGACCCGACGGCGTGGGACCGGCCTTTGATGCACTCTTCGCTTCGAACGGCCTGAACCTCTTCTGGCACTTCGTTTTCATGGCCCTGACGGTCGGCGTCGTGATCGGCGGCGTCAGCAAAGGCCTCGAACGCTGGGCCCGCATCCTGATGCCGGCCCTTTTCGTCCTGATGCTGATCCTGCTGGTGAATTCGTTCACGCTGGACGGGTTTTCCCGCGCCCTGGATTTCGTTTTCGGGTTCCACACCGAGCAGTTGACCGCTGCGGGTGTGCTCGAAGCTCTCGGCCACGCCTTCTTCACGCTGAGTCTCGGAATGGGCGCGATGCTAACGTATGGGAGCTATCTCAAGAAAACCGACGACATCATGTCGGCCTCGATCACGATTTCAGTCCTCGACACCGTGATCGCGCTCACCGCTTCGATGGTCCTTTTCCCGATCATTTTTACGTATGGCATGGAACCGGGTGCGGGGCCCGGTCTGGTGTTTGTCAGCGTTCCCATTGCCATGAGCCAGATGGCCGGCGGGAGTTTTCTGTCGTTCGCGTTCTTTGCCCTGCTTGTCTTCGCGGCACTGTCCAGTTCGATTTCCATGCTTGAGGTGATTACCTCCTATTTGATCGATGAGGTGAAATGGCTGCGCTCCCGCGCCACCCTGGTTTCGGCTGGAATCATCGCCCTGATTGGCATTCCCTCGGCACTGAGTGGCGGTACCCGGTTGTTCGGAGATTCGTTTGCCGGTGTCTTTGGCCGGAACTGGTTCGACACGTTTGATTATCTTGCCTCTAACTGGATCCTGCCGCTGGGCGGTCTCGGCATCGCATTGTTTACGGCCTGGCGTGTGGATGACGCAATCCGACATCGAGAGTTCCTGGAAGGCACGAAGCTGGCGTTTTTCTACAAGGCGTGGTTGTTCCTGCTCAAGTACGTCGTTCCGGTCGCCATCACGTTCGTGTTCCTGCACGCGATCGGAGTGATCTGATCATGGACACGCAAATCGCATTCGATATCGCCTGTGCCGCAAGGATTCTGGCATCCGAGGGCCTGTCGGTGTTGGTAGCGGGTCATCTGAGCGTTAGTGTCGACGGTCAGATGTACGTGAATCGTTTCGGTCCGTCCTTCTCCCGCGTGACGCCCGACGACATTATCCTGGTCGATTACGACGGAAACGTCGTGGAAGGGGAAGGGTATACGAACGACACGATTCGCCTTCACGGTGTCCTGCACCGGATGGTTCCCGAAGCCCGGGTCCTGATCCACACGCATCCGAGGTCTGTGGTCACTTTGAGTTCCTTTCGAATCATTCCGGAAATTTATGATCAGGAGAGCTGCTTTCTCGCCGGAGATATAGCCATCTATGACGAGGACTACGGGGGCCTCGCTTCTACGGACGACCGAATCGGCCCGATGGCCGATGTTTTGAGGAAAGCACGCAACCTGATCATGCCCAATCACGGGGCGTTGACTTCCGGTGACAGCCTGGCCGGGGCGACGATTCGGATGATCCTGATGGAGAACATCGCGCGTCGATATCTGGAGGTGTCCCAGATGACTGCCGCGTTCGGAAAGTCCCCCCGGGCGATATCATCAGACGTCGCAATCCAGACTCGCAAGGAACTCGAGGGCCTGAAGGCCGAAGGTCTGGTCTGGCAGGATTACGTCAAGAGATTAGGTTTCGATCAACTGGAAGGCTTCCGCTGATTCGTTCGGGATAGAGTGTCGGAGCGGCCCTTCGTGGCCGCCCGCCCCGACATTCTATCCTGTCAATTTGTTTCTTTTCCCAATGCGATTTCGAAGACTTCTCCAACGTTTTCGACCAGGTGGATTTGGATCTTTCGGCCCACGTCGTCCGGTATTTCGGTGACGTCGCTCTCGTTCGCCCTGGGCAGTATGACGTGGCGTATGCCGGCCCGGTAGGCAGCCAGGACTTTTTCATGGATTCCTCCCACTCCGAGGACCTGGCCGCGCAGGGAAATTTCTCCGGTCATGGCCATGTTGCCGGGTATCGGCCGACCCGACAGGAGAGATGCGATCGCCGTCGCGACGGCGATGCCTGCCGAGGGGCCGTCCTTTGGGATCGCCCCTTCAGGAAAGTGAACGTGCAGGTCTTTCTCGTTGAGGATACCTGCGGGAATGTCGAGCTCGTCGGCTCGGGAACGCACGTAGGATAAGGCGGCCTGTACCGATTCCCGCAAAACTTCTCCCAGCAGTCCTGTGACGGTCGTGATGCCCTCTCCGGGCATCAGCAATGCTTCGATTGGCAGCAGATCGCCGCCGGCTTCCGTCCAGGCCAGGCCGTTTGCGGCTCCAATGACCGGCTGGGCTGCGCTCGAACGCTGCTTGAAGGTCGGGGGACCCAGGTGTTCTTCGAGATTGCGCAGGCTGACCGTGTAGCGACCGAGTCGGTCGGTCGTCAACGCCAGCGCGATTCGCCTGCACAGCGTTTCGAGCCGGATCGTAAGACCTCGGACTCCAGCTTCTTTCGTGTATTCGGAAATGACCTTACCCAGGGCGGCCTGAGACAAACCTATGTTGCGGCCCTCCAGTCCGTGGTGGCGGACAACCTGCGGCCAGACATAGTCACGGGCAATGGCCAGCTTGTCGGCATCGGTGTAACCCGACAGTGTGACGACGTCCACACAGTCCCAGAGGGCGTACGGGATCTCTTCTTCCACGTTTGCGGTGATCACAACCAGTGCTTCGGACAGATCGAAAGGCACGCCGAGGTAGTGATCCAGGAAACGGCTGTTTCGTGCGGGGTCGAGCGCCTCGAGCATCGCGGGCAACAGGTCCTCGCCGAGGCGATGAATGTCGTCGATGAGAAGAAGGGGATTTCGCACCCCGGTCTCTAGCAGGCCATCGAGAATTTGACCGGGTCTTGCCGCCACCTCAGTTCGGCGGCTTCCGCGGATGTGGATTTCGTCGTGAATTCCGCTGACCGGAATTCTCAAACAAGGGCGATCCAGCACTTCTCCGAGCGTCCGGGCCAGGCTGGTCTTGCCTGTGCCGGGCGGCCCGACTATGGCGAGCAAGGGCTTGGTCGTCCCGCCGAACTTGCGCACCGCGAGAAATTCGAGCAGACGATCGCGCGCGGCTCCGAGGCCGAGATATCGCTTGTTAAACAGTCGTCGTGCTCGCGCGAGGTTGATCGACTCTTCCTGGGTTCGGTGCCACGGTAGAGACAGAACCCATTCGACGTATTCCCGTATCGATGTTTCTTCGAGCGCGTGAACTTCGCCCTCTCGCAGACGCTGGATGTCGCGTTGTGCCTCGGCAGCCACAGGAGAAGGCAGCGTCGCTTCCCGCACCTTCTCGCCGAGTTCCACGATCTTGCCTTCGGCCGGGTCCAACTCGATCAGTTCGCGGCGGATGATCGAGAGTTGCTCACGGAGAGCTTCTCGTCGACGCGTTCGGTCGATGGCGCCCTCGGCTTTGATTCGGACTTCTCCGGCGACCTGTGCCCGCTGAATCTGATGCTCGAGAAGCTTTGCCAGGAGTTCCAGCCGCGTGGACACTTCGATTGCTTCCAATGCCTGACGCTTTTCCGAATAACTGAACTGAATCGTATCGGCGACGAGATCCGCGCATCGGGAAGCATCCTCGACATTGAACCGAAGCACCCGGACGAATTCGTCAGAATAACGATTGTCTACCCGAACGAGGGTGTCGACAAGGGAAGTCACCCGTTCCACGAGATCTTGAACTGCCGGCTCGTCGCCATCCGTCACGGCAGGGCGATCGCTCTCGGCCCGGAAATACGGTTGCGAGGGCGTGATCTTGTTCAGTCGGACTCGTCCGAGGCCTTGCAGCACAACCTGGGTCGTGCCGTGACTCATCCGGATCCGACTCAGGATCCTCGACGCTACGGCGAACCGGCTGAGGTTTCGCTCCCGATACGCACCGTCAGGATCGATGAACACACCCGCGGCCACGATGTCTTCCGAGTCGGAATGGTCATCGAGAAGCCGGAGATTCTGTTTCATCCCGATCTGGACGGAAGCCACCTGCAAAGGAAAAAGAACGGTGCTCTTGAGGATCAACACCGGCACACTCTCCGGGAGCGTCCATTCCAATTTGACGTGTGGACTCATGGTATGACCCTTCTGGTTCGTCAATACTATCAGTAATCGGCATCAGGATTTTCAATCGAAAGGCGCAAAGGCGCAGAGACGCAAAGTCTATTTTATGGGACCCCAAAATGCCCGGTCTGAGTTCTAAGGCAGCGAAGTATGTGGAAACGAAACATCTCAATGAGTCGAGAAATTCCTTCAAAACTCACCTCTGCGTCTTTGCGCCTCTGCGTCGAAGGGATTTCTCTTCACCTATATCGCCAGCAAATACCCCTTCGCAGGCAACCCCGTGATTTTAGTCATGGCGTGCATGTACCAGCCGAGTTGGAAGCGATAGTGTTCCATTCGGGCCGTGAGGTCCGCGTCGGTTTTGAAGTCGACGACATACCAGGTATCGGTTTCGAGAAAGGCGAGGTCGATGATGCCCTCGAGTATGCGGCCGTCTTCGACCTTGAGAGTGACGGGCAGTTCCCGGTGGCTTCGTTCGGCTGCCTGGACCCGCTTCATGAAAGGGTGCCGGAGTGTCCCGGACGTGGCCCGGACGGCGGCTCGGACCTCTTCTTCCGGTGCGTCGATCAGGCGTGCGTGCATCTTTGCAAGCGAGGCGATGTCCTCCGGTGATGCATCGAGGGACACATCCCGCAGGACGACATGGACGAGGGTTCCGAACCGGGGTCCGGATGGTCGGTCGGCGGGTTTGTCGAGCTTCACGATCTGGATGGCTGATGCCGACACGGGCGCTGCGGTGAGCGCCTCGGTCGCGGTGAACACTTCGAATTGTGGCTGGCTGCCTTCTTCGATGAGCGCCTCACGCTGCCGTTTCCATTTCTCGTAGTCGGCGGTCGACTGTTCATCCGAGTCTCCGTCCTTGTCCTCGGCGAGGATTTCTGCCTGGCGAAGCCCGAAGTTCCCTTCCACGTCGAGTCGGAGCCGGGCCGGATCCCACCACACAACTTCTATTTCACCTGTCTCGGGCCGATGCAAACCCGGTCGAACCGAGTACTCTTCGTGACGCATGAGATTGGCAGGACGGTCGAGCACGGACCTGTCTCCGAATTCCGGACAGCCCGGAGCGGCCTTCGGGGTGCGCCGGGTCGAATGGGTTGGATACAGCGCCTTATTCAGGCAGCCGAGCCATCCGTCAATCGGTTCGTCGCCAACGGTCGGAACAACCAGCAGGTCGCGGGCTCTGGTTGCGGCGACATAGGCGACCCGCGTCCCCTCGGCCTCATCACGCCGGTGCTCAAGTTGTGCGTGGTTCTGGAGCTCCCAGGGAGAGCACCCCAGGAGTCTCATCGCACAGAGTCCCTTTTCCCGGTCCACGTGCTTATCCGCTGCGGCAGCGGCCAGGTTGGCCGTAATGTCTGCCAGGACTATCACGGGGAACTCCAGTCCTTTGGCCGCATGAACCGTCATGATCCGAACTCCTTCAGCGCCTTCTTCGAGGACCGGAGATTCCGCCGCGTTGTCCGTTTCCGCTTCTCGGGTCAACAACTCCACGAACCCCCGGAACGACGAACCGCCACGGGCTTCGAACGCCCGTGCCATATCGCCCACCCGGTACACGTTCGCCAGGACCTGGTTACCGGCCGGTCTCAGCGCAAAGGCCGCGTGTGCACGGGTTCGTTCCAGTAGTTCGTGGATCGTTTCGACAAACGGCTGCCAATTGCGCCGCCGGTGGAGTTCCCCAAGAAGCTCCAGGGCTTCGACGACAGGGGCAAAGTCGGAATCGACATCGCCCGGAGGTTTCCGGAAGGGATGCAACTTTCCAACCGAGTGGCCGTATCGCAGCAGGACGCTGTCGGAAATTGCAAACAGCGATCCCCTTAAAGTCGCGTACACGGACAGCTCGTCGTCGGGCCACTCGACGGCACCGAGCGCGGCCCGGATGGTTTCGACCTCCTCGCGCCGGTGGAAAGACTTGGCGCCCCAGAGCAGGTGGGGGAGATTGCGGCTCTCCAGCGCGTGGACGTACGGCCGCGTGACGTCGTTTCCCCAGGACATGAACCGGCGGAACAGAATGCAGACGTGACGTGAGGAAATCGGGATGTCCTCCCCGGATCCATCTGGATTTCGAATGCGCCAGCCACTTTCGTTCAGAAGCCATTCGATAAATGCGCCGACCGTATCGGGGGTCCCTGCTTCGACGGCTTGCTTCGTGATGCGATACCACCCATATGGGCGCGGAACGGGAAGCGCGACCAGGGAAGGCTGTCCCGATATGCCCTCTGAATACCGGTCGAGTGGAACATATGTGGGCTGACCGGTGGTGGGATCTCCGTCCATAACGGGTCGAAAGGCCGCATTGACCGCGCTCTGAATATTCCCGACGGCACGGAAGCTCTGGGTCAGGTAGACCTCGACCACACCTCGTGAGGTCAATATTCCCCGCAACGATTGATAGAAGACGACGTCGGCGCGTCGGAACCGGTAAATAGACTGTTTGGGATCTCCAACCAGGAAAAGCTTTCCGGCCGTTGGTTGCGTTTCGCGCCAGTCTGCTTCGCCGGGATCGTCCGCGGCGAGCAGCAACAGAATTTCCGCCTGGAGAGGATCCGTATCCTGAAATTCGTCGACAAAGATGTGAGTAAAACGCCGTTGCAGGAAGCCTCGAACGTCCACGTTGTCCCGAACGAGGTCTCTGGTCGCCATCAGGAGATCGCCGAAGTCCAGTTTACCGGCCCGTATCTTGGCCTGGTTATAGCGTTCGACCAGTTCCCACAGCTCGTCCCTCAGCCGAGCCGCGAGATCGGCCCCGGCCCGGCCCCGGAATCCTTCCAGCGTCCCGAGCAGCCGTTCTCTATCATCCAGAATCCGCTGACGGGGGTATTCGTCGGAGAACTTGCCGCGGCCCTTTTTCCTGTTGCGCTTCAGATCTCTTTCAAGGCTGACGAGGACTGCCTCGAGCTCGTCGTAGTCCCGACCGCGTACCGCCTCGGTCCGCTCGATCCGGTTGCTGAAATCGATCGTCGGCCGGAGCGCCTGTCGGAGTGCGTCTCGATCATTCCGACACGTCGATACTTGCACCGACAATGCCACCACGTCCTGGACGATACCGTCGATTTCCTTTTCGCGCTCGTACGGCTCCCTGCGCCAGGACGTCGGAAAGTCCCGCCACTCGATCAGATTCCATGCCGCGTTCCGGATTTGTTCGAGCGGGGACGGCCCTCCACTCCAGGAGGCGGCCCGCGACAAGGCGCGCCGCAGGCCGGGTGGGGGATTGTCGAGGCTTCCCTGAATCCACTTGTTGAACACGCGCTCGAACAGGCGGGGTGCCTCCTTCTCGTCGAGTTCTTCGAAGCCCGGCTGGATCTTCGCCTCGACCGGCCGTTCATGCAGGATGTCGGCGCAGAAAGAATGGATGGTTCCGATATGCGCTTCCTCCAGGCGTACCATTGCCTGTTCGAGTGCTTTTCGCTCGACCGGATTGTCCGTCCTCGTCCTGGCGGTGTCGAGTTCCTGTCGTAACCGGAGCTTCAATTCGCCGGCGGCCTTTCTGGTGAAAGTGACCGCGACGATGTGGTCCACCGTAGTGCGTTCCTTTTGAAGGACCGCGACGATGCGCCTCACCAGTTCCGAGGTCTTCCCGGTCCCTGCCGCGGCCTCGACGAGCAGACTCTCGTCAAGCGACGTGCGGATGCGTTCCCTTGCCGGTCGATCGTCTCCTCCGGGTTGGCTTGTTTCGATCATGGTATCTGGCGGAGCTCTTCGATGTGCTCGAGCCGCCCCCTGTCTTTTCGGGCGGTCCGCAATTGCTCGTATGGGCCGCATACGATCCGGTAGTCGCAGTACATGCAGGCTTTCTCGCGTGGTGCCGCCGGCAGAAAGCCTTCCTGGAGACTTCGGTCGATCAACTGCATCGCTCTTTCCGTGTGCTTCCTGGATTCTTCATTTACCGAAACCTCCACGCGCCGGTAGTCTCCCCGCTGCGTGCAATAGGAGAGTTCCGAAGTCCCGACAGGTTTGCCGAGGAGGTTTTCGGCCGCCAGCGCGTAAAGCATCGGCTGGAGTATCTCGCCGCCTCCGAGTGTTACCGGTGGCTGTGAGGGAGCTCTTCCGGTCTTATGATCGATGATGCGCAGGCTGTCCGTACTTGTGTCTTCCTCGACCAGGTCGATTGAGCCGCGGAGGCGGATCCCGTCGAGGATGAGTGCTTCTTCGCTACGGCTTTCCGGGTCCCGGTCACCGGAACGAGTCAGGCCGAACGAGAACTCGAAATAGCGGGGTTGCCATTGTTCGCCGTCGGCCGCGAGCTGCGCCCGTTGCCGGAGCCACCCCCTGAGGTCCGTGCGGAGGTCTTCGATCTCGCTGTGCCAGATTCGCGATATTGCGGGGACCAACTCCTCCTGGTACTCCCGAGCGACCTCGTTCAGAACCTCATCGGCCATGCGGGTGGCCGCTTCCAGGGTTTCCTCCCCCATCGGGAGCCTGTGTTCGTCGCGCAAGCGGGTCAGAAGGCGGAACTGCACGGCGTGGAAAAGGCTGCCCCGAGTCAGCGGATCCATTTGCTCGATGGCCACGATCTCGTCCCGTTTGTGAAGCCTGTGGATCGAATAGAGAAGGAATCGATACGGGCATGCGGCAAACTGCTGCAACGAGGTCGGGGAGTAGCTTCGGGATTGCAGTCGATGGGATGCCAGGATTTCGAGTGTCGCCGGGTCGGGATCGACGATGCCGTCCGCGACGGACCACGATGCGTGCCACCGCAGCCACCTGGTGCGTAACGACCGTGCCAGATGGGAGTTCGTACCCAGAAGGTAGCGGCCTCGTCCTCGCAGATCGGAAGCCGGAAGGTGCAGCAGCCGGCCGATCGTCGCCAGATCGTACTCGGTGTCGTCGATGGCGTCGGCGGCCCGGCGGGGTGAGGGCCAGCCGAGCAACGACCCGGACGTTTCAGTCGCGCGTTGTTCCAGCTCTCCCAGGTCGGGGATCCGGCCCTCGGCGGCGCGAAGGACGTCAAGGGCATAGAAAGAGGGAACCCGTGGTCGGCCCTGGCCGATGTCCATCCGGGGATATGAAACGAAGAGCTTCCTGCGTGCGGCCCCCGCCGCCGTATGAAGCAGCATTCTTTCGTCAAAGACCCGTTCTTCCTGTAACGCCAGCCCCAGGTCGAGTTTCTCTCGAAGCTCGTCGAGCAGCAGAGGATCCTCCAGGGATTTTCGGGGAAAGGTTCCTTCGGCAACGCCGGGCAGGAAGACCAGCTCGAACGAGCGGCCGGCGGCTTCGGTTATCGTTCCGACAAAGACCTTCCCGTAAGGCTGGTTCGACGGATCGTTTTTCAGGAATGTCAGGCGGTGAGACAGGACCTCGCGGACTTCTTCGAGTTCGACCGGGCCCACGTCGTCCATGGGGCGTAGCTCTCCGAGCAGGGAGAGGACGTGCGCGGGTTCGGACAATGCACGGCTTGCCAGACTTTCGAGATGGTCGATCCACTCTCCCCATGATGCCGACTCTGGAAATTGATCCAGGCCTTCCACCACCGGCAATGCAAAGCGGCGGAGGTGTCCCAACCGGGCCAACTGTGACTGCACATACTCGCGGCGGGTTTCGTCCTCGCTACCCAGTTCGGCGATCTGTTTCTCGAACTCTGCATGAAGTCCCGCCAGACGTTTCTTCCAGCGATCCTTGCCCCCGATTACGGCGGCGTCGACCAGCAATCGTTCCCATCGAAAGGGAGCCCGCAGATTTCCAGCGACCACGGGCGAGTCATCGGACCCGGGATCGTCTTCGGTCCAAGTCTCCGCCTCGGGCCCCGCCACCGGTAGTTCAACATCCGGAAACAGCTCACCCTGTACGGGTGTGAACTGCGGCGAAGGCTTTGGCGGTTCGCCCTTTTCATCAGGCTCGGGGACCTGTCCAAGCGACAGGTATTCGGCAAACCGGGATGCGGACAGGCCCTCGGACCGACATGCGAGCAAGGCCAGAAACGCACGACCCGTGGGGTTGGGACGCACGCTGCCTCTTGTGTAATGACCCGGAATGCCACTGCGGTGGAAGGCATCCTCGATAAGGGGCTGATACATGTCCGGATTTCGAACCAGGACGGCGATCTGGTCGAATCGAGTACCGGCCTTCGCTGCCGACTGAATGTAGCGGGCGATCTCGACCGATTCACGGCCTTCGTCCGTGGAGGAAAAAAAGACAAGGCTGTCATCGGAGGCCGTAGGTTCCGGGGTTTCGGGTAAAAACACGTATCGTCGCAACCGGTCAAGCGAGGTGACGTCTTCCGGGCCTTCGAGAGCCTCGGCCCAGACACCGAGCGCGGTTTCGAGGTTGGCGATGCCATTCCGGTCTTGCGGCAGCGCGACGCCTGCGACGGATGGAGACACAGACGCGAGGGCGGTCACGAACTCCGTCTCCGTCCGTGTGTGCGGGAGTACGTCAAGGAGGATCGCGGGTAGCCCACCGAACCTGTGCGAGGCAGCGACGACGGCTTTCGATGCCGCCTGGAAGACGGCGCGGGGATCGGCGAGGCCGGCCTGCTCCAGTTCCTGCCCGTAACGCGTGAGAAGCCTGTTCAGATCGAGTCCTGAAGGCTCGACCTCTTCGAGAGTCTGCGGGGCGACGTCGGCAAACCGCAGCTCGGAAACGGTTCGGCCCAGGGCCCTGGTGAAGCCTACCGTGTCGGCGACCGGCTTGAAGTAGCCGAGTTCCCCAGCCCGGAGGCAGCGATGTATGGTCCTGGCCGTCAGTGCCTCGACGGCGAGTCCGCTGATCGGCGACAGGTTCTCGCGGGCCAGTATTTCCACACCGATCTCGAAGGCGAGTTGGAACAGCGTCACCCTGTGGAGTCCGATGCGGCCGTCCCCGCCGAGGCAATAGGTCCGGACGAAATTGCTTCCTGCTCCCCGTGTCGAAGAGATCACAAGGACTTCCGGATAACGGGCGAGCTGCTCCAATTCCCGGGCGGCGAACCGGAGCCGTGTTTCGGCGGAGGTGGATGTTGCCAGACGATGCATTGTCGAAGGGGCCCTAGCAGCCCGTGGCAGAAGTGGGGTTTTCTGAGTTGAGAGTTTCAGGTCTTCGCCCGGACGGAACGGCGTCTAAATCGATTCTGGAGCGCTGAGGATGGAACGAGAGCGATTCACAGTGGCTCCAGAGCAGTATTAAGGTGAATAAGGCCATGACATGTTGGCCCTGAAGGCCTCGTGGTGTGCCGTTTCCGAAATTGTTCCGAAGGATCAGGCTCAGATTCAAAGCGGCATATTGAATCAGGACGCGCTTGAGAATGTTGTCCCGATGTCGGAGGTGAACCCGACGCATTGCGCCGGTTTCCAGCGTGTGTGCGAACGGTCGTTCCAACATCAGTCCGCGCTGTCGGAGTAATTGCTTGCCCCGGTTGCCTCGGATTCGTCGCCGGTTGGCATAGACGGCCTGTTTTTCTTCGGACTTATCTTTCCAGTTGCGTCGGCCCCGGTCCGGTTCCGAGATGTAGCTGCGAATGTTGAGGTCTTTGAATCCGGTCAACGTATCGTTACTGTGATAGCCCTTATCCGCCACCAGTTCGGAGAGCACATCGTTCCGAAGTTTCGATCCAGGATCGGCGGCCAAGGTCTCCATCTGATGCGCGGCTTGGATCATCGTTTCTTTGATCGTCGTCGTGTCGCCCTGATCGGCACCCTGCACCGTGACCGCCAGGAT
Organism: Terriglobia bacterium; assembly: GCA_965262425.1. Taxonomy (GTDB): domain Bacteria; phylum Acidobacteriota; class Terriglobia; order 20CM-2-55-15; family 20CM-2-55-15; genus CAZOZZ01. Next base: position 2,314,435 of record OZ253536.1, on the reverse strand, counting down.
GGCTCCGGTCTTCATGTCGGCGGCATGCTCCACCTTATGGGCCAGATGCGTTCGTCCGTCCTTCATCTTCGTGATTCGCGCATCCGGGTCGTGGGGATGCTCCCACTCTTTGTTCGATCCTTTCTTCGACCGCTTGCGGTCGAGTCGCCCCAGCTCGGTTTGCGTCGGTGTCTCGATCCCAGACGCCTTGGCCAGCCGTGTCAGGAATTGGTTGTAGGCTTCTCCGGTGTCCCGGCGTACGATCGACCGCATCGCCGCGTTGGCTTCCAGTGTCGATGCATCCACGCCCACCGTCTTCCCATCGATCAGGCCCTCACCGGCCAACACGCCCAACATCCACGAAAAGACCTTTCCATGTGTTTCCAGATCGATCAACCGTCGCGTCCGCGAGACTGTCGAATGATCCGGCACCCCTTCGCTCAGCCCGACTCCAAGGAATCCTCGCAAACTCAGAGAATCGGCACACCGCCACGCTATGCCACGCTCCGAATCGATTCCTTCGAAATAGCCCACCAGCAACATCCTAAAATACTTGCCCGGCGCCACGCTCGGCCGACCCATCACCTCAGCGTAGAACTGCTCACAGGCATCTTCGACGAACCGGTCGAACTTGGCTTGGTCCAAGATTCGGTTAACCCGTTCGTAGAACACGTGGCCCGCTGTCCGCGGCAACTCTGCTGTCGCAACCCATAACGTGGCTTGTCGGTCCTTTTTCCGTCCCATTCCCATATCGCGTTCTCCTTCCACTATCTTCCTCGCGATACGGTCGCATGGGGTCCGTTGTTAACTATGAAGTTGACTTGCACCACGGGCTGCTAGTGGTCCCCGTCAAACAGACTGTAACTTATCGAGCTTCTTTCGGGCACGTTGAACTTTTTCAAGAATATCGGAAGCCGTTGCGGTCCAAATGAAGGGCTTCGGGTTCTGATTGTGACCCCCGACATATTCCTCCACGGCCTGGATTAGCTCAGGAACCGAATGGAAAACCCCGCGCCGAAGCCGTTGTTCGGAAAGATCCCGGAAGAAGCGTTCGACCATGTTCAGCCAGGATGCACTGGTCGGTGTGAAGTGCACATGAAAGCGCGTGTTGCGCTTCAACCAGTTGACGACTTTCTGATGTTTGTGCGTGGCGTAGTTGTCGCAAATGATATGGATCTGTTTGTCTTTCGGCACGGAACGTTTGATCTGATTGAGAAACCGGATCCATTCCTGATGACGATGCTTCGGCATACAGGTCCCGATAATCGAGCCGTCCAGCGTATTGAGCGCGGCGAACATCGTGGTCGTCCCGTTGCGTTTGTAGTCGTGGGTGAGGGTGCCGCACCGCCCCTTCTTCAGAGGTAACCCGGGTTGCGTGCGGTCCAGGGCCTGCATCTGGCTCTTCTCATCGCAGGACAAAACAATGGCGTTTTCCGGAGGGTTCAGATACAAACCGACCACATCCTCCAACTTCTCGACAAATTGTTTGTCGTTGGAAAGTTTGAAGGTGCGTGCCAGATGAGGCTTCAAGCCATGAGCCCGCCAGATTCTCCCTACCGTGGACTCGCTGACGCCGGTTGCCCTGGCCATCAAGGACCGGCTCCAGTGCGTGGCGTTCGGAGGCTTCCCTTCGACCGTCTTCTTCACGATCCGGGCCCGCTTCCGGCGGCCGGTCGAGGGAATCCGTCCACTGCGGGAAGCGTCCTTTTCGATTCCCCCGAGGCCATCTTCAACGAAACGATCGCGCCAACGTCCGGCCTTTTGACGAGTGATGTCCAACTTGGCAGCGATCTCCTGATTGTCCAGACCCCCGGCGGCCAGCAAGACAATTCGAGATCGTTCCGCCAACCGGACCGCCACACTGCGGCTTCGGCTCAGTCGCTCCAGTTCCTTCCGCACAGGAATGTCCAATTTAATCGTCGGTGCTCTCCTCATATATACTCAGACGTAGGAAAGCTGAATAAGTTACATTAACTGTGACGGACTACACTAGTGTAGTCCGTCACAATTAACGTAACGGCTCTGGCTGTCCCATTTCTGATCATATATGAGGAAAATAATGACCATTAAATCGGAAATCCCTGTGCGGAACGAACTCGGACGGCTTGGCCGAAGCCGCAGTGTGTCGGTCTGGCTCGGGGAACGATCCGAATAAGGTACAGTCTGTTAGACGGGGACCACTAGCCTACGGTGCCGATGTGGTCGGCTTCACGGCCTTGGGCTGCAACTTCCAGTGCGTCGTGAGGGCCGCCGAGGTCATCCGGCGGCGCAGGCCAGACCTCCCGCTGCTGCTCGGAGGTCCGCACGCATCGATCCTGCACGAGCAGATCCTGAGCAGCTTCTCCACTTTCGACATCGTCTTCCGCCACGAGGCCGAAGAGACGCTGCTCCCTGCGCTGGAGCGGCTGGGGACGAGCGACCTCTCGGGCATTCCCGGAGTCTCGTTCCGGGACAAGGATGGGCGAGTCGTCTGCAACCCCGGCAAGCCCACGGTGGAGGATCTCGATGAGCTGCCGATGCCGGCCTTCGACGTCTACCCCATCGGGGAGCTGGGCCTGTCCAACATCCGCATAGAGGCGGGGCGCGGCTGCCCGTTTTCGTGTCGGTTCTGCTCGACGGCGTCCTTCTTTGGTCGGACCTACAGGCTGAAGTCCCCCGAGCGGTTGCTCAGTGAGATGCGCCTCTTGCGGGACGCATACGGCCACACCGACTTTCAGTTGAACCACGATCTGTTCACGGTCGACAAGCGCAAGGTACACGCGTTCTGTGATGCAGTTCGCGGCGAGGGCTTCCACTGGCGCTGCTCGGCGCGGGCCGATTGCGTGGACGAGCAACTGATCGAGGCGATGGCGTCTGCTGGCTGCCAACACATCTACTTCGGGATCGAGACCGGCAGCCAGCGTATGCAGCGGGTGGCGGACAAGCGCCTGGATCTCGCGCTGGTCGAGCCGGTGCTCGACGTGACGTCGCGGTTGGGGATGGCCTCCACGACGTCCTTCATCACCGGTTTCCCCGAGGAGGAGTTGGTCGATCAGGAAGAGACCTTGGACCTCCTGGGTCGCTTGCACCACCGAGCGGACGACCTGAACCTGGGGCAACTGTATCTGCTGACGCCGGAGCCGGGCACTTATCTCATCCAACGCTACGGATCGGAGCTGCGACTCGACGAGCACACGTCCGGGTTCAACTTCCCGCGGATTGACGCCGAGGACGGCGTCCTCCTCGCCGAGCATGCGGAGCTGTTCCCCAATCACTACTACTTCCCGTCGAAGCTCTCTCGCGAACGACACATCTTCGTGACCTCCGGCTGGCTGGTGCTCAACGAAATCGGAGCGGCCACGTTTCGCTACCTCCTGGGCGCGTTCGATGGCTCGCTTGCAAAGCTGCTAGGAGCGGCTTACGAGCACTGGACGAAGACGGGACGCTCGCAATCGATCGGCGCGGCCGTAGAGGGCATGCTGCGGGACCGCTTCGGAGACGATCACCACCTGGTGTCGCTCGTACGGTTCGGTCGCGCGGTCCGGGACGCCCGACCCGGCTGGCTCTCGGAGGACTTGGACAGTGCGGTGGATCCCCGGGACCTCACACTCTCGGTGTCCCCTACGACGACCATCTTGAGGCGTATCCACGACTGCTCCACGCTAATCACGCGCCTCAGCAAAGAAGGTCGTACGACTCTGCTGGACGACGACGAGACAGGTCCATTGGGGCCCCTACTGCTCGTCGCCGCTGCGCCGCAGCCGCGCGTGTTTCGGATCGATGGCCCCACGGCCGACCTGATCGAGCGGTTCGAGCAACCCACGAGCTACTGGCAGTGCTGCATGGCGATGGCGGAGGAGAAGAGTGCTGTCTATCCAGCCTGGGACGAGGTCGAGCGCCTCCACAGTCTGGGAGTCCTGCGGGTAGCGGGCGGGCAGCCAGCGTGACCGAGGATCGGGTTCCATCCGTCGAGAGTCCCCGATTCAGCCTCTTGGGAGCGCTCGAAGGACACTACCTGGCGATGGTGCTCGACGGCCTGCACCGCGAGGGCGTGCTCGGGCTGTTGAGCGAACCGGTCAGCGTCGATGTACTGGCGATGGACCGAGGTCTCGACCGGGAGATCTTGCGCCATCTCCTCGGCTACGTGGCCGCTAGCTCCGAGGTCATCGAGGATCTCGGCGATGGGCGGTTCGTTCTCAGGTCCGATGAATCCGGGGCGCCGCTCGCGCCCCTGCTCGATCTCTACGTCGGCGCCTTCGATCCCTGCCTGCGGCAGCTCGGACGGGTTCTTGCCGACCCTGCCCAGGGAAACGGGCTCGTCGACTGGGAGCGCCACGCCGCGGCCTTCGCTCGGGCCGGTACCGGAGCCCCCGAGTGGCTGGTGGGTTTGGTCGAGTCTCTCTCGGTGGAGTCGCTGCTCGACCTCGGATGCGGTGGCGGTGCGCTCCTACGGGATCTCGCGCGCCGCAACCCGGCCTTCGTGGGCATCGGGATCGACGCGAACCCGAACGTCGTAAAGCGGGCGACTGGCCTGGCGGATGAGGAGGGCGTCGGCGGACGGCTGAGTTTCGTTTGCGGCGAAGTGCTGGATGCTGCGTCCGACCTGACCATCGAGCAGCGCGGCAACGTGAACCTGCTGGTCGCGAGCAGTCTGCTCAACGCATGGTTCGGGAGTCGATCCATTGACGTCCTGCTCTCGGGCCTGCACGAGTTGTTCGCCGGCAAGATCCTCGTCGTGAGCGACTATTACGGCCAGCTGGGGCATCCGCCCAGGGCCGAGCTCGAGTTCACGATGCTGCACGACCTGGCCCAGGTGGTGTCCGGGCAAGGAGTGCCGCCCCCGGACGTCGAGAGCTGGCGGGCCCTCTACTCGAGGAACGGGGCCACCTTGGTCCAAGCGACACGCAGCAGCAACGGCGGCTTCGAGCGCTTCATGCACCTGGTCCAGCTGTGACGGTCGGCGTATCCGAAGAGGGGCTCGTCGAGCCTCAGTTCAGGACGGCGATCGTCAAGGTAGCCAGCCGCTGCAATCTCAACTGCTCGTACTGCTACATGTACAACAAGGGCGATCGGACGTTCCTGGCGCAGCCAAAGCTCATGGCGCTCGAGACCGTCGACGCGCTTTGCGAGCGGATCGCCGAGCACTGTCGGCAGCACGAGCTTTCGACCTTCTCGATCGGCTTTCACGGCGGCGAACCCATGCTCGCACCGCGGAGCTTCTTCGAAGCCTTCGTCGGCCGGATGCGAGTGGCCCTTGAACCCGCGGTCACCCCCCGCTTCTCCATTCAGACGAACGGGACGCTGATCACGCCAGCCTGGTGCGAGCTGTTGGCCAGGCACGAGATTCGGTTGGGGATCAGCCTGGATGGCCCGCCCGAGGTGCACGACCGCTGGCGCGTCGACCACGCAGGGCGCGGCTCGTTCGAAGCGGTACGCCGGCGCTGGCAGTTGGCCACCTCGCATGGGCTCGCTCCCGGACTGCTCAGTGTCATCGATCCAAGCGTCGACCCCGACGCGATGTACGAGCTACTGCTGGACCTGCGCCCAAGCACCGTTGACTTCCTCTATCCCCAGGCGACCTACGCCGATCCGGCGCCGGACGGCGAGGATCCTGCACCGTTCGCCAGCTGGCTGATCGCGATCTTCGAGCGGTGGCAGCGGGGTGAGATCGAGACAATGCGCATTCGGATGTTCGACCAGATCATCCGAAGCGTATGGGGCGCAGGCGGCGAGATGGTCGGGATGGGGAGGGGCTACGCGAGCGTCGTGGTTATCGAGACCGACGGCGGAATCGAGCCGAACGACTTGCTGCGGGCCTGCGAGGCGGGGATCACCCGCACGGGTCTGAACGTGCTCGCTGACCCTCTCGGGGCTGCCTTCGAGGTCGACATCATCGCGACCGATTACCTCGCCCAGCAACGCCTTTGCGACGTCTGTGAGCGCTGCGCGATCAAAGACATCTGCGGCGGGGGATACCTCCCTCACCGCTACCGGACCGCAAACGGGTTCGCGAATCCATCGGTTTACTGCTTGGACCTGTTCTGAACAATCGCGCACATTCAGCGCTGGACGCTAGTGTAGTCCGTCACAGTTAATGTAACTTATTCAGCTTTCCTACGTCTGAGTATATATGAGGAGAGCACCGACGATTAAATTGGACATTCCTGTGCGGAAGGAACTGGAGCGACTGAGCCGAAGCCGCAGTGTGGCGGTCCGGTTGGCGGAACGATCTCGAATTGTCTTGCTGGCCGCCGGGGGTCTGGACAATCAGGAGATCGCTGCCAAGTTGGACATCACTCGTCAAAAGGCCGGACGTTGGCGCGATCGTTTCGTTGAAGATGGCCTCGGGGGAATCGAAAAGGACGCTTCCCGCAGTGGACGGATTCCCTCGATCGGCCGCCGGAAGCGGGCCCGGATCGTGAAGAAGACGGTCGAAGGGAAGCCTCCGAACGCCACGCACTGGAGCCGGTCCTTGATGGCCAGGGCAACCGGCGTCAGCGAGTCCACGGTAGGGAGAATCTGGCGGGCTCATGGCTTGAAGCCTCATCTGGCACGCACCTTCAAACTTTCCAACGACAAACAATTTGTCGAGAAGTTGGAGGATGTGGTCGGTTTGTATCTGAACCCTCCGGAAAACGCCATTGTTTTGTCCTGCGATGAGAAGAGCCAGATGCAGGCCCTGGACCGCACGCAACCCGGGTTACCTCTGAAGAAGGGGCGGTGCGGCACCCTCACCCACGACTACAAACGCAACGGGACGACCACGATGTTCGCCGCGCTCAATACGCTGGACGGCTCGATTATCGGGACCTGTATGCCGAAGCATCGTCATCAGGAATGGATCCGGTTTCTCAATCAGATCAAACGTTCCGTGCCGAAAGACAAACAGATCCATATCATTTGCGACAACTACGCCACGCACAAACATCAGAAAGTCGTCAACTGGTTGAAGCGCAACACGCGCTTTCATGTGCACTTCACACCGACCAGTGCATCCTGGCTGAACATGGTCGAACGCTTCTTCCGGGATCTTTCCGAACAACGGCTTCGGCGCGGGGTTTTCCATTCGGTTCCTGAGCTAATCCAGGCCGTGGAGGAATATGTCGGGGGTCACAATCAGAACCCGAAGCCCTTCATTTGGACCGCAACGGCTTCCGATATTCTTGAAAAAGTTGGGTCCTCGGCAAAATCTGTGGGTAGAAACGGGCAAATGAGTGGCCTGTGGAAAGTGGCGACGCTGAGGGAATCCGGTAAGAGACGCGCGGATTTCCACAGCGACTTGAATCGGCCGGAAAAGACGTGGGGCCGATTCACACTTCCACACAGGCCGGGATGAGGAGAAACCGACGATGAGAACGAAAGGGATGTAGCACACCCTGGCTCGAATCCTGTATTTGGTATTGCACCAAACAAATCCAAAGCAGGAGAGACGAGACCAGGGTGCAAGTGAAGACTATTCTGAATCGAGTGCAGAAGTTCAAGTCCTTTGTCTACGGAGCAGTGCGATGGGAACGAATCGGGGGCGAGACGGCACTGTTGGTGGAGATATTTCCACGACGCAACAGCCGGCCGGTCTGCTCGGGCTGCGGGCGTGCGGGACCGGGTTACGACACGCTGGAGGCCCGCCTGTTCGAGTTTGTGCCGCTGTGGGGCTTTCCCGTGTTCTTCGTGTATCTGATGCGGCGTGTGGATTGCAGGCGTTGTGGCGTGAAGGTCGAATCGGTGCCCTGGGCCGAGGGTAAGCAAACCTTGACGCGGACGTATATGCAATTTCTGGCCGGTTGGGCGCGGCGGATGTCCTGGCAGGAGGTTGCCGACATCTTCCGGACTTCCTGGGAGAAGGTGTTTCGATCTGTGGAATGGATCGTCGGCTGGGGGCTGGCGCACCGGGACCTGGAGGGTGTGACCGCGATTGGCGTGGACGAGATTCTCTGGCGCCGGGGGCACAAGTACCTGACGGTGGTCTACCAGATCGACCGGCATTCCAAGCGGCTGCTCTGGGTCGGCCGGGATCGCACGGTGAAAACGTTGCTGCGCTTCTTCCAGCAATTCGGAGTCGAGCGCGCCGCCGAGTTGAAGTTCGTGTGCAGCGACATGTGGAAGCCGTATCTGAAGGTGATTTCCAAGAAAGCATCGACGGCCCTGCATGTTCTGGATCGGTTTCATATCGCCATGCACATGAATAAGGCCATCGATGAGGTTCGAGCCCAGGAATCCCGGGATATGAAAGCCGCGGGATTGGAGCCGATCCTGAAACACTCCCGGTGGTGTTTGCTCAAGCGCCCCCAGAACCGAACCGACAAGCAAGACATCAAGCTGGCCGACCTGCTCCAGTACAACCTGCGGACCGTTCGGAGCTTTCTGCTCAAGGAGGACTTCCAGTTCTTCTGGGAGTACACGTCGCCCTACTGGGCCGGTCAATTCATGGATGCCTGGTGCCGGCGGACGATGCGATCCCGGATCGAGCCCATGAAAAAGGTGGCGCGCATGCTCCGCTCCCACCGGGAACTCCTGCTCAACTGGTTCCGTGCCAAAAAGCGGATTTCCGGGGGCATCGTCGAAGGTTTCAACAACAAAGCGAAAGTGACCACCAGAAAAGCGTATGGTTTTCGGACCTTTAGAGCTGCCCAAGTCGCTCTCTACCACACGCTTGGAGCGTTACCGGAACCCGATGTCGCCCACAGATTTTACTGAGGAGGCAAAAAGTTCAACGTGCCCGAAAGAAGCTCGATAAGTTACAGTCTGTTTGACGGGGACCACTAGAACAGCTTCCCGACTCCCTCTGCCAGAGTGTCGGGGTCACGCCGATTCACGCGCCCGAAGGATTCGACCCACGGCTCTGATCGCACGCGCCGCCCGACGGCCTGCGGCCGCGCGCGGGTTGACATAACACCCATACAACGACACTGTCCGTATTGCCATAGTCGTCAGACCCTGCTTGTACCGCTTTCCGCTCTCGGTCAATCCCGCGGTGCTTTTGCTCACGGAATAGACACCCGTTCCTTGGTCCAGTTTCCTTGCCGACGGCTACCGCACAGTAGATTCTATGTAGTTGAAGGTGATCAGTGATTCAAGATATGATCTGTGCGCTCCGAGCTTCCAACGACCGATCCTGACGGCAAACGTTATCGTTTGCCTAGGAGTCTGCGCGGCAAAGCGCGAAGAACTCGGAGCTATTGGGATTCGATAGGGTCTTGGGAGCAGAACCGCCCGATTCTTTCGAAATGACCTGTTCGAAGCTGTGCGGACCTGAGTCGTTGGCCCCGGGGCTGGGTTGGTTGTCCCCGGTTTTGCGGACTAGGCCCATTCGATCTTTCCGTTCATCCGTCGCAAGTTCACCGCCAGAGCCACCAGGTTCCATTCGCAGGTGACGTTGTCCAAACCTCGCAGACTGAATTGTCGAAATCCGAGCACCGACTTGATCCACCCAAACGGTGGCTCACCGATGTGCTTTCGGGCCCGGTAACGATCACGCCCTCGCTGGGTTTTCATCTTGCGGATCATCCGACCCATCGCTGTGCTTTTGGGTGGGAGTGGGGCCGTGTCAATATCCTTCTCGCGGCCCATCGGGACGTACCCATCAATTTCTCGTCGTTCCAGCATTCGCAGATTCGACTCGGATCGGTATCCCGCATCCGCCAGTACCCGGTCCGGACTCTCGGACAGATTCTTGTTCAACTCATCCAGAGTCGGTGTCAACTGTCCGGTATCGGAAGCATTGTTGCTCACCGTTGTGGCGACGATGATTCGCGCCTCGGAATCCACCGCCGCCTGCGCGTTGTAGCATTGTTGGAATCCTTCCGTCGAGGTCTTCATAATCCGGCTTTCCGGATCGGTGAAGTTATCCTGGGCTTTGGGTTTGGGCTCACCCATGGGGCGTTTGAACGGCTTGCCCTTCTTGCCGCTTCCAGGCTTGTCGTCTCCCGGTTTCCTTTCCGCTTCCTGGTCGGCAGCCATCTGACGCTCTTCGAGTCGCTTCATCGCCGCCTGGATCGTGGTCCGTCGCTTCTCGTGCGTCGCCAATCCTTCGGGTAGTTCGTCTCCTCGCCGATCGGCCCCGTAACGCTGGTCTTCTTCCTCATCGGTCGCGGTTGCCCGATTGATCAGATCCCGAATCTGTTCCCCCAACTCGGTTTCCTGCTTCTTCATCCGTTCATAGCTCATCGCTTTGCGTTTGCTCGCATTCGCCCGCATCTTGGTTCCATCCACCGCCACGGTTCCCATCTTCACCAGTCCCGCTTCTCGCGCCATTCTCACCACTTGCACAAACAGGTTCCCGAACTCCTCCAGATGCAGTTTGCGAAAATCTGAAATCGTTCGGTGTGCCGGGAAGTTCGCCGATCCCAACATTCGGAACGCCACGTCTTCGCTCATCTTTGCCGCCATCTTCCTGGACGAAAACACCCCGGTCGCGTACCCATAGATCAGCACCTTCACCATCATCCGCGGATCGTACGCCTGATTGCCTGGTCCTTCACTTCCATACCGCTCTTCAAACGCGCTCAAATCCATCGCGTCCACGGCATCCGATATGAAATAGGACAGGTGATCTTCCGCCAGCCAATCTCTCAACGACGGCGGCATCAGCAGGCTCTGTTCCGGAATATAGGTCCGATAGGTTCGTGACATGTCCTACATCTTCGTTCCGGTACCGCCCAATTCCGGTCCTTCTGCCGCGCAGGCTCCTAGGCTAGACTAGGTGCCGTTTCCTATTTCAAGGTCGCCAGCTCTTCGAGGGTAAGACGGGTCAGCCGGGAGATCACCGGCCCTTCGTTCTCGGCGTTCGGGGGGGCCAAGCGTTCCAGATTCCTGGCGGCTTCGACCACGAGCGACTGCATCACCCGGAAAGCGCCGTCACCGAGGCGCGGATTTCCCCGATAGTAGTCCAGACGACCATCGGAGCGGAAGTCCGGGTAGTCCTCCAGCCCCATGAAACGAAGAAACCAGTCCGCTCGATAGTGTCCGAGTGCGTGGACGATGCCGATGTAGTCCGCGACGATTTCATCCACGACGTTGTTGCCCGTGGAGTCGAAAACCCGTTTCGTGAAATAGTGTGTGCACTCGTGGTGGAGGCGGATCACTCCCGACAGCCGGAGCCACTCGTCTTCCCCGAGGTCGAGCTCCGATGCCGCGATTCCACTGTAGGGTCCTTCACTCAGAAGGATGAAGCGGTCCTGGTAGAGATCTCGCCGATCCTTCACCTTTTTGAATTCTTTGTTCCATTCCGCATCCGGATTGCGTTCCTCCCAGGCGTGCCGGTACCGATGCAACCTGTCCCAGTTGTTGAATCCGGAGACGGTCATCGCTCCGATCGATCCCGGGATCGAAACCGGTTCGTTCCGTCTGGTCGCCGCCCTCAGGATGTTTTCGAAATCGCCTCGATCGGCGATTGTGATCACGGGGATGCGCCCTGCCGCGGTGGTTTCGAGGGACAACCGAACATCGTCTGGACGGTCGAGGGGCAGCCCTGTGGCGATCCGGGAGGACGCGACAGGGTCGCCCCGCCGGATCACGGCCCGGTAGTCCGGGTCTTGACTGATTCCCTGACGGATCGGGAAGGCGAGTTGCCGAATCGGGACCCGTATTGCCGCAATGGCGCCGTTGTCCCCCGCCATTCCGCAATAGGTTTCCCAGGATTCTACAAAAGGTTCATCTTCGAGCGGCAGGTTCAGGTCGTCTTCGACTCCGTGGAGAACGCGTGTTTCGTACGCCAGAAGTTCGGCGACCTCAGAGGACGTGGCGCCGAAGGAGGTGAGGATGTCGTGCTTGTCCATATGGGCATGGTAGCTCGGAGTTGACACCATGGGCAGTAACTATAGATAATCCCCTATCAGATTGTCCCCCCGACCATTTGCACACGAGGTGAACTGTGAAGAAGCGTTATTTTATCCTGGTCCTTGCGTTCGTTATTGCAGCGGTCCTCCCGATCGTCCATCCGGCCCTTCTCGGCCAGGGGGTGGCCCTCTGGACTCCCGAGAAACCAGGGAGTGACAACATCCAGGTGCTCGGCCACATACCGCTCGGCCCCAGGCTCAGCGTGGCCGACATGGACCTGGAGCAAGAGCTTTCGCGGCCTTACGCCTACGTGGCACGCATGGTTTACGGTGAAGAGGGTGACAAGGGGACCGACGTGATCGACATCTCGGACCCGTCGAAACCGAAGGTGATCTACAAATGGCGGATCGAGGATCAGGATCTCCATCTCGGTAACGGCGGTATGGACGTCAAGCACTTCAAGTGGAATGACCGCTACTATTTTGTCCAATCCTTGCAGTTCGGTCAGGGTGGTCCCGATAGCGACATGGGCGCGGTCATCGTCGACGTGACCGATCTGCCGGACACGAGCAAGGTGAAAGAGGTGGCTCGCCTGCGTGAGCCGGACAACCCCGGCGGCTTCCACAACATCTTCGTCTACAAGCACAGTAGTGGCCGGGTCCTGCTGATTGCGACCATCGGAGCCCCGTACGCGGCGGTGTACGATCTGGGCATGGTCGTCGAGGGCCGGGTCGAGGGGGCGATGATCGCCCGGATTCCGGCCGGCGACAACGAAGGTGGCCGGCGTGGCTATCACGACTTCTACGCCGGGTACCACACCGATTCCGCCGAGGACCGGTTCTACGGCGGCGGTACCGGTGGCTACTACGTCTACAACATCACGGATCTGGAAAAACCCGAACTGCTGGTCACCTTGACCGGCATCAGCGGCGTGCGCAACGGTCATACCTTTACGCCGACATCCGATGGTCGGTATGTCATCGCCGAGACCGAGTATCAATACGCGCCGCTGCGGATCTTCGATCTGGAGCCCGGCCTTTCCGGCGAGGTCGAGAACATCCGGCGGCCCATTTCAGGATGGACGGCAGACTGGAAGCACCTGACGCACAACCACGAGGTGCGTTATCCCTATGTGTTCGTGTCGGGATACCTGGACGGTCTCCAGGTGTTCAGCATGATGGACCCCCGCAATCCGGTGACCGTTGCCTACTACGACACGTACGTCGGGCCACCGAACACGAAGCGTAACGCGATGTTCAACGGCGCCTTTGGTGTGGACGTGCGAAATGCCGATGGCCTGATCGCGATCAGCGACATGTCGACCGGGTTCTGGACCTTCCGGATGGAGGGATTCCTGGGTTGGAATGGAGAAGATTGGGGTATGCCGAACATTTCCAGCGCGCAGGATTGGGATTCGGAAGGCCCGCAGCAATGACAAAGGGACCGCAGTTCGTCGCGGTGGTTGTCCTGGTGGGCCTGTCCGGGGTCGGAGCCCCGCTCTTGCCGGGCCTGGCGGCTCCTCGGGCGATCGCGGCCGTGATACCGAGCAGCGTGGCGACTCCTTGCGCCGCGACGGCGGTCCCGGGACCCAACCTGCCGTATTACGCAATCGACCTGGTCAAGACCGGACGGGTTCCTGGCACTGGGCGTTCTAGCGGGACCGCCCAGGCGTCGTTCGCCAGGTCGCCGTTCGGTGTCTCGATAGCGCGCGACGGCACCTACATTTATGATCTGACGATCGGCTTCGAGCGTTTGAAGCCGCCCAAACAGGGGCATTACACCGTCTGGCTCACGAACTCCCGGGTCGACGACGTAAAGCGACTCGGTGTGCTCGACCAGAACGACTCCGTCCACGGCCGGGTCGCGTGGAACAAGTATCTCGTCGTGATGACGCTGGAGCCGACCGACGACCCTGCGGCGACGAAGTGGAGTGGCCCGATCGTATCGCGCGGCATGTCCCGGAGCGGTATGATGCACACCATGGCCGGTCATGGGCCGTATGAAAGCGAGCCTTGCGCGAAGTACGGTTTCGGCGAAAACCCCACACGAACTTCCGGACAATGACGAGGCCAAGTCGTCGGATCGGTACCCTCCGTAAGTTCATCCCGGCGGCTGTGGGCGTCGCCCTGCTTGGCGCCGGCCTGTTTGGCCAGCCTCTTGAACCACAGCAAAGCCCTCCCGCATCCCCACAGATGCCGGGCATGCCACAAATGCCGGGCATGCCGGGAATGGAGGGCATGTCGATGGGTGCGGATCCGGCCGACTGGCGCATGCCGCCCATGGATCGACCGATGCCGATGCTGCCCGGCCTGATCGGCACAACGCCGATCGTCGATCCGTTTCTTGCCGGCAGCGATCTGGACATGATGTCCCTGCCCGAGGCGGTGCCCGGCGTGATCGTCGACATGGAAGACGGCGACGAGATGGACATCCGGGCGTCGCTCGTCCGGCGAACGATCAACGGCAAGATGCTCGTGATGTATGGGTACAACGGGATGTATCCCGGCCCGCTCATCCGGGCGCCCCGCGGCGCCACGGTCGTGGTCAACTTTCATAACGAGATTCCCGACGAGACGACCGTGCACTGGCACGGCATCCGGCTGGACAACCGTTTTGACGGAGTCCCGAACGTGACACAGCCCCCGGTCGCCTACGGGGAGTCGTTCCGGTACGAGATCTTTTTCCGCGACTCCGGAATCTACTGGTATCACCCCCACGTGCGCGAAGACATCCAGCAGGACCTGGGCCTCTATGGAAACCTCCTGGTCGGTGCGCCCGAGCCGACGTACTACAGCCCGGTCAATCACGAGGAGGCGGTGATCCTCGACGACCTGCTGATGGACGACCTCGGGCCGATCCCGTTCGGCGAGCAGGCCGCCACGCACGCCCTGATGGGTCGCTTCGGCAACGTGATGCTCGTCAATGGCGAAACCGATTACAGGCTGGACGTGGCCCGGGGCGACGTGGTGCGCTTCTACCTGACCAACGTTGCCAATACCCGGACGTTCAACGTTGTGTTCGGCGGGGCGCGTATCAAGATAGTCGGCTCGGACGTGAGCAAATACGAGCGAGAGGAATGGGTCGACTCGGTCGTGATTGCACCGGCGGAGCGCTACATCGTCGAGGTGAAGTTCGACGAGGCGGGCGAGGTGCCCATGACGAACTCCATTCAGGCGATCGACGACTTTCGCGGGGAGTTCTATCCCCACACGGACATGCTGGGCATGATCGTGGTGGCCGACAGTGCGACTTCCGACGACCACACCGAGGCATTCGACATCCTGCGCGAGAACCTGGACGTCTCCTCGGACATCGACGACTACCGCCAGTATTTCGACCGCCCGGTCGACCACCGCCTGGAGCTCACGCTGGAGATCGAGAACCTGCCGCTCCCGATCGTGCGCGCAATGGAGTTCGAGGCCGGCCTCTACGCGCCGCCGATGGAATGGAACGACGCGATGCCGATGATGAACTGGTTGTCGAGCGCCGAGCAGGTGCACTGGACCTTACTCGACACCAATACGGGCCGCGAGAACATGGACATCGACTGGCAGTTCGAGGTCGGGGACGTGGTCAAGATCGAGCTGTTCAACGATCCCGAGACCATCCACCCGATGAATCATCCGGTGCACATCCACGGCCAGCGCTTCCTGGTCATAAGCATCGACGGCGTACCGAACGAGAACCTCGTCTGGAAGGACACCGCCATCGTGCCGGTCGGAACGACGGTCCAGTACCTGGTCGACATGTCCAACCCCGGCGACTGGATGATGCACTGTCACATCGCCGAGCACCTGGAGGCGGGCATGATGCTCGGCTTCAGCGTGCGTGAGCCAGGTCAGTAGGAAAGCACAGTACCCCTAGCCCGCATTTCTCAAGAGATCTGAGATAAATCGAAACAGAGTAGGAAGGGAAAGGACCGAAAAAGGCCGCCCTGTCTGGCATAGATGACTTTGTCTAGAAGCATCAAATGCGCAGACGGAGGCGGCCTTTATGAATACAGAGTGTAAGACAGAATCGATTCAATTTCACGCATTAGGTTCACGGGAAGTACGGGGCCAATTCGACGGAGGAGACATCAGCACGGATGCGGGCGGCTTGCTGCTACGAGAAGCAGAAAAACGGACGGGGATTCTGAAACAGCTTGCCGGATGTTTCCAGGATCATCGGGATCCGCGATTTGTGGAACACGGGATCGAACAACTGGTGTCGCAACGTGTGTACGGATTGTGTTTGGGCTATGAGGATCTGAACGACCACGACCAACTCCGGTCGGATCCGATGCTGGCCGTGATGGTGGGTGAGACCGATCCGAAGGGTCGGACCCGGAAACAGGCACGAGATCGAGGCAAGGCCCTGGCTGGTAAGAGCACGCTGAACCGACTGGAACTGTCGACCGAGGGTGCGGCAGACCATCCGTACAAGAAGATCGGACGAGACGAGGCGGCGATGGATAGGTTGATGGTGGACGTGTTTCTCCAAGCGCATCGGCGGGCGCCGCGGCAGATCATTCTGGATCTGGATGCGACCGACGATCCGATTCACGGGAGTCAGGAGGGTCGCTTCTTTCACGGCTATTACCGGCACTATTGTTATCTGCCGCTGTATATCTTCTGTGGGGAGTTTCTGCTGTGTGCCCGGCTACGACGATCCGACATCGATGGTGCGGCCGGATCGGTCAAAGAGCTGGAACGGATCGTCGGACAGATTCGGCAGAAGTGGCCCAGAGTCCAGATCGTGATTCGTGCCGACTCGGGTTTCTGCCGCGATGAGATCCTGACGTGGTGCGAGGCCCAACACCGTGTCGATTACGTGATCGGACTGGCAAAGAACAATCGACTGCTGGGCGCGATCGAAACTCCGATGGCGACTGCAAAAAAGCGATTCGACAGGACGGGAAAGCCAGCGCGCGTCTTTAAGACGTTTCCGTATCAGACCCGCGACAGCTGGACCCGTGAGCGACGCATCATTGGTAAGGCCGAACATCTGGCCAAGGGCTCCAATCCTCGGTTTATCGTCACCTCGTTACCGAAAGGCCGAAAGACCCCAAGACAGATCTATGAACAGATCTACTGTGCCCGAGGGGATATGGAAAACCGGATCAAAGAGCAACAGCTCGGATTGTTCGCCGATCGGACCAGCACGGCCACCATGCGCGCCAATCAACTCCGACTCTACCTTTCATCGGTGGCGTACATGTTAATGCAGGCCTTGCGACGGCTCGGGTTGCAGGGCACCGAATTCGCGCGGGCGCAGTGCACCACGATTCGCCTGAAGCTGCTCAAAATCGGAGCGCAGATCCATGTGACCGTGCGTCGAGTCTGGATTCGGATGGCTGGCGGATACCCCTACGCCGCGGTGTTCGCTCAGATTTATGCCAACCTTCAGAAAGTCCCGCTTCGCTGTTGAGCGTCCCCTCCTCAGACATACCAACGTTCCGATCTTTGATCGGGATAGCTGTCTCTGTAATCCGATTTCACGTCGTCATTCCCTTCACCACCACTCGTCCAGGCCCAGTCACTCCCCTCAGCCGGCATCTTTGCTCTCGCCACCCAGCCTCCGACATCTTTTCCGTCTCCAAAATGCAGTTTTGGGCACCATTCATGAGAAATGCGGGCTAGATTCACCGACTCCTGAACCCCGCTCGACAAGCCTCACATGACAGAAGACAGATGAATCAGGGAATGGAGGGCTTCCTACTTCTCGACACGGCTGAAGCGCATGTCGTAAACGCGGCCCAGGCTCAAGGATAAGGCGGTGACGCGACCAGTACCGTCCCGACGAAAGCGAACGATATTTCCGCCCATACGAAATGCGTCATTGTAGACTGGCACCAGCTTCCGGGTCCGGTTGGGTCGCTGCCAGGCGGTGAGCTCTCCGTCATCCACACGGAGCATGTAGGTCGTTTCCGCATCCTCACTGTGGTAAGTGCCGGTGAACGCTCGCAGGTCTGCCGCTTTCGGCTCCCATGGCTCGACGGGCTCGAAGCGATGGTCCGTGTACTGCCAGTCTTCGATGCTGAAGCCACTCCGGCCGGCGGCGTCGAATACGTATCGCCGTCCCGCGTTGCCTACCGCAAATTCGTCCCCGGACAGGGGAATCAGCCGGGAGTTTCCGTCTCGGAGCTGGCCATCAACGATCCGTAGCTCTTTTGTGTTGCCGGTGACCGGCTCCGTGTACAGGCCCGCGAAGCCTTCGAGCGCGGCGGGGGATAAACGGATCCCCTCGGGAGGTTCGGGATCAGCAGCAGCCGCACCCAGGAAGACGCGCGCGACGCGGCCTCCGGTCCCACCCGTCGACACATTCGATGCATTGCAGATCATCGCCACCGAGAGGCCCTGGTCGGGGAACCTGCCGAGGTAAGCCCGATAACCGGCCGTCGATCCCGTGTGCGTGATCGAAGGGACCCCGGCGAACTGTTGGACCTGGAGCCCGGAGGCATACACAATCTCCGAACCATCGTTCAGGCGGCCCTGCCGGTGCATCATCCGGACGAACTCTGCGCCACCAAGCCGCCCGTCCGTCAGTGCCTGATTCCAGATACCGAGATCGGCGACAGTCGTCAGGATTCCGCCGTTGCCGTGGACGTCTTCGATGGGCCGGTTGATCTCCCACTCCTCTCCCGTCCGCGGGGAATAAGCCGTGCTCCTGCCCGGTACGATGCGGCGGTAGTTGTCGCGCCACTGGGTATTCCTCATGCCCAACGGCTTGAATATCCGCTCCCTGGAGAATTCGGCGAACGAAGTCCCGCTGACGCGGCCAACGATCACCGCGAGCAGGTTGAATCCTGTGTTGCTGTAGGAATACTCGTGGCCCGGTTCAAAGTTGAGCGCGGTCTGCCGGCTGACGATGTCGACGACGTCGTCATGGTCGTGACTGCGGGCCCCCCGCCCCCAGCCGGAGATCCCCGCCACGCTGCCCCAGTCCCGGAGACCGCTTATATGGTTCATCATGTGCCGGAGCGTGATAGTTGGACCGTAGTCGGGCACTTCGGGAACGTATTTGCGCACGTCATCGTCGAGGGAGAGCTTGCCGTCCAGGACGAGCAGCACGACCGCCGCGGAAGTGAACTGCTTCGAGACCGAGCCTCCCTCGAAGATCGTGTCGGGAGTGTTCGGAATACCGTGTTCGAGGTCGGCCATACCGTACGCTCGTTCGAGGATTGTGAGCCCGTTTTCCGTCACGCCGACAGCGCACCCCGGAGAGTCAGCCGAGTCCCATCGGGCGAAGATTTCATCCAGACGTTGCCCGGCGTCTCGCGGGACCTGGGCGTGGAGCGGCAATAGCAGGGCCGCAAAGACGAAAATCGCGGCCGCAGTAAGTCTTAGGACCCGCACAAGAACAACTTCACATTTTGGCATCCCATCTTCACGCCATCTTCGCGGACCTTCGCGCCATCTTCGGCCGCTCCTCAATCGCAGATCCTCGAAATAGCGGGCTATTCCTCCGGTCTGCTCAATCGGTCGCGACCGAATCTGACGCGAATCTGGGCGCCAATTCTGTGAAGTTATTCTTGAGCGGACCCTTGGTATCCTCATCGGTATGATCCTCTTTGAACGTTTGATACAAGCGCACAAGCGGAACAAGCTGCTCGCGCCGGAGAAGGGGAAGTGTATGGCGATTTCCACAACTTCAGCAAGAGAAATGGGGGCAGGGAATTGAGGACTCAGGGTTCTGCCCTTGATTATCAGAGCGAATTCTGAACACGGAACTTGCCGGCTTCCTAATCGGTCGTGACCACCTTTCAAGAGGAGCCCGGATCGGGCGAAGTGTTTCCTGCCTGATCTAATCCGGTATACCCTTTACCCCATGCTGAGAATGCGAACGCTTGCGTGCCTGGGTGTGATGTCGATTCTGGTTTCGGGCTGTGCCGAGGAACCGGATCCCCCTGAAGCTCCGGCACCGGTCGCAGGACTGGAGTTGACCCAACCGGACCTGTTTGGCGTCGGAGGGGCGTACACGAACGCCTGGGCGGACTTCGATAACGACGGCGACCTCGACTTGTTTGTCGGGTTTGGTGACGGCATCCCGAACCGGTTGTACCGGAACGACGATGGCACCTTCGTTGATGTCGCGCTCGACGTCGGCGTTGCCGATCGAGAGCGGACCCGCGGTGCTTCGTGGGGAGATTTCAATGCCGACGGGCGCCTGGATCTGTATGTCGGCTTCGCTTTCGATGCACCGACGGGGAACCGTCTCTACCGCAACGATGGCGAGAGCGGCTTTACCGACGTCGCTCCCGCCCTCGGTCTCGATCTGTCGGGGCAGACCCGGCAGATCAGCTGGATCGACTGCGACATCGATGGCGACGTCGACCTGTTTATCGCGTTTCGCGATCAGGCGAACCGTCTGTATCGGAACGATGGCCCGACGTTGACCGATGTGTCCGAGGTGACGGGACTGGCCGACCCGCGAAAGGCCGTCGGCGCCGTCTGGTTCGACTTCGATCGGGACGGAGACCTGGACGTGTTCATCGCGAACCAGGAAGACGACCCCAACGCCCTGTACCGCAACGATGGCGGAAGCTTCCTCGACGTTGCCGATGAACTTGGCTTGAGGGAGGTGGACCGTCGCGAGGGTGACGGCAGCGTCGGTCCCTGCATCGCAGATTACGACGGTGACGGCCGTCTCGATCTGTTCGTCGCCAACTACGGGCCGAGCGCCCTCTACACGGAAGATCCATCGGGGCACTGGACGGACGTCGCGCCAGGGTTGGGCCTCGATGTGGACACGCATGCGGTTTCCTGCGCGTGGGGCGACGTCGACAACGATGGTCGCCCCGACCTCTACATGAGTGCATACGTCAACGGGGAACTGCACTACCCGGACCACCTCTTCAGGAACGAGCCGACCGGTTTCACCGATGTCATCACCACGTCGATCCAGCAGCACGACGCCGACCATGGCGTCCAGTGGGCGGACTTCGACGCCGACGGGGACCTGGATCTGGCGTTGGCGGACTTCCAGTCCGACGGGGGTCATCACCTGTTCAGGAACACGCTCACCGGAGAGGCTGCCGGTCGTTCGATACAGGTGCTGGTGCTGGACCAGGACGGGCATTACACGAAGGCCGGCAGTGAAGTACGGGTCTACCGGGCGGGTACCCGGGAACTCCTCGGTACGGGCTTGGTCGATACCGGGTCGGGTTACTGTTCCCAGAACGCGTCGCCGGTGCATCTGGGTCTGGCATCAGCCGAACCCGTTGACGTCGAGGTGACCAGCATGACCAGGCAGGGACGGGTTGCAGCTATGGTTCCTTCTGTCTCTCCCGGGCCGCGAGCGATCCAGGTGCGAGTGGGGCCGGACGGCCTCCTGATTCCAGCAGGATAGATTGTACGGCCGTGGCCGTATACGCTATCCCCTGACGACTGGAGAAGTTGAGGCTCATGCGAATCAGGGCGGAAATTAACGATTCGGTTCGACGACCGTGACCTGGATGACCGCGTTTACCGGCACGTTGTGGGTCTCGACGGTGCAGATCGTTTGAACCCGGATGTGGAAATCACCGGCTTCAATGGGAAATATCCGACCACTGGACAACGTGACGGAGTTGAGATCGAGAAGTTCGGCCGCCGCGACGCTTGTAAGTAACGCGATCGGTACGGGAGGGATCTCTCGACCTTCACCGTCCATCGCATGAACGGTGAGGCGTTCGACGGGAAACGATTCGCCGACGACGAGAACAAGTGGCGTCTCAGAAACCTTCAGCGTCTCGGGAACCTCCATGCCCGGGCAGATTTCCTCCAACTGTGGCGCAGTAAACATGCGCCAGCCGAACCGGATGCCTTCGCGCCCGGGCGCCGAGGTCCATCCTTCGCCGAGGCCTCCATACTGCCGTGTCTGCGGGTGCAAAGGAGTGATCAGCAGGGATGCCCCAACGAGCCAGATCGTGATCGCCGCTTTCATTGAGTCGCTTAGACCGACTGGCTAGGAAAATGTCACTGGTCGAGGGTTCTTTCAATCGTGGCGCAGGGCGTCGATCGGGCTTATCCGGACGGCCTGCCAGGCCGGGACGATCGATGCCGCCAGCGCCACAAAGGCGAGCAGGGTGGCCGATGCACCAAATGTCAGCGGATCCGTCGGCGTGACCCCGTACAGGAGACTCGATAGAAACTGCGTCAGTCCGGCGGCAATCAACCCTCCGATGAAGACGCCTCCGAGTGTCATCGTCATCCCGTTCCGGAGCACCTGACCGAAGACGTTTGAAGATGTGGCGCCAAGAGCCATTCGAACGCCGATCTCCCGTGTCCGCTCGGTCACTGACAGAGCGACAACCCCATAGACGCCCATTGCCGAGAGCAACAGAACCAGTAACCCCATGGTCCCGGCGACGTTTCCGGCAATCCGTTGCGGGAGCAAGGTAAAGCCGACGTAATCTGCCAGCGGTTGAACGCCGGTTATCGGGAGACCTGCATCGAGCTCGCGGACAGAGGATCGGATTATTTCCGAGGCACCCGCCCGACCGGCGCGGCTGCGTACAACCAGCTTCATCCCTGCTTGATAGTTTTCCGAGAAGGGGACATAGACGAAACTTGCAGGATCTTCATCGATCGATCCGTACTTGCCGTCTCGCGCGACGCCGATGACCCGGTGGGCTCTATTCTTGCCCACGTAGAACACTTGTCCGATTGGATCCTGTCCCGGCCAGAGACGGCCAGCGAGCGTTTCGTTGATGATCGCGACACGATTCGCCGTATCGCCGGGGAGTAAGGAGAAGTCCTGACCGTCGACAAGTGGGATGCCCAGGGTCTCGAAGTACGCTGGAAACACGATGTTGAAATCGGCATCGCGATAGGACTCCGGGCCGGGAGTGGGGGACACGCCTCCCAGGCCGATCGCCGTCCCGTCCAGTGGCAGATCCGCTGCCAGGGTTGCCGCAACGACATCCGGGACGGATCGAACACGTTCGAGCAGCCGTCGGTAGAAATCCCGTCCCTCTGCCTCCGTGTATCCGTTCTTCGACAGGTCGACCTGTGCCACCTGGACGCCTTCGGTCGTGATTCCGGTGTCTACCGAACCGGCTGCCGACAGGGCCCGAAGCAGCAGACCCGCACTGACGAGCAGGACCAGAGACAGTGCCAACTGGCCTGCGACCAGCACCCTGCGCGTGCGGGAACCGCGATGCCCGTAGGAAGCGGGCAGGTTCTTCATGGCCGTCACCAGTGAGACATTCGACGCCCTCATTGAAGGCAGGAGACCAAACAGCAGCGCGCTCAGCAGCGAGATAGCCAGAGCGAAGAGGAAAACACGGAAGTCGATGGGAATGTCGAGGTGGACGAAAGCCGGTATCGGCAGCGCCGCCTGCATCGCCTGCACCGAATCGACGGCCCATACCGACAGGAGTAACCCGAGGGTTCCCCCCGCGAGGGAGAGCAATAGATTTTCGGTCAGCAACTGGGCCATCACCCGACGTCTGGTCGCGCCCAACGCCATCCGCACCGCGATCTCCCGTTGGCGCTTCATTCCGGACGAAAGAACCGCCCCGGCCAGGTTGACACATGCCACCAGCAGCACCAGTCCGACGATCGCCATCAGGAGCGCCATGAACCCGGCGACGATACCGTCGAGATCGGCGATGATACCGTCCGCCCGAACGACGCGAACTCCGGTTCCGGGACGGATTTCGGGAAAGTCCGCCTCAAGTGTCGCTGAAATCCTGTCCAGATCGGCCTGAGCCTGCGCCCGGGAAACTTCCGGGCGCAGGCGTCCGATGCCCTGCAGCCAGTTCGACCGCCGGTCCAGTATGTTGTCCTTGCCGGGTTCGGCCCACTCCCGCATCATGACAGGGATCCAGACGTCACCCACCATCATGTTCAGCGTTCCGAGGAACCCCTCGGGCGCGACGCCCACCAGAGTGAACGGCCGACCGTTTATCCGGACCTCCCCGCCCACCACATTCGGATCCGCATCGAATCCCTGTTCCCACATCCGATAGGAGATGACTGTTACGGGATGGGTGCCTGGCGTTTCATTCTCTTCGGGCATAAAGAAGCGGCCGGAGGCCGGATCGATGCCCAGGACGTCGAAGTAGTTGTCAGTGACAATATGGGCAGCCACGTGGGACGCGCCCGCCGTGGTCTCCAGACCGACCTCGATCGGCGTCCACGCGGCCAGGCCGCTGAATGTCGTGTTTTGTTCCCGGTAGTCGACGAAATTCGGGTCACTCTTGTCCAAATTAGCTTTTAGGAATTGAGTAGGTTGAGCCCGGCCTCGTAAGATTGGTTTTTCCAACACGAGAAATCAATCCGTGGGGAGGGCCCAACCATGAAACGATTTTCCAGCATTTTCTCCCAGTTGTTGCAACTATTTCCGCGCCTGGAGTTTGAGAAGGCGGTTCAGGATCATCAGGCCCAGCGGCATGCGCGTGGATTCGCGAGCTGGAGCCAGTTCATCGCGATGTTGTTCTGCCAGTTGGGACGGGCCCATTCGCTGCGGGAGATCTGCGGCGGTCTGGCGAGCGTGGAAGGGAAACTGCGACATCTGGGGTTGGAGGAAGCGCCGAAACGATCGACGCTGTCCTACGCTAATCGACACCGGCCGTGGCAGCTTTATCAGACGGTGTTCGGGCAGTTGCTAGAGAAATGTCAGGGCGTGGCGGCCCAGCGTGGCGGGAAGAAGTTCCGGTTCAAGAACAAACTGATGAGCTTGGACTCGAGCGTCATCGACCTGTCGATGTCGCTGTTCGACTGGGCGAAGTTTCGGCGGACCAAGGGGGCGATCAAGCTGCACCTGCTGCTGGATCACGATGGTTACCTGCCTTCGTTTGCCGTGATCACCGAGGGCAAGAGCAGCGACATCAAGGTGGCGCGGCAGATGCGATTCGAGCCGGGAACGGTATTGGCGATCGACCGCGGCTATATGGACTACGACTGGTTCGTGGAATTGACGCGCCAGGGGGTGTACTTCGTGTCCCGGCTGAAACGCAACGCCGTAGTGGAAGTCATCGAAGATCGGCCGGTTCCGAAGAACCGGAACATCCTCAAAGATCAAGTGGTGTTCTTTCCCCATCATGCCCAAGCCCGTGAGGAATATTTCTTCCGGCTCGTCGAGGTGTGGGTTCCGGAGAAGGAGCAATCGATCATCTTCCTGACCAACCACCTCGATTTCGGTGCAACCACGATTGCCGCCATCTATAAGGATCGTTGGTCGGTGGAGTTGTTTTTTAAGGCGCTGAAGCAGAATCTGAAGATCAAAACGTTCCTCGGGACCAGCCCCAATGCGGTGAAGACCCAGATCTGGACGGCCCTGATCGCGATGTTGCTGCTGAAATACCTCCAGTTGAGGTCCACCTTCGGATGGTCCTTGTCCAATCTGGTCGCCCTGCTCCGGCACCAGTTGTTCGTTTATCGTGATCTCAACGCCTGGCTCGACGTCCCGTTTGAAGGCCCGCCCGCGCTGGCCCAAATCCAAGCCCAGCAGTTGGCGCTGGAATGGAACCGGTAGTTTGGACAGCATCTCTTTCAGAATCGAGGTAACTCATCGCTTACACGCGCACTCTTTTGGACAGCATCTGAAATCCGACACGGCCGTCGCCCATTGCTGGCAGGGGGGGCTGATTCTCACCAGCCCTTCAGGGGAGATCTATCTCTATTGGAATCAACACCGACTGGCCGTGGTTGCCGCTAATTTGGACAGCAGTGAATTCGGGTATGAGAAATTGTCGAACGTCGTGCCGTTTCCGGATCGGCCGATTTCAACCAGCCCGGTCGCGTCGCCCACGCCCGCCATTGGGCGAACGAGCAGAGCGTTCGCCACACTGAAGACCGTCGTATTCGCGGCGATGCCGACGGCGAGTGAAAGAACGGCGGCCAGAGTGAAGAGTCGGTTCTTGCCGAGGGTTCGGAATGCGAATCGGATGTCTTGCCGGAAAGAATCCACTAAGTAACCCTCATATAGTGAGGAGAATAACGTGTATTAGTGAAAGAATAAGTTAGATTTATGAATAAGTCTTATGACGGTTGTGCGTCGATCGTCACGCCCCTGATACGGGCAGACCGACGTTCATGTTCCGTATTTCTGCCTCAACCCGTCGTCTTGTCGTTAGTCAGAGCGTCGATCACGCGTTGCCCCCGCGGTGACAGGCGGTAACCGGTCTCCAGGCTTTCGGTCAAGCCAAGATTTTTCAGCTTCCGGACATTGAGCTTGAACTTGTCCTTTTCCTGGCCGACACGCGGCGCGAGATCGGCCGCCCGGACTCCGGGTTCAGCGCAGATCACTTCCAATGTTGCAGCCGTCCATGGACCGTGCCGGCTTGCCCGGTCGAGTCTGTCGAGCCGTTTCTCGATTTCGGCCAGATCGAGGGCCGTCAGCCGGTCCTGGTTTCGGAGAGCGATTCGGGGGTCCTCACCGGCATATCCCACCTCGATCCGGTAGACATTTCCGATGGACCGGCGGTCCAACTCCTCGCGCAGATCGTTGACCGACTCGTAACCGGCCGCTCGGGCTTCCCGACCCGTGATGGACGTTTCCACCACCTGTTTTACAGTGCCGACTCGGACAACACCAATGGCGGTGTTCAGTGTCCCGCCAGATCGCACGGACGGTCGTCGCCAGCGTCGAAAGGCGAGCGTGACCTCTCCCCTCTCTATCCGCTGCAGTACGTGGTTGCGAAAGAGCATCTATCGGTCCCGGGCAAGTCGTCAGCGTTCCTTCACTCTTACCCAGCTTTCTTCGGAAGGCACCGCCTATTCGTAGCGCAGCGCCGCGACCGGGTCGATTCGCGTCGAACGCAGCGCCGGCAGGTAGCATGCGAGCAGCGCGACTACCGACAGGAGCAGAACAACCGCGGCGATCGTCACCGGGTCCGTCGCCGTGACTCCCCACAGCAGCGTCCCAAGTACCCGTGTGAAGCCCACGGCGATCACGAGGCCGACGCCCAGGCCAACTGCGACAAGCTTCAGGCCCTGGCGAACGACCATCAACCGCAAGTCTCCTGCCTGCGCCCCCAGCGCCCTGCGAACGCCGATCTCCTGGGTTCGCTGGCTCACAGAATAGGACATCACACCGTAAATACCGGCCGCGGCCAGCACAACGGCAACACCCGCGAATATGCTGAGCAACAGCATGGAAAAGCGTTGTGGCGTGATGAACCCGCCCTTGATCTGGTCCAGCGTGTTGATGTCGTTGACGATCATCCCGGGGTCCAGATCGGCAGCTTCCCGGTGAATCGTCTCGATCAGCGCCAGCGGGTCGCCTTCGGTTCGAATCACCAGCATACGGGGCTGACTCTCGCCGAGGAACTGCCGGTAAGGCACGTAGAACAGAGGATTCGCTTCGCCGTCCAGGGTATCTTTGACATCGCCGACTACTCCGACGACTTCCATGGACAAGCGCCGGGCGGCGATGCGGAGCCCAATCGGATCTTCACCTGGCCAGAGCAGTCGGGCCAGCAGTTCATTGATTACGACGACCGACGGAGCGGCCGCATTGTCCCGCTCTCCGACGTCCCGACCTTTGAGCAGAGGGATGCCCATCGTTCGAAAATAGCTGCCTCCGACCAGCTTCAGGTCGGACTCGTATTCCTGCTCCGTACCCGCCGCCGCCCGCTCCTCGGGCCGAACCGGCCAGCCCCCGAACCGGCCCCTCATCGGAAGACGCGAAGTCGCGCCGCTTTCGACGACACCCGGCAGGGCGGCCACACGTTCGAAAAGCAGGCCGAAGAAAGCCGGGTCCGGCCGGCCATCGTAGAGAGCCCAACTCGGCCGGACCTGCATCGTCAGAACGTTCTGGGTCTCGAACCCGAGATCGACCGCCCGCATGTTCACGAAGCTTCGCATCAGGAGTCCCGCACCGACCAGCAGGACCATCGCCAGCGCCACTTCCGACACGACCAGGAGTCGCCGGAGTGTTTCACGACCGCCGAGCGCCAAGCGTCCGCGGCTGGCATCGGTCAGACATGCCGAGATGTTTCTGCGCGAGGCATGAACCACGGGTGCCAGTCCCACGACAATCGCTGTCAGGAGCGTCATGGCCGCCGCGAACAGGAGGACCCGTCCGTCGATGGGAACGGCCGACACTCCGACGACGTCTTCAGGAAACAGTGGAATCAGGGCTTTCATTCCCCAGAAGGCCAGCGCCAGGCCTCCTATGCCTCCCACGAGCGCAACCAGCGTACTCTCGGTCAGGACCTGACGGCCCAACCGACCCCTGCCTGCGCCCATCGCCGAGCGGACGGCGATCTCCCGTTCCCGGGTTACGGCCCGGAACAGGAAGAGGTTCGTTACGTTGGCGCAGGCGATCAACAGGACGAGGAACACCGACCCGAGCAGCACATAGAGCAGCGGACTCACTTCCCCGGACAGCAGCGGTCGGAGCGCAGCGACGGTGGTCGTCCAGCCGTCGTTTCGGTCCGGGTACTTTTCTTCGACGCGGGGAGCGATCAGGTCCAGTTCAGCCTGCACTTGCTCCATCGTGACGCCCGGCTTCACACGGGCGACGACCGTCAGCCACCGCGCGAGCAACGCCTCGCTGTTGTCGAGCGCTATCGGAAGGAACACATCCGCATTTTCCCCTTCCACGTGGGTGAAACCCGGCTCGAGGACGCCGACGACCAGACTATCGTTGCGGCCGAGTCTCACGCTTTTTCCGATCGCGTTCGGGTCGGCGCCCAGGTACCTTCGCCAGAACCTGTCACTCACGACGATGGTGCCCCGGCTGGACCGGTTTTCGTGCTCGCGACCGAACGTCCGCCCCAGCGCAGCCTCGTAGCCGAACAGGCGGAAGAAGTCAGAGGTGACGCTTGCGGCGGCAAGCGTCACGGGTTCATAGCTGCCGCGATAGTCCAGCTCCCGGTTGCGGTAGCCGGCAACATATTCGAACACCGAATTCTGGGACCGGTACTCGATGACCTCGTTGCCGGTGAGCCTGAACGTGGGCGCATCTTCGGAGACCGGACCCGAACTCAGAATCTGAACCAGGCGGTCCGGTTCGGCATAGGGCAGTTTGGCGAAAGCGACGGCGTTCAGCGTGCTGAAGATCGCGGTGTTCGCTCCGATCCCCAACGCGAGCGCCGTGACCGCGACCAGCGTGAAGCCCGGACTCCTGGCCAGGGCCCGAATCGCATAACGAATGTCTTGTATCAGCCTTTCCATCGTTCCTCCCGACCCCGACCCGAAGGCACTGTATTACGCTTTCGCCCATGCACGAAGCAGTTTTCGAAGGGGATGAGCGAAGTCCGTCAAACCTGTCAGTGCGCTTTGATGAACGCTGCGATAGTCTTCATCGCGGTGTCGTCTGGTTCGCCCATCTTCGACATGATGCTTCCGTGAGTGCGGTTCGCGATCTCGATGGTGTTGACCTTCGAGCCTGCTGCCAGAAGCTGGCTCTTCAGCCGCTCGTTCTGTTCCCGGCGCCAGCCCTCGTCGCCGTCGGCATAGATCAGCAGCATCGGCGGTTTGCCGGAGCCGACATATGGAGTCACGGATGCCCGCAACCAGACCTTTTCATCGGTGCCCCACACTGTCTTGGAACGGTCCCTGGCCGTTTCTTCGACATAGAGGAATGGACTGACCGGCAAGGTGCCCCGGATCGCCGAAAGCTCCATCTTATGGGCCTTCAGGTAGGACGGGTCGAGAGACATCAGTGCGGCGAGATAAGCGCCGGCGGAGTGTCCCCCGACAAACACCCGGTCCGGATCGCCGCCATACTCGGAGATGTGCCGTCTTGTCCACGCAAAGGCTGCGGTCGCATCCTCCATGTGGGCCGGATGCATCACCCCGGGAGACAGGCGGTAGTTGGCGGTGACGACGCCGATGCCTTCAGCCACGAGCGTCGAGGCCAGTACCTCACCGATCTGTTTGTCTCCGTTCATCAAGGCGCCGCCGTGAAAGAAGACGATGACCGGAGCGTTCACCGCGCCTGCCGGCATCAGAACGTCCAGCTTATCCTTGTTGTCAGCGTAGTCGACGCCTTCGATGTAGTCGACTTCCCGATGGGCGGTCATCCCTGTCTGGCCGGATAGAGGATCCACTGCCAGCGCTAGAAGGACTCCAGCCAGAATAGCGATTCGGAAGCGGGTTGCCAGTGTCATTTGGATTGTCCTCCATTTGTTTGATTGAAACTTCGAGCATTTGGAGCATCGACGATTGCGGCCGGGCCGTCATGATGATGTCGGCTAGGAGCCAGTTTGGGAGATTATCTTCGGTCACCGCCCATTCATCAACAGAATCCGATGGGGGCCGAAACCGGGATCGCGGCGGTGATCGGGCGTCGACCTTCTCGAGGACCGTCCCGCAAAGCGAGGCCGTTCAAAAAGTTTGAACGCAGGCGTGTCAACGCGGATAGAATCGCTTTCGGTGTCCCGAAACATGCGGAGTGCGGGAACGTGCGGGCAGCGGATCACAACCTTCGTTTTTTTGCCTCCTCCGCAGAATTTGTGGGCAGTCCAAAGGCCTGTGCGCACATAAGTAATTGAAACAAAGTACCTTATTCTTTTGTTCGACGGCGAATATTCCAGTACCCACTTCGGTCGGACGCCTACACCCGGTGCCCGGAGCCCCCGCCGGAGGCCCCGTTCCCCATCGCCCACACCAGCCGACACCGCGGAGCGCAGCCGAGGGTCAAGGCCGGCGCAGCCGCCGAGCTTGCGAGGGAAGCCTTGAGGCTTGGCGAGCACCGTGGTCTCCTCAAGCGGCGATGGAAGACGGTTTTACCCACAAATTCTGCGGAAGACCCGTTTTTTTTAAGGGAAGCATTCAGTGAGATTTTACGTTTGTTTGCGCCGGATTGTCGGGATTGGACTCGTGTTCGTTCTGATCCAGGAGACGAGTGTGGGAGCGCCCTGGGCGCAGACAACATCCGTCCCCTTCCTGGTGAACAACAGCGGTTCCGATTCGGAAACGACGGCGGGCACCGCTGATGCGATCCTGGTGGGATACGGGAGGATCCGGCCCGCCACGGGCCGGGCGACACCATCCGGCGTCGCCATCTTCGGGTTTCGAGAGAACGACATTCTGGTCAGCGAAACAGGCGTTCCGGCTTCGGCAGCCACTATGGCCGGGCGTATCCGGGCGGAGGTCGACGGGCCGGTCACGACCGGCCTGGCCATCGCAAACCCCGGCAGTACCGACGCCGTTATCACGTACTATTTTTCCGACCAGACCCGAAGCAGTTTTGATGCCGACACCACGATCATTCCTGCGGGCGGTCAGTTTGCCAGATTCCTGAACGAAGCGCCGTTCAATGGAGAGTCATCGATCGATGGAACCTTCACTTTCAGCTCCAACATACCCGTCGCCGCCGTCGCACTGCGCGGGTTTACCAATGAACGAGGCGAGTTCCTTCTGACGACCCTGCCGGTCAGTCCGCTCGCCGCCCCCGCAGGGGAATTGGTCTACTTTCCGCACTTCGCTGACGGCGGAGGATGGATGACCGAAGTGATCCTGGTCAACCCGACCGATGACACGATCAGCGGCACGGTCGAATTCGTCGAGCAGGGAACAACCGGGACGGCCGCGCAACCGTTGTCGCTCGCGATCAACGGCCAGACCGCCTCCGCTTTCAGCTACACCATTCCCGGCCGCAGTTCCTCCAGCTTTCAAACGGCCGGCACAAGTGGTGCGATCCAGGCGGGCTCGGTTCGTGTCACCCCATCGGCGGGTTCGAACACACCGTCGGGCCTGGCGGTTTTCTCTTTCAGGAGCGGGAACGTGACGGTGTCCCAGGCTGGCGTCCCGGCATCGTCCACCGGGCAGGCATTCCGCCTGCACGTCCGAGCGACGGGCGTGACGGACGGGACGATTCAGACGGGAATCGCGATCGTGAATCCGTCGAGCAGCGACATCACGGTGGCGTTCGCGGTGTTGACGACGGGCGGCGGTTCCACCGGGTTGACGGGGTCGATCACGATACCGGCCAAGGGTCAGATTGCCCGGTTCCTGGACCAGGTTCAAGGCCTGGACTCCCTGACTACGCCGTTTGAAGGCGTTCTACGGATTTCAACCGACGCGACCGGCGGAATTTCGCTCGTCGGTTTGAGAAGCCGTGTGAACGAACGGGGAGACTTCCTGATTACGACGACCACACTCGTCGATGAATCCGCCCCCGAGAGCACGGAAGACATGTTCTTCCCGCACCTGGTCGACGGAGGTGGCTACACGACCGAGTTCATCCACTTAAGCGGTTCGACGAACAACGCGATGGTCGGCACGCTCGGGTTCTTCTCCCAGTCCGGGACGCCGCTGGACCTTCCTTTATCGGATCCGGACCAGGTCGCCTGGCAACATGACGGGATCGCGTGGTCGGCCTCCGGAACTCCGCCGAACTGCGAGAGCCCGTTGCTGTTTCCCACTCCAGTATCTCTGTCGAACGCGACGTCGGTTCTGTTTCCGGGCCAGCTGCGTGGTGACTACAAGCCCCACGGGGGACTCCGATTCGACGGTACCGGCCAAGGTCCCGGGGTGGAAATATTCGTGCCGATGGATGCCACGCTCCGGAGCGCCGCGCGATATCTCGAGTCCGGCATCGTGCAACACGTGTTCGAGTTCGTCAACGAATGCGGAATCATGTACAGGCTCGACCATCTTCTGAATCTCTCATCCCGGTTCCAGCAGATCGCCGGCACGCTGCCCCAGGCGGCAGAAGGCCAGAGCCAGGGCACGTTCTTTCCACCGGGCACCCGGGTCCGTGCAGGCGAGCTCATCGCAACGACGATCGGAGTGCCCGGGAACGTTTTCTTCGACTGGGGCGTCTACGACCTCCGGTCGATGAACGCAGTCAGCAGCGACGCGAACTGGCTGTCCGCGCACCCGGGAGACCAGGCCCCTTACGCGATCTGCTGGCTGGAGTTCCTCTCTCCGACAGACACGGCAGCCCTCACCGCCCTGCCGCTGCCCGTGGCCGAGAGCGGGTCGATGAGCGATTACTGCAACTGAGGCTGTCAGCGGCGAAACTCGAGCCGGTCCTTGTTTCACGGATGTCTTGAATGGTTCACAAAATCGTATCCGGAGGACAAACCGGAGCGGATCGGGCGGCGCTTGACGTTGCGATCTGTCTGGGCTACGACTGCGGTGGCTGGGTCCCGAAAGGTCGCCTGGATGAAGACGGCGTCATTCCCGAGGGCTATCCCAATCTCGTGGAAACCGAAGACGAACACCCCCGAACTCGGACTGCCCTGAACGTCCGGGACTCCGATGCGACGATCATCCTCTCCCACGGCCCACTCCATGCCGGCTCGGAATACACCAAGTCCAAAGCCGACGAACTGGGGAGGCCCAACCTCTACATGGATCTCGCGAGGGTCACCGTGCCCGACGCGGTCGATCAACTTCGCGAGTGGCTGTCGGAAATTCGACCGCGGGTATTGAACGTTGCCGGTCCGCGCGCGACCGACGACTCGGGAATCTATGAGAAAACCCGCCTGATTCTGGAGTCCCTATTGCGGGAACTTCCGGAAACGTATCCGTAAACAACGGCAGTCGGGACTCCGTACGATAGGTCCTGTGCTACTATTATGCAAACAGCATAATAAAGGCATGGACCGTGGCAAACGAAGACATTCCCCTCAAACCGGCACAACACCTGATCCTGCTCATCCTCGCTGAAGAGCCGACGTACGGGGTGGAACTGCTGGAACGTCTTGACGCCTCCTCCGAGGGCGCCATTCAGCTCAATGCGGGCTCCCTGTACCGTGTGATCGCGCAACTGGTCCACGACGATCTGATCGAGCCGGTGAGCTCGACCGTCGCAACCAGAGGCATTGGCGCACCGCGGAAGCTCTATGCCGCGACCGCGGCAGGACGTGATGTCCTGCGAGCCGAAGCGGTTCGACAAGCCAAGATGCTCGAGATGGCGCGGAACCTCAATCTTCTGGAGGATGCCTGATATGCCGGAACGACCGCTCCCGCGAGGCTATCGCGCCTGGATCTCGCTATTTCCCGCGGGGCACCGGACGGAGTACGGGCACGAGATGGTCGAGGCACTCGAGCATCGCTGGCATACACGACGGGTCGGCCGTGTTGGAGAACTGATCTTCGCGATAGGTACGGCTGCGGACATGACCTGGAATGCGTTCCTGCTCCGGGGCACGACGATCGGGAGGACGACGATGAGGTTCTGGACCGGGATGGGGCTTGAGCTGAGAGTGATCGGCAGAGGGCTCGGAAGATCACCCGCTTTCACCTTCATGGTGCTCGGCGTGCTTGCGGTGGCTGTTGCGGCGAACGCGGCCGTCTTCAGCTACGTACGGGGGACACTGTTCGACCCGCCGCCCTACCAGGAGCCTCACGATGTCGTGATCGCCTGGGGCAGTAATCCGACGAACGGCCAGACTCGTGACGTGATCTCGGGGTCGGTATTCATCGATCTCGCGCGGGCGACCCGTTCGCTCGCGTCACTCGCCGCGGTTCATGGCGACGAGGTTGTGCTGATCGAGGACGCCAGGCCCGTTGTCGTCGATGCGATGGAGGTCACCGTGGACTTTCTCGATGTTCTCGGTGTCGAGCCTTTCATCGGTCGCGACTTCGGCGAGGTCGACCGTACTTCGGGTGGCCCGGCAGCGGCGATCGCATCTTACGCGTTCTGGCGTGACCGTCTTGACAGCGATCCAGATGCGGTTGGCTCGGCGCTGGATATGGACGGGAAGCCGACAACGATCATCGGTGTTCTTCCCGAAGAGTTTCGTTTCTATGCGCCCGTCACACTCCTGGTTCCGCTCCGTGACGACCTCCTGGCGGCCGAGGATCGGACACACTTCCACTACAACGTGTTGGGTCGGCTTCGCCCGGATGTCACACCGTCGGATGCCACCTTCGAGATGTCTCGTATCCTGGCGACCGTGGCCGGGGAGGATCCTCGATTGAAGAACTGGACCGTCCTCGTCGAGCGCATGGAGCAGGTCTCGGTCGAGGCGGTGCGCCCCGCGCTGTGGGTGCTCTCGGTAGCGGTCACGCTTGTTCTCCTGATTGCCATCGTGAACCTCGCGACGCTCTTCAGGATCCGGACGCTGGACCGGATGGGCGAGCTGTCGCTCCGCTCGGCTCTCGGCGCCGGCCGAGGAAGGGTCATTCGACTACTCTTGGCAGAGGCCATTATCTTGTCGCTGATGGGCGGTTTTGCAGGCGTCGCTATCGCGCCCGCACTTCTTGGCGCCCTGGCAGGTATCACCCCTGTGGCAATCCCAATTCCGGAGTCGGCTGCCGTCGTCACGAGCCTCCGGGCAACGCTCGATGGTTGGGTGCGTCTCACCGCGGTCGGCATCGCCGTGATCAGCGGCGTTCTCCTGATGCTGCCGTCTCTGTTGATCGTGTCGTGAGCGAGTACTGGATCCACGTTGGTGCGAGATCGCAAGCAGGCGCCGTCAGGTGTCCGGGTCGGTTGGCTTGTCGGTGTTGAACTGGTGCTGGCGACACTGCTCCTGGTCGGCGCTGGTCTGACAGCACGGAGCGCCGGATATCTTACGAGCCGCGATGTCGGAGTCGTTCCCGACGGAGTCCTGACCCTGTACTTTGGAGACGTCGAAGCCCGTTCCGTCGAGGAGCGCGTGCGGTACTTCCGCGCCGTGCTCGATGCCGTCGGTCGTGTGCCGGGCGTCGTCGTTGCGGGTACAAACGACTACCTGCCCTTCGAGGGCGAAGACGACTTCACGGGAGTGCGTTTCCCGGAGCGCCCGGTTCCGGCGCCGGGCGCGGGCGTTCGGGAGGAGTGGCGGAGAGTCAGCGAAGGGCTATTCGAGGCTGCCGGGATGCAGATTCGCGTGGGGCGAGGCTTTCTGACGGATGACTATCGCGCGAAACCTGCCGTCCTGGTCGTCAATTCGGCCTTCGCCGCGAAGCACTATCCTGGAGGGAACCCTGTCGGCCGTCGACTCTCTCTATCGAATGGCGCCTATCGCGACATGGAGATCGTCGGTGTCGTCGCGGATGTGCTCGCCTGTGGTCCGTCGCTGCCGGCGCCCCCGGTCATCTATGCCCCGTATCCGGGCAACCCCCGTGGGCACGTCGGTCTCTATGTGCGAATCCATGGAGATCCGCTCGACTACACCACGACCGTCCGTGACGCGATCTGGTCGGTTGAAGGCAGGCAGCCCGTCTTACAGATCCGGCCCCTTGGAGACCTCGTTCGCCAGGCGACCTCGGTGCCGCGGATGATCCGGGAACTCGTGATCGGGCTTGCCACGATCGCGCTCCTGCTGGCAGGGATGGGTGTGTTCGGAGTCGTTCACTACTCCGTTCGGTCTCGCCGTCAGGAACTTGGCATCCGCCTCGCATTGGGAGCGCCGCCGCTGCGGCTGGTGCGGGACCTGCTCAGACAGACCCTGCCCATCGTGGTAGTCGGCATCGGAACCGGGCTGGGCTTCGGCGCGTTCGTCGGTCGCGCTGTCGGGGCGGTCCTTTATGGAGTGGCGCCGATCGACTCGTTGTCGATGGTGGGAGCCGCGGCCGTCATGGCGACCGTTACCCTGTTTGCAAGCTTGGTACCGCTTCGGCGCGTGCGGCGGATCGATCCAATCGAAGCAATTCGGGCGGATTAGTGCACCGCGAGTACGTTCGACTCGCTGCCAAGCCGCCGTCCATAGGCCTCTCCAGCCTGTAGGAATGTTCCCGGGACGCATCTGGCCAATTTGTTAGGCGTGCGCCGAGGTGCAGGCTAGAATTCCATCATGAACCGAGCCCGAATACTTCGCACTGCCGCGGTTCTCTGCCTTCTACTCGTAGTCACGGGACCCGCAATGGCCCGACGACAGACTGTTGTTGTCATTCCCGAACCTTCCCGGTCCACGGGGGAGGTCGTCCGCGTCCTGGAACGATCGGACGTCGTTATTGAGGAACTCGCCGGTTCCAAAGTGACGGTTCGAGAACCGAACAGCGAACAACCCGGCACACGACAGGTTTCGAACATGCCAGAAATGGAGTTTCTTAGAGCGCTGATTGGGAAATGGGAAGGTATCACCCGAACCTGGTTCGAGCCGGGTAAGCTTGCTGACGAGTCCAGGATTACCGGGGAATTCGTCGACGTGCTTGATGGCCGTTTCGTGAGGCACACCTACGAAGGCACGATCCAGGGAAAACGACGCCGCGGCGAAGAACTGATCGCATTCAATTCGGTGACCCGGTCGTTCCAATCATCCTGGGTAGACGACTTTCACATGAGCGACGCAATCATGTTCTCACAAGGCGAATCGACCGAACGCGGTTTCAAAGTTCGGGGTGAATACGATGTCGGCGAAGGCCAACCCCAATGGGGCTGGCGAACCGAGTATGAACTTGTTGATGAGAGCCATCTGACGATCACCGCACACAATATCCATCCCGAAGGAATGGAAGCCAAGGCTGTCGAAACCATATATCAGCGCTCAAAATAGGTAGTCGTCACCTGGAGCGATGCTATCTCCGAAGGAGGTTGCGAGCGGATCTGATGGGTGAGATTCACCGTGTGGTGAGTGTGAGCTTTCGACATGGTTTAGCGTTGGTGACGGGCAACCTCCATCGGCCCTATAGGTTCGGGCGGAACGGCATCGTCTTTGGCGTCGCTCCCCCAAATCCGGTACCGTTGCACTCCGAAATCTAGTTACCGCTATATCTGGCGGGGACCACTAGTGTGTGAGATCCGCTGCGGCACAAAAGATCCGGAGGTGTTCTATTGACGGGTACCGTAATTGGAGCCTTGATGGGGATCCTTGGGACGCTTCTCGGCGTCGCGTTAGGGGCCTATCTGATGTGGAAAATCCACGAGCGCCAGGTAGAACACAACGATACGACCTCGACCCCTGAGGCCCTGAAACCCACGCTGATGGCGCCTGCCGCATTGGCTGACACGCCAGAAGCTTCTGCGGTCTATAAATTTGCAGAAGCCGACCTGGTTGAACTTCGGGAACAGCTTTTGGGGCGCACCCTGACTGATTCCCAGCAAGACTCCATGATCGCGGCTCTTGCCCAGTTCGGTGGCCAGGGGTTGGAACTTGAAGCAGCAACGGGGTCGGAGGAGGTCGATCGGCTGGCACGCCAGCTCCAGTCTGTTTTCGAGAGTGCGAGTATCGAAGTGAGTCTTACGTATAGCCCGATATTCAGTGCGGCAAGAAGCGGGATAGTGGCGACAGTTGGATCAAACCGGTTCGACTTGATGGAAGCCGTCGCCAACCAACTATTGCTGGTTGGGGTAATAACAGCACCGCTTCCGATCATCCGGTCGGAGAATCCGGACTACCTTGGCCTCTCAGTATGGCCGGCAGGTCAGTAGCCGGACGCTAATTTGGGGACGGAGGCACAACTCTCGTAACCTTTGCGTTATGAACGGATAGAATAACTGCGCGTCCGTCCCCGAACTAGTCCTTGCAGGCCCATACATCGGGACCTCACCCCAACTCATACCACGATCCTCTCGCTCGCCCCTGCAGCCTCAACCGGCCGGCCTCGACCAGGTTCCTCAAATGCAGCTTCAGCGTGTTCCGATTTGCCTTCGTTGCCGCTACGGCTTCAGACAGCGTCAGACGGCCGTGTTGACGAGTCAGTTCGAGGATCTGCTCGTCCAGACGCGACAACATCGTCATCAGTCGCTCGCGCTCGATCTTGCGCGCCAACGCGTCCTTCTGCGACACCAGGCAGAGCAGGAAGAACCGGACCCAGTCCATCAGCCTGGATTCGTCCCGGTCCAGGGTACCCTGTGCGCTGCGCAACCCGCGGTAGTACTGCTCCCGGTTTTCTTCCACCACACGCTCGAGAGAACTGTAAGGCATATAGGTATAACCGGAGCGCATCAACAGCAGGTTGGTCAACACGCGCGCAAGCCGGCCGTTGCCGTCTTGAAACGGGTGGACCGCAAGAAACCGCACGACGAAGGCGGCGATCACCAGAAGTGGATGGTGCCGGTTGTCGGTGAGTTCGCGCCCGGTCCACTCCACCAGCGCGGCCATCATCAGCGGGGTGTCGAACGGCGTCGCCGTCTCAAACACCACGCCCACGCTCCGACCGTTCTGATCGAACGCTTCCACGTTGTTCACAACGGTCTTGTAGTTGCCGCGATGGTGGGCATCTTCAGAAGAAAACTTCAGCAGCACACCATGAAGCTGCCGGATGTGATTCTCGGTGAGGGGAACCTCCCGCCAGGAATCAAAAACCAGATTGGTCGCTGCCGCATACCCGGCCACCTCCTGTTCGTCCCGGTTCTTGAACGAACCCAGATCCAGATTCGATAGCAAGAGGTCCACTTGGCGGTCGGTCAGCTTGGCCCCTTCGATCCGGGTCGATGACCCCACCGACTCTACGGTGGCCACACGCCGCAGCGTCGCGAGACGATCGGGCGCCAGTCCGCCCAGGGCCGTCCACGTCCCCTTGAACTCGTCGATCTCGCCAACCAGCCGGAGTAGATCCGGCGTCAGCACTAGATTGTTGAAAGGATCAAGCATCCCACCCATAATCATACCCGATAATACCCGAAACAATGTCGGGTATTATCGGGTAGTCTTTCGGGTAGGCTCCTAGCCAATCGGTCGGCCAGATGCCCGACCGATATCGCAGTGCGGAACAAAGTGCGACGAGGTTCCGTACTTCGACAACGACCGGCAGAATGATTCACGCGCTCTGGCCGACAGGAGACAGAAAAGATGATGGATTCATTGTTTCGAGACGTTAGATTCGGCGCCCGGATTCTGTGGAAAGATCGTGGCTTTGCTACCACGGCGGTCCTGACCCTCGCGATCTGCATCGGCGCCAATGCAGCCATCTTCACCATCGTCAACTCGGTGCTCCTGAGTCCCCTGCCGGTTCCGGAATCGGACCAGATCCTGCTGGTGGCGAACCAGTACCCGAACGCCGGCGTGGGAAACAGCCGCAACAGCGGCGTGCCCGACTACTACGACCGGCTTCGGGATGTGACCGTGTTCAACGAACAGGCTGTTTTCCGGGGGCAGGGCAGCACGCTGGAGATCGACGGCATTCCCCAGCGCTTGCGGGGGATGCGAGCAACGCCTTCGCTGTTTCGCCTGCTGCGTGTTCCACCCCAGATCGGCCGGACCTTCACCGAGGAAGACGGCGAGGTGCGTAACGACCAGCAGATCATCCTGAGCGACGGGCTGTGGCGGGACCTTTTCGGCGGTTCCCCCGAAGCGTTGGAGAGCGACGTCCGCCTCAGTGGCCGTTCCTACACCGTCGTGGGTGTCATGCCGGCAGATTTTCTGTTCGTCGATCCCGAAGTGCGCTTCTGGACTCCGGTCGCCTTCAGCGATGAAGACCGTTCTGACAACAGCCGTCACAACAATAGCTGGAGCAACGTCGGACGTCTGAAACCGGGTGCGACCATGGAACAGGCGCAGTCCCAGGTCGACGCACTGAACGCGGCAAACATGGAACGCTTTCCGTTCTTCAGAGAGCCTCTCGAGAACGCCGGGTTCTACACGAGCGTCGAACCGTTACAGGAAATGCTGGTCCGTGATGTGCGTTCCAGCCTTTACCTGCTCTGGGGTGGGGCGTTCTTCGTCCTGTTGATCGGTGCGGTCAACATCGCGAACCTCGCGCTGGCCCGGTCCGGGCTGCGCCTGAAGGAACTCGCGACGCGACTGGCTCTGGGAGCGGCCCGCGGACAGGTGGCGCGACAGCTGATTACCGAAAGCCTGATCGTGACGGTGCTGGGTGGTGTTGCGGGTCTGGCGTTTGGAGCCTGGCTTCTGGCAGCCTTCGGCACCGTCGGGCTCGACCAAATTCCGCGTGCTGGAGAGATTCAGATGACCGGTACCGTCGTCGTCTTCACGCTGGCGATCGCGATTGTAGCGGGAGTCCTGATCGGCCTGGTGCCGGTGGGGTATGTGCTTCGATCCAACCTGAACCATGTTCTCCACGAAGAGAGCCGGAGCGGCTCGACCGGACGTGGCGCAAGGGCAATCCGCCGCGGTCTCGTCGTCGCTCAAGTCGGTTTCGCCTTTGTTCTGCTCATCGGGGCCGGCCTGTTGCTGGCCAGTTTTCGGGAACTCCTGGGAGTGGACCCCGGTTTCCGTCCCGAAGGCGTCCTGACGGCCGCAGTCAGTCCACCGACGGTTCGTTACGCGGGCGCCGACGAACTGCGGGCCTTCACGAAGCGGACTCTGGACTCGATCCGCGCGCTGCCGGGTGTTGAGGCGGCCGGCGCTACGAGCAACATCCCATTCGACGGGACGTCCAGCGACGGCGTCATCCTGGCCGAAGGTTATGTCATGCAGCCCGGGGAATCGCTGATTTCACCCCGGCGCCTGGTCGCCACACCGGGGCACTTCGAGGCCATGGGGGTCAAACTGCGCCGGGGGCGCTTCTTCGGACCTGAAGATACCGAAGACAGTCTGGGAGCCGTCATCGTCGACGCGCGCCTGGCGGACAAGTTCTGGGCCGGACAGGATCCCATCGGCAATCGAAGGTACATGCCCTCCGACCCGAGCGACATGCTCAAGACAGACGAGAACACGGCGTGGCTGTCCGTCGTCGGTGTTGTCGATGAGGTCCGGTTTGATGACCTCGCGGGTAACCGCAACCAGGCCGGCGCATATTACTTTCCCTACACACAGAACCCAACCCGGACGGTGAACTTGACGGTCCGGACTACGGTGGATCCGGAGTCGCTGGTTCAGACCCTCCGGGCGGAAATCGCCGGAATTGACCCGCAACTGCCGGTATTCGACGTTCGAACGATGTCGCAGCGGATCGAGCTTTCACTGATGCCGCGACGAGGGTCGATGCTGCTGGCTCTCGGCTTTGCCGTCATCGCTCTTATGCTGTCGGCGATTGGAATCTACGGTGTGCTCGCATATCTGGTCACGCAGCGGACAAAAGAGATCGGTATCCGGATCGCCCTCGGCAGTACGGCGCAGCGGATCTTCTCCCTGGTGCTGCGGGAAGGAGTTCTGCTTGTCGGAGCCGGCCTCGTGCTGGGGCTCGGAGGAATGTTTGTCCTCCGCCAGACCGTGCAGAACCAGATTTACGGAGTCGGTGCGACCGACCCGATGGTGATCGGCACCGTTCTGGCGACACTGGGAATCGTTGCTGTCACTGCTTGCCTGTTGCCTGCTCGTCGGGCGACCCAGGTGGATCCGATCATCATCTTGAATGAGCAGTAGGGTGGGGCCGTCGGTAAGCCGGGTGATCTTCGTGCCGCGAGACGCATGAAAACGACTAGCCCGCATTTCTCAAGAGATTTGAAATAAATCGAAACGAGTAAGAAGGGAAAGGACCGAAAAAGGCCGCCCTGTCTGGCATAGAAGGTTTTGAATAGAAACTTTCAAGCCAAGACGGAGGCGGCCTTTGTCATGACAGAGTGTAAAACAGAAACGATTCAATATCACGCATTAGGTACACGGGAAGTCCGGGGGCAATTCGACGGGGGAGACATCAGCACGGACGCGGGCGGTTTGCTGCTACGAGAAACGGAAAAACGGACCGGGATCCTGAAACAGTTTGCCGAATGTTTCCGGGATTATCGGGACCCGCGATTTGTGGAACACGGGATCGAACAACTGGTGTCGCAACGGGTGTACGGATTGTGTTTGGGCTATGAAGATCTGAACGACCACGATCAACTCCGATCGGATCCGGTGCTGGCGGTGATGGTGGGTGAGACCGATCCGAAGGGCCGGACACGGAAACAAGCTCGAGATCGAGGTAAGGCCCTGGCGGGCAAGAGCACGTTGAACCGACTGGAACTGTCGACCGAGGGTGCGGCAAAGCACCCGACCAAGAAGATCGGCCGGGACGAAGCGGCGATAGATCGGCTGATGGTGGACGTGTTCCTCCAGGCCCATCGGCGGGCACCGCGGCAGATCATTCTGGATCTGGATGCGACCGACGATCTGATACACGGGAATCAGGAGGGTCGCTTCTTTCACGGCTACTACAGGCACCATTGTTATCTGCCGCTTTATATTTTCTGTGGGGAGTTCGTGTTGTGTTCCCGGCTACGACGCTCCGACATCGATGGTGCGGACGGATCGGTAGAGGAACTGGAACGGATCGTGGGACAGATTCGGCAGAAGTGGCCCAGAGTCCAGATCGTGATTCGGGGGGACTCGGGTTTCTGCCGCGATGAGATCCTGACCTGGTGCGAGGCCCAACACCGTGTCGATTACGTGATCGGACTGGCGAAGAACAATCGGCTGCTAGCCGCGATTGAAACTCCGATGGCGACGGCAAAAAAGCGGTTCGACAGGACCGGAAAGCCGGCGCGCGTCTTTAAGACGTTTCTGTATCAGACCCGAGACAGCTGGACTCGTGAGCGACGCATCATTGGTAAGGCCGAACATCTGGCCAAGGGCGCCAATCCCCGGTTTATCGTTACCTCGTTACCGAAAGGACGAACATCCCCAAGGCACATCTATGAACAGACCTACTGTGCACGGGGAGACATGGAAAACCGGATCAAAGAGCAACAACTCGGATTGTTCGCCGATCGGACCAGCACGGCCACCATGCGCGCCAATCAACTCCGACTCTACCTTTCATCGGTGGCGTACATGCTGATGCAGGCCTTGCGACGGCTCGGCTTGCAGGGTACCGAATTCGCGCGGGCGCAGTGCACCACGATTCGCCTGAAGCTGCTCAAGATCGCAGCCCAGATCCATGTCACGGTGCGTCGAGTCTGGATTCGGATGGCTGGAGGCTACCCCTACGCTACGGCGTTCGCTCAGATTTACGCGAACCTTCAACAAATCCCTCTGCGCTGTTAATCACTTCTTCTCAGACATCCCAACCTTCCCGTCTTTGGTCGGGATAGCTGTCTCTGTAATCCGATTTCACCTCACCATTCCTTGCAACACCCGTCATCCAGGCCCACTTTCTCAGCTCAGTCGGCATCTTTGCTCCCGCCAACCAGCTTCCGACGCCTTTTCCTTCTCCTAAATGCAGTCTTGGGCACCATTCATGAGAAATGCGGGCTAGAACTAGAGCAGCGTTAATTCGGGGACGGAGGCGTAATTGCCCTAACTAGACTGTTCATGATCAGACGGTTACGAAAGTTGTGCCTCCGTCCCCGAATTAGCTGGTCTGATCTTCGAGACGGTCGAGACGCCGAGACTGGTGAACCACCAACTCCGTGATCAGACGGTGGGACTCGACCAACTCGTTCTGCGTTTTCAAGAGATGGCGGCTCACGCCTACCAGGTCGGTGGTCGTCGAGATCAGACTGTCGGTCTTCGAGGCCAGATCGGCGAGCTGCGATGCCGTTCGATCCTGGCTCTCCGCAAGACGATCCATTCGGAGATCGAATCCAGCCTGGTTCTCGTCGAATTTAGCTTGGTTCTGGTCGAATTTAGCCTGGTTCTGGTCGAATCTAGCCTGGTTCTGGTCGAATCTAGCCTGGTTCTGGTCGAATCTAGCCTGGTTCTGGTCGAATCTAGCTTGGTTATCGTCGAATCTAGCCTGGTTCTGGCCGAATTTAGCCTGATTCTGGTCGAACCTGGCCTGGTTCTGGTCGATCTTGGCTTGGTTTTCTTCGAATCTGGCCTGGTTCTTCAGGATGAACTCTATTGCGCGATCTAATTCGTCAGGGGTCATTCGTGCACCTGTCGTGGTAGAAAAGGGCTGGCTGTAGTCTAT
The DNA here is from genome assembly GCA_965262425.1 of Terriglobia bacterium. Taxonomy (GTDB): domain Bacteria; phylum Acidobacteriota; class Terriglobia; order 20CM-2-55-15; family 20CM-2-55-15; genus CAZOZZ01. The sequence goes on along the minus strand of OZ253536.1, from coordinate 2,270,222 downwards.
CGGAAAAACACGCGCTAAACCATATCGAGAAAATCTGGCCTCGATTCTCCGCTTTCTCGCTACGATCCCTTCTGCCGCACAGGTTCGTATCCCCGCTGACCCGTTTGGGTCGCTTCTTCCTGTTCGGGCGTGAAGTCCTCGCCGGGGTTGATGAACTGGTTGGTTTCGAACTGATACTGCCGGTCGTGCAATTCTTTATAGCGGCCGTTGACCGCCATGAGCGTCTCGTGAGTGCCGTGCTCGACGATCTCGCCGCCTTCTATCACCAGAATCTGATCCGCGCTGCGAATCGTCGATAGCCGGTGAGCGATGACAAAGCTGGTGCGGCCGCGTCTCAACGCCCGCAACCCGTCCTGGATCATCGCCTCGCTCTCGGAATCGAGACTCGAGGTGGCTTCGTCGAGAATGAGAATGCGGGGATCGGCGAGCACCGCCCGGGCGATGGCCACCCGCTGCCGCTGGCCGCCAGAGAGCTTCACGCCCCGCTCGCCGACGATTGTGTCGTAGCCGTTTTCAAAGCGGTCGATGAACTCCGCGCAATGGGCGATGCGACATGCGTGGGCGACCTCTTCTTTGTTCGCTGACGGGTTTGCGAAGGCCACGTTCTCGCCAATGGTTCCGTCAAACAGGAAGTTGTCCTGAAAAACGGCGCCCAGGAGCGAGCGGTACTCACGCAACTTCAGCCCCGCGAGATCCCTGCCGTCGATTAACACGTGGCCTTTCTGTGGCTGATTGAAGTTCAGTAGCAGGCTGATGAGCGTGCTCTTGCCCGAGCCGCTCGAACCTACCAGGGCCGTGGTTGATCCCGCCGGAGCTCGAAAGGACACATCCTTGAGCACCGGCACACCCGCTTCATACTCAAACCATACCCCCTCGAACGCGATGTCACCCTTCAGCTCTCCCACCGGAGCGCGATCGGCGTCTTCGTCGTCCTCGGTTCGCATCTCCATGATTTCCCGGATGCGGTCGAGGCCTGCGAACGCTTCGGTGATCTGGGTGCCAATGTTGGCCAACTGCACGACGGGCATTGCCATGATACCCGTGAAGGCGACATACATGAACAGGTCACCCAATGTCATGTCGCCGCGCAAGACGGCCTGCCCGCCCACTATAAAGATCACCAAGCCGATCGAACCGATAACGGCGGAGGAAAACGCCATGACGAATGACGTGCCTGTCATCGATTGGGCGATGTTCCGGAAGAGCTTGTGCACGTGTTGTGCAAAGACCAGATCCTCGCGACGCTCCGCCGTGTACGTCTTGATGACCCGGACGCCTGCCAGGGACTCTGAAAGGCGCCCCGTAACCCGTGCGTTCAATTCGCCTCGCATTCGAAACAAGGGACGCAAACGCTTGAACGTGACGGCCAGCACGGCGCCAAAAAGCCCCAACACCGCCATCGTGATCAGCGTCAGGTACCAATTCAGGTAGAACAACACCGACAGTGCCAGCACCCCCGTCAGAACGCCGCCCGTCAGTTGTACAAGCCCTGTACCTACTAGATTGCGGATACCCTCGGCGTCGGTCATGATCCGTGAAATCAGCTCGCCCGTCTTCATGGAGTCGAAGTAACCGACCGGCAATCGGCTGACATGTTCAAACACCCGTTTGCGCATCTCGGTGATCGCCCTTTGCGCGGCCACTCCCATGATCTGCGACAGCGCGAATGTGGTGATCGCCTGGAACAACACCGCGCCACCGACGACCAGGGCCACGATCACCAGCAATTCGGTCCGTCCGTTGCCAATCACGTCGTCAATGACGTATTTGGTCGATGCCGGCATGACCAGACCCAGCAGTCTATTGATCAGCATGAGGCCCAGGCCAAACAACAGACGGCGCCGGTGCCGATGCACAAGGGCCCTGGCTTCGATCATCGCGCTGGAGTACTGGACCTTTTTTTTCGGCTTCTTTGTGCTCATTGCTCCACCCAATAGTACACTTCGCCGACTGTTACGAGCAAAGCACAGAAATGATGTGCCGTTTTGTCACGGCCCCGAAAATCAAGACATCCCGCTTCTAACGAGAGTGAAGACCGGTCTCTCGGATGCTGATACTTCTGGACAACCATCTGAGGAAACCGATGGCCAGTCGCTATGGGCGCGTCGATCTCGTGATCACAGACCCGGCCGTTCGCGGTCACGGCGTTGGCCGACTCCTCGTCGCCTGTGCGCTCCTTCGGCTTTTCGATCGCAATCCGGGCTGTATCGATTCGGTCAGTTGTCTCGCAGCTCACGCCGCAATTGCAAGGGTCCTTAAGAAGATCGGATTCCAACACCGGCACATGCCTGAACGGAACTACTCACATGAGTAATACCGGTTGCGAACCCCCGATGAGGAACGCGAGTTCCGGCGCCGCTTGGAATCTGGCTCGGGAGTGTGTCCAGTCGGTAAACTACAGGCTGATTCAGCGACGACACGCAGCGTAACCTTTTGCAACCCTGCACACTGACTCTCTTTTTCTCCCTTCCTTGCAACAGAAGAAAGTGAACAATCCATCGTCATCCGCGTCATTGGCGTCACGGTTTCTTCTCGTGATACCTTACCGATGTAGCCTTTGAGTGCCGCCAACACAGGAGTTTGATCATGTGTCGGAAGATCTGGAGTATCGGGGTTTGCTTGAGTCTCCTGCTTACGTTGTCTGCCTGCCAACGGAATACAGCCTTCCAAAGAAGAGTGCGCAATAGCCGTATCGCTACAATGCGGGTTGTGAGTGTGTCCCTCAGCGGACTCGTCCTCTCAGACAGAGACCAGCCCCTGCGAGGCGTTACCGTGACCGCAATCAACCTCTTTGACTACGCCGAGAAATCTGCGACCAGCGACGAGTTTGGGAGTTATAGGATAGACGGGCTGAGCGCCGGGGAGTACCACGTCTGTGCAGAGATGTACGCCTCCATCAAAAACTGTGTCACGGACGACCCTTCTTGGAACGGCATCGACACGGCGGGAGAGGGCATTCTTCTCAACCGCGACCGCACCATTGACATCAAGCTGAAGCTACGAGATTAGAGCTAGCGGCTGACTCCATGTACCAACAACAGGACTGAGGCAGGCGAGTGATCGGCCAGACCATATCCCACTATCAAAGTATGCTCGTTCGTTTGATCCTTGTGAGGGGGTTCTTTCTGCCTCTCCTGTGCCTGATTGCGTCCCCATCGCTAGTGATCGCGCAGACGGAGGGTGTTGAGAGAATAGAAGTTTCCGTCAGTGCGGGTTGGAGTCGTCTGTCCGACCAGCAGGGGTTTCTGGGCACAGACACGGACATCTCGGGCGGGTTCGCCTTCTTCGTCACCGACCGAATAGCGGTCGGAATGGAAGTCAATCACACTAAACACACGGGCGTACTCCCGCTACAGGACCAGAACAGGCGCAGCAGCGGACAGGCAACTGTCGTTTCCGGCAACGTGAAATATCAGTTCGGAAACCCATCGGTCAGCGGATTGAACCCTTACCTGGTTGCGGGTGTGGGAATGCTGCGGTTAAAGCGGTCAGACCGATTGGTTCGGAGTGTGGCGACACCCTGTTTTCTTTGCCTGGGAGGCCCGAGCTTTCGTGAGGAGACCCTTAGTCGGAATGATTTTCGCAGGACAGAGATCGCGTTCAACGTTGGTGGAGGAATTGATGTCAAACTGGCGACCCTTGGCATCGACCATGGCATTGCGGACAGGCTCTCTGTTCGGCCGGATTTCCGACTGTTCGTGGCTTCCAGCGAACGTATGATTCGTAGCTCCGTCGCGCTTGTCTATCGGTGGCAAAGCGCCCGGGTTCAACACCCGAGTCCGTCGAGTCATCCCCTGAAATCAACAGTGTAGAGTCGAGGCGGTGAACCGAGTCGCTACGAGCGCGCGGGCTCACCAGACGGCACGTCTCTGGCTCGGGTGGGTGACTCGATAGGCAGTGATTGATCTTGTTGTTGGACTCGATTGACTCGATGGATTCCACGGTCGGCGGACAACGGTAGGCTACGACATCAAGTGCAGGTTTTTAAGCCTCGCTCCCTTCCTACGAAAGCTCCATCCAAAACCCGTTTGCCGGTTCCCACGAATGTCCCCACACGCACAAAGCCCCGGCCAACCGACCGGGGCTAACTGCTATCTATCAAGTGGACCTGACGGGGATCGAACCCGTGACCTCATGACTGCCAGTCATGCGCGCTCCCAGCTGCGCCACAGGCCCACACTATCCAACTCATCGTAACGAAAAGGGAACAGCGGGTCAATTGAACCTTGGCGTGGTGACACGTCGGCCTCTCCGGGTTGTGAAATGAACGGAAAGGACCGACGGTGCCGTTCTATAACTGTTCTTCCTCCTCGGCATGTTCGCCGCTCGTGCTGATGATCGACGAGTGGTGCAGGACCATCAGCCACCCTTCCTCGGCAGACGTGAATACGTTCGTGGCGGCGGCCTGAGCCAGGCGGGTCTGGTCTCCGATCGTCGTTGTGATGTTTTCCCGGCAGGTGATCCACGCAACGTTGCCGTGGGCTTCAACGACAACGTCGGTGACGGAGATCCGCATCTCGGTCGTCAGCTCGAAGATTCGTTCCCAACTCTCCCGGACATGCTCCCAGCCGATCAATCGGCTCCAGCCGGGGTGGACGCAGACGGCACTGGCGTCGGTAGTCCACACCTCGTCCATCAGCTTGATGTCGAGGCTCTCCAGGGCGAAGTAGAACTTGAGGTTGGCCTCAATAACTTGCTCGAGATCTGGCATATGGTTCCTGTGTTGCGCGTCATATCTTAACAGGCATCGAACAAGACCGTCTGTCGGTTTTGCCCCCCTTTCGGCTCCCGGAAGATTCCGCGTTCACTCCATCCGGATGCGGCCTCCCCGACTGACGATGATTTTCCTGCGATCGCCGGATTCGTTCCAGACTGTGATGCTCGCCATCGGACCGACGTTTCCCATCGGGTGGAATTCAGGTCGGTTGTTGGCCGAGATCGACACGCTCGCGGGAAGGGAGATGAGCCGAACCGACACCCAGGCCGGCGTCTGACATTCCAACAGGTACGTGTTCGGTGAGGTGACTCGCAACCGGCAGTCCTGATTCCTGGTGATCGCGAGGATTCGGGCTCGATGGAGTTCTGAGCGAACCTCGTAGGCAGTTGATGAAAGCACGAAACGCTGCTGGGCACGGACGAATGAGGGAACCGAAATCACCGAGAGCACCCCGATGACGGCGGCAACCATGCAGGTTTCGAGCAGGGTGGCGCCTTTGGCGGTAGGCATGGCCCTTCCGCGGCCGCATTTCTGCGGACCAGCAATGAAAGGGTGTTTCCATGTTATCGGTTTGACGCCGGAGAGTGTAGGGAAATAATCTAGGAGCCTGCGCGGCAGAAGTGATCTACTGCGAAAGCAGTAGAATCGGTCCATATTTCCCCGATTTTTCGTTAAATAGAATCACTATTCGCCTCAAAATCGGGAAAATCTGTCCTCGATTCCCCACTTTCTCGCTACGATCACTTCTGCCGCGCAGGCTCCTACCTGCCGCCATGTCCCTAAAAATCGGTGTTTGCACCATTATTTGCTAGAATAATCGTCTCTCCGCGTCTTCTGCGCCGTCGCGGTGACGGGTCACCCGAAGTGGCTCTCACCTGCGTGTATCTATATCTCCAGGCGGACGGACGGGGGTCTTTGTTGGATTTAAAACATTTCTTGAAGGTGACGGCAATCAGCCTGGGTGTGGCGCTGCTTGTCCTCCTGCTGTCCTGGCAGACCTACTTCAACCAGATCAACGACGTTGCCTACGACTTCACGATGCGGCTTGCCGGTCCCATCGCCCCGTCGAGCCCGGTGCTCATTGTTGCCGTTGATGAGGAAAGTCTGGGCAGGGTGGAGGCCTGGCCATGGTCACGGGCCGTGCATGCGGATCTGGTCGAACGGATCGCCAGTTACGGACCTCTGGTGATCGGAATCGACTTCCTGCTGGACGACGTGACGGATGAGAAGTCCGACGGGGCGCTTGCCGGGGCTTTCTACGAAGCCGGCCGCGTCGTGCTGGCGACTCGAATCGACGAGACGCCAGGTGACGTGACCCGGTGGAGGCGTCCGGCGAATGTCTTTACCGCCGAGAACACCCGGTTGGGTCACGTTCACGCCGATCCGGATCTGGACGGCGTCATTCGGAGGATTGTATCGGCCAAGCAATCCGAAGGCAGGGTTGTTTCGGCGCTTTCGGTGGAACTCCTGCGCGCGGCCGGAGCGGATCTTTCCGAATTCGAAGATCAGATCGGCGAGAGCGTGCGCGTGCGTCCCGAGTCTTTGATGATCCGATTCGCAGGCGACCGTCAAACCTTCGAACACATTCCAGCTTGGAAGGTATTGGAAGGAGATGTCGACCCGTCCCGGTTCAGGGATAGCATCGTCCTGATCGGTGTCACGGCCGAGGGCCTCGGCGACGATTGGATGACGCCGTTTTCTCTCGAAGGGCGGCGGATGAGCGGCGTTGAAATCCACGCGAATGCCGTCGAAACCATTTACTCGGGCCTCCGCATCCAACCCGTGGCCGACGTGGCTATCCTTGTCGGTCTGGCTCTCCTGGTCATGCTGTTGTACGGGGTCGATCGCTGGTTTGAGGGGAGACGTTTTTATGTGGTGTCCCTCGCCCTGCTTCCTGTTCTGATAGCGACGTCGTGGGTTTTGATGAGCGCTTTTACCTTGTGGTTGCCGTTTCCCACTTTCTTCGTCACATTGGGACTCGTGGTGCCGGCGCTCGAAGTCCGGAAACTGGTCCGCGTTAATCGGGATCTGGATGAAAAAATCGAAAAGCTGTCGGTATGGGCTCGAGAGGGGCCCGGTTCCGAGGGCGCCGAGCCTGGTGTGCGCGCTTCCGTTATGGACGAACTCGAGTCCGGCGAGGTCCGGGATCTGTGGATCGCATTGCTTGAGGCGCACGAAGACAGAGTGATCGAGACAGCCGACAGCCGCGAGCGCTTGTTTGGTGTAGAGCGTCGCAACGCACGATGGAAGCTGGAAGCGGTTGATTTCTTCAACGAACAGCTCTATCGGTTCGTTTCCTTCAACAACGCCACGCTGTCGAGTATCGAAGACGTGATCATCGTTTGCGACCCCGCCGGACGTGTCGTCTATCAGAATTCGGCCGCAAAAGACGTGTCCGGATACATGGCGGCCCCCCCCATCGCATGGGACTACCTGTCCAGCCTTCTGGATGGCCGGAAATTGCTACAGGACTTTGGCGCCGTCTTTGCGCATGGCGAAACACGTCGGCTGGAGTTTGTTGCGGGTGCCGATCGGGCTTGTTTCTACACGCTGACGCTGTCTCCAATATCTGATGTCGGCGCTGTTGCCAGCATGCACGACGTGACGGCGCAGCATGAGCTGAACCAGGCCAAGAACGACATGGTGTCCCTGGTTTCGCACGAACTAAGGACGCCGCTGACGTCGATCCAGGGATACAGCGACATGCTGCTGAAGTACGGGTTGGTCGAAGAAAAAGGGGCGGAGTATCTGACGTCCATCGTGGACGAGAGCCGGCGACTGAACCAGTTGATTCAGTCTTTCCTTGACATCGCCTATATCGAGTCCGGCCGCAAGAAATTGAACGTAACAGAGTTCGAGGCGGGCCCCGTGCTCGACGACCTGTTGCGGACGCACCGTCCGATAGCCGACCAGAAAGGGATATCGGTGGAATCGAATCCGGCGGGCGACACGCTCGTTCGGGGCGACCGGATGCTACTGTATCAAGCGTTGGCAAACCTGGTTTCGAATGCCATCAAGTACAGCCCCGAGGGCACGTCCGTTATGATCGGTGTGTCGAACGGCGCCGGGCGGGCCCGGTTTGAGGTGAGCGATCAGGGGTATGGTATTCCCGACGAGGACGCCACGAAAATCTTTGAAAAGTTCTACAGGCGCGGGAACGTCGAAACACGGGACGAAACCGGTTTCGGCCTGGGACTGGCCTTCGTCCGTGAAGTGGCCCAGCTACACGGCGGGGACGTAGGGGTGGAAAGCAACACGGGTGCAGGATCGGTGTTTTCGTTGTGGATTCCGAATTAGTCACGCAGATGGGATGGGATTTACGCGGATTACGCAGACTCTGAGCCAAAAGCTAATAGCCAAGAGCCAAGAGCCAATAAACAATGGCCTCTTCCGCAGAATTTGTGGGCAGTCCAAAGGCCTGTGCGCACATAAGTAATTGAAACAAAGCACCTTATTCTTTTGTTCGACGGCGAATATTCCAGTACCCACTTCGGTCGGACGCCTACACCCGGTGCCCGGAGCCCCCGCCGGAGGCCCCGTTCCCCATCGCCCACACCAGCCGACACCGCGGAGCGCAGCCGAGGGTCAAGGCCGGCGCAGCCGCCGAGCTTGCGAGGGAAGCCTTGAGGCTTGGCGAGCACCGTGGTCTCCTCAAGCGGCGATGGAAGACGGTTTTACCCACAAATTCTGCGGAAGACCCAAACAATGTTATCAAAGTCGAACATTCTGGTAGTCGACGACGATCGGTCGATCTGTAAGCTTATTGGGTCTCTTCTCGAAATGGAGGAGTATCCGCATCGGATCGTGCGGCAGGGTGAGGCGGCGCTCGATGCGATCGGTCAGGACCGCTACGACATTGTCATCAGCGACATCTATATGGGGGATGTCTCCGGACTGGATGTTCTGGATGCCGTGCGGAAGTCGTCATCCGAAACCGAAGTCGTCATCATGACTGCCCACGGATCGGTCGAGACGGCCGTCGGGGCCGTGCGCGCGGGTGCGTTCGACTACATCAGCAAACCTTTTACGGTCGACGAGATTCTCGGGGTCATTCGTCGGATTGAAGAAAAGGGCCGACTGCTCGAAGCTGCGACCGTGGGCCCGGAGATGGCCGAAGATCTTCCGGAGACGGAAATCGTCGGCACGAGTCCGCAGATGGTGGACATTTATAAAAAGGTGGCCCGCGTGGCCGCCATCGACGCGCCGGTTCTCCTCCTGGGAGAAAGCGGTGCCGGTAAGGAACTGGTGGCTCGGGCCATCCATTCGAACAGCCCTCGTGTCCAGGCTCCGTTCGTTGTCATCAATTGTGGCGCGCTGACCGAAACGTTGCTTGAAAGCGAGCTCTTTGGTCACGAACGCGGCTCGTTTACCGGAGCCGTCGGCGCGAGGAGGGGGCTGTTCGAAAGTGCTACCGGAGGCACCGTGTTTCTGGACGAGATTTCGGAAACGTCCCTCGGCTTCCAGGTGAAACTGCTCCGGGTGATCCAGGAACACGAGATCCGGCGCGTCGGTTCAAATGACACGCTGACGGTCGACATCCGAACCATAGCGGCCACGAATAGCGATTTGAGGGAGATGGTTCGGACCGACCTCTTTCGTGAGGATCTGTTTCATCGCCTCAATGTGTTCACGATCTCGATCCCACCCCTGCGCGACCGTCTCGGGGACATTCCGATGCTGGTCAGCTACTATCTGAAGCAATACAACGAACAATATGGACGGTCCACCCGACTTCTTCCCGAAGCCCTGGATCAGATGAAACGCTACGAGTGGCCCGGCAACGTCCGGGAACTCAAGAATGTCCTGGAGCGAGCCCTGACGTTCTGTGACAACAACGTGATTCAGCCTTCGGATCTGGAACTTGGAATGCCAGACGACCCGGCCGGTCCGCCGAAAGGGTCGTTGGACGAGATGGAGCGGGAGCACATCATCCGCACCCTCCGGGAAACGGGCGGAAACAAGAAGAAAGCGGCCGAGATCCTGGGGATCGAAAGGCGGACGTTGTACAACAAAGCCAAGCGCTTAGACATTGATTTAAGAAGTGTTTAGGGGTAAGATCCGCACGTGGGGCCGCTGTGCCCCGACGATGATTTGCCGCCTTTTTTTGAGGGCGGGTGAACGAAGATGAAAAGGCATTGCGGCATCTCGATCGGGACGCTGATCCTGACGTTGGTCGTATCCGCGTCGGTTTTCGCCACCGATGACGTGACGGGCTTCGAAACGAAGGTCGGTCAAATGGTCGAAGGTCTCGACGCGGAGGTAGCGACGGATCGCTACCTGCCGGCGGTATTTCAAGAGATGCTGCGCACTGAATACGGTACATCGCAAGCGGAAGTGCGGTGGGCTCTGGATCAGTCGATTTCCTGGGGGCGGATTGCAGTCCTGTCCTACATTCAGGCAACGACGGGCAGATCGTTTGAAGAGCTAACGGCTGAGCAAGCGTATGCCGATATATTGGGATTTACGGCCAAGGCAGAGATGAGTCCCGACAAGATGATCGGGTCGCTCGAGGGTTTCCGGAAGCGACTTCGAAGGGAAAGGAATTCGATGATCTTCGACCGATTGCGCATGGCGCGTCGAATTGAAGCGCTCCCCGATTTGGGGAGCGGTTTTGGTCTCTTCCAGGAGTCCCTCGATTTCCGACGAATCGAAGCCCAGCGTCCCATCAAGATTCACAGTGGTAGCGCGGGATTGGCCGGGGGTGGTAAAGGAAACTAATGAGGAAATACTTATTTGTAGTGGTCTTGCTTCTGCTGCCTTCGCTGGCGTTGGCGCAGGGGAAGGTGCAGGTCACCTCTTCGTACGGACCCGTGGAAGTGATGTTCGCTTCGGGCACTCAACTCGTGCTAACTCGAACGGCACTGCCGACGCTCGACATTGGGGACGAAATCCGAACCGGCCCGGGTGCGCAGATGACGCTCGAGTTGCCGGATGGCTCCTACATGGTGGTCAACGAGAACACGACGCTTAAGATCGACAGATTCTGGGGATCGGAAGTCCGCAACCTGGTTCGGGTGATGATGGGAAAGGTCCGTTTTTACATCCAGAGGCTTGGAGGTCGACCGAATCCTTACAGGGTCAACACCCCGACGGCCCTGATCGCCGTGCGGGGAACCGAGTTTGAAGTCACCGTTGGAGAAGCCTCCGCGACGGAGGTCCTCTGCTTCGAAGGGCGGGTCACGGTCGAGACGGCCGGCCTGCCGGACCGCGAGGTGATCCTCGATGCGGGCAGGAAGACCATGGTCGTGCCTGGGCAGTATCCCTTGAAGCCCGTCGAAATGAACGACATCTTTGCGGGTTCCAGGGTGCTCCGGGTCGTTCGCAAGAGCGAGGACGAAGTTCCGGGATTTAATGTCCCGGCACTCGAAGGCCTCGCCCGAGACAACGACCGCAGGATGAGAAACGTGGATCCGCTGGGGAATCCGAACGCCGCCAGACCTGGCGTCGGCCAGCAGATCCGCAGAGGAAAGCTGACTTACCCGAAACCGTAAAGTCGATTAAGAATCAAAAGGGGGTGGAGATAACAATCTCTGCCCCTTTTAGATTTTGTAGCCCCATCCTATCTGCGTAATCTGCGTAAAAACTTCCCCTCCCCCTGTCCTAAGGGCCCGCTCAAGAATAACTTCACATTTTTGGCATCCCATTTTCACGTCATCTTCGGCCGCTCCTCAATCGCAGATCCTCGAAATAGCGGGGCGAGCAGCCTGTGGCGGAAGTCTGTAGGGTCGCGTTACGAGCGCCATGGGTCTAGCCCGCATATTTCACCAAAAGGACCAGAAAAGGCCGCCCTGTCTGGCATAAAGCGTTTGTCTAGAACGTTTCACAAGCCAAACAAAGGCGGCCCTTATGACGACAGAGTGTAACCAAGTCACGTTCGAATTTCACGGACTTCTTCAACGAAAAGTGAAAGCGCGATTCGATGGGGGAAAGATCACGTCCGATGCAGGAGTGCTGCTGCTGCGAGAGGTTGAGAAACGGACGGGTTTGGTCGGTGGCCTGGCCGAGTGTTTCAGCGATCATCGGGACCCGAGGTTGATTGAACACACGGTGAAGGAGTTGTTGGCGCAACGCGTGTATGGACTCTGTTTGGGCTACGAAGACCTGAATGATCATGACCAGTTGCGAACCGACCCGATGCTGGCGGTGGCGGTGGAGAAAGCCGATCCTCTGGGTGAGAACCGGCGGCAGGCCGGAGACCGGGGAAAGGCGCTGGCGGGCAAGTGTACGCTGAACCGGTTCGAGCTGACCGGAGCAGAAGTGGATGCGCAGGAGCGATACAAGAAGATCGTCATGGACGGAAACAAGATCGACCACTGGATGGTCGATGCGTTTCTGGCAGCCCACGAATCGGCACCCGATGAGATTGTGCTGGACCTGGACGCCACCGACGACACGATTCATGGCCATCAGGAAGGACGGTTCTATCACGGCTACTACGGCAACTATTGCTATTTGCCCTTATACATTTTCGCTGGGGAGCATCTGTTGTGTGCCCGGTTGCGGCGCTCCAATATCGACGGCGCGGATGGATCCATCGATGAGTTGGAACGTATCGTCGGCCAGATCCGGCGGAGTTGGCCGGACGTGTCGATCATCATCCGGGCGGACTCGGGTTTTTGCCGGGACGAATTACTGAGTTGGTGCGAGGCCCACCATGTCGGCTACGTGGTGGGGCTGGCCAAGAACAATCGGCTCAAACGCGAGATCGCCGAACAGATGACGCAGGCCGAAGCCGCCTTTACCGACACAGGAAAACCGGCACGGGTGTTTAAGGATTTTCGGTACCGCACTCGGGACAGCTGGAGTTGCGAGCGACGCGTCATCGGCAAGGCCGAGTTTCTGGAGAAAGGAGCCAATCCTCGATTTGTTGTGACCTCACTGTCGCCCGAACGCCTGGACGCCCGCGCACTCTATGAAGACTTTTACTGTGCGCGGGGCGACATGGAAAATCGCATCAAGGAACAGCAGTTGGAGTTATTCGCCGACCGGACCAGTGCGGCCACGATGCGCGCTAATCAACTCCGGCTCTATCTCTCCTCGGCCGCCTACATGCTCATGCACGCCTTGCGCCGTCTGGGACTCCGGAACACCGATCTGGCACGCGCTCAGTGCGGAACGATCCGCTTGAAGCTCCTCAAGATCGGAGCTCAAGTCCGCCTGACCGTTCGTCACATCTGGGTCTCCATGTCGGAAGCCTATCCCTACGTCGACACCTTCGACCTCGTTGTTCGAAATTTACAAGCGCTTCCTCTGCGTTGCTGACCGACACGGCCCCCACATTCGACTTGCTTCGATCGCCTCGGCCCAGGTCTGCCTCCGTGCGTCCCGTCACGCTATCCTGAGCCCAACCATGCGGCAACTCACCCTTTTCGACTCCCACAAGTCACTCACTCCTGCCCCATCCGCACCCTTGCCCTCATGATTCCAATTCCTACTGCCCCATATCACCTGATTACCGGATTGGTGAGAAAGGCGGGCTAGCTGCAAGGCGCCACGACGACGGCGATGGTTCCCATCGAAGACGTCGATGCCTTTCATCCGACGTCTCGCCGCAGATGGCCCCATGCCGTCGTAACCCGTAGCGCGCAGGGGTCTTCGGGCCACAGGCTTTGTCGTTCGTCGGTCATGATGACAAAGCATCGTTCCTTACGTCTGCGCCTGAGACCCGAATACCCCTGCGCGCGACCCTACAGACTGCCGCCACAGGCTGCTGGTCCTCCGGTCTGCTCAATCGGTCGCAACCGAATCTGACGCAAATCTGGGCGCCAATTCTGCGAACTTATCCTTGAGCGGACCCTACTGTTCCGGCTCCCACTCCTTGAACCGCTGCTCCGGCCCCCCGGGCGAATACACCTGGACCACCTTGACAGGCTCGATCTGACCGAGAACCGTTGCGCTATGCGGCGTGTCTGGAGGAATGTAAATCGCCGAACCGGCTCGGGCGACCACCCGGACCGAACCGATCGTCATTTCCATCTCGCCGTTTAGCATGTACAGGATCTCGGCCGAACCGTCATGCACGTGCTCGGGAATGGTGGCTCCCGGCAGGAAAGTACCGAGGCTGAGCGCCGTATCGGATCCGACCGAGGCCTGGTCCAGGAGCACCGTAAACCCCGCATCGCCTGCCGGGCTGATGAAGGTGGGAACGGACTCCGCGGGTATGACATATCGGCCGCCGTCCTGCCCGAGCAATCCAACACCCAGTGCGACGGCCCCCAGGCAACCCCAGATCGAAATTCTCGCTACTCTTTTCATATCTCTCCTAGATCCATGAAATTAAGCTCCCAACATCGCTTCGGACTTCGAACTCCCCAATCCCATCGCGAAATCTGCGTAATCTGCGGCATCTCTCCTAGATAGATCCATGAAATTAAGCTCCCAACATCGGACTTCGGACTTCGAACTCCCCAATCCCATCGCGAAATCTGCGTAATCTGCGCGCAGGCTCCTAGCCTCCGTTAGCTTACAATGATCAGCATCGTTATGAACCTCAAACACCATCTGGACCACTTCCTCGATACCTTTCCCAGGGAAGACCACGTTCAGAAGGATCCGGTGCAGTTTGTACACCGGTTCTCCGAGCCTGCGGACCGCGAGATAGTGGGGTTTGTGGCTGCGGCCTTTTCCTACGGCAATGTGACGAGCGTCATTCGAAGTGTGGGCGCGATCGTTGAACGAATGGGATCCCATCCGGCTCGCTTCGTCTCGGGTTTTGAACCACGACGGGACGCCGGAATCTTCCGGGGATTCTACCACCGCTGGAACACCGAGCGAGACCTGGTCGTGCTGTTGTGGATTCTAAAAAGGATGGTTGAGGAACACGGTTCGCTCGAGTCTCTCATGGTGGGGGGAATGGACGACACCGACGGGGGTACAGGGGCGGCGCTGGACCGGTTTTCCGCGATCGCGCTCGGCTTTGGGCATGAACGGTTCTACAAGAAAAAAGAGCTCCAGGGGCGGCGCGGCGTGCGGTACTTCTTTCCGAGGGTGTCGGAGGGCAGTGCGTGTAAGAGGTTGAACCTGTTCATGCGATGGATGGTGCGGGCCGATGACGGTGTCGATTGCGGTGTGTGGCCGAGGATATCCCCGGATCGGCTTGTGATTCCGCTCGACACCCACATCACCCGGATTTCCAGGTACATCGGATTGACAGAGTTGCGAAGCCCGAACTGGAAAATGGCACTCGACATCACCGAAAGCCTGCGTCGGTTGGATCCTTCGGATCCGTTGAAGTACGACTTCGCCCTCTGCCACCTTGGAATCGCTGGTGATTGCCCCAAGAAAAGAGATGAGGTCAAGTGCTGGAAATGTCCGATTCTGGCGGTCTGTCAGCTTTAGTTTGAGATGTGTGAGAAAAAATCTCAGTTTTATGTATTTTTTATCTTGCAAAAAACTCGACCACGAATAAGAATCTCTCCAGTCGTTTTGTAAGCAACCCAGGAAGGGGGATTGAGATGACCAAGGATGGTACGACACTCGCCGTTGACCCTGCAAACCTCGTAGGCAGTCTGTTCGCTTTACTTCCGATCCCGATCGCCATTATCGATGCCGAGGGACGAGTCGTCATGTCGAATTCGACATTCAACGACTTCTTCCCGAACACCGACAACGTCAATCGGATTCCTCGTCACGAGGTTCCGGTTAACGGGACATCGACGTTCGACTTTGAAGCCGTGCCGCTGACCGATCAGGGCCTGTCGATATTTATCGGACGGGAAATCACGAACGAAGTACAGCTGCGCCAGCAATTGGTTCACATGGAGAAAATGGGTGCGATTGGCCGCCTTGTTTCCGGTGTGGCTCACGAGTTGAACAACCCGCTGGCGGGCATCGTCGGTTATGCCCAGTTGCTCGGACGGTCGGATCTTGATCCTTCCGCAGCTCGAATGGTGGATGTGCTGAAGAAGCAAGCCGAGCGGGCTGGCCGTATCGTCCAGAATTTTCTCAGTCTGGCGACCAAGACGGAGCCCGAGAAGTACTCGTTCGACCTGAACAAAGTAGTCGAGAACGTCCTGCTGTTGCGCGAATACGATCACAGCGTGGGAGACATCATCGTTTCCCAGGAATTGTCGTCGGGTTTGCCGATGGCATTCGGTGACGCGAGCCAGGTCGAACAGGTTGTGCTGAACCTGTTCATCAATGCCGAGGATGCGGTCCGGTCGGTCGACCGCCGTGTGGCTGAAATTCAGGTGCGCACACACGTACTGAACGAAAGGATTCGCCTGGAAGTGTGTGACAACGGCAGCGGCATTCACTCCCACGACATGAGTCGGATTTTTGAACCCTTCTATACCACCAAAGGAAACCCGAACGGTGGCGGTGGAACAGGACTGGGACTGAACATCTGTGCCGAGATCGTCAAGGACCACGGAGGGGAACTCTACGCCTGGAGCAATTACGGAACCGGTTCCACTTTCACCATGGAATTGCCGATGAAGGCCGTAGAGCCCGTCCCACCTGTCGTCAAGAAAAGGCCGACCGGTGTTTCGCTCAAGGGTAAGTCGATCATGGTGATCGATGACGAGGTGACCATCACCGAGTTGATCGACGAACTCCTGACTCGACATGGTGCTAACGTCGACTTCTTTAATTCCGGCGCGGAGGCCTTCGATCAGTTGTGCGTGAAGTCCTACGATGCGATCGTCTGCGACCAGCGGATGCCGGGCGTGAATGGGCAAAATTTGTATCGGATGGTGGAATCACTGAACCCCGAGATGGCCCGACGATTCCTTTTTGTGACCGGCGACGTCCTCAACGATCGCACCAAACAATTTTCGCCCAGACAGGAACACGTTATCTCCGAAAGCCGTTCCGGCTGGATGACCTTCTTCACGCGGTTGAAGGCGTGCTAGCAGATAGCGGGCAGCAATAGGCGAGCAGTTTGCAGCCCCGGTTCCGGCCAGATGCTCGCTACCTGCTAACCAAATTTCTCAGCGTACCGACACCCTCCAGATCGATTTCAACGATGTCTCCCGGTTTCATGAACACCGGCGGTTTTCTGGTGAACCCGACTCCCGCGGGCGTCCCGGTTGCGATCACGTCTCCGGGTTCGAGTGTCAGCACACGGGAGGTGTAGGAGACCAGCTCGGCAACCTTGAAGATGAGATTGCTGGTGTTGGAATCCTGCATCGTTTCCCCGTTCAGCCGAAGAGAGATTCCGAGCCCGTCCCCGTCTCCCAGGTCGCTTGTCGTGACCAGGCACGGGCCGATCGGCGCGAATGTATCGAACGATTTCCCGCGAATCCACTGATTGTCCGAAAACTGGAGGTCCCTGGCGGAAACATCGTTTACGATCGTGTAGCCCGCGACGTGTTCGATAGCTTCCTCCACCGGTATGTGCCGGCCTCGACGGCCGATCACAACTCCCATCTCGGCCTCGAAGTCGATCTGGTCGCTCATCTCCGGGATGATGATCGATTCGCCCGGCCCGATGATCGTGTTTGCGAACATCGCAAACAGGAGAGGCTGTTCCGGCCTGGTCATAGCGACTTCATCGGCGTGGTCGTGGTAGTTGAGGCCGATCCCGATGATCTTTTCCGGATGGAAGACCGTTTGGCGCAGTCGCAGTTCCGAGGCGGGGAGCAATAAATCGGTGCCCAGACCTGACAGGTCACTTTCCAGGCCGTGAAGCTGTTTCTCGAGAACCCCAATACCGCCCTCGATCCGGAGGGCTTCTTCGATCGAAGACACCTCGTTGAACCGGATGTGTCCGGCCGTGATCGCCCCTGTGACATCCAGGCAATGTTGTCCAAGCTCGCAGCCCAGTCGGACGGAGGAGTCATCCGCTCGGGAAAAGTTCATGAATTTCAATCATCCCTCCTGTTTCGACTACATCGAAGGCCAGCAGTTTAGCCCTATTTCGGGGTTCACGAGCGCGTTTTCTGTCCGAAAGTTCCAACTGCCTGCATATTCCTAACCCGCGACAGCCGAATTGAGATAGGTTTAGAAATTCGGCGTCGCGGTGGGTGTGCGTTGACTGTGTGAAATCGCTGACGAGGGTCCGGGTCCCGATTGATGTCCAACTACATCGAGTTTACAGACGTCCACAAGGCGTTCGACGAGAAGGTTGTCCTGGACGGTGTCTCGTTCGGCGTCGAGCGTGGCACGACCTTCGCGATCCTCGGTCCCAGCGGGGGAGGGAAGACCGTTTTGTTGACCCATGCCGTAGGCTTTCTCGCCCCGGATGCCGGTCGAGTGCAGATCGATGGGCAGGACATTACAGGGATGATGGAGCGTCAACTGGCCGTTCTTCGTCGAAAAGTCCAACTGGTGTTTCAATCGGGCGCTCTCTTTGATTCGCTTTCGGTCTGGGAGAATGTTGCCTTTCCGCTTCAGGACATCGGCCTCACCACCATGGAAATCGAGGATCGTGTCATGGAGAAACTCCAGCTGGTGGAAATCGAAGACCTGGCCGACCTCATGCCTTCCGAACTGAGTACCGGGATGAAACGCGCCGTGGCTATCGCCCGCGCCGTGGCTGTCGAACCCGAAGCAATCCTCTACGATGAGCCCACCACGATGGTCGATCCGCTTCTCTCCCAGACGATCAACGACCTGATCAACAAGATGTCGGACAGGCTCGGGATCACTCAGATGGTCGTCACCCACGACATCGCCAATTGTGCCGAGAAGGTCGCCGACCGGGTCGCCCTGCTGGACCACGGGAAATTCATCTTTAACGGAACTGTTCGGGAGTTGTACGCCAGTGATCTTCCTGTCGTTCGTGAGTTCGTGGACGAAGACCACTTCCGTTTCGAGAATCGTTAGGAGCTGAGCGGCAGGGCATTTTTACCGCTGTGAACTTCGCGTCTTCGCGGTAAAAATCCCCGCACCCTACTTCTTCGCGATCAACAACAACGCGCCTGCGGCCTGAAAACCTTCCAGATCCTTGCGGCTGGGGTGCCATCGTGATGGTTTGAAGTCGTCGGGTATTGGCGTTGGATCGCTGATCTGTCGATGGGAGACTTCGCTGAAGCCGGCCCGTCGAAGCAGCTTCTTGTAGTCGTCGGCCCCGAGAAGGTGGACCGGAATGTTCAGGTACTTCGACCACACGTGGCTGTACGGGTTTTCCTTGAAGTAGTTAATAAGCAAGTACGCGCATCCGCCCGGCCGTAAGATGCGGCAAACCTCCCCGAACGTGGTTTCGAGGTCCGGATAGTAGTAGATGGATTCGACGCTGAGGAGCGAGTCGAAGCACGCGTCTCGGCAGGGAATACCGGCCGCGTCGGCTACCAGGAAGAAAGTGTTCGGTGGGTTGGGGTATTCCCCCACCGCCTCGCGGATCATGTGGTCGGCTAGGTCCGCGCCCACGATGACTCCTTTCGGGGCCATTCCGGCCAGGACTCGGGAAGCCCAGCCGCTGCCACAGCCAAGATCGAAAATGGTGTCCTCCTGCCGGACCCCCCATCAATTCGATCGTCAGACGAGTGATTTCCCAATGGCCTTCCTCCATGCCGCGTCCGCGGCCCTCATCTGCCCAGCGGTTGAACTCACGACGCACCTCATCTTCGCTCATAGCGCGTTTTATCCTTTTGCGAGGTTAGTTTCAGGGGGATTGTCTCGCCTGATACCATTATCGTTCGGTGGGAGCCGACCCGGGTCCGCCTGGCGCACATTAATGATCAGTCAGTTTCTTACTAGGAGCCCGTGGTGGAAGTCTGTAGGGTCGCGCGCAGGGGTATTCGGGGCTCAGGCGCGAAATGAGGAGCGAACGATGCTTTGTCATCGTGACCGACGAATGACAAAGCCTGTGGCGCGAATACCCCTGCGCCCTACGGGTTACGACGGCATGGGGCCATCTGCGGCGTTGGCACTCTCTCCGGACATTGCCCGATGGGGAGTATCGACGTCGTCCACGCGCCTTGCAGCTAGCCCCATGGCGCTCGTAACGCGACCCTTCAGACTTCCACCACGGGCTCCTATATGAACCCCCTCATCATCTTCGATCTCGACGGGACGCTTGTCGATTCCAAGCGAGACTTGTGCGCCTCGGTGAACTTCGTTCGTCAAAGGTACGGGCTGGCTGCTCTCGCCGACTCCGTCATAGCCGGCTTGATCGGTGACGGGGCACACAAGCTCATCGAGCGGGCGCTCGAGACCGACGGTTCGGAACGGAACGTTCGGGACGGCCTGCGAATGTTTCTCGACTACTATCGCGAGCACATGCTGGATGAGACCGATCTCTACGACGGGGTGCGGGAAACCCTGGCGGCCCTGGCGGATTGCCAGATGGCCGTGTTGACCAACAAACCCTATCTTTTCAGCTGTGCGATGCTGGACGGGCTGGGGATTTACGACTATTTTTCGGCGGTGTATGGGGGGAACAGCTTCCGGCAGAAGAAACCGGATCCCGTCGGCGTGTTCAGGATCCTGTCCGATACCAGCGCGGATCCCGAGTCGACCTGGATGGTCGGCGACTCTGCCGTCGATGTGATGACAGGTCGCAATGCGGGCGTCACGACATGCGGTGTGACTTACGGCTATGCCGCGGACACTTTCGAAGACACTCCGCCTGACTTCCTGATTGACAAATTTCATCACTTGGAGGATCTAATAAGGCATCGATAGGTGCGTTCTGATTCGAGGAGGCAGGTCCCGTGCTGGAGGTCCGAAACTACATCCGCGGCGAGTGGTCCGCCGTCGGGTCCGGTCGTGAGATCGAGATCCGCAACCCGGCCGATCAAGAACAGGTGCTCGGACGAGGTTACCTCGCGGGTGTGGACGAAGCAGAGGCCGCGATCACGGCGGCCGCCGAGGCCTTACCCTCCTGGTCCTCGATGCCCGGCCCCCGCCGTGGCGACCTCATAGAGCGGGCCGCCGACATCCTTCGGGACGAGCAGGACGATGTCGCACGGCTGCTGACCGAAGAAGAAGGCAAGCCGCTCGCCGATGCGCGCGGCGAGCTCTATCGTGCCTGTAATGTCCTTAACTATGTCGCAGGCGAATGCCGACGACCCGATGGAAGTCGAATCCCCTCCGAGCTACCCAAGAATCTGACGTACACGATCCGGCAGCCTCTCGGTGTCGTTGTCCTGGTTACGCCGTGGAATTTTCCGATCGCCATTCCGGCGTGGAAGATCGGGCCTGCCCTGGCCGCCGGTAACACCGTCGTTTTCAAGCCATCGTCGACGACCCCTCTGACGGCCGCTCGACTGGTGGAGATTTTCGAGCGTGCCGGCATCCCTCCGGGTGTTTTGAACCTGATCGTGGGCGCCGGCCAGGTGGTCGGAGATCGGCTGGTCGCCGATCCGCGCGTCCGGGGCGTCTCCTTTACGGGGTCCACCGATAACGGTACCCGTATCTACACGGCTTGTGCCTCCCGTGGGATCAAGGCGCAGTGTGAGATGGGTGGCAAGAATCCGGCGGTGGTGCTGGAGGATGCGGATCTGGATCTGGCCGCCGACGGAATCGTCGCCGGGTCCTTTGGATCGACCGGCCAGAGATGCACGGCGACCAGCCGGGCGATCCTGGACGAGGGTATCGCCGACGAAGTTCTTGAAAAAATCGTCGACCGGGTTTCGGGTTGGAAGATGGGCAACGGGCTCGATCCGGACACGGACATGGGTCCGCTGGTCAACGAGCAGCAACTCCGGACGGCTGAAGAGTACGTGAACATCGGGCGAGAGGAGGGCGCGACCCTGGTCTGCGGGGGCAGCCGCATCGAGGACACACCGACGCCGGGATTCTTCTTTCAGCCGACGGTGTTTGATCGGGTCGAGACCGGATTCCGGATCGCACGGGAGGAGATCTTCGGCCCGGTTCTTTCGGTCATCCGGGTCCGGGGCTATGAAGCGGCGCTCGCGGCCGCCAACGACTCCGATTACGGCCTGGCCTGCTCGATCTATTCAAACGATGCCGGCCATGTTTTTGATTTCAGCGAGCGCGCCGAGGCGGGTATGGTGCACATCAATTCGCCGACGGTCGGGGGGGAGGCTCAGGTCCCGTTCGGCGGCATCAAGGGCTCCGGCATCGGAGATCGCGAGCAGGGCCCCACGGCCCTGGATTTCTACTCCGATTTGAAGATCGTTTATGTGGACTACACGGGCCGGGCGCGGAAGAGCAAGTTCTACTGACGAGGAGAATCCAAGATGAAAATGGCAATGGCTGAGAAAGTCGGAAATGGATGGATCACGGTGTCCCTGGTTCTGGTCGCCGGGCTGTTGGTGATCCCAACTCCCAGCCGCGGTCAGAGTGGCAGCGGATCCCCTCGGGAAAGGCTGCCGATCGATGCTCTTGCAGCCACGGTGTGGGTTGAGGAATTCGATGTGTCGCCCGATGGGAACCAGATCGCCTACAAATCCGCGAAGGCCGGGACATACGACATCTGGATAGCCGGGACAGCTGGCGGTGAACCGACCAGGTTAACCGACATGCCGGGCCGGGAAATGCTTCCGAAGTTCAGCCCCGACGGTCGATGGATCGTTTTCGAGGCGGATCGGGGCGGTGTCAATGTCCGGGATCTGTATCTTGTTCCCGCTGACGGCGGCGACGTCGTGCAACTGACCGATAACCCGTTGAATGACAGCGGAGCGATGTGGTCTCCCGACAGCGCGAAAATTTATTTCTCGACCGGCATGTTCTGGGATAGTTCGATCGCCGAGGTCGACATCGCGACCCGTGAAATTCGGCGCGTCCGATCCGGCGGCGGCGCCAGCCTTTCGCCCGACGGGAAGATGCTGGTGTTCACAGGAAATCGCAAGCCGGATGACGACGATCAGAGCAACCGCGATATTTACGTGGCCCCCCTGGGGGAGGGCGAAGCTCGGCCGCTCACGCCCGACACTCTGAACTCCCTGGATTCGGCGCCGTCCTGGTCGCCTGACGGGACGAAGATCGCTTTCATCTCGGATCGAAACGGTTGGAACAACCTGGGCGTGATCGATGTCGGGACCGGGCAGACGCGTATGCTGCTCACTGAAGAGATCGAACACAGCGAGCCGCGATGGTCTCCCGACGGCGAATGGATTTCCTTTACGAAGAACCTGGACTACCAGTACCACATTTTCAAGATCCCGGCCGAAGGCGGAGAGGCGATGCAACTGACCCAGCGGGGTGGCGTCAACGGAGGCTCGTCCGCCACAGGCCAGACCCGTGGAATGCACCAGTGGCATCCCGATGGAAACGAGATCGTTTACTACCATTCCGATCCCACCATGACCGGCGACGTCTGGATCATGTCCGACTCCGGCGACAATGCCCGGCAGATCACCAACCACCAGCCGGCCGCGCTGGGCGATCCGGACCTTTTCGTCTGGCCCGAGTTCATCGAATACAAGAGCTTCGATGGTCGCGAGGTAGCAGGCCTGGTCTACAAGCCGAAGGGGAGTCGCGCCGGCGACCGGTTACCCGCGCTGTTCTTCTTCCGTGCCAATTCGAACGGACAGCACCCGGTTCAATGGCATCCTTACATTCAGTACTTCGTCAGCCGCGGGTACCTGGTGTTTGCACCGAATTTCAGAGGGAGTACGGGGCGGGGAAAGGACTACCGTCAATCGGTGTTCACCCACGGAGGGGACCACGACCTCCGGGACGCCTTCCTGGGTATGGACCGGCTCGCCGCAGAAGGATGGGTGGACACGGAACGGGTGGGCGCGTTCGGCGGGTCCACGGGCGGTTTCTTCACGACGACGGCAGTGACGAAGGATCCCCAGCGATTCAAGGTCGGTGTGGTCTGGTACGGGTCCACGGATCTGGTGACGCTATCGACCTACGCGGGGATGGAAGGGTGGAACAAATTTCTCATAGGAGCCACACCGCTCGAAAACCCGGAAAACTACTACAACAGGTCGATCATGTACCACGCCGATCGGGTGAAGGTCCCCCTGTTGTTTCTCTACGCGCAAGGAGACTCCGCCGCCCGCTTTCAGCAGATCGAACAGTACGGCATGCAGGCCCTCATCCACGGAAACTGGTTCGACTGGGTCGTGTACGCGAAGGAGCCGCACGGGTGGTACCACTGGAGACCCGATAGCGTCGGAAACTCCCTGACCGCCATGAGTCAGATGTTCGACAAGTTCCTGCTCGGGGCGGAACACGATGTGAAAGGCCTGGCCGCGGAGCAGCGTGAAGGAATCCGTATCCTCCGAAACCCCACGATAGAACTGTGGAACTCGTTGAGGAATGGTGGCCCGCAGTAGGGTGGCTTGACCTGGGGGGTGTCGCGTACCGACAAATTGACTCGACGCCGAGGCGCAGAGAAATAAATGGGTCTTCCGCAGAATTTGTGGGTAAAACCGTCTTCCATCGCCGCTTGAGGAGACCACGGTGCTCGCCAAGCCTCAAGGCTTCCCTCGCAAGCTCGGCGGCTGCGCCGGCCTTGACCCTCGGCTGCGCTCCGCGGTGTCGGCTGGTGTGGGCGATGGGGAACGGGGCCTCCGGCGGGGGCTCCGGGCACCGGGTGTAGGCGTCCGACCGAAGTGGGTACTGGAATATTCGCCGTCGAACAAAAGAATAAGGTACTTTGTTTCAATTACTTATGTGCGCACAGGCCTTTGGACTGCCCACAAATTCTGCGGAGGAGGCAAAAAAATTGTGTGGAACGTGTTATAGCCGTACATGCGAGAGTGACTAGAGCTAACGAAGAGATGTCCCCTGAAAAAGTCCTCTGCGTCTCTGCGTCTTTGCGTCGAGTCAACTTGTCGGTTCTCTTTGCCCATTGACAAGGTTGCGGGGATTTCGATACTTAAAATATGGGTAGGGAGATCGGTGGCTGAGCCGCCGCGTGTGTGCGAGACATTATGAAAGATACAGCGGAAGTCGTAATTGTCGGGGGTGGAATTGTCGGGGTGAGCATCGCTTACCATCTGGCCGCGCGCGGGTTGAAAGATGTCGTTGTTGTCGAGAAGGAGGACATGGTCGGAACCGGGTCGACGGGGCGGTGCGCCGGTGGGTTCCGGCATCAGTTCTCAACGGAAGCCAACATCCAACTCTCGCTTCTCAGTGTGGGTAAGTTGCTGCGTTTCGAGGAGGAGATGGACCAGGAACTGGACTTTCATCAGGATGGGTACCTGTTTCTTCTGAACAATCAGAAAGATGTCGACGTCTTCAGCAAGAACATCGAGCTTCAGAAGACATTCGACATTCCGGTGGAGTTGTTGAAGCCGGAGGACATCTCCCGTGTCCTGCCGGATACAGAAATAAGGTTGGACGATGTGATTGCGGCCTCCTATTGCGGCAAGGACGGGGTGTCGGATCCTGCCGGCGTGACCGAGGGTTTCCGCAAGAATGCCGCTCGCCTGGGAGCGGAAATCTACACCGATCAGGAAGTTATCGGTATCGATGTAGCGGGTGGACGTATCACGGGAGTGCGGACGAAGGATCACAGGATAGCCACGCCGATCGTTATCAACGCCGCTGGTCCTCACGCCGGAATGATTGGGAAAATGGCCAATGTGGAAGTGCCCGTGGTGCCATTGCGCCGTTTCATCTGGACGACGAAACCCTTCGACAAGGTTCCATCCCGCTGGACCCTCGTCATCGACTTCAGCACGGGATTCTATTTCCACCGGGAAAGTGGAGGCGTCCTGTTCGGCATGGGCAATCGCGAGGAAGGCCCAAGTTTCGATTTGAGCGTCGACTGGGAGTTCTTCGAGGATGTGATGGAGATTGCGATCGATCGATTCCCGCCGATCGCGGAAACGGCCATCCAAAAGTCCTGGGCCGGCAGCTACGAAACGTCACCCGACGCCAACCCTATTCTGGGGCGCGTCCCCGGTGTGGACGGGTTTATCGTGGCAAACGGCTTCAGCGGCCACGGTTTCCAACATGCGCCGGGAGTCGGCCAGTTGATCGCCGAGGAGATTCTGGATGGGAAGGCCACGACACTGGACATCTCGCCATTTTCGATCGAGCGTTTCTCGTCAGCTGAAACGGAAGTCGAACACGGGGTGGTTTAGCAGCCCGTGGTGGAAGTCTGTAGGGTCGCGCGCAGGGGTATTCGGGTCTCAGGCGCGAAATGAGGAGCGGAACGATGCATAGTCATCGTGACCGACGAATGACAAAGCCTGAGGCCCGAATACCCCTGCGCCCTACGGGTTACGACGGCATGGGGCCAGCTGCGCATCGACGTCGTCCACGCGCCTTGCATTTAGCCCCATGGCGCTCGTAACGCGACCCTACAGACTTCACCACGGGCTGCTAGGGTATAGGATTCAACACGGAGGAACGGAGGGATCCTTGTGTTATGAAATTACAGCTCGTCCGGCCTTCGTGACTTCTCCCCACCCGGTGTCAGCCCAGAATCCCCTTTAGTTGAGCCACCGTCAGGTTTCCACCGCTCAGGTCCAGTGCGACTTTCTTCCCCGCGAGTTGATCTTTCAACTTGATGCAGGCGGCCAGGGATGCCGCGCCGGCGCCTTCTGCGATGTTGTGCGTGTATTCAAGAAGGATCCGGATCGCGTCATGGAGTTCCTCGTCCGACACGAGGACGAAATCATCGAGGTATTCGATCAGCATATCGAGGGTCATCCTGAACGCCTGGCGGGTTGCCATTCCCTCGGCGAATGTGTCGCAGCGATCCGAGGATAGAAGCTTTCGGGCTTTCCAGGACTCCGCGACGACGGGCGCGTGTTCGGACTGAACACCGATCATTCGGATCTTCGGATTGATCGATTTCGCGGCCAGTGCGACTCCGGAAGCGCCACTACCACCTCCAACGGGAACGATAATGACGTCGATGTCGGGAACTCTTTCCAGAATTTCCAGGCCCATGGTTCCGACTCCGGCAATCAGCAGTGGTTCGTTCGCCGAGTGAATGTAGCGATACCCATGGAGCCGGGTTTGTTCTTCGACCCACTCGCGCGCTTCGTCGAAGTCTTTGCCCTCGAACTCGACGCTTGCGCCGAGCGCCTCCATCGACGCGACCTTGTCGGTGTTGGCTCCGTCGGGAACGGCGATGATCGCCCGAACGCCGAACAGACGGGCCGCATACGCCACCGACTGCCCGTAGTTGCCGGTGGACGCGGCTATTACACCGGCCTCTCTTTCCCCGGCGTCGAGGTGGGAGATGAGGTTTATTCCGCCGCGAACCTTGAACGCCCCGATCGGCTGGTGGTTCTCGTGTTTGATGTGGATCTCCACGCCGGTCCGCTCCGACAGGCGAGGATAGTTGTGGAGCGGTGTGGGCTGGAGGTACCGGTCTACGACCTTCCGGGCTTCAAGTATGTCGACGAAGGTTGGTGTTGTCATTTCTACATGCGTCTGGGCACGACGATTCCCATCAAGTCGAGTGCCCGGGTGAGAGATTGTCGCGAGAAGTCGACGATCGCCAGATAGAAGAGTTGGCGGTCGCGATCCTGTTCGGAAAGTATTCGATGGTTGTGATAGAAGAGGCTGAACCGCTGGGCCAGCGTGAAGGCGAACTTGGCCAGCGTCGCCGGTTCCATAGTGGAGACGACTTGTTCCACAATTTCATCGAGTCGCGACGCCGTGTGGACGAGTTCCCAAACGTCGTCGGACTCGGACAAAAACTCCGCCAGCCGGTCGCTTTCCAGTATCCGGTAAACTTCGTCCATCGAGAATTCGGAGTCGGCGTCCCGGACGCGATTGAAGATATTGTTGGCGCGCACGGCCGCGTACTGGATGTAGGGCCCCGTCTCTCCATCGAAAGCGAGAGCCTCGCCGAAGTCGAAAGCGATCACGGCGGTTCGTGTGAAGCGCAAAAGAAAGTAACGCAGCGCCCCCACGGCGATGTGGTGCGCGATCGACTTCTGCTCCTCGGCCGTGAAGTCCGGATTGCGTTTCTCAACTTCTCCCAGAGCCTCCCGTTCGAGTGTGTCGATCAGGTCGTCCGCCTTCACTCCCTGACCCTTCCGGCCGGACACTTCGACATAAGGTTTGTCGCGGTCCTCCTCCGACAATATGATGCCCAGTTGTTCCGCGCACGCCGGCGTCAGGGCGACCATTTCGTATGACAGGTGAATCGAGTTGTCGGACTCTTTTACGAATCCCAGCGCACGAACTCCCTGCCTGACGACCGCCTGGGGGTAAGACTGGCGAACGTCGATGACGTTGTAGACCGACACGCCGCCACCAAAGCTTGGGTGGTCCGAATCTCCGGCCGACGACGCACTGACCCACACCCTCGACCCGTCGTCGTAGGTCTGGAATACGTCGTAGTGGAAGTCGCGGTCGAGCAGCCCGAGTTTCCAGAGCTGGTAGGCAATGTCCTTGCCGACATAGGTCACCGTTCCGTTCGATCGAACGATCACCTTGTCTTCGCCTCCCGAGTCGCCCGCGAGCCTCATGACCCAACATCCCTTGTTCTTGCCGTCTGTTTCGAGAAAGATCGCCTGTCGATCCTTCAGCATCTGGAAGGCGCGATCCCAGAACCTCAGATGCAGAATGTCGCTTTCCCGAGGCAGCACCTCGTAGCGGACGTTGACACGTTCCATCGTTTCGAGGTGACGCGCGACGATCTTCATCCCGACAGCTTCGGCCATCTCCGCAATCTCGTTGTCTCCTTCTTCCATGGCCCGCAGTGTGTCGGCGCGGGTCTCATGGTCCGGGTCCCGCTCGGTGTAGTAATCGGCCGCCTTGGCGTAGAGATCCCAGCAGTAAAAGTCAAATCTTCGCCCGGGATGGGTGATGAGTGCCCGGACTTCTGCTAACGAGCGATTCTCGATGTGAACGAATCCGACGATGACATCGGCGACCTGGACGCCCGTGTTGTCGATATAGTTCTGAACCTCGACGTTGTGGCCGGCGAACCGGAGCGTTCGCACAAAAGTGTCTCCGATCGCCCCGTTTCGTAAGTGGCCGATGTGCGCTGCCTTGTTCGGATTGATGTTCGTATGCTCGACGATGTCTTTTCCATCGTGCGGCCCGAAGCCTCCGAATTCGCCGGTCCGGAACTCCGTCATCCATCCTCCGAACATGGAAGGTCGGTTGACGTAGAAGTTGATGTAGCCCGGCCCGGCGATGGCGATCCGGTCGATCCCTTCGATCTCGAGCGTCGGTGCCAGTTCTGCTGCGATAGCCCGCGGAGCCTTTTTCAAAGTCTTGGCCAGGCCCAGGCAAAGCGGTGTCGCCAGCTCGCCGAACTCCACCTTGGGAGTCTGATTGAGGATGATCGGGGGTGGATCGATCTGCCAGAGGCTACGGACAGCGGCCTCGACGCCGGCCCTGATACGCGCATGAAGTTCCAATTGCATCAGGGCTCATGATAGGAAAAAGTGGGTCCAAGTATCAATTTTCTGGGTCTTCCGCAGAATTTGTGGGTAAAACCGTCTTCCATCGCCGCTTGAGAAGACCACGGTGCTCGCCAAGCCTCAAGGCTTCCCTCGCAAGCTCGGCGGCTGCGCCGGCCTTGACCCTCGGCTGCGCTCCGCGGTGTCGGCTGGTGTGGGCGATGGGGAACGGGGCCTCCGGCGGGGGCTCCGGGCACCGGGTGTAGGCGTCCGACCGAAGTGGGTACTGGAATATTCGCCGTCGAACAAAAGAATAAGGTACTTTGTTTCAATTACTTATGTGCGCACAGGCCTTTGGACTGCCCACAAATTCTGCGGAGGAGGCAATTTTCTTACCGGAAAAGGCAGTGGCCCGCACTGTACGGTCGATCACGCCCCGTTCACCCCACCCCACCACCGCTTCCTAATTCGGGGACGGAGGAGTAATTGCATGTGCAATTACTCCTCCGTCCCCGAACTAAAAACAGGTCTGCGAGGCAGCATGATTGAGCCGAGATGTTTGAACGAGTGTGTAAGGTCGCGGCCGTCCCTGGCCGCCCGCGGGCAAGCCGGGCCCTAGCCAAATCAAGCCGTGCCTCCCGGCCCGATGTCCATTTCCATCAGGGCTCATGTACTCAAGCTAGAGGGGGATACGATATTATGTTAGTTTTGGTTTTGGAGTGGAATGTCCGTGAAGACCCTGTACTTTGATTGCTTTTCGGGAATCAGTGGCGACATGACGATCGGGGCTCTGCTCGATGTCGGTGTCGATTTTGATTTCCTGAAGACGGAACTGGACAAACTTCCGATCGACGGGTTTGATGTCCGCCTGTCCAGGGTCGATCGGGCCAGCATCAGTGCGGCGAAATTCGACGTTCTTGTGACGGGCGAGGCCCAGCACGCCCATGAACACGATCACCCGCATGTCCATCGAAAGGCCTCCCAGATTATGGACATGATCAGGGGGAGCCGTCTGCCGGCGCCGGTCCGGAAAAGGGCGGTCGACATATTCGAAAAACTGGCTGTTTCAGAGGGGCAGGTCCACCAGATGCCGCCAGAAGAGGTCGAGTTTCATGAGGTCGGGGCCATCGATTCCATCGTCGATATTGTCGGAACGGCGATCGGCCTCGAGGCGCTGGAAGTCGATCGATTCGTCTGTTCGCCTATAAACATCGGAGGCGGCTTCGTCCGCTGCCAGCATGGTGTGTATCCGGTTCCGGCCCCGGCCACAGCGACGCTGTTGTCGAATGCGCCGGTGTACTCCAAGCACGTCGAGGCCGAACTGGTGACGCCGACGGGCGCGGCGATTCTTGCCGCCACCATCGACCGGTTCGGGCCGATGAACGGGTTCAAGATCGAGAAGGTCGGCTACGGCGCGGGTAACAAGAGCTTCGATCAGTTTCCAAACTGCCTCCGTTTGTTCCGGGGAAGAGAGGAAGGAACACAGGATTCCGATCCGAGGGACGAGGTCTTCGTACTTGAAGCGAACATCGACGACATGAGCGCGGAGAACCTGGCATACGCGGGAGAGCGGTTGCTCGAGGTCGGTGCCCTCGACGTCCTGACGATTCCCGCCATGATGAAGAAGGGTCGCCCGGGCCACCTGCTTCAGGTTATCGTTCCAGCCGGCCTCGAAGACGATCTCTCGAAGACAATGTTCGAGGAAACGACGACGATCGGCGTTCGGATGCACCCGATGTCTCGACGGGTTCTCGACAGGGAACTGGTGCAAGTGCAAACACCGGACGGGGCCGCGGCCGTGAAGGTGTCGAGCTTCCGCGGCAAAGTCGTCAACGTAAGCCCGGAATATGAGGATTGCGCGCGACTGGCGAGGACGGCCGGCCGCCCCTTCAAGGACGTCCAGGCTGAGGTCTTGAAACTGTATTCGGAACGAACAAACAGGTGAATCAAACGAAAATGGCTGAGACTTTCTACATCACAACCCCACTGTACTACGTCAACGCGGCGCCGCATCTGGGTGGCACCTACACAACGATCGTGGCCGACACGATCGCGCGGTACAAGCGGATGACGGGGTTCGATGTGAAGTTTTTTACCGGTACCGACGAGCACGGCCAGAAGATTGAACGTTCCGCAAGGGAGCAGGGAATAGAACCGCTCGATCTGGTCAACCGTGTCTACAAGCAATACGACGACCTCTGGAAGAGCATCGGCATCGAGTTTGACGAGTCGATCCGCACGACCGATCCGCGCCACCACAAGGCGGTCCAGGAAATCTACAGTCGCGTGAAGGCCAACGGCTTCATCTACAAGGACGAATATTCGGGATGGTACTGCGTGTCGTGCGAGGCGTACGCGCCCGAGACCGATCCGGAAAAGCCTGCCGCCTGTCCGGACTGCGGACGGGAGACCGAGTGGTTTTCCGAGGAAAGCTATTTCTTCAAGTTGTCAGAATTCCAGGACCGGCTTCTGGAGCATTATGAGAAGAACCCGCATTTCATCCGCCCCGAAACACGGCACAACGAGGTCACATCGTTCGTCAAGGGCGGCCTCAAGGATCTGTCGATCAGCCGGGCGACGCTCAAGTGGGGGATTCCTTTTCCCGACGTTCCGAATCATGTGTTCTATGTCTGGTTTGACGCCTTGAGCGGTTACATGAGCGGCATCGGTTACCTCTCCGATGACGCCAGGTACGAAAAGTACTGGCCTGCCGACGTGCACCTTGTCGGCAAGGATATTCTGAGGTTCCACGCGGTGTATTGGCCCGCTTTTCTGATGGCCGCGGATCTGCCGGTTCCGGGAACCATATTTGGTCATGGGTGGTGGCTCTTCAAGGATGAAAAGATGTCCAAGTCGCGCGGCAACGTGCTGGACCCCGCCCTGCTTCGGGATGTGTTCGGCATCGAACCGTTGCGGTACTTCCTGCTGCGGGAGATGGTGTTTGGTCAGGACTGCAAATTCAGTTTCGATTCCATCATTCAGCGCACAAACAGCGATCTGGCCAACGATCTCGGCAACCTCCTGAGCCGAACAATAGCGATGGTGGCCAAGTATCGGGACAGCGTCCTCCCGTCTCCCGGGGAGGCCCGGGGCGATGCTGATGTACAGACGCTGGCGGCCCGCGTGGTGTCGGACTTCAGGAAGAACTTCGACGACTACAACCTGTCCCGTGGACTGGAGAACATTTTTGAGCTGATCGCCAGGATGAACAAGTACATCGTCGAGAATGAGCCCTGGAAAATCGCGAAGGACGAATCCAAGGCGGGTATTCTCGACAGCGTCCTGTTCCATTCCGCCGAGTCTCTGCGGATCGTCGCTGCGCTGCTCGCGCCGACGATGCCCGAGACCGCGCAAACCATCTGGGAACAGTTGGGCTTGGATGGGAAAGTCGTCGAAGTGTCTCTCGCGGACCTTGGTTGGAGCGATGTGCTGGCCGGAAGGAAGCTGCCCGGTGGACCGTCGCTGTTTCCGCGCGTCGATAAGAAAGCGATCTACGCGAAACTGGAGGCTGGAGCGGTCGGGGCTGAAACACCTGATGAGGAACCGCACGCCAGCAGTGGCCCTCCACCCCTGGCGTCGCCCATCACGATAGACGATTTTGTGAAGCTGGACCTCCGTGTCGGTACTGTTGTTGAAGCCGAACGTGTGAAGAAGGCCGACAAACTCCTCCGGATCGTCGTGGACCTTGGATTTGAAAAGCGTCAGGTCGTGGCCGGCATCGCAAAGGTTTACGAACCGGAAAGTCTGATCGGGCGTCAGGTCGTTGTCGTTGCCAACCTTGCACCCCGGAAGCTGCGGGGCCTGGAGTCGAACGGCATGATCGTGGCTGCTTCGGTCGGCCCCGACGACAAGCCGGTGCTCGTCGGCTTCCATGAGGACGTCTCTGACGGCGCCCGGCTGAAGTAATCGCACGTGCTGGTTGACTCACACGCTCATCTGGATGACCCACGGTTTGACGAAGACAGGGCCGCGGTACTCGAACGTGCCTGGAACGCCGGAGTCCGGACCATCCTGACGATTGGCAACGGAACCGGTCCGGACGACATGGGCTGCGGCCTTCCGCTTGCCGACGAACACGACTGGATCTACACGACCCTCGGAATACATCCGCATGATGCGGCCAGGGCCGAAGATCGCCATCTGGTCCTGATGGAGGATCTGGCGAGCCGTCCCCGCGTGGTAGGGATAGGAGAGACGGGGCTCGATTACTACTACGACAACTCTCCGCGTGAGGTCCAGAGGGATGTCTTTCGTGCCCAACTCGCGCTGGCGAATCGGCTGAACTTACCGGTCATCATACATACTCGGGACGCCGATGCGGACACGATCGAGATCCTCGAGCAAGAACGTCCCCGCCGGGGAGTCGTCCACTGTTTTACCGGCGGCGAGGCGCTGGCAGACTGCGCGCTCGAACACGGCCTCATGATCTCGTTTTCGGGGATCGTCACGTTTAAAGGATCCGAGACGTTGAGGAAGATTGCATCCCGTGTACCCGACGACCGATTTCTGGTCGAAACCGATTGCCCCTATCTGGCGCCGGTGCCCCATCGCGGCAAGCGGAACGAACCGGCGTTCGTGGCTGAAACCGCGCGGGCCCTCGCCGTGCTGCGCGGCACGGACGTCGAAAAACTTGTTTCCGATACAGGACATAACTTCCGTAACATGTTTGAGATACACTGAAAGAAGGCCGGACTTTCCTCGCCGCCGTTAGCTTCTATATCCAGACATGTCGTACAATGCCCAATCGATGAAAACCGTTTTGACACAGCAGGAAATCTACGGTCTGGTTGCCCCGGACCTGGTCCGGGTCGAGGACGAGCTGAAGGCCTACACCCGCTCTTCGATTAAGCCGATTTCCGAGATCGGTCGTTACCTTATCGATTCCGGAGGGAAGCGCGTTCGTCCGGCCTTGCTGCTGCTGACCGCGCGGATGCTCGGGTCCGCTTCGAACTCGACGATCCGGCTGGCCGCCGTGATGGAATTCATCCACAATGCTACCCTTATCCACGACGATGTCATCGACGAGTCGGACACTAGGCGCGGACGTCCGTCGGCTAACGCAAATTGGGGCAACGCGATGACCGTGCTTGCCGGAGACTGGCTTTATATGGAGTCTTTCGCGGTCGCGCTGGGAGAGCGTAACTTCGACGTTCTCAATACGCTCATCGGAATAACCCAGAAGATGGTTGAGGGCGAGCTGCTTCAACTGACTCTGGTTGGACAGAAGGATGTCAGCGACGAACAGTTGCTCGACATCGTCCGATGCAAAACCGCGCACCTGTTCTCGGGATGCATGCGTCTGCCTGCCATCGTGGCCGGTTCTAACGATGGCTCTGTCGAAAAGCTCACCCGGGTCGGTATGAACCTCGGAATGTCTTTTCAACTTGTCGATGATCTCCTCGACCTGACCTCGACGAAGGAAGCGATGGGTAAACCCGTGGCGAACGACTTGAAAGAGGGCAACGTCACAATGCCGGTCTACTACGCCCTCGAACAAGGTCGGGCAGAGGATCGGCGACAGGTCGAACTCGTCCTTGAGGAGAGAGCCTTTCGATCCGTCCAGCCCGGCGACATCCTCGAAATGGTCGAGCGTGCGGATGGGGTGAAGCGAACCCGAGCCTTAGCCGCCGACTACGCCCGCCAGGCGATCTCAGATCTGGAAACTTTCCCGCCAACCGCTTACCGCGACGCGATCATCAGCATCCCCGAGTTCATAATTAACCGTCGGGCGTGATCGGGGCGAGGGTCCGGAGTCCGAGGTCGTTACGCGGATTACGCAGATTAAGCAAATTACGCAGAAAGGGAAGGGGGGACAACTAGAATGGGGCATACCGAGCGTATGTGGCCACGATGTAACTCTTGATCTGTTCGATGGAATTGCCGTCCTCGTGCATCTTTCTCGCGTCCAGCGAGATATCCTGGCAGATCGCTCAGCCGGCGGCGTGGTTGTCGATGTAGCAGTGCAAGTTGTGTTCGTGGCCGGCGGTCCTGTCACACCCGCAATAGCAGGGCAGTTCGGCCAGCACTTCAGGGATGTCCCGGGCGGCCTGATAGGCATCCCGGGTAGGGCCCTGGAACAAGTCGGGCGAAAGGGTGGCAACCAGGACCGGGGGGCTTATTCCGGCTTGGCTTTGTGGGTCGGTCGCCCGAATCGAATACCACGTGACGGCGCCGAGAAGGACGATGGCTCCGATGAGAAGCCATGTCTGGCTGCTGGAACTTTCCTGTTTCTTCTTCTGTTTCTTCATGGCTTCAACCTTCGTGTCATTGCCGTGATCACGGTCTTCATGACCAGGAACATTGTACCCTTTTCTTCCTCGCTCGGTTGTATGCGATCTTCGACCGCCTCGTTGATTTCGGACACAACAAATCCCAACAGGTGCGGCTCCTCACCCACGTCCGTAAACGAAACGGATTCGATTTCCGACTCCTTGATTCGGCCCATGTGTTCCATCCAGACTTCGCTTTCACGATAGGCCGCTGTGATCGTTTCCGGCGTGATGGGTGCTAAGTTTCCGCCTTCCTCGCCGACAGTTTTGTAGGTCATATAGGTCAGGAAAAGAACCAGTTCCTGGACCTGCTGTCGGCTCTCGGAAGTCAGATCCATGACAAACTGGCATACCTCGGTGTGAGTTCCGAAGAGCTCCTCGAACTCCTGCTCGAGCGTTTCGTCGGAATAGTCGGCGACGTCAGAACTAACCTTTTCAATTGTTTCCCGGCTTATCACGGCACCCTCGACCGAGTGAAGCGTCGGATATCGAATGTTTGGCCCATCGCTTGCAGTTCCTATCATCGGAGAGGTACCGGCAAGCGAGGTCTTATGCAGACACGTTTGATAGCGGCAACAACTGCGATTTCCCTCCTGCTCGCTGGGTGGATATGGGCGAGAGAGACCGTGCCGGCGTTTGTCGGCACATATGAGGATATCCGATATCTGGGTGAACAGGGTCGTCAAGACGGCGGCTTCACGTTCGCCCGCCTCGTCTACAACGGCCACATCCGGGGCTACTACAAGAACTGGTACACGGATTTTCCCAAAGGCGACCGCCAGCTCATCGGTATCCTGTCGCGTTTGACAGGCGTGGATGTTGCGGCTGAAGAACGCGCGATCCCCGTCCGCCATCCGGATCTGTTCAACTATCCGTTTGTGTATTCGGTAGAGGGCGGGCAGATGTCATTGGAGTGGAGCGACGCTCGAATCCTCCGGGAGTATCTGGACCGGGGTGGCTTCTGGATGATTGACGACTTCTGGGGTCAGGCGGAATGGGGCCAGTTCGCGCTGGCCATCGAGAAAGTGTTTCCCGATCGACCGATCGTGGATATTCCGGTGACTCATCCGATTTTTCATTCTTTCTTCGACGTCGACGAGATACTGCAAGTGCCGAACATCGGATACGCGTACTGTCACGCAAACTGCAGCACCGTCGAGCAGGGCGGTGCAAAGCCGGCCGTCCGCGGCATCTTTGATGATGGCAATCTCCGCGTTCTGATCAACTTCAACACAGACCTCATGGACGCCGCCGAGTGGGCTGACGATCCACGGTATCCCCATCGTTTTTCAGACTACTCTTACAGAATGTTTTCGAACGCAGTGATATACGCCCTGACGCACTAGATAGAGTGTCGGGGTGGCCGTCCCTGGCCACCCGCGGACAAGCGACGAGTGTTCCGCGAACCCCGCGGGCGCCCACGGAGGGACGCCCCGACACGCTATCCCGAACTTCCCCAACTGACCACTGACCACTGACTACTGACCACTTCCTCCCCCCATCGCCCACACTATCGCTCCTTTTTCGGGTGTGTCGATCGGGGATTCGAACGGTAGCGAAATCAGTTCCTGCATCAAAGGGTGCAGGGCCACTCCTCCGGATGCTGTCGTATAGGGGGCGTCGGCTCCAAGTGCGGCAACGGAGCGCTGGGTCAGGACCCTCAGGTGTTTGGCTGCCTCGTCCAGGATGGCTTTTGCGGGCTCGCGGGGATAGTACTCTGCGATGATGGGAAAGAGTGCCGCCACGTCCGGAACGGCGAGTTTCCCGTCCGCCCATGCTGTAACCGCAGCCTCGATGGAGTCGAGTCCCAGTGCCTCGGCGATGTGGTTCCGGAAGCGTGCGTTCGAGCCGAAGTCGACCGAACGGAGCGAGACGTGGATCGCTTCGCGACCGATCCAGAACCCTCCGCCATCATCACCGAACTGGGGGCCCCAGCCGCCCGCGCGAAACGTTGTACCCTCGTCGCGGCGACCCACCACGATCGCACCGGTTCCCGCGATCAGCAGGACCCCCGGCCTGATTCCAGCTGCGCCGATATACGCGATGAACGCATCTGTTTCGATGAGGACCCGGGACTCGGGCAGGAGCGATTGTAAAGTTTCGAGATAGTAGGCGCGGCCGGCTTCCCGTCCTGCCCCGGCAAAACCGCCGCAGATCACGTCGGGCTGAGAAGGCAAACCTCGAATACCCTCCTGGATCGCTTTTCGAGAGGCTTCCTTACCGACCGAGATGTAGTTGGAAGGACCGGTTTCAAGGCGGGCAAGTTCCCGGTCGCCGTCGACCATCAGGAACGTGGTTTTGCTACCGCCCCCGTCGATTCCGAGGACCTTCATGAATAAATCACTGACGTCGTCCCCAGCCCGCCGGGGCGCCCGACCGGCGTAGCTCGTTTTGAAGATCGACGACAGCCTGTTCGGCCGACGTGACCCTGTTTCTCGCTACCTCGAGTTCTTCCGAAGCACTCTGAATCAGGGGAAGGAGCTGGCCTTCACGGTTATACATGTCGCTCTGATTGAGTAATTGGCGGTTCATTTCGTTCAACTGCAGTTCGAGCAGCGCCACCCGTTCCTCTGCGCGAGGCACCGCGGTACGGAGCCGCTCGAATTCCGCGCGCCACTCTTCCTCGGTTCGCCCGCCTGATGTTGGCGCCGGGGTTTCCTCACCGGCCGGGGCAGCGAGTGCCGCCTCCGGTCCCGGCGCGGTCGTGGCGGGAGCCAGGGTCATGTCGGCGTTGGTGAAAACGTACTTGCTTACGATCTGCTTTTGACGCTGACGCTCCTGCCGCGCCACCTCCGGCAAGGACTGTGCGCCAGACTCGAATGTGAACACTCCGATAATCAAAAGGACGGGAATTTTCAGAGTCATGGGCTCCTCCTCTCCGACGTCTCGGTGGTGCCGCCGCCAAACGGTGCACGGCTGAGCGCGGGAAGGGCTTTCGGAAACTCTTCGACCGGCTGATCTTCATAAACCTGGTCGATGAAATCTATCCAGATCGGTAAGGCGGTCCTTCCTCCTGTTTCGGCTCTTCCCAGCGTGACCTTCCGGTCGAAGCCCACCCAGACGCCTGCTGTCAGGGATGGAGTGAAACCGACGAACCATCCGTCGGTAAAGTCATTCGTCGTTCCGGTCTTCCCGGCAACCGGGCGGCCCAGCGCCTGTGCGCTGGTAGCTGTGCCGGTCCGAACCACTTCTTCGAGCAGATCGACCATCACGCCTGCCGTCTCGGCGGGAAACACGTCACCGAGTTCCGGAAAATTCTCCTCGAGAATATCACCATCATAGTCGGTGACCCTGTTAATCAACCGGGGCGCGACGCGAACGCCGGCGTTTGGAAAAGTGGAATAGGCGGAGGTCAGTTCGATCAGAGATATGTCTGTTGCTCCCAGAGCGATCGGCAGATACGGCTCGATTACCGACGTGATGCCGAGTCGACCGACGATGGGGGTCAGAACATCGAAGCCGATCTCGGCCAGGATCTTGACTGCGGGGACGTTTCTGGACAGGGCCAGAGCTTCCCTCAACGTGAGCTCACCTTTGAACTCGCCGTCGTAGTTGCCGGGCGTGTAGCCGTCGAAATCAGTCGGCTCGTCCGTGATCATCTGTTCCGGTCTGAGGCCGTAATCGAGGGCCGCGGCATACAGGATTGGTTTGAAGGCGGAACCGGTCTGACGAAGCGCTTGCGTCGCCCGGTTAAACTTGCTCGTGTTGAAATCGTAGCCCCCCACCATGGCCTTGACTTCACCCGTTGCCTGGTCTATCGCGATGACCGCCCCCTGGACTTCAGGCTGCTGTTCCAACGACACTTCGATCGTTTTCTCGGCCGGATCGATCGACTGGATCTCGAACAGGGCCACATCGCCCGGTTGGAGCACACTGGCTGGAGAACGACTTCGGGTCCAGGCGATCTCGCGAGATCCGATCGTATCGGAGTAGTCCCCTAACCGGATCGTGGCCGTTCGACGGTCTGAAGCCAGAACGATGCCCCGGACGATGTCTCCGGCACGAAGAGGTTGCTTCCAGTCGTCGAGGGAATGGTTCTCCAGGTTCTCGATGCCTTCGGCGATCAGGTTGGTCTCCACACCCCTCCATCCATGCCTCCTGTCGTAGGCGCGAAGGCCGCTACGCAAGCTGGATTGCGCCGCGCGTTGCATGTCCCCATTCAAGGTGGAGTACACCCGCAGACCACCTTCGTGAACCGCGAAGGTTCCGTATGTCTCTTCGAGGTACTGCCGGAGTTCTTCGACGAAGTATGGCGCGAGTTGATCGGGCACTCTCTCCTGGCTGAGCCGGATCGGTCTCTGTTTGGCCTGTTCGCCCTCATCCACACTTATCTTGGCTTCGGCCACCATGCGGTCGATCGCGTAATTTCGTCGCATCAATGCCCGTTCCGGATTCAGAATCGGTGAATAGGTTGCGGGTCCTCGCGGCAGTGCGGCGAGCACGGCGGCTTCCTCGATCGCCAGATCCTGGACGTTCTTCCCGAAGTAGTACTCTGAAGCGGCAGCAACTCCGTACATGCCATGCCCCAGGTGGATCTGGTTGCAATACATCGTCAGTATTTCTTCCTTCGTGTAGCGACGTTCGATCTGGATTGAAAGCATCGCTTCCTTGATCTTCAAGGCCCAGAGGCGATCGTGGGTGAGGAAAAGGTTCTCGCTCAGGACCTGCGTGATCGTGCTCCCACCTTCGACAACCCGGCCGGCCAGGATGTTGCGCAGTGCGGCTCGGGAGATCCCATAGAAATCCAGGCCCCAGTGTTCAAGGAAGTTCTTGTCCTCGACCGAGACAATCGCATCCTTGACGATCTGGGGAATTTGGTCAGACCTCATGATGACGCGGTGTTCCAGGGCGAAAGAGCCGATGACCTGGCCGTCGTCCCCGTACACCTCCGTGATCACATCGGGCCGATAGTCTTCGAGGGACTCCACCTGAGGAAGTTCGCTGTTGTAGACGAAAAGAACACCACCCGTTGCGCCCAGTGTGATCGACAACACAAGGAGTGCCGCAAACAGGAAAGTACCGAAGTATCGGCGGATCTGGAAACGCATCAGTTTAAGTATATCCCAGATAGCTGTTTAGCTATGAGCTGTTCGCTGGTCCGAAGGATGGTAGAACCGAATGTTCGGTGTTTGGGGACGGGGGGGACAAAGTTCCACTGAACTGAAGGCGACGGTGTGGAGAATGATTCGTTGTTTGTAGGGTTATCAGCTTCCCACTTTCAGGACGGCGAGGAACGCTTCCTGAGGGATGTCCACTTTCCCAACTCGTTTCATTCGCCGCTTGCCTTCTTTTTGCCGCTCCAGCAGCTTGCGTTTTCGGCTGATGTCCCCGCCGTAGCACTTGGCGGTGACGTTCTTGCGAATAGCAGGGATGGACTCGCTGGCGATCACTCGATTTCCGACAGCGGCCTGGATGGCGACCTCGAACATCTGGCGGGGGATGAGTTCTTTCATCTTTTCGACGAGCGCGCGGCCGCGGTCGTAGGCAAAGTCTTGATGGACGATCCAGGACAGGGCGT
This sequence comes from Terriglobia bacterium, assembly GCA_965262425.1. Taxonomy (GTDB): domain Bacteria; phylum Acidobacteriota; class Terriglobia; order 20CM-2-55-15; family 20CM-2-55-15; genus CAZOZZ01. The sequence goes on along the minus strand of OZ253536.1, from coordinate 2,229,593 downwards.
CGACCGACTCGCCGGCCACCATGATGTCGAGTTTCACAAGCTTAGAGACGCGGTACCCCGACAGGTGGTAGTCGAACGACGCGTAGCCCTTTGAGACGGACTTCAGCCGATCATAGAAATCGAGGACGATTTCGTTCAGTGGCAGTTCATAAGTCAGCAGGACCCGGTTGGATGAAACGTACTCGAATCCCTTCTGAGCTCCCCTTTTATCCTCGAGCAACTTGAGTATGCGGCCCAGGAAGTCATCGCGCGTCATCACCAGGCCCGTGATGATCGGCTCTTCGATCGAGTCGAAATCCTGAGGGTCGGGAAACTTGGTCGGGTTCTCGATCTCCGTGATCTCACCGTCGGTTCCGAGAATCCTGTACCGGACACCGGGGGCCGTCGAGATCAGGGAGAGCTCGAACTCACGCTCCAGCCGCTCCTGGACGATTTCCATGTGCAACAGACCGAGAAAGCCGCAACGGAATCCGAACCCCAGCGCTGTCGAGGTTTCCGGCTCGTAGAAAAAGGACGAATCGTTGAGCTGGAGCTTGTCCAACGCATCCCGTAACCCTTCGTACTGATTCGGCTCCACCGGATAGAGGCCGGCGAAGACAAGGGGTTTGATTTCCTGGAAACCCGGGAAAGGAGTGACGGTCTGACGGCTTTCCTCCGTGATCGTGTCCCCGACCTGCGTGTCGCCCACGTCCTTGATGTTGGCGATGACGTAGCCGACTTCTCCAGCCGTGAGTTTCCCCGTCGGTGTCATCTTTGGGGTCATCGTACCGATCTCCTCCGCCTGGTACACCTGGCCGTTCGACATCAACCGGACCTTCATCCCCTTTTCGATTCGTCCGTCGACCATCCGGACCAGGACGATGACGCCGCGGTAATTGTCGAACCACGAATCAAAGATCAGGGCTTTCAGGGGGGCATCCGGGTCGCCCGTCGGTTGTGGAACGCGAGCGACGATGGCTTCGAGCACCTCATCGATTCCCAGCCCTTGCTTCGCGCTGATGTGAAGCACGTTTTCCGAGTCCAGACCAATGACGTTCTGGAGTTGCTCTTCGGCTTTTTCGACCTCCGCGCCGGGTAGGTCGATCTTATTCAGGATTGGAACGATTTCAAGATTGTTGGCCACGGCAAGGTAAGTGTTGGCCAGAGTCTGCGCTTCCACACCCTGAGACGCATCCACGACGAGCAGTGCCCCCTCGCAAGCCGCCAGGCTCCTGGAGACCTCGTAGCTGAAATCGACATGTCCCGGCGTATCGATCAGGTTCAGGATGTAGTCCTTTCCGTCTCGTGCTTTGTAGTGGAGGCGCACCGACGTGGCCTTTATCGTGATTCCACGCTCCCGTTCGAGGTCCATGCCGTCCAGGACCTGCTGGGACATCTCCCTCTCCGAAAGCGCTCCGGTGATCTCGAGCAACCGATCTGCCAGCGTCGATTTACCGTGATCGATATGAGCGATGATTGAAAAATTCCGAATGTGGTCCAAAGCCATAGACTCTCAGTATAAGCGATCGTCAGACGAGGAGATCTCTGGCGAGCAAGGCCGCGCCGATGATGCCGGAGCCGGTGCCGAGTTGGGCCGGGATGATGTGGCAGGCTTCAAAAGTCTGAGGATAGCTGTGTGCACGGGCTTCGGCAATGGCCGGTTCGAGAAGCAGATCTCCGGCATCGACCACACCGCCGCCAATGACGATCATTTCCAGGTTCAATATGTTCATCAAGGTCCCGCACGCAATTCCCAGGGCACGGCCCGCCTTGCCGAATACGCGCTGGGCCGACGGATCCCCTTCGACCGCTGCCTCACAAACCTGCTTGCCCGTCAGTTCGCCGTCTGCCTGATGGAGCAAACTTTTCGGGTCTTCCCGCATCGCCTCTCGAGCCAGCCGGACCAGACCGGTTGCGGACGCGACGGTTTCCAGGCATCCCCGGCCCCCGCAACCGCACTGTGCCCCGCCCGGATCCACAACCATGTGTCCGACTTCACCCGCATAACCGCGAGCGCCGCCGAAGAGAGTCCCGTCTAGAATCAGGCCGGACCCGACCCCGGTTCCGAGCGTCAGGCACATCATGTGCCGGGTCCCTCGGGCGGCTCCCTTCCTGAACTCGCCCCAGGCATGCATGTCGGCGTCGTTCCGGCCGGTCACGGGGATCTTGATCCGGGCTTCGAGGAGTGACTCCAGGTTCACCCGGTCGAGTGCAGGTATATTTGGGGATGTCTGAATCTGCCCCGTGTCCGATGATCTCAGGCCCGGGATTCCGAGGCCGATCGCACGGACGTCGGCGTGTCTCTGGTACGTCTTTACGATCGACACAAGTTGATCGACGAGAAGGGCATGACCGGCGGTTACGGTGACGTGTGAATCGGAATCGAGGATCAGTCCGTCAGGGTCCACCAGGCCGCTCTTGATGCTTTCTCCCCCGACATCGATTCCGACATAGAGCATGCGCCCGATTAATATACTATAGTGTTGTTCGTCACCGGTGTCAGTCCCGCGCAGGCTCCTAGCCTGTCAATTTCTTTCTTGTTGAGGTTTGTCTTATGAGCGTCAAGCAGATCAGTCCCGAACAAGCGAACGAACTCATGCACGGTGCCGGCGATGTGGTTTATATCGACGTTCGCAGCGAGCCGGAATTCGACAACGGACATCCACCTGGAGCCATCAACATCCCGGTCCTGTTCCCAAATCCCGCGGGGGGACCGATGACTCCGAACCCGGAATTCCTCAAGGTCGTTCAAGCGCACGTTCCGAAGGATAAGTGCGTGATTGCCGGCTGTCAGATGGGAGGCCGATCGCAGCATGCGGGAGAGCTGATGGTCGGGGCGGGGTACACGGATGTGTCCAACATGCAGGGAGGCTTCGGCGGCGCGCGCGATCCGATGGGGCAGCTGGTGGCCGCGGGCTGGGTCCAGATGGAGTTCCCGATCGAGACGAATGTCGACAGCTCGAACGGATATCAGGGCTTGAAGAAGAAAGTCGACTAGCCCGAGTCACCCTTCTCCAGGAATCGTCGCAACAGCCGGCCTAGCGTTTCCTTGGCGTGTCGACCCGCGTCGAGAACTTCCTGGTGAGTGATTGGTTTGCCTCCGTGTTGTGCGGCGGCGTTCGAGAGGACGGAAATTCCAGCCACTCGGACTCCCATGTGACGCGCGACGATGGCTTCGGGTACGGTGGACATGCCGACCGCGTCGGCTCCCAACGTCCGAAACGCTGCTATTTCGGCGGGGGTTTCATATGTCGGCCCGGAGACGGCGACATACACGCCTTCCCTCAGCCCCACCTCCTCTTCGGTTGCGGCCTCCAGGAACCGTTCACGGAGGGCAACATCGTACACTTCGGTCTGATCCACGAAACGCGGGCCCCAACGTTCGTCATTGCCGCCCCTCAACGGGTTTGCTCCCGTCAGGTTGATGTGATCCCGAATCAGCATCAGTTCCGCCGACTTGAAATCGGGGTTGATCGCCCCGGCGGCATTGGTCAACACGACTTCCTTTGTGCCGATCTGCCCGAGCAGGCGGATGGGAAAGGTCACCCGGGACATATCGTGGCCTTCGTAGTAGTGAACGCGTCCGGACAGGATCCAGACGGCCTCACCACCGATGGTCCCCGTGAGAATCCGTCCCGTATGCCCTCCGACCGTGGTCTCTGGAAAATGGGGTATGTCTGCATAATCCACAACGGTTGAAGGCCCAAGCATCAACTCCAGGCCCATCAGGCCGCTGCCGAGAACAATCGCTGTCGTGGGAGGCTTTTGAACGATGTCGAGTAGGTACCGTCGGGCCTCCTCGACCTTCGCGTAACTCATCCCAAAGTGCCTCTACAGCAGTATCCCTGCGATCGATGCCGTCATCAACGTCGCCATCGTTCCCGCCATCAAGGCCCGCAGGCCCAGGCGTGCCAGGTCCTGCCTTCGATCGGGCGCTATTCCACCGATGCCGCCGATCATGATTCCGATCGATCCCAGGTTGGCGAACCCCGCGAGCGCGTAAGTCGAGATCACCACGGATCGGGGGGCGAGCGCGTCGGGGGTTCGCAGGATCTCGGTGAGGCTGCTGTAGGCCACAAATTCGTTCATGATGATCTTTTGTCCCAGCAGGCTGCCGACGGTGGTCACATCCTGGAACGGTACGCCGATGATGAACGCAATCGGTGCGAAGACGATTCCCAGTATCTGTTGAAGCGTCACTCCGACCATGCTCAGGATCCCGTTTACCAGCGCGATGAGCGCCACGAACGCTATCAGCATCGCCGCAACGTTGAGTGCCAGGCGAAGGCCGTCCGATGCGCCGTGGGCAACAGCGTCGATCACGTTGACGTCTCCCTGATCGGGATCGAGTTGGAGTTGGTCGCGGGTCGCCGGGCTCTCGGTTTCCGGGTTCAACATCTTGGCGATCATGAGTCCGGCCGGCGCCGCCATCACGCTTGCCGTCAGCAGGTGTCCCGCGCTGACTCCCATCCGGATGTACCCCGCCATCACCCCCCCGGCGATTGTGGCCATCCCGCAAGTCATCAGGGACATCATTTCAGATTGAGTCATTTTGCTGACGAAGGGTTTTACGACCAGGGGCGCCTCGGTCATACCCATAAACACATTTGCCGCGGCTGCCAGCGACTCCGCGCCGCTGGTGCGCATCGTCTTCGACATGATCTTCGCGAAGACCAGAACGACCTTCTGCATAATCCCGAGGTGATAGAGGACGGTGAACAGGGCAGACGTAAAAATGATCGTCGGCAGGACCTGGAACGCGAACACAAATCCGAACGTGTCGATGTCGGTTGCCAGTGAGCCGAATACGAAGGCCGCACCGGCGTCGGCAAACCCCAGCATGCGGGTGATCGCCCGGCTGATGTAATCAAAGACGATGACACCCGGCGTAGTCTTGAGAATAAACAGAGCGAAAGAGAATTGAAGCGCCAGACCCCAGGCAACAATCCGAAAGTCGATCGCCTTACGGTTGCTCGAGAGGCCATAAGCCACCACGAGCATCAGGAGGAGCCCTCCAACACTGATGACGTTAGTCATTTGAACCTCGCTTTCATGAACAGGTTTGCCGGAACCATCGGCGGCCAAAGGATTGTATCTCTTGTCGGTTATAATCTAAGGGTCCGCTCAAGAATAACTATTTCTGGATAGGAGTTGTTCATGTTCTGTCCGACCTGTAGTTCGGAATACCTGGAAGGAATAACCCGTTGTGCGGAGTGTGAAGTCGAACTGGTGGCCGACTTGCCGAGTCCCGATCACGATGGCCCACCGCTAAGAGTCGCCCGCGTGTGCGGCGCTGTCGATGCGGACATGATCCAGGAGTTGCTCCAGAACAACGGGATCGATGTGGTCCTTCAGGGGGAACGGACCGCGCTCACCATACCCGCGGCAGGAATGCTGACCGATGTTCGGGTCTGGGTGCAGGAATCAGACATGAGGAAGGCGGAAGAGTTGATCGAGGCGTTCTTTGAGAGCTCGGACCAATCGATCCCGGGTGATCCGGAAGGGGATGGAGAGTTATGACGGAATCAACACTCCGCGGTGAAAAAACGTTTCGGTATCGGTCAGACCTTGTACGTCCCGCCTTTTGTCCGGCGAAGGTTCCCCGCCTGTGACAGGTAATAGAGGGAACTGCCCACACCCCTCTTGTCTAATCCTGTCTTGCCCGCAACATCTTCCACCGTCGCCTCGCCTATCTTCGCGACGGCATCGATGATGAGTTTGTTGCGCTGCGCTCGAGCAGCTCCGGCAGTTCGGGATCCTTTTTTTGTCGAGCGGCGTTTCCCGGTGGGTGCGGTGGCGCCACCCGGTGTCCCTTCACCGACAATGTACGCTTCAATCGCATTCCGGATCGCACTGTCGAGGGTGCGTTGCACCTCGGTGGAAATTCGACGAGTCAATTCGTCTATGAAAGACATGGTTCCTCCAAATCATTCACTTAAATGGACGAGAGATTCAGTTCAATAGTGTAAGGTTAACCTATATGGACAGTTTCACATTAGCAGTTGTCATCGGTATGGTCGCCGTGATGCTGATGCTGGGTTTCTTCGTCCTGGTAGACAAGGGCGTGCCGGAGCTGGTCGCAACCGGAAAGCAACGAAAGCGATCTTCCTGAAGCCCTCCCGGTATTCGGAAACCCGGACACGTGCATTCAAGAGCGCCTGTGAGCCTGCCCACCCAAGGCCGCGGAACACCTGCGGTCGCGGACCGAACGGCTCTTCAACTATCCTGAAGGTCGCTTTCTTTGATCAACGACCGTAGCTCCTCGATCCTGCGATCCAGGTCTTTCTGCTTCCTGGACATCATCAAGGTGTAGGCGAATATTCCGATAAAGAAGACGCTGTAAGCTGCGACGAGCCAGTTCATTGCGAGTGCACCAGTTGTTCGAAGTATTCTACTTCCTCATGGGTCCGCTCGACGGCGAGCCGCTGACCGAGCAGGTATATGTAGAGAAGCATGAACGCCGTCAACGTGATTATCAACGCGATATACATATCGACATCCAGGCCGGAGCCCTCGCCTCCGAAGATGACGGGCGAGGGATGTTGCGTTCGCCACCAACGAATGGCCATGTAGTTGATCGGCACGTCGATGAAAGCCAGTATGCCGAACACGGCCTGAAGTGCGGCCCGTTTCATCGGTTCAGCGATGTAAGCGCCGAGCATGATGTAGCTGATGAAGAGAATCCAGAGCAGCAGTTGCAAAGTCAACCGCGCATCCCAGGTCCACCATATTCCCCAGATCGGCTTCGCCCAGAGGATGCCCGTCGCGAGGTTGAGGCTCGCAAACAACACGCCGATTTCCGCCGAGCAACGAGCTACACGATCCCACGCCAAATCACGTTTCAGCAGAAAAGCGATGCTCGAAACGAAAACAACGAAGAAGGCGAAGTAACCCATCAGGGCTGCGGACACGTGGAAATAGAAAATGCGTTGCACGATGCCCATCGTGGCTTCCGTGGGTGCGTAAAGGAAAACCGCCCAAAGGGCACTCAGCATACCCACCAGGCTTGCGACGCCGACCATCCTGTTGGTCATTTTATTTCAGCCCCTATTCTTCGACGACAAATTCGAAGACAAGATACGAAACGATCAGGAAGATGATATCAAAACCGATGATCAAGTTCACCCAGGAGCCGAATCCCTCGCTGTCTTCGCCAAGAATCAGAGAGGTTGCTGCGACCGCGGCAATGATCATCGGAAGGGTCAGCGGGATCTGCAGCATCGGCAGCATGACTTCCCGCATTCGCGTGTTCGCCGATATTGCAGACAGGATCGTGCCCACGGTCGCGAAACCGAGAGTCCCGAGAAAGACGATCAAGATCAGCCAGAGTAGTTCTCCTCCCAGGCGCAGGTCGTTGAAGATGATGAAGAGTGGAACAATGACCAGTTCCGCGATCAACATGAACAGGAAGTTGCTCGCAACTTTTCCGACATAGAGGCTCCCGCGACTGACCGGCGCCAGGAGCAGCCCCTGAAGACAGTCGTTGTCCAGGTCGATCGCCAGTGAGCGGTTGAGTCCGATCACTCCCGCAAAAGTGAGGGCCACCCACAATATTCCAGGTGCGATCAGATCTCGTTCCGCGCCGCTTGGCTCGAAGGCAAAGCTGAAGATCACGGTCACGAGTAGCCCGAACATCATCATCGAGATCACCGATTCCCGCCGTCTCATTTCGACTGCGATGTCCTTGAGAATAAGAGCAGCGAGGGGCCTCATTTCGTCGCTCCAACCCGAATGTACCTGGCATAGGCTTCCCGCACGCCCGGATCCGCCCGGGCCGCGGAATAGACGATTTTCCCACGGTCGATGATGTGAATTTCCGTGGAAGCGCGCAGGCCGAGTTCCAGGTCGTGCGTGGTCAGGATGACGGTTCTCCCCCCGGCCACAACTTCATCGAGCATCCGGTTCAGGATTTCCACGGCGCTGGCGTCGAGGCCCGTGTACGGCTCGTCGAGAAGAAGCAGTGCGGGATCGTGCAGCATCACGCGCGCCAGGCCCACTCGTTGATTCAGGCCCCGGGAGAACGCCCGGACCGGATCGTTCTTCCTCCGCCCCAGCCCGATCCTCTCGATCAGTGCATGAATATGTTCGTCGGTGTGACCGACGCCATACAGGCGGGAGAAGAAGCGCAGGTTTTCGAGCGGGGTCAGGTCCCGATATACGGATGTGCTGTGTGACAGGAAACCGATCAGCCCGCGGACCCGTTCCGGTTCGTCCTGAATGTCGATGCCATGGATTCGCAGGCGACCTCCTGAGGGCCGGGCGAGTGTTGCGGCAATCTTCAGGAAAGTGGTCTTGCCGGCGCCGTTCTTGCCGAACAATGTGACGAATTCGCCCTTCGGTACTTGGAACGAGACTCCGCGCAGAGCTCGGAAGTGACCATAGGTCTTGGTGACTCCTTCCGCTTCCATTGCATAGGTGGCGGGGATTTTAGCGTCGGGGGCATTCATTTGGCGTCGGGCCCACCGTCCCAGCTCAATACCATGCTTTTATGAGAGCCCTTGCAGTTACGTTTGTCATCGATATCGGGAGCGCGGACGCCGGGCCGGTCCCCCCACGCATGTCGTAGTCACACACCGTCCCGGTTCGGTCCGGTTCGGAATCCAGATCGGTGGTCGCACACAGACTTGGGCAGTGTCAGGCGGGTTTCTTCTTCTGGACCCTTCTGGGCTGGAGCTTGCCGATCACCCGTGCCAGCTGACCCCGCATTTCCTTCATCCGCCTCTTGTACTGGCCCTCATTGATGGTACCCGATTCCATGGCCATTTCCAGTTCCGTGATCTGATTCAGGACGGATTCTTTGCGATGGAGGAGGGCCTCGCGGCCCTTCCGCTGGGTGTGGCGTTCCTTCATCATCTGGACCGAGAAACTCGCAGCCCAGGTCAGGAAAGCGGCCGTGATGACGATGATGAAAACGGTGTGCGCCGCCATCGGGTTGGGGACTCCGATCGGCCGGGACTGGGCCAGCGCCGGTGCGGTAAGGGTCAGAACGAACGTCAGAGCAAGGAGTGTTCGACGGCGCATCGACGTTACAACTTCGCTCCGCATTCCGCGCAGAACTTGTTCTTCCCCACGTTCTGGTGGTTGCATTCCGGGCATGTCCCGGTGTCGACCGTCTTTTTCTTTCGGGAAGAAACCTCGCGGCGAATCAAGGCATCCAGATCTTGGGAGGCTTCAAGTTGGTCAATCTGGTCCAGGACAACGCCGACCTCCCCGGCCATTTCCTCGCGAAGGGACTGGTAGTCTTCATCGGAGAGCTTTCCACACTTGTGCTCGAAATCCAGATCCTGGATGTTGCCGAGCATGACCTCCTTCCGACGCTGCAGGAGATCCCATTCAGTCTCTTCGAGAATTGTGGATTCGAGGGAATTGTCCTTGGCGAACAGGGGCCAGCAGACCGCCGTGAGCACGCCTCCAGTCAGTAGGCCGGACAATAGATAAATCATCTTCGATCGCGCCCGATCAGTCTTCCGGTGTGTAATCGGCGAGTTCGTCCGCCAGCCGCTGTTGGAAGTCGCTGCTGCCGGTGTCGGCGACCGCTACGGGTGCGGTCCAACGAGCGCGAAACCTTCGTGCAAAGTAGGTCACGACACCCACACCCAACAGCAGTGCCACAAAGGGCATCGCCCAGGCGGATATGTTGAACCACCCGGCGGTCGGTGGCGCCGAAAGGACGGTCAAACCATATTTGTCGACGAAGAGATCCACGATGCTTTTTTCGTCCTTGCCCTCGTCCAGAAAGGCAGCCACTTCGGCCTGCATCGGCCCGGAATTCGAACAGCCGATCATGTTGCAGGAACTCAGGAGTTGCCCGCAACTACAGGTACAGATGAAGTTCTCGCTGACCCGATCGATCTCGCGGGGGTCGGCCCCTCGCAACGGGAAAGAAGTTCCGCCCGCGAGCAAAAGAGGGAGGAACAGTCCAATGACCTTATGCGTGGACCTTTTCGTCATCTTTCGTTTTCTCCGAACGTTCCGGCTTCTGATGCTTGGACGGGGAAGTCCTCTTATTCGGTAGCATCGCGATCATGGTGCCCAGCCCAAGTACGATTCCTCCAATCCAGACCCACATCACAAGCGGGTTGAGGTAGACCTGCAAGATCACCCGTGTTCCGTCCCTGGAGGTCCCGGCGAACACGACATAAAGGTCCTCCTTGAGCGTCGACCGGATGGAGGGCTCTGTCGTTTGTTGCTCACTGGCAAAGTAAAACCGTTGTTCCGGGTACATGACCGCGACCTTTTCGCCGTTTTTATACAATCCCACGATCGCCTGACGGCTGTTGTAGTTGGCAAGGTCCACGGAGCGAAGGTTTTCGACCCGGAGCGTGTACTGATTGAGCGTCATCGTATCGCCGATGCCGACTTCTTCCTGGACATCGGTGTTAAACGCCTGCCCGGCAAAACCGACGAAGATCAACACGATCCCGAAGTGAACCACATACCCGCCGTATCGTCGCGTGTTCCTCAGCGTGAGGTTGACGAGGGCTTCCGCGAAGTTCTCACCCAGACTCGCACTCCGCGCCCTTGCGCCCTTGAAGAATTCCTGGAAGATGGTCAGGGCGACAAACGTCGACAAGGTCAGCGACATCAGCGCGTACGGGTGGTTGAACCCCATCAGGAAGAAAACGACGCCACCGGCGAGCGCGCCGGCGGCAGGAATCGTGAACGCCCGTTTTAACGCATTGAGCGACGTCCTCCTCCAGGCAAGCATCGGCCCGACTCCGGCCAGGAAAAGGAGCCCCAGACCGATCGGGACGTTGACCTGGTTGAACCACGGTGGGCCGACAGTGATCTTGGTTCCCTGGATCCATTCGGAAAAAACGGGAAGCATCGTGCCCCAGAACACCGCGAAGCACGCGGCGATGAAGAGCAGGTTGTTGAACATGAAGGCGCTCTCTCGAGACACCACCGACTCCATGCTGTTCTCGCTCTTGAGGTAGCTCATCCGGTCCGACATCAGGTAGAAAGACCCCGATACGACGATGACGATAAAGGCCAGAAAGTATCCGCCGATAGAGGACTGGGCAAACGCGTGCACGGACGACACGATCCCGCTACGTGTCAGGAAAGTTCCGAACACCGACATGGTGTAGGCCATGATGACCAGGACCATGTTCCAGACCTTCATCATGCCTTTCTTTTCCTGGATCATGACCGAGTGCAGGAAAGCGGTCCCGACCAGCCAGGGCATCAGGGAAGCATTCTCCACCGGATCCCAGGCCCAATAGCCACCCCAGCCCAACTCGACGTATGCCCATTTTCCGCCCAGCAGGATACCCGTACCGAGGAAGAACCACGCAACCATCGTCCAGCGCCGGGTCGTGCGGATCCATGTGTCTCCCAGTTGCCGGCTGGCCATAGCGCCGATGGCGAACGCGAACGGGACGGCGAAACCGACGAATCCTATGTAGAGGATCGGCGGGTGGATCACCATCAGGACATACTGCAGCAGGGGATTGAGGCCACGACCGTCAGCGGCGGCGAAGCCGATCCTTGTTCCATCAGGCAGGACCGTGACAAGTTCGTTGAAGGGGTTGGCAATGAACAGGTCCATAGCCACAAAAAACAGGGCGCTGGCCATGAGCACCGCGGTTACGTAAGGCATCATCGCCAGATGTTTCCGGCGGTTCTGGATCAGGACAAGGGCGGAATAGACGCCCAGGACCCAGACCCAGAACAAAAGTGAACCTTCCTGTCCGCCCCAGATGGCCGATATCTTGTAGAAGATCGGTAGATCCCGGTTGGAGTTCGCGGCGACGTATTCGATTGAGAAATCGCTGACCAGGAACAGGTACCCGAGGGCAAACAGAGCGGTGGTCAGACATGCCGAGACTCCCAGCGCGGCGTTCCGCCCGCTGGCGATCAAGCGATCATTCTTTACACGAATGCCGGCCAGAGAAGTGACGATGGAATAAATCGCCAGGACAAAGGCCAGGGCAAGGGAAAATTGCCCGAATTGTGCCATATGCTTAGGACCCGTTTGGGGGAGCTAGAGCCGTCACTCCGGGGACCACACCGGCTTCGAGCTCGCGTTCATACTTGGAAGAACACTTGGCCTGCAATTTCGTTCCCGTGAAGAGGCCATCTCCACTGTACTGGCCGTCGACGACCGCCTCGGCGTAATCGCGGAAGGTGTCCGGCAAGGGGTCCTTGCCGACGTAGTGGATCGCCATGGTCTGGTTTTCGAAACCGATTACGAAGTCCGTGAAATCGTCTCCGCGATTGATCGACCCGGGGAGGACTTCCCCAACCACTTTCAATCGTTTGCCTTCGAGAGTGCCTTCCTCGGCCATCTGGTAGAGTTCGGGAATGGTCTGGAAGTAAGCCTTATTGTCGTCGAAGGCGGAAAATGCGATAAACGCAAGGGTCATGACAACCGCCACCGGGCCGACAACGAACTTAAGTTGCTTGCGCTTCATAGTCTTAGCCTCTCCTAATATGTTGCTGGTATTATATCAGCCTTATCTTTAGAATGGCTCAGGAATATCTTCTGACGATCACTTTGGCCAAACGTTTAGATTTCTAGCGGGGAGGAGAGCATGAACCAGAACCGAGGCGTTTCGCGCCGGAAATTCATGGGTGGCGTTGCAACCGCGCTGACCTACGTAGGAATGAAGCCAGCCATCGAACTGGTGGGCGCGCCGGCCCAACGAACGGCACGACCGGCGGGCTACGTCAAGATCAGTAACAACGAGAATCCCTACGGTCCCTCCGAAGGCGTCCGGGAAGCGATGACGAAAGCTTTCGAAGAGTCCCATATGTACATCGGCTCGAATGGGATTATGAATGCGATCGCCGAGCACCACGGCCTCGAAACCAACAATATACTGCTCGGTGCGGGATCCACGGAAACCCTCAAGACCATCGATGACGCCTTCCTTCAAGGCGGTGGAAACATTATCGGCGTCGAGCCGACGTACGAGACCACCTACCGGTACCTGACCAACACGCATGCGGAAGGAAACATCATTCCACTGACGTCGGACTATCGCCACGATCTGCACGCCATGGCGCATGCAGTCAACTTCGACACGCGGTTCATCTATATCTGTAACCCGAATAACCCTACCGGCACGATCGTCAGTGACGCCGAGATCAAAGAACTTCTCGACAGTATTCCCGAAAACATGATTGTCGTGATCGATGAGGCGTATCACCACTTCGTCGAAGACCCGGCCTATTCGAGCGCCATCAAGTACGTCAAGGAAGGCCGAAACGTCATCGTGACGCGAACGTTCTCGAAGGTTTACGGGATTGCTGGCTTACGTCTTGGCTACGGAATCGCGAAACCGGAACTGATCTCGCGGATGCGTCCCTTTAACCTGGGAAGCATCAACGTGATTGCGAAATCCGCGGGCGTTAAGGCTCTGGCCGAGCCCGAGACCGAGGCACGCGTTATTCAGTTGAACAACAGCATCAAGAAACGCGTCATGGGACAGTTGGGCGATCTGGGTTACGAAGTGATCCCATCGGAGACCAACTTCTTCATGGTTGGCATTGGACGCGACATCGATCCGGTCCGACGGGCGTTCCGGGAGCGCAATGTCGAGATCGGCAGGCGATTCCCGCCGATGACCGAACACCTCCGTATCTCCGTGGGTACCGAATCCGAGATGGATCGGTTCATGGAAGTCTGGAACGAAGTCATGGGCCCCGCCGACTCCCAGGCCGCCGGCGCCTAGCCCTGGTCATGTGAGCCGGAGAGCGTCCAGTCCGCTCTCCGGCTCCATGCCACTCCCCTTCCCCCACCCATCTGCGTAATCCGCGTCCGCCTCTGGACCTCGGACCTCGCCCCCCTTCCCATACCGCCGACCCGCGTCTGTAGTAAACTGACCCCCTATGCGCAGATATCCGATGTTCGACCCTGAGGAATATGTCGACTGGCAGCCCGATTCCGCGGTGATGGAGGACTATCACCGAACTCTGGCAGCCGATTCGGAGCGTCAGGCGATTGTCAGGGAAATGAGTGAGGTCACCCTGCTCGATCTCTATTCCGGGATGCTGCGGTTCCGTCTTCACGACATCACGCTGAGGCGTTGGGTGAAGCAGGGTGTTCTTTCAAAGGCGTGGCTTGGTACGGGGGAAGAAGCGGTTACGGTCGGAAACGTCCATGCGTTGGACCGAAGCTGCGACCTGGTAGCGCCGATGATTCGGAACGCCGGCGCCTGCCACGAAATGGGAATGCCTGTCGCCGACATGTTGCGGGAATACCTGGCGACCGAGGATTCCCCCAGCCGGGGAAAGGACGTTCACGTCGGAGGGCTGAAGTATGGTGTGATCGCCCCGCCCAGTCAGGTCGGTTCGCTCGGAGCGGTGATCCCGGGAGTCGGTCTGGCTTTCAATAATCGCAACGAACGCCGCGTGGTGTTGTCCTGGATCGGTGACGGGGCGACCAAGACCACGGCCTGTCATGAAGGCGTCAACATGGCCGCTGTCCTCCGAGTTCCCGTCCTGTTCGTCTTCCAGAACAACCAGGTCGCCCTCGGAACCCGATTCGATGCGCATCAGGTGGGTCCGTTTCGGGCGTGGAGCAAAGCATACGGTGTGGCCGGCTTCGCGTGCGATGGCAACAATGTGCTGGATACCTTCGCCGCGACGAAACTCGCCGCCGACCATGCCCGTAACGGCGGCGGCCCCGCCATCATCTTCGCCGAAACCTTCCGCATGGGCGGACACGCCACGCACGATGAACGTGAAGCCCGGGACACCTTCGGGAACGCCGTGTTCGAGACCTGGGGCAAGCGGGATCCCATCGGCACATTCGAAGCCTACCTGGAAAGCACCGGAATCAACCAATCCGTCCTCGAATCCGCCGAAGACCGCGTGATCGAGGAACTTGCCCAGGCCGAAAAAGAGGCCCTCGAAAGCCGCGACAACTGCATGCCCGCCCCGGAGTCCGCCCTGACCGGAGTCTACGCGGATACGTAAGTCCCTCACCGGGAGAAGAAAGGACTTCGACGCAGAGGCGCAGAGGCGCAGAGTTGGATGTCTTGCTTTCCGGCAGACTTTGCCTGGCCTGTGGGTTTCCATATGGCGAGAGGATTTGGGATTCACCTAATCGACGCGGAGATAGAAGAAAATAGACGTTTCTCTGCGCCTCTGCGTCCATGTCTCTACTCCCCTTCCCCCATGAAATTACAAGCCCCCGGAATTACCGTGTGATAGAGTGCCGGCCATGTTGATCAAACCTTTTGTCTATCTTGTCTGGCTGGCACTTGGCTTCCAGAACGCCAGCCCGGCACTGGATGCTCGGGCGGCCGAGTTACGTTCAATTCTCAGTCAAACGGAAAAGCTTCCACTCGAAGCGACCGAAATCCTGGCCACTCCTCCAGCGGATGGTTGGGAGATGGGGATGGTGTCTTGGGTCGCGGCTGACGACAAGCTGACCTACCTGCTCCAACGGGGTGACGACGCGGACCCGGTCGTCGTGCTGGATCGCGCGGGGCATGTCGTGAGGTCCTGGGGTAAAGGCCTGTACCAGACACCCCATGCCATTCGTATCGGTCCGGAAGGCAACATCTGGACGGCGGACGCGAAAAGCTCCATGGTGATCAAGTACAGTCCCGAGGGTGAGATCCTGATGGAGGTTTCCGTAGGCGGGCAGCCGGAAGATTGCCTCGGCGCGTTCTGCGGAACCAGCGACGTCGCCTTCGGTCCCAACGGTAGTATTTTCATATCCGACGGTTATCGGAACGCGAGGATACTGGAATACACCGCCGACGGCAGAAAGGTCCGCGAATGGGGGAGTGCCGGGACTGGTCCCGGGCAGTTCCGTCTGCCGCACTCGATCGCTGTCGACGACGGTATCGTTTACGTCGCCGACCGCGAGAACGGCCGGATCCAGCGCTTCGACCTCGATGGGAAGTTTCTCGGCGAATGGACCCAGTACGGCAAGACCTTCGGGCTGTATCTGACACCCGGAGCGGTCTGGCTTGCCACCCAGCACAGTAACGAGAGGAACATGTCCCCCGGCTGGTTGATGAAGATCGACCGCGCCACCGGGGACCTGCTCGGCTATGTGGAAGTCACCGGTGTTCACGGCATGGCCGTCCTGGACAACGGCGAACTGATGGTCGCACCCGGTCCCGACGCCGCGCACCCCCAGTGGTTCCGCTCGCCCCAATGAAGAAAGGGATCTCGACGCAGAGGCGCAGAGACGCAGAGTTTCTTGTCTTGCCTGGCCGTCGGATTGAGGTTGGCCTGTAGTCTTCGTTAGAGCGAGAAGGGTCAGGGTATCAAAGCGGAGACGCTAAGGACGCGGAGTTGGCAAGAATTGTCTTTGCGCCTCTGCGTCTTTGCGTCGACGTCTTACTCCGCGGCCCTCGGTCCACCCCGCGAACTGACTACCAGAAAGAAAATTCCTGTCGATAGTGCTGCCGAGCCGAGGCAGTACTCGCAGTAGGCTTCGAGGACAAATGCCTGGATGCCGGTCAGGGTCGCTGAGGCGATCAGGGCCAGGGTCGCGGGCCAGAGGAGTAGGCGGATCGAGCCGGTGTTTCCGGATCCTTCGAATACGGCTGCGCCGAAAACCGTGAGATAAAACGCCAGGCCGAACCAGGCGATGGGAATTCCGGCGACCGTGGAGTACACGCTTGTCACCACGTCCTCGCAGCCGCTTGTGATGTGGCACGGGATGGGACCGGATCGTCTGGAGATGGAGAGGTAGAGCGTGTCGATCATGCCGAGGAAGGCGAGGGCACCGATGGCCCCGACCTTCATCGGACTCGCCGTCATCGGCTTTCGAGGACCGTGTAGATCAGTCGTTCAAATTCTTCGACAGTCGGTGGAAGCGGAACCTGACGGCCGTCCAGGAAGAACGCGGGAACCGCGTCGATCATGAGCTCTCGTGCCCTGTTGACGTCCAGGAGAACGCGCGATTCGATCTCATTCGCTCGCAGAGACCGCATGAACAGATCCTGATCCAGTCCCAACTGGGCCGCGAAGCTGATGAACAAAGATTCCGGGTTGGGGCTGTTGGCCCATAGATCCTGGTTGGCAAAGAGCGACTTGGGCAGCTCTAAAGGTCCGAAAACCATACGCTTTTCTGGTGGTCACTTTCGCTTTGTTGTTGAAACCTTCGACGATGCCCCCGGAAATCCGCTTTTTGGCACGGAACCAGTTGAGCAGGAGTTCCCGGTGGGAGCGGAGCATGCGCGCCACCTTTTTCATGGGCTCGATCCGGGATCGCATCGTCCGCCGGCACCAGGCATCCATGAATTGACCGGCCCAGTAGGGCGACGTGTACTCCCAGAAGAACTGGAAGTCCTCCTTGAGCAGAAAGCTCCGAACGGTCCGCAGGTTGTACTGGAGCAGGTCGGCCAGCTTGATGTCTTGCTTGTCGGTTCGGTTCTGGGGGCGCTTGAGCAAACACCACCGGGAGTGTTTCAGGATCGGCTCCAATCCCGCGGCTTTCATATCCCGGGATTCCTGGGCTCGAACCTCATCGATGGCCTTATTCATGTGCATGGCGATATGAAACCGATCCAGAACATGCAGGGCCGTCGATGCTTTCTTGGAAATCACCTTCAGATACGGCTTCCACATGTCGCTGCACACGAACTTCAACTCGGCGGCGCGCTCGACTCCGAATTGCTGGAAGAAGCGCAGCAACGTTTTCACCGTGCGATCCCGGCCGACCCAGAGCAGCCGCTTGGAATGCCGGTCGATCTGGTAGACCACCGTCAGGTACTTGTGCCCCCGGCGCCAGAGAATCTCGTCCACGCCAATCGCGGTCACACCCTCCAGGTCCCGGTGCGCCAGCCCCCAGCCGACGATCCATTCCACAGATCGAAACACCTTCTCCCAGGAAGTCCGGAAGATGTCGGCAACCTCCTGCCAGGACATCCGCCGCGCCCAACCGGCCAGAAATTGCATATACGTCCGCGTCAAGGTTTGCTTACCCTCGGCCCAGGGCACCGATTCGACCTTCACGCCACAACGCCTGCAATCCACACGCCGCATCAGATACACGAAGAACACGGGAAAGCCCCACAGCGGCACAAACTCGAACAGGCGGGCCTCCAGCGTGTCGTAACCCGGTCCCGCACGCCCGCAGCCCGAGCAGACCGGCCGGCTGTTGCGTCGTGGAAATATCTCCACCAACAGTGCCGTCTCGCCCCCGATTCGTTCCCATCGCACTGCTCCGTAGACAAAGGACTTGAACTTCTGCACTCGATTCAGAATAGTCTTCACTTGCACCCTGGTCTCGTCTCTCCTGCTTTGGATTTGTTTGGTGCAATACCAAATACAGGATTCGAGCCAGGGTGTGCTACATCCCTTTCGTTCTCATCGTCGGTTTCTCCTCATCCCGGCCTGTGTGGAAGTGTGAATCGGCCCCACGTCTTTTCCGGCCGATTCAAGTCGCTGTGGAAATCCGCGCGTCTCTTACCGGATTCCCTCAGCGTCGCCACTTTCCACAGGCCACTCATTTGCCCGTTTCTACCCACAGATTTTGCCGAGGACCCCTTTTATTAAAGACGGGTATCTTCTAGTTGGCAACAGGCTACTCCAGCCAGGGACGGTAGTCGGCTACATGAGGTTACAGGACGGGCTGAGACGGGACGGACCCCGAACGAAACGGATTTCGTAATCAGAGCCGGAATGTAGACGGTGAAGGAGACTAGAGGAAAAGGCCTCGGGACGTAGGATGCGTTCCGAGGCTTTTCTCATTCTCGGGCACAGTTGGGAGGTTGCGGGAAAATGACCTGTCAGCGCCTAAAGATGTGAAGTCCAAGTCTCCGTAACGGCCCACTGCCCACTGACTACTGACCCCTCTCCCATATGCTATATTCACTCCCGTGAGCGAATACACTGATGAACATGCGGAGTCCGGGATTGACGCCCGGTTGCCGTCGATCGAATGTTGGCCGAACCAGTATCCAGGTTATGAGATCAGTATTTCGATGCCGGAGTTCACATCGATTTGCCCTAAGACCGGCCTGCCCGACTTCGGACTGATCACTATCCGTTATCAGCCCGACAGCCAATGCCTGGAGTTGAAATCCCTGAAGGAGTATTTCGGCTCGTACCGCAACCTGGGTATCTTCTACGAGAACGCCGTCAACCGGATTCTCAATGACCTTGTTGAAGCGTGCGCGCCGGTGAAGGCGGAGGTGGTGGGAGATTTCAACACGCGTGGCGGAATGCACGCCGTCATACGTGCCCAGTACGAACGTCCTTAGGGCCCGCTCGAGAATAACTTCACATTTTTGCATCCCATCTTCCCGCCATCTTCGCGGACCTTCGCGCCATCTTCGCGGGACCTTCGCGCCATCTTCGTCCGCTCCTCAATCGCAGATCCTCGAAATAGCCGGGCTATTCCTCCGGTCTGCTCAATCGGTCGCGACCGAAGCTGACGCAAAATCCGGGCGCCAATTCTGCGAAGTAAGAACTCGACGCAGAGACGCAGAGACGCAGAGATCGGAGGGAGATTGTCGGAGACCTTGAGCCGGGAACAAGAGAATCAGATCTCTGCGTCTCTGCGTCTCTGCGCATTTGCGTCGAAAATCCCTCTCTTACAATGCGAAGTTATTCAGGAGCGGACCCTTAAGGTGGGGAAGCGTCAGGACGGTCGTTTCGTCCGTTTCTTCCGTTCCGAGACAAAGACCTGCCACTCTTGCTCCAGGTCTGTCACGTCCCGGTCGCTGAACAGGTAGTCCCAGAAGAAGTTCGTGAAGTCGGCGCGGGTGCCGCCCGTTTTCGACAGGAGCGTCTTGATTTCGGCGGAAGTGCGACCCAGGGCCTGAGAGGCCGCTTCCATCCGGAGGTACAGGTTTTCGACATCGAGCTCGGCGCGGACCATTTCATCGCCCAACCCCTGATACAGCCGTCCTTCCAACCGTCTCATGAAACGGCGCAGCACCGTGGCGCTGGTCAGTGAATCGAATTCCCGCTTGCTCACCCAGTCGATGGTGACTGGATCTCTTTTCCGGTGGTTGATTGCCGGCCACAATCGTTCCCAGTCCAGGTCCAGCAGGCCCACGGGGTTGCCATCGACTTCGACAACCACCTGAACCCTGGATGTCTTTGGCCGGCGCGCCGCCGGGGTCCGGGAAGCTGCCTTTGTCGTTTTTCCGGGCATAAGGATCCTCACTGAGATGCCGTCACGGGCGGGGAACACCCTGTCGGATGCGTTATGTTATCGATCGAACTTTCCCAGCGATCTGCTTCGCGCTGATTCCGAATGCCTCGATCAGTTCATCGGGTGTCCCCGACCTTGGAACATCCCGAACCGCCATCTTGTGAACCTGGGCCTGGTTGCCCACGGCGTTAAGCACGGCATCGCCCAGACCCCCGTCCCAGTAGTGGTCTTCGACAACGATAAGCTGTCCGTCGGTTTCACGTGCGGCCTCGAGTAACGTTTTCTGATCAATCGGCTTGATGGAGTACGCATCGATGACGCGAACCCGGCAACCTTCCGCCTCGAGTGTGTCGTATGCCTTCAGCGCTTCGTGCAGCGTTATTCCTGCCGCGACGATGCTGACCCTATCGTTGTCGGACTGCCGGACAACCTTCGACCCTCCGATCTCAAAATCCTCGTCCGATGCGTATATGACGGGGGTTTTCGGGCGGCTCGTTCGAATGTAGGAGATGCCTTTGCGATCGCTGATCGCTCGGACCAGATGTTCGGTGGAAACGGCGTCACTCGGGTAAAGAACGACCGAATCGGGAATCGTGCGGAACATCGCGATGTCTTCGAGTCCCATCTGCGACGGTCCGTCCGGGCCGATCGACACCCCGCAGTGAGAACCGGCAAAACGAATATTGGAGTAGGAGATCCGTGCCATACGCACCTGATCGAATCCACGAGTCAGGAAGGCTGCAAAGGTTGAAACGAACGGGATCTTGCCGCAGGAAGACATACCCGCCGCAACACCCACCATGTTCTGTTCGGCAATGAACATCTCGAAGAAATTGTCCTTGTGCGTCTTGAGTACTTTGTCGGAGAACGTCGAGTTTTTCGTGTCCCCGTCCAGGGCCACGACGCGGGCATCCTCGGCGACGAGCTTGGCCAGCGCGTCGCCGTAAGCTTCCCGGGTCGCGACCAGATCACCGAGCTCTCTTGTCACGCTGATTCGGTGCGGTCCTGCCGGAGTTTCCCTGGGAGGGTTGGGCCGGGGCGAAGCCTCAAAACCGTCGCCGGAATGGGGACTGGCAAGTTCCGCCAATACAGCATCCAGTTGTCCCCTGGGCACAGGCTTGCCGTGCCAGTTGTCGAGGTTCTCCATCAGCGACACGCCCTTGCCCTTGAGAGTCTTGGCGATGATCGCCCGCGGACGTGGTCCGCCCTCCGCTCTACATTTTTCGAAAGCGTCGGAGATCTCCCGAACGTTATGACCATCAACCGTCACTGTATACCAGCCGAAAGCGGTGAAACGATCCGCATAGTGATCGACGTCAAACCCGTACATCGTGCGTTGGCTTTGTCCGATGCCGTTGACGTCGACGATGGCAATCAGGTTGTCGGTTTTGTAGTGGCTGGCGAGCGCAGCAGCTTCCCAGACCGAACCTTCGGCGCATTCGCCGTCGCCCATCAGGACGTAGGTGTTGTAGGGGAGCTTGTCCATTCGAGCCGCCAGGGCCATGCCAAGACCCGCCGACAAACCCTGGCCGAGCGAGCCCGTTGCGACACCCACCCACGGAAGCCGGGGTGTGGGATGTCCTTCCAGATCACTGTCGAAGTTCCTCAGCGTCAACGTCTCCGACTCCTCCACGATTCCCGCTTCGGCCCAGGCGGCATAAAGAAGAGGGGCCGCGTGTCCCTTCGACAGGACGAACCGATCGTTGGCGGCGTTGTTCGGGTCCTGTGGGTCATATCGCATTTGCTGAAAGAAGATCACCGAAGCCAGATCCGCGGCGGACAGGCAGGAGGAAGGATGTCCTGAGCCAGCTTCGGTCGTCGCGCGGAGCGACATGATGCGCATGCGCCGCGCCTTTTCTTTGAGAGTGTCGATTGATGTAGACATGTTTCGAGAGCGTTTCCTTAGTCTGAGGGGTTGACGACAATTACCGGCAGCAAGGTGGGATTATACGATGTCCCGAGGGCCAGAAGCGGGGTCTATTTTCCAGCATTCGGGGATTAGTTTGACTCGCGTGATTCAGGAATAAACGAGGAGACGCGGAGAACACGGGGATCGGTGCGTTGTTTTGCGAGGCCCTTCATTAACCCCTGTGTTCGGAGTTTATGCGCGTGGGATTTTCGTGATGTTATTGGTAGCCTAAAAACAGCCAAAGCCCTAATCTGTTGCGAGATTGGTACGCACGTGGGTTTTCGGAGTTGCGGCCGGTGCCGCCAAGCTGTAAAAACTATAACAAACGTATTGACAGGGAGGCGTCAACGGCGGAAACTTAGTCAACTCATTAATTTGAGCGTTCCCCACACTCCGGGCCCTGCGAGAAGCAGGGCCTTTTTTTCGTGCGCCGACACCGATCGCGTGCCAGCGGATGTTGCCGTTGCGCCTATGGATTGTTGTGGTTTGGTGATCCCGCAATTTCCCTTGCCCAACGAGGAGTTTCGCATTACGCCGCCTGGATGAGCTCGTGTCGGATGGGTGCCAATCTGCCAATCGCCCGATCGCGGTGAAGAAATCCTGAAAGGAAACCTTTCCAACACTCGTATTTGTATGCAAGAAGGCGAGATCCAATTGAACCGTACGTTCCGCGAACAAAGCGAGGTGTGATGATTGAGTTGAAAGCCAAAGACGACGTTTCTCCCCTGTGTCCGAGTTGCTCGGAAACCATCAGACAGGTCTGGTTCCACGAGATTCGAGGCTTCCTGGGCCGCCGATACATCTATTTCTGTCCCCATTGCAAGAAGGTGCTCGGCGTGACGCACCGCAAAGGCCTGTTCATGGGCTGACTTACTGCGCCGACGAGTTCCACTGGAGAGAATATCGGTTAAGGCTGCCGGCTCTGCTCGGTGACGTCGCGGTGCCGGGACAGCCCCTTTTCATTGCTGAAAACGCCGGCCAGGATCCTCGTATCATCGTCGGACGACCCATGCAGTCATGTATCGGCCCCGATCTGCGCCGAAGAGGACCTGCCTGGCGTCATTACGTTTTCAACGAGGAGCGATAAGAGCGCCGTCTGACCGAGCCGGACCGAGACCTCGTAGCCGCCGTGGTATCACATGCGAGCCTCGTGATCCGAGGCGTCTCGGAAAATGGTTGGGACGGCTCGCCGGAGGAATGGCCCACGACTTCAACAACCGGCTACCCATCTCACGACCCGCGGAGCGCCTCGTTGACCTTGCGCAAGAGATCGGCGGGCGTGAAGGGTTCGGTCGAAAATTGGGCGTAGAACCGGGTCAGAATTGTGGGTCAAAGTGTGGAATAAAAGGTCAACCACGGACCGGTCAGTCCTGTGGTCAGGTAGTTACAAAGATAGAAAACGGAGAGGGTGGGATTCGAACCCACGGTGGAGTCACCCCCACACCGGTTTTCGAGACCGGCCTATTCAACCGCTCTAGCACCTCTCCTGTTCAAGACAGAGTGGCCTGGCGGCCAGTCCCTCAAACCCTTCTATTATTATCACCGTTGTTGCGGGGCGGCAAGTGGCCTCGCGGACATGCAGAGGGCCGGCAGGGCAGCGTCGCCGTCTAGTTATTCCAGGTGGACGACCACAGGGGGAGCCGCAAGCGGGCTTCGCAACCGCGCCCTTCGTTGCGGTTCTCCAATGTCAGTGTGCCTCGATGGGCTTCGGCAATCTGCCGGCTCAAAACGAGTCCGATACCAGAGCCACCTTTCTTGGTTGTAAAGAAGGGCACGAACAGATTGCTGGTGTTTGCCAGACCAGGCCCTTCGTCTTCCACCCAGATATCCAGGTGAGCGGAGGATCGGGTCCAACCGGTGTAGACCGTCCCCCCGGTTTCCAGCGATGCATCGACCGCGTTCCTGAGAAGGTTGATCAGGAGTTGCTCGATCTGGCCCCCGTCGGCGTCGATCGTTACGGGCGGCCCGGGAACCAGGTGTACCGACAGACGGGTTTCCATTCCGACGACTCTTCGAACGAGTGTGTCGACTTCGACCGGTTCCGGCTTGGGTTGGGGCAGGCGCGCCAGTTTCGAGTACGACTCCACGAACCGGCCGAGCGACTGCGACCGAGAAGATATCACCGACAGTCCGTGGAGGACGTCCTCCTCCCAGTCGGCAGGCTTGTCGGCTCGATTGAGCAGGCTTTTGAGGCTGCTGGAAATCGAACTGATCGGAGTGAGGGAATTATTCAGCTCGTGACCCAGGACGCGGACGATCCGCTGCCATGCACGTCTCTCTTCCTCCCTGAGCGCCCGGCTCAAGTCCGAGAGAACCAGAAGTTGATGCGGCAGGCCGCCCTGCCGGAAATTACTTCGGCGAATCTCCCATCGCCCGCCTCCACCGGGAAACTCGAATTCGATCAGCCGTGGTGTTTCGCCATCGAGGCAGTCTCCCAGGCCCAACTCGCCGGCACTTACGCCCAGCAGTCGCTCCCACGGCCGATTCAAGAGGCGTTCTCCGGCGCGATTCACCAGCCTGAGTTTCTGGTCCTCGTCGAAGGAGAGGATCGCGACGTCGATCTCCTCCATGATCTTCTGCAGCAGCGCCGTTGCCTCCAGCGCGTCCATTCTCTGCCATCGTAGCGTATCCGCCAGCGCGTTGATCTCACGCGTGACTTCACCCAGAGCATCGTCTTTGCGGGCGCTGCTGCCCCGGATTGAATAATCACCCTCACGCAGGGCAGCCAGCAGGTTGGAGAGAGTCTGGAGAGGGAAAACGACCCTCTGGCGAACTCCGAAAGCCGCACCCAGCCAAACGGCCAATATCAAAACGGACAATGTCCATTGGACCTTGGCCGTATAGTCGCCCGACCACAGCATGATCAAGGCGATACCGGATCCGGGTATACCGGCGACCAGAGCCAGCCAGAGTATGCGTTGTTCGTGCCGCATGTGTTGTTAGCTGTTAGCCTTCTACTGTTAGCTTGTGTCCGGACTCCGAACTCCCCCAACTGACCACTAACCACTGACCACTGACCACTTCCCCACTCATATATCGTACCGCTGTATTCGCCGATACAGGGCACTCCGGCTCAGGCCCAGGGCCTTGGCTGCAGCGCTGACGTTGCCATCGTAGCGTGCCAGGGCCTTGCGGATCAGGAAGGCTTCGACTTCTTCCAGGCTCATGTCTTCGACCCGCCCCGCGCCGTCACGGCCCGTCTGGAGGCCCAGATCGACCGGTGTCACCATGTCTCCCTGTGCCATCAGAACGGCTCGTTCGACGGCATGGTCCAGTTCCCGTACATTTCCGGGCCAGGGGTGGCTGGTCAGGATTTCGAGTGCCGCCGGGTCCAAGCCGCGAACGGTCTTACGGTAACGCTTGGCGTAAAGATTCAGGAAGTGCAGCGCCAGGGGCTGGATGTCCTCGCGTCGATCGCGCAGTGGAGGCAGCCGAATCTCGATAGTGTTCAGGCGGAAAAGCAGATCCGGGCGGAACCTTCCGTCGGCGCAGGCGTCCAGCAGATTTGAGTTGGTGGCGGAGAGGATCCGCACGTCGACCTTGCGAGTCTTCGAGGAACCGACCCGTTCGAGTTCACCCGCTTCGAGGACGCGCAGAAGCTTTGCCTGCTGCGCAAGAGGTACGTTGGCGATCTCGTCGAGGAAAAGAGTGCCGCCGTTGGCCAGTTCGAACCTGCCAACCCGATCCGTTTTGGCATCGGTGAAGGCACCCTTTACGTGGCCGAATAGTTCGCTTTCAAAGACACCCTCCGACAGGCCTCCAACATTGACCGTGACCATCGTGTTGGACGACCGATCCGACAGAGCGTGGATGGTTCGCGCAATCACTTCCTTCCCGGTTCCATGTTCGCCGGAAATCAGAACATTGGCGTCGGAGGGGGCGATTCGAGTGACGAGCTGCAGAATTGGCTGCATCGCCGCCGCTTCGGCGATGAAGGTTGGCCGTCCCTCGGCCCGCAGCAACCGGTTTTCGGCTTCAAGCCGCTGCTCGCTCCGTAGCGTTCTGCAAAGTTCGATCTGGGTACTTACAATCGCGAGAAGCCGCGGGTTCTCCCACGGCTTCTGAATGAAATCCCGGGCGCCTCGGCGCATAGCTTCGACGGCCAACTCGATGGTTCCCCACGCCGTCATGACGACAACAGGCAACGTCATGTCGATACTGCCGATCTTCGTCAGCAGATCGAGCCCTTCCTGGCCGGAGGTGGTATCGCGAGCATAGTTCAGATCCATGATCACAACATCGAAATCCCTGGCCTCCACGGCGTTCAGAATGCCGGCCGGCGACGAAGCGGATTCGGTCCTGTAGCCCTCGGCTTTCAACAGTAACCGGAGCGCTTCGAGAATGTCGGACTGGTCATCCGCAATGAGGATGCTCGGTGTCGGTGCGTTTCGTCTCATGTGTGTCGTGTGAAAGTATGGAGGGACAAGTTGAGTGGTCCGTTGAAACAAATCGAACCCACGGTCGGAAAGGGTACTGACAGCCTGATACGACCCACTCGTCAACTGACCACTGACCACGGGCCACTGACCACTTCCCCTTCTATTCCGGTTCCCGGACCCAACCGTCAAACAGTTGGATGATCCTGTGTCCGTACGCCGCGTTGGCTTCGGAGTGGGTGACCTGAATGATCGTCGTACCTTCGTCATTCAGCTTCTTGAACAGTTCCATGATTTCCCGGCCCTGACTGGAATGAAGATTCCCCGTCGGCTCGTCGGCCAGGATGACCTTGGGATTGGCGATAACGGCGCGTGCGACGGCAACCAGCTGTTGCTGGCCGCCGGAAAGCTGATTGGGGAAGAGATCCTTTTTGCCGACCATCTGGAACCGATCCAGTGAGTCGGCCACGATGGCCTGTCTCTCGCTTCGTTTGATATTCCGGTACGAGAGAGGGATGTCCAGATTTTCCGCCACCGTCAGGCTGTCGAGTAGATGATACTGCTGAAAGACGAAACCGACATATTCCTTGTTCAGTTCTACACGATGCTTTGGTTTCATCCGGTGAACGGCATTTTCGACAAAGAAAAATTCTCCCTGCCAGGCGCTGTCCAGCATCCCGATGATAGCCAGGATGGTGGATTTCCCGGCTCCGGACGGTCCCATGATCGTAACGAATTCTCCCTGGCGGATGTCCAGGTTGATACGACGCAGGACGTAGGTTCGGCCGGCCCGGGTGTCGTAAAACTTCTCGAGGTTTCGTAGTTGAATCATCTCTCACACTCCGACGAATGCCAGTAAGTATACAGGCTCCGAAAGTTTTGCCAATCCGCAAACCGTCGGCAAGCCACGACTTCGAGTGTTGATTCGCCAGGCAGACACACCCTCAGCGTAGAATCTCGGGTATCTGAAGTCTTCGGGATCCACCGCCGGGGTTCGAGACGTCCGGATGCTTACCGCCGGGAGGCAGAAAGGGGTGGACCCTGGGTGTGGGGCCACCCCGAACGAATGTCTGTTCCGTATCTATAAGTCGGCGCCCGCTGCCACACCGTCCTTCACGATGGCACCGTCGAACAGATGGATCGCCCGCTCGGCGTATCGTGCATAGCGTGGGTCGTGTGTCACGATGCAGATCGTTGCGCCTTCCTGGTGCAGACCGCGCATCAGGTTCATAACGGCCTCGCCGTTCTTCGAATCGAGGTTTCCGGTCGGCTCATCCGCCAGCAGGATCGACGGTGAACCGCCGAGCGCACGCGCGACGGCAACCCGCTGCTGTTGACCACCCGATAGCTGCGATGGGTAGTGCTTCATCCGGTGCGCCATCTCGACTTTTTCCAGGGCTTCCTGGACCGACTTCTTGCGCTCGCTGGACGGCATGCCTCTGTAGGTCAGCGGCAGCTCTACGTTTTCGTAGACCGTGAGGTCGCCGATGAGGTTGAAGGCCTGGAAGATGAAGCCGACTTCGCGGTTGCGGATCCGCGCCCGTTCAGAAAGCGACAGATCCGCGACGGATTTGCCGCTGAGCCAGTACTCTCCTTCCGACGGCGAATCCAACAGACCGAGGATTGAAAGCAGCGTCGACTTCCCGCAGCCCGAAGGGCCTGAAATCGCCACGTACTCCCCCCTGTTGATCGTCATATGGATCCCTGCCAGTGCGTGAGTCTCCACTTCGTCGGTGTAGAAAATCTTTTTCACATCCTCCATCTGGATGACGGGTTGCGGGTCTGTCATTCGTTTTCTCTCCTGCTGTTATGCTCAGATTTTGATTTCCAGTAACAAACGTTCCATCGTGAAAAACATCAGCGGTGGAAGACCGAAGACTGGATCTTTTCTCAATTGAGTTAATTCAACTGGACGCGGTCGAAGGCATCCCAGGCGGACATATCCGAAAGGATGACCTCGTCACCGACGTTCAAGCCTTCGACGATCTCCATCGTGCTCACCGAGGTGCGCCCCAGCCGCACCTGTCTGCGAATCGCTTCGCCTTCGGCGTTCAGCACGAAGATGCCGACCAGGCTGTTGGCCTGTCCGTATGCCGGTCGTCCGACGTAAAGGACGTCGTCGAGTCGTTCGATTTCGACTGTGCCATCGACACTCAAGTCCGGTCGAGCTCCGCGTGGCAGCTCCCCGTCCAACCGAACGTCCACCAAAACGGTTCCGTTCAGGACGGCGGGATCGATCCGGATGACCGTTCCTGGAATGATGCCGTTCCTTGTATTTATGGATGCAAATTGACCGGTTTGGATGTCCTTGGCCTGCGTTTCGGCGATGCTCAGTTCGGCCTTCAGTCTTTCCGGTTCGGCCACGCGGGCAATCCGGGTGCCGGGCGAAAGCTGATCACCGACTTCGATCGGGACCTGTTGCAGCACACCGAAGATTCCTGCCCGCACCTTCAACTTATCAAGATTGCTCAGACGAAGTGCGTGCAGGGCCGTCAACTGGTTGATACGAGCCTGTTGCGCGACGATCTGGGCGTCAGCCGCTTTCGAGGCAATCTCAAGTCGTTTCTGTTCCAATGCCGACGCTTCTGCACCCTGCTCGGCGCGGACCCGCGAGAGGTTCAGATTCAGCTCGGCGATGAGTCCTTCCTTGGCAAGTTCCGCATCGGCTTCATACTGCATCCGGGTGGTGGTGGCGTTCGCCGCCACGTTCGCGGCGCCTGCCTGTTGGTTCAGCAGATTGCTCTCGAGCTGAACCCGGAGGTTCGCCAGGTCGGCCTCGGCAGCCTGGATCTGAAGTTCGACGTCCAGCGTGCTTTGTTCAAGATCCGGGTTGCTCAGTTCCACCAGGATAGTGTCGGGCGTGACGTCCACCCCCGGCAGGACAACGATCCGTTCCACCAGCCCTTGAGTCGTGGCTGCGATCCAACGGATCTCTTCCGGGACCAGCTTTCCGAGTCCGCGTACCTGGCGGAGCATCTCGCCCCTCTTGACCGAGTCGATGTAGACGGTCGCCCGGTCGACACGGGGTGCCGCTGGTTTGAGCCTGGACAGGCCCAGTGTGATCAGCAAACCCATACTGAGGACGAGCGTTCCATATATCACGCGCTTGATTCGCTTCTTTCGGGCTTGTGACGGGCGTGGTTTATCCATGTTTCCTCCAGTATCCAGTAAGCGTGTGGCGTTCCAGTTTTGCCGTGGCGCTAAGTCTCTCTACTCTCAGAAGTTCCCTTAAATCAGCAGGATCGGTCGACGAGTGATGTGTTCGTTTCTGGGACGAAACGTGCCGAAAGCGGACGGCCAACTCCCGTCTGAACTACCGAATGCCCGATGTTTCACTGCTGGCCCACAACGTTTGGCGATCCAGTACTGGCGATCGACGGTCTCAGTTGCTGTTCGATTTGTATGTTGTTGCGCTCCAACGTCCGGCCCATTGCGCGGTCATAACCCACAACGGCCTTGACGTAGTCGACAAGCGACCTGATTTCCGTGGTTTGGGCCTGCGTCAGGTTGCGCTGTTCCTGCAGGACGAAACGGATGGCCGAAGCGCCCAGGCGGAATTTTCGCTGCTCCGCGTCCAGCCGGCGTACTGCAAGCTCGCGTGCGATCTCGGCTGCTTCAATGCGCGCCAGGTTCATTTCGATCTGGTTGAACGCGTCGCGGACTTCCGTCGCAATCGCCTGTGCCGTCGCCGCCTCGCGGGATTCGTTCAGGCGTTTCTGAGTGATCAATCGAGTGTGGTTGGCCTGCGCCGATTTGTTGCTCAATGGAATCTGCAGCGAAAATCCGACCTGATATCCCGTGAAGTCGAAGCCGAATATGTCGGAGAACGCACCTCCGATGCCGCCCGGTATCTGCGTCACGCTGGATGCGCCGAATTCGCGTATGTTCTGCGTACCACCGAGACCGCTCTGCGTGTAAGAGGCCGTAACGTCGAACTGCGGCAGGAGTTGGTTCCTGGCAAATTCGAGATCGAAGTCGTTGTTCTGGACCTGGATCGCGATCTGCCGCATCTCCGGCCGATTCAGGAGTGCCAGCCGGATCGCTTCGGCAACCGGAACGATCTGATCGTTGCCCCGGCCGCGAACGTCGTCGGTCGGGTTCAGCGACAGCAGGACGAGTGCCGGATCCGGAACACGGCTGATCAGTCGCTTGACGTTGTCTTCCAGACGGGTCTTGCTGTAGTTGGCCAGGACCAGACCTTCCCGCCGGCTGGCCACTTCCGATTCGGCCTGCACGACTTCGATCGGAGCGAGCGTGCCGATTTCAACCTGCTTCTGGTTGTCTTCGAGCGTCCTCTGAGCCAGTTGCAGCGACTCCTGCTGAACCTTGATGTCCTCGCGAGAGAAAACCAGGTCCCAGTAGAGGTTGTGGGCTTGCGTCACCAGATCCATCATCTGTTGTTCGAATTGAATTTCCGAGATGTTCAGGTTGTTGCGGGCGATTCGTATCTGGTTGGTGTTTATCAACCGGCCGTAGTTCCGCAGGAGTGGCTGTGAGACCGAGTACACCAGGCTGCCGTTGTAGGACGGGTTGACCGTGCTGAACGCACTGTTGGTCGAACTGCGGTTGACCTGGAAACGTACCGAATAAGCAGTGCCGGTCTTGAGCTGCTGGCTGTAAGTTGCCGTGTAGAACCCGTTGAGCCTTGAATTGGATGCGGCGCCATCGAGCTGAGACCCGGACGGGGTCGTGCTTCTATTGACGTTTGCCGACAGCGTCAGCGTCGGCTCGAAGCGGCCGAACAGCGTTTCGATCAGGTATTGCGACGTCATGGGAGAGAAACGACTGACCCCGATGTCGAGATTGTTTTCCAGCATCAGACGGATCACATCGTTGACGCCGAGCGGCAGTCCTCCGTCCTGCTGCGCCATCGCCGTCAGCGACGCCGAAGGCGAGTCTGACGTTTCCAGCGCCGCAAGGTCGATTTGGGGGGGCTTATAACGATCCAGGAAGTTGCGGAAAGGGTTCTGTGCCGAAGCGGTGGCACTCGAAAACAGTCCGCAGAGGGCGACCATGATCACGTACTTCTTCATTGAGATACTCCTAGAGACTCAGCTATGAGTGGAATTTAAGGGCGTCTATCTGACTATATGATTCTACGTTTTGGATTCGCTTGCCGTTACGATCCAAAGTGCCTTCTTAAGGAAGTTATCAGCATTTGCGACCGAATTCCACCGGTGCCGGCGGTCAAGAGGAACGGCGAAGGCGGATCCGGCCGTTTACGGTCTTCAGGCGCAGATCCTTACCGCCACTGCCGATCGTTCCATTGATCCGGCGGCTGCCGAACCTTCCCGACAGCGTCAGCGGGAAGTCGGTTGTAATCGATCCGTTCAAGGTTTCGGCCCGGACGTCGGCATTCGTCGAAGCCGGCATTTCCACCGTGATCGTTCCGTTCACGGTTTCGAATTCCAGTTCATCTTCCCAATCAGACCGGCCCATGACCACTTCGATCGAGCCGTTGACTGTTTTCGCCCGGACCAATCCGTCGGCACTGACTTCGACGTTGCCGTTGACGGTGTAGGCTTCAACGTTGCCTCCAATCGAATTCGCCTTGACCCGTCCGTTGACGTTGCGTCCGGTGAAATGCACTCCATCGGGAACACGGACCGTAAACTTCACCTCGACGTCGTTGTCCCGAACGTTCATTCGGCCTTCCGACCCGGGTTCGCACTCGTTCGGGCGGTCCTGATTGCGGCTGGGGTAGACAGCGCAGATCGTTACGCCATCGCTGTGCTCGATCACCTCGAACCCAACGGTGCTCGTATCGCTTCGTCGTGCTTCTTTGATGGCGACGACCTCCACCCTGTTTCCGGAAGTCGATTCGGCTTCGATAGAGCCGTTGATCCCCTTGATTTCGATCGTCTTACCGGCCGCGAGCACACCATCCCACTCGAAACGGTCCTGGGCCCAGACCGAGGGGGGGGCCATCAATATCGCTACTGCCACTGCGAGGGCCGCTTTCACGAATCTGAATTGCATGTTGGTCTCCTTTGTCATGTTGAAGTCAATTACGGACGCGGTTGCACGTTTGTTCATACCGGAGACCCAATCGATGGTTACACCTGACTGACTTCGGCCGTGTCCAATCAGTCTTGACGTTCCCAATTGCCGTTTCTTACATTCCTGGAGAGTTCTTCAGGCGCTCACCATGCCGGGACAGAACATCGCAGATAAGATGCCATCTCTGGCCGAACTCTATATAACTGAATACACATCGGATATGGGGGATTTGAGGGGATAGAAATCTTCAGAGTTTGCCCGTCTCTGGGATAAGAGTTTCAAAAACGGACACTTCCGTTCCATACTTCACCGGCCGCTCGGGATCGATCGAGTCCGGTCAGCAGTGTGCGATGCTTCGGTTGGCGAGAGTGTGGTCCCCTGTGTGCAAGACGGAATAAGCGGATACAATGACGTCTGAAAGCCTGCCGAACCCATCCATTCTTCAAAGCCCTCGCGAGACGCTGTCCCGCGTATTTGGCCATTCCGACTTCATCGGTCTCCAGGCCGAGATCGTCCGGCATGTTACCGATTCCGGCGATGCACTGGTCCTGATGCCGACCGGCGGCGGCAAATCGATTTGTTATCAGGTGCCGGCGCTTTGCCGTCCCGGCATGGGCGTTGTGATTTTTCCCTTGATTGCGCTCATGGAGGACCAGGTCGCGCAGCTGCACCATGTGGGTGTGCGTGCTGTCGCCTACACTTCCAACCTCAGTCGAACTGAAGCCGCCAAAGCCTGGCGTGCCATGGAAAAGGGCGAGCTCGACCTTCTGTATGTTTCGCCCGAACGGCTTCTTTCCGATGGTTTCCTGGATCAGCTCGATCGTCAGGAAATCGCGCTTTTTGCGATCGATGAAGCGCACTGTGTCAGTCAGTGGGGTCACGACTTCCGTCCAGAGTACCGACAACTTGCCGCGCTGGCCGATCGGTTCGGCTCCGTGCCGCGCGTGGCGCTCACGGCGACCGCCGACGAGGTCACTCGAAACGATATCGTCGGGCAACTCCGTCTGGATGGCGCCCGGGTTTTCGTCGCCAGCTTCGACAGGCCGAATATTCGTTATCGCATTCGCGCAAAGGACAACCCGAAACGTCAGATCCTGGACTTCATAAAGCGCGAACACGGCGGCGAGGCCGGGATCGTTTATGCCATGAGTCGCAAACGTGTAGATGAGATGGCAGCCTTTCTGGATGGGGAAGGGGTCCGGGCCCTGAACTACCACGCTGGACTGGATGCCCGGACCCGTGCTCGGCATCACGAGCGTTTCATCATGGAAGAAGGCCTGGTCATGGTCGCAACCATCGCCTTCGGGATGGGAATCGACAAGCCGGACGTCCGCTTCGTCGCTCACATGGACATGCCGAAGTCCTTCGAAGCCTACTATCAGGAAACCGGGCGTGCCGGTCGAGACGGCCTGCCTGCCGACGCCTTCATGGTTTACGGTCTTCAGGACATGGCCCTGCTCCGTCGGCTCATGGATGAGTCGACGGCGTCCGAGGATGTGCGGCGCATCGAGCGAAAAAAGCTCGAGGCACTCCTGGGCTTCTGTGAGACTGCCCGCTGCCGGCGCCAGGTCATGCTCGAATACTTCGGTGAAGAAATGGACGCGTGCGGCAACTGCGACACCTGTCTGGAGCCGGTCGAAGTCGTCGACGGGACCGAGGATGCCCGACTGGTGCTCTCGGCGATTCACCGCTGCGGCGAGTCGTTCGGTACCGCCCATATCATCGATGTTCTCAGCGGGAAAAACACCGAAAAGACGAGCCGCCGCCGTCACGACCGACTCAAGGTATTCGGACTCGGCCAGCACCTGAACGCAAGGCAGTGGCAGGGGGTCTTCAGACAAATGGTCGCTCTGGGCCTGATCCGCGTCGACCTGGAAAACCACAGTGTCCTGCGGCTGGGTCCACCCGAGCGGGTCCTGCCCGTCCTGCGGGAAGAAGCGGGTGTCACGCTCCGCCGCGAACCGGAAGCGCGCCCCCGCACACGAAAAGCCGCCCGTCAGACCGGTTCTTTCGATGCCTTCGTCGGCGCCGACCTGGAGCTATTCGAGGCGCTGCGCGCCAAGCGCCTGGAACTGGCACGCGCCCAGAACGTACCCGCCTACGTGGTTTTCAACGATGCCACACTCGTCGAGTTCGTCCGCCGACGCCCTGGTTCCCCCGCGGAGTTCGCCGAGGTCCCCGGAGTCGGAAGCGCCAAACTGGAACGCTACGCCACCACATTCCTCGCCGTGATAGCCGGGTAGTGGTCCGAGTCAAGCGATTCGGAAAACCGAGAGATCCGTTGGAAGTGTGGGCGGGAAGGAGTGAGGTCGCGTCTTGCCCGCGGGTGGCCAGGGACGGCCACCCCGACACGCTGTCCCGAACTGCGTTGGCGTTGGATAGAGAGTGTCGGGGCGTCCCTCCGTGGGCGCCCCCGGGATTGTGACACTGTCCCGGCAGGCCCCGACCGGACGCCGGACTTTTACCGGGGACCATCACCGCCGACGCTGAAACGATAAAGATGGTCCATGCTGCGGAGGAAGATCGATCCGTTCGACACGGCCATTGAGGCAAGCGTCCATCCGTCGATCGAGTTTGTCGCAATCAGGTTGAATTCTTTTCCGGGAGCGATGACGGTCGTGACTCCTTCTTCGCTGAGGAAATAGATTCGGCCGTCCACGTAGAGGGGCGACGCTGAAACATTGCCGACGATGCGGTGTTGCCAGTGTGGTTCTCCTGTTGCCGCGTCCAGACAACTGAGCACGCCGAGGTCGCTGACGATATAGAGTTCTTCTCCCACCAGGAGTGGCGACGGTGTCAGTGGTACCGACCGTCGCCGAATCCATTCGACGTGTGTTTCGGTGACGTCACCCTCGCCGTCCACTCGTACGGCCAGCAGGGAAGGTTGCTGGAATCCTGTCGCGATGTAGACGAGTCCATTTCCGTAGACTGGGCTCGGCACGTTCGAAAAGCCGTCCGGATAGTTCACCGACCAGATCTCATCGCCGGACTCCGGGTCGTAGGCGGTCGAGCGGAAAGCGCCAATGCTGATGATCTGATCCCGGTCGCCAACCCGGATCACGACAGGGGTTGTGTACGCCTGACTGATGGGCCGGCGCCGATTGGTTTTCCATCGGACCTTCCCGGTGTTCTTGTCCACTGCGACGACGAAGGCCTCGTCGAAGCCATCACAGTTCAGGATGAGCAGATCCTGGTACAACACGGGAGAGCCACCGTTCCCATGTTGGGATATGTACGGGAAGCGGGTCTTCCAGACGATCTCCCCGGAGGAGGTGAGGGCGGCCGTCCCTGCGGCTCCGAAATGGACGTAGACCCGGTCGCCTTCCACGATCGGAGTGGGAGAGGCATGTGTGTTTTTGAAATTCAGCAGGCGTGCGTCCGTCATACGGAAGACTTCTGAGTTGACGAGTTCGGAGCCTGTTCGAGCGTCGAAAGCGAGGGCTCGAAGCGAAGCCCCTTCATCATCGATTGTGGCGGTCGTCAACCATATCCGTCCTTCCGATACCACCGGGGAAGACCAACCCTCGCCGGTAACCGGGACCTTCCACATCACGTTGTGATCTTCGCCCCACTCAAACGGCACTTCGTGCTCGGCGGAATGACCCTGACCGGTGGGTCCACGGAATTGTGGCCAGTCGTCGGCATGGGCCGCGAAGGAGGTGAGCAGAAACAGCAGCGGAACAACAACTCGACGTGGCATTCGGGATATCATCTCATGAAACGCTAGTGGTCCCCGTCAAACAGACTGTAACTTATCGAGCTTCTTTCGGGCACGTTGAACTTTTTCAAGAATATCGGAAGCCGTTGCGGTCCAAATGAAGGGCTTCGGGTTCTGATTGTGACCCCCGACATATTCCTCCACGGCCTGGATTAGCTCAGGAACCGAATGGAAAACCCCGCGCCGAAGCCGTTGTTCGGAAAGATCCCGGAAGAAGCGTTCGACCATGTTCAGCCAGGATGCACTGGTCGGTGTGAAGTGCACATGAAAGCGCGTGTTGCGCTTCAACCAGTTGACGACTTTCTGATGTTTGTGCGTGGCGTAGTTGTCGCAAATGATATGGATCTGTTTGTCTTTCGGCACGGAACGTTTGATCTGATTGAGAAACCGGATCCATTCCTGATGACGATGCTTCGGCATACAGGTCCCGATAATCGAGCCGTCCAGCGTATTGAGCGCGGCGAACATCGTGGTCGTCCCGTTGCGTTTGTAGTCGTGGGTGAGGGTGCCGCACCGCCCCTTCTTCAGAGGTAACCCGGGTTGCGTGCGGTCCAGGGCCTGCATCTGGCTCTTCTCATCGCAGGACAAAACAATGGCGTTTTCCGGAGGGTTCAGATACAAACCGACCACATCCTCCAACTTCTCGACAAATTGTTTGTCGTTGGAAAGTTTGAAGGTGCGTGCCAGATGAGGCTTCAAGCCATGAGCCCGCCAGATTCTCCCTACCGTGGACTCGCTGACGCCGGTTGCCCTGGCCATCAAGGACCGGCTCCAGTGCGTGGCGTTCGGAGGCTTCCCTTCGACCGTCTTCTTCACGATCCGGGCCCGCTTCCGGCGGCCGGTCGAGGGAATCCGTCCACTGCGGGAAGCGTCCTTTTCGATTCCCCCGAGGCCATCTTCAACGAAACGATCGCGCCAACGTCCGGCCTTTTGACGAGTGATGTCCAACTTGGCAGCGATCTCCTGATTGTCCAGACCCCCGGCGGCCAGCAAGACAATTCGAGATCGTTCCGCCAACCGGACCGCCACACTGCGGCTTCGGCTCAGTCGCTCCAGTTCCTTCCGCACAGGAATGTCCAATTTAATCGTCGGTGCTCTCCTCATATATACTCAGACGTAGGAAATCTGAATAAGTTACATTAACTGTGACGGACTACACTAGGCTCAGCTTTCTGCGCGCGGTCCCGCGCAAGTTTCTGCGCACGGCGCCGTGCAAGCAATCCATCCAGCGACCACGGGTCCTGTTCCACCTCGAACACCCAGGTCGGAATCAGCAGCAGCAACCTGGGAAGAATGTGGTCCGTGATCACGAACAGCGGGACCAGAAGCAGGTGGCCGTAGGTCACCAGCAGCAAAAGAAACCCGAGTACGATCGCCGCCGGACGCCTGAAAAGTCCGACAACCAGGAGCCATCCGCCCGTCAACTCCACAACAGGGATCGTGACGCCCATCACCCATAACAGCCAAAAAGGAATCCAGCTCTCGGCATAGGGTCCGGTAAAGAATACCTCGGTATGTCCCGCCGGCGTCATGACGAATACCTTGTGCCAACCCGCCATGCCCCACATCAGTCCACTGGTGACCCGCGTAAAAGAGGGTCAGCCAGCGACAGGTGATCCTCATCCGGCGATCGACTCCAGAATGGACTCGGCGCGCTCCCGGATGGCCTGATCTTCGGTCAACTCGAGCACCCGGCCGAGGACGCTGCGCGCGGCGTCCGGAGCGTCCTGGGCGATCAAGAGCCGGCTCAGCGTGATGAGGTAGTCCGGCTGATCGGGCGAAAGCGTCAACGCCTGATCCAGAAGACCGGCCGCTTCATCCAGGTTATCGCCGGCATCGACATAGCTTTCTGCAAGACCATGGTGCGCGTCCGGAAAGGTCGGCCTCAGGCGAATGGCTTCACGGAGTTGTTCCCGAACAAGGGTCCGCTGTTCGCCGGTCAACTCGGGATTCACCCGGTTCAAAGACGTTGCGTAGTAGTAGTGGGTCAGATAGTTCGGTCCCTGACCCCTTACCGCCTCCTCCATGATGGCGAGGGCTTCGGCGTATCGTTCCTGCTGAATGCGCAACCCGCCAAGCGAGGTGTGAGGTGCCGCGATTGTACGGTCCCGGGCAACGGCCGCTTGGAGGCGACGTTCCGCTTCTTCGTTGCGTCCTTCCTTGAGCAAGAGGTCCGCGAGGTAGGTTTCGCCCAGGCCCGGCGGAAACGGTTCGTCATCGATCGACACGAAGTCCTCCCCTATTCCATTGACCTGCATCGTCAGGAAGAGAAAACTACGATCGTCGACGTAGTCCTCGAATTCTTCCCGAAGGGCTTCGAAGGTGGTTCCGAACGCCGATTGGAAGGCTTCGTCGAAGGAAAGACCGGCAGCCGTAGAGTGGACGAAGACCGCTGTTTGGGCGAGACCCGGACCCCGATTCCGCATCATGAGAAAATGAATCAGAGCCCACGACTGCGCGTAAAACATCCGGTCGCGGTCCGCTTCGCTCAAGACATCGGAGTCGATGTCGGTTTCGAACAACTCCTGATAAGGAAGGCGGTCGTCGTCGTCACGGGCAAGCCGCACGTGGCCTTCGATGTTGTTTCCGATCATCAACAGGTCGTCATCAAATTCGATCGTGCTATAGAACTCGGCCAGACCTTCCCGTATCCATATCGGAAGATCCGGCAGGTTCTCGGCGGCGATGGCGTGGAAGAAATCGTGGAGGATCGGTCCGAAGGGCTTGCGATTGCGCGATTCCGGAGAGAGGATGATGAAGTTGTCATTGGCGCCGGACAGGAAGTAACCGTCGGCTTCGGGAGTGAGGCCGAGCGCCTCGACGTCGTCATCATCATCGAGAACGATCACCGTTGTCGCGGCCGGCCGTCGGAACTGCTGCCCACTGAAGAGGGTGTTGATAGCCGCATAAAAACCTTCCAGCCGGGCACCGATCTCTTTCAGATCATCATCGTCGGCTGTGCCCACGATCCGGTAGTGCTGAGAACGGGCACCGAGCCAGTCCTGCGCGGCGGCGGGGTTGGCGTTCGAGCCGATCAGGACAATGATGAGAGTCCAGATGAGTCGGAGCGGAATGCTCGCACATCTCATGTTTCACCTGCCTTCCTTGTAGGGTTCTGTTTACGTTTCGCCATTCTACAGAACTGAGTGTCAGGTGCAATGTAAAGATCAGCAGGTTCGGATCCGCCCTATCGCCGATCTCGAAAGAAGCGCTGGAGCAAGTCGCCGCATTCCTCCCCCCGGACTCCTGCGGTTATCTCTACCTGGTGGTTCAAACGTTCGTCGGTCGGAACCTGGTACAGGGAACCGGCCGCACCGCTTTTGGGGTCCGACGCTCCGAACACCAGCCGCTCGATGCGTGCGTGGACGATAGCTCCGGCGCACATGACACACGGTTCGAGCGTCACATAGAGGGTGCAGTGGGTCAGGCGATAGTTTGTCTCGGCTCGGGATGTCTTTCGGATCGCGTTGATCTCGGCGTGGGCCGTCGGATCGCTCGATTCTATCGGACAGTTGTAGGCCTCCCCGACCACCTGTCCATGCTGCACCATCACGGCGCCGACCGGTACTTCTCCAGCTTCCTGGGCCTGCCGGGCGAGTTCGAGTGCCAGCCCCATGAAACGATCATCGTCGGATTGTTGTCTGGCTTCGCCCATGTGAACTACACTTAAACCAATGCGGAAGCTTCTGGCGACAAGCATATTAACACTGGTGTTCGGGGTGCCTTCCCTGATGGGGCAGGGTATTAAGATGTCTGCGGATTTTCTCCCCCTCGAAGTGGGAAACCTGTGGCGTTACACGATCACCGACAGCACCGGGGCGAAGGTTGACGAATTCGACATTCAGATCGAGCGTCACACCATTCTCGATGGTCGGAGC
Organism: Terriglobia bacterium; assembly: GCA_965262425.1. Taxonomy (GTDB): domain Bacteria; phylum Acidobacteriota; class Terriglobia; order 20CM-2-55-15; family 20CM-2-55-15; genus CAZOZZ01. The sequence continues at coordinate 2,189,656 of OZ253536.1, read as the reverse complement.
ATTTACCTTTTCACGCAATTTCCGATAGCCCCGGGCATCGACGGGTCCCGCCCGCTCGGGATCCGCTACGATCGTCAACTAAACCAGTACATGCGGTTCGACGGTGAGTTCGAAGACGACCTCTTCCCGTCTGTTGGCGCAATCGTCAAGGTGTTGGAGACTGATGCGAACGATCTGCCTTTGAGAGTTCTGTTCGATTTTCAGCCGCTCAAGCTGACGTTGGAGCGGAGCGTTGGGATTGTCGAGGCGGCCTACGAAACACCGGCCGGACTTCAGGTTGCGACGCTCATCACAGCCCGTGTGGGTTCGACGGTTATCGGGGAGGCGTTGCCCGAGGAAGTGACCCCCGCCGAGAGAATCGAGAATGAGTTCAACAACGTGGCGGACGTCTCTGAAGCAAACCCGATCATCGAACTCGAGGCGACCCCCGACGCTGACGGCCACCGGTTCGTGCTCCGGGTGAGGAATGTTTCCGACAAGCTTCTCGCTTTCGACTTCGTCTCCAGCCAGAGCTTCGACTTTGCAGTTGTCGATCCGCTGCACGGCCAGGAGATCTGGAGATGGTCCCGGAGAATGTTTTTCTCGTCCGTCTTGAGGAGCGAAGCGATCCGCATCCGCGGGGAATGGCTCTTCGAGGCCGTCTGGAACCACCGTGACGACGACTTGAATCCCGTTGAACCGGGCACGTATCAGGTCATCGCGTTCCTGACCGCCGAGACTCCGATCGAGTCGGAGCCGATCGAGATCCAGATTCTAAAGTAACCCGTGCCGCCGCGAAACCGGACGCGGTTGACTGTTTCTCCCGCCGAGGAGCCTGCGCGGCAGAAGGGATCGTAGCGAGAAAGTGGAGAATCGAGGCCAGATCCCCTCGACTTTGAGGCATTTTCTCGATTTTGGGGCGAATAGTGGTTCTATTCAACGAAAAATCGGGGAAATATGGACCGATTATACCGCTTTCGCAGTAGATCTCTTCTGCCGCGCAGGCTCCTCGGGCAAACTCATCGCGCAAAATGAAACAATCCGAGTCCATTGATATCCGGTCACTCCGGTCGAGACTCAAGGAGATTCGATCTGACCGCGGGGTACGGGCCGCGATCCGGTTCTGTGCCGACGGAGAGGGCCAGATCCTGGAGGACCAGGTTCGGTTGACGCTGATTCCGGCGCCTCCTTTCGCCGAATCGGAAAGGGCCGCCTTTTTCTCGAGGATGCTGGCCGACGCCGGTTTCGATCCCACTATCGATTCGTTAGGCAACGTGGTTTCGGCATATGAACATTACGGCGAGAACCCGTTGCTTGTCGGCGCCCATCTGGACACGGTTTTTCCCGAGGGCACCCCACTCCATCTCGACCGCAAAGCCTCCGTTCTCAGCCTCCCGGGCATCGCCGACAACGGCGCCGGCCTGGTTGCGGCGCTCTGGCTGTTTAAGGCTGCACGCGCGGCCGGGTTGAGATTCAAAAGGCCTCTGGTCCTGATCGCCAACGTGGGAGAGGAGGGGATTGGTAATCTGCGAGGTGTCCGCCATGTTTTCGAGAATCCTCCATGGAGTGGAAGCGTACCGGAGTTCGTCGCTCTGGACGGATGCGGGATTCAGCGAATAACCAACCGGGGTCTTGGAAGCCGCCGTTTTCTGGTCTGCATGACCGGGCCGGGAGGGCACAGTTGGGCCGATTTTCCACGTCCGAATCCGATCAACGGTCTGGCGGAGGCAATTCAAAGGTTTTCCTCCTCGATGGTCTCCGTTCCAGATGGTATCGCCTACAACGTTGGCGTCATTGAAGGCGGGATTTCCGTCAATGCCATTCCTACCGAAGCCCACATGGAGGTGGACCTGCGTTCCGGCGATGAGGGCCTTCTCGATGACATCGAGTCACGCCTCCGCGGGGCGGTGGCGACCGCAACGACACGAATCGGGGTAGGCGCCAAGATCGAGACTATCGGAAATCGACCATCCGGGAGCACCTCGACCGACACGCTGCTGGTTCGGACGGCGCTTGAGACAACTCGGCTCCTGGGTGTCGATCCCATTCTGGGCATGGGCTCGACCGACGCAAACGTGCCTATGGCCATGGGCCTCCCTGCGATTTCGATAGGCGCCGGAGGGACGTGTGGCCGCATTCATACCGAAGGGGAGTGGTTCGATTCCACGAATCGAAACGCGGGATTGGAACGCCTGCTGGTCCTGGTTGCCGCGTTGGCGGAGTTGGGTCCATAACGGCTGTTTTAGCTGGACCACCAGGGCGCTGTAACCGATAATCTTCATCGAATCGCAAGCCTACCAAAGGAGACTCGATGAAACGTTCTGGCTGGTTTTCGCCACAAATCTATCTTCCCGTCCTGATAGTCCTTCTCCTGACACTGCCCATCGCGGCCCAGATCGGGGAACCGGTGGACCTGGATGCGATCTATAAGATCAAGGACGAGGGATTGAACCGCTCCGAGGTCATGGAGATCATGAGTTATCTGACCGATGTCCATGGCCCGCGGTTGACCGGGTCGCCCAACATCAAGGCCGCCGCGGAATACGCGCGCGAAAAGTTGACCGGATGGGAGCTGGTGAACGTCGACCTGGAGAAGTGGGGGCCGTTCGGTCGCGGCTGGACGAACGACCACTTCTCGGCGCACATGACCAGCGGCGGAAATTCCTTTCCCATGATTGGATATCCGAAGGCCTGGACTCCGGGAACGGAGGGGAAAGTGTCGGGTGAAGCAATCATAGCCAACATCCAGAGCCCAGCTGATTTCGATGAGTACCGGGGTCAGTTGAAGGGGAAATTCGTTCTCGTTTCGGCGATGCCGGAGGTTCCGGCTCTTTTCGACCCACTGGCGGTGCGTTTCAGTGATGAGGCCCTGGAAGCGCGAGCCATGCAGTCGGCTCCCCGAGGTGGTCGAGGTGGGCGTGGCGGTCGACGTGGCCGTGGCGGTCGTGGACGCGGTGGTCGGGGCTTCGCCGAGCAGCGGACGCAGTTTTTTATGGATGAGGGCGTGGCTGCCCTGGTGGAGCCGGGCAGGGGTTCGGGCGGAACGGTGTTCGTGGGCGGCGGCGGTTCGAGAGATATTGACGGCGACCCGGTTCCTCCACAGATCGTACTGGCAGTTGAACACTACGGCCGCATCATGCGAACGCTCGAAAAAGACATTCCGGTGACCCTCGAGATGGATGTGGCCAACACCTTCTATGACGACGATCTGGATTCGTTCAACTTCATCGCGGAGATTCCCGGTACGGACAAGGCGGACGAGATCGTCATGCTCGGGGCTCACTTTGATTCCTGGCATGCCGGCACTGGTGCGACCGATAACGCGGCCGGGTCGGCGGTGATGATGGAGGCCGTCCGGATATTGAAGGAAGCGGGACTGCGCATGCGCCGGACGGTACGAATAGGCCTGTGGACCGGCGAGGAGCAGGGACTGCTGGGATCCCGCGCGTACGTCACCGAACACTTCGGCGATCGCGCGACGATGGATTTGAAAGCGGACCACGAAAAATTCGCCGGATCCTTTAATGTTGACAATGGAACAGGCGCTATCCGCGGTGTTTATCTGCAGGGTAATGAAGTAATCGCGCCGGTCTTTCGAGCGTGGATGAAACCGTTCGAAAATCTTGGCATGACCACACTGAGCATTCGCAACACCGGGGGAACCGATCACCAGTCCTTCGACGCCGTCGGTCTGCCGGGATTCCAGTTCATTCAGGATCCGGTGGAGTACAACACCCGGACCCATCATTCCAGCATGGACGTTTACGAAAGGATTCAACCGCTGGACATGATGAAGAATTCGGTGATCGTCGCCTCTTTCGTCTACCATGCCGCGAATCGCGACGAGTTGCTTCCGCGGAAACCGTTGCCCCGACCCCAGGGCCGAAGAGGCCGCGGCGGGCGGGGGCAGTAAGGTTTGTTGGTCAGAAGGAAAGGCGGCTGCGGAAGCCGTCTTTTTTCTTGTTCGCTTGCGAGGTGGGACTTAAATTGGATACTGTGGAGATGTTGAGGCGTAACTAGAGGAGCCTACGCGGCAGGCTCTTAGCTCTTGAACGAGCGAAAGGGGACCAGATGAGCGATCAGATCAAGATTTCGCGCGAATGTGAGGTCGTCGAGATTCCCGGTGGCGGCACGCACAAACTGGCGGCGGGAACCGTCGTGTCGATCACCCAGCAGTTAGGCGGATCCTACACGTTACTGGTGCCTTCACATGGAGGTCTGTTCCGTCTGGCAGGGCGGGATGCCGATGCGATTGGCCAGGAAGCAGGTGATGTGGAGTCGCCGCCCGACGAGGCAGGCGAAGGCCGCAGCCCTGAAGAACTCGAGAAAGAAGTATGGGCGCGACTCAAGACGTGTTTCGATCCCGAGATCCCCGTCAATATTGTCGACCTCGGCCTGATATACGGCATGAAAGTGGCGCCCATTCCCGAGGGTGGCAATCGCGTGGATATTCAAATGACCCTGACCGCCCAGGGCTGCGGCATGGGACCTTCAATCGCTGCCGACGCCAAGCACAAGATTGAAGAAATTCCCGAAGTGGCGGATGCCGACGTGCAGGTTGTCTGGGACCCACCATGGAGCCCCGACAAGATGTCGCCCGAAGCCAAATCCACCTTAGGGATCGGCTGAGGAATGGGGCGGGGGCTCGAATCTCCGTCGTCCGGCTTCGAGGCTCCTGCGACTCCTGATCCTGCCGGCTTGCCCCCTATTCGTTTCTCACAATGAATCGACCCGAGTTCTTCCCTCAAAATATCCCATTTCCAGACGCGTCGACCAGGTCGACGACTATCACGGAAAGCTCGTTGCCGATCCCTATCGATGGCTGGAAGATCTGGAGTCGGAGGAAACCCGGCAATGGGTCATCGCCCAGAATGAGGTGACATTCGGCTACCTGTCCGAGATACCCGATCGCGAGCGAATTCGGCGCCGGATCACCGATCTCTGGAACTACGAAAAGTTTGGGATTCCGTTCAAAGAGGGGAATCGGTACTTCTATTTCCACAACAGCGGCCTGGAAAATCAGCCCGTCCTTTACACCATCGGCGACCTGACCGACGAACCCCGTGTGCTGCTGGATATCAATTCGATGTCCGCTGAAGGTACCGTCGCCATCGGGGCCTACCGGCCCAGTCGGGACGGATCCTTGTTCGCCTACGGTGTCTCTGCTCAGGGATCCGACTGGCAGTACATTCGGGTGCGTGACGTTGCCAGTGGACTGGACCTGGAAGATCGTCTGGACTGGGTGAAGTTTTCCAACATCTCGTGGGACAGAGACAACCAGGGCTTTTTCTACAGCCGTTACGACCAACCCCTGGGCGATCAGTTCGCGACGGCCAACTATTATCAGAAGTTGTACTACCACAGGATGGGAAGTCGGCAGGACGACGACATCCTGATTTATGACAATCCGGACGAGAAGGAGTGGGGGTCGTGGGGGGAAGTGAGCGAGGATGGCCGTTACCTGGTGATTCACATCCGGCAGGGTACCGAACCCAGGTCCCGGATCTACTACAGGGATCTGGAAGCGAACCCGGTTTCGGACGATCGCCACATCGTCAAGCTTCTGGATGGCTTCGATGCACGCTATGAGTTTGTCGGCAACGACGGCACCGAGTTCTGGGTCCTGACCGACCTGGATGCGCCGCGTGCCCGGCTGGTCGGAATCGATCTTTCCAGGACGGGCCAATCCGACTGGAGGGAGATCATTCCCGAGTCGAGCCGAACACTCGAGACTGTCGTCGTTGGCCATGATTGCCTGGTGGCAGGGTATCTGGAGCATGCCTACAGTCGGGTGGACATGTTTCGAAAAGACGGCCGGCACATCCGGACATTGGATCTGCCCGGAATTGGAACCGTTGCCGGTTTTAACGGCAAGATCGGAGAGAGAGAATCCTTCTACGCCTATACCGGTTTCACCTCGCCGCCGACAATCTACCGTCACGATCTGGAAACCGGCGAAAGCGAGGTCTTTCGTCAACCGCAACTCCATGCCTCCACGGAAGAGTTCGAGACCCGGCAGGTGTTTTACGAAAGTCCGGACGGGACCCGGGTCCCCATGTTCCTGGTCCACCGACGCGACATCGAGCTGGACGGGACTCACCCCACACTGCTTTACGGCTACGGGGGCTTCAACATTTCAGTCACGCCGTCGTTTTCGGTTCGCAATCTGGCATGGCTCGAGATGGGCGGGGTGTACGCGGTCGCCAACATCCGGGGTGGGGGGGAGTACGGAGAGGAGTGGCATCAGGCCGGAATCGGCCCAAACAAACAGAACGGCCTGGACGATTTCATTGCGGCCGCCGAGTGGCTGATCGAAAACCGCTACACGACTGCTGCCCGGTTGGCGATCCACGGCGGCAGCAACGGTGGCATGCTGGTCGGGGCCTGTATGACGGCGCGGCCCGAGCTTTTTCGCGCGGCGGTGCCCGCGGTCGGAGTCATGGATCTGCTGCGTTTCCACAAGTTCACGATCGGCTGGGCCTGGACGTCCGACTACGGATCACCCGACAATCCGGACGACTTCGACGTGCTCTATGCCTGCTCGCCGTACCACAACCTCAAGGAAGGGGCCAGTTATCCTGCGACGCTGATCACTACCGGCGACCACGACGATCGCGTCGTCCCTTCGCACAGCTTCAAGTTTGCGGCAGCCATACAGGCCGCCCAGGCCGGGCCCCACCCCGTTCTCATACGAGTTGCCGTTTCGGCAGGCCACGGCCTTGGTAAGCCGACCTCGATGCAGATTGAAGAAGCAGCGGACGTGCTTGCGTTCTTGAAGCAGGAATTGGTTTAGGGCCCGCTCAAGAATAACTTCACATTTTGGCATCCCATCTTCACGCCATCTTCGGCCGCTCCTCAATCGCAGATCCTCGAAATAGCGGGGCTATTCCTCCGGTCTGCTCAATCGGTCGCGACCGAATCTGACGCAAATCTGGGCGCCAATTCTGTGAAGTTATTCTTGAACGGACCCTTTAGGGTCTACAGACGAGGTCTACAGACCGCTAAGCCACGCGTCAATGGCCTCGAGCGCCGAACGATTCTCTTCCACCGCAAGTTGGCTCTGATAGCCGAAGTCGTCCCCTGCGGCTTCGGCTATCCGCTCGATTGCTTGAGTTCGGGCGAACCCGGCATCCTCGTCGCCCAGGATCTCGAGCATCACGCGGAATCCCTCATTGTCATCGCAGGCAACAAGTGCTTCGGAGATTGTGAGCTTCAGGAACGGATCGTAATCCCGTCCGACGGCGTTGCGGAGAGCTGGAGCCGCGGCGGGATCCCCTCTGTTGGCAAAGACCTCGGCAATCGCCTCGACGATCTGCTCCGAGGCGGTCTCTTGCAACAAGCCGGAAAGCGCCGGAACGACACGCGGGTCGTTCACGTCGGCGAGGAGCGAAATCGCGTCGAGCTGGCCGGAAATACCACCGTTCACGAGCTCGTCGAGGAGAATGTCCGCCGGCGAATCCAGGCTTTCGACCTGCGGCTCGACTTCCTTCCGGAGCTCCGACAAAATGGAAACGAACAGGGTCGCCGACACGACCATCACCGAAACCCACCCCACAGCCCGGACACGGTTCCGAGCCTGATAGACGAAGTAGACAAGACCCGACAGGATCAGGAGAGCCGTGAGTGCAAGCACGATCGTGGGCCCCGTTGGGTAGTCGGAATAGAACGACCAGAGGATGCCCGCGATACTCGCCAGCACGGCCACGAACCAGCCCGTCAGAAGCCGTCCCGACATGCTCTCGAACCACATCTGACCGACGACAGCCGGTATGACCAAGTAGGAAAACACCAGAAGGACGCCCCCGATGGCGACGGACTGGGTGACCAGGATGCCCATGGTCATGTAGAAGAGGAAGTCCCAGAGACGAACGTTCACACCGGCCGCCTCGGCGGCCCCGAGGTCGAGCGACATCGCAAAGAAACGATGTCGAAAGACGACATGGAACACACCGACGACGGCGTAAATGATGCCGACGTTCGCGATCGTCCGCAAGGACACGAGCAGGATGTCGCCGACGAGCATGTGTTGAAGCTCGGCGCCCCCTGTGGGCGACTTGGACAGTATCAAGACGGCCGCGGCGGAAGCCGCGACATACACGATCCCGATAAAGGCTTCCTGGGGCACCTGTTCCTTGCGCATGCGTGCGACCGAAATCACTCCCGCTCCCACGACGGTGAAGGCCATCGAAAAAAGTGCGATCGCAAAAACGTCGTCGGGTTGGTGCAGGTCGTAACCGAGAGTTGTGGCGTACGTGGCGCCGACGGCTGCGATCTGCGCCAGGGCGAGGTCGACAAAGATGACCTTACGAGCGACAACGTGCACGCCCATGTAGACATGCGACACCGACAGGATCAGGCACGCGAGAAACGGCGCGATCATCCATCTCCAATCAGTCAGAATTTCCATGTGTCGCTATACAGGTGTCAGTTGGAGGGTTCCAGCCCCTGGGTGATTCTGGAGATCAAATAATCGATCAACTCAAAATACGTGTCGATGCCGGGTTCGCCCTCGACCTGATTGGGCAGGACGATGACTCGCGCCCCGGTTTCCCGCGCGATGTGGTTTGGAAGCGCGGGATCGTAAAAGTTGTCGACGAGAATCAACGGGATGCTCTCCGCCTTGATGCGCGTTGTCACCTGCCGGGTCTGCTGCGGCCCGGGCGGAATCCCCGGTCTTTCCTCGATCGTTCCTGACAGTTCCATCCCGAAGAGTTGGGCGAAGTAAACCCACACCTTGTGGAACTCGTACATCTGCGTTCCGTTGAGTGCACGGGCCTGGGCGAGCCAGCCCCCTGCCTTGGCCAGCAATGGTTCGCCTCGGAATCTGTTCGATTCGAGAAACTCGTGGAGTTGTCCGGTCCACGCCAGTCGGGTCAGTTTGGAAATCCCGATCAGATTCAGAAGCTCCTCTCCGAAGAGGGCCTGGTCGATCCGGCCGTGAAAGCCCTCTTTTCGGCTTTCGTAGTAGCCGGCGTTCTCCGGGTCGACTCGTTTGAGCGCGTTGGCGATATTGGTCGCTAGGATCTTTGCGCGCAGTGGATCCAGCCAGACGTGCGGGTTGCCCTGGGGATGGATGTCGCCCATCTCCCGCGACAGGACGGAAGGGATTTCCAATGCCGCGATTCCTTCGGCGGCGGTGACCCGCCCTGATGTGCCGCGGAAAATTTTGGAGTTGCCCGAGCCGTTGACGACCTCGTCGGCCCACTGTTCCAGCGTGAAACCGTTCTCGATAAACAGATCGGCCTCTCGCGTCCGCCGCATCAGGACGGGGGTCGGTGTTACGAAGTGCGGGTCCTGATCTCCCCTGGAGAGCGCGACCACGTCGACGCGATCGCCGCCGACCTCTTCGACCAACGCCTTGAGCGTCGGCAGCGTGGTCACGACCTTGATTGTTTGGGCCTCGGCGAAAGCGGAGCAGGCAAAAAACACAAACCAGGCCAGTATCAAATTTCGGCGGCTTGGGACCATCGTCTGCAGATCTCCTTACTTGTTCACCCAAAAGGGTTCGGGCGGATGCCCTCCGAAAATCCAGCTGAGTTCCAGGAACACGGAATCCCTGCCGTCTTCGGCAAGGATGTCGCTCCACCGGTGCTCGTAGTTGAGCCGTAATCTGAAAAATTCGCTTACGTAGTATGACAGATACGGTGTGACCCCACGTCGGGTCTTTCCGGAATCAGACAGGCTTTTAGTATAGTCGCCCCGGACTCCCACATACTTTCGACGGTCGAGCTGCCATTGCGTGAATACGCTCCCGCCCCACGGGCGGCCCGAGGGCGCACCCGGATCGATTGAAGAAGGGCGCGGGTCTGCGAATAGGACCTCTCCGCCGAGAACGTAAGACTTCCATTCCCCTTGCCGGAAAGGCTTCCACTTGTACATGAAGTCGAAAGCATGCAATCGGGTTGTGGACTTATCCTCGCTGCCGGGATGCCAGTAGCTGGACCCACCCAGTTCCAAGTTGTGGGTTCCATTGAAAGTATTGCCTCCTCCGCAGAATTTGTGGGCAGTCCAAAGGCCTGTGCGCACATAAGTAATTGAAACAAAGTACCTTATTCTTTTGTTCGACGGCGAATATTCCAGTACCCACTTCGGTCGGACGCCTACACCCGGTGCCCGGAGCCCCCGCCGGAGGCCCCGTTCCCCATCGCCCACACCAGCCGACACCGCGGAGCGCAGCCGAGGGTCAAGGCCGGCGCAGCCGCCGAGCTTGCGAGGGAAGCCTTGAGGCTTGGCGAGCACCGTGGTCTCCTCAAGCGGCGATGGAAGACGGTTTTACCCACAAATTCTGCGGAAGACCCAAAGTATTAAACCACGAGAGCTTCCCCAGGTATGCTTTCCTGCCGTTCGATTCGGGTGAGACGGCGATGTCGCCGCCGTCAATGATCTGCAGTTTGGCGTTGAGTGAGTCCTCCCCTTTCCACGGTTTGGGTACGTAGAATTCTGCGGAGACACCCTGCTGGATGAATCCTTCCTCTCCGAGAAATTCCTCGGTCGACATCGACCGGAACGATTGTGGGAGGTCGTGGGTATGCAGTACATTGAATCTTCCAAAGTCCGGGCGAAAGCGGCCGACTTTGAATCGGAGCCCCAGCGGATTGGGCATGAATGGCAGTTTTTTGATGTTGATGTAGCCTTCCTCGATACCTGCCTCGAAACTTCCGGGGGTTTCAGATTCGAACGCGGCGATCAAGACGGCATCGGCGTACGGATCGACCGGAACGCGCAGGTCGATTTCCGTTTCCCGGAGATTTAGATTGTTGTCGATCCGATCTCCATCCGGTGAGAAGATTCGGTCGCTGTCGAATCGGGCGAGAAAATTCCCAATCACCGATATCGCCGGGTTGAGCGAGTTGTAAGCACTCTGTGAGGCCGATGTCGCCGGGGCAGGAAGAGCCTCTTCCCCTCCTCCGCGCAGCATCTGGATCTGAAGCTCCTCCAACTGCGTTTCGAGGGAAGCCATTCGCTTCTCATACTCGTCCCTGAGGCTGGCGAGTTCATCGCGAATCTGAGACAGTTGTCGAGCCGACGTCGGATCGGCACCGGACCGCCCTGGAACCTCCGAAGACCCTATTTCGCCGATGGCCTGCGCGGGAGCCGAAGCGCTCCAGATCCCGATCAAAAAAAGATGACGACGGCTTGCTTCATAGGACACCTCGAAAAATAAATTGATCCTTCAAACATCGAACCTCACGCGGCTCTCACATCGAAATGAATCCGTACAGGAGAGTCCGATAAGTCTATCAAACCGTCGCAATCGGGCAGGCAGCAACCTCCCGAATCACCATCCGTCAACGGACCACTGACCACGGACCACTGACCACTTCCCCCCACTTCCTCCAACCCTTGATCCCCAAGCCCCTGCATGATAGCTTTCCCTATCGATCGTCGTTAACGGAGAAAGGCATGGAAAGCAGTCGGTTCGCAGTGCGTGTGTTCGTTGTCCTCGTCGTGTCGGTGGCGGTTGCTGCCTGCAGTGGGGTTTCGGCCGACACGGAGTATTTCGGCAGGGTCCAACCTCCCGAAGGTCAGGTCATGCGGTACATCTCGGGATCGGAACCCGAGTCGCTGGATCCGCCCGTCTCGTCGGGCCAACCCGAAGCCCGGCTCTACATGGCGTTGTTCGACGGGTTGACCGACTACGACCCGAAGACCTCCGCACCGATTCCGGGAGTTGCGGAGAGTTGGGAAGCCAACGAGGACAATTCGGAGTTTGTCTTCCACCTGCGCGAGAACGCGCGCTGGAGCAACGGCGAGCCGGTGACCGCCGGTGATTTTATCTACTCCTGGCGCCGGGCGTTGTCACCGGAGCTGGCTTCAAGAAATGCATACCTGGCTTACGACATCAAGTTTGCCCAGGCTTATAACGAGGGGCAGGTGTTCGTCGGCAACCCGGAGACAGGAGAATTTTTGCTGGAAGCCGGTTCATCCGAACAGCCGTCCGTCGACGCGGATGACCCAGCGCCTGGGGACCTCACACCTTTTCGTTCATACATCGCGGGCCCCGCGCGTCTGACGCTGCCCGGCGATGAAGCCGGCCGCGAAGCGTTGTTTGAAGAGAACCCGGAGCTACGCGATCGCGTGGCCGGCCTCGAGTTCGTTCCCGTCGGCGGAGAGGACATCGGAATCGAAGCCGTCGACGACTACACCTTCAGGGTGACTCTTGTCCGTCCGGCGCCTTATTTTGTCGGTCTTGTCGCGCACCAGACCTTCAAGCCCGTTCTCAGGTGGCTTGTCGAGCAATACGGCGATGCGTGGACACGACCTGAAAACATCATCACGAACGGCCCGTTCAAACTGGAATCCTGGAAGCCGTATAACGAACTCGTGATGGTCCGGGACCCGATGTACTGGGACGCCGAGGCCGTCCGCCTGGACAAGCTCATTTTCTACCCGATGGAAGATGCGACCACGATGATGAATCTGTACAAGGCCGGAGAGGTCGACGCGGTGTACAACCATGTTGTCCCCGTCGCCTGGCTCGACCTGATTCGTCCGTTACGCGACTACATGGACGCACCCGAGAACGCTATCGGGTACTACATGTTCAACGTGACCCGGGCACCGATGGACGACGTAAGGGTCCGGAAAGCGTTCAATGCTGCGATTGACAAAGCGGCCCTGGCCGAGTTTCGCCGTGTGACAAAACCTCTGACTGCCTTCACGCCCGAGGGAATCTATCCCGGTTATCCCCAACCTGGTGGAGATCCGTTCGACGCCGAACGTGCGAAGCAACTGCTGGCGGAGGCCGGCTACGCGGATGCCGATGGCAATTATGATCCGGAGACCTTTCCGATCGGTGAGGTCGAGTTGACGTATAACACCTCGGAGGCCAACCGCCAGGTGGCCGAGTTCGTTCAGGCCCAGTGGAAGCAGAATCTGGGATTGACGGTTCCTCTCAAGAACATGGAGTGGAAGACCTTCCTGGTCACCCGGGCCGAGCTGGACTACAAGGGCATCGGTCGCGCCGGCTGGGTGGGCGACTACATGGATCCCTACAGTTTCCTGAACTTGTTTTACACCAAGGGCGGAGACAACGGGACAGGCTGGTGGGATCCGGAGTTTGTCCGTCTTCTCGATGAAGCCAATCGCACTCTGGATTCGAGTGTTCGGTATGAGTTGCTGGCCCAGGCCGAAGCCTACATGCTGGAGGCCCAACCCGTGATCCCGCTCGACACCGCCGCAACGAACTGGATGAAGAAACCGTACGTCAAAGGGATGTACCCCAACCCGGGAACGCTTCATTCCTGGAAATTCGTCTACATCGAGCACGATCCCTCTAAATGGGATCGCGGTGTGCCGGACATGAGTAACTAGGGGAGTCCGAGGTCCGGAGTCCGAAGTCGGGAAGGGAGCAGTGCACGCCTGTCCGGCTTTGGCTCTTAAGACCTCGGAATTCGGACCCCGGACCTCGGACCTTGGACTAAATAAGGATGTTCCGTTTTATAATCCGGCGATTGATCGTGACGATCCCCATGATCCTGGTGGTGGTGTCGCTGACCTGGGCCCTCATACGGCTCGCCCCGGGCAATTTCTACACCGGCGAGAAACCCATTCCCCCTGCCATCGAGGAGAATCTGCGCGCAAAGTACGGGCTCGATCAACCCTGGTACGTGCAGTACGGAAAGATGCTGGGCAACACGTTGCGCGGTGATTTTGGGAATTCCCTTCGCTACCAGGGCCAGTCGGTCAACGAAATCCTGTTTATCTCGCTTCCTGTGTCGGCGTCCATCGGGTTTGCCGCCTACCTGGTGGCCGCGTTGGTTGGAGTCACCGTTGGCGTCATTTCAGCGGTGAAGCAGAACACTCGGATGGACTACACGTCGATGGGGGTGCGATGATCGGGATATCGCTGCCCAACTTTGTCCTGGGCCCGATCCTCGTGCTGGGATTTGCGCTGACCCTGTATTGGCTGCCTCCCGCACGCTGGGAAGGGTTTTGGAGCGTTCACACTATCCTGCCGGTACTTACGTTGTCGGCTGTCTACATGGCTTACATCGCCCGTCTTGCCAGATCCGGCATGCTGGAGGTGTTGGGATCGAACTACATCCGAACGGCTCGAGCGAAGGGGCTGGATGAGACTAGTGTGATCTTTCGACACGCGCTCCGCGGCGGATTGCTGCCGGTCGTATCCTTCTCGGGTCCGGCCCTGGCGTTCTTGATTTCCGGCACGGTCGTTGTCGAACGCATCTTCGCGTTGCCCGGGCTTGGGAATTACTTCATCAACGCCAACCTCAACCGGGATGAACCGTTGATCATCGGCATCGTCGCGTTCATGTCGATCTCGATACTGCTGTTCAACCTGCTGGTCGATGTGGCGTATGGGTTTCTGGATCCGCGGGTGAGGTATTGAGGGGGAAGTGGTGATGGGGAAGTGGTTAGTGGTCAGTGGTTAGTTGTTAGTTGGGGAAGGGAAGAAGCGTTCTTTTAATGTGTCGGTTATCAGGCGTGGTGGGTGATCAGTTTGTGAGTGGTCAGCAGGAGATCCGAGGTCCTCAACTAACCACTAGCCACTAACCAACTATTCAATACGTTCTTTAATGTGGCGGTTATTTAGGCGTGATGAGTGATCAGTGTGAACGTGTTCAGTCTGGGGATCCGAGTCCTCAACTAACCACTAGCCACTAACCACTTACCACTATTCATCCCATGTCCAGTGAATCAAAAATTGTAGTTGGTACCTCATTGTGGCGGGATGCGTGGCGGCGGTTGCTGCGTAATCGTCTGGCGGTCGTGGGCATGGTTTTCGTGGTTCTGATTACGGTGGCGTCGATAGTCGGTCCGCCGGTCATCGAAAGTGCGACCGGGTTTACTTACGACTATATTCCTGCGGATTCGTCCCTGATCCGATCGTTTCCGCCGTTCACTGCGCCCGATGGGTCTTTTTCCTGGATCCATCCCATGGGAACCGACGAGGCTGGGCGCGATATCCTGGCGCGGGTCCTGCTGGGCGGGCGGATTTCGCTGATGGTCGGAATCATCTCAACCATCGTGTCGCTGGTAATCGGTGTGACCTATGGCGCTACCGCCGGGTATCTGGGCGGTCGTGTCGACGACACCATGATGCGGATCGTGGATGTGCTCTATGCGATTCCGTACATGATGGTCGTCATCGTTCTGCTGGCTTTTTTCGGCGGCCAGTCGCCTCTGGGGCAGTTGTTCCTGCTCTTCTTGGCACTCGGCGCCGTTTCCTGGTTGACCATGGCCCGGATCGTACGCGGACAGGTGATGTCGCTCAAGAATCAGGAATTCGTTCTGGCCGCGCGGGCGACGGGCGTGCCGACGTGGAAAATCATTTCGAGGCACCTGGTACCCAACACCCTCGGTCCGGTCGTTGTCTACGCCACGTTGACGATTCCATCCGTCATGCTCCTCGAGGCGTTTCTGTCATTTCTCGGGCCCGGCGTTCAGGCCCCCCTGGCGTCATGGGGCAGCCTGTCCGCCGACGGAATTCGCAACATCGCGGTGTTCCCGTGGCAGCTGATTTTCCCGGGCGTGACCATGGCCGCGACACTGTTCTCTTTGAACTTTATGGGTGACGGCCTCCGGGATGCACTGGATCCCCAGACTCGGAAAATGTAGACGCAGATTGGGGGAAGGAAAAGAAACTGAACGCAGATTACACAGATGGGAGTCCGAGGTCGGATTCTTGACTATGTGTCTGGATTCAATCTGCGTAATCTGCGTAATCTGCGTAAAAACATCTGCGTAATGAGTAGCTCCACACTATTGTCCGTCCGGGGACTCCAGACCTATTTCGAAACCGAAGATGGGACGGTTCGGGCAGTCGACGGAATTGATTTCGATCTGGAGAAGGGGAGAACCCTCGGGATCGTGGGTGAATCCGGGTCGGGTAAGTCCGTCACCAACCTGTCGGTGATGCGCCTGATCCCGCAGCCGCCGGGTCGGATTGCAGGGGGCGCGATCCATTTCGACGGAAGCGATCTCCTGAAGTTATCGAACGAAGAGATGCGGCGGATTCGAGGGGACCGGATCGCGATGATCTTTCAGGATCCGATGACGTCGCTGAATCCGTTCATGCGCATCTCCCAACAGTTGATGGAAGTCACCCGTCTTCATCGCGGGTATGGGAAGCGGCAGGCTTACGATCATGCGATCCGGATGCTGGATCTGGTGGGAATCCCCGACGCCCGCGAGCGCGCCGCCAGTTATCCGCACGAGTTTTCGGGAGGAATGCGTCAACGTGTCATGATCGCGATGGCCCTGTCGTGCGAGCCGGAACTGTTGATCGCCGACGAGCTGACGACAGCCCTGGACGTCACGATCCAGGCACAGATCCTGGAACTCATACGGAAGCTGAAGCAAGAAACCGGAACCAGCGTGATCTTGATCACGCATGACCTGGGGGTCGTTGCGGGAATGGCGGACGACGTCATCGTAATGTACGCGGGCAAAGTGTTTGAGCAGGCCTCGACCTCCAGGTTGTTTGCGGCTCCCGGGAATCCTTATACCCAGGGGCTGCTCCGGTCCGTGCCGGGGCCGACCTCGAACGGGCGGGAACTCTACCAGATTCCCGGGCTGCCCCCGGACCTGGCGCACCTGCCGTCCGGATGTCCGTTCGCTCCGCGTTGCGAAAAGGCTCGTGACATCTGCAGGAACGAGTTTCCGCCTTTTGTCGAAGTGGAGCCCGGACACCATTCACTCTGTCATTTTGCCTCCGAAGTTTTCACCGGCGCTGGTGGTTCCTGAGAATGGTTGTGGATCACCATAGTTCACCCGACGCCTCGTCTAACGACACGTTGTTGTCGGTGAGGGACCTGAAGGTCCATTTCGACCTGGGTGGCGGTACGGTGTGGGATCGGATGACGGGAGGCAACCCGCTTCCGCAAGTCGTCAAGGCTGTGGATGGCGTGTCTCTCGAAATCCGAACGGGTGAGACGCTCGGTCTGGTTGGTGAATCGGGTTGTGGCAAGTCGACGTTTGGCCGCGCACTGCTGATGTTGAACGAACCGACCTCCGGGCAGGTGTTTTTCGAAGGAATCGATCTTGCGAGCCTGTCCACCAGGCAGATGCGGAGCCAGCGCCGTCACCTGCAGATGATCTTTCAAGATCCATACGCGTCGCTGAATCCCCGGATGACGGCCGGCCAGATCATAGCCGAGCTCGTCGAAACGTTCCGTCTGGCAGCCGGAGCCGAGAAAGAGAAACGGATTCGTGAGTTGATGGAGACCGTCGGTCTCAGCCCGCGGTTCATCAAGCGATATCCGCACGAGTTTTCAGGCGGCCAGCAGCAGCGGATCGGGATCGCTCGCGCACTGGCCGCCAATCCGGATTTCATCGTGGCGGACGAACCCATATCGGCGCTGGATGTTTCGATCCAGGCGCAGATCATCAACCTGATCGAGCGGCTGCAGCGCGAGCGAAATCTGACTTACCTTTTCATTTCACATGATCTGCGGGCGATCCGGCATACATCAGACCGGGTGGCCGTGATGTACCTCGGCAAGCTTGTAGAGGTTGCCGGTGCGGACGTCGTGTATCACGAGCCCCTGATGCCGTACACCAAGGCCCTGATCTCGGCCGTTCCGTTTCCCGATCCGGTCGCCGAACGGTCGCGAAAAAGGATCGTTCTCGAAGGCGACGTCCCGTCGCCGATCAACCCCCCGTCCGGATGCCGCTTCCACACCCGTTGCCCCTACGCCGTCCCCGAGTGCTCCGAACGCGAACCCCACCTGGTCGAAATCAAGCCCGATCACCTGGCCGCCTGCATCAGAATCAGCCCGGACCACCCCGACATCGACAGTGTCGCCCCAGGCGCCACCCCCGGGCTCCCCTAGAAGAATAAGAATGGGGATTCACCGCGAAGGCGCTGAGAACACGAAGTAAGAATTTTTACCGCAGAGGCGCAGAGGCGCAGAGAAGATCTTAAATTCTAAATCTGTGTAATCCGAGTCTCAACTCTGTCTTTCCCCTCTGCGCCTCTGCGCCTCTGCGGTGAAAAAATCCCCCCCCCGCGTCCCCGCGGTAAATTCCTATTCCCCACCAAAACTCGCTCTTTTGGAGCTGAACAGGTAGGCGATGTAGCCGACCGCGATGGTGGCCAGGCCGGCCAGGCTGGAGACGGGTTGGGACTGGATGCTCCAGATTGTGATCCACACGGCGAAGACGAGGAAAATCAGGGGCGGGAGGGGGTAGCCGATGCAGACGTGGTGTTTGCTTTTCCCGGACTGTCTGAGGCGGATGAGGCTGATCACTGTGAGGGCGGTCGATATGTTCAACGTGAAGCCTATATAGATCAGGAGAGCGGTGAAGGACGACGTGAGGGCGATCGCGATCGCCAGTGCGGCCTGGAACATCACGGCGTAGGAGGGGACTCTCCTTTCGTTGAGGCGTGCAAAAATCGGCGGGAGGAAACCGTCTCTGGCCATGGCCTCGGCGACGCGTGGGCCGATCAGGAGCATTGCGCTGATGGGCGCGATGAGGGTCAGGGAAATCAGCGTCGACACGAGTTGGCCGCCTCCCGGTCCCCAAGCGGCCGTCGCGACGACGTAGGCCACCTGTTCAACGCCTGACAGGTCTCCAAGAGGCACCGACCGGAGATATGAGAGGTTAACCAGGAAGTAGGTGCCGGCCACGATCAAGGTGCCCAGAAGCAACGCGCGGGGGAGGGTCCGCTCCGGCTGGCGCACTTCCGCTGCGATGTACGAAGCGGCGTTCCACCCGCTGTAGGCGAACGAAATGAAGACCAGAACCACTGCGAATGCCGAGGAGGTCCAGAAGTTCGGATTCAGGCTGAAGGAATCTCCGGTGCCCGGTCCAGGTGCGCCAACGAGGATCGTCGACACGAAGGCTCCGAGCAGGAGAAGCTTGACGGCGGTCAAGACGGTCTGGAAACGGCTGCCAAGATTCAGGTCGTAGGCATGCAGGAGGGCAAGAACCAGGATTGTCCCGGCCGCCATCGTCCGCACGGGCCAGCCTGTAATGACCGTCCCCACGTACAAGTGCATGGCCATCGCCGATGCGGCTATCGGAGCCGCGAAGCCTACGATGAGCGAGACCGCTCCCGCGATGAATCCAGCGGCCGGGTGGATCAGCCGGCTCAGGTAATAATACTCCCCTCCGGACTGCGGGAAGTTCGCGCCGACCTCGCCATAGCAGAGTGCTCCGCAGAGGGCTATCAATCCACCGATGAGCCAGCCCAGCAGGATGTCTCCGCCACCGGCCCCCATCGAAACCATGAGGCCGGTGGTTGTAAAGATACCCGTGCCGATCATGCTTGATACGACGATCGCCGAAGCCGGTACCAGTCCCAGAATCCTTCTGTCGGGAGTGTCTTTCAAGAACATGGATGCTATCAGATCGCACGTTACGCGTCTGTCACGGGTTGTCAAATGATGTGAAAAGTAGTCAAGGTGTAAACTCTGACAACGATGCGTTACAGCTACGGTCACGGCTACACGATTCCTCTTCCGTCGAAGCACGCATTTCCGATGGGGAAGTATCAGGCGTTGTATGGAATTCTTGTTGATGAAGGCTTGATTCACCCCGAAGACGCGCACGATCCGGCCGAGGCAGACTGGGGTGATCTTGGGCTGGTTCACAGTGCCGAGTACTTGAAATCTCTGCGGGAGGGCAGTCTCGGTCCGGCGGCTCGAAGAAAACTCGGGCTTCCATTTTCCGACGTGCTGCTCCACCGATCGCGATTGGCGGTCCAGGGAACGATAGACGCGGCACGGTTTGCCCTGAACGATGGAGTTGGGGCCAATCTTGCCGGTGGGACCCACCATGCGTTTCCCGATCACGGCGAGGGGTATTGCCTGCTGAACGATGTTGCGGTGGCCGTGCGTGTCCTTCGGCGATCCGAGGAGATCCGAAACGCACTGGTCGTCGATCTGGATGTTCACCAGGGAAACGGCACGGCGGCCATATTTGCGCGTGACGCCTCGATCTTCACGTTTTCCATGCATGGCGAGAAGAACTACCCCTGGACAAAGCCCCGGTCCTCGCTCGACGTTGCACTGCCTGACGGGACGGGTGACCGAGGGTATCTGGATGCCCTGATCGAGAGCCTCGGCCCGGCAATCGAAAGCGCCAGACCCGATTTGATCTTTTACCTGGCCGGCGTCGATCCTGTCGTCGGCGATCGTTTTGGGCGGCTGGCACTCACCCGGCAAGGCCTTGCGTCAAGGGACCGTCACGTTCTGGAATCGGCCCGTCGCCACGGAATACCGATCGTGTTCGTGCCGGCTGGAGGATACGCGCCCACTCCCAAGATGACCGCCGACCTTCATGCCGTCGTCCATCGGGAGTGCCGGGCCGTAGAGCAATTGGCTGTTAGGCAATAGCTAACAGCTGACCGCTCGTTTGTTATAATCTCGATTCCTGGTTTCTACTTTGCGGACTCCCTACGTTTGAAGGCGAGGGCAGAAGAAAAAATGCCTCCTCCGCAGAATTTGTGGGCAGTCCAAAGGCCTGTGCGCACATAAGTAATTGAAACAAAGTACCTTATTCTTTTGTTCGACGGCGAATATTCCAGTACCCACTTCGGTCGGACGCCTACACCCGGTGCCCGGAGCCCCCGCCGGAGGCCCCGTTCCCCATCGCCCACACCAGCCGACACCGCGGAGCGCAGCCGAGGGTCAAGGCCGGCGCAGCCGCCGAGCTTGCGAGGGAAGCCTTGAGGCTTGGCGAGCACCGTGGTCTCCTCAAGCGGCGATGGAAGACGGTTTTACCCACAAATTCTGCGGAAGACCCGAAAAAATAGACGAACTTCTGAACAAACAGTCCGGCGCACCGGTTGTCGAGAAGAAACAACGAACCCCTGTGACGATCCTGTTCAGCGACATCAAGGGGTCTACGGCGTACTTCGAGAAGAGAGGTGACCTCGAAGGTCTTGCCATGGTGCAGCGGCATAACGATCTGCTGTTTCCATGTGTCGAAGCCGGCGGCGGCCGAATCGTCAAGACGATTGGCGATGCAATCATGGCGCTGTTCGAGAATCCCATTGGAGCTGTCAATGCTGCCGTCGAGATGCAACGGGTCCTCGAGAAGGATTGCCGTGGCCGGCCCGTCAACGACCAGATCCACATCCGAATAGGTGTCCACACCGGCCTGGGCCTTCTCCAGGACAACGATGTGTTCGGCGACGTCGTCAATGCGGCCGCCAGAGTTCAGGGCCAGGCCGAACCGGGTCAGATTCTGATCACCGACAGCCTTCTTCCTGCCGCCGAGACGGCGGGGATGCAGGTCGGAAAGCTCGGCCGGGCTCGGATGAAGGGTAAGGACGAACCGATAGACATCTTCGCGGTGGGATGGTCTCCTCGCGCGACCCAGCAACTGATCGACGATCTCCAGGCGAAGCTCGACGAGAAGGAAAAAGAGCGGAAGCAATCGCAAGAAACGCTGGAAGAGGAATTCGATTCGGCCCGCCAGAGCTGGCGCGAAGAACGCCGGCGTTTGAATTCCGAAATCGAACGGCTCGAAGAAGGGGCAGTCGATGCAATGGAGACGGCTCGTGGCCAGGTTGCCGAGGAGCTTCAAAAGCAGGGAAAGGTCAAGCAGGAAGCCGCCGACACCGCGCGGGAGCAGGCTGAAGAGGATTTGAGATCCACGCACGAGCGTTTCGAAGCGGAACGCGTCATGCTCAAGGCACAGATCTCAGGTCTCGAAGGCAGACTCGTGGAGTCCATGGAGCAGGCCAACAACCCGACGCGGACTGCCACGCTGGTTCGCGAGCAGGTTCAGATCCGTCTGGAAAAGGCCAGGGAGGAATGGCGGGTCCAGGCCGACGCCGAGAAGAAGCGACTCGAAGACCGGATCGAGCAGGCCAGGAATACCGGCCCGAAAGACCCGATGGCTGAAGCTCGACGCATGATGATGGAGCGGATGAAGGCCAAGCAGGAGGGACGAGAGCCCGTTACCCCCGGCGCGGAGTTGAAGGCCGAAAAGGACAGGCTTCAGAAAGAACGCGACGAACTTCAAGTGCGGATCAACGTTCTCGAAAAGGAAGTGCAGAACACGGCCGAGACCGTCCGCGGCGAGGTCTATGACGAGTTACGACATCGCTATGACCAGAAGCTGGAGCATTCCGACCGGGTGAAGAAACAACTGGAACAGGAATTAGCTTCCCTTACCAGCCACCTCGACGGCGAGAGGGAGTCTCTGGCGACCAGGATCAAGCAACTCGAGGACGATGTCGTGGCGGCCGAGAAGGCCGCTCGGGTTCAGGCCACCGCGGAGGTCAAGACCGAGTTTGAACTGAAGCTGGAGGAAGCGGAAAGGTTACGGTTGAGACTCGATCGGCGCCACCGGCAGTCGGAAGAGGAATGGCAGGTCGAAAGAGAGCGTTTCGAAAAGCAGGCCAGGGAACTCGAGGCGCGAGTCAAACAGGCCCGTGAGGCCGGCTTCAAACGTTCGAGCGATCCCACCATCGAGGAACTCCACCGACTACGCCACCAGATGGAACAGGAATTTGAGGAGAAGTCCGCCGTCTGGGAAGAAGAGAAGAGTCGTCTCACCGAAAAGATCGCCCGCTTGGAAAGTTTTTAGGACTTTCGTGCCTGACTGGTCACTAACCACATTCTGACTAGCGCTCAGCTCAAGTATTCCGCAACCCCGCGGGCGCCCACGGAGGGACGCCCCGACACTCTCTTTTTCAACGCCGACGCCGTTCGGGACGAGTGTCGGGGTGGCCGTCCCTGGCCACCCGCGGCCAAGCGACGAGAGTATCAGGCAACTCCGGCTCCTGAACCGCATTCCTGCAGTTGGTCCACGGCGACCCACACGTTTGTTCTAATCCGATTTCCATTTTCGACCGTCTAATTTCAGAGGCGGCTAAATCCATGGTCAAGAACTTCATCCCAAACTGCGACCTTTGCGGCAAGGAAATTCCAGAGGGGCAGTACACCCAAAGAAGCATTCGGGGTGGAGGTGTCGAATTCCTGATGGTCCTGCTGGAGAACCCGGACCCCGATCTGCTGTTTTCAGAAAAGGACGATGGGACAGTGGACCTGGACACCTGTCGGGAATGCTATTTCCGCATGGCCTTCAGTCACAGCAACGCGGTCAATTAGTCGGGGAAGTGGCCGGTTGTTGGGAAGGGTGTTCTCGTCCTACTCCTACCTCAACTGACCACTTTCCTACGGCCCCTTCCGTATATAAATATTTCCGTTGAATGTCGTTAACTGAATCTCGGGGCCGCCGCCGTTGATGTTGCCGGTGATCGTCTGGTCGATGCGGATTCGATTACGGTTCCCACGAGCATTGTTGACGACGTTGGCCGGGGTCGGGGACTGCAGTTCGATCTCGAAGTCGCTGTAGATTTCTCCGTTGTCGGTTTTCATCTTTACTGTTACGCGGACATCGCTCGGTAGCGTGACGTCGATCTCGCCGTTGAGGGAACTGAACGACATCGGGCTATCTCCGTCGACTTCTGTCAACGTGACAGTTACTTCTCCGTTCAGCGCGTGAGCCACCACGGACCCGGAGATGTTTGTGAGACGGACTCCGCCGTTCGTGTTGTTGACCTCCACTTCGCCGCGCACGTTGTCGACCTCGATGTCGCCCCCGCTGACGGTGTCGAGGTTCAGCGACGTGTTGAAGGGAACCCGGATCGTCAGGTTGATTATCCTCGACAGGACACTGGTTTCGATCGTCATGACGTTGTTTCGTTCTTCCACGCTCAGGCCAGTCGACGTGTTGACGATCCGCCTCAGCCCTTCCGCCCGGTCCGGGTTTCTTTCGGTTCGAGACTGGCGGCCATCGCTGATGGCCCGGATCACGACCTCGGTTCCGTCATACCCTTCCACTGTGATCCCGCCCATCAGGATATCGGCGCGGACGGTTCCCGGACGCGATGGATCGGAAAACGGTACGGTGACTTCCTCTTGCGCGAAGGCCAGCTCCGCTGATACCCCAACCAGGGCGAAGATCAGGCCGACCGACAGGATGATTGGATAGGCTTTCTTCATGACTCGTTCCTCTTTACAGCGCCAGTGCCGGTACTACAATCAGCCCGACAGATTTCTTCTTCACTGTTCCTGGCGGATGATATGAATGTCTCCATTAAAAGCATCAAGCTCGATCTCCGGGCCTCCACTGCCAACCCGGACTCCGAAGAAACCCTTATTCGTGTAAACGAATCGGCCATTCTTTCTTTCAACTGGCTGCAATGGGTTCGGTAGCTGACTGGTGTCAAAGTCCGTAAAGGCTTCTCCGGTGAACGTTTTCAGGCGAAAGTCCGCCGAGAGTCCTTCGATAAACCGGACGTCAATGTCTCCGTTGAGTGACCCGAAGTAGCTGTCACGATCCGGATTTCGATCAAAGGTGACATCCATCTCTCCGTTCAGAGCGTACGCGTCACCCGAGCCCGATATCCCGGTCATTTGTACGCCCCCGTTGATCGTCTTGATGTCGTAGTCCCCGGACGTTTCTTCGACGGCGATGTCGCCGTTATTAACTGCCCGCAAAAAAAGTTCCATCTCGCGTGGCACCCTTAACTCGAAGTCGAAGCGAACTTCGTAGCCTCTGTTCCGGTTGCCACTGTAACTGTCGTCCCTGAACGGGCCGTCGACGTACAGGCGAACCAGGTTCTCCCGTTCGGAGATGTCCAACCCGATTTCCTGGCGCGCGACCTCCAGCCTGTCGTCCGACCGGGCCCGAATCGTTTTGTGAACCGTAAGCTCGACACTCGTCCCATCGTATCCGACGACATCGATCGTCCCATCGACGTTGTCGACCTCCAACCGGGACGTGGACGGGTTGCCGATCTCGAACGTTCTCCGGATGGTTTCTTCTTCCTGTTCTTGCAGTCTGCGCCTTTGCGCCTCGGTCGATGTCGCACCGAACAGGAGCGCCGCCGTCAGTGCGACACAGCCGAGCTGAACCGATCTGGATGCCAGGTAAGACCTCTTTCTATTCGAATTCACGGCTACACCCCTACAAGCTGAGTTGCTGCAATCCCCACTCGGCGCGTTCCCTAACGCTTTCGTGAAGAGCGTCGTTTTCTTTCAATTGCTCAAACACCAGGACCGCTCGCTGTTCTCGAAGCTCGACCAGACCGTTAATGATCGAAATCTGGACGAGAGGGGAGTCCTGTTGTCCGAGCGCTTCGATGATCCCGTCACGAACTCCCGGCGCGTTGGCCGACTGCATGAGGGCATCGATGACCGCAAGCCGGACGTTGACGTTTGGATCATGGTTGAGGGTGCTTAACAGTGTCGACAGAACCTCGGGATCCGGTTGTGTGATCTGAGCGCTCCAGTTCACCCCTCGAAGCCGTTGAGTGGCCGACTGCTGATCGAGCATCGACAGCGCCACCAATTGGCGGAGGCTCTGGATCTCGCCCTGCAATGCGATGAGGTCTCCTCCCCCGGGTGGTTCCGACCCGACGAACTGTGTGCCCACCACGAGGCCCACGATCAGAAGCGCCATGGCGGAAGCCACCTGAATCAGTGGTTGCCTGGGCCACCAGCCGGCGATCCAATCGTTTAGTGCTTCGTGCCATCGCGGTCCCGGGTGCGCGTTGGCCAGACCTTCCTCGTAGGCTTCGAGCATGGCTTCGAAACGCGCTCGAACCCTGGGAGCTGGTTCTTCAGAGGGAAGCGTTCCGAGCTTCGCCCAGACGCCCTCCAGGCTTTCCGCTTCCTCCCGGCAGGACTGACAGGTGTTCCAGTGTGATCGAATGGCAGTCCCGGAGAGTTCGTCCAGGCTGTCCATCAAATAGTCAGGCAGCTTTTCTCTTACCGTTTCGCATTCCATGACGCTTTTTCACCTGAAATCTTGAAGTATAGCCTCCTCCGCAGAATTTGTGGGCAGTCCAAAGGCCTGTGCGCACATAAGTAATTGAAACAAAGTACCTTATTCTTTTGTTCGACGGCGAATATTCCAGTACCCACTTCGGTCGGACGCCTACACCCGGTGCCCGGAGCCCCCGCCGGAGGCCCCGTTCCCCATCGCCCACACCAGCCGACACCGCGGAGCGCAGCCGAGGGTCAAGGCCGGCGCAGCCGCCGAGCTTGCGAGGGAAGCCTTGAGGCTTGGCGAGCACCGTGGTCTCCTCAAGCGGCGATGGAAGACGGTTTTACCCACAAATTCTGCGGAAGACCCGAAGTATACTTTCCTCAGTTCCTGGACGGCTCGAAACACACGAACCTTGACCGTCCCCGTATCGCAGCCCATGATCTCGCCGATCTGGTCGTACTTCATATTTTGAAAACGGCTCAGGATCAGGACCTCACGCTTTTCTTCCGGCAGCTGACCGAGCGCGCGTCGCAACATCACCGCCTGTTGCTTCTTTCCGAGGTCTTCAGGAGCAACCGACGGGCTCATCGCTTCAAGCAGCGTGTCTTCGAAGTAGTACTCGCGCTTGTGCTTGTGGAGGTGATCGATCCGAGCGTTCCGGGCGATGTGGTACATCCAGGTCGTAAATCGACTGCCGGGGCGGAACGTGCCCCGGTACTTGAGAATCCGGAAAAACACGTCCTGGACCAGGTCTTCGCTGACCTCCCGACTGCCGGTCATCCGGATGAAAAAGTCGAACAGCTTCCGGTGATAGCGGTCGAAGAGCAGGCCGAGCTTACGAACCTCCCCTCTGCTGACCTCCAGCATCAGGTCGTCATCGCTGACGGAACTGATTTCCTGTGCTCCATAATGCCGACTCCACCCTTGAAAACCGATCGGTGGACAAAAGGTTACAGAAAATTGCAGCTCGCAGGGGAAGGGAATTGGGGTCGAGGGACGAATCTGGTTGTGATCTGGTATAAAGCTCAATGTATCTATAGGTTAGCTCGATACCCGAGCGCGATGGGTTCGCGATCGCTTGCACGCCGCCCGAACATCCGTAGTTTAATTGAAGGTGAGGCCCGGGCCTTTTCCGCCTTCCCTTCGAGCATAGGTCAAGGTAATTCTATTCGTGGAATCCTCTTCGTCTATCTCGAATAACCCGTGCTTCGAACTCGAAAGCTTTCCGGCTTCCAATCGAGAGATGAAGGTGTCCGATCGGTGCCTCGGACAGTTCCCAAACGGCTCTCAAGAAAAAACTTGCAGTCCTCGCGCACAATCAGTATACAGGTGGCACATAGGGTACCCGGCTAGGGTATCCAGGTGTGAGATAAGTTCGAAAGCAGATACCCGGTGAGGGTACTTGCGATGGGATAGAAGTCCGGCACAATTGTCTGACCGGGCTATCCCGATTGGCACTTGTAAGCGTGTGAGACGCTGC
This sequence comes from Terriglobia bacterium, assembly GCA_965262425.1. Classification (GTDB taxonomy): domain Bacteria; phylum Acidobacteriota; class Terriglobia; order 20CM-2-55-15; family 20CM-2-55-15; genus CAZOZZ01. The sequence goes on along the minus strand of OZ253536.1, from coordinate 2,162,499 downwards.
ATACACAATCTTGCATAGTGGGTGAATTGCATGGGAGGTCAGATGAAATTGGGTAGAGGAAATCTTTTTGCAGTCCTCGTTCTTGTTGTGGTGTTGGCCGTGCCGGCGTTCCCGCAGGGAGCGACGAACGGAACGATCACGGGAAGAGCTGAGGACATCTCCGGGGCGTTGATCCCAGGAGTGGAAGTGACGGTGTCCAGCTCGGTCATGATTCAGGGCTCGCGAACCGCCATTACAAATGAGACGGGCAGCTATCGCTTCACGCAGCTGCCAGGTGGCGACTATACGGTCAGCTTCTCGCTTCCGGGTTTTGCGACCTTGAACATCGAGGGCGTCACCGTACGGGTCGGCGCCACGGCGACGGTCAACGGAGCGATGGAAGTCGCGACAGTGGCTGAAACGATCACGGTAACCAGCCAGGAGCCGACGATCGATCTGGAGCAGGCGACGGTGGCTGTCAACTTCAGCGACAAGGAATTTGAAGACGTTCCTTACAGCCGGAGTTTGCGCGGGATTATGATGATGATCCCGGGCGTTTTCGCGACGCGTTTCGACGTCGGCGGATCTTCTTTTGGGACCGGGTCTTCGTCGGGTGGTCAGGCGTTCGGCAAGAGCGGCGACGCACAGGTGGTCATCGACGGGATGGTCTGGGACCAGCACTACGAAGACTTCGGTTCGTTCGACGAAGTGCAGGTGACGACGGCGGCCAAGAGCGCCGAGCAGTCGAACCCGGGCACGAGCCTGAGTTTCGTGATCAAGGTGGAAGCAACGAATTCCACGGCGAGGCGTCGGCCGACTGGTCCGACTCCAGCTTCGTGTCGACGAACGTCGACCAGGATCTGCTCGACCGGGGCTTCACCCCGGGTTCGAACTCCTTCACACGCTACAACGACTTCTTCGGGAACATCGGCGGACCGATCATCCGGGATCGGGCGTGGTTCATGTTCTCCTATCGGGACGGCTACGGCGGGCGGTTGATCCCCGGGTTCGTAGACGACCGGAACGGAGCGGACCCGCAGACCGGTCCGGCGGCAACGTTCTGGACGAAGCTGAAAGATCCGACCTTGAAGCTGAACTTCCAGTTGACCGACAGCCTGTCGTACGAAACGATGGTGCAGTTCGGACGGAAGTGGCCGGCGTACCGGACTGGCTCGCGGACGGTGCCGTTGACGGCGACGCAGAACCAGGACTCCTGGTCTCTGGTCGGCCCGACGTTCAAATTTGCCTACATCATCAGCCCGACCATGACGTTGGACTGGAGCGCGAACCGCGGTGGTTACTGGTGGCCGTCGATCCCTTACACCGACGCCATTCGGCAGACCGACCGGAACTCGGGTGAGACCCGGGGCGGATACTTCCACTCGGTGCGCCGTCCGGTGCGCTGGCAGTGGGGAACGAACTTCAGTTTGTTCACCAACATCGGTCAGACGTCCCACGAGCTGAAAACTGGATACCAAGGCACCTGGGGTTACCAGACCGTGACGGACCAGATCGGTTACCAGGGCCACACCGAGTACCGGTACCGTTCGACGGATGCGGAAGAAGCGGCTGGAACCTTCTTCTCGAGACCGAATTCGGCTCGCATTCAGGACACGCCGACGTTCGTGAAGAACGGTGAGAGCTACGACAACATGTACATCCAGGACAAGACTACGATCAACCGGAACCTGACGCTCAATCTGGGTATGCGGTGGGATCGGTACACGTCCTGGGTGCCGGAGCAGGGCAACAACGGTTCGGGCACGTTCGCGACGGAGACCCTGTACCCGGCACGTGGACCCGGCGACTTTCCAATCTACAACAGCATCGTGCCGCGGTTGTCGATGGTCTACGACATCACGGGCGAAGGCCGCGTGGCGTTAAAGGCCAGCTATGGCCGTTACGCAGGCTCGGACTCGGGCACCGGTATTCTCCCGGGCGCGACGGCCGGAACCATCAACCCGGCGTCGACGACCAGGTGGACCTATGAATGGGACGGGACCATTCCGTTCTTCCCGAACAAAGGTCCGGACGGGCTCTTTGGAACGTCCGACGATCCCGAGTTGCAGTCAGTCAGCGGCGGCGGCGGAGTGATCACCGAGACGCTGGCAGCCGACCTGAAGGCTCCGAAGACGGATGAGTTCACCTTAGGCATCGACTTCGGAATCAGCCGCGATTACACCTTCCGGATCAACGCGGTCCGGAAGATCGACTTCAACAACCAGAAGACGATCGATCCGAAACTGCCGTTCTCAGCGTACACGGGGTACGCAGAGGGTAATGATCCGGGTCCGGACAACATCGTCGGGACCTCCGACGACCAGGTCGTCAGTGTCTGGTCGGTGCCGCGGGACAATCCGAACTTCGGGACGGACTTCGAGCACAGGATCAATACGGTTGGCAAGGAAGGAGAGGACGTCTACACCGGCTACGAGTTCACGTTCAACAAGCAGTTCTCCGACGGCTGGTCGTTCATGATCTCCTACACCAATTCCCTGAGGAAGCTGCGGAGCAACGATGCGATCACGCCGAACGATCTGCTGTACGTCCAGTCGCAGCAGTTCAGTGAGTGGAACGGCGCGCTGAAGATGAACGGCATTTACGAGTTGCCGTTTGGCCTCCAGTATTCGACGTCGCTCCTGGGTCAGAACGAAAACTACTACAATCGTGAGATCCGGATTCGGAATGCGCTGCGCGATCGTGTCACGATCGATATCGAACGTCAGATCGGACGTCTGCCCTGGGTGAACATCTGGGACAACCGGATTTCGAAGACGTTCGAGTTGAACGATCGAAATTCGATCGAAGCGACCTTCGACCTGTTCAACTCGCTGAACTCGAACAACGTTCTCAGCGTCCGGGAGCGGGTGGGTTCCCGGTTCCTGGAGCCGAGTTCGATCCTGTCACCCCGTATCTTCCGTTTGGGGGTACGGTATCGGTTCTAACCTAACAGGCAATCGGAGCGGGTGAAAGTCCGCTACAACCCCCAAAAGGGCGGCCTCCAGGCCGCCCTTTTTTTCATCCCACCGAAACCCCAGGACAGCGTGTACGGTCGCGGCCGTCCCTGGCCGCCCGCCCGGCAATCGACCCATCCACCCAAAGCACTCATCTCCTACCTCGGAAAGCCTGCATCCTGTGAACCGCCATACAAGCCGTATATCAACTGTACTATCAACCACATACAAGGTGTATGCACTCCGGCTTTCCATATTTATTCTGTGAAATATCGTATTTGGAATGCTTGATGTTCACTAAGCGGCACATTTTCTTGAGCGATCCGATTTGGTACAGGAAGTGCCACCTCTAAAGCACTGAATACCACCAGATAGACCATCGGTGGGTATGTTTTAACGAAATTTGGCACAACTGCGACCGTGGGATTCTGGGTGATTGATGACAATCTCCTTCGGTCGCCTTTTTGGAGGTTCAATGAAGTCCGAGCTTTGGAACGGACTTCGAGCACACCATCCAGTCTAATGGTAAGGAAGGCCAGGACGTCTACACCGGGTACGAGGTCACGTTCAACAAGAGCTTCGCTGACCGCTGGTCGTTCATGTTCAGCTACACCAACTCTTACCGTAAGCTGCGAGCCATCGACGCGATCGAGCCGAACGACCTGCTCTACGTCAACATCGCTGCTGGGTCAGAACGAAAACTACTACAGCCGTGAGATCCGCGTTCGGAATGCACTACGCGAGAACGTTACGATCGACATCGAACGCCAGTTCGGCCGTTTGCCCTGGGTCAACATCTGGGATAACCGGATTTCGAAGACCTTCGACGTCACGGATCGTCAGTCGATCGAAGCCACCTTCGACCTGTTCAATACGATGAACTCGAACAACGTCACCGCAGTTCGGGAACGTCATGGCTCCCGGTTCCTGGAGCCGACAGCAGTCCTTGCGCCTCGGATCTTCCGTCTGGGCGTCCGTTACCGGTTCTAACATAAACCCTAACGGCGGGTGAGAGCCCGTGTGACCACCAGGAAAGGGCGGCCGTCAGGCCGCCCTTTTTTCGTGTGCGTGTATGGTCGCGTCCGTCCCGGGTTGCCCGCCAGGAAAGCAAACCTGCCCGTTCGAGCGCCGCATTTCGTCTTGTGCCTGGTGGCCTCGCACCGCAACAGTGAGCCCGGAGGTTCCGCCACCTGCTCAAAGCGTTCGTTCGGTCCCGATATTATGGGAGAACAGGGACATGCGAATTTCCGAGTTGGACCAGCTTCCCAGGGACGACCGCTATCCCCGCCGCACCGCTCGGCTCCTGGGCTGCCAGCCCTTACATCCGGGACAACCCGACGTCGTCGCCCGCCACCGGCGGGTCCGCCTCGCCATCAGGTTCCTCAGTTATTGCTTCCAGGGCTTGTCGCGCCATACGTGTGAGAAAAACAGCGATGGCTACGGTTGCGACCAGGCCCGCCCAGTACATGATGTTTTCACCGGTAGAGGCCTCTCGCTGGCCGGACAACAACTGGGCGATGGAGTAGCCGACCGAACCGATGTAGGCGTACATCGCCGTTGCCGGAAACATGCCGATGATCGAGGCCAGAACGTAGTCTCGAAGCCGGACGCGGGTCAACCCGAGGGAGTAGTTGAGGAAGACGAACGGAATCAAGGGCGAGAGCCGGAGCAGCATCATCAACTGGAACCCCGATCGCTCAACAGCCCGGTTCATGTTTTGAAGGAAGGAGTGGTTCTGTATGCGCCGTTCTATCCGGTCCCGGAGCACCGATCGCGACAGGGCGAACGCGGCCGTTGCCGCAATCACGCTAGCCGGTGAAGCCAGGGCAAGCCCATACACCGGGCCGTACAAGAAGCCGGCGATCAACGTGAGTGCTGCTCCCGGGAGGAGGGCGACGGTCGTCACGACATATAGCAGCGTGAATAGAATCGGGCCGATCCAACCGAGGTTTCGGATCGTGTCAACTGCGAGGATGATCCATTCATTCATTAGGACGGCGTCACTGGAGATTCTAGCAGCACTGTCCCGGTTCGCAGCAAGCGACTTCAGCCAACGACGCGTCGCCCTCTGGATTCAGGACCAGGAACGAACCGGCGTAAGGTGGCCGGCTGAGCTTTGCGGCCGTGTCAGTGCAGATCCCGACGGCTTCGTTGCGTGGGAACAAGTGGCCTTCTTCATCAACAACGGCCTTCTGCGGTCCGAGGTACACGGCGCGCTGTCCCTCGAAATTACAGACGCCGTTCTTACCGAACTTGAAGCCGCGGATGATGAGCGAATAAAAGCGATGTCCTTCGATCTCTTTCCAGAACGATTTTTCTACAAGCGACAGTCCGTAGAAGCCGACCTGCTCGAGCGTCGCAAAATACTCGTTTTCTGTCAGGGCGCCTGAAACACATTCGCCCCAGAGCCTCGGGTTCGCCTTCATGCGCTGGGGAATTTTCGATTCCGAGACCGTGTCCGAGATGATCGCCCGGCCGTGGTTCTTGAGAACCCGCCACATTTCGGAGAGAACCCTGCGTTTGTCCGGAGAAAGGTTGATGACGCAGTTGGAGGTCACGATGTCGGCGACGCCGTCGTCGAGGGGAAGTTGTTCGAGGTATCCGCGCCGGAATTCGACGACGTCGTATCCGAGGGATTGGGCCACGACAGGCCTGTTGCGTTCGGCCCTTTCCACCATCTCCGGTGTCATGTCGATGCCGATGACGCGGCCGTTCGGACCCACCCGCCGAGCCGCGATGAAGCAATCGATACCGCCGCCCGAACCGAGATCGACGTATGTTTCGCCGCTCTCCACGCCCGCGAAACGGATCGGGCTCCCGCACCCATAGGATACTTCGACGACCTCCCTGGGCAGGGCCTCGAGATCCTCCCTGTCGTATGCCGTCGGGCAACACAAAGCCTCCTGAGGTTCGACCGCGGCCTCGGCGTAAAATTGTCGAACCTTCTCGCGGGATCGTTCCAGATCGACCGACAGGACACAGGTCGATCGGGAGACGGCGATTTCGAAACCGCCGGCCTCGACTGTCTGCATTTCCGAGAGCGAATCGCCCATCGCCGCGACGACGGTCGGCGAGTCGTATCCGGAGCGGCCTTGATGGGCTTTGTTCTCCGAGGCAATCTGTTCGATGGCGCCCAGCAGCAACCACTCGTGAACCGGCGAGAACGGATCCTTCCCCAGCACGCTCCCGGAGTAAAAGAAGGAATGCTCGATGTCTCCGCCACCACATATGCACGCCAGGTAGCATTGGCGGCAATCGTCCTTGTCGACCACGCTCGAGCGTCTGAGCGATTTAGCCACACTCGATTCCTTCCAGATGTCGCCGAGAGATTGTTCGTCCACGTGTCCCATTCGGAGCTCGGGTACGCCGACAAGGGCGGCCGAGGGATAGACAGTGCCGTCTGCGTACACGCAAAAACTACTCACACCCGCGACCGACAGATCCATCTTCACTCCGCGCCTGCCCTGCACACGTTCCCGAGCCACTTCGTAGTTGTCCAGTTCCACGCCGCAGGATCTGGCGCTCTGGAGATAGTAGTCGAGTGTCTCGATGATCTCGTCGGTGGAAGGGGACTGCATCTCCTCGTCGTCGATTGCACGTCCCTGTTTGTGATCCCACAACAGGTGATGACGCCCGACTCCGAGGTCGCTGAGGAATCTGGGGAACCGACCCAGCGTAGCGATGTTCGATCGGGTGACGACAGTCGAGACCGTGGGCCGAAATCCGGCTTCAAGAAGCGCACGGGTTCCCTCGAGCGTCCGTTCGAATCCGGATCCACGGATCGCATTGTGCGTGGCGGCATCCGGGCCATCGATGCTGACCTGCAAGGTGAGGCGCCCACCCGAGACATCTTTCAGCCGTTCCAGCGTGTCCGGGCGGAAGAACATGGCATTGGTGAGGATGACAAGTTCGCTGTCGCTACAGATAGCTCGGACAATGTCCAACAGATCCGAACGCAGAAACGGCTCCCCCCCGGTGATGTAGAACTGTCGGACACCGAGCTGCTTCGCTTCTTCCACGATACCGAGCCACCGCTCGCCGGAGAGCCCCTCGATTCCTTTCGGGGAGGAATCGACCAGGCAGTGTGCGCAGCTGAGGTTGCAGCGGTTCGTGACGTGAAGCCACAGCTCTTCCGGGGCATGTTCCTTGATGAGCTCGCCCCTGCCGGGATAGTTCGGACGGTCAAACGGCTCGGTACGAAGAAAGTCTGTGCGGAGAGCATGGTTCAGGAACGTGCTGACGTCCAACCACGCCTCTGCCCAGTCTTTGCCCGCGTGAGTTCGATATTGACCTACAAGATCCGAAACGGTGCGGTGCCCGTCGACCCACCGTAGGATCTCGGCACCGGATTCATCCGTGGCAATCCAGTTGGGGGCCTCGGGATCGAACAACAGGCCGAACTTTCCACGTGTCCGCTCTTGATAGCGCGGTGGGGAGTGAAGGACGTGGTCGGGTAACGTCGTCATCTGATCTCCTCCTGATTCAAATCGGGATCGAGTCCAAACGAACCATTGTAGATCGGATTCACCGACGGCATTGTAAGCCATGTCACGGTTGGGGGGGGAAGGAGGGAGAAGAGTCCAAAGTCCGAGGCCAAGGGGGGGGACAACCCCAATACCTAACAGTGGTCCGTCACCAGGCATCGACGGCTCGGCTGGCTATTGATTTACTTTCAACACGAAGACACGAAGTACACGAAGAAAAGCTCTTGTTCTATCCGTCCGGCTGATTTTTCGTTAACTTCGTGTCTTCGTGTTGAAATCCCTTTTCTCGAATGCAGTGGGAATCGATGGCCAACAGGTAAAAGCTATCCGCGGCCGCCTCGGCCGCGGCCCCGCCTCATTTCTTCCTGCGTGACAAACCCGTCGCTGTTGGCATCCAGTTGCTCGAACATTTGGGGCTGCCTCTGCCACTCTTCGCGGGAAATCTTGCCGTCACCGTCGGCGTCCATCTGGAGAAGGTTCGCACCGCGACCCCTTCCACGTCCGCCACCCAGTGCACGTCCCCGACCTACTCCACGTCCGCCCTGGCCGGCTTGCATTTCGTCGAGGGTGACGAAGTCGTCGCGGTTCGTGTCCATCGTGTCGAACATCTGGGCAGGGCCGGGGAATTCGGCTCGCGACAACTTGCCGTCACTATCGGTGTCCATGCCGCCTAATCGGGCCTGGGGGTCTTGACCGCGGCCCCGTCCGCCTCTGCCGCCGCGTCCGAAAGAAGTCTGGACTTCGCTCGCCGTCAGGAAGCCGTCGCCATCGGTGTCGAATCGATCGAAGCCAGCGTCTTCGCCAGTCCATTCCTCGCGTGAAATTCTGCCGTCTTCGTCGGTGTCGAGTGCGCCCAGGGCTTGTCCGGATCCCTGTCCACGCGCCCCGCGGCCGCCCCGACCACGACCCAGTCCGCGCCTTTCGCCAGGCTGCTGCCCGTACTCGGTGATTTCACCGGCCAGGGCCACCTCCAGGGCGACCTTGGCATCGGGAACGTTGAACCCGGCGGGTCCGGGAAGTCCCTTGTATGCGACGTTGCCATCGGCACCGATGATGTAAATCCGGTCGGGAAAGGCCGAGTAGGCGTTCGCGACGCGATCGTCGATCTTGTCCAGGACTGTCGGCAGGGAAATCTTGAGCGCCGTCGTGCAGAGGTTCGCCGCTGCCTGGCGTTCGTCATCGGTGGTGGGTTGCTCGATCAGAACCCCATCCATGATGTTGGCCACCCCCAGATTGCCGTCGGTCGGGTGCGCCTCGCGGATGTAGACGAAGAGGAAATTGGCCTTTTCTTTCTGAGACTGGTACCAGTTTTCGATGTCACCGACATCGCGACGAAACGGGCCTCAGGTGTAGGACGCAAAAATAAGGGCGGTCGGCCGGCCCGTCAGGTTCGAGAGCGTGACGTTACTCTTCCCGTCCTTCTTGTTGAGCGTGAAGTCGGGAGGCGTATCCCCCGGGTTCGGCCCACCGAATCGTCTCTGGGCCTGAATCGGGCTGGCCACGGCAAGAATCAGCAATGCTGTCGCGAGTGTTTTCATGAAGTTGTCCCCTCGGATACTTCAGACAGTATAGTGGGGGAGAGGGTTTAAAGCGATCCTGGATATGCGCTTGCGACACCGCGGACCCGCGGGGGACAGGCTAACTTCAGCCACCACCGCCGAGGAGGATGCCGCCAACCGCCCCCATAGCCGTTCCTGACGCAATGTCTCCCAGCAGAAAGCCAGCCAGAGCACCGATTGCCGCGTAAATCGCGATCGTTGCGACCCGGCTTCGCCGGGGCTTTATCTCGCAAGTGGTTTGTTCTTCTTCGTGCATTCAAAGGACCTCGCATCTACGTCTATCAATGATAGCGAATCTTCCTCGATCCTGTCATGATCGAACATCAGGACCGATCTGTCAGTATGGTCGATCACAGTATCGATCAAGTATGGATCGACTCGATCTGCGATGATTAAACCATGGAGGGTTGCCTATGAAAGCTATCTGGAACGACACGGTTCTGGCGGAGAGCGACGAGACTATCGTCGTCGAAGGGAGCCACTATTTTCCACCGACCTCGCTCCACAAGGGGCACTTCGAAACAAGCGGAACCCACACCGTTTGTGAATGGAAGGGCGAGGCGAGTTACTATGACGTCGTCGCAAACGGCAAGTCGAACACCGATGCCGCCTGGTACTATCCCGAAACCAAGGAAGCCGCTGACAACATTCGTGGGTACGTGGCCTTCTGGCGCGGAGTAGAAGTCGTACCCTAGTTTTTCGCCCCGGGATGTCACCGCGAAGACGCGAAGAACGCGGAGGAGACGGAGGAAGTTTTTCACCGCAGAGGCGCAGAGGCGCAGAGAAAGGAGTTCTTCAAGGACACTCCCTTTCTTCTCTGCGCCTCTGCGGTGAAAAAACTCCTCTCCGCGTTGAATCCCCCTTTAATTCTTCTCCCCAAATAATAAAAGCTTGACTCCGGGGTACCCTATGTAGAAATCTACATTCATGCCCAAGATGTACATGACCTATTCGTCGGGCCTTGTCCTCGGGGCCATCGCGAACGGCTATCGATACGGTTTCGACGTGATGGAGGCCACAGGTCTGGCCAGCGGGACGGTCTATCCGGCGATGAGGAAGCTGGAGCGTGTAGGTTACGTTCGAGCCGACTGGGAGGGCGAGGACGAGGCGCATCGGGCGGGACGGCCCGCGCGCCGGTACTACGAGATCACGGGCAGTGGGGCGGCCACTCTGTCGGAGTTGGTCAAACGATTCCCCGGGCTCGAACGGGCGTTGACGGGAGCGGAGGCGTGAGGGAGATCGGAAACCCGAATTCGTGGCTGCGATGGTCCCTCAATTGGGTTCGGATGCTCGCTGACCTGGTGCCGTCGCCCCGGCGGCAGGCCTGGTTGAAAGAGTGGGAATCCGAATTGGCCTGGATGGGACTCGAAGGCGGAAGCTCGGTTCCGTTGTCTGCCAGGCTGGACATGATTATCGGTGCCCTGGCGGACGCACTGTGGATGGCGGCCGAGGATTGGAGGCTGGATATGTTGATCGAGGATCTCAGGTATGCGGCGCGCACTCTCGGCAGGAATCCCGGGTTTACGCTGGTGATCGTGTTCATCCTCGCGCTCGGTATCGGTGCCAATACCGTCGTGTTCAGCGTCGTGGATGCTGTGTTGTTTCGACCGCTGCCGTTCCCGGCGGCCGACCGTCTGGTTGCGATCTGGGATGAGAACCTCGAGAAGTCCCTGGTACATCAAGGTCCCGCACCGGGAAATCTTCCGGACTGGCGCGAAAGATCTCGAGCGTTCGACGGTATCGGCGCATGGTACGCCGGCGAGCCGCGCACTGTGCGCGACGAAAGCAGTGCCGAAAAGGTGTCTGCGGCCCAGGTGACCACAGATTTTTTTTCGGTATTCGGCCGCGAACCCCTGATCGGCCGGGCCTTTGACGCCGGCGAGGTGGAAAGGGAAGACGAAGTCGTCGTCCTCAGCCACGCCTACTGGACGCGTCGATTTGCGGGAGATCCGGGCGTTGTCGGGTCGAACATTCTAATCGATGAGGAACCTCATCGCGTGCTGGGCGTGATGCCTGCCGACTTCGTCGTCCCGACCCGTGACGTGGGGTTCTGGTTGCCGTGGGATTTCAACCTCAGCTATGCCCATCTGCCCGAGGTCCCGCGCGACTACCGTTTCCTCAGGGTGGTTGCGCGCTTGAAGTCGGACTTTGGCATCGAGCAGGCACAGACGGATCTTGATCGCGTGACGTCGTCGCTGGCCAGCGAGTACCCCACGATTAACGGTGGCTGGCGGTCCAGACTCGTGCCGCTCGATGAAGAGATGGTCGGTGACATTCGGCCTGCTCTGATGCTGTTGTTCGGCGCCGTGGGTTTTGTTCTGATGATTGCCTGTACCAACATCGCCAACCTCCTGATGGCCCGGACATCGGACCGACAACGGGAGATGGCGTTGCGGTCGGCTATCGGCGCGTCGCGCTTGCGATTGTTCCGCCAGTTGCTGACCGAAAGCGTCATGTTGTCGGGCCTTGGCGGCACTCTGGGAATCGCCGGCGCCTTTGGTGGTCTCGGTTTGCTGGTCGGGTGGGCGCCGGCCGACCTACCCCGGTTCGACGAGATCGTCCTGGACGCTCGAGTCCTGCTGTTCGCTGTCGGGCTGGCCGTTGCGAGCGGTGTGATATTCGGATCGCTGCCTGCTTTGCACTCGATCCGAACCGACCTTTCATCCTGTTTGAAGGACGGATCCCAGGGGGCCGGGACTACCGGTGGACGTCGCCGTGTGCGTGACGTCCTGGTCGTTGCCGAAATAGCAGGCGCGATGGTTCTCCTGACAGGAGCGGGTCTGCTCATGCAGAGTTTTGTTCGGATTCTCGAGATCGATCCCGGGTATGACCGGGAAAACGTGCTCGTTGCGCGGACGTTCCCGGATCCGGAGAAGTACAGTGGCGCCGATTCCCGGCTGGGCTATTTCGATCAATTGCGAGAGCGATTGGCGGCGTTGCCCGGAGTGATATCGGTGGGTGCCGCAACCGGCTTGCCGTTGAACGAGTTCAACAACACGCCGACGCGGCCGTACTGGCGTGAGGGAACTTCCACGCTGGCCGAGGATGCCGCCCAGGCAGATATCACGATGGTGACCGGAGGTTTCTTCAAGACGATGAGGGTCCCGCTGGTATCGGGTCGGGACTTTGACGAGCGCGATAGCATCACTGCCGCTCCGGTGGTCATCGTCAACCACGCGCTCGCATCGTCGCTCTGGCCCGGTGAGGAGGCCTCCGGGAAGTATCTCGTGGTCGACTACAGCCGGAGGGCTGCCTATCCTTACGAAGTGGTCGGGGTTGTGGGGGACATGCGAACGGGGGGGATGAGGACCGACCCGCGTCCGGAGATCTTCATGCCTCACCAGCAGGTGCCCTATGTGACGATGAACGTCGTTGTGCGGAGTTCGACCGATTCGGCGCTTCTGGTCGCGCCGGTGCGAGAAGTGATCCTGGACATGGATCCGACTCAGCCCGTCCACAGCGTCACGACCATGGAAGACTTGGTTGCATCCGCGGTAGCCGGTGACCGTTTTTCGACCTACCTGCTTGGCGTCCTGTCCCTCCTGGCTCTGGTTTTGGCGGCTTCGGGCATCTACAGCCTGATGGCCTACAGCGTCAGTCAGAGACACCACGAGATCGGCGTCCGGCTGGCTCTGGGCGCGAACCGTGGGAACATACTTCGAATGGTCGCCGCCCAGGGCAGTCTGCTGACGGTTTCCGGGATCGCCATCGGGATTGTACTGGCACTGGTCCTGGCCCGAGGAATGTCGTCGCTCCTGTACGGAATCAGCGCGGCCGACCCGCTCACGATCGCCGGTGTCTCCATGGTCCTGGCCCTCGCGGCCGCCGCCGCGACCGTTGTCCCGGCGTACCGCGCCATGAGAGTCGATCCCATCCAGACATTGCACCATGAATGAGGAGAACGGAGTCGTCCCCGAAACCTTTGGGTCTTCCGCAGAATTTGTGGGTAAAACCGTCTTCCATCGCCGCTTGAGGAGACCACGGTGCTCGCCAAGCCTCAAGGCTTCCCTCGCAAGCTCGGCGGCTGCGCCGGCCTTGACCCTCGGCTGCGCTCCGCGGTGTCGGCTGGTGTGGGCGATGGGGAACGGGGCCTCCGGCGGGGGCTCCGGGCACCGGGTGTAGGCGTCCGACCGAAGTGGGTACTGGAATATTCGCCGTCGAACAAAAGAATAAGGTACTTTGTTTCAATTACTTATGTGCGCACAGGCCTTTGGACTGCCCACAAATTCTGCGGAGGAGGCAAACCTTTTAAGAGAGGAGAAGCGTCATGAAGAAGGGTTCACTGTTACTGTTTGGATTTTTGTTTCTGGTCGTCGGTTTGCTGGTCTCGGCCCAGGGGAGGGAAATAACCCTTGAAGGGGAGGTCATCGATCAGCATTGCTACCTGGTTGAGCATGGCACAGGCATGGATCACGCCGGTTGTTCCAACGCCTGCCTGAGCCGCAACGTGCCGGCGGGCTTTCTGACGAAGGACGGAGAGTTCTACATTCTACTGAGCGAGCGAATGGTGTCCGTCAATGAGCAGGTGGCCGGTTGGGCAGGAAAACCCGCCCGTTTGACCGGAACGCTCGTCGACCGCGGCGGCGTTCTGGCTGTCCACCTCAAGGAATTAGTTGAAATCCAGTAGTGGTTTCGGGGAGGGAAGCGAAACTCTTCGGACGAACCTAAACGCTATGAATTAGATAGCGAATTGTTCCTCCGTCCCCGAAACCTTCTTTCCACTTGGACGTGAGCTGGGATTTCACCGCGAAGGCGCGAAGAACACCGAGTAAGGATTATTTTTCACCGCAGAGGCGCAGAGGCGCAGAGAAAGGGTTTTCTAAGACCAGCCCATTTCTTCTCTGCGCCTCTGCGCCTCTGAGGTGAAAAATTCTCTCACCGCGTACTCGCGCCTTTGCGTTGAGTCCCCGATTCTTTCCTATTCGACGTTCGGGTCCCGAACCACGCCAAAGAAGATACTGTTGAGCAGCAGACGGGTACCGCCTTCCCAGAACGAACGAAACGCCGGCATGTCGGCGTAGAGGACGACGCTGCCCTGGCCTACTCGCTCGCGGACCAGGTATGCCGTGTGCCGCAGCTTTTCTTCCTTGTCATCCCGCATGAAGCCGCCAAGCCGGAAGCCGCTTGCAGGATAGTAGACGACGTTGTCCCCCTCCTCGGTCAGATCCAGGATGATGCTGTTCTGGTTCAGGAGCGTCACTTCGTTGCCGTAGCCGATGGCGAGTGGATGCGAAACGTCCACGCGGAGCTTCATCGTGGCGCCGGGTATCGAATCGGTTCTGCGCTGATCCTCGCGTTCTTCATAGGGCGTCAACAAGGTCTTCAGTCGTTCCTCTTCGGACAACTCTTCGGGTTCGACGTCGTCCTCACGCTGGGCGCGCCGTTCCTCGGCATCGTTGCCCACGTAGTGGTATCCGATCGAAGCAAAGCCGGCCTGGTTCTTGGTAGCGAACATCGCGCCCGACTTGATTCCAATAAAGGTCCCTCCGCTTTGGATCCAGGATTGGATATCATCGCGCGTGCCCTGACCGACGGCGTCCATATAGCTGCCTCCGTCAGGGAAGATCAGGACATTGTAGTCGGCAAGATCGACCCGACCCAGCTCCGAGGTTCGGATCGCCGTGAAATCGACGTCGTTCTCCTGCTCGAACAGGTGCCACAGCGTCCCGAAACCGTAGCCGCTGGTCGGGGTGTCGGCGACGATCGCTATCCGGGGCTTCTGAACGGTGCGGACGCGGTTCGAGCCCAGGTCGATTCCATCCTCGGTCAGATAAGACTGGAACGCATGGACCTGGACTCCGTGTTCGTCGGCCAGTCGAGAGACGACGTCGTGAAGACCGTCGCCGTTCCCTTCTATCGGGATGATGATGGTGCCGCGTGGAAACGGTGTGTCGTTCATCCGAAAGTCTTTCAGGATGACCGTGGTCCGGACATCCTCCTTGAGGATCGCATTGAGCAGACGGGCCGAGGAGTTCGTTTCCATCGTAAACGCATAGGCCGCCCGAGCGCGTCGGTCGGGGGCCCCGCCCAGTATCAGAGCGGGAGCGTCCTCAAGAGACACCCCGGAAACGTCGGCTCGATCCGCCGACGCATAAGCTTCGATTCCGTAAGCCAGGGGCAACGACCACGACGTGATGTCGTAGAAGAAGTAGTCGGTGATCTCCGGGTCCGGCTCAAGCAGGGAGTGGGCCAGGATCCCCGCCGGTTGTGCCAGATCGATCACATAGGTTCCGGCCGGCAGCATGGATTCATCAATCGACCGGCCCGATAATTCGGTTCGGTTTGGAGCACTGAACTCCGAGTTCGCGACGCGGACTTCAATGCCCTGGCTGGCGAGCAGTTCCGCCAGTTCCCGAGCGCGTGCGACATCCTTTCCGGGCACCAGGTAATACTGCTTGATCTCGCCATTCTCTCCCCGTTCGACTGCCTCCTCGAAATAGCGATAGAAGTCCATCAGCTTGTCGCGGCGGTTGTCGGCCGTTGTTTTGAGCGTCGCGATCGAAGTCGTGAAGTGGTTCAACGCACGGTCTCGGAGCGTGAGGGTCGTGCCGTCAGGACGGGCGATCGCGAGCGCGCCTGCACCGCCACCCCCTTGCTCGTAGGTCATTCCGATCGCGCCGTGGAACGACGGCCAGGAGTCGCCATAGGAAGGATAGAAGAGGTCGTATCCTTCGGTCGTGAAGTATCGGCTCCCGATCGAATCCATCGCTTCTGCGTTGCCGTCACCGTACACGGCGAACCACTTCACAAGAACTTCCGGGAAGTTTTTGTTGATCGGCGCGTACGGGGGAGGGAAGAAGTACGTGCTGCCGCTCCCCATCTCGTGGTAGTCGACCAGCACCTGCGGGTTCCATTCCAGGTACGTCTTGATCCGGCCCTGGCTTTCGATCTGTGTCTGCCACGCCCAGTCCCGGTTCAGATCGAAGAGGTAGTGGTTCGTCCGTCCTCCAGGCCAGGGTTCCCGGCGTTCGATTGCATTCGGGTCGGAATTGGCGCCGGCGACGACGAAACGGTTGACGTGGGACGAGTATCGCTCGTGGCCGTCAGGGTTGATCAGCGGGTCGAGAATGACGATCAGGTTGTCCAGGATGTCCAGCGTCTGGGCGTCGGTCCCGGCAGTCAACTGGTAGGCCACTTGCATCGCGGCTTCGGAGCTTGCGGCCTCGTTCCCGTGGACGTTGTAGGCAAGCCACGCGATCGCGGGTGTCGATTCCGCCAGCTGTGCGGCTTCATCTGGCGACGTGGTCCTCGGGTCTTTCAGCCTGGCGATCGCAGAACGAATGTCGTCAAGCCTGGCAAGGTTCTCGGGAGTGGAGAATATCAGTGTGTAGAGGGTCCGGCCTTCATAGGACTTGCCATATGGAACCATCTGCATTCGATCGGACGTTTCGGCGAGTGTTTCGTAATAGTTTTCAAGATTCGAATAGAGCGTGAACCTCTCTCCGATGGCATATCCCAGTTCTTCAGTGGGAGTCGGAATGTCGGGGTTGTAGGTGCCTCCGGCATAGAACGGGTGATCGTTGAGCTGAGGTGGAAGCATCAGCGCCATGACGAGCATGAGAGATGACATTGGGATCCTCCGGAAAAAGGCAGCCCGGCAACGACCCATGCCGGGCCGGGGTGTAATCAAGTTACGTGTGAGCGTTCAAGCCGATCGAAGTCCCCATGTTACATCTCATACGCTTCCTTCAGGGTAGAGTTGAATGTGATCTCACGTACAAATTAGAAGCTCTTCGGTTGCGCCCCCGATCCTGTCGTGGCATAAATCTTTGGGTCTTCTGCAGAATTTGTGGGTAAAACCGTCTTCCATCGCCGCTTGAGGAGACCACGGTGCTCGCCAAGCCTCAAGGCTTCCCTCGCAAGCTCGGCGGCTGCGCCGGCCTTGACCCTCGGCTGCGCTCCGCGGTGTCGGCTGGTGTGGGCGATGGGGAACGGGGCCTCCGGCGGGGGCTCCGGGCACCGGGTGTAGGCGTCCGACCGAAGTGGGTACTGGAATATTCGCCGTCGAACAAAAGAATAAGGTACTTTGTTTCAATTACTTATGTGCGCACAGGCCTTTGGACTGCCCACAAATTCTGCGGAGGAGGCAAATCTTTGTTGCCAGACCCATTTGGCCGAAACACAGACGGAGGCGTGTATGCCGCACAACATGAGCGATTACGAGGCCACATATCGAAGTTTCGAATTGAAGGCACCGAAGAAGTTCAACTTCGCCCGGGATGTCTTCGATCGTTGGGGTGGGGACAAACTGGCCATGCTTTGGGTCAACGACGACGGACGCGAGGTTCGGAAGACCTTCGGCGACCTTTCCCGCGAGTCGCAGAAAGTGGCCAACCTCCTGTCGGATGCCGGCGTCTGTCGCGGAGATGTGGTCATTGCGATCCTCCCGCGCCTGGTTGAATGGTGGCTCATCAACCTGGCCTCTCTACGTATGGGTGCGGTCCTCAGTCCCGGGACTCCACAGTTGACCGCGAAGGACATTCGATACCGGATCGAATCGGCCGAAGCGCGGTGTGTCATCACGGACCAAGCCGGAGCGGTCAAGACCGATGAATCGGCGTCCCGAGTGTCGACGCTGATCAAAATCCTTGTGGGCGGCGCGGGGAGAAGTGGGTGGCTTGGCTTCGAAAGCGCATTTCGATCCGCATCGGAGAACTTCCCGACTGCCGACACGAACGGTGACTGAGAAGGCCATTCTTTATTTCACGTCGGGGACGACGGGAACCCCCAAAATGACGGTCCATACCCATACCTCCTTTCCCCTCGCTCATCGTATTACAGGTGAGTTCTGGCTCGACCTTAACGCGGACGATCTCCATTGGAACCTGAGCGACACGGGTTGGGCAAAGGCGGCCTACAGTTCGCTGTACGGTCCGTGGATGATGGGGGCCGCCATATTCGTCCATCACACCCCGAAATTCGACGCGAAACAGACGCTGGAATTGCTCAGCCAACATCCGATCACGACCTTTTGTGCGGGCCCGACGTTGTTCCGTCTCTTCGTAATGGAGGATCTGGAATCGCTGCGATTCCCCAACCTGCGGCACGCGGTTGCGGCGGGGGAACCGTTGAACCCCGAGGTGATCGAAGCCTGGAAGAAGGCGACCGGGATCGAGATACAGGACGGATACGGCCAGACCGAGACCGTGCTTCTGGTTGGAAACTATCCCTGTCTGGAAACACGTCCCGGGTCGATGGGGAAGCCGACCCCCGGCTTCGACGTCCGGGTGATCGACGAACACAACCAGATCGCGCCCGTCGATAAGGAAGGTGACATCGCGGTCCGGGTCCGGCCGGACCGCCCCGTCGGCTTGTTCAAGGAATACTGGAAAGACCCGGTCCGAACGGCCGGCGTCTACAGGGGCGACTGGTACATCACCGGCGACCGCGCCTACCGGGACGCAGACGGCTACCTGTGGTTTGTAGGCCGCGCCGATGACGTGATTCTCTCGGCCGGCTATCGTATCGGTCCCTTTGAGGTGGAGAGCGCGTTGCTCGAGCACGGGGCCGTCGTAGAATCGGCCGTCATATCCAGCCCGGACGATGTCCGGGGCGAAGTCGTCAAAGCCCTGGTCGTCCTGGCCCCGGGGTGTGAGGCGAGTGACAGGCTGAAGAGCGAACTCCAGAACCACGTCAAAGAGACGACAGCCCCGTACAAATATCCGCGTAAGATCGAGTTCGTTGATAGCCTGCCCAAGACCGTGAGCGGCAAGATCCGCAGGAATATTCTGCGAAAGAGCGAGTGGGGAGAATGATTAAACCGATCTGGTTTTGAGCTTGTCTCATCAGGGTGACGCTCGAAGGAGGTTTCTGTATGTACCCGAGAATCGCAACACTGCTGGTTCTGGCATCGACAGCCCTTACCGGAAGTGCTCAGGATACTGGAATCGCCCGCCCCGAACCGGGTTCGCCTGTGTTGCCTGCCCAACTCTACGGGTACGCCGATGCGGATATCGATTTACCGCTTCATTTTACGAATCGTGGCGGCAGGCGTGACCGTGGCGGGGTGGCCCGCACCGACACCACTCCCGCGGACAATCCCGTGACGAACGCGGGCGCCACCCTGGGGCGTGTCCTCTTTTACGACACGCGACTTTCGGCGAACGACACAAAATCGTGCGCGTCGTGCCACATACAGGAGTACGGGTTTTCGGATCCGGAGCAGTTCAGCGAGGGGTTCGACGGAGGACGCACCGGCCGTCATTCCATGGGGCTCGCCAACGCCCGCTACTACAACAGGGGGCGCTTTTTCTGGGACGAACGTGCAGCCACGCTCGAAGATCAAGTCCTGATGCCGATTCAGGATAAGGTGGAGATGGGTATGACTCTGGATGCTCTCGAGACAAAGCTGGCGGCGGCCGATTTCTATCCGCCGTTGTTCGAAGCCGCGTTCGGAAGCCCCGAGGTCGGCCGCGACGGTATTTCCCGGGCCCTCGCGCAGTTCGTTCGCTCCATGGTCTCCTACAACTCCAGATACGACCAGGCGTTTGACGGTACCCGTCCCGACTTTAACCGCGTGTTTACCGCGGAAGAGCAACTCGGAAGCCGTCT
Organism: Terriglobia bacterium; assembly: GCA_965262425.1. Lineage (GTDB taxonomy): Bacteria > Acidobacteriota > Terriglobia > 20CM-2-55-15 > 20CM-2-55-15 > CAZOZZ01. The sequence goes on along the minus strand of OZ253536.1, from coordinate 2,142,972 downwards.
GTTCGGCGGTGGCGGTCGCGGTGGCCGAGGAGGAGATGGACGAGGGGATGGACGACGGGGCGGCCGAGGACGTGGCCGGAGACCCGGTCCGGACCGAGGGCCTGACCGTGTCCGGAGCGCCGGCTGTGTCCGCTGTCACGGAACTGCGGCCCAGGTCGGCCGATTGTCGAACAACGGCCTGGACCGGGACACGAGCGATGACCAGGGAGCCGGCCGCGGCCGCTTCAAAGTCCCGTCCCTCAGAAACATCGCCGTCACCGCGCCCTACATGCACGACGGCCGTTTTGCCACCTTGCGGGAAGTCATCGAGCACTACAATTCCGGCGTCCAGCCCCATCCGAATCTGGACCGTGGATTAGGAGGCAGAAACCGCCGGCCCAGACGTCTCAACCTCAACAACAGGGAAATCGATGCCCTCGTCGCCTTCATGACCACCCTGACCGACGAGAGCTTCCTGACCGACCCCAAATTCTCCAACCCGTTTGAAGAGTAGGAATTTTTAACGCAAAGACGCAACGTCGCAAAGAGCGCAAAGGAAGATAAACCTTATCTTTGGGTTTTTGCTCTTTTGCGTTGATACCCATGTCTCGGTTTGGTGGCGCATGTCAGGCCAGTGTTCTGACTCTCACTCGTAACGCAATGCCTCCATGGGATCCACTTTCATTGCTCTTCGCGCTGGAAGGTAGCTGGCGATGCCGGCGATCACGAGCAGAACAGGGACGATGAAGGCGAAGGTTGCAGGGTCGGTGGGGCTGACATCGAACAGCATGCTTTCCAGGAAGCGCGTCAGGATGAGGGCGCCGAGGATCCCGATCCCGGCACCAGCCAGCGCGAGGGCAACCCCCCGGCCTATGATCATGCGAAAGACCCCCTTCCTCGAGGCTCCCAGGGCCACTCGGACACCGATTTCACGGGTTCGCTGTGCGGTTGAATAGCTGATCAGGCCGAACAGGCCGATCGCGACCAGCACCAGGGCGACGACCGCGAAAATAGAAAGAAGAAGCGTCGTAAAACGAGGCTGACGGAGGGATTCGGACACCATCTGATCCATGGTTCGGATCCCGGAGATTGGAAGTTCCGGATCGAGCTCTCCGACACGCGCTCTCAACGATGGAACCAGGGCGGTCGGGTCGCCGTCGGCATGGATGACGAGAGTCATGAAGCTGTAAACGAATTGCGGATGGTGCCAGTAGAGCTTAGACCGTGGAGCCGTATCCAACCCTCCGTGTTTGACGTCGCCGACTACTCCGACGACCTCGGCGTGCAACATCTCTCCCCAGCTCATTCGAATCGTCTTTCCAATCGGGTTCTCGTCGGGCCAGAACGTGCGGGCCATCGTGTTGTTGATGACGACCTTGCGAGGGTTGTCCCGAGAGTCGATCGCTTCAAACACCCGGCCACGAAGCAATGGGATGCCCATCGCTCGAAAGTAGTCGCGCGTGACAGAGCGCACGTCCGCAACGGGTCTTTCGCCATCAGGCGGTTCCGGCCGGTCGTCGACAACAAAGGAAGTTCCGGCGCCTGGTCCGTCGAGCGGCAGGAACGAGATGGCACCGACCGAGTTCACCCCGGGAAGCGCTTCGATCAGCTCGATGGCACCCGCGAAGAACGCCGTTTGTTGTTCTTTCTCACCATATTTAGATCCGGGAAGAGACAGATCCATCGCGATGACGTTGTCGGGGCGAAAACCGGGATCGACGCTGGCCAGGCGCAGGAAGCTGCGGCCGAGCAACCCGGCCCCGATCAGCAGGACAAGAACTAGGGCGACCTCGCCGACCACCAGCAGGTTCCCCGCGCGATGGCTTGCTGGACCGGCGGTGCGATTTCCTTCTTTGAGGGATTCCACCAGATCGGGTCGCGACGCTGCTACCGCAGGAAACAGGCCGAACAGGACACCGGTTCCGAGGGAAACCAGCAGCGTGAAGACCAGGACGTCGGGGTTGACCTGGACAGCCACGAAGCCGGGCATGTCGGCCGGTGCGATCGTGAGCAGGGCGTCCAGCGCCCAATAGGCCAGGGCGACTCCAAGGCCGCCGGCTGCGATCGCCAGCAGCAGGCTTTCGGCCAGCATCTGTTGAATCAGCCGGGCCCGTCCCGCTCCAAGCGCTCCCCGGATGGACACTTCCCGCCTACGGCCCGAGGCTCGGGCCAGCAAGAGACTGGCCACGTTCGCACAGGCGATCAGCAGGACGAAGCCGACCGCGCCGAACAATACCAGGAGCGCCGTCCGAAGGTCGCCTGTCAGTTGCTCGCGAAGGAGCACGATGTTCACGCCCCAGCCCGTGTCAAAGTCAGGCAGTTCGGTCTCGATCCCGGCGGCGATCGTGTCCATTTCGGCCTGGGCTTCCCCGAGCGACACCCCGTCAGCGAGCCGTGCGATCACCATCAGGTATCGGCCCCGAAACGTCCGGTACTCTTCGGTGATCACCATCGGAGCCCAAATCTGGTTGTCATCTGGAAACGAGCCGGAGTCCGGTACGACTCCAATGACAACCTGCGGCAACCCTTGTAACGTGATCGTACGACCCAGGATTCCGGGATCCGATCCATACTGGTTCTGCCAGAAACCGTGGCTGATGACGATAACGCTGTCTGCTTCGGGTTGGGCGTCCTCGACAGTGAAGGTACGGCCGAGCACGGCGTCGGTTCCGATGATTGCGAAAAGGCTGGGTGTCACTATGGCGACATCCACCAATATCGGATCCCCCTCCCCGGTCAGGTTCCAGTCGCGGTAGGAGATCGCTGCCATGTCCTCGAACGAGCGGTTGCGTTCTTCCCAGCGCACGTAGTTGGCCGGACCCACGACGTTTTGCATCTGGTTCCGGGGCCGATTGTGTTCCCAGACCATAACCAGGTCGTCGGGATCATCGAATGGCAGCTCCTGGATCAGAACCGCGTGCACGAGCGTGAAGATCGCGGTGTTGGCCCCTATCCCCAGAGCCAGTGCCATCAACGCAACGGCGGCGAATCCCCGGTTCTTGACGAGCGTTCGAACACCATATCGGAAATCATGTAGAAGACCGTTCAAGGAAACCTCCTATTCGTATCGCAGCGCGACCATCGGATCGACCCGCATCGCGCGGTGTGCCGGAATGTAGCTTGCGACGAGCGCAACGACGGCCAGGATCAACGTGACGACAAGGAAAGTAGCGGCGTCGGTGGCTTCGACGCCGTAGAGCAGGCTCGACATGAGACGCGTCAGTCCGTACGCGGCGCCCAGACCCAGAGCTGTTCCCGCCGCCGTCAGACCCAGCCCGCTCCTGAGGACCATGCCGGCCAGGTCGGAACGTGCTGCGCCCAACGCCATGCGCACACCGATTTCGTGGGTCCGGAGAGAGACCGAATAGGCCATGACCCCGTAGACGCCGATTCCCGCCATGGCCAGCGCCACGCCGGCAAAGGTTGCCAGAAGCCACATGTTGAATCGGGGGCGCGCCACCGTGTTCGACAAGAGTTCGTCCATACTTTCGATCTGGTAGACGGCCAGTTGCGGGTCGATTTTCCGGGCCTGGGCCCGGACGGCCGGAATCAGTTGGGCGGTATCCATTTCAGTCCGAATCAACAGGCTGAAGAAACCGAACGGAAACTGATTGATGTGGGGGTAGACGGCCGGGGCCACCGCGCTTCCCAGACCCATGAACTTGACATCGCCGACGATTCCAATCACCTGATAGGGGCGTCCGAAGATCTGGACGTGCTTGCCGATCGGGTCCTCGTCGGGGACGTAGCGGCGGCGGAACGCCTCGTTGACCATCATCACGTAAGGTGCGTCGGCGTGATCGCGCTCGTCGAACCCCCGACCCCGCAAGAAGGGAATGGCCAGCGTACGGAAGTAGTCCGCGCTGACGGCACGGACGCGAACCTCTTCCTGCTCTCCCGGGGCCACGGCAGGTTGGCCCTCGACCGAAAACCGGGTGGTGAAGCCGGTGGCCAGCGGATGACTGTAACCAAGTGCCAGCCGATCGACGCCGGGCAGCGGCCGTACGCGGTCCACCAGCTCGGTTTGAAATTGAACGACGGTGTCCCAGTTCGGGAAGTTCGCGAAGTCCTGGGGATAGCGGCCCGGTGGTAATTGAAACTGAAACTTAACGATGTTGTCGGGGTTGAATCCGGGGTCCACCTGGAGGAGTCCTGAGAAGCTCCGGATCAACAGGCCCGCGCCGATGACCAGTAGCACCGCCAGGGCGATCTCACCAACGACCAGGACGTGACGCATCCGGGCGTGTCCGGGAGAAGATCCTTCGGTGCCCCGACCACCTTCCTTGAGCGACTCGCTGGTGCGGTTCCGGGCCATCGCCAGGGACGGAGCGAGACCGAACAAGAGGCCCGTACCGAGGGAAACGAGCAAGGTAAATAACAGGATCCGCCCGTCAACGGTCAGTTGTTCAACACGTGGAAGGTTGCCCACGTCGAATGCCACCAGAATCTGGATCGACGCATAGGCCAGCGCCGTGCCGGCAATGCCACCGATCAATGACAGCAGGACGCTCTCGGTCAACAGTTGCCCGACCAGTTGGGAGGTGCGTGCGACGCAACAGAATTGCGTCTACCACGGTAAAGACGGCCGTGTTGGCGCCAATCCCCAGTGCCAGGGTCACGACGACGCCGAGTGTAAACAGGGGTTGTCTTGCCATCAGGCGAAGGGCATATCGAACGTTCTTGCTTATGGTTTCCATCGGGCACACTCCGCCTGTGTCCGCCTGATAGCGGCGAACCGGTCTAATTCATCCTGTGTGTCGAAATTTCTAACGGCTAGGAGCCTGCGCGGCAGAAGGGATCGTAGCGAGAAAGTGGAGAATCGAGGCCAAATTTTCTCGATTTTGAGGCAAATAGTGGTTCTATTTAACGAAAAATCGGGGAAATATGGACCGATTATACCGCTTTCGCAGTAGATCTCTTCTGCCGCGCAGGCTCCTAGCGGTTGAGGATCTCCTGGATCGCGCTCGCGGCCGCCACCCGCACGTCCTTGTCCTCATCGCTTAACGCCGCCTGAAGCCGGTCGAGCGCTCGAGGATCGCCGATCTCCCCGAGCGCGTGGGCCGCGTATTGGCGGACATCGGGGTCTTCGTCGTCCATCGCGCCGATCAATCCATCGACCGATTGCGGGTCCTCCAGTTCTCCAAGCGCGGCTGCTGCATACCGGCGGACCTCGGAGTCTCGGTCCCGAAGCGCATCCAGGAGCGGACCGGTGGCGCGTCGGTCCTCGATTTCACCGAGTGCGGCTACAGCAAAACGCCGCACGTCTCGGTCCGGATCCGACAGCATCGGGATCAATGCGTCGACCGCCCTGGGATCTCCTGCTTCGCCAAGTGCCGCTACCGCATAACGTCGAACGTTGACGTCGTCGGCGTTGAGTGCTCCAAACAACGCGTCCATGGCCGCCGGAGTGTCGATTTCCCCCAGCGCCCAGGCTGCCGTGGTCCGGACGTCGGAGTCACTGTCGGTCAGGGCACGGCTCACCGCGGCGACGGCCTCGGTCGCCTCAAGTTCCCCCAAACCCCGGACAACGGCCCCGCGTACGTCCGCATCGATGTCTTCGATAGCCCCGATCAGGGCGTCGACGGCCGCTAGATCCTCGATTTCCGCCAGAGCCCACGCCGAGTAGGCACGCACTTCGGCGTTCTCATCCTGTAATCTCTCGATCAACGGTGGTATGGCCCTGGAATCCTCGAGTTCGCCCAGTGCCCATGCGGCATACCGGCGTACTTCCGCATCGTCGTCGTTGAACGCTCCCACCAGGAGATCGAGCGTAGCTGGATCTTCGAATTCGCCCAGTGCCCAAACCGCATGACGCCGGACCTCGGCACTGGAGTCATTGAGGGCAGAGGCAATCGAATCCAGTGCACTGGGATCCTCGATCTCCCCAAGCGCCTGGATGGCGTCGCGCCGGACCTGGGCGTCCTCATCCTGGAGCAGGGCGGTGAGGGGACCAACCGCCTGGGGGTCTTCCAACTCGCCGAGCGCCCATGCGGCCGCGCGCCGGATGTCCGCGTCGGTGTCTCCCAGAAGGCCTATCAGAGGTTGGACCGAGCGGGGATCCTCGATGTCCCCCAGCCCGTATATGGCATCGCGTCGCACGCCGGGGTCCGGGTCGACCAGCGCACCGATCAGCGCATCGACTGCGACTTCATCGCCGAGTCGGGCCAGGGCCATCGCGGCTGCCCGCCGCACATCGGCCTCCTCGTCCTGGAGTGCCGCTCGCAGGGATTCCTGTAGAGATTGTCTTTGTTCATCGGTCAGTTGTGCAGACGCTTCCCGGCGCTGCAATCGCGCCTCGAAGCCCTCACGGACTTCGATCTGTCTTAGAATCGCTCGTTCGAGCAAAGGTCGAACCGAGGCCTCTATTTGTGGTTGGAGCCGGATTATGCCCTGCTCCAGCGCCTCTTTCAGTGGTTCGGGCATCGCTTCTGCCAGCGGTTCCGGTAACGCCAGTGCGAGCGGTTCGGGCAATGCCTTTTCAAGGGCTTCGGCCAGAGGACCGGTTGCTCGAACCGGTTCGACGACACTCACGGAAATGGGTTCCAGGCCCGTCGTCTCGACCGGTTCGGGTGCGCCGGCCTGCATGGTTGCCAGGGCGACCGTCCCTGAAACGACGGTCATGGCGAACACGGACGATGCGATCCGTCCCCGGGCGGCGCGGTGGAGTCGGGGATCCAGAATGGCGAGGAGCCGTGTTTCAAAGTGAGACCGATGGGCCATCGCCACGGTCGTCAATGCCGACAGGGGTGCGGCCCGCAAGGATTTGGCGATATCGAGGAGGTGCTCGGCGTAATCGCTCCCTTGAAATCCTGAGTCCAGAACCATATCTTCGCAGGCGCGTTCTCGTTCGATGTGCATCTTGCGAACCGCCATCCACACGAACGGATTCATCCAGTACAGACTGCAGGCCATCCACACGACGAACTGAACGAGGCAGTCACGGCGTTTCACGTGAGCCAGTTCGTGCAGCAGGATCATCCGTCGACGTTCGTCGGACCATTCGGTTGCGTCTCTGGGAAGCAGGACGGCCGGCCAGGTGATTCCCCACGTCATCGGGGTGATGGAACGATGGCTGAGGAGCAGACGAACGGGTGTCTTCAGCCCGATGTCGTCGGAGAGGTCGCGTGTGAGCTCCAACAGGCGCCGGTCCACAACCGGCTTCGCCTGTCGGGCAATCCACCAGATACCGAGGAAACCGAAGAGCAGGCGCGCCAGAACGGCTGCCGCTCCGGCAACCCAGACTCCGAGCGCGATCGCGTTGGCCCTCCCGAGGCGTGTGATCGCTCCCGAGGGCGCCGGGGTCGGTTGCACCGACCCGGCGATCTCGGCGTTTTGTGGCGTGGGGGGAGTCATCGGGGGCGTGCTTGCTTCGAACGGTTCGGTCCCTGGGTTTTCGCTGATCCCGAGTGGAGTCGTTTCGGGCAGACCCGCGGCTGATTCCCGGGGGTTATTCTGAAATCCAGGATTCAAGTCAAACTCGAGGAACGATGTGTCAACTGGAAGATTCCATGAGGGTAATATAGTAGGGACAACAGGCAAAGCGATGAGGATGACGAGCGCCGTGCTCCAGACCAGGTAGCGGGCCGACGCCGATCCGCGGCGCAGCACAAGACTCGTTCCGGCAGCGATGAACAGCACCAGGGTTCCTTTGATCAGAAGTCCCAGCATTGCGGGTTGGAGCGCCGTGACCAACGAGTTCATCCCTCCTCCTTTCGAGCCTTCTCAATCAATGTCGACAGCCGATCGAGTTCGTCGTCGGAAATCTTGGATCCGGACCTGTCCAGGAGCGTGGCCACCGCCTGGGCCGCCGATCCTTCAAAAAACGTGTCGAGGAGGTGGTCGAGAGCCGAACGCTTGGCCTTGTCGCGTGTGACAGTCGGGAGGAAGACGTATCGGGGACCGTCCTGCTCGTGCCGGATATGTCCCTTTTCTTCGAGAATCCTCAACATTGCGCGCACCGCGGAATAGCTCGGAGGTTCCGGAATGTTGTCCATGATTTCGGCAGCCGTCGCACGGGTCCGTCGAAACAGAACGTCCATGATCTGCCTTTCGCGCCGACTGAGGTTCTGATGTGATGATTTGATCATTAGCAAGCCCTTTCTTCTGAAGTGATGCTAAGAAACTAGCATCACCCTTCACGCCCTGTCAACAGCAAAGTGCTAAGTTTTTAGCACGCATGTTCCGGAAAGGACTTAGGGTCCGCTCCTGAATAACTTCGCATTGTAAGAGAGGGATTTTCGACGCAAAGGCGCAGAGACGCAGAGATCTGATTTTCTTGTTTCCAGTTAAAGATTTCCTACAATCTCCCTCCGATCTCTGCGTCTCTGCGTCGAGTTCTTCGGGCCCTTAGTCCCAGAAATCTTCGAGGGGAACGCCCAATCCGTCGGCCAGACGATTGACGAAGGCGTAATAGCCGGTCACCAGGTTGATGTCCAGGATACTGCGGTCGTCGAAACCGGCGTCGCGCAGGCGCGCGACATCATCCGCCCGGAGCGACGCGGGATCCTCCGTCAACTCGAGGGCATAGTCGAGCATGGCACGATCGGCGGGGGTCAGGTCGACCGTCCGGTAGTCTTCGATCAGCTGATCAATCCAGGGAGCATCCTGGGTCAGTCGACGCAGGCCCGCTGCGTGATGGCGTATTCAGTAGTGACACTCGTTGGCCGCGGACACAACGACCGCGATCATCTCCCGCTGAATGCGGGACAGACTCGAACGTCCGTACATGACCAGTTTGTAGAAATCAAAGTGGATTTTCAGGGACTCGGGATGCAGGCTGTGGATCTTGAGGATGTTGTCGACGTGTCCCCTGGGGTCCCGCATTTTCCCGTACAATTCCGCCAGACTCGGGTCCATATCCGCCGCATCTTCATCAACCACTCGTATCCAGGGCTTTGCCACGACAATCCCCCTTAAGGCCCGCTCAAGAATAACTTGACGTCTCGTCCGCTCCTTGATCGCGGATCCTCGCGCCCCGAAATACGGAGGGCACTTCAGACGGTATGTATAACCATATATGTCCACATTCACAACAGGCGCACAAAAAAAAGGTCGCCCGTCAAGGCGACCTCGAAGTTTTAGGATGGAAGCTGATTAATTCGGTTCTAGTGAGTTACGTACTGTGTTCTTTGAGGATGAAGGCTGAAGGATCGGCTGTTCCCGACGGCCAACGCCTGATCGACAGTGAAATCCGAGTGGGACAGGATGACCTGTCTGCCTAGTGCCTCTGCCGGGTTGATGATCAGCGGTGCGAGAAAATTAGCCGTGCTGGACTCCAGCGATTGACCGATGGTCGCGATGGCGAAAACCTGCCTCGCCAACGGGTCCGGAGAACCAATACATTCCCAGTCCTGGAAGGAGATCGCGTGATCGTAATCCGAGACGACCCATGTCGGATCGAGGACCAGGAACCCGACCTCGGACCTGTGCACGCAGCGCAGTTCCTCGAACGGTTCCAGTTCTGGCGTGGATCGCAGCCGGAAGTCTTTGCAATTAGAAAGACCGATCAGGCCTTCGGGAAAGTGGATGCGCTTTTCCCGGGCCCTGATTCCCATGTCATGGACCGCGTCCATGTCCTCCAGAAGTCCGGAACGTCGTCGCCGTCCAGCATCGTTGTCTAGCGAGTTTGTCGTCATGTTGTTTTCCCATCACCTTTTCGGGAGCACCGAATCGCCTCTGGCTCCCGCGATAGTCAGTGCAATTGGAAAGCCAGAACTTCATGATTACTGTAAATTCTTCAATACATGTAAATTATGGCTCTAAGGCCGTTGACCCACTGGAGTGAATTCGTCAAGGGATTCAACCTGAGGTGTCAGCGATTTGACTCCCTAAGGAACTTGCCTCGTCGGATCGAGCCGAAACGTCCACGCTTCCGCCCCTCGACACCGGGCATGTCGTCACGCGAATCCGCATTTCCACCCCGGGCGGGGAGTGACCCGGGGCTCTCGTGTTGAAATAGATCGATTCTGGTGATACATAAAGGAGCTGACGAGCAGTTAGAGTTCCAAGTCGTTCTGGTGTGGCCGCACATGGAAGAAACCGTCGTACGATTACCATCCCGTTACAACATGGCGACGCATTTCGTCGACCGGCATATTGACGAAGGCCGGTCCGACAAGGTGGCCATCATCTCGGAAGGTCGCCGGGTAACCTACGGTGGTCTCGAGGAGATGGTGAACCGCGTCGGGAACGGCTTGAGAGGTCTCGGGGTGAAATCGGGTGACCGGGTGCTCGTACTCTTGCCCGATTGCCCGGAATTTGCCGCTGCCTACCTTGGAACCGTCAAGGCCGGCGCCGTGGCTGTCTTGACCAACACCGCGCTGCGCGCGCCCGACTATGCCTACTTCCTGGACGAGAGTGAGGCGAAAGTGCTCGTCGTCGATGCGGCTTTCTGGGCAGAAGTGCAGCCGATACTGTCCGGGCGGAAAACCCTCGAGCACGTCATCGTTCGAGGAAACGTCTCGGGTGAACATTGGATCTGGAGCGCTTGGATCGAAGGGCAATCTACAGATCTGGACGCAGCCGATACGCATCGTGACGACATCGCTTTCTGGCTCTGGACTTCCGGCAGCACCGGGCTTTCGAAGGGAGCGGTGCATCGTCATCGGGATTGGAATTACTGCTCGGAGGGCTTTGCCCGGTCGATCCTGGACATCGGCCCCGATGACGTCACGTTCTCTTCTTCAAAACTCTTCCATGCCTACGGTTTGGGGAACGCGTTGATGTTTCCATTGCACGTGGGAGCGACGACGGTCCTCTATCCGGGCCGGCCGACTCCCGAGATCATCCTCAGGTCTGTGCAGGATCACCGCCCGACACTCTTCTATTCGGTGCCGACACTGTACGCCGGGATGCTGGCGGCTACGGATGGGGACCAGATGTATGACCTGTCGAGCGTCCGCCATTGTGTGTCCGCGGCCGAGCCGTTGCCGCCGGCGATATTTGAACGATGGCAAGAGCGCTTTGGTCTGGAAATCCTGGACGCGATCGGTTCGACCGAAGTCCTTCACATGTACGCGTCAGCGCGACCGGGCCGCATCAAACCCGGAAGTACGGGACATCCCGTACCCGGCTACCAGGTGCGCATTTCCGACGAGAACGGTAATGATGTAGCGACCGGCCAGATTGGCGATCTGTGGGTGCGGGGGCAGAGCACCGCTCCGTACTACTGGAATCGCGCGGAGCTGAACCGGGAGCGCTGGAAGGACGGCTGGTTTTCGAGCGGCGATAAGTACTATCGGGACCCGGAGGGCTTCCTTTTCTATGCCGGCCGGTCCGATGACATGTTCAAGGTGTCGGGCCAGTGGGTTTCGCCGATCGAAGTTGAAAACTGCCTCGTGGAACATCAGGCGGTCCTCGAATCGGCAGTCGTTCAGTGGGAAGACGAGAACAAACTGCTCAAGCCGAAGGCATATGTGGTCCTGAAATCGGACGTCAACGGCGACGATCACCTGGCCCACGAGCTGCAGGATTTCGTCAAGCTGCGCCTGACGCCTTACAAGTATCCCCGCAGGGTCCATTTTGTCTCCGACCTTCCAAAGACGGCTGCGGGTAAGATTCAACGTTTCAAGCTGCGGGATGAACAGTGACCGAGAGACGAAGCACCTGGGTGAAGTGAGGTCTCATCTGCTCGGGGTGGACGCTTGTGGCTGTGTTTTCGGCCAGCCAGGCCTTGTCCGGCGCTGCATGCCCAGCCTGATCGGATTCCGGGACAGAAGCGACGCGGTTGTTTTCGCGCGCGCAAATGGCGGTTCGATCCGGACTTACGACCAACTTCTCGACCAAGCTTACAACTGAGCGTCGGTTTCGGTCATCTCGATCAGTTGACGCTGTGCCACATCCGTTCTATCGTTGAAAAACTCGAGTTGTCTTTACGAACAGATCGGCCAGAGATTGTGTGACCTGGTGTCAGGGAGGTTATGGTGTTCAGATTGTTTGTGGGCCTGCTCGTCGCGATGATCGCGTCGACCGGTGCCGCTGCTTCGGCTCAGAGCTTCCCGGAGTTCGGTCCGAATGTCTCTCAACCTCAACTCCAGGCCATAGGAGACGAAGGTTTACTCCTTGTCTGGAAACAACGAGGCCCGGACGGATCGGATCTGTTTGTTTCTTATTCTGATGGCGGTTCGTTTTCCGCGCCCATGCGCATCAACGACGTTGCTGGTTCCGTCAACCGGAGCCCGATCGACGAGATGCGTGCCTCCGTATCCATCGGTCCCGGTGATAAAGTTGCAGTCGCCTGGACCGACCGCGGGTTCGACATACGTGTTGCGGTAGGAGACATCGGTGGAAGGTTCGCGCCTTCGGTGAAGCTGAACCAGACCGAGGGACGGGTGCTGCAGGAATTTCCGTCGATCTCGTTCGACGCCGCGGGCGTTCTTCACGCCGTGTGGCTCGATCCACGAGTCGCCGAACGAGAACGCGCCGAAGAGCCTGCCGCCCTTTACTATGCACGTTTCGAAGACGGAGTAGTCACTGAACGGAACCTGACCGCTGACCAGGACAGTTCCGTTTGCGGGTGCTGTCTGCCGGACATCCGGGCAGAGGACAACGGGAGGCTGACCATCACTTTTCGGAACACGACGGCGGATGGTTATAGAGATCCATTCAAGATCGTCGGGACCCCCGGCGGCCGGTTCGGAAGCCCGGAACCGGTGAGTCCTCCAATCTGGAAGATCAATGCCTGTCCGGTGGCCGGTCCGATTTCTGTCGGTGAGAGGATCTTGTGGTTCGACGGCTCGACGGACCGCCGCAGGCTTCTTTCATCCTCAGACCCAGATGAAGCGCCTGCAGTCGTCATCGAGGATTCCGATGACTGGTCTCTGCGGTATCCTCCCCGCATGGTGTCCGGAACGGGTGGATCGACGGAGCTACTGGTTCCAGGCCGTCCCGGTGGCTATCTCCTGACCTTGAACAACGGTTCGTGGCGCGTACGCTTCGACGATCTGCCGGGATGGGCTACCAGCGCGGTGGTTCACACCGGAAAGTTGATCCTTGTTGGTTCGGATCAGGGTGTTTTCAAACATGAAATTCGCGACTCGATCCGTCCGAAATGAGTTGGTAGGTGGATGGGGACTGGGTTAAGATCCAAAAACTCCATGCGACAGCTACGACAATCGACTTGGGTCCCGGCTATCGTCTCGGCCAGCCTTCTGCTGGGGGTAATGTGTCAATGTTATATGCAGATGGCGGTGGCAGCTCCCACCGCAAGTCACTGCGCTCCTCGAGAAGAGAAAGCTCCGGTCGAACCTTGTTGCCGCGACATGCAGGCGGCGGAACGGCGCGCCGCGGTCGTTATCGATATGGTACCAGAGGCGATCGACGACGAAGTGTTGGAGATGGTCGTGTCGAGCCCGCTCCAGGCCCCGCTGCTCCCGGACCGGCTTGCCCAGCCACCTCCTCAAACTCTCGCCGTTTTGCATCAGACCTGCGCCTTTCTGATCTGATTCCTCTTTGACAAGTTTCGGTTTCGCTGGCGAATTTCGTTTTTCGGAAGTCCGTCGCTCGGGCTTTCGGTTCGCTCGCCCAGTTGCCAAACAGACTATTAGAGAGGTCTCGATGAAAAGGTTCGACTTAACCGCACGCTTTCTTAGCCTGTCGGTGCTCGTCGTGATGAACGCCGGCTGCGTTTCCACGTCACTCTATCTGGCGTCGAATCACCCGGCCCGCATCGACGCCCCGAGTGGTCCGGCACATTCCGATCCTGCGGCCATCCTGCACCCGGATGCGCCTCTATACCCCTCGGAGGGACTCTTCCGGCCCGTGGAGGGCGAGAACCCCCAACACGAGCAGGCTGAGGCTGCCAACGCCCAAAACCGCACTCCCGACGGGACACGTGAAGCGCCGTATGTCGGTCAAGGTGTCATTCAGGGAATCCGGGACGGCCAACTTGAAATCCGGCATGGTGAGATCCCAGGCTTGATGGGTGCGATGCAGATGATATTCCCCGTCGCCCCAGAGGCGATGAACGATTCTCTCGAAGTCGGCAATGAAATTCTTTTCAGGATCGAAGTTCGACCGGAAAGGGGATATCAGATTTTCAGCATCGAGGTCCTTCCGGTCGACCAACCCTGAGGATTGAGGATGCGAAGAACAAAACCAGTCGTTTCCGCCTGCATGCTGCTTCTGATTGGCTCTCTGTCGGCGTGTGCGCCCCGGGATGCGGGGTTTGGGTCCGTCCAGGTCCTGCTCGAGCAACGGGCGGGTCTCGACCCGCAGTGGCGGCAGCTCTCGGGGGACCCGGCTGCGGATCAATTGGCCCAGGAGTTGCTGGCCCAGCCCGTCGGTCCCGACGAAGCCGTTGAGATCGCCCTTTTGAAGAACGCCGATTTGCAGGCACGTTTTGAAGATCTGGGGATTGCGCAGGCTCAGCTCGTCTCGGCCAGCCTTCCGCCGAACGTCGAGTTCGAGGGTGATGTCGGGTCCTTCGCCGACGGTCGCCGTTCCGATTTCGGCTTCGTCGCGACCACGGATTTGACCCGGCTCCTTCTCCTTCCCATGAGGCGGGGAGTGGCACTCGCCGGGTTCGACGCGGCCCGTGTCGAAACTGCGGGGGCTGCGCTGGAATTTGCATACGAGGTCCGCAACGCCTTTTACGACTACCAGATGGCCGAACAGTTTCTGGAGTTGGAACGGACCGTTCTCGAGTCCGCGGCGGCGTCCTACGACACCGCCCAGCGTCTGTATGATGCGGGCAACATCACCGCGTTGGAACTGGTGAACGAACGTGTCTTCTATGAGCAGGCGCGAAGTGAGACGACCCTGGCGGAGGCTGCCGCGCTCGGCCGTCGTGAGGGTCTCAATGTGTGGATGGGACTGTCCGGGGGCGACACTGTTTGGGAACTGGCAGCGCGGTTGGCCGAACCGGAGGATGAAGGGGAGTTGCCCGACCTCGAAGCGCTGGAAGTGCAAGCCATCGAAGACAGCCTCGACCTGCTCGGCCTCGAATACCGGTATACGTCGTCTGCCCGACAGGCGAACCTTGCCCGGGCCGAAGGGCTCCTGCCGTCATTGCGCGCCGGGGCCCAAGTCGGGCGTGAGGAAAGCATCCGGCAAACCGGCGCCGTCGTCTCTCTGGAACTGCCCCTCTTCAATCGAGGACAGGGGCGAGTCGATGAGGCACGTTCCCGGATGCGGCGTCTCGAACAGCAGTATCTGGCCCGGGCGGTTCAGATTCGAGCGGTTGTCCGGGCGTCCCGAAACGAATTGGTGATCGCGACGCGGCGGGCTGCCCATTTTCGTGAGGTCCTTCTTCCACTCTGGGAGCAGGTCGTTCACGAAACCCTCCTGCAGTACAACGCGATGCAGGTGGGTGTGTTCGAGCTCCTTTCGGCGCGTCGGGAACAGGTCCGTACGGGACAGGATTACGTAACGGCGCTACGAAACTACTGGCGTGTGCGGTCCAGGCTGGATCAGATCCTGGCGGGTCGTCTGGTGTCGATGCCGGAAGTCATGGGTATGCCCAAATAGGGCAAGAGGGGGAAGCGAGATGGTGTCGCGAAGAAATTTCATGACGGGTTCCGCGATGGCGGGAGGCGCCTTCCTGGTCAGCCGCTCGACACTGGCCAGGGCACAGTCCGAGGCTGCGGCGCCAACGGCGGACTCCGCCAGCCAGGGCGGAAACTCGGATGTCGGTTCCGTCGTGACGCCGAACGGCGTCTCGCTCCCGTTCCGAGTCGTCGAGGGTGTGAAAGTCTTTCATCTCGTTGCCGAGCCACTCGATCACGAGTTTGCCCCGGGATTGAGGGGCGAGTGCTGGGGGTACAACGGCAGGACATCGGGGCCGACAATCGAAGCCGTGGAAGGAGACCGGGTGCGCATCTATGTGACCAACCGTCTTCCCGAACCTACCACGGTCCACTGGCACGGAGTCATACTGCCAAACGGAATGGACGGCGTCGGCGGTCTCAACCAGCCGTACATCCGGCCCGGAGAAACATTCCGGTATGAGTTCACGTTCCTCCATCCCGGAACATACATGTATCACCCTCACGTCGACGAGATGACGCAGATGGGCTTGGGACTGATGGGCATGCTTGTGATCCACGAACGGAACCCGCAAAACCGGGTTGATCGCGATTTCGCCATCGTGCTGAGCGAATGGTTTGTCCCCACCGGCACCCGGCGCCCCGACCCGCGCGAGATGACGGATTTCAATGTCCTGACGATGAACAGCAAAGCCTTTCCGGGAATCGATCCGCTGGTCGTCCGCACGGGTGAGCGGGTTCGGATCCGATTCGGCAACCTGAGTGCGATGGACAATCATCCGATCCACCTGCACGGCTATTCCTTCATGATCACGGGAACCGACGGCGGCCGCATCGCGGAAACGGCGCAGTGGCCCGAAACCACCGTCCTGGTGCCGGTGGGCTCGACGCGGGACATCGAATTCGTTGCCGACGCACCCGGCGACTGGGCGATGCATTGCCATTTCACGCACCACATCATGAACCAGATGGGGCACGAAGGGCCGAACGTGCTCGGTCTCGACCCCGGCAACCTCGACAGCCGGATTCGTCCGTTGCTGCCCGGATACATGACAATGGGCCAGAGCGGCATGTCGGGAATGAGTCGCATGGGTATGCCCGTTCCCGACAACAGCATCCCGATGAAGGCGACTCCCGGCAAATACGACGACATCGACATGGGAGGGATGTTTACCGTACTGAAAGTGCGCGACGACATCACGAGCTACGAGGATCCGGGTTGGTACGAAACCCCGCCGGGGACGTTGGCACGGGAAGCGTCTGCCGAGGAATTGGCCGAGGACGGTATCGATCCCGCTTTAGAAATCTATTGACCCGCCGCCCGCACCCGCGTGGCCGGATTCCATTCAGAATCACTGCCGTCGGCGTAGACCTGGCGGATGGTCCATTCCAATGTAGTGGCCTCTCGCGGGTTCCGAGCCAGGAAACTGAACTCCGCGTACTCGTGCTCACCTATGGAACTCCCGCTCCATACCGCGCCGACAATCTTTCCGTCGGCATCCATCTTGTGCTCGATGGTCCAGCCGGCTTTGGTTTCGAAGTAGGCCACGGTAGCCTCGACGGGAAAATCCACTTCGATGCGAACCGTCGAACCTTCCCGCTCGTGCGGAACTCGCATCGTGTACTTCTGGGTTCCGCCAACGGTCACTTCGTCGGGTGAAATCGTGACGTGGGCGAATGAGGTGCCGATCCAAAGCACGGTCAACGCTATGGTGAAAGTGGCTATCCTGCGGCTCTTCATGATCTTTCTCCTCCGATTCTTTGTCGAGCTAGCTTAGCTGCTAGTCCAGCGTCAGAAATTCTCGACGAAAGTCGTCACAATAGACTACATCGAGAGGTTCCTTCATCTGAAGCAAGAAGCGCGTCGCCCATCGAAAGCCCTACGGTTTTGGTGTTGTGGATGGTCGCCGTGATATGATTCTCGGAGCAATGCGAAGCCTTTCCAAACTCGTCGCGGCAACGCTTCTCCTCGGATTCCTGGGAGTTACCGTATTCGTGACGCTTTGCGTGATGGGGGCCCCGGGAATGCCGGAATGTCCGATGCAGACAGCGGATTCCGAAGGGCCTGGATGGAGTGCTGTTTACGACTGCTGCGCGTCATGTCTGGCAAAGGCGACCCTGCCGACCAACGTCGGCTTTGGCGCACCGATTGGTCTTCCCGCTCCTCCATCGTCCAACATCGATTCTTTCTCCTCCGACAGCCTTGCGTTCGAGTTCGACGGGGAAATTCCACACGTGTCAGCTTCAACTTCTCCACCCGTTTTTCTCCTGAACAGCACTTTCCTGATTTAGTACCGGCACACACGTCCTTTATCGTTCCGACACTCTTTCTGTCTTAAGACGTGAGGTTAGGTGCTTATGCCTGGATTCATTGCGTTACTACTTCTATTTGCCCAGCCCTCGCCCCCGATGGTCGACGATCTCGACAACCTGGTTCAGATCGCGCTGGAGCAGAACCCCGAAATTCAAGCTGCCCGTCGGCGCTGGGAGGCAGCATCGGCGCGTCCCTCGCAGGCACGCGCGCTGCCGAATCCGACAGTCAGCTTCGCGTACTGGAACGCCGGTAGTCCATTCCCCGGAACGTCTCTTGGTGAGAATCCCATGAGTTTCGTGGAACCGATGGTTACCCAACGTATTCCTTTCCCGGGCAAGCTCGGCTTGCGCGGGGAAATCGCTCAGGCGGAATCTGACCGCGAGGGCCGGATATACGTTGCGGTGAGGCTCCGCGTGCTGGGCGATCTGAAGCGTGCGTACTTCGATCTGTATCACGTGGAGCGGGCGATCGAAATCGTGGAACAGAACCGTGTTCTGCTGAACCGCTTCGTTAGTGTGGCCACACGCCGCTATGAAGTTGGGTCGGGACTGCAGCAGGATATCTTGCGGGCGCAAGTGGAAGAAACGCTGCTCGAAGACCGGTTGGCGGTCCTCACCGAGCGGGCGGGTTCGTTCGCCGCGCGCATCAATCAGTTGCTGCACCTTCCACCGGACAGAGTGGTACGTACCTCTCCGGACGTGAGTCTGTCAGTACTCGACTACTCGTCTGAACAGCTTTATGCGATTGCCGAGGAAGCCAATCCTATGCTCGATGCGCGCCGGCTCAATATTGATCGGGATGCCAGCGCTCTGGAGTTGGCCGAGAAGGACCATCTTCCGGACTTCGACGTCAAGGTCGGTCGGATGTTCATGGGGTCTTTCGACGATATGTGGGAGGTATCGATTTCGGCCGAGGTCCCATTGTTCTTCTGGCAAAAGGAACGGCGAGGAGTCGAGCAGGCGGCATCGACCCTCCAGAAGTCGCGAAACGAGTTTGAGGCGTCGGGCCAGGCGCTCTTTCGTCGGGTAACCGACCTTTGCCTTCTTCTCGAGAGGACCGATCGTCTTGAAAGCCTTTATCGGGACGCCGTCATTCCCCAAGCTTCCCTGGCATTGGAGTCGTCGCTCACGGCATACCGTGTGGGTGATCTCGATTTCCTCGGTGTCTTGGACAACTGGTCGAGGTTGCTGGACTTCGAGGTTGAATACTACGTGCAGCTCGCCGAACACGAGAAGGCGCTGGCTGGTCTTGAAGAACTGACGGGCCTCGAACTGATTCAGTCAGGAGGCTCGGAATGACAACGTTGCTTTGGTTGCTATTGACGGCGCAGTCGGCCGGGGCACCGCAGGGATGGACTCTCGACGTGAGGCATGAGCACGCCTTCGGTGCATGTGAGGGTCGGTTGGTTGTTTCGGTTGAATCGGTCCGATACGACACTTTGAACGAAGATCACGCGCGGCGCTGGAGCTATCCGGACATCGAGTCCTTCGAAATCGTATCGATCCGTGAGATTCGGATTCACACGTATGAAAGCGAAGGTGCCCTGAAACTCTGGAGTGACCGGCACTTCGAGTTTCGACTGGAAGACGAGTCCCTCGGAGGTGCTGTATTCGCGTTTCTGGAAGAGCGCAGTCCTCGGCCCGTACGTACTCGGATCATTCCCGACTCGTTTGGATCCGGGGGCGTAAGCGGAACTTCCCCTGCCGTGGCCGTCCGAGCCCTGCAGGAGATTCCCGTCCGACACGATCATCTTTTCGGCGGTTGTCAGGGAACACTCAACATCACAGAGAACGCAATCATCTACGTCACGGAAAACCCGAACGATTCCCGCATCTGGCGCCTGGCCGACGTGGAATCGTTTGCGTCGACTGGCGATTTCGATTTGCGAGTCTCGACTCGAAACGAAACCTGCCATTTCGATCTGAAGCTTCCCTTGAACAAGGACACCTACCAGCACATATGGAACAAGGTTCACGAGCCTCAGATTCAGACGTATCGGGAGAATGTCCAGTGAAGCACATTCTATTGAAGGCTGGTGTCATGATGCTCGTGGCGCTGGCTGCGGGATCGGTCTATCTCTACCGCGATGTGTATCGCCAGTACCTGCCCGGAAATAACGTGTCGGAGTCGAGCGGGCCTTTGGACGCAACTATCTCCAACCCCACGGGAACACGCGAGAATCCTTATAGGGGCCAGGGTGTGATTCAGGAAATTCTCGCCGACGAACGCCAGATCGTTCTCGCCCACCAGGAAATTGCCGGGCTCATGGGAGCCATGACAATGGGGTTCCCGATGTCCGACGACCTCGCAATCGATGCCCTGACGGTTGGCGAGGAGGTCGAGTTCCGGATCGAGACCATCGAAGGCAGCGGGCCGACGCCCACCTATCAGGTTTTCGTAGTCTTGCCGCGCGATGTCCCGAATGCGACGAGTCCAGGCGATACCAATCAGGCGATGTTCACCGTCGATCCAGGCCGTCAGCAACTCATCGGTGTGCGGACCTCTCCGGTAACTTATCAGACGTTCGACCGGACGCTACGCACGATCGGAACGGTGGCGCTGGACGAGACGCGGATGAGCGAAGTGCATCCCAAGGTCGCGGGATGGATCGAGGAATCGTTCGTGGATTTCCAGTACCAGCACGTGCAGGAGGGCGATCCTCTCTTCACGCTGTACAGTCCTGAACTGGTGGCCACACAAGAGGAGTACCTGTTGGCCCTTCGGGCTGTGGACATACTGGGCGAGAGCCGGTTTCCGTCCGTGGCATTGGGTGCCGAAGACCTGGTGAGGGCGGCCCGGCGCCGGCTGGAATTATGGGACATCACTCCGGAACAGATCGCGCAGTTGGAGGAAGCCCGGGAACCACTCCGGGCGATGACGATCTATTCGCCCGCCATCGGTCATGTGATGACCCGAAACGCGTTCCCCGGACAGCGCGTCACGCCGGAAACGATGCTGTATAAAATCGCGGACCACTCCGTCGTCTGGGTCAAGGCGGTCGTGTACGAAAACGACATCGCATGGGTCCGGGAAGGACAACGCGCGGTGATGCGTGTCCAGGCGATTCCAGGGCGCGAGTTTACTGGCCGGCTGACGTTCATCGATCCACACGTGAACGAACAGACGCGGACATTGACGGTTCGTGCCGAGTTCGCGAACGTCGATCTCGCACTCAAGCCGGGCATGTATGCCGATCTCGAGCTTAGTGCATCCATGGGACGTCGGCTGATGATTCCTGAGTCCGCGGTGTTGCCGACTGGATTGCGCAACGTCGTGTTCGTCGACCAAGGCGACGGGCGCATGGAAATCCGAGATGTTCAACTTGGAACGAGGGTCAGTGATCACTACGAGGTACTTGGAGGTCTCACCGAGGGCGAGCGTGTCGTCACCTCCGGAAACTTCCTGATCGACGCGGAGAGCAAGCTGCAAGCGGCGGAACCAGTCTTGCGCGGAGAGAGCCCGCAATGATCGAGCGACTCATTGATTTTAGTGCCCGTCAGCGCTTCCTCGTCTTCGTCCTGGTCGCGTTCGCTTTTGCGTGGGGACTCTGGGCACTGCTGAATGTCCCACTCGATGCGGTGCCCGATCTTTCCGACACGCAGGTCATCGTTTTTACCGAGTGGGCTGGACAGAGTCCGGATCTGGTTGAAGATCAGATCACCTATCCCATTGTCAGCTCGATGGTCGCTGCGCCCGATGTCAGTTTGGTGCGGGGTCTTTCCGACTTCGGCTTTTCCTACGTGTACATCATCTTCGAGGACGGAACCGACATCTACTGGGCACGCAGCCGCGTGATGGAATACCTCAGCAAGATTAGCGGTCAACTCCCCGACGGAGTCAATCCGACGCTCGGCCCCGATGCCACGGCGGTCGGTTGGGTGTACCAGTACGCCCTGGTGGACGAGACCGGGCAGATGGACCTGCAGGAGCTACGCAGTTTTCAGGATTGGACGCTCCGCTATGCTCTGGAATCCGTTGACGGGGTCGCCGAGGTGGCCAGCATCGGTGGATTCGTCAAGCAGTACCAGGTGAATGTGGACCCCAATAAGCTCCTGGCCTACAACATTCCCCTCAGTCGGGTCATCGATCAAATTCGGCGCAGCAACAGCGACGTGGGCGGAAGGTCGTTAGAAATTGCGACGACCGAGTACATGGTGCGGGGCCGGGGCTATGTGACTTCGACAAAGGACCTGGAACTGGTCCCTGTCGCTGTGAGTCCGTCGGGCACACCTATCCTCGTACGGGACTTGGGCACAGTACAACTTGGTCCAGACATGCGCCGCGGTGTGGCCGAACTGGATGGCCGCGGTGAAACAGTGGGCGGTATCGTGGTGATGCGCTACGGAGAAGACGCGATTGACGTGATCGCGGGCGTCAAGCAACGCCTCGCTGAAATCGAACCGACACTCCCCCCGGGTGTCGAGATCATCACAACCTACGACAGGTCGGAATTGATTCTCAGGGCGATCGACACCCTTCGCAACGCCCTGACCGAAGAGATGATCGTCGTCAGTATCGTCATCATCCTCTTCCTGCTGCATTTCCGGACGTCGCTGGTGCCGATCATCGTTCTCCCGATTGCCGTGACTCTGTCGTTCATCCCGATGTATTACATGGGCTTGACCGCCAGCATCATGTCGTTGGGCGGGATCGCCGTCGCCATCGGCGCGATGGTCGACGCCTCGATCGTTCTGGTCGAAAACGCGCACAAGAAATTGGATCAATGGGAGCGGGAGGGCCGGCCGGGCGAGCGACTCGAAGTTCTGATCGAATCGTTCAAAGAAGTGGGGCGAACGATCTTTTTCGCTCTGCTCGTGATCACCGTATCCTTCCTGCCGGTGTTCACGCTCCAGGCGCAGGAGGGGCGCCTCTTCAGGCCACTCGCCTACACAAAGACGTTCTCAATGGCCTTCGCCGCCATTCTGGCATTGACACTGGTTCCGGCTCTTGGGGTCATTCTGATTCGGGGACGCATCCGGTCCGAAGACAGGCACCCGATCAGCCGAGTGCTGTTCTGGTTGTACACGCCGGTCTTGAACTTTGTGGTCCGCCTTCCCAAGACGGTCATCACGGTGGCCTTGCTGCTGGGTCTGTCGACGATTCCGGTGTTCCAGAGGCTGGGATCCGAGTTCATGCCTCCTTTGAACGAAGGCACGATCCTATTCATGCCGACGGCAGTACCGGGTATGCCGATCGCCGAAACAAGACGAATTCTCCAGATCCAGGACCGGATTCTGGCGGAGGTGCCGGAAGTCGAACGAGTATTTGGAAAGATCGGGCGATCCACGACGTCGACCGATTCTGCGCCCCTGAGCATGGCGGAAACAACAGTGTTGCTCAAGGACCAGAGTGAGTGGCGCACCGTGCGTGTTGACCGCTGGTACTCGGAATGGGCTCCGGAATGGCTGCGGCCCCCTCTGAACCGGTTCTGGCCTGAAGAACGGCCCATGTCCTGGGACGAACTGATCGCGGACATCGACCCGCGAGTAAGGATGCCGGGCATGCCCAACATCTGGTGGATGCCGATCCAAACACGGACCGAGATGCTTAATACCGGCATCCGCAGCAACCTGGGGATCAAAGTCTTCGGCAGCGAACTCAGTGAAATCGAACGCGTCGCAGTGGAGATCGAACGCGCCCTGGCGAACGTCGAAGGCACGCGTAGCGCGTTTGCCGAGCGTATCACCGGCGGATACTTTCTCGACTTTACGGTGCGCCGCGACGAAGCCGCACGCTACGGTCTGACAGTTCAGGATGTTCAGGACATCATCGAATCCGCGGTTGGCGGCAAGGATGTGTCGACCGCGATTGAGGGCAGGGAGCGATATTCCATCAATGTCCGTTACCTCCGGGAACTGCGAGACGATCCAGACCGGCTGGGGCAGGTCCTTGTTCCGACGCCAACCGGCGCCCAGATTCCCATATCGCTCCTGGCAGACATCGCCTATACGACCGGCCCGCCGATGATCCGGGATGAGAATGCGCAACTGGTGGGATACGTATTCGTGGACGTGAGCGATCCCGACTATGAAGGCTATGTGGAGCGGGCGCGGGAGGTCATCGAAAACGACGTGCGAATGCCGACCGGATACCGTCTGGAGTGGGCCGGCCAGTATCAGTACCTGCAACGAATGGAGGAGCGGCTCACCGTCGTCATCCCTCTGACGGTGTTTCTGGTGTTCTTTCTCATGTATCTCAACTTCAAAGACTGGCGAAAAACCGTCATCCTCCTGATGGCGATACCCTTTTCGCTGATTGGCGGTTTCTGGCTCCTCTATCTGCTCGACTACAACCTGAGCATTGCCGTTTGGGTCGGTATGATCGCCCTTGCTGGATTGGCAGCCGAGACAGGCGCTGTCATGTTGCTGTATTTGGATTTGGCGTACGAGAAGGCGAAGGCCACCGGACGGATGCGCAGCTTTGTCGACCTGAAGGAAGCGATACACGAAGGCGCCGTCGGGCGAGTGCGTCCCAAAGTCATGGCGGTAGGAACAACCATGATCGGACTGATGCCAATCCTATTGGCCAGCACAACCGAAATTGGTGCCGATGTCATGAAGCGTATCGCCGCACCGATGGTCGGTGGGCTGGTCACGTCCTTCCTCCTCACTCTGACCATCTATCCCGCGATCTTCGCCGTTTGGAAGCGCGTGGAAATGGAAGGCTGGTCGGCGATTCTGACACGACCCGCCCTGCCGGCTCTGATTGGGCCACCGGCGAAACCTGCCGTGGCTTCGGGTTGGAAGTGGGCCGCGATTGTATCGGTCTTCGTCCTGTCGGCGACGCTGGGATTGGCCTGGACCAGCCGTCCGGCGTCCACCGGCGTCCTTTCGGCCGAGATCTTCCACCAGGAGCAACAGAATGGCTTGGAAGTGAGGCTGCGCCATTCGGACGGGGCGTTTCGTTCCGGTACCAACCAGTTCGGGATTCAAATCATCGACGCCGGCACGGGCCAGCCCGTTGCAGCTTCCGATGTTGGCGTCCAGCTGTTCATGCCCGCGATGGCGGCGATGCAAGCGATGACCGCCACCGCCGATATGGCCCCGGCCGGTTCCGGGCAATGGACCGGCCAAATCGAGTTGCCGATGTCAGGCGAGTGGCAGGTGACCGTCACGGTCGACGAGCCTTCTGGGCCCTCGGAAGTCAGTTTTTCGACTGTGGTGAGGTGAGTGCCTTGCGAAGGCATGTATCAATCGTTTCAAATCCGGAGGTGTCGTTTTGAAGGTTCTATCACCAGACTGCCCTCTCGAACGCCTCGCCAATAGACGCCATCCTGGCGGGTCAGAAGCTTTTCCCCGACCATCTCTCGCCGCAACGTTGCCGTGTCCTCATGGAAGCGAGAGAGAATCTTGTTCACTCGCTTTTCCGAATAGCGTGTGTCGCTCTTGAACGATTCGGCCAGATGACGGAGTACC
The DNA here is from genome assembly GCA_965262425.1 of Terriglobia bacterium. Lineage (GTDB taxonomy): Bacteria > Acidobacteriota > Terriglobia > 20CM-2-55-15 > 20CM-2-55-15 > CAZOZZ01. The sequence goes on along the minus strand of OZ253536.1, from coordinate 2,117,782 downwards.
GCAGACCGTTTCTTTCGCTGTGCGGGAATAGTTTTCAGACGGCCATCGGGAAGGGAAAAGTTGGCCCACACCCTTCGGTCAAACGCATCCACGTCGACGTCCACCGCATATGCGGTAAAGGTTTCGAGCGCCGACAGGCGTTCGGACATCGCTTTGATCGCGTCGACTTCGAGTCGGAAAACGCTATAGTAGCCCTCCGCTCTCGCGCTGACGAGACCGGCCTCGGTGAGCTTGCTCAAATGATGAGAGGCCGTCGGCGCCTTCACATCCAGCATCGCCGCGAGCTGCTCGACGGTAAGTTCCTTCCCGGCGAGCAACCCGACAATCTTCAACCTGTTGCTGTCGGCAAGCGCCTTGAAGAATCTGAGAAGTTGCGTTGGCTCGGACTGGCCCATGATATACCTCAAACTAGTTAGATATTTATCTAATTAGTTTGAGGTGTCAATCGGAAAAGTTTGGGACAGGAAGACTCCTGTCCCACTTTTCACTCGTAACGTAACGCCACGATCGGATTGACCTTGGTTGCCCTGCGTGCCGGCACATAGCAGGCGGCAGCGGCGGTCAGCATCAAAATGAGGGTGACCGTGATGAACGTTGCGGGGTCCAGGGCTGTCAGGCCGAAAAGCATGCTCTCAAGGTAACGGGTCGCGACAACGGCCCCACCCAGCCCGATGGCGATTCCGATCGTGATCAGGACCATGCCCTGAGAGACAATCAACTTGAGGACGCTTTCGCTCCTGGCGCCGAGGGCCATTCGAATCCCGATCTCCCGCGTTCTCTGGCTGACCGAGTAAGAGAGCACACTGTAGATTCCGACAGATGCCAGGACCAGGGCGATCGCCGCGAAGACTCCAAGAAGGACCGCGTAGAACCGTGGCTCGGCAATCGAACTGTACAGCAGGTCTTCCATCGTCCGCACGCTGTCGATCGTCAGCGATGAATCGAGATCCAGAACCGTCCGGCGAATCTCCGGGACCAGGATGAGGGGATCGCCGGCCGTGCGAATCGCCAGGGTCATCGGCATGTTCCCCATCCCGCCTTCTGCCTGCTGTTGACTGAAGTACAGTTCGGGCTGGACTTCACTGTCCAGACCCTGGTGATGCACGTCTCCGACGATGCCGACAATCAGGCTCGCTCCGCCCATCGATGCTCCGAACTCGCGGTTGATCGGAGACTCATCCGGGTAATAGCGTTTGGCGAACGTTTCGTTCACCAGGAGGACCCTCTGCTGGCCGTCCCGGTCCTGGTCGGTAAACAACCGGCCATCGACCAACGGGATCTTCATCGCTTCGAAGTATGCCGGGCTCACAATCCGGACATCGGCCGTCACGCGTTCGGCGGAGTCGCCGTCGCCGCGCATCAGCGCCATGATTCGCATGTTGTTTTGCGACAGGGGCAGGATGTTGACGAGGCCGGCCGCAGTAACGCCACCCATCGTCTCCACGCGCCCTAGTGGTCCCCGTCAAACAGACTGTAACTTATCGAGCTTCTTTCGGGCACGTTGAACTTTTTCAAGAATATCGGAAGCCGTTGCGGTCCAAATGAAGGGCTTCGGGTTCTGATTGTGACCCCCGACATATTCCTCCACGGCCTGGATTAGCTCAGGAACCGAATGGAAAACCCCGCGCCGAAGCCGTTGTTCGGAAAGATCCCGGAAGAAGCGTTCGACCATGTTCAGCCAGGATGCACTGGTCGGTGTGAAGTGCACATGAAAGCGCGTGTTGCGCTTCAACCAGTTGACGACTTTCTGATGTTTGTGCGTGGCGTAGTTGTCGCAAATGATATGGATCTGTTTGTCTTTCGGCACGGAACGTTTGATCTGATTGAGAAACCGGATCCATTCCTGATGACGATGCTTCGGCATACAGGTCCCGATAATCGAGCCGTCCAGCGTATTGAGCGCGGCGAACATCGTGGTCGTCCCGTTGCGTTTGTAGTCGTGGGTGAGGGTGCCGCACCGCCCCTTCTTCAGAGGTAACCCGGGTTGCGTGCGGTCCAGGGCCTGCATCTGGCTCTTCTCATCGCAGGACAAAACAATGGCGTTTTCCGGAGGGTTCAGATACAAACCGACCACATCCTCCAACTTCTCGACAAATTGTTTGTCGTTGGAAAGTTTGAAGGTGCGTGCCAGATGAGGCTTCAAGCCATGAGCCCGCCAGATTCTCCCTACCGTGGACTCGCTGACGCCGGTTGCCCTGGCCATCAAGGACCGGCTCCAGTGCGTGGCGTTCGGAGGCTTCCCTTCGACCGTCTTCTTCACGATCCGGGCCCGCTTCCGGCGGCCGATCGAGGGAATCCGTCCACTGCGGGAAGCGTCCTTTTCGATTCCCCCGAGGCCATCTTCAACGAAACGATCGCGCCAACGTCCGGCCTTTTGACGAGTGATGTCCAACTTGGCAGCGATCTCCTGATTGTCCAGACCCCCGGCGGCCAGCAAGACAATTCGAGATCGTTCCGCCAACCGGACCGCCACACTGCGGCTTCGGCTCAGTCGCTCCAGTTCCTTCCGCACAGGAATGTCCAATTTAATCGTCGGTGCTCTCCTCATATATACTCAGACGTAGGAAAGCTAAATAAGTTACATTAACTGTGACGGATTACACTAGAAGCTGTTCGTAGAAGAGTCGTTTCTGGATGATGTCCGAGTATCGCGCCGCAGGTAGATCTATACGAAAGGTCAGAACGTTTGAAGGATCGTACCCGGGATCGATGCCCGAAAGGTTGGCGAAGCTGTTGATCATCAACCCGCCACCGACCAGCAGAACAACGGCCAGGGCCACTTCTGTGATGGCCAGAAGGCTGCGCGTCCGATTCCGACGGAACAGACCGAAGCCCGACGAGGCGAACATGCCGCCTTCTTTCAAAGCTTCCATCCGCTCGCTACGGCTCAAGCGGAGTGCCGGCGCGAGACCGAAAAGAATGCCTGTGATGACGGACACACCGAGGGTGTAGGCCAGCACCGTTCCATCGAGGCTGATCTCATCGAGCCGTGGAATGGTGCCGGGTCGAAGCGCCTGCAGGAGGTTGACGCCCCAGTAGGCGAGCAGAGTTCCCAGAGCACCGCCCAACACCCCGAGCATGACGCTTTCTGTCAGGACCTGCCGGATCAGCCGAACCCGTCCGGCTCCCATCGCAGCGCGAACCGCGATCTCCAGTTGACGCCCGCTGGCACGGGTCAGCAACAGATTGGCAACGTTTGCACAGGCGATCAAGAGGACGAAGCCGACGGCGACCAGCAGGACCATAAGAGCGGGTCGGACCGGAGCCACTGTTTCTTCCTGAAGCGGAACCAACTCGAGGGTCGAAGCAGCGAACGGGTCGATGCTGAAGTTTCCGCCGCCCCCTCCACGCCCGCCACGGGCGAGACGCTGGCCCCCACCCGTTCCTCCCGGTCCTGGGTCGGGCCCGAGACGTTGGCCGCCCTGGCCTTCCGGACCCGGGCCAGGCCCACCGCCGGCCACCATCACGCGGCGGTTCGGCCCTTCTCCGGATGGTGTCGTCTCTGCCCCGGCCTCGGATCCCGGCCGCCCAATTCTCATACCCTGGGTGCGGTCTCCACCACCCGGAACCCGGGCCTCGAACCGCCCGTCTCCGGCCTCCGTTCCAGGCCCACCGGCCGGACCGTGTTCAGCTATCGCCTCCGCTACAGCCTCTGCTCCGTCATGGTCCTCCGGGCCGCGAGTGATCCCGAAGCCGCCCGGACCATCGCCCGGCGGATGCAGACGTTTGAATATGGTATTCGCCTCAGCGGCCGCGGTTTCGAGTGAAACACCGGCCTTGATCCGGGCCAGTGTGTTGCCGGCCAGTTCGAGACGGTGTGCCGCACCGGGAGGCGCCGGGGGACTAATCGCCAGCGGCACCCAGTAGTCGATGTCTTTGTCGGGGAATTCGAAGCTCGCCGGCATGATGCCGACAACCGTGTACGCGTTACCGTCGAGCGTGAGAATACTGTCCAGAATATCCGGGTCGGACCCGAGGTAGTTTTCCCATGTCTTTTCACTGAGGATCGTGACCCGGTCGTTACCGGGCGTTTCCTCCGACCGATCGAAGACCCGTCCCCGGATCGGTGACACGCCGAGCAACTCGAACATGTCCGAGGAGACAGTCGATCCATTCAGGCGGACAGGTTCTTCGGGTCCGGTGAGTGTCATCGCGTTGTTCGAGTAGAGAGCGACCTGGGACAGGGTCTGCGACTGTTCACGGAATTCCTGGAAATCGCTTGTGGTAATAGACGGTACGAACCTCGGACCACCTTCGCCGGCCATGGGTGGCAAACTCATTCTGAACCGCACGATGTTGTCGGGGTCCTTGTAGGGCAGCGGTCGGAGCAACACCGCGTTCACGACACTGAAGATCGCGGTGTTGGCCCCGATGCCGAGCCCCAGTGTGATCACGGCGACCGCCGTGAACGCGGGTTTCTTCACAAGCATCCGTAGTCCGTACTGCAAGTCCTGCCACAGAGTTTCCATTTGTACTTACCTACTCCCTTAGGGCCCAATTCAACATGGTCTGTTAGAAAACGGAGGCTTCGGGAATCCTGGTTCTGGGTGAATTTGGATTCCCGGAGCCGCCGTGCTCATTCGTAGCGCAGGGCCACGATCGGGTCGACTCTGGTGGCCCGGCGTGCCGGCACGTAGCAGGCGGCCACCGCCGTCAGTGTCAAAATCACGGTCACCGCGACGAAAACTGTTGGATCCAACGCGGTCAGCCCGAAGAGCATGCTTTCCAGATAACGGGTGACGGCAAACGCGCCGGCCAGGCCCGCGACGATTCCGATTGTCGTGAGGATCAGGCCCTGGCCGAGGATCATGCGCAGGACGTTCTGTTTTTCCGCGCCCAGCGCCATGCGGATACCAATCTCGCGGGTCCGCTGACTTACCGAATAGGCGAGGACACCGTAGATCCCGACCGACGCCAGGATCAATGCGATTGCCGCGAACACGCCGATCAGAACGGCGTAGAACCGTGGCTCGGCGACGGAGCCGTACAGGCGGTCTTCCATGGTCCGGATATTGTCGACCGTCAGCGACGAGTCCAGTTCCAGCACGTCGCGCCGGACCTCCGGAACCACCGCCATCGGATCGCCCGCCGTTCGAATCGCGAACGTCATCGATAAGTTCCCGAACAGCTGGGTGGCTTGCATGAACGCGAAATACACTTCCGGCTGAACGTCGCTGTCCAGGCCCTGGTGTCGGACGTCGCCCACGATGCCAACGATCCGTTGCGAGCCCGACGGACCGGCTCGCAACTCCTGGTTGACCGGCGATGCATCCGGGAAGTAGCGGCTGGCAAACGTCTGATTGACCAGCAGTACAGCCTGTTGGCCCTCCCGATCCTGATCCGTAAAGGCCCTTCCTTCCACGATCGGGATGCCCATCGCGTCGAAGTAATCGGAACTCACGATCCTCACATCCGCCGCGGCCCGCTGCTGGTAGTCGCCTTCACCTGGAATCGCGAAGGCCAGGCGTATGTTGTTCTGGGTCAGCGGGAGGATGTTGACGACGCCGGCCGATCGAACGCCGGCCATCATGTCGGTTCTTTGAAGTACCTGTTCATAGAAGGTCCTCCTTTGCGCGACGTCGGGGTATCGCGTCTGCGGCAGGTTGACCTGGAACGTCAGGACGTTTTCCGGGTCATAGCCCGGATCGACGTCCGTCAGGTTGGTGAAGCTGTTGATCAACAGGCCGCCGCCGATCAGCAGGACGACCGCCAGGGCGACCTCGATCATGGCTAACAGGCTGCGTGTCTTATTCCGGCGGAAGAGATCGAATCCGGACGTGGAGTACGCGCCTCCTTCCTTGAGTGCTTCCATCTTCTCGCTGTTACTGACGCGGAACGCAGGAGCCAGACCGAATAGGATCCCGGTAAAAACGGAGATGCCCAGGGTGAATGCGAGGACGGTCGGATCGATGGCGATGTTCTCGATGCGTGGAATCGATCCGGGCTCCAGCGCCTTCAGGGCACCGACACCCCAGTAGGCCAGCAAACAACCCAAAGCTCCACCGACTACCGCCAGGGTGACACTCTCGGTCAGAACCTGCCGGACGAGTCGAGCGCGACCTGCGCCCAGGGCGGCCCGAACTGCGATTTCCAACTGTCTCCCGCTGGCCCGCGTCAGGAGCAGGTTCGCGACGTTTGCGCAGGCGATCAGCAGAACGAATCCGACGGCCACGAGCAAGACCATCAGCGCCGGCCGTACCGGCGCGACGAGTTGTTCCTGAACCGGGATCAGGCCTATCGTCGACCCGGCCAGCGGATCCCCGCTGGGTCCTCCCGGTCCGCCTCTTCCGCCTCGACCCCCCGGTCCGGGTCCGCCGCGGACGACGTCTTCACTGGTTCGGGCGCCGCCGCCGGGTCCTGGACCCGGTCCACCGCGAACGACCCGACGTTCACCGGCCTCTTCACCGGCGCCCGGCCCTGGGCCGCCACGGACGACCCGACGTTCACCATCTGCGCCCGGTTGACCGCCACGTGGCCCACCGCGAACGACCTGGCGTCCACCGCCGGTTCCCGGTTCACCCCCTCCACCGCCGGCAGCTTGCTGGCTGGGTCGGCCGATCCTCCCGCCCCTTTGCCCCGGTCCCGGTTCCTCCGACCCCCCAGTCCCAGGCTCCGGTCCGGGTCCGCGAGTGAAATCGGTACCGTTGAAGCTCGCACCTGCGGGGTGCAGGCGAGCGAAGATCGTATTGGCTTCAGCCACGGCTGTCTCGAGTGAGACACCTTCTTTCAGTCGGGCCATTGTCGAGCCGGAGATTTCGATTCTTCCGACCTGGCGTTGGACCGCGGGTCGAACCGACGCCGGTATCCAGTACTCTGTTCCCGGGTTGGGAAACTCGAAGTCCGCGGGCATGATTCCGACAATGGGATACGGGTTGTCGTCCAGAATCATGGTGCGGCTCAAGATGTCGGGGGCTCTGCCGAAATACCGTTCCCATGCCGTCTCGCTCAGAATGACGGCTCGATCGTTACCCGGTACTTCTTCGGCGGCCTCGAAGACCCGGCCCATCATCGGCGATGCGCCCAGAAGCTCGAACATCGCCGGGGACACGCGCCCACCACTGAGGCGGACCGGCTCTTCCAGGCCCGTCATCGTAGTCGAATGGGTGCTGTAGATACCGATCGCCTCCAGCGTCTCCGACTGGTTGCGGTATTCCTGGAAGTCGTCGGTCGTGATGGAATTGATGCGGCGTGGCCCACCCTCACCCGGTATCGGCGGTCGATCCATGACGAAACGAACGAGCTGGTCCGGGTCTTTGTAGGGCAGGGGTTCGAGCAGTACGGAGTTGACGACGCTGAATATCGCCGTGTTTGCGCCGATCCCCAGCGCTAGAGTCAAAACGGCAACCGCCGTGAAGGCCGGCTTCTTCACCAGCATCCGGATCCCGTACTTAAAGTCTTGCCACAGAGTTTCCATTTGTGTGTTCACCTCAAGCTTGATTCTGGCGATGTGGGCCGAGCGGCCGTCCACATACGTAAAGCATAGACGAATCAATGGCATAAGCGTTGTTAAGGGAGCAATAAATGATTGTTAACGATGTAAAGGGGGGAGGGAAGTGGTCAGTGGCCAGTGGTCAGTGGTCAGTTGAGGAGGGGACAGGAATTCAATTAGGGGCTGGAGCGCACCTAAATCAATGTATTGATAGCAGGGATGTTGCATCTAATTCGGGGACGGAGGAGTAATTAAGTCAAAGCATTGATACTAGGAATGTTGTGTGATTAATTACGCCTCCGTCCCCGAATTAGAATTGACTTGGAACGGGGGGTGTCATAGGGTCCGAACACGTTTTCAAAACCGTTTTCCGGGAAGGATGGTCGTTGTGAAGAAAGCTGCTTTGCTGGTCGTGATCGCTGCCCTCGCGTCCACGGATCTTGTTGCTCAGGAAGAGAATTGGGACGTGATTCGCGAGAAAACGCATGCCCGTCTTGGGGAGATTGCTTCAAGCACCCGGGGGGCTGCCGGTGTTGTCGTTCTTGATCTGACCAGTGGCGAACGTTTTAGCGCCAACGACGATTTTGTTTTTCCGCAGGGGAGTGCGATCAAGATTCCGATCTTGATGGAAGTTTACAAGCAGGCGGGGGAAGGGCGGTTTCGGCTGACAGACAAGCTCGAAGTCAGCAGCGCCCATCAAGTGGGAGGGAGCGGCGTACTCAAGGAACTGGGCGACAGCACGTCGGAACTGGCGATCGGCGATCTCGCCGTCCTGATGGTTCTGGTCAGCGACAACACGGCAACGAACATCCTTATCGATCTGGTCGGCATGGAGAACGTCAACCGGACGATGCAGTCGCTTGGACTTGAAAAGACTCGGCTGCGGCGCCGGATGATCGACCAGGCGGCATCGCTTCGCGGAGACGAGAACACCTCCACACCGGCCGAGGCTGCCCGGATCATGGAGATGCTCTACGAGGGCGAGTTTCTGGGAAGAGACGAATCCGACGCGATCCTGTCGATTCTGCGGAAGCGCAAGAGTGGTGGTGTCAACTCCGTCCTGCCGGGTAACATTCCCGTGCCGTTCAAGCCCGGTGGAATTGCAGGCGTATCCACCGAATGGGCCATCGTCGAACTGCCAGAACGTCCCTACATTGTTGTCGTGATGGAGAATTTCGGTCTGGACGATGAAGCGTCCGAGTTGATCGCCCGGATTTCACGAACAGCTTACGAGTATTTCAATCGCATCGGCCGGGCGACGCGCTATGGCACTTACGTGAATCGTCCCCGGCCGTGAAATTCCAGGCCTGCTACCGGCTCCTAGTGTAGTCCGTCACAGTTAATGTAACTTATTCAGCTTTCCTACGTCTGAGTATATATGAGGAGAGCACCGACGATTAAATTGGACATTCCTGTGCGGAAGGAACTGGAGCGACTGAGCCGAAGCCGCAGTGTGGCGGTCCGGTTGGCGGAACGATCTCGAATTGTCTTGCTGGCCGCCGGGGGTCTGGACAATCAGGAGATCGCTGCCAAGTTGGACATCACTCGTCAAAAGGCCGGACGTTGGCGCGATCGTTTCGTTGAAGATGGCCTCGGGGGAATCGAAAAGGACGCTTCCCGCAGTGGACGGATTCCCTCGATCGGCCGCCGGAAGCGGGCCCGGATCGTGAAGAAGACGGTCGAAGGGAAGCCTCCGAACGCCACGCACTGGAGCCGGTCCTTGATGGCCAGGGCAACCGGCGTCAGCGAGTCCACGGTAGGGAGAATCTGGCGGGCTCATGGCTTGAAGCCTCATCTGGCACGCACCTTCAAACTTTCCAACGACAAACAATTTGTCGAGAAGTTGGAGGATGTGGTCGGTTTGTATCTGAACCCTCCGGAAAACGCCATTGTTTTGTCCTGCGATGAGAAGAGCCAGATGCAGGCCCTGGACCGCACGCAACCCGGGTTACCTCTGAAGAAGGGGCGGTGCGGCACCCTCACCCACGACTACAAACGCAACGGGACGACCACGATGTTCGCCGCGCTCAATACGCTGGACGGCTCGATTATCGGGACCTGTATGCCGAAGCATCGTCATCAGGAATGGATCCGGTTTCTCAATCAGATCAAACGTTCCGTGCCGAAAGACAAACAGATCCATATCATTTGCGACAACTACGCCACGCACAAACATCAGAAAGTCGTCAACTGGTTGAAGCGCAACACGCGCTTTCATGTGCACTTCACACCGACCAGTGCATCCTGGCTGAACATGGTCGAACGCTTCTTCCGGGATCTTTCCGAACAACGGCTTCGGCGCGGGGTTTTCCATTCGGTTCCTGAGCTAATCCAGGCCGTGGAGGAATATGTCGGGGGTCACAATCAGAACCCGAAGCCCTTCATTTGGACCGCAACGGCTTCCGATATTCTTGAAAAAGTTCAACGTGCCCGAAAGAAGCTCGATAAGTTACAGTCTGTTTGACGGGGACCACTAGGAGCCGGCGCAGGCTCCTACCGCAGAGCAGCTTCGAACAGGACCAGTAACCGGCTCCACGCGCGTTCCGCCTGGGCCTGGTTGTACACGGCCGAATCTGGCGGGCACCAGCCATGTAGCGTGTCCTCGTAAACCTCGATTTCTGCCGGGAGCTCCGCGCTGGCGTAGGATTCCCGGAGCACATTCTTTGCTTCCGGATCGCGTTCGTCATCATTGGCGGCAATCGCGAACAGAAAGTGCGCGTTCATGTTCGGAACCAGCGAGTGCGGACTATCGGGCGCGTCGGTTACCAACCCGCCACCGTGGAAGGACGCGCCGGCCCCAACACGCTCGGGGACTGCGCCTGCAGTGCGCATCGTGATCGGACCGCCCATACAGTAGCCCGTGGTCCCGATTTTTCGGTTCGTGTCGACGGCATCCTGCTGGTCCAGGAAACTCACAAAGGCTCTGGCATCGGTCACGTTCGTTTCGGGGTTCAGCGCCCGCGCCATTGGCAGGACGATGTTGCGAGTCTCGTCGTCCTGGAAGCTTGCACCCTCGGAAACAACCGGGGCCCTGGCGCTACGGTAGAACGGGTTGACGACCAGGACCGAATAGCCCGATTCGGCGAGCCGCCGTCCCATCATTCTGAAGGCGGGGCGTAAGCCCAGTATGTCCGGCCAGATAATGACGCCGGCATGCGCCCCGCTTGACGGATGCACGAAATAAGAATCTGCGGTTCCGTCCGGTGTCGGGACATCGACATCCACTTCCGTCACGGCTTGCGCATGGGCGGCTTTCGGCAGAAGCATGGACAACCCCACGCCGACCGACAGCGTGCTGAACTGTCGCCGTGTCAGACTCCCGGTCCCTCCGAGGAACTTGTTTGCATCCTTAACTGTCATCTCATCGCACATGATCTTCTTCTCCTTCTTTGGCGGCCGGAGCCTCCATGTCCGTCTGGAGGAGGCACACCGGTCCGACTTGTTTGGTAGGCTGGGGGCCTACGCGGCCACCCACAATAAAGCACAGTCCGGGAGGCGAGATCAATTGAAGAACGATGGATAACTACTCGGCTCGGAGGGCCTCCATAGGATTGATGGCCGACGCTCTCCTGGCCGGCACATAGCTTGCCAGAAAGCCCACCAAGAGCAGGACCCCGGAAGTGGCGACGAACGTGAGAGGATCGTTAGGCGCGGTTCCATAGAGCAGGCTTTCGAGAACCCGGCCGAGGTACAGCGATGCCGCGATACCACTCTTGTCCAAATTAGCTTTTAGGAATTGAGTAGGTTGAGCCCGGCCTCGTAAGATTGGTTTTTCCAACACGAGAAATCAATCCGTGGGGAGGGCCCAACCATGAAACGATTTTCCAGCATTTTCTCCCAGTTGTTGCAACTATTTCCGCGCCTGGAGTTTGAGAAGGCGGTTCAGGATCATCAGGCCCAGCGGCATGCGCGTGGATTCGCGAGCTGGAGCCAGTTCATCGCGATGTTGTTCTGCCAGTTGGGACGGGCCCATTCGCTGCGGGAGATCTGCGGCGGTCTGGCGAGCGTGGAAGGGAAACTGCGACATCTGGGGTTGGAGGAAGCGCCGAAACGATCGACGCTGTCCTACGCTAATCGACACCGGCCGTGGCAGCTTTATCAGACGGTGTTCGGGCAGTTGCTAGAGAAATGTCAGGGCGTGGCGGCCCAGCGTGGCGGGAAGAAGTTCCGGTTCAAGAACAAACTGATGAGCTTGGACTCGAGCGTCATCGACCTGTCGATGTCGCTGTTCGACTGGGCGAAGTTTCGGCGGACCAAGGGGGCGATCAAGCTGCACCTGCTGCTGGATCACGATGGTTACCTGCCTTCGTTTGCCGTGATCACCGAGGGCAAGAGCAGCGACATCAAGGTGGCGCGGCAGATGCGATTCGAGCCGGGAACGGTATTGGCGATCGACCGCGGCTATATGGACTACGACTGGTTCGTGGAATTGACGCGCCAGGGGGTGTACTTCGTGTCCCGGCTGAAACGCAACGCCGTAGTGGAAGTCATCGAAGATCGGCCGGTTCCGAAGAACCGGAACATCCTCAAAGATCAAGTGGTGTTCTTTCCCCATCATGCCCAAGCCCGTGAGGAATATTTCTTCCGGCTCGTCGAGGTGTGGGTTCCGGAGAAGGAGCAATCGATCATCTTCCTGACCAACCACCTCGATTTCGGTGCAACCACGATTGCCGCCATCTATAAGGATCGTTGGTCGGTGGAGTTGTTTTTTAAGGCGCTGAAGCAGAATCTGAAGATCAAAACGTTCCTCGGGACCAGCCCCAATGCGGTGAAGACCCAGATCTGGACGGCCCTGATCGCGATGTTGCTGCTGAAATACCTCCAGTTGAGGTCCACCTTCGGATGGTCCTTGTCCAATCTGGTCGCCCTGCTCCGGCACCAGTTGTTCGTTTATCGTGATCTCAACGCCTGGCTCGACGTCCCGTTTGAAGGCCCGCCCGCGCTGGCCCAAATCCAAGCCCAGCAGTTGGCGCTGGAATGGAACCGGTAGTTTGGACAGCATCTCTTTCAGAATCGAGGTAACTCATCGCTTACACGCGCACTCTTTTGGACAGCATCTGAAATCCGACACGGCCGTCGCCCATTGCTGGCAGGGGGGGCTGATTCTCACCAGCCCTTCAGGGGAGATCTATCTCTATTGGAATCAACACCGACTGGCCGTGGTTGCCGCTAATTTGGACAGCAGTGCCGCGATACCCATGACCAGTCCGGTCCCGACCACCATCATGCCCTGGCGCACGACCATCCAGAGGACCTGTCCCGTTTCGGCTCCGAGGGCCATGCGAACACCCATCTCCTGTGTCCGTTGGTTCACTACGTACGAGAGGACTCCGTAGAGCCCGATGCCGCCCAGAAGCAATGCCACGGCCGCCGCGATGGCCAGGGAGATCATCGTGAAGGATAGTCTGGCGGTGGAGTCGGCAACGATGGTTTCCATATCCTGCATTTCCGCTATCGGCAGATTCCGGTTCATAGCCCAGACTTCGGCCCGTGCGGGGCCTGCCAGCGATGCCGGCGGCCCCGACGTACGCACCACGTAGGTCATGGACCGTGTCACCCATCCGTCATCTCCCCGGGGGCTGACCATGGAGTAGTAGATGAGTTCCCGGGGCTCCTCCCGGAGACCGTCATCGGCAACGTTTTCCACTACTCCCACAACGGTGAACCAGAGGGGGGTGGAATCGTCCCCGGTCGGACCCAGCCGTTTGCCAAGCGCGCCCTCTGGAGGGCCGGGCCAGAGGCGGTTCGCCACGACCTTGTTGATGACGATGTTCGGGAGCCCTTGCTGATGATCCGCGCGGTCCAGAGCGCGTCCGGCGATCAGGCGCGTCCGCATCGTCCGAAAATAGTCCGGAGCCACGTACTTGTACCAGAGCATGGGCGGCAGTTCGTCAGGACTCAATGGGATATCTTCGGCCTGGACTGCGGTACCGCTGCCTCCGCCCGACAGTGGCGCGTAGTTTGCCGCGCTCACAGAGGTGACACCCGGCAATCCGGACAACCGATCGATGAGTTCTTGGTTGAAGTCGGCCGCCGCGCGGGCACTCCCGTAGCCCTCCCGGGGAAGGTTCACCTGGAAGGTGAGTAATCCTTCCGGATCAAATCCGGGATTGAGGCTCTGGAGCTGGTCGAAGGATCGAAGCATGAGGCCCGAACCCACCAGCAGGATGAGCGCCAGGGCCGCTTGCCCGGCCACCAGCAGGTTCCGAACGCGGTGTCGATTCCGGCCTGCCGTGGTTCCGCGGGAGGAGCCGAGCGCCGGCTGGTAATTCCCGCCGAAGAAACGCAGAGCCGGAGCCGTTCCGAAGACGAGCATGGCGAGGAGCACCAGACCGCCTGTGAATGCCAGAACCGGGGCGCCGATGCCGATCTCACCGGCGCGCGGGAGCCCGTCGGGCGTCAAAGCGAGCAGGGCAGGCACACCTACCCAGGCGAGAAAGATCCCACCGCCACCGCCCAGAATCGCAAGCACCGCGCTCTCGGCCATGAAGTGGCGGAAGATGTCGTTCCTGCCGGCCCCCACAGCCGCTCGTACCGCGATCTCCCTCTGCCTGGATTCCGCCCGCACCAGTACCAGGTTCGCGACGTTGGCGCACGCGATCAACAGAACGAAGCCGACCGTGCCCAGCAGGATCCAAAGGGGTTGGGTGAGGTCGCCGACGACGGCCTCTTTGAGCGGGTTCACCAGGATACCGAGCTGCCCCGTTCGGATGAAGGCGAGATATGTGTCCGCGCCCTCGTTGCTTTCCACGAGGCGATCGATCAGGGGCGCCAGAAGGGCCTCGGCCACGTCGGCGGTTCGCCCGGGAGCGAGCCGGGCAATAGAATCGAGGCCGAAGCTTCCCGTGTCGGGGTTGTCGGGATCCATGGCAAGAGGGAGCCACAGAGCCGCCTCGTTCAGGACATCGAATTCGCGGGGAAGCACCCCGACGACTTCCCGGGGTGTTCCATCTAGATCGATCGAGGTCCCAAGGACGTTCCGGTCTCCCCCGTAGCGGTTTTGCCAGAGGTCGTATCCGAGGATCACCACCGGGGACCCTCCCGGTCGGTCTTCCTCCAGGGTGAACCCCCTTCCCAGGGCGAACTCCAGCTTCAGAACATTCGCAAGCTCCCGGGTGCCGGTGATCGCGGAAACTCGTAAGGGATCGCCGTCACCGGTCAGATTGACGCTGCTGGAGTTGAACAGGGCCATTTCCCTAAACACGTCGTTCTCGTTTCGAATCAGGACGTAGGTATCCGGTGAGAGGTCGAACTGGTCATAACCCAGACCCGGGGCCGTATGGTAGACGCCAACCAACTCTTCGGGCTCGTCAAAGGGCAGAGGCTCGAGAAGCACTCCGTTGACCACGCTGAAGATAGCCGTGTTGGCCCCGATGCCGATGGCCAGCGTCGCCGCCGCCACCAGGGTAAACCCAGGCGCGCGAATCAGGGACCGGACCGCGTATCTCAGATCACTCCACAACTGGTACAGCAGCGAGTCTCCTCATCTCTCTCTGGATTCCGGCATGGACACCTAGCAGCCCGTGGCAGAAGTGGGGTTTTCTGAGTTGAGAGTTTCAGGTCTTCGCCCGGACGGAACGGCGTCTAAATCGATTCTGGAGCGCTGAGGATGGAACGAGAGCGATTCACAGTGGCTCCAGAGCAGTATTAAGGTGAATAAGGCCATGACATGTTGGCCCTGAAGGCCTCGTGGTGTGCCGTTTCCGAAATTGTTCCGAAGGATCAGGCTCAGATTCAAAGCGGCATATTGAATCAGGACGCGCTTGAGAATGTTGTCCCGATGTCGGAGGTGAACCCGACGCATTGCGCCGGTTTCCAGCGTGTGTGCGAACGGTCGTTCCAACATCAGTCCGCGCTGTCGGAGTAATTGCTTGCCCCGGTTGCCTCGGATTCGTCGCCGGTTGGCATAGACGGCCTGTTTTTCTTCGGACTTATCTTTCCAGTTGCGTCGGCCCCGGTCCGGTTCCGAGATGTAGCTGCGAATGTTGAGGTCTTTGAATCCGGTCAACGTATCGTTACTGTGATAGCCCTTATCCGCCACCAGTTCGGAGAGCACATCGTTCCGAAGTTTCGATCCAGGATCGGCGGCCAAGGTCTCCATCTGATGCGCGGCTTGGATCATCGTTTCTTTGATCGTCGTCGTGTCGCCCTGATCGGCACCCTGCACCGTGACCGCCAGGATGGCTCCGGTCTTCATGTCGGCGGCATGCTCCACCTTATGGGCCAGATGCGTTCGTCCGTCCTTCATCTTCGTGATTCGCGCATCCGGGTCGTGGGGATGCTCCCACTCTTTGTTCGATCCTTTCTTCGACCGCTTGCGGTCGAGTCGCCCCAGCTCGGTTTGCGTCGGTGTCTCGATCCCAGACGCCTTGGCCAGCCGTGTCAGGAATTGGTTGTAGGCTTCTCCGGTGTCCCGGCGTACGATCGACCGCATCGCCGCGTTGGCTTCCAGTGTCGATGCATCCACGCCCACCGTCTTCCCATCGATCAGGCCCTCACCGGCCAACACGCCCAACATCCACGAAAAGACCTTTCCATGTGTTTCCAGATCGATCAACCGTCGCGTCCGCGAGACTGTCGAATGATCCGGCACCCCTTCGCTCAGCCCGACTCCAAGGAATCCTCGCAAACTCAGAGAATCGGCACACCGCCACGCTATGCCACGCTCCGAATCGATTCCTTCGAAATAGCCCACCAGCAACATCCTAAAATACTTGCCCGGCGCCACGCTCGGCCGACCCATCACCTCAGCGTAGAACTGCTCACAGGCATCTTCGACGAACCGGTCGAACTTGGCTTGGTCCAAGATTCGGTTAACCCGTTCGTAGAACACGTGGCCCGCTGTCCGCGGCAACTCTGCTGTCGCAACCCATAACGTGGCTTGTCGGTCCTTTTTCCGTCCCATTCCCATATCGCGTTCTCCTTCCACTATCTTCCTCGCGATACGGTCGCATGGGGTCCGTTGTTAACTATGAAGTTGACTTGCACCACGGGCTGCTAGTATCGACCACATAGCTAAAGGATAGACGAATCAAAGCCGGCAAGGGTTTCACGATGGTTGCATCTATTTACAAGAGCTTTTCCAGTGTCCTTGTCAAAAGGGGTTTCCGGGCTGTACCCTTTCTCTTGGCCTACCTGGCGCTTCCCTCGACCGATTTTCGGTGTGCTTAAGGAGACGTGATGCTCGGTTTTCAAAACGCTCTTGCCGCAGTTGGAATTCTTCTCGTCGTAACATTCGTGATCACCCCCGGGGCGGCGGCCCAGAGGGGTCGTGGCGGTCGTGGTGGCGTCCAAGCATCTGACTCGATTGAACGTGGAGCCGGAGCGTCAGACTCCGATTGACGACGTTTCCGAGATCATGGCGATCGATCCCGAAAACAAGCTGGTGCGCCAGCAACGCGTACCGTCCGAGAACGCCGGAATCGTTTCGGCCGAGCTGGGACGGACGTTTATCGACAACAAGGTTCGTAGCGCTGTCGATCACATCCGCCGGGAGATCGAAGGTCCTTGACCGAAGTCCGCTCGAAGATTGGACTAATTCGGGGACGGAGGCGTAATTATCCTGGGTACTCACACAACATCAGGATGCGAAAGTTTTGCCTCCGTCCCCGAATTAGCGGCTGCATGCGGCGATAGCAGTACAATGCCTTCCTATTCTCTTCACGACAAACAACTGCTGGAACTCATCGGCGAGTGTCCCGGGGGAGCATCTCATGACGATCAAAACTTATATCGTTCTCTCAGCTTTCGTAGGCGTACTAGTGTAGTCCGTCACAGTTAATGTAACTTATTCAGCTTTCCTACGTCTGAGTATATATGAGGAGAGCACCGACGATTAAATTGGACATTCCTGTGCGGAAGGAACTGGAGCGACTGAGCCGAAGCCGCAGTGTGGCGGTCCGGTTGGCGGAACGATCTCGAATTGTCTTGCTGGCCGCCGGGGGTCTGGACAATCAGGAGATCGCTGCCAAGTTGGACATCACTCGTCAAAAGGCCGGACGTTGGCGCGATCGTTTCGTTGAAGATGGCCTCGGGGGAATCGAAAAGGACGCTTCCCGCAGTGGACGGATTCCCTCGATCGGCCGCCGGAAGCGGGCCCGGATCGTGAAGAAGACGGTCGAAGGGAAGCCTCCGAACGCCACGCACTGGAGCCGGTCCTTGATGGCCAGGGCAACCGGCGTCAGCGAGTCCACGGTAGGGAGAATCTGGCGGGCTCATGGCTTGAAGCCTCATCTGGCACGCACCTTCAAACTTTCCAACGACAAACAATTTGTCGAGAAGTTGGAGGATGTGGTCGGTTTGTATCTGAACCCTCCGGAAAACGCCATTGTTTTGTCCTGCGATGAGAAGAGCCAGATGCAGGCCCTGGACCGCACGCAACCCGGGTTACCTCTGAAGAAGGGGCGGTGCGGCACCCTCACCCACGACTACAAACGCAACGGGACGACCACGATGTTCGCCGCGCTCAATACGCTGGACGGCTCGATTATCGGGACCTGTATGCCGAAGCATCGTCATCAGGAATGGATCCGGTTTCTCAATCAGATCAAACGTTCCGTGCCGAAAGACAAACAGATCCATATCATTTGCGACAACTACGCCACGCACAAACATCAGAAAGTCGTCAACTGGTTGAAGTGCGTATTCCGCTGATCGTGATCACCAGTTCCGGGATCATGATCAGTGATTCCGGGCATCGTGATCACCCGCCGTAGCGAAGTGAGGGTTAGGATCTCAGTTTAGACCTCCCGAAGTCCACGATTCTTGTTTTGAATGCTTCCATAATCTTGATATTCATCGCCGGGCCTGTGTGTAAATGTGGGAAAGCCGCAGGCTTTTCCAGGGCTGTGGGAATCCACGTTTTTTGTGGATTTCCATAGCCCATCATTTTCCACAGGCCACTGGTTTGTTTTTTAGGTTCTTTCTCATTCTTCGTCCCGTCCTTACTGAATTCCTGAAAATCCTTCGCGCCAGGATCGCGTATCCGCGACGATCGGACGCCAGTCCGAGTTGGACTACCTCGTCGCCAGGTGGGGTTCATGCCGGCTCCTTGGAAGAGGGTTTCGGGGCAGCCTTGGTTTGTCTCATGGATCGTCCCTTCAGTTCGATGCGATGCGCGTTGTGGAGGAGGCGATCGCAGATGGCGTCGGCCTGGTTCGGGTCGCCGATGACGCCGTGCCAGTCGGCGACCGGGAGCTGGCTGGCGATCAAGATGGCGGAGCGTTCGCTCCGTTCCTCGACGACTTCGATCAAGTCCCGGCGTTCGGCATCGCGTAGCGGGGCCAGGAGCCAGTCGTCGATGGCCAGCAGATCGGTCTTGGCCAGCCGTGCCAGAACACGAGCGTAGGAGCCGTCGCCACGGCCGACCGCCAGTTGGTGCAAGAGCCGGGGCATTCGGACGTAGGCGGCATTGAAACCGCGCCGGCAGGCTCGTTCGACGAAAGCCGAAGCCAGAAAACTTTTCCCGATGCCGGTCGGACCGGAAATGATCAGATTGTGCCGGTCCCGGATCCACCCGCAGGAGCCCAGAGCGAGGACTTGGGAACGGTCCAGACTGCGACGATGTTTGAAGTCGACGTTTTCCAGCGATGCAGAGCTGTAGCGCAGCTTGGCCACGCGCAGACGCCGGGTGAGCTTACGGTGCTCCCGGGCCGTCCATTCTTCATCCACTAGAAGGCCCAGACGCTCCTCGAAACTCAGATCCGTGTACTGATTCGAGCGGCGTTGCTGCTCGAGGGCTTCGACCATGGCCGATAGCTTCATCTGGTTCATCTTCTCCAGGGTTTGTTCCATTAGCATGTGTGCTCTCCTCTGGCTCCGCATAATAGGCGGCGCCGCGAATGTTGTCGTGATGGGGCGTGGGTAGGGTTTCGGAATCCTCGAACGGCAAACGGTCCTGGGCCGAGGACAGGATGTTTTTGACGGTTCGGTAGCTATAGGACTGTAAGCGAAGTGCTCGGGCACTGGCGGCTTCGAGCCGCTGGGCGCCGTAGCGGCGTCCCAGGCTCATCAATCCCAGGCAGGAGCGGTACCCCTGCTCAGGATGGGGCCACCGTTTTATCATCTCCTCGGCCAGTCGGCCGGTCTGAGAGCCGGTTTTCTCCGCCCAACGGATCAGCCGGGATGGTGTCCATGCCGCATGGGCTCGATGGGAACTGGGCATATGTTCCGACAGAGTCGACGGTTGGTGATCGTAGCGGCGAGGATGAGAGGCGACGCGCCGGCCTTTGTGGTAGACCTCGACAATCGAGGCGGTGTAACGCGCTTCCAGGGTTTCCTGGATCAACTGGTAGGGCACGCTGTAGGGATGGTGATCCACGGTCACGTGGTAGTCGATATTGGCACGACAGCCCTTCCACTCGGCCTGTTCATACCGATCGGTCGGTAGTGGCTGTAGGGCCGGTCGATCCAGCCTTTCGTAGAGTTCCAGGCGGGACACGCGAAGCTTCTGCATCGGCCGCTGGTTCAGTTCCAACAGCAACTTTCGAATCGCCCCGTTCAAGTCCGCCAGACTGAAGAACGTGTGATTCCGGATTCTGGCCAGGAGCCAACGCTGTGCCAGAAGGACCGTGGCTTCGATTTTTGCTTTGTCTTTGGGTTTCCGAGGCCGGGCCGGAATGACAACGGCGCCGTAATGTTCTGCCTCATCCTGGTAGGTGCGATTCACTCCTGCTTCGTAGCGGCAGGACAGGGTAATGGCACTCTTGAGTTGATCGGGAACCCAGATCCGGCTCGATCCGCCGAAGAACTCCACCATGCGAATATGTACGCCGATCCAGTCGGCGAGTTTCTGGCTCGGTGTCGCTTCGGCGTAGGTATAACCGCTGGCGCCCAGCGCGGCCACGAACAACTCGACTGGTTTAGTTGTGCCCGTCCGCGGATCCGTCAGTTCTGGCCGTTTGCCGGAAAAGTCGATGAAGGTCTTCTCGCCGGCGCGGTGCACCTGCCGCATCGAGGGCTTCAGTTTCTGGGCCCACCGCCCGTAGATCACACAGAACTGGCTGTAGGCATATCCCTTTGGATTCGCTTCCCGGTACTCTTCCCAGAGCAGGTGGAGGGTGACTCCAACACGCTTCAACTCCTGGTGGATCCGCTCGACATCTGGAACCACCCGTTCCCGGGAGCCCGGTCCCGCGCTGGAAAACAGCCGCGCTTCAAGCGCGGCCTCGTCCAGTTCCTCAGGCAGCGGCCATTCCAACCCTGCACGTGCCGCCCGTCGGACGTACTCCGAAACCGTCCCTACTCCCACTCGGCAGGCTCGGGCGATGGCCCGGTGGCTGAGTTTCTGTTCGTGTTTGAGTCGTAGAATCTCGCGTAACTGTCTCATCGATAGCCGTCTTGTTCCCATCAAGTTCTCCTTTTTCAAGGAAGAACCTAACAGGTCTAAACTTCGCTACCGACGGGTGATCATGATCGCCGGAATCGGTGATCATGATGCCCGGAATCACTGATCATGATCCCGGAATCAGTGATCACGATGCCCGGAATCACTGATCATGATCCCGGAATCGGTGATCACGTTAAATCGGAATCAGTGATCACGATCGTCCGGAATACGCATGAAGCGCAACACGCGCTTTCATGTGCACTTCACACCGACCAGTGCATCCTGGCTGAACATGGTCGAACGCTTCTTCCGGGATCTTTCCGAACAACGGCTTCGGCGCGGGGTTTTCCATTCGGTTCCTGAGCTAATCCAGGCCGTGGAGGAATATGTCGGGGGTCACAATCAGAACCCGAAGCCCTTCATTTGGACCGCAACGGCTTCCGATATTCTTGAAAAAGTTCAACGTGCCCGAAAGAAGCTCGATAAGTTACAGTCTGTTTGACGGGGACCACTAGCTATGTCCGGGTGCAGCAGGCCGGCAGCCGAAAGCGAAGAGGGGGAAGCCGCTCGGTTGCTGGCACAGACGGGTGCTATCCAGCGCCTCGCCGAACGCTCCGCCCTCCGGGCTCCCGGGGATGCATCGGCCCCCAGCTTCGTCGTGGATCCGGGTTGGCCGAAGCCTCTGCCCAATAACTGGCGGATCAGCCAGGTCGGGGGAATCGCGGTCGACCGGGATGACAACATCTGGGTGTATCACCGACCCCGGGCTCTGGACGCAAGCGCCAGCGCCGGTCTGGGCGTCGCGGGGATGAACGAGGCTGGCGTCCCCGTCGACGGGCTGGGCAACCCGAGGCCTTTCGCCGAACAGAGGGCCGGCTGCTGTGTGCCCGCACCCTCCGTGCTCAAGTTCGACACGGAAGGGAATCTACTTGACGCCTGGGGTGGACCCTCGGATCCCGGTTTCCTCGAAGAGCACTGTCGGGAGGAGGACGGATGCTTCTGGCCGGGCCGCGAGCATGGAATCCTGGTGGACCATAACAACTTCGTGTACATCTCGGGCAACGGACAGGACTTCACCGGTCAGTTTCCGTGGGCCGCCAGTTATGGAGATGATTCCCACATCCTGAAGTTCACCGCCGAGGGAGAATTCGTCTACCAGATCGGATATGCGGGTATGGAAGCTCCCGACAGTGAAAATGTAGATCGAGGTCCGAACCAGACTCCGCAGCCCTACCTGGTGGCGGACATGAGCGTCGACCCGGAGACGAATCGCCTCTACGTGGCCGACGGTTACGGAAACCTTCGGATTCTGATCGTGGATGCGGAAACAGGTCAGTATGTGGGTCACTTCGGCGCGTACGGACAAAACCCGGTGGATGATCCCGAGGGCACGGACATTGACCCCTACGACGCCGGCCCCTGGTCTGCGGACTACCTGGCGGGCGATCTGAAGCCGATGTTCTTCCGGAGCCCGCTTCACTGCGCGACCGTCAGTGCGGACGGTTTGTTGTATGCCTGTGACCGCGGCAACAACCGCGTTCAGATCTTCGACATCGATGAAGTGGGGGGCCCGTGCAGCAACCCGAACGCCGAACCCGGCAAATGCGGCTTCGTCGGTGAGGTCCACATCGCCCCGCAAACCGTAAGCGGCACCGCCGGCACGGCCGCGCTTTCGACCGATCCGGGACAGACCTGCCTCTACGTCGGGGACCTGGCAAACGGCACGTTTTACGTTATCAACCGGGAAAACCTGCACGAATTGGATCGGATTGGCCGGTCTGGTCGCCAGATCGGTGAGTTCCACTGGCTTCACGCTCTCACCGTCGATTCGGCGGGAAACATCTATACGGGAGAAGTGGACAGCGGGCAGAGAATTCAGAAGTTCCTGCGATACGGGGCGAGCGGATGCAGCGGTACGGGCAACGCGGAGGTGGGTCTCTATAGTCTGAACAGGTAGGCCATGGGAGCGGGCAGAACATCTCATTCACTGAGCGCCCGGAGTCGTGTCTCTGTGGCGCGGGCAAACCCATGGTGATTCGGTGATCACGCTGTACCCGCTTACGTGTTGGCGGACCATACATCCAGAGCGGAGGACTCAATGTTCGAAACAAGAGCAAGTCGGCTTTTTATCGTAACTGCGGTGCTCGTGGCCGGGGCGGTGGGCCTGGCTGCGCAGAACAGAAACGCGCCCAAGGCACGCTGGTGGGAACCTACCAACGACGCACCAAATCCCTGGACTGGGCAGACGCTGCCCCTCCCGGACGGTCGGGAGTGGGGTTCGACGGCCGGCGTCGACGTGGACCCGACGAACGGGACCGTCTGGATTATCGATCGATGCGGTTCGAACACCTGCGTGGGTTCGGATCTGGATCCGATCCTCCAGTACGACGCGGATGGCACGTTCCTCAAAAGCTTCGGCAGCGGGATGTTTGCTTTCCCCCACGGAATACATGTCGATCTGGAAGGGAACGTATGGGTGACCGACCCGCTGCCGGCGGATGGGAGAGGCGCCGGCGGGGACGTGGGTCAACAGGTCACGAAGTTCAGTCCGAACGGTGAAGTCCTCATGGAACTGGGGACACGGAAGGTGACGGGCAGGGGCACGAACACGTTCAGCTCGCCCTCCGATGTGGTTGTCGGGAGAAACGGTGAGATCTTCGTGGCGGACGGACATGCAGAAGGCACGAACGAGCGGATCGTGAAGTTCGATCGGAACGGAACATACATCATGGAGTGGGGCGTACCGGGCTTCGGGCCTTGCGGCACCAACCAGTTCTCGAGTCTTCACGCGCTGGAGCTCGACTCCCAGGGCAGGCTTTTCGTTGCGGATCGCGACAACAACCGCATTCAGATCTTCGACCAGGAGGGCAACTTCCTGGAATGCTGGTTCCAGTTCGGACGCCCGAGCGGGATGGATCCACATCGACGCCAACGACACCATATACGTGGCGGACTCTGAATCGAGTACCGAACTTCCCGAATATGGCGGTCCCCCGAGCCCGTTCATGCGCGGGATCCGGGTGGGAAGCGCGCGGGACGGCTCGCTGACGTATTTCATTCCGGACCCAAACCCCGCAGGCGGCAGCAGCGCGGCGGAGGGGGTCGCCGCGACCGACGGCGGCATCATTTTTGGCGCTGAAGTGGGCCCCCGCCAGGTAGTGCGCTACGTGCGACGATAGGGTGACGAACACTTTGAGGGCTCGAAAAACAGGGACAAGCCTGCGTCCTGAAACGGCCGAACGCGCGCCAATGCCCTACGGCACCGAGACGAGCCTGGGTCGATGGCCGAGTTGTGGGTGAGGCGACCTCCAGCCTTGCGAGTCCTGTAGAGCTGGCTAAGTATTACGGAAGGGAGGGTTGGAAGCAACCAAACAGTGACTTGCTCACCGCTTGGTATAACGCCCTGGGCTGAACCTGCAGCGCCCGTCTCCTGCCCGGAGGCCGCGTCCAACTCGGCGGGCGGCCAGGGACGGCCGCGACCGTACACGCTGTCCCGTCACGACTGCGTCCCAATTCGAGTCGCTAATCCACCACGGGTCCTAGGATAGATGCCTCTCGACTGCCATGCCTGGGCCGAGTACGCGCACGACCAGGATCCCCGGCTTGGAGGTTCGGTAATAGACAGCATGTTGCTTATGCATGAAGCGGCGGTATCCGGGGCGCAAGGCGCCCACATCGACACCAAGTTGAGGATTCTTGCCGAGTGTGGCCAGCGATGCTTCCAGTGAATCGAGATACGCGTCGGCTCGGTCTCCACCGAATTCCCGATGCGTGTACAGATAGATGTCCGCGACGTCTTTTTCCGCTGCTTTCGTAAGCCGGTACTTACGCACGCTTCAATTTACGCTTCGACTGCCGCCGAATATCGGCGATTGAGCGCTCGCCGAGCCCGCTCAGTTCTCCTTCAATTAAAGCCATACGGACTCTGTCACGCTCGCGCTGATCATGACGTATGAGGTCTCGGAGGTAATCACTGGCATTCGCGTATTCACCGGCTTCGATTTGGGCATTGATCCATTCCCGCATGGAGTCCGGCATAGAGACGTTGAGAGTAGCCATCTTGTTTGAATTCCCGGCTGAGACAGGATGGCAAATATTAGCATACTTTGCCATAACGTTCATTGGGCTGAGCGTCAGGAGAGTCTGAAAAACAATGCTCTACGGCACAGGAGCCCGTTCGGCCAGCTCTTCGAACCAGTTCAGGATGATTTCGATTCGCGTGACGAGCTCCGGCTCTCGAACATCCTGAATCTCGGTCGCCTGGTCCTGCGGATCCGGTGGCATGACGCCGCCTGTAAGATACGCCAGCGTGCCGGAGTCCGAAACGCTGTACTGACCGATGCCAATGTTGTCCTCGACGGATCCGCCGCCTTCGGCCTGCATGACATCCTGGAGAACAACCACCCGATCGCCCATCACCGCCAGACTTGACACCTCAAAGGGCACGGCCCTCAGCGTTCCGTTGCGTGCAAACACGATGTGCCCGGAGTCGAGGTACATCGGGTCGGCGCCGCCTTGGGCCACGACGATGGGGTCCCGGTTCCCGAGGGGTTCGACGATGACGTTGAATTCTTCACTGGAGACTCCGGAGACGAACGGGCCCTCGGCGTACAGAACAGCCGCGCCCCCCGGAAGCAACTGTGGGTAAGCCTGGACGGATCCAGAACCGAGGCCGTGGGTCGTGAGATTGGTAACACCTCCACCGTTGGCCGGCACCCAGAGCACACCCTCCCTACTCGCCAGCAGGATTCGGTCGTCTTCGTTCCAGCTGAGACCGAGTTGGGATAAGAACCGAGGATCCGGCGGCGAAAGGGTTCGGGCTGCTCCCCCATCCACCTCGACGCGCATCAACTCCCCTGAACAGCGAAAGAAAGCGATCGAACGTCCGTCCGGAGAAAAGCGCGCGACCTCGGCGCCTTCGGTTCCGGAATCGGAACCGGTTCCTGGTCCAGGGGTCGCTTGTACAACTGTGTGCCTTCGCCATCGTTTCCGACGTAAACGAGATTCCTTCCGTCTGGGGAGATCGAGAACGCACGCGCAAGGGGACGACGGTCGGCACGGGCGCCGAGGTGCGCTCCCTCGTGCACATCCAACGTCAACCGGGCCACTTCACCGGTCGGCACCGGGGTTGAACTTCTCAATGCGAGGAACGTAACGAGTGCTCCGGTGGCCAGGGACGCCAGAGCCACGGTGATCCACCTTCCTCTCGCCCCGGGCCCCGGCACTTCGAGAGCAGTAGGTTCGGCATCCCTCACCCACGTCAATTCGTGCATCAGGTCGGCGGCGGTCTTCCGAACACATCGTCCGATCACGTGGTCGAGCGATGCCGGGGTCATTGTCTCGAACTCAGCCATCGACCCGGGCTCGTCTTTCAGAATCGCGCCGATCAAACTCGCCTGGCTCTCTCCGGCAAATGCTCTCTTGCCGGTCACCATCTCGTACACGAAGGGCGCCAAAAGCGAACACGTCCGTCCGGGCGTCGGTCTCGGCGCCCTCCAACTGTTCGGGCGCCATGTACTGGAGCGTCCCGATGATCGTGCCCTTGGCGGTCAGGGGTTCCATGTCATCCTGTGTCGCGAGCTCGGAGAGTTGTGTTGTGGGTGAGGCGCCCTCGAGCCTCGCGAGTCCAAAGTCCAACAACTTCGTCCCCGACTTCGTGATCATGATGTTGCCCGGCTTCAAGTCCCGATGGACGATGCCCTTCCGGTGCGCCTTGTCCAAGTGCGTCGGCGATCTGGATGGCGTATTCGAGAGCGGCGTCGAGCGGCAGGCGACCTTTCTCCAGCCTGGCGGCCAGCGTGTCGCCTTCCACCAGTTCCATGACGATGTAGTGGACACCGTCCTGTTCGCCAACATCGTAGAGCGTACAGATGTGCGGGTGGTTCAGGCTGCTGACGGCACGGGCTTCTCGCTCGAAGCGTCCACGCAGATGGGGGTCGCCGGAGAGATGTTCTGGGAGGACTTTGATGGCGACAGCGCGGTCCAGACGCGTGTCGATGGCGGCGTACACTTCTCCCATACCGCCGGCACCGAGTTGGTCGCCGATTGTGTATGGACCAAAGCGAGTTCCTTCTGCGAGAGACACACTGCACTCCGTCATTTTTTGAGCTATGCCTGTAGAGCTGGCTAAGTATTACGGAAGGAAAGGGTTGGAAGCAAGTTCGTGATGACGCTAATCGCTGGCTGATTGAGGCTTGGTCGCCGCAGTAATGAGTTGGGATCAATCATGAAGGAGGCGTCGCCAACTCGCCCGACGATAAGGGCAGGATAGCGTGTATGGCCGAGACCGTACACGCTAGACTAGCCGTGACGACTGGACGTGATCAAACGTTGAGGCCTGTTGGAACTATTTCGGGGAGGGCGGCGGAATTATCCTGGCTGTTCTTAGCGGAAAGGTGTCCGATTTTAGCGCACCGGCACCCGTTGTTTCAGGTCCTCAAACCAGTTGAGGATAGCTGTGTCCGAATCCGTGATGTCGGTTTCGTCCGGGCCGCCTCGGACCCCAAGGAAACTGCCATCACGGCCCTTTTCCTGACCTCCCCCGCTCTTTGGCTCCTGGGTTCATGCCGCCGACCGCATGCCTAGGAGCCCGTGGTGGAAGTCTGTAGGGTCGCGCGCAGGGATATTCGGGTCACAGGCGCGAAATGAGGAGCGGAACGATGCTTTGTCATCGTGACCGACGAATGACAAAGCCTGTGGCCCGAAGACCCCTGCGCCCTTCGGGTTACGACGGCATGGGGCCATCTGCGGCGTTGCCACTCCTAGATCGATGAAGAGCATCGACGTCGTCGTGGCGCCTTGCATCTAGCCCCATGGCGCTCGTAACGCGACCCTACAGACTTCCACCACGGGCTGCTAGCGCTCGAAGAGGGATGAAAACGCGAGCGGGATCGAACTGGAACGATCGTAGCTGAGCGGAATAGGCGAGTCGCTATTAGTCTGCGTCCAGTGCCTCAGCCAGAAACTGTGTGCGTCCCGGCGCTGCGGCGCGAAGTTTCGCGTCCTCAGTTACGAGTTTCGTATTCAGGGACTCGGCCGCTGCCAGAAAACGAGCGTCATACGCCGATACTTTGAAACGATGCGCGACACGCAACACCTTCAGATGCGGTAAACGGACAAGGCCATGGATGCGTGACTCGGCCTCTTCGAGAACCTTTTCGGATTTAGCATGGCTGAGCCTATCGAGCCGAACGTACGTCGCAAGCAGGTTGGAAAACTCGATCAGCAGGAAGGCTTCGCTTCTCCATTCTGGATCGTGTTCGTAGAGTCTTCGTGCTTCACGAGTACGATCACCCGAAATCAGTAGATACGCAAGAATGTTAGTGTCGACGACAACCATGGAAGGGGGTTTAAGCGCGGCCGCTGGCGATTGCCGCTTCGATCTCGTCGACTGTGATCGGATCGCCCTTGAGGCGGATAGGCTTCGGCGGCTGGGCTGTCGCCCTGTGTGGTGGAAGATTGGCCAATCCAAGCTCGAGCAACTGCGCCACCGCATCTTTGAGTTTCTGATTCCGCTTGAGCGCCTGCAGCTTGATGCGGCGGGTGAGCTCGTCGGGTAATTCGAGGGTTGTCTTCATACTTGCCAGTATCCCATAAAACTGGGTTTATGGGGATATATGAGCGCAACCGCCTCGGGCCCAAGGAAACCGCCATCACGGCACGTTTCCTGGCCTCCCCCGCTCTTTTAGCATAACTACTTATCTATATGTTATGAGGTAGATTGATTGAAAGGGTTGAAAGGGGCAAGACAAATTAGGGCGCAGAGCCCTTAACTCGACCGACGATTGTGGCAGGATAGCGCACGCCCCTAACGACTGGAGGTGATCAGGGTACAGGAGCCAGTTCGGCCAGCTCTTCGAACCAGTTCAGAAGGATGTCGATTCGCGTGACGGGCTCCGGCGCTCGAACAACCTGAATCTGCATCACAAACCGATTGCCGGCGGGGGAAACGTCGTAGCTTCGGACCGCTCCCCTCTCGAAATGAGGTCCCTCAAACAACATCCGTGGGCGGCTTCGCGTGAAGGTGGGTTCTCCACTGACGTCCACAACCATGGTCTGGACTCTTCGGTTGCACCCTGGCGGTAGAACAGCTGTTCTCCAGTCGGCTACCACGCGGGCGCGCCTTCCTGCGGATCAGCCTGGACAAAACCGGTGAGAAGGGGAGCGAACTGCCACAATTCCTCGTCGAGATACCAATCGATGACCGGCGCTTCAACCACCTCGGCCGCGTTGGCGACAGGGCGGGGTCTGGCGGCAACACCGTTGTCTTTGGTTGCGGCCGGCTCCTGGGTCAGAGCATTTCCCATGGATGCGAAGGCAAGGATTCCGACCCAGACGAGAGCGGCGGTTCTGACAGTTTGTGAGTCCATGGCCATATCTAACGATGACCCGTTTCCGAGTCCAACTCAAACGTCACAGAGTGAGGTGACGACCATCCCCCTGGGGACTTGATATCCAGCACTGAGCCCCCGCTTGAACCAAGTCTCCCCGCGGAGTGACCGTCAGTTCAGAACAGCGTGTCGGGGCGTCCCTCTGTGGGCGCCCGCCCGATTCGCCGAAATGCCCGGTCAGGCACTTGTTCCGAATGCTTTTCCAGTTGCTCTTATCCTCGTCCGCGGGTGGCCAGGGACGGCCACCCCCACACGCTGTCCCGCCGCACTTCTAGTTGGGCACGTCCGGCCGTGGATCGCCGATGAACGCATCTCGATTCGGCATCATGATTTTAGGCAAGGTCGTCCGGTCAATGACCGCGTTCGCCGGGATGATATCGTTCTTCCAGAGGAGCCACGCCGTGACGGCATAGACTTCGTCGTTGGTCAAGGATCCGGGCTCCTCGAATGGCATCGTTCTCCGAACGTAATCGAACACCGTCGTTGCATACGGCCAATAGCTTCCGATGGTCTTTGTCGGTTTTTCCCCTCCCACCAGCTTGTCGTAAGGGCCTTCAACGCCCTCCACACCGTGACACTCGGCGCACTTTTCGCCGTATACCAGCGCGCCGTCGTCGACGCTGCCTCCTCCCGACGGAAGACCCTCGCCGTCCGGGGCGACGGCCGTGTCTATCGCTTCAATTTCGTCGTTCGTCGGGCGGTTCCCCAGACCGAGTCGCTGCTGGCCGGCCGAGGCTCCTGTCAGCCCCAGTGAAACCAGGAGGCCTATACCGACACCAGCTACGCAGAAGAGTCTTGAGGCACGCTTATGCATGAACGTTGTGGATACTTCCATCGGCGGCCACTCTCCAGCTTTGTATGGCGTTGTAGTGATAGAACGAACCGAACGTGCCGTTCAGGCCTCGAACGCCGACCAGGGCGGCCCGCGTCGGCTGGACGTAGCCTGTTTCGTCGGTCGAACGGCTCTGGAGGATCGTTTCGCGACCATTCCAGGTCCAGGGGAAACGAAACGTCGTCAACGATTTCGACATGACAGGTTCCTGTAGTTCCGCCTCTTCCCATCTTTCGCCGCCATCCGTGCTCACCTCAACCCGTGTGATCTTGCCACGGCCACTCCAGGCCAATCCCCGGATCTCGACGAAACCCGCCCCGTCGATCGGGAACTGTGCGGAAGGGTAGTTGATCACCGACTTGGCTTCCATGACGAACGTGAACTGGCGCGCGACGCCGTCGGCCATCAGGTCCGTGTACTTGGCGGTCTCCTCGCGCGTGTGGAAGGGGCGGTCGGTGACCTTGAGCACCCGCAACCACTTGACGTTCGAACTGCCTTCCCAGCCGGGCAGGACCAGTCGCATGGGGTAGCCCTGTGCGGGGCGCAGTGCCTCGCCATTCTGGCTATACGCAATGAACGCGTCATCCTGGGCCTTTTCGAGGGTAATACTCCGGTTCATCAGGGCGGCATCGGCTCCCTCGGCGATAATCCAAGTGGAGTCCGGGCGGACTCCCGCCTCGCGTAACAAGGTGGATAGCAGCACTCCGGTCCACTCGGTACCGCTGATCAGGCCATGGGTCTGCTGGACGTCGGCCAGCGTCGGCTCGACCCACTCGGTCAAGGTATTTCCCGAGCATTCCGTGAAGCAGATGCGCGAAACCGACGGAAAGCGCATCAGGTCCCGGAGCGACAGTTTGAGGGGACGGTCCACCATGCCGATCAGGAACAACTCGTGGTCGGCGGGATCGATGTCGGGTATTCCCGCGTGGTGCCGTTCGAAGTGGACCGCGGATGGAGTGATGATGCCGCGCTGGTCGTGCAGGGGAGACATGGTCCACGAGGACTCGTCGGTAGGCGTCGGGTATTGCCAGCGCCCGACGCCGGTTTCATGGCGTGATCGTTCACCATATCCCGAGACGGGCTGACCCAATTGCCTGCCGGTGCCTTCCCGCTGGGGACGCGGTTCCGCCCCGGCCGGCCGAGAGCTAAGGCCGTTCACCGCTAGTCCACCCACCAGTCCGGCCACTCCCTTGAGGGCTCTCCGGCGCGTGATTCCCAAGTTTCGGGGCCGTTTGAGGGAGTCGCCTCCCTCCGTTCGGATCTCTCTATTCGTCTTTTTCACATTTGCATCCAATTTTGCGTGGCAGGGGCAACCATCGGGCGTTGGTCCCAGCGCCCGCGCAGTGTCAGCCGGCGTGTTCGTGGTCGGTATGTTAAGTGGTAAAGCAACCTAAGTCAATGATCGTGAAGAGACTCCCAAGTGTGTTTGCCACCCACGTCGCCCGCCCACGGACTCGGCGATATGAAAGAAGATTGAACCTCCGGCGCTGTACCGATAGAATCGTATGTTTTGCCACGCTACGGCTCCCCGACCGATGGTTCCGGTCATTCCCGAAGGCGACGAGGAGATTCGATGAAAATAGGCGTCCCGAAAGAGACTATCGATTACGAGTGCCGGGTGGCCCTCGTGCCCGACATGGTGAAGAAGGTGCTGGATGCCGGCTTTGAGGTTCAGGTGGAATCGGGCGCCGGTGAACGGGCGTCCTTCACCGACGATGCTTTCCGCTCGGCCGGCGCCGGTATTCTGGACAGCGCGTCCGCTCTATTCGGGCAGTCGGATGTTGTCTTGAAGGTTCAGCCGCCCTCCATCGAAGAAGTGTCCATGTTCAGGGAAGGGTCGCTCCTGATCAGCTTTCTGCAGCCGGTTCGTGATCGAGTCATCGTCGAAGCGCTGAATGCCCGCAAGATCACGGCCGTCAGCATGCACCGAATTCCGAGGATCACCCGGGCACAGACGATGGACGCGTTGTCGTCCCAGTCGAACATTGCCGGATACAAAGCGGTTCTGGTGGGGGCCGGGGAATTGGGAAAGTTGCTTCCGATGATGGTGACCGCGGCCGGGACGATGCGACCTTCGACGGTCTTTGTGCTGGGAGCGGGTGTTGCCGGGCTCCAGGCGATCGCGACAGCCAGACGACTGGGTGCCGTGGTTCTTGCCTTTGACGTCCGCCCGGTCGTCAAGGAGCAGGTCGAAAGTCTCGGTGCGAAGTTCCTGGAGATTGAACTCGTCGAAGAGGACACCGAGACGGCTGGCGGATACGCCAAGGAACTCTCCGAGGAGTCCCATCGCAGAGAGCAGGAACTTCTGAAAGAAACCCTTAAGAAGACCGACATTGTCATCACGACTGCCCTGATACCGGACAGGCCCGCCCCGAAGCTGATTTCCGAGGAAATGGTCCAGGCCATGAGGCCCGGTTCGGTCATCGTGGATCTCGCCGCCGAAACCGGGGGCAACTGCGATCTGACAGAACCGGGCCAGGACGTCGTCAAGCACGGTGTCACCATCATCGGACACTTGAGCCTGCCTTCGACCGTGGCGGTCCATTCCAGCCAGATGTATGCGCGAAACGTCAATACCCTGTTGGCCGAGATGCTCGATGACGGGGAACTGAAGATCGACCTCGACAACGATGTCGTGGGGCCGAGTACCGTCACTCATGCCGGGGAGATCCGGGTTTAACCCAGGAGATAAAAGTCCATTATGGAAGCTTTGATCGGATCGATAGTGGTGTTCGTTCTGGCCATGTTCGTTGGTTTCGAGGTCATCACGAAAGTACCGCCGACGCTCCACACGCCGCTCATGTCCGGGTCCAACGCCATTTCCGGTATCACCGTCATCGGGGCGATGATCGTTGCCGGTGAGGGATACAGCCAGGTTGGAACAATCCTCGGCATCCTCGCCGTCGCCTTCGCTGTGACGAACATCGTCGGCGGTTTCATGGTGACCGACCGCATGCTGCAAATGTTCAAGAAGGACAAAGGCGGGAACCGAAAATGAGTGCATTAATGGAACTCGCCTACTTACTGGCCGCCGTCTTCTTCATCGTCGGACTGAAGTGGCTTTCATCTCCCGCAACCGCCCGCAACGGCAATGCGCTCGCCTCGGCAGGCATGCTCATCGCCATCGTCGTGACCCTGTTCGAGCAGCGGATCGTAAGTTTCTCCGGAATATTGATCGGCATCATTATTGGTGCCTCGGTGGGCGCGATTCTCGCGCGCACGATCAAGATGACGGCGATGCCGCAGATGGTCGCGGTCCTCAACGGTTTCGGTGGCGGGGCGTCGGTTCTGGTCGCCAGCGCCGAGTTTCTGCGCCTGAGCGGCCAGGGTGGAGATCCCGTCGAGGTGTCCTTCAGCGTTCAGTTCAGCATCCTGGTCGGTGCGGTTACGTTTTCAGGGAGCCTGGTCGCCTTCGGGAAACTCCAGGAGTTGGTCACCGGTCAGGCCGTGGCCTATCCGCTGCAGAAGCCGTTGAATGCACTCCTGCTGCTGGCCATCCTGTTGACGGCGGCATACCTGGTTGTCGGAGGTCCGGAGGGGGCTTTGTCCGGAGTGTTTGCGGGGTTGTTTGGGAACTCGATCGTCTTGCCCCTGATCACGCTCGTTGTTCTGTCTCTGATTCTGGGCGTGCTCACGGTTCTCCCGATCGGCGGGGCGGACATGCCGGTCGTGATTTCACTTCTCAATTCGTATTCCGGAATCGCGGCGGCATCGACCGGCTTTGTCATCTCCAACAATGGTCTGATCATCAGCGGCGCCCTTGTCGGGGCGTCGGGGATCATCCTGACGATGATCATGTGCAAGGCGATGAACCGGTCGCTCGCCAATGTTCTGTTCGGCGCCTTCGGCGCTGGAGGCGGCGAATCGGCCGCGGCCCAGGGCGGACCCGTCGGAGCCGGAGGATCCGTCCGGCAGGTGAGCGCCGAGGACGCGGCGATCATGCTGGCGTATGCGAAAACGGCAGTCGTCGTGCCGGGATATGGACTTGCCGTGTCCCAGGCGCAGCATACGGTTCGGGAGCTGGCGACGCTGCTGGAGGAACGCGGAGTGGACGTCAAGTACGCGATTCACCCGGTTGCGGGCCGAATGCCCGGGCACATGAACGTCCTGCTCGCCGAAGCCGATGTCCCTTATGAGCAGCTCTGGGAAATGGAGCGAATCAACCCGGAACTGGAACGGACCGACGTGGCCCTGGTGATTGGAGCCAACGATGTCGTCAATCCGGCGGCCCGCCACACCGAATCGAGTCCGATATACGGCATGCCGATTCTGGACGTCGACCGGGCCCAGCAGGTCATCGTCTTGAAGCGCAGCATGAACCCGGGCTTCGCCGGAATCGACAACGAGTTGTTCTACAATCAAAACACGTCAATGTTGTTTGGAGACGCGAAGGCGTCGCTCACCAAGCTGATCGCCGAGGTCAAAGAGGCATAAGGAAGTCGCTCCGGCGAGTTGAGGAGGGACCTATCCGGCTCGTATTTATCACGCTGACCGCCGTATCGTTCGCCGGATGCGGACTCCTGGATTTCCAGGCGCCCGAACTCGTCCGACCTCCAACGGTTCGGCTGAACCCCAACCTGACGACGCCCCTTGTCGCCATTGTGGATCTCGCTACCGACGAGCCCTCGCGAGTGGTTCTCAACGTTCATGCCGGTGGGCTGGACCGGGAGATCGAATTTCCCGGATTGGCCACAGGCCACTCGTTGACCGTACTCGGCCTCGGGCCGGCAACCGAACACACCATCAACGTCACGGTCATCGACGGCAACGGCAACGCATTCGACTGGCCAGACCCACTCGCGGTGGTGACCGAGCCCCTGCCTGACGATTTCCCTCCCTTAGCGTTGAACGCCAGCGAGCCGTCGCTGATGGAGCCCGGCGTCACGCTCTTCAGCGTCAACCGAACCGGCTCCGACGACATTTACAGTTTGTTGATGGTGCTCGACCCGGCGGGCGAAGTGGTCTGGTTTTATCGCACCGACCATACGATTGCCGATGTGCGACGGATCCAGAACGGCCATCTACTCTATGAGGCCGGCGTGGGTGCGGACGCCGATTTTTTCGAGATCGACATGGCGGGAAACGTCGTCGAGAAGTGGTATGGCTCCAGCCGGACCGAGCCGGACCCGGGCGGCGTTGCGGTCGACGTCGAGCGTCCCCATCACGAGATCTTCGAGATGCCGACAGGCAACCTGCTCACGCTGGGAGCTGAGCTCCGGCAAGTCGATAGCTACCCATCGAGCGAGGCGGATCCCGACGCGGCCCTCGAGACCGCGAACGTCGTTGACGACGTGGTCGTCGAGTTCACGCGCGAGGGTGACGTTGTTCATCGGTGGTCGATGCTGGACATCCTCGACCCGTACCGTCTCGGATACGGTTCTCTCTCGGAAGGCCGTAATTCAATTTTTCCTGAAGGCGCTGTTACCAGGGACTGGGCGCATGCGAACTCCGTGATCTACGATTCGACGGACGACACCTATATCGTTTCGCTTCGACATCAGGACGCGCTCGTCAAGATTGGTCGAACGACCGGCGAAGTGGTTTGGATTCTCGGGAACCTCGAAGGATGGCGCGGTGATTGGTCTGGTTATCTCTTACTGCCTGAACCGTTCAACATGCCCTGGCCTTACCATCCGCACGCTCCCGCGCTTACCCCGACGGGCAACGTTCTGGTCTTTGACAACGGAAACTTCCGGGTGCGGCCTTTCCGGCCGAAGCCACCGGTGGGACAAAGCTACAGCCGGGTCGTGGAATATGTTGTGGATGCGGAAGCGAAAACGGTTTCCGAAGCATGGGTCTATGGGGGTCCCGGCGACGAAATGTTCTACTCCCCCCTGGTCGGCGACGCGGACCCGATGCCCATAACGGGCAACGTTCTGGTGACCGACGGTGGCCGTGTCACCGACAGCGAAGGACGCCCCACCAACGATCTCCAAACCGGCCTCCGCTGGGCCCGCATCGTCGAGGTGACCCACACCACACCCCCCGAAAAGGTCTTCGAGCTGATCATCCGCGATGAATCAAACCCCGAAGTAGGCTGGATCGTCTACCGAGCGGAACGCTTACCGAGCCTGTATCCCTGACAGAGTGAACATTTTTTGGGTCTTCCGCAGAATTTGTGGGTAAAACCGTCTTCCATCGCCGCTTGAGGAGACCACGGTGCTCGCCAAGCCTCAAGGCTTCCCTCGCAAGCTCGGCGGCTGCGCCGGCCTTGACCCTCGGCTGCGCTCCGCGGTGTCGGCTGGTGTGGGCGATGGGGAACGGGGCCTCCGGCGGGGGCTCCGGGCACCGGGTGTAGGCGTCCGACCGAAGTGGGTACTGGAATATTCGACGTCGAACAAAAGAATAAGGTACTTTGTTTCAATTACTTATGTGCGCACAGGCCTTTGGACTGCCCACAAATTCTGCGGAGGAGGCCATTTTTTCAACACGAAGACACGAAGGAAACGAAGAAAAATACGGATTATCCTTCGTGTGTCTTCGTGCTCTTCGTGTTGAAGTCCTGATTCCGTTCTTCAAGCTGAATGTGAGAGGAAGTCCATACGCCCGCCGTCGATCGTCAGGATCTGGGCGGTGATGAAGCCCGACTCGTCGCTTGAGAGGAATAACGCGCCCGCGGCGATGTCCTCGGGCTGACCGACCCGTCCCAGGGCGGCTTTGCCTGCCGGGGCGGCCAGGCTGGCGGCCAGTGCCTCGGCCGAACCGGCGATGGACGCCAGCATGTCGGTCTGGATGAAGCCGGGGCAGATGGCGTTGACGTTGATGCCCTTCGGGCCCAGTTCGAACGCCATTCGTTTGGTGAGCGAGATGACGGCGGCTTTGGTCAAGCCATAGGGCGTGGTTTCGGGGACGGCCGTCCCCAGCCCGGCGAGCGAACTGATGTTGACGATCTTGCCGGAACCACGTTCGACCATGCCTGGAACGATCGCCTGCACGCAGTTGACGATGCCCTTCACGTTGACTGAAATCATCTGGTCCAGTTCGTCGTGATTCATGGACATGACGTTGCCGCCGATCAGGATACCCGCGTTGTTGACCAGGATGTCGATACGTCCGAAGTCATCGAGAACCCCGGACACCATCGAGTCCACTTGTCCCCGATCCGACACGTCCGCCTGAATGGCGACGCCCCGGCTCCCGGCCTGTTGTAACTCCGCGACGACCTCGCCGGCGGCATCGGACCGTACCGCATAGTTGACGATGACCGAGGCTCCTTCTCGTCCGAACAGGGCCGCCGTGGCGCGACCGATTCCACGTGAAGCCCCCGTGATGAGCGCTACTTTTCCGTCTAGTCTTCCAGCCATGGAAGGCAGTATAGGGAACCCGGCTCACAGCGACAACCTTCGTGAGCTCTGAATTCAACCAAACGGAGCGAAGTCAACTTTTTGTCGCTGTCGGGCCGCGAGTGTCGAATCGACAAACCTGGCTCGCGACATTCGATGCGCGAGCCCCGGCCGACTCCCTTTGTTTCAGCAGGTTGTAGTTAGAGCGAGTGGAAGTCAGTTTTGGCATTCGGAGTGCTGGCAATGTAAGCACGATGCGACTTGTCTATAACGTCTGCGGTCTCGCGTGTCTGGGATTGGCATTTATCGGCATCTTCCTGCCGCTACTGCCCACGACCCCCTTTGTCATTCTGGCGGCCTTCTGTTTCTCGAAGGGATCGGCCCGACTGCATCGGTGGCTGCTTCGGCAGCCGGTGTTCGGACCGATGCTGGTGGACTGGCAAAACTACCACGTCCGATTCAAGGTGAAGTGTATCGCCACCACAATGATCGTCGTTATGATCGGCTACCCCGTCCTTTTTGGGCCTCTCGGGTTGTTGCTGAGGATCATGATGGTCGGTGTTGCCGGCAGCGTCCTCTCCTACATCTGGAGTTTCCCTTCGGGTGATCGTCCGCTCGAAGCGGGTGATCGTCCCCTCGAATCGGCCCGGGGTGTTAGCCGCGCCGCGGCGGATTAGGGCGAATCCCAGCAGGGGCTTCAAGAAAATCCATCCCAGCTGAAAATTCGCGTCCCGGCCCTTTCTCAAACCAACAAGCGTTCTTGACAGCCAACTTCCGGGCGGCTACAGTGCAGCAGTTTCTCTAATCCAAGGAGATGTCCATGGCACTGTATGCGCTTGCCGCATTGCTCCCCGTTCTGGCGGTGATGTTCTTTCTGGTGGTGCTTCGATGGCCTGCGGTCCGGGCGATGCCGGTGGCCTACGTGTTGACCGTGATCGTCGCGTTGTCGGTGTGGCAGGTGCCGTTGGTCAACGTGATGGCGGCGACCCTGCGCGGAGGCATGATCGCCCTCACGCTTCTGTGGATCATCTTCGGCGCCATCCTCCTGCTGTTCACGCTCCGTGAGAGCGGGGCCGTGACGACGATCCGACGTGGTTTCATGGGGATCTCAGAGGATCGACGCATCCAGTTGATCATCGTGGCGTGGCTTTTCGGTGCGTTCATCGAGGGTGCGGCCGGATTCGGCACACCTGCCGCGGTGGCTGCTCCGTTGCTGCTCGCGCTGGGCTTTCCGGCTTTTGCGGCCGTCATGGCGACGTTGATCATCCAGAGCACACCGGTCAGTTTTGGATCCGTCGGCACGCCGATTCTGGTGGGTATGGGGCAGTCTTTGAACGTGCCGCTTGTCGAAGATGCGCTGTCGGCCAGCGGCATCGCTTACGCGGATTTCATCTATCAGCT
This sequence comes from Terriglobia bacterium, assembly GCA_965262425.1. Taxonomy (GTDB): domain Bacteria; phylum Acidobacteriota; class Terriglobia; order 20CM-2-55-15; family 20CM-2-55-15; genus CAZOZZ01. The sequence goes on along the minus strand of OZ253536.1, from coordinate 2,079,120 downwards.
TGGCATCTTTGCGGCGATGCCTCACGCGGTAGCCGGCATACTGATCCCGCTGATCATCGTGTGCATGATGACACGGTACTTTGGCGAAAAGCGATCGTTTCGGGAAGGTCTGGAAGTGTGGAAGTTTGCCCTGTTCGCCGGTTTTAGCTTCGTCATTCCGTACATTCTGGTCGCGGTGTTTCTCGGGCCGGAGTTTCCGTCGCTCCTCGGAGGGCTGATTGGTCTGGCCATTGTTGTGACGGGAGCTCGCAACGACCTGTTCATGCCAAAAGGAAAGCCCTGGGATTTTCCTCCCCGGGACAAGTGGGACAAAGACTGGGTGGGAAACATCACCGCCGACGCCGGAGAAGAGCGTCACCACATGACGTTGTTCAAGGCCTGGACCCCTTATCTGCTGGTCGCCGGTCTACTCGTCGTGACGCGCCTGCCCTTCCTCCCGTTCAAAGCCTGGATCCTGTCCGTCAGCTTCACCTGGTCCAATATCCTCGGGACCAGCCTGTCCCAGAGCGTTGAACCGCTGAACCTTCCGGGGACCATTTTTATGGTGGTCGCGCTGATCACGATACTGCTGCATCGGATGACGAAAAAAGAGGCGCTGTTTGCATGGTCCGATGCGGCCCACAAAATGGCCAGTCCCGCCCTGGCTCTCCTGTTCGCCGTGGCGCTTGTCCGCGTGTTCATCGACTCCGGAGTAGCAAACCTATCGGGACTGGCCAGCATGCCTCTGGTTCTTGCCGAATACGTGGCGGGGATCGCAGGCGGTACCTGGCCGTTCTTTGCGCCGGCGATCGGCGCCATGGGGGCTTTCGTTGCAGGGAGCAACACGGTCAGCGATCTGATGTTCGCCCTTTTCCAGTACGGCGTTGCGGATCAGATCGGGACATCGCGACTCGTCATCCTCGGTCTCCAGGCCGTGGGCGGAGCCGCGGGTAACATGATTTGTGTCCACAACGTCGTCGCGGCGAGTGCGACCGTTGGGCTGGTTGGAATGGAAGGTGCCCTGATCCGCAAGACCATCATGCCGATGCTGTACTATCTGCTGGTCGCCGGCACCATCGGCGTTCTGTTCTCCTACGTCTTTTTTGTGGACACGTTTTAGTGTCCTGCTGAAGAACTGTTCTTGATGAGTCTGCCCGGCCGACTTCCCGGCGGAAATCGGAGGAGATATGAGAAGAACAGCGAGCTTCGCTTTTCTGTTGATGGTACCGATCCTGTTTGCATCCCCGGATTCGGCCCAGGATGTTCGCGGAGAATGGGTCGTGACGGTGGATTCGCCTCAAGGGCAGCAGGAGTCGAACCTGACCTTGTCTTTTGACTCCCAGGGCTACCTGACCGGTAAGCTGAGCAGTCCTCAGGGCGAGTTCACGGTGACCGGAGAGGTCGTGGACGAAGAAATCTATTTCGGTTTCACCATCAACGCGGACGGGCAGGAGATATCGATCAGTTTCGAGGGGTTTTGGGACGAATCCGAAATGGAAGGTGCCGTCTATTTCCGCGAGTTTGGCTCCGGGGAGTGGTACGCCACGCGAAAGTGAAAGGGCTAGAGAGGAAACCGGCAGCGAAATCTGTGTCCGGAATTAGGGCCTGACCCGAAAGACTCCATAGATCGTTAGATTGTCTTCAACGCAAAGTTGCAAAGTCGCAAAGACGGTTTTGTTTAGGAGGGAGTGTGGCGGGCGGTTGTCGCCTCGACCTGATCCGTTCCCGAAATCCAGACCAACAGCTTCGCGTCCTTTGCGTCATTGCGTCTTTGCGTTGACATCGAACCTTGGCAGGCGGATAAGGGGCTGTCAGGATCGTTGATGGTCTGATTGACCCTCATCGGCGCCGTCGCTTATGATTCCCTGGTAAGCATTAAATCTCTAGCAAGCCTTAAATTCCCCGAATGTGGACTCGCAGCCGGATTCTGAAGACGCACCCAGAGGAGACCTCAGATGCGAATTAGATTGATGTCGATACTGCTGTTGACCGCCGTCGTGTCCTTCGCCCAACGTCCTGAAGGTCTCAGCGTGTACACCTGGGCCCGCGAAGACATATTTGCCGGCCCGCTCCGCAACGATCTGGACCAGATGAACGTCGGCATGAACAAACTCGAAGAGATTCTCAAGGAGAACCCGAAGGATCCCGACGCGATGGCGCTGAAGGCCATGGGCCTCACCCACCTGGCCGTTCGAGCGCACGAGGACGACGATGCGGAGGGCTTTCGGACCCAGTACGAGCAAGCGCTCCGGCTGCTGGACGAGGCTTTGACCATCGACCCCAGGGGAATCGGCGTTAACGCCGTCTATGGCGGTACGATGCTCCTGAACCAGGGGAGACTACCGAGCCAACACCGCCAGCGGGCGCTCGAGGGGGCAAGGGATGCCTACAACGTGCTCTACGAGGAACAGGGGGCTCAGTTGGAGAACATGCCCCTGCACCACCAGGGCGAAGTCCTGGCTGGAGTAGCGGAGTCGGAATTCCGGCTCGGTAATCGTGAACGGGCCGAGGTCTTCATGAAACGAATCGTCCAGACGATGTCTGGAACTGCGTACGCCAGACGTGCCGAGACCTGGCTGTCGGATCCGGATGCAGTCAATCTGAGATCGAAGCTCGTCTGCCAGTCGTGCCACGAAGCGGGTCGACTCTCGAATGTCAACGGACGCTAACGGAGGCCCATCGATGCGGTTTAGATCCAGCCTGCTCATGGCTTTCCTCTTGATCCTATCGCCGCCGTCCTTCGGCCAGGAGGGCGATCTTTTCGACGAAGTCGAGCATCACTTCGCCGAGAACGCCGGAGTCAGGATTCATTACGTGACCGCCGGCGCCGGCCCGCTAGTCGTCATGATTCACGGGTTTCCCGATTTCTGGTTCACGTGGCGGCATCAGATGGCGGCACTGGCCAGCGACTACCGTGTGGCGGCCGTTGACCTGAGGGGCTACAACCGAAGCGATCAACCGGCGGGTCTCGAAAACTACGCGATGCCGCGCCTGGTGGAAGACATTGTTGCCGTCATCGAAGACCAGGGGCGCCAACAGGCAACGATCGTGGGACATGACTGGGGTGGGATGGTCTCCTGGACCCTGGCGATGACGCGGCCCGAGCTGGTCGAAAACCTCATCATCTGCAACCTGCCGCACCCACGTGGTCTGATGCGGGAATTGGCCAAAAACCCAACGCAGCAAGCCAACAGCCAGTATGCGCGCGATTTCCAGAAGCCGGGAGCGCACGAAGCCTTGAATGCGGAAGCGCTGGCCGGCTGGGTCGCGGAGCCGGAAGCACGAACCCGTTATGTCGACGCTTTCGAACGATCGAGCTTCGAGGCGATGCTGAACTACTACAAAACGAACTATCCGCGCGAGCCTTACCTGGAAGACACTTCGCCCCTGGTCAAAGTACAGGCTCCCGTGCTCCTGATTCACGGCCTGGCGGACCAGTATCTGCTGGCCGACGCCCTCGGCGGCACATGGGACTGGCTGGAGCGCGACCTCACCCTTGTCACGGTCCCTGGAGCCGGCCACTTCGTCCATAGAGATGCGGCGGAGTTCGTAACCGACACGATCAAGCGTTGGCTTGACGGGAAGAGGAAGTAGTCACGGTGATCACTTAGCCGTAGAGGTGCGGGAAAGCAACGGTACCGACGTGAAGGGGCCTCGTTCGTGAAACCCTGGGAGCTCCTTAGCGAGTCGCGAACACCCGAAGGAACGCTGCTTGCGCTGACCCGCCGGGACCGTCAATACGTCATCCTTGACGACGGCCAGAGCCTCATGTCGAATCTGATGCCCCGGGTCTGGGGAGGCACTTGCCACGATCGGGTGCCGAGGCCTCGGTAAGGTCAAGCGGCCTCAGGATCTCAAGCCCATTCCAATTCTGCTTGGTGACGGGGCATCGCAGGTCGAATGGGATGAGCGCGGGAAGGCAGACCGAGATAGTCCAGGATCTTGGGATGGCGTCGGGGGATTGAATCGCGGCGAGAATGCGGAGGCGGTCGCCGCAACGGGGACATCCAGCACGTCGATGGCGAACACCCGACGCATCAACTGGGACCAGGAATAGTTGTGCCGGCCGAGGGGCCGCGGGACGGACTGTTCGGTTGCCGGCGGGTGGGAACAATCCGAAAGCCCGGCATCGTCGTGGGGAACCTCGGGAACGATCTCGGAACGCCATTTCGCGACCGGGGCAAGCACGCCATGATAGCGGACCAGGTGAAAGCGGGGTGGGGGCACTAACGCAGCGAATTTTTCAACGAGTTCGAGGGGCTCCAGGACAATGTGTGTCGTTCCATTGGACCAGGGGCGCTTGAAACGATACGTGAGGCGGCCGTCCGACCGGGAGGACAGACGTTCGGTCGCGATGGACGGGCGGGCCGTATAGCGGCACAAATGTTCCAGCCCGGGCGGTCGGAGGCGGCAATGGCAACGTCGGCGTGAAGGCTGAAGCCGGCAACATTGGCCGACCGGGGTCCGGTGATGGCGTCCCGATAGCGGTGGTCGATTGAATTCCGCCCGTCAGGATTCGCTGGCCGGCATGCGGGCCCGTGGCGATGCGACCCGCCAACGAGGCGCTGGTGAGCGCAGCCAACAACGGTTCATCCCGCGCAAGTGAATCCGCTTCTTCGGGGTCGGCGTCGGGCCCCAAACCACGCCCTGTGCGACAGTCCTTTCGGCAAGCCGGCCGGCCACCTGAACGACCTCGGCATCATCGGGTGGAGGCAGTGGGTGAAACCGGGGATACTCGTCCTGGTCGGCCGCATAGACGCCGTTCTCCTGAATCGTTCGCTGGCCCTTCACCGCTTCTACCGCGATCTTTGCTTTTCAGATCTACGCTGTACTGCTTCCTCTGGCGCTTCTTCATCTGCCTCTCCCGAGGCACCGATTTTACACCTTAGCGACCTGTCCGAATTTTGGAGAGCACCTCACATGACGCGCAGGTGGCGGAGGTCGAACGGAACGTCATCAATGGTGTTGGCAGTAAAAACGACTGGTTTTCTAGCCGCGTGTGCTAGTTCAAGCTCGTAGAAAACGTTGGCATTCTTTCCCGACAAGTCCGCGAGTAGAACGGGAGCCTTACTCACTTGCTCCCAGATCTGCTCTACAACAGTTCCAGTCGAAAAGAGTTCGTCAGCGCGGAGGGGTTCAAGTCCTGCCTCCTTGATCGCCGGAATATAAATGGTTTTATAATACTTATCAAACCACTCACCAAACGGCATCATCACAAAACACCTATCCAAGAACTCGCGCACTCGCTCGCTAGAACTTGGCCGACTCTTTGATGTCGCTGCCACTTGAGGGGGTGATGGCGGAGTATCGGCGGTGGACTGTTCAGTTTCTTCAGCAGGAACGGTAAACAGCTTTAGGTACCGAAGATTGTCAGTGAATACCTCCGTCAAGGTTTTTACACGCTCTCGCGGTATCGAGAAATCGCGTACGAGTGTGTTCTCGAAGAATTCATCCTCGGGAAGCCGCTTTCCGCTCCGCCGTAGAATTTCTGCCTCCTCCGCAGAATTTGTGGGCAGTCCAAAGGCCTGTGCGCACATAAGTAATTGAAACAAAGTACCTTATTCTTTTGTTCGACGGCGAATATTCCAGTACCCACTTCGGTCGGACGCCTACACCCGGTGCCCGGAGCCCCCGCCGGAGGCCCCGTTCCCCATCGCCCACACCAGCCGACACCGCGGAGCGCAGCCGAGGGTCAAGGCCGGCGCAGCCGCCGAGCTTGCGAGGGAAGCCTTGAGGCTTGGCGAGCACCGTGGTCTCCTCAAGCGGCGATGGAAGACGGTTTTACCCACAAATTCTGCGGAAGACCCGAATTTCTCTACCGCCTTGAATTGTTCCACCGCCTGGAAGGCCTTCAAAAGTGAGTCCTGTCTTTGGGATGAAGAACTCGGGGCTACAATGCCTTCCCCTATCGGCTCAAGCTTGACGGTGGCACTAGCCCGCATTTCTCAAGAGATCTGAGATAAATCGAAACAGAGTAGGAAGGGAAAGGACCGAAAAAGGCCGCCCTGTCTGGCATAGAAGGTTTTGTCGAGAAACTTTCAAGCCAAGACGGAGGCGGCCTTTGTCATGACAGAGTGTAAAACAGAAACGATTCAATTTCACGCATTGGGTTCACGGGAAGTACGGGGTCAATTCGACGGAGGAGACATCAGCACGGACGCGGGCGGTTTACTGTTACGAGAAACGGAAAAACGGACCGGGATCCTGAAACAGTTTGCCGAATGTTTCCGGGATCATCGGGACCCGCGATTTGTAGAACACGGGATTGAGCAACTGGTATCGCAACGGGTCTACGGATTGTGTTTGGGCTATGAGGATTTGAACGACCACGATCAACTCCGATCGGATCCAGTGCTGGCGGTGATGGTGGGTCAGACCGATCCGAAGGGCCGGACCCGGAAACAGGTTCGAGACCGCGGCAAGGCCCTGGCGGGCAAGAGCACGTTGAACCGGCTGGAACTGTCGACCGAGGAAGCGGCCAGCCACCCGACCAAGAAGATCGGCCGGGACGAAGCGGCGATCGATAGGTTGATGGTGGACGTGTTCCTCCAAGCCCATCGGCGGGCACCGCGGCAGATCATTCTGGATCTGGATGCGACGGACGATCCGATACACGGGAATCAAGAGGGACGCTTCTTTCACGGCTATTACAGGCACCATTGTTATCTGCCGCTTTACATTTTCTGTGGGGAGTTCGTGTTGTGTTCCCGGCTACGACGCTCCGACATCGATGGTGCGGACGGATCGGTAGAGGAACTGGAACGGATCGTGGGACAGATTCGACAGAAGTGGCCCAGAGTCCAGATCGTGATTCGGGCTGACTCGGGTTTCTGCCGCGATGAAATCCTGACCTGGTGCGAGGCCCAACACCGTGTCGATTACGTGATCGGCCTGGCGAAGAACAATCGGCTGCGGCGCGCGATTGAAACTCCGATGGCGACGGCAGAAAAGCGATTCGGCAGGACGGGAAAGCCGGCGCGCGTCTTCAAGACGTTTCAGTATCAGACCCTCGACAGCTGGACCCGTGAGCGACGCATCATTGGTAAGGCCGAACATCTGGCCAAGGGCGCCAACCCCCGGTTTATCGTCACCTCGTTACCGAAAGGTCGAACGACTCCAAGGCAGGTCTATGAACGGATCTACTGTGCCCGAGGAGACATGGAAAACCGGATCAAAGAGCAACAGCTCGGATTGTTTGCCGATCGGACCAGCACGGCCACCATGCGCGCCAATCAACTCCGACTCTACCTTTCATCGGTGGCGTACATGCTGATGCAGGCCTTGCGACGGCTCGGCTTGCAGGGCACCGAATTCGCGCGGGCGCAGTGCACCACGATTCGCCTCAAGCTGCTCAAGATCGGAGCGCAGATCCATCTCACTGTACGTCGAGTTTGGATTCGGATGGCTGGAGGCTACCCTTACGCTGCGGCATTCGCTCAGGTTTACGCGAACCTTCAAAAAATCCCTCTGCGCTGTTAAGCGTTCCTTCTCACACATCCCAACCTTCCCGTCTTTGCTCAGGATAGCTGTCTCTGTAATCCGATTTCACGTCGCCATTCCCTTCAACACCAGTCATCCAGGCCCAGTTACCCCGCTCAGTCGGCATCTTTGCTCCCGCCACCCAGCTTCCGACACCTTTTCCTTCTCCTAAATGCAGTTTCGGGCACCATTCATGAGAAATGCGGGCTAGCGTACGCATCAGGCGATCAAAGCATGATGGAGATCTTCCGGGATTCGCAGCGCATGCGAGGGCGGATTCCTTACCGTGCGGTATGCGACAATGTGGTCGCGCCCCAGTCTGTTCCGACGCTCATCCATGACGTTCTGGCTGTCGCCAGTCACCCTGGTTTCAAGTCGGCCAATTTGATCACTGAGGTTAGAATCCTACTTTTATTGGTTCTGCCGAAGGTCCATCAATCTACCGTACCTTGGGTCGTCCCGCACGTCGTCAAGCTCTCGTGAAGTTCGAATCTCCGACATTGATGCACCCCCCAGGACTGCTGTTTCCAGCAGATCCAGCGCCCGATCTCTCTCACCCAATACGCTGTAGACCGTCGCTCCGATGACGTTGTAATGTCCATCATCGGGCCGGCGTTCCAGGGCGAACTGGAGATAGCTCAAGGCGGCCGATCGATCGCCAATCATGGCATGGTACCTGGCCAGCAGGATATGGACGTCAGGGTTCCCTTCGCTGACATCCAGAACTGCCAGCCCCTGCCGGATAGCCTCCTGGTAAGTGGACCTTGCTTCATCTAAGCGGGCCGCCATGTAGTATGCCCGGGCAAGATTGCCGGTCACACGGTGGTCCTCGCCCAGGCCTACCGCAATCTCGAGGTTTTCGATTGCTTCGTCCCACAGCCCAAGGCTGAAGCTGGCCATCCACAGATTGGAGACGATCGTGGCGTCTGTTGGTCTCCACCTCTGAGCGACCAAAGAAGCCTCGCGGGACTCTTCAAATCGGCCCATGGCCAGCAAGACTGCCCCACGATTTCTATGGGCGATCCCATTTTCCGGCATGACCTCGAGTGCTTTATCGAATTGTTCGAGCGCTTCTTGCTGGCGCCCGCGACGGTTCAAGAAACTTCCTAGCTCGCTGTAGCTCACCCAATCCAGTCGTTCATCTGCAATGGCCCGACGGTACGTGGCCTCAGCTGTGTCATTGTTGCCCACCCCTTCGTGTGCGGATGCCAGGCCGAGGAGAGCCTCCGCGTTGTCTTCGTCCACGTATAGGGCGCTCTGGTAGGAACCGAGCGCCTTCGAGTGCTCGCCTCGGACGATGGACAGGGCGCCTGCACATAACTGGCTATCGACGAGCGTAGGGGCCAGAGCAACAGACCTTGCGCAGGCCGTTTCCCCGAGCGCTACCATTTCCTCATTGTGAGACTGGCCATATGCGCGCAAGTAGGCGCGTCCCAATCCCGCATGTGCGGCAGCGTAGCCTGGGTCGAACTCCATTGCGCTTTCAAACTCCTCGATAGCACGGCCGAGGCTCCCCTCAACCTGAAAACTCTCCAGGTACCCCCTGCCTCTTGTAAAAGCAATGTTGGCCTCGGGCACGACAGTCCCTGGCTGCCTGACCGGCCCCGAACTGTAGCCCAGGAGCGAGACAACCTCCTCGACCATGCGCTCCTGGAGCGCAGACGGGTCGGAAGCCGGAACACTGATGTCGCCCCCACCGACCAGGGTTCCGTCGAAGGCGTTGGTCAGTTCGTAAGCCACCCGAACGACACCACCATCTTCAATGAGGGAGAAGCTAAGGGCACGTGTCGCCCCGAGCTGAGAAAAGGCATCGCCGGGAGTGCTCGCGCCCGCCCTCACGACCTCTGACACGGGGATGACGTTCACCGACTCGGGAACGAGCGTCGCAATCTGGTCGGCCACTGTTATCGCGACACCGTGCCAATAGGCCTGCTCGTCCGGGCTTCCATCAAGCGCCTGGAACGGAAGGACCGCAAGCGTTACGTCTTCTGTGCCAAGTCCCATCCATCGCTGGACGGGCTCACTCGTAGCTCCTATCGCCAATCACTCTTGTCCAAATTAGCTTTTAGGAATTGAGTAGGTTGAGCCCGGCCTCGTAAGATTGGTTTTTCCAACACGAGAAATCAATCCGTGGAGAGGGCCCAACCATGAAACGATTTTCCAGCATTTTCTCCCAGTTGTTGCAACTATTTCCGCGCCTGGAGTTTGAGAAGGCGGTTCAGGATCATCAGGCCCAGCGGCATGCGCGTGGATTCGCGAGCTGGAGCCAGTTCATCGCGATGTTGTTCTGCCAGTTGGGACGGGCCCATTCGCTGCGGGAGATCTGCGGCGGTCTGGCGAGCGTGGAAGGGAAACTGCGACATCTGGGGTTGGAGGAAGCGCCGAAACGATCGACGCTGTCCTACGCTAATCGACACCGGCCGTGGCAGCTTTATCAGACGGTGTTCGGGCAGTTGCTAGAGAAATGTCAGGGCGTGGCGGCCCAGCGTGGCGGGAAGAAGTTCCGGTTCAAGAACAAACTGATGAGCTTGGACTCGAGCGTCATCGACCTGTCGATGTCGCTGTTCGACTGGGCGAAGTTTCGGCGGACCAAGGGGGCGATCAAGCTGCACCTGCTGCTGGATCACGATGGTTACCTGCCTTCGTTTGCCGTGATCACCGAGGGCAAGAGCAGCGACATCAAGGTGGCGCGGCAGATGCGATTCGAGCCGGGAACGGTATTGGCGATCGACCGCGGCTATATGGACTACGACTGGTTCGTGGAATTGACGCGCCAGGGGGTGTACTTCGTGTCCCGGCTGAAACGCAACGCCGTAGTGGAAGTCATCGAAGATCGGCCGGTTCCGAAGAACCGGAACATCCTCAAAGATCAAGTGGTGTTCTTTCCCCATCATGCCCAAGCCCGTGAGGAATATTTCTTCCGGCTCGTCGAGGTGTGGGTTCCGGAGAAGGAGCAATCGATCATCTTCCTGACCAACCACCTCGATTTCGGTGCAACCACGATTGCCGCCATCTATAAGGATCGTTGGTCGGTGGAGTTGTTTTTTAAGGCGCTGAAGCAGAATCTGAAGATCAAAACGTTCCTCGGGACCAGCCCCAATGCGGTGAAGACCCAGATCTGGACGGCCCTGATCGCGATGTTGCTGCTGAAATACCTCCAGTTGAGGTCCACCTTCGGATGGTCCTTGTCCAATCTGGTCGCCCTGCTCCGGCACCAGTTGTTCGTTTATCGTGATCTCAACGCCTGGCTCGACGTCCCGTTTGAAGGCCCGCCCGCGCTGGCCCAAATCCAAGCCCAGCAGTTGGCGCTGGAATGGAACCGGTAGTTTGGACAGCATCTCTTTCAGAATCGAGGTAACTCATCGCTTACACGCGCACTCTTTTGGACAGCATCTGAAATCCGACACGGCCGTCGCCCATTGCTGGCAGGGGGGGCTGATTCTCACCAGCCCTTCAGGGGAGATCTATCTCTATTGGAATCAACACCGACTGGCCGTGGTTGCCGCTAATTTGGACAGCAGTGATCGCCAATAGGAGTGTTGCCGCAATAGCCAGCACCCTAGGTTTCCATACAGACCAGGCTTTGAGCCGTTCGAGCGCCCGGAGAACTTCCGTTACTGTTTGATAGCGATCCAACGGATCCTTGGCCACCATCCGGCCGATGAGCCTGTCGAGCTTTGGGGAAACATTCGAGTTGTACAGATCGACTGGCTGTGGCGTTTCGGTATGCACCCTACGCCGGGTGTGGTCGAAGCTGCTTCCGGCGAACGGATTCAGTCGTGTCAACAATTCGTAGAAAACGATGCCCAACGAGAACACATCGGAACTCTCGTTGAGCTCCACATCCTCCCGGGTACTGCCGGACCCCCTATCGGCATCGACTTCAGGCGGCGCGTATGCCGGGGTCCCGACAAAGCCCCAAGTGTTCATGCTGCTCTCGGCCGTTGGCGGTTCAGAGCGAGTGGCATCTGGATCCGCCGCAATTCCCCTCATCCGCCTGGCCAGCCCGAAATCTCCGATCTTGACCTTGCCGTCCAGTGTCAGGAGAATATTGCTCGGTTTGACATCGCGATGAATGATGCTCTTCTTGTGGGCCGCCGCCAGCCCACAGCAACACTGGATTGCAATATCGAAGAAGGCAGAGAGGGTCAGGGGCTTTCTGATCCTCTCCTGGAGTGTTCCTCCCTCAACGTATTCCATGACCAGAAACATCTCGTTCTCAGTCTCGAAAACGTTGAAAAGCGATGCGACGCGAGGCTCACCTTTCAGTTCAAAGACCCTTCGTGCCTCGCGCTTGAGTCGTTCGCGATACTCCGGATCTTGTCGCAGGACCGGACTGAGGCGCTTCAAAGCCACTAGGCCATCCAGTTCGGTGTCCTCGACGAGATAGACCTGGCCCATCCCACCGGCCCCCAGACGCCCTATGAATCGGTATCGATCATTGAGAACTGTGCCGCTTAGGTCGTCACCGGCTGTCGGGATGTCCCTCCCGATCTTCACAATTGGTCCAACTGGGCCAGTTCCCTGGTGAAGCAGCGACAACACTTCCTCCCTGAGCGCGCTATCCGAACAATTCCTCTCCACGAACTCGCGCCACTCTGTCGGCTCGAGTTCCCGCGCCCCATGGAACAGCCTCTCAATTTCGGCTTGCCGTTCTCGCTCTGGATCTATGTTCATCCGTCTTTCCAAGTTCTTTTCTCACCCGCTTCGAAACAAACTCCAGATCTCGTTTGATCGTTATCTCCGCAACTCCGAGTTCGGCGGCCATTTCCTTGATCGTAAGCCCTCCGAAAAGTCGCATTTCCAGGACGGCGCCATGGCGAGCGTTGAAGTCTCCGACCCTCGTGACAATCTCGTTCACAACGACGAACTCGAAGCCTTCCCCTCTGTCGGGTATGTCAATGCCGTCGATCGGTACTCGGAAACAATTCTTTCCTCTCCTGTCCGAATTCCTTTGCCGTGCATGATCGATGAGGATTTGACGCATCTTCCGCGCGCACAGAGCAAGGAAGTGAGCCCGGTCGTTGAACCGAACCTTCTTCTCGCGGTCCAGTCGGAGAAAGGCTTCATGGACAAGGTCGGTAGCGCTGAACGTATGGTCGGGTCTCTCGCCAACCATACGCTTCCGGGCGATGCGCTTGAGATCGTTGTAGACGAGCGATAGCAGCTGATCCAGGGCCTCCGGATCGCCGTCGGTCCACTTCTTGAGCAGTCGGGTAACCTGTACCGATCCTGATCCGATCAAACCAACGCCTCCACGTGTCACTGTCGTTCCTAGTGCGTTTTTAACCATTACCCTCCCTAAACCTGATCTGTCAACGTTTTCGAGTCTCCGGATTTTCGCCCCTTTTCCCCGTTCTCTCGACTGAAGGCGGTAATTCAGCCAACCCGAAACCAAGAGCCGGTCGGCAAACGGCGACCTCTATTGATTGAGCGAGAAAACACTCAACGGAGTCTCATATCGGGAAAGTAAAGTTTGTGAGGAAGCGCAGAGGAAAAATAAGAGGGCGTTTATTCCGTGTTCGAAAAACGTTTTTCTGCTCCTTTCATGTGGGGTTCGCTCCGTTTTTTTCGCGTTTACGAGTGAAGGAACCAAACTACGACCACACGATTTCCACCGTTCCTTTCATTCAGAACTCGAATCTAATTCAGGAGGCATAACGAACCTAATGAGTATCGATCTCTTTGGTAGGGCGATGGGAGGGTTGGTGCTAGTCATAGTGCTCGGAACAACGGCTTCTGCCCAGTCTTCGATGAAGGGGACAGCGTTCCCGTCTGACAGTGTCGATGGGTTTACCGAGGACCCGTCTCAAGGCGACGATTCCAGGGCTACTAACGGAGGTTTCGGTCCGTTCGCAGATTCCTCATTGGTTCAGGCTTTGACCGAGCGAATTCGGCACGCTTTCGACAACGAAGAATGCGCGAGCTTATTCGGAGGACGAGGCCCTGCCAGGGAGCTGCTACTTTCGACTTCTATCAATTACGTTAATCGGGACGCGTCCAATCTTCCTGTAAAACCCCGATTCTTTCCCACCGCAATCTGGAATGCGGTTACGGACCTCGGCACCGAACGGTTGCCGCCAGCCAACTCGCTTGTTTTTGGACGAGCGTATCGTGTGTTTGGTGTTCGGGGGCTCCGGGGCATCATATTTCTGAACGACAACTTCCTCGAAATTGTCGAAGGCAGGGCTACCGCGCTTCTTCACGAGTTGATGCATGTCAATGGGGAGGGGCCAACAATCGACATTGACCACGCGTCAAATTACAGGGAGATCGCCACGAAGTGCGGCACCTCGCCAACGGTCGTCGCATTGAAGTCATCTCCGACCTCCAGGCAATGACCAGAAGTTGGAACCAAGAGGGTTCACGGCTTTGGAGGCGATCTCTGTCCCTGGCCCTTCGAGGGCTCGCCTCCCGTTTGTTGCGTCCAAAAGGCTTGGACTCAACCAGAGAGTAATCGGCTCCTCGCGTTCAGAGCGACAAGGACGAACTCTTAGCCATGCGTTCCGTGGCCAGCAGGGTTTCAATGACAGGTCTCAAGAATTTTCTGGAAACATTGAATCAATTGGATGTCTTAGACGTGCAAAGCGGATAGGAAAAAAGAGGCTCTTTGCAAATGAGATCGTTTGTGAGTGTGTGGCAATTGGGGCGTTCGAGGACGAGGCATCCGGTCGGCGGCATGAGCCCAAGAGCGAAAGAGCGAGGGAGGTCAGGAAAAGTGCCTTGATGGCGGTTTCCTTGGGCCCGAGGAGGCACGGAGGAAACCGCGATCAAGGATTCGGACACAGATATGCTGTCGAAATGATACCCAACGAAATACTGTATCGAGGTCGAGACCATTTTGCCGGGCCTCAGGATCTCAAGCATATATGGGAGGAGCGCGGGAAGGCAGACCGAGATAGTCCAGGATCTTGGGATGGCGTCGGGGGATTGAATCGCGGCGAGAATGCGGAGGCGGTCGCCGCAACGGGGACATCCAGCACGTCGATGGCGAACACCCGACGCATCAACTGGGACCAGGAATAGTTGTGCCGGCCGAGGGGCCGCGGGACGGACTGTTCGGTTGCCGGCGGGTGGGAACAATCCGAAAGCCCGGCATCGTCGTGGGGAACCTCGGGAACGATCTCGGAACGCCATTTCGCGACCGGGGCAAGCACGCCATGATAGCGGACCAGGTGAAAGCGAGGTGGGGGCACTAACGCAGCGAATTTTTCAACGAGTTCGAGGGGCTCCAGGACAATGTGTGTCGTTCCATTGGACCAGGGGCGCTTGAAACGATACGTGAGGCGTCCGTCCGACCGGGAGGACAGACGTTCGGTCGCGATGGACGGGCGGGCCGTATAGCGGCACAAACGTTCCAGCCCGGGCGGTCGGAGGCGGCAATGGCAACGTCGGCGTGAAGGCTGAAGCCGGCAACATTGGCCGATCAGGGTCCGGTGAGGCCTCCCGACCGAACAGGGCCTACCTTTCTTTACAGCTTGTATCGAGAAACCCCAACCTTGTACATAGAGCACGGTTTTCGCAGTAGATCTCTTCTGCCGCGCAGGCTCCTAGCCGGCGATCTTGAGGTCATCCCCGTCGATCACAATCCTATAGCCTATGGCGGCCGGAGCTCCCGGTCCCGATGGCGGCCGGAGCTGAAAGGGCGTTACCGGTCTTCAGGTCGAACTCCGCTGCGTGAAGGGGGCAACGGACCTTGTGTCCGTTTGTCGTGCCCTGGCACAACGGCGCGCCGTAGTGGCTGCAGGCGTTTCCGATCGCAAAGTATTCGCCATCGACGTTGAAGATCGCGACAGACGTGCCACCGACGTCGACCGATATTGCCGTTCCCGGGGTCACTTCCGACCGCGTCGCCACTCGAATCAAATCCGCCACTTCGTCCTCCCTGGATTCGGAAAGAGCTTATCCCAGCCTCCGCCGTAGTGTTTAGATAGATAAGCCTTGTCGGCATTGTATCCGGCGAAGCTCCAAGCCGGACACCAAAATACTACGATGGCAGAACACGCGAAAACTTATAAGACGATCGACGCTCATGCCGGCGGAGAGCCGTTGCGTATCATCGTTTCGGGAGTGCCGGACATTCCGGGATCCACGATGCTCGAAAAGCGCCGGTACATGCAGGAACATCTCGACGAGATCCGAACCACATTGATGCTCGAACCGCGCGGGCATACCGACATGTACGGTTGTGTGATGACGGCACCGGTTTCGGGCGGGAGCGATATGGGTGTCTTGTTCATGCACAACGAGGGGTATAGCACGATGTGCGGCCACGGTGTGATTGCGCTGGTGACCGTGGCGGTCGGGAAGGACCTTTTTCCCGATCCTTCCTCGATCACGATCGACACTCCGGCAGGCCCTGTGCGAGCGCGTGCAAACATGAAGGACGGTCGCGTCGAGAGCGTCAGTTTCCGAAACGTGCCATCGTTTGTTTTCAAGCGGGGTCTCAACGTCGAGGGCTTGCGGGTGGACATCGCCTTCGGGGGTGCGTTCTATGCAATCGTCCAGCAGGCTCCGCTGCCGATTGACCGGTCCCACCTGACCGACCTTCGAGCGTTAGGAATGAGGATCAAGCACGCGGTTGAAGGCATGCGTCAGGTGGTTCATCCACTCGAATCCGGTCTCAGCGGGATCTACGGCACGATATTCTGCGCTCCCCCTGCCAGCGATGGCGCGACCTTGCGCAACGTTACCATTTTCGCGGATGCGGAGGTGGACCGCTCCCCTTGCGGTACCGGGACGTGTGCGGTGATAGCGCTCCGCCGTTCTGAAGGAACATTGCCGGCAGGGGAGCCCTTCGTCAACGAGAGTCTCATCGGAACAGTTTTTGCCGGTCGGATCGTGGAGGAGACCACGGTTGGAGGAATCCCGGCCATTATTCCGGAAATCACGGGCAGTGCATACGTGACGGGCTACAATACGTTTGTCGTAGACGCGTCCGATCCGGTGGGAGAGGGCTTTCGGGTTTGAAGGGGGGCCTCTCGTCGGCCTGTCGATCGCCCAAGGCTCCTAGCCGACCACTTCAGCCGCCAGGTGCATTTTCCTGATCTGCCGTTTCAATCCGTGGATCTGCCGGCGGACGGCCTTCAGGCCTTTGTGATCCTTGGACTCGATCAGATTGCTACGCTGGGCCTTGAGCTCCCGGATCTTTTTCTTCAGGTCGCCCTTGTCATGAACCACTGTCTGGGTCATTGCCTCGTGAGGCCTCTCGATTCCCAGAACAGCTGCCAGTTCCTCGATCAGCACGGCCTTGTTCTTGCCGCTAACACCTTTGATGCCTTGATCATGGGCCTGCTCTCGCAGCTTTATGACTGTCGTTTTTTCTAGATCATGCCATTCCATCTTCGTAACCTTTCGGCCGGGGAGAAGGTTTCCATTTACAGTAGGGCTACCCGGGCACAGAGAGCTTATACAAGATTGCCGGCGGAGTCCATGCCTCTGTTTCGGAACTCTCGGAACCACCGGCCGCCGTATGGTTCGCCCGTCATTGAATTTAGTGTCCACTTAAACCCGTGCCGGTCGTCTTACCTCTATAGATGCGACAGGCCGTCGCGGAAGTTTGACGCTCCCGCAAGCGGGGTCTAAGATGAATTGAAAGCGTTCTCTGGTTCACAGGTTCAAATGATCGGAAAACTGGTTGGCCATTATCGGATTCTAAGCGAGCTCGGCTCGGGCGGGATGGGTGTGCTGTACAAGGCCGAGGACACGCGTCTCCATCGTCCGGTCGCCCTGAAGTTTCTTCCTCCCAAGTTCACCCAGGATTCCCAGGCATTGGAGCGTTTTCGGCGCGAGGGGCGTGCCGCGTCCGCTCTGAATCATCCCAACATCTGCACGATCTACGGCGTTGACGAACATGAGGGCCAACCCTTTATAGCGATGGAGTACCTGGAAGGGAAGACAGTCAAGGAACGTATCGCCGAAGAGCCTTTTTCCACAGACGAGATCCTCGAAGTGGGCATTCAGATTGCCGACGCCCTCGATGCCGCCCATGCAAAAGGGATCGTCCACCGGGATATCAAGCCCGCCAACATCATGATTACCGATCGAGGTCAGGCCAAAGCCCTCGACTTCGGTCTGGCCAAGCTCACCTCGGAAGATGTTCCTGACACGTCCCAGACGAAGGATTCCGCCACCGAGGACCCGGACCTGACGAATCCTGGAGCGGCGGTGGGCACGATCGCCTACATGTCCCCCGAGCAGGCTCGGGGGGAGAAGGTGGACTCCCGTAGCGACCTGTTTTCACTCGGGGTCGTTCTCTACGAAATGGTAACGGGCCGTCAGGCTTTTACCGGCAACAGCACGGCCGTGCTGTATGACGCGATCCTCAATCGGATGCCGGTTGCGATTACCGAGATCGATCCGAATGTCCCTGCCGAACTCGACCAGATCGTCCAGAAGGCTCTCGAGAAGGACCGACGTTTGCGCTACCAGCACTCTTCAGATTTCCAGACCGACCTGCTGCGCTTGAAGCGGAGTTCCGATTCCGGTCGTTTGGCGGCCGCGCCGATCCAATCGACGTCCAAAGGGGTGGGAAGCAAGATATGGCTTGGTGTGGTCGGCCTTGCGTTGGTGGCCGTGTTGGCCTCCATTCTCGTCCCCTCGACCGGCGTCGATCCTTTACCCCCGGACTCACCCGTTGCGGGGGGCGCGCTTGCGGTCATGTACTTCGAAAACCTGAGTGATCCTGATGACGCCGAAGGGATCGGCCGCATGATGACCAGCCTGTTGTCTACGGAACTATCTGGATCTGCCGGCGTGGATGTCGTCAGCCGCCAGAGATTGAACGATCTGGCCCGGCAACTCGGTCAGGAAACAGGTCCGTTGGACAGCTCCCTCGCCACCGAAGTGGCGCGGATGGCCGGCGTCAGCACGATGATTCTGGGACAGGTCGCCACGGTCGGAGACCGTGTTGTGGTTACGGCCGACCTGGTCGACGTCGAGAGCGGCCGCCTGCTCGCCTCACCGCGGGCTGAAGGTCAGGGAGCTTCGGACGTATTTCAGATGGCGGAGCTGCTCGGCGTTGAGGTAAGTCGTGAAATGGCGAGCTCGACAGCCGGAACCGAGGTGAGCCTCGCGGATGTGGATGTATCCCTGACGTCTTCGGTCCAAGCCTATCGGGCATACGCTGAAGGCGAGGCCCTGTTCCAGGCGGGTGACTTTGAGGAAGCTGCTCAAATGTTCAGCCAGGCCGTTCGGGAAGATGCCGGATTCGCCATGGCGGATTATCGTTTAAGCGCTGCTTCGTTTGCCGCAGGTCGGGAGGCCGATGCCCGTTTGGCGGCCGAGCGTGCCCGGGCCGGGAGCGATCGGCTTCCTGTGGAGTTGCGCCGCCTCGTCGAAGCGAACGCCCTCGTGGTGGGTGGCGACTGGCATGGTGCAGCCGAGCATGTCGAGGCGGGGCTCGAGGCGGATCCTGAGAACAAAGAAGCCCTCTGGTTGCTGGGGGCGTTGTACCTGTACGCTTCGAACGGCGCCGACGAGGATCATGCCGCATCGCTCGAGGAATGGGTGGAGATAGTCGACCCGAATTTTGAGGTCGTATACTCGCCTCTGTCCTGGGCGTATGCGTATCAGGGGTTGAGTTCGACGACGATGGAGTCCATGGAACCATGAAGATCGACCTACGATGCGAAATGGAGAGGTGGAACACGATGACCGAGAAGAGTCGTTCAGTTGTGCGTCGGGTGGGTGTGGGCGTGGCGCTCACTCTTGTCCTTGCGGCGTTTCCGACTCCGTCGAGGGCTCAGGATGAGGGGTCTGAACATGTGATTCGCTTCAGCGATCCGGGGCGTCCAGGTCTGCTCCGGCTGAACCTCATGCACGCCAATGCCGAGGTGATCGCTTATGACGGCGATGAGGTGATCATCGTGAGCGAAGGCGGCATCTCCTTGCCCGTTGCGCCGCGGCCACCCCGCGGGCCGGGCCGGGGGGCTCGCGGCGCGCCTCGCGGACGCAGGCCGGAAATTGGGCCGGGGCTGTCGGTTTCGGAAAGAAACAATGTTCTGACCATTCGATCGATGGCCTTTGAGGAGGAGATATCGATTCGGGTGCCCCGCGGAACGTCGATCAACTTCAACGGAGCTCTCGGAGACCTGACAGTCATCGGTGTGTCCGGCCGGATTACCGTCAATAAGCAGGCCGGGGACGTCGAATTGCATGACATCAGTGGCGCCGCCACTGTACAGACGTTGGCGGGTGATGTATTCGTTTCCTTTGCCGAGGTCGATCCGAGTCAGAGAATGTCGTTCACGACTTTGAGTGGAACCATCGAAGCCGAATTTCCGGAAGGTGCTGAAGCCACGGTGAGAGTTGAAAATTTCGTCGGGGAAATCGAAAGTGAATTCGAAATCGTGGAGATGAGGTCGCGGAGGGATCGGCCGGAGAATCGACCGCGACCCGGCTTGCCTCGACGCAAGTTGATGATCGGGGAGCTGAATGGAGGTGGCTCCAATGTCATCCTCCTCCGCAACACATCGGGTGACGTGATTCTTCGCAAGAGGGAGCCATAGGATAACGAAAAATCGAGAAAATATGGACCGATTATACCGCTTTCGCAGTAGATCTCTTCTGCCGCGCAGGCTCCTAGACTCAGGCCGTCCTGCCGTTGTATGACGCTTCCACTCGAAAACAAGACAGTTGCCATCACCGAACACCGCTATGGACCGAAATTCGGGGAGCTCATCAAACGGCACGGCGCTCGCGTGCTGGCGTGTCCTTTGCTGGAAGAAAGGCCGGTTGACGACCGTGGGAAGGTCCAGGAATTCATATTGGCTGTGATCGGCGGGGGCGTCGATACCGTCGTGTTCTTCACAGGTGTCGGAGCACGTTTCCTGATCGAAGAGGCGGATGCGATGGGCGAAAAGGCCCGCTTTCTGGCCGCCGTCAACGGGGCTCGAGTTGTCGTGAGGGGACCGAAGCCCGCCGTCGTTCTGAGGAGAGAGGGAATCGGGCCGGATGTCATTCCGACGACTCCGACATCCGCCGTTGTCCTGAATGCCTTGCGTTCGGGGGACCTCGGATCTCGTTCTATTGGTGTGCAACTCTACGCGGACCAGAGCGGTGATTTCTGTTCGGAACTGGAACGTGCAGGAGCGCGTGTGTTGCCGGTTGAGGTTTACACCTATGGCGAAGTCTCCGACCGTGCGGCCGTCGGGCGACTCATTGATTCGCTACTGGACGGATCCATCGACGTGATCACTTTTACCAGTGCGCCACAGGCAAAAATGCTGTTTTCGGCCGCGTCCGAGAGCGGACATCTTGAGGCCCTGCAAACAACGCTACGGGACCACGTCACGGTGGCAGCTGTGGGCGGGGTGACCGAACAGGCGCTCGGGGAGTTTGGCGTTCGAGCGGCGATCCGGCCCGACGTTCCGAAGATGGGGCCGATGGCGCAGGCTATCGCGGGTCATTTTGCACGGGATAGCGTTTGATGGATTACTTCCCCATAACGCTCAACTTAGCCAACAAGCCCACAACGGTGGTGGGTGGCGGTTCCGTGGCCGAACGACGGGTGGAATCGTTGCTGAAATGCGATGCGGTAGTCACGGTGATCAGTCCGACCGTCTCCGACCGTTTAGGGCTTCTGGCCAGTGAAGAAAAGATCACGCTGCATAGACGAGCTTACCGGAGCGGGGATGCACGCGGTGCTTTGATGGTTCTTGTCGCGACCGATGATTCCGACGTGAATGCCTTGGTGGCAGCGGACGCACGAGATGCCGGAATCCTCGTGAATGTTGCGGACGACCCATCCCGGTGCGACTTCATCATGCCCTCGGTCGTTCGTCGAGGAGATCTCAGCGTCGCGATATCGACGGGTGGTAAGAGCCCCGCGCTGGCGGCGCGACTACGGGAGAAGCTTTCCGCCGTCCTTGGCCCGGAGTACGGGAGACTGCTCGACATCCTCGGAGGCCTGCGGGGGGGCGTGCGGGGTCGGTTTGAAGATCCGGCCGAGCGGAAGGCGGTTCACTACCGGCTTGTCGATTCTGATGCTCTCGGTCTGATCCGGGACAAGGACGAGATGGGCCTCGAGCGTTGTCTGGATGAGATTGTGGGTGAGACCTCCGATCAGAGCAGCCAATGAG
This sequence comes from Terriglobia bacterium, assembly GCA_965262425.1. GTDB lineage: Bacteria > Acidobacteriota > Terriglobia > 20CM-2-55-15 > 20CM-2-55-15 > CAZOZZ01. The sequence goes on along the minus strand of OZ253536.1, from coordinate 2,057,581 downwards.
TCGATCTGGAATTGTGTATATCGTGGGAGCGGGACCCGGAGATCCCCTGTTGATCACGGTTCGGGGTCTCGAGTGCCTTCGTCAGGCCGACGTCGTTCTGCATGATCGTCTCATCGACGCTCGCATGCTGGCTGAAGCGCGTGGTGATGCCGTCGTGATCGATGTGGGCAAGCGGGTCGGGGACGGTGGGAAGATGCAACGGCTCATCCACGACCTCATGGTGCGGCACGCACGCGAAGGCCGGAGGGTCTGTCGTCTCAAGGGCGGAGACCCGTTCGTCTTTGGACGGGGCGGAGAAGAGGCCCTGTTTCTTACCGAAGGCGGCGTCCCCTTTGAAATCGTTCCGGGCGTGAGCAGCGCCATCGCCGCCCCCGGAGCCGCCGATATCCCCATCACCCATCGGGAACACGCACACTCTTTCATGGTGATGACCGGGTCGCGCGCCGCCGAGGCGAGTCCCGAAGAGTGGTCCGGGGCCCAAAGCCTCATCGCTGGAGGCGGCACCCTGGTCGTTCTGATGGGCCTGTCCCGAGTCGACAGAACGGGATGGGCTGGCTTGACCGTAGAACCTGCCTGTTCCATCAGTCGACTTCCTCTTCGCGGAACCCGATGCGTTCGAACGGATTGACGATACTCGAAGAGATGTTCATCAAGTGGGCTGCGATTCTCTTCAGGTAACGGGTGTATAGAGCTGTCGTAATGGCGTCGTTCGGACTCAAGTCCGGATCTGGCGCCGTGATCAGGTCGGTCACGATTTCGTCGCACTTTTTCAGAATCCACCAGTTGCTGCTCATTACGCTGCGAGCCGCATCCGCGTCCGACGCCTTCAGGGCGGGAAGAACGCGCCCATAAATGTCTCCCACCCCCTCCTCTATTCGTTCGATCTCGCTGTTGTACCGACCGCAGTGCAGGCGTTCCGGATGTGCGACCGCCAGGTCCTTGATGTTTTTTGCATAATCCCCGATCCGTTCGATGTCGATCACGATGCTCGTGAGGATCAGGCCCGGAATCATGTTGACTCCTCCGGTTATCGCAAGGTGTTTGAGTACCTTCCGGCGAACCTGCTGTTCGTACTTGTTGATGGTCTGATCCATTTTGTGGATGTCCACCGTCAAGTCCGCGTTGTCACTGTGGCGCAGAGTTTTGACAGATTCGGAAAACATCTCATGGGTGCTTTGGAGCATGACGTGTGAGTCCTCGAGTGCTTGAGTCAGCGAGTTCGCCGTCTTCCACAACTCAATCAGCTCTTTAAACCTGAACATTTGAAATCACCCCATTAGATAGATAAGTCCGAGAGGAATCAGAAAGAACATGGTGCCTATATAAGCAACCGGGATCAATTTCGACTTCAAGGTCTGGTCCGCCAGCGTGGTCGCCAGATAAATCGGAACCGCGCGAATGGGCCAGACGATGACGATGCCGAACACGTTAAACAGGACGTGGGCAAACGCAACGGTGACGGCGGACAATTCGCCGGTGACCAGGGCGGCCAGCATCGCGGTGATCGTCGTTCCGATATTTGCACCCAGGGTCATCGGAAAAATCTGCTGAAGAGTCAGGATTCCCGCGCCCGCCAGGGGGACAGCCAGAGAAGTTGTAATTGAACTGCTCTGGACCATGACGGTGAGGACCAGCCCGAACATGAGAGCCCGAAAGGACGTCTTGAAGATTACGCTGTCAAAGAATGCCTCGACCCGCCCGATCACGAGGACCTTCAAGTGGACGACGATGTAACGGAGGGCCGTGAACAGAAGAACGATCGCCATGATCAGCAGGATCGTACCGGACTCTCCGGTCAGCCTCGCGATGAGATCGGCCGCCGGATCGACTACGAGCTTGATCGGATTGACCAGCGTCATCCCTCCGGAGTTCTGGAGCTGTCTACCCAGGAAATCCGCCGCCGTCCCTAGGAAATTGGTCGCCAGTTGCAGGGGGAAAAGGATGGCCACGGCGATGAGGTTGAAGAAGTCGTGAACCGTTGCGGCCGCGAAGGCTCTTCGGAATTCCGTGGGTCTGGAGATGTGCCCGATCGAGACGAGCGTGTTCGTAACGCTCGTTCCGATATTGGCACCGATGACCAGCGGGATCGCGCCGCTGACTTCAAGGCCCCCTCCGGCGACAAGAGCCACGACCATCGAGGTCGTCGTTGAAGAGCTCTGCACTAGGCTCGTGGCGAGAATTCCGACAAACAGCCCTACGAAAGGGTTGGCGGTGGTCGCGAGGAGTTGTTCGGCGAATCCGCTGCCGAAGAATTTGAAGGAATCCCCCATCAGCGTGATGCTGAGGAAGAACGTATACATCATCAACAAGAGCAGAAGGGCTCTGAGGGGACCCGGTATGGTTCGTCCGTCAGGAATGGCGCACCCCTTTCCAAGACGCGACAGACTTGGATTTCGCGAAGGGACTAGCTTCCGAGGCCGGGAAGCATCCGGCCGGATGCCTCCCGGGTCCGGTGTTCTTTCCGAACTACTGGTTGCTTGAGGAAGCTCCGAGTATCCGGCGAATCGCCTCGACCGTGGCACTGGCCCGGATATCGACGAGTTTCTTGCCGTTTGCTATCGTTCGTTCCTTCGGAGCGATGCTGATGCCGTTAATCGACGCCTTGCCGGCAGCGACGCGCTGGTCGTATCGTACCGCTTCCGGGTCGACCGTCATGATGATCGAGTTGACGCTGTAGTCGTCGTGGATGCCCTCGGAAACTTCCGCCTGTCCGGTGACTTCCTCAATTGCCCCATCCGACGCCTGCCAGCTGTCGTAGTACTCCCTGACGAAATGAATCGACGTCGGTCCGCCGTCCCATTTCGCGGTCAACTCCTGGGATACTTCGTCAAGGCCACGCTGGTTCCCGCCGCTGTCTCCGATCAGGATGATGTGCTCGAAGCCATGAGCTTTCAAGCTCGACGCCACGTCGGTGAGGATCGCCTTGTAAGTTTCCATCCGAACCGGAATCGTCCCGGGGTATCTCGGACTATCCGGCGACCCGGGTTCGTACCGGACGATCGGTGCGATCAGCGCGTTACCGAGCTTTCGAGCGGTCGCTTCCGCCGTCGCTCGAAGGACGTAGGCATGCTTTGCCGTGGGAACGTAGGGTCCGTTCTGTTCCAGGCTGCCCGCGGCGATGATGGCGGTCGTCTTGCCGGCGGCGAGTTCATCACGCACCTCCATCCAGGTCAGCTCTTCAATCCAGACACTATCGAGCGCATCGATCGGACGAGGCGCTTCCATGTCGTTCTGGGCCAGTGCCGGTACCGCGACTGCGACCATCATGGTCAGAACCAGCAGCCTCGTAAATTTCATTACTCGAAACCTCCTAACCAGTCGTCTCCCGTCGAGACCCGGTTGCCGTTAAAATGGCATTCGCGCTGAAACCAGCCCGGCCATACAATCACGGATCGATTCTACCTGATTAGCCCGGATTTAACACCGGTTGTCGTCCTGCAGATCCCGATTCACCGATCAGTTCGAAGGCGCGGAGCAGCGGGATTTCTTACGACAGAGGTGCACAGGCGCAGAGAAGACAAGAAAATAGAACCGGTTGCCGTGGCAACAGGCCTCTGGTCGGGAGAACGAGATTTCATGGCAACACGAAAAACAGCCTAGGAGTCTGCGCGGGCACGTTCTTCGTGCCGGCGGGCCAGCCCCAGGCCAACCTACTCAGCTATCTTCTCGAGCCGGAAACCGACGACACACGTCTCCCGGTCGAAGTCACTGTTCCCGTCCGGCGGCCGTCCGTCAAGCAGCCAGATCGTTAATTGCAGACCGCCAACATTTGAATTTTCGTCACTTTCATGACGTCTTTGCCTTGTTCTTTCGTCATCGCTCCGGTCACTGTGACCTTATGGTTGTTCGAGTGCCGGGCTAGGCTTGGCAGCCCCGTTACCGTGGTTTTCTCGTTCGTTGTTTCGTCTTCGATGACGAAATAGCCCTCCATGTCGGCGGGGTTCAGACACCCGGTGATCGCGGTCTCCGATTCTTCGCCGGTTTCCTGGGATTGGGCATATAGCGCGGCTGCGGGGCTCGTCAACAGCACTGCCGTTGCGACAAGAGCCATCATTCTGATCATGGTCTATTCTCCTCTGTAAGTGTGTGTGGGGGGGCGGCAGTATACCACCTCTGACCGGTCTCGGAACCGGTCCCGACTGGTGCGTGATCCGAATTTCGAATTGAATCGTTGGGAGAAAATACTTAAGGTGGAGAGAGCCGGGGCGAACCGGCCCGTCTTCAACAATTCTGACTTTTAAGAGGAGCATCCAAATGAACTATTACGGAGCCAGTGAACTGGCTGCAAGCTTTCGAACGGTTCGCGGCAACACGATCCAGATCGCCGAAGAGATTCCTGAAGACAAGTACGGCTTCGTGCCGGCGGACGGTACCAAGAGCATCGCCGAATCGCTGGTCCACATTGCTCTTTCCTACGGGTTCAATTACCTGGTGCATGCGGAAGAAAAGAGAGACACCCTCGAAGGGATCGATTTCCCGGCATTGATGGAAAAGATGGGTGCGGAAGCGGCCAAGCCGAGAAACAAGGCCGAGATCATCGAGCTACTCAAGTCTGAAGGGGAAAAGTGGGCCACTTTTGTCGAGGGAGTGACCGAAGACTTCCTCGCCGAGCCCGTCGGCATGCCCCCGGGCGCAGAGCCTGCAAGCAAGAGCCGCTTCGAGATGATGCTGTCGGTGAAGGAACACGAAATGCATCATCGCGGTCAGCTCATGCTTGCCGAACGGCTGGTCGGCATCGTGCCCCACCTGACACGCCGTATGCAGGAGCAACTTGCCGAGATGCAGGCCGCCAAAGCCAATGGCTGAGACGGCGAACCTGGTCGATTACGATCGGTTCATGTCGGGATACACGTGGGAAGAGTATCTTGAACGCACCGAGAGGAACCGCGATCAGTTCGTCGCGGCTTACGAGGCGCTCGAGTTCACTCATGCCGAACAGGAGTGGATTCGGAGCCTCGATCGGAAGACGTACATCCTGTGCATCGGTGAAGACTGGTGCCCGGATGTGTTCACGAACCTGCCGGTCGTTCCGAAGATCGCATCGCTGAATCCCGAACACCTCGTGGTGCGAATCTTCCCACGTGACGAGCGCGCCGACGGGAAGTCCGCCCCGTATCAGGAAGTCGGGAAAACGCCAGATGCCCGGTTCAAGAACCACGATCTGATGAGCCTGTACCTCTACGGAGACAGGCAGAGCATGTCTATTCCCGCTTTCGGTTTCTACGACGAAGACTGGAAGGAGTTCGGCCGCTTCGTCGGCGGGCGGCCCAGATTGTACTGGTACTGGCTCGACAAGATGGGTCAGGAACGCGCCATCCAGGAACGAATGGGCGAGTTCATGCGACACAACCGGGGTCGGAAAGTCTTCTGGGAAATAAAAGAGATCCTCCGGTCACGGTAATCCAACCCGTGCGTTTAAGCGTGTCGAGGTGGCCGTCCCTGGCCACTGGCGGAAAGCGATCCACTCTCGGGCTGCTGAGGCCGGCAAATCCTATCAAGGGAGTCGGGGGGGGCGAGGAGCGGACCGCTCAAGAATAACTTCACAGAGTTGGCGCCCAGATTCGCGTCAGATTCGGTCGCAACCGATTGAGCAGACCGGAGGAATAGCCCGGCTATTTCGAGGATCTGCGATTGAGGAGCGGCCGAAGATGGCGATGGCGCGAAGGGTCGCGAAGATGGCGTGAAGATGGGATGCCCAAAATGTGAAGTTATTCTGCCTCCTCCGCAGAATTTGTGGGCAGTCCAAAGGCCTGTGCGCACATAAGTAATTGAAACAAAGTACCTTATTCTTTTGTTCGACGGCGAATATTCCAGTACCCACTTCGGTCGGACGCCTACACTCGGTGCCCGGAGCCCCCGCCGGAGGCCCCGTTCCCCATCGCCCACACCAGCCGACACCGCGGAGCGCAGCCGAGGGTCAAGGCCGGCGCAGCCGCCGAGCTTGCGAGGGAAGCCTTGAGGCTTGGCGAGCACCGTGGTCTCCTCAAGCGGCGATGGAAGACGGTTTTACCCACAAATTCTGCAGAAGACCCGTTATTCTTGAGTGGGCCCTTAGTTTCGTCATTCCCGCGGGCGCCCACGGAGGGACGCCCCGACACTCTGTCCGCTACACTACGCTGCCCTTACGACATGGTTCTATCGGGCGGGAGGGCGATGGGGCCACTTTCACGCGGAAAGGCGCCGAACCCCGCCCCGGACGGGGTTCGGAACTCTTCCGGGGGTTCGCTTCTATTGCGGCCACTCCGAACACCACAACGCGGAACCGTCGAACCAGTTCAATGCCGGATCGCCAATTGGCGCTCCCGGAGGTGCCGCAGGCGTTTCCGGCTGCTGGAACGTTTCAGCGGGGCGAGTCAGGAAGCGCTCGATATCGGTTGCGAGCATGGCGTAGTGGGCTTGATCCGATGTTTCTCCACCCTCGCCTGACGCCAGACGACGGTTGATCTCACTCAGTCGGAGTGTTGCGATCGCTCTAGCCTGTGGCATGTTTGCTCGCGCAGCCAACCGAGTGAGTCCCTCAACGACGACACGCTCGACGGCCCGGCTCACTTCCGCTTCGTAGCTGTTGGAAGGTCGAATACCGAAGGTCCCTTCAAGCAGTCCGTCGATGATGTCGTCGAGTCCGGGCAATGACGAGTTCAGGGCGTGCTGTTCCACCAGCCGCGCGGCCCGTTCGGAATTCAATATGTGGCCGACGGTGATCTCGGCCAGTACCACAGCCGGTGAAATCACATCGAACATCATTCCGGTGTAGCGCGGGAACAGTTCCCGGTGCCGTCCGTAGCCGGACGGTCGTGGCGGAAGGTTGTCGATGACGGCATCCGGCAGGACCAGTTCTCCAGGATGGATCGTTTCCACCAGCGTTGCGAGAATGTCACGCTGCTGGGGACCCGGTATTCGCTCCAGCGGTGTCTGACCGTCTCCCCGGAGTGCATAGCTGTAGTTCAGGCCTCCCAGGCCCGAGGCGGCCGCCTCGATCTGGTATCGGTGGTGCAGATACAGAGGAACCAGCACCTCCTCCATCGTTGCCAGCGGCATGCCGGTCTTGATCGCCGTTTCGCCGAACTTGTTGAGTCCGGCGCGTCGCAGATCCATCAGGCGCTCCAACTCCGCAGTCGGGTTCCTTCCGTTGGCCCACTGGTGGACCAGGGGACTCACGGCGACGTCCTGGTTTGACATGTAGAGCAGTCCCTGTTCCCGTGCGTCGGCCAGCATGTCTTCGAGTGCGGCCTTCTCATCGGTCCCGGCTGGAAAATCCTGATACGCCCACCGGACGGAGATCTTGTCCCACTCTCCGATTCCAACGTCATAGGCCTCGTCCAGGTTCATCGTTCCGTCCTGCTGCAACGTGATCAAGGGATGCGGATAATCCAGGACCGAGATCCGGCCGGCCGGACTCGCGTAGTAGTTGTGACCGAAGCCCAGCGTGTGCCCGACTTCGTGAGCGGACAACTGCCGTATGCGGGCCAGGGCAAGCGCGGCCAATTCCGGCGGCGCCTCGTCGCCATTCTCGTATGGTGAGAGCAGGCCTTCGGCAATCATGTAGTCCTGACGGACCCGCAACGACCCCAACGTCACCTGGCCTCGAATGATCTCTCCGGTTCTTGGATCGGTGACCGAACCTCCCGAACTCCAGCCCCGGGTCGAACGATGGACCCAGTTGATGACGTTGTAGCGCACGTCCATCTTGTCGGCGCCCTCGGGCATGATCTCGACTCGAAATGCGTCGCGGTAACCTGCGGCCTCGAAGGCCTGGTTCCACCAGCGCGCTCCTTCCAGCAGGGTCGATCGCACCGGCTCGGGGGCTCCCCGATCGAGGTAGTAGATGATGGGTTCGACCGGCTCGCTGATGGCGGCCGTCGGATCTTTCTTCTCCATCCGATGACGCCTGGCAAACCTCTTCCTCATGGGCTCGCCGAGCGGCGTGGAATAGTCCAGGTAGGTCAATGCGCCGACGCCGGACCGCGGGTCGGCTACCCGGGGTTCAAAACCCGGCCCCGGTAACTCGACCAGGGAATGATGGAGCCGCAGCGTGACCGCGCCGGACGTGGGTGTGACGGTGCCCACCAGATTCGATGGCTGATCCGAAGTGTAGGTCAGGGTGACGTCCATTTCCGTATTCTTCGGAAAGCCCTTCGTATTAGGCAGATATACCGCGCTACGGGTCTTGTCCAGGCGGTAAGTGGACCCCTGGCGACGGAGGCGGCCGATCACGTTGTGTGCGTCACGCAGCAGGAAGTCGGTCGTGTCGACGATCACCCGGCCGTCCGTTTCCGCACCGACAACGAAACCGAAGAGGACGGACTTGGCGAAACCTTCCTCCACTGCGCGCCGCTCATCCACGTTGTCACTCGAGGCCCGGTACCTGTAGTTTGGCTGGACCATCAGGATCTTCGGCCCGACACGCTCGAAAGCCACGATGCGCGTGCCTCCCGACTGACCCCGGTCGAGCCCGATGTCGTTCGAACCCAGACCGGCCGACAGACCCCTAAGGTAAAGAACTTCAGTATCGAAACGGGAGATCTCCAACCAGAGTTTTCCTTCCTTGTCGTCCCAGTACATGGGGAAGTAGCCGTCTATCTTCCGCATGCCCTCGGTCTTGTCGTCGATGGTCGGCGTTTCGCCATCCGTGGATCGACCTTGCGCTCCGAGCGGCGAGATCGAACCCACGAGCGCAACTACGGTCAGTACCGCCACCAGGCAGGTCGAAAAGTAGCGCGTGGTTCTAACTGTCATTGAGCATCCTCCTTCACCGGCTTACTTTTGGACCGGCGTTCGGTCATCATATTCGTGGTAGAACTAGAATGGTTTGCAACAGGATTCGGGAAGCTTATATTAGTTTCAATAGGGCCGTCAATTCGATCGCGGCGAGGAGCGTCGCCCAGCCTCCGAGCCGCCTTTGATGGACTCTAAAGGTCGGGCGGCAGGGGCATCGGGTCTCAGGGCGGGAAGAAACGAAAAATCGGGGAAATATGGACCGATTATACCTCTTTCGCAGTCGATTCCTTCCGCCGCGCAGGCTCCCAGGGTCGGTGACTTGAATGGGGCGTGCGCGCGTGTTGGCGGCCGACGACCATGGCGTTGTCACCTCGGGAGTTAAGGCGATACTGGAGCCGAGTTCGAAGTTATCGAGACCGTAGAAGACGGACGGGCTCTGGTCACAGCCGCGGATCGATTGCGCCCGGACATCATCGTCGCAGACATCTCGATGCCGTTGCTCAACGGGATTGAAGCGACTCGTCGTATCAAAAGAGCCGATCCGAAGGCGAAAATCATCATCCTGACCGTCCATGAGGACGTGGCCCAGATCGTCGAGGCGTTCCGGGCCGGTGCCTCCGGCTACCTTCTCAAAAAATCTGCTGCCCGCGAACTTTTAATTGCCGTACGGGCGGTGCTCAAAGGTGGGGCCTACGTCACACCACTGATCGCCAAGGACATGCTCGACAGTTTGCTTCTCTCTTCCAACCCCACGAAGACGGTGGGCGAGCCTACAGACCGGCAAAGAGAAGTCATTCAACTCGTCGCGGAGGGGAAGTCCATAAAGGAGATCGCGTCCGAGCTCGGCATCTCCGAAAAGACCGTCGAGTTTCACAAACGGAAGATCTCCGACGAACTCGGCCTCCGTACCACCGCCCAGATCACCCGATTCGCTGTAAAGCATGGGATCGTATCAGATTGACTCTCAGGTCAATTCCGGCCACTTAAGTAGTTGATATGGATCTTCTTTATGGCCAACTGTCGGCCTCCTAGTGGTCCCCGTCAAACAGACTGTAACTTATCGAGCTTCTTTCGGGCACGTTGAACTTTTTCAAGAATATCGGAAGCCGTTGCGGTCCAAATGAAGGGCTTCGGGTTCTGATTGTGACCCCCGACATATTCCTCCACGGCCTGGATTAGCTCAGGAACCGAATGGAAAACCCCGCGCCGAAGCCGTTGTTCGGAAAGATCCCGGAAGAAGCGTTCGACCATGTTCAGCCAGGATGCACTGGTCGGTGTGAAGTGCACATGAAAGCGCGTGTTGCGCTTCAACCAGTTGACGACTTTCTGATGTTTGTGCGTGGCGTAGTTGTCGCAAATGATATGGATCTGTTTGTCTTTCGGCACGGAACGTTTGATCTGATTGAGAAACCGGATCCATTCCTGATGACGATGCTTCGGCATACAGGTCCCGATAATCGAGCCGTCCAGCGTATTGAGCGCGGCGAACATCGTGGTCGTCCCGTTGCGTTTGTAGTCGTGGGTGAGGGTGCCGCACCGCCCCTTCTTCAGAGGTAACCCGGGTTGCGTGCGGTCCAGGGCCTGCATCTGGCTCTTCTCATCGCAGGACAAAACAATGGCGTTTTCCGGAGGGTTCAGATACAAACCGACCACATCCTCCAACTTCTCGACAAATTGTTTGTCGTTGGAAAGTTTGAAGGTGCGTGCCAGATGAGGCTTCAAGCCATGAGCCCGCCAGATTCTCCCTACCGTGGACTCGCTGACGCCGGTTGCCCTGGCCATCAAGGACCGGCTCCAGTGCGTGGCGTTCGGAGGCTTCCCTTCGACCGTCTTCTTCACGATCCGGGCCCGCTTCCGGCGGCCGATCGAGGGAATCCGTCCACTGCGGGAAGCGTCCTTTTCGATTCCCCCGAGGCCATCTTCAACGAAACGATCGCGCCAACGTCCGGCCTTTTGACGAGTGATGTCCAACTTGGCAGCGATCTCCTGATTGTCCAGACCCCCGGCGGCCAGCAAGACAATTCGAGATCGTTCCGCCAACCGGACCGCCACACTGCGGCTTCGGCTCAGTCGCTCCAGTTCCTTCCGCACAGGAATGTCCAATTTAATCGTCGGTGCTCTCCTCATATATACTCAGACGTAGGAAAGCTGAATAAGTTACATTAACTGTGACGGACTACACTAGGGTTGTTTACCTGTAATTCCCGGGTTTTCCCTAGTTACGGCGGCACCCTTCCGATGTTGTAATTGGTTCATGAATACCGAAACAGCTTCGGCCCGGTTTTCGATTAATGCTCTCTTTGCCGGCGGCGGGGAAGACAAAGCCCGGCTTCTCGGAGGATTGCTCCAGGGTTCGACAGGGAACGATTTCCTCATCCACCATTGTGTGGGGATCTCCGATGCGCCGGCGCGAGCTGAGCAGGTGGATGCCGACATCGTTTTCCTGGATGTTCCTAAGGAGAACGACGGTGGCAGCGACTCATTCCGAGATGTTGTCGAGAGGCTGCCTGGGGTTCCCGTTGCGATTCTGGATCCCGGTCTGGATTTCTGGTTTGACCAGGCCAATGGGCCTGATGGCGGGACGGGAGGCCCGGAGCGTTTTGGAAACATCCCCCTGTTTCATGCCGTTCGTGTTGCCGTCGAGCAGAAGAGGGCGAAGATCCGCCTGGCCATGCTCAAGGCAGCGCTCGAAACTTCGACTCCCGCCCCTGGTGGCGCTCCTTCCGCAAAGATGCCCAGACCAATGGTCGAGGGCCGAAGTGAGCCTAATCGAAGCCGGATGCTTCTTGAGCAAAGCGAGCGGACCACCCAGATGGGCAGTTATGAAGAAGATCCCGAAACCGGTCGATTTTATTGCTCCAAGGGGATGCTGTCCGTTATTGGCCTGGTGGGGGAGGAGGGATTCTACGCACGCGAGGCCCTCATATTGGCCATTCATCCTGAAGACCGGCACAAGGTCGATGAAGCACGGGCCAAACTGCTTGAGAAGGGTTCACACAAGACAGAGTACCGGGTCTTGAAACCCGACGGTACGATCAGACACCTGCGACTTCGAGCCGATGTGAAGCTCGACGAGCATGGAAAGATCCTGAAGCACACCGGCAGCGCCAGGGACGTGACAGAAGAAAAATGGACCGAACGCGCCCTACTGGACAGCGAGAAACGTTTCGAGTCCCTGGCTCGAGTGTCTCCCGTCGGTATCTTCGAAACGGACGGAGCGGGTCAATGTACGTATGTCAACGAACGCTGGTGTGAGATTGCGGGCCTCACCCCCGACCAGGCGCTTGGTCGCGGCTGGGCCACGGCCCTTCATCCGGAAGATCGTGAGCGGGTTTGGGCGGACTGGTCCGAGGCGACTCGAAACCAATCGCCGTTTCGGGCGGAATATCGATTTCAAGGGCGTGGCGGTCGGACAAAGTGGGTCCTTGGGCAGGCTGTCGCGGAGACCGATGATTCAGGGCGCGTGATTGGGTACGCGGGAACGACTACCGACATCACCGAAGTGAAGGAGGACGAAGCTCGGTTGCGCCGAAGCGAGGAACGCTACAGGCACTTGTTCGATCACGCTCCTGTCGCGATGTGGGAGATCGATTACAGTAGCCTTTCGAGTTGGTTGGAATCTCTCAGGAGCAAGGGAGTCGAAGATATCGTTTCCTACGTGGCGGCGAACCTGGCCGAGGTTTCGTCGCTCCGGAAATCGTTCCGACCCAATCGGGTCAATGAGGCCGCACTGAAGCTTTTTGAGGCCGAAAGCGAGGACGATCTGCCCGAGGGCCTACCGATCCCGGAGGAGCCCGCTGCCACCCGGCTCGCCCAGGAATTTCTCCTGACAATGTGGAAGGGGCGGCGGCACTTACGATCCGAAGTATACACAGCAACCCTGCGGGGGCGGCCCCTGGATATTGTAGTGAGCATGAATCTTACCGCCGGGGACCTGTCACACACCGTGATCGCGGCTGTGGACATTACGGAACTTAAGCAGTCGCGGCAAGCTCTCGAAACCAGTGAGTTGCGTTACAAGGAGCTTTTCGAATCCGCCCCGGTGGCCATGTGGGAAACAGATTACTCGGGTCTCGCGTCCTGGCTGGAAAGGGCCCGCGCTGCCGGCGTCACGGATATTCGCAAGCACTTCGATGACAGCTCCGACGAAATAGCGGAGGTGATGGGAACGCTACATCATGTGGCCGTGAACAAAGCCGCCGTGAAGCTTTTCAATGCCCGCTCCAAGCAGGAGCTGCTGGACAACTTTCCCGGGGCGAGAGATTCCGGCTCACCACGAGTCTTAAAGGAAGTTCTGGAAGTGATGTGGGATGGTAAAACGAGCTACGAGGCCGAAATACCATCCTTTACTCTCGATGGGCAAGAGGTTGAAATCTACGCCCGCTGGTCGGTGCCGGCTGTCGACGGGAACTCCGATTTCACCCGCGCCATCATATCGGGAACCGACATTACCGCTCGGAGGCGAGCCGAACGGAAAGTTCGCGAGCAAGAACGTCGGCTCCGTCTGATCACCGACCACGTCCCCGCCCTGATCTCCTATGTCGGCGCCGATCGCCGCTACAAGTTCGTGAATCAGCGCTATGAGGACTTCATGGGGATTCCGGTCGAAGACATCGTTGGCCGGAATGTAGCGGACATCCTGGGCGAGAATTACGACGACGAGAACATCGAAAAGGTCCTGTCGGGTCAGCAGGTATCCAGTGAGTATCGGTTCATCCGCGACGGGAAGACCCTCTGGCTTCAGCTCAATTTCGTTCCGGACTTTGACGACGACGGGACCACCCGAGGCTTCTACGCATTGATAACGGATCTCACCGAGAGGAAGACGGCCGAGGAAGTTCTCGCGAATCGGGAAGAACAGCTTCGTTTGATCAATGACCATGTGCCGGTGATGATCTCCCGGGTCGACAGGGACCGGCGGTATCAGTTTGTCAACAAGGGTTACGAGGAGTTCTTCGGCCTCCCGAGGGAAGAGATTGTCGGCAAATACGTGTGGGAGATCATCGGGAGAGACAACTACGAGAAACACAAAGCGAAGATTGACTTGGTGCTGGAAGCAGGCATCGTCGGAGGGATCGATTCGGACCGTAACGGGGCAGCAGCGCTGGGTCATGGTCCGATACGTACCCGACACCGTGCCCGACGGCAAGGAGGCGGGCTTTACTACGATGGTGTTGGACATAACGGACCGCAAGAACGCTGAGGAACAGCTTCGGACAACGATGGCCCGGTATCAGCACCTCGTCGATTTCGGGCCGGCGATGATCTATACGGCGAAGGCCTACGGAGATTTCGGCTTGACGTTCGTCAGTGAGAACGTTGAGGCGAATCTCGGTTACGAGGCTGCGGAGTTTCTGGCCGTTCCGCGCTTCTGGATCGACCACATCCATCCGGACGACGTCGACCGTGTGATGGGGGATCTCCCGGCGTTGCTCGAAACCGGCGCTCATTCCTACGAATATCGCTTTCGGCACAAAAATGGAAGCTACCGGGTGGTCAATGATGCGGTCCAGGTGGTTCTGGACGACGAAGGTGAACCGGTAGAGCTGGTGGGTTGCTGGATCGACGTGAGTGCACGTCACGCGTTGGAGGAGAGGATTGGTCAGGCCCAGAAAATGGAATCGGTCGGCCGTCTCGCCGGTGGCATCGCTCACGACTTCAACAACCTGCTCACCGTTGTCGTCGGGTACGTGGATCTGATGAGAGAGCGGTTCGACGGCGATTCGACGCCCGCGACGGCATCGACAAGGCGGTCCGGCGAGCGACTGACCTGACGCGACAGCTCCTGGCCTTCAGCCGTCGCCAGCGTCTGCGGCCGGTTGTCCTCGATGTGAACGGCGTGGTTGAGGACAACCTCGACCTTCTGAAGCGGCTGATCGGAGAGGATGTGGAATTGCTCACAAAGCTGGCGCCACGGTTGTTGAGAGTCCGGGCGGACAGGATCCAACTCGTACAGGTTTTTATGAACCTCGCCGTGAACGCCAGGGACGCCATGCCCGATGGCGGCTTGCTTCAAATCGAAACGTCCAACGTGGAACTGGACGATAAGAAAGCGACCGACCTTTCGCTTTCACCGGGCCTCTATGTCCGTTTCTCCGTGACCGACACCGGAACCGGAATGGACGTCGAAACGAAGGCTCAGGCTTTCGAGCCCTTTTTCACGACCAAGGATCAGGGGGTGGGAACGGGATTGGGCCTGTCGACCGTCCTGGGTATCGTCAAACAGAGCGGTGGCTCGGTCGGTATCGATGCGTCGGCCGGCCGCGGGACGACGGTCACTGTGTATCTCGAGGGAACGACCGAAGATGAGGCCGAAGGCGCGGTGGACTCGAAGGATGTTCCGGCATATGGCAGAAACGACCAGACGATTCTGGTGGTCGAAGACGATGGGTTTGTCCGGGCATTGACTACCGAAATACTGAGACGGAAGGGCTACAGGGTGCTCGAGGCAGTCGACGGTCGAGCCGCTCTGGAGATCATTTCGGACAACGCCGTAGATCTGGTCCTGACCGATATTGTCATGCCTGGAATGAGAGGCACGGAACTGGAGAGGAAGCTCAAGGAAGAAGGAGTGGATAGCCGGGTGTTGTTCATGTCCGCCTATGCCGAGGACCGGATTGATTCCCTTGCCGTGAGTCCCGACGCGGCGTTCATAGCCAAACCCTTTACCCCGGACTCTCTTGTCAACAAGGTACGCGAACTATTGGATTCGTAGAAACAAACTCCCCCCACTGTCAACGCTCGTGACGCGATGTCCAACGGCGGGGAACTGGCGATTGAAACGGTCAACGCTTACATCGACAGTGACTTCGCTCGTATGCACGCGACTCTCGATCAAGGCCACTACGTCAGGTTCAGCGTGTCCGACACGGGTGTCGGCATGGATTCGGTGTCCGGGGGAGGGTGTTCGAGCCATTTTTTACGACCAAGGACAGGGGTAAGGGAACCGGGCTTGGACTCTCTACGTGCACGGTATCATCGAACAGAGTGGCCCTGCGGGTGGCGTCGGAACACGCCGAGCATATCCACCTTCTTGTGACCGACGTCGTCATGCCACCGATGAGAGGCCCGGAGTTGGCTCGAAAAATGTCGGTACTTCGATCCGACCTGAAGGTGCTGTACATGTCTGGCTACACCGACGCCGGAGGAACCCAGGTGACCCTCGATGCGGGCACGCCATTCCTCAGAAACCGTTCACGCCAACCGCATTGATGAACAAGGTGAAGGAAGTGCTGGAGAAACCCGTGGATCACGTTTCGTAGGGAAAATCAACGGCGAATGGACCTCCGGATGGCGCGCCCCGGAAAAACGTTTTCCACGAACTCGGTATCTCTGACAATGAATGTGCCGTCGACGATGACGTGGATGACGCCACGGGACGCTTGGGCGGGTTCTGCGAACGTGGCCCGATCCAGGACCGTGTTGGAATCGAAGATCGTGATGTCGGCGTCCGCGCCAACCCGGATGCGGCCCTTCGTACGCATCTGGGGAACGGCGGCTTCCATTCGTCTGGCCGGCATGATAGTCATCTTTCCGAGGGCGTCCATCAACGACAAGACGTTCCTTTCCCGGACATAGCGACCCAATACACGGGAAAACGATCCGGCGCCGCGCGGATGCGCCCGACCGTTGACGAATCCGACGCCGTCGCTGGCCACCATAACGAGCGGATGAGCCAGGGCGGCCGCGACCATATCTTCAGGGATGATGTGAGCGATTATCGTCCCACCCTGTTCCCGATACTCGTTAAAGCTTGCCTCAGTCAATCGCTCTCCCGTGGCGACCCATTCGATGTCGCCGTAGTCCGCGCCGAGTCGCTCTCTCCAACCTGGATCAAAGATTGCTGCCTGGATGCCAGCGGACGCGGCTGTGTACGGATACACTTCCGTTGTGACATCCAGGTCTCTCGACTGCGCGGTTTCGATCATCTCGAGCAGAAGCGGGACTTGTCGGAGGCCGCTGCTTCCGATATGGACGATGTGAACCGATGCATCGGCCGCCGCCGAGTTTGCGATCATCTCCTGAACCGCTTCGACGGCGCTGCCGGGTTCGATCTGGCCGGCGAAACGGACATGGACGAAGTTGACCGCTCCTTCTCTGCCGGCAACCTTGAACATGCGGTATATCTCTTCCCGGGAGGCACCTGGTGTGTACTGGATTCCGAATCCTATCCCGAGAGACCCTTGATCGAGTCCTGCTCGGACCCGGGACTCCATGTCCCTCATCTGGTCTTCCGAAGCGACCTCGTAAACAGATCTGTCGGCGCCCAGAACGCTTCTGCGAACCCCCCCATGGGAGACCGTCGCCCCGAAATTGATTGATGCGCGACCTTCCCGGTCGGCATACCATTGGGTGACTGGGAATACGCCCCCTTCCAATTCCAGAGCGGTCGTGACTCCATCAAGGGCCTGCAGGCGGCTGCTGAACGGATCTTGTCCGTGAGCGTGAAGGTCTATGAAGCCCGGCGCAACGACCAAACCGGTCGCGTCAATGGTTTCTCGACCGACGAGGGTGTCAGCGGAAATCTCTTCGATCCGTCCGGCGCGGACCCCGACGCTTCGGACGGCATCGAGGCCCGATTCCGGATCCATCACACGACCGTTTTCGATGACGAAATCAAAGGCCCCGGTCTGACCGGCACGAACGTATTCTGTAGACAGGGCGAGCTGGCCCGCCACAATAGCGACGAAGATCCATGTGAGAGTTCGACGATAGGTCTCGCCTGATTGGTGAAGCACGACGCCTCCTTAGTTGTCGGGCGCTGAGGCCTTGATCTCGTTCTTGTATACCTTGCCGCCCTTCATCACGAAGACCACACGGTTGACTGCACGAATGTCCTCGAGCGGGTTGCCGTCCAGGGCGATGATGTCGGCTTCGAATCCGGAAGAAATACGGCCGACTTCGGTTCCCAGATTCAACGACTCGGCGGCCAGGGACCCGGCCGATATCAGAGCATCCATTGGGTCCTGACCGGCATCACGGACTCGGTAGATGAGTTCTTCCTGGTTTCGACCGAGCGCCCCGGCCACGGCGTCGGTTCCGTAAACGATTCTGGCGCCGCCCTTTGCCAGGGCTCGCTTCATCGTATCGATGACCACCGGCACGAGACCGCTCATCGAAGTAAAACCTTCCTCGGTGAAATTGCCGATGCCCAGGTACCGGTCCTTGTTGCTCATGTAATTCTCGATGACCAACCCGAAGTGTGGATCCCAGTAAGTTCCGCGGGAAATCAGAAGGTCGATGACCTCGTCGCTCATGCTGGAGCCATGTTCGATCCCGGTGCAGCCGGCCAGAATCGCCGATCGTATCGATTCGGAGCCGTGGGCGTGGACGACGGATCGAAGTCCCAGCTCGGCTGCGGTTCCACAGGCGGCTCTCATCTGCTCATCGGTCAGAGTCGGGTCTCCGCCGTCCCGGGCACTTTCCGATCCGAACACTTTGATCACATCCGCGCCGTCCGCAGCCAGTCGACGGACGAACGCCGCGATCTCTTCCGGACCTCCGGTGGCCGCACTGACGCTTTGGATCGCGGTCAGGATGCGAGGCCCGGGCAGCCTTCCGCGGGCGATGGCATCACGGGTCACGACGTCATATGGACTGGCGACGCTCTGGGCGGTCGTGAAGCCGGCCATCAGCATAGAGTAGGCGTTCTCCGCGGAATAGAGGACCAATTCTGCGGCCGTCTCGTCTGAATCCGGGCCGTGGGCCCGTCCGTCTTCTTCGAAGTGGCCATTGAGATGGATGTGGGTGTCGATCAACCCCGGCAGCACGGTCAGTCCCCGAAGGTCATAGGTCACATTGCCCGCGCCTGAATCGGTGCCAACGATCTTCGAGCCCTCCACAACGATGTTCGTATCTCGAACGACATTGCCCGCACCGTCGAGGATCAGGTCGGTCTTGAGGACGATTCTAGACTGTCCGGCGAAGGCCGAACCGGTGATGGCCGCGGCTAAAAGTATGGCGAAGAGAACGCGTTTCACGATGCCCCCTTGATGAGTTTCATTCAGCCAGACCGCTCAACGGTCCGGACGAGCGGCCTTTTGAAATAGTCGATTAGATTTTAGATTATAGTGAAACTCGAAGTGAACCTGCTCGTCCATTTGAGAATTGTGTTTGTATGCGCATCGCGGAGTGGATCAACCTCATTTTCTTTTTGCTTCTGACCGGCCTCGCGTGGATTCGTCCTCTGACGCTTGTTCGCCGGGGGAAGATAGCTCTGTTGGGTGGTATCGGTGTCGGCTGGACTCTGGCGAGCTGGCGATCGGATCTATTCCTGGCGCCGTCGTGGAGTACGTTCGTGAGAGACTGGTCTCCCGCGCCCATCGTCCTGATCGCATACTGGCAGGCGGGAGGGTTTTTCGTCGAGCCCTGGGAAGCATTCCAGGAACGGTTGAGACGGATGGACTCCGTCGTTGGCCGGGCCCTCGGTGTCTTCAAAGGGCTGTCGTCCTCCCGCTGGTTCAGGGTCTATCTGGAAGCGGCCTATCTGCTGGCTTATCCACTCGTGCCATTCGCCCTCGTGGTGTTGTATCTGGGTGGGCGAGCGGGCCAGGCGGACCTTTTCTGGGCCGTCGTCCTGCCGCCATCCTACGTCTGCTACGCGATGCTTCCCTTCATTCAGACCCTCCCTCCTCGTTTACTGCACACGAACGGTGTCGATTTCGTGCAGGGAACCGAGCGCGGTGTTCATCGGTTGCTCAACTTGTGGATCCTGCGATACCTCGGTATCGGAGCGAATACTTTTCCCAGCGGACACGTGGCCGCGACGATGGCCGCATCGCTTGTCGTGTATCAGTTCCTTCCAACGGTGGGCATGGTCTTTCTCTGGGTAGCTCTGAGTATTGCCGTGAGCGTCGTCGTCCGCAGATATCACTACTTCGTGGACGCGGTTCTCGGTGTCGCACTGGCTCTGGGCGGATGGTTTCTGGGTAATGCGCTCCGGATGTAAGAAGATGAGCTATCAGGTTTTCCCGATCTTGGACTTTGGACCATGGACTTCCGACACCTCGTTGCGGCTACAGGGCTCCGGCGATGACGCCTTTCACCATCTGGAGTCCGATCAGGAGGATCATCGGTGAAAAATCCAGACCTCCCATATCCGGCAACATACGTCTGATCGGGTCCAGCACCGGTTCGGTGAGGCTGTTGACGAACTGGGAGATCGGGTTGTTCTGTGGAAGCCGTATCCACGAAATGATGACCGCCCCGAAGACGACGAAGGAATACATGTCGATGATCGTTAGCAACAGCATCTGTTCATGATACGCGATCCGGTTGGGGGGAGGACTTGCAAATCCATCCGTGATTTTGTGAACATGGCCATTCGATATCTGACGCGGTCAGCCAAACAAACTTGAGGAGCATCCATGCCTGAACTTCTGGAATCCCGAAACCCGTCGACGGGTGAAACCGTTGGCACCGTACCGATGACGCCGGTTCGAGAAATTGCCGGGATCGTTGCCCGGGCCCGGGAGTCGCTCGCGTCATGGCGCGGAACTGGTATCAGGGAGCGGGGTGAACTCCTCAAACCTGCGGGGGAACGGTTGCTGGCCGAAGCGGAAGAGATTGGCATTCTCATCACGAAGGAAATGGGCAAAACGAAGCGGTCCAGTGTGGCCGAGGTGTCCAATTGCGGGAAACGGTTTTCCCGCGCCGTGGATGAGATCGTAGACGCTCTACGGCCTGAGGAAATCGAAGACCGGCACACCCGATCGACCATCTACTACGACCCTTTCGGTGTGTGCGCCACGATCGCCCCGTGGAACTACCCGGTTTCCATGGCGCAGTGGATGTTGTTGCCGGCTCTCATTGCCGGCAACACCATCGTCGTCAAACCGTCTGAAGAGACACCCTTGAGTGGTCAGGCCTATTTCGACATCCTGAACGCGTTCCTTCCTCCAAACGTGCTCCAGATCATCCAGGGTGCCGACGAAGCAGGAAAAGTCCTGGTCGCCTCAGATGTCGATTTGATCGCCTTTACCGGTTCACGCGCGGCGGGCAAGCACATCCTGGCTGCAGCCGCGCCAGGACTGAAGCGGGTCATCCTTGAACTGGGAGGAAAAGACCCTCTGGTGGTCCTTGCCGACGCCGATCTGGACGCCGCTGCCAAGTTCGCCCTCGTGAGCTGTTTCGAGAACGCGGGACAGATGTGCATTTCCACCGAGCGTATTTATGTGGCGGAAGAGGTTGCCGGGGAGTTCGAACAAAAGCTGGTGGCGCTGACTGCGGATTGGAAGGTTGGTGACGGCCTCGAAGAGGGTGTCCGAATGGGCCCGATGGTCCACGGCCAGCAAAGGGACCACGTGTTGTCACATATCGATAAGGCTGTCGAGCAGGGTGCGAGAGTTGTCGCCGGAGGGGAAGGACATCATGACGGTTTCGTGATGCCGACGATCCTTGTCGACGTGGCTGACGACATGGACGTCATGCAGGAGGAAACGTTCGGACCGGTTGCCTGTATCCGACCGTTCACCAACGTGGACGAGGCTGTCGAACTCGCAAACAAGAGTCCCTACGGCCTCGGCGCCGTTGTCTATGGCCGTGACGAAGACAACGCCATGGCCGTCGCCCGCCGCCTCGATGCCGGAATGATCGGCGTCAACCGAGGCTGCTTCGGCGCCTCCGGAGCGCCGTGGGTCGGAGCCAAAGAAAGCGGTTACGGTTTCCACAGTTCCGCGCAGGGCCACCGCCAGTTTGCCCAGGCCAGAGTCGTGAGCCGAGCGAAATAGTCAGGTCAGCGTGTCGTCTCACCCCACAGTCTGCAGGAACTTCGGCGCCTGACGATGCTTTGTCGACTGCTCGAACGCATAAGCGAACTTCAGCAACACGGGTTCGGTCCAGGCCCTCCCGAAGAACGAAATACCGATGGGCAGTCCGGACACGAAGCCCATCGGTACCGTGATGCTGGGGTATCCGGAAACGGCCGCTGGCCGTGAGCTCGAGCCGGTTCCGGTGTCGCCGTTGACGTGGTCGGTCATCCAGGCTGGTCCTCCCGTGGGTGCGATGATCGCGTCGAGGTTGTGCTCGTCCATCACCCGGTCGATGCCTTCCCGCCTCGAGTAGCGATGACCGTTGGCCAGCGCATCCAGATATGCCGGGTCGGTGAGCGGTCCTTTTTCCTGGGCGGCGATCAGGATGTCCTGACCGAAGAAAGGCATCTCGCGGTCCCGATTCTGTTCGTTGAACTCGATGATCTCGGCCAGGCTTTTCACTCTTGCCCCCGGCCCGAGACTTTCCAGATAGGCGTTGAGATCCGCTTTGAACTCGTAGAGAAGAACCTCGAACTCCGAATCGCCGTACTTGTCCAGATTCGGAACGTCGGCCGGATCGATGATCGTCGCGCCGGCATCTTTCACCGCAGCAATGGCTTCGTCAAAGAGCGCCACCACGTTGTCGCGGAAAGGGAAGTTGCGCGCGACACCCAGGCGGGCTCCCTCCAGCCCCGCCGCATCGAGAAACTGTGTGTAGTCGGTCTGGGAGTTGCCGTCGCTCGCTCCGGTCATGCCGTCACGCGGGTCGATTCCCGTCAGAGCACCGAGCAGGATGGCGCCATCCCGCACCGTTCGAACCATGGGCCCCGCCGTGTCCTGGTTGTGAGCAATCGGAACGATTCCGGCGCGGCCGACCAGACCGACGGTGGGTTTGATTCCAACGATACCCATCCTTGTGGAAGGACAGACGATCGATCCGTCCGTTTCGGTTCCGATCGCCAGAGCCGTGAGATTGGACGACACCGCCGAGCCGGAACCGGAACTCGACCCACAGGGGTTGCGATCCAACGCATAGGGATTCCGGCATTGCCCACCGCGCCCGCTCCACCCGCTCGAGGAATCGTTGGACCGGAAATTTGCCCACTCGCTCAAGTTGGCCTTTGCCAGAATGATGGCGCCTGCCGCCCGCAGCTTCCCGGCCACGAACGAGTCCTGGGCGGGGATCGACCCTTCCAGAGCCAGCGAGCCTGCGGTCGTGGTCATCTGATCGGCGGTGTCGATGTTGTCCTTGATCGTGACCGGAATACCGTGAAGGGGCCCGCGCGTCCGTCCCGCGGCGCGCTCTGCATCGAGCTGTTCGGCAATCTCCAGGGCCTGGGGATTGGTTTCGATGATCGATCGCAGTTCCGGGCCCTGACGGTCCAGCGCTTCGATTCGGGACAGGTAGAGCTCTGTGATCGACCGGGCCGTCCAGCGTCCGGACTCCATGCCCTCCTGAAGGCCCGCGACGGTGGCTTCGTCCAGTTCGAACGGGGCGGTCGCCGGGTCCCCGGCCTCCGACTGTGTTTCCGTGTCTCCGGCGCGCCCGCATCCTGCCGGTCCGGCGGCGAGCCCGGCTCCGCCGAGGATCGTGTATCCGATGAAACGCCTGCGATTGATCATTTGATTTGTCCTCTTGCTTTGAATTCGGAAGCCTAGGAGCCTGCGCGGCAGAAGGGATCGTAGCGAGAAAGCGGAGAATCGAGGCCAAATTTTCTCGATTTTGAGGCGAATAGTGGTTCTATTTAACAAAAAATCGGGGAAATATGGGCCGATTATACCGCTTTCGCAGCAGATCTCTTCCACCACGGGCTCCTAGAACCTATTCGAATTCAGACGTCGAGCGCAAATGAAATGAAGGTGAGGCGCGAACGAGCGAAGGGTTCAGCCGGCCGCGTACTGCAATTTGGCCGAGAGGCCTTCCAGGCAGTCGACGGCGCTGCAGTGGATGATGAACCCGTAACGACGCGTGGGATCCGACTGCCGGATGATCATGTAGGAACCGGCGCCCAGCAGTTCATCCAGGGCTCGGTCGACCGCGGGCCGAAGCAGTCGATCCGTCGTCTCGGTGTTGGGCAGATCCAGACGGTCGTTGAAGGTCAGCTCCCAGAAGCCTGCGCGGGGCTTGAATGCCGCGGGATACTCGGGCTGAACGATCAGTTCGCGGGCAAGTTCGGTACACCTGCTGAAGGCTTCGAGAATCCGGTCTTCGATGGT
Organism: Terriglobia bacterium; assembly: GCA_965262425.1. Lineage (GTDB taxonomy): Bacteria > Acidobacteriota > Terriglobia > 20CM-2-55-15 > 20CM-2-55-15 > CAZOZZ01. Next base: position 2,033,897 of record OZ253536.1, on the reverse strand, counting down.
TCCTTCGAGATCCCTCTTGTTGGAGTAGAGGATTCCCGGCCCGGGATCGGCCAGGTCCAGAGCCAGGTTGCCACGGTGTCCGACAAGCATGACTCCGGGGCCCTTTCGGACGTGAGCGTAGTCGGCCAAGTCCACCCAATCGGCCGGGTGGTTCTTTTCCTGCCGCCATCGCGCGAAAATCGCCAGGAAAGGGTCCAACGAAGGGTTTGGAGGAGCGTCGGTGAAGAGCTTGGTCGTGATTTTTTGAACGTCCATCGCGCTGTTATCAGGTCTTGCTGTAGACCGTTTGGGCGGCCTCTACAAAAAGTGCGGCTTCTTCGACCCGTCGTCTGGAATCCTCACTGTTGACAGGATTACCGTTCGCTTTGGCAGCGCGGAAGAAATTTTCGGCAAAAGGTCTGTAGAACTCACCGGTTTCGTGGAAATGTTTTGTGAATTCCGTCACCGTGTCGTAACCGTCCGAAAGCAGAAGCCCGCGTGTCGAGAGCAGGGCATCGGCGGCTGCCTTCGTGGCTTCGAGCGCACCGTTCGCCGCTTCCTGATGGCGTCCTTCATCGTGCGCGAGCGTTGCTTCAAAAGACAGGCGATCGGCTTCATCGAGCATGAATTCGGCCTGATCGACGACTTCGCCGGCACACTCTCCCACACTGGTGTCTTTGCGGTATTCCCACGTTTGGCGATTGTCGAGATAGTGTTCCGGTGATTCGTCGGGATGGGAAAGCGCGGTGATGTCTGCCAGCTCCGCCTTGAAACGGGCTTTGCCGAGTCGTTCGACAAACATCGGGAAGGTCTCACCCGTTCCCTTTTCCGCCGAGTAGAGGGCCGTCAGTTTCCGCACGACTTCCGGCGCGTTTTGCGCCGGTACTTTGCCGGTGACAAGGCCGAACGCGGAACCGTTGCCTTCGGTTGTTCCACCGAGAACGACCTGGAACATCGGCGCCGTCTTGGAACCTTTTCGTTGCACCGAACCCAGGAACCCGATATCGGCGACATGGTGATGTCCACACGCGTTGAAGCAGCCGCTGATCTTGACCTTGAGGTCGGGGCGGTCCGCGATCGTACCCATACCGTTGTTGAACTTTCCGTACAGGCGGGCGGCGAGGCCGCGCGACGACGTGATACCCAGCTTGCAGGTGTCGGTTCCTGGACATGCCGTGACGTCCGCCATCCGGTCGGCGCCCGCCTCGGCCAGGCCGATACGATCCAGATCTTGATACAGGGCCTCGAGGTCCTGATTCGAGACCCACCGGATCAGCAGATTCTGGCTGACAGTGGTCCGGATCGTGTCTTTCACATAGCTGCGGCAGGCGAGTGCCAGCTCCCGTAGCGGCCCGGCGGCAATGTCGCCCAGCGGAAGGAACACCTCAACCAGCGAGTATCCGTCCTGGGCCTGTGGGCGGACGTTGGTGTTCAGCCATCGCAGGAACCCGGGGGCTCCGAGTGGGTCGGCCTCGAATCGCGAGCCGGGTTTCAGCGGTTGTTCGGTGGCGTCTCCCGGTTTCGGGAATCCGGCGTTCCATTTCGGATCCTTCGGTAACCTGGCCCGTTCTTCTTCCACCAGTCTTCGAAACTCCTCGATTCCGAGTTTGCTGATCAGGAACTTAAGGCGAGCGCGTCCCCGGTTCTTCTTTTCACCCAATCGAGCGAAGACCCGAGATATGGCCTGTGCCAGTGGCAACATTTCTTCTGCTCGAACGAAGTCCGAGAGGATCTCCGCCTGCTGGGGCAGGGCGCCGAGTCCACCGTCAACGTACACTTTGAAACCTTCGACGCGTGTGCCTTCGATTTCCCTGACAGCCGCAACGGCCCCAAGATCATGAATTTTCGCCAACCCGCAGGGCTTGTCGGCACAGCTGGAGAACGAGATCTTGAACTTCCGTCCGAGATTCTGCGTGTCGGGGTGTCGAAGCAGGAAATCGGCCATGGCCGACGCGTAGGGCGTGACGTCGAATCCCTCGGTGGAGCAAACGCCGGACTTTGAGCATCCGGTCACGTTTCGGACGACGTTGCCGCAAGCCTCACGCGTCGTGATTCCGACTTCGGACAGCTGTCGCATGATGTCCGGTGTGTCTTCGAGGCTGACAAAGTGAAACTGGATGTCCTGGCGTGTCGTGACATGGCTGACGCCGTCCGCATATTCTTCCGACAGATCGGCGAGACGAATCATCTGCGGGGTGTTGAGGATCCCCAGGGGAATCTTGATCCTTAGCATCTGAACGCCACTCTGCCGCTGGCCGTAGACGCCATAACGAAGCCGGGACTCGAGAAAGACCTTCTCCGGCATCTGGCCCAGCCCGGTTCTCTGTATCTGGGCCTCGAAAACGTCAATTTCATTACGCTCTTCTGCCGGCAGGTGTGCCCACCGATCGTTGGGCTTCTGTTTTGCCGGATGTGCGGTAACTCTGGACATCGTCTTCCTGTAACCCTATTAAGCTAGGCTAGATACAAATTCTGTACTAACTTGATTGACATTATATAGAATATCCGCGTACTTCGCAAGATGACGCACGAAATGCGCCCCCAAAGCTAGTCCTTCAAATGAGAAATCAGAGAATTTGTCGGGAGAATCCCGACACACGATGGCCGCCCGGATGGCAAGTGCGGGGTTCCTACATAAACTTCCGGAGGACCGCAGCCAACTCGACCGGATCGATCGGTTTCGACAGGTAATCGTCCATCCCTGCCGCCAGACATTTTTCCCTGTCGCCTTTCATTGCGCTTGCAGTCATGGCGACTATCGTCGGCTGGCGATCGGGACCGTTGTTCCGACGTATCTCGATCGTTGCATCCAACCCATTCATCACCGGCATCAGGACGTCCATGAGAATCAGATCGTAGGGAATTGCACGGATGGCTTCCACTGCTTCCTGGCCGTTCGCTACCGCTTCCGCCCGGCATCCAAGCCTGTCGAGCATCCGTAGGATGACCTTCTGATTGACCGCGTTGTCTTCAGCGATCAGGACTCTTGCGTGGTGGGTCCCTTCTGCTGATCCGATGATCTCAGCCGTCGAATTCGGATGTCGGGCGGTCGTCGTCCCGGCCGAAACCGGGCCGGATGGCCTGCCGAAGACAGCGGTGAACCAGAACGTGGAGCCCTTTCCTTCCTCGCTGTCGACGCCGATGGATCCACCCATCATCTCGGCGAGTTGGCTGGAGATCGCCAGGCCGAGACCGGTTCCCCCGAACTGCCGGGTCATGGAGGTGTCTCCCTGGGAAAATGATTGGAAGAGGTTTCCCTGAACCTCTTCTCTGATGCCGATGCCGGTATCTGTCACAGAAAATCGCTGACAGACTTGACCTTCAGTTTCGCTCTCCAGTTCGACCAGAACGCAGACTTCACCGCTGTTGGTGAACTTGATTGCGTTGCCGATCAGGTTCGTGAGGATCTGACGCAGGCGTCCCGGGTCGCCCTGGAGTAACACCAGCGTGTCCGGTTCTAATGAGCTGCTGAAGTGGAGGCCCTTCTCCTCCGCCGACAACGCGAGCAGGTCTGTCACCTCGCCCATCACGGCTCTGAGATCGAAATCGATGTGTTCCAGGGCCAGCTTGCCCGCCTCGATCTTCGAAAAGTCCAGAATGTCGTTGATAACCGACATCAGCGCGTCGCCCGAGGTCCGTACGGTCTCGGCGAAATCGCGCTGTTCCTCCGTCAATTCCGTGTCCAGGATCAAGCCCGTGAATCCGAGGATGCCGTTCATGGGAGTTCGGATTTCGTGGCTCATCGACGCAAGGAAAACGCTCTTCGCTTCGGTGGCTTCCTCGGCCCGGACGAGAGCCTCAGCCAGTTCCTGCGCTTGTAAGGCCAGCGTGTCAGTCTGCTGTTCAAGCTTCATCTGGTCCGATTTCATCTGGCTGATGTCCTGGATCAAGCCGATGAAGATTTCTTCGTTTCGGGTCCGCCCTTGCGAAACGGCGAGCCGCGCCGGAAAGACATGTCCGGATTTGCGCCGGCCCATGACCTCACGTCCGATCCCGATTATCTTTGCCTGGCCCGTGTCGTTGTAGTTCTTAATGTAGCCATCGTGCTCCCGCCGATAAGGGTCGGGCATCAACATTTTGATGTTGTTTCCGATGATTTCGTTCTCGGCGTAGCCGAACATTCGGCATCCGGCGGGGTTCACCGACCGTACCAGGCCGTTTTTATTGATCACGATCAATGAGTCCACGATGCTGGTCGTGACGGTTTCGAGGTACTCCTGCGCTTGCTCGAGGACTTCAGCCGCTTCGTTGCGTTCAAGAACGCGGCCGATCTGTTCTCCCAGCACCTGCATCGTCTGGAGTAGCGACTCATTCGGAGCGGCGGCTTCGATGGTAAAGAACTCCAGGACCGCAACCACCTTTCGCCCCAGTGTGATCGGGAAAGCGAACGCTCCCCGGATGCCGATGTTGTGGCACGCCCGGGCCCGCGAAAAATTGTCGTCCTTCTGGACATCGACGATCCAGGCCGCGCGTCCGGTGGCCAGGACTCTTCCGGGCAAACCGGCTCCCTTTCGGAAGAACGTCTCCTGTGTCACCTGTCGGAACTCGGAGTTGGCAAGGTTCTCCGGGACGTGCCAGATCTGGGTGGGTCTGAGATGTTCGCTATCGACAGGATCGGGAACATACGCGTGACCGACGGGCCATCCGGTCATCTCACACACCATGTTGATACATTGCTGGATCGCCTCGTCGACATCTTTCGTGTCAGCCACCATCGTCGTGGCGCCATGGAGCAATGAGATTTCCCGCACCCGTCTGGCCGAATCCACATGGGACTGCTCGGCAATCTTGAAGGTTTCCCGCGCATTGATCATCAGACCGGTCAGAACCGACATGTAGCTGAGGTTCTTAAGGATGTGCGCGATGTCGAACTCCAGATCGTAGAGTTCGGCGGAAAAAGGCATGTACACGATTTCGGCGACCGCGTTGATCATCAGTGCGACCAGCAGCCAGTGTTCGAACGATTCACGCCGCCAGGCGCCTTTGCGGTAATAGGACACGAAGGCCAGGACAAAGAAAAGGGCGGGCAGGAACTCCTCGGGTCGGTGGAAGACAGTCGCAAAGTAGGCCCGTGGCAATGGAACAAACGCAAAGAAGAGAAAGCTGGCCATGGTGAGTCCGGCAACACCGACGTAAACGCTGCGAGCATCGAGTTCGCCACGGGATTCCAGCCTTTCCTCCCGAAGCCAGGCCAGGTAGCTTAGAAACAAGAGAACGGACAGAAACAGGCGGGAGGCGATCCAACTCCACGGGGCCAGCGTGTCGAGGTCGCTGGGGAGGAATTGGGCAAAGAATGTCGTGGAGACGACGGCATGATAGCCGTCCAGGAAGCCGGTTCCGAGGAAGGCGGCCCCGACGAGCAGGAAGGTATTGTCTTTGCGGCTGTAGAATCGAACCAGCGCCAGGGTCCCGACAATGATCGCCAGGAAAGTTGCAAGCGTCTCGGTCAGACCGTGAAATTCAGCGCTGCTGATCCAGGGGGTACCGCGAAGCACCAGGTAAGCCAAGGTCGGTGTGGCTGCAAGTGCGGTATAGGTCCGGGTTCGGATTCGTGCCTGATGGTCTGTGGGTGTCGGTTCTTGACTCACTGATCGTCCAGGGTCCCGTCCGGGCGTTCGTTGGGGGGTGGACAATCCACCGCGTCCCGCTTCTCAACGGTCTATTTTAGTCTCGAATGCGGTATTTTGAAATTTCAATCGAGAGTCGAATGTAAGCGGAGAAGGATGATTCGAACAACAGATTTTGTGCTCGAAACGGTCGGCCATTGCGATGTGCATGACATCACAGCGAAACTTGGTGCGGCGATAGGAAACAGTGGGCTCCATGAAGGTCATCTCCTTGTCTTCGTGCCAGGTTCGACGGCGGGTGTCACCACCGTCGAATTCGAACCGGGTCTGGTCCGGGACTTGAACGAGTTCTTCGAAAAGCTCATCCCTGAAGGCCGCGACTACCATCACCACGCCACGTGGGGAGACGACAACGGTTCCAGCCACGTGCGTGCGGCGCTGCTCGGGCCATCCCTCATGATCCCGTTCCGCGAAGGCCATCTGGTGCTCGGCACCTGGCAACAGGTCGTCGTTGTGGATTTCGACACGCGTCCGCGCCGACGGAGCGTGGTTGTTCAGATCACTGGCGAACCGGCCGGTTGAAAAGGAGAACGCCCGAGACCAGAGTCTTGATCTCAGAATCCTCCCTCTTTTAGAAGGTTCGAAAAGATGGACTCTCGCCGCCCAATGAATAAAATGGAGCGATGAATTCCACTATAAGCCCAAAATGCTCGTCCAGCTTCCTGGGGCATACACTGGTTGCCTGGAAGGAAGGCGAGGAATGGCGGGCTCGAATCGAGGGAGAGAAGTCGCTGGACATCCACGATGTATTCGGATCACTCCACGAGGCGCAAGTCGACCTTCACCTGCGCGCGCACTGGCAAATCGACCGCAAGTCGGAATGCGATTGCAAGCGGGGTTCCGGGCCGGTCTGGAGTGAAGGTGAATCCGGGTTGTCGGCCGCCGGATAGGGCTTACTTCTTCAACAAAGCTATCTGGCCGGCATGGTACAGGTTGTGTTGCGGAACTCCGTGAAGAAGTGTGTAGGTGGAAAACTTCTTGCCCGGGATTGGCTGGTCGAGCACCTCATCGTTCAGGGCCAGGGTCACATCGCCCAGTTGTCGGGCGCTTCGAACCATGGAATCCATGGCCGCCTTCCAGGCGTCTTCGCTGTGATTCGCCACAGGTGGAAAGTCCTCCTCGTCGGAGAGATCTACTTCCTTCCCCGTTACATAATCCACTGCTGCGTCTTGCCAGGCCTGTATGTGCAGGACGAGTTCCCATATCGCATGGCCTCCGGTGACAGTTCGCGCCGCTGCCCGGTCGGCCGTCACGCCGGCCAGCAATTCGAGCAAGGCCGGCCCGTGCCATGCCGGTCCTTCGATGGACCGGATCAGTTGATCCCGGATGCGTTCGGTTTCCTTCATGGGTCGATTCCTTTTCAGGTGGTTGATCTTTTCAGGGTTTCGCCGTCTGCCACGGCTTCTCGTGTCTGGCTGTCAAGCTGGAGTCCGAATCCATCGGCCAGGCGAGTCAGGTAGTTGAAGATGCCCACGATATGGGCGACCTCCAGGCACGCGCGGTCCCCGAACCCGAGGTCCCGCAGCGGCTGCCAGTCTTTCTGCACCATCCGGGTCGGGTCTCCGCTTAGCTTCTCGGCGACCTCGCAGAGCGCTCTGTCCAGTGGCGTGAGGGTTTCGAGTTCGCGCCATCGATGCTGTTTGATTGCCTCGACAATTTCGTCGTCGTTTCCTCCGCCTTCGACACGCAGAACCTCTGCGTGAGTTTCGGTTCAGTAGTAACAGTCCTCGGCCGCAGCGGCCACGGTGGCGACAAGTTCACGCTCGCGTCGTCCCAGATCGCCCGGGACGAACATGATCTCCCGAAACAGTTGCCTGAACGGCGGACCGATGCGCTCGTGAGCCATCAGCAGGCGACTCATCGCTGGGAGAAATCCGAAGTCATAGGGATGCGTGATGCCCGCCGGCATCTGAGCCCGGATGTCCTGTTCGCTCGGAATATCAACCCATGCCGGCGGCAAGGCTGTGTCGTCCATCTGAATCTCCTTTCTCATCCACATCTAATTCGGGGACGGAGGTGTAATAGTTTGCTTATATCGTTGAAAGCAGGTTAGTTGCCGGAAACACGCCTCCGTCCCTTATTTAAGTTCGAGAATGTTGAGGACCGCTCCGGAAACACTTGGCCATGCACCGGAGCGTGGGTCTATCAGTTCGAAATGGCCCGCACCCTCGATTCGAACAAGTCGCGCGTCATCTGCTTCTTCCTGTGCCCGGAGGGTGTAGCGTTCGCTGATTTCGAAGGGGACGATCGGGTCGTCGGTTCCGTGGACGAGGTATTGCGGGAGACCGAGCGGCAAACGTTCAATCGGTGATGCCAGCCGATAGCGCTCAGTCACTTCAGCCGGCGCGCCACCCAGCAACTCGGCGACCACGGTGTTGCTCAATTCCAATTCCCAGGCCCGGCGAAGGTCGGCGACGCCCGCAAGGGACACGACTCCGGTCAAGAGAAGTGGATCGCTTGCCGCCAGTACACTCCCGCTGGGCAGCCTGTGTCGGCCAGCCAGCCACAGGGCGAGATGTCCTCCGGCCGAATGACCGACCGTCACGATCCGAGCGAGGTCGAGAGACGCCGACTCGGCCAGTTGACGAACGAAATCGGCGCCGGCGCCGATGTCCTCGAAGGTTCCCGGCCATCCTCCTCCAGGATCACCAATCCGACGATATTCCAGACTCCAGGTCGCGACGCCTGCTTCGGTCAACGCCGTCGCCAGATGACCTATGTGATCCAGGGTGTAAGCCGTACGCCAGAACCCACCGTGAATGACCACAGCGACAGGGTGCGGCCCATCGCCGGCCGGTAGCCGCAGTTCTCCGAACTGCAGCGAATCACTCCCGTAGGAAATCCTCTCGTCCGCCTCCGGGGCCGGCATGGTGAGGATGTCGCGAGAGTTGATTTGAGACGTCATAGCCGAGGCATGAGGGAGCAAATTCGGCGTCAAGCTGGAGAGTGCCAGAAATTGTCTCCGATTCATCTAATGGGCCCCGTCTCCGTTTCATTTCCAAGGAAAATCGCAGGGATTGACACGCTTCCGAACCGGCGTTATCATGCGGTCAGAAGGCTGCCGATTAGGAGGACCTGTCAGAGCTCTTGCTCCGACTGGCGAATCAAACAAAAGGACGCTGCTATCGACGCCTTCTGAAACGGCCGGCACCAGCCGGCCGTTTTCTCTTGCCTGCCTCGCCCCTCTGCCCCTTCTTCCAACTGACCACTGACCACTTCCTAAGGCCCCATCTCCAGGTGATTGATCGCCACGCGCCCGTTGGTGACCACGACGACGACGTCCTGTAGGGCAACGATGTCATCGAGTGGATTCAGGTCGACGACAATGAAGTCGGCTTCCATGCCCACCTGGATCAGGCCGGTCCTTTCTTCGATTCCAAGCAGTTCGGCTGCGGTGGTCGTCGCCGACTGGATGGCGACCATCGGCGGGAGGCCGGCCCGGACCAGCTCTTCCACTTCATGCTGGACTCGGACGACGCTACCGGGTTGGTAGCTCGTGTCGGTTGCCGCGACGACTTTCACACCTGCCTGGTGAGCCTTAAGAGCGGCGGCCTGCAGACGCCGGTACATGAATCTTCCGCGAATTTGGAGAGTTGGGGAGTCGTAGTCTCCACCCGGCTCCATCAGGTCGGTCACGATGGCGATCGTCGGGACGTAGTACGTCCCGTTTTCGCGCATCAAATCGATGGTTTCGTCGGTGATGTAGGTCCCGTGTTCGATACTTCGGGCCCCTGCCCGAACCGCAGCCCGAGCGCCTCCATCCCCGTGGGCGTGAACCGCGACCGGGACTCCTCGCTCCGATGCGGTCCGAACCGCTGCCTCAATTTCTTCCTGGGTGAAAATCTGGCGGCGAGGGTTTGTGTCGGGCAGTCCGGCGCGGTCTGTTGCGACCAGCTTGACGAAGTCGACATCGTGTTCGAGTAGTTTCGCCACTATGCGTCGGACGTTTTCGGGTCCCCGCACCCCATCCCGTCCCATCATGTCGGCGAGGGAAGGCTCGTTCAGAAAGAAGTTCTCATCCACGGTGGGCCGGACGTGGTAGCCGGTCGCGAGGATCTCGGGCCCGTCGAGGTGTCCGCTCTTCGACAGTGCGCGAAGTCCGGTGTCGGCAAAGTTCGACACACCCATGCTGCGTGCCGTCGTTACTCCGGAGATCAAAGCGGCCCGAGCCTGGGCGGTGTTGGAGATGTGCACATGGGCATCGATCAACCCGGGCATCAGATACCGGCCGTCGAGATCGATCACCCGTGCATCCGCCGGGACGCTCCCGCCAGGTGTAATACTGTCGATCTTCCCGTCCCGCACGACGAGTGTGGCGCCCTCGATCGGGGAACCGCCCGTCCCGTCGATGACAACGGCGTTTGTGATGACCAGATCCCGATCCCCGCCCTGGGGCGCAGCAACTGAAGTCAGCGGCATTAAGGCGACGACGAGCGCCAGAGCCGGTGCGAATTTCAGCAGTCGGGCTATTTCAGACACGGAGCCTCCGGCGAAGAAACATTTGGAATCCTTACTGGTTCGGCCATTGTACTCTCAAGATGTTCTTTAGTCATCGGTGTTGATTCTTCTTGACTCGCGTACCCTGCTTGCGCCATCACGGAATCAACATGTTTGCGGTACGAAGTCGAAATGTGGGTGGAGTCACGGTGTTGGACGTGTCGGGTCGCCTTTCATCGGGGGCTCCGGCTGAGTCGTTCCTGGCCGAGGCGCGAGAGGCAGTCGGTGACGGGAAAGCCCGTCTTCTGATCAACCTTGAGGAAGTTCCCTATATGGACAGCATGGGACTGGAGTCGCTGATCGAGGTCTACAACGCCGTGCGGGCCACGCACGGGGACGTCCGATTGCTCAATCCAAGTGCCAAGGTATCGGAGTTGATGCATCTGACAAAGCTTTCGTCCGTGTTCGACGTCTACACCGATGAAGCGACGGCGATCGAGGCACTGAAGGGCCCGGCAGCGGCGGTTACAGACTGAAACACCCAACTCCGGACAGTTTCTACTGCACGATGACGACTCGCGGTCCGGAGTGGATCGCAAAGCGCAGGGTCGATCCCACCCGAAAATAGAATCGAAGCTCGTAGGTGCCGACTGGCGCACGGAAAGTGTGCCAATCTTAGTTGGAAATTGAAACGGCTCCAAACCCTATGGTTTGATGGTATTGGAAGAAACAACATCAAGCCTGTAAGAGAAAGGAGCCGAGATGAGCAGTCTGTTACGTTCGGTGAAGAAACGCAAGAAGTCGCGTGTGCTGGGTGAGGTCGAGGTCCTGAGCCGGGAGGAATACTCGGGACTGGAATTGGACTCGAAGGTGGAGATGATTCGGGCGTTGATCCCACTGGGGTTGATGCACGTGGAGGAGTTGCTCGACGAGGAAGTGAAGGCGTTGGCGGGTGAGCGATACGCGCGAAAGGAGGCGACGTTGAGGGGCCGGCGACACGGGAGTAATCCGGGGACCGTGGGGCTCGGGGGCCAGCGGGTGCCGGTTCGGGTGCCTCGAGTGCGCAGCGTGGCGGGCGGGGAGATTCCGCTTCGGAGCTACGAGGAACTCAGTCCGGATGGCGCGGTGAACGAACTGCTTCTCAGACGTGTGCTTTATGGGATCTCCTGCCGGAACTACGAGTCGGCCGCGGAAGCGATTCCAGGAGCCATCGGATTGTCGAGCTCGACGGTGTCTCGAGGATTCGTCCAGGCGAGTGGGGCGAAACTTCGGGAGATGCAGGAGCGGGATCTGTCGGCCGAGGACGTGGTGGCGATCTTCCTGGACGGGAAAATGTTTGCCGACGCCACGATGGTTGTGGCCCTGGGCATCACAATTACGGGCGACAAACGCTTCTTAGGCTTCGTGGAGACGAGTACGGAGAACGAGCAGGTACTGACTCCGTTTCTCCGTTCATTGATGGAGCGAGGCCTGGACATCTCTGAAGGCGTGCTGGTGATCGTCGACGGCGGCAAAGGTCTGCGCGCGGCAGTCAAGCGGGCATTCGGTAATCGAGCCCTGGTCCAACGCTGCCAATGGCACAAACGCGAGAACGTGGTGAGCTACCTGTCGAAGACCGAGCAAGCCGCGTGGCGCAAGCGGCTTCAGCGTGCGTACCAGCGCCCGGAGTACAACGAAGCCCGGGCGGCCCTCGAACAGCTCCATGGAGAGCTCGAGGAGCGAAACCAATCGGCCGCTACGAGCCTTGAGGAAGGCCTGGAGGAGACCCTCACGTTGCATCGACTCGGCGTGTACGGGGTCCTGGGCCGTTCGTTCAAGACGACGAATTGCTTGGAATCGGTCAATGCCCTCGTCGAGGAAAGGTGCGCGAAGGTCGATCATTGGAAGAACTCGAGCCAGCGGCAGCGCTGGTTGGCGACGGCGCTCATCGACATCGAACCACGCTTGAGGAAGGTGATCGGCTACCGTCATCTTCCAAAGCTCCGCGAAGCCCTCAGGCGGGAGCTGAAGATTGAGGCGAAGACGTCGACGAGATCGAAAAAGAAGGTTGCGTGACCAATCGTGAGCCGTGGAGAGTTTCAACTAAGAATGGGATTGACTCGGCGCACGCATCTGGGTTCGCCTGGTGGGTTCGGGTCCGAAAACCCGTCGGTCCTCTTCCTTCGACCACAGGTCGAACATCTCGGGTCGTCCGATCCGGCTGCTGTCGGCGGCGATCGAAAAATTCGCCATGCTGCCCCACTGCAAGGACTCCGGTACGGGGTCCGCCGTGTAGGCTGCGACTTCGGCAAACAGTTGCGTCGCCATGGTCTGCCAGGTCATCACGCGCCGTCCCGGCCCCCGAGTGACGCCGACTCCCAGGTGTGTCAGTTTTTCAGTCAGAATATTCGCGCGATGGCCCGGACTGTTCATCAGGCCGTTCATGATCCGACCTGCCAGTTCTTCGGTTTCGATGATTTCGCTTCTGATTCCGGTCCACACGTTTTCGGAAGTTCCTCCGATAAGCCTGCGGTGTGCCTGGGCGACTCGATCGGCCGGTCCGTCACCATCGGGATTGACGTGGTCAAAGAACCCGCGATCCAGCATGTCGGCGCTGTGGGTGCGCGCTATCCGGACCAGAGCCGGATCGAGGAGCAATTGAGACATGTCGAGCTTGGCTCGTTCCTCGTTAACCAATTCGAACACCCGTTGTTCGACATCCAGGAGGGGAACTTGCGGCCACTGACCAGTTGGATCCGATGGAAGACCCAGACTCGTTTCGATTCCCAGGCTACCGGTGAGATCGGCAGTTGGTGGTTCCAAAGCCACAAGCGTGGGCTCAATCCACACGGTGGCGGCCAGGAAGAGGGCGACGAACGTCAGAACGAATCGAAACGGTCGCATGTGCCCTTCATTCTCAGGTCGGTCCCGGAATTCTTGTCGCGGTCCGGTCATTTGATCTCGACCCGCGGTCCGAAGTGAACCGCGTACTGGTTGCTGCTTCCCAAGCGGAAATAGAATCGGATCCGGTACGTCCCCTTACGCGCAAGCAGCCGCGCGACTCGGACGGGAGCAGGGCCGAAGACGCTTCGATCCTGCTCGGGCGACCAGAGGTCGAACAATTCGGCTTCACCTTCCCTACCGCCCGAGGTGACCGAAAGATTCGCTATCGCTCCCCATCCGTAAGATTCCGGAACGGGATCTCGGGTGTAAGCTGCGACCTCGGCAAAAAGCTGGGTGGCTTTGGTTTCCCACGTGTCCACCCTGAGGCCGGGTTCCCGGGACACTCCGACGCCCAGATGTGTCAGATCCTCAGCCAGGATGTTCGCGCGATGCCCCGGGCTGTTCATGAGGCTGTTCATGATCTGTTTTGCCGTTTCCCGGTCTCCGGGGATGTCGCTGCGGGATCCTCTCCAGATGTTTTCGGCACTGGTGCCCACAAGCCGTCGATGGGATCGGGCCACCCGATCGGCCGGCCCCTCGCCGTCGGGATTGACATGAGCGAAAAATCTCCGTTCCATCATATCCGTGGTGTGGGCACGTGCGATTTCCTTCAACTGGGGCTCGAACTCGAGAAAAGCGAGGCCTCGCCGGGTGCGTTCTTCGTTCACCATCTCCAGCAGGTATCCTTCGACCCCGGACAGGAAGACCTGTGGCCATTGAGGGGACGTTTGGACGGGTTGGCCCCCGGCCACGATGCCGGACAAAAACAAGGCGGCGCCACTGACGAGAAGGGGGAATGGCCGGAACAGACCGAGGATGTTTTTGAACGAGGTCATTCCGTCATATTGTTACATGCCGGGCGAAGAGTTCTAGAAAAACAGCGTCAAGCTCGTCACGATGACGAACAGGACGGCCATGCTCGTCTGCGGATGGGTTTCGGACTGCGGCACCGATCCTGGATTTGAGAAAACTGAGAGCAATTGCCAGGAGCCCAAGTCCCAGCAGGGTCCTTAGAATGACCGGTGAGACATATCCTCCAAGTATTGTGCCCATCAGGGCGAACGGAATCGAGACCAGCATCAGTGAGCGGCTGAGCTAAACACGCGCAAGGAACACTAAATGGAGGTTAGCCGGTGGCCGTTTCTGCGTGTTCTGTGGTTCACGCTACAACTGGTTTCTTCAGGGTGATCTTCACGTCCGCGTTCGGAAACGTGATGACATCGTCAAACTCCAGGACATGGCGGCCGGCAATCTGTGTGCCGTTCACCCGAACACCCTGTTTCTGGCCCAGGTCTTCCAGTTCCAGTTGACCGTTGGCATGAGCGATCGCGACGGAATTGCGGGACATTCCGTTGTCCTGGATCAGGACGTTGTTACCTTCACCTCTTCCGATTCGGAACGGGAACTCGGTGACGGGAATCGAGCAGGGCCGTCCGTATGAAATCGTGGCGTCGGGATCCAGGGTGTCGTGTGCAATCGTAGCTTCCGTTTCTCCGGCGTAGGACGTCCGTTCGACCCTGGAGGCCGGAACCACTTCAAGGATTGCAATTGGGATGTCGTTGTCTGATGTCATGTGCTTTCCTAGGAGCCTGCGCGGCAGAAGGGATCGTAGCGAGAAGGTGGAGAATCGAGGCCATATTTTCTCGATTTTGAGGCGCGTGCACGTTAGTTGTCGGTTAGAAGAAATTGAGTCGGAGGGAAAGCTAACTGCGACGTCCTCGTTGTGACGCCCAGACCGCTCCGCTCCCCACGGATAGATCTTACTAAGACTGGAAGGCCCGGGTCAATCTAACGCAACGACTCATTGCCGATGTCGAGTACGCGCTCGGCCAGCGTCGCCAGAAGCGTCTGGTCGGATTCCGGGTGTCTGATGGACTCCGGATCCCCCGCATAGGTGTCGAATAGAACGTAGCGGGCGTCGAGAGAGCGGAGCCCTTCGAGGTCAGTCCGGATCTGTTCCAGGGTTCCTTCCCCCGCTGTACGCTCACTTTCGGGCAGGGGCGATTCGGTCAAACGCAGGCTGAGCCGGGGGCAGAGGTCCGGTACCGGGACTCCCTCCGCTTCGGCGATCCTCTTGAGGCGGGGCAAAGCCTCATCCCTCAACCACGCCACCCGTGTGCGGAGCGGATGCCAGGCATTGCCAAAGCGAACCGCCCTTCGGAGTGCCGCGTCGCTCGAACCGCCGACCCAGATGGGAGGGTGTGGTGACCGTGAGGGTCCCGGCGCCGTATGGACATCCTCAAACGACACAAACTCCCCATCGTGGGACACGACATCGCCGGTCCAGCATTTCCTGATGATTTCCAGGTACTCGTTTGCGATCGCGCCTCGACGATTGAAGGGCACGCCCAGCGCCGCGAACTCCTGCTTTGCCCAGCCCACGCCAACGCCGAAGATGAAACGGCCCCCGCTCATCTGATCGATGTTGGCGACGATTCGGGCCGTCTGCAGGGGGTGCCGGTAGGGAAGGATCGTGACCGTCGTTCCCAATTCCATCTTCCGGGTCTTACCCGCCAGCCACGAAAGTACCGTGAACGGGTCATAAAACGGTGCCGGATACATGCCCTGAACATCAGGCGTGACCGTCACGTGGTCGGATATCATCAGGAAGTGAAAACCCAGACTCTCGGCGAACCGCGCCCATCGCAGGAACGAGTCCGGCCCCGATCCAGGTCCAAAATTAAGTAAATTGATTCCAAATTTCATGATTTTCCAATGGAGGCGACTTAATCGCCACAACACCCTCTGTATCAATGGTTGGGTGTAATACCCCCTCCATCCCCGAATTAGGGGTCGGTTGTCAGGGCTCTCGGCACTTTGGTTCCTACCGGATCACTTAGGGCCCGCTCAGGAATGACATTTCCTCCGCCGCCGTCATCCTTCACCCAATGACATTGCCAGGGGGAGAATCAGAATCATCGACACACCGTACAGGCCTATTCCCATCCAACCGAGCATGCCGTAGCCCTCTCCGGTGATGACGAATCCGGCGACGGCGGGGCCTGCCGCCAGACCCGCGTTCTGCATCACGATGGCGAAGGCGGCCACTCTCCCGCCGGGGTCCAGGCCCGCGATCACGCCCATCAGGTAGGGCAGGCCAAAGACCCAGGCAAGGTAAAAGAGCATGGCGGCTGCAACGAAGGCGACGGCCGACGAACCGTTGATGACGAACAGGAGGCCCGCGATCGAGCCACCGAGTGCGATGCCGTTCGGGAGGACCCGGCCGGCCTTCGTACTCAACCAGGTGACCATCAGCCCACCCACCAGTCCTGCCAGCGCGGCCGAACCGAGAACCCGGCTTATGAATTGCGCGTCTACGTTTGCCGCCAGGCCGATCCGTTCCATGTAGGCCCAGATGCCGCCGTGGGCCAGAAAGACACAAAACATCGCGATGAGACCGATGACCGCTTTTCGGACGTTGAGCGGCTGCGCGGCGCCGGTCTCACCCTGATCTCGTTTCGGGTTCGAGGGATACCAGCCTAAAGCCACGGTACCGACCAGGCCCGCTGTCGCCAGCGCTCCAAACACGCCGTCCAGGCCCCACAAGGCGGTGACGCGAGGCATCACGACGAAGAACAGAGTGCTGGCGACGATCATGTTGAAAATCGTCCAGATCCCGAACAAACGCTCGGGTTTTCTTGCGCCCGCCATCGATGCAATCACGGCCGCCACCAGCGCACCCTCGCCCAGTCCAGTCATGGCGCGAGCGGCGGCGAGCGCGGCGTACCCTCCAACCCACAGTGAAAGAATCGAACCGAGGACGATGATCGCCAGTCCGGACGTCGCGATCGTGCGCCGGTTCCATAAATGCACACGCGGCGACACGACGAAGGTGCCCAGGCTCGCCCCTGCCATTTCAGCCGAAGCAAGCAGTCCGGCTCCCTGGACCGTCACGCCGAGATCCTCGACCGCGTTCCCGACGACCATCGGAAGGAAAGTGAATGTTCCCATGGCTCCGATGACACCAAAGGTCACCATCGAAGCGATCGCGCGCGGGTCGTTGACATCGATTGGCGAAGATGTGGCTTGCGGCATGGTGTTCACAGGAGGTTCTTATGGAACTCCCCGTCTTTCATGATAACGAGCAAATGTTTGCCCTGGTCTTGCAGAAGCCCGAGATCGTGGAGAGGATTCCCGTCGACGACGAGAAGATCCGCCCGTGCGCCCACGGCGATGACACCCAGCTCGCCGGCCCGATTGAGGATCTCGGCGTTGATTCGGGTCGCCGAATCAATCACCTCGTGCGGTGCCTGGACCTCCGCTCGGATCAGGAACTCCCTGGATTGTTCGGCGTGGGTTTCGCCGAGCAGATCCGTGCCAAAACCCATCCGCACCCCGGCTGTTTTGCAGACCTCGATGGACCCGAGACCAAACGACCGTACCCTGGCCAGCTTGCCCAGCATGGCTTCGGTCATCCCAAGTTGCTTTCCCAGTCTCTCCAGCGCGTCATACGTCACAAGGGTCGGTACAACGAAAGCGTGATTTTCGGCGACCAGCGCCGCGGCTTCGGCATCAATCAGGTTGGCGTGCTCGATCGATCGCACGCCATTACGAACCGCGTGCATGATGGCGGCCGACGTGTATGCGTGGGCGAGAACATAGGTGTTCCAGGCCGCCGCTTCATCCACGATCGCGCGGAGTTCCCCGGCCGAGTACTGACAATTCTCGAGCGGGTCGTTCGGGGACGCCACGCCGCCCGAGACCATGACCTTGATCTGGTCGGCACCGCGGCGGAGTTCATCGCGTGCGGCCTGTCGGACCTGGTCGACACCGTCTGCGATTCGTGTCGTGAAATGGAGCGCGTTGCCGCAAGAGCAGGGAACCGAATCGTCAGTCCGTCGCCGGAAGTCTCCATGGCCACCGGTCTGGCTCAGGGCACGGCCCGATATGAACAAACGGGGTCCGGCGATGTGCCCGGACCGGACGGCTTCCTTCAGACCCCAGTCTCCGCCGGCAGCATCGCGAACGGTCGTAAATCCACGGTTGAGCATCCCGCGGAGGATCGTCGACGCCTGAGCCGTCATCAACGTGAGCGGCACGTCCTCAAGACCCGCAAGCTTCAGTTGTGTCAAGCACGGGTGCGCATGACAGTCGATCAGCCCCGGCATCAGCGATCGCCCGTTCAAATCAAACTCCGACGCTCCCGTCGCCTGGATCGGTCGGTCGGAGACTTCCTTGATCCGCCCTCCCTCGACCAGGACATCGATTCCTTCGCGCGGTTCCGGTGCGGATCCGTCCACGAGGGCACAGTTTCGGAACAGAGTCCGTGCTGTCGGATCAGTCATATCCTTAACTTTCCAGTCCGTATATTTCTCGCGATTGCCGAACGGTAATGAATTCGTTCTTCAGGTCTTCGCGCACTTTCTCTCTGGGACGTTTCCGCGGATCCCCAAACCCGCCGCCCGTCGCGGTGATCACACGGATCACGTCGTCGGACTCGAGTGGGACCCCGGTGCAGCTGTTGTATCGTTCTTCGGTCCCGTCCTTGCGGCGAATTTGAATGTAGTTGTAGCTCCCGTCGCCCCCGCCACGAAGTCCCCACGGCGGATACTTGCCACGCGAGTACATGGCGGTGATCCACCAGTCTCGTCCTCGAATGCGATAGTCCAGACAAATGCCCTTGCCGCCGCGGTACTCGCCGTCGCCACCGGGTTCATCGTTGAACGCGTACTGGTCGATGTGGATGCCGTTCCTGGCCTCGTTGACCTCGACCGGACAGTTAAACGTGTCTCCATGCGCGCCGGTGTACTGGGCGCTATCGCCGTCCTTTCCTGCCCCGGCCCCCCAGCCCCCGATCTCGGGCTCGATGAAGCTGTGCGGCTTGCCTGTTTCGGGATGGATTCCGCCGACGATGGTCCCGCAGACCGATCCGTAATGTCCGGCCGTCAGGCGATCCGGAACATGGGGTGCCAGAGCCTTCCACATCACATCGAGAATCCGGACACCGCACTCGTAATACAAGCCCATCGCTGCGGGATACGTTGCATTGAACATCGAGCCCTCGTCGGTCACGAGCTTCATGGGCCGAAACGTTCCGGCGTTGGCGACCGTATCCGGGCTGGTGACGCCTTTGAAAAGGACCTGTGCATGGACCAGGGAAGAGGCATAGGAGTTATTGAACGGGCCGCGGTCCTGCGGCGGGTTACCTCGAAGATCGATGATGAATTCGTCATCGGTCATGGTGATTTTCGCGACGAGCTTCCGTCCGTCGTCCAGGAAATCTTCGGCTTCGAACGTTCCCTTCGGAAGGGCCGCTAACGCCCTCAGGGACACGGCTTCGCCATAATCGAGGTAGTTTTCGAGCGCAAAGAGAAAAACGTCGCGACCATACTTTCCGACCAGTTCCAAAAGTCGTTTCTCACCCGCCCGCATCGAGGCGACACCGGCCCAAAGATCGCCGAGCGTCGTGTCCGGCAATCGGCTGTTCGTCTTGATGATGTCGAACACGGGCTGGATCGGCTCACCGTTTTCGAACAGCTTGACTTCCGGCAACTGGAGCCCTTCCTGAAAGATCTCCGTGGCGTCGGGATTGATGCTTCCCGGCGACATTCCGCCGATATCCACCCAGTGGACCTTGTTGGCGACCCATGCAATCAGGTCGCCCTCGTCGAAGACGGGGAGCAGCAGAGCCACGTCGTTCATGTGGCTGACGCCGCCCTGGTGCGGATCGTTCGTGACGAAGATGTCACCCTGTCGGATCTGACCCGCCGCGTGGTGCTTTCGGAGGATGGTCCGAACAGCCCAGTCGAGCATCCCGACGAACGGAGGGATGCCGTTACCCGAGCTTGCCAGATTCCCCCGGGCGTCGGTGATTGCCACGCCGAAGTCCAGCACCTCGTAAATGATAGAGCTCATAGCGGTTTTGCGCATCGTGGCGAACATTTCGTCTGTGATCGCGCCGAGAGAGTCCTGGATGATCTCTATCGTGATCGGGTCGTGTCGGTCGCTGATCTGGCTCACGTTTGCCTCTCGCGTATTGTGACATGGAGGTTGGCATATTCGTCGACTGTGACACTCTGGTCGGGAAAGATGACGGTTGTGCTTGCCGGTTCTTCTATGATCGCCGGCCCGTCGAAACCGGAGCCGGCCACCAACCTGTTGCGATCCCAGATGGTCGTTTCGTGGGTGCCGTCCTCATCGAAATCCACCGTCCGACGGCCCGACGGCTCAATGTCCCCCGCGTTGGCGTTAGACGGTATCTTGGCCATTGGCGGCCGATCGACGTCGGCGAAAGCAACAAGATGGTAACTCACAAGCTGAACCTGGTTTGGTAGCCGGTACGTGTATTCGCGCTCGTAGGTGGCGTGAAATTTCTCGAGGAGATCCTCGACGTTTCCAGAAGTGATGCCACCGGCCGGCAAGGCCACTCGAACCGAGTGTTCTTGGCCGTCATAACGCATGTCGGCGCCGCGTTCGAACAGTAGCCTGTCCGCTTCTATGCCATGAGTCCCAAATTCCTCCAGGGCCTGTCCTTCCATCTCCCTGATGATTCGGTGGATCTCGGTGGCGGCCCGGTCATTGAGAGTCGTTGGGCGTGTACGCACATAATCACGGCGCAGGTTCGACATCAGCATTCCCCAGGCGGAAAACACGGCGGAGTTCGCCGGTATGATGACGCGCGGGATCCGAAGTTCGGACGCCAGCGCGGTCGCATGCATCGCCCCGCCTCCCCCGAAAGCCACCATCACGAAATCACGCGGGTCGTGCCCCCTGTTGATCGACACCAGCTTCAGGGCGTTTCTCATGTTGTGATTTGCGATACGGATGACGCCTCTGGCGGCCTCTTCGGCGCCGAGGCCCAGGCGATCTCCCAGGCTGACAAACGCCTGTCTCACCGCATTCATGTCGGCTGAGATCTCGCCTCCGAGAAAGTTGTCGGGGTTGATCCGACCCGTGAGAAGGTTGGCATCGGTGGTCGTGGGGGCGTCCCCACACTGACCATAGGCCACCGGACCCGGCACCGCGCCCGCGCTTTCCGGTCCGACACGCAGCTTGCCATCCTCATCCACCCAGGCGATGCTGCCGCCGCCGTTTCCGATCTCGACGATGTCGACGACTGGAGTCATGACCGGATAGCCGGCGGTCCGACGGGTTCGCTCAACCATGTACCGGCTGGTGATCTGAACGTGATCGTCTGCAATCAAGGAGCACTTGGCGGTCGTTCCCCCTATGTCGAGCGCGATGATGTTCGCCTCGCCGATTTGTTTTCCGAGAATGGCGGCGCCCAGCACGCCACTGGCAGGACCCGACTCGACCATTGTGATAGGCGTCTGTTTCGCCGCCTCGACCGTGTCGATACCACCGTTCGACTGCATGATGTAGAGGTTCCCCTGGAATTTCTTCTCGTCCAGGCGGGTTTCCAGGCGTTCGAGATATTCTGCGGCGATCGGCTGCACGTAAGCCGACAGGACAGTCGTGCTCGTCCGCTCGTACTCGCGCCATTCCCGGGAAATCTGATGGGATGCGACGACAGAGATTTCAGGCCAGCTTCGACGGACCTGATCGAGGAGCTTCCGTTCGTGCTCGGGGTTGGCGTAGGCGTGCAGGAGACAAATGGCGATCGCTTCGACACCTTCGGCCCGGAACGATTCGAGAATGTCATCGAGCTCTCCAATCTCTAGAGGAGTGTGGATGTCTCCACGGTGTGTCACGCGTTCGGTGACTTCACGTCGCAGGTAGCGCGGCACGAACGGAGAGGGTTTAGCGAACCTCAAGTTGAAGAAATCGGGACGGTTGCCGCGGCCGATCTCCAGGACGTCCCGAAACCCACGCGTGGTGATCAGGCCGGTTCGTACTCCTTTTCGTTCGGTCAGCGCGTTGATGACAACCGTCGTTCCATGAGCGAAGAAGTCGATGTGCGGGACATCGAGCCGGGCCTCTTCGATCCCTGACATCACGCCCTCTTCGAGGTGGAGAGGGGTCGTGTGTCCCTTGAAAACATTCACAGACGCGATCGCGCCGGCCTCATCCACTTCGTAGTAGACGATGTCGGTGAACGTGCCCCCGATGTCTGTCGCCACTCTAATTTGCTTTGTCATGGTTTCCGGATCAACGAAGATATCAGATCTATTGCTCAATGTGGTCATTGACGCGCGATCCGCGATCACGGTTGAGGGCACAGACCGGGAGCGGGGTGTTCGATGCCATGATCCGCATGATTTGAGAAGGAGATGACATGAACCGGACAAGAAACCTGGCCTTGATGGGCGCCCTTCTTGGTGTCTTCACGTTGTTGTCGGTCGACGCTCTTGCGCAGACAACGAATCCCCTGTGGCACGGACAGAAAATCAAGAACTACCTGCCTCACATGACACGACCCGAAGTGGAGGACCTGCTCACACGGACCGACATGGTGATCATTCCGGTCCCGTCTCTCGAACAGCACGGTCTGCACCTGCCTATCGGCACGGACTTTCTGAACGGTCTGGGGCGGGCGCAATTGATCGCGCAACAGACCGACGTTCTCGTGGCTCCAGTTCTGTTCGTCGGTAACGCTCCCTATCACATGGGTTACGCCGGCACGATGACCCTGTCGCCGGTGACGATCCAGCAGGTCTATTTCGAGGCCGCCCAGAGCTTGATCCGTCACGGCTTCAAGCGTTTTCTGATCATGAACAGCCACGGCGGAAACCGGGTGATATCCACCTTCATCGTCGATCGGATCAACCATGAGACGGAGGGAATCGCCGTTGAACTGGGTGCCGCGTCCGGACCGTTTCGCACTCGAGGCCCATCGGGTCCCCCCAGCGAGGTATTCGATCGGCACGGTGGGGTGGGTGAGACTTCCACCGGCCTGTACATGTTTCCGAATCTCGTGGACATGGACAGCGCCGAAACCGCGACCCTGACCATGCCCGATCACCTGGAGGCCATGTTGCCGGACGTCATCGCCGGCGACCCGACGGCGTTGCTGGTTCTCCTGGCGGAAGGTCTCAAACAGGAAAGCACCGGAAAGAACACGTCCGTTCGGGAGATGTCCAGTACCGGTGTCTGGGGAGTGCGGGATCTGAACGAAGCCAGTGCCGAGCAGGGCCGCCGGGCGGCCGAAGGATCCGTGAACGCGGCGGTGGCGTTTATTGAGAGGTGGAAGGAACTGCGTCCGATGGGGGCGGGGAATTAGCCTAACAACTCGTCCCGGGTGGACCCCATGATCAGAAGCGTGCAGCCGTCCTCGGTCGATTGGACGCCATGGATGCTGCCTGCTTCGGCGCGTTGATAATCGCCGGCGTGGAGCACCTCGTCGCCGACGTGAAGGTCTCCTGCCAGAACGAAACATTCTTCGGCGCTGCGATGCCGATGGGGCAGGTACGCGGCGCCGGGATTCATCCGGACCATCATCGTCACCATCTCGCGTTCCGGGTCCAGGTGGAGCCGACGGACGACAATGCCCGGAATGCCGGTGTCTTCCCAGGAACCTTCATTGGCCCTTACCGACCTGAAACTGGATTCCCCTGCAGATGTTTCCGGGACGGTGTCGGCTTCTTCCCATCTCTTCCAGATCTGGGGACCCGCCGTCCTGGCGGCCTCGTCCAAACCGACACGCTCAAGTAGTTGGTGCCGGAGGCTGGGTGGGGGGGCCTCGGGCGTTGCGAGGGACCCCAGATGGCCGGTTGTGGCCTCGATTTCGCGGAGTTCGGCCTGGCAGACCGCGCATCCTTCTTCCACGTGTTGCTCGTAGGCGGATGCCTCGTCCCGGGCGAGCGTACCCAGGGCGTAGAGTGCGGCAAACTCTTGTGCCTGCTCGTGGGAGTGCCCTGTTCTCAACACGGTTATGCCGTTTCTTGTCAAGCCAGTAGCTCCTTGAGGCGCATCATACCATATCGAATGCGGGTCTTTACGGTGCCCAGAGGTTGGGCGAGTCGCTCCGCAATTTCAGAGTGCGACAACCCCGCGAAGTAGGCGATTTCGATGACCTCCCGTTGCTCTGCCGTCAGCTGGTTCATCGCCTCCCGAACACGGAGCCGTCGTTCCGATAGAAGCAGGCTCTCTTCGGGTCCCGGTCCGGACATCTCCGGCTCGGCTGGCGTCGGGGAATCCTGTTGTTTGAATCTGTCGGAAGCACGCAGGCGGTCGATTGAACGGCTGCGTGCCAAAGTGCAAAGCCAGGACAACGGTGTACCCCGAGCGCGATCGTATTTGACGGCTTGTCGCCACACCTGGAAGTAAGTGTCCAGGGTGGCCTCTTCGGCCAACGTTCGGTCCTGGAGGATCCTCAACGCGAGGCCGAACACGAGTACACGGGTACCGTCATAGAACTCCCCCAGAGCGGCCTGGTCACTCCCGGCCATCCTGGAGATCAATTCCTCCCAGACTCGATCTTCCGTCCGCGATTGTGCTGACTTTCCGATCAACTAATTATACCTTCATCTCGAATATACGTGACTCCGGGGACATTTGGATTCCAAAACAAAATCAGCTCCGGGCAAATCCAAAACGATTCCTGCTCTCGTATTGATCTTCGTATCCCAATCGAAAGAGAAATCGAAGGAAAAAAGGAAGGTTAAGGACATGTTCGAACCACTTGGGAGTCCGCCGCTCTGCAGAAAGGGCCCGTCACCGCTGGTCGTTTGTCTTGTCTGTCTTCTGTTCGTTCCGGGTTGTGCGGCGACGGACGATCCCGGTCGGGCGAGGGGCACATTCGACCCATGCGTGGCGGCCATGGCGCCACACGAAGGTGAAGACGCGATCGATGTCGAGATCATCAAGCTGCAGAACGACATGCGTCGAGGGATCCCGTCGGAAAACGGCCTGGAGCGGCTCGGATGGCTGTTCGTTGCGAAGGCCCGGTCCGGGAACGATCCGGGTTACTACAACCTGGCGGAGCAGTGCGCCCTCTGCATGGAGTCGCATCAGCCCGGCGGTCCTGCGGCGCTGCTCCTTCGCGGCCATGTTTTGTACAACATGCACCGTTTTGGGGAAGCTGAACTCCTGGCGCGCCAGTTGATCGGGAAACGCCAATCCCCATTCGACTACGGCCTGCTTGGCGACGTTCTCATGGAGCAGGGTGAACTGGACGAGGCGGCGGGCGCGTACCAGAAAATGGTCGATCTCAAGCCCGGACTGCAGTCCTACAGCCGAGCCGCGCACATCCGATGGTTGAGGGGCGACGTCCGTAGCGCCGTGGACCTCATGCAGATGGCGGCCGACTCGGTCAGCCCCCGCGACCCGGAGGCAGCGGCGTGGGTACATTCGCGGCTGTCTCTCTATGAACTCCAGGTCGGGTCGACAGACAAGGCACTGCAAGCGTCGGAGGCGGCCCTTCGATTTCAGGAGAATCATGCGGCTGCCTTGCTGGCCCGGGGCAGAATCCTCCTGGGTATGGGGCGGGCCGTCGATGCCGTGGAGCCACTGCACCGGGCGGTAGAGGTGAATCCTCTTCCCGAGCCCCGGTGGGCACTGGCCGAGGCTCTTCGGGCAGCGGGCCGGGAGACCGAGGCGGAGTCGGTCGAAGACGACCTTGTCGCCCGCGGTGCGTTGGACGATCCCCGCACGACGTCTTTGTACCTTGCGACCAGGGGCCGGGACGTCTGAGTCGCACTGGATCTGGCGGCAATCGAGCTCGAAAGTCGTCGCGATGTTTTTAGTCTCGACGCGCACGCATGGGCCCTGCAGGCGGCAGGCAAGGCCGACGAAGCACATCAAACGATCGTCCAGGCGTTGTCGGAGGGAACCGAGGACGCGCGCCTTCTCTATCATGCCGGCGCTATAGCGTCGATGGTCGGTACGGATGGGGAGTCCTGCCGATGGCTCGATAAAGCGGCGGATATTCAACAGATGCTCCTCCCATCCGAGAGGAAGGACCTGATCGATCGACTTTCCATTTGTGACGAAAAATCCACATCATCCGAAGGAGAAACCAAA
Source organism: Terriglobia bacterium (assembly GCA_965262425.1). Lineage (GTDB taxonomy): Bacteria > Acidobacteriota > Terriglobia > 20CM-2-55-15 > 20CM-2-55-15 > CAZOZZ01. Next base: position 2,008,071 of record OZ253536.1, on the reverse strand, counting down.
AGGCATGGCTAAAGAATTCGCCTCCTCCGCAGAATTTGTGGGCAGTCCAAAGGCCTGTGCGCACATAAGTAATTGAAACAAAGTACCTTATTCTTTTGTTCGACGGCGAATATTCCAGTACCCACTTCGGTCGGACGCCTACACCCGGTGCCCGGAGCCCCCGCCGGAGGCCCCGTTCCCCATCGCCCACACCAGCCGACACCGCGGAGCGCAGCCGAGGGTCAAGGCCGGCGCAGCCGCCGAGCTTGCGAGGGAAGCCTTGAGGCTTGGCGAGCACCGTGGTCTCCTCAAGCGGCGATGGAAGACGGTTTTACCCACAAATTCTGCGGAAGACCCAAGAATTCAAACAACTTGGATGTGCAGTGCTGGTGGCGTTCATCGCATTGCTTTACCCGGTATCGGTCGGCGCCTCCAGCCATATGGACGCCCCTTTGATCACGCTCGACGATGCCGCCAACACCACGGATTTGTACGCGTTCCTCACCGACAACGGTGGGGTCAAGTACCTGATCACCGCACTGGCGGTTTTTCCCTTTGAAGAGCCCGGTATCGGTCCAAACGGCTACCGCTTCGACGACAACGTGTTGTACGAAATCCATGTCGCCACGGGCAGCGATGTTGCCGCGGGCCGGGCGACCCACAGCTTTCAGTTTCGATTCACAACCCAGTACCGGAATCAGAAAACTATCCTACAGACCTATCTTGGGGCTATCGGGAACATTCACGATGGGTTTCAGAACCTCGTGCAGACCTATACCGTCCGCAAGGTCGATCAGTTCGGTGTGGGAAGTGTTCTTGGCACCGGTCTCGTCCCCCCGAATAACCAGGGCCGCGTTACCCCTTTGTACAATCAAGGCGATGACGGGGACATGAAGGCCAGGGAAGGAGTCGGCGACGAAGGCAGCCTCGACGGTTACACCAGATTGTCTATCGCGAACCTGAGCAACGGCTACCGCGCTTTTGCCGGACAGCGGGATGACGGTTTCTATGCCGACATTCAGTCCATCTTCGACCTGGACTTTGGCTTTTCGGGTTCGAACAAGCCGTTTGATAGCCAGGGAGGTTTTAACGTCCACACGATGGTTCTCCAGATTCCCGTCACCGAGTTGGGCGGAGACGCACAGGTCGTGGGTGTCTATGCCACAACGAGTCGCCGCAGCGTCACTATTCTCAGCAAAGGGCAGCCTCCCGGATTCGGGGTGGCCCCAAACATGGCGCCCCTGATGGTCGGTCCGTTCATTCAGGTCGGCAGGCAGGGGAACCCGTTGTTTAACGAGGCACTGGTGGCAATCGAGGACAAGGACATGTACAACCGCATGGCTCCGACCATGGACTCGAGCCTGTTCGCCAAGTACGCATTGGCGCCCGAGTTGGCCGTGGTTCTGGAAGCTGCTTCGGGCCTCCAGACCGATCGGACGGACCTCGCGGGGATATTCATTCCCGATCTGATCAAGGTCGACCTGTCGACAGCCGCGGCTCGCCTGGCCGGTAATCCGGATGATGCGGGCTTCCATCGGCTCGGCATTTTCGGAGGAGACACACTGACGAGCACCGTTCAGGACGGGTTTGGAGGCGGTACTGTTGCTGGTGGCTGGCCGAATGGCCGTCGCTTTGGGGACGATGTCCTCGATATCGCGGTCATCGCCATCCTGAGCGACCTGCGCACGAGTCCACTGGTGATATTTGGTGATGCGACGGTCGACATCGACCGCGTGACGGGAAACGACATCACGTACAACAAGGTGATGCCGTATGCGGCGACACCGCTGAACGGGCGGAATCACGCACACCACTAGAGAAGAACAGGTGGCGTGTCGACCGATCGTTCTGGTTTCAGTCTGCATTGCTTTGTGGGCACTGGGCGGGGCCCGACCCTCCTGGGCCCATGAAGCAGGATTGAGCCGGCTGTTCGTCGAGGCTCGATCCGATCGCATCGTTCTAGACTGGGCCTTCGCCCGGTCGGACCTGGAGATACTGGTGGGGAAGGGGCCTGGTGGCGGCAGGCGGAGCCCGCCATCCCTTACCAACCTCCTGACTCACCTCGAGGGACGCGCCGCGGGTGGCCTTCTGGCCCAACTGGATGGGCAACCGATTGCGGTGGAGACGGTGCGGGTGGAGGCCGATGCCGACGATGGCGTCCACCTGCTGATGGAGTTCCCGGCCGGCGATTGGAGAACTCTCAGCGTACGGTCCCGGCTTCTGTCTCATCTCGGACGTGGGCATCGCCAGTATGTTTCGGTGCGGGATGCCGCGGGGCATTTGCTCGCGGACAAGATTCTGGACGTCCGACGAGACGTGGTCTCTGTCGATCGGTCCGGTTCGCCGATCGGTGACTTTCGGGACAGGTCGTTTGCGAGCTTCCTGGTCCTGGGTATCGAGCACATTCTCACCGGTTACGACCACCTCCTGTTTCTGTTTGCCATTCTTCTGGTCGCCGGCAGTGCCGGTCATGCGGCGAGGATCATTACGTCTTTTATGGTGGCGCACTCGATCACGCTGGTTCTGGCCACGTTTGACGTCATCGCGCTGCGGGCTGGCCTGGTTGAACCCATGATCGCCTTTTCGATCGCCTACGTGGGTCTTGAGAACCTGTTTCCAAGGAATCTCGACCGCTGCTGGTTGCTGACTTTTGCATTTGGGCTGGTACATGGACTGGGGTTTGCCTCCCAGTTGAGGGCACTGGGAGTCGGATCATCGAGCGCTGGTGCCTTCATGCCACTGGTATCCTTCAATCTCGGTGTCGAAGTGGGGCAGATCGCCATTGCTCTGATTGCGGTCCCTCTCCTCTGGAAGCTTCGGGAGAGGCCCTCCTTTCCGACAAGAATCTTGCCGGTCTCTTCGGCGTTGATCGCCGCAATCGGTGGGTATTGGCTGGTTGTGCGTCTGCTTCCTGTTTGAAAAATCGGGGGTTCCCGTTCCCGGGTTCCGCCTTTCCGATACCATTCCATTCGACTCATCCACAAACCGCAAACTGATTTCCGAACGGGTTGCCGATGAAGCGCCCAATTGACGAACATTCCATGACCGTCCACAGTTCCGGGCAGTTGCAGGCCGAATCGTGCCCGAAGTGTCATGGCCTGTGGATCAGTCACTCTCAGTTCGTTGCCTTTAAAGGTCTTACACGAGTCTGGAGGACACGGAACTGACCGAAAAGCTTGTGGAGCTGAATCGGGGGGGTACGCCGCAGGTTCGATTCGGATCAAGCCACTATGAGTGTCCGAACTGTCAACGGGCGTTCGAATCGCGCGACGCTGAAGGGGCGCTTATCGACGTTTGTATCGGCTGCGGTGGGGCCTGGCTGGATGCCGGGGAACTCGATCATGTCATGCCGATCTACCTCTCATCCAAGCTGGAAATCGATGGCGGTGGCGACGAGGCCCCGGTTCTGAACGCCACCTATCTCGAACGAATCCGGGCCGAAGCCGATCGCGGAAATCCGGACCTGTGGCCGGCGCTCCTCAACAGGACGTTTGCCGGACGACATCCAAAGCTAAAACTCCGTTTCAAAAGGGATCGCCTGCAAATCCTGCTCGATGCCGCCGATGTGCCCGCCGAGGAGGTGGGGATCGCGTTGATATTCAAGGCGCTGGAGGATCTGAACCTGTCCGGTGTCCGCCAGTACAAGGTGTATGCCGTCAGGAACGGCCCGAACGTCGTGTCCGAGGGATGGACCCACGAGTTCGAGCAGTCCGGCAGTGAAACGGGAGGGCGGTTTGACCGCTTCTCGTTCAACGATCCCGTGAGCCATGCCCTGGCCCTGCCGGCTGCGGCCCTGATCGCTGTGATCATCAACGGGGGCGCGGGTTCCGGTATTTTGGGGTTTTTCCACGTCTGGATTCACGAGTTCGGACACGCAACCGTCGCGTGGCTGGGTGGTCGACGCGCGCTCCCACTGCCGTTCGGATGGACCAGCTGGCAGCCGGAACGATCAGCGACCGTCTATTTCGCGCTTCTTTTCCTGCTCGGGGTGCTTTTCAGTGCCGGTTGGCGCGACAGGCTCCGAGAAAGTGTGCCAATCTTAGTTGGAAATTGAAACGGCTCCAAACCCTATGGTTTGATGGTATTGGAAGAAACAACATCAAGCCTGTAAGAGAAAGGAGCCGAGATGAGCAGTCTGTTACGTTCGGTGAAGAAACGCAAGAAGTCGCGTGTGCTGGGTGAGGTCGAGGTCCTGAGCCGGGAGGAATACTCGGGACTGGAATTGGACTCGAAGGTGGAGATGATTCGGGCGTTGATCCCACTGGGGTTGATGCACGTGGAGGAGTTGCTCGACGAGGAAGTGAAGGCGTTGGCGGGTGAGCGATACGCGCGAAAGGAGGCGACGTTGAGGGGCCGGCGACACGGGAGTAATCCGGGGACCGTGGGGCTCGGGGGCCAGCGGGTGCCGGTTCGGGTGCCTCGAGTGCGCAGCGTGGCGGGCGGGGAGATTCCGCTTCGGAGCTACGAGGAACTCAGTCCGGATGGCGCGGTGAACGAACTGCTTCTCAGACGTGTGCTTTATGGGATCTCCTGCCGGAACTACGAGTCGGCCGCGGAAGCGATTCCAGGAGCCATCGGATTGTCGAGCTCGACGGTGTCTCGAGGATTCGTCCAGGCGAGTGGGGCGAAACTTCGGGAGATGCAGGAGCGGGATCTGTCGGCCGAGGAAGCCGGTCAGCAGAAGGCGAATCGCGTGAGGTTGGAGGTCCTTGAACGCTCGTAGGAAGGTCAGGCCGTCCATGGACGGCATCATGTAGTCGCTGATTACCAGGTCGACCTCCCGTTGCTTTCCCGCTTCGAGAGCGTCCTCGGGGTCCGTGTATGTCAGCAGGTGGTAGTCGGCGCTCAAGCGGAAGAGGTTCTTGAGGGAGATCGTGACCATTTCCTCGTCGTCGACAATCATGACAGTGGGTTTTCCGTTCTTTTCGCTCAAAGTTTCCCCGTCCTCGGCAGAATGATCGTGAAGGTCGCTCCCTTTCCGGGTTCGCTGTCCACCTCGATCCTGCCTCCGTGATTCTGAATGATGCTGTTTGAGATTGAAAGTCCCAACCCCGACCCCAGGTCCGAGGCTTTGGTCGTAAAGCCGGTCTCGAAGATCCGTTCTTTTATAGCGTCGGACATGCCTTGTCCGTCGTCGGAAATGGATATCCGGGCGGTGCCGTCTTCATCCCATGTGCGGATTCGGATTGTTCCGCTCCCCTCGATCGCTTGTGCGGCGTTTACCAGGAGATTCAGGATCACCTGGTTCAACTGGCCCGGGTAGCAATCACATCTGGGGAGGGGTCCGAATTCCTTCACGACCTCGATCCGTCCCTTCAACTCATGAGCTGCAAGCGTTAGAGAGCTTTCGATTCCCTCGTGGATGTCGGCAGATTCCTTCTCTGCAGTGTTGGTGCGGGCAAAGCTTCGTGCGCTCTTGACGATTTCGAGAAGCCGATCGCTGGCAATGCGGTTCATTCGAAGCGTGTCGTCGAGGATCGAACAGGTGTCTTCACATTCCGAAGCGACGTCCGGATTCTCCGCAGTCAGATCTCGAAACTTTTCTTTGATCTGGTCCGAGGCCATATCGAGGACGTCGCTGTTCCCCTTGATGGAGCCCAGAGGCGTCTTGATCTCGTGAGCCAGTCCGGCGAGCATGCTCCCCAGAGTGGCCATGCGTTGAGCTTGAATCAGCCGGGCTTGGGCTTCACTCAACTCTGTTTCCATCGTCGCGCGGTCGCCGTTCATTCTGGCCACACTCAACTGAAGTTCCCGGAACCGGGTCGCTCGTTCAAGGGAGTTTTGAATGCCCCCATCGCCATCCACGTCGCCGATATATTCCAGGTACCCGGTCCAGGCCGACCGAGCGGCCTGGTCGGTCGGTTTCGATCTCGCGATCAACACCGGAGGAGGAGCCGGGCAATCTGCCAGGTCGTCGAGAAAGGCTTTGTGAACGTTGTCAGGCTCGAACCCAAGGACCAGGACCCCCGGGTCGAGATTCCGGTACGCATCCAGGATCTCTCGAGTGTCCTTGAACTCGATGGGAACGAACCCACACCGGCTCAGAGTCTCGCTCCAGGACACACGGGTGGTGTCATCGAAGCCGACAACGATTGCCCGTCTGGTCAAACTCAATTTGCTCACCGTTCCAGCGCCGAGGCCAGTCGACGCGACCTCTGTACCAGTTGTTTGAACAGTCCCTCGACGATGTCGACGTGATCGGAAAGCATCTCGTAGAATGCGTCGCGTGAGATGAACAGGGCCTGTACCTCATCCTGCGTCTGGGCCGTGGTCAGCCGTGGCTCGTCGTCGAACAGGGCCCAGACTCCGAATGCGCCGTTCACGCGGATCGTGTCGATCGAGGTTTCTCCACGTTTCATCTCCACCCCGCCCGAAATGACGGCATAGAGACCGTCGGGCGCATCCCCTTCACTATAAATGATCTTGCCGGGGTCGAACGTCAACTCTTCGGCAATCGTCGCCAGGAACGACAACTGTTCCGTCGTCACGTCCGCGAATAGATCAATTCCCTGCAGCAGGAGTACACGTTCGATGATCGTCATTATCCTAGGAGCCTGCGCGGCAGAAGGCATCTGCTACGAAAGCGGTAGAATCGGTCCATATTTCCCCGATTTTTCGTTAAATAGAACCACTATTCGCCTCAAAATCGAGAAAATGCCTCAAAGTCGAGGGAATCTGGCCTCGATTTCCCACTTTCTCGCTACGATCCCTTCTGCCGCGCAGGCTCCTAGGGGCTCGGGCATCCCTTCAAGCCCTTGTGCTTACCGGACTGGGATCCTCACCCAGTTGCCGGAGGGCCAACTGGGCAGTCTCTCGCACCAGCGCGTCGCCGTCAACGGCCAGGCGTCGGCAGGCGTCCGCCAACTGACCCAGGCCCCGCGTGCCGATTTCATACAGGGCGCAGGACTTCAGCCAGCTGTCGGACCGTTCCAGTAACAATCGCAACGAGTCCTCGACACTGGTGACACGGATGCCGAAGCGCGTGGTGGCGCGATCGATCAGGTGCTCGGTCGATGCTTCTTCGAGCAGCGGCAGAATGACGGATTTCAGGTCGGGCCGCAACACGTTGTCCATGAACTCGAGTGCCGCGGCCCGGCGGTCTGACTGTGTGCCACGGAGTGCAGTGTACGCGTGATAGATGTCCTTCTGGGGGTACTGGAGACCGATCAGGCGGAAAATGATCTCCAGGTCCTGGTCAAGCCGCTCCTGGATCGTTCGAGCCAGGAGCCCTTTTGGCTTGTCGGCCAGCGACTGGCGGATTGCGAGCGACTCGTAATAATTTCGAATCTCAATCAGAAGTTGGTCTCGGACGGCCCTACTCGACCTCACTGATGCCGGTTCGTGTTCGTGAAGGCGGTTCAGAGCTTTCACCATGCGGTATCTCAACGTGCGATCGTCAGTGCTGATGTTGTCGAGAAGTGGCTCGGCCGCGTTTTTGCCGCCTATGCGAGCCAGGATCCAGGGGATTTCCCGTCGCACTGCCAGGTCGGTCCGTCCATCCGCCAGCAGTTCGGATAGGGTGGGAATGAGCCGTCCTCCGAAGAGGACCAGAGCAGTCTTAGCGTGTGTCCGCATTGCCGGCTTCGCCAACATAGCGAAGACAGGTTCGGCCAACGCCAGGTTGCCCAGCGAGGCTGCGGATCTGGCCGCCATCCCGGCCACCTCGGGTTCCGGGTCCTCCAGGAGCTCCGCGACAACCTGGGTCGCCTGCTCGGTGGCCAGTCGTGTGGCCAGTTCTGCACCGGCAACCCGAGCTCGGATGCGGGACTCGGAAAGCAGTCCGTCGACGACGTCCAGAGACACCTCAAAGTCCGACGGTGCGTTCTGGGCGGCCCAGGACGCTGAAAGGTGCCGAATGTGCTGGTCCTCGTGACCCAGCATTGTTGCCAGCGGCGCGGTAAGGTCGCCTTCCTCGCGCCCGAGGATGTAGTCGAGAGCAGCAAATCGCACATTGTCGGACGGATCCATCAAAAGGCCCTCGGCGACCTGGGTGAAGTCGGAGCCGAGAGCCGGCAGAGTCCGGGCCGCCTCGGCGCGCACGTAAGCCGACGAGTGGTTGAACAGGGGCAAGAGTTGCTCGCCGAAGTCGACGCCCCGGGTCGACTGCAGCAGCTTGAGGGCGTACAACGTCTGTCGTTCCTGCCCCCCGCCCAGAGCATGGATCAGCATCTGGACCGATGCGGGATCGGTGACGAAGTTTGGGATTTCCGAAAGGTCGACCTCACTCTTGTCCAGTTGTCGCCGGAATTCGTTGACGTACGTCCGACGAACGGCAATCGCGGTCGCCACGCCGAAACCCGATACCACGATGATTGCGACCGCGGTTCCCCGGAGTCCGACCGAGAAGTAGGCGCTTGTCAGGACCAGTACGACGATACCGGCGAACGCACGCCCGAGCCGATCTATGAAGACGTCGACAAAAACCTTCAGCCGTTCTCGCACCGTCGGCGAAAGAGGAAGATACAGTAACTCCAGTCCTGTACGGTTTATCGAGTACCGAAATGCGGCGTCGTTTCCCCGGGTCAGGGTCGCAGCCGAGAGGCCGGGTGCGACGAGGAGGCCGAACGCGCCGAGCATCAGGCCGAAAGGGAGGAACAGCATGGCTGCCAATATTCCAAGGTGGCGAACGACGAAACCGGTTGCGGCGATCTGAAGCGTGATCCCCACGATGTTCGTGGCCAGGTAGAATCGACCGAAGAACTGGTTGATCCGTTGGCCTTGCGTGGCCTTGTCCAGGCTGTCGTAGGCCGTCTGGACCGAGTCGTTCAGTTGCCATTCCGCCAACTGTGATCCGACGACGGTGAGGAGAACCAGCCCGACCATCAGTTGGAGGTGTCGTGATCCGGACACCATGCGGCACAGGCCTGCGAATCGATCCCGTGTGACGTCGCGTTCGCGATCATCTCCGCGTCTTGCCGAAGTCGTCATTCGGTTCCGCCAGGCGACCTGGCCCAGGAGGATCAGTCCGGCACAGATCGCGATACAGATCAGAAGCATCGACTCGGTCGACAGCCGGTCCGAAAGAAACCCCGGCACCAAACTGCCTGCCATGGCGCCTGCAATTCCTCCGGCAACGAGAAGCCCATATATCCGCTTTGCCTGCCGGGGATCGTAGATACGTCCGGCAAGAAGCCAGAACTGGGTGGCGGCAAGAACCGAAACGATCTGAACGTAGACGTAATACACATACGGAAGCACGCTGATCTCTCTTGCCATCGCCCAACGGAAGTAGATCAACGTTCCTATGATGCCAAGGTTAGTGACCGTCATGAGTTGGATCAGGGAGACGCGTTGACCATATCTGAAAATGAGCGTGGCAATCGTGCCCGCAAACAGGGCCGTGAGCATGTAGGCGTACGGGAGGTCCTCGGACGGAAAGTTCTGAAGAAAAAGGCTGGCCCGCAGTGGTTTGAGGATGTAGTAGAAGGTGAGAACGCCGAATATGTAGAGGAACATGATCGACGTGATCCACACCTCGGAAGCGCGAACCTGTAGTAGCGAGCTGACTTTAGTGCGCATTGAACAAGGAAAGTTCCGGTTGACTCGACCGCTAAGGGCGAATCCATTGTGACATAATTGACCCAGACCGATGAAACACGTGCAAGAACTTGAGAATCAGATTCAGTTGCTCGACGAGGAGGGCGGAGAAGAGACCCTGAAGGTCGACCTGCTCAGCCGCTTATCCTACGAACTTGCGTCCGAGGAGCCGAAACGGGCGCTCCGACTCGCCGGCGAGGCACGTGAACTTGCCATTGGACTTTCATACGAGCGAGGTGTTGCTTACAGCTTGCTCGGGATTGGTTTCTCACAGTCCATGCTATCGGACTACGGTGCTGCCCTTCCGACGTTGTTTGAGTCGCTCCCGCTGTTTGAACGGCTCGAAGATCGATTCGGGCGAGCGCGAAACCTGATGGCGATCGCCCTGACACAACTGAGTATGGGGGACTACTCACAAGCCCTGGGCAACGGATTCGAAGGGTTGAGGACGTTCCGTGAGCTCGGCAAGAGAGCGGATGAAGCCTGGGCGATTTACGGAATCGCTGTCGCCTACCACGAGCTGGGCGACTACGACAGGTCGCTCGAGCAACATCGAAAGTCGATGGAGATTTTCAAGGAACTCGACAGTGGTGTGGGCCAGGCACGGTCGCTGACTGGGATCGGAACCGTTTATCAGAGTCAGGGGGAACTCGAGAAAGCCGCCGAGCATCAGAGACGGGCGCTGGAGATCTTCCGGCAAGAGGGAAACAAGATCGGGGAGTCCCGCGCCTTGAACGACATCGGGACCGTTTATCAACAGCTCAGAAAATTCGACAGAGCGCGGGAATTCCACCTGAAGAGCCTCGAGATTCGAAGGGAAACAGGAAATCGGCAGGCGGAAAGCACGAGCCTTTTGAACCTGGGAACTCTGGAAATGGAAGAGGGCAACCTGCAAGAGGCGTTAAAGACGCTGCTCGAAGCCCTCGAGATCGCCAGGGAGGCCGGAGCTACGCCTCGGATCTACCAATGTCACCATGCTCTCGCCGAGGTTTACAAACGTCAGGAGGACCTCCGACGCGCGCTCGAACACTACCAGCAGTTTCATCGGCTCAGGGAAGAAGTAGCGGGCGAGGAGGCGGTTTCGAGGATCAAGAACCTTCAGATCGGACATCTGTTCGACCCCACCTTCACCCGAAAGGGCTCCCGCGTGAAAGCCAGCCTGGGACTGGTGGCCTGCTACAACATCATGGAGAAGCACGGCGGCGAAATACGGGTCGAAAGTCAGGAGGGGCAGGGAAGCACGTTCACTCTGGTTCTTCCTGTTAGTCGCCAGATCTGGCCGCAGATGGCGTAGGGGAAGTGGTCAGTGGTCAGTTTGGGAGGGGAGGAGTTTCTCGAACATGATGACGTCTTTGTCGGGGAAGTTGAGGTCTGCACCCCATCGGTCGGCGAGCCACTCGAATGTCGTTCTGGAGAAGAAGCGGATGTGCGTCACGTCGTCCTTGTAACGCCAGCGGGAGAATCTGTTTCGATCGAGAACCAGTTGGGTCATCAGACCCAGGTAGCCTCCCGGTTCCAGCTGTGCCCAGAGCCTTTCTAACTCCTTCCCTGGATGCTGCAGGTGTTCCACCACCTCGGTTGCCGTGATGAACGTGTACTTGCCTTCGAGAACCGATGGATCCGGGGCATAGAACCGATCGTAGATTGCCATCGAATGCCCTGCTTCGGCGAACATGACCGAGAGAGTTGGCCCGGGGCCGGATCCAAAATCCAGTCCGCGGCTTCCGGGGGCCAGCTTTTGCTCGATCGGGTCGAACAGACGTCCCAGGAATCGCCGATATGCGGGATCGTCCGGGGAATTCCGGTGCGTGTCGTAGCGGGCTTTTTCCTCTGCCGCCGAGACGATTTGAGCGCGTGGCACGAATACCAGGTTGCAGGTTCCGCAGCGTAGATAGTCGCGCGTCTGATCGTGCCAGTACTCCCCGGAATTTCCTGAATCACACAGCGGACAAGCCTCGGCAGGACGTATTCTATCTGGCATATCATCGAGTCTCATCAGCACTGCGAAAGCGGTATAATCGGCCCATATTTCCCCGATGTTTTGTTAAATAGAACCACTATGTGGAGTGCGCCCCGTGAACTGGAGAGTTATTTCCCTAGGATTAGTACAGGCCGATCAGCGGGTTTCATGTTCACAAGAGCGTCTTCAAACTCATTCGGCGGAACGTAGCCGATAGAGGAGTGAAGGCGCTTGAAGTTATAGACTTCCTCGATGAAGAAGGGAAGCCTTTCGATCACGTCGTCGTAGGTTTCATAGTTCCATAAGTGAACCTCCTCGTATTTGAGAGTCTTGTAGAACGACTCGATGAATGCATTGTCGTAGGGATTGCCCTTGGCAGACATGCTGATCTGGACCCCGTGTTCACCGAGTAGGTCGACATAGTCGGCCGAAGCGTACTGGCTGCCGCGGTCTGAGTGGTGAATGCAGTCGGGACCAGGCCGCCGAGAGTCGAGAGCCATGCGAAGAGCGGCGACGCACAGGGCGCTGTCGATCCGCTTGGAGATCGCCCAACCGACGATCCTGCGAGAATACAGATCCAGAATCGCCGCCAGATAGACGAAGCTGGAGCGAATCCGGATGTAAGTGATGTCGGCGACCCACACTTCGTTGAGTGCACGAACCTTCCGATTCTTGATCAGATTCGGATAGATCGGTAGTTGGTGTTTCGAATCGGTGGTCCGTATGAACGCACGCCAAACGATGGGTCCGAGATCGTACTTGCCCATTACGCGGCGAACACGTTTGGCGTTGACCTGGATGCCACGACGGTCCAGTTCCCGCACGATGCGACGGTAGCCGTAACCCGGGAATTCAGCATGAATGTCGTCGATCTGGAGACGCAGTTTCTCATCCTCGGCTTCACGCCGCTGCCGGTCCGATCGGTCCGGCTTGTAGTAGTAGCTGCTGGGCGCCAAGCCGGTCACTTGGCACGCTTTCGAAACTGATCCAAGTTGTTCGAGGTGATCGCGGACGTATTGGCGCTTTTCCGCTGTCGAACCCAAACTTGCAGTTTTTTTAGGTGTTCGATTTGCATGACCAGGTCGCCGATCTTCGCCTTCAGCTTCTCGTTCTCGGCTTCCAATTGGCGCTCCTGTCGGGACGGCTGGTCTGCCAGAGCGCTGACGTTGCTGCGATACTGTTTTCGCCACCGTTCGATCAGGCTTCGCGAAATTTGATACTCGCGTGCGGCCTGGGCCATCGTTACTTGCCCGGTCTCGACCTGTTCGACCATCTGGCGTTTGAATTCGGGTTCGAACTTTCGACGGATTTTTCCCATTTCGAATATCGGGGTCCTTTGCGACCGGCCCAAAAACGACTCGCGCGAGAGGATGTGGAAAATGCCACGTCTGATGGAAATCCGTAAACAACACGGATTCCCACAGCCGTTTGGAAAAGCCTCGCAAAAAACGCTCTGCTTTACCACATTTTCCACAGCCTCGACGGCGGGCTCTCATTCCACTCGTTTCAGGCCGTCGCTCTATGCCGATAATTCTGTACTAAACTTTTGGGAAAAGTCTCCAGTCGGAAGGGCGCACTCAAATGACGCCTCAAGGACAACAGGGATGACGATATGACGACGAGACGAGCAAGTGGACAACTTATTCACGAGGACGCTATCCAGAAGCCGCTTTATGGTCTCAGCGTCGAGCTATGGGATCGCGACACGCTCGTGGACGACCGCCTGGGGTCGGCTACCACGGACCGCGACGGCCGCTTCGACATCGAGTACAACCCCGCCGACGCAGGACGGCTGGAACGGGGCTTGCCGGATCTCGAGCTGCGTGTGTTCGACCGTCCGAGGGAAAGTGCAGACGTGGCGAAGGCCCGACTCCTCATCAAGATCGCCGGTCCGGACAATGTCGCCGCCGCGGCGTTCAACTTTGGAAGAGTTCGGGTGCCGCATTGGGAGTATGACCATAGCTTTCCATTTCCGTCGGTTCTCAAGAGTTCCTACACGGACGAGCTTCCGCAGTCGTTTGCGAAGGGGTATCTGGGGTATCTGGCGCTACACAACGCGGGTGTTTTGCTCGAGTCGGTGGCCCTTCGAGCGCGGGCGATGCTGGGCGGCGGGAGTTCGCCGTCTCTTACCAAGATCCAGGGGAAGTTCGCCCGCACGTTGTCCGAAGAGCTCTCGGCGGACAAGAGGAACAGCGACGAGTTTTTTGTATACCGTACGCTTAACGGTTTCAATCCCGCCATGTTGTGTGTCGATGGCAACGACGAAAGCAGCTATTTTGTCGAGGTCAACTGGGACCAGGACGAAAGTGACCACACCCACGATATCTCGAACGTGAAGCTCTATCTTTCGTTGCGCGATGGCACACTGGCGCCAACCCGGATCAGCATTGCGATCCGCGAACAAAGCGAGACCGCTCCCGGTTCCCCAATCGGGAAGACTTACGACCTGAGTCCCCAGGATGCTGATTGGGAATCCGCCAAGAGGGTCTTCCGGAGCGCCTGGGCCGCTTCGGGGGAACTCGATACCCACTTGTGTGCGGGTCATCTCAACGTCGCTCAGTACGCCATCGCAGCGTTCCGGAACTTCGAACAGAGTCCTTTGTGTGGATTGCTGTTCCCCCATCTTAGATCCGTGATCAACATCAACGATGTCGGGAAAACCGAGATCTTCGGTACGCAAGGTGTGCTGACGACCAACACTCCGTTGACGACTAATGCGGCATGGTCACGGCTCGCTCGCCATCTGGGCACCCTGGACTGGTCGACCTGGTCCCCGCGAGCGCCGCGTTACGACGGACACACCTATGCAAAAGCAGCGAACATCTTCTGGAAGGTTGTTTCGGAGTACGTGACGGAGTTCTTCGAAGATAACCTTCCAGCGATTTCAGAGTACTGGTACGAGGTCGAGCGGTTTTCAGAAGACGTGGTCAAGCACAGCGTTTCTTACCAACCCGCGCTCAATTACGCGTCATGGTACGACCGTTCGGAGGGGGACAATTCCGAGACGGGCCGCGAAACAGTGGAGGGAAAACTACGCGCCGTGCGGAGGATCTCGATGAACCCCCAGGAGCCAGAGGCCGGCGAAAGCGACAAGCTGCGGCAGGCCTGCTGCTACATGATCTTCCATGCAACGTTCTTGCACACCTGGGCGAACGACTTGCAACTTACTGATCTTGGAAATGTAGGCCACACCAGCCTCGGTCTGCGAAACGGATCCATGGGGCCTCTAAGCGACCCCACCATCCTCCCGCCGCCCCTGGAGTCTATCACCCAGCTGAAGTTTTGCCAGGTCCTGTCCACGTCCAAACGGGGAACTCTGATCTCCAACGAATATGGAGACGTGCCCCAGGCGTTTATCGATAAACTAAACGCGGTGGGGGAGGAGTACGCCGCGCTCGGAAACGAATTTGAACTGAAGGAAACGTTCGATGTCGACACGATTCGTTCGAGAATAAATATCTGCCTCCTCCGCAGAATTTGTGGGCAGTCCAAAGGCCTGTGCGCACATAAGTAATTGAAACAAAGTACCTTATTCTTTTGTTCGACGGCGAATATTCCAGTACCCACTTCGGTCGGACGCCTACACCCGGTGCCCGGAGCCCCCGCCGGAGGCCCCGTTCCCCATCGCCCACACCAGCCGACACCGCGGAGCGCAGCCGAGGGTCAAGGCCGGCGCAGCCGCCGAGCTTGCGAGGGAAGCCTTGAGGCTTGGCGAGCACCGTGGTCTCCTCAAGCGGCGATGGAAGACGGTTTTACCCACAAATTCTGCGGAAGACCCAAATATCTGAGCCGGGCTTCGGGCTGTCGGCGAGCCGCGGCCGCGTGATTCAACCCGCCGGCGACGGAACTGCCGGGCGCCCGAACGGCTCGTCGGCGTCGGAGGAAGAACTTTCAACTGAGGACCGCGGTCCGCCGCCGTTGGTCGACGTCGGATTTTCTACATCCGCATAGACGACCAGGTCCCCCTCAAACGACTCGCACTGCACGTTGGTCAATCGGCCGCTCCCCGGAGTCTCCAGCAGTGAGGGTTGGACCGCCGACAAGCCGCCGACGAACTGCGGCGTAATCGTGATAACCACCTGGTCGACCAACTGGCTGGCCAGGAAGTCGGTGATGACTCCGGCGCCCCCTTCAACCATCAGCGAGTGGATACCCAGTTCATACAGATGCCGAAGCAACATGTGGAGATCGACCAGGCCGTTAGGTTGCGACGGCATACGCACGATGTGGGCTCCGGCCGCTTGAAGCCGCTTTTCGAGTACGGCACTCGCCCCGTCTGTGGTCGCGATGATCGGCGGTACACATGGGGGGTGGAAGAGTTTGGCCTCGAGGGGCGAGCGCAGGCGAGAATCCAGGACGATCGGCCGTGGGTTCCTTCCGGAAACGAGGCGAACCGTCAGTCGCGGGTCGTCCGACAAGAGTGTGTTGACACCCACCAGTACCGCATCGTGCATCGAACGCAGTCTGTGGGTCAGGGCCTGCGATTTGGGGTTGCTGAGCTGGAGCGGTTTGCCGGGCTCAGCTGCGATCGACCCATCGAGGCTCTGCGCATAGCTCAAGGTTACCGATGGCACTGAGGCCTGGTGTCGACGTTCCCCGGCTTGCTGCAGGCTGTCGTGCAATCGGGACACTGCGCCGCTCTTTACCTGATCCAGTGCGTTTTCAAGGAACATGGCTGGGACATCGTGGTTCGCGCGACCCTGGTCCGGCTGGGAGGCTACCCTCGGCAGTGGTTTTAGAAAATGGCCCATCTTGGAGGCCTTCGTCTGGAGGTAACCGTAGTTTTCCGGTCGAGGTGGAATTTCGTGTCGCACCCGTTCTATCACCTGGATACCGCAAGCCTCCAGCGCCTTCACCTTCTCGGGGTTGTTCGTCGCAAGTCGAATGGAGCAGAGCCCCTGATCCTTGATCATCGCGGCGGCGTGCGTGTAGCTCCGGCCGTCCGCGGGGAATCCTAAATGCAGGTTCGCTTCCACCGTGTCCATCCCCAGGTCCTGCAATGCGTAAGCGTGTATCTTGTTGTTCAGTCCAATTCCGCGACCCTCCTGTCTCAGGTACAGGAGAAGGCCCCGGCCTTCCTCGGATATATCGCGCAACGCAGCCTGTAACTGTTCCCCGCAATCGCAGCGGACTGAGCCGAACACGTCCCCGGTCAGGCATTCCGAATGGATGCGAACCAGTGACGGTGGGCCGCCGAGTTCACCCATGCGGACCGCCAGGTGCTCCTTGCCTTCCCGGTCCCGGTAAACGGTAACCGTAAATTCACCGAAGGCCGTCGGGAGACGGGCTGACCTTGATCTTTGAATCGTATCGTCCGTGGATGGTCCAGTTTCCATATCCATCTCCGAGGGGCAAGGCCAGTTTCGAAACCCCGGCTCGTCGGGTCAACGTGCACGTACAATGGTGGGGGTCCAGCGACGTCATGATTCGATTTGCCACAAAACTGGAGAAGGGTGCCTCGCCCGCGTCAGAGCTAAACACAAACACGCACCTCGGTCAATTACTTCGTTTTAGAACACGCGTCCGCCCGACGGCTCCACGGGGGACCTGTTGATCTCGGAAAAGCAAACCCCGGCCCGCCTCTTGCTGGTTCGTCATGGCCAGGATCTGGATAATTCGCGTTCACTGATCAACGGCAGACGGGACACTCCGCTGACCGATCTGGGCAGAACCCAGGCGCTTGGGGTGGCCGAGCAGCTTCGATCCGAAGTGATCCACTGCATTTATTCGTCACCACTCCAACGAGCGAGACAGACGGCTTCAATAATTTCCGAGAGGTTGGGTATCGCCGAACTTCATGTGGATTCGGACCTCATCGAGAGGGATTATGGAGTTCTCACCGGAAAGGCGCCCGCGGACATTCCTGAACACGCCACCCGAACAGTCGTGTTGAACGATTTTCGGTACGTGATCGAGTCCCCCGGCGTGGAAGCCTACACCGGGCTCTGGACCCGGGCCCGAACCGCTCTCCGCCGAATCCAGCATCGCCATGTCGGCCAGGGGGTCTTGATCGTGGCCCACAACGAAGTCCTCAAGATGATGCGGGCGAATTTTCATGGGAAGTCCTGGGAAGACGAACTGCGGCTTCCCCCCTTGACCAACTGCGAGGTGATCGCTTTGCTATCAGCGTCGCCGAAGCCACTCCACATCGATCGCGAACGAACAGGTCAGTAGCACGAGACTGGTCAGTGCGACAGCATCGCTGAAAGGTGAGGCGAGCGGGGGCGCGAGGCAGCCGATCAACGAGCATGTCTGCACGACACAGATCGTCTTACGCCGCTGACTTTCCGGCAGGGGGCGCCTCATCCACGGCAGCAGATAGCCCAATGCGATGAACGCGTAGCGCATCAGTCCGCCTGCCAGGATCCAGGGCCCGGCTTTACTGAACTGCCAGGCCAGGGCGGTGGCCGTCAAGATCAGTAACGCGTCGGTCTCCATGTCGAATCGTGCCCCAAATTTGCTGGCATCCCCACGACTTCGTGCGAGCCACCCATCGACACCATCGAGAGTCGCTACAACCGACGCGACGATCACCGCGAACCACGCGCTCTCGGAAGTCGTGGTTTCACCGACCAGCGCAAGCAACATCGCGATCATCGCGCCGCGCCACAGGGTGACACGGTTCGCGGGACCGAACGAATGTGAGGGCACGTACCTTTCGGCAAGCACCACGATCAGCGCCGCCCCGAAACCGAGAATCAACATTACTTTGATGGGGAAGAGTCGGCCCAGATCGAGGAACCAGTCTGCGATCCAGGCCGATCCCGTCATCACGATGAATGAACCCGCGACGCTCCATCGCACGCTCTCGGCCATGGCGGGTCGGCGGTGAACTCTGTTAGCCTGGATCGACATTGACCTCGCACGATTCCTTTTCTGGTCTCTAAGAACCCTGCCCTTTGTGTAGTGTAGAAGGCTTGGACGTGTGATTTGTTGAACGCGTGCCTTAAGGACCCCTAAAATCCAGATGTCGAAGAATACTTGCATCTTTAGTTTCATCCGGCAAGTACCGCCCGCTGCCGGGAGAAGAACCTGATGACCAAGGCCGGTGATGACACGCGCTCCTACTGGGTCGTCGGTCCGGGCCGCGGAGAAATCCGTACCGGGACGTTGCAGGAGCCGACCGAACAGGAAGTTCTTGTCCGGACGCTGTACAGCGGCGTCAGCCGTGGCACCGAAGCCCTGGTCTTTAATGGCCGGGTACCGCCCAGCGAGTTCCAACGCATGAGGGCGCCATTTCAGGCCGGCGACTTTCCGGCGCCCGTCAAGTATGGATACATCAATGTCGGGCGGGTGGAACAGGGACCGCCCGGACTGGTTGGCCGCGTCGTTTTCTGCCTCTATCCCCATCAGACTCGATACGTCGTACCGGCCGACGCCGTGTATCAGGTGCCGGACGATGTGCCTGCCTCCCGCGCGGTGCTCGCGGCCAATCTCGAAAGTGCGGTCAACGGTTTGTGGGATGCGAGCCCGAGAATCGGTGACCGGATTGCGGTCGTCGGCGCTGGTACGCTGGGTTGTCTACTCTCGTGGTTAGTTCGAAGTATTCCCGGCTGTAATGTCGAACTGATTGACATCGACCCTCGGAAAGCCAGCGTTGCCGCCGCCCTGGGCGTGGATTTTCGATCCCCAGGGGAAGCAACCGCCGAGGCGGATCTGGTTATCCACACCAGCGCAACAGAGGACGGGTTGTCCACGGCCCTCCGGCTCGCGGGTTTCGAAGCGAAGGTGATCGAGTTGAGCTGGTATGGGGACCGACAGCCGGTAGTGGCCCTGGGAGAGGCTTTTCACAGTCGTCGCCTGAGTTTGCGTGCGTCGCAAGTTGGCGTCATCACTCCCGCCCAGCGCGGCCGATGGACGCCGAGGCGTCGCATGGAACTCGTTTTTCGATTGCTCGGGGACTCGGCCCTGGACGTACTGATCACCGGCCAAAGCAATTTTGACGAGATGCCGACGCTGATGCGAACCCTCGCGACGACTCCCGGGCAAACGTTATGCCATCGGATCGTTTATTAGCAACCTGTGGCAGAAAGGACTCCCATGTATAGTATCTCGGTTCGCGATCACTTCATGATTGCACACAGCTTCGAAGGCGACGTCTTCGGCCCCGCCGAAAGGCTTCATGGTGCGACGTATGTCGTCGACGTCGAGTTGCGCAGACCGGAACTGGACGAACACGGCGTCGTCGTCGACATCGGTCTGGCAGGCCAGGCGCTCGGATCCGTGCTGTCAAAACTCAACTACCGGAACCTGGATGAGGAGCCTGCCTACACCGGCCAGAACACGACGACGGAATTCCTGGCACGAATCGTTTTCGATCGCCTGGCGGAACGGATACGGGGTGGCGAACTGGGCGAGGGTGCGCGCGGACTTGTCTCGATGCGCGTGGCCCTGCACGAATCACACATCGCATGGGCGGCTTACGAGAACGAACTGGTAAACCTGGGTTGATGTTCAGTCCCGCGACAGCCTCGAATAATCAACCGTCGGGCGCGCTGGCCCTCCTGGTGCCGGGCGATCTCGAAACCCAGACCGGCGGTTACATCTACGATCGGCGCGTCGTCGATGGTCTGGCCCACCTGGGCTGGCAGGTCCGGGTACATTCTCTTGATTCGAGCTTTCCGCTCCCGACGGCGGCTGCGTTAACTCATGCTCGGAGTGTGCTCGCCGGCATTCCGGACGGGTGCGTCGTCGTTATCGACGGCCTGGCGCTCGGTGGCTTGTCGACACTGCTGGAGCGTGAAGCGAAGCGACTTCACCTGGTTGCCCTGATCCATCATCCCGTTGCCATGGAGACCGGCCTGGATGCGGATACAGCCCGAATCCTTAGAGAAATGGAACGCGCTTCGCTGAGGTTCACGCGGCGAGTGGTCGTCACGAGTCCGTGGACATCGCGCAAGCTAGGTGACTCCGGCGTCGCCACCGATCGAATCCGTGTGGTGGTGCCCGGTGTGGATGTCGTGTCGGGCCGAACAGGACAGCAGGAAGGTCGAACCAATCCCATGAACCGCGACCAAGCCGGTGTGCCGTCGTTGAACCTTCTCTCGGTCGCAACCTTGACGCCGCGCAAGGGGCACGATGTGCTCTTTGACGCGCTGGCCGAGCTTGTCGACAAGCCGTGGCATCTGTACTGCGCGGGCAGCATGACCCGTGACCCCGGGACGGCCGATCGGTTGCGCCGGCAAATCGACCGGCTGGGACTCGGTTTGCGAATCAGCTTGCTCGGAGAAGTCGATCGGTCCGAGCTGGACCGCCTGTATGCGTGCTCCGATCTGTTCGTTCTTGCCTCTCATCTGGAAGGTTACGGCATGGCGCTGGCCGAGGCGATCGCTTGCGGCCTGCCGGTCGTCAGCACGCTTGCGGGAGCGATCCCCGAAACCGTTCCCGGGAATGCAGGGGTGCTGGTGCCTCCGGGGGATGCCCGGGTGTTGGCGGAAGCGTTGGCAAAGCTGATGGACGATCCGGAGGCGCTGGGTCGGCTCGCCTCAAACGCGCTTGCGGCTCGCAACCAGTTGCCGACCTGGAGCCAGGCCTCGGGGCTGTTTGCCGCGGCGATTGAGGACCTGGTGAGCAGCGAGTCGTGAACGGTTTTCGACACGAGTGGCTGAGCCTGCGCGAACCGGTCGATGTGCGATCGCGATCCGGCGAACTTGCGGCGACCCTCGCCGAAGTGGTTCGTCCAACCGAATCGCCGACCGGGACGATACAGGTCGTTGATCTCGGCGCTGGTACAGGCGCCAACCTGCGTTATCTGGCGCCGCTGATCGGCGGTTCGCAGGCCTGGCTGCTGGCCGACCGGGATCCGTCTCTGCTAGCCGCCGTAGAGGACCGGATGCGGATCTGGGCAGGTTCGATCGGCGCACGCGTCTTCGAAGGCGACCGGAAGTTGATCGTCATCGCGGACTCGTTCGAGTGCAGCATCCGTTCGGTGAGGGTTGACCTTGCGACGGAACTCGATCGAGTGGCCTTTCGAGCTCCATGTGTGGTCACCGCGTCCGCTCTGCTGGATCTGGTATCGGAAGACTGGCTGGCGCGACTGGCCCGCCGCTCGATCGACGCCGGAGCGTCCGTGTTGTTCGCATTGAGCTACGACGGGCGCATTGGATGCCTCCCGTCGGAACCGGAAGATCAGGAGGTACGTGAACTTTTCAGCAAACATCAGATGGGGGACAAGGGTTTCGGTCCGGCGCTCGGTCCCTTTGCGGCCCGAAGGGCTGCCGAAATCTTTGAGGACTGTGGCTATCGCTCCAGGGCTGAGGCGAGCGATTGGCGGCTCGACCACACCCATCAGGTGTTGCAGCGGGCGCTGATCGACCAATGGTTCAAGGTCGCCGTCGAAGTGAACCCCGAGCGGGCGTCGGAGTTCGGAAAGTGGCGTGAGGGACGGCTGGCTCATATCGAGAGCGGAAGATCCGAGCTGATCGTCGGACACACGGACCTGCTGGGCTGGCCCGTCACGCACGGCCGAATCCGAGGTTGATTAGGTTTGATCCTTGTCTCCGGCCGTAGTACCTTCGAGAGAGCCATGACGTTCCGGACCTCGACGAATTCGACCCCCGATCTTCACGCCGCTGCAATTCTCCTGGTATTGTTTTTTGTCGGTGTGATCCCGGCTCACGGACAGCCCAACCCGCGACCTCTGGTGAGAAACGAGATTGGAGTGGGAACCCTGGAGGAGGAGGTCAAGGCTCATTGGGAGAGCATCGAAAACGGCCTGGGACTTCGCGATCCTGTAGCTCTCAGACGGCTGGTCGAACCCGCCGGTCGTGCAGCGCTCATTTCCCGTCTTCGGGATTTTTACGGAGCGTCCCGCGACATGCTTTCTTACCGGTTCGCACCTGAAGGTCCGGACTGGGCGATTCAGGGTGTCGGACGGGCGGCCGAGGAATTGGAAGAGCGGCTGGACCGGGTGTTGTCACTTCTGCCGGATCTTCAAATGGCTCCGCTTCCTCTGCCGGGAAATCTGGCAAGGCTGCCCCTCGATCGCAGGCTGGCCGTGATGTCGAGGTTTTTGAGCCGCGTTCGAGGGAGACTCAACCAGGTGGTGGGCGCCTCCGACATCGTCGACATTCCACTGCTGCGCATGATCGACGGTGAACTGCGAACGATTCGGATCATTGCCGAACAGTTTCGGCGATGATTGCCTGCGGTGTGACGAGGCTCCGATTGAATTCCTTCGGCCGCCCCTCGATCTGCTCAATCGGTCGCAACCGAATCTGACGCACATCCGGGCTCCAATTCACCACGGGCTGCTAGGGGACGAGCCGGACCTCGACCTCGAATCGTCGAAAGTTCTTATACATCGCCAGTCCGTCGACTTCATGGCCGTTGCTGCCGGTATATCTCTCTTCCATTCTGACCGGCACCCAGAGTCCCAGGCGGGTGTCCGGCAGATACCGGACGACGATCGCAGCTTCCAGCGTTTTCTTTTCCGTATTTATCTGCACCTCGGTCTGGAGTACGCGTCCGGTGAGGGGATCGACCCAGAGCCGCCCGCTGAGAATGGTCTCGTTTCCGGGCGATCCACCTAGAAACGGAGGGCGAACCGTTTCGTTGAAGCCCAGGATCCAGGCCGGTACTCCCTCGATGGTGTCCTCACCGATTTTGATGAACCGAAATCGGAACGTATTGCCCGGGCGCAGGACCATGAGCGCGAAGGTCGGCAGGTTGATGTTCCGTTCCACGTCTCCGATGTTGTATTTGGCGCTCGCGTTGATGAGGTCTCTCAATTGAGCTGTCGTCAGTTCGCTGGTTTCTCGAAAAAATTGCTCGAACTCCTTTCGATTGTCCGCAACTTCCTGCCCATCGACCTCGAGCACATTACGGAAGCCGAGCCACAGCCCGCCGGCGCGCAGTATCAGGTAATCCGACCGGAGTTCCCGTGCCGTCTCTTCGATCCGAGGGGAGCCACGGCGTCCCAGGGCGGGACGCAGCCACCGGGCGTCCTGAGTGTACTGTTCCTCTGCGATGATCGAGCCGAGTTGCTCTTCATAATCGAATACATAGCGGCTCGCACGGGCCGTCACGGTTTCGACGTCTTGTGCGTGGCCCGGCATGGCCCCGATTATGGTCAGGACGCTTGCGAGGACTATCGTCGTTGTGTGGGGTGTGTGCAAATCAGGTTTCCAATACGGTTACTGTTCTCGTCCCACCGCAAAGAGGCTCTGGGAGGAACGTACGTACATGACGCCGTCGGAGAGCGCCGGCGTTGCCATCAAAAGTTCCCCCATCGAATTGGTCGCGATGTGCCGAAGCTGGCGGCCGGCGGCGATGACCAGCATCTCGCCGTCTTCCCCTGAAAGGTAGATCTTGCCGTCGGCGGCCACCGGCGATGCACTGAAGCCGCTGCCGAGATGCTCGAGGCGCTCCCGATAGACTTCCTCTCCGGTCGCGAGGCTATAGGCATCGAAGATGCCGTTGTTCGCGAGGACGTAAAGCAGTCCGTCGTAGATCAGGGGCGTGGGCATGTAGGAGCCCCTCCGTGTGTGGCTCCAGGCGATCGCCTCGTTGCTCGTGTCGCGACCCGACAGCGTCAGGTCGCCGCGGGCGCCCGAGCGAATGGCGAAGATCGGTCGTTCGGGATTACGACCGCTCGCCACGACGAACAGGTCGTCACTGTAGACCGGTGTCGGAGCGGTGATCTTCGAGCTGCCTCCCAACTTCCATAGCTCCTCTCCGGTCCTGGGATCGTATCCCCGAATGAAGTTGGACGCGTTGGTGACCAGCTCGGGTCCTGACGACGTCATCGCAACGTTCGGTGTTCCCCATGAGGGAAGTTCGTCTCGTTCGGTTTGCCAGACGGTTTCGCCGGTCTCGGCGTCGAGAGCAAGGATGAACGACTCTCCCTGCGTGTCGCTCTGCACAATGACGAGCCCATTCCAGATGATGGGTGAACTGGCCGGCCCCCACTCAAAGGTCGGGATGTCGTAAGCTCCGACGTCGACTCGGCCCAGGTCGACCTTCCATAGGAAATTGCCGCGGACATCGTACGCATGGACGCCCTGGGATCCGAACGAGGCGACGACGATCCGGCCGTCGGTGACCGGAGTCGCGCTGGCATACGTGGACTTGATGTGGCGTTTGTCGACCGGTGTCCCTTCGTAGGCGGCCCGGTCCCAGAGGATCTTGCCGCTGGCTTTGTCGATCGCATAGAGCATCCAGCGATGGCGCGAGCGGTCGGCGGATGCGTCACCATCCCCGTACAGGCCCGGACGAAAAGTGGCGTCGGGGTCGCTGCTGATAGCCGTTGTCACGAAGATGCGATCTCCCCAGACGATAGGGCTGGAGTGTCCGAGGCCGGGTATGGGCGTGCGCCAGAGTATGTTCTCGCCCGTTTCGCCGTTCCATTCGTCGGGAAGATCTTGTCCGTCGGCAGAGCCTCCCGCCCGGGTTCCCCGGAAGGACGGCCAACTGCCGACCGCGTTAGCGGGAGACGGGAGCGCCGACGAGCGCTCGGCCGCGATCCGAACCACAGGACGCTCCGGTACAATCTCGTCCTCGCCGGCAGGTCGCCAGTTGCTTCCGTCGAGAATCATGCGTCGGGGCGTACAGTCGTCTGAAGCCAGCTCCAAATGCAGGCGGGTACCTTCCGTCCGAAACCCTTAGCGCCCGGTACCGTTACAGCCGGGTCCTCCCTGGGTCGAGAGCAGATCGATCTGTGCGCCATCGATCGTCCATGTTCCGATGAACGTGGGCCAGCCATTGCCTTCCAGTGTGAACGAGTGGTCGGAGTCGAACTGTGCGAGGAAGTCGCCGAACGCCAGACGAGTGGAAGGGAGTGGAGACGCTACATCCTGTGCCGTGCCTGCCGAGCCCGGTATGCTCGATGCGAGGACAAAGCCGGCGACCCCCACCGCGAGTCCGAGGCTCATCCACTTTGGGTGTCGTTGTCTCTCCATATCCGATGTCTCCAGTCCCTGACTTTTCTAGATACTAATATACAATGGCGCCCTCGAAGAAGCGCTTCCGTGGGAGACACGGTCGCGGAGTTCAAGGCATGGACGGACACCTGACATGTTAGAAGTGATCATCGGGTTGACGATCGTCCTGGGAGCCATCCAGTGCTTCTTCGGCTACAGGATTTTCAAATTCGTCCTCGGATTCACCGGTTTCATACTCGGCGGTGTTCTGGCCGGCGCCATCGCTTTCAGTCTGTCGGGAGAGGAGCTGGTTGCCCTCCTGGCGGGTCTTGTCGGAGGCCTGGTCGGTGCCGGGCTGCTGGCGGCCTTGTACTACCTCGGCGTCTTTTTCATCGGCGCCCTGCTTGGCGTGACCCTCGGTGCGGCCCTGCTCGCCCTTGCGGATGTCAGTCCCGGGCCGGTCTTGCTACTGATTTCGGGAGTCCTCGTCGGCGCCCTGGCCCTGGCCTTCCAGAAGTTATTGATCATCGCTTCGACGTCGTTCGTCGGGTCGTGGGGCGTCGTGACTGGAGTGGCCCATTTCATTTCCAGTGATATCGACCTTCTGAACCAGGATCCTCTGTTCCCCTCACCCGACACCCGGCTCTACCTGATCGTCGTTTGGATCGTCCTCGCTCTCGCCGGGGTGCTGGTCCAATACCGGGCCCCGCCGTCCGGTGGTCAGACAGAACAAACCGGACACGCAACCGCAAACAACGGCGCCCCACTCCGACGATGCGTCACCTGTGGTGGCCGGGGAGTCGCGTTCTGCCAGGACTGCGGCCAGAAACTACCCGCGTCTGACCCTTGCAATTCTGGTGTATGAAAGGCAGGCTATTGGGGTCGTCAGCATCTGGAGATCACATCTTGAAGACATTCCTCTCGTTCGTAGCGTCTACCCTGGTACTGGTCAGTTGTGGAGGAGCCGAACCAGGCGCACCGTCCCCGTCCGGCGCCGCTTCAGACGGCGAGCCGCAGTACGGCGGGGAACTGGTCTACGCGATGGCAGCCGAAACCTATTCGTTGTTCCCGGGCCGACAGCCCAGTTCGACGGCCCAGGACGCCTGGCTGTATGCGCTCGAAGGCCTGGTCGAGATCAACGAGGACAACGAGATCATTCCGTGGCTGGCGACCGAGTGGGAGTTTTCCCTAGACGGGCGTAACACCACCTTCCAGTTAAGGGAAGGGGTGCGGTTCCATGACCGAACGCCCTTCAACGCCGAAGCAGTTGCCTTCGTCTTTAATGAGGCACTGGAGAAGGACTTTATCTATGTCCACATGCTCGAAGGGTTGGAGCAGGTCACGGCCGACGACGAATACACCATAACGTTTCATTTCGAGAGTCCTTTCGCGGCATTGCTGTCGAATCTTTCCCACCGGTCCATGGTGATATTCAGCCCGACCGCCTATCGCGAAAACGGCGAAGACTGGATGGCCACAAACCTCGTTGGAACCGGCCCGTTCATACAGGAAGAACTGGTTCGTGGCGAGTACATCAAGTACACGAAGAACGACGATTACTGGCAGGAAGGGAAGCCGTACCTCGACCGCGTCACGATACGGATCGTCACGGACGTTTCGGTCCGTTCCGCCATGCTTGAAGCGGGTGAAGCGGATCGTACCGTTTTGATCAATGACTTCGACATTCCTCGCTTGCGGGCCGACCCTCGCGTGAACGTTCGTGTCATACCCAGCACCCGCCAGTTCTATGTCGTGCTCAACCACACCGTGCCGCCGCTCGACGACCCGGATGTGCGCAAGGCCTTTAACTACGCCATGGACAAGGAAGGCATCATTGGGAGCGTTTTTGCAGGGACCGGCGCCCTCCTGTCAAAAGCGCCGGTGCTCTCCGAGGGCGTCGTTGCTTTTACCGATATGCGCCAGCCCGGAGAAAGCACGATTTACCCGTACGATCCGGACAGGGCCAGAGCTCTGCTGGAAGGTGCCGGCTTCATCGACCGGGATGGCGATGGTGTTGTCGAAGATGTCTCCGGCTCTCCGCTCGCGCTCAGCCTCTGGTCTCCTAGAGCTTCGGCGAAAAGCGACGAAAAGGTCGCCCAGCTGGTCCAGAGCCTGCTGGCTGAAATCGGCGTCGATGTCGCCATCCGGTTGTGGGAGAACTCGGCGTTCGGATCGGCGACGAATCTGGGGCCCGAAGAAGCCCAGTATCAGATGGCGCTGCTGTCCTGGGGCATTCCGACGGCGGACCCGGACGAGCCGATGATGATGATGACCTACAGCAAGGCCTGGAAACCGATGGGTGCGAACCGAATGTTCTACGCGAGCGACGAAGTCGACCGGCTCACCCTGCTCGCCCACCACGAGGTGGACCCGGTGAAACGCAAGGAGTACGTGCGCCTCTGGATGGAGGAGCTCCTCGACGACGCGCCGATCATCTTCCTCCCGACGCTGGCGTTGAATCTGGCGACTCGGTCGTACGTGCACGGCGACCGCATCCTCAGCATCGACCAGTATCCGGCCCGTTTTTCCTGGATTGATCAGGAGGAAATGGCGCGCCAGGGAGTGAGGCGCTGAGGGTCCACCATGCTGAGACTGATTCTCGGCCGACTGCTGTTCATGGTGCCGGCCGCGCTGCTCCTGGTCACGTTTCTCTTCTGCCTCTTTCATGCCATCCCCGGTGACCCCGCCCTGTTGCTCGCGGGCGACAATGCGCCCCTCGAAGTGGTCGAGGGCATCCGGGAAGCTTACGGCTTCAACAAACCGTTACCCACGCAATATGCGACATACATGGCCAGGGTCCTCACGGGCGACCTGGGCGTTTCCAACTACTCGCGCGAGCCCGTGACTTCTTTGATTCTTCCGCGGGTCTTCAACACGGCGCAACTTGCGTTCCTGTCGACGGGACTGGCGATGATCGTCAGCTTGATCCTCGGTTGTACGTCGGCCATGTTCTGGAACACGAAAGTCGATAGGATCGTGACCATCGGTGCGCTGCTCGGCATCTGTACTCCCGTGTTCGTGTCGGGACTCTTCGCGATCTTCCTCTTTTCGGTCCGGCTCGGCCTGCTCCCCACCGGAGGTCTGGAATCGTGGAAGGGCTTCGTTCTTCCCGTGATCACTCTTGGGGCTTTCGAGGCGGCGGTTCTCACCCGGATGGTACGGTCGACGATGGTGGACGCATTGGGTCAGGACTACATCCAGACCGCTCGTGCCAAGGGGGTCGCCGAGAGTGTCGTCGTCTTCAAACACGCGCTTCGGAACGCCTTGCTTCCGATCATCACGCTGTTCGGGTTGGGGTTTGGTGCGACGCTAGGCGGCTCGGTTGTCACCGAGACGATCTTTACGTGGCCGGGCCTGGGCCGGATGATGGTGGATTCCATCCTGACGCGGGACCTGCCGGTCACCCAGGGCGCCCTGCTCCTGTTTGCCGTGATGTTCATCGCCGTCAACCTGGTCGTCGATGTGCTCTACGCCGTCGTCGATCCGCGAATCACTTATGACTAGGAGCGTCTTCCGTCGTTTCACTCGTGACCGGGTCGGTGTCTTGGCCGCATTCGTCCTGCTGGGACTGTACCTGGTTGCGTTTGCGGCGCAATGGATCACGCCCTACGACGCGTTGGCAACCAGCTTGCGTGAAGGGTTTCGGCCTCCCTCGATGGAACACATCCTCGGTACGGATCAATTCGGTCGTGATGTCCTGTCCCGTGTCATCCTGGCCACACAAGTGACGGCGAGGATCACGGCAGGGGCGATCGTGCTGGCGCTCGCGGTCGGTACGGCGGTGGGAATGTATGTCGGATACGTGGGTGGCCGCGTGGAATCGGTCGTGATGCGCTTGACCGACATCATGCTGGTCTTCCCGACAATCATGCTCGCCATTGTCATCGTGACGATTGCCGGCCCGTCCGAAGCCGGTGTCATCGTCGCTCTGGCCTTGTCCCAGATCCCGAAGTTCGTCCGCATCGCCCGCGGGGTGACACTCTCGGTCAAAGAGGAGCTTTATGTGGAAGCCTCCATCGCGGTGGGCGGGGGGCGATGGCACATCCTGCGAGGTCACATCTGGCCGAACATTTCCTCACCGATCATCGTGGCTGGAACCGTGACACTCCCCGTCCTGGTTCTGTCGGCGTCGGCTCTCAGTTTTCTCGGCCTGGGGGTCCAGCCGCCGACTCCGGAGTGGGGCGCCATGCTGAATGAGTCAAAGGACTTTCTTCGAACATCCCCCTATCTGATCCTCGGACCCGGCATCGCGCTTTTCCTCTTTGTTCTTGCATCCAACCTTGTCGGTGACGCACTGCAGGAGGCCCTGAACCCGCGCCTCAGGGGCCGGAGATAGGTAGATGTCCACTACCGCGCCGCTGATTGAAGTGAAGGACCTCCGGACCTACTTCCACACCGAGGACGGAATCGACCGCGCGGTGGATGGCATCAGCTTCGCTATCGCGGCCGAAAAGACGCTCGGGGTCGTTGGCGAAAGCGGTTGCGGCAAGTCCGTCACGGCCCGCTCCATCATGGGGCTGGTCGAGCCGCCGGGACGGATCGAGTCCGGTGAAATTCTGTACGAAAAAGACGGAGAGGTAATCGACCTGGCCCGGCTCGATCCCAGGGGCCGCACCATTCGTAAGATTCGCGGCAATGACATCGCGATGATCTTTCAGGAACCGATGACATCACTGAACCCGGTCTTCACGATCGGTGACCAGATCATGGAAGGCATTCGTCTTCACCAGGGTGTCGGCCGGAGCGAAGCCCGCCAGAGAGCCATGGCGATGCTCGAAGCGGTCGCGATCCCCTCACCGGGCCAGCGAATCGACGAGTACCCGCATCAGCTTTCGGGCGGGATGCGCCAGCGGGCGATGATCGCGATGGCCCTGTCCTGTAATCCGTCCCTTCTGATTGCCGACGAACCCACGACCGCGTTAGACGTCACGATCCAGGCCCAGGTCGTGGACCTCATGCGCCAACTGCAACGGGAGTTCAGGGCCGCGATCATGTTTATCACGCACGATCTGGGGGTGATCGCCGACATCGCCGACGATGTTATCGTGATGTACCTGGGTGAAATCGTCGAGCGGGCGCCCGTTCGAGAGATATTTCGAAACCCGAAGCACCCGTACACCGAGGGTCTGATGAAGTCCCTCCCTTCACTGACCCTGCCGCGAAAACAGCGACTCGATGCCATCGAGGGAAGTGTCCCCAGCCCGTTCGCGATTCCCTCCGGCTGCCGTTTCGCGCCGCGGTGTCCTCAGGTGATGGATCTCTGTCGGGGCAAATTACCCGTTCTCACGAACGTCGGGCCCGGACACCAGGCTGCTTGCTTCCTCCATGAACCTGGATGACGGGGCAGATGAAACCGGACGCCTGAAACCTGCGATATTTTCCTGGCGGTGACCATTAGATGGAAAACTCGTAACCGGGATTGATTCCCTGGTGAATCAGAAGGATTTCGTGAATGTCGTATGGGTGCGTCGGTCTTCCTGTGAGGGTGTTTCGGGCCACCTGGAAGACATGCTCCAGACCCCCTGCGTCGTCGATGTCGATGTCGGCTCGCCACTCGCCTTCTTTGGCGAAAAAGGACACCTGAAGGTTTCCATAGCGGTCGTCGGTCTTGAAGCTCCCCTTCTTGTCGAAACCTTCGGGTGGATCGTGAAGGGCGTCGGACGCTTCGTGGAAGAGGTCGTCGGCAACGCTGTTCTTGATATCCACTTCGAGTTCCTGGTCCACGACCGCAAAGAAGCGGTCTCCCCGGAGTTCGGTCAGTTGCCGGATGTGGTCGAACACCGTTTTGCCGTTCGAAAAGAACGTGTTCTTCGCTTTTGCGATGATGTTGAAGAAACCGGCCTTGCGTGGATTGTCGAGCAGTTTGTAAAGCTTCGCCCCGCTGTTTGTGCCGTACGGTCGGACGCTCTTGCTCGCGGCGAGCAGGGTCTTGATCTCCGGTGCGAGCGTCGTGTACTTCGGAATGTTGACTTTGACGACCTTCTGGGGGTCGACCGCGAATGAGATCGTGCTGGTTGTCTCGCCACTTGGGGGCATCTGAATGAACCGGTGTATCGGGAGGTAGGAGGGCGGATCGATGTGCAGCCTATACAGACCCTGCGGACGGGATATACGAAGCCTTTTCTTGGCATCACGATCTTTGAAGAACCGCTTCTCGCCCGGGCCCTGGGGTTTCAGTGAGATGTCGACGCTTTCCTCGAGGTTCCTGCCGTAGGCGTCGACAAGGTTCAGAACAATCTTTCCGCTCTTTGGCATTTTTGTACTCTCCCGAACGCCCGGCCGAGCGCATCGGCCGCGCTTCGACGGTGTTCACTCTCAGCACATATCGAGACGCGTGGTCCCCTGGTCTGGCCGAGACATGTTAATCGATCCGATCAGCGCGACATGATGAAGCGGTTTGGCAAGTTCGCGTTTCGATCTTGAATTCGCCGTCGAATGATGGTTTCGTGCTCAAGGTGCTCCTCCCGGAGGGGTTGAAGCACCGGGACGACGGATCGACCGGACCGCAGTAGCTAAACACGTCGCCCGTCATTGTGTTCGTGGGGTGGAACGCCTCAAAGCGTTTGACACCACGAGCGACCGTTCGCAAGACGAACCGGGGTTCCTTTCGATTTTCCTTTCTTGTTTGGAGCCTCTTATCCTAAGAGGTGTGGAGATTCTGGATAACCCCGTGGAAAAACGGCCACCTTGGTCGAGAGTGGCAGGTTATCGAGTCGAGTCTTTGTGTTATTTGACTTGATCGACTGTAATCCAAAGGACTTTCAGATGCAAGAATCCGAAAACATGCTCCTCGAGGTCCGAAACCTCAAGAAGTCCTTTCCCGTCCGGAAGGGCTTGCTGAACCGTGTTGTCGATCAGGTCCGAGCGGTGGACGGGGTCAGTTTCGACATCGGCCACGGCGAGACGTTGGGCCTGGTCGGCGAAAGCGGGTGCGGCAAAACGACGACTGGCCGTGCGATCCTGCGTCTTACCGAGCCTAGCGGAGGAGACATCATCTTCCGTAGCAGGCGACAGGCCAGGGCCGGGGAAACCCACCTTGAGATCGATGTGGCAGCGGCGTCACCGGAACAGTTGAGGGCACTGCGGTGTGAAATGCAGATCATCTTCCAGGATCCGTTCTCGTCTCTCAACCCTCGGATGAACATTGGTGACATCGTTGCCGAGCCGCTGAAGGTACAGGGCGTATCCAACGTGTCGGCACGTCGGGACCAGGTCGCCGGTCTGTTGGAATCCGTCGGCTTGAGGCGGGACCAGATGAATCGTCATCCACACGAGTTCTCAGGTGGCCAGCGACAGCGAGTCGGAATCGCCCGAGCCCTTGCCCTCGAGCCGCGGTTGATCGTCGCCGACGAACCTGTCTCGGCCCTCGATGCGTCCGTACAGGCCCAGGTCTTAAACCTGCTGATGGACCTCCAGGAAGAACGGGGCTTGTCCTACCTGTTCATCGCACACGATCTGTCCGTGGTCCGGCACATCAGCGACCGGGTTGCCGTTATGTACCTGGGCCGCCTTGTCGAAATGACCGGGACCGACGAACTGTTTTCGAACCCCCTTCATCCCTACACGGAGGCCCTGATGTCGGCCGTGCCGATTCCGGATCCCGACCGCCAGGCTGAACGCATCATTCTAAACGGCGACGTTCCCAGCCCTGTCGATCCCCCTTCGGGATGCTATTTCCATCCACGATGTCGCTACGCCGAGGACATCTGCCGGACCGAAACCCCGCCATTCGATGATGCCGGTGGCGGCCACTTCGTCGCGTGCCACCTCGCCGATTCCCTAAATCTACGTCCACTCAAAACAGACTGAGCCGGGGGGACATTGGTCTGACCTGGACGGGCAGCGTGTTCGTTACTTTGTTTGGGTCTTCCGCAGAATTTGTGGGTAAAACCGTCTTCCATCGCCGCTTGAGGAGACCACGGTGCTCGCCAAGCCTCAAGGCTTCCCTCGCAAGCTCGGCGGCTGCGCCGGCCTTGACCCTCGGCTGCGCTCCGCGGTGTCGGCTGGTGTGGGCGATGGGGAACGGGGCCTCCGGCGGGGGCTCCGGGCACCGGGTGTAGGCGTCCGACCGAAGTGGGTACTGGAATATTCGCCGTCGAACAAAAGAATAAGGTACTTTGTTTCAATTACTTATGTGCGCACAGGCCTTTGGACTGCCCACAAATTCTGCGGAGGAGGCCTTTGTTTTCAACACGAAGACACGAAGAACACGAAGTGTTCTTGTTTAACAAATCACTTCTTTGTCTTCCTTCGCGTCCTTCGTGCCTTCGCGTTGAACTCCTAATTTGTTCGGGGACCACTAGTACAGCCGCATCTTATCGAGGACGTTCCGCATGTCCGCGTGCCTGTTCTCAAGGTAGCAGCGGAGGTTGTGGCAGAAGATGTCGGTGATCTTGCGGTTTTCGCTTTCCGCGGTGCTGGCAGAATGAGGACTGATGAGGACGTTGGGCATGTCCCAGAGCGGGCTGGCTGGGTCCAGTGGTTCGACGGCGAACGGATCGAGTGCGGCGAAGCCGAGTCTTCCCGACTCGAGGTTCCGAATCATCGCTTCATGATCTACAACCTGTCCTCGGGCGATGTTGACCAGTATGGCGCCGGGCTTGAGGGCCTTGAAGGCCGCTTCGTCGATCAGGCCCTCGGTTCGAGGTGTGTGGGGAACCGTCAGGACCAGGGCGTCGGTTTCAGCCAGCATCTCGTGCAGTCTTTCCTGGGGAAACAGGGCGTCGATTCCAAGCTCATCCGCCGTCCGGGTCGATCCGGCGCGTGCCAGCGCGACGACCCTCATGCCGAAGCTGGGACCGACCGATGCGACCTGGCGGCCGACTTCCCCGATGCCGATGATCGCAAGCGTCTTTCCAGTCAGTTCATCGGAACAGAATCGAGCCCAGTGGTGTGCTCGTTGTTCGGCTTGAAGATGAGGCAATCGCTTGACATGGCTGAGCAGCACCAGAAAGACGAACTCGGTGAGCGGGCCCGCGTGAATCCCGCGTGATGTTGTGATCAGGATGTCCGAATCCTGGATGCCCAGACGTTTGACGTACTGCCCGACCCCGGAACTGGAGGTTTGAATCCACTTCAGGTTCGGCGTCAGTTCGAGTCCAGGTGTTCCATCCGAGGCGGCGGGCGGAAAGTCCCACAGGATGTCCGCGCGTCCGATATGGCCGCGCCAGCGGGACTCCTGTTCCGGAGTCCATCGAAAGTCGGACCGTCCCTTGTGGTCGGCGACATATCGGGTGGGAGGCAGCAGGTCTGGTTCGAAGACGACCTCCAGCTTGTCCGGTGCGACGGCCTGGATCCGATCCACCTGCTCCTGCTCCAAGGGCGTGGAGATGAACACCACCAATCTTGTTGTTTTGTCGTTCATATCGTGGACTAACCCCGCATCTCCCGAAAGTGACTTCACCACCCTTCCAGGCGGCCTGAATGGCCCCTCCAGCCAGGCTGGAGCCGATTTCCGGACGATAGTAGCATACCGTGTGGCAACCCACCCGATAGGCGCCGTAGAGAGGTGGTGGCCCACCCTCGAACGGCGTACCTCCGTGCCTTCAACAGCGGGCGGAACAGCTTTTTCGTGGGAACCCTGGACGGTCAGTTATCGGGCGCATGTCTTCGCTGACGGAGCGTGGGACCCATTCCCAATGCGCAAAGGAGACGACGGCAACGGGCCCATCTGCTTGATTGCCGGATTGTTGAGACCCTTCAGGCTTTCCTCGAATTCAATTGACCGGGAGTACACCATATGGAATCATCGAAGCTCTACCATAGTCGGAAGCCAAGCGTCTTATTAGTTGGAATCTAAGCATCTTAGACGACAAAGACTGCTGTTTGCGGTTGGCAGCAGGACGCTCTTAGGATAGGAGATTCTGCCGGGAAACCACCGTGAGCCTACCCCCCAACGGTCGACTGGATCACTACGAGATTATTGTGCGCATGGGTGCCGGCGGCATGGGCGAAGTCTACCGTGCGCGCGACACCAGGCTGGGCCGAGAGCTGGCGATTAAAGTGCTTCCCCAGGAAATCGCGGCCCACAAAGAGGGCTTGAACCGATTTAAAAAAGAAGCCCACCTGGCCTCCTCGCTGAACCACCCGAACATCGTTACCATCTACGACATTGGCTGGGCTGACGGGATCCCATACATCGCTATGGAACTGGTCGAAGGCAGGACTCTCCGAGAGGTCCTGAAATTGGGTCCCATGGCGATCGGCGACGTCATCGATGTGGCGAGGCAAATGACCGATGGTTTAGCCAAGGTTCATGAGGCCGGAATCGTTCACCGGGACTTGAAGCCGGAAAACGTGATGATTACTGGAGATGGTCTCGTCAAGATACTCGACTTCGGGTTGGGTAAACACATCGCTCCGATCTTCGACGCCGCCAATGGGGTGACGGTCACGGCGCCTCTGACGAGCCCTGGAACGATTCTCGGCACTGTGGAATATATGTCTCCGGAGCAGGCCGCGGGTCGAGAGGTGGACTTTCATTCGGACCAGTTTTCGTTTGGTTCAATGCTGTACGAAATGGTCACTGGAAGTCGTCCGTTCCATCGCGACACCCCGGTGCAAACGATGTCCGCGATCATCGGGGACGAGCCCCAGCCGCTGTTCGGTCTGACGCCGACGGCTCCGGCGCCATTCCGAGAGATCGTTGAGAGATGCCTTGCGAAGGATCCGGAGAATCGTTTTCCCTCGACCCAGAATCTCCACAAAGAAATCCGCGATTTGTCGTCTGTTCAGTATCAATCGCAGGAGGTTCCGTTTCCAGCAATTCTGATGCGGGGGAAGCGTTGGATGTTTCGAACGTTGATGAGCGTGGTTGCCGTCGTTGCGCTGGGCCTGGCTCTGACTGGAGTTGTCACGACGGAATCCCTTCGCCGGCTCTGGTCTGGCTCGCCGGCGACTGAAGCTACCATACCAGATCTCAAAAATCTGGTGATCCTGCCTTTCCGCGCCAGCGGTGGCGAACCGTCGAGCCAGACTTTCGCAAATGGCCTGACCGAAACGGTGACAGCCAAGTTGACCCAGTTGACGATCCTACCGACGCTACAAGTCGCTCCCGCCAGTGAGGTTCGGAGGCGCCAGATCGAAAGCGCGGATGACGCCAGGAAATTTCTCGGAGCGAATTTGATCGTCGTGGGAAGCATCGAGCAGTCTGGTGGTTCAGCCCGCGTGAACTGCAGTCTCATCGACGCCTCGACCGGTCGGGAGTTGGGGACGAGGACGATTAGCGCGGAGAATTCGGACCCGCTGACCATGCAGGACCAACTCGTTGCGGCCATCGCACAAATGCTGGGGCTCGAGCTCCAATCATCGGCGCTCCAGGTTCTTGAAGCGCAGGACACCGAGGATGCGGCCGCAAAGGAGTTGTACCTCCAGGCGCGGGGTTACCTCCAGGATTTTGACAAAGCGGAAAACATCGATCGAGCGCTCAGCGGCTTCGAAGACGCGCTGGAGATGGATCCCAGCTACGCCGCCGCCGCTGCGGGCATCGGAGAGGCTTACTGGAGAACATTCGAATCGAGCAAAGAAACGAAGTGGGTGGAGGAGGCCCAAACGGCTTGCGAACACGCGCTGAGCCTGGATCAAAACCTGGCAGCGGCTCATAGTTGTCTTGGAATCGTTCACCAGGCCACCGGTCGATATGAGGAAGCAGTCAGCGAATTTCAGGAAGCGCTTGAGGCAGAACCGACCAACGACAACTTCATTCGAGAACTCGCTGGAGCTCAGGAGGGCCTCGGCAAGCCTGAGGAAGCGGAAAACACCTACCAGAGGGCCATCACGTTCCGTCCCCATTACTGGGCCAATTACAACGGGTTGGGCGCGTTCTACTACGGCCAGGCGCGTTACCGGGAGGCAGCCGAGATGTTCGAGCAAGTGGTCGCGCTGGCTCCTGACAACGTGTTTGGATACAACAACCTTGGTGGGACATACGTTCTATTGGGTCAGTATGGCGACGCCATCCCCATATTCGATCGATCCGTCGCCATTCGCCCAACGGCGGCGGCCCACTCAAACCTCGCGACTGCTTACTTTTTCCGGCGTCGATTTCTCGAGGCAACGCAGAGCTTCGAGGATGGTGTGAAGCTCAGCCAGGAGAACTACACGATTTGGGGAAATCTTGGGGATGCTTATTACTGGGCGCCGGGAAAGCGACCGCAAGCCGCCGACGCGTATCGCCAGGCGATTTCACTCGGAGAAGAACGACTCAGAGTAAACCCCCGCGATGTCACTGTTCTCGGCCAGGTGGCCGGCTATTACGCGATGATCGGCGAGAAACAGCCCGCGCTCGATCTAATACAACAGGCACTTGAGATTGCACCGGAAGATGCCAGAGTCCTCTTCAAAGCGGCGATAGTCCACGTTCAGTTTAACGAAGTGGACGAAACTCTGAACTGGCTTGAGAAGGCTGGTGAGGCTGGATACTCCTTGACGACTGTTCGTGATGCACCAAACTTCGATCACCTGTGGGGCAACCCACGGTTCCAACAACTATTGCGCGGGCAATGATTCAGACATCGGGAGGAAAACCTGCAATGGGAACAAAGAAGGTCAAAATCAGGAAGAACGGCATGGTGGCGAATAGTGACGCCCGATTCACGAGGAAGAAGTCTGCAGACGACCGTGTCAAATGGGAATCATCGAACAAAAGTGGTCCATGGATTGTCCAGTTTGGCTTCACAGGCAGCCCGTTTTCCAAAACCTCCTTCAAAGTTCCGAAGGATGGCGGCAGCGTTGAGTCCGGCCCTATTGGGAACGGGCCATCAGGCGAGACGAAATATACGTACTGCGTCAAGGACGCGAACGGTAACCTTGTCGACGATCCCGATATTATTATTGAGAGATGAAGCGTTACTGCCGCCATCACCGTGCGGCCTCGGACTCTTTCACGATTGCCGATGATCAGTTCGCGATGGCCAGGATCACGGGCGGTGAAGCGAAGGCTGAGTAACATCCGCTTCGCCTGAGATGTCGCTCAGGGCTCCGGTTCCGTTTCCACGGTTTTGACCACACACGTGGATGCGCGGCAGTGATTGGAGTTGTCGGAACCCAGAGATTCGAGAAACTTCACCGTCTCGGGATATTGCATGTTGTGGGCTTTCGGACCGTTCGCCATGTCCGCAACCGTATCCCCGGTTTCCTCGTCCACTTCCTGGTCGGCCCGGCCTCCGTCACCAAAGACCTGCGATGCCCGGGCGTGGACATCGGCGCCCATGGCCAGGAGATACAGGATCACATCGTCTTCGGTGGTCAGCGCAGCTCCATGCAAGGGCGTGTAGCCCTGGTTGTTACCGAGATTGACGTCGGCGCCGACGATTTCCACAAGGTACCTCACGGCTTCCAGGCGTGCTTCCGGAGCGAAGTTGGTGACTTGAGGTTCGTAACCGTAACCGGCGGCGGCCAGCAGTGGCGACGCACCTCCCTTGGTGGGGATCGATGGATTGGCCCCGGCCGCGATCAGTAGCTTCATTGCCGCGACATCGTTAGCCTTCGCTGCGAGCCAGAAGGCCGTCGCGCCTTCTGGGCGGATCCAATCTCCATGGTTCGTCCGGTATGCCGGCTTCTTGATCAGTCTCGGGTCAGGGTCCGCTCCAGCTTCTAAGAGCGCTTCGAGAAGGTCCAGGTAATCGGTGGCCTCCTCTTCGATACTGGGTGCCGGGTACCACGTGCGCTCTGCCCACCGCGCATCGATCGTCGCATACAGCGGGGCGACCCCATCCTTGTTGGCAAGACTCGGATCGGCGCCCTGATTCAGTAGGAAACCGGCAACATCCAGATTACCGTTGATGAGGGCTGCGTTCATCGGACTGGCCTTATCGGAGGTGGCCACAAGATCTACATCGGCCCCGGCCGCGACTAATTCTTTCGCGACCTCCAGGCGACCCTCGCGAGCTGCGAAGTGAAGGGCGGAGAATCCGCCGGAGAACGCCTCTGTCCGGCTCTCCCGGACCGTTGCATTACCGTCGTCGTCGCGGTACCGGTCTCTCCAGCGGATCACATCAGATAGCTTAGTCAAGACGTTGGGGTTTGCCCCTGCCGCACCAAGCATGCGGACGATTCGGGCCCTTCCCCGGGCCGAAGCGAACATCAGAGCGGTCTGGCCGTTCGTCTTGTCGGTTGCGTCGACCTGGGCGTCGTGATCCAGCAGTATCTGAACGGCATCCGTGTCGCCTGATGCCGCCGAATACATCAGCGGTGTGGTGCCGTTCGAGTCGGAGAAATTCGGATCCCCCCCGGCCTCGAGCAGCAGTTCGATCACCGCGGCATTTCCGTCTTTTGCGGCCAGCAGCAGGGGGGTGAGCCCTCCCAGAC
Source organism: Terriglobia bacterium (assembly GCA_965262425.1). Classification (GTDB taxonomy): domain Bacteria; phylum Acidobacteriota; class Terriglobia; order 20CM-2-55-15; family 20CM-2-55-15; genus CAZOZZ01. Next base: position 1,968,429 of record OZ253536.1, on the reverse strand, counting down.
GGGTCCTGGCCCGTACATCCGCGCCCGCTTCCACCAGCAGCCCGGCGACTTCCGTATCGTTCCTGTACGCCGCCCAGTGAAGCGCCGTCGAGCCGTCGCCTTGCGCCGCATTGACGTCCACACCGCCGCGGTTGAGCAGTAATTTGACGGCGTCCGCGTCACCCTGCATGGCTGCATCCGCCAGGGGAGCATCCGCAGCCGCGTATGCCAGCAACTGCGCACCCGGAGGCACGGCCAGGATAGCGATGAAGGATCCGACGATTACGAATTTGCGGAACATATCGTGTCCTTTTCCTAAATTGAAAACGTTCCCGTGCTGTCGCCGATCGTTTCGACGTCGACACCAAGCGCATGCAGGACCGTCAGCAACGCGTTCGCCTGCGGTGTATCGTCGTCCGCGCGGACGTGCATGTTGCCCCGGACCCGACCGGATGCACGACCCGCCAGGAGTACCGGTACTCGCTTGTGGCCATGGATGTTCCCGTCGCCCATCGGGCTGCCGTAAAGGACCAGCGAGTGGTCCAGCAGGTTGCCGTCACCGTCGGGGGTGTTCTTCAACTTGTCGAGGAAGTACGTCAGCACTTCGACGTGATAGTGGTTGATCTTTGCGAAGTCCTCGATCATCTCCGGCTTCTGCTGATGGTGCGACGCCGAGTGGAACCCCGTGTCGCTGCCGCTGGTGGGGAAGGTTCGCGGGCTGACGTCGCGGCTGAGCTTCAACGTAGAAGATCGTGTCACGTCTGCGGCGAAAGCGAGCGCTTGCAGATCGAACATGATCTTCACATGCTCTTCCCAGGAATCGGGCACACCGATCGGCGCATCGGGCAGCTCCCGTTCGACACCGGACGCGTTGTATTCCTCGATCTTCCGGATTCGGCGTTCGATCTCCCGAACGTTTTCCAGGTAGTTGTCCAGCCGATTGCGGTCCGCGGTTCCGATGTCGTTTCGCAGCCGGGCCACCGAACTCGTGATGCGATCGAGAACGCTGCGATTAACCTGGCGCCGCGACGAACGCTCTTCTGCCGTACCGCCCTTGCCGAACAACTCTTCGAAGGCCAGAAGCGGATCCTGAATCATTGGAAGAGGGGTGGTCGGCGACGCCCAACTCAGGGTGTCCATGTAGACGCAACTGTAGTGATAGCCGCACGCTCCTGTCGTGTCCTGGTTTTCAATCGAGAGCTGAATCGATGGCAGTGGTGTGTCCTGCCCAAACCGCTGGGCGTAAAGCTGATCGACCGAGGTTCCGTTGTATACGTCGGAGCCTTCGGTCTGTTTGGGATGAGCTCCCGTCAGGAAGACCGCGCTCGAACGGAAATGGTCGGCTCCGACCTCTTCCGCCGTAGCGGGATCCGCCTGCCCGCAGTCGGTGTGGCTGATGATCGTCGTATAATCCCGGAACGCTTCCATGGGTTTGAGGATCTGGGTGAATTCGAAACCCCGTCCTTCGGCCGCGGGCGCCCAGAGGTTGTTCTCTGTGCCGTACATCGTGCTGCCCGAGTTGCCGTGGACAATCTCGATTCCGGCGAAGCGGGTGACCGGCGCGGCCGCGGTATTGCCGATCGGAGTCTGTGCGGGGACCATCGACTCCAGGAAGGGCAGTGCGACTACCGCTCCGGCGCCTCGCAACATCGTTCTTCTTGAGATGTGCTTCTTGGTGATGAACATGAATCCGGTTCTCCTCTTCTAACCAATAGTCGTGTGACACACTTCGAAAATTACAGCTATCTTATCCTACCTGCGTCCGGCCTCCGAGGAGGAATTCGGACTCTCCTGTCGCAATTGGAACGGAGCGCTCGTCACGATATTCATGATGAACGCCGAAAATCGGTTGTCATCTTCTCGAGCCTGACGGGCGATAGCGCGCACCGTCGGCATGTCCCGATAATCGAGCACCCTGCCGACGGCATAGGACAGCAGGTTCCGGGTAAAGGTTCCCAGGAAGGCGTCGGAGCGTTCGAGGACGGCCTGGCTCAGGCTGTTGGCCCCGTCGAGCCTTGTCCCGTCATACATCTCCGAGGTCGGATCGATCGTGAAGCCGCCGTCGGTGGAGCGTCGCCGCCCGATCGCGTCGAAATTCTCCAGTGTCAGGCCGATGGGGTCCATGATTTTGTGACAGGCGTTGCAGACCGGGTTCGCCCGGTGGGCGATCATGCGGTCGCGGACAGTCAGCACCGGCTCGTTGTTGACGGACTCTTTGAACGGCGGCACGACCGGAGGCGGAAGCGGTGGAGGTGATCCGACCAGGACTTCGAGGACGTACTTGCCACGCGCCACCGGAGAAGTCCTGTTCGACAGCGAGGTCACGGCCAACACCGCGCCCTTGCCCAGCAGACCGAAGCGGTCCGGGTCCTCCAGGTCAATCCGGCGAAACCGGCTTCCGGAGATGTCGGGAATACCATAATGGGTGGCGAGCGCCTCGTCGACAAAAGTGTAGTCTGCGGTGATCAACTCCAGAACGTCGCGATTTTCCCGGACGATCGTGTCGAACAGCAGCTCGACCTCGCGCTTCATCGATCGCGCCAGGTTTTTCGTGAAGTTGGGGAACAGCCCGCCTTCCGGATGAACTTCCTCGATTCCCGTCAGACGCAACCACTGCATCGCGAAGTTCGACGCCAGTGTCCGGGAGCGGGGATCCGCGATCATGCGTCCAACCTGCTCCTCGAGGTTGTCCCTCAGGCCGCCCCGGGTAGCCATGTCGATCAGTTCGTCGTCCGGGGCGGAGTTCCACAGGAAATACGACAACCGAGACGCTAACTCCAGTTCGCTGACCCGGAAGCTCTCCCCGGGTGCAAGACCCGACGGTACGCGCTCGAAGCGGAACACGAACTCAGGCATGGCGATGAGGGTTTGAACCGCTGTGCGGACACCGGCATCGAAGTTGCGGCTCTCGCGGCCGATCTCATACATCAGCATGAGCCCTTCAAGATCCTCGGCGGTTGCCGGCCTTCGAAACGCGCGGGTGGCCAGTTCCGTGATGATGTCTCGCGCACAGGGTTCCTCGGCCTCCTGATCCGTCGGATAACAGGTGAAAATTTTCCGGCGGCTTGCGGTGTCGGATACTCCTGTGATTTCGAGCGGCCCGGTGATCATGAAGGTTCTCAGATGGGGTGGCAGGGAAGTTCCCGAGTTTCTCCCATAGTCCAGATCCACCAGGGTTTGCTCGGTGACCCGACACGGGTCTTCGCCCGGACCTTCGTACATGGAGACGAAAGACGCCGCCACGCGGCGGGCGCCGGCCTGGATTCGGATGGGATCGGTCACCATGATCCCGTCGGTCAGTTCATTCATCAACGGGTCCACGGTGAACACTGCGACCCGCTCGCCGTCGATGGAGATCTCCAACTCCTGGTATTGGAGGGATTCCGGCAGCTCCCTGCCGATCAGGTCTCCCGTGTCCACATACCAGAGCTGCATCCTGAAGGTGTAGTCTCCGTCTGCCGGGAAGTTATGCGTTACCGCCAGGCCGCCCCGTGATCCGAATGGAGTTCCCTCGACATGTCGCATCTGGTTGACGACTTTCGGCACATCGTATTGTTTGACGGCAACCGCGGCCTCCGGATCGCCGACGGCCAGGCGGGCGATCGTGTCGGCGGCACGGACATAGGCCTGCATGAGCGCCGGTGTCACAGTCAGGGCTTCAGACATGTTGTCGAAACCCCCGGTCCGGCCGTCTGGGGGGAGTAGCGTTGAAACATCCACGTCGATGCCCAGCAGGTCCCGGATGGAGTTTCGGTATTCTTTGCGGTTGACCCGGTGGAGGTCCGGCGCGCTGACGTGTGGGCTGCCGGCAGCCTCCTGATCGATGCGGGCTTCAAGCGCCGCGGCAAGTTCGCGAAGGGCGCTCTCATCGGGGCGGGGCGCACCGGCCGGAGGCATCATGCCGGCCCGCAGTTTCCTTATGACTTCTTCCGCCTGCGCGGCGTTGAGCTCTGGATGTTCGACATCCACCTCAGACCAGGAGAAGCCACCTTCCTTCAAGCTGTCGTCGTGACAGTAGGCACAGTAATCGTTCACCAGCTCCCGTTGTGCCTGAATCGCGGCCGGATTGCCGGCCTGGCCGGGCGAAGCCACGCCCGCCTGGTCGAACAGCCCGCACATCAGAACGAACAGCCCGATCGAAACCCACGTCTTACTTACCGCTAAAATTCCCACTTGCCGATTACCTGAACTCATCGTTCCTGCGACCCTTCCTTCGTCCGAACCACGCACGTGGACGCCCGACAGTTATTCGAGTTCTCCGAACCCAGTTCCTCGAGAAACCGAACTGTTTCGGGATACTGCATGTTGTGGGCCCGGGGCCCGTTCGCCATGTCGGCGACCGTGTCCCCGGTTTCTCCATCGACGGCCTGGTCGCGACGACCCTGCCCGCCGAAGACGTTGCTGGCCCTGGCATTGACGTCGGCCCCGGCGGCCATCAGATAGAGCATCACTTCCTGGTCTGTGGTCAGAGCAGCGCCATGCAGCGGCGTGTAGCCGCTTCTGTCTCTCGCGTTCACGTCGGCCGAGAGAACCTCGACCAGGTATCGGACGGCTGCCAGCCTTGCATTCGGCGCGAAGTTGGTGACCTGAGGTTCGAGTCCCCAACCCGAGGCCACCATCAGGGCCGTCGTTCCCCCGTTTGAAGTAATCGAAGGGTTTGCCCCGGCCGCGATCAGCAGGCGCATCGCCGGAACGTCATTTGCCTTGGCCGCGAGCCAGAATGGCGTGGCACCCGAGGGCCGGGCCCAGTCTCCATGTTCGGTGCGGTACCACGGCTTCGCAGTCAATCGCTGGTTGGGGTCGGCACCACGTTCGAGCAGCGCCCGGGCGAGATCGAGATAGTTGGTGGTTTCCTGTTTGACGTTCGGCGCGGGATACCATGTGCGCTCGGGCCATTGGGCGTCGATGGTCGCGTACAGGGGCGCCTGCCCGTCCACGCTGGCCAGGTTGGGGTCGGCTCCAGCTTCGACAAGGAAGCTGCCGATGTCGAGGTGGGCGTTGATGATGGCCGATGTCAGAACGCTCGTCTGATCGGCGACCGATACCTGGTCGATGTCAGCGCCGACTTCGACCAGTGCCCGGACTGCGTCCTTGTGGCCCTGGCGAGCCGCAAAGTGAAGAGCGGTCATGCCGCCCATGGGAGTCTCTTTGTGATTGTCCCTGACGACAATACGGCCATCCTCGTCGCGGTACCGATCCCCCGATTTGATGACTTTGGTGACCTTTGTGACCGCGTCGAGATCCGCCTCTGCCGCGGCGAGCACTCGTATGACTTCGTCTCGACCGAGAGCCGAGGCGAACATCAGTGCCGTCTGCTCGTTCGTCGTGTCTTTCGCGTCCACGTCCGCGCCATGATCCAGCAGGACTTTTACGGCATCGGGCTGACCCGCGGCCGCAGCGTACATGAGCGTTGTGGTGTGGTTGGAGTCGGCATAGGACGGGTCGGTTCCTGCGAGCAGGAGCTCGATCATGGCCGCGCTGCCGTTCTTGGCCGCCATCACGATCGGAATGATATCGCCCACACGAGTTTCGGCCCGGACGTCCGCGCCGGCCTCGAGCAGCATCTGGGCCATTTCCAGGTCGTCCCTGTACGCGGCCCAGTGCAGTGCCGTGGATCCGTCGCCATGCGCCGCGTTCACATCTGCCTGCAGGTCCAGAAGCGATCGGACTGATTCGCGGTCCCCCTGCATGGCCGCATCAGCCAGGGTAGCGTCTACCGCCGTAGCCGCGTCGAGGTGTCCACTTGCAGTCAGGAACAGAACGACTACGCTACTCACCAGAATTACACCCTTGCCGAACATCGCTTGTCCCTCGAAAAAAACTGTCAGCTACTTCAAATCGAAAATGTTCCGGTGCTGTCGCCGATCGACTCGACATTCACACTGAGGCTGTGGAGAACCGTCAACAGGGCGTTGGCCTGCGGGGTATCGTCCGGGGCCCGAACGTGCATGTTGCCCCGGACCCGACCCGACGCGTGGCCGGCGAGGACGAACGGGACCCTCTTGTGGCCATGGACGTTGCTGTCGCCCATCGGACTCCCGTAAAGGACCAGGGAGTGGTCCAGCAGGTTACCGTCGCCATCGGGCGTGTTCTTCAACTTGTCCAGGAAGTACGTCATCATCTTCACGTGATACCGGTTGATCAGGGCGAACTCTTCGATCTGGTCCGGATCCTGCTCGTGGTGCGAAGCCCCGTGGAACGGCGCCCTGCTGCCGCTGTCCGGATAGGTCCGCTGGCTGGTGTCACGGCTCAATTTCAACGAGGAAGCGCGCGTCACGTCCGCCGAGAAGGCCAGTGCCTGCAGATCGTACATGAGCCGGACGTGCTCTTCCCAGGAGTCCGGCACGCCGACGGGTGCCGACGGGAGTTCTCTCTGGACGCCGGAGGCGTTGTATTCCTCGATCCGCTGGATCCGCCGTTCGATTTCCCGGACGTTGTCCAGATAATCGTTCAGGCGGCCTCGATCCACCGGATCGAGGTCATTACGTACTCGCGCCACCGAACTGGTGATGCGGTCGAGAATGCTTCGGTCGATCTCCCGCCGTGATGCCCGCTCCTCGGGCGTTCCACCCGACCCGAACAATTGCTCGAAAGCCAGACGGGGATCGGCGGTCATCGGCAGAGGAGTCGTTGCGGAAGACCAGCTGAGCGTTTCCATATAGACACAGCTGTAGTGGTAGCCGCATGCGCCCGTGGTCTCCTGGTTCTCGATGCTGAGCTGGATCGAGGGGACCGGCGTGTCCTGTCCGAATTTCTGAGCGTAGAGCTGATCGACCGACGGTCCGTTGTAGACATCGGAGCCCTCGGTCTGCTTGGCATGCGCCCCGGTCAGGAACACTGCGCTCGAACGGAAATGGTCGGCGCCGACTTCTTCGGGGGACTGCGGGTCGGCAGGTCCACAGTCGGTGTGGCTGATGATCGTCGTGTAGTCGCGGAACGGCTCCATGGGTTCGAGGATCTTGGAGAATTCGAAATCGCGGCCTTCTGCGGCCGGCGCCCAGAGGTTCCGTTCGGTTCCGTACATCGTACTGCCCGAGGACCCGTGGACGATCTCGATGCCGGCAAAGCGGGTCTTGGGCGTCGCCGCCGTCTGCCGGAGCGGAGTGCTGGCGGGAACCATCGATTCCAGGAACGGCAGTGCGAGCGCGACTCCCGTGCCTCGAAGCATCGTTCGTCGAGAGATGTGTTTTTTGGTGATGAACATGAACTCTCCTCTTGCTTGTCCGGTAAAGCTACCTACGCCCAGCCTCCGAGCCGGAAGCGGATCTGTATTGTCTCATCTGGAATGGCGTGCTCTCGACGATGTTCATGATGAACGCCGAAAAACGGCTTCCATCCTCGGCCGCGTCCCGGGTGATCGCCCGAACGGTGGGCATGTCCCGGTAGTCCAACACCCGGCCGAGGCCGTAGGCCAGAAGGTTTTGTGCGAAGCTGCCGAGGAAGGCGTCGGAGCGTCCCACTAATGCGCCGCGCAGGCTACTCGGCCCGTCCAGTTTCGTCCCGTCGTACATTTCTGAAGACGCATCGACCCGAATGCCCCCGTCTGTGGGGCGCCATCGGCCGATCGCATCGAAGTTCTCCATCGTCAGTCCAATGGGATCCATGATCTTGTGGCAGGCATTGCAGACCGGATTCGACCGGTGCTCGACCATCCGCTCCCGCACCGTCAGCACCACGTCGTTGTCCCCGGCCTCTTTAAAGGGGGGGACGACCGGCGGCGGCAACGGCGGAGGCGAACCCACCAGAACCTCGAGGACATACTTGCCGCGCGCGACGGGCGAGGTCCGGTTCGCAAGCGACGTGACGGTCAACACGGCGCCCTTGCCCAGCAGTCCGAACCTGTTCGGATCGTCAAGCGTTACGCGCCGGAACCGGTTTCCGACGACGTTGGGAATTCCGTAGTGCGTGGCCAGGGCCTCATCGACGAAGGTGTAGTCTGCCGTCAGCAGGTCGAGAACGCTACGATCCTCACGCTTTATGCTGTCGAACAGGAGTTCCACCTCCCGCCGCATCGACCGTCCCAGGTTCCGCGTGTATTCGGGGAACAGCATGCCCTCCGGATGCACTTCTTCGATGCCCGTCAAACGCAACCACTGCATCGCGAAGTTCGTCGAAAGGGTCTCGGAACGCGGATCGGCCAGCATGCGCCGGACCTGCTGTTCGAGAACACCGTCGGCTCGAAGCCGGCCCTGGACGGCGATGTCGAGCAGCGCATCGTCGGGCGCCGTGCCCCACAGGAAGAACGACAGGCGCGAAGCCAGTTCCAGGTCGCTGATGCGATAGGTTTCTCCCGGCCCGATGCCGTCGGGAACGCGTTCGAACCGGAAGACGAAGTCGGGCATCGCGATGAGCGTCTGAACCGCGGTTCGAACTCCGTCCTCGAAATCGCCGTTCTCGCGGCCCAACTGATACATCTGCATCAACCCTTCGAGATCCTCCGGCGTAGTCGGCCTCCGAAACGCCCGTGTAGCCAGATTGGTCATGATCTGATAGGCGCAGGATTCCTCTTCGCCCGAATTGACGGGATGGCAGGTGAAAATCTTCCGTCGGCTGGGCGTCTCGGACACGCCGGTAACCTTCAGGGGGCCGGTCACCGTCATGGTTCTCAGGTGGGGCAGCATCGTGTTCGGGCTCTTCAGCGCCCAATCCACATTCACCAGCGTCTGTTCCCAGAGCACGAACTGGTCTTCGACAGGACCTTCGAACTTCGAAATGAACGAGGCCGAGACCCGGTGGGCACCTGCCTTGACTGCCACCGGGCCGGTATCCATGATCCCGTCGCCCAGTTCGTCAAACAGCGGGTGGATCGTGAACAGGCCGACCTGTTCGCCGTCGATGGAGACCTCCATCTGCTGGCCCTGCATCGATTCGGGCAGATCCCTGCCGACCAGCTCGCCCATCGTGACGTACCAGAGTTTCGACTGGACCGAGTACTCCCCGTCCGCCGGGAAGTTATGCATCACCGATATACCGCCACGTGTCCCGAACGGCGTGCCCTCGAGGTGCCGCATCTGGTTGATGACTTTCGGGACGTCGTACTCGGTCATGATGGCCGGCGCCTCGAGGTCTCCGATCGCCAGGCGTGCGATCGATCCGGCCGCCCGGACGTAAGCCTGCATGAGTCCCGGTGTGACGGTCAGAGCCTCTGCCATGTTGTCGAATCCACCGGTCTTGGCGTCAGGCGGCAGCAGGGCAGCCACATCCACGTCGACGCCCAGAAGGTCCCGGATCGAGTTGCGATATTCTTTGCGGTTGACCCGATGCAGATCGGGCGCGTCCACGTTGGGCGTGGCGGCAGCGGCATGATCAATCCGAGCCGCGAGCGCCGTCCGAAGTGCTTTGAGTTCGCTTTCATCGGGGCGGGGCGCGCCGGCCGGCGGCATCATGCCGGCTCGCAGTTTCCGTATGATCTTTTCCGCCTGTTCCGCATTCTGATGGGGGTTCGCGACGTCGACTTCGGACCAGGAGAAACCGCCCTCTTTCAAGCTGTCGTCGTGGCAGTAGGCGCAGTAGTCGTTCACGAGCGCACGCTCGGATGCGACAGATGCCGGGCTGCCACCTTCCTGGCTGTGGGCGACCAGGACCAGATCACCGCCCCCACCGACGAAGAACGGGAGGGCAAACACACCCAGGCACGTAATAACTAACGTCACTCGCATGAAAAAAGACCTTTCATCAAGACAGTATTTTATAGCCAGGGAGCCCACTTCCGGTCCACACCACCTCGATGTAGCGCCATCGTGTGGGCGGCTGCTGCGACAAGAAAGCGGGTTTCCAATCGTCGGCCGCCGCAAGTTCGTAAATGATTCCGTCAGATAAGGTTAGGGCTCCAACAGACTAGGCTAAAAGGGGACAGGCCGGATGTCAATCGGTTTCAGCAAGACTATAGGAGGGGATTCGCGAATTTCCTGTCTCTGTTCCATGCGTGCCTTAAGCGTCACTGTAGGGGAGGCGTGTACGGTCGCGGTCGTCCCTGGCCGCCCGCGGGCCTGTAAAGCACTCTCCCTTCTTTCGAGAGCGCCCTAACCGGGCGCGTGGCCAGGGCGGCCATTCCGACACGTCTCGTTCAAATGCCATATTGCTATATGGTCTTTATGCTGGTATTTTTTCTTTCTATGAGTTCGAACAGAAAAGTCACGGTCCATGTGCCCGAAGAACTTTTGAAGAAAGCTCAGGAGGCCACCGGTGAAGGTGTGACCGCCACCATTCGGAAAGGACTTCAGTTAGTCTCGGCAGCGACGGCTTATGAAGAGGTGCGGAAGTTCCGCGGTAAGGTGCGCTTCTCCATCAAGCTCAAAGAACTTCGCGAGGATCGAGGGTGATCGCGGTAGACACGAGCGCATGGATCGATTACCTCTCCCGGGACAGGGACAGTGAGACCTCTCGTCAGGTCGATGATGCGCTCACCGACAAACTGGCTGTGCTGCCGCCCGTGGTCCTATCCGAACTCGTGAGTGATCCGAAGCTGCCCGAAAGCCTCAGGGATTACTTCGTTCAGTTTCCTCTGCTCGAGACAACAGATGGCTACTGGGAGCGATCCGGCATGCTTCGTGCGGAGGTGCTCAAACGAGGGAGGAAAGCCCGGCTTGCGGACGCTTTGATCGCACAGACGTGTATCGACCACGACATCGGGCTGATCACCTGCGACGCCGATTTTCGCTCGTTTGCAAAGTACGGCAATCTGAAGTTGCTTTGAGTTACGCGTTGCCATCCAGGGCAGGGAATCCCTGTTCCCGCGGGTGGCCAGGGACGGCCACCCGTACACGCTGTCCTTTCACGCTTTACCGGATCCCGACAATACCCTTTATCGAATCGTAAAGCTTCCGGGCGTCCCAGCCCACGCCGTGCCGGAACACGATTCGGGTGTCCCGGATGTGGCCGGCTCGTTCGATGTCGCCTTCGATGACGACAAGGTCTGCGAGCTTACCGGATTCGATCGTGCCGACATCGGCGTCGATGCCGAGAACCCTGGCGCCATTCGCGCTCATGATCTGCACGACTTCGGGCGCCGTGAACCCGGCCTCGAGGAGGAGTTCGTAGTTGCGCTGATCACCCAATTCCGGCGGCGCGGCGCCATAGCCGGTCGGATCCACGCCGGCTGCCAGGAGGCCACCGGCCTTCATGAAGGCATACTCGTATTCCATCGCCTTCTTGAGCAGATCGGGATGGATTCCTCGTCCCGATTCGGGATCGGCGCCACGTCGCTCCTCAGAGATCTCGCGGACTTCGGCCGCGATTTCGGGGGCGAGCACCTCGAAGACACGCTCGTCGATCGGGTCTCGGCCGGGAACCGAAATCTCATAGACGACGAGAGTGGATGTCATCGCCACGTCGTTTTCGATCATGTCGCGGAACGTGGCCTGAACTTCTTCGGACTCGATATCCAGATCCACGTAGCCGGCGCGGAAGTTCTGCGGACATTCGTCCGGCTCTTTATCGGGCGCGTATTCGCTGTTGGCGAACAGGCCGTGCTCCAGGTTATCGATTCCCAGGGCCACGGCCTCGCGGTAACCGATCGAGCACAAGTGCGCGGTGACTTTGACGCCGTTGGTATGCGCGGCCTCGATCGCGGCGCTCAATTCGGCCTGGGAGATCCATGTGTAGGCCTTGAACCAACTGACGCCCTCTTCGGCCCAGTACTGGACCACCCGTCGGGCTTGTTCGGGGCCTTCGAGCCGCGTCATCGTCGTCGAGCCCTGTTGACCGGTGAGGTACGGGCCGGTCGTGAACATTGTGGGTCCAATGACGAGGCCGGCATCGATCTCGCGCTTGAGGTTGAGTTCCTCATAGGGCGCGCGGGCGCCAGTGGTACGAATGGTTGTGACGCCGGACGCCAGATAGAGACGCGACCCAGAGAACGATAGTTGCGCCGCCCGTCCGCGTCCACCCGTGTAGTAGCTGTGGTTGTGGAGGCCGACCAGGCCGGGGATGACGGTGTGACCCGCGAGGTTGACTACCTCGGCGCCGCTTGGTATCGCCACGTTGCGCGTCGCGCCCACAGCGGTGATTCGGTCTCCCTGAATGATAATCGTGTGATTGTTCCGCGCCGGACCTCCCGTGCCATCCAGCAGCTTGACGTTCGTCAGCGCCACTGTCGGCGCCTCCACTGCGACGAACTCCTGGAGTTGATCCGGTCTTTCGGTTTGGGCGACCGCCGCGATCGGAGACAGGGCCACGATTACGGTGAGAAGAAAAGTCTGATAAACGTGTTTCGTCATTGTCCTTCGACCTCCATCACGAATTTCATTCCAGATTCAAGGTGTTCTGCGATATGGCAGTGAACCATCCACCGCCCGGGGTTCGACAACTCGAGCAGGATGTCGGTTGTCGACCCGGTGGGCAGCAGAACGGTGTCCTTCCAAACCAGGTTGTCGTTTTGAACGCCATCCTGTTCGAGGACCAGGAAGCGTTGTCCGTGGATGTGGAGCGGATGCTGCATCGCATGGAACGAACCCCGATCGTTGACGATCCGTATTTTGACGACGTCGCCCACACGAAAGCTCCAGTCAATATCCATGTTCTCCAGACCCGTAGCCGGATCACGCAGGATCCACCCGACCTCCGTACCACTCGATGCCCAGTTCATCATGGGCATCGTTCCGGTCCATTCGACCGGGTTGAAATAGATCCAGTCGTAGAGCATGGACTGCTCGACCGGAGCCGGCAGATCGCTCACTTCGAGAGTCAGTATCAGCTCGCGATCCACGGCTTTATCGAACAGCGGGCGGTAGGTGTCGATCTCGCGGACGACGTCTTCGTGTTCGCGCACGGTCCTGAAAGTGTCGGAGTAGTCGGGCTCGGCATCCCGTTCCGAGACCCTGATGCTGCCGAGAAGGGTGATTTCGGGCAGGAAGACGCCCCGGCGGTGGTTGATGCCCTGGACGTGGTTGACCAGGCTGTACCGTCCCGGTTCCGGGAACCGGACCTCCAACACGTAACGTTCCGCCGTGGCGATCACCGCGTTGGTCACGATCACCTCGTGCTCGAAGCGACCGACGTCCGAACCCACCACCTTCATGGACAAGATCCTGTCCGGATCGACTACATCATCATCGGACGTCTCTTCCGGTTCCGACCGCCGAAACGACACGTTGAACGTACGCGTGTTCGAGACGTTGGTCAGAAAGAAACGGACCACCTCGCCGCGATCGACGTCGAGTTCGAATTCGGGCTCGCCGTTGACCAGCATCAGGTTGCCGAAGCGGCCCATCAACATATAGTTGGCCGACTCGTCCCCAAAAGGCACGAGGCCGTTTTCCGACAACAGGATGTCGTCGAGCATCAGGACCTCTTCGCGGTTCACGCTGTTGTAGTAGTCGTCGGGAATCGGGTCGACCAGCATGTTGCCGTACAACCCCATCTCCTGCCCGACATCCTCCCGGTGATGCGGGTGGTACCAGTAGATACCGCCGTCGCGAAAGAAAATCCGGTATTGAAAAGTTTCGCCGGGCTGAACGGGATCCTGCGTGACGCCGGGAACCCCGTCGAAACGGTTGTCCAGCCGCACGCCGTGCCAGTGGACCGCGGTCGGCAGCGACGTCCGATTCGTGAAGTTCACGAAGATCGTGGACTTCTCGCGTACCTTGATGAGTGGGCCGGGATGCTGGCGGTTGAACGCCATCATGACCACGTCCCGGCCCCGGAGTTCGCGTCGAACGAATCCGGCTTCGAGATCCAGCGTACCTCCATCGGGAAGCTCGACAAGTTCCTGGGGCATGACGGTGGGCGGATCGCCAGCATCAATGGGTGCGGGAACGAGCGGAGAAGGCCGGGGCGAAAGTCCCATGAGCCCTGGAAGCATGCGGACGCCCGGATAAACGGGCGGCATCATCCAGTTGTTCCCCTCCATCCCTGGATCACTCGACATGGGCGGTGCCTGGGCGGCCGAAGGCGCCTGTGCCAGCATGTCGTGCGCTTCCATCAGGCTGGAGGGAGAACGGCCCCGCAGGACCAGCCGGCCCTCGCGCCCTCGAACGTCGGCGGACGCCTCGGCACTGACCATGATCAGGAACTTGTTGAGCGCGACTTGGCCGAGCACATTGGTTCCGTTGGTCACCTCGCCGAGCTTCGTGATCTGGTCGAAGACCGGCGTGGTGGCCCAGGCCACGTACGCGTTGAACGGACCGAGCGACGCCGGCGGGGGCAGGTCTTCGATCCAGGCCGTCAGGGCGTATTGATGGTGTCCCTCCGGCGTGACCGCTACACCAAAGGGTGTGGCGACGCGTCCCATTTCCACGACGCCCCGCGCCTCACCGCCCAGGGCTGTCGAGAGCAGATCCACACAGTAGAGGTCCGAGGCCGGCCTGTCGAGCGGATTGGCGTCTGATGCCGCGACGTTTGAAGTGTTCGTAATGGCCCGATCGGCGCAGAGTCCCGATACGCCGGCCACCTGCGCGCTCCGAGGCTCCGTTCCTAGAGCAAGCGCAGCGAACGCTACGGTCACGGCCCCGCCGATGACCCACCCCATCCGCACATAGACACTGATTGAACGCCATGACCTCAAGGTCCATCGCCTCCCGATTCGGAATCGACTCTCCGTTTACACGGGGTCGAAGGGGAAAAGCCTTGAGAAGTCTATAAAACGAGCCGGATAGACGCAATCAAACTCGAATGCTTTTAGCGAAAACGCCTTGCATTTTTCCTATGCCTCATCGAGGCTGGAACAGTACAATCCCCAGCGAAGACACACTGCGGCACAAAATGGAACCTTTTGCTGCAATCGTGAGGTTAAGAGCTCTCTTGCCGAACGCCGTCTCATCCGGCCGAGGTGAGGCGTTCTTTATCAAATTGGGATCAACCCCTGAGCGCGCCGAGTGGCTAGGAAGAAGCTTCGGTCAAACGCTCGCCTCTCGGAGATGAATATGAAAACGACAATTCTGGCCCTCGTAGTAGTGCTTCTTGCCGGTATGCCGGCGATGGCACAGGATCGGCCTGCCCCGGACCCGCGGTCGATGGGCGGCGGTGACTGCGACGCGAACGTGTACAACTGCGTAGACACGCCCAATCCCCTGCCCGCGCCCGACACGGTGTGGCTTGAAGAGATGACGTGGATGGACGTCCGGGATGCCTTGAACGGAGGCAAAACGACGGCCCTCATCCCGACCGGCGGCATGGAGCCGAACGGTCCGTGGCTCGTGACCGGCAAGCACAACTACGTGTTGCGTGCCAACTGCGACGCGATCGCGCGCAAGCTCGGTGACGCGATCTGCACGCCTATCATCAAGCTGGTGCCGGAGGGTTCGATCGACCCACCCAGCAGCCACATGACCAGCCCCGGCACTTTAAGCCTTCGCCAGGAGACCTTCGAGGCGTTGCTGACCGATGTGGCGCACAGCCTGAAGATGCACGGTTTTCGGAACATCATCTTCTTCGGCGACAGCGGTGGAAACCAGGGTGGACAGAGAACCGTCGCGGAAAAGCTGAACGCGGAGTGGAACGGTGCGCCTGTCGTTGCGCACGTGCAGGAATACTACGATTACCGAAGTGTCAGCCGGTTCATGACCTACAAGGGGCTGGAAACCGGAGAAGGTGACGGCCTCCACGACGACCCCATCATCACGCTGAACATGTTTTACACCGATCCCAGTTCGGTGCGGTATGAGAAGCGCGTTGCGGCAGACAAGGCGACCATCAACGGGTTCTCCCTCGCTGACCGTGTGAAATCGCTCGAGCTTGCCAGAGAGATCGTCGAATTCCGTGCGACCCATACGGTTGCGGCCATCCACAAGGCAATCGCGAACAGGGGCACGTTGCCCGCTCCGGTGCGGCAGGCCAGAGGGGGCCGTGGCGCCCGTGGTGGCCAGCAAAGGGAACGGCCCGCGCCCAACCCACGGGACATGGGCGGCGGCAACTGCGACGCGAACGAGTACAACTGCTCCGATACGCCGAACCCGCTACCGCCGACCGATACGGTGTGGCTGGAAGAAATGACGTGGATGGACGTTCGCGACGCCCTGGATGCCGGCAAGACGACCGCCATCATTTCGACGGGCGGCATCGAGCCGAACGGTCCGTGGCTGGTGACGGGTAAGCACAACTACGTGCTGCGGGCCAACTGCGACGCGATCGCCCGTGACCTGGGCAACGCGATCTGCGCTCCTGTCATGGAACTGGTTCCCGAGGGCCGGATCGATCCGCCCCAAGGCCACATGCGCAGCCCCGGCACCTTGAGCCTTCGCCAGGAGACTTTTGAGGCGGTCCTGACAGACACGGCCGAAAGCCTCCAGGCCCACGGTTTCAACAACATCATCTTCATCGGAGACAGCGGCGGCAACCGGAGCGGCATGGAGAACGTCGCCACGGCGCTCAGCGCGAAGTGGGGCGGAGAAGCAGCCGCCATCTTCATTCCCGAGTACTACAGTGCGCCTCCGGGCACGCCGAACGTGTTGCGTGATCTTGGTGTTGTGACCGAAAACATGCCACGGGACGGCCTGCACGACAGCCCGGGCATCACGCTCAACATGATGCTCGACGACCCCGATTCGGTTCGATGGGCGGCGAGGGTGAAGACCGGCCAGGCGGTGATCAATGGTGTTTCGATCGCCGACCTGAACAGGTCGCTGGAACTCGCAAAGGCCATTTCCGACGCGCGCGCCAAGCGCACGGCGGTTCTGATCCGCGAAAGGATCGCAAGCCGGTCGGACCAGTAAGCAGACCGACACAGGCGGCGCCGGAGGTGCCGGCGCCGCCTGTACTCGAACCGATGTGTTCGAGCTCCCCGCCTGACTCCACCGGGACATTTCGGAAGTACCTCTCCTCTTTCTCCCTGCGTCTGCCACTAGGTCCGCGCGAGGTCCTGCGTTCCCGTACTGTCTCCAAAACTCACCATGTCGCCGAGTCCGAAGCTATGAAGCACAGTCAACATGGCGTTTGCCATGGGCGTCCCGTCGGGCGTCTTCACATGGAGGTTTCCCTTGATACCGTCACCGGCCCGTCCGGCCAGAAACAGCGGACAGCGCTTGTGATTGTGGAAGTTTGAATTTCCCATCGGTGATCCGTAGAGCACCAGCGTCTTGTCGAGAAGGGTGCCGTCCCCCTCCCGGATGCTCTGCAACTTCTCCAGGAAATAGGGCACGTGGCTGACGTGGTATCGGTTGATCCGGGCGAACGTTTCGATCTTGCCCTCCCGCTGGGAGTGATGCGAGGCCGCGTGAAATCCCTCGTTGACGCCGCTCCCCGGATACACGCGCGGCGAACCATCCAGTCCCAGCTTGAGCGCTGCCACCCTTGTCGTGTCGGCGGCAAACGCCTGCACCTGGAGGTCGAACATCAGCTTCACATGTTCTTCGAAATCGTCGGATACGCCGGCCGGCGCATCGGGCAGAGACCTGGATTCGCCGCTCTTGTTGAACGCTTCAATCTTCTGGATGCGACGCTCGACCTCCCGTATATCGGTCAGGTATTGATCGAGCCGGCTTTGGTCGGACGCTCCCAGACCCTGCGCCAGGCGCCGTGTCTCATCCACGATCCAGTCCAGGATGCTGAGGTCGGTTTTCCGATTCGCCGCCCACTGTCGAGGGGTGGAGGAGCCTCCAAACAGTCGGTCGAAAACGGCGCGGGGATCGTTGACCATCGGAAGCGGCCGAGTCGGGCTGGCCCAACTGATCGTGTCGCGGTACAGGTTCGAATATCCCCGGTTTAACGAGGACTGCTGTTTGTTCACTTTTTCGATCGACAGTTGCAGCGAAGGGATCCATGTGTCTTGACCGATCCGTCTGGCCACAAGCTGATCCAGAGAAGTCCCGGCGCGCACGTCAGGCCCGTCGGTTCTTTTCGGACGGGCCTGCGTCAGAAACGTGGCGCTGGATCGGATGTGATCGCCGCCGAATTCGGCCGATTCGAACGTGTCGGCGTTTCGGACGTCCGTGTTGCTGATGATCGTCAGGTACTCGCGAAACGGCTCCAGCGAACTGAGGCTGGTCGGCGACAGGTCGAACGTGTTCCCGACAGCGCCGGGAGCCCACATGTTCTTCTGAACACCGTAGTCGGTACTTCCCGCGGCACCGTGGACCATCTCGATACACGACAAGCGCATCGGACCGTTCGCCGTCCCTCGGGGCCCCGACGACGCGGATGGTGCCATCGCTTCGAGAAGAGGCAGGGCGAAGCTCGCTCCCAATCCCCGAAGCAGGTGACGCCTTGAAAGAGGCCGCTTCATTATCTATTGTCCTTCGACACGATGTGCGGACCACCCCATTTCGCCGATGTCGCCGCTGAGCTTTCCGATGATGGTTCCGTCGGCTTCGACCTGCCCTTCGATTGTCAGGGTCATGTAGCTGCCCTCGACCGACTGAAGCCACAAGGCGCCTTCACTGAACTCTCCGGCTACGAAGAGGTCTCCATGGTCCGGGATCTGGAAGTTACCCGAAACCTCATGACCTTCCTGATCGAGCGTGAGGTGGGCGGTGAGGTCGTGGTCCGGGATCCACACTTCCCAGTTTCCGGCGACGCCGTGTGCCTGATGTTGCGCGTACACCGATCCGGCCACCAGGAATGCGAGTGTCAGTGTAATTCCGATAATTTTCCTGTTCATGTGATCTCTCCTCTGATTCGTTCGGTTCATGCAGTTATCCTAAACGGGACGTGCTGAACGTTCTTTGAATGGCTTGTTCAGGTTGTGTTCAGGTTTCTGGGTTATAAAAAGGCCTAGGAGCCTGCGCCTCAGAAGGGATCGTAGCGAGAAAGTGGAGAGTCGAGGCCAGATTTTCTCGATTTTGAGGCGAATAGTGGTTCTATTCAACGAAAAATCGGGGAAATCTTGACCGATTATACCGCTTTCGCAGTAGATCTCTTCTGCCGCGCAGGCTCCTAAGCTGTTGTCGATGGAGGGGCGAGGTGCGGGTTCTTGTAGTCGAGGACGAGATGCAGTTGTCCGGCCAGCTCGTTCGGGCGCTGGAACAGGCCGGCTACGCCGTGGACTGCGCCGCCGATGGCGAGCGTGCGGACTTTCTCGGTCAGACCGAGCAGTATGATGCGGTCGTGCTCGATCTCGGGCTGCCGAAGATCGACGGCTTGACGGTTCTTGGGCGATGGCGTGAGGCTGGCGTGTCGGTGCCCGTGCTGGTGTTGACCGCCCGGGGCAGCTGGCATGAGACGGTTCAGGGGATGGACGCTGGAGCGGATGACTACGTGGCCAAGCCTTTTCAGATGGAAGAACTGCTCGCCAGGCTCCGCGCCTTGATCCGGAGGGCCAGCGGTCACGCCAATCCCCGGTTTCGCTGCGGTGGGGTGACGCTCGATCCGAGGCTTGCACAAGTGACCCAGGACGGCGTGGCCGTGAAACTGACCAGCCACGAATTCCGCGTCCTGTCCTATCTCATGCATCAGGGCGGACGGGTGGTGTCCCAGAGTGAATTGAGTGAGCACATTTACTCGCAAGACCTCGACCGGGATTCGAACACCGTCGAAGTCTTCATCGCCAGACTGCGCCGGAAGCTGGGATCTTCGATCATTGATACGGTTCGGGGACTGGGCTATCGCGTGGGAGCCGAGGAATGAGCCGCCCCTCCTTCCGCCTGCGGTTGCTCTACGGCGTAGCGCTGTGGACGCTCGGGGCTCTCGGCGTGGCTCATGTGGTGTCGGCCGCGCTTCTGAACCGTTTTCCCGGTCTGGCCGAGATGGCACACGGTGCCGGATTGGTGGTCTTCGGCGTGGGCTTGATGGTGGTGGGCTTGACCTACGCGCGGGGCGGCGTCTCGCCCTTCAAGTATCTGCGCGAAAGTTTGTCCGCGGTCCGTGACGGCCGGTCTCCCCGGGTCGAAGGCAGCTATCCCAACGAAGTGCAACCCCTTGTGGATGACCTGAACGCGCTCCTGGATCATCGCGAACACGCCGTGCGACGGGCGCAGGCCAAAGCCGGCGACCTTGCCCACGGCCTCAAGACTCCGCTGTCGCTCCTGGCCCGGGAGGCAGAGGAGGCCGCCGCACAGGGTCACCCGGAACTGGCAGCCGAAATCAACCGCCAGGTGAACCGGATGCTGCGTCAAGTGGACTATCACCTGGCACAGACACGTGCCGCCGCCTCGGGAGCGTCGGGAGGAGCAAGATGCCCTGTTCTGGAATCCGCGGAAGGGCTTTCACGAACGTTGCGTCGCCTTTATGTCGACCGGGAGCTGGAGATCGAGGTGAGTGTGCCGGCGGAGCACGCGGTTCAGTGCCAGCGGGAAGACCTTGACGAGATGCTCGGGAACCTCCTGGACAATGCCTGCAAATGGGCCGGATCCCGAGTCACGGTCGCATCGTCGCTCGAGGACGGTGGCGTGTCGATCACCATCGACGACGATGGTCCCGGCATCGAGCCATCCAAACGCTCTGTTGTCCTCCAGCGAGGCGTTCGTGCCGACGAAACAGAGTCCGGATCGGGACTTGGCCTTGCGATCGTTCGCGATCTTGCCGAGCTTTATGGAGGTTCGATCTCGCTGGACGCATCACTCCTCAACGGTTTGCGGGCGCGGCTACGGCTGCCAGCCTGTTGAGGCCGAGCACAGTCCGAGACCGAGCAGACCGCGCGCCCCGCGTTGACCCTGTGCCGTTTGTCAGATAACCTGAATCCGCGATGCCCGAAGCGGGGTGCACAACCCCATTTTTTCTGACCTGGCCTTTCAGGTCTTTGGCTTTCGTCCTGTCAACCCGCCTCAATCGAAGGAGTCCGCCCGTGGTGAACCGAACCGCCGTCGTCGTTTTGTTTTTGGCAGCAGTGATACTGTCCGCCCTTCCGGCCCTGGCGCAGTCGGCCAGGCCCGGTGATGCGTATATCGCGCCGAGCGGCACGGTACTGCGCGTTCTGCTCGATGAGGGGAACCTCGGCAACAAAGACATCGAACTCGGCGAAATGGTTTTCCAGCCCGGGACCGAGTCTATTTCCCACGCTCACGGGTCACTGGAGATTTTCTACGTCGTCGAAGGCGTCCTGGAGCACATCGTCAATGGCGAGAGTCACATCCTCGAACCGGGAATGGCTGGCTTTGTTCATGCCGGTGATCAGGTTGTCCACAAGACTCCTGAAGGCGGACCGACAAGAGTGCTCGTGATCTGGGTTCCCGGTGGCGAATCGGCCGGGATCCGGGCAAGCTGGCGCCACGAGCCAGTTCCTCAAGACCGGGACCACTAGCAGCACTCGCAGAACTCGCAGACTGCAGTTCAGACAATAGAGTGAGCCAGCAACGTTAAGCCGTCCCACCGGGGTCTGGAAGAATCCCAAAACGACAATTTGTGGAAAGATGTAGATTTTTGGGGTTGAAGCGTCGGTATCTGTATGTGATAAGTATATACGACATGCAGTCTAAGAGCAAACTGGCGCGATTGAGCCGGTACCGGGCCGCTTTGCGGGAAGCGATCGATGAGTTAGCCGAGTTGATCGAGGTGGGCTATGAACGCAAGCCGATGGTGAAGGGGACCGTGTACGAGTTGGCGCGCAAGTGCGGCAAGGCTGGCTGTGCGTGTACGCGGGGACAGTTGCACCGCTCGATGGTGTTGAGCTGGAGCGAGGAGGGCCGGACCCGGTTGTTGTCGATTCCTGCTGAGCGAGTGAAGGGGTTGCGAGAGAAGAGTGAACGGTATACCCAGTATCGCGCGGCCCGGGCCGAGGTCACCCGAGTACAACGGAGGATTCTGAAGCTGCTGGATCAAATCGAGAAGCTGCGGCGGGAGAAACCCTGATGGGGAGTCCGGCATGACCGTGTTTGAACGTAACGACCGGTTGGTGTGCGACGCGTTCCGGGACGGGGAGTTTGACTCGATCGAGGCGGCCGGAGAGGTCTCCGAGACGGACTTCTTTCGAGCCATCGCGGGCAAGAAGATTCTCGAGAAGTTGGCGGGGAGCTACCCGACCCCATTGAAGAAGCACGACGTACCGGTGTGGGTCTATATCGCCAGCAATGTGGCGATGCGCTTCCACGGGGTGCATCAGTTTCATGCCTATCCCTATGTCGTGCGCAGCGGGGGGATGGTCCAGGCCTTCGGCCCCCAGATGGGGCATCGGGCCATCCACCCGGAGACCGGCGATGTGACCTTGGAGTGTGGGGGGTTCAACGACAAGAACAGCTACGACCGGCAGACCCCCTGTGATCAGGACTATCTGCGGAAGATGGCGCGCAAGACCGACGCGGATCGCCTCCAGGATTGGTTCAACCGCGACGTGGTGGGCATCTTCCGACAGCATCGGGCCTTTGATCGGGAAGGGCTGTTCATCGGGGATGCGACCTATCTGTTCCTACCTGACAACCCGGCCTATGAACACGCCTCCTTGATGCTATTCAACGAGCACAACAAGCCGGTCGACGGTCTAAAACTGACCTCCAAACAGAAACTCCGGTGTCAGTGGCGCCGGTGCTACAAACTGGTGACCCTGATCCACACCAATCGCGCCGGGGACTTCTTCCTATGGGCCGGACTGCGAGTCAGTCAGGGTAAAGATAACGACTTGCCGATACTGTACCGCATGGTCGACGAGTTTGTGGCCTATCATGGCACGGGAATCATCAAGCGGTTGATCCTGGACCGGGGGTTTCTCGATGGCCCCTCCATTGGTCGTTGCAAACAGGATTATGGGATCGACATCCTGATTCCGGCCCGTCGCAACATGGAGATCACCCGCGACGCGATCGATCTGGCTGACGCCCAACCCGGGACGTTCCAATCTTGGACGCCTCCTGCACCGCCGGAGAAACCGGCTCCCCTTCATCGGCCCGCCGCGATTCGCAAACGTGAGCAGGCCCGGCAACGCACCTTAGAGAAACGCCCCGTCGAAAATCCGCCCGATCCGGCCACCACGCGCGTGGGTTCGGAACTGGCCGTGGTCCGGGACCTGGAGTCCTATTCCAACTGTCCGGTCCCGCTCCATGCGGTGATCAACCGTGAACGCTATGCCGATGGGCACACCGATCAGTGGGTGCTCTTGGATACCAAACGCATTGCGGATCCCGCCCAAACCCGCACCGAGTATGCGCTGCGCACCGTGGTTGAAGAGCGCTACCGGCAAACCAAGTGTTTCTCCGGCCTCGCCGAGTTCTCTTCCCGCGCATTCAGTCTCGTGGTCAACCAGGTCGTCTTTGTCCTGCTCACCTACAGCCTGCTGCAGTGGTATCTGCGGCGCATCGAACGCCGGAACATGAATCGGAAGACTCGCCCCCGCATCCTCGATGTGCTCCAGCCGACCTTTACCGTCATTCTGATTTACTACCAAAACTACGTCGCCTTCCTCTCTCCGCTCGAGCATCAGGAAATGGTGCTCACACTCAGCGAAACGGCTCGCAAGAAGATTCTTGCCAAGACCCGCCGGCTCCGTCGCGCCCTGGCAAATCAACTGCAGAATCCTCGGCCTCCATAGCGCACCGGGCCCTCGTCATGGATTTCTATCGACCCTGTTTGCCGCATCATCCGGCGGTCGTCGCACTCGTGTCGCTTCTCGAGCCACACCCATCCCTTTCACCATCCTGCAACTCCCTGTTTCCCACGCAAAACTCCTATCGCCCGAAAAACCACACGATATCGATCGGATAGCCTCAAGGAAATCGCCGCAGTGTCTGAATCGCAGCCACTAGCACTCCATTTCTTGTGACCCGCCTCCCTGTCTTCTATAATATTTGACCGGACTTCAACCTTGGCGAAGGAACGCCTGCGAGGCAGCGCGGCAATGGCTCTTGCGGCAGGAACCAGACTCGGTCCATACGAAATCACCGGCCAGCTTGGCGCCGGTGGCATGGGTGAAGTGTATCGAGCCACCGACACCCGCCTGGGCCGGACGGTTGCCATTAAGGTTCTTCCCGAACATCTGGCAGGCCGCGCGGATCTGCGTGAACGTTTCGAGCGCGAGGCTAAAGCCGTCAGCAGCCTGAACCACCCACATATCTGCACGCTCCACGACGTCGGAGAACAGGACGGGACTCACTACCTCGTCATGGAATACGTGGAAGGAGAGACCCTCGCAAGACGTTTGAAAGACGGGAAGCTCCCGATCAAGGAATTGCTCCGATATTCGATTCAGGTAGCCGACGCTCTGGATAAAGCGCACAAAAAGGGCGTCGTGCACCGGGATCTGAAGCCGGCGAACATCATGCTGTCGCGCACCGGAGTGAAGTTACTCGACTTCGGTCTGGCGAAGTTGAGGCCCGATGCCGCGACCACAGGGACTACTTCTTCGGAATTCCCTACGGTGGACTCGCAGTTGACCCACGCCGGCACCGTTGTAGGGACGCTCCAGTACATGTCGCCGGAACAACTGGAAGGCAGGGACGCGGATGTACGAAGCGACATCTTTGCTTTCGGCCTGATCATGTACGAGGCGACTGCAGGAAGGAGGGCCTTCGAAGGGAAGAGCCAGGCCAGCCTCATCGGCGCGATTCTGCATCTGGATCCCACACCGGTTTCGGGACTCTCCGACGTTACACCTGAGCTCGAGCACATCATCCACAAGTCCCTCAGCAAGGATCCCGGCGATCGCTGGCAGACGGCTCAGGACCTGTGCGGCGAGCTGACCTGGGTTTCCCAGGGAGGAGGGGCCAGACCGCAATCGGGCAAGTCCAGAGCGATTGGGCAGAGTTTGTGGATTGCGGCGGCAGGTGCGGTTGTCGCGATGTTGGTTCTGATCGCGTTGCAGTATTCCCCGCAGTCGGAGGTCGAGTCCTACACGACACGCTTCTTCGTGAACGCACCCGCGGGGACGATGATCAGCCCTGCGCCGGCCGATCTCAGTATCTCGCCCGACGGACGCAAGATCGTGTTTGCGGCGCTCCAGGACGACGGCACCAAGGCTCTATGGGTTCAGTCGCTGGATTCTTTCGACGCGACCGCACTGGCCGGGACCGAAAACGCCTTCTCTCCGTTCTGGTCTCCAGACAGCGAAGAGATAGGCTTTTTCACCAAGGGGACGATGCAGCGCATCTCAATTTCGGGAGGGGCGTCGTCGATCATCTGCGATGTCCCGGACGGCCGCGGCGGAACGTGGAATTCGGACGGCACCATCGTGTTTGCCCGAAACCTCCGAGCTCCCCTCTTTCGGGTGGCGGCGATCGGCGGCGATCCGGTCCAGCTCACCTCACTGGATCCGACGCGGACAGAGACCGCGCACCTCTGGCCGCTGTTCCTTCCCGACGGCCGGAGCTTCCTGTACCTGGCATGGAGCGATGAACCCCAAAACCGAATGATCCGGTCCGGCTCGCTCGATCGAGTCGACACTCGAGAGTTGTTGAGAGCCCAATCCAACATCGCGTTGACGGCCGGCCATGTTCTTTTCGTCCGGGACGGGCGACTCATGGCACAGGCTCTGGACACGAACGCACTGGGTGTCCTCGGAGAGCCGTTTCCGGTGGCACAAGACGTGTGGCTGAATCCCGCGACTGGCCGGTCAACGTTTTCCGCTTCCGGGAACGGGGCCATCGTGTATCGCGCCGGGGTCAACTGGGGAATTGGTCAATTGGCCGAGTTCGACCGTGACGGTGTCCAGGGGGAAGTCTTCGGCGAAGAGAGTTCACTGGGCAATCCGGAGCTTTCTTCTGATCAGAGCACGCTGTTGATGGACATCCGGGACGTCCGGCAGAGCAGCCGTGCGGTCTGGGCGCGGGACCTGGAGCGTGCGTCATCGTTCCCGTTCACCTTCGGCGGGGCGGAGGACACTGCGCCGATGATGTCGCAGGACGGCACTCAGACGCTGTTTGTTTCGGACCGCGACACGGTGTCCAACCAGATTTATTCGAGGAGCGCGGACGCGCCCATCGTCTCGCTGCTCACGCCTCCCAACGTTCGGTTCCTCCACGACTGGTCCGATGACGAACGCCTCGTCATCTATGATTCCTCTGGTCCTGGGACGGGGTGGGATCTCTGGATGTTCCCTCCGACCCTCGACGCGGAACCTCAACCGCTGCTCCGGACACAGGACAACGAGATTCACGCCCAGGTATCACCCAATGGGTTGTGGTTCGCCTATTCGTCGGACGAGACGGGCCGATACGAAATATACGTCCAGCGTTTTCCCGGTGGCGGGGGCAGGCAAACCGTTTCGATCGATGGAGGCATGCAGCCGCGCTGGAGCGCGGACGGAGGAGAGCTATTTTACCTTGCTCCGGACCGCAAACTCATGTCGGCAATCGTCGGCAGTGAGTCGACCTTCGAGGCCGAACCGCCGCAAGCGTTGTTTCAAACTTCCGTCTATGGTCCGAGTGTCGTGCGCTCCCGGAACAACTATGTCGTCGTGGGAAATGGTGAATCTTTCATCGTGAACTCGATGGTGGACACCGAACAGCCATTCAGCGTCGTCCTGAATTGGTTCGAAGAGTTGAAAGGGCAATTGCCCGTCCCATAATCGGGATAAGAAGGCCGTGCCGTTGTCACTCGTCCGAAGTTCGGAGCGTCGCACTCCATTCGCCGTCCCGCTCCTGGATGACTTCAACCTCCCAGGGTCGGCAGCACACCGTACAGTCTTCCACGTACTCCTGGTGGCTTCCTCCGCCCTCATCGACGGACAACTCCACTGCTTCGCCGCAATAGGGACAGAAGGTGGATGTGGCAGAGTTCACTTTCTCTCGTCCGCCAACTGTTCGAGGGCTGCTTCGAGTTCATCAGCGGGGAACCATCGTCCCCGTTTCATCACGCCGACCCGGGTACTGATGTTGTGGATGTCGTGCTGCATCAACAGAAGTCGTCGACGAGCAGGAATTTCGTTTTTCATAGAGAATCGGAGGATGAGCCGTCGGGAGTTGTGAGCAAACTGAACAATCTCGGCAAATGGTATGGGAGAAAGGATCGAGGGTCAATCAAACAGTTTCACCTGGCTGCGATTCAGACACTGCGGCGATTTCCTTGAGGCTATCCGATCGATATCGTGTGGTTTTTCGGGCGATAGGAGTTTTGCGTGGGAAACAGGGAGTTGCAGGATGGTGAAAGGGATGGGTGTGGCTCGAGAAGCGACACGAGTGCGACGACCGCCGGATGATGCGGCAAACAGGGTCGATAGAAATCCATGACGAGGGCCCGGTGCGCTATGGAGGCCGAGGATTCTGCAGTTGATTTGCCAGGGCGCGACGGAGCCGGCGGGTCTTGGCAAGAATCTTCTTGCGAGCCGTTTCGCTGAGTGTGAGCACCATTTCCTGATGCTCGAGCGGAGAGAGGAAGGCGACGTAGTTTTGGTAGTAAATCAGAATGACGGTAAAGGTCGGCTGGAGCACATCGAGGATGCGGGGGCGAGTCTTCCGATTCATGTTCCGGCGTTCGATGCGCCGCAGATACCACTGCAGCAGGCTGTAGGTGAGCAGGACAAAGACGACCTGGTTGACCACGAGACTGAATGCGCGGGAAGAGAACTCGGCGAGGCCGGAGAAACACTTGGTTTGCCGGTAGCGCTCTTCAACCACGGTGCGCAGCGCATACTCGGTGCGGGTTTGGGCGGGATCCGCAATGCGTTTGGTATCCAAGAGCACCCACTGATCGGTGTGCCCATCGGCATAGCGTTCACGGTTGATCACCGCATGGAGCGGGACCGGACAGTTGGAATAGGACTCCAGGTCCCGGACCACGGCCAGTTCCGAACCCACGCGCGTGGTGGCCGGATCGGGCGGATTTTCGACGGGGCGTTTCTCTAAGGTGCGTTGCCGGGCCTGCTCACGTTTGCGAATCGCGGCGGGCCGATGAAGGGGAGCCGGTTTCTCCGGCGGTGCAGGAGGCGTCCAAGATTGGAACGTCCCGGGTTGGGCGTCAGCCAGATCGATCGCGTCGCGGGTGATCTCCATGTTGCGACGGGCCGGAATCAGGATGTCGATCCCATAATCCTGTTTGCAACGACCAATGGAGGGGCCATCGAGAAACCCCCGGTCCAGGATCAACCGCTTGATGATTCCCGTGCCATGATAGGCCACAAACTCGTCGACCATGCGGTACAGTATCGGCAAGTCGTTATCTTTACCCTGACTGACTCGCAGTCCGGCCCATAGGAAGAAGTCCCCGGCGCGATTGGTGTGGATCAGGGTCACCAGTTTGTAGCACCGGCGCCACTGACACCGGAGTTTCTGTTTGGAGGTCAGTTTTAGACCGTCGACCGGCTTGTTGTGCTCGTTGAATAGCATCAAGGAGGCGTGTTCATAGGCCGGGTTGTCAGGTAGGAACAGATAGGTCGCATCCCCGATGAACAGCCCTTCCCGATCAAAGGCCCGATGCTGTCGGAAGATGCCCACCACGTCGCGGTTGAACCAATCCTGGAGGCGATCCGCGTCGGTCTTGCGCGCCATCTTCCGCAGATAGTCCTGATCACAGGGGGTCTGCCGGTCGTAGCTGTTCTTGTCGTTGACCCCCCCACACTCCAAGGTCACATCGCCGGTCTCCGGGTGGATGGCCCGATGCCCCATCTGGGGGCCGAAGGCCTGGACCATCCCCCACGCTGCGCACGACATAGGGATAGGCATGAAACTGATGCACCCCGTGGAAGCGCATCGCCACATTGCTGGCGATATAGACCCACACCGGTACGTCGTGCTTCTTCAATGGGGTCGGGTAGCTCCCCGCCAACTTCTCGAGAATCTTCTTGCCCGCGATGGCTCGAAAGAAGTCCGTCTCGGAGACCTCTCCGGCCGCCTCGATCGAGTCAAACTCCCCGTCCCGGAACGCGTCGCACACCAACCGGTCGTTGCGTTCAAACACGGTCATGCCGGACTCCCCATCAGGGTTTCTCCCGCCGCAGCTTCTCGATTTGATCCAGCAGCTTCAGAATCCTCCGTTGTACTCGGGTGACCTCGGCCCGGGCCGCGCGATACTGGGTATACCGTTCACTCTTCTCTCGCAACCCCTTCACTCGCTCAGCAGGAATCGACAACAACCGGGTCCGGCCCTCCTCGCTCCAGCTCAACACCATCGAGCGGTGCAACTGTCCCCGCGTACACGCACAGCCAGCCTTGCCGCACTTGCGCGCCAACTCGTACACGGTCCCCTTCACCATCGGCTTGCGTTCATAGCCCACCTCGATCAACTCGGCTAACTCATCGATCGCTTCCCGCAAAGCGGCCCGGTACCGGCTCAATCGCGCCAGTTTGCTCTTAGACTGCATGTCGTATATACTTATCACATACAGATACCGACGCTTCAACCCCAAAAATCTACATCTTTCCACAAATTGTCGTTTTGGGATTCTTCCAGACCCCGGTGGGACGGCTTAACGTTGCTGGCTCACTCTACTGTCTGAACTGCAGTTTCACCTGGCTTCACGGGCCACCTGGCGGAAAAAAGGAGGCTAGTGGTCCCCGTCAAACAGAGTGCACTTTAACCAGCTTCTTTCGAGCGCGTCGGACTTTCTCAAGAATATCGGAAGCCTGCGCGGTCCAGATGAACGGCTTAGGGCTCTGATTGTGACCGTCGACATAGTCCTCAACGGCCTGGATTAACTCTGGAACCGAATGGAAAACTCCGCGCCGAAGCCGTTGCTCTGAAAGATCCCGGAAGAAACGTTCGACCATATTCAGCCACGACGCACTGGTCGGTGTGAAGTGCACATGAAAGCGCGGGTTGCGCTTGTGCCAGTCGACAACTTTCTGATGCTTGTGGGTCGCATAGTTGTCACAGATTATGTGGATCTGCTTGTCTTTAGGCACGGAGCGTTTGATCTGATTGAGAAACCGAATCCATTCCTGATGCCGATGCTTCGGCATGCAAGTCCCGATCACAGAGCCGTCCAGGGTATTGAGCGCGGCGAACATCGTGGTGGTTCCGTTGCGTTTGTAGTCGTGGGTCAAGGTGCCACACCGCCCCTTCTTCAGCGGTAACCCGGGCTGGGTGCGGTCCAGTGCCTGCATCTGGCTCTTCTCATCACAGGACAAGACGATGGCGTTTTCCGGTGGGTTCAGATACAGACCGACCACATCCTCCAGCTTCTCGGCAAATTGTTTGTCGTTGGACAGCTTGAAGGTTCCTGACAGGTGTGGCTTCAGGCCATGGGCCCGCCATATTCTCCCGACCGTCGAATCACTGACTCCGGTCGCCTTTGCCATCGAGGTACGGCTCCAATGCGTGGCGTTTGGGGGCTTCTCTTCAATCGTCTTCTTTACAATCCGGGCCCGCTTCCGTGCGCTGATGGAGGGAATCCGGCCGCTTCGCGGCGCGTCCTTCTCAATGCCTCCCAATCCATGTTTGGCGAAACGAGCACGCCATCGGCCAACCTTCTGAAGCGTCATCTTCAGCCGTGCTGCAATCTCCTCGTTCCTCAGACTCTCAGCCGCCAGCAACACAATTTGGGATCGTTCCGCCAACCGTACCGATGTACTACGGCTTCGCCTCAGTCGTTCCAGTTCCTTTCGTACCTGAACATCAAGATCAACCCTCGGTGCTTTCCTCATATCTATATCAGACGTTGGACAAGCACTTACATCTCATTAATTCTGGCGGACTACACTAGGAGCCTGCGCGGCAGAAGGAATCTACTGCGAAAGCGGTATAATCGGTCCATATTTCCCCGATTTTTCGTTGAATAGAACCACTATTCGCCTCAAAATCGGAAAAATCTGGCCTCGATTCTCCACTTTCTCGTTACGATTCCTTCTGCCGCGCAGGCTCCTGGGTCTTCGTCCTTCGAATTCGATTCCCCGGCCAATGTCGATACTACCCGCCTTCTGCGTTTGAGAACAAACAGAACGTTAAAGCATTCGGTTCGACCACGGACGCTCGCAGTCGGGCATAATGTAAGAGACCCTCGACGCGGGAGGGTCCAGTGAGCTGAAATAAGGAGACACGATGTTAAAGTCAGGCGATGATGTTGATAGTTGGTGTGGTACCTGCAAACTTATCTTAGCGCACACGATCGAGGCCATGGTCGACGACACTCCAGCGCGAGTGAATTGCAACACCTGCAAGAAACAACACAAATACAAACCTTACGAGCCTGGCAAGGCCCCCAAAAAAGCACGCAAGACTAAGGCTGCTTCGGGCGCACCTCGAGCACGAAAGCCGCGAGTGAGCCAGTACGAAAAGCTCCTGATCGGGCAAGACGTGTCGCAGGCAAAACGTTATTCCCCTGAGGAGACTTTCGCCCAGGGTGACGTTATGGATCACCTCCGTTTCGGAGTCGGCGTGACGACGATTGTCAAAGCCGGCAGCAAGATCGAGGTCGTCTTCGAAGATGGCGTCAAGACGCTCGTCCATGAACGCTGACTCTATTTCGGCCAATTGGTGGTTTTTGAAGTTCAGGTTGCGGCCCACAACTGGGGACCGGCGGTAGAATCCAAAAAATTGTCAGGTGTTCAGCAGCGGTCGCAATGGGAGGAAGCCATGAATGTGCGTCGCTCTGGCGTATCCACTTGTAGAAGCCTGGCTATTACCCTCCTGGTCATCCTGCTGGCCCCCCTATGTACACAGCAGGCTCTGGCGCAAGAATTCCCGGTAATCGATCAATTCATCGGTGCATGGGAAGGGCGTGGAACACTCTTTGGGGCCGATGCAGAATTCAGCATGGAGTGGGAATGGGTACTCGATCAGCAATTCGTGCGTCTGACCTTCGAAAACAGAATCCAGGACGCTGATGGCACAGAACGGATTCTCAAGGCGCAGGCTTTCTATAGACTGATCGAAGCAGGAAGGTTCGACGGGACCTGGTTTGATTCTCGGGGGATCGTTCTGCCGCTCGAGGGAAATGCCGAGCAGGCTACTTTAACGACACTCTGGGGAACGCCGGAGACCGAGCAGGGTCGAACGGTGTACCATTTGCTGGACGAGAGCCGGCTCGCCGTGGAGGATTCTGTTTTGCAGGGCGACCAATGGCATACATTTGGTCATGCGATCTACCGGCGTTTGGCAGAGACCCCGTAGGAGCCTCGGCGAGGTCCTATCAAGTTGTTTGCACCGCTGGTCTCTTCTGCCGTGCAGGCTCCTGGGGCGACATGGAAGCCTATCTGATCGGCAGCCCGCCCGTTTAGTACCCCGGAGCAGGAGGTAGGATCATTGAGCTCAACTCGAAAGGTCGCCATCGTTACGGGGGCGGGATCCGGCATCGGCAGGCAGACTGCACTCGCGTTGTTGCGGGAAGGATATTCGGTTGTCCTGGCAGGCCGCCGCCGGGACCCGCTGAATGCGACGGGTGCCGAAGCCGGGGCCGGAGCGAGCGCGCTGGCCGTACCCACCGATGTCGCGAACCCGGACTCGGTCCGGGCGCTCTTTGACCGGACCAAAGAGGCCTTCGGGCGGCTGGATGTGCTGTTCAACAACGCGGGCGTCGGCGCGCCGGCAATCCCTCTGGAGGACCTGACGTACGAGCAGTGGAAAGAGGTCGTGGACATCAATCTAACCGGCGCCTTCCTGTGCACACAGGAAGCTTTCAGGGTCATGAAGAACCAGGCCCCCCGGGGCGGCCGCATCATCAACAACGGATCCATATCCGCTCACGCCCCCCGGCCCGATTCCGCGCCATACACGGCGACCAAGCACGCGATCACCGGCCTTACAAAATCCACGTCCCTGGACGGGCGGAAGTACGACATCGCCTGCGGCCAGATCGACATCGGCAACGCCGCCACGGAGATGACCGAGGTGATGAACGAGGGTGTTCCGCAAGCGAATGGAACCGTTGCTGTTGAGCCCCGGATGGACGTGGATGACGTAGCCCGCGCGGTGGTATTCATGGCGGGCCTCCCGCCGGACGCCAACGTCCAGTTCATCACAGTGATGGCAACGAAGATGCCTTATGTCGGCCGCGGGTGACCTCTACTGCGAAAGCGGTGAGTCCCAATTTGGGGACGGAGGCACAATTGTGGCAAGTTCCCCGACCGTCGAGCTCATTTTTGAGTCCGAATTAGGGGGTTGATTCGGGAGTCACACCGCTGGCGACCTGGGAGACTGCCGGTACGCTGGGAGCGGCACAGGCAAAGTCTGGATTGGAGCCCTGGAAGAAATCCGCTTCGTCACGATCGTGGCGAAGCACGCCGAAGAACGGGATCGCGATGAGAGTTGCGAGTCCCCCGACGATGTACCCGGCCGAGAAGCCCTGCCCACCGGAGAAAGCCCCGAGACCCGTCTGGCCAAGGACGCCGCCGCCACCCGACAGCATCGAATCGAAGGAGACCACCGTTGCCCTCTGCTCTGAAGGCACGATCTGATGGACGAACGCCTGGCGAACCGGTCTCTGTACTCCCATGGCGACTCCCCCGAGACACAGCAGTCCGACCGCGGGAAAAAAGGCCGTGACCGCGCCCACGCTGACAAGGGCGAACGAGAAGCCGGCCGCGGCCCATAGAAACAAGGTCGTCCGCCGGCCACACCATCGGGTGACGATCTCGACGATTCCATTGCCGACCATCATCGAAGCGGCGAGCAGGGCGGCCACCACACCCGCCACCCAGACCGTGTCCTGGTCCAGTAACTCGAGAAAATAGGGTTGCCAGGCGTACCAGGCCCACGCGAACACACCCATCTGAGCTGTGGAGCCCAGCATGAGCAAACGGAGCGACCTGTGTCCCCATCCGAAACGAACACCGGCCCGTGCGATGCGGGTGGCCTCTCCCGGGAGATGGCGCATCTTCACCTGTTTCGGCACGAATCCAAGGTCGTGCATTCCAACGTGGGCCAGTAAGAACAGTATCCCCAGAAGCCCGCTCCGAACGAGAAACGGGATGGACAGGTGGATCTGACCGAGCACGCCGCCGACGACCGCGCCGATGAGCATGGCGGTTCCGCTGACGACCTGACCCCGACTGAACACTCTGTCCAGGTCGCCGTCATATCCGTGAAAGCGCAGACCGTCGACCAACCAGGCCTCCGTGGCGCCGGAATAGAACGTGAATCCGAGACCGATCAACACCGACACCACCACATATCCAGCCAGGCCCGCTCCCACCTGGGCCAGACCCACATACAGAAGAGTGGTGATGGCAAGAACAACTACCGATAACAGAAAGGAGAACCGCCGACCGAGGGTGTCGGCCACGACTCCCGTCGGAATCTCGAAGATCATCGTTCCGGCGGACCATGCCGCGTTGGCAATAAAGACCTCGGCAATCGAGAGCCCGGCGTCCAGCAAGAACAAGGTGTTGACGCCCCAGATGATTGAAGCTGCGAGCGTGTAGATGCCCGCGTAGGCGTAATAGCGCCGAACCAAGCGCGCCGCTCGAACGGGCATTGCCGTCATGGTCATTGGCCCTCGTTCGAAATCGGCGCTTCCTGCGGAACGCCGGGCCGTTCGGCTGGACGAGTCCAATCCAAACGATCTTCGAAGAATAGAATGGACACGCGGGATCGGCCGGTGGACCCGAGGGATTCGACTCGTTCCAGCAGCGGTGCTTTGGTTAAAACGCTGGAGGCGTGGTTGTGCACCCAGATGAAGTCGTCCGCCAACAGTTCATGTAAGAACTTGGCGTCTGGTTCAACGAGCATGATCGCGTTTCCTTATTCCTGAAACGAGAGGTTTATGGACCTCCCGGCCTTCTGTAGCGCACTGGAGCTTCCGGCTCCGACTGGAGGGTAATCGCTTCTGTCTCCAGCAGCCGCAGTGCCTCTTCTACCGCTGCTTCGAGCTGGGGGTCATGACCGGCCAGGACCTCGGCGGGATTGTTTCTCACTTCGATGTCGGGTGAGATGCCTTCGGCCTCGACGGCCCATTCGCCGTTCACGTCGAAGAAACCGCCACGGGGAGCCACGAATCGCCCGCCATCGATCAATGGGGGTGTGTCCCAGGTTCCAACGAGGCCACCCCAGGTCCGGGTCCCCACCAGCGGTCCGACTTCCTTGAATCGGAACAGGTAGGGCATCAGGTCGCCCCCCGACCCGGCTCGCTCGTTGATCACCATCACCTTCGGTCCCCACAGGCCGGCCATCGGCTGCGTGAACGGCCGGTGGTCTCCGGCCCTGGAGTTAAAGTAGCCGGTCAGCTCCCGTGCCAGCACGTCGACGATGTAGTCGGCGGCGGACCCACCTCCGTTGTTTCGCTCGTCGATCACGGCTCCCGCACGATCCTGCTGGGCGAAGTACATGCGGTTGAAATAGGTGTATCCGCCGCCGCCCGTGTTCGGGAGCCAGACGTATGCGAGGCGTCCTCCGCTCATCTCGTCGACCC
Organism: Terriglobia bacterium; assembly: GCA_965262425.1. Lineage (GTDB taxonomy): Bacteria > Acidobacteriota > Terriglobia > 20CM-2-55-15 > 20CM-2-55-15 > CAZOZZ01. The sequence goes on along the minus strand of OZ253536.1, from coordinate 1,933,442 downwards.
TGCGCTGGTTGGCGGCGACCCACGCCCAGGTCCGGAGCTGGTTTTCGTTTCCGATCGGGCGGACGACGATGTCGCGCGCGTCCAACCCGGACTCGCTTGTCGCGACCTTTACGGTGATCGTGCGCCCGGAGGTGCCCTCCAGGAGCCGAAGCGGGTTGACGCCTGTGCCGACGTCCTGGCCATCGATCGCGAGCAGATAGTCGCCCTCGTTCACGTTCATGCCCGGAACCGAGAGCGGGCCCGTCAGGCCCGGTGTCCAGCCTTCACCCGAGTAGATCCGGGCGATCTGGTAGAGGCCGTCGGTTTCCTCCAGATCGATGCCCAGCAGGCCGGTCCGTGGATTGTCGAGGTCGGGATAGTCGCCGCCGCGCACGTAGGAGTGCCCGACCGCGATTTCGCCCGAGACCATGTCGAGCAGTTGGTTGAAGTCGGAGCGGTGTCGGAGGTCGGGCAACCATGCGGCATACCAGCCCCACACGTCGTCCCATGGCGCGCCGTGCTGGTTGTCGACATACACGAAGTCACGCATGAAACGCCAACCGTCGCGGAGCATTTGACTCCACTCGGCCTGCGGTTCGATCAGCACACGGACGTCCTCGAGATCGAGCCGTCCGTCATCTCCGGCGGCTTTTCCCGCCGCGTCCACCACGCTCCAGTTCGATCCGTTCCGGTACAGCAGTTTCTTTCGGTCGTGCGATACCTGCACGGTTTGAAATCCTTCGAGGAAGGTCACATCGTCCGCGTCTTCGAGCACGTACTTGTGCAGGACGGCATCCTGGTTGTCGATGGTCTCGGCGACAAACACCGAGCCTTCCGGTCCTTCCCTCAAGACGGTGTAGTTCCGGAGGGGCAGTCCGGGCGCATCCACGATGCGGGTTTCGATTCCGTCGAAGTCGATCACGACCTCCACGTCGTCGGAGCCTTCAACGCTTTCGGTGTCGGTGGCGTCGCCGCTTTTCTCTTCCTCCTCGTCGCTTTTCGGCAGGAACGGCGAGACACCGTCAGCTCGTAAAATCGCCACGTACAGAGCCCGTGTGATCGGATGGTCGAACGATGTCATGTCCAACCAGCCGGTGTTCAGTCCGAAGTCGGTCGACGCCAGGAAGTAGAGATAATCACCCGAAGCGTCCCACACGGGCGAGATCGCATCGGCCATACCGTCGGTGAGCTGCCGTGTGGAGCCGGATTCGGTGTCGTAGACGAACACGGCCCGGAGCTGACTGTCGAGTCGACGCGAATACGCGATCCAGCGTGAGTCTGGCGACCAGACCGGATTCATGGAGCGGTCCGGGTGAGCGAACCGATCCGTGTCGACGTGGGTGATCTCCTCTGTCGTGACATCGAGCACCAGAACGCGGTAGTCGGTGTCGGTGAATGCGAGGCGAGTCCCGTCGGGGGACCATAGGGGGGCGAAGTAGAAGGTGGCGTTGGGAATCTCGAAACGGCGCTGGTTCGACCCGTCCTGATTCGCGATCACGAGCCCGTATTCGTCTTCCGCGTCGTTGAACCACGCGATGCTTTGACCGTCCGGCGACCAGGCGGCGTGGCGGTCGGCCACGCCCGGGCTTCGCGTCAGGTTTCGCCACGACCCTTCTTCGGCGGGGACGCTGAGGACCTCTCCCCGGTACTCGAAGAGCGCACGCTTTCCCGTCGGCGAAAGGCGTGGATTCTGGAGCTGATTCGCCTCCACGTCCTCCCAGCGTGTGAGCGCCCAGTTTTGATCGGCCGCTGCGTGAATCTCGAGCTGGCGGGTCCGGCCCGTCGTCGGATCCAGCTCGTGCAGATAACCGGCTTGTTCGTAGACCACGACGCCGTCGCCCGCGCCCAGGCTCTTCACGTCAAAGTCGACGTGGAAGGTGTGCTGCTTCTCCGCACCCGAGACCGGATCGAACGACCACACGTTGGCCGCGTAATCCCGTTCGGACATGTAGTACACGCGGTCGTCCAGCCATACCGGCCCGAGGTGCCGTTCAACCTCCCACGGAGGCGTGGTCCGCTCCCAGGTCGAGGTCGAAACGAGGGAAACGGCCTGCGCTTGCCCACTCCGGTGGTTCCGCCATTCCGGATCCCAGAGCCCGATTTCCTGGAACGCGAGCCACGAACCATCCGCATTCATCTCGCCGTCGTATGCCTGGGCTCCCATGGCGCGGGGCAATCCGCCGGTGAGGGGTACGGTAAAGAATTTCCAGAGCTGGGTCGGATGCGCTTCCCGGCCCGACCGGAAGAGGACGTCCCCATCCGGCGTCCATCCCTGAACCGCGTCCTCACCGGGATGCCACGTCAGTCTCTCGGGTTGCCCGCCCATCGCCGGAATCACATAGACGTCGGTATTTCCTCCGTACTGCCCGCTGAATGCGATCCATTGCCCGTCGGGACTGAAGTGAGGGTCGGTCTCTGCGCCCTCCGAGCTCGTCAGGCGGATCGCGCTTCCGCCGCTTCGGCCAACCAGCCAGATATCGTTGGCGTGCACGAATGTCACGTGAGTCGCGTTGACGTCGGGTTGGTGAAGGAAGCGGGCACCCTGAGCCTGGACCACGTCGGCTCCGAGGGCCAGAGTGGCGGCGAACAGCACCGTGATGAATGCGACACGGGGGAGCTTACGGGCGGTCGGGATTGTCTGGGATGTCATGGACGGTCTCCTGGATCATGGACGTTGTGGACGTTGGAGAACGAATTAGGGCATGGGCTCTTCCCCCAATCTACCGCTGAGGCCCCTCGTTCCACACCTTCTCTATCACTGGCCGAACGACTTTCGCAAATTCGACGTACGCGGGCGGATGGAAGTGCAGCAAGTCATCACGGTAAAGCTCGATCCGAGGATTTCCCGCGGAATCGAACAGCACCGTGTTTACGTCGATATAACCGAGTTTCGGGTTCTTTTCTGCGTATTCCCGAATCAGTGAATTGGCCTTGTCGACCACATCCCAGCTATCCCTCTTCTGTGGCGCGCGGTTGATCGAGACGAAGAAGGTCCGGGTGGCCGGCAGTTCGTTGGCAACGCTCTCGGAGAAGGCACGAAAATTATCGTAAATTTCCTTGGCGTCGGCACCCGCATTCACGTCATTGCTGCCACAGTAGTAGACGATGATTCTTGGCTTGTAGGGCAACACGATCCTGTCCACATAGTGGAGTACTTCCCATGTTCGCGAGCCGCCAAATGCCCGGTTGAACACTGGCAACGGTGACATCTGCTCTCGAAGGTCCGTCCACTGTCGAAAGATGCTACTTCCGATGAAGAGAATCGCTTCCTCAGGCGGAGGACTGGTTTTGTCCTGTTCCAGAAATTGCTCGATGGCCCGGCCAAATCGGATCTCCCGCTCGGGCCGCTGAGCTGCCGGAACAAGAAGCGCGGGGAGCAAAAGCGCTGGAATGAGCAACCGGAGACATCGGCGTTTATTCATTGTTTTTCTCCTTCGTGAACAATCTGAAACCTGCATGCCGAATGACCCCAGACTATTTCATCTGAAGTCCTGCTCCCTGCACTTGATTGCTTCTGTTCGGCTCTTTCGAATCGTCAAAACCCTCTCGCAGATTCCGCCCTGGCGCGACTCTACACGAACTGTGTACGAACCCTCGGTCATAACAAAACTACGATCTGTTTCGCCCTTGAACTCGTCATTAATAAAAATGGGTCTTCCGCAGAATTTGTGGGTAAAACCGTCTTCCATCGCCGCTTGAGGAGACCACGGTGCTCGCCAAGCCTCAAGGCTTCCCTCGCAAGCTCGGCGGCTGCGCCGGCCTTGACCCTCGGCTGCGCTCCGCGGTGTCGGCTGGTGTGGGCGATGGGGAACGGGGCCTCCGGCGGGGGCTCCGGGCACCGGGTGTAGGCGTCCGACCGAAGTGGGTACTGGAATATTCGCCGTCGAACAAAAGAATAAGGTACTTTGTTTCAATTACTTATGTGCGCACAGGCCTTTGGACTGCCCACAAATTCTGCGGAGGAGGCATAAAAATGATGGAGGCGACCAGCTGGGAGGCAATGGTCGCGTAACCGGTCCCTCGGCCCAGGTACACCCACACGTCGTCCCATAACTTCGCCAGCACATCCATCACGGCTCGGGCCTCGACCATCTCGAGGCTCACGATTCTGACTCCCTGTATTTGAGGATGCCGCCACACCGGAATCGGATATAGGGATGCTCTGATGATCTCGTTCGGATAAGCTCCAGCGTTGACTGCTAGTAGCGCCATGGCTTCAGATCCCCTCATCAGTTCGTAGAGATACTCAAACACCAGGCCTCTCACAAGGACAGTTTGCTGTCCCGGACTCAATTCCTGCCTCTCAAACACGTCCTGAAGGTTTCGAGATTCCTCCAGAAACTGACCGACAACGCTTGATGCTGCCTCGTCCTCCACTAGAATCCCCGTCCTGCCTTGCCATTCGAGGAGTGAAACGTTGAGGGTGGCTACCAGATTAATCGGATCTGAGGAACGCTGAGCCGCGGCTTCAAGGGCGCCCGGGCCACCCATCAAGCAAGGGATCAGAAGAAAATAGCAGAGACGCTTACGACGATATCCGGGAGTCACGCGATCCTCCTTCTTAATTCGGGTCGGACTGTTCTTTCATCAGACCTCGGTAGATGAAGTCCGCAAGAAAGAATATTGACAAGACAAAGAGATAGAACTGGCCCTTCGCCGGCCACGCGACCTGCCAACTCGAAAGCCTGAAAAATCCGGTTCCGAGCATCCATAGAACTTTGTCATGAGACACCTGCCCCAAATAGATGGAGGCACCTGAGCAGGTCCAACTGATTACGGCTCTCTGAATCTGACTGTTTGGTAGTGGTGCGTTCTTGTAGCGGTTGACAATAAACCCTCCCATCGCTCCGATTGAGAGAGTTCCAAGTGTTGTAAGCAGCTGCCGGGCAGCAAGGTACGTCTCAAGTTCCTTTTCCTGCAGAGCCGTGAGGTTCTCCACTCGGCTTTCGACAATTGGAACGCTGGCAATGATGATGTCAAGCACGACGAGAACTATGAAAAGCAAAACCAGGATGACGACAGGCTTCGACATATCGTATCTCCTCGGAAGTTCAACTGAACGGGACATTCTTGCCGGAAATTGCCAAGTGTGACACGTCGAATGCGTCCAGTTGTGACTCAATCCGAAGTGTTCGCTGCGATATCGAATGACTCGGGCCAGCGACCGGGCGATGAACGGACTAATCTTGTTTGGAGGCCTCTCGTCACGCGAACGGCCAGAACCAGCATGCCACACACCTACTCATGGATCCAGTTCACCGACATTGACGTGAACGATTCCACTCCGTCGTGGTCCCCGGACGGGACTCGAATCGTCTTTCAGGCCCGGAGAGCGAGTCGATGAACGATCTTTACTATCGCCGCCGCCGGCACCGACGAGACGCCCATCACCCACTACCCCATGCAGTGAGGAGATTGCGACGACGCCGAAGAGCCTCCGGTCCGAGATGTGAACGCCTTAACGGATGTAAAGCGTCAAACCGATAGGTACAGTAGGGGGTCTTAAACATGGTCGTTGATCGTCAGCTTCTGGAAAAGTCACAAGCCATTCTCCAGTCACGTTCAGGTGAGTTTATCGATCACTTCTATGAGGAATTTTTCAGATCCCAGCCTGATCTGGCCCGGGTGTTTCGAAATACAGAGCTGAATTTACAAAAGGAACGACTCTGGAAAGGAATCCTCGAGATCCTGGACTTGGTGGATCGCCCCCTGGTGTTGAGAAAGCATCTCCGGGACCTTGGATTGCGGCATATCTGTTACGAGGTCCGGGACCGACACTACAGTGTTGTCGGGGATAAGCTCTTGAATGCCGTCAAACATGTCCATCAAGATGAAGGGGATAACCAATCGGAATCACTTTGGACGTCTCTGGTAAGCATGCTCGTGGAAGAAATGATAGCTGGAAGTCGTCAGGTCACCGAGGTGAACGTTTCATGACGGTATCGCGCGAAGAACTCTTTCGAGCAGTAGGCGAGCGCGCGGGCATACAAAAGGTTGCAAGAATCTTCTATGACAAGATTTATGCCCACCCATGGCTAAAACTCTATTTTGCGAATGTTCCGCAGGAACACATCGAAAATCAGCAAACCAGTTTCATGAGCGGCGCCCTTGGGGGGCCGAACCTTTTTTGCGGCAGACTTCCCGTAGCTGCGCATGAGCACATGTTCATTACCGACGAAAGTTTTGAAGTGCGTAACGTGCTGCTTCGGGAGTCACTGGAAGAAGCAGGCGTCGCCGAGGAAGCTGCGGATGCCTGGATGAAACTCGACAACGCTTTTAGAAGCAGCATCGTCAAGACCAGGGTTTCTGAGTGTAAGAAGCGGTACAACACCGATACGGTCCTTGATTTTCCCAATCCAATGAAAAAGGCTTCGTGATAGCGGCGCGGCCTCCCACTCGTGTTCGACAGATTCTTTTCGAGACTCCGGATGCTTCCGGCCGGCTGGCCCGCGTGGAGTTCGGTCCCGTCACTCAAAAGGGAATCAGGGGCAGCGCCCAGTGCTACCCCCTCTCATACTCCATTCCTCTGCGTCAGTTAGCGGCAAAGCAATAAAAGCGTCCAGCGCCGCCCGTGTCGTTGAACGCCGACAGGCTGCATCCCGCCGTCGAGTGCGATGAATTCCACGATATATTCCAGCCGCTCATAAGGTCGTGGTGGCCGATCATGCCATAGGCATCGGGGCTGTCGGACGTCCAGTTGTTGCAAGTGCGGTCGGGGGTCCGGTTGGACATGCCTGTCGGAAACGCCCGACCATGCGAATCCGATCCCGTAAGGATGTCGTGTTCCTGCGGGGTGCCCTCGGCACGACCGAACCCGTTCACACGGTCGCCGGCTTCGGTTATAGCAGTGTTCACATTGATGAGGTTGGAGCCACGCTGAAGATCGCCATGCAGATCCGCGAGGCTGCCCGCTATCATGATCCCGTTGGCGTTGTACCAGGGGCCGTTGCCGATGCGGTCACGTGCGTTGACCGACGGCACGGTTCCCCGGCCGCCCTGGGTGCTGAGATAAGCGCGCCATGTGCGATTGCCGGCGCCGACGGCGGCCGCCAGACGCTGGCACTCGGCATCGGCTCCGGCGAGGCCGCCGAGATTGCCATTATGCGTGGTGCTGGTGACAAAGAAGCCCAGCGGCTGCGATTCCTGCCCCTGGGCCGAAACAGCGGCCGAACCGAAAGCGATGGCCGCCACTGCGGCAAGAACGATGTGTCTGTAGGTCACGAGGCGTCTCCCTTGTTCTTTGTTTAAATTCTGATCAACGACCCGTTGCGGGCCAGTGTAGAGATTAGTTTAAAGTTCGCCTTTGCGCCACCGGTGGATAGACTTCCCCTCGATGCTCAACTGCACGACCTCACAGTCGAGCGTGTCGGGGCGTCCCTCCGTGGGCGCCCGCGGGGATGACGAAATTGATGAACATTGGTCTTCGATCTGGACTCGCGAGCTGCGGGCTTGCGTCCTGACGGGCGGGTGGCCAGGGACGGCCACCCCGACACGCTTTCCTGGACGACTCGACGTTGACTCGAGAGTGTCGGGACGCCGCTCGGTCCGTTCACGCACGACCGTACTGACGATGCGGAGATTCTCTCCGACTTGCTGCTATCGCGAGCGGGGAAGGGCTACTTAGTCTCGTAATAACCGGCACAGACGCTTGACGGTCGCGAACTGCTCCAGGATCTCCCCTTGCATCCTGACGTCCATCAGGTTCAGCTTCGAGGTTAGCACGACCCTTTCAAGCCTTGGCAGGATCCGGAATACGGTGCTCGACAGTTGCCCCAGGAGCGCCGCGCGACTGACGGCGGATTCCTGCGCGGCATCGACATCGTCCACGGGTTCACCGAGGTAGGCGATGAGCTCATCGGCGACGTCTTCGAGTTTTGCGGCTCCGCCGGCGATTGCACGACGGTTTCGGTCGTCCCACTCCTTGAGGAACAGGAACGTCGTAAGGTCCCGACCCTGTTCTTGAAATGCTGTGATGTCCTGCTCGAACTCCCAGAGCTCGTTGGCGGCGATGGCCAGCGCGGCTTCGTCGGGCTTTGCCAGCCTGCTTGTCAACATCTTCTCAGACATGCTCAAGTTAAAGGACCTCATACTGAAGCGGGCCTCGTCGGAGGCCTCCTGCCCGAACACGGGCGTGGCCACACCTGAAATCGACAGACACAGAAGGAGTGCGAGTTTCGGCATCGTGCTTTTACCTCCGATAAGAATTCTGCTCTGCTTTCAGCTGACAATCAACAACAAAGGCCCCCTCGATTGGCAATGAACTCCTGAGCGAAATCGTTGATGAGTATCTCAGTTTGTTGGACAGCGCTGCAGCTGTCTACGAGAAGAATGGGGACTATGCACTTGGCATTGTTTCGTCCGGATGGTGTCGGTTGTTGGACGAAGCTTCTCGCAACTTATGCAACACAACGGACAACAAGAAGGCGTTGGACTGTGGCAAGTGGCATTGCCACGAATCATCCTGGAGGATCTTCCAGGACCCTGTTTGTCCGTCTCACCTGCTGGAACTCGCGGCGGTTCGCGGCGGCCTCAGTTCCGGTCGCGACCATGTCCGTAGGCTGCGAAAGCCAGGTGGCAGGCCATCGGCGAGAAGCCCTTCGTGGAAGTCCCTCAATGTGATCCCCTCTGCTACGGCATCGGTCTTCAATTGTCCTATCACCCGCTGGCTGAGGACCGACGCCACGCTCAGTGGCTTTCGTACCGCCAGCCGGACCTCGCGTTCCGCTGCCGGACGGTCGAGGTAGGCTTCCTCCATCAAGAACTCGACCGCCTCCTGAAAGCTCATCTTCAGGGTGTGCATGTTTAGTCCGGCGACCAGCCGTGCCATCGAGGCCGCGCGACGACGCCATCGCTCAAGCTGGACGCGGGGATCGTCACTGGAATACCCCTCCGATAGCATCATTCCCTCCGCGTAGAGAGCCCAGCCTTCCGCGAAAGACGGCGCTTGAAGGATCTGGCGGATTCTCGACGGACTCTCCCTGCGACGCTGCGCGTGGACGTAGAGACCGGGGAATCCTTGATGAGCGGCTATCAGCGTCAGCGCGGTCGAATTGTAGGAACCCATGTGTTCGGTGACCTGCCTCGGGTTCGATCCGCTGCTGGGAAGGCTGAGCTGAACGTAAGCGTCGAGGTCGTCCGGCTCCATGAGCCCGGGAACATCCAACGACACCAGCCAAGACGGCCACAAGAAGGAGGACATCTCCCGCGGCCGCGGTCCCCCTCCGGTCGGAAACACCGCCAGTAGTCCACGATCCGACACGAACTGCCTGGCGTTGTCAATTGCCGCTTCGAAGGCGACAAAGAGCTCCCCGGTGGCCGGACCTTCGCGGGACATTTCTAGGAGGATCTCCTGCACGTCTTTGTCTGGGTCGATTTCCTTCGCGGCCTGTACCATGGCATCCCGGCTGCCCTCCAGCTCACCCTGGCCGTACTCGAGCATGTCGTCGAAAGATATCTCCAGGGCCTCCTGGTAAAGCAACTTGTCTTCGAAGTTCTTCCGGCCGAGGTAGAAATCGAGGTACCGGTAGTCGGGATCTCCCAGCACGTCCTCATTCAAAAACTTCAGGTAGTCTTCATAGGCTGCAATCACGGCATCGTTGGCAACTTGGAATTCGTCCAGGAGTGCGGGGTCCTGGACGCCTTCCAGCGCACGGGGCAAGTAGTCGCGAAAATAGGTCAGTGTGGATTCGAACTGATCCACGGCAATTCGCGCCAGGACACGAGGAACGGTCTCGATGATGTCCTTGGCCCCCTCCAGAACAGCAGGAACCTGCTGTTCGCGTGCGATGATCGATTTCAGGCGTGTCTCAAGAGGCGCGAATGAACTGTGCAGCAGTGCATCGATTCCCCGGCAGATCAGCTCGTCGTAGTATCCGGGATCCCGCGCCCAGTAACCGATCATGTCTGTGTCGACCAGGCTGCTCTGGATGTGGTAGTCCAGGATCTGATAGTCGAACTTGTCCTCCTGGCTGAGGAACTTCGCCTCGATTCTCTTCAGAGCCTGGAGCGTATCCTGCAGCCGGCGGCGCTCTCCGAAGATCTGGTCCCTGTCTACCGGACCGATCAGGTCATCAAACTCGTGGATGCCCATTTCCGTCGCCACCACGGGATTTGCCGCAAAGTACCCGTCGAAATACTCGTCGACCAGCCCGGCGAATTTTGCCGTCTCGCGTCGCTGGAAAAAGTCATCCTCGCCCCCGCAACCTGACACCAGCAGGGGACAGAGGAGCACGAGGGCACGGCAGACTACAGGAAACGATCGAGAGAGAAACGTTTTGGACATGACAACCTCCTTACGAAAGAAATTGAAATGGAAGAGGGCCGCTTGAGCCTGTTCAACTTGAAGTGTAATTTGGCGAATATTATCGTTGAAAGGTCTGGGCAAGGCAACGAATCTCGGGTAGCGCCGAAACCGGGAGAGGGTGCCGCCGGTTTGCAGTGGGGCCACGGTTGTCGCGTTAATCATGTGTCAGGCTTGACGAAGGAAGAAGGATCCGACCGCAGTGGAGGCGGTCGAGCGGGCCGTGTACCCAAAATCTGTTCCCGATTGATCACAAAAAGGGCCGGAGACATTTTGGGAACAATAGCGATGCTGAGATGATGGATGAACTCATCCCGCTAGGGGCAACAAAAAAGGCCATCTTTCGGTGACCTTGATCGTTCCCTTATGGGCTGCCTGTTATTGCGGGGGAAGGATTTGAACCTCCGACCTTTACACGGCCACTCTCATACAGGGATCTGCTGAGGTATCTGGATCTGAACGACCAGGTCCGCGCTTCGCTTTGCGAAAAGCGCCGGCTTCTGGCAGACTGGGTCGGTGACCCGTAACGACGTTCTTCGCCGCCTTCGTTACGCCTTTGACTTCAGCGATAGCCGGGTCATTGGCCTGTTTGAACTGGGGGGACGTGCGGTCAGCGGTGACCAGATCAGGGCCTGGATGAAGAATGAGGAGGAGCCGAGCTTCCAGGCCCTCAGCCGGAAGGATCTTGCGGCGTTCCTGGACGGTTTGATCACCGATCGTCGGGGGAAGCGCGAGGGCGCAGCGCCGGCAGCCCCGGTTGCCCTGACCAACAATGTGGTTCTTCGGAAGCTCAAGATTGCGTTGAGTTTCCAGGAAGCCGACATTCTTGAGGTCATGTCCCTGACCGACATGCCGATAAGCCGCGGGGAACTGAGTGCACTTTTTCGCAGGACGGATCATAGAAACTACAAGGAATGTCAGGACCAGTTGTTGCGCAACTTCCTGACAGGCCTGCAGTACAAGTTTCGCGGCAAGCCGGATCAGGTTTCGGCCGAGGACTGAGGATGGCTATCTCGTCGACTCTGTACCGGTTTCAAATCGAACTGTCTGACATCGACAGAGGGGTCTACGAAAGTCTCGACTGGCGCGTTGCCTGTCACCCCTCCGAGGACAGCGAGCGAATGGTCGTAAGAGTTCTAGCGCGGGCGATCGCGCACGAGGAGGGGCTCGACTTTGGTCGGGGACTTCGGACGCCCGAGGATCCGGCACTTTGGACCCGGTCCGGCACCGGGGACGTTGCTCTGTGGATCGATGTGGGTATTCCCACGGCAGCGCGCTTACATCGCGCGAGCAAGCGCGCCGATCGCGTCATGGTTTTCACCCACAAATCTGAATCGTCGCTTCGCAAAGAATGGTCGTCCCGTGCGATTCACGCCGCAGATGGCATCGAAGTTGTGCGGTTGCCGGCGGCACTGATTGGCGAACTGGCCTCGCGGCTTGACCGCGACGTTCGCTGGTATCTGACCCTGCAAGAGGGGGGGATGTCCGTTGCCGAAGGTGAAGACAGTCTGGACGGGACGCTTGAGCGGTTGTCGCTGGCAACTTTCCTTGCGGCGTAGCGGTGCCCGAACTATTCGGTCAAGTCTGTTTCTGTAACGTCCAGGATGTCCGACGCGATCCAGTGGGTTTGTCCACCCGGTCTGGCCCACTTTTGATCGTCTGATTTGGCCCACCCCCTCCTGTTAATAATTCCGAGTAGTGATAATTACCGTCGGGCCTGTGTTGGAGATGTGGGAAAGCCGAGCGCCCTTGGCGAGGCTTTTCCAAGCGCTGTGGGAATCCTGGTTTTTAGGATTTCCACAGCGCTTCATCTTCCACAGGCCTCCGTTTCTTTCTTTTTGGTTTTTTTTCTTTCTTTCGGGAAAAAACTCCGTTTCCAGGATCGCCCAGGATCGACGACCGCGGGGCGATCCGACCCTCAGGACGTGGTTTCTTTCGCGGGTTTCTCCTTTCCAGCTGGATGCCGTGGTTTCTGTCGTTTCTCCAACGTGCGCCGAAACCGGAAGGATTCGGTTCCGGTCTCGATGATGTGTGCGCGATCGGTTATCCGGTCCAGCAACGCCTTGCACAGCCGAACATTGGGAAACACCTGGGTCCATTCCGAGAACGGCAGATTCGTTGTCAAGATCACCGTCGCTCGCTCGGCTCGATCCGAGATGACCTGAAAGAGGAGTTCGGCGCCGAGGTCTGCCAGCGGGACGTAGCCGACTTCGTCGATGGCAATCAACTCGTATCGGAACCATCGGGCCAGAACCCGGCGGAACTGGTTGTTGTGTTGGGCCTCGACCAGCTCGTTGATCAAGCCGGCGGCCGTCGTAAAGCGAACCCGCTTCTTCTGCCGACAAGCGGCCACGCACAGTCCTGTGGCCAGGTGCGTCTTGCCCGTTCCACACTCCCCGATCAGGACGACAGGTTCGGCGTGTTCTAAATAGCCACCGTCTGCGAGTCCACGGATCCGGTTGGCTGGAACCTTCGACCGCGAGAAGTCAAAGTCCTCGAGTGTCTTCATTCGAGGGAAACGTGCGGCTTGAATCCGCCGGGCCACGGTGTTCCGTTCGCGTTCTTCAACTTCCATCGCCAGCAAGGCTTCCAGATACCGCGTGTAGGTGTGCTCTTCCCGCTGGGCCTGCTCGGCCATGGCCGCAAACTGCGTTCCGATCGTGGGCGTCCGGAGGGCTTTACAGTACTGTTGAATCGCCGCCTGTTCGACCCCGCCGGCTGTGGCGGACACTAGACCACCTCCGCAGTGAGCAGTGCATCGTAAGTATTCACCTCGGGCAGGGGCCGCTCATAAGCGCGTAGTGCGGCCACTTCCAGTCGCGGCGCCGCCGGCCGGTCGAGTCGGGCCTCGGTCATCAGGTAGCGCGCCGCGGCGGCATCGGAGCATCCCAGGCGCAGGGCTTGTTGGAATGCGGAATCCAGCTCGCTATAGCCATGTTCCCGGCCCAGTAGGAGCAACTCCACCATCGCGCGGGTCCCATTCTGTTTTCCGTTGCGATCGATCAACGTCTGCCAGAACTCGTCATAGCTTTTCGGCCATCGGCCCTGTTGCCGCCATTGCTCCAGAGGCTTGCTCCCGGCCAGCGCGCCCGGCTTCCGCTCCAACACCTCCAGATAATGTTCCAGATTGAAGAAGTGCTGGCCTTTTCCATATCCTCGCTCATGCCGCGCCACGCATCCGCCATCGTGCCAGACCTCCACGTAGACCGGAAAAACGCTCGCCCGCACCACAGTCCCGGCCTTGACGGGGGCGGAGTAGAAGTTGTTACGCACCCGTACACATCCCTTACCATCGACTCGTGGAAAGCTGTCCTCGGCCAGAGGGAACCCTTCGGTCGATAACGCGAGCAGATGGGGCTGTTCGATCTGCATCCCTTCACCCACCGTCTGGACCCGATCGCCGATCTTGCGCCGTTCATCGGCGTGGCAACCGGCCAGCAGCTGCGCATTCAGATCCGCCAGGTCCTTCGCCTTCGGCACCGGTACCAGGTGATTGCGCCGGAAATATCCGGCTTCGCCTTCCACACCGCCTTTCTCGTGGCCCTCGCCGGGTGTGCAGAACTCGGCTTGAAACTTCCAATGCGACCGAAACGCGATGAACCGTTCGGTCTCTACACGCCGGTATCCCCGCAGAATCTTCTTCACCGCGCTGGTCAGGTTGTCATAACGCAGCACCCCGAAGACCCCCGCAAAATAGCGGAACCCCAACTCATGAGCCTCCAGGAATGCCTGTTGTGTCGCCCGCGGATAAGCTCGATGGAATGCGCCACCACTGCCCATGCTCCGCATACAGAAAACCTGGAGCTTCTGCCGTTCGCCATCCAACTCCGCGACGGCTTCGTACCAGTCGATCTGTGCTTCCTGACCCCAGGCGTAGCTTTGCGGCACGAACGTCTCCTGTCGGATGAAACCCATCTCCCGCTTCCGCCTCCCGACATATCGGCGAACCGTCGATTCCCCAATCGGATGTTTCGGAAATTCCATCCGGATCCGTTCGTAGATCCGGTGACTGGTGTGCCGCTGCTTCCGGGGGGCATGCCTGTCCGCCTCCAACACCCCGTTGATAAATTCCATAACCGGCTCCAGCCTCGGCCTCTTCCGCTCCGGGCTCTTCCTCGCCGGCGGCACGGCGTTTCCCAGCGCTTGACGCACCATCCGTCGATGCACACCCACTTTCCGCGACACCCCCTGGATTGTTCCCACCCCAAACTCGTACTCCCGTCGAATCTCTTCGAATAGTTCCACTTTTGATCTCCTCGACACCGGGCCCTCCGTTCCGACTTGTATATGTCGAAACAGGGTCCCCGGTTGCCTTGTCAGGGGTGGGCCAAATCAAACGATCAATAGTGGGCCAAATGAGAGTAGCGAAATCAGACGCTCAGACTGTCTCTGAGTTCATGGCGAGTCTCCGCAAGGCGAAGCTCTCCGACAAGTATCAGAAGAACATCTATAGTCTCCTCACGCTGATCTTCGACATCGCCGTCACCTTGGATCTCCTCCAGGTCTCTCCCCTCCGTCCGAAGCTTCATCGGCCTCGGGTTGAACGCAAGGAGAAATCAACATTCCCTTTCGAGAAACTACGGGCCTTCTTCGAGGCACTCCCGGAGTTCTGGAGGGCACCCGTGGCTGTCCTCATGATGACCGGGATGCGCCAGGGGGAACTCCTCGGGCTCCGTTGGAAGAACCTGGACTTCAAGTCAGGGATGATTACTCTCACCCACGTCGTCTACCGAGGGCAGTTGATGAAGGGCTTGAAGACGCAGAAAGAGCACACGCTGGCGATGTCGCCGATCCTTCAAGCGATTCTAGAGGGTCGAAAGGGGGGCTCCAGTGAAAAAAGGTACCAAGTTCTTGGTACCCTCAGGCCGCAGTTCAGGAAAGAAAACGACTACGTATTCTGTCGTGAGGACGGATCTCCGCTCGATCCTGACTACATGAGGAGGTCAGTGATCTACCCGGCCTTGGAAGCCGCTGACATCGAACGGGAGAAGTGGGGAAGCGGCTTGCACATGTTCAGGCACACGGTCGGGTCCAAGATTCATGCCCTAAGTGGTTCAATAAAAATGGCCCAAGAGCAACTTGGGCACTCGAATATTCAGACCACAGCGAACATCTACACCCACATTGATGAGGGCCAGAAAAAGGAAACGGCGAACCTCCTTGAGGGAGAATTCGCCGGTTTTAGTACCTTGTTGGTACCTCAAGATTCCTAAGTTATTGCGGGGGAAGGATTTGAACCTCCGACCTTTGGGTTATGAGCCCAACGAGCTACCACTGCTCCACCCCGCGGCATGTATCGTTAAATATAGGGACTCGGTTGCGGATCGTCAACCGCTTGGGGCGAACTTTTTCGGAAAGGCAGAAGTTCAGCGATTGGATGGGGCGACTTCAGGGTCGGGGGAGGGAATGATCAGAACGACTTCGCCGGGCTTGACCAGTCGGAGTTCCTCTCGGGCGAGGCGTTCGATTTCCGCGGGGTCGGATCGGAGGGTCTGGATCTCATCGATGAGATCGGCGTTGTTGGACTCCAGGGTTTCGATCTTCTCTTCGAGTTCGGCCAGGCGGAAGCCTTTCTTTCGGACCTCCAGGAGGCCGCGGTCGCTGACGAGGGCCAGGAGGAGGGTCGCGACGGTCAGCAGGCCGAACACGCCCAGGCCCACCCGAACCATCATCCCTTGACCTATGTTCCGGTTATCCATTCCCTTCCGCATTCGAGCAATTGCTCCAGATCTTCGCGGCTGCTCGATTCCGCGTAGTAGCGAACGACAGGTTCGGTGCCCGACGGTCGCATCAGAACCCAGCTTCCGTCACCAAAAATCAGTTTCAGACCGTCGGTGCGATCCTGCTTCTCGACCGGCCTTCCGTGGTACTCGTGAACATCGGACGCAATCTTTGCACGGACCGCTTCACGGTTAGAAGGGTCCAATCGGACATTCAGTCGCCGATTATACACTTCACCGGTCCTCGAAAAAAGGGTTTTTAGCTGTTCTTTCAATGACTTCCCCCGTCGGGCGACCATCTCGGCCACGAGGAGGCAGGCCAGGATTCCATCTTTTTCCGGAATGTGATTCTTCACCGCCAGTCCCGCACTTTCTTCGCCCCCAAGGATGATGCGGTCCTGCTTGATGTATTCGCCGATGAATTTGAAGCCGACGGGGGTCTCGAGGACCTCCAGATTGTTCAAATCAGCGACTCTGTCGATCAGGTGAGTGGTGGCGACCGTACGGGCCACGGCGCCGCTCCAGCCGCGGGTTTCGATAAGATAGTCGAGCAGGAGGGCTAGAATCTCGTTGGGGTAGAAGAAGTCACCGTTGTCGTCGAGCATTCCGAAGCGGTCGGCATCTCCGTCGGTCCCAAGACCCAGCATAAGGTCTTCATCTAACATGGCTTGTCGGAGTTCTGACAGGTTCGATTCGTCCGGTTCGGGGTGGTCTCCCCCGAAGTAGACGTCGCGTTCGGCGTGGAGGACGAACGGGTCGAGCCCCTCGGTTTCGAGCAGATAGTCGAGGTAGCCGGCGCCGGCTCCGTGAAGTGGGTCGTAGCCGATGCGAATTCCGGATCTCTTGATCTGATCGAGGTCGACCTTGCCGCGGAGCTCATCCAGATATTCATCGCGAATGTCTGCGGGTTCGATCAGGGTGTCATCGGGTGATGCGGAAAAGTCCCACCCGTCGGACTGCAGTCGTTCGATTTCTTCTTCAATCTCGTCGGTGACTTCCGGCAGGACGGGTGCGCCCTCCGCATCTGAAAATTTGATGCCGTTGTACTCGCCGGGGTTGTGGCTGGCGGTGATGTTGATGGCGCCGTCGAGGTTGCGATGTCGTGTGGAGAAAGAGAGGGCGGGTGTTGGAACCGGGCCCGTCGACAGTTGTACACCGATACCGGATGCGGAGATAACCCGTGCGACCTGCCCGGCGAAGTTTTCGGATGCGAACCGGGTGTCGTATCCTACCAGGAGCGTGGGGGAGGAGGTGTCTCTCTTGATATATCGAGCAATGGCTTCGGTCACCAGACGGACATTGGCGAACGTGAACTCGTCGGCGATGATGGCACGCCATCCCGACGTACCGAACTTTATCCTAGCGGCCATGTGTCGATTCTACCAGTCGGGGAAAACGGACGATACATCGATGGTGGTGGCGGGTTTCGAACGGAGCGATATTTCATGATCGAAACGATGCTGGCTTTCGTCACGTGTGGCTCGGAAGAAGAAGCGAAGAAGATCGCCCAGGCGGTGGTCGGCGACGCCCTTGCGGCGTGCGTGAACGTGGTTCCGGGAATCCAATCCTGTTATCGCTGGGAGGGGGATGTGAAGTGGGATTCCGAGTTCCTGCTGATCATCAAGACGACGGCCGCGGCGATCGACAGAGTGCGGTGGAGGGTTGTGAAGGAACACAGCTATGACGTGCCGGAGTTTATCGCGTTCAAGATTGAGGGTGGGTCGCGTCCCTATCTGGAGTGGATTTCGAAGTCGGTGGATGCGTGAGGGGTGGGAGTGCGGCAGTGCGGCTTGGTCGGCGGGGGGCCAGGGACGGCCCCCCGTACACGCTGGCCTGTGACGGCTCTCAGAAAAAGTTCCTTTTGCGGCTTTGCGTTTTTGCGTTGAAGGATCTAATCCCCAAAAGCGTGTTCAAGGTCGGCCATCAGGTCTTCAGTGTCTTCGATGCCGACGGAGATGCGGACCAGGCCGTCGGTGATGCCGAGCAGGTCGCGTTGATCTTTCGGGACCGAGGCATGGGTCATCGAGGCGGGGTGTGAGATCAAGGTTTCCACGCCGCCGAGGCTTTCGCCCAGCGAGCAGAGTTTGACGTTTTCCAGTAGTTTGGAGGCGGCTTCGATGGAGCCGAGGTCGAAGGCGATCAGGGCTCCGAAGCCGGACATCTGTTTCTTTGCCAGTGCGTGTTGCGGGTGATCCGGAAGGCCGGGGTAATAGATCTTCTCTACCTGTTTTTTTTCCGACAGGTATCGGGCGATGGTGCGGCCGTTCATGTTGTGTGCTTCCATCCGGACCGGCAGGGTCTTGATACCTCTCAGCACGAGCCAGGAGTCGAACGGGGAAAGAATGGCGCCGGCGGCGTTCTGGATGAAGTGAAGTTGGTCGGCATCGGACTCATGGGCGAGGACAGCCACACCGCCCACGCTGTCGCTATGGCCGTTCAGGAACTTTGTCGTGCTGTGGACGACGATGTCGGCCCCGAGCGCCAGGGGACGCTGCAGGTAGGGGCTCATGAACGTGTTGTCTACTACGAGTCGGCATTTCGCGGCCTGGGTGATTTCTGCGGCCGCAGCAATATCCGTTATGGTCATGATCGGGTTCGTTGGTGTCTCGACGAAGACCATGCGCGTGTTGGGGCGCATGGCGTTTCGCAGCGTGTCGATGTTGGACGTATCGACGTAGCTGAACTCGATGCCGCCGTGGCTGACGATCTTGTCGAATAAGCGGAACGTTCCGCCGTAGACATTGTGGGTACAGACGGCGTGGTCACCCTGACGCAGCAGCAGTTGCGTGATGGCCGTTTCAGCCGCCATCCCCGATGCGAACGCGTATGCGGCCACGCCTCCTTCAAGAACCGCAATGTTCCGTTCCAGAGCCATCCTGGTAGGGTTTTGGGTGCGCGCGTACTCGTAGCCCTTGTGCTTGCCGATCCCTTCCTGAACGAAAGTCGAGGTTTGATAGATCGGTGTGCTGACCGCTCCGGTGGTGGGGTCTGGCTCTTGACCGGCGTGTATTGCGTCGGTTCTGAATCCCATGAACTGAACCTCTCTTCGGAGAAATTCGAGGTCCGTAATCCTGGTTGATTATTCCGGAGTCGAGCTGCCGGAAGGTTCGAATCAGGGCTCGGTATCGAATTTCGCGTTGTCGATTTCTTCGAAATAGTCCGGTTTGACCAGGACTTCGCGTGGCTTGCTGCCTTCGGGTGGTCCGATGATTCCGTCGGCTTCCATCGCATCCAGAATACTGGCCGCACGTCCGTATCCGATCCGGAGCCTGCGCTGCAGCGCGGAAGTCGAACCCTTGCCCATGTCGACCACCAGTCGGACCGCCTTGTCGTACAACTCGTCGCTGGCGCCGTCCGTTTTCATCGACTGGCGGCGTTCGTCGGGCGACTCCAGGATGCTTTCATTGTACGTCGGTTTGCCTTGCGCTTTCAGGTAATCTACCACGCGCATGACTTCGTCTTCGGTCACCATAGGGCCATGGGCGCGCATCAGGCGTGCGGACCCGGGCGGCAGGAACAGCATGTCGCCGCGCCCCAGCAGGGACTCGGCGCCGTTGGAATCGAGGATGGTTCGGGAGTCGGTTTTAGATGCGACCCGGAAGGAGATTCGAGCAGGGAAGTTGGCCTTGATCAGACCGGTGATGACATCGACGGACGGTCGCTGTGTTGCCAGGATGAGATGAATGCCCACGGCGCGGGCCATCTGGGCGAGGCGCGTGATGGATTCTTCAACATCGCGCGATGCCACCATCATGAGGTCGGCGAGTTCGTCGATCACGATGACGATGTAGGGCAGGTGCTCGCGATCTTCCTCTATGTCCGGCTCGCCGATTCCGGGGATCGGCATCTGCTTGATGTGGTCGTTGTAAGCGTCCAGACTCCGGACCCCGCGTTTGGCCAGTTTCTTATAGCGGCCCTCCATTTCACCGACCGCCCATTTCAAGACGTTCGATGCGACGATGGGTTCGGTGACAACGGGAACCATCAGGTGCGGGATGTCCTGGTACAGGCCCAGCTCCAGGCGCTTGGGATCGATCATGATCATCTTGACCCGATCGGGCCTGGACCGGAAAAGGAGCGACAGGATCAATGAGTTGATCGAGACGGACTTGCCGGTTCCTGTGGAGCCAGCGATAAGAAGGTGGGGCATCCGGTGGAGGTCGGAGACGACGATTTTTCCGGTGATGTCCTTTCCAAGAGCCAGGGGCAATTTTGCATTCGCCTTCAGGTACGCCGGGGATTCGAGGAGTTCGCGGAGCATAATGGTGGCCCGTTCGTGATTGGGCACTTCGATGCCTACGGTCGCTTTTCCGGGGAGTCGGTCGATTCGGATCGACTCCGCTTCGAGCGCCAGACAGAGGTCGTCTCCAAGACCGGTGATCTTGGCGTACTTGACGCCGGCTTCCGGTTTGAATTCGAACGTCGTGACGACGGGTCCGGGATGAATCTGCTGGACCTTGCCGACGACGTCGAACTCTTTGGTCTTGGCTTCGAGCAACTCGGCGCGTTCCCGCAGCATGTCTTCGTCGATGGGAATCTGTCCTTCGGGGGGCAGCAAGAGTTCGGGCGAGGGGAAGCTGACCGATGTCAATGGAGCCGTCGCGGTTTCGGTAACGGCCATTTCGTCGATCGGAACCTCGTCGACCGCGGCTTTCTTACGGCGGCGCTTCGTGATCGACCGGACCGCTTTCTCAGCCTTCTTCCTGGCGGGTCGCATGACGGCAGGTTGTTCGTTTTTCCTCTGAATCCGCTTTCTTACACGCTCTTTCAACTGTTCCTCGTACCAGCCGCTGACGCGTTGACTCCAGAGGGCGACGAATCCAAAGCGCGATTGCACGGATGCCGCCGTGCGTACGAGCGAGAATTTCGTTGCCAGGAGGAGCGATATGAGAAACAGGGAAATGAGGACCACGGCCGCGCCCAGGGGATTGAACGTGGCCTCGAGCCAGTCCGCCATCAGCTTGCCCCCGCCGCCGCCGGCCGGAATCTGATTGCCGATGCGAGGCAGGGACGGGAACAGCGAAAGGGCCGCGGCTACGGTCAACACCATCAGCGTCATGCCGGTCAGACGGGGGACAACGTTCCGGACCGTCCAGGACGCGAGCCAGTGAAAGGCGTAGATGCCGATGAAGACCGGCAGTAGGAATCCCGCGTAACCGAGGAACTGGAACAGGAGGTCCGAAGAGTGCGAACCCACGACACCGATCAGGTTGTTGGGGCTTGACTCGAACAGGGGGTTGCGGCTGATGTTGAAAGAAGGGTCGGCAGGATCAAACGAAACCAGGCTGAGGCCGACCATAACCGCGATGGTCACCAGGACCAGACCGACGAACTCATTGAGCCGCCGGTGCTCGGTGGGTGTCAGATATCCCGTCCAGTGCATCACACTGGCATTTTATCGAAATCCGGACCAGAATGCGAGAAAGACCACAATACCAAGGCCTATGCGGTAATAGATAAACGCATATGTTGTGTTCGTGGCAAGATAGCGCAACAGGAACGCGATGGCCAGATAACCCACGATCGCAGAGGTGATAATGCCGACGACCAGCATGCTTAAATCCACATGGTTCGTTCCGCCGACGGTCATGTCGAACAACTGCTTGCCCGCCGCACCCGCGATGATCGGCGTGGACAGGAAGAAGGAGAACCGAGCGGCGGCCTCCCGTTTCATCCCTCGGAAAAGGGCGGCGGTGATCGTGATTCCGGATCGTGAGACGCCGGGAACCAGGGCCAGCGACTGGGCCAGACCCACCACCAGCGCGTCTGTCCAGGAAATCTGTTCGAGGTCCTTGGTTCGCCGCCCGCGCTTTTCAGCCAGGACCAGGACGAGCGCAAGCCCAATCAAGGTTGTTGCAATGACCAACGGGCTCCGCAGATAGACTTGCACCAGGTCCTCCCCGAGGACTCCAGCCAGGGCTGCGGGGATCGTTGCGACGACAATGAAGAGAACCATTTGTTCGTCCTGGCCACGCGTGCGACCCAATGCAACATTGAGCGCGGAGCGGGCGAAACCGATCCACTCGGTTCTGAAAAACCAGACGAGCGAAAAGAAGGTTCCCAGGTGTAGTGCGATATCGAACTCCATTCCGGGGTCTTTCCACCCCGCGAACCACGGAAGCAGGATCAGATGGGCCGTGCTGCTGATGGGCAGAAATTCCGTGATGCCCTGGACGATACCGTAGATGATCGACTGGAAGAGATCCATGAGGAAAGTGGTCAGTGGTCAGTGGTCAGTGGCCAGTTCTGTACGGTCATCAATGTTTGAGAGTCCAGTAACCTATACCTGTTGATAAGGTTGCAGGCCAACCCACCCGTTCTAAATTCCGGCAACTGACCACTGACCACTTCCCCAACTATATCTCCATGATGACGGGCAGAATCAGCGGTCGTGTCGAGAGTTCTTTGGAGATGTAGCGTTTCAGGGCGCGGCGGACTTTTTCCTTGATCACCGCCCAGTCGCCGCGTTCTTCGACTGTGGATTCCTCGATCGTGTCGATGACCAGCTGGCGGCACTGTTCCACCAGTTCGTCGTCTTCGGTGACGGTCATTCCCCGGAAGACCATCTCCGGGGGAATTTCGATCGCTCCGGTCTGTTTGTTGATAGCGATGACCGGTAGAACGATGCCGTCTTCGGAAATGTGGCGACGGTCCCGGATGACCATGTCGGCCACCTCCTCGAGGCTTCCTTCGTCGATCAGCACCCGCCCGACCGGGGCCTTGCCGACGATTTCGGCTTGCTCCGGGCCCAGTCGAATGATGTCGCCGGTTTCGGCCACGATGATTTTGTCGCGAATGACGCCGGTCTGTTCGGCTAGTTTGGCGTGACGGTGCAGATGGCGGTAGGAGCCATGGATCGGTATGAAGAACCGGGGCTTGGTCATCATCATCATGATCTTGAGTTCTTCCGCGCTGGCGTGTCCGCTCACGTGTACCGGGGGCGTGGAGCCATCCGCGTAGAGCACCTCGGCATGACGTCTGTACAGGTGATCCATCATGCGCGAGATCACCCGCTCGTTTCCGGGGATCATCCTTGAAGACAGGACGACGGTGTCTCCGCCTTCGATGGTGACGTCTTTGTGCTGATCTACCGATGCGCGTGCGAGCGCCGACATCGGTTCACCCTGGCAGCCGCTGGCGACCACACAGACCTTGTTTCGGGCGTGGTTCTTGATTTCCTTCGGTCGAATGACCAGTCCGGCAGGGACGTTCAGCGCTCCCAGACGCTGGGCGATGTCCACGTTCGACAGCATTCTCCTGCCCAGAAACGCCACGAGCCTCCCGTGACGCTTTGCCGTATCCACGATGATCTGCATCCGGTGGATGGCCGAGCTGAAGCAGGAGACGACGATACGTCCCTTAGCGGATCGAAAGATGGTCTCGAAACGATCCTCCACCGCACGTTCGGACGGCGTGTAGCCCGCCCTTTCCGCGTTGGTACTGTCGGAGAACAGCGCCAGCACCCCCTCCTCTCCGTACGATGCAAAGGCGAGGAGGTCGAAGTGTTTTCCGTCGATGGGGGATGGGTCGATCTTGAAATCTCCGGTGTGGATGATCAGTCCCGCGGGCGTTCGAATCGCCAGCGCGAGGGAATCCACGATCGAATGCGTTACCGCAATGAACTCCACTCCAAAGGGACCCAGTTGGATCGTGTCACCCGGGTGGATCTCGTTCAGTATGGCGTCTCCGAGCAACCCGTGGTCGTCCAGTTTCCGTTTGACCAGTTCGAGGGTGAACGGGCTGCCGTAGACGGGGACGTCCAGGTAAGGCAGTACAAAAGGCAGTGCTCCGATGTGATCTTCGTGCCCGTGCGTGAGCACGATCGCTTTCACCTTTTCACGGTTGTCCAGCAGGAAGGTGACGTCCGGGACGACGATGTCGACACCCAGCAACTCCTGTTCAGGGAAGAGCAGGCCGCAGTCCACAACGATAATCGCGTCCTCGGAGCAGAACGCCATGATGTGCATTCCGAACTCGCCTAACCCCCCCAGCGCCACGACCTCCACAGTCTTATCCATCGTGAGCCAGTATATATCTATTTCGGGGCCGTCCTGGGTCCCCGGACGGGGATTCACCTTGCTTCGAGGGCATGGTGTAACCGGACGAAGTCTTCCACGGAGAGGTTTTCGGGGCGTAGGTCCGGGTTCAGGGACAGGTTCTCCAAGATCTGGGTCATGGCCTGCCGGTTCATTTCCGGATACATCGCTTTGAGGTTGTTGATCAGTTTCTTCCGGCGTGACGCGAAGGCGCGCCCGACGAACCGAATCAGCTTTGGAGAGTCCGGGCGGTCTGAGCGCCACGTCAGGCGGATCACTCTGGATTGGACTTTGGGCACTGGGGCGAACGCGCCCGGGGGCACCGTGAACCCCGGAGCAACGTCGGCGTAGTACTGGATCCCTATCGACAGGGGACTGTATTGGCGGGTGCCGGGTTCGGCTGAGATGCGGTCGGCGACTTCCTTCTGAACCATGACCGTGACGGACTGGATGTGGTGCCGTGCCCGGATGAAGCGATCCAGCAGGGGAGTGGCGACGTTGTAAGGGAGGTTTCCGATCAGGTGGAACGGTGGGTTCGCGAGCGTCGTCAGATCGACCTCCAGCGCGTCAGCTTCCACCAGTTCGACGTTTGCCGGTAGATTGCCGCGCAGTTCCGCTATGAGATCCCGGTCGATCTCGACTGCCACGACCTGTCCGGCCACACGAGCGATGGCTCGGGTAAGTGATCCCCGCCCGGGACCGATCTCGACGACCGTGTCGGTGGGAGAGATTCGAGCGAACGAGACGATGCGTTCGAGGATCGATGGGTCTGTCAGGAAATGTTGACCGAATCGTTTCTTGGCCATGGACCAGCGAGAAAGAAAAAGCTCGCGGCCGGCATGGCCGCGAGCTTCTTCCTAGCGTCCCGTACGGGATTCGAACCCGTGTCGCAGCCGTGAAAGGGCTGTGTCCTAGACCAGGCTAGACGAACGGGACGGGGTGGCGCCGGACACGCCGAGGCGTCCGGGCCAACTATATTTTGTAACATCCCACGGGCTATGAAGTAAACTGATGCCTCAAATTTGCTGGAGCCTTTTGATAGGTTCCGGACGGACGCGCGCAATTGGGCCCAGAGGCTCTGTGTAGCTGCGGCGTAGCCCCGAACAAGAACGTAGGAGGATGATTATGGCACTGGCGATAGGCGCGATCGCGCCTGATTTTACCGCGGAAACGACGGATGGTCCCGTCAGCTTTCATGAGTGGATTGGCGACGGCTGGGCGCTTCTGTTTTCCCATCCAAAAGACTTTACTCCGGTGTGCACGACCGAACTTGGCCAGGTCGCGAAACTGAAATCCGAATTCGACAAACGGAACGTCAAGGTGATGGGGCTGAGTATCGACTCGGTGGACGATCACAAGGCATGGTCGAAGGACATCGAGGAAACGCAGGGAGTGGCCGTGAACTTCCCCTTGATCGGCGACACCGACCTCAAGGTGGCCAAGCTGTACAACATGCTGCCCGCCGAAATCGAGGGCGGTGCCGAGGGGCGCACGGCGAAAGACAACGCCACTGTCCGTACGGTCTATATCATCGGGCCCGACAAGCAGATCAAGGTCATGCTCATTTACCCGATGAGCACCGGCCGGAACTTCGACGAGGTTTTAAGGGCCATCGATTCCTGCCAGTTGACAGCCAACCACAGTGTGGCGACGCCAGCGAACTGGAAGGACGGAGACGATTGCATTATCGTGCCTGCCGTATCCAACGAGGCGGCAAAGGCGAAATTCCCCGGCGGATGGAAGACTGTAAAACCCTATCTGCGGGTTGTTCCGCAGCCCAATAAGTAGTTTGTAGGTTCCCGGCGAGCGGCCCCGTCCGCTCGCCGGCATCCAACCCGATCTTCTCGGAATAAAATATCAAATGATGTACATCAAGGACGCACTTGAAGCCCACCGGCATTGGCTGGAGTCGAAGGGCGAGTCCGGTCAAAGAGCCGACCTACATGGCGCGATCCTGCAGGAGGCCGATCTTCACGGCGCCGATCTCCAGCAGGCGGATATGAACGGCGCCCGGATGAGCGTGTCCGACTTGAAGGAGGCGAATCTTGCCGGAGCGGATATGCGAAACGCTGACGTATGGATGTCGGACATGACCGATGCCAACCTGGAGGGTACGGACCTCCGGGGTGTCGACCTCACCGACGTGACCGGACTGACATCCGGCCAGCTCAGCCGTGCCGTTACCGACGAGAAGACGAAGCTGCCATCGAGCCTGTCGAGCTAGGAGCCTCGGCGGCAGAAGGGATCGTAGCGAGAAAGTGGAGAATCGAGGACAGATTTTCTCGATTTTGAGGCGAATAGTGGTTCTATTTAACGAAAAATCGAGGAAATCTGGACCGATTATACCGCTTTCGCAGTAGATCTCTTCTGCCGCGCCGGCTCCCTGGGGCGAAACAGACTCGACTTTGTCAACCTATGGAGATCCCATCCCATTACTTCCCGCGCACCGGCCGCACCCGTTTCCTGATCGCCTATTTTGCGGTTCTGCTTGCCTTGACCCAGTGGCCGTTCCTCGCCTGGGCCAACCGGATCGAGCCCCTGATCCTCGGTTTTCCGTTCCTGTACGCTTACCTCAGTATCGATTACGCATTGATGCTGGTCGGTCTCGGGTTGCTCTGGCGATGGAGACCGTAAATGGAAGCCTGGGTCATCGCAACCTCTTTGATCGCAATCTACCTGGTCGGCTGTCTGGTCGTCGGGTGGCTGGCAAGCCGGAAGCTCGAGGTGAACATGGAGGACTTCGCCGTCTATGGCAGACGTGCGGGCTTCTTTGTTCTCTACCTGGCGGTCGTTTCCACCTACCATAGCGCCTTCGCTTTCCTCGGATCGGGAGGGTTCTTCTACACACACGGTATCGGTTTCTGGGACGCGGGCACGTGGACCATCATGATGGGCCTGATTACGTATGTTTTCGGGACGCGCATCTGGGCTCTCGGGAAGAAGTTCGGGTACCTGACACCGGCCGACATGCTGGCCGACTACTACGAAAGCGAAGGTGTTCGGGTTCTGGTCGCTATCGTGTCGGTGTTGTTCACGCTCCTCTACATCCAGGTTCAGAGCATGGGCCTGGGCTACATTCTTTCGGCTGCGACGGGGAACCGCATGTCGATCGAGATGTCGTCGGGAATCCTGATGGTCGTGGCGATGGTTTACATCAGCATTGGCGGCGTGCGTGCGATCTACTGGACGGACGTTCTGCAGGGCATCTGGATGTACATCGCCATCTGGGGTGGTGCTCTCTATCTGTCGTACAAACTGTTTGGCGGCCCACTTGGGCTGTGGCGGCAGGTTGTCGAACAGCGTCCCGACCTGTTGACGCTTCCCGGTCCGGAGGGATTCTTTACCTATCCCATGTGGTTCGGTTTCACGATCACGCTGTCGTTCGGGATCGTGTTTCAGCCGCACATCTTCATGCGCTACTACAGCTCCGTCGATCTGGCGACCATCAAGAAACTGGGTGCGGCGACGCCGTTGTATCTGGCGACTCTTTACATTCCGGCGGCGCTGGTCGGATTGGGAGGTGCGCTGGCTTTGCCTGGCCTCGAGTTTCCGGATCGCGTGTTCCCGGAGATGTTGTTCCAGTTCGCCCCCCCCTGGATGACGGGGCTCGTGCTCGCCGGAGCATGCGCGGCTGCGATGTCGACGCTCGAAGGAATCATCCATTCGAACATGACTGTCCTGACCCGCGACGTCTACCAGCGGTACATTCGGCCCGACGCATCGCCCGAGCACTACGTCAACGTGGGCCGCATCCTCATCGTTGGCCTGATCGGCATCGGCTACTGGCTGAGCCTGGCCAACTACGATTTCCTGGTTACCATCGTGACCCTTTCGGGAGCCGGCGCGCTCCAGTTGTGGCCTGCCATCATGGGCAACCTGTTCCCTTCGAAGTTCAAGTTCACCAGAGCCGGCGTCATCGTCGGGATGATCGCCGGCCTTTTCACCCTCTGGTGGACCCTGATCATCTATCCCCACCCCCTGACCCTGCATGGCGGTGTGTGGGGTGTCGCCGTGAACTTCCTGTTGGCCATAAGCGTGTCGCTCTTTACCGATCCCCCGTCCAAGCAGACGCAAGAACGTATCCACGGCACCCTGGAAGATCAGCTTTACGGCGGGTAAGCGGGGGAACTTTCGAAACCCAAAAACAATGCTTTGCGATTTTGCGTCTTTGCGTTGAATCGGCGGATGTCTGTTTCTAACGGTAAGCGGCAATGCCGGTGATGGCTTCTCCGAGGATCAACGTGTGCATGTGGTCGGTTCCTTCGTAGGTGTAGACCGATTCGAGGTTCACCATGTGTCGGAACACGGGGTATTCCAGGGTGATGCCGTTTGCGCCCATCAGGTCCCGGGCCAGGCGTGCGGACTCCAGGCCGACCCGGACGTTGTTGCGCTTCGCAAGGGAGGTTTGAGCGAAGTGCAGCTTGCCGGCGTCTTTGAGCCTGCCCAGGCGCCAGGACAATAACTGGCCTTTCGTGATCTCGGTCAGGATGTGGGCCAGCTTTTCCTGGACGAGTTGGAATGAAGCGATCGGCTTACCGAATTGCGTTCGGCCCTTCGTGTAGTGGACGGCCCAGTCGTAGCAGGACATCGCCGCTCCAATTCCACCCCATGCGATCCCGTATCGAGCCTGGTTGAGACAGCCGAGCGGGCTCTTTAATCCGACGCCGTTGGGCAGGCGGCTTTCTTCACTCACCTCGACATCATCCATGATCAGGTCCGATGTAATCGAGGCGCGCAGGGACAGCTTCTTCTTGATCTCGGGGGCCTGAAAGCCCGGACTGTCGCACTCGACGATAAAGCCCTGAATCTCACCGTCGTCGTCCTTGGCCCAGACGATCGCGATGTCTGAGACGGTGCCGTTGGTGATCCAACGCTTCGTGCCGTTCAGGACCCACCCGTTCCCGGTACGCTTCGCCCGGGTCACCATTCCGCCCGGGTCGGATCCGTGATCGGGTTCGGTCAATCCGAAGCAACCGATCTTATCCGCGTGTGCGAGAAGCGGGAGCCACTTCTTCTTCTGTTCCTCGGAGCCGTAGGCAAAAATGGGGTACATCACCAACGCCCCCTGGACGCTGGCGAAGCTGCGGAGGCCGCTGTCGCCCGCCTCGAGTTCCTGCATCACCAGACCGTAGGCCACGTTGTTCATGCCGGCACAGCCGTATTCTTCTGGAAGATTGGCTCCGAGCAGACCCAGGTCCGCCATTTGGGGTATGAGTTCGGTCGGAAACGTGCCCGCTTCGAAATGTTCGTCGATGATCGGATTTACGCGCTCGTTGACGAACTGGCGGACTGTATCTCGGACCATCTGCTCTTCTTCCGACAGCAGATCATCGAGTTTGTAGAAGTCGACTCCCTGATAGGGCGGCATCCTCACCTCCAGACAAAAGTACTATTATACAGTAGCGACAGTCCACGATCGCGGGAACCATTTCATGAAGCCTGCCTATGCAGCCGAAATCGTCAAGATGCTCCGAGAAGAGGGGTTTGAAGCCTACTTCGTAGGGGGGTGTGTCCGGGATATGGTCATGGAGATTGAGCCGGCCGATTATGACATTGCCACCAGTGCCCGGCCCGAAGAGGTGATCGGCTTGTTCCCCCGCACCGAGCCGATCGGCGCGAAGTTCGGTGTCGTTCTCGTGATCCATCACGGCCTGCCTTTCGAGGTTGCGACGTTTCGGTCCGACGACGCCTATGTCGACGGCCGGCGGCCTACCGGAGTGGTTTTCACCGACTACAAGGAGGACGTTCTTCGCCGGGACTTCACGATCAATGGCCTGCTGTACGATCCGATCGAGGATCGGGTGATTGACGAAGTGTGCGGGCGGGCAGACATCGAGGCCCGGATCGTGAGGGCCATCGGGGACCCGCACGAACGGTTCGAGGAAGACAAGCTGCGCGTTCTCCGGGCAATTCGGTTCGGAGCCCGGCTGGGCTACACGATCGAAGAGCGGACCTGGAACGCGGTCCGGGCCATGGCGCCCGAAATTCATCAGGTGAGCACGGAGCGGATTCGGGAGGAACTCGTGCGCATCCTGACAGAAGGTCAGGCGTCCCGCGGAATCCGAATGCTTGAGGAGTCCGGTCTTCTCGATGAGATCCTCCCTGAGATCCACTGGTCCGACCTCCTGAACCGGGCCCTCGCCCTGATGGCCGCTGGTCCGAGCCCGGACTTTGCGGTGGGCGTCCTGTTGCACCGGAACTCGCACCAGGATGCCGATGGCATCGTTTCAAGGTTGCGCTTTTCGAATGCCGAGCGTTCGCACATCGTGTCTCTCGTCGGAAACCAGGACATCTTTTCTCGAATACGACGGATGTCGATCTCCGAGCAGAAGCGGTTCCTCCGACTCCATCGCTTCGACGATCATCTGGAACTCCATCGCATCCGTTCCGAAGCGGCCGGCGACAGCCTGTCCAATTACGATTTCGTCGAGAGCAAACGGAAGTCCTGGTCGGAGGACGTCATTCGACCGAAGCCATTGATCTCTGGAGCGGATTTGATTACGCTGGGGTTTGAGCCCGGCCCTTCCTTCAAGAAGATTCTGACCGTTGTCGAAGACGAACAACTCGAAGGAAAACTCGTCGACCGCCAAGCCGCGTTGGGGTTCGTCCGCGAACGTTTCGTCCGCGAAGACTCCTAAGGACATATCCCCTCTGCGCCTTTGCGTGTCTGCGGTGAAAAAGTCCCTCCGGCTCTTTCCCATTGCCTTTCTGGTACTGAACCTCAACACCGCCACCATCCAACAACTCGACGCTCTTCCCGGAATCGGCCCGGTTCTGGCGCAACGGATCGTCGAGTTCAGAGAAAGGAGAGGCGGTTTCCGGAGGGTGGAAGAACTGCTGGCGGTGCCGGGGATCAGCGAACGGAAATGGCAGACACTGCGAACGCTGGTGGAAGTTGGAACGCCTCGGGACGGCTCCGCCAGTTCCGAAGGTCGCTCAGGAAGAAACGGCGGGTGAAAGAGTGAATCGGGCAGTAGGTGGTCGGTGCGGTGCCGTAGATGAATGCCTGCTGACGTCGGTTTTCACAATATGGCGTTGCCAGTGATCCGGTGTCTTCGTCGATATAAACGACTTCGACACCCGGTGGGTCGAAGAATTGAGTTTCAGACGGATTCTCCGGATCGCGGACAGGGTAAAGCTCACTGGCCTTCAGCATGAAAGCGGTCCAGATCGGCAGGGCCGACTGGCTGCCTTCGAGGTTGAGCTCGCGGTTGTCGTCAAACCCCACCCATGCGATGGCCAGCAGGTTCTTGGTGTATCCGGCGAACCACCCGTCACTGTCGGTCCCCGTCTTTCCGGCCGCCGGGAGCGTGAAGCCGCGGGCGCGGACCCCGGCCCCGGTGCCGTGGTTGATGACACCCTGAAGGAGGTGTGTCATCAGGTAGGCCATTTCCGGTCGGAGGACTTCCCGCGACTCCATCTCGTAGCTTCTCAACACGGTGCCCTCATCGTCGACGATGCGGTGTATCGCATTGGGCTCCACGCGGACGCCTTCGTTGGCGAATGCCGTGTAAGCGCCGGCCATTTCGATGGAAGTTATTTCGAAGGCGCCGAGTGCGATGGACGGGAAAGGCCGGATGTCGGCATTCAGACCGATTCGGTGCGCCAGATCCGCCACGCGCTGGTAGCCGATTCGTTGGGCGACTTTGACCGTGGGCACGTTCCAGGAACGCTGCAGAGCCTCGCGAACCGTGATCATCCCGTGGAAGACGTCCTTGTAGTTGTTGGGCCGGTAGAACTTGTCGTCCTCGTAAAAGAAGACGGTCGGCTCGTCCATGATCGTGGTCAACGGGGTGATGAGAGTCGCGCGGCCGAGCGTGCCACGTTCCTCATACACCGGGATCTGATCGAGTTCCAGGTTTTCGAGGTCTGTTAACAGGCCGTCGGCCTCTTCTTCTTCGAGCTCCTTGATACGTTCCATGAGCTCGGCCATGGTCAGGGGGATGGCCGGCTCTTCTTCTTCACCTTCAAGCTCGTCGGGCTGGGCCTGCTCGTCTGGTTCGGCGCGCCGCCGCCCTTGCCGCCCGGGCCGAGCTTGCCTGAACGCAGTACGTGTCAACGTCGGAGTCAGGGTTTCGTCCTCGGTGACGCCTTCGGAATCCTCATCGGGGATATCCTCTTCGTCGACAATCGGATCCCACACCGTCTCGAAGGCGGCCGCGTAGACGAAAGGCTTGAAAATTGATCCTGGCTGCCGGAAGGCTTCGGTGACCCGGTTGTATTGACTCGATCCGTAGTCGCGGCCCCCGACCATCGCTTTGATGGCCCCCGTGTGTGGGTCGAGCACGATCAGGGAAGCCTGAACCGGCGGCCGATCTTCCTCACCATACATGGTATCGAGCAGGTTGTCGGCGTTCTCGATGCCCAGTGCCACCGCGTCGACAGCCGCTGCCTGCAGGTCCGGATCGAGCGTCGAATAAACCTTGAGCCGATCGTTGATGAGCTGCGCTTCGGAGAAGTCCGAGAGCAGTTGCTCCCGGATGTAGTCGACCATATACGGTGCTTCGGTCGCGTCGATGGTCATTTCGGCCAGTTCCAGTTCGGATTCACGAGCCTCGGCCAGCTGGGTCATGTTGATCATGTCCAGTTCGTACATGGCCTGGATCACGATGTTCCTGCGCTCGATTGATCGCTCCAGGTTCTTCCTGGGCGAGTAGGAGTTCGGCGCGGGCACGATTCCGACCAGCGTGGCCGATTCGGAAAGAGTCAGATCCGAAATATCCTTGCCAAAGTAGGCGGCCGCCGCTTCGCCGAACCCATTGATGGCGAATGTGCCGCGCTGACCGAGATAGATCTCGTTGGCATACATGGTCAGGATTTCATCTTTGGTCAACCGCGTTTCGAGTAGCAGTGCAATGAAGATTTCCGGCGCCTTCCGGCTCCAGTCGCGCACTCGTCTGTTCAGAAAAAAGCTTCCGGCCAGCTGCATGGTCAGCGTGCTGGCGCCCTGGAGCTTCTGGCCTCTCAGGTTGGCGACGAACGCACCGGCGCCACGGATCAGGTCGATACCGAAATGTCTGTAGAAGCGCTGGTCTTCCGCAGCCACCAGCGCGTCGCTCAAGTGGGGCGGGATCTGTTCGAATTCAACCAGCCTCCGCTTCGTCCGGGTGTCGTCAAAGAGGCTGGTGACCAGCTCGGGTGGCAGTGCGGCCTCGAACAGATCAAAACCCGACCGAACCTCGATGACTTTTTTGAGAACGCCCTCGTTGAATTCCAGTCGGAAATCGTCACCGTTCTCCGGAGACAGGATGATCTGGCGTCTTGTCGCCTCGCCGAGAAGCTGATAGACGCCATCTTCGAATGGAGTGCTTTCGGTCACTTCCAGGCCAGCCCGCCGGATGCGTAGCAACACTTCATCCGGTGTAATTTCCTGGCCCGGATACACGATGTAGGGTGTGGCGTAGATCTTCGCGGTGTGCTTGAACACTTCATCGGACAGCCGCCGATCGATGATCGTGGAGTAAATGTTGTAGTAGTGCATGAACACGGTTCCGGCCCCGATGGAGGCGATCAGAACCAGCGCCGCAAACACCTTGAAGTATGGTGACCGCAAGACCCGCTTGAGGGTCATCGCCTTGCGCTTCCGCTTCTTCATGAGTCCGACAATTATAGCCCAGAAAGAGCGTTGTCATGGCAGAAAGGGAATTCTGACAGTTACAGGACAGCCGTTCTCTCCCGTCCCGTGGCGTCCCCGCACGACGACGGAATGTGACGTTCACAACGCAGACATGAAGGACACGAAGCCCAGAAGAGTCCCTATTTCGGGGACGGAGGAACATGGACTTTATTAAGTTGCTGTTTTAGAGGCAGTTACGGAGTTGTCCCTCCGTCCCCGAATTAGAGGAACTCGGAGAGGATGCGGTCGGTGTGTTGTCCGTGTTCGGGGGCGGGGGCGTCGGGGTATTTGAACAGGCCTCTGGCGACGGCTTCGTCCAGTGTGCGGACCGGTTCGACGCAGGTGTCCTTTCCGGCGAACACTTCGATCCAGTGGGCCAGGGGGTGTTTGGCCAGGACGTTCGATACTTTCTGGCGGAATTCCTGGGTGCGATCGAATTGGCTGGGGATCCATTCCGGTTGATCGAGGACCTGGCAGAACGTCGTCCAGAACTTCTTTTCGAGGTTTCCGACCGAGATCCACCGGTCGTCGGATGTGGGGTAGAGGTTGTAACAGGCGACCTGCCCGTTGAGCATCAGATCCGCCCAACTGGTCGACTGACCCGCGATTGCCGCCGGGGCTGCAGTGAAGGACATCATCGACGTCGTCCCGTCGAGCATCGACACGGAGATGTGGCGCCCGACGCGTGTTTCGTTCCGTTCGATCACCGCGGCCAGGATTCGTGTGACTGCGAAGAGGGAACCGGATGCGACGTCTGCGACTTGCAGGGCCGGCATCGCCGGCCGACCGTCCTGTCCCCGACCGAGGTCGATCAATCCGGTCAGGCTGAGATAGTTGATGTCGTGTCCCGGGCGATCCCGGTATTCGCCCTCCGGCCCGTAGCCGGTGAGGGAACAGTAGACGATCCGTGGATTTCGACGGGCGATAGCGGCGTATCCGACACCCAGCCGCTCCATGACACCGGGGCGAAACCCTTCGATCAGGACGTCGGCGTGTTCGGACAGACCCAGAAGCGTTTCGGGCGAGGTTTTTAAATCAACTATGATGCTTTCCTTACCTCGATTGATCGCGTGGAAGTAGACGCTCATGCCGTCGTCGAGGGGGAAGGGAAACGTTCGGAGATAGTCACCGGCCCCGGGATCCTCGACCTTGATCACCCGGGCTCCCATCTCCCGGAGCAGGTGTGTGGCATAGCCACCCGGGAGAAGTCGGGTAAGGTCGAGGACGGTCAGTCGCACAGATTCTGTTCGATGAACGTCTTGAAATTCGCGAGCGCCGGCACCAGGACCTCCTCGGAAGCAGCGAAACACATGCGCATGTAACCCTCACCGCTTTCGCCGAACGCGATGCCTGGTGCCATTCCGACGCGAGCCTCAAGCAACAACTTCTTGGCAAAGCCAAGGGAGTCGTGCAGCCCTTCAAGTTTCGGAAAGGCGTAGAACCCACCGGCCGGGATAGGCAGCGACACCTGGGGGATTGCCTGAAGGCCCTCGATGGCGACCTGCCGGCGCGTGGCGTACTTTTCGCGAATCTCCTGAACGTAGGGTTCTCCATCCCGCAGCGCGGTGATGCCTGCCTGCTGCGCCATGGCCGGAGCATTCGATATGACGAACTCCTCGAGTTTGGCTATCAGGTTCACCAGTTCCTCGCTCGTCAGCGCGTAGCCGAGGCGCCAGCCTGTCATGTTGTAGGTCTTCGAGAAACTGTTGACGACCACAAGGTGTTCGGTGTCGGTCGCGACGGCGGCGAAAGTCGGAGCGGCAGCCTGATCGAAAACGATCCGGTCGTAGACCTCGTCGCTCAAGATGACGAAATCATGCTCGAGCGCCATCTTCCAGACCGCTTCCTGTTCCTCACGACGGATCATCCAACCTGTCGGGTTGCCCGGGCTGTTGATGATCATCATACGTGTGCGAGAGTCGATGGCGGCACGAAGGCGGTCCAGATCGAGGACAAACTCGCTGCCGGATGTGGCGAGCGGGACCGTTCGTGCCTCGGCGCCCATCAGGGTCGTGATCGAGGCGAAGACGGGCCAGGTCGGTTCGATGATGACGACGTTGTCGCCCGGATCGATGAGCGAACGGATCGTCAGAAAGATCACGTTGACTGCGCCGGCGGCACACACCACCTGGGCCGGGCTGTATTCGACGTTGTGGACTTCTTTGAACTTTGCGGCGATCGCCTCGCGCAGTTCGTCGACGCCGGGCGTTGGCGTGTAAAAGGTGTGGCCCGCCTGAAGTGCTTCGTAGGCCGCCCGGCATATGAACTCGGGTGTTGCCATGTCGGACTCCCCGAAGTACAGCTTGTACGGGTTGTCCACCTGATCCGCCACGAGCGACATCTGGCGTATCAGTGAGTCTTTCGCTCCAACCGCATATTTGGATAAGCGCATGTTATTTATCTCGAGTGATGGATTGTGGTCGGCCCTATCATAAGGCTTTTTCCTTCAAGTGGTCAGTGCCGGGGGGCACTCACTCCTTTCCAAAAGCTGTCAGCAACGCCAAATAGTGCTCCGGCAACCTTTTGGGCTTGCCGTCGGTGCCCACCGTGACATGGGTGGTCCGGCCTTCAGCCAGCCGTTTCCTGGTGGACGCGTTGTCGATCTGGTAGCTGAATGTCATTGTTCTACTTCGCAGGCGTTCGAGCGAAGTGCGGACCAGAATCTCGTCGTCATAACGTGCCGGAGCCTGGTAGCGGCATTCGGCCCGTGCCACGGCGATCGAGACGCCTCCTTCCCGTTCGAGTTCGTGATAGTTGAATCCCGAAGCCCGGCAGAGGTCCGTCCGGCCGATTTCCATCCAGACCAGATAGTTTGCGTAATACACGATGCCCATCTGATCCGTTTCCGCATAACGAACCCGGAATCGAGATTCAGAAAACTGTGGCATCAGTTGACTTCCTTGCCAACCGATGTTTTCAGAACCCGTGATGGAAGCTCGCGGCCCAGAGATCGTCCAATGAATTCAGATGCGTGACGAATCCCGCTCAGACGGATGCCTGTTTTGATACCGAGCCGGTCGAACAGGTACAACAGATCCTCCGTCGCGACGTTTCCGAGAGCGCCGGGCGCGTACGGGCAGCCGCCCAGGCCCCCGGCCGAGCTGTCGAAGACCGTGATGCCCATTCGGAGTGCCTGGTATACGTTGGCGACCGCCATGCCGTAGGTGTCGTGAAAGTGCATGGCGAGCTTGCCGGGAGGAACGTTCGAAAACAGATGCTCGAGCGTCACCTCTACATCCTTCGGTGTTGCGCCGCCGATCGTGTCGCCGACGGAGACTTCATCGACGCCGAGATCAAACAATGCCTCGACGGTTTCGGCGACCCTCTCCTTGGGTACCTGTCCCTCGTAGGGACAAACCCAGCAAGTCGAGACGTAACCACGTACTGAAATATCGACTTCCAGCGCCGCCGCGACCACAGGACGAAACACGTCCAGGGATTCTTTGATCCCCATGTTGATGTTCTTCCGATTGAATGTTTCCGATGCCGCCGTGAACACCGCGATTCGGGCGATCCCGGTTTCGATTGCCCGTTCCAGGCCGCGCATGTTGGGAACCAGGGCCGAGTAGCGGACTCCCTCGGCTTTCTCCAGACCCTGCACCAGTTCACTGGCGTCTGCGAGTTGGGGCACCCATTTGGGATGAACGAACGAAGCAACCTCGATGTCGCCCAGGCCCGCATCAGCCAGAAGCCTGATGAACTCCGCCTTCTCGGGTGTCGGAATGACGTTGGACTCGTTCTGCAGGCCGTCCCGCGGCCCCACTTCCACGATCCGAACCGAGCCGGGTAAACCTGTCATCCTCAATCCTCCAGGACCATCAGGAGCTCACCCATTTCTACAGACTGATCGGCCTGGCATTCGAGGCTCTGGACCTTTCCGTTGCAGGGTGAATACAGGGTGGTCTCCATTTTCATGGATTCCATGATCAAAAGCGCCTGACCCTCCTCCACTGCGTCTCCGGTCGAAACTTCGACGCGAACGATCTTGCCCGGCATCTGTGCCCGGATTTTCCCGCTCGCCAGAGGTGCGGGGTGAGCCGAGCGATCGCGTTCGAGATTTTCCAGGCGGTAGGTCCGGCCGCCGATCCAGACCGCGACTTCGTGTCGATTTCGGACCATGAAAAAGGGGTGGACCCGACCGTGGATTTCGATGGATCCGCCTCTCGGGCCCTGGGCGCGCACGAGGTAGGGCACTGGGTTCCCGTCCACTTCGAAGGTGCCGCCGTCACGATCACCGTTCAAGCGGACGGTGACGTCCTCACCCTCGAATCTCCAATGCAATTCTCTAGAGATCATGTGTTTCGCCAGGACTCGCGTGTTTGCCATACATCGGCGAAATCCGGGCTCGTGGACGTTCCCGCTCTGGATCGACCCCCCGAGGTTCCGACCGATGCTGCGACCAGGGCCTCGACGGGAATTCGCTCCGGTTCTGGTTCGCTGAACTCGGAATGGCGTTCGAGAAACTGCGTGTCGATGTCGCTCGCCCGAAAAGCGGGACTCCGGACGACCCGGCCGAGGAAATCAATGTTGTTCCGTACTCCAAGAAGAACGAAATCATGGAGCGCTCTCTCCATTCGCGCAATGGACGCAGCCCGATCCGGGCCCCACGTGATCAGCTTGGCAAGCAGAGGATCGTAATGGAAGCCGATGACAGACCCCTCTTCGATACCACTGTCGAGGCGGATGCCGGGTCCGTCGGGAGGCCGATAGACTTCGACAGCTCCGGTAGCCGGCCGGAATTCGTTTTCGGAATCCTCCGCGTAGATGCGGCATTCGATCGAGTGGCCGGTCTGACGGAGGTCGTCCTGAGTGAAGCTGATTCGATCGCCGTTGGCGATACGGATCTGTTCACGCACCAGGTCGGTTCCGGTGGTCCACTCGGTTACGGGATGTTCAACCTGAAGTCGCGTGTTCATTTCGAGGAAGCAAAAATCACCCGCCCGGTCCAGGATGAACTCGACCGTACCGGCGCCCAGATAGCCAACGGCTTTTGCGGCGGCAACCGCGGCCGCACCCATCGCCTCCCGCTTCTCGGGATCGATCGCAGGAGATGGCGTCTCCTCGATGATCTTCTGATGACGCCGCTGGATGGAGCACTCGCGTTCAAACAGATGCAGGTAGTTGCCATGGGAATCCCCCAGGATCTGAATTTCCACGTGGCGCGGTTTCTCAATGTACTTTTCAATGAAGACCCGGTCGTCACCGAACGCCTTTCCGGACTCCCTGGCCGCCGCTTCCAACGCATGATCGAGTTCATTCGGGGTCTCGACCCGGCGCATACCCTTGCCGCCACCGCCACCGACCGCCTTTACAAGTACCGGGAACTGGTCTGCGGGCGGAGCACTCTCCCACGTCGGAAGGGTGGGAACACCCGCATTCTTCATCATCTGTTTCGCTTCGAGCTTGTCGCCCATGGAACGAATCGTGTCTTCCCGGGGGCCGATCAGAATCAGGCCGGCTCCGACCACCGCCTTGGCGAATGCAGCGTTTTCCGCAAGAAACCCATAGCCGGGATGGATGGCGTCGGCATGGGTCATCCGCGCGGCGTCGACCACTGATTCGATGTCCAGATAGTTCCCGACGTGGTAGGCCTGATCGGCGGACCGGGCGTGAAGGGCTGCTTGGTCCTCGTCGGTAAACACGGCCACCGTAGCGATTCCCATTTCTCGAAGGGTGTGAAAAATACGGATCGCGATCTCGCCGCGATTTGCGACCAGCACCCGTTGGATCATTTCTGCACCCATGGCGGTTTTTCCCGGGATAAGAAAGCTTTCATTCCCGCCTGTCCCTCCGGACTCGATCGAGCCCGCGCTATCGCTTCAGCGGCATACTCGATTGCCGAGTCCAGAGGCCGTCGGCTGACCTCGGAAATCAGCAGCTTGGTTTCGGCAATCGCACCCGGGGCGGCAGTGAAAATCTGTTCGATCTTGGACTCGATCATGGCATCGAGCGCCGCCTCGTCAGCGACAACCTGATGGACCAGGCCAATGCTTTGGGCGACGTCGGCGCTAAAACGTTCGCCGGTGGTGAAGAATTCCCTGGCCCGTCCGGCTCCGATCCTTGCGACTACGAAAGCCGAGATGACGCCTGGTATGATCCCCAGTTTGACTTCGGTGAATCCAAACTTCGCCGATTTCACGGCCACCGCGATGTCTACGGCTGCGACCACCCCCGCCCCGCCTCCGAGAGCCGCGCCATGAACCCGTCCGATGACCGGTTTCGGACAGGAAGCGATGGATCGAAACATGCCCGCCATCCGGGTCGCGTCGGCCACGTTTTCTTCAAACGTGTAATCGACCATCCGCTTCATCCAGTTGAGGTCACCGCCGGCGCAAAATGATTTCCCGCTCCCTGCCAGCACAATGGCTCGAATCTCGTCGCGCGCGCCCAACTCGTCGAACGTTTCGGTGACCTGGGGGATGAGTTCGTCATTGAAGGCATTGTGGACC
This sequence comes from Terriglobia bacterium, assembly GCA_965262425.1. GTDB lineage: Bacteria > Acidobacteriota > Terriglobia > 20CM-2-55-15 > 20CM-2-55-15 > CAZOZZ01. The sequence goes on along the minus strand of OZ253536.1, from coordinate 1,893,342 downwards.
TCGGGACGGTCGAAAGTGACCCGGGCGACGGCACCGTCTGTTTCAATCTTGAGCATTCCAACTAAATCTTTTGCCTCCTCCGCAGAATTTGTGGGCAGTCCAAAGGCCTGTGCGCACATAAGTAATTGAAACAAAGTACCTTATTCTTTTGTTCGACGGCGAATATTCCAGTACCCACTTCGGTCGGACGCCTACACCCGGTGCCCGGAGCCCCCGCCGGAGGCCCCGTTCCCCATCGCCCACACCAGCCGACACCGCGGAGCGCAGCCGAGGGTCAAGGCCGGCGCAGCCGCCGAGCTTGCGAGGGAAGCCTTGAGGCTTGGCGAGCACCGTGGTCTCCTCAAGCGGCGATGGAAGACGGTTTTACCCACAAATTCTGCGGAAGACCCAATCTTTTGATTCGCTTACATCCGGAAGACGCCGAACCTGGTTTCAGCCGAAGGCTTGTTCATCGCGGCGGAAATTCCCAGGGCCAGAACCATGCGGGTGTCGGCGGGGTCTATCACGCCGTCGTCCCAGATTCTCGCTGTGCTGTAGTAGGCGTTGCCTTCGCGTTCATACTTTTCGAGAGTCGGCCGCATGAACTCGGCTTGTTCGTCCGCGGTCATATCTTCACCGACGGCGCGCATCCGGTCCAGTTTGACCTGCAGCAGGACGTTGGCGGCCTGGTCCCCTCCCATGACTGAGATTCGGGCGTTGGGCCACATCCATAGTTGCCGGGGTGCATAGGCGCGGCCGCACATGCCGTAGTTGCCGGCGCCGTAGGATCCACCGATGATCACAGTAAACTTTGGAACCGCGGCGTTCGCGACCGCGTTCACCATCTTTGCGCCGTCCTTGGCGATGCCACCCCGCTCGTACTGTCTTCCGACCATGAAACCGGTGATGTTCTGGAGGAACACCAGAGGGACCCGGCGCTGGGAGCAGAGCTCAATGAAGTGTGTGGCCTTCAACGCGCTTTCGGAGAAGAGGACCCCGTTGTTTGCGATGATCCCGACCGGGTACCCCCAGATACGGGCGAATCCGCAAACCAGCGTCTGACCGTAAAGGGCCTTGAACTCGTGGAACCAGCTGGCGTCCACGATGCGATGGATCACGTCGTGAACGTCGTAGGTACGTTTCGGATCGGCAGGGATGACATCGTAAATGTCGCCAGGGTCGTGATGGGGATCTTCGGGCTCGGCGACCTGCAGCGGACGTTTTTCGGTACGGGGCATGGACTTAAAGACTTCTCGCACGATTCCGAGAGCGTCACTGTCGTCCTGGGCGTAGTGATCGGTGACACCGGAGACACGGCAGTGAACGTCGGCGCCGCCCAGTTCTTCGCTGGTCACTTCTTCTCCGGTCGCAGCTTTAACCAGGGGCGGTCCGCCCAGGAAGATCGTCCCCTGTTTGCCGACGATGATGGCTTCATCACTCATTGCGGGCACGTAGGCGCCACCTGCCGTGCACGAACCGAGTACTGCCGCCACCTGGTAAATGTCTTCTCCCGACATGCGTGCCTGGTTGTAGAAGATACGTCCGAAGTGGTCCCTGTCCGGAAAGACCTCCGCTTGCAGTGGCAGAAACGCGCCACCCGAATCGACCAGATAGATGCAGGGTAGATGGTTTTCGAGCGCTATCTCCTGGGCCCGCAAGTGCTTCTTGACGGTCATCGGCAGGTACGTGCCGCCCTTGACGGTCGCGTCGTTGGCAATAATGACGGCCTCGTGCCCGTGTACCGTCCCGATTCCCGTGATCACACCGGCACTGGGCGCCGCGTCGTTGTACATGCCGTTTGCCGCCAGGGCGCTGAACTCGAGAAACGGTGTGCCGGGATCCACCAGCACATCGACGCGGTCGCGAACGAACATTTTGCCGCGACTGCGATGACGCTCCACCGACGCTTCGCTCCCGCCCTTCTTGACCGCGGCGAGCTTGTCACGCAGCTCTCCGACAAGCGCTTCCATTGCCTGGCGATTCGATTCGAATTCCGGATTCGTCATGGGTTCAGACTCAATGCAACTTCCAACGGGTTGTCGACGACCTTGTCGATCAAGCCCCATTCAGCAGCGGTTTGGGCATTCACCTGCCGACCTGCGACCATCATCTCAAGCGCCCTGCCCCTGCCCACACGATCCGGGAGTCGCCCGGTTCCGCCCCATCCGGTCAGAATCCCGATTCTGCCTCCAGGGTGGGCGAACAGGGATCGGGCCGTGGCGTAGCGGAACTTACAGGCCAGCGCCAGGTCCAGTCCCCCGCCAAGACAGAACCCATCCACCGCGGCAACCGTCCGGGCGTCCAACGCCGCCAGCTTGTCGAACAGTCGTTGTCCTCGCCTCGCGTATGAATGAGCCGCGGGGCCTTTGAGCGCGTTCAATTCCCGGATGTCCGCACCTGCCGCAAAATATCCGTTGCGGCCGGTGATGACGATGAGAGCCGAATCCTGATCGATCGCCAGGTTCAATTCTTCGAGGACTTCGACCTTCAGAACGTGTCCGAGAAGCGTGATCGTGACGGCATCGTCTTTGAGCCGGGACCGGATGAACCGGAAGGCTCTCACCGCCGGCGTACGTTCGCGCGGATGTAGGTCACGATGTCTTCGGTCGACGTCCCGGGCGGGAAGATCGCGTGGACACCATCGTCCTTCAGCTTCTTGTTGTCTTCGTCCGGAATGATGCCGCCGATGACAACGAGCACATCGTCCAGCTCTTCCTTGCGTACCAGGGCCATTATCCGCGGACACAGGGTCATGTGGGCTCCAGAAAGCACCGAAAGACCGATGACGTCCACGTCCTCCTGCAGGGCGGCGGTGACGACCTGTTCCGGTGTCTGGCGAAGTCCGGTATAGATGACTTCAAATCCGGCGTCCCTGAAGGCGCGGGCGATGACCTTGGCTCCCCGGTCATGGCCGTCCAGACCCGGTTTGGCGACGAGGACACGTATCTTCTGTTCCATTTAGAATCCGGATTCTTCGTAGACGCCGTAGACTTCACGCAGGGTGTCACACATTTCGCCCAGCGTGGCATAGGCGCGCACGCAGTCGAGAATCGGAGGCATCATGGCCGCGTCGTTCCGCGCCGCCTGCCCGAGTGCCTCGAGCGTTGTGCGTACCCGTTCGTTGTCTCGTGACTCCCGCAACTTCCTGAGCTGGGCGACCTGCTTTTCGGCAACCGACTCGTCGATGAGCAGGACATCGAGGGGGGGCTCGTTCTCGACCTCGAACTCGTTGACACCGACGACAATCTTTTCCTTGCGTTCGATCGCTTTCTGGTACTGGTATGCAGACTCCTGGACCTCCCGCTGGGGGAAGCCCTTCTCGATGGCGGCCACCATGCCACCCATTTCATCGAGCCTCTCGAAATATTCCCAACATCCCTTCTCCATGTCCAGCGTCAGCTTTTCAACGAAGTACGAGCCGCCGAGCGGGTCCACGGTGTTCGTGATGCCGCTTTCGTGAGCGATGATCTGTTGTGTCCGCAGCGCGATGCGCGCGGCGTGTTCGGTCGGCAAGGCGAGCGTTTCATCCAGCGAATTGGTGTGGAGGGATTGCGTTCCGCCCAGGACTCCGGCCAGCGCCTGGATCGTTGTGCGGACGACGTTGTTGTAGGGCTGCTGCGCCGTCAGCGAACAGCCGGCAGTCTGTGTATGAAAGCGCAGGATCGCCGACTTCGGATTCCTGGCTCCGAAGCGTTCGGTCATGATCTTGTGCCAGATTTTCCTCGCTGCCCGATACTTGGCCACTTCTTCAAACAGGTCGTTGTGTGCGTTGAAAAAGAACGAAAGCCGCGGTGCGAATTCGTCAATGTCCAGGCCGGCGCGGCGGGCCCACTCGACGTACTCCACACCGTCATAGAGCGTGAAGGCCAATTCCTGCAGTGCCGTCGATCCTGCCTCCCTGATGTGATATCCACTGATCGAAATCGTGTTCCAGCGGGGAACGTGCCGGGTCCCGAACTCGAACGTATCGATGATCAGTTTCATCGATGGCCGGGGTGGGAAGATGTATGTTTTTTGCGCGATGTACTCTTTGAGCAGATCGTTCTGGATCGTTCCGCCCAGCTTGTTCCAGTCCGCACCCTGCTTTTCGGCCACGACCAGGTACATGGCCCAGAGGATCGGTGCAGGTGCGTTGGTCGTCATCGACGTCGTGATCTGTTCAAGCGGAATCCCTTCAAAGAGGGTCTCCATATCTTCGAGCGAGTCGATTGCGACGCCGCACTTTCCCACCTCGCCTTCCGACATCGGATGGTCGGAGTCGTAACCCATCAGGGTGGGGAGGTGAAATGCGACCGAAAGACCCGTCTGTCCGTTTTCGAGGAGGTAGTGAAAACGCTTATTCGTGTCGGCGGCAGTGCCGAACCCGCTGAACTGCCGCATCGTCCAGAGACGGCCCCGATACATGTTCGGATAGATTCCCCGTGTGTATGGCGGATGTCCCGGTTGTCCCAATTCGCGGTCGAGATCGACGCCCTCGAGATCGTCCGGCCCGTAGAGCCTGTTGATCTCGACCCCAGAAACCGTAGTGAACGGACCCGGTCGTTCTTTCGATTGCTTCAGGGGCGATTTTTCGACTTTGGAATCTTTAACAAGATCTTTGGCCATGGTTGCCTCTTGACGGACCTCAAGGATCGTAGGTTTACGACTGTCACTTGTTGCCAAACCGCTCATACTATTGCAGTTGACTGCTCTTGTCAATCGGATTGTCAGTTTGTCTGCGATTCAGACACTGCGGCGATTTCCTTGAGGCTATCCGATCGATATCGTGTGGTTTTTCGGGCGATAGGAGTTTTGCGTGGGAAACAGGGAGTTGCAGGATGGTGAAAGGGATGGGTGTGGCTCGAGAAGCGACACGAGTGCGACGACCGCCGGATGATGCGGCAAACAGGGTCGATAGAAATCCATGACGAGGGCCCGGTGCGCTATGGAGGCCGAGGATTCTGCAGTTGATTTGCCAGGGCGCGACGGAGCCGGCGGGTCTTGGCAAGAATCTTCTTGCGAGCCGTTTCGCTGAGTGTGAGCACCATTTCCTGATGCTCGAGCGGAGAGAGGAAGGCGACGTAGTTTTGGTAGTAAATCAGAATGACGGTAAAGGTCGGCTGGAGCACATCGAGGATGCGGGGGCGAGTCTTCCGATTCATGTTCCGGCGTTCGATGCGCCGCAGATACCACTGCAGCAGGCTGTAGGTGAGCAGGACAAAGACGACCTGGTTGACCACGAGACTGAATGCGCGGGAAGAGAACTCGGCGAGGCCGGAGAAACACTTGGTTTGCCGGTAGCGCTCTTCAACCACGGTGCGCAGCGCATACTCGGTGCGGGTTTGGGCGGGATCCGCAATGCGTTTGGTATCCAAGAGCACCCACTGATCGGTGTGCCCATCGGCATAGCGTTCACGGTTGATCACCGCATGGAGCGGGACCGGACAGTTGGAATAGGACTCCAGGTCCCGGACCACGGCCAGTTCCGAACCCACGCGCGTGGTGGCCGGATCGGGCGGATTTTCGACGGGGCGTTTCTCTAAGGTGCGTTGCCGGGCCTGCTCACGTTTGCGAATCGCGGCGGGCCGATGAAGGGGAGCCGGTTTCTCCGGCGGTGCAGGAGGCGTCCAAGATTGGAACGTCCCGGGTTGGGCGTCAGCCAGATCGATCGCGTCGCGGGTGATCTCCATGTTGCGACGGGCCGGAATCAGGATGTCGATCCCATAATCCTGTTTGCAACGACCAATGGAGGGGCCATCGAGAAACCCCCGGTCCAGGATCAACCGCTTGATGATTCCCGTGCCATGATAGGCCACAAACTCGTCGACCATGCGGTACAGTATCGGCAAGTCGTTATCTTTACCCTGACTGACTCGCAGTCCGGCCCATAGGAAGAAGTCCCCGGCGCGATTGGTGTGGATCAGGGTCACCAGTTTGTAGCACCGGCGCCACTGACACCGGAGTTTCTGTTTGGAGGTCAGTTTTAGACCGTCGACCGGCTTGTTGTGCTCGTTGAATAGCATCAAGGAGGCGTGTTCATAGGCCGGGTTGTCAGGTAGGAACAGATAGGTCGCATCCCCGATGAACAGCCCTTCCCGATCAAAGGCCCGATGCTGTCGGAAGATGCCCACCACGTCGCGGTTGAACCAATCCTGGAGGCGATCCGCGTCGGTCTTGCGCGCCATCTTCCGCAGATAGTCCTGATCACAGGGGGTCTGCCGGTCGTAGCTGTTCTTGTCGTTGACCCCCCCACACTCCAAGGTCACATCGCCGGTCTCCGGGTGGATGGCCCGATGCCCCATCTGGGGGCCGAAGGCCTGGACCATCCCCCCGCTGCGCACGACATAGGGATAGGCATGAAACTGATGCACCCCGTGGAAGCGCATCGCCACATTGCTGGCGATATAGACCCACACCGGTACGTCGTGCTTCTTCAATGGGGTCGGGTAGCTCCCCGCCAACTTCTCGAGAATCTTCTTGCCCGCGATGGCTCGAAAGAAGTCCGTCTCGGAGACCTCTCCGGCCGCCTCGATCGAGTCAAACTCCCCGTCCCGGAACGCGTCGCACACCAACCGGTCGTTGCGTTCAAACACGGTCATGCCGGACTCCCCATCAGGGTTTCTCCCGCCGCAGCTTCTCGATTTGATCCAGCAGCTTCAGAATCCTCCGTTGTACTCGGGTGACCTCGGCCCGGGCCGCGCGATACTGGGTATACCGTTCACTCTTCTCTCGCAACCCCTTCACTCGCTCAGCAGGAATCGACAACAACCGGGTCCGGCCCTCCTCGCTCCAGCTCAACACCATCGAGCGGTGCAACTGTCCCCGCGTACACGCACAGCCAGCCTTGCCGCACTTGCGCGCCAACTCGTACACGGTCCCCTTCACCATCGGCTTGCGTTCATAGCCCACCTCGATCAACTCGGCTAACTCATCGATCGCTTCCCGCAAAGCGGCCCGGTACCGGCTCAATCGCGCCAGTTTGCTCTTAGACTGCATGTCGTATATACTTATCACATACAGATACCGACGCTTCAACCCCAAAAATCTACATCTTTCCACAAATTGTCGTTTTGGGATTCTTCCAGACCCCGGTGGGACGGCTTAACGTTGCTGGCTCACTCTACTGTCTGAACTGCAGTCAGTTTGTCTGGCTGCCGATGTGAGCCCTTACAAGTGGTCTAGGAGCCTGCGCGGCAGAAGGAATCTGCTACGAAAGAGATAGAATCGGTCCATATTCCCCCGAGTTTTCGTTACATAGAACCACTATTCGCCTCAAAATCGAGAAAATCTGTCCTCGATTCCCCACTTTCTCGCTCCGATCCCTTCTGCCGCGCAGACTCCTATGGCGGGGCGATTGCCGCATGACGGTGCTATCATGAACCGTTTTCTCATCTTGCTGGTGAAACACCGGAGCGCCGTTCGAATGGTGAGCAATGTGGGCGGGGTCACGGGCGCCGCCGGAATCCTCAAAGGAATCGAAAGTTAAATATGGCTGACGTCAAGATAACAAAGCGCGAGGACGATTATTCCCGCTGGTACGGGGACGTGATCGCAGCCGCCGAACTGGCCGACTACGCGCCCGTCAAGGGCTGCATGATCATTCGCCCAAACGGGTATGCGATCTGGGAGAAAATGCAACAGGCCCTGGACGGCATGTTCAAAGCGACCGGGCACGAGAACGCTTATTTCCCACTGTTCATACCGGAAAGTTTCCTCCAGAAAGAAGCCGAACACGTGGAGGGCTTCGCACCGGAAGTGGCGATGGTCACGCATGCGGGCGGTGCGAAGCTGGAGGAGCCCCTGGTTGTCCGGCCGACATCGGAGACGATCATCTGGCATGCATACCGGAACTGGATCCAGTCCTACAGGGATTTGCCGCTTCTCATTAATCAATGGGCGAATGTCGTGCGCTGGGAGATGCGGACCCGTCTGTTCCTGCGAACCAGCGAGTTTCTCTGGCAGGAAGGCCACACGGCCCATGCGACATACGATGAGGCCGAGCGCGAAACACTGACGATTCTCAACATCTACAAAACCTTCGCCGAGGACCACATGGCGGTGCCGGTCATTGCCGGCTTGAAGAGTGAGAGCGAGAAGTTTGCCGGCGCCCACCACACCTACACCATCGAAGCGATGATGCAGGATGGAAAGGCGTTACAGGCCGGTACTTCACATCACCTTTCTCAGAACTTCGCCAAGGCGTTCGACGTGAAATTCCAGGACGAGAAGAGGGCGTTGGAATACGTCTACGCGACCAGTTGGGGGGTGTCGACGCGCATGGTCGGCGCCCTGGTCATGGCTCACGGCGACGACAAGGGGATCATTATTCCTCCGAAGCTGGCCACGACCCAGGTTGCGATCGTTCCGATCTTCCGCAAAGAGGAACAGAAGGCGCTGGTGATGGAATACGTCTCGAGGATGACCCGGGACCTCGACGGCATCGGCTTTAAGGTCGATGACCGGGAGCAGTACAGCCCCGGACGAAAATTCAACCACTGGGAAAAGCGGGGTGTGCCTCTCCGAATGGAAGTCGGGCCCAAGGACCTGGAGAAAAACCAGGTGGTCCTGGCCCGCCGGGACACCGGAGAGAAGAGCTTCGTTTCCCAGGACGGCTTGCGCGGGACCATCGACGGAATGTTGGAGTCGATTCAGACCGACATGTTCGAACGCGCACTGGAATTCCGGAAGACGCGTTCTTACAGGGTCGACGAATACTCTGGATTCAATGAGATCCTCGATGGAGATGCCGGCTTCCTGGAGCCACTGGTGCGGATCGGCCGCAGCAAGACCGACACCAAAGCCACGATCCGATGCATTCCTCAGGACGAGGAAAAGGTCAAGACCGACACCAAAGCCACGATCCGATGCATTCCTCAGGACGAGGAGAAGGAAGCAGGGAAGTGTATCGCGTGCGGGGAAGCGTCGGAGGCGAGGGTCGTGTTTGGCCGGGCGTACTAGGGAAGTGGTTAGTGGCTGGTGGTTAGTGGTTAGTTGTCGGAGTTGGTGTGACTGCAACGTTTATGACTGCCCCAACTAACCATCAACAACTAACCACCAACAACTAACCACTAACCACTTCCCCACACCACTTCCCCAAACCATGTCTGAAGAAACACAAACCTGGATTCGACATTCTCTTCTCCTTTCGGCTCTTACCGGGTTTGTTCACCTTTTGCAGGCGGTGGCGGGGATCGCGTTGTGGTCTGCGACGAGTTCTCCGGTGTTGCTGGCTTTCGGTCTCGATGCGTTGGTGTGCGCGGGGAGGGAGACGATTCTGACGCAGAGAATCGGACGGTACGATGATCCGGATACGACGGGGCTGGGGGAGCTTCCGTTTTTCCGTGTGGCCGGAGGGGGGTACGTGGCTCTCGGCGTGGTGTCGATGGGGCTTGGGGTTTGGATGCTGTGGCAGGGTCAGAGGGCGGGTCCGTCCTTGTTGGGGGTCGGTCTGGCTGCCCTGTCCATGCTGATGATTCCGATCATTGGCTCGTATATGAAAGCGCTGGCGATGGAATTGCACAGCCCTGAATTGAAAGCCGCCGCAGTCTTCACTTTTGGCAATTCCTACCTTTCGCTCGTCCTTCTCATCAGCCTGCTTGTGAATGCCAGAATGGACCTCTGGTGGGGCGATGGCCTGGGTGCGATCATCATGGCTCCATTCATCCTGCAAAAAGGGATTCAGATCCTCGTTGGCAAACCGGTATCGAAATTCGTCGACGATTGAGAAGGCTCCTAGCACGCCTTCCGGGTGCTATCATCTTCCCAACAGCCGGAGCCATTGGAGGGTAACCCATGAGTCTTCTCGCCAAACCACGCTCTTTAATCACTTTCGTGAATTCAATGAAGAAACTGTTCGTAGTGCTGGCGCTGTTCTCCAGTGTGGCGTGGGGACAGGAACGTGTGGTCGTCATTCGCGGGGGGACCGTAATCGATGGACTTGGCGGGGTGCCGATTGAAAACGCGGTGGTCGTCGTTGAGGGGGAACGTATTCGGGCGATCGGGCCTGCCGATAGTGTACGGTTTGTGGAGGGTGTCGAAATCATTGACGCGACGGGGAAGTGGATCATCCCCGGCCTCATCGATGCCCATGTCCACTTCTTTCAGTCTGGTGGCGTTTATACGCGTCCCGACGTCGTTGACCTGAGGGAATGGCGATCTTACGAAGAAGAACGGGAGTGGATCAAGAACCGGCTGCCGGACACGTTCGCCCGGTACCTGTCCAGCGGCATTACAGGGGTGGTCGACGTCGGCGGGCCGATGTGGAATTTCGATGTGCGTGCCCTGGCGCGCGAGTCGAGCAGGGCGCCCCGAGTGGCCGTTGCCGGGCCGTTGGCATCAACGTTCGTTCCCCCGGCCCTCGAGGTAGAAGACCCTCCTATCATTCGCGTCTACACTCCGGAGGACGCGCGGGAACTAGTCCGAACTCAACTGGTCGAAGATCCCGATCTGACGAAGATTTGGTTCATCCACCGGCCGGGTGACGACCTGTCCGAACAGGTCCAGATCGTAGAGGCCGCAATCGAGGAGAGCCATGGCGGAGGCGTTCGCGTTGCCGTACACGCCACCCAACTCGAAGTTGCAAAGGCGGCGGTGCGTGCCGGCGCCAACGTTCTGGTTCACAGCGTATCGGACCTGCCGGTCGACGATGAGTTCATCGAGTTGCTCATAGAAAACGACGTGCTGTATACCAGCACCTTGATCGTGTCGGAGGGTTACCGGGAAGTCCTGAATCAGGCAATCAACCTGACCGAGATCGAACGCCGTCTGGGAGATCCGGATGTAATCGACACATGGTCTCATCTGGCCTGGATTCCTCACGATGAGATTCCGGGAGGGCTCCCGCGTCGCGCCAATCCGCAGGGGCGGCCCGTCACGTTCGACAACCTCAAGTCTCTGGTGGATGCCGGAGTCCGGATTGTGGGTGCGACCGACGCGGGAAACATCGGCACGCTGCATGGGCCTTCACTCCATCGCGAGTTCGAACTGATGACCGAAGCCGGATTGTCTCCGATGGAAATCCTGATCTCCGCAACTCTGAATGCGGCTGCGGTGATGGGGAAAGAGGACGACGTGGGTACGCTTGAGGCCGGAAAGTATGCGGACCTGGTCATTCTGGATGCGGATCCTCTGGTCGACATCCGTAACGCGACGAAGATTCACCTCGTCATGAAGGGCGGCGAAACCTTCAACTAATTAAAAAGATGCTTGCCATTCAGACGTCTCTACGCCATATTTGAAAATGACAATCGTTTTCATTTAGATTGAGTCTTCATATACGGAGTAGTCTAGTGATCGGAGTTGCCAAAGTTGCCAATAAAGAGTTGAAGCTGTCCGAGGCATCGCAATCGGAATGGCATGAAATTTCCCGTTTGGATGGTCCGCAAAAGGAATGCCGGCGTCTTCTGGATCTGGGATTTACACCCGGTGAACGTGTGGCGGTGGCCCGTTCGACGCCATTAGGTGATCCCCTCGTAGTCGTTGTTCGGGGAGCCCAGCTCGCTTTGAGAAAACGCGAAGCCTCCTGGATTCGGGTGCAGTGAAGATACCGGCCGAGGTGGCGGAAACGGCCGGTGACCTGGCCAAGCCGCTCACGGTCTGTCTGGTGGGAATGCCGAACTCCGGCAAGACCACCTTGATGAATGCCCTCACCGACGGGAACTTCCACACCGCTAATTATCCTGGCGTTACCGTAAGCCTCCTCCGTGGAACCACCCGATCCAAATTTGGTCTCCCGATTACGCTTGTCGACCTTCCCGGAGTCCACAGTCCGGTGGATCCCTCTCCTGAAGAAGAGCTTTCCTGTCAGGTTATCGAGTCTCGTCATTCATCGGTAAAGGCCGACGCTTTTGCTCTGGTCGTGGACGCGACGCAGTTGGAGCGGCATCTGAAGTTCGCCGGTTTCGTTGCCAGGCAGGGGAAACCGCTCGTTCTCGTCGTGACGATGATGGACTTGTTGCCTCGTGTGGGGGCAACTCTGGACATCGAGAAGCTCTCTCGGGCTCTGGGACTGCCGGTGATTGCCGTCGATGCTCGCACGGGGGCTGGAATTTCCGAACTCGTGTCGGCGATGAGGTCGGGAACCCGAAGCGAGTCGAACGCATTGGAGAAAATGGGCGATGATCCGGTTGCCGCTTATTCCAGGGTCCGCGATCTCCTTGATAACAGCGGCGCCGTCGTTCGTTCCACAGACCGCGTCGAGGGCGACTCCCTGACGGCAAGAATCGATCGTATCGCACTGCATCGCATCCTGGGCTTCCCGATGTTCTTCGCCGTTCTGATCGGTATCTTTGCTTCGATTTTCTGGATGGCACAGCCCTTCATGGATGCGATCGACAGCTTGTTCGCTGCCGCGGGGGATGTGTTTGTCGCCGTGTTCCCGGCATCTGTCCTCACCCGTTTCGTCGCCGAAGGCCTGATTGGAGGCGTGGGCGCCGTAGCGGTTTTCTTTCCTCAAATCGTCATCCTGTTTTTCCTGATGACCTTGCTCGAAGACTCCGGTTACCTGGCGCGCGGGGCAACCCTGGTGGACCGTCCCCTGTCGTATCTGGGTTTGCACGGACGATCGTTCGTTCCCATGTTGTCCGGGTTTGCCTGCGCGATTCCGGCCGTATTCGCGTCGCGTTCCATTCCGACACTGCGCGAGCGACTACTGACGATCTGGATCCTTCCGTTGATGAGCTGCAGCGCGCGGTTACCGGTGTACGCGCTGTTGCTTGCGGCCTTGCTGCCCGGTGTGGCCTGGACGGCCGGACTGAGTCTGGCCGCGATCTACGTCGCAAGCCTGCTGATCGGATCGGCGATCGCCGGCATCGTCGGTCGCCTGGTCTACCGGAATCAAGCGCTGTCGATTCTGGCCATGGAATTGCCCGTTTACCGGGTTCCGCGCTGGAAGATCATCCTGAAGATCACGTGGTCTCGCTCGTCGACGTATTTGAAAAAAGCGGGGGGTCCGATCGTCGTGATCGCCATGGTTCTCTGGTTGTTGGCCAACTTCGGCCTGGGTTCCCAACAGCCGTCCCTGGTGGCCTCGGTCGATCCACCCCTCATCGTCCAGGCCGAGATGGATTTTTCACTGGCGGCCCAACTGGGACAGACGATGGAACCGGTGCTCGAGCCCATGGGGGTGGATTGGCGTGTGGGTGTTGGGTTGATTTCGGCGTTCGCTGCTCGCGAAGTGTTTGTGAGCGCCATGGCGATCGTTTTCCACGTTGAAGGTGGGGAGGACACCCAGGCAGCCGGCCTGCTTGAAGCAATGCGCACCGCCACGTTCCGGGATTCGGATCAACTCGTGTTCACTCCATCGAGCATGATCGGCCTCATCGTGTTCTTCTTCTTTTCCCTTCAATGCGTCGCTACAGTCGCTGTTGTCCGGAAGGAGACCAACTCCTGGCGCTTTGCTCTCCTCCAACTCGCGTTTTACACCGTGTTGGGTTATGTTTCCGCTGTGGCCGTCGTCCAGGCGTTGCGGTGGGTCGGGGTCGCTTGAATACGCGGAGCCTGGCAGGAAACTCAACGCAAAATCGCAGAGGTCGCAAACTTCGTTTTTCCGGGGCCGACAGACGTCCTGACCAAAGGGATATACCTCTTCTTGGTCATGTCAGCAGCTCCGGCGCCTCGCTTCTAGTCTAGAAGCTCCACATGTGTTCGTCGGGGTTCTGAATGTTTTCGCGCCAGTCGCAGATTTCTGCTGCTGCTTCGAGATTCCGCGCCTGCCCGTGGCGGACCATGTCTTCGAGCACTTCCAGTTGAGTTGGCATCAACGTTTGCTCACACGATTTTTCCCGCTTACGACCCCAGTCGCCCGAGCGCGGCCCGATCCAGCTGCAACGCGTCGGTAAACAACCGCGCCGCCACGAACGAGGTCATCAAGGCAGATGTGAGTAACGTCACGAACAGGATCGAGACGAGGATCAGCATCTGGTACATCGCCGCTTGAAACGGCGGCGTTCCGCCGAGCATCTGCCCGGTCATCATGCCGGGCAACTGGATGATGCCGACGATCATCATCGTATTGATCGTGGGCGTCATTGCCGAGCGCACCGAGGCCTGCCGGATGCGTTGGATGGCCTCCTTCGGCCCTGCCCCTAACGCCAGCAAGACCTCCACGTCGCGCGTCCCGGCTTTCAGGTCGGCGACAAGGCGCTCTATCGCCAGAGTTGCCGCGGTCATCCCGTTGCCCAGAAGCATCCCGCCCAGTGGGACCAGATAACGAGGATCCCACGACCGGATGGAGAGGACCACTTGAGTGATATAGATCATCGTGAGCGCCGTCACGCCACCGAGTACAACAGGTAAAACGGTGGCCAGCCGCGGCATTCCGATGCCGCTCCGCCGGGCGCCCGTGAGGCCCGCAATCAGTGTCATCAGGCCAAGAAGCAGGAGGACCGAGTACCCCGTCGCGTAACGGAACACCTGCCCGATCACGAGCCCGACGGCGCTGAGCTGAATCAGGCTGCGAGCCGTCCCAATGGAGATTTCGCGCGCGAGACCCAGCCCCAGACGCACGCTGAAGACCACGGCCAGAGCAGGCACGCCGAGCAGCAACAGGATTTGGAGATAGCCGATTTCGATGACAGGGTCAGTCATGGGCCTCCACGAGTTACAAGGAAATCTCGAATGGGACCTTCCGGGGGGTTGTCCGTCAACTCCTCCGCTTCCCCAACCCCAGCCAGGGCCCCGCCGATCATCACCGCCATCCGACCGCCGAGCCTCCGCACCTCGTCTAGACGGTGCGTCACGATAATCATGGTGCGTCCGGATTCCTCGTGTACCTCATGCAGACGATCGAGGAGGCTCTCCGCGCTTCTCGGATCCAGCCCCGACGTCGGTTCGTCGAGCAGGAGCACGTCCGGGTCCGTCATCAGGCTGCGTGCCAGCGACACGCGTTGTTTCTGTCCGACGCTGAGTTCCGACTCGTCCCGCTCCATCCAATCCGCTTCAAGCCCCGCCAGCTTCAGGGCCCGCTCCATACGGAACTCGTAGCCGTCGGGGGACCCTGCGCCGCCGAACTCCAGGGGCAGACGCAGGTTGTCCCGAACTGAAAGGCCAAGCAGCGTCGGCTCCTGAAAAACGAGGCTCACGCGCCGGCGCAACTCGCGCGGATCCCAGTCGCGAATGGAGCGGCCGAGCACTTCGATCGTGCCTGCAGTCGACTCGTCGAGGCGGTTGACGATACGAATGAGGCTGGTCTTACCGGAACCGGAAGGCCCGACGACTTGAAGAACCGTACCGCGCTCGACCGTGAGGTCCACACCTTCGAGAATATGGGCTGAGTTTCGCGTGACCGATACGCCACGCATGATCAGCGCCTGTCTGGAATCAGTCGTCGAGATAATGGCGTAATCCTTTGTTTTTATTCGAGAAGTGACGCCGTCAAGGGCTACAATCCACCCCGCCGCGCCTGCAACGCACGTTGCAAGCGCCGCCTGTCCTGGTTCGGCGCCTCGTTCCATGCACAGACCTGGACCTTGAAATCGTTCAGGTCCACACCGTAGGTCCCCGTATCATCATCCTGCAGTTCGGTCGATTCGGGAATCATTCCGAGACGTTTCATTTCGTTACCGACAGGAATCGCTTTGAAGTCCGCCACCGTCAGCGCGCAATGATCGAGCGTCCCGAGCGTGGCCGAGGTTTGTCGTCCCTCGCGCACCTGGGTCGGGAGCCAGGCTGTATCGCCGAACCACTGCACGACGTCTCTACCCGAATCGGTGGTTTGATTGAGCGCGATCAGGTCGTGGTACCAGCCGGAGAGTTGTTTGTAGTCCGCGCTCGTCACGACAATGTGATTGGCACTAAGCGCTCGCCACGAGGAGTTCCGGGGCGGCGAGCCCGCCGGTCTTCTCATCCAGCCTTTGGAAAAGACGCCGATCTGATTGCCTTCAGGGTCCTTGAACCAGAAGCCCTGGTCCGTGTCAGGTTTGGGATCGAGACCGCGTCGATTCAGTTCTGACTCGACGTCGTCCCGGTCCCAGTAGTTGACCGTGAACCCGAACTTGATCAGCGCGGGAGCGGTGTCGCCTGCGCCAGCCTGCCGGACCCGCATCAACGTGTCACCCTGGACATCGCCGAACCACAAGTGGGTTTCCTCCGCGGTGGTCCTGCCTGGTTGCATCCCGAACACATCGACGTACCAGTCCGCGGTGGCTTTCATGTCAGGCGCCACGTACGTGTATTGGTTCAGCCAGATCGGCTTGAACGCCGGTGCGGCTTCAAGTTTAAACGGCAATGCCGCTAGTGCCGCGGCCGCTGCTAGACCCTCGAGGATGCGGCGACGAGTTATCGAACCCGGGCTGACTGCCAGGCATTGGTGGGGAACGCTGCTCATTGTTGATGCTCCTCAACCACCGATCGCCGGTGGGCTCTAGGGGGCGGATTATGGCCCGGCGAACCTCGTGCGGCAAGTGTTTTGCATGGTGAGCAAAACGAAAACGACGGGCTCCCACACCGGGCCGCCCGTCGTTCGATCCCGTCGACAACGAAGGATCAGTTGATTGCGAAACAGTAAAAGAGTCCGTCGCCGCCCGTGGCGCGAAGATCTTCCTGACTGCAACTTCGGGTCACATGCGCCTGGTTCCACGATGTGGGATTGTCACCGCCACCCTGTCGGTCAAAATGGCCCACTGTCGCGACTTCTTCACCGGAACTGGTCCAGTTGCGGCAATTCATGTCCACCCCCACCGTGCCGTCCATCAATGCACCCGTCAAGATATCGTGCGTGTTGGGATCGTCGCCTCGCCCGTTCACGACTTCTCCCTTCTCGTTGAGAGCCGTTTCCTTGTTAAGACGGCTGTCGGCGCGATGCAGGTCGGAGACGCCACGCGCAACCAGGCCCCCCCTGGAGTTGAACCACGGTCCGCTGCCAATGCGGTCGCCTGCATTGATGATCGGGTCTCCGTTGAAACTGGTACTGAGATATGCCCGCCAGGTCTTGTGGCCCGCGTCGACGGCCCCGGCCAGTGCCTGACAGTGGCGATCCGCTCCGGCAAGACCACCGAGGTTGCCACCGTTGCCGGGCCCGACACTGGTGATGAAGAAGCTGAAGTTAGCGATCCGATGCATCGGCGGCGGTGGCGGCGGATCTGGCGGGCGCTCGACAAGTCGGTTCTCGACGATAGCCGGTAAGTTGACCGGATATTTCCGGCCATCCTTTTCGAACACGATGCCCTCGTCGGCCGTACCTGAAAAGTACATCGTGCCGCCCGTCGCCATCTCGGCGATGGTGAAATCGAACCGATCGGGAAAATCCGACCTCAGAAGGGGAGTGATCGTGAATTGGTTCACCCCAAACGCGAGCCCGAAGTCATTTCGCGGTCCGCCCCCCAGGGGGTTTACGTGGCACGTGACACAGCCGTCCCGATCCTGATTCCGTAGCGGGTCTCCCCGGAACAGCTCCAGAAACGGTGGACGGGCGGCTGCCGGCTGGACGATCATGCCGACAAGAAAGATCAAGGCAAAAGCTCTGGTAATTCGAGTCATCGGTCTCCCTACTTGACGAAAATAGCCTCGGGCAGGAGTGCCGACACCGTGAAGTTCGGAACATCGACGACGTTGCTGATCCGCAGATCCACGCCGACGCTGCAGATCGCGTACGCCTGCTCGCGGCTGAAACCGCGCTCCTGTAGCAGCTCGATCATGTGAAGGACGGCATTGCGGCAAGCCAGCGTGAGGTTCTCGGCCTCGTTGGTTCCGTCCTCTCGGATTGGATAGCCCATCACTCCGACAAAGTCCTTCGGAGAGGCCATCTCCGGCGTTTGAAAGTAGCCGGGATGGCTGAAACGGGGTGCCCGGATGTTCTTGCTGGCGGCCTCGCCCTTGTGCACCTGGAATTTCAATGTTACCGAAGCGGACATTTCGACCGCCGTCACGCAAACCTCCCCATCGCCCTGCGCAAAGTGAGCGTCTCCGGTTGAGAACAGCGCACCGTCCGCATACACGGGCAGGAACAGGCTGGAACCGGCAGTGAGTTGCTTGACGTCGAAGTTGCCACCGGTCTCACGAGGCGGAAGTGTCCGCGACCCGTCGGTTGCCGCCGCGCCTTCGGGCGGCACTGCGCCGCCGGCGTCCGGAGGCAACGCCATGCCGTCGGCGGCTATCGCATCGTTCTCGCGCCGGGTCCATTCGGCGAGCAACTCCAGGGACGGAGCGAGGCCCGAAACCCCCATGAAAGGCGCTCCCGGAATCCGAACCCCCGGTAACTGTTCGGAGGTCGCCGCATTGTCCTCGATCTTCCAGTGCACCAGGAACGGGTCCGTGTAGAGATCCCGTAGAAATCCGAATCCCGGAATGATGGCCGTGAAAGCATACGGCTCCGGCTTGATCTCGATGAACTGGATTTCCAGCAGATCTCCGGGAGCGGCCCCCTTGACGAATACTGGCCCGGTCAGGGGATGGATCGGTCCCGCGTCGAGGTTGGCGAAATCGGCTTCGGTCGTGCCCGAGTGGAACTGCCCATCGAGAGCATCCCGAGTCTCCATCATCACCTCTTCTCCGGGTTCAACCTCGAGAATCGGAGGGATGTCCGGATGCCACCGGTTGTGTCCTGTCTCCTGTTCTTGTTGGAGTGTTTTGCTCCGATCAATTAGAACTGTCTTCATGTGACCTCCTTGCTCGCCATTCTCAAAACGAAACGTCGCTTCCTCTCCGATTATTGGGCCCTGTTCACCTCTGAGGGACCGAACGACAGCCAAGTCCCCTGGTAACCCTCGCTGTAGAGGTCTCCCTGTGTCCAGTCGCAGATGCCGTCTGGGAAAATCGCTTCGAGGACGTCCCACTCCCCGTTCGTGAACTCGACTTCATAGTCGGCTCGATCAAGGGACTTCAAGTGACAGCTGACGATGTTATTGGCCAGGGGCGCACCGGCGACATGTCGGGGCGTCGAGTAGGCCGGATAGATCTCGTGACAGGCACCAGACCCGTCGAACGCGAGGGGGATCGTCACGTTCGCCCGTTCCTCTCCCCGGGTGTCCCAGCAGTTGTCCATCAAGTCGGCCGGCCTGGCCCGCACAACTTTCTCGGAAAGATTGATCGGCTCGTCGTCAGCCTGAACGTTGGTCAGCCAACGATCCATCTGACGGAAGAGCGCGCCCAAATCCGGTCGGTCTTCGGTGAAACCCCAGAGCCCGCCGACGTTCATGACGTGATTGTCCGCATGGCCGTTGGCGGTCGCCAAGCGAGCCCGAGTCGAGTACTGGTGGACGATCATGTGGATGTCCCCACCCTCACGATGGTCGGTGTAACTCCGGTAGTCGATCACCGGCGTCGTCGCCAGCCCCGCCCCGCCGTAGAGGATCCTCCCGGTGTCCAGGGCACGCCTCGCCGCCGTCGGGTCCGCCCGGTGTCGCTCGGGCTGATGATTGAGATCGGCGTCGTACCCTCCCACATCCCGATTGAGGCCGAGGAACTGCGCCTTCGTAATCTGTCCCCGGTTCAGTGCATCGAGGCCGTACTGTACACCGTCGTTGTCGAGCGGTCGCGCCGCGAAACCGGTCGTCCGGTCGACACCGTAGACGTTTACGGTGTGGTCGTACACGGTGGCTCGAATCCCGTCCGGACGCGACGAGCTGTAGCGGAGGGGTTCGAGTGCGGCCAGACTCACTTCCGCGCCCTGTTCCTCGGCCGAGGCCGTTTCCGAGTACGTGGCGTCGATCCGTGCCGCGCCCCGGCTCAAGTTGGGGATACTCCCCCAGGATCCGAATCCCGAAACCAGGCGCTGCTCCTCCTCGCTGAACTCGCCCCGAGCCATCTCGGTGAAGTAAAAGTTGAGGAGTCGCGCGTCTGCCAAAGTGAAAATCGTGGCCGAGGTGACGTCCGGAAAACTGGACGAGACGATGATGCCATCGAAAACACCCGGGTAGTTGTCAGCGGTCTGATGACTCTGGTACGACCCCCCCGAGCCCCCCGTGGCGATTGCATAGATTGGCTCGCCGTAGCTTTCCACGAACCGCTCCTTGACCATGATGTGCGTCTCAGAAGCCAGGAGGTCGTTACAGTTCTGACCGAACACGTTCAGAGATGCGGAGGTGAGGGCGTAGCCCATTTCGAGCAACCCCCGGTTCAGCACATTTCCGGTCGAGCGACCCTGCTGGAACCATCCGTTCCGGCACCCGCCCCCGTGGGTGTACACGAGCTTTCCGTTCCAACCGCGGCTCCGGGTCCAGGGGTCCGGCGCGGGATCGCCCGGATCGTGGAGCATCGCACTCTGGTAAATCGCCCGGTTGACCGTTCCCGTCTGGACCCGGACGATGAACGGCACCGTCTCCCCGTCCAGCGTCGTCGCTTCGGCCATGTCGTTCGCCCGCGCACTGGCCGGCGAACCGCCGTATGGCTTGAATTCGCCGTCCTTAACCGACAGGTACACGTACTCGTCCCGCGTTTCCACTGAGCAGTTCTCGTCGAGCGGGGGCCCGAGCGTCTCGCCACCAGCCGTCGTGAATTCCTCAGTTCCGCAGAGGTAAGGCATTTCATGGGGCCCGGAAATGATCGGGCCGGAAATCGGGTAATTCGTGAGATCGAGCGAGGCCGAAACCGCCGAACCCGGAATGCGGGCCTCGATCTCGTTATTTCCGACGTCGAGGCCCTCGACGAGCCCGATCAGCGAGCCATCGTGTCCGGAGGGGTTGAACTGTTCCGTCACGTCCATCCCATTTGCCGACACGCGGACGAGAGAGAGATCGAGGTCCTCCTCGGTTTCGATCCGAAGAAGCACGTCGCCACCGGTGACGAGGTAGGGCCTCGTCGACACACTTTCGATTCTCAGATCGGAGCTGCCTGGCACTGCGGACACCTCGGCGCTCGCGCGGGGAGTTCCTTCAGGTGAACAGGCGCTCAACACGCCAAGGGTGCCGATCGTCACCAGAGTCATCACTGTAGCAGGACAGGCCCGAAATCTCATCACGGTCGTGTTCCTCCGAAGCACAGGTCAATCAGCGGGCCAGGGCCCGACTCGGACACTCGATTCCCGGTCGATGCGCATCATATGAGGTGAGAATGAGGGTTGAGGATAGGAAAAACAGACGCCCTTTCGCAATGAAAATCGGGGTCAATGAAGAATGCCGGGCATCGCGCCTGTCGCCGATGGCGAGTCGCCGGGTGTCTTGCCGGCCGACCGCTCAATGCATCGGACGGATCGATCGTTTCAGGTAGCGCCCTTCTCTTGCTTCCGGTGCACATCTGTAGTTCACTTTCTTCCCTGCGTTTCATCCTGATACCTATTCTGGAAAAGAGAACGGAACAGAGGCCGTTCTTAATGTCGAGAAAACCAACCTTTTGGATCGCGCTTGACCCGGTGTCGCTCGCCTGCGCGGTCTTCGCCTACCGTTACTTCCCACAGGCCTTTCCGGTGCTGCAACTCGACATCTCCATGGACCGCCCGGCGGCTCTTCTGGCCGTAGCAGCCCGTGGTGAAAGTCTGTAGGGTCGCGCGCAGGGGTATTCGGGTCACAGGCGCGAAATGAGGAGCGGAACGATGCATAGTCCTCGTGACCGACGAATGACAAAGCCTGTGGCCCGAAGACCCCTGCGCCCTTCGGGTTACGACGGCATGGGGCCAGCTGCGGCGAGATGTCGGATGAAGAGCATCGACGTCTTCGATGGGAACCATCGCCGTCGTCGTGGCGCCTTGCATCTAGCCCCATGGCGCTCGTAACGCGACCCTACAGACTTTCACCACGGGCTGCTTGGGAACTGGCGGAACAACATGACCTCGGGCCGGCGGAGTTTCGACAGGCTGCGTCCTTCGCAGCCGATTCTCCGTCCCAGGTCTTCATTGAAATCGAAGGCGGTGGCGCAGCCGCCCTGGGTCGAATTCTCAGCGAAGGGGTGTTTAGGCGCTGGGAATCGGTGTCATTGTCGCCTCTGGGATGGTGACGGGCCTGGCCATTCTTGCCGCCTACTTTTACGTTGTACGGTTCCAGATGAGCCCGGTGCCGCCCTCGGTTGGAGCGATGGTGATTCTTGGAACGTTGCCGGAGAGTCTCAATAACGTGCATCCGGGTGCGGCGTCAGGCACACTGGTCGGTGCGGCTGTTATCGCGGCTATTTCATGGTGGTGCTTCAACGAACTACGGCGGGAGGAGACCGTTGATGAAGTCGTGTTGAGGTACGACTGGTAGCATAAGCGGCTGGACAAGCCCGGACCCGGCCCAGTAAGCCGGGGATAGCGGCCAGACGGCAACGGAGGATCTCATGAAAAACACACGAACCGTGGCAATTCTTCTGACGTGCGGGCTGTTGATGGTGGGGGCTGCAGGATCTTTCTGGACAGACGCCGCACCGGCTCAGTCGGACGTCGCTTTCGATGAGAACTACAGTCTGGAGTCCCGTACCGCAATTGGGGCGCACCACCTCTGTTCCGGAATGTGGGTTGTCGGACGAGACTATCCCCGGACCGCCCGGCAGGTCCTGGCGGACGACATCCGGCCCTTCGGAGCTTTCGGATGGGACCGCTCGTTCGAATACGTGGTCGACGAGGATCGTCGGAGCGTAACGGTCCGAAGTCCCACCACGACGCCCCGCACCGCCGTATATAACGGAGATCAGGGTTGTACGATTCTCCCGCGTGGCGAGCAGGTCGTCCTGTTCCAGCCAACGACGGTTCCCCGCAATCTTCCTGACGCCGAAACGACCCCCTGGCCGATGGGGGATGCGGACGCGATGACGCCCATGCCGACAGGCGTCGATGCCGGAAAGGTGGGTGCGGCCCTGGACTGGGCGATACGGCAGGAATCCCAGAACACGCGCTCGATTGTCGTCGTGTACGAGGGAAAGATCATCGGCGAACGCTACGCTCCAGGCTGGACGAAGGACACACCGCAGATCAGCTGGTCGGAGGGCAAGAGCATCACTGCGGCGCTGGTCGGCATCATGGTGGAGCAAGGTGCATTCGAGCTTGATGATTTTGCTCCCGTGCCCGAGTGGCGCAAGGAAGGGGACCTCCGTGGCGAGATTCGGATTCGGGACCTCCTGCGAATGAGCAGCGGACTGGAGTTCGCAAACATGGGTTTGAGTGGTCCGGAGTCCTACCGGCGCGACAACGAACACATGCGTATCTACTTCGACGGGCTGAACGTGTTCGAACATGCCTCCTCGAACCAGCCGCAGGAGTTGCCGCCAAACACGGCGAACCGCTACCGGAACAGCGACCCGTTGACACTGGGTCGCATCGTCCGGGAGGCGGTCGAAGCACGAGGAAGTGACTACTTGAAGTTTCCCCAACAGGCGCTTTTCGACAAGATCGGCGCCCGCAATTTCGTGCTGGAAACCGATGCCTGGGGAAATTTCATCATGACCGGATTCGATTACGGTTCGGCCCGCGACTGGGCACGGTTCGGCCTTCTTCATCTGTGGGACGGGGTGTGGGAAGGAGAGAGGATCCTCCCCGAGGGGTGGGTTGAATTTGTGTCCACTCCCGCGCCCGCGGATCCTTCCATGGGCTACGGAGGCCTCTTCTGGCTCAACCGGGGCGGCCGCATGGACCGCGTACCCGAAGATGCATTCTGGGCCGCAGGATTCATGGGCCAGATCACGATGATCATCCCTTCGCGCGATCTCGTGATCACCCGACAGGGCCTGAGTCCAGGAGGAGGCAGCTATTTCAACGAGTTCGTCGGCCGTCTGCTCGAAGGCCTGCCGTCGGACTAATCCCTGCTGCATTTCTGATTACGATTACTCTGGTGGTTCTGGTGGTTCCACTCCCTTGACACCGGACTGTCGTTCGCCTATTCTGCACCCCTCACGGACGGAAACTTGCCTAGTACGGGCGCTAGATTTGGGATCCCTCAGCACTACCGCTGGGGCCCGCAGGAGGTTTCTACCATGAAGCGTCTTTCCACCCCTGTCGAGCAGATCAAGCCCCACTATTCCATTGTCGTCATTGGTTCGGGTTACGGCGGATCGATCGCCGCGTCGCGCTTTGCGCGGGCCGGCAAGCAAGTCTGTCTTCTGGAGCGTGGGAAGGAATTCCTGCCGGGCGAGTACCCCGATACGCAGGCCCAGGTCGCCCAGGAATCACAGTTCGACCTCCAGGGCCTCCACGTGGGCTCGGAAACGGCTCTCATGGATTTTCGGTTCAACAAGGACATCAACGTCCTGTTGGGCTGCGGGTTGGGTGGGACGTCGCTTATCAACGCCGGTGTCGCGGCAAGGCCCGACAAGCGTGTCTTCGACGACCCGGTGTGGCCGTCGACTCTACGCCAGGATCGGACGGGATTCGAAGAGGGCGTAGGCCACGCCGAGACCATGCTGGCGCCGAAGGCTTATCCGGATTCCTGTCCGCCGCTGGCGAAGATCGAGGCGCTGGAAACGTCATCCGGCGCCGTAGCCGGTACGAAGTTCTACCAGCTTCCCATCAACGTTACGTTCGAGGACCGTACGAACGAAGCGGGACTCTTTCAGCCCGCATGCGTCGGCTGCGGCGACTGCGTTACAGGTTGCAACTACGGCTCGAAGAACACGACGCTGATGAACTACCTGCCGGATGCCCACAACCATGGGGCGGAGATTTTTGCCCGCGTGTCGGTCCGTCACCTCGAGCGGAAGGACGGAAAATGGCTGGTCCATTACCAACTCGCCGCGGCGGGACGCGATAAGTTCGATTCCCCACCGATGTTCGTTTCCGCCGACATGATCGTGCTTGCGGCGGGCACGCTCGGGTCGACCGAGATCCTGGCCCGCTCCCGCAAGGTCTCGGGACTGGTTCTGTCCGACAATCTCGGCGAGAAGTTTACGGGGAACGGCGACGCGCTCGGATTCAGCTACAACACCGATGTGGAAGTCAACGGTGTCGGGTTCGGACCGAACTCGCCCGAGGGTCGGGCCCCGGTCGGACCGTGTATCACATCCGTTCTGGATGGTCGCGACACAGCGAGACTGGAAGACGGATACGTTATCGAAGAGGGCACGCTGCCCGGCGCCTTCGGCGACCTGGCGCGGATCCCCTTGTCCGTGGCCGCGGGCTTGATGGGCACGGACACGGATCTGGATCTGGCCGATGCCGTCAAAGAGAAGGGACGAGAACTGGAGTCTTTGGTTCGCGGCCCTTACAAGGGAGCGATGCGCAATACGCAGACCTACCTGGTGATGGCGCATGACGACGGCGCCGGAAAAATGATCCTCGATGACGACAAGGACCGGCTTCGGGTCGATTGGCCAGGAGTCGGCACCCAGCCGATCTTTGAGAAGGTCAACGACCGAATGCTTGACGCTACCAAGCCGCTGGGCGGCACGTACCTTCCCAACCCGACATGGACCGAACTGACAAACCACAGCTTGACGACGGTGCATCCGCTGGGCGGGTGCGTGATGGCGGAGCGGGCGGAGGAAGGGGTGGTGAACCACAAGGGGCAGGTATTCTCATCCGTGTCCGGTGAGGGAGTTTACGAGGACCTGATCGTGTGCGATGGCTCGATCGTTCCACGCCCGCTGGGGATCAATCCGTTGCTGACGATATCGGCGCTGGCCGAACGGAGCTGCGCGCTGATCGCAGCCGACCGCGGCTGGAGTATCGACTACACGATCCGGCCGGTGGCCGAAAGCGGCCCTGCGGCGGCCCAGCCGGTCGGGGTCCGTTTCACGGAAACGATGAAGGGATACTTTTCCAGGTCCGTGACAGACGACTTCAAGCAGGGCGCCGAGACCGGCAAGGCCGACGGATCGTCGTTCAAGTTCATCCTGACGATCACCTCCGAAGATGCCGAAACGATGCTTGCCGAACCGGAGCACAACTCCCGCGCCGTCGGTACGGTGGAAGCGCCCGCCCTGTCGGACCAGCCGCTGACGGTGAACGACGGGATATTCCAGCTGTTCGTCAAGGACCCGGACCGGGTCGAGACGCGGAACATGGTCTATAAGCTGCCGCTGACGGCCCAGGATGGTTCGACCTACGCGATGCACGGCGTGAAGCTCGTCCACTCGGATCGCGGGATGCTCGACATGTGGGACGACACGACGACGCTGTTCATCACGATTCATGAGGGCGACCTGACCGGAGCTGTGATCGGCAAGGGCATCCTGCGGATCGAGATGGCCGATTTCGCCGTGCAGTTACAGACCATGCAGGTATTGAACGCGAGCGACCGGAAGCAACAACTGGAGATGCTGGCCCGGTACGGCGGGTTCTTCGGCCAGGAACTGTTCAACACCTACGGCGGCGTGATGGCGCGGGAGAACCGGATAGATGCGACCGCACCGTCGATCCGGAAGAGGCGGCCGCTGCGGATGAGACCGCCCGAGATCCATCCGGTGACGACGTCGGACGGGACCGAGATCCGGCTGACCCGCTACCAGGGCGGCACGAAGGGCCCGGTGATCCTGTCGCCCGGCTTTGGCGTATCGACGATGTCGTTTTCGACCGACACGATCGACACGAACCTGCCCGAGTTTCTCTATGCCTACGGCTACGACATCTGGATGCTGGACTATCGGGCCAGCCCGGATCTGCCGTCGTCGGCGAACCTGTTCTCGCTTGACGATATCGCACAACGGGACTACCCGGCGGCCGTGGCGCGGGTCCGGGGCGAGACCGGGGCCGAGACGGTCCAGGTCATCGCGCACTGTGTCGGGTCGATGACGTTCCTGATGGCGATGTTGTCGGGTCTGGAAGGTGTGCGTTCGGCGATCTGCTCGCAGCTGGGACTGTTCCCGAAAACCTCGACGGTCAACGAGATCAAGACGGGCCTGCGGATGGGACACTTCTTAGCGGCTCTGGGCGAAACATCGGTCGACATGAACCTGCCGCTGAACGATTGGCGGAACAAGCTGGCCGAGGCCGTGGCCCTGATGGGTCCGCGCGAGGAACTGTGTCAGAGCTCGGTGTGTCATCAGGTGCGGATGATCATCGGGGAGAGCTACGCCCACGATCAGTTGAATGCCGCCACCCACGGAGCGCTCCACGAGATGTTCGGGCTGACGAACCTGAAGACGTTCAACCACATCGCGATGACCATTCGGAAGGAGCAGGTGGTCGACGTCGACGGCAACGATATCTACCTGCCGGAGATCGAACGCTTGAAGATACCGATCTCGTTCATCCAGGGCGCCCGGAATGCGCTATTTTACCCGGAGAATACGCAGAAGACGTTCCGTCACCTGTGTGAGAAAAACGGGTCGGACAACTACATCTATATCCAGTTCCCCAACTACGCGCATATGGATTGCTTCGTCGGCAAGACCGCCGTCGACGACATCTTCCCAACCCTGTACGGAGAGCTGGAAAAATTCCCGGTGGATACCGTCGTGCAGGCCAGTCGTGGACGCGGAGCGGGACGGTAGTTTTCACTACCCGGTGGGTGTCGTGTGCCTCTTGGCCGTCAGGTCCCTGTGGCTATAGACACGCGCATCATCGCCGGAATAGTCCTGGACGCGGTGGTTCTTCCCGCGTAGCACGTACTTGATGCTCAACAGGCCATCCATTCCTACCGGACCACGCGCGTGGGTTTTGGAAGTGCTGATCCCGATCTCCGCTCCAAAACCGTAGCGAAATCCATCCGCAAAACGCGTGGTCGCATTCCACATCACGCTCGCGGAGTCGACTTCAGAGAGGAACCGCTCGGCCGCGTCCGAATCCTCGGCCAGGATCATGTCCGTGTGGGAAGATCCGTATCGGTGAATGTGCGAGATCGCTACGTGGATGTCCCGGACCACGCGAACATTGAGGATCAGGTCCGAGTACTCGGTTGCCCAGTCGGCTTCCTTTGCCGGACTGGCTCCAGGTAGAGCAACGATCGACTTTCCGCAGGCACGAAGCGCGATGCCAAGCGCCCGGGCGCGTCGGGACCATTGGGGAAGGAAGATGTCGGCAATGTTTTGGTCGACGAGAAGAGTCTCGATGGAGTTACAGGCGCTGGGATATTCCGCTTTCGCCTCCGAGATGAGGTCGATGGCTTTGCCGAGGTCTGCGCTTTCGTGCACAAATGCGTGACAAATCCCCTCGGCATGGCCCAGAACAGGAATTCGAGTTTGTTCCATGACACTCCTGACAAGAGCATTCGATCCGCGAGGAATTACCAGATCGACGAGATCGTCGTGTTTGAGAACCTCCGAGACGTGCGCACGGGTTTCGATCAGCGTGGCCCAATTGCGCGGAAGATCCATTTCCTCGTTGAGCTGAGTGATGAGGTTCATGAAAGCGGCGTTTGAATGGGCGGCCTCTGTACCCCCCTTGAGCACACATGCGTTTCCGGTCCTGAGGCAAAGGGAGAGGACCTGGGGAATCACATCCGGGCGCGACTCAAAAATAATACAGATGACTCCCAGAGGGACGGTGACGCGGTCGAGAATGAGGCCTTCATCCAGTTCGGTCTTCCTTTCCACTACGCCAATCGGATCTTCCAGATGCACGAGTTCGTCAATACCGGCGGCAACGGTCCGAAGTTTTTCGGATGTGAGACTCAGTCGCCCGTAGAGTGGAGCCGACAGCTTAGACTTTTGGGCGGTGAGGTCTTTGTTGTTCCGGGACAGGAGCATCTGTTCGTTTGATCGAATGAGCTCGGCTAAT
Source organism: Terriglobia bacterium (assembly GCA_965262425.1). Taxonomy (GTDB): domain Bacteria; phylum Acidobacteriota; class Terriglobia; order 20CM-2-55-15; family 20CM-2-55-15; genus CAZOZZ01. The sequence continues at coordinate 1,864,895 of OZ253536.1, read as the reverse complement.
CGTTCTAAGGCTGTCGATCGCCTGTCGCCAGGCATCGCCGAAAACTCCTGCGCCGATCGACGACTCCCTTCGAGTGTTTTTCTGAGATTCATGATGCTGACGCTCCCTCGAAGATCACCATATCATTTCGATGGATCAGTTCGCGATTCGAGCGGCCCCGCTTTGGAGTTGTGATGTACTCGCGGATCTCCTCGGAGCTGAACGAACTCAGACCTCGGGCAACTTCTGTTTCGTCCCCTGTCTGGAGGCTGACGACAGCTCCCGTGTCGAACGAGCCCTCAACCGTTTCGACTCCCGGAAGCAGCAGGCTCGCTCCGGAGTGAGTTAGTGCGTTTCTTGCGCCTTCATTGATGACAATTTTCCCCTGATACCCCGAATGCGCGCCGATCCACTTCTGTCGATCGCTGAGGCCTTTCCTGGGATGAATGATCGTACACAGAATCCCTTCTTGATTCCGTGCCAGTTCCAGGACCGATGACAGGTCCCCACCCTTTGCGATAATAGTCGTCACTCCGCATATCGACGCGATTCGGGCGGCTTCGATCTTCGAGGAAGCGCCACCACGCCCGTACGCCGATTTCTCGGCGGTACGGATCTGGCTGAGTATCGTGAAGTCTTTGACTTCGGGTATATGTGTCGCATCGAGGTTCAGCGACGGATCGTCACTGTAGATCCCGTCGGTGGTGGTCAGAATCAAGAGGAGGTCCGCGCCGAGCTTACCCGCCACAAGTGCGCTGAGTTTGTCGTTATCTCCAAAGCTTCGTTCGGCGCTGGCCGATGGGAGTTCCTCCACCGAGACACAGTCGTTCTCATTGACGATAGGGATCGCCCCTTTTCCGACCAGTATTCGAAACGTTTCCCGCAGAGCCAGGTAGCTGGGTCGATGCGCGAAGTCCTCTGAACTAACAAGAATCTGTGCCCCGATCAGATTACGAGTTTCAAAGATGCGGTTGTAGTTTTCGATCAGCTGGGCCTGTCCGAGTGCTGCACAGGCCTGAAATTCCGCCAGTTTCATTGGAACGCCTGGTTTGAGATCCAGATAGGGCATCCCGAGAGCGACGGCTCCGGAAGAGACAACGATGGGATCGCACTCCTCCCTCCTGAGCGCGACAATGGCGTCGGCCAGATGTTCGATTCGCCCAGTTGCAAACAGGCCGGTCTCATCGATGGCGATCTGGGAACCGAGCTTGATGACGACCCTGCGACGTTTCACACCTGGATCATACCTGATTGGAGTGTCGATGCTTGTGGATTGGCGTGAGGCCGTTTCGTAGCCTGCAGGGGAAACCGGCGCCCTGGCCTGTCTGATTTCTCCGGCAGGGGATTCGCGCGCCAGGCAGTCCGTACACGCTCGAAGAACTCGTGGCCTTGCCGTCTTCGCCGGGGTTTTACCCGGCAGACCTTCCTAGGAGCCTGCGCGGCAGAAGGGATCGTAGCGAGAAAGTGGAGAATCGAGGACAGATTTTATCGATTTTGAGGCGAATAGTGGTTCTATTTAACGACAAATCGGGGAAATATGGACCGATTCCTACCGCTTTCGCAGTAGATTCCTTCTGCCGCGCAGGCTCCTAGTTCCGCAGGATACTTTGCGCCTGAAGAGGCGAGACCCGGGCAATAGAGTCAAAGTCTCGATCGCGGTGGAGCACCGTGAGCCGATGTCGGAGGGCGCATGCCGCGATCAGACAGTCAACGCCGGAACGTATAGTCAATCCGGTCCGGCGGGCAGATCGATAGAGTTGAACCGCCTCATCAAAAACATCGGAGCCGAGCGGTGATTCCACCATCGGCAGGGCATACATCGCCTCGTGAGCTATCTGGAACGCTCGCTCGTCTTGAAAGCCCTGAAGCACTTCCTGGACTACCGGCAGACTTGTGACGACTTCCTCGAAGTCCACCAGAGACTCCAGATCGAATCGGTTTCTCTTCCGGAAAACCTCGATCCAGACGGAAGTGTCAACCAGATACACGCGATCTCCTCCCGGGCGTCTTTCGTCTCGGCTGGTCCGCTCTCATCGCAGGCAGAGGGCCTTTCCAGAGGCCTGAGCCCGCGAGTTCGAGAATCCGTCGTGCCTTGATCCGCCGGACGAAGTCTTCCAATGCCCGGGTGACGGTTGCGGAGTAGGTTCGTTCTCCACTCAAGCGCACAGCTTCCTCGATCAATTGTTCATCAATCACAAGATTTGTACGTTTCATGTGTATAGCCTACGCCGATCCAAAGCGCCCGGCAAGCTGATGGCGGGATGGTTCAATAAAAATTTCTGGACCAGGTTTTTGCTTCCGTTATCGACAGCGGACGGATCTTGAACGCTTTTACCGAAATCACGTTGTCCTGATGCTGGAGTCGTCCTTCGATCAGGATGAACCTTTCGGTCGTGATAACGGCCCGGTTCCGTTCCAGCATGTCGGGTGTGAAGATGGCGTTCGCGATGCCGGTCTCGTCTTCCAGGCTCAGGAAAACGAAGCCCTTGGCTGTTCCGGGGCGTTGACGTGCGATGACGCTTCCCGCCGTCTTGACCCATGTTCCATGTGGAAGGCCGGCCAGATCGGTGGCCCGGCGAATTCCCATCCGGTTCAGGCGCTCGCGGTAATACGCCATGGGATGGGGGCCGACGGTGACACCACTGACCCTGAAATCTGAAACCAGGCGTTCTTCAGAAGACATCGGTTGAAGCGGAGACGCCGTGTCGGGCTCGTCTATTCTTTCGAGCAAAGGACCTGCGCGCCGGGCGGCCCGCTCAACCTGCCAGAGGGCGTCCCGTCGATGAATACGGTTGTTTTCCGCAAGAAAATTCAAAGCGCCCACTTCGGCAAGGAGCGTCAGTTCCTTTTTCTGCAACTCGGGGACGCGCCGTGCGAGGTTGTCTATTGATGAGAACGGTTGCCGGGCTCGTACGTTGACGATTCGATGTCCAGCCAACGCCCGAAGTCCTTTGACGTAGTTCAGGCCGAGCCGTACGGCCAGTTCTGTTTCACCGCTCCTCGATCGTACGCGTTCCAATCCGCAGAGCCAGTCGGACCCCCGGATGCTGATCGGCAGGACGCGCAATCCATGCCTTTGCGCGTCTTTGACTAATGTTGCCGGGCTGTAGAAACCCATCGGCTGGTTGTTCAGTATGGCGGCGGTGAACGCCGCCAGGTAATGGCACTTCAGATAGGCGCTGGCATAGGCGATCAGGGCGAAGCTGGCGGCATGGGATTCCGGGAATCCATACAGTGCAAACGACGTGATGGATTGAACGATCTGGTCCTGGGCATCGCCAGTGACTCCGCGCTCGGTCATCCCGCGCCGCAGCTTGATTTCGATATCCCCCATCCGCTCCTCGGAACGCTTGAAACCGAAAGCGCGCCGCAGTTCTTCAGCCTCGCCGCCACTGAATCCAGCGGCAATCATCGCTACTTTCAGGAGCTGTTCCTGAAAAAGCGGAACACCGAGCGTGCGTTTGAGGACGGGTTCAAGCGTGGGGTGGGCGTAGGTGACCGGTTCGCGTCCCTGGCGCCGGTTCAGGTAAGGATGGACCATCTTGCCGACGATCGGACCGGGGCGGATGATGGCCACCTGGACGACGAGGTCGTAAAAATGGTCCGGTCGCAACCGGGGGAGGCAGGACATCTGGGCGCGGCTCTCGATCTGAAACATCCCGACCGTATCGGCCTTCTGAAGCGTCTTGTAAACCGTCGGGTCGTCCTGGGGGAGGTGGGCCAGATCGACCTTCTCGTTGTATCCGTCACGGATCAGCTCGATGCAATCTTCGAGCACGGCCATCATACCCAGGCCCAACAGGTCCACCTTGATGATGCCCATGTTGGCGCAGTCATCCTTGTCCCACTGCACAACCGTCCGATTGGGCATCGAAGCAGGTTCGAGGGGCACAACGGAATCCAACGCACCCTGGCAGATTACCAGCCCTCCGGAATGCTGGCCCAGATGCCTCGGCAGGCTCTGCAGACCGGTGCACAATTCCATGAACTTGCGGATGCGTGGATGCGCGATGTCCAGCCCGGCTGTCTGAAACTTCGTCCCGAGGCTGTCTTTTGGGTCCTTGAATTCCCAGTGTCCGACCAGGCTCGAAAGCCGGTTCAACGTTTGGGTGTCGAAACCCAGGACCTTGCTGACCTCGCGGGCCGCCGAGCGCCCCCGGTAGGTGATGACGTTGGCGGTCATCGCCGCGCCTCGTTGCCCGTAACGTTCATAGACGTATTGAATGGCGCGTTCCCTCTGATCGCCGCTTGGAAGGTCCAGGTCGATGTCGGGCCATTCTCCTCGTTCCTCGGAGAGAAAGCGTTCGAACAACAATTCCATGCCCACGGGATCGACGGCGGTGATACCCAGCGAATAACAGACTGCGCTGTTGGCCGCCGAGCCGCGGCCCTGCACGAGGATGTTTTCCCGGCGACAGAACTGAACGATGTCCCAGACGATCAGGAAATATCCGGGAAGCTCCAGTTTCTGGATCATCGCCAGCTCATGTTCGATCTGACGCCGGGCCTTTTCGTGGAACGGCCGGTACCTGTTGTGTGCCCCTTCAATCGTGCGTTTTCGTAGGAACGAATCCATCGTCTCTCCATCGGGCACGGGATACCGGGGGAACTTGTACCCGAGGTCGTTCATCGTGAACTCGAGACGTGAGGACAACTCGGTGGTTTGGGCGACGGCTCCGGGAAGGTCCCGGAAAAGAAGCGACATCTCTTTCGGTGTCTTCAGACGGCGTTCGATGTTTTGAGTCAGGAGACGTCCGGCTGTTTCCAGCGTTCGATGGTGGCGGATACACGTGAACACGTCCAGAACCTCGCGGTGCGTCGTGTGGCGGACGCCGTTGGTGGCAAGGATTGGAAGGCGAAGCTCTCGTGCGAGTTCGGTTGCCGTTTGATTGCGGGCTTCTTCTTCGCGGTCGAAATGGCGTTGCAGTTCGACATACACGTTCCGATGACCGAATATTTCGGTGAGTTGTCTCAAGCACTGCCTGGCGACAGGTGTGCCGCCGTCGCGGAGTGTGGCCGCCAGCGGCCCGTGTTCGTCGCCGGTCAGGCAGAGCAAGCCAGCCGCATGTTCGGCCAGTTCTTCGAGCGTCGCCGCGCCCTCTCCCTTTCGGGCGCGCATCTTAATCCGTGTCGTCAACCGACACAGATTGCGATATCCCTGTCGCGTGGCGACCAGCAAGGGATAGCGGTGCCCTCCGACTACGGTAATTTCCGAACCGATGTGCGGCCGGATACCGACACGCATACCTTCCATGTGAAACCGTGGCGCCCCATAAACACCGTCCCGATCGAGGAGCGCCATCGCCGGCATATCCATCCGGGCAGCCATCCGGGCCAGTTCTTCGGGAAGGGAAGCAGCCTGTAGAAAACTGAAAGCTGAGGCTGCATGCAACTCGACATACATCTGAAATAAAAAGAGTTTTTACCGCAGAGGCGCAGAGGCGCAGAGGTAGAATTGTTCCGAAGAAGAAATAAATTCCCAATCGATATCTTTGTTCGTTGATCCCATAGCTGAACACCCCCACCGTTCGAATCCGAAGCGGAGAGAAAAGATGGATTCTTTTCTTTCTCTCTGCGCCTTTGCGCCTCTGCGGTGAAAAATCCCCCGTGCGGTTTTGTGAGATACCTCAGTCGTAGATGCCGTTTACAAACCAACTGTTTGTTCGGCGGTCTTGATGGATGCGATAGAGGGTGTGGTGTTGGCTGCTACCGACTTCGATGTCCCATTCCGCGTGGTCCCAGGGGTCGGTGCGCCACCATTGGCCTGAAGAGTTCCAGGGGCCGGTGGCTGCGACAATCTTTCCCGATTTGCCGGGGAACTGGATGTAGGAGGGATGGCCCTGGCGCATTTTGACAGAAGCGGATATGGGAGGCCGCAATGCGCGCTGGGCCATCGGGGGAGCCGCTGGTTGGGTACTCACGGTTCTTTTTCTCGAAGCTTTGGTCCGGAGGCTGAAGCGTTTGACTCGAAATGCGTCTGGACGATGTGTGTCGAGCAATTCCGGTGTCCCCACGTTCTCTTCTCCAACGATGGCGCCGATGCGTGCCAGCGTCAGTTCCAGTTTTTCCGGTTCAGGTGCAAGGGGCAGAAACAATCCGTTCTGGATACGACGGGGCTGGACCGGTTCTGCGGTGAGTGCGACTTTCACGATGGGGGATGGGGGGCGATGCGTATCCAGGTCCAGTTGGAACAGTTTCAGCAGAATCTGGGGATCCCGGATGGGGATCGGAAGTCGGAGTTTGCGTGCGAAATCACAGGTTTGGTCTTTCGCTTCGGGTTCCATTGTCAGTTCGAGGTTCAATTCGTTGGTGGTCAGGTTGCGAGCCCTCAATCGCTGGCATAGCTGTCCCAACAGGCGGTTGAGTATGAAGGCTAGGGGCTCTAAAGAATCAATAGAATCTTCGAGTTCTATTGATTCCTTAAAGCATGGCCTTTCATTTCTGGCAAGCAGCGGACGCGATGTTCTTCCCTTTGCCATTTGCTGTAAGCGGACGCCTTCCTGCCCCAGTCGTTCGGAAACCTTCACCTTCGGCAGCCGCGTCAGGTCCCGGAATGTTCGAAGTCCCCAGCGGTTGAAGGTTTCCAGGATTTCATCAGATGGAGAGAGGATGTGGAGAGGCAGTGCCTGCAATCTTCCGGTTTCCTGGCCGGGGGCAATGACAGTGATACCGGACGTGGCTTTTGCCGCGTGGATGGCGGCGTCCGGATTGGAAGCCGTCGCAACGTGTGCATCCAACCCGAGCTTGTCGGCGGCACGGAAGAATTTCTGGGCCATGGCTCGTGGTGTTCCCCAGAGCCCGGACAAACCGTTCAGGTCGAGTGTCACCGTCTCCGCGGCGGTGTCTTCCACACGTGGAGTGAAGTAATGCGCGCAGTCGAGCAAGGCGCGATGCATGCTGTCTTCCTGTTCCCTGGATCGATAACGGACTTCGATGTCCGGAAAACGCTCGAGTTGCAGTTTCGTCATGCCGCTCTTCACCCCGGCACGGCGGGCGAACTGGTTTGTCGCAACGACCATGAACAGTGGAAACGTACCGTCGAGGACGACTACCGCTTGCCGGCGCAGTTCGGGCTCGTTCCGCACAAACGCCTGGACGGGGAAATCGGGGATGTGGATGCAGCCGTAAAGCGGGCTCGTTTCCGTGTTGGCATCGAGATGGTCCGTGATGCGCGAGATATTAGTGCTCATGGCGGGAAACTCCTTGAATACCGATCCCTTGTGGGGGCGGGGAAATGACCTGGACTGGGCTGACAGCACGCCGGCAACTGATCGATTCGAGCCGGTAGTAACCGTCTAAACCGCTCCAGCCTGCCGCCGGATCCGTTCTCGATCGGACGATTTCGGCCCTCGAATGGGTGCCGCGAAGAACGTTCGGGGACCAGTCGGTGTGTTCTAATCCCATCCGAAGGGCCAACGAGGCGCAGGTTTTGATACAGGCCTGCCGGTTGATAAAAAGAAGGATGGTCGGGGTGTTTTCCGCAGCCCGTTGAAGTCGGAACCAGGTCGAAAGTGGAACCCGGCGGATCTCGGTGATTGGAATGGCGCCAAGATCGATTCCGATCAGTCCGAACCCGCCTCCCTGTAACAGCAAGTCCGTTGCTTTGAGCGTTTTGTCGAGATCCCAACCAGTGCGGACCCATAGTAATCGTTCGAGATCGACCCCAAAGTCCGTTGCGGATGCCGGATCGAACGTTGCCGCAGGGTCTATTAATCCGCAAACCTCTTCATTGTCAGTTATTTGAGTAAGTATCGAGAGCATCAGACTGGTGCGTCCGGAGGAATCCTGGCCGAAAATCTCTGTGATTCGGCCGCGCGGCAGGCCTCCGATCAGCCGGTCGACCTCTTCAATGCCAGTCGGCATAGTTTCCGGCGAAGGCATTTGAGGCGCACTGAAAGGTGATGGATACCGGTCGGCCAGTTCCATCTCCAGTTGAGTTCGAATCGTCGCGGAGCGCATTGGATGGTTATACCGAACATTTGTTCGGTAGTCAAGAAGGTTTGTTCATCAGTCGGCGTTACCCGAATTTCAGGGAATCCGGTTGAGGCTCATGGTATAAGGATCTTTCATCCGCCATCACTGCTGTCCAAATTAGCGGCAACCACGGCCAGTCGGTGTTGATTCCAATAGAGATAGATCTCCCCTGAAGGGCTGGTGAGAATCAGCCCCCCCTGCCAGCAATGGGCGACGGCCGTGTCGGATTTCAGATGCTGTCCAAAAGAGTGCGCGTGTAAGCGATGAGTTACCTCGATTCTGAAAGAGATGCTGTCCAAACTACCGGTTCCATTCCAGCGCCAACTGCTGGGCTTGGATTTGGGCCAGCGCGGGCGGGCCTTCAAACGGGACGTCGAGCCAGGCGTTGAGATCACGATAAACGAACAACTGGTGCCGGAGCAGGGCGACCAGATTGGACAAGGACCATCCGAAGGTGGACCTCAACTGGAGGTATTTCAGCAGCAACATCGCGATCAGGGCCGTCCAGATCTGGGTCTTCACCGCATTGGGGCTGGTCCCGAGGAACGTTTTGATCTTCAGATTCTGCTTCAGCGCCTTAAAAAACAACTCCACCGACCAACGATCCTTATAGATGGCGGCAATCGTGGTTGCACCGAAATCGAGGTGGTTGGTCAGGAAGATGATCGATTGCTCCTTCTCCGGAACCCACACCTCGACGAGCCGGAAGAAATATTCCTCACGGGCTTGGGCATGATGGGGAAAGAACACCACTTGATCTTTGAGGATGTTCCGGTTCTTCGGAACCGGCCGATCTTCGATGACTTCCACTACGGCGTTGCGTTTCAGCCGGGACACGAAGTACACCCCCTGGCGCGTCAATTCCACGAACCAGTCGTAGTCCATATAGCCGCGGTCGATCGCCAATACCGTTCCCGGCTCGAATCGCATCTGCCGCGCCACCTTGATGTCGCTGCTCTTGCCCTCGGTGATCACGGCAAACGAAGGCAGGTAACCATCGTGATCCAGCAGCAGGTGCAGCTTGATCGCCCCCTTGGTCCGCCGAAACTTCGCCCAGTCGAACAGCGACATCGACAGGTCGATGACGCTCGAGTCCAAGCTCATCAGTTTGTTCTTGAACCGGAACTTCTTCCCGCCACGCTGGGCCGCCACGCCCTGACATTTCTCTAGCAACTGCCCGAACACCGTCTGATAAAGCTGCCACGGCCGGTGTCGATTAGCGTAGGACAGCGTCGATCGTTTCGGCGCTTCCTCCAACCCCAGATGTCGCAGTTTCCCTTCCACGCTCGCCAGACCGCCGCAGATCTCCCGCAGCGAATGGGCCCGTCCCAACTGGCAGAACAACATCGCGATGAACTGGCTCCAGCTCGCGAATCCACGCGCATGCCGCTGGGCCTGATGATCCTGAACCGCCTTCTCAAACTCCAGGCGCGGAAATAGTTGCAACAACTGGGAGAAAATGCTGGAAAATCGTTTCATGGTTGGGCCCTCCCCACGGATTGATTTCTCGTGTTGGAAAAACCAATCTTACGAGGCCGGGCTCAACCTACTCAATTCCTAAAAGCTAATTTGGACAAGAGTGATCCGCCATCTAACATCTAATTACCCAAAGGAGTTTCAAACGTGAAGAAATATGGTCTTCTGTTGCTTGCGATTCTGTTGATGAGTTCCACCGGAGCATATGCTCAGGACGACACCGCTCTGATCGATGCCGCGATCAATGCGTTCAATACCGAGGATGCGGCTTATTTTGAAAAGGCCCTTGCCCCGGACGCGGTCTGGTTGGATGAAGACGGACATGCGATCGCCGGGAAAGAGCGCGTTGCATCATTTATTGCACGGCAGGTAATGGGGCAGAAAATCACAACCAGCAACGTCAAAGTCTATACCTCCGGCGATGCGGCCTGGTCCCACTTCAATTACTCGGTGGAAGGCGAAGGGCATGAGCCGATCGAAGGGCTTGGCAGTGCTGTCTTCAAGAAGGTCGGGAGCGATTGGCAGATCGTGATGATCCATGGGGCGCACAACGTAGCCGGCCATTAGAAAGCAGAAAAGATAGTTCGCTAAAGAGGCACGGTGACACTGAGAGATCTGTGTCACCGTGTTTTTTTGCGTGGGTCTCTGACCGTCGTCCCCTTTTTACAATTTTACCAATCTACTGTGGGATTATCCGAATCCAGGATAAAGCCGCGGCTCTCGACGCCGAAGTAAGCCCCGAGCCCTTCCTCGAAGTCCGCCCGGACTGCGGGCGCGACGTCGTCGGGCAGGTCCCCGAGAATCTCCGAAACAAGGAACACGTCGCGTGTGGTCGGATGGACCAGTGCTTCCTGTGACTGTTTCCAGACAAAGTGGCGGGTGAGAATGGTGGAGCCGGTGGCATAGGCGGTCTCGCCTTCGGGTATGGATTCGGGGGCCTGTTGATCGAGCGCCTGAAACGTGTCGCCGGGTCCGGTCAGGCGGAGCGCGATGCCTTGTGGCGTGGATGCCAGATCGAACGCTCCGGCCGGGACGACGTGTTCCAAAGAGATCGTGTTGTAGAAGTCGACGATCGGGTTGATCGAGAAAGGGTCGCCCCCCTTGAGCGCGCGCTTGAGCAATGCTTCGATCGAACAGGGGAATTTTTTCGACGACACGCCGACGCGTTTCCAGGCGTCTCTCCATGGTTTGATTCGGGGATGGGATTGCCGGTCGCCGTATTTCTTTTCCTCGAGAGCCGATGTCCAGGCCTCGTGCCACGCTTTGGGTAGGTCGGGGTGTTCCTGTGCGCAATCGACGTCGGTTGCAACAGCTCCGGCCAGCCGGAGACTGGGGAACATTTCAAACATTTTGGAATCGACCTTGAACTGCATCCGACGCATCATATACTTGATCGCCACGACGAATCGCACAGTTTCGGGAGAACACGATGAAACAGATGCTTGCTTTGCTGATACTGGTTTCGAGCAGTGCCGTCTCCGGCCTTGCACAGGAGAACGTACGGGTTCGGATCCAGACGGATATGGGGAACATCGACCTGGAACTGTACTCTTCGAAGGCGCCGGTCACCGTCGAGAATTTCCTGAAGTATGTGGACGGCGGGTTTTATTCGGGTGGCCGGTTTCATCGCACGGTCACGATGGAGAACCAGCCGAACAACGATGTCCGGATCGAGGTGATTCAGGCGGGAATCAACCCGGACAGAAGGGAAGAGAGTCTCCCTTCGATCGCATTGGAGCGAACCAGCGACACCGGCCTGCGGCATGTCGATGGAGCAATTTCCATGGCCCGTGGAGGCCCCGACAGCGCGCGGTCGGACTTTTTCATCTGCATCAACTTCCAGCCGTCCCTCGATTTTGGCGGGGATCGGAACGCGGACGGTCAGGGTTTCGCCGCATTCGGCAAAGTCGTTCTGGGAATGGACATCGTCCGGAAGATCCAGGTCGCGCCCTACGAGGAGCAGCGGTTAGAGCCACCCGTGCGCATCCAGTCGATCACCCGGATTAATTAGCCTATCAAGGACTTTGTGGGATAGCGTGTACGGCCGCGGCCGTCCCTGGCCGCCGGCCCGGTTGGACGCGACGTCCGGGCGGGAGAGGGCCGACCTGCTTCAGGTCAGGACCGATTGGGCTTGAACTCCAAACGTGTGAGCATTCCTGGCGGGTGGCCAGGGACGGCCACGGCCGTACACTCCATCCTGCTGCAATCGTCGGGCGGGTGAAATTTCAGCGCAGGGTCTGGACTACAAAACGGTTTTGGGAACTTTCTTACGAGAAGCACGCACATGTTCTGCTTCGAACTCCTGCAACATTGAGGGCTCGGCAGTTGCCAGCCCCACCAGGTGGGAGTCGATGACGATCGCGACCTTGTGCTCCAAGGCCCATCGGGTCGTTTCGGTATCGGTGTACGGCTGAACCGTGAGTGCCGCCGCGGCCTGGGGACGATTGAGTGAGAGGACTTCCTGGTCTCCGGTTCGATCCCGACTGTCGAACAGCAAATAGTTTCCCTCGATGACGGAAGACACCTGGCGCACGCGCAGCACAGGTGCAGCCCGGGACCCTTCGGCCCATCGTTCATGCCAGTGCCGGACCGTGCGTGACAGCGCCTCGATCGGCTCGCGTCTCGCATGGGAACCGCTGTCATAGTCGGCGATGAAGAAGTAGGCAAGCCGATCGACATCGGCAGTCGCCGGGAACACATCGCTGTATGCGGGAAGGGGTTCGACGTCGTGAACTCCATAATTTTCCGGTCGTTCGAAGTAGGGACTGAAGCGATCGATACTCAGATGGGATACGCGCCAGGAGGTTGTAAATGAATCAGCAATGGGAGGAAGCCGGCCATCTGCTCGTACCACTCGCTCCTGTCGCCGGGAAAGCCCCAGAGCAGATTCCAGAAAACGTGCACGCCCGCCGCCCGGGCGTAGCGTAGCAGCCTCAGGTTCTGCTGCGCCGACACGCCCTTCTTCATGAGATCGAGCAGGCCGTTCGACAGCGACTCGATACCGGCTTGGATCGAAACGATGCCGGCCTTCTTCAACGCACGTACCTGCGACAGAGAGAGGTTCGCCTTTTGCTCGTAAAAAATCTTGAGGGACAGGCTTTCGGCCCCAAGCTGGGGCACAAGAGAGCTGAAGTAGGAATGCGGCATGATGTTGTCACTCATCGCCACGCGGCGAGAGGTGTCGCGGGTGGGAAGGCTCCGCAATTCCAGGATGACCCGTTCGGGAGACTTTTCGCGAAAAGCCATCCCCGTGGCGTTCAGACCACAGAACGTACAGTGGTGCTTCTGTCCCCACCAGCAACCGCGGCTGCTCTCGAGCGGCAGGATCGTCGACTCCTCCGTTTCGTTCCTAGTGTGGTGTCCCAGCTAATTCTTTACAGCGCCGGACCTTGTCAAGAATGACATCGGCAGTGGCCTTCCAAACGAAAGGGTGCGGCTGGTTGTTCCAAATGGAGAGCCATGCATAGATGGAGTTCTCCAGCTCCCGGACACTAAGGAACGTCCCGCGTCGGATCATGCGTTGGGTGATTAGGCCGAAGAAACGTTCGACCTGATTGAGCCAGGAACTGCTGGTGGGCGTAAAGTGAAAATGGAATCGTCGGCGCTTTCGAGGTTTGAGCCAGCGGCGCACTTCAGCACTCTTGTGGGTCCCATAGTTGTCCATCACCAGATGCACATCCAGATCCGGAGGGACTTCCTTCTCGATTTGATTGAGAAACTTCACAAACTCTTTTCCTCGATGGCGCGGCAAGCAGCTGCCGATGACCTTACCGTTGAGGATATTGAAAGCAGCGAACAAAGTCGTGGTGCCATGGCGCTTGTAATCATAGGTCTGGCGTTCCGGCAATCCGGGACGCAATGGCAGGATTGGAGCGGTCCGGTCCAGGGCCTGAATCTGGCTCTTCTCGTCTACGCAAAGCACCAGAGCCCGGTCCGGCGGGTCCAGATAGAGTCCGACAACATCCCGGACCTTTTCCTCAAAGTGGGGATCGTTAGAGAGTTTAAATTTCTCGACTCGATGCGGCTGGATATCGAAACGCTGCCAGACTCGATACACCATCATTCGCGAGACATGCATTTGTTTAGCCAGTGTCCGCACGCTCCACTGCGTCGCGTCGGCCGGTCTGGTCTTCAAGGTCGTATCCAGAATCTCACGCTCCAGTTCCGGCGTCAGTACGCGCCGCGACCTTTTCCGCGTCGGTTTCGCTGTCAGGGCTTCAACGCCACCATCCTCAAACGCTGCGCGCGCGGCGATAACTGTTGGCCGCGACAGGCCCAGTTCCCGGGCAATCGAGTGATTCGCCACTCCCTGCCCAGCGAGCAAGATGACCCGACACCTCAGCGCTATACGCTGCGGTGTATTTCCAGAACGAACGAGGGATTCAAGCTGTTGTATCGTTGGACTCTCAATGGCAATGGCAGTGGCTGGTGTAAACATGCCACCATTCCATCATGAACATTCACAATTGTAAAGTATTACATGGGACGGGACACTAGGCACAAGGCAATCACGCTGCTCGAAGTACTCGGTGTAGTCCACGAGTGGGAGCGAATCGAGATCCAGACAGGGGGTGCCCCTTATGATGCGCTCCTTTGGCAGATCTCCCAATGAATAGGATTTCAAAAACTGCGGCAGGGTCTGCTCGCTCTCTCCCGAGAAGATGTAATCGAAACACTTGCGATCCGGATCCAGGGATGTGATCCCGTCCGCCATGCCTGCATCACAGTTGGCGCCGCCGATCAAAGTCAGCACATCGGGGCGCAGGCCCTTCACGCGGTGGAGCAGGGCAAAGCTCGCATTCGTCTGATCGAAGGTCGTCGTGGAGGCCACGATCGGAAACTCGAGCCCGGATATGAGCCGGGCCGTCTTTTCGCTCCACGTTGCAGCTGTTTCTTCAATCGTTCGGAGTCGATCGAGGACCGGCTCGTTCTCCGGGCCCCACGAATCCTCGGCAAAAAAGGGCAGGCCGTGGGCCGAACGGGAAAACAATCGCTCGCCGACCATCAGATCGGGAGGTCCGAGCGTTCTGTCGCAGATCGCGCGATACGGTTCCAGGCCAATCTCGACAGCCAAAAGCAGGTTGGCATAGAGGATCCGTACCTTGAAGCCGGCACGGTGGGCACAGGCCTGGAGCAGATGGGCGGCAAGCGACGCTCGATCCGCTGCCGCAAACGGCGGCACGACCAGCAGCAGGTCGCCGGGGCCGATCAGGCGGGCGATGTCTTGCTCGCGATCGGCATTCATGGGCCAACCGACCCGGGAATCTGCCGCATGTGCTCCGGGCCCTCGTTCAGGTCCAGGACCAGGCACTTGGCACCTCCCCCTTCGAGCCGGAATTGGGAAAGCGGGAGCGCGCACGTTTCGAAGCCCGCATCTTCCATCAATCGGGCGAATCCTTCACAGCCGGCGGCTATCACCGCGGTCTTGCCGACGAGGACGGCGTTGGCCGCAAAACGAATCGCGTCCGGAAAAGCGAGTTCCAGGGTCTGTTCCAGATTTCGAGCAAGCAGGTCCTGCGCTTCGGGCGTAAAGGCCGGTGGGAAGAATGCAATTCGCCCGGAACCCAACGGACACAAACCGGTGTCGAGGTGATAGAAGCGGGGGTCGGCCAGGCGAAGAGACAGTACCGGGACTCCGAGCTGTTTCTCGATCCAACGATGTGCGATGAGATCCTCCGAAGAGTGATAACCGGCAAGCAGTCGGTCACCCACCCAACGCATCTCGCCCTGCCCTTCGAAGCCTCCGCCGGCGGGAAGAGTCAGTACGCGGTAACCGTGCTCCTCAAACCAGCGTTGGTAATGGCCGCTCTCGCCACGACGCCGCGCATCTCGAAAGCGACTCAGAACGACTCGGTTGCCCAACACAAAGCCGGCGTTCGCGGTGAAGACCAGTCCCGGCAGACGTTCGACCGGCCGAACCATCAACACGTCGGCGCCGAGACCCACCAGCGTGTCGTGGAGCACCCGCCACTGTTGTCGAGCCTGGTCTCGCATTGGCACACGGCGGCCCGAAAGCCATGGATTTCGGTTTACGTCGACGCCGAAATGGTCCGGCGAACACATCAGGAAAGTCGGGCGTTCAGGTGTCTGTCCCCGCACAGTTCCGGGATGCTTCGCATCGGCGCGCGTCGGAGATGTAATGTGCACGATGGGCTCGCCTCAGAGTTTCTTCGTTCTTGAATCGCCTCCGTACCAACCCCGAATGCCAGTCCACACGCTGTGGTCGCGAATCCCTCCGGCCACCTGTTCGAGATCTTCTTCCGACAGTTCACCGGAAACCGACTGAGGAATCACCAGGTACTTTTTTCGATCGGTTTCCGCAACCACCTCGATGTCGACTTGTCCGGGAAACTCGGCGCCAAACTCCCGCGCCAGGGTGGCCTTGGGATCGCGAATCAGATCCTCGCGAAACGCTTCGTCGGTCCAGGCACGCTCGATCAGTTTGAGTTCGATTTCCTGGCGCCGTGCCAACAACTTCTTGTCTTGCTCTTCCATGTAGTATTCCTCCCTGGCTGCAGTTCGCCACCACAGTTCTACGCCATGTCTATCGTAGAGGCGCGGGAAGGGCAAGCCTGAGGATCGTGTCGCCTCCCACTTTTCCGCTGTTTGGCGATGCTGGAACAGAAATCAGGGAGAAGGTTGTCCCTTTACTGCGGCACCGCAAACTTACTCGAAACATCAGTGACGAAATCCGGGAAGGTAAGGACCTGTACATCCGCTTCGTCATGCTTGGGCGACAAAATGTGCGTCGTCGGCGCCGGGGTTGCCGTTTCAAAGGCGGGATTTTCCGACAGGCGTTCCACAACTTCGCAAATATTGTGGCCCAGCCGTACTGTTCTCGATTGAGGAAATCGGACCTCACCCCTTCGGAGACTTCTGGAATGCCGCACGGGATTCTTCATTCGACTGTAGTTCTCCTGCAAGGATTCCCAACATTTTCTGTTCATCCATTACGATACACTCCTTCAAAGATGGTGTGATTTCACGCCAAACTTAGCCTACCTGCTTCGCCTTAGTCCACAAAACAATTGGATCATTGTGAATGGATGCGATGGCATCCACAATTTCCTAATTCGGCGGTGGCTGAACTTCTCCCGCTACCGGTTCCAGTCTGACGATTCTTGACAGCCCCGCACCGCTGCGGTCTTCAGTCGTCAGGTAGATGAAGCCGTTCGGGCTCTCCCGGACATCCCGGATCGGTCCCAGGACGCCGTCGAGCAGAAGCTCCGCACTCACAGCAGCGGGACCCTCGAGGAGAGTGACCCGGGAGAGTTGCTCACCGACCAGGCCGCCCGAGAATATACTGCCCTTCCACCAGGGGAATTGATCGCCGGAATAGATCATCAGCCCGGAAATTCCGATGGACGGAATCCAGGCGAACCGGGGCTGTTCCGTTTCGGGTCTGGCGACTTCGGTCGTAAAGACCTCACCACTGTAGTGGATGCCATAGGAAACGACGGGCCAGCCGTAGTTCCTGCCGCGAACGATAAGGTTCAGCTCGTCGCCTCCCCGGGGGCCGTGTTCGTTCGACCAGACTTCACCGGTTTCCGGATGGACGGCGAGTCCCTGCATGTTCCGGTGCCCGTAGCTCCAGATCTCGGGAAGGGCATCGGTGCGGCCGACGAACGGGTTGTCCGAGGGGATCCTTCCGTCGTCATGGAGACGGACGATTGTGCCCATATGGTTCGTCCGGTCCTGCGCGGGATGGTCGGCCATCATGTCGGGATTGACCATGCGATCACCCACGGCGAGGAAAATATAGCCATCGTGGTCGAACACCATCCGTCCGGAGAAGTGGTTGTTGTTGTCTCCCCAGGCGTTCGCCTCGAAGATCTCCTCGACGTCGACAACCCGGTGCCCTTCCAGGCGGCCCCGCACGATGGTGGTCGCGCCCTCGGAACCGTCCGCATTGGGTTTCCCGTAGCTCAGGTAGAGCAGGCGGTTCGTGGCGAAGTCCGGATGCGGAACGATGTCCATGAACCCGCCCTGACCCTCCTCCTTGTAAACGGGAGGCCAACCGGTCACAGATTCCGGATCGAGCTTGTCGTCACGAATGATTCTCAGGCGGCCGGTTCGTTCCGTCACCAGCATCTCACCCGTCGGCAACCAGGCGAGGGACCACGGGTTGTCTAATCCTTCCGCCACGGTCACGACTCGGAAATCGTGGCGGGCCGACTCGTGCACCTGATCCGCGTCCGGGGACTGGGCCTGTAGGGGAAACACCAGCGCTAAAACGAGCACGCACGCCGGCGGAAGAGGGAGAAATAATTTCCACCAGGCCCAGGCGGTCAGGACTCCGTCCTTCTCCGAGGTCACCAGTTCGGTGATTTCCATGAAGGGGTCGCCGCCGCCGCCCATCGAGGTGACCATTTCTTTGGTCTCCTTGAAGTACTCGCCAAACCCGGCTTTGGCTATTTGACCGGTCGATGGGTCGTCGAGCACGTATTCATCAGCCAACGATGAGATGACCGTATCCGGATCGCCCTTTATCCAACCTTCCGCATATTTTCCCAAATGATCACTGGCGTTCATGGTGTCCTCCAATCGTACAGTTATCGAGATGCGGAACGAAATCGTCCCACCTTTGGCTGCTATGGGTCAAGCCGAGATTATTCGACTGTCAGTCGCCTGCAGCGGATGATTTTTTCAACTTGTCGAAATATTGCTTTCGGAACTTTGCGACCTTCGGGTCGATCACGTACTGGCAATACGGCTGACTCTGGTTCCGGCGATAGTAGTCCTGGTGGTGCTGCTCGGCGGGATAGAACTGCTCGAGGGGGACGACTTCCGTCACGACCGGCGAAGGGAAGACCTCTGCCTTTTCGATCTCTTCGATCACGATTCGGGCCGTCTCTTTCTGCTCATCGGAATGATGGAAGATAATCGAGCGGTACTGGCTGCCGACATCGTTGCCCTGGCGGTTTAACGTTGTCGGGTCATGGATCGAGAAGAAGATCTGGAGAATCTCACGGTACGTCGTCACGGCCGGGTCGAACCGGACCTGGACGACCTCGGCATGGCCCGTCGCTCCGGAACAAACCTGCTCATAACTCGGATTGGGTCGCGCACCGCCCGAGTATCCGGATTCAATCGAAGACACGCCGGTCAGTTCTTCGTACACCGCTTCGAGACACCAGAAGCACCCGCCCCCAAGCGTTGCTGTTTCATGATTTGCTGTGTTCATATTCTCCTGATCCTATCTCGCGCCTTGCCGGATGGTTTGATGCCGACAAATGTATCACGTCCGTCCGGGTCATCTGTTACGAGCCGAGCATCGAAGCCCGCCTGGCCCAGTGTCTTCAGCCATTCATCGCGTGAGAACAGGCCGAAGATATGTTGATCATGGACAGCCCGTACCTTCTGATCACCTTCCCGAAGCATGTAGGCCATGTCCACGATGTAGGTGGTGTCGGAGGCCACCGGATCATACGTCCAGGCGACATACCGCAGGCCGCGTCCGTCTCCGTCATGCCCACCGCTTTCGGGAGCGGCAGTGAAGGTTTCGCGAGTGCAATCGGGCAGGATATGAAGCGCTCCTCCGTCGGCACAATGAGCAAACGCCGTTTCGGCGACTCGCGTCAAGTCGTCGAGGGTATGAATGTACATGATCGCGTCATGAATAAACACGGCGTCGAACACGCGTCCGAGGCGGACCTCTCGCATGTCTCCCCGGATGTGTTTGCACTCTGGGTTGAGCTTCCGGCTGAGCGTCAGCATTCCTTCCGACAGGTCGACCAGGGTCATGACGAAACGGGATTTGAGGTGCGAAGCGTTGTTACCACCGCCGCTTCCGAACTCCAACAACGTTTGGGGTCTGGATGCGCAGGAACGTTCGAGAGTCTGGCGAATGAACTTCGCTTCGTGGACATAACTCTCCGGAGACGTCAGCAGATGGAACCATGTGGAGAGCTCTCCGTACAGCTTCGGCGTTTGTTCGGGGTTCTGCGGGTCAGTCATGGAGGACCTTTGGAAATACCGGTCTCGTGTCGCAATTTCCGTTTAGTATGTCAGGGCTATGAAATATACACGACTTGGAAACACGG
Source organism: Terriglobia bacterium (assembly GCA_965262425.1). Classification (GTDB taxonomy): domain Bacteria; phylum Acidobacteriota; class Terriglobia; order 20CM-2-55-15; family 20CM-2-55-15; genus CAZOZZ01. Next base: position 1,845,423 of record OZ253536.1, on the reverse strand, counting down.
GGCTCGAAGTCTCCCGAATCTGTCTGGGCTGCATGTCTTACGGCGATCCGAAATGGCGGCCCTGGGTTCTCGATGATGAGACAGCGCGGCCTCACTTCAAGCGGGCGCTCGAGCATGGGATCAACTTTTTCGACACGGCCGACATGTATTCGCTCGGCGCCAGCGAGGCGGTGACCGGCCGCGCGCTCGGCGACCTTGCATCGCGCCACGACTACGTCCTCGCTTCGAAGGTCCACTATCCGGTTCATGACGGGCCGAACCGGAGCGGGTTGTCGCGTAAGCACATCCTGGAAGGATGTGACGAGTCTCTCAAGCGCCTGGGCGTGGATTTTATTGACCTCTACCAGATCCATCGATGGGACCCGAACAGCCCGGTCGAGGAAGTGGCCGAAGCGCTTGATTCGCTCGTACGCGCGGGCAAGGTGCGCTATCTGGGCGCCAGCAGCATGGCGGCGTGGGAATTCTCCCGGGCCCTTCACGTGGCGGGTGAGAACGGATGGCATCGGTTCGTATCGATGCAGAACCACTACAACCTGATCTACCGGGAAGAGGAAAGGGAAATGATCCCCCTCTGTATGGATCAGGGAGTCGGGGTCATACCCTGGAGCCCCCTGGCGCGAGGTTTCCTGACGGGAAGCCGAAGCCGGGACGGCGAGCAGCGTACCACTCGATCCGGGGCTGACGACTTTGCCGACACCATGTATTTCGAGGAGACCGACTTCAAGGTCCTCGACGCCGTTCTCGAAGTCAGCAAAGAGCGAGAAATCAAACCGGCCCAGGTTGCGTTTGCCTGGCTGTTGAGTGTCCCGGCGATCACCGCGCCAATAATCGGCGCCACAAAAATCGAGTACATCGACGACGCGTTGGCAGCCCTGGATGTGGCGTTGTCGGGCGAAGAAATCGAACGCCTGGAAGCTCCGTACACACCACACCCCATCCTGGGTCATGACCAGCCGTCGGTCCGGGGATAGAATTCGACCTGGAGGGTCCGATGAACGTATCTGGACGTTTCAAGACAAGGAAAAAGGTGACGCGGCGCTCGTTCATGGAAAGCGCGGCGGGTATGGCGGCTGCGGGATTTCTGGGAGTACGCGGACTTCGGCCCGCGACGGCCGGGGCTCAGTCCCGGCCGGGACGGCTCGTGGTGGATGGACTCGACACGTCGATCATCAACGATGAATATCTGGATCTCAATGGCTCTTGGTCCCGACTTCATCTGGGGCTGGGCTGAATCGATGCCCATGGACCCGGAAGACTCCGTCGCCTTTCCACCCGATTCCAAAGACAAGGGCGTCGGTCAGACGGTCGAGGGATTCGCGGATGTCTCCGACGTGCCCAATCTGACCGAGGGCCTTCGAGACCGGGGGTGGACCGAACCCGAATTGGACAAGATGCTGGGCGAGAACTGGCTGAGGGTATTCGAGACGGTCTGGGGCTCGTGAGGCACGTGAGCGGATGGAACCGATCATGAAATCGAGCTGGTTCCGGCGCTACCTGCTTCCGGGTTTCGTGTTTCAGTCCGTGATCATTGCCGGTGGATACGGAACCGGTCGGGAACTCGTGGAGTTCTTCATGGCCTATGGCTCGCTGGGCGGACTGCTCAGCATGGTCTTTGTGGCTACGACCATCTGGAGCCTGGTGAACGTGGCAAGCTTTGAATTTGCCCGCGTGTTTCGCGTCTTCGACTACAGGAGCTTTTTCCAGAAGCTTCTCGGTCCCGGGTGGATCATTTTCGAGTCCTCCTACATCCTCCTCATGCTCATCGTTCTGGCAGTGATCGGCGCAACTGCGGGGACGATGTTACAGGATGGGACAGGTCTTCCGTATGCCGTGGGTATGGTGGGCATGATGGCGTCGGTTGGCCTCCTGGTCTTTCTCGGAAGCGAGTCGATCGAGAAATTTCTCGCCGGATGGTCGCTGTTTCTGTACGGGGTCTACATCGTGATGTTCGTGTGGGCATTCGCGAAGTTCGGCGGTGACATCCGGGCTGTCTTGGCGGAAGGGGAAATCAAACCGGGCTGGTGGCTGGGTGGCGTCCAGTATGCAGGCTACAGTCTGGCGGTCATCGCGTCGGTCCTGTTCACTCTCCGCCACGCGACGTCACGGCGGGACGCCGTGATCGCAGGCGTTCTTGCCGGACCCATCGCAATCATCCCAGCCATTCTGTTCTACGTCGCGATGATCGGGCAATATCCTGCGGTGCTCGAACGGGCCGTACCGCTGACCTTCCTTCTGGAGCTCATCGGATCCAACATCTTGTCTGTCGTGTTTGGTATCGCTCTGTTCGGGACCTTGATTGAGACGGGTACGGGGATGATCCACGCGGTGAACGAGCGGGTGGCGCACAGCTTCCGGGAGGGTGGCCGTCAGTTGCCTCGAGCCATGCGGTCGGTTATTGCAGTGGGTTTCCTGACCGTCGCCGCCGTGATGGCCCGTTTTGGACTGATCGACCTCATCGCCCGGGGTTATGGAGCCATGGCGTGGGTTTTTCTGGCCATCTTCGTTATCCCGGTCCTGACCTGGGGCGTCTGGAAGGTGAGCCGGGCAGACTCATAGTGTCCTGTCTCCGAAATACGGTTGCTATATTTCGGAGCGCAACGGTGCCGGATTTGGCGGAGCGACGACGAGCCAATGCTCATTCATTGCGAGGAGGAGCGACTCCAAAGACGGCGTCGTTCCGCCCGAACCCGTAGGGCCGATGGAAGTTGCTGGTTGCCAGGGCCGGGCCGACCGAGCGCACACGCACGTTGGTAGGTCGATTCAACCCACGTTCGGTCTGGCAACATCCATCGGAGATAGTAATCGTATTTCGGAGACAGGACACTAGCATGGCTCGGGTTGCTGTTATCGGCGGCGGAGTGATCGGACTTTCGATCGCGTACTTCCTTGCCGAACGCGGAGCGGACGTCACAGTCATCGACAAGGACAAAGTCGGCGCCGCCTGCTCTTCCGGCAACCTGGGTTGGGTCGTGCCGTCCCATGCCGGGCCTGTTCCCGCTCCCGGTCTGACTCTGAAGTCGCTTCGCTGGCTGCTTCGGCCCGACAGTCCCCTGTATGTCAAGCCCTCCGCAATTCCAGAGCTGTTCGGCTGGCTCTGGCGATTCCGTTCGTATTGCAATGCCAGAGATCACGCCGCCGGATTCCACGCGATCGCACGGTTTGGTCAGACGACGATGCCGCTGCTGGACCGGCTTGCCGATGCCGGCGTGTCCTTCGAGATGGCAGCGTCCGGGCTGCTGTACCTGTTTCGAACAGCGGCGGCAGCCGAAGAAATCCTCGAAGAGATCACGCTATTGGAAGGGTATGGTTATCGCTCTCCGGTGGAATTGAGCGGGGCGGATCTCAAGGCATTCGAGCCAGGTGTCTCGGACGAACTGTTCGGTGGACTTCATCTGGAGGGGGACCGACATGTGCGTCCCGAGACACTTTGCCGGGGCCTGGAGATGAGCCTGGCGGGGATGGGTGTTGAGATCCGGGAAGGCGTTCGGGTCGGGGACGTGACCACTGCAGGGACGCGCGTGACGGCCTTCCGGAGCCCGGAAGGGTCGATCGACGCGGACACCTTCGTCATCGCTGCCGGAGCCTGGTCGGCGAGCCTGGCCGAACGATGCGGCTACATTCTGCCGGTTCAGGCGGGCAAGGGTTACAACATCACAGTTACCGATCCAGCAGTTCCCCTACGGCACCCTCTCTACCTCGCCGAGGCCAAGATGGGCTGCACCCCGTTTGAAGGCGCGTCCCGGATTGCCGGCACGATGGAACTGTCGGGAATCAATCAAACTCTCGACCGAAGACGGATTGCGGCCCTCGAACGGTCCGTCCGCCACTATCTCCCCCGCGCCCTCGAAGGCCCCACCCGCACCGAATGGGTCGGCATGCGTCCGCTCCTGCCCGACGGTCTACCCGCCATCGGCCCGCTACCCGGTCGGTCGAATGTCTATGTGGCCACGGGCCACGCCATGTTGGGCGTCACGCTGGCCCTCAGCACCGGCTCCGCCTTGGCCGAGTTGATCGTCGAAGGAGGGTCCGACGTAGACTTGCGAGCGTTCGATCCTGCGAGATTCTGAAGAGAAAAACAGGATTCACCCTTCGTCTTGCTTTGCGCCCTTCGCGCCTTCGCGATCGTCGCGCCTTCGCGGTGAACTCCCCTATTCCCGGTCGAGCCTTTCCGCGGCTAGCTCCATTTCCCTCATTGCCCGGATCAGATTGAGGCCGGCGATCTTTTTCACGTCCTCGTCGGTGTAGCCACGCCGGAGGAGTTCGGCAATCAGGTAGGGGAAGCGCGTGACGTCTTCTAGCCCGCATTTCTCAAGAGATCTGAGATAAATCGAAACAGAGTAGGAAGGGAAAGGACCGAAAAAGGCCGCCGTGTCTGGCATAGAAGGTTTTGTCGAGAAACTTTCAAGCCAAGACGGAGGCGGCCTTTGTCATGACAGAGTGTAAAACAGAAACGATTCAATTTCACGCATTGGGTTCACGGGAAGTACGGGGTCAATTCGACGGAGGAGACATCAGCACGGACGCGGGCGGTTTACTGTTACGAGAAACGGAAAAACGGACCGGGATCCTGAAACAGTTTGCCGAATGTTTCCGGGATCATCGGGACCCGCGATTTGTAGAACACGGGATTGAGCAACTGGTATCGCAACGGGTCTACGGATTGTGTTTGGGCTATGAGGATTTGAACGACCACGATCAACTCCGATCGGATCCAGTGCTGGCGGTGATGGTGGGTCAGACCGATCCGAAGGGCCGGACCCGGAAACAGGTTCGAGACCGCGGCAAGGCCCTGGCGGGCAAGAGCACGTTGAACCGGCTGGAACTGTCGACCGAGGAAGCGGCCAGCCACCCGACCAAGAAGATCGGCCGGGACGAAGCGGCGATCGATAGGTTGATGGTGGACGTGTTCCTCCAAGCCCATCGGCGGGCACCGCGGCAGATCATTCTGGATCTGGATGCGACGGACGATCCGATACACGGGAATCAAGAGGGACGCTTCTTTCACGGCTATTACAGGCACCATTGTTATCTGCCGCTTTACATTTTCTGTGGGGAGTTCGTGTTGTGTTCCCGGCTACGACGCTCCGACATCGATGGTGCGGACGGATCGGTAGAGGAACTGGAACGGATCGTGGGACAGATTCGACAGAAGTGGCCCAGAGTCCAGATCGTGATTCGGGCTGACTCGGGTTTCTGCCGCGATGAGATCCTGACCTGGTGCGAGGCCCAACACCGTGTCGATTACGTGATCGGCCTGGCGAAGAACAATCGGCTGCGGCGCGCGATTGAAACTCCGATGGCGACGGCAGAAAAGCGATTCGGCAGGACGGGAAAGCCGGCGCGCGTCTTCAAGACGTTTCAGTATCAGACCCTCGACAGCTGGACCCGTGAGCGACGCATCATTGGTAAGGCCGAACATCTGGCCAAGGGCGCCAACCCCCGGTTTATCGTCACCTCGTTACCGAAAGGTCGAACGACTCCAAGGCAGGTCTATGAACGGATCTACTGTGCCCGAGGAGACATGGAAAACCGGATCAAAGAGCAACAGCTCGGATTGTTTGCCGATCGGACCAGCACGGCCACCATGCGCGCCAATCAACTCCGACTCTACCTTTCATCGGTGGCGTACATGCTGATGCAGGCCTTGCGACGGCTCGGCTTGCAGGGCACCGAATTCGCGCGGGCGCAGTGCACCACGATTCGCCTCAAGCTGCTCAAGATCGGAGCGCAGATCCATCTCACTGTACGTCGAGTTTGGATTCGGATGGCTGGAGGCTACCCTTACGCCGCGGCATTCGCTCAGGTTTACGCGAACCTTCAAAAAATCCCTCTGCGCTGTTAAGCGTTCCTTCTCACACATCCCAACCTTCCCGTCTTTGCTCAGGATAGCTGTCTCTGTAATCCGATTTCACGTCGCCATTCCCTTCAACACCAGTCATCCAGGCCCAGTTACCCCGCTCAGTCGGCATCTTTGCTCCCGCCACCCAGCTTCCGACACCTTTTCCTTCTCCTAAATGCAGTTTCGGGCACCATTCATGAGAAATGCGGGCTAGGCCGTAGGACATCGAGGACTCGCCGTTGTCGTAGAAATCGGAACCGAGACCGATGTGGTCGATGCCTGCGACGTCGCGGATTTGGTCGATGTGATCGGCCACGTCGCCGATGTGGCCTCGGGGGGCAGGATTGTCGTCCATCCAGTTGGCGATCCGGCGATCGATTTCCTCCTGATTGTCCAACTCCAGGCGCAACTGCTCGGCAAACGCGTTTCTCCGGGTCGCCCACGAAGGTTCATCCGGGGAGCGAAACGCAGCCATGTGAATACGCTCGCCTTCGGGACCACTGAGGTCGCGCCACTCCTGGGGAGTGTGCGGGACATAACCGGCAACGAAGTCGACCATGACGACACCGCCGTTTTCGGGCAACAACCGCAGTACCTCGTCCGGCACGTTGCGGACATGGGCATTTATTGCCCGAGCTCCGGAATGAGAGAAGATAATAGGCGCTTCGGTCACACGCAACGCGTCTCTCATCGTTTCCGCGCTGACATGTGAGAGGTCGGCGAAGATTCCAACGCGATTCAATTCCCGAACGACTTCTTCGCCGAACTCCGTCAAACCGTCGTGGACCGGCAGATCGGTTGCGGCGTCCGACCAGTCCGTCGCCCCGAAGTGGCTTAGCGTCAGGTACCGGGCGCCCAGTCGGTGGAAGACACGGATCGTGGCCAGGGAGTTCTCGATCATGTGACCTCCCTCCACGCCGATCATCGACGCGATCTTTCCTTCGTCATGAATCCGGAGAATGTCGTCGGCTGTCCAGGCGAACTCGAAATCCGGATACCGATCGACGAATTCGTGGACAATGTCGAATTCTCGAATCGCGTCATGGAGGGCGGCTGTCGAGTCGGAAGGCGTAAAGACCGACCAGAACTGTGCACCGACCTGGCCTTCCCGAAGGCGTGGAATGTCGGCAGGAAGCTCCGTCTGCCGAACGCTCAAATCGACGAGGTCCAGGTCCCCATCCACCGTTTCAAGCAGCGACGACGGCAGATCATTGTGCCCATCAATCAGCGGTACCTCGCCGAGCAGTTCTCTGGCACGGGCAAGCAACTCCGGCTCCGGTTCCGGCCACCGTTCCTGTGCCGTCGCACCGGACGAAAGCACGAAAACTGCGACTACGACCAGCACGATTACACGCACGGCTCCTCCCATATTCGATGATCTCTGAAAGTGCAACAGATGAAGAAGGACCTTTTCACCGCGAAGGCGCGAAGGACACGAAGTTCCGATTGTCTTAGAACAAGACCCTTCGTCTTGCTTTGCGTCCTTCGCGCCTTCGTGGTGAACTCCCCTCTTCCCCCTATATCGCGTCGCTGACACTAGCCAGGTTAAACCGCCGCACTTTCATCGCAGGAACGACGATCGGGGAAGATACGGAACTGTTTTCGCTGGCGGCGACTCGGATTGGCGTTCCAAGCATCTGGACGTTTTCGAGCAGGTCGACCATGGACTGATTGAACCGGAAGTTGTTCACGGGTTTGGTGATCTTACCGTCTTCGATCAGGAACGTGCCGTCACGGGTCAGACCGGTGTAGGAGATAGTCCGCGGGTTCAGACCGCGGATGTACCAGAAGCGTGTGATCAGGACTCCTCGCCGGATCGACTCGATCATCTCGTTTACGTTCGAGTCCCCGCCGGCCATCAGCAGGTTGGAAGGGCTGGGTTTCGCTTCGATGTCCTGGCGGTCGGCCCAGAAGCGGCTGGCAGACAGGGTCCGCAGGACTCCGTTTTCCACCCACATTTCAGGCCGAATGGCCAATCCCTGTCCGGTGAACGGACTCGTCTCGGCATCTCTGGAGGCGGGATCGCTCGTGATTGTGATTCGCGAATCGAACAAACGCTCCCCGATGCGCGTGCCCCCTCCGCGTTTCGAAAAGTAAGACCGGCCTTCGTCGGCCGTACGGGCGTTGGACACGTTACGCATGTTTCGCATCAACATCCCGACCGCAGTGGGTTCGAGCACGACGTCGTACTCACCGGGTTCCAGCGACTCTTTTCCTCGCCAATCCTGACATTTGCGTACCGCGTCCTCCGCGATTCGGCCGGATTCGATCGACCCCCAGTCGGCGGCTTCATCGCCGGCCCAGCCGGAAGACTGCCCATCCGGAGTTCGAACTGTGAGTGTGGACGCCACCCCAGTCGAGGGGTGGTAGGCGAACAGGCCATTCGATGTGGCAACTGCCTCCGTGCCTGCCCGGACATCCATGAAACCCGCCGCTATCGCCTCCGACTCCCTGGCCGCATCGAGCGCCAGAACCATGGATTCGGCCCGGGTCTCCGGGGACAGGTCGCCAGTGCTGTCGTAGTAGCCCTCTACTTTTAGATATTCCTGGGCATCGAGTTCCGGAACGTACTCCGGGTCTTCGGGCGAGAGCTCTGCCAGTTCCTCGGAGTCTCGAACCGCCTGTTCGAGTCCTTCCTTATCCAGCCGATTGGTCGTCACCCGAGCCACCCGCTTTCCGAAGACGCTGGTAATTTGCACGGTCGTGTTCGTACTGCTACCGGCGGTCGTGATCCTGTTGGTTGCCGTGCGGGTGAAACCTCTCCAGCCGGAGTTCACGTTGACTCGAGCGTTGTTCGCCTTCGAGAAGCCGAGGACGAACTCGCACAGCTCTCGCGCTTCATTCTCCAAGAGGCCGTGGCGGGCCGTTCCTTCTGATTGAAAACGACTCATGTTCGACTCCTCATTACGCGGTATTGAGAATACTGACGTTCCGGAACAGGGCGATGGGGCAGCCGTGAGAGACGGCGTTGGATTGTCCCGGTTGTCCCTTTGCGTCGCCGGCAGTAGCGCCCATGTAGTAGGTGCCCGCTCCGCCAATCAGGGACATGGAGTTCCAGAACTCCGGTGTTCGGGCCTGGTAAGCGACGTCGCGAAGCATGCGGTATTTCTTTCCGTCCCGAATTTCCCAGAAGACCTGTCCGGCGAACTGGAAGTTGTAGCGTTGCTGGTCGATGGAATAGGAGCCTCGTCCTTCGACCATGATGCCGTGGTCGGTCGCAGCGATGACATCGTCTTCGCTGAGGTCTTCCTCACCCGGCATCAGACTGACGTTTGGCATGCGCTGGAATGGGATGCTGGCCCAGTTCATTCCGAACGCACAGCCCAGGCTGTCGGTGATGCCCGTCTGTTCGGAAATCCAGGCGGCCTGCTCACGCGTGGTCTGGTAATTCTTGAAGATGCCGTTCTCGATGATGGGCCATGCCGTAGCAGCGACACCCTCGTCGTCCCAGCCCACCGTCGCGCATCCACCCTCTTCGTTCTTGTTCCCTATGAACGTCATGAAATCGGGGCCGAGCCGGTAGTTGTTGAGGACTTCCTCGGGAGGGAAAAGGAAGGACGTGCCGGCGTAGTTGGCCTCGTAGCCGAGCGTTCGATCGAGCTCGGTCGGATGTGCGATCGATTCGTGGATGGTCAGCCACAGGTTGGACGGATGCAGGACCAGGTCCCAGGTGCCGGGATCGACCGGAGTTGCGCTGAGCTTCATGACGGCTTCTTCGGCCCACTTTGCCGCATTTCCCGGGAAGTCGAGATCGAGGACGTACTCCCAGCCCCGTCCGGCCGGCTCCGCAACGGAGCCCCGGCTCTGGAAATCCGATCGGTCCGACGATACCGCCGTGATGTTCATGCTGGGGTTCATTCGAATAAAAGTCTGCTGGATGACCGATCCCTCGCTGGTAGCGATCAGACGGCTTTCCTTCACGGATCCAATGTTGGATGAAACGAATCGTACCCCTTGCACCTTCATCGCCTCGGAGTTGGCCGCAAATAAGAGGTCTGCCTTTTCTTCGATCGGAACCTCGAATGGATCGATTTCGTGGGGTGTGACCCAGCGGCCGTCAGGAACCGCGTCTACAGGAGCCAGGATTGTTTCGCTGGGAGCGACACGATCGTTGGCCGCCGCGATTGCCGTGGCCTCCCGGGCCGCCTCGGCCACGGCGTCCGTCGTCAATTCACGCGTACCGGAAAATCCCCAGGAACCCCCAACCAGTGCCCGGACGCCGATCCCGTAAGAGTCGCTCTTGCCGACCCCGGTGATCTGCTCTTCACGTGTACTGACCGATTCGTTCCAGTGGCGGGAGACGCGGACGTCGACATAATTGGCACCGGCCGATCGCGCGGCATCTACGGCCAGCAGCGCGAGCTCACGCTCGAAGGGATCGGGTGCAGGTCCCTCGCCGATCACACTGGTCGGTGTCGTGCAACCCAGTCCCCCGACACCTGTCGCCATTACGGCGCCTGCCAGACCCGCTATCTTGACGAACTCCCGCCGGTCGATGCGCCCCATTCCGGGCCAGCCTTTCCTGCCGACCGAGAGAGGGTGATTGACCGGATGCAGGATGCCTCGCTCTCTCAAAAGTTCTCGCAATCGTTTCTCGTCCATCATGACTCCTGATTCAACCACTGTTCGCCTCAAAATCGAGAAAATCTGGCCCCGATTCTCCACTTTCTCGCTACGATCCCTTCTGCCGCGCAGGCTCCTAGTTGTCCGTCGGCAGTTGGGGGGCATTCTGAGACGGTTGATTTTTACCACTTCTTTGACTTAGCCTCAAGGCGCAATGCAGCTTTTAACAACAGCCTCCTTACTGATCCTGCTGTCCTCGGTTTCGGGCGTTGCTCAAGGACTCGACATCGGCATCCGTCCCGACGTCGTTTACATGGAGGAACTGGGTGGCGACATCGTTCCCATCAACCGTGTCTTTTTCCACGTCATCCTTCACAACGTGACCGCCGAACCCGTCGAAATCCAGTGGGTACGCTTTGATCTGGTGGGCTCTACGGGCGGGATCGTCTCGGGTCAGTTTTCCGGACCCGCATTAGAGGCACTCTTCGACGATTCTATCGACCGTCGTCGGATCGAGACCACGCCCAAGGGAACACTGACGCTCGGACCTGATGAAAGGAAGGCTCTTTCCGACGTGTTTCTCGACCTGCCGGGTGGATTCATGGGGGAGACCCTGGTTGTCGAAAGCGAGTTTCTGTCGGGTGACACTCCATCGACTTCGCAGGTGTCGGCGCCGGTTCGAGCAGCCGAAGGATTTGTGGGACGCTTACCGTTCGAGGGAATCTGGTACGTTGCCGCCGAACACGGGACTCTGGATGCGCACAAACGTTTCATCGCCGAGGCCTTTGCCTACGATTTCCTGAGGATCGGTCCCGACGGAAGCAGCTTTGGTGGAAGAGGATCGCGCAACAGTGACTTCTTTGCATATGGACTGCCCGTTCTGGCGGCCGGAGCCGGCGAAGTCGTTTACATGCGCGACGACATTCCTGAAAACGTGCCGGGCCAGGCCATGCCCGCCACGCCGGGCGGCAACGCGATCGTGATCCGTCATGCCGACGAACAGTACACTTACTACGCCCACATGAGACCCAGCGGCATGAAGGTTGGGGTCGGAGATCAGGTTGCAGCGGGAGATCAAATCGGAGAGGTGGGCAACTCCGGCGACTCTGTCGAACCCCACCTGCATTTCCATGCCATGAGCGGAAGGGACCCGGGGGATTCCCCAGGCCTCCCGGTTCTCTTCGAAAACTGGATAACGCAGGCCTATGGGCGCAACGCGGTCGTGCGGAGATTAGGGACGATTCCGAGAGGTGATTTCGTTTCGCCGTGATGGGAAGTGGTCCGTTGTCGGAGCCGGCCTGACTCCAGGATTCAACCGTTCCGCTTCCTCCCCAAACTGACCACTGGCCACTGGCCACTTCCTCAAGGAATACTGATCAACCAGATATCCGCTTCGTTTCCGATCGACGTGAAAAACAACGTCCGGTTGTCGGCGGACAGTTTCGGGCCGGCGAAGAATTTCGATGTACTGGAAAGGACCGTACGGAATTCCTTCGTGATGCGGTCCACGAGGAGGATTTCGGTCGCGGAGGCGACACTGGACTGGAAGAGGAGCGTGCGATTGTCGGCCAGCCAGGTGGGCTCGATTCCGGATTCGGAAAGCAGTTCATAAGTGTCCGATTCGAAGGAATAGACAAGAATGCCGTCGGGCCTCTGGTCGGGAAGGGACCATCGATCTCCGGCGAGGAATCGTCCGTCCGGGGACCAGGATCGAGCCACAAAAACGGTATCCGCGGATTCCAGCGGTGGCAGATTGACACGGGTATCCAGACCCGGTTCGGCGTCGAGTTCGACGATGTAGGAACCGGTTGCGACGTCGACGTAGCTTATCCGAGCGCCGTCGGGCGACCAGGCCGGATAAATGGGCTCGGAAGGGTCGTCGGTAACCTGGGTTTTACCACTTCCGTCCGGGTTCATGGTCCAGATCTGATAGAGGCTGCCTACGCGGTTGGAGTAAAAGAGGATCTTGTCGCCCAGGGGCGACCAGCGGGGCCTCCGGTCGTTGAACTCGTCGTCGGTGAGCCTGCGGACGATCGTGCCGTCTCGCGAGACGACGAAAACATCCTCCTGCCGTACGAATACGATACTCTCTCCATCCGGCGAGGGGTCGCTCCATTCGCTGAGGATCGACCCTTGCGTCACGGGTGCGGACTCTCCGACCACTTGTCCGGCCGTTGCATCGAATTCGACCCGGAGTATGTTGGAGTCATTGGTTTGCACCGCGCGCGCGATCCGCATTCCGCCTGCGGCAACGCTGGCATGTTGGTTGACTCCAACCACACCCGTGGTTACCGGTTGGGGGTCGCCCACCGCATTCCCCTGTTCGTCCACCGGAACCCGCCACAGATTCATGTTGCCGCCGCGGTCGCTGGAAAAATAGATGTAGTCATCCGTGGACCAGTGCGGGCTCCAGTCGAGCGCGGCGTCATCGGTGACCTGAATCGGTTCGCTCCCGTCGGCACCTATCGTCCAGATGTCGCGCTGCCCCCCTGTCTGGGTCCAGTACACGACGCGCCTGCCGTCCGGGGACCAGGCGGGTTGCACCGCATCCCCCTGGTAAATCCGGTCCGCCTGTTCGGTTGTGACATGGACCGTCCAGAGTTCGCTGATGCCAAAGCGACGCTGCGGGGTGCTCAGCACCTGCTCGGTGGCGAACATGAGCGAGGTTCCGTCAGGCGACCAGACCGGGTTGTACCCGAACGTCGCCAGTTGTCGTGGGGACTCGCCGCTGGCCCCCATGACGAAGATCCCTCCACCCTGCCGATCCGACCGGAACGCCACCGAGGATCCATCGGGTGAGACGCTGGCTTCTCCGTCATACACGGTCGAACTTGCCGTCAGGTTGGTTGGGTTGGTCCCATTTACGCGTTGAAGAAAGACGTTCCAGTCTCCACCGGAGTTGCTGGAGTACACGATCGTACGCGCATCCCGGTCCATGCTTGGGAACAGTTCCAGGCCGGGTTGGGAGGTCAATTGTTCAGAACGTGCGTCCAGGGGGAAGCCGACTTCACCGGATCGAGAGCCGACCATGGACGTGATGACATACACCCCGAGGGCCACCAGGACTACGACGATGCCGATCACAGGAGCGAGGTCCATCCCTTTTTCGAATCTCTGTTCAGGCGCCGATGACATGCCACTGATGTGTGTTTCGCCGGACCCGAGCGCCCGAACCAGTCTCTTGAGGTCGGCGCGCATTTCCGACGCGGACTGATATCGGACCTCCCTGTCTTTCTCCATCGCCTTTCGGACGATCCTGTCCAGCTCCGGTGGCGTTTCGTGGTTTCTGCGAGAAACCGGGTCGGCCTCTTTCTCCAGGATTGCGTTGAAGATGACCGCGGCCGTGGCGCCGGTGAACGCTGGAACTCCCGTGGCCATTTCATAAATCACTTCGCCAAAGGAAAATAGATCGGTTCGAGCGTCAAAAGTTTCGCCACGAGCCTGTTCGGGGGACATGTAGGCGACCGTTCCGACAGAGGCACCAGAACTGGTCAACTGGTCGTCGGTCATAGTCGAGGCTTCAGTGGCTGGCAAGGGGTCGGACTTGGTCTGCCCGTAGTTTCCGGAAACCGCTTTGGCGAGTCCAAAATCGAGGATCTTGATCTGCTTTGTCTCCGTGACGAAAATGTTGGCCGACTTAATGTCTCGATGGACGATGCCGTGTCCGTGAGCGGCATCGAGGGCATCGGCGATCTGTATGCTGAACTCCAGCAACTCCGCCGACAAGAGCGGCTCTCGCGCAATGTAGTCCCGGAGATTCTTTCCTTCGAGCAACTCCATCGCGATGAAGGGCCGGCCTTCGAACTCGTCGATATCGTAGATCGTACAGATGTGGGGGTGGTTCAGCGAAGAAGCCGTCCTTGCCTCGCGTCGGAACCGTTCGAGCGCGACGGCATTCGTAGCCAGTTCGTGAGGCAGGAACTTGAGAGCCACCAGGCGTCGGAGTTTGGTGTCTTCGGCCTTGTAGACCACACCCATTCCGCCACCACCAATTTTCTCCAGAACCTTGTACTGAGCTACCGTTTTACCCTGCATTCGTGCGGCCTCGCTCTTCCTAAGCGGCTTGTAACTCGCCTTAAAGCGGGATTTAGTGGGTTCACTACCCGATCAAAGGGATGCGTCCCCAGCGGAGAGAGTGTATAAGAGATGGGTGGACGGGTCAATCGAGTCGGCCCTAGCCAGTTCCTAAGAGTGGCGCCTAGCAGCCCGTGGTGAAAGTCTGGGTCGCATGCAGGGTAAGAGACAGGAATCAAAAGCCGAGACACGGAGTTCACGGAGAGCCTCTCTTTCTTTGAAAAATCTATCCGTGTTCCTCCGTTGTTCTCCGTTGCCTCCGTGTTGATTCCGTCCCCGAGGGACGTCTGGTTGTGGAGGATCGTTAGCTTCGCCGGAAATGATTGAAAGAGTCTTTATCTTGAAGCGGACCGACGTGTTCGGGAGCCTTCCCGACGACATTCTCCGGTCCCTGGCCTTTTACCTCCAACATCTGCATTTGCCGGAAGGAGCAAATGTCTACCGGAAGGGCGATATCGGAAAATCCTTATTCATCATTGCCGGGGGGAGCATCCGGATCCATGATGATGAGAGTACGCTCGCGACTCTCACCCAGCCCGACGTGTTCGGAACGACGTCTGTTCTCTCGTCCGAAACGCGGATCACATCGGCGACTGTCGTCGAAGAAGCCGAGTTGTTGCGGCTCGACCAGGATGTTCTCTACGAGCTGATGGCCGGCAACGCGGCCCTGTCGAAGGGGATCATCAAGGTGTTGGTGGAGCGCTATCAATAGGTCCGACGCTTCCGCTTCTTACGCTTTACCCTTCATGGCGCGATTCTGCTGAAGTCTTTGAACGATGATCTGAATCAGACTGCGTGCGACTCCAACCTGGTCGGCGATCAGCCGATAGAGCGCGTCCTGACTGAACCGGCAAAGCCGGCTCGGACCTCGGGTGGTGACTGAAAACGTTCTTGGTGCGGACTGGAGAACCGTCATCTCGCCAAAAAAACCATCCTTTCCGATGTCCGCGATAGTGGTGTCGCCGTCATGAACCCGGACCGTTCCGTCCAGGACCACGTACATGGCATCTCCAACCTCGCCCTTTGAGAAGACCTCTTCGTTCGCTTCCAAATGGACTTCCTGCAGTTGCGGGATGATGCCGGCTATGACATGTTCAGGCAGGTTGTCGAAGAGCTCCACCGACTTCAGGCGTAGCGCCTGACGCACGATGGAAACCTCGTCAGGGTCGCTTTCGAGACCCAGCTGAACCGCGACATGACTGGCGCAGCTCCGGGTCCACTTGCTGATACCCGCATCCGTTGATTTGGTCAGATCATCGAGGCGTTCCCGAACGGGCATTCTCTCGATCTGATGGCGTGATCGGAGTCGGACCAGACGATCATCGACGCCGACGTGTTCGAGAACCGGAAACAAGAGGTCTTTGAGGTGGCTGCTGACCAGGTTCTCGACCAGTTCCAGGGCATAGGCTCTCTTGTCCTTGTCGTCACTGGTGTAGTTGTCCCAGGCCGTCATCGCGTCGTTGCCGGGATAGAGGAACGATAGAATCCGAAAGACCCGGTGACGGATCCGATGTATTTCGAACTCCAGCGCATCCCGGAGCAGACCGGTCGATGAGGTTTCGGAAAGATCGGCGATCGCGGAGTAGCGGTAGACGGCGTCGGCCACCTCACCCTCGAGCAACGTCCGCAGCCTGGGTACCTGTTCTTCGCTGGCCTCGAATGAACAATTCGAAAGGGCGACCAGAGCCGCGTGGCGTTCCTCCGGGTCGGGTTGTACGAGGACGCCCCAGATTTCTTCGGACGTGTCTTCCCGGATCAGTCCCAGGATACGCAGAACGCTCAGCCGGAAGGAACGTTCCGACGGGTGCTGCTTGAAACCGGCGACGAGACTGTCGACGGGTGCGGCTCCACCGGCGATCAGCGCTTCCGAGGCCGCCCCGGCGAGTTCGACGTAACGCAGGGCATCGACTGCGCGTGGCCACAATCGCGCGTGCCCGATGCGCGGAATGCTTTGAATCGCTGCATTTCTGACGTCCACGTTCGGGTCGTCGAGCAAACTGAGCGCCTGTTTGTAGAACTGCTCGATTTCCGACTCACCGAGAACCTTCGCGGCGAAAATTCTGTCCTCCGGTTGCGGGGAGCGCAAGCTGTCCAACAAGCAGTGACCACCATAGACGATACCTTCAACCGACCCGGAACGAAGCATGCCCACCATGGTACCGATGCGGAATTCCGTGTCGGGGTCGCTCAGGCCCAGAATACCTTCGTGAATGTCGTCGTCGCTCAAGACCCAGCGGACCCTCGTCGCCGCACCTCGAATCGTTGAAGAATTCGTTTTGTCTTCAGCCAGGGCTTTGACCGCTTCAAGCGCCTCATCGAAGTGGAGTCTTTCAACCCGATCGAGGGCTTCGAGTCGTACCTCATCGGACTTATGGGCCAATAATCCGATAAGGATTGCCGGTAAATTTTCAGGAAAAGATTCCTCCAGGAGGCTGAGAGCGTAGAGAGTGTTTTCCGGGTATGGGCTTTCCAGCTCCTTCATCACGAGATCGAGGCTCAGGTTGTCGGAAAGATTGAGCGCGGAAGGCCCAAGACGCCGCCGATGGAGGACTGTTGAAAGTGTGCCGGTGTACTCTCGTCTCAGAGAGAGGGAGACATACAACCAGCCGGCGCAGACGACGATCAGGAGGAACGAGAGTTCGACGGCGCCGATGTCAAAAAAAGTGTGGATGCCGAGAAGCAGGAGGCCGGACACGCCGTATGCAGTGGCCTCGACGATACCCTCGAGAGTCGCCTGGACGGGTAGACTTCTTTCTCCGAGAGGGTGTGTCAGAGTCGGAAAAGTTGCGTATTGCGCGCTCAGAAAGACCTTGTTGAACAGGCGGGTCATTGTTGTGAGCCAGAAGACCAGGCCGACCGCCATGAAGCCACTGATAGCGACCAGGGAGGACCCGAGAGCAATCACGAGGGGAAAACTCAATAAGATGCCGATGACCCCGAAACGGCTGACCAGGCGTCCGGTCAGAACGGACTTGAACAGCAGGTTGGCGACTGCCGCAACGGCCGAGTAGGTGCCGAAGAATGATGCGAGTTCGGCGGTGTCGGCGTACCTCTGTTCCGCGACGAGGTTGAAAGCGTTGTCGATGAGAACGAACACGAGGGCACTGAAAGCGAAATAGCCGACCATCAACCGCAGGTATGAGCCGGACCAGTCGATGTTATCAATTTCCTTCCGTGGGGGCTGAGGCTGGCGCCTTGGCGCGAACCGGCCGGCGTAGACGTGGCTGAGGCGCAGGAAGACCAGGCCGGCCAGGCCCGCCCCACCCATTGAAATGTAAAGAAGGTTGGGCGTGCCGATGAGCCGGACAACCGACGGAATGGCCATCCCCCCGACGAAGAAGGCCAGCACATCCCCTGTTGTGGCCAGCGGAATCAGCCTCTTGCTCTGGCGTATATCCAGCACGCGCGTGGCCGTTGCAGCGAAGGCAGAACTGGTCAGGGTGAACAGGATGAAGAACCATACCGGTGGCAACAGTGCCGGCCAGTTTGCGTCCAGACCCAGCGCGACCCGGATGAGGAAGGTCAACCCGATCAGGAATCCCAGGGTGCCGACGATCAAGGTCCGAAGCTTGAGGACTCGCCCCAGTCGAACGTAGACCATGCTGGTGGCGACCAGGGGAATGGCCACAAGGATATAGATCAGTCCCAGGTCTTCGGCATCAAACCTCTCGAGGAATATGGCCAGCGCGGGCGTCAGGACGAAGAAACGGGCGGTGCCGATGGCAAACTGAAAAAGGAAAAGGGTTCCCAGGACACCTTTTTCCTCCGCTTGCACATTGAAGAATCGTAAGAGACTGTTCATGTGCGAAGCACGGGCAACGGCCGCTCCTCTTTATACGAATAATCCAAAGGCCAGACGAGGCCCGCGGGCCTTGTAGAAGACACGGAATCCCCAGAGCCCCTCTTCCAGCCTCTGGTGGTAGATCGCGATGTCGTCGATCGATGAATCGAGGGGATTGACCGATTCCTTGCGCCGGGGTTGCCGACGGGTGTCCTGGTGCAGAATGAAGTGGGGCACCCCTTCCTGGTCAAAACGGAAATCGTCGACGCGAAATCCCTTGAGAAAGTAGCCACAAGACAGGTGGTTCTCGATGCTGATGACGTTGCCCGGCAGGACCTCTCCGCACTGGTGGTAATAGCCGGCGCCGGACGCGAACGCGGTACGCAGGCGCAGCAACTGGAGTTGCAGGCCGTTCCCACGGAATCGGGGATGGATGGAAGAACCCGCCAGATGTGCCACATGAGGCAGTTCGTCCCGGGGCAGGTCGAGGTAGGTTCCGTAATTGTCGTCCCCTGGGCCGGGAAACCACATCGTTGCGTACCCGACCAGGGCGTCTCCGGCGAGCGCACCGACGACGCATCCCTGACCCCGGACACACCCGGCGAAGAAATCGCTGTCCCGTTCATAGAGGAGCAGTTGGTCCGGAAGGGAGTTGAGAATCAACCTGTGGAGCCGGCAGATTTCATCGACATCGAGTCGCCAAGGAGACGGATCCTGTACTCGAATGGCTCCCCGGTATTCCGGATCGTTCCCGCTCCTTCAATCAACACCTTCCGAATCTGGGCGGGTGTCATATTTGAGAACTCGCGGGTGTAACGGGCGGGGCCGATCGACGACATTGGTAGTCCTTACCTTGGCTGCTTCTCTTAAGGCTCGTGAAAGACAGGATTGCGACCGAACGCGAGCGTATCTTAATGCCGATCCGGGATGCAAGTCAATGAAACCGGGCGGGATGTGCGCGACGGGAAAAGGCGTCTGTAGTCGCTTCAGCGAAGGAATAGGCCAAAATCTCTTGAACAGATTATCAGGTTCTCATCGCACCGTTTGGAGGGGGCGATAGTGCTGTCGGATCGTTTCCACGATTACGCCGATCAGAGCATATGTAGCAGCGTTCTCAAGAACAAATCGAGTGACACCATGGGGGCCATCAAAAAAACACGAGACAACCGCAGGGCCTGGTTGAGTCAAACGGGAGAGAGTGGACACAATCGGTTCGACTGGACTCCCGAAAATGCCTGCGAAATAAAATCCCCAGCCGGCCGAAACCAGAAAGCCCGCACTCGCCCACGTGGCAATTCGGAATATCACGCCAATTTTCATGATGTTTGCCCTCGACTGATTCTCGCCTACGTTCGTCTCGTAGATCAAAGGAATTCGAAGTGTTGGAAATGCTTTGGCGAGGTTACGGAGAAGACGTTGGTGGAGGGGTAGGTGTGAGGCATCGGAACGAGCCTCCACTAGCAGTCCGTGGTGGAAGTCTGTAGGGTCGCGCGCAGGGGTATTCGGGTCACAGGCGCGAAATGAGGAGCGGAACGATGCATAGTCATCGTGACCGACGAATGACAAAGCCTGCGGCCCGAAGACCCCTGCGCCCTTCGGGTTACGACGGCATGGGGCCAGCTGCGGAGAGAAGCACGATGAAGAGCATCGACGTCGTCGTGGCGCCTTGCATCTAGCCCGCATTTCTCAAGAGATTTGAAATAAATCGAAACGAGTAAGAAGGGAAAGGACCGAAAAAGGCCGCCCTGTCTGGCATAGAAGGTTTTGAATAGAAACTTTGGGTCTTCCGCAGAATTTGTGGGTAAAACCGTCTTCCATCGCCGCTTGAGGAGACCACGGTGCTCGCCAAGCCTCAAGGCTTCCCTCGCAAGCTCGGCGGCTGCGCCGGCCTTGACCCTCGGCTGCGCTCCGCGGTGTCGGCTGGTGTGGGCGATGGGGAACGGGGCCTCCGGCGGGGGCTCCGGGCACCGGGTGTAGGCGTCCGACCGAAGTGGGTACTGGAATATTCGCCGTCGAACAAAAGAATAAGGTACTTTGTTTCAATTACTTATGTGCGCACAGGCCTTTGGACTGCCCACAAATTCTGCGGAGGAGGCGAAACTTTCAAGCCAAGACGGAGGCGGCCTTTGTCATGACAGAGTGTAAAACAGAAACGATTCAATATCACGCATTAGGTACACGGGAAGTCCGGGGGCAATTCGACGGGGGAGACATCAGCACGGACGCGGGCGGTTTGCTGCTACGAGAAACGGAAAAACGAACCGGGATCCTGAAACAGTTTGCCGAATGTTTCCGGGATTATCGGGACCCGCGATTTGTGGAACACGGGATCGAACAACTGGTGTCGCAACGGGTGTACGGATTGTGTTTGGGCTATGAAGATCTGAACGACCACGATCAACTCCGATCGGATCCGGTGCTGGCGGTGATGGTGGGTGAGACCGATCCGAAGGGCCGGACACGGAAACAAGCTCGAGATCGAGGTAAGGCCCTGGCGGGCAAGAGCACGTTGAACCGACTGGAACTGTCGACCGAGGGTGCGGCAAAGCACCCGACCAAGAAGATCGGCCGGGACGAAGCGGCGATAGATCGGCTGATGGTGGACGTTTTCCTCCAGGCCCATCGGCGGGCACCGCGGCAGATCATTCTGGATCTGGATGCGACCGACGATCTGATACACGGGAATCAGGAGGGTCGCTTCTTTCACGGCTACTACAGGCACCATTGTTATCTGCCGCTTTATATTTTCTGTGGGGAGTTCGTGTTGTGTTCCCGGCTACGACGCTCCGACATCGATGGTGCGGACGGATCGGTAGAGGAACTGGAACGGATCGTGGGACAGATTCGGCAGAAGTGGCCCAGAGTCCAGATCGTGATTCGGGGGGACTCGGGTTTCTGCCGCGATGAGATCCTGACCTGGTGCGAGGCCCAACACCGTGTCGATTACGTGATCGGACTGGCGAAGAACAATCGGCTGCTAGCCGCGATTGAAACTCCGATGGCGACGGCAAAAAAGCGGTTCGACAGGACCGGAAAGCCGGCGCGCGTCTTTAAGACGTTTCTGTATCAGACCCGAGACAGCTGGACTCGTGAGCGACGCATCATTGGTAAGGCCGAACATCTGGCCAAGGGCGCCAATCCCCGGTTTATCGTTACCTCGTTACCGAAAGGACGAACATCCCCAAGGCACATCTATGAACAGACCTACTGTGCACGGGGAGACATGGAAAACCGGATCAAAGAGCAACAACTCGGATTGTTCGCCGATCGGACCAGCACGGCCACCATGCGCGCCAATCAACTCCGACTCTACCTTTCATCGGTGGCGTACATGCTGATGCAGGCCTTGCGACGGCTCGGCTTGCAGGGTACCGAATTCGCGCGGGCGCAGTGCACCACGATTCGCCTGAAGCTGCTCAAGATCGCAGCCCAGATCCATGTCACGGTGCGTCGAGTCTGGATTCGGATGGCTGGAGGCTACCCCTACGCTACGGTGTTCGCTCAGATTTACGCGAACCTTCAACAAATCCCTCTGCGCTGTTAATCACTTCTTCTCAGACATCCCAACCTTCCCGTCTTTGGTCGGGATAGCTGTCTCTGTAATCCGATTTCACCTCACCATTCCCTGCAACACCCGTCATCCAGGCCCACTTTCTCAGCTCAGTCGGCATCTTTGCTCCCGCCAACCAGCTTCCGACGCCTTTTCCTTCTCCTAAATGCAGTCTTGGGCACCATTCATGAGAAATGCGGGCTAGCCCCATGACGCTCGTAACGCGACCCTACAGACTTCCACCACGGGCTGCTAGAGGCTTTTCACGTTCTTGAGTTCAGTTTGCGGCAGCCCGGCTCTTGCTGCCGTTGGGCCTGTCAAACCACCTGGAAAGATTGGATTCCTGGTCCGAAACGTAATGGAAGAGTGCGATGGCGGCATCATCCACCGAAAGAAGCCCGCTAGCCTGTTCGAAGCAGATCCGATCCGATGTGTCGAACTTCAACGCTTTCGTGAATACTTGGGTTGAGCTATGCCTTGTGATGTTGAATTGGACAGTCTCGTTTGACGGGCTCAATCGGATTTCTGCTAGGGCTAAGGGAGCAAACTCTTTCTTCAGAACGAAACCATCTAAAATTCTTCCGAACTCCAGCTTTATCTTTTGACTTCGGCTGAATCTCTTATTGAACCGTGCCACAGCATGCTCGACGGTGGCTGCGAACGTATCGAACGCTTCGCGACTCGCCTGTTCAAAGGCAAGCGTTCTCCACAGATCCGATTCTTTCTTCGCCTGCCCAGTGCTCAGTTTGTCTTTAAGTTGGTTGGCCTGACGTGTGGCCCAAGGCCTAGAGGCCCACTTTACGGCCGGGGTGAACCTGAAGAATCGTTTCTGGCAATCCTCGCATCGGTAGGCCCTCACCATAATCAGGCGCCAGGCGCGTTCCAAACCCCGCCGCTTAGAGTACCGGACATTCAGGGAGCCACAACTACAGAAACCGGACAACGTGGGTAGCCTCCTGCTACGTAAAGGATTCCGTCGATCAAAATTAAACCCTACGGATACCAAAAGTCTAGCCAACTCGGGGCGTGGGCCTAAATTCAGCAAAACGCTTAGATTCAGCAAGATTCTTAGGGGAATTGATGGACTGAGAATGAAGGAATGAAGAAGGAGGAGCCTCGGACCGAACGCTGAGTAGATCGAGTCGTCAGACGCTCCGATCGATACGGGCCCGACCTGGCCACGCTGGACAACCATTGAATCCTGCGTCGGGGCCAGAGCTACGGACAAGGCAAGAACCGTTGACGCTTCGAAACTTCCGTTTGTGTGGTCAGAAATGGGCGGTTTGAGTCCCTATCCAACAGGACGTAATTATCCCGAGAGACCGTGCGGAGGGGAAGAAGATTGAGAGAGGTTACGGAGAAGACGTTGGTGGAGGGGTAGCCGTTGGCATCGAACCGCTTTACGGAGCGCTCCTTGCCCCACAGTTCCAGCACTCGGCAAATTGCCCTTCAACTACTTCGTGGCAGTTCCGGCATTCCCAGCTCGCTTGGTCCGACTCGCCTTCTTCCAGGGCTTCGCGTACAAGCCTCGCGGCGTCTTCACCGTTTGCCTTATCCAGTACCCACAACTCAGGCCACGCTTCGATCACTGGGATTTCGCCAACCCCAGCTGCAAGATACTCGCCGCGCACTTCGCATTCGATCCCATTCATATCGAGTACGTGCTTAAGGTGAGTCGCAACGGCTAATACTGGCCCACTGTAGACGCGACAATCCGGTCGACCTGCCATTGTCATGTCCTCCCCTAACGTCGGACGTGATTGCTCAGAACTAAATAACAACGAAAGGCTGAGGGGCTCCCCATTCTTCGGACAGAAAATCCCGGATCTTAAGGTGGATCGCTGCCGTTGAAATGGGTTGATGTTTTACCCGTCGCCGAGCCTGTGGGAACTGTGAAAAAGCCGAGTCTCCGAGGCTGTTTTCAAGCCGTTGTGGAAATCCTTTTTGAGGATTTCCATCAGCGGCGGCAGTTTCCACAGGCTGCAGCTTTCTTTCTTTTTTGGCCTCCTCCGCAGAATTTGTGGGCAGTCCAAAGGCCTGTGCGCACATAAGTAATTGAAACAAAGTACCTTATTCTTTTGTTCGACGGCGAATATTCCAGTACCCACTTCGGTCGGACGCCTACACCCGGTGCCCGGAGCCCCCGCCGGAGGCCCCGTTCCCCATCGCCCACACCAGCCGACACCGCGGAGCGCAGCCGAGGGTCAAGGCCGGCGCAGCCGCCGAGCTTGCGAGGGAAGCCTTGAGGCTTGGCGAGCACCGTGGTCTCCTCAAGCGGCGATGGAAGACGGTTTTACCCACAAATTCTGCGGAAGACCCCTTTTTTGGTTCTTTTTTCTTTCTTTTCGCCTCCGATAAACACTTCCAGAGAAAAGATCGCGCCAGGATCGCTTGTCAACGGCGTTCGCCGTCTGGGGCAACCTGGAGTATGGCTGCTTTCTTGACCGATGCCGTACTCCTCGCACTTTGAAAGTACATCGCCTCGGGTGTCTGATAGTCGAATACCTGATGACCGCGTTCCTGATTGTAAAATCTGAAATAGACAGTCAGGTTCGAGACCGCCTCGGGAACGCTCATGTAGTCCTTCAGGTACACTTCCTCGTACTTCACCGTTCGCCATAGACGTTCGACGAAAATGTTGTCCAGGAACCGGCCCCGGCCGTCCATGCTGATCCGGATGCCCTCGCCTTCGAGTCGGCTCGTAAACGCATCGCTGGTGAACTGAGAACCCTGATCCGAGTTGAAGATCTCCGGTTGCGCATGCCTCAGGGCCCAGTCCAATGCCGACACGCAGAAAGCGCTGTCCATCGATACTGAAACCTCCCAGGCCAGCACATACCGGCTGTACCAGTCCATGATCGCCACCAGATAGATAAACCCCTGCCGCAGACGGATATACGTGATATCGGTGGCCCACACCATGTCTGGGCGATCGATCCTCAGCCCCCGTAGCTGGTACGGATAGATCCGATGTCCCGGTGCCGGCGTCGACAACCGCGGTTTGGGATAGATCGCTTCCAGTCCCATCTGCCGCATGAGCCGTCGTACTCGTTTCGCATTGACCCGGTGACCTTGATTCTCCAGCCAGTGAGTCATCCGCCGCACGCCGTAGAACGGCGTCCGTGTGTACTGCTCGTCCAACAGACGCATCAACTCCAGGTTCTCGGCGCTCTCGCCAACAGGCGTGTAGTAGAGTCCCGACCGGGACACTCCCGCCAACCGGCACTGCTCGGTGATGCTCAGTTTCTTGTCGCTTGATTCGATCCATGGCCGTCGTTGTCCTAACGTGAAAGTCCGGACTTTTTTTTCAATCAATCCACCTCGACGTGCAACTTTCCGATCTCTTGGTAAAGTTAGGTCCGGACTTCTTCATCGGCTTCCATCGATTGTGTCTTCCCGTTCGAGAAGATCTCCGATGCGCCATCGAGCAACTGCTTCTTCCACTTTGTCACCATATTCGGGTGGACCCCGTAGTTGGAGGCGATCTCCTGGATCGTTCGCTGTCCCTTCACCGCCTCCACCGCGATCTTCGCCTTCAGATCGGCGCTGTACTGCTTCCTCTGTCTCTTCTTCATCTGCCTCTCCCGAGGCAGCGATTTTACACCTTAGCGACCTGTCCGAATTTTGGGGAGCACCTCAGGCACGACCCCACCCACACCGGCACTTTCCATCCAGAGACCACGCCACCATTTCAACGAAACCGTCGCCGTCACCTAGAGGCGGTAGCATGACCGACTCTTGCTCGTCCCAGGGCTTAGTTAGCTACTCACGTACTTCCCCAGGAATTCGCGGATCAGATCCGCGATCACGTCAAGGTCTTCCTCGAGCGCGAAGTGACCTGTATCCAGCAGGTGGAACTCCAGCGTCTCGAGATCACGCTTGTAAGGATGGGCACCTTCGGCGGGAAAGATCTCGTCCTTATCGCCCCCCAGACGATCAACGTTGGTGGTTGGTTGCTACGCAGGTACTCCTGCCAGGCTGGGTATAGAGGTGGATTGCTCCCGTAGTCGTAAAAAAGCTGAAGTTGGATTTCCTCGTTTCCCGGTCGGTCCAGGAGTCGCTGAGTGACGTGCCAGTTGTCGGGGCTGATAGCCTCGGTGTTGCGAACGCCGTTGGTGTACTGCCACTGGGTTGCGCCTAAAGTCACAAGGAAGCGAAGGGCATCCTCGTTCGTCATGTTTGGTTGGTTGTAGGCAGCTTTGACATTTTTCCAGAAATCGTTGTCGAGACCCTGGTTAATGGCACCCCTGTCCTTCCAGTATTCTTTGATCGGCTCCCAGAAATCGTTGTCGAGACCCTCGTCGTACGCATTGCCGTTCTGCACGATGAGCGACTGCACGCGTTCGGGATGCGCGGCGGCAAGGCGGAATCCCACCGGAGCCCCGTAGTCCATCAGGTAAAGGCTGTAACGCGGGAACCCGAGCTTGGCGACCAACTCTTCTACGATCTGGCTCAGGTGGTCAAAGGTGTAGTCGAATTCATCGACCGCGGGCATCGAGCTATTCCCATAGCCGGGAAAATCGGGTGCCACCACGTGGTAGCGGTCGGATAGTGCCGGAATGAGGTTCCGGAACATGTGCGACGAGGTCGGAAACCCGTGCAGCAGGAGAACGGTAGGATTCGACGGATCGCCTGCCTGACGGTAGAAGATGTCGAGACCCTCGATCTCCATGCTCCGGTGGTAGACGGTCGTGTCTGCTGAAGCTTGATTGTCTGTTGCCTCGCCGCTTGATGTCGGACCCTCAGGTATCTGGGCGCACGCGCCGGCGAACAAGCAAACGGCCAACGCGGTTGCGACCCAAACGATGTTCAATCTGTTTGTCATCATCGGTCTCCTCTGGTTGCAGAAATGTCTGATCGTCCGTGTTCCCGTCTTCTGCATGATCGGATCCGTTTAGTCGGCGCTCAAATCATAAGGAGTTGACACCGTCTCTGGATGTTGGTTTTGCCTAGCGCCGGATGGCGTTACTATACACCCAAGACTTCCAGGCGTCCTCCTCCATGGGGGAACGGTTGTTTCACAGGAAACTCATCCTGGTCGCGCTGAACTCTCGGATATTGGCGTCAACGAACAATGCGTGGACCTTTGGGGCCCTACCCTCTAGCAATCTGAGGAAACCGTTGTAGGTGGCACCAACCTGCCGTTCGTTCAGGCCCAAACTAAGGAGATCATTGACAGCCACCGCAGTGTGGTCGAATCCCCCACGTCTCTCCCCTCAATCTTATCTGGATGTCATCGGACAGTACTGGACCACCTCGGAGCGAAAAACCGTGTTTTTCTTGGGATTATGACGGATTTCTGGACACAGTTGGACTGTGTTGGATGCTGTAGGAATAGCCCCAACGGGAATCGAACCCGTGTTTTAGCCTTGAGAGGGCTACGTCCTAGCCGCTAGACGATGGGGCCTTGGTATTACGGCGCCTTTCACCACACCGGATCAGCTATTGTAAGCTCCCACCCTGCGGGCCGCAAGTCCACCAGAGTCTGCCTAACGGCCTGCCGGCCGCCCTCGCAATTCAAAGTCCTCGGTTACCGGTGGGTTCAGATAAAGGTCGAGAGCCATCCAGAGCATTCTTGCGTAGCGAAGAAACCACAGGGGGAAGCCAAGCGCGAGAACGATCATGAGCGCGAGAATCACGCGATCGGATTCGATACCAAGCACGTACTTCAGGAAGGGCCAGGATCCCAGCGACAGCGCGATCGTCGCACCATAGCCAAAGATGACCGCGCCGGAGAAGTAGCCGCTGTCACGAGAGAAGAAGTAGCCACAGTTGTCACAGCGGTGTTTCGTGTCGAACAGACCGGTGAACACCCGTCCCTGCAGGCAGACAGGGCACGTCAACTTCAAAACGGACGAGAGCAGTTGTTGAATCGGAAGAACCATCTAGAACTTCAGCACCATCATGGTGCTGTCGTCGTTGGCCGGATTCTCGCCGACGAAGTCCTTCAGGGCGGCGCGAATAGCGGTGTGGATCTGTTTCGCGGACTCCTTGCAGTGCTTACTGAGGACGATCGAGAAGCGGTCCATCTCGAACTGCTCGTTGTCGGCGTCTTCGGCCTCGCTGACGCCGTCCGTGTAGATCACAATCACCGAACCCGGTTCGATGTCGATGATCTCGCGGTTGTGTTTGAGAGAGGGGAAGAGACCGACCGGCGGCCCTCCTCCTTCATCCAGCATCCGCACGATGCCGCGGGCATCGACCATAACAGGAGGGTTGTGGCCGGCGTTGATGAAATGGATGCGGCTCTTCAACGGATCGACCAGCATGATCAGGAGTGTGAGGTAGCTCCGATTCTGCGTTTCAAGGAGCATTTCGTTCAGGATAAAAGTGATCCGTTCCAGCGAATGGACGTGGCGCACCAGGGCGCGACACATTGCGTGAACCGACGTCATCACCAGAGCCGCGCCGATGCCTTTTCCGGAGACATCTCCGAGCATGGCTATGAAACGGCCGTCGGAAAGAGGGAAAAAAGACAGGTAGTCGCCACCGACCTCGTGGCACATATCGGATGAACCGAAGATCTCCACGTTTCCATGCGAGTCGGGCAATTCCGGTTGGAACGCCTGTTGGATCTCGCGGGCAAGATCGAGCTGTTGTTCGATTTTCTTCTTTTCGAGGATCTCCCGGTGCATCGAAGCGTTTTCCAACGCCAGGCCGATGTGCACCGAGATGCCCGCGAGAAAATCCTTGTCACCTTTCGTCAGGGCGCGGCCACGATTGAGCAACTGCAGCACAGCGACGATTGAATCCGTCCGGTTCCGGATCGGCATGCAGTAGATGTCCCTGGTCTTGAAGCCGAGTTGGGCATCGAAGCTTCGATCGAAGCGATCGTCCTCGTAGGCATCCGGAATATCGATGACCTCGCCGTCCTTCGCCACTGTGCCCGCGATTCCGGTGCCGACTTTCAATTCGATTTCAGCATCGACTTCCTGGGCGACGAGGGACCGCAGATGCTGCCGGTCCGGGGTTATGACGAACACGGTCCCGCGCTCGACGCCGACTTCGTCACGAACGATCTGGAGAATGATCTGCGTCAGTTCGGCAAGATCCAGCGTCGAATTCAACGCCTGGGTCGCTTCGACAATGCGGTTAAGCCGGTCTACGGTTCGTGCCAGTTCGTCGTATAAATGTGTCGGAGATGACATCGATTATTCCTGGTCTCTGCAGCGATTCCCTACTTTATACCATGAGTGCGGAGCGCCCGTGGACAGGGGTCCGTTTCCACTGCCCCGACATTTGAATCCGGCGTTTAACGATTATCGCAATTGATCCCGGGTTGTCAGCCTCTCCACTTGCCACCGACTGGGAGCCACTCTCCCAATTGACCGGCCCGTTCGCGTCCTATAGGATGGCCACACCATATGTCCGCTAAGAACGAGCCACTCGAAAACCTGACGCTGCCGGAGACATCTATCCGCGGCCTGTTCCGCCATTTCGGCCCCGGAATGATCCTGATGATGACGGGAATCGGAACCAGCCACCTGATCAGCGCTCCGGTGGCCGGAGGCCGCTTCGCCTACGCCCTGCTGTGGTGCATCCCGGTCGCTTACATCTTCAAGTACTACGGCTTCGAGATGGCGTTCCGGTTCACGCATGCGACGGGCCGCAGCATGCTGGACGCCTATTCAACCGCCTGGAAGAAATGGCCGCTGTGGTATGTCCTTGTGACGACGCTCCTGCAGTGCGTCGTGGGGCAGGCGGGCCGTCTGATCGCCGCCTCGGCCGTCCTTTACTATTTCTTTGCCGAATATCTGGGTCTGCTCATTCCGATCGCGGTGCACGGTTTGGTGCTGGGAATCATTGCGGTCGGGATCATTCTTGCAGGCAAGTACCACGTTCTTGAGATCGTTTCGAAGATGCTCGCCGGCATGCTTTTCGTTTCAAGCGTGGGGGTCTATCTGGTCGAGCCGGCGCCGCTTTCGGCGATGGGAAATTTCTTCAGAGTCCAGATCCCCGGCGGATCATGGCTGATAATCGCCGCCTTTCTTGGATTGTTGCCAACCGGCATCGACGTTTCGCTGCAGGCCTCGGAATGGGGAAAGGCGAAGCGAGTCGGGATGGGTCGGATTCGGAGCGCGCTGGAAGAACAGGGAATCGCCCGTCCGTTCGATCCTTTCAAGTCAGGCAAAGAAGACCTTGCCGTGGATGTCCGCCAGCTGTCGCCTCACGCGCTGGAATACTGCCGGCGATGGTTTCACATCGGACTCTGGGATTTCAGAATCGGGCATGTCGTTTCGTTTCTGATGGCCTGCATCTTTCTTTTGTTGGCCGCGGTCTGGCTCTATCCGAGCGAGGTTGCCGGAAACGCGGTGATCGGTGAGATCGGCCGGGTGTTCAGCGACAGCGTGGGGCCTTCGATGATGATCGTCTTCATCCTGGGATCGTTTGCCGCAACGTTTTCAACGGCACTGAACTACTTTGACGGGTGGCCACGCGTGGTCGGAGCCTGTTGTCGCAACCTGTTTCGCGGAACCGCACGTCTCCAGGGAATTTCGGCCGAGGATCTCAGCGATGAACATCGGACGACGTGGTATTCCGAGTTCAACATCTATCGTATGACGATGCTTTTCTCGCTGATCACGGCGAGCTCTCTTATTGCGGGTGTCACGGCTCCCGTCCTCCTGGTCCTTTCCGCGTCGGCCCTTGCGTTCTTCGTGGCGCCGGTCATCTACTTTCTGAATCTTTATTATTGTTTTACCGTCATACCCAAGACGGATCGCCTGTTCTATCCATCTGTTTTCGCGACCTGGTTCGGATGGTTCAGCATGGCGGTGTTCGCGGGGATGAGTTTCATCCTGATCATGGCCCGGGTGTTCCGGATCCCCCTGTTTGGCGCTTAATGGGCAGGGAGTCTTATTTCTTATTTTCCTGGAGGTTCTTAATGATTTCCCGATGGTCCTTCCTGCTTGGGGTTCTCTGGGTCGTGGTTCCGGCCGAAGCGCAGGTCCCGGACTTTGACCAGGCTCGCGATGACACGGTCGCAATTCTCCAGGATCTTGTCCGCCTCGACACGTCCAACCCGCCGGGGAACGAGACGCTGGTTGCCGAGTACGCGAAATCGTTGCTCGAAGGCGAGGGAATCCCGGGCGAAATTTACGCTCTGGACCCGGAACGCGGAAACCTGGTGGCCCGTCTCGCCGGCAACGGCAGCAAACGGCCCATCCTGATCATGGGGCATTCCGATGTGGTCGGTGTGGACCGGGATCAGTGGACCATGGACCCGTTTGCGGCAACGATCCAGGATGGATACGTCTACGGTCGGGGATCGAGCGACGACAAGGGGATGATCGCCGCGGCTCTCCAGATCATGCTGATGATCAAGCGGTCCGGAATCGAACTGGACCGCGACATCATCCTGCTCATCGAGGCCGGAGAGGAAGGAACGACCAAGTGGGGCATCGACTACATGGTGGCAAACCACCGTGACAAGATCGAGGCCGAATTCGCTCTCAACGAGGGCGGCAACATCCACATCAAAGATGGCAAAGTGGACCTCGTCCAGATCACGACCGCGGAAAAGGCGATCTGGCGTGGGATCAAGCTGATCGCGCGCGGGGTGTCCGGTCATGGGTCCAGGCCACGTCCCGACAACCCGGTCGTGCACCTGGCGGCAGCGGTGGCCAAGTTGGGAGCGTTTCAGATGCCGATGCGCCTGAACGAAACGACGCGGGAGTATTTCAGACGCCGAGCGGAGATCAGCGACCCCGAACAGGCGTTTCTTTATGCGAACATCGAAGACCCGGTTCTCAGCCCGATGATCCAGGAGAAACTGCGGAACGAGGATTTCTACGCCAACTCGTACCTGAGAACCGGCATCTCGCCCAACATCATCAGCGGTGGCTTTCGCTACAACGTGATTCCGGGCGATGCCGAGGCGACCCTCGACGTGCGTGCATTACCTGACGAAAATCAGGACGAGTTTCTCTCCACGCTTGCCCGGATCATTAACGATCCGGCCATTGAAATCGTCCCGCCATCGAGCGGCCGTCCGGCAGCTCCTCCCTCGCCCCTGGGAACGGATCTGTTTCGAGCGATCGAGAAGGTTCAGGACGACATGTTCCCCGAGGCGATCACCCTGCCGACTATGAGCACGGGCGCGTCGGATTCGGCTCAACTCCGCGCTGCGGGGATCCCGACCTACGGCATTGGTCGAGCCGCCTCCGACGACCAGGACACGCGGGCTCACGGCAACGATGAACGGATA
Source organism: Terriglobia bacterium (assembly GCA_965262425.1). GTDB lineage: Bacteria > Acidobacteriota > Terriglobia > 20CM-2-55-15 > 20CM-2-55-15 > CAZOZZ01. The sequence continues at coordinate 1,813,409 of OZ253536.1, read as the reverse complement.
CCAATCGAGGGCCTTGGGATTCTTGTGGAGTTCATGTATCGGACGGTGCTGGAGGTGGCGACCTCGAACTAGCCGTGATGCGGGCGATTAGTGAGCGAGCGGCGTGGGCGCCTCTACTCGGCTTCGATTTCCACGCCCGTAAATCGGCGAACCAACCCGTCCTCGAGCCGTACTACGTAAACGCGAACCGGCTCGAGGCGTGATTCCTGATCCGGCACGCGGCTATCTGGAACATCGATCACAGTGCCTGCGGGGGGCTGCGATCCAAAGCCGCTGTGGGGTACCCGAACCCGGTCTCCAATCTTGAATTGAGACATCGTGTCTCCTATCCGAAAGATACCTACTTTTAACCTGATGGCATTTTTTCTTCAACATGATTTTCGACGGACCTGTCCTGACAGTCAGTTAGGCGATAGTGAGGACAGTTTCGCAGGTTTCCTCGCGCGGCTGACGGTAATTCCTACCTATCGTCAGCCGCGCATTTTTTGCCGTCGAACGCTCGATGGGGTCAGGCCGTCCTGTCTGCCAGGTCATTGACGTGAAACAACTCACCCCAGAAGAGGCCGAGGAACTGGGGCAGGTACTCGCCGCGCTCCGCAACGAACTGGAACACTTCCTCCAGGTAACAGAGGAAGGAATCCGTCCGGTGGCCCTGGACGAACCCATTGGCCGCCTCTCACGCATGGACGCGATGCAGCAGCAGAGCATGGCCCGAGCCAACCGACAGTCCGCCCAGTCGAGGCTGAAGCAGGTGAATGCGGCCCGACAGCGTTTCTCGAGGGAAGAATATGGCGATTGCCTGGAGTGCGAAGAGCCCATCGGCTATGCCCGTCTGACGGTCCGGCCCGAAGCGGTCCTCTGCATCGCCTGCCAGAGTCAACGCGAGCGTTAGCGCCCAGTGGCGGACATCCGTGGCTGCACCCGGACCCCCGAGAGTTGCAAGTTCGCAACACACCGTCTGTACTAGTGTAGTCCGCCAGAATTAATGAGATGTAAGTGCTTGTCCAACGTCTGATATAGATATGAGGAAAGCACCGAGGGTTGATCTTGATGTTCAGGTACGAAAGGAACTGGAACGACTGAGGCGAAGCCGTAGTACATCGGTACGGTTGGCGGAACGATCCCAAATTGTGTTGCTGGCGGCTGAGAGTCTGAGGAACGAGGAGATTGCAGCACGGCTGAAGATGACGCTTCAGAAGGTTGGCCGATGGCGTGCTCGTTTCGCCAAACATGGATTGGGAGGCATTGAGAAGGACGCGCCGCGAAGCGGCCGGATTCCCTCCATCAGCGCACGGAAGCGGGCCCGGATTGTAAAGAAGACGATTGAAGAGAAGCCCCCAAACGCCACGCATTGGAGCCGTACCTCGATGGCAAAGGCGACCGGAGTCAGTGATTCGACGGTCGGGAGAATATGGCGGGCCCATGGCCTGAAGCCACACCTGTCAGGAACCTTCAAGCTGTCCAACGACAAACAATTTGCCGAGAAGCTGGAGGATGTGGTCGGTCTGTATCTGAACCCACCGGAAAACGCCATCGTCTTGTCCTGTGATGAGAAGAGCCAGATGCAGGCACTGGACCGCACCCAGCCCGGGTTACCGCTGAAGAAGGGGCGGTGTGGCACCTTGACCCACGACTACAAACGCAACGGAACCACCACGATGTTCGCCGCGCTCAATACCCTGGACGGCTCTGTGATCGGGACTTGCATGCCGAAGCATCGGCATCAGGAATGGATTCGGTTTCTCAATCAGATCAAACGCTCCGTGCCTAAAGACAAGCAGATCCACATAATCTGTGACAACTATGCGACCCACAAGCATCAGAAAGTTGTCGACTGGCACAAGCGCAACCCGCGCTTTCATGTGCACTTCACACCGACCAGTGCGTCGTGGCTGAATATGGTCGAACGTTTCTTCCGGGATCTTTCAGAGCAACGGCTTCGGCGCGGAGTTTTCCATTCGGTTCCAGAGTTAATCCAGGCCGTTGAGGACTATGTCGACGGTCACAATCAGAGCCCTAAGCCGTTCATCTGGACCGCGCAGGCTTCCGATATTCTTGAGAAAGTCCGACGCGCTCGAAAGAAGCTGGTTAAAGTGCACTCTGTTTGACGGGGACCACTAGTGTAGTCCGTCACAGTTAATGTAACTTATTCAGCTTTCCTACGTCTGAGTATATATGAGGAGAGCACCGACGATTAAATTGGACATTCCTGTGCGGAAGGAACTGGAGCGACTGAGCCGAAGCCGCAGTGTGGCGGTCCGGTTGGCGGAACGATCTCGAATTGTCTTGCTGGCCGCCGGGGGTCTGGACAATCAGGAGATCGCTGCCAAGTTGGACATCACTCGTCAAAAGGCCGGACGTTGGCGCGATCGTTTCGTTGAAGATGGCCTCGGGGGAATCGAAAAGGACGCTTCCCGCAGTGGACGGATTCCCTCGATCGGCCGCCGGAAGCGGGCCCGGATCGTGAAGAAGACGGTCGAAGGGAAGCCTCCGAACGCCACGCACTGGAGCCGGTCCTTGATGGCCAGGGCAACCGGCGTCAGCGAGTCCACGGTAGGGAGAATCTGGCGGGCTCATGGCTTGAAGCCTCATCTGGCACGCACCTTCAAACTTTCCAACGACAAACAATTTGTCGAGAAGTTGGAGGATGTGGTCGGTTTGTATCTGAACCCTCCGGAAAACGCCATTGTTTTGTCCTGCGATGAGAAGAGCCAGATGCAGGCCCTGGACCGCACGCAACCCGGGTTACCTCTGAAGAAGGGGCGGTGCGGCACCCTCACCCACGACTACAAACGCAACGGGACGACCACGATGTTCGCCGCGCTCAATACGCTGGACGGCTCGATTATCGGGACCTGTATGCCGAAGCATCGTCATCAGGAATGGATCCGGTTTCTCAATCAGATCAAACGTTCCGTGCCGAAAGACAAACAGATCCATATCATTTGCGACAACTACGCCACGCACAAACATCAGAAAGTCGTCAACTGGTTGAAGCGCAACACGCGCTTTCATGTGCACTTCACACCGACCAGTGCATCCTGGCTGAACATGGTCGAACGCTTCTTCCGGGATCTTTCCGAACAACGGCTTCGGCGCGGGGTTTTCCATTCGGTTCCTGAGCTAATCCAGGCCGTGGAGGAATATGTCGGGGGTCACAATCAGAACCCGAAGCCCTTCATTTGGACCGCAACGGCTTCCGATATTCTTGAAAAAGTTCAACGTGCCCGAAAGAAGCTCGATAAGTTACAGTCTGTTTGACGGGGACCACTAGCAGGTAACCGAACAGCACCTGAAACCGGTGTGGTTCAGGAAGGGCAGGCCGATGCCGGACTGGATCTTCTGCAACAGGAAGGGAACTTTCTCGACGAACAGAATCTCAGGCAACGCCTTTGGCTGCCATTGCTTAAGAAGGCCGAGCTGGCTCGGGTAGGTGACTCGATAGGAAGTGTTTGATTATATTAATGAACTCGATTGACTCGACTACTTTGCCAGCCGCCTGCTAATCCAGACTCCACCTCCATCGAAGTAATCCACGATCATCCTCGATACGCGGCCGATGCGGTCTTCCAACTCGGCGTATGGTCCCTCGATATCGGTCGTGAAGAAACAGATGATGATTCGTCCCGACTCCGCGTAGACGATCCCCACATGGAGATCACCAGTCTTGTGTGCGACCGGTGAGGTCAGGAAGTGCGGAATCCGCCGCGCACCCGATTGCTGTGCCCGCATGATGGCTTGCATTCGGTCGCTACTCTCTTTCGACGCGGCGGTGCCCTGCGCGATGGCTTCCAGCATTGCCCCTGTTTCCCGAGGCGTCATGGCCCCAATCCAGAATTCTTCGTCCTCGGCCCATTGTTTGAACGCGGCTTCGAATTGGCTGGGCGTGATCGCTCTGAATCGTTCCAACCATTTCTGCCGGTCTCCAGCGAATAATGGTTCGTACGGGGCGAATAACGGCGAACTATCGGCAGCGTACGCCAGTCCATACAACTCTTCCGTAGTAAGGTTCTCGAACTCGGGATCGACCAACTCAAAGACTGGTCTGAACGGATCAGCTAGATTGCCAAACCGCGTGGCGTCATAACCGTTCTCTGCAAGCCACTCGTTCATCCGATCCACCCCTCCGACTCTCTTGAGCACGATCACGGTCGCCGTGTTGTCGCTTGTGATGATCATCTCAGTAATCAGGTCTCGAAAGGTCGGCGTAGCACCGAGGTCGTGGAATTGAAAGATCCCTGAACCCGGAACGAGATCCGCCCTTGTGATCTCATAGCGCTCGTTCAGATCCAACTCTCCGCGCTCCGCCATCTGAAAGGCTCGAATTAAGATTGGGATCTTTCTTCATGCTTTTCTCCGGTGGGATCGAGTGTGAGGGAGATGCTATCGGCAGTGGGCGGGGTGTCAACGAATGGCGGGTGGTGTGCGATCATATCCAGATCGGTGAACAAGTATGGCGTTCGACACACTCGACATCGGCGACGGTATCACCCTGACAATGGTTCAGCCCGAAGACGCCGAGGATATCTTCGCTCTGATCGACAGCAACCGCGACTACCTTCTGGAATGGTTCCCGTGGGTTGACCTCACAAAGACCGTCGACGACACGCTGGCTTTTATCGAACGTGGACGAAAGCAGGACGAGGATAAGAACGGCGTCCAATGCTGCATTCGTCTGGAGGGCAAGATTGTCGGCGTTATGGGGTTCAATTTCGTGGATCGAGACAGCCGAAAGACCGAAATAGGTTATTGGATCGCTCCGTCATATCAGGGACGCGGCATCATCACGAAATCTGTTCGGTCGTTGATCGACTACGCCTTCTCCGAGTGGAAAATGAATCGAGTCGCAATTCAGGCCGGCAAATCCAACACGAAGAGCCGAGCTGTGGCCGAGCGTTTGGACTTCAGATACGAGGGCGTCATGCGCGAAGCAGAGTGTGTTAACGATCGGTACGTCCGCCTCGCTGTCTACTCGATGCTCAAACGGGATTGGCCGTCGGGTTGATTGGCCCAAAGTGTCCCAAGTCTCCCAGATGACCCAGTGATTTCCACTCCATTCTATATTTGTTCACTCAATGCCATGCACCTCGGACACTTCAGCGGCTTTGGCAGAGCCGGGCTTCCCATTCGACGATCACTTGTAAGTTGTGACATCATCTCGTGTTGAGGAAAACTCTCGACTTGTCCAAACTACAGATCGAAAGCCAGTTGGAGGACAAATGAGCAGACGGTTTCGGGTCACGATAGTTTGGTTGACAGTGGGTTTCGTTGCTGGATGCACGGGCGCCGAAGAGACGACGACCGCCAGCGATGCGAGTGCCCGGCAGAATGCCCTCCGGCTTGCCGAGCAGAGACTGCTGCCGTATATGAGGGGGCAGCGGTGAGCGTGCTGCGGACAATCAACGTGGCGCAGGTAGCCTTCCTCTCCAGCACTGGAGGCTACGCTGACAGCCTTGATGATTTGGTAGACAAAGGACTCGTGGATCCCCGATTTCGCGACGACGGCACGCTTGGCTACACACACGAACTCCATCCGGACAGCGCCAATGGTTCATATTCAGCCGTTGCAACTCCCGACGATCCGGGCGGAAGGCACTTCTATACAGGTCCAGACGGGGTCATTAGATCTGAGATTGGGAAGCCCGCAATCGCCGATAGTGCACCGTTCCAATAGGGGTCACAGTTCGGACGATCCTATGGGACAACTGGGTCTGATGGGACAGGGTGGGACGCCAGCGCCTCTTAATCACGCGTTTCAGGCTAGGTTTCACAACCTCACCTTTCATTGACCTCCAATCCTCTGCTTAAGTATGATTCCACCAATTTCTCAGACCCAACAGCAGGTAATGTACAGTGCGTCCAGACGGGTCGCGCATCACTGCCAATGACCTTGTGAGTTCCGTTGTGACTCGAGCACGGCAGAACCGGGGACAAATCACATGTTCTGTTCAAAATGTGGGGCTGAAAACACGGAGTCGGCAAGTTCCTGCGAACAGTGTGTGGTAGCGCTAGTAGCCGACACCGGTTCGAGCCAAGAGTCATTCGATCACGAAACAGATACCGATTTCGTAAGAGAGGTCACTTGTTTTGCAACCTAGCGGGGAGCTTCGTCGATGATCAAAACCTACGGCAGCGCGAGTTCTTTCCGCTCCTAGAGCGTGTGTGGAATGAGGAACTGGGACGCAGGGATTCGAACCCCGACAGGCAGAGCCAGAGTCTGCAGTCCTACCATTAGACGACGTCCCATTACGCATCAAGCGTACCGTCAAAAATCGTAACAGAGGGGCGAAACGGTTTACAAGGGCGCCTGGCGCTGTTTCTTTCAGGAGCGCGCAATGTCTCCGAAGCCACCTGCCCCTCTCAATCCGAAGTGGTCGGCTCGTCGCCGCCTTCCTCGTGGTCGCCTTCTTCTCCTTCTTCGTGCTCCCCCTCTTCGGACTCGTCGCCACCTTCTTTTTCGAGGCTGAAAATCTGGTACCCTTCTTCGAGCACTTCAATGCTGAAGGTGATCTCGTCGCCGACTTCGACGGCTTCGACGCCCTCCGCAACCGGGTAGGGCATTGCCATGGCGGCCATGAACCCGGGAATGTCGCCGTGGTCTATGACCAGCGTGCCGGTGTCTGCCTGGATTTCCATTACGGTTCCAGTCCCGACGAACGGATCATCTCGCGTGCCTTCCGGTACGGCGACCGCAGCGGCCGGCTCCGCCTCGGGGGTAGCAACCCGTTCGGGCTCCGCGCCACCACAGGACACCATCAGAAACATCAGAACGACCAGTGAAGGAATGACTCTCAAAACGACCTCCCAATTGAACCAGATCAGATTGCCGTCGCATTATATCGTGTTTCGAAGGCGGGTCCAGCCCAGCGAGGTTGTGTGGTGTATCCAGTTGTAAAGGACGCACGGCCCGCGTCCTGCTTCCCCGTCTTCCGAAGCCGACCCGAAATGCGGCATAATCCAGACCTATGTCGAAGTTGATACGCGACGCCGTGCACGGCGACATCGAGTTGGGCGCGCTGGAAATGGAGCTGATCGATACCCCCGAATTCCAGAGGATGCGTGGGATCAAGCAGTTGGGGACGGCCTACCTGGTGTATCCGTCGGCCATGCACACGCGTTTCGAACACTCCCTGGGTACCTCCTGGGTGGCCCACCTGTTTGTCGAGGCGATACGTCGTAGCTGTCCGGTGTCCCGGGAAGAAGAGTCATTGATTCGCGTGGCCGCCCTGCTTCACGACATCACCCACATCCCGTTCGGACATACGCTTGAAGATGAGAGACGGGTGTTGCCGCGTCACGACAAGGATGCCGATCGATTCCGTTATTTTCTGGAGGACTCTTCATTGGGCCGGATCCTCAAGCGGGCGGGTATGGACACCGAGGTTCCCGCCATCATCAATGGGGATTCCGGCCTTCGTTCCGACATCGTGGGCGGCGCGATCAGCGCGGACCTTCTGGATTACATTCGCCGTGACACCTACTTCTGTGGGTTGTCGCAGAATTATGACGATCGCATCTTCCAATCCTTCTCAGAAAACGACGGCCGGCTGGTCATGCACCTGGAAAAACACGGGATGCTGCGCCGGGACGCATTGTCGGAACTGGTGAACCTCCTGCGGATTCGCTACACCCTGTCGGAGCGCGTCTATTTTCACCACACCAAGCTCGCGTCCGGAGCCATGATCTCGAAGGCCGTGGAACTGGCCCTGGCTGTCGGGTTCACTGCCGAGGACCTGAGAACGCTCAAGGACGACACTTTGATGTGGGTCTTGGCCGAGCGATTCCGGGATCATTCGGGGATTCAACATCTTCTCGGCCGGCTCGGGGCGCGGCAGTTGTACAAGCCCTGCTACGTCCTGACCGCGGCGATTGGGGAAGACCGGCAGAAGGAAATTGTCGATCGGTTTCACTATAGCGCGGCCAGCCGGGAAGCGGCCGAAAAGACCATCGCCGACGTGGTGGGCCTAGAGCACTGTCAGGTTATCGTCTACTGTCCATCCATCGGCATGTCCTTGCCTGAGGCCGAGGTGCCCGCGCGCCTCGAGGGAGGAAAGGTGCTGCCGCTGTCGGGAAGCAACAACAGCGAGATCCGGATTCTCAAGGAAAAGCATCAGGCCTTGTGGCAATTTCTTGTCTTGATCGATCGTGACGTATGGGATTGCCACGACGCCGCGGGTCGAGCCGCCCAAGATTACTTTCGGATTCCTTCTGAACGGTAAGGAGCCGGCTCGCCTTCCCACGCGCTTTCGATGCTATATTGTTTGGGTCTTCCGCAGAATTTGTGGGTAAAACCGTCTTCCATCGCCGCTTGAGGAGACCACGGTGCTCGCCAAGCCTCAAGGCTTCCCTCGCAAGCTCGGCGGCTGCGCCGGCCTTGACCCTCGGCTGCGCTCCGCGGTGTCGGCTGGTGTGGGCGATGGGGAACGGGGCCTCCGGCGGGGGCTCCGGGCACCGGGTGTAGGCGTCCGACCGAAGTGGGTACTGGAATATTCGCCGTCGAACAAAAGAATAAGGTACTTTGTTTCAATTACTTATGTGCGCACAGGCCTTTGGACTGCCCACAAATTCTGCGGAGGAGGCTATTGTTTCTTTCGGGCCGGACGGTTGCTGCCGTCGGCGAGCCTGCAAGTACATCGAAGTATGATTTCATCTACGTTCTTTTTCCTCTTTTCTCAACTCGGCGTCGGCATGATGTGGATTCTGCTGTTCATATCGCCGCGGACGATCGGAACCAGCTTCTTCAAATTCGCAAGCCTCACGTCCGCGGTTCTCCTGGGCATCACGTTGGGATTCGACGTGCTGTTTCCATCCCCTGTGCGTGAGGGGTCACTCCCGGTGATTTTTCTGGTTGTCGCCACCGTCCTGATAATTTTCTACAACAGGATGGTCCACCTGGACATGTACGGTCCGGCGCAGGCGTTGTTGATTGGGGCAACGGGGATGGGGACGATATCGATCGCCCTGGACGCACTGGCCTTCACCCGATTAATGGAACTGGGTGGATGGGAGGGCTGGTTGCTGGTCGTGAACCACCTGGGAGCAACGGCACTGCTCGGTTCGGTGATGCTCACGATGGTCTTCGGTCACTGGTATCTGATCGTTCCCAACCTGTCGATCGATCCGCTCCGCGTGCTGACGAAGGTGTACATGGGAACCATCGGCCTGCGTGTGTTCACGCTGATCGGGACCGTCGCGGCGTTGATGATCTATCGGGCGGTTCCATTGGCCAGCGTGGCTTCCGAATTGTTCCTGAGGCAGGGGTTGTTCTTCTGGCCAAGGATTTTGTTCGGTGTTGTCGTGCCGATCGTTCTGGGAGTTATGATCTGGCACACCGTCCAGATCCGCCACACGCAGGCCGCAACCGGATTGCTCTACGTGGCGGTCGTGGCGCTGCTGTTTGGTGAGTTCTTCTCGAAGTTCCTGCTGTTTTCGCTCTCCCTGCCTCTATAGACACAGGCTGTCGAGTCGTTTCTTCCGGCGGCCCCGCACAAAAAAGGTGGCGCTCTTGACGCCACCTTTCTACTGTCCGTCGTTGCCTGAGGCTGGGAGCCTGCGCGGCAGAAGAGATTCGTTAAATAGAACCACTATTCGCCTCAAAGTCGAGAAAATGCCTCAAAGTCGAGGGAATCTGGCCTCGATTCTCCACTTTCTCGCTACGATCCCTTCTGCCGCGCCGGCTCCTAGGAAATTGTTTCCGCGGCAGGAGCGCCGGTCAGCTCCAGCACATCCTGTTCGATCTTTTCCTTTTTGTCGGGCTGCATTCCAAGATACTTCTTGTAAATCTTCCAGTCCGGGCTCACGACAAAAGTGGTCGGGAATCCTATGAGGCCGCCGAAACCGGCAACGACATCGTCGTCGCCCATCACCAGCGGGTACTCGATCCCGAGTTCTTCCAGGTAGGGTTCCACATCCTCGAATGTACCGGATTCGACCGTGACTCCGAGCATCACGAACTTGTCGTTGTCCTGGTCGGCATTGAGGGTGTTGTAGTTCGGGATCTCCTGAATACAGGGCTGACACCAGGTGGCCCAGAAATCCACAACGAGCACCTTGCCCTTGAGGTCCGTGGAGTTGACCGTTCCGCCTCGCAGGGAAGCAAGATCAAATTCCGGAGCCGCCTTCAGCTCATCTACAGGCTCGGACTCGGTGGCCACAGCGGTTCCGGTTTCGGCGGTGACGCCTGTATCGATAGCGGTACAAGCTGTCAGCGCAAGTGCCAGGAAGATCAGGAACAGTGTGCTTTTCATTTGGTGTCCTCTCAAGGGGTTGTAAGCAAAAACTATATCATATTCCGTCTGGGCGAACGTAAGCAGGCCTACGTCGGATGAGGTGTGCCTCAGTGTAAGAGAGGGATTTTCGACGCAATGGAGCAGAGACGCAGAGAGGAAGGATCTGATGTCTTTGTTCCCGGCTACATGTCTCCGACAATCTCCTTCCGATCTCTGCGCCTCTGAGTCGAGTCCTAATGGGCTCGCTCAACAATAACTTCACATTCTGGCATCCCCTCTTCACGCCATCATCGGTAGTGCTCAATCAAGTTTCAAACTTGAGCACTACCTCATCTTCGGCCGCTCCTCAATCGCAGATGCGGGGCTATTCCTCCGGTCTGCTCCATCGGTCGCGACGGAATCTGACCGAAATCTGGGCGTCAACTCTGCGAGCGGACCCTAGGACAAAAGTGAGGTCATTTACCGTTCTCCTTCATTCCGACTTCCGCCTTGCCATATAATTCGGAAACCCATGAAGCAAACAAAGCGATTTCAGAGTTTTCTCGAGGAAAGGAAACTCAAGAAAACTTCCCAGCGCGCCGTTGTGTGGGAGGCGCTGCTGGCATCGGACGACCACCCGTCGGTCGAGCAGATCCGGGAACGAATACTGGAGCGAGGGCACCGCGTCGGCTTGTCGACGATCTACCGGACGCTGAAAATCCTGCTCGAATCGGGAATGATTCGTCAGGCCAAGCTTGACGGCACCACGCTGTACGAACCACTCATAAGTCAACCCAACCACATCCACTTTATCTGTAACGGGTGCGGCAAGACCGAAGAGTTCCCGTCCCAGAAACTGGAGAGGCTGATCCGTGAGGAGACCGACAGGAACGGGTTCCAGCAGCGCTACAGCCGATATGCAATTTTTGGTCTCTGTCGGGAATGTGCAGACAAGCAGACGCGGGAGTCCGGCCTGAGCGAGCGCCGGCGAGAGCAGAAGATCCTTGCACGCGACGCGCTGGAGTTGACGCTGGCCGTCGAGCGGCGGGGGTACAGCTTCTACACGAACGCTGCGAAAAAGACACAGGATCGTCATGGGCGAATGATGTTCAAACAGCTCGCCGAAGAGGAGTCCGAGCACATGGCTCGGCTGCAGGCGGAATACAAGAGCTTGATTGAAGAAAACCTCTGGCTCCGGAGGGAACCGACGAGGCTTCCGGTAAGCCGGAAGATCGCACAACAGATCTTTCCTCAGAGAACGTTGCTTAGCTCGGAGGTTCATGAGGACACCACTCACCTGGAGGCGCTCAATATCGCCATCGATCTGGAGCGTCGTTCACACCTCTTCTTTAATAATTTCGCCAGGCAACTCGAAGATCCCCGGGCAAGGAAAGTGTTTCGGGAGTTTGCCCGGGAGGAACAGTCCCACCTCGAGGGTCTGACAGAGGAATACGAAAGACTGCAGGAGGATCAATGAGCGTGATTCGTTGTTTCTTGTTGCTTGTTTTGCTCGCACCGGCCGCCTGGTCCCAATCCCAGATGTCGTCGGGAAACATCAGCGGGATGGCTCATGATTCCGATGGGGCCGTCCTTCCGTCGGTGTCGGTCGAGATCACCAACCTGGATACCGGAATCGTTCGCGAAACGGTCACGGACGGGAGCGGTAATTACCGATTCTTTCTTCTGGCCCCGGGCTCCTACGAGCTACGCTTCGAGTTGCCGGGATTTGCAATCCTGACTCGAAGGCCTATCCAGGTATTGATCGGGGGAGCGCTCGACATCGATGCAGAGCTCGGTCCCGCCACGCTCCAACAGGAAGTCCTCGTGGTTGAGGAAGCGCCACTGGTAGAACCCGAGAAGACTCAACAGGCGGACACCATCACCGAACTCCGAATCGAGAACCTGCCGATCAACAAGCGTAACTTTCTGGATTTCTCTCTTCTCACGCCTGGCGTGACCGATGCCAGAGCGCTGATCTCGTTCACATTGCCACAGACCCCGACTTCCGGGCTTTCCTTCGCGGGTCAGGGAGGCCGGTCCAACAGCGTGACGATCGACGGCGTCGACAACAACGACAATGCGGTAGCGTCAGTGCGGTCGACGATCAGCCAGGAAGCCGTACGGGAGTTCCAGATCAACCGTTCGAACTATACGGCCGAGTTCGGTCGGGCATCGGGTGGACTCATCAACATCGTTTCGAAGTCGGGGGCCAACGCCCTGTCGGGCACCGTCTTTGCCTTCTTGCGCAATCAGGCCCTGGATGCCCGAAACGCGTTTGCCTTCGGACCGGGCGGGACCGACATCGATCCGCCTTTCTCCCGGCTTCAGGCCGGATTCGCCGTCGGCGGACCCATCGTCCGCAACAGGACTTTCTTTTTCCTTTCCTATGAAGGATCCCGCCGCCGCGAGTCGAGTTTTTCGACCTTTCTGGAGAACGAGGAAATCTTCCAGCCCACGGCATCGCAGAAGGCCCTGATCAACGTGCTCGGAGCCGCTCCAATACCGTCCCTGAACTTTCTGGGCGGGGCGCTCACCGGGTCGCTGACGACTTCGCCCTCGACTTTTCCAGACACGATCGATCTGTTGCAATCCAATAGTGGCGTGTTTCCCTTCAGCAACAACGACAACACCGCGTCATTGCGGATAGATCATCAGGCCTCGGCCAGCAACCAGATGTTTCTGAGGACGGCGTTCACCGACATAGACACCGTCGGAGGATCGTCTGGAGGCCTGAAGGGACCTTCCCGGGGCGCGAACTTCCAGATCCAGGACTACTCTTTCGTTTTCGGCGATTCCCACTTCTTCAGCCCGGACCTGGTGAACGAGTTTCGGTTCCAGTTTGCAAACCGCGATTTCAACTCTCTGCCGTCCGACGCTTTTGGCCCGGAGATCAATATCAATGGGACGGCACTGGTCGGGCGAGATTTCTTTCTCCCGTCGGTTCGAAACGAGAAGCGCTTCCAGTGGGTCGACAACGTCACAATGGTCACCGGGTCCCACGAACTCAAGTTCGGCGGTGATGTGCACTACCTACCGCTCGCGACCGAAACCGAGGTGTTTTTTGGTGGCCGATTCTCTTTCGGTGAAGCAGTCCCTCTGGGCCTTTTGATCGACAACGTCGGGGGACCGGGTACGGCTGCGGGTGTGGGTGCGGTTCTAGGCTCCATCGGCCAGGCAGCCTTGATCCCCGCCTTGTCGGAGCCGATTACATCCCTTCAGGCGTTCAACCTCGGGCTGCCGCTCTTTTACCAGCAGGGATTCGGAGACCCGAAGGCGGACGTCACAAACAAACTGCTCGCCGGCTACATCCAGGACAAGTTTCGCGTGACTTCAGGTCTGACCTTGAACCTCGGGTTCCGCTACGACCTCGAGTTGCAGGCCAAGCCTCTGAATCGAGATGGGAACAACGTCGCGCCGCGTGTCGGGTTTGCCTGGGAGGTTAGTGACGGTACCGTGATACGTGGTGGGTATGGCGTGTTCTACTCTCCTATTTTTCAGGCCGTCGCCTTCATCGACAAGGTTCTCGACGGCACGCAAGTTTCTCAGTTGTTCGTTCCCTTGACGGGGCTTCCGCAGTTGGGGATCGCCGTCACTTCCGCCCAGGTGTGGGGACTTTTGAAACAAAAGGGCGTTCTGGGGACTCGACAGATTACCGAGTCGGACATAGCGCCGTTGGGCCTGAATCCCGGGATCACACCACCCATCCTGCTTCGAGCGGCTCCCGACATCATCAACCCGTACAGCCAGCAGGCGAGCTTCGGTATCGAACGCGAACTGACACCGCACCTGAGCGGCGGAGTCAGTTACCTGATGAACAGCGGCACCAAGCTATTGAGGGCACGGAACACAAACCTCCGGATTGTGGGCGGCAATGCATTTGGACCTGCTTTCGGTCCGATCGATCCGAGAATTCTTCAGAGTAACCAGGTGGAATCGTCCGGCAAGTCGATCTATCACGGGATGACCGCGACCCTCTCGAAACGCTTCAGCGACTTTCACCAGTTTCAGGTGTCGTACACGTTTTCGAAGGCGATCGACGACACCGTCGACTTCATCACCGATCTTGAAGCCGCCAACCAACTGGATCTGGCCGCCGAAAGGTCCTTGTCCTCATTTGATCAGAGACAGCGTCTCGTAGTGAGTGGAGTGTTCATGTCCCCTCTCGATCGCGGGTTTGGAGCAGGCCGGGCACTGGCGGACCTGACGGTGTCACCTATTCTGACCGTTGCGAGCGGCCATCCCTTCAACCTCCTGCTGGGCTTCGACGCGAATGGCGACACGAACGCAAACACGGATCGTCCTCCGCTCGCCGGCCGGAACACCGGCCGGGGCCCCTCGTTCACGAGCCTGGATTTGCGGGTGACCAAAGCCTTCGTGTTTGGTGATCGTGAATACCGGATCGAGGCCACGGTGGAAGCTTTCAACCTTTTCAACACAGTCAATTTTTCGGGAGTGAACAACATCGTCGGCACGACGCCTCTGTCCACGTTTGATGTGGAGGGCAGTCGGAGTCTGGGGTCGACCGACCCGCTCGGGTTTACCTCGGCCTTCGCGCCGCGACAGATCCAGCTTGGCCTGAAGTTTCGGTTCTAGTGGTCCCCGCCAGATATAGCGATACTATCTCCGAAGGAGGTTGCGAGCAGACTGATGGGTGAGATTCACCGTGTGGTAAGTTTGAGCTTTCGACAGGGTTTAGCGTTCGTGAGGGGCAACCTCCATCGGCCCTGCGGGTTCGGGCGGAACGGCACCGTCTTTGGCGTCGCTCCTTCTCACAATGTCGAAGCATTGGCTCATCGTCGCTCCCCCAAATCCGGCACCGTTGCACTCCGAAATCTAGTACCGCTATATTTGGCGGGGACCACTAGTAAATGAACATCGTCGAGCGCACATTCCGCCTTTCGGATGCCGGTACGAACTTCCGGATCGAGGTTCTGGGCGGCCTGACGACATTCATGACGATGTCCTACATCATCTTCGTCCAACCGGCGGTGATGAGCACGACCGGAATGGACTTCGATGCGGTCCTGGCGACGACCTGTCTGATCAGTGCTTTCGGAACGGTCCTGATGGCTCTGCTGGCGAACTATCCGATCGCCGTCGCCCCGGCGATGGGACACAACTTCTTCTTTGCCTTCACCGTTGTCGGTGCGATGGGACATTCCTGGCAGGTCGCGCTCGGTGCCGTATTCATTTCCGGTGTCCTGTTTCTGCTGTTTTCGATCTGGGGGCTGAGGGAGGCCCTGATCCAGGCCATTCCGAACTCACTGAAGCATGGAATTGGTGTCGGAATCGGACTTTTGATTACGCTGGTCGGTCTGGAGTGGGGTGGCTTCGTCGCCTCGAACCCGGCCACCCTGATAACGCTTGGAGATCTGGCTCAGCCTGCCGTTTGGATGTCTACGGCTGGAATTCTTGTCACGACCGTCATGCTTGCGCGAGGGATGAAGGGCGCGATTCTGGTCGGCATACTGACGAGTACCGTTTTCGGCCGCTTTCTGGGAGTGGTCAATTTTCATGGCCTTATCGCGGCTCCTCCCTCACCGGCTCCGGTTCTGCTCAAGCTGGACCTGTACGGTGCCCTCAGCCTCGGCGTCGTACCGGTGATCTTTACTTTCTTTTTCCTCGACTTGTTCGACAGCATAGGATCGTTGATCGGGGTCGCCCAGCAGGGCGGCTTCATGCGTGATGGAGAGCTGCCGCGCGCCAGGCAGGCGCTGATGGCCGACGCGATCGGTACGACGGCTGCCGGAGCGATTGGAAACTCCACGGTCGTCAGCTACATCGAAAGCGCCACCGGCGTCGCCGAAGGCGCCAGGACCGGGTTGGCCAATATGGTGACGGCGGGACTTTTCTTGCTGGCACTCTTCTTTGCGCCTCTGGCCCGTATGATCGGGGAAGGGCATGTGTCCGAGTCTGGCATGACTCTCTATCCAACGGTGGCACCGGCTCTGATCATTGTCGGGGCTTTCATGATGCGTAATGTCGGTCATATAGACTGGGACGACCCTCACGAGTACATTCCCGCGTTCATCACGATCACAATAATCCCTTTCACTTTCAGCATCACCGACGGCATCGCCTTTGGCTTCATCGCCTACGTTGCGCTGAGCGTGTCGTCGGGTCGCTCCCGCAAACTCCATTGGATGATCTGGCTGTTTACGGCCTTGTTTCTGGTTCGATACATAGCTGTGGGCTAGGAGCCCGTGGCCCGAAGACCCCTGCGCCCTATGGGTTACGACGGCATGGGGCCAGCTGCGGCGAGATGTTGGATACAAAGCATAGACGTCTTCGATGGGCACCATCGACGTTGTCGTGGCGCCTTACAGCTAGCCCCATGGCGCTCGTAACGCGACCCTACAGACTGCCACCACGGGCTGCTCACTTCGCGGCTCACCAAACCGTCTATGAATAGGAGGGCCTGGTGCGTGGCGTGTCGCTCCCGGGGCGGCGGGGAAAGACGGCCAGGAGGAGCATGCCGATGACGAATCCTCCGACGTGGGCCCACCAGGCAACGCCTCCCGCGGAAGGATCGGTGCGGGCGAGCGAACCGGCTCCGGACAGAAACTGCATGACGAACCAGATTCCCAGGACGATGATGGCTGGAATTTCGATGATCGGCCAGAAGACGAAGAATGGAATCAACGTCAACACGCGGGCGAATGGATAGAGAATGAGGTAGGCGCCCAGCACGCCGGCGATTGCACCGCTGGCGCCCACGGTGGGGATGGTCACATAGTTGTTGAGTACCGTATGGACGAGGCCTGCGCCGAGGCCGGCCAGGAGATAGAACAGGACGAATCGTCCGTGCCCGAGTCTGTCTTCGACGTTGTCACCAAAGATCCAGAGGTACCACATGTTGCCGATCAAGTGAAACCAACCGCCGTGCAGGAACATCGAAGTGAAGTAAGGCACGGTAATCGAAGAGAGTGTTTGGCCCGATCCCGGCCATTGGAATACATTAGTAGGTACGACCCCGAATTCGTAAAGAAATGCTTGAAGGTTCGGTCCGAGCGATAGTTCATAGAAGAAGACCAGAGAATTGATGACAATCAGGGCGATGGTAACGAAAGGAAAGGTCCGGGACTGGATGTTGTCTCGAAACGGGATCATTGCGCCTCGGCTGTTAGTGCTTCTGGTTGTATCGTTTGGATTGGTTGATGCGGGACCGGTGCTGGGCCAAACGATCGATCCAGAGGCCCGCGAAGCATTGTACAACCTCGATTTTGACGTTGCGGAGGAAAAATTCGAGCAACTGACGGTGGACGATCCGGACAACCCGACTTACTGGAATCTTCTGGCCTCGTCGATCTGGCTGAAAATCGTCTACGAACAGGAAAAGATGAACCTCGATTCCTTTTCAGGCGCCCGGATTGGCGGCAGGGATTCGGGCGAAGTTGTCGACTCCGGGCGCGAAGCCAGGCTCCGGGAAGTGCTCGGCCGGGCCATTGCCGCGGGAGAAGCGGCCGTGGAGAGGGAACCGAACGACGTGGACGCCCTGTACGCCCTCGGGACCGCGCACGGAACGCTTGCCAGCTTCGAGGCCACGATCAAGCGGGCCTATCTGAAAGCAAACCGCGAAGCCAAAGAGGCACGAAACCTGCACATGAGGGTGCTTGAGCTCGATCCCTCTTACGCCGATGCACGCCTGACGATTGGTACCTACGACTATGCGCTGGGCGTGATCCCGGGGTTTGTTCGGTTCCTTCTGGGCTTCATCGGGGTTCGCGGGGGCAACAAAGAGGAAGGCATCGAGCAGTTGGAGTACGCCGCCCAACTGGGCGACCGTGCGAGCGCAAACGCCAAGATGGTGCTCGTGGTCGTCTACAACCGGGAAAAAGAGTATGAGAAAGCCTTGGCCTACCTGGAAGATTTACACTCGACCTACCCGCGTAATTTCTTGCTCGAGTTGGCGAAGGCCTCCGTTTACGAACGCATGGAGGAATGGAGTCGGTCCATTGAGGTCTATCGAACCGTCGTGCGCAAGGTCGTCACCGGTGAAGATGATTACGACCGTCTCGAAGCCGAATCCGTACAGTTCAAGATCGGTGAAGCCAGCGTCCACAGCTCCCAGAACGACCAGGCTCTGGCGGCTTTTCTCGAGGTGGTCGGAAGTGAATCATCGAGCGACGACCTGAAAGCCCGCTCGTTTCTTTGGATGGGCAAGATTTACGATTCCCGACAGGAACGTGGCGATGCCATTGCCCAATACAACGCCATCCTCCTGCTCGACTGCTCCGACGACCTCAAACGCGACGCCCGAATGTTCAGAAAAACCCCTTTTAAGGGCTGAGCTTTTTGGCACGGGGTGAGCACGGGATGGACGGAACAGTGACGCATTCCCGCGGGTGGCCCGGGACGGCCACCCCGAACCGCTCCCCACCAGCGTCGGGTCCCTACCTTCTCTCCTTCGCCCCATCCAGAAAGCCTCGAACCTCGTCCAATCCCGGAATCCCGGCCCGCGCCCCGAACTTCATGCACTTCATGGCCGCAACCCCGTGCGCGAACCGCACCGCCTCCTCCAACGCCCAGCCCTCCAGGACCGCAAAGATAAACGCACCATGAAACACGTCCCCGGCCCCGGTCGTGTCCACGACGGGTACGTCGAAAGCCGCGGACTCGACGAGCCGGCCGTCTTCGAGAAAGACGGCACCTCGCTCACCCAGGGTCACGCCCGTCACCCTGGCCCCATATCGTTCCCCCAGGGCCCGGACCACACCTTCCGGATCCGTCTGTCCGGTAACCCGTGCGCCAAAGTCTTCCGCGGCGATCAGGTAATCCACCCTTCGGAGGAGTTCCTCCGTGGACGGATCGTAGATCTGGTCGATATCGATGACGACGGGTATGCCTGTCTCGTTCGCCCACCGAGCGGCGACGAGCGCGGCCTCGCTGTCCCGACCGTCGAGATGAAGCAGTCGGGCCGTCGAGATGGATTCGCGCGAGAGGTCGGCCGCCGGGAAACGGAGTCGGGCGTCGCGGTGCCAGAGGATCGTCCGCTCTCCGACGCCTTCTTCAACCAGGATGAAAGCGATCTGGCTGGTTGCCCTTTCGACCACCCTGAGGAAGTCCACGTCCAGTCCCTCGGAACGTAAGCTCTCAATTTGAATGCGGCCCAGATCATCGGATCCGACCGACCCGATGTAACGGGCCGAGAGACCCAGCCGGCGACAGGTGGTCAGAGCGGTAGCGACCTGTCCGCCGGGCTCGAGCCGTACCTGCCGGAGCTCCAGTTTCGAATTCGGGCGCGGGAACTCGCCCATCACCGAGATGTAGTCCATCGCGTTCAGCCCGACGCCGACGACATCGACCTCCGGGAGAGGAATCAGAGTGGAATTGGATCGGCTCGGCATGTTTAAATCAGGAGTTTGATGGATGTCGGTGGCCCCATTCTGACGATTGTTTGTGCCATCATCAGGCTGCGTTATGCCTCTTCATGAGAGCGATTCCATCATACTAAAGACCTATCCGCTCGCAGAGGCTGATCGTATCGTCGTCTTCTTCAGCCGGGATTACGGCAAGATGCGCGGGGTCGCCAACGGCGTTCGTCGCCTCAAAAGCCGCTTCGGAGCCTCCCTGGAACCGTTGGCCCGATCGAAGGTGGCCTTTTTCCAGAAGGAAAACCGTGAATTGGTTCGTATCCGTTCCTCGGAGCTGATCGACTCTCCGATGAAGCTGTTCGAGGACTATGATCGGGCTGTCATGGCCGGTCACGTGGCCGAGCTGGTCGACCGGTTTTTACCGGACCACGACGTCCAGGACGCCGTCTTCCGGCTGTTTGAGCTGGCGCGACGAGCTTTGATCTCCGGCTGCGAACTGGAATTGGTGCGGTCGTATTTCGAAGTCTGGATGCTGCGCCTGGCCGGTGTCTTTCCGAATATGTTCACCTGCGTGACCTGTGGGGAACAATTACGTGCGGGTGAACATCGGGTTCTGCTGTCGGGGTTGACTTCCGTAGCCTGCGGGCCCTGTGGGGCAAATCAGGGAACCGAGGTGCCCCCCACGACAATTGCCGCGCTGCACTGGATATTGACGACACCTCTCGACCGTGAGGTCGCCGGACCGGACGGTGCGGGGCTCGAGCACTTGCGACAATTGAACAAGGTCTGGATTGAACGTTACTTTGAGAGATGAATCGGGACGGAGGGTTTCGGAATGAGCAAGTACGTCTACTTTTTTGGAGATGGTGAGGCCGAAGGTAATGGGGAAATGAAGGACAACCTCGGCGGAAAGGGCGCGGGACTGGCTGAGATGACCCACGCCGGTTTGCCTGTGCCTCCGGGTTTCACCATCAGCACTGAAGTTTGCCGGCTTTACTATGCTTCCGATAACAACATCAGTCCGGAAGCGTACGGGCAGATCGATTCCTGTCTCCAACGCCTCGAGGAATTGAGCGGGCAGAAACTCGGCGACGAAGAAAATCCGTTGCTGGTATCGGTCCGTTCGGGGGCGAAATTTTCAATGCCTGGAATGATGGACACCATCCTCAACCTCGGGTTGAATCCGACGACGGTCCGGGCGCTGGCGAAAAAGACAAACAACCCACGTTTCGCCTGGGACAGCTATCGACGCTTCATCCAGATGTTCGGCAATGTTGTCCTGCGTGTTCCGAAGGAGACATTCGATGACATCTTCGACGCGGCCAAAGAAGCGGCCGGGGCCGACCTGGACACGGACGTGGGAGCGGATGTTCTCGAACAGGTTGCCGGCGAGTTCAAAGGGGCCGCCACGGAGGAAACAGGGAAACCCTTTCCCGACGACCCGTCCGAACAGCTCCGTCTTGCGATCACCGCTGTCTTTGGCTCGTGGAACAACCCCCGCGCCCTCCATTACCGTCGAATGAACGGAATCCCGGGGGATGCCGGTACGGCGGTAAATATCCAGGCCATGGTCTTCGGCAACATGGGCGAGAGTTCGGGGACGGGAGTGGGCTTTACGCGCAATCCGTCTACAGGCGCCCGTGAGTTCTACGGCGAGTTCCTGATGAACGCGCAGGGTGAGGATGTAGTGGCGGGGATACGAACGCCGGTTCCTATTGAGGAACTCTCCAAAGTAATGCCCGAAGTCTATGACCAGTTGCGCGACATCACCAGCCGTCTGGAACGCCACTATCGGGACATCCAGGATTTTGAATTCACGATCCAGACGGGGAAGCTGTACATGCTTCAGACGCGTAACGGGAAGCGCACCGGCCCTGCGGCTGTTCGAATTGCCGCGGAGATGATGCGGGAAGGTCTGATCGACGAGAGGGAAGCCATCATGCGGGTTGCCCCGTCCCAATTGGATCAACTGCTCCACCCTCAACTCGACACCAGTGTGGAATGTCGGGTGTTGGCCAGGGGACTGCCGGCCTCGCCAGGTGCCGCGACGGGAAGAATCGTCTTCTCGGCAGATGAGGCGGCGGTGCGCGGAAAGACGGAAAAAGTGATCCTGGTTCGAAAGGAAACCGTACCCGACGACATTCACGGCATGGAGGTGGCTGCCGGCATCTTGACAGCCAGGGGCGGTATGACAAGCCATGCCGCCGTTGTTGCCCGGGGCATGGGCAAGTGCTGCGTCGTCGGTGTCGAGACGTTGGGTATCGATGAGAATCGAGGTGTGCTGCGTATCGATGGCCAGGATTTCGGTAGGGACGATTTTATTACGCTCGACGGCTCAAGCGGGAGCGTCATCGAAGGCCGAGTCGAGACCGTGGAACCTGACCCGACCACCGGTGACTTCGCAGAGTTCATGGCTATCGCTGATCGCATCCGCCGCCTCAAGGTGCGGACGAACGCAGATGGCCCGCGCGATGCGTCGGTGGCGCGAAAGTTCGGCGCCGAGGGAATCGGCCTGTGCCGAACCGAACACATGTTCTTCGCCGAGGACCGCCTCGCCATCGTCCAGGAGATGATCCTGGCGTTGACCGCGACCGAGCGACTGGCCGCCGTCCGGAGACTGCTCCCTTTTCAGCGTTCGGACTTCGAAAGCCTGTTTCGTGTCATGGATGGTCTTCCGGTCACGATCCGGCTGCTGGACCCTCCTCTCCATGAGTTCCTGCCGAAAAGGGAAGAGTTGATGGTCGAAGTGGCGTTGCTTCGTGAGCGACACGCCCCGGTGGAGGAGATCGAGGAAAGGGAAGCCCTGCTGTCCAGGGTAGAGGATCTGTTCGAGTTCAATCCGATGCTGGGGCACCGCGGCTGTCGTCTCGGAATAACCCATCCTGAGATATCGGAGATGCAGGTCCGCGCGATCATCGAAGCGGCTTGCACGGTTCAACGGGACGGCGTCGTCGTCGAGCCCGAAATAATGGTCCCACTGGTCGGCCTCGAGCGCGAATTGGAAGAACAGAAGACCATCATCGACCGCGTGGCAGGCGAAGTGTTCGCCGAACAGGATATGGAAGTGAAGTACATGGTCGGAACGATGATCGAACTGCCTCGAGCCGCAGTGGTTGCAGACCGTATCGCGGAGTCGGCGGAATTCTTCTCATTCGGAACGAACGATCTGACGCAGACGACCTTCGGATTCTCGCGCGATGACGCTGGCAAGTTCATCGACACGTATGTCCGTCGGGGCATCCTGCCGGCCGATCCATTTCAGGAGTTGGACCAATCCGGCGTTGGAGAACTCGTTCGTATCGCCTGCGAAAAAGGAAGACGGGTCCGTTCCGACATCAAACTGGGCATCTGTGGCGAACACGGCGGCGACCCCTCGTCGGTCGAGTTCTTTCACAAAGTCGGCCTCGACTACGTCAGTTGCTCCCCCTACCGTGTCCCCATCGCCCGCCTGGCAGCTGCGCAGGCCGTCATCGCAGATGAAGCCGAGCGTTCCCGCACCGTGTAAGGGGCGCTTTTGCGTGGAGTCCCCTCATTCCGGTTTCGATTCTTCCAAGGCGTTGACTCGCCGCAGCAATTCGGGGAGGCGTTTGAAGACCGCGGAGCACTTGAGCCACAGGCGGTTGTCGATGGCGGGGTAGCCGGAGATCATCTTGCCGGCTTCGACGGAATTTGGGATGCCTGTTTGGGCCGTGGCGACGACGCCGTCACCGATCTCGAGGTGGCCGGCCACGCCGACCTGGCCTGTCAGGACGCAGTCGCGGCCGACTTTCGAGCTGCCACCCAGTCCAACCTGGGCGCAGAGCAGGGTGTTTTCGCCCACGGTCGAGGAGTGGCCGACCTGGACCAGGTTGTCGATCTTGGCGCCACGCTTGATACGGGTCTCTCCGACCGTGGCGCGGTCGATCGTGGCGTTGGCGCCAACTTCTACATCATCTTCGAGGACCACGATCCCCGACTGAACTATCTTGTAGTAGCTGCCGTCATCCTGTTTGGCATAACCGTAACCGTCGCATCCAATCCGCGCGCCGTCCTGGAGGATGACGTTGTTTCCAAGGATGCAGTACTCCCGTACGGAAACGTGTGCGTGCGTCCGGAAGTCGTCGCCGATCCGGGCCCCCCTTCCAATGTGGGTAAAGGCCTGGATCGTCGCGTTGTCGCCGATTGAAACATCGTCTTCGATGACGACATAAGCCCCGATGGACGCTCCTTCGCCAATGCGGGCGGTCGCGGCGATCCGGGCGGTTTCATCGATTTCTTTTCGGGGCTCGGGAGATCGATAGAACAACTCGATCGAGCGCGCGAAGGCGAGATAGGGGTTTTCGGTGCGGAGAGTAGGTGTGTCGATTTCAGGGAAGTCGTCGGCAACCAGGATGGCTCCGGCCAGAGTCGTTCGGGCGCTGGCTGCATATTTTCGGTTCGAAACGAACGTCAGTTGGTCCGGGGCGGCTTCTTCGATGCCCGACACTCCCGTGATGTCGGTGTCGCCGTTTCCACGGAGGGTGCATCCGAGTTTCTCTGCAATTGACCTCAAGTCCACGGGTTCGCTCTCCTTTAAGCCTCTGTGCCCCTTGGCTTTACATGCTAGTATAACCCTCTTAGGTAAATGAGCGAACACCGCACCCTCCTGAGGTCCGCATCCCTCATCACCGTCATCACGCTGCTTAGCCGGGTTCTGGGATATCTCCGAGATCTTCGTTTCGCCTTCCTGCTGGGAGCGGGAGTCGGTTTCGATGCCTTCGTCATCGCCTACCGGATTCCCAACCTGCTCCGTCGCCTTGTCGGTGAAGGTGCGGTCAGCGCCGCATTTATTCCCATTTTCTCCAGATATCTAGGCTCGGAAAACAGGAAAGAAGCCTGGTCTTTTGCCAACGCGATGATCACGATCGCGACCTCGGTCATGTCGGTTGTCGTGGTTCTCGGCGTTCTGTTGTCCCCCTGGATCGTGAGGCTTCTGGCGGCCGGGTTCCTGGACACCCCGGGCAAGATCGAATTGACCACGCTGCTGAACCGCATCATTTTCCCGTACATCCTCCTCATCAGCTTGTCCGCCCTGGCGATGGGGGTACTCAACAGCTTCAATAAGTTCGTGGCCCCGGCATTCGCGCCGGTTCTACTCAACCTGAGCATCATCGGCTTTTCGTTTGCTTCCGAACTGTTTCCCCGGCCGGAGTTGTCCCTCGCCGTGGGAGTCGTGGTGGGAGGTGTCGCCCAGGTCCTGATACAGGTGCCACAGTTAAGGCGGATGGGGTGGCGGTTTCGACCGCTCCTGGATTTTTCCCATCCCGGCGTGCGCCAGGCCGGCCGGCTGTTGGCGCCCGTCGTCCTGGGTGTCGGTGTGGTCCAGGTGAATGTGGTTGTGGACAGCCTCTTCGGGTCG
Source organism: Terriglobia bacterium (assembly GCA_965262425.1). Classification (GTDB taxonomy): domain Bacteria; phylum Acidobacteriota; class Terriglobia; order 20CM-2-55-15; family 20CM-2-55-15; genus CAZOZZ01. The sequence goes on along the minus strand of OZ253536.1, from coordinate 1,788,510 downwards.
TTTCTCGGTGATGGCGCGGTCACGGCGATCCACCTGTCCGACCGCGTGATGGAACTGGTGCTGGGGGGGTACGCGATCGCTATCGCGACCGTCATCCTTCCCATGATGTCGCGCCAGGCAGCAGAGAATCGCAGGGACGAAATGATGTCCACTTTGAACTTCGCGTCCCGCATCATCCTGTTCATAACCGTGCCGTCGACTGTCGGCCTGGTGGTCTTACGGCGGCCGATTATCCAGGTGCTGTTCGAGCACGGCGAGTTCGGTCCGGCATCGACCGAACTCACTGCCTGGCCCCTGCTTTTCTTTGCCCTCGGCCTGTCCGCGTTTTCGATGGTCAAAGTGATCGTGCCCGCCTTCTATTCGCTTGAAGACACGAAGACACCGGTCAAAGTGGCCTTCGCGGCCATGTTCTTGAACGTCGCTTTGAACTTTGCCTTCTTCCGCCCTCTCGGGGTGGGCGGCCCCGCCCTGGCAACGACTCTTTCGGGTTTCTTCAATGCGGCGACCCTTATGTTTATTTTCGTTAGGCGGGAAGGATCCTTCGGGGTTCGTTCGATACTCGGTTCCCTGGTGCGTTTCGGACTGGCCGCCGTCCCGCTCGGCTTCCTGGCGTCGGCTTTGATCCACTGGCCCGGCTTCTATTTTGAGCAACCGTTGATCCAGCGCGTGTTTGCACTCGGCACCACGATTGGGCTCTCAGCCGTTGTATACTTTGGGGCGGTCTTTGTACTCCGATGCCGCGAAGTGGGGGAAATTCGCGAGATCTTTCTTGAACGCAGGACGGCAGGGTAGTGGTTCAAAGCCGACCGGTTTCGATGACGAATGATGAATGGATGGATCGATTCCTTCAATATCTTCAGATCGAGCGGGGTCTGTCGACCAACACTCTCAATTCGTACGGGCGGGACCTGGCTCTATATTCCGAGCACCTGAAGCGAATCGATCTCATTGCGGCGCGGCCGGCAGACATATCGGCATTTCTCACGTTCCTTTACGATCGGGGTCTGAAGGCGCGTTCCGCCGCACGGGCGCTGGCGGCGGTGCGCGGGCTGTACCGGTTCCTGATGCTCGATGGGGCCGCCGTTGACAACCCCACTTCGGTGGTGGATGTTCCAAAGTCCTGGACACCCCTGCCTCACTTCCTTACTTTTGAGGAGATAGACAGGTTGCTGGCCGCTCCGAACGACTCGGAACGGGCAGGTCTCAGGGACCGGGCGATGATCGAGGTGATGTACGCGACGGGCCTGCGTGTTTCCGAATTGGTGGGGCTGACGACAGATACGCTCGATCTGGACAGCGGGTATGTCCGGTGCATGGGCAAGGGCAGTAAAGAGCGCATCGTTCCCCTTGGAGAGGCCGCGATCGAGGCGGTCCGGGCGTATCTGGATCGGAGCCGGCCGAAGCAGACATGCCCCTACCTGTTCCTGAATTATCGGGGCAAGGGGTTGACGCGGGCCGGCTTCTGGTTGATCTTACGGGCCTATGGCAAACGGGCAAAAATTGAAAAGAAAATTACACCGCACATGCTTCGTCATTCGTTCGCCACGCACCTGCTCGAACGCGGGGCAGACTTGCGGTCGGTGCAGATGATGTTGGGCCATTCCGACATCTCGACGACGCAGATTTACACGCATGTGGTCCGGGAGCGGTTGAAGCAGATTTACCTCACTCATCATCCCAGGGCCTGAGAGAATATCATTCGAACTCATTTGTTTAGAAGACGGCCCGGCCGATTGCCGGGTCGAAGTCATGAAACTGGAAGGAGAATTCATTGAGCGATACGCGACAGTTATTTACCTCGGAGTCGGTGACTGAAGGTCATCCCGATAAACTGGCCGATCAGATTTCAGATGCGGTGCTCGATCGTGTCATGGAGGAAGATCCGATGGGCCGGGTGGCCTGCGAAACCATGGTCGCAACCGGCTTCGCAATGGTGTCGGGCGAGATCACGACGAAGTGCTATATCGACTACGAAACCATCGTTCGGGACACAATCAAAGAGGTCGGCTATGTCGACGCCGCGTACGGCTTCGATTCGAAGACTTGCGCCGTGATGTCCACGATCGGAAGGCAATCCCCCGACATTGCCATGGGGGTGGACACCGGCGGGGCCGGAGACCAGGGCATGATGTTTGGTTACGCAACCGACGAGACGCCCGAGTTGATGCCGATGCCGATTCTGCTGGCACACAAATTGACCGCAAGGCTCGCGGAGCTGCGAAAATCGGGACTCCTGCCTTTCCTGAGACCGGATGGTAAATCTCAAGTGACAGTTGAGTACGATGGCCCTAAGCCAGTACGAATAGACACGGTTGTAATATCAACACAGCACGATCCGGATGCCACGCCGTTGCAGATTCGGGAGGAAGTCATCACCCACGTCATCAAGGCAATCATGCCGGAGGAATTGCTGGACGGAGCGACGAAATACCATGTCAACCCGACGGGCCGCTTCGTCGTGGGTGGCCCGCAAGGCGACTGCGGCCTGACAGGGCGCAAGATCATCGTCGACACCTACGGCGGCATGGGGCGTCACGGCGGCGGCGCGTTCTCCGGCAAGGATCCAACAAAAGTCGATCGTTCCGCCTGCTACATGGCGCGCTACGTTGCCAAGAACGTCGTTGCCGCTGGCCTGGCCAGGCGGGTCGAAATCCAGCTGGCTTACGCTATCGGCGTCGCCGACCCGGTTTCGGTCCTGGTCGACTCGTTCGGCACCGGCAACATCTCGGACGGCAAGATCTCCGACCTGGTCCGCGACACCTTTGAGTTGACGCCCCGCGGCATCATGAAATCGCTCGAACTGCGCCGTCCGATCTACAAGAAAACAGCCAGCTACGGCCATTTCGGCAGGGAAGACCCCGACTTTACCTGGGAAACCACTGACAAAGCCGATACGTTGCGGCAGCAGGCATAGGAACTCAACGCAAAAACGCAAAGTCGCCAAGAAGGGACTTCAACACGAAGGACACGAAGGATTTGTTTTCTGGGTCTTCCGCAGAATTTGTGGGTAAAACCGTCTTCCATCGCCGCTTGAGGAGACCACGGTGCTCGCCAAGCCTCAAGGCTTCCCTCGCAAGCTCGGCGGCTGCGCCGGCCTTGACCCTCGGCTGCGCTCCGCGGTGTCGGCTGGTGTGGGCGATGGGGAACGGGGCCTCCGGCGGGGGCTCCGGGCACCGGGTGTAGGCGTCCGACCGAAGTGGGTACTGGAATATTCGCCGTCGAACAAAAGAATAAGGTACTTTGTTTCAATTACTTATGTGCGCACAGGCCTTTGGACTGCCCACAAATTCTGCGGAGGAGGCTGTTTTCTTACATTAAGCCCTTCGTGAACTTCGTATCTTCGTGTTGAAAAATAAATTTGGCTCTTGAGAATCTGTCAGGGATAAGCCAGCCTTTCATTCCCTGAAAATGGCCCTTTGCGCCTTTGCGTTGAAGTCTTTCCCTCCTTGCCTACGTTCTCACTTTCAACAACATCCAGAAACCACTGAAACCGAAGATCAGGTTGGGAAACCACGCCGCGATCAGGGGCGAGAGACGGTTGATGCCTCCTAGCTTGTCGAACAATTCGAAGGCGGCCCAGTAGCTGATTCCGATGACGATCGCGATCCCGATGCCGTAGAAGGCGCCCTTGCGGCCGGTGGTGAAGGCGAAGGGGATGGCGATGATGGCCATGATGACCGAGACGAGGGGGAACGAGAGTTTTCTGTACAGATCGACGGTCAGGCCGCTCACGTCGAAGCCGCTTCGACTCAGGTCGTCGATATAGAGGCTGAGTTCGGGATAGGTCATCTGGGACGCCGTGAGGACCTCTTTCTTGAAATATTCCGGACCGTCACTCATCGTTCTAAAGTCCAGTTGTTCGAATGGTTGGTAATCTGGCGCACCGTTGGGGTTGAGCGATCTCAGCCATCCGTTTTCGAAGGTCCATGACGAACCATTCCAGCGGCCACTTGCCGCGAACGTCCACCGGAGCAGGGCAAAGTTCGACGCGTCAAACTCGAAGACCGAAATTCCGGCGAACGCATTTTGATCCGGATCGAAATAATTGTAGTGATAGATCCGGTTGTCCGAACCCGCCATCCACTTGCGTAAAGGGTCACGGTAGGTCTGGGGGGCACGCCCCTTGATCTTGGCTCGAAAACTTTCCTGACGTTGATTGGAGTACGGCAGGAGAAAGTCCTGCATCGCGTACACACCCAGCGACAGGATGACGGACATCAGGAGCAGCGGGACCGACATCCTGTACAGGCTGACCGCACCGGCCTTGACCGCCAGGGTCTCATTCGTTTTCGTGAGGGTCCCCAGGTTTACCAGGACGGCTAGCAGGACGGCAAGCGGCAGGACCCAGTAGACGATCTGCGGAATCAGGTAGAAGAAGTAGCCGCCAACCACACCGGCGCTGGCGTCGTTCTTAACGATCTCGGGAAGGAGCTCAAAGAGTGTGACGATGACGAACAAGGTGACGAAGATCACGAGCACCAGGAGCAAGAAGAACCAGAAGCCTTTGAGAACATAAATATCCAGTGTTCGAAACCAGGAAGGATGGTGCGTCAGCGAATAAGCCCACTTGGCGACGCGACCCTTCACGACCCCGACTGATGAAATCGCTTTTCCGATCCGGTCAAAGCCGTTCACCAGGAAGATCAGCAGGCGGTTTTCGTGTTCGCGTTCAGAACGAACGAGCAGGAAAATCCCCAGGGCGAAGAATCCGAGGTTCGCACCCCAGGTCCCTATGAAAGGCGATAGCTGGGCATTGCCGGCGATCCTGGTACCGCCGATGAAGACCATGTAGTACAAAAGCATCAGGACCGCACTGATGACCAGTCCCATCGGGCGCCCGCCCCGGTTTGTCGACAGACCGAGCGGTACGCCGATCAACGCAAACGCGATGCAGGCGAACGGAAGTGCGATGCGTCGCTGAAACTCGACCTGTTCGCCATACGTCGCTCGATCGGCGCGGCTCTTCTCCCACAGTTCGGCCGTTGTCGCCTGAGCCAGGGCCGGTTCTTCCGGGGCGGGCTCCTGGGCAGGTACAGGGATGGGGATCGTGTGGGCTTCGAACTGGGAAAACTCGTATTGGTCCGGGTCGAGCGGCGAGACGATATGGACGGTGCCATTGAAGAGGGTCACCTCGTAACCCTCTTCGGAAGGACTGGTTGAAAAGCGCCCCGCTTGAGCCAGCGTCACGATCGGTTGATCCGGATTCGAGAGGTCCGCCAGCAGAATTCCCCTCCATTCGGTTCCATCCGGTGAGATGTCCTGGACATAGAGGACGAGGTCCCCGAGATCCTCATTAAAAACCCGGGGCTGCAATTCGACAGGAAGCTGCTTGACGCCGATCGAGTACGTCAGTTCATCCAGACGTGCGGCGGCCGAAGGGGCGATCCAGAGAGAGAGAGCCAGGTTGAGCGCCCAGGCAAGGATGGCCAGCGTCAGGACGGGATGGAGGATCGACATCGTCGACAGGCCGCCGGCTCGAAACGCCACGCTTTCGCTGTCGGAGGACATCCGTCCGAACCCGATCAGCACCCCGACGAGAAGTGCCATCGGGATCGTAAACATCAAAACACTCGGAATGATTGCTGAGATAATCGCCCACACCTCTTCGGAGTTTGCGGAGCGACGCACGATCATTTCGAGAAGGGTCCCGATTCTTCGCGCCACCATGACGAAAGTCAGCGCCATCAGGGCGATGAGCGACGGTGTCAAGACCTCACGAAATATATACCTGTCGAGTATCTTCACGGAATTTCTTTAATCGGGGTCGGCCTCATTGTTTTCCGAGGACATCGAGCAAGGCCGCCTCAAGTCTGGGAAAAAGAAAACCGTAACCGGACTTCTGCGCCCTGTCGGGAACGACACGCTGACCGGACGCCAGGATGTCGGCAAACCCCCCAAAAGCTAATTTTAGCGCGAAAACGGGTGTTGGCAGCACGGCGGGACGGTGAAGCACACGTCCGAGTGTCCTGGAGAATTCTCGATTCGTCACCGGTTCCGGCGCCGTCAGATTGATCGCTCCGGCCAGGTCCGGGTTCGTCAGCATTTCGCAGATCAATCCGACAGCATCGGCGATGTGAACCCAGGACATCCACTGGGAACCACTCCCGATGGGGCCGCCCACCCCCATTTTGAAGGGCGTCAGCATGTTCCCAAGCGCTCCGCCCCCCGGGCCGAGCACAATTCCCAGTCGTGGGGTGACGACACGCAAGCCGGCTTGGCCGGCCTTGAGCGCCTCAGCCTCCCACTCCTGACAGACATTTGAAAGAAAATCCGAACCGGGCGCCGCGTCCTCAGTCAACTTCGTATCGTCTCGCGGACCGTAGTATCCAATAGCGGACGTGCTCACCAGCACGGCGGGAGGCCTGTCAGCCCGGGAGAGCGCCTCGACGAGACAACGGGTGGACAGAATGCGGCTGGATCGAATCTGGTTTCTGGCACGGTTCGTCCAACGTTGGGCGACCGTTGCGCCCGCCAGGTGAACGACGGCGTCAAGGCCTGAAAGGTCCTGTGGTTTCGGAGCGTCTTCGGGAGGATTCCAGCCGCTTATGTCGGACGCTCCCGGAAAAGCCTGACGGGCACGGGACGGGGAACGACTGAAGACCACGTACCCGATGCCGCGTTTATCGAGCTCCCGAATCAAGCGTTGTCCGACGAAGCCGGTAGCTCCGGTGATGGCAACTTTCACGAATGGATCTTCGGTTCGTATAGGTCCATGAATTCTGACTAAAGCAGATTCTCCACCAGTCGGAACAGCGTTTCGCGGTCGATAGAGGCAACGGCGACGTGAGCGACTCGTCGACCTTGCCAGAAGAGGACCAGTTCGCCACCGTTGTCGAACAGCAGCGCCGGAGAACCGCGAATCTCCATTTTTTCAGGGGACGAGCTCGCACCGAATCGCCGGTCTTTTTCTTTCTTCTCTTCCGCGAACGCATGCTCGTTCAGCATGGACACTCTGTATTCCGACGGGACGTCGGGGCGCGGGTCCTTGAAGGAATACAACACGAAGGATTCGCCGTCAGTGAGGCTGAAAGTCTGCCGGACGACCGGGTAGAAAAGCGTCTCGGTCTTCTTGCCGAGGATCTTAACCTTGCGGGCGTCACCCTGCGCGATTTCGAGGCTCTCTCTCTGGCCTTCGTCTTGCGACAAGCCCATCAGCTCGATTTTGGCTCGCGCCCTGGCCCCGTCGTAAGTCGTCTGTTTGAAGTCGTCGAGCTCGACGTAGGTGAGGATCGGGTTCGGATGCTTTTTGGCATCGAAAGGATCGCCGACTGGAACCTGGGCAGCGGCGGCGACAGACATGCAAAGCACGTACAAGATGGCTCGACGGATCATCTGAACATTGTAATGTCCGCTCCTCGAAATTGCGACTGAATTGGGGAGTACACGAGTTCGGATATAATACAGGGATGCAGGAAGGCCGCGTCATCGCGTTGTTTCTCAGTCGCACCGGTGAGACCGGACACGAGCGGGTGGAGAGGGTCCAGGTAATCGAGGCGGGTCTGGAGGGGGATCGTCATGCCCGCGCGGACAGCCCGAGGCAGATCCTGCTGCAATCCCAGGAGATCCTCCATGGCTTCGAGCTGCAGCCGGGAGATGTTTTAGAGAACGTACTGATCGAAGGTCTCGAAGTGAACGAACTGGCCGCCGGTCTACAGTTTCGACTCGGGACTGCGACGGTCGAAATCACGATTCCGTGTGAGCCGTGTTCGCAAATGGATCGCATCCGGGAAGGGCTGCGGGCCGCCATCGACGGAAAGAGAGGGCGCTTTGCGCGAGTGGTTTCTCCAGGTGAGATCCGAGTGGGCGATCCGATGGCGTCCCTCTGAAGTCACTCCAACCAGATCGGATTTTCAGCAATGAACGAGCCCAGGCGGATCGCTCTTCAGCTTCCACACGATCGTCCGGCGTCATTGGCGGAAATTGTCGGCTTCGGCGTGATTGCCGACAAGCTCGGTTATGACACCCTGCTGGTTCCCGAGTCCTGGACGTGGGACGCCTTTACGACGCTGGGAGCCATCGCCGTGCAAACCGAACGGATCCGCCTTGGCCCGGGTATCGTGAATGTGTTCAGCCGAACTCCCGCCCTGATTGCTCAGTCCATCGCGACCCTGGATGAGATTTCCGGGGGACGAGCCATCCTCGGGCTGGGGATGAGCGGCCCCCTCGTGATAGAAAACTGGCACGGGATGCGGTTTGAACATGCGATGCAGAGGACTCGTGAGACCGTCGCTATCGTCCGAATGGCTCTCCGGGGCGAACCGGTCCACTATTCGGGACGTATCTTCACCTTGAAGAACTTTCGTCTGGGATTCAAGCCCGTCCGGGCCCGCGTGCCAATCTTCATCGCATCGATCGGTCCGAAGAACAATCGGCTGGCCGGCGAAATCGGTGACGGCTGGCATCCGATCTGGCTGCCCCGGCAGAAATTCGAGGAAGCCCTCAAGGAGGTTGGACCGGTGGCCGAGGTCGCACCGACGATCATGGCCGCGGTTGGCAGCGATCGAGCCGCTCTCCGCAATATGGTGCGTCCGCAAGTGGCTTATTATGTCGGAGCGATGGGAACCTTCTACCGAAACGTCGTGGCACGGTTCGGATTCCAGGAAGAAGCGACGCGCATCCACACCCTCTGGCAGGGACGGCAGCGAAAAGAGGCTGTGGCGGCTGTGTCCGACGGAATGGTGGATCAACTGGCAGCAGTGGGTCCAGCCGACGAGTGCCGCGAAAGGATCGAGGAGTACCGTCGCGCCGGCGCGACCCTTCCGGTGATCGCCGTACCGCACGCCGCGGGCCGGAATCTGGTCGTCGAGACACTCGAGGCCCTGGCGTGACACCCCGGGTCCTGTCGATCGCGGGCTCGGACTCGGGTGGCGGCGCGGGGATTCAGGCCGACCTGAAGACTTTCTCGGCGTTGAGGGTTTATGGCATGTCGGCCCTGACCGCAATCACCGCGCAGAACACGGTTGGGGTGCTCGAGGTGGACGACGTCGCCCCCCGTGTCGTCGCTTCCCAGATCGACGCCGTGATGACGGATATTCCGACGGAATTCGTCAAGACCGGCATGTTGGCGAATCGGGGAATCGTTGAAACTGTTGCCGAAAAGATGCGCGGCTACGGTGTTCAATCGCTGGTCGTGGATCCCATCATGTTTTCCGGCTCCGGCACGTCGTTGCTGGGCTCGGAGGGCATCGAGGCACTCCGCGAGCATCTGGCCCCACTCTCATTTCTGATCACTCCGAACCTCGAGGAGGCCGGAGAATTGATCGGACGGAAGATCGGTGGTCTTTCCGACATGGAAGACGCCGCTCGGCGAATCTTCGACCTGGGGCCACGGAACGTCCTGGTGAAAGGGGGACATCTGGATTCGGGCCCGGCGGTAGACATCTTTTTTGACGGCGAGACGATTGTGCAACTTCGGGCGGCGCGTGTCCCGACGCCGGACGCTCACGGGACCGGCTGCGTGCTTTCGGCGGCGATCACGGCCTACCTGTCCCGGGGGCTTGCTCTAGAGGCTGCCGTGTCGTCGGGAAAGACTTTTGTGACCGAAGCGATCCGGAGATCCCTCCGGATGGGACAGGGATCCGGCCCTTGCGATCCACTGGGACTCGGAGTCCGGGAGGACACATGATAGTCAGGAGGGTAACTGGTCGCGGATTTCGTCGTACTCGGGGAAGCGTCCGGATTCGAGTTTCGAATAGATCAGCCCGCCATTGACACTCACCTCGAACCGTCCGCCGTCAGACGGGATGAGAACGAGCTTCTTGATTTTGCTTTTGTATTCCGTGATCAACTTGTCGGTCAAACTGACCGCTTGAGGTTCGTAATTTCAAGCCTGGCAGTAGATGAGTTCGATTTCCATGATCCTTCCTTTCGATTCGATCGGCTAATTGATTTCGCCGATCCAACGAATTCGGAGTTCGAGTTGCTCGGGTGTCACCGTATTGGCTTCGTTGATGACCCAGCGTGTCGCTTGAATCTCTCCGGGTTCGAGCTCCAGGTGAAGTAGCTTGTCTCCTCTGAGAACAGTAAGGTCCAGCTTTTCCCCAAGCTTCCGTCGCCTGAAGCGTCCCTCGAAGTTCGTGAACGTGATCCGTTGATCGTCGAACGCAACCAGGAGGTCTTCGTCGTCAACGCCCGCCCGTTCTGCCGGGCTGTCCTGTATGACCCGGACGACCTGCGCCGTGTTGCCGTCGGCTTCCTCCACCTGCACGCCCATGAACAACGCGGAAGGCTGACGTTCGGCATGGACCCGAAGGCCTGCCTGCCCGATGTACCGGTCGTAATTCAGCTCGGCTCGACTTTGAACCAGATGCGTGTAAATTTCACCAAAGTCGGACCCGGCGACGCTGTTCAGCGCTTCGAGAAAAGCGGCTTCGGGGAAACCCACGCCCTTGGCCCCATAGTTGACCATCAGGTATCGCATCACATCGTCGAGGCTCTTTTCGCTGTTGGTGCGGGCCCGGATCTCGATGTCGAGGAGCATTCCGGCGATCTCCCCCTTCGTATAGTAGGAAATCGTGTTGTTGTCACTGTTGTCGCTTCGCGCCCATGTCTCCCAACTTGATTCCGCAGCGCTCATCAGGAGACGTCCCGGCAGCTCCTGATGCTTGTCAATCTCCAGGCCCAGGCTGTCGAGGTAGCTTCGGGGTGTATATATCCCTGCGCGGGCGAGCAGGAGGCGGCCGTAATAACTGGTGAGACCCTCGGATATCCACAGCGAACGGGTGCTGACTTCCCGGGTGTAATCAAACGGACCGAGACCCTCCGGGCGAATTCGCTTGACGTTCCACAGATGGAAAAATTCGTGGGCGACGACGAACAGAAAGCGTTCGTATCGTGTCCCGCTGGAAAAGTCATTTATTCCGACGGTTATTCGCGTGGAGTTGAGGTGTTCGAGTCCACCGCTTCCCGCCCCGGGCTGGACCTTGAACAGGAACGTGTAGTCCGGGTAGGGCGCCCGGCCGAATATCGCGACGGCGGCGTCGACGATGCTCTGGATGTCGCCGATAACCTGCTCTTCAATGAATTCCACGTCCGGATCGCTGAAGACCATCCGGTAGGGAATCTCATCGGAAGTGAACTCGAGAACCTTGAACTCGCCCACGAAGGCGGGGGCATCGATGAAGACATCGTAGTCGGCCGCGCGGTAGGCTCCCCGACGGCGAGCCAGACCGGAATAGACATCCCAGTCGCGGGGCTTTTCGTATCGAAGGGCCACGGGGACGTGCTTGTTTCCGACGACGTACATGTAGGTCGAGGGGCCGGATATATCCGCCATCTCGTACGTCAGACCGTTGGAGTAGACTTGATAGGTGACGATGACGTCGTCTTCGGCACCTTTCGCAACCCGCCAGGTGAGTTTGTCCGTTTTCGTCCATGCGAGACGGCGACGCCCAGACCGTGTTCGTGCCTCGAAGTTTTGAACGTTGCGTGCAAAATCACGAATCCGGTATGCGCCCGGGGACCACGCGGGCATCGACACGCTGAATTCCTCTCCGGCGATTCCCCGAATGTCCATCTCGACCAGGTAAATGTGAGTGTTCGGGTCGCGGATGGTCAGGCGGTACTCAATCTGGACTCCGTCGGCAGGAATCCGGTTTTCTGCGTAGATGACCTGGGCCGAGGCCGAAAGTGAGGCTCCGCCGATCAGAGCGATAAGCAAGAGAATCAGCCTCGCGGATGTTCCACAGGAGCTTCTCTTTCTAAAGTCGGTTCTTCGAATCACAAGCACGTTCCCCTTCTATCAATCCTCAAGAAGTTCGAAACATATTATACGGTCCGTCGTTTTTTCCGACATCTGTTTTAGAATGACCTGTCGGAGGTCGCAGCCCGGAGGAGACAAAAATGGAACTGTTTACGGCAAAAGATTTCAAGGTGTTCGATATTCCTGGGTTTCATGACCGGATGGAGGCTATCGCCGGCAGGGTCCGGCCGAAGCTCGGAGAGATCGGTCGGGAACTCCTGCCGGCATTGTCGGGGCTGGTGGACCAGGAACTGTTCGTTCATGTCGCCAAGCACCAGCGTCGCACCGTGAATCCTCCCAGCGACACATGGGCGGCGATCGGAGCCGGAAAACGGGGCTACAAGCAAGACGTCCACTTCAAAATCGCCGTGTCGCGGCATTGCGTGCGGCTGTTGTTCGAGGTCGGTCCGGAGTACTACGACAAGACGGAATGGGCACTCAAGTGGAGACGGGACATCAAGGCTATCGTCGAGGCCGTCGGTTCGAACAAGAAGCTCGGGTGGTTCAAGGACGAACACAACGAAGATCCCGAGGCCTTGTTGAAGAGCTGGACACCGGCCCAGATCAAGGCCCTGGGACATGAAATAACGCGACGACGGGATGGCCAGCTCGTCATCGGATGCCGAATCGATCAGGCGGATATGGTCCAGATGAAGCCGGCGGCTTTCAAGCGCTTCGCACAGAGAACGTTTAAGCCAGTGGCCGGTTTGTTTTCACTTCACGATCAACGGGTCCTGGTCTAGAAAGCGTTTTCAACGCAAAGACGCAAGGGGACGCAAAGTACGCAAAAGGATATGTGTCTGACCTGTGTGTGCCTGGCCTGAAGAGAGTCGAACCTCCGTGGAGCTGGACGGTCGTAACGGGTGGCCCCGCAAGAAAAACACCTTTGCGTTTTTGCGTCTTTGCGTTGAATCCCTTCTAGAGCAAATCCGGAACTATTGCCCACACCAGTGTCCACCCGTCGTCCCCGTCTCTTTCCAGGCACACCAGAGTCCCAGGGTTGAACTGGATCGGATGGTGGTCCCGATTGCGGGTCAGAAGCAACGATACGATCAGCTCGATACTCGGCAGATGTCCGACGGCCAGAATGTTATCCGAGGCCGCGTTCAAGAATTGCACCATCTCCTCAGGATCGGCTTCGGGCTTGAGGTCGGCGACCGGTCGAAGTATGGCTTCGGTTCGAAAGCTCCTGGCGAGAATTTCGGCGGTTTCACGGGCGCGTGTCTTCCCGCTGTGCAGGATGGCGGACACCGGGGGCGGATCAGCGGATAGAAGTCGGGCGACTTTCTCCAGTTCGCCTGCCCCTACCAGACTCAGACCGCGGGATGGATCGTCCATCGCCGACTTTGCTTTGCCGTGGCGTGCCAGATATGCGCGCATAAAGGTTTACCTCGGGTCCGTCAAATGCTCGGACGGATGTCGTTCGCCAGTGTCTCCATGGCGAGCATGACCGAGTCCACGGTCGTCTCGTTCAAGACGGAGGTGCTGTAGAACAGATCGACAACGAAATGAGAGACGCCGAGTTCGCGAAACGCTCCCAGTGAATCCAGGATATGACCTCGAGGGCCGAGTAGCGGTTTTCGTGGATCGGCCGGCAACGTTTCGTCGAGCTTGAAGGGCTCCCGGACCGCGATGCCGACATCTTCAGGCTTGCGGCCTGCACGGAAGACCGCCTCTGACAGATGTTGCCTGCCGACCCGAATGTCCCGAACGCTTGGCCTGGTCGGGTGCCAGACATCCCCAAGCTCCGCAGCCCGCCGGATCCCCCGCCTGCTGTTGCCGCCGATCCAGATCGGAGGGTGAGGGGTCTGAATCGGTTTGGGGTGAAAGTGGACACGGGAAAACCTGCTGTCGTGCTCCTCGATCTCGGGATGGTCCCGGGTCCAGAGTGCCTTGATCGTCTTGAGGTGTTCGTCCGAAAGCGGCCCGCGGTCGGCGAAGCCCACCTCCAATGCCTTGAATTCCTCCTCTGCCCAACCGGCCGCGGCGCCGAAGATGAGACGGCCACCTGACAGGACGTCCAGCGTCGACAGTTGCTTGGCGGTTACAACCGGGTTTCGGTAGGGGAGGATGATTGCGCTGGTCCCTATCGCCACTTTCGAGGTAAAGCCGGCAACATAAGCCAGCACCGTGAGGGGTTCGTAGAAGGTCTTACCGAACTTCGGGATCGCCGAATCGGGTAGGATCACGTGATCGGTCACCCACAATGAATCCAGTCCCAGCTCTTCGGCATGACCGGCGATGCGGCGGATTGCCTCAGGGGAGGCCAGGTGTCTGAAGTGCGGCAGTGTGACGCCGAAACGCATTGCGGTATTATACGTTTCATCAACCAGTGTCCTCGGTCCGAAATACGGTTGCTATATTTCGGAGCGCAACGGTGCTGGATTTGGAGGAGCGACGACGAGCCAATGCTCTTCATTGCGAGGAAGAGCGACTCCAAAGACGGTGCCGTTCCGCCCGAACCCGTAGGGCCGATGGATGTTGCCGGTTGTGATTGCTAAAACGACCGAGGCACACATGAGGTTATGAATCGATTTAAAGTCTATCCTGTGTTCGGCAACATCGATCGGAGATAGTGACCGTATTTCGGACTCAGGACACTAGGAAGGCGGATATGTTTGACATTGAACGTTTGATCCAAATCGACCAGCGGCACCTGGTGCATCCCTTGTTTCACCCCAGCGATCACACCGATCCGATGATCTGGGTCGAAGGGCACGGAGCGATGATCCGGGGCGCCGACGGTCGGGAATTTATCGACGGCCTCTCCGGGCTGTGGAATGTCAACGTCGGCCATGGCAGAGCGGAACTGGGCGAGGCCGCGGCCAGGCAAATGACAAAGCTCGCCTATGCATCGGCTTATACCGGAACCACGAATATCCCTGCCATCAAACTGGCCGAGAAGCTGGCAGAGCGGTGCTACCCTTCCATCAACCACTTTTTCTTCACCTCGGGCGGCGCCGAGTCGAACGACAGTGCGTTCAAGACGTCACGCTTCTTTTGGAACGCTAAAGGCAAACCGGACAAGCTGAAGATCATCAGCCTCAATCTGGGGTACCACGGCGTCACGCTGGGAGCGATGAACGCGACCGGTCTGGAGATGTACCACCCCGGGTTCGGACCGCCGATGCCGGGCTTCCTGCGGATTCCAGCCCCTTATCCGTATCGGTTCGAAACGACAGGGTCCGCGTCGGATCCCGGAGTCGCGGCCGCGAACGGCCTCGAAGAAGCGATCTTGCGGGAAGGGCCGGAAACCGTCGCCGCCTTCATAGCGGAACCGGTGCAGGGCGTGGGCGGCGCGATCGTTCCTCAAGACTCCTACTTTCCACGGATTCGGGAGATTTGCGACACGTACGATGTCCTCCTGATCGCCGACGAGGTCATCACAGGCTTCGGCAGGACGGGCAAGTGGTTTGCTCTCGAACACTGGGGCGTGGAGCCCGACATCGTTTCCATGGCCAAGGGAATCACTTCGGCCTACGTGCCGCTGGGCGGGATCGGATTGTCGGACCGCGTCTTTTCCGGTCTCACGGAGGTTTCCCCGGCGAACCGATGGATGCATGCTTACACCTATTCGGGACATCCGACCTGCTCGGCGGTTGCGCTGGAAAACATCGCGATTCTCGAGCGCGAAGGGCTCGTCGAGGCCTCAGCGGAAAAGGGGAAGCGTTTGCTCGACGGGCTGCGGGAACTCGCTCGGTTGGATCATGTCGGAGACGTTCGAGGGCTGGGGTTGATGACCGGTGTCGAACTGGTCGAGGATAAGGCCACCCGACGGTCGTTCGATCCCAAACGCAAGGTCGGAGCAAAGTTGCATGCCGAATGCGTCCGTCGAGGCCTTTTCAGCCGTTTTCGTAACGACATTTACGTCATAGCGCCGCCGTTCGTCACGGAGAACGACGATATCGACCGCATCGTCAACATTGTCGGAGAATCGATTCCCATCGCGGTCGCGGGTGACTGATCAGGCCAGCAGCCCGTGGTGGAAGTCTGTAGGGTCGCGTTACGAGCGCCATGGGGCTAGATGCAAGGCGCGTGGACGACGTCGATGCTCCCCATCGGGCAATGTCCGGAGAGAGTGGCAACGCCGCAGCTGGCCCCATGCCGTCGTAACCCGTAGGACGCAGGGGTCTTCGGGCCACAGGCTTTGTCATTCGTCGGTCACGAGGACTATGCATCGTTCCGCTCCTCATTTCGCGCCTGTGACCCGAATACCCCTGCGCGCGACCCTACGGACTTCCACCACGGGCTGCTATGGCTTTTTCCTTATTTTTGCCGAGATGTACTGCTTGTGGCTGAGACCGAGCGAGGAGGAGATGGATCGCAATTCCTCCAATTCGGGATGTTTCAGCCCGCCGTCCGCGGCGGCGACCCCAAAAAGCAAGTTCAGCAATTCGGTTCGGGCTTCGTGACCGGCGTCTCCCATGTACTCGGTGGTCAAATGATACCGGTCCAACCCACGCACGGATTCTTCTTCGATGATCGTCATGAGAAGATCCATCGCATCGTCGTCGAAGTCGCCCATGCGTGATAGCTGATGCCGGATCTCCTCGAGTTCGCGCCCGTCGATGTCGTGGTCCGCATGTGCAACGATCCCCATCAAACCGCCCAGCAATGCCATTCTGTGCATGTCCGGAGTGATTTGATCGCTGCCGATTCGCCGCCGAAGCTTGAAGAGAATCTTGTTGCGCAGGAACTCGTCGACGTCGATTGTCGACTCGCGTCTCGGCTTTCCGAACAGTGCCTTGATGCTTCCCATCATCAGGTCCAGAGAAGACGGCTCCAGCAAGATCTCCTCGTATCTCCTCAAAAGTTCCTTTTCGTCATCGGAAATCGTGTCGTCCGCACGGATGATCTGCTCCAGATGCCCGATGATGGCGTTTCGCTCCGATGCGGTTGAGACACGCGCCAGCAGGTCCCGAAGAACGGCTTCCCGCTCGTCGTTGGAGACCGGATCCTCGATATAGGGCTGCAACTCGAACCAGTCATCATCGTTGAGGCCGAAATGCCGCGCCAGTTCCTTGATGTAGTTGAGTTCGGACTGTGAGAGTTTGGAGTCGGCCCAGGCTGCGGTGATCAGCACCTTGAGCAGTGCCAGTGCGTTTGATGTACGAACCATCATAATAGTGTATCAGCCGCTCGCAAGGTCATCGAACGGGGATGCCGCCACGGCGACGCGAAAAGGGATAGAAATATGATCTAATGGCGTCGTGAAATTCCTCCCGCTGTACTGAAGAGTACGCTCCGGAACAAGCGGCGCACGATCCTGACGATTATCAGTATCGGCATGTCCCTATTCCTGATCAGCACCCTTCGAACGCTCCTGACCTCCCTGGAGAATCCCAACCTGACACCGGAGTCCGGCCTGCGCGTCGTGACCCGTCACAAAGTGTCGCTGGCGAACATCATGCCGATTGCCTACGGCGGCCGTATCAAGCAGATTCCAGGAGTGGAGCAGGTGACCGCGACGCAGTGGTTTGGCGGCATCTATAAGGATCCCGCAAATTTCGGGTCTTCCGCAGAATTTGTGGGTAAAACCGTCTTCCATCGCCGCTTGAGGAGACCACGGTGCTCGCCAAGCCTCAAGGCTTCCCTCGCAAGCTCGGCGGCTGCGCCGGCCTTGACCCTCGGCTGCGCTCCGCGGTGTCGGCTGGTGTGGGCGATGGGGAACGGGGCCTCCGGCGGGGGCTCCGGGCACCGGGTGTAGGCGTCCGACCGAAGTGGGTACTGGAATATTCGCCGTCGAACAAAAGAATAAGGTACTTTGTTTCAATTACTTATGTGCGCACAGGCCTTTGGACTGCCCACAAATTCTGCGGAGGAGGCAAAACTTTATCGTCGGCTTTATGGAAATGTGGGGCAACATCCGCGCCCTGATCGTGAGCATTTCAACCGTAGTGTTGTTTACGATCATTCTGGTCGCAGCCAACACGATGGCCATGTCGATCCGGGAGCGGACCGGAGAGATCGCGATCCTCAAGACTTTGGGATTCGGGCGCGGGCAGGTTCTGTCCCTCATCATTGTCGAATCGGCCGTGATTGCTCTGGCCGGAGGCCTGATCGGTTCCCTGGGCGCGCGGTATCTCTATGGTTTCATCGATTTCAATGCGATGACTCTCGGTTTCATACCGGAGTTCGTCGTGCGCTGGGACACGGTCGGCCTGGCGATCGTGATTGCGCTATCGGTAGGCATCGTCAGCAGCGCTGTACCTGCCTACAACGCTTCGCGTCTTGCCATCGTGGACGCGGTTCGCCGGCGGTGAGAATAACGGAGAAGCTATAGACATTCGAAGAGCATACACATGAGAGGAGAAGACTTGAATAGACGAGCGTATCGGTGGCTCACGGCGAGCGCGGTGATGGTCCTGACTCTCGGGATGGCGGCATGCTCGGAGGAACCGACTGCCGAAGCGGCGGCGGCCCGGGAGGTGATTGATTCAAGTGCTGCGGGCGAAGGAGCCGGTGTCGCCGAGGAGCAACGTCCCGCGCGGGAACGTGAGCGCGGTGAAGAACGTGAGCGCGGCGAGGGGGAGCACGACGAAGAAGGAGAGCACGGTGAGGAAGGGGAGCACAGCGGCTCTGAAGGCGAAGGCGAACATGGTGAAGGCGGAGAGGAAGGAGAAGAGTCCGGTGTGTATATTGGGATCGAGGACACCTGGGACGTCACGCGAAGAGGGGCGAAGCTTGTCTTGGCGTTCGACCCAGCGTCAAACGCCTTCGTCGGGACGGTCGAGAATACAACGGATCAGACGCTTTGTGCGGTTCGAGTGGAGGTCCACCTGTCTACCGGTACCGAGCTGGGGCCAACGGAACGAACGGATCTTCCGTCCGGGGAAACGACCGTCGTGAAGTTGCCGACGTCCGGAGAGGCTTTCGAGACCTGGACCGCCCATCCGGAGACATCCGCCTGCGGGGGTGTGTAAGGCGCGAGGGAACAAGGATTGCGCGACGCCCGGTAAGTCGCACGAGAGCATCTCGTCTGCACGTTTGGAGGAGTCACACACGACTCAATGTAACTATCAAGCGTGTCGGGGCGGCCCTCCGTGGGCGCCCGCCCTTTGCGGAATGCTCGCTCTGAAGGCCTGCCCCGATACTTCGACGCTTGCCCGCGGGTGGCCAGGGACGGCCACCCCGACACTCTGTTCTGCTACATTTCGAAGCGTTTGGGTTCAGGCATCCCATCTACTCCTAAATCATTGGCAATAATATCGTTATTCCGGATGCGTGTCGCCGGTTAGAATAGGCAAATGATACCCGTCAAGTACAACATACGGAGCCTGGTCGTTCGACGGGTCGGGACCGCTATGACGGTGCTGGGCGTGGCCTTGACCGTGGCCGTGTTCGTCTCGGTTCTGGCGCTCGTCCACGGGTTGCAGAACACGTATACGGAAACGGGTCACCCTCTGAACCTCATCGCGATTCGCGAAGGTTCTCAGGCCGAAACCAATAGCTACTTCAACAGGGACATCAAGGGGATCGTCGAAACCATGGATGGGGTGGCCGCGATATCGGGTGAGGTGATCGTCCTGATCAATCATGCCCGCCTGACTGAGGGCGAGGCCAACGTCGTGGTTCGAGGTGTGTCCGACAGCTCGATAGGCTTGCGGCCCGGAATGGAAATAGTCGACGGGCGTATGTTTCGGCCCGGCTTGCGGGAGGTCATCGTGAGCCGATCCGTGTCGGGGAGATTCGCGGATGCGCGCCTCAACGACACGATGCGGATAGGCCCGACTGACTGGAAGGTGGTCGGAGTTTTCGAGGCCAACAAAACCGCTTATGATTCCGAGATCTGGGCGGCGTACGACGAAGTGTCGGACGAATTCGATCGGCCCATCTATTCATCGCTTTTGATTCAAGCATCGGACGAAACGACGATTCCCGGCCTGCGGCAGAAAAGCCTCGACGATCGCCGGTTGCGACTCGACGTGTTCGGAGAAATCGAATACTTCAGCGCGCAGACTTCAACCGCCTTGCCCATTCAGATCATCGGGACCTTCATAGCCGTGATCATGGCGATCGGCTCGAGTTTCGCCGTCATGAACACCATGTACGCGGCCACCGCTTACCGCACACGCGAAATCGCAACGCTCAGGCTTCTGGGGTTCCGCCGGCGGGACATCATGGGATCCTTCTTCGTTGAATCGTTGATTCTCGCCATCGTCGGCGGCGTGGTGGGCTGCCTGATGGCCCTGCCGGTCAACGGCATTTCGACGGGCACCCTGAACTTTGCCAGCTTTTCGGAAGTGATGTTCGAATTTCAGATCACGCGGAGCCTGTTGATGGAGGGAATGGCATTTGCGGTGATCATGGGTATCGTCGGGGGACTCCTGCCGGCTCGACTGGCAGCGCGGTTGCCGCTGGTTCGGGCGCTCAGGACGGAGGTGTAGGCTGTGGACGATCTTTCGAATGAACTCCAGAAGCTGAAAATCGACCAGTCGCAGCGACACTCTCGCCGAGAGGGACCGTCGAAGAGTTGGATCCTCTTCCTGGTCGTGATCTTTGCCCTGGTGCTGGCGGGGGTTTTCATCTTCAGCGGACCGGCCGAAGCGCTGACCGTCCGGACAGTACGTCCGGATCTCGAGGACCGCGAAGCCCCGGTGCTGGTGGCAACCGGCTATGTGGTCGCGCATCACAAGATCGATCTCAGCTCCAAGGTGATTGGACGCGTGGAATGGATTGGCGTCGAGAAGGGCGACCGGGTCCGGAAGGGACAGCTCCTGGTCAAACTCGAAGACCGGGAGTACCGTGCTCAGGTCGATCGGGCTCTCGCCGTGCATGACGGTGCGAGTGCACGCCTGGCCGAGTTGGAGAGTGGCTCCCGCCCCGAAGAAATCCAGAAAGCTCGCGCCGAAATGGAACGGGCCGAAGCGCAGTTGAGGACGGACGAAGCCAATCTCGATCGTGTCGAGGATCTCGTCACAGAAGGAATTTTGGGTCTTCCGCAGAATTTGTGGGTAAAACCGTCTTCCATCGCCGCTTGAGGAGACCACGGTGCTCGCCAAGCCTCAAGGCTTCCCTCGCAAGCTCGGCGGCTGCGCCGGCCTTGACCCTCGGCTGCGCTCCGCGGTGTCGGCTGGTGTGGGCGATGGGGAACGGGGCCTCCGGCGGGGGCTCCGGGCACCGGGTGTAGGCGTCCGACCGAAGTGGGTACTGGAATATTCGCCGTCGAACAAAAGAATAAGGTACTTTGTTTCAATTACTTATGTGCGCACAGGCCTTTGGACTGCCCACAAATTCTGCGGAGGAGGCGGAATTTTTACGACCCGGGACTTGGACGAGGCACTGGGGCGGCGCGATGTGTCGCGCGCAAACCTGGAGGCGCTCGCCCGGGCGCTGGATTTGGTTCGACTGGGACCACGGATCGAGCAGATCAACGCAGCCCGCGCCGAAGTCGCCCGGGCACGGGCAGACCTGGATTACAGCGAGACACTGCTCGACGCCGTCGAAATACGGGCGCCGATCGACGGCGTGATTCTCGAACGGATCGTGGAGCCGGGTGAGATGGTCACGACGTCGTTTGTGGGAGAACGCGGCGCCAAGTCATCCACGGTGTCACTGGCCGATCTGAACGACCTTCAGGTCGAGCTCGATATCAGCCAGAACGACTTCAACAGGATTCACGCGGACCAGGAATGCCGGGCCGTGACCGATGCATATCCGGACCGGGTATATGACTGCGTGGTGGCCGAAATTTCTCCCGAAGCGGATCGCCAGCGCGCAACCATTCAGGTAAAGGTTCGAATCCTGGAACCGGACACGCTGATCAAGCCGGAGATGAACGCGCGGGTGACATTTTTAGATGCCGACGTGGCGACGACAGCCGACTCTGGAGAACAGTTGTCGATTCCGTCAAACTCGATCGTCGACAGAGGTTCGGGGAAGGCGGTGCTCGTCCTTGTGGACGGCGAAGTTCAGGTTCGGCCGATCACGATCGACCGGGAGGTCGGCGCGGTCTCGTTTGTCTCGGCCGGTCTGACGGGAACCGAATCCATCATCGTGGGGGAAGAACTGACAACCCTCCAGCCGGGCGATCGAGTCGAACCGAGAAACGAATAGTCCAGGCGCCGGCTCCAGCCTTCCGGCCATCGCTACCATGGTTGCAGTAGAAATCCACAACGCGAGCAAGGTGTTCAAGAAGGACGCCTCGGAGGTCGTCGCCCTCGACGAGGTCAGTCTCGACATCGAGCAGGGCGCGTTCCTGTGTTTGATGGGGCCTTCCGGATCGGGCAAATCCACCTTGTTGAACCTGATAGCGGGGATTGATCGACCCTCGTCCGGACGGGTTGGAGTGCTGGGTGACGACATCGCCGGCATGAGCGAAGGCCGGCTGGCCATCTGGCGTAACCGCAACATCGGGTTTGTGTTCCAAACCTTCAATCTCATACCGGTTCTCCGGGCAGACGAAAACGTCGAGCTGCCGCTCCTGCTCACCCGGCTGTCCAAATCCGAGAGGCGCGAGCACGTCGCCACGGCCCTCAAGCTTGTCGGTCTGGAGGAGTCATCCCATTCTTAGTTGAAACTCTCCACGGCTCACGATTGGTCACGCAACCTTCTTCTTCGATCTCGTCGACGTCTTCGCCTCAATCTTCAGCTCCCGCCTGAGGGCTTCGCGGAGCTTTGGAAGATGACGGTAGCCGATCACCTTCCTCAAGCGTGGTTCGATGTCGATGAGCGCCGTCGCCAACCAGCGCTGCCGCTGGCTCGAGTTCTTCCAATGATCGACCTTCGCGCACCTTTCCTCGACGAGGGCATTGACCGATTCCAAGCAATTCGTCGTCTTGAACGAACGGCCCAGGACCCCGTACACGCCGAGTCGATGCAACGTGAGGGTCTCCTCCAGGCCTTCCTCAAGGCTCGTAGCGGCCGATTGGTTTCGCTCCTCGAGCTCTCCATGGAGCTGTTCGAGGGCCGCCCGGGCTTCGTTGTACTCCGGGCGCTGGTACGCACGCTGAAGCCGCTTGCGCCACGCGGCTTGCTCGGTCTTCGACAGGTAGCTCACCACGTTCTCGCGTTTGTGCCATTGGCAGCGTTGGACCAGGGCTCGATTACCGAATGCCCGCTTGACTGCCGCGCGCAGACCTTTGCCGCCGTCGACGATCACCAGCACGCCTTCAGAGATGTCCAGGCCTCGCTCCATCAATGAACGGAGAAACGGAGTCAGTACCTGCTCGTTCTCCGTACTCGTCTCCACGAAGCCTAAGAAGCGTTTGTCGCCCGTAATTGTGATGCCCAGGGCCACAACCATCGTGGCGTCGGCAAACATTTTCCCGTCCAGGAAGATCGCCACCACGTCCTCGGCCGACAGATCCCGCTCCTGCATCTCCCGAAGTTTCGCCCCACTCGCCTGGACGAATCCTCGAGACACCGTCGAACTCGACAATCCGATGGCTCCTGGAATCGCTTCCGCGGCCGACTCGTAGTTCCGGCAGGAGATCCCATAAAGCACACGTCTGAGAAGCAGTTCGTTCACCGCGCCATCCGGACTGAGTTCCTCGTAGCTCCGAAGCGGAATCTCCCCGCCCGCCACGCTGCGCACTCGAGGCACCCGAACCGGCACCCGCTGGCCCCCGAGCCCCACGGTCCCCGGATTACTCCCGTGTCGCCGGCCCCTCAACGTCGCCTCCTTTCGCGCGTATCGCTCACCCGCCAACGCCTTCACTTCCTCGTCGAGCAACTCCTCCACGTGCATCAACCCCAGTGGGATCAACGCCCGAATCATCTCCACCTTCGAGTCCAATTCCAGTCCCGAGTATTCCTCCCGGCTCAGGACCTCGACCTCACCCAGCACACGCGACTTCTTGCGTTTCTTCACCGAACGTAACAGACTGCTCATCTCGGCTCCTTTCTCTTACAGGCTTGATGTTGTTTCTTCCAATACCATCAAACCATAGGGTTTGGAGCCGTTTCAATTTCCAACTAAGATTGGCACACTTTCGGTCTGGAGGATCGAGTCACCCACTATCCCCGGCAGCTCTCCGGGGGCCAGGAGCAACGAGTTGCCATCGCACGCGCGATCGTGACGGATCCGACCCTGATTCTCGCGGACGAACCCACCGGCGATCTGGACGCACAGTCTGCCGAAGACGTCCTGGCGATTCTGGAGAAGCTGAACCGGGAGTTCGGAAAGACCGTGATCATGGTCACGCATGACCCGCGTGCGGCCCAGCATGCGACCATCGTCCGCCACCTGGACAAGGAAGTCATGCTACGGGAGGGCGAGAATCCTTCCTGACCGCTCTTACACCCGACCGTTAGAGTGCGAAGCGATTCAGAAAAGCAAGATATCCGGAAAGCCGTATGAAGTTGTCCGTCAGGATGAGCACCCCGACGGCGACGACAAGAACGCCGCTGACGACCTCAACGGCGTGGAAATGCTTCTTGAAGCGGCCATAGAAGGTCAGGAATTTGTTCAGGCCGAGGCTCGTCAGGAGGAAAGGCAGACCCAGCCCCGCGGAGTAGACCGTCAGTAGAAGGACACCTTCGCCCACCGTTTCTTTCGTGCTCGCAAAGGTCAGGATGCCTGCCAGAATGGGGCCGATGCACGGAGTCCAGCCAAAGGCAAACGCCAGGCCGAGAACGAAAGCGCCGAACATTCCGCGCGGCTTGTCCAGGTTGTGGAAACGCTTGTCCTGGTAGAGGAACGGGATCCTGATGAGTCCCGTCAGATGGAGCCCGAACATGATAATGACGATTCCAGCCACGCGATAGAGTATCGACATCCATTCCTTGATGAACTGACCCAGAAACGTGGCCGAGGCGCCCAGGGAAATAAAGATCACGGAGAACCCGACGATGAAGAACAACGAATTGAAGACCACGACCTTCATCAGTCCGGAATCACGGTCTTCGGCCTGCAGTTGATCTAGCGAGATACCGGAAACGACTGAAATATAGCCGGGGACCAGGGGGAGGACGCAGGGCGACAGAAAGGAGACAATTCCCGCTACGAACGCGAATGGGACTGAAACATTATCAATCAG
Organism: Terriglobia bacterium; assembly: GCA_965262425.1. Classification (GTDB taxonomy): domain Bacteria; phylum Acidobacteriota; class Terriglobia; order 20CM-2-55-15; family 20CM-2-55-15; genus CAZOZZ01. Next base: position 1,763,790 of record OZ253536.1, on the reverse strand, counting down.
AAACTCGTCCTCGGTGCTGCTGTTGATTCGTTCTGAAACTATATCGCGGTTTGGGACAAAAATTCACGTATAGAAGCTGCCAGGGCGTTTGCCATTTCTATGTTCTCACTTCGCGTCAGATCTGACACTACGAAAGTGGAGTGGTCCCTGGTTTTAAGCCCTGCCACTTGAATCGAAAAAAAACTCCAGAGAGTTTGTTGAGGAGAGCATATATTCAACACGACGAAGTTGAAAAAAAGGCCCTATTTCGACTCTGGAGAGGAACAATGCCTAGAGACACCATCGACATTTTGCGTGACTTGATTGCGATCGACTCGGTCAACCCCTCGCTCGACGCCGGGCACTCGGGGGAGGGGAGCGTGGCCGAGGCCGTGGCTGCCGATCTTCGGAAAATGGGGCTGGACGTCGCGTTTCAAGAGGCCGCGGCCGAACGCCCGAACGTGATCGGAGTCCTCGACAGCGGCAAGCCGGGTCCCTCGATGATGTTCTGCGGCCATACCGATACGGTTGGAGTCACGGGTATGGATCGACCGTTTGACCCGGAATACACGGACGGCAGAATCTACGGTCGGGGCTCCCAGGACATGAAGGGCGGTCTGGTGGCCATGATGGGGGCGGCCAGCGTTCTTGCCGAGACCGGGGGGCCGCGGGTGGGACGCCTGATCGTCGCCGCGGTGATCGACGAAGAGTATTCGAGTATCGGGGCACGGGCTCTCGTAAAAGAGTGGACGGCGGATGCGGCGGTTGTCGGAGAGCCGACGGACATGTCGGTCGCGGTCGGCCACAAAGGCTTCGAATGGGTCGAGATCGATGTCGAGGGCCGGGCCGCGCATGGAAGCCGTCCAGTCGACGGCCTCGACGCGATCTTACGGATGGGTCGTGTCCTGTCTCGCCTCGAAGGGCTCGACCGGAAGTTGCAGGCTCATGCGCCCCACCCGCTGATGGGCACCGCATCCCTGCATGCCTCGTTGATCGAAGGAGGGAAAGAGTGGAGCACCTACCCGGACAGATGCACGTTGAAAATGGAACGGCGAACCGTGGCCGGTGAAGCGGATGAGATCTCGCTGGTCGAAGTGGAAACGATACTCCGGGAACTCCGGGCTGAAGACCCGGAGTTTCGCGCCGAAGCACGATACGTGTTCGGTCAGCCACCTTACGAAACACCTCCGGACCACCCTCTCGCTTCCGACCTGGAAAAAGCAATGGAAGGAATCGGCAGACCCACCCGCCGCTCGGCGATGTCCTTCTGGACCGATGCGGGCGTTTTGGGTCAAGCCGGGATTCCATCCGTAATCTTTGGTCCCACCGGCAAAGGCCTCCACAGTATCAAGGAGTATGTCGTGGCCGACGACGTCCTCGTCTGCCAGGCCGCCCTGGTCGAATTGGTGAGAGACTTCTGTTCGTAGGGCAGAGGCCAGCAGGTCGACAAGCTGTTTCGACGCAAAACGCAATGACGCCAAGGAACCAGAGTTGTTGGTCTTGATCTTGGCCACCCAGGTCCCGACAATTTTCTCCAGTGACCCCGCCTCCGAAGAAAGAGCAAATCTGCGTCTTTGCGTTGAAATCCCACCCGTCCTTCCCAGCAGCCTGTGGCGGAAGTCTGTAGGGTCGCGCGCAGGGGTATTCGGGGCTCAGGCGCGAAATGAGGAGCGGAACGATGCTTTGTCATCGTGACCGACGAATGACAAAGCCTGTGGCCCGAAGACCCCTGCGCCCTTCGGGTTACGACGGCATGGGGCCAGCTGCGGCGTTGCCACTCCTAGATCGATGAAGAGCATCGACGTCGTCGTGGCGCCTTGCATCTAGTGGTCCCCGTCAAACAGACTGTAACTTATCGAGCTTCTTTCGGGCACGTTGAACTTTTTCAAGAATATCGGAAGCCGTTGCGGTCCAAATGAAGGGCTTCGGGTTCTGATTGTGACCCCCGACATATTCCTCCACGGCCTGGATTAGCTCAGGAACCGAATGGAAAACCCCGCGCCGAAGCCGTTGTTCGGAAAGATCCCGGAAGAAGCGTTCGACCATGTTCAGCCAGGATGCACTGGTCGGTGTGAAGTGCACATGAAAGCGCGTGTTGCGCTTCAACCAGTTGACGATTTTCTGATGTTTGTGCGTGGCGTAGTTGTCGCAAATGATATGGATCTGTTTGTCTTTCGGCACGGAACGTTTGATCTGATTGAGAAACCGGATCCATTCCTGATGACGATGCTTCGGCATACAGGTCCCGATAATCGAGCCGTCCAGCGTATTGAGCGCGGCGAACATCGTGGTCGTCCCGTTGCGTTTGTAGTCGTGGGTGAGGGTGCCGCACCGCCCCTTCTTCAGAGGTAACCCGGGTTGCGTGCGGTCCAGGGCCTGCATCTGGCTCTTCTCATCGCAGGACAAAACAATGGCGTTTTCCGGAGGGTTCAGATACAAACCGACCACATCCTCCAACTTCTCGACAAATTGTTTGTCGTTGGAAAGTTTGAAGGTGCGTGCCAGATGAGGCTTCAAGCCATGAGCCCGCCAGATTCTCCCTACCGTGGACTCGCTGACGCCGGTTGCCCTGGCCATCAAGGACCGGCTCCAGTGCGTGGCGTTCGGAGGCTTCCCTTCGACCGTCTTCTTCACGATCCGGGCCCGCTTCCGGCGGCCGGTCGAGGGAATCCGTCCACTGCGGGAAGCGTCCTTTTCGATTCCCCCGAGGCCATCTTCAACGAAACGATCGCGCCAACGTCCGGCCTTTTGACGAGTGATGTCCAACTTGGCAGCGATCTCCTGATTGTCCAGACCCCCGGCGGCCAGCAAGACAATTCGAGATCGTTCCGCCAACCGGACCGCCACACTGCGGCTTCGGCTCAGTCGCTCCAGTTCCTTCCGCACAGGAATGTCCAATTTAATCGTCGGTGCTCTCCTCATATATACTCAGACGTAGGAAAGCTGAATAAGTTACATTAACTGTGACGGACTACACTAGCCCCATGGCGCTCGTAACGCGACCCTACAGACTTCCGCCACAGGCTGCTAGAGGTGAGTCCGGATGAAATTCGTCATCAGTGTACGCAGGTGGTAGAGCTGCGCGGGGTCGTCGATGCGGTGGCGTGATTTCGGATACAGCATGAAGTCGAAGTGTTTGCCGGCTTTTTGGAGTTCGTAGATGAACTCGATGGAGTGGTTGAGATGAACGTTGTCGTCCATTGCGCCGTGGAGCAGGAGGAATTTGCCGTGCAGGTTTTTGGCGGCGCTTAGAAGGGAACTGTTCTCGTAGCCATCCGGGTTGGACTGGGGGGTGGCCATGTAGCGCTCAGTGTAGATCGTATCGTACAGGCGCCAGTCGGTGACCGGCGCCCCGGCGATTCCGACTTTGAAAGATCGGCTGTGGGTCATCGCGTACGCCGTCATGTAACCACCGAAGCTCCAGCCCCATATTCCGATGCGGTCACTATCGACATACGGTTGGGCCTTGAGCCAGTCCAGCCCGTCTTCCAGGTCCCGGAGCTCGAGTTCTCCGAAGTTTCGATAGACCGGCCAGGCTGATTCGACCCCTTTGCTGCTCGCCGTGCGGTTGTCGCAGATCCAGATGATGTAGCCCCGCTGTGCAAGCATCTGGTGCCAGAGATAAGTGGGCCCGCCCCATGCATCCCGGACCTGCTGTGCCATGGGGCCCCCGTAGGTATAGGTGAGAACAGGGTATCGTCTGTCCTGATCGAAGCCGGGAGGTTTGATCATCAGCGCGTTCATCACGAAGCCGTCCCGCGTCTCGACCTCCAGAAAATCGGTCGCCCCCCATTCGTATTCGGCAAGAGCTGGCACGCGGGCTTCGTCGATGATCCGGACCAGTCGGCCATCCCCATCATGGAGCCTGATCCGGGTCGTTGTCGTCAGGCTGTTCCATCGGTCGACGAAGTGGCGGTAGGCCGGAGAAAAGGAGACCTGATGGGTGCCTTCCTGTTCGGTGAGGCGCGTGGGCACGGTGCCATCGAGGTGGACCCGGTAAGCATGGGTGTGGATAGCGCTGTCCTTCGTTCCTGAAAAGAAGACAACCTTATTCAATTCGTCAATGCCGTGGAGTTCCCGGACGTCCCATGAACCCGACGTCACCTGGGAAACCGGGAGATGATCCTCGCCGTAGCGGTATATGTGCTTCCAGCCCGTGCGTTCGCTCAGCCAGAGAAAACCGCCGTCGGTAAGCCAGCAAGGAGGGCCCAGCACGCTCACCCAGGCCTTGGAGGTTTCACGGAAGGCCGTCTCGGACTGGCCGGAATCCGGATCCCCGAAATTCAGATCGAGCCATGTCTGTTCCCGATCCTGCACCTGATAGGCGATCCGGGCTCCGTCGGGTGTCCAGTCCACCCGGACGATCAGATGTTCGACCGAATCGTATCGGGAAGTATCGATCCATCGGATCGAGCCTTCGTCGCGGTCGACGACGCCCAGCCGGACGGTGGGGTTCGGTTTTCCAGCCCTGGGGTAGTGGCCGACTTCGTCTTGAAGTTTCCGGACTCCTTCTTGTTCCAGGTCCGAACGTAGGTGATCGGTGAGGGTGAATCTTTCGACCCGAGATTCATCCAGACAGAGAAACGCGATTCGGCTTGAATCCGGGCTCCACCAATGGCCCTCGAACTTTCCCCGACCGTAGAGTTCCTCCTGGTAAACCCAGTCGAGGCGCCCCAGGAGCAGGTCACGCCCTCCCTCGGTTGACAGCATCCGCTCCTGCTGCGACCGCACATCGACGACACCAATGTTGTTGTCCCTGATAAAGCTGACCCATCGTCCATCCGGGCTGAAGTCCGCCCTGACCTGCGGGTCGACGCCCTCGGCCAGCCGGTGGAGTGAATCGCCGTCGAGGCTCCAGGAAAACAGATGCCTCTCTTGTTGGATCAGGATTTCAGTCTGGTCGGCGTTGATGCGGTGTTCGGATCCTCTTGCCAGTTTGCCCGCGGCTGCGGCAGACAACCCCGTCGCTTGCTCCAGCTCTTGCTCCAGCCTTCCGACATCGTAAAGAGGGTTGGTTTCGCCCGTCCCAACGTTCACTTTGAGGGGGCCGACACTCCCTGTGCCGGAATCCGGTTGGAGATAGTGTTCCTCGCCCAGCCATTTCAATCCCTCGGAAGGTTTGGGCTCGAAGTCGAGTTTCCTGTCCGGATGATAAAGCTCATCGAGCGACAGGTGTTTTCGGTGTGGAGGCACGTGTTGATAATAAACTACCGGAAAGATCACGGGTAGCGGCGAGCTCCTCGCGCATCCAGCCTCGAAGCTGCGCGCCGTCAGCCCCGTGTGTTAATGTCAACTTGATGATTCCGGTGGAGGCGAGATGACGATGCTGGCACTCATGTTGACGGTGTTCTCCGTGGTTCAGGGGGATGCCCTGCAGTTGGAATATCCCGATGAAAGCGGCTTGAGCAAAGTCGAAGTCCAGTGGCGAGACCGAACCGTGCCGTTGATTCTCGCCGGAGAAAAGTGGATCACCATCATCGGCGCGGATCTGGACACGAATGCCGGAGATCATCCGGCGAACGTATCGTTCCAATATTCGGATGGCCGGACGGAGGTTCGAAACGAAGTCATCCGCGTTCTCGATAAGAGCTTTCCTGAAACTCGCCTCACGGTGGAACCAAGATTCGTCGAACTGAGCCCCGAAAACCTGGAAAGAGCCAATCGCGAAAGCCGGCGGCTGGGTGTCGTCTTCAGGAAGATCACGTCGGAGATCTACTGGGACGAAGAGTTCGAAGTGCCCATTGCCGGCAGGGAAGGGAGCAACTTTGGCCACCGACGCGTCTTTAATGATCAACCCCGGAATCCACACTCCGGAGCGGACATCTCTGCCACGGAGGGCACTCCGGTCGGAGCCAGCAACCGTGGCCGAGTGGTCGTGATCGGCGATTTCTTTTTTAACGGAAACACCGTCATTGTCGACCACGGGCTGGGCATCTACTCGGTCTACCTCCATCTTTCCCGGATCGATGTCGAAGAGGGAGCGATGGTGGGAAAGGGAGATTCGGTCGGACTGGTCGGGGCGACGGGTCGGGTGACAGGCCCGCATCTACACTGGGGCTTCCGCATTCAGAATGCCAGGATCGATCCGTTTTCACTGACCCGGCTTGTTGAATAGTGCCCTCACTGACAAGAATGTATGTTTGACTTTTTCAGCCGAAATCAACCCACACCCAAGCAGATTGCCAAGACGGTGAAGAAACTCACCGAACCCGCCGGTGAAGAGGGTCCGAGGATCGAAGCGGCGGAAAAGCTGGTGGACTGGGGAACACCCGAGGCGCTGTTCGGCCTCGTCCGCCGCTTTACGATGTCGAGCCGGGTGATCACGCAGGACATGGAGGAAAAAAGGCTCGTCGTCCGCATGCTGGTGGGGCAGGGTGACGCCGCGGTGGCTCCCATTCTCCAGTTCATGAAGATCCACCACCAGGTCGACTGGCCGGTTCGGGCACTGGCCCAGATCGTTCCCAAAGAGGAGTTGGTGCGGCATCTCGTCGACATCATCGAGACTGTCGCGTTGAGTGAGTTTGCGGCACCGGACCACCGTGTCAGCCTGCTTCGTGCGGTTCACGATTACGTGACGCCGGACATGAGCGAGATGCTTTCGGGATTTCTGGGCGACTCGGATGACGACGTTCGAATCGCCGCCATCGAGGCTCTGGCCCAGGTGGGAGAATCCGCCCGAGAAAAACTGCTGGAAGCCTTCCTCGACGTCGACGATCGACCACGAATCCGGATCCGTATCGCGGAGTTGTTCGCCGACAAGGGATGGGCGGTCAAAGGATACCGGCCCAGGATAGAGGAAACCTTGCCCGACGGATTCGGTTTGAGTTCGAAAGGGGTTATCGGTAGGAGATAGGAGCCTGCGCGACAGAAGGGATCGTAACGAGTAAGTGGAGAATCGAGGCCAGATTTTCTCGATTTTGAGGCGAATAGTGGTTCTATTCAACGAAAAATCGGGGAAATCTAGACCGATTATGCCGCTTTCGCAGTAGATCTCTTCTGCCGCGCAGGCTCCTAGCTGTCCGCTACCGGCTAAAACAATGCGACGCGATGCCGCAATTTTCTGCCTTGGGGCCTGGATCATGGGGACCGTGTTCATGGGGGTTGTCGCCACCCAGAACTTCTACACGATCGATCGCCTTCTTGAGAGCGTTCCGAACGAGACCTTCGGGCAAGTGGTCGACGGTGTCGGCGCCGTCCGATCCCGCGAGTTCATGCGCTATCTGTCATCGGAATTGAACCGGTTGTTCTTCGTGTCCTGGGGCCTGGCCCAGATCGGGATCGGGGCAGCTTTATTGTGGTTGGTCTACCCGATGACGCCGGCTCGCCGAATCCGCCGGGGCGCCCTGGCCATGCTGGTCCTGGTCGTGTTTTTGACCCTCGGACTGACTCCCGGAATATTGTCCGTCGGCCGGTCTCTCGATTTCGTGCCACGTGACCCGGCGCCGGCCGCGCTGGCTACATTCGGCCTCCTGCACGCGGCCTACACGCTGCTCGATGTCATCAAATTAGGGCTCGGTGGTTTCGTTGCGTTCTGGTTGCACCGGGAAGCCTGACGGTTTAGGGCCCACTCAAGAATAACTTTACATTTTGGCATCCCATCTTCACGCCATCTTCGGTCGCTCCTCAATCGTAGATCCTCGAAATAGTAGGCTATTCCTCCGGTCTCCTCAATCGGTCGCAACCGAATCCGACGCGAATCTGGGCGCCGACTCTGTGAAGTTATTCTTGAGCGGGCCCTTAGGTTCCTCGGATCCCGGCAAAAGCGGTTTTGGACTTTGATCGGGAGTGCGGGTAGAATTTTCGGGTCTTCCGCAGAATTTGTGGGTAAAACCGTCTTCCATCGCCGCTTGAGGAGACCACGGTGCTCGCCAAGCCTCAAGGCTTCCCTCGCAAGCTCGGCGGCTGCGCCGGCCTTGACCCTCGGCTGCGCTCCGCGGTGTCGGCTGGTGTGGGCGATGGGGAACGGGGCCTCCGGCGGGGGCTCCGGGCACCGGGTGTAGGCGTCCGACCGAAGTGGGTACTGGAATATTCGCCGTCGAACAAAAGAATAAGGTACTTTGTTTCAATTACTTATGTGCGCACAGGCCTTTGGACTGCCCACAAATTCTGCGGAGGAGGCGAATTTTCGAACTATGACCAGATCCCTGACCCTCGCGTTGTCCGCGATTCTGTTTCTGACACCTTGCGCCCCTGCCTTCGGTCAGTCCGAAACGCTGCCCGTCGTGTATGTCATCGGCACCGGTGGGACGATCTCCGGGGGGCTGGATCCTGAGACCGGTCGATCGAGGAGCCTCGGTGCCGCAGACCTGGTCGATCTGGTGCCCTCGTTGAGGGATCGTGTCGAAATCGAGGAAGAAGATTTTTCGCGCATCGGCAGTTCGTCGATGACGCCCGAAATCCAATTCCGCCTGGCGCTACGGGTTCGTGAGTTGATGCGTACCCGGTCCGATCTTTCCGGGGTCGTGATCACCCATGGTACGGATTCTCTGGAGGAAACGGCGTTTCTGATCGATCTGCTCTACGACGATCCCCGGCCGGTTGTCTTTGCCGCTGCGCAGCGCGCTCCCCGGGTCTCCGACTCGGACGGGCCTCGAAACCTCGAAAACGCGATACGGACAGCCTTTTCGCCGAAGGCCCGGGACATGGGTGTCCTGGTATCATTGAACGAGGATCTGCATGCGGCCCGTTACGTGACCAAGAGCCACTCTTTTGCCGTGGAGTCGTTCAAGTCGGGAAAGAAAGGGCTGGTCGGGTCGGTGGACCGCGGACAGGTGATCTTCTACTCGAGGCCGTTGAATCGGACGCTGGTGCCGGCTTCAAGGGTCGAACCCTCTGTCGATCTCGTCCGCCTGGTTTCCGGCGACACTGGCAAATTTATCAAGTACTCGGCCGAGAGCGGCGCTCGCGGAATCGTTATCGAGGCGTTTGGAAGAGGAAACATGCCCCGCCCGGTGACCGAGGCCGTTACCGAATCCCTGGAAGCCGGACAAGCCGTCGTCGTTGTTTCGAGAACTACAGAGGGGCGGGTTGCCTTGTCATCCCGCTTGAGGGAAGCCGGAGTAAAGGCGCGTATTGTTCTGATGCTGGCGCTGGGTGCAGGTATGGATCAATCTGAGATCCAGAGCCTGTTCCGGGCGGTCAGTGGTAACGTTCCTTGACAACAAGGAGCCTGCGCGGCAGAAGAGATCTAGTGCGAAAGCGGTATAATCGGTCTATATTTCCCCGAACGGCTGATGCTGGCGCTGGGTGCAGGTATGGATCAATCTGAGATCCAGAGCCTGTTCCGGGCGGTCAGTGGTAACGTTCCTTGACAACAAGGAGCCTGCGCGGCAGAAGAGATCTAGTGCGAAAGCGGTATAATCGGTCTATATTTCCCCGATTTTTCGTTAAATAGAACCACTAGCCGTCGAGTAGTTCGATCCGATTCCCATCCGGGTCGTAGCAGAAAGTTGATCGGATTCCGTCCGGGCGAACTCTCCAGAGCTTCCCGGATTCCCAGTCTTCCATTTGAGCCCCCTTTGTCTTCAGAGCCCCAACCACCTGGTCGAAATCCTCAACCACCACGGCAAAGTGTCGGGAGGAGGTCTGGTCGGCTGCGTCACGGATGGACAGGTGCAACTGCTGGTTGCCGACCTCGAACCAGATGAGTCTTTTTCCGGTGGGATCGAGGACTGCGGGAATCTCGACCAGGCCGAGGTACTCTCCGTAGAACCGTCGAGCTGGTTCAACGTTTGAACGGGAGATATTGTGCGTGATGTGATCTATCTGCATGGGTTTGGTGGGTGGTCCGTGGCCGGACGACTCATAGATTTATTGGGGAGACGCCCAGTTCTTCCCCCGTCAGACGGCCCACTAGGATATGGATACTCTCACCGGTCGGAGCGTAGACGAAGGTACGCTTCTGGTCGGACCAGTCGAGTTTGAAGCTGGTCCACTGGGCCGAGATCCAGATCTGACCGGCCGCGCTGTTCGGCGTGATCACGATTTTTGAGGGCTTGGGCTCCTCGATCTCCACCGAGAGCACCCCGCTTTGATAAAGGATCTCGACGTCGTGTTCCTCTGTGACGATGTCCATCGCCCGGTTCAGGGCATCCAGGGTTTCTTCGGCCGCGGCCTTGAAGTCGGAATCGCTGATCATGGCTCAGATTTTAATCGATACCGATCTATAATGAGCCTTCTATTCTTGGAAACGGCAGGCTTGCGGACGCCAGATGAATGAAATGAGCCCATTTGAGTTGACGAAACGGTTGATGTCCATTCCTTCGGTAACCGGTAACGAGGGAGAGGTGGGCCGCTTTCTGGCATCGTTCCTGGATTCGGCCGGTTATCGCGTCGAGACGCAGCCGGTGTCGGGCGACCGGTCGAATGTGCTCGCCTTCGAAGGGAATCCGGACATCGTTTTCTGTACTCACATCGACACGGTGCCTCCCGAGTTACCCGTTTCCGAAGATGAGAAGTCTCTGTATGGACGCGGTGCCTGCGACACGAAGGGAATCATCGCAGCGATGCTGGAAGCGGGCAAGCGTCTGCGGAGGGATGGAATTTCGAACTTCGCTTACCTCTTTGTGGTCGGTGAGGAAACCGGAGGGGATGGAGCCAAGGCGGCCAACACCCGAGAGTGGGGAAGTCGCTACGTGATTGTAGGGGAGCCGACGGAAAACAAACTCGCGCGCGCGCAGAAAGGCACGCTGCTGGCGGACCTTAAAGTTGTGGGGAAAGCGGCTCATTCCGGCTATCCGTCAATGGGAGTTGCTGCGACCGATCCCTTGATTCATGTGCTGGCCGATTGCATCGGCGCCGATTGGGGAGTGGATCCGACTCTGGGAGACGGAACGTTCAACGCTGGTGTGTTACGCGCTGGCGAAAGAGCCAATATACTGGCCGCCGAAGCAACGGCTTCGGTCATGGTGCGCACGGTCGAGGATAAGGAAGCCGCGGAGAGGCGATTTCGATCGGTCGTGGCCGGGCGAGCGGAAATCGACATCCGCAGCGCGGCCGACCCGCAGTTCATGCACGTGGAGAAGGGGTTCGCCGAGACCGTTGTTTCGTTCGGAAGCGACGTCCCGTATCTTGGGAATCTGGGTAAAGCGATCCTGGTCGGTCCGGGCTCCATACTGGACGCGCACACGGTGAACGAAAAAATCGACAGACAGGATTTGCTGGATGGGATTGACCTTTACGACAGGCTCGTACGTCAACTAGTGTTGTAGCCGATTTGCCGCGGTACACACATGGCCGCATCATTACAAAGATGAACATTGCTCTGATAGGCTTCGGAAAGATGGGCCGCGAGGTGGAACGGGCAGCGAGCGAGTCGGGTGACACCGTTGTCGCCTGCTTCGATTCTTCGAGCCCGGCCAGTAAGAGGGCGCTGGTCCGGGCCGAGATATGTATCGACTTTTCGACACCCGAAGCGGTAATCGAGCACATGGAGCTGGCTGCGGAAGCGGGAATCGATATCGTTGTGGGAACGACCGGATGGTACCAGCACCTCGATCAGGTTCGGGGTTTGTTCGGGGACTCCGCCATGCTGTACGCGCACAATTTCTCCGTTGGGATGAACATCTTTTTCCGGGCTGTGAAGCAGATGGGAGTCCTGATGAACGAAGCACTGGAGTACGATGTTTACGTTCAGGAGCATCACAACAGAGATAAGGTGGACAGTCCCAGCGGGACTGCGCTGCGCCTGGGAGAAATTCTGCTGGAACAGGTGGACCGCAAGAAACAGACTCACACCGGCCCCCCCGCAGGCGGCATTCCTCCCGATTCTCTGCAACTCTCCTCTCTTCGCGCGGGTACCGTGCCGGGTTCTCACACGGTCGGCTTCGACTCTCCTGCCGACAGCATCGAACTACGTCATGCCTCGAAGAATCGGGCCGGCTTTGCGATCGGCGCGCTCAAGGCGGCTCGATGGGTGATCGGGAAGAAGGGTGTCTACACCATGGAGGACGTGGACCTGTAGAGGGAGCGGATCGAGGATGATGGAGCGAGCGACCCGGAGATCAGAATGACGAAGCAAGGATTCCAGGGTACAGGAACGGCGATCGTCACCCCGTTCGGTCCGGACGGTCGGGTCGATGAAAAATCCCTGGTCCGGTTAGTTGATTTCCAGATTGACGCCGGCATCGACATGATCCTGCCTTGCGGGACAACCGGGGAAGGTGCCACGCTCGAAACTGTCGAGTACGAACGGGTTCTCAGCGTCGTTGTCGAACGGGTAGAGGGTCGCGTGCCGGTGATCGTGGGCGCAGGGAATAACTCGACCGAGAGGGCCGTCAGCGCCGCCGTTCGGGCCGGGGAACTGGGCGCGGACGGGGTCCTCTCGGTGGGTCCGTACTACAACAAGCCCACGCAGTCTGGTTTTTTCGAGCACTTCAAGGCCATCGCCGAAGCCGCCGACATCCCCCTTCTCGTCTACAATGTCCCAAGCCGCACCGGCAGCAATATCGAAGCCTCGACGATGCTGCGTCTGGCAGAGGTCCCGGGGATCGTTGCGGTAAAGGAGGCCTCGGGAGATTTCGGCCAGGTGATGGAGATCATCCGCAACCGTCCCGAGGGTTTCCATGTGCTTTCCGGTGACGATTGGGCCGCGTTGGCGGTCATCGCTCTGGGCGGGGATGGTGTCGTGTCGGTTGTGGCCAACGAAGTTCCCCGGACGATGCGGGAAATGGTCGATGCCGCGATGGTAGGTCGATGGGATCGGGCCAGGGAACTGCATTACCAGATCCTGCCACTGATGAATGCGAATTTTATCGAGACCAATCCGATTCCGGTTAAGACCGTCCTGGCGATGATGGGGCTCATCGATGAGAACTATCGGCTTCCACTGGTGCCTCCCTCTTCCGACAACCGGGAAACACTGCGAGGGATCGCCCACGACATGGGACTCCTCGTGCCAGCGGGGGTCGGTCATGGAAATGCAAAATGAGATTGCCCGTCTGCTGACTGTTCCCGTCGAAGAAGCGCGACGGGATGGGCTGGATCTGGTGCGTCGGTTTCGTGACGGTCTCAACCGCGGCGAACATCGCGCCGCCGAACGGATCGATGGCATCTGGCAGGCGAACGCATGGGTGAAACAGGGAATCCTTCTGGCGTTCCGACTGGGAGAGAGCCGCGACCGTCCCCTTTCCGACGACTTTTACTTTCGTGACAAAGACACCCTGCCGATGCGCGGCAAGGCCAGTGGCAATCTTCGTGTCGTTCCTGGTGGGTCCAGCATCCGGGACGGTGCCTATGTGGGGTCCGACGTGATTTGCATGCCCCCGATGTTCATCAATATCGGGGCCTGGGTCGACGATGGAACGATGATCGACTCCCACGCGCTGGTCGGTTCCTGCGCCCAGGTGGGCAAGCGGGTGCACTTATCCGCAGCGGCGCAGATCGGCGGTGTCCTCGAGCCCCCTGGCGCTCTTCCGGTGATCGTCGAGGACGATGTGTTTGTCGGCGGCAATTGTGGCGTATACGAAGGTGTCATTGTTTCCGAACGTGCCGTCCTCGCTCCCGGCGTCCTGCTGACCGGTGCGGTCGCCGTCTATGACACGGTCCGTGAGAAGATCTATCGGAAGTCCGGCGATCGCCCGCTCACCATTCCCGCTGGAGCGGTCGTCGTTCCCGGTTCGAGACCCGCCGGAGGCACGTTTGCCGAAGGGCACGGTCTGAGCCTCTACGCGCCTGTTATTGTGAAGTATCGGGACGAAAAAACGGACGCCTCCGTCCTCCTCGAAGAAGCCCTGCGTTGACCTGAGAAAAAGGAGCAGGCACCTGTGTCGGGGTGGCCGTCCCTGGCCACCCGCGGGACCGAGAAACGTCCCGGTCAAGGCCCTCGCCGCCCGACGAACTATTCGAATCTCTCTTCAATAGGCCTGCCTCAAAGACGCGGGGTTTGGTCGCAAACCCGCGAGCGCCCACGGGGGACGCCCCGACATGCTAATGGAAACGTGGCGGCTCCACCGTCACTCGCTTCGCGCAACACCGGCTCGATACAGCAGGAAGGCAACCAGAGCGAGCAGCGCGATGCCCGGCAAGTTTCCATCGTAGACGCCCCAGAAGGCCAGGATGTCGGCACGACCGTAGACCACGATCGGTATCGCCATACCGATGCCAACCAGTGCTTCACCGGTGATAAGGCCCGCCGCAAACAGCAGCCCGTTGTCTCCGACCGATTCTCCCGTGCTGGCGGCCTGAACCGACTGCCGGCGCACGGTGTGCGCGATCAGACCACCTATGAAGATCGGAACCGACAATTCCAGGGGGAGGTAAATCCCGACAGCTAACGCCAGGACCGGCGTTCGGAACTGGCTCTGGCGACTCTCAAGGTACAGGTCCAGCCCGATCACTGCGACGGCGATGGCCATGCCGATTCCCACCATTTCTATCGGCAGGCCTCCCTCGAACACCCCCCGGGCTACCGACGCCATCAGTGTGGCCTGGGGCGCGGCGAGAGGGTTCGGGTGTGCTTCGGTCGGCACACCGATGCCATAGGCCTCCATGAGCAACGACAACGTCGGCGCGATGACCAGGGCGGCTGAAATAACGCCGATGCCCTGAACGATCTGCTGTTTATAGGGCGTGGCTCCCACGATGTACCCGGCCTTCAGATCCTGCAGGTTGTCTCCGGCCATCGCAGCGGCACAACAGACGACCGATCCGATCAGAATCGCCGACGCTGGACCGATCGGGCTGTCCGCCCCCAGAAAGACCAGGAGCAGCAAAGCGGAGCTGAGGATCGTCGCGATCGTCACGCCCGAAATCGGATTGTTTGACGATCCGACCAGTCCGGCCATGTAAGCGGCAACGGCGGAAAAAAGGAAACCGGCTACGAGCATGATGACAGCCATGATGGCGGAAATCCAGGGACGTCCGGTGATGTGCTCGAATATGAAGTAGAGCGGTATCACCGACAGGGCCAGAGCACCACCAATCCACTGCATCGGTACGTCTCGTTCCGTTCGGAGCGTGCGTCTCAAACCGCCTTCGCGCGACCTCCGGTACGCTTCTGCTCCAGAGCGGATTCCCTGAACCAGACTGGAACGTAATCGGATCAGCGCCCACAATCCTCCAATCACCATCGCGCCAACACCCAGGTAACGCGTCTGGGTTGACCAGATCGTTCCGGCAGCCTCGACCGCCGGCTGGTCGAGAGAGATCCCCTGGATGGCCGCCACGATCGGGATTGCCACGAACCAGTTCAATGCTCCACCGATGAACACCAGGACAGCGATGTTCAAGCCGACGATGTATCCAACTCCGATGAGGGCTGGGGAGAGATTGCTCCCCACATAGGCGATCGTACCGCCCGCGTAGGTGGCCATCTCGACGACTCCACCCCAGAGGCGAAAGCCCGTCTCTCCGAGCTTGAAGATCGCTCCAATCAAGGCGGAGGAGACAATGTAACGGATCCCCGATCCACCGGACTCTCCGACCTTCAGGACTTCGGCGGTAGCGACTCCCTCGGGAAACTGGAGGGGGTTTTCGATCACGAGCGCACGCCGGAGAGGTATCGTGAAGAGGACTCCCAGGAGGCCCCCAAACCCGGCGATCATCGTGGTCTCCCAGTAATTGAACCCGCTCCAGGTACCCAGGATGACCAGCGCCGGTATCGTGAAAATGACTCCCGCCGAGACGCTCTCACCGGCCGATGCCGCGGTCTGGACGATGTTGTTCTCCAGAATGTTCGATGTTTTGAAAAGCCGGAGGATGGCCATTGAAATGACGGCAGCCGGAATCGATGCCGACACCGTCATTCCCGCAAACAACCCCAGGTACGCGTTGGCGCCACCCAGGACGACTGCCAGCACGATGCTCAGGCCGATCGACTTGACGGTAATTTCGGGCAGCACGGTCGAGGCGGGAACATAGGGCTTGTGCTCCACTCGATCGGACGGATTCGGCATCGACACTCCTCCTAAGGGCCCGCTCAAGGCCAATAGGATAGTCGAAGTTCGTTGGATGTGAACGGGGAAAGTTGGTGTCAGTGGTCCGGGGTGAGGGCAGGAATCTGCCGCTAGCCCGTGGTGGAAGTCTGTAGGGTCGCGCGCAGAGGTATTCGTGTCTCAGGCGCGAAATGAGGAGCGGAACGATGCTTAGTCATCGTGACCGACGAATGACAAAGCCTGTGGCCCGAAGACCCCTGCGCCCTTCGGGTTACGACGGCATGGGGACAGCTGCGGCGAGATGCGCGATGAAGAGCATCGACGTCGTCGTGGCGCATTGCATCTAGCCCCATGGCGCTCGTAACGCCGACCCTACAGACTTCCACCACGGGCTCCTAGATCACTTCAAACGGGAACGTTCCTGCTGAAGGGCATCTTCCACGATACCCGATCCATATCGCTCATCGAGAATCAGCGTTCGAAAGTAATCCTTTGCGGTCAGGTGGCCCACCTGCTGGAATGCCACGTTAAAGCTGGCGTTAAGAACGGCGCCGGCGACAGGCACGAGAATGCTCAGATTCTTCTGGGTTACGACGACGCCAAGACGCTCGGCGACATACGCGATGAGGCGGATCAGTTGGGGCGCTTCCCGCTCCAGAATCTGCTTGTCCATCGCGACGACTCCGGAGCGTGAGAGAAACTGGCTCGCCTCCCGGATCGAACCGGCGACGACGGTCTTCAATGCCAGATAGCCTTCATCGTTGGTCCGGGTCGGGGGCGCCATCGCGGCCACGATGTGAGGCAGGGTTTCCGGAACCGAGGGAGAAAATCCGTACGCACCTCCGATCTTGCTCGCATGGCGGGATAAGAGGGTCAGGGACGACGAAACGTCGGCGAAGATCAGGGAGGGGACGAGCACCTGTGTGCCCGGCAGTGAATATGCGATCGTCGTAGCGGCTCCCAGCGCGGCGCCTTCTGTTCCGAGGATGAAGGCACTGCCGAAATGGAACGAATCCGCAACGCGATCCAGGTCTTCGAGGGGGAGCCTCCGGGCGCCGGAAATGTCCTCGAGTTCATAGCCCCGTCGCCGGAAGGCCGCGACAACGGGCTCCTCGGCCGTCAAACGCCGGCCGATCTTGATCGTTCCGACGATGCTTTCCTCAATCAGCCCCTCGACGCGATCGGACACACTCCGGATCAGCCGGTTGTTCGATTCCCGTCCGGCCTTGAGCAGGCTTCCTACCGGCCGTCCAAGTCCTTCCAGTAGCCTTTCAACTGCGTTCGGGCGGACCTGGTGTGTCGCGATCTCGGTCAGGACGCCGGCTTCATATTCGGTAAAGAGACTCGTTGTGGAGCTCATGCTTTTAAGTATAGTGCACGAGGCGTGCTCGCACATCGGGCACCTGCCCTTCAGGAGGCCGGCGGAAGGACTGCGTCAACCGGCGGTCTTGGACTTCTTCATCTTCTGGATCTCACGATCCGCCGCTCGCAGCAGGACCTCGACGCTTTCGGGCGCCTCATCCGCTACCGCCATTCCAATGTCGTAGTGGACGGCCACCGGCAGAGATCGGCGCGTCACCAATTGCCCGAGCTTCTCATTGACGCGTTCTACGATGACGTCGCGGTCGGACGCTTCGGCATCGATGAGCAAGATAGCAAATTCGTCGCTTCCGTAGCGCGCCACCAGGTCGGTGGCTCTGGAGGATTCCATTAGTGACTCCGCCATCGTTTTCAGGACGTCGTCACCAATTGCGTATCCGAACTCGGTGTTGATCGAACGAAGGTTCTGAACATCCATGAGGATCAGTATGACGCTGTTGTCCCGTTGCCTGGCCCCCGCAGCCAACCTGAAATAGAGATCATGGAAAGCACGCCGGCCGGGCAGGCCCGTCAAGGGATCCGGCGCGTATCGAGCCAGGAGCCGGTCGGCATCGGCCAGGCGTCCCGCCATGACGCGAAGCAGGGCGATGCACAAGGCCGGTGAAGAGTTGAGGGTCTCGAGAAATTCTTCTTGTGACAACACCAGGCAGCGGGTCCGTTCGAGCGTCAGAACCGTTGCCGAGCGTGGGGTTTCGCGGAGAAACCCCACTTCTCCAAAAAGTTCTCCAGGCCCCATCTCCCCGAGAAACATGTCGGTGGGCCCGTCGGGTACGGTCTCCATGACGCGGACCCTGCCAGAGAGGATGATGTACACGCTCGTCCCGGTCTCTCCCTCACGTAGGATCGAAAACCCCGGCGGAAACACCTGCTCGCTCGCGTTGGTCACCAGTCCCTGGAGCTTGTCCGTTTCCAGGTGCCGGAAAAGCTTAGTCTTCGACAGTGCCTCTGCGTGCCTGGCATCGGAGGGTCCCATGGTGCCGTCGAACCTTTCGTCTGTTTCGACGGGCTCGACTCTGGCTTGTTTCTGTTCGACTTTGGCGGAGAGTGTACGCGCCAGCCAGGCGCGGACGCGCGACCGGAGCATCGGGGGACTGAACGGGCGTTCCAGGTAATCGGTCGCCTCCCCCTGGGCCGCTTCGCCGTCCGGAATCTCGTGGCGACCGTCGGTCAGGAGGACGATTGGCAATGCCGGCTCACCCGTTGCGTCGCGCAGTTGCTGGACCACCTGCCGTCCGTTTGTCACGCTCAGGGACGAGTCGAGGATGACCAGATCAGGAGAGAATTCCGCCGCCCTCTTCTCAACACCCTCCGGGTCGGCAATGGGCATGAGGATCAATCCATCCTCGATGAGCATGTGTTCGATAAGGGTGAAGTCATGCTCGTTCGGGCTGATGACCAGCACACGCCCACCGAGGATGGATCGCTGACGCAGTGCCGAGTCGCCGGCAATGGCGTGCTGCGATCCCTGCCCCTCGACCGTGAGTTCCATCCCCTCGGCCGCCGCGAAGGTTTTCATCGACGAGTTACGCTCCGCCAGTTCGGCGCGAAAGGCACTCTGCATCTCATCGATCCAGTCATCGTCATGAGTCGGGTCGTGGTGGAACAGAGCCAGTTGCCGCACATTCGCTGAAACCGCCACGTCCATGACGTAGCTCACCGGGCTGTGTCCCCAGCCGACTTTCGTCCGGTACTCCTCTTCACTGTACTGCGCATCATGAATGACCAGGTCGGCATCCCGAATGAACTCTATGTGTCGTTGATCTCCCGGGTGTTCGAAATCCGCTCCGGAAGACTTCCAGAACGGTTCGTGGTCGGTCACGTATGCGACGCTGGTAGCTCCTTCAGTGAGCCGATAGGCGATAGTCGGTGCGGTGTGGTTCAGGTATTGCGTTTCCACCAGGCAGTCATCGATTCGGAAGAAACCTTCATCCAGTTCCGTGTAATGGATCCGGCTCGACAGATCCTCGAGCTTCACCGGGAAATAGGAGTACTGCATCTGTCCCGACATCGCTTCCTCAAGGCTCCTCTGGAACCCGAGCGGGGCATAGATGTTGATTTCCGTGCCTGGAAGAAAAACCGGCGTGAAAAAGGGGAATCCCTGGATGTGATCCCAGTGCGTGTGGCCGATCAGAATGTGAATTCGTGGAGGTGCCGGCGTGCGGCCCAGCAGCGACATGCCAAGTTGCCGAATGCCCGTACCGCAATCGAAGACGAACAGGTTCCCGTCGTCACTCCGAAGCTCGACGCACGAGGTGTTGCCACCGTATCGCGCGGTCCCCTCGCCCGGGGTGGGTATGGATCCACGTGTGCCCCAGAACCGAACAAACATGAGTGTCCTTTCTCAAACTGCCATTTCGATGTCGTCAGCTATGACATTGATAACTGCATGTCGTCAGGGAGTCAAGACCCATCTATCAGGCACGGCCGCCGGCCAAACAGGATTCTCTGCAATTCCCGGAGGGCTTGTAATATTATCTTGAATCGAAGGAAAGGAGTCTGGCCTTGACGCACGAGGAACGGCCCTGGGGAAGTTACACTGTCCTCGATGACGGGTCCGGCTACAAGGTGAAGCGGATCGAGGTGCTTCCAGGGTGCCGTCTAAGCTATCAGAAGCACACCAAACGATCTGAGCACTGGATAGTGGTCCATGGCTCCGCTCTGGTCACGCTGGATGGCCGCGACATTCCGCTCGGCTGCGGCGACACGGTCGACATCGCCGTGGGATCCGCTCATCGCATCGCCAACCCCACCGAAGATCGACTGGTTTTCATCGAGATCCAGCAGGGAAGCTATTTCGGAGAAGACGATATCGAGCGCCTGGAAGACGATTACGGGCGTGGGGAAAGGTGAATGGGGAAGTGGTCAGTGGCCAGTGGTCAGTGGCCAGTTGCCGGAGCGGCCAAGCTGAGGCACCAGATCTCGTTCCAGGTCCCTACCAACCGACCACTTTCGCTGCTATACTACTTCCGCCTTTTCCTTTTTCTTTGGGTCTTCCGCAGAATTTGTGGGTAAAACCGTCTTCCATCGCCGCTTGAGGAGACCACGGTGCTCGCCAAGCCTCAAGGCTTCCCTCGCAAGCTCGGCGGCTGCGCCGGCCTTGACCCTCGGCTGCGCTCCGCGGTGTCGGCTGGTGTGGGCGATGGGGAACGGGGCCTCCGGCGGGGGCTCCGGGCACCGGGTGTAGGCGTCCGACCGAAGTGGGTACTGGAATATTCGCCGTCGAACAAAAGAATAAGGTACTTTGTTTCAATTACTTATGTGCGCACAGGCCTTTGGACTGCCCACAAATTCTGCGGAGGAGGCTTTTCTTTGGATCACCTGACAACATGCTCTCAGACGAAGAAGTGCGTTCGCGCTATGGCGCTGACGTTGCCATTTCGCGCAAGGGTTCCTATGTTCTCGTCCACCTGGACCACCCCACGCGCGAAACGATTTGCGCCCGAACTGATGAATTCAATCCCGACGACTATTTTGACGACGATTGCCCGCTCTGCGCGATGCAGAAGGGCGAGGGGGCCATCATCTACGACGACTTCCTGTTCGCAGATGATGAGGAAATCCTATTGGAATAGTTCCGTGATAGGCGTCCCCTGCCAGGGAATGCTCGGAACGTAGGGGAATCCGCGACCCAGGGGGTCGTCTGTACGGACAGTATTGTAGTTGATGCCGGTTGCCGAGTAGATCGTCGCTGCAACGTCTTCAGCGGTGGCCGGTCGGTTGGCCGACCAGCCAGGGTTCTCGATGAACCGTCCGTCCGCGGTGGTCTGTCCAACGATTCGCCCGCCCACGGTGCCCCCGCCGGCGAACAGGGCGAAGTGGACGAAATAGTGATCCCGACCCGCGCGGCTTGTGAGCGTGCCGACGGTCCGGCCAAATTCGCCCTTCGCGACGATGAGCGTTTCGTCGAGCAAGGTCTTACCGGCCGATCCCGGAGTGTTCGCCATGTCGTCGATGAGGGTCGACAGAGCCGGGTCCATTTCGGCGGCACGTGCATAAAGGCCGGCGCCCTCCAGGTAGATGTCCTGGTGGTTGTCCCAACCGCCGGAATTGATCTGGATGTAGCGTGTCCCCAGGTCACCCTTGAGGATGTTTTTGGCCACGATGCAGGAGTTGCCCAGGCCCGTACCACCGTACCGTTCTGCCTCGGTATCGGAAAACTGGAAGGCTTCGCTGACATGGGGCTCGTACATCATGCGGCGGCCACTCGAGTAGAAGTCGTGCATCTCGTCCAGAGTGGTTCCGTATTGCGATTGCAGCCGATTGCGTGCATCGAGCAGCTGCAGCATCTCGAAACGGGCTGTAAAGAGATCTTCGCCGGCCGGGTTGATCAAGTTGGACAGGCCTTCCTGTTCGGCGACAGTGTCGAAGGGAGAATATCGTCCCGGCAAATAACCCTGTTTGTGAACCCGCCCGCCGGTGTTCAGCGACACGAAGCCGGGCAGCGGTTGATCGCTCCGACGCTCCGGTTCGGTTTCAAGGGCAACGATGGAGCCGATGTTCGGGGCGATTTTTCCAGTGGCGCTTGTCGGATTTCTCGCGATCTGGGTCCATGTTTGAAGCAGCGGGTGAACCAGGGCCGTGCTTTGCATGCTCCGGACGACCGATATGTGGTGGAGTTGTTGGGAAATGCCGGGCAACAGCCCCACCGGAAAATCGATCCCGTTGATTGTCGTCGGGTTGAAGTTGTCCGGGGTCCAAGGTCCCACCTTCAGATCGAAGGTGTCGACCTGACTGGGGGCACCGGCCATCAGAATGAAGATGACATTTTTCGCAGTGCCCAGCAGTGGAGGATCCGGGACGCTGGCGAACGTCTGCGCCGGAAGTCTCAAGGGCGACGCGAAATAGCCGGCGACGCCGGCTAGCGCCGTCTTAAAGAAAATCCTTCTGTCGATGATCTGAGGCTGTCTCATCAGTAGTTGAAAAGAAAATCGAGTTTGTTCATCAGGACCCACTGCAGTGATTCCGCACCATCCGTGCTGCCCAGCTGCACCATCATCGGCAGCAGCAGCGCTACTGAAAGTGTGCCAATCTTAGTTGGAAATTGAAACGGCTCCAAACCCTATGGTTTGATGGTATTGGAAGAAACAACATCAAGCCTGTAAGAGAAAGGAGCCGAGATGAGCAGTCTGTTACGTTCGGTGAAGAAACGCAAGAAGTCGCGTGTGCTGGGTGAGGTCGAGGTCCTGAGCCGGGAGGAATACTCGGGACTGGAATTGGACTCGAAGGTGGAGATGATTCGGGCGTTGATCCCACTGGGGTTGATGCACGTGGAGGAGTTGCTCGACGAGGAAGTGAAGGCGTTGGCGGGTGAGCGATACGCGCGAAAGGAGGCGACGTTGAGGGGCCGGCGACACGGGAGTAATCCGGGGACCGTGGGGCTCGGGGGCCAGCGGGTGCCGGTTCGGGTGCCTCGAGTGCGCAGCGTGGCGGGCGGGGAGATTCCGCTTCGGAGCTACGAGGAACTCAGTCCGGATGGCGCGGTGAACGAACTGCTTCTCAGACGTGTGCTTTATGGGATCTCCTGCCGGAACTACGAGTCGGCCGCGGAAGCGATTCCAGGAGCCATCGGATTGTCGAGCTCGACGGTGTCTCGAGGATTCGTCCAGGCGAGTGGGGCGAAACTTCGGGAGATGCAGGAGCGGGATCTGTCGGCCGAGGACGTGGTGGCGATCTTCCTGGACGGGAAAATGTTTGCCGACGCCACGATGGTTGTGGCCCTGGGCATCACAATTACGGGCGACAAACGCTTCTTAGGCTTCGTGGAGACGAGTACGGAGAACGAGCAGGTACTGACTCCGTTTCTCCGTTCATTGATGGAGCGAGGCCTGGACATCTCTGAAGGCGTGCTGGTGATCGTCGACGGCGGCAAAGGTCTGCGCGCGGCAGTCAAGCGGGCATTCGGTAATCGAGCCCTGGTCCAACGCTGCCAATGGCACAAACGCGAGAACGTGGTGAGCTACCTGTCGAAGACCGAGCAAGCCGCGTGGCGCAAGCGGCTTCAGCGTGCGTACCAGCGCCCGGAGTACAACGAAGCCCGGGCGGCCCTCGAACAGCTCCATGGAGAGCTCGAGGAGCGAAACCAATCGGCCGCTACGAGCCTTGAGGAAGGCCTGGAGGAGACCCTCACGTTGCATCGACTCGGCGTGTACGGGGTCCTGGGCCGTTCGTTCAAGACGACGAATTGCTTGGAATCGGTCAATGCCCTCGTCGAGGAAAGGTGCGCGAAGGTCGATCATTGGAAGAACTCGAGCCAGCGGCAGCGCTGGTTGGCGACGGCGCTCATCGACATCGAACCACGCTTGAGGAAGGTGATCGGCTACCGTCATCTTCCAAAGCTCCGCGAAGCCCTCAGGCGGGAGCTGAAGATTGAGGCGAAGACGTCGACGAGATCGAAGAAGAAGGTTGCGTGACCAATCGTGAGCCGTGGAGAGTTTCAACTAAGAATGGGATTGACTCGCGCTACTTCCTGGTCGGTGGCAAAGCGCGACAGCGTGGCCAGGTAAAGCTGCTTTATGATCTGGGTAGGGTCGGTCGTCTCGCTGAGGATCTTAAAGATCGTCGAATTTCTGTTCCTGGCGTTGATGCGGCTGGTCACGAAATCGTGGTTCATCAGGTTCAGCGCCTGCAGCGGCGAGCCTTCCGAGGAGCGAACGGTTTGATCTCTGTCGCCGCGGCCGAACGAATCAAGAAACTGGCGTGTGCGACGGTTGCTCTGAGGTTCGCGTGTGTCGGGTAGCTGCATCGCCCACTGCACCGGCGGCAGCACCGTTCCGGTCCGCGATCGGATCGGATAGTTGGCCGGGATTCCGGTGGCCTGCAGGATGGCGTCGTGAATCTCTTCCGCATCCAGCCGCCGTGCGAACTTGCGCGCGTAGTAAGGCACATATTCCGTTTTCCACCCTGTCGGGTAGGCTGCCGAAAGCTGGTAGGCACGGGATTTGGTAATCAGGCTGGCCAGCTGGCGCAGGTCGAAATTGTTCTGTGAAAACCAGTACGCCATAGCATTGAGGAGCCGGGCGTTGGTGGGCTGAATCGTCCACGGTTCAGGCGGTGGATTGTCCGGATCGAGACGGGCGGGATCGAAGGCATTGGATGGCGTCACGAAGGCCTCGACCATCAACTCTTCCCAGATGTAGTTGACCGCCGCTCGGGCAAACTGGAAATCCCCGGTGACGTAGCCTGCCAGACTGGCGCGTCGGGACTGGCCGGAGGAGACGCCTCCATCACCGAAGGCTGCTCCCTCGAATGGATAACGGGCCTCAACTTGTTCGATTTCACCCTGCGGCGCACGCGTGCTGCGGTTTCCGTCGTCAGTGTCGAGGAAGTAACCCGGTCTTCGGGACTGATCGCGGACGGTGTAGAGACGCAACGTCGGCGAAGTACTGATACGCTGGCGGGAAATCGTAGTTTCTGCGAAGAAAGCCGACAGTCCCCACATGTCGAGCCGCGTCTGCTTGCTCCCCCAGAGGTTGACGGTGTCCAATCGTCCGGCCCCGTCGTGGCAGAGCAGACAGTCGACCACCTGAATCCCGAGGAACATCGAAGCGACCTGCACGGCCTGACCGTCGTAGGTGTCCTGGATAGGACCCATCGGGACGATGCCGCCAACGGGAAAGTTCGCCGCTCCGTTCGAATGGTTATCCCCGGTTGCCGTGATCAGCTCACGGACCAACTGATCGTATGGCTTGTTCTGGCTCAGGGAGTCCTTCAGATATAGATAGAAGGCATCGCGGCCCTGCGTGTATCGATTCACATTCGAAGCGGGACCGTTCAATTTCAGAAGATCGCCGAAAAACAGGGTCCATTTGTCGACAAATTCCGGAGACGCCACGAGAGTGTCGATCCAGGCTTCTCTCTTGCCGGGCGTCATGTCGTTGACGAAATCGACGACCTGGGTGGCTGAAGGCAGCCGTCCGGTCAGGTCGAGCATCACGCGTCTGAGAAACTCCGTGTCGGACGCGAGCGTGGCCGCCTCGAGACCCGCCGCTTCGATCTGCCCAAAAATATGTTCGTCGATGAAGTTGTTGCGCTGGACGGGCCGCATGATGGCGCTTCGGATGATGACGGGCCGGACAACCTGCGCTACCGCCTCCGTCAGCGTCGAAATCTGGGCCTGGTTCCGATCGGTGAAAGAGACAAGAAGGGAAGAGTTGGACGGGAAACTGGAATGTTCGGTACGCGATGCGGCCACATTGGAGAACGGGCTGATATTCGCACCAACCCGCGTCTGCTGGGCAACCACTGTCGAAACCGTGGCCGCGAGAATCAGACCCGCAGAGACCCACAACATCGATCGCCACAAACTGTCCAACCGTTTCATGTCTTTACTTTACCCTGGGGACGTAAGGTGACTCCATCCTAGCAAGTTAGATCGTTTCCCGCAGCACGGGTTTAAAGGAAATCTAGGAGCCTGCGCGGCAGAATAGATCGTAGCGAGAAAGTGGAGAATCGAGGACAGTTCTTCTCGATTTTGAGGCATTTTCTCGATTTTGAGGCGAATAGTGTTTCTACTTAACGAAAAATCGGGGAAATATGGACCGATTATACCGCTTTCGCAGTAGATCTCTTCTGCCGCGCAGGCTCCTAGGGTTGAATGCAGGACCACCCGCGGAGGAATTTGTGAGAATTCGTTGGGCCGGCCGCGAGCATCGGGTGAGAATGTGAAGAGGGCCGGAAAGGCAAGAAGAATGCTTCGATCGAGAAACGCAATCGTCATGGCCGCGGTGCTGCTGACAGGGGTCACCCTTTGGGTGTATCTGGTCGCGCCCCAGAGGCCAATCGGTACTGAGGGGCAGCTCCGGCGGACGGATTCGGATTTCTGGACTCTGGTCGAAGACCTGTCGGAGCCGGGAGGATTTTTCCGGTCGGACAATTTCGTTTCGAACGAAGTTCCGTACCAGCATGTCATTCCGGAATTGCAGGGATTGGTCGGTACCGGGGGTGTGTACGTGGGTGTGGGGCCCGATCAGAACTACACCTACATTGCAGCGACTCGCAGGGAGCTAGCCTTCATTGTGGACATTCGACGGCAGAACATGCTGCAGCATCTCCTGTATAAGTCCATCTTCGAGCTGGCCGCCAATCGCGTGGAGTTTCTCTCCCGCCTGTTTTCCCGATCCGTTCCAAACGGGCTCGATAGCGCATCCGCCATCGAGAAAATTGTCGGGCAGTTCCGTGACTCACCCGCAGATCCGGAATTGTTTGCGGCGAATCTGGAAGATGTTCTGGACCGGCTGGAAAACGATCATCAGTTTGAACTCGAACCCGCCGACCTGGCGACGATCGAGTATGTCTATGAAGCGTTCTATCGAGAAGGCCCCAATCTAAGATACTCCTCCCGAAGTCGTTTCGGATGGCGTCGGTTTCCCTCTTATGGCGACCTGGTTCTCGAGCGAGACGCGAGCGGCAAGAACCACAACTATCTGGCCACCGAAGAAGAATTCAAGTTCGTCAAGCGGCTTCACGACGAGAACCGGATCATTCCGGTGGTGGGGGATTTTGCGGGGGAAAAAACGCTCGTAGCCATCGGAGATTATTTAAGAGACCGCGACATGGCGGTTTCGACCTTTTACACGTCAAACGTCGAATACTATCTCTTCCAGGGCGAAGGCTGGCGCCGCTTCTTCAAGAGCGTGGCCCTTCTTCCCACAAACTCAAACAGCACTTTCATCCGGGCCTACTTCAACAATTACGGTTACAGGCACCCGGCTCAACAGTCTCGCCACTTTTCCGTGACCCTTCTCGACAGCATCCCAAACCTCGTCGCCGACTTTCAGGAGGGCGGCGTACGGAATTACTATTCGCTCATCCAGAGATCTCATTGAATATTGGGAGCGCGTAGCTTGTAGCGAACAGCAGGCAGCCCGGAGGTCGCCGACTCAGCTGGCAACTGACAGCAGCTCGCTAGTGGTCCCCGCCAGAGACAACGTTACTTAACGTTACTATCTCCGAAGGAGGTTGCGAGCGAACTGATGAGTGAGATCCACCGTGTGGTATGTGTGACTTTCGACGGTTTTGAGCGTTCATGAGGGGCAACATCCATCGGCCCTACGGGTTCGGGCGGAACGGTACCGTCTCTGGCGTCGCTCCTCCTCACAATGTCGAAGCATTGACTCCTCGTCGCTCCCCCAAATCCGGCACCGTTGCACTCCGAAATCTAGTAACGCTATCTCTGGCAGGGACCACTAGAGGCTCTTCGCCCTCCGTTCCATGATTGGCTCGTTCAGGAAACGGACCATCGGTAGCAAGGCCTTAAAGGTCCGGACCACTTCAGGTTGAAACTCGGGAGTCATGGCCAGGCCGGGCTCGAATTGTTTCGAAGCGAGAAACTGTTTGTGGCGCAGGAGGTCCCCCGCCGGATGGTCGGATGGAAAGCCCCTCGGAACTCGCAACAGTTGGTCTCCACCCAGTTCCCCGAAAGAATCGCGAAAGGCACGGGCTCGAATCCGGGATCGAAACCGGCGATGGTTTTCGGCCAGGTACTCGCGAACAGCCTGAAGATCCGGGCGTGTCGGCATGTAGAGCCCGCCACCGACGAAGACTTCGTCCGGTGCGATGTGGACGTAGAGGCAGGCCCCTTCGTGTTTTCCCAGGCCACGTGGGGGAAATACAGCGGCGACCTGGGTCTTGTACGGACTCTTGTCGGAGGAGAAACGGGTGTCTCGATAGATTCGATAGGCCGAACTCTTAGGGGTGGCTAGCAGTTCGGGTGCAAGTGTCCGGAATTCCTCAGCCATTGCAAGAATGAAAGACTCCATCGGTGCCTTGACCAGGGTCAGATACTTCTCCTTACGAGCATCGAACCACTCGCGCCTGTTGTTTCGCTTGAGAGAGCGAAGAAAGCGAATCCCTTCCTTTGGAAAACCTTCGAAATACCTCTGTTTCATGCCGGGTATTATTGACATTAGCGCAGCGGATGTCTACCGTTACAACGGAGTGAAAGCCGACTTTCACGCACCACATCTCATCATCGATCGCTTCGTCACATTGCTGGACATCTGCCAGCGTATCAATTCGGAAAAAAACTTCGATAACTTGTTGAACATCATTGCAAGCGAAGCCGCCAAACTGATAGACGCGGAACGGGCAACGATTTTCCTGTTGGATGAAAAAAAGTCCGAACTCTGGGCGAAGGTGGCCCTCGGAACCTCGGAGGTCATTCGATTCGATGCGCGCATGGGCATTGCCGGCGCGGTGATGAAAACCGGCAAGACGATGATTGTGGACGACGCTTACAACTCCCCGTTGTTTTATTCCGGCATCGACTCGTTGACAGGCTTCCGGACTCGCAACATCCTCTGCGTGCCCATTCGAAACTACAGGAATGTGATCATCGGTGTCTTTCAGGTTCTGAACAAGCGGGACGGCCGATTCAAAACTGAGGACGATCAATTCGTGGAAGCACTCGCCGCACAGGCCGCCGTCGCACTGGAAAACGCGCGACAGTTGATGGACCTCAAAGAAAAGCAGCAGGAGTTGATCGAAGAGAATCGGGGTCTGCGTCAAGAAGTGGAGGAACGGTTCTCCACACGGAAGATTCTCGGTACGACCCGTCGTATCGATGAGATCCGGAGCCTGATCGACAAGATCTCCGCGACAACGGTGTCCGCCCTCATCACAGGCGAGAACGGAACCGGAAAGGAGTTGGCCGCCCGAGCGATTCACTACAGCGGTTCCAGGGCTTTGAAACCGTTCGTAGCTGTCAACTGCGCCTCCTTGCCCGAGCCATTGGTGGAAAGCGAGCTGTTCGGAATAGAAAAGGGAGTGGCGACCGGAGTCGATCGCCGCATCGGACGCATTGAGTCGGCGTCGGGCGGAACGCTCTTCCTCGATGAGATCGGCGATCTAAGCATGAGCGCTCAGGCTAAACTTCTTCGCGTTTTGCAGGAGAGGGAAGTCGAGTGGGTCGGCGGAAGACAACCGGTCAAGGTGGACATCCGGTTGGTGGCCGCCACGAACAAAGATCTCAAGAGCGAGATTGAAGCCGGGCGGTTTCGTCAGGACCTCTTTTTTCGATTGAACGTCGTTCACTTGAAGATGCCGGCGCTCAGAGAGATTCGCGCGGACATTCCGTTGCTTGCGTCTCATTTCCTCCAAAAGTACCGGAAGGAACTCGGCAGCCGGGCCGAGGGGTTTTCACCTGAAGCTTTGACGGCACTCGGGTCTTACGACTGGCCGGGCAACGTTCGTGAACTCGAAAACGAAATCAAACGTGCCCTGATCCTCTCCACCGAAGTGTACATCCTGGCGTCGGACCTGTCCGAAACAGTTGGCGAGGCCCGTCTTGTCGCCGCGGCTCCGCCGCCGCCCGCGACCGGTCAGAGCGGGAAATTACTGAAGAGCCGGGTGACCGCGCTGGAAATGCAGATGATTCGTGAAGCCATGCAGCAGACGGAGGGGGATCGCCGACGTTCTGCCAAGCTGCTGGGTTTGAGTCATCAAGGGCTGATCAACAAGCTCAAACGCTACGGGCTGGGGTAATCCCGGTTCCCATTTCTTGTCTTTTCCATGATACGAATCGTAATCCCTGACGATGAGCCCGCCGTGCTGGTACCCAGTCAGGCTTACCGCAAGCTCGACGGTCACGACGTGCGGGCTTACGACACGAGACCCGCTACAGCCGATGAACTCGTCGAGCGGATCCGAGACGCGGAGATCGTTATCAACATCCGCTCGAGCTGCCGGTTCGACAGAGCGGTGCTGGAAGCTTGCCCGTCGCTCCGGATGATCTCAATCTGGGGAACGGGAACTGACAATGTCGACCTTGATTACGCGAAGCAACGGGGAGTGCGGGTCACCCATACACCGGCCGTCGCAAAGAATGCCGTCGCCGAGCACACACTCATGCTGATGCTGGCGGCGGGGCGGAGGATCATCGAAGTGGATCGGCGGGTGAGGCAGGGGGAGTGGCCCCGGGCCATGATCACCGAGTTGCACGGCAAGACGCTCGGCCTGATCGGCCTGGGGGCGATCGGAACCCAGGTTGCGCGAGTCGGAAAGGGAATCGGGATGAACGTACTTGCGTGGACGTTCCACCCTTCGCGGGACCTCGCGGCTGAAATCGGTTTCGAATTCGTTTCGTTCGATGATGTGCTCCGGTCTTCCGATGTGGTCAGCGTTCACGTTCGTCAATCGGAGGACACCATCGGGATGATTTCAGCCAGACACTTTGGGATGATGAAGCGATCCGCCATCTTCATCAATACCGCCCGTGGGGCGATCGTCGACCAGGATGCTTTGATCGAGGCGCTCCGGACCGAATCCATCGCAGCGGCCGGGCTGGACGTTTTCGAGCAGGAGCCTCTCCCGGCCAGGACTCGTTTTGCGGACCTACCCAACGTTGTTCTCACGCCCCATTCTGCCGGCATTTCACCAGAAACGACCGAAGCGGGCCTGGCGATGACGATCGACAACGTTTTCGATTTCCTCTCCGGCAAGCCGGCCCACGTTGTTGTCTAGGGCCCACTCAACAATAACTTCACATTTTGGCATCCCATCTTCACGCCATCTTCGGACGCTCCTCAATCGCAGATCCTCGAAATAGCAGGGCTATTCCTCCGGTCTGCTCAATCGGTCGCGACCGAACCTGAGGCAAATCTGGGCGCCAATTCTGTGAAGTCATTCTTGAGCGGACCCTTAGCTACGGCTCGGGGCGGTATTCGATCACCTCAATTTCGATATTGCTGTTCGCGCCTCCGACGGTCCTGCGGTAGCGCACGAGTCGCCCGGTGTCCGGATCGAAACGGACGAGCAGATGAGCTCGAAATCCCGGCGGCGCTCCAAGCAGTGCCGGCTGTTCCGATAGCGCCAGTTCCTGTCGGAGGACGCCGAACAATCCGACCATCGAATAATCCTGGGCGCGCGCTGGCAGCACGACCTGGCCGTTACGCTTGAGGCCAACGACACGCCCGTCCCGCACGAGCGCTTCAAACATTCCTGTCTCCAACCGTGCGCCGCTCATGCAAACCATGATGGTGTAGAAGCCGGCTTTTTCTTCCTCCCAGAGTTCTTCCGCCTCGATCAACGGGCCTCGGTCAACGTTTCAAGACGGGAGCATCCCGCGATCAAAACGAGGAAGATTGCAGCGGTGAGTCTCAGAGTCAACAGCAAGAAACCCCTGTTTATACTTACGATTCATTCATAGGAGGGACCTGATCTGGGAAAACAGCCTAGAATAATAAGCTGTCGTGTCAGGTGTCGGTCAAATTCTAGACTGGAAAACAACCGCACGATTGTAGCAAAGTATTGTGGTGCGCTTCTTGTATGACTCTGGAGTGCGCGAACAATAACAATAACTAAGAAAGAAAAAAAGGAGAGCTTCAACTATGGCAACTAAGAAAAAGGCCCCGGCCAAGAAGGCGGCTAAGAAGAAGGCGCCAGCGAAGAAGGCAGCCAAGAAGGCGGCCCCGGCGAAGAAGGCAGCCAAGAAGAAGGCGCCAGCGAAGAAGGCAGCCCCGGCAAAGAAGGCAGCTAAGAAGAAGGCGCCAGCGAAGAAGGCAGCCAAGAAGAAGGCCCCGGCAAAGAAGGCAGCCAAGAAGAAGGCCCCGGCAAAGAAAGCAGCGCCGGCAAAAAAGGCAGCCAAAAAGAAAGCACCAGCCAAGAAGAAGGCAGCTAAGAAGAAAAAATAGCAGCTGCGGTCTTCGAGTTTGTCCGAACACGATTCGCTTTGCGGAATCGGTTGCGGGCATCGACGTGCGATGCCCGCAGCTCAATGGTTTCGTAAATGGCCATAGGGTCGATTCATGTGGTCGGCGTTGAGTTTTTCAAGTTCCAGTTCCTTGTGGATCCGGGCGATCACTTCGGGATGACAGTTGATCCCGACGCCAGCGCTGGGTGATCGCCGTGCTCATGTTCATGTTGCTGCAGGATTCCAGCGCCCGCCTCACACGAAGAAACGTGTTCACAATCTGTAGGGGGTTTGTGGTTTGCCACAAACCCCTTTTTCATTGAGCGGGCCCTAAGAGAGGTTCTTCAACGCAAAAGCGCAAAGACGCAGAAGGCGTAAACTTTTGGGTCTTCCGCAGAATTTGTGGGTAAAACCGTCTTCCATCGCCGCTTGAGGAGACCACGGTGCTCGCCAAGCCTCAAGGCTTCCCTCGCAAGCTCGGCGGCTGCGCCGGCCTTGACCCTCGGCTGCGCTCCGCGGTGTCGGCTGGTGTGGGCGATGGGGAACGGGGCCTCCGGCGGGGGCTCCGGGCACCGGGTGTAGGCGTCCGACCGAAGTGGGTACTGGAATATTCGCCGTCGAACAAAAGAATAAGGTACTTTGTTTCAATTACTTATGTGCGCACAGGCCTTTGGACTGCCCACAAATTCTGCGGAGGAGGCAAACTTTTTTCCTCTGCGTGGTTTCGAGCCCAAGTGTTTTCACATGGACGAAAGACAGAAGACCACAACTTTTGCGTCTTTGCGTTTTTGCGTTGAAAAATATTTTCAGGTGAGGAGGGAAGTTCCAACTGGGCGAGTGGTGTTACCCGCCGAGCGTGATCATTTCGATTTTCTTGCCGCTGCGATAGCCACCGTCCTTCAGGGTTTTCCATCGCTCTTCGGAATAGCGATCTCTGCGCCCGCTCCAGACTGAGCGGATCGCCTGAATGGTTTCCTGATCGTCGTCGCTCGCCCGTAAGCGCGATTTCAGATCGAAGCCGCTTTCGGAAAATAAACAGGTGACGAGTCGCCCGTCGGCGGTGACACGGGCGCGTGTACAGTCGGAGCAGAAAGGCTCAGTGAGAGAACCAATAATTCCGAGCTTGCCTTTGCCGTCTTTGTAGCGATAGTCGACACTAGGGGCGCGGCCGTCGCTACGCCCAAGCTCTTCGATCGGGTAGCGCGCGTGGATGGTTTCCTGAATGAGTTTTTTCGGCAGAACGCGACCCGGGGTCCATGCGTTGGAGTTACCTACATCCATGAATTCGATGAAACGTATTTCGTATCCACCGGTACGGCAGTAATCGACGAGATCCAGAATCTCATCGTCGTTAAAGCCTTTCATCATGACGGTGTTGATCTTCAATGGAGTCAGTCCCGCATCGGCCGCGGCCTGAATACCCTCCAGGACTTGATCCAGTTCACCACGGCGCGTCAAGGTCTCGAACCGCTTCGGCTGAAGCGTGTCGAGGCTGACGTTGATCCGGTCGAGACCCGCCTTCCGCAAACCCGAAGCCTTCTCGGCAAGCAAGGAGCCGTTGGTCGTCAGCGACAGATCCTTGAGGCCGCCGAGGGACGCTAGTTGAGAGATGAGTTCCTCGAGGTCCCGACGCACGAGCGGCTCACCTCCAGTCAGGCGGATTTTCTCCACGCCCAGACCCACGAAAATTCTAGCCAGTCGTGTGATCTCTTCGAAGGAAAGTACGGCATCCCGTTCGATCCAGACGTACTCGTCATAGGGCATACAGTAGTTGCAACGGTAGTTGCAGCGATCCGTAACGGAGATACGCAGGTCGCGGAGGGGCCGTTGAAGTTGGTCATCTACCGACATCCGACCCATTATCGCCCGTCTGGGGCGATTTCTTCAACAAAAGAGGAAGATGAGAGATGTCGCATAATGAATATTATGTCAACTCATGAAGATGGCTGTGCTCTGAGATAGTGTCCATTCGAAACGGGCCCCGTTTCCCTCTTCACTGGTGTGTCATCGTCGCCTCCACAGAAGATGTGGAAAATCCTGTGGAAAACCTTTGAATTCGTCCCATAAACGGTAATAACACCATCGTTTATAGCATTTTGCACCGAATTCGGTCATTTACGTGCTTGTTGAAAAGTCGCCCTTCATTTGACCCAATAAGGACGGAGTTGGCGTGCAGGTCACCTGCGCGACACCCCTGCAATTACGTGTCTCCAACGAGGCGGGAGAATGGAAGGCGCGTCAGACCGGGCGGCCAGGCCAGGTAAGCCGTCGGGCGACTGTCCTGCAGGCCTCCGACAATGACCTAGGTCTCTTCGAGTTCTTGACAATTATTGATCCCGTGACTCCCCAGCTTCGGGATGTTGCCGCAGGGTCAGTGTGTTATGGGAAGTATTCTAATGTGTTACTTGACAGCGTCGGCCGTATCTCGGTGTCACTGGGGTGAGTCTCCCCCATTGAAACCAGGTCCGTGGATCACGCGACCGGGTCTATTGCCGGTGTGTTTGCCTTCTTCTACAACGACGGTTCCGTTGACCAGCACATATTCGACCCCGACCGCATATTGGCGGGGATCCTCAAAGGTGGCCATGTCCTGAACCCGTGCTGGAGACAGCACGACAATGTCGGCGAAGTATCCCTCGCGTAGCAACCCTCGCTTTCGAATCCCCAGACGTTGCGCCGTGGCATTGCTCATCTTCCGGACCGCCTCCTCGAGCGTCAGCACACCACGCTCACGAACGTAGTACCCCAGGACTCTGGCAAAAGTTCCATATTGCCGGGGGTGCGGTGCGCCTTCCCCGAAGACGGAAAGCGGACCGTCGGAGCCGATGGCCGTCGCGGGATGCTGCATGATGCGTTCGACGTCCTCCTCGGACATCGCGTGAAAGACGGCGGTTGTCGAGCCAAACAGCACCAACAAACCGACCATGGCGGTAGTTCGTCTTGAACTGAACATCTAGCCCGCATTTCTCATGAATGGTGCCCAAGACTGCATTTAGGAGAAGGAAAAGGCGTCGGAAGCTGGTTGGCGGGAGCAAAGATGCCGACTGAGCTGAGAAAGTGGGCCTGGATGACGGGTGTTGCAGGGAATGGTGAGGTGAAATCGGATTACAGAGACAGCTATCCCGACCAAAGACGGGAAGGTTGGGATGTCTGAGAAGAAGTGATTAACAGCGCAGAGGGATTTGTTGAAGGTTCGCGTAAATCTGAGCGAACACCGTAGCGTAGGGGTAGCCTCCAGCCATCCGAATCCAGACTCGACGCACCGTGACATGGATCTGGGCTGCGATCTTGAGCAGCTTCAGGCGAATCGTGGTGCACTGCGCCCGCGCGAATTCGGTACCCTGCAAGCCGAGCCGTCGCAAGGCCTGCATCAGCATGTACGCCACCGATGAAAGGTAGAGTCGGAGTTGATTGGCGCGCATGGTGGCCGTGCTGGTCCGATCGGCGAACAATCCGAGTTGTTGCTCTTTGATCCGGTTTTCCATGTCTCCCCGTGCACAGTAGGTCTGTTCATAGATGTGCCTTGGGGATGTTCGTCCTTTCGGTAACGAGGTAACGATAAACCGGGGATTGGCGCCCTTGGCCAGATGTTCGGCCTTACCAATGATGCGTCGCTCACGAGTCCAGCTGTCTCGGGTCTGATACAGAAACGTCTTAAAGACGCGCGCCGGCTTTCCGGTCCTGTCGAACCGCTTTTTTGCCGTCGCCATCGGAGTTTCAATCGCGGCTAGCAGCCGATTGTTCTTCGCCAGTCCGATCACGTAATCGACACGGTGTTGGGCCTCGCACCAGGTCAGGATCTCATCGCGGCAGAAACCCGAGTCCCCCCGAATCACGATCTGGACTCTGGGCCACTTCTGCCGAATCTGTTCCACGATCCGTTCCAGCTCCTCTACCGATCCGTCCGCACCATCGATGTCGGAGCGTCGTAGCCGGGAACACAACACGAACTCCCCACAGAAAATATAAAGCGGCAGATAACAATGGTGCCTGTAGTAGCCGTGAAAGAAGCGACCCTCCTGATTCCCGTGTATCAGATCGTCGGTCGCATCCAGATCCAGAATGATCTGCCGCGGTGCCCGCCGATGGGCCTGGAGGAACACGTCCACCATCAGCCGATCTATCGCCGCTTCGTCCCGGCCGATCTTCTTGGTCGGGTGCTTTGCCGCACCCTCGGTCGACAGTTCCAGTCGGTTCAACGTGCTCTTGCCCGCCAGGGCCTTACCTCGATCTCGAGCTTGTTTCCGTGTCCGGCCCTTCGGATCGGTCTCACCCACCATCACCGCCAGCACCGGATCCGATCGGAGTTGATCGTGGTCGTTCAGATCTTCATAGCCCAAACACAATCCGTACACCCGTTGCGACACCAGTTGTTCGATCCCGTGTTCCACAAATCGCGGGTCCCGATAATCCCGGAAACATTCGGCAAACTGTTTCAGGATCCCGGTCCGTTTTTCCGTTTCTCGTAGCAGCAAACCGCCCGCGTCCGTGCTGATGTCTCCCCCGTCGAATTGCCCCCGGACTTCCCGTGTACCTAATGCGTGATATTGAATCGTTTCTGTTTTACACTCTGTCATGACAAAGGCTGCCTCCGTCTTGGCTTGAAAGTTTCGCTTCCTCCGCAGAATTTGTGGGCAGTCCAAAGGCCTGTGCGCACATAAGTAATTGAAACAAAGTACCTTATTCTTTTGTTCGACGGCGAATATTCCAGTACCCACTTCGGTCGGACGCCTACACCCGGTGCCCGGAGCCCCCGCCGGAGGCCCCGTTCCCCATCGCCCACACCAGCCGACACCGCGGAGCGCAGCCGAGGGTCAAGGCCGGCGCAGCCGCCGAGCTTGCGAGGGAAGCCTTGAGGCTTGGCGAGCACCGTGGTCTCCTCAAGCGGCGATGGAAGACGGTTTTACCCACAAATTCTGCGGAAGACCCAAAGTTTCTATTCAAAACCTTCTATGCCAGACAGGGCGGCCTTTTTCGGTCCTTTCCCTTCTTACTCGTTTCGATTTATTTCAAATCTCTTGAGAAATGCGGGCTAGGAGTCTGCGCGGCAAAGCGCGAAGAACTCGGAGCTATTGGGATTCGATAGGGTCTTGGGAGCAGAACCGCCCGATTCTTTCGAAATGACCTGTTCGAAGCTGTGCGGACCTGAGTCGTTGGCCCCGGGGCTGGGTTGGTTGTCCCCGGTTTTGCGGACTAGGCCCATTCGATCTTTCCGTTCATCCGTCGCAAGTTCACCGCCAGAGCCACCAGGTTCCATTCGCAGGTGACGTTGTCCAAACCTCGCAGACTGAATTGTCGAAATCCGAGCACCGACTTGATCCACCCAAACGGTGGCTCACCGATGTGCTTTCGGGCCCGGTAACGATCACGCCCTCGCTGGGTTTTCATCTTGCGGATCATCCGACCCATCGCTGTGCTTTTGGGTGGGAGTGGGGCCGTGTCAATATCCTTCTCGCGGCCCATCGGGACGTACCCATCAATTTCTCGTCGTTCCAGCATTCGCAGATTCGACTCGGATCGGTATCCCGCATCCGCCAGTACCCGGTCCGGACTCTCGGACAGATTCTTGTTCAACTCATCCAGAGTCGGTGTCAACTGTCCGGTATCGGAAGCATTGTTGCTCACAGTTGTGGCGACGATGATTCGCGCCTCGGAATCCACCGCCGCCTGCGCGTTGTAGCATTGTTGGAATCCTTCCGTCGAGGTCTTCATAATCCGGCTTTCCGGATCGGTGAAGTTATCCTGGGCTTTGGGTTTGGGCTCACCCATGGGGCGTTTGAACGGCTTGCCCTTCTTGCCGCTTCCAGGCTTGTCGTCTCCCGGTTTCCTTTCCGCTTCCTGGTCGGCAGCCATCTGACGCTCTTCGAGTCGCTTCATCGCCACCTGGATCGTGGTCCGTCGCTTCTCGTGCGTCGCCAATCCTTCGGGTAGTTCGTCTCCTCGCCGATCGGCCCCGTAACGCTGGTCTTCTTCCTCATCGGTCGCGGTTGCCCGATTGATCAGATCCCGAATCTGTTCCCCCAACTCGGTTTCCTGCTTCTTCATCCGTTCATAGCTCATCGCTTTGCGTTTGCTCGCATTCGCCCGCATCTTGGTTCCATCCACCGCCACGGTTCCCATCTTCACCAGTCCCGCTTCTCGCGCCATTCTCACCACTTGCACAAACAGGTTCCCGAACTCCTCCAGATGCAGTTTGCGAAAATCTGAAATCGTTCGGTGTGCCGGGAAGTTCGCCGATCCCAACATTCGGAACGCCACGTCTTCGCTCATCTTTGCCGCCATCTTCCTGGACGAAAACACCCCGGTCGCGTACCCATAGATCAGCACCTTCACCATCATCCGCGGATCGTACGCCTGATTGCCTGGTCCTTCACTTCCATACCGCTCTTCAAACGCGCTCAAATCCATCGCGTCCACGGCATCCGATATGAAATAGGACAGGTGATCTTCCGCCAGCCAATCTCTCAACGACGGCGGCATCAGCAGGCTCTGTTCCGGAATATAGGTCCGATAGGTTCGTGACATGTCCTACATCTTCGTTCCGGTACCGCCCAATTCCGGTCCTTCTGCCGCGCAGGCTCCTAGAGTCTCCTCATTCTTCTAAGGGGCTAACAGACGTCGCACATCCACCAGGACGACCCCGTGGAAACGGATGGAAAGCTTAAGAGCCGGTTTGATTCAACCGTCAGCGGCGGCAGGGATGAGCCGACGGTACCAAGGCTTCCTGCCACCTGTCTGTTGTGCCGCTCTTGAGCGGCGAACCTGGCTCGCTTCTTGCTTGCCATACGACGTCTTCTTATAACTCAGCAGACACCCGGTCAGTTCCAGGAAATACGCGGTTTTTTAAAATCTATCAATACCTTAGGGTGAGGTATGAGAGTCCTAGGTGTAATACTGATCGGCCTTACAGGGATTCGAGGGCACACTTTTCGACGGCTTCGGCCACCCCATCCGCGTCGTTGCTCGAGGTGACCGGCCACCGCCCTTTGAGGTCGTTATGGCCGTTCCCCATCACGACGGCGAGCCCGGCATATTCCAGCATGCTACGGTCCGCCAGATTGTCCCCGATTGCCATGACGTCGCCGGATTCGATATCCAGGGTGCGGGCTAACCACCCGAGGGCGTGTCCCTTATTGGCGCCGTATTCGACGACGTCGATCAACTCGAAGTCCCGTTCGGGATAGCGTGTTTCGGCAACCGATAGGGCCTCAACGTCCGGAAAGGTGGCCAGACGGGTCCGGAGCAACTCCATGCGTTCGAGCCCTCCCAGGAACGCAACCTGCAATATGTTGCGGGGCGCCGGGCCGTCCAGACGTTGGGACCGAAGAATGAATTCCCTGTTGAGACGGAGATAGCGGTTGACGTGGGGGTCTTCCGGGTCCGGTCCCTGACACAGTATTTCGCCTCTACCCACCGCCTGTGCGATCAGGAATGTGTGGGAGCGGAACGCGGCAAGGTGCGCCAGAAAGCGTTCCAACCGTATCGGATTCCAGATGCTTGCCACCAGCGTGCCGCTGGCGCTTGATGAAATCAAAGCGCCGGCACTGGTAATCAGGAAGTAGGGAAAGTCCAGGGATGAGGTCAGGCCACGCGCGGCTGAATAGCGTCGACCTGTAACGATTGCAACCTGTATGCCACGCTCGTGGGCCCGTTCGAGGGTCCGGAGGTTGCGATCACTGATCTTCTGGCCCGAATCGAGAAGGGTGCCATCCAGATCGATGGCCAGCAGGCGTACGGACCCATGAGGGGGCGTCATGGCCGCATTACTGCGGCACGATCCGCCCCAGCTGATCCAGAGCCTGCTTGAGTTCTTCCAGACTGCGGCCCGCATCCGCCAACTGGCCTTCGGCTGTCAGGCGCTGGTACTCCGACAACGCACGGCCGGCACGCAGGATAAGCGCGTCAGTAGGGTCACTTGTGATGTCCGAAACAGCTCCGCCCGGACCCGTCTCCGGAGAAAGGCCGGTCAACTCCGACGTCGGGAAGATCGTGTTGCCGATCAATCCCTCCAGCGCTTCCTCAAAACTTGCGCCGTAAGCCATCCGATCCTGCGTCGCCAGGACCACTATCCGTAACTCCGGCATCGGGCTACGCTCGGCCTGGAGGTAGATCGGCGCCACGAACAGAAGTGTCTCTTCGAGGGGAATCACGAGAAGGTTCCCGCGCAACACCGTTGATCCCTGCTGATTCCACAGGCTTAATTGTGAAGACAGCTCCGGGTCCTGATCGATCCGGGCCTCGATCTGCAAGGGGCCGTCGACAAACCGTGTCTTCGGGAACTGGTAAGCGCGGAGCTTTCCATAGGCCTCACCGTCGCTACGCGCCGCCATCCAGCCGATCAGATTGTTCCTGTTCGCCGGTGTGAACGGCAGGATCGAGACGAACTCCACCTCTTCCTCGCCCGGAAAACGCAACAGGACG
This sequence comes from Terriglobia bacterium, assembly GCA_965262425.1. Classification (GTDB taxonomy): domain Bacteria; phylum Acidobacteriota; class Terriglobia; order 20CM-2-55-15; family 20CM-2-55-15; genus CAZOZZ01. The sequence continues at coordinate 1,723,512 of OZ253536.1, read as the reverse complement.
AAATACGGCTCGATTTCGTCTGATCCGGATTGAGAGCGTCCCTGCTGGGCCACTGTCCAGAGATCTTCCTGGTTGTAAAAGACCTGCGCGTCCTCTACATGGTATGTGGCATATATCAACGCCTGCGTGCGAAACAGCAGTTCGGGATACCGCACATGGGACCGGATCGCCTCGGGCATCTCCTCGGCGTCGAGAAACAAGTCCGGGAAGGTGTTCCGGTAGGCCTGGACAACCGGGTCGTCAGGTTCGAAGACATAAAAGGTTGTCGTGCCCTCGTAGGCATTGATCGCGACCTTGACGCTGTTGCGGATGTAGTTCGCCTGCCCGCGCCCCAGCGGAACCTGCCTCGAATACGGGTAGGTGTTGGCGACGGTAAATGCATCCATGAGCCAATAGAGCGATCCGTCACTACCCACGACCATGTACGCATCGTCGTAGATCAGGAACGGTGCGATGCTCTCGACACGCTCCTGGATGTTACGCCGCATCAGGAGTTGGCTTTCCGGCACCACGTCCTCGGCAAAAGGCAGCGTGGTCAATTCTCCGGTTTCGTACGCGAGGATCAGACGGCGGAATAGCGAGCCGACCTCAATGCCGCCGTCGCCTTCGTAGGTGTTGGTGTTGTTGGTTTCCCCTTCCGGATAGTTGAACTCCGCCTGCCGTGTCTTGACATACACCGGCCAGTTGGTACGCTCTCCGAAATAGATTTCGGGCCGCAGGACCTGCACATCAGGGGTCGTGCTCTTCACCGGCATGTCCGACAAAATGAATTCGGGAAGGCCTTCCGCCGTAAACCGGTTGACCGGGTTCATCGTGACGCCATAGCCGTGCGTAAAAATCAACCGCTCGTTGATCCAGTTGCTCGACGCGGCCGGCAGGTTTGCCAGGTTCAGTTCCCTTGTGGCCAACATCACCGACCGCTTTTCGCCGTCTATTTCGTACCGGTCCACGTCGACGTCGGCGAAGTCATAGTATGTTCGTATTTCCTGCACCTGACGCAACGTCGATTGGAGCGCTCGCCAGTCCCAGAGCCGGACGTTTTCGAGTGTTTGGGCATGCGCTGAAGGATCGAACAGTGCGTCGGTGACGGTCGGCTCAAAAGGAATTTCCTCGATGTCGGCCATCCCGAAAGCCCTGCGGGTGTGTTCGATGTTGTGTTGTATGTAAGGCGTCTCCCGTACCAGTTCGTTCGGTCGCACCACGAAGTTTGTAATGTATCCGGGTATGAGGACCCAGGCGAAAACGTAGCTGATCGCCGGGATCGCAGCGGCGGCCACGAGGTTGCGGACGCGACAGTCGTAAAGGTTGTACGCGCTGACGGCGCTACCGATCAAGAGAGATCCGACGATGACCCAGAGGCCCGGAATGATGGCATGATCGTCGACATAGGACACACCTGAAAAGAGGGAGTGCGGCTGATACATGAGGTGGAACTGGTACAGGTAAACCTTCGCCGCAACCGTCAGCGCCAGGAGCGCCAATGCGAGCGAAAGGCCGCGGAATCGTCCCGTTCGATCCAGGGGGGATACCAAACCTGCCGCAAAAAGGAAGATAACGGTGATGGCCAGCAACCACGATGAGACAAGGTCCAAGACCGGAAGCGAAAACAAATAGAAGTTCAGCGACATCCCCAGAATAGGATCGGTGACGCCCGACTCCGCCGGCTGGTTCAGGAACAACGCATATCGGGGCCATTCGATGCTGTAGGCCAATCCGAAGAGAAAACCGAGCCCTACCGCAGCCGCCCCACCTAAACGCCTGAAGAATTCCGTCGGCGGAATGACGATGGTTTCGCCGGCGAATTCAATCGCCGAACGGCTTGCATCCACTTGGGGAGTGATAAATCGCAGCAGAAACCACAGTATCAGCGCCGTGGCCAGCGCAAAGATGGCAAACGCCCCGACCTGCATCGTCAACCTGTACCAGTAAACGGATTCGTACCCTACTGTTTCGAACCACAACGTTTCGACGTAGATGGAGATGGCCTGGTTGGCGATCAGGAGAACAAAGATGATGCCGAAGAGACGGTATATCACCGCCGCGCTGGACGGTTCGAGGGGTCTGGGCTGTTCGGTGGAAGACATGGCCATCTATACTACCGCTTTCGAAACGAAAACGGAGAAAATGCCGGATGATGCCGAATCGGGGGGTCAAACTGGCCTCACTGGGCGAGGTGGCTTGAGTGGGCCAACCCGGTACGTTCTGGCGCATCGGACTGCAAGGTGGGAGGCTACGGCCCGTCACGGGGTCGATTTTATCTGTCAATCGGGACTTCTGGTGCTCTTCAGGGCATCGATCGATATCATGTAGCAGTACACAGGACCGCGCCGGTTGGTCTTCCGCTGTATCGTCGCGCACCTTAGCTAGCATCATCAGGAGTCCCTATCAGTGAATAGATTACTGCTCTTCATACCGGGCCCCATGCAGGTTCCCGAAGCTGTGGCGGAAGCCGCGAAGCGGCCGCTCTTTTTTCATCGCTCGGAGCAGTTCGATGAATTTCAGGCGAAGCTCTCGGCACGTGTGCAGCCGCTCTTTGGAACCCGTTCGGACGTCTTGTTTCTCCCAGCTTCCGGTACCGGCGCAATGGAATCGGCAGTCGTCAACCTGACGTCGCCTGGCGAGGAAATCATTGTCGTGGTCGGTGGTACTTTTGCGGAACGCTGGACAAAGATAGCGAACGCCTACGGTTTGACTGTTCGCGTGGTCGAGGTCGACTGGAGAACCGGCGCCCGGCCCGAAGACGTGACCGGGGCAATGGATCGTTGGCCGGACGCGGAGGTGGTTTTCACCACCTGGAGCGAAAGTTCTACCGGTGTCCTGTTGGAACTCGCTGAGATCGGCGAGGCTGTCCGTCGGCGGAACAAGTACCTCGTCACCGACGCCGTGTCAGGGCTTGCCGTCTCTCCGATGCAGATGGACGACTGGAAGGTGGATGCCGTCGTAGCCGGTTCTCAGAAGGGGCTCATGCTGCCTCCCGGTTTGGCGGTGATCGCGGTGGGCACTCGAGCATGGGAGCGTGCGGAGGTGTCGACGACTCCCCGGTTTTACTGGGACTGGGAATCTCACAGGGACAGTGTTCCCGTGACACCACCTCTGTCGATCATGTTTCAACTCGATGCCGCGTTGGATTTGATGGATTCCCTGGGGCCGGGCGGTGTTTACGCCCGCCGCGCCGAGGTGGCGGGAAAGATACGGGACATGGTAGAGCGGAACGGTCTGGAGATCTACGCCAGACGACAGGGAAACGGTATCACTGCGGTGCTGGCCCCCGACGGCATGGATGTCGACCGATTTCGGCGGCGGCTGGAAGTGGACTATTCCATCCTGATTGCCGGCGTCCTGGGCCCGCTCAAAGGCAAGATGTTCCGGATCGGTCACGTCGGCCAGGTTTCCGACGACGAGGTCGACTACTTTATCCAGAGCTTCGAGAAGGCGCTGGCAGCCGAGACCGGATAAGAATCAAGGGTCCAGCTTGATCCGCAGGCGTTTGTTGATCTTCCCTTTGCTCTCGTGGCCCACGACATGGATGTGGCCGACTTCCGCGGTGTTCGCCACATGCGTGCCACCGTCGGCCTGGAAGTCGAGGCCTTCGATTTCGACGGTCCGGACTTCTGTGATTCCTTCGGGCAGAAGGTTGACCTTGGTTCGGATCAGGTCGGGAATCTGGAAGGCCTCGGCCCGTGGCAGGATTCGTACACGTGTCGGCCGAGCCGCGGCGACTTCGACGTTTATCCGCTTTTCAATTTCTTTGCAGAACTCGGCCGACAGCGTGTCGAACTCGAAATCCATTCGGGCTTCGAGCGGCTTCATGTTGCTTCCCGTCACCCACGATTTGAAGTCCCGATAAACGACCGCGCACAGGATGTGCAGCGCCGTGTGCGTGCGCATGAGCGCGTACCGGCGCTCCCAGTCCAGTACTGCGTCGATCCGGGTGCCGGTCTCGGGTGGTGTTCCCTCCACAATGTGAACGACATCGCCCGACTTCCTTCCAGTGGACACCACGGCCACTTCCCCGCCCTCCCATCGAAGGATACCCTGATCCGCGGGTTGGCCTCCCCCTCCGGGATAGAAGGCGGTCCGGTTCAGTCGAACCGCATCATTATCGACACCCACGACTTCTGCAACGAACTCCCTCGTAGACGCATCCGTAAGATAGAGCAATTGAGTAGACATGATAATCTCCTAGCCCGCATTTCTCATGAATGGTGCCCAAGACTGCATTTAGGAGAAGGAAAAGGCGTCGGAAGCTGGTTGGCGGGAGCAAAGATGCCGACTGAGCTGAGAAAGTGGGCCTGGATGACGGGTGTTGCAAGGAATGGTGAGGTGAAATCGGATTACAGAGACAGCTATCCCGACCAAAGACGGGAAGGTTGGGATGTCTGAGAAGAAGTGATTAACAGCGCAGAGGGATTTGTTGAAGGTTCGCGTAAATCTGAGCGAACACCGTAGCGTAGGGGTAGCCTCCAGCCATCCGAATCCAGACTCGACGCACCGTGACATGGATCTGGGCTGCGATCTTGAGCAGCTTCAGGCGAATCGTGGTGCACTGCGCCCGCGCGAATTCGGTACCCTGCAAGCCGAGCCGTCGCAAGGCCTGCATCAGCATGTACGCCACCGATGAAAGGTAGAGTCGGAGTTGATTGGCGCGCATGGTGGCCGTGCTGGTCCGATCGGCGAACAATCCGAGTTGTTGCTCTTTGATCCGGTTTTCCATGTCTCCCCGTGCACAGTAGGTCTGTTCATAGATGTGCCTTGGGGATGTTCGTCCTTTCGGTAACGAGGTAACGATAAACCGGGGATTGGCGCCCTTGGCCAGATGTTCGGCCTTACCAATGATGCGTCGCTCACGAGTCCAGCTGTCTCGGGTCTGATACAGAAACGTCTTAAAGACGCGCGCCGGCTTTCCGGTCCTGTCGAACCGCTTTTTTGCCGTCGCCATCGGAGTTTCAATCGCGGCTAGCAGCCGATTGTTCTTCGCCAGTCCGATCACGTAATCGACACGGTGTTGGGCCTCGCACCAGGTCAGGATCTCATCGCGGCAGAAACCCGAGTCCCCCCGAATCACGATCTGGACTCTGGGCCACTTCTGCCGAATCTGTTCCACGATCCGTTCCAGCTCCTCTACCGATCCGTCCGCACCATCGATGTCGGAGCGTCGTAGCCGGGAACACAACACGAACTCCCCACAGAAAATATAAAGCGGCAGATAACAATGGTGCCTGTAGTAGCCGTGAAAGAAGCGACCCTCCTGATTCCCGTGTATCAGATCGTCGGTCGCATCCAGATCCAGAATGATCTGCCGCGGTGCCCGCCGATGGGCCTGGAGGAACACGTCCACCATCAGCCGATCTATCGCCGCTTCGTCCCGGCCGATCTTCTTGGTCGGGTGCTTTGCCGCACCCTCGGTCGACAGTTCCAGTCGGTTCAACGTGCTCTTGCCCGCCAGGGCCTTACCTCGATCTCGAGCTTGTTTCCGTGTCCGGCCCTTCGGATCGGTCTCACCCACCATCACCGCCAGCACCGGATCCGATCGGAGTTGATCGTGGTCGTTCAGATCTTCATAGCCCAAACACAATCCGTACACCCGTTGCGACACCAGTTGTTCGATCCCGTGTTCCACAAATCGCGTGTCCCGATAATCCCGGAAACATTCGGCAAACTGTTTCAGGATCCCGGTCCGTTTTTCCGTTTCTCGTAGCAGCAAACCGCCCGCGTCCGTGCTGATGTCTCCCCCGTCGAATTGCCCCCGGACTTCCCGTGTACCTAATGCGTGATATTGAATCGTTTCTGTTTTACACTCTGTCATGACAAAGGCCGCCTCCGTCTTGGCTTGAAAGTTTCTATTCAAAACCACTCTTGTCCAAATTAGCTTTTAGGAATTGAGTAGGTTGAGCCCGGCCTCGTAAGATTGGTTTTTCCAACACGAGAAATCAATCCGTGGGGAGGGCCCAACCATGAAACGATTTTCCAGCATTTTCTCCCAGTTGTTGCAACTATTTCCGCGCCTGGAGTTTGAGAAGGCGGTTCAGGATCATCAGGCCCAGCGGCATGCGCGTGGATTCGCGAGCTGGAGCCAGTTCATCGCGATGTTGTTCTGCCAGTTGGACGGGCCCATTCGCTGCGGGAGATCTGCGGCGGTCTGGCGAGCGTGGAAGGGAAACTGCGACATCTGGGGTTGGAGGAAGCGCCGAAACGATCGACGCTGTCCTACGCTAATCGACACCGGCCGTGGCAGCTTTATCAGACGGTGTTCGGGCAGTTGCTAGAGAAATGTCAGGGCGTGGCGGCCCAGCGTGGCGGGAAGAAGTTCCGGTTCAAGAACAAACTGATGAGCTTGGACTCGAGCGTCATCGACCTGTCGATGTCGCTGTTCGACTGGGCGAAGTTTCGGCGGACCAAGGGGGCGATCAAGCTGCACCTGCTGCTGGATCACGATGGTTACCTGCCTTCGTTTGCCGTGATCACCGAGGGCAAGAGCAGCGACATCAAGGTGGCGCGGCAGATGCGATTCGAGCCGGGAACGGTATTGGCGATCGACCGCGGCTATATGGACTACGACTGGTTCGTGGAATTGACGCGCCAGGGGGTGTACTTCGTGTCCCGGCTGAAACGCAACGCCGTAGTGGAAGTCATCGAAGATCGGCCGGTTCCGAAGAACCGGAACATCCTCAAAGATCAAGTGGTGTTCTTTCCCCATCATGCCCAAGCCCGTGAGGAATATTTCTTCCGGCTCGTCGAGGTGTGGGTTCCGGAGAAGGAGCAATCGATCATCTTCCTGACCAACCACCTCGATTTCGGTGCAACCACGATTGCCGCCATCTATAAGGATCGTTGGTCGGTGGAGTTGTTTTTTAAGGCGCTGAAGCAGAATCTGAAGATCAAAACGTTCCTCGGGACCAGCCCCAATGCGGTGAAGACCCAGATCTGGACGGCCCTGATCGCGATGTTGCTGCTGAAATACCTCCAGTTGAGGTCCACCTTCGGATGGTCCTTGTCCAATCTGGTCGCCCTGCTCCGGCACCAGTTGTTCGTTTATCGTGATCTCAACGCCTGGCTCGACGTCCCGTTTGAAGGCCCGCCCGCGCTGGCCCAAATCCAAGCCCAGCAGTTGGCGCTGGAATGGAACCGGTAGTTTGGACAGCATCTCTTTCAGAATCGAGGTAACTCATCGCTTACACGCGCACTCTTTTGGACAGCATCTGAAATCCGACACGGCCGTCGCCCATTGCTGGCAGGGGGGGCTGATTCTCACCAGCCCTTCAGGGGAGATCTATCTCTATTGGAATCAACACCGACTGGCCGTGGTTGCCGCTAATTTGGACAGCAGTGATTCAAAACCTTCTATGCCAGACAGGGCGGCCTTTTTCGGTCCTTTCCCTTCTTACTCGTTTCGATTTATTTCAAATCTCTTGAGAAATGCGGGCTAGGAGCCTGCGCGGCAGAAGGGATCGTAGCGAGAAAGTGGAGAATCGAGGACAGATTTTTCCGATTTTGAGGCGAATAGTCGTTCTATTTAACGAAAAATCGGGGAAATATGGACCGATTCCTACCGCTTTCGCAGTAGATTCCTTCTGCCGCGCAGGCTCCTATGACCGTCTCCCTGTCTAAACTGAATCGGACCATCCCTGGATCGCCTCCAGGGCGGCCGGCAGGGAGTCCTTGTCGGACTTCTTGACTCGGAGGGAGTGATCCCCTCCCTCGACCCACAACAGGGTGGCCCGTTCTCCGATCTTCTTGACGACCCCGTCCAGCAAGTCCTGTTTTGCCAGCGAATCCCTTGTCCCGCTGATAAAGAGCATGGGTTTGTCGAGTTCGTAGAGGTGATCGTCCCGCATCTTGTCGGGTTGGCCGGGAGGATGCAGAGGATAACCGAGAAAGACCAGACCGCCGATTTCACTGATTTCGCCTGCGATATAGGAAGAAACTCGCCCTCCCATGGACTTGCCACCTATCACGAGGGTTCGGGGCCCATAGTTTGTCTGGATCAGATCGATGACACCGCGATACGTCGCCCGCAGCTTCGGCTGCCGGTCCGGAGGACGGCGTCCAAGCTCCATGTAGCGAAAGTTGAACTTGACGGAGAGAAATCCGCATGTGGCAAGACCGGAGTGGAAGAACGACATGAAAGATGAGTCCATGCTCTGGCCCGCGCCATGCCCCAGAATGAACGCCCGTTCCCCATCCCAACCGGAGGGTTTGTCAACGACGATGCTGGATCCTTCGAAACTGAGCGTCTGGTTCATTCGTTTCAGTCCTTTGTCGGCGAACATCATAGTGCACCATCCGTCGTTTGACGACTCGAATCGAGTTGAGGTGGACCCGATCTGGCCCGCAGCCGGCGCAAAATTTACGACAGACCAAGGAGGGCTCCACAGATGGCGAAAGATTTGCGCCTGATCCAGGCCATTGCCGGCGAAGGTGAGTTGCATCGCGGAGATACTTATCTCGGCTAGGTGGTGTATGGATTCAGCACTGCACATGATGTCGAATTTATCGAGTCCAGTGATGCGCGGGCGGACATCAAGGCGCCGGAGATCGATCTCTGGCCGTTAAAACTCCAGGATGCCGACCTCACGTTACGGCTCAACAATGGCCACAGCTGGGCTTGCAAGGTCAGTCGCATCAACGACCGGTTGCTCGGTAAACGGGCAAGCCTTGTCCCTCGTCATTCTGACAAGTCCTGACCATTGTCCTGGTTTCCCACCATTCCTCCTGATTCACTTGAAACAGCCCATCAACTGAGACATGATTGGGCCGCCGCCGGGCTAGCAGCCCGTGGTGGATCGAATCATGACGGATCCGAAAAAACCTGAACGGCACTCTCGAAGGTACGGCGGTGCGGGTCTGGCTGTGGGTCTGGCTGTCGCTTTCGCCCTCGCCCGCTGGGCCGCGGCCCCAGCCGGGGTCGAGAGAAGTGTCCCGGCTACCCAGGTCCGGATCACGCAGTCTGAGTTCGGCGACATCATCGACCGACTGTCGGAGCCGGAGGGCTATTTTGATACCGACAACTTCATCACGAACGAAACCTCATATCTGCATGTTATCGGGAAACTGAACCGCGAGGTAGATCCCGGCGGCGTCTATTTCGGTGTTGGACCCGATCAGAATTTCAGCTACATCGCCCACCAGCAGCCGACACTGGCCATCATCACGGACATTCGTCGTCAAAACATGCTGCTACACCTGTTGTTCAAGGTTCTGATGGAAGAAGCCTCGGACCGATACGACTTCCTCTGCCGTCTCTTCTCGAGGCCTCGCCGGGCCTGGGACTCCGATCGAACTCTGGAAGCCACGCTCGAACTGATCCGGTCGACACCCCCGGACGAGGATTTGTATCAGGACAACATTCGGATGGTGGAACAAACCCTCCTCGAAAAGTATGAACTGCCGCTCACAGTCCAGGATCTGGAGCAAATCCGTTATGTTTACAGTACTTTCTTCAATGAGTCCCTCAACCTGAGGTTCTCAACGATCGGAAGATCGTCCTCCCGGTACCCGACGCTCGGACAGCTGATCCTCGAAACCGACCTCGACGGAGCGCACCAGAATTTTTTGAGCAGCGAGGAGCTGTTCTCGAGGCTGAAGCAGTTTCAGCAACAGAACCGGCTGATTCCCATTGTGGGTGACTTTGCCGGTCCGAAGGCACTTCGGGCCGTTGCCGGGTTCCTGAGAGAGCGAGGGTTGGAAGTGTCGGTCTTCTACGCCTCCAACGTCGAGTTCTACCTCTTCAACCGACCCCAATGGAAGGACTATGTGGACAACGTCCGCGCGTTTCCCGTGAGGGACGATGCGGTCTTCATACGTTCCTACTTCCCCACCTTCGGCCGGTCCCATCCCCTGAACGTCCGTGGCCACCGTTCAACCAGCCTCATCCAACCCATCCTCGGTTTCCTCGAGGACGCCGACGCTGGAAGGCACATCAGTTACTGGGACGTCGTCGGGCGGAATAATTAAGTCGTGGTCAGTCGAAGCGCGGACGTAACACGACAGCGTGTCGAGGTGGCCGTCCCTGGCCACCCGCGGGAAAGATCAGAAGCATCGGGGAAGGCGCCCTGCGGAACAATTTCGGCTGGCCCGCGGGCGCCCACGGAGGGACGCCCCGACACCCCCATCAAAGGGACGGTGTCATCTCCGCCACATTTTCGAAGTAGCGCACGAACATTCGAATTCCTCCGGACGCTTGCTGCCAGTCGAAATTCTCGTTTGGCGCGTGGTAGCCGTGTTCGGGGAGGCTCAAGCCCAGGAAGACTATAGGGGCCTGGAGGTATTGCTCCATTGTGACGACGGCGCCTATCGAGCCACCTTCGCGGACCAGAGCGGGTGTCGTGCCGAAAGCGGTCTTCATGGCATCGATAGCTGCGTCGGCATAGGGACCGGCGTCCGGTCCCAGGAAGGGTGCCAGAGCCGAATCCAATTCAACTTTGACGTCCGGGTTCTCTTTGTCGATGAAGGCCCGAACAATCTCGAAGATCTTCCGGGGCGATTGACCCGGTACGAGCCGCATGCTGATCTTGGCCTCGGCTCTGGGTGGTATCGCGGTCTTGACGCCCGGGCCGGTGTAGCCGCCCAGGATCCCGTGGACTTCAAAAGTGGGTTCGGTCCAGATCCGGCGCACCAGTTCGGCCGGGTCCGTCGAGCGAATCAGCTTCAGTTCGTGAGCCTGTTTGAACAGAGCCGCGCTGAATCCGGAAGCCACAAAGCCCTCGATTTCCTTGTCGGTCGCCGCAACCACGTCATCGTAGAAACCGTCGATCCGAACCCGGCCAGTGGACGCATCGTGACATCGAGCCATCAGTGCGCAAATTTCCGCAAGGGGGTTCCGCGCCCCACCCCCCGTCAAACCGGAATGGACGTCTTTGGTTCCGGTTTCAAGCGATACGAGTATCGACAAGAGACCTCTTAACCCTCGGGGAATAGCGGGTCTGGACCGCGAGACCCATATGGTGTCGGAAATCACGACCGAGTCGGTTGATAGTCCCTCTACGTTCTCGGCCAAAAAGGACTCGAAACTGGGACTGCCAATCTCCTCTTCCAGCTCCCAGATGAAGTGCACATTCAGCGGGATGGCGGTGTCATGCGCGTACCGGGCGGCCATCAGTGCGGTCAGCGCCGGTCCTTTGTCGTCGGTGGTTCCCCTCCCGATGTAGGTTCCCGACTCGTTGCGCATGACGAACGGTTCGGTTTCCCATTCCGGTTCGTCGGCCGGCTGGACGTCCAGGTGGTTGTAAACCGTGACTGTGGGATGGGCCGGATCGCTCAGGAACTTTCCGACCACGACCGGATTGCCCTCCGTGGGCTTGATGTCCGCCCGGGCACCCAGGCTGTTCAGATAGTCGACTGCCGCGGCGGCGCCTCGATCGATGTCACCGCGGCGGTCCGGGAACGCGCTGATCGTCGGGATGCCGACCCACGCCTCCAGCCTGGCTTCGAATTCCCCGCGGACAGACGCGATATAGGCCTCAAGCCCGGGGTCGCTCATGAGGCGTCCGGCGCTTTCCCGGCCGCTCGACCGATCATCTGGACCAGAGAAATCGGAAACCCGTCCGGATCGAGGAGGGATGCCAACCGAATCCCCTCCTGCTCCCGGGTCGTGGGAGGCATCACGAAGTTTAGCCCTTTCTCGGTCAGCGCATCGTGGGCGGCGTCAACATCCTTCACTCCGAAGCAGATCGACGCGGTCCCTGCAGCTTTCGGGTCGGCTTTGCCATCGAGATCCTTGCCATCTCCGTGAAGAGCCAGCGTATTGCCGCCCACATCGAATTCACTCCAGTCCGGGCTGTCGAAACGAAGTTTCAGACCGAGCGTGTCCCGGTAAAATTGCACCGACCGGGTCATGTCCGAAACAACAACCATCGTCATAATGCTTTCCATTCGTCACTCCATAGGAGCCTAGCGTTCTTCGCAGAGCCGCAATCTTACAACGAAAAGAGCGGATCCCCCTCGAATAGCGAACGATGCGGTATGATTTCAAAATGGCAATGCGTGACGAGGCTGAGGCCTATTTCAAATCGCTTCAGGACCGTATCACCGAGTCCCTGTCGGCTCTCGAAGGTGAACCGTTTCGAGAGGACCTGTGGGATCGCGAAGGTGGCGGTGGCGGTCGGACGCGCGTGATCGAAAACGGGGCGATCATTGAAAAAGGCGGCGTCAACTTTTCGCGTGTGTACGGAAGCCTGCCTGAAGAGTTTGCCGATCAGATCCCGATGGGGTCGGGAACCGAATTTTTTGCGACCGGGATCTCGCTGGTTATCCATCCCCGGAACCCGAAGGCTCCTATCGTCCATGCCAACTTCAGGTACCTGGAGAAGGGGGACGCCAGGTGGTTCGGAGGAGGTGCGGACCTGACTCCCTGTTACCCCTATGCTGAAGACGCCACGCATTTTCATCAAACGTTGAAGGCCGCCTGCGATTCGCACGACGCGACGTACTATCCCCGCTTCAAGAAGTGGTGTGACGAATATTTTACGATCCGTCATCGCGGAGAGATGCGCGGCATCGGCGGAATTTTCTTTGACTATCTGAAGGACGACCCCGACGACACGTTTGCCTTCGTTCGCTCCGTCGGTGACGCGTTGTTGCCGGCGTATGTGCCGATAGTTGAGAAACGTCGATCCGAGCCCTACGGCGCCAGGGAACGGGAATTTCAAATGCTGCGACGCGGGCGCTATGCCGAGTTCAATCTCGTCTACGACCGCGGCACGGTATTTGGACTGAAAACCAACGGGCGCGCCGAGTCCATCCTGATGAGCCTTCCTCCCATCGCCAGTTGGGTTTACGATTACACTCCGGAGCCGGCCAGTGCCGAGGAACAGGCGGCCGGATATTTTCAACCGAGGGACTGGGTCTGATGTTTTGCCGGCATTGTGGAACGACGCTCGCGCCCGACAGTCAATACTGTGCCAAGTGCGGAAAGCCCCTGTTTTCCAAAGGCTCCCCGAGGTGGGAAGCCGTCGTGGCGAAACTCAAGCTCAAGACGCCCTACCCTTATTTCGGTGTATTGGTCCTGGCGTTCGTCATTTGGGGCGTACAACCCCGTCAGCGCCATGCGGACTACTCCTTGATTGGATGGGAACTGGAGCTGGAAGGGGAATCCAGCTACCCGGAAGACAATATCTTCCGTCACCACATGAGCCTAATTCTCGAAAACCTCAGCGACGAGCCGATCGGAGAAATTCCGGTGGAATTGACGGCGAGTCTCGAACCCGAGCAAGATGCAGAAATCGTTTACGACTTCCTGGGAAGGCAACTGGTCATCATGCGGGACGGCGTGAAGATACCGTTGATCGTCGTCTTGACCGACGCACTCGATGTCGGCGAAAAGAGGCGGTATACGATCGATGGAATTGTCACGACCCAGGCACCGGCCGAGATCACCTACGAGGTTCGGGGGGAGGACACCTCCGATGTCCTGGCCACTTTGAGAGCTGAAATAAGGCGTCCGCCAGTAGAACCGGGGGGCCCGGTCGCACGACTCCATCCGGGCAACTCTCCGTGATCAAGTGGTTGAAGCGCCTTCTTGCGCTCGGGGTTGCCCTCGTACTGTTTGTCCTTCTGGTCGTCGTCCCCGTTGGCGGTTCGTTTCTCATCACAGACATGCCGGTCCGACCTCCGGATCTCGATTCCACGGATCCCGAATCGCTGGGCCTCGGCGTGACCCCGGTCGAATTTACCTCCGAAGACGGTGTGGGTCTTAAAGGTTGGTGGAACCCGGGCGAACCGGACCGTCCGATCATCGTTTTCGTTCACGGCCTGAATCGGTCTCGCCTGGAGCTGCTGGAGCGGGCAGTGGAATCGCACCTCCGGGGATACGGCGTGCTCCTTTTCGACCTTCGCAATCATGGAGAAAGTGACAGCGCCCAGATGACACTTGGAGTTCACGAAAGCCGGGATGTCTGTGCGGCCAGGGCATATGTCAAGCGTGCGGCCTCCAATCGTCAGGTTGTGCTGTGGGGTGTGTCCCTCGGCGCCTCGACCGCCCTGCTCGCGTCAGGTCGGTGCAGGGGCTTCGGTGCCGTCATTGCCGACAGTTCCTTCCTGTCACTGGAGGAAACGGTTTCCCATCACTTCCGCCTCCTCTTCGGTCTTCCGTCGTTTCCCATCGCCAATTTATTGATCCACGCGACCCGCTTTCGAGCGGGCTTTGACTTGGCCGAGGGCGACGTCGAGAGGGTGGTCCAGTCCAGTCCCGACCTCCCCATCCTGTTCATTGCGGGTGACCAGGACGTTCGCATGCCTCCGGAAATTGCACGGCAACTCTATGACGCTTCCGCACATCCCGATCGAAAACTGTTGATCGTCCCGGGCGCGGCGCATGGGCGGGCTTTCAGGGAGGACCGCCTGGGGTATCTCCGAGCCGTGTTCGATTTTCTCGACGGGGTGTTTCCCGAAACGAAGGTGGCGGAACCGGACCCCGCATGAGTGCCCGACGTGGGGACCTTGCCCGGAACGGTATACTGTAGGGCGGACAAAGCCTGAATTGTGGGTTCCAACCCAACAGGAATGGACACCGTGTACGAAATATCAGTGCGACAAAGGAGCGGATCGAAATCATGAGCCACGTCACCGTCCTGGCCGGAGGAAGCGGAGCGGCCAAATTCCTGCTGGGGCTTGTCGATGTCGTTCCCGAAGAGCAGGTCCATGTGGTGGTGAATGTGGGTGACGACCACGAAGTCTGGGGACTCTATGTCAGCCCCGACATCGACAGCATCCTGTACGCGCTGGCCGGCGAGTTGGATTCCAACCGGGGATGGGGGCGCAGGGACGAAACATTCCGATGTCTGGAGACCATCAAGAAGCTGAAGATGCCCTCATGGTTCCGTGTGGGCGATCGCGACCTGGCGACCCACCTGGTCCGGTCCGACCTGTTGCGGCATGGAGCCGACTTGACCGAAGCAACGGCACAACTGGCGGATCGTTTTGGCATTGGCGCCATCATCATGCCGGTCACCAACAGTCCGGTCCGAACACGAATTCACACCCCTGAACAAACACTCGCGTTTCAGGAGTACTTCGTCCGCGAGAACTGCGAGCCGAACGTTCAGGGCGTCAGCTATGCAGGCGCCGATGCGGCCAGAGCTTCGACGCATGTCGTCGATTCGATCCTGAACGCATCGAGGATTATCCTGGCGCCGAGCAACCCGGTAACCAGTATTGGGGCGATCCTGGCGGTTCCGGGGATCCGTGAGGCACTGATCAACACCCGGGCCGGGATCGTGGCGATCAGCCCCATCATCGGTTCCCAACCCGTGAGTGGGCCGGCCGGAATCCTGATGGAAGCCACAGGGTCCAACGGGGTGTCCGCCAAGGCCGTGGCGGAACGCTACCGTGATTTCCTTGACCAGATCGTCATTCACACCACGGACCTCCCGCTTCTCGAGGAAGTGCGGGGCGCAGGAGTGGGAGTCTGGATCGAGAACATCCTCATCAACAGCGTCGATGACGCCAGTCGGCTCGCCCAACGCGTAACCAATGAAGACCGTCCTGTTGCCCGTAAAGGGGTTTCGTAACGCCAAGCAGCGGTTGACGAGCATACTGACCTCCGATCAGCGGGAGAGTCTTGTGCGAGCGATGCTCCTGGACGTTCTGGTCGCCATCACCTCCTCCAACTCCGTCGAACAGGCGATCGTGATAACAGCCAGCGATGAGGCAGGTCGGCTTGCCGGCGCGCATGGACTGGAGGTGGTAGGCGAGACCCGTGTGAATGGCCACAGCGCCGCCGTGAACTATATGGCCCGCCGGCTGAGCGACACAGCCTCTGCTTTCCTGGCGATCGCATCAGATCTTCCGGCGCTCAGAGGCGAGGACATCGACCAGGTCCTCGATTCCGGGGGTGATGGGATTGTCCTGATGGCCTCCCGCGATGGAACCGGAACCAATGGGGTGCTGATGCGCCCCGGAGCGACGATTGAAATGGAGTATGGACCCCACAGCCTCAACCGGCATGTATCGCTGGCCCGGGCGAACGGACTGGCGGTGGACGTCCTCGAAATCCCCGGCTTCGGATTCGATGTGGATACACCGGATGACCTCGCCCATCTGATTCAGGCGGCGCCCCGTAACGGGGAGACCTGGAGGTGTGCGACGGCGCTCGGAGTCCTCGACGCACTGACGGAATGACCCTCACAATCCACCCTCTTCGAGGGATACCGGAAGTCCGACCCGGGGACGATCTGATCGTTCTGATAAGTACGGCCCTGGAGCAGGCCGGATTGACGCCCGCGCCCAGGGACGTCGTCGCGGTCACGCAAAAAATCGTTTCCAAAGCAGAGAACAGAATCGTCCGGTTGGCGGAAGTCGATCCGTCGCCGGAGAGCTTGCGTATCGCGGAGACGTGCACCAAAGATGCTCGGCTGATCGAGGTCATTCTCGGGGAAAGCCGGCGTGTCGTCCGGCATCGGGAGGATGTCCTGATTACGGAAACCCGCCATGGCTTCGTCTGTGCCAATGCCGGAGTGGACCTCTCGAATGTTCGTGGCGAAGACGTCGTGACGCTGCTGCCGCTGGATCCGGATCTATCGGCCCGCAAGCTCGCCGACAAGCTTGATTGTGGCGTCATTGTCACCGACACTTTCGGAAGGCCCTGGAGGGAAGGCCTCGTAGACGTGGGGATCGGAATTTCCCGCGTGCCGGCTCTCGTCGATCTTCGGGGCGAAGTCGACGGGCACGGCTATCAACTCCGTGCGAGCCTGCTGGCCGCCGCAGATGCCCTGGCCGCGATTGCCGGCCTTGCGATGGGCAAAACCGAGGGGATCCCAGCCGTCCTCATTCGGGGTTATGAATGGGAACCCTCCGATCAGACATCCCGAAATCTGATTCGGGACAAAGAAAAGGATCTATTCAGATGAAAATTGCTATCTTGGGAGGCACTGGAAAGCTTGGAAAAGGCCTCGCATTGCGAGCCGTCCGGGCCGGCCACGAAGTGACCATCGGATCCCGTGATCCCGGCCGGGCCAGGGAAGTCGCCCTCTTACTCGACTCTCGGATAAAGGGACTGTCCAACCGGGATGCCGCTGGGGCCGCCGAAGCCGCTATCCTCAGCGTGCCCTACTCTGCGCATCGAGACACGATCGAACAGATGGGCGATGTGTTAGCCGGCAAACTCGTGATTGACGCCACCGTGCCGATCAACCCGGCGAAGCCCACCGAGCTTCGGACCGACAGTGGCCGATCCGCCTCGGAGGAAACTCACGAAATTCTAGGTGGGCACGCCTCTGTTTTCGCCGCCTTCCAGACTGTCTCCTTCCATACCCTGCGCCAGGACGAAGTCGGGACCGACATCCTGGTGGCCGGAGACGTGGCCCGGAAGGATGAGGCCATGGCCCTGATCCGGAGTCTGGGAGTAAACCCGGTGTATGCCGGGCCGCTCGCCTCAGCCCGGCATCTGGAACAGATGACCCTGCTGCTTATCGCCGTCAACAAGCAATATAAGATTAAGAATGCGGGGCTGAAGATTTTGGGAATTGACGGCTGAGGCTCCTAGTCTACAGGTGGGGGCCGAAAAAGAACTGCTCGCTCACATCTTGTACTTCCCCATGTCCTCGTCATTCATGTCCAGCCATCGCTTCAGGTCCTCGTTTGGCATCTGTTCGCTGCCCGACTCCTTCCCTTTCGAGTTCTGGAGTACCTCATCTCGAACCAGTATTGGACAGTCAATTCGGAGAGCCAGTGCGAGGGCATCGCTGGGACGTGAATCGATCGAGATCAGCTTGCCGTTCTGCTGGATCCATATGATGGCGTAAAACGTGTCGTCCTTGATAGCCGTGACGACAATTTTCTGGACATGGCTTTCGAGGCCAATGAGCACGTTCTTCAGAAGGTCGTGGGTCATGGGGCGGGGCGTGACGACCTTCTCGATTTCCAGTGCGATCGCGTTTGCCTCGGAAACGCCAACCCATATGGGAAGGATCGCGTTTCCGGCAGCCTCCTTGAGGATGACGATCGGCATGTTGGTGATCGGGTCCATCATGAGGCCCCGGATCTTCATCTCGACTTCCAAAATCGACTCCTCGTTACTTTTGCAATGTATATACCAAAGTAGTCCAATTGCAAGCGAATGTGGTCAAGGCTCAAAATTCCCTACTGGCGTTTCAATAGCTCCTGGACATGTTTTCGTGCCGCCTCGCTCACTTTCGGGCCGCTCATCATCCGTGCGAGCTCCTCGATCCGGGCGTCACCCGTCAGCGGTTCGATTCGGGTGACGGTCCGGGAGTCCACGACCAGCTTTTCGATTCGGTAGTGATGATCGGCGAACCGCGCGATCTGGGCCAGGTGCGTCACCGAGAGCACCTGGTAGGATGCTGATAGTTCCTTCAGCTTCCGACCGACCGTTTCGGCTGCTTCCCCACCGATGCCCGCGTCGATTTCGTCAAACACCAGCGACTTTCCCCCACCGTCGTCCGCCATCACGGTCCGGAGGGCCAACATGACTCGCGAGAGTTCCCCTCCCGATGCGGCTTGTGACAGCAAAGCCTTGTCCTCCCCACGATTTGCAGCCAGCATGAGCCGGGGCAGATCGATGCCCGTGGCTCTGGGAGGATCGAGCGTGACCCAGTCGATCGAGAATTCGGCCGCCGGCATGGCCAGCGCCTGCACTTCCGACGTAACGGATCGTTCCAGGGTGGAGGAGCAGGATCGTCGAAGCCGACTCAATTCTCCGGCACTTTCGGCGAAGGCATCGCGACGTTCGGCCAACCGTTTCTCGATCTCGGCTTTCTTAGTCTCTGTAAGACCTATATTGTCCAGCTCTTGGATTACTTTCTCCAGGTGGGCGCCGAGGTCGGAACCGTATTTGCGGTTCAGCCGTTCCAGGTCGGCGAGCCTGGTCTGAAGATGTTCGAGTTCCCCCGGATCGACTTCCAGTTTCTGGACGTAGGCCCGGAGGCTGAACGCCATGTCTTCCACCAGAGCGCGGGCGGACTCGGATTGATCGGCGATGACGCCGAGCCTGGAGTCGTGGGCCCTCACATCGCCCAGGGCCCGTTCGACTGCTGCAAGAAGGGACAGAACGGATGATTCGGCCTCGTACAGTGAGTGATAGCTCTCGGTGGCCGTTTCCAGGAGCCGGCCCGAATGTTCGAGGATCTCGACCCGTTCTCTCACCTGGTCGGTTTCCCCGGCTTGAGGGTTGGTCCGCTCGATCTCGTCGCGCTGAAAGCGGAGCAGATCCGTGCGTTGCAGCACCTCTGATTCCGCGGTCCGGAGTTGGGTCATCTCGTCTTCGAGAGCCCCGATCGCGTCGTAGAGAGTACGGACACGCTCCCGGAGCGACGCCGCCCGGGCAACGCGATCGATCAGCGCCAGTTGCGTGCTGGTTCGAAGCAGCGTCTGCTGTTCATGCTGGCCGTGAATGTCCAGCAGTTCCGGCGCCAGGGAGCGAAGCGCGGATACGGTGCTGGGTTGACTGTTGATATAAACACGGTTTCGGTTGTCGGCCGAAATCTCTCTACGGAGGACGACTTCCCCGTCTTCAAGATCGATGCCGACTGACTCGACATTCAATGGGGTGGAAACCTGGAAAACACCTTCTATGATCGCCCTGTTTTCTCCAGAACGGATCAGGTCGGTGGTGGCTTTGGCGCCCGCCAGGAGCGACAGCGCGTCCACGACGAGCGACTTTCCGGCGCCAGTCTCGCCGGACAAAACGTTGAAGCCTGGTTCAAACTCCAGTTCGAGTTGGTCGATGAGAGCAAAATTCCGCACGCGGAGAAGCCGGAGCATACTCGCCGTTTATATGACAACCACCGTCGTCTTTCAATGGGCAACTGGTGAGAATGCGGCCTCATCGGACCGGGACCACGGATTTGCCCCTCGGAAGTTTACTGAGATGACCAGCAAACGGAATTTGGGCTCGGGCGTCTGTGACATGAAGGAGGATTAGTTTGGCCGACTTGGCATACCCCGCCACAATGATCTTGCAGGGCGCTCCCGATGTGTTTGACCTGCTTCTGACCACGGGTCCTCTCGCTCGGGTCGTCCTCCTGATCCTGCTGGTGTTCTCGGTCGCATCCTGGGGTGTCATCTTGTCCAAAGGACTGATGCTCCGGAAGATTCGAAAGGAATCCAAGGTGTTCTGGCGAATTTTTCGTAAAGGACACAGCTTGTCGGAAATTAGCGCTGCGTGTGAAATGTTGCACTTTACGCCTCTGGTGCCGGTTTTTGACTGTGGCTATGAGATGATCGCACCGGTTGAAGGCGACAGCGAAAGCACCCAAATGCCAAGTGAAGCCACCGTTCAGCGAGCCCTGTTCCGAGCCGCGGCTGCTCAGTTGACGGAGTTAGAGACCCGGATGACCTTTCTCGCCACCACGGCCAGCGTCACCCCTTTTATCGGGCTGTTCGGCACGGTGTGGGGTGTGATGGGCGCCTTTTCCGGCCTGGCCGACGCCTCGGTCGGCACGCTCCAGGCCGTGGCGCCAGGGATGGCCGAAGCACTGATCGCAACCGCTTTCGGGCTTTTTGCGGCAATACCGGCACTAGTGGCCTACAATCATTTCGTGGCGGAAATCCGAAGCCTGGGAGGTCAACTCGACGACCTTCAGGCGGAATTTCTGGCACTGGCCGAGCGAAGAGGCATCCACTAGGAGGATGACCTTGCCCGGGAGCACATAATGGCATTCACCACGCGCGACGGCAGGACACAGTCGGAGTTATCCGAAATCAACATGATTCCGTTCATCGATATCATGCTGGTCCTGCTGATCATTTTTATGGTGACGGCGCCGATCATCCAGTCGGGTATCGAGATAAACGTGCCCCGGACGGAGGTCGTCCGTGAGATTGCGGAGGAAAAGCTCATCGTATCGGTGGATCGTGAGCAAAACCTCTTTCTGCAGGACGAGGCTGTCAACATCAACGACTTGGGACGCCTGATCAACGAGCGCGTCCTCGACCCGGTCCGTCGCAGTGTCTACTTGCGCGCCGACGAGTCGGTGCCGTTCGGGACGATCGCGGTGGTGATGGACCGTCTGACCGAGGCCGGCATAGAAAACATCACTGTCGTCACCCAACCGTTGAACGCAAACTGACCATGAGGCAAGACCGGGAACGGTTCGACCGCGGCGTACTGATCTCCCTGGGCCTCCACTTCGTCCTGACGCTGGTTGTCCTGTTTTCACCTGTCCTGTTCCCTGCTTACGGTGACTCCAGCTGGGGAGATCGGGGTGGCGGTGACGGGATGAGCGTGTCGATCGTCGCGAGCATTTCCGGGGTGCCTCTACCTGCCCCTGCCGTTGTAAACGACGAAGCCGCCGCCAACGAATCGGAAGGCTTCTACGAGCCAG
Organism: Terriglobia bacterium; assembly: GCA_965262425.1. Classification (GTDB taxonomy): domain Bacteria; phylum Acidobacteriota; class Terriglobia; order 20CM-2-55-15; family 20CM-2-55-15; genus CAZOZZ01. The sequence continues at coordinate 1,702,234 of OZ253536.1, read as the reverse complement.
AACCCGAACCTCCACCTGAAGCGGAGCCGGAACCGGAGGTTTCTGACGTGGAAGCCGAACCGATTCCCGAAACGACGGCTCCCGTCGAGACCACGCCTCCTCCACCGCCGGCGCCACCCACTCCGCCGCCTGCCCCCGCGCCGGTCGAACCGGAAGCGGCACCCGTGTCCACGAACGCCATACCCTTTGGTCAGGGTGGTCGGCCGTCGATCAACTATGGCCAGGTCGGTGACGAAGGCAGCGGAGTGGGCGCCGTGGGGGAAGGAACCTTTGGTGAGCTTTACGGAAGCTACGTTCGGTCGATTTCACAGCGGATTTCCCAAAACTGGCTGCAGGGGATGGTGCGCGGCAATGTTCGCAACGCACCACGGATCTACATCAGTTTTGATATTCTTCGAGACGGGTCCATCACCAACGTCGAAATCACGACCGGCAGCGGCATCGCTTCCCTGGATCGATCGGCTCGCAGAGCCGTACTGGCATCCAATCCACTGGGTCCGCTGCCGTCAGATTTCAGGGGACGGTCCATAAATGTCAGTTTCTGGTTCGATTATCAAAGATGAGACTAACTAAGCTTGCCGTAGCACTTCTCGCCGTGACGTTATTCGCACCCGCGGGCTCCCTGTTTTCGCAACAGCCTCAGATCGTGACTGGAACACGGACCGGCGCCATGTCCATCCGGGTGGCCGTGCCGGATTTCGAACTCCGGGTGAACCGTCCGGGTGCCACCGAGCTGATCGACGCCTTCAACGAAACTCTCTGGGACGATCTGGACTTCGCCGGAATCCTCACCCTGGTGAGCCGGAGCTTCTATCCTCTCGGCCAGTTTGGACGTGCAATCGACATCGACACGGCCGCCTGGACCACTCCCGATGTCGATGCGCAGTTTCTGGCTTTCGGGAACGGCCAGGTCAACGGGGGGGAGTTTGCGGTGGAGGCGCACCTCTGGGATCTCAAGACCCGCATTCAAGACCGCGAAGAGATCGGCCTGCGATTCAGAACCACAACTTCGGAAACATCGGTTCGCGATAGCGCCCACAAGTTCGCAGACATGATCATCGAACTGCTTGGCGGCGGGATTCGCGGCGTGTCCCAGACGAAGCTGGCTTTCGTTTCCGACCGGAGCGGCGAAAAAGAAATCTGGGTCATGGACTACGATGGACACAACCAATACCAGCTGACGACCGTCCGGAACCTGGCGCTGACTCCATCATGGGCGCCAGACGGTGAGCGCATCGCGTATACGACGTATGCGAGAAATGTTCCGGATATCGCGATCATTTCTCGAATCGATCGTCGCGGTTTCCCCTTCCCCGAGCTGGACGGTACGACGACAACACCCAGCTGGTCGCCCGACGGCGACCAGATCGCATTCTCGTCGAGCATGAACAAGGTTCGCGATGTCCATGATCTGGAGCTTTACGTTTCGGACTCGCGCGGGCGCAACCGGCGCCGGTTGACGACCTCCTATGGAGTGGACATGTCTCCGGTCTGGAATCCAAGAACCGGGAGGGAAATCGCGTTCCTGTCGGATCGGTCCGGCTCGCCGCAGATTTATACTATCGACGCTCGAGGGGGTAACCTTCGCCAACTCGTCAGTGGCGGAGGAGCAGCGGTCAACCCGGCATGGTCGCCGGACGGACAAACGATCGCGTTCGCGTGGAAACGACGTCGATCGCCGAACTTCGACATCTACCTGCACGACCTTGCCACGAACAGAAACGTGCAGCTCACCCAGAACCGAAGCGACAACGAACGCCCGAACTGGGCGCCCGACGGACGACACATCGTTTTCGAATCCGACCGAACCGGCAGGAAGCAGATATACTCGATGCTCGCCGATGGCACCGATGTCCGCCAGTTGACTCGCGAAGGGAAAAACGAAGGACCTGCCTGGTCCCCCTATATTGGACAATGACGGGAACCGGGTAACGGACCCATTTCACAACCAAGGAGGCTCAAGAATGAAATTTGGGAATCGAACAGGAAGGAAGGGAACCGGTCCGCAGCCAGCGTTGTCACCCCGTCCCCACTCGATCCTACGGTCCGCACCAGTCGTTTTTCTCCTGGTGATCAGCCTGTTTTCGTTCTCATGCAGAAGGCCTGCAGCGCCTCCGCCACCACCGGCGGCGCCTGTGGTCGAGGAGACGCCAGCACCGGCTCCGGAACCGACCATTTCGTTGAGCGTCCGCCCGGCGAACATCGAACGGGGCGATTCGGCGACCCTCCAATGGGAAGCACAGAATGCCGCCTCGGTTCGAATCGAGCCCGGCGTCGGTAGCGTGGCCACATCCGGCAATCGAGGCGTCAACCCGACTTCCTCGGTGACCTACACAGCCACCGCCACGGGGCCCGGTGGGACCGCGACCGATATCGTGCGCGTTACGGTTCGTGCCGCCGCTCCGCCCCCTGTGACGCCGCCGCTGCCGGTCACACCGGAATTGACGATCGAAGAACTCTTCAGGGACAACATCCAGGTCATCTATTTCGATTACGACCAGGCAGAGATCCGATCGGACCAGGTTGGGGCCCTGCAGAACAATGCAAGGTTCCTCAGTCAGAATGCCGGTGTCCAGTTCAACATCACGGGTCATGCCGACGAGCGTGGGAGCCAGGAATACAACATCGGGCTGGGGGACAGGAGGGCCAATGCGGTCCAGCAGTATCTTGTTGGGCAAGGCATCAGCGAATCTCGAATCAACACGGTCAGTTTCGGAGAAGAGCGTCCTGTCTGTAACGATACCACCGAGCGCTGTTACCAACGGAACCGGAGAGCGGAACTCGTTACACGTCAATAGGGTTCGACTGCCGGCCCCGATTCACAAAGGGTGTCACCATGAAAAAGACTCTTGTCGGCCTCATCATGCTGGTGATGGCCGGCGTCGGTTCGACCGGCCCGGCATGGGGTCAGAGGAGGGAGATCGTCCAGCTCCAGGCGGACATCATTCGTCTGTCTCAACAGGTCGGTGAGATCCAAAGCAGTCTGGATGAGCGGAACACGGTGGTCCAGAATCTTGTCGAGCAACTCTACGACCAGGTCGTCACCCTCTCGGACACCGTCGGGCGCATCAACAACACGCTGAACGAGGTCCGGGCGAGTAACGAAAGACTCGGCGGAGAAATGCGGGTCCTGGTGGGCAACCTGCGGGACGACGTGGAAATCATGGACAGGAGTCTTGGAAACCTCCGGACGGACATGAACGGCATCGCACAGCAACTGACGACGTTCCAGACCACGACCGAAGAGCTCGATTCGCCCCAGAGCCTGATGCGGATGGCTGTTACCGACTTTCTCTCCGGGAACTACGATCTTGCGATCGAAGGCTTCCGCGAATATCTGGATAACTTCCCGGCAAGTCCCAGGGCGGCCGAGTCTCAACTTTACCTGGGTGATTCCTACTTCAACGACGGAGAATTCGAGCAGGCCATCATCGAGTACGATTTACTCTTGCAGAAATATCCGGACAGCGATAAAAATGTCACTGCCCTGTATAAGAAAGGCCTTGCTCTAGCGGAAATGAACCAAACCCAGGATGCATTGAATTACCTTCGACGCGTCGTTTCCGAATACCCGGACAGTACCGAAGCGACGAGCGCACAGCAGAAGATAGACGATCTATCCGGGGGACGTTGACCGCTAGGGGCGAGGCGTGCCGCCCGAAGGCGGCGAAAGAGGACTAGAAATGGCGAAGAGTATTAATAAAGTGACCCTTATCGGACGGCTCGGGCGGGACCCCGAGCTCAAGTACACTGCCGGAGGGACGGCCTATTGCCGATTCTCCATGGCAACGGATGATCAGTGGACCGATCGGAACACGGGAGAACGCCAGGAAAGAACCGAATGGCACAACATCATCGCGTGGGACCGGCTGGCTGAAATCTGCGGACAGTACCTGGCTAAGGGCCGGCTGGTCTACATCGAAGGCAGTATTAATTCACGTCAGTACGAAGACAAGGATGGAGTCAAGCGTACCTCCTTCGACATCAAGGCCAGGGACATGGTCTTGCTCGGTTCGCCGGGCGGCGAAGGAGGCCAACGCCCGGCTCCGGCTCCAGCGGCGACCACCACGCCCGCCGCAGGTGGCTCGACGATCACCGACGACGACATCCCATTCTGACCTTTTGTCTGGGGCGGCCAGCCGGCCGTCCCGGACCCTCATTTTACCCATCAGCTATCGCTTTCTTCTTCGTCTCGGGCGTGTGGAGTTTCGTTGTGCTGGGATTGTTCGGGTTCGTCCTGATATCGACGTTCACCGTCACCGTCGTCCTCGCTCAGGCCTATATGCCAGGTAATCTCGGCATGGCGTCCGGCCTGGTCGTCGGGTTCGCGATGGGTGCAGCCGGCTTTGGCGTCACGGCCCTGGGGTGGATCGCCGATCATTGGAGCGTCACCGTAGCCTTGTGGTGTTGCGCCCTGATGCCTGTCGGCGCCTTTCTCCTCTCGCTCTTCCTGCCGCCACCTCCCAATCGCGAGGTGCCGGGGTAGTGCCTGACCGAATCCCGTTGCATTTGGAAAAGATGCTCCCATCGCATACACTCCAGTGATGCCGACGTGGTGAGTGTCGGTCGAACTTCAACCCGAAACGCCCGAACCTATCGGATCCAATGCCACTGAACACGTTTGATATCGTCTCCAAGATAGATCTCGCCGAGGTTCTCAATGCCGTGGCTCAAGCACGAAAGGAACTCTCTCAACGATACGATCTGAAAGGGTCCGGATCGACGATCGAACTTCTTGAAAGCGAGCACAAGATCGTCATCTCCAGCGCCGACGACTACAAGTTGAGAGCGGTGAACGACGTTCTCGAACAGAAACTCGTCAAGCGCAAAGTTCCTCTGAAGGGCCTCTCATACGGCTCCGTTCAACCTGCGGCCGGCTCGACGGTGCGCCAGGAGATCAGCATCCAGGCCGGGATCTCGATTGAGAAGTGCCGCGAGATCGTCAAGAAGCTCAAGGGAAGCAAGCTGAAGGTCCAGGCGTCGATCCAGGGAGATCTCGTCCGGGTCAGCGGAAAGAGCCGCGACCTCCTCCAGGAAGCCATCCAGCTGATCAAAGAAGACGATTTCGGCGTTCACATCGAATTCACGAATTTCAGAACGAACTGAAGCCCGCCCGCCAGCAAATAGCGCCCCTATTCGGTCCCATCTGCGAAATCCGCGTAATCTGCGTAGAGATTTCTTCCTTGTCTTTATTTCTATATTTCTAGTATTCTAGAAATATGGAAACACCAACGGCACGGCAGATCGCTGGTTACTCGGACATGTTTGCGGCGTTGGGAAACGAGGCTCGACTACGGATCCTGCGTCTGCTGCTGGCCGCGCATCCGGACGGGATGGTCGTGGGGGAGATTCAAGTCGAGTTGGGCATTCCGAACTCTACGCTTTCTCACCATCTGGAGCGGCTGAAGCACGAAGGCCTGGTCCGGGTCCGCCGCGACCGGCAGTTTCTTTGGTATAGCGCGAACACCGAGAGCCTGGAGGCCCTGACCCGGTTCCTCTTCTCCGAGTGTTGTTCGCGAAACAACGTCGTCAAACCTGAAAACATCCTGGTGGAACTGGAGACCAAATGATTGAAGTGAATCAAGAGGAAATCAGAGATAACGTAAAGAAACGATACGGTGACGCGGCCCGTAGGGCAGCGGAGGAAGGATTTTCCTGCTGCGGTCCGGCGACCCCGGACTGCTCGGATCCCGTGACGGCGAACCTTTACACTGTCGAGGATACGGAAAACCTCCCTGCCGGGGCGGTTCGGGCATCGCTCGGCTGTGGCAATCCGACTGCGCTGGCCGACCTGGACACCGGGGAGACGGTGTTCGATCTCGGCTCCGGCGGTGGCATCGACGTTCTGCTTTCCGCCAGACGTGTCGGCCCCACGGGCAAGGCTTATGGGCTGGACATGACAGACGAAATGCTGGACCTGGCACGGGCCAACCAGGCGAAATCCGGCCTTGCGAATGTTGAGTTTCTCCGGGGTGAGATCGAAAACATTCCTCTGCCCGACGCTTCGGTGGACGTTATCATCTCCAATTGCGTCATTAACCTTTCGGCCGACAAGGGCCGCGTCCTCGGCGAAGCCTTCCGTGTCCTCAAGCCGGGTGGGCGATTTGCCGTGTCTGACATCGTCAGCCGGGGGCCGATCCCAGAGGATCTGGTTCGAGATATTGACTTTTGGACCGGCTGTGTGGCTGGGGCGCTTGGCGAGACCGAGTACCGGGCGAAACTCGCGGCCGTCGGGTTCGACGACATCCGAATCGAGCCCACAAGAATATACAACGCCGAAGACGCCCGGGAACTGGCCCGGACAAAGAAAGTACCCGCCTCGACGCTGGAGAGACTCGATGGTAAGTTCATGAGTGCATTCGTCCGGGCGGTTAAGCCATAATCGTGCTTCGATTTCGAAGCCTAGTTCGACGTCAGAGGCCTTTTTGGATCAGAGCCGTTCTACAGGAAACAGATGACAAGGGTCTTCGCCCTCACACTGCTGTGTGTGTGTCAGGTTCTGGCGATGACGCTCTGGTTCTCGGCCTCTGCCGTTCTGCCTTCCCTTCAACTTGAATTCGAGCTCAATTCCTTCCAGACTTCCCTGTTCACCAGTGGCGTCCAAATCGGTTTCGTCGCCGGTACGCTGATCAGTGCACTTCTCGGACTGGCAGACCGGTTGGACCCCAGGCGCTTCTTCATGGCGGCGTCGATCGTCGCCGCGGTGGCCAATGGCTTGATCCTCACGCAGGATGCCGGAACAATTGTCGTTCCGCTACTCCGTTTCGTCACGGGAATGTGCATGGCCGGCATCTACCCGGTTGGCATGAAGATGGCCACCAGCTGGGCGAAACAGGATATGGGGCTGATGGTCGGTCTGCTGGTCGGCGCTCTGACGCTGGGATCGGCATCGCCCCACTTGATCAACGCATTCGGGGGCGTCGATTGGCGGTTCACGATCGCCGTGGCCTCGGCATGTGCTCTGGCGGGCGCATTGCTCATCAACCTGGTGGCGGTCGGTCCGAACCGGTCCCCGGCCCCACCGTTCAACCCGTCGCTTGCTCTGGGTGCCTGGACCAAACGACCGGTACGTCTCGCGAACCTGGGCTATTTCGGCCACATGTGGGAACTGTACGCGATGTGGGCCTGGGTGGGACTTTTCCTCGAGTCCAGCTTCGCGGCGACGATGGCCGCCGGACCGGCTTCATATTTTGCGCGGCTTGCCACCTTCCTGACTCTCGGCAGCGGCGCGGTGGGTTGCCTGCTGGCAGGTGTGATCGCAGACCGTTGGGGACGGACGACGGTGACAATGGCCGCGATGGGCGTCAGCGGCGCCTGTTGCCTGGTCGCCGGTTTTCTCCATGGATCCAACCCCTGGTTCCTGACGGCATTCTGTGTCGTCTGGGGCATCGCCATCGTCGCCGACTCGGCCCAGTTTTCAGCCAGCATTGCGGAACTGTCGGATCCTGGCATCGTCGGGACCATGCTCACGGTTCAAACCAGCCTCGGGTTCCTCTTGACGATGGTGACGATCCATCTGGTTCCCTACCTGGTGGAGGCCGTTACCTGGCGGTATGCGTTTGCCTTTCTGGCGATTGGACCGGCCCTGGGGATCGTGGCCATGGGAAAGTTGCGCGGAATGGACGCATCTTTGAAGTTAGCAAATGGAAACCGTTGACTATTAATATAGTTGGCTATCTAACAACTGGGTTAAACGCAAAATAGCATAAACGCGCAGGTCGCAAAAGCGAGCTTTAAACATCAATCGAGAATGGCGTAAAGTCGGTGCCGTAGTCGTAGTAGTCCTCGCCTTCGGCACGCTTCAGGAAAGAGACGATCTTGTACGTGATCGGCGTGATCAGGGCCTCCCAGCCGACCTTGATCAGATAGTTGCTTATGAGGACCTCGACCAACAGACTGTTGGACCACACACCGAAGAAAGCAACCGGGTAAAAGACGGCCGAGTCGACGCCCTCACCGACGATCGTGGATCCAATCGTTCGTAACCAGAGGAAACGGCCCTTCGTCCGAATTTTCATCTTGGCCAGGACGTAAGAGTTTGACAGCTCTCCGACGAAAAATGCCGCCATCGAGGCGAGGACGATGCGGGGCGTCTGTCCGAACACGGTCTGGTAGGCGCCCTGGCCTTCCCAATCGGCGGCTGGGGGCAGAGCCACGACCACATAGGCCATCAACGAAGCGAAGATCAAGGCGCCAAACCCGGCCCAAACGACCTTCCTCGCCTTGGCGTAGCCATACACTTCCGTCAGGACGTCGTTAAATATGTAACTGATGGGAAAAAACAGGACGCCCGCGCCGAAGGTCAGCCCGTAAACCGTGCTGACCTTGGCTGCTCCGATGATGTTAGAGCATATGAGCACGGTTACGAACGTCGCCATGACGAGGTCGTAGTATTTGTACTGTCGGCGATCTGGAGTATTTTTCGTCACGAAGTTCTTCACTCTTCAGGCATCCGGCGTGGTCGAGGGTACGGCTACTCGAGACTTCAGGACGATGTTCGGTTTCCAGCGCACGATGAGCCGGTAGGTCAGAAGAACGGACAGAATGGCACCGTACGTCAACGGCCGGAGAGTATCCGCCTTTACGATCCACAGATAGTGAACCACGCCTGCCGTCGCGCTCAGGTAGATCAATCGATGGAGCAGTTGCCATCTCTTCCCTCCCATCCGGCCGATCCATTTCTTAGTCGAGGTCAAGGCAAGCGGGATCATCGAGACGAAGGCGGTAAACCCGGCAGTGATGAACGGGCGCTTGGGAATGTCCTTCAGGATTTCGGCAAGATCGAAGAACTGGTCCAGCCAGATGTACGTGGTGAAGTGCAATATGCCGTGGAAGAAGGCAAACAGTCCCAGCATGCGGCGAAAGCGGATCAGTTTCGCCCATCCGGTAAGCTGACGCAACGGACGAACCGAGAGAGTGATCAGCAGAAAGCGAAGGGTCCACCGACCGGTCGCGTCGGTGATGTCGTCTATGGGGTTGGCGCTCAGCCCGCCCGTCAACGCTCCATGAAACAGGAGAGTCAACGGGACCAGGCAAAGCAGGAAGACGATCGGCTTGACGACGAATTTCAGGAACCGATCCGAGGTCATTTCCTAATAGAACTTCCGGAGGTCCATGCCCTCGTACATCTGGGCCACATGTTCCCCGTATCCGTTGAACATCAGGGTCTTTCTCTTGACCAGTTCGCCCAGGCGGCGTTCCCTGGCCTGGCTCCAGCGCGGATGATCGACGTTTGGATTGACGTTGGCAAAGAAACCATATTCGTTAGCCGCCTGGACCTGCCAGGTGTTTCGCGGTTGTTCATCGACAAAACTGATGTTGACGATGGACTTGATCCCCTTAAAGCCGTATTTCCAGGGAGTCACCAGGCGAATCGGCGCGCCGTTCTGATTCGGCCCCTCCTTGCCATACACACCGACGGCCATGAATGACAAAGGATTGGTCGCTTCATCCATCCGGAGGCCTTCAACGTAGGGCCAATCCAGAACAGCGCGTCTCTGTCCGGGCATCTGTTCGGGATCGTAAAGCGTTTCCATCTTGACGTACTTGGCGCTGGGCAACGGGTCCAGCTTGCGAATCAGGTCGGCCATCGGGAATCCGTGCCACGGAATCACCATCGACCACCCTTCAACACACCGCATCCTGTAGATGCGATCTTCCATCGTGAAGCCCGAGAGCAGATCGTCGAGATCGTACTCCGCCGGGTTCTTGACCATGCCCTCCACCTTCACCTTCCAGGGCTTGGGTCGGAGCGTTCCCGCGTTTCTCCCGGGGTCGGACTTGTCGACGCCAAATTCATAAAAATTGTTGTACGTCGTCACGTCCTCGTACGGGTTCACCTTTTCGTCGGTGTCGTATGGACCCTTTTGCGCGGTTCCGCCCGACGCCTCCGTGGTGGGCCCGGCGCAACCTTGGGGCAGGATCAGCCCCGCCGCTGAAACGACGGTCGCCAGACCGGCCGCTTTCAGAAACTGCCGTCGATCTCTGTATAGTTTTTCGTCTGTAATCTCTGACGATTTGACGTCCTCTGGCCGCTTGATCAGCATGTCCTCTCCTCAAAGGTAATGTGAGGGATATGTTACCACCCACAGCTCGATTAGGACACTGTACTGATCGGGCTGGGGAGTTCGGGTCGGAAAGGATCGGACAGTCCAGGTAAGGCCGGCCGAAAGCCGCGGGCTGCAGTCAGCGAAAACGGGCAACCCTCGAGAGGGAATTTTGATCCTTAGGGCCCACTCAAGAATAGCTTCACATTTTGGCATCCATTTTCACGCCATCTTCGGCCGCTCCTCAATCGCAGATCCTCGAAATAGCAGGCTATTCCTCCGGTCTGCTCAATCGGTCGCGACCGAATCTGACGCAAATCTGGGCGCCAATTCTGTGAAGTTATTTTTGAGCGGACCCTTAGTCCTTCCAACCGGCATCTTGCGGTGGCTCTTCCGTTCCCAGAGCCACCAGCGATGGTTCGAGGCGCTCGATTTCTTTTTCCAGCTCCGCACAGGATTGCTCCGCTGCAATCCAGTCACTTGTGACCGCTATGGTTTCCAGCTTATGCGCCGCCTCGAAGGCTTCTTTCGCCCCAAAGTTGCTCACCGAACCTTTCAAGGTGTGGGCGGGGGAGTTCCAGTGCCTTGCAGTCCTTCCGTGAAACGGCTTCCCGAGTCTCGGACAACAACTTCCGGCAATCGGCCCGGAACAACGCCACAAGCTCGTTGAAGAATTCTCTGTCGCCGCCGACTCTCTCCAACACTTCCGCCCTGTCAAAAACATCGTGGCGGTCTTCGCGCGTCTCTGGCGCAGAATTCTCGGCGAAACGCCTGCGCCCATACGTTTCGACGGCTTTCCTCAATTTCTCGATCCGAACCGGTTTGGCGATGTGGTCGTTCATACCGGCATCCAGACATCTCTCACGGTCGCCCTTCATGGCGTTCGACGTCAGACCGACGATGGGAATGCGTCCACCCAGGCTTTCCTCCTTCCGCCGAATCTGGGCGGTGGCTTCAAAACCGTCCATCTGCGGCATTTGACAGTCCATGAAAATCAAATCGTAGCGAAGCAAGTCCATCATGGACAGGGCCTCCTCGCCGTTGGCAGCGACATCCACACGGCAGCCCAGCTTCTCCAGCGTCCACACAGCCACCTTCTGATGAACAAGATTGTCTTCCACCACCAACACACGCGACTGGGCTCTGGCATCCTCTTGGCGGGAAGCATTCTCATGGCTGGGGGCATTCTTATGGATCTCTTCATCAATGTGGCCTTGTCGGGCCCCTTCAAGAACCGTGGCAAGAGTATCCAGTAGCAGGTCCTGATGCACCGGCTTGACCAGGCAGGCAGCAAAGCCCTCTTCGCGGCAACGTTTCGGAGAACGGCCGTTTCCAAGCGAGCTGACCAGTACTAATTCAGTCTCGCGCAAGAGGGGATCCGCTTTGATGGCTTTTGCCGCCGTCGGACCGTCCATTTCCGGCATCGCGTGGTCGACAATGGCGATCGAGAACGCCTCAAAGTCTGTAGGGTCGCGTTACGAGCGCCATGGGGCTAGTGGTCCCCGTCAAACAGACTGTAACTTATCGAGCTTCTTTCGGGCACGTTGAACTTTTTCAAGAATATCGGAAGCCGTTGCGGTCCAAATGAAGGGCTTCGGGTTCTGATTGTGACCCCCGACATATTCCTCCACGGCCTGGATTAGCTCAGGAACCGAATGGAAAACCCCGCGCCGAAGCCGTTGTTCGGAAAGATCCCGGAAGAAGCGTTCGACCATGTTCAGCCAGGATGCACTGGTCGGTGTGAAGTGCACATGAAAGCGCGTGTTGCGCTTCAACCAGTTGACGACTTTCTGATGTTTGTGCGTGGCGTAGTTGTCGCAAATGATATGGATCTGTTTGTCTTTCGGCACGGAACGTTTGATCTGATTGAGAAACCGGATCCATTCCTGATGACGATGCTTCGGCATACAGGTCCCGATAATCGAGCCGTCCAGCGTATTGAGCGCGGCGAACATCGTGGTCGTCCCGTTGCGTTTGTAGTCGTGGGTGAGGGTGCCGCACCGCCCCTTCTTCAGAGGTAACCCGGGTTGCGTGCGGTCCAGGGCCTGCATCTGGCTCTTCTCATCGCAGGACAAAACAATGGCGTTTTCCGGAGGGTTCAGATACAAACCGACCACATCCTCCAACTTCTCGACAAATTGTTTGTCGTTGGAAAGTTTGAAGGTGCGTGCCAGATGAGGCTTCAAGCCATGAGCCCGCCAGATTCTCCCTACCGTGGACTCGCTGACGCCGGTTGCCCTGGCCATCAAGGACCGGCTCCAGTGCGTGGCGTTCGGAGGCTTCCCTTCGACCGTCTTCTTCACGATCCGGGCCCGCTTCCGGCGGCCGATCGAGGGAATCCGTCCACTGCGGGAAGCGTCCTTTTCGATTCCCCCGAGGCCATCTTCAACGAAACGATCGCGCCAACGTCCGGCCTTTTGACGAGTGATGTCCAACTTGGCAGCGATCTCCTGATTGTCCAGACCCCCGGCGGCCAGCAAGACAATTCGAGATCGTTCCGCCAACCGGACCGCCACACTGCGGCTTCGGCTCAGTCGCTCCAGTTCCTTCCGCACAGGAATGTCCAATTTAATCGTCGGTGCTCTCCTCATATATACTCAGACGTAGGAAAGCTGAATAAGTTACATTAACTGTGACGGACTACACTAGATGCAAGGCGCCACGACGACGTCGATGCTCCCCATCGTGCATCTCGCCGCAGCTGGCCCCATGCCGTCGTAACCCGAAGGGCGCAGGGGTCTTCGGGCCACAGGCTTTGTCATTCGTCGGTCACGATGACAAGCATCGTTCCGCTCTCTCATTTCGCGCCTGAGACCCGAATACCCCTGCGCGCGACCCTACAGACTTCCACCACGGGCTGCTAGTCTGTGTGGTTTCGGTTCGAGTCCCTTGAAGCATCCCGGATACCAACAGGCTGCGACTTTCAAACCCGGAGACGGTCCGCGTGGGGGCACCAACCATCTGCCGCCCTTCCTGACGTGAAGAAGGCCGAGCAAGGCCAATGTATCACCAAGATACGCCCTCAGCCCAGAACTAGCTACGAGCTGGATTGATATGCACCAGATCGGTGTCAACCAGCACGGAAAGCCGCGATGCTGTCAGACACTTGGCGGCGATGTCATCGAGTGTCCTACCGAATACCCGGTACCCGCCGCCAGATCTTGAGAATCAGGCGGAGCAAACTCGCCGCCTGATCGCTTCGAAGCCGGGTCAGGATCGAATCGTACCCTCCCCAGCGAGATGGACCAGTGACGATGCTCTGGAGTTCGCTGAAGCGTCGAATACCTTCCGCTCCATGACGCCGTCCGATGCCGCTCGACTTGGTGCCACCCATCGGGACGTCGAATGAGCTGTAAATCTGAAGAGTGGAGTTGATCCCGACCGATCCGGCATCGAGCCGCCGGGCCAGATCGACGGATCGGCCTCCCTTCTCCCCCCATACCGTGGCGTTCAGACCATACGGCGAATCGTTTGCCTTCCGAAGCGCTTCCTCCCGGTCCGCCACCCGGTGGACGGTAACGACGGGGCCGAAGGTTTCCTCTCTTGAAATCAGGGCATCCCGAGAGACATCAGCGAGCATCGTGGGTTCGAGGAAGGCCGGGCCGAGGTCGGGTCTCGGCCGGCCTCCGACGACCACCCTGGCGCCTTTCTCCACGGCATCTGAAATGTGGCCGTATACTTTCCGGAGATGGTCGGCCCCGATAAGGCTTCCTATGTCGAGGTCCCAGCGCTCGGACCCTCCCATTTTGAGATTTCGGATCCGCCTTGCGGCACGTTCAAGAAACTCGTCGTACAGAGGACTTTCGACATAGACACGTTCGACCGACAGACACGCCTGCCCGCAGTTGACGAATGCGGCGGCGACCAGGCCTTCGACGACATCGTCGAGTCGAGCCCCGCTGGTGACGATCATCGCGTTTTTGCCTCCCATTTCGAGTGAATATGGAATGAGGTGCCCAGCGGCCAGCGTCGCCACGGCCTTCCCGGCTTCCTTTCCACCTGTAAACGCCATGTAATTCGAACCCTCGACCACGGCGGCGCCTGTCTCCGCCCCACCATGGACCAGGATGATGAGGTTCGGGTCCAACCCCGCTTCGAGGAGGAGTTGGCGACCGAGAATCGCGGAAAGGGGAGCCCGCTCAGACGGCTTTAACAGGACCGCGTTACCGGCGAGCAAGGCAGGAAGAGCATCGTCCATTGCCAGGAGGAATGGAAAATTCCACGGCGCGATCAAGCCAACGACACCCCATGGCTTTCGAACGACCCGCGCGCCCGTGAGTGCGGGAAGCGCACCCCGTCGACGGCTATCTCCTAGAAAGCCAAGGCCGTGGTAAGCGTAATAGCGAGCCGTTCCAGCCAGGCTGTACACTTCGGCAAAAGCGTCTCGACGGGTTTTTCCTGTCTCGGACTGAATCGTGTCCAGGATCAGATCCTCTCGATCCAGGATCAGGTCATGAAACCGAATCAAGACCCTGGCACGATCATTCCCGGCCAGATGGCGCCACTTTTCCTGCGCGACACGCGCGCGAGTGAACGCTTTTCGAACGTCTTGCTCCGTCGAGACCGGAACTCGCCCGACGACCTTCCCGTCAACAGGATTCCGAATCTCGAGTTCCATTCCCAGGTTGTACCACGGGGGATTGGAACAGTGCTTAGTAATCAGTGGTTAGTGGTCAGTTGGCCTGACGGTGAGGGTGTGCGAGGACCGAAACGATGGTCGTTTTTACCACGAACGACGCGAAGAAAACGAAGACTTCCTAATCAGGGACGGAGGCAGAATTAACGATCAAAGTGTAGATTTCGAAGGAGTTGTGGGGACTGCGTCCCCGTCCCTATTTGTCTGGCGGGGGGACGATCCGGTTGGCCCTCAACTGACCACTGACCACTAGCCACTGACCACTTCCTCAATCCCTCTTGCGTGTCGCTCGGATCAACGCATCCATATGGTCGAGGTAATTCTCAAGTTCCCTTCTCCCGGCTGCAGTGATCTTGAACTCGGTCTTGGGCGTCCGTCCCTCGAAGTGCTTCGTGCAACTGATGTAACGGGCTTCTTCGAGCTTGCGGGCGTGAACACTGAGGTTCCCGTCCGTCGTCTCCAGGAGATCTTTCAAGTCCCGGAACGAAAGCGATCGGTTCACGGCAAGGGCACTGACAATTCCCAAGCGGACGGGTTCGTGAATGACACGATCCAGCCGAGATGCCTGACTCTGGGCCCGAAGACGTTCGGGAGTCTTGGATTTCCCCGGGCTCGGGCGGGGCTTGCGTGCGGCTGAAAGGCTGCGTCTAGCCACCGTACCTCCTTGCGATAATCCATCCAAATACAATGTGCAGACCGCCGAAGCCCAGCATCATCATCCACTGGCCCACCTCGAAGGAGGTGAACAGGGCCACGGTGCCAAGCACCATGAAACATGCGCCCATGACAGGCACAACCCTCACCGAATAGGTTCCGCCCGTGACCACCCCGGCACCGTAAAGCAGCAGCCACAGCCCGGGAAGAATTTCGATGCGATCGCCGAGATACATGGCCAGTGTCAGTGCGGCAGCGGCGAACATCGGGGGCGACAGGCTCAACACAAATCGTCGGCCCGCGGCGCCATGGAGAGGCATACTTCCGTCGGTGGCCTTCCGCACCATCGTCCAGATTCCGATCCCCGTCGCGATTCCCGCGGCTACGATCCATGTCAGAAGCCAGGCTTCGGACGTCGGCCACAACCGGGCGACACTGGCGGCAGCCAGGGCCGTGAGCCCCATGCCAACTCCGCCCCAGCCCGGCACTCCGGTAAATGCCGTCGCCCGTTCCATCGTTGTGCGGATGAACTGGAGATCCGCGGCCGCCTTCTGCTCGATCGGCGCCGGTTCTGGGGAGCTCACGCGCTGCCGGAAAGGAGTCGACATCAAGCCCAAAATACCCCCCGCCTCTTGTCTGAGTCAAGCACTTTACACAACAAAGTCTTTGCGCCACGTTCCGGCAATCTCTCCCGACGTTCTCGAAAATGTGGGTTGTCGGTTGTGCCGTTTTCTGGGATCATGCTTCTTCGGATCTTGCTGTCGACACTGTCTGTTCCAAATCAACGGAGGAAAAATGGCTGAAATTCTAATGGCGATGGGAACCGCTGCGCTCTTGTTGACTCCAATCGTGATTCTGACGATCGTTGTCTCGATTGTTGCCGTCAAAAGGGGCGAGGAAAATCTCCACGGCGGAGATCATTAGAGTCCACCTACTCGCCGACCTCTCCCATTTGTCGAAACTTCTGATACCGCGCTTCCAGCATCTCGTCGGTAGCGGTCTCCTCCAACTCCCGTAGCTGTCCCTCGATGGTCGCGCCCAGCCTCTTCGCCGCCCCGGGCGGATCGTGATGCGCACCACCGGTCGGCTCTTCGATGATCCTGTCGATCAGGTTCAGTTTGAGCAGGTGTTCGGGCGTCAGTTTCAAAGCCTCCGCCGCTTCAGCGGCGTGGAGTTGGTCCCGCCAGAGAATCGCAGAGCAGCTCTCCGGAGCAATCACAGAATAAATCGAAAACTGCAACATGTTGACCCGATCCCCCACGCCGATCGCAAGCGCGCCTCCCGACCCGCCCTCTCCCGTCACCGTCACGATGATCGGCACTCGAAGGCTCGCCATCTCCCGCAGATTGAAGGCGATCGCCTGGGCCTGCCCCCGCTCTTCGGCATCGATGCCCGGATAGGCCCCCGGCGTATCGATGAACGTGAGAATCGGTCTTCGAAACTTCTCGGCCAGCTTCATGATCCGCAAAGCCTTACGATAGCCTTCGGGCTTGGCCATGGCGAAGTTTCGGTGCAACTTCTGTTTGGTGTCCCGGCCCTTCTGCTGACCGACCAGGCACACGGGCTGCCCCCGAAAAAACGCGAAACCGGTCACGATTGCCGGGTCGTCGCCAAAATGACGGTCCCCCCGCCATTCTTCGAACTCGCTGAAAAGCAGGTCCACGTAATCGAGAAAATAAGGGCGCTGCGGGTGCCGGGCAAGCTGAACCTTCTCGTAGGCGCTCATGTTAGCGAGAATGTCCTGGCGCAGCTCAACGATTTGGGATTCCAATCGCCGGATTCGATCTCCCGTGTCGTTCGATTCGGGCAGGTTCCCCAGTTCGTCGAGTTCACGCTCCAGTTCGACCAGGGCGTCGTTGGCAGACAGATCGCTCATTTGCTGAAGCTTACCGTATCCCGACCGCAGATCTCTTCAACGAAATCGATAAATTCCCGGTCCGGAAGGATCTTCAGGTACGGATTTGGCCGGACGAATGCCGTGTACCGGCCCGGGTACCGCAGTTCGAACACGAGCTCGGCCGTCCCGGTCTTCTCCTCGATCATCGGTCGAAGCCGCTCGGCGAGATCCGCGGGGGCTGAGAGGGCGTCAATGGCCACGGTCACCGTTTTGCTGAGTTTTTCAGGCGCCCGGTCGATCGGGATGACGTCAGTACCGAGAAGCCGCATTGCAGACTCGTCATTATCCAACTTCCCGACGACGAACACAGGAGAGTCGGCGATGAGAAGGTTCTCGGTGCGGCCGAAGGCTTCCGGAAAGACGAGCACCTCAATGACGCCATGAAGATCCTCCAGGAGGATGACCGCCATTCGATCGCCTTTCTTCGTTCGCATGGCACGCATGCCGGCGACAATGCCGCCGATTACGATTTCCGAGCCCGACGTCTTGTCGGCCAGTGTCGCCGTGGTCGTATTTGCATACGTGTCCAGCTCGGCCTGGTACTTGCGTAGCGGATGGCCGGTAATATAAAAACCCAGGGTTTCCTTTTCGTGAGCCAGTTTCAGCTCTTCCGGCCAGGGTTCGGCGGCGCTCATCATGTCGCTGTCATCGGACTCCGGATCCGCAAACATCGCAAACAGACCTCCCTGGCCCACCTCAGTCTCGTGCTGCTTCCTTTGTCCCCACTCGATGGCGCGATCCACGCTGTTGTACAGCGACGCTCGCTCGAGGTTGAGGCTGTCGAACGCTCCCGCCTTGATCAGGCTCTCCACGACCCGTTTGTTGACTGTTCGCAGATCGACTCTTTCGCACAGGTCAAACAGAGATCGAAACGGCTTCCGCTCCACAATCGAGCTGATGGCCGTCTCGCCCACGTTCTTGATGGCCGCGAGACCGAAGCGTATTTCGTCGTTTGTCGGCGTAAAATCGACGTCGCTGACGTTGACATCAGGCGGCAGGATGGGGATGTTCATTCCGCGGCATTCGTTAATGTATTTGACGATCTTGTCGGTGTTGCCTCTCTCACTGGTCAGGACCGCGGCCATGAAATAATTGGGATAGTGGGCTTTGAGGAACCCCGTCCGATATGCCAACACGGCGTACGCAGCCGAATGGGACTTGTTGAACCCGTAGCCGGCAAACTGCTCCATCAGGTCGAAGATCTTGGTGATCTTCTTGGAATCCTTGAAGCCTTTCTCCTGGGCGCCATCGACGAACTTCTGACGATGGGCGGCCATCTGGTCCACTTTCTTCTTGCCCATCGCCCGCCGCAGCAAATCGGCCTCACCCAACGAGTAGCCGGCTACGATGTTGGCGATCTGCATGACCTGTTCCTGATAGACGATCACCCCGTAGGTTTCTTCGAGGATCGGCTTCAATACGGGAAGCAGGTAATCGACCTTCCTTGTTCCGTGCTTTCTCTTGATGAAATCGTCGACCATCCCACCGCCTATCGGGCCGGGGCGGTAGAGGGCGTTCAACGCCGTCAAGTGCTCGATACAGGAGGGTTTGAACCGTCTCAGGATGTCTTTCATCCCGGAGCTTTCAAACTGAAAGACCCCGCTGGTCAGGCCGGCTGTAAACAACTGATACGTCTCGGCATCCTCGAGGGAAAGATTGTCGACGTCTACTTCGATTCCCTTCTGGTGACGCAGCATCTTGACCGTGTCGTCGATGATGGTCAGGGTCGTCAGGGCCAGGAAATCCATCTTGAGGAGACCAATGTTTTCGACGTCCGCCATCGGATACATCGTCATGATCTCGTCTTTACTGGACTTGTAGAGCGGTACCAGGTCTGTGAGCGGCCGGGGTGATATGACGACTCCGGCGGCATGCATCGACGCATGCCGCGCCAACCCCTCCAGCCGCTTGGCGATTTCCATCAGATCCTTGACTCGAGGGTCCCCGGCAACAAGCGATTTGAGATCCTTGTTCTGTTTGATGGCTTTATCGAGCGTGATGTTCAGCTCCGCTGGAATCATCTTGGCCAGGCGATCCACCTCCGAGTAGGGCATCTCCATGCCCCGCCCCGTGTCGCGTATCACGCCGCGGGCTGCCATCGTTCCGAAAGTGATGATCTGAGACACGTTTTCACGGCCGTACTTCCGGGTGACATAGTCGATGACGTCGGCGCGCCGGTTCATGCAGAAGTCGATGTCGATGTCGGGCAGGGTCACCCGCTCGGGGTTCAGAAACCGTTCAAAGAGCAACCCGTACTCGAGGGGATCGAGGTCTGTGATCTTCATGCAGTATGAGACCAGACTGCCGGCTGCGGATCCACGGCCGGGCCCCACCGGAATGTCGTTGTCTCTGGAGTAGCGAATCAGGTCCCAGACGATGAGAAAGTAACCCGAATACTTCATCCCCTGGATGATCGAGATCTCATCTTCCAGCCGCTTCTCGTACTCGGATATCGGATGTTTGAGCGACCCCGCATCGGCCAGGCCTTTTAGCTGGCTCATGCGTTCGGCGAATCCGTCCTGGCTGACCTTCGCGAAGTACGAGTCCACGGTGAAGCCCGGCGGAACGTCGAAGTCGGGAAACGGGTTGTCGATGCTCTTTATCTCGACGTCGCACCGGGCGGCTATTTCCCCGGTACGACTGAGAAGGTCCGGATATGGGCCAAAAACCTCTTTCATTTCATCGTATGACTTGAAATAAAACTGATCCGTGTAGAACTTCATCCGGTTCGGATCGTTGACACCCTTGCCGGTCTGTATGCACAGCAGCATGTCGTGGGCGCGGGAGTCGTCCTGACACATGTAATGACAGTCGTTCGTCGCGGCGGCGGGTATTCCCGTCCGGTCCGCCATGCGAAGCATGTCGGGAATGATCTGTCGTTGTTTTGCCAGTCCTTGATCCTGGACTTCCAGGAAGAAATTCTCTGCTCCGAAGATGTCTTTGAAAACTCCAGCCGCCTCTTCGGCCTCGTCGTAGCGGTCGGCGAGCAGGTTCGCCGACACTTCCCCATTAAGACAGCCCGAAAGCGCGATCAGGCCCTCGCTGTGTTCGGCCAGAATTTCTTTGTCAACGCGGGGCTTGTAATAGAAACCCTCCAGGTAGCCGGCGGACACGAGCTTGACGAGGTTCTGATAACCTCGTGCGTTTTCGCAGAGAAGGATCAGATGATTCGGGCGTGCTTTTCGCGGGTCCCTGTCGTGTCGAGACGTTTTCGACACATACATCTCGCATCCGATGATGGGCTTGACCCCGGCCTTCACCGCTGCGTTATGAAACCCGACCGCGCCGAAAAGATTCCCGTGGTCGGTCACTGCAACGGCGGGCATGTTGTATTTTGTCGCCATCGCAGCCAGTTGGTCATGACCGCAAGCCCCATCGAGCAGGCTGTATCCGGAATGAAGATGCAAGTGGACGAAGTCAGACATGGTTTTCAGCTTAGTGAACAGTCGTGCACGGGTAACTGGCCGTGCCACGTCGAACGTTTATGAAAGAGTGGTTAGTGGTCAGTGGTTAGTTGCCGGAAAGACAGAGATTCCGGCAACTGAACACTGAACACTGGCCACTTCCCCAACTATTCCCACTCAATCGTCGCTGGGGGTTTTGATGTGATGTCGTAGACGACTCGGTTGACGCCACGAACCTCGTTGACGATGCGGTTGGCCACTTTGCCGAGCAGATCGTAGGGCAGACGGACCCAATCGGCTGTCATGCCGTCGATGCTCGTAACCGCTCGAATCGCGATGGTGTACTCATACGTTCTCACGTCACCCATGACCCCAACGCTCTTGACAGGCAGCAACACGCAGAACGATTGCCAGATCTCGCGATAGAGCCCGGCCTCCTTGATCTCCTGGCCCAGGATGTCGTCGGCGTCCTGTAGGATGCGGATACCATCAGGCGTGATCTCTCCCATGATTCGGATAGCCAGGCCAGGGCCCGGGAAGGGCTGCCGCCACACCATATCTTCGGGTAAACCCAGTTCGGCGCCGAGCTCCCGGACTTCGTCTTTGAACAACTCGCGTAACGGCTCCACAAGCTTCAACTGCATGGTGTCAGGGAGTCCGCCGACGTTGTGGTGGGACTTTATCGTTTCCGACGGGCCCCGGACCGACACCGATTCGATGACGTCCGGATACAGCGTCCCCTGTGCGAGAAAATCGACCGAGCCGACGCTCCGGGCTTCCTCCTCGAAAACACGTATGAACTCGGCCCCGATGATCTTCCGTTTCTTCTCAGGATCCGTCACGCCTTCGAGCAGGCCGAGAAATCGATCCGAAGCGTCGACGCCCCGTACGTTCAGGTGAAGATTGTTCTGGAGCATCGACAGTACCTTGCGAAACTCGTCCTTCCGGAGCATGCCTGTGTCGACGAATATCCCATGCAGTCGATCGCCTATGGCGCGCGCGATAAGCGTGGCGGCAACCGTGGAATCGACGCCACCGCTGATGGCGCAAATGACCCGACCGTCTCCCACCTGCTGCCGTATTCGTTCGACTTCCTCTTCGAGAAAGGAGCCAAGCGTCCAGTTACCCGAGCAGTTGCAAATATCGAACACAAAACGCCGCAAGAGCTCGGAGCCATGCTCCGTGTGGACGACCTCTGGATGAAACTGGACTCCAAACATTTTCTTGGCCGGATTCTCGATCACAGCCGTCGTGGTATCCGTCGTCGCGGTCACGACAAATCCGGGTGGTGGCTCCAGAATCCGATCCCCGTGGCTCATCCAGACACGCTTCTGGCCATTCAACAGGACAGACTCCCCTGTCCGTTGTAATTCGCCGTGGCCGAACTCCCGTTCCTTCGCCTGCTCGACTTTCCCCCCCAGGTCCCTGGCCATCAACTGCATGCCGTAGCACACGCCCAGGATAGGGATGTCCATGTCAAACAGAGCGGGATTGCAGACCGGGGCGTCCGGTTCATAGACGGAACCGGGACCTCCCGACAGGATGATTCCCTTCGGCCTGCGCTCGCGGAGAACTTCCAGAGGGGTGTGGAACGGAACGATCTCCGAATAGACGTGAGCCTCACGAACCCTGCGACCGATCAACTGTGTGTACTGGGAACCGAAATCCAGAATCAGGATTTCTTCAGAAGTCGCGCCCATAGCTTGCGATTTACTCCGTCGCTGATCTTCGCATTACAGCAACCGATGAATAACGTGCCAGCAGCAGATAGCTGTGTATGAGGCTCAAACCGCCGACGAGCAAAACAGTCATGATCGCGGAGCCAAGCAGGTCCCCGGGCCCGGCACTGCGTGCCAGGGCAGTCCAAATCCCGACCACAGCGGAAGCGACCAGCGACATCTCGAACAGGGCAATGGCACCGACAATTCCAAGCACCTCTGCAAGTTGGAAACCCAAACTCTCCACCGCACCACTCCGAATGACCGTGTCCAGAACCAGGAGCAGGAACGCCAGAAGAGTGATAAAAACAGACCCGGCCAGAACAGGCCACCGGATGTCCGGCCAGACCTGACTCCATTCTCCGACAGGAGTTGTCAGGAGAGGTCCAAAGCCGACGAAAGCGACGAGAACTCCCGCCGAAGCGAGAACAGCGCGGCGAACGAAACCCGAGAGCAGGAACAGGACGAAGTTACCAAACGCGTCGCTGGAGAAACTTCGGCCACCCGGGCTCAAAGTGCCGGCATGAACAAAGGCTTCGAGCAACACCCAGGCCCCCGCTGAAACGACGGCGGCCCCCAACAGGACCCAGCCGAGATTGGCGGCGTTAGCGACCAACAAGCGGGCCAGGGTCGCCAGGGCAAGAGGCAGCACGCCACTCTGGAGTGCCTGAAGCTCGCGGGTGTCGAGGAGGATCCGAGACAGGAACCAGAGACCCGAGAACCAGAAGAGAATAAGTGTGCCCGCCAGCCAGAGCAGCTTCGAACACATGTCCAGCAGAACGAGGTGGAGTCTTCGCGTAGCCAGGCCAAAGCCCGCTCCCAGGCATTCGGAAACCGTCATGACAGGCGTGTTCTCCCGCCGCATCTCAAGATGGGTCCAGGTTGGGGAAGAGTTCGCAGAGTACTACCACCCCCGCAACTGACCACTGACCAATGACCACTGGCCACTTCTCACATCCCATCCTCGGGGTGAGGTTCCGGCGTCTCCTGTTCATCCCGAGACATCATGCGGCGTACGGTCTGGGCGAGCCGGGCCACCGGGCCCGATGCCAGATACGTGGTCGCCATCAACAGAAGGACGATGCCCGAATAATAAAAGATCAGGCCGATGAGCATCGCGGTGGCAACGATCGCCGTCCTTGGAAGAGGCTTCTTCAGATCCAGATCCTTGAAGCTCGGATACCGGACCGAGCTGATCATCAGGAAGGCCAGTAACGCCACCAGGAGACACCACAAACCCGCGGACCCCACCTGTTCTATCGGGCTTTGACGGAAGTGCACGATCGCGGCAATCACGCCGGCCGCAGCTGGAATCGGTAAACCCACGAAATGACGGGAGGAACCTCCGGGCTTATGCGCGAGAACGTTGAACCGAGCCAGCCGGAGCGCGCCACAGATGAGGAAACCGAACGTTGCCAACCAACCGAACTGGTACACATCCTGCGCGAACTCAGCCGGAATACCCGCCAGAGAAGCGATACCCCAGTTCAAGGCGAGAACGGCCGGTGCGACACCGAAGGTCAGGATGTCGGCAAGAGAATCGAGTTCGAGCCCAAATTGACTGGCGGTCCCGGTCAACCGGGCGATACGGCCGTCGAGCGTATCCAGGACGGCTCCGACGCCGATGGCGATCGCGGCATAGTCGTAGTTTTCCTGAAGCGTGGACGCGATCGCGTAGTAGCCGCAAAACATGTTTCCGATCGTGAACAGGCTTGGGATTACAGACAGACCCGTTCGAAACCGGGGCCGGTCTCGCAAGCGCTTCTTCCGATTCGATATCGTTTTCATGGCAGTGTCTTGATCGTGCCGATCGTTGAACTTCCGCCCTTGACACGGTCACCAATCCGGACAGCGATCGTAACACGTTCCGGGACGGTCAGATCGACGCGAGACCCGAAACGGATCAGTCCGATCCGATCCCCTTTCCGAACCCGGTTTCCCGGGCTCTTCCAGCAAACGATCCTTCGCGCGACCAGGCCCGCAATCTGAGAACACACCACGGTCACCTCGTCGCCCTTGATCGTCAGCGTGTTCTTTTCGTTCTCGACGCTTGCAAGGTGATTAAACGCCGCCCGAAAACGACCTCGCTTGTACCGAACATCAACCACCTCGCCCGCCACCGGAGAACGGTTTACATGGACGTTGAATATCGACAGGAAAATGCTGATTCGGTTCCCGGCCCCATCCTTCTCTATTCTAACGATTCTCCCATCGGCTGGAGACACAATAACGGACGGGTCCGGAGAGATGGGGCGTTCCGGATCACGGAAGAAAAAGGCGACAAAAAGGACCAGTATCGCCAGTACCACGGTAATCGTCGTCCACCCAAGCCAGAGCGCCGTTACGGTCGCCACCAGCAGGGGTACCAGGAATAGGAATGCGTCTCGTGCCATCGGGCGGGTGGAGGTCCTTGTCCTATCAGGAAACGGAAGTCCCTTGAAACCTATTTGATACTTTTTCTAATCGAAAGTGTTGATGGAAGGTCGAAGCTTGCGGGAAAGACGAAATCGAGCCTCTCCCGCAGTTTCTTCTACGGATGTTGGTGACTCACCTGGCCTTGACGAAACTCCTGGATCATTCGAGACATCTGGTCTTTCAAATGGAGTTTCCTTTTTTTGAGATCGATTTCTTCGAGCTGATCCTGACTTGTTACGTGGGGACGGTCGGCCAGTTCCCGGAGCTTCAACTTGAACGACTGATGTTTCTCAACAAGGCTACGAAAATCCGGATTGTTGGAGACCAGATACTCTTTGATCTCCTCCTCATTCGTCATTATGTTCGGTCCTCCCTGGCGGCTAGAAGGTTCAGGTCTCATCCAGCGGCCACACTACCACACGCCCCGTTTCGATTCAACGGTGAGGAGCCGATAGAGAACAGAGTACCGTGAGTAAAACCTTCTACTGCAACAGCGTCAAGACGGACTGCGCGGATTGGTTCGCCTGAGACAGTGCGGCCAAACCACTCTGAGTCAAGATGTTGAATTTGGTTAGAGCGGCGGCCTCGACGGCGACGTTCGCGTCTCGAATCCGGGATTCGGACGCCTGCACGCTGACAGACATGGTCTGGGCCTGCGCGACGGCAAACTGCAACCGGTTCATCGCCGCGCCAGTTCGTCCCTGAACAGTGCCCAGGGTGCCGATCGCGGCCTGGATGGCGGTGATGGCAGCAGAGGCGTTGGACTGGCTCGTGATGTTCTGGGAGCTGATGCCCAGTCCTTCGTCATCGATCGCTGTCGTCAGAGCGAACGAAACAAAGCTGACCGCGGTGGTCGTGTTGGTCTGCGTGTTTCCAACGAAGACGGACCGGGCGTTGAGGTTGGTATTGCCGGTCTCTAGGCCCGCGGCTTTCGCGTTTCTTGTGATTTCCGCCAGAACAGAGCTGAACTCGGAGTCCAGACTGCTTCGGGAAGAGGTAAAGGTGTCCGACGCCGCCTGGCTGGCCAGGGTCAGGGCACGATCCAGCAGCGACGAGATGTTGTTCATCGCACCGTCTTCGATCTGTAGCTTGCTGATGGCGTCATTCGCGCTGCGGATGCCGACCGTCAGGCCCGTGTTGTCCAGACGGTGTCGGTTGGCGACGGCCAATCCGGCTGCATCATCGGCCGAACTGTTGATGCGGAGCCCGGAACTGAGTCGAGCCAGCGTCTTGTGCAGGCCGTTGCTTGTTTGGATCAGCCGAGCTTGCGCATCGATCGACGGGAGGTTGGTAACTACCGAAAAGCTCATGTTTCGTCCTCAATGACGTTTGTTTCCGATATCCGTATCGGAAGACCGGCGGGGGGCCAGTCAATTATCTTATCGGACACACGAGCCGAATCATTATAGACAGCAGGAGTTCCTACGCCGAGCTACTAACTCACAACCTCAGATCCCGCTCCATTACGAACGCATCCTCGACCGGGTTGGAGTAATAGTCCGTCCGTTCGCCCACGATCCTGAACTTGAATCGCCGGTAGAATTTGATGGCACCCGCGTTCGACTTCCGAACTTCCAGCATGAGTTTACGTGCTCCATCCACAAGGACGGCCTCGATGACGGCCTGCAGGAGGAACGTTCCGATGCCGGAGCGGGCGTGGCCCTCGTCCACTGCGATGTTGTAGATTTCAGACATGTTCTCCGCCAGGTGGAAGATCACAAAACCTACAATGGACAAGCTCCCGTCCGGGTCTTCGGATTCGGCGACCAAACTGGAGGTAAAACTATCCTCATTGACGAGGCGCCGGTACGCGTCGATCGACCAGTGAGACAGGTGGACCCAGGAGCGTTCGATCTCGACGATTCGATCGATGTCTTCCCTGCGGGCTCCCCGGACCTTGACCGACACCGCTTTCATGTCAGATCTCCTTTCCTGCTTCCGCATCGGACTTGCGGATGTAGAAAGGGTCCAGATCCTGCCTATTCGATGTCATCACCATCCGCGCAATGGTCACTGCAAGGTACGGGTCCGAAGGTACGACCTTCGAGTTCGCTTTACCGTCGAACATGGACCGATACTTCATCAATCCGTTTCCGCAAAAAGAGATCTCGCTTTCCGGCAAAATGGAAAGCCATTGGGCGGGTTTTAGCACGGCGGCAGGGTGAAGTTCAACAAGTGCTTCGCCTTCTCGCCGGAACAACGCTGTATAAATCTCTCCACGACGTGCATCGAGTACAGGGGCGATCGAAGAATCGGTCCGACCCACCTGCCACGCGACGGCCGCCAGGGTCGAAATGCCTGCACTGGGTTTGTTGTTCGCAAACGCGAATCCTGCCATGGCAGCCAAACCGACGCGCAATCCGGTAAACGAACCCGGTCCGCGGGCGGCAGCAAACAAATCGATGTCGTCAAGCGTCAAGTCGACGTGTTCGAAGAGAAACTCGATCGACCGAAACAGCCGCTCTGAATGCTGGATCGAAGAGATGAGACGCACTTCACCCAAGGGCTCACCGTCCGCGGTGACGGCAACGCTTCCATGGTCGGAACTGGTATCTGCGGCAAGCACGTTCATTATCACGTTCCGGATAGAATCTTACGCGAACCAGCCCGGATGGGAGAATCCAAAAGGCGAAAGACCTGAATGGGACCCGACATGCCTTGGCATGCCGTATGATTCCAGTGTCCTCGGTCCGAAATACGGTTGCTATGTTTCGGAGCGCAACGGTGCTGGATTTGGAGGAGCGACGACGAGCCAATGCTCTTCATTTCGAGGAGGAGCGACTCCAAAGACGGTGCCGTTCCGCCCGAACCCGTAGGGCCGATTGATGTTGCTGGTTGTGAGTGCCGACACGACCCAAGTGCACACACTTTTGTTGATCGATTCATAGTCTATCCTGTGTCCGGCAACATCCATCGGAGATAGTGACCGTATTTCGGACCGAGGACACTAGACAGCCTGTGGTGAATCGTCAGAGGTACCGTAGAGACTCCATGCCCAAAGACAAGGAACCTTCTCCGATGATGCGGCAGTACTTCTCCATCAAGGAGGAGGTGCCGGACACGCTTCTGCTGTTCCGCCTTGGGGATTTTTACGAAATGTTCTATGACGATGCGGTCACGGCGTCCCGAGACCTTGAGATCACCTTGACGGCACGTCACAAGGACAGCGGATCCCCGGTGCCGATGTGTGGGGTTCCATATCATGCGGCCGAAGGCTACATCGCGCGACTCCTCGGAAAAGGACACAAGGTCGCGATCTGCGACCAGACCGCCCCACCCCGGAAAGGCGTGAAGCTGGTCCCGAGAGAGATATCCCGCATCATCACGCCAGGGACCGTCACGGACATGACCGTCCTGACGCCGGGAAAAAACAATTACCTCCTTGCCCTCGTCGACCGTGAGGGCTCCCTCGGCACGGCTTTTCTCGACGTCTCGACAGGGGAGTTTCGAATATCCGAATCGGACGCGCCCGATCGATGGGATCAACTGTTCCTCGATGTCGAGCACTTCAGCCCTCGTGAGGTCGTCTTCCCCAGAGACGGCGAAGCCGGTTTGCCGAGTCTCGATGGCTGTGTGCGGACGCCCCTGGACGAATGGATCTTCGACGAAGATGCCGCCACCCGGATCTTGCGGGATCAATTTGCTACGACAGACCTGACGGGCTTTGGCTGCACCGACAAGCCTCTGGCCGTCGGCGCGGCGGGAGCCCTGATCCACTACGCACGCAGAACCCAGAAGACCGGCCTCGAACACATCACGAGCTTGACCTGCAGCGAGTCGGCCGACTACATGATCCTCGACGCGTCGTCGATTCGAAACCTCGAGCTGGTGGAGTCCGCCAGCGGCGCACGAAGCGAGACGCTGCTTGGCGTGATCGACCGTACGTCCACGGGTATGGGAGCCCGCCTCGTACGGAGCTGGCTGCTGCGTCCCTCAATCACACCCTCTGAGATCGTCCTGCGGCAGGACGCGGTGGGCGAACTGGTCTCTTCGAGCGCCCGGCTCGAAGAATTCAGGAACAGCCTGGATGGTATTTCCGACATCGAAAGGTTGCTCAGCAAGGTCACCGTCGGGACGACGACACCAAGAGAGTTGGTCGCCCTCCGAAATTCGTTTGGTAGATTGCCCGGCATCGGCGCCCTGCTGGACCGGTCGGAGGCCTCGCGTTTCGGTCAGCTTTTCGAAGAACTGGACTTGCTCGAAGACCTCCACGGTCTTCTCTCCGAGGCCATCAAGGACGAACCGGCCCTCACCCTGGCAGATGGTGGGGTTATCCGGGACGGTTACGACGAACCTCTGGACGAACTGCGACAGATCTCACGGAACAGCAAGTCCTACCTGGCGGCTCTCGAAAAACGAGAGAAAGAACGGACCGGAATCGGATCACTGAAGGTCCGATTCAACAGGGTCTTCGGGTACTACATCGAGATCTCCAGGGCCAACCTGCACCTTGCTCCCGACGACTACGTTCGAAAGCAGACCCTGGTCGGAGCCGAGAGATTCATCACGCAGGAACTCAAGGAATACGAAGAGAAGATCCTGACGGCCGAGGAAAGGATCACGACCCTGGAGAAAGAACTCTTTGAAAACGTCCGGGCCCGAATCGCCGCCGGCTCCTCCCGGATTCGCAAGTCTGCATCCGTCGTGGCCCAGTGCGACGTCCTGTCGGGTTTCGCCCTCCTGGCCCGCAAATTCGGCTATTCCAGGCCGGAAATCTCCTCCGACACCGCCCTCCTGATTCGCAAGGGCCGACACGTCGTTCTGGAGGCGTTGGCCGAGGACCACCGCGCGGAACGCTTTGTCCCGAACGATCTGTTCTTGAACGATGCCGACAACCGGATCCAGATCATCACGGGGCCGAACATGGGAGGCAAATCGACGTTCCTCCGCCAGAACGCGTTGATCGTCATACTGGCCCAGATGGGATCCTTCGTCCCCGCTCAGCTGGTCCGCTTTCCAGTCATCGATCGCGTTTTTACGCGTATCGGGGCTTCTGACAACCTGGCGCGCGGTCGGTCGACTTTCATGGTGGAGATGACCGAAGCCGCCATCATCTTGAACTCGGCCACGGCGAAGAGCCTGGTCATCCTCGATGAAGTGGGCCGGGGCACGGCCACCTTTGACGGCCTGTCGATCGCCTGGGCGGTAGTCGAACACATTCAGTCCCATATCCACGCAAAGACTTTGTTTGCAACACATTACCATGAGCTGACCGAGCTGGCGGACCTGCTTCCGGGCATTCAGAACTTCCATCTGACAGTCAAGGAAGTCGACAACCGGATTATCTTCCTGCGCAAGGTCGAAGCCGGGGCGGCGTCCCGCAGCTACGGCATCGAAGTGGCCCGGATGGCCGGAATTCCAGCCTCCGTGATCGGACGCGCGCGAGAGATTCTGAAAAAACATGAAGACACCGAGCACGAGTTGTCGGATAATTTGACACTTCGAGCCAGACGTAAGAAACGTATTGTTATCAATCAGCTCTCGCTCTTTTCTCCCGAGGAGGAAGAGTTGAGGACTCGCGTGCGCGAGCTGGATCTGGATCATGTGGCGCCATTTGAAGCCCTCCAGATTCTGGCCGAGCTGCGAGCCAAGTTGGACCAGAGCTGAGCGAGGAGTCTCCCGGCACTGTTCCGGTTAAATCCGGACAGGGCGGCAGGGGGATCGTTGTCGGTGCCTTAGCACATGAAAGATATCGCGCGACTGACACTGGAAGAAAAAGTCGGCCAGCTGTTTTTTGTCGGCTTCCAGGGGACCGAACCCGATGCCGAATCCACCGGCATTCTCAAGCACGTCCGTCCGGGCGGCTTCCTGCTTGTTCAGAGAAACATCGAGAGCCTGGATCAGATATACAATCTCAACCTCCGGCTCCAGGGCGAGGCCGACCTTCCTCTATTTCTGGCCATCAACCACGAAGGCGGCGCGCTGGACCGTCTCAAACACGTCATCGCGCCGATTCCATCCGTTGCCGAACTTGCCGACCAGGGAACGGCGGCGGTGAGGTCCGGAGCACGGTTGATCGCCGCCGAGCTCGAAGCTGCGGGCTTCAACATGAACCTGGCCCCCGTACTGGACCTCGGGTTGCCTCAGTCCATCGTGCGACACCGGACGATGGGCGCCGCCGCGGCCGAAGTCGCCCGCCTCGGCCGGGTCGTTCTGGACGAATTCCGCCGAAAGAAGATCCTTTCGTGCGGGGGACATTTTCCCGGCCTCGGCGGTGCAGCGCGGGACCCACACTTCGTTCTGCCACGCGTCGAACGGACCCGGCGTGAGATCCTCGTCGAGGACGTTGTGCCCTTCGACTCCCTGGCCGGCGAACTCGACCTGATCATGGTGTCGAACGGCCATTACCCCGGCCTGGGAGACATCCGGCCGGTGCCCGCTTCCCTTTCCAACCGGGTCGTCGACGGGCTGTTGCGCAAAACCGTCGGTTTTGAAGGCGTGATCTTGACGGGCGACCTCACGATGGGCGCGGTCACTTCCACCGGTCTGACGACGGCCACATTCCTCCGCGCGCTGGATGCGGGCAACGACATGTTCCTGTTCTCCCAGACCACGCCCCTTCTCAAAGACGCATTCGACCACCTCGTAAGCACTGCCCGTTCGGAAGCCAAAGTAAGGCAACGGGTCGATGAGTCCGTCGAACGCATTCTCGACCGAAAGCACCGCATCGAGTTCGCACCCCTCCGTTATCGGCCGCACATGAAGGCCCGCCTCAGCCGTCAGATCGTAAAACTCAGAGACTCCATCGCCACGGTCGAAAAAGTACCAGCCCGTTAGTCATCCCTGAATACGCCGTCAGGACAGGCTCAGAGGTGAAGAGCAGGACGGTCAAGTTCGTCATTCCCGCGGACGCCCAAAGAGGGACGCCCCGACACGCTGTCCCCACCAGTTTCTACTCTCATTCGGCCTCGGACATAGGCAGTGATACTCTGACACTGTGATTTTTCGTTCTCTACTCACAGCCCTCCTGATCGTTCTCGTGTCAGGTTGTGCGGCGCCCCCGGTGCCCGACGTTGTCACGCTTGCGATAGAGAACCCCCCGTTGAACCTGGATCCACGGATCGGGTTGGACGCCTCCTCGGAGCGAATAGCGTCACTGATCTTCAGTTCCCTGGTCCGTCGCGACGAATCGTCGGCGATTGTTCCGGATCTGGCCGAAAGCTGGGACATACCCGATCCCACAACCTACATCTTCCATCTTCGCAGGGGGGTCCGCTTTCACGATGGACGCCTTTTGACGGCGCGGGACGTTATCTACACGTTTCGTTCCATCCTTGATCGCTCGGTCGAGACGCCCAAGCTGGGCACCTACCTGCTCGTCGAGGAAATCGAAGCGGTGGACGACCTTACGGTGCGTTTCAGCCTGAAGGAGCCGTTTGCCCCATTCTTGTGGAACCTGACTTCAGGCGCAATCGGCATTGTGCCGGAAGGGGCGGGCTCCGAACTCGCCCAACACCCGATCGGGTCGGGCCCGTTCGTCTTCGAGCACTACCGACGGGACGAAGAAGTCTTTCTCCGAAGCAACCCGGATTACTACGGCGTACAACCCCGGATTGAGGCCGTGCGTTTCAAGATCGTCCCCGAAGCCATCGTCCGGGGGCTGGAATTGAGAAAAGGAACAGTCGACATCGCCTTGAACGTTTTACCACCCGACATGGTCGAGGCTCTCGGTGATGAAGCGGAACTGGCAGTGATGAACGAAGATGGGACCAACTTCCAGTACCTCGCCTTCAACCTCGAGGATCCGGTGTTCGCCAACGTGAACGTGCGGCGCGCCATCGCCCATGCGGTCGATCGCGAATCAATCATTCGAGACCTCCTCAGAAACCAGGCGCGTCGGGCCGAATCGGTGCTGCCGCCGGAAAACTGGGCCTATTTCGATGGCGTGGATCGTTACGACTACGATCCGGACCGCGCCCGGGAACTGCTCAGGGAGGCGGGTTACGACGATCTGTCTTTCACCTACAGGACTTCGACCGACGAAACCGGCCTCCTGGTCGCCACCGTCCTCCAACAGCAGCTGAAGGACGTTGGAATCAGCATGGAAATCCGGTCCAACGAGTTCGGGACGTTCTTCGCCGATGTCCTTGCCGGAAATTTCCAGATATATTCCCTGCGCTGGATTGGCGGCAACAACGACCCGGACATCTTCAACAGTATCTTCCACTCGGAAATGGTGCCGCCAAACGGGCGAAACCGTGGCCGCTATTCAAACCCGGACATCGACAATTGGGTGGAGCTGGCCCGGCGCGAAGTCGATCAGGAAAAACGGAAGGAATACTATGCCCTGGTGCAGCAGACGATTGCCCGGGACCTCCCCTATGTCAGCCTCTGGTACCCCAACACCGTGTGTGTCTTTAACACGAGGATTCAGGGAATGAAGCTGTCGCCGACGGGTGACTATGAATTCCTGAACCAGATCTGGATCGACCCATCTTAGTCCGGAAACCGAATTCAACACGAAGGCACGAAGAACACGAAGGGCTCGCGAAGAAGATCTATCTTTCCAAAGTTCGTGCCCTTCGTGTCGTCGAGTTGAAAACAATCGCTCCCAAGACGGAAGGTTCTGGGATCAGCCTACAAGTTGCACCAGCCGGTATGCCGACAACAGGAGCACTTCCCGCAGGCTGTACCAGATGCGGCTGGACGGTGCGACTTCAATGGGGCTCGCCGGCGCCGGCGAGGTCAACGCCTCGACGCGGCTGTCGGCGAAGATCTGTTTGACCCGGTACAGGTGGAAGCCGTCGCTGACGACCAGGGCTTTCTTCCATCCGTTCGAATGCATGATCCGGGCCGATGCCTGAACGGTGTCGTAAGTGGTTCCACTTCCCTGCTCGGTGATGATCTGTGACGGATCGATGCCCCGCTCCGACAGGTAGCGGGCGCCAACATGCGCTTCAGAAAAATTGGGATCGGGTCCAAAACCACCGGTCGTGATGATGACGTTGGCATAGCCGAGCTCGAACAGGTCGTATGCGTGGTCCAGCCGGGCTTCGAGAACCGGTGATGGTTTTCCGTTGTACTGAGCGGCGCCCAGGACGATGATCGCGTCGGCCGGGCTGGCCTCATCGGTCACTGCGCTGGTTCGGATCCGGGAGTAAATGACGCCGCCGTAGACACCGATGGCGAGGATCGTTCCGAAAAGCAGAACCGCCGTCAGCTTGATGAGTCGTCATTTCATCGTGGGTCACTAGGAACCCGTGGTGGAAGTCTGTAGGGTCGCGTTACGAGCGCCATGGGGCTAGATGCAAGGCGCCACGACGACGGCGATGGTTCCCATCGAAGACGTCGATGCTCCCCATCGTGCATCTCTCCGCAGCTGGCCCCATGCCGTCGTAACCCGAAGGGCGCAGGGGTCTTCGGGCCACAGGCTTTGTCATTCGTCGGTCACGAGGACTATGCATCGTTTCGCTCCTCATTTCGCCTGTGACCCGAATACCCCTGCGCGCGACCCTACAGACTTCCACCACGGGCTCCTAGCCGGAGGTCTCAATGGACAGACGTCCCAATCACTTTCCCAAAGAACTCGGTCAGTTCCTCGCGGGAGACCGGCCCTTCGCGCAGGAGGACCGGAGGGCTTTCCGTCAAGTCCAGCACCGTTGACACCGGGCTCCCTCGAAGAGGCCCGGCATCGACGTACACATCGACGCCTTCGCCAAGCTGCTCGATGGCCTCGGACACCGAACCGACAACCGGCCGATTGCTGCGGTTGGCGCTCGTTGCGGTCAGCGGTCTACCCAGCAGCTCGACAAGGTCGAGCGCCAGGGGCATTCGGGGCCACCGCAGACCGACGGTTCCCCTGCCCGCGGTGACGTGGCCCGAAAGGGTCCGATCGGCATGAACGACCAGCGTGATCGGACCGGGCCAGAAACGAGAGGCCACCGCTTCGAAGCCTGGCGTGGGTCGCGAGACGGCTAACGCCATATCGATCGAGTTCACCAGAAGCAGGATTGGCTTGGACTCGGGTCGTCCCTTGACCTCGAACAGCCGTTCCACCGCCGACTCGTTGGCTGCATCGACCCCCAAACCGTACGAAGTGTCGGTCGGAAAACAGATCACGCCACCCCGCTCGAGAATTCGCACCACATCCCGAGCTTTCTCACCGTCGAAATCGTCAGCGTTTACAACTCGCATGTATCTTTAAAGCGGGAATGCCGCGTCAGGGCCTCAAATGTTTCCTGAGGATCAAGTTTCCCACTACTGCCATAATAGCGCTGACATGGGACCACAGCCTATCGGCAAGAACAACCCACGCCTGCCCGAGATCCGCCAGGCCTTTCGGCAAGGGGGGCGGACGCCGGACGGATTGCTTCCGATCGAGGGTCCGAACCTCATCAGCGAAGCCCGGCGCGCAGGCATCGAGGTCGCGGAACTGTTCCTCGAGACTGGCACCGATCCTCCACCAGAGCCCGCCGGGGCGACCTACGTTGTCGATCGACCGGTGTTTCGGTCCCTGAAAGCCACGGAAACTTCTCAAGGCATGATTGCCCTGGTCCGCCTCTCGCCTTCGGACATCGACGAGATGCTCTCTGTGGAGTGTCCGCTCCTCGTTGTTCTCAGCGGGGTGCAGGACCCCGGAAATGCCGGCACCATCTTCCGCGTGGCCGACGCTTTCGATGCGTCGGGCTGTATCGGAACCGAGAGTACGGTCCATGTGTACAACGACAAGCTGGTCCGTGCCAGTGCCGGAAGCATCCTCCGTGTCCCCCACTGTTGGGGTATGAACCTGACCATTCTTTCCGATCGGCTGCGATCCAAAAACATCGACATCGTCGGAACAGCGGGTGACGCCCGGATCGCCATAGAGGATCACGACTGGCGCCGGCCCTCGGCCGTCCTCTTCGGCAACGAAGGAGCCGGGCTGGGTTCGCCCCAACGCGAACTCTGCGACACGGTCGTCCGAATCCCCCACGATCCGCGTGTGGAGTCCCTGAATGCAGGTGTCGCAGCAGGAATAATCCTCTACGAGGCCTGGAAACAACGGAGAAGTTGAAGGGACTGATAAACTATCGCCAGAATCGAGCACACAATGGATTCCCTTTTCGAAGAGCCAAAACCTGATCGCGACCCGGAAGACGGTCCACTCGCCGAGCGCATGCGCCCGGACATCCTCGGGAACTTCATCGGGCAGGAACATCTGTTGGGACCGGGTCGGGCGCTGCGCCTGGCCATTGAGCACGACAAGATCCCCTCGATGATCCTGTGGGGTCCACCTGGCGTCGGCAAGACGACGCTGGCCCAGATCATCGCCCACATGACGAAGTCCGAGTTTCTGACCTTCAGCGCGGTTCTGTCCGGAATCCGGCAAATCAAGGACATTATGGCCTTAGCGGAGCGGTCCCGCCATCATGGCCGCCGTACCATCCTTTTCGTTGACGAGATTCATCGCTTCAACAAGGCGCAACAGGATGCCTTCCTGCCCTACGTGGAGAAAGGCAGCATCACCCTGATCGGGGCGACAACGGAAAACCCGTCCTTCGAAATCATAGTGGCTCTCTTGTCGCGGGTTCGGGTCTTCGTTCTCAACCCCCTCAACGATGACGAGATCCTGTCCCTGATCGGAAGGGCGTCGGAACGATTCGATTATCGAATGGCGCCCGACGCTGCCCGAAGCATCGTCGAACTGGCCAACGGGGACGCGCGGACGGCGTACAACATCCTGGAGCTCGCATCCGAGTCGGTCGAGGCCGACGCGATGATCACAAAGGAGACCCTTCAGGAAGTTGCACAGAAGAAGGTACTTATCTACGACAAGTCCGGAGAAGAGCACTACAACATCATCTCCGCCCTCCACAAGTCGATCCGGAACTCCGACGCGGATGCAGCCCTCTACTGGCTTGCGCGAATGCTGGAGGCGGGCGAAGATCCGATGTACGTCGCCCGGCGGCTGGTTCGTTTCGCCTCCGAAGACATCGGCCTGGCAGATCCGGCGGCTCTCGGTGTTGCCCTTGACGTAAAGGAAGCCGTCGCTTTTCTGGGAATGCCCGAAGGTCAGCTTGCGCTTGCAGAGTGCGCGATCTATCTGGCCGCATCACCGAAATCGAATGCCGTCTACACGGCGTACTCGGCCGCCCTGGAGGACGCTCGCCACGGTCGTGCCGAACCCGTCCCGCTCCATCTTCGCAACGCTCCGACCCGGCTGATGAAGAAATTGCACTACGGGGAGGGCTACCAGTACGCGCATGACAACAAGGAGCAAGTTGCCCGCATGGAGTGCCTCCCCGCAAGCGTCGCCGGTCACCGGTACTATCGGCCTAAGAACGCAGGATCGGAGATAGACGTCAAGAGACGGCTGGATGAGGTCGAGAGACGGAAGCAGAAACAACAGCCTGAATGATGTCAGCAGTGTACCGCTATATCTTCATGTGTTCCTTTAGAATACAAAGATCCATGACAACCTCCATGCCCGCTCCGCGCGCACGCGCCGCCGCTTCTTCGTCCACGACGCCTTCCTGAAGCCATAGCACCTTTGCTCCAACCTCGATCGCCTCTTCGACCACTCGGGCCACGTGTTCGGAGCGGCGAAACACATCGACGATTTCGACCGGCCCGGGGACATCCTGGAGCCGGGCATACGCTCGCTCCCCCAGCACCTCGGTCTCGTGAGGGTTGACCGGAATGATCCGGTATCCCTGGCTCTGCATGTACGCCGTGACGGAATGACTGGGTCGGAACCGTTGCGAGGACAACCCCACGACGGCGATTGTCCGGTAGCTTTCGAGAATTTCTGGAATCGTCATCGAATCTGGTCGAGCACGGTAAGAAATTTCTCGTTCTCTTCGTGAGTACCGACCGACACACGGACCATCGTCGGAAATCCGGCGCCATGCATCGGTCGAACAATGACGCCCAGCCCAAGAAGCATGTCGAAGGCTTCGGCGGCCGGCATCTCGAGGTCGACAAGAACGAAGTTTGCGACCGAAGGAACGAATCGAAGGGATCGGGCCGTAAACTCCCGACCGAGAAACTCCAGTTCGCGGCGGTTGCTCTCCACGCTCCGGTTGACGTGATCGACATCGTCGAATGCGGCTCGCGCAGCGACCTGCGCGACGCTTGGCACGTTGAATGGGGGGCGAACCCTGTTGAGCGTCTCGATGACATCACGCCTCCCGACCCCGTAGCCGATTCGGAATCCGGCCAGACCATAGGCCTTCGAGAACGTCCTCAAAATCAGAACCGGGCGACCTTCCGTAAGATACTCGAACGAGTCCGGGTAACTCTCATCCCGAACATATTCGAAATAGGCCTCGTCAAAAACGACGAGGGCGTCTTCGGGAGCCTTGTCCATGAATCGACGAACGTCTTCCTTACCGACCATCGTGCCGGTGGGATTGTTTGGATTCGCCAGAAGAATCAGCCGGGTTCGCGGGCCGATTGCCTTCTCCATGGCGGAAAGGTCGAACGTGTAGTTGTTGAGAGGCACCGCGATCATTTTCGCGCCAACCGACTGACAGAAAAGGTAGTAGAGAACAAACGAACCTTCAGATGTCAGCACCTCGGCTTCACTGTCCAGAAGTGAATGAAAGGCCATCGAAAGGATGTCGCTGGAGCCGGCTCCCACGATGACGTTCTCCATCTCAACCTCATAGCGTTCGGCGAGTTCGCGACGAAGGTAGTAGCCCGTATCTTCGGGGTAGCGGCCGGAATCTTCGAGAAACGACCGGACGGCCTCGACCGCCTTGGGGGACGGCCCCAGGGGGTTCTCATTCGACGCGAGCTTGATCGCCGAGATTCCCAGTTCCCGCTCGACTTCCTCTACCGGTTTTCCCGGCTGGTAGGGTTGAATCTTCCGGATGTGTTCCGGAATAACGTCTACGAAGTTCATGTAGCTCTCCGATCCGTCCGCTGGGGGCGACGTGTTCGCTCGAGTTTAGATTCGCTCACTTGTTTGTCGGCGTACCTGCCGTAGAACTTCCGCACCTCGACCGGCGTCAGTAGACGCCACTCCCCGATCCCGAGCTTCGGTGCGTCGAGAAAACCGATTCTCACACGCTGCAGTTTCAATACGTGATGTCCGATGGCACTGAACATCCGCCTAATCTGCCGGTTCCGTCCCTGATGCAACGTGACCTCATACCAGGGATTCGGGCCGGACTTGAACGGTTGGATGTCGCAAGGTGCGGACCGGACCCCTTCCATCCGAATGCCTCTCCGAAGTCGATCCAGATCCTTTTCCGCCGGTGGAGGGGATACCTTGACCCGATAAACTTTCGGAACCCTGCCCCCGCGCGTCATGAAGCGCGTGAACTCACCGTCATTGGTGAGGATCAGCAGGCCCTCGGACGCAAAATCGAGGCGACCGACAGGGTAAACCCGCTCTCGAACACGTCCACCCAGCAGATCCAGGACGGTTCGCCGCTTCTCCGGATCGCTCAGCGTCGATACGACGTTCCGGGGCTTGTTGAGCAGGATGTAGACCGGCAGTCTCGGCGCCGGAATCTTGCGCCCGTCAACGGATATCACATCCTGGGCTGCGTCGGCACGGACTCCCATGTCCTGCACGATCTTGCCGTTCAGCGACACCCGTCCCTGCTTGATCATTTCCTCTGCTTTACGTCGGGACGCGATACCCGCGTGGGCAAGAATTTTCTGCAAACGCTCTTCCATGGTTGGTTGTCTGGCTTTTCCCTGGTTAGAGAGGATCGGGCGTTCGGACGAACTCGGAGCCAGAAGCCGGCGAACAGCTAATCGCCAATAGCCTCTTCGTCGTCCTCTTTCCCGTCTTGTTCCGCGCTTTCGACCTCTTCGTCTTCTTCGCCCACTTCGTCGTCTTCTTCGATGGGGGCCTCAAGGGGAAGTACGGCCTGCGCGGACTGCTCTGTCTTGATCAATTCTTCAAACTCCTCGACACTCGGGAGTTCATCGAGACTGTTCAGGCCAAAATAGATGAGAAAGGCGCGGCTTGTCTTGTACAGGATCGGACGTCCGATCACTTCCTTGCGGCCGGCCACGGTGACCAAACCTCGATCAAGAAGCGTTTTGATGACCCCGCTCGCCTGAACCCCCCGAATTTCCAGTATTTCCGGCACCGTGATCGGCTGACGGTAGGCAATGACGGCCAGCGTTTCCAGTCCCGCCAGGGACAATCGTGTCGCCGGCACCAGACTCCTTGTAAACTTCTTCAACGCATCGTGATGTTCCGGTTTTGTCGAAAATCGATAGCCGCCGGCGATCTCACGAAGCTCGATCCCGTGTTCGGGCCGACTGAACTTCTCACGGAGAGCTTCGATCTCCTGCTTGAGTGTTTTCAGCGAAATGCCCCGACGCAGAGTTCTACGGATTTGCTCCGGGCGGATCGGCTCGTCGGCCAGGTAAATGATGGCCTCAAGCAATGCTGAAAGATTGGGATCGGTCATAATTCGGGTTGGCGCGTAAGGTAATTGCGTCGAATGCCCCTTCCTGTGCGATGGAGATCGCCCGAACCCGAGCCAACTCGAGCAAGGCCAGAAATAGCGTGATCAGGGCTCGACGCGTGGAAAACTGTTCGATCAACTCGGTGAACCGCATACCATCCGGAGAGCTCTTGAGTTCGTACAGGGCAAAGACCATCATCTGTTCGACTGAAAACTCTTCACGCATGACATCCAGAGGCGGCCGTTCCTCAAACCGGGTGATAACGTCTCGAAACACCGCGAGCATATCGAACAGCGTGGCCGTCACCTGCGGTTCCAGGTCCTCCCCGTCAGTCTCGAGTCGGCCCGGGCGTGTCCAGACGGCCTTCTCCACCATCTCTTTCTGATAAAGCATCTCGGCGGCATTCCGGAACTTTTCGTACTCGAGCAAGCGCTCGACCAGGTCGGCTCTCGGGTCGTCCTCGTCGTCCACCGCATCGGGGTCCGGCGGCAGCAACATCCGCGACTTGATGTAGATCAGCTGGGCGGCCATGACGAGGAAATCGGCGGCGAGGTCGACGTCCATTTCGCGCATCATGTGCAGGTAGTCCAGATACTGGGCCGTCACCTCGGCGATGGGGATGTCATAGATGTCGATCTTGTGCTTCCGTATCAAATCCAGAAGAAGATCGAGCGGTCCCTCGTAAAGCGCGAGCGAAATCTTTAAGTCTTCGGCCATGACATCTTCCCAATTACAGCTTCATCGCCTCCCGAACCTCGGACATGGTTTCGACCGCGCACTTTCTGGCTCGTTCGGCGCCCGCCTCGAGAACGTCTTCGACCTTCCTCTGGTTGTTCTCGTAGTGAACGCGGCGCTCGTAAATCGGTCCGAACTTCGCCTGATGCTTGTCGAAAAGCCACCCCTTACATTCGACACAGCCTATGCCCGCCGAGCGACAACCTTGGTCCACCTCCTCGAGCGTTTTTTCGTCCGAAAACACCTTGTGGTAGTCGAAGACCGGGCAGACGTCGGGATTGCCGGGATCGTTGCGGCGTTTTCGCGCGGGATCGGTCATCATCGTCATCATGGACTGACGGACTTCTTTCGGTGGATCTCCAAGCGCAATCGTGTTGCCGTAGCTCTTGCTCATCTTCCGTCCATCGGTTCCGGGAAGTTTCGGAGTGGATGTCAGCAGAGACTGGGGCTCGGGAAAGACAGGTGCGTAGAGGTGGTTGAATCGACGTCCGATTTCCCGGGTCAACTCGACGTGTGCCACCTGATCCTCTCCGACCGGAACCGCGTCGGCCTTGTACATCAGGATGTCGGCCGTCTGGAGAACCGGATACCCGAGGAAGCCATAGGTATTGATGTCGTGATCGATATTCTGGAGCAGATCCTTGTAGGACGGAACGCGTTCCAGCCAGGGTAACGGCGTCACCATCGAAAAGAGGAGGTGAAGCTCGGCGTGTTCGGGGACACTCGACTGGACGAACAGCGTGGACCTTTCCGGGTCCAGTCCCGCGGCCAGGTAGTCGATGGCCACCTGGACGGAATTTCCCCGCAGATCGCCGGCCCGGTCATAGTCGGTCGTCAATGCGTGCCAGTCGGCGATGAAATAAAAACACTCGTATTCATCCTGGAGACGGACCCAGTTTTCGAGCGCACCCACATAGTTGCCCAGATGGAGCCTGCCGGTGGGCCGCATCCCGCTCAGGATTCGCTTTTTCTTCATTGCTTAATGGAAGCCTGCGCGGCAGAAGAGATCTACTGCGAAAGCGGTATAATCCACTTTCTCGCTACGATCTCTTCTGCCGCGCAGGCTCCTTCAATAGACCAGGAAGGACTGCACGACACCCATGACGGGGCTGAACAGGTAATACGGAACCCCGAGATAGAGGAGACCGATCAGTATCACAAAACCATACTTCTGCAGCTGTTCGTAGGGACGGACAAGCGGGGCCGGCAGCAACCCGGAAAGGACGGCCGCACCGTCGAGTGGGGCGACCGGGATCATGTTGAAGATGGCCAATATTAAATTAATCATCACTCCGAAATACGCCATCGAAACCATGGGCACCAGGAGTGAATCCCCTCTCGCCACACCCCGCACTACCTGATTGACCAGTAGCTCGCTCGACCCGGATGAGGACTTCAGAATCAGCAGGAAGACAAAAAGGGTAGACGCCATCACCAGGTTGCTCAGAGGCCCGGCCGCCGCGACCAGCATGTAATCCTTTGTCGGGTTGCGAAGTCGTGCCGTGTTGACCGGAACCGGCTTGGCCCATCCGAAAATGAATCCGCTGAAGAAGCCAATCAGCGGAACAAGAAACGTTCCAAAGAAATCCGCGTGCACCAGGGGGTTCAATGAGATCCGTCCCAGGTCGCGTGCGGTCGGATCACCGAGGCGGTCCGCGGTCCAGGCATGCGCCGACTCGTGAACACTCAGCGAAAGCAACAGAACGACCACGGAAGAAATGATGGAAAACAGATCTGGACCCATTCCGTCATGCTAGCACACCAGGCTTCCAACCCATGCCGATGCCGTCGGGCGGAGCCTGCTCCATGCTATAATCCGCCCATGCACGTCGTGCTTCTACGAGTCGCACTGGCTTTGTATTCAGTGGGTTTGCTGCACTCGATACTCACGGTCCTCAACAAGAAACACACCCTGTTCCGAGCCAGTCTGTACTCGGTGATTGCCGGTTTCATGTTCCATGCCGGCTCGATCATCGTGCGGGCGCTGGAGCTTCAGTACATGCCTCTCACCCAGCGTCACGAAGCCTTCTCTTTCTTCGCCGCGCTGGGTGCT
This sequence comes from Terriglobia bacterium, assembly GCA_965262425.1. Taxonomy (GTDB): domain Bacteria; phylum Acidobacteriota; class Terriglobia; order 20CM-2-55-15; family 20CM-2-55-15; genus CAZOZZ01. Next base: position 1,659,322 of record OZ253536.1, on the reverse strand, counting down.
CTGGGATTTCTCATCGCCTATGCGAAGTATCGGATCACTTCCCTGAGCGTCTTTGTTTTTCCGCTCATCTTCATCCTGACGTTCATCGCGAACCTGGTCTACGACCCCTCGAACTCGATACCCCCGGCTCTACAGAGCAACTGGATCTATATTCACACCCCCTTGATCTTCCTGGGCTATGCGGCTCTTTTTATCAGTTTTGCTGGAGCGGTGATGTACCTGATCCAGGAAAGGGAGCTGAAGTCGAAACACCATTCATCGTTCTTTCACCGCCTGCCGGCACTGGCAATCTGTGACGACCTGTCGTACCGGTCGCTGGCGATAGGATTCCCCCTGATTACCCTGGGTATCATTTCCGGGGCATTGTGGGCCCAATCGGCGTGGGGAACGGTCTGGGGAGGCGACCTGAAAATCCAACTGTCGCTGTTCACCTGGTTCATCTATCTGCTGCTGATCAACTACAGGCTGATCGCCGGATGGCGGGGCAAGAAGGCGGCATATCTGGGAATTGCCGGATTCATCAGCGTGCTGATTTCTTTTCTGGGAGCCACCTATTTCGGCGGCCTCCACACGTTTTCTCAATGAGGAGAATTGAGCGCGGCCAGGGACTTGAGGCTGGCCTCTGCTTCGGACCAATATGCAGTTAGCTCTCGTCGGACTGAGCCACAAGACGGCACCGGTCGAAATCCGTGAGCGACTGGCTTTCAGCGCCACGGACCTTCAGGACGCGCTGAGATCGCTTGTCCAGTACGATGGCATCTCCGAGGCGATGATCCTGTCGACCTGCAACCGCGTCGAAGTCGTGGCCGAGGCTCCCGACGACGAAATGGTCCGGGAGTTTCTCTGTTCCTACCACCGGATCCCGTGCGACAGCATCGCCAGCCACCTGTACACGCTGAGAGACAACGACGCGATCCGTCACATTTTCAGGGTCGCTTCGAGCCTGGACTCCATGGTTGTAGGCGAACCCCAGATCCTCGGTCAGATCAAAGAGGCTTTCCGGGTTGCAAGCGACGCCGGCACGGTGGGCTCGCACCTGGGATCGTTGATGGAACGCGCACTGACCGTGGCGAAGAAAATCCGTACCGACACGGGGATCGCCGAGTCCGCGGTCTCGATCAGCTATGCCGCCGTGGAACTGGCCCGCAAAATCTTCGGGGATTTGTCCGGCAAGAGCGTCATGATCATCGGCGCCAGCAAGATGGGCGAGCTGGCCGCAAAACATCTCAAACGGGCGGGTGTATCCACTGTTCTGGTGACGAACCGCACTTTCGAACGAGCCGTAGAGATGGCTCGCGTGTTCGAGGGGGCGGCCATTCCGTTTGAGCATCTCAACGATCACATCGACCGCGCCGACATCGTCATCAGTTCCACCGGCGCGCCGCATTTCGTTATTACGAAACCCAACGCCGAACAGATCATCCGCCGCCGGAAGAACCGACCGGTGTTCTTCATCGACATCGCAGTTCCCCGCGACATAGATCCCGGGGTGAACGACATAGACAACGTCTTCCTCTACGACATCGACGACCTCCAGCAGGTCGTCGATGAGAACATGGAAGGGAGAATGAGCGAGGCGACCCGGGCGGAGGAAATCGTCGACCACGAGGTGGAGGCGTTTTGTAACCGGATGCGGTCACGCGAGGTCGTTCCCACGATCGTCCAACTCCGGGAGACTCTTGAGAAACTTCGACGGGACGAGATTGAGCGGAACCGAAAACACCTGGGCGTGATGACCGAGTCGCAACAGGAAGCAGTCGACCGCATCACCCAGGCCCTGATCAACAAGATTCTGCATCATCCCATATCCCAACTCAAGAACATGACCCACGACACCAGGGGCCCGGAGTACATCGAGCTGGTCCGAAAAATTTTCAATGTCAAAAAGCCTTAGGAACCGGACGTTGAAGCTCGGAACCCGTGGCAGTTTGCTGGCCCTGTGGCAGGCAAACTGGACGAAGAGTTCGATTGAGCGGCATCACGATATCGACGTGGAGTTGGTGCGGATCAAGACGACGGGTGACAAGATCCTGGACGTCCCTCTCGCCGAGGTTGGGGGCAAGGGCCTGTTCACCAAAGAGCTCGACGAGGCGCTTCTGGACGGGCGGGTCGACCTTGTGGTCCACAGCATGAAGGATCTCCCCTACCAACTACCTTCGGGTATCCTCCTGTCGGCGGTCCCGGAACGAGCAGATCGGCGAGACGCACTGGTTTCGGATGGCCGAAAGCTGACAGGGTTACCAGCCGGAGCCCGGATCGGAACAAGCAGCCTGCGCCGGCAGGTCCAGTTGAAGCATCGCTTCGGCGAACTCGACGTGGTTCCACTGCGTGGCAACGTCGACACGCGCCTCGGAAAGTTCGATGCCGGGGAGTACGACGGAATCATTCTTGCCGCCGCGGGCCTCGAACGGCTCGGCCACGGATCCCGGATCACCGAACTCCTCGAAGACGACGTGATGCTTTCAGCGATCGGGCAGGGCGCGCTGGCGCTCGTGTGCCGGTCCGACGACCGCTCGACGGCGGAAGTCCTTAGAACGCTCGATCATCCGGACACGCACACGGCCGTCCTGGCTGAGCGGAGTCTGTCGGCGTGCCTCAACGGGAGTTGTCAGGTTCCGATCGGGGGCAATGCGCGACTGGATGGCGATCGACTCGTACTGAAGGGCCTGATCGGAAGCCTGGACGGGACGAAAATCATCACCGATTCCGTCACCGGCAGCGCCGACGCGGCTGAGGAGATCGGAGCTCGGCTGGGGCGCCGACTGCTTGCTGCCGGGGGCGCCGCCATCCTGGACGAGATCAGCGCCAATGGCACTTGAAGGGAAAACGATCCTGTCGACGCGCGCCCGGAACCAGGGATGGGATTTACGCCAACGTCTGGAAGTTCTGGGGGCCCGTGTCCTTGAAGTCCCGACGATCGAAATAGTTCCGCCGGAGTCCTGGGAACCGGTCGATGATGCGATCAGACGTATTCTGGATTACGACTGGGTCATCTTCACCAGCGCCAACGCAGTCGAAGCCTTTCTTTCACGTGCGGGAGCCCTTGAGGGGATTCAAATCGCCGCGGTAGGATCCGAGACCGCTCGACGATTGGAGGCGCGGGGCTTCCGACCCGATCTCGTACCCCATGACTTCCGTGCCGAGGGCTTGGTCGAAGCCTTCCCCGAGGACCTGACCGGAAGCCGCATCCTGATTCCACGTGCCGAGATCGCAGGCGTTCGCCTGCCCGAGGCTCTCGGCGGGAGAGGCGCCAGGGTCGACGTTGTGACCGTCTACAGCACCCAGCGCCCGAAAGACTCCGACGCGGAACTCCGCCGGGTCCTTCGAGACGAGCGAGTGGACTGCATCACGTTAACCAGCGGTTCCACCGTTCACAACCTGGCGGACATGCTCGGCGTCTCGGATTTGTCGCAAGCCATGCACGGAATCGCCGTTGCCGTCATCGGACCGGTAACCCGCGACAGTGCGGCCCGTTTCGGTCTCGACGTTGATATCCAAGCCGAAACATCAACGATTCCGGATCTGGTCGAAGCGATCCGGAACCATTACGAACAACTATGAGTTTGACCAACCGGGATTATGAACGATGTGCCAGACGGATTGCCGGGGCACTTTGTTTCCAGCCGGGCGAAAGCGTTCTTCTGAAAATAGATCCGCGAATTTTTACGGAGATCGTCGAACCTCTTCGAAGTGAGATCCGGCGCGCCGGGGCTCATGTGTCCGGAACGATTCTAGCCGATGACACCCGTGAGGGCTCCGAGGCGGAACTGGAGTCGATGAGACGCCTGTTCGAGGATGCCGATGTCTTCATATGGCTTCCGGAACTGCACCAGGGCAACACGCCGTCTGTCCGACGCGCTCTTGATGAGTGGCTCGACCGGAAACGAGGCCGGTCCGTTCACTTTCACTGGGCCAGCGGAACCTATCCCCTTCCCGGGTTGGCGCCCCCCCGGGCCGATCTTGTGGATCGGACTTACCTTGCCGCTCTGCAGGTGACCGTTAGAGACCTGGACACCATGCACGAAAGAGCGATATCGCTGCTACGGACGGCTCCCGTTCGGATCCAAACGGCTCAAGGGACCGATCTCACTTTCTCCGTGGGCGATCGCCCGTTCTCTAAACAGACCGGCGATGCCAGCCCCGAGGCTGCCACGACCTGGACCCTGCGAATCGATCGGGACGTCGAGATGCCGTCCGGCGTCCTCCGGGTCGCGCCCATCGAGACATCGGCCAACGGGAAGATCTTTCTCCCCGTGTGGGATCATCTGGATATCGCCACCCGAGCCCTCCTCCTGACATTCGAGCGTGGCGTCGTCGTTGACATTCAGGGACCTGCCGGAGATGTCGTCGATCGAGCCCTGACCGAAGCGGGTGGAGCAGCAAAGACGTTCCGGGAATTCGCTCTCGGCTTCAACCCCGTCCTCGCTATCAACCCCAACCAACCCTACATCGGCTACTACGGCTACGGCGCCGGCGTCGTCCGCTTGAGCCTCGGCGACAACCTCGAAATGGGGGGCGCCAACCGCGGCGGCGGCGTGTACTGGAACTTCATCACGAACGCGACGGTAACCGTTGGAACCGAAACGCTGGTTCAAAATGGAAAGTTGATGGTATAGGTCTAGCCTAGTGGTCCCCGCCAGAGATAGCGTTACTAGATTTCGGAGTGCAACGGTGCCGGATTTGGGGGAGCGACGAGGAGTCAATGCCTCGACATTGTGAAGAGGAGCGACGCCAAAGACGGTACCGTTCCGCCCGAACCCGTAGGGCCGATGGAGGTTGCCCCTCATGAACGCTCAAAACCGTCGAAAGTCACACATACCACACGGTGGATCTCACTCATCAGTTCGCTCGCAACCTCCTTCGGAGATGGTAACGTTATCTCTGGCGGGGACCACTTGGAGCCGGCAGGGTTTAACGCGGAGAGACGGAACGATTCCAGTAAGAGTGTCGGGGTGGCCGTCCCTGGCCACCCGCGGGGCAGACGCGGTTTCGAGGCTGTGGCTCCCTCGTTGCTTACTCGGCGGGCGGCCAGGGACGGCCGCCCCGACACTCTATATTTCACATTTACGCATTTTGAAAACGCGCGTACCTGCCGTTTGTCTGCGTCAAGAAAACGTTTCGACGGTTGTCGTCAGGTCCAGGCTCAGGTTGGGAACGGGAACATCAGCCAGCTGACGACGAAGGCGACGGCAAGGAAAGAGAGGAAGACCAGGCTGCCGTACTTCAGCTGTTCCTTCGCGCTGGTTTTGTTGATCAGGGCGAAAACGATGGACACGAGCAGACCAAACAGGGCGAGCGCCTCGAAATGGGAGAGGTTCATGGCTTCCGGCCCTGGGCGATGTCAAAGGCATCGAGGACGATCAGGTAGTTCAGCAGACCCGCCACCCAGAGGTAGGTGTTTCCGTAGTCGTAGGTGGGGCTCGACAACATGCCGACGCCCCATCCCATCCGTTGCGCCAGTATGTACGGCAATCCAATGCCCGCGTTCGCGAGGAAAGCAAAGATGTGCAGGGGTTGCTCCGGGGTAAAATCATACAGACGCCCGTGCATCGCGACACCGAAGAGAAACATGGCCAACACCGCCATCGCGAAGATCAGACCTCTCCCCCAACGCCCCAGAAGAAAATGGCTTACGCCGGGAAGGAGCCACCCGGAAGCGCAGATCGCCAGGCTCTTAGCCAGGCCCTTGGGCTCCAGGAGGACGCTGGTCGGAGCCTGTGTCGGCTCGGCCTCCTGCTGTTGCTCTATCGTGTCTGTCATTAAGGGTTGTTGCTGCCGGAACCGAGAAGGTCTGCGAGTTTGTCCGTAAATTCGCCGGAATCCAAGCCTACAATTTCGATTTTTTTGTGTCTACTCTTTTCTCCACCCACCAGTCGAACCGCGGAGGACCGGACGCCGAAGGCTCGCGACAGGTAGCGCAGGGCGACGCGATTGGCCTTCCCTTCAATCGCCGGGGCGCTGACGCGGAGGACGACCTCGTCGCCGCGTGTCCCGGTGATCGCGGTTCGGGATGCGTTGGGAATAACGCGGACTTCCAGAATCACTGCCTGGCCCCAAAAAGTGCAGTGCCGACGCGAACGATCGTGGCCCCTTCTTCGATGGCAACTTCGAAGTCGTGGCTCATACCCATGGACACGTCAGGCAGATCCCACTGATCGGCCAGAGACCGGAGCCGGGCGAAGAAGGGCCGGACCGCGTCAGTATCGGATGAAAAAGGAGGGATGGTCATCAGGCCTCTCAGATCCAGTCCTTCGTTGGCTCGGGCGGTTTCGACAATCGTCCCGATCTCGGAAGGATCGGCGCCGTTCTTAGTGTCCTCGGGCGCCACCTGGACCTGAATCATGACCGGAATGGGTTCGGTCGCCAGCCGACCGATACGTTCGGCCAGGCCCAGGCTGTCGATGGACTGGATCCATGAAAACATCCCGACGGCCTTCCTGGCCTTGTTCGACTGAAGGTGGCCGATGAAATGCCGCGTGACATCCAGATCCTCGAGCAAAGGAAATTTTTCCTCGGCCTCCTGAATCCAATTCTCCCCGATATCGGTCAAGCCGCACTCCACTGCCTCGCGGACACGTTCGGCGGCAACTCGCTTGGTCACACCGACCAGTCGCACCGCTTCGGGACTTCGCCCCGAACGCAACGACGCCTCCCCGATCCGATCGAGGAGGCGTCGGTAGTTCTCCGAGATCGGATTCATTTGGCCTTTTTATCTCTCACACGTTTGGCCGGACCCCCATTCCCCGTCCCGGTCGCCACGGTCTTCTCTTGAACCTTGCGTGGAGCGGGCTTCTTCCGGGTTTCCTTCAAGCTCTGCTTCAAGACTTCCATGAGGTCGATCACCTGTCCGGGTACCGTCGGCCCGGGACCGGCGGTGGCGGGCGCGACCCCCTCGACCTTCTTCTGAATGATGTCGAGGAGCTGCCCTCGATACTCATCCTTGTACCGGGTCGGGTCGAACGTGTCACACATCGTCGCGATCAAGGTGTTCGCCAGGGCCATCTCCTTGTCGGTCACATCGGACACCTCCGGAAGATTCAGCTGACTCGGATCGACTATTTCGTGCTCGAAACGCATGGTTTGAAGCGTGAGCATGTTCCCAACCGCCTTAACGGCCGCGAGGTGTTCCTTCGTCTTGAGCACCAGGCGCGCAACGCCAATTTTGCCAGCGTTCCGAAGGGCTTCCCGCATCAGGGCATAGGGACGTTCCCCACCCTTCTGGGGTTCCAGGTAATACGGTTTGTCGAAATACAGAGGGTCGATCTCGGATTCATCGACAAACTCGATGATCTGGATCGTCCGGGTGACCTCGATGTTCACGGACTTGAGGTCTTCATCAGTCACTTCGACGAAGCGACCCTTTTCGAATTCGTAACCGCGAGTGATCTCGTCCCACACGACCTCGGTTCCCTCGGCATCGCAAAAGCGCTTGTAGGAAACCGGACTCAGGTCTTTCTTGTGCAGATACTTGAACGAAACATCGCTGGCGCGCGCTGCGCTGAAAACCGATATCGGGATAGTGACCAACGCAAAGCTGAGATGGCCTTTCCAAATCGCTCTCATAATCTCGGAGTCCTTTTGTGGGATGGGCCTTATGATGAACGCACCACATGGGTGGCGGCCTCATCCCGGGCCGATCCGGATTTTCCGGCAGGATTGGAGTTAAACCCCAACATACCGGGACACGAATTAACTTTCTTACCATATTTGGTGCATAATTCACATAAATGAAACGCTTGATCGTCATTCACTACAGCGAGTTGGGGCTCAAGAAAGGCAACCGGGATTACTTCGAGAAGCGCCTCTGCCGGAACATCGACGAGACCTTGCAGGGTTGTGGCGCCGGCAAGACGCGACGAATCTCCGGTCGTCTTCTCCTCGATCTCCAGACCGATTCGGAGATTGACGAGATCAAGCGAAGACTGGGAAAGGTCTTCGGCATCGCCTACTACGCCCAGGCCTGGACGGGCGTCTGGAACATCGATGAGTTATGCGTGAAGGTTTGGGAAGTCCTGAAGGATGTGCGCTTCGAGTCCTTTCGGATCGACACGCGTCGAGCCGACAAGAGGTTCCCCCAGAACTCCATGGAGGTCAACCGGGTCGTCGGGGCCTACGTCCAGGAACGGAGTGGGGCCCGGGTGGATCTGGATCATGGTGAAATGGCCTGCCGGATCGAACTGGTAGAAGGTCGAGCGCTGATATTCTTCGACCGCCTCGAGGGGCCGGGGGGCCTGCCGGTCCAGACAGGCGGGAAGATTGCGGTCCTACTGTCCGGCGGCATCGACTCTCCGGTTGCGGCCTGGAAAATGATACGCCGCGGGTGCACGGCGGTGCTCATCCACTTTCACAGCTTTCCCCACACGAACCGGGAATCCCAGGATAAAGCGAAACAGGTCGCGACGCTCCTGGCCGAGCATCAACGCCGGTCCCGGATCTACATGGTGCCGTTCGCCGACGTCCAGCGCAAGATTATGGTGGAAACACCCATGGAAACCCGCGTCATAATGTACCGGCGATTCATGATGCGGCTGGCCGAGAAGATCGCAAGAAAGGAAAAGGCACGGGTACTGGTCACAGGTGACAGTCTGGGGCAGGTGGCGTCGCAGACCCTGGAGAACATCGATGTCATCACCCGTTCGATTCGAATGCCGGTATTGCGTCCCCTGGTCGGCAATGACAAGGAAGAGATCATCGAAGTGGCGAAGCGAATCGGCACCTTTGAAATCTCCATTCTGCCGGACCAGGACTGTTGTTCCCTGTTCGTTCCCAAGCATCCTGAAACCCGGGCGAACCTCAAGAGGATCGAAGCCCTGGAGGAAGATCTGGATGTGGCCGAGGAGTGCGCCGCAGCCTTAGCCTCCTCGGAGGTTCTGGTACAATATCCCGCTTATGAAGCCGGGCCTGTTCGTCAGCTTTGAAGGAATCGAGGGGTGCGGCAAGACCACCCAGATCGCCGCCCTTTCCCGCCTGCTCACGGATCGGTCCGTTCCCCACACGATCACCCGCGAGCCCGGCGGGACTGCCGTCGGGGACGGAATCCGAAAAATCGTACTCGATTCCGCAACGATCAACCTGACGACACCGGCCGAACTGCTCCTCTTCTATGCATCCCGAAGTCAAAACATAGCGGAGAAGATTCGCCCGGCGCTCGAACGTGGTGAGACCGTCATCTGCGACCGGTACTACGACGCCTCGATGGCTTACCAGGGCTACGGTCGCGGAGTGCCGCTCAACTTCATCGAAAAGCTCACCGACCTGGTTTGCGCGGACTATCGTCCCGATGTCACTATCCTCCTCGACATCGACCCCAAAACCGGCCTGGAACGTGCCAGGGCTCGAAACAGTCTGCAGGTCGCCGACGAGGGACGTTTTGAGGCGGAAGACCTGGAATTCTACGGCCGGATCCGGGAGGGGTACCTCGAACTGGCCCGGAAGAACCCCGAACGTATACGGGTGATTGAGGCCGGTCGGTCGATCGAAGAGGTTGGCAAGCAGATTAGATGTGTCCTGGAGGTCGACTGAGTGGCCTCCTTCCTTGGCAACACGGACATCGTCGAGAGACTGGACACGAAGCTCCGGGAAGGCCGTCTGCCTCATGCGCTGATCTTTTCGGGGCCGGAGGGGATCGGCAAACGAACCTATGCTCTGCGGATTGCCAAAACACTCAATTGCATCGGAGACACGGAGACCTTTTGCGACTCCTGTACGCAGTGTGAAAAGGTCTCGGCCGGCACCCATCCCGACATATTCTTCATCAGCGTCGAAGCCGACGCGACTCGAATCAAGATCGAGCAAGTCCGCAAACTACTCACCATGCTCGCTCTTCGGCCCATGGAAGGATCCGCCAAAATCTTCCTGATCGATCCCGCGGAATCGATGACCCCCGGCGCCGCCAACGCGCTGCTCAAGGCCCTGGAGGAACCGCCGCCCAGCACGTTCTTCATTCTCATCACCCGGAACGTCCATGACCTGCTCGTGACCATTCGATCTCGCAGTCAGGTCTATCATTTCTCCCCCCTCACACTCGAACAGGTCCGGCGCGCAGGCGTCGACGACGAACTGGTGGTGCGCTGGTCCCAGGGCAGCATCGGTCGTGCCTTTGCCACCGACTCTGAAGCGCTCCGCGAGGGCCGCGACGCCATGCTCGAGTTCCTGGAACATGCCCTGACGGCGTCCGAGACAGGACTGGCCTCACTCCTGGCGGCGAGCGCTGAACTCGGCCGATCCAAAGAGGACTACGGCGACCGCGTGCGAATCCTCGGTGTCCTGATCTCCGATCTCCTGTTCTTGAAGGAAGGCATCCAAACTCGTCTGGTCAACGTGGACATTGAGGATCAGCTTCTGGGCCTGGCTTCCGACGTGACAGTGGAGCGTCTTGTCGAGATCGGGGACTGCCTCAAGTTTATCGAATCCAACCTGAAGTACAACGTGAACCGCCAGATGATGACCGATGTCCTGGCCCTGACCCTCAACGCTTCCACAGCCGAAATACTGAATGACAATTGATGGAGTAGTCGTTTAGAATAAGTTCAAAGACGTGGGACGCGTACCTTCTCGGTGGTCCAATCCGATCCAGGTAAATTCAACCGTCGATCAGAACGAGCAAGACCTCGGAAACGGACCAGAAGACTGATTACGATCAGCTCTGAACTTGCCCCGAAGTTCACCATTATCTTGATTGTGCCAATGAAGTTCGGTGTACCCGCAAGGCTTCGAGTAAGTCTCTCCCAATAATAGGGCCTAGGAGCGTAGAGAGGAACAAATGTCAAATCGGAAGCTAATCAGGCCGAGCCTGTCGGAGTTGAAGGAACAGCTCACAGTCCGTCAAACACGGAGGAAGCTAGCTCCCACCGACCAGACGAACGCTGAAAATTTTTACTACGTCAAGCAGATGCAGAACCGAACACCGATGGTGGTCGTCCTGAAGGACGGTGAACAGATTCACGGCATCATCGAGTGGTATGACAAGGGCTGTCTCAAAGTCAATCGGGAGTCGGAACCCAACCTGTTGATCCTGAAGCACTACGTCAAGTACATGTACAAGGAAGAAGAGGAAGGCCGAGGCTCCTAAGGGTCGATGAAGATTACAATTGGGATCACCGCGGGAGATCCTGCCGGGATCGGGCTCGAGGTGGTCCTGAAGGCTATTCCCTCTCTGCTCGACGTCGCGCGCTGGGTTCTCTTCGTGGACCAGGTATCCTTCCTGACAAACCTCGAACACTTTCAACCATCCCTGCCATGGTCCCCGGACTCGGAAACGGCTCCCGACATCCAGTCCCGTTTGTGGGTTCACGATCTCCGCTCGAACCTTGGATCAACAGAGTGGGGACGGGGCAACCGAGATACGGGCCGGAGCGCGCTCCTCGCCCTGGAGACCGCCGGCCGAACGGTCCTCGACGGGCATCTCGACGCGATCGTGACGGCTCCGCTGAACAAGCGCCTTGTCGGGGGAGGGTTTCGCGGACAGACCGAATTCCTGGCCGAACAGGCGGGTGTCAAACCCTTCGCGATGTCCTTTTTTGCCCCTACGTTCAAGGTCGTCCTCGCCACCACGCACATGCCGTTGATCGAGGCAATTCGAGCCATCTCAACGGCAAGCTACATCGACCTGATCCGCTTTGTGGACGACGAGTTTCGACGGATGCACTATCCCAGCCCACGGATAGCCGTCGCCGGCATTAATCCACATGCCGGGGAGGAAGGCCTGTTCGGTCGTGAGGACGAAGAGATTCTCAAACCGGCCGTCGAGGAATGCCGCGACGCCGGAATCACGGTCTCCGGCCCCCACCCCGCCGACAGCCTCTACTTCCGCGCCCATAGCGGCGAGTTCGACGTCGTCGTCGCTCCCTACCACGATCAGGGCCTGATACCCATAAAGCTCATTTCGAACGGTGCCGCAACCAACGTCACCCTCGGCCTCCCCTACGTCCGCACCTCTCCGGACCACGGCACCGCCTTCGACATCGCCGGCCGGGGAGTCGCCAACCCCGAAGGTATGAAGACCGCCCTGACCCGGGCCGTGGACCTGGTCCAGAGAACCAAATCGAAACAAACGCTCTGAGCGACAGCGAGTTGGGGGATTTTTTCACCGCAGAGGCGCAGAGAGATTTTTCCGGGTGGGCATTGCAGCATCACCCTCTCTCTTTCCCAGAAACCTTTTCTCCTCTGCGCCTCTGCGTCTCTGCGGTGAAATCTCTTTCTCTTACCGGCAGTTCTCGCAGAAGCCGTAGATCTGGAGTTTATGGTCGAGGACCTTGAAGCCCAGCTTGGCGGATGCGGCATCCTGGACTCTTTCGATTTCGGCGTTGAAGAATTCGATGGAGTCTCCGCAGGCGGTGCAGATGAGATGGTCGTGATGGGCGTGATTGTAGAGGTGTTCGTATCGAGTGATCCCGTCGGCCAGATCGATCTCCCGGGCAAGACCACACCCGGTGAGCAGTTTCATTGCCCGATACACGGTCGTGTAGCCGACGCGGGCGTCCTGCTGACGAACGGTTCGGTAGATCTCTTCGACGCTACGGTGCCCCTCCCCCTTGAGGAAGGTCTCGAGTATCAACTTACGATTCGTGGTGTGCTTGAGTCTTTTGCTCTCCAGATACTCGGAGAACACCTGCATTTCCGGCGAGATCTTCTTCATTGGCTGTTAGGAGCCGGCGCGGCAGAAGGAATCTACTGCGAAAGCGGTAGGAATCGGTCCATATTTCCCCGATTTTTCGTTAAATAGAACCACTATTCGCCTCAAAATCGAGAAAATCTGTCCTCGATTCTCCGCTTTCTCGCTACGATCCCTTCTGCCGCGCAGGCTCCTAAGGAGAGATCTGATTGGAAGGCAGTAGCTTGACGACATCGTTGTAGAGAACGAAAGCCGTGACCAACAGAAGGAATACGAAGCTCACCTGGACGATCCGTTCCTTGATGGCCAGGCTCAAATCCTGCCTGATGACGCCTTCGATGAGCAGCAGCAACATGACGCCGCCGTCGAGTATCGGAATCGGAAGGAGGTTCAGGATTCCCAGGTTCAGGCTGATCAGAGCCATCAGCCTGATCAGGGTCGTGAAACCGGCCTGAAAGGCCTGCCCGGACACGCGAACGATGCCGATCGGTCCGTCCAGCGACCTCATCGAAGTCTCACGTTTGAACAGCCTTCCCAGAACCTCGAATATAAGGAGGCCGTTCGTGGTGTTAGTCTGGATCGAGCGCTGGATGGCGGCGACGAAGCCCAGCTTGATCATCACCATGGGGATGGGGATCTGAATCCCAATCATCCGCTGTCCGTCCCTTACGATCGGTTCGACTTCGAAGTTCAGGGTCTGTTCCCCCCGCAGCACGGTCACGGGAAAGACGTCCGCCGGATATTGCTGGATCAACTCCTGAATCGAACTGCCGGCCAGCCGCAGATCGGTTTCGCCCACCGCTATGATCTCATCATCGGTGAGGATGCCGGCTTGCTCTGCCGGCGAACCTGCTTCGACGGCGGCGACGACCACGCGGACATGCGGGCCCATACCGCTGTAGCCCATTTCCGAGACCCCTCGCTTGACGGGCGTCACGGTCGTTCGAATGACTCTTCCCGCACGTTCGAGGATCAATGGGATGGCACGTCCGGGGCTGATGATGATGTCGGTTTCGACCTGCTGCCAGTTGGGAAGTTCGTCACCATCGAACTCGAGGATCAAATCTCCGGGAAGGACGCCCGCGGCGGCAGCGGGAGAATCACTCTCGACAATGCCGACGCGAGCCTCATTCTGCAGAAACTCCGGCACTTCGCTCCCATACATGTAAAGACCGGCGAGCAGGACGACCGCCAGAACGATGTTCATGGCCGGACCGGCCGCGGCGACTAGGAAGCGTTGCCACTTCGGCTTCGAAAGGAACTCGTCAGCGTCTCCGGTAACGTCGTCGCCGGGATTTTCCCCCGACATCTTGACGTATCCGCCGAGCGGGAACGCGCTGATTCGATAGTCGGTATCTCCGTAGCGGTATCCAACCAGTCGAGGTCCGAATCCCACGGAAAAAGTCTCGATCCGAATCCGGAAGTACTTTGCCACCAGGAAATGGCCCAGCTCGTGGATGACGATAATTACCCCAAGAACGAACAAAGCGACCACGATATTCGAAAAAACAGCGCCCATGGTTCCCCTTTTTTACCGGTCAGACAGCTCGCATAATTCTAACATGGAAGCTCCGGGGGCTTGCAACCGGTGAGAAGGCGGGTTCGAAGGGACAGTTGAACTCAGTTCGGTCCAAACAGCAGGATCATTCCGAGGAAGGCCGTGACAATGAGGAGTCCAAACGCGACATCCGAGGTGCGATTGAATGTGAGGATTCTGAGATGATGTAGGGTCGGCCCAGAGCAAATCAGGAGAAGAGCGACCGACAGGCCAGGCCGAACCTTACGAACCCCATGGTTGGATTGTTAATCGATTGAGCCTCATCGGCAATAATCCGGCTACCCGCCGCGCAGGCTCCGAGCGTACCGGCGAGCCCATCCGTCCGCGTCGAGAACGGCTTCGACCGAGTCGGCCGGACCGGGATCGTGTGCCGCCAGGGTGTCTCGAATGATGCAGGGCACATCGGTAAACGAAATCTTCCTGTCCAGGAATGCCTCGACGGCTATCTCATCGGCCGCGTTCAGGACGGCCGGCGCGGTCCCTCCCGTTTCGAGCGCCTGGTAAGCCATCCCGATGGACGGGAACTTGTCCCTGTCGGGCAAGGAGAACTCGAGCGGTTTCACAGTGGTCCAATCCAGAGACCCGACGGCGGACGCCAGCCGCTCCGGATAGGTCAACGCGTACTGAATCGGCATTCTCATGTCGGCCGTGCCGAGTTGCGCCACGATGGAGCCGTCCACGAACTCGACCATCGAATGCACGACGGACTGGGGATGAACGACGACCTCGATCGCGTCTGCCTGAATGTCAAAGAGCCACCGGGCCTCGATGACCTCGAAACCCTTGTTGATGAGCGTGGCTGAGTCGATGGTAATCCGCCGTCCCATCTTCCATGTGGGATGGTTCAATGCTTCTTCCGGAGTGATTTCGGGGAATCTTTCGGCCGGCGTGGTCCGGAAAGGACCGCCGGAAGCAGTCAGAATCAACTTCCGGACTTCGCTTCGGTTCCCGGACCGCAGGCACTGATCGATTGCGTTGTGCTCGCTGTCTACCGGCAGGAGCAGCCCGCCGGACTCGGCCGCTGTCTTTCTCAGCAGTTCTCCGGCAATGACCATCGCCTCCTTGTTCGCCAGCGCAACACGCTTCCCTGCCTGAACGGCCGCGTAGGTTGGGGCTAGGCCGGCCGCGCCAACGGCCGCGGACACGACCACGTCGGAGTCCGGGGCCCCCGCAAGCTGGCGAACCCCTTCGTCGCCTTCGAGGATCTTCGGGCAGGGCGTGTGGATCTCGCGGCACGCCTCAACGAAACTGTCGACCCGGGTCCGATCGGCGATGGCGACGGCCGGTGGATTGAAAGTCGCGACTTGACGGGCCAGTTCCTCCACGTTCGAACGCACAGCCAGGCCCACGACCTCGAAGCGGCCATCAAGATGCTCGACCACATTCAGTGTGTTCTTCCCGACCGATCCGGTTGAACCGATAATCGTCAGTCGTTTCATACTCGGAGCAAGGAATAGAAGACCGGGGCGGCAAACAGTAGGCTGTCAATACGATCGAGAATGCCGCCGTGCCCGGGAAGCAGCCCAGAGGAGTCCTTCACCCCCGCGCCTCTCTTTAGAGCGGACTCCACCAGATCTCCGATCTGAGCGACTATCGCAGTGACCAGGGACACGACCATCAACCACTGCACGGGCAATCCGAGCACCGCCGCACCGAGCGCCGCCCCCAGGACGACCGAACCCACGGCCCCTGCCACTGCCCCTTCCACCGTTTTGCCGGGACTGATCTCGGGCGCCAGGAGGTGCCGGCCCATCGCCCGTCCCCCGTAGAAGGCTGCGGTGTCTCCAACCCAGACAATGCCGAGCAGGACGAACACTTCCGGACGAGACAGAAGGATCAGGAATCCCAGCAACAGGCAGGCATAGACGACGCCGGCGGCTCCGGTGGTCGCACGCTCCAGAGCAGTACGAACTGTTCCGGTTAAGATCGATACGGACATGACCAGCATCACGGCAAGAACCAGCGCAGCCAGGACCCACTCGACTCCGTTGACGAACGACCACGTCACGCCTGCACCGGCAAGCAGGAACCACCGACCCGGATGATCCAGACCACGGGCGGTCATAAGGCCAAAAAACTCCTCCAGTGAAACGGCAGCAACAAGTGCGAGGACAAGGCCGAAAAGCCAGGGGGGACTCCAGTATGTAATGCCAAGGACCAGGGGAATGCCGGCGGCAGCGGTCAGAACTCTCTTCATTGCGAGCGGGCCATCGCGGAGACCAAACCTCCGTAGCGCCGTTCCCTCTTCTGGAATGCGACGATCGCTTCGTAGAGGTGCTCTTTTCGAAAGTCGGGCCACAGCGTTTCGGTAACCCAGATTTCCGAATAGGCAATCTGCCACAGTAGGAAGTTGCTGATCCGCAGCTCGCCGCTGGTCCGGATCAGCAGGTCGGGATCGGGCATGCCTCGTGTATAGAGATGTCTGCGGAGGTCCTCCTCGGTGATGCCGTCGAGCACCTTGGGATCTTCGTTCGCCTCACGGAGAATCTGGTTGAAGGCATGGATGAGTTCACTTCGACCGCTGTAGTTCAAGGCCACGTTGAAGCGCAACCCGGTGTTCGCACTCGTTCGGCGTATCGCTTTTTCGAGTTCCCCCTGAACCAGTGGGTTGAGCTGCGAGGTATCACCCAGAGTGCCGAAGCGAATGTTGTTCTTGTGGATACTGTCGAGTTCCCTGGCCAGATACTCCTTCAGGAGTTCCATCAGCGTCTGGATTTCGCTTCTGGGGCGTTTCCAGTTTTCCGTCGAGAACGCGTAGAGCGTCAGAACCTCAACCCCGAGCTCGGCCGATCCCTCTACGACCTCTCGAACCGAACGAATACCCGCGCGGTGCCCCGCCACGCGAGGCAAACTGCGTTTTCGAGCCCACCGCCCGTTGCCATCCATGATGATCGCGATGTGGGCGGGCAGTGATTTCGGGTCGATCAGGTCGGCAAGGTCCTGTTTCATCCTCGACATGTCGCCTATCTTAACACTTTATATCGAAAAGTGGACCCGCCGGAAGTCGTTCATCCTTCTAATACTCGACCTCGGTCAGATGGAGTCCCTGGGCGGGAGCGGAATGTCCAGCTCGAGATCGATCCTTCGCCAAAAAGATAGCTTCAATTTCCTCGGGATCGATCCGCCTCTTTCCGACATCGATGATGGTTCCGACAATCGTTCGCACCATGTATTGGAGGAAGCCATTGCCACGAATCCGGAACACCCACTCCTGATCGTTTCTTTCCCACGATGCCGAATAGACTGTCCGGACGCGGTCGGTGTTTTTTGCAGACGTGGCGGAAAAAGAGGTGAAGTCGTGCTCGCCGCAAAACTGGACCGTCGCCCGATCCATGGCCTCCTGATCCAGAAAATACCCGACGCCATGAACGAATCGATGTTGAAAGGGTGGGACCACCGGCAGACGCCAGAGATGGTATTGATAGGACTTCGCTACAGCGGAGCGCCGCGCATGGAAATCCGGAGACATTTCTTCAATCGACAACAGACGAATTTCATTCGGGAGCAATGCGTTGACTCCGCGCAGAAGAGCGTCGATGTCCATTGAAACCGACGTCGCCACATTGGCCACTTGAGCGTGCGCATGGACTCCGGCGTCGGTACGGCCGGAACCGTGCGTTGTAACCTGATGGTTCAGTATTTTCTCGAGCGCCCGGTGGAGTTCGCCCTGTATGGTAGGTACACCTGACTGAATCTGCCAGCCATGGTACGGTGTCCCGTCGTAGGCAAGAGTCAATTTCAGATTCCGCATCGGATCACGGCGACGGACTATAACATATATAGAGGCCGGTCAAGGCCACCCGAAGCACCATGACTCCGATCACCGCGATCATCATTTCCCTGAACGAAGCCGACCGCATCGGTGAAACAGTCGCCAGCCTTGGCTTTTGCGACGAGATCGTCGTGGTCGATGCGGGCAGTTCGGACCAGACCCGGGAGATCGCGCGGAGGAAGGGCGCCCGTGTTGTGACCCGCGAATGGAAGGGCTACTCGGATCAGAAGAACCATGCCGCCCGCGAAGCCTCGAACGATTGGGTTCTCAGCATCGATGCGGACGAACGGCCCAGCATCGAACTGGGAAACGAGATCGTCAGATGGAAGCAAACGATGCCTGGGGCGGACCTGGCAGGCGTCTCGATGCCCCGTCGAGCCTTCTACCTGGACCGTTGGATAGGACACTCCGGATGGTATCCTGACCGGAAGGTTCGGCTCTACGACCGTCGGCGAGGCGGATGGGAGGGAGACTTTGTTCACGAAGGGCTCCGTCTCACGGGTAGGGTCGAACGCTTCGACGGCGACCTGCTTCATTTCCCCTACAGGTCCATCCAGGACCATCACGAGCGAATCGATCGTTACACGGCCCTGTCCGCCGCCGAGGCCAGGAGCAACCACCGGCGGTTCAACCCTCTGAAGCTGGTCTTCGGGCCGGTCCTGTTCTTCGTCAAGACATTCCTGATCCAGAGGGGATTTCTTGACGGGAGGCAGGGGGCGCGGATTGCATACATGGGGGCTCGCTATGTATTCCTCAAGGAGTTCCGTATACTTCGCTAATGGATCTGGCGATCGCCCTGTTCTTCGGCCTGAGCATAGGAAGCTTTCTGAACGTTAGCATCGCCAGGCTCCCCCTCGATATATCCATTGTTCATCCCCGCTCCCGTTGTCCGAAGTGTAAGAAGCTCATCGTCTGGTACGACAACATTCCGATTCTCAGCTACCTCTGGCTGGGCGCCAGTTGCCGCCACTGCAACACAGCGATCTCGGTAAGGTATCCGGCTATCGAGGCCCTGACCGCCGTTGTCAGCGTGCTGCTTATCCTCCAATACGGGCGGACCCCCCAGTGGGGTGTTTACCTCGCCTTCTCCTGTGCCATGATCGTCCTTGTAATGATCGACTACGACCACCGCATTCTGCCTGACGTGATCACGTTGAACGGCATCTGGGTCGGCGTTCTGGCCAGCGTGTCACTCGCCCAGCCCAGCGCTCTTGCCTCGCGACTGCTCGGAGTCTTCGGTGTCGTGGGCAGCGGCACGCGACTGGAAGCCTTGACGGCCAGCCTGGCCGGCGTTGCGTTCGGAGGGGGCCTGCTCTGGGTCGTACGTGAGGCCTTTTTTCGCATCCGGGGTATCGAGGGGATGGGTTTTGGCGACGTCAAAATGATGGCGATGGTCGGGGCGTTTCTGGGGCTTCCTCTGACCCTCCTGACGATTCTCCTGGGGTCGGTCGTGGGGTCGGTAATTGGCCTGACGGTGATTAGATTTTTCGATAAGTCGAGGAACTATGAGCTCCCATTCGGCACGTTTCTGGGCATGGGAGCCATCCTCGCAGCGATATACGGTGACGATCTCGTACGCTTGTATCTGGACCTCATGTTCCCTGCATCTTCTTAACCCGTCTTGAATTAGCGACTGGTGTCAACCCGGCCGGCGATTTTCTTGCCTGTCGGAAACACTTGCGCTTCGGATGGCCGCGGGGTCTGATTGTGGATATGGAGGGGCCCGGGGGGATTGTGAGTCCGTTCCTAGGGTATTTTCGTGCTAGTGGTCCCCGTCAAACAGACTGTAACTTATCGAGCTTCTTTCGGGCACGTTGAACTTTTTCAAGAATATCGGAAGCCGTTGCGGTCCAAATGAAGGGCTTCGGGTTCTGATTGTGACCCCCGACATATTCCTCCACGGCCTGGATTAGCTCAGGAACCGAATGGAAAACCCCGCGCCGAAGCCGTTGTTCGGAAAGATCCCGGAAGAAGCGTTCGACCATGTTCAGCCAGGATGCACTGGTCGGTGTGAAGTGCACATGAAAGCGCGTGTTGCGCTTCAACCAGTTGACGATTTTCTGATGTTTGTGCGTGGCGTAGTTGTCGCAAATGATATGGATCTGTTTGTCTTTCGGCACGGAACGTTTGATCTGATTGAGAAACCGGATCCATTCCTGATGACGATGCTTCGGCATACAGGTCCCGATAATCGAGCCGTCCAGCGTATTGAGCGCGGCGAACATCGTGGTCGTCCCGTTGCGTTTGTAGTCGTGGGTGAGGGTGCCGCACCGCCCCTTCTTCAGAGGTAACCCGGGTTGCGTGCGGTCCAGGGCCTGCATCTGGCTCTTCTCATCGCAGGACAAAACAATGGCGTTTTCCGGAGGGTTCAGATACAAACCGACCACATCCTCCAACTTCTCGACAAATTGTTTGTCGTTGGAAAGTTTGAAGGTGCGTGCCAGATGAGGCTTCAAGCCATGAGCCCGCCAGATTCTCCCTACCGTGGACTCGCTGACGCCGGTTGCCCTGGCCATCAAGGACCGGCTCCAGTGCGTGGCGTTCGGAGGCTTCCCTTCGACCGTCTTCTTCACGATCCGGGCCCGCTTCCGGCGGCCGGTCGAGGGAATCCGTCCACTGCGGGAAGCGTCCTTTTCGATTCCCCCGAGGCCATCTTCAACGAAACGATCGCGCCAACGTCCGGCCTTTTGACGAGTGATGTCCAACTTGGCAGCGATCTCCTGATTGTCCAGACCCCCGGCGGCCAGCAAGACAATTCGAGATCGTTCCGCCAACCGGACCGCCACACTGCGGCTTCGGCTCAGTCGCTCCAGTTCCTTCCGCACAGGAATGTCCAATTTAATCGTCGGTGCTCTCCTCATATATACTCAGACGTAGGAAAGCTGAATAAGTTACATTAACTGTGACGGACTACACTAGTCTGAACCCATTCTGATGACACATTTGGTCGCAGTCCAAGCTCCTGGCGAGAAAGGCATGAGCATGTTCGAACTGATGATCGTCATGATGATCATCATGGTGATCGCAGCCGTGTCCCTGCCTTCGTTCATGGAAGCGCGAGACAACTTCCGGCTGACGGCGGTCTCCAGCGATCTCGCCTTGAACCTCTCGAGTGCCCGTATCCTCGCGATTACTCGCAACGCCGACGTCCGTGTCTATATCGTGAGTTCCACCAACTATGAGCTCCAGGAAGACACGGGCTCCTGGACGACCGAAGAGAGCCACGACATGCCGACCGGGTATACGATCGCGGCGAGCACTTATGCCGAGTTTCACTACCGGGGTAACGCGACGCCCGTGACCACTTTTACGGTCACGAACCCGAACGGCCTCACCAAAACGGTCGTCGTGGAAACTTCAGGGCGGGCTTATGTCCAGTAAGCGGGGCTTCACGCTCATCGAAACGATGATCGCCACGGGCATTCTGGTCTCGGGCCTGGTGGCCGTGGCCTACATGTTTTCCTATTCGGTCCAGACCAACTATACAACTCAGCAGATGACGTCGGCGACGATGTTGGTCCACGACAAGCTGGAAGAGCTCAGGGCGACATCGTTCGGGACGCTGGCCTCCGGAGGGGGGCTCGATGGAACGAATCCGACCACCAATTTCAGGGAGTGGGTGACGATCGCAACGAACGGAGCCGTAACCTCGTCCACGGCCGAAGTCACGACGGCCGGGTACCTCCGCCTCTGGCAGATCACCGGCACGAACCCCCTGACCATCACGGTCGTCGTGTTCGCCCAGCGGAGTGGAGTGACCGGCGGCCAACTGGAACTGGCGCGGGCCTCAACTTCCCTGACGAGTTCATTCTGATGATTATCGAACACAAGCGACAAGCTGAGACTGCTGGAGGGTTTTCACTGGTCGAACTGATGTTCGGCATGACGATCACCCTCGGAATGGGCATGGTCATCTTCCAGATGTTTCTTCAGAACCAGCAGGTTTTCTCAGACCAGAACCTGATTCTCGAGATGCAGCAGAGCGCCCGGGCCGTCGCTTCGATGATCAGCGATGAGCTGCGGATGGCCGGTCAGGGCGTTCCCATATACGCGGCGAGCCAGGATGATCCAGGTATTGAGGAGGTGCAGGCGTTTCTGGACGGAACAGACACGGGCACGCTCCGCTTCAGGGCTGGCGTGAGAAACGCGTTCTCGACCGTGACGACTCCCCTCGTTTACACGGCCTCCACGGCAGCCCTTGTCACGGTCGCCGATGTGGCGACTATCAACACGATCGTTGGAGGCAACAGCAACCGTTTCGTTTTTCTGTCGGGACCGACAGCATCCGGATGGACGTGGCTGAGGGCCCAGATCGCGACGAGCCCGGCAATCGACACCGCGAACGATCAGCTCACGATAACTCCGTGGCAACTCAGTGGTGAGGGCGGCACCTTCTCCGCAACTCCGAAGCTCAGCCTGGAGGAAGGCATCTCCTACCGCCTGTCGAGTGGATCGGTTCGGAGGGGAACCACGACCGACTTCTCCAGTGGGACGGCGCCGACCTTCACGGAAAGCACGGTCGGAGACAATTTTACAACGCTCTCGTTTGTGTACTACGACAGCTCGGGAACCGCAGTGACGCCCAGCACCCTGGCGGTTCGGGCCACCGTCCGGCGGGTTGACATCACCGTGGCCGCCCAGACGTCCGAGGCCCTGGCCTCCACCGGCGCGACCCGGTCCTACGCGGTGACGGTCAAGGTTTACCCGAGGAATCTGGCCATCAATTAGTTTTGAGCGGCTGAAAGCGAGGAAGGCACGGATGGGATTTTTTCACCGCAGAGACGCAGAGGCGCAGAGGGGGAGGGACAATAAAAGAGACTCTCTGCGCCTCTGCGGTGAAAATCCCCACTTTGTGTCCTTCACCTTCGCGGTGAATCCCCTCGTGATCGGCGACCTTTTACGACTCACGTTTTCGCCCCCAGTGCAGCGCTGCGATTCCCGCCGTCAGGTTTCTATACCCAACCCCTTCGAAGCCGGCGGTCCGCATCAGGCCCGACAGTTCCTTTTGTGACGGAAAACCACGGACCGATGACGGAAGGTATTCGTATGGGTCCTTCTTACCCGAGATCAGGGCGCCCAGCCGGGGGAGGACGTACGAAAAATAGAGGCCGAACAGCTCCCGAAAGACGGGGACGACAGGACGAGAAAACTCGAGGATGACAACGCGGCCCCCGGGCTCGAGAACACGACCCATTTCTGAAAGGCCCCGGTCCAGGTGTTCCAGGTTGCGCAGTCCGAAGGCAACGGTCACGAACTTGAAGCTCGAGTCTCGAAACGGCAGGTCCAGGGAGTCGGCCTCGGTCAATCGGATCGAAGAGCTGAAACCGGCGTTCCTGATTTTCTCTGTCGAGCGAGTCAGCATCGGATGGCAAAAATCCGAACCCACGACCGACAGTTTCAACGTACGGTGGACTTCGAGGGCCAAATCCCCCGTGCCGCTACAGAGATCCAGACACACGTCCTCCGGCGACGGATCTCGGGCCGCAATGATCTGGACGGCTTGACGTCTCCAGTAGCGGTCCACCGAGAGAGACAGGAAGTGGTTCAGGAAGTCGTACCGATCGGCGATGTCTGCAAACATCTCTCGAACGAGGCGGGAGTCCGGGCCCACCCGCGTGGCGCTCTTGACGGTTTCATCACTCATCTCGCTAAGGGCCTAAAGGATCTCCTCAAGCACTTCCTCTACGATCGGTCGGGGCACGTTCGGATTGATCTCCACCTTGCCAATGCGGCGGGGTAACACGAAATGGACATGGCCGTCCCGAATTTTCTTGTCGTGCTGCATGGCTTCAGTAATCGCCGAAGCGCTGATCTTGCCGAGCCTGGGCAGACTCCCCAGGGAAACGACCGCGTCTTCGATCCGGCCCGCCTGTCTTCCCGAGATTCGTCCCAGCTTTCTGGCAATGCGAGTTGCCCCGATCATCCCGTATCCTACAGCCTCACCGTGGCGGATCCGACGGTAACCCGCTGCAGTCTCAATGGCATGTCCAAGCGTATGGCCAAAATTCAGAATGCGCCGGATGTTTCCTTCCCGCTCATCGGCCACCACGACGGCGACTTTTGACCGAAGGCAACGCGCGACCAGATTCTCCAGGGCGTCGGGCTGCACCTCGAGAATCGCTTTCCGGTCCCGTTCGAACTCGTCGAAGAGCTTCCGGTCCCGGATGATTCCATACTTCAACGCTTCGTACAGCCCGCTGGAATACTCGCGTTGTGGCAGGGATTCGAGGAGAAGCGGATCCGCGATGACCAGACGGGGTTGGTGGAACGTACCGATCAGATTCTTTCCGGCAGAATGGTTGACTCCGGTCTTTCCGCCAACCGCCGAGTCCACCTGCGCCAGCAATGTCGTCGGCACCTGCACGACGCGAATGCCTCGAAGATAGATTGAGGCCGCAAACCCGACAACGTCTCCCACAACCCCGCCACCCACGGCCACCACTATCGACTCTCGCGTCAGTCGTCGGGCCACCATTCGGTCGATCAGCCGGGAGACGGTCCTGACTGACTTTGCGCGCTCGCCATCTGGAATGGTTTCGACAGGGGCATTCGGAAGACCGCCGAGTCCGATTGCGTCGAGAATCCTGGACTGAGAAACGATCAGTAAGGAATCCGTGAGGCCGGCCTGATCCAGGTGATCCTGGATCGATGCGTAGGATCCCAGGCCGACGACGATGTCCGATGACGATCCTCGGAGCTTTAACCGGATTTTCTTCATGAGAAAGAAACGGGCGACCCCTAGGAGCCTGCGCGGCAGAAGGGATCGTAGCGAGAAAGTGGAGAATCGAGGCCAGATTCCCTCGACTTTGAGACATTCCCTCGACTTTGAGGCATTTTCTCGATTTTGAGGCGAATAGTGGTTCTATTTAACGAAAAATCGGGGAAATATGGGCCGATTATACCGCTTTCGCAGTAGATCTCTTCTGCCGCGCAGGCTCCTATGGCCGCCCGTAGTGAAATGCTTGTCTGTTCGAACGAATTGCTTTATTGCCGTCGCGCCATCGAGCTGCGCGCGCGCTCGGAAAGTTCCTTCGCGTCGGGAATGAGCTCCAGCGCCTTCAAAATCTGTACGTCGCCGTTAAGCAAAACTCTGGCGGCTTCTGAGACTCCAAGGCGGTTGTAGAAGACTTCATACTTGATCATTCTCTTGATGAAGTCCTGGTTGTCGCTCACTTCCTGATCCGTGATCTCGATCTCCCGCTCTCTGGCATGCTCGGTGAAGTCCGCGACGATCGCATCCGACACCTCGAAAGAAGGTTCGATCGTCGGCTTGTCGACGATGAAGTCACGCACAAACGTGAAGAAGGCGAACCGTTTCGCCATCCTGTCCTGGAAATCGTTCAACTTCGGTGTTCGAACGATGTGGTCGGGCGCGATGCCCCCGCCCCCATAAACGACACGACCCAGATCGGAATGCTTGATCTCCAGGTTCTCCTCCGCCATCTCGTCCCGCTGGTTGTAGTAGTCGAACTGCGAGATCTCGGAATAATCCCGCTGGATCAGGCGCCCACTTGGCGTGTACCACTTCTGTGTCGTCAAAGCCAGGCCCGCGCGCTTGGTCAAGGGATAGACCGACTGCACAAGCCCCTTGCCGAAACTGGTCTCTCCGACGATCAAGCCCCGGTCATGGTCCTGAATCGCTCCGGACACGATCTCCGAAGCACTGGCACTCGATTTATTGATGACGACAACGACTGGATACAGGTTGTCGTTGTTCACCCGCTGAGAGGTGTATGGGCGGTTCGAACCGCGGGCACGTCCGCGCGTCTCCACGATCAACTGCCCCTTCTGGAGGAACATCTCGGAAATTGCGATCGCCTCCTGGAGCAGTCCACCCGGGTTGTTTCGCAAGTCAATGATCAGCCCGTCCAGGCTGTCTGCTTCGAGTTTCCGAATCGCTTCCCGAAGCTCGGCCGCGGTGGTCTCGGCGAAACTTTCGATCTTGACGTAGCCAATGTTCTCTCGAATCTCAAATGCGTTGCTGATCGTGAATTTCGAGATCTCGTCGCGAACAATCGTTATCTCGAAAGGCTCATCGACGCCGGGGCGGGAAACGGTCACTCGAACCGGAGTACCCTTGGGGCCCTTGAGCTTGCCGACGACGATGTTCAGGTCTATTCCCTCGGTCGGTTCTCCGTTCACATGACTGAGAACGTCGCCCACGCGCAACCCGACCTTCTCGGCCGGCGCGCCCGGGAACGGTGGGGAAACGACCGTCACCTTACCGAACCGGCTGGTCACGGTGATGCCCAGACCGTAGTATTTGCCGCGCTGGTCTTCACGAAGACGCGTGAAGTCCTTGGGGGTAAAAAACTTGGAGTGTGGATCGAGCGTCCGGAGCATTCCATCGATGGCACCGAACACGGCAGTTTCCGGGTCGACCTCAGTAGCGTGATTTCGCTCAACCATACTCAGGATGGCGGTGAACGCCTTCAATCCGGCGTCAACATCATCCTCTGCTCCGGTCGTCGCCTGAACCTGGGTGCCGTACAGACCCCCAAAAAGGGCGACAACCGTCAGCACGATGGCCCAGACCACTATCGCACGCAACGGCTTTAGCTTCATGTAAACCCCTTTCGCAATAATTACGAGTAGTATAGCAAAAGGGCCAAGGGAAATACGAGCGCTAAGACCTTGATAGAGCGGGCCGAAACCATGTCCTTACACCCTTGGGCTCAGTGAACTTTGCGTTGACGGGATTTCACACCTCCCGCTATCATTGAACTGGATTCGGTTTAAAGGAGGACTCTTCATGGGACAGCTTGGCTTTCAGGAGCTTCTGGTTATCTTTATCATCGCGCTCCTCGTCTTCGGGCCGAAAAAACTTCCGGAGCTAGGCAAGTCACTGGGCAAGGGCCTCAGGGAATTCAAGCGCGCGACCAACGAATTGAAGTCCACGTTTGACGAACAGGTCCGTGACGCGGACAAGGAATTCAAAGATCTCGAAAAGGACCTCAAGACAGACCTCGATGCCGCTGATCAGCCCCCCAAGGATGCCAAACCCTCCAAGGATGCCAAGCCCGAGACGGATGCCAAAGAGGCATTCTATTCCTCACAGAGCCCGTCTCCATCCATAAAAGAGCCTGAGAAAGAACTCGAGAAGCAGCCTGAGAGTCAAGCATAGATGTCAGCCTCGGCCCCAGTCGAAGACCCCCCGATCCTGACGGCTTCCGGAGCGATGTCCTTTCTGGATCACCTCGAAGAATTGAGGTCCCGGATCATACGGTCTCTGATCGCGGTTGCCGTCACATTCGTGGCGTGCTGGGCCTTCGTCCAGGAATTGTACTTAATCGTCTCGCAACCCATACTCGAAGCGCTGGGGGATCAGCCCCTGGTGTTTACCAGTCCCACACAGCCGTTCAATCTTTTTCTGAAAGTCGCCTTCGTCGCCGCGGTTTTACTGGCTTCGCCTTTTCTCCTTGCCCAGGTCTGGCTCTTCATCGCCCCAGGCCTCTACAAGCGTGAACGGCGCTATGCCATCCCATTCGTCCTTTCCACAACGTTGCTGGCTGGGTGCGGCGTCGCTTTCGGCTACTTCATAGCGTTCCCATTCGCACTCGACTTCCTGATCGGCTGGGGCCAATCCGCCAACCTGGAGCCAATGATCGATGCGACGAAATACTTCGACCTCTTCCTCACGATCATGGTCGGACTGGCGATCGTTTTTCAGATCCCGCCGATCATCTTCGTCCTGAGCCGCATCGGCCTGGTGACTCCAGGCTTCCTCCTCCGGAACACCAAGTACGCCGTTCTTATGTCCTTCGTCGTGGCCGCAATCATTACCCCAACCGCGGACATCCCGAACATGATGATCATGGCCGGCCCAATGATCCTGCTCTACCTGGTAGGCGTGGGCGTCGCTTTTGTGTTCGGTAAGAAACGGTAGGCGGGAAGAAAGGAGTTTTCACCGCAGAGGCGCAGAGGCGCAGAGAGAAATCTCTTGTTTGCCTACGCCCCGTTTCCATGTACATCAATTCCCGGCTAGTCAAGATTTGAGGATCAAGCAGGGACAACAAACTCTGCGCCTCTGCGCTAAGAATTCCTTCTCTGCGACCTTTGCGTTCTCCGCGCCTTTGCGTTGAAACAAACCTTTCGCGTTCGACCAACCTACCGTCAGGCCACCCGGGGACTATTGATTCAGGTAGTCGTCGATTCCCGGTAACGAGCCCAGGACGACGTCGCCGATCACTTTCAGGCTTTCGGCGCTGGTCTTGTCCAGGGTGTCGGCGGCGGTGTGCCAGTAGGGATAATCGAAGTCGATGAGGTCGACGGCGGGGATGCCGGCGTTGAGGTAGGGGACGTGGTCGTCTTCTATTGCGATTTGTTCGGCGCCGAAATGACGGCCATAACCCATCGATTGGGCGACCTCCCAGATGATGGTTTTGAGCCAGTCGGTAGAGGCTGTTTCCTTCAGAACCCGGAGATCCGTGTCGCCGACCATGTCCACGAGGACGAGCGCCCGGAGTTCGCGAAGCGTGCCATTGTCGAATCGCCGATCGATGTCGTAACGGCTTCCGTAAACACTGTCGGTGGCGGTCCAGTCCCGAACCGCTTCCTCGCCGTCGAAGAAAATGAATTCCAGGGTATGTTCCAACTCCACACTATCCGCTACGCGGGCCATCTCAAGCAGTATGGCAGTGCTCGACCCTCCGTCATTCGCGCCGACGAAAGGAAAATCAAAGCGCTTGGTGTCGTAATGTCCGGCCACGGCGATAATCTCCGGCTTCGGCCCGGCCTTGACCGCCCGGATGTTCACCATGTCGACCGGGCCGGTGGGCGTCGTGGCCACGAACTCATCGAGTTCGGGTTCGAAGCCGGCCTTCCGTAGCTCGGACACGATGTAATCCCGCGTTCTGGCAATAGTCTCGCTGCCGGCCGGTCTGGGTCCAAAACCGACGACGGCCTCGAGATCACGAAAAGCGCGCGCCCCATCGAAAGCAGAGTCCATCATGAGTGCGCCCCCGCCTGCCTCACCGCGCCCGAAACCGTAGGCCAGGACGACAACCAGGGCCACGACAGCCAGAGGCATCCACAATCTCATGTTTCGTGTCGTCTGCTTGCCGGGCTTCTGACTGGCCCGCGCTGCCTGCTTCCGATTATTTGATTTCATTTTCATGTTCTGCTGGTCAAATACGATAACCCGTTTCGAGCACATTGTCATCTACATGCGCTGGGCGGGAACTGCGCCGGGACGATGTCCACGGTGTTACCATTAAAAGTAATCCAAACCGGAGGTGCTGCATGCGAAACAACAAAGCCGAGTGTCTTGGCTTCCTTATTACCGGCGTCACACTGGGCGTTGTCACGGCTCTCCTCTACGCCCCACAGAGCGGTATCCGCACACGTAAGCTCATCCGAAGGGAGGCGCGCAGACGCATCGGGCAGTTCGACGATCTTCAGGACGACGTCCGGTCTCAGGTGAACGACTGGGTGGAGGACGTTCAAACCGTTGTCGAGGACGGATTGCAACGCGGCAAAAAACTGAGTGTCGCCGGCAGGGAGAAGGTACTCGGCGTCTTCGACGAAGCCACGAATCGCCTCGAGGAAGGTAAGATCCGAATCGAGGGATTGATCCGGTCGGGCAAGTAGCGAGAAGGTGTCAGCACGCAGCCGGAGCACTCGTCCAAAGCTGCCGGCTGCCTGCTTACCAGCGACTCGCTTATCATCTGAAGTGGACGGTAAGGGGCTCGAACCCTCGACCTCGGCATTGCGAACGCCGCGCTCTCCCAGCTGAGCTAACCGCCCAAGGGCTTCAGGAGAATTAAAGCACTAGGTTTCCTCTACTGTCAATTTACCCACCTCTTATAGGAACCGCCGCAGGCCGTCATTCCCCTTCCTCCACCCCTTCGTGGCTCTCTCCGACGAGGGTGTGTTACATTATTTTGCAACTTTTTAGCTTGTCCTCACTTGCCCACAGGAGGGTCTATGAGACGCCATCGTTTGCGAATCGCTTTCACGGTTCTCGTGGCACTGATTCTCGTTTCTTTCGCGTCCCCGGGCGCGACGGCACAGAGCCGCAGTGTCTACGCAATCACCGACGCCCGTATCTACCCTGTTTCGGGACCGATGATCGCGCGCGGAAGCATTGTCATTCGCGACGGTCTGATCGAAGCCGTCGGCGCGAATATATCCATTCCGCCTGAAGCCAACGTCATCGATGGCAGTGGCCTGACGGTCTTCCCCGGGCTGATCGATGCGTTCAGTGACATCGGAACCGCGGAAGCTGCCGAACCCACCGGCGGCGGCGGGCGGGGCGGACGTGGGGGACGTGGGGGACGTGGGGGACGTGGCGGCCCGCAACAGACGCCTCCACGGGACGCTTTTGAATCGATCTTTCAAGAACCGCGTGGGCTCAGTCCGGACCGGCAACTGGCAACGATGGTCAGCCCGGACGGAAAGAATGTCGAGGCGGCTCGAAACGCGGGTGTGACCAGTGCGCTGGTCGTCTCCCGCGACGGTATTCTCACCGGACAGAGCGTTCTGATCAACACGGGCGAAGACAACATCGTCGTGAAGACCCCGGTTGGAATGCACGTGAACATACAGAGATCCGGGGGTGGATACCCATCCACACTGATGGGCGTCTTTGCCGTCATACGACAGGCCTTAGCGGATGGCGTCTGGTACCGTCAGGCATGGGACCGGTTCAACATGAGCCCCAGGGGCATGGAACGACCCGTCTTCGACCCGACGCTGGCGGCCCTGGTTCCCGTCGTTGCGCAACAGCTTCCAGCGGTCATCCACGCCAACTGGACAAATGAAGTCAAACGCGCGGTCGCCCTTGCCGACGAACTCAATCTGAGTCCGATCATAGCGGGCGGCATGGAAGCGTCGAACGTGGCAGATCTGTTGCGCGAGAAAAATATCCCGATCCTCCTCAGCGTGAACTACGACAACATGAAGCCGAAAGGCGGTTTTGGCCGTTCGGGCGGGGACATCGAGTATGACGCCGAGGACCTGGAACGCTTCCAGACGAACGCGACATTGCTGGCCGCGGCCGGCGTCCGGTTTGCGCTTCAATCCGGCTTCGGAGACGATCCCGCGGATTTCATTTCGAATATCCGCCTGACGATCGAAAATGGCCTTTCCATGGACCAGGCGCTTCGGGCCACGACTCTGACCGCAGCCGAGATCCTTGGAGTCGGCGACACTCTGGGAAGCCTGGAGGCGGGCAAGATTGCAAACCTCGTCCTCGCAACCGGCGATCCATTTGCCAGTGATACCGAACTGAGGAGCGTCTTTGTCGACGGTCGCGCCTATGACGTCCCGGAGACCCGTGCGGAGGCCAACCAAAACGCTGATGGCGACGAGGCCGTCGCACGCAGCGGCAGGCGCGGGGGCCGGGGCGGGCGTGGCTCGCAAGCGACGGAGACGAACGAACGGCGGGCGATCAACAAGCCCGGGGGTTACATCACCGAAGGCCCGAACCAGACCCTCATCTCGAATGGCACCGTCCTTACTATTACGAACGGAACAATCGAAGGCGGGGATGTCCTCATCCGGGACGGCAAGATGGTCGCTATCGGACCAGACCTCGCAACCCCTGCAGGCGCTCGGGTGATCGATGCGACCGGCAAGTTCGTCATGCCCGGCATCATAGACGCCCATTCGCACATGGCGATCGAAGGAGGAGGGAACGAAGGAGCCTCGACGATCACACCCAACGTTCGCATCTCCGACGTGATACGCGAGGACGACATTTCGATCTATCGTGCACTGGCCGGCGGCACGACGATCGTGAACGTTCTCCACGGCAGTGCCAACGTGATTGGTGGCACGAACGCCGTTTTGAAGTTGAAGTGGGGCAAACCGGTCGAGGATCTCTTTTTCGGGGCGCCACTGGGTATCAAGTTCGCTCTGGGCGAAAACCCGAAACGCTCCCGAAGCGCAGGCCAGCAAGTACGGCGTTACCCGACGACACGGATGGGTGTCCAGCACGCATTGCGGGAATCGTTTACCCTCGCCCGCGAGTACAGGAAGAAATGGGATGCGTATGAAGCCGCACAAGGCCGTGGCGAGAACCCTGTCGGGCCGCGGCGGAATCTCAAGCTGGAGACGCTGGCGGAGGTTTTGAGGGGCAACATACTGGTCCACGCGCACTGTTACCGCGCCGACGAAATCGTCATGCTGCTGAACATCGCCGACGAGTTCGGTTTCAAGATCAAGACACTGCAGCACGTGCTTGAAGGCTATAAGGTGGCACAGGAGATTGCCGCCCACGGCGCGGGAGGTTCGACGTTTATCGACTTCTGGAGCTACAAGATGGAAGCCTGGGACGCCATTCCTTACAACCCGGCCATCATGGCCCAGTACGGCGTGCTCGTCTCGCTGAATTCCGACAGCGACGAACGGGTGCGACGGCTCTACCAGGAAGCGGCGAAGGCCGTTCGGTACGGAAACGTGTCCCAGGACGATGCACTGAAGATGGTGACGATCAACCCCGCCATCCAACTGGAAATCGACGACCGGGTCGGCAGCCTCGAGGTGGGTAAGGACGGCGACATCGCCATCTTCAGCGAGCACCCGCTCAGCAACTACGCCAACGTAGAAATGACCTTGATCGAAGGTCAGATCTATTTTGACAGGGAACAGGACATCGCGACACGGACCGAAGGAGCGACCAATGAAAATAACTAAGAGGTTCTTGATCCTCCTTCTGATAGCGGCGATCCCACAGATTGCCTCGGCCCAGACGTACGCGATTCGCGACGTCCGGATCGTCACAGGATCCGGAGAGACCATTCCCAACGGGAACATCCTGATACAGGACGGCCGGATCGCAGCCATCGGTGAGGACATATCCATTCCAAGAGGTATCGAGACCATCGACGGAGAGGGGCTCTCGGCCTACCCGGGAATGATCGACCCGCACACATCCGTCGGACTCCGGGAAATCGGATCCGTTGCCGCCACAGTCGACTCCAATGAAATGGGAGGCCTGAATCCGCACATGATGGCATCGGGCGCGATCAGCCCCCACAGCGAACACATTCCCGTCGCCAGGGTCAACGGGATCACGACCGTGATGTCGGCCCCGGGCGGCGGCCTGTTCGCCGGCCAGGGTGCGATCATCAACCTGAACGGCTGGGTTACCGGGGAGATGATCGTTCAGGACGGCGCCGCCATGATCATCAACTTCCCCGGCGAGTTGACCTTCGATGCGGACACTTCTCAACAACAGCGACGGCGCCGCGAAGAAGCAAGAGAGGAGGAACTGGATCTCCTCCGTCAGACTCTGCGCGAGGCGCAGGCCTTCGCGAAGCTCATGGACGCCGGTGTGGATGATCCCGGTAATTTCATCCAGCGGGCGCTGGTTCCCGTCGTTCGCGGCGAAATGCCCGCCATCTTTACCGTCGACACCGCCGAGGAGGTTCGGGAAGCCCTTGAAATCGCCGAGGAATTCGAACTGAAGACCATCCTCAGCGGCTGCACCCAGGCCTGGTCTGTCGTCGATCTGATCAAGAGCAAGAATGCATCAGTCATAGTGGGCCCCATTACGGACCTGCCCGAAAACGATGAGGATCCCTACGATTCGGTCTATTCCCTTCCCGCAAAGCTTGCCGCGGCCGGCGTCAAGTTCGCTCTCTCGACCAGGGATTCCGCGCATGTGCGGGACCTCCCCTTCCTGGCCGAAATGGCAGCGGCGTTCGGTCTGTCCAAAGAAGAGGCCTTGAAAGCGGTCACGATCAACCCTGCTGAAATCCTGGGCGTCTCGGACCAGATCGGCAGCCTGGCCGAAGGAATGGTTGCCAACATCATGTTGACCGAAGGCGATCCCCTGGAGGTCATGACCAACCTCCGGCACCTGTTCATCGCGGGTCAGCCGGTGGATCTGACCAGTAAGCACACGGACCTGTGGGAGAAGTTTTCGAAGAGGCCTAATCACTAGGTTGGAAGCCCGTGTCACCACGTGACCTGAAAAGTTCCGCGCTTTTGCTACATTCTGGTCAACGCAAAGACGCAATGTCGCAAAGGGCGCAAAGTTTTATTTTTCCTTCGGAATTCAAAGACTTTGCGTCATCGCGTCTTTGCGTTGACAACCACGGGTCGGCATGTGACGGTTACCCGGACCACACGTGGCCCTCAAGGTGGCACCCTCATAGTACTGTGAAGCACGTCATTCTCACTTTCGGCGGCTGTCTGTTGTTCCTGCTCTCGACGCCCCCCGTCCATGCCCAGACGCCGGCGGACTTCACGCTGGCCGTCGACGTGGATCTTGTGGAGCTGCAGATCACCGTTCTAGGTGAGAACGACCGCCATGTGCGGGGACTCACCAGGGAGGACTTCCAGATAACGGAGGATCAGATTGAACAGGATGTTTCCCTTTTCAGAAATGATGACAAGCCCGTCAGTCTGGGCGTGATCATTGACAACAGCCGGAGCATGGAGCGGAAGAAGGAACGCGTGGACACGGCAGCCCTGTCGTTCGTCCAGCACAGCAATCCCCAGGACGAAACTTTCCTGATTCACTTCGACGACCAGGTGCGTCTGGCACAGGACTTCACGGGAGACATCACAGCCATCGAGGCCACGCTGGCTTCGATCAGTCCCTACGGCCAGACCGCCCTGTTCGACGCCATCATGTTGGGGATCGAAACCATTGAGGAGGGTCAGTACGATCAGAAGGCGATTCTTCTAGTCAGCGACGGCTCCGACAACGCCAGTTCCCATGTCTTCGAGGAAGTCCTCGAAGCCGCCCGGCAAGCAGGAGTGGCTATCTACTCCATCGGAATCCTGAGCGACTCCGAAGTGGGACGGAAGGCGCGCCAAGGCCTGGAAGAACTATCGGAGATCACCGGAGGCCGCTCGTTCTTTCCGACAAGAGCCGAAGAGATCCCGGCCCTGACCGAAAGCGTCGCCCATGAGCTCAGAGAGCTCTATACCGTAGGCTATTCCCCGACAAACGCCCGGCGAGACGGCACGTGGCGATCCGTCCGGATCAACGTCACCCAGCCCCCGGAAACCCCTCGCTACAAAACAAACTACCGCCACGGCTACTACGCCCCCGACAATTAGGAAGAAGCACAGGAATGCGTGTCGGGGCGGCCGTCCCTGGCCGCCCGCCGAGTCAGCGGAGACGTATCCACAAACGACACGCCGCGGCTTCCCCGCGGGTGGTCCGGGACGGCCACCCCGACACTCTCACTCTACAGTTTCGTTAGGATTACGGGGCCGTCGGGGGTGACGGCGATGGTGTGTTCGAAGTGGGCGGAAGGCTTTTTGTCCAGCGTCTCGACGGTCCAGCCGTCGTCCAGGGTCTTGACCTTTTCAGTCCCGAGATTGACCATCGGCTCTATGGCGAGGACCATTCCAACCTTGAGCTTTGGCCCCCGGCCGTTCTGGACATAGTTCAACACCGGAGGATCCTCGTGCAGGGCGCGCCCGATACCGTGCCCGCAAAACTCACGAACGATTCCGTAGTCGTAGGGAGTGATCGTCCCTTCGATCGCAGCAGAAATATCGCCGAGGAAGTTCCCTGGCCGCATTTGCTCGATCCCCTTGTACAGCGACAACTCCGTCACGTCGAGCAACTGTTGCAGTTCGTCGGAAATCTCACCGACCGGAATCGTCATGGCATGGTCGCCAATAAACCCGTCGTACGTCACGCCAAAATCGATCCCGATGACATCACCCGACTTCAACACCCGCTTCTTCGACGGAATCCCATGAACGACTTCATGATTGATCGACGTACACAATGAGGCCGGAAACCCGCGGTATCCCTTGAACGTCGTCTTCCCACCGCGCTTTTCGGTTTCTTCGAGCGAAATCTTGTCCAGGTCGTAAGTGGACACACCCTCGAGAACGTTTTCGCGCACGATCGCCAGCACCTCGGCGTTGATCGCGGCGGGCGCTTTCATCCTTTCGATCTCTTTCGCACTTTTCAGCTGAATCATCCGGTTGCCTCTCCTAAAATCCGGTGTCCATCGATTCTAACAGGGTATCGTGCCGGAGCCATCACGAAAGGTGTGGACCCGGAGTGAAGTGTCTCGAAAGAGATCAGGATGCCCACTTCATTTTCAATTTGCGTTGATCAATCGCACAGTCCCGCAGGTAAAGGCGGAAGTTTCCGAGCGACTTGCGATGACCACCTACGGTACAAGAGGTTACCAAGCTTCGACGGACAGATCCCCGACCTCGTCGAAATGAGAATCGCGCGTTACCAGCGTCAATTCATGCTGGCTGACGATTGCCGAAATCCAAATGTCATTTTCTGGAAGGGGTCGTCCTTTGTGCCTTAGCTGGTTCTTCAGACGACCGTAATGCCCTGCTGTTGAACTATCACAACCAAGGACCGCAGCCGAAGCCGCTAGCTGATTGATGGTGTGTCTACGACAATACCGGTAAGCGGCCAAAGCTCATTGAAGAGCCTCTATGAAGAAACGTGACCGAAAGCTCAACGACAAGGAACTTTCCGAGTCGGTCGCGCGAGCCATGCGCGCCGCTGCACAACAGGAGAGGTAGACTGCGCGGATGTATGGAACTCCGATCTACATCTTGCAGGACGGGAAGGTTGTCGCCATGAAGCCGTAGGTTCGTTAGATGTCGTAGCGGGGCGCGCACTGCATCCGCGCACTGCCACCGGTGCGGTGGACATCACCGACCTGACAAGTGACTCCGGCCAGGCAAACGACGACGGGAATCAATTCCGCTTCGATCCGATTGACCAGCAATACAGCTTCAATCTGTCCACGAAAGGGTTTGAGGCGCCGGCAACCTACCGCATCTTCGTGGATCTGGATGATGGGACGCGGAAGTCGATCGACTTTTCGCTCCGGTAGTGGAACTTTGTGCGACGCTTGTCGGGCGTCGGTTCGTCAAGGGTCGCAAGAAGAGATTAGGTATAATCATCCGCTACAACGGAGGAGACAACGGATGGCAGACAACCGGCTTGACGGCAAGAGCGTGCTTTTAGTGATCCCGCAGACCCAGTTCCGCGAGGAGGAAGTGTTTGAACCCAAGCGGATTCTGGAGAAGGAAGGCGCCCGTGTCGTCGTCGCCTCTACGGCTGCCCGCACCTGTCGGGGAATGGGAGAAGGCATCCTGGAATCAGAGGTCGCAATCGAAGAAGCCAACGGGGAAGATTACGATGCCGTCGTCCTTGCCGGTGGGTCCTCTGTTCCGGCACTTTTCTGGAAGGACAAGAAACTTCAGGAACTGGTTTCCGGGATGGCGGAAGCCGGGAAGATCGTTGCTGCAATCTCGCTCTCTACGGTAGTTCTCGCCAAGGCCAGTCTGCTGGAGGGTCGAAAGGCGACGGTCTATTTTTTTCCTGAAGCTCTTGAGGAATTGAAAAAGGGCGGGGCGACATACGTTGAAGACAAGGTGATTGTGGACGAGAACATCATCATGGCGGAAGGCCCCGAGGAGTCGGGCGCTTTCGCCAAGGCCGTGGTAACGGCGCTGGCAGGCTCTTAGCTGCCAGCAGCCTGTCTGGCCCAGTGGAGCACCTTGGCGGGAGCCACATCTGCCGGCACACCGCCTTCGGCCATCGTCGGGCGCCCCCCACCCCGACCACTGAATTCCCGGACCGTTGCCTTCAAGAGGGCTCCCACGTCGATCTCCTGATCTTCCGAACGCGCAAAAACCAACTTCACAGGATCGCCGGTCACGGCAAAGAGAACGATCGCGGAACGACTGCCGCAGATCGCTTGTGCCAGACCTCGTATCTGCTCCTGCGTCCGCCCCTCGAAGACCTCTACGGCAAAACCCTCACCCACGGGAAACGACTCGGCCTCATGTGCCAGTAGCGAACCTTCCAGTTCCTCAATCCTCTTCTTCCGACGCTGCAGTTCTTCGCGCATCGCTGCTACGGCCGGCGCCGATTCGAGTGGCGGTGCGGATGTCATCTGGGCAATCTCATCCAATACCCTGCTCGCACCGCGGGCGTAACGCAACGTTCGTAACCCACATAGGAACTCCACGCGGACGTGCTTCCGCACCCGTTCCTGATGGGTGATCAGGATCGGACCGATTTCGCCTGTTCCCCGGACATGCGTGCCACCACAGGCCGAGCGGTCAAAGCCGTCGATGTCGATGACGCGAATTTCGCCTTGCCGCTTCGTCGGTTTGCGTAGGGCGGCATCCCCGACATCGTCCGAGGCCACATACTCAACCGACACGGGCCGGTTCTGCTGGATGGTACGGTTCGCCAGGTCCTCGGCTTGATCGAGTTGCCCGCGCTCGGCCGATCTCACGTTAAGGTCGATCGTCGAGGCGGTTGTACCCAGATGAAACCCGACAGTCTGCCACCCGAAAAGAGAGACGAAGGCCTGCGAGAGGACATGTTGGCCCGAATGTTGCTGGATGTGGTCCCGTCGTCTCTCCTGATCGACGATCCCCTGGACCGGCCCCGCTCCGAGTTCCTCATCGAGGACGTGAATGACACGGGACGATTCGTCTTCGTAACAGTCCACGACACGCCTACCTCCAAGCATGCCCGTGTCATTGGGTTGGCCGCCGGAGGTGGGATAGAAAGCGGTACGGTCGAGGACGACGCCCTGCTGGTCGCCAACCGCAAACCGGTCGATGATCTCAGCGTCGAATTCGAACAGGTAAGGATCGCTATAGTAGAGGCGTTCGGTTTTCATCGCAACAGTCGCCGGGATCAATGCACCGGGCCGGCGTCCTGAACCTGATGGACGAACAAGGGGCTTTCACTGACGACCTGGCCGGAAAGATAGACCTGTACGGTGTGTGTCCCCGCCTGGGTGAACGTCACGTTAGTAAAGAATGTGATGTTGTCGGCGTGCCCATGTGCGGCAATCGAGAACGAGCCGGGCGTCGAAATCACGGTTTCCTTCCGCAGAGGATCCAGCACCCGCACCTGGGTCTCGAAATCTCCTTCACCCTCCCAGTGGTTGACAACGGCGAACTTGACGACCGTCGAAGGGAAGCCCGGGAGAAAAACGTTCTGAAAAACCCCCATGAGAGAAAGTTTGTTGCCGACCTCGAGACGGACGTCGTCGCACAGCAGTGAATAACCCAAACTCGCTTCAGCCATCGTTCTTAGTTCCTTCAGGAATTTGCGAGGCCTGGCCTGCCTCGTCACCTAATTTCCACTCAACCATGAGTCGCGGATCCGCCGCTGTTTTGGCGTGGCGTTTTCGATTTCCCGAATTTCATATTCGAGGCTTTCATCCTGCAACTCGGCCGACGGTTCGATCAGCTCGAGGCCGGCGAATCCCAGATATTCCTGATACGGCAGCTCTGTCCTGCGGTGGACAAAATCCGCGTACTCTTCGTCCAGGTCGAGCCCGGTGACTTCGGTAATCGCAACAGCGATGCCGAAGTCATCCTCAAAATACCTCCCCTGCTTGGCGTAGTTTTCATTGAGATGGCGCATGACGTCATCCATCGAGAAGCGGTTGTCGGTGGCATCCCGGATCTTGAGGTCCAGCAGCAGGCCGATGAGCAACCCCTTGTTGTAGTAGGAGAAGCTGTTCTCGGCCTGATTGAAGAACGAACCGTCAAACCAGGTTAGAAGGCTGGTGTCGGCAGCCGACAGTTCATGGCGGCCCGGGCGACTCTGGAGCGTCCGTACCTGCCTTGCCAGCGATTGGTAATACTCCTGGCGGGTCTGGTACTCGATTCGCGTCAGAACCAGTCCACCGTAGTAACTGGTAAAACCCTCGTTGAACCACAACGCGGTACTGTAGTCTTCAGCAAAATAGTCGATGGGCTCCATGTTCCGCGGTCGAATCCGTTTCACGTTCCAGAGATGAAAGAACTCGTGAGAGCTGACACCGACGATGCCGCGAACCGACGTGTCGTCTGCTCCAAAGGTCCGGTTGATGGCGGTGGAGTCTCGGTGCTCCATCCCTCCACCGCTACGTTCCCGAGTGAAGTGATACAGGAAGTAATAGTGCTCAAATGGCACATCCTGCATGAGATCCACATGCCCTTGAACAACTTGCCGCAGGACCGATACCAGTTCGTCCGCATCATAGTCGCGATGTGCGCCATCAACGACGATGTGGATCGGGATCCCGTTTACCGTGAACCTGTGGCGATCCAGGTTGCCCACGTCCACGGGCGAATCCACCAGGTGATCGTAGTTGTCGGCCCGATACACATTACGGTATTCGGTTTCGGGCAAAGCCGTCGCGATCGTCCAGTTCCGTGCGGGCTCGATCACGAGAACCAACGGCAGGTCTCGCTGCTGTTTCCACAGTAAGAGCAAGTTCGCGCTATTAAAGAACGCATGGCTCTCGTTCAACTGGCTCGAAAACGGGCTGGCCTGATCGGCATAGATCGTATATCGAACTTCAATCCTGTCGGTCCCGTTCGGTTCCAGACGCCAGGTCTGCTTGTCGATTCGCTTGAAATCCACACTGGCATCAAACCCCTGCAGATACTGGGCGAAGTCCCGTATCACGTAGGTTGCGTTCCAGGCCGGCAAACCTAGATCCACCGATGCCGGTCCCGGATCATCAATCGTCATCGCGATATGAAACAGGTGGCTCGACGGGTCCGGCATGCCGACCGTGTACTGGACGGACTGGGAAAACGCCGGCGTTGCCGATAGGAGAAGGAGGACAAGTAGTTTCTTCATGTTCCGTCTGTGTTGGCTGTTAGCTAGGAGCCTGCGCGGCAGAGAGATCTACTGCGAAAGCGGTATAATCTGCCCAGATTTCCCCGATTTTTCGTTAAATAGAACGACTATTCGCCTCAAAATCGAGAAAATCTGGCCTCGATTCTCCACTTTCTCGCTACGATCCCTTCTGCCGCGCAGGCTCCTACTGGCTTTTGGCTGCGCCTAAAGAGTCCATCAGTTTCTTGTGAATCCCGTCGAACGAGCCGTTGGACATAATAACCACATGATCACCGTTTCGTGCATTCGCTGCCACGAAATTCACGATTTCCGCCGTTGACCCAAACGTGTGCGCCTGGCCTCCATTCTCACTCACCGTCCGAACGACTCGTTCGGGCGACAGGACGTCGGAAGACTCCAGATGCTTCGGGGAGTGCACCGGGGCGATGATCGACACATCGGCCAGGCCGAGCGCCTCGACGAACTCTTCTTCGAAAATCCGGCGCCGGGATGTCTGGGACCGCGGTTCAAAGACCGCCCATATGCGAGCGTCGGGAAACTGGGCTCTCACGCCTCCAAGTGTCTCCCTGACAGCAGTTGGGTGATGAGCGAAATCGTCGTAAACGGTAATCCCACCGACTGTACCGCAAACCTCGAGCCGCCGACGAACGTTTTTGAACCCGGTCATCGCAGTTTGAATTTCATCTGGCGATACGCCCACCTCATCCGCGGCCACAATGGCGCTGAGTGTATTCAGTACGTTGAACCGACCCATAAGAGGGATGTGAAAGTTACGCCAGAACTCACCCCGAAGCAGCACGTCGAACCGGGTTCCACCGCCTTCGGGCACGATCCTCCTCGCCTGCCAGTCCCCCTGCTCGAGGCCGAACGTCGCCACCCGGGACTGGGCGGCGGCCAATAAGTCAGCCACGGCGGGACTCCCAACGCCTGCCACGATCAAGCCGGCGCGGGGCACGATGTTGATGAAGCGTTTAAAGGACAGCTTGACCGCCTCGAGATCCTGGTAGATGTCGGCATGATCGAACTCGATGTTCTTGATCAATGCGATTCGCGGAAGGTAATGCAGGAACTTCGGCCCCTTGTCGAAGAACGCCGTGTCATATTCGTCGCCTTCAATGACGAAGTCGTCCCCCTCTCCCAGTTGAAAACTGCTCCCGAAGTTCCCTGTGATGCCGCCTACCAGAAAGGAAGGGGCCCGGTCGGCCGACTCGAGGATCCAGGCCAGAATCGCCGTCGTCGTCGTTTTTCCGTGTGTGCCGGTCACGACGATCGATCGCTTGTCCCTGATGAAGAGTTCCTTCACCGTTTCGGCCATCGAGGCGTAGCGTATCCCCGAATCCAGAACATGTTCCACTTCGGGGTTCCCGCGGGACAAAACGTTACCGATGACGACCAGGTCCGGGGCAGACCGTTCGATGTTCCGCTCACTGAATCCCTCGAAGACAGGGATCCCAAGTTCGTCGAGGAACGTGGACATCGGTGGATAAACGGCTGCATCGGAGCCGGAAACCTCATAACCTCTCGCCTTCAACATGCCGGCAAGAGAGGCCATCGCCGTCCCGCAGATGCCAGAGAGAAAAATGCGATTGTAAACCTTGTTCATTTTGGGGAAACGCGCTCAGTCTGGATCCACGGCGGGCTCGAGTAGTTCAAACACGACGTCCGCATCGAGGGCGATTCGTGCCTGGACGCCAAAGGGAACAATGAGGTTGGGCTTCGAGGTGTGGCCCGTTGGAAACGCGGACAGGATCGGAATGCCGAGATCGCCGAGGACGTCTGAGATCACTTCCTGGAGGGAATATCCCTGCTCCGGGTGTTGCTCGCACTGGAGCATTTCACCAAAGACCACGGCTCGTACGGATTCGAATTTCCGGGCCTGCCTCAAGTGGGTCAGCATCCGGTCAATCTGGTAAGGCCGGCTGTCGATGTCCTCGACGACAAGAATCGCGTCTGCCGTGTCGAGGTCCCATGCCGTCCCCAGAGTCGATACAAGCAACGACAGGCACCCACCGGTCAGACGACCTTCCGCATGGCCCTTGTGCAGGACTTCGGTGCCGTCGGTCGGAAACCGAACCGCTTCGGCGCCGACCAGAGTACGCAACAGTAGATCCCTGTCGTATGCACCGGGTCCCTGTCTCATCGTGGTCGCCACCATCGGCCCGTGGAAAGGAACCACGCCGGCCCGGAGATACGCATTCAAAAGCATCGTGATGTCGCTGGCGCCACAGAAGATCTTGGGATTCGCCCGAATCTCCTCCGGAGAGATGTGGGCCAGGAGGTGACCGCTGCCGTAGCCTCCTCGTGCGCAGAAGATGGCGCGCACCTCAGGATCGTTAAGCATTTCCCGGAATTCGGCGACCCGGCGCGTGGTATCGCCGGCCAGGTAACGAAAGGAGGAATGGATGTCTTCCCGATGTCGGACTTTGAAACCCAGGGCCTCAATTTCGCGGCATCCGGCGGCCAGCAGCTCCGGTTTGACGTTGCTCGCCGGGGCGACGATCCCCACGGTATCGCCGGGTCGAAGGGCGGGCGGTTTGACTGGAATCATCGACGGCGTCGCTCCCATACGTCGGTGTTTACCAGGTTTTTCGGCCGATCACCACGGAGGCCGGCCACCAGGTTGTCCGCAGCAATCATACACATTTCCAGACGCGTTTCGTGTGACGCACTGGCGATGTGGGGCGCCAGAACGACACTGTCCGCACGAAGCAGCCCTTCTTCGATATCCGGTTCCCGCTCGTAGACGTCCAAGGCCGCACCGGCGATCTGGTTTGATCCTATAGCCCGGACCAGCGCCGCTTCATCGACCACCGGGCCGCGAGACGTGTTGATCAGAATGCAACTCGTCTTCATCTTCCCGAGCGTCGTGTCGTTGATGAGGTGCCGGGTTTCAGCCAGCAACGGCACATGGAGACTGACGAAATCCGAGGTTTTCCAGATTTCATTCAGCGTAACGCGCACTGCGCCGGTCTTCGAAACGACTTGGCCGTTGTTTCGGTCAGGACTCCAGGTGTGTTCGTCACCATGATGCCCCGATCCGTCGCGGCCGTCAGGTCGATATTGTTGTAGCCGACGGCAAAATTGGCCACGACCTTGAGGTTGGGGCTGCGATCCATCAACTCTTCGTCAATGCTGTCGGTCACCATAGACATGATTCCGGCCACCCCGCTGATGCTTTCGGCCAGTTCATCGGGCGTCAGAACCCGGTCGGTCGGATTCATCTCGGTCTGGACATGTAAGGCCAGCCGTGATATTGCTTCACTGAACACACGTCTCGTGACGAAGACCTTTCGAGCCACAGCAGCACCTCCCTATACGGATCGACCTTCGGGCAGTTGGGGTTTTGTGTGCGCCCACAACCCTCCGTTGCGACACGTCGAATGTCAAGCGTATGTTATACTTTGGAACCTTTTTAGAACTTTGTTTTACAGGAGCAGCATTGGAATGAATCGTGTCTTGTTTTTGGCCCTGACTTTGCTCGTAATGAGCGCCTGTGCGCCGGCAGAATCCGAGTCGGATGAAGCCGTAAAATTGGTGACGTATTTCGAGCACGGGCGTGTGCTCGTCGGCGACGGAACCGTTATCGAAGACGCCGCTTTCGTCGTTGAAGACGGAATTATTACCGCGATTGGACCGGCCTCGGAGGTCGCGCATCCGGCTGGCTCCGATCGATTCGATCTGGGCAATCACACCGTCATGCCGTTTCTCCACAACCTCCATGGCCATGTAGGCTACGGCGGTGGAGCAATTTTCTCGGCTTCTCTCTACTCCCGGGAATCCATACTGGAAGATCTGAACCGTTACCTCTATTACGGCATCGGATCGGTCGCCGTTCTCGGCAGTGACACCGGCGATGTGGCGTTCGAGATCCGAGCAGACCAGAAAGCCGGAACCGCTGGAGGCGCCAGGCTGTTTACCGCAGGCCGCGGCATCACCGGACGCGGCGGATGGCCGACAACCATCCCGGCCCTGGCGGATGCACCGATCCAGGTCACGAGCCAGGATGAAGCGCGACAGGCAGTTCGAGACATGGCTGCCAAACAGGT
This sequence comes from Terriglobia bacterium, assembly GCA_965262425.1. GTDB lineage: Bacteria > Acidobacteriota > Terriglobia > 20CM-2-55-15 > 20CM-2-55-15 > CAZOZZ01. Next base: position 1,614,778 of record OZ253536.1, on the reverse strand, counting down.
GGATTTCATCAAGGTCTGGGTGGACGACAACCGCTCGGTGACCGGGCAGATCTACCGTGGCGGCAGGTTGACGGACCAATATTCCACGATTCCCAAAATGCGTTCCGAGTACTACGAGGCAGTTATTGACGAGGCCCATCAGAACAACATTCGGGTGGTTGCCCACGTTCTCTATCTGAACGACGCCAAGAGCCTCATTGCAGCCGGAGTCGACGGTCTCGTACACAGCATCCGGGACCGGAACGTTGATCAAGCGCTCATAGACGCCATGCTGGAAAACGACGTCTTCTATGTTCCGACCCTGACCGGGCACGAATCCGCGTTCATATATGGGGACGAACCCGACTGGGTGGGCGAACAGGCGATGCGCGAAACGGTCAGCGCCAGTTCGAGCGCACGCCTGACGAGCCCGCGCACCGTAGGACTGGCCAAGCAGGATCCGAACTCCGGTCTGTCGCGCCGCCAGTATGCGACAGCACTTCGCAACCTCAAGACACTGGCGGATGCCGGCGTGAAGATCGGCATGGGCACCGACTCGGGAGCCATGAACCGCTTCCCTGGTTATTTTGAACATCGGGAACTCAAACTGATGGTCGATGCCGGAATGACGCCCGAGCAGGCGATCCGGGCCGCGACCCTCGTTTCTGCCGAGATCCTGGGCGTTGCCGAAACAACGGGCACTCTCGCACCGGGTCGGCAGGCGGACTTCCTCCTGATGCCCAGCGATCCAATGGAAGACATCCTGAACACACGAGACATCGCGGAGGTCTTTCAGGGCGGGCTCCAGGTCGATCGGTCCGCGATCATCTTGAGTTTTTCTCAATAGGCTGATGCAGGGTGCCGGGCAGCCGGCATCCTGCGAACTGATTTGGGAGACCGGACACTAATTCACGTCCGTCCCCGAAATTCCATCACAACCCCATCCAGAATTATTTGCCTCCTCAGTAAAATCTGTGGGCGACATCGGGTTCCGGTAACGCTCCAAGCGTGTGGTAGAGAGCGACTTGGGCAGCTCTAAAGGTCCGAAAACCATACGCTTTTCTGGTGGTCACTTTCGCTTTGTTGTTGAAACCTTCGACGATGCCCCCGGAAATCCGCTTTTTGGCACGGAACCAGTTGAGCAGGAGTTCCCGGTGGGAGCGGAGCATGCGCGCCACCTTTTTCATGGGCTCGATCCGGGATCGCATCGTCCGCCGGCACCAGGCATCCATGAATTGACCGGCCCAGTAGGGCGACGTGTACTCCCAGAAGAACTGGAAGTCCTCCTTGAGCAGAAAGCTCCGAACGGTCCGCAGGTTGTACTGGAGCAGGTCGGCCAGCTTGATGTCTTGCTTGTCGGTTCGGTTCTGGGGGCGCTTGAGCAAACACCACCGGGAGTGTTTCAGGATCGGCTCCAATCCCGCGGCTTTCATATCCCGGGATTCCTGGGCTCGAACCTCATCGATGGCCTTATTCATGTGCATGGCGATATGAAACCGATCCAGAACATGCAGGGCCGTCGATGCTTTCTTGGAAATCACCTTCAGATACGGCTTCCACATGTCGCTGCACACGAACTTCAACTCGGCGGCGCGCTCGACTCCGAATTGCTGGAAGAAGCGCAGCAACGTTTTCACCGTGCGATCCCGGCCGACCCAGAGCAGCCGCTTGGAATGCCGGTCGATCTGGTAGACCACCGTCAGGTACTTGTGCCCCCGGCGCCAGAGAATCTCGTCCACGCCAATCGCGGTCACACCCTCCAGGTCCCGGTGCGCCAGCCCCCAGCCGACGATCCATTCCACAGATCGAAACACCTTCTCCCAGGAAGTCCGGAAGATGTCGGCAACCTCCTGCCAGGACATCCGCCGCGCCCAACCGGCCAGAAATTGCATATACGTCCGCGTCAAGGTTTGCTTACCCTCGGCCCAGGGCACCGATTCGACCTTCACGCCACAACGCCTGCAATCCACACGCCGCATCAGATACACGAAGAACACGGGAAAGCCCCACAGCGGCACAAACTCGAACAGGCGGGCCTCCAGCGTGTCGTAACCCGGTCCCGCACGCCCGCAGCCCGAGCAGACCGGCCGGCTGTTGCGTCGTGGAAATATCTCCACCAACAGTGCCGTCTCGCCCCCGATTCGTTCCCATCGCACTGCTCCGTAGACAAAGGACTTGAACTTCTGCACTCGATTCAGAATAGTCTTCACTTGCACCCTGGTCTCGTCTCTCCTGCTTTGGATTTGTTTGGTGCAATACCAAATACAGGATTCGAGCCAGGGTGTGCTACATCCCTTTCGTTCTCATCGTCGGTTTCTCCTCATCCCGGCCTGTGTGGAAGTGTGAATCGGCCCCACGTCTTTTCCGGCCGATTCAAGTCGCTGTGGAAATCCGCGCGTCTCTTACCGGATTCCCTCAGCGTCGCCACTTTCCACAGGCCACTCATTTGCCCGTTTCTACCCACAGATTTTGCCGAGGACCCAATTATTTTATTCCCCCATTCCGGAATCAGTCCGGGCGACACTCTTGACTCCAACCGAACGAAGTGCGACAAAGGAGCATTGAATCGAAGTGGCTACCCACAGCGAGAAGCCCACGCTGACACAACCTATTAAAGGGCCGGAGGCACATCTCGCGTGACCTTAACGTTAACGTTGTCAATGAATTCGTATAATCACGCCTCCGTCCTTTACTTAGAGAAGCGCTGACAGTGGCTGAAAACAAACGAACGGCTCTCTTCAATGTCCACAAGGCGCTTGGCGCTCGTGTGATTCCCTTCGGGGGTTGGGAAATGCCGGTCGAATACAGCGGCATTCGGGACGAACACGTCAGCGTCCGCTCGGCCGTGGGCCTTTTCGATGTCAGCCACATGGGCGAGTTCCTTGTCCGGGGTCCGGGCGCACTCGAACTCCTGCAGCACATGACGACTAACGATGTCCGCCGGCTCGAGGACGGCCAGGCCCAGTACTCCGCAATGGCGCGACCGGAAGGAACCCTCGTCGACGATCTGCTGGTCTACAGGATCGATGCCGAGAATTTCATGATGGTGGTCAACGCGGGCAACATCGGAAAGGATTTCGAGTGGATCGCGGCCAACAACAAGACCGGCGCAAAGGTCGAAGACGTCAGTTCCGACACCACGCTTCTTGCCATACAGGGACCGAACGCAGTCGAGACTCTGGCTGGGTTGACGAGCCTCAACCCCGGTAACATTCCCTACTATCACTTCGTGACGGGCACGTTGGCGGGCGTGAAGGGCCTCCTGTCCCGAACCGGTTACACCGGCGAAGATGGATTCGAATTCTACTTCGATTGTAAGGAATCCGAGCCCGTGTGGGCGGCTATACTCGCTTCCGGAAAAAGCCACGGTATACTGCCTATCGGCCTGGGCGCCCGAAATACCCTCCGACTTGAAGGCAAGCTGCTGCTCTACGGCAACGACATGGATGAAACAACGACCCTGCTGGAAGCCGGCCTGGGGTGGATCGCAAAACTCGACAAAGGTGAATTCATTGGCCGGGAGGCCTTACAAACTCAGAAAGCAGAAGGGATTCAACGGAAACTGGTAGGCTTCGAAATGTTCGGCCGCGACATCGCACGGGAACACTATCCCGTCCTGGTCGATGGAACCGAGGTCGGACATGTCACCAGCGGGAGCCCTTCCATCACCCTCAACAAGAACATCGGCCTGGCCTACCTGCCGGTGGCGCATACTGCCGTCGGGACCGCATTCCAGGTCCAGGTGCGCAAGCGCCTGTGCGATGCACAGGTTGTCGCAACCCCTTTCTACAAACGGAGACGAACCGCATGACCCCACCGGACTTGAAGTACACGAAAGAACACGAATGGGTTCGTATCGAAGGCGATACTGGAACAGTGGGGATCACCGCCTTCGCCCAGAAAGAACTCGGCGACGTCGTTTACGTAGAGCTACCCAAAGTTGGAGACCGGTCCGACATGAATGACACATTCGGCACAGTCGAATCCGTGAAGGCGGTGTCGGAGTTGTTCATGCCTTTATCATCAGAAGTCACAGAGCTCAACACGAGCCTGGAGGACAACCCCGAACGGGTCAACGACGACTGCTACGGAGCGGGATGGCTCGTAAGGATCCGGATCACCGAGCCATCGGAAATCGAGAGCCTCCTGTCTGCCGAAGCCTACGACGATTACACGGCCGACACGGAGGAGTAGCTTTTTGCGATACATCCCCAACTCCCCCGCTGATCGCCGGGGGATGCTCGCCGAAATCGGAGTCGATTCGATCGAGGCATTCTTTGTCGGAATCCCCGAGAACCTCAGGCTCCGCCGTCCCCTGGACATCCCGGCGGCAATGACCGAGCCGGAACTGCTGGACTACTTCAAGAAGATTGCCTCGCAAAACGGCGTCGATCTATGCTCCTTCATCGGGGCCGGCGTGTATCGCCACCACGTTCCCCTGATCATCGACGCCCTCATTTCCCGTTCGGAGTTCTTCACCGCGTACACGCCCTATCAGGCAGAAATCGCCCAGGGAACGCTTCAGGCCATTTTCGAGTTTCAGACCTACATCACGCAGTTGACCGGCTTGGACGTAGCCAACGCATCGCTTTATGACGGCGGGACGGGCCTGGCCGAAGCCATCCTCATGGCTCAACGGATCACGCGCAAAAGTCGAATTTTGATAGCCCGTTCAGTCCACCCGGAGTACCGGGCTGTGGTCGAGACGTACACGACGAATCTTGGCGTCACGATGGAAACCATCGATTTCACCGCCAACGGCCAGCTTGATCTGAACAAGTTGGAAGCGGCTCTCGACAAGGACGTCGCCGGAGTGGTGATTCAGTCACCGAATTTCTTCGGCACGATCGAAGCGACCGCCCCGATTGCCGAGCTGGCGCATCGCCACGAAGCACTGGCGATCGTCAACGTATCCGAAGCCATGTCGCTGGGACTGTTGAAGCCAGCTGGAATCGCTGATTCGGATGAAGGCAGAGCGGACATCGTCGTCGGTGAGGCCCAGTCACTGGGAGTCCCGATGAGCTTCGGCGGCCCCCACGTCGGGTTCATCGCGACTCGTTCCAGATACCAGCGCCAGATTCCAGGCCGGCTGGTGGGTATGGGAAAGGATCAGTCGGGGAAGCGCGGCTTCGTCCTGACGCTGGCCACAAGGGAGCAACACATCCGTCGGGAGAAGGCCACTTCCAACATCTGCACGAACCAATCGCTTTGCGCCCTGATGACGACAATTTACCTCGCTACTGTTGGGCCTGTCGGGCTGCGAGAGATCGCTCGCCAGAATGTCCTGAAGACCGCGTATGCCGTCAAACAGATCGGGGAGAAGACGCCTCACGAAGTCTTGTTCCCCGGTCCCCGGTTCAACGAGTTTGTGGTTCGAATCGAAGGTGATTTCTCCACGGTTGTTCGACGAGCCAGAAAGGCCGACATCATACCCGGCGTCGAGCTCAGCCGCTTCTACCCGGAACTGGCCGGTGCGTTGCTGGTATGCGTGACCGAGGTGCACGGCCGGGACGACATCGATTCCCTGGTGCGAGGACTGTCATGAGAGGCAAACACAAGCGATCCGACACGCACCTCAGCCTCGACGAACGGCTCGTCTTTGAGGAAGGATCTCCCGGACGCCACGGCTTCGACATGCCCGCGCTCGACGTGCCGTCAGAGGAGGTCGGAAGCCTCATCGGAGAAGAGCTGTTGCGGGACGGCGTCTCGGGCATGCCCGAGTTGAGCGAACTGGACGTGATCCGCCATTTCACCCGGATCTCGACCTGGAACTACCACATCGATCTCGGGATGTATCCCCTCGGCTCCTGCACGATGAAGTACAACCCGAAGATCAACGAGAAGATGGCCCGTCTGGATGGTTTTGCGCTCAGCCACCCCTACATGCCCGTCGAGCTGGTTCAGGGCTCGCTGGCCGTTCAGTCGATGCTACAGGAATGCCTTTCGGAGATATCGGGAATGGACGCCGTGACGCTTCAACCGGCTGCCGGCGCCCACGGGGAACTGACCGGCCTCCTGATGATCCGCGCATACCACCAGGCGCGGGGAAACCCGAGGAAGAAGATCCTGATCCCCGACTCGGCCCACGGCACCAACCCGGCCAGCGTCACGATCTCGGGTTACGAGGTTCGAAACGTGCCTTCGAACGCCTCGGGCACCGTCGACATCGACCACCTGCGCACAATGATTGACGAGGACGTCGCGGGCATCATGATCACGAATCCCAACACTCTCGGCATCTTTGAAAGCCAGATCGCCGAGATCGCCGATCTTCTCCACTCCCACGGCGCACTGGTTTACATGGACGGCGCCAACCTGAACGCGATGATGGGAATCACGCGGCCGGGAGATTTCGGTATCGATGTTCTCCACATCAACCTCCACAAAACCTTCACGACGCCGCACGGCGGAGGGGGCCCCGGGAGCGGCCCTGTTGCCGTAAAGGCGGCTCTTGAGCCGTTTCTTCCCTATCCCACCCTCGGCCGGACCGACGACGGCGCCTTTTGTGTGGATCACGAACGTCCCCAGTCGATCGGTAAGGTCAAGGCTTTCTACGGTCAGTTCGGCATGCACGTCCGAGCCCTCTGCTACATCCTGGCCAATGGGCCGGACGGTCTTCGTGAAACCTCCGAAATCGCAGTCCTCAACGCCAACTACATCCGCCGAAAGCTTGAAGACGTCTACGACCTCCCCTACGATGGCCCCACCCTCCACGAGGTCGTTTTTTCCGACCTCACCCAGACCCTCCATGGCGTCCACGTCGGCGACATCGGCAAACGCCTGATGGACTACGGATTCCACCCCCCAACGGTCTCTTTTCCCCTCATCGTCCCCGGTGCCATCATGATCGAGCCCACCGAAACCGAAAGCCGGCAGGAACTGGACGCGTTCATCGAAGCCATGCGTCGAATCGCCCGGGAATCCGAAGAAGACCCCGACCTGGTCCGGACAGCCCCCCACACCACCCGCATCGGCCGCATCGACGAAGCCGCCGCCGCTCGAAAACCCATCCTCCGGTGGTTACCGGCCGAGACCAACGACGAGGCTTGAACGAGCCGCCAATCCATCTTGACAGGTTCTTCGATGCAGAGACGCAGAGGCGCAGAGTCTTTGGGTTCAGGTTTCGAGCCCTTTGACAGGCGGGGGGCAACTGCCAGGCCACACAACCTGTCCGCAGAACAAATTCTCTGCGTCTCTGCGTCTCTGCGCCTCTGCGTCAAAAAAACGTTTCGTGACAACGGACCGTAGCAGTCTGGCTAGATGAGGATGGTCAGGTCTTCGGAGTCCGTGGTGCGGTACCCCGCCGCCATGCGGGAGGTGGTGTGGGCGGCACCGACGTGGCCGAGTCGGTCCAGGAGGATCAGGCCGCCTTTACCGGAGGTGCGTTGCATCATGTGGCTCAGGGCGGTTTCGGCGGCGGTCTGGGCTTCGCTTCCCGAAGCCATGAGGTCGGAGGCCATCTTTGACAGAACGATTTTCATGATGGCCTCGCCTTCCCCGGTTGCGGAAACGGCGCCGCTGGCGTTGTCGGCGTAGCAACCGCAGCCAATGATGGAAGAATCACCGACGCGGCCCGGGTATTTGGCGAAGGGGCCCCCGGTTGAGGTGGCGGCGGCCAGATTGCCGTGCATGTCGATGGCCACTGCGCCGACCGTACCGGTGTCGACTTCCTTCGCCGGCGCTCCCGCCTTCCACTCCTCCCATCGTTCCTGTTCCTCTCGGGTGACCAGTTCTTCCGGCTCACACAGGCCCAATCCGTTCTCGGTTGAAAACTGCTCGGCGCCCTTACCCACAAGCATCACGTGGGGGCTCTTATCGAGGATCAAGCGGGCCGCTCGGATCGGATTCTTCAAATGTTCAACTGCGGCGACGGCGCCCGCATCCAGGTTCGAACCGTCCATCAGGACGGCATCGAGCTGAACCTGTCCGTCACGATTCAGATGGGAGCCCAGTCCGGCATCGAACACCGGAACATCCTCAAGCTCGATGACGGCTCGCTCGCACGCATCCGTCGCCGACCCACCCCGCTGGAGGACAGCCCATCCTTCAGTCAGGGCCTGGCGGACTCCACCGCGGCACGCCTTAATCTTGCTGTCCGGGATTTCCCACGCTCCACCGTGGACGACGAGAGCGATCTTGTTCATGTTCACAACGGGTTGGTTACGACTGTCCCTCGACCCAGACTTCGCCGTCGTCGAAGAACTCCTTTTTCCAGATGGGGACGATCTTCTTCAGCCGGTCGATCGTGTAGTGGCAGGAATCGAACGCCGGCCGTCTATGGGCGGACGTGACGATAATGGCAACCGACGTCTCGCCGATTTCCATCCGGCCCAGACGATGTATGATGGCGATGGAATCGATCTCCCAGAGCTGCCGCACCGATTCCCCTATCTCCTCGAGCTTCCTCAAGGCCATCGCCTCGTAGGCCTCGTAAATCAGGTACTCGGTGGACTTGCCTTTGGAGTTGTTTCGCACCACGCCTTCGAAGACGCAGATTGCCCCGTCTTCGTCCCGGAGCAGCTCCCGGGAAATTTGTTGCGCATCAATTGTTTCACGGGTAATCCGGTACAAGCCGTGCGGAGACCCGACCGTCAGTACCTCCGACACCTCGCCGCCACTGACGGGTGGAAAGATCGCGACGTCATCGCCCTCGACGATTTCGTGTGTCTGCTGCACATACTCTTCATTGACGGCGGTCAGCAGAACCGGTCGGTAGGCCTTGATCCGCGGGTGACTTGATTCGAGTGCTCCAAGCAGGTCCGAAACCGTCCCTCCTTCCGACACTTCCAAACTCAACTGTCGAGAGCCGATGACATCGACCAGAGACGCAAAAAAAAGAACGTTCACCTTCATTCGATGCACTCCTGATCCGCTTCACCGAGGGGACTTTCCGGCAGGAACGCTCCCTTCATTCCACCAAATTGATTGGATGATACCACAACGTGATAGACTCAGCTTTCCCATGCGATACGTCGTTCCAACGGTGCTTGTGGCAGCTGTTTTCGTGCTTTCGGGCTGTTCGGGGCGCCTCTCCCAAGACAACGTTCGGGAACAGATCGCGGAGTTGGGCGGGTCCTCCCTGGTCCCTTCGGAGATAGAGGTTCAGCGCATCGTAATCGACTCCGAGACGCGGGCAATCGCCGAAACCAATGTCAAGATGGCGTTTCAGTTTGAGCGTGAGGCCGGCGGCCAGTGGCGAATAGCCGCCGCCCGGCTCGGCGACAGACAGTGGGTCGACATCGAGACGCTGTTTGCCGCCCTCGACCGCCAGAGGAGCGACGACACGGCGGTCGCATTGCGGAAGCTGGCGGATGGAATTTCTGAATACCGGGAAGAGAACGGATCTCTTCCCGATCCCGACTCGAATCTTTCCGACACGCTCCATCCCCTCTTTATGGGAGAGCTCATCCGACAGGATTCCTGGGGGCAGGATATTCAGTACGAGGTCACCGGCGACGGCGGCTTTCGGCTCCGCTCAACCGGTCCGGATCGGATGCCTGGCAGCAGTGACGACATCGTCGTGGCCCCCTAACAGCCCGTGGTGGAAGTCTGTAGGGTCGCGCGCAGGGGTATTCGGGTCACAGGCGCGAAATGAGGAGCGGAACGATGCATAGTCCTCGTGACCGACGAATGACCAAGCCTGTGGCCCGAAGACCCCTGCGCCCTTCGGGTTACGACGGCATGGGGCCAGCTGAGGAGAGATGGACGATGGCGAGCATCGACGTCGTCGTGGCGCCTTGCATCTAGCCCCATGGCGCTCGTAACGCGACCCTACAGACTTCCACCACGGGCTGCTATGACACGAGCTTCACGTGCTACAATTCCCCGGATGAACGCACGTAAAGTCGCCGAGGCCAATCTCCCCACAAAGTTCGGAACGTTCCGGCTTTTCGGCTTCGAAGACGATTCAACCTCCGAAAACATCTTCGCCCTGGTCATGGGTGATCCGGCTTCCGTACCTAAACCCCTGATCCGTATTCACTCGCAGTGCTTGACGGGAGAGGCCTTCGGCTCGGCACGATGTGACTGCGGGGAACAGTTGGAGCTTGCCCTCAGGAAAATCGCGGAAGAGGGCCACGGCATCCTCGTGTACCAGTTTGCCGAAGGACGGGGCATCGGCTTGATGAACAAGCTCCAGGCCTACCAACTCCAGGATTCCGGCCACGACACGGTGGAGGCGAACCATCAACTCGGTTTCGAAGCCGACCCCCGGAGCTATGAGCTCTGCGGCGCCGTCCTGCGCCACTTCGGACTCGATCAAATCCGGCTGATGTCGAACAACCCCCGCAAACTCGCCGGCCTCGAAGCCGCGGGAATACGCCTGGTCGAACGAATCCCTATCGAGATCCCCCCGTCAGACAGCTCCGCATCCTACCTGCGAACGAAGAAGGACAAACTTGGCCACCTCTTGACTGAACTGTAAAGAAACCCGAAAGAGTGTTTTCACCGCAGAGGCGCAGGGGCGCGGAGAGGAGTTCTTTTTCTTCGATTCCCGGAGATTTTCAAATCCTTTCCTTCATTGTCAAATGACAGGCCAGGCGAGATCTACCATCGAGCGAAGATAACCCACCTCTGCGCCTCTGCGGTGAAAAACTCTCAGCTACCTTTTTGGACCGGGAAAGCTACTCAAAACTTACCGACTTCAGGCGTTCGGCTACAGACTGGGCCTCCCGGATCAAGGGCGTGGGATCGACCGTCACCGGTTCCCCGGCCAGGAGGGTGGCTTTGACGTTCTTGCGACTGGCCGAATAGACCAGCGTTTCGACGGGGTCGTAGACGGGTTGTAAGGCGGGATCGTTCAGGTCGACGACAGTTATGTCGGCCAGTTTGCCGGGCTCCAGGCTACCGATCTGGCTGTCCATTCCGAGACAACGGGCGGCATCGAGAGTTGCCATGCGAAGCGCTTGGTGCGCAACTACAGAGTCCTGCCTGCCCGACAGGGTACGCTGAAGAAACAGGGCCGTCCTCATTTCCTCGAACATGTCGACCACGTTGTTGCTGGCGACACTGTCGGTACCCAGACCGACCGGAACACCGGCCTTGACGAACCCCCGCACCGGAGCGGTCTGGTGCCCAAGTTTCATGTTCGATTTAGGACAATGGGCGACCCCGGAACCGCGGTCGCGCAGAATCGCGACATCTCCCGTGTCGGCGTGGATCGCGTGGATCGCCAGTGTCTCGGGACCGATCATGCCGAGCCGGTTCAGGTATTCGATTGGAGACTCGCCCCGCGCGACAACAGGGATCTCCCTGCTCCGCCAATAGTCGGCAAACGGCCCTTCACCACTCCGTACGAAACGGTTCTCGTCGCGGGATTCCGCAACGTGGATCGCCACTCGGACACTTTCTTTTTCCGCAAGGTCCCGAACCAAGCGAAAGAGGGCAGACGAAACCGAATAGACGGCGTGCGGCGACACACCGATGCGACGTGTGTCGCTTTCGGTCATCCGGAATGCCTTGAGCTTCTGCTCGAGCCCACGCGAAGCGTTCCCCGCCGCCTCCTCGGAAGGCCCGAACACTTCCTGATAGGCGACGCCCCGCAGGCCGAACTCCGTCATCGCCTCCCAACCGGTGCCAATGTCCATCACCTCCCCGATTGTCGTGACGCCGGCTCGAAGGCACTCCATCGCTCCGAGCCTTGCCGACAACAGCAACTCATCCCGTGAGAGGTGTTCGTACTTCGTCCGGGTGAGTCGACGGATCCATGTGGCGAACGGGAGGTTCTCGAGAAAACCCCGCAGGATCGTGAGTTCCAGATGTGTATGGACGTTGACAAAGCCCGGCAGCAGCGCACAGCCGTCGAACGACTCCACGGGGACACCGGCCGGCGCGGTCGAACCGACATCGACGATCTTCCCGCCGTCGATGACAACGAAACCGTTCCGTATGGGCGCCGTTGCGACCGGACACACCCAGTCGGCTTGAACGACCTTCATTCGGGGAACGTCCGGATTCGTTTGGTGATACTTTCGATGAAGTCTTCTTTCGGTTCGAAGCCGATACCCGGTTCCATTCGTTGTGTGAGCTCGCCGGAGGCACTGACTTCGACCTCGGGTGAGATCAGGTCCTCGGCCCAATAGCGCTTGCTCGAGGAGACGTCCCCGGGCAGGGAGAAGTTCCCGAGGCTCGAAAGAGCGACGTTGTGCGCGCGGCCGATTCCCGATTCCAGCATGCCTCCACACCACACCGGAATGCCCCGGTCCCGACACAAGTTATGGATGGCACGAACGTGGCTGTGTCCCCCCACGCGACCAAGCTTGACGTTGATGATGCGACAGGCCCCGATGTCGATGGCCTTTCGGGCATCTTCCTCGGAATGGATGGACTCATCCAGACACACGGGTGTTTCGATGTGTTTCTGAAGCTCGGCGTGATCGATGATATCCTCCCAGTGCAGGGGTTGCTCAAACATCATGATGTTGAAGCGATCCATCTGTTTGAACAGGTCGATGTCGTCGAGCGTGTATGCCGAGTTCGCATCGCCCATGAACAGAATCTTCGGAAAGGCCTGGCGGACCGCTCGAATGACATCGAGATCCCAACCTGGCTTGATCTTGATCTTGATCCGCTTGTACCCCGCCCGGACTTCGGTGTCGATCTTCTCAAGCAGTTGATCGATCGAATGCTGGATGCCGATCGACACGCCACACTCGATACGTTCCCGTTCCCCGCCCAACAACTTCCACAACGGCAATCCTTTCTGCTTGGCTTCCAGGTCCCAGAGCGCGTTCTCCATCCCCGCCTTGGCCATGTTGTGGCCGCGAATAGAGCCAACTAGAGGCATGAAGTCCGAAGCGCGTTCAAAGTCCTTACCCACAGTCCACGGAATGACGAAATCACACAGCACATGCCAGGCGGTCTCCGAGGTTTCGGGGCTGTAGAACGGCCCCTCGCCCGCAGTCACCTCCCCGTAGCCGGTGTGATCCCCGTCTATCGCCTTGACAATCAGGATCCGTCGCTCTCTGGTTACGCCAAAACTGGTTTCAAACGGATGCAGCAACTGCATCCGAACCTCTCGAAGCTCCACTCTCTCAATTTTCATATGCGGTCCCTTCCCTCGAACACAAAACGTACTCGCTATCCTCACCCAAACGTTCGAAACCGACCACCATGTAGTGATCCTCGAAGTGCTGTTGAAACTCGGCACGGACCCGCCGCTGGACGTCGACGGCCTCGTCGACACCCCGGTCCTTGACCCCTTGGATGTCCGACGGGATTCGGATCCGGCGGCACTCTCCCGCCACATCCGGTCGCTCCTGATCCAACCACCATTCCGCCATCAACCGGTCGCTTTCCATGCTCCGTTGCAGGTGCGATGAGGTGTAGCCGTAATGATCCACATAGTAGCGCCGGACGACAACGCCCAGCTTTTCGAGATTCAGGTGCGCGTTCCTGGACTCGAGAGGATCAAACGTCCACTCGATCAGGCGAATGCCCCTGGCTAAGCCGAATTCTCTCTGCTTTCGCTTAAGGAGGGTGCCGACTCCGCAGCCGCGATATTCCCGCTCGACACCTAACATTCGGGAAAACCAGTAGGGCGCACCCTCACGAATTCCGGGCATGGTGTTGATGAAGCCGATCACCCGTTCCCCGTCGAAAGCACCCAGGGTAATCCCCCCGACGTTGGTGATCACGACGAACGAGCGAACCGGGATCACATCCAGGTCTCCCCAGCCCCATTCAGTGCGCTGAATCTCAACACAGCGTTCGAATTCGCTCTTCGTGGTCAATTCCCGGATTACCATCTCGAATTCCTAACCGCCTTCGGGAGCGCGCCGTTTTGCCCGTTGCCAGCTCTCCTCCATCTCGCCAAGAGAGGCCTGTTCCAGCGTCTTGCCCTGGCTTTCGAGGTCTTGCTCCACAAAATTGAATCGTGCTCGAAACTTCCGATTCGCCCGTTTGAGCGATGATTCGGTATCGAGCTTCAAGAAGCGGGCAATGTTCACCAGGACGAACATCGTGTCGCCGATCTCATTCTCCAGGTCGTCACGAGACCGCTCGGCTTCAGGCATCGCGATCGCCTCGCGTAACTCCTGGATCTCTTCCTGCAATTTGTCGAAGACCGCATCGATGTCGGGCCACTCGAAGCCGACACGGGCCACGCGGGTGGAGATCTTGTGGGCTTCGTGCAGTGCCGGGAGCTTAGCTGGGATGCCTTCGAGTATCGAACTCGCCTGTTCAGACGGTCCAGTGTGTTTGTCCTGCTTTTCACGCGCCTTGATGGCCTCCCACTTCTCAACCACGTGCTCCGCGCTTCCCGCCTTCTCGTCCCCGAAGACGTGAGGGTGACGGCGAACCAGCTTGTCGCAGATGCCGTCGATCACGTCGTCGATCGTGAATTTTTCAATTTCAGCGCCAAGCTGGGCGTTGAAGACAACGTGAAGCAGGACATCACCCAGTTCCTCGCTGAGGCCCTCATAGTCCCGATCGTCGACCGCCTCGATCACCTCGTACACCTCTTCAATCAACATGGGCTTCAGTGAATCCAGGTCCTGTTCCTTGTCCCAGGGACACCCGTCCGGCCCTCTCAGCGTCGACATGATCCCGACCAGCTTCTCGAACTTTGCCCCGGTCATTCTGCCTCCAATCGCAAAAGCGGTTATTATAGCTGTTTGGTCCAGCAGCCTGTGCCACCCCTTTGTTTGAATCAAGAGACGAAGAACTAAAAATGAGAATTGTCCGTTCATTGTCCGAGGCCCAATCCGGCGCCACCAGTGTGGTGACCATAGGGAACTTTGACGGCCTGCATCGCGGACACGCTTCGATCCTACGATCAGTCCGCGAATGCGCCGACCGGCTCGGTGCGATCGCGGTCGCCATCACGTTCGATCCCCACCCGCTCAAACACCTCCATCCAGAGCGGGCTCCTCGACTGATCGCGACTCTGGAGCAACGGATCGCTCTGATCGCACAATCCGGCATCGATCTACTGCTCATCCAGGACTTCAATGAACACTTCTCCCGCCTGTCTCCTGAGGAGTTCATAAATTCTTATCTCATCCGTCACTTCAGGACTCAGGCCCTTTGTGTGGGTCACAACTTCAGATTCGGTCACAAGCATCGAGGGAACGTGGACACCCTTAGCCAATGGGCGGACCGCTTCGAAGTGATCGAAATAGGACCGGTCGTCGCAGGCAATCAGTCGGTCAGCAGTTCCCGGATTCGCAACCTGCTGGCCGAGGGACGGGTCAGCCTGGCAAGGAAGATGCTCGGGCGATGCTACGAGATGGAAGGAAATGTTGTGGCCGGGGCCGGACGCGGACGAGACGTCACGGTTCCCACGATCAACATGCAGCCGGATAACGAAGCGATCCCCAGAAACGGGGTCTATCTGACACGCATCGCTCCGGACGGCGGCCCGTACCAGGCCGCGGTGACCAACGTCGGCGTGCGCCCCACCTTCGGGGAGACCGAAAGGACCGTTGAAACACACATCCTCGACGGTACGGCCCCCATGGCAGGCAATCACCCCCGTCTGCGCTTCCTTCGTCGATTGCGTGACGAGCGGAAATTTGCCGGCCCGGAGGAATTGCTGGATCAGATTCAGCGCGACATCGCCACCGCACACAAGTTCTTCCGCAGGTTCGATCGTTCAACGTGCCGACCGGTTGCCGAAGGGAGCGTTGCGGGCGCCAGTGGCTGACCAGCGGGTCCGCGTCGAAATGTTTTCCCGGCCCGGCTGTCACCTGTGCGACAAAGCACGGGAAGTCATTGAACAGGTACAGCGCCGCTACGCTTTCGACTTTCAAGTGGTCCACATCGACAAAGACCCGGCGTTGGAAGCGACGTATGGCACCGAAATTCCCGTGATCCGCATCAACGGCAATAGAGCTTTCAAATACCGGGTGGATCGCGCGGAACTGGAAAGGAAACTCGAACGATTGTGGAACCCGTAGACATCCTCGCCATTGCCGCCCACCCCGACGACGTGGAACTCACGTGCGGCGGCACGCTGCTCAAGATGGTGGATACGGGTCATTCAGTGGGCATCCTGGACCTCACCCGAGGCGAAATGGGGACTCGCGGAACACCGGAACTCCGGGCCGAAGAAGCCGAAGCCGCAGCCAAAGTCCTGGGCGCCCGGTTCCGGCAGCGAATGAACCTCGGAGACTCCCGGCTGACGACATCGATCGAGAACAGATTGGCCGTGGCCCAGCAGATCCGACTGGCGCGGCCGAAGACGATCATCCTCCCCTACTGGGAGGGTCGGCATCCCGATCACTACACCGCCGCCACGCTGGGATACGAGGCCTGCTACGCGGCGGGTTTGAAGAAGCTCGACCTCGACGGCGAGCCTCACCGCCCCCACAAGATCCTGTATTCCACCATCTACTGGGATGTCGATCCGTCATTCGTGGTGGACATCAGTAGTCACTTCGACAGGAAGATGGAAGCGGTCGACTGCTTCGTGTCACAGTTCGAGGGCGACATGGGGGAAATCATGAAACTGTTTCCCGCCTGGGGCCGCCTGATCGACCGTATTCGCACCCAGTGCAAGTTCTATGGACACCAGGTTGGCGTGGAGTACGCCGAACCCTTTGTGGTTAAAGAAGTTGTGGTCATCGACGACATCGTCAACATGCCCGCGCCGTCGATTTAAGCGCTGCGACCCAGTTCACTGAGACCCACGGTGTTGGACAGTTGGCTATTTTTGATGGAAATCTTTCTCCCAAAAGGAGTTTATCTACGTCAAATTCCTTGACAGCAGGGAGTTGCGGTAATTACGATTGAATAACAAAGGTTTCCGGAGAATTGAATATGATTGACAAGCTGACCCGGATCGTAATGGCGATCGTTCTTGTCGTGGCGACGTCGAGCCCGATGGTCGCGGCAGAACAGAAAAAGCCGAAAAACTCCGATGTTGACAACATCGGCAACCGCAACATCAACAAGGGTCTGGGCAATCTCAATTTCACGTCTCTCGAAAAAGAGATTGCGCTCGGACGTCAACTCGCGGCCGAGGTGGAGCGTCAAGTCAATCTCGTCACCGACCCGAAGGTCAACGAATTCGTCAACCGGGTCGGTCAGAACATCGTCCGGAATTCCGACGCGCTCGTCCCTTTCACGTTCAAGGTGATCGAAGACGACAGCATCAACGCGTTCGCGCTGCCGGGTGGCTTCGTCTTCATCAACACCGGCATCATCCTGACCGCTGACGAAGAATCCGAACTGGCCGGCGTGATGGCCCACGAGATCGCTCACGTCACCGCAAGGCACGGCACCGAGAATGCGACGAAGGGCCAGATCGTCAACCTGGCGACGATCCCGCTGATCTTCATGGGTGGCCTCGCCGGTTTTGGTCTCCGTCAAGCGGCCGGCTTCGCCATCCCGATGCAGTTCATGAGATTCTCCAGAAAGGCGGAAGAAGAAGCCGATTATCTCGGCATGCAGTACGCCTACCGAACAGGCTATGACCCGACGTCCGCCATCACGTTCTTCGAGAAAGTTCAGGCGCGTGAGACGGCAAAGCCGGGCACGATGTCCAAGCTGTTCTCATCCCACCCTCCGACAGAGGAACGGATCCGGAAAACGACCCGGAACATCGGGCTGGTGCTCCCCGAGAAGGAACAGTATGTCCTGACGACTTCGGAGTTCAACGACGTTCAGGAACAACTGATCGCATGGGAAAACCGGAAACCTGACGACGGTGACGAAGAGGACGCCAACCGGCCAAGCCTTCGACGTCGAACCGCACGACCGAAGACCGAAGCACAGGAAGACAACGAGCAAGTCGTCACCGAGAGCCCGGGTGAAGACGACGACCGCCCGGTCTTGAGACGGACTTCCGGCGAGGACGTGAAAGCGGAAACGGAAGAGGAAGTGAAACCCGAAGTCAAAGAAGACGACGAACGCCCACGATTGAAACGTCGCCGAGGCCCCGGCCCCTTCTAAGACCCGAACAATCTGATTCCCAAAAACGGCGGCCCCAGGCCGCCGTTTCTTATTTAATGTTGAAGACAGCGTGTCGGGGTGGCCGTCCCTGGCCACCCGCCCAACAGGACGCGCCGTCCCAATCACGAACACGCCAAGACACCCCCCCGCCTTCCGGCCAAAATCACCCTCTCGCTGACAAGCCCGGCAACCCCGCGGGCGGCCCGGGACGGCCGCACCGACACGCCCTTTGGACATCAGGTCCCCACTTACCCTATTGAAACAACCCAACCCGACCGGTTATCATCTTGAACTGTCTTACGGGGTCGTAGTTCAGCTGGTTAGAACGCCGGCCTGTCACGCCGGAGGTCGCGAGTTCGAATCTCGTCGGCCCCGTTTAGATACAGCAAGTTAGCCCGGGAGCGATCCCGGGCTTTGCTGTTGGGTGCGGATAGGGTGCGGATTTCGAGGTCATTCAGGGCACTGTTCGACATCCGCATGTGTGGATCGAGTCCTTGAATCCACATGTACGAGTCGGCGACTTACCAGGAGTTGGGCTTGCAAGGTCACTCCACCGGCACGCGCTCGATCGAGCACCTCTTGCGCCTAGTGCAGGACGATGTTGATTTGATGTGTCGCTGACTCGAGGGCATCCGTCCCGGCCGCTGAATAAACCATTAAAAGGTGTTCGCCGTCGGGCGTTGTATCGTAGTCCCGGTAAAAGCTCGCTACGTTGAACGCCTGGATCGGCAGCGTCTGCTCGGCTGTGTATGTCAAAGCGGGTTCCGTTGCAACTTCGACAACCCTACAGAATTTGCCCGCTCGTCCTCGCCGTTATCGTCCTGAGGAACAATTCGGTCCGTCGGCACTCCGGAAATGACAGAGGGGGCCGAAGCCCCCTCCGCCGTCGCGTCGATCGATTATTCGTTACGAGCCTTCCCCATCGTAGACGATCCGGCCGCCCACCATCGTCATGACCGGATTGATGTCCTTGATCTCATCCGCCGGCACCGTCAGGTAGTCGCGGTCGGTCACGACCAGGTCGGCTAGATGCCCCGCCTGGATCGAGCCGATATCGTGCTCGCGGAACAAGATAAAAGCGTTGCTGCGCGTATGGGCGATCAGGGCCTCCTCGCGCGTCACCGGGTGGGTGTTGACTACGTCACCGCCAACCATCTTCCCCGTCACGGCCCAGTATAGGGTCTGGAAGGGACGGTACTGATTGACCTCGAACGCGTCGGTACCGAGGCCCCACATGATGCCACTGTCCTGAATCTCGCGCAGCGGCGGCATCGCGTACTTCTTATCGCCCCATACCCGAAGTAGCAGCCCGCCAGTAACGACCTCGCGCGGATGCACCGCGATGACCATGTTCAGATCACGGAGCCGTTCGATTTGATCGACCGTAACGCCTTCCATATGCATGAGACCCCAACGTAAGGATCTGAGCGGAGCGATCTCGTTTATCCGCTCGAACTGGCGGATCTTGCCTTCGATCGCAACCTCGGTCTGAGTGTGGATCAACGCCTGGGCGCCTGTCTTTGCCACTTCGAGCGCAAGATCACCGAACAGATCCCACTGCTCCTGCGACACGGGTTCCTGGGTTGCCGAGTAGAGGTTGTCGCCACCACCGCCCGGAATGTTCTCTCCAAGGGTGGTGTTGTCCATCCACTCGTCGCCGTCGTGCCAGGTCAGTTCCGAAAGCCCGGCGAGAAAACGCTGAGGTGCATCGGGCCCGCGCCCGGCACTCGGCCCCTGCATGCAGAAAAACCGCATGCTCCCGACACCCTCTTTCTGGAACTCGCGATAGAGATCATCCCACTGGCATGCGCCGCCTGAAGCCGTCAGACCCGCGGCGTTGAGATCGTGGAGCATCGCAAGGCTGCTCGAACGCACCACGTCCATCGACAGGTTCGCCCGCGCCCCGTTCGGCGCGTCGATGAAGTTGGCCATCCGTCTCACGGCGCCCGCACCCTGCGGTGCAATCTGACCCGTGGCTCTGCCGTTGTCGTCACGGTAAATCCACGGCTCGTTCATTTCTTCGAGGCCGATAGCATCGATGGCACGGCTGTTGATGTAGGCGTCCGAGCGGGAGAATATGAGATAGACCGGATTGTCCGGCGAGTACTGGTCGAGCTCATCCCGCGTAAACGGAGATTTCTCTTCGACGAACTGGTCCGGTGACCAGCCTCCGAAGTTGAATATCCATTCGCCGTCCGGCGTCTCGTCCGCTTTTGCGCGGAGCCTGTTCAACGCCTCTTGGCGAGACTCCACGCCGTCGAACCGCAGCTCGAGATCCCAGTACGCACCCTCCTCCATGAAGTGCGCATGATTATCGATGAAACCCGGGACGACGGACCGCCCCTCGAGATCGATGCGCTCCGTGTTCGGTCCCGCGAGCTCGGTAATCTCGGCATTCGAACCGACCGCAACGAATAGATCTCCGCGGATCGCGATTGCCTCTTCGATCCGGAACTGATCGTCGACCGTGATGACCTTGCCATGCGTCAGGATCGTGTCCGGCGCCTGCTGGCCGTACACGACGGGAGCCGCGAGGCCGGCCACGAGGATCGTAACTAGGTATCTCTTCATTGTAATTCTCCGTACGATGCCCCAGAGAACGACTCGGACCTTGCGCGAAGGAGCAAAACCTCAAGCGCAGCCTGTCTGATCTCTTCCGCTATTTCTTTCCGAATTGCCCTCATTATTCGTGCCTAAATAAAAGGACCGTTGTCCCGGCCCTGCCAGGAGGAGAAAGGATCTCTAGTGGCCAAGTGTGGCGCCAGGTTCCATTGGATGAATGAAACTACCTGAAGGGGTCGGGGTCAATCCTAAAAGCACATCTCCGGTATGACGACCACCTGATGAGATGGACTCCTCCTTTGACTTCGTCGGCATCTAAAGTGCCAAAGTCATAAAGAGGCTCGCACAAGTGCGGCCTGAACACAGTGTGTAAGAAGGAGTCCAAATGAAGAATAAGACGATCGCAGTGGATCTGGCAAAGAATGTTTTCGAGATCGGGGTATCGGATCGACCCGGACATGTCGAGAAAACATATCGTTTAAGTCGGGTGAAGTTTCTCCCGTTCTTTGTGAATCGAGAACCGGCGACAGTGCTGATGGAAGCCTGCGGTTCAGCCCATCACTGGGGAAGGCAGATCCGGGAACTGGGGCACGAGGTGGTTCTGATTTCGCCGCAGTATGTGAGGCCGTACGTGCCGCGCGACAAGACCGATCGTGCGGATGTGAAAGGATTGCTCGAGGCCTATCGCAACACGGACATCCGCCCGGTTCCAATCAAGACCCTCGCCCAACAGCAACTGACAGCACTGCATCGAATCCGTTCGACATGGATGCGAACACGAGTCACACGAATCAACATGGTGCGGGGGTTGTTGCGGGAATTTGGCTTCGTGATTCCTGTGGGAGCTCGTAATGTGGTGCCGGCGGTGATGGGGCTGATCGAAGATGCGGAGATCGAGATTCCCAGTGTGGTTCGGGAGATGTTGGACCAGGTGTGTGGCGAGATTCGCGAACTGGAAGCTCACTTGCGAAGCGTGGAACGGGAGCTGGAAGCACTGGCCCAGCAGACACCGGCGGTGGAGCGTCTCCGCTCGATTCCTGGAATCGGGCTGCTAACCTCTACGGCCATAGTGGGGTTTGTCGGCGACATCCAACGATTTCGATCGTCCCGCCAGTTTGCCAGTTATCTGGGGCTCACACCCCGGGAACATTCCAGTGGTAATCAGCGTCGGTTAGGTGGGATCAGCAAGCGCGGCGACCGTTATCTGAGGACGCTGCTCATCCACGGGGGGCGTTCGGTGTTGTTTAGGGCTCCGAAAGCGGAGACCCCATCGCCCTTACAGCAATGGGGCCTTCGTATTCGCGAACAGCGGGGACACAACAAAGCGGCCGTGGCCCTGGCCAACAAGCTGGCCCGCAGAGTGTGGGCGGTTTGGAAACGAGACTGTGACTATCAGGCCAACTATCGGGCGGCCTGACCCAGAGTCGAGAAGTCTATTCAGCTAGCTGCGACGACGTTGGAGTTGATGGCGTACCGGTCAGACCGGCGCGGGGAAATGTCGACACATGTCCTGGCCCTCTTGAGGCCGTCCATCC
Source organism: Terriglobia bacterium (assembly GCA_965262425.1). Classification (GTDB taxonomy): domain Bacteria; phylum Acidobacteriota; class Terriglobia; order 20CM-2-55-15; family 20CM-2-55-15; genus CAZOZZ01. The sequence continues at coordinate 1,592,810 of OZ253536.1, read as the reverse complement.
GGTTGGCACCCCGCGCGCGAATTCCATCATGGCCCGGAACCAAAGCGTTCCACTTAAGAGGCCGGAGATACGGATGCAGTCGACCTGCCATTCACCTCGAAGCGTCCCATCAGCCATGCTGAATGTCATCGTCGAAGATCGAACAGGAGAGTTGCGCCTACTTGACAGAGGAGTCCAGATACGGACATGTGAAGTTCACGTTGGTAAACACTGCGGCGTTTATGGGGAGTTAAGGGCCTGAATCTCAGTGTCCTATAAGCTCGTTTCTCAGGACCTGAGAATTTGATGGCGCCTAACTCCCTCCCTTAGTATTCTTTACCGGGTTGTTTGCGATTATTTCGGCGACACACACTAAAACGATGGAATCCGGCACCAAACTCGGCCATTAAGAGATCTCAACGCTCTTAGGCAAAGATGACATTGGAAGAAGTGTGGAAGGTGAAGCCCGGACTTGGGTCGCGAAACCGCAATCAAGAGACTAACAACGCAGTTCGCCTTAGGACGCTGATCGATCAGCCCGTATTGAACGTGAAGCAAAGTTGTCCATGGTCAACGGCGGTGTATACAACTTAGCAGAGGAGTGAGTTCATAATGGCGAGCCAGGATCTCAACAGAATTGTAAAAAGGATGACCATTACACGAGGTGTGCAGTGGGTCGCGCTCGCGCTGATGACATTTGTATTGGTGGCGTGTGGAGCTGCCGATGTGTCCGAAGAACCTGTGGGGCCAATAGCCGAGACTCCAACCGAGGACATGACACCTCGTCTCGTCTGGGTCTCTCCAGATGATGGCGCTGAAGTGAATACTCCCGTCCATCTCGAATTCGACGCGATGAATTATGAGATTGCGCCCGTGCCTGAGGGTACAGTGGAAACAGCCAGAGAGGGCATCGCGCATCACCATGTGGGCATGGGTGGCGAGTGTCTGATGCCGGGAACAATGATTCCCCGGGACAACCCGGAGTGGATTCATTTCGGAGACGGTTCGAACACGATCGACATGCAGTTGGAACCCGGCGAGCACACGCTCACGATTCAGGCTGGCAACGACCTGCACGAGGCGGTTGAGGGTCTCTGCGAGATGATCACCTTCACAGTGATCACCGGGGTCGGGTAGGTGCAATCGAGAACGGGCGATTCGCATAGCGACCGCCCTTCCGACAAATCAACGTCATCTTGAATTGGCACTAAGAGCTGCTCGAATCGCGGGGCCGGTGGACTAGTTGAGCTTTCCGCTCTCTAAGGTCAAGTCCTGACAAATCATCTTGTCGGACATTGAGCACCAGGCCGAAATGCCTGCCCGTAAGAGTGCCCCGAAGCAACGAATGACAGGATTACCCGCCATAAGTCTCCTTGTGTTTAGGAACGCTCGTTTGACCAGCAGCGGAGCCACCCGGTCGTAAAACCGCCTAACCGTAGAAGTGGATATAGTGGTGCTCGCCAGTGATCTGGTTCGAGGATCAACTCACGTCATTCCTCGGTCGACCGTGAGTTCGTTGACCCCAACCGTTTGCTGCCGTAGTATCTAGTTCGCTGCCGTAGCAATTGACCAGTTTTTCCCAAAACAGGGCGACCGAGAAGCACGGTCGGCCGGTCCGCGGCGCACGACTTCCGGGACTGTAGTTGTCCGTGGTTGGGACCGGTTCAGTCTGAACCGCGCGGTCGGAAACCAGGAGAAGAACAATGGCACTAGATCTGAGTCAATACGGCATCACCGTGACCGACGTTCGGCGCAATCAGACGCCGCCGATCCTCTATCAAGACGCTCTTCGGATGGAAAAGGACTCCGTGATCGCCAGTTCCGGTGCACTGATTGCCTACTCCGGGGTAAAGACGGGCCGGTCGCCCAGGGACAAACATGTCGTCCGACATCCGGACTCCGAGAACGACGTCTGGTGGGGACCCGTGAACATTGAGATACCGGAAGCTACATTTGGCGTGAATCGGGAACGGGCCACCGACTATCTGAACACCCGAAGCTTGCTCTACGTGGTGGACGCGTTTGCCGGGTGGGACCTGGATTACCGAATGAAAGTTCGGATCATATGCACGCGACCGTATCACGCGCTGTTCATGTACACGATGCTGATTCGTCCCACACGCGAAGAACTCCAGGACTTCCGCGAACCGGACGCCATCATCTTCAACGCCGGTCGATTCCCGGCAAACCGGCACACGACCGGTATGACGTCGAAAACCAGCGTCGACGTCAATCTCGAAAGCCGCGAGATGGTGATCCTCGGCACCGAGTACGCGGGAGAAATGAAGAAGGGGGTTCTGACCCTGATGAATTACTTCATGCCCAAGCGCGGCGTGCTTTCGATGCATTGTTCTGCAACCGCGGACAAGGAGACCGGACGTTCATCCGTGTTGTTTGGTCTGTCCGGAACGGGAAAGACCACGCTGTCGGCGGACCCCAAACGAAACCTGATTGGCGACGACGAGCACTGCTGGACCGACAGCGGCATCTTCAACATCGAGGGCGGCTGCTACGCAAAGGCCATCTACCTGACCCCGGAGCTCGAGCCGGACATCTTCAGTGCTCTCCGTTTTGGGGCCGTGCTGGAGAACGTCACGTACGACGAAACCGACCACGCTGTCAATTTCGGTGACGTCTCGATTACTGAGAACACACGCGGCGCCTATCCGATCGAGTTCATTCAGAATGCCCGGATCCCATGCGTCGCGGGCCACCCCTCGGATGTCATCTTCCTGACGTGCGACGCATTCGGCGTTCTGCCGCCCGTCGGTCGCCTGACTCCGGAACAGGCGATGTACCACTTCATCAGCGGCTATACCGCGAAGGTTGCGGGAACGGAAGTGGGGGTAACCGAACCGCAGGCTACGTTCTCACCGTGCTTTGCGGGTCCCTTCCTGGTATGGCATCCCGGGAAATATGCCGAACTGCTCGCAGAGAAACTCCGCACGCATCAGGCCACCGTGTGGCTCGTCAATACGGGCTGGAGTGGCGGCGCCTACGGCACCGGATCGCGGATGAAGCTTGCGTTCACCCGGGCGATCATCGATGCCATCCATTCGGGAGCGTTAACCGACTCGAGGGTTGAAGAGGATCCGGTTTTCGGGTTCTCCGTTGTCACCGCCTGCCCGGGCGTTCCCGACGACGTCCTGATTCCCCGTAAGACCTGGACCGATCCCGCCGATTTCGACAGGACTGCGAAAAAGCTCGCTACTCTTTTCCGAGACAACTTTGCCAGCTATGCGCAGGGCGTGGGCGAAGCGGTAAGGTCGGCCGGGCCAAGGGTATAAACCACGAGAATCGGCTGCGAACCCAAATCGATTCCCAGACGCTCGAGAACAGCAAACGGGGGATTACTTCCCCGCCGTCGGGCCCGCCTCACTTCTCAGTGGGCTAGGAGCCTGCGCGACAGAAGAGATCTACTGCGAAAGCGGTAGAATCGGTCCATATTTCCCCGATTTTTCGTTATATAGAACCACTATTCGCCTCAAAATCGAGAAAATCTGACCTCGATTCCCCGCTTTCTCGCTACGATCCCTTCTGTCGCGCAGGCTCCTAGTTCCCCGCTGCTAACTTGCCCCTGGCCACCTTCGGGCGAATTCGTCACCCGTCACCGCGACATGTTGCTCGATCTCCCACCGGCGGCTGGCACATAACAGTATGTCGTGTAATCCATGACCATCCGGTTGGCGTTAAAGCGCCATCCCAGGGTACGAATCGATCGCTTCATGCGCTGGATCCATCCCAGAGGCAAACCGTCGGCGTTGCGCTGGTAATACAACGGGATGACTTCCTCGTTCAAAACCCGATACAGGTCTTCACTGTCGCGCCTGTCGTGCAGTTCCGGATCGACGTGTGCGCGGTCGGGCCCGATAGCGAATCCGTTGGAACCGTCATAGGCCTCCACCCACCAGCCATCGAGCACGGACAGGTTCAGGCCACCATTCAAGACTACTTTCTGACCGCTCGTTCCTGAAGCTTCCAGCGGCCTGCGCGGTGTGTTGAGCCAGACATCGACTCCCTGAACCAGGAACCGCCCGACGTTGATGTCGTAGTCCTCGATGAAGACGATGCGGTCGGCCAGTCTGGAATCACGGGTCAGTTCGGCGATTCGCTGAAGAACTCTCTTGCCAGGCTCGTCCAATGGATGGGCCTTTCCCGCGAAAATGAATTGGACCGGGCGCCGGGAATCGTTCACGAGTTCGACGAACCGATCCATGTGGCGCAGAATGAGTTCGGCCCTCTTGTACGTCGCGAATCGACGCGCGAAGCCGATGGTCAATGCATCCGGGCTCAAAACCCGGGACAGCCGCTCTAATTCTCCGGTCGATGCGCCCCTCCGCTCTGCCTGCCGCATCGAGCGCTGGCGGGCGAACTCGAGAAGCCGGGACTTCAGAGCGAGGTGCGTTTCCCACAGTTCCCCGTCGTCGATGTTCTCGATATTTCTCCAGGTCTTCGCTTCGCCACGCTGCTGCATCCAATTCTGTTCCCCGTCCAGGTGTCGTCCGTAAAGCCGGACCATCTGTGGCGCCAACCAGGACGGCCCGTGAACGCCGTTGGTGATATGCCCGATTGGAATCTCATCCTCGGACCGGCCGGGCCACAACGGAGTCCACATCGCTCGTGAAACTTCGCCGTGCAGGGACGAGACAGCGTTGGCCCTGCGGGACAGCTTCAGGGCGAGTACGGTCATACAGAATTCCTCATGGTCGTCACTCGGATCGACACGCCCGAACGCCAGGAAGTCTCTCCGAGAAAGACCGAGCGCATCGCGCATGGGCCCAAGGTGTTCATCCACCAGCTCCGGGCTGAACCGATCATGTCCCGCGGGTACCGACGTGTGGGTGGTGAAAACGACGGTCCGGCTCACTCGCCGTATCGCGCCGGCCAGATCGTGGCCGTCCTCGATCATGCGTTCACGAATCGCATCGAAAACAGCAAACGCACTGTGACCTTCGTTCAGATGGTATGCGCCCGTCGAGATTCCCATCGCACTCAATGCCCGAACCCCGCCGACGCCCAGCAGGAGTTCTTGCCGGATTCGGACCCGGCGGTCGCCACCGTAGAGGCGGGCGGTCAGCTCCCGGTCCTCGGGGGCGTTGCCTTCAACATCGGAATCCAGGAGCAGGAGAAGGCGACGGCCGACCGCGAGTCGCCAGACCTTCGCATGGATGACGCCGGTTCGGGTGTCGATCGAGACGATCAGCCGCTCCAGGTTCCGGTCCAGGACGGGTTCCAGGGGTAATTGGGATGGTTCGAGCCTGATGTATTCCTCCTGCTGCAATCCCGAGGTGTCGAGTCGCTGCCGGAAGTATCCATGGCTATAGAACAGCCCGATCCCGATCAGGGGGACGTCGAGATCCGACGCGCTCTTGATGTGGTCTCCGGCCAGAACACCCAAGCCGCCTGAATAGATCGGGATCGACTCGTGAAGTCCGAATTCCGAGGCAAAGTACGCCACAGGCTGGCGCCCCAGCACACCGGCGTGGGTCGTCCCCCAGGTCTCCGTCTCTTTGAGGTACTCCTGGAAACGGCTGTAGGTGTCGTTGATCCGGCTGTGGAGGGCCAACTCGCTCGCCCGGCTCTCCAGCCCCCTCGAGGGAATTCGAGACAAGAGCTTGATCGGATTCTGTCCGACTTCGCGCCATCGTTCTGGATCGAGGTCCCGGAACAGGCTGGTCGCACCGTCGTCCCAGCTCCACCAGAGATTACGAGCCAGCGACCAGAGCTTTTGACCCGTGGGCGTGACGAGATGTTCCTGGGCTCGAGTTTCTACGATGTGCTCCAACGATGGATCCAGACGTGAATCGGACTCCGCACGGCCGTCGCTCATGGATTTGTACCAAGTTCCTTTCTCGACTTTCAAAATAGAATCACAAATGATCCAATAGTCGATGCTAGTCGATCGTCAGTGTTCCATTTTACGAGTTCGATTTCAAATCGACTCCAGCCATGGATTCGAGCGGGATCGACAATGGACAGCCAACCACCCATGACCAGAACGCTCCACGTTGCCCTCATCTCAATCGAATGTTTTCCTTTCGTCAAGGTTGGCGGCCTGGCGGACGTCGTGGGGTCGCTGCCGCTCGAGTTCGACGCGCAGGGGGTTCGGGCTGAGGTCGTGATTCCTCGTTTCGGCAACCTGGAGCGTGACCGGTTTGGCCCTGTCGAATCCGTCCCTTCCCTGTCGGTGCCCTGGGGAGAGGGAACCCGAGTCGCCCAGGTGCACGCGGTGCGTCTACCGGGATCGGGTGTGCGCGTGTTTCTCGTCGAGGACGGGGAGTATTTCCTCCGGGCAAGCGTGTATGTCGATCCTTCGACAGGGCAGGATTATCACGATCAACTCGAGCGGTGGGTGTTCTTCCAGCACGCCGCGCTGACGCTTCTGGCCCGCGACTGTCCGGACCTGGACATCATCCATTGTCATGAGCACCAGACCGCGCTCGTTCCGATGTACCTGGACGCCCTGTACCGTCGGGCCGGTTCGTTCCGGAAGACGGCGACTGTCCTGACCCTTCACAACCTGGCGTATCAGGGAGTGTTCCCATCAGATCAATGGCCGACGGTCGGATTGGACCAGCAGGAAGTCCAGCCCGGCGGCCGGCTCGAACATTTCGGGCAGATCAACTTGATGAAGGCCGGAATCCTTGCCGCCGACGCACTCACGGTGGTCAGCCCCACGTACGCCGAAGAGATCCAGACCGAAGAGTACGGCTGTGGTCTCGATTCGATCATCACCGCTCGGCGCGGGGACCTATTCGGCATCGTCAATGGCATCGATGATCGTGTCTGGAACCCCGGGACCGACCCCCGGATTGCTTCGAGATACAGTGCCCACGACCTTTCCGGCAAACAGAACGACCGCAGAAGCCTGCTCGGTGAATTTGGATTTGGTGACAGTCGTGATGAGAATCCCGTACTGGCGATGATCTCGCGCATTGACGTCCAGAAAGGATTCGACCTCCTCCTCCCAATTCTGGACAAACTGCTGTCCGAACCGCTCTATTTCCTCCTGCTCGGGACCGGAGACCACGCAACCGAGCAGTCCATCGAGAGCATCGTCCGGGGTCATCCCGACAACGCCGCAGTCAGGTTGACGTTTGACGACGACCTCGCCCACCGGATCGTCGCTGGCGCCGACATCTTCCTGATGCCGTCTCGGTACGAACCGTGTGGACTCAGCCAGATGTATGCTCTCCGTTATGGGACAGCGCCAGTTGTGCGTGCTACGGGAGGATTGGCCGACACGGTTGAGGATTTCGATCCAGACGCAGGTACCGGCACGGGATTCCGGTTTACCCGCTACGATCCGGACGAATTCCGGGCAGCGATCGATCGAGCTATCGCACTCTGGCGCGACAAGACCCATTGGCAGCGGCTCATGAGGAACGGCATGAACGAGGACTTCAGCTGGGCAGCCTCAGCACGGCGCTATCTCAAGGTGTTTGAGACTGCAATTACCAGCAGGGACGGTTCGGGCGTGTAATCTCTGGCGGGGGCTGCTAGCCCGCATTTCTCACCAATCGGATAATCAGGTGATATGGGGCAGTAGGAAGTGGAATCATGAGGGCAAGGGTGCGGATGGGGCAGGAGTGAGTGACTTGTGGGAGTCGAAAAGGGTGAGTTGCCGCATGATTGGGCTCAGGATAGCGTGACGGGACGCACGGAGGCAGACCTGGGCCGAGGCGATCGAAGCAAGTCGAATGTGGGGGCCGTGTCGGTCAGCAACGCAGAGGAAGCGCTTGTAGATTTCGAACAACGAGGTCGAAGGTGTCGACGTAGGGATAGGCTTCCGACATGGAGACCCAGATGTGACGAACGGTCAGGCGGACTTGAGCTCCGATCTTGAGGAGCTTCAAGCGGATCGTTCCGCACTGAGCGCGTGCCAGATCGGTGTTCCGGAGTCCCAGACGGCGCAAGGCGTGCATGAGCATGTAGGCGGCCGAGGAGAGATAGAGCCGGAGTTGATTAGCGCGCATCGTGGCCGCACTGGTCCGGTCGGCGAATAAATCCAACTGCTGTTCCTTGATGCGATTTTCCATGTCGCCCCGCGCACAGTAAAAATCTTCATAGAGTGCGCGGACGTCCAGGCGTTCGGGCGACAGTGAGGTCACAACAAATCGAGGATTGGCTCCTTTCTCCAGAAACTCGGCCTTGCCGATGACGCGTCGCTCGCAACTCCAGCTCTTCCGAGTGCGGTACCGAAAATCCTTAAACACCCGTGCCGGTTTTCCTGTGTCGTTAAAGGCGGCTTCGGCCTGCGTCATCTGTTCGGCGATCTCGCGTTTGAGCCGATTGTTCTTGGCCAGCCCCACCACGTAGCCGACCTGGTGGGCCTCGCACCAACTCAGTAATTCGTCCCGGCAAAAACCCGAGTCCGCCCGGATGATGATCGACACGTCCGGCCAACTCCGCCGGATCTGGCCGACGATTCTTTCCAACTCATCGATGGATCCATCCGCGCCGTCGATATTGGAGCGCCGCAACCGGGCACACAACAGATGCTCCCCAGCGAAAATGTATAAGGGCAAATAGCAATAGTTGCCGTAGTAGCCGTGATAGAACCGTCCTTCCTGATGGCCATGAATCGTGTCGTCGGTGGCGTCCAGGTCCAGCACAATCTCATCGGGTGCCGATTCGTGGGCTGCCAGAAACGCATCGACCATCCAGTGGTCGATCTTGTTTCCGTCCATGGCGATCTTCTTGTATCGCTCTTGCGCATCCACTTCTGCTCCGGTCAGCTCGAACCGGTTCAGCGTACACTTGCCCGCCAGCGCCTTTCCCCGGTCTCCGGCCTGCCGCCGGTTCTCACCCAGAGGATCGGCTTTCTCCACCGCCACCGCCAGCATCGGGTCGGTTCGCAACTGGTCATGATCATTCAGGTCTTCATAGCCCAAACAGAGCCCATACACGCGTTGCGCCAACAACTCCTTCACCGTGTGTTCGATCAACCTCGGGTCCCGATGATCACTGAAACACTCGGCCAGGCCACCGATCAGAACCGTCCGTTTCTCAACCTCTCGCAGCAGCAGCACTCCTGCATCGGACGTGATCTTTCCGCCATCGAATCGCGCTTTCACTTTTCGTTGAAGAAGTCCGTGAAATTCGAACGTGACTTGGTTACACTCTGTCGTCATAAGGGCCGCCTTTGTTTGGCTTGTGAAACGTTCTAGACAAACGCTTTATTCCAGACAGGGCGGCCTTTTCTGGTCCTTTTGGTGAAATATGCGGGCTAGCGCCCAAAGCGTTCTAGCAAATCGCGGTACCGACGGACGTGGTCCGAGGTCGGGTCCTCCCAACTGAAGCGCCACGCCCAGTTTCCTGTGGTTGTTCCGGGCGTATTCATGCGGTGTTGGGACCCGAGTTCCAACAGATCCTGCATTGGCACGATGGCCAGCTTCGCCGGTGACTCCAGAACAGCGCGAATCAGGGCACGCGGAATCTCTTCGGACCGACACTGCAGTTGATGGTTCACAAACTCCCGCGTCCCCTCGTCGAGGGAGGCATACCAGCCTAGAGTCGTGTCATTGTCGTGAGTCCCCGAATAGACGACGGCGTGCACACGATGGTTCGATGGAAGAAATGGATTGTCCCGAGAGCCATCGAACGCAAACTGCAACACCAGCACACCGGGGATGCCGAAGCGGTCCCGTAGTGCGTACATCGCGGGTGTCACGGTGCCCAGATCTTCAGCGACAAGACGATCTATCGCGATCTCTTTGCTGAGCGCTTCGAGGAAATCGGCGCCGGGCCCCGCCGTCCACCGGCCGTCTTTCGCCGTTGTCGCCCCTCCCGGTATTTCCCAGTAAGCTTCCAGCGCACGGAAATGGTCGATTCGAACCAGATCGAACCGATCGAGTTCAGAGCGGACTCGATCGATCCACCAGCGAAACCCGTCCGACTGCATGCGTTCCCAGTCGTAGACCGGGTTTCCCCAGAGTTGCCCATCCTCGCTGAAGTAATCGGGGGGTACCCCGGCAACCCGGATCGGGCGCCCGTCTGCCTCGATGCTGAACAACCGACGGTGCCGCCAGACGTCGACGCTGTCCATGTCGATGTAGATTGGCAGGTCGCCGAACAGATAAACGCCTCTGTCGTTGGCATAGCGCTTCAGTGCCTGCCACTCGGTCGCAAACACAAACTGTTCGAATGCGATCTGGCGGATGGCTTGACGCTCCTCGGTCCGGACCCGCCGGAGGGCCTCGGGATCACGGTTCCGCAGGCGCTCGGGCCATTCCCACCAGGCACGGCCATCGAACCGCTCCTGGAGCGCTTCGAACAGCGCAAACGGGAGCAGCCATGCTCTCTCTGATCTGATGAACGAGGCGAAGCGCCGTCGATCCGCTTCCGGGGCCAGCCGGCAGAACTGATCGCAGGCCCACCGGATCAGTTTTCGACGGGATTCCCAACTCCTGGCCTCGTCGAGCGCCGCGGCAGAAGGACGCCAGGGGACATCGTCGGGCAGATCCAGGGCGATCAAACGGGGGTTCCCGGCACGGGAGGATTTCACCCCATAGGGTGAAAGAGTCGCGTCGACGGGGCCGAGCGGCAGCGTCTGCCAGACGGTGAATCCAGCTGAACGGAGAAAGTCGACGAAACGGCGGGCGTCGGATCCGAGTACTCCATGGTCGAAAGGGCCGGGGAGCGAAGTGGGGTGGAGCAGGACACCGGCACGCCGTCGGTCGAGAACATGATGTCTTTCTTGTTCGATACCCTCACCCCCATCGGCCACAGTCTGACAGGAGCCTGCGGCGGGTCTGAATCTAACATTGCAGCTGTTGCTGCTAACATGCAAATTTGGAGTAGATCCCTTCTGCCGCGCAGGCTCGTAGCAGCCCGTGGTGGAAGTCTGTAGGGTCGCGCGCAGGGGTATTCGGGTCACAGGCGCGAAATGAGGAGTGGAACGATGCATAGTCCTCGTGACCGACGAATGACAAAGCCTGTGGCCCGAAGACCCCTGCGCCCTACGGGTTACGACGGCATGGGGCCAGCTGCGGCGTTGCCACTCTCTCCGGACATTGCCCGATGGGGAGCATCGACGTCGTCCACGCGCCTTGCATCTAGCCCCACGGCGCTCGTAACGCGACCCTACAGACTTCCACCACGGGCTGCTTGGCCTATTTTGATAGCATGTTGAGGTTGTGAAGAGCGGTACCGAAATCGATCCGTCCGACAAAGCGCGTCTCCTGGAGGGTCGCCTCGACGATCCTTTCCGGGTGTTGGGACGACACCCATTGGGAGATGGCGGCGTCGTCGTTCGCGCGTTCCTCCCCGGAGTCCACGAGGCCGAAATCGTTGAAACGGGCGAACCGATGCGGCGCCTGGAGAACGGCGATCTGTTCGAGTGGCGCGGCGCGGACGAATCCCTCCCGCGCCCGTACCGTATCCGATGGCGGATCGACGGAAAGGTGATCGAACGCTTCGACCCCTACGCCTTCTGCCCGCAGCTCTCGGACGCGGACCTGGAGTCGTTCGGTCGCGGGGATCACTTTCGAGCGCATCGGTTCCTTGGGGCACATGAACAGGCCGTCGACGGTGTGGACGGCTTCCTATTTGCCGTCTGGGCGCCTGAATCCGAACGCGTGAGCGTCATCGGGGACTTCAACAACTGGGACGGCCGTTGCCATCCGATGCGGGTTCGGAACGGCTCGGGAGTCTGGGAACTGTTCATTCCAGGGCTTGCCCCCGAACAACTCTACAAGTACGAGATCCGCAACCGGTCCACCGGATCGGTTCGGATCAAGTTCGATCCGTTCGCCCAAAAGCACGAGTATCGGCCGGCGACGGCATCCGTCACGACTCGAAGCACAACTTACGCGTGGGGCGACACGGCCTGGATCGACGAGCGGGTGCGGCAGGACTGGATGCACCGAGCGATGTCGATCTATGAAGTACATCTGGGTTCCTGGAGACGATCTTCGGCTGGAGGAGTCCTGACCTACCGGGAGATGGCCGAGCAGCTGGTCCCTTATGTGCGCGAACTCGGGTTTACCCACGTCGAGTTGCTGCCGGTGACCGAGCATCCTCTTGACGAATCGTGGGGTTACCAGACGACGGGTTACTTCGCACCAACGCGCCGTTTTGGCGAACCCGACGACCTCCGCCATCTCATCGACGCGCTGCATCGCAACGGAATCGGTGTGATCCTCGACTGGGTCCCGGGACACTTTCCGCGCGACGAGCACGGGCTCGCCCGCTTCGAGGGGAGCGCCCTGTTCGAGTACGCGGATCCACGGAGGGGCGAACATAAGGAATGGGGCACGCTCATCTTCAACCACGGCAGGAACGAAGTGCGAAGTTTCCTCATCTCCAGTGCCTTGTGCTGGCTCGAGGACTTTCACTTCGACGGGCTTCGCGTGGACGCCGTCTCAGCCATGTTGTATCTGGATTACTCCCGCCAGGATGGCGAGTGGGTACCGAATGTCCACGGCGGAAACGAGAACCTGGAGGCGATCGCTTTCTTGAAACAACTCAACGAGGTGACACACGGGCAGGTCCCCGGCAGCTTCACCATCGCCGAGGAGTCGACGGCGTGGCCGGGAGTGACGAAACCGACCCACGCCGGCGGGCTCGGCTTCAGTATGAAATGGAACATGGGGTGGATGCACGACACGCTGTCGTATATGTCGAAACCCCCGATCGATCGCCGGCATCATCATAAGCAGATCACTTTCGGCCCGATGTACGCCTTCAGCGAGAACTTCGTGCTCCCGCTGTCTCACGACGAAGTCGTGCATATGAAGCAATCGCTCCTGGGCAAGATGCCTGGGGACGACTGGCAGCGTTTCGCCAACCTGCGCTTGACATATACTTTTCAATGGACCTACCCGGGGAAGAAGCTTCTCTTCATGGGGTCGGAGTTAGCACAGCCCGACGAGTGGAACAGCGCCGGAACCGCTCCTTGGCATCTGCTGGATGTGCCCGCACACCGAGGCGTTCATCGGCTCGTCCAGGATCTCAACGGCCTATACCGAAGCCGGCCGGCGCTCTTCTGGTACGATTTTGCCGCCCGGGGTTTCCAGTGGTTACACTGGGAAGATGCGGATAACTCGGTCTTGATTTACCTGCGCCGCGCGGACCAGACTTGTGTGAGCGTGGCCCTGAACTTCACGCCAATCCCGCGACACGGGTACCGGATTGGCGTGCCAGAGAAGGGCGCCTACCGGGAAATCTTCAACTCCGACTCCCGTTTCTACGGGGGGACAGACGTGGGGAACCCGTCGGAGATGCCAGCGGAAGACCAACCCGCGATGGATCAGCCCTACTCGATTGGGGTAACGCTACCTCCCCTGGCCGGCATCATCCTGGAAAAAATATGATCGAGGCCCGCCCAGGAGTCTCGGCGGCAGAAGGGCTCCTAGCGCGATTCGAGGACCGCGACCGTCCTCCCGGCGACGTAGCAGGCATGCGAGCCTAACGGCGTCTGCTCCGCTGGCACGACGATGTCGTCAGGCGAGATCCGCGACGTGTCCACGGCCCGATGCCATTTCCGCCCTGGGACTGCGGGAATCGCCATCTCTCTGCCTTCGGGTGACATATTGAGCATCACGTAAATGTCCGGTTCGTCCTGTTCTATCCCGGCAAGTGTGTAGGCCAGCGTCCGTGATCCGGGATTGTCCCATTCCGGGTCGCCGAGTCGAGCTCCGTGCCATTCGATGTCCGGCATTCCGGCTCTTCCCCCAGTCGGCCGACCGGTGAGGAATCGGCTCCGTCGCAAAGACGCGTGCCGCTTCCGCAGGACGATCATTTCCCGGGTGAAGCGAAGCATGCCGGCGTTGCTGTCAGTGGACGTCCAATCGAACCAGCTCAACTCGTTATCCTGGCAGTAACAGTTGTTGTTGCCACGCTGGGTCCTCAGAACCTCATCGCCAGCCAGCAACATCGGCAAGCCGAGGCTCAAGAGCAGTATGGCCATATGGTTCCGTGCTTGACGGCCACGCAGCGACTCTATTTGCGGATCGTCGGTGGGACCCTCGTGCCCACAATTCCAACTGAAGGATTCGGCGGGTCCGTCCCTATTGTCTTCCCCGTTGTTCTGATTGTGCTTCCTGTCGTAGCTGACCAGGTCGTAAAGCGTGAATCCATCGTGGCAGGTCACATAGTTGATGCTGTTGGTTGGAAGCTTGCCTTTTTCTTTGTGGTAATCGCTGCTCCCGCTCACTCGGGAGGCCACTTCGTGCATCAGTCCGTTTTCGCCCCGTACGACACGCCGCACAGTGTCCCGGTATTGCCCATTCCATTCCATGAAGCGAAATCCAGGGAAGTCTCCGACCTGGTAAAGCCCTCCGGCGTCCCAAGCCTCGGCGATCAGCTTGGTGTGGGATAGTACCTCGGAGAACTCGATCGCCCAGATCAGCGGCGCATGGTACATGGGCTCCCCGTCCTCACCCCGTCCCAGCACACTCGCCAGATCGAAGCGGAAGCCGTCCACGTGCATGTCCCGGACCCAGTATTCCAGACACGACAACAGAAAATGCGTGACCACGGGATGATTGCAGTTGACCGTGTTGCCGCATCCTGTGAAATCACGATACTTCCTCCGGTCACCGGAATCGAGGTGATAGAAGGTTTCGTTGGCGAGGCCCTTGAAATGGATGGAGGGACCATCCTCCCCCCCTTCAGCCGTGTGGTTGAACACCACGTCCAGGATCACACCGATGCCGGCTCGGTGCAGCGCTTTCACCATGTCGCGGAATTCCTTTCGACCGTCCGCGGTGGAACAGTAGGCGGGATGGAGGGCGAAAAATCCGTAGGGGCTGTAACCCCAGAAGTTCGAGAGGCCTTTTGCCGCTACGGCGGGTGGCACATCCTGTCGATCGAAAGCCATGACGGGCATCAACTCGACGTCGGTGATGCCCAACCGTTCGAGGTAGGGGATTTTGTCGATCAGAGCGTGGAAGGTTCCCGGGTTTCGAACGCGGGCCGATGGATGGCTGGTGAAACCACCCACATGCACTTCGTAGATTATGCTGTCCTCGACGGGGTGATCCACCGTCAGGTCCCCCTCCCAGTCATAGGCGTCGTCGTCGACTTTGCCGCGAATGGCATTCCAGCCACTTCCACTGGCTGTTGCTCGACTCCGATTCCACAGCGCGTCGCTCACGACCCTGGCCCATGGATCCAGAAGCTCTTGTCGGGCGTCAAAGCGAAACCCGGTCGCTCGAGTGTCACCGGGTCCGCCCGCCCGCCAGGTAAAGTACAGGCCGGGACCTGCTCCGTCGACAAAGACATGCCAGAAGAAGTGTGTGCGGTTTCCGACAGGGTCCAGGTCGATCACCTGAATCGGATCGAGAGACTGGTCGTCGGAATACAGTAGCAGGGACATCGCGCTCGCGTGCCGACTGAAGACGGAGAAATTGACGCCACCCACGCCGACTGTTGCACCCGCGGGTAACCTCTCGCCGGACCGGATTTTGAAGGGCTTCGGTCTCATTGCCTCAGTACGACACATCTCGCTCGGTGATGGATTCGTCAGTCGGTGGATACGGGCGTATGATAGCATTCCGGGGGTCATGAAACCGGATCCCCGGGACGGGTTCCAACAACCGTAGAGGAAGAGAGATGCACTCACGCGAGAAGATTCTCGCCATGGTGCTGGCCGGCGGTGAGGGCAGTCGGCTGTTGCCGCTCACCCGGGAGCGGGCCAAGCCGGCCGTGCCTTTTGGCGGCCTGTACCGCCTCGTCGACTTCGCGCTGTCGAACCTCGTCAACTCGGGCCTGCGGCGCATCGTGGTCTTGACCCAGTATCGGAGCCACAGCCTCGACCTCCACATGGAGAAGACCTGGAGGCTCTCGCCACTGCTCGGCAATTATGTCGTCACGGTGCCGGCGCAGATGCGCACCGGACGCCACTGGTTCGCCGGCTCGGCCGACGCCGTCTACCAGAACCTCAACATCATCGACGACGAGCAGCCCGAGTACGTCGCGGTCTTCGGCGCCGACCACATCTACCGCATGGACGTCGAGCCAATGGTCCTCCAGCACATCGAGAGCGGTGCCGGGGTCACCGTCGCCGGCATTCCGGTTCCGATTGAGGAAGCCAGTTCCTTCGGCATCATCGAAGCCACCGCGGACGGTCGCATGCGCTCCTTTGTCGAGAAGCCCGAATCGCCGATGCCGATCCCAGGCGATCCGACGCGGGCCTTCGCCTCGATGGGCAACTACGTCTTCAACACCGAGATTCTGCGCGAAGCGGTGACCGCGGACGCCGCCGAGGATACGAAGCACGACATGGGAGCGAACATCATCCCGACTCTCGTCGACTCGGGCGACGCCTGGGTCTACGACTTCGGGAAGAACGAGGTGCCGGGTCAGGTCGAACGCGAACGCGGCTACTGGCGCGATGTCGGGACGATCGACGCATATTTCCAGGCATCGATGGACCTGGTGGCTGCCCAGCCGGTCTTCGACCTGTACAACTACGAGTGGCCGATCTTCACCTGGCAGTACCCCCATCCGCCGGCCAAGTTCGTCCACGAGGAAGGGGAACGCCGCGGCCGGGCCCTGGCGTCGCTGGTGGCAGGGGGCGTGGTCGTCTCCGGTGGCACGGCGCGGCGCTCGATCCTGGGACCGCGGGTGCGGCTCAATTCCTTCTCCGAGGTCGAGGACTGCGTGCTGTTCGACAACGTCGAGGTCGGCCGCCACGCAGTGGTGCACCGCGCCGTGATCGACAAGAACGTCCGCATCCCGGAAAACTACGAGATCGGCGTCGACTACAAGGAAGACCTCGAGCGCGGTTTCACCATTTCCGACGACGGCATCGTCGTGATCGCCAAGGGGACCGTCCTGGAGTAGGGGCCTGCGCGGCAGAAGAGATCTACTGCGAAAGCGGTATAATCAGGTCCATATTTCCCCGATTTTTCGTTACATGGAACCACCTTTCGCCTCAAAATTGAGAAAATGCCTCAAAGTCGAGAAAATCTGGCCTCGATTCTCCACTTTCTCGCTACGATCCCTTCTGCCGCGCAGGCTCCTAGACTAGGGGGTCTCGGAAGTCCGAACCATGCGTCTTGTATCCCCAGGATCACCACACCAGAAAACAGGGACTGGGGCACATTTCGGTCAAGTCGTGTATTATGATCAGTTAGTAGAAATGTCCCCCCGACCCTATGTTGTCTTGTGAGGTAACAATGTCCCAAAGAAATGGTGATAAGTCGCGTCATAACCGTCTGCGAAAGGCAAATCTTCGGATGAGAGAACATATCCGCGAACTTCGGAAAGCAATGGAGGAGCGAGCCGCGGCAGCTGATCAGTCAAAAAAGAGTCAAACGAAAGGGTCTTGAGATCCCTGAGAGATTGCGTGTCGGAGCGGCCGTACCTGGCCGCCGCCCGCCGGGTTTTGAGCCAACGGATCAGCCTCAACGCAGCCACATCCCCGACTCAAATCGACCATTCATGAGACGCTTTCGAAGCTGCTTCCCGCTTCGTCGCGGAAAGCTGCTCCGTCTATTCGCCTCTTAGGATCTCCATAGGATCGATCCGCGACGCCCGGCGGGCTGGAAGGTAGGTGGCCACGAGCGCTACGAACCCCAGCGACGCGACCGCGGCCAGGTATGGACCGATCTCGGTCGCACCCACGCCGTACATCAGGGTGCCGGCAACCATGGCCAGGGCCGCTCCCCCGGCCAATCCGACACCAAGTCCTGCCAGAGTCAACGTCATGCCGCCCCGCAACACCCGCCCGAGGACATCCCGGGGACGGGCCCCGATGGCCATACGTATCGCGATGTCACGCATCCCCTGGTTGACCGAGTAGGAAATCAGCCCGTACAGGCCCACCGCGGCCAGGATCAGCGCCAGGAGAGCGAATCCGGAAACCGCCCTGGCCGCCATCTGGGCAGGGAACAGGGCGAAGCCCATCGCTTCGTGCATCGTCGTGAGGCCCGAAACCGGCAACGTGCGATCCAGTGCCCGAATCTCTTCTCGCAATGACCCGGCAAGGGATGACGGATCCGATGCTGTTCGGACCATCAGAACCGTATTAGTTCTGTACTGCTGGTACGCGGAGAAATACATGTAGGGTTCGGCGGCTTCGCCCAGGGTCCGATACTTTCCTGTGCGGACCATGCCGACGACGACATGATTGTCGCGCAAGGTCTCCACGTACTTTCCGATCGGGTCTTCGCCCGGCCAGAATCGCTCGGCAAAAGCTTCGTTGATGATCAACGTCGCCGGACCATTCTTGTTGTCCCTTCGGTCGAAGGCTCGGCCTGCCAGCATCGTGATGCCCATCGCATCGAAGTAACCCTCATCGACGAATGCCTCGAGGACGTTGGGGCTGTCGGATCCTTCGGCGACCTCGAAGCCTTCCGGGACGACACCACGATCCGAGGTCGACAACGTCAGCGGAATCGTGTTGGTGAGTCCCACCGCAGCTACTCCCGGGAGACGTTCGACCCGTTCGATCAGGGACTGGCGAAACGTCCTTCCTCCCGTTTCGTCGTAGCCCTGAAGGCCCAGCTCGATCGATGCCATCAACATGTTGTCCGGAACAAAGCCGGGATCGAGGTTTCGGGCATTGCTCAAGCTGCCTACGGAAAGACCTGCCAGAACCAGGACTTGCCGAGTTCGTGATCTCTTCCCTTCCAACGACGCCCCGGAATCCTTCAGCGCGGACACCAGGTCGCGGCGGGTCGCCTGAAGGGCCGGCATCAGTCCGAACAGCAGACCCGTCAGCATGGATGCCGAGAGAGTAAAGACCAGCACCGACCAGTCCAGCGAGATGTTCGTGTCGATCGGAAAGCCCGCTGATGGAACCATAGTTCGGATCGCCCGGAGCAATCCCAGGGCGATCGCTAATCCGGCACTTCCGGCCAGGAGGCACAGGGGAATAGTCTCGGCGAGCAACTGACGAATCAGTCGACCCCGGCTTGCCCCCAACGACAGTCTGACGCCGATTTCCTTCCGCCTGGCGGACAGCCGTGCCAGCATCAGGCCCGCCACGTTGCCGCAGGCCAGCAGGAGAACGAATCCCACCACCGCGAACATCAGACCCATGAAACCGACAAACGCCGGACGAATGAAAGGAGGCAGGCCACTCTCGGGGTAAAGCGTGACACTCTTGCCTTCGTTGGTGTTCGGATACTCTTCGATCAACCGCGCCATGTTGCCGTTCAGAGAGTCTTCGGACTGGGCTCTGGTGACTCCCGGTTTCAACCGGCCGATCACAAAATTCAGCCAGTGACTCCCGCGTGCTTCCATCAGCGAAGGGCCGGGCAACAGAACGTCCTGCATCTTCAGCGTCACCCATAGGTCCGGGGCGATCCCGGCGTTCACGCCGGCGAAACCGCGCGGGGCAACGCCGATGGCGGTGAATGAGTAGTTGTTCAAGGACACGGTGCCGCCGATGACGGAGGGGTCAGCCCCGAAACGTCGTTGCCAGAGACCATGGCTGAGGACGGCTACCGGGTGAGTTCCCGCGGTCTCGTACTCCTCTGGAAGGAACCCCCGACCTGGAGCGGGCGCGACGCCGAGCACGTCGAAGTAGTTGCCGGAAACGATCGATCCAGTAATCCGATCATTGCTATTGCCATCCGAGAGATGGAAGGGCCGGATGGACGACGCTATCAAGCCGGTCAGGACGTCGTTCCTTTCCTGGAGGTCGATGAAATCCGGATAGGAAAACGAACCGAACTCGAGCCCGCTCGCCCATGTGATATGCATGCGGGTGAGCTCCGCCGGATCTTCGACCTGCCGCGAAGTGCCCAGCAACAAGGTGTTCGCGACACTGAACGTAGCCGTGTTGGCCCCGATGCCCAACGCCAGAGTGATCACAGCGACTGCCGTGAAACCCGGTTTTCGAGCCAGCATTCGTAAGCCGTAGCGGACGTCTTGACCCACTCATTTCACGATTCCTCCTGGCGATAGCATCCGCTTGCTCCGACCGACACCAAAGCAACGAGATCGCGTCAGGAATTGTTCCATCAAGCTTGAATTATGAATCAGGGAGCAGAGTCCTCGATTCCCGGAGTGTTACCTACTGGTCGATCCGTCCGGGTGAAGATGCAACTGCACGAGTCCCAGGTCTAGCCAGAAAGGAGCGATCCCGGGCTTTGCTGTTTGGGTTCGGACAGGGTGCGGATTTCGAGGTGATGGTCGACCTCTGTATCTCCGGGTCGAGTCCTTGAATCCAGCAAGGAACAATTTTCGAATCCCGTGATTGGGCTCAGCGATCCCCGAGCGCCCCTCGCATTTTGTCGGCTAGTGATCCAAACGATGCCGGCGTGTCGGCGTCCTGACGCTCCGCGTACTGGCGCAGTTCCGCCTGCTCCCGTTGATTCGCTACCGCCTTCTTGCTGAGGCGAATCCGGCGGCCGTCCGGATCAACATCGAGGACCATCACCTCAACATCGCTTCCCAGGGGAAACGCCTTCAGCATGTCCTGGTCGCGGTCCACGCCTGTTTCCGCAAACGGAACGAGGCCGGTCTTGCCGGGCGCCAGAAACACGAAGACACCGAACTTCTCATGCCGCTCCACTTTACCGGTCAGGATCGAACCCGGGACGATGCCACCTTGCGGTGCGGGGACACCGGAGGCGCGGGTGGAACCTTCTTCTACCATTGCGATACCCATCCGCTTCTGCTCGAGGTCGATGCGCAAAACCTCGAACTGAGCGGTGGCGCCCACAGTGACGGACTCGGCCCATCCGCCCGAGCGCCCCGTCGGAGCGAATGTCGAGCTGTGCGCCAGCGCCTCTATGCCCGGTTCCAGTTCCACGAAGGCACCGAAGTCCATCAAGCGGGTGACGCGGCCCGTGTGCACCTGACCCACCTCGTATCGGGTCGCCACATCCGCCCACGGATCATCCTGGAGCTGTTTCAGTCCGAGCGAAATTCTGTCGGCATCAGCGTCCACGCGCAGCACCTGGACGGTGATCTGGTCGCCGACCGCCACGACGGCGCTGGGACTGGTCACGCGCGACCAGCTCATCTGGGACACATGCAGCAGGCCCTGGATGCCGCCACCCAAATCCACGAAAGCGCCGAACTCGGGCACCGAGACGACCCTTCCGGCGAGCACCGCTCCGGGCACGATGGACTTGCGGACCTCGGCGGCCACGGCGCGTTGCTCCACTTCGAGCTGTTTGCGCCTCGAGACCACGATGTTCCTGCCGCCTTCCTTGTACTCGATGACTCGGAAGCTGTAGACCTGCCCCTCATGGACTGCCGGATCGGTCGTGCGGGCGATGTCGATTTGCGACAGCGGACAGAACGCGCGCTCCCGGGAAATGCGGACCTCGTAGCCTCCCTTTATCACTTTCTCGACCTTACCTTCTATGGCGAAGCCGTCCTGGAATGCGTCTTCAATCTCGCGCTGGGTGGCGGCGTTGCGCACGCCCCTGCGCGACAGCGTGAGGCCCCTGCTCGTGGAGACGACTATGGCCTGAAGGTCATCGCCAACAGCGACTTCCAGGCTGCCGTCGGCGTCTTTGAGTTCCGCGACGTCGATCTGGGCCTCGCTCTTGCCGCCGACGCTGACAAGGGCCACCTCGTCGCCAATGGCCACGATCGTGCCCTCGACGGTCTGACCCTGGTCGAAGCTCTTGGCCCCGACCGACGCCTCGAACATCGCAGCAAAATCTTCTTCTGGTTCGCTCAATGCATGCACCTCGATAATGTGATGGTAGTGATTATACCCCCGCACGTTCAGGCCGCACGTTCAACTATCTGGAGCCGTCGGGAGCTCATTCGGGGACGGAGGCGTAATTATTCCACCGTTCATAGCGCAAAGGTGACGAGAGTGATGCCTCCGTCCCCGAATTAGCGTCCTACTCCAAACGTCCCAGCCTCCGGGTCACTTCTGTAAACTGCTGAGTGATCTCGATACTGAGGGCTCGCTTAACAATGTCGCAGAGAAATGGTGACAAGTCGCGCTGAAACCGACTGCGCAAGACAAATCTACGGATGAGAGAACATATCCGGGAGTTTCGAAAAGCAATTCAGGGCGGCACCGCGGGAGGAGTTCAGAAAAAAGAGAGCACGAAGAAAGGGGCTTGAGATTCATGCCGGATCGCCACGGTCTGCCTTCAAGTCATTCCTAAAGTGCGCCTCCCTACGACTCCAACATCCGCCGCATTGCTCCTACCGCCGTGATCGCACGCAGGCCATCCAGGCCAAAACACTCGATCAGCCTCGCCATCGCCTCGTTCGTCTTCCCTTCGGAAATCGCTCCTCGTATTTGCATCGTCTTCGGAATTGTCTCCGGATCCTTCTGAGTTCGTTCCTGAAAGAATTTTGCCGCGGCCAGACCATCTTTCTCGGAAAGATCCATCAGCGTACCCAGGTGCCGCCCGGCCGTTGACCGATCGCCTGCCTGAATCGCCTTCCCAAACGCCATGAAGGTCGATTTCTCTACTTCTGGCGGCGGGCTGGACTTCTTCTCGAAAAGACTCAGCCGTCTCTTCAAATCACTGTCACCATTTCCATTTCCCATACGCGGCACACCTCCTCAATTAACCAATCTGTTGTATCGCCTCAGTATCTCCCGAAGGCGGTCGTGCGGCAACGCCTCGGACCGGTTTCCATCTCTTCCGACCATCGTTTCCGCGGCGACCAGGGCGTTGACGATCGCCTCCTCGGTCGCTTCGACCGTGGCCACAAAGAGACGGGTGATTTCGAAGTTGCTCACGAAGCTGACGTCCGCCCTCGGACGCGCGCTTGCCGCACCGGGATTGGCGGTCGAGAAAGCAATGAAGATGTCGCCCGATCCGTTCGATGATATCCCACCGGTCCGAGCGACGCCCAGAGATGCGCGACGGGCAATTCTCTTGAGCTGGTGGGGAAGCAGCGGTGCATCGGTGGCGACGACGATGATGATCGAGCCTCGTCCACCCTCTTCCATCTCCTGCGGTGCGGCATTGCCCTCCTCGCGGAGCACCCGTCCCACAGGAACTCCGGCGATCGTCGCGAACCCTGCGCCGAAGTTCGCCTGTACCAGAACGCCCACCGTGTAGTTGTCGGCCCCCAATCGGGCCCGCGAGGACGTTCCGATTCCGCATTTGAATCCCAGACAGCGCATCGCTGTTCCGCCTCCCACGTTGCCTTCGGGCACCGGTCCGGATGAAGCGGTGTCCAGAGCGGAGACGACGTGCTCGGCCTTGACGTGAAAGCCGTTGATGTCGTTCAGGGCGCCATCGTAAGTCTCTCCGACAACAGGAAGCGAAAAGTTCTGGAATGCCGTACCGTTACCGACCTGCCACCCGATGATCGCGTCGCGAACCGTACCCACGCTGTGCGTGTTGGTGATAGCGACAGGCCCTTCCAGAAAGCCCGACTCTTCCACCCAGGTCGTTCCGGTCATTTCCCCGTTCCCGTTCAGAGCGAACCAACCCGCGAAGACAGGATCTCCCGGATCTTCTCCGCGTGGCAGGATGACGGTCACTCCCGTTCGGACGGGTCCTTCGCCCACTTGCAGAACGCCCTCACCGCGAATCAAGGTCGTATGGCCCACCCGCACGCCGGCGACATCGGTGATGGCATTGAGCGGCCCGGGCTCTCCGTCGAAGGGAACACCGAGGTCCCTGGCCCTCGGCCTTTGCTGTGCGAGGGCCGGCGCCGCGAAAAGTGACGCGATCACGAGTAGAAAGACAATTCGATCAGACAGACGTGAGACGAAGGGTCCCATCATTTTCCTCCTGGGATGTGGGGATCCAGGGATTCCCCTGAAGCTCACTGAAGACAACACTTCTTGAACTTGACTCCGCTACCGCACGGGCACGGCGAATTCCGGCCGAACTTCGGCCGACCGCGCTTTAACTCACGCCGCCACTTCGTCGCCCGTCGGCCGAGGTCCTGATTGAAGACCCTCTCGAGCGCCGCGTAAAGCTCGGGGTGCTTGCGTTCCAACACACCCGGACGCTCGAAGAAGTATTCCGACATCACGGCGAAGAACTCCGCCTCGTTCGTCAGCGCGTAGCGATTGATGTCGGACGTCCCCGCCTCAATTTCGGCCATCTTGCGGCGCACCAGTTCAATCCAGGGGCCTATCGCCTGCCGGTCGAGGCCAACGCCGGGCACACCGTCGATCACCCCATCGGACTTGTCGACCAGGTGCGCGAACTCATGGACCCCCACGTTCCGTTTGTCGGTCGCGTTTCGGAATCCCCTGATCAGATCCGGCTTCGACAGGATCATCAGTCCGTTCATACTCCCGGTCCCAACCATCCCGAGAATATTCTGACCGGCGGAGTCGCCGAACTGGAAGTCGCCGTCGAACCGGGTCGGGTAGACCAGCACTTCGTTGATCTCATCCCACTCCCAGTCAGGAAACCCGAAGATCGGGATAATGGCGCTTGCCCCCGCCAGGACTCGAGTCGTGGCGTCGATCTCGACCCGGATACCGACAATACGTTTCTCTCCGAGAAAGACCTGCAGTTGACGACGGAAGAGCTGCTGACCTGCCGGATCGAGGACTCGGAAGAAGAGGACGTCCTGCTGGAGGACCGCTTCCCATTCCGGCGGGAAAGGTTCACGGAGTAAGGCGTGACGGCGGCGAATCCTTCCGGTCCCCCAGGCATACACTCCAAGCGTTGGCGCTAAAACAAGAACGATCCCTGCCGGACCGCCGAAGCCAGTGAGCAGGAAGACCACCAGCGAGGACACCGCGAGCGTCAACACCGCGAAGGCGACAGCCCAGAGACGCGTGCGCCGCTCCCATGCGGCAAAGTGGCTCTGTCGGCTGCCCTCGCCACTTCCCGTCATTTCAGGATCACCAGCGTCACGCCCTTGTTTATGCGTTTGAGATCGAGGTCCTGCTTGAGCAGGGGGAGCCGTTTGATCAGCGTGGATTTCTGTTCCCGAAGGTCTTCGCCGTATACAACCAGGCCCAGCTGTCCCTGTCTGGAAAGTCCATCGAGTGATTCACGCACCGCGTGGCGGAGCTTGCCACCAACACCACTTGAACCGTACCCGTGAATGAACTTCACGGCCTTCATACCGTCTGCCCGAGCCTGATGAAGTTCCAGCCGCAGCTTACGGCAGCATTCGTCAACCGTGGGCAAATCGATCTTCAGATTGATTGTGCGATATTTTTCGCGCCGACCCGGAACCGATCCGGAACCCACCACGGATCCGCAGTGTGGGCACGCTCCGGCCCGCGGGCTGATGTGGTTCCCACAAATTCGACAGACGACCGAATTCATGGTTCCACCTTACCACTGGCCGGATCGCCCTAGCGGTCCGACCCCAACCCGGGCACGCCGTCCGGAGACTTCTCCATCTGCCACCAGAATGGCGCGGCCGACCGTTTCCGGGGATAGATCTCATCGAGCGTGTCGCCTTCGTACAGCCGACCGTTCTTCATCACGTACCGAATGGTGTTGCTGTTCCGGATATCGTCGAGGGGATTGGCGTCCAGCACGACCAGGTCGGCCAGCATGCCGGCCTGGATCGAGCCCAGATCGTTGTCCAGGCCGATGGCGTCGGCGCCCACGTTCGTAGCCAGATGCAGCGCGTCGTGGTTGGACAGTCCTCCCGATTGCATCGCCCACAGTTCCCAGTGATAACCCAGGCCCTGAAGTTGGCCGTGGCTGCCGATGCCGGCGCGACCGCCTTCGGCTACGAGATCCCGAACAAATGCCGCCAACCCACTAAAAACATGCTCCTCGTCCATGAACCAGCCACCCGGGCCCGGGCCGGCTCCCTGGCCTCGACGCCGGGTCCTGCGGTCCAGTTCCTCGTGAGGCGTGAAATGAGCAAGCTTGGGATCGTTGTGGGGCTGCTCCCGGGTATAGAAGTAGTTCTCGGCCCAGGGTCCGCCATAGGCGACCAGGAGTGTAGGTGTGTAAACCGTCCGTGAGGCGGCGACCAGCTTGGCGAGATCGCTGTAGAGCGGGAAAATCGGCAAGGAATGCTCCTGACCGGGGTAGCCGTCGATGAACTCGGTCATGTTCAGCTTCAGGTTCAACGAGCCCTCGGTTGTCGGCATCAGTTCCTGCTCGCGGGCCGCCATGAGGATCCATTGGCGTTGCTGCCGGTTCCCCGCCACGTACATCTTGATCGTCTTCGTGTCGTAGTACTCGCTGTAGCGCTGCATGATTCGCCGGGCGTGATCCAGATCCTGGACCTGGTCGTTCCAGAACACACCCGGGCCCGTTGAATAGATCCGGGGGCCCAGCATGTTGCCGGCTTCGACGTGATCGCCGTAACTCAGAACGTCGGTTGTCGCAGTCTGAGGGTCTCGAGTCGTCGTCACGCCGTAGGCCAGGTTTGCGGCATACATCCAGGCCTGGGACTTGTGGATCTCCCAGTTGGGCCACATGTGGGCATGTGTGTCGACCAGGCCGGGCATGATCGTCTTGCCGTCGACGTCGATGATTCGGGCTCCATCAGGCACGTCGAGACTCCCCTGGACTCCGACCGCTTCGATTCGATTGTTGCGAACGACCACATCCGCGTTTTCGATGACTTCGTCATCGCGCATGGTGATCACACGCGCTCCACGAAGGACGGCGACACCCTCGGGAATGTCCCGCAGGGTCTCGATCAGGATGCGTGTTTCCTCTGGTTCGTACCTGGCCTCCTCCTCGTCTCCATCTGCGGCATCGTCCCCTTCCTCTTCGGCTTCCTCTTCGGCTTCGTCGTCGGCAGCCTGCTGGACTTCAAACTCCTTCGCATCGCCCAGATCGTAGACGACATGAGCATTTCCGATCGACCAGTGCACCCGGGTACCGTCCGGGCTCCAGACCGGGAACTGTCCTCCAATCTGGGTCAGCTTCGTCGCCGGAAAAGCAGCCTTCTCCGGGTCGGAAACCGAAACAGTCGGCGTGTCCCCTCCGACGTATGGCACGGTCACCACGTAGAGCTCGTTGTTCACCTCGGCAAGGGCCTGTTTGCCGTCCGGACTCATCAGGGTGAGCGAAGCCGCAGGGGCGTTCTCTGCGTCCGGCGGCTTCACGCCGGTCACCTTGATGTGCTCGCGTTCGTCGGTTCCGTCCCAGCGGATTGAAATCAGACCCTTGCTGGAACTGTGGAGGTGGATCCGATCCGCGTCGCTCGTAAAGTGGGGTGCGCTTCTTCCCTCGGCCGGACCGATGAGGGTCGCTTCCCCACCGCTTGCGGGGATCCAGGCCAGCTCCGCGGTGGCCCCGGAAATTCTGGATCCCGTGTTGTCCCGGAAGGCCTGTGAAGTGTCCTGGATGAAGGCTATCCTGTCGCCGTTGGACGACCAGGCGGGCTGTCTATAGAGTCCCGCGATCCCGGTCAGGCGCTCTGGGGCGGCGGGTGGGTTCACCGCGACCCGATACAGATGCCCGCCATCGGTCGACCAGATGGAATAGACGAGGGAACCACCGTCGGGAGACCAGTCGGGCTGCGCTTCGACGACGTCCATGTCGGTCAAGCGGCGCGGGGTCCCGTTCGGATAGTCCATCACATACAACCGATCCATCGAGACGAAGGCCAGTTGCTCGCCGTCCGGTGACGGGACGGCATCACGAATCTGCCGCGTCACGAACGTCGGCGCGCTGTCGACCGGATAATCGAAGTCCAGTTCTGGACCGATCCCGATGTCGACGTCGGCGGTGAACCGAATCGCGCGTGCCGCTGTGCCGTTGACTGGAAGGGCCCATAGCTTTCCACCGTAGGAAACCACCAGTTCCGTGGAATCGGGAGTGAAAGACATGCCCGGAAGGACATCCCGCGTCGCCCGGGACTCCTGGTCGTCGCGCTGGACGGGGTAGGCCAGCCATCGTTCTTCACCTGTTTCCAGGTCGCGCAGGCGCAACCCCGTTTGCGCATCGTGACGGGTTCCGTAAACAAGCCATCGTCCATCGGAGGATAACGTCGGCCGGAACGCGGAACCGAATCGGGAAGATTTCGTCAGTCTTTTCCCGGAGTCGCGGTCATAAACCGCCAACTGGTACTGCGGAAATATCGCGTTGTACTGCCAGTCGCCGGTGCGCTGGGAATACCAGATGTAGCGGGAATCGGAACCGAACGCCGGACCGATCGTCTTCAGATTGTCCGGTTCCTTGACCAGTTGGACGCCCGAGCCCCCGTCCTTGTGAAACATCCAAAGCTTGTGGTTGCCCGTACGCACGCCGGCCCGCGACACCACGATGTAGTCGCCATCGGGCGTCCACTCCGGGGACTGGTACCGGTGGCTCTTCGCCTCGGTCACAGCGCGGCTTTCATTGCTCTCGAGATTGATGATCCAGAGGTTCTCACCGCCGTTCCTGTCCGACGTAAAGACCACCTCGCTTCCGTCCGGGCTGAAGCGGGGCTGGCCGTCAAAGGCCATGCCGTCGGTCAATCGCGTTGCCGCCCCTCCGGACATCGGCATCGTGTAGAGGTCGCCGAGCAGGTCGAAAACGACTGTCTCGCCGTCCGGACTGACGTCCACCGACATCCAGGACACTTCATCCGCGGTGTAGGAAAGTCGGCGGGCGTCTTCGATCGGGAGTGGGAGCTCATCCTCGTCCTTGTTGTCCTCGGTCTCCTCGGTTACGGATTGCCGTGACGGGGCCACCGGGTCCGCGCTGAGACCAGCGACGAGAAATACCAGGCCCAGCAAGGCCGGCAAGACGATGAAGTATCTGTGACAGAAGTTCATTGGGTCTCTCCACTGATAGATGTTCGAATACACTGGCCGGCCTCCGGGCCGGACCGGGGCTTGGGATTGGCGATTTGAGTTCGGAAAGAAGACCATGATCGCACACCTAGGAGCCTGCGCGGCAGAAGAGATCTACTGCGAAAGCGGCATAATCGGTCCATATTTCCCCGATGTTTTCGTTAAATAGACCCACTATTCGCCCCAAAATCAAGAAAATGCCTCAAAGTCGAGGGAATCTGGCCTCGATTCTCCACTTTCTCGCTAAGATCCCTTCTGCCGCGCAGGCTCCTGTCTGGTGAATCGACAGAAATGACTTTACAAATAGGATGTCCCCGTAGGATAAACACCGAGACACGGAAGCTACTTGTCAAGGATGACACTCGGATGGAGCCGATTTTCAAAGGACTTGAGACCGATCCCCTGCGGAAAATCAAACTTTGAACTTTGCGAAAAGTCGTCGGTTTTCAGGCGGCATTGCTCCGAACGGCCGGTACCAAGAAGGTAGCGGCGGCAAACATCCACAGGCAGCTCTGTCAGGAGGACAGATAGGATGGATCCGAAAACTCTAACGCTTGAGCTTGAACTTGAAATCGAAGAATTAGAACCAAAGATCGCACCGGGCAAGATCGATGCAGTGCTCCCGGCAATCTACGATCCGTACGGAGGCCGAGCCACCACGACGCCGGACGATAGTACGGACTCCACAGACAATACGGACACCACAAGAGGCGGCAAGGGCGGCAAAGACGACGGTGGTGGTGGTGGCGGTCGGGGCGGCCGGAAGTAGTCCCTCACTGCCATCTCGAAATGCGAAAAGCCCGGGCTAACCCCCGGGCTTTTTCACGTTGGCCTGTCCTCCTGGTCCACGCCGGCTACTGATTGTTCGCGAGGGACTTCGCCTCCGGTACGGGCCGGCGAAGTATCGTCACCAGTTCCGATTTTCCAAGGCCGAATTTCGTCTTGGCAACGGTCAAACCGACCAGAGCAAATCCATTCAGCCCGGGATCGGACAGTTCCTTTTCCATCGTCGACGTTCGGGATGTGGCCAGGAGCTTGTACTCATATCGCGCAGGGATGGCCTCGGGGTCCCGCTCCAGGATCACGACGACCTCCTTACCGCCAAAAGCCGTTTTAAAAACCGTCTGCCCAACGTATTCAAAGCCTTCGTCGCCTGCTTCCTGTAACTCTTTCTGCATCGCCGAAGTCTTGGACGTGGCCAGCAGCCGGTAATCGTAACGCGCATCGGTCGACACCTGCTGCGGTCTGGACATCACCACGACGGTCTCGTCTCCACCGAAGGAAGTTTGACCGCCCATGACCGACTCCAGGCGAAATCCGAATCTTGCCGCTTGATTCAATTCCCTCTGCATCGTCGAGGTCTTATTCGTCGCCAGGACACGGTATTCGTACTCTGGGTTTGCGGTCTCCTCCTGTGCCATCGCGGACGACAGGAAGGGACCACAGATCGTCGTTATTGCCAGACCGATCAGAGCATGTCGCATAAGGGACCTCCAGATGGTGAATGAGCGCCGGTCGCTCTCTAAAACTTGGACATTACCAGAAGGCTTTGGTTAGCGGTACGACATCAAATGTCATCATCGACAGACACCTCAAGGGGGTAAATATTAGAGGCAAAAGACCCCGGTTTTCGAGACAAGCAAAGACGCAGATTTCGCGCCCAAATCCTGCAAATTTGTCGCGTTGACAGACGCAAATCAAAGGCGCATTATCTCTTTCGTGGAAGGGGTCGACTGACCGCAACCAAGTCGATTAACGGCACGATGTCCGGGCGGAATGTGGGGCAACCCGCAGCCTGGCCAGACATTGAAAAAGAACCCAACGATCGAGGGTTTGGCCGATAACCAACTTGGCGCATTCATGGAAGCCACGGCCAAGTGAATGCAGCGAGAAGTTGGCCCTTTCCCATTTCTGCCGGTCTTGCCAAGTTCATAGGCCCTCGCGCTTCTTGTATACAATTCGTATTTTTTTCATGAAATCCCTTTACATCTCTGATGTCCCCGTAGGATAAGGACTGAGGAATTCTCACTTGTCACGGAGGACAACAGGATGGATCCGAAGATCGAAGGACTCGAACTCCAACTCGGAACCACAATTGAAGAGCTTGAACAGAAGATCGCACCCAGCGATACGGTGTTCCCGTTCATGAGAATAGGGGACCCCTATGGCGGCGGTAATGGCGTCGGCAATGGCGGCGGTGGCGGTCACCACCAGATCGAATAGGATCACGTTGATGTGTGAGCCGCGGGGGACACGGGACGGCCCCTCGTACACGGACCCGTGGCGTCTGCGGCCTCGCATAACGTGCTGTGATACACTTCGAGCATGTTGGCCAGGCTGCGCCGGATTATCGAAAGAATCAACGTCTTCCTGACGGACTATTACGATCATTCGGCGGGGTGCTGTTCAGCAGGAGGGCTGTCGGTGTCCGAACTCGAAGGGAAGCATGCGGACCGAAATGCTCCGACGAAGCCTCCGATCGCCGGGAACTCATAGCCAGCCGTCCCCCGTCCCTTTTGTTTGATCCTCCCGCTGCGGATTGACCCTCCTTCGGTTCTCCTATACTATTCGACCGTTTCCATTCTACAGACCACACCGACAGGAGCAGGGACAAGACCATGGGAAAACTGAAGCTGCACTGGCAGATCCTGATCGCCATAGGACTCGCCGCTCTGGCCGGCATCTGGACCACTCCGGAGACGAGCCTCCTGGGACTGCCTGTCCTCGGCGTTTACGATTTCATGGGGACCATGTTTCTGAACGCTCTCAGAATGCTGATCGTTCCCCTGATCATGTCGTCGATTATCAGCGGGGTTGCCGGCCTCGGCTCCGGGAGCGACCTCGGCCGCCTGGGCCTGAAGACGGCCAGCTACTATATCGCCACCAGCCTCCTGGCGATAATTCTGGGGCTTACGGTCGTCAACATCGTGCAACCGGGCATCATCGATGGTGCACCCGTCGGTCTGCGACTCGGCCTCGCCGACGAGTCCGGAGATCTGGCGGCGCGGTTCGAAGGCCGGGGCGCGGGTGATCTGGCGGGCCTGTTCCTGCGAATGGTGCCGACAAACATCGTCTCGGCCGCGGCCGAGGGCCAGATGTTGGGCCTGATCTTCTTCAGCATTCTTTTTGGCTATTTCCTGAATCAGATTCAGACGGATTTCTCCGAAGCGATGAAACGTTTCGCAAACGGTGTGTTCGAAACGATGATGCGCATCACTCTCTGGGTCATGATGTTCACGCCGCTCGGTGTGTTCGGCCTGGTTGCCGAAGAGGTCACGCAAACCGGTTTCGAGGCTTTCAGACCCTTGTTGACGTTCTTCTTTACGGCTCTATTCAGCCTGCTCGGGCACACCTTGATCACGCTTCCGCTCCTGCTTTACTTCATCGGTGGAGTCAATCCGTGGCGCCACTATCGAGCCATGTCCTCCGCCATGCTGACCGCCTTCTCGACGGCATCCTCATCGGCGACCCTTCCGTTGACCATAGAGTGCGTTGAGAAGAAGGCGGGGGTCTCGAACCGGATCACGAGCTTCGTATTGCCCCTCGGTGCGACGGTCAACATGGACGGGACAGCTCTGTATGAGTGTGTCGCGGCGATGTTCATAGCCCAGGCCTATGGTCTCGAACTCGGCTTCGTGACACAGTTCACCGTTGTATTCGTTGCCCTGGTCACGTCGATCGGTGTCGCGGGCATTCCCGCGGCCAGCCTCGTTGCGATCACGATCATTCTGACCTCGATCGGCCTCCCGGTAGAGGCCATCGGATTGATCCTGGTAACCGATCGTTTACTCGATATGGTGCGCACATCCATCAACGTTTTCAGCGACTCCTGCGGGGCAGTGATCATCGCAACCAGCGAAGGTGAAAACGAGATACTCGTGGACGCAGCCGAGAGCGCCGAGGCATAGATTCAACAGGGCCCTACGCGTACGGTTCAAGGCTAGGCTGTTCGAAGGAAAAACATCACTCCGGCGCCAGAAGTTCCGAAAGGCCCGTCAGCAGTGGGATTCGCGCTGCCTTAAGGCAGGCGCCGGGCGAGGCACTGTTGTAAAACCAAACGAGTTGTGGGACATTATATGGTTCGATCGGGGTCGAACCGCACTCATTAACTTATGGCACTTCGCAGAGAATTCGTGGCAATCCTGGCAGACAAAGTCTCCGAAGAACTCGTCGACCGCGAGCTGATCGAACTCCCTCGTGATTTCTCAATCACCGAGGAGGTGTACGAGGCCATTCAGGAAGAGGTCACCGTCGAGGACCGCCTGAACGATGAAGTACGCACGATGCTCAACGAGTATTCCAACCAGATGCGCGAAAGCGGCGCTTCGTATCAGGAAATGTTCAAGCTGATCAAGAAGAAGCTCGCCAGAGAACGGAAGCTGGTGCTGTAGATGCGTTTGTCACGAGACAAGATCAACCTTCTGTCGCACCGGGTCGCGGACGCCGTCGCGGACATCGACGAGGTGGTCTTCAAGGAAGACCGCAATACGGTCCGGCTTGCAGCCCTGGAAATTCTCACAAAGTGGCTGCGGAAGGAAGAGGAGATCGACCAGGCAGCCCGGCATAAGATCGAGTCTCAGGTCCGCCAGATTCCGGAAGGGGGCGAAGAATGGGACATTCTGTACCGCAAGTACTACGAAGAAGAGCTCCAGATCCTCTCAGGCGGTCAAAGTTCCCTAGATTGACCCGGACTGCATTTCACTCGACAAAATCACGGCCTCGGCGATCTCCCGCATCGTCCGGCGCGTTTTCATGCTCTGCTGACGCAACCGCCGATAGGCCTCAACCTCGGAAATCCCGGACTGCTCCTGGAGGATGCTTTTTGCGCGTTCCACCTTCTTCCTCGATTCGAGCGCTTCCTCGCGTTCCTGAACGGCGACGGCCAGGTTCGTGTTCTCGATGGCGAGCGCGGCCTGATCGCAGACAGTGGACAACACCCCCAGGTCCTCCTTGGAGAACACCTTTTCTTCATCCGAATAGACGTTGACGACGCCGATCACCCGGTCCTTGACGATCATCGGCACCGACAGGAGCGAGCGGACTCCTTCCTTCTTTGCCAGTTCCGTGTACCTGTAACCCGCCTCCCGGGTCACGTCCTTGACCATCAGGGGCTTTCCCTGTTTGACGACCCGGCTTACAAGACTCTTACCGATCTTCAGATTCGGCCGTTGCCAGTATTCCTCGCTCGAGCATTTGGCTGCCTTCAGAACCAGCTCGTTCTTCTTCTTGTCCACGAGCATGATCGAGCAGAGGCGCGCCTGCATGCTCTCGGCGATCATGTTGACGATCAGTTGCAGCATCTCGTCCAGATATCGGCCTGACGCCGCGATCTGGCTGACCTGTGAAAGGGTGGCCAGCTGCTGGGCGCGCCGCTTGGTCTCCTCATAGAGCCGCGCGTTCTCGATCGCGACGCCGACCTGATGTCCGATAATGGCGATCAAGGTCTGTTCCCTGTCGCCGTGCCGATGGGATTTTCGATGCTGCACGTTGATCACGCCGATGACCTTGTCGGGGGGGACAACGATCGGTACCGACAGGAATGATTCATACCGATCTTCGGGAAGGTTGTTGAACACCTTGAAACGCGGATCCTTGCCGGCATTGCGTGAAATGGCAACCGGTTCCGCGTTCTCGGCCACCCTACCCGTGATGCCCTCCCCCACCTTCACCGTGATTCGCCCGATCAGCCGGGGATGCGGATTCTTCGACGCCCGAAGAAACAGGTAAGGTTCCGCCTCATC
This sequence comes from Terriglobia bacterium, assembly GCA_965262425.1. Classification (GTDB taxonomy): domain Bacteria; phylum Acidobacteriota; class Terriglobia; order 20CM-2-55-15; family 20CM-2-55-15; genus CAZOZZ01. The sequence continues at coordinate 1,558,526 of OZ253536.1, read as the reverse complement.
CAACAGATAGAGCAAGCACGAATCACACCGGGTTACCTCCACAACGAGGTCGACGATTTCCCTCAACACCTGGTTCAGATCCAGGCTGCAACTGATCGAGTGGCTGATCTGCTGAAGGATCTTCAGTTCCTGGCTCGCCAGGTCCAGTGTTTTGCGAATGCTTTCGATGGAGTTCTTGCGCGGCATGATTCACCCTCACGGGGTCGTTAGAATCGCATGTTCGCCGTTCGCATGCAACGAGGTTGTCGCCGTCTTCCGCGGATGGAAAACGTCGCAGCCGTTCGGACGGCTCCCATATAATGCAGGGAATGAATGAACCGCGCCTGGTGCTCTTCGATCTGGATGACACCCTCTTCGACCACAGGCATGCCAGTCGTTGCGGTCTCGACACTCTCCGGAACGAATACCACGCCTTCCGCGCCCGGGGGGTCGAAGAACTGGAAAGTGCGGCTTTTGAGATCTTGAACCGCACTCACCGGAAGGTGCTTGCCGGCCTCTTGACCCAGGCTGAGGGTCGCATTGAACGGTTCCGCCTGTTGGCCGAATGGTGCGGGGCGTCACTCGCTCCAGGTGAGGTGGAGGCTGCGGCCGGACGGTACCGCAAGACCTATCGCGCCTCAAGGCGCCCCATGGCGGGGTCTATCGAACTTCTCGAATGTCTGGGGACCCGGGTCCCCATAGGTATCGTGACGAACAATTTCGTCATCGAGCAGCGCTCCAAACTCGCCGACTGCAAACTCGACCCGCTGATCGACTTCATGGTGACATCCGAGGAAACCGAACACCCGAAACCGGCACCGGAGATGTTCGACCAGGCCCTTCGAATGGCGGGTGCTTCACCGGAGCAGGCAGTGATGGTCGGGGATTCCTGGGAAGTCGACGTCGTGGGCGCGATGGGTGCGGGCATCCGTCCCGTCTGGTACAACCCAAACGGCAGAGAAGCGCCCGTCGGAAACGCAGTCTCCGAATTACGGTCGTTCCTGCCAACCATCGAGACGCTGGAGGTCATTCTAGGAGCCTGTGCGGCAGAAGGGATCGTAGCGAGAAATTAGGGAATCGAGGCCAGATTTTCTCGATTTTGAGGCGAATAGTGGTTCTATTCAACGAAACATCGGGGAAATATGGACCGATTCTACTGCTTTCGCAGCAGATCTCTTCTGCCGCGCAGGCTCCTAGGAGCCTGCTGAGGATCAGGAAAGGTTGGCCGTCTCGAATACCCGCCGGATCGGCTCAGGCATCGGGATACCCTTGAACCCGCTGCGACTGACACAGACGACGGTGACGTATCCTTCCGCCAGTAGTTCGCGCTGTTCCGCTTCGAAGATCTCGAAACGGCACCTGACAGTCTTCGAGCCTTTGAACTCCGCGTGGAGGCGCACAAGAATCGCGCTACCGACCTTGATCGGTTTCCGGAACTTCGCAAACGACTCCACTCGCGGCAACCAAACCTGTTGCTCATCCAGAACGAGTTGCCGGTCCGCTCCGGCCGCGCGGAAGAGATCTTCTTCAGCAGACTCTACAAATCGAAAAAAATGTGAGAAGTAAGCGATGCCAGCGGCATCGGAATCCGCCCAGTAGGTCTGTATTCTGGTTTCAAACATGACGCGTGTCCTTTCGGAAGTCCAGCTCCAGGAATGTCGGAAAGCGGATGGTAGTCCGAATCCCCTTTGTCGGTCAATCCGTGAAGAAGAGACACGCTCCATGGTTCGCCAGGAGTTAGGAGCCTGCGCGGCAGAAGAGATCTACTGCGAAAGCGGTATAATCGGTCCATATTCCCCCGAGTTTTCGTTAAATAGAACCACTATTCGCCTCAAAATCGAGAAAATCTGGCCTCGATTCTCCACTTTCTCGTTACGATCTCTTCTGCCGCACAGGCTCCTAGCTCTTCTCGAAGATCAGGAAATACCAATCGTCACCGCTTGAAACGAAGCCTTTGGCCTTCCGCCGAAACTCGAAACCGTTCCGTGCGGCATCTTCTTTGATGAGTGATTCGGGAATCTCGTGATCGCGGTGATATCGACTGCGCGGACGGCCTTGGGTCGCCTCCGCGTCGATGATGCCGAGGACGCCTCCGGGTTTCAGGGCGCTGTGCATCGCCTGCAGCATCTCATCGAAATCGCGCATCTCGTGATATGCGTTGACGATCAAAATGGCTTCCACGGAGTCTGGCGCCAGACCGGGGTCGTCCGGCTCGCCGTGAATCAGTTCCACGTTCCGGAAGCCCCGTTGGGACAGCCCACGACGGATCTGATCGAGCCGTTCCTGCTGAATGTCGACGGCGTACACCTGGCCGTTCGGGCCGACCCGCTCGGCAAACTTGTAAGTGAAATAGCCCCGACCGGCTCCGATGTCGGCGACAGCACTGCCCGGTTCGAGGCCCAACTCGTCCATCACCTCGCCGGGGCGCTGCCAGCGGTCGCGGTTCCGATCTCTCGCACTCTGCCCGATGACAACAAGCGATAGACCGACCAGCAACATCGTCCCAACAAGGGTGCGGTTCAAGTTGGACATGGTGTTCACCTCGGTTATTCGACGAACTTGTAACCCACCCGGTGGACGGTTATCACATGCTTCGGCTCCGATGGAATGTCTTCGACCTTCTGGCGCAGCTTTGCAACATGATTGTCCACGGTACGTGTGAGCGGAAAATTGGTGTAGCCCCAGACGTCGTTCAACAGCTCATCACGGGTGATGGCTTCTCCCTTGTGCTGGATGAAGTACTTCATCATGTCGAATTCGCGTGGAGACAGATCGATCGGCACGCCCGCTTTCGACGCTTGATGCTTCTTGAACGACAACCGGACGTCGCCGAACGAGTAGTTGTCGACCGCGATCACCTGATTCGACCGACGGCGCAAATGCGCTCGGACGCGCGCCAGCAATTCCTTGATACTGAATGGCTTCGTGACATAGTCGTCCGCACCCACTTCCAGACCCACGACGGTATCCACTTCCTGGCTGCGAGCGGTCAACATGATGATCGGCATGTCCGCACCCTGGGTCCGAAGGCTCCGGCACACATCCAGGCCACTCATTTTGGGAAGCATCACGTCGAGCAGAATCAGGTCCGGCCGGCCCGAAGTCGCCCGCTCGAGACCTGCCTCTCCGTCGCTCGCAATGTCCACGTCGTATCCCTCGTACTCCAGGTTGTCCTTCAATCCCAGGATCATATCGGGCTCATCTTCGACAACAAGAACTTTCTGCATTGGTTTCTCTTGCTCCATTTATTAGCAGCCTGTGGCCAGCGGAATCAGGACGGTAAAACGGCTCCCCTTGCCCAGCTTGCTCTCTACGACAATCTCGCCACGATGGGCCTTGACGATATGGTCGACCAGGGCCAGGCCCAGACCGCTTCCCTTTCGGTCATGCACCAGACCGGTACTGATCCGGTAGAATTTTTCGAAAATCTTCTCCTGTTCGGAGGTTTGAATGCCGATGCCCTGGTCGGCCACCTCGACGGCGATGTGGCCTTCGGCTGAACGCACGCGGATGTCGATCCGTTTGATCTCAGCGGAGTACTTGACGGCATTGTTAACCAGGTTGAGGACGGCTTGCGACATCGCATCCCGGTCGATCTTGACGGGCGGGAGGTTGGATTCAATTTCGGTGATTATCTTGAAACCGGCGTTTTCAAGGGGATACTGATACGTCTCGACGACTTCGCGCACGACCTGGGCGACATCGGTCGTTTCAAACTGATACTCTTTGCGACCGGCTTCGATTCGCGAAAAATCCAGGATATTGTTGATCAACTGCGTCAGTCGTCTGCTTTCGTTGCTGATGATTCGATAGTATTCTTGCGCCTTGTCCGACGACCGCACGCGCCCCAGTTCAAGCGTCTCTGCAAACAGCCGGATCAGTGCCAGGGGAGTTTTCAGTTCGTGGGACACATTCGACACAAAGGTGGACTTGGCTTCGGCAAGCCGGATCTCTCGAGCTGTCGCACGGAGCGTCAGGATGATGCCCAGAACCAGCAATGACAGAACGAACAAGGACAGGGCCAGGCTCTCCTGGAACTGCTGCTGCGCGGCGCCCTCGATCGTCGTGTTCCTGAAGCCCGCTCCCAGGCTCCACCGGGGAAACACGGGCGCCAGGGGCACGGTGACTTCCCAGGTCTGCCGTGCCTTCTGGGTTGCATAGAGTTCGGAATCGTTCTCGTCGAAGATCCCGATGGCCAGGTCGCGATCAAGCTTTGCCGGTAGAACGCGGGCGAACAGCTCATCGGTGATGTATTTCGTTTTCAGCGACATGGCCGCGAAGCCCAGTTCTTCCCCCCCCTGATTGATCAAAGGGTAGAACACATATGTTTCAAAATCGTCGCCCTGACGGCAGGATGGCCCCGTGCAATCGGGCAGGTGTGCGAACAGAAAGTCTCTGCCCACCCGTCCGTCCGGATAGGCGTCCGTGCGGGCACTTTCGAACAGGTCCTGAACCTGGACCACTTCCAGCCTCCGGGCCACTCTCTCGCTGACGAACCTTCGGCTTCCGTTCGCGGAGGTGACCACGCCGAAACTCTCGCAGCCACACACGAAGGACAGGAACAGCCGGTCGATAGCCGGATTCGCGGTCCGAACCGCTTCGAAGTGCCTCTCGAGTTCCAGAATGTTTTCCCTGGACAGAGATTCGGTGTCGAGGGTTCCGAGGGCTTGCTCGGCGATCCAGGTCAACTCTTCTTCGGCCCGGCCCGCCAGCCCGTACAACACTTGTCTCAGACTCTCCTGGGCCGCCAGCTTCGTCGTGCTCTGGAGTTCAAGCAACGAGCGGTATTGAATCACCGATAGAATCATTGTCGGCAACATCACGGCGACAACGGCCAGCGCGATCAACTTGGTTCTCGACGACATGGCTTTCAGAATATACCTCTCACCGATCCCGGGTATCTCCCGGGCGTACCGATGTTGTAAAAAGTTGTATACCGTTCCGCTGCTCCAAATCGTTCATTCGGTGGGAGAACCGGTCGGGACCGGCCGCCCCTGCCCTCGAGGGCGGGAAGCGCCCCCCGGGGTAATTGTGTCTTGTCTTACCACACGCCTTTGCTATAGTCGCCCAATGCGTTCGAGCATCGACCCCGAGGACGGGGCCTCTACCGCGGCCGGCTTCACCTGAGCGCGCCCGTAATGTCAGGTAGACGTTCCTGGTTTCCCAAACGTTAGCCAGCCCCGAGATTTTCGTTACCACCGGTCAGACCGGTCGATCGATGCCAGCCAGAGCAGCCGGCTTACAAGAACACGGGTTTCGGTCCAAAGGCAGGTCCCATCAACATCCGACTCCAGACCGTCACGCGCTCTTTCGGAGCCCTCGTTCCTATCCGTGACCTGACCCTGGAGGTCCGCACCGGCGAACGTGTCGCCCTGATCGGTCCAAGCGGCGCGGGCAAGACAACCCTGCTGCGGCTCATCAACGGAGCCCTCGATCCGGATTCCGGCCGGGTCGAAATCGATGGACACCGCTGGGGGAACAGCCGCCGGCGAGACAGACAGATGCGTGCCCGAATCGGGATCGTGTACCAGCATTTCAATCTGGTCCCCAGCCTGAGCATCGCCCGAAACGTCCAGGCGGGAAGGCTCGGGCAACTCTCGCCCCTATGGTCCGTCTTGAAGTTCGTGGTGCCCGATACAAACGAGATCTCCATGATCCTCCGGAAGTTCCGCATCGAGGAAAAGCTCAACGAACGGACCGAACGAGTCAGCGGCGGGGAGCAGCAAAGGGTTGCGATCGCCCGTGCGATGTTCCAGGACCCGGAGATCATGCTGGCGGACGAACCCATCGCGTCGTTAGATCCGGGCCTGTCCCAACTGACCATCGACACGTTGAACGCCTGGGCCGACGGAAAAGGAGCGACGCTGATCGTAAACCTCCACCAGGTCGAGTTCGCCCGACACAACTTCGGACGCCTCATCGGCCTCCGGGATGGACAGATCCTCTTCGACACCGCGCCATCACGTGTTACCAACGCCATGCTCGACGACTTGTACGCGAAGGAAAGATCGGCGCATCAAACGGGTTGATTCGTTTCACCCGGTGAAAAGCAACAAGGGAACATGCGGACATACGAACAACTACACCTGGAAGTCGATTCGTCCCGGGGACGGCCGTCCGGGTTGCGGACGTCCATGGTCCTTGCAGTTCTGATCGCCGCATCTTTGTACCTTTCCGAACTCCGACCCTCCGTCATCTTCTCGATGGCCGGAATCGCGGCCGCCGCCCAGTTTCTCGGCGGCCTGTTCCCGCCCAACACTTCTCCGGATTTCCTACGCCTGGTGGCGCGGGCAACATTAGAGACGGTTGCAATCGGAGTTGCGGGAACAACGCTGGCGATCACTTTCGCTACGTTGCTGGGGCCATTCGGTGCATCGAGCGTGATGGGGACCCGGACGGTGACGACGCCCACCCGCTTTCTCCTCTCTTTTGTCCGCAGCGTTCCCGATCTGGTCTGGGCGGTCTTTTTCGTCCGTATTGTCGGGCTTGGCCCTTTCGCCGGAGTCCTGGCTATCGGGGTCAGCTACGGCGGCATCCTGGGCAAGATGTACGGGGAACTCCTCGACGCGGCGCCTCGGGCACCCATCGAGGCCATTGCCGGAGTGGGTGCGGGCCGCACCGGACAGTTCGTGTACGCGATCCTGCCCCAGGCCTGGCACGACCTGGTCGGCTATTCCATGTACAGGTGGGAATGCGCCGTCCGTTCGGCGGCACTTCTCGGCATCGTGGGCGCCGGTGGACTGGGTCAGGAGATTGAAATCTCGATGCGGATGTTCGAGTACTCGGAAGTCAGCACGATCATCCTTGCCCTGATCCTGATCGTCATCGGAATCGATCGTATCAGCGCCCTGGTTCGGAGGGTTTCGTGAACTTGGCGAAACGGACGGCTCTGGTCACGCTCGGAGGCGCCGGTATCCTCGCATCGTTCTGGCTGACCTGGCCCGATGCCGGCTGGACTCGATCCAGCATCCTCGCTCTACTCGGTGAGTTCGTTCCGCCTGCCGTCGATCCGGGATTTCTCAGACAAACCGGTGTGGCCGCCGTGCAGACCCTGGCGATGTCGATCGCGGGTACGGCACTCGCCTTTCTGTTCTCGTTCTCGATCGCCTGGCTATCGACGGCACGTCGGGGCCTCGGCTGGTTCTCACGCGGCCTGTTTGTCCTGCTCCGGGCTGTCCCGGATCTGCTCTGGGCCCTGATCTTCGTTTTCGTGGCCGGATTAGGCCCGGCCGCCGGGGCTCTTGCCCTCGCCTTTCATACCTCCGGTGTACTTGGGAAACTGTTCGGCGACACGTTCGAAAACGTCGATGGCCGGATTGTCGAGTCGGTCGCATCGGCCGGCGGTTCCCCGAGCGCCGTCTCGCTCTACGCGGTGGTTCCCCAGGCGTGGGCCCAATGCATTTCGTTTGCACTGTACCGTTGGGAGACCAACATACGAAGCGCGACGATCGTGGGCGTTGTCGGAGCGGGTGGCCTTGGGCAGATGATCTACACGACGACCAATCTGTTTCAGTACCAGCGTGTAGCGACGTTGATTCTGGCCATCTTTGCCATAGTTGTCGTCGTCGACCACACCAGCCGACGGTTACAACGGGTTTATTCGTAGTCGTCCTTAATAGGTGCTTTGCTCGGAAGGTCCACGTTGGGGTGACTTTCCGAGATCGTTCCTGACCACACTTTCGAAGGAGGGTCATTGCAGCGAAAGGTGGGACTTTTAGGCGTTGCGGGCCTGGCGCTCGTCGCCGCGGGGTTGGCCTGGTCGTACTGGAACGGCGGTATCGTCAGCTTGATGCTGGACGTCGACATCGAGGCCGAATCCAAGCTGACGGCGCTTCAGACTTTCTTCAGAAGCTGGGGACCACTGGGTCCACTCTTGTACCTCCTGGTCGTCATTGTCGAGGTGGTCGTGGCTCCGATCCCGGGAACGATCTTCTATCTGCCCGGGGGCGTCCTGTTCGGCGGCTTCTGGGGCGGAACCTTGACGCTCCTGGGAAACACGCTCGGCGCCGGCATCGCCTGCCTGCTGATGCGGACCTTCGTCGGTCGGAACTGGACCCGGGATTTTTTCAGCCCTGAAAACCTGGCCAGATACGAAGACCTGCTGCGGCGCCGCGGTTTCATCATGATCGCTCTCCTGCGGGTCAATCCTCTCACTTCGTCCGACATCGTTTCTTACGCCGCCGGCGTCACGACAATTCCCGTGTCTGCGGTGATGCTGGGCACGGCTCTAGGAATGGCCCCGATAGCCTATCTCCAGTCGTACGTCTCAATGGAACTCTCCGTGGCTTTCCCATGGCTGGTCTGGCCCCTGGTTGCCGGCGTCGTCATCTACATCATCGTGGCTGTCGTCGTCATACGCCGCCTGAGCCGCCCAGCGGCCGAGACGAACTAGGAGCCTGCGCGGCAGAAGAGATCTACTGCGAAAGCGGTATAATCGGTCCATATTTCCCCGATTTTTCGTTAAATAGAACCACTATTCGCCTCAAAATCGAGAAAATCTGGTCTCGATTCTCCACTTTCTCGTTACGATCTCTTCTGCCGCGCAGGCTCCTAGCCCGCATTTCTCATGAATGGTGCCCAAGACTGCATTTAGCCCATGTTTACCAAGCCGATTTGCAAAGTATTGACATATTAGGCAGTTACGATGATTCAAAAGCGCAAGTGGCACTACAAATGCGCACAGAAGCGGGATATGGGGGAGATCAGGCGATGGTTTTGCGGGTCCCTCCGGGCGCGGGGTGGATGTCCAATGCGTCATAGATGGCGCGCTGAGGCGGTTCGGCGCGGGTGGCCTTGCGCACGTGCAGGGTGCGGCCGTCGGCGCAACGGAAGGTGGCGGTGACGCGGTGCTGGCCGCCGAGGATCCGGCGCAGGGTGGACCAACTGGCGTGTTCCCCGCGTGCGGCCAGGCGGCGGCGGATGACCTGGACGAGTTGGTAGGCGATGACGGTGACGAACAGGTGACCCTCGGCGCGAATGGGCTTGCGGTGATAGATGGGGCGCAGACCGAGTTCGGATTTCAATGAGCGGAAGACGGCCTCCAGATCGGTGAGGGTGATGTAGGTGCGCCAGAGCGTTTCCTCGTCCCAATCGGTTTCGCTGCTGCGCAGACAATAGACGCCCGGATGGGTGGCCATCGTGCCCGGGACCGAACGCCGGGTCCAGGTCAGCCCGACCGCGGTATCGCCGGTGTCGTCGGTGGCGACCTGGACGTCGTAGTGTTGGGCGGCGCCGCGGCTCTGTTGCTTCAACCGCCCGATGCGCTGCCAGACCTGGGCGAGGCGTTTCTGAGTGCGCGGCCGGGACAGGCCTTCGGAGAGTTGGTCCAGAGCCTGTTCGAAACGCTTCCCAAAGCGCTCGGTCATGGCCTGTTCCTTCTCGGCCCGTTGCTCGGAATAGCAGTACAAGCGGGCTTCCTGGCCATCCTCGTCCACGGTCTTGTGCAGATGCAGGTCCTCGCCCGAGGCCGTCCGGATCGAGACCGCCGCCTCGGGATCGAACTGCCGGTCGCGTTGGCGGCTCACCACCAGGTAGCGGTATCCGGCCTCGCGCAACCAGGCGACGCGCTCCTGAGTGGCGATGCCCCGATCCATCACCACCAGGGCGTCGCCGGGGGCCTGGAGCGCCTCCAGCATCTGAGGCAGGGTCCGATGCTCGGTCACGTTGCCGGCGAAGACCTGGGAGCGGCGCACGAAGCCGCTGCCATCGAGCACGAGCCCCAGGGTGAGGAGGGGACAATCCCGGCGCTTGTCCTTGGAATGTCCCCGCTGCGCCTGGGGTTGCTCCTCGGCCTGACCCTCGAAGTAACTGTTGGTGAGGTCGTAGAGGGTGACCGTGGGCCGCAGATCGAACAGGCTCATCGCCTGCTCGAACAGGTGGGTTTCAATGGCGTCCCGGTGCGCCATCAGGGCGTCCGAGGCCCGGTACAGTTGCATCGCCCCCATGGTCTCGAAGTCGACCCCCAGCAATTCGCCCAGGCCGCTGCGTTCCCGGAGCCAGCGGTGCGTCGCCCTTTCCGAGGCGGGCGCGGCCAGACGCCCGATAATCGATCCCGCCGCGGCGGCGCGCAGGGGGCCGTTGATGCCCAGACGTTGGAACAGTTCCCGCAGCCCCAACCGGTCCATCGCCCACAGGCCGGCCTGCTCCACGCCCACCGAACGCGGGCGCGTCAGTTCTAGCGAATCCACCTCCACGGTCACGGTCCGCGTCTCGGGGGCGGGGCCGGAGAGATCGGCTTCGCGGGCGATCAACAGGGCCGCGATGCGTTGGGCTTCCTGCTCCAGGGCGGCCGAATCGTCCGGGATGAGGGCGTATTGTCCGGCAAGCAGTTCCTCGATCCGGACGCACAACCGGGGCCAGTCCGCCTGCGGGATGTCGAAGTGCCGTCCCAGGTTGAGCAGGGTGCGCTGGCGGACCTTGGCGCCGATGCGTTCGGAGCGGACGAGGCGGTGGGAGAAGTAGATCTGGCCGTTTTGGGTGCGGCGGGTTTGGGTGCGGCGAACGAACATGGGAACACGATACCGGGGGGCGCAAGCGAATTCAACCCCAACATAACGATTATGGCACTACATTCGTCACCTCAACTAGGAATCAACAACTTACGGGGTTTTCGGCCCAAAATGGCAAAAATCGCACCCGATCAAGCGGCAAATGGGTAAACATGGGTTAGGAGAAGGAAAAGGCGTCGGAAGCTGGTTGGCGGGAGCAAAGATGCCGACTGAGCTGAGAAAGTGGGCCTGGATGACGGGTGTTGCAGGGAATGGTGAGGTGAAATCGGATTACAGAGACAGCTATCCCGACCAAAGACGGGAAGGTTGGGATGTCTGAGAAGAAGTGATTAACAGCGCAGAGGGATTTGTTGAAGGTTCGCGTAAATCTGAGCGAACACCGTAGTGTAGGGGTAGCCTCCAGCCATCCGAATCCAGACTCGACGCACCGTGACATGGATCTGGGCTGCGATCTTGAGCAGCTTCAGGCGAATCGTGGTGCACTGCGCCCGCGCGAATTCGGTACCCTGCAAGCCGAGCCGTCGCAAGGCCTGCATCAGCATGTACGCCACCGATGAAAGGTAGAGTCGGAGTTGATTGGCGCGCATGGTGGCCGTGCTGGTCCGATCGGCGAACAATCCGAGTTGTTGCTCTTTGATCCGGTTTTCCATGTCTCCCCGTGCACAGTAGGTCTGTTCATAGATGTGCCTTGGGGATGTTCGTCCTTTCGGTAACGAGGTAACGATAAACCGGGGATTGGCGCCCTTGGCCAGATGTTCGGCCTTACCAATGATGCGTCGCTCACGAGTCCAGCTGTCTCGGGTCTGATACAGAAACGTCTTAAAGACGCGCGCCGGCTTTCCGGTCCTGTCGAACCGCTTTTTTGCCGTCGCCATCGGAGTTTCAATCGCGGCTAGCAGCCGATTGTTCTTCGCCAGTCCGATCACGTAATCGACACGGTGTTGGGCCTCGCACCAGGTCAGGATCTCATCGCGGCAGAAACCCGAGTCCCCCCGAATCACGATCTGGACTCTGGGCCACTTCTGCCGAATCTGTCCCACGATCCGTTCCAGTTCCTCTACCGATCCGTCCGCACCATCGATGTCGGAGCGTCGTAGCCGGGAACACAACACGAACTCTCCACAGAAAATATAAAGCGGCAGATAACAATGGTGCCTGTAGTAGCCGTGAAAGAAGCGACCCTCCTGATTCCCGTGTATCAGATCGTCGGTCGCATCCAGATCCAGAATGATCTGCCGCGGTGCCCGCCGATGGGCCTGGAGGAACACGTCCACCATCAGCCGATCTATCGCCGCTTCGTCCCGGCCGATCTTCTTGGTCGGGTGCTTTGCCGCACCCTCGGTCGACAGTTCCAGTCGGTTCAACGTGCTCTTGCCCGCCAGGGCCTTACCTCGATCTCGAGCTTGTTTCCGTGTCCGGCCCTTCGGATCGGTCTCACCCACCATCACCGCCAGCACCGGATCCGATCGGAGTTGATCGTGGTCGTTCAGATCTTCATAGCCCAAACACAATCCGTACACCCGTTGCGACACCAGTTGTTCGATCCCGTGTTCCACAAATCGCGGGTCCCGATAATCCCGGAAACATTCGGCAAACTGTTTCAGGATCCCGGTCCGTTTTTCCGTTTCTCGTAGCAGCAAACCGCCCGCGTCCGTGCTGATGTCTCCCCCGTCGAATTGCCCCCGGACTTCCCGTGTACCTAATGCGTGATATTGAATCGTTTCTGTTTTACACTCTGTCATGACAAAGGCCGCCTCCGTCTTGGCTTGAAAGTTTCTATTCAAAACCTTCTATGCCAGACAGGGCGGCCTTTTTCGGTCCTTTCCCTTCTTACTCGTTTCGATTTATTTCAAATCTCTTGAGAAATGCGGGCTAGTCGCACCCCGGCGGGGGAGTTCAACGCAAAAACGCAAAGGCGCAAAGGTCGCAAATTTCGTTTTTCGGGACTCCGGGATCCTATATAAACAACTTTGCGTTCTTTGCGACTTCGCGCCTTTGCGTTGAGGGATTTAGTCCTTCTTCTTCTCACGGATGACGTTCCGTACCATCTTAGAGAAGCGCCGGTCTCGCGCACGGAGTTCGTGTGGGACCTCGAGACTTGCGACCTGCTCCAGTTCCTTCTGCATCTTCCGGTAACTTTCGTACCGGCCGGGATCCAGGTCTCCCCGCTCGAGCGCGGCCAGGACCCCGCATCCGGGTTCCGCGTCGTGACGACAGTCCCCGAACCGGCAGTTGATCCCTAATGTTTCGATGTCGGCGAAAGTCGTCGCGAGAGTTTCTTCCTCCCCCCAGAGACGGACCTCACGCAGGCCGGGTGTGTCGATGATCGCCCCGCCCGAGGGAAGCACGAACAATTCCCGTCGCACCGTTGTGTGGCGACCGCGGGCATCATCTTCGCGAACCGCAAACACCTCCTGTCGGTCGGTTCCGAGAAGACAATTGACGATGGTCGACTTTCCGACGCCCGATGATCCGAGCAGGGCGGCCGTGCGGCCCCGCGTCAAGTACGTCTCCAGAGCCTCGAGACCGGCCCGCTCTTTCGCGCTGAGGGTATGAATGGCGACTCCAGGCGCCAGTTGTTTCACTTGACCGACCATGGCGTCGACATCGACCGCAAGGTCGGCTTTGTTCAGGATCAGGACCGGAGTCGCGCCACTCTCCCATCCAAGATTTACGAATCGTTCAATCCGGCGAGGATTGAAGTCACCATCGAGTCCGGAGACCAGGAATACCGTGTCCAGGTTCGCCGCCAGAATCTGTTCTCTGCCTCCTCCTGAGGCCATCTGCCTGGAGATCGCGCTCTTCCTGGGCAGCACCGCCTCGATCCGGACCGACTCGGAACTCCTTTCAAGCAGGACCCAATCTCCAACGACCGGAAACTCGGTTGTTCTCTTGATCTCATGTCGCATCCGGCCGGACACTTCCGCCATCACTTCTCCGGCCTCGGAAAACATCAGGTAGCGATGCCGGTCCTGACGGACCACGCGAGCCAGCGTGAGTTCCGGCTGTTCCAATTGTTCAAAATGAAATTTAAAGACTGAATTCCAGCCTATGTCTTCGAGGTTCACACCGGACACAACGCGCGGCCGAGATCTTCAATGAGGTCGTCGGGGTGTTCGAGTCCGATCGACAAACGGATGAGATCCTCCGGACTGGTCGCATCCGCGCCTTCACTCGTTGCCCGGTGTTCGATCAGGCTCTCCACGCCACCGAGCGAGGTCGCGCGAACAAAAAGCGAGGCTCGGCCCACAATAGACAGGGCGGCTTCCCTTCCCGCCCGGACCCGGAACGACAGCATGGCGCCAAAGGAAGACATTTGAGTCTTCGCGACTTCGTGCCCCGGATGGGACTCCAGGCCCGGATAGTGGACCGTACGGACATTCGGATGCCCTTCCAGCATGCGGGCCACCGCGAGTGCGTTGGCGCTCTGAGACTGCATGCGACAGGCAAGAGTCCGCAATCCGCGAAGGATCAGCCATGAGTTGAAGGGAGCAAGCGACGCTCCGAGGATATGCTGGGCCCGCTCGGTCGCCTCGAACAATGCATCCCGACGGGTGAAGACGAGGCAACCGCCGGCCACATCGCTGTGCCCTCCAAAGTACTTTGTCGCCGAATGGAGGACAATGTCCGCACCACACTCGATGGGCCGTTGAAGGGCTGGTGTGGCAAAGGTGTTGTCGACAAGGGCAACCGCGTCCGCCTTCCGGGCCAGTGCCACGATCTTGCGGATGTCGACGATCTTCATGAGTGGATTCGATGGCGTCTCGATCCAGATCAAACCGGTCTCGGGACGAATCGCGGCGGCGATCCGATCCAGATCGTCCATCCGCACGGAGTCCGAGGTGATCCCCCATTTCAAGCAGAACTCCCGGGCGGCGACGCCGAACCCGTAGTACACATCGTCGGGCATCACCATATGCGTTCCCGGCTCCAGCGCTTGAAAGACGGCGGAACCCGCGGCCATTCCGGACGCGAACGCAAGTCCGGCTTCCCCGCCCTCCAGATCGGCGACCGTCTGCTCGAGACGTACCTGATTCGGGTTGGACTCCCGAATATAGGTATGGCCTCCAATCGGCTGACTCGCCTCATCACGGCCAAACGTCGTTGAAAGATGGATTGGGGGTGCGATGGCGCCGGTGGTTTCATCGACCGTCATGCCGGTATGCACGGTGCGTGTCTCGAATTTCATCTCGACTAGCTTACTCGACTAGAACCGACGTGTGAACACCAGCTTGCTTGAAAGCTGACGGTTCAAGGTCTGGATTCTACCCGGCAGGAGAGGATTGTCGACCCAATTCTGATTCAGGACGAGAAAGATGTCGTTCCCGGGTTTCAGGATCCAGCGGAATCGGGCCTGCCAGCCGATGTTCCGGCTGACGGTGTCGTACTGCAATCGGTTAGCAAGCGAGACCCACGGTCCGAACTGCGTGTTGAGCTCGGATCGAACAAGGCTTGTCGAGAAATTGCCTTCGGGCAGTTCTACCCGATTGAATTCCCCGCCGACACTGGCGAAGAGGCCGGGACGGGGTCGGATCCTGAGGTCCAGAGAAAACTCACGGCGCGTTCCGGAGAAAAAGTTGCCCCATTCCAGGCCGGCGGAGGCTGCCACTCTTCGACGATCGGCGCTGTCGATCTCCACTTTGTATCTGGTGAAGTTGTACCTGGCGCCTTCAAACAAGACCACACCCGGGCTGATTTCGAAATCCTTTTCAAGCCGTTCAAAGCTTGGGACAGCTTTGAAAAGAAACGTGTCTTGTGAATGCAACTCCATCTCGAACACCGTCACGTCATAAATGCGTGTGACCAGACGGCTTTTGGTATCCATCAAAAACTGTGCGTCGGATCCAAACCTGAATCGTCGGATCCAGGGATGGTCTGCCGGTCGAGGCGCGAAGAACACCTCCGGGTTCGCACGCCGGAAACCGCGACGCGGCGTAAATCCCACGGCAGGGTCGAAATTGTCTTGCAGCTCGCGGACCGACAGGTTCAGCTGCCAGGTGTCGTTCGGGTAATGAAGGCGGAAGCCGCGGGCAGCGCCGTTGCCGCCTCCCTCGGGCGTGGTGTTCCAGAAGTAGAATCCGGTAAGAGACAGGTTGCGGTCCCCAGCGAAGCGGCTGGTCGAGAGTTGAATTTCCGCACCCGCCGTCTGGAGAACAGCCGCGCCCGTCACCAGCCGAGATCGTCGCGTATAGATCATCGCGACATGAGACTCTGCCCAGAAGGGGCGTTTCAGGCGAACGATTGAAAAGTCTTCACTCGAATTGTTGCCGGAATCGGCCGTTCGTACTTGCAACACACCGATGTCCTGGGCGCCGACCTTGCCCGTGAGCTTCACTCCATACACAATTCGTTGCGGGTTACCGTCCGCGTCGAGACCGATTCGGCGGCTGAAGAACGGGGTAACGCCAGCCGTCGAAAGATCGAAAAAGTTGGACCCATCCAGGAAAAAGTCACGTTTTTCGGGGAACCGGAGCGGGAAACGCGTGAGGTTGATCCGGCGATCGTCAACTTCGATTTCGGCGAAATCCGTGTTCAACGTAAACTTCGCTCGAAGTTCAGGCGTCACGCTATAAGAGAGATCGAAACCCGCGTCACCCCGGTAAACCGGGGCGGCGCCCGAGACCGGCCCGTCGGTGATGCTGCCCGTCAGGTAGGGCTTCAGCTCGAGACCCAGGCCTTGGTCGAGTTCCTCGAGTCCGACCACGAGACCCGCAGCGCTCATCTGCATCAATCCCTGGTTCCGCGAGTACCCGTTCCAGCGGCTTTCTTCGTTCTTCCGTCGGACGGTCCGTTGGAAGTTCACGCCCCAGGCTGAGGCGTTCGGATCGAAATTCAGCGTAGCGAACGGAATCTCGATCTCGGCCTGCCACCCGATGTCCGTCCGTCGGACCCTGGCGGTCCAGATCCCGTCCCACGCTTTGTTGGCTCGGAAGCCGCCCCCGGCGGACACATTGATCAAACCGTCTCCCATCGCCCCCGACGGATTGATCTCGAAGAAATATCCACTTCGTTCGTCGAGGAACGGATCCATCGCCCACATAAAGCGATCGTCGGCCTCCAACGGCTGGTCCCGTTGCATCTGGTTGCCCAGCAGCGACGCCGGATCCGAGTCTAGACAGAGGATCCCCAGATACAAGCTCGTTCCGCCATACACGACGCGCACCTCGGTCGGTTCCGTGGCCGGGCTGCCGTTGTCGGGATCCTGCTGCATGAAACCGACAGCAGGAATTGCCCGATCCCACACGGCCTCGTCCAGCAAACCGTCCAGGTCGATGGATTCATTCTCACCCAGCAGGATCGCTTCAACGATTCGGCGATCTTCGTATTCGGGGGGCAGGTGGGCCTGAGCGCCCCCATTCCCGGACAAGGCGAAGGAACAAAGAAGCACGATGGCAGCCGACACGCCGGTGTGGCCGAAGCTCTCCACCATGCCGCACAAAGGAACACCGCTTCGTTGGGAAGTGATTCTCTGGTAAGACAACGGGAAACCAAACTCCTCGGTTCGCTGACCCATCCGAACAACCGCACGATCTCGAGCCGCTGATCAGAGGGAATCCCCTGAATGGCCAGGCATCTGGCAACTTACGACGACGTCACGGCCACGCGACCCACTGTACGCTTTTGGCAACAGCGTTTCAAATCGCGACTAGAACCGGCGCGTGAACACCAGCTTGCTGGAAAGCTGGCGGTTCAGTGTCTGGATTCTGTCCGGCAGGAGAGGATCGTCGACCCAATTCTGATTCAGCACGACGAAGATGTCGTTCCCGGGTTTCAGAATCCAGCGGAATCGCGCCTGCCAGCCGATGTTCCGGCTGACGGTGTCGTATTGTAATCGGTTGGCCAGCGAGACCCACGGTCCGAACTGCGTGTTGATCTCCGATCGAACGAGGCTTGTGGAGAAACTGCCTTCGGGGAGTTCCACCCGATTGAACTCGCCGCCGACGCTGGCGAAGAGGCCGGGACGGGGTCGGATCCCGACGTCCAGAGAGAACTCCCGGTGCGTTCCCGAAAAGAAGTTACCCCATTCCAGTACGGTGGAAGCCGCCACCGTACGCCGCTCGGCAGTATCGATCTCCACCTTGTACCTGTTGAAATTGTACTCGGTCCCTTTCAACAGAACGATACCCGGACTGATCTCAAAATCTCTCTGGAGCCTCTCGAAGCTTGGGGAAACCTGGAAGACGACGGTGTCCTGGGAATGTAACTCCATCTCGAACACGGTCAAGTCGAAGATACGCGTGACCATCCAGTTTTTCGTGTCCATCAGGAACTGGCTGTCGGATCCGAACCTGAAGCGCCGGATCCAGGGGTGATCGACCGGGCGGGGCCCGAAGAACAGCTCCGGGTTCGCACGCCGGAAGCCACGGCGGGGTGTGAAACCCACGGCCGGGTCGAAATTTTCCTGAAGCTCACGAACCGACAACTGAAACAGCCAGGTGTCGTTCGGATAGTGAATTCGAAAACCCATTGCAGCTCCGCGACCACTCCCGTTGGGCGTGTTGTTCCACAGGTAGAATATTGACAATGGTCGACTTTCCCACGCCCGATGAACCCAGCAGAGCGGCCGCGCGACCCCGGGTCAGGTAGGCCTCGAAAACGTCGAGACCGATCTCTTCTTTCGCGCTGAGGGCATGGATCGCGGCTCCAGACGTCACCTGCTCCACTTCACGGACGACGGCCTCCACGTCGACCGACAGGTCGGCTTTGTTCAAGATCAGAACCGGTGTCGCTCCACTCTCCCATGCAAGGTTGACGTATCGTTCGATCCGCCGGGGGTTGTAATCACCATCGAGACCGGTCACCAGAAAGACCATGTCGAGGTTCGCCGCCAGAACTTGTTCGTCGGCCCGTCCTCCGGCCGCCTGCCTGGAAAACGCACTCTTCCTGGGAAGAACCGCCTCTATCCTGGCCGTTCCTGAACTCCAACCCAGCGCCGCTTCCCTTCCCTCCCGGACCCGGAACGACAGCATGGCGCCAAACGACGACATTTGATCCTTCGCGATCTCGTGACCGGGATGGGATTCGAGACCCGGCTAGTGGACCGCAGGGACGTTCGGATGCCCTTCCAACATTCGAGCCACGGCGAGCGCGTTGGCGCTCTGAGCCTCGATCCGGCAGGCAAGCGTACGAAGGCCACGAGGGATCAGCCGCGAGTTGAAGGGGGCAAGCGACGCTCCAAGGATGTGCTGCGCTCGTTCGGTACGTGCGAATAACGCATCCCGTCTGGCAAAGACCAGGCAACCGCCGGCTACGTCGCTGTGCCCTCCGAAATACTTCGTCGCAGAGTCTTGCCGTCGCAGGCGGCGTTCTGGAGTGGTTCGGTTTCGCAGCCCTCGGAGTCCGCTGCTTCCATGGCGGCCATGACTCGGGCCGATCGGTAAAACACGAGGGGTCCGCAGTACAGGGATGGGAATGACCTACAAAAGAGTTTCTGCAACCATCGGACGACGGGCTGGCGCCCGTCGTCCGATGGCCCGTCGAGCTAAAAGAGTAACTTCAACCCGAATTGAATCTGCCTCGAGAACTGAGCCGTAAAGATCTTACCGAAGTTGCTGGTGCCGAAGTTACGATTCGGAAAATCGAAGTTCGGGTGGTTGAACGTGTTGAAGAACTCCGTACGGAACTGGACGTTGTACGATTCGCCAAACCGGTTGTTCTTGATGATCGAGAAATCGAGGTTGTTCAGACCGGGTCCCTCGATGTTGTTCCGGCCGGCGTTCCCGAAAGTCCCGCGCGGCGGAAGGGTGTAGGCGTCTGTGTCGAACCATCGATCGATCGTCTGCTGACTTTTCGGCAGATGCGCATCGCTGATCTGATTGGGGCGATCCGTGTTTCGGGCGCCGGTATAGCTGTTGTCGCCGGGTATCCGGACGGTGAAGGGGCGGCCGCTCTGGAATGTCTGGATGCCGGAGATCTCCCAGCCGCTCACGACGTATTTGGCAGCTCCATTGACGTTCCCCAGGAAGCGTTCACCCGACCCGAACGGTAAATGCCAGACGTAGCTGATGACGAGGCGTTGACGCGCATCAAAGCCCGACGGGGCGCGCATACCCTGCCGGATGTTGTAATGGTCCTGTATGCTGATCCGACCTCCGGAAGCGCCGGCCGAGCTGAGGTCGATGGACTTGGACCAGGTGTAGGCACCCATCAATGTCAGGCCCTCGGCGTAGCGTTTCTCGACTCGCATCTGGAGCGAATTGAAATTCGCAAGGCCGGTGCCTTCGTAATGATTGATGTTGCCAAAGCCCAGGAAGGGGCGTCTCGAAGCGACGGAGCCGCAGTTCGAATCCGCGGGGTCGCACGGACGCGCCTGGTTCAGATTTCGCGTTTCCGGCAAATTGGTGGTCTTGCTCCCGACGTAGCCGACATCGATCATGAGGTCCGACATGGCCTGGATCTGCAATCCGAAGTTGTACTGCTGGACATACATCGTCGGAAGAGCGTCCTGGATGCTCTTCGGGGAGATCGTGGCCCTGGATATGGAGTCCGGGAAGGCATCGTCGAGCGTGATATTCGGAACTGTCGCGTGGCCATTGAAGGACTGGTCGACCTTGAAAGGATACGTGTCGTTGCCGATCCGGCTCCAGGCGCCCAGCTCGTACTCGTTGAAATAGACACCGTATCCGGTACGGAGCACCACACGATCATCGAACATGCTGTAGGCCAGACCGATCCGAGGCGCGATGTCGTTGCGGTCGTGCGTGGTCATGTGCCGCCTTCCGAGATCGGCAAAGGTCACGGTCCCGGCCAGAGCCTGTATTGCCGGGCTGAAGTTAGTGGAAAGGGGGTTATCGGGCCGCGAAATATCCCGGAGATCGGTCGCGTTCCCGACGATCTCGATCTTGCCGGTTGCCACATTGAAACGGCTAAACCGGTTGTTTTCGCTGACGAGGTTCGTCTGCCAATCGTAGCGGACGCCGAGATTCAGGGTGAGATTGGGCGTGATTTTCCAGTCATCCTGCAGAAAGTGGCCGAAGACCCAGGTGGACGGATACGCCTTGCTTTCCCCGAGTCTTCTCGAGGTCTGGCGGGGGAATCCCATCAGCAGGTCCGCCAGCGGGTGCCCGGTGTATCGCCCGTCAAACCTGAAGATGCCGCGGCTGTTGCTGTTGTTGATCCGGTCGCTCAGCTGCCAGGATATATCGGTGCCGAACTTGAAGGTGTGGTTGCCCCGCGTCCACGTCAGGTTGCCGACCGCCTGGTAGTGATTGTCATCCCGATCGCTCGGATTGCCGCTCTTGCCGAGAGTATCGAACCCATTCACGGTGAAGGTCGGGAAACCGAAATTGACCGGGTTCGTGGTCGTTCCGGTGATGCCGAGCTCCAACGTCTGGTTTCGCTGTTCCTCCGGGTATACCGACCGGAACTGGTGGAAACGGTTGTAACCGAGGCGGAATTCCCCAACCAGGTTCGGACTGAATACATGGTTGTCCACCAGTGAAATACTGATGGCGGTTTGATCGTCCAACCGCCCGAACTGCGGCAGGTTCGTGATGCCGCTGTATTGATCGAACGGATCCAGTTCCAAGTCGACGTTCCGGGAGAACCGGCCGAAGAAGTTGTTGCTCTCGGAGAAGCGATGATCGATTCGGATCGTGTACTGATCGATATCCCTTGTGTCGCTCGGCGTCGACACGAAGTTCCGTGCGCCGGAGAGATTCGGGTCCGGATACCAGTTGACGGCTTTCTGACCGATCGCGGAAATCCGATCTGCAGGGATGATGTTGCCCGGAAACTGCTGACCGGTGAACGGGTCGATTACCGGTTGACTCAGCTCGGAGAAATCTCCTCGCTTCAGGGCCACAGTCGGTACCCTTGCGGTCCTCGTGATCGCCTGGTTCAGGCGGAGCACCTCGACGTTGAAGAGGAAGAATGTCTTGTCCTGTATGAGGGGCCCACCGACCGTCCCGCCAAACTGGTTCCGCGTGAATGGGGGAATCGGCTCATCGTGCGGATCGAAGAAGTTCTTGGCGTCGAACATGTCATTGCGGACGAACTCGAAAATAGCGCCATGAACCTGGTTGGTTCCGGACTTCGTCGTCACGGTGATGTGCCCACCCGCGTTGCGCCCGACCTCGGCCGAATACCGGCTCGTGTGGACCTTGAATTCCTGGATCATGTCGATGGACGGCCTGAAGATCACCGAGCTGGTGATCGTATCCACCATGTTGATTCCGTCGATGAAGTAACCCGTGTCCCTCTCCCGCGAACCGGCAATCGAGATCCCTCCGCGGAAGCCGTTCGAGGACCCTGCGGGCGGCGTGAAGGTGCCCGGTACCAGCAGCGCCAGTTGCTGGAACTCACGGCCGTTCAACGGTAGCTCTATGATCCGCTGGTTTTCGATGACGGCGCCGATCTCGGAAGTCTCCGACTGGATCAGCGGCGCTGCTTCGGTCACGAGGATCTCCGTAGTTATCGAGCCGACCTCGAGCGCGAAATTCACCACGATGCGATCGTCCGTGTTCAGCTCGAGACCTTCCCGGACTCCGGTTTGGAACCCCGGCAGGCCCGCCGCTACCCGGTATCCGCCGACGGGCAACACCGGGATGACATAGACACCATTCTCGTTCGTGATTACCGTACGGGCGAGACCCGTGCCAGCATTGGTGGCGGTGACTTCGACTCCTGGCAGAACGGCTCCGGTCACGTCCGCGACGGTGCCGGATATCGTTCCGGACACCTGGCCAAACGACATAATGCTGATGCAGATCACCAGAGACATCGCCCAAAGCGATTCCCGGACGAACTGCAGTTTTAACCTTTCCATGATTTCCCCTCTATATGCGGAATTCACCAAAACGGCACTCACACAATAAGTGTCCCACAGCTCACAGTGAACCCAGTTCATTTTCTGGTTGGACTGTCAACGTCTCGGCCGGAGTACTACCTTCTCGCTCGGCCAGAGTATACTACTCAGAGCAGCATATACTAGCACAGGGGCCGCCGCAACAGCCATTTCGGAACTCGCATGACTCGCATGAGGGAATGTGCTGCGGATCTTTGAGGCGGGGAAAAACGGTTCAACGGGTGAGATGGCGACAGTAGGCGTAGGACCCGCTTTGACAACGGCAAGGAGCGTGCCTTCCGGCAGGGGGCATGGGTCTGGCCGCCACCTACCAGCCACGCCGTCCCGACCAGAGCTCGCTCTATACCGTGATCGCGGATCATCTAGAACACTGCGAAACTAGAACACTGCGAAACCCGCAAGCGTAGCTGCCTGGACCAGTCGAGTCGCCGGATCCGTACGTAGGTCATTGGAATATTACCCGACGTTATCATGTTTTTCGGTTCCATCCTTGACACGGAGGGCTCGTCGAGGTGGTCGTGGCTCCAATACCGGGAACGATGTTCTCTAGAACCGGCGCGTGAACACCAGCTTGCTGGAAAGCTGGCGGTTCAGTGTCTGGATTCTGTCGGGCAGCAGACGGTTGTCGACCCAATTCTGATTCAGCACCACAAAGATGTCGTTCCCGGGTTTCAGGATCCAGCGGAATCGCGCCTGCCAGCCGATATTCCGGCTCACGGTGTCGTACTGTAGTCGGTTGGCCAGCGAGACCCACGGTCCGAACTGCGTGTTGATCTCCGATCGAACGAGGCTTGTGGAGAAACTGCCTTCGGGGAGTTCCACCCGATTGAACTCGCCGCCGACGCTGGCGAAGAGGCCGGGACGGGGTCGGATCCCCAGGTCCAGAGAAAACTCCCGGCGCGTTCCCGACAAGAAGTTACCCCATTCCAGTACCGTGGAAGCCGCCACAGTACGTCGCTCGGCAGTATCGATCTCCACCTTGTACCTGTTGAAATTGTACTCGGTCCCTTCGAACAGAACGACACCCGGACTGATCTCAAAATCTCCCTGGAGCCTCTCGAAGCTTGGGGAAACCTGGAAGACGACGGTGTCCTGGGAATGTAACTCCATCTCGAACACGGTCAAGTCGAAGATACGCGTGACCATCTGGTTTTTCGTGTCCATCAGGAACTGGCTGTCGGATCCGAACCTGAAGCGCCGGATCCAGGGGTGATCGACCGGGCGGGGCCCGAAGAACAGCTCCGGGTTCGCACGCCGGAAGCCACGGCGGGGTGTGAAACCCACGGCCGGGTCGAAATTTTCCTGAAGCTCACGAACCGACAGCTGAAACAGCCAGGTGTCGTTCGGATAGTGAATTCGAAAACCCCTTGCGGCTCCGCGGCCACCTCCGTCGGGCGTGTTGTTCCACAGGTAGAATCCTGTGAGAGACAGGTTGCGGTCACCACGGAATCGACTGGTCGTGAGGTGGACCTCCGCGCCCGCCGTGTGGAGAACCGACGCACCGGTTCCCTGCTCTGCCCGACGCGTGTAGAGGGCCGCCACATGAGACTCCGCGAAGAAGCGGCGTTTCAGGCGAAACACCGAAAAGTCCTCACCGGCAAGGTCGCCGGATTCGGCCGTGCGTACGTGCAACATCCCGATATCCTGAGAACCGACCTGACCCGTCAGCTTAGCTCCATAGACGATTCTTTGCGGCTCTCCATCGGAGCCAAGGCCGATTCGGCGACTGAAAAAAGGGGTGACGCCGGTCGCTGAAAAATTGAAAAAATTCGATCCGTCCAGAAAGAAGTCCCGCTTTTCTGGAAAACGGAGAGGAAACCGCGTCAGGTTGACGCGGCGATCGTCGACTTCAGTCTCGGCGAAATCGGTGTTCAATGTGAAGTTCGCACGAAGGCTGGGCGTCACGTTGTAGAAAAGATCGAAGCCGGCGTCACCGCTGTAGGTCCGCGGGTCGGGAGCGCCCGGCGTGTCGGTGATGTTGCCCGCCACGTAAGGTATCAGGTCCAGGCCCAGCCCCTGGTCGATATCCTCGAGACCGACGACGAGACCCGCGTTGCTCATCTGCATCAGCCCCTGGTTCCGGGAGTACCCGTTCCAGCGGCTTTCCTCGTTCTTTCGTCGCACCGTACGCTGGAAGTTTGCACCCCATGCGGCGGCGTCCGGGTCGAAATTCACCGTGGCGAACGGGATCTCGATCTCGGCCTGCCACCCGGTGTCGGTCCGTCGGACCCTTGCGGTCCAGATGCCGTCCCATGCCTTATTGGCTCTGAACCCGCCCCCGGGGGACGCCCCGATCAAACCGTCTCCCATCGCCCCCGAAGGATTGATCTCGAAGTAATACCCGCTGCGCTCGTCGAGAAACGGATCCAGGGTCCACATGAAGCGATCGTCGGACTCCAGAGGCTGGTCCCGTTGCATCTGGTTGCCCAGGAGGGCACCCGCCTCCGAATCGATACACAGGATCCCCAGATACAAGCTTCGACGACCATATACGACGCGCACTTCCGTCGCTTCAGTGGCCGGTGCGCCGTTTTCGGGGTCTTGCTGCGTGAAACCTGCAGCCGGAATTGCCCGTTCCCAGACGGCCTCGTCAAGAAAGCCGTCCAGGTCGATGGACTCATCCTGATCGAGGAGAATGGCTTCGACGACGCGGCGGTCTTCGAATCCCGGCGGTGCTGTGACTTGCGCACGGGCGGTCCCGCAGAGCGCAAAGCTACAAAGCAGCCAAATGGCGAGATTAAGGAAGTGAGACTGGGAGAAGACTCGACTGATCATCAATTGCCGTTCAGTCGCGAGGACCCTTGTAGATGCGCCCACCCTTCATCACGAACACGACGCGGCCCAGGGCGCGGATGTCCTCGAGAGGGTTGCCCTCTACCGCAATGATGTCGGCCAGTTTGCCGGCTTCGAGGTTGCCGACACTGTCGGCGAGGCCAAGCGCTTCGGCTGCAACAGATGTCGCACTCGTGATGGCCTGGGCGGCCGTCGATCCGTTTGCGATCCGCCGTTCGAATTCCGGAAAGGTTTCCCCCGCCATTCCGGCCACGGCATCGGTTCCGAACACTATCTTGACTCCACGCTCAACCGCCTTGCGGAACACTTCCTCCCGCGGCGGCAGCAGACGTCGAGTCCAGTCGAGTTGCTCTTCGTTGAACCCGAATTTCTCGGCATTGGCCAGGTAGTAGCGCGAAAGGTAGAGGTTCGGCACATAGAAGGTTCCGCGTTCCACCATCAAGTCGATCGTAGCGTCATCGAGCAACGCGCCGTGCTCGATCGTCCTGGCGCCGGCCAGAATCGCACGCCGAGCGCCTTCCGCCGAGTGGGCGTGTGCGGCAACGGGCCTGCCGGCCTTGCTGGCTTCTTCGATCGCGACGCTCAACTGCTCGAAGGAATAAGTCGGAGTTCCCCCGGCACGGCTGCTGCGGGTGGCAAAGATCTTGACGAGGTCGACGTCTCCATCTACCAATTCGGCGACGAACTCGCGGACCGGAGTGATCAGGTCATCCGGCGCTCTCCCGTCTACGGCCAGGTCGCCTTCGGCCGCAGGCACCTGCCCGTCTGAGAGTCCCTGGCCCGAAACCAGAAGGCGTGGTCCGGGAACTATTCCCGCCTCGACGGCTTCGCGCAGATCCACATCGACAAAATTCGGCGCGCCCAGACTCCGGACCGTTGTAAAGCCACTCTCCAGGAATTTACGAGCATTCGAAGCGGCATGAAGCGCTGTCGCGGAGGGGCGTTCGCCCCGGGAATCGAAATGGGCGACGATGTGAACATGGCCGTCGATCAGGCCGGGGAGCACCGTGTAGTCGCGCAGGTCGATGACTGTCGCACCGGCGGGAATCGACCCGGACGGTTCAACGGAAACAATCGTCTCGCCCTCGACCAGGATGACCACGTCTTCAAGAACCTGCCCGTGCCCGTCGATCGCGACCCGGGTTCGGAGGGCATAATCCTGGGCCGATGCCGGCAACGCGACTAGCGCCACCAGCAACCCAAGAAATGCGTGGAGGACTCGCATTTCAACTCCTTTCTGGTTCGATCCCATCAGACGAACGGCTCCGGTGGGAAGCGGCGAGGCATCGCCATGTGAAAAAACCCACGCCACCGTGACAAAACACGATGGCGTGGGTCGAGGTTGGTCGGTCCAGCCTTCCGGCTAGAACGAATACTTCAGGAACAGCTGCGCCGCACGAGCGGGCTGCAGGCTCCGCATACCCGTCTGGTAACGGTTGGCCTGGTAAATGCGGTTCGCGCCACTTTCCCACTGGTAGAAGGAGTTGCTGTTGGCGATATTCATGAAGTTCATCGAAAGTTCGATCGCCTGCGAATCGCTGATCTGGAACACCTTCCCGATTTTAACGTTCATGTTGTGGACGTTCGGAGCCTTGAACTGGCCCTCTCCGCGCGTCGGGAACTCCATCCGGAACCGGGTTGCCAACGGGTTGGACTGAGTCGTCCCGTTCGGCAGCGTGAACCGGGCAGGCCCATACGTCGGATCGCCGGCCGACAGCCGATTCTTGACCACACCGTTGAAGGAACCCTGATTCAGCGTGTAACCGCTGGAAACCTTGATCCCCAAAGGCGCGTCCCACTGCCCCATGAAGCTGAACGTGTAGTGCTTCCAGATGTCCTGGCTACCGCCGTCGCCGCTGGTCAGGCTGTTCTCGGAGCCGTTGCCCCGGGTATCTTCCAGTCCCTTGTTGTCAGGGAACTTCTCTGGTGAGATGAACCGGGCTGGGTCCGTCGGGTTCCAGTCGCCGCTGATGTAGTGTTTCTGGACACCGAGCGTGCCGTACAGCATGAAACCATCGCTCATGTTCTTCGTGACCGTGAAGTCACCGGCCCAGAGGTTGTTCCGGCTATAGGTATTGTTGGTCTGCTGGGTCACTCTCCCACGGTTGACATCAACCAATCCGAAACCGAGGAACGGCAGGCCCGGCCCCGCGGGATAGATGCCGTTGATGTCGACTTCGGCGTAGTTGTGTTCGACGTGCTTCATCGTCCCAGCGATGTCGATGACAATCTGGCTCGGTAACTGCCTCCGGTAGGCCAGGATGAACTCATCGATGTAAGGCTGACTCAGGTCCGGATGAAACCGTTGCTTGATCAGCGCTTCCGAAGCTCTCGTCGAAAGCTGTGTGGTCTCGAAGACGCCGTCAAGGTCGTTGTCCCACATGGTCGTGGTCGTGGTCGCAGCCCCCGAGGCAAACCGCGTCGGCCCGTCGCGGCCGGTCATTCCGGCGTGCAGCCGGACGGCGCTTCCCCGGATCACGTTCTTGGCATCCTGATCGAGCATGAGCGAAAAGCCCAGGCGTGGCGCAAACTCGGTGCTGTCCTGGCGCGTGAAGCTGTTCAACAGGTCGTTCCGCTTCACGAGGTCCACGCGGACACCCAGGTTGAGCGTGAGCCGGTCGATCGGCCTCCACTGATCCTGCACGTAAAACGCGTAGTTGTTCTCGCCGGCATCGACGACGATCGGGTCGAAAGGATCCGCAAAGGAACGGCGGAAAGGAACATGACTACCGCCTTTGTTGTTGGGATCGATCAACACGCGGTCTTCCGAGTAGAAGCCGTTGTTCGAGAAAACGTCCGTCTGACGGTACAGGCTCCGCGGGGCCGCGAAGAACCCCGTCTTGAACTCGTGCGACACACCGCCGCCCTGTATGAAGTAAGTCAGGTCTCCCTTGAACTCCCAGTGCGAGGATACCTGGTACCTGCGCCGGGAAGCGTTGTCGATGACACCGAGGAGGGTATCGCCGGAAAGGTTCGATCCGGAGATTGCCGCGGAGTCGTAGATGCGCCTCTCGGGTTGCGTGTTGGCCAGGTCGGCAAAAGTCCCCTCGTTGGCGCCGCTCTTGTCGTTCCAGGAGCCGATGAGCTGCGTGCTCAGGGCCGTAGTCCAGATCGAATTGAGCTTGGCCGTGTACTGGTAGCCACCCGTGGAGTTGAACCGCAGGGGCTGGAGAATGTCCTGGTTGTTCTGCTGGTAGTTGGTCCGGTCGTTGGCGACCGAGAACAGCAGGTTGTGGTTCTGGCTCAACTGTGTGGTGAACTTGACGAACCAGTTCTGGGCGTTCGTCTTGTTCTGGAAGTCTTCCTGACCGGGAACTATCGCCGCCGCGTTGTCGATGAAGAACTGGGTCCGGGAGATGAAGTTCTCGATCCGTTGGTCCCTGAATGATCCGAAGAACCAGATCTTATCGCGTACGATCGGTCCCCCCATAGAAGCATCGATCATGCCGATGTCTTGCTTGGTCGGCGAGCCGCCGTTGTTCTTGAACGTGTTGGCAGTGTTGTCGCCGTTCCACCCATTCGGCTGGTATGCGTAGGCGGCCTTGCCGTGGAACTCGTTGCCGCCGCTCGGCGTGACGATGTTCAGCTGGATGCCGTTGCCCATCGGCAGGGACGCGTCGTAACCGCCGGTCTTGATTTCGACATCCCCGAGGGTGTCCGTGCTCATGTTGAGATACGCCGGTTGCGAATCGTAGTACGAAGTCGCCCGCGCCCCGTCCATCTCGATAACGTGACCGAAGTGGTGCACACCACGGCCGTAATACACCTGCCGGCCGCTCTGATCGTTCCAGGGACGCGTGTTGATGCCCGGCTGCATCTCCAGGATATCGCTCCAATTGCGCCGGGACTGCACCGGAACGGCACGCTGGAATTCACCGGAGATCGCCACGGCACTCACCGTGGACGTCGTCTCGACCATGGGCGTGTCGGCGGTGACGCTGATCGTCTCGGTCAACGCACCGACCTGCATCTCAATGTTCACCGTCAGGTTCGTGCCCGCGCGGACCGAAATCCCTTCGCGCCGGTAGGTCGCAAATCCGGGTAGCTCGGCTTGCACGGTGTAAACGCCCGGCGGCAAGCCGATCAGGCGATAGTTTCCGCTTTCGTCGGAGAACACCTGGCGTTCACCGATCATCTGTTCACTCGAGCCCGTAATCGTGATGCCCGGCAGGACCGCGCCCGAAACATCGGTCACACGACCGATCAGGCTGCCCGCTCCGGTCTGGCCGAATGCCGCACCTGTAAAAAGCAGCACCATCACAACAACAAGGCCAGACTTAAAATAGCCCATCCCTAAGCTCCTCATTCGCATCCTCCATTCACTTTGGATCTCCACGCACAGCACTGGCGGGAAACCCTGTTCGGTTATCTTACAGAAATCGCTGGGACAGGAATATACCAAGACCGTGGCAGGTGTCAAGAACTTCCGGCGCTGGCAGAAATGTAAGCAGGTGCGATCCGCATGCAGGAAACCTTCTACCGCGGAAGCCTTCTTTTCATCCTTGTTCGGCTCTTTACCACCCGGATGACTTTCGTCGTTCCGAAACTCAAAAACCGCATATACTAGCGACACCTACAGTTAAACCCACTACCGATTTTACGTCGAAAGGAAACGATATCTGCATGTCCACACCATCTGATTCGAAACAAACAGATCCGCCCGATTCGAACAACAGGAAAGTCATACACACCATCGCCGGGCCGATCGTCTTCCTTTTGATGCTCGCCGTGCCGATAGAATCCATGCCCTACGAAATTCGCTGCAGCATCGGACTCGTGTTCTGGATGGCGTGGTGGTGGATCACCCGGCCGGTCCACCTGGCAGTGACCGGCTTCTTACCTCTGGTCGTCGTGGCCCTCTTCAATTTCGCGCCGCTCGGACGCATCCTGCCCGCCTACGCGGCGGAGCTGGTCATCCTATTGCTTTCGGCTAACGTTCTGACGACCGTCTGGGCTCGGTGGGGGCTGGATCGCCGCATCGCCCTGGCCTCGCTGATCGGCGTCGGCACCAGCACGACACGGCAGATCCTGGCGTGGTTTGGGATCGCCATGGTGATGAGCGCCTTTCTGCCAAACACGATCGTCGCGGCAACGATGATTCCAATCGTAGTCGCCATGCTCCATTTCATCGGCATCAAGGACCTGTGGGAAAGCAACTTCGGAACCGCACTCGTTATCGCCGTGGCCTGGGGCACCAGCGCCGGCGGCGCGACGACGCCTCTGGGTGGCGCTCCGAACCTGCTCACGGTCGGATTCATCCAGGAAATGGTAACCGGTCAAGAGTTCCTCTTCATCACGTGGGTGATGCGCTTCCTGCCGTTGAGTCTGGCCGTGATGATCGTCACCTTTATCTTCGTTCGAGTGGCGTTCAAGCCGGAAATGGCCGAAGTGGAGGGGACGCGAGAGTATTTTGTCGGAGAGTTCAAAGCGCTCGGACCGATGAGCGTCCAGGAAAAGTGGGGCTTCTTTCTCTTCTTCATGGCCGCTCTGATGGCGTTTGGCAGACCACTCTACGTGGGCATCCTTCCGGCCTTCAGTCCCGCCTATGCGTTTCTGACGTTTGGCTTGCTGTGTTTCGTGATCCGTCCCCGAGGTGAGAACCTCATGACCTGGGAATACGCCCAGGGGAAGATGATGTGGGGGCTGTTCTATCTGTTCGCCGGCGGCACGGCACTCGGCAGGATACTTACCGAGACGGGAACAGCCGCCTACATTGCGGATGTTCTCGTGCCGTACGCCGCCGGGGGCGGTTTCGTCGCGGTCGTGGTGTTTTCAGCATTGACCATGCTGATGACCCAGATCACGAGCAACACCGCGGCGGTAGCCGTCACGGTGCCGATCACCATCAGCACGTTCCAGAGCCTCGACCTGAACCCACTCCCGTTCGTCTACATCGTAACGACCATCGGCAACTGCGGATTCATGCTGCCGACCTCGGCCGGCGGGCCGGCTGTCGCCGCGGGGTATGGGATCAATCTGAAAACGATGCTCGTCAAGGGGTTCTGGGCGTGTGTGCTCGTGTTCGTCGTGGTCGTGACACTCGGATACCTTCTCTCGGTCTACTGGCCGGCTTTCGGCACGGCCTGAGCGCCGGCCCGAACTCGACCGGCTGCGCGCACACTATCCCCTCTTCTGCAGCGGCAATCCCCTCTTCCCGGACGAAGAACCGGGGTCAGGGGGCTCCGCTCTGCGTACCCTTTATCCCAGATGAGGTAGCCTTACCACCCGGTTCCGGCCTATAATATGACCAACTCGATGACCAACAGGAGTGTCTATGCGCACCGTCAGCCTGGCCGAAGCCAAAACTAATTTGAGCGAAATTCTCAACCAGGTACAGGATGGGGAAGAAATCATCGTGACCCGACGGGGTCGGCCAGTGGCGCGTATCGCCCCGGTGCCGAAGGCTTTGAAGCCGTTGGAGTCGCGCGCCGAATTCCGTACGTGCCTCCGAAACATGAAGTCCTCCACCACGGAACTGATTCGCAGAATCCGAGACGAGGGCTACTGATGTTCTATTGCGACACCAGCTTTGTCGCCCCGTTGATTCTTCCCGAGACCACAAGCAGCCGGATTGAGCAGTTTGTCCAAACACTCAAGCCGGGACAGCTTGTCCTTAGTTGGTGGACAAAGGTAGAGTTCAGCAGCCTGGTGTCCCGCCTGGTACGGATGAAAGCCCTGACCCGCAGGCAAGCTCAAGATGTTCGTGATGAATTCAACACGATGCTCAGCGAGTCGTATGAAATCATTGCTCCACGGGTGTCGGACTACGGCCTGGCCTGCGAGTTGCTCGAATACCCTGGAACCGGCCTGCGGGCCGGCGACGCCCTTCATCTGGCTATCGCGCGGAATCGCGGCGCAGAGGTCGTTTTCACCCTGGACAAGACGCTGATCAAGGCTGCCAGAAAGTTGGGCATGGCCGCCCGCACGGGTATCCGACAATCTGCCCGCAAATAGGAATTATTCGAAGGGTGGATCTGCTAGAACAACATCGTCATCGCCGCCACTGCGATCACGCCTATGACGATAGCCTGAAGGGGCCTTTCCGGCATTCGCGCCGATAGCCTGCTGCCGACGAAAACTCCGGCTAACGAACCGACCGACATGAGCAGTGCCGTGCCGTACTCTATCTGACCGCCGCCCATGTAAATCACCGCCGTGAACAGGGACAGCACCAGCGCAATAACTATGGAAGTTCCCACAGCCTTGTTGGCGGACAAGCCGAAGAGGATGAGCAAGGCCGGAAGAACCAGAACGCCGCCACCGACGCTCGTGGCACCCATCAGGGCGCCGACTGCCACTCCTGACGACACGCGATCCACCATCCGGCCAGGTGAGGCCGGGCCGAGACCGCTCGGATCGACAGGTCCCTGGACGCCGTTCGGCTTGCTTCTCATGAGATTGAACGCCAGGAACGCGACGGATATCAGCATGGTGCCGCCAATCAGACCGCCCAGCGTCTCTTGAAATTGTTCCAGGTTGGCCAGATCAGTGGCCTGCGCCTCCCGGACGTATCGGTTGACAAGATACGCAACCGCCACGTTCGCGGGGATGGCGCCGACGAGGAAGGTCAGGGTCGCCGACTTGTCCAGCGTACCCAGCCGCTTGTGCTCAAACACGGCGTAGCATTTCGTCAGGAAGGCATACAGGCTGGCGGTCCCGACGGCGATCGACGAAGGCACGCCCAGTACCAGCGTCAGGGCCGGAACGGCCAGTGCGCCCCCGCCGACGCCTGTCAGCGCGATCAGGAAGCCGATCACCAGGCCTGTCCCCAGTCGCAAAGACACCGCCCAGAGGTCGTATGTCATCAGACGGCGGTTCCTCGCGGATAGTCTGCCCGTTCGGGAAGAATGTGCCGGATGCCGCCCTGCGGACGGGGATGATCTCCCAGGTATCGGGGGATCAGGTGCCAATGGACGTGCAACACACTTTGTCCTCCAGCTTTACCGATGTTGATACCAACATTGTAGCCGTCCGGATCGAACTCCGTTTCGAGCGATTGACGCTCGAATAGCAGCAGTTCGAAACAGGCGCTTGCCTCTTCGGGAGTGATCTCGAAAAAATTCGCGCAGTGCCTCCTCGGAATCACCAGGGAATGGCCGGGACTGACCGGATAGCTGTCACGGGTCGAGTAGGCAAGCTCGTTCTCGCGTGTCACGCCGCGAGGAATGCAGAACAGACACGGACTATTCGGATCCCGCATTCGTTACTGATCCGAGGCCGTGTTCCCCGCTGCGAACAACATGGCCACAAACCGATAGGAGAGGTGAGCGAACTTGGAATATGGGAGATATGCGAGAAGAAAGAAGACCAGCAGGAGGTGCAGAAAATAGGCCCAGTAGGCGAGGATCGCGACGTCGGCGAGGCGCAACCATTCGGAAAAATATCCAGTCATGACGGTCGAGCCCAATACCGCGAGAAACAGCCAGTCCGAATAGGTCGTCTTGCCGGCCTTCTCTTTGTCGGTCCTGCGCCGATACGCGAACACCAGGCAGGCTGCAATGACCGCTGCGCCACTCACGTTGCCGAGAATTTTGATCGGATGCCAGAGTGGCCATGGCGTCAGGTAACCGAAGGCGTAGATTCCGATGCCGACTGCGGTGGTCGTGATGACGAGACCGATAAACCCGTAGAACAGCACCATGTGAGTCGTACCGAGGTGTTCCTTGTAGCTTCTCCGGGTTCCAGTGCGTTCGGTCTCGCACTGACGAAACTTCGTGTGTTTCAAGATCGTCAAGACCGTGGACACGACTCCGGAAGAAACGTTCTTGCCCGCACTCACGGCTTCGGTTCGGAGGGCATTCCAATAGTTCAAACCACCCTTTATCGCGGCGATCACCGCGATTCCGACCGCCACCGAATAGAAAATTTCGATGTACATGATCGGCAGGAACTTCGAAAACACAATCGTCCCCTCTGGAAGAGAACTGAGGTTCCCGAGCGTGGCGAGCATTGCCAGCAGAACCACGGCTGGAAAACCGAACAGGACCGGAAGGAGGCTCGGCTGATCGACCGCCTGCCCCATGAATTTCGGCCAGGCGTAATGGGTGATACTGTAGTCCCGAACCGCCGCCATCACGTCGGCCGGCTTCGCATCCCGTGGACAGTACGTATTGCACACACCGCATTGATGGCACGTCCAGATGGTCGAGTCGGCCATCAAGCGGTCCTTCAGGCCCCACTGGGCCCATATCATCTCCTTCCTCGGGAACGGATCCTCGGCGGTCGAGATGGGACAGATCACCGAACAGGTCCCGCACTGGTAGCAGGAGGACAGGTTGTGGGTTCCGAGACCGAGGATCTGCTGTTTAAAGTCCAGATCCGGTTCAATCAAAGCTGCTTTCGCCATTGCTCCTCTCGCAGAGATGTCCGTTGTTAAAAACCCTTGAACGGATTGGGACCGACTTCGGCGATCGTCGATGCAAAGTCTTCGAGCATTTCAGGAATCTTCCGATATTCGTTTATTGCGACTTCCGTCACCTGGACTCTCTCAGGTTCCAGCGCCAGCCGTTCCAATGTCTCCCGGACGTTCTCCATCCGTTGTCCGAGCAACTCGCTCCCCTGGATGAAATGGCACTGGTAGTCTTCACCGGATTTGCAACCCATCAAGGCAACGCCATCAAAACCCTTGGACATCGCATCGGCAATCAAGACCCCGTTGACCGAGCCGAGGCAGCGAACAGGAACGACCCGGACGTTTACCGGGTAGTCGAGCCTGTTGATGCCGGCGGCGTCGAGGGCAGGATACGCGTCGTTTTCGCAGGCCAGGACCAGGATCCGCAGCTTGTCGTCGTCGTCTTCGGGTATTTCCACGGCCCGTATCATCGACGACAACATGTCTACGGAGTAGTCGTCGAAGGAGATGATCTGCACCGGGCATGCCCCCATGCAGATTCCGCATCGCCTGCAGCGATTGGGATCGAGCGACGGATGGCCGTTCTCATCGACTTCCAGGGCCCCGAAAGGACATTCCTGTGAACAACGACCACAGGAGGTGCATTTCTGCATGAAGAAATCAGGAAAGGACAGGTCCCCTGTTCGCGGATGCACGGCCGATCCGGCCGATGAATTTTCGATGCACTGGATCGCCTTGAGCGCCGCTGCGGTGCCGTCCTGCTGGCTGGCGGCCATGTCCATCGGCCCCCTGGCGCATCCCGACGAATAGATTCCGGTGCGACGGGTCTCGTAGGGAAAGCAGATAAAGTGCGAGTCGGCAAATCCAAACTTCGTTTGAGGTAGTTCGCTTCCCTGGAGGTAGCCCAGGTTCAGGGCGTCGGAGTCGGCGCCGGCCGGCATCATTCCGGTCGAGAGAACGAGCAGATCCGCGCTGATCCGGATACCTCCGCCGAGCGTCGTGTCGTTGATGTCGAGAACGATACTCCCGTTCTCACCTTCTGAAACGGATTGGACTTCGCCCTGTGAGAGAAGAATACCGTCGTCGGACTGAACTTCGCGGTAGAAGTACTCATACTGCCCCGGAGTCTGCATGTCCTGGTAAAAGATATACACCGTCGCATCGGGATAGAGCTGTCTCAGATATCTGGCCTGCTTCAATGAAACCAGGGACGTGACATTGCCGCTGTAGGGCAAATGCTTCTCGTCGGCCGCGCCCTCGCACTGGATAATCGCCACGCTGCGCGGCGCCGCCCCATCGGTGGGACGGGCAATCTTGCCGGCTGAAGCCATTTCCTCGAGCGCCACACTGGTGATGACATTGGCGTAACGTCCAAAACCGTAAGACTCGAATTCCGTCGCATCATAGGGCTTCCAGCCCGTAGCGAGAACGACAGCGCCGACGGTAATCGTCCGCCCGGTTCCGTCCTCGCCGATCGTCACACTGAAGTTACCCGGTTGACCTTCTATGGCGTCGACCTGGGAAGAAAGGTAGACGGTGATGTTGTCTTCCCTCTCCACCGCCTGAACTGTCTCGGCCAGGTCGGATTCGACCAGGTCGCCCCATGGTGGACGTGTCGGAAAGCGTTTGTAGAGCTTTCGGGCAAACCCACCCAACGCGGCGGCCTTCTCGACCAGCACGACCCGGAAACCCGTACGGGCGGCATCGATCGCCGCCGCCATGCCCGCAACTCCTCCGCCCACCACGAGAAGGGTTCGTTCATTGGCTTCGACATAGGGAGTCGGAATTCCGGTCTTGTCCGCCCGAACGATGCCCATCCGAATATAATCCTCGGCAAGGCTTTGAGTCTCCTCAGTGTTGGGTGGGTGACTCCACACCACCTGCTCGCGGAGGTTCACCCGTTCCACCGGAGTGTTCTCGAACGAAAGAATGTCTCTGTTTACGCGTGGCGAGCAGGCTGCAACCACAACCCGATCGACCTCACCTTTGGCGATGTCACCCTTGATGAGATTGACATCTTCGAGACAGAAAGCGGCCCCGGTACGGACGACGGCAGGTGCGAATTCCTCATTGGCGACCTTTACCAGATCGTCCGTTTTGAGGCACTTCCCGATGTCACAACCGGTGCAAACGTAGACTCCGACTTTGTGTTCCATGATTCACTAATGTCCGATTCGACGACCCCAAGGGGCTCCTACGTCGATACTGTTTCCTTTTTCCGGATGCCGGCTTGATGGATGGCCTGAATCGCTTTGAGCGTCGCCGCCGTTGCGTCCTGAACAGACGTCGCCACGTCCGCGGGTCCGCGCGCGCAACCGGCGGAAAAAATGCCAGGCGCGGTCTCATCCGGCAGGAGGAAGGCGTCCTGATCGTAAGCGGCAGGAACGCCCGCCTGGGCCGGATCGACGCTGGACATCATGCCCGTCGCCAGAACGACCAGATCGACCTTGATTGTCATCTTACGGGCGGACAGAATGTCTTCGGCCTCGACGACCAGAGTTCCGGTCGAGGGGTCCTCCGCGATTCTGGCGACCTTCCCCTTCACGACAGACACGTTCGGATCGTTCTGCACTTTCTGAGAAAACAACTCGTATGTGCCCGGTGTCCGCAAGTCGATGTAGAAAATGTAGACTTTCGATTCCGGATACTGCTCCCGGATGTAGGTCGCTTCCTTCAGGGATGCCAGGCAGCAGATGCTGGAGCAGTAGCCCAGATGATTCTCGTCCCTCGAGCCGGCGCATTGGATGAACGCAACCGAGTTCACCGCGCCACCGTCGGAAGGCCGGACAATTCTTCCCTGGGTGGGTCCGTCCGGAGCGGCCATGCGTTCGAGCATCAGGTTGGTGACGACGTCCGCGTAGTTGCCAAAGCCGAGGTTGTCGATCCTTGAGGCATCGTAAGGCTGCCACCCGGTGGCCATGATGACGGCGCCGACCTTGAGATTGAAGCTCTCGGGTTTCATCTCAAGGTCAATCGCGTCGTAGGTGCATGCGTCGACACACTTCGCGCAGGCGGTGAGCTTGCACGCCGACTCGTCGATCGCGTACTTCATCGGAAACGCCAGGGCATGGGGCAGGTAGATAGCTTTGGTCGTGCCCATGCCGAGATTGAACGCGTCCGGCCGATCTTCCGGACAGACGGGCACGCAATCGTTGCATGCGGTGCAGCGGTCGTTCACGTACCGTGGTTGCTTCTTGATTGCGACATCGAAATTCCCTGGCTCACCCGAAATGCTCTCCACCTCCGCCATCGTGAAGAATCGAATCTTCCGATTGTTCTTCATGCGTTGGAAATTGATCTCGAGCCCGCAATTGGGAGGGCATAGTTTCGGGAAGTATTTTGCGAGTTGGGTCACCCTTCCACCCAGGAAGGGTTCCTTCTCGACCATGTAGACCTCGTACCCGACTTCAGCCGCCTCGACCGCTGCCGTGATTCCGGCGATTCCTCCGCCGACAACCAGGATGCTCTTATGTATTGAAGGTACTGTTTCTGCCGTCATAAGATCTCCCCGCTAAGGAATGAGCGGAATGAACGGCTTCTTCGACATGTGCCATTCCCCG
This sequence comes from Terriglobia bacterium, assembly GCA_965262425.1. Taxonomy (GTDB): domain Bacteria; phylum Acidobacteriota; class Terriglobia; order 20CM-2-55-15; family 20CM-2-55-15; genus CAZOZZ01. Next base: position 1,520,528 of record OZ253536.1, on the reverse strand, counting down.
GTCGCTGGGTCGCACCTCGAGTTGACGAAGACCTTCCAGTTCTCTTCATCCAGTTTCGGGTGATCGCTCCGGTAATAGTAGCCCGGCCACCGGGTTTCCTCACGGAACAGGATATGCCTCATGTGCGATTCCGCGCACCAGGTCCGATCACGCAACTCCCAGCATCTCAAAAGGTCGTGAAGATCACGCGCTGCAAGTTTGTCGAGGTCTTCCTTGTAGACATCCATCACCTCAAGGCCTCTTTCCAGACTCCGCCCGTTGGTCATGTAAAAGTTGCCCGGTCCGGCCGCATATTCGTCCATGTTCTTCTGGAGCCGGAGCAGGGCCTGTTTGGGGAGCAGGTAGTTGGGGTTCACTTCCACGCGCGTCGAGAGGTCCTTGTTCTCCTCGAGCACCTTGAAGGGCTCGTAGAGTTCCGACTTTATCGACTCAATATTGTCGTCGTCGTACCGCAGCGCACCCGGGTGGTCGGCAATGAAAGCCACGGCTGCTTTACCGGCGATTCGCCCTTCGGCAAATGAACCGGACGAGAATTTGTGAGCGGAGGCCCCAACGCCGTCGCCCGCGGCGAACAGTCCCTTGATCGTCGTCATCCGGTTGTAACCCCAGAAATACTCCGGGGGCGAGATGTCTTCGGCGCCGCTGACCCATGCGCCGCATGCCGAGGAGTGGGACCCCATCAGATAGGGTTCGGTCAGGATAATTTCAGAGGGTGTCTTTGCCGGATCGATATTGTCCGACGCCCATATCAAGGCCTGGGACATCGTCATGTCGAGAAAGTCTTCCCAGGCGTCGGCTTCGATTGCTTTCATCTTTTTCTTGTCGTGCTGCACGTCATCGAACAGCTTCTGGAGGGCCAGATCGGTCCGCATGTAATGCGGCCCCCGGCCATCCTTGATGTCGTTCAGCATCAAGTGGTTTCTCAGCGGCGTGGGCACCGGCTTCGCCGCTCCGTATTTCCCCCACTCCAACAGCTCATGGGCGCGGGTCTTTTCCAGTTCCTCACCGTATGCGTTCTCGGCCTTGGCCTTGAACAGGAGGAACCAGGCACCGACTGGACCGTAACCGTCCTTGAACCTCGTAACGACGACGCGGTGCTCCATCTGGGTCATCTCCGCACCGACCTTCTGCATCAAACTGTAAGCGGAACCGGTATTCCAGACGGCATACCAGATTCGACCCAGGCCCTCGCCCGTGGCCCGCGGCCGAAACACATTGGTCGCACCGCCGGCCGAACAGATCACGGTCTTCGACTTGAAGATGTAAATCTTGTGGTCCCTGACGCTGAACCCGACCGCACCTGCGATCTTCCCCGGATCGTCAGCGTCTGTCAGAAGATGGGAAACGAAGATTCTCTCGAAGACGTTCTCTTCTCCTACCGCCTTCTTGGCAGCTTCAGCGACGATCGGCTTGTAGGATTCGCCATGGATCATCACCTGCCATTTACCCTCTCGCTTGTAGGTGCCGTCCTCGTTCTTGAAGAACGGCAGACCCCATTCCTCGAACATGTGGACGCTCTCATCCACATGCCGTGCGATGTCGTAGACGAGATCCTCGCGGCTCAAGCCCATCAAGTCGTTCCGAACGTAGCGAACAAAATCTTCGGGTTTGTTCTCGTTGTTCCTCATGCCCATGTAACAGTTGATGGCAGACAGCCCCATGGCGACGGCCCCGCTTCTCTCCGTTGCGGCTTTTTCGACGAGAATGACCCGCAGACCTTTCTCTTTGGCCCAGTAGGCTGCCTCGAAAGCCGCGCCGGTGCCGGCCATACCACCTCCGACGACCAGGACGTCACATTCCACTACTTCGGTTTCGGGCTGAATCATTGCTCGCTGACCTCCAAGAAACTTTCCCAGCCTGGATGGGCGGTAACGGCTTCATTTTGAGCAGGGTTTTGCGCTACGGGCGCAGTACCGGACGCTCACACAGCGTCCGGCGCTCGTCAGGACAGGTCTAACTCGGCGGCCCCGGGAGGGTATCCACACCAAGGTATTCCGCTTGCCCATAAAGAGCCTGGGACTTCAACTCACCGGCCGCGGGGCGCTCGGAAAGCCGGAACGGCTCGATCGTTCCCCAGGGCGTGGTTCGAATCGCGTACTTGAATCGCTTCATCTCGCCGTTCCGGTACTTCACGGTCCACATGATTGAATCCGTCCCCCGCAGTGGCGTCAGCTTGCCGCCCAGCGGAACAACGTCGTTGTAACCGCGCATGTCGATCGCGGATTGAGGGCAGGTCTTGACGCAGGCGTAACATTCCCAGCACATGTCGGGTTCCAGGTTGTACGCCTTGCCTATCGAGGTGTCCAGCGCCATGATGTCGCTCGGACAGATGTACTGGCACGCCGGCCTGTCCAGGGCTTTGCAGCCGTCACACTTATTCGGATTTACATAAGTCGGCATCTATCTCTATCTCCTCCCAATCGAAGGCCTTCGGCAGACGCCTCGGCGCCGCCTAGTCTCCTTCTGCATATTTGTGAAGTTGAATCTCCACCTTCTCTTCAAGGGAAGCGTAGTACTCCTTCAGGATGGTCACGACCTCGGGCCGGCTGAAGTGGTCCGGCACCTCTTCCCCCTTCGAAAGCCACTTCCGCAGCATCGTCCCGCTCACGAGCAACCGATCGTCTTTGCCGTGGGGACAGGTCTTCATCGATGCCACGCCATCGCACCGGGCGCAGTAGAACGTCCAATCGATCTTGAGTGGCTGGATTTCCAATGCGTCTCGCGGAATCTCATCGAAAATGTGATGCGCATCGAACGGCCCGTAGTACTCGCCAACGCCGGCGTGGTCGCGTCCGACAATGAGGTGACTGCAGCCGTAATTCTGACGGAAGACGGCATGGAGCAACGCCTCTCGCGGCCCACCGTAACGCATCTCCATTGGATAGACGGCCTGAATGCAGGTGTCGTCGACGAAGTAGTTGTCCACGAGAGCGTCGATGGCCCGAACTCGAACGTCGGCGGGAATGTCGCCGGGCTTGAGTTTGCCGACTAACTGATGAATCAGGATGCCGTCGCAAATTTCGATCGCGATCTTGGCGAGATATTCATGGGACCGATGCATCGGGTTGCGTAACTGCAAAGCGGCAACCGTGCTCCATCCTTTCTCTTCGAACAGGCGGCGGGTCTCGGCCGGCCTGAGATAAGTGGCGGCATACTTCTCCGGATACGGACCTTCACTGAGAACCCGCACCTTCCCGCCGATGTTCACCTCCGACTGAGCCATCACCTTGGCGACACCAGGGTGTTCCTTGTCATCGGTTCGGAATACCTGCTTGCATTCGTGAGACTTATCGATCCGGTACTTCTCCCGAACGATCAGGCTGCCCATCAACTCGCCGCTCTCGTCGTCGACCAGGCCAACTTCGTCGCCTTCTCCGAGCCGCCCGGCATCTTCCTCACTCGCGGACATTGTGATCGGTATGGGCCAGAAAACGCCGGCGGACGTCTGGAGGTCGTCGCACACTCCCCGCCAGTCGGCCTGGCCCATGAAACCGTCCAACGGCGTGAACGCTCCGATTCCCATCATGATGAGATCGGAGGTCTCCCTGGAGGTCATCCGGAGTTGGCCGAGCCCTGCGATTCGGGCTCGTTCGTCCTGGACATTGTCACCAGAAACCAGCAGGGGCGTCAGACTCTTACCGGGGGCATGTGCGTTGATCAATCCCAATCGATTCTCTTCTTTAATTGTCGAAGCCGGAGATCTCGAGACCACGGCTACAAACTGCTCTGACATGGTGTCTTAGGGGCTCAGCTGGAAGACGCATCATAGTCGCTGACCGCTGCGAACGCAATAGTTTTGAAAGGAGCCACGCGAACAGAAACCGGTTCAAGGCAGGGCTTTCGGCCTGTTTTTGACCCCATGGGGTCTCCCCTCACGAAAGTCCATGGACCGCTCCTCACCACCTCCTGAAACACCCGGAGTGGGGCCCTACAGGACGGTCAGAGCGTGTTCAACACCAGTCTATTTCCCGGGTCCTTCCATCACCGGCAGGGGTGACGTTCAACACCTTACATAGGAGATCCGCATCGCCGTGCGGTGGCCGACAAGGCAACCATAGTTCGAAGGCGCCGTGAGGGCGACGACGGACTCCCAGGTCGACAAAAGCTATTGACATGACACGGGCTTTCCACGTATACCTCCAATACGTTTTTAGGATCTCTGTAAGTGTTGGGTTCCGGCGGAGAGATGATTCTCCCCGGCTTTTCGCTACATAGTTTCGCAGATCAGCCATAGCAGTCTTGTCGGGCGATTCCGCGAGGAATGTTCGGCGTAGCTGCTGAGGTTGAACACTTGGTGGAGTAGGGCCTCAACTTCGCGGCCCTCTTAAGGGATGGGGGAGGAAGTATTCATGTCTAGGAAAGTGCTCAGAATAGCGTCTGTAATGCTCGCCCTGATGTTGTCCGTGACCGGACACGCCTGGGCGCAGGCTTCCACCGGAACGATTTCAGGCACGGTGTCGGACCAGACAGGTGCGGTGTTGCCGGGAGTCACGATTACCGCCGTCAACTCGGGAACGAATCTGACCCGGGAAGTTTTCACGAACGAAAACGGACAATACACGTTGCCGTTGCTTCCAGTCGGCGTCTACGAACTGAGATCCGAATTCCCGGGTTTCAGGAGTGAGATCCGGGCTGGAGTCTCGGTTCAGACCGGCCAGCGGGCCACGATCACGTTTTCTCTGGAAGTCGGCAGCATCACCGAGGCGATCACCGTCACCGAAGACGCACCTCTGGTCCAGAGTGAGACGTCATCAGTCGGCACCATTATCGACAACAAGAAAATCGTCGACCTGCCGTTGAACGGCCGGGCGTTCCAGAGCCTGACGCTGCTGGCGCCGGGAGCCATGGAACCGGCCGAAGGGTCGGGCCTTGGTTTCCGCGGTGGGATCACGGTAGCGGGAGCTCGCGAGGAATCGACGACTTTCCAACTCGACGGCGTCGCCATCGTCAACGGCCTAGTCGGTATGACGACCTTCAAGCCCTCGATCGACTCGGTGCAGGAGTTCAAGGTCCAGACCTCCACCTACTCGGCAGAGCTCGGCCAGATGGCCGGTGGACAGATCGCCGTGACGACGAAGTCCGGATCGAACGAGGTCCACGGTGTCGTCTACAACTTCATCCGCAATTCAGTTTTCGACGCGAGAAACTTTTTCGACCTGAAGGACCAAGATATCCCCGCATTCCAGCGGAATAATTTCGGCGGCAACATCGGCTTCCCGATCATTAAGAACAAGACCTTCCTGTTCTTCAACGGGGAGTTCCTGAGAGAGCGGCGAGGCATCACGCGCACGGCCACGGTCCCGCTGCCCGCAATGCTGAACGGGGATTTTTCGGGGCTTGGCAAACAGCTCACAAATCCTTACACCGGAGAGCCCTTCCCGAACAACCAGATTCCTTCCAGCATGTTCAACCCCGCGGGTAAGGCCCTGATCGACCTCGGCTACGCGCCGTATGCGCCGAACCAGCCTGGCCTGACCCGTAATTTCTCTTCGAGCCAGAAGAACAAGAAGAATACGGAACAGTACACGTTCCGGTTCGACCACCAGTTCTCGGATTTCAACTCCTTTTACGCACGCTACTCCTTCAACGACGACTTCGAACAGGATCCGTTCAACCAATACGGTGGGATCACGAACCTGCCGGATCTGGGGACCCGCCTGGACACCCAGACGGCCCAGAGCCTGTCGATCACCGACACGCACATCTTCTCATCGCAGACCGTCCTCGAAACCCGGGTGGGCTACAACCGCCTGTCGCAGTTCCGTCGCGGATTCAACCGCACCGACATCCCGACCCAGGTCGGCATCAACGGAACGACGGACAACGAGTTCAACTTCGGTTGGCCGCGGATCCAGATGACCGGCTACGACGATCTCGGCACGCAATCGTTCCCGACCGACCGGAGTGACAATACCTACCAGTTCACGGTAAACCTGACTCACACCAGAGGCGCCCACAACATCAAGGGCGGCTTCCAGGCCGAACAGTTCCGGTCCAACCGGTTGAACAACTCCCGATCACTCGGGATTTATCGTTTCGGCGGAAACTACTCGGGTGACGCCTTTGCCGACCTCCTGCTCGGGCTGCCCAACCGCTCCACGCGGCGCCTGGGAGACACGCGGAATCCGATCCGACACGAAGCCTACGGGATGTACATCCAGGACGACTGGAAAGTCGCTCCGACCGTGACGTTGAACATCGGCCTCCGCTACGAGCTCATTACCCAGTTCAACTCGACCTCGGACCGGTATGCAATCTTCAATCCAGAATGCATCTGCATCGAGACCGCCGGCACCGCCGGCGTGCGCCGGGACATCTCCCGGCCCGAGAACACCGATGCCGACATCGCCGCGCTGCTTGCGAACGTGAACTTTGTCGACACCGGGAAAAAGAAAATTTTTAACGGGGATCACAATAACTTTGCGCCTCGATTCGGGTTCGCCTGGGACGTGTTCGGCACGGGCCGAACCGTGGTCAAGGGTGGAGCCGGGGTGTTCGTCGACATGATGCGTCTGAACAACGGGATCGGGGACTCCAACAACGTCCCGTTCCGTTTCACGCAGACGTTCAACTTCAGCACCTCCACAGGCATCGGCCTCGACCCCACCTCCGGGGGAATCGGCGACGGGTTCCTGAACGACCCGTTCCCAACGGGACTGGGCGGTGCCACCCTGGGGCCGGTGGGAACCGACAAGAACTTCAAGAACGCGCACGTTGAGCAGTGGAACTTCGGCTTCCAACATGAGCTGTTTTCGAACCTGGTCCTCGACTTCACTTACGCCGGAGCGAAGGGCAATTCCCTGCACCGGCAACGCAACATCAACCAGCCCCGCCCCAGTGCGGACCTAAGCTCCAGCATCAGCGATCGGCGGCCGATTCCGGGATTCGCCAACATCAATATCAGGGAATCCCAAGCCCAGTCCGTCTTCCACGCTTTGTATGGAAGAGTGGAAAAACGGTTCTCGGATGGCATCACGTTCCTGATGTCCTACACTTGGTCGAAGTCTATCGACAATTTCTCGGGACGAGGTACCGCCGGGGATTCGAGCACCCCGCAGGATCACCTCAACTATGACGCCAACCGGGGAGTCTCCGGCTTTGACGCGACCCACCGGCTGGTCGCTAACTACGTTTACGAAGTGCCATTCGGAAAGGGTAGAAGGTTCTTGAACGACGGCCCTGCCAGCTACATCCTGGGCGGTTGGGACGTGTCGGGAATCATGACGTTCATGACCGGTCGCCCGCTGACCCCACGGATACCAAACGACAACAGCCGGACCGGAGGAAACCGCACGGATCATCCCAACCTGATCGGCGACGCGACCTTGCCTCGCGGCAGCCGGACCATCGACCGGTGGTTCAATATTGATGCGTTCTCGGCGCCAGGAGTCGGGAACTTCGGAAACTCCGGCCGAAACGTCGTGCGAGGCCCCGGAACCAACAATATCGACTTTTCCCTGTTGAAGAACCACTATTTCGGGGAATCCGGTAACGTCCAGTTCCGGGCGGAGATCTTCAACCTTCCCAACCACCCGAACTTCAATATGCCCAATCGCAACTTCGGTACGGGAAACTTCGGCAAGATCTTCTCGGCCCGTCCGTCTCGGCAGGTTCAGTTCAGTATCAAAATCTACTACTAGGCAGTCCGTTGAACTAAACTTGGGGGCGCCGACGTGTCGGCGCCCCTTTTTCGGTTCAGGTGCTTTCCCAGAATGTTGCCGGCGGGTCCCGTCAGCCGCTCCGAAAAACTGCACATTATTCGAGGAGACTCCGAATGATTCAAAGCCGACTGTTCTCGTTAGTCGCGTTGCTGCTGGTATGGTTCGTTCCCATGGGAAGAGCCCAGGATGAGACCATCCAGCATCCGCGGGAAATCATCGGGCAGGAACTCGGTGAAAACAACAAAGTCCCGGCCTGGGAGAAAATAGTCGAGTATTTTCGTTACCTCGACGGTGTGTCCGACAGGGTCCGCTTCGAGCAACTCGGAGACTCGTCGCGTGGCCTTCCGTTCGTCATGGCGACAATCTCGTCACCGGACAACCTCGAGAATCTTGAAGAGTATCGTCAGATCATGAACCGGCTGGCCGATCCCAGAGGGCTGTCCGATTCGGAAGCGGAAACGCTGATCGCTCGCGGTAAGAACGTCGTCGCCATCACCTGCGCGGTAGACGCCGACGAGGTGGGTTCTCCACAGTCCGCCATGTTGTTCGCCTATACGCTCGCCACCGAGGACACGCCCGAGGTGCGCGAGATACTCGAAAACACGATCCTGCTGCTCGTTCCTTCGCTGAACCCGGATGGCTACAACGTGTACTCGGAATGGGTCGCCAAAACGGCCGGCACCCCCTACGAGGGGACGATGGCGGACAGCCACCACTTCTATTACGGTGAGAACAACCGGGACTGGTTCAACTTCGTCCATCCGGAGATCCGCCTGACCGTCGAGCACGTATTTAACGCCTGGCGCCCACCGATCATCTTCGACATGCACCAGATGGGAGGCCGCTTGAGCCGGGGTGTCCGGATGTGGGTGCCCCCGTTTGTCGAGCCCAACGAGCCGAACGTTCACCCCCTCATTCTTCAAAGCACGAACGAACTGGGGATGTTCCTGGCCACGTCGCTGATCGAACTCGGCAAACCCGGAGTGTCCTTCCACTCGATATACGACGCCTTTAATCCGATGCGGCAATATGGGCCGCTCCATAACTCCGTCCGGATGCTCTCTGAAGCCGCCACGCCGAACCTGGCCACCGACGTCACGTTGCGGCCCGACCAACTGGCTCCGCAACGCAACGTAGACGTTACCAAGTTCTCATGGAACAACCCGATTCCGTGGAAGGGCGGAGAATGGGGCATCCGGCAGGTGATCGAGTACGAGCAGCCGATCATGATGGCGGCAATGACACATGCATCCCGCTACCGCGAGCGTTGGCTTCGCGATCACTTGACGATCTATCGTGACAGTGTTGAATATCAAGGGAAACCCTTCGCCTTCATCATCCCTTCCGAGCAGCGGGATACCTCGACGGCGGCAGAGCTGATCGACAAGCTGATCTTTGCCGACGTCGAAGTCCACCGGTCGGATGCGGCGTTCACCGCCGATGGAGTCGCATACGAGGCCGGGGATTACATCCTCCCGATCGCGCAACCCTGCGGCCGGTACTTGAAGGCCGTAATGGAGACGAAGGGGTACCCGATGGTTTACAACGGGGATGACGCGATCGCCCCGTACGACTCGATTGGATTCACCCTCCCGGTTCAGATGGGAGTGGCTTCGGTCCAGGTCGAGCTTCCGTTCGAGGTACAGATGACCAAGCTCGACGCGGCGCCGGCGCCGGCGGGAAGCTTCACTGGAAGTGCCGACTCGACGGGATACCTGATCGCTCGAAGCTCGAACGCCGCCATCAAAGCGGTGACCGGCCTGATGGAGGATTCGAACGAAGTGTTCTGGTTGCGCGAGGACGTCGAGGTCGAAGGCGCCATCCATCCCGACGGATCCTTCTACGTCCCGGCAAGCCCAGGCCTCGAAACCCGCTTGCGGTCGATGTCGACGGACCTGGGCGTCGACATCACCGGTGTCGTTGAATCGATCGACGTCCCGATGCAGCAACTGAAACACGCCCGGACCGGCGTCTACCGTAGTTACGCACGGGAGCGATACGACGAGTACGGCTGGTACTTCAAGCTGTTCGACGAGTATGGGTTCCCCTGGAAAGAACTCGTCGACGGCGACATCCGGGGTGGAAGCTTGAGAGATGACGTGGACGTCATCATCCTGCCGCCATATCTCCGCTCCGAAGTCATCCTGAACGGTCGCCAACCCGGCACGATCTTCCCGGAACAGTTGGGAGGCATCGGTGCTCTCGGCGTACGCAATCTGAAGGCTTTCGTTGAAGCCGGTGGGACGTTGATCGCGAACGACCTGAGCACGGATCTGGCGATCCGGGAATTCGGTTTGCCCGTTCGGAACGTCGTCGCCGACTTGACCGACGCCGAGTTCGTCGTGCCGGGCTCTCTGGTGCGACTTATCGGCAATGGGGACAGCCCTGTGACCTTCGGAATGTCGCGCGACTTCGCCGCGATGAATTTCCGCAACCCGGTGTTTGAAATCACAGGCGAAGGCGCGGAAGCCGTCGCGCGCTACCCGGCGATGAACCCGTTGATCAGCGGCTGGCTCACCGGCGAGGAGAACCTGTTCGATCGTGCCGCGGTAGTCGACGCCCAGGTCGGAGATGGACATGTCTTTCTGTTCGGCATCCGGCCTATCTATCGCATGCAGGCTCGGGGGACTTACAAGCTCCTGTTCAACTCGATTCTCTACGGTTCGGCCGCGCCTGTTGACCGGCCGGAGCGGCCTCAGTAAAAGTGTCGAACCGAGACACACAAACTCAAGACGGAGGAATTTTAATGAGATCCATTTCATCCTGGTCCGGCAGGCTTACCGTGTGTGTGTTCCTGATCCTGTCAACGGCCGCCGCCGGAGTATCTCAATCAGACCTGGTTCGGATCGAGGACATGACGTGGGAAGAGGTCGCCCATGCAATCGAGGCGGGAAAAACGACCGCGGTGTACTACGCCGGCAGCATCGAGCAGAACGGTCTTCACATGGCATTCGGCAAGCACGGAATCGTCGCCGAATGGGTCGGTGAACAGATCGTCCGGGAACTGGGAAATGCGATCCTGTACCCGGTCATGCCGTTCGCGCCGCTGGGCGATCCGACGGTCAAAGAAAACTTCATGGCCTACCCGGGTTCGATCAGCCTCACCGATGAAACCTACGGCGCCGTGGCGCGCGACGTAGCGCTGAGCGCGATGACCTCCGGTTTCAAGAACATCGTGATCATGGGCGACCATGGTGGGGGTCAGGACACGTTAAAGAGCGTGGCGGAGGAACTGGACAAGAAGTACCGCGGCGATGGCGTCCGTTTTCACTACGGCGATGACGTCTACCGACTGGCCGGCGCCAGATTCCGGGAACATCTGGCCTCAAACGGTCTCGAAGGCGCCGGACACGCCGGCATTCAAGACACCTCTGAGATCATGTATCTGCGCCCGGATTGGATTCGATTCGACCGGATTGACGAGGCCGGCGCTGACAACGGCGTCGCTGGTGACCCGCGGGCTTCGGCCCCGGCTCTGGGCAAGATTTTCCTGGACCTGAAAGTCGAACTGGCCGTCAAACAGATCCGCGGCCTGGTCGGCAATTGATGCCGATGGTCGGACAATTCATTTGGATTCTCAACGGACTGGAGTAAATGAAGCGAAGAAAGATTTCTGTAATCGGTGCGGGTAACGTTGGCGCGACGACGGCTTTGAGACTGGCCGGTATGGGTTCGTTCGACGTCGCGATGGTGGATGTGATCGAAGGAATGCCCCAGGGCCGGGCCCTGGACATGCTCCAGGCCGGGGCCGTCACGCTCTCGGATAGCTTCATTCAGGGAAGCAACACGTACGATGTCACCGCCGACTCGGACATCGTCGTGATCCCCGCCGGCCTGCCGCGCCTGCCGGGAATGACTCGGGACGATCTGTTGGCCAAGAACGCCGCAATCATGGCCGAAGCGGTCACGGGAGTGATGGAGCACTCTCGTGATCCAATCCTGATCGTGGTCGCTAATCCACTCGATGCCATGTGCCACGTTGCAGCCAGAACGAGCGGGCTGCCGCTTCCTCGCGTAATCGGTATGGCCGGGATCCTCGATTCGGCTCGCTTCCGAAATTTCATCGCTCTCGAACTGGGTGTTTCCGTCCGGAATGTCGATGCACTGGTTCTTGGGGGCCACGGCGACACCATGGTGCCCCTCCCCCGGCTCTCGACCGTTGCCGGCGTGCCGATCACCGAGTTGCTTCCGGCCAACAGGATCGACGCCCTGGTCGAGCGGACCAGGAACGGCGGCACCGAGATCGTCTCTCTCATGAAGACCGGCGGCGCCTACTACGCGCCATCGGCCGCCATCGTCGAAATGATCCGCGCTATCGTTCAGGATGAGCGCAACATACTGCCCTGTTCCGCGTACTTGAAAGGTCAATACGGTATCGAAGACGTTTATGTCGGCGTCCCGGTCGTCCTCGGTGGAGCAGGCATCGAGCGCGTCGTCGAGCTGGCCCTGACTCCCGAGGAGTTGGAAGCGTTGCATCGATCCGCCGCGGCGGTCCGCACGCTGCGCGACAAACTAACTTAGAATTTCCCGGCAGGTCCACCTGGGCCTTCGAACCGGGAAGGACTGAAACATGAATAGATCACACGTTGCGAGTCGTCTAGGCACGAGATGGGGCTGGCTGCTCCTGGCTCTGTGCATCTTCAGCGCCAACGGGTTTGCTCAGACGAGCCAGACCCCGGCGGAGTTCTTCGGCTATCCATTAGGGGACGATCCGCGCGTACCCGACTGGGATCGGATTGTCGCCTACTTTGAGCATCTCAGCCGAACGTCCGACCACGTCCGGTACGAAATCGTAGGACGAACCAGCCAGGATCGTCCGCTCATACTGGCCACGGTCTCTTCGAGTGAGAACCTGGAGCGTTCCGAGGAAATCCGGCGGATCCAGATGAAACTTGCGGACCCCCGGACAATAGCACCTGGCGAACTGGACACGCTCATCCGCGACGGGCGGCCCACGATGTTATTCTTCGTGGCTGAAGCGGCGCACACGGCGGCCTGGATGTCCCAGATACTGTTCCTCCACCGGGTCGCGACCGAGAACAGCGAGCAGGTCCGTGCCTGGCGGGACAATACGGTCCTTCTGTTCATGGCAACGATGAACCCGGACGGTCTCGATTTTGTACATGACTGGGTCGAGAAGACCCGCGGGACCGAATGGGAAGGTGTGGACCTGCCCGAGCTTTCCAGTTTCAACGGGGAGATCAACCGCGACTGGTACACGTTCTCCATGCCCGAAGCCCGAGCAGTCGTCGGCACGATCAAGCGATGGCAGGTCAACGCCATACACGATATCCACACGATGGGGAGCCAGCCCCGTCCCGGAGTGCGATTCTTTACGCCTCCCTACATCGGCCCGATAGAACCCAACATCCATCCGATGATCTGGCACCTGCAGAACGAAATGGGCATGGCCATGGCCGGCCACGTGCTCGAACGAGGTCTGACGGGCGTGACCTTCAATACGAAGTACGATCTCTGGAATCCCGCACGTGGATACGCCCAGCATCATCACGCGCTCCGGATCCTGACCGAAGCGTCCGGTGCACGCCTGTCGGCCCCGGCCCGCTGGAGGTTCGAGGACCTCAGGCTGGATTCGGGCATCGACCCGAAGGTTGCTTCCGAGAAGTTCCCGGTCGTGTGGTGTGGCGGAGAATGGGGGAACAAGCAGATACTCCCCTACATCGCGGCAGCGCTGGAAGCGGAAGTGGGACACCTCTCCAACAACCGCGAACGCTATTTGCGGGTCAAGTACACGGCCGCGTCCGACGCCCTGGCCGGGGCGGACGCACCCTTCGCTTACCTGATCCCGCCAGACCAGCACGACCCATCGACGATGCGCGAAATGCTGACGATGCTCGCCTTCGGAGAGGTCGAGATCTACCGCGCCGAAGAGACGTTGCGGGCCAACGGCCGATCCTATCCAGCCGGGACTTACGTGATCCCACTGAGGCAGCCGTTCGGAAACTTCGCCAAAGCGATGCTGGAGCCCCAAAGTTACCCCGAGGTCCGGGCGTGTCCCACCTGTCCCGTCCGGGCGCCTTACGATACGGTGGCTTTCTCGTACCCCTACGCCATGGGCGTCGAAGCGGACGTAGTCGCCTCGGAATTCACGGCGGAAATGGTGCTTGTCGAGGACTTTCCGCCCGAAGGGGGGGCGGTCGAAGGAACGACCCGCGAGGGGACTTATCTTCTCTCTTACACCGAGAACGGGGCCCTCAAGGCGGTTTCCAGCCTGCTTGAGGCAGGAGTCGACATGGGTTGGGCGGAGGCCGGCTTCGATGCCGCAGGCGGCAGATGGCCTGCGGGAACATTCGTCATCACATCCGCGCCGGACATCGGCCGAAAGCTGGAGGCGCTGGCTTCCGAGTTTGGGTTGAAGTTTGTGGCGACCGAAAGCCAACCCACGGTTGCGGTAGAGCCTCTCCGCCTGCCCCGGGTAGGCATTTATCGACCCTACGTCGGAGGCCGAAACGGATACGGCTTTGCTCGGCTGCTGTTTCCGGAGTACGGGATACCGTTCGAGTTCATCCTGGACCAGGACATCCGGACCGGCAGTCTCCACGACCGAATTGACACGATCATACTGCCCGCCTACCGGTCTCCGACTCAACTGCTCGAAGGGCATGCCCTGGGCTCCTATCCTCCGGAAATGACCGGTGGAATCAGTTCGGCGGGAGTCGAACAACTCAAACAATTCATCGAATCCGGCGGGACCCTTCTGACCATCGGACAGTCCACCGACTTCGCCATCGAGCAGTTCAACCTGCCTGTCGAGCGGGTATCCGGACTGACGGTGAGCATGTTCGGGCGTCCGGTCGAAGCGGACGACGACACACCGGACGCGGAATTCGTGGTGCCCGGGTCTTTCCTGCGAATAGCATTGGATCTTGAGCATCCCATCGCCTACGGTATGCCCGGAGAATTCTCGGGCTTGTTCAACCGGGGGCAGGTGCTCAACCCGACCGGGTCGGCGGCGACAGGCGTCGCGCGTTTCCCTTCGGGACCGTTGCTGCTGAGCGGCATGGCCCTCGGTGAGGAGTTACTGAACGGGAAGTCGGCCGTGGTCGATGTCGAACAGGGAGATGGTCACGTCGTCCTGTTTGCGATCCGACCCGAGATCCGGCTCCAGACGCGGGGGTCCTACAAGCTCCTGTTCAATGCTATTTACAGGAGTGCTTCCACGAGGAAGTGATCGAGTCTCGGGAGTCCCATGAAGTTGACCCGTCCCGGTGATACCAGTATGGTGTTCGCATGGCAATAGTCCTGATCGCTTTGCTCGCGAGCATCACCGTCCACGTCAGTGATGCCGTAGAGGGCCTGAGCCTGGTTGTTGTCGACCGGAGCGGGGCTATCGTCGGAGAGCTGCCGGCGTCCGAACCCGGGGACTATCTCTTCGAGCTTGAGGACGGCCTCTACACGGTCCGTGCCATCGTAGGCGAAACGACACTGATGTCTATTCCCGAGGTCGCCCTTCCCCGCAGCACACCCCTCGACATCATCATCAACGAACAGTCCCGGGCACAGCCGACCGAAACCGAAGCTGTCCGCGGTGCACAGAGGAACCAGAATATCCAGGTCAATCTGATAGACAACCAGGCGCTCACCGAAGCCCTGGGTCGTCAGGGCGTCACCGTCATTCCGATCACGGGATTTTCTGCTGTTCGGGATAACTACGCTGCCGAGTTCGGTGGTATGGGGAGCGACCTCCGGGTCCTCGGTGCCGATCGGCGGAGCGCTTACCACGGCGAAATCTACGACTCCCTTCAGAACAGCGTCTTTAACGCACGAACGTTTTTCCAGGTCGGCCCGGTCCAGCCGTCCAAGAGGAACCAGTACGGATTCCGGGTCGGCGGACCGCTCGGGGATCGGCTCTCGTTCGTGTTATCGGGTGAGGAAACGCGGGAATCCGGCTTCGTAAACGGAAATCTCCTGGTCCCCCTGCCAGAGGAACGGACGCCAACCGCGACCGATCCCGCAGTGAATGCCCTGCTCTCCCGATGGCTTGCAGCCTATCCGGACGAGTTGCCCAACCGCCCTGAAATCGATCGGCGACTGCTGAACACAAACGCGATTCAAACTGTCCGGAATACCGGCGGAACATTCCATTTGGATTGGACCCCCACCGAAATGGACCGTTTCTCGGGCCACTACTCGTTCAACGACAACTTCATCGACTCGTTCGAATTGGTCGTTGGTCAGAACCCGAACCAGCAACTCCGGCCGCAGACGTTGAATCTCGCCTATGAACGATCATTGTCCGGGAATGCGACACTGCGGCTTGGCGTCAATTACCTGAGACGGAAGGTGCGGGTCCTCGTCCCACCAGGATCCGTCGGCCCGTACATCTTCGTCAGCTTCGAAATCGAACCTCTTGGGCCCCGGCTCACTTTCCCCGTCCGACGTGTGACTAACGATTTCCAATACCTTGTCCAGGGGACCAGGCAGGCGGGAAGGCATCAGTTCGAATGGGGCGCACAGGTCATTCGAGCGCAGATCAACGAGTTTCAGAGCGACGGGACTCGAGGCAACTTCAGCTTCAGACCTAATTTCGGAAAGACGGCGCTCGAGAACCTTCTTGCGGGGAACGCGAGCGATTACGTGGGTGTCCAGGGTGAAGTGTATCGAGGCTTTCGTCGAACCGATTTCGACTTCTACCTGAATGATCGGGTCAGTCTGACGCCGAACCTCGACCTGACTCTCGGGCTCCGGTACGAATTCGCCGGAAGGCCGAGCGAAGTCAACGAGCTCACGACTTTCTCTTACAACTCCGACAACAACAACTTCGCGCCCCGCATCGGACTCGCGTATTCCACGGGCCAGGGGGTGGTGCGGGCTGGCTACGGTATCTCGTTCGGGGAGGTTTTCCCCGCGACGTTTCGAGTGGCCAGGCTCAATCCTCCGGCGATAGTCCCGGTGTCTGTGCAGAACCCGGCTCTCCTCGATCCGCTCGGTGACCTTCAAGCATCCGCAACAGAAACACCCCGATCGAGTCTGAACCTGATCAGCCCGGATCTCGTGTCGCCCTACTCGCACCAGTTCACTCTTCAGGTGGAGCGCGAGTTACCAGCAGATGTGCAGATCGCCTTGGCCTACGTCGGAAGCCGGACACTGAAACTGTTTCGTGGCATCAGAGGCAACCGGGCCATCGCTGTAGACGGCATTCCGCAGACCACGGCGACCATTAACGACCGGCGCCCGGACCCTCGATTTTTCTCGGTTATCACCGTGACGAACCAGGCGCGCGCATATTTTGACGCGGGGCAGGTTTCCATCAACAAGGTTTTCAGCCGGGGACTCGCCCTACGGGCCAGCTACAGCTTCAGCAAGGGGCTCGACACGGGAGGCGACTTCTCCGGCACCGGCACCGACCAGCGCGATCCGCGAACTCAGACGGAGTCGGCGGCCTTCGAGGACTTGCGGAGTTTCAGCCGATTCGACGCCACCGAGAGTTTCGTGGCCGGCTACTCCTACCAGACGCCGGGCTGGCTCGGAGGCTGGACGTTTTCCGGAACTACGATCCTTCGTTCGGGAACGCCGTTTTCGATCGAAACAGGATCGGACGCGCCGCCGTTCGGCAACGTCGACGGAGAGTGGGGCGATCGTCCCTCGATACTCTCCCCCGAACTTATCGGGACGAGTGTCGACAACCCCGACACCGCACAACAGAACCTGCGCCACGACATGTTCGACCGGGAAGCCCCGTTCCGGGAAGGACGGGGCAATCTTGCCCCGAACACTTTCCGGAAGGACGGGACCACCAACTTCAACTTTGCGATCTCTCGGATCTTTTCCATTTCCAGGGATCAGACCCGCTCCGCCTTGTTCCGCGTGGAGGCGATCAACGCGTTCAACCACCCACAGTTCGACCGGCCCAACTGGAGCCTCAGCTCCCAGTCTTTCGGGCAGATCACCAACACGCTGAATGCCGGCAGGATACTTCAATTTCACCTGAAATTCGCTTTTTGACCTTTTCAAGGGGAGACAAGGAAAAATGGGAAATCGATCGACCCGTCGAGAGCTTCTGATCAACGGTGGACGCGCCGCCGTGGCGTTGGCCGCACTTGGAATACCCGAAAGCGTCTGGGCGCTTCAAGACGGTGAGGAGTTGGTGGATTTCGCCGATTACACCAGTCAGTTCCGCATCGAGTTTCAACAGAGTAACCCCAGGGTGCGCTGCTTCGACCTGCGCCGACTGACGAGCTGGGCCACACCGAACGACGAGTTCTACGCCTTCCATCAAACCCAGACGATGCAGGTGGACACCTCTACCTGGCGGTTACGTATCGATGGATTCGTCGATCGGCCCATGGAGTTCACACTCGACGAGCTCAAGGCCCGAGCGGAAAAGCGGGAAGAGGCCGTGACGCTTGAATGCTCCGGAAATTCCACACGCGCGGCACGTATGAACGGCCTGGTGAGTAACGGCGTCTGGTCGGGGGTGGCCCTCGCACCGATCCTCGCCGAATGCGGCGTGAAGCCGGAAGCACGAGAGGTTGTGTTTCTAGGAACAGACATGGAGAAGGAGAACAAGTGGCAGGCCAGAGGCGAGGAGTACGAGATTCCCCATGGACGCAGCGTTTACATTCAGGACGCCATGAATCCGGAAGCCATGCTCGCATACGAATTAAACGGGGTGCCGCTTCCACCCGATTCAGGCTATCCGCTTCGATTGATCCTGCCCGGCTGGTACGGCATGACCCAAATCAAGTGGTTGACTCGCATCGAAGTCCTGGATCGGCGTTATGAGGGCGAACACATGGCGCGAAACTACCTCAGTCTGAGATCGAGGGACACACCGGAAGGCACCCTCTGGCTTGACACGTCGATCTCCAAGAACAACAAGAAGTCGGTCGTGGCTCGCGTGACGCGCCGTCCGGGCGGGAGCGGTTCAGCCTACAAGATTTCCGGCGCCGCCTGGGGTGGCCAGATACCGATCGAGAGCGTGGAGGTCCGTGTGGATGAAGGCCCATGGCAGAAAGCCACGATTACCGATCGCCGTGGAAAGTATGCCTGGATGTTGTGGTCTATCGATTGGCCCGCCCCTTCTCCGGGCGAACATACACTGGTATCTAGGGCGATTGATACCAACGGGCACGTTCAACCCACCTTTGATGAGCTGAAAAAGGAGATAGCCAGCGGCCGTGAGAACTACTCGCAATGGCCCCGACCGATTGTGATCGGGGCCTGATTCCGCCGGCAGGCTGCCAGGAGCCTGCGCGGCAGAAGGGATCGTAGCGAGAAAGTGGAGAATCGAGGCCAGATTTTCTCGATTTTGAGGCGAATAGTGGTTCTACTTAACGAAAAATCGGGGAAATATGGACCGATTATACCACTTTCGCAGTAGATCTCTTCTGCCGCGCAGGCTCCTTATTGCAGGGCGAAGCAATAGAACAGGCCGTCGCCACCGGACCCGCGAAGGTCTTCCTGGCTGCATCCTCTGGAGGGATGAGCTGCATTCCAGGAGGCGCCGTCATCGCCCCCGCCCTGACGGTCGTGATGGCCGACGTTGGCGCTGCCCTCACCGGCGCTGGTCCAGTTGCTGCAGTTCATACCAACCGCCGCCGTACCGTCCGACAGTGTGCCGGTCAGGATGTCGTGGCGGTTGGGATCATCCCCACGCCCGTTAATGACCGCACCGGTCTCATCCAGGGACATCTCCTTACTCAGGAAATTCCCCTCGTGCAGGTCCGCCACGCCACGAGCGACCATGATCCCCTTCGTGTTGTGCCAGGGACCACTCCCGATCCGGTCACCGGCGTTAATCGCCGGCTCGCCGTCGATGGTTGTGCTCAGATAAGCGCGCCACGTCTTGTCGCCCTCGCCCACGCCTTCGGCAAGCGCCTTGCAATGACGGTCGCCGCCGGCCAGACCGCCAAGATGCGCCCCGTTTCCCACACCTTTGCTGGTGATGAAAAAGCTGAGGGTGTTTCCCGGGTCCTGCACCACTCTCTCTTCCTCGACGACCAGCGTGGCCGCGACCAGGTCGATCGCAGACTTCTGCCCTTCCCGTTCAAACACGACGAACTGGTTCTCGGGATCGGCGAAGTAGAAGATGGACCCGTCACTCATTTCGGCTGTTTCAACATTGAAACGGTCCGAAAAATTCGCTCGCAACAGAGGTGTGATCTGCGTGTCATCGCTTTCGAAAGCCTGACCAAAATTATTTCGCACTCCACCACCGTTTGGATTCACGTGACAGGTCGCACATCCCTCCACGTCCGCACGACGGAACGGATCGGTTTCGAAACGCAACAAGTATTCAGGTCGGGCGTCGAGAGGGGAAGCGAAACCCACAAGAAAAGTGAACAACAGCAAAGCTCCGGCGATTCGATCCATTCATTCCTCCTCGACTTCCCTCTTTCGGAAGCCGACTCTCCGGTGGCAGGCCCAACTGGCCAGCACATCCACAAAAAAAAGCCCCCGGTCGCCCGAGGGCTTTTTTCGCGATACCCGAACCTTCTCTATCTCGGGTTCGGGTCCTTCTTCGGTTCTTCAGGCACTTCGATCTTTCGCTTGATGACGCCGAGTATCTCCTCATCGTCGGTCTGGATCAGTGCCGGGGCGCCCAGTTCCCGCAGGAGAGCGACCGTTTCCGGATGCTTCAACGGAACGCTGCTGCGAAGGTACGGGCCATTCGCCATGTCCGTCACCGACCACCCAAGATTGGTCCGGACGTCCACCTTGGCGCCCTTTTCAACAAGGTATTCGACGACGGCGTTGTCCCCCCGCCAGGCCGCACCCATCAATGCGGTGTAGCCCGAAACGGTGTGCGGCGCATTCACGTCAATTCCAACCTCTTCAACCAGAAACTTGGCCGACGACAGAAATGCATCCGGAGCATTCACGCTGAAGTTGCCCGTCCAGCCGACTCCAGCCGCCGCCATCAGCGCCGTCGTGTTCTCGTCGGACGCAATCGTCCCGTCGGCGCCATAGGCCACCAGAAGCTTCATCGCAGCCAGGTCCGTAGACTGAGCGGCACGCCAGAATGGGGTTGTTCCCGCCCATTCGACCCAACGCTGGGCGTGGTGAGGCGGGTTGTACCAGGGCGTTTTGGTCACTTTGGCATTCGGGTCGGCGCCGCGTTCGAGAAGCGCCTTCATCAGTTCCAGATGAGTGACTTTCTCCTGGACAATGCCGGAATCCGTAGTGGATGCAGTCGGCGTCCAGGCGACAGGCGCCCATCGGCTGTCGAGCGCCGCATAGAGAGCCGTCAACCCTTCGGTCTCTTTGACGTTGGGGCTCGCACCCTGATCGAGGAGGTATTTTGCGATCTCGTAGCGGCCGTTGATGGCTGCGACGATGAGAGGCGACGTGTTGTCGACGGGATTGATTCTATCGACGTTCGCGCCGCCTTCGACCAGGGCGTGAACGGTGTCGATCAAGCCCGCTCGGGAGGCGTAATGCAAGGCCGTCAGCCCACCCATGCCAGTCACTCTGCCTTCACCCCCGGGTCGTCGTCGTGTGACGCCGGTCCGTGATGGAGCCGGAACGGGGTTGCCGTCCTCGTCTACGAGATCGTTACCGACCGCGACCATCTTGCTGATCGCGTCCAAGTCGGCCCCCCGGGACGCCAGTAGCCGCACGACGGGCACGCGGTCCAGAGCAGCCGCAAACATCAGGGCCGTCTGTTCACGCGCTGTTTCCCTCGCGTTCACGCTCGCTCCGTGGTCCAACAGAGACTCCACCGCGCCGACGCTGCCAGAGGCAGCCGCCATCATGAGGTTGGTCGTCCCCAGTTCGTTCGCGGAGTTCACGTCCGCTCCGGCCTCAAGGAGAACTTCAACCATCGCCGCGCTGCCGTTCCGTGAGGCCAGATAGAGCGGAGTGATCGAGCGAATACGGGTCCCGTTCTCGACGTTCGCACCGGCCCCAAGCAGCAGGCGCGCCATCTCCACATTATCTTTCTGAACGGCCCAAAGCAGTCCTGTCATGCCGTCGCCCTGGGCCACGTCGACGTCGGCCGACCCTTCGAGCAGGGACCGGACGGCATCGATGTTGCCTAGCATGGCTGCATCTGCTATTGGAGAATCAGCCGCAGGTGCGGCCGCCATCACCGCCGACATGCAGACCACTGAAAGTCCTACGAGTAAACCCTTCACTGACATATGTTTTCCCCTTCTTGGAGTCCTGATTACATTGAGCGTCAAATTGAGATCTCTCCGGTGCTGTCGCCGATTTCGAGTATCTCTTCGACACCGAGACGGTGCAGAACGGTAAGCCAGAGGTTGGCGAGCGGAGTGCCGCCCGCGGCCTTGACGTGGAGATTGCCCCGGATCTTACCGTTGGCATGGCCGGCGAGGAATATCGGCAACCGTGAATGTGCGTGAACGTGCGAGTCGCCCATGGGACTGCCATAGGAGACGAGCGTGTGGTCCAGGAGGTTTCCGTCGCCATCGGGGGTATTTTTCAATTTTTCCAGAAACGGCGCCACCGTACTGACGTGATACTCGTTCAACTTTTCGAACTCGACGAGCTTGGCCGGGACGGACCCGTGATGCGAAGCGGAATGGAAAGGCGTCGTGACTCCGCTGTCCGGGTAGAGCGCCGAGCTGACGTCCATCGCCAGCTTGAAAGACGAGACGCGCGTGGTTTCGGTCATGAAGGCCAGTGCCTGTAGGTCGAACATCATGGCGACGTGCTCCGCAAACGTGTCCGGCACGCCGGCCGGGGCGTCCGGCAGTGCCCGCTCTCCCGCTTGCGCACTGTTATATTGCTCCACCTTCTGGATCCGCCGCTCGATCTCGCGTACATCGTCGAGATACTGATCGAGACGGCTGCGGTCGCCTGTCGACAGATCCCGCGCCAAGCGTGTGACCGATTGCGTGATCCGGTCCAGAATGCTGCTTTGTTCCTTCAGTCGAAGCGCACGTTCTTCGGCCGTGCCTCCGGCGCCGAACAAACGTTCGAACAGGACGCGCGGGTTTCTTTCCATCGGGAGCGGGCTGGTTGCGTCCGCCCAGGAAGTGGTGTAGGAATACACACAGGAATACCCGTAGCCGCAGGCGCCTTTCAACGAACCCGCGTCCTCGACTGTCAGCTGGATCGAGGGCAGTGGGGTATCCTGGCCGAACTTCTTGGCGTATATCTGCTCGTACGACGGACCGCAGTAGAAGTCCGCGCCCTCGGTCATCTTCGGCTTCGCTCCGGTCAGGAAGCCCGCCGAAGCGCGCGTGTGGTCGGCCCCCTCCTCCTTTGGCGAATGGGCGTATAATTTCTCGAGGTCGGTGTCTGTGACAATCGTGAGGTAGTCCTGATGTGGCTCGAGCGACTTCAGCGTGGGAGTGATCTCAAAATCGGAACCTTCCTTTTCGGGAGACCAGTAATGCCTTCTCTGACCGATATGGGTGCTGCCGGCCGCTCCATGCACGATTTCGATCGCACAGAGACGGGACGGAGAAACCGCGGCCGTCTGGCTTAACGGAGTCTGTGCGGGCACCATCGACTCCAGAAACGGTAACGCCACAGCTGCACCCATCCCGCGAAGAACCGTGCGACGGGAAATGTGCTTCTTTGTGATAAACATACGCTGCTCCTTGGTTGCGGATAATAACCGCTTGCTTTTGGCTTATCTGAATTCTAAAAACGGGAACGTCCTCAAGATTCTCCTACGGCGCCTTCCCCAGAGCGGCCTCAAGACCGGCCGCGTCGGACGCCGGCAGCTCCGCCGTCTTCAACTGGAATGGCTGGCTGTTCACGATACCCATCACGATCGACGACATCCGATAGTCGTTCCCGGCTGCCTCCCTTTCGATCTGACGAATCACGGGCATGTCCACGTGGGTCACGCCGCGGCCCAGCGCATAGGTAGTAAGCTGGACGATAAAGTTCCTCACGATGGAGCCTTCGTACTTCAGCAGTGCCTGTCGAAGACTAGCGGGGCTGGTGACCTTGGAACCATCCACCAACTCGCCTGAAGGATCGACCGGGTAGCCACTGTCGTTATCGCGCCAGACTCCGATCGCGTCAAAGTTCTCAAGAGCCAGGCCAATGGGGTCCATAATCTTGTGACACGAATTGCAGGGCTCGACCGTCCGGTGCCTCTCCATTCGTTCACGCACCGTTTTCAGCCTCACGACATCACCGCCAACGACGTTGTTTTCCTCCAGTTCCGGTACGTTTGGAGGAGGCACTGGCGCGGGCACTCCCAGGATTTGCTCGAGAACCCACTTGCCCCGCACCACTGGAGATGTTCGATTCGAGAACGACGTCACGGTCAAGACGCCCCCCTGGCCCAGTAGTCCGTAACGGTTGGGATCGGTGAGCGCCACGCGGCGGAATCGACTCCCGAGGACATCCGGTATCCCGTAATGCTTCGCCAGGCGTTCATCGACGAACGTGTAGTCTGCGTTCAACAACTCGAGCACGCTGCTATCCTCGCGCACGATGTTGTCGAACAGGAGTTCTGTCTCGCGCCGCATCGACCGGAAGAGATTCTCGTCGGAATCGGGATACAGGTAGACGTCGGGAAGCGCGTCCTTCAGATTGCGCAAATGCAGCCACTGCACGGCAAAGTTGGTTGCCAGGGTTTCCGAACGCGAATCCGCCAACATCCGGCGCACCTGCCCCTCGAAGACGGCCGAGTCCTTCAGCCTTCCCTCCGTAGCTATCGTGATCAACTCCTCGTCGGGCGCCGAACTCCACAAAAAATGCGAGAGACGTGAAGCCAGATCTATATCGCTGACGGGATACGCAACCCCGGCCGCGACATCCGTTGGCGAGTGTTCGAAACGAAAGACAAACTCCGGATTCGCGATGATAAACTGCAGAGCGAGACGAATGCCCGAATCGAAGTCGCCGAGATCGCGACCGTCGTAATAGGCGGCCATCAACTCCTCGGTGTGCTCCCCTGTCAGCGGCTTGCGGAACGCTTGCGTCGCAAGCCGGGTGACGATCCTCTCGGCGCAGGGCGCTTCCTCGCTGGGCGTTTCCGGCCGACAGACAAAGATCTTTCGGCGGCTGGGCGTGTCGCTCACTCCGGTGGAATTCGAGGGGCCCTCAACGACCAGATTCTGCAGGTGTACCAGGGTTGTCACGCCGAAAGCCTGGCCGAGAAAATCATCCCTCAAGCTACGTTCCGGCTGATGGATGAAGTCGTCAATGGGACCGTCTGCCTTCGTGATGAACGAAGCCGTGATCCTTTGTGGCCCCGCCTTCACTTTGACGGGCGGTGTCCGAAAGTCGTTCTCCGCCGCGATCAGGAGAGGATTGATGTCGAACAGCGCGACCCTTTCGCCATTCACGGTCACTTCAAGTTGCTCACCACCACCGGTGCTTCCAAACAGAAACGTATTTCTCGTGAAGTACAGCGCCATCCTGAACACGTATTCAGCATCGGCTGGGAAGTTGTGAACAATGGCGATGCCGCCGCGGGTTCCGAACGGCGTACCTTCAACGTGTCGAAGCTGGGAAAACGTCGTTGGAATCTTGTATGGCTCGACCGTACTGCTCATGTCCGGGTCGCCAATCGCCATGCGGCTGATCTTGCCGGCCGCCCGGATGTAGCTCTCCATCAGCGTGGGGTTCGACGTCAGGACGTCGGCGATGTTGTCGAAGCCGTAGGTCATGTTGTCGGCCGGCAGAAGGGATTCCACATCGATGTGCAGATCGAGGAGATCGCGGACGGAGTTTTGATACTCGGTGCGGTTGAGCCGATACAGGGACGGCCGGCCCGGGTTCGGACTGGCGGCAGCCACGTCGTCAATGGTCGTTTCGAGAGATCGAACGAAGGATCCGACGGTATCCCAGTCGGGTCGGGGCATCCCGGCGGGGGGCATCATGCCTCCGCGCAACTTGAGGATGACCCTCTCGGTTTGTGCGGCGTTCAGGTGCGGCCGGGCCAAGTCGATTGATGAAAAGGAAAAGCCTCCGTCCATCACACTGTCGTCGTGGCAGTAGGCACAATATTGGTCGACCAGCGCCTGCCGTTCCGCCACCGGCATGATGCCGGGTTCCTGGGCGTAAGTTGCCGCGCTCGCTATCGGGCCCAGCACCCAGCCCGTCAGGATCAACAATCCGCCAGTGAATAAAGCTCTCTTCATCGGTAATCTCTCCGTCGGTTGTCCCGCCAAGCGTCTAAACCCGCCACGTCGTCCAGGACAGCGGATCAATCCTCCAGGCAAAAAATGTAGATACAAGATAAATATAGATAAAATCTCAACGATTATAAGTGTTTGAACCCTCGATGAGCAACAGAATTCAGAGGAGAATCTTGGCCGGTCGTGTGGATCAGAACAGCCGGAGCGCGAAGCGGCGATGGCGGCTCGGACGGACAGCAAGACGGTACCGCCGGACGTGAAGAGTATCAAAATCTGCGGCGGACATCTGCTTCCCGGATGTGGTGCACCGGATTCTCGCTCTCCCCGGCTTGTATCCCGACAGTTCATCGTTTATCTTCACGTCATGAGACTTCTCGTCGGCGCCGCCGGATTGCTGTCGGTTTCCGTGATCTGGCTGACGGGGCAGGCGTCCCGGTTCGATGCGGGTTACGTCGGCGCGGAGGCCTGCTACGCGTGTCATGCAGCAATCTCGGAGAGTTATCGAACGGTCGGGATGGCGCGGACTTTTGAACCCGTCGATGCGGTACGACCGATCGAAGACTGGACGGTAAACAATCGTTACTACCACCCTCCCTCGGACCAGCACTTTTTGATGACGAGTCGCGATGGGAGGTACTACCAGAAACGATATCAGTTGGACCGGGATGGAAACGAAACCAACGCGTTCGAGATGGAGATCCACTATGCGCTGGGTTCCGGATATAAAGAACGGGACTACATAGCCCGGCTTCCCGGCGGGGAACTGGTTCAGATGCCCGTGGTCTGGTATTCGGACGAGGCGGCGTGGTCCATCGCTCCGGGATACGATCACGCCGACCACGACGGCTTTTCACGCCGCATCAACTACCGTTGCGTATTCTGTCATGCCGCCTATCCGGATCTGGAACCGGGACAGGGACGTTACGAAGCCGAGACCGCGTTCTTCGGAGACGACGTGGCGCAGGGAGTCGATTGCGAGCGCTGTCACGGCCCCGGCAGCCAACACGTCGACGGCGCGGCGACAGGCCGATCAACAGACGAGATCCGGAACAGCATCGTCAACCCCTCCCGGCTCGATCGAGACCGGCAGATGGACGTCTGCCTCCAGTGCCACCTTGAAACAACCAGTGCTCCACTTCCCAATTCCACGCTGAAGCTCGGGAACGGCATGTTTTCCTTCAGGCCCGGTGATCGGCTCACCGACTACGCCGCTTACTTCGACTTCCCGAAGGGCGTCGGACACGACGACGACTTCAACATCGTGCAGCAGGGCTATCAGCTCGTGCGTTCCGCGTGTTTCAGGAACAGCGAGATGACGTGTATCACCTGCCACGATCCTCATCGCACCCCCGAGGCCCCGAAGGCGTACTTCAGATCCCGTTGCCTGGAGTGCCACGAAAACGAGACGAGCTGTCCGCTCGACGCCGACCGCCGTGCTAGAGCCAACGGTAACGACTGTGCGGCCTGCCACATGCCGCAGCGGCGCACCGACGACATCGTCCACGTCGTGATGACCGATCATTACATCCAGAGGTTCGCTCCTCCCGACCCGCTGGCGCCGATAGAAGAGCAGGACCATCGTGGTTACAGCGGCGACCTGGTGTTTTACCTTCCCGAGGAGGACGAAGATCTCTACATGGGAATCGGACTGATTCGAGGGCCCGACACCCAGCGCGGCGTGGGTTTGCTGGAACAGGCGATCGAACGCGAACCGCCGACGACGGCCGAACCTTACTTCTATCTAGGGGCCGGCTACGGGGAACTGGGCCGATCTGAGCAGTCCATCGAAAACTACCGCAGAGCAATCGAGATCGATCCGGCATACGCGGAAGCCCACTACAACCTGGGACTGGTCCACCTCCGAGAACGCCGCTTTCAGAGGGCCTTGGAGCTGTTCGAGGAGGCCATTCGACTTCAGCCGAACGGCGCGGACAACCACGTCGTCGCCGGAGTTGCGCTCGCGCAATTGAACAGTCTGGAATCCGCAAGGACAGCCTACCTGAAGGCGCTCGAACTGGATCCACTCAATACCGTCGCTCTGAGCAATCTGGGAACGATGAATCTTGAGTCGGGGAACTTGGAGGGGGCGGCCGCCTACTTCCGGCGGATCCTGGGGATCCAACCGAACCACGCGCTCGCACAACGAATGCTGGACCAGTTGAGGTGAGGGGGCCTAGCAGCCCGTGGTGAAAGTCTGTAGGGTCGCGTTACGAGCGCCATGGGGCTAGCCCGCATATTTCACCAAAAGGACCAGAAAAGGCCGCCCTGTCTGGCATAAAGCGTTTGTCTAGAACGTTTCACAAGCCAAACAAAGGCGGCCCTTATGACGACAGAGTGTAATCAAGTCACGTTCGAATTTCACGGACTTCTTCAACGAAAAGTGAAAGCGCGATTCGATGGCGGAAAGATCACGTCCGATGCAGGAGTGCTGCTGCTGCGAGAGGTTGAGAAACGGACGGGTCTGGTCGGTGGCCTGGCCGAGTGTTTCAGCGATCATCGGGACCCGCGGTTGATCGAACACACGGTGAAGGAGTTGTTGGCGCAACGCGTGTATGGACTCTGTTTGGGCTACGAAGACCTGAATGATCATGACCAGTTGCGAACCGACCCGATGCTGGCGGTGGCGGTGGAGAAAGCCGATCCTCTGGGTGAGAACCGGCGGCAGGCCGGGGACCGGGGAAAGGCGCTGGCGGGCAAGTGTACGCTGAACCGGTTCGAGCTGACCGGAGCAGAAGTGGATGCGCAGGAGCGATACAAGAAGATCGCCATGGACGGAAACAAGATCGACCACTGGATGGTCGATGCGTTTCTGGCAGCCCACGAATCGGCACCCGATGAGATTGTGCTGGACCTGGACGCCACCGACGACACGATTCATGGCCATCAGGAAGGACGGTTCTATCACGGCTACTACGGCAACTATTGCTATTTGCCCTTATACATCTTCGCTGGGGAGCATCTGTTGTGTGCCCGGTTGCGGCGCTCTAATATCGACGGCGCGGATGGATCGATCGATGAGTTGGAACGTATCGTCGGCCAGATCCGGCGGAGTTGGCCGGACGTGTCGATCATCATCCGGGCGGACTCGGGTTTTTGCCGGGACGAATTACTGAGTTGGTGCGAGGCCCACCAAGTCGGCTACGTGGTGGGGCTGGCCAAGAACAATCGGCTCAAACGAGAGATCGCCGAACAGATGACGCAGGCCGAAGCCGCCTTTAACGACACAGGAAGACCGGCACGGGTGTTTAAGGATTTTCGGTACCGCACTCGGGACAGCTGGAGTTGCGAGCGACGCGTCATCGGCAAGGCCGAGTTTCTGGAGAAAGGAGCCAATCCTCGATTCGTTGTGACCTCACTGTCGCCCGAACGCCTGGACGCCCGCGCACTCTATGAAGACTTTTACTGTGCGCGGGGTGACATGGAAAATCGCATCAAGGAACAGCAGTTGGATCTATTCGCCGACCGGACCAGTGCGGCCACGATGCGTGCCAATCAACTCCGGCTCTATCTCTCCTCGGCCGCCTACATGCTCCTGCACGCCTTGCGCCGTCTGGGACTCCGGAACACCGATCTGGCACGCGCTCAGTGCGGAACGATCCGCTTGAAGCTCCTCAAGATCGGAGCTCAAGTCCGCCTGACCGTCCGTCACATCTGGGTCTCCATGTCGGAAGCCTATCCCTACGCCGACACCTTCGACCTCGTTGTTCGAAATCTGCAAGCGCTTCCTCTGCGTTGCTGACCGACACGGCCCCCACATTCGACTTGCTTCGATCGCCTCGGCCGAGGTCTGCCTCCGTGCGTCCCGTCACGCTATCCTGAGCCCAATCATGCGGCAACTCACCCTTTTCGACTCCCACAAGTCACTCACTCCTACCCCATCCGCACCCTTGCCCTCCTGAATCCAATTCCTACTACCCAATATCACCTGATTACCGGATTGGTGAGAAAGGCGGGCTAGATGCAAGGCGCCACGACGACGTCGATGCTCCTCATCGATCTAGGAGTGGCAACGCCGCAGCTGGCCCCATGCCGTCGTAACCCGTAGGGCGCAGGGGTCTTCGGGCCACAGGCTTTGTCATTCGTCGGTCACGATGACAAAGCATCGTTCCACTCCTCATTTCGCGCCTGAGACCCGAATACCCCTGCGCGCGACCCTACAGACTTTCACCACGGGCTGCTTGGGTGGCTCGATCGACCAGATCCGCCATCCATGGCCGTTCGCGACGCAATTATCGGGGGTTCGGTTGCTTTTTCGATTGTTCCGGCACCTCAATCTTCCGCTTGATGATCCCGAGTATTTCCTCGTCGTCGACCTGGATCAGTTCCGGAGCACCGAGTTCGCGCAGGAGAGCCACCGTCTCAGGGTGTTTTACCGGAACGCTGCCACGAAGGTACGGACCATTGGCCATATCCGTGACCGACCATCCAAGCTCGGTCCTCACGTCCAGGCTGGCGCCCTGGCCCACCAGGTACCGGACTATTTCGTTGTCGCCCCTCCACGCTGCGCCCATCAGCGCGGTGTAGCCCGTAGCATCTGTGACGTTCACGTCGATTTCAGACTGCTCCACCAGATACTCGATGGTCGCCATGAACGAGTCCGGCACATTCGTGGAAAAGTTTCCCGCCCAGCCGACTCCCGTCGCGACGGCCAGCGTCGTCGTGCCGTCGTTTGACGGAATCGTCGGATCGGCACCAAAGGCGACCAGCAGTTTCATCGCGTCCACATCGGACGCTTGCGCGGCCCGCCAGAATGCCGTGGATCCAGCAGTCTCGATCCATAAGGAGTTGTGATGCGGCGGGTTGAACCACAGCGTGTTGACGATCCTGGCGTTCGGGTCGGCACCACGCAGCAAGAGCTCCTTCATCAAGTCCAGATACGTCGACTCCTGCTGCAGAATCCCGTTAGCGGCCGTGGATGAAGTTGGCGTCCATGAGACAGGTGACCATCGAGTCTCGACGGTTGCGTGCAGGGGCGTATACCCGGCGGTGGTCACCAGGTTTGGGTCCGCACCTTGATCCAGCAGGTATCTTCCGAGGTCGTAGTGGCCGTTTGCGATCGCGATCACGAGAGGGCTGCTCCGATCCATCGGGCTGACCTCGTCAAGGCGTGCTCCCGACTCCACCAGTGCGCGAACGGTGTCCATGTGGCCCTCGCGAGACGCGTAGTGCAACGCGGTCAATCCACCCAGGCCGGTAACGGCGCCATTCGGAGGGGGCGACCCCGCGCCGACGCCCCGGGTCAGTCCAGTTCGAGATATGGCCGGCATGGGATTGCCGTCTTCGTCAAAGAGCACTTCCCCGATCCGCTCCACTTTACTGGTCGCGTCGAGGTCCGCACCTCGCTCGGCCAGGACCCGGACAACGGCGCTACGATCGAGGGCGGCCGCGTACATCAACGCCGTTTGCTGGCGGGCGGCCTCCTTCCGATCGA
Organism: Terriglobia bacterium; assembly: GCA_965262425.1. Lineage (GTDB taxonomy): Bacteria > Acidobacteriota > Terriglobia > 20CM-2-55-15 > 20CM-2-55-15 > CAZOZZ01. The sequence continues at coordinate 1,489,401 of OZ253536.1, read as the reverse complement.
CGTCCGCTCCGTGCCCGAGCAACGCCTCCACAACCTCCACACTGCCCGCGGCCGACGCCTGCATGAGGGCAGTCGTACCGGCGAGGGCGACGGAGTTCGCATCTGCTCCAGCCTCCAACAACAGCTCGGCCATGTCTCGGTATCCGTTTGTGCAGGCCAGAAAGAGGGGAGTGATCGACCCCACGCGGGTCCCGACGCCGAGGTCCGCCCCGGCACGAATGAGCACTCGCGCCATCTCCAGATCATCGTTCTCGGCAGCCCAGTGCAGCGCCGTCATGCCGTCACCCTGGGTTCCATTCACCTCCGCATTCTCCTGGAGCAGCGAGCGCACCGTGCTGATGTCGCCGCGCTGGGCCGCGTCGGGCAAACGCTGATCCGCCGCGGTGGCCGACGCCACTATAGCCGTATAAACAAAGACTACCCCTAGCAAGTTCCTAGCCGACATGTGTCATCCCTCCGGTCACCCTCTTGAAGCCGTGGATTAGATTGCGAGCTCTCCCGTGCTGTCGCCGATTTCCGTCACATCCTCGGCTCCGAGACGGTGCAGCATAGTGAGCATGAGGTTCGCCATCGGCGTCCCTTCGGGACACTTCAGGTGATGATTCCCTTTGATTTTGCCGTTGGCGTGCCCGGCGAGGAACACGGGCAACCGCCTGTGCTCATGAACATGAGAGTCGCCCATCGGACTGCCGTACATCACCAGCGAATGGTCCAGAAGGTTTCCGTCGCCGTCCGGCGTGTCCTTCAATTTTTCCAGGAACCTGGCCACCGTGCTGACGTGGTATGCATTCAGCTTCACGAACTCCCGGATCTGCTCCGGATCCTCTCCATGGTGCGACATGGAATGGAAGGGGGCGTTCACGCCACTGTCGGGATACAGCCGTGAGCTGACGTCCCGGGCCAGCTTAAAAGCCGAGACGCGTGTGGTCTCGGTCATGAAAGCCAACGCCTGCAGATCGAACATCAGACCGACATGCTCCCCAAACTCATCAGGCACGCCGACCGGAGCGTCCGGGAGCGTTGTCGCTTCGGCACCGGAGCTGTTGTATTGCTCGACCTTCTGAATTCGGCGCTCGATCTCCCGGACATCCTCTAGGTAACTGTCGAGCCGGCTGCGATCGCTTGGACCGAGGTCTTTCTGCATCTGGGTCACCGCGTGCTTGACCAGATCCAGAATGCTGCGATCCTCCCGCATCCGGATCTGACGCTCTTCGGCTGTGGCGCCAGCGCCGAACAAACGTTCAAAGACCACCCGAGGATCCCGTTCCATGGGGAGCGGCGTCGTCGGGGAGGACCATGAAATCGTGTCGGTATAAACACAACTGTAGCCGAATCCGCAGGCCGCCGATAACGAACTCACGTTTTCCAGGCAAAGCTGGATCGACGGCAGTGGTGTATCCTGGCCCATTCTCTGGGCATAGATCTGGTCGATCGACGGGCCACAATAAATGTCCGCCCCCTCGGTCATCTTGGGATGAGCCGCGGTCAGGAACACCGACGACGCGCGCGTGTGGTCGGCACCCTCCTCTTTCGTGGACCACGCCGTCGCGGCGAAGAGGTCCGTGTTCGTAACGATCGTCAAGTAATCCCGCAGAGGCTCGAGCGATTTCAGACTCGGAGTGAACTCGAAATCAGCGCCCTCCTTGGCAGGGGACCAATAAAACTCCCTCTGGCCGTAGCGCGTGCTGCCGCCCGCTCCATGCACTATTTCGATCGTACACAGACGGGGTGGGCGAACCGCCGCCGTCTCCCGTAACGGAGTCTGTGCGGGCACCATGGACTCCAGGAACGGCAACGCGACCGCTGCACCCATCCCGCGAAGAACGGTCCGCCGCGAAATATGCTTCTTCGTGATAAACATTCGGTGCTCCTATCAGTCTTTTTGAGGCTTGTTCGGTCTCGACCTGCTCCACTAACCGTATCAAATCAATGGTCACCGGTCATCTGAGTTCGGCCGCATTCCCTCCGCGGGTTACTCCGCCCGTCTCATCTGGAACGGCGTGCTCGTGACGATGCCCATAACGATCGACCCGAACCGGTTGTCGTTCCGACCCGCTTCCCGGATGATGGAACGAACCACCGGCATATCGTAGTACTGCACGCCTCGACCCAGGGCGTAGGTCAGGAGTTGCTTGGTAAAATTCGTGAGAAATGCATCCGAATAGTTCAAAAGTGCCTTTCGAAGGCTGGCCGGGCTGTCCACTTTTGTCCCATCAACCAGTTCGCCGGACGCGACGACAGGAAAACCACTGTCCCAGTCGCGCCATGCTCCGACAGCATCAAAGTTCTCCAGAGCCAGGCCTATCGGGTCGATGATCTTGTGACAGGAAGCGCATGGTTCGACCGCGCGGTGACGCTCCATCCGGTCGCGCACGGATTGAAGCTTGCTCGACTGACCGCCATGGACATCATTTTCTTCCAGAAGTGGCACGTTCGGCGGTGGGACCGGAGCAGCCACTCCCAGAATCTGCTCCAGGACGTATTTGCCGCGTACCACCGGTGAAGTGCGATTGGAGAACGACGTCACGGTCAGAATGCTGCCCTGTCCCAGGAGCCCAAAGCGGTTCTCATCGGTGAGCGACACACGCCGGAATTTGTTCCCAAGGACATTCGGAATTCCGTAGTGTTTTGCAAGACGCTCCTCGACAAAGGTATAGTCCGCCGTCAGCAAGGTGCGCACGTCGCGATCTTCGCGCACCACACTGTCGAACAACAACTCCGTCTCCCGCCGCATCGACGTGAGAAGATTCTCGTCGGAGTCGGGATACAGGTAGAAATCAGGGATCGCTTCGGCCAGACTGCGCAAGTGCAGCCACTGACCACCGAAGTTCTTCGCCAGCGCTTCGGAGCGAGCGTCGGCCAGCATGCGCCGCACCTGTTGTTCGAGCAGGGCCGGATCCTGAAGTTCCCCTCGGCCCGCCGCGGTGATGAGTTCCTCATCAGGGCCAGCGCTCCACAGGAAATGCGACAAACGTGAAGCCAGTTCCAGCTCGCCGACGCGATAATCCGTACCTGGGGCGACTCCGGCAGGAGACCGCTCAGAACGAAACACAAATTCCGGGTGCGCAAGGATGAACTGCAAGGCCACACGGATTCCCGACTCGAAGTCCCCATGCTCCCGTCCCGCCTGATAGGCGCTCATCAGTCCCTCGAGGTGCTCCGCGTTCACGGGCTTCCGGAACGCCCTGCTCGCCAGGCTCGAGATGATCCTTCTGGCGCAAGGCTCCTCCTCGCTCGCGCCGGCCGGCCGGCAAACGAGTATCTTCCCGCGGCTGGGTGTATCGCTGACCCCTGTCGCGTTGTAGGGGCCCATAATCCCGAGGTTCTGCAAGTGGGGCAGGGTCGTCAGGCCGGGAATCTGGCCGGCGAAACTATCGCCCAGGCTCCGCTCCGGTCGCCGGATAAAGTCGCCGATCGGTCCTGTGCTCTTCTGAACGAAAGAGGCCGAGACCTTCTGCGGACCTGCAGTCACCTTGATTGGCGGCGTCCGGAGGTCGTTTTCGTCGAGCGTCATCAGTGGGTCGATGTCGAACAGCGCGACCCGCTCGCCGTTCACGGCGACCTCGATCTGCTGACCTGCCAGGGTGCTGCCGAAGAGGAAAGTATTTCTCGTGAAGACCAGCGCCAGTCTGAAGATGTATTCGGCATCGGCCGGGAAGTTATGGACCAGGGCGATCCCGCCGCGCGTCCCGAAGGGCGTGCCTTCGACATGACGGGTTTGAGAAAAGTTCTTCGAGACGGGGTATGTTTCCTGGATGGAAGCCATCCCTGGATCGCCCAGGGCGAGACGGCCGATCTTTCCGGCCGTGCGGACGTACGCCTCCATGAGGGTCGGCGTAACCGTAAGCGCCTCCGACATGTTGTCGAAACCGCGAGTGATGTTATCGGCCGGCAGAAGCGACTCGACATCAATGTCCAGGGCGAGCAAGTCGCGGATCGCGTTGCGGTATTCGGTTCGATTCAGACGGTAGAGCGCCGGTCTGCCTGGATTCGGACTGGCGGCCGCTACCCGATCGACGTCGGTCTCCAACGCCGCCGCCAGTGCCATCAGGGAGCCATCGTCGGGTCGCGGCATTCCGACCGGAGGCATCATGCCGGTGCGTAGTTTGAGGATTACCTTCTCCACCTGTTCCGCGTTCCGATCCGGATGCGCCAGGTCGACGTCCCCAAACGCAAAGTCCCCGTTTTTCACGTCCTCGTCGTGGCAGTAGGCACAATATTGATCGACTAATTCCAGCCGCGATGCCACCGACATCACGTCCGAGTTCTGTGATGGCGCGGACATCACGCTCGACGCGTTCCCCAGAGCCAACGCCATCAACATCGCCACACCGCCGAAAACCAACATTCTTTTCATCAAGTGTTCTCCCGACCGCCGTGACCGAGACCCACAGGATTTTGACCCTTGGCTGATATACGGCGCTCGCCTGCAACTCCGGAGAAGGACTTCCAGGAAATATGTACGGACTTCAGTTCTCTCTTGGCACTCTGACAAATTTCCCCGTAACGGGGTCGAACCTCCTGCCCTTGATGATGCCCAGGATTTCTTCATCGACGACCTGGATCGGTTCCGGAGCGCCCAACTTCTCGAGGAGAGCGATCGTCGTAGGGTGTTTCCTCGGAACGCTGCTGACAAGAGACGGACCATTGGCCATGTCTGTAACGGCCCAGCCGAGTTTAGTCCTGACGTCGACCCTGGCGCCCTTGTCCACCAGGTATTCGACGAGCTCATTGTCTCCTCTCCACGCCGCGCCCATCAAGGCAGTGAAACCGGCCTCCTCAGACGCGACGTTGACGTCGAGTCCCAACTGCTCGACCAGGTATTTGGCGACCTCCAGAAGATCGTCCGGCGCATTGACGGAATTTTCTCCGGCCCAGCCGATTCCCGCGGCGACCGCCAGTGGGGTCAAGTTGTCGTCCGACGGAATCTTCGGGTCGGCGCCATAGGCGACCAGAAGTTTCATCGCGCCGAAATCGGTCGCTTGCGCGGCCCGCCAGAACGCGGTCGTTCCGGATACTTCTTCCCACTCCTCCTTGTGATGGGGCGGGTTGAACCACACCGACGCCAGTATCGTGGCGTTCGGGTCGGCGCCACTGTCGAGAAGCGCCTTCATCAATTCCAGATGACTGACCTTCTCCTGCCCAATGCCCGACGCGGACGTCGCCAGCGTTGGTGTCCACGCCACAGGGGCCCATTTGCTGTGTACTAGTGCGTACAGGGGAGCAAGCCCATCGGTGCTGGCGATGTTGGAGTCCGCTCCGTTGTCCAGCAGGTATTTGGCGATCTCGTACCTGCCGACATTGATTGCGAGTAGCATGGGGCTGGTCTTGTCCACCGCATTGACGCGATTGACATTCGCGCCCGCCTCAACCAGGGCGCGCACGCTGGCCATATGGCCCTGGCGGGCGGCATAGTGCAACGCGGACATGCCACCCGTGCCGAGAATCTTTCCCGAATTTCTAGGCCGTGGCCTCGTTTCTCCAGTTCGAGACGGCGCGGGAACCGGGTTCCCATCCTCATCAATAAAGTTTTCCTTGATCGCGACAATTTTGGACGTGACGTCCAGATCTGCGCCGCGCGACGCCAGCAGACTGACAACCGGGGCCCGATCGAGCGCAGCCGCAAACATGACCGCGGTCTGTTGGCGAGCGGATTCCTTCCGGTTCACGACCGCTCCGTGGTCCAGCAGTGACGTCACGGCCTCGACGCTTCCCGAGGCCGCCGCCTGCATGAGGGGGGTCGTCCCGAGACCGGTGACCAGGTCTGCTTCTGCCCCAGCTTTCAACAGCAACTCGATGATCGCCCCGTTTCCGTTCTTAGCGGCGAAAGACAACGGAGTAATCGCCCCCACGCGCGTCCCCGCCTTGAAGTCCGCGCCTGCCTGAATCAACAGCCGCGCCATCTCCAGATCATCTTTGTACACCGCCCAGTGGAGCGCGGTCATCCCATCGCCTTGTGCCCCATTCACATCGGCCGTCTGTTCCAGCAGCGAACGAACTCTATCCATGTCGCCCTGCATGGCCGCGTCGGCCAATCGAACGTCACCGGGGGCGGCTACTATCAGCACGGACATGCAAACCACACAAACTCCCGTTAGTAAGCCCTTACGCAACATATGTCGTGTCCCTCCACTTTTCTTTACGGTTCCCACTTGACCCTCAGATGGCAAGCTCGCCCGTGCTATCGCCGATTATGTCCACGTCCTCAGCCCCGAGCCGGTGCAGAATGGTCAGCAGAAGATTCGCCATGGGAGTTCCCTCCGGGCATTTCAGGTGGAGATTGCCCTTGATCTGGCCATTGGCGTGACCGGCCAAAAACATAGGCAGCCGCAGATGTTCGTGAACATGGGAGTCCCCCATGGGGCTGCCATACACCACCAGAGTATGGTCCAACAGGTTTCCGTCACCGTCGGGCGTGTTTTTCAACTTCTCGATGAACGGGGCCACCTGGCTGACGTGGTACTGGTTCAACTTGGCGAACTTGGCAATGTTCTCGGGATCTTGTCCGTGATGCGAAGCGGCGTGGAACGGCGTCGAGACTCCGCTGTCCGGGTAGACTGCCGAACTGACGTCACGGGCCAGCTTGAACGTCGACACGCGGGTGGTGTCGGTCATGAAAGCCAGTACCTGCAAATCGAGCATCAGGCTCACATGCTCCGCCCAGGAATCGGGCACGCCAATCGGGGCGTCCGGCAGCTGTCTCTCTCCCGCATTGGCCACGTTGTATTGCTCGATCTTCTGAATCCGCCGCTCGACCTCGCGGACGTTCTCCAGATAGCTGCCCAGGCGGGCGCGATCGTTCGGACCGACTTCCTTCTGCAGACGAGCCGCTGAGCGGCCGATCCTGTCCAGGATGCTTCTGTCCTCTCGCAATCGCGTGGCGCGCTCCTCCGCCGTGCCGCCCCCGCCGAATAGACGCTCGAAAGTCACGCGCGGATTCCTCTCCATGGGTAGCGGAGTCGTCGGTGAGGACCAGGAAATCGTGTCGGTGTAAACACAGCTGTAACCGTACCCGCAGGCAGCCGATAAGGAACCTGCGGACTCGATCGACAGCTGGAGCGACGGCAGCGGTGTGTCCTGACCAAACCTCTGCGCGTAGATCTGGTCGATCGACGGACCACAACGGTAATCGGCTCCCTCCGTTTTCTTTGGATGGGCAGCGGTCAGGAACACCGCCGACGCGCGGGTATGATCGGCGCCCTCCTCGTCGGCGGCCTGCGCTCTCGCGTTTTCGAGGTCCGTATTCGTGACGATCGTGATGTACTCTCGAAACGGTTCAAGCGACATCAAGGTCGGGGTGAACCGAAAATCTGCTCCCTCTTCGGCCGGCGACCAGTAGTGCACTTTCTGGCCGACACGCGTACTTCCTGCCGCGCCATGGACCTGTTCGATGGCACAGAGGCGGGACGGTATGGCCGCCGCCGTCTTGCCGAAAGGTGTCTGGGCAGGCAGCATCGACTCCAGAAACGGCAGCGCCACTGCAACGCCCATGCCTCGAAGAACCGTCCGTCGGGAGATGTGCTTCTTCGTGATAAACATTTGTCGGGACCCCCTATCCGTGCTTGGAATTGGTTTGAGTCGATTTAAGTCAGTCTACAAATTCACCAACGGCGCGAAACGAACTCCCTCTTCCGGCGACCTCGTCCAAACTCACTGCGGCGGCGGTGTCGCCATTCGTGTCTCTGAGGGTTGCTCCAGCTTTCTCATTTGAAACGACATGCTGTTGACGATACCCAACACGATCGACGTGAACCGGTTGTCGTTCCGGGCGGCCTGCCGTTCGATCTCGCGAACCACCGGCATATCGACGTATGTGAATTCGCGGCCCAAAGCATAGGTCACCAGCTTTACGATGAAGTTCCTCACATAGGCATCCGAATACTTCAGGAGCGCCCGCCGAAGGTCGGCCGGGCTGCTTACTTTGGTTCCGTCAACCAACTCACCCGACGGATCGACAGGGAAACCACCGTCGTAGGCGCGCCATGCTCCGACCGCATCAAAGTTCTCCAGCGCAAGGCCCATCGGATCCATGATCTTGTGGCAGGAGGCGCACGGTTCGACCGCGCGGTGCTGCTCCATGCGCTCGCGCACCGATCGAAGCCTGAGCGGTTCACCGCCTTTCCCCAGGTTGTTTTCCTCCAGGAGCGGCACGTTTGGGGGCGGTATCGGAGCAGTCACGCCCAGAACTTCCTCCAGGATCCACTTGCCACGCACCACCGGAGAGGTCCGGTTCGAGAACGAGGTTACCGACAGGATGCTCCCCTGGCCCAACAGCCCGAAACGGTTCTCATCCTCAAGCATCACGCGTCGGAATCTATTCCCCAGGATATTCGGGATCTCGTAATGTTTTGCAAGACGCTCATTGACAAACGTGTAGTCTGCAGTCAGGAGATCGACAATATTTCGGTTCTCGCGGACGATGGTGTCGAAGAGCATCTCGGTCTCTCGCCGCATCGACTCAAACAGGTTCTGGTCCGCATCCGCAAACAGGTACACATCTGGGAGCAATTGCTCGAGATTGCGCAGGTGGAGCCATTGCCCCGCAAAGTTTTTTGCCAGAGCTTCCGAGCGCGGGTCGGCCAGCATCCGGCGCACCTGCTGTTCAAGCACCGTCGGATCTTTGAGCTGGCCCTGGCCGGCCAGGCTGTTGAGTTCGTCGTCGGGAAGGGTGCTCCACAGGAAAAACGCCAGGCGGGAAGCCAGTTCCGGATCGCTGATGCGATAGTTTTCACCCGGGGCGGCATTGACCGGAGTGCGTTCGACACGGAACACGAATTCGGGGTTCGCAATGATGAACTGCAAGGCCATTCGGATCCCCGTGTCAAAGTCCCCCTGTCCTGCACCCTCCTGATAGGCGCTCATCAACTCCTCGATATTTTCAGCCGTCAACGGCCTGCGAAACGCCTGGCGCGCCAGTGTTGTGATTATCTCGGTAGCGCAAGGCCCCTCTTCGCTCGCGTTGGCCGGGAGGCATGTGAATATCTTGCGACGGCTGGGCGACTCGCTCACCCCCGTTGCGTTAAAAGGACCCATGATCGTGAGATCCCTCAAGTGGGGAGGGTTGGTCAGGCCCTCAACCTGACCTGAAAAATCATCGGCCAGGCTGCGCTCCGGCCGCCAGATAGGGTCTTCAATCGGGCCATCGGCTAGATTCACAAACGAAGCCGAAATCGTCTGTGGACCCGCTTTCACTTTGATCGGGGGCGTCCGCAGGTCGTTTTCACCGGCTGTCATCAATGGGTCGATGTCGAACAGCGCCACCCGCTCGCCGTTCACGGCCACTTCTAGTTGCTCCGCGTACATGGTGCTGCCGAAGAGGAAGGTGTTTCTCGTGAAAACCAGCAGCATTCGGAAAATGTACTCGCCATCGGCCGGGAAGTTGTGAGTCCGGGCGATTCCGCCTCGCGTGCCGAACGGCGTACCTTCGACGTGACGGATCTGCGAAAAATTCGTTCCGAGACGGTATGTCTCCTCGATAGGGCTCATCCCGGGATCGCCCACAGCCAGGCGACCGATCTTGCCGGCCGCTCTGACGTACGCCTCCATCAAAGTGGGCGAAACAGTGAGGACCTCCGAAATATTGTCGAAACCCTGGCTCCTCGTGTCGGCCGGCAGAAGCGACTCCGAATCGATCTCCAGAGCAAGCAACTCGAGGATCGCGTTGGCGTACTCGGTTCGGTTCAACCGGTGGAGGTACGGTGTACCTGGATTCGGATCAGCGGCGGCAACCCGGTCGATGTCGGCTTCCAGGGCCAAAGTAAAGGCGTTGACGGTGTCGGGGTTCGGCCGCGGCGCCCCGGCGGGGGGCATCATGCCCGTCCGCAGCTTGAGGATGACCTTTTCAACTTGCTCGGCGTTCTGATCCGGATGCGCCAGGTCCACGTCTCCAAATGAGAAGCCTCCCGTCCGCAGGCTCTCGTCGTGGCAGTAAACGCAGTGTTCGTTAACGAATGTCTCTCGTGCTTCTACCGACATCGCGCCAGGCGTCTGGGATGGTTCGGCGGGCGATGGCATGCTCGAAACAGTCAAGGCTACCAATGCCCCGGCCCACGGCTGAGCGTCCGCGGATATCGTGATCCCAGCGTGTCCCAGGACGATGCCCGCAACTATCACCAATCTACTGGAAACCAGGACTCTTTTCATGAGTGATTTCAGGGCAAAGTGCCCAGCCTCCAAGAGCGGGCTGCCTCCTCAGGTGGATGGTTTACCCGGAATGGGTGGTGGCTGATTCGGAAGTGGTGATCGGCCCTGCGGGCCACAAGGACTCGCAGGGCCGTGTCGGTGGTGTTCCACCCAGATCAGAACAGGATCTTCAACCCGAATTGAATCTGTCGCCCTTCATTAGCCGTAAAAATGAGGCCGGCCGACGACGTATCGACGATGCGATTCGGGGTATGGAGGTTCGTGCGGTTGAACGCGTTGAACAATTCGGCCCGGAACTGGATCTGCCTGTCCTCGCCGAAGTAGTTTTTCTTGATGAACGCAAAATCGATCTTCCTGAAACCCGGGCCCCTCATCGTATTGCGACCCAGGGTTCCATAGTTCCCGCGCTCAGGGACTTCGAATGCGTCCGTATTGAACCAGCGATCCGCCGAGCGTTCACTGCCCGACAAGAAAGGGTCGCCGATCAAGTTCGGACGATCATTACGTATCCCGTTATTGCTTCGGTCGCTGTTCAGCGAGACAGTGAACGGCGGTCCCGTCTGGAAGCTGTTGATCCCGGACACTTCCCAGCCGTTGGCGAACCAGCCGGCAAACCCCGAGCTGCTGGTAGTCGGAAACTCGTAGACGTAGCTGACCACCAGGCGATGGCGAATGTCATTGCTCGCCGGCCCCCACATCGTTCCGTGGACGTCGTAATTGTTGGGAGTCCCACCGTCGCCGTCGCTGTCGGAAAATCTGTCGTTGTTCTTGGCAAACGTGTAGGCTCCAGCCAGAGTGAAGCCATCCACGTTCCGTGCCTCGACTCTCGCCTGCAACGAGTTGAACTGGGCGGGAGCGACTGAATCGCCATAGTTGATGTTGCCGAAGCCCTGATACGGCCGCCGCGAACCGACGGATGCGGTGGCGGACTCAACAATCGGTTGATTGATGTTCCGGCGTTCATACAGCTTCCTCGACGCGCTGCCCACAAAGGCGAGGTCGACGAGGACATCGTTCCAGGGCTCGTATTGGATGCCCATGTTGTAATGCTGCACGTAAGGGGTCCGATAATGGTCGGTCGAGCTCGACGGACTGACGGCCGACCTCGCAAGACGCTCCGGGAACGGATCGTCCATCGAGATCGCGTTTGCGAAATTGAGTCCTCCATTGAAATCCTGCTGAATGAAAAACGGGAAATCCTTCCAACCTCCGTGGTTGCCCCCTTTGCTGCCGATGGCCTGATCGAAAAAGACTCCCCATCCCATCCGCACCGCCAATCGATCTGTTGCCCTGTAGGCCAGACCTATACGCGGAGCGACATCATTTTTGTCCATGGAGTAGAGGCTCCGGTTTCCCAGATCGACCATGGGAATCGTCGCGGCCAGCGCGGCCAGCTCCGGACGGTAGTGGACGCTCAGTAGGCTGTCCACGCGGTCAATATCCCGGCGCACACTGGCGTTTCCAGCAATTTCGATGTTTCCAGTGTCGGGATTGAAACGGGCCAGACGGTCGTGCGCGCTCCGATTAGGAGTGCCCACGTCATAACGGAGGCCCAAATTCAAGGTCAGGCGAGGCGTCACCTTCCAATCGTCCTGGAGGTACAGGGAAAAGAACTCATGCCACATCGGATTCCGGCTGTCGCCCAGGCGACGGCGGGTCTGTCGCGGGAATCCGAGCAGGAGATCCGCCAGTCCAGTTCCTGTGTACGCCCCGGTAAACCGGAATTCCCCTCGACCTCCGCCGTTGTTCAGGCGCATGCTTCCGACCTGCCATACGTCTCCACCCATCTTGAAGCTGTGGTTTCCCGTGGTGTAGTTGAGGCTCCCGGCAATCTGGTAGATGATGTCGGTGCGGTCCGAAGGGATGTTGAACTTACCGATCGATTCGAATCCTGTCACACGAATGGAGGGGACTCCATGGTCGATCGGGTTTGGGCTCTTGGTCGTGCCCGTAATTCCCCACTGCGCCGGGATGTCCTCCAGAATGAGATTCGCCCGAATCTGGGTGTAACGGTTATATCCGAGACGCAACTCACCGACCATCGACGGACTGAATATGTGCGTGTCCGTAATCCCGACATTCATCGTCCGCTCATCATCCGTTCGCCCGTAGTCGGGGAGGTTGGTCGAGCTGCTCCAGTTGTACGGATCTTCCCCGGTGCTGTCGTTGAACGTGTAACGGACAAGCAAGTTATTCGCATCGGAAATCCGGTGATCCACCTTGCCCGTAAACTGGTGCGTGTCCCGAGTGAGAATCGGGGATGCAACGAAGTTGCGCACGGTTCCGGGGAGATTGGGGGCGGGATATTGCCTGGCGATAATGTCGCCGATGGGGCTGAACCGGTCCCTCGGAATGATGTTGCCCGGGAACGGTTGACCCGTTACCGGATCAATGACCGGCTTCGACTGGCCCGAGAAGTCTCCTCCGATCTCCGCTGGAGACGGTACGGTAGAGGATCGTGTTTGGCCTTGTCGTAACAGCAGGCCATCGTAATTGCCAAAAAAGAAAGTCCGGTCTTTGACAATCGGACCGCCGACGCTGGCGCCAAAATTGTTGCGTCTGAATTTGGGCTTGGCCACCCCCGCGGGATGAAAGAAATTCTTGGCTTCGAGTGCGTCATTCCGCACAAATTCGAAGATGGTCCCGTGCAGTTGGTTGCTCCCCGACTTGGTGGTGACTCGGACCTGACCGCCTGCGTTGCGGCCAAATTCGGCGGCATAGGTGCTCGTTTCAACCCTGAACTCCTGAATCATGTCCACCGACGGGAAAAACGTCGTCACCTGCACCACAGTGGTCACCATGTCGACGCCATCCAGGCTGAAACGCGTCTGGCCATCTCTCGCGCCGGCAACAGAGATCCCTCCGCGGAAACCCTTGTGCGACCCCTGAGCCGACGGCCGCACTCCCGGCACCAGCATCGTCAAGTCCTGAAACTTACGCGAGGCCAGTGGGAGTTCCGTGACTCTCTGGTTCTCGATAATAGTACCAATAGACGAAGTTTCCGATTGAATCAGAGGAGCCGCTTCCGTGACCGTAACCGTCTCGGTCAGGCTCCCCACTTCAAGTTGCAGGTTTACCGTGGTTCGATTACCATCCCGCAATTGAATGCCCGCCCGAACAATGGTCTGAAATCCCGGTAGAACAGCCGTTACGTTATATTCACCGATCGGCAGGACCGGCACCACGTAACCGCCACTTTCATTACTGATGACCGTCCGGGACAGGTTCGTCCCTACGTGAAGGACCGTCACTTCCACTCCCGGTATCACCGCACCGCTGACGTCTGAAACAGATCCAGATATCGTCCCGGTCTGAGCGAATGCTCCGGTACCCAGCAACAGAATCATGAAGGTCGCTACGAGTAGTCGTTTCATCTATTTTCTCCTGACCCCTGTTAGGTTTGTACCGCCATTTCCAAGCAGGGCGCGGCGACCGAAACCGATGATCTCGTTGCGCACGCCAACCAGCGCGAGTCAAATACAATGTGAAGACAAAGTGAGTACTGCCTGCGATTTAAGTCACGATTGGTTGTGATGTCAAGAAAAAACGCCTACCCCGCTTGGGTAGGCGTTCCGCTTCTGGCTGGAAAGAGCGCGCGCTTGTCGGGTGCGCAAGGGAGCGGACGCCCCCTTGCCTCGGTACACTCAGGCGCTGCGGAACAGCTTGGTCAGGACGAACTCCTCGTGGCCGAGGACTTCGGCGGCGGTCAACCGCCCGTTCAGAGTGCTGACGAGCATCTCGATTAACGCGTCACCCGCCTGGTCGAGATCCATTTCACGGCGCAGAATGCCACTGATATCAACGTCGATGTGTTCCGACATCGTTTCCACCGTGATCGGGTTCGCGGTCGTCTTGATAACCGGAATGATCGGGTTACCGACGATGTTTCCCTGCCCCGTCGTGAAGAAATGAACCACCGAACCCGCCGCGGCCCACAACGTGACGGCCTCCGCCGCCGCCGATGAGGTGTCCATGAACCACAACCCCGGCCCCTTGGGGGCTTCGGCGGGCTTCAGGACACCGATATACTTCGTCGTGCCTATTTTCTGCAGGTTTCCGAGTGCTTTCTCTTCAATAGTGGTCAAGCCGCCGGTGATGTTCCCTTTTGTGGGCTGCGATCCCAGCAAATCCACGCCTTGGCCGACGATGAAGTCGTTATAGTCGCTCCATGTCTTGTAGAACGCTTCCTGAACCTCCGGCGTCGCGCCCTGAGCCTTCGCGATGTCCTCCGCGCCGGTAATCTCCGAAGTTTCGCCGAACATGAAGGTCGTGCCCATCGGCACGATCTTGTCCACGACGTTTCCGATGGCGGGATTCGAGGCCAGCCCCGAGGTCGTGTCCGACTCGCCGCACTTGGTGGAAAGAGTGAGATCTTCAAAAGTGCAATCGCTTCTCTGCTGTTCGGACGCCCAGTGCACGTATTCCTTCGCCTTTCGGGAAGCCACCTCGACCGTCCTGAGATCGCCGTGCCGTTCGATTGCGAAACCAGTGACCGGCTTACCGGTCTTCGCGATGCCGTCGACGATTCTCTGGGTCCAGATGGGCTCGATGCCGATCACAACGCACGCCGCCACGTTCGGGTTAGCGCCCGTGCCAATCAGGGTGTCGAAATACAGTTCCAGATCATCGCCAAACTGCAACCGCCCGTACGGATGTGGAAGAGCGAGCGTGCCCCGAATATGACTCGCAACTGCCAAACATGCCGAGTTCGACAAGTCGTCGAGCGGCAAGATCACCACATGGTTTCGAACCCCGACGTCGCCGTTCCCGCGCCGGTACCCCTGGAAGACAATTTTCTCCATCGCTACCACCTCTCAGTCTTCAGATTGTGGGTGTGTACATGATCCCCAACCTCGAAACTCTCCGAGGCGATACCGATACTCACGCCGTATTTAATAATTTTTTCACCCTTTTTCCGCGGGCTGACAGCCATCTTGTGCCCGAGGGGGATGTCCTCTGTGGCCGTGACCGTCATAGTGGAGTCATCCTCCATGGTCCAGCCTTCCACCGTGTCACCTTTCTTGACATCCACAACCGCCACGCTTACCTGGTCTGCCTTGTTATGCCGAATGCATCCGATCATTGTCGAAGTTTCCTCTCTGGTCAGTCTGACGTATCGTCTCGCACCGTCTGTTCGTGGCTCCGACCGACGAAGCGACCGAACAGACGGCGGTAAAAAACGCGCTATGGTAGCACACTGGCGAAATTCGGCCGCCGCGGTTCGGGAGTCAGGAAGAGACAATCTTCCCTTGACGTCCCTCACTTCGAGGGATCGAGCTCTCCCCGGAGTTCCATAAGGATCCGGTCGACCGCGATGGGAAGGTTACGGTATGCGTTGATCACGGAGCCGTATTTCTTCAGTGGGGAAAGCGCCATGATTTCGTCTCTCGACAGGCCCCGATCGAAGTACCCCTTGACCTCCGCCCGCATGTCGACGAGATCGTCGCGCATGTCGACCACGGTCTGACGGAGCCGACCCCCGTCCTCGACGAGTCCGTGGCCCGGAATGAAGATGTCCGCATCCAGTTCCAGGATCCGGTTCAGGGTTTCGACCCACTCAGTGGGATATCCGGCACGGAATCCCGGGAACTGCTTGTTGAAAAAGATCTCGCTCAGAAAAGCGACCCGCTCGTTTGGGAGATAGATGACGCTGTCTCCCTCGGTGTGAGCCCGGCCCAAAAACAGGATCCGGACCTCCTTGTCGCCCAGGAAGAACGTGAGGCTGTCCTCGTAGGTTACGGTGGGCGGGGCTTTGGGGATCTCGGCGTTTCCCTCGTAGTAGCCCAACAACCCCTCCCGGGCCTTCCGATGACCGAGGATCAAAGCGCCGGCGTCTCGAAACAAGTGGTTTCCGTTGGTGTGATCGGGATGCCAACTGCAGTTGATCAGGTACTTGATCGGCTGGTCGGTGAGTTTCTTGATCTCATCGATCAGCTTCTGTGCCTTGACGTCGCTCTCATGCACGTCACGTACATGGCCCAGACCATCTCCGACCAGGACTCCGTCGTCGCTGATCACGACCAGTGAACTGACCGTCGCCGGGTCCTCGCCTCCATCCGATTCGGTGTAAACATAAACACCGTCAGCCACCTGTTGCATCCCGAGTTGACCCTGCCCGAGGATGGCCGTGGGGATAAGAGTGATCGCCGCAACCATCGAGAGTCGTAACCAGACCATGAGTCCACTCCTTTGCCAATTGTGGAACGGTATCGGCACGTCGTATCGCGTTGCCGCGAACAACCAAAGTTACTGAATCGCGAAACAGTAGAACAGGCCGTCGCCGCCGGAACCGCGAAGGTCCTCCTGGCTGCAGCCTCTGGAAGGATGTGCCGCATTCCAGGAGCTCCCGGCGTCGCCACCACCCTCCAGGTCGTGATGCCCTACCATCGCACTCCCCTCTTCCGAGCTGGTCCAGTTGTCGCAGTTCATGCCCGGAGCCGCACTGCCGTCGGCCAGCGATCCCGTCAAGATGTCGTGGCGATTCAGATCGTCGCTGCGACCGCTCACGATCTCGTTCTTCTCGTTGAGCGCCATTTCCTTGCTCCAGCGTATCCCGGCGTGCAGCCCTGAAACGCCCCGGGCGATCATCATTCCTCGGGCGTTGTACCAGGGACCACTGCCGATTCGGTCGCCCGCATTGACGGCGGGCTTTCCGTTGAAGCTGGTGCTCAAGTACGCATGCCATGTCTTTTCACCCGCACCGACCGCGTCGGCCAGCACCTGGCAGTGTCGATCGGCGCCTGAGAGGCCGCCCAGCCGTGCCCCTTCACCGAGACCCTCGCTCGTGACAAAAAAGGAAAGGCCGTTTCCCGGTCCGGGCGCTTCCTCGTCGTTCCCGCCGATCGTCCCTGCCACGAGGTCGATCACGAACTTCTCGCCCTCCTTTTCGAAAATCACGGAATGGCTCTCGGGATCCGAAAAATGCATCGCCGATCCGTCGGCCAGCAGAGTCGTCTGTATCGTGAAACGGTCCGGAAAGTCCGCGCGAAGCATCGGTGTGATCTCGTGCCCCAGACTTTCGAAAGCGATTCCAAAAGGGTTTCGCGATCCACCACCGCTGGGGTCGACGTGACAATTTCCGCATCCGGCCACGTCGGAGCGAACGAACGGGTCGTCCTGCAGGCGCGACAGATACTCCGGATGCGCGTCGGCAGGTTGGACCAGGCCCACAAGGAAAATAAGCAACAGCAAGGCTCCGGCATTTCGAATCATGTGTGTCCTCCTCTGCAAAGGCCTGTTCTCTACGACATTTGGCAGCACTGCCGCTCACATCAGGCGCCGGTCCGGTGGACCGACTGCGACATGGGTCCGACACCTCGATCGGAATAAGCCGTAAACAGGCCAGAAAATCGGCGATATCGTAGCATAAGTGTCCGGAACGACCGTATCGAAATGCTGCCTCCCGATCAAGCGTCCCCCATGGAATGGGTCCTTCAGCCGGCCACCGGATCGCCGCGATACGCCAAATCTGGTGCCGATCCGCTCGACATTCCCGCAACTATCTGTCAGGCCAGGCCTTTATCGGGAGGCAAACAGTTGCAGAGAAGGTCGTACCTATTCTATAATCAGCCAAGTTTTTTTTGTGACTTCATTTGGTATCAGAACCCAGCCTTCATAGGGCGTTCCAGCGCTTGGTCCCTTAGCTGATCAAGCTGGTCTTTGCGCACGGGTGGTAGACAAGACGTGGTAGACAAAATAATGAGAAGATTTTCCCTTTCCGTCGGGCTGGCGGCCCTGGCCGCGCTGGCTCTCGGACAACTCGCAGGGCCTGTCTCTGCTTCGCCAGGCCCTCGGGCGCCCATGCTGCTCGCCTCCCATGAGTCCGCCCCAGCGCCGATGACACAAGCTTCCGCTCCCATGACGGTACGCGAACGGGAGGCTCTGGTCGAACAATACTGCGGCTATTGTCACGATGACGACCTCCGTGAAGGAGGCTTTTCGTTCAGCGAGATCGATCTGGCACATCCCGAGGAAAATGCAGAGCAGGCCGAAAAGGTCTTTGTCAAACTGCGAACAGGCATGATGCCTCCAGCGGGCATGCCCCGACCTGACGATGATTCCCTCACGCGGTTCGCTGCGGCGCTTGAAACCGACATCGACCGCATCGCCGCCGAGAATCCGAATCCGGGCCGACCGTCCCTCCACCGGCTGAATCGGACCGAGTATTCGAATTCCATTCGAGATCTGCTGGATCTGGAGATCAACGCCGCGATCCTGCTCCCGGCCGACGACATGAGTCATGGTTTCGACAACATGTCGGAAGTCCTGAACGTTTCTTCAACCTTGATGGAAGCCTACATTCGTGCGGCAGGCAAGATTGGGCGGGTCGCCGTCGGCGACCCGGGAATGCAGCCGGTCGTGGAGACCTATGCCGTCTCCACGAGTTTCTCCCAGGACAACTACGTCGAGGGGACGCCCTTCGGGACGCGGGGGGGAGTCGCCTTTAACCACAACTTCCCGGCTGACGGCGAATACGTGTTCATCGTATCCCTGGTTTTCACGGCCAACACGAACCTGTTCGGCAACAGCTCGAAGGGGGAGAAGGTCGAAGTCGCGATAAACGGCGAACAGGTAGCCCTTTTCGACGTCGACCCCATGATGCAGGTTGATGAACTCCTCGAGACTCCCCCCATCAAAATCCCGATGGGACCCCAGAGTATTTCGGTTTCATTCATGAGAAGCGCCAACCGGAGCGACGGACCGTACGATGACCTGTTGAGGCCGCTTGGACGCACCCTTGGGGACATCTCGGCCGGGTCGGTGATGGGGCTGACGAACCTGCCCCATGTCCGGGACGTCGGGATCAAGGGACCGTACAATGCGAGCGGTGTCAGTGACACGCCGACTCGGCGCAAGATCTTCACGTGCCGGCCGAGTAACGCCGGCGATGAGGCAGCCTGCGCTACCGAAATCATATCGGCACTGGCACGCCAGGCATTTCGGAAACCGGTGGAGCCGGAGCATCTCGAAGAATTGATGGCGGTCTACCAGACCGGCCGCGACGATGGAGACTTCGATTCGGGAATCCGCCTGGCCCTGCAGTTGATGCTGGCTCACCCCGAATTCGTCTTCCGCTTCGAGAAAACCCTGGCAGGCGCCGCGCCCGGTACAAACTACAAGATCACCGATCTGGAACTGGCAGCGCGCCTGTCGTATTTTCTCTGGAGCACGGCGCCCGATGACGCACTCATCACGGTCGCCAGCCAGGGAGGTCTCAGCGACCCCGCGATTCTCGAGACCCAGGTCCGACGCATGCTGGCCGATCCCCGCTCCGAGTCTCTGGCACGGAACTTCGCCGGTCAGTGGCTGTACCTGAGGAATCTGTCGGATTCGCAGCCTGACATATATCTGTTCCCCGAAGTGGACGAGGGGTTGCTGCGGTCGATGGGGCGCGAAACAGAGTTGCTCTTCGACAGCATCGTGCGGGAGAACCGGAATGTTCTCGACTTGCTCACCGCCGACTACACATTCGTCAACGAAACCCTCGCAAAGCACTACGGTATTCCGGATGTTGTGGGAAACCGGTTCCGGCGGGTCGACGTCACCGACGAGAATCGATACGGCGTGCTGGGCCATGGGAGTGTCCTGACCGTCACGTCATTCTCCAACCGGACGTCTCCGGTGGTACGTGGAAAGTGGGTTCTCGAACAGATCGTCGGGATGGCGGCGCCGGTACCGCCAGCCGACGTACCGGCACTCGAAGAAAACGCCATCAACGGCGGCGAAATGATCAAACCCAAGTCCGTACGCGACCGTCTGGAACTGCACCGGACGAACGAACCTTGCAACTCGTGCCACAAGATCATGGATCCCATCGGTCTGTCGTTAGAGAACTTCGACGCAGTCGGCGCCTGGCGGGAACGGGACAGCGGGTCTACTGTCGTCACCACAGGGGAGCTTGTCGACGGAACGCCGGTGAACAGTCCCGTGAGCCTCCGAAACG
Source organism: Terriglobia bacterium (assembly GCA_965262425.1). Classification (GTDB taxonomy): domain Bacteria; phylum Acidobacteriota; class Terriglobia; order 20CM-2-55-15; family 20CM-2-55-15; genus CAZOZZ01. The sequence goes on along the minus strand of OZ253536.1, from coordinate 1,469,315 downwards.
CGATCCTGGGATATTCCGAATCCTACCTCCGGAATTTTACAAAACAGCTCCTGACTTACGCGTTGGGCCGCGGTGTTGAGTACTACGATATGCCGGTGGTCCGACAGATCGTACGGGAGGCGGGAGACGACGACAACCGGTTTGTACCGATTGTGCTGGGAATCGTCAACAGCCTGCCATTTCAGATGAGGCGTACCGAAGCAGCCAGTGAAATGGAGGAAGGACGCCAGTGAGTATCGTGTGTCGTACCGTTCAGAAAACTTTGAATGAGATTTCATCAGAAAATCACTCGAGGAGTAGCGAATGTTCATAACTAAGAAACACATTTCCAGAAGAACAGTCCTTCGAGGCATGGGGGCGGCGGTAGCCTTGCCGTTCCTGGAGTCGATGGCCCCCGCCAGCACACCATTGAAGCAAACCGCCGCGACGGGGCCCGCCCGCTTGTGTGCGATCGAAATCGTACACGGGGCAGGGGGCAGCACCCGGCTTGGCCAGAAGGAGTTCCTCTGGTCTCCGGAGAAGGAAGGCGCCGACTTCGCTATTACCCCCACACTGAAATCGCTGGAGCCTTACCAGGATTACCTCACGATCGTAACCAACACCGACCTGGACCCGGCCAGAGCCTGGGTGGCCAAAGAGGAAGGTTCTGACCACACGCGTTCCGCGGCGACTTTCCTGACGGCCGCGCACCCGAAGATGACCCAGGGCGCGGACATCTACTGCGGCACGTCCATGGAGCAGGTCTATGCGCACCGGTTCGGCCAGGACACGCCGTTGCCGTCCATTCAGCTCTGTATCGAAAACGTCGGATCGTTGTCCGCCTCCTGCGGCTACGGATACAGTTGCGTGTACGCGAACACGATCTCCTGGTCCGATCCCACCACCCCGCTGCCGATGGAGCGCGACCCACGCGTTACCTTCGAGCGTTTGTTCGGAAGCGGCGGCACGAGCGAAGACCGTCAGAACCGGCGACGCGAGGACCGAAGCATTCTCGACACGATCACGCACGCCGTGGCCCGGTTGCGAGAGGATCTGGGCCCCAGCGATCGCGCCCGACTGGAGGGTTACCTGGACGACGTCCGCGAGGTCGAGCGGCGCATCCAGAAGATCGAGCAGTACAACGTCGACAATCCAGACGCCAGGGAACTGCCGGCTGCTCCGGTCGGCGTACCGGATTCCTTCGGCGACCATGTCGCGCTGATGTTCGACCTGCAGGCGCTGGCCTTCATGGCCGATGTCACACGGGTTTCCGCGTTCAAGATGGGCCGGGACGTGAGTGCACGGGTTTATGCCGACAGTGGGATCGACACGCCCTTCCATTCCGCTTCGCATCACGGGGACAAGGGGGAAACAGTAAGGGAGTTCGCCCAGTTGAACGAGTACCATGTCAGCAGGGTGGCTCCATTTCTCGAAAAATTGAAGAACACTCCCGATGGAGACGGAAACCTGCTGGATCACTCCCTGGTCATGTACGGGAGCCCCATGGGAAACTCCCACGTACACGAACACAAGCGGCTACCGATCTTCCTGGTGGGACACGCCAACGGGCAGATCAAGGGAAATCTGCATCTGAAGATGCCGGAAGGTACTCCCCTGGCAAACCTGATGCTGACCATGCTCGATCGACTCGGTGTGGACGACCTCACCGAATTCGGCGACAGCACGGGCCAACTTTCAATCTAACGTCGTATTGCCGGAACGAGAAAACCGAGGAGGGAACGATATATGTGGCGCAAGACTTTAGTAGCCGGAGTGGCTGTTGTTTCGATGGCGATGGTGCTGTCGGCGGCCCCGGGTGACGTTCGGCTGCCGGACGCAGCGCAGCGTGGTGACATCGAGACGGTCCGCTCATTACTGGCCGGGGACGTCGACATCAACGCCGCCCACGGCGATGGGATGACCGCATTGCATTGGGCCGCCTACCGGAACGACATGGAAATGGCACGGTTGTTGACCGAAGGCGGCGCCGACATCGGACGTGCGACTCGCGAAGAAGCGCTCACACCCTTGCTGATCGCCAGTGGTACCGGAAACGCGGCGTTGATCGAGTTCCTGCTCGAGGCGGGGTCCGACGCGAGCGCGGCCAATTCAATTGGAACGACGGCCCTGATGGAAGCCGCAGCAGCCGGCGATGCCGATGCAGTCCGGACTTTGCTGGATCACGGAGCGGACGCAAACGCGAAGGCCATCCGGGACCAGACCGCGCTGATGTTCGCGGCGTCCCGCAATCGCGCCGAGGTCATCGAGGTTCTGGGCTCACGCGGGACCGAGCTCAACGCGACCAGCGCGATCGTTCCGATGGACCTGCCGCTCTTCGACGACGCCGGGAATCGTATCCCCAATCGGACAAGCGGCGGACGACCCAAGGCCGAGATCATGGGCGGCAACACGGCGCTGCACTATGCCGTGCGGGAAGGCCACTTTGACGCCGTCCGGGCGCTGGTTGCAGCCGGAGCGAACGTCAACGAGCGGAATCCCGGGGACCTGATGACACCGATGGTGATGGCGATCGTCAACGGCGAATTCGACATTGCGAATTATCTCCTGGGACAGGGCGCCGATCCAAACATGGCCACAATCGACGGTCTGGCCGCCCTGTACGCGACTATCGACATGAGGTATGCCCCGGTGGCCTGGTCCCCGACGAGACAAACCGCCGCCGGCGGCATCGGTCAACGGGATGTGGACTACCTGGAGTTCATGGAGATCCTTCTCGAGCACGGCGCCGAGACCAACGTTCAGTTGGTTAAGGCCCTGTGGTTCAGACCGCCCCATCACAACCAGATGTGGGTCAGCGCCGCAGGATCCACACCGTTCTGGCGCGCCGCGCAGGCAAATGATCTTCCTGCGATGAAGCTCCTGGTCGCGTATGGCTCCGATCCGAATCTTGAGTCGATTGAGGGCAACACCGCTCTGGCAATGGCGACGGGGATAGGATGGCTTGGAAACTTTGCTCTCAACCACGCCGACGGGTACTTGCCGGCAATCCAATACCTCGTCGAAGAGCTCGGGGTTCGGGTGGAAACCAGGGACACGAAGGGGTACACGCCGCTGATGGGCGCCGCCCACCGTGGCGACAGCGAGATCGTCGAATATCTGGTCGAACATGGGGCAGACCTCCAGGCTCGGACCGAGCTCGGTTGGGCCGTCACGGATCTGGCGAACGGACCCTATATCGGATCGAGCGTTCGCCTCTCCCATCCCGACACCGTCGCGCTCCTGCTCGAGATGGGTGCGCCGTCAGTCATCTATCTGGGTGACGAGGAAATCCTGGGTGTCATCAAACGGCAGATCGAAGTCACCGAGGACGGATACAAAGAGAAGAAAACGGGCCCCCAGTAGGCCGAACTCAACCTAAACCCTGAACGCCGGGCAGTGCCTTGACTGCCCGGCGTTTCTTTTGATCCTGCCTTTACTGCCTGCGGAGGCGATCCAGATTGGTCCTGGCTGTTGCGTTCGTCGGGTCGATGGCAAGGGCGCGTTCGAAGTATGCGGTCGCCTCATCCGGTCGATCGAACTCGATCTCGAGCAAACCGAGGTTGTTGAGCGCAACCAGATGGAACGGGTCAATTTTCACTGCCGAAAGATAGTGCTGACGCACGCTCTCGAACAGGAGAATCTGGTCAAACGTCGACATCGGTCTGCTCAGTCGGGCGCCCTTCGCGCGTGCCAGCGCGATGTGTGCCTCCGCGAAGCCGGGATCCTGCCGCAAGACCTCTTCGAGTTCGGTGATCGCGGCCACCATGGTTCCCTGTTCGATCATCGCGATCCCCAGATTGTAGCGGGCTTCCGTGTAGTCGGAGTCGAGGTCCAGTACTCGCCGGTACTCCCTGATCGCCTCCGAGGTCCGGCCCAGACTCTGGTATCCGGAAGCCAGATAGTACAGCGGCGGGATCGAATCGAAGTCGGCCGACTGCGTCATGACGGCCAGCTGTTCCACTCCCGCCGACACATCGGCTCCTCGGGACAACGCCAACCCCATGTACAGGTCTTCCTCGTCATCCGGAAGGTACAAGCGCAACGGGCCCGTGTAGGGTTCGGTGGGTTCGGCGCGTTCGGCCAGTAAGTCTTCGGGCACCCGGCGCTGGATGTAATGGTCCGTCATCGTTGCGGCGACGACGTCGTGGGTCCGGCGCTGGGGCATGTGACACGCCAGGCAGTCGTCGCCGTTGGCGGCCCGTGCCTGGTTACTTTCCGCGCAGTCGTCCCCCGACGGGTGACAGTCCAGGCATTTCTGCTTGTAAAACGTCGGCTTATCGGCAGGAACGCTGTGCGGGTCGTGGCAGGTCGTGCAAGTCATTTCGGAAGAAGCGAAACAGAGAGACTTTCGCAAACGGTAGGCCTGATGGACGATGTTGAATTCATCGTGACCCGAATCGGCAGGATAGTCGAAAACGGCCGCATAATCCTCCAACGGCTCTCCGGGGTGATAGGAGAAAATATCGCGGCCCTCCTTCAAGACGACATCGGGTAGCAGCGAACTGCTGGTTTCCAGATGACACTGCATGCAGACGTCGAGCTGCAACTTCCGGTCCAGCCGGGCCGGGTTGACGATACCGGCTCGAATCTCGGACGACCGAGCGCCCACGGACGCCCGATCGACGTGCCTCCGTCCCGGGCCGTGACACCGCTCGCAGCCGATCCCGGCAGGCAGCTCCTCTGGAAAGCGCGGCCGCTGGGCTTCGTAGCGTGCCCATCCCTCAGGCAATTCAGGGTAGCCGTTGTGGCAAAAAAAACAGCGGTACTCGACACGGCGAGAGAACCCTTCGTGGTCGGGCCGGTCGTATCCCGGTGCCATCCCCCACTGCGCATTCTCGGAATACCAGACGACGGGAAACTGAACGAGCTCGCCCGAACTCGAAAGGTAGAAGTAATCCCGTTCCTTGTTCCCGGAGCCCAGGATGAAGTCGATTTCTTTTTCGAAATTGTTGGCTTCGTTACCGGACCTGTCCAGTTGATAACGCCGCTGGAAATACTTTCCATCGCGCGCCGTCATCTCGAAGTACTGGTCCGAGACTTCGTGGTAGAAGCGGTTGTTCCCGCTCCAGTCTCCGATCGGGGCGACGCGATCGATTCGGTTGAACGAACGCGCCATGCCGACTTCCTGGTAGCTCTGATAAATTGAAGGATGGCAGGACTGGCACGCTTCGGCGCCAACGTAGTCTGAAGGGGAAGCGCTTTCCTGACCCGCCAGAATGGAGGCCGCTGCCGCGGCAAGCCCAAAGACAAAGAGCCACAACGACACCCGAGACGCGGCTGTCCATGTGGCTTTGCCTATCATGAAACCAATGATAAACCCGCACCGCAGTCGATTTCAACGGCGGTGCGAGTTCAGCTGTCTGTCGTCCCTGGTACCCTCCTCAGAACTTGTACTGCAACACGATCTGGTAGCTGCGAGGAGGCTGCAGGTTCCGGAACCGTGAGAAGTTCGATGGAGACTCGGTCCGGCTCCCATTCCGTGCAAACTGATAGTGACGCGAACCGTTGAACGCGTTCAGGATGTTCAACGCCACCTGCAGCTTCTGGGTGTCACCGAAGTTGAAGTCTCTCCCGATCTTCAAGCTGAAGTTCTGGACCGCCGGCGCGTTGAGCTGGTGGCTTCGCGTGTCGGCGACGTTCCGCGTGACTTCGGGCAGAACATTGTCCAACGGACCCGTGTCGGTGTAGTAACGGGTGCTTGTCCGCAGCGGGTTCGAGAAGCGGAGGCCGCCGGGCGAGGTGAAGCTCGACGGTCCGAATACCGCCCGCTCCGCGCTGCTCGCCCTTCGCCGCACGGTTCCCGACCATGCCCCGTCGTGCTGGGTGTAGGAACCGGACACCACGATGCCCACCGGTGCGTTGTAGGTTCCCGCCAGGCTCACCGAGTACTTGCCCCAGATCGTACTCCCGCCGGTCGAGGTCTGGTCGTCGTTGTTGCCACGCGTATCCTGAAGCGAATTGTGGTTCTCGAACGCTCCAGGCTGGATGAACTTGGAATAGGAAGTCGGGTTCCAGTTGCCACTCTCCCAGTGACGCTGCTTGCTGAACGTCGCCAGGATCATGTAGTTGTTACTCATGTTTTTCGTGATGACGAAATCCATGGCCTGCAGGTTCATTCGACTCCACGTGTTGTTCGTAATTCGCCGGACAACGCCTCGTTCCACATCGCCCAGTTCGGAAGTCAGGTTGCCAACTCTTCCGAAGCCGATGAACGGCAAGCCCGGTCCGGCTGGATAGATACCGTTGATATCCACCTCGCCGAAGATGTGCTTGACCTGTTTCTGGATCGCGGAAACGTCGATGCTGAACTGGCCCGGAAACTGGTGCCGGAAACCGAGGATGAACTCGTCGGTGAAGGGCTGGTGCAGGCTCGGATCGAATCGCTTCGCCGCCACCGAGTTGTCCGCCGCCGGAGTGTCCCTTCGGGTCTCGAACACGCCGTCCCCGTCGTTGTCGTAGAGGTTGAAGCTACTCACACCAGCGGCGCCGACGTACCGGGTCACGTTGTCGCGGCCGGTCATCGCCTGGTGCTGCCGCTTGACACTGAGACGGAACACGTCGTTCCCGCTGGAGCCGATCATCCACGACAAGCCGAAATTCGGCTGCCATTCCGTGCTGTCCTGCCGCGTGATGTTGAAGATCTCGTCCTTGCGACTGACGAAGTCCACACGCACGCCCACGTTCAGGGTGAGTCGCGGATGCGGCTGCCAGCTGTCCTGGATGTAGAGGCCCAGGTCGCTCTCGCGGGACGCGAATTCGGTGATGGTATCCGCGGTCCTGAAGGTACGCCGGAACGGAACCGTACCCGACGTCAGATCATTCGGATCCACGAAAGTGTGCCAATCTTAGTTGGAAATTGAAACGGCTCCAAACCCTATGGTTTGATGGTATTGGAAGAAACAACATCAAGCCTGTAAGAGAAAGGAGCCGAGATGAGCAGTCTGTTACGTTCGGTGAAGAAACGCAAGAAGTCGCGTGTGCTGGGTGAGGTCGAGGTCCTGAGCCGGGAGGAATACTCGGGACTGGAATTGGACTCGAAGGTGGAGATGATTCGGGCGTTGATCCCACTGGGGTTGATGCACGTGGAGGAGTTGCTCGACGAGGAAGTGAAGGCGTTGGCGGGTGAGCGATACGCGCGAAAGGAGGCGACGTTGAGGGGCCGGCGACACGGGAGTAATCCGGGGACCGTGGGGCTCGGGGGCCAGCGGGTGCCGGTTCGGGTGCCTCGAGTGCGCAGCGTGGCGGGCGGGGAGATTCCGCTTCGGAGCTACGAGGAACTCAGTCCGGATGGCGCGGTGAACGAACTGCTTCTCAGACGTGTGCTTTATGGGATCTCCTGCCGGAACTACGAGTCGGCCGCGGAAGCGATTCCAGGAGCCATCGGATTGTCGAGCTCGACGGTGTCTCGAGGATTCGTCCAGGCGAGTGGGGCGAAACTTCGGGAGATGCAGGAGCGGGATCTGTCGGCCGAGGACGTGGTGGCGATCTTCCTGGACGGGAAAATGTTTGCCGACGCCACGATGGTTGTGGCCCTGGGCATCACAATTACGGGCGACAAACGCTTCTTAGGCTTCGTGGAGACGAGTACGGAGAACGAGCAGGTACTGACTCCGTTTCTCCGTTCATTGATGGAGCGAGGCCTGGACATCTCTGAAGGCGTGCTGGTGATCGTCGACGGCGGCAAAGGTCTGCGCGCGGCAGTCAAGCGGGCATTCGGTAATCGAGCCCTGGTCCAACGCTGCCAATGGCACAAACGCGAGAACGTGGTGAGCTACCTGTCGAAGACCGAGCAAGCCGCGTGGCGCAAGCGGCTTCAGCGTGCGTACCAGCGCCCGGAGTACAACGAAGCCCGGGCGGCCCTCGAACAGCTCCATGGAGAGCTCGAGGAGCGAAACCAATCGGCCGCTACGAGCCTTGAGGAAGGCCTGGAGGAGACCCTCACGTTGCATCGACTCGGCGTGTACGGGGTCCTGGGCCGTTCGTTCAAGACGACGAATTGCTTGGAATCGGTCAATGCCCTCGTCGAGGAAAGGTGCGCGAAGGTCGATCATTGGAAGAACTCGAGCCAGCGGCAGCGCTGGTTGGCGACGGCGCTCATCGACATCGAACCACGCTTGAGGAAGGTGATCGGCTACCGTCATCTTCCAAAGCTCCGCGAAGCCCTCAGGCGGGAGCTGAAGATTGAGGCGAAGACGTCGACGAGATCGAAGAAGAAGGTTGCGTGACCAATCGTGAGCCGTGGAGAGTTTCAACTAAGAATGGGATTGACTCGGATCCACCAGGTGAACGTCTTCGTTGGTGAACCCACCGTTTTCGTACTGCCGCGTCACGTCGAATCGATTCCGCGGAGAGGTGTAGAGTCCCCATGCAAACTCGTGCGATCCTCCTCCTCCCTGGGTGAAATACTTGAAGTCCGCCTTGAATTCCATCCGTGACGCCGGCTGGAAGAACCTCGACGTGGTGTTGCCCATGTCGACGATCCGGCCGCTGCCGCTCAACACGCCGCCCGACAGGCTAGCGTCCCGGTGCACCGTGATCAGCGGCCCCGACAGGCCTTGCGCGTCCAACCGGTCGTAGGTGCCGGACTGGCTGTTCCCGCTCTTGTTGTTGTAGGAGAACAGGAGCTGGCTGCTGAGTGCGCTCGTCCAGATCGAGTCGAGCTTCACGGTGAACATGTTGCCGCCCGTGGACGCGAAACGGATCTGGTCCACGTTGTATTCCCGGTTCTGGCCGAAGTTTACCGTGTCGTCCGACAGCGAAAACAAGAAGCTGTGGATGTCGGAGAGCTGCGCCGTGGCTTTCACAAACCACTGCGTCGCCTGTGTTCTGTTGTTGAAAATGTCGTTCAGACCGAACGCCTTGAGCTGTTCGATCTCCGGCGACGACCGGCTGATGCCGTTCTCCAGGCGGTTGTGCCGGAAGTTGCCGAAAAACCACAACCGGTCCCGGACGACGGGACCGCCGAAGTTCCCGTCATACTGGAACACCTGCTGGATCGTGGGGCTTCCGCCGCTTCCGCCGAGGCGGCCCGCGACCGCAGCGACCTGGGAGGTGCCGTCATTCCAGAAGTCGCCGTTGCCCTGCAACGTCCCGGTAAACTGGCCGTGGAATTCATTACCACCGTTCGGCGTGACGATGTTGACGTTCAGGCCGACGCCCATCTCGGTCGACGCATCGGCGCCGCCGGACTTCAGTTCCACGTCACCGATCGAATCCGTGCTCATGTTGATGAACGTCGGCTGCGCATCATAGTAAGAAGACGCGTTGGCACCGTCCATCTTGATGACGTGCGTGAAGTGGTGCGCGCCACGGCCGTAGTAGACCATCCGGCCGCTGTTGTCATCGAATGGCCGGGACATGATGCCTGGCGTCAGTTCGAGTATGTCACTCCAGTTACGCCGGGCCTGCACCGGAACGTTCCGCTGGAATTCACCATCAACCAAAACGTTCGATTCCGAAGAAACGGTGTCGATCATCGGAGACTCCGAAGTCACCGTGATCGTTTCCGTCACCGAGCCGACCTGCATCACGACGTTCACGGTGAACGTACCGCCGGCACGGACATTGATTGCTTCCTGCCTGAACGTGGAAAAGCCCGGCAGCTCCGCAATCAACGTGTAGAATCCCACCGGCAGGTTGATGATCCGAAAATAGCCGCTTTCGTCGGAAAAGACCTGCCGCTCTCCGATCAGACCCGGGCTCGTCGCGGTCAATGTGATACCCGGCAGTATGGCGCCGGAAGCGTCCCGAACATACCCGACCAGACCACCATCACCCGTCTGGGCGAACGTAGCCGTGGACATGATTAGCGTCAGACAGATGGCAAAGACGACCGTCTTGCCGGACAATAGACATCGCATAAACACCTTCCTCCTAGTTGTGATTTGGCACCGCTATCCGTTGCGGAGATCAAACCATTAGGGAAATCGTGTTCGCGTCCTAGCGAGCATCAACAGATTCCCAACATCCCAAAAACGAACCGAACCGGGTCAATGACTTTGCTACTAAATGTGAAATATCGTGGTGGGGTATTTGTAGTCTATTTGTCTACCCACTGTCAACTTTTGGAAGCTAGCCCGCAGGTCTTTTTTTAACCAGCCGTTATCGGAAGATCGAATCGAAAAAAAGAGAGGGTTCAGCGCATCTGATTGGCGAGATGGAACGTCTGCTTGGACTGGAAAATCAGGGGACAGCAGTCGATCCGGGAATTGGAAACCGAAGTGAACCGTGCGATGTCCGGGTTGGTGAAATTGTGGTGGTAAGGTCGTTGAACGACACACGCTTCACCACGGCCGGGCGCCGGCACGACCGTCTCGGTATGCCGGACGCCCCGCCGGGGAGTTCAGTTCGATCCTTTGCTCAACACAAATTTCTTCAGGCTGGAGCCGCGGTTCGACGCCACATAGACGTTGCCCATCGGGTCGACTTCGATCCCATGTGCCATCTCGGCTCCTTCGATAACGTCCACGAGCTTTCCGGTCGCCAGGTCCGCAATCGCGACCCTGCCCAGAACGCCGTCTGCGACAAAGACCTTTCCGTCATAGATAGCCAAACCGTATGGCCTGCCAAGATCCGTCCATTCCTCGAGGAAAGTTCCCTCGGCATCGAAGATCTGAACGCGGTCGTTCTGGCGATCCGCCACCAGGACACGACCGGCGGGATCGATCACAACCGAGTGTGGCGTGTCGAACTGCCCTGGCGCGTCGCCCTTGGTCCCCCAGTCCTTGATGAACGTACCGTCCTTGCTGAAAAGGGCAACGCGGGAATTCCCATATCCATCGGAGACGTAGAAGTTTCCGTTAGGAGCAACAGCGACGTCGGTCGGACGGTTGAACGTCTCGGGACCGTCCCCCGCGACGTCATATTTTCCGAGCGTCATTAGGAGCTCGCCTCCGGCACTGAACTTCTTGATCTGATGCCCTTGCCCGTCCGTTGCCCAGATGTAGCCTTCGTGATCCACACGCAGGCCGTGCGTCCATTTAGCTATGCCTTTCCCCCACGAACGAAGGAACTTCCCGTGGTCATCGAAGTTGAAGATCGGCCCGTCGCGCCTGAACGCGTGGACGAAACCACGGGCATCGATGGCGACCCAGGAAACCGCACCAAATTCCTCACCCGCGGGGAGCTCGGCCCAATCCTGGTCGAGTTCGTAGTTCCCACTGGGTTCGACCATCGCCGGCGACTGGACACCCGCTTGGGCAAAAACGCCGACGATCAACGCCAACACACACACAATCCACAGGTTACGCATACAAGAGCCCCCGATGAGTAGCGTAGTTGTGGACATTCTACTCGATGCCCTGCGGATTCCCAAAGTGAAATGAAAACAGCCAGAACGGTGGTCAAAGGAAGGAATATAATCTTGGAATGTTCGCGACTCTGCAGCGCTTCTGTTCGTTCTGGATGTATCCCCTGGCTGGGGGAATACTCGGCTACGCTGCAAACTCGGCAGAACCTGGCCGATCGCCCGTCGAGTGGGTCTGGCTCATCCCCACGGGCTTACTTCTGTGGAGCCTGTTGGAGTACGGACTGCACCGGGTTGTCTTTCACTGGAACTCGAAGGTTCCGACCGTGCGGAAAATCGTTCGACAGTTCCACCTTCTCCACCATGCCGAGCCCCACCGAAACGACCAGATCCTGGTTCGTGCACGCTTCAGCGTCCCGATGTCGATAGCGATCCTGATATCTCTCTACGTCATCACCCAAAGCGAGTTCCGGACGGTCGGGCTCATGGCCGGAATCTGGACCGGCTTTCTCTACTACGAATGGGTACACTACGGCGTCCACACCAGCTCCTCGGACCTCGGCCTGGCCGCCCACCGCAGAAGACACTTCCTCCACCACTTCGTCGACGACAAATCGTGCTATGGAGTCACCTCACCACTCTGGGATCAGATCCTGGGAACCTACAAAAAACTAAATTAAAGGGACGGAGGAACAACTCGACAAAGCGTTTTAATACAACAACATAGTAAAAGAGTTTCGCCTCCGTTCCCGAATTAGCGGAGGCGAATGGAATCGAAGATGGACTCGAACGTCGGTTCGTAGGTTCTGAAGTCCGATTCCGGCGCGACGGCGATGAAGTAATAGAGCAGGTTGCCGGGGCCGAACGTGGTCAGGAGCCAGTTGCGTTCGGCGCCTTCGACGGGCGAATCGCCGATCATCACCACCGACAGGGCGGCCCGACCGCTGATGCGGCCACGACGATAACCCTGACGGATTCGTGTCCCTGGATTCGATCGACGAAGGCTGTCGATCAACTGATCCGTGGCGCCTTCGAGCGAGAGGCGTCCTCTCCGGTCGGTCCGGGGTTCGAATGTCGACACGAGCATACCGAAGGCAAGCGCGCCGTCCCGGCCGATGACACCGCGCTCTGGAGCAACCGTCACCGAGTTCCGGCCCTCATAGACGCGCCAGTTGTCCGGATAGAAAAACCGCAACTCGCGGCTCTCGAAGCGTTGATATCTGGTCGACGGGCGATCCGGCCGTCCCGTGGAACGGTCGTCCCGACGCGTGTTGCGGTTCGGACGATCCCGGGGAGAAGCTTCGGGTATATCGGCCAAACGAGCTTTCACCCGACGGAAATCCGAAAAACTATCCCGGTAGCCGCGCGAGGAGCGTCCGAGACGGTCGATTTCCTCTCCGACGTCACGCACTCGGTTTCCCGGATTCGGGTGACTGTTGAAGAACTCGGCCCCGCCACCGCCATCGGCTGCCAGCTTCTCGAACAACTCAGTCATTCCGGTAGGGTCGTAACCGGCATCGAACAAGATCTGAGCTCCCAGCAGATCGGCCTGCCGCTCCGCGTCCCGCGAAAACTTCATAAAAACAGAGTTTGCGGTGAAACCGATTCCAAGCTGGGTCAGTACCGACGCCACACCGCCTCCGCCGAAAACACCGCCCAGGATCGCCAGCGGCGCCTGGGCCAGATAAGCCTTGGACGCCTGGTTCGTACCGTGCCGCAAGGCCACATGTCCGATCTCGTGCCCTATCACGCCGGCAAGCTCAGCCTCCCGATCGGCCGCATCAATGATCCCGCGGTTGATGTAGATGAACCCCCCTGGCAAGGCGAACGCATTGATCGTCTTGTCGTTAACGAGCTTGAACTGGTACGGGTAGTCGGCGCCTGGAGCCTGGTCCGACAAACGGTGGCCCAGGCGGTTGAGATAACTCTCGAGCTCAAAGTCGTCGATGATGGCGAGTTCCCGCTCCGCTTCCCGCGACACCTGGCGCCCCATCTCGACGTCTTCTTCCGGGGAGAACATGTTCCACCCAGGTTTGAGTTCGGTACGCTGTGCCTCGGCGATGCCGACAGACATCACGCTGAGCAGGAGTACGATCGTCGTTCGGTGAGCGATTCCGCTGTTGACCTTCATTTCTGACGTCCTCCAAAGGTGGGATCCGGCCCGCGGCCCCCACCGATTTCGGTTTCTGCGAAGATGTTATTCACGAGGATCACATGAGGTATTTGGACTGGCTGAAACGAAATTCGGCACCAGGGCCCACTCAAAAATAACTTCACATTCTGGCATCCCATCTTCACGCCATCTTCGGTCGCTCCTCACTCGCAGATCCTCGAAATAGCAGGCTATTCCTCCGGTCTGCTCAAATCGGTCGCAACCGAATCTGACGCAAATCTGGGCGCCAGCCTGCGAAGTAATTCTTGAGCGGGCCCTAAGAAACGTATCGGAAATGAGGTTAACGGACCCGGTAAATGGTTTTGATGTTGACGAATTCCCGGATGCCGAAGGCGGAGAGTTCGCGGCCATAACCGGATTGTTTGATACCTCCGAAAGGTAACCTGGGGTCGGACCGGACGAAGCCGTTGATGAAGCAGCACCCGGCTTCGATTTGTGCGGCAACCCGCTCCGCCTGGGCCGAGTCGGATGTGTAGACGGCAGCGCCAAGGCCAAATACCGTGTCGTTGGCCATCCGGATAGCGTCGTCCTCGTCGACGGCCGAGATCACGGCGGCCACGGGCCCGAACATCTCTTCGTCGTAGGCGGCCATGCCTTTCCGGACGCCGGTAAGGACGGTCGGAGGATAGAACGCCCCGGACACCTGCGGAAGGCTGCCACCCAGCAAAACCCGAGCGCCGGCATCGACGCTGCGACGAACCTGTCGATGCAATTCGTCCCGGAGGTCGTGGCGTGCCTGCGGCCCGATTCGCACTCCCTCGTCGGTAGGATCCCCCATTCGGTACGCTTTCATTTTCTCGACCAGAAGGCTCTCAAACCTTTCCCGGATCGACCCCAGAACGATGAATCGCTTGGCCGCAACACAACTCTGCCCACCGTTGACGAGACGAGCGGCTGCGCAATCTTCGGCCGTCAGCTCCAGGTCCTGGTCGTCAAGGATCAGGTATGGATCGCTGCCGCCCAACTCGAGAACGGTCTTCTTCAATTCCGAACCTGCTTTCGCCGCGACGGCCTTCCCGGCCGGAGTGCTGCCCGTCAACGTGACGGCCCTTACGATCGGGTTTTCGATGACACGCGAGACGCCGGACGCACCTATGAGCAGGGTCCTGAACAGACCTTCGGGAAGGCCCGCTTCGGCGAATACGCGTTCGATCTCCAGAGCACAACCCGGTACGTTCGAAGCATGTTTGAGGACTGCCCCGTTCCCTGCCATCAGGGCCGGCGCCGCAAAGCGAAACACCTGCCAGAAGGGAAAGTTCCACGGCATGACGGCAAGAATGACGCCCAGCGGCTCGAAACGCACCTGGCTTCGGATGGCGTCGGACTTGATGTCCTCCGAACCAAGAAACGACTCGGCCTGCTCGGCGTAGAAGTCGCACACCCAGGCACACTTTTCGACCTCCCCACGGCCCTGTGCGAGTGGCTTTCCCATCTCCCATGCCATCAATGCAGCGTAGGGTTCCACTCGCCCCCGTAAGATTTCGGCAGCTTTTTGCAACCCGGACGCTCGCTCGGCGAAAGACAGAGGGCGCCAGGCCCGGTGGGCCCTCTCGGCACCGTCAAGGATCTGGTCCACCGTTTCTGGGTCCATCTCTTCGTATTTCTGGATCAGTGTGCCGGTAGCGGGATTCACCGATTCAATTGGCATCGCTACATCTCCAGCGTAAGCTACGCTTTTACAGTCCTGTAATTGCGTTCAATTAATGTATCACTTTCATCTATAAATCATTCAGGAGGTAGAACGACGACCTGGTCATACGGAGGACGACTGCTGATGAGGCCGGCTGCACGGAACACATCGAGAGACTGTTCGTATTGTTCCGGGTGGATTTCCGAATCCATCGACCAACATCCGACCCGCTTGTAAGCATCGATGGTCGCCGTCAGTACTCGGGGTTCGACGTCACTGAAGAACTCCGCTTCCCGGGCCGCAATTTCCGCGCCCGGAGCTCCCTCGATCCACCGGAGGGCCCCCCGGTAGGCGCGGACGAACCCGGACGCCTCAGGACTTTCCAGATGCCGGCGGGACGCCATCAGGCTGCTGAATGCTACCGTCGGCATCGCTTCACCCACAGAGGCCACAACATAGCCTGATCCGTCACTCTCCAATTGCTGCGGGGCGGGACCCTGCTGGTGAACAAAATCGCCATCGCCGGAACGGAACCTAGCGTCCATCGCGGGGGGACTTCCTGCGTCAATCAGCCTGACCTCGTTCCAATCGACCCCCTGCCGGGTCGCCGCGTACCGAAGCATGGCCAGCGGCTGCGGCCCGTGATCGGCCAGCAACCGCTTCCCTTCCAGATCCTTCCACCTGAACGGACCGGGGCTCCTGGAGGTGATCCAGAATCCGTCCCGACCATTGATCTGTGCAAAATGGGCCGGCAGGTCCGTGATTCCCCTCTCGAGGCGGCCCCAATTGGATGAAACAGCCGACTGGACGACATCCACCTCGCTGGCTTCCAGCATCTCGAATGTTCCCCGATCGGGAGGTTTGACCGCGTAGCTGGACTCCAGGCCCTCATCCTTCAGGAACCCCCCTGCAATCGTCACGATCAGGGGCGAGTAAAATGCAGAGTGTCGAGAGACCAGGATTCGAACCAGACCGGCCATGCCAGCTACAATACCCCAACCGACACATCTGAGGGAGATTGAGGGCTCCCCCGCAACGTTCGAGATCGCGTGTCGGGGCGTCCCTCCGTGGGCGCCCGCGGGATTGCGGAATACGCCCACTGAAGCCTCCCCCCGATACTTCCGTCGCTTGAACCGCGGGTGGCCGGGGACGGCCACCCCGACACGCTGTCCTTTGTAGGGCTCGTAATTCATTTCCGGGCAATACTTTGAACGTTTTAACCTGGGGGTGCGTAATGATGTTTGAGGGATTGAATTCGATCACATCACTGACCTTGGACACAGGAGCGAGGGAGTTTTCATTTTCTTGTTAATTTGTTCCAACCACTGTCGTTAATGGGGTTGTAGACCAACAAGGAGATGAAATTGCCTGTCGACGTGCAAACAAAGAAAAGCCAATCCCCATCCAAAGAGCTGGAGCAGGTATTTCTGGATCATTATGATCTGGTCTACCGCGCGGCTTTTCGGATAACCGGCAACAGCACCGACGCGGAGGATGCGCTGCAGACCTTATTCATGCGGCTCATTCGAAGGGAGTCCACTCCGGATCTCAAGGGCGGATGGCCCCCTTACCTTCACCGTGCAGCGATCAACGTTGCCCTCGACATCGTGCGCAAGCGCGGTCGCAGTGTTTCGATTACGGAGATGGAGCCCTGGATCAAGGATTCCCGTCCAGACCCGTACCGGGAGCACAAGAGCACCGAGCTTGGCGCGAAGCTTCGAGGAGCGCTGTCGGAACTGAACCCCAGAGCCGCCGAGGTCTTTGCCCTGCGGCATATCGAAGGGTACAGCAACCGGGACATCGCGAAAATGCTGGGCACGTCGACCGGGTCCATTGCCGTGACGCTATTTCGAGCACGCGGCAGTCTCCGAAAATCTCTCCGCTCGTTCGTAGGAGGTCAGTGATGGAGTCCAAACGTCAAAAGCCCGCCCATGCGCTTGATCGTGCGATTGACGAAATCCGTAACACACATCCGGATCCAGCCCAGGTCGAAGAAGCGGCCGCCCGCGTCTGGGCACGTATCGCGGAAGGATCGGTCGAGGTGTCCGCCGAACCGGCTCTCGCCGGTCCGGAAACCGAAGCGATCCGGGGTTGCGGGGACTACCAATCGCTCATACCCGAATACCTTGCCGGAAGGCTCAGTTCGGCCCGTACGCTGCTGCTTGAAGACCACAGCCGCGAATGTTTGCCGTGCCGAAAGGCCCTGACAAGCGCTCGTTCGTCCGAGCCCCATGTCACATCTGTCCGAAGACCGCGCCGAAACCCACTCCCGACCTGGCAATGGGCGGCGATGGGTATCGCCGCCACGCTGCTTCTGGCTGTCGGGATTCAGCAATCCGGTCTCGTCGGCTTGTTGCTGTTCCCGGTCGAAGTGCATGCCTCGGCCCAGACGGTCCGTGGGCAACTCTTCCGGCTGGACGGCCAGCAACTGCTTCCGATAACGGCGGGCGCCGAAATCGGCGCAGGAGAGCCGATCCGCACGGCGACGAACTCGGGCGCCATCATCGAGCTCGACGATGGTAGCCGGATCGAAATGCGAGAGCGGTCCGAGATAAGTTTGATGGCCGCTGCGGACGGCATCCGCATTCGACTCGAACGCGGCAGCGTCATCGTCCGGGCCGCCGAGCAGAGATCGGGACATCTCTATGTCTCCACCGACGACACCGAGGTTTCGGTTGTCGGAACGGTGTTCTCTGTAAGCGAGGGTGCGAAAGGATCCCGTGTATCGGTGATTGAAGGCGAAGTTCTCGTCGAAAACGAGTCCACCGAGACGGCACTGTTCCCCGGCGAACAGTTCAATTCTACCGAGAGCCTGACTCTGGTACCGATCGAACAGGAGATCGCGTGGAGCCAGGAGCTCGAACTTCACATCGCCCTGCTTGCCGAGTTTTCACGAGCGACAGACCAACTGAGGGATGCCATCGCTTCCCAGGGCCTGAGATACTCCTCCAACCTGTTGAACATCGTGCCCTCCGATACGGTGATGTACGTGGCCTTCCCGAACGTGGCGCTCACGCTCACGAGCGCTTACGATGTTTTCAAGCAAAGAATCGACGAAAATCCCGTGATTCAACGGTGGTGGAACGAGTCGGCACAACGGGCCGCCGAAGAGGGAAACCTGTCGATCGAACAGATGATCGAACAGGTCCGGGCGTTGTCGGGCCTGCTCGGCAACGAAGTCGTCCTCGCCCTTGGACGTGACGGAAACAACTCGGACCCGTTGCTTCTGGCAGAAGTGACAGATGCCGAAAACGTTGTCATCCTGTTGCGGGCTGCGATCGCGGTTTCGCCCGATCCGGAGGTCCTCCACATCGTCACGACCGGGGCGGAAGTCGCCGCCCTGGCCGGTAGCTCGGACCCCGTCGTTTATGTCGAGGGCGGCCTGTTAGTTTTCTCATCCTCAGCCCAACGTGTTGCAGACGTTCTCGACACGGTGCTCGGTGGGACATCAGCGTTTGCCGCCACCGAATTTTACGGATCTCTTGCGACGGCCTACGGCGCTGGAACCGATTGGCTTTTCGCGGCGGATATCGACGCTCTGATCGGCGAATCGTCCGACGGTGTTCCCGAGGGAATCGGCATCAATAATCTCCAGGATCTGGTCATCGACTACAAGGTCGTCGCCGGGCAGAGTGCCACACGGGCGATCATGAACTTCGATCAAACCCGCGCCGGTATCGCCTCGTGGTTAGGGACGCCCGCGCCAATGGGTGGACTGGATTACGTCTCGCCCGACACGTTCGGCGTCGTCGCAGGCCTGACCAAGGATCCTGCTTCCATCGTGGGTGAGCTTTTCGACACGCTGCGAACGATGGATCCGGAAGCATGGAACGACATCGCGACATTCCAGCAGGAGCATATGATCGACATTCAGTACGATGTCGCGTCTCCGTTGGGCGGCGAGTTCGTTATCGCAATCGACGGCCCGTTGCTTCCGACACCGGCCTGGAAGGTTGTGACGGAGGTCTATGACTCCGCCCGGTTCCAGAACACGATTGAACGGCTGATATCAGAGTTCAATCAGCTGGCTGCGGCCGAAAATCATCAGGGGATCGAACTGACCGCCGAGTCGGTGGGAGGTCAGATTTACCAGACGGTTTCGATTCTCGAAACAGGCTCCCAGGTCCACTACACCTATTCGGGCGGCTACATGATCATGGCGCCCAGCCGGGCGCTCGTATCAAATGCGCTGCAGTACAATCAGAGTCGCTACACGCTCGCCAGTTCGGATGAGTTCCAGAGCCGTCTGCCTGCGGGAGGTCTGAACTACTGTTCCGCTATCCTCTACCAGAACATGACGCCCATGCTTGCGACTATAGCCGACTATATCCCCTTACCCGAGGACACACTCACCGACGACCAGATCGAAGCGATCCGGGAGACAGCCGCCAACACGCCGGCCACGATGGTGTGTGTCACCGCCGAGACCGACCGGATCGTCGCATCCAACCAGGGTGAGCTGGCCTTCAACCTGATCACGCTCGGTGGTTTCTCGAGCCTGATCGAAACCCTGGAACAGGTACAACGGCAACAACAATGAGAACCATGGGAACGGCCATCTCAAACGGAAAGAAATCGGGGCGCCAGGATGGCGCCCCAACGGGTAAGATGGGAGGCTCCGGGGAATCGCCCATGACGACCACGCCAACCATTGAACTCCACAATCTATCGGTTACTTTCACCGGACGACCGATTCTGAAGCAGCTCGATGGAAAGTTGTCGGGGAAAGCCATCGGCCTGCTGGGACCGAACGGAGCCGGCAAGAGCACCTTGATGCAAACCCTGCTGGGGTTTCACCAACCATCCGGTGGAACGGCGGAAATCCTCGGCATGGACATCCGCACCCACATCCGGGAAATACGCCACCACATCGGGTACATGCCCGAGAACGATTCGTTTATCGCCGGCATGAGCGCCATCCGCCTCGTGCGCCTGATGGGCGAGTTGTCCGGCCTGCCGAAGAACGAAGCGCTCGAACGAGCCCACGAAACCCTGTTCTACCTGGGCATGGGCGAGGCCCGGTACCGGCCCGTCGGCACGTATTCGCTCGGCATGAAGCAGATGACGAAGCTGGCCGTGGCAACCGTCCACGGGCCAAAGATGCTGGTCCTGGACGAACCGACGAACGGTCTGGACGCCAATGCCCGCATGCGGATGATCGAGATCATCAGGAGCATCCGGGACAGTGGCCACACGCAGTTGATTCTTTCCTCCCACCTGCTGCGGGATGTCGAAGAGTGCTGCGACGAGGTTCTCATTCTGAAAGCGGGGCGCATCGTCACCTACTGCAATCTCGAGGAAGAGCGGCGAACCAACCGTAAGTTCCTGAACGTCGAGGCACTCGGCGACACGGCTTCGTTCCTCCGAATGGCTAAAGAACTAGGTTGCGAATTGGCGGTGAACGGAACACGCAAAATCAAGATGATCCTTCCGAGCGAGGTCGAAGTCCGGGATCTCTACCGGATGGCTGCAGACACGGGGGTTCAAATCCGCAAGCTCGACTACAAGAGGGATTCCCTCCAGGACATCTTCTTGAAAGCCATGGAGACACCTGATGGCAGTCTATAAGCAAACCTATCAGAGCTACGACGGCCCCTTGACCGATGAAAAGTGGCGCTTCTGGGTGCTCGCCCGGTATGCGTTTCAACAAGTGTTCGTTTCAAGGTTGTTCCTCGTCTACTTCGTCCTCTGTTTCGTTCCGATGCTTGTCGGCGGGTTCTTCATCTATCTGCACCACAACCTCGATGTCCTGCTTGCCTTCCAGATCCCGGTCGATGAGCTCCTGGCTGTCAATGCCGAATTCTTCGCGGTTGTGATGGGTGTCGAGTCGACGCTGGCCTTCTTCATGGCGGCCGTTGTCGGCCCCGGGCTTGTCTCGCCGGATCTGACAAACGGTGCGATGCCGCTGTATTTGAGCCGGCCGTTCACCAGAACGGAATACACACTGGGTAAGTTTGCCGTCCTGGCCGTTCTGCTCTCTCTCATCACCTGGATTCCGGGAATGTTCCTGTTCCTGATGCAGACCAGCCTGGAGGGCGCCGCGTGGATGTTTGCGAATCTCCGGATCGCGATGGCGATTTTAGTTGGTGCCTGGGTCTGGATCACGACAGTCTCGCTGCTCGCGCTCGCCCTGTCGGCATGGGTGAAATGGCGACCGGTTGCCGCAGGCATGCTCTTCGGCGTTTTCTTCGTGACCGCGGGCTTCGGTGGCGCTTTCAACGGGATTCTGCGCACCGATTGGGGTTTCATGATGATGCTTCCCGTCGTGATGAGTGCGATATGGCAAAGGCTCTTTCTCGGGGTCCCACCCTCCATTCGGGAATACCCTCTCCCCATGTGGAGCGCCTGGCTGTCGCTGGCGATCGTCTGTGGAATCAGTATCTACCTGCTCTCACGTAAGGTGAAAGCGTATGAGGTGGTCCGATGACGATGGAAAACGACAGGACCATCGTGTTCTCGAACATCTCGAAGTTCTACGGAGAGGTGCTCGGCGTCAACAAGATCAACCTGACGGTGCAGCCGGGTATCACGAGCCTGGTGGGTCCGAACGGCTCGGATAAGACGACGCTCATGAACCTCATGTCGGGACTGCTACAACCGACTCAAGGGTGGGTCGAGGTCCATGGCCTGACACCGTCGTCTCCCGAGAAATTCTACCGGCTGATCGGCTATTGCACTCAATTCGACAACTTCCCGAAGGGATTGAGCGGCTTCGACCTGGTGAGTTCCCTGCTGGGTTTGCACGGCCATTCGGCAAAGGAAACAAAAGACCGGACCTGGAACGCCATCGAGCAGGTCGGGTTGGTCGACGACGCCCACAGGCGCGTCGCGGCCTACAGCAAAGGGATGCGCCAGAGGATCAAGCTGGCCACGGCTATCGCGCATCGCCCGGCGGTTCTCGTCCTGGATGAGCCGTTGAACGGCCTGGACCCCATGGCCCGGGCCGAGTTCATCGCACTCTTTCAGGATCTGGCAGCCGAAGGCTTTCACGTCATCGTGTCGAGCCACATTCTTCACGAGGTCGATATGATCTCCGACCAGGTCGTGATGATGAGTCACGGCTACGTTGTCGCCGAGGGTGAGATTCAGGGCGTGAGGCACGAGATGGATGAACATCCGATCTCGATCATGGTGCGCTGCGACCACCCGGCACTGGTGGCACGGAAAGTCTTTGCCTGCGACCATGTCGTCGAAGCAAGTATCAGTGACGACGGAAAAGGTGTTGTCGTCAGAACGCGCAATGTGGACGAGTTTTATCTCATGTTGAATCGCATCGTTCTCGAGGACGAACTGAACGTCGAGGGTGTGACGCCGACCGACGAAGACGTCCATTCGGTTTACAACTACCTGGTGGGCGCCAACGGCCACGCTTCATGAGCATCGAGAGGGGCATCCAATGAATTCATCAGTAAACAGCCTGAAGGCACCTCCCTGGGATCTGTGGTTTCGACAGATCCTTGCGGTGACGAAGTTCGAAGCACGAAAGAGCTTCGCCGGTCGTCGCTGGGTGGGTGCGCTGCTGCTGGCCGGTGGACCCGTCTTTCTCCTGACCGTCAGGGTCCTGCTGGGCGACGCGGAAACCGAAGACGTCGGTACGCTCGGCATCATCTTCGCCAGCATCTTTCAGTCCTACATTCTGCGACTTGCGATTTTCTTCGGTTGCGTGGCGGTCTTCACCCAGCTATTCCGCGGGGAGGTCCTCGAAAAGACGCTGCACTACTACCTGCTGGCCCCGGTACGGCGCGAAATCATCATGACCGGCAAATACCTGGGCGGGCTGCTGAATGTCTCCGTCCTCTTCGTGCTGAGCACGGTCGCCAGCTACGTGCTGATGTTCGTCCCTTCCGGTTCGCGGGTGATGGAGGCCCAGTTCGTCAACGGTCCGGGCGTGGGCTACGCGCTGACATACGGCGCCATCGCGTTCCTTGCATGCAGCGGCTATGGCGCTGTCTTCCTCTTGATGGGCATCCTGTTCCGAAATCCCATCGTGCCGGCAGTTCTGATACTGGGATGGGAGTCTTTGAACATCTTTCTCCCGGCAACCCTCCAGAAGATCAGCGTCATCCACTACCTGCAATCGTTGAGTCCTGTCCCCTTGCCCTTTGGACCGCTTGCGGTTATCACCGACCCCACATCCCCCTGGATATCGGTCCCCGGAATGCTGTTAATGACGCTCCTGGTCCTGACTGCGGCCGCCGTGAAAATGCGGCGCGCGGAAGTAAGCTACGCCAACGACTAGTGACGGGACAGAGTGTCGGGGCGGCCGTCCCTGGCCTTCCGTGGGAAGTCTTAACTGTATCAATCCGACCCGAACCGCCCACGCGACGAACATCAGTTCGCCGTCTCCGGACTACCTTCTTGATTGCCCGGGCTGTGATTTCAAGTACCAATTAACCGCAACATCGAAAAGCAAGCTTGATACATCACCCACCGTCGTTTTAAGTTTGTTGACCTATGTCTAATGATCATGACGAATTGATAGGACGGCTCGACGCCCTGGAGGCGACCGCGCTCAACGGACAGCCGAAGTCCATCGCCCGGCAGCACGAACAGGGAAAGTTGACGGCAAGGGAGCGTGTCGAGAGATTGATGGACCGGGAAACCTTCCTTGAGGACTTCCTGCTGGCTGAAAGCCCCACGACCGAGTTCGGAATGGACGAGCGAAAGCAGCCGGGAGACGGTGTCATCACAGGCTACGGAAAAATAAACGGGCGCCTCACATACGTCTTCGCCCAGGATTTCACGAGCTTTGCCGGCACCGTCGGAAGCGTTCACGCGGAAAAGATCGCCTACACGATCGAAACCGCGCGCAAAGTCGGCGCTCCCGTGGTGGGCCTGTACGACTCGGCCGGAGCCCGTATACAGGAAGGTCTGGATGTCACCCGTTCGATCGGAAAGATCTTCTACCAGAACACGGTGACTTCCGGTGTCGTCCCGCAAATCTCGGCCATCATGGGCCCCTGTATCGGCGTCGCGGCCTACTCCCCGGCACTGACCGACATCATCGTCATGGTCGCGGGCACCAGCCAGATGTTCATTACCGGGCCCTCCGTCGTCAAGTCGGTGATCGGCGAAGAAGTGACCATGGAGGAACTCGGGGGCCATAAGGTTCATTCAGAAACGTCCGGTGTTTCCGACGTCGTCGCAAGCAACGACGAGGATTGCATCGCCCGGATTCGAACGCTTCTCGGATACCTTCCGGCCAGCAACAAGGAAAATCCTCCAATAAGGACTCCGACGGATGATCCACAGCGGCAAGTTGAAGGTCTCGATGAAATCGTTCCCGACAATGTTCGTAAGCCCTATGACATTCGTAAGGTCATCCGGGCTCTGGTCGACGACGAGTCATTCGATGAACTGAAATCCGGGTGGGCCCGCAACATCGTCATTGGTTTCGGTCGATTGAACGGTCGCCCGGTCGGATTCGTCGCCAACCAGCCGATGTTCCTTGCGGGAAGTCTGGATGTCGATTGTTCCGACAAAGCCTCCCGGTTCATACGGCTTTGCGATGCCTACAACATTCCCATCGTCACGCTGGTCGACGTACCCGGATACATGCCCGGACCGAAGCAGGAACAGAAAGGCATCATCCGTCACGGGGCGAAGATGCTCTATGCCTATGCGGAATCGACCGTGCCCAAAATTACGATTTATCTCCGGAAAGGTTATGGCGGAGCCAAGCAGGCAATGTGCACCCATGAAATGGGCGCCGATCAGGTCTTCGTCTGGCCTGGTGTCGAGTTGGCCGTCATGGGAGCGGCCGGGGCTGTCGGCGTCCTCTACAAACGGGAGATCGAACAGGCGGAAAACCCGGCGGAGGTTCGACGACAGAAGCTCGAAGAGTTCAACCAACGCTTTGTCGGCCCTTTCGAAGCGCTCGCGAAACGCCACGCGAACGCGGCAGTCCGGCCGGCCGAAACCCGCATCCGTTTGATTCAATCACTGGAGATGCTGGCGAACAAGGCAGAGGACAGACCCAGAAAGAAACATGGGATCATGCCGGTATGAAAGGAAGAAAAAACGATTTTCAACGCAAAGGCGCCAAAACGCGAAGGTCGCAAAGTTTTTTGGCCTCCTCAGTAAAATCTGTGGGCGACATCGGGTTCCGGTAACGCTCCAAGCGTGTGGTAGAGAGCGACTTGGGCAGCTCTAAAGGTCCGAAAACCATACGCTTTTCTGGTGGTCACTTTCGCTTTGTTGTTGAAACCTTCGACGATGCCCCCGGAAATCCGCTTTTTGGCACGGAACCAGTTGAGCAGGAGTTCCCGGTGGGAGCGGAGCATGCGCGCCACCTTTTTCATGGGCTCGATCCGGGATCGCATCGTCCGCCGGCACCAGGCATCCATGAATTGACCGGCCCAGTAGGGCGACGTGTACTCCCAGAAGAACTGGAAGTCCTCCTTGAGCAGAAAGCTCCGAACGGTCCGCAGGTTGTACTGGAGCAGGTCGGCCAGCTTGATGTCTTGCTTGTCGGTTCGGTTCTGGGGGCGCTTGAGCAAACACCACCGGGAGTGTTTCAGGATCGGCTCCAATCCCGCGGCTTTCATATCCCGGGATTCCTGGGCTCGAACCTCATCGATGGCCTTATTCATGTGCATGGCGATATGAAACCGATCCAGAACATGCAGGGCCGTCGATGCTTTCTTGGAAATCACCTTCAGATACGGCTTCCACATGTCGCTGCACACGAACTTCAACTCGGCGGCGCGCTCGACTCCGAATTGCTGGAAGAAGCGCAGCAACGTTTTCACCGTGCGATCCCGGCCGACCCAGAGCAGCCGCTTGGAATGCCGGTCGATCTGGTAGACCACCGTCAGGTACTTGTGCCCCCGGCGCCAGAGAATCTCGTCCACGCCAATCGCGGTCACACCCTCCAGGTCCCGGTGCGCCAGCCCCCAGCCGACGATCCATTCCACAGATCGAAACACCTTCTCCCAGGAAGTCCGGAAGATGTCGGCAACCTCCTGCCAGGACATCCGCCGCGCCCAACCGGCCAGAAATTGCATATACGTCCGCGTCAAGGTTTGCTTACCCTCGGCCCAGGGCACCGATTCGACCTTCACGCCACAACGCCTGCAATCCACACGCCGCATCAGATACACGAAGAACACGGGAAAGCCCCACAGCGGCACAAACTCGAACAGGCGGGCCTCCAGCGTGTCGTAACCCGGTCCCGCACGCCCGCAGCCCGAGCAGACCGGCCGGCTGTTGCGTCGTGGAAATATCTCCACCAACAGTGCCGTCTCGCCCCCGATTCGTTCCCATCGCACTGCTCCGTAGACAAAGGACTTGAACTTCTGCACTCGATTCAGAATAGTCTTCACTTGCACCCTGGTCTCGTCTCTCCTGCTTTGGATTTGTTTGGTGCAATACCAAATACAGGATTCGAGCCAGGGTGTGCTACATCCCTTTCGTTCTCATCGTCGGTTTCTCCTCATCCCGGCCTGTGTGGAAGTGTGAATCGGCCCCACGTCTTTTCCGGCCGATTCAAGTCGCTGTGGAAATCCGCGCGTCTCTTACCGGATTCCCTCAGCGTCGCCACTTTCCACAGGCCACTCATTTGCCCGTTTCTACCCACAGATTTTGCCGAGGACCCGTTTTTTGTTGTGGGACAGCCGCAACCTTCCTCTCCCAACAAAACCCATTTGCGCCCTTTGCGACTTAGCGATTTTGCGTTGATTCCCTGTTCCCCAGTTGTGGCTACTATAGGAGCCTGCGCGGCAGACGGGATCGTAGCGAGAAAGTGGAGAATCGAGGCCAGATTTTCTCGATTTTGAGGCGAATAGTGGTTCTATTTAACGAAAAATCGGGGAAATATGGACCGATTATACCGCTTTCGCAGTAGATCTCTTCTGCCGCGCAGACTCCTGCTGCTGATCACTCCTCGCTCCTTTCCTTGCCCAAAGCCCAGTCGGGGACCGATTCTCCGTAGCCGGACGATTCCAACGTGTAGGCGCTCTCGCTGTGCTGGCTCATGTCCAGCCCCATCTCCTCCTCTTCCGCGGTGACGCGCAGACCCATGATCGGTTTGAGAATAGTGAGGATGACGGCCGTTCCGATTCCAGCAAACGCGACAGTCGCTCCGACGGCGATGAATTGTTTCCAGAGCAGTTCGGGATTGCCGAAGAAGAGTCCGTTCGCGCCGTCCGGGTTGATTGCAGTCGAGGCGAACAAACCGGTTGCCAGGGCGCCCCAGACTCCTCCGACCCCGTGGACCCCGACGACATCGAGTGCATCGTCGTAACCCAGCCGCGCCTTGAATTCACAGGCGGAATAGCACAACCCGCCGGCAACGGCGCCGATCGCCAGCGCCGACACCGGACCGACGAAGCCCGCGGCCGGTGTAATAGCCACAAGGCCGGCGACCGCCCCGGTTGCCGCTCCCAGTACAGTCGGCTTCCCTTTCACGATCCATTCCGCCGCCGTCCAACCGAGAGCCGCGGCCGCCCCTGCAGTGTTCGTGACGACAAAGGCGCTGACGGCAAGGCCGGACGCCGCCAGGGCCGAGCCGGCGTTGAACCCGAACCATCCCACCCAGAGAAGGGATGCACCCAGTACGGTGAAGGGCAGGTTGTGCGGCGGCGTGGCGTGGCCGTAGCTCAGGCGTCGCCCCACCATGACGGAAGCGACGAGGGCCGAGATCCCGGAGCTGATATGGACAACGGTACCACCGGCAAAATCCAGGGCTCCGAGTTCGCCGAGCCATCCACCGGAACCCCACACCCAATGCGCCAGCGGATCGTATATGAACGTTGCCCACAGCAGCGTGAACACAAGAAAGGTACTGAACTTCATTCGTTCGGCGAAGGCGCCTGTCATCAGCGCCGGCGTGATGATGGCAAACATCAACTGGAACACCATGAACGCCTGGTGGGGAATGGTGTCGGAGTAGATGCCCGGATCCTGGCCGACTCCGGCAAGACCCATCCATTCCAGACCGCCGATGATTCCACCTGGAGCGAACGCCAGGCTGTAACCGAACAGGACCCACTGGACACTGATCAACGCAACAATGATGAAGCTCTGCATCAGAGTGCCCAGAACGTTCTTCGTCCGAACGAGACCGCCATAGAAGAGGGCGAGGCCCGGTATGGTCATCAGCAACACGAGGGCGGAACAGACCATGACCCATGCGGTGTCGCCACTATCTACGGCCGGGACCACGGCGTCCTGGGCGGCGGCCGCCAGCGTCTCCGGAAACACCACCGTCACCAGAAAATATGAAGTCGATAAAACGCTCAGTCTTCCCATCGCAGTGTCATCTCCCGGGTGTCGGGATCGGGAAATAGTGATCCGTAGTGAGTGGTCCCGGACCACTGCACTGAACCGGAAGTTCCTCCCAACGCCCTCATCAGCACAAAAAAAGTCCAACGGCCGGACGAACCCTCACCATTGGACATCGTTGTCTCGCGTGGACTTCTGTGTCGGAGGCGCACCCCGATCTGGAAGCCCGGGTTCGCCGCGCGGGGACGCCATTGTGCCCGCCGCTCACTTGTAGGATAGGATGATTCCGAGGTCAAGGATTATTTCTCTCACACGTCCGGGTCGGTTCGGGTCCCGAGCCATGCCCGTGGCGCAAACCAGAGCTGCCCTCCGGGTTGACGATGAAGACACTGCTCGAACTGCTCCCCCACATATCGGATCTCGGTGATCGGGAAGCCCTTCGCTTCTGGAACGGCTATCGGACCTGGATATGGTCCTACTCTGAGCTCTACGAGTGCATCGGCCGTTTTGTCGGACACCTCGATGCCGCAGGACTGAAGAAAGGCGACCGCCTCCTGCTCTGGTCCGAAAATCGACCCGAATGGGTCGCGGTTTTCTGGGCCTGCCTGGTTCGGGGAGTCCAGGTGGTCCCGATCGATTCCCATTCGTCCCCGGGTATGGTCGCCCGCATCCGGGACGAAACCCTGGCCAGTATGCTCGTCCATGGAGAATCTCCTGGTAGCCAGGGCGTGCTCGAAACAAGTTCGCGGCCGTTGGCTCTATTCCCTCTCGGCCAGATCAACGACCTACCCGGAAACCCCGGGTTTACGCCCTCGGCGGTGGATCCGAACGATGTCGTCGAAATCGTCTATACATCCGGAACGACCGCCGAGCCGAAGGGAGTGGTCCACCGCCACAGAAACATCTGTGCCAACCTGAACCCGGTCCGGAACGAGATCGAGCGGTACAAGAAATGGGCCCGATTCTTCCAGCCCATCCGGTTTCTGGTGATGCTCCCTCTGGGTCACATGTTCGGCCAGGCGATGGGCATTTTCATCCCCCTGATATTGGATGGAGCGGTGGTGTTCATGCGCGGCCTGCATCCGGGCGTCATACAGGAAACGATCCATCGACAGCGCGTGTCGGTGCTGGTTTGTGTGCCGCGAATCCTGGAAGGCCTCGGAGCTGACGTCCGGCGCCACATGCCCGAACGGGGCCCATCCGGCACCGCCCGCATCAGTGTCCTCCGGCGTTGGTGGCGCTATCGGCGGATTCACGGTGCTTTCGGCTGGAAATTCTGGGCATTTGTCGTCGGAGGCGCACCTCTGAACCCGGACGCCGAGGAGTTCTGGTCCAAGGTCGGGCTCATGGTTCTGCAGGGCTACGGGCTCACTGAAACCAGCCCGATCGTTGCCGTCAACCATCCCTTCCGGCCACGTCGCGGAACATTGGGCCAGGTCGTGGGCAGTCAAGAGGTCCAGATCGCCGAAGACGGAGAAATCCTGGTCCGGGGAAGCAGCGTCGTCAGTGAATACGTGCGCCATGGAGCCCGCTTCGAGCCCGTCGCCGATACCGACGGGTGGTTCCACACCGGCGACATCGGGAAGATCGACCAAGACGGACGGTTGGTCTACCGCGGCAGAAAGAAAGACATCATCGTGACGCCCGATGGACTCAACGTGTACCCGGAAGACGTCGAGGGTGCGCTCGCCCAGATTGAAGGTATCCGGGGCAGTGCCGTGGTTCCCCTCCGCGGACCGGACGGCGAAAAGGTTCATGCGGCGCTCATTCTGGACAACCCGGCGCTGGATCCTGCGGGTCTGGTCGAGCAGGCGAACCGGCAACTGGAGCCCGGGCAGCGAATCCGGAGTTGGTCCATCTGGCGTGACGACGACTTTCCGAGAACACCTTCCACGCTGAAGGTCAAACGACGCATCGTCGCCGAGCAGGTATCGGGTGAATCCACGCCGGCGCCGGCCGGACCAACCGAAGACCTGTACGAAATAATCTCAAGACTCGCAGGACGCGACAGAAAGAAGCTCCGCGACTCTTTGAGGTTGGATGAAGATCTGGGCCTGTCCTCGCTCGAGCGGATCGACCTGCTGTCGTGGATTGAAGTCCGTTACGAACTCCGTCTGGACGAAACCGAGTTCTCCGCAATCTCGACCATCGGCGATCTGAAGTCCTGGATTCAAGAGGCGCGCGGTCGAACAACACCCGGACCTGAAGCCGGCCGGGCGGTAGGACCACCTCCCGAACGGCCGGCCCAGGCACGGGTCGCGCCACCGCGATGGACGCGCGGTTTTCCCATGCGCTGGTTCAGGAATTCGGTTCAGGCATTGTTGATCCGACCTGTGTTCGGTCACTACATCGACTTTGAAATCCAGGGTCTCGAAAACCTCGATGCGGTGTCTTCCCCGGTCATCTTTGCCGCGAACCACGCCAGCCATCTCGATACCGTGGCGATCGCAACGGGCCTCCCATCGCCGTGGCGGGGCAAACTGGCTCCTGCCATGATGCAGGAGCGGTTCGCACCGGACTTCGCCCACAGCGGATCGCTGACGAATCGCCTGTCCCTCGGCGGCCAGTACTACCTTGCTTGCAGCCTGTTCAACGCCTACCCGCTTCCACAACACCTCGGCCAGGTGCGGGACTCCCTGCGCTACACCGGGGAACTGCTCGGAGCCGGCTACTGTCCCCTGGTCTATCCCGAGGGAAAACGAACCCCCGACGGCTCCCCCCAACCATTCCGGCAAGGGATCGGCTTGATGGCCCTCCGCCTCCACGCACCCGTCGTCCCCCTTCACCTCGAAGGAATGTTCGAGATCATGTCCCTCCACGATTCCTGGCCAAAAGCCGGCCGGGCACGATTGAAGATAGGAAAACCGCTCACGGCCGACGCGGGAGAGGACTATGTGGCTTTCACGAGCCGACTGGAAGCCACGTTTCGCGGTATGTCGTGACGTTGCTCAGGCTGGATGGATTTTACTTTCACCGCAGAGGCGCAGTGGCGCAGAGGTTTTTTGTGTGGCCCTCTGTACCCAAGAGAATGAGGCGTAGGGCGTCTTGGGCCTCAGCAACCCTACCTTGCCCCCCGATGTTTCTTCCTCCCTCTGCGCCTCCGCGGTGAAAATCCCATCGGGTCTTCATTCGCCTAAGGTCAAGCGGAGACCTACAATACCGGCAATGATCAACAGGATAGAGCCGAGGCGGGCGAGGTCTTTGGATTCGCCAAAAAGGATGACCCCCAGGATGGCGGTACCGGCCGCACCGATACCGGTCCAGACGGCATACGCCGTTCCGATCGGCAGGGTCCGAACGCCCTGGGCGAGGAAGAGCATGCTCAAAATGACGGCCACTCCGGTGACCACACTGGGCCACAGCCGTGTGAAGCCCTCCGTGTATTTCAGGCCGATCGCCCACACCACTTCGAAAGTACCTGCAACCGCGATAAACAACCATGCCATAGGACATCCTTTCAGTTTGACGTCTTCAAACTCCAGTTTGGCGTCTTGCTCAAACTCATCACGTCGAACGTATTCTGTTCTATCATGAACTGTTCGGCCAACCTGTATTTCCTGGCCGGGAGGTAAGTATGGATCTGGGCATGGTCGGTCTGGGACGGATGGGCGCCAACATGGCCCGCCGCCTCAAGGCCGGGGGCCATCGCGTTGTTGGATTTGACTCCAGCCGGCAAGTTCGACAGGCATTTCGGTCCGACGAGATCGAATCCGCGGATTCCCTGGACCGGCTGGTCGAAAGTGTGGGTTCCGACGGAGCGTTCTGGGTGATGGTTCCGGCCGACGGGGCGGTAGACACGACTATCGAGGGACTGGCGAAGGTAATCGGGAGAGGTGCGGTCGTAATCGACGGTGGAAACTCCAACTACAAGGACGCACTGCGACGAAAGTCCCAGCTGAACGCGGCAGGCGTGGGCTTTCTCGACGTCGGAACCAGCGGAGGAGTCTGGGGTGCCCGTAACGGATACTGCCTGACAGTTGGGGGTGATCCCGATGTTGTCGAACGGTTGAGGCCCGTCTTCGAGAGCCTGGCGCCGGCGCCGGATCGTGGCTGGGGCCACGTCGGGCCGACCGGAGCCGGTCATTTCGTGAAGATGATCCACAACGGTATCGAGTATGGGATGATGCAGGCGTACGCAGAGGGATTCGCAATTCTGCGACAGAAAAAAGAGTTCGATCTCGATCTGCATCAGATATCAGGCCTGTGGAACCAAAGCAGCGTCATTCGCTCATGGCTCCTGGAACTGACCGGTAACGCGCTCGAAGCCGATGCCGAGCTGTCTCACATCAGTTCAATAGTGGAAGATTCAGGCGAGGGACGATGGGCTCTGGCCGAGGCCGTCGATCTCGACGTTGCGGCCCCGATCATCACGATGTCTCTGATCGCCCGACTCCAGTCCCGCGATACCGACGCTTTCTCCAGCAAGCTCCTGGCTGCTTTGCGCAATCAGTTCGGCGGTCACGACGCCACTCCCCGGGACTGAATTTGGGTCGCAGTCCAAGCGTCCTCGCCCTCGATCTGGCCAGCGGCGGCGTTTCCGCAGCCCTGATCAACCCGGACATTTCGACGTTCACACCGCACGAGGTGCCCTGGGCATTCGACCGGACGGCCGAAGGATCGGCGACGCTCGAGACCGAGGCCGTGATGCATGCGGTCTGTGCGGCCATACGGGCATCAGTGGCGAGTTCGCCTCCGCCTGATGCGCTGGTCCTCTCGTCGATGATGCACACCTTGGTCGTCAGCGATGACAACGGCCGCGCGCGCACGCCTGTTTTTACATGGCTCGACCGGCGCGGTGAGGAGCAAATCGAGGAGTTTCGTCAGAGATTCGGGCCTGACTTTCATTCGAGGACGGGAACTCACTACCACCCGATGTTTCCCGTCTTCAAACTGGCCTGGCTGAAATCGACGGCAGCCGAGCTCTTCGCGGCTCCTTATCGGATCGCGTCCCTCAAAGGCCACCTCCTCAAACAGTGGACCGGGCGATGGGCGGACGACATCGGAACGGCGTCGGCTTCGGGACTCCTGAATCTTGCCACAGGCGAGTGGGATCCTCGAGTTCTCGCTGGACTGGAAGTCCCGGTTGGATCGTTGCCGACCCTCTATCCCAGCACAGATGTCGTCGGAGAGGTAGACGAGGCGGCGGCAACCCTGTTGGGGATCCCTCCCGGACTTCCCGTGATCAACGGAAGTGGTGACGGGTTTCTCGCCAACATCGGTTCCGGCTGCGAGAGCGACCCGCACATCGCTGTCAGTCTGGGCACCACGGCCGCGGTCCGGAAATTCCTGAACAAACCTGTTGTCGATGAAAGCGCCGGAACATTCTGTTATCGCTTCGAGACCGACCGATTCCTCCTGGGTTGTGCCAGTAACAATGGAGGAAACGTCCTGGACTGGGGAAGGGATCTTCTGGGTCATCTCGAGTTCAACCCGGAGCTTCGACAAAGCGATGTTCCGTTGTTCATCCCGTTCCTTCATGGCGAGCGGTCACCGTTCTGGGATTCCCGATTACGAGAGCGCTGGGTCGGGTTGCGTGCCGACCACTCGGTCGGGGACCGGCGGCGAGCGATTGTGGAGGGCCTCGCCTTCCATCTGGCCACCTACGTGGAACTGGTCGAACAATCCGCGGGCTCCGAAGCCGACGCGGTTGTCCTGTCGGGCAACGGTTTCATATTCCGCGACGTCGCTCGTCTCCTGGCAAGTGTGGTGGCCCAGACGGTCCTGCTTCCCGTTCATCCCGGCCTGGCAACCTTGAGAGGGGCGGCTCGGTGCGCCTTCGATGCGCTGGACATATCGACCTCCGGAGCGATGCGCTCGCTGTCTGCCGCCTCGAGCAAAATCGAACCGATTGACGATCCCGAACTTCGGGAACGCTTCCTCCGGTTCAAGCAAGCCTATTTTGGAGTTTGACGGCCGGCTACAAGGCTGTAACAATTCGTGCGGAGGCAACTATGGATTCAAGAAGCGACCCACGGACGGTTTCACGGCGACAGGTCATGCGTTTGCTGGCGGCGATCGGAGTCACGGGGCCCGCCGCCCTCGGTCTGGCCGCACAGGTGGAACGGCGGATCTCGCCTGAAATGTTGAGAGACGCGACGGCCATGCTCGATCAGGACTTCGACGATGAACGTCTCAGGATCGTCACGCCGGCGCTCCAGAGCAACCTGGACCAGTTCGAAATCATTCGAGACCTCGAGATTGACGACCTTGTCGAACCCGCAACACTCTTTCTCGCCAGAGGCAAACCCTGATGCAGACAAACGACCTGGTTTTCCAGAATGGACCGGAGTTTGCCCGGATGATCCGATCCCGGGAAGTCTCACCAGTGGAAGTCGCCACCGCCTTCCTGGACCGCGCCGAAGCACTCAACCCGAAGGTCAACTCTTTCATAACGATCACCAGGGACCATGCTCTGGCCCGAGCCCGGGAGGCTGAGCGGGAGATACTAGCGGGCCGTTACCTTGGCCCCCTGCATGGAATTCCCTACGCCCCGAAAGACATCCTGGCAACCCGGGGAATTCGGACGACGAATGGATCGAAGGTGACCGCCGACTGGATCCCCGATTATGAGTCGACGATCACGGAACGGTTGAACCAGGCCGGTGCGATCCTGATAGGCAAGCTAAACCTCCTCGAGTTTGCGATGGGCAGCGGTGTCCTGTCCGGCTTCGGACCGGCCCGCAATCCCTGGCACCTGGATTACTCACCGAGCGGCTCATCGAGCGGGTCCGGTGCGAGCCTCGCCGCTTACATGGTCCCTTTGTCGATAGGAACCGACACAGGAGGATCTATACGTGGACCGGCAGCCGCCAACGGCATCGTGGGACTGAAACAAACCTACGGGCGAGTCAGCAGGTATGGAGTGACGACGTTGAGCTGGACGCTCGATCACGCGGGTCCAATGACCAAGACCGTTGCCGATGCGGCGCATATGTTGGCCGTCATCGCAGGACCGGACCCGAAAGATAACAGTACCGTCGACGAATCGGTGCCCGATTACCGAAGGGCGCTCGACGGTGATGTCCGGGGCTTGCGAATCGGCGTTCCGTCAAACTATTTCTTCGAAGGCGCCTCAGCGGAAGTGGACCAGGGTGTTCGCGCCGCGATCCAAACGCTCGTGGACATGGGAGCGCAGCTGGTCGAAGTCGAAGTTCCCAATGCGAACCTTGCCGGCTCGGCCGGTTGGACGGTCGCCATGGCCGAGGCGGCCTGTTTCCATGAAAAAAGGATACGCGAAACACCGGAACTGTTCGATCCGCTGGTTCGCGAAAGGCTGGAGACGGGTAAGTTCTACACCGCGACGGACTACATCAAAGCCCTGCGTGTCCGGACCATTTTGATGGACGATATGAGAAAGGTCTTCGAGAAATGTGATGTTATGGCGGTTCCCGGGAGCACGACCGTTGCCGGTCGTCTCCGGTCGCCGGAAGAGGCCGGTAGCGACGTCCGCCCCGGATCGACATCCCCACGATTTCGCCGCGGCAACACCTTCATCGGAAACATGACCGGTCTGCCCGCGATCACGATCCCGTGCGGTTTCTCATCGGGTCCGCCCGAGCTACCCATCACGATCCAGTTCTATGGTCGGGCCTTCGACGAGTTCACGCTCTTCCGCGCCAGCCAGGCATACGAGTCAGCGACAGATTGGCACCAGAGGCGCCCGGACATGGGGTGAGGAAGTGGTCAGTGGTTAGTGGTCAGTTGTTCGGAATCAGTCATCTGAGCCCAACTGACCACTAACCACTGACCACTAAAAAAAGCCGGCGGTCCCCCGCCGGCTTTTTTCTATCCCCAAAACCCCCAAACCCTCAAATCATCAAGCCATCGCTGATCCGGCGTGCCCATCCGATCGAATCCAGGTAGTGGCCGCGCACGGTCATGCCCGGCAGGTCTTCGAACCGGGCCTGGTCCCATTCACTTCGCTCGTAAGCCAGGACACAGTTCAAGGCATCTCCGAGCGGGCCCTTCCGTTCGAGTAGCGCATCGCGCACTTCATCGGAAAGAGGTAGTTGTTCGACTGCCTCGGCCATCGGACGGTCCAACAGGGCGTCCAGGACCGACAGCAGCCCTACCGTAAAAAACGTCTCCTTGCGTGCAGCCTTCGCTGAAGCGGCAAGACGTTCGCACATTGCGGCCCGGACAATTGCGGTGATCATCAGCTCGCGTGGCTTGTCCTCCATCTTCGCGAACATCAAGAGGCTTGCCCAGAGGCGGATGCGCGCGATTCCGATCATTTTCGCCGCATGGCTGATCGATTCCACCTGCCTGTTAAGCCCGATGTAGGCGGAGTTCGCGTAACGCAACAACTTGTAGCTTAACGACAGGTCGTGGCTGATCGTATCTTCGAGCCGGTCGATACTGATCTCAGGCTCCTGCAGTTCGGCCAAGACCCTGACCGCGGCCAGTCGATTCACGGGAATGTCATTCGATGGGCGGCTCGGCGTGCAGAAGAAGTAACCTTGAAAGTAATCGAAGTCGTGTTTCTTGCAGCGATCGAATCTCTCAAACGTCTCAATCTTGTCGGCCAGGAGTTTGACGCTCAACTTCGACAAAGCATCGACCTGCTGACTGAGTGCCTCATCATCAAGTTTGCTGACATCGATCCGAATGATGTCCGCGATGCTCGCCAGACGCGTGGCGTTACCTCCGGCATGCGGACTCTCAATGGCGATTTTGTACCCCTTTGCCGCCAGATCCGCCAGCCCCTTGTGAAGCTCGTCGTCGAAAACAACTTTCCCAAGAACTTCCAGGACGACGCGCTGCTTTGGCAGGGCATCACAAAAACCTCCCAGAATGGCTTCGCGCGAAACACCCACAAAGGCAAGATGATCACCCGCTATGTGGTCCAACCCCACATCGGAAAAGGTACCCAGATCCGCTCTCAGCTGTTCGGTGTCCACTTCATTCGCCACCCCGGACTCACGTACCTGAGACAACAGCTCGTAGGCCAGCAGATTGACATGAGTTCCGTAGACCGGCTGCCTGTTCACAAAAACCTTGTCGGGCGGTCGCTTTCCCGACACGCCGGCTCCATTGACTTTATTCTGATGTCCAACCACCATGTCACACCTTCCAGGTGAAGAACCAGCCGCTCTGCCTCCATGCGTGCGCGCCGTGGGCCCTTCGTTTTTATTCGATCAGTCCCTTGTCACCAGTCATATCGGCGTTACTTCAAGAGGGCATTAGTATAAAAACTATGCCTCCTCCGCAGAATTTGTGGGCAGTCCAAAGGCCTGTGCGCACATAAGTAATTGAAACAAAGTACCTTATTCTTTTGTTCGACGGCGAATATTCCAGTACCCACTTCGGTCGGACGCCTACACCCGGTGCCCGGAGCCCCCGCCGGAGGCCCCGTTCCCCATCGCCCACACCAGCCGACACCGCGGAGCGCAGCCGAGGGTCAAGGCCGGCGCAGCCGCCGAGCTTGCGAGGGAAGCCTTGAGGCTTGGCGAGCACCGTGGTCTCCTCAAGCGGCGATGGAAGACGGTTTTACCCACAAATTCTGCGGAAGACCCAAAACTATAAAGTTTACAATACCCCCTGGTCATCACACGGTCAAGCAATCGAATGTATTACTTAGCTCCTGACCGGAACTGTTGGAAGGATTCAATCGTTCTGCTGTGGAAAGTGACGCCGACACAGGTAGGCCGTTCCGGCCCAGAGACGGGCTCAATGTAGACGAGACATGACGAGCACCGATTCGATCTTCGTCAGTTGGCTTCGGACTGACCGCGGGCCGCGACGGCGATCTCTTCGATGGCCCTCATGGCAAGATCGCCGACGCGAAAGCGTCCTCCTCCGACATTGCGAAGAACGATCACGCCGGTTTTGGACTGGCGATCGAAATAGGCCCCGGCCTGATATCCGGCAACAGAACCGCCGTGACCGTAAACAACTAGCTCGCCGAGCCGCCGGAGCTGAAAGCCAATGCCGTAGCCCGCATCCAACGAGCCGTTGGAAGAATTCACGCGATTGAAGTTGTCTTCCAGTCGTTCGCCGGAGAGAACCCGGTCCGGCCCCTCACCCAGCAGAAAGGAAACAAATCGGGCCAGATCTTCCACATCCGTATAGAGAGCTCCGTTGGGAACCTTGTATCCCCGCCCTGCATGTTCACGCGCCGGAGTCTCGGAATCGACCTCTCCATCCCTCCGAACGGCATACCCTTTCGACAGATGGGTGCGGATCATGTCATTCGGCTCGAATCCCGAACTCGACATCCCCAGCGGATCAAGGATGCTGTCCCGGACGTAGTCGACAAACCCCTTCCCTGCGGCGCGACCCAGCGTCGCTCCGAGTGTTCCATAGCCGATGTTCGAGTAAAGGTATCCTGTGTCGGGTTCGTACGCGTATTCGGTTTCGGCAAGGGCATCGATCAGAACTTGCTCCCATTCCGACACGGGGCCCTTCAAGAATGTCGGGAGGTTCGCCGGCTCCCGCGCCAGTCCCGAGGTCATCGTCGCCAGCTGAACCAGCGTGATCGGAGGTGCATCCGGAAAACGGCCCCCGACTCGATTGATCTCCGGAAGGTACTTTTCGACCGGGTCCGAGAGGCGAACGACACCTGATTCGGCCAGTTGAAGGAGCATCAGGGCCGTGAACTGCTTCGTGATCGACCCGACCCGATATATGGTGTCCCGGCTTGCGAGTTCCTTCTCCTCCATATCGGAATACCCGTAACTCTTCGTCCAGATCAAATCGGGTCCGGACACCACACCGATCGTCACGCTGCCGACGCCGTCCCTTGCAAGCTCCGCTGCGGTCATCTCATCGATGCGCTCGATAGCGGGCGCGAGGGCGGAACTGACGGCCCCCTGTGAATGAAGGGTGACTGGAACGAGTGCGATCGCGATAGTGACGGCAAGGCCCTGCGCCATAAGATTCAAAATGCCCATGGTTTACTCCGTTTCACACAAACAGCGATTGTTGTTTGTCGACGTTTCCCAGAAAATGCTCCGTCGACAAATGAGGTTTCGAACGATCGAGACCCGCACGCCTGCAGCCGAGGTCGAACAGGACCCTCATCTGCCGCGCGAATGGTCCCTGTCCGCGCATCCGGCTGTTGAAGTTGGGATCGTTCATGCGACCACGCCGCATCGATTGAATTCGATGAAGGAACTTACACAGCCGTGCGTGCTCACAACCGCGGTAGGGATTGACGCTGGCGCCGAAACCAACGTCAGGGCTGTCGTTCGAACTGATGATCGAGCGGGTCGCGTCTTTGAGAAAACGGGTCGCCGGAGCCGGGTCGTCGTCGTTCCAGTCTGCCCTCTCATAGAAAAGCTTCTCGAACCGGTTTCGCGGATTCTCCTCCCGGCAACCCGTGCCTGACTTCGGTCACAAGGAACTCCTGCAGCTTATTATTCCGCCAGGACCCTGTCGATCTTCGCTGCCAGAATGAAATCACTCTCGCTCAGACCGTCGATTTTGTGCGTCCAGATCGTGACACCCGTGCGGCCCCAGGCCAGGTCAATGTCGGGATGGTGCCCTTGCTCTTCGGCGATCGCGCCAACCTGGTTGACAAAATCGAGAGCAAGCTTGAAGTCGGGAAACCTGAACTCCTTCTTGATGTGATGATTGTCGACAAGCGACCAGTTGTCGACTTGTCGGGCCAGTGGTTCAATTTCCTCGGCCGTGAGCGGCGGAACACCCCCACGGCACGGCACGCAGGTCTTCTCGGACAGTCCCATCCTTTCTCCCTCCTGTAGTTACCCTGATCGTCCCGTAGCCCGCCGGCTGAACCGAAACGCGGTTTTCGACGCAGAGACGCAAAGGTCATTATGTCTTTCCTTGGTCGCGAAGTCCCGAACTGAACCTCTCCTGGAGTGATGCCGGACACAAGAGAGCCGACCCGCCTCTTACAAAAAACACTTTGCGTCTCTGCGCCTCTGCGTCGAAAACGATCTGCTCAGAAACCGCACATTTCCGGCCCAGACCCATGTCTGGCGGTTGTCGCGGCGCGTTCTCTGCTACAGAAACCCGAGCGGTTCTCCCATTTCGAAATCCGGGAAGATCGCGCCCAGATCACGAGCTCCAAGATGCCTGGTGACAACCTCGCCCAGCACGGTTCGGAAATCCGTGGTGATCGCAAGATCCCGCTCCTCGTATAGCTGCTCTCGCTCCAACCCTGGCCAGCGGCCGTACACTTGACCACCCCGGACAGGTCCACCCAGGACGAGCATGGCGTTGCCGTGGCCATGATCTGTGCCTCCGTTGCCGTTTTCCTTCGCCGTCCGGCCAAACTCGGACATGGTCACGATCACGACGTCTTCGATCCGATCACCCAGGTCGTCATAGAACGCACGCAAGCCGCCGGAAAACTCCCGGAGCCGATTGGCAAGAGCGCCGCGCGTGCTGCCTTCTCCGGCGTGATGATCCCAACCGCCAATGTCGACAAAGGCCGTCTCCAGGCCGATGTCGGCCTTGATCAGTTTCGCCAGCTCGCGGAGACTGGTCGGGAAACGCCCGGGGGGATAATCCACCTCCGGAGCGTACCGTCCAGGTCGTTTGCCCTCCAGAAAGTCGAGGCTGCTGAACATCTCTCGCGCGGCCCGGAGCACGATGTCGTCCGACTCACCCGCATAGAGCTGTCTGTACAGTTCTCTAGGACCGTTCAAACGCGCTTCCGCCACCGAGCCGATCGTAAACGTCGTGGCTCTCCCAGCGAGCGACCGCGGAAGGCTTCTGCCGATAGACATGCCCCGAAAGGGCATCGCCTCCGCATCGGCCGTGCTCTCCACATACCGGTTCATCCACCCGGAAGTGGTGCGCTTGACACCCGGCGTCGCAGATTCCATGTAATCCTGGGCTTCGAAGTGCGATCTCGTCGGCGCCGGGGAACCCGCGGCGTGAACAACCCCCAGGCGTCCATCATCGAACAGTGGTTTGAGTGGGGCCATCACGGGATGGAACCCGAAAAAACCGTCGAGATCCAGGATCCGCTCCTCGCCCACACTGGAGGGATCCGGAATCGCGATCGTCGGTCTCAGTCGGCGATACTCGGATTCCTTGAAGGGGATCACCATATTCAAGCCATCGACGGCCCCCCGCTGAAAGACCGAAACAAACACCTTTCTTCGAGACGACTGACCGAACAGCAAATGCGGCGCGAACCCGAACGTGATGGCTGAAGCTCCGACGCCCTTTACAAAAGTTCTACGATCCATGTCGACCCTCCTATGACACTATCGTCTCTGGAATTCCGGAGCGCCGAGCGTCCTGATGATGCTCTCGGCTTCCCGACCCGGGATCGTCACACCAGGGAGACGACCCACGGCCATTTGCGTCACGAAGTTCAGACGGGTCATCAACGTCCCCGGACTCATCCAGTCGGCGCCTGTGTCCGGGTAACCCGTCGGTGGAATGGCGGCATACAGAGGCTGGCCCAGCCTGCCGAGAAACCGGGCGAGAATGCCAGGGTTCTCGACGCGGGCATCGGCGGCCCGCAGTGCGCTCATCAGGAATTCGAAAGGAGTCTTGACCTTCCTCTGTTCCGAGGCCGCAAACTCCTCGGACCCGAATATCGTTTTCAACATGTCGCGGATGTCGCCATCGGAGCGGGCAAACGTAAGGGCGACGCGGTCGACGAGCGCGGGGGGCGGATCGTCGGACACAAATCGTCGCACCAGCTTCGTCGATATGAAACGCGCTGTGGACGGGTGGCGACACAACATTTCGAGAACCTGCTCTCCTTCACGCATCCCGCCGGCGGTGATCTCACGACCGAGAATCAACTTGGAGTCGTTGTCATGCAACGGCGGCGCGAAAAAGAAAGTCGGCCGCCGCGGCCCCTCGATGGTCCACCCGGTGAAGGCACGTGCCACCTCGACGACGTCCTGTTGCGTGTAGCCGCCATCGACGCCCAGCGTGTGCAGTTCCATCAGCTCCCTGGCAAAATTCTCGTTAAGACCCCGCCTGCGCCCACGGGCCGGAACACGCCCAGACACACTCAGCCAATTGTCCAGGTAAAACAACATCGCGGGATGCTTCGCTGTCGCAAACACAAGCTCGCGAAACTTTCCGAACACGTATGGGCGAATCGCTACCCTTTCGTATGAGGGCACCAGAACCCGGCACGCGCCCTTGCCGGCAAAAACATTGGCCTCCTCCGCAGAATTTGTGGGCAGTCCAAAGGCCTGTGCGCACATAAGTAATTGAAACAAAGTACCTTATTCTTTTGTTCGACGGCGAATATTCCAGTACCCACTTCGGTCGGACGCCTACACCCGGTGCCCGGAGCCCCCGCCGGAGGCCCCGTTCCCCATCGCCCACACCAGCCGACACCGCGGAGCGCAGCCGAGGGTCAAGGCCGGCGCAGCCGCCGAGCTTGCGAGGGAAGCCTTGAGGCTTGGCGAGCACCGTGGTCTCCTCAAGCGGCGATGGAAGACGGTTTTACCCACAAATTCTGCGGAAGACCCAAACATTGAAGTGGTTGTACCAGAAGTCGACCATGACTTCGTTGAGCTGGCGTTCGCTCGCGAGCGCTCGTGTCAACTTCGCGCGGGTCAATTGCTCGAGTCCTATCCGCTGGTCCCGTCGATCGGGATATTTCCTAATCAGCTCCAGTCCGGACAGGTTCAGCGTGTCCAGGGGGGCAAGCTCTTCCTCCACGGCCCCATCGCCGATCTCAGATGGGTAGAGCTGACCCTCGATGTACGCCTCCAGCTCCCGGCCTTGCAGTTCAAGATCTTTCGGCCGCGGCCCGAAGGCCAAACGGTTGAAAGCATGAAGCGTTGCGTTTTTCATAGGTCACTCAAAAGTGGTAATACTGCCAGGGAACGGTTCCTCGACAGCCAACTACTATATATGATGGACCCGGTACCGAGAGCCAGGTTTAAAGCAAAACCTGTCACCACATTTCCACCGCTCCCGCCCGGGGGCTCAAACCATATACTTGCGCAGCAGGGTCAACGGATAGTTGGTTCCCCTCCAGGTCACATGGCCCGTCCGCAGCGCCTTAAACGTCGATCGCCAAATACTCCAGATCAGGAGGATTGCCGCCAACGGGTGTGCCATGAAGTACAGCCATGAAATCCCCATCTGACGAGCGATCGGCACGTGCGCAACGGCAATCAGGAAGACAGACAGGAACGAAGCCCATTGCCCGTACCCTGCGGCCATCCACACGCCCACAAAGGGGACGACACTGAGCAGAAAGACACCCACGGTTGCCAGCACGACCCTCATGAGGCTGTAGTTCAGCCCTGCGAAGGCGTTCTTTTCCAGCCCTCCGACGTACCCGGACAATCCTCCACTTTGCCAGCGCACGCTGAGGCACCGATCACCGTCAAGAACATCCTGACGAAACCCATACCGCTTGATCAACTTTCCAAGCTTCAGATCGTCGGCAATCTCCAATCGCAGCGCCTCGTGTGTGCCGATACCTTCATAGGCGGTCCTCCGAATGAGATTGAAGGCGCCCACGCCACAGAATTTCGAAGACTTCGGGTCCTTGGCCTTCCACGGCTGAACGTAGGCGCCGAAGAAAAAAGCGAACGCCATCACGAAGGCGCCCTCCGCGATCCCGTGGATCTCCATGGAAGGAAAAAGCGCAAGATGATCCAGTTTCCGCGCCAGGACAACGGCCATCGCGCGATGGATACAGTCGTCGGCGAGTTTGACATCCGCGTCCACAAAGCACAGCCAATCTCCGCGGCTTTGCTGGTATCCAATCTGCATGGCGTGGGTCTTCCCCAGCCAGAGTTCCGGCAGGTTGTCGATATCGATCACCGTCAAATCATGCATGGATGACCGAAAACCGCGAGCGATGTCCCCGGTGGCGTCGCTGGACCTGTCGTTGACGACCAGGACTTCCACATTCGGGTAACTGGATTCGGCGAGTCGAGTCAACGTTTCACGGATTGATGTCGCTTCGTCACGTGCCGGGATAATGACGGAAACCAGGGGCCAGTCAGCCCCGGGTAGGCCCGACGCCTCGCTCGCCTTACGGACTCCTTCAAATCGCGTCCAGCCGACTGCCAGGTAAAGGCCGCCGAGGGTCCAGAATGCAGCTGAGATCAATGCTAAAACGTCGAGGATCATGTGCGGATTATTTGTTCGAAAGAAGCGCTTGCACCCGATGGCCCCAGCATACAATCCTCACCGTGCAGGATGCCAACGCTATCGATAGGATTGTTGAGAAACTAAGCAGAGCTCGCAGCGTGACCGTCTTAACCGGTGCGGGCGTATCGGCAGCGAGCGGCGTGCCGACGTTCCGAGGTAAGGAAGGGCACTGGAAGTCCTATCGTGCCGAAAGCCTCGCCACCCCCGAAGCCTTTGCTGAAAACCCGCACCTTGTCTGGGAGTGGTATCAATGGCGGCGTCAGCTCATCGCGGGTTGTGAGCCGAACCAGGCCCACGAAATTCTTGCGCGCTGGAGCCGTCGGTTCGATGACTTCACGCTCATCACCCAAAATGTCGACGGCCTGCATGAACGCGCCGGCACCGGTAACGTCATCCGCTTCCATGGATCCATCTGGGAAGTGCAGTGCTGGAGCGGATGCCAGGATGCTCCGGATCGCTGGCTCAACGAAATTGTTCCCTTCCAAGACGTGCCGCCCCACTGCCCCTACTGCGGTGGCATTCTCAGACCCGGCGTCGTGTGGTTCGGCGAAGCTATCGATCCCGAGATCCTAGAACGA
Organism: Terriglobia bacterium; assembly: GCA_965262425.1. GTDB lineage: Bacteria > Acidobacteriota > Terriglobia > 20CM-2-55-15 > 20CM-2-55-15 > CAZOZZ01. The sequence goes on along the minus strand of OZ253536.1, from coordinate 1,424,427 downwards.
TCCTTCGTTGCGGTCACGTGCGATGTTTTCCTGGCGATCGGCACGTCTTCCCGGGTCCATCCTGCTGCATCTTTGAGCAACGCCGCGAAAGCAGCCGGCGCGACTACGGTCGAAATCAACCTCGAACCTACTCCGGTCTCCTCTCAACTGGATCTTTCTCTCGAAGGCGCCGCCGAAACAATCCTGGAACAGATTGACCAAGGGCTCTCGAACCCGAACGCATTCCGCAAAGGCAGTTGAACCCAGGCCCGTGGAATGACGCACTATCGACCACTCGCCAGTCCTTTTTGGGGTATTGGAACATCATCCAAACTATCAGGACACTGTGCGACTTGGACATTACATACACTTACTCTCCTCTCCTAAGCTTCGTCCCGATTTACACCCGTTCGCTCTCCCGATCCTCGCCGAAATGATCGATGGTCTGGGATTCATCCTGGCCTCGAACAGGTTCTTGTGCCCGCTGATCTTCTCGCTCTTCAAGGGCCGCATACGGAATATCAACATGCGGGACAGGAAGAAGCGGGGAGTCGTCGATCCGGACCGCCTTCCCTATGCGCTCTTTGAGAGATACCAGTCCTGGCTTGGGATACGTAACTTCAAGGCTCATGAGAGTAACAATGCACCCTTCGTCCGAAACGCAGCCGTTCTACAAGAACGACTGGAGGGGGAATCCACCGCCACTCCCTCCTCTTCTGGCTACCTGCACTATCCCGTGATTGTCCAAGACAGGCGCGAGGCCCTCAAAGAGATCAACGATGCGGGTTACGACGTCGGACCCGGAAAGTTCTTCAACTACGGCAACCAGTCGTGTCCGCGCGCCGGAAGAGCCGTAAAGAACAATCTGAACATTCCGATCCATCGATTCGTGAACAAGAGCGGGCTGGAACGCATGGCGGGTATCATCGAAGCGCATCAGACCGAAGGTCCTTTCAAATAGCGTGTGCGGGCGTCCCTCCGTGAGCCCGTTCGTTTGACGTTGGGTTGCCGCTGTGGGAACATTGCCGTTCCGGCATTCGCGCTTGAATGACGACTACCGGGAACCTTCGGTAGATGCCGTGATCGGCTACGATCACGCGTTGATGATCAGGGACGATGTGGATGGAGTCGCCGGCGCTGTGTACCCGTAGACCGTCAAGTGTCGTCCTACATCCTGGGGACCCATGCAGGCCTTCGAAAACCGATTTCGCTTTCACATCTCTCAGGGCTCCAGCTCGAGAGGGCGCTGGACATTGGGGCATATCGCGGCGACTTCTCCAAGCTCATCAACCGCCTCTGGCCCGGAATCAAGGTTTGGCAGTTCGAAGCCGATGAGCGCCAGAAGCCACGGAACCCGGACGCCTACTATATCCTCCTGGGCGACCAGCCAGGAGAACGCGACTTCTACACGGTCGATGAAAAGGACGCGTACACGACGGGATCCTCCATCTATCGGGAGACCACCGAGTTCTACCGTGATCCCATCATCCTGAAGAAAAAGATGACAACGCTCGACCGGATCATGAGGAGGGTCGATTTCTCCGGAAACTGGAAAGAACACGGCCTGGTGAAGTTGGATACCCAAGGATCGGAAGTGGACATTCTCAAGGGCGCTCGAAACTTTCTAGAGACATTCACGCCGCGGCTCATCCTGCTGGAGACGTCCGTCTTCCGCTACAACCTTGGAGCGCCGCTCATCGCCGGTGTGTTCGCGTTCATGACATCCATCGGTTATCGGCCGATCGACGTGTTCGATCTGCAGTACGAGGGCGGCGGCAACCTGAACCAGATGGACGTGCTCTTTGAACTCGATAGTTCTCAACCCCCGGGGGGGTAGGCATAGCGGAACAGAACGTCTCCGCTTTCCTGATTCGGTGCCCACAGTCTTTTCGAACCCTTCGGCCAGTCCTCTTCGACCGAATAGCTATCGTTGACCTCGGCCCGCTCCCACGCAATGGAACGCTTCTGGGATCCGGACATATTCATCCAGTCCTCGTATGTCATGTTTCCCAGAGATTCCCAATTCTCCGGACTGCTCTCCAGGTCGAATCCGGCGAAGCGGCCGGCCGTCAAGAGGCCAAACCTTCCTCCATCATCATGAGCGGCTATCACAATTTCGGGCCGCCCGCCGCTCGGACGTTTGAGGGAGAACTTGTATGTATCGTCATGACCGGTCCCCGAGTGCGTGCCGTTCACGTAGAGTTCGAAGCTGCTGTTGACGTTGATATTCAGCCACGTGGGTTGTTCATCCGAAACGAGCCTCCCGTCGGCCACCACGAAATCCAACCGCAGGATAAACGGCTTCCGTCGATCCAGTTCAATCCAGTTTTCGTTCCTGTACTCGATGTAGTCCTGTACTTTCTTGTGGATCACCACCGGATGGTTCCACTCGTCCGGATCGGTCCGCGGGTCGAGCCATGTACGCTTCAGAACAAAATCAGGAAAGGCGGAAAGATGGTCCCAGCAGGGAGATCAGACTGATCGCCAACACCACGTAGAAAAAACCGTCCGCCACGCCGTTCAGCATGGATGTGGGCGTCAGGTACCCGTAAATCCCCGGAATACCCTCGAGCAGCCGGGCGTATGAAAAGGGGAATCCAAAGAAATGCCAGTGGAGGTCGCCGAGAAAATTGTAAACGACAACTATCAGATAGAAGAGAAATGCGGCCGGGGAAAGGAGGTATTTGACAAGATCACGCAGGAAGCAGAAAGCGGCCAAGATGACAGTCGAAAAAACCAGCCCGCCGTGATTCCGAAGAGGTGACCGTAATAGCCATACGCAATGCTCAGCAACGCCTGGCTGAGATGAAGGAAGGTGTTCCAGACTAGGATTCTTTCTGCCAAATGCATACGACTGCCGTCCTCATGCAAACGTCGGACATGAATTCGTACTGATCATCACGATCAATGATCAAAACCTAACATCCGGTCAACATTGGATCAATTGATTGATCAGATCATATCTTCGTATGCGCCATGCGCCGGCACCTGGACTTCAGAATTACCGAAGTCTTTCATGATCATGCACCTATACTACTAGAATCTGCGGCTCCGACGACTTCCTCCATGACGGGCGCGGATCAGAAGACGGACACCCTCATTGAAAGACGAGTCTCGAATCTATCTGGTGGAATTCCTGCTGATCAGCGTCGCCGTGATCTGGGGGATCAACTTCTCCCTGATCAAAACCCTCTACAACTATTTTCATCCGCTCGCTTTCAATGCCGTCCGGATGACGATCGCGACACTGACGATGGTATCGATCATCAAGATGCGCGGGGTACAGCTAAGAGTCGAACGACGGGACCTTCCCTCCCTGATCGGACTTGGAATCCTGTCTAATGCCGGATATCAGATGTTCTTCGTCCTGGGCCTGGCTCGAACCCGGGCAGGCAACGTCGGCCTCCTGCTGTCACTGACACCGGTCTTCGCGTACCTGATCGGCCTGGCCCTCAAGCAGGAACGGTTCAACCGAAAGGTACTGGCTGGAATCGCACTGTCCACCCTGGGTGTTGCGACCGTCGTCCTGTTCGGAGCCGAAGAGGTCTCGTTCGCCGGAACCTGGAGAGGCGACCTCATGATCATTGGAGCGGCGTTCTGCTGGGGTTGGTACACGGGCGGATCGACTTCCCTGCTGGCCCGCTACGGGACTCTCGAAGTCACGGTTCTGGCAATGATCTTCGGCGTGATCGTCATGGTGCCGTTAACCGGCCCATGGCTTCTCGAACAGCAATGGACCGGGATTCCGCTGTGGGCGTGGGCGGGCGTCGCAGCCTCGGCCTGGTTCGCGATCGTCTACAGTTACTTCGTCTGGTCGTACGCACTCAAGACCCTCGGCGTCGCCCGGACAGCGATCGTTGGGAACCTGACTCCCATCGTGGCCCTGGGCGCGGCATGGCTGTTCCTTGGGGAGCGCCCGGTCATCGGACAGGGTCTCAGCATCGTCCTGATATTCGCCGGAATATTTTTGGTGCGTTCGGAGAAGTCGGTGCCGATAATGGTCACCGAGGAATCAGGATGAAGGAGCGGCTGTCGGACATCCGAATACTCTACGTGCGGGAGTTGAGGTCGGCCCTCCGGGAACGCAACATCATCATCAACAGCATACTGCTCCCGATCTTTCTCTATCCCGCCATGCTCTGGATTGGATATTCCGGCATCACGTTTGTGGCCGGGCAATCGGAACTGGTGCCCTCCAGGGTGATGTTCGAGAATCTCCCCCGGGCCCATACGAATTTCAGCGAGCTCATCGAGTCCGAAGAAACTCTGGAACCAGCGACCACGTCCGACCCGGAAGCCGCGATCAGGGAAGGCTCCCTGGACCTGCTCGTTCGATTTCTCCAAGCCCGGGAAGACATCCCGATGTTCGCCGACAACTTCCGTGTCGAGCTTGTCTATGACGCCTCGAAGGATCGAAGCCGTACCGCCCAGACCCGATTACGGCGACATCTCAACGACTACAGGCAGACATACCTGCTCGAAACCGCGGAGCGGGCGGGCGTGGCCCCGGGCGAGCTTCAACAAATGTGGGTCGAAGACAGGAACATCGCCACCGGAAGGGAGATGGGTCAATTCATACTCGGCCTGATAGTCCCCATGTTCCTGATCATCATGCTTTCGGTAGGCGGCCTGTACCCGGCAATCGATTCGACTGCCGGCGAGCGCGAAAACTCGACGTGGGAAACCCTGATGACGGTCGCGCCGGAACGCAGCAGCATCCTGATCTCAAAATACCTCTACGTGGCAACCATGTCGTTTTCAGCGGGGATGCTGAACGTCGCCGCGATGACCTTCTCGATGAAAACCATCCTTACGGCCCTTGTCGGAGACGACGTGTCCGGATTGACGATTCGGCTACCCCTGGCGTCGGTTCCGGTTATCGTTCTCGGCGCTGCCCTGATGGCACTCTTCATAGCGGCCGGGATGATGATACTGGCCTCATTCGCGCGGACCTTCAAAGAGGGCCAATCGATGGTCGGGCCGTTCTACATCGCAATGATTCTGCCACTGATGTTTCTACAGGTTCCGGACATTGAGTTCACGCCCAGGCTGGCTGCCATTCCGATCGCCAACGTCACACTGATGTTCCGGGAGGCGATCGCCGGAATTTACCATTGGCCGCAGATTGGAATCACAATCGCCGTTGAAGTCGTCACAATCGCCCTGGCCCTGGCCGCGGCGGCCAAGGTGCTTCAATACGAGGATTTTGTTCTCGGCGGCTACTTGGGCAGCTTTGGAAAATTCTTTAAACAACGTTTAATGGCCCGGTCCCGCTAGTCGGGATTCGCCACGCACACCCATCCTATGAGCACACCAGTCCAGGTCATCGATCTGCGAAAGACGTTTCACGATGAGGCCCGGGGAGAAGTTCATGCGGTCGACGGTATCGGATTTGAAGCCAGAGAAGGTGAGGTGTTCGGCCTACTCGGTGCGAATGGCGCCGGGAAAACAACCACGCTTCGAATGTTGTCGACAATCATCCTTCCAACCTCGGGCACGGCATCCATAATGGGGCACGACGTCGTGACCGAGGCGCCGGAAGTACGCCGCAATCTCGGCTTCTATTCCGCGACGACTGCACTGTACCCGCGACTGACGGCGCGAGAAACAATCGAGTTCTTCGCCAGCGTCAACCACTACCCTTCCAGCAGGCTCCGTGAACGGGTCGACCTCCTCGTCGAAAAATTCGGGCTGACCGAATACGCCAACGCCCGGATCGAAAAGCTCTCGTCCGGTATGAAGCAAAAAGTTTCCATCGCGCGCACCCTCGCCCATGATCCGCCCGTCCTGATATTTGATGAGCCCACGGTCGGTTTGGATGTTCTCAACGCGCTGGAGGTGCAGGAGGCGATCACCGAACTCAAGAGCGAAGGCAAAACGATTCTGTTCTCGACACACATCATGAGCGAGGCCGAGAGGCTGTGCGATCGGATCGCGATCATCCACAGTGGTCGGATTCTGGCCTGCGACACGTTCGAACACTTGAGGGAAGCAACGGGCGAACATTACCTGGAAGACATATTCGTGAAGTACGTCAAAGGCCAGGCATGAACTGGGAAACGGTGCGTTTGATCTGGCGGCAGGAGGTCCGGCTGCTGCTGAGGTCTCGCAGGACGGTTGTCCTGTCGATCGTCCTGCCCATGCTGGTCATGCCGCTCATGCTCTTTGCCTCCCGCTTCGCTGCCGACAGGCGGGACCGCCAGGTAGAAGAAACTCTCTACAGGTACGCTCTTACCGGGGACTGGAGCGCCGAAGCACGAGCCTTGCTGGCTCGGGCCGAGGAAGGCCTTCTGAACGAACCCGAGTCTGACTTCACGGAATTCATGCACGAGGAAATCCGGGTCGAGAACGCCATCGAGAGCCTCAGGTCGCGGGAAATCCATTTCTATCTAAACGCAATGGGCAGTGCCGCGGCGGACCAGGAGTGGGCAGGACGGGACGAAGACGAGGACGAGGGTCCGTACCGACTCGCCCGGCGCCTGGACGGCGTGCCCCTGGTCCAGGTGTATGTCGCCGGCAACCGGGCCACCGCTTCAACCGGCGCTGGCAGAATGCGCGAACTGCTCCGGTACGGCCGGCGGTTGGGCGCGGAACAGATCTTCGCCGGCAGAGGGTTCCCCGTCAATTTCGAGAACGTGATGGGGATCGAGGATGTCAGTCTTGCGAGTGCGGCCAACACATCGGGACTCCTGCTGGGACGGTTTCTGACGGTTTTCCTGTTCATGCTCACCCTGACGGGCGGATCTGTGGTCGCAATGGACATCATTGCCGGAGAGAAAGAAAGGGGGACGCTCGAAACCCTGTTGACGACAGCCGCTGGCCGGACCGAAATCATCGCGGCCAAGCAATTGGTCATCATGGCGGTCGCCCTGGTGATCACTTTGATACAGGTCGCCAACCTGCTCGTCTACACCCGTTTTGAAATCATTCCGCTGCCGGACGATTTCGTATTCCAGTTGTCGCCGGCGGCCGCACTCGCCATGGTATTGCTGTATGTGCCCCTGGCCGTCCTGATCGCGGGCCTGCTGCTGGCGCTTTCGGCCTACGCGAAATCGTACAAAGAGGCACAACTCTACTTTTTTCCGGTCTACCTGGTGGGACTGATCCCCGCATTCGCGGGCGCGGTCCCAGGCATCCAACTGCGCTCGGCCATATCGGTCGTGCCCGTCGCGAACGTCAGCGTCGGGGCCCGGGAGGTTCTTTCCGGAAGCGCGGACTGGCTCATGATCGTGGTGACGTTTGTCATCAATTCTCTGATCGCTCTGGCCCTCGTGCGCTTTTCCACCAGTATGCTCGGGGACGAACGTTTGATCACCGCGTCTCAGGACCAGCACCCCGAACAGCTCACCGGACCCGCCGCTTTCCGCTCCCAGGTGGGGCGATGGTACCTGGTGATGTGGGCGCTGCTGTTCGCCATCGCAATCGGCGTGCCTCAACTATCCACCGTCCGATCCCAGCTCCTGTTCAACGAGCTGGTCATCTTCCTGGGTGGCTCGCTGTTGATGATACGCATCTACGGCCTGGACATCCGAAAGGCGCTGGCACTGCGACCCATCCAGCTCAAGCTCTGGCCCGTCATTATCCTGATGATCCCCACGCTGTCGCTCAACGCGATCTCGATGTTCAAGTTTGCGAACACGATCTTTCCGGTCCCAAGATCCTACCTGGAACAATTCAGCGAGTCGCTCTCAATGGATGCGTTGCCGACATGGCAAGTCTTCGTACTGATCGCGGTCCTTCCCGGAATTTGCGAAGAGATCGGCTTTCGTGGAACGCTCTTGTATGGTCTACGTCGAAAACTCCGCCCGCTCCCCCTCGCTCTGGTGGTCGGGCTCATCTTCGGCCTCTTCCATTTCAGCCTGTTTCGAATCGCGCCGACCGCTGTCCTGGGAATCGTCATCACCGGAGTGGCCTTGTTGACAGGGTCCATCTTTCCAGGGATCGTGCTGCATATGGGCAACAACGCCTTCGCCATCTGGTCCGGCGATGCAGGATTTCCACTCGACGATCTCGGAACCCCGATCTACGTGGGTGCAGCCGTCACGATGGCGGTTTTGCTGTGGATTGTGTACAGGAACAGAACGCCGTATCCGGCGGAATAGTGGGGGGGATGGGAGGTGGTCAGTGGTCAGTGGTCAGTTGAGGAGGGGTGGGGTCCCGGCTAAATGAAAGTAATCCTCAGTGCCGTGGGCCGTATGCCTCGGAGTGAAGGAAGGAGTAAGACGAGTCTCGCGCTCCTTCCCCCAACTGACCACTGACCACTGGCCACTGACCACTTCCTCATCACTCATCCCCGTAGGTAATGCGATAGATGACGCCGACCCGGTCGTCGGAGAGCAACAACGATCCGTCCGGCATCTGGATGACGTCGGCGGGGCGTCCCCACGCCTCGGTTCCTTCGAGCCAGCCTTCTGCAAGAGGCTCGTAGCTGACTGCTTTGCCGTCTTCGAGCCGTACGACCATGAGGCGGTAGCCGATCGGAGTGCTCCGGTTCCAGGAGCCGTGTTCGGCAATCAGGATCTGATTCTTGTATTCGTCCAGGAACATGTCGCCAGTGTAGAACGTCATGCCGATCGCGGCCACGTGCGGCCCCAGGTTCATGACGGTCGGCTCGTAGTCCGCACAGACGCCAGGCTTGCCGAATTCCGGATCCGGAATCTCTCCTCCATGGCAGTAGGGGTACCCGAAGTGCAACCCGGCCTCGGTGACACGGTTCAACTCGTCGGGCGGCACGTCGTCGCCGAGCATGTCCCTGCCGTTGTCGGTAAACCACAGATCTCCCGTTCCCGGCTGCCAGTCGAAGCCGACCGTGTTACGGACACCCCGGGCAAACACTTCCATGTCGCTACCGTCCGGGTTCATCCGAACGATCGATCCGTAGGGATCGTCGGGTTCACAGATGTTACAGGGGGCCCCGATGTTGAAGTAAAGCTTGCCGTCCGGTCCGAATCGAAGGTATTTCCAGCCATGATGCTCCTCGGTCGGAAGCGTGTCGATGAGGACGACCGGCGAAGGTGGGTTGCCCAGCCTGGATTCGATCTCATCGAAGCGTAGAACGCGATGGATCTCAGCCACATAGAGCGAACCCTCCCGAAATTCGATGCCACTCGGCATCGACAGCCCGCTGGCGATAGTGACCACCTCGTCCGCCTTGTGATCCTTGTCCGTATCTCGAACGGCGTAAACGTTGCCCGCTCTCCGCGTGCTGACGAACAGCGTCCCGTTCGGCGAAAGGACCATCGATCGCGCATTAGCCACGTCCTCGGCATACACACTGATGTGGAAACCAGGTGGCAACTGGATCTTACTCAACGTCTGGGGTGATTCCGCGGCACCGGCAGGCACCACCATCGCAAGAACGGACAGGGTCACAAAAACGGTCTGGACGAAAAAAGCCTTACTCACTCGATTGCCTCCGAAAAGTCGGGGTTCAGATGCCCTCAGAATATCCACCATGCGAATCGTTTGAAAGTGATATCACCCCGACAAGCCGAGTGCGAACACAATCAGACTTTGCGCCTTTGCGTTGAAAATCCTTTCTTTCTTTCTTTACCAACCGACCTCACGTAGATATTCGGCAAACAATTCCAGCGCCGGATCAAGGACCTCATCGGAAACCGCAAACGACAACCGCATATATCCCTCGCCATCCGGTCCAAACGCCGAGCCGGGGGCCACGCCGACTCTTCGTTCTTCGAGCAGAACGCGGGCGAACTTCATGGAATCCCGGAGTTCTTCGATCTGGGGAAAGGCATAGAACGCACCCGCGGGCTCGGGCAGCGTAAGCCCCGGTATCGACCTGAGCGCATCGACCACCTTTTCTCTCCGCCTCGTGTATTCGGTCCGAATCTGCTCGATGTAGGGCTCGCCGTCGCGGAGGGCCGCAATGCCGGCCTGTTGAACCATCGAAGGCGGCGATGAAATGATGAACTCCTCGACTTTCGTCATCAACGCGATCAGTTTTTCGTCTCCGAGCGCGTAGCCCAGGCGCCAGCCCGTCATGTTGTAGGTCTTCGAAAAGCTGTTGACAACGAGCAGGTGCTCGCGGTCGGTCGCCACCCGCGCAAAGGAAGGGGCGACCGGACCATCAAAAACGATTCGCTCGTAGACTTCGTCGCTCAAGATAACGAAATCATGTTCGACCGCCAACTGCCACAACGCTTCCTGTTCCGCCCGGGAAATGACCCACCCGGTTGGATTCGAAGGGCTGTTGACGACGAGCATCCGGGTACGGTCATTGATGGACGCCCGGATGTGATCCAGGTCGAGAACGAAACGATCTTTTTCCCTCAGGAGGGGAACTCGGCGAACCTCCCCTCCAAACACAGTCACGGTCGAGGCAAAAACCGAGAAGGCGGGGGAGATGATGAGAACATTGTCACCCGGGTTCACACAGGAGCGAACAGCAAGAAAAATCGCCATCCCGGCGCCGACCGTGCAGACGACCTCCGATGGCCGGTATCGGACATCGTGAAGTTCGGCGACCTTCGAGACAATAGCTTCCCGCAGCTCCGGGTAACCTGCCGTCGGCGTATAGAAGGTATGGCCCCGACGCGTGGCCTCATAGGCGGCCCGACAGATGAATTCCGGTGTTGGCGAATCCGATTCACCATAGTAGAGCCGGTAGGGGTCCCGAACCTGATCGGCAGCCATGGCGATCTCGATCAATGGGGACGCTTCGGCATTTAATGCATCGACGGAGAACTTCATAGGCAAGCAGCCTGTGGCGGAACTCTCGGGGGCCGCGTTACGAACGCCATGGGACCAGATGCAAGGCGCAGGGACGACGTCGATGCTCCCCATCGGGCAATGTCCGGAGAGAGTGGCAACGCCGCAGCTGGCCCCATGCCGTCGACACCCGAAGGGCGCAGGGGTCTGCGGGCCTCAGGCTTTGTCGTTCGTCGGTCATGATGACAAGGCATCGCTCCACTCCTCATTTCGCGCCTGTGACCCGAATACCCCTGCGCGCGACCCCCGAGAGTTCCGCCACAAGCTGGTAGACTCCCGGCATAATGCCATGTTTTGGCGGTGGCACGTCCCTCGAATCCAGATCGAAACAGACCACGGCCAGGAGGTTTTCGATTCATGCTCGTGTTAGGACGAAACGAGATCAACCGGGTGCGCGGGGGCAGCATCCTCACCTGATCCTGTCGACAGCGGTTCTGGTCGGCATCGGATTGAGGTTCTCCTCCGGCACCGACGCCATACATGCCCTGCTCATCGGGCTGGCTCTGGCAGCCGTAGCGGCCTTCCTGCTCTCGGCCACGATTCATGTTCGTTGTTGCGCCCTCGTATCTCGCGACCTTGGAAGCCTGCCCCAGCGCCGTCGGTTCGACTTGAGGAACCGAGTGCATCAACGTGCACGCTCGGGTCTGTGAGGTGGGAGGTCACTGTCGGTCACGGAGAACCTAACGGGCACGATGCCGGAAACGGCGGATACGGCCAACGGGATACTTACGGACCGATAGTGGCTTCCTCTACTCGGCAGTGGGATTCGCAGTGTGAGTCGCTGGAGGTGGAGCGGAGGTTCAATTGATGCCCAGGATGGTCGAGCGCATCTGTAAAACCTTCGGGCGGTCCTGCCCCTCTGGATTCTCCTCGAGATAGGCTACGAGTTGTTCGAGCAGTCGATCCCGGTCTTGTCTGAGCAGGTAGATGTTGGCCAGCATGAGTCGTACCCTCGCGAGTCTTGGGTCGAGTGCTCCGAGTGCGCGGGCCCGAAGCAACGACTCCTCCGCTTCGGCAAGCTTGTTCGTCCGGTACAGGGCGATGCCGAGATTGTAGAAAGCAAGGGCGGAAGGTGGTGTTATGGATATGGCTTCGCGGAGCACTTGAATTGCGGCCTCGTTTTTTCCTTCCTTCAAATAGATTCCGCCAAGATTGATCAGAGGTTGCGCATGATTCTTGGTGAGGTGCCTGGCGTGCAGGTATTCCTGCTCTGCTTCCCGGAGTCGATCCAGACCGTGGTAGAGCACGCCGAGGTTGATGTGAGCATCGCCGAAATCGGGTGCCAGGAGCACAGCTTTCTCCAGATGCGCGATGGCCAGATCCGTTTTGTTCTTCTCCTTCGCTCTCAGCCCCTTTTCGTATTCCTCAACCGCTTCGCCGGGGAAGTTCCCCAGCATCTGGGTCACGTCGATAACCGGATGCGCAGCCGCCGATCGGTTGAACCTCGAAGCGTGCCAAAGTCTTGGAAGGACGATTTGCGTGGGTGAGGAGAAGCCGACTGTTGTGATCGGCTCGCGGACGGCTTGATAGCCGACCGCTTCGATCACGAGCCAGCTGCCTTGTCGTGTAACGTCGAAGAATTGAAATTGGCCGAAGATGTTGGTCTCAGTCTTTCGAGCACTGCCGAACCCTTCCAGCCGGATCTCGATGTGGGGAACAGGATCGCCCGATACATCTACGACCTGACCGGTCAGTGTCCGCGTTTGTCGCCCACCCTCAGCTGAGGCTGCCGTGCATGCCAGGACGAGGTAGAGCAGGGCAGACATCATGCGACCGTAGCCGGCGAACCTTGGGAACCTTATGTATCGATGATTGAGCATGCCGCGCCTCCTGTCCGCTCTATTCGATCCGGTTCCACCATCCCATACATACAAAGGCAAGCTTCCTGCCAAAGCCGGGGTGGATTCCTGGATTCCTTTGGCATTGATTTGAAAGTGATTGGAGCGATTGGAGCCGTCACGGGGTGTTTTCGGACTGACCTTACTTTGACACGCGTTCACATTCGCGACATTTCTGTGACATGCGAGCGACGGCCTGGCCCGTTTGCGGTGTCTCCTGGCGGTGATCGCTTCTTGATGAACCTGCCTCTGGAGAGTGAATTCTCACCGGACGGAAACTGGGCGGGCCAGATCAACATCGTCCTCAACTTTGCTGGGGGGGGGTGAACTGCAACTGCTCGAGCGCCCCGCCTCTGGCGCCGAACACGTATCGGGACACCCTTGGAGAGAGAAATTCCGGCGAGTCTCCAGGATCGGCCTGCGCCACAGCATACATCGACTGTAGTTAAGGAACCGTAGGATTGGGACGGGCGTCGCCGCGATCTTTACTCTTAGGCCGAAACGCAACAAAAAACGACAACGGGCTCGTCGACACCGCTAAAGGCGAGGTTTTGCGCGAGAGGTTGTTCTGGTCGGGAGCGATGTCGCCGCTCTCGACAAGCATCATGATTCGCTGTACTCGTGATGGGCTTCGTCATCGAGTAGATGCGGAAGATGTCATCGGGCTCGAGCGGGTCGCCGGCCTCGATGTCCCGCATCCCCACAGCCTCCCAGTGGACGATCGCGCCGCCCCGGGCGATCATCGTCATGACGCCGGGGAGCCCGTCCGTCGTCCACGAAAGCCTGCATGGCGGGGGCGATCCGGCCGACGCCTTCCTAGGAGCCCGTGGTGGAAGTCTGTAGGGTCGCGTTACGAGCGCCATGGGGCTAGCTGCAAGGCGGCACGACGACGTCGATGCTCGCCATCGATCTAGGAGTGCCAACGCCGCAGATGGCCCCATGCCGTCGTAACCCGTAGGGCGCAGGGGTCTTCGGGCCACAGGCTTTGTCATTCGTCGGTCACGATGACAAAGCATCGTTCCGCTCCTCATTTCGCGCCTGTGACCCGAATACCCCTGCGCGCGACCCTACAGACTTCCACCACGGGCTCCTAGCCCGCAACCGCGCCCTGGCTCCTGTTGCCCGAGCCGCCGATGAGTTCGTGCACCTTCTGGAGAAACTGGTCGGGGTGGAAAGGCTTCTGCAGAATGTTGCTTGCTACAGCCTTGTCACGAAAGATCGGGCTCTCTGTGTAGCCGGACATAAACAGAATTTTCAGCTCAGGATCGCACCGAGTCAGGTACCTCGCCAACGCCGTTCCGTTCATCTTCGGCATGTGTACGTCAGTTACGACCAATGGAACGGGACCGTGCGCCAGTTTGAGGGCGGAAATGGCTTCCACGCCGTTGCTGGCCTCGATCGGGTCATAACCAGCCTCGCGCAGCACTCGGCAGAGTAGAGTTCTCAGTTCATCCTCGTCTTCCACTAACAGTATCTCGCAGGATCCCGTCCCACGGGCCAATGTCTTCGCCGGGGTTTCGAGCGGGCTGACGGGGCCATCAGCCTTCGGTAAATAGACCGATACCTTGGTCCCACGGCCCAGGACGCTATCGATCGACACGTATCCCTCGCTTTGCTTGACGATGCCGTAGACCATGGCCAGCCCCAGGCCGGTACCTTCACCAGGCTGCTTCGTCGTGTAGAAGGGCTCAAAGACGTGGGACAGCGTAGTCGCATCCATGCCGGTTCCCGTGTCCATGACGGTAAGCCTAGCGTAGTCGCCGAGTACAGCGCCGGAATGCGTCTCCACGAAAGCATCATCAAGCTTCGTAGCTTCGGATTCGATGCGAAGCGTCCCACCATTGGGCATGGCGTCTCTTGCATTGGCTGCAAGGTTGACGATTACTTGCTCCAGTTGTCCCGGATCCGTGTTGACCGCAACCTTCTCTTTAGAGAGATCCAAGGCGAGGTCGATCCGCTCACCGACTAGGCTTGCCAAGAGTCCACGGATGCTCCCGATCAAATCATTGAGATAGAACACTTGAGACATAAGGTGCTGCTTTCGTCCAAACGCGAGCAGTCGCTGGGTCAACACCGCAGCTTTTGAGACCGCCATCTGAATGTCGACGATTTCTTTCTCCTCCGGACCATTGTGTCTGGTCAGGAGTGACGCGGAACCCGAGATGATTGTTAGGAGGTTGTTGAAATCATGCGCCACGCCCGCAGCCAGTCGGCCAATACTGCTCATCTTGTCCGCTTGGACCATGTTTCTTTCGAGGCTCTTGTGTTCGATAATGTCAAAAAGCGAAGCCTGAATCTCCTCCAATTCGCCATCGGCGGTGAAGTCTCCCTGCAGGTTGACAAGGACAGTGATCTCTTGGCCGTCGATTCGTCGGGTGTCGATTTCAACCAACTCCAGCCGCTTCGTATTCCTCAGCTTCGTCAGAAGTTCGGCTCCAGCCTCATCGCCGTTCCAAATCGTAAAGCCAGCCTCAGCTTTCCAGGCATCTTCGGAATCGAAGCCGAATGTGCTGCACGCTGCGCGATTGCAACGAACCACGGTGCCTGAGGGGACCATGACGATGTGTCCCGTCAGATCTTCTTCGAACAGCTGGAGGTAGATCTCCTGTGTCGCCGCCATGGCTTGCTTGGATCGGCGCACCTCTTCGAGCAGTTCGCCGAGCTCGGCGGCGCGTCTTTCCGAGGCTCGACGACGCGCCCACAAGGCGGCGGCCAAGCCAAGCAGAAAGACAAAGGATACGACCGTTGCAATGAGCCGGTAAGGCGGAACCGCCTCGAAAACAATATCGACTAGTTCTCGCGGCGCAAGCCGATATCCTCCCACCCACGGCGCCTCCAGCCTGGATTGGCCGGCGATGCCCACGATCTCGACTTCGCCCCCGCGTTCGAGCGCGGGCAGGAAATCGGACTGAGCCAGGAACCGAGCGGGAAGGCGGAGCGGGATTACTCCGGATCGATCGCGGAACTCTCCCCAGAGATCTCCGCTCGCCTCCGTCCCACCCCTGAGATAACCCGTGACCCGTACAAGTTGGTGTGCGTAGCGCTCGCTCAGAAGATCCGATACCAGGACGTCCCGCGGCTCGGGTAGTGATGTGATTCCCTCAATTTCGGCGGCCTGGAGGTGTAGTTCCTCGATGCCGCGGCGGTGGGCCAGCTGTCCGGAAGCCCTCACAATCGTGCCCGGTTCGATTCCCACGAAGAGCTGGGGATCCTCTGCCAGCAGACGCAAGCCTCCGGTACTGTCCTGTATGACGACATAAAGAAACTCTCCGCGGGCGACATGTGGGTATGTCGTCGCGGTTCCGCGCACGAGGAAATCCTCACCAAGCCTGTCCGGAGCGAAGTCCACATCAAGGTCGGACAGAATTTCGGCTATGGGAGTGGGTTCAGTCGCCTGAGCGAAGCCGGATGTGAGGGTTACTGAGGACAGTACGTTAGCAAGTATCCATCCGATGCCAGCAATAGCAACGCTCCGAAATGCTACAGACCTACAGAATTCGGTGAAGACTCCCCTCTGAGAATCATCCCGATGGCTGGGTGTGAACAGGAAGCGTGCGGTTCTCGTTCCGGTTTCCCTTACCCGTTCTCGACGGCGCTCCGGGACTTGGCAATCACATGCGGTCACGGCATCTCGGACGGCCTCAAGCTGATCCAGAGTCACTTCTAGATCATAGTTGGCTTTCGCCTGCTGGAACACTTGGGAGGTCTCTCGGAACGTTGGCGGTCGGTCAGGGTTACTGGGCCTAGAAAGTGCCAGAGCATCGGTGGCATTTGCCAAATCTCGCTGTTCCAACTGTACTTTCAAGGCATACCCTCCAGGACAGTTATTGCGGCAATTATAGAATTGTTCCAGGATCTATCCTAGGAATTCATCGTAAAGCTCTGCCTGTAAGTTGCTTGCCCAATACGACATTGTCCAATAATTTGCTGTCGGCCTCGACTTTCCGGCCCCACTTACCGCGACAACCGTCGAGCCTACGCGACTCAAAACTTGATTTCTGGCGCGTCGAAGATCGGCCCTCCGCGTGGCTGTGAGTGAATCATCTTGTGGAAGTGGGGACAGCCGAGGAGATTCTCCAGTGTCGGGAACCTCAACGAAGCGGCGATGCGGCAACGATCGATGCACTCGAAGTCTATATCGCCGGACGGTACCGGACGGTCATCGATGACCCTGCGCTCCGACCTCCACGCCTGTCTGAAAGGCTCCGTCAACGGCTCCAGGGCGCCCCAGCCATAATCGACCGCCATCCCAACGTGACGGCGCCGGAGCTCCGAGATGCGGAATCGCAACTTGAGCCGGTATTGGGCCAGCTCGAAGCCAGTCTGGAGCCAGAGCGGATCGGCCCGCCATCTGGGTTTCTGTTTCCGTGACGCTCCTCGGCCTGTTTGGGCTTGTCTCCACTGCGCTGTTCCGAGGGGGACTGTTATTGCGTCTATTCGGCATGGCACTCGTCGATGCCGGTGGGCGGCCGGCAACCTTCCGGAGAATTCTTTTGAGAGGAGTCCTGGTTTGGGGCGCCGTCATCATGCTGTTCCCAGGCGGCTGGTTATTTGCGAGCAGCCGGTTCTTTTCCGTAGATGCGCTGTCCGGGCTGTCGTCGGCTCTTGCGCAGTACGGATTCCTGGGCATGGCGCCATCGGCGGCGTTGATCGCTGCGGCCGCGGCCTGGGCCGTGTTCCATCCCTCGCACGGCCTGCAGGACCGGCTCGCTGGAACCTATCTCGTGACGAAGTAATATGGGTCACCCCATAGGTTACCAATCCCGTCTCTCGGGCGTTCCTTCGCCAGGTTTGATTGAAATTGCGTAAATAGTATGAAAGGACGGAGTTAGAGACAGTCAAACTCATCGAATGCGCAAGCGGTTTGTCCTGCTCCCGCGGGAGGAAGTGGCCAACACGGAGGAAAGCGAAGATGCGGTGGTTGACGAGATTCGATATCTAGTTCCGGACTCCACCGAAGACACGATCGACTCCCCCTTGCGACCGATTCGACGGGAGCCGGGTCAGGCGGCGGACTCCACCGAAGCCCATCGGGTGCTGCCCGTGATCAGATCGGTTACTCGTGTCCGGTCCACTGGGCGCGAGAACAGGTACCCCTGCCCGAGGTCGCACCCCAGCTCGCACAACAACCGAAGCTGTTCGTCCGTTTCGATCCCTTCCGCGGTTACGCTCAGACCGAGATTCTGGGCGAGCAGGATGATGGTGCGTACGATTTCCAACCTCTCCAGGTCCGACTCTATCCGACTGATGAAAGACCTGTCGATCTTGAGCTCGTCCAGTGGAAAGCCATGAAGCAACGTCAGCGACGAGTGTCCGGTCCCGAAATCGTCGATCACGATACGGATGCCCATCGAGCGGAATTCTTCGAGTATCTTCTTCGTCTCTTCGGGGTTCGACATCACGAGACTCTCGGTGACTTCGAGTTTCAGGCACGATGGATCGAACTGCTGATCGAAATACGCGCAGTAGGAGCCCGCCCGCTCGATCGCCTTCT
This sequence comes from Terriglobia bacterium, assembly GCA_965262425.1. Lineage (GTDB taxonomy): Bacteria > Acidobacteriota > Terriglobia > 20CM-2-55-15 > 20CM-2-55-15 > CAZOZZ01. Next base: position 1,406,388 of record OZ253536.1, on the reverse strand, counting down.
GGACGTCTTCGACAATGCCAGGCTGCAGCTGCTGCCTGGAGAGATTGATCGAGACGGAAAGAGGCTTGTCGGGCGCGGGAAGCTGCTGCCAGACGGCCAGCTCGCTGCAGGCCTCTTCCAGCACCCGGAGTCCAATGGGAACGATGAGCCCGGTTTCTTCCGCCACCGGTATGAACTCATCGGGTGGAACCAGGCCATGCGAGGGATGTTGCCATCGTATGAGGGACTCGAAACCTCGGATCCTGCCCGAGGCCAGGTCGACGATCGGTTGATACCAGTTTTCGAATTCGCGCCGCTCGACCGCGTGCCGCAGGTCCGTTTCGATTTGCAGCCGCTTGACGACTGCGGTCCGCATTTCGGAATCGAAGACCTGGATTCGCTCCCCGCCCAGAGCTTTCGCGTGGTTGCGGGCTGTGGCTGCATCGCGCAACAGGTCCTCGGGCGATTCGTCGCCGGTACCGAATGAAACGCCCACGCGCGCGTCGAGGAAGACCTCGTTACCGCAGACTTGGAAGGCATCCTTCAGTGTTTCAAGCACACGGTCCGCCACCCGGAGTGCGTCCCTAGCAGCCCGTGGTGCAAGTCAACTTCATAGTTAACAACGGACCCCATGCGACCGTATCGCGAGGAAGATAGTGGAAGGAGAACGCGATATGGGAATGGGACGGAAAAAGGACCGACAAGCCACGTTATGGGTTGCGACAGCAGAGTTGCCGCGGACAGCGGGCCACGTGTTCTACGAACGGGTTAACCGAATCTTGGACCAAGCCAAGTTCGACCGGTTCGTCGAAGATGCCTGTGAGCAGTTCTACGCTGAGGTGATGGGTCGGCCGAGCGTGGCGCCGGGCAAGTATTTTAGGATGTTGCTGGTGGGCTATTTCGAAGGAATCGATTCGGAGCGTGGCATAGCGTGGCGGTGTGCCGATTCTCTGAGTTTGCGAGGATTCCTTGGAGTCGGGCTGAGCGAAGGGGTGCCGGATCATTCGACAGTCTCGCGGACGCGACGGTTGATCGATCTGGAAACACATGGAAAGGTCTTTTCGTGGATGTTGGGCGTGTTGGCCGGTGAGGGCCTGATCGATGGGAAGACGGTGGGCGTGGATGCATCGACACTGGAAGCCAACGCGGCGATGCGGTCGATCGTACGCCGGGACACCGGAGAAGCCTACAACCAATTCCTGACACGGCTGGCCAAGGCGTCTGGGATCGAGACACCGACGCAAACCGAGCTGGGGCGACTCGACCGCAAGCGGTCGAAGAAAGGATCGAACAAAGAGTGGGAGCATCCCCACGACCCGGATGCGCGAATCACGAAGATGAAGGACGGACGAACGCATCTGGCCCATAAGGTGGAGCATGCCGCCGACATGAAGACCGGAGCCATCCTGGCGGTCACGGTGCAGGGTGCCGATCAGGGCGACACGACGACGATCAAAGAAACGATGATCCAAGCCGCGCATCAGATGGAGACCTTGGCCGCCGATCCTGGATCGAAACTTCGGAACGATGTGCTCTCCGAACTGGTGGCGGATAAGGGCTATCACAGTAACGATACGTTGACCGGATTCAAAGACCTCAACATTCGCAGCTACATCTCGGAACCGGACCGGGGCCGACGCAACTGGAAAGATAAGTCCGAAGAAAAACAGGCCGTCTATGCCAACCGGCGACGAATCCGAGGCAACCGGGGCAAGCAATTACTCCGACAGCGCGGACTGATGTTGGAACGACCGTTCGCACACACGCTGGAAACCGGCGCAATGCGTCGGGTTCACCTCCGACATCGGGACAACATTCTCAAGCGCGTCCTGATTCAATATGCCGCTTTGAATCTGAGCCTGATCCTTCGGAACAATTTCGGAAACGGCACACCACGAGGCCTTCAGGGCCAACATGTCATGGCCTTATTCACCTTAATACTGCTCTGGAGCCACTGTGAATCGCTCTCGTTCCATCCTCAGCGCTCCAGAATCGATTTAGACGCCGTTCCGTCCGGGCGAAGACCTGAAACTCTCAACTCAGAAAACCCCACTTCTGCCACGGGCTGCTAGGGTGCCCGAGCCCGTCCAGGAGCAGGGTAAACTCTTCCCCGCCGTGTCGTGCGAGGGAGTGGCGATCAGTGAACCGAGATACGGTGTCCGTGTTTCTCAGCTTCTCTTCCAAACGGCGGATGAAGGCGATCAGCAACTGGTCGGCGACTGTCTGTCCCAGGCTGTTCCCGACGAGCTTGAAACGATCCAACGTCACGAGCAGCACACCGAAGAGACTTCCATCGCTCCGCTTCGCCCGCTCGACCGACCCGGTCAGCCGATCCAGGAACAAGGTCCTGTTGGGAATGCCCGTCAAGGCGTCCGTCATCTTTCCCGGAGTGATGTCGGACTGTGAGCCCGCCATCCGGTGCGGTTTGCCCTCGGCATCGCGCACGAGGAGACCCCGAGTGAGCACCCAGCGATAGCTGCCGTCGCGGTGTAACATGCGGTGCTCGTTTTCGAAGTACGTGTTGGCGTCGGTGATGTGCACTTCGAGATCCGACTCGACTCGGGATCGGTCCTCCGGATGGATTCGATCCAGCCATTCCGCCGGCGTCGAACCGATTTCGTCTTCCGCGTGCCCGAGCATGGTCTTCCAGCGGTCCGAAAAATAGACAGTGTCGGTCTTCAGGTCCCAGTCCCATATTCCGTCCCGTGAACCAGCGGCTGCGCGGGCGTAGCGTTCTTCGCTCTCCTGCCGGGCCTGCTCCAGCTTCTTGACTGTGAGCTGGTTGCGAATACGGGCCAGGGCGACCGCCAGGTCGACCGGTTTGGTGATGTAATCGTTGGCCCCCAGGTCGAGACCCTGAACCACGTCCTTGCTGTCGCTCCGTCCCGTAACGAGTATGACGGGAAGCTCGACCGCGGAATACCGCTCCCGAAGCCGGCTCAGGACGGTCAGTCCGCTCATTACCGGCATTTCCACGTCGAGCAGTACGAGGTCGAACGGATTCGACTCGACGAGGTTGCATGCCTCCGCACCATCGGTCGCGGTCGTCGTCTGGTAACCCCGCCGGCACAGACGACTGGCCAGCATGTCCCGATTCATCTCATCGTCGTCGACGATCAGGAGTCTTTCGGAGTGATCGCTCATGGCAGTTCTCCTGGGGCTTCTTCGAGAAGCCGATGGATCGTGTCGATCAGGTTGGCGAAATCTATCGGTTTCGTCGCGAAATCGTCGCATCCACTCTCGAACGCCTTCCGCCGATCCGACACCATGGCGTGAGCCGTCAACGCGACAACGGGAATGTCCCGGGTGCGTTCGTCGGCCTTCAATACGCGCGTCGCTTCCAGCCCGTCCATTTCCGGCAGCCCGATGTCCATCAGAATCAGGTTGGGCATGCGGGCCCGTGCCTGCCCGACTCCATCGAGGCCGTTGCCGGCACACGAGACCGAGAATCCGCGGCGCTCAAGCCTCCGCGAAAGCATGTCGCTGTTCATCGCGTTGTCTTCGACGAGCAATATCTCAGGCATAGCGGACCTTCCTTGGACCTGGCAACGGCAGAGCTGCCCCGGTCCCCTTCACACATCGTTGGACGGAGCGCTGGAACGCTGCCGCGTTCAGTGGTTTGGTCAGGTAATCGAACGCTCCCAGGTCCAGGCCGCGCTGTGGCTCATCGACTACGGTCACCATGATCACGGGAATGTCCGCGATCTCGGGGTCCTTCTTCAGCCTTTCCAGTAAAGTCCAGCCGTCGATGCCATCCATCTGTACGTCTAGCCCGCATTTCTCATGAATGGTGCCCGAAACTGCATTTAGGAGAAGGAAAAGGTGTCGGAAGCTGGGTGGCGGGAGCAAAGATGCCGACTGAGCGGGGTAACTGGGCCTGGATGACTGGTGTTGAAGGGAATGGCGACGTGAAATCGGATTACAGAGACAGCTATCCTGAGCAAAGACGGGAAGGTTGGGATGTGTGAGAAGGAACGCTTAACAGCGCAGAGGGATTTTTTGAAGGTTCGCGTAAACCTGAGCGAATGCCGCGGCGTAAGGGTAGCCTCCAGCCATCCGAATCCAAACTCGACGTACAGTGAGATGGATCTGCGCTCCGATCTTGAGCAGCTTGAGGCGAATCGTGGTGCACTGCGCCCGCGCGAATTCGGTGCCCTGCAAGCCGAGCCGTCGCAAGGCCTGCATCAGCATGTACGCCACCGATGAAAGGTAGAGTCGGAGTTGATTGGCGCGCATGGTGGCCGTGCTGGTCCGATCGGCAAACAATCCGAGCTGTTGCTCTTTGATCCGGTTTTCCATGTCTCCTCGGGCACAGTAGATCCGTTCATAGACCTGCCTTGGAGTCGTTCGACCTTTCGGTAACGAGGTGACGATAAACAGGGGGTTGGCGCCCTTGGCCAGATGTTCGGCCTTACCAATGATGCGTCGCTCACGGGTCCAGCTGTCGAGGGTCTGATACTGAAACGTCTTGAAGACGCGCGCCGGCTTTCCCGTCCTGCCGAATCGCTTTTCTGCCGTCGCCATCGGAGTTTCAATCGCGCGCCGCAGCCGATTGTTCTTCGCCAGGCCGATCACGTAATCGACACGGTGTTGGGCCTCGCACCAGGTCAGGATTTCATCGCGGCAGAAACCCGAGTCAGCCCGAATCACGATCTGGACTCTGGGCCACTTCTGTCGAATCTGTCCCACGATCCGTTCCAGTTCCTCTACCGATCCGTCCGCACCATCGATGTCGGAGCGTCGTAGCCGGGAACACAACACGAACTCCCCACAGAAAATGTAAAGCGGCAGATAACAATGGTGCCTGTAATAGCCGTGAAAGAAGCGTCCCTCTTGATTCCCGTGTATCGGATCGTCCGTCGCATCCAGATCCAGAATGATCTGCCGCGGTGCCCGCCGATGGGCTTGGAGGAACACGTCCACCATCAACCTATCGATCGCCGCTTCGTCCCGGCCGATCTTCTTGGTCGGGTGGCTGGCCGCTTCCTCGGTCGACAGTTCCAGCCGGTTCAACGTGCTCTTGCCCGCCAGGGCCTTGCCGCGGTCTCGAACCTGTTTCCGGGTCCGGCCCTTCGGATCGGTCTGACCCACCATCACCGCCAGCACTGGATCCGATCGGAGTTGATCGTGGTCGTTCAAATCCTCATAGCCCAAACACAATCCGTAGACCCGTTGCGATACCAGTTGCTCAATCCCGTGTTCTACAAATCGCGGGTCCCGATGATCCCGGAAACATTCGGCAAACTGTTTCAGGATCCCGGTCCGTTTTTCCGTTTCTCGTAACAGTAAACCGCCCGCGTCCGTGCTGATGTCTCCTCCGTCGAATTGACCCCGTACTTCCCGTGAACCCAATGCGTGAAATTGAATCGTTTCTGTTTTACACTCTGTCATGACAAAGGCCGCCTCCGTCTTGGCTTGAAAGTTTCTCGACAAAACCTTCTATGCCAGACAGGGCGGCCTTTTTCGGTCCTTTCCCTTCCTACTCTGTTTCGATTTATCTCAGATCTCTTGAGAAATGCGGGCTAGCGTGATCGCGACCGGACCGTGCTGTTGAATCGCTTCCAACCCCTCCCCGGCACTCGAGCAGACGACCGGAACAAGACCCTGACGGATCAGCAACCAGGAAAGCAACTCGCGCGCGTCGGCATCGTCGTCGATCACGACGACCGATAAGGTCCCTGGTTCGCGCGGTGCGGGAGCCGTTGCTTCCGTAGGAACGGGTTGCCTCCCGCCTACGGTTTCCTCCACGACGGCCCGGCTCGGAACCCGCATCGAAAACGTCGAGCCCACGCCGGGAACACTCTCTACGGTCAGATCGCCACCGACCAGCCGGCAGTAGCGACGGCTGATCGCCAGTCCGAGTCCGGTTCCTCCGTACTTGCGTGTCGTCGAGGCGTCCGCCTGCACGAATGGCTCAAACAGCCTGTCGGCTTGGTGCGGATCGATTCCGATACCCGTGTCTTCGACGTTGACTTCAAGCCATCCGTGCCCAGAGCCCGAGTCGCTTTTCGCAGAGATCGTGATCGTTCCCGCGTCGGTGAACTTGCACGCGTTGCTGAGCAGGTTGAGCAGCACCTGCCGGGCTTTGGTCTGGTCCGATTCGACCGGAAGCGAGTCTGGGGCGACCACGACCAACTGGTTCGAGTGTTTCCTGGCAATCTGTTCGACGGTCCCGACGACATCGTCGATGACTTCCCTGAAATCGAAAGCTTCGATTGTCAGTTCGACTCGCCCGGCTTCGATCTTCGAGAGGTCGAGCACGTTGTTGATGATCGAGAGCAGGTGTTTCCCGGCCTTGTTGATCCTATTCAGCTCTTCGAGGTATTCGGGATTGTCGGCATCCTCGCATTCCTCGACGAGCATCTCGCTGTAACCGAGGATGGCGTTCAACGGAGTTCGCAGTTCGTGGCTCATATTTGCCAGGAACGCACTCTTGGTCCGGTTCGCCTGCTCGGCCAGCTCTTTGGCCTCGCGCAGGCTTTCGCTTCGCTCGGCAACCCGTTCCTCGAGGTTGTCGTTGAGTGCGCGGAGCTCGGTCTGGGCGTCATCGATTTCGCCGATCATGGTGTTGAACCCGTCGATCAACGTTCCGACCTCGTCGGAGTATTGCTTCTGGACCCGTAGCGAGTAGTCCCGGCTTCGGGTCACTTGCTGCATGGTCCGCTCCAGGTGCAGGATCGGTCCGGTGATCATGACGCGAAGGCGCGAGGAGAGTAGAAAGGCGACCCAGCCGGAGAACAGCATGAGCACCGAGACGATCAGCAAGTAGGTTTGCAGTCTTTGTTCGATCTCGGCCGTGTTGGATTGCACGAAGATCGTGCCGATCTGTCGGCCGTCGAAAGAGATGGGTTGATACGTCCGGATGAATCCACCCTTCAGGCTCGACTCGGACCACGGACCCGGGACCGGAAGTCGAGCGGGTATGTCCTCGGGACCGGGGTAGGTGGCGAACAGGTTCCCTTCGACATCGTAGAGGGCGGCCCGGACGACGGCCGGCCGCGCCTTCAGAGCGTTCAGAATCTCGTCCCCCGCCGTATTGTCGCCGAAAGTCAGAGCGGCCGTACTCGTGATTCCGAGGACTTCCGCCTCGGTCGTCAGGTTCCACCGTGTCGTTCGCGTGACGCTGATCGTGTCGAAGATCAGGAAGCCCACTGTCGACAGGACCAGCGCGGTCGTGCTCGTGAAAAACGTGATCAACCCCAGCTTCTTCTCGATCGACCAGTTGTGGATCATCGGGACCCCCGGGCCAGCGTCAGCAGCTTTGAACTCAACGCCACCTGAGCATGTTCAGCGTTCTGCTGGCTGACCTCGAAGCGGACCCGATTGTCCTCGACGAAGAAGTTGAGGGCCCCACCGTGTTGGATGAAGTCGCGGGATTCGCCGACCAACAAGACCGGCCGGCCGGCGAATGCACGCTGGACCGCGTAGAAGGCTTCGACTTCGGAGTCGGGTACGAAAAGCAGGTGGGCGAAGTCGACGACCTCGATCCGCTTCACGGTGACCGGTCGATCACGGATCATCTCTCCCTGAACTGCGTCCTGGATCGTCTCGACAACGGTGCGATCTCGAAAGACAGCGATCACCAGCGATGAGTCGTCGTCCTGGAACGCGTCCTCCGGCCAGGTGGCAAACAACGCGAAGTTGTACAGGAAGGCTGGCGATCTCAACCGGTCGATGCAACACAAGCGTTAAATCGTTCTGCCGGAGTTTCGAACCCCAACGTTTTACGTGGCCGTTCGTTGAGCTGACGCGCCACCTTGCTTAGATGAGCCTGCGAGTGCACCGATAAATCGGTTCCCTTGGGGAAGTACTGTCGGAGCAAGCCATTGGTATTCTCATTAGAACCGCGTTGCCATGGACTGTGCGGATCGCAGAAGTACACATCAATGTCGGTGGCCAAGCTAAACCGTCGATGATGGGCCAGTTCCTTGCCTTGATCCCAGGTCAGCGATTTGTACAGCTCGGTCGGTAGTTTCTTGGACTGTTTGATCAGCGCGGGAATCACGGTCTGCGTCTGCCTATTGGCGACCTTCACCAACATCACGTAACGGGTATGACGTTCCACCAGAGTCGCAATGTAGCTCTGATTCGATCCGGCTATCAGATCGCCTTCCCAATGACCGGGCACGGCACGATCTTCGACCACGGCCGGGCGCTCACGGATCGATACCATATCCGCGATCTTTCCCAGTCCAATGCCTTTCTGGCTCGCCTTTCTGGATCGACGAATCGTCCGCTTGGACCGAAGATGCCCAAGTAGTTCTTTCTTAAGCACCCCGCGGGCCTGAACAAATAAGCTGCGGTAGATCGTCTCGTGTGACACGTGGTACGACTCATCATCCGGATACGCCCGCTTGAGCCAACCCGCGATCTGCTCGGGCGACCAATTCCGTCGGAGCTTCCTGGCCACCGCCTGTCGCAACCGTGGATAACGGGCCAGTTGACAACGCTTCGGCCGACGGGCACGGTCCCAAGCCTGTTCATCGGCTCGGGACGCTCGGTAACCATCATAACCGCCATGCCGACGGATTTCTCGGCTTACCGTCGATGGTGATCGACCCAGCGACTTGGCCATCGACCGTATCGATTGCTCGGCCGCTATGCCTCGAGGAATCTCCTCTCGCTCCGACAGGGTCAGCGCCAGCCTCGAACGACGTCGCGTTGCGGGACGGATGCCCCCGCTATGTGCTAGTGGTCCCCGTCAAACAGACTGTAACTTATCGAGCTTCTTTCGGGCACGTTGAACTTTTTCAAGAATATCGGAAGCCGTTGCGGTCCAAATGAAGGGCTTCGGGTTCTGATTGTGACCCCCGACATATTCCTCCACGGCCTGGATTAGCTCAGGAACCGAATGGAAAACCCCGCGCCGAAGCCGTTGTTCGGAAAGATCCCGGAAGAAGCGTTCGACCATGTTCAGCCAGGATGCACTGGTCGGTGTGAAGTGCACATGAAAGCGCGTGTTGCGCTTCAACCAGTTGACGACTTTCTGATGTTTGTGCGTGGCGTAGTTGTCGCAAATGATATGGATCTGTTTGTCTTTCGGCACGGAACGTTTGATCTGATTGAGAAACCGGATCCATTCCTGATGACGATGCTTCGGCATACAGGTCCCGATAATCGAGCCGTCCAGCGTATTGAGCGCGGCGAACATCGTGGTCGTCCCGTTGCGTTTGTAGTCGTGGGTGAGGGTGCCGCACCGCCCCTTCTTCAGAGGTAACCCGGGTTGCGTGCGGTCCAGGGCCTGCATCTGGCTCTTCTCATCGCAGGACAAAACAATGGCGTTTTCCGGAGGGTTCAGATACAAACCGACCACATCCTCCAACTTCTCGACAAATTGTTTGTCGTTGGAAAGTTTGAAGGTGCGTGCCAGATGAGGCTTCAAGCCATGAGCCCGCCAGATTCTCCCTACCGTGGACTCGCTGACGCCGGTTGCCCTGGCCATCAAGGACCGGCTCCAGTGCGTGGCGTTCGGAGGCTTCCCTTCGACCGTCTTCTTCACGATCCGGGCCCGCTTCCGGCGGCCGATCGAGGGAATCCGTCCACTGCGGGAAGCGTCCTTTTCGATTCCCCCGAGGCCATCTTCAACGAAACGATCGCGCCAACGTCCGGCCTTTTGACGAGTGATGTCCAACTTGGCAGCGATCTCCTGATTGTCCAGACCCCCGGCGGCCAGCAAGACAATTCGAGATCGTTCCGCCAACCGGACCGCCACACTGCGGCTTCGGCTCAGTCGCTCCAGTTCCTTCCGCACAGGAATGTCCAATTTAATCGTCGGTGCTCTCCTCATATATACTCAGACGTAGGAAAGCTGAATAAGTTACATTAACTGTGACGGACTACACTAGCTGACAATAAATAGATGATCCCGTCTTACCAAACGCCCGCCCGATCGCCCTCTGGGCCTCCCCTCTCTGCCACCGATCCCACAACTCCGCCTTCTCTGCTGCAGTGAATCCGAAACGCATTCCTTTCCGCATACACTCCTCCTGTTCCTTTTATATAGGTTAGAGTGTTGCGTCGATCGGTTGAGACCACCCTCCTTTGAGTGTGTACTCGGACAGATCCTTCTTCGCCGCCCATGACGGGCCGCCCAACAGGGAGCCGCAAACGATAGCGATAGTGAGGGCTGGGAGGAGCAGAATTCGTATCTCCCGACTCCGGCAGTGCTGGTTTTCAAGATCGCTACGGTTCCACATCCTTTACGCCTCACCTGAATGAATCGGCTAGCCTTCGATCAACCTTTAGGGCCCGCCCAAGAATAACTTCGCAGAATTGGTATCCCATCTTCACGCCATCTTCGCGCGATCTTCGGCCGCTCCCGAATCGTTGGTGTCAAGGTTCAATAATCTTCTGATTGTCTGGCCTTCTATTACGTTCGAACACTCAACGAGAGTCTGCAGGATATGAGATCAGGGCCCCGAATGGCCGCCATCACGACGGAAGTTCTGGCAAGGATAGGCGTGTTCCTGTCGGCACTGGGTTGCTTTGCGGTCTTCTCTTCGATGGTTGCCGAGAGCCGAAACGAACTGGCCCTTCGGATCGCGCTGGGAGCAACCCCGAGTGGTTTACTTCGCGCCGTACTCATCATTGCCATCGAGTGAGGATTTGGACGTCACGAACGTTCCGGTTCAGTTGTTCCCGAGAAACGCCGTTCCAATCACCAATATCATCGCCCGTTGGAGTTGCTGGAACGACTTTACGGCGCTGGTCCCCGCTCCACGAACCCACCTGGTTCGCTACAGCGGAATCCTCGCGCCAGCGGCTAAATGGAGGGCCCAAATTGTGCCCACCGAAGCTGACGCACAGCTCAGCCGATACCCGACGCCGCTGGCACTCCGACTTCCGAGCTCATCACGGAATCGTTCGCCCCGGCAGGAGCCGTCGATCCGGCCCGGCCCTTCGACCAAAACAACGGCCTCGGCATCCGCAACGTGATAAATTTCGGAGCTGAACCCTCGCGGCCCACTTCCTCGCTGTCTACGCTTCTCTCCCGCCGGTCACCCGGCGACAGGCAAGACTCGCTACCGGCCTGCCCGCTACGGCTTTAGCCGGACTGGACTTTCACCAGTTGGATTCTTTCGAAAGGTTTCAAACCTAATCACAGAAGAAAGGGCAAACCATGCTAGTGGTCCCCGTCAAACAGACTGTAACTTATCGAGCTTCTTTCGGGCACGTTGAACTTTTTCAAGAATATCGGAAGCCGTTGCGGTCCAAATGAAGGGCTTCGGGTTCTGATTGTGACCCCCGACATATTCCTCCACGGCCTGGATTAGCTCAGGAACCGAATGGAAAACCCCGCGCCGAAGCCGTTGTTCGGAAAGATCCCGGAAGAAGCGTTCGACCATGTTCAGCCAGGATGCACTGGTCGGTGTGAAGTGCACATGAAAGCGCGTGTTGCGCTTCAACCAGTTGACGATTTTCTGATGTTTGTGCGTGGCGTAGTTGTCGCAAATGATATGGATCTGTTTGTCTTTCGGCACGGAACGTTTGATCTGATTGAGAAACCGGATCCATTCCTGATGACGATGCTTCGGCATACAGGTCCCGATAATCGAGCCGTCCAGCGTATTGAGCGCGGCGAACATCGTGGTCGTCCCGTTGCGTTTGTAGTCGTGGGTGAGGGTGCCGCACCGCCCCTTCTTCAGAGGTAACCCGGGTTGCGTGCGGTCCAGGGCCTGCATCTGGCTCTTCTCATCGCAGGACAAAACAATGGCGTTTTCCGGAGGGTTCAGATACAAACCGACCACATCCTCCAACTTCTCGACAAATTGTTTGTCGTTGGAAAGTTTGAAGGTGCGTGCCAGATGAGGCTTCAAGCCATGAGCCCGCCAGATTCTCCCTACCGTGGACTCGCTGACGCCGGTTGCCCTGGCCATCAAGGACCGGCTCCAGTGCGTGGCGTTCGGAGGCTTCCCTTCGACCGTCTTCTTCACGATCCGGGCCCGCTTCCGGCGGCCGGTCGAGGGAATCCGTCCACTGCGGGAAGCGTCCTTTTCGATTCCCCCGAGGCCATCTTCAACGAAACGATCGCGCCAACGTCCGGCCTTTTGACGAGTGATGTCCAACTTGGCAGCGATCTCCTGATTGTCCAGACCCCCGGCGGCCAGCAAGACAATTCGAGATCGTTCCGCCAACCGGACCGCCACACTGCGGCTTCGGCTCAGCCTTCCGCAAGGAATGTCCAATTTAATCGTCGGTGCTCTCCTCATATATACTCAGACGTAGGAAAGCTTCATTAACTGAGGGTGGAAGGCCGTTGAGAGGAAGATTGACCCGAGCCACACTCCACATCGCAGTATGAGAAAAACCAAACCAGGAATCTACGGATACCTGGAGCCGCAACGCCTGCTAGGCGTAATATTTGAAGTTGGGTTCCTTGATAATTCACTTACGCTATTTGGCTCTTTTCATTATATGGTTAGGCAGTATCATGCAACGCAAAGAAGGATCCAAGCGCAAGGATGACACTTCGGAGTAACCAAACGCGGCTTCGGCTCAGTCGCTCCAGTTCCTTCCGCACAGGAATGTCCAATTTAATCGTCGGTGCTCTCCTCATATATACTCAGACGTAGGAAAGCTGAATAAGTTACATTAACTGTGACGGACTACACTAGGGTGGAAGGCCGTTGAGAGGAAGATTGACCCGAGCCACACTCCACATCACGCAGTATGAGAAAAACCAAACCAGGAATCTACGGATACATTTTAACTGGAGCCGCAACGCTACTGCTGCTAGGCGTAATATTTGAAGTTGGGTTCCTTGATAATTCACTTACGCTATTTGTTGCTCTTTTCATTATATGGTTAGGCAGTATCATGCAACGCAAAGAAGGATCTGCTAAGCGCAAGGATGACGGCAGCAGTTCATGAAACAGCAACGATTCGGAGTAACCAAACGACCTAGGATAACGGCAGGTAGACTTCTCCGGGCCAATCACGCCAAGATTTCCGCCTCCTTTGGAGTGCCGGTCCGGCATCTGAGCGATATTTTGAGAATGTGGCTATGCAGTTGAGTCTTGTCGAATCCGCCAGCAGTCGAATGGAAGATGGCCTTTCTTTGCGCTCTGGATGGCACTGCCAGGACGTGAGCCAGCCGAAGAGGCTCCTCGCTTCATTGACGGGATCCTGGGCGGCATTTACCCCGTTTGTTCTGGCAACAAGAGTCAACTGCATAGTAGCTTCACATTTTGGCATCCCATCTTCACGCCATCTTCGGCCGCTCCTCAATCGCAGATCCTCGAAATAGCCGGGCTATCCCTCCGGCCTGCTCAATCGGTCGCAACCGAATCTGACGCAAATCTGGGCGCCAATTCTGCGAAGCTATTCTTGAGCGAGCCCTCAGTCCGAAGCCCGCAAGGGACTGCGCGAAGAGGTCGAGTTCCTCTACCACACTGCCGCCGCCATCGCTGCAGAGAGGCCCGGCTTCAACGACCGGTTCCGGATGCTGCTGATCGGCGATTCGAAGCTGATCAACGCCGCGCGTTCGGCCGTTGACGACGCAGCCCCCCTGGCGAAAACGTTTGTCGAGAACGCGATGCCAGCCAAATTTCTTCAAAGCATGAAGGCAAGCATCCGCAAATTGGAAGACGCCCGCCAGGAGCAAGCCAAGGTCAAGACAGCCCGTTCGCTTGGCCGGCAGGCGCTGGCAGCCAGCCGCCGCTTCGACGCGATCATGCGCAACACCTTCCGCAACGACCGCATCAACTCGAAGCCTGGAAACACGCCTGCCGCGCCCCCGCGCCCCACGCACGAAACCCAAGGAGGTGCCAGATACAGCCGAACCGTAAGGAAAAGAGTGTCGGGGTGGCCGTCCCTGGCCACCCGCGGGTAAAGCGACCCTTATCCCACAAAAGCCCCAACCCGCAATCCCTAAAGCCGAAGAATGCGGCCTTCGGCTAAAGAGATTGCATAACCATCAACCAAACCCGCAGGCTTCACCCCGCACCACCGGTGAAGCCCGCGGCTTCCCAAAAAGGAGCATCCACCATGTACACCGGCACCGACATCATGCGTGCCCTCGGCCGAATCGAAGGCGAACTAGTGCTAAGCTCCTTGATTGGTGTTGAAAACCACTGTACCCGAAAGGGTACCTGGGGTTCGAATCCCCATTCCTCCGTTGTTCTGTGGAATCTCGGCGTGCGGCGATGTAGCCCTTGTGTGCGGTGGTGATCGATCGGCTCGGATCCTTCCGAGGTGGAAACAGGTACGGGCCCTTGCCGACCCGATCCGGCGCGGAATTCGCCGTCGAACCGCTTTTGTCTTCCCATACGGATTGAACAGGTAATAGCCGCTTTCCAGATCCATATATGTTACCACGAGAGAGCACGAGCAGGTCCCCAACGGAACCCGAGCCGGATAATTCAGCTGTTAGAAACCGGACCTGCAAGCTGCTCGCTACCTGCTACATATCCCCCAACCGAAAAGCGTCGTGGATTAAGCGGACAGCCGTGGGAGCGTCCGATTGGGCGACAACGAGAGACAGGTTTAACTCTGATGATCCTTGCGCGATCATCAAGATGTTCATCTCGTTGTCGCCAATCACGCCGAACGTTCTGGCGGCAATGCCCGGGATCGACTTCATTCCCTCGCCAACCAGCGCAATGATGGCTATATCGGAGATGTCCGCGATTCTGTCGACCTGGCGTTTTTCGATTTCCGGCTCAAACTCACGCTTCAACGCGCGCACAGTATTGTCTCCGTCCTGTCTGCTGACGACGAGCGAGATGTGCTGCTCGGACGAGCCCTGTGAAAACATCAAGACGTTGATGCCGCGGTTTGCGATTGCGGCGAAAGCCCTTTGCGCCGTTCCGGGGACGCCGATCATTCCACGACCTTCAACCGAGACCAGGGTCACTCCGGTGATTGAGGAAACTGTTTTCACTCCCTGATGAATTTTCGGGTCTTCCGCAGAATTTGTGGGTAAAACCGTCTTCCATCGCCGCTTGAGGAGACCACGGTGCTCGCCAAGCCTCAAGGCTTCCCTCGCAAGCTCGGCGGCTGCGCCGGCCTTGACCCTCGGCTGCGCTCCGCGGTGTCGGCTGGTGTGGGCGATGGGGAACGGGGCCTCCGGCGGGGGCTCCGGGCACCGGGTGTAGGCGTCCGACCGAAGTGGGTACTGGAATATTCGCCGTCGAACAAAAGAATAAGGTACTTTGTTTCAATTACTTATGTGCGCACAGGCCTTTGGACTGCCCACAAATTCTGCGGAGGAGGCGAATTTTCGGAGATTCGGTCGTGATGAGCGTCCCTTCGTGTTCCGGCGCGAATGTGTTCTTGATGTGGATCGGAATGCCCAGATCCGCCGCGGGCATGATGGTTTTCGGATGTAAGACCTTGGCCCCGAAATAAGACATCTCGGCAGCCTCTTTGTAGGAAATCCGGGGCAGTACCCTGGCCGAGCCTACGATTCTCGGGTCGGCGGTCATCACGCCGTCGACATCGGTCCAGATCTGAATCTCGTCGGCCCCTACCACATTGCCCACAACCGATGCCGAATAATCGGAACCGCCACGGCCGAGAGTCGTCGTAATTCCTTCCGGAGTGGAGCAGATAAAGCCGGTCAGGATGGGCACAACACCGCGTCGGACCATCTCAACGACCTCACGGCATCGTCGTTTTGTCTCGCCGAAGTCCACGAGAGCAAAATCGGCGTCGGTCTTGGTCCGGATAAAGCTCCGGGTGTCGATCGCTTCCGCCTGCACTTCGATCTGGTTCAGGTAAGCCGCGAAGATGGGAACGATGAGCCGTTCGCCGAAAGAACTGATCAGATCCCGCGACCGCGTACTGAGTTCCCGCAAGAGAAGGACCCCGGTCAGCACCTTCTGCATTTCCTCCAAGATCGGTTTGAGATCAGAAAGCAGATCCGCGACCCGGCCGGTGTCCTCGATCAGCCCAGAAGCCGTGGACTCGTGGGTGGCGCGGAGCAAAGCCAGGGCCTGGATGACTTCCTGGTCGGCACCCCGAATCGCTTTTCCCCCGGTGTCGAGCAACAGGTCGGTCACCCCTCCCATGGCGGACAGAATCACGATGGGATCCGACTGGCGGGATGAAGCGACGACGCGCGCAGCTTGCTTTATCCGGTCCACGGAGCCCAGCGAGGTTCCGCCAAATTTCATCACGACCATAACCTTTCAGCCTATCATAGGTGTACTGGAGAGGTTTTCTCGCGAGGCCTGTACCGACTTTTCACAGGTCAAAGTCGACCAACAACAGGTCAACCTCACCCGCTTCAGCTTGTTTTGGACACGGAAACCGAGCGGCGGATTCAGATGGCAAAGATTGATCCGGGAGCCTGCGCGGCAGAAGTGATCGTAGCCAGCAAGTGACGCAGCGAGGATGGCGACATCCTTTGACCCGATTCAACCCGACTCTGCGAAAACGGACCACAATTGGACATCAAAAGAGTTATCGTCGAAAACAGAATGCCCAACGCGAAGGGGGGAACATGGAGAACTTCGCGACGGGCCTAGCAGCCTGTGGCGGAAGTCTGTAGGGTCGCGCAGGGGTATTCGGGTGTCAGGCGCGAAGAGAAGAGAGGAGCGGAGCGATGCTTTGTCATCGTGACCGACGAACGACAAAGCCTGAGGCCCGATGACCCCTGCGCCCTACGGGTTACGACGGCATGGGGCCAGATGCGGCGAGACGTCCGATGGGGAGCATCGACGTCTTCGATGGGAACCATCGCCGTCGTGGTGGCGCCTTGCAGCTAGCCCCATGGCGCTCGTAACGCGACCCTACAGACTTCCGAAACGGCTGCTAATCATCAGCCGTTTCGGAAGAGCAGGTCGGTCGATGTTGAATGAGGCCCGGCCAGTGGGCATTTGAGTCGAATTCAACCCCATTGTTAAGCAAGTTCTATTTTCGCATTGTTGAAATTGGCGAGGTGTTGACGGTATCTTGTGGTATATATACCGTCAGATGAAGAAGAAAAAGATATGGCTTGAGTTGAATCAGGTAAAGGGAGCCGCTGCTTCGCGACTGCGAAGGCGGAAGTACAGCCTGATCGAGCGCCATGAGATACCCGACGGTTTGCTGCCTGGCTCGGTGTCGATTAGTTACACCCGGTGCGGTAAGCCGACGTGCCGGTGTGTGTCGGGTGAAGGCCACCCATCCTGGTCCTGGACATTCATGATGGACGGGAAGAAGCATGTCGAACACGTTCCAGCCGCCATGGTTGAGGAGATTCAGAAGCGTGTCGGAGCGGGACGGGAGTTTCAGGATGCGATCCGGGAGGTGCTGACAGCGAACGCGAAGTTGGTGGTGTTGGAGCGCCAGCAACAACGTGAGAAGCGGAAGCGACGGTGAGAGGTCCGTCGGCCGGAGGGATTCGACGGTATGCGCGAAAGTGTTTGCGGCTGAAGGGGTATTTGAATCAACCCGGAGATGGACGGGTGCGACCGCAGATCGGAAGCGGGCATCTGATCTGGTCTCTAGTGATCGGGTATCTGCTACGGGAGTCGAGCTCCTGGCCATCGAGTCGCTCGCACGATCCTCGGCGTGTAGGGCCTTGGGAATCGGACGCCGCTTTAGCGACGACACGCTGGGCTATTTCACCGAGAAGCTGGATCCGGAATTCTCGCGCGGCGCTTTGATCACCGCCATCAAGCAGGCCAAGCGCAATAAAGCGTTCGACGATTGCCGCTTCATCGGCCTGGCGCTGGACGGGACGACCGTGGGGCGTGTCCGTGAGGCTGGGTGTCGTTGGTGTCGTCCCCACCGCAACGCCGAGGGGGAGGTGACCACCTACTTGCACCACGTCGTGATGGCCACCATCGTGGGTACCGGGCTGACTCTACCGGTCGATGTGGAACCCTACGGCAGTGGGGATAGCGAATGGGCCGGGGGTAAACGACTGCTACGTCGGGTAGTGGGGCAGTTGGGGCCGCGGTTTGCCGATTATGTTGTTGTCGATGGCGGATATGCGGCCGCGCCGTTCCTGCACCTGGCCGACGAGTTGGGATTGAAGACCATCGTCCGGCTCAAAGCCAATCTTCCGAGCTTGTTCAACGCCGCCAAAAGTCGGTTCGCTTGTCGGCCGCCGTCCCGGGTCTTCAAGGATGGAGCCGATCGGGTGGAAATCTGGGACGCGGACGACTTCGATCCCTGGGACCGACTGAACTGGTCGACCGTGCGCGTGATCCGCTACCGGCAAGAGAAACCCAATGGATCGGTGGTCGAAGCCTACTGGCTGACCAATTTCTCGATGAACCAAGTGGGAGCGCCCACTTTATTTCGCATGGCCAAGAGTCGTTGGGAAGTCGAAAACCAAGGTTTCAACGATGCCAAGAATCGTTATGGGATGGCCCACATCCCCCATCACCACGCCAACAGCTTACTTCTGCACTGGCTCCTCATAATCCTGGCCCTCACGATCGAACGTCTGTATCGATTGCGCCATTTGCATCGGGGGCGCCATCACCCCCGTACCTCCATCGAGCTCCTTCGTTTGCTTCGCCTCGCTCTGCCTGCTCCAACCCCAGCCGACTCCAGCTGAACCGCCTCGATTCCCCGGTCTCCACGCGCCTGCCTGACCCAAATCACCGGGCTGGACCCGCTACGGTTACCTGTCGCTCGAAATAAGCCGCACTTCAAATTCGTCTCCCTCGCCAACCTTTTCCCTTCCAGAGCCCCTTCCATACACTCCGCCCTCCCTGACTTCCGAAATGGCTGGCTAATCATTGGTGGCCTTTTCGAATCAGGAACAATCTGGCAGACTCTCCAGGTGATGGGTCACAACGAATGTGGGGAAAGTCCGATCGTCGTCAGGACAACAGGTGGCTCTTGACCTCAGGCCGGCAGGCGGGCCCGAAGGAAATCGAATGAAGACCAAGATCGTAACCCGTTCCCTGGGTTATCTCGTGTCAATGGGATGTCTTCTGGGGGCTTCGATGGCTCAAGATCACGCCTTCTCGGCTTCGGGAGAAGCTGTCGTAGTCAGCAGGTTCGTCTGGCGAGGCCAGAGATTGACGAACGATTGGAGTTTCCATCCTTCCATGACGCTGGGTGTAGGAGGTTTTTCGTTCAACGCCTGGGGGAGCATGGACATGACCGCGGTGAACGAAGGCCCCGGTTTGTTGATTCCAGAAAACCCTCTCGCTACGCCGGGGGGCACCAACGACGGTCTAAAGGGTCAGTTCAGCGAAGTCGATTATACCCTTTCCTTCGGGCACTCCTTCGAGCACGTCTCCTTCGATTTCGGAAGCCTCTTCTACACGTCCCCCCCACGCTCGTCGTCCGTGGCGTCGACAACTGAACTGTTTGGGGCCATCGGTTTTGATTCCGCACCATTGGCTCCCAGTGCCACCGTGTACGTTGATGTTGACGAGGCAATGGTCGGGGGGGGGTGATCCAGGAGTCTATGTGCTCATCGAGGCAGAACAGCGCATCTCGTCTGGCCACCGCAATTTCCCCGGGATCGACTTGTCCGGCTCGATCGGGTTTGTCAACAAGGGCTTTACACAGTTCAACTACGGGATCGATGAATCGGGACCGCATGATGCAAGTTTCACGTTGAGCCTTCCGATAACCTTCAATGATAACTGGTCGTTCAGCGGGTTCGTTACCTACAGCGCGCTGATCGGTGACCAGATCCGAAGGAGCCAGTTTCAGGACAACAGGAAACCTGCTCGTCCGACCGGGGCTACCTTTGCCGACACAATTTGGCGGGGCTTCTCGCTCATTCTGACTTTCTGAGGTTTTCGTGTTTTGCAGCCGGTGCTAGTGGTCCCCGCCAGAGATAACGTTACTATCTCCGAAGGAGGTTGCGAGCGGACTGATGGCTGAAATCCACCGTGTGGTGTGTGTGAGCTTTCGACGGTGTTGGGCGTTCATGAGGGGCAACCTCCATCGGCCCTACGGGTTCGGGCGGAACGGCACCGTCTTTGGCGTCGCTCCTCCTCACAATGTCGAAGCATTGGTCTCGTCGTCGCTCCCCCAAGTCCGGTACCGTTGAGGTGCTCCCCAAAATTCGGACAGGTCGCTAAGGTGTAAAATCGCTGCCTCGGGAGAGGCAGATGAAGAAGAGACAGAGGAAGCAGTACAGCGCCGATCTGAAGGCGAAGATCGCGGTGGAGGCGGTGAAGGGACAGCGAACGATCCAGGAGATCGCCTCCAACTACGGGGTCCACCCGAATATGGTGACAAAGTGGAAGAAGCAGTTGCTCGATGGCGCATCGGAGATCTTCTCGAACGGGAAGACACAATCGATGGAAGCCGATGAAGAAGTCCGGACCGAACTTTACCAAGAGATCGGAAAGTTGCACGTCGAGGTGGATTGGTTGAAAAAAAAGTCCGGACTTTCACGTTAGGACAACGACGGCCATGGATCGAATCAAGCGACAAGAAACTGAGCATCACCGAGCAGTGCCGGTTGGCGGGAGTGTCCCGGTCGGGACTCTACTACACGCCTGTTGGCGAGAGCGCCGAGAACCTGGAGTTGATGCGTCTGTTGGACGAGCAGTACACACGGACGCCGTTCTACGGCGTGCGGCGGATGACTCACTGGCTGGAGAATCAAGGTCACCGGGTCAATGCGAAACGAGTACGACGGCTCATGCGGCAGATGGGACTGGAAGCGATCTATCCCAAACCGCGGTTGTCGACGCCGGCACCGGGACATCGGATCTATCCGTACCAGCTACGGGGGCTGAGGATCGATCGCCCAGACATGGTGTGGGCCACCGATATCACGTATATCCGTCTGCGGCAGGGGTTTATCTATCTGGTGGCGATCATGGACTGGTACAGCCGGTATGTGCTGGCCTGGGAGGTTTCAGTATCGATGGACAGCGCTTTCTGCGTGTCGGCATTGGACTGGGCCCTGAGGCATGCGCAACCGGAGATCTTCAACTCGGATCAGGGTTCTCAGTTCACCAGCGATGCGTTTACGAGCCGACTCGAAGGCGAGGGCATCCGGATCAGCATGGACGGCCGGGGCCGGTTCCTGGACAACATTTTCGTCGAACGTCTATGGCGAACGGTGAAGTACGAGGAAGTGTAGCTGAAGGACTACATGAGCGTTCCCGAGGCGGTCTCGAACCTGACTGTCTATTTCAGATTTTACAATCAGGAACGCGGTCATCAGGTATTCGACTATCAGACACCCGAGGCGATGTACTTTCAAAGTACGAGGAGTACGGCATCGGTCAAGAAAGCAGCCATACTCCAGGTTGCCCCAGACGGCGAACGCCGTTGACAGGCGATCCTGGCGCGATCTTTTCTCTGGAAGTGTTTATCGGAGGCGAAAAGAAAGAAAAGAGAACCAAAAAAGAAAGAAAGCTGCAGCCTGTGGAAACTGCCGCCGCTGATGGAAATCCTCAAAAAGGATTTCCACAACGGCTTGAAAACAGCCTCGGAGACTCGGCTTTTTCACAGTTCCCACAGGATCGGCGACGGGTAAAACATCAACCCATTTCAACGGCAGCGATCCACCTTAAGATCCGGGATTTTCTGTCCGAAGAATGGGGAGCCCCTCAAGGTGGCTACGCTCTCACCTGAGATCTTCCCAACCGCCTCCTTGAGAGGGACAGGCTGCTTGGCTGAGAACTTCCCTACGCGCGGGACTACTGCCATCTTGGGAAGGTCAGGCGGTGGTGGTGCGACCACGCGCTGCTTGTTGTGCGGGCTCCCCTCGGTTATATCCCTGAGAGCGCGAAGGAGCGTATCGAGGTCCCTCTCAGTGGTTCCCGGAGTGAGAAGGAAAAGAATGTTTTGGAGCGAAGCCATTTCAGGGTAGATTCGTCGTAGATTAAGCCGCCTCTCAAACTCGAAGCCCGTGAGTCCAGTTCCGGAAACATTCAGGGTGATTCGGCTCGAGTCGAAGTCCTCAAAGCCAGGCTTCCACGTCTGATCATGACCAAAGCAGGTCACTCCCCACAAACTTCGGGATGCTTCTCGAAACGCTTCGGCTCGTTCGATGGTGTCGCTCCAGATCGTTTCTCCTTCCTCGACGAGCTGCAGCACACCGAGTTCGATCGAGGCCAGGATGGGGTAGGAGAAAGACGTGCTCACAAGTCCTAGTTCGTTAACCTGCTCATAAAGCGAATCGATGAACTCTTCGTTTCCCACAAGGAGAAGGCTCCCTTGAGAAAGCGCGCTCGCCACTTTATGAGTGGACTGCGTAACAAGGTCCGCACCCATGTCTTCGGCTCCTTCGGGTAGTGACTTGCAGAAGTGAAAATGAGGGGCATGCGCGGCATCAACAACGACAGGAAGTCCCTGCGCGTGAGCGAATGAGATGATTTCGGCAAGTTCACCTACGATACCGAAGTAGTTGGGTGACGTCAGGAAAACACAGTCGACTTGCTCTCGGTGGAGTACCTCTTTAAAACCGGCCAAAGTCGGACCCAAAGAAAGGCCGAGATCGGAGTCGTACTCGGGCACAAGGTAGACCGGCTGCAGGCCACCCTGAACCATCGCGGCAGTAGCTGACGTGTGAGCATCACGATTGACGAGGACACGGCCACCCGCAGGGCAGGCGCTCAGCAGCGCCAGCGTGTTCAGAGTGGTTGTCCCCTGCGTGGAAGGGAAGCTCCAGGCAACGTCATACGCGTCAGCCAGTTGACGTTTGAGCTGCTGCAGCGGTTTGTCGCCGTGCCGCGTAAAGAGACTACCCAGATGGGCAACCGAGACGCTGTGGTCCAGCTGAAGGGCCCCCTGAAGGCGCTGCCAGCCCTCACGGAAGATCCGTTCCTGGGATGGGGTCATCATTTCCTCAATCGAAAGCTGCGCCCGCCGCGGTGTCCGGGGGTAGCGAACGAAATTCCGCCAGCGGCGACGTCCAGCAAAGCTGCCGTCAGCGGCATGGTGTAGATTGCGCTGTCACCGGGTGTTCGGTTTCCCTCGGGTGTCGCCTCCGATTCGAGGCACCCTTCCACTGCGCCGATTGCTTCTTGTATGTCGACTATCTCCGGCGTCACGTCGACTGTGCTCACATCAGACATTTGTGTAGCCCCTTGTCATCGGATTTCGATCTCCACCTTAATGTATCGGCCGACACTTCCTGAACTTTAGGCCGGATTGCCTAAGTTCTTAGGACGTTTGGGATTAAACAGCTCCGATTTACATTGGCAGTCCGTGCGTAGGGCCTGGTTTCACTCCAAGAGACACCGTAGGTCCAGAGGGCGATGGTTTGACTGGAGGTTCGTGAAAACGTCAGCGTCTTGACTCCATGCCGGCTGTGGCCACGGAAACCGCCGGTATTCCAACGACCTAACCAAGTCCGGCCCGGCATCGTGAACAGCGAGCCGGCAATAGAAATCCGGAACCGTCGCATATCTAATTGAAAATAAGACGGTTAATAAGATTTCGTTCCCGCCTCGGCCCCCTGACGATCCCTCTTCTACTGGGCCGATCCGTTCCGAGTGAATGAAGCAGTCACGGAGAGGCGACGGACCTGTACTGGTATGGAATCTCAATTGCACTTTCTCGCCACGGAGCAACAGGTAGAACGAATTTCGGAGGTATTCAACTATGTACGTGATGAGGATCAGACGAGCGCTCGCCGTCATTTTGTTGGCTGGGTGCTCGACCCTTGCCTGGCCCCAGAGCGGTGAATCGCAAGAAGAGTCTCCAGTCGAGCTTTCCGGTCTTAGCCTCGAGGAACTGCTAGCCCGCATTTCTCAAGAGATTTGAAATAAATCGAAACGAGTAAGAAGGGAAAGGACCGAAAAAGGCCGCCCTGTCTGGCATAGAAGGTTTTGAATAGAAACTTTCAAGCCAAGACGGAGGCGGCCTTTGTCATGACAGAGTGTAAAACAGAAACGATTCAATATCACGCATTAGGTACACGGGAAGTCCGGGGGCAATTCGACGGGGGAGACATCAGCACGGACGCGGGCGGTTTGCTGCTACGAGAAACGGAAAAACGGACCGGGATCCTGAAACAGTTTGCCGAATGTTTCCGGGATTATCGGGACCCGCGATTTGTGGAACACGGGATCGAACAACTGGTGTCGCAACGGGTGTACGGATTGTGTTTGGGCTATGAAGATCTGAACGACCACGATCAACTCCGATCGGATCCGGTGCTGGCGGTGATGGTGGGTGAGACCGATCCGAAGGGCCGGACACGGAAACAAGCTCGAGATCGAGGTAAGGCCCTGGCGGGCAAGAGCACGTTGAACCGACTGGAACTGTCGACCGAGGGTGCGGCAAAGCACCCGACCAAGAAGATCGGCCGGGACGAAGCGGCGATAGATCGGCTGATGGTGGACGTGTTCCTCCAGGCCCATCGGCGGGCACCGCGGCAGATCATTCTGGATCTGGATGCGACCGACGATCTGATACACGGGAATCAGGAGGGTCGCTTCTTTCACGGCTACTACAGGCACCATTGTTATCTGCCGCTTTATATTTTCTGTGGGGAGTTCGTGTTGTGTTCCCGGCTACGACGCTCCGACATCGATGGTGCGGACGGATCGGTAGAGGAACTGGAACGGATCGTGGGACAGATTCGGCAGAAGTGGCCCAGAGTCCAGATCGTGATTCGGGGGGACTCGGGTTTCTGCCGCGATGAGATCCTGACCTGGTGCGAGGCCCAACACCGTGTCGATTACGTGATCGGACTGGCGAAGAACAATCGGCTGCTAGCCGCGATTGAAACTCCGATGGCGACGGCAAAAAAGCGGTTCGACAGGACCGGAAAGCCGGCGCGCGTCTTTAAGACGTTTCTGTATCAGACCCGAGACAGCTGGACTCGTGAGCGACGCATCATTGGTAAGGCCGAACATCTGGCCAAGGGCGCCAATCCCCGGTTTATCGTTACCTCGTTACCGAAAGGACGAACATCCCCAAGGCACATCTATGAACAGACCTACTGTGCACGGGGAGACATGGAAAACCGGATCAAAGAGCAACAACTCGGATTGTTCGCCGATCGGACCAGCACGGCCACCATGCGCGCCAATCAACTCCGACTCTACCTTTCATCGGTGGCGTACATGCTGATGCAGGCCTTGCGACGGCTCGGCTTGCAGGGTACCGAATTCGCGCGGGCGCAGTGCACCACGATTCGCCTGAAGCTGCTCAAGATCGCAGCCCAGATCCATGTCACGGTGCGTCGAGTCTGGATTCGGATGGCTGGAGGCTACCCCTACGCTACGGTGTTCGCTCAGATTTACGCGAACCTTCAACAAATCCCTCTGCGCTGTTAATCACTTCTTCTCAGACATCCCAACCTTCCCGTCTTTGGTCGGGATAGCTGTCTCTGTAATCCGATTTCACCTCACCATTCCTTGCAACACCCGTCATCCAGGCCCACTTTCTCAGCTCAGTCGGCATCTTTGCTCCCGCCAACCAGCTTCCGACGCCTTTTCCTTCTCCTAAATGCAGTCTTGGGCACCATTCATGAGAAATGCGGGCTAGAGGTCAGAATCGATTCTGTTTACGGGGCTTCCGGGCACGAACAAAAAGTAACAGAGGCGCCGTCGTCGGTGACAATTGTCACAGCCGACGAAATCGAAAAATACGGCTACCGCACGCTTACAGACATCTTGCGAAATGTGAGGGGCTTTTATGTCACCTCCGATCGGAACTACAGCTTTCTGGGTGTGCGAGGTTTCAACCGACCGGGGGACTACAATGCGCGCATCCTGCTTCTCGTCGACGGTCATCGACTCAACGACAACATCTTTGGCGGTGCGTTGATCGGCACCGAATTTCCCCTGGATGTCGATCTCATCGAACGGTTGGAGATCATCCGTGGTCCCAGCTCTTCCCTTTACGGTTCCAGCGCATTTTTCGGTGTAATCAACGTCATTACCAAGGATCTGAGCGGAGTGCAGGCTACGGGCTCGGTGGCCAGCTTTGGCACCGGCAAAGGCCGACTCAGTTATGGCCAGACATTTGAAAACGGCTTTGAAGTGATGCTGTCCGGTTCAGCCTTTAACAGCCGGGGACACGAGCGCCTGTACTACAAGGCATTCGATGCTCCCGAAACCAACAACGGCATTGCGGAAAACGCAGATTCCGATGAGTTCAAAAAATTCTTCGGCAAGCTCAAATTCGGTGATTTCACCGTGCAGGGACTGTATGGCGAAAGAGATAAGACGATTCCCACGGCTTCCTTTGAAACTGTATTCAATGACCCGCGCTCTAGAACTCTCGAAAAGGTAGGGTATGTGGATCTACAGTACCAGCGCGATCTCGGCAATCAATGGGAACTCGGGTCCCGCATCTATTACGACCGTTATGGTTATGACGGAGACTATATATACGATTATTCAGAGGATGAGGACCCCTTCCTGGTAGTGTACAAGGACTTTGCCCGGGGAGGTTGGTGGGGATCAGAGCTGAAACTTACCAAGCGCACTGAAAAACACACGACCACTGTGGGTTTTGAATACCGCGACGACTTCCGCCAGGACCAGTTCAACTACGATGAAGATCCCTTCTTCTCGTATCTGGATGACACACGCGAACGGAGGAACTGGGCACTCTATGTCCAGGATGAATTCGCCCTGCATGAAAAGCTGAGCTTCAGTGTCGCCTTGCGGCATGATCGATACGATTCCTTCGGCGGAACGACCAATCCCCGACTTGGGCTGATCTGCAACCCATTCAAAGCGACAACGCTGAAACTTCTCTACGGCCAGGCGTTCCGAGCACCCAATGCCTACGAACTCTTTTGGACCCAGAGCGACATTGCGAAGGCAAATCCGTGGCTACGACCTGAGACCAACAAAACCTCTGAGGTGGTCCTCGAACACTATCTGAACAATGGCACTCGCCTGTCCGCGACCGGCTTCTACTACAGAATCAGAGATCTCATCACCCAGCAGACTGATCCCGCGGACGATTTCCTCGTCTACAACAACGTCGAGTCGATCAGCGCCAAGGGAATTGAACTGGAACTCGAGCGGGAATGGTCTACGGGTCTGCGGGGTCGAGTCAGCTACACATTCACGGACATCCGCAATGAAGATACGCATTCAGGTCTCACTAATTCACCGAAGCATCTGGCTCACTTCAATCTCATCATGCCGATTGCAAACGAATCGGTCTTTGCGGCTATTGACGTTCGGTCCATGAGCAAGAGGAGAACGCTCTCCGGCGATTACGCGAGCAGTGTTCTTGTTCCCAATCTGACGATTTCCACCCGGAAGCTTCCAAAGAGACTGGAGCTCTCGGCCAGCCTGTACAACTTGTTTGACACGAAGTATGGCGACCCGGGTTCCGAAGAACACCTGCAGAATATCATCGCACAGGATGGGCGGAGCTTTCGAGTGAAGCTTACCTATACATTTCCGATCGAGAATTGAATATCCCTCGGCTCAAGGCCTCGGGGGTCACCCAAAAGCGGCCAATGAGGGTCACCTGAAAACCGGCCAACGGAACTGAGGCCCGGGACATTGACAACGGCGGTAAGCCGAATAGGCTTCCGCCGGTATGAGCAATGTCTTGAGCACAGAAAAGAAACAACAAGTTATCGCACTGGGAAGGCTCGGATGGCCGCTACGGCGGATCGAGGCTGCGACCGGTGTGCGTCGGGAGACGGCAGGGTCCTACCTGCGAGCGGCCGGGATCGCGGTGCGGCCACCCGGGGGCTGGGGGAAACGGGCGCCGTCAAAACCGGCCAATGGGGTGACCACCGATCTTGAGGCGACAAACCCCTCTATAAAGGGGCTCTCCAAGCCGGACATTTCAAAACCGGCCAACGGGGTGACCACCGACTCTGGGAGCCTCGATCTGTCCAAGCTGGATCTGCCCGCCACCCCAGAGCCGCCCTCTGCCAGCGCCTGCGCACCGTATCGGGAGATCATCGAACTGAGTTTGAGTCGTGGCCGCAATGCCATGTCCATCTGGCAGGATCTGGTTTCGGATCACGGTTTTTCGGGCAGCTATCAGTCCATGAAGCGTTTCGTGCGCAAACTGCGTGGATCCCAGCGGCCCGGAGCGGTGGGAATCATCCAGACCGGACCTGGGGAAGAAGGACAGGTCGATTACGGTGATGGGCCGATGGTGCGCCATCCGAAGACGGGCAAGTACCGACGCACCCGGCTGTTCGTGATGACGTTGGGCTACAGCCGTAAATCGGTCCGACTGCTCCGGTTCCGCTCCAGTTCCCGAATCTGGGCCGAGCTGCACGAGACTGCGTTTCGCCGGCTTGGGGGCAGTCCCCGATGCATCGTCCTGGACAACCTTCGCGAGGGCGTGATCGATCCGGATTATTACGATCCGACTCTGAATCCGCTGTTTAAAGATGTTCTGGCTCACTACGACGTGGTGGCCCTACCCTGCCGGGTTCGGGATCCCGATCGTAAAGGGAAGGTCGAGTCGGGTGTCGGACACGCCAAGAAAACCCCTCTGAAGGGAGTCCGCTTCGAGAGTCTGGAGGAGGCGCAGGCCCATCTGGACCGATGGGAAACCCGCTGGGCTGATACGCGCATCCACGGCACGACCAAACGGCAGGTCGCCGCCATGTTCGCCGAAGAGAAGCCGTCACTGCTCCCACTGCCGGTGGAACCGTTCCGCTACTACCAGTACGGGGACCGCGTCGTCCATCTGGACGGTTGCGTGGAAGTGGAGGCTGCCTATTATAGTTTGCCTCCCGGCTGGATCGGACGCGCCGTCAAAGTGCAGTGGGATACGCTCCACGTCCGGATCCTCGATCCAGAGACCCATCAGCTACTACGCGAGCATGTCGGCCAGAAACGGGGCGGGTACCGTGTCCGTCCCGAGGACAATCCGAAAACGACGCCGGTGACCACCGTTCAATTGCTTGCCCGGGCGGCTCGTGCCGGAGATCACATCGGCGAACTGGCCAAAGCCATCCATCTCCGCCAGGGTGAGGCGGCCATCCGCCGTATCCTGGGCCTGTTCTCCCTGGCCAAAAAATACGGTGTCTCCGCCGTCGAGGATGCCTCCGCCGCGGCACTCGAACTCCACGTCCATGATTACCGTTTCGTCCGCCGCTATCTGGAACGGCGGCCTCCACTGACTCTCCGCCAGGTCGACCCCCTCATTCGCGAACTGACCCAGTATCGCGATCTCATCAACCTCAAGATTCAGGAGCAAGAACAACAATGAACCTCATCGAACTCCAAAAAGCGCTGCGCCAACTCCGCCTGGGCGGCATCGCCGAAGTCCTGGAAACCCGTCTCCATCAGGCACAGTCCGAAGCCATGGCTCCCATCGACCTGATCTCCTCTCTGGTCTCGGACGAACTGGCTCGCCGCAGTACCCGGCTGCTGGAACGGCGCAGAAAACAGGCCCAGTTCCGCGATCCCCAGAAGACACTCCAGGACTTTGACTTCACCTTTAACAAGAAAATGAATCGCGGTCTGGTCTTCGATCTCGCTACTGCCACCTTCATCGCCCGCCACGAAGATGCGCTGTTTCTCGGTCCACCCGGCACTGGCAAGAGTCATCTGGCCCAGGCGATCGGTCTGGCCGCCATCCTGCAGGGCTATCGGGTCCTCTATCGTGAAACCCACGCCCTGCTCGACGACATCGCCGAAGCCACTATCGACGGTAACCGCAGGAAACACATGGAATCGCTCGCGACCGTGCCCCTGCTGATCATCGATGATCTGGGAATGCGTAAGCTCCCCCCGACCGCCGCCGAGCAACTGCTCGAGATCGTGATGCGACGTTACGAACGTACCAGCACGCTGCTGACTTCGAATCGTCCGGTCGAGGACTGGGGGAAGCTATTAGGGGATAGTGCCGCCGTGACTGCCATGCTCGACCGCCTCCTCCATCATGGCCACATTCTCAAGTGTGGCCCACGGAGTTGGCGTACCAAAACAGGCTTGCCCGATCACGGCAAGTCGCGGTAAAACAACCTGGTCCCGGGCCGCCTTCATTGGCCGGTTTTGAGGTGACCTTCGTTGGCCGGTTTTGGGGTGACCCTTGAGGGCTCAAGGCGATGGACATATCAGTTGTTCGAGTGCTTAGCAGCAACGTCTTCAGGCCCCGGACAAGGGGCCTGCGGATTCTGCAAAAACCACGTCAATCAACTCGGGAACAGAATCCAGTGAATACGATGAGAAACGTTGAAACACAATGGACCATAGCACTACTGGTAGCAGTGCTGCTGCTGTCCGGCATCGCGTTTGGCCAGACCGCACTGCCAGTCGATCTAGAAACCATGATCCTGCTGCGGGCCCTGCCCTACGACCGCAACCTGAAGCAACGCGCTGCGAGCGGAATCCATATTGCAGTGATCACCAAGAACGACGACGGGACCAGCACCGAGATCGCAAACGCATTCCGAAAGGCCGGGAAGGACGGAGTAAGCGGCCTTACGGTAGAGGCCAGCGTCGTTGTTTTCGAATCGACCGCGCAGCTCATGGACGTGATCGTCGACAGAGGCGTCAACTTGCTCTACATTCATCCGTCCGTCGAGACAGCGCTGTCGTCGATCCAGGAAGTGGCGCGAAGCGAGAAGATTCCGTCTGTCGGCGGAACGAAAGAAATCGTCGAAAAGGGGGCTTCGTTCGGAGTCTACGTTGTGGGGAATGTTCCCAAGTTGGTCGTGAACATAAACACATCGCGGCTCGAGGGACTGGATTTCTCCGCGGAGCTGCTAGGTATCTCAACGGTCGTCAAATAGCAGATGGATTGGGGTTGATCTTGTTTGATAAAGACATGAACGGTTCGGAAGATCCCGCATCGGGAGCTCCCTCGGTCACGCCAAGCGAACCGGCGGCCTCGGAGTCGGCGCCAACGGCCGCCGAGGCGGCGAAATCGAGCGCCGAGCTCGATATTGATCTTAGCGATCCAGGCTTGTTGGGCGATTTCGCGATCGAGTGTCGCGAACACATCGAAGACGCCGAGACGGCTCTGTTGGCGTTGGAAACGAACGAAGACGACGTTCAGGCGGTTGACGCTGTCTTTCGTGCTTTACACAGCCTCAAGGGCACGGCCGGTTCCCTCGGGCTCGACGACATGTCCAAATTGGCCCATACGTGCGAGTCGTTTTTGAACCCGGTCCGGGAGCACGAAATACAATTGACAGGAGGCTACGCCGATGTGGCCCTACGGTCAGTGGACATGCTCAAGCGGCTCACCCAGTCCCTCGAGGACGCATTGGGTGGCGAAGCCATGGTCAGGCCCGACGGCTACGATGCCTTGATGCGCCGACTCACTGATCCGAAAGCCGCGGGGATTTCCGGCGATTCCGACGATCGCGACGAACTGCCCGAAGCTGCGGGGATTTCCTGCTTCTCCGACGATCGCGACGAACTGCCCCGGCTCGGCGATATCCTGGTCCATCAGGCCAAGATTGACCGCGAGGAGCTCGAGGCGGTTATCGCGAACAAAGGTGACGAGCCGGTCGGGTTGGCCCTTATCAGGTCACAGAAGGCATCCGTTACGGACGTCGCTAAAGCGTTGCGCACGCAGCGGCGAATGTCACAGCCGGCAACGCCTGGAGCCGTGCGCGTCGTAGAATCGTCGGTTCGGGTACGCACGGACTATTTGGACCGGCTCGTGGACATGATCGGCGAGATGGTAATCGCCCATTCGATGCTTTCCCAAGACCCGACAGTCGTTCTTGGCGGCCGCCATGATCTTGCGAAAAAGGTTTCTCACGCGGGTAAAGTCGTTCGCGAGCTGCAGGACCTGAGCATGTCGCTGCGAATGGTTCCGATCAAGACCGCCTTCGGGAAGACAAAAAGAATTAGTACGGGATCTCGCTCGCAAGAGTTCCAAAGTGGTCCATCTCATTACAGAGGGTGAAGACACCGAAATCGATCGAAGAATGGTCGACGGCCTCAACGATCCTCTCGTGCACATGATTCGAAATGCGGTCGACCATGGCATCGAGCTGCCTGAGGAACGGGAGCGGCTCGGCAAACCCCGGGTGGCGACCGTGAGGGTGGCCGCCCACCATTCGGGCGGCAATGTGATGATCGAGATTCAGGATGACGGCAGGGGGCTGGACCGCGACAGGATCATCGAAAAAGCGTTGTCGAAGGGGCTGATCGAATCCGGCGAAGGCATGTCCGACCACGAAGTGTCCAACCTGATATTCGAGCCCGGTTTTTCGACTGCCAGAAAGCTGACGGACGTATCCGGTCGGGGTGTTGGGATGGACGTGGTCAAGAAAAGCGTCGAGGCCCTGAGGGGCCGTGTTGATGTTTCGTCACGGCCAAACGAAGGCTGCACATTCACGATCAACCTGCCGTTGACCCTGGCCATTATTGACGGAATGCTGGTGAAGGTTGGCGATCATCGCTATATCGTTCCGACTGTCAGCATCCGTCTGAATTTGCGGCCCACGCCCGATGTCCTGGCGCCCATCGCCGGGCGCGGAGAAATCGTGATGCTGCGCGGTAAGCCGATTCCAATGATCCGACTCCACCGCATCTTCAACATTCAGAGGGCTGTCGAAGACCCAACCGAAGGGCTCGTGGTTGTCGTCGATGAGGGCGACAGGAATTATGCGCTCCTCGTAGACGAGCTGCTGGGACAGCGGCAAGTGGTCGCAAAATCTCTGGGCGACGGGATCGGTAAAGTCCGTGGGATCTCTGGTGGGGCCATTCTCGGCGATGGCCGCGTTGGACTCATCCTGGACCCAGCCCAGATCGCTGATCTGGCCGGGGATGTGTCATATCATTCGGTTGCGGTCCTGCATTGAAGGCCGAAAGCAGGAGCGTACGGTAAAACAATTCAAAAACAACGAACACCCGAAGCAAAACGATGGACAAACAAACTGCTGAACGAACGGCCGCCGAAACCCTGCTGAGCCCGTCAAAGCCGGGACAAGCCGGAGGAAAGTTCCTCAACTTCTTCCTCGACCAGGAAGAGTACGGCATTGAGATCCTCAAAGTGCGCGAGATCATCGGAACGATGGTGATCACCCCGGTTCCAGGAACGCCGGTTTTTATGCGCGGCGTCATCAACCTTCGCGGGACGATCATACCAGTGGTGGATCTGAGGGTGAAATTCGATATGGCGTCGGGTCACATCGAAGCCAGCTGCATCATCGTGGTCGAGGCCCGAGGTGTCCAGATGGGCATCGTCGTCGACAGGGTATCGGAAGTTCTCGAAATTAACGAGGAAGACATCGAGAACGCACCCGCGTTCGGCCCGGATGTGGATACGGACTCACTCTTGTCCAAATTAGCTTTTAGGAATTGAGTAGGTTGAGCCCGGCCTCGTAAGATTGGTTTTTCCAACACGAGAAATCAATCCGTGGGGAGGGCCCAACCATGAAACGATTTTCCAGCATTTTCTCCCAGTTGTTGCAACTATTTCCGCGCCTGGAGTTTGAGAAGGCGGTTCAGGATCATCAGGCCCAGCGGCATGCGCGTGGATTCGCGAGCTGGAGCCAGTTCATCGCGATGTTGTTCTGCCAGTTGGGACGGGCCCATTCGCTGCGGGAGATCTGCGGCGGTCTGGCGAGCGTGGAAGGGAAACTGCGACATCTGGGGTTGGAGGAAGCGCCGAAACGATCGACGCTGTCCTACGCTAATCGACACCGGCCGTGGCAGCTTTATCAGACGGTGTTCGGGCAGTTGCTAGAGAAATGTCAGGGCGTGGCGGCCCAGCGTGGCGGGAAGAAGTTCCGGTTCAAGAACAAACTGATGAGCTTGGACTCGAGCGTCATCGACCTGTCGATGTCGCTGTTCGACTGGGCGAAGTTTCGGCGGACCAAGGGGGCGATCAAGCTGCACCTGCTGCTGGATCACGATGGTTACCTGCCTTCGTTTGCCGTGATCACCGAGGGCAAGAGCAGCGACATCAAGGTGGCGCGGCAGATGCGATTCGAGCCGGGAACGGTATTGGCGATCGACCGCGGCTATATGGACTACGACTGGTTCGTGGAATTGACGCGCCAGGGGGTGTACTTCGTGTCCCGGCTGAAACGCAACGCCGTAGTGGAAGTCATCGAAGATCGGCCGGTTCCGAAGAACCGGAACATCCTCAAAGATCAAGTGGTGTTCTTTCCCCATCATGCCCAAGCCCGTGAGGAATATTTCTTCCGGCTCGTCGAGGTGTGGGTTCCGGAGAAGGAGCAATCGATCATCTTCCTGACCAACCACCTCGATTTCGGTGCAACCACGATTGCCGCCATCTATAAGGATCGTTGGTCGGTGGAGTTGTTTTTTAAGGCGCTGAAGCAGAATCTGAAGATCAAAACGTTCCTCGGGACCAGCCCCAATGCGGTGAAGACCCAGATCTGGACGGCCCTGATCGCGATGTTGCTGCTGAAATACCTCCAGTTGAGGTCCACCTTCGGATGGTCCTTGTCCAATCTGGTCGCCCTGCTCCGGCACCAGTTGTTCGTTTATCGTGATCTCAACGCCTGGCTCGACGTCCCGTTTGAAGGCCCGCCCGCGCTGGCCCAAATCCAAGCCCAGCAGTTGGCGCTGGAATGGAACCGGTAGTTTGGACAGCATCTCTTTCAGAATCGAGGTAACTCATCGCTTACACGCGCACTCTTTTGGACAGCATCTGAAATCCGACACGGCCGTCGCCCATTGCTGGCAGGGGGGGCTGATTCTCACCAGCCCTTCAGGGGAGATCTATCTCTATTGGAATCAACACCGACTGGCCGTGGTTGCCGCTAATTTGGACAGCAGTGATACGGACTACATACTCGGCATAGGTAAATCCAACGACGGGGTCAAACTTCTGCTGGACATCGACAAAGTCCTGTCGACCGGCGAGATAATCGACATCCGCAAAACAACAACTCGATAGTGATCAAATGAAAATGTCTTCAACAGGAGGAAGACGATGCTCCAACGATTTCAAGATCTGTCGATTAAATGGAAGCTCATCGTAACGATATCGCTGCTTGTCGGTACGATTGCCGTTTTTGTCTCGCTCTATTTTCCAGCCCAGCAAGAGCGCATTGCCGTTCGTGGGCTGGAAAGCAAGGCCGTCAACGTCGCCCAGATGATGGCTTATATCTCCAGTACCGCAGTGGAGTTCGCCGACGTTGCTTCGATCCAAAAGTTGTTTGGCGCTGTCGAGAATGATGCGGATTTCATCTATGCCAAGATTCTACTGGCCAACGGGTCCACACTGGCCTCGCACGAACCCAAGGGTCGCGCGGGACCGGCAATCGGCAAGATCCCCGAGCGCACGACGGTTTTCTTCGAAGACGGAATCCTGAACGTTGCCAGCCCGATTGTCTCCCTGGACAAGCGTGTCATCGGGACGATGCAGATCGGTTTGTCGCTGGCCGAGATCGAAAGCGAAGTGGCCCAGAGCATCTGGGCGACACGCCTGGTGGGTCTCGGTATCTTAGCTCTGGGTCTTCTCGTCAGCCTGAGCGTCGGTCATATCATCCGGAAACTTCTCTGGCAGGTGACCGAGGTAGCTCAGTCGGTCGCCAGAGGGGATCTGACCTGCGAAGTCAGTGTCCGCTCCCGCGATGAGATCGGCACTCTGGCGGGTTCCTTCGTCCGCACCATCGACACACTGCGGGACGTGTTGGTTGAGAACGCGGGTCTGACAAAGGCCGCTCAAGACGGGAGGCTGACCGAGCGCGGAAACGCTGACAAGTTCGAGGGAGCCTTTCGCGAACTGATCGAAGGCATGAACCAAACGATGGACGCCGTAGCTGCCCCTATTACTGAAGCAGCCGAAGTCCTCCAAAGTGTAGCGGCACATGACCTGACCGCTCGAATGAAGGGAGAGTACAAGGGCGAATTTGCCCAAATCAAGGACGGTTTGAACTCCGCGGTTGTCAATCTCGACGATGCGCTCGGTCAAGTGACCGTGTTGGCGCAACAGGTGAGCGGAGCTTCCGCCGATATCAGCAGCGGCGCCCAGTCCCTGTCCGGGCGCGCTACCGATCAAGCCGCTTCATTGCAGGAAGTTTCGGGCAGTTTGCATCAATTGGCGGCAATGACGGATCAGAACGCCGCTAGCGCGAAGGAAGCCAAGGAGATGTCCGAGACCACACGCCAAAGCACCGAACTGGGCGTGGAGAACATGAAGCGCCTCTCATCGGCCATCGACCTGATCAAGGGTTCCGCGGACGCGACAGCGAAAATCGTCAAGACAATCGATGAGATTGCATTCCAGACGAATCTGCTTGCTTTGAACGCCGCGGTCGAAGCCGCCCGGGCTGGTGACGCCGGCAAAGGCTTTGCGGTAGTGGCCGAAGAGGTTCGAAACCTTGCGATGCGAAGCGCCGAGGCCGCCAAGAACACCGCTACTCTGATCGACCAATCGGTGGAGAACTCCGAAGGCGGGGTCGCCATCAACCAGGAGGTCCTGAAGAACCTCGTGAAGATCAACGATCTGACAAAGCGCGCCAGTGAGATGATGGCGCAGATCGCCGCGGCTTCCGACCAGCAGAGTTCGGGAATCGAACAGATCAATTCGGCGGTCGACAACATGAATCACACAACGCAGCAGGTGGCGGCCAACGCGGAAGAATCGGCGAGTGCGGCGGAAGAACTTTCAGCGCAAGCGGAAGAAATGAGGAATATGGTGTCCGCCTTCCAGCTGACCACGAAGGGCGCCCGGGCGAGGACTCACAGCTCGAACGTTCGGTCGATCACGAAATCCCGGCGCAGCTTGACAGCGCGCAATAGTGTTTCGGCAGTTGCGGAGACGGCTGGCGATGGGAACGGTAATCATTCTTTATCTTTGAGTCGGACCGGGGAATTGGTTCCCTTCGACGAGTCCGACGACGATATGGAGATTCTACAGAAGTTCTAGCCCGGATTTCTCGCCGGGTGAAACGGCGGCTAAGTCGTCCGCCCGTGAGAAACCAGAGAAGTCCAGCATCGGCGGGTGCTTCATCTGGTGACTGTTGATTGCGCCCCCGGGAACGGAGATCGAATGTCGGCAACACTGGACCAGCGGCAGTTTTCAAGAATCCAGCGGATCGTGTATCAGCGGTGTGGGATCAACTTGGAGTCGGGCAAGGAAGAGTTGGTCCAATCTCGACTGTCCAGGCGCCTGGAGTCGGTGGGACTGGACAGCTACGAGCAGTACGTGAAGTACGTCACCGACGACTCGTCCGGCAAGGAACTGGCTGCGATGATAGAGGCTCTGACCACGAACAAAACGGGGTTTTTTCGCGGAATCAAGCACTTTCAATACCTCCAGAAGATATCAACCAACCTGCTAAAGAAAGGGCGCCGGGTGCGAATCTGGAGCGCCGGGTGTTCCTCGGGCGAGGAACCCTTCTCGGTTGCAATGCTGCTGCTCGAGCAGGTGCCGGACCTGGACCGGCGGGACGTGCAGATCCTGGCTACGGACATCTCCTCGAGAATGCTGGCAAAGGCACGCGAGGGGGTTTATACGCAACAAGCGTTGAGCGGTGTTCCGCCAATGCTTTTGCGGAAGTATTTTACCCGTGTTCACTCCGCGCCATCGCGGGTGGCGTATCGGATCAACGACGACGTGAGATCGATCGTCAGGTTTGCTCGCTTGAACCTGACGGAGGCATGGCCGATGAAAGGCCCCTTCAGCCTGATCCTCTGCCGTAACGTCATGATCTACTTCGACGAACCCACCTCCGGACGGTTGACTCACCGGTTGTGGGAGCTGTTGGCGCCAGGCGGGCATCTTTTTACAGGTCATGCGGAGCAGATCAGCAATATGCCTGAAAATCTTTCCCGCGTGCAGCCGGCCGTTTACGTGAACACATACTGACGAATTTCTGAGGA
Source organism: Terriglobia bacterium (assembly GCA_965262425.1). Taxonomy (GTDB): domain Bacteria; phylum Acidobacteriota; class Terriglobia; order 20CM-2-55-15; family 20CM-2-55-15; genus CAZOZZ01. Next base: position 1,368,826 of record OZ253536.1, on the reverse strand, counting down.
CGAATGGCGGTACACATTGTAACCGTAGCCGACATGAAACTGTCCGCCGTCGAGGGTGACGTGCTCGTGACGCACGCGCTGGGAAGTTGCCTGGGCATCACGATTCACGATCCCGTGGTCCATGTGGGGGGGCTGTTGCACGTCATGCTGCCGCTTTCCACGATCGACCCGAAAAAAGGGGAGAAGAACCCTTACATGTTCGTGGATACGGGAGTACCGAAGCTGTTTCACGAATGCTACAAGGCCGGGGCGAGAAAAGAGAGGCTCCACGTAAAAGTTGCCGGTGGAGCCTGCACACGCAGCGAAGAGGAAGATGACTTTTTTCAGATCGGCAAGAGAAATTTCATCATGCTCAAGAAACTTTGCCTCCTCCGCAGAATTTGTGGGCAGTCCAAAGGCCTGTGCGCACATAAGTAATTGAAACAAAGTACCTTATTCTTTTGTTCGACGGCGAATATTCCAGTACCCACTTCGGTCGGACGCCTACACCCGGTGCCCGGAGCCCCCGCCGGAGGCCCCGTTCCCCATCGCCCACACCAGCCGACACCGCGGAGCGCAGCCGAGGGTCAAGGCCGGCGCAGCCGCCGAGCTTGCGAGGGAAGCCTTGAGGCTTGGCGAGCACCGTGGTCTCCTCAAGCGGCGATGGAAGACGGTTTTACCCACAAATTCTGCGGAAGACCCGAAACTTTTTTGGAAAAATGGTGTGGTGTTGAGAGCCCACGACGTTGGCGGCAGGGAGTCGAGAACGTTGTCTCTGGACATCGAAAGTGGGGAAGTCGCGGTGAAAATCAGTGGCAAGTCAACTACGCTGTAGATCTCAATCAGGCTGCGGCTGGAAGGAAGGAGGTGGTCACAATGGCGCTTGACGTTCTCGTTGTCGACGATAGTGCCGTCATGCGGGCGGTAATTATCAAGGCCATGCGGCTGGGTGGCCTGCCTTTAGGTGAGGTTCACGAGGCTGGTAACGGGCAAGAAGGACTTCGGCTGCTCGAGGAGCACCAGGTGGATCTTGCCCTGGTGGATCTGACCATGCCCGTCATGGGTGGAGAAGAGATGATCGAGAGGATTCGGCAAAATGCGGAAATAGTGGATTTTCCACTAATTGTCATATCGAGCGAAGGTAGTGACAGTCGGGTAGAGCGGCTTCGGACAAAAGGGGTCCCCTTCCTCCAGAAGCCAATCGTACCCCGGGCTATGTGGGACATCATCGCAGACGTCACAGGAGTAGTGTCAGATGAGCAAGATGTTGGAGAAGGAACTCCGCAAGGCAGCGGCCCTGACTTTTGAAGAACTTGGTTTCATCTGCCCCACGTTGAAACTGGACGAACAACAATCGGCCGCGCCGCTGGAAGGGGTCGTGAGCGTGAAATTTGAGGGATCGTTCGACGGAAGGCTGGAATTGAAGCTTTACGGCAACCTACTTCCCACGGTCGTGGCCAACATGCTCGGTGAAGATGAAACTCAGCCCGAGGGCCGGCTGCACGATGCGTTGAAGGAGATCGCCAACGTCGTCTGTGGCAACTTGCTGCCGGCTGTAGCCGGCTCGGGGGCGGTCTTCGAGCTTGGCGTGCCCCAGCTGCTCGATACGACGGGCTGTTCCGGCAGAAACGAGTCGCCCGAGGCAGAAGTACGACTGGGGCTGGAGCACGGACGGGCCGATCTGTTGTTTTTTGCCGACGACAATTTGCGGTCTTTCGTCCCGAAGTGTGACGAAGTGTGATCCGTGAGATTCGACGTTCTATCGATCAGCCGCCGAGCTGGCACGCAGAACGATAAGTCTTCCCGGCGGGCACGGTGCGATATCCATCGCAAGATCGAGGCGCCGTGGCTTCTTGGCCAGCAGGCGCTTCAGCCCTTCAGGGGTGGCCGAACCCAATTCACAAAGCTCCGTTAGCCGGAGGTGCGGCGCGAAGGTGGCGTTGAGCAATGAGCCCGCGATATTCAGGAGTTCGTGGACGTTTGCCTGCATATCCGCCGTGATCTCCCCAGCCTTCAGATCTTCGAGGACGACTCCTGGCGGCAGACCCGACATCGCGCCTGAAGCCGCAAAAGCCAGTGGCAGGTCGATCAACATCGCCCCGGATGGCGAAGACTCGTTCTCGGCCTGGTAGAGACCGACGAAAAACGGCACGGTCTGTTTGCCCCGCAGCGTCGTTTGTTTCGCTACCTTTGTCTTCTTGAGCTTGCCTGCCGTGAGCGCCGTAAAGAGATCGACGATGTCGTCTGGCTCGGGAAATGGGAGACTCCTGGCACTCACGCCCATCATCACTCTCAGCTGGACCAGGTTTCCACCGATCAACATGGGGCGTGTCTCAGCCCGTGCCGTTCGCGGGCACTTCTCTGCCGGCGCCCCGACTGTCCACACGGGAAGGCCGACTTTCAACGCCGGGTAGGATTCATTCAACTGTTTCTTGACGCCGCCCGCTATGATGTTCATCATTTCACCAACGCCATCGGCGACATCCAATTCCTCTCCATCAATATCCGCGTCTTCGCAGCCGCCCATCAGGGCGTTCGCCAGCTTCGTGCAGGTGTCCAGACACGCCACGAGGCTCAACCGCATGGCCACCCGATCTGACCCGACAGCAATCGAAGCGCGTCCATAAGGTCCCGATGGCGAAACGTCAGGGGGATCGGACTCCTCGGCGAGAGTCACATCCAGACCCATCGCCGTGGAACAGAGATCCTCAGTGGACTGCAACGCAGCCTGAAGGACACGTTCAATGGCACTCATGTGATCAACAGCGCCTCTTCGGTAAGTTTTAAAGCATTATCGCCGCCCAGTCGGGCCTCGAAGGATTCTACTGTAATGGGCTTGGTGATCACTCCCGCGACTCCCTCCCGGTAGGCGAGAGCGTGCATTTCCTCGGTCGCTTCCGAAGTGATCAACACGAACGGAATGTCCAAACCTCGCTCGCGGACACTCCTGATGAGATCGATTCCGTCCATCCCGGGCATGTTCCAGTCGGTGAAAACCATATCGTGGGAGGACGCATCCATCCTTTCCAGCGCAGCCTCTCCGCTATCCGCTTGGTCGAATGTATGACCCTCGAAACCTGCTTGGCGCAGCGTGCGCATGATGATGGCGCGCATCACCTTGCTGTCGTCGACGATGAGAATATGCATGTGTCTAGTCCTGTCCTAGTGTGAAAATGTTTGACTCAGGAGATAAGATCGTTGCCGGCTCCAGCCGGTCAAATGTCTCATCCTCCGTGAAGTCCCGTCGGCTGGCGTCCTTGAGTCTCTTGCAACGGCCCACCACCGTGACGGGCGACTGACTACAACTAATGAATCGGCACGGGTGATCCGATGCATTAGCTTCTCGGGCAAATTCAAGACATTACAGGACATATTAGTAAAGTTCGTGAACTCGGCTCAACAATGGGGTTCGACGTCCCGTAGCCGGGGAACCTCGGGAAGACGATCCTCGTTGGGCTCGATTCTGGACGCCCACACGGCAAAACGAAACGATCGCCAGGCAGGACCTGTTGGACGGGATTGTCCTTTACGAGAGGCTCGCCCGTCGACTAATGTTGTTCAGACCGGAGATGACAATGGCGAAGCAAAGATTTCAGGGTACGGGAACAGCAGTCGTCACGCCCTTTGGACCCGACGGCGCGATCGATGAGAAGGCCCTTGTCCGCCTGGTCGACTTCCAGATCGAGGGCGGCATCGAAATGATCCTGCCCTGTGGGACTACCGGAGAAGGCGCGACCCTCGAGACCGACGAGTGGGAAAGGGTTGTCAGTCTCGTCGTAGAGCGCGCGGATGGTCGCCTTCCGGTGGTCGTCGGGGCGGGCAACAATTCCACCGATCGCGCGGTAAGGCTTGCCAAACGTGCGAAAGACCTGGGAGCCGACGGAGTCCTGTCGGTTGGTCCCTACTACAACAAACCGACGCAATCGGGTTTCTTCGAACACTTTAAGGCTATCGCTGAATGCGACGACATTCCGGTGTTCGTCTATAACGTTCCAAGCCGGACCGGCAGTAACATTCTGGCGTCGACCATGCTCCGACTGGCGGAAGTACCGGGGATTGTCGCCGTCAAGGAGGCTTCGGGAGATCTGAACCAGGTGATGGAGATCATCCGGAACCGTCCCGAAGGCTTACGTGTGCTTTCCGGCGACGACTCGACCGCTTTGGCGATCATCGCGCTCGGCGGCGACGGTGTCGTGTCGGTTGTGGCCAACGAGGTTCCGGCGATGATGCGCGAGATGGTCGACGCGGCGCTCGACGGACGTTTCGATCGGGCCAGGGAACTGAACTATCGGATCCTGCCCCTGATGAATGCCAATTTCATCGAGACCAACCCTATTCCCGTTAAGGCCGTCCTGGCGATGATGGGACTCCTCGAAGAACGATACCGCCTGCCCCTGGTTCCCATTGCTTCTGATAACCGCGAGAAGCTGCGGGCGATTGCCGAGGATCTGGGCCTCCTTGAGCCGGCCGGGATCGGGCACTGAAATGCAGAGTGAGATCGTGCGTTTGCTCGAGCTTCCGGTTGAGGAAGCGCGGCCTGAGGGCCTGGAATTAGTTCGCGCGTTCCGGGACGGCCTGAACCGCGGGGAGTATCGGGCGGCCGAGCGGATCGACGGCGTCTGGCGAGCCAATTTGTGGGTCAAGCAGGGCATTCTGCTGGCGTTCCGCCTTGGCCTGAGCGAGGATCGCCCGCTATCGGACGAGTTCTACTTCTGTGACAAGGACACCCTACCGTTGCGCCAGAAGGCCAGCGTCAACCTTCGCGTCGTTCCGGGTGGATCCAGCATCCGAGACGGTGCCTATGTCGGCCGGAACGTGATCTGCATGCCCCCGATGTTCATCAACATCGGAGCCTGGGTCGACGACGGTACGATGATCGATTCGCACGCGCTGGTTGGATCCTGCGCACAGGTTGGAAAACGCGTGCATCTTTCCGCCGCCGCGCAGATCGGGGGCGTCCTCGAACCTCCCGGTGCTGTTCCGGTAATCGTCGAAGACGATGTTTTCGTCGGGGGAAACTGCGGGGTCTACGAGGGCGTCATAGTTTCCGAGCGCGCCGTTCTTGCTCCGGGCGTCCTTCTGACCGGAGCCGTGGCGGTTTATGACACCGTCCGTGAGACAACGTATCGCCGTTCCGGCGACACGCCACTCACCGTGCCGCCGGGAGCGGTTGTGGTACCCGGCTCCAGGCCTGCAAGGGGTTCGTTCGCCGGCGAACACAAACTGTCGTTGTATGCCCCCGTCATCGTAAAGTATCGAGACGAGAAGACGGATGCCTCCACCCTCCTTGAAGACGTCCTTCGTTAGAGCCGTTTTTCTTCACCTGTCGGTGTGACGACCTGAGAGGAAGTCTAGCAGCCCGTGGCGGAAGTCTGTAGGGTCGCGCGCAGGGGTACTCGGGTCTCAGGCGCGAAATGAGGAGCGGAACGATGCATAGTCCTCGTGACCGACGAATGACAAAGCCTGTGGCCCGAAGCCCCCTGCGCGCGACCCCCGAGAGTTCCTCCACAAGCTGCTGGATTCCCGGTATAATGACATGTTTTGGCGGTGGCACGTCCCTCGAATCCAGATCGAAACAGACCACTGCCAGGAGGTTTTCGATTCATGCTCGTGTTAGGACGAAACGAGATCAACCGGGTGCGCTGGGGCAGCATCCTCACCCTGATCCTGTCGACAGCGGTTCTGGTCGGCATCGGATTGAGGTTCTCCTCCGGCACCGACGCCATACGCGCCCTGCTCATCGGGCTGGCTCTGGCTGCCGTAGCGGCCTTCCTGCTCTCGGCCTTCCAGATCTGGTCTCACCAGGCCAGAAGCCAGGTCGTCATCTTTCATCAGGGCGAAGATATGGTCATCGCCGCCAACCATCTCCACGAGGGTTTCAAACTGCGGTTCTTCCGGGACGTTCTAAACGACCACCTGATCCCTTTCAGCGATGAGGACCGCATCAAATGGAGCGTCCTGACCAAAGAAGGCTTCCATCCGGTGTTGAATGTCCGGAATGCACGCAAGACATTGATTCTGCCCATCTGCTTCATGATCTTCGACGACGTTTTCATCTTCGACCACACCCAGAGGTGGGACCATTACGATTGCGCGAACACCTCAAACCCCACATTCGCGGAACGCGGGGTCAGCCCTTTCAAGGACGACAATGTGATCCCGGTGAGTAAAGAGGAAGCCGTCGGAACGTCCAGTTAGGAGCGGATCTTCCCTCCCTGAGTGAACTTCGCGTCTTCGGGGTGAATCCACCTGGAACCAGGCTTCCGTGCACATGTTGTAGATCTATTCCATCTCTCATCTCCGAGATAGAAATCGCACGCTGAGCGCCTTTCGTCTGGAAGCGGTCCTCGTCTATTCGGTTGTCAACTTATCGACAACCTTCTGCAGCAACTGTGAAGGGGTGAACGGCTTTTGAAGCATGTCTTCGCTTTTGATAGACTTGCGGCCCTCCAGCGCGTCGCTCGTGTAGCCGGACATATACAGAACCTTGATGTCAGGGCGGGACTGTCGAATCTCATCGATCAATTCCGGGCCGCTGGCCTCCGGCATGATGACGTCGGTCAGTATCAGGTCCGGATCCGATGCTTCCAGTTGGGCCACCGCTTCGGTGGGGCCACCGGCTGCAATCACCGTGTAGCCCTTGTTTCTGAGGATCTCGGCGGCGAGCGTTCGGAGGGCAAGATCGTCTTCGACGAGGAGGATCGTCGCATCGACCCCGACGATCCGCTGCATCGGTATCTCCTCAATGGTAGTGACCGGCTTGTCGACGGCAGGTAAATAGACCTTGAATGCCGTTCCCTGGCCAGGTTCGCTGGACACCCAGATCGTTCCACCGCTTTGCCGAATCGTTCCGTAGACCGTCGAAAGGCCCAGGCCCGTGCCCTTGCCTCGTTCCTTCGTCGTGAAGAACGGCTCGAATACATGGGATTGGATCTCTTCGTCCATGCCGACGCCGGTATCTATGACGCTAAACAGGACGTAGGAACCTGGCGGGGTGGGCGTACGGCGATCCTGATCTATTTCTTTCAGGACGACGTTGGACGTTTCCAGCGTCAGCCGACCGCCGGAGGGCATCGCATCACGAGCATTCGTAGCCAGGTTGATCACAACCTGTTCGAGTTTTGCCGGGTCGATTTCGATATTGTCCAAATCGTCTTCAAGGACAGTCCGCAGTTCCACGTCCTCGCCGATCAGGCTTCGGACCATCTTGTCCATGTCGTCCAGGACATTGTTCAGGTTCAGGACTCTCGGTTCCACCGACTGTTTGCGTCCGAAAGCGAGCAGCCCGCGAGTCAGCTGCGCGGCACGTTCAGCGGCCCGGCCGATCGCCTGGACTCGTGGGAGCGATGGATGGTTGCTCGACATCCCTTCCCTCAGCAGCGCGCTGTAGCCGGTGACGATTGTCAGCAGATTGTTGAAGTCGTGCGCGATGCCGCCGGCGAGCCTTCCGACCGCCTCCATTTTCTGTGCTTCCTGGAACTGCCGTTCCAACAACTTCTGTTCGGTGATATCGCGCGAGATTGCTGTGACCCCGTGATCTCGCCATACTTGTTCCGAACAGGAGAGAACGATGACGAAACGTCGATGCGCCGTCCGTCTTTTCGGATACGGACGGACTCCGGCAACGTGACTCGCTCGCCCCGACGGATTCGTTCACCGACGTCGTTTCGTTGATGCCGAAACTCCTCCGGGATCAACTCCAGCGAGGGGTGTCCCAGGATCTCGGATTCCCGGTAGCCGAAGATTCTTTCGGCTCCCTTGCTCCAACCTGTGATGGTCCCGTCGAGGTCGGCATTGATGATGGCGTCTTCAGAAGCGTCGATCAGCGCGGCCAGTTGCAATCGTGCTTCGATTTCCTTGAGACGTTCGGTCAGATCCCGCACCATCGCGATGTGGATCGTTTCTGTGCCGAACTGTATCGTTCTAATGTTGATCTCGACAGGGAAGCCCTGACCGTCCCGACGGCGGCCCCGGAAGCCCATCCCCGCTCCTTCTTGCTCGAGCAACCTGCCCAGAACCTCGCCGTCCCTTACGGAGTCGGCATGTTCGAGCACGTCGTCAGCCGACTTACCGATCAGGATCTCCTGCTCGTAACCAAACATGTCCACCGCAGCGGCGTTGACCAGCGAAATATTGCCCTGGCTGTCAAAAACCAGGACCCCGTCGGGCGCCGACTGAAGTAGCGCTCGGAACTTTCCTTCATTGGACTCGACTTCGGCATGCGCTTTCCGCAGGGCCTCTTCGGCGAGCTTGAGATCCGTGATGTCCGTGATGGTCCCGAGGTAACCAATGACACGACCATGAGATCGCTCGGGCGCGGCCTGACCCAGCAGCCACACAGTACTGCCGTCAGGACGCCGAAATCGAAACTCCGACATGCAGGGCTTATCCTCGACCAGTGCCTGTTCCCATTCGGCGAACACACGACGGCGATCCTCCGGGTGGAAGGATCTCAACCAACCCGTTCCACGCGCTTGTTTCGGTGTGAGCCCGGACAACTCGGCCCACTTCGGGTTCATGTAGGTGAACAGCCTTCTCGTGTCGGCTCGGAGGATGCCGACCGTGGCGACCGATGCCAGCGAGTCGAACCGCTGTGCCCCCTCTTCGAGGCCAAGCTCGGCCTCTTTTCTTTCCGTGACGTCGGTCAGCGTGCCGATGTATCCCGCGACAGTGCCGTCGTTTGAGAAGGTTCGTGCTGCTTCGCCCTGAACCCAGATCATGCTACCGTCCGTCCGGCAGAGACGGTATTCTGATTTGAAGGGTACGCCTCGGGTCACAGCCCCCATCCACTCTGCTTCGACCCGTTGGTAGTCGTCGGGATGGAGTGCCCTCGTCCAGCCCGTCCCCAAAGCCTGTTCGAGTGTCAAACCCAGCATTTCCAGGCCTTTTTCGTTGATGTAAGTGGCCTCACCTTCCGGGTCGTTCTGAAAGATTCCGACCGGCGAAGCTTTGGCGAGCGCCTGGTAGCGTTCTTCGCTCTGGCGTAGCGCGCTCTCGAGGTCACGACGGAGTGGGAGGTCGCTCGGGAACGGAAGCCCCTGCTCCGATCGGTCTGTTTCTCGATCGGAAAGGGCGACCTGGTTGGGGTTTGGCTTGTCGGTCATTGTTGCCGTACCGTCCTGGTAACTACGAGCAAGTCTGAACCTTCCATTTAAGCAGGTGGGCTTCTCCTTGAAAACAGAGTGATAGCCCAATTCCTATGGGAGATTTGTGCCACCCGTGGGGATCAACTCGTCACCTGGTCGTCGCGCCAGCATGGACGAATCAACTCTTGTCTACAATCATTGCCCACCTCGGCTGGCCCGGACCACGAACGTCGTTTCGTCTTCGCCGTCGGCGTTTTTGATGGTGAGGGCCCATCCGTCGGCGGATGGCTCGATTACCCCGAAATCGATGTTGTGGATGAACGTGAGGTCCTGCTTATCGACACCCAATTCCTCAAGCACCGAAGGGTTGGCATCGAGCAAAGCGTCGGTGATTTCCGGGTCCAGCTCGGTAGCGCCGCCGCCAAAGACCAGTTGAGGCGGCCTGCCGTCTGTGAAAGTCAACTTTTCAAACTGATGCACATGGCCGGCGATCAACATTTTGACCGAAGCCGGGATACCCCGGGCCTCGGACTGATTCAAAGCCGCCTGAAGGGTGAGGTCGGTCGAGGCGATTTTCGGCAGGCCGTTGTCAAGGAAGCTGGCGATGGCCCAAAAGGGGCGGTGCGTGGTGAGCCATGCGGGAGCCTGCTCTCCTGCGAGGCTGTCGATGATGGTGAACTCCTGCGCGTAGCGTGCCACGGTGGCGGGATCCGGCACGGCGGCATAGTCATCGGGGATCTCGGAGGTGTCCATGACGAGGATGTCCTGAGAACCTGCAGGCACGCGATACGGATCGGTGTAATCTTGACAGTTTTCCCATGTCCAGGGGTCGTCGGGCAGGCCTCGGGGTTCCAGCAAATAGAACCATCCTTTCCAGGCACGCGCCGACGATGTGTCTGTGCCGCAATCTTCATGGTTACCCCGGATAAACACCCAGGGCGCTTCGGGCAGCAGGCTTCTCGCCGGCCCGAAGAAGTCCGCTTCCCAACTGGCCCACGTATACCCGATGTTGCTTTGCTCGCAACGCGCATCGCAGGTCCCAGACTCACGGTAGTGATAGTCCCCCACGTGAACAATCAGATCGGGCTGGACCGCACTGATGCTGGTGGCGACCGCAGCGAAGTTCCAGGCAGGTCCCAAACTGTCTACGTCCACACCGGAGCAGTTTTGAACGTCACTCCCTTTGACCCGGCACCCCGTGTCGCCCACGACGACGATCTTTTGAGGGGAGGACGCCGGGACCGCCAGCGCCTGACCGTCGACGGACGCCGAGGCCGTCCCGGAAGGAATCGCAGATTCGCACACCTGAATGTCTTCGAACCCAGGTGGTGGCGTAGCGCTGCGGAGGGTCATGGGTTGCGTGGTTCCGTCGAGTTGAATGTTCGGACAACTGCCGTTCGCCGCCGTGACTGTCCGTGCCAGGGCGTTGCCCTCCGGCCCTAACACGACCCACAAATAGTCTGCGGAAGCAGTGTCGTCTTCGGCCTGAGGTCTGGCCAGGTCGTTTGAGCAAGAGATCAACGCAAGCATGAAGAACACAGCGATGACGCCCATACGAACACCTCGAAAGGGTTGGAGCGCCGAGCGCCACATTGTGATGGCGTCACCCATAGTTCAATACCTCCTCATGTCAGGGATTGTGCCACAACGCTTGAATTGTTCCAGCGGAAATCCGGTCATGAAGGTAGCGTTCCGACCACCAACTTCAGTACGGAAAATACTATGCGAGAAATTGGAGTTCTTTTCGCGCTGGCATTCGGACTGGTCTTTGGCGGAGCCGGTGTTTTCATTCTGTTTAAGATGTCCCGACTTACCGGGACTGGCAGGCCATGAAAACATGGCGCGCGGCGAGCGCACAGTTGCTTAATGTCTCCGTCACGGGTAACTGCACCGAGGCGAGCTACCGCTCTGAGATAGGTGGAGTCTCGTATCAGAATGACCGCGTCGATGTGGCTGCCTTTTCCGATAGGCTTGGCAATTACCAGGCCGAAATGGCGAGCGGCTTAGCCAACTCCATCGCAGCCACCAGCCTGTACCGATCTGGGTCAATCCTCGGAACCCATGGTCAAACTCATCTCCACGTAGTCCAGGTGCCGGGTCCCCGTGATCATGATGATCGAGGTCGCGGATGGCGGCACCTCGCGGAGGAACTCAGCCAACTGAAAGCCTTTTCCATCCGGCAAATCGACGTCGAAGATTGCGACGTCGAAAAACTCCTTTTCGAGAGCTTCCAGGCCGCCGTGCACCGATACCGCGGTCACGACGTGATGACCGTCGCGTTCCAAGCTCAGAGTGATCAGCTCAAGGACGGCGGGATCATCATCGACTGCGAGGACGGTACCTCCTTTGGTGGTGGAATCTTCTAGCATGACTTTCGGTGACGACAGGTCAGACGATTACAACCTCCTTGATCCCAATCATAGCAATCTCTTTGTTTTCACGCACCTACCCCTACGGATAGGTGACTTCGAGTGGGAGTTTCCTGGTCGTTCGTCAAGAAATTGGCATGAGCGTCCATCTAGATCGATTCGGCGACTTGTTGAAGGAGTATGGCGTTCCTTTAGTGCGCGGGCTGTTCTTCGAAAGAGATGTCTTTACGTGGTTTCCAGACAAGTCGTTAATCCAGGTTGTCGAAGCACTAAAGGCTACTCTCTGGCAGCTATTCGGTCTTCCGACCCGGGCTACGCAAGTGTCGTCGGAGACGAAGAAAATATTCAGCAGGTGCGGCGGCAGCTACGAGGGCTTGGCTTTCAGCCAGACGTGTTTAAGAAATCGAAGAAACAGCAGAAGGCGAAGGGCACTATCCACGGACTTCCTGAGCCACGCTTTTCTGGATAACTACGACGTTGCGATCTTGTTCGCAGGAGCCGGAGATTATTTAGAACAAGTGAAACGACAAGGAAAGACAGTCTGCATGGCATTTTTTTGCGTCTTACCACACCCTACACTGCGAACCCCTCGTAAGTTACTTGTCCCCTGAACCTTCCGATGGACGGTCTTGCCGCAGGGGCGCCTGGTCCGACTTTTCAAGCCATCACCGTCAACATCCTGACACAGCCGTCACCTTATTGTCACTACCCCACCAACCCGTTGCTGATCTGACCGCTTGCCCAAGGCTATGATTGTGACACCAATAACTTAGTGGCATATTGAATCTCATTATACAGGCCTGCAACAGGCTATCAGTCGGCTCACTATTGGACATCAAGATGCATTTCTGTTGAGTCGCGACTGGATGCTCAGGTTGGCAGTATGCTTGGCAGTTTCGGCACGCGTTGCGGAAGTAGTCTCATCGTCCTAGGTAGTACTTCCGGTCAGGCAGGACGATTTCAGGCTGTCGTGGTGGTGGACGATCGCTACAGTCCAACACCCGATTTCGAGAGTTTCATCTCCTCACTCAAGACGGCGATTGAAGAGAGAGACGAAGACTTCATTTACTCAAAAGTCGCCGATACCTTCTATTACGATCGAGACTTCGGCGGCATGTTCAACCCGTCACTTTCTGCTGTCGAGAACTTCAAGAATGTCATTGTCCTGGATAACGAGCGCCTGGGTGAAGAGTATCGCGATTCAGGATGGCGTCAGCTGGAATCCTATCTGAACGTCCGCAACTTCCAAGTTGTCGGCGGCGATGTGTGTGGGCCGGCAGGCGCATACGTGTTTGGCGGATTTCCAGACGACAGCTACTGGTTTTCGTGGGGCTACATCGATGGGGCTGGCGTAAGGGTCCGCAGAGATCCCAGCATCGACGGCAGAGTTCTGACACAGTTGACATACGAGGTCATTGAGCCTACTGGAGAAGTGATTGATGACCTGGACCCGCTACAGGAGGTCAGCTGGATGGGAATTATCATGCCGGACGGAACGAGCGGTTATGTCGAGTCAGCTACGTGAGCGGTTTCCTGAACTCGAAACTGTGTTACACACTTACCGATGACGGATGGATGATTGTGGGTTACAAAGGCGGTGGAGACTAGCCGGCAGATTCATTCCCAACTGGCCTCTCCAGGCGATAAACTGAGCGGTCAAGCAATTGCCCAGGATCTCCGTTGCATTCTATTTCGGTACAGCACTTATTTTTCCTATACTTAGAACAGAACTACGTGAAGCGCACACGGACCATGAACACCCACGATGAGCTCCAGTTCAATATCTGCCGTACGGCTCGCTCCCGTAACGAACACCACGCTGGACGGACGGTCGTCGAACTTCATGAGATTCTGGTGCATGTGTCTGAGGGCGCTGCCCAGGTCCGCCAGCAGTGTGTCCTTGTCGAGAAGAGCGACGTGGACAGGGGGAAGTAAGGAAGTCGAACGCCTGTTGCCGGCAGTCATCGGGATCGCAAGGGTTCCTGTGGATGCGATTCCCCAGGCCACGTCAGTGACGCCGCAGTCGGCTGTCGCCGGCTCGGCACGTTCGAAGTCGTCCAGCCGCACCTGATCGGAATCCACGGAAATACGTTCCACCCGCAGCTCCTGCAGGTAGGACGAGACTCCGGCCTCGAGCGATTCACGGTCGAGGTGAACCACTTCGACTCCTACCGACCGGGCGGCACTTTCGAATTCCTGGACGCGTTCCATTGCGCGATAAAACTCCTTTCCGGGACATCCGGTACGGGCTGAAACCAGGAGACCGCCGGCCTCGTCAACAACGCGGCAAACCGGTAGATTCGGGGACGCACGGCCATCCAACTCCACAGACGAAACATCCACCGCTCGAACGTGTGCCCGAGTCCGCCCTTCTCGTTGATCCGGTTACGGGAGCGGATGAGGAGACTCGGGATGTCGATCTTCACCGGGCAGGCATCCAGGCAGGCGCCGCACAACGACGACGCAAACGGTAATTGATCGGCGCCCGCCTCCCCCTGCATCATGGGAGCCAGAACGGATCCGATAGGTCCCTGATACACCCACCCGTAAGCATGACCGCCCACATGGGAGTAGACCGGACAGGCGTTCAGACACGCACCGCAACGGATACATGCCAGTGCTTCCCGCATGAGGACGTCCGCCTGCATCTTCGACCGCCCGTTGTCGAGCAGAACGAGATGGAATTCCTCGGGGCCGTCCGTCTCTCCGCTTCGCCGGGGCCCGTTCAGGAATGAAACATAGCTCGTGATTTTCTGGCCGGTCGCACTGGCGGGTAACAAGGGGAGCAGAACAGCCAGGTCCTCCCAGGATCGAATGACCTTTTCCATCCCCGTCACAGCCACATGGATTCGAGGAAGGCTCGTGGTCAGACGCGCGTTTCCTTCGTTTTCAACGATGACCAGAGTACCCGTTTCCGCGATCGCAAAGTTGGCGCCGCTGACACCCATGTCCGCTTCCAGGAAACTTGAACGGAGCTTCCGGCGAGTCCACGCCGTCAGCTCCGCTGCGTCCAGACCCGGTTCGGTTCCGAACCGTTCGTGGTAGAGGTCCGCAATGTCGTCCCTGGACTTGTGGATCGCGGGCGCAACGATGTGGGAGGGCCGCTCTCCGGCAATCTGGATGATATATTCCCCCAGATCCGTCTCGACCACCTCGACACCCGCGTCCTCGAACCGGTCGTTCAGATCGATCTCTTCGGTCACCATCGATTTGCTCTTGACGACCGAGCGCACCTCCTTCTCTCGAGCCAGGTCGATGATGTAGTCACAGGCCGCCTCCGCCGTGGCGGCTCGATAAACCTTGCCACCGTTTCCGACGACACTCGCCACGAGCCGATCGACCCACGTGTCCAGGTCATCGAGAATCTCCATCTTGATTTGATGGGCCTGATCGCGCATCGCCTCGGTATCCATTCCGGAGGCTTCCAGCCATTCGAACGCCCCGGCCCGACTCCGGCGAACCTGTCGGGTTCCCGACCTCAGGGCGTGCCGGAGCTGGGAATCCTCCAGCGCGCGACGGGCTCGATCTTTGAAGGAGACAGTCAAGAGCTCACCAATACCTCGGCCAGATGCAGGGATCGGATCGATCGGCCCGCTCGTTTCAACCCATCGGAAATGTGCATGAGACATCCCATGTCGGCAGAGACGACCGCGTCTGCTCCCGACGCTTCAATCACACCCACGCGGTCGCCGAGCATGGCCTGTGAAATGTCAGGCATCTTGACGGAAAACGTCCCCCCAAAACCGCAACATTCCGGCTCCGGTGTCTCGACCAGTTCCAGTCCGGCAACGGAACGGAGCAGGGTGCGGGGCGCGCTCGCCTCGCCGAGGCCCCGCAGAAGATGGCAGGAGTCGTGGTAAAACACCCGGCCATCGAAACGGGCGCCGAGGTCTTCGATCTTCATCTGATGGACGAGAAACTCCGAAAGCTCAAAAGTCCTGTCAAAAAAGTCTGCCCGTTCTCCGATGAGTTCGCGGGAAAAAACACACATCATCGCCGCGCAGGAACCGGAAGGAACGACGATCGCATCCACGTCGGCTTGTTCGAGACAGCGCAAGGTGGCTTCGAGCACCGGGCGTGCCTGATCGTGATAGCCGCTGTTGAAGGCCGGTTGGCCGCAGCAGGTCTGATCGGGTGGAACGACGACGTCGAGACCGGCCTTTCGAAGCACACGGACCGTGTCGAAGCCAACACGAGGATAGAACTGATCGATGAGGCAGGAAACGAAGAGACCGACTCTCTGAATCACGCGGGAAGTGTAGCAGAATAGGAATCCGAGCGACAGGCGGACGTTAGGAGCCTGGAGCGAACTCTTGGTTTAGAATGGGACTCCCTATGGTCTACGTCATGGCAATCGTCCTGCTTCCCCCCCTGTTGATCTTCGGCATCTACCACCTGTCGCTCTGGTTCAACCTGATGGGCATGCGTCGCATGGTCTTCTCGCGGCGGGTCGCGACGACGTCGGCCATCGCTCACGCGCTGCTCGTCACGGGCTTCTTTGTCTTTTCCTACCTGGACTATCAGGCAAATCGGGAACTCGTTTTCGTCGGCCAGACGTTTGACTCCTACCTGTTCAACCGATCCGAATTCTGGACCCTGGTGGTCATTTTCGACACCGCGCCGACACTGGTTCTGCTCGGCCTGTTCGCCGCCCTCGATCGGCTGAGCATCGCGTTACCCGGGCTGGTTGGGATCACCGTCGCAGTCGTCTTCCTGCTCGGGACGCTTCAGTGGTACTGCGTGGCCGCTGGGCTCGGAGCGCTTTTCGAGCGGATATGGTCGGGTTTGAAAGGCCCGCCCGACGAGGACGGATGGCTTTAGAAGCCTGCGCGGCAGAAGAGATCTACTGCGAAAGCGGTATAATCGGTCCAGATTTCCCCGATTTTTCGTTAAATAGAACCTTCTCAACGTTCAATGGATTGACTCCGGGGAAACGCCAAAACTACAATCTGTGCGTCAATGAACAAGGGCCGACATTTGAATCGTTGTTACGTTGCAGCAGCACTTCTGACCGCCCTCCTGGCTGGGTCCGCCTTCGCCCACGACTTCTCGACCAGCTACTCTCGGATCCGAGTGGATGGCCCGCGGGTCGACATCGCCCTGACCTTGAACCTTCTCGACATGCACACGGGTCCCGACCTCGATCTGGACGGGAACGGTCTGGTGTCGAACGAAGAGCTGGAAGAAGGCATCGACCGCCTCTTCGAGGCGATCGGGGAGAACTACAAGGTTCTCGCTCCCGACGTCCCGCAGGAAACGGCGATCGACAAGTACGAGTTCATCGCCGACAACGTGGCCCGGATCGATATCACTTATACGTTCGACCGGGACATCGGGAACCTGACGATCGTTTCCACGCTCGACCAGTTGACCCAGCCGGACCACCGGCACCTTCTCCAGATCGGCGAAGGGGACCAGGCACGCCACGCGGTCCTCGATCGGAATGCCACCGAAGTCGTCATCGATCACGCCACCGGCATCCCGCTGTGGGTCACCACCCTGGACTTCGTGGTGTTGGGACTCGAGCACATTTTCACCGGCTATGACCACCTCGCATTCCTGCTCGGATTACTTCTCGCCACGACGACATTGCTGTCTCTGGCCAAGGTTGTGACCTCATTCACCGTGGCCCACAGCGTGACTCTGGCACTGGCGACCTTCGGCATCGTTGCTCTACCCGCCCGGCTCATCGAGAGCCTGATCGCGCTCAGCATCGCCTACATCGCGATTGAAAACTTCATGGGAAAGACCCTGGTCCACCGATGGAAGATCACTTTTCTGTTCGGCCTGGTTCACGGATTCGGGTTCTCGAACGTCCTCAGGGAAATGGAACTGACCCGACGGACGCTGGCAGTCTCCCTGTTCTCATTCAACATCGGCGTGGAGGCCGGCCAGTTGGTTTTCGTCGCCCTGCTTTTCCCCCTGGTCCTCTATCTGGGCAAGTCCCGCTGGAAAAAGCACGTCATGGCGGGAGCCTCGGTTGCGATCATGAGCCTTGGCTTCTACTGGTTTGTCCAGCGTGCCCTGTTCTTCGGATGACCCTGTTCAGCTTCTCTCCCCGCCCTGCGGGCGGCGACCGGCACCTTCGGATCGATCTGGTATAATCCACTCGCCATGAAATTCAAGTGCATCCAGTTTTCCGTCGAGAACCAGGTCGGGACTCTTTCGATGAACCGGCCGGAAAACCTCAACGCCATCAATCTTGAAATGCTCGACGAGATGCTCCGGGCGATCTTCGAGGCCACCAAGGACCGGGAGGTCCGGGCGATCATCCTCAAGGGCAACGGCCGCGCCTTCAGCTCCGGGGGTGACATCCGCGTCATGGAAGAGATGATGACGGGCGACACCGAAACGTTCATGAAGAACTGGATCACCCGTGTCCACCTGCTTGAAATGCAGCTACGGACGATCCGCAAACCAGTCATCGCTTCAGTTCACGGCGTCGCCAGCGGACAGGGATTTAATCTCGCGCTGGCTTGTGATCTACGGATTGCATCCGAGTCGGCGAGTTTCAACCAGTCCTGGGTGCAACTGGGCCTCACCTCGGAAGGCACTTACTTCCTTCCCCGCCTGGTCGGCGTCGGTAAGGCCACCGAGATGTTCTTCAGCGGCGATTCCATTTCAGCGGGGGATGCGCACCGGTGGGGGATCATCAACCGAGTGGTTCCCGACGACGAACTTGAAGCGGAAACGATCTCCTGGGCCACACGGATGGCCGCCGGCCCCACCGAAGCACTGGGCCGGATCAAGCTCCTGATCAACAGCAGCCACAAGAACCTCCTCGATGTGCACCTGGCTCAGGAAAGCGAGTTGATTGCCGAAACGACACGCACGGCCGACTTCAAGGAAGGAGTCCAGGCGTTCCTGGAAAAGAGGGAGCCCCGCTTTAAAGGGGAATAACTTTCGGATCTGACAAATGTAGCAGTATGGCGTGTCGGGGTGGCCGTCCCTGACCACCCGCGGGCAAGACGCGACCTACACCTCTGGCGATCTTCTCGCTAACCCCGCGGGCGCCCACGGAGGGACGCCCCGACACGCTCTCTTGAACGCCTAGACAAATTTCCGTCCCTCATCCGGATCCGGAACGTCCAGTCCCAGTTTTTCCAGAATCGGATTCACCTCGGCGATGTATTCGTGTCTTGCCTCCAGGTTTGTGCGTCGTTTGATTCCCCAATCAATGTAGCTCCTGCTGCGCCACGACTCGGTCCGGCCGAACATGTCCAGGGCGGTGACGTACCAACGGTTCACGGCCGCCTGTACCTGCTCCCGGCCCTCATCGCTCCGGCCAAGTTCCATGACCTTGAGGAGCCCGAAGTTCACGTGACCCTGCTCTTCTTCGAGAATCTGATTGTCGTGCGGGGGCAACAGGCGGGCCAGGGGCAAGTAACTGCAATCAACGAACTCGTCGAGTTGGTATTGCCCGACCCGGTCGATCAACATCCCGAACACGGCCCAGTCCGCCCAGGTAGGCATTTCCCGTCGAAAGGCATCCACATAGCGATCCGCTTTCTGAACAAAGAGTCGATCGGATGCATCCATTCCGATCTGGTTCAGAAGCTGGTTGATCTTGTGAAAATGTTCGATCTCCTCGGCAGCCGTCTTGGCAACCTTCCACTGGTCTTCCGCGCTGGGCGCCGAAAGGAGCCACTGGCTGACGTACAGGTGAGGACCACCGATCTCGCAGTCGGCCTGGATCCTGAGGACCCGGCTCAACAGCGTGCGGTACTCCTCGGGCATTTTGGAGAAATCTTCAGCTTCGATCTTATCTGTGAACATGTTGGCTCTTGGCTATTGCCCACACTCGCCGTGCTCCAGGTGGTGATCGAAGTCGGCCCGGAACAGCTTGATCGCACTCAAGAGCGGCGGGCCCGGCATGTCGACCAGAGCACAGAAGCCCCGGCCCCTGTTGAACTCCAGGACTTTGGGGATCTGGTCATACAACGAAGCATCGCCCTGGCCCAGGCGAATCTTCTCGACCAGAGCGGACAGCATCATGGTCTCCATCCGGCACGACGAACACTGCCCGCACGATTCCCTGGCGAAGAACTGAGCGAGTTCAAGCGTGGGCTCCAACATGCAGGTTCCTTCGGGAAAGAAGCGCATGACGCCACAGCCGAGACTCGAACCGACCGCCTTCAAGGAAGCGGGATCCAGTGGTACGTCCATGTCGCTGTCCAATAGAAACGCACAGGAAGGACCACCCGGCAGGAACGCCTTGAGGCTTGCGCCATTCCTCAGACCACCACCACAGGTTTCAAGCAGGTAACGCGTGGTCGTCCCGACAGGGAGCTCGTAAGCGCCCGGCTTCTCGACCTCCGGACCCAGGCAGAAAATCATCGTACCGGGTCTATCTTTGACTCCGAACCCCTGGTACCACTCCGCTCCGTTCCGAACGATGGGCGCGACGTGAGCCAGCGTCTCCACGTTGTTGACCACGGTCGGCATCCCGAACAGACCGGCGACGGCAGGATAGGGCGGCTTTTCCCGGGGCTTCGGGTCGTGGCCCTCGAGGACCTCCAGGGAAGCGGAGTCCTCACCGGCGACGTACACCGTCGGCGCCGGATGAACGACCACCTCGAGAGCAAACCCCGAGCCCAGTATGTTGTCGCCGAGATACCCTGCGGCGGACGCTTCGGTAATTGCCTCATACATCCGGTCGTTCGAGTTGGTATATGTTTCGTTCAGATAGAGGTAGGCACGAGTGGCGCCAATGGCATAAGCGCCCAGGATCATTCCTTCAAGTATCTGGTGGGGGCTGGACTCGAGCAGGACGCGATCTTTGAAACTGCCCGGTTCGTCCTCGCCGGCGTTACAAACCAGGTAACGTTGCTTCGCATCGGTCTCGGCCGCTATCCGCCACTTCTTACCGGTCGGGAAACCGGCCCCACCCCGGCCACCCAGGCCCGAGGCAACAATCGTGGCGATCAGCGTGCGGGAGGGCTCCCGGATCGCCTTTCCGAGCGCCTCGTATCCTCCCCGCCGCCGGTAGTCGTCGAAGCCTTCAGGTTCCCCAGGCCGGCCCGGCCGCCCCGGACTGTCCTTGTCGGCCTTGATGCCGTTTGGAAACGCAATCATGAGCAGAGTTAGAACAGACCGGCGTCCAGCAACTGGTAGATGAGTTCCTGCAGCCCGCGGTCGACACCCTTGGTCAGCCGTTCGACTTCCGGTCCGCCCTCGGCATGGGCGGCGATGTCTTCGACATCATCGTCCGTGATCTTCGAGTACCAGACCTTCTGTGGATACATCACGATGTTCGGTCCGGCCTGACACGCGCCAAAACACATGTAGGGTTTGACCGTGACACCTTCGGAGTCCTTGAGGCGCTCCTCGAGCGCCGCGAGCACTTCACCGGCGCGCCGGGCCTTACAATCCGCGTTTTGACAAACTAAGACATACTTTTCGGCCATCGTCTATTGCTCGACTTCGAGAACCCAATCGCCACCCTTGAAAATATCCCGCAGCTTCGCCTTGTCGGCTTCCCCGGGTAAAGTCTCCTCGAGGTGTTTCTGGTGTGCGTCGGCCGAAAGCAGTTCGCCGGAGGTCGAATACGGCTTGCCCGCGTGCTCGCCGATACCGCGGTGGAATCTTGGATCCGGCAACGTAATACCCGGCTGGCCCTCGGGCACCAGCTTGTTCAGGGCAGCCATCAGTTCCCGGACCTCTGCCATGTAGTGTCCTCGCGCCATGTCGTTCAACCGATCCCGATCCACGGCTTCGTCGGTCTTGCCTTCGTCATACCGGCCCTTGAGGCCCCAGGCATAAAACCACGACGCTGAGGAGGAATTGTCGACCCCGAACAGGTCCAGAGCAACGGAAAACCACTTGTTGATGTGCTTCTGTAAAATGTCCATCGGCACCTTCCCGGCCTTCAAGACACGGCTCAATCCGGTGTGTCCGGTCAGAAGATGGAAAAACTCTTCCTGAAGCATCGGCTGCATGCTCGCCGCAAGAGGCTTGAATGAAGAACGGCTGAGCATGGTCAGCTGGTACTTGCCATCTCGATCGACGAATTCGGTAAAACAATAAAAATCCAGCCAGTCATCCACCGGCTGGTTGAACGCACCGAGAAGACGGTTGTTTTCAAAGGCACGACGCTCCAGCAGTTTCTGTGCTTCGAGTTTCCCCGAGTCCCCGAAATACCTGACGAGGAGATTACACATCTGCGTCCCGTGACGCATCTCTTCCCGCATCACTTTCAAGGCCGACCCGAGATCGTAGTCACTGGGAGCCGTGTTCAGAAGATGCTTCTGTTGTTCAACAGATGCAAATTCCGTGTCCCCCTGAAACACGATCAGATGGAGCAGGCTGTCGCGAATCCTCTGGTCGGGAATCTGGAGGATTCGCTCCCATTTCGGACGCCCCGCGAAATCGCCGAATTCAATCTCGTTCGCCTCTACGTTTCCGAATTTTGCCTCAAACTGGTAACCTTCGAATTTCGAGGTGTCCAGACCAATGTCCTTCTGCCATTCGTGAAAATATTCCGTCCAGTCATCGAATGTTGAAATCCTGGCCACGATTCTGTACCTCCTGAATCGGGAACTTATTTCCCTACAAATTTGGCGACTCTCTTCTCCTGATAGGCCCGGATTCCTTCAGCGGCATCCTGGCTGTCGAAGGCCTGCGCGAGAGCCTCCCGTTCCAGTGCCAGACCCTCTGTCAGGCTTCCGTTGATCCCGGACTGGATCGCCCGTTTGATGAGCCCGACGGCCTTGCTCGGTTTGTTTGGCGCGACGAATTGGCGGGCGTAATCCATGATCTGGAGTTTGAAGTCCTCCGGATCGAAGATGTCGTGGATCAGGTCCCATTCTCGCGCTTCTTCAAAAGCGATCATTCGACCCGTCACTCCGAGTTCCAGTGCCCGTGCGCGTCCCACCAGGCGAGGCAGGCGTTGCGTGCCGCCCATGCCGGGAATGACGCCCAGATTCACTTCCGCAAGACCCATGCGCCCGGCGTCCTTCTTCGCGATCCGAATGTCGCAGGCCATCGCGATTTCCAGCCCCCCGCCGACGCAGTGGCCGTTGATTCCCGCGATCACCAGCTTGGGCGTATTTTCCATGCGCAGCAACGTCTCATGTCCGAACAGCGCAAAATTGTTTTTGAACTCGGTGGCTTCTTCCGCCAGCATCCGAATGTCGGCGCCGGCGCTGAAAAACTTGTCCCCTGCTCCCATCAACACGAGGACATAGACCGAGGAGTCGAACCGCGCCTGGATGATCGCCTGGTCCAGCAGTTTCAGACTCTCCAGGGTGTAGACGTTTGCCGGCGGGTTGTTGATCTCAATGATCCCGAGGCCATCCTCGACCCGATAATCTATCAGCGCCATATGTCTTGCTCCGAATGAAATGTTTGGGAATTAACCCGTCGTGTTCCTCGCGATCACGACAGACTTACTTTCCATATAGTAGTCGAAGGCCTCCGAGCCATGCTCCTGGCCCAGGCCGCTTTGCTTGACGCCGCCGAAGGGTAGTTCGTCGAAGATGATCTGCGGCGAGTTGACCCAGGTGTACCCGGCTTCCAGCTTTTCCGCCGCCAGGTTCGCGCGGTCGAGATCCCGCGTCCAGATCGAAGAGCCTAATCCAAAAATGGAGTCATTGGCACGCGCGAGCGCTTCTTCCAGGTTTCCGACTTTCATGATGGGCAGCGCCGGTCCGAACACTTCTTCCTGAACGACTCGGGACTGTTCGTCCACATCGGTCAGGAGCGTCGGCAGGTAGAAGTAGCCCTGCTCGTAGGCCTCCCCTTCGGGACGCTTCCCGCCGGCCACAACCGTGGCACCCCGATCGACGGCATCGGCGATCTGACCTTCCACTTCTTCCCGCTGGCTCGATGAATGGAGCGGTCCCACGAACACACCCTTCTCGAGGCCGTTCCCGACTACCAACTTGGCAACCTTCGCCGACAGCTTTTCGACAAACTCGTCATGGATACTGTCAAACAGATAGAGCCGCTTGATCGCCAGACACGCCTGGCCGCAATTGAAGAAGCGGCCGACGGACGCGGCGCTGACGGCCCGGTCGATGTCCGCATCATCACAGACGATCATGGGATCACTGCCGCCTAGTTCCAGCGTGACCCGTTTTATCGTCTCGCCCGCAACCTGCATCACGTGGCGTCCCGTTTCGGTCGCACCCGTAAAACCGATCTTGCGGACTCGGGGATCCCGGAGCAACTCTTCGCCAACCACGCTTCCCGGGCCGGGGACGATGTTCAGAACACCGGGTGGGAGGCCCGCTTCATTGAGGATTCCGACACACGCCGTCGGCGTCAGAGGCGTGGTGCCGGCAGGCTTCACGACGATCGTATCGCCCGCGATCAGCGCCGGGCCGATCTTGTTTCCCATCAGCGCCACCGGAAAGTTCCAGGGAACGATCGAACCGACAATTCCGATCGGCTTCTTGATGATCATCCCGTAACTTCGATCGTTCAAAAGCGGGACGTAACCACCCCGAATACTCTTGGCCATGCCGGTGTAATGATCGAGGGTGTGAACGAAGCGTCGGATCTCGAGCATGGCCTCGCGGATGGTCTTTCCCTGCTCCCTGGTGAGCAGCGTTGCCAGATCTCTTTCACGCTCTTTGATGAGACGGGCGCCTCTGTTGACGATCTCGGCTCGTTGGGGAGGCGGCATGGCGGCCCAATCGCCGAACGCTTTCTCGGCGGCGTCGATGGCGCCGGTGATGTCGTCCTTCGTCGCCTCGACAACGGTGTCGACCACTTCCCCGGTTGCGGGATTCCGGATCTCTTTTTCTTTTCCGCCGGTCGAATCGTGCCATTCGCCGGCGATCATCATTTTTGTCGGCATTCGGTGTCTTTCCGTTTTTGTTCGTCTAAATCGGCGTCAGGGACCGGGGGGATGGGGAACCCGTCGTGGACCCGTACGACCTGTCTTGCCCGCGGGCGGCCAGCGACGACACGCTGTCTTGATCCTATCCGGTGGCGATGACGACTCCTTTGGGTTCGAGGTAGGCTTCGAGGGCTTCGGGGCCGTGTTCGCGGCCGATCCCGCTGTCCTTGACGCCGCCGAATGGCATCTCGTCGTATCCGATGTGGAGTGAGTTGATCCAGACGTTGCCGGCCTGGAGGCGCTCGGCGCCACGGCGGGCCCGCGTCAGGTCGTTGGTCCAGATCGAGGCGCCCAGGCCGAAGGCGGAGTCGTTGGCCTTTTCGATCGCTTCATCGAAATCGGCGACCTTAAAGACAGGCAATGCCGGGCCGAACACTTCTTCGGTGGCGATACGGGAGTCGAGAGGCGCATCGACAATGATCGCCGGCGTCAGGTAGTGTCCGCGGTCGTAGTCCTCGCCCTCGGGTCGAGTGCCGCCAACCAGGACTTTTCCGCCACGGTCGACGGCGTCCTTGATCTGGGATTCCACCTCTTCCCGTTGAGCCGCCGTATGCATCGGGCCCATCCGAACTTTGGGATTCATTCCGTTTCCGGGAACGAGACGCCCGGCCTTTCCGACAAGGCCTTCGACGAACTGATCGTAGACACCCTCGAGGACGAACAACCGTTTGACAGCCAGGCAGGCCTGACCGCAATTGTAGAACCGCCCAACGGCCGCGCCGGTCAACGCGCCCTTCATGAACGCGTCTTCGCAGACAATCATCGGATCGCTGCCACCCAACTCCAACGTCACGCGCTTCATGTTGCCGCCGGCCACTTCCATGACGTGCTTGCCTGTCCCGCTCTCTCCGGTAAAGGCGATGCGTCGGACCTTCGGGTTCTGAAGAAGTTCCTCACCGACCACGCTCCCCGGTCCGGTCACAACGTTCAGAACACCCTTCGGAAGACCGGCCTGGTTCAGGAGCTCGACAATGCGAACCGTCGCCAGGGGTGTCGTGGAGGCGGGCTTCACGATGGACGTACAACCGGCCGCCATCGCCGGACCGATTTTGGTCCCCATCAAAGTCGTCGGGAAATTCCACGGAACGATGGCGCCGCAAACGCCAATAGGTTGCTTCAGGACCATGCCGTACATGGCGTTGTTCGGAAGCGGCACGTAGGAACCCCGGATCTTCGAGGCCAGACCCGCGTAGAACGCCATGCCGTGGAGACAGTGCTCGATCTCGCGTTTCGACTCGCTGACCGGCTTGCCCTGCTCTTTCGTCAACGTGACAGACAGATCGTCGATCTCCGCCATGACGAGCTCGATCCCCTTCTGGATCAGATGCGCCCGTGCTTCGGCCGATGTCTCAGCCCACGCGGGAAACGCTTCGTGCGCCGCATCCACTGCCCGTTGCACATCTTCCGCGTTCCCTTTTGGAACCGAGTCGACCACCTCTCCCGTTGCCGGATTGATGACGTCGTAGGTCTCTCCTGAGGCGGCATCCGCCAACTCACCGCCGATAAACATTTTGGCCATTCGGTCCCTCCATGAAGCCCAATTTTCTTGCTGATACGTGGATATAGATACAGATGTAGTGCAAAGAGAAGTGTGTACTATACTGCATATTGCAATCGAAGTCAATATGCACTATATTGCCTATTCACGATCGACCCTGCAGGCAAATGAAACAACCTTCTTTACTTCTTGGAATCGGCACACGCGTTCGAGCGGAACGGAACCGGACCGGCTGGACGCTGAAAGAGGCCGCGGAAAGATCCGGCATCTCCCCGCGCTTCCTCTCGGACCTCGAGGCCGGGCGCGGGAACATTTCCGTCTCACGGTTGAGGGATGTCGCCAACGCTTTGGAGGTCCCGCTCGTCAAGCTGGTTCCTCCGGATACCGGCAGCGGCAGTTCGCTCGAACGAGTCATTACGCTGGTCGACCGCTGTTCCGACGAGGACCTGGAGGAGCTGGCAAACTGGCTTCACAATCGGTTCGAGGACCGACAACGCCCCACGATCTCACTTGTCGGCCTCCGTGGCGCCGGCAAGTCCACCGTCGGCCCGGCGTTGGCCGAACGTCTCAAGGTCCCCTTCGTCGAGCTGGACGCACTGATCGAAGAAGAAGCAAACATGTCGCTCGCGGAAGTGTTCTCCCTCCATGGGGAAAGTTATTACAAGAGACAGGCCCACGATCTGTTGCTGCGGTTGCTGGCGAGGAACGAACAGGTGGTGGTGGCAACCGGCGGCTCGATCGTGACCGACCCGGAGACCTGGTCTCTGTTGAAGCGCCGCACCCATACGGTATGGTTGAAAGCAACGCCCGACGACCATTGGAAGCGGGTTGTTGGACAGGGTGACACGCGACCCATGGCAAACCGCCGTTCCGCCATGACCGAACTGGGTTCGATTCTCTCGATTCGATCGCCGCTTTACGGGGAAGCTTCGCAAACCATCGACACGAGCTCCACGCCGGTCGGGAACGCCGTCGGACTGATCGCCGCTTCCGTCAGTGTCTCCGACCAGCCACAGAAGGCGTCCAAACCCGTCAAAACCCGGACAACGAGAGGGGGACCGCTTGGGCAAAAAAGAAAAGCCCGTCAAACGTAATCGCCGGTTCACCGAACGTCGGCTGGAGATACTCCGCTCGGCTGCCGCCGCCTTTACCCGCAATGGATTTACAGGCGCAACGATGGAAGAGATCGCCGAACAGGCCCAGATGGCCAAGGGCAACCTCTACTATTACTTCCCTTCCAAACAGGAACTTTTGTTCTTTTGCCAGGACTACTCCTTGACGCGTCTGAACGAACAGGCCGACACGGTCCTGAAATCAAAACGACCGGCGGACGCAAAGCTTCGAGCCCTGATCGCCCTGCATGTCCATACCGTGTTGGAGGAATTGCCCGGGTCCACCGCACATACCGATTTCCGGTCGCTACCGAAGGAACAACTGCGGAAGATTGTGAGAAAGAGAGATCGATATGAAAAGGCTTACCGGAAGGTCGTCGAAGCGGGCGTCCAGGAAAGCCTGTTCGAGGTTGGCGACGCGAAGACAACCGTGTGGGCAATACTGGGAGCGTTGAACTGGATCGTCCAGTGGTATTCCCCGAAAGGTGAGATGACGGCCGAACAGATCGCCAGAGATTTCGGCGATCTGTTCGTGGGAAGCTTGAAGGCAGGCTAGGAGCCTGCGCGGCAGAAGAGATCTACTGCGAAAGCAGTAGAATCGGTCCACATTTCCCCGATTTTTCGTTAAATAGAACCACTATTCGCCTCAAAATCGAGACAATCTGGCCTCGATTCCCTACTTTCTCGCTACGATCCCTTCTGCCGCGCAGGCTCCTAGGATCTCGAGATGCTTATCGATAAGTAATTCCGTCGGGACCTTGCCCGACACTGACTTTCCCCGAAACCTCGAGCGTCGCCGTGTCGATCGCGTAGACCATGCCTTCTCCGCCACACGCAACATAGGCATATGCTCCGTCGGCAGAAAAAACAACGCCGCCGGGACTGCCGCCAACTTCGATCGTCTTCAGGTGCTCGCGTGAATCGGCGTCGTAGACAAAGACGTCGGACGAAGTGGAGTTTGGCACGAAGACTCTCGTTCCATCGGGGCTGAATGCCGCACGTATGGGCGCACCGCCTGCGGGGAGCTTCTGGATCACACGTCGAGCTTCGGTATCGATGACCGTCACGGTGTTACCTCGACGGTCGCCCGTCCAGATCTGCTTGCCGTCCGGAGACAGCGCGATGCCTTCGGCGCCCTCTCCGGCGGGAATGGACGCGACGATCCGGTAATCATTCAAGTCCATGATCGATACGGTATTCGACTCCCGGTTCGTGAAGTAGGCCCAGCGGCCCGTGTCATCGATCACGACCATGTGCGTTCCCAATTCTTCGGTATCGATCGTACGCAGAATCTCATCGTTACGCGCGTCGATGATCATGATCTTCTGCGTCCTTTCGCTGGTCACGACGGCAATCCGGGCATCGGGGGTAAAGGCGATGCCATGTGGGAATGAGAAATCCGGTGTGGTGATCTTCCCTGTTTCGGAACCTTCTTTGAGATCGACAACAGAGATCGTGTTCTCCCCAACGTTCGAAACGTACGCTTTGTCGCCTCCCGGAAGGATCGCCAGTTCATGGGGCTGTTCGCCAACCGAAACTGTTCGAGTCACCTCGAGCGTAGCGGCGTCCACGATCGACATCGTGTCCGACTGTTTGTTCAGTACGAAGATCTGGCTCCCCTGGGCCAGGGCCGTGCCGGCCAGGACGGACAGAATCAACACGCTGTTCAACGCTCTCAAATAAGTCATATCTTTTTTCCTCGACGAAGTGTGCGGACATGATACCGCAAGCACGCCTCGTTCGGTACGAAGCGAATGTCGTTGACTCCCTGCCGGCTTCTGTTTTAGGGTCCGCTCAAGAATACCTTCGCAGGATTGGCGCCCAGATTTGCGTCAGATTCGGTCGCGACCGATTGAGCAGACCGGAGGAATAGCCCGGCTATTTCGAGGATCTGTGATTGAGGAGCGGCCGAAGATGGCGCGAAGGTCCCGCGAAGATGGCGTGAAGATGGGATGCCAAAATGTGAAGTTATTCTTGAGTGGACCCTAAGCTTCAACGGAACGTTCCTTCGAGGAGGGCATATGCATCGCATGGTGTCGAGAATTCTGGCGCTGATTCTCCTGATGGCCTCATCCCTGTCGGCTGAAGTCGTCCGGATCGAGGTCGAATCGCGGACCGATCTGGCAGGCGGCATGTCGTTCGGACTCGCCGGCGCTTACGAAAAGCTCGTCGGTAAAATCTACTTCTCCGTCGATCCCGGGAATTCGGCTAACCGCATCATCACCGACATCGAATTTGCTCCGCTCAATGCGGACGGCAGGGTCGAATTCCACTCCGACTTCTTCCTGATCAAGCCCAAGGATATCCAACGCGGCAACGGCACCATCCTCTACGAAGTTTCAAACCGCGGCGGAAAGGGGATGTTGCGTTACTTCAACCGTGGAGCGGGAAGCATCGACCCGGGAACCGAGGCCGAGATGGGCGACGGCTTCCTGCTGACCAACGGGTTCACCCTGCTCTGGCTGGGCTGGCAGTTCGATCCACCCTTGAGAGACGGTCTGGTCCGCATGTACCCTCCGGTCGCGACCGAGGACGGGAACAGAATCGAAGGACTGGGCCGCAGCGAAGTGGTGAGCTCGCGAAGAATCTTTGACGCGGCGCTGGCGGATCGAAACCACATCGCGTACAAG
Organism: Terriglobia bacterium; assembly: GCA_965262425.1. GTDB lineage: Bacteria > Acidobacteriota > Terriglobia > 20CM-2-55-15 > 20CM-2-55-15 > CAZOZZ01. The sequence continues at coordinate 1,339,308 of OZ253536.1, read as the reverse complement.
GTCGCCGACCCGGACGATCCGGCCAACGTCATGACGGTCCGCGATTCGGTCGACGGGGCGCGCCGGGTGATTCCACACGACCAGTGGAGTTTCGCCCGTCTAGAGGACGGCGGCGTCGTCCCGGATGTGACACGCGTCTACCTCGAAGGCGGGTTCGAACCAAACAAGCTGTACGATGTCGTCTATACGTCCATGGACCCGCCGCTGGCAGGCCTGGGTCCGGCAGCCATTCGCGACGCCATATCCGCCTTGAAGTATGGGTCGGCACCGGAACTGTCCATTCCCGCCGGTTCGATCGACCGCGCCCTCGCGTTCGGTATATCCCAGAGCGGTCGGTTCCTGCGCACCTTTCTCTTCTACGGATTTAACGAGGACGAAGGGCACCGCAAGGCGTTTGACGGTGTCATTGCCCACGTCGCAGGCGCCGGCAGGGGAAGCTTCAACCTTCGGTTCGCGCAACCGTCCCGGGACGGCCATCCGTACCTGAACAAGCTGTACCCGACCGATATTTTTCCGTTCACCGATGTCGTTCAAAACGATCCGGAAACGGGCGATCGGGATGGTCTCTTAAACGGGGTGCGACCGGAATTCATGCCGAAGATCTTCTACACGAACTCCTCTTATGAATACTGGGGACGGGCCGCGTCCCTGATTCACACGACCATTGACGGATTGGAAGACATTCCGTTGATGGAAAACGTGAGGGTCTACTCCTTCGCCGGAGGACAGCACGGCCCCGGACGTTTTCCGCCCGCCCAGACCACCGGGCAACAACCGAGCAACCCGAATGACTACTCGTGGTTCATGAGAAGCCTATTACTGGCCATCAATGGCTGGACAAGGGACGGAACGGAGCCGCCGGCGAGCAGCTATCCCCGGATAGGCGACGAGGGCCTCGTGACGCCCGAAGACCTCGACTTCCCGAATCTGCCGGAGGTCGGCCAACCTGCGGCGCCTCACGGAGCGTACCGCGTCAACTACGGTCCCGAATTTCGAACCCGAGGCATCGTGAGTATCGAGCCGCCGGAAGTGATCTCCGAATTCCCCGTAATGGTTCCCCAGGTCGACGACGATGGGAACGAGACGGGAGGCTTGAAGATGCCCGAAGTGGCCGTACCTCTGGCCACCTATACCGGTTGGAATCTGTTTCGCCCTGAGTCCGGCCCCGAAGATGTGCTGTCCAGCATGCAGGGCTCCTACATCCCGTTCCCGTTGACCCCTTCAGACAGGGAGCGAAGCCATGACCCCAGACCTTCGATCGAAGAACGTTACCAGAGCCGGGAACACTATCTCGGTCTGGTCTCCGAATTCGCGATCGATCTGATCGAAGAAGGCTACCTCCTGTCCGGAGACTTGCCCGACATCCTCAGCCAGGCAGTCCGTCACTGGGATTACTTGATGGGAGGAAGCGAAAAGAACTAGTGTCCTGAGTCCGAAATACGGTTGCTCTAGAGGCAAGCGTGTCGGGGGGGCCGTCCCTGGCCCCCCGCGGGCAAGACGCGCCGCTCGATCCCCTGACAAGAACGGTCGGCGCTTCTGGCCCACGTGCCGGCTGACGCGGCGGGCGGCCAGGGACGGCCGCCCCGACACGCTACCCGTCACGTCGTCACATACCGGGGACGGTTTCTCTCAACAGGGCGTCTTCCAGGCCTTGTTCGAGCAGGAAGCGTTCGATTTCCTGGCGGAGGAACGCGAACGACGGGATGATGAACAGCTTCGCTTGCATCGCCGAGTAGTTGTAATTCGTTTTCATGACGTCCTCGATCACGAATGGCGCCCATTCCACATCACCCGAATAGACATGCTCCAGTTCGCCGAACGATCCGAGAAGCCCGGCACCGTAGGATTTCACGCCCGTGCTTTCCTCGATCAAGCCGAACTCGATCGTGAACCAGTAGACCCGCTCGAGTTGAACCAGTTGCTCGTCATCGGCCAACAACGCAGCCCTTCCAATCAACTCCGACAGATCGCAGAAATCACGGTCGACAAAGGCGGGCACATGCCCGACGACCTCGTGTATCACATCGGGTTCGGGCGTGTACTCGGGGCGCGAGGCATGGCGGATGTATTGCGTGCACCACATGACCTTCCTTGAAAACTGTCCGAGGAAACTCCTGGAATCGACGAGGCCTTCAATCGCACCGAGTCGAAATCCGTGGTAGGACCGCAACCGGTCGCTCAAGTCCCGAAGCTGCGGTATGTGATCGGTCGGTATCCCAAGCTCCCGGGTCGCCTTAAGATAGATTTCGTTCGCATACTTCTCGTGCAACGGCGCAAGCTTTTCGCAAATGGTTCGCCAGACGCCATGTTCTTCCCAGGTGTAGTCCAGAACGGGCGCAGATTCATTCCGCTCGCGGGAGACCCGTGTCAGTTGGGCAATTTGATCGCGCCGCCTTCTGTAGACCGGATCCTTCGCGCCGGGGTGATCGAGTCCGAGAAAAGCAATGTCCTTAAACTCTGCCATGACAGTCTCGTGTCCCCTCTCGTCCGGTGCGGTTCGTCGCTTCTTCTCCGGGCTCGTTTGTGCAAGGCTCTTCGATCGGAAGGGTCACCAGCCTGAGGGTCGGCAGCTTCAGGCCCGAACCCAAGGCGGGTCTGCTCCGTCCAATTGCGGCGCTTCCTTCGGGCCCGACCTCCAGTGTCGGATCATCAAATGGGTCGTAAATCATTTCGTCATTCCTCATCATCATCATCCCAGGGCAATAAAAAAAGCCTGCTCTCACTTTCGGGTGGGAGCAGGCTTTCGAATCGTTTTGCGCGATCTGGCTAGCCGCTACCCACCCCCCCTAAAGGAGAAGTAATAAAAGTAGTAGCCGAAGGACAGGGCCGAACCCGTGGATACCGGCATCGCCGCCGCACGGGCCGAGATCATCGTCTTAGATGTGCCTTGAACTTTCATACTCAAGAACTAGAGTGTGATCTCTGGCCGGTGGTCTGTCAAGCGCGAACCCAGTTTCGGCCATGTTTTCCCAGATCATGGCAGTTCGCCGTTCAATTCCGCATAGATCCGCCGAATCCCGCCGGGACCCTGCGAGCCTGCGCCCGACCACGAACCGTATTCGCCAAAATCCGCCTGTTCGATGGCCTCCTCAACGGACAAGCCCAGTGCATGCAGACGCTTCACCTCGACGAGTACCGCCGCCATGTGTCGTTTGAACAGAATCTTCTCTTCGGGCAAGTAGACTAACAAGTCGCCTCCCGTGTGCGCCCGGCCCAGAAACAGAATCTGAATCTCCGTCCCGCCCAGTTCGAGGACCCGGCGATCCTCGACCAGCTCGGTCGGCAGAATCACCTCTGGCGACTCCGCATTCCGGTTGGGGTTGGCCCGGGTACGCTCGAGGTTCGCTTTCGAGTTCGGGTGCGCGATGAACTGGGCCGTCCGGGGAAAAGACACGTTTCCGTTCGTGTGATCCCCATGATCGGAGCAGATGACGACGTGAGTGATCGGCTTGTCGGTGATGTCGCCGATGGCGGCGACCAGTTTCCGTGTCGCGTCGGGGTTGCCCTGGCCATCGGCCACCAGGACCCCTTCGTCGGTCACGACAAACATGGTGTTTGTCGTGTATCGGTCGTCGGGTCGGCCGGTCAACGCCTCATACGTGTAGACGTTGTCCGCGATTTTCTGGACTCGGGGGAAGTCGTCCTCACCCAGACCGCGTTCGAGGGGGTTGGACGTGGGAATCGGGTCCTGCGCAGAACCCCCATTCGCCATCGACAGGATAAGAGCGAGTACCGCAACAAAAACCAAAACTCTGTTCATTTCAAGAAGTCTCCTGATAATCTCCGGATGATGCCATTTCAGCATATGTACGGCTCACGGCTCAAGAGAGTGCGGGCCAGGCGCGACTGAGGGAGGCCGCGGATATGGAATCCCCGTCCGGATCCAGACTCAGACCGCCACGGTTCGTCCTCCGCATTCTGGCCTCACTGGGCCGCATCGTGGTCTTGACCTCCGTTGTCGTGGTGCTCTACGTGACTCTCTTCGAACACCGTCTCATCTATTATCCCGACCGGGAATTGTCCGGCTCTCCGGTCAACGATTTCGAGGACGTTCGTTTCACGGCAGACGACGGCACGCCGCTGCACGGCTGGTTCATGCCGGCCGGCCGCAACGAGGTTTTTATCGTGAGCCACGGCAACGCAGGCAACATCTCTCACCGTGGGTCGATGGGAGATTTCCTGAACGACGAGTTCGACGTGAACGTCCTCATGTACGATTATCGCGGCTACGGCCGGAGCGACGGCGAACCCTCCGAAGAGGGGACCTATTCCGACATCCGCGGCGCTTATGCCTACATTCGATCCCGGGGATACGAACCGTCCGACATCTACCTGATGGGCCAGTCTCTGGGCTCGGCCATCGCCGTGGACCTCGCCGCCGAGGAAGAGCTGGGCGGCATCGTCCTGGAAGCACCCTTTACGAACGTCGCCGCCATCGCCCGTCAGGTCTTTCACGTACCCCTCGACTGGATTATCCGAACCCGGTACGACTCCCTCTCGAAGATCGACCGCATTCGGGCCCCTGTCGCCTTCATCCACGCCACGGACGACCCTGTTGTCCCCGTCGAACTCGGCCGCGAGCTTTTTGAGGCAGCCAGCGCACCCAAAATGTTCTTCGAGATAGAAGCTGAAATCCACGAGGGCGCCATCATGGCCCTCGGACTTGAACGGCTCCAAGAGCTGAGAGACTTTCTTTTTGAAGAGAGATGAAGGGTAACGGGGAGCGCGGACGCCGCAGGCGTATATATAATACTTCGAGGACGGCCGCGCGAGCCTGACAACACCCACGCGCGGGGCGCCTCCGCCGCTCGACCGCTAGAGCTAACCGTTGTACCGTAATAGGAGGAGGGTCATATCATCCGCTTGTTCCGCACCCTCGGAGAACTTCTGAACCGCTTCGAGAATCGATGTCTGCAGGTCTTCAACAGATGAGTCGGCACCGGCACGCACGACATCGCAAATCCGGTCGACGCCGAACTCTTCCCCGTCTACGTCGACGGCTTCGTTGATGCCGTCGGTGAACATCACCAGGGTGTCGCCGGCCTGGAGTGTGACCGAGGAGGTCTTGAATTCCGCATCGGGAAACATACCGATCGGAAAGCACTCTGGAGAGAACGGCGCATCGATTTCGCCGTCGCGCAGAAGCAAGGCCGAATGGTGCCCGGCATTGATCACTTCACAGTGGCCCTCGTCATTGAGGGTCCCCATGAACACCGTCGCATACCGGTTCGCCTCGGAGCGGCTCCAGATATATCTGTTGAAGTGAGTCACGAGCCGCGTCAGATCGGGGGCGAGGCTCATTCCTGCAAAACCGCCCTGCAGCATCGCAGTCAGCAGTGCCGCGGCCAACCCCTTGCCGGCGACATCGGCGATCACGAAAGCAGCCCGATGATCACCCAGGTCCACAAGGTCGAAGTAGTCGCCACCGACGGAATAGCAGGACTCATTGATTCCCGTCGCAGCTAGAAACGGGATTTTAAATTCCTTTGGAAGCAGTCGCTGTTGAATGTCCCGGGCGATCGACAGGTCCTGTTCCATCTGCTGCCGCTCCCGCTCCAGTTCAACCATCCTGGCATTGTCGATCACGCTTGCGGCTTCAATGGCAAGCGCATCCAGAATCTGCCTGTCCAACCCGGAAAACGCCGCGGGTCGTCGGCTGTCCAGATAGATCAGGCCCAACAGAGACCCACCGGGCGATACGCTGGTGGAATCCATGGCATGCACACGGGCCAGCGAATACAAGGGAATGGCGATGACCGAGCGAAGCTGCTGATTGACAATGCTCTGCGCCTGCCGCACCGAATCGTCCGCAAGGTTGACGTCCTGCTCGATGAATCCGCGGTGCTGCGTCAATGCATGGTCGATCGCGGTCTGGCTGGGAACCACACTCTTCGGCGGCAGGTTGAAACCGCCTCTGCGGCGCGCCACCAATGCATCCAGACTCCCGGACTCGTCGGCCTGCAGCAGCAATCCACGGTCTGCCTCCGTGACGGTGATTGCCCGGTCGACCATGGCGCCCAGAACCTCTTCAAACGGCATGTGAGCCTGGAGGAGTGCTGTCGCTTCGAGGAGAAGGCTGAGCTGTCGGAGATCCCGATCTCCGGTCTCATTCGCATCCGGTTGATCCATCCGTGACAGGAGATTAGTCAACGACTCCCGCTTCAGGCCGGTACGGAACACGAGGTTGATCGTTTCGACATTGCCAAAGGTAATGACATCACCCTCGGCGAGAGACTGAGTCTCATCGATCTTCGCGCCGTTCAGGAACAGGCCGCGCCTCTGCCCGGCATCCTCGAGGCAGTACTCTCCATCCACGAACGTGATCACGGCCGACTGGCGGGACACCCGGGCGTCCTCCAGAGGAAGATGGTTCTTGCCGTCACCGCCCCGGCCAATACGGAACGGAGACTCCGTCAGGTGCACGGTTCGCGTGGTTCCCACCTCCTCGACAACCTCGAGGGTAGCGTCGGGCATACTGGTGTTCAAAGGCATAGACAGTGCGGGGCCAACCCCCGTATTGTTTCGAGGCCCGGGTCTCGAGCCCCGCCGAAAACCGTCATGAGCCGGCTGCGGCCGGACGGCAACATTTGAAGGCTCACACCCAACACGCCAAAACCTACGCGGCCCCCATTCCCTTAAGGGCCTCGATGGCCTTGCCTTCGTCATCGTATGTGTCGAAAACGGTCAGCAATTTGGTCATCTGGAGCAAGTCTTTCGCCTTCGCAGTGAGGTTGAGAAGCTTGACGTCGCCACCCTTGTTCCGAATCGTGGTAAACGTTGCGATCAGCTCACCGAGGCCGGCGCTGTCGATGTAGGACACGTCCCCCAGATTGACGATGAACTTGCTGCTTCCATCGGCGGCAAACCGCCGAATGGTCTCCCGAAGCAACAAGGTCGGCTCGCCTATCGTGAGACGTCCGAAAGTGTGCCAATCTTAGTTGGAAATTGAAACGGCTCCAAACCCTATGGTTTGATGGTATTGGAAGAAACAACATCAAGCCTGTAAGAGAAAGGAGCCGAGATGAGCAGTCTGTTACGTTCGGTGAAGAAACGCAAGAAGTCGCGTGTGCTGGGTGAGGTCGAGGTCCTGAGCCGGGAGGAATACTCGGGACTGGAATTGGACTCGAAGGTGGAGATGATTCGGGCGTTGATCCCACTGGGGTTGATGCACGTGGAGGAGTTGCTCGACGAGGAAGTGAAGGCGTTGGCGGGTGAGCGATACGCGCGAAAGGAGGCGACGTTGAGGGGCCGGCGACACGGGAGTAATCCGGGGACCGTGGGGCTCGGGGGCCAGCGGGTGCCGGTTCGGGTGCCTCGAGTGCGCAGCGTGGCGGGCGGGGAGATTCCGCTTCGGAGCTACGAGGAACTCAGTCCGGATGGCGCGGTGAACGAACTGCTTCTCAGACGTGTGCTTTATGGGATCTCCTGCCGGAACTACGAGTCGGCCGCGGAAGCGATTCCAGGAGCCATCGGATTGTCGAGCTCGACGGTGTCTCGAGGATTCGTCCAGGCGAGTGGGGCGAAACTTCGGGAGATGCAGGAGCGGGATCTGTCGGCCGAGGACGTGGTGGCGATCTTCCTGGACGGGAAAATGTTTGCCGACGCCACGATGGTTGTGGCCCTGGGCATCACAATTACGGGCGACAAACGCTTCTTAGGCTTCGTGGAGACGAGTACGGAGAACGAGCAGGTACTGACTCCGTTTCTCCGTTCATTGATGGAGCGAGGCCTGGACATCTCTGAAGGCGTGCTGGTGATCGTCGACGGCGGCAAAGGTCTGCGCGCGGCAGTCAAGCGGGCATTCGGTAATCGAGCCCTGGTCCAACGCTGCCAATGGCACAAACGCGAGAACGTGGTGAGCTACCTGTCGAAGACCGAGCAAGCCGCGTGGCGCAAGCGGCTTCAGCGTGCGTACCAGCGCCCGGAGTACAACGAAGCCCGGGCGGCCCTCGAACAGCTCCATGGAGAGCTCGAGGAGCGAAACCAATCGGCCGCTACGAGCCTTGAGGAAGGCCTGGAGGAGACCCTCACGTTGCATCGACTCGGCGTGTACGGGGTCCTGGGCCGTTCGTTCAAGACGACGAATTGCTTGGAATCGGTCAATGCCCTCGTCGAGGAAAGGTGCGCGAAGGTCGATCATTGGAAGAACTCGAGCCAGCGGCAGCGCTGGTTGGCGACGGCGCTCATCGACATCGAACCACGCTTGAGGAAGGTGATCGGCTACCGTCATCTTCCAAAGCTCCGCGAAGCCCTCAGGCGGGAGCTGAAGATTGAGGCGAAGACGTCGACGAGATCGAAGAAGAAGGTTGCGTGACCAATCGTGAGCCGTGGAGAGTTTCAACTAAGAATGGGATTGACTCAGACGTCCGGACAGCTCCAACAAGACAATGTCATCTACTTTGCGGGTCTTTACTGACAGACTCATAGGTCTCCTAATCTGCTAACACTCTGGGAACGGTCCAAACGAAGCCGGTTCCGCACATTTCAGGGCAAAATCCATTGAAATCGGCCGAAGCACAACGCGTCCAAAACAGGACTCGTATTCAACGGAGATCAAAGACGTCCAAAATAATGGTTTCGTCCCATAAGATCAATGCTTTTGGCACCGTCATCGGGCCGCCCCCCCCTGCGATATTCAATACACGCCGAGATCTCGCCCCATAACGACGCGCCCGTCGTAGGCGTTCGTGATCTCTTCGAACAACTGGTCTTCCGTCGCTGTCATCGCCATCTGGTGGTAGAGGAGCAGAAGTCCCGGCCGGACCCTCTCGGCGATTTCCGCCAACTCCAGCGTGGAGGTGTGGAAGGTGGAATGGTACAACTGCTTGGGGGCCGTACGTCGGCTCAATCCTTCCACCGAATACACTTCGTGGATGAGCACATCCACCCCCATAGAGTTCTCGATTAGTTTCGGACTCGGCGCCGCATCTCCGGAGATCACGATCGTGCGATCCGCCGACTCAAACCGGTAACCGAAAGCATGTTCCCAGGAACCGTGGTTCACCTCGAATGCCTTGATCCGAACGTTGTCGTCTTCATAGACGACGCCGGGCTCTATTTCGTGAACGACAACCTCGTAAGCACGCGGGATACCGTGTTCAAGCCCGTTCAGCCGGATGTCCATGTCCTGCTCCCATGCCTTCATCAGATGGTCGGTCATCTCCTGGAGGCCCGGGGGACCGTAGACGTGGAGCGGCTCTCTGCGACCGACGACGGCGGGGGTGAAAATAAAATCCGGATAGCCCAGTGTATGGTCGGAATGCAGATGTGTGATGAACAACCGCGTAAGGTTCGCCGATCGCATTCCCTCTACGCCTTCACGCTCTGCTGCAGCGACTCTTCGAACTACTCCCGGGCCCGCATCGACAACGTATGGCTGGCCGTTGACGACGATAGCCGTCGCCGGTCCGTAGCGGTCGGGATTCATGTTCGGATTGCCCGTCCCCAGCAGCACTATCTTCGTGTCGCCCGACTGTTCAGGCAACTCGAGAATCGGCATGGAAAAGCCCACGCCCGACAACACGAGAAGCACGGCAAACCCCTTCATCTTTCTAAGCATATGCGCACCTCTAGCCTCCCTGGATTGTGGCCGAAAACATGTCTCCGATTTCGGAAGTCTATTCTAGCGGATTGCGAGCCGCGATTTTATCCACTATATTAGCGGCGTCGAAGAATCCGACGGGCGCTACACAAGGAAACTTATGTCCAATTTCTTCAGGATACCGACTGGGGACCTTTGGTACCTGATTGGTTTGATCGCATTTTCCGCTGTCGCTTTCATGCCCTTCTGGCGAGAGATGACTGTGGCCGGCATGTCGGTCTTCGGCTGGTTGATGGCGGTCCTCATGGTTCTGTCTCCCGGTATCGCTCTCATTCGTTTCATGCAATCCGAGAAGGTCCGGCGGGCTTCGGGGAAAAAACGATGATCATCGAACGCGTGCTCACGGTCTTGTATCTGTTCGGTTGTATCGGCGTGGGAGTGTATGCATCCCGTAAGGTCGCAGCCTCGGCGTCCGAATACTGGGTTGCGGGCCGTCGGGTCGGCCCCTTCGTCAACAGCATGGCGATCATGGCCGCTCTGGCAAGTGGAGGATCCATCATCGGGGTCATGGGCCTCGCCTACGCTCAGGGGATTCCGGCCACGCTGGCGTTGTTTACGGGAGCGATCGTGGGATTTCCGATGGCGGCGATCCTGGTGGCGGCCCCTCTTCGAAAGTTCGGAAAATTCACGATCAGCGATTTTCTGTCGTTTCGTTACCCTCATCCGATTGTCCGGTACATGGTACCGATACTGATCGTCGTCACGTTCACAGCCTACATCGTGGCCCAGATGAAGGCTGCGGGTATCACCGCCGAAGCCCTGCTCGGGATCCCCTACGTCACGGCACTGACCCTGGCGACCCTGGTCTTCATCACCTACGTCTCGGTTGGCGGCATGATCGCCATCACGTGGACGGATGTGTTTCAGGGAACCCTCATGCTGATGGTGATTCTCGGGGCGGCCGCCGTGCTGATCATGAAGGTCGGATCCCCACTCGAGATGATGAGGCAGGCGACCGTCGCTTCGCCCGAACTTGGGTTGATGGGCGCCGACCAGCCAGTCACGAGCTATCTCGGATCGTTCGTGATATGGGCCGCCGCCATATCGGTCATCCCTCACATCGTGATGCGCGTCTTCACGGCAAAGGATTCGCGCGGAGCCAAGCTGTCGCTGAATCTGTCCATGGTCGTCTATGCGGTCATGATCCTGGCCGCGGTTCTGGCCATCGTCCCCGTAGGCAAGATGAACTTTCCCGGCCTTGAGAACGCCGACATGGTGTTTCTCCGGGTGATGGAGACCGAGTTTCACCCGATTTTCAGGGGCATCGCCGTGGCCGCGGTCCTGGCGGCCGTGATGTCAACGACCGACGCGCTGCTGCTGGCATGCAGTTCCGCAATCGCACATGATCTGCTGGGCAACTTCCTGAACCGCAGGCTGAGCCAGAAGGGGGTTCACTGGGTCACGGTCGGCGTGGCATGGGTCGTTGGCCTCACTGCGATGTTCCTGGCATACAACCCACCCGCCCTGATTACGGAGTTCTACACCATAGCCATCGGTTTGCTCAGCGGCGGTCTGTTTGTACCGGTCGTGGCGGGCCTGTGGTGGAAGAAGGCGAATCTCGCCGGAGGCACGGCTGCGCTCGTTGTCGGAGTCCTGGCCTATGTGATCGTACAGTTCGAACTCCTCATGACATTTCCGGCCGGATCGGCCATTCTCATTTCCCTCCCGGCCAGCGCCGTCGCGATGTGGATGGGAGGTCAGTTCGGAACAGCCGAGACTTCAGAGATGATTGACACGATCGCCGAGCTGCACGTCGAAGAAAGCTAGGAGCCCGCAGGTCGAAAGGCCGGTGGGTGTCCCGCCTCCTGCTGCTTTCTACCCTTCCATTCGTTAAGCTGGAGCAATGAAGAAACGTATTCCTTGTCTCCTGCTGACCCTCTTGATGTTTTCTTCTGAAGGCGTGGCCGACGAGATTATGCTCAGGAACGGCGATCGCGTCACTGGAGCGATCGTGGGACTCGAAGGTGGTGAACTCGAGATCCAGTCGGAGTTGCTCGGCTCCTTGATCGCGGACTGGGAGGACATCGAGGGCCTGCGATCGGACAACGCGTTCTACGTTCGGCTGTCCGACGCCCGACTCCTTGTCGGATCGCTGGCGTTGAACCCGGACACTCTGGAAATCCGAACCCGGGAGACGGGAATCATCGAAGTCCCGACCGGTCTGATCGAGTCGATCCGGTCAGCGGAACAGCACGAGCTCTTTCAGTCCCGTAGCGAACGTCTGGAAAACCCGGGGCTCACCGATTTCTGGTCCGGAGCCATCGACGCCGCTCTCAGCGCCACTTCGGGCAACGCCGACACAACTGCCGTGAACGTCGGAGTACAGGCGGCACGGACAACGGAGGACAACCAGTTCAGCGCCTATCTGACGACAATCTTCGCGGACAACTCGATCAGCGGACAGTCCGTCACGACAGCCAATGCCATCCGCGGAGGTTCCCGGTACGAGATCCGCCTGAACGATCGGCTTTTCACGTTCGGATTCACGGATCTGGAGTTCGATCGGTTTCAGGATCTGGATCTGCGGCTGGTGCTGGGAGGAGGACTCGGGTTCGATTTGATCGAGACACCTCGATCGTCGCTCGAAATCTTTGGCGGCGCCTCGTCGAACCAGGAGTACTTCGGGAGCGGACTGGAAAGGAAATCGGCAGAGTCGGTCTTCGGAGAGGACCTGTCGTATCAGCTCACAAGCCTGACGTCGATAACCCAACGCCTGGCTGTGTTCCCAAACATGAGTGATGCCGGGGAATTCCGCCTCACCTTCGATACAACCGCCGTGACCCGTCTGAACGACTGGCTCAGCTGGCAGGTGACCGTTAGCGACCGTTTTCTGAGCAACCCGACCCCGGGGAAGAAACAGAACGACATGTTGTTCACCACTGGAATCCGGATCGAAGCGGGGGATGGTGCCCTTCGCGGGACGAGGCCCGGGGCGATCACGGTAAATTAAGCAAGCCGGATTTCAACGCCAAATCGCAAAGACGCAAGGTGTCGTTTTCAGGGAACGGAAGTACGGCCCACCCTCAATAGTTTCTCGAAAACCAAATTTCTTTTTTCAACACGAAGACACGAAGTCAACGAAGGGTGCAGTGTAAGAAAACGCCTCCTTCGTGTCCTTCGTGTTGAAGTCCCTTCTTAGCGACTTTGCGCGTTGAAAGTCCTTTCCTACCGGAGTGCGTTATATTTTCGGAGAATCTCCAGCGTGCGGTCGATGGGGAGGGCTTCGACGGTCCTGCCGTTTCCGGTTGTCGTGGTGGCTTTGAACAAAGAGTTGTAGATGGCTTCTTCGGTGGCCTCGATGACTGCGAGGAACAGGGGGGACATCCTGTTGTTCGAGAGCAACGGGTCGGGTTGACGGACCGTTGAAAACGCGATGATGTAGTCGCCGCTTCCGTTCGTCGAGGCGGAGCCGGTTCGTCCCAGGCCCAGCATGGCCCGCGCTGCGAGCCTCTTGAGGTTCCGGTTCTCGATTGGAGCGTCGGTTCCAACGACGATGATGACCGATCCATCGGCGTTGTCCTCGGCACCGCCCTGGCTTCCCTCGATCTGATTTCTGAGGTAGTACTGACCCAGTTCTTCCCCGACCAGCGCGCCGTTGATCGTCAGGACACCGCCAAAGTTGGTCTGGACCAGAACACCCACGGTGAATCCGCCCAGCTCTGCGGGCAGCCGCCGGGAGGATGTCCCGATACCGCCCTTGAATCCAAAAGCTACCGTCCCCGTGCCGGCGCCCAGTGCTCCCTCGCCCACAGGCCCCGTTGTCGCTCCTCGAATGGCGTTAGCAACGTCTTCGGAGGTAATGTGACGGCCGCGTATGTCATTCAGCCCACCGTCGTTGGTCTCTCCAACCAGTGGGTTGATCGACCGCACGTTTTCGTTGCCCGGCAGTGCGAGCATGTAATCCATAACGGCGTCGGCCACTCGTGGAACCGCAAGCGTGGACGTCAAGAGGATGGGCGTTTCGATTTCACCCAACTCGTTCACCTGCGTCGATCCGGCCAACTTCCCGAAAGCATTGCCGATGAAGACGGCGCCCGGCACTTTCTGGCGGAAGAGGTTCCCTTCATGCGGCAGGATCGCCGTCACGCCCGTGCGGACATCGTCTCCCCGGACAATCGTCGTATGACCCACAGCCACACCCTCGACATCAGTGATGCCGTTGAGAGGCCCCGGAGACAGCACTTCTCTTGTGATTCCCGGCCGGCTGGCGCCTCACTCCACAGGAAACCGGCAATGAAGAGAAACGTCATCAAGCCCGCAACGGATCGTTTCATAGGTGCCTCCAAGCAACGGTAGAGCCACACATTATCGCACGCGAAACGATTCTAATTCGGGGACGGAGGCGAAACTCAGTTAACGCAGAGATGCAATGGTAGCTGTGGCATTGGAATAGTTCTGATTCGGGGACGGAGGAACAATTCTATTCACACGTAGTTACGATGGTGGTGGTAATTACGCCTCCGTCCCCGAATTAGACGTTCTTCAGTGTCGCATTCGAGGGTATTTGGGGAGAAGTGGGGAGCGGAGCGATGATGGTCGTCTGGGCCACGAGCGGCGAACCCCAGGATCCGGAGACCACTGTGCCCGAGGGTCAGGACAACATGGGACCATCTGGGGCGCGCCGTCCGACACCATGTATCGATGTCGTCAGGCACACCGCATCGGCCCCATGGAACCCGTGACCTGGCACTACCAAGTGCGGCCACAGGCTGCTGACTACGTCGTTATCCGACGGTTGCGGCCGCCTTCTCCTCGACGATAACACCGTCGAACAAGTTGACGATTCTGTCGGCACGCTCGGCGTAACGTGGATCATGTGTCACGATGCAGATCGTGGAGCCGTCACGGTGGAGTTCCTCGAGCAACGACATAGTGGCTTCGCCGTTCTTCGAGTCGAGGTTCCCCGTCGGCTCGTCGGCCAGCAGAATCGACGGCTTTCCGCCCAACGCACGGGCAACGGCAACTCGCTGCTGTTGACCACCACTGAGCTGAGAGGGATAGTGCTTGACCCGATGGGCCATCTCTACGCGATCGAGAGCTTCCATCACTCGCTGCTTGCGCTCCGAACTCGGCATCCCCCGATAGATCAGCGGCAACTCGACGTTTTCAAACACGCTCAGATCACCGATCAAATTAAAGCTCTGGAAGATAAATCCGATCTCTCGATTGCGGATCCGGGCGCGTTCGGCAAGAGTCAGGTCGGCAACGTGCTTCCCGTTGAGCCAATAGGTACCCTCGCTCGGCGTGTCGAGCAAGCCAAGGATCGACAGCAGGGTCGACTTCCCACATCCGGACGGACCCGACATGGATATGTACTCCCCTGCACGAATCTCCATCTGAATCCCTGAAAGGGCGTGTGTTTCCACCTCGTCGGTATAAAAAATCGCCTCCTCCGCAGAATTTGTGGGCAGTCCAAAGGCCTGTGCGCACATAAGTAATTGAAACAAAGTACCTTATTCTTTTGTTCGACGGCGAATATTCCAGTACCCACTTCGGTCGGACGCCTACACCCGGTGCCCGGAGCCCCCGCCGGAGGCCCCGTTCCCCATCGCCCACACCAGCCGACACCGCGGAGCGCAGCCGAGGGTCAAGGCCGGCGCAGCCGCCGAGCTTGCGAGGGAAGCCTTGAGGCTTGGCGAGCACCGTGGTCTCCTCAAGCGGCGATGGAAGACGGTTTTACCCACAAATTCTGCGGAAGACCCAAAAAATCTTCGTCACGTTGTCGAGTCGAATCAGTTCCTGAGCTTGCTCGTTCATGTCGTCTCCTGTTCCCGATTAGTTCATGGCGTGGGGGCTTCTTTGCTTTGCGCTTCCACCTCGAATACGCACCGGCCAGCCGAAAAGTTCAAAGAAATTTTCGCACCGCCAACTCTATAGAAACGGTTTGGAGAGGTTTTGGTTACGAAGAAAATCGATCTGGGAAGGGTTTGTCGGCCCTGACAGCCGACACTGGGTGGGACACCGGGATTTCAACGCAAAGACGCAGGAACGTAAAGCAGATTTCTCGTCTTTGCGGCTTTGCGTTGAAAAAAATCCCGGTTTGGGAGCAATCTACCGGATTACCCCAATAGCGGGTCAGTCACCGGACGTCGAGTGCGTCACTTCGACGGCGGGCTCCTCACTTTTCGGCTTCGTGGGCGGATTTCCCTTCGAGTTGCGATGAGCGACCCAGCCCTGCCGTAACAATTTGAGCAGGATCCGCCGGTTTTCAAACAGCAGACCCATCCAGTCGCGCACGCTTCTCTGTGGAAAATAGATGCCACGGAAGGCGAGTCGGGAAAAGAACATCACCGCGCGCTCGCTGAATGGGCGGTGCTCTATGGATTCATAGGCGATCGCGATGGCTTCGCTATCGTAGGACCGGCGCCAGGCCGCATGGATCTCGCCTTCCACCTCGTCCACATCCATGTCTTTCGGTGTAAACGCCATCTTGAAGGGTTTAAAGTCCAGCCAATGCTTGGGCCGCGTCATACGACCCTCCTCCATCAGGCGATCGTACAAGGGTGTCGATGGGTAAGGCGTCAGAACGCTGAACACCGGCAGTCCCGGCGGCCAGGACCGGATGGCGGCTATCGTCCGATCGGCGACGCCGGGCTGATCGCCATCCATCCCGAAGATGAAAGACGTGATGGTGTAGACGCCCCGATCGCTCAGCCGCTTGATGATAGGCCCGTATTCGTCGGGCTTGTTAAATCCCTTGTGAACGTCCTTGAGAGCCTGCGCGTCAATGGATTCCAGCCCAATGAAAATGAACTTCCCACCGCTATCCGAAATCAGGTCGAGTAGCTCCTGGTCCCGAAGCAGGTTGACGCTGATCTGGGCCACCCAGGGCATGACCGCGTCGCGCGCGATGATGTCGCGCATCAAGGATTTGGCTCGCTTAATATTGATCGCAAAGTTGTCGTCGACGAAAAACGCGAAGATCTGGCCGTTTTCGCGCTTTGCTCGTTCTTTCAGCCGCAGCATCTCGTCGACAACGCTGTCGTTCGTCCGAAAACGGATGGACTCCCCGAAGAAACCCGTGACAGTGCAGAAATCGCAACCGTACGGGCACCCACGACCTGTTTCGATCGGAATGATGTACATGCTGTCCCACGGCATGATGCCGGCCCGCTTCAAGATGACATCCGCCCAGGAGGGAACACGGCTGAGCAGGTTGAATTGCTCCAGATCCATGCTCTCCCAGGGTATAGCCGGATAGTCCTCCAGGGAGGGCTTCACATCCCTACCGTCAACGTCGGACGCGATGTAGACCTCTTCGAGTTCACCCCGTGCGGCGTCGGCCACGATCCTCGGCCAGGTTTCGTCGGCTTCTCCCAGCGCAACGGCATCCGCGTGACGGGGTTCGCCATCCCTTCCGAGCGGTTCATCGGGCAACTCCGTCACATGCGGGCCACCCATCACAACCTTGGCACCGGCCCCGCGGATGGCATCCGCGATTTTGTAAGCAGCGGACGCACGGCGCGTCATCGTACCGACGCCGGCCAACTCGATCTTGTTGTCTTTGACGAAACGGGCGACTTCGGCTTCAGAGAACGGTTGTGCGTTGGCGTCGATCAGGAAAACCTTGTGCCCGGGTGGTGTGAGTGCCTGTAGGACGAACATCCACAGGTGGGGCATAAAGTTGCGGGTTACTCCGTTGTCGGGCGTGTACAGAAGGATGTTCATATGTTGTCTGGACTTCTTCTCCCTGGGGCCGGTCGGGGGGTTTGAGTCGGCCTCGTGATGTCGAAGATCATTATGCAGGATAAACGTCAGAAAGTAATCAGGATAACGCCAGAATTATCCACCGCGTCGCTTCAAAACCCCGCTTCCAACCCATGGTCCCAGCTATGATAAGCTCCAGACCTCAACATTCATACGAAGCCGCGCAGCAGGATATCGGCCTCCGCGTGCCCGTTAGTTCTCTTCATCAGCGCGGACCGATCCCAGGGTCGGGCGTGGGGTGGGGCGCAACGGTGCTGAAGACCGCGGACTCCAGGATGGGAGTGGGTAGCGCTGTCTGTATCGAGAATGGGGACACCATGAAGGACGAGAGGAAGACAGGGACCGAACGGATCGACGCGCCAGAGAACCTGCGCAGCGATGCCGACGGCTTACCCCGGGAAGACGATGTGTCCTCGGTCAAGCGCAGACTGGCTGTAGAGCGGGTACGAGCAGAGGCGATGGCCATGCGCTCGAGTAAGGATCTGTTGAAGGTACTGGGTACGATGTTTGTGGAGATGTTGAGTCTGGGAATCGATGTCCTGGGAAACACGATCCGGTTCGTGGAAGAGGAAGAGGATGGGTTTCACATTAGAAGGCGCTACTACGCTTTCCACAGCCCGAAAAAATGGGGCATTTCGTGGACTTCTTCGGACTTGTTTGAGCTGAATGACGATGTGGTCGTCCAGGAAATGAATGTGCCCAGTTCAAGGGATCCGGCAGTCGTCGATTGCTGGCGTCGAGGCGAGGTGTTGTCTATAACGGTCGGCGGCGAGGACTGCGCGGCCAGGTTTGAGGCGGTGACCTCGCCCTGGGGACTCGACCAGCCTTACCCGATACCCAGTAGAACCGAATGGCGCTTTATCCATGTGCCTTTCGAGCATGGCACCGTCGGCTTTATTGTCCCCACATCAATCCCCGCACACCTGACGATTGTTCAGGAGCTGACCGACGCCTTATCGCTGGGCTACGTGCGCTACCTCGATTTCAGCCGACTGGAAGAACAGAACAGGACGCTGGAAGAGAACCTGAAGCTGCTCCAGGAGACCCAGAACCGAATGTTCATGCAGGAAAAGATGGCCTCGCTGGGTGATCTGGTGGCCGGGGTGGCACACGAGATGAACAGCCCACTGGGAGCCATCGGCAGCATGCACGAAACGCTGGTTCGAGCGCTGGACAAACTGAAACAGACGATCGAAACCATTCCCGCCGAATACAAGGACAATCAGACCATACAGTCCGTGTTCGAGGTGGTAGCCGACGCCAACCGGGTGATTGCCAGTGGTACCGAACGAGTGAGTGCTGTTGTGGGCAGCTTACGGAGTTTCGCCCGCCTGGACGAGGCCGAGTTCCAGACGGTGGACATCCACGAGGGGATCGAGAGCGCCCTGACGCTGCTCGAAAACCAAATGGGTACCCGGGTTGCCGTGGTCAAGAGTTACGGGGATATCGAGCCGGTCTATTGCGCTCCAGGACAGTTGAACCAGGTCTTCATGCATCTCCTCAAGAACGCACTCCAGGCCATCGAAGAAACAGGTAAGATAAACATCAGCACCTCAAAGGCAAACGGCATGGTCTGTGTCCGTATCAGAGATTCGGGCGTTGGGATTCCTCCCGAGCAGTTGGAGCGCATCTTCGACTTCGACCTGCAGCACGCCGACGGACGGATAAAGATGGGCTTTGGACTATCGTCCGATTTCAAAATTATCCAGGATCACCGTGGGGATATCCAGATTGAGAGCGAGCTGGGAACGGGGACGGAGGTGACAGTCAGCCTGCCATTAAACGGGGTGCGGCCAAAAACCTGAGCCGTTTTTGTGACGGACAGCGACCGCAAAAGCTGAATGGGCGGTACAAGGCTCGAACTTGTGACCTTTCGGGTGTAAACCGAATGCTCTTCCAACTGAGCTAACCGCCCCTATTGTTCGATGGTATTGGGCTTACTGGATGGAACGCAAGGGCGTACCCTGCGATTTTTCAACAATTGTAGTGACTTTCGTAAGGCGCTTCATCAATTGCGATCCTTCGCGGCTGAGTTACGCGACCAGTCACTGAGGCGTTATGGCGACTCGGGCTCCCACCGGCTAGGGCTGGGCTATTCGGACGCCGCGTCGATTGGTGCAACCACAAATCGTTCGACCAGGTCGTATACACGTCCGAGGTGGCCCCGGCGACCACGGCCGCTGTTGATTGAAGACGTCGTCACAACGACCAGGTCGAGATCCGGAATCAGGAAGATGAACTGCCCGCCGTACCCCCAGGCGTAAAAGGTCTGATGTCCGCCCAGTTCGCGGATCCACCAGCCATAGCCGTAGAACCTGTTCCGGTCCCGGGTGGATCGAGTTCGGGGAGTGAGCGAAGCGGCGACCCAGCTCTCCGGTACGATCTGTTGACCGTTGGCACGGCCGCCGTTGAGGTACATTTCACCGAAAGATAGCATCTGTTTCGGCGTCAACTCCATGTCGTTGCCGCCGAAGTACAGGCCTTGAGGATCTCGCGGCCAGCGTGCCAGGCTGAAACCCAGCGGTTTCGCCAATGCCTCCTGGGCAAACTGCCAGGTGCTCGTGCCGCTCTGGCTGGTCAGGATTGCCGACAGGAGATGGGTGTTCCCGGTGCTGTAATCCATTCGCGTACCGGGCTGCCGGAGCAGCGGACCGTCCAGGGCGTATTGTACCCAGTTCCGGCTCCCGACCCAGGCCCCGTAGTAACGATTGCTCGTCGTCTGCAATCCCGACCGCATGGTCAACAGGTCTTCGATGGTGATCTGTCGCTTCGGAAAATCCTCTGCGCTTCCGAGAAGATCGGAGAAGAAGGACCCAATGGGCTGCCTGACGTTCTCGATCACGCCGCGGTCGATGGCGATGCCGACCAGTGCGGACATGATGCTCTTGGACGCGGACTTGATGTTGGCCACCCGTGTCGGGCCCCGTCCGTTGTAGTAGCGCTCCAGAACCAGATCTCCCTGCCACGCGACAAGCAGACTGTACAGGCGCGGAAGATTCCCGGCGGCCGCGTCGGCGGCGGCAAATGTGACCTCGGCCGGTCGAGGAGCCGAAATCGGTTCCGCCGGCGGCGTTGGCTGCGGGTCGTCGAATCCACCCTGGGCGGAGCAAGAGGAGCAGGCGAACAGCCCGAACAGCAGCAATAGAAACGACCTGGTGATGGGTTTCATTCGCATGAAAGACTAGTTAAAACACGGCCGCTTGTCGATAGTTTAGCCAGGAGCCTGCGCGGCAGAAGAGATCTACTGCGAAAGCAGTCGAATCGGTCCATATTTCCTCGATTTTTCGTTGAATAGAACCACTATGCGCCTCAAAATCGAGAAAATCTGTCCTCGATTCCCTACTTTCTCGCTACGATCCCTTCTGCCGCGCAGGCTCCTAGCGCACAATCAGGCCCAGGGGCTGCCCTGCTTGAGAGAAGAAGCTCAAGGTCCCCGAGGACGATGCGCCTGCCACGCCGCTGAACAGGATGAACTGCGTGTTCCATCCTCCGGTGTCGGCCAGGTGTGGGAATAATAGTTCCGCCATGTTCGTTGCACCCGCCTCGTTGGTCGGCGGCGTGGTCGTGATCAAAAAGTCGCCCCGCTCGTTTGTCCGCGCTCTCAAGCCAACGACGGCCACGGGGGTCGCCGTCGACGTAATCCGCAGGACCCCCTGAAAGGGCGTCGTCAAGGTCGGGAACAGTTCGTCCACGAAAGTTGCAATCTGTCCGGAAGGAGGAACAGACGCGGACGCCGTCAGGCCGGTCGACGTGCCATCCAACGTTGTGAGTTCGAAGAGAGCAGTGGTCGGAGTTGACGACGTGTTGGCAATCGCCATGCCCGACCGGAATGAGCCAGCGGCTCCCGGCGTCCCGGACACTTCCGCATACATACGAAACGCCGAACTGGTCGGCAGCGCCGGTACGCCTGCCTCCGCAACGGTCACTCCTCCGGTGGCAAGCGAAAAGATGCCGAGCCCGGACGGTGTTCCGATTCCCGCATCCTTGATCACTCTGACGGAGCCCACCGAGATCGTGGCCGGGTTTGAAGTCTCGAATCGACGCGAACTCCGGGGTGGTACGGAGTACGCGAAATCCGAACCGATCTGTCCGTCGGTGAGTGTCAGAATCACGGGCTGGGCGGATGTCGTCCCACTGCCCTGCCCCAGGAACGCCACGGTGCCGGTGATGGTCGTGTCTGTGGGGTTCACAAGGATCACGCGGGTCGTCCAGCCGCCTCCGTCGGCGAAATGCGGGAAAAAGATCGTGCTGGCGGTGCCCGCAGTCAAGGACGCGATCGGAAGCGTGGTGATCAGGAAATCCGACCTTTCATTTGTCAGACCCCGGAGCGCCACAACGGACACCGGTCGCGACGACATGAAGGTGAACGTCCCGGCAACGGCCTGGCCGTGTCAAACGGGTCCTGGTTTAGAAATTTCGCCGTTTGTCGGTTGGCTCCCAACGTCAGGCTGCCCGCACCGAAGTTATCGCCGTTGTTGTCGGTATAGAAGAAAGTGATATCGGCGGACTGGGAGTTGGGGTTCGCAATCGCAAGACCCGTGTTGACGGCTCCGGACACCTCCGCATAGATACGACCGCTTTGAACCAGGGGAGAGGCCGGCACACCCGCCTCCGACACAAGAACGCCGTTCGCCCTGAAACCGAATATAGCGACGCCTGAAGGCGTCGTGCTCCCGGCACCCGCCTGGATCCGGGCATATCCGACCACCGGGTCGCCTGTTCCGCCCGGTGTTGCCAGAGAAGAACCGCCGCGGTCACCGATTGTGAAAGACGTCGAAGTCGCCGTGGCATCGTCCAGGGTGACCGACAGAATCCCGGCTCCGTCGCTGGCGAGGAAGAACGTCCCGGGGTTGTCCGGGAAGGTCGTGATGTCAAACACTCGTGTCAGATGGAGGTTCCCATCAAGACGCGACCACGTGGCTCCATTGTCGGCGGATCTGTAAAGACTCGCGTTCTGCCCGGTCCCCCGTGTGAAGGTGGCACTCGACATGGCGTAGATGGTGCCGGGGGCGCCGGGCGCGTCGGTTACATCCGTCACGAATGGCTGTCCCAGCACCTCGGCGAACGTCAGGCCGTCGTCGGTCACCGTCAATCCCCCGTTGCCCTCCGTCCATCCACCCACGAAGAGGCGGCTCGGACTGCCGGCGTAGCGAAGTGTCAGGACATCCTGATGGGGATAACTGCCCAGACGAGTCCAGTTGGACCCGCCGTCGGTGGTCCGGTACAGCCCACCCTGGGAGCTGAACTCACTGAAAAAGGTAAACAGACCCACATATGCGATTTCGTTGTTCGCCGGGTCCACTGTAATTCTATAGATAACCTTGAGATCGTCGGCCGCAAATCCCGTCGAAACCTCCACCCACGAAGCGCCTCCGTCGGTCGACTTGTAGATCGTGTCGCCATGAAACGCCGCGTACAGGATGTCCAGGGCCGTGGTCGGCCCCCAGACGACAGCCAGGGCAGGTCGACCCAGCAAGGTCGCGGCCGAAGGCGGGGTCACGTCAACCGTCGTCGTTCCTCCGTTTACCGATTTCTGGATCTCCGAACGAACCTCTTCACGCAGGTTGTTCGAGAAACTGCCCAGGGCAACATAGAAGCGATCGGCGTCGTTGGGATGTACGTAGATCTCCGTGGCGCCGTCGGGCCGTACCGTGTCGGGTGTGGCCCCAGGCCATAACAACTGTTTCCAACTCGCCCCCTGATCATCAGAGCGCCAGAAACCGATGTCCTCGAAGCCGGCGTAAAGAACTCCGTTGGAATACGCCGTGTCGTAAACGGCGACAACCTCGGTTCCGGTTCCCGCCCACCGATCCGTCCCAACTTTAATCGTGGACAACTGGTTCCAGGTCGCCCCTCCATTGGCGGTTATGTATACCGCTTTCTCGTTGCACGAGATGATCCGGGCCGGGTTTGCCCGGTCGATCTCCACACATTCCGGTGCGGTCCCGAAAAATCCAGACCCTGCCGACCAGGTGTTGTCGATAAAGGTGTCCGAGGGTGTCGTCCAGCTTCCGTCGTAGCGGTGCAGCCCGCCTTCTCCTCCGTCCGTCCTCAGGTTCAACAACAGGGTCGAGGCGCTGCCGGGAACGACACGGGCGCCCACCGATCGCATCAATTCGTTGCTTTCCGTGTCGTTGATGATGGGATGACCGGTAATCTCCGTCCAGCTCGAACCGTCCGGGGACCGGTAAACTCCGGCGGCACGGCCCGACGCGTCGCCATCGGTGCCCAGGGTGTAGAGGACGTACCAGAACGTCTTGCTCGGCCCGGCTCCACCAATGCCGACCCACTGCCCCTGGTCGTGCCGGAATGCGAAGGAAAGCTTAGAGAAAGAATCTCCGTTGTCCGTGGACCGAAACAGGCCGAGGGACGTCGAGGCATAAACGGTGCCATCGTCCGGATCGAAGGCGATAGAGGTGATCGTGGCCGTTGCCGCGATGCCCGCGGCCGCAACCTTCGTGAAGGTGGTTCCCGCGTCCGTCGTCCGGTACATCCCGTCCCCAGGTTCGGGCTCATGCCAGCCACCGGTTCCGACCAGCCCCAGATTGGGATCGAGCGGCGAAAAGGCGATCCAGGACACCTGGATCTCCGGGGAGCCCGGAGACGGAATCACCATCTCCCAGGTATCTCCGACATCTCTGGAGCGAAACAAACCGGCACTCGAGCACGCAAAGAACAGGGTGTTGTCGGTCGGATGCGCCACCAGTTCCTCCACGACGAACACGTCCAGCTTGAGTTCGGGTCGGGCAAACCCCGCGCTGTTGACGTGGCGCCAGGTGAGCCCGCCGTCGGTACTCTTGTCAATCCCTCCAACGTCCTGGCCAAGCAGGATGATGTTCGGATCGGTGTTGTGAAAGGCGGCGGCGAAAACTCCGCCGCCGCCGCCCGGGCCCAGGCTGGCGACATTGGTCAGCGATCCTGTTTGAGCACCCACGTGGCTGGCCACCGACGAGAGGACCAACAGGAAAAAGATCCGATGGTGGACAAGTGATTGCACTGAGCCAACCCCTTCTGAATCTCGCAGGCGACTGGGACCTGAGACCCGTGGTGAGGTCGCCTTCGGCGGTGGGCCCGCCTTTCCCACGGACTAAAGAGCAAAGATGCCGGAAACTGTGTGGAGATTCAAGTTGCTCCGTCACTAATGTGGATAATCGAGCGAAGGGTGCAGATGTGGCGGAAGATGGCGATCAGACAAACGAAGCCGGAACGCGGAGGAGCATCGAGTTCGTCCTGGTTCTCGTCCTAAGGGTACAGAACGGCCGGTTCACCCCGAGCAAGAACTTCCTGGCGGGATCGTTCCAGTATGCGATCTCGCCGCTTGAGCACACCCTTGATCTGTACGGACGAGAGATATTTCCCGACTCGATCGGAGATTTGGTCGGCATCAAGCTCGGAGATCGCTTCGAGGAGTGAAGTTGAAAACCGCATCAACTTGTCCGGATTACGCAACTCACCGGTCCAGCGGAACGCGCGCGAATGGTCGATCAGAGCGATCTCCCACGCATTTGTGATGAGCAGGTTGTTGAGGTGACGATCGGTGTTGTCGATCAGGTTGTCGAAGAGAGCATAATCGGTTGTCATCCGACTCCACGCAAGAGCGTCCGGCGGCGTGACCCTGTCCTTCAGCCGTTCGGCTTCGGACATGAGGACGTCCACCCACAGTTGCAGCGAACCCCTTTTCCCATCGACCACCCGTTCCACCGTCGCCGGCACCATTCCGAGACCGAGCAGCCTGTCGATTTCATAGGCCGCTATTTCGGTCTTGTAACTGTCCTGAAAACCGAACTCCCAGCGTTGACCGACAGCGTGTGCTCCGGGTTCAAACCGGTCGATGTCCTTGAAAATCGCGTGCCGGATGACTCCATCCAGCTCCAGGGTGACCTTGAGAGGCTTCGTGATGCCGCGTCCGATTTCCTTGATCTCGACGATCTCGGCAACCTTGAGGAAATGTTCGATTTCCTCGCCCTGATAGGGAGAGGTCCGGTCACGGGCCAGAAGGGTCGACACCGTCCCAATCGACAGCACCAGTACCGCAACGATAGAGCGTATTCGTAAGCCTTGCATATCTACTAGACGGAAAGTCCGACCTAAATGTTACCCGTCGCGTCAAATTATTCGAATCACGGGTCGAATTCAGCCGTCCATCTCAGCCGTCCAGGCAACTGCCTATGATCATCACGCTGACCTCCCGGGGGCGCTTCCCGTCTAGTTCGACCAGAAAGATCCTCTGCCAGCGGCCTAAATCGAGGGCACCGCCGACAACGTTCACCGTTTCGGACGCGCCGAGCACCATGGCGCGACAATGGGAGTGGCCGTTCGGACTCTCGTCAGGCCCCATATTGACGGTACGAATCGCCATGTCGTTATGACTGTATTTCCCATTGGTGGGCGCGAGGCCCTCGAGCAAGACTTCGGCATCTCGAAGCAGCAGCGGTTCGTTTTCGTTCACGACGATCGCCGTTGTCGTATGCCGCGTCTGAACATTCACCCACCCCATCCGGATCCTCGAATCGAGAACCGCCTCGATCACGCGATCGGTGATGTCGATGAACTCAGGGCTCCGTTCTGGATGGACGGTGAATGAATCGTGATGAACAGTGAAGGTCGATTGAGCCTTCGCGATGTCGAGCAGGGCTTCGGCCATGAAGTTCCTCCATTAAGTGAGTGGGGCACCGTCCCGCGTTTCACCCTCTTCGAAAGAGCTCCGACGCCGGGAAGGAAGGCAGAGACACTCTGACACACCGACAAGTACTTTGCAATATAAAGTGACTGAGAATTAAATCATTGAAAGGTCGTGCCGATCTGAAAGCGTCAGGTCGGTTCGCGGTCGGAAACCACGCTTCGATGTGTCTCGGTGATGGATTCCGAAGAAACTACCAGCGCGGCTCGTCCCTGCGGTACCCACCGCCGCCACCACCACCGCCGCCGCGGTCCTGACGCGGTCGCGCCTCGTTGACTGTCAATTGGCGGCCGTCGAGCTCATACTCGTTGAATTTTTCGATAGCCTTGTCGGCCTCGTCGTCCGAGGCCATTTCTACGAATCCAAATCCGCGGGCGCGACCCGTGTCCCGGTCCGTGATTATTCGAGCCGAGTCCACGGCCCCGACCTGACTGAACAATTCTTCGAGATCGGATTCGGTCACACTGTAAGGAAGGTTTCCAACGTACAGCTTCTTACTCATACATAACTCCTCGCGCCGCTTCCTGTGGGTAGGATGCCTTCAGACCGAGCGTCGAGGGAAAGAAGTCAAGGACAGCCTAGGGCCCTGCATTCTCGCGGCTCATGATCGGAATCCCGACTCGGTCAGACTGGAAGCATATCTCCTAAAAAACGCTCCGAGATTATCAGATTCAGATAGGCGACACAATTAATTTGCAGGCGGTCCCGACCGGATTTCGCAGGTTCGCGGCCGGGTGGAAATCCTTCTCGGGCGAGAAAATGTTGGCCTCCTCCGCAGAATTTGTGGGCAGTCCAAAGGCCTGTGCGCACATAAGTAATTGAAACAAAGTACCTTATTCTTTTGTTCGACGGCGAATATTCCAGTACCCACTTCGGTCGGACGCCTACACCCGGTGCCCGGAGCCCCCGCCGGAGGCCCCGTTCCCCATCGCCCACACCAGCCGACACCGCGGAGCGCAGCCGAGGGTCAAGGCCGGCGCAGCCGCCGAGCTTGCGAGGGAAGCCTTGAGGCTTGGCGAGCACCGTGGTCTCCTCAAGCGGCGATGGAAGACGGTTT
This sequence comes from Terriglobia bacterium, assembly GCA_965262425.1. Classification (GTDB taxonomy): domain Bacteria; phylum Acidobacteriota; class Terriglobia; order 20CM-2-55-15; family 20CM-2-55-15; genus CAZOZZ01. The sequence goes on along the minus strand of OZ253536.1, from coordinate 1,312,263 downwards.
TACCCACAAATTCTGCGGAAGACCCAAATGTTGAAACCTTATGGGGGTTGGCTGCGTATTAATGATGACAGCTTTCGGAGAACCGTGAAGAAACCGATGAAAGGAGACTGCTGTGATCTTGACGACTGCAAATGATATGAAAAGAGTGGCCTTCACCGACTACGACCTGGTGCCGATGAACTCGGCGCTCGCCGCCTATCTTGAAGATCTCGCTCAGGCCATGGCCAGAGGGCACTTCGTTCCGGATCCGGATCGCAAGGATTTCTTCGACATCATGGCAGGCAACCACTGGTTCTACGTCCACATCGAGCCGGCTGCCGGAACGGCCTATCTGATAGCCCACCAGGTGATCGCGTCCAGCTGAGGCAGGCCTCGGACCATGCGTAGGGAGTCGGCCAACGGGTCCGGAATCCTTGCCCGCCGCCGGTTCGCCGCTACCAGCGATTCGCTCCCGCCAGAGCGGCCCGGCACACTCCTAGCTAGTGGTCCCCGCCAGAGATCACGTGACTATCTGCGGACCGAAACGTGAAATCCGCCGTGTGGTGTGCTTTTTTTGTCGACGGTGTGGAGCGTTCATGGGGAGCAAGAACGGCACCGTCTTTGGCGTCGCTCCTCCTCACAATGTCGAAACCATTGGCTCGTCGTCGCTCCCCCAAATCCGGTATCGGTGCACTCCGAAATCTAGTACCGCTATATCTGGCGGGGACCACTAGAAACCGATGTTAAAAACGATGCCGGTCGAGATGTTCAGGTTGGAAGCCCATCCCCCGTCCGGATCCACGTTGTTTATTGCCAGTCGGCTCACGTCGACCTTCAAAGCCATGCCGCCAGTCAGATTGAAGTCGATGCCGCCGCCGAACCGGGTCGCCATGGCGCTGAATCCGGAACGGTTGTTGCTGGTAAAGTAAGCGCCGCCGAGACCAGCCACCAGGTATGGCGAAATCCGCCCCGAGATCAGGTCGCGCGCAATCAGCTTCGCCCCAACAATGTTGGCGATCAGCGTGAAGTCGTTTCCGGCGCTGTATCCCCCCGTGTAATTCTCGATTCCCAGCCAACTATCGAGGTTGAGCCCGCTGTGCATGGAGAAGCCATGGATCCGGTCGATGACGCCACCAGAGGCCGGGAGCCCGTAGTTGGCGTACCCGAATCCCATTTCGACCCTTGCAAAATCGTCTTCCTGGGCCATCGCCGGCAGGGTCGTGGCCATGATCAGCAGCATCGGCACAAACAGTCGTTTCACCATTGAATCTCCTCACTCCCTTCCCTGAGGTTGACCACACGGGCCAGGACGAACAAAAGGTCCGAGAGCCTGTTCAGGTACTCGATCACGGCAGGCTCCATTGGCGCAGTCTCCTGCAGTTGGGTGACGCCCCGCTCGGCCCTCCGGCAAACGGTCCGGGCCACATTCAATAACGCCCCGGCATGCCCGCCCCCAGGGAGGATAAAGTGTCGGAGCTCGGGGAGTTCAGCCTCGTGAGCGTCGATCGATCGTTCCAGCGAAGCCACCCATTCGGGCGAAAGTCGGCCCTTACTCGACTTTCGCTCGTTGAATTTCGGATCCGCCAGCTGTGCGCCTAGCGACAGGAGTTCCTTCTGAATCTTCGTCAAGAGCCCACCGATGTCGGCTTCACTGTTGAAGGACGCGGCCGCGCCGATGACGGAATTCAACTCGTCTACGTTCCCATAAGCTTCAACCCGAAGGTCATGCTTGGGTACGGGCGTGCCGTCAAAAAGCCGTGTCTCGCCCCGATCTCCAGTCTTTGTATAAATTTTTCGGTTCATTTCGAAAGTAGCCCTTGAAAAAGTGGACCGTGAAGAGTGGTCCGTTGGATCGGCCAACCCACGTTATCGCGCTCAGAGCCCACGTGAGGTTAGACTCTGATCCACAAAATCCGTCTTATTCGGTGTTCAGACTCCGGATTTCGGACCTCGGACTCCCTCATCCGCTTCGAGGTCGGTCTTCATTTCGACCTGAACGATCGGAAGCTCGGGACGCGAGGGTGTGTCGGAAACGGGTTTGCTGGACACCGTCCAGAAAATGAAGGCGAAGACGGCAAGGACCGTGACGAGGATTCCGGCGCCCCTTCGGCCGAAATTCATGAGCGTTTCGACTGCTCGAGCTTCTTGCTCAACCGATGGGATGTTCCCGCACGGCGGAGGTGGACCAGCTCTGCAACGATCGCGACAGCGATTTCCTCGGGCACAATCGCCCCGATGTCGAGTCCGATCGGCATGTGTGCTCGATCGAGTTGCTCCCGATCAATGCCTTCTTCCTCAAGCTTTCGGACGATGGTGCGGACTTTCCGTTTGCTTCCGATCATCCCGATGTACCGCGCATCGGTGCCCACCGCCCAGCGAAGCACGTTTTCGTCGTCCTGGTGACCGCGGGTGACGATCACGATGTAGGTATTCTGATCCGGCACGATCTGGCCGAAAGCCTCTTCGAAGCTGTCGGAAAAAATCCGTTCCGCTTCCGGGAATCGCGCGGCGTTCGCGTAGATCGGGCGGTCGTCCACAAGCCAGGTCTTGAAACCCGCCACCGTGGCAATCTTCGATACCTGGATCGAGATGTGGCCCGCTCCAAAGATCACGACACGGGGTATGGGGAGAATCGGTTCGATAAATATTTCGAGCTTGCCGCCACAGATCAGTCCGCTGTCGGCCATCGAGTCGTTGGTGAGGTCGAAGCTCATGACGCGCGACTTCTCCTCTTTGATAGCCTCCCCGGCGGCGGCCCAGACTTCTGCCTCGACACACCCCCCACCGACCGAACCGAGGGTCGACCCGTCCTCGCGAACCAACATTTTTGCCGTCTGGAAACTGGGAACCGAACCGCGAATCCGAACGATCGTAGCCAGGGCGGCTTTCTTTCCCTGCCGGCGCAGGTTGATGAGTTCGTCATAAACATCAAGTTCCATAGCGCCCCAGTGTAGCAACGTTAGCAATTGGAAAGAAGCCAGAAAGGATGTGGTCTGAACGGCTTGGAGGGTGGCCGAGCGACAGGGAAAGGTCCGACCGGGCTCAGGCATCGACATCGGTCAGCGGTTTACCTTGACTTTCCGCTCACACGTCCCTAGAATTTTTTGTCGATCTTCCGACGGACGGAATGGGATGCCAAAAACGCAAAGACCACAGACACTTACAGGCCTTTCGAAGCTTCTTGCGAGACACGGTCGACGGGCTTTGATCGTCTCGGATCCCGCCCCCAACTTCCGGGTTCCCCCGAACAGGGTTGTCGTCGATATCGCCGGTGTGAAGACCTTGTCGGACGTGAACCGGAGAGGGGGGAAAGTCGTCATCGGAACGGGCGCCACTTTCGGGCGTGTTCTGAACCAGATCAGCGGCGAGAACGGCCTGCTGAAACAGGCGATCTCCGCCCTGGCCAATCCCCTCGTCCGCAACAAGGTCGCCGTCCTGACCGCGCTGGACCCGGAGTCGCCATATCTCGACCTGACTACGGCGCTGGTGACGCTGGGATCGAGGGTTCAGGTGCAGTCACCAACGGGCGCGCGCAAGATGACGATCGAAGACTTCCTGCTCGAGGCGGTCAAGGGTCTCAAGAAGGGGGAATTCCCATCTCGCATAGAGTTTCAAACGCTGGACGAGGCAGACCGGGTGGGTTTCTTCAGAATCAACCCCGGTGGGGGCAAACCAACCGTGTCTGCCTCGGTCAAGATGAAACTCCGCCGCAACCTGGCCATCGGCCCCGAAATCGCGGTTTCCAGTTCAACCGTCATTCCCATCCGGTCTCCACAGGCAGAGAAAGCGCTGACCCGCCTGCTGATCAACGACAACAACGTCAGCAGCGTGGCCGACGTCGCGGCCGCGGAGATGCTGGAATTCGCCGACATCGAGGACGACCCTTACGAGCACAGCCTCATTGCAATCGCGGTCTCCAGAGCCATCCGCCGAGTGAACGAAAAGCCACCTGCGCACTGAAATCGTCATCGGCACGAAACTTCTTGATCACCGTGAAGGCACGACGAACGCGGAGGGATTCCATTCTAAATACTGGATATGTATCCACATTAGGAACAACGTGTTAGATATATGCACCTAATGTGTTACTCAATTGTGGCGAGCAGGTACAGGTTTGCCCTTCTGAACCCCTTCTTTGGCAATATAACTTGTGAGCTGAAACTTACGCCGGAGGCTGGGCAATCCGCAGGATCTCTTCTTCAGTCAACAGCCGGTCCGATCCCTTTGCTCTTGTGTAGATCTCGCTGACCCGGTCTTCGGTGGCCTCGATGCCCCTTTTCTCCAGCCAGTAGATGACGTTGGACCTGCCGCTCATGTGGCCGATTTCGACCGACTGCTCCATTCCAAACGCCTCGGCGGGTACCCCGGAATAGACCAGGTCTGCCAGCGCCACGTCGCCCGTCCTCAAAGCTTTGATCACCGCCGCGGCGTGGACGCCGGTCGCAGTCCGGAAAGCATCGCTGCCCACGACCGGATAGCCGGACGGGATGGGCACCTTGCAAGCTTCCGATGCCGTCTCACAATACTCCTTCAAGGCCGACAGGTCACGATCGAGCCAACCCAGCAGTTTCAGGTTGACCAGGAGCTGATCCATGGGTGTGTTTCCGACCCGCTCGCCGATACCGAGGGCACAACCATGAACCACGTCGGCGCCCGCTTCGAGAGCTGTCAACGAATTGGGGACGCTCAACCCCCTGTCATCGTGGCCGTGCCAGGCCAGCCGTATCTGCTCGCCGGACGGTTCGATGACTTCTCTCGCGACGAAGCGGACCAGGGCCCGGACCCCGTCCGGAGTCGCGTGTCCGACCGTGTCGGTCAAGACGATGTGTCGGGCGCCGCACTCGATAGCCACCTTGTAGAGCTTTTTGATCGTTTCGGGAAACGCCCGAGTCGTGTCTTCGGTGACATACATCACCGGCAAGTCGTGCTCGACGGCAAAGGTGACAGCCTCTTCGGTCCGCCGAAGCAAAGTGTCGACTTCCCAATGCTCGACGTATTGTCGGATCAGGCTGGAGCCAATAAAAGTGGCGGCTTCGATCACGGTGCCCGTCTTCTCGCACACGGACAGGATGGGTTCGATGTCGCGAATTGTCGTCCGCGCGGCACAGTTGGGAACGACGTTGAGCTTCGCACCGGAAATTTCCTGGGCCAGGGCCAGAACATCCGCATATGCGCGGGGACCGGCGCCGGGAAGACCGATGTCCGCCATGTCGATTCCCAGTTCATCCATCAGATGGAGGAGCCGGATCTTGTCCTTGATTGACGGATCCTGAACAGTGGGGGACTGCAGTCCGTCACGGAGCGTCTCGTCGTTCAGGAGCACCGGTTTATCCGCTGCCCTGGAAACGCAGTCAACCTGATTCCAATCGTAGATCAGTTTCTTGTCGTCGGTCACATTCCCCCCTGTCCGTCACCGAAAGCCGGTCTACCCCTTCGCCGCCGCGTACGGACTGGCTTCCTGATACAAAGTCCCGCACTCCTGACAGCGGAGCACATCCTGACTTTTCGGAACCGAGCGAGCGACTTCCGGTTCGAGCGTCGTGATTCGTTTCAGCTTACCGCCACAAAACGGTTTCTTGGGCGTCGGTCCGGGTTCGTTGCAGACAGTTTGTCTCGGAGATTTGGTCTTCACGCCTTTTATGCTTCTCCTCAATCGAAAATTTTGCGGTTCAGGACCGTAGAAAACTCGGCCCCTTCTCGTTCGGTCTTGAGCGGCCCCTAGTATACCAACGAACAGTCTGCTTCCGAGGGGACACCTTCGTTTCGAAGCGCGGGGCGAACGGTCTCACCCCCACTTGAGCTTGCCGCGCAAAACATCAAAATAGTTCTTCCCGGCCGGAGCCACAAGTAAGACCTCACTGGTCGACTTGTGGAGGTTGAGACAGTCTCCACGTTGCATCTCGATGCCGATCTGCCCATCAATGGTGATGTACACACCCTCGTCGCTGCTCGAAGTAAGCGTCACGGTAACCTGCATGTCGCCGGGAAGAACCAGGGGCCGGGTCGTCAGTGTGTGAGAACATATCGGAGTCATCAGCATCGCGCTCATCTGGGGATGAACGATAGGACCGCCGGCGGACAGATTGTACGCAGTCGAGCCCGTCGGCGTCGCCAAAATCAGCCCGTCGGAACGAAACGTCGAAACGTACTGCCCGTTGACTCGCGTCTCCAGATCGATGATACGGGCCAGGGTTCCCTTGTTGATCACGACGTCGTTCAGGGCTTGATGAGCCGCGACGGTCTCGCTATTTCGAACCAGTGCCGCATCCAGCATGACTCTTCGGTCCGTCACGAACCCTCCGTTAAGAACTTTCTCCAACTGGGGGTAGAGTTCCGATAGCGTAACCTCAGTCAGGAACCCCAGACCGCCGAGGTTGATCGCCAGGATCGGAACAGGGCGCCCTCGGAGAAGTCGGGCCGTCGCCAACAGGGTCCCATCCCCGCCGATAACGACTACCAGATCGACATTTTCGAGAAATTGGCCGTCGGCCGATGCGATATCGGCACTATCGATCTCGTGGGCGAGACGGTCTTCAACAACCGCCTCTATCCGACGTTCCCGGAACCAGCGGACCAGGTCCGCCGCTACGCGAGCCGCTTCCTCGAGCCGAGGCTTCGTGACGATGCCGACACTCTGAATATTCATGGCTTTTCGAAAAGGACAAAGAATTCCTGGTTGCCTTCCTTGCCCGTGATCGGAGACGGGCAGCGCCCGCGGAGAACCATTTCGGTATCCGCGGCTGCCGCCACCACGCTGTCCACAGCTTCCCGGTGGAGAGATGGATCCAGCACGATACCACCTTTGCCCACTTTGGCAGGCCCCAGCTCAAACTGCGGCTTGACAAGAATCAAACACTGTCCGCCAGGCTTCAAGATGGCAGGTACACGCCCGAGGATCTTCGTGACCGAGATGAACGCCACGTCGACGGTCACCAGATCCACGGGCTCGGGGATCCAGTCCGGTGACAGGTACCGGGCATTCCCCTCGACCATCGTCACGCGGGGGTCGCTCCTCAATTTCCAATCCAGTTGGGCAGTGTCCACGTCGACGGCCCAGACATGCGCGGCGCCTCGTTGAAGCAGACAGTCGGTAAACCCTCCCGTCGACGAACCGATGTCCGTGCATGTCTTTCCCTCCGGATCGACACCCAGGGCATCAACCGCGCCCTGGAGCTTGACGCCCCCACGGCCCACGTAGGGGTGCGTCGGGCGCCGCAAGCGTATCTTGGCGGCCTCGTCAACACCGGCACCCGCCTTGGTGACGGGCGCGTCTTCGACCAGCACATCGCCGGCCATGATCAGGGCCCGCGCCCTTTCCCGAGTCTCGACCAGACCCCGTTCAACCAGCAGCTTGTCTATCCGCGTCTTCCTCACGTCGATCGACTCTCGAGATAATCGGCGATGTCGGCAAGTAGCCGGGCTCTGGATCCCAACTCTCTGGCGATTGCACGGGCATCCCGGGTGAGCCGGCCGACAATCTGACGCGAGGCGTCGATGCCATGGACGGCCGGATAGGTGGCCTTGCGCTGTCGCCGGTCTTTTCCGGGCGTCTTGCCGAGAGTATCGTCGGGTACGGTTTCGTCGAGTATGTCGTCCACGATCTGGAACGCAAGACCGATCGTCCGTCCGAATTCACCGATCGGACCCATTTCATCTTCCGTCGCACCAGACAGATACGCGCCTGTCTCGATAGATGCCGTCAGCATGGCTCCGGTCTTGTAACGGTGAATCCCCTCCAACTCGTCGCCCCCGATGGTCACACCCTCGGCTTCGAGATCGAGGATCTGGCCTGCGATCATTCCTTTCGATGCCCCGGCCGCCGCGGCCAGCCTGGCAGACGCCCCGAGGAGCCGTTCCGGGGCAAACCCGGCGCATCGCGAAACGGTCTCAAAAGCCAGGGTCAATAAGGCGTCCCCGGTGAGAATCGCGACCGCTTCACCATACTTTCGATGGCAGGAAGGAATTCCGCGACGCAAATCGTCGTCATCCATCGAGGGCAAATCATCGTGGATCAAAGAGTAGGTGTGGATGAGTTCGAACGATGCGGCGATCGGCAGCACACGCTGCCAGTCGTCGTTGAAGGCGCGATATGCGGCGACACATAGTGCCGGGCGGAGCCGCTTGCCTCCGGCGAAGACACTGTAATACATCGCTTCGCCGAGAACGGCTGGACATTGATCCGCCGAGGGAAGCAATCGGTGGAGCGCTTGATCGACAGCGGGTCGGACCTCGCCGAGGAACTCCGTTACGCTATTCCGCATCTTCCGGTTCGAAAGGCACCGCTTCGAGCTTACCCGAAGCATCCTTGAGCAGAAGTTCGACCCGGCGCTCGGCGGATTCGAGCTTACCGTGGCAGAGTCGAGACAGACGGATTCCTTCCTCAAACAGCTCCAGTGCGGCATCCAGGGCAAGATCTCCACCTTCCAGCGCCTTGACGATGTCCTCGAGACGAGCGAGTGCGGCTTCAAAATCCGGTGTCGGAGAATCCGAAGATGTCTCGGTCATGGGACCAATTCTAGCCCATCGTAATATAATTTGAAACGAGCAGGCGGAGGCGGGAGTCCAAGGTCTAAGGGTCCGCTCAAGAATAACTTCGCAGAATTGGCGCCCAGATTTGCGTCAGATTCGGTCGCGACCGATTGAGCAGACCGGAGGAATAGCCCCGCTATTTCGAGGATCTGCGATTGAGGAGCGGCCGAAGATGGCGTGAAGATGGGACGCCAAAATGTGAAGTTATTCTTGAGCGGGCCCTAAGGTCCGGGAGCGGCAATGGGCGTTTCGGACCCGCACGCTGCACATTGCATTGCGCACTGAAGGCTAAATGAAACACATCGCCAGACTGGTCACCCTCGGAACGGTAATGCTGCTGGTCCTGGCCTGCATCCCCGAAATGGATCCGGCCATCGACGAAGCCACGGTTTTAAACGACCACACTTCGGTGCGCATCGATGCCGCATCTTCGGCCCGGACGCTGTTTACGCTCGACCAGGGTGCGCGTATCTCCGTCATCGAGAAGCGTGACACGTGGTACCGGGTACGCGATCAGGACCTGATCGAAGGGTGGATGGCGGAGAGCACGGTCCTGCGGGACTCGACCTGGGTGGCCCTGGATGCGATGGTAATCGAATCGGCGGATCAGCAGTCCCAGAACACGGTCCGCACAAGGGAGCAGGTCAACCTGAGGCTTGCCCCCGGACGTGACACGACCATCATCCGGCTGTTGCGCAGGGGGACAGCAGTGGAGGCGCTCGAACGAGCGACAACGCCCCGTTCCGGAAGCGACGCCACCGATGTATGGCTTAAGGTCCGACTTTCCGAAGACGAGGTCGGGTGGGTCTATCATCAATTAGTCGAATACGATATTCCCGAAGCGATCCTTCCATTCACCGAAGGACGGCTTTACACGGCCGTTCGCAGGCTCAAGCAGGTAACAGACCCGGAAGCGGGCCCTGTCGACTGGTTCGTCGTCGCGGAGCGTCGGCGCGAAACAGACCCCACACTGGATTTCGACGGAATCCGGGTGTTCATCTGGAACCTCGACCAACACCAGTACGAAACGACCCTGCGACTCCGCAATCTTCGCGGCAGATATCCCCTGGATTTGACCGGCAGCCCCGAGGCTCCGGGATTCCGCTTCCACGTCCTCAACCGGAATGGAGAGGACGAAACACGCAACTTCGTGATGCGTGGTACCCTGCCCAGGGAGACTGCTCCTTAGCAACGCACCCGCCGAAACCAACGGAAACATCACCGCAATGTCCCTATATATTTCAATAGGTTAGCGGTTGGTTATTCGAGAGATCGCGGAGGAGACGGAGACGGCGGATCTGCGTTTTCTTCCAAACTTCCGTGTCTCCGCGTTAAATTCCCCATCCTGGAGACTAGGAGCCCGTGGTGCAAGTCAACTTCATAGTTAACAACGGACCCCATGCGACCGTATCGCGAGGAAGATAGTGGAAGGAGAACGCGATATGGGAATGGGACGGAAAAAGGACCGACAAGCCACGTTATGGGTTGCGACAGCAGAGTTGCCGCGGACAGCGGGCCACGTGTTCTACGAACGGGTTAACCGAATCTTGGACCAAGCCAAGTTCGACCGGTTCGTCGAAGATGCCTGTGAGCAGTTCTACGCTGAGGTGATGGGTCGGCCGAGCGTGGCGCCGGGCAAGTATTTTAGGATGTTGCTGGTGGGCTATTTCGAAGGAATCGATTCGGAGCGTGGCATAGCGTGGCGGTGTGCCGATTCTCTGAGTTTGCGAGGATTCCTTGGAGTCGGGCTGAGCGAAGGGGTGCCGGATCATTCGACAGTCTCGCGGACGCGACGGTTGATCGATCTGGAAACACATGGAAAGGTCTTTTCGTGGATGTTGGGCGTGTTGGCCGGTGAGGGCCTGATCGATGGGAAGACGGTGGGCGTGGATGCATCGACACTGGAAGCCAACGCGGCGATGCGGTCGATCGTACGCCGGGACACCGGAGAAGCCTACAACCAATTCCTGACACGGCTGGCCAAGGCGTCTGGGATCGAGACACCGACGCAAACCGAGCTGGGGCGACTCGACCGCAAGCGGTCGAAGAAAGGATCGAACAAAGAGTGGGAGCATCCCCACGACCCGGATGCGCGAATCACGAAGATGAAGGACGGACGAACGCATCTGGCCCATAAGGTGGAGCATGCCGCCGACATGAAGACCGGAGCCATCCTGGCGGTCACGGTGCAGGGTGCCGATCAGGGCGACACGACGACGATCAAAGAAACGATGATCCAAGCCGCGCATCAGATGGAGACCTTGGCCGCCGATCCTGGATCGAAACTTCGGAACGATGTGCTCTCCGAACTGGTGGCGGATAAGGGCTATCACAGTAACGATACGTTGACCGGATTCAAAGACCTCAACATTCGCAGCTACATCTCGGAACCGGACCGGGGCCGACGCAACTGGAAAGATAAGTCCGAAGAAAAACAGGCCGTCTATGCCAACCGGCGACGAATCCGAGGCAACCGGGGCAAGCAATTACTCCGACAGCGCGGACTGATGTTGGAACGACCGTTCGCACACACGCTGGAAACCGGCGCAATGCGTCGGGTTCACCTCCGACATCGGGACAACATTCTCAAGCGCGTCCTGATTCAATATGCCGCTTTGAATCTGAGCCTGATCCTTCGGAACAATTTCGGAAACGGCACACCACGAGGCCTTCAGGGCCAACATGTCATGGCCTTATTCACCTTAATACTGCTCTGGAGCCACTGTGAATCGCTCTCGTTCCATCCTCAGCGCTCCAGAATCGATTTAGACGCCGTTCCGTCCGGGCGAAGACCTGAAACTCTCAACTCAGAAAACCCCACTTCTGCCACGGGCTGCTAGAGGTAGTACACCAGCAGCCCCCGAAACCCGTAATTTCGGAAAGACACGGGCGATTCCACCCAATAAAGTGGGTCTGCGCACTCTGGCAGGTCGCACAGGCATTCCCCACACACCGAACAGACCTTCGTCCGACGGACCGAGAGGCAACGGCACCAGCAGGCACGAAGAAGATCGAACTCCCGATCGCATTTGCGGCATCGAACCACATGGGATTCTGGAGAACTCGAGTCGGCGCGTACCTTTCGAAACCCCGGACGCTTCAGCATGCCAATCGAGATGCAGTTCAAAGACCAGTCGCGGATTTCTCCGCCTTGTTCGGCTTAGTTGTTGAACTTCGGAAGGTTTTCAGGCAAATTTTGCCCTGGATCCAGGACCTCGGCTGACGGCAGGCTGATCGGAACATCGAGCGACGGTCGGAGAATTACTACCTGAAACTGCGACTAACTGGCTTTCTCCATTCGGGCGGGAGCTGGCTCGGGCAAGTGGTTTCTGCGGGGATAGAATTCCAGGATGAGCTCGCCCTGTCGATCATCACATTGGTCGGGGGCACAGAGTTCGAAAGCGTAGGCATTGGGCTCGTCCGGCCAGAAGTACTGACGTTTCTTGTCGAGGCATTGGAACAATGACTGCTGCAGGTTCTTGGACTTGCCGATAAACACCCAGCCTTCGGCGCTGTACAGCCCGTAAACCCCGGGCTGCCTGGGCGCATTCGCCAGTATCGTCGCGCTGGTGAATCTGTGACCATGTGGTGACGACCACGGCATCGATCAATCCCTTCCCTTTGATGGAGACGACCATTGTCAAGGCATGAACCAGGTACACGTTGCCCCACACCGAGGCGCACGGGCTCTGCCATCCGTTATTATCGGCAAGGATTGGTTAGGACTGTAGCCCATCTGAGCGGGAAGGGGACGGTTGGGGAGGCCGGCGAATGGCCTCAGAGGGTCGCGGGACCATCATCCACTGTCGTTGGATACCCGATCAGTCCGACGACTCGCCCCCTGCCACGAAGACTGCGCTCTTGGCAGGGACGGGCCGTTCTACCGGGGTCACGGGAACGGTTTCGACCCGAAGCGTGGATGCGGTCGTCAGACGGTACTCTTTGAGCTTGTACTGAATCTTGCGGACGCTCATGTTGAGTGTCCGAGCCGCCCGGGTCGTGGATCCGCCCACTTGTTCGAGAGTCCGGAGGATAGCTTCCCGCTCGATCTCCTGAATTGTGGAGCCGGGAATTCGTGGTCCGGTCACGCCACCTTCGACTCGTTCCGGGAAAGCCGGCAGATCGTCGATACCAAGCGAGCTGCCGCCCGACATCGGAGTGGCATGTTCAATCGTTGTTTCCAGTTCGCGAACATTGCCGGGCCAATCGTGCCCCATCAACCGGGCGAGGGCCTCCGGAGTGAGGGTCCGTACGGGCTTGTCGCTGATCCGGGCGTAGACCCGAATGAACCGGTCGACCAGCACTGGGATATCGGTCTTCCTCTCGCGCAGGGGAGGAACCGATATCTGGACTCCGTGGAGCCGGTGAAAAAGTTCCTTGTTGAATCGGTCTTCGCGAACATCCGTTTCCAGATTTCGGATGGAGGCGCCGATGATTCGAACATCCGCGGTGCCAGGTGATCCATGACGACCGAGCGGCTGATAGGTTCCATCGGTCAGGAACCGAAGAAGCTTTTCCTGGGTCTTGCGCGTGGTCTCCCCGATTTCGTCGATGAGGAGCGTCCCACCGTCGCACCGTTCGAGGCGCCCGGCCTGTCGGGGGCCGGCACCGCCGAAGGCTCCGTCCTCGTGACCAAACAACTCCGCTTCGATGAGGTTCTCGCTCAATCCGGCGCAACTGAGGTGAAGAAAACGTTGGCCCCTTCTGGGACTGTTGTGATGAATGGCCTCGCTGATGAGCCGTTTTCCCGTGCCCGGTTCGCCGACGATCATGACGTTCACCGACGTCGATGCCACCTGCCCCACGAGCTTCAAAATCCTCTGCATTTCGGGGCTGGAGCCATGAATACGAGGAATGCGGTCGCCCCCCTCGCGCGCCGCCCGTAATTCCCGGATCTCCATGGCGAGTTTCTTCTGATGATCGATCTGATCGAGGGCAAGCCGCAGATCCTCGACACCGACCGGCTTCTTCAGATATATACGGGCCCCCAGTCCCATAGCGGCGGCGACCTGGTACATCGACGCCTCGCTGACCAGAAGCAGGATCCCCGAAGCGCCCGCGAACTGGCCAAGACGTCGTACGACGTCGAGACATTCAACTTCCGTCATGTCGACATCGAGAAGAATCAGATCCGGGTGGTTCGGACGCACCCGTCCGAGCGCGGTCTCGATGTCCGCCGTCGCCACGGCATCGTAACCGTTCCGATCCAGCGCCGGGACCAGAGACTGTTCAAGCTTTTGGTCGCCGGTAAGAATGAGAGCTTGGCGTTTCGATGTCGGCATGTGGCAGAGTTGATACAACGATTCCGTCGGTCTCAGAAAATCTACAGCCTCGTGTCGGATTCGTTGCCCTGTCGCTTCCTGCGTGCCGGAAAAACTGTCCGACACATCCGATTCCAATATCACCCTGCGCCCTTCTTCGATGGTCGCGGGCAAGCGGTTTAATGCGGCCTGTTCGAATGAACGATGACTTTTCTTAACGTGAGACGGTCCTCTCTCGCCAAAAAAGCGAAACGTTCGTGTCGAAATTGCCTTCTGAACAGGCTGCCTAGGGTATTACCTCGGCTGAGGAGAATCAAGCGGAATCAGCGCCACTTTGAAGCAAGAGGTGAGTCCAGACCGTTATCGCAATCACAAGCGTGATCGCGGTCACAACAGTCGCCAGGCGGAGGTGGGACAGGCCCTCGAAAAGAAGGACAAAAAAGAGCAGACGCTGGAGTAACTTTCCCATGTCATTACGTCCGGATCCCGACCGAATCTCTCCGGTCGTTCGGGTCACACAGGGTCCGTTCCGACCTCGATAGCGATCGGACGGCACCAGAATCAGGGCCGGAGTCTCACAGCTCCACACACAACTGCTTCCGCCGGGTGCGGACGCCGGGCCTGACGAGAGAAAAGCGGGGCGGCCCCTCCCCTTGAATAAGGGCCGCCCCGACTCGGACGCCGGATGTTCTCCTAACGACCGTTTCACCATAGATATCGACAGATCCAGCAGATTGCTGTAGTCATTTCCGCCCGGCGGCATTACACTAACGCGGCATTTTCGCTGCTCAGCGTCCGCTCAACCATAACTTCGCAGAAGTGGCGCCCAGATTTGCGTCAGATTCGGTCGCGACCGATTGAGCAGACCGGAGGAATAGCCCGGCTATTTCGAGGATCTGCGATTGAGGAGCGGCCGAAGATGGCGTGAATCTGGGCGCCAGGGAACCAAACCATGAAAGCGATCGTCAAGGCTCGTCCACGGAACGGCGGCGACTGGCCGAAAGGTCTGGACTTGCGAGAGAAGCCGGTTCCTCGCGTCATTCGCCCGGATGACATCAAGGTCCGCGTCCTTGCGGCTGGAATCTGCGGAAGCGATGTCGGGATCTGGAACAGCAAGGAATCCTTTCGCGAAGCAATGTCTCAAGCGGAACAGAGCTCGGTCATCATCGGTCACGAGTTCTGTGGAAGCATCGTTGATGCCGGAGAACAGGGACGGTTGCGACTGGCGAGTATCATCGAACGTCACGCGCTCCACGACGCCGAAATCCAGGAATTCTCCCAGGGACGAAATTCCGACGAACTTGCCAGCGATCCGCGTCTCCTCGAGTTCGTCCAGGAACAATATTACTGCTCGGCGGAGATGCACGTCAGTTGCGGGTGGTGTTACCAGTGCCGCCTCGGGGACCGGCACGTCTGTCAGAACACAAAGATCAAGGGCGTCCACGAAGACGGCGCCTTCGCCGATTTCGTCATCATTCCGGCTTCGAACCTGGTTATGTTTCGCAAAGGTGAAATCCCGATCCAGGTGATCGCGTTCATGGACGCACTGGGCAACGCTGTCCACAGTGTGGACGAGGTGGACCTGACCGGGCGATCCGTCGCGATCCTCGGTGCGGGTGTCCAGGGGTTGATGGCCACGGCGTTGTCACGCCGAAACGGCGCTTCGCGCATTTACGTCACCGACTTCACACCTCCGGCGTCACCCGAACAGGCAGAACACCTGGAAAACAACCTCTTTGCGCTGGCTCGCAAGTTCGGCGCGGATCATTGCTTCGACCTGGGTCTCGAAGGTGGGCCGGAACGATTGCGAAGAACAGTGAACGAAGAAACCGACGGTACCGGCGTCGATGCGGTTCTGGAAATGTCAGGCAATTACGGCGCGTACCGCGACGCGTTTGACGTCGTCCGAATGGGCGGGACAGTCGCATTGCTGGGCATACCCGAAGGGGATCTGAAACTGGATTTTGCCCGTGAAATTATCTTCCGCGGCCTGACGGTCAAGGGGATCATAGGAAGACGGGGCTTCGGAACCTGGGAAACGATGCGCAACCTGCTCCGCGCCGGACTCGCCGATGAACTGATCGACAGCGGCATCGTGTCCCTCGAATTGCCTCTGGAAGACTACGAACAGGGTATCCGGGCGATCCTGAACAGGGACGCCATCAAGGTGATTTTGAAACCATGAGACTACAAGAAGCGATCCAGACGGAACTTGACCGCCTGCGAAGCACCCAGACCTACAAACAGGAAACGTTGATCGATTCCGAGCAGGGAGCCATTGTTCGAGTGGACGGGAAAGACGTCGTTATGCTCGCATCGAACAACTACCTGGGGCTCGCATCCCATCCCCGGATCCAGGAGGCTGCCATCCGAGGCATTCAGCAATACGGCCACGGTGTCTCGTCGGTCCGTTTCATATGTGGCACCCTGACGATCCATCGAAAGCTCGAGGAAAAAATAGCAGAGTTCCTGGGAACCGAAGACAGCATCCTGTTCTCTTCATGCTATGCAGCAAACGAAGGTTTTTTCGCCGCCATCATCAACGAACGCATGGGAGAGGAGCTTTACCGCGACGTCATATACAGCGACCGCCTGAACCATGCCAGCATCATCGATGGCACACGCTTGTGCCGCGCGGAGGTCGTCCACCGCAAAATCTACGACCATGCGGACGCGTCGATGCTTCGCCAGATGCTGGAAACGGATGCACATGAGAACGACTATCGTTTCGGATTCGTTGCCACCGACGGTGTGTTCAGTATGGAAGGCGATCTGGCCCCTCTTCCCGTGTTGATCGACCTGGCCGCGGAATTCGGACAGATCCTCTTCGTTGATGACTCCCACGCTGTCGGGGTCGTGGGAGAAACCGGACGCGGCACACCGGAAGCCCATGGCGTCCACGGGCAGATTCAAGCGCTCAGCGGGACGCTGGGAAAGGCGCTGGGCGGTGCCGCTGGAGGCTACGTGGCGAGTACGGCGGACACGATTCGATTTCTTCGTCAGAAGTCGCGGCCCTATACGTTCTCGAATTCCCTCCCCCCGTCCATCGTCATGGCGGCTATCGAGGCGCTCGACATCCTCAGCGAGGACAACGCGCTTGTCCAAAAGCTTCATGAAAACACGAGCTACTTCCGCAAGCGCATCCAGGAACTGGGCTTTACGATCATCGATGGGACGCACCCCATCGTTCCCATCATGCTGGGAGAAGCATCCCTTGCCAGAGACATGAGCGCCCGATTGCTGGAAGCGGGTGCCTACATCAAGGGGCTCTGGTACCCGGTCGTACCGAATGGGGAGGCAAGATTGCGTGCGCAGATTTCCGCTGCCTTGAACCAGTCGGACATGGACCGCGCGCTGGATGCGTTCGAAAAGGTCGGGCACGAAATGGGTGTGATCTGACCTGAAACAAATCTAGCAGCGTGCGTGGCCTGAAAGGGCGGCACCAATCCGAAACCTGCGCTATTTCAACATGACACGAAGGCAACGAAGAGAAGTCAGGTACGAGATCTCCCACAAAACTTCCTTCGTGTTCTTCGTGTCTTCGTGTTTAAAACAATGCCTCCTCCGCAGAATTTGTGGGCAGTCCAAAGGCCTGTGCGCACATAAGTAATTGAAACAAAGTACCTTATTCTTTTGTTCGACGGCGAATATTCCAGTACCCACTTCGGTCGGACGCCTACACCCGGTGCCCGGAGCCCCCGCCGGAGGCCCCGTTCCCCATCGCCCACACCAGCCGACACCGCGGAGCGCAGCCGAGGGTCAAGGCCGGCGCAGCCGCCGAGCTTGCGAGGGAAGCCTTGAGGCTTGGCGAGCACCGTGGTCTCCTCAAGCGGCGATGGAAGACGGTTTTACCCACAAATTCTGCGGAAGACCCAAAACAATCTATCGTCTGAGACGGGCTTCAAGGCGCGTGAGTTTCTTGACCAGCAAGGGATCCCGGCCGGGAAACTGGCGTATTCGATCAATCGTCGCCTGGGCGGCCGATCTACGGCTCATGGCGTTCTCGATTCCGGCTTTTTCCAGCAAAGCGTATTGGGCGATGAGAGGGCGGGAGTCCGACTCGTCCCTGACGACACGGTCGAAATAGTTGAGGGCGGACAACACCCTTCCCTGTCTTAAGAACCAGTCCGTGGCCCAGATGAAAAACACCTGGTTACCCGGGTAGTCAGCCCGGAGACCTTCGAGCAGGTTGAAGGCCGCGGCATACTGACCATCCTCGAGAAGGGCCGTGTAGGATACGATGCGCGCTTCGGTCCTGGAATAGCGACTTTTCTCCCGTGCGAGGCCCAGTTGTTCGAAACCCGTTTCTTTGTTCCCCCGGGCCCCGATCAGGAAGGCGAAAGGCTTCAGGACACCGGGCAGGGACCCCGTGAAAAAATTGAACGCACCCAGCCCGACGTAAATATCATAGAACTCCGGGTCCAGTGCATAGACCTGTTTGGCGTAACGATGGGCGCGAAGGCCTGCCCGCATGGCGCTGAAGAACGCTTCTTTCTGAGTCACCTGGAAACGAGCATAGCTGGCGTGAACCGAGGCCATGTACGAGAGCAGCTCGGCCCTGGGGTATTCGCCCGCCTCGAGCGCAAACTCGGCCTTCTTCCCGGCCACTTTCTGAGCCTCGTAATAGGCGGATTCGACAAGCTCGTTTCCGCGGTCGGCCTGTGCCTCCCACCAGTAGGTTTCGGCCATGAGGGTGAATCCGACGGGGTGGTTCGGATACCTCTCCTCCAGCATACGCGCCCCGGCGCGGGCCTGCTCCAACTGCAGGCTGTAGGTAGCCTCCATCGTGCCGCGAATGAGCTCGTCCGCACTCGGGTCCTCGTATAGGAATCCGTCGACGCCGGTCAGGATGGAAAACAGCAGAGACCAGATGACCATCGAATAACGGTAGCAGATAGTCGGTGCGATCGGCAGGCACAAAAAAATCCCCGCGGCTCGGCCGCGGGGAGAGTGGGATGGTGGAGGAAATCTATCGTTAGTTAGACACCACTCACGACAGCAAGAATACTAGGGTTCCTACAAGAATGTCAAAAGAAATAGGGGTCGATCCGTCGGCCTCCGAACCGGCTCGCAGACAATAAACAAAGGGCGGTAAAACCGCCCTTGATCACTGCATCGTGTCTCCAACTTTATTGTGGAGTCTTAAACCGGTATCCCCCGTCGGGAGACTTTTCCCGGTACTGGCTGTGGCAACCCCGGCAACCGCCTACGACATTGCCGTGTGCAGCCATTGCGGCGTCCATGTCTCCGGCTTTGGCAGCTTCCGCAGCTTCCGCAGCGGCAGCCGCAGCCTTGTTGGCCATCTCGACTGCCGGTTCCAGGTTTCGTTCTTCGTACATCGGAACGACTTCCTTGAACAAGCCGGACAGTTTCTCTCCATCGATCGCAGCCGCATCACCGTTGCCGGCCTCGATGTTACGCTGCAGGCTGGCACGCGTCGCACCGATTTCCTTCATGATGTCCGGGTGTCCTCGCTGCACAGCCATCACGTTCAGGACCAACGCCAGTGTCAAGCAGAGCCCGATGACAAACGAAGCTTTTCGCATAACTCTATCTCCTCCTCGAATCTACCTTGTCTGAAGCCGGGATGATCCCGCACAGATGCCGTGGCCACTATATGCGAACAGAGTGAACCGAGTCAAACATCAAACAGGCTCCTAGCGCTCGTCACTCGACCCTGCAAGTTCCGCCACAGGATGCCAACAATTCAAGCCTTCAGTTCTTTCACGATCTTGGTGATCTCGGGCACAACCTTGAAGAGATCGTCTGCGATGCCATAGTGCGCAACTTTGAAGATGGGCGCGTCGCTGTCTTTATTGATGGCCACAATACATCGGGAGGACTGCATTCCGACCAGGTGTTGAATCGCCCCGGAAATTCCGATAGCAAAATACAGTTTGGGGGAAACCGTCTGCCCTGAACTGCCGATCTGGTACTCCCGGGGAAGCCACTCCGCGTCCACAACAGGTCGCGATGCTCCAACCGCGCCTCCAAGTGCCTCAGCCAGTTCAGATACGACTTCGAAGTTCTCCTTCTTTTTCAACCCCCGACCACCGGCAACAATGATATCCGCCGATGCGAGGTCGATCTGCCCCCTTACAGCCTCCTCCCTGCCGACAACCTTGCGGCGGACCTCCAGCCCGGACAGATCGACCGCAAAGACATCCACCTGGGGGCTGCCACCGGTCTCAACCTCGTCGCCCGGAAACGCACCCGTCGCCGCCGTCGCAAAATAGGGCGGCTCGCCACGCAAGGACACACGCATGTTCAGCTTGGCATTGAACACCTGGCGTGTGAGCAGAAGAAGATCTCCCTGCTTGTCATAATCGACACAACCCGCAACGAGAGGCCGTCTCAACCCGGCGGCCAGTCGAGGCGTGTAGTCGTAACCCACGGTGGTGTGTCCGGCCAGAACCAGGTACGGGCTTTGCTTCGCGATGATTTCCTTGAGGGCAGCGACGTATCCGTCGGGATTGTAGTCTCCGAGCTTCGGATCCTCGACCGTGATGATTCGATCGATCTTCCATGCTGCGAGTTGCTCAACCAACCGGGATGTGTCTGAACCGAGCACGACCGCCCCAACCGGTTGTTCCAGTTCACGGCCCAGCCGCTGGGCGAAAACGGTGAGTTCCGCGGTTATCGGCTTGAATTTGTCGTCTTGATGTTCCGTTGTGAAAAGTATCATCGCGTCCTCAGTTATTTGGTGTCTCCAACAGGCTTTCCGTCCGAGCCGGACCGGGAAGGTTCTTAGAGCGCTTTTGCTTCTTTTCGAAGTTTCTCGATCAGTTTGACAGCGGCTTCGACCGGGGTGCCCTCGATCATTTCGACATGGCTCTTTCGTTCAGGCAAGAACACTTCGCCGATGTCGTACATCGCTCCGGATCGTCCGACCTGTTCGGCCGTCAACCCAAGGTCCGACGCCGTCAGAACCTTCATTTCCTTCCTCTTGGCTGCCATGATGCCCTTCAATGACGCATATCGTGGCTGGTTGATGCCGAACTGGATGGTCAAGACCGAGGGTGTCGACAACTCCACCGTCTCGTTGACCCCACCTTCAATCTCCCGTCGGACACGTAACGACCCGGTGTCCGGGTTGGCCTCGACTGCGATGACGACCGTTGCATGCGCGCACCCAAGGAATTCCGCCACCATGATTCCAGTCGTTCCGGTACCCAGATCGTCGGATTGCACACCCGTCAGCACCAGATCCGCCCCACCGTCGGCCTGCACGGCTTTCGCGATGGTTTCGGCGGTCGCGAACTCGTCCGACCCGGTGAACTGTTCGTCGGAGAGGTGGATCGCGCGATCCGCGCCCATGGCGAGGCCGGAACGAAGCACGCGGGCTGCGTGATTGACGCCCAGCGAGAGCACGACAACCTCGCCTCCGTGCTTCTCCTTGAGACGAAGCGCCTCTTCGAGCGCGTAATTGTCCGCTTCGCTGGCGACAAAGGTCAGTTCTTTGTCTTTGATCCAGGTCTTGTCTTCGTTGATGACGAGCCGGGAGGCCGGGTCCGGCACGGGCTTCATGCAACTGATTATCTTCACAGCTTTACTCCAATCTATTTTAGAATTTTCCTGCCGCCCCGGAGGAGTCGTCACATCCACCCAACATGAGGGGGCGCCCCACAGAATAAAACGTGGGTGGGCTTGGGCGCCCCACAGAAGAAAACGTGGAGAAAGAAAACTCTATAGTCTAGAAGATCAACTCGGATCGGGCAAGGCCAACCGTCTGCGTGTCGGGCGTGGGACCCGCCACGGAAGCATTTCGGAAAGGTGACGGCCCGGCCGATTCCCAAGCGTCCACTCAACAACAATAACTTCACAGAACTGGCGCCCAGATTTCGGTCCGATTCGGTCGCGACCGATTGAGCAGACCGGACGAACAGCCCCGCTAAATCCTAGCACCAGGCCGACAGCCAAAAGACGAGTACCCTTGTGCGGCCATCCTTCGGCGACTCACCGTCGCCACCCATCGTCTGAAGGCTCCAGCAATCTCTTAATACCGATTTCGATTGCAAAACCCTTATGTTACGGTATAGTCGCTTTCCTTGAAGCGCTCCGGTCGGTGATCCGGCGGGAAAATTCAGATCCGTAGGGGTTCCCGAGGTACGTGACTCGATACAGGACCGGCCTTCGCCCCATGCGAATGTTTTCCTTTTCAGCCGTGTTCAAGAGAGAAAGTGGACGGCATTTCAGAGTGGCCAATCTGAATCTAATGGCCCCTGCAGCCGTTACCGATTGGGATGGTCGATTCGCTTTTTTAGCAAGGGGTTTCACGGATGACGCCTAACGCGGATACCAAGAACGTCTTCACGACCCATGAGGTGAGTAAGCTCCTTCAAGTGAACCCCCGGTCGGTCATCAACTGGATCGAGCAAGATCTGCTGTCGTCCTACCGGACGCCCGGAGGGCATCGGCGCATTCGCCGTGACGACCTCCTCGCGTTTCTCCGGAAGCACGAAATCCCGGTTCCACCGTCACTGACAGCCGAGAAGTTCAAGATTCTGATCGTTGAGGACGAAGACGACATCGTCAAGATACTCACGACTTCTTTCGCTCGACAGGGCGTCTACGAAGTCACCTCCGCGTCGGACGGCATCACGGCATTGATAGACATTGGGCGGCTGCACCCGGACTTAATGGTGCTGGGCATCCTGATCCCGGGCGTCGATGGGCTGGAGGTCTGCCGCCGTATCAAGGAAAATCCGATAAACAGGACAGCCATCATCGCCATGAGCGGACAGCCAGAGGTCGAATCGAAGATCCTTCAAGCGGGAGCGGACTGCTTCCTGCCAAAACCGCTTGATCTGGATCGGGTCATGGAAGAGACTCGGCGGCTCCTGCGGATTCTCTGAAGCCCGCCAGGACAGGCGAAGCTTTCCAGGGCAGGCCGCGCTCAGGCATCCCTTATACCAAACGAAGTCGAGTCTGCGTTTGCCGAAATGGGGTCGAACGTAGTAAATAGATTGTTTTGCGCCCGTAGCTCAGCTGGATAGAGCGTCGCACTACGAATGCGAAGGTCACAAGTTCGAGTCTTGTCGGGCGTATCTTGCCGGAAATGAGGGGAAGTCGCCCGTGGTCCGTTGTCGGTTATCAGACCAGCAGATTTGATCTGGCGCCGAACCCGGACACTTCACCGAAACTATGCGCGTTCTGTTTGTCTGTCTCGGAAACATCTGTCGCAGTCCTATGGCCGGGGGCATTCTGAAGGCACGTTCGGTCGAGGTGGGGACTGAGCTGGAGGTCCGAACGGCCGGGCTGGTTGCTCAGACCGGGCTGGGCCTTTCGGAGAATTCGGTCACGGCCATGAGAGAAATCGGTATCGATATCACGGCCGATCATCCCGATCAACTGGACCGACGCTTGATCGACTGGGCAGACTTGGTCGTCCCGATGGAGCGACGACAGGCTCAGGAAATCGCGAACGCTTTCCCGGAGTCGGGCCACAAGATCCACGAACTCGACGAAAACATCAGGGATCCGTACGGATCCGACCTTCCCGCCTACAGGCACTGCCGCGACAGGATTGCCGAGGCCGTCCAGGATTTGATTCCCCAACTGACCACGGATCACTGACGTCAGTCGTCGGCCCGAGACTGGCTCGGGCGAAGATGTTCGACCGGGTATGTCGGGGCGTCCCTTCGTGGGCGCCCGCCGGGCCTGGAACGGTGTACGGGCCGGCATCGATCTGTCAGTCGACGCTTTCCCGCGGGTGGCCAGGGACGGCCACCCCGACACGCTGTCCCTTAGATTTCGTCTTCCCCTACAGTTCATCCAGCCGCTTAACCGGCAAGTCTCCGAGCTTGAACCTGATCCGAACCGCCCGCCCGGTGTCTCCCAACTCGATGGCCAGCTCGATTTCCTGCTTCAGGGAATCGACGAGCGGACGACCTTCCTGATCGACTTTTTCGAACCGCAACAGCATCGGTTCGGTTCGAATGAAACCGACCGACCGGGCCGGAACCACCTGAACACCGACAAGCGCCGATGACCGAGCCGGGTCGTCCCGCGGGCGAAGGACGAGAGGGATTTCCTCATCCCCGGAGATCGCCGCCGCACCGACTTCGGGGATGTCCAACCTCCCCAGAAGGCTTTCGTTTCGGATGAGTTCAGCGACGGAAAACGCAATCGTGTAATGATCGGGATCGTAAAGCCCCTCGATCGATGGGACCCGGCCTCGCTCGTCCAGTTCGGAGAGCCGGTCGAGGGCGTGGGCGGTCGGTTTGGTGATCCAGCGGGCCAGGACAGTCATTCCTGCCAAACCCACCAAAGATATCCCCAGGAATCCCTTGTCTTCGGTTCCCAGGCTATCGCGAACAATCTTTTCGCTTTCCTTCTTAGTCCAGGTGCCAGGATCGGCACTCTTCTGACCAAAAGTTGGCCCGGCGAGCGTGACGATCAAGACTGCTGCAAAGATAGCTTTCCAGAAATGCATCCGAGCAACATTGTCTGCCCTTTCGATGGTGTGTTCAAGTTTTCGCGTCTTCAAACAGCGGCAGGGATGGTACTTCGGACACGGCGGCTCGAATGGGTGCTTCCGGGTGAGGTTACTTGCTGATTACAACTTCGAAGGATGGCCACAAGCGAGCGTGGCGGCAAGATGAATCTACCGAGCGAATCGCCCGGGCTTACCGGTGACACTCCCTCGGCAAAGCCGAACCGCGTTAGTCGGGTCGCCGGCTTCGGCGGAGTGCCTTCTGGGGACGAAACCTTGACACATTCCCGTCACGGCGACGAATGCCTGACACTCGAACGGGGAGGCGTCACTGCCTCGGGTCTCAGATGGGTAGCGAGGTCGAAGGCTGATCGAATGCCGGGAAGGGCATGGCCGGAAAATCGGTGCCGGCTGCATCCGCCTTCTCAATTTCGATCGTTGACAGCCGGTCTTCGATGACCGTCAGCGAGGTTTCGATTTTCTTCAATTCACGTGTGACTTCAGCGTCCATTTGGAACTCTCTCCTAAACGAATCGATTCTTCTACTGGTCATCGGCAAAAACTGGTTCCAGCTTTAGAACGATCGAACCCGCTCGACCATTACCAGATAGACCGTCTGGTGTGCAATTTGGTTACCGGAATCCGGGAGACAGAAAAAGGACGCTGGAAATCGCTGTCAGATGTCCAGGCGCGACCGGGCGACGCGTCGTGCGGCTTCGTTGGTCGTGACGTTATCTCGAACGGCCGACCGGAAAACCAGGTTCAAAACTTCTTCAACTTTTCGTCGCACCCGCTCCTCGGCTTCTCCGAGAGACCACCCTTCCAGTTCGATACCCGGAATAGCCAGTGCGCCCCCGATGTTGACGATGTAATCGGGAGCATAGAGGATGCCGCGTGCACGGAGTCTCTCCGCGTCGGATTCTTCGGCGAGTTGGTTGTTGGCCGCCCCGGCAATCCCGCGGCATTGGAGGTGGGGGATTGTATCGCTGTTCAGCACCCCTCCGAGAGCGCACGGGGCAAACACGTCGCACTGGGTTCGAAACACCTCCTCCGGATCGATCACCGAGACGCCTGGAATATCCAGGTAGCGTTGGACCCGCGCCGAATCCACGTCACACAAAAGAACTCGGGCACCGTCCGCAAGGAGCAAGTCGACCAGCCGGCTCCCCACACTTCCGACACCCTGGACCAGGATAGAGCGCTGCTTGAGCGATGGATCCGCAAACAGGGCATCACTGACCGCCCGGATTCCGGCGTGGACGCCGGCTGCGGTCGGCGGACTCGAATCACCGGCACCTCCATTTTCCGGTGTCCGGCAAAAAACGTGCGGCGCACCGGTCTCGGAAACAACATCCATGTCTTCAGATGATGTCCCCACGTCCGGTCCGGTCTGATAGAGTCCACCAAGTTGATGGATCAACTCACCATATCGTCGCAACAAGTCGTCTCGGATCGACCGGTCGAAATTCTCCGGGAGCGCGATGACGGCCTTGCCTCCGCCCCTGTCCAGGCCTGCGACGGCAAACTTATAAGTCATGCCCTCCGCCAGGCGCAGGGCGTCCCCCACCGCGGCAGCCAGATCCGGATAATACTGCATGCGGGTTCCACCGGTGGCCGGTCCCAGATAGGTGGAATGAATGGCGAAAACAATCCAGGCCCCGCTGGACCGGTCGAAGCGGATGAGGACCTCTTCGCCGTCCCAGGAACGAATGAGGGATTCGATAGATTGGTTCATTTCGAAGATCGCCCGGATCACGGATTTGTACGCACATTACGCAGATGGACGCTTCCCCTTCCCCAGCGTCTTCTCCACATAGGATCGGATCGCGGCCTGGACTTCGTCGCTGGCCCAGGCCGCGGCAACCTGACTATCTACGGCCTCCGCTTCGAGCTCCCACCGATGCATCACGTGGTGGCGGAGTTGTTGTTTGGTGATTCGAAAAGACTCGGCCGGGATGAGTGCAAACTGTTCGGCAAGCGCAACAGCGCGATCCATTAGCTTTGTCGAATCCACAAGCTCGTCGACTAAGCCACGCTCCCTTGCCAGTTCCACCGGGTAGGTCTTTCCCTGTAGACCACTTCCTGAAAACGCCTGTCCGGAACCAGGTCGCGCAGGATCTCCAGGGCGATCATCGGAAACGGCACACCGACAACCAGCTCCGGGACACCGATCTTTCCTTTCCCCAGGGCCATCAACCGATAATCACATGCACTGGCCAGGATGCAGCCGCCGGCGATTGCATGTCCGTTGATAGCTGCAACGACCGGTCGCGGGAAGGTGAACAATCGAACCAGGGCACGGCTGAGAGCGGGAAGGAAACGGTTCAGGTAGTCCGGGCCGCCATCCAGGACACGAAACAGATCCACTCCGGCCGAAAAACTGCTTCCCGTGCCCGCGAGCACAATCGCACGGGCCGAAGATTCTTCGATCTGGTCCAGTCGATCGACGACGCACTCGAGTAATTCGAGGTCTATCGCGCTGACTTTCCCGTGCGCAAGGCGCATTATTGTGACCTGGTCTCGGACTTCCAGCTCAATCATGTTCTTATAGGAGCCTGCGCGGCAGAAGAGATCTACTGCGAAAGCGGTATAATCGGTCCAGATTTCCCCGATTTTTCGTTAAATAGAACGACTATTCGCCTCAAAATCGAGAAAATCTGGCCTCGATTCTCCACTTTCTCGCTACGATCCCTTCTGTCGCGCAGGCTCCTAGTCCTCCTTCCACGGCCCGTCGTTGCCAAAAACCACGTCCGCCACCCTGCGCGTACCCTCAACGTGAAGGTCGTGCATCGGCCGGACCGTCTTGTCGTACTGATGTACTATACTGGCGGTCGAGCGCCCCCGCTCGCTTGAATCTCTCAGAATTCGCCTGCGCCGGCGTTCGTCGTCGGAACAGGCAACAAAAACTCCGAGGTCCACATGGTCCCGGAGGCTCTGGTGCAACGCGAAAATACCGTCCAGCACCACTGTCCCAGCGGCATCGAAGAATTCAAAGCCGGTACGGTTGTGGGTCCGGAAGTCGTAGGTCGGCTTTTCGATGCCTTCCCCGATTCTGAGTCGATCCAGGTGCGCTCGCAACATTTCCAGATCCAGAGACTCGGGCGCATCAAAATTGACCGTAAATCGCTCTTCGCTTACGAGTTGGCTGAGATAATAGTCGTCCATTCGAAGCACCTTTGCATCGACGAGGTGTCGGACCAACCAGGCAGCGAGAGTACTTTTGCCCGAGCACGACCCTCCAGCGACGGCAACGACCATGTGTTCAGCCGGCCCGGATTTGATCGCGTGAAGGATTCTTCCCAGTTTCTCGTTCACTCGTCCTGCCCGGTCCGACTGCCCGGCGACCGGGTCTGTTTGAGCCGGGACCTGCGCCGTTTGTCTTCCCTGCGCCGTTTTTTGGCTCCGGACGGAACCCGCGTCTTCCTTCGGGGACGGATTTCCTCGAGCGCCTGACCCAGGAGTTCGCCGAGGCGTTGCTCGGCTGCGTTACGATTCATTTCCTGGCTTCGGTGACGTTGAGAGTGAACCTGCAGCACGCCTTCCTTGTTGATGCGTGTGGGGAGTCGGGCAAAGACACGCGTCTTCTCCTGATCGGACAGATGAACTGAAGCCGCAACGTCGAAGCGGAGGGTGACCCGGGTACGCACACGGTTGACGTTCTGTCCTCCCGGACCGCTGCTCGAGGACACATGGAATTCGATCTCGCTGTCGGGAATGGATACCGTTTCGTTCACTTCAATCAAAACAAACCTCGACCAGATGGATCATGGACCGTCACCCCCGGGTATACTGCTGACCCAACTGAAATGATACGAAAAGTACAGGTCATTGTTTACCTCAGAAAACCGCGAGCCCTGATCCTGCTGTTGCGTCGACCGCCCGGCTGGAGTTATGCCTGGCAACCGGTGACGGGCCATATCGAACCCGAGGATGAGGATTTTCTCGAAGCAGGTCGACGCGAAGTCCTGGAGGAAACAGGCATCCAGGAGATTGCCCGAGTGGTCGATCCGAAGATCGAATTTCGCTTCGACAGGAACGGCTGGGTGGTGGTCGAACATCTGGTCGGGATCGAGTTAGAGAGCCAGCCACTCATCAAGCTGTCGAACGAGCATGTCTCCCACGCCTGGATGGAACCCTCCGAAGCTCTGGAGCTGCTGCACTGGGAAACCAACAAAGACGGCCTGAAAAAAGTCCTGACCTTCGCAGGGGTCGAGTGGTAGTCAGGAAGGTCTCTCGACCGAGAGCCTAGTGGTCCCCGTCTAACAGACTGTACCTTATTCGGATCGTTCCCCGAGCCAGACCGACACACTGCGGCTTCGGCCAAGCCGTCCGAGTTCGTTCCGCACAGGGATTTCCGATCTAATGGTCATTATTTTCCTCATATATGATCAGAAATGGGACAGCCAGAGCCGTTACGTTAATTGTGACGGACTACACTAGC
Source organism: Terriglobia bacterium (assembly GCA_965262425.1). Classification (GTDB taxonomy): domain Bacteria; phylum Acidobacteriota; class Terriglobia; order 20CM-2-55-15; family 20CM-2-55-15; genus CAZOZZ01. The sequence continues at coordinate 1,283,618 of OZ253536.1, read as the reverse complement.
TGTCCAGGACTTCACGCATCTTTGCTGCCATGGATTCGGGCGTGAAGGGCTTTTGAAGCAGGTGGACGTCCTGCCTGTCCCGTACGTGATAGTTCAGAGCGCCCCCGGTGTAACCGGACATGAACAGGACCTTGATGTCCGGACGATTGAGCCGGATCTGATGTGCCAGTTGCGGGCCATTGAGGTTGGGCATCACGACGTCGGTCAACAGAATGTCGATGTGCTCGGTTCCCTCGCTGATCTCGACGGCGTCCTTCTCGTCCCGCGCTTCGATCACCGCATAGCCCAGAGCGCGAATCATCCCTCCGACAAGCCGCCGAACCGTTTCCTCGTCCTCGACAAGCAGGACCGTCTCATTTGGTCCGACGGTGATTTGCTCCGGGTCGGCCGGAACCGGTTCCGGCTGTTCGACGTCGCCGGCACGGGGAAGACAGATTCGAATCCGAGTCCCTTGTCCGAGTTCGCTTTCGACCTCGATGCGACCTCCGTTCTCTCGAACGATCCCGTACACCGTCGACAGTCCCAATCCCGTTCCCTTTGCCTTGGTCGTGAAGAACGGTTCAAACATCCGCTCTACTGTTTCGGCCTTCATACCCTCGCCGGTGTCCCTCACCTCCAGGGCCACATACTCACCCGCTTCGCATCCAGGAAGTGCCGGATCGCTTTCATCCAGATCCACACGGGATGTCGCCAGTGTAAGTCGGCCGCCGCCGGGCATCGCATCTCTGGAGTTCAAAGCAAGGTTCATGATCACCTGCTCGAGTTGGCCCGGGTCGAAATGGACCAGTCCCACCGTCGGGTTCAACACCGTCGCCAGTTCTACATTTTCACCCAGAATGCGCCACAGCATTTCGGCCTGTTCCGCCACTACGGCATTGAGTGAAAGCATCCGTGGTTGAACGAACTGTCCTCGGCTAAAGCTCAGAATCTGGTTCGTCAGCGAAGTGCCTCGATCGGCCGCACGCTTGATTCCTTCCACCTGTTCCCGCGCGGGATCTCCTTCCGGCATCACGCCGAGAAGCAGGGCGCAGTAGCCCGTCACGATCGTCAACACGTTGCCGAAGTCATGGGCGATGCCGCCCGCGAGTCGTCCGACCACGTCCATCTTCTGCGCGAGCCAGAGTTGCTCCTGAAGATGCTTGCGCTCAGAAATGTCTCGCCCGATGCCCTCAACGCCAACCGGCTTTCCGTTGTCGAAGGTGAGACGCGTGCTCAGTTCCAGAGGGACCCGTTCTCCGTCCTTGGAAATTATCTCCACCTCGTAGACAGTCTGGGTGTCTCCCTCGAGCTTCCGCGCCATCATGCGCTCCACCACCTCTACATATTCGGAAGCGACGAGATCCTGCAGGCGCATACCGAGAGCTTCGTCGTGGGTATAACCGGAAATGCTTTCCGCAGCCTTGTTGATGGATGTGAAACGGCCCGTCAGATCTGCGATACAGATCAGATCGTTGGCATTGTCGAAGAGTTCCCGATAGCGCTTTTCGCTGCGTTCGGCGGCCTCGAGAAGGCGTTCCAGTTCCTCGAGCATTCCATTGAAGGAGCCCGCCAGCGAGGCAAGCTCGCCACCCGCAGGGATCGGAACCCGTTTGCTGAACTCGCCCCCGCTGACGCTACGGGCGGCTTCATCCAGACTGCGAATCGGTCGCGCGATGTACCGATGTGTTGTCCAGATTCCGAATCCGAACAGAGCAAGTGAGGTCAAGGCAATCGAACCCATCACGTATAACAAGCGTCCGCGTTGCAGTTGAAGCCGGACACCGACCGCGCCCTGAAGCACCTCAAGGGCTCGTACGAGTTCGCCGATACGCGTGTCGATCCGGTCCAGGCTCTCGGCCTCTGATGGGTCGTCCAACCCCGGTTGGGTGAGCCGTACCAGATCCGGCCGAACTTCCGCCCATTCCCTTCCGACGGCATCTAACTCCTGCTGAAGATCCGGCGGCAGGGTGGGCAAGCCCTCGCGAATGAGGCGGGCGGCCTGCTGAATCCTTTCCACGTCACGCTCAGACAGCAACACGAGTTGGGTCAGGGTTTCATCGATCGAACGTACGGGCGGGGCGGGGGGGCCTTCGGTTCGCCCAAGGTCGACGAAAACGTCAAACGCGGCAACCAGTTCTTCCAGTTCTCGAACGGCGTCCGGATGGCCGCTCTGAACCCTCAGCGCCTGTACATGAACACGCTGTGCAAGATTCATCTCCATCATGCCCGCGATCAGGAGCACGGCGTCTCTGCTGGTGCCCGACAGGAACACGGCGATGCTGGTCACGCCGATGAGAGATCCCACCGTCATCAGCAAGAGAAGGGTACCGATTTTCCGGGTAATATTCATCCTGGATGTGGCGATATAATATCCGTATGTAAGGTTCGAAACCTGACGACGAGACCCGTCCGTGGGAAGGGAATCTGGACTCCTCCAGACTTTTAGCTTGGCATGGGGCCGTCCCTGTTGCAATGGGCAAGGGGACGTGGCCCGGGGTCCGTTCGGTCGAACCGGGGGACGGTCAGGAGTTTCGGGGAATCAGATGGACAATCGAGGCCTTGAAGGCGGCGAGTATCTCGGCGCCGGGAAACAGGTCCAGGTCCTCGGCAGCCTGGCGCGTCACAAGGGAGACCAGGTCAAACCCGACGTCGACGATCACTTTCGTCAGAACTCCCGTTGGCACGATTTCGCGGACACGGCCAGGCAGATGGTTGCGGGCGCTGCTGGCTCCGGGAGAGCCCTTTTCAAGCGTCACGTCCTCGCCCCGAACACAGACGTAGAAGTCACGGTCGTCGCCGCCCGGATCAACCGCCACGAGAAGACAGGCGCCGACACGCAGGGTTACAATGCCTGCTGCCCTCGTCTCGATACTTCCTTTCGCCACCGTCTCGACACCGACAGCCGCGGCCACTTCACGATGTTGCGGCTTGGTCAACACCTCCTGGGGAGAGCCTCGCTGCAGGATCCGGCCGTCGCTGATCACTATCATTTCATCGCCCAGCGTCAGCGCGTCCACCCAATCATGGGTGACCACGATCGCAGGAATCGACAGTGTGCGCAACAGTCTGGCCAGTTGCGATCGGACCTCCTCGCGCGTAGGGGCATCCAGAGAGGAAAAGGGCTCGTCCAGAAGCAACAAGTCGGGTTGTCGAACCAACACTCGGGCCAGAGCCACGCGTTGCTGCTGACCACCGGAAAGCTGTCCCGGCATGCGGTCCAGAAGTTCTCCGAGCCCGAGCATTCGGCTCGTTTCCTCTATCCGCCGGTCGCGGTCGGACTTTGAAATGGCTCGCAAGCCATAAGCGATGTTTGCCCTCGCCGTCAGGTGAGGAAACACGGCGTAATCCTGGAACAGAAAGCCGACCGAGCGTTTCTGTGGAGGGAGCCATCGCCTCGCGGCCTTGTCCTCCCAGGTGTCGTCCCCATAAAGGATCTTCCCCGACGTGATCGAATCCAGGCCCGCCAGACACCGCAGGATCGTGGTCTTGCCCGAACCGGACCGCCCAAAGAGGATCGACACTCGAGGTGGCTGGGACGGAATCTCCAACGACGCTGAAATCAGGGGTCCCTCCGGATATTGTTTCTGGAAATCGGCCCTCAGGGTGGCAGCGGCGGCATTCATGCGCGGATATCGGGCCACACCGCCCACACTTTCCTGTTGAACGCGTAAACCAGCGAAAGCACCACGAAGGAGAACACAAGCAGAAGAAGGGCCGTCCGATTCGCACCGGCATAATTCAACGCCTGGACCTCGTCGTAGATGTCGATCGACACGGTCCGGGTCACCCCTTCGATGTTGCCTCCAACCATCAGAACTACACCGAATTCACCGAGCGTGTGGGCAAAGCTGAGGACAACGCCGGTCATCAGCCCCCCGATCGACTGAGGCAAGACGATCCGGAAGAATGTTCCCATCCTCGAAACGCCGAGCAGCCAGGACGCCTCCAGGAATTTCAGGTCAACCGACGCGAACGCCATGGCCATGGGTTGAACCGCGAACGGCAGACTGTAGAGTATCGAGGCCAGGACCAGGCCTTCAAACGTGAACGGCAGCGGGTGACCGACCAGTCCCTCATATCCCCGTCCCAGGGGACTCCGAGGTCCGATCGCAACGAGAACATAGAATCCCAGAACCGTAGGCGGCAGGACGAGTGGCAACGCGACCACGGCTTCCACCAGGAATTTCCACTTCCACTTCGAATAGGTCAGCCAGTACGCGATCGGAATGCCCAGTATCAGCAGGATGAGCGAGGTGACCGCGGCCAGCTTGAAGGTCGTCGAGAGTGCAACCCAGTTCATCGCGCTCCGCCCGGGCCCGGGGCCATCGCAAAACCATACCGGCGGAGAACCGCCCTTCCCCGTGTCCCGCCAAGCCAGTCCGCAAACGCGCGGGCGGCTTCGAGCCGGCCCGAGCCGCGGGCCCGTACGAGTATGACGCCCTCCTGCTCGATAATCGGATGCGTTTCCGGTGGAACCTCCCAGTATCGACCCGCATCCTTCATCGGACCCGACAACGCCAGCGACAACGGGATGATCCCGATCCGGGCCGCGCCCGACTGCACGAACTGAGCGGCCTGAGCAACGTTTTCACCCATTACGATCCTGTCGGAAACCGAGTCCCATACCCCGTAGTGTTCCATGGCGGCAACGGCGGCTCGGCCATAGGGGGCATGCCTCGGATTGGCGATCGCTACTTTCCCGACACCCTCGAGCAGCGATTCGATCCCCAACCTTTCCACATCGACCGGCGACCCGGTGCGAACCCAGACAACAATCCGGCCCAAGGCGTAGAGAAACCCGGATTCGGGTTCGACCAGGCCCCGGAGTTCCAGTTGTTTCGGATATGCGCTGTCGGCGGACAGGTAGACATCAAACGGGGCGCCGTTTTGAATCTGGTTGAACAGGATGCCGGACGACGCCAACGAAAGACGTACCTGGTGCGGCGTACGCGCTTCGAACTCCTCGATGATCTCCCGGATCGCGAAGTTCAGGTTGGACGCGGCCGCGACGAACACCTCCTGGGCAAACGACGGGGGCGCGATCAGGAAAACCAGACAAATCAGGGAAACGGTTCGTTTGAAGTACACGTGGAGACTGTCTCTGACTAGGAGCCCGCGCGGCAAAAGGAATCTGCTGCGAAAGCCGTAGAATCGGTCCATATTTCCCCGATTTTTCGTTCAATAGAACCACTATTCGCGTATCACCATCACTTCGGTCGCCTTTATCAGCGCCGTCGCGCGGACTCCCCGTCTGAGATCCAACTCCTCGGCGGCGCCCCGTGTAATGATGGCGGTCACCATCTGTCCGGCGACGTCAATCCGCACTTCGGCGAGGAGACCGTCGTATCGAACCTCGACGACCTCCCCCCGTAACCTGTTTCTCCCGCTGATGGCCGGCAGCGAGCCTGTTCGCTGCCGGCGCCGCGCCGAATCGTCCTTGCCTGCAAGCCGATCGATTTCGGCACGTGAAATCCGATGGTGCCCTCCGGGCGTTTTCACCGACTCCACCTTCCCACGGTAAATCCATTGCTTCATCGTGGGGTAGCTGACTCCCAATTCTCGCGCGGCTTCAGCGGGTTTGAGCAAGTCCATGCAGATGGTATTATACTATTTTATATGATTTAATACATATCTCTTTTCTATATATTTTGATTTAATACGATTTATTTCTGAATGCGGCTTTGCTTTGAGGAAGATTGAAATTAAGCTAGTAGCGAACAACTCGACAGGACGGATTCAATGAACGACACAAGCCCGACGCTGGCCCAAAACTACCTCGATGCCAGCATCGCTGACTTCAAGAGGATCAAGAGACTCGCGGAAAAAGCCTTCGAGCAACTCCAGGATGAGGATTACCGATGGACACCCGATGGAGAGTCCAACAGCATCGCCGTCCTGATCAAGCACCTCGGCGGCAACATGGTTTCCCGATGGACTGACTTCCTGACAACCGACGGGGAAAAGCCGGATAGAGCACGAGACGGCGAATTTGTCGATGATGTGGAGAACCGGGAGGGTCTGATAGAGATCTGGGAACGCGGCTGGTCCCACCTGTTCGGAACCCTCGAGAGCCTCGGTGAGGAGGAACTCGCTCAAACGATCTACATTCGTGGAGAGGCACACTCGGTGGTGGAAGCCATCAGTCGTCAGCTGTGGCACTACAGCCTTCACGTGGGCCAGATCCTCTACATCGCAAAACACCGGCGAGGAACCCACTGGAAATCCCTGTCCGTCCCCCGAGGAAAATCAGAAGAGTACGCGAAGAAAGCCCGGCCTTCCTGATACCTGACCTGGACGTTCGGTTTTGAGGGTGATTTTTCGACGCAGAGGCGCAGAGACGCAGAAAAATCGTTTCAGGTCTTGAACACCCTCTCGGAGAGCATTCCGAACCCAGTCCATTCACTCTGCGTCTTTGCGCCTCTGCGTCGAGACCTTATTCCTGATCACCGTTTCGTCCGGGTCGCCACCGTAACGTCCGTCATCAGTTTGTAGATCGGGTAGGTGGCGCCGACTTCCAGGTAATCGTCCAGGAAGTTCCAGTTCACCAGACCGTCGTCGCTTTCCGGCTCGAGAAGGTAGAAAGCAAGCGCGGCCAGGGGTTGGGCCGTGCGGACGATGATCGTTCCTGCCGGGAACTCTGCCTGTTCGACAACGGTCTCGCCGTCGATCCGAACGGTGAGGTGCCCCTCGAATTCCCTGCTGGCGCGCTCGACGTTGCCCACGCGAAACGCATCCACCTGTACGCTGAACCCCTCTACGGCTTCCTCCACCGTGAGACCGTGTGCGATGAGACGCTCGGTGACCACATCCAGAGCCGGATCAGGTCGAAACAGGTAGGCGCGGGGCACCGGGGCGGATCGGGTCGGTCTGAAGGTTCCGTACTCGATCATCGACTCGGAAGTGAACCGGTCGAGAATCACAGCCGTCATTTCCCTGCCGGATCTGGGGTTTGTTCGTGGTTCGACCTCACCGATCAGTATCGAAACGGGGCCGGACATCGCCGGTTCAAAACGCACGCCCATCCCGGCTGAATCGGCGGTCATTCCGCGTCGGACGACCGATTCGTCCAGCGATCTGGTCAGTTCGACGATCTCGTCGGCGTGACCGGCCGCGTATCGAAGAATTTCCTCGACAAAGGCAGCCGTGGCCCGGACCCGTCCGGCAAAGTCGACATAGCTGTAGGCTTCCGACAGGATCGCAATGCGATTTCTCAACCCGGCGTAACTGTTGCCGAAACGGGGCCGGTTGTCGAATGTTTGCCAGACGCGGTTCCCCGGGCCGACTTCCCCGGTTGAACCCGGCGGCCTGGAAAAGTTGCCATAGTAGTATGCCCGCACGTCGTGCCTGCCTTCGAGAGCCTCGGTCACAGCCGGCAGCAGTTCCTGTCGTTCGTAGTTGATCAGTCGAGGATCGGCGTTGGGGGTCAGCGGAGGCGAATACGTCAGATGATACCCGTGGTAGGAACCGTTCGTTGTATGGAGATCGACTATCACGTGAGGGTCCCACCGATTGAACAAACCGATCAGGGCGCGGGCTTCGGGCGACTCCATCTTCATGTAGTCCCGGTTCAGATCGAGCCCCATGGCGTTTGCCCGGGTCCCCACACCTCCGATCGGACCGTTCTGCCGGGATCGGTTGTCGAGATCAAACTTCTCGTTACCATCGGCGTTATAGATGGGCGCGATCAGAACGACGATGTCATCCAACAGCGGTCGCAGATCCCCCCCCGACGATCCGGCGGGCAAGTTGCAAGCTCGCCTCTTTTCCCTCGACCTCACCCCCGTGGATGTTGGCCATGACAAACACCGCGGGTTTTCCCGACGAGAAGAAATCTCGCGGCTGGGCAATGGGCGGGTCCGCCAGAACCATGAGAGGAAGCGATCTTCCCTCGACGGTTTCCCCGAACGATTCCACATGCAGGATGGAACTCCCGCGACCAAGATCATCCACAAAGGCGACGACTTCGCTGTACCGGCTGGTCTCCTCGTAGTTTGTGAGTTCCCCCCGGGTTCTGGGGCCGTTGCTTTGAGCGTTCGTCATTTCGATCCACCCTTGCCCGAAGATCAGAAGTCCAATCAGGCTGATGATCCTTGTCATAGATCCCTCTCCGTTTCCCACTGAGGCCGGCGCTAGGAACCTGCGCGGCACAGTCCACACTTCATTTTCGATCACGGACCCGGACAACAAACTTGAGTCCGGACCAGACGTCGTCCACGGCACAGACCTTGATGTCGACGAGTCCGTTTCCCAGGCCGATGTTACGAACCACGTTACCGTTGAGATCGGTCTCGACTCCAGATGCTGCCTTCGGCCAGGAGATCCAGAGCATACCCGATGGCGCCAGGTTCCTTGCCAGGGAAGGGAACGTCCGTTCCAGCTTGCGACGTCGGTCCGTGAAGAAATGGATAAAGTCGAGCCCCTTCCCCAGCCTCCGACGGACGTCGATCCCTTCGGGAAGCTCACCGAGCTTCTCCTCATAATCCGCAGGTTGATTGACGAACGCCGCGCGGAAGCCAGGCTTGAGCCCCAGTTTCTTCACGAGCGGCGTCCCGGAATATCCAGCCATCTGATAAACCCCCTCAGACCCTCATCATGCCTGTTTTCGCCGATGTCCCCGACACCCGGGGCGCGGGAAACATCGAACACGCTCGACCAAATCAAAATCGCCGCGTACCTCTTCGGTAGCGAGTCAAACTGCGCTATTATCTACCACAGTCGGGCAGTATTCGGGTGCCTCAAACACAGGCTTCCCGCCACCGATGAGTTTGCCTTCGCCCGGCCGATCCTTCGGGGACGGCAGCGGTGGCGTCGGGCTAGGAGCCTCCGCGGCAGAAGGGATCGTAGCGAGAAAGTGGGGAATCGAGGACAGATTTTCTCGATTTTGAAGCGAATAGTGGTTCTATTCAACGAAAAATCGAGGAAATATGGACCGATTATACCGCTTTCGTAGTAGGTCTCTTCTGCCGGGCAGGCTCCTAGATGTTGGCGGAGGCATGTCGCATTGTTTACGATTACTCTCGTGCGGAGCGGAACTCGACAGGTTCGACTTCCAATCCCTCTACAAACAATAGTTTGACCTCACTGTGCATGGGTAAAGAAATTCACACCGACGCAGATTGGAAGACGGAGAGAGATCGTCTCAACACCGAGATTATCAAGTTAGAGGCCTCCTTGATTGAAGCCAAGGAGGTCACCCGCGTCAACCTGACCGAAGAAATCTCCGACGAATTCACCAACAAGCTGCGAGAAGCCAAGCGTGAGCGGGTTCGAATCGAAGACGAATTTGAAGACGCGACAGCTCAATGGCGGAACGAGCGCAGGCGACTCAATTCCGAAATCGATGGTCTGGAGCAGTCGGTGCAGAAGCTGCGATCCGACGCACGGCATGCTAGAGCCTCGGGAGGGTCCGGCTCCGAAGAGCTCCGCGCGGAGGCGGAAGAGGCAACACGGCTGAAAGAACAGGCCGAGGAGGCACAGGGTCTGGCAAAGCGGCAATGGGCCACCGAAAAGCAGGAACTCGAGGAAAAGATCTCAGACCTGGAAACCCAGGTCGTCGAAGCGCTCGAGCGGTCGAGCAACCCGACACGAGCCTCCGACGCGATCGAGTCCAGGCTCCAGGCGGAGATGGAAGCACGGCTCGAAAAGATCCGGAACGAATCGACCGAGGAAAAGGCCGAGGCCGAAAAGCAATGGCAGACCGAACGCGGACGCCTGCATCTGGAAATCTCACGTCTCCGGAAAACGGGAGGAACGAATCCGGCGCTGCCAACCGCCGATCCGAAAGCCGCGGAAGTCAGAGAGGAACTCGAAGCCCGCATCCGGACCGCCACCCGGGCTCTGGCCGACCTCGAGCAGCGTGCTGAATCTGCCGCGGACGGGTGGGAGGCGGAAAAGAAGGATCTGGAAAAGAACGTTCTGGATCTCAAGGAGCGCCTCGACAAGAATTCCTCCACCTGGCAGGACGAGCGCGACGGTCTGACGGCGAAAATCAGTCAGCTCGAAGGCTCTCTCGCCGAGGCCTCCTCGCGTGTCGCCCCCTCCGAGCTTGAAACCTTGCGGAAAGAGTTGACTGCAAAGCTCGGTCAGGCCGAGGCTGCTCTTTCCGACTTCGAAGAGCGACTCGGGAGCGAACGCGCAGATTGGGAAAAGGAACGGGTCTCGCTGGCGACAGACATCTCGCAACTGGAGGTATCCGTCTCGGAAGGCTCTTCGAAGATCGACCCGGCCGAACTGGACGCGATCAAAGACGAACTGCTGTCGAGACTCGCCGACAGCGAAGAAAAGCGAACGGCTCTCGAAGGGGAACTGAAGGCCGCGGCGGATCAGAGGGAAAAGGAACGTTCCGACTTCGAACAGCAGATGGACGAACTGAAACAGGGCACCGAAACCATCGGCGATGCTCGCGAAACTGAACTCCGGGAAAAACTGAGCCTCGAGTACGAATGGAAGATCGAGGAACTCACGTTCCAGAAAGATCAACTCGAACAAAAGATCGATGCGGCCGGCACGACGCCGTCAGTTCCAACAAACGACGCGGATCCTTCCGGAGAGATCGCCGGCATCGACATCCAGATCGCCGCCCTGACCAAATTTATCGACGACCCTACGGCTGCTCTGTCCGCGGTCATTCGAAAGAATGTCGAACGAGCGGAGCTGGAGGCCTACCGCCGGGGCCTTTACTTCCAGATTGACGGAACCAAGAAGGAAAAGGGAGCGAGTTAGCAGGCTTGGAGCCTACGGGCCCGCTCCTGCATAACTTCGCATTCTAAGAGAGGGATTTTCGACGCAAAGGCGCAGAGACGCAGAGATCTGATTTTCTTGTTCCCGGCTAAAGGTCTCCGACAATCTTCCTCCGGTCTCTGCGTCTCTGCGTCGAGTTCTGAGGGCCCGCGCGGCCTAGACGTCCCCCAACTCAAAAGCGTCGTGGATCAGGCGGACCGCCGTGGGTGCGTCCGACTGGGCAACAACGAGAGACAGGTTCAACTCCGATGATCCCTGGGCGATCATCAGAATGTTCATCTCCGTGTCGCCGATCACGCCGAACGTTCTGGCTGCGATACCCGGGATCGACTTCATGCCCTCGCCAACGAGCGCAATAATGGCGATGTCGGAAATGTCCGCGATCCTGTCGACCTGACGTTTTTCGATTTCCGGCTCGAACTCCCGCCTCAACGCGCGCACGGTACTGTCTCCGTCCTGCCTGCTGACGACGAGCGAAATGTGCTGTTCGGAGGAGCCCTGTGAAAACATCAACACGTTGATGCGACGGCTTGCGATAGCGCCGAAGGCCCTTTGCGCCGTTCCGGGAACACCGATCATTCCACGCCCTTCAATCGAGACCAGGGTCACTCCCGTGATTGACGACACGGTTTTCACTCCCTGATGAATTTTGGGAGATTCGGTCGTGATCAGTGTCCCTTCCTGTTCCGGATCGAATGTGTTCTTGATGTGGATCGGGATGCCCAGATCCGCCGCGGGCATGATCGTCTTCGGATGCAGCACCTTGGCTCCGAAATAGGACATTTCGGCGGCTTCTTTGTAGGAAATCTGTCGCAGGACCCTGGCCGAACTCACTATTCTCGGATCGGCGGTCATCACTCCATCCACATCAGTCCAGATCTGAATCTCGTCGGCATTCACCGAGTAACCGACGACCGAAGCCGAATAGTCGGAACCACCGCGCCCGAGAGTCGTCGTGATTCCTTCCGTAGTGGCACAGATAAAACCGGTCACGATGGGCACCACACCACGGCCGACTATCTCGACGACCTCCCGGCATCGGAGTTTCGTCTCGTCGAAGTCCACCAGAGCAAAATCAGCCTCGTCCTTGGTCACAATCAGGCTGCGGGCATCCACGGCTTCCGCTCGCACGTCGATCTGGTTCAGGTAAGCCGTAAAGATTGGGACGATGAGACGTTCGCCGAAAGAACCAACCAGATCCCGCGACCGCGTGCTGAGTTCGCGCAACAGCAGGACTCCGGTCAGGACCTTTTGCATTTCCTCCCAGAGCGGTTCGAGATCGGAGAGCAGATCAGAGGCCTTGCCGGCGTCCTCGATCAGGACCGAAACCGCGGATTCGTGTTTAGTGCGGAGAGAAGTCAGGGTCTCGGCGACTTCCGGGTCGGCGCCCCGAATCGCCTTCTCCCCGGCGTCGAGCAACAGGTCGGTCACCCCGCCCATTGCTGACAGAACCACAATGGGATCCGACTCGCAGGATGAAGCGACCACACGCGCAGCGGCTCTTATCCGGTCGGCCGAACCCAGGGAGGTTCCGCCAAATTTCATCACGACCATAACTCTTCAGCGTAACATGAGCGGGAAAGAGGGGGCGGGACGCCTCGCCAGGACCGCACCACGGGTTTGCTGGCGACAACAGGCCGGGCGAGATAGGGAGTAAGAAGGTTCACCGCAGAGGCGCAGAGACGCAGAGAGGAAGGAAAAAAGACGGTAAGAAAGAACGAAAAAACACTCTGCGCCTCTGCGGTGAAAAAATCCCCTCCCTGTCTTCGGTGTCCGGCTCCCGGGCCGGATTACTTCTGGATGCAGATTTCTTCGAGCGGTTTCTTCTTGATGTCGGGGACTTCGGCGTCGGGGGCCGGGTAGCCTATCGGCAAGAGCACAAAGGCTGTTTCGTTTTTGGGACGGCCGAGGATGTCCCGTAAGAAACCCATGGGGCTCGGGGTGTGGGTCAATGTGACCAGGCCGGCGGCGTGGATTGCGGTCAGCAGCATTCCGACCGCTATCCCGACCGATTCCATGACGTAATAGTGCTTCTTCTTGAACTGTTGTTCTTCGCTAGTCTCGCCAAGACCGTAGTCCACGCGAAAAACCACGATCAGGTGCGGGACGATCTCAAGAAACTCCTTGTTCCAATCGGTCCCAAGCGGCGCCAGAGCTTCGAGCCACTCCTTGGGAAAACGTCGATCGTAGTTCTCTCTTTCCTCCTTCTCGGCCGCCAGCCGGATCTGCCTCTTGATGTCGGGATCGGACACGATGACGAAACGCCACGGCTGAATGTTCGCGCCGGAAGGGGCGGTCCCCGCGATACGAATGCATTTCCGGATGAGCTCCACCGGAACCAGGTCGGGCGAAAAGTCCCGGACGCTGCGTCTGGTGCGGAGAGTCTGGTACAACTGGTCGACTCGTCGGTCTCCATCTTCAGCCGGAACTCTTTCGAACTCAAGAGGTCGAAAAACGTATCTACTCGATCGGGCAGGCCTGGAGGGTGATTTCGATTCCATGTTCGTCTACGAACACCCGCTCGTAGACCCACAGTTCAGGCACTTATAACAGGAGCCGTTCCGGACCATCAGCGAGCCGCAATCGAAACAGACCGGGGCATCCCGGTCTTCGATGTCGACAAGTGCACCTTCCCGGAGGGGCGGGTCGGTTCTCACCATCGGAATACCCACCTCGGGCGCCGGCCCCAGCCGTACCGCGGGGTCCTGATCGATCTGTACCCCGACCGCTTTCGCTTCTTCGGCAGACAGGAAGCGGGAAGCCAGATAACGGAAGATGTAGTCCATGATGGACTTGGCGTACGGCACCTGAGGGTTGTTTGTAAACCCCGCGGGTTCGAACCGGGTGTGCGTGAACTTATCGACCAGGACTCCCAGCGGCACTCCGTACTGCAAGGCCAGGGAGCACGATGTTGCGAAGCTGTCCATCACGCCCGATAAGGTCGAGCCCTCTTTCGCCATCACGATAAAAATCTCTCCGGGAGTTCCGTCCTCATACATCCCGATGGTGATATATCCTTCATGGCCCGCCACCCCGAACTTGTGCGTGATGGCATGCCGTTCAGACGGCAGATGTCGCCTTGTCGGCTTGTTGGAGGCAGCCTTCTCCTGGCCATCCGTCTCCGCCGTGTTCAAAGGCTGCACCCGCTTCGAAGAGTCCCTGTAAACGGCCACCGCTTTCAGGCCCAGTTTCCATCCCTCGATATAAGTCTGTCCGATTTCTTCGAACGTTACGTCCGAAGGAAGGTTTACAGTCTTGGATATCGCGCCGGAGATGAAGGGCTGTACCGCACCCATCATCTTCAGGTGTCCCATGTAGTCGATGGTCCGCTTGCCCTTGGTGGCCTTGAAGGCGCAGTCGAACACCGGCAGGTGGGCATCCTTCAATTCCGGAGCGCCCTCGATGGTCCCATTTTCGTCGATATAGGCTACGAGCGCCTTGACCTGTGGATCGTCGTACCCCAGTCGCTCGAGAGCCAGCGGCACCGTGTTGTTGACGATCTTGATCGTACCGCCGCCGACGAGTTTCTTGTATTTGACCAGGGCCAGGTCGGGCTCGACCCCCGTCGTATCGCAATCCATCATGAACCCGATAGTTCCCGTGGGCGCCAGGACGGACGCCTGTGCGTTTCGGAAACCGGTCCGTTCGCCGTGGTCCACCGTCTCGGACCAGACATTCCAGGCCGCTTCGTAGAGGTCGGTCGGAATACTGTTCTTGTCGATCGCCTTGACGGAATCCCGGTGCATTCGCATGACTTCGAGACAAGACTCCCGATTCATTTCGAAACCCGCAAACGGGCCGATCTCGCCGGCTATCTTCGAAGACGTCAGATATGCCTGCCCGGTCATGATCGCGGTGATTGCCGCGGCATAAGCGCGCCCCTCATCGCTGTCATAAGGAATACCCATCGCCATCAGCAACGCACCCAGATTGGCGTAGCCCAGACCCAGGGGCCGATAGTCATGGGAATTCCTTTCGATTAATTCCGTCGGATAGCCGGCATTGTCGACGACGATCTCCTGGGCCGTGATCGTCACGGCGACCGCCCACCGGAACGCCTCGACATCGAAGGTCCCATCCGGCTTCCTGAACTTCATCAGGTTGAGCGAAGCCAGGTTGCAGGCGGAGTCGTCCAGAAACATATATTCCGAACACGGGTTCGACGCGTTGATCGGAGCGGTGCTCTTACACGTGTGCCACCGATTGATCGTCGAATCGTACTGGATGCCGGGATCGCCGCAGATATGAGCGGACTCGGAGATCATGTCCATCAGTTCGCGGGCCTGGTAAGTATTGACCGGCTCGCCCGTGGTGACCGAATGCGTAGTCCACTTGCCGTCGTTAGTGACCGACTCCATGAATTTGTCGGTCACGCGGACGCTGTGGTTCGCGTTCTGGAAGAATATCGACGAATAGGCTTCGCCGTCGACGCCACCGCCGTAGCCGCTTTCGAGCAGGACCCACGCCTTCTTCTCTTCGCTGGCTTTTGAATTGATGAACTCGACGATATCTGGATGATCCGCGTTCAAAATCACCATCTTCGCCGCACGACGGGTCTTCCCCCCGGACTTGATCACGCCCGCAAACGCATCAAATCCCTTCATGAAGGAAACCGGTCCCGACGCGATCCCGCCGCCGGAAAGCTGCTCGATAGATGAGCGGATAGGCGAGAGGTTGCTGCCGGTGCCCGAACCAAACTTGAACAGCATGGCCTCGGTCTTTGCCAGGGTGAGTATCGAACCCATCGTATCCTGAACCGAATTGATGAAGCAGGCCGAACACTGAGGCTTTTCCTCGACGCCACAGTTAAACCACACCGGCGAGTTGAACGCGACCATCTGATTGACCAGAAGGTGGGCCAGTTCGTCGTGGAAGGTCGTTCCGTCCTCGGGAGAAACAAAGTATCCGCCCTTGGCTCCCCATCCGGTCATCGTGTCGACGACGCGGGCAATCAACTGGCGGACGCTGCCCTCCCGTTCCGGAGTTCCCATCTTTCCGTGGAAGTACTTGGACGCGACAATATTGGTCGCCGTCTGCGACCATTTCTTCGGAACCTCGACGTCCTTCTGCTCAAAAATGACGCCGCCGGACTCGTTCACGATCGATGCGGTGCGGCGTTCCCATTCCACCGCGTCATAAGGAGAAACACCTTCCCCCGTAAAATAACATTGGAACTTCAGGCCCTTGTCGGCCTTAACACGCCCGTTTCCGCCCGCCATCGTACTCAGAACCTCCTGCTTCATCACCCGCCCTCCAGAGATTATCGTCGGTTACCCGCGGTGGGTCACCCGTATTCGCCACCAAACGCGTTCCCAACACTAGGCTCTGGAAGGGACAACTAAGGTCCATCACTACCCCGCAAATGCAATATATTGTGGTTCAGGTCTGATTATATGCTACATCATGATGGTTTCGACACAGGACGTGGCAACTCAAGGTGGGCTTTTTTAGTTCAGATAACCACGAATTCGGGCCATGCCTTCCAACGCCGGACTGTAGTCGGGTTTCTCGGCAGCGGCACGGCGGTACTCACCGAGCGCTCGCATCCACATGCGCTTCAATTCGTAAACCCGGCCCAGATTCACGTGGGGAAAGCAGTAACTTTCGTAGCGGGGAGCATCCAGCGCCTGCTCGAACCATGGTATTGCTTCGTCAACCTCGCCTTTCTGCACGAGATAGGCGCCGATGTCGTTGTACGGGTTGCCGAAGTCGGGATCGATGGCGATCGCCTGTCGGCACTCCGAGATCGCATCGTCGAGCCGGCCCATGAAACTGTACGTCCAGCCGAGGAAGGTGTGGGCTTCGGCTGTCGGAAAAAGGGCGATCGACTCATGGTAGAGCCGGACCGCTTCATCGAGCTCGCCGTCGGTCTGGTGCCTGTGGGCCTCATGAAACAGATCCTGGGCCCGCTGTCTTCGACTGTCTTCACTCATGGAAACAAAAGGTCGGTCCGGCTGGCTGGAAGGTGAACCCGGGATCGGGAGTCACACGAATGTGATCGTCGGAGCCTTGGAGATCAGCCCCTTCTTCTGAGCCTCCCGAAACAGACGGCGAATCGCTTTCTTCCCTTCTGCACCGTAGCTGAGGGTCATGTCGTTGACGTACATCCCAACGAAACGGTCGGCCCGCTGGGGATCCAGACCACGGGCGAACTCGAGAGCGTACTCCATGGCCTCCTGTCGATGATCGAGTCCGTAACGGATGCTTTCTCCGATGTGACCGGATATTTCCTTCATCAAGGGCAGCCCAAGGTCTCGCCGGATGACGTTTCCGCCCAGAGGCAGGGGAAGACCGGTTTCTTCCTGCCACCACTCTCCCAGATCCAGAACCTTGTGGAAGCCCTCTTCACGATAGCTGAGCTGGCCTTCGTGGATCAGAAGGCCGGCCTCGAATTCCCCTTTCGACATGTCATCGAGGATGCGATCGAAGGGCACATCGACGCACTCGATCTCGGGATCAAACATGCGTAAGACGAGTGCCGCGGTCGTCAGTTCGCCCGGTATGGCAACTCTCTTTCTCTTGAGCCGGTCCCGTCGCAACGGCTTGTTCGACACGACCACGGGTCCGTAGTTGCGGCCCACGCTACCGCCGCACGACAGGACGGCATACTGCTCCGACAGATGCGCGTAGGCGTGAAACGAAATGGCGGAAACCTCGAACACGCCGTCCATCGCCTTGTGGTTCAGGGTTTCGATATCGCTGAGCGTGTGCTCGTAGCGCAGATCCCCCGTGTCGATCTTCCGTGTCGCGAGCGCGTAAAACATGAACGCGTCGTCGGAGTCCGGACTGTGCGCCACTCGTATCTTCCGCTTCCTCATCAGGTCCCCCAGGAACGGCATATCGTAACACAAGTACAGGGCAGGTCAGCGGCGCCTAGAAGACTGCGCTGCGGAAGACTTCGTAGCGAGAAAGTGGAGAATCGAGGCCAGATTTCCTCGACTTTGAGGCATTTTCTCGATTTTGAGGCGAATAGTGGTTCTATTTAACGAAACATCGGGGAAATATGGACCGATTATACCGCTTTCGCAGTAGATCTCTTCTGCCGCCGAGGCTCCTAGTGGTCCCCGCCAGAGATAACGTTACTATCCGAGCGGACTGATGAGTGAGATCCACCGCGTGGTATGTGTGACTTTCGACGGTTTTGAGCGTTCGTGAGGGGCAACCTCCATCGGCCCTACGGGTTCGGGCGGAACGGCACCGTCTTTGGCGTCGCTCCTCCTCACAATGTCGAAGCATTGACTCATCGTCGCTCCCCCAAATCCGGCACCGTTGCACTCCGAAATCTAGTAACGCTATCTCTGGCGGGGACCACTAGTCCCAAAACAAGCGCATAACCAGATGGCGAACGGCCGGTTCCCAGCCATAAAGTTGGAGGCATAACCTTCCGTTCCGGGATCGTTTTGTCCCGGCCTCCGGTTCGTGTTGCGTCTGTTTCAGTGGGGGCCTCGCCGTGTCTGTTTGAAGGGTTGACAGCAACCGGGACCTCGACCGCCCGGGCTCAGATCCATGATCGGGTCAGCATCGCAGGGGACGACGCAACACATCCACGGCACGGAACAAGACGGACAACCACGGGTTCCAGGCCATGAGCCGGAAGACGATGCGCCGGCCGGTACGCACGAGTTGGCACGGCAGGAGGATGAAGGCGTTCAGGAACGTCTTGAACTCCATGCGTAGAACGGTCTGCTTCTCGGCCCGATACTTCTGGGCCCAGCGTCCGGTTTCGGGAAGCAGCAGCGCAAACCACGCCTTCAGGGTCCAGGCCAGCGACGCCATCACCATGTAGGCCCAGTTGCCGGTCCGGTCGCCCACCGGCATTTTCAAGGCCCGGACGCCGTTCTTGAGTTGCTCGATGAGATTCTCCTGATTGCACCGTTGATTCGCGCGCTTCACGATCCGGTCGGCGGGATCGGCACGGTTCGTGATGTAGAAGAAGTACCGGATCTTGTCGAACAACACCCACTCCCCTTTGGCCTCCGACAGATTCTTCCGCACCACCACGACGCGGTAGTCCCGCTTACAGGCGCCGGGCCGGTAGGCGAACTCGGCCACGTCTTCGCCCCGCAACCGAATGTTCTTGAAACCGCGTTCCCGAACGATCCGTTCCTTGACCTTGTCGGGACGCTGGCGGGGCTGGGTGGCCACCTCGTATCTGGCCTCACGCTCCAGAACTGCCCAGCAGTCCGGCTCCAGCGCATCGGCCCGCGCCACCAGGTTCGCCCTCGCGTCGATACCGAAGATGAAGTCCACGCCCTGGCCGTCCCATCCATCCAGATGCCGGGTCTGGCTGAAGTCGGTGTCCCCGCGCAGCAGGATCCGATGGAACCCGGCGCGCTGGCACCACCCGATCGCCTGATCGAACCGCGGGGCCGCGCCTTCATGCGAGGGCCGGTTACCGCTCCGGTTCACCAGGTATAACGGCTCGGCGGTGTTCGCCAGTGAAATCAACAACGGGTGATAGCCCCATGTCCCGTCGTAGGCGATATCCATCCCTTCCTTGCATTCCCCGCTGGTCGGCGCCAGGGTCCCATCCGCGTCCAACACCGCCTCGTCGAAAAAACCGGCCGGTTGCTGCCGCCACACATTCAGCCGCACTTCATTCGCCGCCTCCATCAGGTTCTCCACGTCGCCGGGCTCGAATCGCCGGCAAAAGTCGCCCGCCGTGGTCGGGTCCGGTATCCGCTGCGCCCCCAGCGCATCCAGGTATGCTTCGTCGTTGCGCCGCAACTCGATGTCTTCCAGACACGTCCCTCCCGTCAACGCGTTGTAGGCGATGTTCAACACGTGATCCGACTCGTGATACGGCAGATGCCGCTTCAGCACATCCACCCGCGCGTCGATGGCCTCGATCAGACCCGTCCGCCGCGCCACCCGATGCATCGCCCCGATGCCGCCCACCGCCGTCCCCCGCGTCCGCTTGCCCATCTCATAGTGCATGTTACTCGCCGACAACATCGGCGCCGACTGTTCCCTCCAATGCCGCTCTCCAAGCCGACGCTCGACTGCAGTTCAGACAGTAGAGTGAGCCAGCAACGTTAAGCCGTCCCACCGGGGTCTGGAAGAATCCCAAAACGACAATTTGTGGAAAGATGTAGATTTTTGGGGTTGAAGCGTCGGTATCTGTATGTTATAATTATATACGACATGCAGTCTAAGAGCAAACTGGCGCGATTGAGCCGGTACCGGGCCGCTTTGCGGGAAGCGATCGATGAGTTAGCCGAGTTGATCGAGGTGGGCTATGAACGCAAGCCGAAGGTGAAGGGGACCGTGTACGAGTTGGCGCGCAAGTGCGGCAAGGCTGGCTGTGCGTGTACGCGGGGACAGTTGCACCGCTCGATGGTGTTGAGCTGGAGCGAGGAGGGCCGGACCCGGTTGTTGTCGATTCCTGCTGAGCGAGTGAAGGGGTTGCGAGAGAAGAGTGAACGGTATACCCAGTATCGCGCGGCCCGGGCCGAGGTCACCCGAGTACAACGGAGGATTCTGAAGCTGCTGGATCAAATCGAGAAGCTGCGGCGGGAGAAACCCTGATGGGGAGTCCGGCATGACCGTGTTTGAACGCAACGACCGGTTGGTGTGCGACGCGTTCCGGGACGGGGAGTTTGACTCGATCGAGGCGGCCGGAGAGGTCTCCGAGACGGACTTCTTTCGAGCCATCGCGGGCAAGAAGATTCGCCTCCTCCGCAGAATTTGTGGGCAGTCCAAAGGCCTGTGCGCACATAAGTAATTGAAACAAAGTACCTTATTCTTTTGTTCGACGGCGAATATTCCAGTACCCACTTCGGTCGGACGCCTACACCCGGTGCCCGGAGCCCCCGCCGGAGGCCCCGTTCCCCATCGCCCACACCAGCCGACACCGCGGAGCGCAGCCGAGGGTCAAGGCCGGCGCAGCCGCCGAGCTTGCGAGGGAAGCCTTGAGGCTTGGCGAGCACCGTGGTCTCCTCAAGCGGCGATGGAAGACGGTTTTACCCACAAATTCTGCGGAAGAGCCGAAGATTCTCGAGAAGTTGGCGGGGAGCTACCCGACCCCATTGAAGAAGCACGACGTACCGGTGTGGGTCTATATCGCCAGCAATGTGGCGATGCGCTTCCACGGGGTGCATCAGTTTCATGCCTATCCCTATGTCGTGCGCAGCGGGGGGATGGTCCAGGCCTTCGGCCCCCAGATGGGGCATCGGGCCATCCACCCGGAGACCGGCGATGTGACCTTGGAGTGTGGGGGGTTCAACGACAAGAACAGCTACGACCGGCAGACCCCCTGTGATCAGGACTATCTGCGGAAGATGGCGCGCAAGACCGACGCGGATCGCCTCCAGGATTGGTTCAACCGCGACGTGGTGGGCATCTTCCGACAGCATCGGGCCTTTGATCGGGAAGGGCTGTTCATCGGGGATGCGACCTATCTGTTCCTACCTGACAACCCGGCCTATGAACACGCCTCCTTGATGCTATTCAACGAGCACAACAAGCCGGTCGACGGTCTAAAACTGACCTCCAAACAGAAACTCCGGTGTCAGTGGCGCCGGTGCTACAAACTGGTGACCCTGATCCACACCAATCGCGCCGGGGACTTCTTCCTATGGGCCGGACTGCGAGTCAGTCAGGGTAAAGATAACGACTTGCCGATACTGTACCGCATGGTCGACGAGTTTGTGGCCTATCATGGCACGGGAATCATCAAGCGGTTGATCCTGGACCGGGGGTTTCTCGATGGCCCCTCCATTGGTCGTTGCAAACAGGATTATGGGATCGACATCCTGATTCCGGCCCGTCGCAACATGGAGATCACCCGCGACGCGATCGATCTGGCTGACGCCCAACCCGGGACGTTCCAATCTTGGACGCCTCCTGCACCGCCGGAGAAACCGGCTCCCCTTCATCGGCCCGCCGCGATTCGCAAACGTGAGCAGGCCCGGCAACGCACCTTAGAGAAACGCCCCGTCGAAAATCCGCCCGATCCGGCCACCACGCGCGTGGGTTCGGAACTGGCCGTGGTCCGGGACCTGGAGTCCTATTCCAACTGTCCGGTCCCGCTCCATGCGGTGATCAACCGTGAACGCTATGCCGATGGGCACACCGATCAGTGGGTGCTCTTGGATACCAAACGCATTGCGGATCCCGCCCAAACCCGCACCGAGTATGCGCGGCGCACCGTGGTTGAAGAGCGCTACCGGCAAACCAAGTGTTTCTCCGGCCTCGCCGAGTTCTCTTCCCGCGCATTCAGTCTCGTGGTCAACCAGGTCGTCTTTGTCCTGCTCACCTACAGCCTGCTGCAGTGGTATCTGCGGCGCATCGAACGCCGGAACATGAATCGGAAGACTCGCCCCCGCATCCTCGATGTGCTCCAGCCGACCTTTACCGTCATTCTGATTTACTACCAAAACTACGTCGCCTTCCTCTCTCCGCTCGAGCATCAGGAAATGGTGCTCACACTCAGCGAAACGGCTCGCAAGAAGATTCTTGCCAAGACCCGCCGGCTCCGTCGCGCCCTGGCAAATCAACTGCAGAATCCTCGGCCTCCATAGCGCACCGGGCCCTCGTCATGGATTTCTATCGACCCTGTTTGCCGCATCATCCGGCGGTCGTCGCACTCGTGTCGCTTCTCGAGCCACACCCATCCCTTTCACCATCCTGCAACTCCCTGTTTCCCACGCAAAACTCCTATCGCCCGAAAAACCACACGATATCGATCGGATAGCCTCAAGGAAATCGCCGCAGTGTCTGAATCGCAGACGCTCGATTCGCCGCTTGCGATTCCTCATGTTCTTGCGCGTATAATCGTTCACCCGAAATGCCTCCTTTTCCGTCAGGATTCTGCAAATTCCTTTTCGCACGGGACGGGGACATTTCGGGTACTTCCGCTACTTTTTCACTATCGATACTTCCTCAATCGCGCTTATTCAGGGACTAGTCCAGGCGGGGAGGCGCGGCGGCTCACTTCCTGCGCCTGTTGCGCACGCTCTTCGGCATCTCACACAGGACGTTGTCGATCAGGCGCGTGCTGCCCATACATATGGCTCCGACAACACGGACCGGGCCGGTTATTTCGTCCACCGGTTGCATCAGGTTGGGATCGACGATCTCCAGGTATTCGACCTGGGCCAGAGGTTCGAGATCCATTACGGTCCGTGCGGCCTTCGTGGCAATCGACGGGTCCAGGTTGCCATCGGCGATCCTTTGCCGGGCGATCCTGAGGGCCCGGTACAGGACTCCCGCTGCCTGCCGTTCTTCCGAATTCAAGTACTGGTTTCTCGAACTGATGGCCAGGCCGTCAGGTTCCCTTTGGGTCGGCACTTCGATGAGTTCGATCGGGAGGTTGAAGTCTCTGGTCATTCGGCCAATGACGGCAAGTTGCTGAATATCCTTTTCTCCGAAATACGCACGGTTCGGAGCAACGATGTTGAAGAGCTTCAGGACGACCGTGGCGACACCTCGGAAATGGCCGGGCCGGGATTCGCCGCAAAGCGCGTTGCCCTCCACACCGTGCTCTACGAAAGTGTGCGGGGTGTCGGAATAGATCTCGTCATTCGAAGGCGCGAAGACAACGTCGACACCGCGCAGCTCGCAAAAGAGAAGGTCCTGGGCCAGATCCCTGGGATAACTGTCGAGATCTTCTTCGGGTCCAAACTGCAACGGGTTGACGAAGACGCTGACGACCAGCACGTCGCACTCCCCCCGAGCCTGGTCCATCAGACATCCGTGACCTTCATGGAGGGCGCCCATCGTCGGCACCAGGCCAACCGTTTGCCCCCGCCGCTTGCGCTCCTGGAGGTACAACCGGAGTTGATCCACCGTGGGGATCGACTCAATCTTCATGGCTGGGAATCGTCCTGCCCGCGGACCCCGGTCAAAGTGTGCCGGGCTTCGGGAAAGGAGTTGGATCGGATGTCCTCGGCATAAGCCTTCGCCGCCTCGACGACCGTATCCGCCAGGCTGGCATATTTCTTGACGAATGAAGGAACGAACTCATCAAAGAGACCCAACATATCGTAGCTGACCAGGACCTGGCCGTCGCAGGCGGGTCCCGCTCCGATCCCAATGGTCGGAACGGACACGGCCGCGGTCACACGCTCGGCAATCTCGGCGGGAATGGATTCGAGAACAATCGCAAAAACGCCTGCGCTCTCCAGAGCAATCGCTTCCTCTAAGAGGCGTTCGCCTTCTTCCCAGGTCCTCGCCTGAGGCCGAAACCCGCCAAACTGATGGACCGACTGCGGGGTCAACCCCAGGTGGCCCATTACCGGTATGCCGGCGTCCCGCAAGCGACGGGTGGGTTCGACGACATGATGACCGCCTTCAATTTTCACGGCCGTCGCGCCGCCTTGTTGAATCAGGCGCCCGGCGTTTCTCATCGTTTCGGCCTCGTCGACCTGATACGTCAGGAAAGGCAGGTCGGCCACAACCAGGGCACGCCGGGTACCGCGGACGACAGCCTGAGTGTGGTGAACCATCATATCGAGTGTCACCGGCACGGTCGTGTCATACCCCATGACGACCATTCCAAGGGAGTCGCCGACCAGCAGGACGTCAATTCCGGCACGATCGAGCAGACGCGCCATGGTGGCGTCGTAAGCCGTCAACATCGTGATCTTTTCACCCCGGCGTTTCATCACTCCGAGGTCGGGCACACGGACCGGCTTCGCACGATTCTTCATGCTTCAATCGTATCAGAGTCGGAGGGATCGAGTCTGTGAGGGAGAGATCATCGTGTAGAGGATTCCCCGCCAGAGAATCCGGCGATTGAGCATGGATGCGATGAAGTTTGTCTGGTAGAGGACTGAAACCAGCGGAGCCGACAGCAGGTAAAACAGGGTGTACGGCTTGAGCGAAGCGGAGGGGATGGCTTGTCCGGCAGCTTGAAGCCGAACTCGGGAACGAATAACAGTGAGGGCATAGATTCCCGCCCAGGGAAGAAACCACCGGAGATCGAAAGCAATAGCGATCGTGAGTGCAAGGAACGTGAAGTTGAAGAGGGTGTATGTGACCAGTCCCATCATCCACATTCGCGGCGCGTAGACTCGGGTGATCTTGATCTGACGGTTCGTGAACTCCAGAAGTTCCGGCCAGGAGCATTCGCCGTAGGAGGGGACCAGGCAAGTGGGAACATAAACAATGGCGAGATTCCGGCGGCGGACGGCGGATGTCAACGCATAGTCATCGCTCAAGGCGCCCTTCCACGCTTCCAGGATCGCGATGCTGTCAAATGTCTCGCGCCGGATAGCGGTGGAGCCTCCCCATACAAAGTTGTTCCGATGGGGCCCGAGAAAACCCGCTACAGACGCGTTCCAGGCCGACCGTAGCAACGTGGGCAGGCTCCCCTCCCCGGGCACATACCATCGATAACCGGTACTCGCCCCGACGTTCGGGTCCGTCAGGGGCGCGATCAGTTCGGATAGCCACTCGGGAGGGAAAAGGGTATCCGAGTCGCAAAACACGAAGATGTCAGATTCGCTCCCGAACCGGACGACACCCTGAATGAGGTTGTGGACTTTCTGGCCGGAATCTTTCGCGCGGCCGGCAACCAGAACCTCGGCGCCTTCCACACCGGACAGGACACCGTGTGCGGGATCGTCCCGCGATTCGACGATGAACACGACCCGGTAGTCGGAATGGTCCTGTCCCAACAGCGACCGTGCGTTCGACCGGAGATCCGGGTCAGTCCCCGTAGCCGGACAGAAAACAATGACTGATCCGGACGGACCGTTCCCCCGGCGATATGACCGGGAATACCGCATGTTCCGAACCCCATCCCAAAGCGAAACAAGCCCCTGGATGAGGGCGAGACCGGAAAGGATAGCGAGAATGTAAGTCATAGCGTGTCGGGGCGGCCGTCCCTGGCCGCCCGCGGGAGGTGCATGGTTTCATTCACCCCGCTCCGGCCCCCTCATAAGAAAACTACCCGAAAACGGATAGAACTCCGGCCTCGAAACATACCCTCGCTTGACCGGATTTTCCAGAATGTACGTCACGACGTTAAAGAAATCTTCAGTATTCCGACAGATGTGATCGAAAAACGACCTGTTCCACAGATATTTGTTTGCGAAGTCCAATCGGTTCGGGCATTCGAATCTATCCAGATAGATGTGTTCCGGCAGCACGACATATGGTCGCTCCATCACATCTTTCCGAAGCGCCATGTTACCGACACGTGGCCGAGTGACGAGAGGGCGTGCTATTTCGTCTCCTCCGGCGATCTCTCTACTCCGTTTCCATAGCAGTCGTGTCGAGTAACTCTTGAACAAACCCACGAACCGTTCCAGATCCTTGAGCCCCGCTCCGGCCAGAAAATGGATGTGGTCCGTCATGACGACGTAAGAGTAGAGTTCGATCTCACGTCGATCACTCTCCGCGAAAAGCGCAGCGACGACCTGTTTGGCCAGGCGGATGTCACCGAAAAACGGCGCAAATTTGTAGGTCTCCATCGTCACAAAATACGATTTGATGACGTCTGGAGCGTCGAGGTCGAGCAAACGCAAACTATTGAAGCGTGTAGGCAGAAGGTGAAAATTTGGCATGTGTCCCTGGAATAGGGCCGGGAAGGACGGGCCTGCTTAGAATAACATGCATGGCCCGCGGGCGGCCAGAGACGGCCGCCCCGACACTCTCAATTCTGACAGGACAGCGTGTCGGGGTGGCCGTCTCTGGCCACCCGCGGGAATGCCGCACTCTTCCCCTTCCTCCCAGCCTGAACACGCAATCCTTCGTTCGATCATCCCGCGTCGTCTGAACGTGAAATCCCACATGTCCCTGGCATGGCGTGTTTCGGAGGGCTTGACCGGAACTTTGACTTTTCCGGCGGGCGGCCAGGGACGGCCGCCCCGACACACACCCCCGCCCTTACCGCCAGAACTCTCGCACCACAACCGACGCCAACCGCGGAAACCGCCCACCCAAGGCAAATACCTTCCTCCCCAACCACGGCCTGTCCAGAATCGATCGGAAGCCCGAAGCCACAGTCCGCTTGCGGGCCCAGCCGGAACGCCAGGCGGACTCGTATGCGCGACGCAGGTCCTCGTAGCACATACCGTTGCGGTGGCCTGAAGAAACGACCCTCGCGGCCAGGATCCCCGAGTCCATCGCGTGACGCATTCCCTCCCCGCAGAAGGGATCGATCATGCCGGCCGCGTCACCGATCGCAAGGTACTCTCCACCGACTCGTCGGTATGCGACCGGACCGGTGACGATGCATCCGTCCTTTTCGAGGAAAGGATCCAGGTGCGCTCGATCGACGAGAAAGCACGAGTTTGTCCGACCCGACTCCACCGAAACGGACCCCCCGTACCCTCCCTCAAAAAATTCGAAATCGAGGACGGAACCGTTATCCCTTTCTTCGTGATACTGGACCCCGAATTGGCCCGTGTTCTGTCTCTGGGTGAAACGGCTGAGTTTTCCCGCGGCGTCGATGACAACATCACACACCACATCTTCGGTCGCACCATCGGCCGAATGAACCTGAACGACGAACCCGTCCCGATCGGGGACGACCTTCAAAACCTGACAGCCATGGCGCACTCCGGCCTTCCGGGCCAGGATCGAGTCCAGTTTGCTCCGCGAAAAACCCATGCCAGGACGGGGAAACGGGATGTCGAGATCCCCACCGTCTGAACGAATCCGGCCGCGATCTATCGGGACGGCCCCAGCCTGTAACACGTCTTCGAGAACATCCAACTCTCTCAAGCAGTCGAGGGCGCCCGGTGAGAGGAATTCCCCACACACTTTCTTTCTTGGAAAACGATCCCGATCGAACGTGACGACGTCCACACCGGCCCGCTTCAGGCCGAGAGCACACGATGCACCGGCCAGGCTGCCGCCGATAACAACCACGTCGTACCGCGTCATTTGTCGGCCACCATGACGAGCCGATAAGGAAAGCTGCGGTGGATGCGCGCATCGACTCCGGCCCGGCGTGCGATGGCGGCGAGATCCGTCGGCCTGAACGCCCTCCGGACCGACAAGGGCCCGTCGTTCTGAACCATCGGACTGCGGGAGAACAATCGGGTGAGCAGGACAATGGACATCCAGGCCACCTGGGTCCGGTGGAGGTCGTTTACGATCACTCGTTGTCGTGCGACCCGGTACATGCTTCGAAACACCCGGACACAATCATCATCCGAGAGGTGATGAAAGAAGAGCGAGGCGGTTACGACGTCGAACGAATTGTCTGGAAACGGTAGTGAGAATGCGTCGCCTGCGACCACCAGACTCCGGGTCGCCATTCCCAGGCCCCCGGAATTCAAATCCACACCGACAACCTTCCAGCCTCCATCTCGCACCAGCACATCCCCGACGTCCGACGCACCGGCAGCCACATCCAGCAACGTGCCACCTCGAATGCGCGGCAGGAAACGTTTGATCGCACGTATCCCACCCAGGTAGCGATTGATCATTCCCAGTTCCCTGTACGCCTGACGAAATTCGGCATCGGGCCGCGTCAGATCGTCCATCCACTCCTCGTCATGGACACGCCTGGACAGGTCATACATCGATGTTCTTCAACACGAGCGCGGAGTTCTTGGACCCAAAGCCAATGCAGTTGGCGAGAGCGTAGTCCACCCGAGCGGGTCGCGCCGTCAGGGGGGTGTAATCCAGGTCGCACTCCTTGTCCGGTTCGTCCAGGTTCAACGTCGGCGGGATCAGGGATTCACGCATCGCAAACAGAACCGCGCTGATCCCGGCAGCGCCACTGGCGCCCTGGGGATGCCCGAACATGGATTTGGAAGCGCTCATCGGGATGCGGGGGGCATCCGAGCCCAGGCTGATCTTGAGCGCCCGGGTTTCAATCCTGTCGTTCAAAACCGTAGACGTACCGTGGAGATTGACGTAACCCAGCTGGGATGGCCGAATGCTGGCATCTTCGATGGCCAGCGACATGGCGCGTGCAGGCTCGACACCCGACTCATTCAGCCGCACACGGTGATGCGCATCGCAGGTCGATCCATGCCCGGCGATCTCGGCGTAAATCGGCGCGCCCCGCGCCCGGGCCGCGGCTTCGGTCTCGATCACATAAATCCAGGCACCCTCACCCAGAACGAAACCGTTTCGATCACTTGAGAATGGTCGGGAGCCGCCCTGCGGCTGGGTGTTCCAGGACTCGGTCAGGATGCGCATCAGGCAAAACCCCGCCAGGATGCCCGGCGCCAGCGGCGCGTCCGCACCACCGGTTACGATCATGTCGGCCTGACCTGAAAGGATCGACTGACAGGCATAAGAGATGGCATCGGTGGAACTGGTACACCCGGTCGACACGACATGGCTGGGCCCACGGAGATCGAACGCCATGGAAATTTCACTGCTCAGAGTGCCGATCGTCGATGTCGGGATCGTATAGACGCTCGCTTTTTTGGGTTCCCCCCTGAAATAGTGTGCGTACTGTCTTTCGGTAAACTCGAGGCCCCCTCCCCCGCTCCCGATCACGACTCCAATCCGCCGGCGGGTCTCGAGACTCTCGTCCGACGGCGTGATCTTCGCGTCTTCGAGAGCCCTCCGCGCGGCGCAGATCGCCAGGGCCGCGGCACGGGAGACATGCTGACGTTCTTTTCGGGGCAGGCTTTCGAACGGATCGAGCTCGCGTACTTCACCAGCGATCTGGACCGGGAACGGGGACGGGTCGAAAGCCTGAATCCGATCCACTCCACTCAAACCGCGGCGGAAACCGTCCCACAGAGCTTCGCGGGTGTTGCCAAGGGGCGTCAGGCAACCTAGCCCACTGATGACGACAGGTTCGTCTCGCCAGTTTCGATGATTGTCGAACCCCACCCGAACTCCTGTGTTTGCAAAGCCTTCCGACCACCCGCATCACTCTGGCCTAGGAGCCTGCGCGGCAGAAGGAATCGTAGCGAGAAAGTGGAGAATCGAGGCCAGATTTTATCGATTTTGAGGCGAATAGTGGTTCTATGTAACGAAAAATCGGGAAAATATGGACCGATTATACCGCTTTCGCAGTAGCTCTTCTGCCGCGCAGGCTCCTAGTTCCGCACGGGATGGAAGCGGTCTCTCGGGAATATACCCTAAAGTTCTACTGAGTCGACGTCGATACAATGGATAGCAAGGAAGAGAATGGTCATGGAAACCGGAACCATCAGCCGAATCGTCAGCAACGCAGCCAACCTGCAGCGCATTCAACCCACTTCCAATTCCGGGCGGCGGAAAGAGCAAAATCCCAGGAAAAAGTCCCCGAAAAAGGAACTTGAGGCTGTCGCGGACCTGCTCTATACGCCAGACGGGCGCATCGAAGACGAAGACCACGGCCTTCGCATCGACATCTCAGCCTGAACCGCCCGTCATCGATATATCCCTCTTTTTTCCCAACTCTGAAATGGTGCCGGATCGACCATCATGATCGATCGGACCCGGGCCGACCCTCAAAACTGGTAATATTCCGGTAATGACGTGGATTGACTTTTCCACAGGGGTCCGCTAAGTTCTACATTTCATGCAATAATCATCTCGGAGGAACCGAATGGGAGCGAATACGATAGAGATCACAGAATCGAATTTCGAAACGGAAGTCGAAAAATCGGACATTCCTGTACTTATTGATTTTTGGGCCGCCTGGTGCGGACCCTGTCGGGCTCTGGCCCCGACGGTCGAAGAGATTGCAGACGAGTACCAGGGCAAGCTCAAGGTAGGCAAGCTGGATGTCGATGCCAACAGCGCGCTCTCGGCCAAGTTCAGTATTCGGGGAATCCCGACTCTGCTGCTGTTCAAGGACGGCCAGGTGAAAGAACAGCTCGTCGGCGCCGTTCCAAAAGCCACAATAGTCGGCGCTATCACGAAACACGTTTCCTAACCAAGATCACGGCAACAAATTGGAAGTGGAATCACCAGTCCTCAATGCGCCAGTGCGCAGGTCTCCCGGCGAACAGCTGCGCTTCAGAGCCTTGCAACTGAGAGGCAAAATCCGGCGCTACTTCCGTTCGAACATTTACACGGCGGACAACGAACAACTCCTCGCCCAACGGAAGGGTGAATGCACCCGTTGTGGCGCCTGCTGCAAGATCCTCGTGAAGTGCCCTTTCCTCGAGGAATCCGAAGGCGAGTACAACTGCTCGATCTACGGCAATCATTTCGCCCAGTGCCGGATCTTCCCACTCGTTCCAAGAGATCTCGAAGAAATCGAAGAGCCCTGCGGCTACTATTTCGAATCCGACTGACTCGGACGTCTCGTTCAGGGCTTCCCCTGCCCGGAGACGCCGCCAGGACAAGAACGTGGAAAACAACAAGAATGTCGCGGTCGTGGGCGCCCAGTGGGGCGATGAAGGAAAGGGTAAGATTGTCGACATCATCTCCACCCAGTTCGACATCGTTGCCAGGTATCAGGGTGGCCACAATGCCGGACACACGATTCGAATCGGAAAACAACGATTCATCCTCCACCTGATCCCCTCGGGCATCTTTCATCCAGAGGTCCAGTGTGTTATCGGCGGCGGCGTGGTGTTAGATCCCCTGGCTTTGATCGAAGAACTGGAAGTTCTTGCCGAAGCAGGCATCGAAATCGAAGGCCGGATGTTTGTATCGAATCGCTGTCACCTGATCCTGCCATACCACCGCGTTATGGAAGCTGCGATAGAACTTCAGATGGGCGAACGCCGCATCGGAACGACGTCCAGAGGTATCGGTCCGGCTTACGAGGACAAGATGGCCCGGCGGGGCCTCCGCGTCTGCGACCTGCTCAACCCCGTCACGATGGCCGACCGGATCCGCGTACAGGTGGA
Organism: Terriglobia bacterium; assembly: GCA_965262425.1. Taxonomy (GTDB): domain Bacteria; phylum Acidobacteriota; class Terriglobia; order 20CM-2-55-15; family 20CM-2-55-15; genus CAZOZZ01. The sequence continues at coordinate 1,252,188 of OZ253536.1, read as the reverse complement.
TCTGAAGAATCGGACGCTGAAAGCCCTGAACTACCCGCAGGAGATCGACCCCGAACCGATCTGCGAATCCTACGCCGAGTACGCCGAAAAACTGCGCCCACTGTTCGTCGACACGACGTCACTTCTAAACAAGGGGATACGGGAAGGAAAGCGCATCCTGTTCGAAGGCGCGCAGGCCACCCTGCTCGACGTGGACCACGGAACGTTTCCCTATGTGACTTCTTCGAGTTCCACCGCCTGCGGTATCCCGAGCGGATTGGGTATCGCCCCCAAACACATCCATTCGGTACTGGGCATCATGAAGGCCTACGCGACCCGCGTTGGAAGCGGTCCCTTCCCGACCGAGGAGATCGGATCGATCGGCGAAGAACTGCGAGCCAAAGGCGACGAATTCGGCTCAACCACTGGCCGCCCGCGGCGATGCGGATGGTTCGACGGTCCCGCAGCCAGGTACTCGGCGATGATCAACGACATGGACTCGGTCGCCGTCACGAAGATCGACGTTCTGGACACGTTCGACGAGATCCCCTTCTGCACCGGTTACAAGTACAAGGGCTCCCCGATCGACGAATTCCCTGCCGACGCCGACATCCTGGACCAGGTAGAACCGATCTACGACAACCGCCCCGGATGGAGCAAGTCCATCGCAGGCATGAAGGAGTGGTCGGACCTGCCCACAGAGGCCCAGGACTACCTGAAGTTCCTCTCCGACTTCCTGGAAAGGCCCATCAGCATGGTGTCGACCGGGCCGGACCGGGAAGAAACGATTCGGATGCCGTAGGGCACTGCACTGCTCCCAACTCGCTCACCAGAATGGTTCGGCATTGAAGGGCATACGATCACGCAGTATTATTAAATAATATTTGCGTATGAGAACAACCAAAAACATCTCAGTCACGATGACGCCAACCATGATCAGAGAGGTCAAGCAACTCGCTGATGAGGAAAACCGGACGATGAGCGAATTGATTCGCGAAGCGTTACGGAGGTACCAACAGGAACGGCGCTGGGAACGGATTCGGCTCTACGGCCAAGGCAGGGCTGAAGCTTTAGGTCTCGAACAGGGAGATGTCGTCCCTCTCATCCGCGACTATCGCAGGGAACAGAGAGCTGCCAAGCGAAAAAAAGAGATCCGCGGCGGTCAATGATCGATGTTGTCGTTGACACCAACGTGTACGTTTCTGCGCTTCTCTTTGGGGGAGCTCCAGCCCAAGTTCTGATGTTGTCCGAAGAAGATGCCTTTCGGATTTGCATTTCATCGCCAATCGTCCGAGAACTAAGGGGTGTCTTGACGGACAAGTTCGGCTGGTCCCGCAAGGAGCTGGCACATGCATTGGATCCCGTGATATCTGTGGCGAAGACGGTGACCCCAAGAACAACGATTACGGCGTCCACCGACCCGGACGACAACCGCATTCTAGAATGTGCCGTCGCTGGCAAAGCTGATGCGATTGTGACGGGGGACAAAGGCCTCTTGAGTCTGGGGTCTATTCAAGACATACCAATCGTCACCCCTCGGCAATTCCTTGAATCCAAAATGTGGAATCGATGAGACGATTCCCTCCAAATCCGCGTCTCCCCCTCAAAGTCGTCTTGCGTTACGATAGAGAGGTTTCGATTGCGGGCCGTTAGCTCAGTTGGTAGAGCATCTGCCTTTTAAGCAGAGGGTCACTGGTTCGAGCCCAGTACGGCTCATTCATAATAAGGGACTTAGCCCGAGAGCGATCTCGGGTGACCTCCCCCCGATCTTAGGTCCACCTGCAGGGTGAGTTTTCATCGTCGCTATTCAATGCCAGCATGTCCAGGTTTGAGCGACTGCATCGCTCGGGCGAACACCGCTGGCGGTACACCGTCCAAGGATTTGTGAGGCCTCTCTTCATTGTAATGGGTCCTGCGGGTTTCAATGATTCGCCGAGCGTCCGCAAGGTCGGCAAACCAGTGTTCATTGAGACATTGGTCCCGGAATCGACCGTTTAAAGCTTTCCACAAAGGAATTCTCCATCGGTTTTCCGGGCCGAATGAAGCTCAGCGTAACGCCACGTTTCTGTGACCAGAACCACAAGGCCTTGCTCGTCATTTCCGGTCCGTTATCCAGAACGATCGCGTCGGGCAGTTCTCTTAGAGTCGATAAGTCGTCCAGGTATCGAGCCACCCGCTCGCCAGAGATCGAAAAATCTACGATCTGTCCCAGGCACTCCCTGGTGAAATCGTCCACCAGGTTGAAGATTCGAAACCGCCGGCCGTTGGCCAGTTGATCGCTCATGAAGTCCATCGACCATCGTTGATTCGCTTGGGTCAATATCGGCATCGGCACGCGCTGCTGCCGGGACAACCGCTTGCGTCTCTTCCGACGCACCTGCAAGCCCTCTTCCAGGTAAATCCGGTAGGTTCGCTTCTCATTGATCAACAAACCCTCCTGCTTCAGCATCCCGTGAAGCGTCTCGTAGCCGTAGCGGGGATACTCCGTGGCCAGTTCCTTCAGACGCTCTCTCAGGGTCGTGTCCGCCGGCCTGCACGAGCCGTACCGCACCGTCGATCTATGGATTCCGACCAGTCTTGCGGCCCGCCGCTGGCTGCGCAGGTCCCGTTCGACCAAGTGCTGCACAGCCTGTCGTTTTGCTGCGGGCCTCACCAGTTTTTTGACAACAGCTCCTTCAGAGCAGCGTTATCCAGATGGGACTCGGCCAGCAACTGCTTCAGCTTGCGATTCTCGGCTTCCAGCTCCCGCAGCCGCTTCGCTTCCGATACGGTCAGCCCACCGTACTTGGACTTCCACTTGTAGAACGTGTTCTCGCTGATCCCATGCCGCCGGCACACCTCTTTGCCCGTCGCTCCGGCTTGACCTTCTTTCAGGATCCCGATGATCTGTTCTTCACTGAATTGTTTCCGCTTCATGGAGTTCTCCCTCGTCAATTATTATGGGAAAACTCACCCTGCGGGTGGACCGTTTTATTGGGGGGAGGTCAATTGTGAGTGTTGCCCAAATGGCTGCGACGCCCGAGAGAATCAATACAACCGCAAGCCTCTTGATCCAAATCTTGACACTGTACAACGGACTAGCCCGCATTTCTCAAGAGATCTGAGATAAATCGAAACAGAGTAGGAAGGGAAAGGACCGAAAAAGGCCGCCCTGTCTGGCATAGATGACTTTGTCTAGTGGTCCCCGTCAAACAGACTGTAACTTATCGAGCTTCTTTCGGGCACGTTGAACTTTTTCAAGAATATCGGAAGCCGTTGCGGTCCAAATGAAGGGCTTCGGGTTCTGATTGTGACCCCCGACATATTCCTCCACGGCCTGGATTAGCTCAGGAACCGAATGGAAAACCCCGCGCCGAAGCCGTTGTTCGGAAAGATCCCGGAAGAAGCGTTCGACCATGTTCAGCCAGGATGCACTGGTCGGTGTGAAGTGCACATGAAAGCGCGTGTTGCGCTTCAACCAGTTGACGACTTTCTGATGTTTGTGCGTGGCGTAGTTGTCGCAAATGATATGGATCTGTTTGTCTTTCGGCACGGAACGTTTGATCTGATTGAGAAACCGGATCCATTCCTGATGACGATGCTTCGGCATACAGGTCCCGATAATCGAGCCGTCCAGCGTATTGAGCGCGGCGAACATCGTGGTCGTCCCGTTGCGTTTGTAGTCGTGGGTGAGGGTGCCGCACCGCCCCTTCTTCAGAGGTAACCCGGGTTGCGTGCGGTCCAGGGCCTGCATCTGGCTCTTCTCATCGCAGGACAAAACAATGGCGTTTTCCGGAGGGTTCAGATACAAACCGACCACATCCTCCAACTTCTCGACAAATTGTTTGTCGTTGGAAAGTTTGAAGGTGCGTGCCAGATGAGGCTTCAAGCCATGAGCCCGCCAGATTCTCCCTACCGTGGACTCGCTGACGCCGGTTGCCCTGGCCATCAAGGACCGGCTCCAGTGCGTGGCGTTCGGAGGCTTCCCTTCGACCGTCTTCTTCACGATCCGGGCCCGCTTCCGGCGGCCGATCGAGGGAATCCGTCCACTGCGGGAAGCGTCCTTTTCGATTCCCCCGAGGCCATCTTCAACGAAACGATCGCGCCAACGTCCGGCCTTTTGACGAGTGATGTCCAACTTGGCAGCGATCTCCTGATTGTCCAGACCCCCGGCGGCCAGCAAGACAATTCGAGATCGTTCCGCCAACCGGACCGCCACACTGCGGCTTCGGCTCAGTCGCTCCAGTTCCTTCCGCACAGGAATGTCCAATTTAATCGTCGGTGCTCTCCTCATATATACTCAGACGTAGGAAAGCTGAATAAGTTACATTAACTGTGACGGACTACACTAGAAGCATCAAATGCGCAGACGGAGGCGGCCTTTATGAATACAGAGTGTAAGACAGAATCGATTCAATTTCACGCATTAGGTTCACGGGAAGTACGGGGCCAATTCGACGGAGGAGACATCAGCACGGATGCGGGCGGCTTGCTGCTACGAGAAGCAGAAAAACGGACGGGGATTCTGAAACAGCTTGCCGGATGTTTCCAGGATCATCGGGATCCGCGATTTGTGGAACACGGGATCGAACAACTGGTGTCGCAACGTGTGTACGGATTGTGTTTGGGCTATGAGGATCTGAACGACCACGACCAACTCCGGTCGGATCCGATGCTGGCCGTGATGGTGGGTGAGACCGATCCGAAGGGTCGGACCCGGAAACAGGCACGAGATCGAGGCAAGGCCCTGGCTGGTAAGAGCACGCTGAACCGACTGGAACTGTCGACCGAGGGTGCGGCAGACCATCCGTACAAGAAGATCGGACGAGACGAGGCGGCGATGGATAGGTTGATGGTGGACGTGTTTCTCCAAGCGCATCGGCGGGCGCCGCGGCAGATCATTCTGGATCTGGATGCGACCGACGATCCGATTCACGGGAGTCAGGAGGGTCGCTTCTTTCACGGCTATTACCGGCACTATTGTTATCTGCCGCTGTATATCTTCTGTGGGGAGTTTCTGCTGTGTGCCCGGCTACGACGATCCGACATCGATGGTGCGGCCGGATCGGTCAAAGAGCTGGAACGGATCGTCGGACAGATTCGGCAGAAGTGGCCCAGAGTCCAGATCGTGATTCGTGCCGACTCGGGTTTCTGCCGCGATGAGATCCTGACGTGGTGCGAGGCCCAACACCGTGTCGATTACGTGATCGGACTGGCAAAGAACAATCGACTGCTGGGCGCGATCGAAACTCCGATGGCGACTGCAAAAAAGCGATTCGACAGGACGGGAAAGCCAGCGCGCGTCTTTAAGACGTTTCCGTATCAGACCCGCGGCAGCTGGACCCGTGAGCGACGCATCATTGGTAAGGCCGAACATCTGGCCAAGGGCTCCAATCCTCGGTTTATCGTCACCTCGTTACCGAAAGGCCGAAAGACCCCAAGACAGATCTATGAACAGATCTACTGTGCCCGAGGGGATATGGAAAACCGGATCAAAGAGCAACAGCTCGGATTGTTCGCCGATCGGACCAGCACGGCCACCATGCGCGCCAATCAACTCCGACTCTACCTTTCATCGGTGGCGTACATGTTAATGCAGGCCTTGCGACGGCTCGGGTTGCAGGGCACCGAATTCGCGCGGGCGCAGTGCACCACGATTCGCCTGAAGCTGCTCAAAATCGGAGCGCAGATCCATGTGACCGTGCGTCGAGTCTGGATTCGGATGGCTGGCGGATACCCCTACGCCGCGGTGTTCGCTCAGATTTATGCCAACCTTCAGAAAGTCCCGCTTCGCTGTTGAGCGTCCCCTCCTCAGACATACCAACGTTCCGATCTTTGATCGGGATAGCTGTCTCTGTAATCCGATTTCACGTCGTCATTCCCTTCACCACCACTCGTCCAGGCCCAGTCACTCCCCTCAGCCGGCATCTTTGCTCTCGCCACCCAGCCTCCGACATCTTTTCCGTCTCCAAAATGCAGTTTTGGGCACCATTCATGAGAAATGCGGGCTAGTGATCTCTCTTACGAAGTCGGTATCTGTTTCGTGATCGAATGACTCTTGGCTCGAACCGGTGTCGCCTACTAGTGTAGTCCGTCACAGTTAATGTAACTTATTCAGCTTTCCTACGTCTGAGTATATATGAGGAGAGCACCGACGATTAAATTGGACATTCCTGTGCGGAAGGAACTGGAGCGACTGAGCCGAAGCCGCAGTGTGGCGGTCCGGTTGGCGGAACGATCTCGAATTGTCTTGCTGGCCGCCGGGGGTCTGGACAATCAGGAGATCGCTGCCAAGTTGGACATCACTCGTCAAAAGGTCGGACGTTGGCGCGATCGTTTCGTTGAAGATGGCCTCGGGGGAATCGAAAAGGACGCTTCCCGCAGTGGACGGATTCCCTCGATCGGCCGCCGGAAGCGGGCCCGGATCGTGAAGAAGACGGTCGAAGGGAAGCCTCCGAACGCCACGCACTGGAGCCGGTCCTTGATGGCCAGGGCAACCGGCGTCAGCGAGTCCACGGTAGGGAGAATCTGGCGGGCTCATGGCTTGAAGCCTCATCTGGCACGCACCTTCAAACTTTCCAACGACAAACAATTTGTCGAGAAGTTGGAGGATGTGGTCGGTTTGTATCTGAACCCTCCGGAAAACGCCATTGTTTTGTCCTGCGATGAGAAGAGCCAGATGCAGGCCCTGGACCGCACGCAACCCGGGTTACCTCTGAAGAAGGGGCGGTGCGGCACCCTCACCCACGACTACAAACGCAACGGGACGACCACGATGTTCGCCGCGCTCAATACGCTGGACGGCTCGATTATCGGGACCTGTATGCCGAAGCATCGTCATCAGGAATGGATCCGGTTTCTCAATCAGATCAAACGTTCCGTGCCGAAAGACAAACAGATCCATATCATTTGCGACAACTACGCCACGCACAAACATCAGAAAGTCGTCAACTGGTTGAAGCGCAACACGCGCTTTCATGTGCACTTCACACCGACCAGTGCATCCTGGCTGAACATGGTCGAACGCTTCTTCCGGGATCTTTCCGAACAACGGCTTCGGCGCGGGGTTTTCCATTCGGTTCCTGAGCTAATCCAGGCCGTGGAGGAATATGTCGGGGGTCACAATCAGAACCCGAAGCCCTTCATTTGGACCGCAACGGCTTCCGATATTCTTGAAAAAGTTCAACGTGCCCGAAAGAAGCTCGATAAGTTACAGTCTGTTTGACGGGGACCACTAGCAATTCCTATCCCGGTGAAGTTGGGTAAGCAAATATAGAATGGAATGGAAATCACTGGGTCATCTGGGACACCTAGTGTAGTCCGTCACAGTTAATGTAACGTATTCAGCTTTCCTACGTCTGAGTATATATGAGGAGAGCACCGACGATTAAATTGGACATTCCTGTGCGGAAGGAACTGGAGCGACTGAGCCGAAGCCGCAGTGTGGCGGTCCGGTTGGCGGAACGATCTCGAATTGTCTTGCTGGCCGCCGGGGGTCTGGACAATCAGGAGATCGCTGCCAAGTTGGACATCACTCGTCAAAAGGCCGGACGTTGGCGCGATCGTTTCGTTGAAGATGGCCTCGGGGGAATCGAAAAGGACGCTTCCCGCAGTGGACGGATTCCCTCGATCGGCCGCCGGAAGCGGGCCCGGATCGTGAAGAAGACGGTCGAAGGGAAGCCTCCGAACGCCACGCACTGGAGCCGGTCCTTGATGGCCAGGGCAACCGGCGTCAGCGAGTCCACGGTAGGGAGAATCTGGCGGGCTCATGGCTTGAAGCCTCATCTGGCACGCACCTTCAAACTTTCCAACGACAAACAATTTGTCGAGAAGTTGGAGGATGTGGTCGGTTTGTATCTGAACCCTCCGGAAAACGCCATTGTTTTGTCCTGCGATGAGAAGAGCCAGATGCAGGCCCTGGACCGCACGCAACCCGGGTTACCTCTGAAGAAGGGGCGGTGCGGCACCCTCACCCACGACTACAAACGCAACGGGACGACCACGATGTTCGCCGCGCTCAATACGCTGGACGGCTCGATTATCGGGACCTGTATGCCGAAGCATCGTCATCAGGAATGGATCCGGTTTCTCAATCAGATCAAACGTTCCGTGCCGAAAGACAAACAGATCCATATCATTTGCGACAACTACGCCACGCACAAACATCAGAAAGTCGTCAACTGGTTGAAGCGCAACACGCGCTTTCATGTGCACTTCACACCGACCAGTGCATCCTGGCTGAACATGGTCGAACGCTTCTTCCGGGATCTTTCCGAACAACGGCTTCGGCGCGGGGTTTTCCATTCGGTTCCTGAGCTAATCCAGGCCGTGGAGGAATATGTCGGGGGTCACAATCAGAACCCGAAGCCCTTCATTTGGACCGCAACGGCTTCCGATATTCTTGAAAAAGTTCAACGTGCCCGAAAGAAGCTCGATAAGTTACAGTCTGTTTGACGGGGACCACTAGGACACCCGTCTTGCGATCCGTTGACTCCGGCCTCTGTCAGCGGTAGGATGGGCCGCCCGATTTTTAGAAACTGAGTAGGACTCCCCATGAGAGTCAATCCCATTCTTAGTTGAAACTCTCCACGGCTCACGATTGGTCACGCAACCTTCTTCTTCGATCTCGTCGACGTCTTCGCCTCAATCTTCAGCTCCCGCCTGAGGGCTTCGCGGAGCTTTGGAAGATGACGGTAGCCGATCACCTTCCTCAAGCGTGGTTCGATGTCGATGAGCGCCGTCGCCAACCAGCGCTGCCGCTGGCTCGAGTTCTTCCAATGATCGACCTTCGCGCACCTTTCCTCGACGAGGGCATTGACCGATTCCAAGCAATTCGTCGTCTTGAACGAACGGCCCAGGACCCCGTACACGCCGAGTCGATGCAACGTGAGGGTCTCCTCCAGGCCTTCCTCAAGGCTCGTAGCGGCCGATTGGTTTCGCTCCTCGAGCTCTCCATGGAGCTGTTCGAGGGCCGCCCGGGCTTCGTTGTACTCCGGGCGCTGGTACGCACGCTGAAGCCGCTTGCGCCACGCGGCTTGCTCGGTCTTCGACAGGTAGCTCACCACGTTCTCGCGTTTGTGCCATTGGCAGCGTTGGACCAGGGCTCGATTACCGAATGCCCGCTTGACTGCCGCGCGCAGACCTTTGCCGCCGTCGACGATCACCAGCACGCCTTCAGAGATGTCCAGGCCTCGCTCCATCAATGAACGGAGAAACGGAGTCAGTACCTGCTCGTTCTCCGTACTCGTCTCCACGAAGCCTAAGAAGCGTTTGTCGCCCGTAATTGTGATGCCCAGGGCCACAACCATCGTGGCGTCGGCAAACATTTTCCCGTCCAGGAAGATCGCCACCACGTCCTCGGCCGACAGATCCCGCTCCTGCATCTCCCGAAGTTTCGCCCCACTCGCCTGGACGAATCCTCGAGACACCGTCGAGCTCGACAATCCGATGGCTCCTGGAATCGCTTCCGCGGCCGACTCGTAGTTCCGGCAGGAGATCCCATAAAGCACACGTCTGAGAAGCAGTTCGTTCACCGCGCCATCCAGACTGAGTTCCTCGTAGCTCCGAAGCGGAATCTCCCCGCCCGCCACGCTGCGCACTCGAGGCACCCGAACCGGCACCCGCTGGCCCCCGAGCCCCACGGTCCCCGGATTACTCCCGTGTCGCCGGCCCCTCAACGTCGCCTCCTTTCGCGCGTATCGCTCACCCGCCAACGCCTTCACTTCCTCGTCGAGCAACTCCTCCACGTGCATCAACCCCAGTGGGATCAACGCCCGAATCATCTCCACCTTCGAGTCCAATTCCAGTCCCGAGTATTCCTCCCGGCTCAGGACCTCGACCTCACCCAGCACACGCGACTTCTTGCGTTTCTTCACCGAACGTAACAGACTGCTCATCTCGGCTCCTTTCTCTTACAGGCTTGATGTTGTTTCTTCCAATACCATCAAACCATAGGGTTTGGAGCCGTTTCAATTTCCAACTAAGATTGGCACACTTTCCCCCATGAGGAGCAACCCGATACACCTCTGCTTTCAGCTCGCTCTTGTTAGCAGTCACTGCCACCCTTGCAGTCGCCCAGCAGGACATGGAGGCACCACGCCCATTCGATGCGGTCGACACTGTCTGGCTCGAAGACATGACATGGATGGAAGTCCTACAGAGACATCTGGAACACTGACGCACCAGTGAACCCTGCGGAGTAGGAAGTGGCGTTTTCGTCAACGACTTGATATAGACAATGGAACTCGAATTCTGAATCCCCACGGAGGTATGAGAAATGAAACGATTCGTATGCAGCCTGATTGCATTCGCGATGGTCGCAACATTAGCATCGACGGCCCTGGCCCAAGGTTCGCAACCTGATCCGATGACCTTTTTCGTCGCAAGTGTAGGCTCTGGCGAGGGAGCCAATCTGGGTGGTTTGGACGGAGCCGACTCGCTCTGTCAGAGCCTGGCCGCCGAAGTGGGTGCGGGCGACCGCACATGGCATGCCTACCTCAGCACGCAAGGCCCGAACGCGGTGAATGCTCGCGACCGCATCGGCACAGGCCCATGGCATAACGCTCAGGGCACCCTTATCGGTAATAACGTCGAGGAGCTTCACGGCATGGGGCATCGGTTTACTGTCATGACGGTGATCGACGAGAGAGGCAGAAGGATCCCCGGTAGCGGATACGTTCCGAACCGGCACGATGTCCTGACTGGCTCGCAGCCGGACGGCACGGCCTTCACGGCTGGCGAGGACATGACCTGCAACAACTGGACGAGCAGCAGTGACGGAAAAGCCAGGATCGGTCATCATGACCGCGCGGCTTGGAACTCCGCCCATGACAGCCGTGGTTGCAGCCAGGAACAGTTGCGGGCTTCGGGCGGTGACGGCTTGTTCTATTGTTTTGCCGCTCAGTAGGGAATGAGACGCTGAGAATGCCAGACAGTGTCCGAGAAGATGGACTGATCGTGGGGTAGTCCCAAGGCAGGAAAAAGGAGCGGGTGTATCGCGGAAGTATCGTCCACACCGCTGGGGCCAGCAGTAGAGCGGATGACGCAATCACTTCTTATCGAGTCACCCACCCGAGCCACGACCGAGGCAGAGACGTGCCGTCTCGTTGGCCCACGCCACTACGCGCTCGGAGCGCCTCCGGTTCACCGCCTCGACTCTACACTGTTGATTTCAGGGGATGACTCGACGGACTCGGCCTACTGGGGGTCGTCGGGGAGTTCGATCAGCCAAATGTCGGATTCAACGGGCGGTCGCAACACATAGTACAAGGTACGGTTATTGTCGGGTGAGGGTACAGGAAGAAAAACATCTTCAGGTGGTTGGGCCAGCACTTCCTGAACATCTTTGGTTACCCGGTCAACGGTGCGGATTCGCCACGGGGGACCCTCATCGTAGAGAAGCGTCCGGTTGTCATTGAGCCATTGTGGATCTAATCCGGTGTCAGTCAGTTTCTCGTACTGCCCGGATTCAAAGGAATAAATGTGGATTCCGTCGCTTGTCGGAGTCCGTGTGGGATCGTAGCCCGAACCGGCCAGCCAGTTTCCGTCTGGTGACCACGACCACGCAGTGAAGGCCTCAGTTCCATCAGTCAGCGGTGGTAATTGGACGGGCGACTGTTCTTCCCAAGGTTTGTCAATTTCAATGATGAAAACGCCGACGCCTTGTTCCGTATAGGCAATCCGCAAGCCGTCAGGGGACCACGTAGGATAGGCTGGGGTCAAGGGAGTATCCTTTGTAACCTCTTGCAGCCCACTGCCGTCCGGGTTGATCGTCCACATTTCGTAACTGCCGCTGCGGTTCGAATAGAATGCAATCCTCGTCCCGTCAGGAGACCAGCGGGGTGCCCGGTCAAGGTACGGATCGTCCGTTAGTTGTCGAAGACCAGTCCCATCGGATCGACTGAAAAAAACGCCTCCTCCGCAGAATTTGTGGGCAGTCCAAAGGCCTGTGCGCACATAAGTAATTGAAACAAAGTACCTTATTCTTTTGTTCGACGGCGAATATTCCAGTACCCACTTCGGTCGGACGCCTACACCCGGTGCCCGGAGCCCCCGCCGGAGGCCCCGTTCCCCATCGCCCACACCAGCCGACACCGCGGAGCGCAGCCGAGGGTCAAGGCCGGCGCAGCCGCCGAGCTTGCGAGGGAAGCCTTGAGGCTTGGCGAGCACCGTGGTCTCCTCAAGCGGCGATGGAAGACGGTTTTACCCACAAATTCTGCGGAAGACCCAAAAAAACATCCTCTTGTGGTGCCCTGACCTGAAAGACCAATGATTCCCCGTCCGGCGATACCTCTGGCCAAACGTTTCCTACAGAACCTGCCGTTACAAACGCAGGTTCTCCGACTACGGTACCTGTAGAGGGATCGAACTCTACTCTCATGATGTCCGCTGTGCGATCCAAAGTCACATAAGCCAATCGTTTCCCGTCAGCCGAAACGGTCAGATGCATGGCCTGACCGGAAACCCCGCTCGTCACCGTTTCCGGCTCATTCAAAGTTTCGCCGGTATCCTCGTCGATGGGCACGCGCCACAGGTTTCTACTCCCGCTACGATCACTCGAAAAATACAGGTAGTTCCCATCCGGCGACCAAACAGGGTTCCAGTCCAGAGGGGCATCCGCCGTGACCGCAACCGGTCCAGTGCCATCAGCCCGAATCGTCCAGATGTCCCGCTGGCCCGCCATTTGCATCCAGTAGGCAATGCGATGACCATTAGGGGACCAGTTTGGTTGAACCGCATCCCCCTCAAAGATCCGACGTGTTACTTCCGTTTCGACATCGACTGCCCAGAGTTCACTGCGCGAGTCACGGCTCTCTGGAGAGGCCACGACCGATTCTGCCGCAAAGACAATTTCACCCCCATCAGGCGACCAAGCCGGGTTGAAGCCAAAATCGGTCAATCGTCTTACGTTTTCGCCGGTGGCCCCCATGACGAAGATGCCTCCGCCTTCTCGATCCGACCGAAACGCCACCAACTCCCCGTCCGCTGAAAAGCTCGGCTGGTAATCACCCTCTGGGGAGTCCTCCGTGAGATTGGTCTCGCGCTCACCACCAACCCGTAGCGAGTAGATGTCCCAGTTTCCAGAAGCGCGATTCTGGTACACAAGCGACCGTCCATCTGGCGAGAGACTTGGAAACAACTCCTGACCACGTTGGGATGTCATTCGGGTGGACGTAGGGTTCATGTCCAAGAATCGGGCAGCGTTCGGTTGTTCAGTCGGCAACAGGATGTAAACGAGCACGATCAGCACTAGCAATCCTGCCACGGCGAGACTCGACTTCACGATGCTCCGCTGTCGCACCAGCGAGGAAGGTTCCGCAGCACTCACCGTAACAGTCCGGCTGGAGTCCGTGTCCCGTCGCATCCGCTTGAGATCGGCCCTTAGTTCTGAAGCGTGTTGATACCTGAGATCACGATCCTTCTCCAGCAGCTTGTTGAGGACCAGTTCCAAGCCAGCCGGAACATCAGGGTTCAATCTCACAGGTGCTGTGGGTGCCCTGTGAAGGATGGCGTCGAAGATCAGCGCAGTCGTAGTGCCGATGAACGCCTGCTTGCCGGTCGCCATCTCATAGAGCACAACGCCAAGGGAGAACAGATCTGTTCGTGCGTCCAGTTCCTCACCACGGGCCTGTTCAGGCGACATATACGCTACAGTGCCCACAGCCGAACCGGGACTGGTCAGATGCTCGGGTTCGTTGGTCATCGTCGGCGCATCGGAAATCTCACCCGGTTGTGTTTTGGCCAACCCAAAATCAAGAATCTTTGCCTGCCCCCTTTCAGTAACGAAGAGGTTCGCCGGTTTGATGTCCCGGTGAACGATCCCTTCGCTGTGAGCCGCATCCAGCGCATCGGCCAACTGAATCCCCAACTCCAACACTTCGTCGGTCTTCAACGGCCCGCGTGCCAGCTTCTCCTTGAGCGTCTGCCCCTTCATCAACTCCATCACGATGAACGGCTGGCCGTCGTGCTCACCGATCTCGTAAATGCCACAGATGTTCGGATGGTTCAAAGCCGCCGCCGCACGGGCTTCCCGCTTGAACCGCTCCACGGCCTGTCTGTCGTTGACGATGTCGGGAGGTAGGAACTTCAACGCGACTTGACGCTGGAGGGAGGTGTCCTCGGCCAGGTAGACCACACCCATACCTCCGCCCCCGATCTGTTCGAGGACTTTGTAGTGGGATATGGTCTGGCCGATCATGGGACCGGTACTCGTTGTTTCAGTTCTTCAAACCAGTCTTGCACGACCGTAATGTGCTGTGCTGTGACACCGGCCTCGAGAGGCGGAAAAACTACGGCAAACCGTTCCCCGCTCGGCATCGGATAGTACATCTGCGCTACCGTCGGCAACGGGGTGTCGAACGATCTGAGGCCGCGAAACGAAAATCCGGGAGCGGTCCGGACATCCACGCTCGACAGGCGTCCACCGCTCATAAAGAAGAGTTCGCTTCCGTCGTTTGACCAGGATGACCAGAACGCGTTTTGAGCAACTCGATATTTCGTGCCATCGCTGGGAAAGGGCGTTACATAAACCTCCGCCTGGCCCGTGGGGTCCCAGTTGTAGGCGAGCCACTCTCCATCGGGAGAAAAGGAAGAGGCGCGGGCTCCTCCTTCGAGAGGATCGAGTAATTGCTCGGGCTCAGCGCCATCGACGTTGGCTAACACCCAAATCGCGTAGTCACCCGATCGCACGACGGTAAAGGAAAGAAACCCATCTGGAGACCAGGAGTCGGCCCTGTGTTGGGCCCCTTCTTCGGCGAAAGTCAGCTGCTGGGCGACGCCACTGCCGTCGGCTTGCTTCCGGAAGATACTGCGAGCTCCGTTCCTGTCGGAAGTGAAGGCCACCGAGTCCCCGTTTTCAATCCACACGGGCCTCGAATCGCCCCCCTCAACGGTCAGCGGTCGCATCGCCGAACCGCCGTCAATATCGTAGATCCATATCGTGCCCCCGTTGTCCAGGGATTCGACGGCGATTTTGGTGCCATCGGGAGACACCCTCGGCCTCAAGTACCGCCGCTGCGGAACGTTGTCGAACCTCTCAATGTTTTCGCTGCTATCTATCGTCGCCAGGACGCTCCCACCTACTATTGTCGAGTCGTCTACATAAACGAGTTTTCCATCGTCAGATATACCAAAGTGGCTCGTTGCGGGTTGGTCTTGGGGATTGTCAGCGCGTCGCATACCTTCGACGACGGAAACGGTTCCGCCGACCACCTTTAGACTTGCCAAATCGAATGCCGTAGCAAACAGGACGTTCCCGAGGGAATGAACAATGTGGCCCGTAGGCACCCAGCGCCCGTCGCTCCCCGTTGGAATGACCACCTTTCGCTCGTTCGATTCCAGCGACTGGACTACGACTTGCGCCTTATCCCAGCGGTCCGGGCCAGTTGCCGTCGTCGTCGTGAACAGGAGCCACTCCCCACCAGGCAGTATCTGAGGACCGCTCAACACCTCGGAGCCCTGTGGTGAGACCAGCAGCTCGCTTTCACCTCCGTTGGCCGACACCTGGAATATTCCGTCAACCTGCCCGAACACGATCATGTCGTCCGGCCCCCAACTAGCGCCCCAGAAGTTGTCAGAGTCACAAAGAGGTATCGGCGCACCTCCGGAGACTGAAACCTTCATCAGCTTGTTTGTGGAGGGTCCAGACCAGAATGCCAGCCACTCCCCACCAGGCGAGAAGAATGGACGGCGGCCGCCGTTTTCGGTTCCAGAAACCGGCGTGGGTTCTAGGTTGTCGATCCTTCTGAGATAGATCTGCGATTCCGTGTTGTCCGCGCTGCCTCGGAGGCCCCCAGTGTAGGCCACCATCGAGCCGTCGGGAGACACCGAGACCATGTTGCGCCCACCGTTCAGCAACTCGTCCGCCTCGGGAAGAGCGATAGTGTATCGAGCCAAACGGCTGGGAGCCCCAGGCTTGATCATCCAGGTCGCCACACTTGTGACCGCCACAGTCAACAAGAAGGTTGCCACCACGACGACCCTGTTGAAAGAACGCCTGGACGACGGTGCGGCTTCGGCCTCCCATGCCACATTGCTTTCCGGGTCCGCCAACAATTGCTCAATTTCCACTCGAACATCACCAACATCATGCCATCGCTGTTTCGGCTCCTTCTCCAGACATCGACGCAATAGGTCTCGCAACTTCGGATGAATGGTCGGTGGCAATCCCTTGTAGTCCGGGTCAGACTTCAACACCGACGCCATCACGTCCGACATCAACTCGCCTTTGAACACCTGACGTCCCGAGAGCATCTCATAGAGCACGCAGCCAAACGCCCAGATGTCGGCTCGCTTGTCTACCGTTACGCCACGCGCCTGCTCAGGAGACATATACGCAGCCGTCCCAAGGATCACTCCCTGCTGCGTCGCTGCCATGCTCAACGTGGGTGACTGCGACAGGTTCACGCCCGACCCGTCGCCTGCAAACGCCTTCGCCAACCCAAAGTCCAGCACCTTGATTTTGCCTTCGGGCGTGACCTTGATATTTGCGGGTTTCAGATCCCGGTGAATCACGCCCTTCTCATGCGCGGCTTCTGGGGCTTCTGCGATCTGGAGTGCGAGTGTGAGGGTTTCTTCGACGGGGATGGCACCGCGTTTCAAGCGTTCAGCTAACGTGTCACCTTCCACGAGTTCCAGAACGAGGAACCGTGTGCCTTCATGCTCCTCAAGCCCATAGATTGCTGCGATGTTGGGATGGTTCAACGACGCCAGGAGTTTGGCTTCACGTTCAAACCGGGCGAGGCGCTCTTCATCCTTGGCGAACTCTTCTGGAAGCGTCTTGATGGCCACTTCACGCCCGAGTTTGGAGTCCCGCGCACGCCACACCTCGCCCATACCGCCCTTACCAAGCGGGGAGAGGATTTCGTAGCTGCCGAGTTGGGTGCCGGGGGTCATTGGTTTTCTTGGAGGAGGGTGGTCCAGTTGACAATGACGGTGAGGGTTTCACCTTCGGGTCGATCATTCTGAGGAAACAGGAACCGTTGACCATCAGCACTTACAATCCATCGACCCACTGGATTGCCACCGGGAATGTCAAACAACCTGCGAGGGCTACTAAACTCAGGAATTGGGTCCAGCACGACATCCACTGCCATGACTTTTCGATCCGTGTGATAGTAGAGTTCC
Organism: Terriglobia bacterium; assembly: GCA_965262425.1. Taxonomy (GTDB): domain Bacteria; phylum Acidobacteriota; class Terriglobia; order 20CM-2-55-15; family 20CM-2-55-15; genus CAZOZZ01. The sequence continues at coordinate 1,235,106 of OZ253536.1, read as the reverse complement.
TTTCCGTCCCGCCTCCACATCGGATAGCCACCGCCATCCGTGGAGACTTGCCATTGGCCTTCGATTTCCGTTCCGGGGAAAGGCCGCAAATAGATTTGCATCGAACCCGATTCGTTCGAGCCATACGCGATCCACTCACCATCGGGCGAAAACTGACCCCAAAACTCCCAGGATTCAGTTTGACGAAACGGGATGGGTTCACGGGTTCCGAACAGGGGCAGGATTATCAAGTCGGGTCCGGTCTGCGTCGTTGAGCACAAGAGGAAACGTCCGTCCAACGACCAGCTTGTGGGTGCAGCGCATCCTTCGAACAACAGCTCGGGCTCTCCAGCACCGCTGGCCGGTTTCTGGTACAGATTCGAACCACCGTCGCGGTCTGATGCAAAGACAATCGTTGCTCCGTCTGGAGACCAGACAGGAAAATCGTCTGCGGCCTGATCGTAAGTGAATCCCGTGGAGAAACCACGTTCCAAGTCCAGAATCCAAATGTCGCCACCTTCACTCAGTGCAATCTGCTTCTCGTCAGGTGAGAGCCGGGGTTCGGCGGCGTTGTCTTTTTCGAAGGATTCCAATCGGTTCCCCGAGCGATCAAACCACACGAGTCGGTTGGCGGTGAAATCAGAAGATCGAGAAGCCAACACCCCGTTGGCGGAAGCGGAAAATGCCGCACGACCAAAGCTCCGGTTGACCAGAATTTCTTCTATAAGCGGAAACGCCTCTCCCTTGATAGACGCATCTGAAACGTTAAATGACTGCGCCATCAAACTACCATCCTGTACAAACAATAAGTGCCCCATCGCGTACCGCGCCGGTAAGTTGGTCGCCAAGAGCCGACTTCGTTCCTCAGAATCGAGGGAGCCCAGATAAACTCCAGCTTGTTCGGGATCGCTAGCCCGTACCTGATACAGGAAACGGCGACCATCCGGGAGGAACTCTGGGAACCCGTGGCCCAGTTCGCTGCTTGCATCGTTCAGCGTCGTTACTGGAGTTGGAACACCGCCTGCTGAGGACACAGAATACAGAGTTGTTCGCCCACTTTCTCCCCTACTAGCGAAGACAATCAGGCCCTGTTCGTTCCAACTCGCACCCTTAGGGTCAGCCACATCGCAAAGCGTTTGGACAGGGCCCCCGCCGATATCAATTTTCTTGAGTTTTTGCTCTGCGAAAAACCCGATGGACCGGCTATCCGGTGACCAGAACGGCTGGGGAAACTGGGTTGTGATGCCGGTCAGCGCACGGAGTTCTCGGGAGTCTAGAGAGCGTAGCCAAAGCATGTTTGATCCATCCGGTCCAACGCCTTGGACAACAACGTGACGTCCGTCCGGTGAAACCGCAAAATCAAAGATTGCCTGAGTAGCCAATAGAAACTCGATCCGCCCGAACTCGGTAGACTCCGGTTGGAAAAAGCGACCTACCGCAAGCAAGATTGTGAGCGCTGTTAGAAGCACTGTTGTCCCGATCCAGAGGCGCTCTCGGTGTTTCCTACGGCTCGTTACAGGCGCTGGAGCACCGACTAGAGAGCCTCCCTCGACACACCATTTCAACTCCCGCACTAGGTCCGATGCGGCCTGCCACCTCATGTCGGGATCTTTGTCGAGACACGTCGTAACGATGTGATCCAGCGAAGGCGGCGTCATCGTCTGAAGCTCAGACATTGGCTGCGGATCGTCCCTTAGAATTGCCCCGATCAAACTCGCCTGACTTGCCCCTTGAAACGCTTTCTTCGCCGTGACCATCTCGTAGACAACCGTACCGAACGCAAAGATGTCCGTCCGCGAATCGGCTTCCTTGCCTTCCAACTGTTCAGGTGCCATGTACTGGAGGGTGCCGAGGATGGTGCCTTCAGCGGTGAGGGGTGCTGGGGCATCCTGCGTGGGCATTTGAGAGAGCGGTGAGACTTCAGCGGCATCACCCTTGAGTTTCGCCAAGCCAAAGTCCAACAACTTCGTCCCGGACTTCGTGATCATGATATTGCCGGGTTTGAGATCACGATGCACCACGCTTTGCCGGTGTGCTTTGTCGAGGGCGTCGGCAATCTGAATGGCGTATTCCAACGCTTGGTCGAGTGGCAGGCGGCCTTTCTCCAACCGTTGTTGGAGTGTCTCCCCATCCACGTATTCCATGACGAGGTAGTGAATCCCGTCCTGTTCGCCGATGTCGTGGAGTGTGCAGATGTGCGGATGGTTCAGGCTACTGACGGCTTTGGCTTCACGCTCGAATCGTTCCCGCAGGTCGGCGCGGTCGGCAAGATGTTCAGGGAGGACTTTGATGGCAACGGTGCGGTCCAGGCGTGTGTCGGTGGCGCGATACACTTCGCCCATACCACCCGCACCAATGAGCGCCGTGATTTCGTATGGGGCTAATCGAGTACCCGCTGCCAGAGACACACCGCACCCCGCTATGTTGTGAGCGATCCCCCTAGAACTAGGTAAGTATTACGGAAGGAAGGGGTTGGAAGCAATCAAACTGTTACTTGGCCGTCGAACTGCCCGATCGCCCTTTTGACCCATGTCGGTGGAACGCTCGGGCGCAAGGAAGCGTAGCCGAACAAGACCGGCGGGTAATGCCCCTGGACCGAACGCATATTTTGGTCTCAAGACGAACCTCATCACCGCCTCGGCACCGTCGTAGGTCCGATGACGAGCTAGTCCTCGGCTGGCTCGGGTATGCCGAGGTCCGCGAGCTTGCGGTGAAAGCCGTCCCGGGTGTTGGCGGTGTGGAGCCAAGTGCCATCGGCTCTGGAGTACGAGATCAAACCCCAGTCGTCCAGCCACGTGACGACGACCGTGTCCCGAGCCTTGGGAACCGTGTGCTCCGTCATGACGTGCCACGGCGAGACGATGGCCTGCGGTCCGTCCGTGCGACTCACGCGTCGCAGGACGTATCGGCCCGGACAGTTCGAAATCGGATCCCCACCGAACCTCTTGAGGCACAGACTGAGTGAGTCCATCGGCACCGATCCTCACTGGAATATCCCCGTTGGGGAACGGACGGGCTACGCTACCTCCAGCACACCGCCGCGCACGGTAAAGGGTATAAACCCTCTTGGGGACGCCACCGACCTTGCATCAATGATTCCCGTGAGCACACGGTCGATACGACCAGTTGCCGTGATCGCCACAGGCTGCGCGCTGCCTCAAAGGCGGTCCGTCGCCATGGTAGAAAACTTGCGTAAATAGTACGGGAGGAGGGAGTTGGGGTCAATGAAGTCGATGGTTGGTGCCTTGGCCATTCTTCTTCAGCTTACGGGATGGTTGTTGAACCTTTATCCCACAGCAACCACAGACCGAAAACCATCGCCAAAAAGCACAATACCCATAGGATTATTGGACCAGAAGCACCGCGAAACTTGAACCCCAGTACTTCGAACTCTATTGAGCCTCGCGAGACCTCAAGCACTGCAACGAGACAAAACGCCGAAATCGCCGATATCCCTATGCCAATGGTGGCAGCGGGGTGCTGTTGGACCATAAGGAGAAACCAATTGTCGGGAGAGGCTTCACCAAACAACGACTGATAAATCAGAAACGCGAAGAAATATCCCGTCCAGACTGCTGTACCTACGACAGCGGTCCAAGTTATCCACTTTCTAAATCGTCCTTCTGATTGGTCGGCTCTGGGTTCTCGCTCCATGTCTCCCCACGCTTCCGCCAGTTACTCTGAGAAAGATTCGAACCATTCGATCTGCTGCTCCGAGCCCAGTGGCCCGTATTGTTGCATAACGTGCCTCGGAACGTTCGCGCCACTTGACGGGTGACGACAATGTCGCGTATGACGATGGATTTTTTACTTTATTCTGTTGGCAACAAAGAGAGAGAAAGACAGTAAGTGTGTAGGGTTTGCAAACCATCGTCAGCTTCGTCATGTCGTCATGCGGGCAAGGGTGCAAGGCACCATTCGTGCGATCACCCGAGCAAGCGCATTTCAAACATTGTGAATGCCTTTTTTGACGCCAATTTTTGCGAACCCTGTAGGCGACCAAATGTGAATAACAAAAGCAAATCTGGCAGACGGACAATAAAACGGGTTTCGCGCAGGATGGAAAACGAGCGACCAAAGAATTGTGACATGGATTGTGACGCAACCCTCTTTTCATCACCAATTGCTACCGGCTAACACACGTTGCTGCTGATTCAAGGCGAGGCCCTGAAACCCCCGCCAGTTGGGGGTTCCAGAGCACTCGGTGGTAGTCCATGACAGTCAGCTGTCAGAACTTTTAAGCAGAGGGTCACGGGTTCGAGCCCAGTACGGCTCATAAGATAAGCCCTTACAGGGCATATAGTTACGGACGCCCTTGAGCGGCGTCCACGCCCTCTGTGGGCGGGAGTAGCGTCGATTTTGCCCGATCGAAGGCTCTTTGACCGTCTCGTCGTTCGGGTGATCTTGCCGAACGTGATGTGAACGGCATCATCCCTGACGTTCTCCCATCGAAGACGAACGCCTTCGGCGTACACACAGTTCCCACAGCCTCGACGACGGCTCTTACACCACTCTCTGCACTGGAAACCCCGGAACCCAAACACAAGTTTTAAGTTACTCCCAAATAGGCTTTCTTTTGACTATCCTTCCATGCTATCTACCAGTCAGCAGCGTTCCAGAGCAGTTGCAACTGTAGTCTGCCGAAACGCCTATTACGATGGTTCTCGTTTCGCAAACATTCGACAGGTAATCGCGGAGGCTTGCCGTGCGAGGAAACACATCGAAATGGAAGAGATGGAATGCGCTGACGAACCCTTTTGTAGCGGTGCTGCTGCTCGCGGCATGTGGCAGCGACAGCTCTGTGGGCGACGGAGCGAGTGAACCAGCGAAACAAGACGAGTCGGCAGCACAGGGACCCACGGGCTCGCTCACGATTGCCAGGCCAGAAGATGTTCGCAGCATCAACCCGTTGCGTCAGGCGAACAACGCGACATCCGAGGTGACCTATCAGATGCACGAGAGCCTGGTCGGTCTCTCTCCGGATCAGGAGCTTGTCGGAGTCCTCGCCACGTCGTGGGAGCTCCTCGACGATGGGCTCACATATCGCCTACATCTTCGCGAAGGCGTCAACTTTCACAGTGGGGCTCCATTTGACGCTGAAGCGGTCGCATGGAACTTCGAGAAGCAGCTGAAGACGGAGCCACTAGCCATCGGGTCGGGTTTGGTGCCTCCCTACTCGGAGCTCGAGGTCGTCGACGAATTTACGGTTGAGATCACCCTCGAAGAACCAAACGGTGTCTTCATGAACATCCTGGCCGCTCCGTTGTTCATGATGGTCGATCCATCGCGCTATGAAGAGCTCGGAGAGGACTACAACACCAACCCAAGTGGGACCGGCCCATTCAGGTTCGTGAGTTGGACGCCGGGACAGAGGATCGTGCTCGAGGCGAACACCGATTACTGGGATCCCGATAGCGGCCCGGGTGTGGCGGAGCTCATCTTCGAGGTCATTCCTGAAGCCGCAGCTCGGATCATCGCCCTGCGTAACGGCGAAGTCGACATGATCTTTGGCGTTCCGGCGGAGGACGTTTCGGTCCTCGATTCCGACGATGACTTCAAGGTCGTCAGCAGCGCATCGATGAGAATCGTGTATATCGGCTTGAACACCGCTGACCCGATCTTGTCGGACGTCCGCATTCGTCAAGCACTCGGACACGCAACGGACCGCGACCAGGTCATCGAGATTATCGGTGCGAACGGCGTTCGGGCCGACGGAATCGGCATGCCCGGAGCACTGGGGTTCGAGCCCACGGCGCGCGACTTCGATCCTGACGAAGCTGCCCGGAGGCTCGACGAGGCAGGCTGGATCATGAATGGCGACTACCGTGAGAAGGACGGGCAACGCCTGTCCATCACCGTTCTCGCGTCAGGAACTTCGCCCGGAGAGATTGAAGCGATTCTGGTCATCCAGTCACAGTGGAAGAAAGCCGGCATCGAGATGATCGTCAACCAGATCGAAAGTGGTGCAAGATTCGCTCTGCTCAACGAAGAGGCATCGAAGCACGAAAAGGATCCGTCACACGTGCCGAACTACCAGGCCTGGACGGCTGGCGAAGGTATTCGGACCGGCGAAATTGGCTACATCACGGAACGTCCAAAGTGCGACCAGGGCTCACGCGGCTGGGAACGCCACTGCGATCCTGCTTTCGACGCCGGGTTCAACCTCTCGCAGTCTCCAGCACCACTGAACGAGCGCCTCAAGGGCTATCGGGCGCTCAACGCCGTGCTGTTCGAGAGCACCATCCGCCTGCCGATCTACGTTATCCAACGCAACAAGGCAATGGCTATCCACGTCGACGGGTTTGTTCCGAACCCCAACGACAGCCTGAACCTCCGTGGAGTCACCGTCGGTGGGTGACGTTTGCCGAATTCTAAGTGACGTTATCTCTGGCGGGGACTACTAGTGGTCCCCGTCAAACAGACTGTAACTTATCGAGCTTCTTTCGGGCACGTTGAACTTTTTCAAGAATATCGGAAGCCGTTGCGGTCCAAATGAAGGGCTTCGGGTTCTGATTGTGACCCCCGACATATTCCTCCACGGCCTGGATTAGCTCAGGAACCGAATGGAAAACCCCGCGCCGAAGCCGTTGTTCGGAAAGATCCCGGAAGAAGCGTTCGACCATGTTCAGCCAGGATGCACTGGTCGGTGTGAAGTGCACATGAAAGCGCGTGTTGCGCTTCAACCAGTTGACGACTTTCTGATGTTTGTGCGTGGCGTAGTTGTCGCAAATGATATGGATCTGTTTGTCTTTCGGCACGGAACGTTTGATCTGATTGAGAAACCGGATCCATTCCTGATGACGATGCTTCGGCATACAGGTCCCGATAATCGAGCCGTCCAGCGTATTGAGCGCGGCGAACATCGTGGTCGTCCCGTTGCGTTTGTAGTCGTGGGTGAGGGTGCCGCACCGCCCCTTCTTCAGAGGTAACCCGGGTTGCGTGCGGTCCAGGGCCTGCATCTGGCTCTTCTCATCGCAGGACAAAACAATGGCGTTTTCCGGAGGGTTCAGATACAAACCGACCACATCCTCCAACTTCTCGACAAATTGTTTGTCGTTGGAAAGTTTGAAGGTGCGTGCCAGATGAGGCTTCAAGCCATGAGCCCGCCAGATTCTCCCTACCGTGGACTCGCTGACGCCGGTTGCCCTGGCCATCAAGGACCGGCTCCAGTGCGTGGCGTTCGGAGGCTTCCCTTCGACCGTCTTCTTCACGATCCGGGCCCGCTTCCGGCGGCCGATCGAGGGAATCCGTCCACTGCGGGAAGCGTCCTTTTCGATTCCCCCGAGGCCATCTTCAACGAAACGATCGCGCCAACGTCCGGCCTTTTGACGAGTGATGTCCAACTTGGCAGCGATCTCCTGATTGTCCAGACCCCCGGCGGCCAGCAAGACAATTCGAGATCGTTCCGCCAACCGGACCGCCACACTGCGGCTTCGGCTCAGTCGCTCCAGTTCCTTCCGCACAGGAATGTCCAATTTAATCGTCGGTGCTCTCCTCATATATACTCAGACGTAGGAAAGCTGAATAAGTTACATTAACTGTGACGGACTACACTAGGTGCGCAGATATTTGACTCGGCGTTTCCTGCAGGCGATCCCTGTCATGTTCGGCGTGCTCATCATCACCTTCGCCGTCACCCGGCTGACCCCCGGCGATCCGGCTGAGATTATGGCCGGCCTCGAAGCAAGCCCCGAGGCGATCGAGCGCATCCGTATCGACCTGGGCCTGGACAAGCCCGTGGTCACCCAGTTCGGCATCTATGTGAACGATATTCTTCACGGCGACCTGGGGCAGTCTTTCTACCTCGGACTCGACGTGACCGAGCTCATAGGTGAAGCGCTACCAAGAACGGCGCGGCTCGCTCTGGTCGCCCTTGCCTTTACGGCGATCATTGGCATCCCAGCGGGTGTCCTGTCTGCTATACGCAAGGACACGTGGTTGGACGGAGCGGCCAGGAGCACGGCGCTCGTTGGCGTGTCGATCCCGCCGTTTTTTGCAGGCCTTCTAGCGATCCTGGTGTTTTCCTACTACGTCAGGTGGTTTCCGTCATTTGGCTCGGGGACCTGGAAACATCTCGTGCTACCGGGCATCACCCTCGGCCTGTTTTCGACGGGCCTGGTGATGCGCTTGACGCGCTCAGCGATGTTGGACGTTCTCAACGAAGACTACGTACGAACAGCTCGAGCCAAAGGTCTTTCCGAGCGCTCGACGCTCTACGTTCATGCGCTGCGTAACGCCGCGATACCAGTTGTTACGATCATGGGCCTTCAGCTCGGCGGCCTTCTTGCCGGCACGGTGCTCACCGAGACCGTCTTCAGCTATCCGGGCATCGGCAGGCTGCTGGCACGAAGTATTTTCGAGCGCGACTATCCAGTCGTCCAGGGCTTGATCTTGATGATTGCGATGATTTACGTCGTCGTCAACCTGCTCGTCGACATCGTCTATTCACTCATCGATCCCCGAATCAGGTACGAGTGAGCAGCTACAAGGACCATGCATTCGCCCGCGAATTGGGCCGGAGCCGGATCGCCCAGCTCTCCGCGGCCGTCGCGGTGCTTTATCTCTTTGTGGGTGTCGTTGGTCCTGGCCTCGCGCCCTATGACCCGTTAGAAATCGTGTCGAGCCCGCGCATGTCTCCATTTGGAGAGCACTGGATGGGCACCGACGAGATAGGACGCGACACCTTCAGTCGCATCCTTGTCGGAACCCGTGGGGCGCTCACGGTTGGCTTTGTCGCCATTGCAATCGGACTCTTGATCGGCGGACTCATCGGCCTCGTCGCTGGTTTCTACGGTTCCAGTATTGATTCGGTCCTGATGCGACTGATGGACATACTTCTCGCCTTCCCGGGGCTACTTCTGGCCCTGGCGGTTATCACGTTCCTCGGAACCGGGCTGGTCAACACGATGATCGCGATTGGTATCGGGGGTATCCCCGGCTATGCGCGCCTCGTAAGAGCCGAGGTGTTGACGCTGCTCAACCGGGACCATGTCCTGGCCGCCAGATTGATCGGTGCCAACACCTTCGGCCTGATGACCCGCCACCTCCTGCCGCTCGCTCTGTCAAGCGTACTCGTCTATTCCACGGCTCAACTGGCCAGGGCGATCTTGACCGAGGCCGGATTGAGTTTCCTGGGGCTTGGTATTCAGCCTCCAACCCCATCATGGGGATCTATGATCGCGAGCGGACAGCGCTCGTTTCTAAGCGCGCCGGCCATGGGGATATTTCCCGGGCTGGCAATCATGGGGATGGTGTTCACGTTGAATCTGCTCGGCGACAGTCTTCGTGACGCAATGGATCCCCACCTACGAGGACGGAGATAATAATGGGCCAGGTAACATACGACTTACAGAACGAAGTAGTCATCGTCACCGGAGCGGCGCGCGGTGTCGGACGCGCCATTGTCAACCGATTCGCACAGGCTGGGGCGAGAATACTGGCCGCGGATCGAGATGTTGATGGTCTAGCCGAAACCGTCGGAGCCCATGGAGACGAAGTCGTCGCCGTCGCTGCAGATATCAGCACCCAGGATGGCGTTGATGCGATCGTTCGAGGTGCGGTCGACAACTTCGGACGCCTCAACATCTGCGTCAACAATGCAGCGGTTGCTCCTCACGCTTCGCTCATGGACGAGCGGGTCGAGGTGTGGGACACCGTTTATGGCGTCAACTGTCGCGGCACCTTTCTGATGACCCAAGCCGCTGGCAAGGTAATGATCGACCAGGGTGGGGGCGGACGAATCATCAACTTCTCCTCCGGAGTTAGTCAGCGGGGCTCGGCGGGTGCCGCCGCCTACGCCTCGAGCCGGGCAGCGACAGAAGCTTTCTCGCGGGTCGCGGCGGTTGAGCTGGCGCCCTACGACATCCTGGTCAACACGGTCAGTCCGGGGCTGATCGACACCCAACCCAAGCCCTTGCCGCCACGAATGGCAGCCGCCCTGTCGGGTCGCATCCCGACACTGCCGCTCGCTCGCCCCGGCGAACCCGAAGAGGTTGCGAACCTCGTCCTGTGGCTGTCTTCGGATGAAGCAAGCTACGTCAGCGGCGCGGTGTACAACGTCGATGGTGGAGCCGGCGTCGGCGTTCGTCCTTCCGGCGACATCGTCGACGATGACATTCGATATGACTGGGTGACGGGCACGAAGAGATGACCACCGGTACAGTGACTGGCGCGCGCGCAAAGGTTCTCGAGATCAAAGACCTTGTTACTCAATTCCATACGGGTGAGGGTGCGGTCCGAGCCGTCGATGGTGTCAGCCTGGAGCTACGGGAGGGTGAGACGCTGGGGCTCGTTGGCGAGTCCGGCAGTGGGAAGTCCGTCACGGCGCTCTCAGTTATGGGTCTGATCTCAAAGCCAGCTGGAGAGATTGTCAGCGGCGAAGTGCTGATCGACGGTATCAGCGTGCTCGGTAAAGGTAACGATGCGATGCGCAAGATCCGCGGCAAGACCGTCGCCATGATCTTCCAGGACCCGATGACGTCGCTGAACCCCCTCTTCACTGTTGGCAGGCAGATAACGGAAGCGCTGAGACTGCACCTCGGCCTGAGTAAGACCCTGGCGTTCGAGCGAGCCATCGAGCTGCTCGCACATGTAGGGATCCCGTCTCCCGAGACCCGGGTGAACAACTACCCGCATCAGTTCTCCGGCGGCATGCGTCAACGGGTGATGATAGCCATGGCGTTGTCATGTAAGCCAAAGGTAATTCTCGCTGACGAGCCGACCACCGCTCTCGATGTCACTATACAAGCCCAGATCCTTACGCTCCTCAAGAACATTGCCGAAGAGTCTCAGACGGCGACGCTGCTCATCACTCATGATCTCGGGATCATCGCCGGGACGACCGAGCGAGTGTGTGTCATGTACGCGGGTCGCATCGTCGAACAGGCAGACACGAGCGAGCTCTTCGACAACCCGAAGATGCCCTATACGTGGGGCCTGCTCAGGTCCATCCCGAGAATCGATGACGAGCCCGGCGCCCGGCTGACACCGATTGAAGGCCTACCTCCAGACGTGGTCCTCGAGCGCGTGGGTTGCAGCTTCCGGCCGCGCTGCCAATATCGCAGATCCATCTGTGCCGAACGAGAGCCGATGCTTGCCGCCATTCCAGGTGCGGCATCGGACCATGCGGCCGCATGCTGGGGGACCCAGGATGGTCCCGACGCGGGATGGCTCATCGATGTGGACTGGCGGACCGACTTCGGAGACGAAGCCATCGTCGAAGAGATCCGTGCCGCCGCCGTCCAACAACGAGATGATGACGAGCCATCGACGCGAAAGTGGAGCTCGCGATGAACAGTGTGAGAGACAACCGGCAAACGGCGAGCACCGCGGCGGCCGACCTTCGGTTGCTCGATGTTCGTGGGCTGAAGATGCATTTCCGCCTCGGACGCGGCGGCAGACGTGGTGAGGTTGTCAAGGCTGTGGATGGCGTCGATTTTTCTGTCGCTCGGGGCGAGACGCTCGGCCTCGTTGGCGAAACGGGCTGTGGGAAGTCGACAACTGGCCGCGCGATACTTCAGGCGTATAAGCCTACCGCGGGCTCGGTGAAGCTCGATGGCACCGAGCTGACCGAGCTTCGGGGTTCTCGGCTCCGAAAGATGCGCCGCCGCATGCAGATGATCTTCCAGGATCCGTATGCGTCGCTGAACCCCCGGATGACGGTGGGCCAGATCATCGGGGAACCGCTCGGCATTCATCGCCTCGCGAAGGGAAAGGCAAAGAGGGAGCGGGTCAAGGAACTCCTGAGTGCTGTGGGCCTCAATCCCAGGTCTGCCGATCGTTACCCTCACGAGTTCTCAGGTGGCCAACGTCAGCGCATCGGCGTAGCTCGGGCCCTTGCGGTCGAGCCAGACCTAATCGTTGCCGATGAGCCCACCTCCGCGCTCGACGTTTCTATCCAGGCTCAGATCGTCAACCTGCTGCAGGATCTCCAAAACGACTTGGGGTTGACCTTCATCTTCATCGCACATGACCTCGCGGTCGTTCGCCACATATCGCATCGGGTCGCGGTCATGTACCTCGGCAAGATCGTCGAGATTGCGGACCGGTCCACCATCTACCAAGAGGCGCTTCACCCATACACACAAGCACTGTTGTCTGCGATTCCGATTCCCGATCCGAAGGTCGAGCTCAATCGCAGGCCGATCGTGTTGACGGGCGATGTACCAAGCCCGATAAACCCTCCATCAGGGTGCCGCTTCCGTACCCGGTGCTGGAAGGCCGAGGGCGAGTGTGCCGAAACCGAGCCACCCTTGATCGACCACGGTGATGGGCACTTTGTGGCGTGTCATTTCCCAGCGTGATGAAGTGAGCGCTTCCGCTTCTCGCGGAGGTGTTTAACTTGACAATACCTCATTGCGAAAGTGCTCTTGTTTGACTATCCTCTGGAGCGACCCGCTGCGCGTCTGCGATCATGTGACCGAAGAGAAACCCACGCACCTGGAGAACGACATGACGACCGGTTCCACGTTGGCCAACGACCTGGCGATTCAGACTACCGCGCGCCCGCGACCGAGCCTGTTCAAGGCCGCACGGTTGGCTGGCACCACACTTGCAATCACGATTCTCGCGATCGCGGGATTCACCAAGAACGTCCGCGCGCAAGAATCCGTTAACAAGGAAATCCTCGTCGCCTTCGGGGTGGATGTCGACGCCGTCGCCGGATGGATTGGCTCCTACGGGGGAGCGGACTCGCCCGATGATATTTCGCGAGGCATGTTCGCCGGGGAAGTCGGATCACTCCGCCTGCTCAAACTGTTCAAAGACACTGGCATCACGACAACTTGGTTCATTCCGGGGCACTCGATCGAGACATTTCCGGATCAGATGAAGGCGGTTGCCGAGGCGGGGCATGAAGTCGGTATCCATGGCTATAGCCACGAGAATCCGATCTCGATGACGCCCGAACAGGAGGCTGCGGTCTTGGACAAGAGCATCGAACTGATCACAGAGCTGACGGGTAAAAAACCGACGGGGTACGTCGCACCATGGTGGGAGTTCAGCTCGATCACTCCCGAGTTGCTACTTGAGAGAGGAATCAAATACGACCACAGTCTGATGCATGACGATTTCCACCCCTACTACGTCCGCAAGGAAGACAGTTGGACGAAGATCGACTACAGCAAACCCGCTTCAACATGGATGAAACCCCTGGTACGAGGCACCGAGACCGATCTGATTGAAATTCCGGCCAACTGGTACCTTGACGATCTTCCCCCTATGATGTTCATCAAGGCGGCGCCCAACAGCCACGGCTTCGTGAATCCTCGCGACCTTGAGCAGATGTGGAGGGATCAGTTCGATTGGGTGTATCGGGAGAACCAATACGCGGTATTCACCATGACGATTCATCCAGACGTCTCTGGACGGCCGCAGGTGCTGCTGATGCTCGAACGGCTCATTACGTACATTAAGGGCAAGGCCGGCGTGCGCTTCATGACCTTTGATCAGATTGCCGATGACTTCTCGCGCCGCAGTCCACGCGAGTGATGGCTGGGAACTTCACCGGCTGAAGTAACGCCGGAGCTCCTCTGTATCAGTGGATTTCGTCATGGCAACCATGAGGAGTACACGGGCTTTCTGGGGACTCAAGTTGTCCGCTTGCACGGCGCCTATGTTCAACAGTTCGACGTTGATGGCGTATAGCGGGACGATCCGTCCGGTCAATACCCGCGAACTGACCACGACCGGAATTCCGCGTGCTCGCACCGCGCGCAGGGCTTCCAGTGTCCGATCGCTCACGTGGGCGAGGCCAAGGCCCGCGATCACAACTCCGTCAAGGTTTCCTTCCTCGAGCAGGAGCTCAATGGACCGACCATCGGATCCTGCGTACTCACTGATGATCACGACGTTCGGCAGCTCGACTTCTGTGTCGAGCGGGATGGTTTGGCGACGGAACGGCGCCCTGTAGAAGCGGACTTTCTCAATATCCGCAACGCCGAGCAGACCAAAGTCGAGCGTTTGGAAGGTCTCAACGTCGAGTGTGTTGGTCTTGGTGACCTCCCGTGCTGCGTTGATTTGTCCGTTCATCACGACCATCGTGCCCATGCCAACGGCTTCGGGAGACGCGGCGACGCGGACGGCATTCAGCATGTTTCGTGGTCCGTCCGAGTCGTAGTAGGTGGGAGCTCGCTGCGCACCGACCAGGACGACCGGCTTGTCGCTCGTCACCGTGAGATCCAAAAAATATGCCGTCTCTTCGAGCGTGTCCGTGCCGTGCGTTACGACGAGGCCCGCGACATCAGGCATCGCGAGCAACTCGTTCGCCCTCTCGGAGAGCCGGAGCCAGATGGTGGGGGTCATGTTCCGACTGTTCACGTTCGCAATCTCTTCGACAGTGATCCGAGCGATCTCGTCCAGGCCCGGAACCGCGTTTACGATCTCGTCGCCAGTCAAGGCGACGCGAAGCGCACCGATCGTGTCATCGTACGTGCTGGCGATCGTGCCGCCCGTAGCAAGCACCACGATCCGCGGCAGATCTTCCTGAGCGTGGGCGATGACCGGCGCCGCCGACAAGGCGGTACCGAAGGTCATGGAGAGTAGAAAACTGCTCTTCAGTGCTGAGAACAAGCGGTTCAAACGGAGTGGGTCAAGCATGAAAGGCAGTATGCAGGAGTTCGAAGAGGCAAGTCTAGGTTAGTGCTCATACTTGGAATTCCAAATTATATTTCCGTGGTGGTAACGAATGGCGAAAATCCAGATACAGAAATAGGGTCATGGTAACCGTCACCGCCAAGGAGACAAGGACGAGAATAGTCAGGAAACTCTGCCATCCCCCCTGCTGGTCAGCGACCGAACCTCCTACAAAATCAAACACCATCGCGCCGGTATATCCGAACGCATCGATGAGTCCGATTAAAAGGCCGCAATGCCGGCCGCCAAAGTTTATTGAAAACACGCTCATTGGCAAATAATAGGCCGGTGAGATTACACAGCCGAATACGAAAATCGTACCAATGGTCAGCATAAGTTCCAATCGCGGATCCAAGTCGATATTGGGAAGCATCAATAGCAGCGTAAGACACAGCAAGCCCAAACCCGACATGCCGCCCAAAGTAACAGTCAACGCCTTTTTCGAGAGCTTGTCGTAGACAAATCCTCCAGCGAAAACTCCGATCAGACAACCTAGTGGGAAAATGGACGATGCCGTGCCGGCCAGAGCGGGCGATAAACCGAAGGACTCACTGAGATAGATGGGAAGAAAGACTTGAAATTCAAACAAAACCGCCAAGCCCATCAGACTGATGCTGATCAACCAAAAGCGCGGACTCCTAAAAAAGACAGCCAATGCTTCGAAGGTTTTCAGTTCGTCCAAAGGATGAACCTGTGTCCGACCTGACATTGGACTCCCGATCTCCGGGTTGTCGGGAAGCGACAAGCTAAGCTCGGACGGGGCGCCCTTAAGCAGCTTCGCAAGCACTGCGAAAACGATAGCCGTGATGGCAGCAGCCACAAAAAATAGCCCTCTCCACGACACGATGAGCAACAGACTGCTTAGAAGAAGCGTAGCTCCCACGGCGCTCGCGCGGGAACTCGTGGAAATAATTCCCCACATTCGCCCGTGCTTCTGCTTCGCGAACCACACCTTGATGAGATTGGCCATGGCCGGCCAACCAGCAGATTTGGCAAAAACGGTGAGGAAATAAAACAGAAAAAAGCTGCTGCTTTCTGAAACCATTCCAAACAAGCCGATGGCGGTCGCGGCAACGCAGATAGCCAGACCAAATATCTTGCGCCCCCCGAATTTGTCGGCAAGGACTCCATTCGTGAGTTTGCCCAGAAGGTTACCCGCCATGCCCCAGCCCACAATCGCACCGAATGCCGTTATCGTCAGTTCGATATCGGTATCAAGACGCATCGCCGGTCCCGCAACGCCGACGGTCGTCCGGCAGAGCACCAACGCCGCATACCCCAGACACATGCTGCCGCCAATGATAAAATCCCAGCGAATTCTCGACCTGTTCAAGACGCTTTTATTCATGATGCGGAACCGTCACCATTTTTCGTCACCAATGCCAAATCCTTCCACGTAATTGCATTCTCCCTGGAATCCGTATATTGGCAGGTACGCCCTGTACGATTTTGGGAGACCCATCTCATTCAAACCTTTTACGGTCACACTGGACCCATGGCCGTTATCGCGTATGGACAGAATCTCGTTTGGCCGAGTTTGGTGCCGGATTCCATGTTGAAAGTGCGTCGCTGAAAGAACGGTTAAAAACTCGGTGAAATATACTAGAGGAGTGAGTCAGGTGCTATTAAATTCCCAACGCCTGTTAAACGACATTGTCGGACAGTGAGATTCGCCAATGCGGAGAGAGTTCCGATCTCGAAACTAACACGTTGAGTTTTAAAGCACTTGGCCTCATGACGCCTCATTTAACAACTGAAATCCATGTGGATGGCAGTCAAAACACGTCCAACGTGTTCCAACCTCAAGGGTCACGCAGCGCGAAAGGCAGAGACAAGACCCACTTTCGGCGACGACCTGATACAAGACTTTGTCGTTTCCGGATGGTGCGGGAGGTATGCGACGCCGATGGCCACGAAGGCATCGCATCAAGCAAGCACCCACGCAATGCACGACGCAACCTCCTCAGCAACATGCGTAGTCAGCGATTGGATAAATCCGTGTCGACAGCGACTACATTGTCGCGATTGTCGCGTGGTTGCCGACTCTTATCCGCTGGGGGCGCGCGCTTGAGGAAGATGCCAGAGTGATACGCCGGTTCCGCAATGAGTAGTTGTTAGTTAGCGTATGGGAATTGGGGTCTTCCGCAGAATTTGTGGGTAAAACCGTCTTCCATCGCCGCTTGAGGAGACCACGGTGCTCGCCAAGCCTCAAGGCTTCCCTCGCAAGCTCGGCGGCTGCGCTGGCCTTGACCCTCGGCTGCGCTCCGCGGTGTCGGCTGGTGTGGGCGATGGGGAACGGGGCCTCCGGCGGGGGCTCCGGGCACCGGGTGTAGGCGTCCGACCGAAGTGGGTACTGGAATATTCGCCGTCGAACAAAAGAATAAGGTACTTTGTTTCAATTACTTATGTGCGCACAGGCCTTTGGATTGCCCACAAATTCTGCGGAGGAGGCGGGAATTGCATCAGTACTTACCAGTTTCGCCCCAGACGTTTTACTGTCGGCGTTCAATCGGAATTCCCCACTACCGGGAAAATGCCCGGACCGGCAGACATCTTGAAAGGAAAAAACACCGCCGCGCAGATTCCTCGCGTGTAACGCCGCAGCGTAGAGCTATTCACTTCCGAAGGATGGGTAAACCCTTGGCGACTACTCGTAGTGATCCTGCGTTTCGCAACCCACGGTTTCATTTTACCGGAAGCCAACGGACGAAAAGAACGTTCCCAGCGTCTATGGGGAGTCACCACATACCACTTGGGCGAACGACGGGATTTCATTCGGAACGGTGCAGACGGTCCCGGCAACAGGTCAACCGGTTTCTGTCGATTCGGCGCTGTGGCAGATCGCTGGTGATACATGTGCGTTAAATGAGGCTGATCGCCAAACTTACTTCCTGCTCGCTTCCGATGAGATGTACCCGGTCTCCTTCCTGCAACTTGAATTGTGGTCCCGGGTTGCTGATCACTGCACCGTCCCGTTCCACGGCCACGACTGTTGCTCCGGATGTCTGCCGGATCCCCAGTTCTTCGATCGATTTCCCGTCGGCGATTGTTCGGACTGTTGCTTCGAACATCCGGATTGCTTCGTCAACAGCCAGGCCTCGCAGGTCTTCCTGGCGAAATGGCTCGTAATGCTGCTGCCGGATATCAAGGATCGTGTGGTCGATCCTGGAGGGATGGATGCCCAGCCTGGCGAGAAGGCGCCTGATAATCGTGAGCGAGGTTTCAAACTCCTCGATTATCACAGCATCCGCTCCTGCCTGGTATATGGGGTCGATCTCCGGTTCGTAGCGAGTTCTGGCGATGATGAACGTGTTCTGATTCAGACGACGAGCCGCAGCAACTCCCTGGCGCGTCGCCACGGGATCCGAAATCGCAAATACCACGGCACGTGCGTGTGCCACACCCATCCACCGGAGGACGGTGTCGCTTATGGCATCCCCATAAAAGATCGGAACGCCTTCCTTCCGCATCTCGCTCACAGTTCGCGGGTTCATTTCAAGTACGGCATACGGCAGGTCCGAGGCCTGGAGCATGGCGGCAACATTGCGTCCGTTCAGGCCGTAACCAACGATCACGGTGTGGTCCGACAGATGGGCCCCGGTTTCGGGTTCGGCGTCGGCCGTAGTGCCGTCATCCCCGGTCGGACTCGTCGGAATCCACTCCAAGAACTTCTGGGCGAAAGTGGATAGGACCATCGTGAACAGAATTATCGACAGGACCATCTGTTGTATTTCAGGCGTCAGGAATTCATCGACTTGCGCCGCCTGGAGAAGAACGATCGAGAACTCGCCGACTTGGGACAACAGCAGTCCGACCGCGATGGCGATGCGAAAGGGGTATCCGATCAAGCGCACCACACCGGTTCCGATCAGCGCCTTGAGCGCTACAATAGCGAACGCTATGCCAACGATCGCAACCAGGTTGTCCAAGATAAATGCGGGTTCCAGCAGCATCCCGATAGATACGAAGAACAGGCTGGTAAAGGTTTCGCGGAAGGGCAGAACGTCAGACAGGACCTGGTGACTGTACTCGGATTCCGAGATCACGAGCCCAGCGACAAAAGCGCCGATACCGGCACTAATACCGAATTGTGAGCTGACCCAGGCAATTCCCACGACCGTTGCGATCACCGAGAGGATGAAGATGTCGCGGCTTTTGGCTTCGACTGTTCGTGCGATGAGCCTGGGAACCACCGCTCTTGCTGCGACCAGAATCAAGACAATGGCTCCAGCCGAGAGTGCACCAGTGCCAATCAAGCTGGTGGGATCGATCGCGGCGCGGCCTGTGATAAATGGCAGAAACAGCATCATGGGCAGGACAATGACGTCCTGGAAGACGAGAATGGACAGGGTGACATTGCCCTGAGGTGCCGTCGATTGCCCCCGTTCGTGGAGTAGGCGGAGTCCGATAACCGTGCTGCTCAGCGCCGTCAGCATTCCGATCAAGATTCCGATGCGTGTTGAACCGCTGAGCCAGGAACCGATCAGACCCGCAATTCCACCAGTCACCATCACCTGTGCACCACCGCCGACTAAAACAATCCAGATGGACTTCTTCAGCTTTGCAATTGAAAACTCGACGCCGATTGAAAACAGCAACAGCATCACGCCGATTTCTTCCATCGCGCGAACCTCCTCAGTGGAGGCAATTAGGCTGAGACCGGACGGTCCGATCAGCATGCCGGCGACGAGGAAGCCCGTGATCGTCGACAGGTGGACCGCCCGGAACAGGTACGACACCACGACAGCAACGCCGAACAAAATCGTCAAGTCGAATAAGAAAGTTTCTTCCATTGCTCGTTCTCGAATCCGAAATCATTCTGTCATGCTTTTGGAATCAGCGGCTCGGCTGGCGACGTATTTCGGAATGCTGGGTCCTAGAGTGGGGGATAAATGACCGGTTGCCTCTCGATCGAGATCACCAGTCGTGTCATCGATACCTTAGGCGTCTGAGAAATGCCTGGCTCCCACCGATTGGGCTGCTGGGAAGCCTCAGGTGCCGGTCGGGCCGACAACTCCCGGAAATGACCGGTTGCCTCTCGATCGAGATCACCAGTCGTGTCATCGATACCTTAGGCGTCTGAGAAATGCCTGGCTCCCACCGATTGGGCTGCTGGGAAGCCTCAGGTGCCGGTCGGGCCGACAACTCCCGAAAAACGCCGAAGCGTTTACCGATTCCGGCGATCGGGTAGACCGACCCGTCGCCGGGTCGGCCCCACCACGGAACCGTACGTGCGGATTTCCCGCATACGGCTCTTCGAAAAGAGTCTGTTTACAGCCGGGTGTAAGACGCCAATTGGGAATAGCGGATCCGGATGCGCGGCCGAACCAGCGGGTGCTTGGCCAAGAGGACTTTGAAGTCCTCCCAGCTCAGGCGGCCCGTCTGGCTCCGCGTTGATAGAGAGTGTTTCCACTCCCTCCAGGTGAAGTTCCAAAAGACCTGGAGCTTCTTGGCATTCCCCGCGAGCCCGTAGTAGTTGAAGTGACCCCGCAGTATTGGGTTCACCGCGCGGGCCTGGACTTCCACGGGCGGGTGCGGCATCCGTCGGAGTCGCTCTTTCATGCGGACTTTTGCCCGGCTGAAACGCTTCCCCTCCGTCTCGAACACCGTCTTGATGACCGTGTTGCCGACGCTCCGAGCCCGATAAATCGTGAAGCCCAGAAACGTCAGCCGACGCCGTTCGTGGGTCTGGTTGGTAGTCCGAGAGCCCATGTTAGTCTGATGAGTCTTCGCCTCGGCAAGCGTGAGCCCGAACTGCCCCAAACGCGCTTCGAGCAGGGTCCGCATCGTGTCCACATCGGTGGGTCGCTTGAAGAACAGGCAGAGGTCGTCCGCATACCGGACCCGTGCTGCCTTGCCACCGAACTGCGGCTTGATCTTCCGCTCGAACCAAAGGTCCACGACATAGTGAGGATAGATGTTGGCCAGCAGCGGTGAGATAGAGCCGCCTTGCGGCGTTCCCCTCTCCACTGCCTGCCACCTGCCTCCCTCAAAGATGCCTGCTTCTAGCCAAGCCCTGGCCTGAAACCGAACGAGCATTTCAGGAAATCCTGCTCGTAGATCTCATTCAGAACCTTCGCCATTGCACCCTGGATCGCCCGATCAATCACCGCCGGAACCCCGATTGGACGCTTTGAGCCGTCCGCCTTCGGGATAGACACCCTCCGGACCGGCGGCGGCCTGTAGCGCCCCTCGTGGATCTGCTTCAGGATTGGCGGCAGCAGCCAGCTCAAGTTCTCTCTGGCCTGCTTTACACTCATCCCGTCCACCCCCGCCGCGCTTGCCCGCGGAATCTCATCGAGACACTCCGCGACCAACTCGTAGCTCAGGTGGTGAAGCAAATTATTGAACTGCTCTTTTGGATTCTTCCGAGCCCTTGCTGCTATCGCGGCTCGTCTGGAAACTGGATCATCCCCCCCTCGCCAGCACTGGGTCTGGCTGGGTTGCCCGCCTCGGTGTGCGGTTCCGATTTCCTCATTGCCACTTCCTCTTTCCGCCACGCCCTTTGCTCCCCGGTCATTACCCGGTTCACCGCTACTATGACGTGGTCTGACTTCCCTGCGCTCCTATAGCCCGGCTTGCGCCGCGCCATTGTCCACCTCCTGTGGACAAACACAGGGATCTCCCAAGTTCATGAACGTGCTCTTGCGAACATGCCGGAGCCAGCGCCCCCGGTGGCCGAGGACAGACTCGCATTAACGCCTGTCTTTCTTCCGCCTTCCCCGTCTTATCCACCGGGTCGGCGACCACAACTTTTAACCTTTCGGGGTGAATGCTCATTCATCTCACCGATTCGGCCTGTCCGCTCATACCGCGCCCGCTTTAACGCGTCGGTTACCCTTCGCGCCAGGGCGCGTTCTTCACCTCCGTCTGCTCGACTTTAAGGTGGTGATCTTTGCATCTCACAAGCTCCATTCACGCCTCTTGGCGCACGATAAGCGGTACAAGAAGGGTCTGACGTCTATGGCAGTACTGACAGTGTCGTCGTATGGGCGTTATGTCAACCCGCGCGCGGCCGCAGGCCGTCGGGCGGCGCGCCAACCGGGTCGACCCGGTGGTGGCACTTCGAGAGGATTGATCGATGGCGTGGGGAGCCGCTCCGCCTCCGGCAATCTAATCTTCCGGTGGGAAGGTGACACGGACGGTTGTCACGACGTCGACACTTGTACCGCCGCTCCTGTAGCGCCATTGCCGCACTGCTTCGGTGGCGGCTGTCCGCAGCAACGGATGTCCGCTGATCACGCGAACGCCTTCGACCGCACCCGAGACCTTCACCACAATCTCTAACACCACGAAGCCCCGAATACCTACGGTCCGAGCCTCTGGCGGGTATTCCGGGTCTACGCGCTGGATCAGGTTGACCTCCATGTCGGCACCTCGAACACGCGGGCGGGCTCGGACCTAGTGTAGTCCGTCACAGTTAATGTAACTTATTCAGCTTTCCTACGTCTGAGTATATATGAGGAGAGCACCGACGATTAAATTGGACATTCCTGTGCGGAAGGAACTGGAGCGACTGAGCCGAAGCCGCAGTGTGGCGGTCCGGTTGGCGGAACGATCTCGAATTGTCTTGCTGGCCGCCGGGGGTCTGGACAATCAGGAGATCGCTGCCAAGTTGGACATCACTCGTCAAAAGGCCGGACGTTGGCGCGATCGTTTCGTTGAAGATGGCCTCGGGGGAATCGAAAAGGACGCTTCCCGCAGTGGACGGATTCCCTCGATCGGCCGCCGGAAGCGGGCCCGGATCGTGAAGAAGACGGTCGAAGGGAAGCCTCCGAACGCCACGCACTGGAGCCGGTCCTTGATGGCCAGGGCAACCGGCGTCAGCGAGTCCACGGTAGGGAGAATCTGGCGGGCTCATGGCTTGAAGCCTCATCTGGCACGCACCTTCAAACTTTCCAACGACAAACAATTTGTCGAGAAGTTGGAGAATGTGGTCGGTTTGTATCTGAACCCTCCGGAAAACGCCATTGTTTTGTCCTGCGATGAGAAGAGCCAGATGCAGGCCCTGGACCGCACGCAACCCGGGTTACCTCTGAAGAAGGGGCGGTGCGGCACCCTCACCCACGACTACAAACGCAACGGGACGACCACGATGTTCGCCGCGCTCAATACGCTGGACGGCTCGATTATCGGGACCTGTATGCCGAAGCATCGTCATCAGGAATGGATCCGGTTTCTCAATCAGATCAAACGTTCCGTGCCGAAAGACAAACAGATCCATATCATTTGCGACAACTACGCCACGCACAAACATCAGAAAGTCGTCAACTGGTTGAAGCGCAACACGCGCTTTCATGTGCACTTCACACCGACCAGTGCATCCTGGCTGAACATGGTCGAACGCTTCTTCCGGGATCTTTCCGAACAACGGCTTCGGCGCGGGGTTTTCTATTCGGTTCCTGAGCTAATCCAGGCCGTGGAGGAATATGTCGGGGGTCACAATCAGAACCCGAAGCCCTTCATTTGGACCGCAACGGCTTCCGATATTCTTGAAAAAGTTCAACGTGCCCGAAAGAAGCTCGATAAGTTACAGTCTGTTTGACGGGGACCACTAGCGCTGCCCCACACTGTTCGCAGGAACTTGCCGACTCCGTGTTTTCAGCCCCACATTTTGAACAGAACATGTGATTTGTCCCCGGTTCTGCCGTGCCCGGGTCACAACGGAACTCACAAGGTCATTGGCAGTGATGCGCGACCCGTCTGGACCCACTGTGCATTACCTGCCGTTGGGTTTGAGAAATTGGTGGAATCATACTTAAGCAGAGGATTGGGGTCAATGAAAGGTGAGCTTGTGAAACCTAGCCTGAAACGCCTGATTAAGAGGCGCTGGCGTCCCACCCTGTCCTAGCTGTCCTAGGTGTCCTAGTGTAGTCCGTCACAGTTAATGTAACTTATTCAGCTTTCCTACGTCTGAGTATATATGAGGAGAGCACCGACGATTAAATTGGACATTCCTGTGCGGAAGGAACTGGAGCGACTGAGCCGAAGCCGCAGTGTGGCGGTCCGGTTGGCGGAACGATCTCGAATTGTCTTGCTGGCCGCCGGGGGTCTGGACAATCAGGAGATCGCTGCCAAGTTGGACATCACTCGTCAAAAGGCCGGACGTTGGCGCGATCGTTTCGTTGAAGATGGCCTCGGGGGAATCGAAAAGGACGCTTCCCGCAGTGGACGGATTCCCTCGATCGGCCGCCGGAAGCGGGCCCGGATCGTGAAGAAGACGGTCGAAGGGAAGCCTCCGAACGCCACGCACTGGAGCCGGTCCTTGATGGCCAGGGCAACCGGCGTCAGCGAGTCCACGGTAGGGAGAATCTGGCGGGCTCATGGCTTGAAGCCTCATCTGGCACGCACCTTCAAACTTTCCAACGACAAACAATTTGTCGAGAAGTTGGAGGATGTGGTCGGTTTGTATCTGAACCCTCCGGAAAACGCCATTGTTTTGTCCTGCGATGAGAAGAGCCAGATGCAGGCCCTGGACCGCACGCAACCCGGGTTACCTCTGAAGAAGGGGCGGTGCGGCACCCTCACCCACGACTACAAACGCAACGGGACGACCACGATGTTCGCCGCGCTCAATACGCTGGACGGCTCGATTATCGGGACCTGTATGCCGAAGCATCGTCATCAGGAATGGATCCGGTTTCTCAATCAGATCAAACGTTCCGTGCCGAAAGACAAACAGATCCATATCATTTGCGACAACTACGCCACGCACAAACATCAGAAAGTCGTCAACTGGTTGAAGCGCAACACGCGCTTTCATGTGCACTTCACACCGACCAGTGCATCCTGGCTGAACATGGTCGAACGCTTCTTCCGGGATCTTTCCGAACAACGGCTTCGGCGCGGGGTTTTCCATTCGGTTCCTGAGCTAATCCAGGCCGTGGAGGAATATGTCGGGGGTCACAATCAGAACCCGAAGCCCTTCATTTGGACCGCAACGGCTTCCGATATTCTTGAAAAAGTTCAACGTGCCCGAAAGAAGCTCGATAAGTTACAGTCTGTTTGACGGGGACCACTAGGGTGGGGATGGTGCGGGAGAAGGAGGCGCGACCGGGATGGGTCGCAGCAGTGGTTCCGACTGTTGGGTTTGTAGAAATGACGAGTGGCGATGTGCTTCACGCCACTCCCCACTGTCCTTCACCCAGACCGATGAAAAGCGAAAAGCCGAAATCCGCGATCTCTCCTGGCGATTTATGCCGGCCGATCCAGTAGCCCGTCACCACGGCGCTGTCCCCATAGACAAACACGTCCAGATCGTCGTCGAGAACGCGGATCTCCTGACCCGACATCAGGTCAAAATCGACGAGGTCCCCCAGGTCGGCTTCGGAGTCTTCGGAAGTGACTGCCAGTAGCCGACCGCCTCGCCGGTCAAAATTGCTGACCGCCCCTCGGAAATAGGGTTCCCGAATCGCCTCGACATCGCCTTCGTTCACTGCCTCGACGTAGTCCAGAAACGCCCCTCGTACCGCAACCACTTCTGATTCACTATCGGTCTGTGCCGCAGCGCCCGCGGCAGTTGCGCACAGGGCAAGGAAGGCATACAAGATGCGTGAATCCCCTTGTCGGATCTGAACAGGAGGACATCTCCATTCGGCGACCCACTGTATTGGCAGCCCTGCGATGTTGTTTTCCGCTCGCATTATCAACTGGATGTTACGTTTTTCGATGTCGGTCAGGCGATGGGTGGCATCGCTGGTGGGGTCGTACCAAGGCTGAGCGCGAAAATGTTCCTGCAGGTCACGGGAATCAAAGATATGCCCGTAGGCCGCGAATACCTCGTTTCTCATCAAGCGCAGATTCTCGGGTTCCATCAACGCCAGCTCTTCTGGCGTCAATAGTCGTTGAGAAGCCTGCATGTAGGATCGTCGAGAATCTACTTCGTCCGGTAGTGATAGAGGGGTGACGTGTCCGTCGGAGCGAATCTCGAAGTAGCTGTAGTAGGTATATGACCGCGTTTCGTTCTCGTCCAGGCTGGCGTCAGGGTCGTCGCTAATGACCTCTTCGACGTGGTGGGCCCGTTCTATGACTTCGTTCCGAATGGTGTAGTCGTATCCTTCATGTCTGTCCCCCCCCGCCATCCATATCGCAGCCGCGCAGGATCTGCTGATAGTCGATGACGTCACCGTGGTCATCGAGAGTGACGAACAGCACATCAGAGCACGGGCCCGCCGTATAGGATATGGCCAAATGATGAATAGTGTTCTCAGTCCAGAACTCACGGAGTGTCGTTTCTGAAAACTCGGCGATCAGGCTGACATCAGGGATGTCGATGTAGGTCGTTATGAAGTCATCAGGGAGCGTGCTGTTTGGCGCGAGTGTCTGGATTGCCTCAGCAAAGTCGTTGGCCTGACTCTTGGCAGCTGTCGGCAATAGACCAACTGACATGAGAATAGCTACGAATGTGGTGAGTGATCTCGGTGCGTTATGTGGCATTACCGAATTCGAGGCCTTATCGGGCCGATTATCGTGCAAGTAACACAGGGCAGTTCCGTCCCAGCCGTCTCTCGGGCAGGATCGCTTCCCCGCGGTCCAGGTCCAAGTACACTTAGTCGCCAACGCCCGCCTCCCCTGGTGGAATGAATTGAGGCTTCAACTCTAAACAGGCGTAAGCCGCAGAGCAAGACTCGCGGTCATCAGTCGAACTTTTTCGAGTGACAAGAGGGTTTGCGAAAATTGTGCCTCCGTCCCCGAATTCACAAGGGATAACAATCGGCACTTGCCTGGGCAGCCCGGCGGGCCATTGAGAGTCAGTTTTCATCAGCGGTTGACCTCCATCCCGGGTTTACGGACGGGTCGGAGCCTGCCGCCGGGCGCTACCGAGTGACGGTGGACGTCTTGGAGCTAGCTTGGAGCCGGTATGTATGCCTGTAGATCTGAAGATGTCCGCCCAAAATGACGAGCCCCGCATTGACGCCCATTCGGATCACTTCGAACGCCATTTGGTTGGCTTCCCCACGCCAGAAGAAGAGGGAAACCATGAACCAGCAAAAAGCGAGGATGAATACACTCGCAAGATTCCGCCTACTTCCCATGCCAGCCGTTATGTATCCGCCCAGTATGGAGGCCAATACGAGAGTGACGGCATAGGTCTGTGTGATCCAGACGGGTGGAGGCTGGCCAGTGGGAATGCGATAGGACGGCGGAAAACTGAATGCGATGACTATGAAGGCCAGGGCCGCGAGCATGAACATCACAACGAACCCCACTGTGACACTCCACACATTCCGACCCAGCCTCACTCCCAAAGACTGCTCTTCGAGCGCTCGCTCCATGTTGCTTCCTCCCTTTCTGTCACTTCCGAACCGTGTGCCGTATCGGCCTCTGCGCCAACGTAGGTGAGACACTCGCTTGATCGTTTTGGTTACCTGGGATGACGATTTCCGGACACTATCAAGGGGGGACAGCGTGTCGGGGCGTCCCTCCGTAGGCGCCCGCGGGTTGACGAAATTTATGAACATTGCTCTTTGGCCTGGATTCGCTTTCGGCGGGTTTGTCGTCCTGTCGGGCGGGTGGCCAAGGACGGCCACCCCGACACGCTTTTGGAACAAGGGGCGCCGGATTGACGTAAGCACACTTGTGGCAATCCTGCTAACATCCGACGGTGGACCGAACGCCTACGGCTCGAACCGACGTCGCCTCTTGAACTGAAACGGGGAACAAGAAATGGAAGACTATTACCGAGACATCCGCTACGGGCTTCGGACTCTTGCCAAAAGTCCGGGGTTCACGATCGTCGCGACGCTGATCCTCGCTCTCGGCATCGGGGCAACGACTGCGATCTTTACGTTCGTCAACGGTATTTTTCTCAAGCCTCTGCCGTTCGCCAATGCCGACGGGCTGGTGTCGGTCTTCACGAGCGACGAAAAGAACCCGGGGTTCCTCGGCGTGTCGGGTGAGAACTACCTCGACTTCAGGGACGAGAACGAGGTGTTCTCTGAACTGCTCGCCTACACCCAGATGATCTTCAACATCGGGACACGAGACGAACCAGCGCAAGCGTTAGGCGAAATCGTCACGGGAAATTATTTCAAAACAATAGAGATAACACCGGCATTTGGACGGCTGATAGAACCAGACGACGACATCACACCTGGGGAGAGGCTGAAGACGGAATACTCGTCGGCACCAGCACGATCGGACCGGCTTACCTGGCAACGATGGGCATCTCCCTGTTACAGGGCCGCGACTTCAGCCAGGTCGGGCCGAAGGCGACCAGCAACAGTGTTGGACCCGACTACGTCATCGTCAACCAAACGATGGCGGACAAATTCTGGCCCGGTGAGGAGCCGCTGGGACGCCGCTTCACATTCTATGGAGACGACGCGCCGGTCGAGATCATCGGTATCGCCGCCAACTCCAAGTACAACCAACTGGCCGAAGATCCCCAGCCCTTCGCTTACCTGCCGCTCCAGCAGAGCTACCGTGACGCGAAAGTGATCATGAGCGCCTTCATCCGCACTCGAGGTGGGCCCACCAGCGTCGCAGGCGAGGTACGAACCATCGTACGTCGCCTCGACCCGAACCTTCCGATCACGGGCATTGCGCCGATGGGCCAGGTGCTTAACAACTCCATGTGGCTGCCCCGTATCGGCGCGTGGCTCGTGGCCGTCTTCGGGGCCCTCGCGCTGTTCCTGGCCGGCATCGGCGTCTACGGCGTCATTTCGTTCTCCGTCAGTCAACGAACTCACGAGATCGGACTCCGGATGGCGCTGGGTGCGAAGTCCGGCGATGCGATGGCGCTGGTCGTCCGGCAGGGACTGACGCTGGCTCTGATCGGAGTGGTTGTTGGACTGGTCGCCTCGATCGCACTGACCCGGGTGATGGGTACATTCCTTGTGGGCGTCGACGCGCTCGACCCGGTCGTGTTCGGCGGAGTGGCCCTGGTCCTGTCCGCCGTCTCGATGCTGGCGTCCTACATCCCGGCGTTGCGGGCCACACGAGTGGATCCGGTTACCGCGCTGCGTTTTGAGTAGGCCAAGAGGAGTGTGTGAAGCATGGCTGGAGTCGAAGGGCGGGTAGCCCTGGTCACGGGCGGGAGCCGCGGAATAGGGCGGGCCGCCGCGGAGCTTCTGGCGTCTCATGGAGCCAGAGTGATCTGCGTCGGGCGAAGCCAGCAGGATCTGGCGGAAGTCGGGCTCGAGTATTCGGTGGCGGACCTGGGAACTCCAGAGGGCTGTGCGCACGCGGTCACCCAGGCAGAGCAACGACTGGGGCCCATTGAGATCCTGGTGTGCAACCACGGAATCGGCTCCGCGCACGAACGGGTCGTCTGGGAACAGGAACCGGACGTTTGGAGCGAGACCATGCGGGTCAATCTTGATGGTCCGTTCCATCTCTCGAGACTTGTATTGCCGGGAATGGTCGAACGCCGGTTCGGATGCGTGGTTTACACCAGTTCAACGGCCGGCCTGGTCGCCGAACACGCTGGGAGTGCATACAACAGCTCCAAACACGGACTGCTGGGGCTGATGCGATCAGTCGCCGAGGACGGTGGATCATTCGGCATTACCTCGAACGCTGTTTTGCCCGGCTGGGTTCGGACGGAGATGGCCGAACGTTCAGCCCGCCAGGAGGCGAAGGACCGGGGTGTCACGACCGGTCAGGTCTGGGAGGAACGGGCGGCATTGTATCCGCCGGGTCGCGTGGCCACACCTCAGGAAGTAGCCGAGGTGATCGCCTTCCTCGCGTCCGAGGAATCCAGCGGAGTCAGTGGAGAGGCCATCCGGGTCGCACTCGGGGGCGTGTTGTAGCGCTCTAAGGGCCCGCTCAAGATTAACTTCACATTTTGGCATCACCAGATTCACGCCATCTTCGGCCGCTCCTCAATCGCAGATCCTCGAAATAGCCGGGCTATTCCTCCGGTCTGCTCAATCGGTCGCGACCGAATCTGACGCAAATCTGGGCGCCAATTCTGTGAAGTTAATCTTGAGCGGACCCTCAGGGGGCGCCTTCATTCCCAACGGAAGATCTTCGCGGAAACGAGCGTACACACCACCAGCGTCAGGCCGAGCACGCCCAGATTGCCCAGATGATCCAGCCAACTCTCGCCCGCCCACGCCCCCCGGAGCAACGACACGCCGTGGGTCAGGGGCAGGACGCTACTGAAGGCGCGCAATCCATCCGGCATGGATTCCAGAGGCACGAAGATTCCCGATATCGCCAACATGGGATAGAGAATGACGCTCCCGATAGGCTGGGCGAACCTGGCGGTCGGAACGATACTGGCGATCACGAATCCGATCGAGATGATACTGAGAGTTGTAATCAGCAGCGCGACGGCGAAGCGGGTCAGGTGGAGGTCCATCGTGACCGGGTAGAATCGCCTTCCGGCTAGAACCATGAAAGACAGCGACAGGCTCGTGAACAGCAACTTGACCAGAACGTGGGCTCCGAGGATCGTGGTTGGACGCAACGGCGTCGCCCGCAACCGTTTCAGGATGCCCCCCTCGCGATAGATCGTCACGATGGCAACCAGCGACATCGCCGCTCCCATAGCGATAAAGACAGAAGCGAAAATGGGAAGATCTTGACTGAGCAGCCGGGACGCGGTGTCGGAATTGCCGGACCGGGACCCGAGGGCACGCCCGAGAACGAGAAACATCGCCACCGGGATTACGACACTTCCCAGAACTCCCAGCGGTTCGCGTACGAAGATCTTGATCTCCAACCAGGTCAGCTTCCAGAATCCGCGCAGCATCCGGTTCAGTCCCTTATCCCGTGCCCGGTCAGTTTGAGAAATACATCTTCAAGAGTGGGTATCACCGTCCGAAAATCACGGACCGGAAGTCCTTCGCCGGCTATGAACCGAATGACGTCGGTGACGAAGTCTTCACCTTCTCCGAGGACGGTGTAGGCCATGCCTTCACTTCGCACCGACTGCAATCCAGGAATCTTCTGCAGGACGTCCGCATTGCCAACACTTTCCGAGGAGAACACGACGCGTCTTTGCGGACAATGCCTGCGGACCAGAGCCGCCGGCGTGTCCATCTCGATGAGTCTGCCGTGCTCGATGATCGCCACACGGTCGCATAACCGTTCGGCCTCCTCCATCAAGTGCGTGGTCAGGAAAACCGTCTTGCCACGGTCGCGAATGTCGGTCACCAGTCCCCAGATGGCTCGCCGTGCCTGCGGGTCCAGCCCCGTCGTGAGCTCGTCCAGAAACACGACCTCGGGGTCGTTGATGAGTGCCAGGGCAACGAACAACCGCTGTTTCAGGCCACCCGAAAGGGTCATGAACCACGCGTTCCGCTTCTCGGTGAGACCCAGCTGCTCAAGCAGCGCATCGCCCGACACGCTTCCCGGATACAGCGACGACCAGAGATCGATCGCCTCCCAGACCTTGATTCGTTTCTGAAGTTGCGCTTCCTGGAGTTGCACGCCGACCCGGCTGTGCAGCGCGTAGCTATCTCTATGAGGGTCCAGACCCAGGACCGAGATCGATCCACCCCCGGCCCGGCGGATCCCCTCCACACACTCCATGGTGGTGGTCTTCCCTGCACCGTTCGGTCCGATCAGGCCGAAGATTTCGCCCTCCCGTACCTTGAACGACACGTCATCGACGGCGACGGTCGACCCGTATGACTTCCTCAGATTCGAAACTTCGATAACCGTAGCGCTCGACATGCTTCTCCCATCAACAGCGTTCCGGGTCAGAATACCCACACCCGTCGGCTTTATGAACACTAATCCGCGCACCCGGCGCCCGACCTGACAAAACGGTGTCCCTTCTGTTATTCTTACTTATGTCTCGGCGAGGGCGGCCAGCGCCGAGTCTTTAAAGTTCCACCGTTAAGGGACGCGACTTCGCTGTTCGCCTCAGAAAGCTGAACCCCTCCAACGAATTGAGCACTTTAAAATAGGTAAATCACAGCTGATCTTGTGTTCAGCCACCCGTGTGTCGTACGGGCCGGCTGGGGCGAGACATCGAAAAGCCATCTTTTATCACCGCCTCACCCGATCGGCTCGTCGACTGCGACGGCGCCGACGGGAATTAACAGAAACAATTTAGAGTACTGAAGTCGGGGCACGGCAAAAAGACACCTCGACACGCCTCAAAGGGGTCTTTTGAAAAATCTCGCATACGCGCCGCCTGAGAACGCCGGCCATTCCAATCCACAACCACAGCTTCGCCCGGTGCCCGAGGGCGCCTTCGCCCGGCTGATCCCGGAGCTTCAGCGTGCTGTAGCCGCCCAGGGGTACGTCACCCCGACACCCATCCAGGAAAAATGTATTCCCCACCTGCTCGAAGGGCGGGACGTGCTCGGAAGCGCACAGACCGGAACGGGCAAGACCGCGGCTTTTATTCTGCCACTGCTCGAGCGGCTTGCCGCCGACCGCCGTCCGCCCCGCAAGGGCGCCCCCCGGGCCCTCATTCTCGCCCCGACGCGTGAGCTCGCGGCGCAAATTGCCGAGAGCATCCGCACATACGGAAGGTTCCTGCGGTTGAGCCACACCGTGATCTTCGGCGGAGTCAATCAGAACCCCCAGGTCCGGGCCTTGAGGCGCAGGATCGACATCCTCGTTGCAACCCCCGGCCGGCTGCTGGATCTGATGCAGCAGGGATTCATACGCCTCAACGAGGTGGAGGTCTTCATTCTGGATGAAGGAGACCGGATGCTCGACATGGGTTTTATTCCCGACATCAAGAGGGTGTTGGCCGAAATTCCGGACGAGCGTCAGACTCTCTTCTTCTCCGCCACGATGGCTCCAAAGATGATCGAACTGGCGCACACGATGGTCCGGAATCCGGTTCGGGTAACCATCACACCGGAAAAACCCACCGTGGAGCGCATCGCCCAAAAGGTGCTCTTCGTGGGGAAGAATAACAAGGATGCACTCCTTCTCTCCGTGTTGAGTGACCCTCAGGCTCACAAAGTTCTGGTCTTTACACAGATGAAGCACGCGGCCAATCGCGTGGTCAAGAAGCTGGACGCGGCCGGGATCTCGAGCAATGCGATCCACGGCAACAAGAGTCAGGACGCACGCACCAAAGCCCTCGGCAGTTTCAAGCGGGGCCGATGCCGCGTCCTGGTCGCTACAGATGTCGCGGCACGCGGTCTGGACGTGGATGACATCACGCACGTGATCAACTACGACCTTCCAATGGAGGCCGAAACCTACGTGCACCGCATAGGGCGCACCGCCCGGGCGGGTGCGAGTGGCGACGCCATCTCGTTCTGCAGTGCCGAGGACCGTTCCTATCTTCGCGCCATCGAGCGCCTCCTGGGTAAGTCCGTGCCTTCGGACCTGGACCATGAGTTTCACTCGGATGAAGCCTTCCGGTCTCGGGTACCCGCATCGAAGAACTTCGGTCGGAGCAGCTACGGACGGCCGCAGGGAGGACGACCACAAGGCAATTTCCCGCGCGCTCGTCGCGGACGCGGTAACCATCCCCGCAGCCCCGGCCGAGGCCGCCGCTGACTCGGAACCACCCGGGGTGCCGGACACCGGCACCCCGGAAGCCTTCCCGCTCATTCCTCCCGGCTTGAAAGACCTCTCATTTACCGACGTGCTGACGTATGATTCGCGTGAAACGAATCACACCGAGGGGATCCGAACATGAGCATCGTGGCCGCCTTCCTGTCCAGCTTCCTGTTGTTCTAGGTTCAAACGACACCGGATTACACGATCGATGCAATCCGTTACGGAACGCTGTCCCAGTACCGGGTGGCCTCACTTGTCGTCGGTTCTCCGGGAGACGAACGCCTGGACATCGCAATGGTCGTCTGGCTGATCCGGGGAGGC
The DNA here is from genome assembly GCA_965262425.1 of Terriglobia bacterium. GTDB lineage: Bacteria > Acidobacteriota > Terriglobia > 20CM-2-55-15 > 20CM-2-55-15 > CAZOZZ01. The sequence continues at coordinate 1,201,749 of OZ253536.1, read as the reverse complement.
GGCCGGACGATCCTGGTGGACACCGGCTTCTTCCGGGAAGGCCGAATGGATCGATCCGGGCTGGTGGATTACCTCCGTCCCGACGAGGCGGCCCGCCTCGCCGGAGTCGAACCGCGTGATGTGACCGACATCATCATTACCCACGCCCACTGGGATCACGCCGGCGGAGTGGAACTGTTTCCCGAAGCAACCGTGTGGATACAACGCGACGAATACGTTTACTACACCCTTGACGCCTGGCAGGAAGGCGGACGCCGTCAGGGAGACCGGGAAGACATGCTCCACCTGGTCGAACGGAACATGAACGGTAAGCTCCGCCTCGTTGACGGCGATGATCAGGAAATCCTGCCCGGAATTCGCGTCTACACCGGCGCGCGACACACCTATGCGTCACAGTATGTCCGCGTCGGTGGGGACACGCCGTTCGTCCTCGCCTCGGACAACTGCTACCTGTACCGAAACCTCGAAACCAGCCTGCCGGTCGCCACGTTCACTCCCGAAGACCGGCCCGCCAACGTCCGGGCCTTCTCGCGAATGCGCGAACTGGCAGGCTCGATCGACAGGATTATCCCCGGCCACGACCCGGCACAGTTCGAGCGGTTCCCGACGAAGGGACGAGTCGCGCGGATCAAGTGAGTGTTTGAGGGCCTAACGATCCGGAGTCTGTGGTACCAGCCCGGTTCGCTTCGGCGTCGAATAGAGTGTGCCGGGGCGTCCCTCCGTGGGCGCCCGCCGGGGTTGCCGAAAACTTGCGCTGAACGGCCGACCCGATACTTTCGTTTCTTGGCCGCGGGTGGCCAGCCCCGACACTCTGTCCCGCTCGACTCGGTTGCGTTGTACGCTGAAGAGCTACCTGCGCTTGACGCTCTTGCCTATGGCCATCAGGAAGATCGCACTCCTGCCGGCGGCGTGCGGGGAAAAGAATTCGATGACCTCGTCGTCATAGAACGTCAGGCCCGAGGCGCCCAACCGCTGGGCGTAGGCAGCCAGATAGAGTTTCCCACCGATGATTCCCGCTTCGAGCTGAACGAGGCGATAGGCGCGGTTCCCGAACCGCTCGAGCATCGGCTCCAGTTCCGCCAGAAAGAAGACGGCGACGCTCGCGTCACCCGGAAGCTGTTGGTCCAGACCCAGGTGTGCCGCCACGCCCCGGAAGTCGCCCCGTCTCAAGAGTTCCAGACTCTGGTCTTCACGGTGGTAGACGTAGGAACCGGGCTCGATTCCGTCCACGGCATTCACGATCAGGTACAGCTCATTCAGCTGCGAGCCAACAGGGTCCAGAAAATCTGCCGGAATTCCCCGCGTCGCCCGGTCGAGCAGGGTTGAGAACTGTTCCCGTGTTACAGGTACCCGGGCAAACTGCCGCGTGGATCCACGTCTGAGGATCGCGCTTTCGATCGCCTCCTTTGAAACTTCAGCGTCTGACAACGGGCCGAGGGAGACCACTTCCCCGAGGGGAGGTGGTTTGTGAGCGATCGGCACACCACCACGCCAGGCCTCGACCTCTTCTGCCGTCCGGAGCGATGATGCCTGGTGCATGAGACCCATTGCCGGGTATTGCACCTCGCTGGCCGACAGAGGCACCGTTTCCAGGTTGAGCTGTGAGACTTGCTCCCGATAAGGCGGAGGGGCATCGGAAACGCTTCCCAGCGGAACCATCGAGAACGCCACTTCGCGTTCGGTGTCCAGGTCCAGCAACTGATTGACCTCGATGTCTACGAAACCGCATGTCACCTGTGCCGGGAGAGCCAGGGCCGAGGCCATCGCCAGCAAGTTCGCAAGAATGGTGCCGTTGTCCCAGCCAAAATGTCGGTACGTTCGAGCCTGATACTTCCAGGCGTTCCGCCAATAGGTGCCGGTACAGACGATGGTCACGGGAGCCCGGGCCACTGCCGGATTGTTTCCGCTTGCCCGGAGCAAAACGCTTCGAAAATCTCCCTGGCGCAGGCACCGCAGGCTGAAGTCGCCCACCCCGAACTGGTACACTCCTGCGCCTAGTCCCTCGAGGCCGCCGCACACGACGTACAACTCAAATTCGTAAAGCGCGCCAGTGCAGGATGCGGCGCGGAAGTATTGTTCGACACCAGGGTAATCGGCCTTTCTGATGACACCCGCTGAAAAGTAGAGTAGCTGCGCGAGGTTCTTCAGATCCGGGGCGCTGTCGATTTCCGACGTGCTCGAGGTGTCCGCAATCGCACGGAGTGCGGGGACCTCTGGCCCGGCAACCGGGGAATCGAGCCGAATCGGGTCGAGGGTGGGATAAATTTTGAACGCTTTGGGACGGTTGGACCAATCCAACCAGTGACCATTGGTCCCGACACTCCGGGGCGAATGTTTTGTTGCGTCGTGATATTCCCAGGCGGCCTGCGTGTCCCGGTTCGTCATCGCGTTCTGCTCGGCAATCAATAGCGGACGACACTGGTGTCTACCTGAACAGACCACGCATCGATCCCACCGATCATGCTTTTCACGTTTTGGAATCCATGACCTTTCAGGTAGGCAGCCGCATCGAGGCTTCGAATTCCATGGTGGCACAACGTGACGATGGCGGTGTCTTTCGGCCATGTCTCGACGATCTCTTTCGCGACGTCCTGATCGATCAGCGTGGCTTCCGCAATTCTCGCGATCGCGTGCTCCTCCGGCGTGCGGACGTCGAGAAGCTTGATATCGCCTCGTTCGAGTTGGCCTGCGACCACCTGGGGCGTCACTTCCAGTTGGCGGCCCACAGCCTGGCTTGCCTTAATGAATTCGGTGACTTCGCCGACGTCCAGTCCGTGACTCACACAGACAGCTTCCAGAGTGTCACTGGGCTGGAAACCGCAACTATTGCACCCGCCCACGTGGTATTGCTCGAAGAGTTCTCGCTGGGCCGACGGATAGGCCTTCAACATCTGATCCATGGTCCACGATCCGGAAAGTTCCCCCCGGGGCGACTCAGCAGGTCCTGAGTCGGCCGGCGCGCGCGGAGCTGGCGGCGGCTCGGCAGGCTCAGGTATGATCGGGAGTTCAGGAGCTACGTGCATGCCGCGCTGCGCCTCTTCCTGCCTGGGGCTTCTTTTTCCAAAGATCCTTGAAAGTAATGTTGCCACCGCTGTCCTCCATTCGTCTGTGCTGGAACCGAAGTTCGGAAGTCCCTTGAAAGCGATTAGTCTAGAGCAGTTGTGCGCTTTATGCCACCAATAGCCACTTTCCTACAGATTATGCAAATTTCGCCACCGACCTGGTGCGCATTATGGTCCTTACAACCCGGACGTTGCAACCCTTAGAATTGCGCAAAACGCCAGGCCTGGAGGCCGAGCAGCTACTCGATTCGAAGACCGGCGAGTGGGTCGATCCGGGAGGCGGCGTATGCGGGGAGCACACAGGCCACCAGAGCAACCCCGACGACCAAAACGATCACTCCGGTGTAAGTCGGCAGGTCTGTGACTCCGACTCCATAGACGACCGACGACAGGAAACGTGACGTCAAGTTTGCCCCAACTCCACCCACAAGCACGCCCAACACAACGAGTCGCATGCCTCCCCGGACAACGAACCAGCGCACCGATGCGGGCGCGGCCCCCAGCGCCATTCGGATGCTGATTTCGGGGCGCCGCTGGGTGACCGAATAGGACAACACGCCGTAGACACCCACCGAGGATAGAGCGAGAGCGATAGAGGCGAACCCGGACAGCAGAAACATGAGGAATCGAGGCTGTTGGATTGGGATCGCCATGACGCTTTCCATCGTTCGAATGTTTTCGAGCGGGAGAGAGGGATCGGTTTCCCGTAGAACGGCCTTGAGAACTGGAATAAGCCCGGCCGCGTCGTGCATGCCGCCGAGAACCAGGTGCATGTTACGGAAAGGAAACTGGCGACCGGTGAAATAGATCGCAGGCTCGGTCGCTTGCCGCAACGACTGATTCCTCACGTCGCCGACAACGCCGACGATACGGTGATCGCGCTCGTCCACGACGGAACGGCCAAGGATCCCAATCCCTCTCCAGTCGGCGGCAATCAACCGCCCGACGGGGCTCTCCCCATCAAAATGCAGCCGGGCAAACGCCTCATTGACGACGATCACGCCGGGACTGCCCGCCCCGTCCCGCTCATCGAAGAATCTGCCGTTGATCAGGGGAATGCCCATCGTCTCGAAGTAACCTTCAGTCACCGTGTGGTACTGCGCCTGGGGGCGTTCTCCGTCGCGTTCGGCTGGCCTGCCCGGGATGCCGAAGCTGTTCCTCCATCCGGACTGGAGCGGAAGGAAATTTCCGGCCCCGGCATCGGAGACGAGTGGATGCGTCTGAAGCGACCGGATCAGATCCGAATATAAGCGCTCGACGTCCGGCCAGTCGGGGTAGGACGTCGAGCTCAACTGAAGATTCGCCGTGAGTACGTTCTGCTCCTCGAACCCGGCATCCTGCCGCACAAGCAGAGATACGGTACGGATCAGCAGGCCCGACTCCACAAGCATCATGACCGCTAACGACACTTCGATGACAACGAGTGAACTTCTTGCCCGGCCGGCTCCCAGGGCGAACACCCGATTGTTCTGCTTCAGCATCTGTCCAATGTCCGTGCGGGAATACAGCGCGGCAGGCACCAGCCCGACAAGGAACGCGGTGATCGTCGCGACCCCGAAGGCAAACCCCAGAACCCGCAGGTCCATCACGACCTGATCGAAGCGCGGGATGTCGATTGGCGAACCGGCCAGCAGCAAGCGAATGCCTCCGAAAGCAAGAAGGAGACCCGCCATGCCTCCCAGCACCGCCAGCAAGACGCTCTCCGTCAGCAACTGCCCCAGCAACCGACCTCGCGTTGCTCCAATCGCCGTTCGTATGGCCGCTTCGCGTCCCCGTACGGTCAGACGTGCCAACATCAGGTTCGCCACATTGATACACGCAATGACCATCAGGAGACCGACCGCTCCGAGCAAAGCAAACAGCGCCAACCTGAAAAACCCGACAACCTCCTCGTGCAGGCTGACAATCCGGACACCACGTTCGCCGTTGGTCGCAGGAAACTCCATAGCCAGTCGACCTGTCAGCGCATCCAGTTCCACCTGGGCCTGTTCGATCGTCACCCCCGGAGCGAGACGTCCAAGGAAGTCCATAAAGTGGGCGGCCCGGGAATGCTTTTCCGGATCCCACGCCAGCCCCATCCAGATGTCCGTGTCGTCCGGATAATGGAATCCATCAGGCATCACCGCCGTCACCGTAAAGGGGTTTCCGTTGAGACGGACGGTCTGGCCGATCAGTCCGGGGTCTGCGCTGAATCGACTTTTCCAGACGCGATGACTGATCACGACCTCCGACTCCGAAGTGAAAGGGTGCTCGACCTCCGTGAAGCCTCCACCAACGGCAGGACCGATACCCATCACGCGGAAAAAGTTGGCCTCCTCCGCAGAATTTGTGGGCAGTCCAAAGGCCTGTGCGCACATAAGTAATTGAAACAAAGTACCTTATTCTTTTGTTCGACGGCGAATATTCCAGTACCCACTTCGGTCGGACGCCTACACCCGGTGCCCGGAGCCCCCGCCGGAGGCCCCGTTCCCCATCGCCCACACCAGCCGACACCGCGGAGCGCAGCCGAGGGTCAAGGCCGGCGCAGCCGCCGAGCTTGCGAGGGAAGCCTTGAGGCTTGGCGAGCACCGTGGTCTCCTCAAGCGGCGATGGAAGACGGTTTTACCCACAAATTCTGCGGAAGACCCAAAAGTTGGTGGTCACCTCGATGGTGTTCGCACGCAGGGGGTCGTTGTTGTCGTCGGTGAGCGCGATGTCCGGGTACCACCACGCAGTGATGTCCTCGAACACGTGTTCCAGCGCCCGATAGTCACCGAAGTTGACCGGTGAAATCTGCTGTTCGGGTCGGATCGCGCGCCCGTCAGATGTCGCTTCCCCACCTTCGGGATCCTGGCCGGCGGAAGTTTCAATCTCCCAGACCATCACCAGACGATCCGGTTCCGGATACGGGAGCGGCGCGAGGACCACGGCGTCGAGCACCGAGAAAATTGCCGTGGAGGAGCCGATGCCCAGTGAAAGGGTGAGTATGACTGGCAGCGCAAACCCGGGGTTCTTTCGAATCCCGCGCCATGCGAATCGAACATCCTGCAAAAGCCTGTTTATCATTTCACCCTTCCTTCGAGCCGTTCGGTAACGGGCGTGTCGGGCCTCACGCCCAAAACTCCAGAAGACGGCCACGGCCTGCTGCCAGAACCAGAGGTCACACACCAGGCGGGGTTGACGCCGCAACCGATCCGCATACTCCTCCCTCAAGTCCCCGATGACCCCGTGATGCGAGCCCGGGGACTTGAGCACCCGGGCGATCCAATCCTCGGCGTGTCTGGGCGGGTACCTGGATAGCATCATGCCTCCTCGCCGAGGACAGACTCAAGGCCGCGCCACATGTTGCTCAATACCGCACGGGAATCGCGAAGGGCCCCGAGCCCGGTGGGGGTGACGGTTATGTAGCGGCGCAGTTTGCCTCGACGCACCGCGGGGCCCAGTCGTAACTCGGACTGGAGGTAATTCTTGGATTCCAACCTGTCGAACGTGATGTAGAGCGCTGTGCGGGAAACCCGACGGCCGGTCCTCGCTTCTATAGCGCGTTTGACCTCGACACCGTAGGCGTCGGGGGCCAGGTGGAGTGCCGCCAGCAACACAACTTGCTCGAACTCGCCCAGGGCCATGATTCTCCTTATCCTGAATAGGTTATCCGTAAGATTACAGTGTAATCATTCCTCCGTCAACCCAACGTCGTGTCTACAAATGTCAGTAAAGCACACTTGACATATTGTATGGGTTCATTTACACTGATTAATGTCAAGCAACATTGACATATAGTCAAGGAGGCTACTCATGGAGAAAACATGGTGGGAAAAATTTTCATGCCCTGTCGAGCTGACGGCGCGAGACCGACATAATCAAAGAATGTTGATGGTCTGGTCGTTCGCCTGGGCATCAACCTGGGTCGGGGCCACGCTCCTGATCGAACGGTTCCTGGAGACTCCCGGTGTGGTCTCGATCGTCACGGCCCTGGCGCCCAACGTCCTGGGAATCATGACCGTCCGCGCCTACATGAAGTTCCTGCGGGAGACCGAAGAGCTGCAGCGAAAGGTCCAACTCGACGCCCTGGCCCTCGGATTTGGGATTGGCATGGTCGCGATGGTCGGGCTGGAACTCCTCGGCAGGACAGGTCTTTTCGAAGGCGACCCAACCGACGCGCTGATTTTCATGGTGGCGGCCTATTCACTGGGTGTCACGCTGGGGTGGCGGCGATACCGATGAAAAACCGGATCAAAGTGCTGCGCGCCGAACGCGACTGGACTCAGGCGGAACTTGCCCGTGCGCTCGAGGTGTCCAGACAGACCGTCAACGCGATCGAAACCGGCCGCTACGATCCCAGCCTGCCGCTCGCCTTCCTCATCGCGGGCGTCTTCAGGCAGCCGATAGAAGAGGTGTTCTTCCCGAACGGCCGGAAAGAACCGAAGTTGTGACCCTGTCTATTGTCGTTGACTTGGTGCGTGGGCACATCTAGGAGCCTGCGCGGCAGAAGAGATCGACTGCGAAAGCGGTATAATCGGTCCATATTTCCCGCTACGATCACTTCTGCCGCGCCGGCTCCTATCATCGGCCCACGAAGTCCTGAATCTCTGGAGTGTTCGGTCTATGCCTCGACTCGAGGTCACACTTACATCGTTTGCCGTGTTAGTGCTTCTCGCTACTCCCATCCATCTGATGGCCCAGGGGCTTCCCACAGCCACGCCTGAAGAGGTTGGAATGTCGTCGGAGAAACTTGAAGACGTGACGGCGCTCATGCAGCTGCACGTGGATTTCAATGCCATCGCGGGAGCGGTGACGCTGGTGGCGCGCCACGGGAAGGTCGTCCATTACGAAGCCGTCGGGCAGCGGGACATGGAAGCCGGGGCGCCCATGACGACCGATACGGTGTTCCGGATCGCCTCGATGACCAAACCGATCACTTCGATTGCGGCGATGATGCTTTACGACGAAGGACACTTTGAACTGGACGACCCCATCTCGAAATGGCTCCCCGAGTTCGAGAAGATGCAGGTGGCTCTCGAGGACGAAGACGGAAAGTCCAGGCTTGTACCGGCACGCCCGATTACGGTCCGGCACATCCTGACTCACACCTCGGGTCTTGCGGCCAATCGGGGCCGGTCCAGAGCCAGGCTCCGCGACGCCGCGCCTTCGGCTCGCCAAAGGACGCTCGAGGACTACGTCCGGAGACTGGCAACGCTTCCCCTGGACTTTCAGCCGGGCGAACTCTGGGTCTACGGGAGCGCGACGAACGTGGTCGGGAGGCTCGTGGAGGTCCTGTCGGGATTGACTCTCGACGAGTTCTTCCAGGAACGTATCTTCAAACCCCTCGGCGTACGGGACACCCATTTCTACCTGCCCGTCGACAAGCTGGACCGCTTTGCGGCCCTCTACGAACCCGGCGACTTCGGTGCGATTCGGCTCCGGGAAGCCCCGTCCCGCCAGAGCGCTTCGGTCCGGGAACCTCACGTGTTTTTCTCCGGGGCCGGCGGCCTGGTTTCAACCGCGGCCGATTAGGTCCGGACGCAACAGATGATGCTCAACGGTGGGGAGCTCGACGGCGCCCGCCTGCTGCGACCCGAGACCGTGGAACTGATGATCGAAAATCACGTCGGCGACATCGAAGTGGACGGCGCACCGGGGTGGGGCTGGGGACTGGGCTATCGGATCGCCACCGACAATTCGTTTACGCAGTTTCCGGGATCGATCGGTACGTATTCCTGGGGTGGGACCTTCTACACGATCTTCCTGGTGGATCCGAAACAGGATCTGATCGCGATCATGCTGACGCAGGTGGCTCCAAACCGCCACCTGAGGCTCAGCGAAGACTTCCAGATCGGCGTGTACGAGGCGATCATCGACGACGAGCCTTAATCCCTTCTTCCGTCCCAAGTCCCACAATCCGCGCCGGCCGGGTTATTCGCAGGCGATACGCACTTTTTCTTTGTTCTTACCCTTTTCGACACGTATCGGGAACATTTCGAGACTCGGTCGGTCGTTAGACTCAAACAGTCCTTTTCTCTTAGATTTCTGGCAGCGCTTAGCTATAGTGGTCAGGCATAGCAACCCGTGGTGAAAGTCTGTAGGGTCGCGCGCAGGGGTATTCGGGTCTCAGGCGCGAAATGAGGAGCGGAACGATGCTTTGTCATCGTGACCGACGAATGACAAAGCCTGTGGCCCGAAGACCCCTGCGCCCTGCGGGTTACGACGGCATGGGGCCAGCTGCGGCGTTGCCACTCCTTGATCGATGAAGAGCATCGACGTCGTCGTGGCGCCTTGCATCTAGCCCCATGGCGCTCGTAACGCGACCCTACAGACTTTCACCACGGGCTGCTAGACCCCGTGTGACATCGAGAGCCGATCCGACAGGAGAGAAAATGCATCTTGACCGACGACATTTCATTGCAAGTCTGGGTGGTGCGACTGCCGTCGGCCTCATGAGTCACGAGGCGAAAGCGGAAGAGCTGGAGCACTACATGGTGGAGCGCCTGGAAGCCTCCCAACAGAGGCAGTTCCCCACCGCAGCAGAGGTTGAGGATCAGATCACGACCAGACACTACCGGAGAGGGGTGGGCGGCCTGTTCGTGACGAGGCGGGAGGGTCAGAAGGTAAGCACACTGTCAAAACTCCCGGACAAGCCCACGTTCTTTGACTTTTGGGAGCACCGCCTGGCATCAAAGAATCATTGTCTGCAAAGCGCCAACCTGGCCCTTAAGGAAGGGCTACCCGAAGAAGTCGTTCTCACGTGCCTTCTCCACGACACCGTGCAATGTTTGATTCGGGTCGAGCACGGGTACTGGGGCGCCCAGCTCTACGGGCCCTATGTTTCCGAGCAAGTTGCTTTCGCCCTCAAACACCACCAGGTGCTGCGGTTCTACACTGATGACGAAGCCGGATATTACTACCCGGACATGTACCGCAGAATGTTCGGGCACGATTACGAACCGACACCTCACTTGCAGAAGACCTACGAGTATGTGCGAAATCACAAATGGTACGACCTTCCCCGCCAGGTGACGGTCAACGACCTGTACTCCTTTGAGGAGGGCGTGGAACCCCTTATCGACGACTTTGTCGACATCGTGGGACGCAACTTCAAACAACCCAAGGAAGGTCTCGGTAACGACGACAGCCCGTCCGCCCATATGTGGCGATCGATTGCGAACCCAAACAGTCCGTTGTAGGTGAGGGTGCCGGAACGGCTGGGGACGAGTGGGCTGGTGGACAGCTTTCGTGTAACGGTGTTAGAGACCCGCGGGTGGCCAGGGACGGCCACCCCGACATGCTATCCTGGACATACCCGGGATAAGGAGGAGTGATGAAGCACGGGCTTTTGATTTGTTTGATTGTGGGTCTGCTGACGGGGCCTGTGTATGGGCAGTTGCAGGCGCCCGGGGGCGCGAACACTCCCGAGGTCGGAGAGCAGGCGCCGGATTTCGCGCTTGCGACCGACATCTTCGGCGAAACGATCCTGGGAATGAAGGACTTCGAAGGAAAGAGCAGGGTCCTGCTTGCGTTCTACCCGGCCGACTTCACCGGTGGTTGAACGCGGGAATTCACCGAGTTCGGTGAAAACCACGAAAAATTCACAGCGATGGGTATTGAAGTGATCGGTATCTCCAGAGACCTCGCCCCCTCCCAGCAGGAGTTCAAGACCAAAGTCGGCGCGAAGAACCACTTCTTGAGCGATCCGGACCTGACGGTGACCAGACGCTACGGAGCGGTGAGAGACGACCTTGGAGTCGACGTCGCCAACCGCTACTACTTCCTTATCGATAAGGACGGTGCGTTGATCTGGAAAGACGTTACGGGGAGGCTGATCCCGGTCGAAGACCTGCTCAACCGGCTGTCACAGATCGATTGACAGAAGAGCGTTATCCCTAGCAGCCCGTGGCAGAAGTGGGGTTTTCTGAGTTGAGAGTTTCAGGTCTTCGCCCGGACGGAACGGCGTCTAAATCGATTCTGGAGCGCTGAGGATGGAACGAGAGCGATTCACAGTGGCTCCAGAGCAGTATTAAGGTGAATAAGGCCATGACATGTTGGCCCTGAAGGCCTCGTGGTGTGCCGTTTCCGAAATTGTTCCGAAGGATCAGGCTCAGATTCAAAGCGGCATATTGAATCAGGACGCGCTTGAGAATGTTGTCCCGATGTCGGAGGTGAACCCGACGCATTGCGCCGGTTTCCAGCGTGTGTGCGAACGGTCGTTCCAACATCAGTCCGCGCTGTCGGAGTAATTGCTTGCCCCGGTTGCCTCGGATTCGTCGCCGGTTGGCATAGACGGCCTGTTTTTCTTCGGACTTATCTTTCCAGTTGCGTCGGCCCCGGTCCGGTTCCGAGATGTAGCTGCGAATGTTGAGGTCTTTGAATCCGGTCAACGTATCGTTACTGTGATAGCCCTTATCCGCCACCAGTTCGGAGAGCACATCGTTCCGAAGTTTCGATCCAGGATCGGCGGCCAAGGTCTCCATCTGATGCGCGGCTTGGATCATCGTTTCTTTGATCGTCGTCGTGTCGCCCTGATCGGCACCCTGCACCGTGACCGCCAGGATGGCTCCGGTCTTCATGTCGGCGGCATGCTCCACCTTATGGGCCAGATGCGTTCGTCCGTCCTTCATCTTCGTGATTCGCGCATCCGGGTCGTGGGGATGCTCCCACTCTTTGTTCGATCCTTTCTTCGACCGCTTGCGGTCGAGTCGCCCCAGCTCGGTTTGCGTCGGTGTCTCGATCCCAGACGCCTTGGCCAGCCGTGTCAGGAATTGGTTGTAGGCTTCTCCGGTGTCCCGGCGTACGATCGACCGCATCGCCGCGTTGGCTTCCAGTGTCGATGCATCCACGCCCACCGTCTTCCCATCGATCAGGCCCTCACCGGCCAACACGCCCAACATCCACGAAAAGACCTTTCCATGTGTTTCCAGATCGATCAACCGTCGCGTCCGCGAGACTGTCGAATGATCCGGCACCCCTTCGCTCAGCCCGACTCCAAGGAATCCTCGCAAACTCAGAGAATCGGCACACCGCCACGCTATGCCACGCTCCGAATCGATTCCTTCGAAATAGCCCACCAGCAACATCCTAAAATACTTGCCCGGCGCCACGCTCGGCCGACCCATCACCTCAGCGTAGAACTGCTCACAGGCATCTTCGACGAACCGGTCGAACTTGGCTTGGTCCAAGATTCGGTTAACCCGTTCGTAGAACACGTGGCCCGCTGTCCGCGGCAACTCTGCTGTCGCAACCCATAACGTGGCTTGTCGGTCCTTTTTCCGTCCCATTCCCATATCGCGTTCTCCTTCCACTATCTTCCTCGCGATACGGTCGCATGGGGTCCGTTGTTAACTATGAAGTTGACTTGCACCACGGGCTGCTAGGCCCTTCTCAAAACAGGGGCGGGGGCCGAAGATTCGATATTGGACGGGCTCTCGAGTCCAGCGCATTGGATCGTTCCTGTACTTCCTGAAGCAGGACAAAGGCCTCGGAATAGTTTCCCGCTTGAAGAATCTCTCTGGCTTGATTGAGTGTCGCAAAAGTACCGGCAAGTTCATCTTCGAATGCCTCGATCTGACGCCTGGTGATCGGCCCGGATCTCGCCGACTCGACCGACTCGAACGCAACTTGAAACATCCGTTCGGCCTCAGGTAACGCCCGCTGCGCTTGCTCGAAGATGCGGTCTTTGTTTTCGAGAGCCAGGGCTTCGGCCTCGATGGCCTGCTCGTAGGCCAGACCGAGGAGATCGAGCGCGGGCTCGTAATCTCGTCGCCACGGGGGTTGGGCGTCTTGTTCCTCGATCGCGCTCAGGCCGCCTTCCAGGTTCAGCCAGGCAAACTCATATGCCTCGGCCGCATAGATGTCCGCCTCAGCATCTCGCGCCTGAGCGATCGCTTCCTCGACCTGATGCAGTTCCAGAATCGGTTTTTCCGCGCACCCGACCATTACGACGAGAAGGGCCAGACCCGCCGCATTCGCCCTGTTCATGACTATTTCCTCTCGAAATCGAATATACCCGGAGAGATCAGGTAGGGATATCGAATTCTCTCCGGCGCGTCTGCTTCGTCGTCTAATCGCGAGGGTGATGGTTCCTAAGGGTCCGCTCAAGAATAACTTCGCAGAATTGGCGCCCAGATTTGCGTCAGATTCGGTTGCGACCGATTGAGCAGACCGGAGGAATAGCCTGTTATTTCGAGGATCTGCGATTGAGAAGCGGCCGAAGATGACGCGAAGGTCCCGCGAAGATGGCGTGAAGATGGGATGCCAAAATGTGAAGTTATTCTTGAGCGGGCCCTAAGGCCCTGATTACTGCACCGGGACAGACGTCGCTTCACCACTCGCTTTGAAGAATCTCAGTGTGCCGGGCGTCGATTGAGACGCCCGGCCCGAAAAGAGGATGAACTGGGTCGTGTATCCGTTCCCATCCACAAAATGCGGAAAGTAAGACTCCGGGCTCGTTGGCGTGCCGGACTCGTCAACGGGTGTGGTGGTTGTGATCAGGAAACGGCGCGCTACCATCGAAGCGGATTCGAATGACATCCGGGTCGGCCCCCGGGGCGACGACGAAGTCGTACTCGACCTGCCCTTGGTTACCGTAATAGACCTGGTCAATTCCCGGATACACGTCCTTGTACCGGACCGCTGCATACGTTGGAATATTGGTGCCCCACCCGTTCGGATCGTTGCCGACAAAGTAGTTGACTATCCCGGGAAGCTCTCCGGAACCTGATGTCGCCGCGTCGGGATCGGCGCCAACCAGCCGCATCCGGAAACGAAACGAATCCACGGATGTGTTCTTCCCTGCAGATGCCGCAGCCGGGTCGGACTCGTGCCTGGCGGCGAACGCCAGGGCTGCGGAAGCCCGGCCCAGGAAAAGGGTATAGCCGTTCCCACGGGCCACGTACCGCACGTCGGCGCTGGCCTGACCATGATTGACCTCAAAAGCAAGAGGCAGTTTGCCGTACTGGCTCGTGGCCGGGGAACGGGACCGAACGCCGGGAGCAGTGGGGAATACTGTCGGGGCATGAACCAGGGACTCGTGCCTGCAGCCTGCCGTCAGAGGGAAAACCAGGCACAGCATAAAGACAAGCGCACCAATGCCGTTGCCAGGTTCACGTGGCCCACGCGACCCGTCGGGTTCAATCAAGAGTCCCCCAGAAAGACTCACAGTCCCACATCCATCGGTTGGAGACCTCCAAACATTGCAAGTGTACAAGAAGGCGACATTGAACCTGACGTCAGACCGGACACAAAATGCCTGAATCAAGATAACAACGAACGCTCAATTCCCCGCAAGTGTGTATACGCGTTCCATACACTCAATAAGCCTGAGTGGCCCCGGAAAAACAGGGGTCTCACACCGAGTGCAAACCCGCCGTTCCAAATTCACGAAACAGGCTCCAAACCTTTCTTGCTATTGGATTTCTGAAACGATTAAAATACGCGCAACTGGTACTCGGATCTCGAAACCTGAGAGCAGTGGTAGCGGGTCGGTTTCAAATTTGGAAACGCGCCGATCGACTACCGGGGAGAAACAAGGCGCATGACCTACCACAGGCTTGTGATTCTCGGCGGCACACTGGTGTGCCTGGCCCTGACCTCAGCCGGCATGGGCCTGGCCGAGGCACAGGCCCAAACCCCAACCCTCCTGTCGCTCGATCAGCAGCGCACACTCGTCGCCGATTACTGTGCCGGCTGTCACAACGACAACGACAGGTTTGGCGAAATGACCCTGACGAGCCTCGATCTCGAACATCCGGAACAGAACGCACAGCTCGCCGAGAAAGTCATACGGAAACTGAAGACCGGGTTGATGCCTCCGGCCGGTGAAATTCGTCCGGGTACCGCAGACATCGAAGCATTCGCGGCGTCGCTGGCGGCAACCGTCGATCGAGCCGCCTCAGCCAGGCCGAATCCAGGCACGCGGCCGTTCCAGCGTCTCACACGAGACGAGTATGCCAATTCGATCCGAGCCCTGCTCGGGATCGATGTGGATGTGGCCAAGTTTCTTCCGGCCGATTCCCTGAGCGAGGGACTGGACAACATCGCCGACTCGCAGACGTTTTCGGCTTCGCTGATGGAAGGATACATGCGTGCGGCCGGACAGATCATGCGCGAGGCGTTGGGCGATCCGAAAGCGGATCCCTCTTCCGTGGTGTTCCAGGTCAACCGAACGGGTTCGCAGCTCCGGCGGGTGCCAGGCGCTCCGTTTGGAACACGAGGCGGCCTCTCGCTCATGCACAACTTCCCTGCCGACGGAGAGTACAGCTTCCGATCGATGCTGCACGGAACCCCGACAGGAAGCCTGTTCGGCAACACGAAGGACGAGGAAATCGAGGTCTCTATCGACGGCGAGCGTGTCGCGCTCGTGCCGGTCCCGGCAAATCTGTCCGAATCGGGATCCATCAGTGGACTCAACCTCGCCACCGGCCCCGTCTTCGTGAAAGCCGGCCCGCACCGTGTGACGGCGGCCTTCTTGAAGAAACAGACACTCATCGTTGCCGACGACATGGCAGAAATACAACACACGCTGATTGACACCGACTCGGGCGACGGTCGCGAGTTGACCGTCTATCCTCACATTCGGGAATTCGAGATCAACGGCCCCCGCAATGTGTCGGGAGTTTCCGACTCGCCTCCGCGTCGAAGTGTGTTCACCTGCCGGCCACTCGGACCGGAAGAGGAAATCCCGTGCGCCATGGAGATCATCAGCTGGCTGGCCCGGCTGGCCTACAGGAGGCCGGTGTCGGAGGAAGACATGGAAGGCCTGATGCTCTTCTACGAGCAGGGCCGCGACAGGAACAGAGACTTCGAGTCGGGAATCCGCGAAGCGATGCAGGCGATGTTGACAAGCCCGGATTTCGTGTTCAAGTTCGAACCTTTTCCGGAGGGTACCGAGCCGGGCGAAGACTACTATATCGGCGACCTGGCAGTCGCGTCCCGCCTGTCGTACTTCCTGTGGGGCAAACCTCCGGATGACAAACTGATAGATCTTGCTGCGAGGGAACAGCTCGGAGATCCGGTTGTGCTCGAGACCGAGGTTCGCCGCATGCTCCGAGACCCGAGTTCGATCTGGCTTTCGGCCAAATTCGCGAACCTCTGGTTGCACCTGCCCGACCTCGACAATTTCCATCCGGAACCGTATTACTACCCGCAATACGACCATACGCTGGCACAGGCGCTGACCCGGGAGACAGAACTGTTCTTCGACAGCATCGTGCGCGAAGACCGAAACGTCCTGGACCTGATTACCGCCGACCACACCTTCGTCAACGAGCGCGTGGCCACTCATTACGGGATACCGAACGTCCGGGGGGATCGCTTCCGAAAGGTGTCGGTCACGGAAGACTTCCGCCGGGGCCTTCTGGGTAAAGCCGCGATCCTGGCGCTGACGTCGAATGCCGAGAGAACCTCTCCGGTGCTCCGTGGCAAATGGGTTCTGGGAGTCCTGCTGGGTACGCCGCCGCCGGCTCCGCCTCCGGTCGTGCCGAGTCTCGATGAAACCGAAGCTATAACCTCGGGCAAGGTCCTGCCGGTGCGCGAACGGATGGAGATGCACCGCGCAAACCCGGTTTGCAACTCCTGTCATCGGATGATCGATCCGCTGGGTCTGGCCCTGGAGAACTTCGATGTCACGGGCGAATGGAGGGTCCTGGACAAGACCTACGCGATCAGCTCGGCCGGGGTTCGAATTCATACCGGCGGCATACCGATCGATGCGACAACCGAACTCTATGACGGAACGCCGCTGGATGGGCCGGCCAGCCTCCGCGACGCGATCCTGAAGTACTCCGACGCATTCATCAACACGCTGACGGAAAATCTGCTGGCGTTTGCGATCGGCCGACGTGTTGAACACTTCGACATGCCGGCGATTCGGTCTATCACCGACGAAGCAGCCGCCAATGACAACCGTTTCTCCTCGCTGGTTCTGGGTATTGTAAAAAGCCCGGCGTTTCGGATGAGCCGAGCGGAAGAACCGGTGACGGAAGCAGGGAAACAGAAGTAGCCGGAAGAAGATTCCACCAGGGAGGAAGGATGTTCATCACGAAGAAACACATCTCTCGCCGCACGATGCTCCAGGGCATGGGCGCGGTGGTAAGCTTGCCGTTGCTGGAGTCCATGACGCCCGCGCTGGCCGGGCCCCAGGACACAGCGTCGAGGGACAAGCCTGTTCGCCTGGCATGCCTGGAAATGGTTCATGGTTCCGGGGGCGCCACCCGATGGGGCGCCGAGCAGAACCTCTGGTCTCCGGCCGAGGCGGGCCCGGATTTCGACCTCACCCCAAGCAGCCTGCTCCCGCTCGAACCGTGGAGAGACTACCTCACGATCGTCAGCAACACGGACATGAGAGGCGCCGAGGCGTGGGAGGTCAAGGAGATCGGCGGCGACCATTTCCGCTCGAGCGCCGTGTTCCTGACGCAGTCTCACCCGCGTCAAACCCAAAGCTCGGACGTCCGGGCCGACGTGTCGTTCGATCAGCTTTACGCCCAACGGTTCGGCCAGGACACGCCGCTGCCGTCAATCCAGATGGCCATCGAGAGCGTGGACCAGGCAGGCGGATGCGAGTACGGATATTCCTGTGTCTACACCGATTCAATCAGTTGGGCGACCCCGACACGACCGCTTCCGATGCTACGCGACCCCCGCATGATATTCGACCAGCTCTTTGGCGTCGGCGGATCACTCGAGGAGCGAGCCGTTCGGAGGAACACCGATCGCAGTATTCTGGACTGGGTCACCCACCGCGTGGCGGAACTCAAGTCCCAACTGAGCCCCACCGACCGCAACCGACTCGACGAGCACCTGGAGAACGTTCGCGAAATCGAACGCCGTATCGCCCGGATCGAGGAAAAGAATGCGAGCGGTGATGTGCGAGAGATGCCCGTTGCGCCCATGGGAGTACCCGATTCCTTTGATGAACATGTCAAGCTCATGATGGACCTGCAGGTGCTGGCTTTCGCCAGCGACACGACTCGCGTGACGTCGTTCAAGCTGAGCCGTGACGCGACAGGCCGGACTTTCCCCGAGAGCGGTTATGAAGGCTCCTTCCACGGCGCCTCGCATCACGGAGAGAATCCGCAGCGGATCACGACCTTCGCCCAGATCAACACGTACCACGTGTCGGTGTTGTCCTATTTCGTCGACAAACTCCAGAAGACCCCGGATGGGGACGGCACCCTTCTGGATAGCGCGATGATTCTCTACGGATCGCCGATGGGGAACGGGAACCTTCACAATCACAAACGGGTGCCGTTGGCGCTGGTTGGCCACGCCGGTGGACGCCTCAAGGGCGGTCTCCACGTCATCGCGCCGGATGGGACGCCCTCGGCCAATATGTACCTGGCCCTGCTGCACAAGCTCGGCTTCGACGAAATGTCCAGCTTCGCCGACAGCACGGGAGAACTCGACATTTAGCGGCTATTTCCGGAGGAACTTCTTTATGCGGACCAACATCATCGGCCGGTTCAAGTGGGGATTGCTCGGCGTGCTGTGCACCGGGGTCTTGATCATCGGGGCCCAGGTCGACACACGGGTCGCCGATGCGGCCATGGCCGGGGACACGGAAACCGTACGGTCCCTTTTGCGTGGTGCAGCAGACGTCAATTCGGCACAGGGCGATGGAATGACGGCACTGCACTGGGCAGCGTTAAACGACCACGCGGACATGATCCAACTGTTGCTCTACGCCGGAGCCAACGTGGGTGCCACAACCCGACTCGGCGCATACACGCCGCTGTTTCTTGCAGCCAGGAGCGGTCACACCGCAGTTGTCGAGGCGCTTCTCGCCTCGGGGGCGGATCCGAAGCAGGCCGCATCAGGGGGCATATCCGCTCTCATGATGTCCGCCAGCTCCGGCGACGCGGATTCGGTGCGGATGCTCATCGAAGCAGGAGCGGATGTGAACGCGGCTGAAACCGGGCGTGGACAGACACCCCTGATCTTTGCCGCGGCGTACGATCGTCCCGACGCGATCCGGATGTTGCTCGAACATGGCGCCGACATCGACATGGGCAGCAAGTTCATCGAACCTCTGGAGAGGAGAAGACGTCCCCAGCGGAACCAGCAGGGCGGTCAGGGTGGTCAGGCGACCCAGGGTGGCCGCACCGCCCAGCAGGAACGACAGGGCGCCCAGGCCGGCGGGAACGAAACGCAGACCGAAAAGGCAGAAAACGAGAACGAAGAAACGGATGTAGATGAAGCCGAAAAGGAAAAGGAACAACCGGAATTCGTCACCACGAAGGGTGGGAACCCCAAGGGCGAGCTAACGGCTCTGATGTATGCGGCACGCGACGGCCGTGCTCTCGCAGTCGAAGCCCTGGTGGAAGCAGGAGCAGATCTGGACGCCGTTAACGCCGACCAGAGCACCGCGCTGCTTCTGGCCTCCATCAACGGTCAATTTGACATCGCCAGGTATCTCGTCGAGGAGGGGGCGGACGTGACGATCACCAGCATGGACGGCGCCACTCCTCTGTTTGCGATCGTCAACATTCAGTGGGCTCGACTGACTTTCCACCCTCAACCCATGACCAAATTCGAGAAAACCCATTATCTGGACTTGATGACGCTCCTGCTCGACCGGGGCGCCGACCCGAACGCCCGCTTGAAGAAGGACCTCTGGTACATCGCCCCGGGAGGAGCTCAAAAGGAAAGGACCAACGCCTCGGCGATTACGGCATTCTGGAAGTGCGCGGCCGTGGGCGACCTGGACGGAATGCGTCTGCTTATCGAACGCGGTGCGGATCCGTCCCTCGCCAGCATCAGCGGAATAACGCCGCTGCTGACGGCCGCCGGTGCCGGCTATCACGGAAACGACGAAGTGACCACACCTTACGGCCGCCTGCCGGCCGTCAAGTACCTGATCGAAGAACTCGGCGCCGACGTGAACGAGGCGGACCACGAGCCGCCTCCGAATCCCGATGCGGATCCCAATCGCCCCCAACGGCCGGCTGGAGGCTTCACCGCACTCCACAACGCCGCATCCAGGGGCGACAACGAGATGATCATGTATCTGGTTTCAAAAGGCGGCCGCCTGGATGCGGTTTCAAAGAACGGCCAAACGATAACCGACATGGCAAACGGGTACAGGCAGCGGGTTCAGCCCTATCCCGCGACGGTCGCGCTGCTGGATTTACTGGGTTCGAAGAACACGCACAAGTGTGTGAGTTGCTAGGGAACGAGAGCGTCTTTTCGTGTTTTCTTGAGGCGACACTGATAGGACAGGGCGGCCGAATTTCGGCCGCCACGGAGAAACGTCGTTAGTCGATTCCGAGACTGGCCTTCAACGCATTCAGAACTTCCGTCTCGACGCGTGTGACGGCCTCGGCTGTAAGCCGGACGGAAGAGGAACCAGGCTCGACGCCGGTCAACTCGTCCAGTGTGGTGCGGACGAAGTCGGAATTCAGGTTGAGCACACCTATCCGGGTCAGCGTGAAGATCCCCTGGATGAAATCCTCGGCGATGGCGTGTGCGTCGACGCCCTGATCGAATTTCGGGCCAATCATCAGAACCGTCTTGCTGTTGTACTCAAACACGAGTAGCCGGTCCATCTGTTCCTTAACCACTTCAGGAACGTAACCGGACGTGGCGACCTTGGCGCCAACCGACTCCGCCTGCCGGAAAAACCCGACCGTGAATCCGGGCCGCAATGCGCTCTCCACGTCGAATCCGGTCGTCACATCGCCCGGTTCAACAACTTCCTCAGGCAGTTGGAACGACCACAGCGCGCCGGAACCGTTCGCGATCCAGTCCGGGTCCTTGAGTTTGAACGACCTGTTCGGTTGAACGATCCCGAACCAACCTTCGGGATGCTGGATCGTCGCCGCGCCGGACTGTTCGGGCAACACCATGGCCCATTGGTCGATGGACTGTTTGGCAGCCGGGCCGTTGGCGAGAGTGTAGGCGTATCGGTATCTGTTCCCGTCGAGCGCCGTGATCGCGACATGGATGTCCGGCTCGACGTTCCGCAGCAACTCGTATCGAGTGATCTTCAACGGAACCGGCACTTCCTCTTCCGGTTCTTCTTCTTCGGGTTCCGCCTCAGGTTCAGCTTGCTGTTGCTGCCCACCGCGGCCGCGCCCTCGTCCCCGACCTCCTGCCTGCTGCTGGACCTGCTGACCACCCCGGCCACGCCCCCGTCCTCTCGCCTGCTGCTGTCCCTGTTGTTGCTGTTGCTGCTGGGCCTGTTGCTGTGGCTCTTCCTCCTCTTCTTCTTCCTCCTCTTCTTCGAGAGCTACCGGATACGCCACAACGAATTCGTTGTTGGCGATATCGACGAATACGTAGTCCTCGCTGTGCTCGGGGGGCATCACGCCCGGTTCCGGGTCGATGCCCTCGGCGGGCCAGGAGGGAACGGGATAGTCGGTCAGACCGACGATGTCCCGTTGTTGGGCCAGCGCAAAGCCCCCGAACAGCAAAAGGAGGGTCAAGAGGATGGATCTGTTAGCTCGTATTTTCATGAAAACTCTTCAAAGAAAAACGAAAAGGCGGCCTGAGGGCCACCTTGTCGATCGGTTTCACCGCGGTCCCGCACTCAACAGGAGACGCATTTATGGTTGTTCCTGGCCCCCATCAAATCCAGCAGCGCCAGGGTATCGGCATAGGGCTGCACCCGCTGTCGGGAGCCGTTCGCCATATCCGCAATCGTCTGGCCGCTTTTTGTAATCGCTTCCAGATTGGCGCCTTTCGACACCAGGTAGAGAATCATTTCGGTGTCCCCTCGACCCGCGGCATTGTGCAGTGCCGAGCGACCGCCTCGATTCCGCCTTCTTCGGAATTGATTGTTCTGATCGGCGTTCGGGTTGGGAGGCGGACCCGTGTCGACCTCGTTCACGTCAGCCCCCAGCTCTTCCACCAGGTACCTGAGGGCCGGCATCCGGCCCAGGGGCGTCGTCAGGGCGTCGTTGCCGTGAAAGCCCGCGCCCGAGGCGATAAGCAGCGGTGTGATGCCTTCGATGCTGGCGATGGCCGGGTCGGCGCCGTGTTCGATCAGCAGACGCATGCCGGTAAGATCGCCGACGGCCGCAGCCTTCCAGAAAGGCGTGGTCCCAGAGGAGTTGTTCCTTTCGAGGGGGAAGTTGTAACCGATGTACCAGAGGTTCTTCCGCAAACGGGCGTTGGGATCGGCGCCTCGGTCGAGCATGAGCTGCATCAACTCGAGATACGGCGTTTTCTCGTAGAAGGTCGTCGGCTGGGGTCGGTTCGTTCGCAGCGTCCACTGCATTCGAAGGACACCGTACAAGGGAGTGGCACCGTCGACACTCGCCGTGGTCACGTCCGCCCCACTTTCGACAAGATGCCTGGCGATGTCGAAATGGCCGTTGATCGTCGCCAGAAGCAGCGCCGTGCTGTTGTCGGCGTTGACGGCGTCCAGATCCGCCTCCAGTTCCACGAGCGTCTCCACCGCCTCGAAATTCCCATCGCGAGAGGCATACATCAACGGGGTGAGCTTCCCTTTGGGATTCCGTCCTTTCTCGGTCGAGAGCTCCGGCTCTTCGTCGTCCTTCTTGGCCTCTTCGTCTCCCTCGGTTTCGTCTTCGGCCTCGTCCTCTGTCTGAACTGCGGTCTCGTCTTCGGGCTTCTCAGTCGGCTCGTCGGGAGTCTCGTTGCCTGCCACCTCGGTCGCCTGACCGCCACGTCCGCCTCGTCCACCCCGACCACCCGTCTGTCCCACCTGTTGGCCATTCTGGCCCGGTCGACGACGCGGGGGAGGAGGTTCGATCTGTTTGCTCGCCTTGTTGACGTCCGCCCCGGCTTCGGCCAGAACCCGGATCGCCTCAGGACGGTTGAACGCCGCGGCGAAAACAAGCGCGGTCTGGCCACGCTCGGTTTCGATCGCATCCAACTCCGCTCCGGCTTCGACCAGCATCGTCACCAGGTCCGCATTCCCGGAACTGGCCGCCATCATCAGCGGAGTCATCCCGCTTACGTCCGTCTTTTCTGGATTAGAACCCGCCTCGAGCAGCATCTCGACGATATTGCCGTGACCGTGCTTGCTCGCCAGATACAGAGGGGTATACGCACCCAGGCGGGTCGTCGCCTCCACGTTCGCTCCGGCATAGAGCAGGGGCTGGGCCAGTTCCACGTCGCCATTGAATGCCGCCCAATGGAGCGCCGTCATGCCGTCGCCCTGAGCCGAATTGACGTCGGCCGCCTGCCGTATCAGACCACGGACAGCGTCGGCGTCCCGCATCATCGCCGCATCGGCGACGCGCGTGTCGACCGGCGATCCGATCAGCACCAGAGTCACGGAAAGGGCGACGGCCAAGCTTAGCGAAACCGCCCAAATGATGTTCTTGCGCAACATGTTTAATCGTTCCTCCCTAGATATCGATCACACCCGTACTGTCGCCGAATACTTCCATGTCTTCAAAGCCCAGACGCTGCAACACACTCAGATGCAGGTTCGCCGAAGGCGACCCGTCCGGCAGGATGAAATGCTGGCCGCCTTTCACCCGGCCTCCGGCATGTCCCAGCAGCATCAACGGCACCCGCTTGTGGTTGTGCAGGTTCGAGTCCCCCATCGGAGATCCGTACAGGATCAGGATGTTGTCGAGCAGAGTGCCGTCCCCGTCCGGCGTCTCTTTGAGCTTCTCGGCAAAATAAGCCATCGTGCTGACGTGGTACTTGTTGATTTCCGAAAAGGCCGTGATCCGCTGCTCGTTTTCCCCGTGGTGGGACGCCCGGTGGAATCCGGTGTCCACACCGCTTTCCGGAAACGTCCGACCCGAAACGTCGCGGCTCAGCTTCAAGGCCGACACACGTGTCGTGTCACTGGCAAAGGCCAGAACCTGAAGGTCCAGCATCAACTTGACGTGCTCGTCCCAGGAGTCGGGAACGCCGATCGGCGCCGATTCCAATTCGCGAAGCTCACCGCTGGCGTTTTTCTCCTCGATACGCTGGATCCGCCGCTCGATCTCGCGAACGTTCTCCAGATGCTGCTCGAGGCGGTGACGATCGGCTGGTCCAAGTTTCGTCTTCAGCTCCGCCACGGTGTGGGAAACCCAATCGAGAATACTGCGGTCCATCTGACGGCGGTCGGAACGTTCTTCCGGTGAACCGCCGACCCCGAACAACTGATCGAAGACCATCCGCGGATCGCGCACCATGGGGAGGGGCTTGGTGGGCGTCTCCCAACTGATGGAGTTGGTGTATGCACACGAATAACCGTAGTCGCACCCTCCGGCGTTATCGATGTTTTCGATGTTGAGCTGGATGGACGGTAGCGGAGTTTCCTGGCCGGACCGCTTCGCGTAAACTTGATCGATCGAGGCACCCGCGTAAATGTCCGAACTTTGAGTCTGCTTGGGATGTGCCTGCGTCAGGAACACGGCACTCGACCGGAAGTGATCGCCCCCAATCTCCTTGACGAACCATGCCTCGGCGGCCCTCATGTCTGTGTTGCTCACGATCGTGAGGTAATCTCTGAACGGTTCAAGCGGAATCAGACTGCTGGGGGTCAGGTCGAAGTCGCCTCCAACACCGGAGGGAGACCACAGGTTTTTCGTAGCGCCCCATCTGGTGGCGCCCGCCGAGCCATGCACCATCTCCACACAGGCGAGACGGACCGGCCGTTCGGTCGCATCAGCCTCCTGTGGGGAGGACATGGCGGGCGCCATCGACTCCAGTAACGGGAGCGCCACGGTCGCACCCATGCCCCGGAGCATGGTGCGACGAGAAATGTACTTCTTGGTAATGAACATCCTTCCTCCCTGCTTGAACCTTATCTATTATTGCTCTCGTATGAGTCTGGTCGAACCCTTAACGTTCGTTTCCTGCTTCGGTCACGACTTCTTCCGCCCTGTTCATCTGAAACGCGGGACTCTTCACGATACCGAGAACCAGCCTGGAAAAACGGTTGTCGTTCCGAGCCGCTTCGCTGGTGATCGTCCGGACCGTGGGCATGTCGAAGTATTCGATCCTCCGGCCGATAGCAAACGACAGCAGTTTCCGGGTCAGCCCGTCGATGAACATTTCCGAGTAGCCGAGTATGGCATTTCGGAGGCTCGCCGGCCCGTCCATCGGCGTCCCGTCATGCAGCACCGTAGTCGAGTCGATCGGGATACCTGCGGTGTGAATGCGGAAGCCTCCCGAATCGAGCGCGAACGTCTTGTCCCAGGTCCGCCACCTGCCGGTCACATCGAAATTCTCAAGGGCCAGCCCCAGAGGGTCGATCATCTTATGACACGAGGCGCACACCGGATTGGACCGATGCATCTCCATTCGTTCGCGGACGGTCAGGACCTTGCCCGTGTCGACAGCCTCGGTCTCCTCGAGAGAAGGCACGACGGGAGGCGGTGCCGGCGGTGCCGTGCCGAACAATACCTGAAGAACCCACTTGCCTCGAAGCACCGGAGAGGTGCGGTCGGCGTTGGAGGTCATGGTCAGAATCCCGCCTTTGCCCAGCAGGCCGCGCCGGTAGTCGTCGGATACGCGCACGCGGCGGAAATGTTCGCCTCGAACGTTTGGAATCTCGTAGTGGTCGGCCAGTCGCTCGTTGACGAACGTGTGATCCGCCGTTATCAGATCCAGGACGTTCCGGTCCTCCCGAACGATACTGTCGAAGAACAACTCCGTTTCCCGCTCCATCGCCGAAGCCAGAGTGAGGTCGAACAACGGAAAATAGAAGGGGTCCGGTTGGATGTTCCCCAGGTCGGGCAGGTGAAGCCAAAGGTTCGCAAACTTCTCCGACAGCCATATGGACCGCGGATCGGCAAGCATCCGGTGGACCTCGGCTTCGAGCACGGCCGGATCCCGGAGCCTTCCATCTACGGCAACATCGATGAGTTTTTCATCGGGGGGAGTGCCCCAGACAAAGTAGGAAAGTCGGGAAGCCAGAGCGAGGTCCCCGACATAGTAACTCTCGCCTGGCGCGACGCCGCTCGGCGGGATCTCGAACTTGAACACGAAATAAGGATTCGTGAGCATGGCGTGGAGAGCGGTCCGAATGCCGGACTCGAAGTCGCCGCCCTCCTCGCGGCCCTGGCCATAGAACAGCATGAGCCCTTCCATGTCTTCGGCGGTCGTCGGCCTCCGGTACGCCTTGCGGGCCAGCCGGTCGATGATCTCGGTGGCACAGGGCACTTCTTCATCGAGGCTCAGGGGACGACACGTAAACACACTCCGGCGCGGCGCGGAATCCGACACGCCCGACACATTGAACGGACCGCTGATCTCGAACTCCCGAAGGTGGGCGTAAATGGTCAGATCGTACGTATTCGGGGCGTCGCTGTCCACCAGAGTCTGATTGATTTCGAGAATGTCGTCCTCGACGATGGGGGAATGTTTGTCGATGAACGCAACCGCGACACGATGGGGGCCCGCCTTCACGAAGATCCGACCCGTTGTGAGGTTCAGACCCACTTCGTCGGCCTCGGACATTTCCGGATCGACCGCCAATAACGCCACACGCTCGCCGTCAATGGAAACCTCGACCTCCTCGTCGTCCACGTTGGCGAAGAACCGACCCGTCGCCGTGGCGTAGAGGAGCACCCGGATGTCGTACTCTCCGTCTGCCGGGAAGTTGAACATCTCCGATGTCCCGCCTCGGGTACCGAATGGCGTGCCGGGCACGTGATCCAGTTGGGCGGCCATCCTGTTGAGCTTGAACATCACCGAGGTCGGAGATGCCTTCGGATCGCCCAGCGCTTGGTTCGTGATTTCGGCAGCGGCACGCATATACCCTTCCATCAGGGATGCCGAAAGCGGCTGCGAGTCCGCTATATTGTCCATGCCTTCACTGAGCATGTCCGCGGGCAAGTACTTGGCAACATCCACCTCAACGCCGAGCAGGTCCCGGATCGAGTTGGCATACTCATCGCGCGTGAGACGCTGGAAGGACCGGGAACCCGGGTTCGGGTCGAGAGACGCCGCCTGGTCCAGTTGTGCCTCCAGGGTCCTGTAGAAAACGTCGCTGTCCGCTCGTGGAGGACGGGCTTCGCCGGCCGGGGGCATCAAACCCGCCTTCAACTTGGCGATCACCTTTTCGGCAAGCTCGGGATTCTGTTCCGGGTGGGCGAGATCGAGACTCGTCAGGGACATCCCGCCAAAAGCCGAGATGTCGTCGTGACAGATCGCGCAGTTGTTCGACACGAAATCACGTTGGGAATTAAGCGACGCCGGAACGACCGTTTGACCTGTTTGGGGCGCTACTGGCCCGGCAATATTGATGGTGCCGGCCACCAGCAGGCACACGACGACGGTAGTCAGAATTGCATATCTGAATAGAAACATTAATTTGTTACCTCTTCCCCGCCCTTCTTCGAACGAATTGGCCCAAGCCTCGGGGCCTCCAACAACCAGTATTTATCATTAAATAAGTCCCATATCAAGAACACTTTGCGGCACTTTCACTTTTCCGCGAAGGATCGTTTTACACGACATCGCCGATAAGCGGAACAATCAGGTGCGCCAAACTGTTGGCCACGTGCCGGATCTTACTATTATATTATAGAAAAGGGCCCCGATTCAGGTCCGCGACGGTACAACGGCGGACAGGTCTCAGCGCCCCTATATTAATTACGCGCCACCGAGTCCGAACGTTACTCATCATCAGAAGCGAGGTCATGTGTTGCGTTTCATTTCACGAATCACCCGGCGTACCCGACCCTTTGGATTTTCTCGCAGGCTTGCGGGATGTGCGCTCCTCGCCGTCTTGATACCCACGGCCGCGATGGCCATGCTGCAACTTCGCTACGACCGGGAGTTCCCGGTCATCGGATACGAGTCGGGGACACCCGATGGTCCTCTGGCAAAATTACGGGAGCGGATCGAAAGCGGCGAAGTGAAACTCGAGTTCGACAAACGAAACGGTTACCTCGCCTCGCTGCTTCGCGAGTTGGATATCGATGTGGCCTCCCAGATGCTTGTGTTTTCCAAGACGAGCGTACAGAAAGGCCGGATCTCGCCCGAGACGCCTCGCGCCATCTATTTCCGGGACGACGTGTACGTCGGATGGGTCCAGCGTGGTGCCTCCATCGAAATTTCAGCCCTCGACCCGAACCTGGGGCCCGTCTTCTACACGCTCAGCCAGGAAAATCCCGAAAGGCCGGAGTTCGTGCGCCAGACATTTCGCTGCCTTCGGTGTCATGACTCCTACTCCATGACCGGTGGCGGCGTCCCGCGCTACATCATGGGTTCGATGTTTCCCGACGCGAACGGCCTTGCCGTTTCCCACGAAGGCTGGTACCTGACCACCGACAGGAATCCTATCAGCCAGCGATGGGGCGGGTGGTATGTCACCGGAACGCACGGGGACCAGAAACACATGGGGAACCTGATCGTCACCGACCCCACCGACCGTGGGCAGTTCGATCTGGCCCGGGGCGCCAACCGCACCGACCTGGAAGGTCTTGTCGACACGTCACCCTACCTCACCGGCCACAGCGACATCGTCGCGTTGATGGTGATCGAGCACCAGGTCGGCGTCCAGAACCTCATCATCGCGGCGAACTGGAAGATCCGTTCGGCCCTCGCCGCCGAGAATGTCGCCGACGAACAAGATGCGGGCAGCATCCCCAGACTGGTCGAAGAAGTCACCGAACCGCTCGTCGAAGCGATGCTTTTCGTCGGTGAAGCCCCGCTGACAGGTCCGATCGCGGGCACTTCGGGCTTCTCGTCTAAGTTCGGCAGTCGGGGCCCTCGGGACGGGGAAGGACGCTCGCTTCTGGAGTTGGATCTCACGACACGGTTGTTCCGGTATCCGCTGAGCTATCTCATCTATTCAGAGGCCTTCGATGCGCTTCCGGACCTCGCCAGGGACTACGTCTACCGCCGACTCCGTGAGGTCCTGGACGGCGAGGATCGGAGCGAGCGGTTTGCGCACCTGGCCGCAGCCGACCGCCGGGCAATCCTCGAAATTCTGGAGACGACCAAGGAGGATTTCGCGGATTTCCAGCGACCTGGTTTCTAACCCGAGATCTCGGTCCACATTGGGTTACGACCCGCGAAGCACCTCGTGGACCTTGCGCAGGAGCTCAGCGGGTGTAAAAGGTTTGTCGAGGAGCTCAGAGCCGCTCACGAGCCGATAGGCATTCGCTGTGTTGTCCGAGTAACCGGACATGTACAGTACTTTGAAATCCGAATCTCGGGTACGCAGACGCTCGACAAGTTCGGGACCGCTCGTCTTGGGCATGACGACGTCCGTCAGGACGAGGTCGAACGGAGGGCCCCCTTCGACTGCCGATTTCGCCTGACCCGCGCCGGTCACATCGAGGACGGAATAGCCTCTTGCTCGGAGGATCTTTGCCGTCAGCACTCTCACGTCTTCGTCATCCTCGACTAGCAATATTCTCCCTTCGCTGAAGGGAACCTCCTCATCGCTCAGGGCCTCCCGGGAGTCAAGGTCCGCGGACGGGACTTGCGGCAGGAAGATGTCGAAGACAGTTCCGACACCCGGTTTACTTTCGACGGAGATTGCTCCTTTGCTCTGTTTGACGATCCCGTAAACCGCGGCAAGCCCCAACCCTGTTCCTTCACCCCTTTCTTTCGTTCCTGGGCGGATTCCAGAAGCGCCCGACTTTGTTGTTCGCTTGCCTTCAATCTGGCGTTCACCTTACGAATGTTTTCGATGTTCGATCGCTCCAGATCTCTCTTGGTGTTCCTCAGTTCCGTTGTGACGGTGGCCGCCATCAATGCGAAAACCGTCTCGACTCCGAGGAAAACCTGAAGGCTCAGCACGTCCGGGCCAACTGATCCATCGACCGAAGCGAACGGTCCCCTGCCGCTCATCGTGTTCCATCCCGCCACGACGGAAATGAGGACGGCTCCGGATGTCGCTCCGACAACCCCAAATCGAAACGCCGCCCACATCAGAAAGGGAATGGTCACGTAAGGAAACTGTGCGGGAGAAAGGAGGCTTCCCGGGGCCGCGCCGAACGCGTAATTGGCGCTGGCGAACAGGAGGAAAGTCAGCACCGTCATTTCGACCATACGGAAGGGACTCGTCATGCCGATCGCCTTGCGGTGCGTCGGGAGTGCCCATACGAGGATTGCGGGAGCGACCAGGAGAATGCCGAAACCGTCACCAATCCACCAACTGAGCCATCCGATCCAGAACGACGTTTGGTCATACAAGGAACGCATCACGCCTGCCGCCAGACCCGATGCGCCGGTAACCAACACCGTTATCAAGAGGAAGCAAATCGCCTCTCGACTGGTTGTCAGGGTGGCGGGTCCCCTGAGCGCTCTGGTAAGGAGCGATGTGAACAGCCAGACCTGTGCCAGGTTGATGACGGAGGCAAAAATGAGCGTGTCGGATCTTCCACTGAACAGCATCGCGGACACGTAGGCCAGCAAGAAAACTGCCATGCCCCCCGGCCACAATCGCTTTGGGCTCAGCAGGGTTGCAGCGACGGCCACGCCGCTCGCGGGCCACAGAACGGCGATTCCTCCCTCTGCAAGAAATCTGAAGGCCAGTTCCATGGCGAACACGGTTCCGCC
The DNA here is from genome assembly GCA_965262425.1 of Terriglobia bacterium. Taxonomy (GTDB): domain Bacteria; phylum Acidobacteriota; class Terriglobia; order 20CM-2-55-15; family 20CM-2-55-15; genus CAZOZZ01. The sequence continues at coordinate 1,171,288 of OZ253536.1, read as the reverse complement.
AAAAAGCAGAATGGAGTCTCGAATAGGTGGAAAATGGCGTCGGATCGATCTGACGATCGAGCCAGGGTGGGTTCGTTTGTATGAGGCGATTAGTCACGACTCACCCGAGAATGTAATGGTTTCAGGGAACTGAACGAAGCCCTCAATTGGATAGGCGTCGACGATTCTGTCTCGGAGTATTTCACCCATCCACCGATGGAAACCGACTGCCGATGCGATTCTTGAGGTGTTCTACCGCAGAGGTGCCAAGGCCGTGCCGGGTTCGACTACGAGGCGTTCGAGCATGGCCTTCTGCACGTGTAGGCGATTCTCCGCCTGTCCGAACACCACAGATTTCCCACCATCGATAACCGAGTCTCTGACAACGACGTTGCGTCGCACAGGAAGGCAGTGCATGAAGTACGCACCGTGGGTCACGCCCATCAGGGCGTCATCGACGATCCAGTCGCCGTGACGCCGCCGCATTGCGTTCTCGGCCTCCGGATCATCGTAGCGCGCCATCGCGCCCCACGATTTCGCGTATACGATCTCCGCCCCCTCAGCGCCGGATATCCTGTCTCGCGAGAAGCGGAGGCTGCCGCCGGAGGCGGCCGTTGCCCTTCTGGCGGTTTCGAGGATTCCTGATTCCAGATCGAAGCCGTCCGGATGCGACAACGTGACGTCCATTCCCATCGCCGACGTCGCCAGGACGATGGAATTCGCGACTGCCATGGGCAGCGGTTTCGGGTGGCTCGCCCACGTGATCGTGATCTTGCGGCCCCTGAATTCTCCAAGAACGTCTTCGATCGTCATCAGGTCGGCCAACGCCTGACAGGGGTGATACAAAGCCGACTCCATATTGAAGACAGGAATTTCGGAATGATGCATGATCGTTTGAAACAGGGTGTCGGCCGTGTCTTCTCCCCGGTCGACTCCACCCGCAAAGACACGTACGCCAAGCGCGTCGAAATATCGAGACAGAACCCGTACCGCGTCCTTGACGTGCTCGGCTCCATCTCCGTCCATCCGCACTCCATCCACCGTCTCGAGTTTGTGAAACATTCCGGGTTCGAGTGTGGTCACGGCGGCGCCCATCGACTGCAGACCGACTTCAAAAGAGCACCTCGTCCGCAGCGAGGGGGAGAGAAACAAAAGGGCGACGTGTTTGCCACCAAGAAAGTCCGATAGCGGCGAGCCGCGGAATTCGCGCGATCGCAACAGCAGCGCGCGAATGTCGCTGGTCGGCAACTCCTGCAAGTTGTAGAAGTGTTTCATCGGGCCGGACCCAGCACCTGTTCGAACGCAGAGAAAAAGACGTCCCAGTCTTCGGCGTCGACGGTCAACGGAGGGAGCAGACGAATCGTCTCGGGCTGGCTGCACGTACCGACCAGAACGCCGGATTCGAGCAGCGCCATCTGGACCTCCTTGGCCGGGCGCTCCAACTGCACCCCCAGGAGATAACCCCGGCCGCGGATCTGGGAAACGCCGCGCCCGAGAAATTCTCCAAGCCGACGACAAACGCTGCGACCCAGCACCCGAACCCGGTCCACCAGCCCTTCGGCTTCGATGATCCGATACGTCGACAGAATGGCAGCGGCAGCGAGTGGTCCACCGCCGAATGTCGTGCCGTGATCCCCCACCCCAATCCCGGCACAATATTGTTCGTTGGCGAGGACGACGCCAGCGGGAAAACCCCCGGCCACACCTTTGGCGGTTGTCACCAGGTCGGGTTCGACCCCCCAGTGGCGGCCGGCGAACCAGTGACCGGTCCGACCCGTTCCCGTCTGTACTTCATCGAACACCAGACAGATGCCTTCGCGAGTGCAATGCGTCCGGAGAGCCGTGTAATAGTCCTTCTCGGCGACGAAGACTCCCGCCACACTCTGAATCGGTTCGACGATAACGGCCGCCACGTCCTTCTCTATGGCCTGGATGGCCTCCAGGTCGCCGAATGGGACGAAGCTGGTGTGGTTGGCGATGTTCTCAGGAAACGCATGTCGCAACGATTCGAACCCGGTGACGCTCAAAGCCCCGAGCGTCCGCCCATGAAACCCCCCGATCATGGAAACGATCCGTTTCCTTCGGGTCGCTCTTCGTGCGATCTTCAACGCCGTCTCGTTCGCTTCGGATCCGGAACCGCAGAAGTACACCGCATGCATGGAGGGGTAGCTATGGCGCACCAGCGCTTCGCCAGCCTGGCCGCGAAGGTCGTGGTACATGGCGTTGGAGCAGCAGACCAGCTTTTCCATCTGACGCCGCATGTCTTCGACCCAACGCGGGTGACAATGTCCGAGCGAAGCGACGGCATGTCCCCCATAGAGATCCAGGTAGCGGTCGCCCGTGTCACTGAACACGTAATTTCCATCGCCTTCGGTCAGCCGAATCGGAAGGCGGACGTTTTCATATACGCGGACGGTGTACCGGTCTTCTCGTGTTCGAGCGATCATCGCAAGTCTCCTATCGCCTCGAGAGACGTCAAATGAAACCTCCAGGCAGCCGCAGCCCATCTGTTTCGTCAAAACCGAAAACACAGTTCAGGTTCTGGATCGCCTGCCCGGCGGCACCCTTTCCGAGGTTGTCGATCACACCGAATCCGACCGAACCCAGCGATTCGGCACCCGCGAAGCCCACGAAGGCCTGAGGTGTTCCTTGAACCCAGCGCAGATCTGGCGACCCCTCGACGACGTTGACGAACGCCTCGTCCTGGTAGGCGTCACGATAAGTCTCCGTTAACCGCGCCGGACTGACGCCCGGAAAGAAGGCGGTGACATAAATGCCTCGAACGATGGGCGCGGACTGCGCCACGAAAAGCAGCCGCATATCCCGGTCCGTTTCCGAACGAAGAAATTCTTCGACTTCCAGCAAGTGCTGGTGCTCGAGCGGCCTGTACGACCGGATGTTGGCCGCTCTCTCGGGATGATGCGTCGTCGGTTTGGGACTCGCCCCCGATCCGGATGATCCGGTAATGCCGGTCACGCAGACGTCACCGGATAGCAATCCCTTGCGGGCCAGGGGCGCTAACGTCAGCAGGATGGCTGTGGCAAAGCAACCGGGGTTGGCCACCAGGCGCGCGCCCCGGATGTCGCACCTCCGGAACTCCGGCAGGCCATACACGAATTCGCCGAGCAGGTCACCCGCAACATGGTCCCGTCCGTAGTGTCGTTTGTAGCCTTCCACGTCAGTGGAGCGAAAGTCTCCGGCCAGATCGACGAAGACGACGTCCGGATAAGTTCTCGCCAGAGCGGGGATCAATCGTTGGGAGTCGTGGTGCGGCAGGGCGAGGAAGACGGCCCCGACTTCGTCCATTCGGGCCTGGCCCTCCTCCATCGTGCAGAATCGGCCGGCGGCGAAATGCAGGAGGTTTGGCAGGACTTCGTCGATTGCATGCCCGGCATGCGAGTGGGCCGATGCCCAACTCACGTCAAAACGTGGGTGCACCGCAAGATAGCGAAGAAGTTCCGAACCAATGTAGCCGGACGCTCCAAAAACGCCGACGCCGATTTTTCCGCTGCGTTTATCACCGACCATGGCGAACCGTGGAAGGGATGGGTCGAAACCTCTCCATAAGCGGTTGAATGACGGCTGCCAGAGAATCGGGATCTTCCAGCCCGTTGATGGCCCGGCTTCCCAGTTCCCGCCGCAGGTAGTCGAGCCCGACCTCATTGTCGGTGACCGGACCTGAGAACAGATCCACATTCAATCCATAGTCCTTCAAGTACCGTTGACTTCCCCAGGCCCCGACAAGATCTCCGGCACACACGACCAGCACCCCAATGGAGGCCTTCAACTCTGGATCTTTGAGGATTTCGATCGCACCGTAGTCCCCGATGATGCCGTCACCGAGTTCGAGCAGCAACACGTCGGGTGAGAACCCGGCCAACCACCCGATTATCGACCGGGCAATCTGAACGGACTCCCACCCTTCCAGTCCGGCGGTGGAAGGGTATCCAAAGTCCAGGAACGACGCCGTCGTAACGGCGCCGTGGTCGTGGGCGGCAATCAAGTCTCTCAGACACGCCACTCCCGTCAGCTTACCCACCGCAACACGGTATCCCCGTCGCGTCAATCCGAGGGTTGTGCGCGTCAGGAAAGACGTCTTTCCGCTGTCCATACAGGTTCCGGAGACCATGACGATCGGGGGAATCCGGGACATGGACACATCGAGGGACGGCAGACGGGCATCCCGAATGTTGGGAATCCTACCGTCGATCACGGGCATTCCGATGACTTCGCACGCCACAGGCCCTCTCGCCGCCCCCGTATCCCGGCACACGCCGATCAACCCGCCCCGATTCAGAACGGCAACCTTGTCCCCCGGTCGAATCCGGCTCGGCACGTTCCCGGCAAATCCCCGAAGCGCCCGGCGACGTCCTAAGGCTCCGATCACGACGTTCCCAGCCAGGAGCGGTGACAGCCGACCCGTCTCCAATTCGATGTCCTGCCTGGAGTCCTCGAGCACCCGGACAAGCACCGCGTTTCCCGCTTCGGATTCGAGCTTCGTCGTCACTTCGACTTCCCGGTCGAACGAGAGTCTCGACACCACGGATGCGATCTTGTCGGGCTGCAATCTATCCTTCATGAGGCTTTCCGTCCAAAGCGTTCGATTCGGCGGTCCTTCGATAGAGCATCGACGGAATCGCTGAGATCGCGCTGAATCCGCGGGCGTCGATTCCATTCCACAGGCTCGGCATCTCGCCGTACACGCCGGCGGCCGGGCCTGCCATTCCGTGGGGACTCCGGACACCGGTGACGGCAAAACGTCCGGGCGACAGGCGCACTCGAACATCGCCGGAGACTCGCTGCTGCGAGCTGTCGATCATGGCCTCGATGTCGCGAAGAGCGGGTTCGAAAGCCAGGCCTTCGTGAAGCATCTTTCCGTAGAACTCGCCCAGATGATCCTTCCAGAAGCGCTGCCAGGCAGTGGTTGTTATTTTTTCCAGTTCCCGATGCGAATTGATGAGCACCATGGCCGCGCCTGCCTCGAACGCAATGCGGCCCTTGATCCCAAGAACGGTGTCGCCGACGTGGACTCCCATACCGCACCTGTAGCGCCGACAGAGTTCCCCGAGACGCCCAACCAGTTCGCTGCCATCCATTGGATCCCCGTCGATCGTTGTCGGTAAGCCCTGGAAGAAACCGAGGGTCAGTTCCCTTTCCTCTTCCGCCTTTGGAAGGGCGGCCGCCTCTTCGAATAGTTCCGCCGGAATCTCCTGCCAGGGATCATGAGTCTCGCCGCCACCGATCGTTGTGCCCCAGAGTCCTGCGTTGACCGAATATCGGCGCAGCTTCGGGTCGAGGTTCACGCCGTGTCTTTTGAGGAACTCGTACTCCTCACTGCGACTGACGCCGTCATCTCGGACTGGAGTCACAATCTCCAAACCAGGACACAAAACCCGAAACGCGATGTCGAATCGAACCTGATCGTTGCCGGCGCCCGTCGAACCGTGAGCGACGGCGACGGCGCCGACGCTGCTGGCAAAGTCGGCGACCACCTCAGCCTGAACCGCCCGTTCGGCGGCGACCGACAACGGGTACACCTGGCCTCGGAGGATGTTGCCTTTGATCAGGTAGGCGACGTAGCGGTCGAAAACTTTGCTCCGCCCGTCAACGGTATGGTGAGCGACGGCGCCGAGAGCTTCGGCTCGCGCCTCAATCTCTCCAAGCTCACCGGGCTGAAAGCCACCCGTGTCGACCGTCACGGTAACAACATCGTAATCGCTCGTTTCCCTCAAGTAAGGAATACAGTAGGAAGTGTCGAGGCCTCCGGAATAGGCCAGAACAATTTTGGGACGTTCAGACATCACTCTTTCTCCTAAGGGTCCGGGGTCGGACTTGTGGCCGTCAGGGACTGTCGCACCAACCCGCGGAGACGTTCGATCTCGATTCGAACACGTCGAGGAGCGGTGCCGCCGACGACGTCACGTGCACTCATGCTCCTTTCGATCGATAACGCCTCGAACAGGTCCTCCTCAAAAGCCGGGTGGAACTCCAGGTAATCCGACAGCGGCAGATCTTTCAGCCCCAGCTGCTTCGCCTCGACGAGGGCGACGATGCTTCCTGTTATTTGATGCGCCTGTCGGAAAGGGACGCCCTTGCGCGTCAAGTAGTCTGCCACTGCGCCGGCCTCCACGAACCCGCTGTCGAGAAGCGATGCCGCTCGCTGACGGTCGATTCGCAGTCCATCGACCAAAGTCCGAAAGACGGGTATCAAGGTGAAGATGGTGTCGATCGCGTCGAAGACACATTCCTTGTCTTCCTGCAGATCCTTGTTGTAGGACAGCGGCAACCCTTTGAGTACCGTCAGCATCGCCATCAGATGTCCGATCGCACGGCCGGACTTGGCCCGGCCGAGTTCGCAGGCGTCCGGGTTCCTCTTCTGGGGAAGCATCGAACTGCCGGAAGTAAACGAATCGTCGATCTTCACCAGCTTGAATTCGCTGGACGACCACAGCACAAGGTCTTCTCCCAGCCGTGACACGTGAACCAGAAACATCGAGCAGGTGTAGAGAAAGTCGCAGACAAAGTCCCTGTCCGACACGGCATCGATCGAATTGTGGGTCAGACGGGAAAATCCAAGGCTCGTCCCAAGCCACTGGCGGTCGATGCCAAACTGGTTTCCCGTGCAGGCGCCCGATCCCAACGGGCAAGCGTCGGCTTGATCGGCGGCCCATTCGAATCGCGCACGGTCGCGCAGAAACATCTCGGCGTAGGCGAGTAAATGGTGTGAGTACAGTACGGGGTCGGCGTGCTGTAAATGTGTATAAGCCGGAATAGCGACGTCCATGTCGCGCTCCGCCGTGTCTACCAGCGCCTGGACAAGCGAGCCGACGAGACGATACGCCTTCCGCGACCGGGCTCGAACACAAAGCCGCATGTCAGTGGCCACCTGATCGTTCCGGCTGCGCCCGGTGTGGAGTTTCTGGCCGGCGTCGCCGATGAGCTCCGTCAGCCGGTATTCGATATTCATGTGTATGTCTTCGAGATCCGCACGAAAGTCGAAAGTTCCGGACTCGATTTCGATTCCTACCGTCTCCAGCCCAGCTTCGATCCGCCGCAATTCATCCCGAGTGATCCGTCCCGAACTATTTAGAGCTCGCGCCCACGCGACGCTCGCTCGAATGTCCTCTCTATAGAGGCGGCGATCAAAAGCAATGCTGGCATTGAACGCTTTCATGTAATCGTTCATGGGCGCTTTGAACCTCGAACTGCGTATCATCGACCCTCCTCCGGACGAAGCGGACTCTTATGAACCTGTCGGAGGATCGTACCGGCGTTTTCGGTTTCGACGGCCTCGCCGACGAGGGCGCCCGGCCGAAGGCCGTTGGCGATGTGGACGCTTCCGACTCCTCCTTTGACAGCCTGTACCGCAGCATCGAGCTTGGGCGCCATTCCGCCACCGGCTCTCCCGCTCTCGATGAGCGCTCTGGCCCGCTCAATCGTCAAGACGGGGAGCAGGCTGCTGCGATCCGCCGTGTCCGCAAACACACCGTCCACATTCGAGAGAAGAATCAACTTTCGGGCGTCCAGCGCCACCGCTATGGCAGCGGCCACAGTATCGGCGTTCACGTTGAGCACCCGTCCTTCAGCGTCTGAAGCCAACGGCGCAACGACGGCAACCAATCCACACTCGATGCACAATCGCAAGCAGGTGGGGTCGACGCTTTCGATGTCTCCGACGTTCTGGAAATCGACAACCCGCTCTTCCCCGGTACGAACATCGCGCAGGCGCTGCGGGGGACGGCGGCGGGCCAACAACAGATTCCCCGCGACGCCCGACAGACCGATGCTCGGCACACCGCATCGGCGGAACGCGGCGATGATGTTGGTTGAGACCAGACCGCCCAAGACCATCTTGGCCAGTTCCAGAGTCTCGTCGTCGGTCACACGACGACCCGCTACCTGTAGCCGTTCGATCTTGCAGCGATCGGACCAACGTGACAGTTGAGGTCCCCCGCCATGAACCACAACGACGTCGACGTTGAATTGGCGCAGTCCCCGGATGTCGCCGACGAGACGGTCGAGCACCGACGGGTCATCGAGAAGTTCGCCGCCCATCTTGATCACAAAGATGGTGTCCCGGCTCCTCTGGACGTGGGATAAATCGTTTTTATCTGTCGGGATTTTTCCTGTGACGGTGCGCATGCGTTTGGACCTCCATAGGCTCGATCCATCGTGGTGATCCGAATCCGGGCACAAAAAAAGCCCGACTCGGGAACTTGTCCGGAGCGGGCCATGACGACTGAGATGTGAGCAGACGGGTGGATCTACTTCACACGGCCCTCCTCACCGGAACCAACGGCGTAGCCGGCGGCAGCGGTCGGGACATTTGTCGTCGTTGGGCGTGTAAGAACATAGATCTTCTCGATTCACTGTGCACGGTAACACGTCTTGTTGTCAATAGAATCCTACTTCGAGAGTCAAATCTGCTCGATGACCCACTATGGTACGATCTCGGCCTACCATTTCTTTTCGACAGCGAGGTTCAACCAATGAGGCGAACGCTTCTATTCGCAATGCTTTCCGGCGTTGGCTTGATGATCGCGAGTGCGTCACAGGCCGAACAGCAGCAGACCGACGCGACCGGTCCGATCTTCAACACTGTGAAACAGAAGTTGGCCGAAGGCAAACAGGTGGTCGGCGGCACGGTGACGACCGCGGACCCGGACATCTACTGCGCCATGGCCAACTCGGGGTTCGACTTCCTATGGATCGAGATGCAGCACAGCCCGCTCACCTATACCGACGCGGCGCGGATGATATGGGCGTGCAGGGGCGCGCCGGCCATACCCTTCATTCGTGTTCCCAACGCGACGGAAGGGGACATTCAGAAAGCCACCGATATCGGTGCTCTGGGCATCATCATCCCGATGGTCGACAGCGTTCAAAAAATCGAGGATGCGGTCACGTTCGCTAATTATCCACCCAGGGGCAAACGAAGCCAGGGCGGCGGGCAGTATCGAGCGCTGTGGGGCAACAACTACCGCCGGGACGCTAACGAAAACATCATGATCGTCGCCATGATCGAGTCTCCCGCCGGTGTGGCGATCGCGGACGAGATCGCCAGCGTCGCCGGAGTCGACGTCGTTTTCGCCGCAAGCTCGGACCTGGGCAGTTTCAGTGGCCGCAGGCAGGGGGACCCGGAATACGAGGCCCTCGTCACAAGGATCAAGAACGAGACCCTGGGCGCCGGCCTGAAGCTGGGCGGCCCTCTGGCATGGATGGGAACTCGTGCCGGATACAGTTTTTTTCAAGGTCCAAGCGCGACCAGTCTGATTCGAACAGGAGCGAGGATCTCGCTGGCCGAGGCGGATCCGTGCACCAGCCGTCCGGCCGGTGTCGCCCCGATCGAAGGCGAGGCCCCCTGCCCTCAGTAGGTGCGCTCATGAAGTGCACCTATCCAAAGTGACGACGGTATCGTGGAGGTGTTCAGATGACACGTTCCCAATTTCTTCCGCCTCGTCTTTTTGCACCCTGATTGTGGCTTTGACGCTGGCGGGGACCATTGGATCTGACGAAGGCGATTGAAAGATTTGACACGATCCGCTTGTCGGAGCAAGCTATCCGGAGTGGTACGGCCACATTCTCACGTGAAAGGTTTAGATCAGAAGTCGAAGAGTTCGTTCGGGCTCGATGGGATGAGCATCACCGAGGCCGTTCGCCGGACCCGGTCGGGGCATAAATCCGTTCGGGGGCTTGGCGGAATGGCAAAGAGGGCGCTCGACGTCACGTTGTCGGCACTCGGACTGATGCTTCTCTCGCCTCTTTTTGCAGCAATCGGCCTGATTCTCCGTATCACCGGCGGGGCGCCTGTTCTCTACCGCCAGACACGGGTAGGGTTGGATGGAGGCCATTTCTCAATCGTCAAATTCCGCACGATGAAGCGCGACGCCGAAGAGGGACTCGGACCGATCTGGTCGGTGCCGAACGATCCCCGGTGCAGCAGGTTCGGAGCGTTGCTGCGGCGGACCGGTATGGATGAGATTCCCCAGCTGTGGAACATCGTCAAAGGAGAGATGAGCATGGTTGGGCCGCGGCCGGAACGTCCGGAGTTTGTCCGACAACTCGCCGCCGAACACACCGACTACGAACTTCGCCATAACGTCAGAAGCGGACTCACCGGATACTCGCAGGTTCACGGGTGGCGAGGGTACACCGATCCGGGCCAGCGGTTGCGACACGACCTGCACTATGTGCGACGCTGGTCACTGAAGCTGGACTTCTATATTCTCCTGCTGACATTGGTTCGGGGCTGGAGCGAGCGGACCAGAAACGGCGTCGTCGACTGAAGAAGGCTGGGTTTCGAACCGAAGCGACCGAGTGTCGTGCTTCTGTGTCCGTTCACGTGAAGTTTGATGCACCGGCGCCCAAGCAGGACTTCTCTTCCCCTCTTTTCCTGCGTACCCTTTCCAGCTGTTGGAACGTCTCGGCGGCCTATGATGTCCGGCCAAAACCGGGTGTCGCCCAAGCGTCGAAATTTTGCCGGGAATTGTGCTTCAACGGGAAGGGTCAGTCAATCCGCTCTCGAACGATCTCGACGTGGCGTCACGCCGAAACTGCTGGGCGTAGAGTCGTCGGTAGGGGCCGCGTCGTGCGAGCAGTTGGGTGTGGTTGCCCTCCTCCACCAGCCGGCCGTGGTCGATAACCAGGATTCGATCCGCGGCTTGAATCGTCGAGAGGCGGTGCGCGATGATCAGACTGATCCGCCCCTTGAGGACAGTTTCGATTCCCATCTGAATCCGCCGCTCGGTTTCGGTGTCGACCGACGAGGTGTCCTCATCGAGTACAAGGATCTGCGGATCCGCCAGCACCGCCCGGGCAAGGGATACGAACTGCTTCTGACCCGTTGAAAGACGATCGCCACCCTCTCCGACCTGTGTGTCGTACCCATCGGGGAGATCGGCGATAAAGGTCCTGGCGCCGACTCGTTCAGCCGCCCGATCGACTTCCGTGTCGGTTGCGTCGAGTCTCCCATATCGGATGTTCTCCCGAATGGTTCCACTCGTCAGATGGGGCTCCTGCAGCACCATGCCCAGATTGGATTGCAGCCACCGCAGGCTCCGATCCCGGTAGTCGGTCCCATCGATAAGAACCCGACCAGCCGTCGGCTCATAAAAGCGGCACAGAAGGCTGACGATCGTGCTCTTACCGCTACCTGTCTCGCCCACAAGCGCGATACATTCGCCGGCTCGGATCGTGAGATTGAAATCTGTCAGAACCCGTTCATCTTTCTTGTACTCGAATCGGACATCCTGAAATTCGATTTCCCGGATCATCTCCGATCGTCCGTCCAGGGCCCGGCCGGACACGGGAACCTGGCGCTGCTGCTCGATGGCGGCGCGCACTTCGGCCGAATCCGAAATCTCCGGCTCCGTGTCCAGCAAACCCTGTAAGCGCTCAGCGGAGGCCTGGGCTGCCTGCACGGCCGTAAACCGCTCCGCCATCTCCTGGATGGGGATATGGAACAGTCCGGCGTACTGGATGAACACGATCAGCTCTCCGACCCGGAGCCCGCTCCCCGCCAACAGGCCTCCCCGCCAGAGGGCCAATCCCACACCGGCCGAACCGAGAGTCATCACGATGGGAAGATACACGGCCGCCTGGAGAGCGTTCCGGACCGAATAACGAAACATCTCGTCGGTCTGAGTCTGGAACTCGACGAGGTTCTCCTCCTCTCGGACCAGAGCCTTCGTTGTGCGGACCCCTGAAATCCCCTCGTTGAAGCTCGCTGTTATCCTCGAGTTCGTCTTTCGGACCAGTCTCTGGGTGCGGATGAGCTTCTTCTGGAAAACCGTGGTTGCCACCGACAGGGGCGGTACGATCAGCAGAACCACAAGCGCGAGCCGCCAGTTCATCAGGAACATCGTCAACGTGATCCCGGACAGGAGAAAGAAACCCCAGACCACATCCAGAAGCGTCCACGGCAGAACCGAGGAGATGCGATCACAGTCGGACGTCAACCGCGCCATGAGCCAGCCTACCGGGCGGCGATCGTAGAACGAAAATGACAATTCCTGGAGCCTCGAGAACGCAGCGCGGCGGAGGTCGTAGGCCACACCCGTCGCAGCAGCTCCGGCAAGCACGATAAAAACCCACACCATGAACGCCATGGTCACGACCAGGCCCAGGTACATGCCACCAAACATCCAGACACGTTCACCTCCGCCCGTGATCGCGTCGTCGATCACCGCACCCGTGATCTGAGGAAGCAGGACGTCGGCGCCCGCAACCACCATTCCTGCCAGCGCGAGACCACCCAGAGGCCTCCGATAGGGCCGGACGCGGACCAGAACGCGACGCCAGAGGCTCATGTCGAGCGAACCCTCGTATACCTGCTCGTCGTCTTCGAATGAAGTCATACCTTCTCCTTCCCGATGATCCCCGCATCCGCGCCTGGGTCCGGGCCAAGCTGGCCGTCCACGCTGTTCTGGATGTGCCAGATACGGCTGTAGAGCCCCGGTTCATCTTTCAGTTCCACATGGGTGCCGCGTTGTACGACCTGTCCATGATCCAGGACCAGGATCTCGTCGGCGTCGATGAGAGTCGACAGGCGGTGGGCGATGACGATGGTCGTATGCCGCCCCCGGCGGCGACCCAGCGCATCGAGGATGAGGTTCTCCGTCTCGGCGTCCACGGCGCTGAGCGCGTCGTCGAGAATGAGAATGGCCGGTTCCCTCAAGAGTGCCCGGGCCAGCGACACCCGCTGCCGCTGCCCCCCTGAAAGTGTCACCCCACGCTCTCCCACCAGGGTGTCGTAGCCCTGGTCGAACCCCAGGATGGCCTCGTGGACACACGACGACCGGGCGGCCTCGGCAATCTCGTCGGGCGCGGCTGTTGCCCGACCGAGTCGGATGTTGTCCCGAAGGCTCTTCGAATACAGAAACGGTTCCTGCATCACCGTCGAAATTCGAGAACGGACTTCCTTCCGGTCCACCCGCCGAATGTCTTCCCCACCGATCTCGATCACGCCGCTGTCGGGATCGTAGAAACGCAGCAGCAGGTTAACAATCGTCGACTTGCCCGATCCGGAAGGGCCGAGCAAGGCCAGGGTTTGTCCCGACTTCACGTGGAACGAAACGTTTCGAAGCACAGCCGACGCCTCATGGTGTGAGAACGTGACGTCCCGGAAGACAACATCCCCTGGACTGGCCGCTACCGACAGGCCGGGCACCTCGATGGCGGGCGCCGTCTCACGGGAGCGTCCCAGAATGTCCTGGATGCGATCGATCGCCACCGTCGCCTTTCCAAGTTCGGTCAGGATCCGACCCATCATCCGCACGGGCCAGATGAACATGTTCACTACCATCAGGAAAAAGAAGAAGCTCCCGACACCGAGCGTGCCCGCGGCAAGCCACGTCCCGCCCGCGACAACGACAAGCGCGATCTGGGCCATGCACAGCAGGTCCGATGACGACCAGAACACGGCCATCAGTCCGTAAAGCCGGTAATGCAGTTCCCGGTGCTCCCGGTTACGCGAGGCAAACCTGGAAATCTCGTACTCCTGGCGAGCGAATGCGCGGACGACGCGAATCCCTGTAAGGTTCTCCTGAAGGGTGCTCGTCATCCGCCCTTCGGCTTCATCCACGGCCTTAAAACGGTCCCGCACGCGTCGAAAGAACAGGACGGAAAACACCACGATCAAAGGAATGAAAACCAGTGAGATCGCGGCCATCCTGGCATCGATGGCGAACATCAGCGGAAGCGGAATCAGCAGCATCAAGGAGGCCCGTCCGATCTCGACGACCTGCGCGCTCAAAAACTGACGCAAGGTTTCGACGTCCGAGGTACAACGCTGCACCAGATCTCCCGTTTCCGCGCGATCGTGAAACGTGCACGGCAGGTGCTGGAGATGATCGTAAAGCCGCTCCCGAACGCGACGGGTGATCCGCTCGCTCGCGACCGCGGACCAGCGGCTGCGGAGGTATGTGAAGATTCCCGCCAGCGCCGTCAAGGCAACGATCAGGAGAGCCGAAATCCACAGATGGGTGCGGAGGAACTCCCGACCGCCGCCCAGCTCGACCGCCCTTAAGACGAACGGAGAAGCGGCTTCCGGGTTCTCGGCCAGCACCCCGTCCAGGACCACGGAAGGCACCAGCGGCACGAGGTAGAGGAAACATGAAGCGATCACGAGGGCCGCGATGCCCGCCGCGTAACGTCCGCGCTCGCCCTCCATCAATTGCCAGATCAGTTGGTATTTCGAAGTCATCCCGTTCACGAATCGTAAAAATGGTCGTTTAGAACAACGACGAACAGGATTGATTGGAAGAAGAAGAGTTCGAAGATCGCCCGCTCGTCATCGAGCAGGCCGTCGGATCAGAACCGTCTACGCACCCGCTCGAACTGTGATCGGCTGAAGACCGACCGCCAGCAAAATCGGCATGTTGGCGTAATGGATGCGCATCAAGTTTCCTTTCTTAACAGTCAGAAACATCGCGTCTCTGACATCCAATTAATTTACGCCTCATTGGTTGATGAAATCAAGCTTTCCATCCCATCGGCTGTTGGCTTCGGAATATTTTGGACCAAGCCTGCTAGTAGCTGACAGCCAAAAACCAAAAGGCAGCCTGTAACCTTTTCTCGCTCCCATCGATCAGAAGAAATAAGCTATGTTCAAGACATCGCTCCGGTGAGGCACCAACTGCGCCGGCCCGACAGGAGAACATGACAAGACTCAAAATCGCACTGCGTGCCCTTCTGGCTGCGCCATCGGTCACCGCTATCGCAATCGCCTCACTGGCATTGGGCATCGGCGCAACCGTGGCCATTTTTTCACTCTTCAACCAGATACTGATCCGCCCGTTGCCCGTTCCGGAGCCGGACCGCCTGGTGAACCTTGCCGCACCCGGCCCGAAGCCCGGATCCCAGTCCTGCAGCAATGCGGGTAACTGCGACTCCGTTTTCAGCTATCTGATGTTCCGCGATCTCGAACGGGAACAGGACACCTTCAGCGGGATCGCGGCTCACGTCGCGTTCAGCGCAAACCTGGCCTACCGCGGACAGACGATTAGCGCAAGGGGCTTGCTAGTTTCAGGCAGCTACTTTCCCGTCCTCGGCGTGACACCAGCCCTGGGGCGCCTAGTTTCTCCTGTCGATGACGAAACCATCGGGGAATCCCCTGTCGTGGTCCTCGGCCACGCTTACTGGCGCGACCGTTTTGAGGCCAGCCCGGCTGCCCTGAATGAAACATTGATCGTGAACGGTCAGGCGATGACGATCGTCGGCGTCGCTCCTCCCGGATTCGTCGGGACGACGATGGGGTCGAAGGCCCAGGTTTTCGTGCCCATCACGATGCGCGAGCTGATGCAACCCGGCGTCCAGGCCTTCGAGAGACGGCGGAGCTACTGGGCCTATCTCTTTGCCCGTCTCGCGCCTGGCGTATCGATCGAGCAGGCGCATTCCGCCATAAACGTCCTTTACAACGGGATCATCAACGACGTTGAAGCTCCCCTGCAGAGCGGAATGAGCGATCAGACAATGGAACGGTTCAAGGCGAAGGAGGTTGGTCTCGAACCGGGACAGCGCGGTCAGAGCCAATTCCACACCTTCGCACGAGCACCTTTGATCCTGTTGCTGGGCGTGACGATCTTCGTGCTTCTGATTGCGTGCGCGAACATCGCCAACCTGCTTCTCGCACGCTCCGCGGCCCGCGCCGGTGAGATGGCCGTACGGCTGTCGATCGGTGCGAACCGACGGCAGCTCGTTGCCCAGCTCCTCACTGAATCCTGCTTGCTGGCGGCTTTGGGAGGACTTGCCGGACTCCTCGTGGCACGCTGGACACTGGACCTCATCATATCGCTCCTTCCGCCCGAGGACGCGACGAACATCCCATTCGTACTGGACGGTACGGCACTGCTCTTCACGGCTGCCCTCGCGCTCGGCACGGGCATCCTGTTCGGCCTTTTCCCCGCATTGCACAGCTCTCGGCCCGATTTGCTGTCGACACTGAAAGGACAGGCAGGGCAGCCGGCAGGTGCTCGAGGAGCAGCCCGGTTCCGCACCGCGCTGGCGACCGCTCAGATCGCGCTCTCGATGACGTTGCTCATGTCGGCCGGGCTGTTCATAAAGAGTCTGGTCAATGTGAGCCGCGTGGATCTCGGGGTGAACGTGAACAACCTCGTCACGTTCAGCGTCTCGCCCGCGCTAAACGCCTACACGCCGGTCCAATCGCGCGCGCTCTTTGAGCGTCTGGAAGAAGAACTGGCGGCAATCCCCGGTGTCACCAGGGTAGCCACATCGATGGTCCCCCTGATCGCCGGAAGCAGTTGGGGCGACAGTGTCAACGTCGAGGGTTTCGAGGCGGGACCGGACACCGATACGGGCTCCCGGTACAACGAAGTGGGCCCCGGCTACCTCAAGACGCTCGAGATCCCACTGGTGTCGGGTCGCGAGTTTACGGACTCCGATGGCTCCGGCGCCCCGAGGGTCGCCATCGTCAACGAGCAGTTTGCTCTCAAGTTCAACCTGGGCCGTGAAGCTGTGGGAAAGCGCATGAGTAACGGGGGCGACGAGTTGGACATCGAGATTGTCGGGTTGGCCGAGAACTCAAAATACAGCGACGTGAAGTCTGCGGTCCCCCCCCTGTTTATCCTCCCCTACCGTCAGGATGACGACCTCGGTTCGATCTTCTTTTACGTCCGGAGCTCCATCGATCCGGGGGCCATACTTCGAACCATCCCGCCGGCGGTCGCCCGGCTCGATCCGAACCTGTCGGTCGACAACCTGCGCACGATGGAGCAGCAGGTACAGGAAAACGTCCTCGTCGACCGCATCGTCGGTGTCCTGTCGTCGGCATTCGCCATCCTGGCGACGGTCCTGGCCGCCGTCGGTCTCTATGGCGTGCTCTCCTATACCGTGTCCCAGCGAACAAGAGAGATCGGAGTTCGCATGGCATTAGGCGCGGCGCCGAGCCGAGTTCGGGGCACGGTCCTGCGTCAGGTCGGCTGGATGACTCTCGTCGGTGGCGCAATCGGCCTCGCGATGGCTGTCGGCCTGGCACGTCTCGCGCAATCCATGCTCTTCGAACTGGAGGGAACCGACCTCACTGTGCTGGCCAGTGCCGCTATCCTGCTCTCGATCGTCGCACTCGGCGCGGGATTCATTCCGGCCCTTCGGGCGTCGCAGGTGGATCCGATGCGCGCGCTGAGGTATGAATAGGCGTTGGCTATTGGCTGAAACCTTCCGGAGCTAATGGCTAAGAAAATCGAAGAAAGAATCGAAAGGCTACGCCAATTGCGGTCGTTGGAACCTGACGACGCGATCGCACCCCTACGCAAATCGTTCGGAGACCGTGCGAACCTGGTCGTCGCGGAGGCGGCCAAAATCGCAGCCGAGTTCCAACTGTCATCTTTGACGCCGAATTTGCTCGATGCCTTTGACCGTCTTTTTGGCGATTCGGTCAAGAGAGACCAGAAATGCTGGGGCAAGACCGCCATCCTCAAAGCGCTGACCCAACTGAACTACGACGAGTCTCCCGCGTTCCTTCGGGGCGCAGGTCACGTTCAGATGGAGCCGGTCTGGAGCGGCCAGGAGGACACCGCTGCACAGCTGCGAGCAACTTCGATCCTCGGCCTGGTTCAATGCAGCGACATAAGCCGGACCGAAATCCTGCGCCACCTTGTGGACGCCCTCGCAGATTCCGCCGATCCTGTGCGTGTGGAAGCTGTCCGGGCAATCGAACAGATGGACGGCGAGGAGGCAAGACTGTTGCTGCGGTTGAAGGCGCGGACGGGCGACGACCGCCCTCTGGTCACCGGCCGCACCTTCGATGCCCTGCTGAGCCTCGAACCAGATCGTGCTGTCGGGCTCGTAACCGAATACCTGGAATCAACCGACATCGACGTCCGCGACGAAGCCGCGCTCTCACTTGGCGCTTCCCGTCTTCCCCGAGCCGTGTCCGTCCTGATCGAGAAATGGAATCAAGCCAACGACCTGGTGTTCAAAAACGTCCTGCTGCGCTCCTTGAGCTCGTCCCGGCGCGAATCGGCAATCGATTTCCTGCTGGACCTCGTTAGCCCATGTTTACCAAGCCGATTTGCAAAGTATTGACATATTAGGCAGTTACGATGATTCAAAAGCGCAAGTGGCACTACAAATGCGCACAGAAGCGGGATATGGGGGAGATCAGGCGATGGTTTTGCGGGTCCCTCCGGGCGCGGGGTGGATGTCCAATGCGTCATAGATGGCGCGCTGAGGCGGTTCGGCGCGGGTGGCCTTGCGCACGTGCAGGGTGCGGCCGTCGGCGCAACGGAAGGTGGCGGTGACGCGGTGCTGGCCGCCGAGGATCCGGCGCAGGGTGGACCAACTGGCGTGTTCCCCGCGTGCGGCCAGGCGGCGGCGGATGACCTGGACGAGTTGGTAGGCGATGACGGTGACGAACAGGTGACCCTCGGCGCGAATGGGCTTGCGGTGATAGATGGGGCGCAGACCGAGTTCGGATTTCAATGAGCGGAAGACGGCCTCCAGATCGGTGAGGGTGATGTAGGTGCGCCAGAGCGTTTCCTCGTCCCAATCGGTTTCGCTGCTGCGCAGACAATAGACGCCCGGATGGGTGGCCATCGTGCCCGGGACCGAACGCCGGGTCCAGGTCAGCCCGACCGCGGTATCGCCGGTGTCGTCGGTGGCGACCTGGACGTCGTAGTGTTGGGCGGCGCCGCGGCTCTGTTGCTTCAACCGCCCGATGCGCTGCCAGACCTGGGCGAGGCGTTTCTGAGTGCGCGGCCGGGACAGGCCTTCGGAGAGTTGGTCCAGAGCCTGTTCGAAACGCTTCCCAAAGCGCTCGGTCATGGCCTGTTCCTTCTCGGCCCGTTGCTCGGAATAGCAGTACAAGCGGGCTTCCTGGCCATCCTCGTCCACGGTCTTGTGCAGATGCAGGTCCTCGCCCGAGGCCGTCCGGATCGAGACCGCCGCCTCGGGATCGAACTGCCGGTCGCGTTGGCGGCTCACCACCAGGTAGCGGTATCCGGCCTCGCGCAACCAGGCGACGCGCTCCTGAGTGGCGATGCCCCGATCCATCACCACCAGGGCGTCGCCGGGGGCCTGGAGCGCCTCCAGCATCTGAGGCAGGGTCCGATGCTCGGTCACGTTGCCGGCGAAGACCTGGGAGCGGCGCACGAAGCCGCTGCCATCGAGCACGAGCCCCAGGGTGAGGAGGGGACAATCCCGGCGCTTGTCCTTGGAATGTCCCCGCTGCGCCTGGGGTTGCTCCTCGGCCTGACCCTCGAAGTAACTGTTGGTGAGGTCGTAGAGGGTGACCGTGGGCCGCAGATCGAACAGGCTCATCGCCTGCTCGAACAGGTGGGTTTCAATGGCGTCCCGGTGCGCCATCAGGGCGTCCGAGGCCCGGTACAGTTGCATCGCCCCCATGGTCTCGAAGTCGACCCCCAGCAATTCGCCCAGGCCGCTGCGTTCCCGGAGCCAGCGGTGCGTCGCCCTTTCCGAGGCGGGCGCGGCCAGACGCCCGATAATCGATCCCGCCGCGGCGGCGCGCAGGGGGCCGTTGATGCCCAGACGTTGGAACAGTTCCCGCAGCCCCAACCGGTCCATCGCCCACAGGCCGGCCTGCTCCACGCCCACCGAACGCGGGCGCGTCAGTTCTAGCGAATCCACCTCCACGGTCACGGTCCGCGTCTCGGGGGCGGGGCCGGAGAGATCGGCTTCGCGGGCGATCAACAGGGCCGCGATGCGTTGGGCTTCCTGCTCCAGGGCGGCCGAATCGTCCGGGATGAGGGCGTATTGTCCGGCAAGCAGTTCCTCGATCCGGACGCACAACCGGGGCCAGTCCGCCTGCGGGATGTCGAAGTGCCGTCCCAGGTTGAGCAGGGTGCGCTGGCGGACCTTGGCGCCGATGCGTTCGGAGCGGACGAGGCGGTGGGAGAAGTAGATCTGGCCGTTTTGGGTGCGGCGGGTTTGGGTGCGGCGAACGAACATGGGAACACGATACCGGGGGGCGCAAGCGAATTCAACCCCAACATAACGATTATGGCACTACATTCGTCACCTCAACTAGGAATCAACAACTTACGGGGTTTTCGGCCCAAAATGGCAAAAATCGCACCCGATCAAGCGGCAAATGGGTAAACATGGGTTAGGAGCGGCCTCAGTCGAGACGCGAAACAAGCATTGGACGCACTCCGCCTGCACGAACAGTCCGAAGAAATCCAGGCGATGGTAGAGAAGGCGAGGAAAGAGCGGGAATAGAGGTAGCGGGCAGCCAAACGAAATCGGCCCGGGCAGAATGCCCGGGCCGATTTTTTTAGTTACTCGTCGGCCACAAAGCGCCCTGGTTCTCTTTCGTCACGGGGCCCAGGCCCTTGTAAACGAACTTCTGGACGCGTTTTCCTTCGTAGGTTTCGGTCGTGTAGATGTTGCCCTTCGAATCGGTGGCGATGCTGTGCACCGCGAAGAACTGACCCGGTTGGCGCCCGCCATCACCGAAGCTCGTCAGGACTTCCATGGTTTCCCGAAGGATGATGTAGACCTTCATGTTCTGTCCGTCGGCGAGATACATGTACTTCTGGTCGGCGTCCTTCGAGAAAGCGATGTCCCACGTCGAACCCTGAGACAGGGTTTTCGGCGCGATGAAAGCTTCCTGCACGTACGTACCGTCTCTCTGGAACACCTGAATGCGGTCCGACGCGCGGTCACAGACATACAGCAGGCCGTCTGTTGACAGTTCGGCGCAATGCACCGGTCCGCGGAACTGCTTGGCGGGAGGCGCTTCCGGACTATAGCGACCGAGTGGGCCGTCATCCGGCTTGTTGCCGTACGCGCCCCAATAACGCTTGAACTCCCCGGTGTCACCGTCGAGAACCGCAACGCGCTTGTTGAGGTATCCGTCAGCCAGGTAAACCTCATTCATCTCCGGATCGACAAAAATCTTCGCAACCCGTCCAAAGTTTTCCGTGTCGTTGCTGTCCGCCGTAAAGCGTTGCCGGCCGTTAGGGCCAGGCTCGCCGTCGGCGTGCACGCCTGATTTGCCTATCTGCATCAGGAACTTTCCATCCCGGCTGAACTTGAGAATCTGGGCGTCGGGCTGGCCGTTCCCACCGATCCACACATTGTCTTTATGGTCGATCGTAATCCCGTGGTTCGAGCCGGGCCATTCGAACCCTTCACCCGGACCACCCCAGTGACCAACCAGGTTGCCTTCCGGATCGAACTCGAGGACGTTCGGCGCCGGTATGCAACACTCGCTGAGCGGCGGATCTGCAGCCGCACCAATTTCGGTCCGCGCGGCAAACGTGGTCTGACGGTGAATGATCCAGACATGGTCGCGGGAATCGACCGACACGCCGATCGTCGAACCCAGAATCCAGTGGTTCGGCAGAGGTTTCGGCCAGAACGGGTCGACCTCGAACATCGGCGCTTCGACCCCCTGCACCACTTCAGCCGACGCCTGGTTCTCGACCAGGATCGAGCCGACGCCGAGCGCGAAGAGAAGTGCGACAAACGTCCCACCAATGTAAAGATTACGGTTCAGCTTCATGTGTCCTTTTCCTCCCGGTAATAGGAGTAACCCTCAATAAAATCAGGGTCTTCCACTGGGTGTTTCGAAGGGCGCCAGTATATATGAAAATTAGGGTCGGCGAGCAGTTTCTTGGCCGCATCGAAACTCCTCCAGAGACAGGTCCCGACAGGAGGACGCAGAGGCGCAGAGACGCAAAGTATTTTTTTCCGGGAAGCGACACATCACCGAAGTTCCGTGTTTTCCCCAGGACGTTTCGCTATGACGAGATTTCGAGCCCGGCAGGATCGCGCACCAAGCCAGAAATAATCCCCCTTTGCGTCTTTGCGTCTTTGCGCCTTTGCGTCAAGTCCCCAGTCTTCTTCAGTTCCGCCCAGGGGATGGCCACAACACACCCTGATCTTTCGTCGTCACCGGACCGAGGCCTTTGTAAACGAACTTCTGAAGCCGCTTCCCTTCGTAGGTCTCGGTCGTATAGATGTTGCCTTTGGAATCCGTGGCGATGCTGTGGACACCGAAAAACTGGCCGGGCTGGCGACCGCCGTCGCCAAAGCTGGTCAGGACCTCGAGCGTCTCGCGCAGGATGATGTGCACTTTCTTGTTGAAGCCGTCGGCAAGGTAAATGAACTTCTGCTCGGAATCGCGCGAGAAGGCGATGTCCCACACGGAGCCGGAACCGAGCGTTTCGGGTTCTACGAAGGCCTCTTTGACAAAAGTACCGTCCTTCATGAACACCTGGATCCGGTCACTCGCACGGTCGCAGGCGTAGACAAAGCCGTCATTGGAAACTTCGGCACAGTGCATGGGGCTTCGGAACTGCTGGGCCGGAGGAGCGTCCGGGCTGTAGGGTGGAAGCGGCGCGTCATCGGGTTTGTTTCCATACGCACCCCAGTACCGCTTGAAATCGCCGGTGTCGGCGTCAAGGACGGCGACGCGCTTGTTTCCGTAGCCGTCCGCAATGTAGGCCTCGTTGGCATCGGCGTCGATCGCAATCTTGGCCACCCTCCAGAAGTTCTCCGTGCTGTTGCTGCCCGAGAGCTGGCCCGCACGACCCAGTTGCATCAGAAACGTCCCGTCTCTCGAAAACTTCAGGATGTGCGAGTCCTCCTGGCCATTGCCGCCAATCCATACATTGTCCTTATGATCGACGGTGATCCCGTGGTTGGACTGGGGCCACTCGTACCCGGGACCGGGACCGCCCCAATGGCCGACCAGGTTGCCCGCCGGGTCGAATTCGAGGACGTTGGGCGCGGGGATGCAGCACTGGGCGGTGGGCGGGTCGACGGCGGCATTGATCTCGGTCCTCTCGTCGAACGTCGTCTGGCGATGGATAATCCAGACGTGGTCGCGGGAATCGACCGACACACCAATCGCCGAACCCAGTATCCAGTGGTTCGGAAGGGGTTGGGGCCAGAACGGATCGACCTCGAACATCGGGGCCTCGACACCGGCTTGTCTTGCGGCAACTGCGGTGTCTTCGATCAGCCTCGCGCCCGTGCCGAGCGCGACCAGGAGCGCAATGAACATCGCACAGGCATACAGGTTTGGTTTTCGCATCGTCGTCTCCCTCCGATGATTCGAAGTAGGTTGCGGAAAAGTCAGCGGCTTGCTCGGAGGGCGCCAGTATATACGAATCCTAGGAGCCCGTGGTGGCCTCGCGGTTTTTCGCTTGTCAGCCGGCGTCGAATCTAACTACCCTACGCTCGTGTTGCGGAATCTAAAAACAAGCGGGCGCCTGGGCCTGCTGTCGATGGCATCGCTGGCCGCAATCCTGATCTTCGGTCTGCTCCCAGGCGGCATCTCCGCGCACGAGATCCCCAACGATGTCACGGTTCAGGCGTTCCTCAAACCGGAGGGGGAACGCCTGCGACTGCTGGTTCGTGTCCCGCTCGAGGCCATGCAGGATATTGAATGGCCCACCTTCGGCCCGGGCTACCTGGACATCGACGCGCTCGATGCCTCCCTGAACGATGCCGCGACGCTCTGGCTCTCCGACAACATCCAGATGTATGAGGAAGACACCAGGCTCCCGGATCCCACGGTGAGGGAAATCCGCGTCTCCCTGCCATCGGATCGTTCGTTCGGATCCTACGAGCAGGCCCTGGCCCACCTGACGGGGGCAAGGCTCGGGAACGACTCTGAACTCTATTGGGAACAGGCAGTTCTCGACGTGTTGTTCGAGTATTCCATCCAATCGGACCGATCGCAGTTTTCGATTGATCCGGCCTTCGAACGGTTGGCATTACGGGTATTGACCGTCCTTCGTTTCCTCACACCCGACGGCGCGGTGCGTGCCTTCGAGCTGCCCGGCGCTCCGGGCCTTGTGCGGCTCGACCCACGCTGGCACCAGGCTGCCTTACGTTTCGTGGAATTGGGTTTCTTTCACATTCTGGACGGAATCGACCACCTCTTGTTCCTGTTGTGCCTGGTAATCCCGTTTCGTCGGTTCCGGCCACTCGTGGTGATCGTCACGTCGTTCACCGTCGCACATTCGGTCACGCTGATCGCGTCCGCCTTCAGCGTGGCGCCGGATTCGCTGTGGTTTCCGCCCCTGGTCGAAACCCTGATAGCGATGTCGATCGTTTACATGGCGCTCGAAAATATCGTCGGAGCCAAACTGGAGCGCCGGTGGATGATCACGTTCGGGTTCGGACTCATCCATGGATTCGGCTTTTCGTTTGCGCTTCACGAGACACTGCAGTTTGCCGGTTCCCACCTGCTGACCTCTCTCCTGTCGTTCAATATCGGCGTCGAGCTGGGACAGCTCATGGTTCTCGCGTTGCTCATCCCCGCACTGGATCTACTGTTCAGGTACGCCGTGGCGGAACGGATCGGAATCATCATTCTCTCTGTCCTCGTGACGCACACGGCCTGGCACTGGATGATCGAGCGGGCCGGAATACTCGGCCAGTATTCGTTGCCGGAACTGAACGCTGCGCTGCTTGCCAGCGCCATGCGGTGGTCGATGCTGTTCGTCCTCCTGGCGGGCGTCGTCTGGATCCTGTCCGGCGTGGTTCGGGGATGGCAGGGAAAGGGCAAGATGTCCGTTGGAGCCGGCGACGAAGGGTCCGCTCAAGAATAACTTCGCAGAATTGGCGCCCAGATTTGCGTCAGATTCGGTCGCGACCGATTGAGCAGACCGGAGGACCAGCAGCCTGTGGCGGAAGTCTGTAGGGTCGCGCGCAGGGGTATTCGGGTCTCAGGCGCGAAATGAGGAGCGGAACGATGCATGGTCCTCGTGACCGACGAATGACAAAGCCTGAGGCCCGAAGACCCTGCGCCCTTCGGGTTACGACAGCATGGGGCCAGCTGCGGAGAGATGCACGATCAAGAGCATCGACGTCTTCGATGGGAACCATCGCCGTCGTCGTGGCGCCTTGCATCTAGTGGTCCCCGTCAAACAGACTGTAACTTATCGAGCTTCTTTCGGGCACGTTGAACTTTTTCAAGAATATCGGAAGCCGTTGCGGTCCAAATGAAGGGCTTCGGGTTCTGATTGTGACCCCCGACATATTCCTCCACGGCCTGGATTAGCTCAGGAACCGAATGGAAAACCCCGCGCCGAAGCCGTTGTTCGGAAAGATCCCGGAAGAAGCGTTCGACCATGTTCAGCCAGGATGCACTGGTCGGTGTGAAGTGCACATGAAAGCGCGTGTTGCGCTTCAACCAGTTGACGATTTTCTGATGTTTGTGCGTGGCGTAGTTGTCGCAAATGATATGGATCTGTTTGTCTTTCGGCACGGAACGTTTGATCTGATTGAGAAACCGGATCCATTCCTGATGACGATGCTTCGGCATACAGGTCCCGATAATCGAGCCGTCCAGCGTATTGAGCGCGGCGAACATCGTGGTCGTCCCGTTGCGTTTGTAGTCGTGGGTGAGGGTGCCGCACCGCCCCTTCTTCAGAGGTAACCCGGGTTGCGTGCGGTCCAGGGCCTGCATCTGGCTCTTCTCATCGCAGGACAAAACAATGGCGTTTTCCGGAGGGTTCAGATACAAACCGACCACATCCTCCAACTTCTCGACAAATTGTTTGTCGTTGGAAAGTTTGAAGGTGCGTGCCAGATGAGGCTTCAAGCCATGAGCCCGCCAGATTTTCCCTACCGTGGACTCGCTGACGCCGGTTGCCCTGGCCATCAAGGACCGGCTCCAGTGCGTGGCGTTCGGAGGCTTCCCTTCGACCGTCTTCTTCACGATCCGGGCCCGCTTCCGGCGGCCGATCGAGGGAATCCGTCCACTGCGGGAAGCGTCCTTTTCGATTCCCCCGAGGCCATCTTCAACGAAACGATCGCGCCAACGTCCGGCCTTTTGACGAGTGATGTCCAACTTGGCAGCGATCTCCTGATTGTCCAGACCCCCGGCGGCCAGCAAGACAATTCGAGATCGTTCCGCCAACCGGACCGCCACACTGCGGCTTCGGCTCAGTCGCTCCAGTTCCTTCCGCACAGGAATGTCCAATTTAATCGTCGGTGCTCTCCTCATATATACTCAGACGTAGGAAAGCTGAATAAGTCACATTAACTGTGACGGACTACACTAGCCCCATGGCGCTCGTAACGCGACCCTACAGACTTCCGCCACAGGCTGCTCGCCCGGCTATTTCGAGGATCTGCGATTGAGGAGCGGCCGAAGATGGCGTGAAGATGGGATGCCAAAATGCGAAGTTATTCTTGAGTGGGCCCTACGAAGCCGTGGCGGTATCCGTTGCCCAAAGAACTCCCTTGGAAGATAATGCCCCCTATGCAAAAGCTTCGCGTGTCAACGGTTCCGGGCCTGCTGTTCGTACTGGTCATGGTTGTTGAATCAGGTTGCCGCCCCGGCGTCGACCCGGTGGACCCGGAACCCGGGATTCCGCTCGAGCTGGCAACTGATCGAGCCAGGTCCATCCAGGACCTGCGCTACGAGCTGGCCTTTACGATTCCTGCCCAGGTGTCCGAGCCGATTTCCGGACGCGTCGTAGTCCGGTTCCGCACCGAGGAAACGGCGACTCCCCTCGTCCTCGACTTCGCGCCGGGCGCGGACTTCGTGAAGTCGGTTTCCACAGCGGCCGGCCCGTCCGACTTCAGAGTGATCCCGGACCACATCATCGTTCCCGCGCGGGAACTGACGGTGGGCGAGAATGCGATCGAAGTGGTGTTCACCGCGGGTGATGCGGCGCTCAACCGAAACCCGGAGTTCATGTACACGCTGTTTGTTCCGGCTCGCGCACACCTGTCGTTTCCGTCCTTCGACCAGCCGGACCTCAAGGCACGTTACTCACTCGAACTGACGGTCCCCTCCGAATGGGAAGCGGTGGCGAACGGGCAGGAGGAATCGCGGGAGAATTCGAACGACGGCGTCCGCATTCGCTACGCGGAGACCGCGCCGATTTCGACATACCTGTTTGCCTTTGCCGCCGGGAAGTTCCAGGTGGAAACCGCCGAGCGCGACGGCCGCACGTACCGGATGTTCCACCGCGAGACGGACGAGGAAAAGGTCGCGCGCAACCGGGATGCGGTTTTCGATCTTCACGCCACCGCGCTGGCATGGCTCGAGGACTACACCGCGATTGATTACCCTTTCGATAAATTTGATTTCGTCCTGATTCCATCCTTCCAGTTCGGCGGCATGGAGCACCCCGGCGCCATTTTTTACGGGTCGAACCGCTTGCTGCTCGACGAATCGGCCACCCAGAACCAGATGCTGGGAAGGGCAAGTGTGATCGCCCACGAAACATCGCACATGTGGTTCGGTGACCTGGTCACGATGCGGTGGTTCGACGACGTGTGGATGAAGGAAGTGTTCGCCAACTTCATGGCGGCGAAGATCGTGAACCCCTCCTTCCCCGAGGTCAATCATGACCTCCGCTTTCTCGTGGCGCACTACCCGGCGGCGTATGCCGTAGACCGGACCCCCGGCACGCATCCCATCCGCCAGGAACTGGCAAACCTGAACGAAG
Source organism: Terriglobia bacterium (assembly GCA_965262425.1). GTDB lineage: Bacteria > Acidobacteriota > Terriglobia > 20CM-2-55-15 > 20CM-2-55-15 > CAZOZZ01. The sequence goes on along the minus strand of OZ253536.1, from coordinate 1,143,911 downwards.
CGGGCAGCCTGTACGGCGCAATCATCTATCAGAAAGCTCCCATCGTGATGCGTCAACTCGAGCTCATACTCGGACAGGAAGCTTTTCGGGAGGGCTTGCAGGTTTATCTCGATCAGAACCGGTTCGGAAACGCGACATGGACGGATCTGGTTCGTATCCTCGACGAGCGTAGCGAAGTCGATGTCCATGCCTGGAGCCGCGCATGGGTCGAAGAGGCCGGTCGCCCCTCGATACGCACGGAACTGGAGGTCGACCCGGAAGGGCGCATCGAGCGACTGGCGTTCCTTCAGGCCGACCCGGACGATGAAAGGGATCTGGTCTGGACACAGCAGGTGGAGGTCCTGCTCGGGACCGAGAACCAGGTCCAGTCGATTCCACTCGAAGTCGCCGGCGAGCGATCGGAGTTGGCGGGTGTGGCCGCGATGCCTCGACCGGAGTTCATTTTGCCCACGGGCGGCGGTCTCGCCTACGGGGGCTTTACGCTCGACGATGGGAGCCGCGCGTTTCTGCTCGAGCGTCTGGCCGATCTGGAAGATCCCGTTACTCGGGGAGCCGCGTGGGTCACGCTCTGGGAAGAAGTGCTCGATGGCCGCATTCGGGCGGGCGATTTTCTGGACCTTGCACTCGATGCGCTTCGGTCCGAAGAGACGGAACAGAACGTGGGGCTGGTCCTGGGGTACGTCAACAGCGCGTTCTGGAGATTTCTACCCGACACGGACCGGGAAGCGGTGGCGCCAACGCTCGAGAGGGCTCTGCGAGCCGGACTTGCCCGGTCCGCCTCGTCGAGCATGAAATCGACGTATTTTTCCGCCTTTCGGGGCATTGTGACTACGGATGACGGCATCGGGTTCCTGGAGCAGGTCTGGCGACGGCAGGAATACATCCCTGGAGTGACCCTCTCCGAATCCGACGAGGCGTCGATGGCGCTCCAGCTGGCCGTCCGCTCCGTTCCAGAATCCGACGCAATCCTGGCCGAACAGGTCGAACGCTTCACGAACCCGGACCGGAAGGCCCGGTTCGAATTCGTCATACCCGCATTGTCGGCTGATCAGGAGACAAGGAACGAGTTCTTCCGGAGCCTCTCGAACATCGAGAACCGACGGCGGGAACCCTGGGTTCTCGAAGGCATGCGGTATCTGAACCACCCCCTGCGCGCCAGGGATTCGGAACACTACCTGGAACCCGCGCTGGGGCTTCTGGAGGAAATCCGCCGGACGGGAGACATTTTTTTCCCGAGAAGCTGGGTCGGGGCGGCACTCGGGGGTCACGACACGCGGTCGGCAGGAGGCATCGTCCGAGCTTTCCTGGCCGACCACCCGGACTACCCGCTCCGTCTCCGCCAGATTATCCTGCAGTCGGCGGACAATCTGTTTCGTGCCGCGGAACTGGCCGACAAACCCGGCAACTGAATCGACTATCGTAAAGAAAGGCGACTCCCCGGGGAGTCGCCTTCTGAGCTTTCGAAGTATCGAGCCGCGGCCCAAGGGCACCAAACCGCTGACTAATTCAAAGACGCCTTGATTTCGACAAGCAACTCGCGACGAAATGCGTCCATTTTCTCATCGCTCAAAGTGAATCTCTCGTCCATCAACACCAGCCTGTTGTCCGTCAGCGCCAGCTTGCCGTCAACGAGCGCCAGCTTGTCGTCAACCAGCACCAACTTGCCATCCATGGAAGCAAGACGAACGTCAACGGTCTGCTCAACTCGGTGGATCTCTGACAGAAGCTCGCGACGGCAACTATCAATTTTCGTATCGAGAGATGCCAACCTCGTATCGAATTTCGTATCGAGAGATGCCAGCCTCGCATCGAATTTGGTATCGAGAGATGCGAGCCTCGCATCGAACTTGGCGTCGAGCGCCCGGATGTCTCCTTTGATACTTTCCAACTGTGGGGCTATCAAGTCCTGAAAGAGCTCTTTGATTTCCTGGATCATGTCTATCGTGTCCTTCGCTTAGCAGCCCGTGGTGAAAGTCTGTAGGGTCGCGCGCAGGGGTATTCGGGTCACAGGCGCGAAATGAGGAGCGGAACGATGCATAGTCCTCGTGACCGACGAATGACAAAGCCTGTGGCCCGAAGACCCCTGCGCCCTTCGGGTTACGACGGCATGGGGCCAGCTGCGACGAGATGCGCGATGAAGAGCATCGACGTCGTCGTGGCGCCTTGCATCTAGCCTCATGGCGCTCGTAACGCGACCCTACAGACTTTCACCACGGGCTGCTGGATCAAGGGCGTGACCAGCTTATCACAGGGACTGGCTCCCTCCCTTTGATTGATCCCATCGCCTCTGTTCTATATGCTTTCGCTAGCTTTTTCAGTAATGAGGATCACTTGTAACGCCTGTCGGGTTGGCAATTGATCCAAGAGAAAGGTAAGGCCGTATCGTTCGATTCGTGAGAGGAGAGCATTCGACATGGATTCTGTATTCAGGCGTCTTCATTTGGCCCGCCAACGACTTCAACTGGTTTGTGTGTTCACCCTGCTCCTCCTGGTTCCACCGGTAGCTGGCGCTCAGACCGGCGAAGGAGAAATCGCTGTTCTGCGGGAGGAGGTGTCCGGGCTCCGACGCGAATTAGCGGCATTGAGGGCGGAATTCCAAAACATGACCGAACGCGGCAACACGGGCCGGCCGAACGACGGGCCGGAGGAGTCTTCGGGCGCGACCTCGACGAGAGAACCGTCACCTGTCGGACCCAACCAATCACTCCAGAACCACCCCCTGCTCGGTTTGCTCGAGACGCAGATCGACGAACTCGCTCAGACGAAGGTGGAATCCAACTCCAGGATGCCGGTCCGTTTCTTCGGGACGATCCTGTCGAGCACGTTCTTCAACTCCGGAGAAGCCAACTGGCTGGACATACCGAATGTCGTGCCACCCGACCGGACCTCCCCGTCGAAGGGTTCCTTCAGTTCGAACCTTCGACAGAGCCGTCTGGGCGCAATCATCGACGGTCCCGAGGTCGGTTCCTTCCAGACGAGCGGTTTTTTGGCCATGGACTTCTTCGGCGGTGTGCCGGGCTTCAAGACCGGACAGACGATGGGGATTCCGCGGCTCCTGTACGCGTTCATGCGACTCGACGGCCCCACAACCGCCTTCGAAATCGGTCAGGACCTGATGATCCTGGCGCCTCGGAACCCGACATCGCTGGCTGCTTTTTCGTTTCCCAACCTCTTTTATTCCGGCAACCTCTACCTGAGGGTTCCCCAGGCTCGGGTCGAACAGGTGTTCGGCCGGGGCCGGAAGAACGAAGTCGAGCTTCAACTTGGAATCGTCGCGCCCGTAAGCGGGGATCTGCCGACGGATTCTTTTACTTTCGTTCCGCCGAACCTGCCGGGCGAAAGATCCAGGCGACCGGCGGTTCAGGCCCGCGTGGCGTGGCGGCGGACAGGCGGAATCCCCGGGGAACCTGTTTTTGAGCTGGGAGCCTCAGGCCATTACGGGAGTGAGCGGCGAACCGGCAGGTCCCCGTCAAGTTGGGTCGGTTCGCTGGACTTCATGGCCAGAAGCAGGCATGTTGGTGTTCAGGGGGAATTCTGGGTGGGCCAGAACATCGACGCGTTCGGCGCCTCGATCGGCCAACTGGCTAAGTCGCGGGGCGGTTTTTTCGAGGGAACATACATCACGAATGATCGGCTGGCGTTCCATGCGGGATTCGGAATCGACAGCCTTTTCGATCGGGTGGCTTTCCCGGCACCACTGACTGAGAACGCGACGTTCTTCGCCAATACGATCTACCAGTTCACTCCGGAATTCGCCACTTCGCTGGAATGGCGCCGGCTGATGACGACGCCCTCGACGGGAACCAGACGCATCAACAACCATTTCAACATGGTGTTTGCTTACAGTTTTTAGAAGATGCAGAGAACAGGACAAACCAGTCGGACCCTGGCGGCCCTGACGACCATGACGGCATTTGCGGCGTCGGGTTTCGGTGCGGCCGTCACGGGCCGCGTCACCGTAGAGGGCCGGGCCACGCAGGACGGAACCAGAACGATTGTCTGCCTCTTCCGCAGAATTTGTGGGCAGTCCAAAGGCCTGTGCGCACATAAGTAATTGAAACAAAGCACCTTATTCTTTTGTTCGACGGCGAATATTCCAGTACCCACTTCGGTCGGACGCCTACACCCGGTGCCCGGAGCCCCCGCCGGAGGCCCCGTTCCCCATCGCCCACACCAGCCGACACCGCGGAGCGCAGCCGAGGGTCAAGGCCGGCGCAGCCGCCGAGCTTGCGAGGGAAGCCTTGAGGCTTGGCGAGCACCGTGGTCTCCTCAAGCGGCGATGGAAGACGGTTTTACCCACAAATTCTGCGGAAGACCCGATTGTCTACGCCGAGCGACTGGACGGAGCCGCCCAAGTGCGGACGTCAACCTATATCCTGACGCAGAGCGACAAACTTTTCAGGCCCAGGGCGTTGGCGATCCCTGTCGGTTCGCGAGTGGATTTCCCGAAAGAGGACGTCATCTTTCATAACGTGTTCTCGCTGACGCGACCCGAACCGTTCGACCTCGGTCTTTATCGGGCGGGCGACTCCAAGTCCCGCGTCTTCGATACGACCGGGACCTACCGTGTCTTCTGCAACATCCACCCGCACATGACCGCCGTCATTCTGGTGCTTCCAACGTCCTACATCGTCGAAGCCGAAGCCAACGGGGACTTCGAGCTCGACCTGCCCCCCGGGCGCTACCGGATCACGGCCTGGTCGGAACGGTCCGAACCTTCGACGACGGAAATAGAAGTTGCCGCCGCGCCTGTCGGCGTCTCTTCCTTGTCCCTCAATGAATCCAACTTCGTTCAGACACCCCACAAGGACAAGCGTGGCCGAACCTATCGACGGCCCGCGTATTCTCCGACCAGGGGCCCGTAGGCGGCCGCGGAGGTCCAACGTCGACACGCAGATCAGGCAAATCCCACAAAATCGGAATTCTTCTCTGCGCCTCCGCGCCTCTGCGGTGAAAAAAGGTTTGTCGGAGTGGCGTCCAAGGTTTCAGCGAACGACCATGCGGTAGACCGAAACCGGTTGGCTGAAACCCTTTACGGTGATCGGGTCGATGTGCTCGGCGGCGACCAGGTCTTTGACCCGCAGGAAGGTCGAGTCGGAGAGCAGGATTTCATGAGGCGCGGCGGCGCCGCAAAGGCGGGAACACAGGTTGACGTTCGATCCGATCACGGTGTAGTCGAGCCTGTCATGGCTGCCGATGCTTCCCATGATGACTTCGCCCGTGACGATACCCACGCCGACCTCGAGTTTGGGGCTTTCGGGATTGGCCTTGTTGTCCGCATCCAGTGAACGCTGGATCTCCACGGCGCACCGGATCGCGTTGAGCGCCATGTCTTCGCCTTCAAAAATCGCAACGACACTGTCCCCGACGAATTTGTCGACATCCCCTTTGAATTTGGCAACCGTCGATGCCTGAAGGCTGAGACACCGGTTCAACATCCGAATCGTCTCTTCAGGAGATTGCAGTTCCGACATCTGGGTGAAGCCGCGGATGTCTGAAAAGAAGATCGTCCGCGAGACAAGCTGGCCGGCGAGATCCTCGTCGCTTCTCGAAGCGGTTTCGATCATATCGACGGTCGATTGAGAAACGAATTTCTGCATATCCCGCCGCTCGCGCAGACCGAGGACCATGCTGTTGAACGACGTTGCGAGGGCGCCGATCTCATCGCGGCTCTTCAAATCGAGGTGGTAATCGAAATTGCCTTCCATGAGTCCTCTCTGGTGATGGCCTGCAAATAAACCGCGCCCCGGCACAGGCGGGCGATGTTTTTGATCGCGAGCCGAACCTCACGGTCGGTCAGGTAGGGCAAGACGTCCTGGCAGTTTGCCGGCCGAGCCCCTCGAGGGCGGCTTGCCACAGCCCCAGGCCGCAGCCGAAGTCGACAACGTTGCGAACCGGGATGTTCAGATAATCCAGATACCCCAGGACGAAGCTGGCCAGTCGCTTGAACTCTTCCGGTTTGACAACGGCTGTTGAGGGATGCCGGTAGAATCGATCGTAGAACTTCTTGTCGAACGTCGGTCCTTCGGCCTTCCTACCCATGCTGCAGGACGCTTATCGAAGCCTCGACGCCCGAGCCCTCTGCTTGGCGGCCATCTCCACGAGCCGACGCAATTCTACGATCGGCTGTTCGTGATCATCTACCTGGAGTCTGAGGACAACATCGTTGTTCAGCCAGACACCGCCGTCCTTCTGGACGATCAGCATCGCGGCCGATTGCATCCCGCGTCGATCCCCTCCGGCCTCCTGACCCGCTTCAAGCGCCGCCTGCAGCCGGAGCGACAGATGACCTTCGGTTTCTTCAAACGCCCGGACCATCCCATCGACGACCTCAGGCCCGGCCAGGATGTTGCCCTGTGCGGAGCAGTATGTGCCGATTTTGTGGCCCGCCCAGTCGCTGGCTTCTGTTCCCGTGTGAGTCGCTACCTCACCTCTGGCATTCATCACCGAGAACTGGCGCCCGCCCTTCGGCCAATCGCTCGGGAATGGATCTATATCCGTTTTCAGAATCCTCTCTACGATGTCATCCGGCGAAACCCTTTCCACAAGGAGATCCATTGCCTGCGGGCCGTAACTCACGTCGACCCACGCCTGGGTAGCCACCACCCCGACACCGGCTTCTCCCCAGATCACGCCGTTGCCGACCGAAAACACCCGTGACTGCACCGCCACGCCGATCTCGCCGGTTTCAGAGTCGTACCCGACTATCGAGAACGTGGCTACGGGGTCGAGCGACTTCGTCTCATCCCGCGCATCCTGCGCCGCGTTTCCGGACGAATTCGACATGACCACGCCCAGCGCGACGAACCCAAAGAGCAGTATTGTCCATTTCCGTTGCCGCATCCTTACTCTCACCTCCACCTTGGTGGCGAAAGTCTAGCACGAGTTCTTAGATGACCCACGCCGCCCCTCGTTTCCCTTGTCAATGTTCAGCTCCGAGGTACGATAGGCCTATGCCCGAACGGACAGTGATAGTATCCCTCCAGTTTCTATGCCCAAAGTCTCACTGAGCTGGAAGATCGTCGTTTCCGTCAGCTTCCTCCTGGTTGCGCTGATTGCCGCGATGCTCGTCTATGTGAACAGTCAGGCCGAGTCGTTCGTCAATCAGCAGATGGCGGAGGAACTCGAGTTGAGCCGGAGCCGGATTCCGAACGCCGAAGAACAGCGGCTTTCCGGTTTGCGTCTCACGGCCCGCCTGGTCGCGTCGTTCCCCGAACTCAAGGCGTTGCTGGACACGGATGTGTCGACGATTCGCGACTTTCTGATTTCTTACCAGCAGGAGAGCCGGAGTTCCCAACTCCTGATCGTTCTCGATCCGTTCGGGGAAATCCTCGCACGGACGGATGGATTGGCGCTCGAGCCGGGTACCGGATGAAGATACGCCTCACTTCTCCCGACCCAGGACTGCCTCGTAGACGGCCCGGGTGATCGCGATGTCCTGCACCGCGACACCGGTGAGATCGGCCACCGTGATCTGCTCGATGGACGTGCGGCCGGGAACCTCCCCGGCAATGATCCGGCCCAGTTCGACAACACCGTCCTCGGCAATCAAACCCGCACGGATCGCATGTGAAATCTCCCCGCGTTCCAGACACTGGGAAATGCTGTCGGCAACGACGATGTCGGCACCGGCGAGGATGGACGCATCCAACTCCTGCTTGCCCGGGCTGTCGGAGCCGACAGCTGTGATGTGAGTGCCCTCCCGGACCGAGCCCAGCAACGGCTCGGTGGCGGGCGTGGTGGTCACGATGACCTTGCATTTCGAAGCCAGTTCCCCGGGCGAGCCGGCGATCTCGACACCAAAACCCTGCGCCTCCATTTCATCACGATACCGGGCGACGTGCTCCACTGTGCGCCCCCAGACCACAACCTCCCGACATCCGGTCAGATCCGACAGATACCGAAGCTGGAGTCTGGCCTGTGTGCCGGAACCGATGATCCCGATTCGCTCCACCGCTCGAGGCGCAAGGTACCGGGCGGCGACTGCGCCCGCCGCAGCGGTCCGGATGTCGGTGAGGTATCCTTCGTCGAGCAGCACCGCCAATCCTTCGCCCGTCTTACGGCTGAAGAGCAACATCAGGCCGTTGCCCGAAGGCAGACCAAGCGCGGGGTTGTCGTAGAATCCCGACGCGATCTTGATCACGTAGAACTCGTCGCTCGTCATATAGCCGTACTTGATGTGGACGTCCCCGGGGGGATTGCTAAACACCATCTCGCCAACGGGCGGTACCACGGCCTGCCCCAGGGAGTACGCAGCAAAGGCTCGCTCGATCGCCGCGACCGGGTCCAGAGCAGCCACCACGTCCCGAATTTCATCGATGCGTATGACTTTCATGGGACGAGTTTCTCACAATTAACCGGGACGGCGTTTCATCACGAAGCAGAGGGACAGGAGGATGACGGTCATCGAGATGAGAATACGGGGGTTGATCGCTTCTCCGGCCAGAGCCCATCCGAGAATCACGGCAACTACCGGGTTGACGTAGGCGTATGTTGATGCACGATCCGGGCTTGTGTTTTTCAGTAGCCACAGATAGGAACTGAAGGCGCCGAGAGAAGGAAACAGGACCAGGTAGCCGAACGCCAGACCGGATTTCAGGGATACCGAAGCCAGAGCGAAGTCGAGAATCTCACCGCGCAGGGCCGCAACGATGAGCATCAGCGCCCCTCCCAGGAGCATGCTCATACCCGTCGACATGGCACCCGAGGAAGGTTGAGGAGCAGAGCGCGAATACAGGGAGCCGATCGCCCAGGAAACCGTGCCAAGAACCACGGCCCCAGCCCCCATGGGATCGATGCGGCCCCCACCCGCTATGTCATCCGGGCCTACCAGCAGCATCACTCCGCCGAAACCCAGCAGAAGCCCCAGGTTCGCACGGACCCGGAGCCGCTCTCGCCCGAGGCCCCACAGCAGAAGGACAATCCACAGGGGCTCGGTCGCGATCAGAAGCGCTGTCAGACCCGAAGCCATGTACTGTTCGGCCCATACGACGCTACCGTTGCCTCCGAGAATCAGGAATGCGCCCACCACAAGCATCGATTTCCATTCCGGAAGGGACGGGCGAGCGGCTCCACGAAATGTCCCCCAACCGTACAGAATGGCACCGGCGATGAGAAACCGGGCGCCCCCCATCAGGAACGGAGGTATCGTTTCAATAGCGAACCGGATTCCCAGATAGCTGGAACCCCACAGGAGGTAGACAGCCGCAAACGCCATGACGATGCGGCCCCGGGAAGCCGTCGCCCCCTTTCCTGGTGTCATCGTGTTGTTCAGTTCCTCCCGCATCAAGGCGACAGATCATAGCGGCTTCGGCGCAGTAATTCCACTCGGGAGAGGACGGAGAAAGCATTTGGTATAATCTTCGCCATGAAGGTCCCGTTCAGTAACAAAAGGTTAGATCAACAATGAATCTTCGCAACGTCACCCGGGTGGTTCGCGGTCAGGAAACATCCGACGGCGCCGGTGTCCGGCTGAAACGCAGCATTGGCACCTACGAACTCGACCACCTGGATCCGTTTCTCCTCCTCGACGAATTCAAATCCGAAGACAGCGGCGACTACATCGCAGGCTTTCCGGACCATCCTCATCGTGGATTCGAGACCGTCACCTACATGCTGGCCGGCGCGATGGAGCACCGGGACCATGCGGGAAACAAGGGAAACCTGGTCGCCGGCAGCGTCCAGTGGATGACGGCAGGAAAGGGTATCATCCATTCCGAAATGCCGAAGCAGGACAACGGTCTCATGTGGGGCTTTCAGCTCTGGATCAACCTGCCTTCGCAGCTCAAGATGTCGCCACCTCGCTACCAGGACATACCGCCTGAAGACATTCCCGAAACGCGGCCTCAAAAGGGAGTCCTTGTTCGGGTCATCGCGGGAGAAGCCGGAGGGGTGCGCGGACCGGTCCTGGGCGTCGTGACGGAACCCTTATATCTGGACGTGAGCCTCCCGGCACATACCAGGTTCATCCAGGAGGTTCCCGAAGGCCACAATTGCTTCTGCTATGTCTTCGAGGGAGAAGGGTCCTTCGGCGTCAACGGCGAGGGGGAGGGGGAGGGTTCATCCGTCTCCGCCGGCCATCTGGCGGTTCTGGGGGACGGGGACGGGGTCTCTGTGTCAACGGCAGCGTCGCCTCTGCGCTTAATCCTTCTGGCCGCAAAACCGATAGGAGAACCCGTTCGGCGTCACGGCCCTTTCGTTATGAATACCGAGGAAGAATTACGACAAGCCGTGGCAGATCTGCGGGCGGGCACGTTTCTCGACTGAACAGGCAGCCTGATTATTTCTCGGCGTCGTCGTTCGCAGACGCGTTAATCCCTGCGAGGATCTCGGCGTGGAGCCGTTCCAGCGTCTCACCTCCGTCGCTCCGAGTCTTCAACAGTCCCCTGGCTGCGTCTCCGAGGGCCCGGATCTGTTTCTTGTACCGCCAACACTTACGGCACATGAAAACATGGAGTTCCACCTGGAGCCGATACAACCGTCCCACCGCCATCTCCCCATCGCTCGAGATATGTCTGGTTATTTCCTTACAGTTCAGCACCGTGACTTCCTTCCACACCCTTTGCTTCGAGACACTCCCGCAACCGGTTACGACCGCGATACAGTAGCACTCCAAGGTTAGTGCTCGTGACTTCAAGAATCTTACAGATTTCTTCCGTGGTCATTTCCTCCACTTCCCGCAGAACGAAAGCCATCCTCTGGGCAGTTGGCAGAAACTCCAGGCAGCCTTCGATAAACCTCTTCACTTCGGCGCCATATAAGTTCACCGGCTGGGGTGGCTTCGACCACATGCCATTCGGTTTGAAACGCCTTTCGACGATATCGTCGATATCGTCGGCACGGCGATCGCGTTCCAGTCCACGGCGGGCCTCGGAAATCTTCCTGTAAAGAATGCCAAACAACCAGGTGCGAACGTGGGATCTGCCTTCAAACCGCGGGGCCTTCTCGATGAAGGTCGTGAAAGTCGACTGGGTGACGTCCTCGGCGCGGTGCTCATCGAGACCCGCGCCACGGGCCGCCCGGAGGATCTGCTCGAGGTACGCCTCGACCACTTCACGGATAGCTTCTGGCTCCCCTGCTCGAATCCGTTCGGGTAATCGGGGATCGTCCATTCTCGACATTGGCATTTTTTGATCGCTGCAGTGTAAGAATTCACGGGCCACCGGCACTCACTAACGAGACCGCAGAGTGGCGCTTGTTGGAGGGCCCCTGGTCATAGTACCCGGTCTTCAGAACAACTTCTATTTTGAGGAGAACGAGAAAATGAATCTGAAAAGCATTCAACATGGAGCCTATGCGGGTATAGCCGGTGGCGTGGTCTTCGGAGCGATGATGGGAATGATGGGTATGTTGCCGATGATCGGCCAGATGGCCGGCGTGCCTTCGGCCGCCGTCGGCTTCATCGTGCACCTGGCAATCAGCGTCTTCATCGGTGCTTCGTTTGCGGTCCTCTTCGAAACCGCCGTGACCAGCACGGCAAGTGGACTGGGGTATGGAACGGCCTACGGCGCAGCCTGGTGGTTACTGGGTCCCCTGACACTGATGCCCTTGATGATGGGAATGGGCCTGGGTGTGAACTGGAACCTGGCCGCCGCCACACAGATGTTGCCAAGCCTCGCCGGACACGTCATCTACGGGCTGATCCTTGGAGCTACTTTCGCAAAACTGAGGGACCATAGCTACCGAACTCAGCCACGTTCCGCCACAGCCTGAACGCCGGGGACATCAACCCGATTTGAAACGAGCGCCTAACCCGCATTTCTCATGAATGGTGCCCAAGACTGCATTTAGGAGAAGGAAAAGGCGTCGGAAGCTGGTTGGCGGGAGCAAAGATGCCGACTGAGCTGAGAAAGTGGGCCTGGATGACGGGTGTTGCAGGGAATGGTGAGGTGAAATCGGATTACAGAGACAGCTATCCCGACCAAAGACGGGAAGGTTGGGATGTCTGAGAAGAAGTGATTAACAGCGCAGAGGGATTTGTTGAAGGTTCGCGTAAATCTGAGCGAACACCGTAGCGTAGGGGTAGCCTCCAGCCATCCGAATCCAGACTCGACGCACCGTGACATGGATCTGGGCTGCGATCTTGAGCAGCTTCAGGCGAATCGTGGTGCACTGCGCCCGCGCGAATTCGGTACCCTGCAAGCCGAGCCGTCGCAAGGCCTGCATCAGCATGTACGCCACCGATGAAAGGTAGAGTCGGAGTTGATTGGCGCGCATGGTGGCCGTGCTGGTCCGATCGGCGAACAATCCGAGTTGTTGCTCTTTGATCCGGTTTTCCATGTCTCCCCGTGCACAGTAGGTCTGTTCATAGATGTGCCTTGGGGATGTTCGTCCTTTCGGTAACGAGGTAACGATAAACCGGGGATTGGCGCCCTTGGCCAGATGTTCGGCCTTACCAATGATGCGTCGCTCACGAGTCCAGCTGTCTCGGGTCTGATACAGAAACGTCTTAAAGACGCGCGCCGGCTTTCCGGTCCTGTCGAACCGCTTTTTTGCCGTCGCCATCGGAGTTTCAATCGCGGCTAGCAGCCGATTGTTCTTCGCCAGTCCGATCACGTAATCGACACGGTGTTGGGCCTCGCACCAGGTCAGGATCTCATCGCGGCAGAAACCCGAGTCCCCCCGAATCACGATCTGGACTCTGGGCCACTTCTGCCGAATCTGTCCCACGATCCGTTCCAGTTCCTCTACCGATCCGTCCGCACCATCGATGTCGGAGCGTCGTAGCCGGGAACACAACACGAACTCCCCACAGAAAATATAAAGCGGCAGATAACAATGGTGCCTGTAGTAGCCGTGAAAGAAGCGACCCTCCTGATTCCCGTGTATCAGATCGTCGGTCGCATCCAGATCCAGAATGATCTGCCGCGGTGCCCGCCGATGGGCCTGGAGGAACACGTCCACCATCAGCCGATCTATCGCCGCTTCGTCCCGGCCGATCTTCTTGGTCGGGTGCTTTGCCGCACCCTCGGTCGACAGTTCCAGTCGGTTCAACGTGCTCTTGCCCGCCAGGGCCTTACCTCGATCTCGAGCTTGTTTCCGTGTCCGGCCCTTCGGATCGGTCTCACCCACCATCACCGCCAGCACCGGATCCGATCGGAGTTGATCGTGGTCGTTCAGATCTTCATAGCCCAAACACAATCCGTACACCCGTTGCGACACCAGTTGTTCGATCCCGTGTTCCACAAATCGCGGGTCCCGATAATCCCGGAAACATTCGGCAAACTGTTTCAGGATCCCGGTCCGTTTTTTCGTTTCTCGTAGCAGCAAACCGCCCGCGTCCGTGCTGATGTCTCCCCCGTCGAATTGCCCCCGGACTTCCCGTGTACCTAATGCGTGATATTGAATCGTTTCTGTTTTACACTCTGTCATGACAAAGGCCGCCTCCGTCTTGGCTTGAAAGTTTCTATTCAAAACCTTCTATGCCAGACAGGGCGGCCTTTTTCGGTCCTTTCCCTTCTTACTCGTTTCGATTTATTTCAAATCTCTTGAGAAATGCGGGCTAACAGAGCCGCGGATGGTTGGATCTTTGAACGATCCTGTCCATCCGCCTCTTCTTTTTTGGCCCGGGATCCCCAAAGATCCGACACGTAATAATCCTTCCAACCGGCATCTCTTCTCAACATAATGTGGTCTTTCACCTACGAGCCACTTTCCTAACCGAACATCATGGCGAATGAAAAACAGCTCGAGATCCTGAACCGGGGAGTCGATGCCTGGAATGAGTGGCGGGAACAGAACCCGGACGTCGCGCCGGATCTGGTCGATGCCAACCTCGTCGGTCGAACTCTGATCGGGATCAACCTTCAGGGAGCCGACCTGTCGGGTGCTAATCTTCGCCTGGCCACCCTATCCGGGGCGAACCTCTCCCAGGCGAACCTCACCAAAGCCGATGCCTCCAGGGCAGATCTGTCGAACGCCGACTTGTCCGGTGCGAATCTTTCGATGGCGGACCTGACGCGCGCGGACATGACGGAGAGTCAACTCGGATTGACGACGTTCGGCTCGACGGCGATGGGCTACGTTAAGGGCCTCGACAGCGTCAAACACAATGGGCCGTCGGTCATCGGCGTCGATACCCTCTATTTCTCACAGGGGCAAATTCCAGATCTGTTCTTGCGGCGCGCCGGCGTTCCGGAAAACTTCATCACCTACATTCGAACATCCGTTACCAACGGGATCTCTTACGATAGCTGCTTCATCACACACTGTGCCGAAGACCGCGTATTCGCCGAACGGATATACGATGATCTCCAGGGAAAGAACGTCCGTTGCTGGCTTGCGGAATCAACAATACGGACCGGACAGAGTCCGGTTGGAATGTCGACCCGGATCCAGGACAAGCTTCTCCTGGTTCTTTCACACAATTCGATCGATTCCGAATGGGTGAAAGACGAAGTGGGAGCGGCGCTTCGAAAAGAGCAGGAACAACGGGAAAAGCACGGAACCAACGTCGGGATCCTGTACCCGCTGTCGATCGACGACGCGGTCACCCAGTCGGACTCTCCCTGGTCCGCCGCCGTCCAGAAACGCCAGCGCGTGCTCGATTTCAGAGACTGGAAGAGCGACTCGGGCTATCGGCTCGCGTTCAAGGAACTGTTGACCCACCTTCGCGCAGATCTCTTGACCTAAGGGCGCCTAGGAGAAGGGACGCTGCCAGCCCCCGAGCCCTACGCTCACCGCCTTCGAGAACCCAGTCCTCGATTTCAAATCAACTCGTTATTTTGATACGATGCCCGCGACTTATGAAGTTTTGGACACCCTTGGCCAGCATTTGGGTGCTGCTGTTCTCCCCGGCTGCATTCGGACAAAATCCGTCGTCGAACGGTGGTGGACCGGTCGACTACGAAACCGCGCGGTTCAACCGCATCGTTACCGCCGTCGCAATCGAACAGCCCATCACGCTCGACGGTCGGCTGGATGAAGAAGTCTGGCAGCTGGCGACACCGGCCACCGACTTCACCCAGGGTGGGCGCAGCCCGAATCCGGGTTATCCCGGTTCTCAGCCCGTCGAAGTGCGATTCCTCTACGACGACGAAAACATTTACATCGGCGCGATATGTTGGGAAGAGGATGTCGCCAACATTATCGTGAACGGGTTAAAGCGGGATTTCACGAGCAACCAGGGCGACGAACTCGGCGTAATGTTCGATTCGCTCAACGACGACCGTTCCGGCTTTTTCTTTTCGACAAACCCGGCGGGTGCCCGCCGCGACCTGCAGATCGCAAACGACAGCCAGATCAACCAGGATTGGGACGGTGTCTGGGATGTCCGTGTACGGGTTGAAGAGGACCGGTGGGTCGCGGAGTTCATGGTCCCCTTCAAGACGCTCCGGTTCTCCAGTTCGGAGACGCAGGAATGGGGCCTGAACATGTACCGCAAGATTCGGCGGGTGAACGAAGAAAGCCACTGGGCACCGTTGCCGCGACGGTACAACATGACCCGGGTTTCGCTGGCTGGAACACTGACGGGACTCGAAGGTGTCAGCCAGGGACGCAACCTGAAAATCAAGCCTTACGGGAAAGCGGAATTCACCGAGACCCGTCCGGACGGTCCGCTCGAAACGAAGTCCGACTTTGACGGCGGGTTCGACGCCAAATACGGACTGACGCCGTCCCTGACGCTGGATGTCACGTACCGAACGGATTTCTCACAGGCTGAAGTCGATCAAGACCAGGTCAACCTGACTCGCTTCAATCTGTTTTTTCCGGAAAAGCGGGAATTTTTCCTCGAAAACTCAGGCGTGTTCGGGTTCGGCGGTCGCAATTCCGCCGCTCAAGGCCGCGGAGGGGGTAACCTGATCCCCTTCTTCAGTCGGAGGATCGGATTGAGCCCGTCGGGCTCGCCGATTCCCATCGTCGGAGGAACCCGCGTTTCGGGCACTGTGGGCGGGAGTTACGAAGTCGGCTTGCTGGCAATGAAGACAGAAAGCGATGGCGACGTGCCCTCGAACAACTACCTGGTCAGCCGCATCAAGAAGAACCTTCTTCGGAACTCGTTCATTGGCGCGATCGTCACCAGCCGCGATTCTTCAATCGCGGGTGACACCAATCGTGTCTACGGAGCGGACGCCGTCTTCCAGTTCTACAACCGGCTGGATATCTCCGGTTACCTCATCCAGAGCGACACCCCGGGTCTGGACGGACCCAGCCAGGCTCGCAAGGTTGCCGTCGGGTGGAGAGACAACGACTTGTCCTTCGGCGCGGATTACGAGAAAGTCGAAGCAGACTTCAACCCCGAAATGGGGTTCATACGGCGACGTGACAATTCCCACTACTCCGGCGCCTTCTCCTACTCACCCCGCTTCGACAACAGCGACCTGATACGTAATCTTTCGCTCCGAACCAACTTCGACTACTGGGAAGACCTGACAGGAGAGATCGAAACTCGCGAACATCGGGTCAGCCTGGGTATGACGTTCGAGAACAGCTCGTCGGTGACTTCGTCACGAACCTGGTCGGTTTCAAAGTGTTGTACGCTTTCTCCAGCAGAAC
Source organism: Terriglobia bacterium (assembly GCA_965262425.1). Taxonomy (GTDB): domain Bacteria; phylum Acidobacteriota; class Terriglobia; order 20CM-2-55-15; family 20CM-2-55-15; genus CAZOZZ01. Next base: position 1,127,417 of record OZ253536.1, on the reverse strand, counting down.
ATTCCTGAACACGTTCATCCAGTACAACGCCGACCGCAACCAGCTCAGCACGAACATCCGTTTCAACATCATTCACCATCCCTTGAGCGACATCTTTGTCGTCTTCAACGAACGGCGGGACACGATTACAGGAGAAGTGCTGGACCGGGGCGTGGTGTTCAAGTTCACGAATCTCTTTAATTTTTAGGGTCCTCGGCAAAATCTGTGGGTAGAAACGGGCAAATGAGTGGCCTGTGGAAAGTGGCGACGCTGAGGGAATCCGGTAAGAGACGCGCGGATTTCCACAGCGACTTGAATCGGCCGGAAAAGACGTGGGGCCGATTCACACTTCCACACAGGCCGGGATGAGGAGAAACCGACGATGAGAACGAAAGGGATGTAGCACACCCTGGCTCGAATCCTGTATTTGGTATTGCACCAAACAAATCCAAAGCAGGAGAGACGAGACCAGGGTGCAAGTGAAGACTATTCTGAATCGAGTGCAGAAGTTCAAGTCCTTTGTCTACGGAGCAGTGCGATGGGAACGAATCGGGGGCGAGACGGCACTGTTGGTGGAGATATTTCCACGACGCAACAGCCGGCCGGTCTGCTCGGGCTGCGGGCGTGCGGGACCGGGTTACGACACGCTGGAGGCCCGCCTGTTCGAGTTTGTGCCGCTGTGGGGCTTTCCCGTGTTCTTCGTGTATCTGATGCGGCGTGTGGATTGCAGGCGTTGTGGCGTGAAGGTCGAATCGGTGCCCTGGGCCGAGGGTAAGCAAACCTTGACGCGGACGTATATGCAATTTCTGGCCGGTTGGGCGCGGCGGATGTCCTGGCAGGAGGTTGCCGACATCTTCCGGACTTCCTGGGAGAAGGTGTTTCGATCTGTGGAATGGATCGTCGGCTGGGGGCTGGCGCACCGGGACCTGGAGGGTGTGACCGCGATTGGCGTGGACGAGATTCTCTGGCGCCGGGGGCACAAGTACCTGACGGTGGTCTACCAGATCGACCGGCATTCCAAGCGGCTGCTCTGGGTCGGCCGGGATCGCACGGTGAAAACGTTGCTGCGCTTCTTCCAGCAATTCGGAGTCGAGCGCGCCGCCGAGTTGAAGTTCGTGTGCAGCGACATGTGGAAGCCGTATCTGAAGGTGATTTCCAAGAAAGCATCGACGGCCCTGCATGTTCTGGATCGGTTTCATATCGCCATGCACATGAATAAGGCCATCGATGAGGTTCGAGCCCAGGAATCCCGGGATATGAAAGCCGCGGGATTGGAGCCGATCCTGAAACACTCCCGGTGGTGTTTGCTCAAGCGCCCCCAGAACCGAACCGACAAGCAAGACATCAAGCTGGCCGACCTGCTCCAGTACAACCTGCGGACCGTTCGGAGCTTTCTGCTCAAGGAGGACTTCCAGTTCTTCTGGGAGTACACGTCGCCCTACTGGGCCGGTCAATTCATGGATGCCTGGTGCCGGCGGATGATGCGATCCCGGATCGAGCCCATGAAAAAGGTGGCGCGCATGCTCCGCTCCCACCGGGAACTCCTGCTCAACTGGTTCCGTGCCAAAAAGCGGATTTCCGGGGGCATCGTCGAAGGTTTCAACAACAAAGCGAAAGTGACCACCAGAAAAGCGTATGGTTTTCGGACCTTTAGAGCTGCCCAAGTCGCTCTCTACCACACGCTTGGAGCGTTACCGGAACCCGATGTCGCCCACAGATTTTACTGAGGAGGCAATTTTTAATGACGACTGTGACCGGGTCTGGGAAAGGGCCCGTTATCCCTCCGGAATTCCTTTCCCTCAACTGACCACTAACCACTGGCCACTAACCACTTCCCCCAAACCCCTTTCCCCTCACGCTTCCCGAGTCTGCTCCCTGAACCGGATCCCCATATTGGCCAGCTCGTCGAGAATAGGATTATAAATGTCGGGTTCGACGGGGACCGTGACGCCAGGGCGGTTCATCTTCCCTTCGAGGATCATGCGTACGGCGATGCCGGTCGGGAGGGCGACCGTCCGGGCGATGGAAGTATCTCCACCCTGGATCCCGTAGTCGAGCAGAGTGGATGTGGTGTGTTCGGACGCTCCATCGGGAAACTCCGAAACGAAGTCGTGGTGCATCACAACCATGTCGCGATCGCCGGGTTGAAGCTCCAGTTTTTCCAGCGACAGCACGTTCAGGTAGCTTAACGGATCGTTTTCGTCTGATGGTAGTGGGTGATCGCTGAAGAGCCCGAGCCACTCCATCCGCTTGATCGCGGCGGCGTAGGGGGGAAAACCCAGTTTCGCCGCGACAGCCCGGGAAAGATCGTCACCGGCCGCGGCTCCCATGAGATGCCGGGTCAGGTCTCCATAGCTGCCGCCGGTAAAGCCGGAGTCCGGTTCGTCGGCGAGCCAGCCCAATGCTGCGATGCTCCTCAACGTCTCGCACCAACCGACCATTCTGAAGGTTCCCCGGTAAACGGTATGTGCATCGTTGAGCCCGTAGATTCCCTGGTACGGCAGGGAATCTCTATTGGGATAGTTCTCAAAGGTTCCGGCGCCGGGCACGTCCTCCAGAACATAATGTTCAAAGAGTTCCTCTCCCGGAATCGATACTTCCCGCCCGCCTTCCAACCACTTTGCTGCGTTTCGCGACGCGAGCAGGACTCCCTTTGGAGACCAGGAGAACTTGTAGCCAAACGGGTTGTTGTTCGACTCGTGGGCAGGTAGGGCGCCGGTGGTGGAACGAAAGCTTCGAACTTTTCCGCCTCGGGACTCCACATCGTGAATCACGCGCATGGCGGACATGTGATCGAGGCCCGGGTCCAGGCCGCACTCGTTCAATATCAACAGCCCCTTATCCCGGGCCTCTGCGTCAAGAACCCGCATTTCGTCGGACACATAAGAGGTCGTGACCATGTGCTTCCCGGCCTCCAGGCAGATCTTTGCCACGCCGGTATGAAACACGTACGGCAACAAGCTGACGACAATGTCGCTCTCGCCGATCAGCGTACGAAGACGATCTCCAACCTCGGCGCCACTCATGTCGAGTGCAAGCGCGGTGCCGTCGGGATGGTTGTCGATCATCGTCCGCGCCTTGCTGATGGTGCGCGTGGCCTGGGTGACGCCGAAGCCGGAATCCAGCAGGTATCGAATGATGGGCCGGGCTACCATGCCGGCTCCGAGGATAAGAACTTTTTGCATTGTACGAACTCCCGCCGCTCATTCTACCTCAGCCCGAATCCGGGCGGAAAGAACGAGAGCGAATTCAAACAAACTTCGACATGTATTGGTAGTCGGGCGTAAATTCGCCGTTGTAAACGACGACAGCGCGCTTGATTGGAGCCGGCAGCACCAGATCGCCGAAAGGGACATCGAAGTCGGCCGCGGCGATCGCTGGCATGTACGGTATCAGCATGTCTCCAAAGTCGGCAGACGATTCTCGCGGCACTTCCGACGGCAGGGTGTCGACAGCCATGATGACTGGCCCGTCACCTTCCCACCCGTCAACGACCGAACCATCGGCGGGCAGGTACGTGTAGTTGGGGTTACCGGGTTCGGTCGCCTGGACGGTACATTCAATCGATCCCCCGACGTCACAGGTGATGTCTCCGATTACGCAAAGCTTCGGACGCCGGGGCTGAGCCCACGTGCGGCGCAACCATTCTTTCGTCACGAGTTTCGGATAGCGCTCATCCCAGTAAATGCAGTTCACGAGCGTCGTGAGGTGGGGCAGGTATTGCTCAAACACACCCTCGTATCTTTCCGGGTGCTCGAAGTACTCCTGCAGTTGGAAACTCGAACCGGCGTCCTTCGAAACGACCATGTCGGCCTCTCGAAAAACAACTTTGTAAAGCTTGCGGTCGGAGAATCGACCGGCGCCGACAAACGAGGCCAGGCTGTCGGCCGCGATTTCTTCATGGGGCAGCAGGTCGAACAGCTCCTGCGCACCCTCGGATACGTTTCCATAACCGGTAAACCCGACGACAACCGGGAGCAGCTTCTCCGGTAGACCGTCACTCGCAATCTGTTCTCCGATCGCGGCGAGCAGGGCCCTTCCCTCTTCCAGGTCCGTCATGTCCAACGGACGGCAAAGCCGGGACAGGGGAGTGGGCGTCCCTTCCCATTCCAGCCGCCGGCCGAGGGCATAAAGCGTCTCGATCATTCCGGCAGAGCCAGCCTGTCTCCCAAAGAAGATCAACCGTTTGCTGTGATCGTCGGTAACCCGCTCGTAGTCGATCAAGGTGGCTTTCTGATCGATAATTCTACGCAGCATCCCCATGTTGTAGGGTTGCCCTTTGCAGACGTGGGAAAAGAACATGTACGACCGGCCTTCGCGGAAGAACTCCCGAGGGATCTCCTTGACGGCAAGGACCATCTCGCAGGCAGCAAGGTCATCCTCGACGGTCGCTCCAGCAGCCAGATACTCGTCGTCCCCGAACACGCGCAGGCCGGAGGGTTGGACCGAGATTTCCAGACCCTGCTCAACAAGGCGGGCAACGTGGGAGGGCGTCAGTGGAACCCGACGTTCCCACTCGTTCTTGTCCTCTCTTCGGATGCCAATTTTCATCGCTCGTTCGGTTCCGCCCTTAAAGTCGGGACGGTCCAAGAAGCCCGTGGTGGAAGTCTGTAGGGTCGCGTTACGAGCGCCATGGGGCTAGTGTAGTCCGTCACAGTTAATGTAACTTATTCAGCTTTCCTACGTCTGAGTATATATGAGGAGAGCACCGACGATTAAATTGGACATTCCTGTGCGGAAGGAACTGGAGCGACTGAGCCGAAGCCGCAGTGTGGCGGTCCGGTTGGCGGAACGATCTCGAATTGTCTTGCTGGCCGCCGGGGGTCTGGACAATCAGGAGATCGCTGCCAAGTTGGACATCACTCGTCAAAAGGCCGGACGTTGGCGCGATCGTTTCGTTGAAGATGGCCTCGGGGGAATCGAAAAGGACGCTTCCCGCAGTGGACGGATTCCCTCGATCGGCCGCCGGAAGCGGGCCCGGATCGTGAAGAAGACGGTCGAAGGGAAGCCTCCGAACGCCACGCACTGGAGCCGGTCCTTGATGGCCAGGGCAACCGGCGTCAGCGAGTCCACGGTAGGGAGAATCTGGCGGGCTCATGGCTTGAAGCCTCATCTGGCACGCACCTTCAAACTTTCCAACGACAAACAATTTGTCGAGAAGTTGGAGGATGTGGTCGGTTTGTATCTGAACCCTCCGGAAAACGCCATTGTTTTGTCCTGCGATGAGAAGAGCCAGATGCAGGCCCTGGACCGCACGCAACCCGGGTTACCTCTGAAGAAGGGGCGGTGCGGCACCCTCACCCACGACTACAAACGCAACGGGACGACCACGATGTTCGCCGCGCTCAATACGCTGGACGGCTCGATTATCGGGACCTGTATGCCGAAGCATCGTCATCAGGAATGGATCCGGTTTCTCAATCAGATCAAACGTTCCGTGCCGAAAGACAAACAGATCCATATCATTTGCGACAACTACGCCACGCACAAACATCAGAAAGTCGTCAACTGGTTGAAGCGCAACACGCGCTTTCATGTGCACTTCACACCGACCAGTGCATCCTGGCTGAACATGGTCGAACGCTTCTTCCGGGATCTTTCCGAACAACGGCTTCGGCGCGGGGTTTTCCATTCGGTTCCTGAGCTAATCCAGGCCGTGGAGGAATATGTCGGGGGTCACAATCAGAACCCGAAGCCCTTCATTTGGACCGCAACGGCTTCCGATATTCTTGAAAAAGTTCAACGTGCCCGAAAGAAGCTCGATAAGTTACAGTCTGTTTGACGGGGACCACTAGATGCAAGGCGCCACGACGACGTCGATGCGCGCCATCGATCTAGGAGTGCCAACGCCGCAGATGGCCCCATGCCGTCGTAACCCGAAGGGCGCAGGGGTCTTCGGGCCACAGGCTTTGTCATTCGTCGGTCACGGGGACTATGCATCGTTCCGCTCCTCATTTCGCGCCTGTGACCCGAATACCCCTGCGCGCGACCCTACAGACTTTCACCACGGGCTGCTAGACAAAAGAAACCCCGGCAGACTGGAGTGCCGGGGTTCGGAAAACTCATTGTATCAGATGTCGGTCAGGGGCGCGTCACGTCCAATTCCGAGGAGGTGGCGAAGGTCGACGCCGCCTTCGTGCCGGTCAGAGTTCGTTCCAGGATCGGGAAGTGATCGAGAAACTCTGGACCGATTCTCCACTTTCTTGAATCCGGGGCCACGTCATCACCATTATGGATCACGAACACCTGTCCAGGCTCGCCGGAACCGGATGACCTCCGGTCCATCCAGAAACAACAAAATTCAGCCGCGACGACGGGTTCAATTGCATCGGACACTTTGCGGACCCTTGATTGCTGCTAACAACAGGACTGCGTTCGGCGGAGCGCGATCCAGCGACGACGTCACTCAGCGCCGTGCCCCGGATCGCACTGAAATGAAGCGGGTTACAGGTTCAGAGGCGTTGGCATCGTCTGCACCGATCGCGCCGAGATCCCGAAACGATTGACACACCGAGTCCGGCTGCCGACAGATCGAGGCTTATCGTGAACGACAACAAAATAAAGTTATCGCTTGAACATCAGGGTCGAACCGGCGAGTTCGAGTTTCATTTCGGGAAGTGGAGCGACTCGACGATCCCCATCCGGTTCCGGGATCACTTGTACGACAACTCCGGCGTCATCCGCTTCGACGGGAGGTCCGCCAACGCAACAATCACCAGCCAACGCCCGTATGAAGGTCCCCTGACCGACCCGGCTGCGTGCACGGAATACTTCAGTTCGATACTGAATGGGTTCTCGAACGCCTATACGTTCGGATGGTCGCCGGAAGCAGAACAGATAGTGACGTATGACGAGACCTATCATCGCGGCAACACCTACACGGAGGGCAATGAGACGGAGGTTTCGATCAAGGAAGTCCAGGTTCAGATCATCCGGGAACTCGCCGATCCCGAAAAGTGCCTTGTTGCAGGCTGTTCTAACGGAGAACTCGTCAGGCAGGGGCGTGGGCAGGGCCTGAATGCCTACGGTTTCGATGTGATCCCGAACGTGAAAGACATCGCGTTACCCGGAATGAGCGATTACCTTCGACCGGGATCGTTGACCGACATCCCGTACGGTGTCGAAGACGGGTTCGATACTCTGGTTGCCGTCGATGTCCTCGAACACATTCCCGAACGCGACCTGCCTCTGGTGATCGGCGAGTGGCAACGTATGGGATTCAGAAAACTCGTCCTGCTCATCAACCTCAATCAATTCTGGTTCCTCGGCCATATCACGTTGCGTCCGCTCGACTGGTGGGCGAGTCAGTGGAAGGATCACTTCAGGTTGATACGAACCGTCGGCCGGGTCGGTCGGCTCCCACGGACATACAGTAACGACGGTCGTTACAACCAGCAGTGGACGCTCTGGCAGGCCGTCTGATCCCTTCCGCTGACTCCGCGGACCGCAACTGAAATTCCGCCTCCCGACAGCTTGCGTTCACCCTGCAAAACCATTAGATTTGTTCGCTGGGTGATTCTCCACATTGATACGTTCGAACGGGACGCAGTCCACACGTCTTCCGAGGAGGAAAATGATGAAAGCGATGGGCCAACGGTTTGTACTTGTCCTGGTCTGCTCGGTTCTGATTCTGGTTCCACTTTCGCTGGTGGGCTCCGAAGCACAGGCACCGCCGGCGGAACAGCAACAGGAAGAACAGGAAGAACAGGCAGAACCGGCGGAGGGCAACCGAGGAGGCCGCGGCGATCGGGACGAAGACGGCATCAAGCCTTACGACGAAGTGATCACCGAAGAGGCCAAGTCCGATGAAGGAGTCTTCACCGTCCACCAGGTCAAGGACCAGTTTTACTATGAGATACCCACGAGCGAACTGGGCCGGGAGTTTCTCTGGGTCGGCCGAATCGCCCGAACGACCGGGGGCCAGGGCTACGGTGGACAGAAGATTGACACCCGGGTCGTCCGGTGGGAACGCCGTGGGGACCGCGTCATGCTTCGGAACGTGTCTCACTCGGTCGTGGCGGACGAAAGCCTGCCGATCGCCGAAGCGGTCGACGCCAACAACAACGATACGATCCTCATGGCATTCGACATCGCTGCACTTGGGGAAGATGACGCGCCCGTTATCGATATCACTTCCCTGTTCGCGACGGAGGTGCCCGAGTTCAGCGCACGATCCCGTCTCCAGGCACGTGGATTTGACCGCCGACGGTCGTACGTCGAACGAATCACTGCCTTCCCTGAAAACATCGAAGTTCGGGCCACACATACCTACACGCGTCCTCCGGACACCAACGCACAGCAACGCCGGGGACCGCAACCCGGAGGACGAGGCAGAAACCGCGGCATGGCGCCCGGAAGCGCCACGCTCGAGATGGCATACAGCATGGTCAAGTTGCCGGAAGATCCGATGATGCCCCGGCTCCATGACGACCGTGTCGGCTATTTCTCTCTCACGCAGACCGACTACGGTATGGATGAGCACCGGGCCGTGAAACGCCGGTACATCACGAAGTGGCGGCTGGAGAAACAGGATCCCAGTGCGGAATTGTCCGACTCGATAAAGCCGATCGTGTACTACGTCGATCCGGCGACACCGGAAGAGTGGGTTTCGTACGTCAAGCAGGGAGTCGAGGATTGGCAGCCTGCGTTCGAGGCGGCGGGATTCTCGAACGCCATCCTGGGAAAGGAAGCGCCGAAAAATGAAGAGGACCCGGAATGGAGTCCCGAAGACGCGCGTTACTCGGTGATCCGGTGGTTGCCATCGGAAACGGAAAATGCGTCCGGTCCACACGTCCACGATCCGAGAACCGGCGAGATTCTCGAATCCGACATCCAGTTCTATCACAACGTGCAGAACCTGCTGCGGGACTGGTACTTCGTTCAGGTCGCGCCGCTCGACCCCAGGGCGCAAACGCTTCCGCTCCCCGATGACTTGATGGGAGAACTGCTTCGGTTTGTGGTGGCTCACGAGGTCGGACATACGCTGGGCTTCCAGCACAATATGAAGGGCAGTTCGACCTACCCGTTTGAGAACCTCCGGGATCCGGAATGGCTGGCGGAAATGAGCCACACGCCATCGATCATGGATTACTCGCGCTTCAACTACGTCGCCCAACCCGAAGACAACATCCCGGTCGAGGACCTGATCCCGGGCATCGGCCCCTACGACAAGTGGGCCACGAGGTGGGGTTACATGCCGATCCCGGGAGCGAGTACTCCCGACGAAGAACGGGAAACTCTCGACAAATGGGCACTCGAACAGGACGACACCCCGTGGTTCAGGTTTTCCACTTCGGGTTCGAGCCGATCCGATCCCGGGGAGTTGACCGAGGCGGTCGGGGACAGCAATGCGGTCGAAGCAACCCGGCTGGGCTTGAAGAACCTGGAGCGGGTCACCGACATCCTGATCTCGGCTACGTCCGAACCCGGGCGCAACTGGGATGATCTCAACGAACTCTACGGCCGTGTTCTCGGGCAGTGGACGCGTGAAATGAACCACGTCGGCGCACTCGTCGGCGGTTTCAACTCACAACAAAGGCATGACGGGCAGGATGGAGTGCGGTTTACTGTTGTCCCCCGCGACAAACAGGCCGCGGCGGTCCGATTCTTGAACGAGAATGCGTTCGAAACGCCGAAGTTCATGGTCCAGCCGGAAATCCTCCGCCGGATCGAACCGTCCGGCGTCCTCGCTCGTGTACGCAACAGCCAGCGGTCGGTCCTGAACTTCCTGTTGAACCCGGCGCGTTTCACCCGCCTGGTCGAGCAGGAGGCGATAGACTCGGACGCCTACTCGCCCACCGAGTTCCTGAGTGATCTCAGGAAGGGTATCTGGAGAGAACTGTACGACGAGGACGTGTCGGCGGACGCGTTCCGCAGGAACCTTCAGCGGCTTTACCTGGAACTGGTCGGCACCCGTCTGAACGGCGCCCAGGCGGCAGCCAACGATATGCGGGCGTTCCTGCGCGGCCAACTGACAACCCTTGATGGCGAGGTGTCCGGTTCGATGTCACGAGCCTCCGACCAGGCCACGCGGTTCCACCTCCAGGATGTCCGGGACCAGATCGCCCGGATACTCGACCCGAAGTTCGCCGGGGCCGGCGGCGGCACTGGTGGCGGGAACGGACAGGGATTCGATGAGCCGGACCCGTTCGATCCCTACACGATCCATGATTGCTGGGTCGACTTCATTATTGGACCGTAGGGTTTAAGACGGGAAGATCTGGACATTCAACGCGGAGAACGCGGAGGGGAGTTTTTTCACCGCAGAGGCGCAGAGGCGCAGAGAAGAAAGGGGGTGTTCTTGAAGAACTCCTTTCTCTGCGCCTCTGCGCCTCTGCGGTAAAACTTCCTACTCCGTCTCCGCGTCGAGGTCTTGTTCCTCTTAGGGTCCGCTCAACAATAAGTTCGCAGAATTGGCGCCCAGATTTGCGTCAGATTCGGTCGCGACCGATTGAGCAGACCGGAGGAATAGCCCCGCTATTTCGAGGATCTGTAATTGAGGAGCGGCCGAAGATGGCGCGAAGGTCCCGCGAAGATGGCGTGAAGATGGGATGCCAAAATGTGAAGTTATTGTTGAGTGGGCCCTTAGGTCAGTAACGACCAGAGGTTCATTACGACGAAGAAGCCGTAGAAGAGGGCGACGCAGACCATCAAGGCTTCTCTTATGAGTGAGGGTCGGAGGGGTTCGGGCAACAGCCGGCGGTTCACCAGGATGATGTGTATGGCGGAAAACACCAGGATGAAGCCCGCGACGTTCGCTCCGATCAGGACAAGAACGATCGGTTGCGCCAGGGTCAGGGCAAAGCACCCCCAGATGATGAAGGCGGCAAGCAGGCCATAGTACACCTTGCGGACATCGTCTTTCGCGGCCCGGCGAACCTCGGGAAGGGCTGTCCACATGATGTCCGTGGTTACCCGGACCAGGCCGTCCATGACGACCAGTTGGGTTGACAGCAGAATCCAGAAACCGTTGAGCAGCGTCAGAAGCCACATGAACTCGCCCACGGAGGCACGCAGGTATTCCGCCTGGTAAGCGCCTGCCGCAAGACCCGCGATATCGGTCCCCGCCGGCATCGTGCCGACAGCCATGTTGACCGTCAGGAACATCCCGATCAGGCAGAACAGTCCCCAGATCCCTATCTGTTCCGCCTGGAGGTAGGTCACCCACTGTTTCCAATGGCCGATGCTTTTTGAATCCATTGGAAACATCGCCTCCTCCGCAGAATTTGTGGGCAGTCCAAAGGCCTGTGCGCACATAAGTAATTGAAACAAAGTACCTTATTCTTTTGTTCGACGGCGAATATTCCAGTACCCACTTCGGTCGGACGCCTACACCCGGTGCCCGGAGCCCCCGCCGGAGGCCCCGTTCCCCATCGCCCACACCAGCCGACACCGCGGAGCGCAGCCGAGGGTCAAGGCCGGCGCAGCCGCCGAGCTTGCGAGGGAAGCCTTGAGGCTTGGCGAGCACCGTGGTCTCCTCAAGCGGCGATGGAAGACGGTTTTACCCACAAATTCTGCGGAAGACCCGAAACATCTTCCCCGTCGGGCTCAGGGTGGACGTTCCGCCTCCAACCGCGCCCCCGATTGCCCCGACACTCGCCCCCATTCCGTATCCACGGTCCCGGGCCCAGTTCGACAGCATGAGGTTGGCGATCCCTCCGGCGCCGGCGTAGGCCGCGAACGCACCGATCAGCGTCCAGTCCACGGATTCGGGAAACGTACCAATGAACGCAAAGCCCTTGATCGTCGACCACCATACGGAGCCGGGAATGAAGGCGACGTTGACGACGATCAGGAAGAAAAACACGACGGACATCAAGGTCCAGCACACGCGCTCGAGCGTTTTCTCGACCGTCTTGCCGAACAGGAGAATCGCCAGAGCCAGGGCGAACGTGAAATAACCGTACAACGTGACCGAAGCCGCGTCCGCGTCGACGGGCAGGCGTCCGTTCATGACTGCGAACAGAGCAGCGGCCGAGGTTGCGGCAAAAGCCGGCCAACCCAGGTGCAGGAAACCAAAGATGATATAGACCGCGCCCACCACCCGCGGGCGCTTCCCCAGCCGCATGAAACCCGTAAAAATAGGCTCTCCGGTGCTGACGGTATAGCGCATCAGCTCGATGTTGAAAACAACCTGGAGTAGGACCGCCACCGTCACGATACCCAGCAACGCAGTCCCGTACCGAACAACTGCCGCAGGACCGATCAGCCACTCGCCGCTACCGATCGAAGTGCCTAGAAGGATGGCTGCCGGGCCGATCACCAGCGCAAAATTCCGGAGGCTGGGTGGGGGTGGCGCCGGCAACGGCGCCGGTGCCCAGTCATCAATTGGATTGTGCTTCATGTCCGTGCGCCATATTCTATAGATCAATGCGTGCAGTAGAAACCATTCGATTCACGCTGGTCGATACCGCAACGACGCGTCCCCTCGAGTTCCCTGTTCGAGAAGTCGTGCTGGCGGGGTACTCGGGTCGAAATCAAGACGACGTCGAAAGCCACTTTGAAGAATTGAAAGAACTGGGGCTCCCGGCGCCGGACGAAGCCCCGATATTCTTCAAGGTGTCGACCAACCTCGCAACCACCGGCGAGCGAATTGAAGTCCAGGACGGAACAACCTCAGGCGAAGTGGAATTCGTCCTCCTTTTCGACGAGGGCTCGACATATGTCACCGTCGGTAGCGACCACACCAGCCGCGGATTTGAAAAACACTCCATCCCGGCGTCCAAGCAGATGTATCCCAAAATCCTCGGCCGCCAGGCGTGGAACTACGCCGACGTCTCCGATCACTGGGACCAACTGATCCTCCGTTCCTGGGCACACTCGGGCGGGAGCCGGAACCTTTATCAGGAAAGCGCCGTCGTCACCATGATGGAACCCGCTCGCCTCGTTGAACTGGCCCGGGACCGCGTCGGAATGGGCGAATCCGGCTGCATCTTCATGTCCGGCACGATCCCCACAGTCGCCGGCGGAATGATCTATGCAGACCGACTGGAGTACGAACTGGAAGACCCCGTGCTCGGGCGGAAGATCCAGCACGAGTATGACATCGTGATCCTTTGAAGCCTGGCCTGTGGCACTACACTAACCCGATACTGTCCTAGACGCAGAGGCGCAAAGACGCAGAGGGACTTTTCTTCGGAATACCCAGCCCACTTTCCTTCAATCCGACCATATTTTCTCTGCGTCTTTGCGTCTTTGCGTCAAGACACATGACGGTTTAGAGAACGATCCCGGCACAGGTGGACTCAGATCACATGGTGTTCCTGGATTAGTTCGCCTTTGGCAAACCGGTCCAGGGAGAGGGAGGAGATGTCTATCGAGGTGGCCTCGCCGTCCAGGATGACTTCGGCAACGAGTTGGCCGGTGGCGGGGGCATGCATGAAGCCGTGGCCGCTGAAGCCGTTGGCGAGGACGAGACCGTCGAGGCCGGGAACTCGGCCGAGGATGGGATTGTGGTCGGGAGTGGTTTCGTATGCGCCCGCCCAGGATTTCGCAATCGCGGAGTTTTCGAGGGCGGGGTAGCGGTTCATGGCGGTCTCCATGACGGTTTCAAAAAAATCCCAATCGACGCCGACTTCGAACGTCGGGGGCGTGGCGCGGTCGCCCATCGCCATCAGAATCCCATTGCCTTCCCGGTGAAAACACCAGCCGGAGCTGAACTCGACGACGAGAGTGTGTCGGGAGGGAGCGCCTTCGAAAGGCTGGGTCACCCACACAAAGTGGCGGATCGGCTCCACGGGAATGTCCACACCGGCCATGCGGCCGATTCTGGCGGCATAAGGACCGGCACCATTGACAACCAGGGGAGTGGAAATTCGTCCGTTCCGGGTGCGGACACCGGACACTCGTCCATCTTCAACATCGATGCCTACAACTTCCTGCTCGGTGCAAATGGAGAAACCCAGACGGGCGGCGTTCTTCCGAAAGCCCTCCGTCACTCCGGCCGGATCGGATACGCCGTCGATGCCGCAATAGACCGCGGCTTCGATGTCGTCCAGCTTGAGGTCGACGCCGGGTAAGACCCGCCCGACTTCTTCGGGTTGGAGCAGCTCCACCGGGATGTCCAGTCCCCGCTGGAAATCGATATTGACCATGAAGGGTTCGACATACTGCTCACCGTCGAGGAGGAACAGGTAGCCGTCCTGGTGAAACGCAATCTCCTGATCCATCTCATCCGGGAACTCCCGGAGCTTGCCGACACTCAACAGGGACATCTGTACGTTCACGTTGGTCGAAAACTGATGCCGGAACCCTCCCGAACATCGGGCGGTCGAACCGAGCCCGACCATGTCTTCCTTTTCGAGGACGATTACGTCCGACATTCCCCGTTTCGCCAGATGATAGGCAACGCTCAAACCGACGATTCCGCCACCGATGATCACGACTTCGGCTGTCTTTTTCATTTCGGCCTGTAGAGGTCCAGGGACGGCGTGCCGGAAAATGGCCGGGGTGTCGGCCCGAGTTCCACGACGTCAACGATGATGATCCACTGCTTGTCCGATTCTGTCGCCTCGGACAATGCGTCTCTAAAATGTGCGGCATCTCCGACGCGAACCGACCGAAATCCGAACGACCGGGCAAGCTCGGAAAAGTCCGGGCTCTTCAGATCGACACCGACTTTCCGCCCATCGAACACGGCGTTCTGAAGGTTACGCAGGACACCGTAGCCACCGTCATCGAACAGGACCGTCGTGAACGAGAGGCCTTCCTCGCGTGCGGTGGCCAATTCTCCGAGGTTGACCAGGAAACCGCCGTCACCGCACATCATCAGGACCCGGGCGCCCGGACGCCCGATTTCGGCACCTATGGCCATGGGCAGCGCTTGGCCAATTCCAATCGTCGCCGGATGGACGGTCTGTCTCGGGTTGGCCACCTCGATCATGCGGCTAGCCCATGTTGTCGTCGGTATCGTGACGTCGCGGACAACGATCCCGTCTCCCGGAAAAGTCTCGCAAATCGCGTCGAGAATCCCTTCGTACGGTCCAAGCGATTCCCGCATCGATCGCCGCGCGGCATCCCGAACTCGGGCGACCTCCTGACGGAAGTCCGGCCTGGGAGCGGGCCGGTCCTCGCGGATCATGCCGGCAAGCGCCCCGAGTACCTGTTTCGCGTCGCCATTGATGGCAACCGCGTGCGGATAGTTACGGTTGACCGCCGCGAGATCGATGTCGATTCCGATGTGGTTCGCCGGAACCTGAAGGTCCCAGTAGGCTGTCTCGTTCCCTCTGAAACGAACGCCGACGGAGAGCAGTAGATCGGAGGTCTCGAGCAACTCTCGAACATCAGCATGGGTCGCAAAATAGCCGATACAGCGCGAATCGTGCTCGGAAACAACCCCACGCCCGCCGTGACTGGTGAGGACGGCTGCGTCGATCAGTTCCGCTAGTTCACGAAATTCGGAGACAGCATCCGCGGCAACGACACCGGTGCCCGCCCACATCAGGGGACGTCTGGATTTCGAGATCACGGACACCACATCCGCCAGCTCGGAGGGCGTGGGCGGCAGCGACGCCTTCTTTGACGTCACGATCGTCGGGACGTCCACCAGGCGCGACTGGAAATCGATAGGAATTTCAACGCTTACGGGCCCCATCGGGGACTCCAGAGCCTCCAGCGCGGCCTGTCGAAGAATAGCGGAGGCCTGTTCGGGACGTCGAACCCGATACGCATTCTTGCTGACGCTCCGCAGCATCGACAGTTGATCACGACACTCGTGAATGTATCCGCGGCCGCTGTCGAGAAACTCTGAAGCCACCTGTCCAGTGATGTGAACGAGGGGCGTGCCGGCGGCGTCTGCCTCTATCAGGGCGCCGGCCGCGTTTCCGGCGCCGGTACCCGTGCTCGTGATGGCCACACCGAGTCGACCGCTGACGCGCGCGTACGCATCAGCCATGTTCACCGCTCCGGATTCACCTCTCGGCTTGACCACGCGGAAAGCCGGGTTCCGCGCCAGGGCGTCGTATATCGGTATGTTGTGGATGCTGATGATCCCGAAAATCGTGTCGACACCGAGCGCTTTGAGCTCGGCGACGATACCGTCGCCTACGGTAATCTTCTCTCCCATGGTTGGTGCCGGACTCCCCTCCGGACAGCGAATGGACTACTATAGCAGCCTGTGGCGGAACTCTGCGGGATCGCGCCTTACCTCTGACCAAAAGCGCTCGTAACGCGGTGCACCGAAAATGAAAGACGAACACGCAACATTGATCATCGATGCCGATCGACTGGCTGGACGAATTCGAAGCCTGGCCGGGATCGGCACAAGTCGGCTTGCGTTCTCTGCGGAAGATCGGCGCGGGCGGACCTCGGTCATGGACATGATGGTCGACGCGGGGCTCGAGGTTCGGATCGATCCGGCGACGAACATCGTCGGCCGCCGTTCCGGTACCATGGAGGGACCCGCTATTCTCTTCGGCTCGCACATCGACACGGTACCCGACGGTGGACGCTACGATGGGATTCTCGGATCGCTGGCCGGGATCGAGTGCCTCGAAACACTCGAGGACGCCGGATTGGAAACCCGTCACCCGCTCGAGGTTGTCGTTTTCGCGAACGAGGAGGGCCAGTCCTTCAGAGGACTGATGGGAAGCCGGGCCATGGTCGGCGAGCTCGAAGCGTCCGATCTCGAGCAGACGGACCGCCACGGCCGGACCCTGGCCGAAGTGCTCGAAGAGTTCGGCGGCGATGCGGCTAGAATCGACCAGGTCGTCCAATCCGGTGTACGCGCATATCTGGAGCTTCACGTTGAACAGGGTGGCATACTGGACTCTGAAGACATCAGCATCGGAGTCGTCGAAGGCATAGTCGGCATTCGGTATCTCGATATCCGGGTTGTCGGGAACGCGAATCACGCTGGAACAACTCCAATGGAGTTACGCAGGGACGCGCTGGTTGCCGCGTCGCGCTTCGTCGTCGCGGTAGACGAGACGATCCGAACGGGTAACTTCTGTCGGGTGGGAACCGTCGGCAAGATCGAGGTCCACCCGAACGCGAGAAACGTGGTACCGGGAACCGTGGATTTGACAATGGGTCTGCGGGACATGGACATGGGACGGATAGAACGGACCCTGGAGCACCTGCGAAGCAGAGCGCTGGGGATCGGCGAACAAAGCGGCGTCGAATTCGAGATCGACGACGGAGAGCGCATGGAGCCGGCAAATTCCGACAAGCAGATCGTCGAGGCCATTTCGAAGGCCGCGACCCGGCTGGGTCTGTCGTCTCGTCGGATGCCCAGCGGCGCGGGTCACGACGCGCAAATGATGGCCCGGATCGCTCCGATGGGTATGATATTCGTTCCGAGCGCCGGAGGGATCAGCCATTCCGACAAGGAGTTCACATCGCCCCGGGACTGCGCCAACGGAGCCAACGTCCTGCTCCAGACGATTCTGGAAATTGACGAAATGTCGGCAGAGCTTAATTAAGGGCCGGAGGCGTCATTGAGAAAAAATTGATATCGCAGGAGTGTTGTTGATAATTATGCCTCCGTCCCTGAATTAGAAAAGGGGCGGATGGGTATGAACATTTCCGAGGACAAGTATGTTCCAACTGGGCGTTGACGTGGGGGGGACCTTCACGGACATCATTCTGGCCGACACCGAAAACAAGACGTTTGCCATACACAAGGTGCCGAGCACCTCACCGGATCCTTCGGTCGGTGTGATCGATGGGGTGCGGGAACTCTGCTCGCGCGAGAACGTCGATCTGTCCGTGATCGAGCATCTGTTTCACGGAACCACCGTGGCCACCAACGCGATCCTCGAACACAAGGGTGCGCGTACCGGCATGCTCACGACCCGGGGCTATCGCGACATCATTCACATCGGGCGCCATCAACGGCCTCAGAATTATTCGTTGATGCAGGACATCCCGTGGCAGTCCCGTCCGCTGGTTCGGCGGCGCCATCGGAAGTTGGTCACCGAAAGACGAACGCCGCCACGGGGAGAAGTTCTGACGCCTCTCGACGAACAGGAAGTCCGTCGCGAGGTCGCCGTTCTCAGAGACGAAGGAGTCGACTCGATCGCGGTCTGCTTGCTCTTCTCTTACCTCGACCCCGCACACGAGCTGCGTGTGCGTGAAATCATCGAAGAAGACTTCCCCGAGGCTTTCGTGACCACCTCCGCCGACGTTTCGCCCCAGTTTCGCGAGTTTGAGCGCTTCACAACGTGCTGTCTGAACGCTTTTGTCGGCCCCCGCGTCCGGGATTTCATCCAAAACCTGACCGACACGGCTACATGACACCGGGATCACTGTCGAACCCCACATCATGACTTCGAACGGGGGGGTCGCAACGGCCCGAACCATTGCCGATAAACCCGTCTACACATTGTTGTCCGGCCCTGCGGCCGGCGTCCTCGGTGGAGAGTGGACGGCCCAGACGGACGAACGACGCAATCTGATCACCTTCGATGTCGGTGGCACGAGCGCCGACATCGGCATCGTCACGGCTACCGGTATTGCCGAAGCATCCGCCAGGGACACGAAGATCGCCGGATACCCGGTCATGATTCCCATGATCGACATTCACACGATCGGAGCGGGCGGCGGAAGCATCGCATACGCGGATGAAGGCGGCGCTTTTCGCGTCGGTCCCCGCAGCGCGGGATCTGCCCCCGGCCCGGCCTGTTACGGCAACGGCGGAACCGAGCCGACGGTGACCGACGCCAACCTTGTTCTGGGCAGACTGGACCCCGATCACTTCCTGGGTGGTTCGATGAAGCTCGACACCGAAGCAGCGCTTGGCGTGATCGATTCCCTGGCCGAGCGACTGGGAATGGATCGTTACGAGGCGGCCGAGGGCGTCAACACGATCATGTCGGCCAACATGGCCAACGCCATTCGGTCGCGCACCGTCCAGAAGGGACACGATCCCCGCAAGTTCGCACTGGTAGCCTTCGGCGGAGCCGGCCCGATGACCGCTGTGGAAGTGGCGCGCCATCTCAAGATCCCTCAAGTGGTCGTCCCGATCTATCCCGGTATCACCTCGGCCCTGGGGCTGCTGACGACCGACCTCAAGTACGATTTCATGCAGACTGAGTTCATGCTGGCCGCAGACCTGGATGCCGGGAAACTGAAGCTGGACCTGGACACCCTGGAGGCCAAGGCCCGCGAACAACTCGATCGCGACGGTATTCCGGAAGATCGAACGCGTCTGGACCGGAGTCTGGACCTGCGGTACCTCGGGCAGGGTTACGAGATGCAGATCCCGCTTTCCCGCGAAGCCCTCGACAGCGGATCGATGGCCGAGGTGTGGGACAGCTTTCACGAACGGCACCGTGTCGAATTCGGACATCACTTCCCTTCCAACCCGATCGAGATCGTCAACCTCCGTGTGACCGGATCCGGCTTGATGCCCGAGCTGGAACACGCAAAGTTCAAGGGAGGCGACGGCACTCTCGAAGAGGCCCACTTGAAAAGCAGCGAGACTTACTTCAGGGTCGACGGCCGGATGGAGAAGCTTTCCTCGTCGTTCTACGATCGCTCCCGAATTCCCGTGGGAGGCGTGGTTCGAGGACCGGCGGTGATACTGCAACACGACTCGACAACGGTCCTGTTGCCGGGATCCCGAGCCACCATCGAAGAATCCGGCAACATGATTATCGACACTTCCAGGGGGACGGCATGAGCACGCAAACTGAACCAATCACGTCGAAGATCGATCCGGTCACCGCACAGGTCGTCCGCGGGGCGCTTGAAAACATCGCCATCGAAATGGGCCATAAGCTCACGCGAATGTCCTACTCGAGCATCATCCGGGAGTCCGAGGACTTCGGAGCCGCGCTGGTCGATCCCAACTGCCAGCAGCTCTGCGAGTCCGTCTTCAGCACGCCGCTGCAACTGGGCCCGATTTCGGGCTACGTCCGAGGGATCCAGACTATCTTCAAGATGCGGGGCGAAGAGTTCTTTCCGGGTGATGTGATCATGCACAACTCCCCCTACTATGGCGCCTCCCACGGTCCCGACATCGCGTTCTGCCTCCCCGTCTTCCACGAAGACCAACTCGTCGGTTTCTCGCTGACCACCGCGCACCACCTGGACATTGGAGCCCTGGTCCCGGGTAGCTGCGGCATCGTCGACGCCGTCGATGCATATGCCGAAGGACTACAGTTCAAGGCCATCAAGGTTTTCGAGCGCGGTGTTCGGAACGAGCAATTCTGGAGTTTTCTCGGCGACAACGTCCGGGCGTCCGACATGGTCCTGGGTGACATGGAGGCGCAGATCGCCGCATGCCGGACCGGAGCGGACCGGTACAAAGAGCTGGTCAAGGAATACGGTATGGATACGGTCCTGGCCGCCAGCGAGGACCTGATGGAGTATTCCGAGAAGGTGCTTCGCGCGAAGATCGACAAGCTTCCCGACGGCACCTACTATGCTGAAGGCTTCTTCGATGGTTTTCTGGACAGCCCCGATCCGTCGAAGAAGGATCTGAAGATCGCGGTCACGTTGAAGATCGACGGCAGCGATCTTCACATCGACTTTACCGGGTCGTCGCCGCAGATCGACGATCGGCCGATCAACATGCCTCTGGAAGGCACCGTGTCGGTTGCCGTGTACCTGATCATCCGCTCGATCCTGCTGGACACCGAGTACCACGAATACGTCCCGCAAAACTCCGGCCTCACGCGTCCGATTCATATTCACGCCCCGGAAGGCTCCATCTGCAACCCGAGGTTCCCGGCACCGACGATCGCCCGATTCTGCCCGGGCAACGTGGTCGCCGACACGATCATGAAGGCGCTTGCCCAGGTGGTTCCCGAGCAGGTGGGGGCCGGCGTGGGCAACCTCAAGGTGATCGCCTACAGTGGCCTCGTCGATCAGAACTACTGGGTCTACATGGACATCACCGAAGGCGCCTACGGTGGCCGGTTCGGCAAGGACGGCCTGGATTGCGTGGATACCCTGTACGCCAACACCAGAAACAATCCGATAGAAGACATCGAATCCCATTACCCTTTGCGCGTCACTCGATACGAGCTCCGCGAAGACAAATGTGGTGCTGGAGAGTATCGTGGCGGCCTCGGATCGATACGCGACGTGATGTTCACAACCGAGGGACGGATGTCGCTTGAAGGTGACGGGCACAAGTATCCACCCTGGGGCATCTTCGATGGAAAGGAGGGGACTCCCGGCGCTCTCCTGCTGAATCCGGGAAGCGACAGCGAAGCGGACCTTCCTTCGAAGATCAGCGATCGGAGGACGAAGACCGGCGACACGTTCCGCACCATCAGCCCATGCGGGGGAGGCTACGGCAACCCGTTCGACCGGGATCCGCAAAAGGTTCTCGACGATGTCATCGACGGTTTCATCTCGCGCGAACGGGCTTCCGATTACGGAGTTGTGATCACCACGGACCTCGATATCGATCAAGAGGCGACGGCCCGCCTTCGAGAACGTTCATCCGACGAATAGAGCTGCAAACAAGCCAGCAGCAGGCCCCGTCCCGGCTACCGCCGTTGGACCCTCCAAACCTCGAGAGATGTCCGGCTCCGCCACATCCGTCCCACTATCGGACGATGCTGTTCGGAGCCGTCGCTTCGGACATTCGCCAACACACTGATACTACAGATACTTGCAGGCCGAACAACTTTGGAGCACCACGTGTAACCGACAACTACCTGGAATACGGGCGACCGCATGGCGCGGGCACAGTAAAAGCCCTGACGTTTAACCGACAGACAACCACGGGTGCGTTGAATGGATAATTTATAGCCTCCTCCGCAGAATTTGTGGGCAGTCCAAAGGCCTGTGCGCACATAAGTAATTGAAACAAAGTACCTTATTCTTTAGTTCGACGGCGAATATTCCAGTACCCACTTCGGTCGGACGCCTACACCCGGTGCCCGGAGCCCCCGCCGGAGGCCCCGTTCCCCATCGCCCACACCAGCCGACACCGCGGAGCGCAGCCGAGGGTCAAGGCCGGCGCAGCCGCCGAGCTTGCGAGGGAAGCCTTGAGGCTTGGCGAGCACCGTGGTCTCCTCAAGCGGCGATGGAAGACGGTTTTACCCACAAATTCTGCGGAAGACCCAATTTATATAGAGATTTTCGATACGGGCTGCGTACGCTGGTCAAGAGCCCCGGATTCACGGTGGTCGCGGCACTGATCCTCGCGCTGGGAGTCGGTGCGACGACGGCCATTTTCACACTCGTCAACGGGATCTTCCTGAAGCCGATGCCGGTTCCCAACGCCGAGGGCCTGATGTCTGTCTACACGACCGACGAGAAGAACCCTGGCTTCCTTTCTCTGTCGGGCGAAAACTACAAGGACTTTCGGGACGAGAACGAGGTGTTCTCCAGTCTCGCCGCCTACAGCCAGCTGCTCTACAACATGGGTAACCTGGATGAACCCGCTCAAGTGCTGGGCGAGATCGTGTCCGGTAACTACTTCGACGTCCTTGAAGTCAAGCCCGCCCTGGGACGTCTCTTTCTGCCCGAGGAAAACGCTTCGCCGGGGACACACCCGGTCGTGGTGCTCAGCTACAGGTCCTGGCAGAACCGTTTCGGGGGCGACCCCGGTGTGATAGGACGGGAGATCTCGCTGAACGGAACGTCACTGACGATCATTGGAGTCGCCGCGGAAGGCTTTGAAGGCCTGACGTTCGGAATCAGCCAGGAAGCCTGGGGCCCCTATATGATGTATGGACAGGTCCATCCGACTCCGGATCTTGTCCTGGACCGGCGGGCCATCCTTTTTAGCGTCGTCGGGAAGCTGAAACCGGATGTCACACGTGAACAGGCCGAATCGAACATGCAGGCCATCGGTTCGGCCCTCGCCGAACGATACCCGACGCCCAACGAAGGCCGCAATGTCACGCTGGACCCGCTTTCCCGATTGAACCCCACGTTCCGGTCGACCATGGCGCTGGCCGGAGGGCTGCTCATCGCGATCTCCGGGCTCGTGCTTGTGATTGCTTCGGCCAACATCGCGAACCTGCTTCTGGTTCGGGCGGCGTCCCGAAAGAAAGAGATTGCGGTCCGGCTCTCCCTGGGTGCGGGCCGGATACGCCTGATTCGTCAGCTCGTCACGGAAAGTTTCGTTCTCGCGACGCTGGGAGGAACCGCAGGACTCTTGCTGGCCGTGTGGGTACGCGATCTCCTATGGTCCCTGGTACCCCCACTACCGTTCCAGCCAAATATTGATACCAGCCTGGATATCCGGGTCCTCGGCTTCACGGCGCTCGTTTCAATCCTGGGAGGCCTGTTCTTCGGTCTGGTTCCGGCCATTCAGGCGTCCCGGCCGGATTTGTCGGCCGAACTCAAGAGCGGGCAACAGAGGGAAGGATCGATTCGCAAATTGAGCCCGCGAAACATCCTCGTGATCGCACAGGTCGCGATGTCGTTGATCGCTCTGATATCGGCGGGACTCCTGGCACGGAGTTTCCAGAACACGCTCGACATCGATCCCGGATTCCGTTCAGAAAACATCCTGACCCTTTCGTTCAACCTGGCAGACAACAGCTACCTGAACGAAGCCATGGGCCAGAACTTCCTGAGGCGGCTCCAGGAAGAGGCCGCGGCAGTTCCGGGCGTCGTTAAATCGGATATCGGCAGCGCGATGCCGATGTTCTTCGGCGGGATGTCCAGAACCGTCTTCGTAGACGGCAGGGATGCCGGAGAAGCCGAAGACGGCATTCTCGTCAGCACCAGCACCATCGGGTCAAACTATATGGAAACGATGGGCATCTCGCTTCTCCGGGGACGGGATTTCAGTCGGGTCGAGCCGAAGGAATCCGGCTCGGCGGAAGGGCCGAACTACGCGATCGTCAACGAAACGATGGCCGCAAAATTCTGGCCCGGGGAAGAGGCGCTCGGCCGGACCTTCACTTTCTACGGCGATGACCATTCCGTGGAAATCATCGGTATTGCCGCCGATTCCAAGTGCGGGCAGCTGGCCGAGGATCCACAGCCATTCGCCTACCTTCCAATACTGCAGAGCTACCGGGACGCCAAGTTTGCCATGAACCTGTTCGTTCATACGGCTGGAGCGCCCACGACGGTTGCCGGAGACATGCAGGCGATCATCCGCCGGCTGGATCCGAACGTACCGATTACAAGCGTCCTTCCGATGACGGAAGTGGTGCACCGATCGATGTTGCTGCCCCGAATCGGCGCCTGGCTGGTTCTGGTCTTTGGTGGCCTGGCCCTGTTCCTGGCCGGGATCGGAGTCTACGGCGTGATCTCCTTTTCCGTCAGTCAGCGCACGCACGAGATCGGGCTGAGGATGGCATTGGGCGCCAGGTCCAGCGACGCCATGAAGCTGGTCGTCAAACAGGGCCTGACCCTGTCGCTGATCGGTGTCGTGATCGGCGTTCTGGCTTCGTTCGCAATCACGAGAGTGATGAGTACATTCCTGGTCGGTGTAGACGCCCTCGACCCGACCGTGTTCGGAGGAGTCGCCGTAATCCTGGCCGGTGTCTCGGCACTGGCTTCTTATATTCCCGCGCTGCGAGCCACCAGAGTCGACCCGGTCACAGCGCTACGTTTCGAGTGACGCAATCGAGGGGAACCTGGAGCATGGCTACCCACGCCGCTCCCGGTTCTCCGTTCCCAGGAACTAGCTAGTGGTCCCCGCCAGAGATAACGTGACTAACGTTACCATCTCCGAAGGAGGTTGCGAGCGAACTGATGAGTGAGATCCACCGTGTGGTATGTGTGACTTTCGACGGTTTTGAGCGTTCATGAGGGGCAACCTTCATCGGCCCTACGGGTTCGGGCGGAACGGTACCGTCTTTGGCGTCGCTCCTCCTCACAATGTCGAGGCATTGACTCCTCGTCGCTCCCCCAAATCCGGCACCGTTGCACTCCGAAATCTAGTAACGCTATCTCTGGCGGGGACCACTAGGAGCCTGCGCGGCGGGGCTCCGATAATTCCGTCGCTTGACCGCGGGTGGCCAGAGACGGCCACCCCGACACTCTGTCCCGCTACGTCTCGGCGGTGGACCACGAGTGTCGGGGCGTCCCTTCGTGGGCGCCCGCCGGGCTTGCGGGACATCTACGCTGAACGCCACCCCGAATACCCTGCGCGCGACCGCAAGCCGCCCCCAGGCGCGGACGTCTCAGAGGGTCCAGGCTCCAGGCCCCGGGACGATGGTATGATGATGGCCGCGCTTCGATTCGCCGAACCCAAAGAATGCTGCACCACGAAACGACACTTATAAGCTCGATCGCCGCCTTCCTCAGTGTGGGACTCACCGGCATCGTCGTGGCCGTTCAGACGTTCTGGAACCGTAAGCGGTGAGTTGACTTTGACGCCGAAGCGCAGCCTTCTCCTCATCTCCGCCTGTCTGGCTCTGGGAGCGACCGCGACGGCCGGGCATGCCCTGCAATCGGTCCAGCAATCTGGGGAGGCGAAAGCCGTCGCCTACCTGATACGGGAAGTGCCGTTCTGGTACAACGACGCCGATTGCTTCTCGTGCCACAACAACGGTGACGGCGCCCGCGCCCTCTACACGGCCATGCGGGCCGGTTACCGCATTCCCGCCGAGGCGCTCGCCGACACCAACGGCTGGCTCAGCCGCCCGGAGGAATGGGACGACAACCCGGGAAACCCTCTGTTCAGCGACAAAGAGCTCGCTCGCATCCAGTTCGCCGCGGCACTGGTCGAAGCCATCGACTCGGGCGTGATCGAAGACCGGTCCCTCCTGATCGAAGTCGCCCGGTCTCTTCTGCCATATCAGGAGGAGGACGGTTCCTGGCACGTAGAAGGGGACGACGCCACGATCGGATCGCCGGCAACCTACGGGGCTGTTCTGGCAACGTACATGACCCGCCGCACGCTCGAGGCAGCCGATCCCGAATTGTTCGATGAGGCGATCTCGAAGGCGGACAGGTGGCTGGTTTCCGCGCCAGCTGTCCCGACGATGGACGCAGCCGCATTGATCCTCGCCCTCAACGATCGGGAGAGTTCCGATGCGCGTGGGCGCGTGACCGAGTCCCTGGCATTGATAACAGAAGGTCAGTCCAGCGACGGAGGCTGGGGAGCCTACCCGCGGACTCCATCCGAGCCGTTCGACACGGCCCTTGTTCTCCTTGCCCTCGCTTCTCTGGACGATTCGTGGGGGGAGACGGAGATCCTCGAATTGATCGAAGGAGGGCGGGCTTTCCTGCTGGCGACGCAGTTCTCAGACGGTGGGTGGGTTGAGACTACGCGCCCTTCCGGTTCGCAGAGCTATGCGGAGCATATGTCCACGACCGGATGGGCAACCCTGGCCCTGTTGAAGACTCGACCGAACTAACACGCGTGGTGGGGATCTTAGGGTCCGCCTTGATCAAGAATGACTTCACAGAATTGGCGCCCAGATTTGCGTCAGATTCGGTCGCGACCGAATGAGCAGACCGGAGGAATAGCCCGGCTATTTCGAGGATCTGCGATTGAGGA
Source organism: Terriglobia bacterium (assembly GCA_965262425.1). Taxonomy (GTDB): domain Bacteria; phylum Acidobacteriota; class Terriglobia; order 20CM-2-55-15; family 20CM-2-55-15; genus CAZOZZ01. The sequence continues at coordinate 1,101,067 of OZ253536.1, read as the reverse complement.
GCGGCCGAAGATGGCGCGAAGGTCCCGCGAAGATGGCGTGAAGATGGGATGCCAAAATGTGAAGTCAGTGCGTCATTGCGTAGATGACGTAGTTCACTCCAAGTCGATATGCAAGGCCGGTCATCTCGGCCGGATAATACGGGTCGTCGGCGTGCTCCCAGGCATCGCCCATGTCGATGTTGAAACTGATGGCGACCATCAGCCGGCCATCATCGTCGTAGATCCCGCGCCAGTGGGGTGGCCCGGCCATCGCCGCAAACATCTGATTCCCTCCTCCAAATCGTAAATGTCGACGACCCGGAATTTGAATACGGTCTCCCAGGTCGAAGAAAACATGCATGAGTGGATCATCGTCCGGTATTTCCAGGATCGGGCTGCCGGGCAGCACAAGTTGCATGGCCGACTCGAACACGTCCCAGTCATACTCACCATGGAAATCGTCAACAACCAGGAACCCGCCGCGCAGCAGATACTCTCTCAAGCGCTCGGCTTCCCGGATGCTCGGCCTCCAGTTCCCCCGACCGACTTGTTGCATGAAAAGAAACGGATAGGCAAAGATTCGGTCGTCGGTCACTTCGAGATGCCGGCTGTCGTAGGCCACCGACAGGTTCGTGAGCCGTTCGAGTGCCGGCAGGAAGTGTTCCTCGGCCATCGGGTAGTCGATGGCCCACCAGGGCTGCCGGAACCTGCCGGACCCTCCGCCGCCATACGAGCGATAGATGACACGGGCCATGTGGAACTCGGCTTCGGGCACTCCCATGCGGGGATCGCGGTAGCCCATCTGGCTGCTGGCTATTCCGGCCAGAAAGCACACAGCCATCCCGACGGCTGAGAACCTCAGCGCTAATTTCGGGCGTGGCGACCGACGATGCATTGTCATGGGGTACTTTCGATCACGAGAGAATCGGGACTCCGGCTACATGAAGGACACTCAAAAAGTCTATAAGACGAGGGAGTCACCGTCAATCGAAGTGATTGGGCCGACCCGTGGGGCCAACAGGAGGATGGGGGTGACGCAGAGACGCAAGAGCTTTATTTCTTCAGATAAAACAGATCTCTTTGCGTCTTTGCGTCTTTAGATCGAGGTTCCCCGACGGCCCGGGCCACAGGGCTACCGGGACCGGCGATACAATCCTGTGTATACGCCTTTGCCGAGAACGTGCCCGTTCATCGCCTCGAATACCGCGTCACGCGCGTTGTCGGCGGGACTGGATCCTCTCGGGATCCGGGCAATAACCTCAACGTCGAGCATTGCATCCAGGGCGTAGACCTCCATGACGTAGTGATGGATCGATCCACCGGCCATGGCGCCCGGCCCGCGATAGCGTGGGCCACTGGCGCTGATCTGCCTCGTACCGTTGTCGAGCTCGAAGCCTTCGGCCAGGTCCTGCGGAATATTCATCGAAGTTCCCGGGACGTTCCACAGCAGCCAGTGCATCAGGCTGTTCATCCCGTTTCCGGTTGGGGCATCCAGGTCCCGAAAAACCAGGACGAAGCTCTCTGTACCCTGTGGAACGTTACTCCACGCGACACCGGGAGTGTTTCCGGTCCGACCTGACTGTATCTCGAGGGAATTTGACCGCCGTCGGTCCAGGCCGTCAGGGCGACGGTCATCGTGGACACTCCACGACGCCGGCCACGTCCACGGCCCCCACGCCCCCCTCGGGCGGCCTGCCCACGCCCGCCACGCTGGGCGAGGGCCGGAGCAGTGGGTTCCTCATCCGGACGGCTGGCGGCAGTCACCACAAGCGCATCAATAAAAAGCATCGCAAACAGAATCGTCAACGCCGTAGTCGATCGTAGCAATCGCATGTCTTGTTCCTCCAAAAGAGCTGCTCTCCCGACGCTGCCGGAAGAGCCGCACCTGGAAATCCTATCTCTTGAAATCGGGATGATCCTCAAGCCATGCGTCGTAACGCATGCGAAGGGTCTTGACCGGATTCAGATTTTCGCCCGACTTGATCGAAGGCGTAGAAAGCGTGACGTACATTGCATAGTCACCGTTGTTGTGCGAGTTGATCTCGCTCATGGGGCCATCGCTGTCGTCCGGGTCGGCAGCCAGAATATAGGCCACCAGGGAGGTCCGGCCCTGGCAGGCGATCCCGGACATTTCCGAGGCGACGGCAGGAACTTCACACGTACAACGGCTGTCGCCTCCTGCCGCGTCGGCGGCCTCCATCGCAGCCATGACGCGATCGGTAATTCCGCCCCCTGAGTTGACAAACGCTTCCACGGCGTCCTCGACGACATCATGCAGGCGAAGAATGTTGCCCTGGATCGAATAAAAGATCTCCGTCCCGGGAACCTGGCCCTGAATGTCCTGGGCGACGAAACCGTTGCCCAACCCGGAATGTCCCGCCATGCGGCCCTCTAAGTCCACGATGCCGAATTGCCGGCGCTGAAACCCCGGATCCTGGCTCAACAGTTCGATGATCTGATTTGGATCGGTCCCCTTCTTCAGTTCCTCAAATACGAGGGTCTGGTTCTGGTGCGTGCCGTCCGCTCCGGCCTGGCAGGCGGCGACGCCCTTTCCGGGCACGACCACGGCCTGAAGATTCTTCAGGAAGTCGTCCGCGTTACCCGTGCATGTGGCCGAAGCGATCACGACCCTCCCTGTGGCGCGGTCGACCGCTATCACGGACCATGTTGCAAAAGCGGACGATTCCAGGGCAAACAACAGGACCAGCAGAGACAATATTCGACGCATATCAACCTCGATTGTCACTCTCTCGCCACCGACGCCCTGACGACTCGCCCGAGTCGCCTCTTCGCGTCACGGCTGAGCGGATTTGTGGGCTTTCAGTTGGTTCCTCAAGAAGCTCGGGGGGTACGATAACCCACCGCTGTCCCAAGGGCAAGGACAAGGGAGAGGGACCTCGACGCAAAGACGCAGAGACGCAGAGGGGTCGTTCTTTCGGATTGTGGAACGAGACGACCAAGGGTTTCGTCTCCTTCCCGTCTTCGTCCTGACAAAAAACACTCTGCGTCTTTGCGTCTCTGCGTCGAAGTCCCCTCTCTTGTTCCGTTGGTGGACAGCCGATCTATCTGGGAAGAATCGTAAAAGGGCGGGATTCGGTTTCCTTCTTCGTCGCGTCACCGACCTCGAAGACGTCGACTTCGAACAGGCCGGCCAGTGAGTTGCCTGCGAGGTCTTCGAGTTCGGTTCCGGCAACCAGTTGATAGTCCCCGGCTTGCCATGCGTTGTCGGGCGTCAACAGCCAGCGGGTTTCATTGCGATCCACGTCGACGCCGCCGGCAATCGTGTTGCCGGCCGGGCCGGTGACCGTGATCAGGCGGTCCAGCAGCGCGCGATCCATCGGTTCTGGAAACTCCACGGCGAGGGCATCACGCGTGCCGGCCCCGGGCAGGTGGATCACCCATGTCTCCATGTCTGGAGCCACCTTGTCGAACGGGGACACGCTGAAAGTCTTTCGATGTTCTTCTTTGAGCGGCACTCCGTCCGCGTCCTGCCATTCCCTGTCGATAAGCAGGGTGTAGGTATTGCCAGACACGATCGGCAACCCCATTTCGAGGTTTGGAACCAGACCGGTTTTGATACGCCCGGGATCGAACAGGATGGTGAACCTTTTGAAATCCCTCGTCCAGAGCTCTTGGTCGAGTTCGAGAAAGGGCAGGTCGATCGCCTCGCCATCCGCATCGAGCAGGTGGATCCGTTCATATGCCTCCCCCCTGCTCATCGAAGCCGAAAAGTACACGTAGAGCTTCAGATTGTTTTCGGGCAGCACATCCGCGGACGGATAGACCTGTACCACGACTGTGGACGGCGTGAGCCTCGATTCGGGAATGGCAAACGTCGCCCTGCTCTCGGCCCCCGCGGCGCCGACGGCGGCGGGTCGAAACACGGCCCGGTAGCTCATTCCCGGCGACAGCGGAAATCGCGGCTCAAACAACAGCTGGTCGCCATCCACGCGATAGGAACCCAGAAGCGGCGGAAGGTTCCCGGCGGCGGTACTCTCCACAAAAACGGCAAACAGCTCCTTCCATCGTTCTTGCGGCAAACCTTCAGCCCGAGCCACCTCGGTCCATCCTGTGACGATGATGATCGGCGTGTCGGCACCGCCAGCGAGACGAATATCGATACGGCCTGGAAGGGCTTGTTCTCCCGAATAAGAAGGCGCGGAGAGAAAACAAACAGTCAGCAGGACGGCAGGAATAACGACTGACGCGGTACGCCTATTCACAATACGACACAAGAAACAGTTGGAGGCACGGGTCCACCCCGTGCCTCCATGGAGGTAAGAGAAACGATCAATTGCTCTGCAAACTACGGAAGCGCGATCGACACGAGATCCAGCGAGCCACTCTCGGCACGCGACAGGATCACGGCATGCGTGTCGTCGAGCTGATCGAGCTGCTCGACGCCCGTGAATTCGAGAGTCTCATAGTCGACGCCGGCCTTGTCGGCGACCCGGGCGTCAATATGCTCGTAGCCGTCCAGATTCGCCGCGGGAAGCTTCATCACGCCGCGACTGCTGTTGCTCATCAGGATGAAGTCCTGGCCTCCCTTGCTGTAGATGATCATGTCGAGCGGCCGGTTGCGGTTGCCCAGCTCGGCGATCGTTCGGCCCAGAATCTTCTGGCCGGGTTTGAGGTCGGAGACCGGGAAGGTCACCAGCGGCGTACAGGTGTAGGCGGCCAGGATGTGCGGCTCATTGTTGATGCTGTAAGGAACGAACGTCCGAACCGGGGAGTTGGTTTCGAGGCGGGCATGGGCACCATGATAGATCTCCACACTGGTCCCGACATTGGCGCTACCGAACGGGAATTCGACCGAGCGCAGCTTGGAAGAAAACTCTTCGTTCGACAGGCCCGCGACAAAGACACGGCCATCGACAAAAGCCATGTCCGTGATGGTCTGCAGGCGATTCTGGGCTGCCCGGCCTTCTCCAGACGCGGGCGCATTCCCGAGAGCCACGCTGGCATGCTTGATGTTGTCGAGTGAAACTTCCTCGATCTTGCCGTTCGCATCGACCCTGAGAATGACCGCTGCAGCGCTCGGGCCCCGACCGCGAGAAACCGCCAGGTACATTTTCTTCGAGATCGGATTGACCGCCATGTCGTTGATCAGGATCTGATCCGCGGCGGTTCCGAGCATGGCTGCAACCTTTTCGTTGATGCCCTTGATGTCAATCCGGCTTGCGGAGCCGGGCGTGCGATCCCCCGTGTCGATGGCAAAAATGGATCCACCCATCGAGTCTCCGATGAACAGAATGGCCTCCGGGCCGAACGCCAGAGATCCGGCCGACTGGATGTCGGCCTTGCCCAACTTCAGGCTGTCTGTGTAATCGCTGGCCAGAACGGCGGGCGCGAACAGCACCATGATGCACAGCGCCGCGATAATCGTGCGTGATTTCATTTCTCTCCTCCAGATTGTAGTGAGCGGATAGCCCAATCAGCCCTCAAACATGTCACCCTGAACCGATCAAGTCAAGGCGAAACGGGTACTCGTCGGAGGACGATCCGGCATTGACTCGGGCAGCGGGCGGGCCTTAAGATTCCTGCGAGGCGGTCGACGGACTGCACACATTCTGGAGTGTTTCAAATGGCTTCCCAAAAGACCTTGAAAAGGACGATCAAAGCGCCCACCGGCACGGGGTTGAGCTGCAAAGGCTGGCACCAGGAAGCCGCCCTGCGGATGTTGATGAACAACCTCGACCCCGACGTGGCTGAAAAACCCGACGAGCTCATCGTCTATGGTGGCGCCGGGAAGGCGGCCCGGAACTGGGAGTGTTACGACCGAATCGTCACGACGCTCCGACGCCTTGAAAACGACGAAACATTGCTGGTGCAGAGCGGCAAACCGGTGGGCGTGTTCCGGACTCACGAAGAAGCGCCGCGTGTCCTGATCGCCAACGCACATCTGGTCCCGAAGTGGGCGACGTTTGATGAATTCCGGCGGCTCGACGCGATGGGGTTGACGATGTTCGGTCAGATGACGGCCGGATCGTGGATTTATATCGGGACACAGGGCATCCTCCAGGGAACCTACGAGACTTTTGCAGCGTGCGCCAGAGCGCGGTTCGACGGCCTCCTGGAAGGCCGGCTCGTGGTCACCGCCGGCCTGGGCGGGATGGGGGGCGCCCAGCCACTGGCCACGACAATGAACGGCGGCACGCTTCTGGCCATCGAGGTGGACGAGGCGCGTATCCGGAGGAGAGTCGCAACAGGTTATTGCGACCGCATGACTGCAGACCTGGACGAGGCCCTGGAACTGGTCGGCACGGCACGGGAGACGAAAGAAGCATTGTCGGTCGGACTGGTCGGGAACGTCGCCGAGGTGCTGCCCGAAATAGTCCGGAGGGGTCTCGTACCCGACATCCTGACCGATCAGACTTCGGCCCACGACCTGCGGCTGGGCTACATTCCCGCCGGCATGAGTCTTGAAGAGGCGGCCAAACAACGGGAGGAGGATTACGAAAGCTACGAAGCCTCCGTCCTCGATTCGATGCAGGTTCACGTCGAGGCCATGTTGGAGCTGCAAAGACGAGGCGCCGTCACGTTCGACTACGGCAACAACCTCCGCGGCCAGGTCGCCGACCGCCGAGGCATGACCGAGGCGTTCGAGATTCCCGGCTTCGTCCCGGAATACATTCGTCCTCTATTCTGTAAAGGCGCCGGGCCGTTCCGCTGGGCCGCATTGTCGGGCAACCCCGAAGACATTTACGCAACCGACAAGGCCGTACTGGAAACGTTCCCGAAAAACGAGCCACTCGTCCGATGGATCGAGAAGGCAAGGGAGAAGATACACTTCCAGGGACTGCCGTCTCGAATCTGCTGGCTGGAATACGGAGACCGCGCCGAGATGGGCCTGAAATTCAACTGGCTCGTCAAGAAGGGAAAAATCGAAGCGCCGATCGTGATCGGTAGAGACCACCTCGACGCCGGATCGGTGGCCTCCCCGAACCGGGAAACCGAGGGGATGCGCGATGGGTCCGACGCGATAGCCGACTGGCCTCTTTTGAACGCCATGATCAACACGGCCTGCGGTGCCAGTTGGGTGTCGATCCACCACGGAGGCGGCGTCGGAATCGGATACTCGATCCACGCGGGTATGGTCTGTGTGGCCGATGGCACCGAAACCGCCGACCGGCGACTGGAGCGGGTCCTGACGGCCGATCCCGGCACTGGAGTGATGCGGCACGCCGACGCGGGCTATGAGGACGCCATCCGAACGGCACACGAACGGGGAGTCGATCTTCCGATGGTGCCGTCGGGATAACTTTCCACCTTCCCCCGACGACCGCAGCCACTAATTCATGAGCACTGATCGCGTACGCCTCTCACACCTTTACGAAGATCTGACGTCGAGGATCGCTTCGCTCAACCGAGACGCCTCCGCCGTTCGAGCCTCCCGGAGCATCGTCGAGGCCGCCCTGGGAGACGGCAAGGCGTACTACGGCATCAACACGGGTCTCGGAATCCTCGCTGACAAGAGGATCGAGCCGGACCAACTCAAGCAACTTCAGAAGAACCTCATCCTGAGCCACGCGGTCGGTGTCGGAGAACCGGTACCGATGGACATCAGCCGGCTCATCATTGGAATCAAGATTCACTCGCTGGGATTGGGGTTTTCCGGGATTTCCTTAAACACCTTCAAGAAACTGGTCGAACTCTGGGATCGTCAACTGACCCCGGTTATCCCGAGCAGGGGAAGTGTCGGAGCGTCAGGCGACCTGGCCCCCCTGGCACACATGACCCTGCCCCTGATCGGAGAAGGCGCCGTATGGGACGCCGGGGGTGCCGGTGCAACTCCAACGCGCGACCTCCCAACGCGAGCGCGGATCGAACCTATCGAACTCCAGCCCAAGGACGGTCTCGCGCTTGTGAACGGTACGCAGTTCATGACCGCTTACGGCGCTTACGTCCTGGAAAAGTCCGCGAGGCTCTGCTCCATCGCCGACGTCATCGCCGCGATGAGTCTCGAGGCGCTCCAGGGAAGTATCAAACCGTTCGATCCACGGATCCACGCGGCCCGGCCGCATCCGGGACAGCAGAAAGTGGCCGAAAACGTCCGTCGCCTGCTGGAATCGAGCGAGATTCTTGACAGTCACAGGGATTGTGGGAAGGTCCAGGACCCTTACTGTCTGCGGTGTGTTCCGCAGGTGCACGGTGCCAGTCGTGGCGCCCTGGAACATGCCGGACAGGTTATCGAAATAGACATCAACGCCGCGACCGACAACCCGCTGGTCTTCGATGACGGGACGATCATCAGCGGCGGCAACTTCCACGGGCAGCCGCTCGCGCTGGCACTCGACTACGCCGCGATAGCTCTGGCGGAGCTGGCCAGCATCGCCGAGCGCCGGATCTATCTGCTGCTGGAAGGCCACGACGGGTTGCCCCGGTTGTTGATGCGGGAAACCGGCATCAACTCCGGCTTCATGGTTCCCCAATACACCGCAGCCGCCCTGGTTTCCGAGAACAAGATTCTTTGCCATCCGGCCAGCGTGGACTCTATTCCGACGAGCCTGGGACAGGAAGACCACGTCAGCATGGGCAGTATCAGTGCCGTCAAGTTACTGGATGTGTATCGCAACGTCGAAACGGTCCTCTCGATCGAATTGTTGACCGCGGCCCAGGCTCTCGACTATCGCAAGCCGCTGTGCCCGGGACGCGGCGTCGAACTCGCGCATGAGTTCGTCCGTTCGCTGGTGCCCCACACGGAAATCGACCATCGTTTCGGAGACGATCTGGCACGTTGCACCGCCCTCATCGACGAAGGCACACTGCTGGCGGCCGTCACGGACGAAATCCAACTGTCTTAGAACCAGGAATTGATGCCTGTCATTCGAAACATCGGGACGCTGGCGACCTGCCGACCGGACGGCTCGCAGGATGAGATTCACACGATCCTCGACGCCGCGATGGCCTGGACGGACGGGGCCATCGAGTGGATCGGAGCGGACAGCGATCTGCCGGAGAGATACCAGGACTCGGAAACCTGGGACGCCCGGGGAGGCCTGGTCGTTCCGGGCCTGGTCGACTGCCACACGCATCTGGCGTTCGGCGGGTGGAGGGGTGACGAGTTCGAAAAGCGGATTGGCGGAACCAGCTACCTCGATATCGCCCGCGAAGGGGGAGGGATCCGTCGAACCGTAGGTCAAACGCGGAACCGTTCCGAAGAGGAACTGGTCGCGCGGAGCATGGTCTTTCTCGGGGAAATGGGATCGCTCGGCGTCACGACCGTCGAGTGCAAGAGCGGTTACGGGCTGACCACCGCGGACGAACTGAAACTGCTGTCCGCTTATGAGACACTCGACCGAAGGCAACCGCTCCGGATCGTTCCGACGTTCCTCGGAGCACACACGATACCGCCCGAGTATCAGGAGGATCGACGAGCGTACGTCGACCTGGTACGCAATGAGATGATCCCTGCCGTCGGGGAGAGATCCCTGGCCCGATTCTGTGACGTCTTCGTTGAAGATTCCGCGTTCACGATCGATGAGGCCCGATTGATTTTCGACTCGGCCGGCGCACACGGCCTGCGGCCGCGACTTCACGTGGACCAACTCAGCGATGGTGGAGGCGCGGCATTCGCCGCGGAAATCGGTGCAGCTTCGGCCGACCACCTGGAGTTCGCCTCCGACGCCGGTATTGCGGCATTGGCCGAGGCGGGCGTTGTCGCGGTCAGCCTCCCGCTGGCCGCCCTCTACCTTCAGCAACCACCGTTAGAGGCAAGAAAGTTGATCGAGGCCGGCGTCCGGGTTGCCGTCGCCTCGGATTTCAATCCCGGCTCGGCCCCGAGCTACCACCTGCCCCTGGCGATGATGCTCGCCTGCACCCTCGAAGGGATGACACCGGCCGAGGCTCTGAAAGGCACAACGATCATAGCGGCCCGATCACTTGGAATGGACAAGGAAATCGGATCGCTCGAAGTCGGCAAAGCCGCCGACTTCGCCCTCATCGACGCACCCGACGTCAATCACTGGCTCTATCATTTCCGTCCGAATGCCTGCCGCATGACCGCAGTGAAAGGAAGCTTCCTGTAAGCAGTGCGGTCGGCAATGCGTGTCGGGGCGTCCCTCCGTGGGCGCCCGCCGGGCTTGAGCGGCGTTTGGGCGGGCGATCCTTCATTTGCCTCAATTCGACGCTTCGGGACAGATGAAGACGATGGCAAAATCCAGCTGCGCGGCAGAAGAGATCGTAGCCTCACCGTCCACCTTTGAACGGCTACCCTTGGTACAATAAGCCTCCGTAGGATTGGTATGAGACAAGAACAAGGTGAGGCTCGGCCCTCGACACTCCATGTTTTTCCGGCTCTCCTGACATTGGTTCTGTTCATCAATGCGGGATGCAGTCCCTGGCGAAGCAGTTCAGTCCGATCACCTCAGGCACTCGACCATCCGCTGGTGGAATCACTGGACGTCGATGGCGAGTACCGGTTCGTGGCATTCGGCGATCAGCGAGCCCTGGTCGAAGAGTGGCGGGACATGATGCCTCACATCGCCAGGCTTGCCGAGCAGGACGGCCGCTTGCTGTTCATGGTCGACACGGGCGACATCGTCGGGAACGGTTCACACTCCGACCAGTTCTGGATGCTTCGCGACATCCTTTCGCCCGCGAAGAAGCTGCCTTATCTGGTGGGCGTAGGAAATCACGAAGTTCACGACAACAACGGCGATCGGCAAAATGCCGCGACGTTTCTCGGCTATCTCGGCGAGAACTTTTCTCCCGACAGGATGTATTACCGCAAAGACATCGGGACGGCACGATTTCTATTTCTCGACACGAACGATCTGATCTACGGAGATCGTGGTTCGGGACGGGTTTTCCGACGCAGTGCGGAACAGATGAGATGGCTCACCGGCGAGTTGGAAAACGACACCAGGGGACCGGACTCGACTACCGTCGCGGTCATGCACCATCCATTTGTGCAGTCATCGGCGAAGCACCGCGACCAGGCCCGCCAGCTCTGGAACTTCGAATACGAAGGAACGTTTTTCCCGGAGCTCCTCCTGGAGGGAGGCGTGGACATCGTTCTGACGGGCCACACACATACGTACGAACGCTTCCTCCTCGAGCGAAAAGGACAACAGATGCAAGTGGTCAATCTATCCGGCCGCCCACGGGGGATGACCTCCCGAAGCCGGCGCGCACAGGACTTCCGGGGGCGAGAGAAAGATGAGCTGCGGCGGCACGACTGGCAGCGGCTCAACGACTGGAGCATCGTGCAGGAAGAAGCCATGTCCGCCGACGATGAGGCCGACCAGTTCGCGGTTATCACGGTTGGGGCAGCAGGCGGCGTGTCGATGACGGTCTATTTCCTCGATGATCGATCTGCGGCTGGAATTCGTGAAACGCCTTCGGTCGAGCTCAAGCAATGATCCACACACCCCACAATCTCACCCTTCGTTTCGTTCCCCAACCTGCTTTACTGTGTCCACCCTGATGGCGTATTGTCGAGGGAGGTAACCGGTCGGGATCAGACATATCCCACGTCCCGCTTTCCAACAGGTCCGGAGAATATATTTTTGAATCGACAACGGACGAGATCGATCACGACAGTACCGTGGAACCTCGCCGGAACGGCCTTGATAGTGTCGGCCCTATCCCTTTTCGGGGCTTCCGGTTTGTCCGCCCAGAGCCGGGCCGAGGAATTGCGGCAGCGCCGCGAGGCGAAATCGAGCACGCTCGACGCCCCCTCGAGAGGAGGGCTCGAAAACGGACTGTACAAGTTTGAAAACCAGCGGCTTCTGGAAAGGCTGGCGAAGGGATACAAGAGCTTTCACCCGAAGCTGGGCGGTCTGGCGACCGGCTCCGGCTTCGCCCTCGGAGTCGAGTACCTGAGCGACGAACTCGCCGAAGAAGGTGTCGTCTTCCGGATCGCCGGGCAGGCCTCACCCGTCGGATATCAGCGCTACGAGTTACAGCTGGCATTACCGGAGTTGTTCGACAACCATTTCCTGTTCGATTTCACGGCAAGACACCGGAACTACCCACAGGAAGATTTTTTCGGCATAGCAGCCCGTGGTGCAAGTCAACTTCATAGTTAACAACGGACCCCATGCGACCGTATCGCGAGGAAGATAGTGGAAGGAGAACGCGATATGGGAATGGGACGGAAAAAGGACCGACAAGCCACGTTATGGGTTGCGACAGCAGAGTTGCCGCGGACAGCGGGCCACGTGTTCTACGAACGGGTTAACCGAATCTTGGACCAAGCCAAGTTCGACCGGTTCGTCGAAGATGCCTGTGAGCAGTTCTACGCTGAGGTGATGGGTCGGCCGAGCGTGGCGCCGGGCAAGTATTTTAGGATGTTGCTGGTGGGCTATTTCGAAGGAATCGATTCGGAGCGTGGCATAGCGTGGCGGTGTGCCGATTCTCTGAGTTTGCGAGGATTCCTTGGAGTCGGGCTGAGCGAAGGGGTGCCGGATCATTCGACAGTCTCGCGGACGCGACGGTTGATCGATCTGGAAACACATGGAAAGGTCTTTTCGTGGATGTTGGGCGTGTTGGCCGGTGAGGGCCTGATCGATGGGAAGACGGTGGGCGTGGATGCATCGACACTGGAAGCCAACGCGGCGATGCGGTCGATCGTACGCCGGGACACCGGAGAAGCCTACAACCAATTCCTGACACGGCTGGCCAAGGCGTCTGGGATCGAGACACCGACGCAAACCGAGCTGGGGCGACTCGACCGCAAGCGGTCGAAGAAAGGATCGAACAAAGAGTGGGAGCATCCCCACGACCCGGATGCGCGAATCACGAAGATGAAGGACGGACGAACGCATCTGGCCCATAAGGTGGAGCATGCCGCCGACATGAAGACCGGAGCCATCCTGGCGGTCACGGTGCAGGGTGCCGATCAGGGCGACACGACGACGATCAAAGAAACGATGATCCAAGCCGCGCATCAGATGGAGACCTTGGCCGCCGATCCTGGATCGAAACTTCGGAACGATGTGCTCTCCGAACTGGTGGCGGATAAGGGCTATCACAGTAACGATACGTTGACCGGATTCAAAGACCTCAACATTCGCAGCTACATCTCGGAACCGGACCGGGGCCGACGCAACTGGAAAGATAAGTCCGAAGAAAAACAGGCCGTCTATGCCAACCGGCGACGAATCCGAGGCAACCGGGGCAAGCAATTACTCCGACAGCGCGGACTGATGTTGGAACGACCGTTCGCACACACGCTGGAAACCGGCGCAATGCGTCGGGTTCACCTCCGACATCGGGACAACATTCTCAAGCGCGTCCTGATTCAATATGCCGCTTTGAATCTGAGCCTGATCCTTCGGAACAATTTCGGAAACGGCACACCACGAGGCCTTCAGGGCCAACATGTCATGGCCTTATTCACCTTAATACTGCTCTGGAGCCACTGTGAATCGCTCTCGTTCCATCCTCAGCGCTCCAGAATCGATTTAGACGCCGTTCCGTCCGGGCGAAGACCTGAAACTCTCAACTCAGAAAACCCCACTTCTGCCACGGGCTGCTAGGGGCCGAGTCCCAGCGGGAGAACCGCTCCAACTACAGGCTCGAAGATACGCTGGTCCAGATTACGGGGGGCGTGCGTCCGGTAGAGTGGCTGTCGGTCGGGGCCCGGGGTGGAATCCTCAATACCAACACCGGAGCCGGAACCGACACCCGATACCCATCGATTGAAAAGGTTTTTGACGACAGCCGCGCGCCCTCGCTGGACCAGCAACCAGACTATCTTCAGCTTGGCGCTTTTGTGGACATCGACTACAGGGATCAGCCTTTGAACCCACGTAGCGGCGGGCAGTACAAACTCGAGTGGACATCGTTCGACGACCGGGCCTCGAATCTATTCGGGTTCAAGCGTGTCGATGCCGAAATCAGGCAATATCTTCCGTTCTTCAACCTCCGCCGCGTGATCGCCTTCCGCGCCAAGACCTCCCTGGTAGATTCGAAGGCGGGAAACCGTGTCCCATTTTTCATGCAGCCGACGCTCGGTGGTTCGGACGATCTGCGCGGTTTCCGGGAGTTTCGATTCCGCGATCAGAACCTGTTTCTGATGAACCTGGAGTATCGATGGGAAGCCTTTTCGGGCCTCGACATGGCGATCTTCGGCGACGCCGGCAAGGTCTTTGCCAGACGGGCCGATCTGGGCTTCGGCGACCTGAGAACGGCGGTCGGGTTCGGCGCCCGGTTCAACTCAGTCAACGGTGTGTTCTTCAGGTTGGACACAGGGTTCAGCAATGAGGGAACCCGCATCTTCTGGAAGTTCGGTCATGTTTTCTAGGTTCAGGTCACTTCTCTCCAGCTCTTGGTTGTTTCTGCTGACTGCAGCACTCCTTTGCCCGGCCGAAACAAGGGCGGGCCAGAAGTTCTACGCCGACGACCCCTTGCGGGTCGACAACGACAGAGCAGTCGACGTGGGACAACCGGCACCACACGCTCTGAGCGACATGTACGACTTTATCGTCCATTCGTTCGGCAAACCTGGCGACCGCACACCCGGGCGCGCCGCCAACATCAACACGCTGGGCGAGGTCCCCGACAGCAGCTGGTTCACCAACCGCCACGGACGGGCACGAATGACTCTGGAAGAACTCGCGCGCGGACCGGACCGAAGAAACGGACCGTCCGATGAGGGTGTTTGGATGGTCATCAACGCCAAAACCGAAGGGTTGACGCCGGGATTCAGTATTCGTGACTCGAACGGGGACATCTACGTCATCAAGTTTGATCCGCCCGACAACGCGGAGATGGCCACGGCGGCGGAGATCATTTCGACGAAATTCTTTCATGCGATCGGCTACCACGTCCCGGAAAACTACCTGGTCTACCTGGACCGCGATCGGCTGCGCGTCGATCCGGAAGCGATGGTCGAAGAAGGCCTCGACGAAGTGGAAAGAATGGAGGAGGAAGACCTGGACGAACTCATGGAACGCACCCATCGATCTGAAGATGGAACCTACCGCGCCGTCGCCAGCAAGTTCCTCGACGGGGATCCGCTGGGGCCATTCCAGTATTCCGGAACCCGCCCGGACGACGCGAATGACATCTTTATCCACGAAGACCGCCGGGAGCTGCGTGGCCTGCGCGTCCTGGCATCGTGGCTGAACCACGATGATTCCAGGGCGATCAACAGCCAGGACATGGTGATCACCGAAAACGGAACGTCCTTCATCCGGCACCATCTGATCGACTTCGGTTCGACACTGGGAAGCGGCAGCGTCACGGTACAGAAACACCGAGCGGGCTGGGAGTACATGTGGAAGCCGGGAACGGCTCTCCGTCGCATCGCGACGCTCGGATTGTGGGATCGGCAGTGGATCCGGATCAACTATCCCGACCTGCCCTCGATCGGCCGTTTCGAATCCGAATACTTCAAGCCGGAAGAATGGAAGCCGGAATACCCCAGCGTTGCCTTCGAAAAGGCCGACCTCGAAGACACCTACTGGGGAGCCAGGATCGTGATGGCCTTTACGGATGCCGAGATCCGCGCGATCGTGAAAACGGGCGGTCTCAGCGATCCCGGCGCCGAAGCCTACCTGATCCAGCGCCTGATCGAACGCCGCGACAAGATCGGCCGCCATTGGTTCAGCCTGGTCAACACGGCCGACAATTTTGAGCTCACGCCAACAGGACTGGGCTTCGAGAGACTGGCCTCGACATATGGATTCGGTGAGCCCACAACTTCCACGACCGTGGCCTGGTCCAGATTCGACAACCAGACCGGCGCAAACAACAGTCTGGGACCCGAAACACCCTACAGCGATACTTCTATTGCGCTACCCGAACCCGTTCAAAACAGTGAGGATGGCAGCTACTTCCGCGCGCGCCTGCGCGAGAACACCCATACCGTCGACCTATACGTCCGCAACTCCGTCGGAACACTCGAAATAGTAGGAATAGAACGCCAGCCGGCAGGATAGCGTGTCGGGGTGGCCGTCCCTGGCCACCCGCGGGAATGCCGCGGCTGACGGAATGGATCTCCGGCCCTACGCCCCGCAAAGCCCGCGGGCGCCCACGGAGGAACGCCCCGACACTCTTTATCCGACGTTTGCGCTCTACCGCAAATTGAAGTTGATTTCGATGTTGAGGGCGACGTCCACCGGGACGCCGTTTCTCATTCCGGGGCGGAAGGTCCATTCCTTGAGGGCTTTGATGGCGTTTTCGTCAAGGCCGAAGCCGAGGCTTCGGACGACGCGGATGATCTCGACGGAACCGTCTTTGCGAACGATCGCTTCGAGGACGACCGTGCCCTGGTATTGGGCCTTTCGGGCTTCTTCGGAATAGATCGGATCTTGCTTGGTCAGGATCGAGGGGGGTGTGATGCCCCCGCCAACCTTGAAGACGCCACCACCGATCCCGCCTCCTTCGCCCGGACCAAGGCCGGGACCGTCGCCTTCACCAACGCCGCGGCCCTGACCAATTCCAATGCCACCGCCGACTCCCGGACCGGAAGAAGGAGGCGCGGGCAACGCGAGGGAGTCTCCCAGGTTGGGCAGACTGACGTTGAGCAGATTTGCCAGTTGCGGCACAACCACGGTCGGCTCTGCCACGAGGATCGGGTTCAGGTTCTTCGGTGGCTCAGCGGAAGGGGGAACGAGTTGCTTGTCGGAAGCCTTCGGGGGCGCACCCAGGGAGGGAGCCGTCAGTGTTTCTTTGCCTCCTCCACCACCACCGCCGGATGTGTCATCCTCGTCGGGCAGCATCATCAGATCAGCCGGAAGATAGAGCGGGATGAACGTCTCCGTGGTCCGGATCACCGGTGCGGGGCCGAAACTAAAACCGCCAAAGACCAGAAGGATCGCCAACAGATGCCCCCCGAGGGTAACCATCGCAGGAACCTTCAGCTTCCGGGGGGTCCAGATCCCGGCCACTTCGACCGGCTCGGCAGTCATCTCGATGATCGGCGGATTCCGGAAGTCGCGGATCAGTGCCAGGGTCTGGCTGTAGATCGACAGAAAGACAGAACGGCCCTCAATCAGGCCCTCCAACGCGGCCGGATCGGCACGGGCGGTAATCTCAGCCTTCGGCGTCGGATTTTTGAGTTCAGCCCGCAGTTCCTGTATCTGCACCCACAACGCCGAAAAAGACGAAGGACCTTCAACCATCCTTTCGAGAACGGTCGGGTCCGGCTCGGCAGTGATATCGAGAGCCGGTGGCGGATTCCGCCGCTCGTCCATCAATTGGCGTAGCTGGCGCGGGAGCGTCGAAAACCAACTTTCCGTCGCGACCTCGCGGTACCGATAGAACTCGTCCGAATTGGGGTTCTTATCCATGGTATTCGTCTCGGTGTACGTACTTCGCCTGCATCGGGTTATAGGTTCTCGATTTGCGGCTAGACATTATTTGTTTAGACGCGGCCTCGGCGGTTCGGTTTAGGGAAAAAAGATGGAGTTTGGCGAAAAACGGTGAACCGACGCCAAAGGGCGTGGGGGACCGGCCGTCGCTGGGGCTCCCGCCAAAGATGTGACAAAACTACTGGTTAGCGTTCCCTCAAGAGTCGGGGCCCATACCGGGCCGGTGGGCCGACGCTAAAAAAAGGAATGGGAATGCGAAATGGCCAGGAGGCTCCCGGTACTCTGGGAGCCAACCTGGTCAGGAAAGGTAAGTTTAGGTTACTTAAGGCTTATTTGTTGGAAGCGGATAGCATGTGATACCCATTCATCAATGTGATCCGGCTCGAACCTGAGCCGTAGCCCCGTTTCGGGCGCTTAGCCTCGCTACCGGGACAGGGAATGAGAACCTACCGCCTCCCCGCCTACTCTCTGGCGCATGTGAGACCAGATTTCTGCTTATGCTTATCTTATCGGCCAACCTGCAGCCGCACTTTAGACCTTCATTGCGATTCATGAAAAAAAACGGTGGTGGGTCATTTTGAAACAGCCGCAGGTAACACGCGATGCGACAGGAGTATCGCCGGGACTCAAACGATCCGCGCACGGAGGCTCAAGCTACCCAACATGCTGTTTGAAAGCTTGAGACCGGTGAGGCCGCTGGCGACGGTCTTGGCGAGGCGCACCAGGTGCTGTTCCTGGAGTTTGAGCCTGGAGGCTTGAGGGGAAACCTCGTCCTTGGAGGTGCGACTGGTCCGCTCTTTGGGAAGGATCAGTCCTCGAATGCCCTGTTTTCCGTCGAGCGAAACCTTCAATCGGGTAAACGCTCCGGCTCTGCCGGCGGAGTCTCCCCGAAAAAGCCTCTCTACATCTCCAGCGGAGGCCGCCAGCGCAGACGTCAACCGGCTCTCATCCAGTTCAAGTCTTCCGGATCGATCAAATGTCAAACCGACTTCGGCAAGTGTTTTGAACTTCCCGCTGCTGTTGGAAGCATCCGACAAGGAGCCTCGGGCCTCCCCGAGAGAGTCACGAAGGCGGGACCCGAGTACAATCAGGTCCGACGAACTCGCCCCGGAATCGGTGCGGCTGAGTCGCCGGGTGGACTCATCCAGACGGTTGAAGGTGTCTCTAAGACCTCGGATGGACTTGCCAAGACCACTGTGATCCGCGCTGATCTCGATGGATGTGGTTCCCTTCTTCAACAGGGTCAGCGAGGCGCCGCCAATCGCGTCGACGACCGTGTTGGTCTGGCTGTCGAACTCGACACCGTCCACCTTGAACAGGGCGCTCCGGGCATTCTGCGTGTTGCCCGAGCCCAAACTCTGATCAGGATCGAATGCAACGGCCGTACCGCCGGAATTCGTCAAAGAGTTGCTGACCGTGAAACCGGCTCCGGAGCCTGTCCGACGCGAGGTGACCACGAGATAGTTTTGCGAACCGTCGTTGGCGATCGATGCAACGACTCCAGAATTCTGATCATTGATCAGGGTCCTGAGTCCCGACAGAGTCGTCGCGGAGGAAACATTGATTGCGGCGGTTGTGGCTCCGTCGACTGTAAACGAGATCGATCCTCCGTCAGCGACAGTGTCGGTGGTGAGCGCGAACCCTGTGGTCGATGTGGTGATCTGTCGCTTGGCAACCTGCTGGACCTCCACGTCGTGTTTTCCGTTTTTTGCTCCGGAGACACTGGAGGTAGAAACAACGTCGCCCTGGGATGATGTCGCTCGGGTACCCTCAAAAGCCGACCGACTGCTAAGTTTTTCCACCAGGGTCTGGAAATGCGAGAGATCGTCTAGAACCGACGAAAAGACGGAATCGTTTTGAATCCTCAGCTTAGGGTCCGGTCGGGAGCCGGTGCCAAGCCGAGTCTCGCCCACAAAGTTTGTCGTGTCGAGGACGTTGAAACCTGTTATGCCGATCGTGGTCATAGCTTTAGCTGGTTCTCACCAAAAGTCTGCCAAGTGCCCTCCGTGTGGCAATATAGGAGCACCCGATTATTGCGGTCACAGACGCACCATGTCTCCAATGAGTCGGTCCACAGCCGGCCTTAGCTCTATTACGCGTCATACCGTTCTCATCGGTAACTCGATACATGTACTTTAGATGGAAATTGTTCTTACGGGCCGGCGAGGCGCTGGCTTCCGCCTTGGCAGCCTGGGGTGGACCTCTCGAGCGTGGTGCAGGGGTATTCGGGTCTCAGGCGCGAAGAGAGGAGCGGAGCGGCTCTTAACCGGCCGCTTCCGGTGATTTGTCCAGGAGGACGGCAATCCAGCGCAGCTCCGAACTGTTCTCCAGCACGATCTTGACCACCATAGTCAGGGGGACCGAAAGCAACATGCCGACGCCGCCCCAGACCCATCCCCAGAAGACGAGGGAGAGAAACACGACAAGCGTCGACAGTCCCAACCGCTGTCCCATGACGCGGGGTTCGACGACATTGCCGAAAGCCAGGTTCACGGTGATGTAACCGAC
This sequence comes from Terriglobia bacterium, assembly GCA_965262425.1. GTDB lineage: Bacteria > Acidobacteriota > Terriglobia > 20CM-2-55-15 > 20CM-2-55-15 > CAZOZZ01. The sequence goes on along the minus strand of OZ253536.1, from coordinate 1,081,316 downwards.
GGCGACCATTATTGCGACCGTGAGTCCGCCACCAGGCTGAATCAGCGCCAATAGGACGGGCGGCACCGCGGCCATGATCGAGCCCAGGTTTGGAATATAGTTCAACAGGAACGTGAGCAGACCCCAGAGCACTGGAAAATCCACGCCCAGAATCCAGACCCAGGTCCCCAGAATCACTCCCGTCACCAGGCTGATCGCCGTCTTGATGACCAGGTAACGGTGAACCTGGGTCATCACGCCAGACAGATTGAGAAGGCCTGACCCGCGATCACCGAGCGCGATCTGTATTTTCCGGGCGAAACCCGATGCCTCGGTCAGGATGAACACGGTCGTCAGAACGACCAGGAAGAAATTCGACACGATTCCAGCAAGGCGCGACAGCAAGCCGCCCGCGAGTTGGAAGACTTGCCCCGGGTTGATGAGATCTCCGACCGCGGAGATGGAGACATCGAGGCCCCACGACCGCAGCTGTCGGTCGATCGAACTAATCAAGCTGGTCATCCGGGCCTGGTACCGCGGCAACGCCTGAGTAAACCCGTTGATCGATCCCCCAACGACGACGCCGATGGCGACAAGAATGACGATCAACCCCAAAACAACCAGAACGATGGCAAGCGGCTGCGGAACCCGGTGTCGTCGCAACCACGCCAGGATGGGAATCGCCAGCATCGACAGGAACACTGACAACAGGAACGGAACGATAACCGATTCGGCCTCACGCAGACCGGCAATGAGAATGACCAGGGCCGCCAGGGTAAGAAGGACCCGGGAACCGAACTTCGGGGTGGCTAACTCGGCCATAACTCGATTCTATCAGCCTCTCCGGGGGTGAGGCGTGTTTTCGATGAAGACGAGACGAAGCCGAAGGGGGAGGGAGTTTTCACCGCAGAGACGCAGAGGCGCAGAGCAGAAGAGGCACAAGTCTGGTCGGAGACCTGTTCCCGTACTCGGATGGTGATTCCGCCGTCCCCGGTTCGGCCCTCAGAAAAACTTCTCTGCGCCTCTGCGTCTCTGCGGTGAAAACTCCCCGTTCTTTGCGTTCTCCGCGTCTCCGCGGTGAAAAAGAAATTGTTACTTGCGCCAGAATGCGGGGGTCAGGATCACGAGGACGGTGTAGAACTCGAGGCGGCCGGCGATCATGTCTCCAGCCAGAACCCATTTGGCGAGCATAGGCAGGTGACCGTAGTTCTCGACAGGACCGACGGTACCCAGAGCCGGGCCGATGTTGAACATAGAGGCGGCGACCGCGGTGATAGAGGTCAGGACGTCGACGCCCATCGCGGCCAGGGCCAGGCACGAAACGAAGTTGACGACAAAGGCCAGGTAGACCAGGTTCAAGAGGCTTTGAACGGTGGACTCGGCAACGACCTCGCCTCCCAGGCGCACGGCGAAAACGCCGCGGCGCTCGACCATCCGTTTGAATTCCCTGTCGACGACTCGCGCCAGCAGGAGAACTCGAGATATCTTCATGCCGCCGGTCGTCGAGCCGGTGCAGCCGCCGACGAACATCAGGGTGAGCAGCAGCAACTGAGGCAAGGGGTGCCAGAGCTCGAAGTTGTCGGTGACCAAGCCGGTCCCCGTCAGGATCGCCGCAACCTGGAACAGTCCGTTGCGAGCCGCTAATTCCGGTGCGTAGCCGGAGTTCCAGAACAGAATGGCGCCGATGATCGCTGTCGTGACGATCACGATCAGGAAGTAATATCGCAGTTCGACGTCGGAGAGCACGCTCCGAGGATTCCTCTCCACCCAGAGCCTGTAGTGCTGGATGAAGCTGACACCGGCCAGGAGCATGAAAACGATGATGATCCATTCGATCAAGGGACTGTTGAACCCCGCTATGCTCTCGGTTCGTGTGGAAAACCCTCCGGTCCCCAGTGTCGAAAAAGTGTGACAGATCGCCTCGAACCCATTCATTCCGGCCAGGCGCAATGCGATGAACTCCGCAGCCGTCAGCGCCACATAAATCTTCCACAGCGCCAACGCAGTTTCGGTGATCCTTGGCTTCAGGCGTTCTGACTTCGCTCCCGAAAATTCCGCCCGGTACAGTTGCATGCCTCCGTGCCCCACCAACGGCAGGATCGCGATGCCGAGCACAACAATACCCATGCCGCCCAGCCAGTGAGAGAAGCACCTCCAGAATTGGAGCGCCTCGGGCAGCACTTCCACCCGATCGAGCACCGTTGCTCCGGTCGTCGTGAAGCCCGAGACGGACTCGAACATCGCATCGGTGAACGTCGTAAAATGCGGGGAAAGGAAGAACGGGATGGAGCCGAACAAAGAGACGCTCAGCCAGATCGACACCACCAGCAGGAGGCCTTCCCGCTGAGTCAGCTCGCGGTCCGGACGGCGGACACCGACAAAGAGAAGCCCGCCGGCGACTGCGGTGATCGCGGCGCCACATGCAAGGGGCCCGAGGCCTCCACTCCCGCGGAGCCAGCCATACGCGAGCGGAACCAGCATCGTACCGGCAAACGCCATCAGAAACTGCCCGAGTACGTAGCCGATGGCCCTCAACTGAATCAACTACGTTTCTCCTATGACAAAAAGGCCGACTCCAACTCGCTGACGACACTTTCGAGCGCAAAGAAGATGACCCGATCTCCAGGGTGGATCGAGGCGTTCCCACGCGGTATCAGGACCTCTCCGTCCGGCCTGGCAATTGCTCCGACGATCGCACCACGTGGAAATCGGACCTCGCTGAGCTGCCGGCCCACATATTTCGAACTTTTGGTGGCAATCAACTCGATAGCCTCCGCCTCTTCCTCGCCGAACGTCGTGACGGACAAGACACGGCCCTTCCGAACATATTGCAAAATCCGGTCGACCGCGGCCAGATGGGGGCTGACCGTCGTGTTCACACCGAGCCGCTGGACCATCGGAAGGTAGCTCAACCGGTTGATCAGCGAAACCACCTTCTTGACCCCCAGCCTGCGGGCCAGGAGCGACGCGATAATGTTGTCCTCGTCGTGGTTCGTCAGCGAAAGAAACGCGTCGACCCCTTCGATGTTCTCATCCAGCAACGTCGACTGATCCGTGCCGTCCCCGTGGATGACAATAGCCTTTGTCAGGATTGTGGAAATCTTCTCGCAGCGGGCGAGGTCCTTTTCGAACAGCTTGACCTGAACACCCTTTGCCTCAAGCATCTCCGCAATCCGAATGCCCAGTTGTTTTCCGCCGATGATAAAGACCCGCTCCAGCGTCTTCCGGGTTTCGATCCCCATGAAAGACAGGACTTCTTCAAGGTTGTCACGCGTCGCCATTCCATAAACGTGATCGCCCGGACGCAACGTCTCGGCCCCGTGGGGGATGATCACCTGCGACCCCCTGAAAATCATGGCTATAAGGGAGTTCTTGGGTGGCCCCGCCTTTTCCAACTCGCCCAGGGTTTTTCCGGCCATCCAATTGTCGGGTTCCAGGTTCATGCCGAACAAGCGGGCGCCGCCCCGGGCAAACTCGAGAACGTCCGACACACCGGGGTAGTTGGCGACGCGCATGATCCGGTCCGCGATGTCGGACTCCGGATGGATGATCAGGTCGATTTCCAGACCGGCCTGTTTGGTCACGCGACGCCAGTGTTCGACCTCATGGGTCCGCATTCGCGCCACTTTAACCCGAACGTCGGATTCGACCTGGGCGATCAAACAGGCCAGCACATTCGTTCCGTCGTCGTTGGTCGCGGCGATCAACATCTCCGCCTCGGAGAGGCCGGCACGGCGAAGCGCAAGCACGCTGGCCGCGTTGCCCTGGATGATCTTCGCATCCAGGGTTTCCTCCAGGTGCTCACAACGCTCTGGGTTTTCTTCGACGAGGACGACTTCGTTGCCTTCTCGAATGAGACGACGTGCGGTCAGGGCAGCCACCTGGCCACCTCCGGCAATCAGGATTCTCATTGCTCGTTCATCAACAATTCATGCAGGTTTCGGGCGGTCCCATATCACACAGGACGCCGCATCATACTGGTTTCGGCCCTCGGCTGTACACCGGAAAACCGCGATTGCGGTCCAGGTAGAGTCATCGCCTGATCTAGTGGTCCCCGTCAAACAGACTGTAACTTATCGAGCTTCTTTCGGGCACGTTGAACTTTTTCAAGAATATCGGAAGCCGTTGCGGTCCAAATGAAGGGCTTCGGGTTCTGATTGTGACCCCCGACATATTCCTCCACGGCCTGGATTAGCTCAGGAACCGAATGGAAAACCCCGCGCCGAAGCCGTTGTTCGGAAAGATCCCGGAAGAAGCGTTCGACCATGTTCAGCCAGGATGCACTGGTCGGTGTGAAGTGCACATGAAAGCGCGTGTTGCGCTTCAACCAGTTGACGACTTTCTGATGTTTGTGCGTGGCGTAGTTGTCGCAAATGATATGGATCTGTTTGTCTTTCGGCACGGAACGTTTGATCTGATTGAGAAACCGGATCCATTCCTGATGACGATGCTTCGGCATACAGGTCCCGATAATCGAGCCGTCCAGCGTATTGAGCGCGGCGAACATCGTGGTCGTCCCGTTGCGTTTGTAGTCGTGGGTGAGGGTGCCGCACCGCCCCTTCTTCAGAGGTAACCCGGGTTGCGTGCGGTCCAGGGCCTGCATCTGGCTCTTCTCATCGCAGGACAAAACAATGGCGTTTTCCGGAGGGTTCAGATACAAACCGACCACATCCTCCAACTTCTCGACAAATTGTTTGTCGTTGGAAAGTTTGAAGGTGCGTGCCAGATGAGGCTTCAAGCCATGAGCCCGCCAGATTCTCCCTACCGTGGACTCGCTGACGCCGGTTGCCCTGGCCATCAAGGACCGGCTCCAGTGCGTGGCGTTCGGAGGCTTCCCTTCGACCGTCTTCTTCACGATCCGGGCCCGCTTCCGGCGGCCGATCGAGGGAATCCGTCCACTGCGGGAAGCGTCCTTTTCGATTCCCCCGAGGCCATCTTCAACGAAACGATCGCGCCAACGTCCGGCCTTTTGACGAGTGATGTCCAACTTGGCAGCGATCTCCTGATTGTCCAGACCCCCGGCGGCCAGCAAGACAATTCGAGATCGTTCCGCCAACCGGACCGCCACACTGCGGCTTCGGCTCAGTCGCTCCAGTTCCTTCCGCACAGGAATGTCCAATTTAATCGTCGGTGCTCTCCTCATATATACTCAGACGTAGGAAAGCTGAATAAGTTACATTAACTGTGACGGACTACACTAGTTTCGCATTCGGAGATCGAAAGGCTCAATCGTCCGAGTCCTCCCTGGTCCGATGGCAGCCGATATGTTACCGTGGTACATAGATACCATCCCTTAAGGAGGACCCAGTTCATGCCTGATCCAAATGAAACGGAAAAGACCGACCCGAAAAGCTACACCGTCGTGCGTATCCAGACCGGGGTGAGAATGGAAAAACGTCTCGTGAAGGTGTTGAAGGGACTGGCCGAATACCTGGACATGACGATGGGCGACCTGCTCGAGGGAATCGTCCTTCACGCATTCGACGCCAAGCAGCCGTTCAGCAAGGAAACGCTGGCGCGCATTCATGCGTTAAAAGATGTCTACGGCCTGGACCTCGATTCGAAAGCAAGCCATCACATGAAGGAGATAGGGGGATGAACTCCGCGACAACCGTTTACGAGCCGACCGGGACGCAATCGGCCTTCATTCACTCATTCGAGGCAGGAATCCTGCCGAATACCGATTTCAAACACGTCGACCACGTCCGATTGGCCTGGCTGTATCTGCGAATCTATCCAACCCCGGAAGCGCTGGCCCTGTTTTCAGCAGGCATCAAGAGATTCGCGGCGGCGAACGGCCACGCCGACCTCTACCATGAAACGATCACGTGGGCATTCTTGTTCATCATCAACGAGCGCATCGCGGAATTCGGCAGGGATCACTCATGGAAGGAATTCAGATTGGAAAACGAGGACCTGATAGAGAACGGGCGGGGTGTGCTGGAGCGCTATTACTCGGGCGACGTCCTCCACACCGACTCCGCCCGACGCGTGTTTCTGATGCCGGCGCGCGAGGAGCCTGCGCGGCAGAAGGGATCGTAGCGAGAAAGCAGGGAATCGAGGACAGATTTTCTCGACTTTGAGGCATTTTCTCGATTTTGAGGCGCATAGTGGTTCTATTCAACGAAAAATCGGGGAAATATGGACCGATTCTACTGCTTTCGCAGTAGATCTCTTCTGCCGCGCAGGCTCCTAGATTGGATGAATCTTCTGGAACCCGGGATTTACCGTTTCTTCAGACCCGCCAGGTTCGTCTCGATCGACTTTCGGGATTGCAGTAGTTCCGACAAGGCATCCCTGGCCTGATGCGGGACCACTTTCCGCGCTTTCCGGCCCTCAAGAAACGGCCACAGCCGCTCTCGGATCTGGGCCGGCAGGACGCTTTCCAGATACTCCAGCGCGGTCCCGCGCAGCTGCAGATCATCGGTGTGCAAGCCCTGCAGGGCAATCTTGAGCGGTTCCTTTTCCAGGAAAAGAGACAGCAGCCGAAAGACGTGATCGAGGCTCAGGTTGGCGCGATCCTTGAGAATCTGGTCCATCTGACGGGAATCGTCCGAATCCACGAGTCGACGGCTGCGCCAGCCGAGCTGGTCGACACGGAGTTCGGCAAGCACGGCGGCGATGATGCGATCTTTGCTGTATGCAAAATCGGATCTCCCCTCCCGGATGCGTCCCAGCGCCGCCGCCGATTGATAGCGAACCTCAAATCGCTTGTCTTCGAGTCCCATCAAGAGCCCATCCACACCCCGTTGGGAGTCGCACTCGGCCATCACTCGTGCAACGCGCCGGCGAATGGCGAAATCGCGCTCCGGGTCGGCCAGGGCATCGGTCAACTCTCCGACAATTTTCGTCGCGATGCGGCGAAGAGCTTTCAGAGCATCGTCACTGACCGCGTTCCATGCCAGCAACGAAATCACTTGTCCGGCAAGCAGCGGATCCAGTTTCCCGCCCTTCAAGCGAGCCCGAACTCTCGTTGGGTCTCCGGAGCGCAGATCTGTCGTCGCCCCGACGATCTCGTCGGCTGGCTCCGGCGAGAGCTTCCGGAACGTCTGGGAACGGACGGGCCGAGCCGCTTCACGATGCTTCTGACCGAGGATAACCCGGCTCAGATCCAGATTCCCCAACGTCTGCATCACGGCCGAATCAGCGGCGCTGGCGTTCAGTTCGGGAATGTCGAGTTCCTCCGCCCTGTGGACCAGTCGATTCTTGAGCGCATCGACATAGCCTTGCTGAATCTTGCTCGCAATGAACAGGCTCGATGCGGTAAGAAGCATCGCGATGCCCAGCATGTATTCGAGTGCGAGTGCGGGAACCAGGAACAGCAACGAGCGAATCAGGATCGCGCCGACTCCATCCGCCAATCGATCGACGCCCACATCGATCATGGACTTCGCCGTTCGCTTCTGGCGCAGCGTCACGGGTGTGTAGAGTAGTTCGTAACCGGACCGAAACAGCGAACTTCTCACAGCGGCCTCGCCACCACGAGCCACACCGGCAGCCGCCAGACCCGGCACAAACAACAGGGCAAAGCTTCCCAGAGCGGTGAAGGATGGCAGGATGGCGATCGTGCGTGCAAGGCCCAGCTTTTCCAGCAAGGACCGGCTCAAGGTGGTCTGCAATACAAACGTTCCCAGGCCCACCGCCGCATAGAACACGGCGAAGAACCGCATCAGGTCTTCGCCTTGACCATAGGCATCCACGGCGCGCGCTTTGAAAACGTAGTCCATCAAAGTGGCGCCGGCAGTGGTGGTCAGTACAAGGAGCCCAATGTTTCTCAGGTATGGAGACCCGCCCAGGATCTTGAGACCGGAACCGGAGACTTTCGTCTCAAGAGGACGATGTTTCCTCTCCGGGGAACTCGGATCGGAAGGCGATCGGGCAAGATAGAGGATCAAACCACAGGCCAGATGCATCGAAGCCAGGAGGGGCAGCATCGTCGCAACCGTGAACCATGCCGCGACGCGCTCCGCAAGAAGACCTCCCATCAGGCCGCCCAAAGTCCCCCCGCTGGCAATCAGGCCAACCTTTTTCTTCGCCGTCCTCGGATCAAAACGCTCGTTGATGATCGACCAAAATCCCGATATCAGAAAAGACCCGAGCGCGGCGACATGCAGGTACAGGATGACCGAGGTGGCTTTCGGGCTTTCGAACCAGAGAGCCCATTCACCCACCAGCAGCAGTCCGCTCAAACCGAATGTGATTGGAATCATCCTGGCGGGGGTCCACACGGCCATCAACCGGGAAGCCCAGAGCAGGGTAATGATTGAAAAGGCTGCCGCACCCATCAGCATCAACGGCAGGGCATCGATGTTGAAATTCGATAGGAAGAGCGTGTCCCGGGTCGCCTTGGAGCCGACCTGGTTGGCGATCATGACGGCGGCGGCGGCGGCCGCGGCATACCCGGCAAACTCTGTATTGGGACGTCTACTCATAAACCTGCGGATTGTATCGCAAACCCACAGTTGTCGGGGCTTCGTCGGAGGTCGTCAGGGAATACAACGTCGAGGATGAAGACATTGGACCCGGCCGCGTGTGCCACTGACTCACTCCTGATAAGAGAAAGAACCGCCTTTTGATAACAGACGTGCAAGGAGATGCGCGGAGCAGCTTATAATGACTGATCGCGACTGGGAGCGACGACACGTAAATCCGAACTTTGGTGCGATTCGTGTTCAGCCTAGAATGTGTGTGCGTCACGTCGCTCCCCGAGGACCGCAACGGGTATCGCACACCGAAAGACGAAATCGATGAACGAACAAACCCTCCAGACAAAACGCGGGAACGCCACGCTGAACCCATATCGAGAAGTCGAGAACTGGGCGTCCTGGCTGGCCGTGTGGATGGTCTTCTGGGCGAACAACAAACCTCGAAACAAGGGAATCAGGCCCAAGGTCGGCGGCCACCAGGCCAGCACGGTTTCGTCTTCGTCCATCCTGACGGCGCTCTACCTGGACATTTGCCGGCCTCAGGACAGAGTTGCGGTCAAACCGCACGCGGCGCCGTTCCTGTACTCGATCATGTACATGATGGGGAAACTCTCGCGCCAGGAGATGGAAAACCTGCGCGAAATCGACGGGCCGCCCGCGTATCCGACCCAGCATCATCACCCGTCCTTTGTCGATTACTCGACCAGCATTGAAGGTCTGGGCTGTTCGGTCACCGTGGCGGACGCTTATGAAGCCCGCGTGCAAAACCTTCAACTGGGCAGGAGCGTCGACGCCCGATACCACGCGCTGGTCGGAGACGGCGAACTGACGGAACTCCAGATCGGCGGCACGTTGTACGAAGCCGGACGGAGACGCCTGGCGAACCTCTGCTGGTGGATCGACCTGAACCGGCAGAGCCTGGACCGGATCATGGAAGACAGCCCGATGGGGAGCACGGGGGCCTGGGCGGGCAATCTCTTTCGGGCGAACGGTTGGCATGTGATCGACCTGCGGTGGGGATCGCGGATTTCAGCCGTATTTAACAAACCCGGTGGTAGAGAGCTTCGCCGACGTCTGGAATCGCTTTCCGATACACACTACCAGGCCCTCCTGTTGGTGGACCCTCCGACAGCACGGAAAGCTCTCGCCGGCGAGACGGACCATGACGATCCGACGATGGCGCGGTTTCTCGAAGAGTTTGCGGCGGATCTACGTCGGCCCGGTCATCTGGAAATCCTCGACAACTACGATGACGCCGAAATCGCCGGGCTCATCCGGGATCTGGGTGGTCATGACCTTCGAGGCCTGATCGAGGCTCACGATGAGGCTCTCGGCGTCACGGATCGGCCGACCGCAATCATCTGTCACACGATCAAAGGATGGCGCCTGCCAGGTTTGGAAGGACATCCGGAAAACCACGGCGCGGTACTGGCAGAGGACCGAATGAATGCCTACCGGAAACTGGTCGGGTTTGCCGCCCCGGACCCGTTTGCCCTACCGGAACCCAAGTCCGACCTGGCGACATTTCTCAAGAGGCGTCAGCTCTATCTGTTCCCCGTAGAGACACGTATTCCGGTACCCTACCCGCGGGAGAAGGCTCCGGCCTGGGAGGAAGTCCGGGGATCGGTGAAAGGAAAGCGCTCCACGTCCTCGGTATTTGGGAGCTTGAACCTGACCTACCTCAGGCTCGGGGTCGGCAGACACCTTGCGTTCATCGCACCGGATGTGGGGCTGACCACCCACCTCGGCGGCGTGATCCGGGCCACTGGAACCTTCGAGCCCCACCCTCCGGCCGATCTGCTTGGCTTCCTGAGGGAACAAAAAAGGCAACCGTTCGGATGGCGGCTCGGCGAGAAGGGTCAGTTTCACAGTATCGGGATCAACGAGGGTGTCGCCACGCTCCTTGCGTTCGCCATGGGACGGGAGAAGTTCGCCATCGAAGGCAAGGAACGCATGATCCCGATAGTGACGATCTACGATGTGTTCTGGAAACACGCCTACACGCAATTGTATTACGCACTGTATGACCGCGCGCGCTTCATCGCCGTCGGCACGCCCTCGGGAACCAGCCTGAGCCGGGAGTCGGGCACCCACCAGTCCGTACAGACTCCGGCCGTCTTTATGGGACTTCCAAATATCATCTATTACGAGCCCGCACTTGCCTTCGACATGCAGGTGCTCTACCACTGGGCCGTCGAACAACTCATGTCTCCCGACGGTGAGTCCGTGTACCTGAGGCTGACGACACAGGAGATCGACCAGCCTGACATTCCAGATACCGAGCCCATGCGGCGTGCGGTGATTCAAGGAGGCTACTGGCTCCTGGACCACCGTGACGAGGAAGAATACAACCCGGCACGAAACGCGGCCAACGTGTTCGCGACAGGACACGTGATTGTCGAAGCCATCCATGCATCGGAACTGCTGGCCGAGCGCGGGCTCTTCCTGAACATCTGCAACGTGACCAGTTGGGAGCGTCTGAAACGAGACTGGGACAAGTACTGGCGCGATCCCGAATCCTGGGAGGACCCGGATGCCGGCTATCATCTGAACGAATTGATACCGGACGACGAGAGCAACGTGCCGATGATGGTGGTCGGGGACTTCACGCCCCAGGTCGCCGACTGGCTGGGCACCGCCCTGGGACGGTCGATTCCTGTTCTGGGTCCCCGCGACTTCAGCAAGACCGGTTCATTGGAAAGCGTCCGTAAACTCCATGGCATCGACGCCCGGAGCATCGTCCGATGCGTCTTGCACGAATTTGAGATGAGGAGTAGTTGACGCGATGAGCACCCCGGGAATTCCCAGTGACTTTCGAGATCATCTTACGATTGCCAACGCAGCTCGGCGTTTCGATGAGGTTGCCCGCGTTCGAGAGAGAATCATGAGCGTCGGTGTCGATCTCAAACCCAATCTGGATCACGCGGCCATCTTTACAGACCCGCCCCACCTGGTCGCGGGACCGATCAAGGAGCTGGGCTACATGTCGGGTTGGGATTCCCGTTGTTACCCCTCCCCGGTCGACGGCCAGGATTATATCAACGTCTCGGCACGGCTGCCCGACGAGTGCCCCGCACGAGAGAAGGGTTGGTCCGATTACATCGCCGTCGTTCATCCTGTCGACCTTGGAGCCCGGACCCACATGTTGTCCCAGGAGTACGGAAACCCCTTCATTCACCACCTGACGCTCGGAATCGTCCCTCCCGATCGAAAGGGAGAGGATGATCTCGAATATGCGGGCACACTGATCGTTTTCATGGCCCGGGCTCGCGAACAGATCCGGAAGGTTCTCGACGAGACGCCCGGCACGTTGATCGTCGCCTTGCCCCGGCCGGTGATCGACCACAACGACTTCCCCCGAAAATGTGGGGACTGGCTCGGAGAGCTCGCCGACGGAGAGAGGCAGGTCGAAACGATGGACGGGGGCGGCTTCCTGCTTCAGTTTTTTGTTCTGGAGGGAGGTCGGGTCGAGGTGGCGCTTCGTGTCGGGACCAGCCAGACATTCAACCCAAAAAGCGTCGTGAAGATATCCAGGGATGAGATCAGCGCGGTTCAGGAATGAATTCGCAACGGCCTCGGGTCAAGCCGTGCCGAAAACTGAGATGTAAAATGCGAACATGCCAAGCAATTAAGAAGTAAAGATGGGATTTTCAAGCAAGCAGGCACTGATTATCGGGGGAAGCAGCGGGATGGGACTGGAGACGGGAAGATCCCTGGTGGAAGCGGGCGCCTCGGTGACGCTTGTCGGCCGCCAGGCCGAGAAACTCGACGCTGCATTCGAATCGTTGGATTCCCCCGACAACGTCAGAACCGAGGTGTGCGACCTCACGAGCAGAGAGGATGTCGATCGGCTGATCAAACATATCGACGAAAAGCTGAAGGATGTGAGGTACCTCGTCAACGCCGCGGGTGTGTTCTCGCCCAAAGCCTTCCTGGACCACACCGAAGACGACTCTGACACCTACATGGATCTGAACCGCGCTACTTTTTTTGTGACTCAACAGGTAGCGAAAAACATGGCTGCGAACGGAGGCGGTTCCATCGTCAACGTCGGCTCGATGTGGGCCCATCAGGCGATCAAGGCAACACCTTCGTCGGCCTATTCCATGGGCAAGGCCGGCTTGCATTCACTGACCCAGCACCTGGCAATGGAACTGTCCGGAAGTGGCATTCGTGTCAACTCGGTGGCGCCCGCCGTGGTGGAAACCCCGATCTACGGCGCCTTCATTAAACCCGACGAGGTCCACGAAGCCCTCCAGGGCTTCAACGACTTTCACCCGATCGGGCGGATCGGACAACCCGGAGATGTCGCATCGGTGATCATGTTTCTCCTGTCCGACGACGCGGATTGGGTCACAGGCGCGGTGTGGAACGTCGACGGCGGTGTCATGGCCGGCCGCAACCAATAAAAAACGGGGTCAGGCTATCTCCGAACGACTGAGGGCACATAGGTTAGGGACTGGCAAGCGCCGGTTCCTAATAGCGATAGATCAGAAACAGGTTGGTTCGGTGATTCTTCCCTGCGGCCTGGTGCCGGAAGCGCGTCCGCCAATAGATGTAGTCGAAACCAACCTGCACTCCCCGGCCCAGATCGAAGCGGTCCGCCAGATAGAAGGATCGATTCAACTCGATTCCGCCTGAGTCGAGATCGCGGTTCGTCGGGTCATCAACGGTGTAACCCGCTGCGATCGTATTTCGGGGGTTGGTCTGCAAAGACAGTTCCGACCAGCCGCCTCTGCTCCGGATGGTATTCAGCCTCGTCTTGTTGATTCCCTGCCCGACTCCACCCCGAACGTCCCTCAGATTGGAGCCGACCCATACTTCACCGCGCCACCTGGCCCTGGCAGTCAAACTGAAATCGAAATCGCCACCGAGCGCGTGGGATCGAAACATCGTCGGAGTGCCGAGGTCGACGCGTTCCCATCCCTGGTGCCCCCAGAATCCGACTGAAACCCTGTCGTTTCGATATCCGGCCCGGGCCTGAAGGTTGGGCCGGCCGGAGCTTTCGCTGTCACGGAATCCATCCTGATCGAAGTCGGTCGGAGACACCGCGCCACCTAGAAGGAGCCCTCCGGTAAGCTCCACTCCACCGTTTTCGGTAGAGGGGTTGAAACCGAATCGGATTTGGGGTTTCCGGTCCCCCAGGTTACCCGCGTTCCACATCAAGGTGTCGCTGTTGGCCGTCGGGAACAACGGTGAAATGATGTCCCACGTCTGTCCGGCAAGAATGGACGCGGCGCCACTCGTCCACTCGAGATACGCATGGCGAATCCTCGGAGCCGGCCTCGATTCCCGGCCACCGTTCTGGAAGTCCACCTCTAATTTGCCCGAAATCGTGGAGTCACCCGGACCCGTGGACTCGAAGGGAGTAAAGTTCAGGCCAATCCGACTGAGCCTGGGATGAAGCGTGAATTCGCTTCCCCCTGCCCCTGCTCGAGATCGAACGAAGAGAGGCTTTTGCGTGTTGTCGGACCGGGCACTGTCGCGGATCACATCCACTCGAGCAAACCCGTAGACGTTGAGCCGGGCATTTCCCGCAGTCAGGTCCCGCCATCGGACGACGTCTTGATCCGGCCCGGGCGGGGTGTATGAGGACTCGGGCGGAGTGGGCGGGGCCGGTGTCCCTTCAAGTTCCGCGATGCGTGTACGCAGATCCTCGATCCCGGCCTCCAGTCGCCTGCTCTGGCCCTCGAGCACCGCAAGTTCGACCCGGATGTCCTGAAGGTCAGCCTGGGCGGACCATGCGGGTCGGGCGAAGAAGACGACAAGGCAAAAAAACACGCGGTGCTTCATGTGTGAATCCTTATATTCAGACAAATGGGTGGTCGGCCCTATCTCTGAATGAGCCCGGCACGACGAGCGGCCTCTTCGATGGGCGCGAAAACAGAGTTGTCAGCCTCGACATAGCCTCGGGTACGCTGCAGGGCGAGGATCACACGGTGGTCCGGGTTCGCCTCGTCGAGTTCGAGGAAGGCCCCCTGGATCCGCCGGATCAGCCCGGGGTCCAGGCCGGCGCGGACTGTCCAGTTGTAGTCCGGATACGACGGAGTGGTCCAGATCACGCGAACCTTTTCGGGATCGACCCGGCCATCACGAACCAGCGTTTCCCATACGGCTTCATTAAGAACACCGGCATCGACACGACCCGATTCCACCCAGAGTGCGGTCACATCGTGGGCGTTCGAAAACGCGAACCGGTCGAAGTCACGCTCCGGGTTCAGTCCATTCTCTTCAAGAAAGTAGCGCGGCATCAAATGACCGGAGGTCGAGCTGACGCTACCGAACGTGAAAGTGCGGCCTTTGAGGTCCCCAAGATCTTCAATTCCCGAGTCGGCACCCGCGATGAACTTGGAATGAAACTCCGCATCTTCGGCGCGCATTATGATCGCTCGAACTCCGGGTCCACGAAGACGGGCCTGAACGTGAGTCAAGCCGCCGAACCAGGCCAGATCCACACGCCCAGTCACCAGGGCATCGACGGCCGCCGCGTAGTTGGTGACCGGCACGTAGCGTACTTCCATACCTGTCGCCCGTTCCAGGTGTTGACCCAGAGGTTCGAACTTACGAATCAACTCGCGCGGATCTTCGTCGGGTATCACCGTAACCTGAAGAACTTGCAATGCCATCAGAGACGCAAATACGAAATTCATGAGCAAATAGCCTTTCCGCCATCTGGATGCGACGGTTAGGAGCCTGTCACGCCAACTTTGTTTCTGAGATCTAGGGAAGAAGTAGAAAACGCCTACCTGACATTACTGGAGGGTTCAGGTGAAGCCGGCCAACTGCGGGGTTGTAAATCCGCTGAGAGAAAGCATGGTGGGCAGTAGTATAACAAACGGGGACTGACAGCAGAGGAACGGATGGACTCGAACCGCGTCGATCTTAAAGGACCCGCCCTAAGCGCCCGCTCCTGAATAACTAGACCCGCTTCTTTAGTTTCTCGACCAGTTCTACCTGCGAACGGACGCCGATCTTGATGAAAATCGACTTCAGGTGATTCCGGACGGTGTTCGGCGCCAGATTCAGGGTCTTGGCGATGGTTCGAACCCGATCACCGGTGACGATGGCCCTCAACACTTCAGCCTCTCTCCGGGTCAGGGACTTGAAACCCTCCAATTCGTCCGGAGCCAGGCGATCTACCTGGAAGGTCCGATCCATGCCAATCAGGGCCAGTTCGCCGGCAATTCGATGAAGTGTTGCCTCCATCCTGTCGGCCCGAATGGCCCGGGCCGGCGAATCCGGGGACGGCCTCCCCTTCGGTGCCGCGGCCGGCTTCGCTTCGACCGCCATGATCAACTCGGCTTCGCGTTTCTTGCGCTCGCTGATGTCTTCGATCGTGCCCTCGAAGTACTGCGGCGATCCATCTTCGTTCAAGGACACACGCCAGCGGATCGAAGCCCAGAAGACGCTTCCGTCACGACGGTGACGCATGCTCTCGGTCGCCCGGACAGACTTTTGCCCGTGTGCCTCGGCCACCACGGCTTCTCTCTCCTGCGGATCGACAAAGATCTGGTTCCCGATGTCGGTGACCTCGGTTGCGAGTTCTTGAGGGCTCTCGTAGCCAAGCATCTCGGCCAGTGCATGGTTGGCAGCCAGAATCCGTCCGTCCGGGGTCGTACGGAACATCCCGATGACGGCGTTCTCGAAGAAATCGCGATACCATTCCAGTCCCGGAAGTTGAGAAGTGCTTTTGGCTCCCATCATGGATAGATTAGAGCACTCATGGCGGCGAAACGGCAATCGGACGGCTCTCCCAATCTGAGGAGCAGATTATGGCCGGTCATATGGAGAATTCGGCCACACGCAAGAGTGCGGCAAGGTGCCTGTGCAGGCCAGGTCAACTGCACTACGGAACTCTCGCCGGCGATCGAGGCCAGGACGCAATGTCCATGCTCCCGGCCATCTCGCCCTTATCGGGATCGGGGCCCGTCGCCGGATCGAAGCCAATCCAACCGCCTGCAACACGGTTCACTCTTTTCGCATCAACGTGCTGGGGTGTCGTGGACGAACCCTCATGTCAGCCGAGGGATTCCGTGATGGTGGACGACAGCTCTGCCGAAATCCTTGCACCCAGTCACCGTCATCCTTAGAATAAATGGGTTCCCCAGAGCCTGGAAATGTGTCGCGAACCAACCGCGACAACGTGCTTTCTCTG
This sequence comes from Terriglobia bacterium, assembly GCA_965262425.1. Classification (GTDB taxonomy): domain Bacteria; phylum Acidobacteriota; class Terriglobia; order 20CM-2-55-15; family 20CM-2-55-15; genus CAZOZZ01. The sequence goes on along the minus strand of OZ253536.1, from coordinate 1,064,756 downwards.
CGACACGTATCAGAACTCAGGAGAGAATGAACGTGACCCAATCCGGTGACGACGACAAATCGAGAGAGGAGCTTCTCGAGGAACTCGAAGCGCTACGCCGGAAAAACGCCCGGCTGGGAGCAGAAAAGTCCGTCCATCTCTATCGGGGGGCGCCAATCGGCCTCTGTTACCTGGACACGGACCTCCGGTACGTTCAGATAAACGACTGGCTCGCTGCGATCAACGGGCTGCCCGCGGGCGAACATCTGGGCCGGACCATCTTCGAAATACTTCCTGACGCGGCCGCTCGGTTGGAGCGGCAATTCCGTCACGTGATCGAAACAGGGGAGCCCGTGCTCAGGGGCCGCGTGCGCGCCGAGACCCCGGCCCATCCCGGCGTCAAAAGAGTCTACGAGCATAACTATGTACCCCACCGATCCAGCGCCGGGATCATCGCCGGAATCAGTCTGCGTCGTCGAAGATGTGACCGATCGCGTGGAGACAGACGAGAAACTGAAGCGGAGTGAAGCGCTCTACCGGACTCTTGTAGAGGCGGCGCCTCCGATTATCTGGCATGCGGATGCCAATGGCGACCTGAACTATCTGAACAAGGCCTGGGTCGAGATGACCGGAATAGCCGCGGATGATGCGTTGGGCTCGAAGTGGTCCCAGGTTGTTCATCCCGACGACAAACCGGGGTTGCTTGCAAAATGGGAAGATACCCGCAGGCAGGGAAAGTCGATGACCGTCGAGTGCCGATTCCGGGCGAAGGACAGTACATATCGAACGATCGATTTCGTCGCCGCCCCGGTTCACTCCCCATCCGGTGAGGTCATCCGTTGGGTCGGAATAAATACCGACATAACAGATCGGCAGCAGGCGGCTGAGCATCTTGCTCGCGCCAACCGGCGTCTGGCCATGACTGCCGAAATTGGCAAGCTTGCCACCTCGTCGCTGGAACTGTCCGCAGTCCTTGACGCGATTCTAGGCGGAACGATGACCGCCCTCGGCGCGGCCGCCGGTGTGATATTTCTGATCAAGCCCGACACGGGAAAGCTGACGGTCGCGGCGACCGATGGCGTCAACTCAAACATGGAACACCGCCTGACGGAAAGTCTCGGATCCGACGGGAGAGGGGGACTGACCAGTCGGGTTGCCAGGACGGGTGAGGCCATCTATTTCCGTCTCGATGCGGGGAGCGATTCCCGGGCGATAGACAAGAGAATGAATTCCTTCATCGGCGTACCGATCTCTGCCGATGACAAATTGCTCGCTGTAATGTCGCTTTCCACACGAGCGGGAGCGGTGTTCGAGCCATGGGATTTTGAGCTTGCGAAGTCCGTGGCGGCCCAGGTAGGAATGGTGGTCCGTAACGCGAATCTTGTCGGGGAAAACTTCTCCCTGGCCGCGGCGATCGACCAGTCCTCCGAGGTCATCACTATCACCGACATCGATGGGATCATGCGGTATGTCAATCCCGCCTTTGAATTCATCACGGGATATTCGCGGGATGAAGCCATAGGAGCGAACCCGTCCATTCTGGCGAGCGGTAAGCATGGACCCGAACATTACCGCGAACTCTGGAAAACCATCACCGGTGGAGATGTCTGGGTCGGCCGTTTCGTTAACCGCCGAAAAGACGGCACGCTCTGGGAGGCTGAATCAACGATTGCGCCGATCAACAACAAACAAGGGAGGCTTGAAGGCTTCGTCGAAGTGAAGCGGGATATCACCGAACAAGTCGTGCTCCAGAAGCGCTTGCTTCAGGCACAGAAAATGGAAGCGCTGGGACGTCTTGCGGGAGGAGTCGCTCATGACTTCAACAACCTGCCCACGGTAATCAAAGGCTACACGGATCTTTTGCTGGCGGAAACCGGCGAGAAATATCCCTTGCGCGAAGGACTGGGCACCATCAAGCGAGCGGCGGAACGGGCAACCGATTTGACCGGGCGACTGCTGGTATTCAGTAAAGAGCGACCGGCGGACCCGACCACGCTGAACCTGGACGACGCCGTGCGCGGTGTCGAGCCGATGTTACGACGTCTCATCAGTGAGGATGTGGATCTCTATATGATGATCGATTCCCACCCCTGGACAGTGGACATCGATCCGGTTCAGCTCGAACAGGTCATCATCAACCTCGTCGTGAATGCCTGTGACGCGATGCCTTCGGGCGGACAACTAATGCTGACGACCAGCCGGCGTGGTGACACGGAGGGTGAAATCGACGGATCCGAGGATGCAACGGAAACCCTGGAGTTGACGGTTCGCGACTCCGGGGTCGGAATGGACAGCGACACCATGGACCGCATCTTTGACCCGTTCTTTACGACAAAGGTCGGGGGTACCGGTCTCGGCCTGTCGATTGTCCATGGAATCGTGTCAGAGAGCGGCGGCACATTGTCGATATACAGCGAACCGTCATCCGGCACCAGTTTCAAAGTTGTCTGGCCCAGGAGTGTCGCCGGCAAGCACGAAGGTCCGGAAAGCGCCGAAAGCAGTGCAGAGGTGGTGCACGGCATCGAAACCGTCCTTGTGGTCGAAGACGACCCTGGGGTTTGTGACTTCATGGTGGAAGTTCTGAAGAGGTACGGATACACGGTCCTCGGGGCGCGCACAGCCCAGGAAGCCATTGAGACGTTTGAGGGTTGCGGCGAAGAGATCCTTATGGTTGTGACCGATGTCGTTCTTCCCGGAACCAGTGGGCCGGATCTTGCGCAGCACCTGAAGGCGCTCCAGCCCGAACTCCCGATCCTGTTCGTAACCGGATACCTGGGGCGGGATGTCGACCATGCGGAGCTGATCGACGCCGAGGTGCTACGCAAGCCTTTTGACGAAGCGTTGCTGGCTGGAACGGTCCGGAGACTTCTGGACGCTACGAACGGGAAAAGCGGTGTGGGTCTTTCTTAAAGGAATGCGCGAGTGCGCTCGCCCTTCGACGGACTGTCACGGGAGTCTGTCGCTGAGGACGACGCAAGCTGCATCTAGCCCCATGGCGCTCGTAACGCGACCCTACAGACTTTCACCACGGGCTCCTAGCCGTCGCCACCCTTCGGCACCAGGGCCAGAACACGGAGGGGGCTGCCCGACCCCCCGACGATCTTCAACGGGGCGGCAATGACAACAGCGCCAGTCGCCGGAACCCTGTCCAGATTGACCAGGTTGGTCAGGCCGAACTTGCCGTGGCCGTGCATCACGTAGTGGTTAGAGAAAGGGGGGTCGAAGCCGGCGGCTTGTCCAGCGTCGGTTCCGATGGTTTCGACACCCACACCGAGGACGTCTCGCTCTTCGGCAAGAAAGAGCGACGCTTCCTTCTTCCAGCCCGGCGTGTGTGGCCCTTCCTGGTCGATGTTCAGGAAGGCCTCGGTCGAGGTTCGCTTCGACCAGTCCGTACGAAGCAGAACCCAACTCCCGGGCGCGATGCGGCCGTGCCGCTCCTCCCACGACTCGATGTACGGAACATCGACAAGAAAGTCCGGGTCTTCTTTCGATTCGTGGGAAGCATCGAAGACGGATGCGGGACCGATGAAGAGGCGAGGCGGGATCTGGTCCACGCTGTTCGATTCCATATCCTGCCCGCTGACCCAGTGGATAGGTGCATCGAAGTGCGTGCCCGTGTGCTCGCCGGTTGAAAACCAGTTCCAGTACCAGGCGGGTCCCCGGTCGTCGTACCGAGAGATGTTGTGCAGTTCGAACGGGGGGGTGTTCGGCCACTGCGGAGGCAGCGGCAGCAGCGGGGAGTCCTCGCTGAGATCCGCCGTCAGGTCGATGACCTCGATCTCCCCAGCCCCCAGCGCGTCAACCAAAGCTTTCAATACCGACATCACTTCACCTCGCGAAGCCACCTCTCGAATTCGAAGCGGTTTTCCAACATCTTGATGTCCATGGCAAACGAGGCCGGACCGCTTGCATCCACCTTTGCCACGATCGTCGTGAGCTCGTTCGACGAGCGGGATTCCTCCCACGCAGTCTGGAGTTCCCTGGTTGTTCGTACCAGCCGGGTACGAACAATGCCCGAACTTCGAGCGATGCCTGCAATGTCCGAACCGGCGGATGTTGCGGTCGGAAAACCACCGACGGACAAGAGGCTTTCGTTGTCGAAGACGACGTGCGTAAGGTTCCTGGGGGCATACCATGCCAGCGTGCTGAAGGTCCCCAGATTCATCAGGACGGAACCGTCGCCGTCCAATACGGTGACCCGGTGGTTCGGTTTCGACAGCGCCAGGCCCAAACCCATCGATGACGCCAATCCCATGGCATGTTGCAGGTAGAAGAAATTAGGCCGGTGGCCGAGCGAATACAGCTCCACAGCGACAGCCCCCATGATCGTCACGACAATGTCGTCCTTGACGTCCGGATAAAGAATCTCGAGCGCTTCGGACCGCTTCACGCTTCCTCCCACATCAACTGCCGTTCCAGCAGCAGCGCTACGGGAGTCAGCGACGACTCGGCCAGCGTTGCAGCTGCCAAAATCTGACGGCCAACATCCGCCGGATCGCGCAGGTAGTCGTAGGGAATGTCCAGAGCCTGCAACAGGGGCTCGGTCATCCGTCCGCCCATAGTCTGCCACGGCGCGTCCTCACCCATATGACCTCGATAGCTGATCAACATGAGGAGCGGGATCTTGTACAACAGGGCCAGCGAGACGATCGGGTTGACCGATGCGAGAAACCCGTGGTTCTGCATCAGGAGCGCGGAACGGACCCCGGCAAGGTGGGCGCCGGCCGAGATTCCGATCGCCTCCTCTTCCCTCGTGATCCTTACGAGTGTCGTGCTCGGGTCGTCGTCGGCCATGCTCATGATGTGGACCAGCCAGGTTTCCGGTAGCGCCGACATCAAGGAAACACCGGAACGCTTCAGGGCATCGAATACCACTCTGGAATTCTCCGTGGAGACAGGCATGGAGGCGGATTTTACAATATGCAGGGTTTGAACGCACAACGGAATCGACCGGACACGTTATGATGGTCGACATGAACGACCGAACGAAGCCGACACTGGACATCTTCTCCGACTACGTGTGACCGTTCTGCTGGCTCGGCGAGCCGGCCGTCCGGGAGCTGATGCAGGATCGACCCGACCTCGAGGTTCGGTGGCGGGCGTTCGAACTGAGGCCTGAACCCGCACCCAACAGGAGTCCCGACGACGACTATCTCAAACGGGTCTGGGAACAGTCCGTCTACCCGATGGCCGAACGCCTGGGCGTGCTGATGCGGAAGCCGCCGGTTCGTCCACGATCCCGCCTTGCACACGAGACGGCCCTGTGGGCGCGTCGGGAGGGGCGTTTCGAGGAGATGAACGCGGCCTTGTTTCGAGCTTTCTTCGAAGATGGCCGTGACATCGGCGAGGCAGAGGTACTGGGCGAGTTGGCCGATACGATCGGCCTCGACAAGGAAGATTTGACCCGTTCTCTCGAGTCTCACGATCAACTCGATGCGGTCCTCGCAGACGAAGCGACCGCGGCACGCTATGGCCTGACCGGCGTACCGGCCTTTGTGGCCGGGGGCGCGGTGCTGTTCGGAGTACAACCCAGGGACGGCCTTGGGGAGTTGCTGGAATTTGCGGCGCAGAATCAGGATGCGGCGCCACCGGCGGGGCCACTGACCCAGCTACCGGTGCGGTTGCGGCACTTCTCAAATTAGGATTAAACCAAGTCGGCCGAACAGCCGACTAAACCTATATGAGAAAGCGCTCGGAAAGATTTAGAGTCACGAAGGAGTCCGCCATCGCGGAGTCTCCTCCGTTCAACTGGCAACGACTCCTGACCGTGTACGGCGCCATCGCCCTGGGAACCTTGCTGGTTCTCAACGGGGGCTATCTGTTTGGCGCCGCATTCATCCTCTGGGGTATCGCCGATTTCTAGCGGGGGCCCTCCAGATATCGAAACAAATCCCCTCCGGTCGTCAGGATCATCATGGTGTTCGGATCGACCGCCTTCTCGACGGTCTCCATGCTCTTCATGAAGGCGTAGAACGAGGCGTCCCGGTTGTACGCCTCCGCGTATATCCGGGTGGCTTCCGCGTCTGCGATACCACGGGTCTCCTGGGCATCCCGATAGGCTTCAGACGTGATCCGCTGCAGTTCCCGCTCTTTCTCTCCCCCGATTCGAGCGGCTTCGCCTTGACCCTCGGACCGATACCGTTGGGCGATTCGCTGGCGTTCCGCGATCATCCGGTCAAACACATCACGCTGGACCTCGTCGACGTAGTTGATGCGTTTGAATCGAAAGTCCATCAGTTCGATGCCCAGTTCCAGGAGCCTGGGACTGGCGATCGCCAGGATTTCCGAGGTAATCTCCGCGCGGCCGGTCGTGATCTCATCCAGAATTCCGGTTTCGTCTTCGTCCCCCTCGATGACCTCGGGTTGACGGTTGCTGGTTCGGACCACCTCCACCAAGTCGTGCCTCGCGACCGCGTTTCGGGTCTCGCCATCCAGGATGTCGTCAAGCCGGGACTGGGCGGTCAGTTCGTCCCCTCGCAGTCGTTCCAGATACACCTGCGGGTCGCTGATCCTCCAGCGGGCATACGTATCCACCCAGATGAAGCGCTTGTCTCGGGTCGGAACCTGGTTGGCGTCCCCATCCCATTCCAGAAAGCGCTTGTCGAAGAAATTGGCCATTTGGATAAACGGCGTCTTGAAATGAAGTCCGGGACTGGTAACAGCGTCCCCGACCGGCTCACCGAACTGCGTAATGATCACCTGCTGTCTCTCGTCGAGAACGTAGAATCCACTCGACACAACCACGAGCACGACAATTCCCAGAGCAATTGGAACCATAGCTTTAACGTTCATCAGTCACCCCCTCCGCCCACGAGATTTGCGGATCTTCGAAGACCGTCCAGCGGCAGCAGCGGGAGAATACCCTGGGCCTTCTCGTCCAGAATGACCTTCCCGGGCACCTTTGCCATCAGCCGCTCCATACTTTCCAGGTACATCCGACGGCGTGTCACGTCCGGCGCACGACGATACTCTTCGTAGACCGCCTTGAAACGAGCCGCATCACCCTCGGACCGATTGACGCGATCCAGTGCGTAGCCTTCGGCCTGCAGGATCGTCTGCTGGGCTTCACCGCTCGCCCGGGGTATCACGCTGTTATAGTCCGCGCGCGCTTCGTTGATCAGTCGGTCCCGCTGCTGCTGGGCCTGGTTGACCTCGTCCCAGGACGGTTTGACCGGATCCGGCGGATTGACATCCTGTAAGACGACCTGTTCGACGCGGATCCCGTTCTCATACTGATCGCACAGTTCCTGAAGGGCTAACTGCGCGCTGATCTCGATATCCTGGCGGCCTACGGTCAACACCTCGGTGACAGTCCGGTCGCCGACCACTCCACGCATGACCGCTTCGTTCATGTCGGCGAAGGTCTCTTCGACGTTCCGCACTTTGAACAGGTAAGCGTACGGATCCGTGATCCGATACTGAACGATCCACTCGACGACCGCGACGTTCAAGTCTCCGGTCAGCATCAGAGACTCGTCCAGAAGAGCAGACGGGCTGTACTGGGATCGCACACCGGCAACCTCGGTGCGGAATCCAAATTCCTGTTTCAGCTGCCGCTGGACCGGCACCCGGTCCAGCGTTTCGACAAATGGAATCTTGAAACGGAGTCCAGGCTCGTCGATCCGATTAAACGCGCCCAACCGCAATATGACGCCGGCCTCCTCGGCCTGGATCTGGTACACCGTGCCCCAGGCCGTTACCAGCCCGATGACCAGGACGATGCCGAGCAGAATCCCCTTGATCGGGATGTCTGGTGGACGGAAGTCGGGCAGGTCGACGTCGTTGTCAAACACCCTGAATTTCATGGTTTCACCTCTTCAAAAACAGCAGAGAACGCTCGGTTGGTGCTTCAGAAAGCGCCGGGGGTCTCCACAAGGTTGGTTGGTTCGGTCATCAGGAAGCAATCACCGCCCCGGGAGTGATAACTGCGCAAGTTAAGGGAATCAAATCACTACTGAGGATAGTGTACTGCGAGGGGAACGTGCAACCGAATGCGTACGGCACAACTTTCACTGCCCCGTGCAAGCGCCAGCGTTTGGGGACAGAGTGTCGGGGCGTCCCTCCGTGGGCGCCCGCGGGGTTAGACGGCGCGGGCGGGCAGATCTTGATTGTCAGGGTTCGCTTTCCCGCGGGTGGCCCGGGACGGCCACCCCGACACGCTGTCCCTCGAAGCCTCGGCGGGGGGGCTCGGATAGCACGGCTGCCCGCAAATGGACATTCATCTGGAAACTTCTCACTTGCGGAATGCTGCAATCGCCTGGTCGTAGGCATTCCTGTAACTCTCAAGTACCGCGGGATCATCCCAGGGCAGGGACTCCACGTACGCCTTCAACTCCTGGACGTACCGAACGAAAAACTCTTTGTCGGCTTCGACGCTAACGGGCCGTCCGGCGATCTGGACATAGATCGGGCTGGTATGAGCAAACGCGTATTCGTCGCCCACGAGGGGATGTGCGGGGCCGATCGCCCGAGCCGCGACCCAGGACGATTCCTCAACCGTCAACTCCATCGATATCTCTTCCCCGTCCGTGGAACGGACGACCTCACCGTTAACGATCAGTTCGAAAGAATCGATGGGTACGATCGACATCAGGCGCGCGTGGACACTCACGGTTCGGGAGCCATCAAATGCGAGTTCTTCACCGATGTCCCGGCCATCGACCGTGAGCGTGATCAGAGGCGCGTTGGTAGCGAAACTCTTCCCTTCTCTCAACCCTCGGAGCCAGTTCTGGAAAGTGAACGGGCCGTCGAGTCGGACATAGGTCCGGGCCGCACCCAGCGGCGGATCGCGCGGCACGTCGGAAAACGAGTCCGTACCACCGGCCACCGGCAGGCGAAATCCGCTGTTGAGCAACTTGTAGTAGATCGCCGCGGACTCCCGCTCATCGGCCCAGATACAGTTGATGTCGTAATAATCCATCAGACCCAGGGCGACGTCGACCGGGATCTCCGTGGCCCCTCGTCCACGACTGACGCCCTCGACGGATCCGGCCGCCATCTGAGAGTAGTAGGGGTGCGGGATACCGATGGTCGCTCCACGGTCCCGGGCTGCCTGTGCCATCTCGAAGAGCGGCGGATCCGGCAAACCGAGGACGGTGCCCCGAACCCCGCTCGAGAACGGAAAAACGAATTCGTTGATCCCGAGCAGTGCGATGTGTCCAAGCGTGGTCCGATACTCCTGGCTGTAGTGGAGGATGTATTCGTCCGTCGATTGCGGATCGTCCTAGCCGGTGAAGTTGTTCATGTCGCCCTGCACCCGGGTTCCATCGACATGAATGAGCATGTTGGACACGTTCAGGTCCTCGGCCGCAGCCGCCACGGCCATGTCCTCAGGCAGGATCCGGTAGATGCCCGAATGCCTGTCGTGGACGTGGGTGTCGCCTGAATACCAGCCGTCAAGAGCGAATGTTTTATTCAAGGACACATCGAGGTTTCCAGGCACCTCTATCTCTGAATTAATAACTTCGTATTCGAAGCCACGGTTTATGCGAATCTTGGCTGATCCTCGCGGCAGTTCGATGTCGAACGCGCCGTCGGTGTAGAAATAATGCGTGTCGGTCGAGTTGGTGACGTGGTGATAAGACCCGATCGGAGAGTACGCGCGGCCGTCCGAAGCCGTGATCGAAACCCGGGCTGGACCGTCGAGTCGAACCGTAAGCCGTCCGGAAGGTCGCTTGAAGCGGAGGCTTTCGATCGGAACCGGCACGCCGTAACCGCCTCGGGTGGGCACGATCCGGAGCTGCCTGGCGTCGGAAACATAGACGATCTGCCGGCCGTCGGGCGACCACCGGGCTTCGAGTTCCTCATTCGGCTCATCGAAGGTCACACGAACCGGAACGCCACCATCCGCCGAAATCCGCCAAAGGTCACCGTTCGAACTGAAAAGGATCTCACGACCGTCGGGAGAGAACGCGGGACGCGCACGATAAACAGTCTCTTCGAAATAAACCAGCGTGGCTTCGCCCGTTCGAAGGTCTTTCTTCCAGATTCCGCCCGTGCCGACGGGCGATTCCCTGCTCGAAACGAATACGACAACGGGTTCGACAGGGGAATAGCTGGGCTGCATGTCCCGGGACCGGTCGGTCGTCAACTGCTCGTCGGGGGCTTTCCACACATCAAAGTTACCCCCACGGCTGGAGTAAAAAATGATCTCGCCTTCCGGCGTATAACTGGGAAGCAGATCGACGGCATCGTCGTCGGTAACCTGCCGTTCGGAGGCGCCAAGCTCCCATATGTCGACCTTCTTGTCTCGATCGCGGACGAATACGATGCTGTTCCCATCGGGGGAATAGGAAGGCTGATAGTCGTAACCCGGACCACGGGTCAACTCCTCCACGGCTCCGCCTTCCACCGGAACCCGCCAGATCGAACCCGACATCGAGAATGCGATCCAGTTTCCATCCGGAGACCAGGTTGGAGACATCGGGGCGCTCGTCGGCGCGGGTATCAGATAGGTTTCGGTCCGGATCTGGTCTCCGCCGACGGAGGGATAAGTCGTCTGGGAGAGCGACCGGGTCGGGGGCGTGAGCAGGATCAGAACCAGCAGCAGGACTTTCTTCATTTCAATTCGCTTCGTTCGACTGCTTGATGTAGTTCGCGATCTGTTCGGCGGTCGCAAACCAGACACCGGGTTTGGACTTCATATACGTGACCAGCTTGTCGAGATACACCATGCGGGAACGGTGGCCGATGACGTGAGGATGCATCGTCAGCATCAGCATCGTTCCCTCTTGATAGGCCACATCGAACTCGTCCCGATACGCCTCGAAGATCAGGCTCGGCGACGGGAGCGATCCGGACCGACCGAAATACGGCGCGTCATCGAGAATCCATTCCACGGGCAGTTCGACCATCCCCGTCGGCTGACCCATCGAGACAAGCTCGTAGGGCTCGTCCATCGCCATCATGCTGCTGTCGTACAGAAATCCCGCTTCCTGAATCAAATCGATGGTGTATTTGCTGAAGGCCCAGGACGGCGCACGGTATCCGACGGGCCGTTTCCCGGTCATCCGGGTGAGGTAATCGATCGCCTGGTTCATCAGGCGTTTCTCTTCGACGGGATCGTCGATTCCGGAAAGATTTTCGTGAATCCACCCGTGGACTCCGATCTCGTGCCGATCGCGCCGGAGGATTTCGTGGATCATGCCGGGATGGAGCATCGCACTGACGGCCGGGATGAAGAACGACGCCGGGACCTCGTGGCGGTCGAGCAATTCGAGGACGCGAGGCAGGCCGCTCATCGCACCGAATTCGCCGGCGGACAGGGACACCGGGGCCGTGTTGCCACGGTTGAGACCCAGCGTTTCGTTGTCGACGTCGAAGCTCAGGCAAACCGCGACACGGGCACCGTTCGGCCAGGAGGGAGGAGTGAGCTTGCGGCCCGCGCGCACGGGTGCGACGGCATCGGCGATCTGTTGGGGAGTCCAGTCCGTGGACGGAGGCCCGGACTGTTGTGAGACCGCGGCAGAAGGGAAAAGCAGGACGAGCCCAAACAGAATAGAGGCTGCTGTGGGAACCGTCATTCGGTCCTCCTATTGCATCACGGACAGATCCCGAACCACCCGCCCGAAGTTGGCATTAGCGGGGTCCATGGCCAGAACAACCAGTTGGAGCGACCCGGCCTCGGGCGGAGTAATCTCACCCTCGAATGTACTGACCCGGCCCGCGTAGTTGAGCTCCACCTCGTCGATGACTTCACCGTCACGGACGAGGCGCGCCACGATTTCGATCTTGTCGGAGTCCCACAGCCCACCGGGCTGAATCGGACACCCTCAGGTCATCGTCAGGTTGACCCGAACCCGGTACGGCACGCCGACCTTACCCGACACTTCGTCGACGCGGATCAGCCTCAGGGTGAAGCCGTGTATTTCCAGCAACACACCGTCGCCGAGGATGTCCTGGCCCGGTACCAGCAACATGGTCTTCGATGCCTTTTGATTCCCATGCTCATCGCCCAGTGGCCCAACGGCGGTGATCTCAACCATTTTCGGCCGGTCCAGATTCAGTGTGGCCAGAAAACCCGCCGCACCCTGGGTGTCGTAAATGGATTCGCCCCGCTTCCGTGGCTCGACGATCAACTTGGCGGTGCTGCCCGCGCCCCCAAGCGTGAGGCCTTCGGCCAGGACTTCGCCCGTGTCGACGTCGGTGATCGTGATGCGCGCCGCGCCGACGTTGGTACCGATCACCTTGGCGTCCCGGGAGACCGCGCGAACCATGATCTTGGTGGGGATGCCGGTCGGTTCGGCGGGGGCGGGCTCTTGTAGGGCCAAGTCTTGAGCCGGGCCGAGCACTGAGAACACTCCGATCAATACAACGGTCTGAGTCAGGAGCAACAACGTCTTCACCGGACCTCCTCTGTGATTGCGGCCCGATTATGGGTTATTGAGGCTGGGAGATCAACTCAATGTGGAGAGGGCACGAGGGGGGGCGAGGCGGCGCCTAAAGCGTCCGCCGGGAAAGGAATTGTGATAACGGCTCCGGGAGTTCGTCGGACACCTCAGCCACCAATGCCGTCAGCCGCCAAGTAGGCCTCGAGAGAATCGAGTTCCTGCGTCAGGTGCTCCACCTTGTCGAGGAGAAGGTGACGGATCGACAACATACCTTCAACCTGACCTTCCTCGTTTACAACAGGAAGATGACGGATGTGCCGTTCTCCCATGATCTTCAAGGCGTCGTCCGTTGACGTGTCTTTGTCGATCGTCAGAACGGGCCCGGTCATGACCTCTCTCATCTTGGTCGTCTTCGGATCTTTGTTCTCCGACACGACGCGAAGCATCACGTCCCGTTCGCTGAATATACCCAGGGGCTGACCACCATCAACCACCAGAACCGCGCCGACCGTTGCTTCCCGCATCACTCGAATGCCTTCGATTACTGAGGCGTCGGGTCCCACCGTTGTCGCTGGAACTCTGGCTATCTTGATAACTTTCATTACGCTTACTCCCTTTCCGGATCCGATGGCACACCGAGTGGGTTGCCTCGAACCGGCCTGTTCCGACCGAGAGGTCAAGGGGGAACCTCTGACCCGGTACAACCCTCCCGTCAAAACGGGAAGGAGATGAATTGCCACGTTGGTGTGGACATGAGTGGCGGGCCGGATTGGGCTACAAGGATACATATTCACCCGGACCTAGTCCAGCAACCAAATCGCATCCTGTCCCAACCCATGTTCCATCAACGCCTTAGGTCTCGCTTTCCCTCCGTGGATCCGGGATCCGGCCCCTACTGTGAGCCGCAAGTCACTTCTGATCAGCGATTTACACCGCCTACCATTTCAAACGCTTGAGGTAAATGCTTGAGAACACAGCCCTCGGCCAGGGCCAATAACGGGTCGGGAGCGAGTGAATAACGGCTGGGCAGGCGGTTGAAAGGCCCGCTGATCGGTGCCTCATCCGCCGGTTGGGTATTGCTCCCCGATAATCCAGAGGTACAGCGTGTGCACCCTCCCGGTTCCATCGGTCATCCGCTCCACGCGGGTCGCCGTCCATCCTTCCATGTCCCAGTCATGGGAGATGACACGGGATCCCGGAGCGAGTGAAGCCTCCAGAATGGGTTTCAGCTTCAGGTTCGACTCCGGTAGCAGGTAGAGGGTGACGACTGTGGCCGGCGTCACGTCCACTTTCATCGCGTCGCCGACGATGATCTCGACCTGATCCTCCAGCCCGCTGTTCCGGACGTTGTCGATTGCCCTTTGGGCGACGTCGGGATCGTACTCGACGCCAACTCCCCGGGCGCCGAAACGGTCGGCCGCCGCGATGACGATGCGACCGTCTCCACAGCCCAGATCATAAACCACGTCGTCGGAATCGATCTCGGCCATCTCCAGCATCCTATCAACGACGATCATCGGCGTCGGGTAGAAGGGGGCCAGATCCGGCGCGATGTCCCGTGTCGAATACGTCAACAACGCGACCAACACGAGAACCGCTCCGATGGAAATGACGATGTACTTGCTTCCAATCATGGATCAGTGGCCGCCACTAGTGGTCCCCGCCAGAGATAGCGTTACTAGATTTCGGAGTGCAACGGTGCCGGATTTGGGGGAGCGACGAGGAGTCGGGTCTTCCGCAGAATTTGTGGGTAAAACCGTCTTCCATCGCCGCTTGAGGAGACCACGGTGCTCGCCAAGCCTCAAGGCTTCCCTCGCAAGCTCGGCGGCTGCGCCGGCCTTGACCCTCGGCTGCGCTCCGCGGTGTCGGCTGGTGTGGGCGATGGGGAACGGGGCCTCCGGCGGGGGCTCCGGGCACCGGGTGTAGGCGTCCGACCGAAGTGGGTACTGGAATATTCGCCGTCGAACAAAAGAATAAGGTGCTTTGTTTCAATTACTTATGTGCGCACAGGCCTTTGGACTGCCCACAAATTCTGCGGAGGAGGCGAGGAGTCAATGCTTCGACATTGTGAGGAGGAGCGACGCCAAAGACGGTACCGTTCCGCCCGAACCCGTAGGGCCGATGGAGGTTGCCCCTCACGAACGCTCAATACCGTCGAAAGTCACACATACCACGCGGTGGATCTCACTCATCAGTCCGCTCGCAACCTCCTTCGGAGATAGTAACGTTATCTCTGGCGGGGACCACTAGAAACAGGCGACGATACCACAAAGCAGAGGCTCCGACTTTTTCCCGACTCGAATCTAGTTGAAATCTCGGTATGCAAGATTGTTCAATTGTGCGCATGATCTCAAATGTCTGCCTGACTTTTCTCATGTTTGCGCTCCAGGCGATGCCTGTCGAGCTCACATCGCTCACGGCGCCAACCGATTCCCGAGTGGACGTCCCAATGGCGCCGGCCGGGTCCATCGAGGTCCGGCGCCGGGACACCGTCACGCGTCTGAAGGTAAAACTGGAGCGGATCGCCCCGTTGTCGGTCTTTGGAGAAGTCCTTCGCGCCTACGTCGTCTGGGCGGTTTCTCCCGAAGGCACGTTTGAAAATCTGGGAGAGTTGGAAATCGACGGACAGAAGGCGGAGTTGGAGACCATCACCCGGCTGCAGCGTTTCGGAGTCATCATTACTGCCGAGCCACACTTCATGGTCGACACCCCCCATACCTCGGTGGCGTTCCGTAGCCGGCCGACGCTCGATGATGAGGTCCGGGAGGAAGAGATGACGGTCCAGGTGGGTCTCAACGACTATTCCGGGATCTCACTGCCGCCTCAGGGAGCGCTTCCTCCCCGGATCGTTCAGGCTCGAATGGCTTTCAAAATCGTCGAGGCTGAACAGGCGGAAAAGCTTGCGAATTCCCAATTCCGTCAGGCTCGAATCGCGGCCGATTCCCTGGAACAACTTCTCAGACGGAGCATGCCGCTGGAGGTCCTGCTTCCCTACGCCAACGATTCGATTCGCCTGTCCCAGATCGCGGTGACCACGGCACGGGCGCAGCCAATCCAGATTGAACTCGAAGAGGTCACCGACCGGGCCGAAACGTTCGAACGGGAGACCGGACAGCTTCAAGCTGAAGTTCAACGTCTGAAACGTCAGGGACAAAACCTGGAGAGCCGGCTCGACGAATCACAGTCCGAACTCCAGGATGTCCGGCGGGAAAATCGGGAGTTGGGACTGGACAAGGATGATGCTCTCCGGCGCGCTCGCACGTCCGACGCCGAGATCGTGCGTTTGAGCGATCCATGGCCTCCCTTGAGACGGGCCCTGCTCGAAAGCGGAGCCCGGGAAAGTGCCCGGGGCCTTCTGTTCACGCTGAACGAAGCGTTCGACAGTAGACGGTCGGAGTTGAATCCTGGACCTCGCGAGCTTCTGGCTCGTCTGGTCGGAGTCCTGGGATCGACTGATCTCGTCACGATCCGAATCGACGGACACACGGACAATTCTGGTGATGAAGACAAGAACCTCACCTTGTCCGAGGACCGTGCCAACTCCGTCAGAGATTTCCTCGTATCCGCGGGCCTCTCCGACGACATCATCCACGCCGAGGGCTTCGGCTCCTCCCGGCCCATCGTTCCGAATGAAGATGACGAATCCCGAGCAATCAACCGGCGAGTTGAAATCGTTTTACGGGAGAATCGGTGATTCGAGGGGAAAGACGGGGAGTCCAAGGTCCAAAGTCCAACGTCCAACGTCGGACAATCGACGGTCTGGACCTCCGGAAGACTCGACCTTGGACTTTGGACCTTGGACTTTGGACTCTTCCCCTCTACTCCATCCCCGCCCATGCTTCTTCCAACGCCCGTTTCGCCCAGACGCCCCCCATCTCCGCGGTAACCCGAGGCTTCTCAGGATCAGGCTTGGTCTTCTGGTTGGGGAAACATTTCGGTCTTCAGACCTTCAATTTCTCATATCCCGGCATTATCTCGATCGATTCCTGAGGCGGGGGGATGACCATCTGGAAAATTTCAGCGCGCTTTGGCGCAAAAAGATGGGTCTTCCGCAGAATTTGTGGGTAAAACCGTCTTCCATCGCCGCTTGAGGAGACCACGGTGCTCGCCAAGCCTCAAGGCTTCCCTCGCAAGCTCGGCGGCTGCGCCGGCCTTGACCCTCGGCTGCGCTCCGCGGTGTCGGCTGGTGTGGGCGATGGGGAACGGGGCCTCCGGCGGGGGCTCCGGGCACCGGGTGTAGGCGTCCGACCGAAGTGGGTACTGGAATATTCGCCGTCGAACAAAAGAATAAGGTGCTTTGTTTCAATTACTTATGTGCGCACAGGCCTTTGGACTGCCCACAAATTCTGCGGAGGAGGCAAAAAGATAAAGCCACGCGCTTTCGTGTTCCACCTGGTAGCCTTCCTCCATGGAAAGGCCCATGAGGTTTCTGATAATCATCTTGTTGACATTGCGATGCCCGACGACTAACACGTGACCGGATCCTCGAACGTCCTGCAGGAGAGTTGCAATCAGGGGACGGACTCTTCGATCGACCATCTTGAGGTTTTCGCCACCACCGGGAAGGACCACGTTTATCTCGTCTTTCAGAAATGACTGATAGCAGCTTCTTGAAAATTCGTCGACGAATTCCTCCTTGTGCTGTCCTTCGAAGACGCCCAATTTCGCTTCGTTGAGTTCGGTTCTTCTCTCCAGAGCAAGGTTTTTCTCAATACTGAGGGGCGTCGCCGTCTGTATGGTTCTTTCGAGCGTGCTGCAATATATTCGGTATAGAGGAATCGGATTGAGCAGGAAAAACAGGTTTCTTCGTTGCCTGAAACCGGCGAGGCTCAAGGGCCGGTCCTGCTGCCCTTGAATAATCTTCATTTCATTCCAGTCCGTCTGCCCATGTCGAGCCAGCAGCAGGCAGTTTTCGCCAAGCTCAGACAGAAAAGCTGCTAAGGAAGGGTAGTTTTCCATTGGTTGGGGAATTTGGACTCAGGTTCAGGCTTTGCTCTCTTCGATTGGCAGCGTGGACATCTTCCACATCCTGAACAAAAAATTGATTCCAAGCAAGAAAGACAGCGTCATTATCAGCCATTCGATGATCCCGGCATAGCCGATAGCAGCATAAAGGAGAATCCCCAGTGAGAGATACAGGAAGCGTGTGTCGCTCCCTGCGTATTCCGCTGATCGTGATCACCAGTTCCGGGATCATGATCAGTGATTCCGGGCATCGTGATCACCCGCCGTAGCGAAGTGAGGGTTAGGATCTCAGTTTAGACCTCCCGAAGTCCACGATTCTTGTTTTGAATGCTTCCATAATCTTGATATTCATCGCCGGGCCTGTGTGTAAATGTGGGAAAGCCGCAGGCTTTTCCAGGGCTGTGGGAATCCACGTTTTTTGTGGATTTCCATAGCCCATCATTTTCCACAGGCCACTGGTTTGTTTTTTAGGTTCTTTCTCATTCTTCGTCCCGTCCTTACTGAATTCCTGAAAATCCTTCGCGCCAGGATCGCGTATCCGCGACGATCGGACGCCAGTCCGAGTTGGACTACCTCGTCGCCAGGTGGGGTTCATGCCGGCTCCTTGGAAGAGGGTTTCGGGGCAGCCTTGGTTTGTCTCATGGATCGTCCCTTCAGTTCGATGCGATGCGCGTTGTGGAGGAGGCGATCGCAGATGGCGTCGGCCTGGTTCGGGTCGCCGATGACGCCGTGCCAGTCGGCGACCGGGAGCTGGCTGGCGATCAAGATGGCGGAGCGTTCGCTCCGTTCCTCGACGACTTCGATCAAGTCCCGGCGTTCGGCATCGCGTAGCGGGGCCAGGAGCCAGTCGTCGATGGCCAGCAGATCGGTCTTGGCCAGCCGTGCCAGAACACGAGCGTAGGAGCCGTCGCCACGGCCGACCGCCAGTTGGTGCAAGAGCCGGGGCATTCGGACGTAGGCGGCATTGAAACCGCGCCGGCAGGCTCGTTCGACGAAAGCCGAAGCCAGAAAACTTTTCCCGATGCCGGTCGGACCGGAAATGATCAGATTGTGCCGGTCCCGGATCCACCCGCAGGAGCCCAGAGCGAGGACTTGGGAACGGTCCAGACTGCGACGATGTTTGAAGTCGACGTTTTCCAGCGATGCAGAGCTGTAGCGCAGCTTGGCCACGCGCAGACGCCGGGTGAGCTTACGGTGCTCCCGGGCCGTCCATTCTTCATCCACTAGAAGGCCCAGACGCTCCTCGAAACTCAGATCCGTGTACTGATTCGAGCGGCGTTGCTGCTCGAGGGCTTCGACCATGGCCGATAGCTTCATCTGGTTCATCTTCTCCAGGGTTTGTTCCATTAGCATGTGTGCTCTCCTCTGGCTCCGCATAATAGGCGGCGCCGCGAATGTTGTCGTGATGGGGCGTGGGTAGGGTTTCGGAATCCTCGAACGGCAAACGGTCCTGGGCCGAGGACAGGATGTTTTTGACGGTTCGGTAGCTATAGGACTGTAAGCGAAGTGCTCGGGCACTGGCGGCTTCGAGCCGCTGGGCGCCGTAGCGGCGTCCCAGGCTCATCAATCCCAGGCAGGAGCGGTACCCCTGCTCAGGATGGGGCCACCGTTTTATCATCTCCTCGGCCAGTCGGCCGGTCTGAGAGCCGGTTTTCTCCGCCCAACGGATCAGCCGGGATGGTGTCCATGCCGCATGGGCTCGATGGGAACTGGGCATATGTTCCGACAGAGTCGACGGTTGGTGATCGTAGCGGCGAGGATGAGAGGCGACGCGCCGGCCTTTGTGGTAGACCTCGACAATCGAGGCGGTGTAACGCGCTTCCAGGGTTTCCTGGATCAACTGGTAGGGCACGCTGTAGGGATGGTGATCCACGGTCACGTGGTAGTCGATATTGGCACGACAGCCCTTCCACTCGGCCTGTTCATACCGATCGGTCGGTAGTGGCTGTAGGGCCGGTCGATCCAGCCTTTCGTAGAGTTCCAGGCGGGACACGCGAAGCTTCTGTATCGGCCGCTGGTTCAGTTCCAACAGCAACTTTCGAATCGCCCCGTTCAAGTCCGCCAGACTGAAGAACGTGTGATTCCGGATTCTGGCCAGGAGCCAACGCTGTGCCAGAAGGACCGTGGCTTCGATTTTTGCTTTGTCTTTGGGTTTCCGAGGCCGGGCCGGAATGACAACGGCGCCGTAATGTTCTGCCTCATCCTGGTAGGTGCGATTCACTCCTGCTTCGTAGCGGCAGGACAGGGTAATGGCACTCTTGAGTTGATCGGGAACCCAGATCCGGCTCGATCCGCCGAAGAACTCCACCATGCGAATATGTACGCCGATCCAGTCGGCGAGTTTCTGGCTCGGTGTCGCTTCGGCGTAGGTATAACCGCTGGCGCCCAGCGCGGCCACGAACAACTCGACTGGTTTAGTTGTGCCCGTCCGCGGATCCGTCAGTTCTGGCCGTTTGCCGGAAAAGTCGATGAAGGTCTTCTCGCCGGCGCGGTGCACCTGCCGCATCGAGGGCTTCAGTTTCTGGGCCCACCGCCCGTAGATCACACAGAACTGGCTGTAGGCATATCCCTTTGGATTCGCTTCCCGGTACTCTTCCCAGAGCAGGTGGAGGGTGACTCCAACACGCTTCAACTCCTGGTGGATCCGCTCGACATCTGGAACCACCCGTTCCCGGGAGCCCGGTCCCGCGCTGGAAAACAGCCGCGCTTCAAGCGCGGCCTCGTCCAGTTCCTCAGGCAGCGGCCATTCCAACCCTGCACGTGCCGCCCGTCGGACGTACTCCGAAACCGTCCCTACTCCCACTCGGCAGGCTCGGGCGATGGCCCGGTGGCTGAGTTTCTGTTCGTGTTTGAGTCGTAGAATCTCGCGTAACTGTCTCATCGATAGCCGTCTTGTTCCCATCAAGTTCTCCTTTTTCAAGGAAGAACCTAACAGGTCTAAACTTCGCTACCGACGGGTGATCATGATCGCCGGAATCGGTGATCATGATGCCCGGAATCACTGATCATGATCCCGGAATCACTGATCATGATCCCGGAATCGGTGATCACGTTAAATCGGAATCAGTGATCACGATCGTCCGGAATACGCAGCTCCCGGCACACAGCCAATTGAACGCGCCTTCGAGTTCGTTTTTTGGGTAATTCTTGTGATAAACAGAACGGAACTTTTCGGAAGAAGCTGTGATGAGGAAGACCATGCCGATGTAATAAAAGAAAATGACCCCCCAGGAAGTGGCGACCGAATCAGGCGGCATTGAATAACACATGCCGGCAAAAATAATAAACTCCGCCGACCGGTCCGTCATCGTGTCATAAAAATCGCCGAGCTGACTTGACGACCTTGTCACCCTTGCAATTTCTCCATCCACACACGACCACAAACCAAAAAGCTGAATCAGGATCACGCCTGAAAGATGCCTCCTCCGCAGAATTTGTGGGCAGTCCAAAGGCCTGTGCGCACATAAGTAATTGAAACAAAGCACCTTATTCTTTTGTTCGACGGCGAATATTCCAGTACCCACTTCGGTCGGACGCCTACACCCGGTGCCCGGAGCCCCCGCCGGAGGCCCCGTTCCCCATCGCCCACACCAGCCGACACCGCGGAGCGCAGCCGAGGGTCAAGGCCGGCGCAGCCGCCGAGCTTGCGAGGGAAGCCTTGAGGCTTGGCGAGCACCGTGGTCTCCTCAAGCGGCGATGGAAGACGGTTTTACCCACAAATTCTGCGGAAGACCCTGAAAGATAAAAGCCTTGAGATAAGCTCCACGCCGCCATCAGAGCCAGCACCAGGTCAATTCCCGTCGCAATATTGGCGCTGATCCCTTTGCGTACGCAGAATATTGTGATGTAGGGCGAAATTCGGCGCTGAAACAGATAACAGTAACCGCCATCGCTCGCTCTTTTTCCGAGGTTCGGATACGCGGCATCCCGTTTCAGGGTATCGATGTTGGTTTTAGCTTTAGCGTCAACCAGGGGCTTAGAAGTCTCCCGGATGAGGATGCATGGTGTGGCTCCACCTTTTCGTGAAGGGAAACACACTTCTGACGCGTGCCGGCTCCACACCCTAAGGCAATTTCTTGGGGTTCTCCTGCAAATAGGCGAGGACGTCCGCCAATGGAAATCGGGTCGTGGGAAATCCGGTTGGCTTGTATTGCCGATGATCCAGATTGTGGAGCACACAGAACTCCATGCACTCAGTGCCGTAATACTGTTTCAGTATTTGAGTGGGCCGCCGCGGCACGTTCACAGAAAAATCCAGAAAAGCACGGCGGTGCAAAGGGAAGAAATCCTCACGCGAATACGTGAATGTTTCAGGAGGCAAGGTCATCGTATGGTCGTTGAAGTCCGGCTCCCAGACACCCAGCCAGGGAAATTTCCATGACTGTCCCGGGATGGGAAGCCCCGACTCGGAGTGGATTCGGTAGCCACATCTCTTTTCCGTACCTTCCAGGGTACGCACATCGTCAAAGACGACATATCCCCTCTCTTCAAATTGACGCCTGCATTTATTCTCGAATTGATCGATATCAAAAACAATGATGTCGAGGTCGTCATCCCATGGAATCAAACCGTCATGCCGTAACAGGCCGAGGAGCGTACCAAACATGACGCAATAGTCCACGCCTTCAGAAAACAGAATCTCGTCAGCATCTCTCAAGTGCGTTAATGCCGCCGCCGTCTCGTCGAAAAAACCTGTTTCTCTGAACAAGTGAATTCCGTCAGGCGTCGTGGTCTTAGTCATAAGAACCTCGTCAAAAGAGAATCTGGCCCTATCGCCCCCAAGGCATTCAAGTTGCCAGGACTTTGCCTAAAGCCTTCACCAGATTGCCATTCTCATCCTGAGTGCGACTGGCGATGCGCAGGTACCGGTTTGCCTGGCACATGGTCTTGCCATCACAGTGTTTGATATACATGTTGTGTTCGACAAATAGCCGCCGGGTAACTTCAGGGCCGGTAGGCGCATGATCTGGAAGACGGCAGAAGATAAAGTTGGCATCCGGCGGATAGACAGTCAAACCCTTGATTGTGCACAGATCCTGATAGAACTGATTTCTGTCAGCTTGCACCCTGGCACAACTCACCTTGAACTCGTCACGGTATTGCGGTGCATGGCGCAGGAAGGATTCGGCAAATCCATTGAGATTCCAAATGGACAGACCCTGACGAACTTTGTCCGCAAACGAGAGGTTGGCAGTAAGCAGGTAGCCGATCCGCAAACCGCAGATACCATAGGCTTTACTCATACTCTTGAAGATCGCGAGGTTGGGGTATCGTTCGATATCCGACTCTAACGTCGCAGAATCTCGGTCCCCGACAAAATCGATGAAAGACTCGTCGACAATCAGCATGCAGTTCTGTTTGGCCAGTTTCTCCAATAAACGAATAAGATCGGGTTTTGGCACGAGCAGCGAAGTTGGATTGTTGGGCGTTACGACAACGGCGATATCTGCCTTCGAGCGCGCCGCCGAATCAGAAAATTTGTCCACGTCCAGCTTGAAGGATGGGGTCTCGAGTGCAAATTCAACCACTTTTCCCGTGGGGGCCGCGTTGGCGTATTCGTTGAATGACGGAACAGGCACAATCAGGGTGTTGGCAATGTGACCGGAAACGATTTTGATAAGTTCCGCCGCGCCATTACCAACAGCGATCTTTTCCGGCGCCTGGCCGATGAGGTCCCCCACCATCCCGGCCAGTACACGTTGTGCAACTGGGTAATTAAGAACTAATTGACGGACCTGGCTGGTGATCTGCGCGAAAAAACGAGGTGGCGGAAAATAGAGGTTATAAAGGTACGCGTGATCAATAAACCCATGTTGCCAATAGCCGCCATGTTGGGCGGCTATCATCTCAAACTGCTGTTCTCTGGCAGAAAACTCCGGGTCTGACATTATCCGTCTGGGTGGCCCATAGCCGCGGCAACGCCTGATGATGCTGTCGCAATCTTTGCGATTACGGTTGTATCCTTGCCCCGCTTTTTCATTGACTCAGCCGTGCTAACGCGTAGAAAGTGCTCATCTTTCGCGACGAAGCGTGGCACGTGATGAAACAGCGTGTCCGCCGCGCTCAAGTCATTGACCGTGTCAATCTCATACCATTTATTTTCATCGAAAAAGACTGCTTCAAAACGAACCGTGCCCTCAGGAATCATCTCGGCAAATACGGCTTCATAATAATCGTTGGTCCGACCCGCGGAAATATACTGATCCAATCGTGAGGCCGTTGCTTTCCAGTTCTGGGCTGAAAAGGTGTAGATGTTGACTGTCTTGTAACGCGGCACATCATCGCTGCCGTGCGACAGGTTGAACGAAGTCACGGCGCCGTTTGCGTCGAGTTCCACGGTTGTACCGTTCATCCAGGGCAGAATATTGGAAACGGCAACCGTATCGGGTTGCAGCATGTCGTCCAACATCGACGTTTCAAAAACCAAATCGCTTTCCAGAAGCATGAAAGGTCCGTCAATCAGGTGCTTCGCCAGCCAAAGCGAGTAAATATTGTTGGTCGTCGCATATAGCGGATTGAAAACGTAGTCGACCTGCATATCGGCCGCATGACGGTCCAGATACCGGCGTATCTGACCATCCTCGAAACCCGTCACCATCACGAGGTTTCGAATACCTTGAGTACGCAAGCTGTCGATCTGTCTGCCAAGGATGGGTTTGCCGCCCACCTCAGTGAGGCACTTGGGTGCATCAAGGGTCAGCGGCCGCAAGCGGGAACCCGTGCCCGCGGCCAGTATCAGCGCATGGGTTACACGTTCGGATTTGCATGAGCTGGAGCCAGCTATCGGCCCTGAGGTCAACGGTTCTCTCGTCTTATTCTTCATCATAAGTTATTTTTCTCATTTTGATATGCTGCGAAACGAAGCGCTCCTCCATTGGCCTGCTGGGAATCGACCTTCTGCTCGAATTGGCGTCAGTTGCAATTCGGTGCTGTTTCGAAGTGAGCAGGCGCACGTATCTTGTCAATCAGGCCGGACGGCCTCGGTGGTTCCCTAAATCCTAGCCCGCATTTCTCAAGAGATTTGAAATAAATCGAAACGAGTAAGAAGGGAAAGGACCGAAAAAGGCCGCCCTGTCTGGCATAGAAGGTTTTGAATAGAAACTTTCAAGCCAAGACGGAGGCGGCCTTTGTCATGACAGAGTGTAAAACAGAAACGATTCAATATCACGCATTAGGTACACGGGAAGTCCGGGGGCAATTCGACGGGGGAGACATCAGCACGGACGCGGGCGGTTTGCTGCTACGAGAAACGGAAAAACGGACCGGGATCCTGAAACAGTTTGCCGAATGTTTCCGGGATTATCGGGACACGCGATTTGTGGAACACGGGATCGAACAACTGGTGTCGCAACGGGTGTACGGATTGTGTTTGGGCTATGAAGATCTGAACGACCACGATCAACTCCGATCGGATCCGGTGCTGGCGGTGATGGTGGGTGAGACCGATCCGAAGGGCCGGACACGGAAACAAGCTCGAGATCGAGGTAAGGCCCTGGCGGGCAAGAGCACGTTGAACCGACTGGAACTGTCGACCGAGGGTGCGGCAAAGCACCCGACCAAGAAGATCGGCCGGGACGAAGCGGCGATAGATCGGCTGATGGTGGACGTGTTCCTCCAGGCCCATCGGCGGGCACCGCGGCAGATCATTCTGGATCTGGATGCGACCGACGATCTGATACACGGGAATCAGGAGGGTCGCTTCTTTCACGGCTACTACAGGCACCATTGTTATCTGCCGCTTTATATTTTCTGTGGGGAGTTCGTGTTGTGTTCCCGGCTACGACGCTCCGACATCGATGGTGCGGACGGATCGGTAAAGGAACTGGAACGGATCGTGGGACAGATTCGGCAGAAGTGGCCCAGAGTCCAGATCGTGATTCGGGGGGACTCGGGTTTCTGCCGCGATGAGATCCTGACCTGGTGCGAGGCCCAACACCGTGTCGATTACGTGATCGGACTGGCGAAGAACAATCGGCTGCTAGCCGCGATTGAAACTCCGATGGCGACGGCAAAAAAGCGGTTCGACAGGACCGGAAAGCCGGCGCGCGTCTTTAAGACGTTTCTGTATCAGACCCGAGACAGCTGGACTCGTGAGCGACGCATCATTGGTAAGGCCGAACATCTGGCCAAGGGCGCCAATCCCCGGTTTATCGTTACCTCGTTACCGAAAGGACGAACATCCCCAAGGCACATCTATGAACAGACCTACTGTGCACGGGGAGACATGGAAAACCGGATCAAAGAGCAACAACTCGGATTGTTCGCCGATCGGACCAGCACGGCCACCATGCGCGCCAATCAACTCCGACTCTACCTTTCATCGGTGGCGTACATGCTGATGCAGGCCTTGCGACGGCTCGGCTTGCAGGGTACCGAATTCGCGCGGGCGCAGTGCACCACGATTCGCCTGAATCTGCTCAAGATCGCAGCCCAGATCCATGTCACGGTGCGTCGAGTCTGGATTCGGATGGCTGGAGGCTACCCCTACGCTACGGTGTTCGCTCAGATTTACGCGAACCTTCAACAAATCCCTCTGCGCTGTTAATCACTTCTTCTCAGACATCCCAACCTTCCCGTCTTTGGTCGGGATAGCTGTCTCTGTAATCCGATTTCACCTCACCATTCCCTGCAACACCCGTCATCCAGGCCCACTTTCTCAGCTCAGTCGGCATCTTTGCTCCCGCCAACCAGCTTCCGACGCCTTTTCCTTCTCCTAAATGCAGTCTTGGGCACCATTCATGAGAAATGCGGGCTAGCTGTCTCTTGCTTATCCGGTTGTTTCAGCAGACCCCAACATGTTGCGATTAGCCAACATCATTCGCGATGTTCCGAGCGCCCTGAATCCGTCGATAGGGAGTTGGAGGCTGTCCCGCACCGAGGCCGAGTAATGTTTGAAAAGCGGCCATTGGACTCCTCCGACGATTGTGCCGAAACACGAACTCATCCAGGTAGATGTGAAGCTGTGGGTTACTGACCCCATGGTAGGTACCGATCAGCCATTGCTTCAGGTTTCCGATCGCGCGGTCCGCAAGTGGCACCACCGAGGGCACGCCTTTGCGCAGGTCGGTCCGGAGAGGTTGAAGATGGGGAATGTGCCGAACGCCTGCTTTCGGAATGCCCTCGAAGCCTTGCAGGCCGTCGGTGTAAACAGTGGATCCCGGTGCGATGTTTTGTTTGACGAAATCGATCATCGTCTTTTTCTTGAAGTTCCGGACGACGGCCATCCGGACACGACCCGAGATACGGCCCCGTTTTTCAACGGCCACCAGCACAATGGCGGCCTTTCGCCCCTTGAGCTGACGACTGCCCCGGAGGCCGGATTGGGATCCGCCGATCCAGGTGTCGTCGATCTCCACCTCGCCATGCAACGGCTCTCGCGTCGCGTTAACCATCGCCCGTCTCAGCTTGTGCAACAGCATCCACGCGGTCTCGTACCGACGCAGCCCCATTTGTCGTTGGAGCAGAAGAGCCGAAATGCCCCGTTTATCGGTGACCATCAGATAGGCCGCCCAGAACCAGACCGTTAGTGGCGTCCTTGTGTTGTGGAGAATCGTGCCGGCCGTCAACGAAACCTGGTATCGGCACCCAACGCATTGCCACCGTCGATGTCGCAGTATCCGATACGCCCGCCCGTGTCCGCAGCGGGGACATGTGAAGCCGTTCGTCCAGCGACATACCGCCAAGTAGTCTTGACATGCCTCCTCGGTTGCGAATTGCCGTTGGAACTCGCGCATATTCTTGGGAAACGGAGGGCGTGCCACACCCCTACACTACATATGGTGGCTTGCTGAAACAACCGGATAAGCAAGAGCTGTCTAGATCAACCGAACAGGATGCCGGCTTGCTAACTGTGCAGAAACAATCGAGGTGATCCTTGGTGCAGTCAGTTCTTCTGATGGCATTCTGAGATGAGCAGTGATACTAACAGACCCGCTGGTCTCTGTCTTGAAATTCGAAAATCTGGTCGGCCCTTCTCGCAACGCCAAACTAGGAGCCTGCGCGGCAGAAGAGATCTACTGCGAAAAGCGATATAATCGGTCCATATTTCCCCGATTTTTCGTTAAATAGAACCAAGTCAGTGCTCGGCATTCGGGTACGCTTCCATCGCGGACCTCGGCTCCGGACCTCCGACTTCCTACCCGCCATCCATCACCGCCCATGCCTCCTCCAACGCCCGCTTGACCCAAACCCCGACCATTTGCCTCCGCCATGAGAAATCCAGATCGGTGTTATCGAGCGGTTTGGCTTTGGAGCGGGAGGCTTCGGCCACGGCCCGAATGAGGTCGTCTGAAAATTCGTGGCCGTGGAGCAGCGAGGTGGCTTCGGTTACCAGGAACGGCGCCGAGGTGATGCCTCCGATCGCGATACGGGCGTCTTCGACCGTCCTGCCGTCGCTCCCGGGTCGGAGCCAGACGGCAACATTCAAGAGCGGGAAATCGATGGACCCTCGACGGCGCAGCTTTTTGAAAACGGTAACGTCTCCGTTGGCCGGAGGCAGGTCGATGGCGGTCATGATTTCATCGGGACGTTTGTGGAGATACACAATGCCGTCGGGGTTGTACATCTCGGCCGCAGCCAGAACTCGTTCGCCTTCCTTAGAAACAAGGTGGACGCGCGCTCCCAGCGCCAGCATGACGGGTGCGAGATCCGTGGATGAAACGGCCCAGCAGCGCGGGCTCCCGGGCGCGACCCAACACGTATCCCCGTCTTTCTTGAGGCAGAAGTCGATGGATTTTCTCCATTCGTACGTCTGATCGTAGTAGAAACAACGCGTATCCACAGAGAGGTTTCCGCCAATCGTCGCCATCATTTTCAGTGGCGGGCTGGAAATTGAACGTGCGGCAACGGCGACGGCCCGGTATTGGGAAAGCAACATCGGGTTCCGCTCCAACTCTCTCAGGGTCGTGTTGGCGCCTATTCGAACGCCTGCCGAGGCGTCCCCTTCGATCTGGCGGAGCGTCGATAGATGCCTCAGACCCACCACGACCGGGGGTTCGAACTGCCGCCGTTTCATCTTCGGCCACAGATCTGTTCCGCCGGCGACCAGCATCGCCCGCGGGCCTTCGGCCGCCAGAATGCTTGCAGCCTCACCGACATCGGCCGGTCGTCGAAACTCGAAGGATGGAAGCCTCAACATTTACCCGACCCCCTTGCGCGTGTATTGCGGTTTATCTTCGGAGGATCCGTCGCCACCCTCCCAGGGAGGCAGGATAAACATCGGATCACGGTAGTCGATCTCCGGAAACGCTCCCGGACCGACGCGCGGGTCGTTTCCCTTGTCTCTGGCCCGAATGCCTTTGAGGATCTTCTCCGGTGTGATCGGAATTTCGTCGACACGAACGCCTACCGCGTCATAGACGGCATTCGAGATCGCGGGTGGAACTGGAAGCAAGGGACCCTGGCCAACCTCTTTTGCGCCGTAAGGTCCCGCCGGATCGGGGTTTTCGACCAGCAGGGTTTCGATCGGACACATGTCCATCGAAGTCGGGCTCTTGTAATCGAGCATGCTCGGCGTCTTGTGCACGCCCAGACGAAATTCCTGCTCCTCCATCAAGGCTTCGCCCAGACCCATGTAGATGCTGCCTTCGACCTGGCCGACGACGAGCATCGGGTTGATCGACCGCCCGATGTCATGCGCGACCCACACCCGGTCCAGCGTGATGATCCCGGTTTCCGGATCCACCTCCAGTTCGATCACTGCGGCGGAGTAGCTGTAGGTGGGACTCGGTCCGACGCCGCCCCCTTTGAATCGCGCTGCCGATTTCGGGGGCTTGTAGCTGCCAACGGTGCCGACAGTCCCCGAACGAGCTTCCGCAAGCTGCACGGCGCGGGCAAACGAGACCTCGTTGTCCTCATTGGAGGAATCGAACACACGTCCGCCGGCCATGACAAGATTCTCAATCGGAACCTCGATCTTCTCTGAAACAGCCAGGAGGAGAATGTCTCTCGCCCGTTCGGCGGCCTCGATTGCGGCATTGCCCGTCATCAGGGTCACCCGGCTGGAATAGCTGCCCAGATCGACCGGCGTGAGGTCGGTGTCGGCCGTTACAATCCGAATGTACTCCGGATCGATCCCCAGCACCTCGGCAACGATGTACGCCAGTATCGAGTTGGAGCCCTGGCCGATGTCGGTACTTCCGCAGAAGACAGTCACCAGACCCGAGCGGTCCAACTGGAGTTGCACTCCGGACTGGGGCATGTTGTTCCAGTAAATAGGAAGCCCTGCGCCCGTCAGATAGCAACCGCAGGCCAGACCCACGCCGCGGCCCGCGGGAAGCTTCCCGTACTTGTCTTTCCAGCCCGACGCCTCCACGACCTTCTCGATGCACTCGCCGAGACCGGTCGTTCGAATCTGCAGCCAGTTGGCTGTCAGGGAGTCGGGTCGGACCAGGTTCTTCATCCGGAGTTCGGCCGGGTCCATGCCCAGCCTCTCTGCAGCCTTGTCGATCTGGATCTCCATTCCAAACCGCGGCTGGGGCGTTCCGTGCCCCCTCTTGGGACCGCACGGCGGTTTGTTGGTAAACATGCGCGCGCCCTGGAACCGGTAGGCGGGAATATGGTACGTGGTCGTTTGGAGCGCCCCGGTGTAGTAGGTGCTGGCGACGCCGTAGCTGCCGTAGGCCCCTCCGTCCAGAAGGGACTCGAAGTGCATGCCCGTGATCTTGCCGTCTTTGGTGAACCCGAGCCTCGATCGCATCAGGACCGGGTGACGTCCACGGTGGCAATAGAACACTTCCTCGCGGGTCAACGCGATTTTGACGGGCCTTCCCGTCATTTGCGCCAGCTTCGCGACGGCGATTTCGTGACTGAATGGATCGCTCTTGCCACCGAAACCCCCTCCGTTTGGGCTGGCGATCACCTGGATCCGGTGGGCCGGCATTCCGAGAACGCGCTCGAGGGCACGATGAACGTAATGGGGTGTCTGTGTCGACGACCACAACGTCAACTTTCCATCCGGATGGGCGGTGGCTACGGCGGCATGTTGCTCCAATGGAAGGTGCGTGTTTCCTTGATAAAAAAACACGTCATCCAACCGAATGTCCGCTCCGTCCAGCGCATCGTCGACGGCGCCGAAATCGAACGACACCGATTTGTGGATGTTTCCGGCCTCCGCGTACTCGTGGATCGGAACGTCCGTGGCACGGATCGCGTCGGGGATCGTCATGACGGGAACCCGGTCCTCGTATTCCACCCGAATGACCCGCACCGCCTCCTCGGCGGTTTCCTCGTCCACGGCGGCGAGGGCGACGATCGGGTCACCGACATATCGGACGACATCGATTGCTAGAGTGTGCTCGTCTTGGGAAACGGGAAGGATTCCAAAAGTGATCGGCAGGTCGTGCCCCAGCAGGACCGCTCGAACGCCGTCCATCGCCTCGGCAGCCGAAGTATCGACGTTACGGATACGTGCATAGGGACGAGTGCTCCGCAGCAGTTTCGCGTACAACATGTTCGGAAGGAAAATGTCGTCGGCGAAGATGGTCTGCCCCGTACATTTCGCCAGTGCGTCGACCTTCCGCAGGGGCTTTCCGATGACGCTGAATTCATTCGACGACATGGTTCACCTCACGTTCGCCAGCAGCCAGTTCGATCGCCTCAAAAATCTTCAGATAACCCGTACAACGGCACAGGTTTCCTCCAAGAGCCTCTTCGATCTGCTCGCGAGTCGGGTGAGGCGACTCGGCCAACAGAGACCTGGCCACCAGAAGAATGCCCGGCGTGCAATATCCGCACTGCGCGGCGCCCAGATCGGCGAAAGTTTCCTGAAGAGGATCGAGCCGGCCTTTGAGGGCCATTCCTTCGATCGTCGTGATCTCCTGTCCCTCCAGCTCACAAGGAAGGAGCAGGCAGGACAGAGCAGGCTCCCCGTCAATCAACACAGCGCACGTTCCACACTCCCCAAGTTCGCAACCATGCTTGGTTCCAATCAACCCGAGGTCTTCCCTCAAGACCTCCAACAGGGTCTTGCTTGGCGCCGCTGCAATCTCCCGATTGTCGCCGTTCACCCGAAGGCGCATCAACTGTCGTGTTCTCATGGACTCGGAGACCTCACTATTCCGATCATTTGACCGCTAAGTCAACTTTTGAACAAGCGGTCTAATTAAGGAAACCAATGGTATGCCATCTCACCCGTCCTCCTCAATACATTTTGTCTCGAACCCCTTGCATTCGTCTCGAACGCCGTAGCACTTAATATTCCGTCCCCGGCACGGTACAATGTTGTCGATATGAAACACGGCCTGCTTTTTGCCTTGATCGTCCTGCTCGCGCTCG
Organism: Terriglobia bacterium; assembly: GCA_965262425.1. Lineage (GTDB taxonomy): Bacteria > Acidobacteriota > Terriglobia > 20CM-2-55-15 > 20CM-2-55-15 > CAZOZZ01. The sequence goes on along the minus strand of OZ253536.1, from coordinate 1,033,209 downwards.
TTGGGTTCGGGGGTGCGAGTCTCCTCGAGGGACAGAGGTACTTCCGCAATCGGAACCCGATGATCTACGAACCGAACGAACCACCCGAGACCGAATTCGTGTTCGTCCGGCTCCGATACAACACCCACGGAGGATCGTGGGGAATGAGCGGCTGGGAACACGATTATCCCCAGGCGGAGTGGCACATCAATACGCTCGCCGGGGAGGCCACGTCGCTCGACGTCGAACGGATGTCGTACCAGGTGATCGACATGGACGATCCGGAACTGTTCAACTACCCGTTCGCATATATTTCCGAACCCGGAACGATGAACCTGACCGACGCCGAGGTAAAGAACTTCAAAGAGTATCTTGACCGTGGAGGCTTCGTCATGGTCGACGACTTCGACGGTTACAACGATCTGTCAAACTGGGATTACAATCTGAAACGGATGTATCCCGGACGGGAGATGATCCCTCTCACCGTCGACCATCCGATTTTCCATACTTTCTACGACATTACCGATCTCGATCTGACCGCCTATTGGGCGTCTGACGGATGGCCGGTCTTCTACGGCTATCCTTCCGAGAACGGCAAAGACATCTCCATGATCATGTGCTACAACAACGACCTTGGTGATTATTGGGAATGGCTGGACCAGCCCCGTTATCCGCTCAAACCCTCGGCTGAGGGAGTCCGCCTGGGCATCAATTTTCTTATTTATTCGATGACGCACTAACAATACCGTTTCGACCACCGGGGCCATCGACGGTCCTGTTTTTGGAGCTCTCTAATGCACTTCAAGCAGTTTTACCTGGGGTGTCTTGCACACGCGTCGTATCTCATTGGCTCGGAAGGGCACGCCGCGGTCGTCGACCCTCAACGGGATGTCGACCAGTACATCGATGAAGCAAAAGCTCAGAGCCTCGAAATCAAGTACGTGATCGAGACCCATCTGCATGCCGACTTCGTCAGTGGGCACCACGAGCTCGCGGAACGGACCGGCGCAGAGATTGTCTTTGGCCACAAGTCCGATGCGTCATTTCCCTATCGCGCCGTTTGGGACGGCGACGAAATTATGCTGGGAAAAGTGACCCTCCGGTTTCTCGAGACGCCGGGACACACTCCGGAAAGTATCTCGATCGTCGTCATCGACACGCTGGACCCGAACCAGCCACAAAAAGTGCTAACCGGCGATACGCTGTTCATCGGGGACGTCGGTCGTCCCGACCTAGTGGGATCCAAGGGATATACGTCGGAACAAATGGCCGGCATGCTTTACGAGAGCCTTCACGGCAAGCTTTTCAAACTCGACGACAGTGTGGAGGTTTATCCTGCACACGGCGCAGGCTCTCTCTGCGGCCGGAATATCGCGAAGGAAACATCTTCTACGATCGGAGAGCAACGCCAGTACAACTACGCGTTAAAGCCAATACCGAAGGAAGACTTCGTGCGAATGATGACTTCCGATCTGCCCGAGGTACCGGAATACTTTCCACGGGATGCCGAATTGAACCGGCAGGGAGCCACGGCCTTAGCAGCCCGTGGTGCAAGTCAACTTCATAGTTAACAACGAACCCCATGCGACCGTATCGCGAGGAAGATAGTGGAAGGAGAACGCGATATGGGAATGGGACGGAAAAAGGACCGACAAGCCACGTTATGGGTTGCGACAGCAGAGTTGCCGCGGACAGCGGGCCACGTGTTCTACGAACGGGTTAACCGAATCTTGGACCAAGCCAAGTTCGACCGGTTCGTCGAAGATGCCTGTGAGCAGTTCTACGCTGAGGTGATGGGTCGGCCGAGCGTGGCGCCGGGCAAGTATTTTAGGATGTTGCTGGTGGGCTATTTCGAAGGAATCGATTCGGAGCGTGGCATAGCGTGGCGGTGTGCCGATTCTCTGAGTTTGCGAGGATTCCTTGGAGTCGGGCTGAGCGAAGGGGTGCCGGATCATTCGACAGTCTCGCGGACGCGACGGTTGATCGATCTGGAAACACATGGAAAGGTCTTTTCGTGGATGTTGGGCGTGTTGGCCGGTGAGGGCCTGATCGATGGGAAGACGGTGGGCGTGGATGCATCGACACTGGAAGCCAACGCGGCGATGCGGTCGATCGTACGCCGGGACACCGGAGAAGCCTACAACCAATTCCTGACACGGCTGGCCAAGGCGTCTGGGATCGAGACACCGACGCAAACCGAGCTGGGGCGACTCGACCGCAAGCGGTCGAAGAAAGGATCGAACAAAGAGTGGGAGCATCCCCACGACCCGGATGCGCGAATCACGAAGATGAAGGACGGACGAACGCATCTGGCCCATAAGGTGGAGCATGCCGCCGACATGAAGACCGGAGCCATCCTGGCGGTCACGGTGCAGGGTGCCGATCAGGGCGACACGACGACGATCAAAGAAACGATGATCCAAGCCGCGCATCAGATGGAGACCTTGGCCGCCGATCCTGGATCGAAACTTCGGAACGATGTGCTCTCCGAACTGGTGGCGGATAAGGGCTATCACAGTAACGATACGTTGACCGGATTCAAAGACCTCAACATTCGCAGCTACATCTCGGAACCGGACCGGGGCCGACGCAACTGGAAAGATAAGTCCGAAGAAAAACAGGCCGTCTATGCCAACCGGCGACGAATCCGAGGCAACCGGGGCAAGCAATTACTCCGACAGCGCGGACTGATGTTGGAACGACCGTTCGCACACACGCTGGAAACCGGCGCAATGCGTCGGGTTCACCTCCGACATCGGGACAACATTCTCAAGCGCGTCCTGATTCAATATGCCGCTTTGAATCTGAGCCTGATCCTTCGGAACAATTTCGGAAACGGCACACCACGAGGCCTTCAGGGCCAACATGTCATGGCCTTATTCACCTTAATACTGCTCTGGAGCCACTGTGAATCGCTCTCGTTCCATCCTCAGCGCTCCAGAATCGATTTAGACGCCGTTCCGTCCGGGCGAAGACCTGAAACTCTCAACTCAGAAAACCCCACTTCTGCCACGGGCTGCTAGGGGACCTGGCCGAACCGGTCGCGTTGTCCCCCGACGAAATCGATGCCGTTGGAGACCTCATTCTGGATGTCCGAAACGCTTCGGCCTTTGGCGCTGGACACATCTCCGGCGCCTTGAACATTGGACTCCGGGGTGAGTTCGCCTCCTGGGCGGGCAGCCTGCTGCCGACAGAGCGGAAAATTGTTGTCGTGGCGGAATACGAGGCCGAGATAGACCAGGCGGTCTCGCGTCTGGCCCTTGTCGGCGTCGAGAACGTGAAGGGCTTTCTCAAAGGCGGGATGTATGCGTGGGATCAGGCCGGCAAACCGATCGCGACGATCGAGCAAATCCCCGTGGACGAACTCCGGGACCGAATAGAGGAGACGGTCGACCTGCAGATCATCGACGTTCGTCGGCCCGCCGAGTTCAAGGATGGACACGTCGGGAAGGCCGTGAACATACCGCTGTCCGAAATCAGAGAGCGGGTGGGCGAGCTCGACCGGGATCGGCCACTTGCCGTTATCTGCCAGGGCGGATACCGAGCCAGCGCAGCCACGAGCATCATGTCCGGCCAGGGTTTTGACCGGATATCGAATGTCGTCGGAGGGACCGAAGCCTGGGTCGGGAGCGGCTTTCGGTTAGAGAAGGCGGCCGGGTAAGAGCCGACGGGTGGAGTCCGTGGTCCGAGGTCCGGGGTCCAAAAGCGACATCCGAACATTTTGACGGAATTTGGAGGGTTTCAAGCAGGAGCGGCGGTATGCCGTGACGCAGTCTCCCGGACTTCGGACTTCCCTTGGACTTTGGACTCCCCTTTTCCCTGAAAACTCACAGACCTGTCCGCACCGTCCTTATGCAACTTCGGGTCGAACAACGAATAAGGGTTCACGTTCGCCAGCGCCGCCCGAACGGATTCGGGCACGTCGATGTGCCTGGAATTCATGCTCTCAAGAAATTCCCGGATCTCACTTCGCGGGCCTGCCTTCTCCGCACACACGCAATCCACTGTCAGAAGCTCTTTTTCCAGGGCGTAGGCGGCCGTAAGGTCCTCGCTGACAAACACCAGAGGCCGAATCAGGCGGATCGGGCCCTTCCCGGACATCGCCACGGGTGGGAGAGAGGCGATCCTGCCGTTAAATAGAATGTTTCGGAGGAGCGATTCCGCGCAGTCGTCAGCGGTATGGCCAAGCGCCAGAACCGTACAACCCTGATCGGAGGCAGCCTGATACAGTGCGCGGCGTCGATGACGGCTGCACACGTCACAACCGTGTTCAACGCCGTCGGCGACGAGCCCCAGCGTGGTCGATTCAGGACGGAGCACCCATTCCACACCCGTCCGGCGTATCTGCTCTTCAAGTTGGCCGATCGGAACCTTGAACTTGCCCTGCTCGATCGTGATCGCGACGAGTTCATACGGGAACGGGGCTCGGCGGCGATATCTCACAAGAGCATCCAGCAGGCAGAGGCTGTCTTTGCCGCCAGACACACCGACGGCGATCCGGTCACCGGGCTCGAGCATCGAGAAGGCGCCCATCGCCCGTCCGAGTTCGCGAAGCACTTTCGATTCGACATCACGCTCGTTCATCGGACTCCTCCGACCGGTTACAGCCGGCCGCGACAACGGGTCTCACCGTTCAGTCTGCCGCTCGGTTTTTCCCCAGACGCTGATCCACCAGGGTGACAATCTCGTCTACCGTGTCGGACTGGAGCCCTTGTTGCTGAGCGATTTTCCGAATGAGGCAATCGACCCGCTCGATGTGACGTGCACCGCCAAAGAGCGCACGGGCCGCCGAAGAAGGTTTGGCCAGCCCCTCGGCGGCTCTTGCATACTTCTCGAAGGGAACCATGTCGGCATCCGCGGCCCCCAGCCTCGAACACAGTGTCCGAGCCCAGTCGTAGACCTCCCGTGATTTCTCGACGTTCCCGTGCACCGCCTCCTTGATAGGTATCATGTTGTCCGGCCCGACCGAGCGGTAGTTTCCGGCGAGCAACATGGGCCACTTGGCCAGCGGCACAAAGATCGAGTCGTGCATCTTGAGTTTTACCGGAAGTTCAATGGCTCCATCGCCGGGATCGAATCGGATGGCCTCGATACCGGCCTGAAGGTTCTTGAGCATCGTCGTGTGGCTTTCGGATTCGAATCGTGCCGCCTTGAAGTTCGTCGGCAACCCTACATGGAGAATGTTCTTTGGCCCGTCCGGAGGCCGAAACGCCTGGGGATCGGGACTCGCCAACGTGACCCGTCCGGGTTCGAAGCCTTCCCAGACACTGGGATCCGTATAGCACTCCAGCAGGGCCCGGGTCGAAAGCCCAGGAATACGCTTGAGGTATGGCAGAGGAGGCATGTTCATGATCGCCAGGCACGGCACGCGAGACGCCGCGACACGTTCCATCAACTCGCGAACACCTTCCGAACCGTACTGGGCTTCCTGCATACCAAGCACAACCAGGTCAAAGTCGCCCGGGTTGACGGCGTCCGGGGTGCTGGCGGAAAGGTCGCCTTCCAGGCCCCTTGAGGAAACCTCGACCGGTGTTTCCCGCCCCCGGATGGGGAAGCGCACGACGGTCCCGTCACGGCTTATCAATTCGGCGGTGGGCCGGGTGCAAACCAGAGTCACCGGATGGCCTGCCAGCAACAACTTGGTGCCGAACAAAGATCCGTATGAGGCCCCGAGAATCAGTACGTTGTATTTCATTGTCTAGATCGCACCCTGCCGGCGCGCACTCTCGATCTCATTGTCATCAAGCCCAACCACGGTCTTGAGGACTTCTTCGGTATGTTCGCCCAGGAGCGGCGAGCGCGCGACATCGGAAGCCGAATCCGACAGCTTGATGGGGTTGCCCACCGTCAAGTACTTGCCGCGTTCCGGATGGTCGACCTCTACAACGGTTCTGGCCTGGCGCAGTGATTCCTCATTGGCCAGCTCTTTCATGGACAGGATCGGGCCGCATGGCACGTTCAACGGATTGAGGATTTCCATGACTTCCATCTTTCCCTTGGTCATGGTCCATCTCTCGATTTCCGCAAACACGTGCTCTAACTTTGAGATACGCGCCTCGGGTGTGTTCCATTCCGGATCCTCAAGCCAATCTTCGTGGCCGATGGCCTTGGCCAGAGCCGGGAACGCCGCCGCCTGAGTGATGATGTAGATGTAGCAGTCCGGATCGGTCTCCCACCCCTTGCACTTGACGATCCAGCCCGGTTGGCCGCCACCGGAAGCATTTCCGGCACGCGGCACAGCATCGCCGAACTTACCGTGGGGATATTGCGGATACTCCTTGAGCGGGCCGTGGGCGATCCGCTGTTGGTCACGGAGCTTCACGCGACAGAGGTTGAGTACGGCATCTTGCATGGCACATTCCACCCTCTGGCCCCGGCCACTCTTCTCGCGGTGGAATAGAGCGGCCAGGATGCCCGCCACAAGATGAATGCCGGAGCCGGAATCGCCTATCTGGGCGCCGGTAACCGTCGGGAAACCGTCGAGTTCCCCGGTTGTCGAAGCGGCTCCGCCGGTGCACTGGGCGATGTTCTCATACACCTTGCAATCTGCGTATGGACCGGGGCCGAATCCCTTGATCGAAGCGTAGATCATGCGCGGATTGATCTGCTGGATCTTCTCCCAGGGGAAGCCCATGCGATCGATTGCACCGGGTGCGAAGTTCTCCACCATCACGTCACATTCCTCGATCAGCCTGGCAAAAATCTTGTTGCCCGCCTCAGTTTTGGGATTCAATGTGACGCTCCGCTTGTTGGCGTTCAGCATGGTGAAGTAGAGGCTGTCCACGTCCGGGATGTCGCGCAATTGCGCGCGCGTCGGATCTCCGGAGCCGGGCCGTTCGATCTTGATGACGTCGGCGCCGAACCACGCCAGGATCTGCGTGCAGGTCGGTCCCGCCTGCACATGGGTCACATCAAGGATACGAACACCGTCCAAGGCTTTTCCCATAATCACTCCTCTTCGAACCCGCTCAGCCGGCCAGCTCCGCCACTCGTTGAAGCGTTTCGAGCCAACTCAGAACTACCCTAACAGGTCCCTCACCGGTGGGACAACTGAGATTGTCTCCTCTCTTTCAACGCAAAAACGCAAAGACGCAGAGGTCGCAGATATTTGCCCTTTCAATGTCCTCTGGATCCTCGCTGAGATGACAATGATTACGAAAAGCACCGAAGACAACGACCCTTTGCGACCTTCGTGTCTTTGCGTTTTTGCGGTAAAATAAACCCACGCTAGTGGTCCCCGTCAAACAGACTGTAACTTATCGAGCTTCTTTCGGGCACGTTGAACTTTTTCAAGAATATCGGAAGCCGTTGCGGTCCAAATGAAGGGCTTCGGGTTCTGATTGTGACCCCCGACATATTCCTCCACGGCCTGGATTAGCTCAGGAACCGAATGGAAAACCCCGCGCCGAAGCCGTTGTTCGGAAAGATCCCGGAAGAAGCGTTCGACCATGTTCAGCCAGGATGCACTGGTCGGTGTGAAGTGCACATGAAAGCGCGTGTTGCGCTTCAACCAGTTGACGACTTTCTGATGTTTGTGCGTGGCGTAGTTGTCGCAAATGATATGGATCTGTTTGTCTTTCGGCACGGAACGTTTGATCTGATTGAGAAACCGGATCCATTCCTGATGACGATGCTTCGGCATACAGGTCCCGATAATCGAGCCGTCCAGCGTATTGAGCGCGGCGAACATCGTGGTCGTCCCGTTGCGTTTGTAGTCGTGGGTGAGGGTGCCGCACCGCCCCTTCTTCAGAGGTAACCCGGGTTGCGTGCGGTCCAGGGCCTGCATCTGGCTCTTCTCATCGCAGGACAAAACAATGGCGTTTTCCGGAGGGTTCAGATACAAACCGACCACATCCTCCAACTTCTCGACAAATTGTTTGTCGTTGGAAAGTTTGAAGGTGCGTGCCAGATGAGGCTTCAAGCCATGAGCCCGCCAGATTCTCCCTACCGTGGACTCGCTGACGCCGGTTGCCCTGGCCATCAAGGACCGGCTCCAGTGCGTGGCGTTCGGAGGCTTCCCTTCGACCGTCTTCTTCACGATCCGGGCCCGCTTCCGGCGGCCGATCGAGGGAATCCGTCCACTGCGGGAAGCGTCCTTTTCGATTCCCCCGAGGCCATCTTCAACGAAACGATCGCGCCAACGTCCGGCCTTTTGACGAGTGATGTCCAACTTGGCAGCGATCTCCTGATTGTCCAGACCCCCGGCGGCCAGCAAGACAATTCGAGATCGTTCCGCCAACCGGACCGCCACACTGCGGCTTCGGCTCAGTCGCTCCAGTTCCTTCCGCACAGGAATGTCCAATTTAATCGTCGGTGCTCTCCTCATATATACTCAGACGTAGGAAAGCTGAATAAGTTACATTAACTGTGACGGACTACACTAGCAGCTAAGCTCTCTCTTTCGGTTTCATCGCTGTTACCTTTGCTTCGAACTCGCCTTCCTCCAGCCTGATTTCCACAGCCGAATCGACCGCCACCTGGGAGGCGGCCCGGACCAGTTTGCCCTCTGGAGTTCTACAGATCGAATAGCCCCGACTTAAGACTGCAAGGGGGCTCAGGGCATCCATCGCCTTACCCAGCCCCGTCAATCGTTGCCGCGAATTCGCCATCATCCGCGGAACACTGGCGAACAGGGCGCGATCGGCAGTCTCGATACGGTGGGACCGGGAAGAAAAGAAACGGCCCGAAGTAGCGAATTGCTCCAACCTGAAATTCCAATCGTCGACTTGCTGCGACATGTTCCGGATACGGTTCTCAGCAACAACGAACCCGCGGCTTCCAACCTTGGTCGCCAGGAAACGCTTCAGTTCGGACAAGCGGATTCGGATCGCGCCCGATATCCGTCTCTCGGCGCCCGTCAACCGGTCGAACATTTCCTCTTTGGAACCGGCTACGATTTCCGCGGCCGCACTCGGTGTGGGAGCCCGCAGATCCGCTACGAGGTCGCTGATCGTGAAATCAACCTCATGACCCACCGCGGAGATCACCGGTTTCTCTGAACGGTAGATGGCGCGGGCGACACGTTCTTCATTAAACGGCCACAAGTCTTCCAGGGAGCCTCCGCCGCGCGTCACGATGATCACGTCGACATCGGGCAGGGCGCCGAGACAGTCAATGCCTGCCGCAATCTCGGACGAGGCTTTGTCGCCTTGCACGTCGGTGGGATAAACGAGGACGTCGATCGCGTTGTGGCGCCTGCCGAGTACAGATAGAACGTCACGCAACGCGGCACTCGTTGGGGATGTCACGACACCGATCCGAGACGGAAACGGGGGCAGAGGCCGCTTTCGCGCGGTGACGAAAAGCCCTTCCCTGTCCAATTTGTCCTTGAGCCGGTCGAAAGCCTGCTGGAGTTCGCCCACTCCAACCGGCTCGAGTACTTCGACGATGATCTGGTATTCGCCCCGAACCTCGTAGGTGGTCAATCGGCCCCGGGCTCTAAAGGACTTCCCGTTTTCGGGCTTGAACCTCAAGTACAAGGCTTGGTTGCGAAAGCAAACGGCGGGAATCTGCGCCCTGGCGTCCTTCAATGTGAAGTAGAGATGGCCGGCCGCGGAACTACGGTAATTGGAAACCTCGCCCTCGATCCAGATGTCTGTAAACTGGCGTTCGACGAGCTCTTTGATTCGGCGGCTGACGTCGGAGACGGTGTAGACCGTTCGCTGTGGTCCGAAAGGTGCCATCGCTACGCGATTGTTATTTCCTGGGCCAGGTAAACGTCCTGGATGGCATTGAGGAGCCCGATGCCTTCCTTTATCGGCCGCTGGAAGGCCTTGCGGCCCGAAATGAGGCCCATCCCTCCCGCACGCTTGTTGATGACGGCGGTCCTTACGGCGTCCTGGAGGTCGCTTTCGCCCGCCGAGGCGCCGCCGGAATTGATCAGGCCGGCACGTCCCATGTAACAGTTGGCAACCTGGTATCGTGTCAGGTCGATAGGATGGTCCGTCGTCAGCTCCGAGTAGACCTTCTGGTGCGTCTTGCCGAAATTGATCGCCATATACCCCCCGTTGCTCTCGGGAAGTTTCTGCTTGATGATGTCGGCCTCGATTGTCACGCCAAGATGATTCGCTTGACCGGTCAAGTCCGCCGAGGCGTGAAAGTCGCCATCGCCGGTCTTGAAACCCGGGTTCCTCAGGTAGCACCAGAGGACGGTACACATTCCCAGCTCGTGGGCGTGCTGAAACATCTCGGTGACTTCCTGGAGTTGACGGCCAGATTCCTCAGATCCAAAGTAGATCGTCGCGCCCACTGCTACGGCCCCCATGTCGAAGGCCTGGTCGATGTCGGCAAACACGATCTGATCGAAAGTGCTCGGATAGGTCAGCAACTCGTTGTGGTTGAACTTCAGGATGAACGGAATCCTGTGAGCGTACTTTCTGGCAACCGCTCCGAGGACTCCGAGAGTCGAGGCGACGGCGTTACATCCACCCTCGATCGCCAGCTCGACGATGTTCCCAGGATCAAAGTAAATTGGGTTCGGCGCGAACGAGGCGCCTGCGGAGTGTTCAATCCCCTGGTCGACGGGCAGGATCGAGACGTATCCGGTTCGAGAAAGCCGGCCCGAATTGGTCAAAGCCGCCAGGCTCCCGAGAACCCGTGTCGGTCGATCCGACAGGCCATGGACGCGGTCCACAAAATCGGGACCCGGCAGATGCAGCGACTCTTTCGATATGGTCCGACATTCATGCTCGAGAAGGGCGGGTCCGGCGTCGCCGAGTATCTCTTCAATCTTTCCAATCATGGCGTCCTCTTCGGTGAAAGATGTGTTGAATCAAACGATTTCGAGCCGATTAAAGAAATACGCTATCTCGAACGCCGCGGTCTCTGGAGCGTCGGATCCGTGGATCGCGTTCCGCTCGATGTTGGTCGCGAACCTTTTCCGGACGGTCCCTTCATCCGCCTTCCCCGGATCCGTCGCACCCATCAGGTTTCGGAGTCTTTCGATAGCCTGGTCCGCCTCGAGAACCATTGCGATCACCGGCCCTTCAGTCATGAAAGAGACGAGGCTTTGAAAAAAAGGACGCTCCCGGTGAACTTCGTAGAATCCCTCGGCCTGTCCCCGGTTCAGATGCACCATCTTGGAGGCGCGAATCCGAAAACCTTCATCTTCGAGCATGCTGATAATGCCACCGGCATTTCCATCCTTTACCGAGTCGGGTTTCAATATCGTCAGGGTTCTTTCCATTTCGTATCAATCCTTATTTTGAGCTTATTATCGGGAATTAAGACGGGTTCATGCCAGAACCGATTCGATGGCCTCCCCCATATCCGCGGGACTTCGAACGACATGTATTCCGGCTGCTTCCATCGCTTTCATCTTTTCTTCGGCCGTGCCCTTCCCGCCGGCAATGATCGCGCCGGCATGCCCCATCCGTCTTCCCGGAGGGGCCGTCTGGCCACAGATGAAGCCGACGATGGGCTTGTCGACGTTTGCCTTTACATATTCGGCGGCTTCCTCTTCGGCGGTTCCCCCGATTTCGCCAATCATCACGACCGCGTCGGTCCCCGGGTCCTCGTTGAACAACCGGATGGCATCGATAAAATCGGTGCCGATGATCGGGTCGCCGCCAATGCCAATACAGGTCGACTGTCCTATGTTTCGGCCCGACAGCTGGCCCACGGCCTCGTAGGTCAGCGTGCCGCTACGGGAAACGACCCCGACCGATCCCTCGCGGTGGATGTGTCCGGGCATGATCCCGATCTTGCACCTTCCGGGAGAAATGATCCCCGGGCAGTTGGGTCCGATGAGGCGAGTCTGCCTGCCCTCAAGGAACGACATGACGCGAACCATGTCGAGCGTCGGGACGCCTTCGGTGATGCAAACAACGAGTTCGATCCCGGCGTCCGCAGCCTCCATGATCGCGTCCGCCGCAAAGGGCGGCGGCACGAAGATGACAGATGCGTTGGCGCCGGTTGATGCACACGCTTCGGCAACGCTGTTGAACACGTCGACGCCCTCGTGCGTGCTGCCGCCCTTTCCGGGCGTCACGCCGCCGACAACGATGGTTCCGTAGTCAATCGCCTGCGCGGTGTGAAAGCTTCCCTCACGGCCCGTGATCCCCTGTACGATCAAGCGGGTTGATTTGTCGACAAGAATGCTCATGAGTGTCCTGGGTGGTTCTTGATGTTAGATGTTGGCTAATGTGTCGCGGCTACCACTTTCTCGGCGGCGTCCTTCATTCCGCTCGCTACCAGGAAGTTCAGACCTGAGGCCTTGAGGATTTTCTGGCCCTGCTCAACGTTTGTCCCTTCCAGGCGGACGACAACGGGAACGGATATGCCGAGTTTCTTCGCCGCTTCCACGACGCCAGTGGCCACGATGTCACAGCGCATGATCCCGCCGAAGATATTGATCAGAACAGCTTTGACGTTCTCATCCGACAACAGGATGCGAAACGCGTTCTCGACTTGCTCGGCGGATGCGCCCCCGCCAACGTCCAGAAAATTCGCCGGGCTGCCGCCGGCAAGTTTGATGATATCCATCGTGGCCATCGCAAGGCCGGCGCCATTCACCATGCAGGCTACGTTTCCGTCGAGTTTGATGTAGTTGAGACCATACTTGCTGGCCTCGATTTCCAACGGTTCCTCTTCGTTCAGATCCCTCAATTCCTGAATGTCCGCATGCCGGTGGAGCGCGTTGTCGTCGAAATTCATTTTCGCATCGAGCGCATAAACCTTGTTGTCCCCGGTGATGAGAAACGGATTGATCTCGACCAGCGACGCGTCTGTCTCCTCAAAGGTTCTGTAGAGGGCCATCATGAATTTGGCTGCATCCCGGACCAGTTCGGGCGCCAGGCCAAGACCGAAGGCGAGTTTCCTGGCCTGGAACGGTTGCAAGCCAATACCGGGCACGATGTACTCCTTGAGAATCAGTTCCGGCCTGTTGGCGGCCACCTCCTCAATGTCCATTCCACCTTCGGTAGACGCCATCAGCACGGGCCCACCCAGCTTTCGATCGATCACGATGCCGAGGTATAGCTCCTGGCGGATGTCCAGGCCCTCTTCTACCAGCACCTTTTGAACCTTGCTTCCTTCCGGGCCTGTCTGGTGCGTGATCAACTGCATCCCGATCATCTTGTCCGCTATCGTCAGGGCCTCTTGAGGGCTCTTCGCCAGCTTGACGCCTCCGCCCTTGCCCCGGCCACCCGCGTGAATCTGCGCTTTAACGACGACGGTTCCACCCAGCTTTTCCGCTACGTCCCGTGCGCCGGACGCGTCGTGGACGACCTCACCCCTGGGAATCGGCACGCCGTAACGAGCCAGAATCGCCTTCGCCTGGTATTCATGGATTTTCATGCTGCCTCACCTGGTTTCTCTGGCTTGACCAAACCGATAACTTTACGCAACCGCTCCAGCAGTGTCAACGCGGGGACGGAGTTTCAGGACCAAAGGCGGAAATTCATCGGTTTTTCAACGCAAAGGACGCAAGGTCGTTAGAAGAATTTTCACCGCAGAGGCGCAGAGGGCAGAGATAAGTGATTTTTCAGTCACACTTCGTGAAGTTCGTGCCTATGTGGGCAAATGTCGGATCCTGATGTCTTTCCGACAATAAATCTCTGCGCCTCTGCGCCTCTGCGGTAAGAATTCCTATGTCCTACTATTCAATGCGGTCTACCTTGATGAAATTTGTCGTGCCGGCGACGTGTAAAGGGGTACCCCCGGTGATTACGACCAACTGCCCCTTCTGGACACAACCGGCCTTGCGGGCGGCTTCGAGGGAATAACGCAACTGGTCGTCGATGGTGTCGGCGGGCGGGATGGAAAGGGGGACGATGCCCCAGCAGAAGGACAGGAACTGGACTGTCGCCTGGTTCGGGGATGGGGCGATTATGGAGTCAATCCCATTCTTAGTTGAAACTCTCCACGGCTCACGATTGGTCACGCAACCTTCTTCTTCGATCTCGTCGACGTCTTCGCCTCAATCTTCAGCTCCCGCCTGAGGGCTTCGCGGAGCTTTGGAAGATGACGGTAGCCGATCACCTTCCTCAAGCGTGGTTCGATGTCGATGAGCGCCGTCGCCAACCAGCGCTGCCGCTGGCTCGAGTTCTTCCAATGATCGACCTTCGCGCACCTTTCCTCGACGAGGGCATTGACCGATTCCAAGCAATTCGTCGTCTTGAACGAACGGCCCAGGACCCCGTACACGCCGAGTCGATGCAACGTGAGGGTCTCCTCCAGGCCTTCCTCAAGGCTCGTAGCGGCCGATTGGTTTCGCTCCTCGAGCTCTCCATGGAGCTGTTCGAGGGCCGCCCGGGCTTCGTTGTACTCCGGGCGCTGGTACGCACGCTGAAGCCGCTTGCGCCACACGGCTTGCTCGGTCTTCGACAGGTAGCTCACCACGTTCTCGCGTTTGTGCCATTGGCAGCGTTGGACCAGGGCTCGATTACCGAATGCCCGCTTGACTGCCGCGCGCAGACCTTTGCCGCCGTCGACGATCACCAGCACGCCTTCAGAGATGTCCAGGCCTCGCTCCATCAATGAACGGAGAAACGGAGTCAGTACCTGCTCGTTCTCCGTACTCGTCTCCACGAAGCCTAAGAAGCGTTTGTCGCCCGTAATTGTGATGCCCAGGGCCACAACCATCGTGGCGTCGGCAAACATTTTCCCGTCCAGGAAGATCGCCACCACGTCCTCGGCCGACAGATCCCGCTCCTGCATCTCCCGAAGTTTCGCCCCACTCGCCTGGACGAATCCTCGAGACACCGTCGAGCTCGACAATCCGATGGCTCCTGGAATCGCTTCCGCGGCCGACTCGTAGTTCCGGCAGGAGATCCCATAAAGCACACGTCTGAGAAGCAGTTCGTTCACCGCGCCATCCGGACTGAGTTCCTCGTAGCTCCGAAGCGGAATCTCCCCGCCCGCCACGCTGCGCACTCGAGGCACCCGAACCGGCACCCGCTGGCCCCCGAGCCCCACGGTCCCCGGATTACTCCCGTGTCGCCGGCCCCTCAACGTCGCCTCCTTTCGCGCGTATCGCTCACCCGCCAACGCCTTCACTTCCTCGTCGAGCAACTCCTCCACGTGCATCAACCCCAGTGGGATCAACGCCCGAATCATCTCCACCTTCGAGTCCAATTCCAGTCCCGAGTATTCCTCCCGGCTCAGGACCTCGACCTCACCCAGCACACGCGACTTCTTGCGTTTCTTCACCGAACGTAACAGACTGCTCATCTCGGCTCCTTTCTCTTACAGGCTTGATGTTGTTTCTTCCAATACCATCAAACCATAGGGTTTGGAGCCGTTTCAATTTCCAACTAAGATTGGCACACTTTCCGATTATGGGCTGGCGCGGACGGAACCGCGACACCAGCCGGGCCGTCGAGCCGGACCAGGTCGGCGTGATGATAGCGCCCGCGCCGGTTCCTCGGGCAACGTTGTAGCTGGAACGACTGATGGCATCGTTGACGTTGGGGTAATCGCTGGCGTCCCCGCGGAATTTGGTTTCGTCCACGGAACTCTCCACAGCCAGGGCGATCCGGTCCATCATGCGTACCGCTTCGAGTGGATATGCGCCCACGGCCGTCTCTTCCGACAACATCACGGCGTCCGTCCCGTCGAGGATCGCGTTGGCAACGTCGGCTGTTTCCGCTCGAGTGGGTCTGGGGTTGTCGACCATCCGAACCAGCATCTGGGTCGCGGTAATGACGGGCTTGCCGATCGCGTTGGCTTTCGCGATGATCATTTTCTGCACGAGCGGAACCCGCTCCAGATCGATCTCCACTCCAAGATCTCCGCGCGCGATCATCACGCCGTCGGCCAAAGCCAGGATATCGTCGATGTTGTCGACCGCCTGGGGCTTTTCCACCTTGGCGATCACGGGGATTCGAGCGCCCGCATCCCGTATGGCAGACTGCAGGGCCTCGACATCTTCCCCACTCCTTACAAAACTCAGGGCCACCGCGTCGACCTTCTCTTCCAGTCCGACCTTGAGATCCACCCGGTCTTTTTCGGTGAGGGAGTCGACGTCGAGGTGGGAACCGGGCAGGTTGACGCCCTTGTGCGAACTGAGCGTGCCCGCGACCACGACCCGGCAACGCACGTCCGGAGGATCGATCTGTTCGACCACAAGTTCGATCATGCCGTCGGCAAGCAAAATCCGTTGCCCCGCGGTCACTTCCTCATGGAGGTTGAGGAGTGAAACCGTTGCCGCGTGGGCATCACCGGTGACCGGGGACGAAGTCAGAACGAAAGGCGCACCCCGCTCCAACCAGACGTTTCCCGTAGCGATTTTGCCGATTCGGATCTTAGGGCCCTGCAAATCCTGAAGAATCGCGACGGGAATCTCCAATTTTTCTCTGACTTTCTTGATTCTTCGAATGAGATTGCGATGGTAGTCAGAATCCATGTGAGAGAAATTGACCCGGGCGATATTCATGCCTGCCCGGGCCAGTTCCGTCAGCATTTCCTCCGAATCGCAGGCCGGGCCGATCGTGCAGACAAGTTTAGTTCGTCTCACTTTTTCGTTCCTTCAATCGGGCCATCATCGTAACCAGCTCCGCATCATCCGACCTTATCCGATCGGCCTCTTCGGCTGCCGCGAGCGCAACATCAACATAACCGAGCTGCTCGTACGCCGAAGACACCAGGAAATAGGCATCGAAGTGCTGGGAATTCAGCTCCAGGGCGAAGTTGAGTTGCTCCACGGCTCGAACGGGCTCTCCCAGACGCAAGCGAATCCTTCCCTCCTCGACTCGGGCCGCGGAATTCAGGGGGTTGATTCGAAGCACTCGATCGTAGTTGGCGAGCGCCGGCTTCCACTGACGCTGATCGCCATGGAATTTCGCAAGGTTGAAATAGGCCGCTTCGTTGGCCGGGTCGACTGCGATCGCTCGATCGAGCAAACCTCTGGCCTGATCAAACTGCTGCCTCTCACTGTAGATCAGGGCCAGGTTATTCATCGCTTCGAAACTGAGGGCACTGGCGGCGATAGCCTGATTGTATAGGATCAAGGCCTCATCTTTCCGGTTCATCTGGTCGTAAAGCCAACCCAGGTTGTAAAGGTTCCCCGCATCGGTTCGATCCAGCGCCACGGCCCGTTCCATAAGTTCCACCACCTGGTTGGGATCCCCCTCCGACAGGGCAAGTACCGCGAGTCTGGATACCGGTTCGGCTCGGCCGGGATAGGCATCACGCGCCCGCTCCAGATACCGTCTGGCTTCATCGATCCTGCCCAGTCGCTCGTAGGCGGTTCCCATCGTAAGCAGATTCTCCAGCCCGTCCGATTCGGGGGCGGCCAGTGCAATGCCGTCTTCGACCGCCCGATTGTAGAAATACGGCTCGTAAATCCCGACGTATCGCCAGATCAACGGCTTCATCGCGGCCGGACCCGATTCGGCCAGATCGTCGAGCTGGCCGAGAATCAGGTAGTCCATTTCAACGTGCTCGGCGCGAAAGGCTTCGTGCCAATGGACCATGCGTTCGGTTATGACCGCCAGAGCGACCTCGGCCGACAACTTGTGGACACCTTGTCTGGAAGCAATTTCGAACCGGGAGGTCGCTCCCTCGACATCACCGGACATCCAGAGGGCCTTCCCGATTTCCAGATCCATGGACTCGGTTCCCCGATACGTTCGTCCGTACCGAATGGCCCGGTCAAAGATCCCGGCCACGACCAGATCCCGGATCAGCTTCGGGTAAAGATCCATCCGGGAGGGATCCCGCCTGAGCGCCAGTTCCGCTTCCAGAACGCCCAGTTCCGCGGCCTTGCGATCAAAACGGGTCTTATGCTCCCAGGCCCGGGCGAATCGCCCCTGTCGGACAAAGAACGAAACGACCAGCGACTCCAGTTCATGTCTTCCCTCCGGTATCTCGTTGATCAGGCTCTCGAACCGCTCCGGTTCGTTCTTGTCCATGTAGATGTGCAGCAGGGCTTCGAGTGCCTGGGGGTCGTCCGCTTTAAGGTTTCGGGCCTCCAGCGCCGCGGCTTCGGCATCGGAGTAGCTTCTGTCAAGCCAATAGGCCTGGGCCAGGACGTCCCAGGCTTCAACCGCTCGCGGATCGATCCGGGTCGCTTCAAGAGAAGACGCGATCGATTCGGCAACGTTCCCCAATGCCAGGTGCGCGTGCGCCAGGCCAATCCACGGGTCGGCCCGCGACGGCTCCAGCCCGGATGCCAATTCGAACTGCCCGATCGCGGACCCGTAGAGATGTAATCTCAGGTGGGCGATTCCGGTCAGTGTCCGGGCGGCAGCGTTGTTCGGATCATCTGCGATCGTCTGCTCGAAAATGTCCAGCGCCCGGAGGTAGTCCTCCCCATCGAGGAGCCCCCGGCCCCGCGCCAAGCGGCGGTCCTGTCCGTTCGGGCTGCCTCCGGAGACCAGCGCAGCCACACCCAGAGACGCGATGACGAGGACGGGGATGATAATCGCGAGCAGTGGACGACGCATCAAGACATTATCTCGCATTTCTCACGGACGACTGTCGAAACGTTTTTTTTACCGAGAAGACAGGAAGAAAACGAAGTCCTGAAAAACAATATTACTTCTCGGACCTCCGTTTACTCGGTGGCTTCGCGGTAAAAGTCCGAGGCCGCCGGCGGCGATGGCCCGGGAGGTCCCCAAACTGCTTATGCTACAATTCTTCGCGCTCTGCTGGAGGTAGAAGTGATTGAAGAAGGTGTAGATATCGGGTCGGCCAAGGGAAAACTCGGGGTGTTGATACCCGGGCTCGGTGCTGTCAGTACGACGTTTTTTGCCGGCGTCGAGGCCATCAAGAAGAAGATTGCGCAACCTGTCGGCTCGCTCACCCAACTGGGTACGATCCGGCTGGGCAAACGAACGGATCATCGTGTCCCCCCGATCAAGGATTTCGTTCCGTTGGCCAATCTGGACGACCTGGTTTTTGGCGGTTGGGACATCTACGAAGACAACTGCTACGACGCTGCCGTCAAGGCGGGAGTCCTGAACCGGGAGCTCCTCGAGCAGCTTCGCCCTGAACTGGAAAAAATCGTTCCGTGGAAGGCGGTCTTCAGCCAGGACTATGTCAAGAATCTCGACGGTCCGAACGTCAAGACCGGCAAGACCCATATGGATCTCGCCGAGCAGGTGATGGCCGACATCGACAGATTTCGCGAAGAGAACCAGCTGGATCGAATGGTCATGGTGTGGTGTGGCAGCACTGAAGCTTACCTTAAGCCACAGCCGTGCCACGCGACGCTGGAAACGTTCGAGCAGGCGCTCAGGGAAAACGATCCGGCGATCGCACCGAGCATGATCTACACGTACGCCGCTCTGACCCGGGGAGTCCCCTTCGCCAACGGTGCTCCCAACCTCTCGGCGGACATCCCAGCCTTGATACAGCTCGCTCAGGACAAAAAAGTGCCCGTCGTCGGCAAAGACTTCAAGACGGGCCAGACCCTGATGAAAACGATTCTGGCGCCGGGCCTGAAGTCCCGGATGCTCGGCCTGAACGGATGGTTTTCGACCAACATCCTGGGCAACCGTGACGGTGAGGTCCTCGACGACCCCGAGTCGTTCAAGACTAAAGAAGAAAGCAAACTGTCCGTGCTGGACCAGATACTTCAGCCGGAACTGTATCCGGACCTCTACGGGGACTTCACGCACAAGGTTCGCATCAACTATTACCCACCTCGCGGCGACAACAAGGAAGGCTGGGACAACATTGATATCTTCGGTTGGCTCGGGTTCCCCATGCAGATCAAAATCAACTTCCTTTGCCGCGATAGTATCCTGGCGGCGCCGCTGGTTCTCGACCTGGTCCTGTTCCTGGACCTGGCGCAACGATGCGGCATGCACGGGATCCAGGAGTGGCTCAGCTTCTACTTCAAGAGCCCGATGTGCGCTCCGGGGCTGTATCCGGAACACGATCTGTTTATTCAGTTGATGAAGCTCAAGAACACGTTGCGGTACCTCCGCGGAGAGGAATTGATCACACATCTCGGGATGGAGTACTACGACTGAGTTGGGGGGTCGGATTCGAAAACGGGTGGGAATTTTCACCGCAGAGACGCAGAAGCGCAGAGGTGGAACAAAACCAATCATTTCAATTTCTTCTCTGCGCCTCTGCGGTGAAAAAATCCTCTCTGCGTCCTCGGCGTCTCCGCGTTGAAACCATGTTTCGGGAAGCGGTTATTTTTTATTGCTCGCCGACAAGCTGGAAAAAGGTCTAAGAAATCAATAGACTTTGTAGTCAAGTACACCAACGTGAATCGAAACGAAGTGTGGAAGGTCTTATGAGGCTGATCAAGAAAGCGATGTTAGCCCGTCATCTGGGGTTGGCTTTTCTGGGAGTCATGGTGGCAGCCTCCCCGACACTGGGCCAACAGGCGAAGACGAAGGCCGAATACGACGCCTACATGGCCTTCTACAACGAACAGGACCTCACCGCCAAGGCTGCGCTCGGTGAAACGTTCCTCGGTGAGTTCGAAGACTCTGAATTCGGCCCTGCGTCCTTCCAGCTGCTAATAGACGCGTATGCCAGAACCAGGGAATGGGGAAAGGTGCTCGAAACCGCGGATATGTTTGGCCGTGCGATTCGTGATCCGGACGCGAGGTCTTCGACGTTCGTCTACCAGAATGCGATCGCTGCAGCCCAACAGGCGAACAACGGGGAGAAAATCCTGGAATACGGAGACCGCATTCTCGCTGTAGACAGGAGCAACCTGAGCGTTCTCCTGACCGTTTCCCGGACGATTCCGGACAACCTGCCTGCCGGCGAGGCTGCGAAGGAACGGGCCCTGGCCCGTGCATTCGACCTGGCCAACAGAGCCCGGATACAAGCCCAACAGTTTTTCGCCTCGAGGCCAGACCAGTTCACCGAGGAGCAATGGGCCGCGGAGCGCGCCAAGGTCGACACGTCGATCCATACGACACTGGGGACCGTACACCTCAGGCGGACCGATTACGATCGAGCCATCAGAGAATACCAGACAGTTCTCCGTTTCGCCCCACGAGACGGCAACGCCCATTTTCAGATAGGCCAGGTCTACGAACTGCAGGCTGCCGGCGCCTCGAGGCTTGTCGAGCAAGCCATCGAAGAAGAAGGCGAGACCGGTCGTGCTGACGCCGATGTTCTCGACCAACTGGCCGCAAACCGGGAGAGGTTGCAGGGAGACGTGCTCGCCCAGATGGACCAGGCGATCGAGTCGTATGCCCGGGCGGTCGCAGTCGGTGGCGCCATAGGCGACGCTGCACGAGGACGCCTCGAAATACTCTATCGGGCGAAGAACGAAGATTCCCTGGAAGGCCTTGACGAATTGATCGCCGAGAAGCGATCCGAGTTGACCGCACCCTGACCGTTACGACTCCCAAAACACTTCTTTTCAACACGAATACAGGAAGAACACGAAGGCAGTTTTTTTTCACAAACTTCCTTCTTCCTCCGTGTCCTTCGTGTCTTCGCGTTGAACTCCGAATCCGGCCCCCAGCCACTCCGACCAGCCCGGCCATTTTTGACGATGATATGATGGTCCGTCAACAGGAAGGAACCGGCAGTGGCAAAGCCTCAGGAAACCCCCTCTCACGTCATCTCGATCATTCTTGCGGGAGGCCCCGGCAAACGCCTATTCCCTCTCACTAAGGATCGGTCCAAACCCGCTGTCCCGCTCGGGGGCAAGTATCGCTTGATCGACATCCCGATCAGCAACTCGATCAACTCCGGCCTTCGGAACATTTTTGTTCTCACCCAGTTCAACTCGGCTTCTCTGAACCGGCACGTGACGGCCAGTTTCAAGTTCGACCCGTTCGCCGGCGGCTCCGTCGAGGTCATGGCCGCCGAGCAGACAGGTACAAACGTCAACTGGTTTCAGGGAACAGCCGACGCGGTCCGCCAGCACCTCCATCGGTTCTCTGGAAGAGATACCGATTACCAGCTTGTCCTCGCAGGGGACCAGCTCTACCGCATGGATTACCAGGGCCTGCTCCGCGAGCACTGGAAAACCCGGGCCGACGTCACCGTCTGCGTCATTCCCCGAGAGCGGGAAGCCGCGTCGGCTTTCAGCGTTCTCAAACTCGATCGATGGGCTCGCGCCGAGCAGTTTCATCACCGACCATCGGGTGAGGCATTCGACGAGATCAAAACGGACACAACCGCCTTCGGCCATTCGCCCGAGAGCGCGGCCAGGCGTCCATACATGGCTTCGATGGGAATCTATCTGTTCAATCGGGAAATCCTTACAGAGATACTATCGGACGAGTCGATCAACGACTTCGGGCGCCAGATGATCCCCAAGGCCATCGAACGATATGACGTCCGGGGCTACCTGTTCGACGGGTACTGGGAGGATCTTGGCACGATCCGAGCCTACTACAAGGCGAACATAGATCTGACGCGTTCCACGGATCACTTCAATTTCCACGACATGAATTCTCCGATCTTCACGCGGCCTCGATTCCTCCCACCATCGAGGATCAACCGATGCGATCTGACCGAGTCGATCGTTGCAGAGGGGTCGATCCTCGACGAAGCGCGTGTGGTTAACTCCGTTATCGGAATCCGGAGCGTCGTCGGACCGGGCGCCGTGCTCGAAGAGACTCTCATCCTGGGAGCCGACTACTTCGAAGACGGGGAGGACCTGAACAACAACACACGACTCGACCGACCGAACGTAGGCATCGGCGCCGGCGCGACCATCCGTCGCGCTGTCATCGACAAGAACGCGCACATCGGCAAAAACGTCAGGATCGTGAACGAGGCAGGCATCCAGGAAAAAGACGGAGACGGCTTCTACATCCGTGACGGCATCGTCATCGTGCCGAAAAACGGTGTCATCCCCGACGGGACTGTGATCTAGGTTTTTTCAACGCAAAAAACAAAGACGCAAAGTGAAGTTTTGACAGACGGCAATGCGACTCCCGTGGCTTTAGGAGATTAGCGACACATTTTTTTGCCTCCTCCGCAGAATTTGTGGGCAGTCCAAAGGCCTGTGCGCACATAAGTAATTGAAACAAAGTACCTTATTCTTTTGTTCGACGGCGAATATTCCAGTACCCACTTCGGTCGGACGCCTACACCCGGTGCCCGGAGCCCCCGCCGGAGGCCCCGTTCCCCATCGCCCACACCAGCCGACACCGCGGAGCGCAGCCGAGGGTCAAGGCCGGCGCAGCCGCCGAGCTTGCGAGGGAAGCCTTGATGCGTATTCCGCTGATCGTGATCACCAGTTCCGGGATCATGATCAGTGATTCCGGGCATCGTGATCACCCGCCGTAGCGAAGTGAGGGTTAGGATCTCAGTTTAGACCTCCCGAAGTCCACGATTCTTGTTTTGAATGCTTCCATAATCTTGATATTCATCGCCGGGCCTGTGTGTAAATGTGGGAAAGCCGCAGGCTTTTCCAGGGCTGTGGGAATCCACGTTTTTTGTGGATTTCCATAGCCCATCATTTTCCACAGGCCACTGGTTTGTTTTTTAGGTTCTTTCTCATTCTTCGTCCCGTCCTTACTGAATTCCTGAAAATCCTTCGCGCCAGGATCGCGTATCCGCGACGATCGGACGCCAGTCCGAGTTGGACTACCTCGTCGCCAGGTGGGGTTCATGCCGGCTCCTTGGAAGAGGGTTTCGGGGCAGCCTTGGTTTGTCTCATGGATCGTCCCTTCAGTTCGATGCGATGCGCGTTGTGGAGGAGGCGATCGCAGATGGCGTCGGCCTGGTTCGGGTCGCCGATGACGCCGTGCCAGTCGGCGACCGGGAGCTGGCTGGCGATCAAGATGGCGGAGCGTTCGCTCCGTTCCTCGACGACTTCGATCAAGTCCCGGCGTTCGGCATCGCGTAGCGGGGCCAGGAGCCAGTCGTCGATGGCCAGCAGATCGGTCTTGGCCAGCCGTGCCAGAACACGAGCGTAGGAGCCGTCGCCACGGCCGACCGCCAGTTGGTGCAAGAGCCGGGGCATTCGGACGTAGGCGGCATTGAAACCGCGCCGGCAGGCTCGTTCGACGAAAGCCGAAGCCAGAAAACTTTTCCCGATGCCGGTCGGACCGGAAATGATCAGATTGTGCCGGTCCCGGATCCACCCGCAGGAGCCCAGAGCGAGGACTTGGGAACGGTCCAGACTGCGACGATGTTTGAAGTCGACGTTTTCCAGCGATGCAGAGCTGTAGCGCAGCTTGGCCACGCGCAGACGCCGGGTGAGCTTACGGTGCTCCCGGGCCGTCCATTCTTCATCCACTAGAAGGCCCAGACGCTCCTCGAAACTCAGATCCGTGTACTGATTCGAGCGGTGTTGCTGCTCGAGGGCTTCGACCATGGCCGATAGCTTCATCTGGTTCATCTTCTCCAGGGTTTGTTCCATTAGCATGTGTGCTCTCCTCTGGCTCCGCATAATAGGCGGCGCCGCGAATGTTGTCGTGATGGGGCGTGGGTAGGGTTTCGGAATCCTCGAACGGCAAACGGTCCTGGGCCGAGGACAGGATGTTTTTGACGGTTCGGTAGCTATAGGACTGTAAGCGAAGTGCTCGGGCACTGGCGGCTTCGAGCCGCTGGGCGCCGTAGCGGCGTCCCAGGCTCATCAATCCCAGGCAGGAGCGGTACCCCTGCTCAGGATGGGGCCACCGTTTTATCATCTCCTCGGCCAGTCGGCCGGTCTGAGAGCCGGTTTTCTCCGCCCAACGGATCAGCCGGGATGGTGTCCATGCCGCATGGGCTCGATGGGAACTGGGCATATGTTCCGACAGAGTCGACGGTTGGTGATCGTAGCGGCGAGGATGAGAGGCGACGCGCCGGCCTTTGTGGTAGACCTCGACAATCGAGGCGGTGTAACGCGCTTCCAGGGTTTCCTGGATCAACTGGTAGGGCACGCTGTAGGGATGGTGATCCACGGTCACGTGGTAGTCGATATTGGCACGACAGCCCTTCCACTCGGCCTGTTCATACCGATCGGTCGGTAGTGGCTGTAGGGCCGGTCGATCCAGCCTTTCGTAGAGTTCCAGGCGGGACACGCGAAGCTTCTGCATCGGCCGCTGGTTCAGTTCCAACAGCAACTTTCGAATCGCCCCGTTCAAGTCCGCCAGACTGAAGAACGTGTGATTCCGGATTCTGGCCAGGAGCCAACGCTGTGCCAGAAGGACCGTGGCTTCGATTTTTGCTTTGTCTTTGGGTTTCCGAGGCCGGGCCGGAATGACAACGGCGCCGTAATGTTCTGCCTCATCCTGGTAGGTGCGATTCACTCCTGCTTCGTAGCGGCAGGACAGGGTAATGGCACTCTTGAGTTGATCGGGAACCCAGATCCGGCTCGATCCGCCGAAGAACTCCACCATGCGAATATGTACGCCGATCCAGTCGGCGAGTTTCTGGCTCGGTGTCGCTTCGGCGTAGGTATAACCGCTGGCGCCCAGCGCGGCCACGAACAACTCGACTGGTTTAGTTGTGCCCGTCCGCGGATCCGTCAGTTCTGGCCGTTTGCCGGAAAAGTCGATGAAGGTCTTCTCGCCGGCGCGGTGCACCTGCCGCATCGAGGGCTTCAGTTTCTGGGCCCACCGCCCGTAGATCACACAGAACTGGCTGTAGGCATATCCCTTTGGATTCGCTTCCCGGTACTCTTCCCAGAGCAGGTGGAGGGTGACTCCAACACGCTTCAACTCCTGGTGGATCCGCTCGACATCTGGAACCACCCGTTCCCGGGAGCCCGGTCCCGCGCTGGAAAACAGCCGCGCTTCAAGCGCGGCCTCGTCCAGTTCCTCAGGCAGCGGCCATTCCAACCCTGCACGTGCCGCCCGTCGGACGTACTCCGAAACCGTCCCTACTCCCACTCGGCAGGCTCGGGCGATGGCCCGGTGGCTGAGTTTCTGTTCGTGTTTGAGTCGTAGAATCTCGCGTAACTGTCTCATCGATAGCCGTCTTGTTCCCATCAAGTTCTCCTTTTTCAAGGAAGAACCTAACAGGTCTAAACTTCGCTACCGACGGGTGATCATGATCGCCGGAATCGGTGATCATGATGCCCGGAATCACTGATCATGATCCCGGAATCAGTGATCACGATGCCCGGAATCACTGATCATGATCCCGGAATCGGTGATCACGTTAAATCGGAATCAGTGATCACGATCGTCCGGAATACGCACCTTGAGGCTTGGCGAGCACCGTGGTCTCCTCAAGCGGCGATGGAAGACGGTTTTACCCACAAATTCTGCGGAAGACCCATTTTTTTCAACACGAAGGCACGAAGAAAACGAAGTAAATAAAATTATCAATAACTTCGTGTTCTTCGTGTCTTCGTGTTGAAATGCCGGGCTGTGTCAACTGGCTGCACTGTCGCAGGCAAGGAACGCCTCCCCCACCAAGCATCCCAAACAAAACTACTTTGCGACTTTGCGACTTTGCGTTGAAGGTTCCGTCCTGGCGCTAAATCTAGGGATCGGGGTTGGTCTCGTGGCAGGTCAAGCAGGTGACAGCGCCGGTCAGTTTGGCGCGGGCGCCGAATTCGGTGCTGTTCAGGCGGCCGACCCATTTTTTCATGAGGGCGGCCATGAACTCATGGTCGTTTTCAAAGTCGTCAACCATCGGCAGGCGCTGCTTTGGAATCCTCGCAAAATCCACCTGGCCGGAAACGTGGCAGTCGGTGCAGACGACCCGACCGTCGACTGGATCGAGCAGCGGGGACGCCCACCGAGGATTCGGGTTCCCGTTCGCCGGGACACTGTAGAGCGCCTCGACCCAGGTGTGCATGAAGAATGCTTTCACGAAAGGCGGCACTTCGGGTTCGCCGTCGGCGGCCGACGCGAATGGGGGGGCGGTGGACACCGCGGGCGGTGGAGCATCCTCGAGACGTTCACCGGTACTCACAGCCTCCATGTTCTGGTTACAGGCTGCAACGAAAAACAATGGTAGAACAAGGACGGCAAGACTTCTCATAGAGGCATCGATTCTATCACGTCCCATTGGCGTCGGGCCCTCCGTTAGCGTCTGGCTAGCTTGGGTCCACCGTCCCAGGCATGCCTTCAAAGGCCGGGAGCCTGCGCGGCAAAAGAGATCTACTGCGAAAGCGGTAGAAATCCCTTCTGTCGGGCAGGCTCCTGGTGGTCCCCGCCAGAGATAACGTTACTCGTCGCTCCTCCTCACAATGTCGAAGCATTGACTCCTCGTCGCTCCCGCAAATCCGGCACCGTTGCACTCCGAAATCTAGTAACGCTATCTCTGGCGGGGACCACTAGGCTAGCGCCCCTTGAACCGCGGCGGGCGCTTTTCGATGAAGGCCGTCACGCCTTCCAGAAAATCGTCGCTCCGGAAACACTCCATTTGAGCGGCTGTTTCCAGTTCCATGGCCGCCTCAAAATCAGAGCTGAGGCTCCGGTAAATCGATCGTTTCGCCAGACTGATGACGCCGGTTGGGTTCCGCGCCATTTTCCCCGCGACCTCCGCGACCGTAGTCAGGAGCTCGTCATGGGGTACCACACGATTGGCCAGGCCGATGCGCTCCGCCTCTCGCGAGGACACCATGCCGCCCGTGAAGACCAGTTCGCAGCTCCTAGAAATCCCGATCAGACGAGGTAACAGCCAGCTCCCACCCCAGTCCGGATGCAATCCGATTCGAGCAAAACTGGGACCGAAACTTGCTTTTTCCGACGCGATGCGCACGTCGCACGAAAGGGCCAGGCTGAAGCCGGCGCCGGCACATGGACCGTTGACCGCGGCGATGACGGGTTTGGACATCGAGCGAATCAGCCGGCTGATGCCCTTGCCTTTAGTCAGGATGCCGTGGAACCCGGCCTCGTCGTTGGCTTCGCGCAGCTTCTTTAGATTGTCGATGTCGCCTCCGGCGCAAAAGCCGCGGCCCGCACCGGTCAGGATGACGACCCGCAGGTCATTGGTTTTCTCTGCCAGCTCGAGAGCCGTCCGAAGCTCCTCCCGCATGGGCCCTCCGATCGCATTCAGTTTGTCCGGTCGGTTCAGCGTGATCGTTGCGACGGGCCCGTCGCTCGACAAGATTATCGTTTCGAATCGGGGCATGGATCTCCGCTCAGCATCCCGGCGCGTGAGTGATCTTCATTTCGTGGAGTTGCTTGTTCTGGATTTTGACGGCCAACTCCAGGACTGATCGAGAGGCCCGTCTAGCCTTGTCCTGAAGATCCGCGGTCACTGCATAACGACCCAGAGCGGTCTTTCCCATGTTCACATGCCATTGCTCGTCAGGCTGGATCTGTTCACGGTAGAAGGTCGCTGTCTCCGACCGACCGACGGCGTCACAGAATTCCATGAACTGCTCGTTCTTCTTTACGGCCAGCGCCTCGCGAGTGAACTGTGCGGCCGCCACCCTTTCCACAGTCGAATCAAACCCCTCGAGGAGCTGAAACATCGGCGTGCGCCCCCCGTCCATCGGATCAAAGTCGGATAGATCCGCTCCCAGTCCCGTGAGGTGTTCCTCAATCAGACGATAATGCCGGGCCTCATCACCCGCCTGTCGGGCCAGGGCGAGCTTGACATCCACCTCCGGGGTTGTCGGCATCCACAACGCAGCCAGTTCGCTCGCCTCCAACTCGTTCTTCAACGCGATCTTGAGCCGGCGTATGACGTCCCCGGGGACGGCTCGGGTCAGATCGGATTCTTTCAAAAGGTCGAGTTCCGACATTTTCCGGCTGACATAATTGTCGAGTTCCTCCAGAAAAGACATCGTCCGGGACATGGTGATCTCCTCCTATACCGGTTATCGATAAGCACGGGAAGGTTATTATATTACAAGAGGGGAGCGGTCGGTTCTGGGTGGCGTACACCTAGCAGCCTGCGCGGCAGGGGAACGGATTGAGAGGGAGATCGCTTCATGGTCTGACCAGATGCCCGACGAGCAGTTCGGACAGCACGACGTGTTCAGTATCAAGGACCCGGTTTTTGCACAGCTGCGGGCATGGTGCTAAAATTATTGGGTTGGACGTCAGTCGTGAAAGTCACCAGAGAAAGTCGAGACGAATCATGCGTGCTTCAGATCTGAAAAAATATAAGCGTG
Source organism: Terriglobia bacterium (assembly GCA_965262425.1). GTDB lineage: Bacteria > Acidobacteriota > Terriglobia > 20CM-2-55-15 > 20CM-2-55-15 > CAZOZZ01. Next base: position 1,004,342 of record OZ253536.1, on the reverse strand, counting down.
TGCTGCTCACCAGGAAACACGAGATAGAGGAGGCGCCGGAACGCTCCACCGTGGTCGACGAGGCGATGCGCACCGGAGATTGGGTCGATCATTCCAGCCAGGAAAACGACCTCCATATCAATCTTGCCCTGAAGCAAACCGACACGAAACTCGTCCGTGCCATCGACGAAGCGCTTCAACGAGTCGACGGCGGCACATTCGGAATCTGCATGGATTGCGAGGAAATTATTCCCCAGGCCCGCCTGGACGCCGTCCCGTGGACCCGCGTGTGCGTCAACTGCAAAGAGCAACAGAGTTAAGCTCCCGCAAACCCCCTCGAGCCACTCACCGCTGCGAAGACACGAAGAACACAAGGAAAGGACCGGCTGTTAACCCCGGATTCGTTCGAGCATGGCCTCGTAGGAACCCGGTGCGTTCTCATTCATCCACTGGACTTGTTTGTCGGCGACTGTTTCCAGATTCTTGAGAAGCAGAGGGTTCTTATAGGCATCCCGGAGCTCCTCCAGAAACGGCCGGACTTTCTCAAAAATGAACAACCCCTCCCCTCCCGACTGAAGGTACAGACCTTCGTTGAGCACGCCTTCGACGACGAATGATGCGGTCATTTCCCAATAAGTCGTCACCATCCGGAAGTAAGCGTTCTCGTCGGTGCCGGGAGTGCACTGCGCCATCATCTCTTCCAGGGAGTTGGCGGAAAACGTACCGGTGAACCAGGCCCGGGCCGTTCGCAGCTTCTCTTCTCGCCGGAGTTCATATAGTCTCAGGATCGGGCCCGCATCTTCATACGTCGCTTGCATCGTTTCTCCCTCTGAAAGTATTCGCGAAATCGAACAAAACAATACTGCCGGCCTCGATCGAGTCCGGGTCACACGCCGACCGGCGTCAGTTCTTCGAGGTTCAACCAGGGCGGGTCTCGGGCAACCCGTCGCCATCGGCAAAAATGGTCGGTGGGGACTCAGCCAACTCCCGGGCCAGGTAATTCGCGATCTCGGAAAGCGCGGGCTTGCTGAAGCCATAATCGGCGGCGCGAACGAGTTGATCCGTGTCCACCAGAAACAGCGTGGGAACAAAGTGCAGCTCGTAGGCCGACGACACGGTGTATGGATGTTCGTCGATGAGGATTGGGAACCGCACGCCTGCTTCATCCGCGAACTGTACGGTCTCGTCTGCCTCGTCCTGGGAGATCCCCAGAACTGTCGGCCGCTTGTCCGGGCCAAATCCATCGAATAGCTGCTGGACAAATGGAAACGTGAATCGGCAGGTCGGGCAGGAACTCTTGTAAAACGCAAGGACGACCGAACCGTCTTCGAGAGCCGTCGACAACCGAATTGGGGTTCCGTCCGCCGTTTTCAACTCAAAATCAGGAGCACTGGTCCCAACCGATAGATGTTCCATTAATCTCCAATTTTCAGCTCAAAAGGGTGTTTATTACTGCTGAGGCGAAGTCCCATAGATATAATAACCGACGCAAGATCATTTCGGATCTGGAATTGGGCATCGATTTCGCCTACAGGTGCCTGGACTTCCGTTCCGGTGGACGGAGACATTCAACTGAAGAGGGAACATGGCAAAGATCGACGCTTTCTTTAATTGGGTCTTCCGCAGAATTTGTGGGTAAAACCGTCTTCCATCGCCGCTTGAGGAGACCACGGTGCTCGCCAAGCCTCAAGGCTTCCCTCGCAAGCTCGGCGGCTGCGCCGGCCTTGACCCTCGGCTGCGCTCCGCGGTGTCGGCTGGTGTGGGCGATGGGGAACGGGGCCTCCGGCGGGGGCTCCGGGCACCGGGTGTAGGCGTCCGACCGAAGTGGGTACTGGAATATTCGCCGTCGAACAAAAGAATAAGGTACTTTGTTTCAATTACTTATGTGCGCACAGGCCTTTGGACTGCCCACAAATTCTGCGGAGGAGGCCTTTAATTTGATGGACGAAACTGGCGCCTCGGACCTTCACCTCGTGGCAGGGTCACAACCGATCCTCAGGGTTCGCGGTGAGTTGGAGCGAGTCAAATATGATCCGCTCGACAGCGACGAGCTGAAGGCCATGCTCTACGAGATCGCGCCGGAGTTCAAGATCAAGGTCTACGAGGAGACAGGCGACGTGGATTTCGGGTACGAGATCCCAGGCGTCGCCCGATACCGCGCCAACTTCTTCACTCAGAAGAACGGCGTGGCTGCCGTCTTTCGTCAGATCCCCTCAACGGTACTGACCGCGGACCAGTTGGGACTGCCGCCCCTTCTGAAGAAATTCGCCATGCTCCAGCGCGGCCTGGTCCTGGTTACCGGACCGACCGGCAGTGGAAAGTCGACGACTCTCGCGGCCATCGTCGACCACGCAAATAAGAACCGGAAGGATCACATCCTCACTGTCGAAGACCCAATCGAGTTCGTCCATCAGAGCCATGAATGCCTGGTAAACCATCGCGAGGTGGGGCTCCACACGAAATCGTTCGCTTCGGCCCTCCGCGGCGCGTTGCGAGAAGATCCCGACATCATCCTGGTCGGAGAAATGCGCGACCGGGAAACGATCGAGTTGGCATTGACCGCCGCGGCGACGGGCCACCTCGTTTTCGGAACGCTCCACACCCCGAGTGCGCCCAAGACTATTGATCGTGTCATCGACGTGTTCCCGGCCGGGCAGCAGAACCAGATCCGAAACACGTTGTCGGAGGCTCTGAAGGGGGTCGTGGCACAAAATCTGTTCAAGCGAATCGACAAGAAGGGGCGCGCCGCGGCACTTGAGATTCTCGTCGTCACACCGGCCATTTCGAACCTGATACGCGAAGCGAAAACATTCCAGATCCCGGGCATGCTGCAGGTCGGAAAGAAATATGGAATGGTGACTCTCGATGACGCGATCATGGACATGTTGAACAAAAAAATGGGTCTTCCGCAGAATTTGTGGGTAAAACCGTCTTCCATCGCCGCTTGAGGAGACCACGGTGCTCGCCAAGCCTCAAGGCTTCCCTCGCAAGCTCGGCGGCTGCGCCGGCCTTGACCCTCGGCTGCGCTCCGCGGTGTCGGCTGGTGTGGGCGATGGGGAACGGGGCCTCCGGCGGGGGCTCCGGGCACCGGGTGTAGGCGTCCGACCGAAGTGGGTACTGGAATATTCGCCGTCGAACAAAAGAATAAGATACTTTGTTTCAATTACTTATGTGCGCACAGGCCTTTGGACTGCCCACAAATTCTGCGGAGGAGGCAGAAATTCCTCCATGGCTACTGCCGTCTGGAAAGAGCCCCGTAGGCAACCGCGTGTTCGAAGGTCTTCTGATAACCGGAGTCGGAAAGAAGCGGGATGTCAATTTCTATCGCGTAGGTGACGCGGACCTCGAGGCTTTGTGCGTGTCCCGAAACTTCGAGCGTATCTTCATCGATCGGCAGTTCCAGCTCCCTTGCCTTGGCCATCACGAGTTCGCGCAGTTCACGGCTTGTGCGTCCTTCCGATCCCGCCAGGTCCACGGCAAACACGAGGTAATCTCCAAATTCGTCGTCGTTCATCGACGCTTGCACGTAATCTGCAGCCAGGTAAAAGTAGAAGATCGCGACCAGCAACCACAGCAGGAAAACGAGGCGGGCACGGCCGGATTTCTTGTCTTCCATGGGTCTCCAGGTCAGGCGGGAAGGGGTCCCGGGGCAGATCGTCTGGGATCAGTCCGACTTCTCTTTCAACGACTGAATGAAAGCGAGCACTTCTTTTTTCTGTGGCTTGGACAGCTCCTCCAGATCGTCCATGATCTCCGACAGCGTCCGGTCACTCGACCCGCCATTTCGATTGCCGTTCCGTCTTCCGTTTCTACTTCCATTTCCATGCGACTTCATCAGTCGCTCAAAATGTTCGTCTATACCGTCTAGAAAATCGTGATCCATGGCAGTCCAATACTCGGGATGTGGTGACTCAATTCAGGCGACCTCACCAGTCGAAAAGCAGCAAAAAACGTAAATCATTATCAGACGAAGACTTCGGAATTACAAGGACGTATTTGAAACCCTGACCGCCCTCAAGTCTTGATCCGAAAATCGTCTTTCGGACACACCCAAAACATTCCACCCGGCATTCGGGCGGACTTGATCACCTTGGTAGCCACCATAGGGGTCTCGCATTCCGGACACATCTTGGCGACGTTCACTCCCTTACCCTTCCCAAGACTCGCTCGAGCGGTCTTACTCAGCTTTTCGCTTGCCATCTGTCGTCAATACCTCCACAGAAATCATCCACAAATATATACGAACACTATAATAACTGAAGATCGCGGCCGCTGGCAGATAGATTTTTGAAGGGGAAGACAGGGAGGTCCAAGATCCGTTCGCGGATTACGCAGATTTGCGCAGATTGAGATTTATTCTGGGCCTATTCGTTGAAACACCTACGTTGCGACCTTTGCGCTCTCCGCGTCTTTGCGTTGAAATCCAATTCCCCCGCATCACCACCCCATCGCACAGCCGTCTTTTCTCGGATCGGAACCGCCCATAAGCACGCCACTATCGGGATCGATCCAGATCCCCTGGTAACCTCCAACTCCGAACCCGGACTGGCCGATCGCATTGATGACGTCGTGCCCCTTCCCGGTCAACGCGGATCGAACGCCTTCATCTATCGCCGATTCCAGCGCCACACCGTCCGCTGAGTGGCAGAAACGGGGCGCCTCCCCGGCCTCCTGCACGTCCATGCCGAAGTCGATCAGGTTCACCAGGACCTGGGCATGTCCTTGCGGCTGCATATCGCCGCCCATGACTCCGAAAGAGAAGCAGGGTTTACCAGCCTTGAGAACCATGGCAGGAATCAGGGTGTGGAACGGACGTTTTCGCGGGGCAACCGAATTTGGGTGATCCGAGTTGAGAGCGAACAGTGAACCACGGTTCTGGAGGAAGATCCCGGTGTCTCCGGCCACAATCGACGACCCAAAGCCCCAGAACAGACTGTTAATGAAAGAAACAGCATTCCGCTCCTTGTCGACGACGCTCAGATAGACCGTATCCCCTTGCTCGATGACGCCTGGAGGCGTCGATACCGCTCGGCGGGCCGGATCAATCAACCGGCGCCGTTGCTTCGCGTAGTCCTTGGACGTCAGACGGGCCATCGGGACTTCGGCCTGGCTGGGATCGGCAATGTAGGCGTCACGGTCCGCAAACGCCAGCTTCTTGGCCTCGATGAACAGGTGTAAGTACTCGGCTGAATTGTGTCCGAGGCCTCGCATGTCGAACCCTTCCAGAATGTTCAGAATCTCAAGGGCGACCAGACCCTGTGTGTTTGCGGGCATTTCGAAGACTTCGTAACCCCGATAGGTCGTTCGAACCGGTTCCACCCACTCCGCTTCGAATTCAGACAAGTCTCCCGCCTCGATAAAGCCGCCGAGTTCCTTCGAACACGCCACGATCTGTTCCGCAATCCGGCCATTGTAGAAAGCGTCTCGTCCTTCCTTGGAAATCTCACGAAAACTCCGGGCCAGTTCGGGCGACCGGAACAACTCGCCGTGTCTGGGAGCGCGGCCGTCGATCAAGTACGCTCGGGCCGTGTTCGGATATTGTGTCAGTCGTTCTCGAGAACTTGACCACTGCCCGGCAATGATCTCGGAAACCGCAAAGCCACGATCGGCATAGTCGATCGCCGGTTCGAGCAGGCGCGGCATCGGCAGGACACCGTATTTTTCGTGAAGCTTGAACCAGCCCGCCACCGCTCCGGGAACCGAAACCGAATGAATGCTGTCGCTCGAAATCGATTCGAGGTTGTTCTTCCTGAAGAAGTCCAGCGTCGCACCCGAACCCGACCAACCGCTTCCGTTCAGACCAACCGTCTTGCCCTCCTTTTGCATGAATACGAGCGCGAACATGTCGCCCCCGATACCCGTGCTCATCGGTTCGACGACGTTCAACACGGCCGCCGCCGAGATCGCCGCATCCACAGCATTCCCACCGTCTTCGAGAACCCGCAAGGCGGCGGCGGACGCGAGCGGTTGACTCGTCGCCACCATGCCGTTGGTTCCGAGAACCGGGGAGCGTGAGCCATGGGCGTTCGATGCCGGCCGATCGCCATGGAAACGACCTGGAATAGTACTGGACATTCTGTTACCTCATTTTGGATTGGACCGGGCGGCCTTCAATCGCTCGAAATTCTCAGGCGTGTCAATGTCGACCAGGATACCCGGCTGAGACACCGCAACCTCGGTTATACGCTCCTGGGATCTCCGGACGACGACATTGGCCCCGGAGGTAGGAGAAAGCTCCAGAATTTCCCCGAGCACCTCGCGCGAAAACAGCACCGGATGACCTCTCCTCCCTTCATGCACGGGAAGAACAATTCTCCCGGGTAAAAATTTCGAGATCAACAGGTCGACGGTTTGTGGATCCACGACAGGATGATCAACCAGGAAGATCACCGCTCCATCGACCTCGGGCGCGAGAGCGCGGATTCCCGTTTGAAAGGAGGTGGTCATGCCCTTCTCGTAGTCCTCGTTGAACACACTCACACCCAGGCTGACGCTTGATTCGATCGCCTCGCGGTCGTGCCCCAGAACCACGATCGTACTCTCTATAGACGACTCGCGGATGGTGTCGAGGATCTGCTCCAGGAACGTCCGGCCATGATAGGTAAGGAGGGCCTTGGGCTGACCCATCCGCTCGGATTTCCCTGCTGCAAGAACGATGGCGGCAATCAATGTGTGAGTGCGTAGACGATGAAGTTGATGGCCAGCCTGTAAGCATAGCCGGAGAAATAGTTCGGATACAGGGGCTCGTCGGCATGCTCGTAAGCATCGCCCAGGTCGGTGTTGTGGTTGATCACCACCATCAGGCGGCCATTCTCGTCCCAGATGCCCTTACAGAAGGCTTCGAAACCATCCTGCTCGCTGGTCATCCCAGTGTAGACATAGTTCAGGCTCGGGACCTGGATAATTTCGTCGATGTCATAAAAGCAGTGAAAGATCGGGTGAGCCATGGGTATGTCCCGGATCTCGGCACCAGGAAGAATCTTTTGAATCTGGCTCTCGAAGTTCGCCCATTCAAAACTTCCCCAGAAGTCATCCAGAACCCAGAACCCTCCCCTTTCCAGATACTCCCTCATGATGGCCGCATCAGCCTCGGTCAGAAGCATCTGCCCCGGTTCGCTGGTGTAGAGAAAAGGGTACTCGAACAGGTCTGGATCATTAAGGGGAACCGCTCGCTCATGGTCGGCTATGTTGAGGTTGGACAACCGTTGAATGCCCATGATCAACTGACGGTCCGATTTCGGATAGTCGGTGTACCAGTTCTTGATGTAGGTTCGAATCCGGCCGTTGTAGATCAAGCGCGTGAAAACGAACTGATTGGTTCGGTCCGTTTCCTGTTCGATGAACTTCACGTCGTCGTATTGGCCCAGCCAGCCCATACCCTGCTGGGCGAACAGGCCCGCGGCCGTCACAAGACACGCCCCGACGGCGACGACCCACAGAGCGCGCCTCACCACCCCTCCTCGGTCAAGGTCCCGGGGCCAAGGTACAGAGCTTTTGCGGTGTAGTAAAACGGAATGAGGAAGAGGATCAACAGGATCAAGGCCACCAACCGCAGGGCCAGCTTCCTCAGGGGATGTTCGGTCAGCCGCTCGTAAACCAGTTCCGACACGTGGTCTTCACAGAAGTCGCTCCCGTCGAGCGCTTCGGACTGGCACTGCCACCCGGACAAATACATATGGACGCAACGATGCATGTATCTGGCTATCATAAATAGAAGAAGACGTAATCTTCAACGATGAAAAATCGAATCAGACCATTCGCACAGACCGATTTCCCGATCCTGCTGGCGATCGACCAGGGTTGCTTCGCCCCCGAAATCGCCTACGGCGAATGGGAACTGGCGCACTTCCTGTCCAGTCCAGGATCAAGGACACTCGTCGCCGAAGCAGACGACAACATTGCCGGATTCATTCTCGTCGAACTGCGCAGGAAGAGTTCCACAGCGACCCTCGTCACCCTGGATGTCCTCGAACCCCTCCGCAAACAGCGCTTCGGCTCCCTGCTCCTTGAGGCCGCCGAACAGATATTACGCTCCGAGAGAATCAAGCAACATTCCCTCCAGGTAGACACCGGGAACATCGCCGCCATCCACTTCTACGAACATCACGGCTTTCAAGCAACCGACACCCTTCCCAACTATTATGGCAACGGAGCCGACGCCTACGTGATGATCAAGAATTTGTAGGGAGGGGGCTAGGAGCCTCGGCGGCAGAAGGGATCGTAACGAGAAAGTGGAGAATCGAGGCCAGATTTTCTTGATTTTGAGGCGAATGGTGGTTCTATTCAACGAAAAATCGGGGAAATATGGACCGATTATACCGCTTTCGCAGTAGATCTCTTCTGCCGCGCAGGCTCCTAGAGCCAATACGCAGATTGCGCGGATGACGCAGATTCTGGGAACAACATCTTCTCTGCGCCTCTGCGCCTCTGCGGTAAAAAACTCCGCGTCCCCCCCCACGGGTTCCCCCCGTGAACGGTCATGAAGTTCGTGTCGCCGTGCCAGCGATGGCACGACGTGAAGATGAAGGGGGTCTGGGATGCCAGCTCCGGCAGATTGGCCGAGGTTCAATCCCGATGTTGCAGCCTTCGGGTGTGTAGATCTCATCCAGATCCGCCACGGATTCGCGGCCGAGCGACATCATCTCGGACAATTGCTCGGGACCGGCCTGGGACAGGTCACCGATATGAGCCTAAGAGCCACCGTGAGATGCCCCGAAGTGTAGGGCTACACGTTCATGATGCCGAAATTGTGGTGGTCCCGATGAATGATCAAATGTTCGGCGTCCAGGTCGGAGATCTCGCCGACACGGAACACGCACTCATCAGACCCCGTGGCGGATGAAACATCGCTGTACCGCCACGGACTCCACAGAAAATCCACTCTACCCCATCGGCGGCGGGACAGGCTCGCCGAGAAGGGCAGGCTTCTGATTAATCAGATCCTTGAGTTCCTTGCTCGGCTTGAAATAGGGAACTCGTTTGGCCGGCACTTCAACTTTCTCTCCCGTTTTGGGATTGCGTCCCACACGAGCGTTCCGCTGACGCACTCTAAAACTGCCGAACCCTCGCACTTCAAGCTTGTCCCCGGCTTTGAGAGCTTTGATGACACTCTCAAACAGGGTGTCCACGATGACTTCGGAATCTTTTCGTGTCAGCTGAGTCACCCGGGCTACCTCTTCAACCAGGTCTGCCTTGGTCATTACCCTTTAGCTCCTTACCCTTTGTCTGCCAGCAGCGGCCGTGTTTGAGCGCCACCGAGCGTCTGTCATTTCCACAGATACTGAAACCGTATCTGTGATCCCAACGTCCGACCGCTCAAGGGGAGCACCCGCGAAATGTCGCTGGTGAGAACATCAAGCAGAGTCACACGTTCCCGCCTGAGTTGGATCAGCCGAGGTTTTCCTGACACGCCTGCCAGCCGGGCGGTCAGATCGAGGGCGTCCTGAAAGTTGCCGACCTCATCGATCATGTCCCGTTTCGCAGCCTCTCTTCCCGTGAACACGCGACCGTCCGCAAACTCCCGAACTTCCTCTATGTCAAGGTTTCGCCCCGAAGCAACGGCTTCGACAAACTGGACGTACATGTCGTCGATCAGGCCCTGAAAGTACTCCCGCTCCCGATCGGTCAGGTCCCGGGTCGGCGTGCCTGTATCTTTGAACTCCCCACTCTTGAACACGATGCTGCTCAGTTTGGCCCACTCAAGCAACTGCCCGTAGTTCATCCATTCTGCGATCACGCCGATGCTGCCAACCACCGTGCCCGGGTTCGCAACTATCCGGTCCGCGCCGCACGCAACGTAATAAGCGCCGGAAGCTCCGACCGAAGACAGGTAGGCCACGACGACCTTGCCCTTTTCTTCACGCAGACGCTTGATTTCGGCATACAGTTCCTGGGAGACGGCAACATCACCTCCCGGCGAATTGATGTTCAACAGGATTCCTCGGACAGAATCGGAATCCTCGTATCGCTTCAACTGCTTCAGAAGAAAACGGGAGTCGAGCAGCGTTCCTTCGACGTCGACGATCTGAATTCGATCTGAAAAGCCAAAGTCTCCCCCGCCATCCGCATCACCCAGGCCGAGAACCAGAGCGACCACTGTTACCGAAAAAAGCACAAAGGCTCCTCCACCCAGGAGGAGCCATATGAGCATCCGGTTGCGCATCACGTTTGAACTTCAGGTTACCCGAGAACTCTTGTTCAGACAGTGAGTTACCGAGTCTCCATACTCCTTAATTGTTATTCGCATCCTTCGTATGGAACAGATCGGCAAGCGTCGCACTCCCATCTCCTCCGGTACGATAATGGTCTATTTCCTGCCGCTCGACGTCGTCCGACAAAGCCTTCCAGCTCAAGCCGATCTTGCGCTCTCCAGGACTCAACTTGATAATCCGGAGTTCAATCTCCGCCTCGACTTTGAACCGCTCCTCAGGATTGTCCCGGTCCGCTTCGTCCACTTCCGAGATGTGGCACAGGCCTTCTATCCCTTCGTCAAGTTCGACGAAGATACCGAACGGTGCGTGGCGCACCACCCGCCCCTTCACGTTGTCCCCTACATGGTGGGAGTCGAAGAACTGTTCCCACATATCTGGCTGCAGTTGCCGGATCCCGAGGGAAAGCCGATGGTTGTCGACATCGATGTTGAGGATCACGGCATCGACCTGCTCGCCCTTCTTGAGTACCTCCGACGGGTGCTTGATCCTTCGCTGGGAAATGTCGGACACATGAACGAGGCCATCGATGCCCTCTTCCACTTCGACGAAAGCGCCAAAATCGGTCAGGTTTCGGACGCGGCCACTGATCACCGAACCAATCACATACCTGTCGCCCAATGTGCTCCAGGGGTCCGGTTCGATCTGCTTGAGTCCCAGCGAAATCCTGCGACTTCCTCCATCGAGATCGAGGACGGCCGCCTCGACATCCTGTCCTACTTCAAGGACTTTGGAAGGATGTTTGACTCGCTTACTCCACGACATCTCCGACACGTGAATCAAGCCTTCGACGCCTGTCTCCAACTCAACGAATGCCCCATAATCAGTAATGTTGACGACCTTGCCCTGCACTCGCGATCCGATGGCATAGCGTTCCGCAACCAGGGACCACGGATCCGGCGTCAACTGCTTGTAACCGAGCGAAACCCGTTCTTTCTCTCGGTCGAACTTCAGGACCTTCACCGTGATCTCGTCGCCGACACTGAACAGTTCGGAAGGATGATTCACCCGCCCCCAGGAAAGGTCGGTCACGTGGAGCAACCCGTCCAGGCCACCCAAGTCTACGAACACTCCGTAGTCGGTAAGGTTCTTAACAAATCCTGTGATAACCGAGTCATCCTTCAGTGTTTCCAGGGTGTCGGATTTCTTGCGGGTCAATTCCTGTTCGAGGACGAGCTTTCTGGAAAGGACAATGTTTCCGCGTTTCCTGTTCAACTTGATGACGCGACACTCGATTTCCTGCCCCCGCAGCGAGTCCAGATTCTTGACCGGACGAACGTCAATCTGCGAACCGGGCAGGAAGGCCCGGACACCGATGTCTACTGAAAGCCCGCCTTTGATTCGCTCGATCACACGGCCCTTGATCACCGCATCATCGTTGTAGGCTTGTTCGACATCCTCCCAGACTTTTACCTTCTCGGCCTTCTCTTTTGAAAGAACAACGTGTCCCTCACGATCCTCGGTCTTTTCGATGAAGACATCGATCTCGTCGCCGATGGCGACGCCCGGACCATCATCGTCGGGGCGGAATTGGTTCAGGGGTATGACTCCCTCGGACTTATAGCCAATGTCGACGATCGCGTCGGTCGAGGTGATCTTCAGGACTGTTCCTTTCAACACCTCGCCTTCAGCAAACTTTCGAATTCCACCGTACTGGTCTAAAAGTTTTTCGTAACTTACTTCCTCCTCTTCTACTTCCTCGGTAGAAGTGGGCGATTGGCCGGGCACCTCGTTCTCATCCGATGGTGTATCAGCCAATTCTTCGGGTTTGTTAACCATTTGACTCTTCTTCCTCCTGCAGTGATTACAAACCCGTTACGTTACAGGATTTTACGACCCATTGCAAACTTGACTGCGCCCCCGGATCTGTGCTCAGTTGCCTGATAGCCGGGGATTTATCCCATTCGAGACATGCGCGCCGAGGAGGTGGCCGGGCCGGAATTCGGATTGGTCGGGTGTCGCGGCCTGCCGGCGGAACCCGACCCGTAAATGTATGGCAAAGCGAGGCTCGACACGAACTGGGGGCTTGTTACGATCGTATATGGTGCCTATAATGAGTACTCCAGTGCCGCGACGGCCGGGCCATTGGACCGCAAACACTCCCGATCAGGCACTTGCCGGAGGTTTAATGAAAGAGGGTATCCATCCGAAATACGTGGACGCAGTCGTCACCTGCGCATGCGGTGAGAGCTTCCAGACCCGATCTACAAAGCCGGCAATCCACCTCGAGATCTGCTCGAAGTGCCACCCATTCTTCACCGGTAAACAAAAACTCATCGACACGGCCGGCCGCATCGAACGATTCCGGCGCAAGTACGCAAAAAGCGAAAAGTAACGGAGTCCCTATGATTCTTCGAAGCCTGGAGTGTATCTCCATCTCCGCCGTATACAGGGCTTTAGGCTCCAGCGAGGACGACTTTCTCGTCCAGGTGAGATCATGAGCGACGAACTGCTTGTAGAAAAACTGGAGGCTCTTGAACTCCAGTACGCCGAGTTAAATCAGCAACTCGGCGATCCGGAGGTCGTAGCCGATACTCGCCGCTACCGGAAGACCGCCAAGGCACATAGCGACCTTGGGGAAATCGTCGCCAGGTTCGACGAATACAGGGCCCTCGATCAGGGAATCCGGGACACGCGCTCGATGCTTCATGAGTCGGGCGATGACCCGGAAATGAAAGCGATGGCCGAAGAGGAACTCCGAACGCTCGAGACACGGAGGGAGGACTGCCGCGAGAACCTGAAGCTGCTCCTGCTTCCCAAGGATCCCAACGACGAGCGCAACGTCATCATCGAAATCCGCGCCGGAACCGGCGGCGACGAAGCGACATTGTTTACATCGGACATTTTTCGCATGTATTCGCGGTATGCGGAAAACCAGGGTTGGCGGGCCGAGATCATGTCTTCGAACCCGACCGGAGTCGGTGGCTTCAAGGAAATCATCGTCTTGATCGAGGGCAAGGGAGTGTACAGCCGAATGAAGTACGAGAGCGGCGTCCACCGTGTCCAGAGGGTGCCCGCTACGGAGTCGAGCGGCCGGATCCACACATCGGCCGTGACGGTGGCGGTCCTGCCCGAAGCCGATGAAGTCGAGGTAGCCATCCGCGAGAAGGATCTCCGGATCGACACGTTCTGTTCTTCCGGGCCCGGAGGGCAAAGCGTCAACACCACATATTCCGCGGTTCGCATCACCCACATTCCCACCGGCCTTGTCGTATCGTGCCAGGACGAAAAATCGCAGATAAAGAACCGGGCTCAGGCGCTACGGGTCCTGCGCTCCCGCCTCTATGAGATCGAACTGGACAAGCAGCAGCAAGCGGTCGCCGACGAGCGTCGATCGATGGTGGGCAGTGGCGACCGAAGCGGAAAGATGCGCACCTATAACTACCCTCAGAACCGAGTCACGGACCACCGAATCGGGCTGACACTTCACCGTCTGGAAGCCGTCACGGGCGGAGACCTCGACGAACTCATCGACGCGTTGTTCACCCACTTCCAGGCCGAACGGTTGAAGAAAGAACTCGTGGCGTGACGCTCGGCGAAGCTCTGGCAACAGGCATCGAAACCCTGGAACAGAACCTCGTATCCGCCGCCCGCCTGACAGGGGAGGTCCTTCTCGCACACTCGTTAGGAGTGGATCGGACCTACATCTACTCCCATAACAACGACACGATCGACAAGTGGGTCTGGGACAACTACCGATCGATGATCGAGCGGCGTCTGACCGGCGAACCGACCCAGCACATCACCGGCATCCAGGAATTCTATGGGAGGCCCTTTTCCGTCAACGAACGGGTGCTGATTCCCCGCCCCGAGACCGAATTCGTGATCGAGGTGGTCGCTCGGCTCAACCATTGGGAGGCCCCACGCATCATCGACGTCGGTACGGGGTCGGGATGCATCGCCATTACGCTGAGCCTGGAAATACCGTCTTCTGATGTCTTTGCTGGCGATATCTCAGAAGAGGCCCTGCACGTGGCCAGCCGGAACTCTCTGGCGCTTGGCGCATCGGTTGGCTTCCTGAACATGAACCTGACGGATGCGTGCACCGGCCAGTTCGAGTTCGTCGTCAGCAACCCTCCGTACGTCAACACTAACGACTTCAGGAGCCTCCAGAGAGAGGTCCGCGAACACGAACCTCACGTCGCCCTGTTCGCACCCGACGAACCCACCAGCGTCTACCGCAACCTGCTGCCTCAAGCCCACGAACGCCTGATCCAGGGTGGATACCTGGTCGTCGAGATCGGATACGCAATGGAAAAGCAAATTCGGGATCTATTTGGTGAAGAATGGGAATTGCTGCCGACCCGGGCGGACCTCCAGGGGATCCCAAGAGTCATCGCTGCACGTAAACGGTGAGGGGAGGGGACTTTCAACGCAAAAACGCAAAGACGCAAAGGGTGTTTGTCTGGGACGGCTGGTGGTGGAGTCGGGCCTGACTGTAAGGTGACGGCAAGCATACACGGCCGGTATTTCAACACGAAGACACGAGGGACACGGAGGAACACGAAGTTATTGATAATTTATTTTCTTTCTGACTTCGTGTTCTTCGTGTCTTCGTGTTGAAAAAAATGTTTCGCCAATCGTCACAGCGATGGCACACGCATAACTGTCCGTCAAAAACCGACTTTGCGCCTCTGCGCCTCTGCGTCGAAGATCCTGTCCCCTCTCAGTTACGGGACCGCATCAACACACTGTGGTAGGGGTCCAGTTCAAGGCTGTCCGCCTCTCCGTCCAGGGTAAAGCTGAAGTTGGCGCCGGCGTCGGAGACCACGACGTCGCCCAGGTGCGTGTCGCCGGCGTAGACGGGTACGGGCATGAGGAACCCGGAGACACCGGTCGGGGTGATTCGGCCGGAAGCAACCAGGGATCCGCCGGACCGCTCAATCGTGTAGGTCATGTCGTAGGTAGGCACGCCGGTGCCGAAGACCCACTGCTCGAAGAACCAGTCCATCGTGCCGTCTCCGGCAACGTCCATTCGGCCGGTCATATGCTTTCGAACGGCGGCTTTCAGGTCCCAGGTCGATGCGGGGCGCCCATCGAAATCGTTGAGAAACTCTCGAAGCATTCCCAGAAACCGATCGTCGGATCCGTTGTCGTCCTGCATCATCCTTCGAAGCATGTGAACAATCCAGGTCGATTTGGTGTAAACCGTTTCGATGTACCCGTCCGGTATGGACGAAGTGGACAGGCGGTGGCCCAGCCACACCGGGCCGTTGTCGTCGTGAGTGGTGCCTTCTCCGGTCGACACGAACAGACGGGACACCGCATCATCGAGGATGTCCAGCAGCGGCGCATCGTCTCCATATTTGTGTTCGAGGTACATCGCACCCAGGTAATTGGAAAGGCCTTCCATCATCCACTGGTCCCGGTAACTCCGCCATCCGACTTTGTTACCGAACCACTGGTGGGCAACCTCGTGAGCGCGAACAAATTCCGTAGCGATGAGGTCGTTCTTCGCCTCCAGACCCAAACGGCCGAGCTGTTCGGGAGTGAAGAAGGACAAACTAGAGACATAAATCAGAGACGGCCAACCCTGGGAAAAGGCGACGGGAAACTGTGATATGGCCAAGCGGTCGAAGGGATATGGCCCGAGGGCGTCGGAGAAAAACTCCAGCGTGGCGCCCACATCCTCCAGGATACTGTCGGTCAAGCCCTCTGTCGAAAAGGCTCCAAAGTCCGGGTCGACGTTAACCACGCGCGCCAACGGGCTCCCGCTTCTCCGGGGCATGATCGCCGCGGCATTCCGTAGCGCTCGCTCCGTTCTGATGGCGCGCTCGGATTCGATCTCTTTGAAAATCGTCTCCACGTTGTTGTTGATGCACAAGAATATGGGCACAACCGAGGCTTCGTGGCTTTCGATCGTAAAGTCGCCATAGCTGAAACCGGCCACGAAGAACTCCCGCCCGCTTGTCCATCGCGAATGTCGAAGCCCGTTCTCTTCCCGCTCCTCGACCAGACGACCCGTGGCTACCAGGGCGTTGTCGGACGGGTAGTGAAAGTGAAGATCGAACCGTGCCGGATCCTGGAGCCCGAAGTTGGGATACCAGAGAGCACGTTCACTCACGTAGAAGATACCTTCGCCTCGAGCCTCCAGAACCCTGCCCGAATAGTGGAACTCCAGGACCATCTCCTGCCCGGCTTCGGTGGGTGAAGGCAAGATCACGGCGAGCCGGTCGAAACCGTCGTACTGGGAACCACCATCTGCTTCGGCGTGCTGAAAGAACGACACGGGCTCTCCGTTCCACGTCACCTCCGACAGTCGGAGCGTGCGCGTGAGATCGAACCGAAGGACTCGCTCTCCGGGTCGCCGGGAAGTCAAAGTCAGTCTGGCAACAGCATCCAGCCGGGAGTCCGGAAGTATCGTCGCGTCGATGTCATAGGCGGTGATGTCTACAAATGCCGGGTCCTCATGGGCAGATTCCTCGGGATCTCGCGCCTCGCTGCGCCTGTTGTAACTCGTCCAGATGTCCGAGATACCCGAGTCGGACTCGACTCCGGACCTGACCAGGGTGACCTCTTCGGCCAGGCGCTGATCGTAGACCGCGTTGAACCAACCGAGCCGGGTTCCTCGCAGCTCGGAATAAAAGAGAGGGCGGTCGTCGTTCCCAATCAAATCGGCCAGCAGGCGCAGGTTCAGCAGGTGTGAACGCTCGCCGAGGTTTTCCTCCCAGGGAAGCAACTCCGAAAACGCGTCATCGGGGACGTCTTCTCGAGCGCGTTCCTCATACTGTGTAATGATCTCCGCGTAGGTGTCGTCGGTAAAACGGAACATACCCGCATCGAAACGTTCATTAAGAATCGGTGATTCGGTAAACTTGATAAGTTGCCGCTTCTCGCTCGGATCCGGGGGAATTGAAAGGATCTCCCCGCTGCCGAGGAAAATGGCGCCGGTAACCTGTCCCATCACCGCCTCGAGAAAAACGATGGTTCCACGGTTGAACGATATCGACAGGGTGTCGCGGCGGATCGTGATATCGCGAATCAAGTAGATCCGGTTTTTGTCTAGACGAAGTTTTGACAACTGAGCTAAGATTTCGTCCTCTCCTGCTTGAACGGGTCCGCCCGATGACGCAAGAAGGAGCGTAGCCAGGAGAGCAACAAGGGCGTGCATACCGAGGATTGTACATGAAACGAATTCTCTTCCCAATCCTCCTGCTGGCTTTGACAGGGACACTCTTTGCCCAGGACGAGGAACGTACCGCTCGCATCATCCGTATCTCCAAGCAAAGCGGCACCATCTTCGGCGACCGGGGTGGATTGGTCGTGCCCAGCGTCGAAACCCTGAACAAGAACCAGTTTTCTTTCGGCGTGGGGCTGAACAACATCGATCGGACTCCCCGCGACCTGGACATCAATTCCGTCCCCATTTTTTCCTGACCGGACGGCTGGCCTAGGACGGCTCACGGTGACCGCCACGATCGAAGCCCAGAGACAGATCGCCGCGCGAAACCTATCCCAGAATGGATTCTTCAACACCCTGCCGTTTGTGAAAGATCCATTCGTTAAAGGCTTCGGTGACACGATCATCACCGGGAAGTACCGGATACAGCGCCGCCAGGGCAGTTTGGGAGGGATAAGCTTGTCGGGTTTTGTCAAGATCCCCCATGCAGACGAAACCGCGGGACTGGGGTCCGGCAAGGTCGACGGTGGTATCGAACTGGTCTTCACGTCCTCCTTGCCACTCCAGTTTCTATTGAATTCGAGCATGGGTCTGGTGTCGACGAGCGACGCGGAACTACCCGTACCGATCACGCTGAAAGATGAGCTTCGCAGCGGAATCGGACTAATCTGGCCTGCCGGAGGAATCGGTATTTATGGGGGCGGGATCGTGCAGGGAATCTTCGAGTACAGCACTGTCACGTTCATCGGCGCCGGAAGCCCCAACGACGTGATCCAGGCTCCAAGCGACTTAGTGTTTGGTTTTCGTTATCTGAGGTTGAACCGCGGAATCACTTTCAGCGGCGGGTACCGTCGAAACAGCAACTTCGACCGGGAGTTCCCAGGGAACTCCGAAAGCGATGGGTTCGTCTTTGGCATCACCTACACAAAACCCGTCGAACCAGTGCTGACAAACAATTTCCCGCTCATCGTCCTGGAAGTCGAGCAAGCGGCGATACCCGTTGGTGGTTCGGTCCAGGTCACTGCAGTCGCCTTCGATGCGGACAGCGATCCGCTGACCTACGCCTGGACCAGCAGCGCCGGCCAGGTCGTCGGAACCGGAGAAACAGTAACGTTCGATGCCAGTGGCCTCACCCCCGGAGACTACGTAGTACGCGCCGTCGCCAATGACGGCCGCGGCGGTACCAGTCAGTCCGAAGTGACAATCACCGTCCAATAGTATTCGGTCTCCCCTCCCCCAACTGACCACTGACCACTTCCCCATCACTGACCACTTCCCCGATACCAGTCAATCGTAGGCGTCAATCCCTCCGTGAAGGTGGCGATAGGGTTCCAGCCCAACTTATCCCTGGCTTTCGAGATGTCGGCCTGCGAATGGAGTATGTCTCCGGGCCGAGGGGGTTCGTAGATGGGTTTGATGTCGCTCCCGATCAGGGTTCTGATCTCCGAGAGAATCGAGTTCACCGTAATTCGGTCACCGCATGCGATGTTGAATGCCTCGCCCGCTACTCCTTCGGCGACACACGCCCTCAGGTTGGCGTCGACGACATTGGAAACGTAGGTGAAGTCCCGGGATTGCTCGCCGTCACCGTATATCACCGGTCTCTTGCCGGACAGGACGGCGGGAATAAATCGGGCAATCACGCCGCTGTACTGGGAGGAGGGATCCTGCCTGGGACCAAAGACGTTGAAGTACCTCAACGATACGGTTTCCATCTGGTACGCCCGCCAGAACACCTGGGCATAGACCTCTCCAAAGAACTTCTGCCCACCGTAGGGAGACAACGGGGCGGCGGGCATGCCCTCATGCTTCGGCAGGGTGGGGCTGTCGCCGTAAAGCGACGACGAAGAAGCGTAGACAAACCGGCGAACGCCTGCCTTCCTGGAAGCGTCCAGCAGATTCAACGTCCCATTCACATTGGCTGCGTGAGACGTCAGGGGATCCTTGATGGATCTGGGCACCGACGGGATCGCCGCCTGATGGATAACGAAGTCGACGCCGTCAAGGTGGTCGGAAAGTCGCGGGTCGGTGGCCAGGTCGATCTCCCGGACATCGGCCCGACCGCCGAGAACCTCCAGATTCTCACGTTTACCAGTCGACAAATTGTCGAACACGATGACCTTTTCACCACGGCTGATCAGTTCCTCGGCAATGTGGGAACCGATGAATCCGGCCCCGCCGGTCACGACATATACTGCCACTCCACCTCCGATCTTCCTGTTGGTACGAGTTGCTCTGAAAACGGGCGGGCTGTAAGCCGAATTCTGTTCCCCAACGATGTTGGGGCGGCAATCATTCATCTAGGCCCCGGCTTTCACCGGGGCTCAAGCAGCCTACCCGGAAACTCGGACGGGCCGTCCTCTACGTTTCTCTATTTGGCCTTGCTCCGTGTGGGGTTTACCAAGCCGGCCCGTTGCCGGACCGCTGGTGCGCTCTTACCGCACCTTTTCACCCTTACCGTACCCGGCGCCTGAATGCATCGGTTCGATGGAACGAAGCATTCAGACGCCGGGCACGGCGGTATATTTTCTGTGGCACTTTCCGTCCCTTTCGGGCCCCCGAGTTACGGGGCACACTGCCCTGTGGAGTTCGGACTTTCCTCTCCCTTGCGGAAGCGATTGCCCGCCCACCCGCTTTCAGACACAACAAAATACACGGATCGGCTGTCGTAGAGCCACACTTTTCAAGCAGGGAGCAAGTCCAGCACTCGTCTCAAGTCGTCAGGCAGCACCGAATGGAACGCCATCGTTGTCCCCGCAACCGGATGTGGAAACTCCAGATCCGACGCGTGGAGAAAGTATCGCCCCAGGTCCCGGTACACTCGACGAAAAACGGCATCGGCTTTTTCGCCATAAACCCCATCGCCGACCACCGGGTGTCCTATCGCAGCGAGGTGCACCCGAATCTGGTGCGTCCGGCCGGTGCGAATACGCACCTCGAGCAGAGTGAAACCCGCGCGTTCGTCGATAGTGCGATACTCCGAATGGGCCACGCGCCCCCCGACGGGCCTCGCACTCATGCGTGTTCGCACTTTGGGATGTCGCCCGATGTTCAGGTCGATCGTTCCAGTAGCTGTCTTCGGACGTCCGTGAACCAGTGCCGTGTAGGTCTTCTGGACTTCCCTCTTCTCAAAACTCCTGGACAGCTGGTAATGCGAGACGTTGTTTCTAGCAACGATGATCAGACCTGACGTGAGTTTGTCCAGTCGATGAACGATGCCGGCGCGAGTGGAACCGCCGGCGTCGGACAACCGACCGAAGCGTGCCAGTAGAGCGTTAACGAGAGTTCCCCGCCGGTTGCCGGCTCCCGGATGCACAACCATGCCGGCCGGTTTCTCGATCACGGCCAGATCCGAGTCCTCATAACACACATCCAACGGGATCGATTCGGGTTCGATAGAAAGAGGTTCGGGCGGGGGCGGATCGATCTCGATGGTTTCGCCACCACGAATCCGGTACCCGGATTTCTCGCGGACACCACTGACGAGGATGGCCCCCCGGCGATTCATTGTCTGGAGTTGGGAGCGAGTGAGATCTTTCAAAAAACGGGAGAGAAAGATGTCCAGCCGGACCCCGCGGTCATCAGGCCCTGGCTGTAATCTCATCATTTATGATTTCCGCGGCAAGAAAGATGACACCCGCGAAAATGGCGGTGTCCGCCACATTGAACGCCGGCCAATGGTACACGTTGAGGTGAAAACTCAGAAAATCGATAACGTAACCGTGCATCACTCGATCGTAGAGGTTGCCCAGGGCGCCGCCGAGGATCAACGCCAGGGACCACTGCAGGAGACGGTGCCCGACAGGATTGCGAATGCTGTAGAAGACGACGATGACCGCGGCCGTCGCCGCGAAGACCGACAACAGGGTCGCTTTGGCGGGCGAGCTGACAGAGGAAAAAAGGCCGAACGCAACTCCGGTGTTACGCACGTAAATGATGTCGAAGAAGCCGTTCACGACCGGAAGGGTTTCTCCGAGATCAAACCGAGAGTGAATGACCGATTTCGAGATGCGATCCAACAGCAGTACGATGCCAACAAGACCGAGATAAGGGAGTCGTGCCCGCAGGGTCGCAATGGGATGCCTGGACGTCATATTCTGCTGACTGGGACCGTTCCTTGGGACCTTCAAAATATGTTATTCTGAGGACGCTAACTATAGTATAAACAGGTTCATCCAAGACCATCGAAGCATTTATCGAAGCATTTGATGAAGAACCGCGTCACAAGAGAGCCCAAACTCCCAACGTTCTCGCCCGTTGCCGAGGACACGTGGGTCACTTCCCTGCGGTCGCAACTACAGGACTTGTGGGAGGAGCATAAGAATCCCCCCGCCAAGATTGAAATTACCGCCAAGAAAGACATGAGTGCTCTCAACCAACTGGTTGGGGGGCCCACGTCTTATGTCTCGCTGATAAAGCAGGTCCGCGCGACCATAGACGACATCGTTCATCCGAAAGAAAAGCCCGAAGTGACGGCCGAGCCGATCGAGGTCGAAGGTATCTGGACCGAGCACAGCCGGCGAACTCCGGGACTTATCTCGCTTGCATCGCACATCATCATAGTCGTGCTGGTGATGTTCCCCATTCTGGGGTTCGGTCCCGACGCCTTCCAGATAACGGAAACGTTCGTCCCCCTGATGTCGCCACCTTTGATCCTGAATTTGCCTGAAGAGGACGATCAATCCGGCGGTGGAGGTGGCGGTGGGCTCCAGGAAGAAACACCTCCGACGCTGGGTGAGCTTCCGAAAGCCGCTGACCAACAGCTGGTTCCTCCCACGCCCGAAATTCTCAACACCGATCCCATTCTGGTGGCCGAACCGACCGTCGTAGCGCCCCAGCTGGCCAACCTCCAATCGCCAGTCAACTTCGCACTGCTTGGGGCCCTCGAGGGCTTGCCCGGACCACCCTCGGCCGGACCGGGTGTCGGGGGCGGTATCGGAACCGGCCAGGGTCGGGGCGTCGGACAGGGAGGGGGCCCCGGCGTCGGAGAGGGACAAGGTGGCGGATTTGGAGGCGGTGTCTTCCGTATCGGTGGGGGTGTCTCTCCTCCGACGATACTGTTCAAGGTAGATCCGCAGTACTCCGAAGAAGCACGCAAGGCACGTTACCAGGGAACCGTCGTCCTGGAGGCCATCGTGAGAAGCGACGGCACGGTCGACATTCTGCGCGTTATTCGCAGTCTGGGATTCGGATTGGACGAAAACGCGATTCAGGCGCTGAAACAATGGAAGTTCCGGCCAGGTATGCGGAACGGCGCTCCGGTTGACGTCGCCCTCAATATCGAAGTCAATTTCAACCTCCGTTAGCCCCCCAGAAGCCAGCAATAAGACTGCTCCTCTCAAGAACGGGTACCGCCCGAATCGGCGGATTCGGCGTCCCTAGTGGTCCCCGCCAGATATAGCGATACTGGTATCATCGGGCCATATTCCCTCGATTTTTCGTTGAATAGAACGACTATTCGCCTCAAAAGCGAGAAAATCTGGCCTCGATTCTCCACTTTCTCGCTACGATCCCTTCTGCCGCGCAGGCTCCTGAGGCTTGTCTCTTTGTGTGGTAAGTTGGAACAGGACGAGTCAGGAGGTACATCGTGACGGAGCCCGTCATCATCAGCGCGGTCCGAACCCCTGTCGGAAAATTCCAGGGGGCTTTGAAGTCGCTCTCGGCCACTAGTTTAGGAGCACTTGTCATTCGTTCGGCCCTCGAGCGTGCCGGTCTGGAACCGGCCCAGGTCGACGAGGCCATCATGGGCAACGTCGTCTCCGCCGGCCTGGGACAGAACCCGGCCCGCCAGGCGGCTCTGGGCGGCGGACTCACTCCTGAAGTCGCAGCGATGACGATCAACAAGGTCTGCGGATCCGGCCTCAAGGCGGTCGGCCTGGCGGCCCAGGGCATCCAGACCGGAGACTCGGAAATCGTCGTCGCGGGCGGCATGGAAAGCATGAGCAACTGCCCCTATCTGCTCCCCAAGGCCCGCACGGGTTACAGGCTGGGTAACGGCAAGGTTGTGGACTCTATGATCCAGGACGGGCTATGGGACGCCTTTGAGGACTTCCATATGGGCAACACCGGTGAGGTGGTCAGCGAAAGATACAAAGTTCCGAGGGAACGGCAGGACGAATACGCCCTCGGCAGCCACCAGAAGGCCGTGGCTGCCATCGACGCCGGCCGATTCCACGATGAGATACTCCCGGTAGAAATTGCGCAGCGAAAGGGCGATCCGATCCTCTTCGACAGGGACGAATCGCCACGGGCAAATGCTTCGATTGAAACGCTCCGAGCACTGAAGCCCGCGTTCAGGAAAGACGGTACGGTGACGGCAGGCAATGCCCCCGGCGTAAACGACGGCGCCGCGGCCCTGATCGTAACGTCAACTGAATGTGCCAGCCGGCTGGGTAAGACGCCTCTGGCCCGAATTGTCGGCCAGGCGGTCTCCGGGATCGAACCTGCTCTGGTGATGATGGCTCCGGTCAAAGCCGTCCGCAAACTGGTCGGCAAGATTGGCTGGAATCTCGGCGACGTAGACCTGGTGGAATTGAACGAAGCATTCTCGGTCCAGGCAGTGGCAGTCACCGAGCAACTGGAACTGGACCCGGCGAAAGTCAACGTCAACGGCGGCGCCGTGGCCATCGGACATCCGATCGGGGCCAGCGGCGCCAGAATTCTGGTCACGCTCCTTTATGAGATGACGCGACGCGACGTTCGACGCGGCATAGCCACACTGTGCCTGGGTGGAGGCAATGCCGTCGCCATGGCGGTCGAGCGCTAGTGGTCCCCGCCAGATATAGCGATACTATCTCCGAAGGAGGTTGCGAGGGGACTGATGGGTGAGATCCACCGTGGGGTGAGCGTGAGCTTTCGACAGGGTTTAGCGTTCGTGAGGGGCAACCTCCATCGGCCCTACGGGTTCGGGCGGAACGGCACCGTCTTTGGCGTCGCTCCTCCTCACAATGTCGAAGCATTGGCTCGTCGTCGCTCCCCCAAATCCGGTACCGTTGCACTCCGAAATCTAGTACCGCTATATCTGGCGGGGGGAGCCTGCGCGGCCGAAGGGATCGTAGCGAGAAAGTGGAGAATCGAGGCCAGATTTTCTCGACTTTGAGGCAAATAGTGGTTCTATTTAACGAAAAATCGGGGAAATCTGGACCGATTATACCGCTTTCGCTGTAGATCCCTTCTGCCGCGCAGGCTCCTAGAAGTCAGGAGGTCCATTGGCGGATATTCAGACGGCCGGTGTCATTGGCGCCGGGACAATGGGAAACGGCATCGCCCACGTTGCGGCCCGATCCGGTCTACGAGTTGTTCTTTTTGATGTGGAACAACGATTTTTAGATCGTGCTTTGTCCACGATTTCCAGGAACATGGACCGGGAAGTCGCCCGGGAAAAGCTGACGAGCGAGGAAAAGGAAAGCGCGCTCGGACGAATCTCCGTGTCGGTGGACAAGCAGGCGCTGGCGGAAACGGACTTCCTGATCGAAGCCGTCACCGAAAATCTCGAGCTTAAGTCGGACATTTTTCGAGATCTCGACGGGATTGCAAGACCTGAGGTCGTATTGGCGTCGAACACATCGTCCATATCGATCACAAAACTCGGCTCGGTAACCAAACGCGCTCGAAAGGTCATCGGCATGCACTTCATGAACCCGGTGCCGGTGATGCGACTCGTCGAAATCGTGCGTGGGCTGGCCACCTCGGATGAGACCTACGAAGTGACGCGGAAACTGGCCGAACGCTTTGGCAAGACGGCAGTCGAGGTGAACGACTACCCGGGCTTCGTGTCCAACCGGGTCCTCATGCCGATGATCAACGAAGCCGTGTACTGCTTGATGGAAGGTGTCGGAGAAGCCGAGGCCATCGACACGGTGATGAAGCTGGGAATGAACCATCCCCTGGGCCCGCTTGCCCTGGCGGACCTGATCGGGCTGGACGTCTGTCTGGACATCATGAATGTTCTGCACGACGGCCTGGGAGACTCCAAATACCGGCCATGCCCCCTGCTCCGAAAAATGGTCGACGCAGGATTTCTGGGCAGGAAAACAGGCCGCGGGTTTTATGAGTATTGAGAATGGGAGTCCGAGGTCCGAGGTCCAAAGTCGGGGAGGGTTTGCCCCTTGCCTGTACGGTGCGGCTGTTGCTTTTCGACGCAGAGGCGCAGAGACGCAGAGTTTTGTTTCTGTGATAAAAACGTTATTCCTCCGAGAGACAATCCTAATCTGCGCCTTTGCGTCTCTGCGTCGAAAAACACTTCGATAACGGACTGAAGTAATTGAAAAGGACCCATGTTGTCCGCCCTTTCGTCCATTCTTACCTATGGTCCTCTGCCAGAACTGCACGACACGTAACGGACTGACCCGGCAATTCTGCTGGAAGTGCGGAACGAAGCTCCTGATTCCGTCTGGTACCGCACGGTCGGATGTTCCGATGACGTTCATGGACGAGCATGTCCTCGAACGGCTAAGCGCCATGGAATATACGCTGTCGGCGATGAACAAGCGAGTAGAGGCCTTAACTGAGACGATGGAAAGAGTTGCCGCCAACAACTTCATCGATCACACGATGATTGAGACCCTGACCGAATCACTGGAATCGGCCGGCGTCAATCTGGCCAACCTGGAATCCGAGTGGCAGAAACGGATCGATTCGCGACTGACGGAAAATGAGGAGGCCGATCGACTCGGCTCGCGAATGGAACAGATCGTCGATTTCTACAGGGGCTCCGAGCGAAAGCAGTTTACGCTGTGGGTCGAGCGTGCCTTCGACCTGCTGGTCTCCGATCGCACGGAGGAGAGCCTGACGTCACTCGAATCGGCATTCAGGCACGATCCCTCGAACTACGAATTGGGCATGTTGGTCGCCGAAGTCTTTTTCCAGGCGGAACAATTCTTGTCGGCCAGCCAATGCCTGGCTCGAGTGCTCGAAGCGAAACCGGACCATTTCGAAGCGATCCTCTTGATGGGACTCCTCGAAAAACGGAACGGAAATCCCCACGCCGCCCAGCAACTCCTGGAAGCAGCCGTCGGCATGCGAAACGATTCGGCTTCGGCTCACGCCACACTGGGATCGCTGTTCCTGGACCATGGCAACCGTAAACAAGCACTGGAGCACCTGAAACGGGCTCTGGAATTGCATCAGAGCGCTACGATCCATTTCATGCTGAGCGCGATCTACTATGAAGGGGCCAAGCACAAGCGTGCAATCGATCATCTGAAACTGGCAACGCAACTCGACCCCGATTACGGGGAAGCGTTCTATCAGATGGGCCGGCTGTGCCTGGAAATGAACTGGAGACGCAAAGCCAAGGAATGCTTCACGAACGCCCGGCGTATCAACCCGCGTGAGCAGAGATATCACCAGGAGATGCGCGGGTTTTCCGAATACCATGTATCTCCGGACGAGTTAGGCGGCCTCGTTCGGGACGAATTACGCCTGACGGGGTGTGGGGCCAAACGGTCCCGGTGAGCGAACCCTAAACGATCGGAAGAGCCCTTCGCTGGACCGGCCTGAAAATAGAAACGAGGAAACAAAATGGCAGAAGAAAAGAAAGAGAAGTCACGAGCGATCGATCTGGCGCTGAGTCAGATTGAGAAGCAGTTCGGCAAGGGCTCGATCATGCGGCTCGGAGGTAACAATGCAATCCCCTCGATAGAGTTTATTCCCTCGGGCTCGATTGCCCTGGATGCGGCGCTTGGAGTCGGGGGATTCCCCAGGGGCCGGGTGACGGAAATCTACGGACCGGAGTCCAGCGGTAAGACGACGTTGACTCTCCATGTGATCGCCGAAGCGCAGAAACTGGGTGGTACGGCCGCCTTTGTCGATGCGGAACACGCACTCGATGCCCACTACGCCAGAAAGCTGGGAGTCGATATCGACAACCTTCTGGTATCCCAGCCCGACAGCGGCGAACAGGCGCTGGAAATTACCGAGGTTCTCATTCGCAGCGGCGCCATCGACATCGTTGTCATCGACTCGGTAGCCGCCCTGGTACCGCGGGCGGAGCTGGAAGGAGAAATGGGCGAGGCTCAGATGGGTCTTCAGGCCAGATTGATGTCACAAGCGCTCAGGAAGCTGACCGGCGTCGTGTCGAAGTCCCGGACAACCCTGGTGTTTATCAACCAGATCCGGGAAAAAATCGGTGTGATGTTCGGAAATCCGGAAACTACAACCGGTGGCCGGGCGCTGAAGTTCTACGCCTCGGTGCGCGCGGATATTCGAAGGATAGGATCGATCAAGGACGGGGATGCGATCGTAGGCAACCGGACGCGGGTCAAGGTGGTCAAGAACAAGGTCGCTCCACCTTTCCGGACCGCTGAGTTCGATATCATGTACGGAATGGGAATATCTCGTGAAGGCGAAATCCTGGACCTTGCCGTCGATCAAAACATCGTAAACAAGAGTGGTTCCTGGTTCTCGTTCGAAAGTGAACGGCTGGGTCAGGGCCGGGAAAACGCGAAGCAATTTTTGTCCGAACACGTGGAGTATCGTGATCGGATCGAACAGGCCGTCCGCCAGGCTCTCGGCCTCTCTGTTGCCCCAGTCGCCCCCGAGGTCCAGGCCGAGGCGATTGCGACCGTCCCAGGCAGCAATGGAGGTCCGCGCAACGGCAAGAAACGCTGAATCGGAGCAAAACGACCAGAATTGGAAAAAGTCTAAAGTGCAAAAGCCGTTGTTCCGATAAACAAAGTATCTCACTCAGTTCTCACAACTCGTTGCAAAGGCCCTGCGGAAGCGGGGCCTTTTTTTTACGCAGCTTTACGCAGATTAGGGCTTACCGTAAGCGCGGCGCCGCACCTATGCCCGGACAGGGAACGTGGTCTACAATTCCCGCCCCCGGACTCCTAATCGGCGTAAAGACCTTCGGCCTCCCATCTGCGTCATCTGCGTGCCATGTTAAATTAGGGGGATGTTCAGACAGCTGTCGGACAAACTGAAGCTCCCGACTCTCGAAGAAGGGGTTCTGGAACACTGGAAGACCCATCGTGTCTTTGAGAGGAGCGTCGAGATACGTCAGGATGGACCCGACTTCACCTTTTACGAAGGTCCTCCCACCGCGAACGGAAAGCCGGGAATTCACCATGTGTTCGCCCGCACGATCAAAGATCTGGTCTGCCGGTACAAGACGATGCAAGGCTATCAGGTCCATCGGAAGGCCGGGTGGGACACGCACGGCCTCCCGGTCGAGATCGAGGTCGAACGGCAGCTTGGCATCAAACACAAGGAAGAGATCGAGACGTTCGGAATCGAGAAGTTTAACGCCGCCTGCCGGAAATCGGTCTTCGATTACAAGGACCTCTGGGAAGAACTCACCGAACGTATGGGCTACTGGGTGGACATGGACAGCCCTTACATCACGTGTGAGAACAACTACATCGAGTCCGTCTGGTGGGCTCTTGATTCGTTCTTCCAGGATGGCCTGGTTTACCAGGACTTCAAGGTCCAGCTCTATTGTCCCCGTTGCGGTACGCCGCTTTCATCCCACGAGGTGGCTCAGGGTTATAGAGACGTCGACGATCCTTCTATCTACGTCAAGGCACGGCTGACAGATGAAGAAGACACCTACTTTCTGGTGTGGACGACGACACCCTGGACGTTGATATCGAACGTCGCGCTGGCGGTGGGGCCGGACATCGAATATGTCAAGGTGCGGCTCGGAGATGAGTATCTGATTCTGGCAAAAGAACGGTTGCCGGTCCTGGGCGATGAGGCGGAAATTGTCGGGACGTTCGCCGGGTCGACGCTGGTCGGGAAAGAATACGAGAGGTGGTTCGATCTCTTTCCAGCGGACGGAAAGGCCTGGTACGTCATCGATGCCCCGTTTGTTACGACGACCGACGGATCCGGGATCGTGCATCTGGCGCCGGCCTATGGAGAAGACGATTATCAGGCATCGAAAGCAAACAACCTGCCGATGATCCATGCCGTCGACGCCGAAGGCCAGTTCCTGGCCGAAGCCGGGCCCTTTGCCGGAAAGTTCTTCAAGGATGCCGACCCGTTGATCACGACCGATCTCAAGGGCCGCGGGCTGCTCTTTTCAAAAGAGATGCACCATCACAGCTATCCTCATTGCTGGAGATGCGAAACGCCTCTGATCTTTTACGCACGCCGGTCCTGGTATATCCGGACGACAGACTTCAGGGACGACATGATCGAATACAATCGCGCTATCGCATGGCATCCGCCGGAGTTTGGCGTCGGACGTTTCGGCAACTGGCTGGAAGAGAACAAGGACTGGGCCATCTCGCGAGACCGCTACTGGGGGACGCCGATCCCGATCTGGGTGTGCGAATCGTGTGACCGGAAGCGATCGATCGGAAGCGTGGAAGAGCTGCGGCGCGACGGGCGGAACCTGCCCGATCCCCTGGATCTGCACAAACCCTACGTGGACCAGGTGACCTTCGACTGCACCTGTGGGGACACGATGCGACGGATCCCCGAGGTGGTGGATGCCTGGTTCGATTCGGGCTCGATGCCGTTCGCCCAGTGGCACTACCCGTTCGAGAACGAAGAGATCTTCAAACACTCCTTCCCGGCCGACTACATCGCCGAAGGAGTCGATCAAACGCGCGGCTGGTTCTATACACTGCACGCGATCAGCTCTCACCTGTTCAAGCAGCCGAGTTTCAAGAATGTCGTCGTCAATGAGCTGGTGCTGGATCCGGCCGGTCAGAAAATGTCCAAGTCGAAAGGAAACACGGTCGACCCGTTCCAGGTCATGGACCAGCATGGGGCGGATGCCGTCCGATGGTTTCTGATCGTGTCGGGCCCGCCCTGGAAACCCAAGCTGTTCGACGAGAAGTCCGTTGAGGACGTCGGGCGAAAACTCTTCGGCACACTGTTGAACACTTATGCGTTCTTCGCGCTCTACGCCAACATCGACCGGTTCGAGTATGCGGAGGAAGAGGTCTCGCCGGACAGCCGCCCGGACATCGACCGGTGGATCCTGTCGGTCCTGAACTCGACGGCCGCTCGATATCTGGAGGCGATGGAATCCTACGATCCGACACGCGCCGCACGCCTGGTTTCGCAGTTTGCCATCGAGCAGGTTTCCAACTGGTACGTTCGCCGGAACCGGCGTCGCTTCTGGAAGAGCGAACTCGGCCCCGACAAAATCTCCGCCTACCAGACCCTGTTTGAGTGCCTGCTCGGAATCGTGAAGATGATGGCTCCGATCGCGCCCTTCCTCTCCGACGAGATCTATCGGTGTCTGATGGAGCGCACCGGTCGCGAGATCTCGGCTTCGGTCCACCTGGCGCGGATGATCGCACCTCGAGAAGAACGGGTGGATGAAGACCTGGAGAAACGCATGGAACTGGCTCAGCGGGTCGTATACCTGGTTCGTTCGATGCGGTCCCGCAGTGAGCTCAAAGTCCGCCAGCCGTTGGCTCGAATATCGATTCCAGCCTCCGATGCCGTTCGGAATCTCGTAGGCGGTGTCCGAACCCTGATCCTTGACGAAATCAACGTGAAGGATATCGAGTTCGTCGATGAACGATCGCCGATCATACAGAAGAGCGCATCCCCCAACTTCAGGCGGCTCGGACCGCGTTTCGGCAAGAACGTCAATTCCGTCGCCCGACGCGTTCGATCCATGACGACGGACGAGATCAACCAGATCGAAACGAGCGGTTCGTTTCGAACGGAGGTGGACGGGACGTCGGTGGACATCGACCTGGATGATTTGTCGATTACGACCAGGGATATCGAAGGATGGATGGTGGAGTCTGCCGACGGATTGACGGTAGCGCTCGACACCACTTTGACTCCGGAATTGCGGGACGAAGGAATGGCTCGAGAGTTCGTCAATCGCGTCCAGAACATGCGCAGGGACGCCGGCCTGGAAATCACCGACCGGATCCTGATCGGCTTCAAGGCAGGCGAACAGCTCTCGAAGGCGATCCTGAACATGTCGGACTATGTCATGTCGGAAACCCTCGCACTGGCCGTCGAATCGAATCGTCTCGAGACCGATCATAAGGCCCGATGGGAGATCGATGGCCAGGGGTGCGAGATCGGTATTTCCAAAGCCCCCTAAGGTCCGCTCAAGCATGACTTCGCAGAATTGACAACCAGATTTGGGTCAGATTCGGTTGCGACCGATTGAGCGGACCGGAGGAATAGCCCGGCTATTTCGAGGATCCGCGATTGAGGAGCGGCCGAAGATGGCGTGAAGATGGGATGTCAAAATGTGATGTCATTCTTGAGCGGGCCTTGGCCTTGATTGGCCCTTTACGAAGAAACCCAAAACCGCTATCTTAGGGGTTCGGCGGAAAGCCCGGATAGTGCTCTGTGCGATCCGTCATGCCGAGGTAGCTCAGTTGGTAGAGCGCGGCCCTGAAAAGGCCGGCGTCGGCGGTTCAACTCCGTCCCTCGGCATTTCCCTTGCAGCGACCGCTATCGAGGACCTGTCACTTTGTCTCTAAACAACGAATGGTGGAACGAATTTTTTACGGGCGTCTGGCCTGAGTTCTTCCGGCACATGAAGCCGGACGAAGCAACGGGCAGCGAGGTCGAGTTCATTCGGAAGGTGCTCAAACCTGGCCCGGGAGACCGGATTCTGGATGTACCTTCGGGAGACGGGCGTCTCGGTATCCCGCTGGCATTGTCCGGGCTCGAAGTCACGGGGATAGAACTGCAGCCGAAGCTGACGGAACTGGCGACCGTGGCCGCCCGACAGCAATCCGCGAACTTCACATGCCGGCAACAGGACATGCGGGACCTTCCGTGGTGGGACGAATTCGACGCGGCATTCTGCTTCTGGAGCAGCTTCGGCTATTTCGACGACGTAGGGAACAAGGAGTTCCTCGAGGCGGTGTGGCGGGCGATCAAACCCGGCGCCAGGTTTCTGATCGACACATATGTCACCGAAATAGTTCTTCGAGACTTCAAAAAACGGGAACGGGTGCAGACCGGGGAATGGATCCGGCTTGAGGAACGTTCCTGGGATTACGAAAAGAGCCGCATGAATGTGGACTGGACGTTAGAGAAGGGGGACGTGCGCGAGGAAAAACATTTGCCTCCTCCGCAGAATTTGTGGGCAGTCCAAAGGCCTGTGCGCACATAAGTAATTGAAACAAAGTACCTTATTCTTTTGTTCGACGTCGAATATTCCAGTACCCACTTCGGTCGGACGTCTACACCCGGTGCCCGGAGCCCCCGCCGGAGGCCCCGTTCCCCATCGCCCACACCAGCCGACACCGCGGAGCGCAGCCGAGGGTCAAGGCCGGCGCAGCCGCCGAGCTTGCGAGGGAAGCCTTGAGGCTTGGCGAGCACCGTGGTCTCCTCAAGCGGCGATGGAAGACGGTTTTACCCACAAATTCTGCGGAAGACCCAAACATTTCTCGGTCCGGACCTACACGTACCGGGAGCTTTCGGAACTCCTCAAAGAGACCGGGTTCGGAGACTTCGAAGCG
The DNA here is from genome assembly GCA_965262425.1 of Terriglobia bacterium. Classification (GTDB taxonomy): domain Bacteria; phylum Acidobacteriota; class Terriglobia; order 20CM-2-55-15; family 20CM-2-55-15; genus CAZOZZ01. The sequence continues at coordinate 971,631 of OZ253536.1, read as the reverse complement.
TACGACACGGTGACCGGCGAACCGTTCGGCCCCGACGCCAAACGATTGGCGTTGGTCGCGAGGAAGATTGCGTGAAACGATGCGAATGGGCGGGCACTGATCCACTGATGGTCGGGTATCACGACGAGGAGTGGGGCACACCGCTGCATGACGATCGCGCATTGTTCGAGTTCCTCATCCTCGAGGGGGCTCAGGCCGGTCTGAGCTGGTCGACCATTCTCAAGAAGCGGGAAAACTACCGGCTTGCGTTCGACTGGTTCGACCCGATGCGCGTCGCAAGGTACAAGGCTCGCAAGACTTCCCAACTCCTGAATAACGAAGGGATCGTCAGGAACAAGCTGAAGATCGCGTCCGCGACCCGGAACGCAAAGGCGTTTCTCGAAGTTCAGAAGGAGTTCGGTTCGTTCGACACCTATATCTGGGGGTTCGTCGAAGGGACACCAAGAAAGAACAAGTGGAAACAACTCGGAGAGATTCCACCCAAAACCCCGGAGTCGGATGCGATGAGCAAGGACTTGAAGAAGAGGGGTTTCAATTTCGTCGGATCAACGATCTGCTACGCGTTCATGCAAGCCGTCGGCATGGTGAATGATCATACCGTCGACTGTTTCAGGTATGGGGAAGTGGGGGCGGGGGCAGTGGTTAGTGGTTAGTGGTTAGTTGAGGAAGGGACAGACTACCGTGAATTTGTCGACGCAGACCGCAAGAAATCGAAAAAAACCGAGCCTCCTGGCCTCTGCGGCGAAATCCTTCCCCCAGATTCCCCCAACTAACCACTAACCACTAGCCACTTCCCTACCTGATCAACCGCGTGTCTGGAAACTGCGCATACCATCCGAACCAGAACGCCCTGTTCGCGGTTACCCTTGGGAGTTCGACCGCCGGGGCACCCTGGGCGACGAGTGCATCCTCGGTCACTGTCCAGCGGCGACGGGATTCGTCTTCGATCCGATTGGATCTGCGCTCACGCTTGAAACGAATCTCGTCGGTTTCGAAGACACGGTTCGCACCCTCTTCGGAAGTGATGACGACGAAAGATCGACCGCCGGCTTCGAACGGGTAGACACGGTTCTTTTCGAGGAAATCGGTCGATAGCGCCACGGGTTCCCGGCCTTCGCCCGACGACGGGGCGACCTGCATCACGAGCACCTCGTACTTGTTCTTGAGGCGATCATCGGTGTCGGGAACCTCGAACATCAGCCGGTCCGAGGCGAAGTAGTTCTTGTAGGCCACGCCTTCCCCATAATCCCTGTCGTAGCCGGTTTCGATGGACAGAACAGTCGTGTTCGGGTTCTGTTTCTTCCATTCCTCCCAGGTTGTCGTCACCGAAGAACGCAGATTGAGTTCCAGATCCTGGTTGATCAGCTTACCGACGACAGGTTTCCCTTCCAGTGTCGACCAGAGGCTCTTGGTCGCCTCGTCGAAAAACAGCTTATTGGATCGGTAGAGAAAACCGCTCGTGCCAAACTTCCGCAACTGACCGCCCACTTCACTCTCGTACGGCAGAACCGTTCCACAGAGCGTGCAGTAGATGATCGTGAGTTCGACGCCGCCTATTTCGTCCAGCGCCATCTCGTGCCAGGCCAGGATCCTTTTCGGGTAGGCTCGAGCTTCCCCGTTGACGGCGATTCCGAAAACGATGTGATCATCTTCGAGGTAGTCCGCTTCGGAAGCTTCGATATATCTGGGATGATCCAGCGGCGGAATTCCGTTGACACGCACACCGCCCCAATCCACTTCGTCCATTCGAATCGTGGCTTCGGCCCCGACCGGAAAAAACTCCATCATGCGTTGATCAATCTGTCTGTAGAGGGCGCCCTTGAACGGGGCGTAGTTCGGATGGGGATCATAGGGCAGCTTCCACATCCACAGTCGCCACTCATCCAGATTCTGGCCGAAATTCTGTCCCGTCTGCTTCTCGAGGAAATCGATCAGGCGCCCCCGGATGGGAGATCCCGGATTGCCCGGGCGCGGGGCCTCCATCATCGTGGCAAAATCCACGAAAATCGGGGTATAACCATCCTTCCAGGCCTCGACAATCTGGTCCAGCGCGGCCTGGGCCCGGCTTTCGTCGGGAACGACCGACTCGAAAAACAGAAACATGTCGGGAACCGCAGCCTGTGGCACTCCGTATACAAGTACGATGGAACAGGACAGAACGACAGCAATTGCCGCTGACCGATTCACGTCGCTAACCTCCGGGATCTCTGGTATAGCTTCCACTATACGCGGAAAAACCAGAGGCTGTAAGCGGCGCTAGAGTCGAATCTGAGACGAAAATTGAGTCAGGACGGATGCGTGTTCAACTAACTGGTATCAATACTGGGGTTGTGAGAAATCCGCCCCGTCCCCAATCAGGTGAAGGAGGTCGATGATGTCTGAAAAGGCGTGGTGGGAAACTATCAAGGCGGAAGGTGGCCATCTACTGGATCAGGTCAAGAGGATGATCGAGGAAGGGAATGTCAGACGAATCCGAATCCGACAGGAGGGGAACATCGTCGCAGAGTTCCCCTTGACCATAGGGGTCGTCGGCGCCGTCCTGGCTCCTGTTCTGGCGGCGATCGGGACCCTGGTGGCACTGCTGTCAAAATGCACGATTGAAGTCGAACGGGTGGACCGAAGTATCGGAGGAGGTGACGGACCGGAAGAATGACGCTCGCCTAGGAGCCTGCGCGGCAGAAGGAATCTACTGCGAAAGCGGTAAAATCGGCCCGGATTTCCCCGATTTTTCGTTGAATAGAACCACTATTCGCCTCAAAATCGATAAAATCTGGCCTCGATTCTCCACTTTCTCGCTACGATCCCTTCTGCCGCGCAGGCTCCTCGGGCCCTGTCGGCGGAATCATGTAGAATGGCTCTCGATCAAAGACCGATGGGAGGCAGAGAACATGCTCGTACACACTTCGAAGGTGAAGATCGTCCAGGAGAAGCGCCCGCTCCGTCTTGCTTATATCGAAGGCTTCACCGAACCCGTGAAGTTCGGCGTCCACGGAGGCATCAAACACTTTTACAAGATGGAGCCTGAAGAAGACCTTCCGGCCACTCTCGATTATCTCGTCGCCTCGGTAGCTGGCTGACTAACCGGCACCCTGGGCGGCGCCCTGGAAGCACGAGGAATTCCATCCTATCCGAACAAGTTGTCTTCGGATGTCGAAGGAGACATCGAGGAAATAGACGGCAAGATGATCGTCACCCGTATCCGGGTCCATTACAACATCAAGGTGCCTGAAGGGCGTGAAGAGGATGCCCGCCGCCTGATCAACGTGGCCGAGAAGGGCTGCCCAGCAGCCTTGAGCGTCAAGAGAGGCATCGAACTGGAGTACGCAGCCAGCATCACCGAAGAATAACCCTTTCCTTAATTCGGGGACGGAGGCGAAATTACCATAACTTCCTGCATGTAATCCGCACTTGATTGAATTGCTCCTCCGTCCCCGAATTAGCGGGCAATAACTTCCTGCGTATCTGTACCTTGCTTGAATTACGCCTCCGTCCCCGAGTTCGCGGAGGGTGGACGGGGGCGAGTTATCGGCGAACGGGGAAAGCTTTCGGAAACGGCAGTTCCCGGCTACAATCTCCTATCATTCAGAAAACCAGTCAGGAAACCCAAGGATTCGTGGGGGAGGAGATCGACGACATGAAGAAGAAGTCGAATGTGCATCGCAACCTTTGGTTGGCCGTTCCGGTAGCGCTGACCGTGTTGATGTCGGTATCGGCGCCCGCGGTATTCGGACAAGATACCTACCAGAAACCTCCGCAGGCGATCCAGGACGTTCTGGACGCCCTGCCGACCCCTCAGGTCAGCATCAACCCCAGCGGCGACACCATGCTGTTCGGCCAGCCTCCGGGATACCCATCGATCGCAGACTTCTCCCAACCCATGCTTCGCATCGCGGGCTTACGAATCGACCCCCTGACTAATGGCCCGAGCCGTCCGCGTTACTCCATTGGCTACACGCTCAAAGGAATTCCCGACGGCAACGAGATCGCGGTGGACTTGCCTGCGGACGCGAAACTGGGATCGGCCCGGTGGAGCCCGGACGGGAAACATTTTGCGTTCACGAACACCCGATCCGACGGCATCGACCTGTGGGTTTCGAACCTCGCAGGCGAGGCACGTCAGATTGACGGCGTGGTCCTGAACGCAGCGTACGGCACCGCCATCCAATGGATGCCCGACAACCGCACGTTGCTGATACAGCGTATTCCGGCCGGACGTGGTGCGCCGCCCGAAGAATCGCTCGTCCCGACCGGGCCCAACATCCAGGAAACATCGGGTCGGTCCGGAGCCATTCGCACCTACCAGGATCTGCTTGAAACCAGGCATGACGTGGCACTGTTCGACTATCACGGAACAGCCCAACTCGCCTTGGTCGATACGACCCACGGTCGAGTGACGAACCTCGGTACACCGGGACTCTTCCAGACATTGTCGATCTCACCTGACGGCAACCATTTTCTCGTCGTGCGGCTCCAGAAGCCCTACTCTTATCTCTTCACGCACCGGTCTTTCCCGAGAATGGTTGAGATCTGGGATCGTTCCGCGACGGTCGAACACACCGTAGCGAGGATATCTCTGCAGGAGAACGTCCCGATCGGAGGAGTCGCGACGGATCCGCGTAGCTACAACTGGATCCCGACCGAGAACGCGACTTTGCTGTGGGCTGAAGCCCTCGACGGCGGAGATCCGAAATCCGAGGTCACTCACCGGGACAGTCTGAAAACTCTGGCTGCACCGTTCAGCGGTTCGCCCACCGAGTTGTTCAAGACCGAGAACCGTTATCGTGGTATTCAGTGGGTTGAAGACGGACGCGCCATGGTCACCGAGTATCATCGGATCAATCGGTGGAACCGCACGTTCCTGATCGGGGCCGGATCCGAGCCCAAACTCATATGGGACATGAGCGCCCAGGACCGTTACAACGATCCCGGCAGGCCGGTCTCGACCACCCTGGCAAACGGGCGTCGGACCGTCATGCAGAACGGCAACTCGATCTTCCTGGCCGGTAATGGATCGTCTCCCGAAGGCGATCATCCGTTCCTGGATCGCCTGAACCTCAACACGCTCGAAACCGAGCGGCTGTTCCAGTCCGCAGCCGGAAGCTACGAAGCCATTGAGACACCACTGGGAGATTCCGGCACCCGCTGGATCACACGACGTGAGAGCAAGACGGAACCGCCGAACTACCGGATTCGGGACCTGTCCGACAATGGGGCGATCACGTCCCTGACGAACTTCGAGGACCCGACACCCCAGCTTCGGAGCATCACTAAACAGCTCGTCAAGTACAAACGCGAGGACGGCGTCGACCTGTCCTTCACGCTGTATCTGCCCCCCGACTACGAAGAAGGCACCCGCCTGCCTACGGTGGTCTGGGCCTACCCGAGGGAGTTCAACGATGCCGCGACCGCGGGGCAGGTATCGGGATCGACCGACCGGTTCACGACGATCCGTGGCGCGTCTCAGTTGTTCTTCGTGTTGAACGGTTATGCATTGCTGGACGGCGCGACGATGCCGGTGATCGGTGACTCGATCACGATGAACGAAACGATGATCGATCAGATCGTCATGAGCGGCAAAGCGGCGATCGACAAGGCAGCCGAAATAGGAGTCTCCGACCCGAATCGAGTGGGTGTCGGAGGACACAGTTATGGCGCCTTCATGACCGCCAACCTGCTCGCCCACTCCGATCTCTTCAGAGCCGGTATTGCTCGCAGCGGCGCTTACAACCGCTCGTTGACCCCGTTTGGATTCCAGAGCGAACAACGGACATTCTGGGAAGCCCCGGAGTTGTACTTCAAGGTGTCGCCTTTCATGCATGCCGACAAGGTCAACGAACCGATCCTGCTGACCCACGGTGAGGCCGACAACAATTCGGGAACTTTCCCGATCCAGTCCGACCGCATGTTCCAAGCTTTGACCGGACACAGGGCGACCGCACGCCTGGTAACTCTGCCTAACGAGTCACACGGCTATGCCGCCAAAGAGTCGGTTGAACACACTTTGTACGAAATGATGTCCTGGTTCGAAAGGTTTGTTAAGGATGCCCAACCGATCGGACGAAGATAGCTGATCAGAGAGAATCCCCGCGATCCTTCGGGCTCGCTCAAGAATAACTTCACAGAATTGGCGCCCAGATTTGCGCCAGATTCGGTCGCGATCGACTGAGCAGATCGGAGGAATAGCCCGGCTATTTCGAGGATCTGCGATTGAGGAGCGGCCGAAGATGGCGTGAAGATGGGATGCCAAAATGTGAAGTTATTGTTGAGCGTGCCCTCAGGGAGTTGCGGGGATTTTTTTTGCCTGGAACATTTTTCGGGAAACCTTTTCTCTCCTCCTAGGAGAGAGGACAGAACATCTCCCAGCCGCTCGAGGAGAGAAATGTGAATAAACAGATCGAACTACTACAAGGAACGCTGGACCTCCTGGTCCTCCAGGCTGTCTCGCTGGGGCCGACGCACGGCTACGGCATACTCCTTCGGATCCAGCAGGTTTCCAGGGAGATGCTGCAGATTCAGCAGGGATCACTGTACCCCGGCCTCTACCGCCTGGAGCACCGCGGTTGGATCGCCGGCGAGTGGGGCCAGAGCGAGAACAAACGCAAGGCGAAGTTCTCCACGCTCACGGCGAAAGGCCGCCGTCAATTGAAGTCGGAGCGGGAAAAGTGGGACAACCTCTCCAAGGCCATGACCTGGGTTCTGGACGCCAAACCGAGCGAGGTCTGAATGCTGGATCGTTTGAATTCATTGCTGCACGGGCTCCTTCGCCGCCGACGCGTGGAGCAGAACATGGAACAGGAGTTGAGATCCCACATCGAGCTCTACTCCGAGGACCTGATCGCCGAAGGCCTGTCCCCCGAGGAAGCCAGGCGAAGGGCACGTGTCGAATTCGGGACGCTCGGCGCGGTAAAGGACGAGTGCCGCGAGGCCATGGGACTTCATATTTTTGGCTTGCTGGCCCGCAACCTTGTCTATACGCTGCGCCTGCTCCGACGCAGCCCCGTTTTCGCAACGTCGATCATCGCGACGCTGGCCTTATGTATCGGCGCCAACACGGCTCTCTTCAGCGTCGTGGACGCTGTCCTTTTCCGCCCCCTTCCCTACCCCCAACCCGACCGGCTGGCCCAAGTCACGATGCACTTCGAGAACGCCCGAGGGGAAGGAGATCAGATGGCCCAGACGGGAGGCGTCTGGGAGGGCGTGCGCGACAGGCCACCCACCTGGACTCGGCCGTCTTTACTCAATCGGCAAGCGGCGTCAACTTCGCGATGGACGATCGAATTGAATTCTTGCAACAGCAACGTGTTTCGACAGGCTTCTTCCGTGTTCTTGGAGTCGAACCGGCACTGGGAAGGGGTTTCACCGAGGAGGAAGATCGCCAGGGCGGGCCGGCCGTGGCCATACTCAGTCACAGCACATTCAGCCGGATCTTCGACGGCGATCCGTCCGTCCCGAACAGCCGAGTTACACTGAGGGGCGAACCCCATACCATCGTCGGCGTGATGCCTGACGGTTTCGAGACGAACGTCGTGGCAGACGTCTGGACGCCCTTGCAGCCCTCGACGACAGGAGAAGGCGGCGGCAACAATTACTCCATCGTGACCCGCCTGCCGGACGGAGTGACCTGGCCCCAGGCAGACGCCGAAATCGCGTCGGTGGGTGACGTCGTGATCCAGGAACTCCGGATCCCCGAGGGGACTGTCGTCAGCCTGGACTCGTCCCTCTCCAACGAAGCTTGAGCGAGAACATCCGGGGTCCTCTCATGATTCTCTGGGGCGCGGTCGGCGTGGTCCTGCTGATGGGATGCGTCAACATCGCGAGCCTGCTCCTGGCGCGGATTCCGGCGCGGGCGCAGGAACTGGCGACACGAATCGCCCTTGGAGGCGGAAAGTCGGGAATCATCGGCCAGATGTTGACCGAAAGCCTTGTACTGGCGATGGCGGGCGGACTGGCAGGTGTCGGTACGGGTTACCTGGGAATCTACGCGTTCAAGGCGTGGGTGCCGCCGGACCTGAACATCTGGCAGGTGGTCCACCTGGACGGACGCGTCCTGTTTGCGACACTCGGGTTTTCGGTCCTGACCAGCGTGTTGTTCGGGACACTGCCTGCTTTTTGCGCGAGTCGCCTCAATGTTCAGGCGGGCCTGACCGACGGGGGAAGCCGCGGTGTCGCCGGCCGGCAGATCCGATGGCCCCTTCGAATTTTTGTCATCGGCGAGATCACCATGGGGTTCGTTCTTCTCACCGGGGCCGGACTGTTGGTTCAGACGTTCCTCCACCTTGTGAATGTCACCCCGGGGTTTGACGCTTCGAATCTCTGAGCGGCCAAGATCTCGCTACAGGATTCCAGGTACGGCGACGAGGAACGCGTGAACCATCTCTTCAACGAGAGCCTTGTGGATATTCAGGCGCTCCCCGGTGTGGATGCCGCCGCGGTCAGCCTCTGCGTCCCGTATGAACGGCCGCTGAACGCGGGTTTCGTGCGTTTGGACGGTCCCGATCTGGACGGTAGATCACATACGTCGAACGTCTGCTATGTCACCCCGGGGTATTTCGAAACACTCCGAATCCCTCTTCGGGCCGGACGCGACTTCGAGCGTCTCGACACGGCCGACACCATTCCGGTCGTGATCGTCAACGAGGCTTTCGCGCGTCAATTTCTCCCCAACCAGCAGGCTGTCGGTAGCCATCTGGACCTGGCGAACGACTCGCGTCGGGTGGTCGGTGTCGTCGGCAACGTGCCGTTCAGGGCTGCGCTAAACGGGTATGAGCCCCTGGACCGGATGCCTGTGGCGTACATACCCGCGGAACAATCGAGCGGCGGATTCTTCAGCCTGGTACACACATGGTTTTCTCCGGCGTGGTTCGTGCGCACCTCGGGCGGGGAACAGGGGCTCATCGCGGGTATGCAGCGGGCAGTCGAGAACGTCGACCCACTGCTTCCCTTCTCGGGCTTCAGCAGTATGGGACAAGTGCAGTATCGAGCAGTCGGATTCGAGCGGTTCCTGGCCACCCTGCTCTCCCTTCTGGGAGGACTTTCCCTACTTCTTGCGGCCGTCGGCGTTTACGGGCTGATCGCGAACTCGGTAGTCGAGCGAACGCGTGAACTCGGCATCCGCATGGCCATGGGCGCCACACCTGCCCAGGCGGTCCGCAGCGTAGCCAAACCCGGATTCGTGCTCGGACTGGCCGGCGTGAGTCTGGGCCTCCTGCTCGCTCAACCATCCGCCCGCCTCCTGCGGGGGCTGGTTTGGATCGCCGGATCGTCCGACTGGACAATTTTCCTGGTTGTTGCCACAATCTTGCTTGCGGCAGCCGTTCTCGCAAGCTTCCTGCCGGCGCTTCGCATCGTCCGCCTGAACCCTGCCATCACGCTGCGCCACGAGTAGAAAACAAGCACGGACGAAGCGTAATGGGACATTCAGATCAACTCGCCAGTGGAGAAAGATTTGCCTTTGGCGAGAACTGGCAGCGATTCCTCAAGTCGGTGAATAAATCCCGAATCGAGGAAGCGGAACGTTCCTTGCAATCGATGCTCGAGTCGAACGACCTTGCAGAGAAAACACTTCTGGACATCGGCTGTGGTAGTGGGTTGTTCAGTCTCGCGGCCAGGCACCTGGGAGCAGTGGTTCACTCGTTCGACTATGACCCGCGATCGGTGGCATGCACGCGGGAACTCAAGCGTCGCTTCTTTCCCGACGACGACGCGTGGAAGATTGAGGAAGGCTCCGCTCTCGACCCGGAATACGTGAGAAACACCGGCAAATTCGACGTGGTCTATTCGTGGGGGGTCTTGCACCATACGGGCAACATGGCGCTTGCCCTCGAAAATGCGGCGATCCCGGTCAAAGAAGGGGGCATCTTATATGTCGCGATTTATAATGATCAGGGCCGAGTTTCGAAATTCTGGAAACAGATAAAAAAGGCGTACTGTTCCGGGACCATAGGAAGAATGATGGCCATTGCGGCGTTCATTCCCTACTTCATCTCGGAGAGCCTTGCCATTGGCTTCATCAAGTATGGTAATCCCATGGGCCACATCCGCGATTACAAGAGGAAACGGGGAATGTCGATCTACCACGACTCGATCGACTGGCTCGGCGGCTATCCCTTCGAGGTCGCCCGGCCGGAGGAAATAATTCGTTTCTACACCAAGGCCGGCTTTGAACTCCAAAACCTGACAACGACCAACCGGCGCGGTTGTAACCAGTACGTGTTCAGAAGATCCGTCGGACAACGACACTCCAGTGAGGCCCTATGAGAGAACAAATCGACTTTATCTCCGGAATCCTGTTGGTGTCGGAAAACCCGGCCCGCCTGGCGACTTTCTACCGTGACACGATCGGCCTGGCTCTCGAAGAGGAACAGCACGGCGAAACACTTCCCCACTGGGGTTGCGATCTCGGGGACATCCACTTTGCGATTCACCCCATTGAGGACTTTCCCGATCACCAGCACGGCGTCGGCGCCGTCAAACTGGCATTCAACGTGTTCGAGATCAAGTCCGTGGCGAACGAACTCACGACTCGGGGCGTCGTGTTGCTGTACCCGATCCGAGACACCGGATTCTTCCTTTCAACTGCCGTGCTGGACCCGGACGGCAATTTCATCGAGTTCACCGAGATGTCCGCGCCGTGGTTCGACCACCTGGCGGAACGGCGCGCGGGGGAACACGACGTCATTGATCGGTGGAAGCGACACAAAGCTGCCGATGCCACGTAACGTTGAGATAAAGGCGCGCGCCCGGGATTTCGCGAACCAGGTCCTCCTGGCCGAGGGTCTCGAGAATCGCGGTGTCGAACACCTGGTTCAGGAAGACACGTTCTTCAACGTTCCATCGGGACGCCTGAAGCTGCGGGTGTTCGAGGATGGTTCCGGCGAGCTGATCCAGTACGAGAGAGTGGACTCGGCCGGTCCCGCCGAGTCCCGCTACCTGCGCTACTCGACCGATGATCCCGGCACGCTCAAGGAAACGCTGACAAATGCCCTCGGTGTGCGCGGGGTGGTTCGAAAGAAGCGAACGGTGTACCTTGCCGGGAAGACTCGCATCCACATGGATCAGGTCGAAGGCCTCGGATCATTCATTGAACTCGAAGTCGTCCTCCATCCGGACGAAAACCCGGCCGACGGAGCAGTTGTGGCAGACGCATTGATGTCGAATCTGCGTATCGAAAAATCCGACTTGGTCGAGACCGCCTACATCGATCTCCAGATCGACGCCCCACAAGAGTGACAGATCGAACGACGTGAACGGAAGGTCGTGTCGGGTGGGGAGGGAGTTCAACGCAAAGACGCAGAGGCCGGAAATCTGTTGTCTATAGAAGAGACGTCCGTACCACAACTTCGCGTTCTTTGCGGTTTTGCGCCTTTGCGTTGGCTCCCCATTTTCTATCGGGCTAGTTGCGCCCCGACGGTGAAGGAGGCTTAATCTCATATCCCGCCGGGGGCTCGGCGCCAAGGAGGTGCCGGACGAAGTAGTCCCATCTTCGACGCACCATGTAGGGCTCGTTGCCGAAGCCGTGGCTGCGGTTGGGCAGCAGGATGAGGTCGAAGTCCTTGTTGGCTTCTATGAGAGCATCCACGACAAGGAGGGTGCTGTAGAAGGGTACGTTGGTGTCCATCGTGCCGTGTGCGAGCAACAGCTTCCCCTTCAGGTTCCGTGCAAAGTTCTGGTTGGCCTGGTTGTCGTAGTTGGTTTCGCCGTCGGCGTTTCTCGTCAGCAAACCCTGCCACTTTTCACCCCAGTCGTCCTCGTATACCCGGTTGTCATGGTTGCCCGCCTGCGACACGCCGACTTTAAAGAAATCCGGGTAGTGAAACATCGCGCCCGCGGTGGCGTAACCACCCCCGGAGTGGCCGTAGATTCCGGTTCGCTCGATGTCGATCCAGGAAAACCGCTCGGCGAGCTGTTTCATTCCCGTCACCTGATCGGGCAGCGTGTTGTCGCCCATGTCACCGTAATAACCCTCGTGAAACTCCTTCGAGCGCCAGGGCGTTCCCATGCCGTCTAGTTTGACGACGATGAAACCCAGTTCGGCGATCGCCTGTGCGTCGCCGCGTGCTGCTGAAAAGTTTCGGCTGCCGACGCTTCCGGTCTGCGGCCCCGGGTAGATGCTGTTGATGATCGGGTACTTTCGGTCGGGATCGAAACTGGTGGGGCGGAACAACAGCCCGTAGAGGTCCGTCTCACCATCACGAGCCTTGACCGTGAAAGATACGGGCGGCTTCCAGCCGGTTTCTACCAGGCGGGTGATGTCCGCCTCCTCCAGGCTGGCCTTCAGATTCCCGTCGGCGTCGCGGGCTACCGTCACCGGCGCGACATCCGGCGTCGAATAGGTGTCGACGAAGAATTCTCCCGACGGAGACAGGATGATGTTGTGGTTGGCGTCCTCTGGCGTCAGCAGGGCCTGATCACCGCCGTCGAGTCCAATGCTGTAAAAGTGAATAAAGTAGGGGTCTCGACCTTCCTCGAAGCCCACGCCTAGAAAATACAGAACGCGGCGTTCTTCATCGACACGCAGCAGTCGGGTCAGGTTGCCCGTGCCGCCTGTGATCTGACGCTTCAACGCACCGGTTTGAAGATCGTAAAGATAGAGATGGCCCCAGTTGTCCCGTTCGGAAAACCAGATCACCTCGTTCGATTCCGGCAGGTAACGCCAGTTGATGGCACCGTTGCCGGACTCGTAGAACGTTCGAACGGTCTCATCAAGGACCTGGCGAACCTCTCCCGTCCCGGTGTCGGCGACACGCAGCCACTGGCGTTTGTGGTCTCGAGACGTGGAAAGGAATGCAAGGGTCGTCCCGTCCGGGCTCCATTGCACATCGCCCCATCCGCCGCGGCATACCACGTCGTCGCACAACGAGGAACGGTGTTGATCGGGGGGCATCCGAAGTCGGACGACGCTGCCCGTGTCGATATCGATGACGACCCGCTCGATCATCGTGATGACGGCGTCACCGGGAAGCGGGTACTTCCAGGTTTCGAGGTTGGGATGGCCCACGCGAGTGTCCACAAGGAACATCTCCCCGACACCACGCTGGTCCTGTTGAAAGGTCGCGATCTTCTTCGAATCCGGAGACCAGAGAACGATCGGACGATCGCTCTTTCTCCATCCGGCGTTGTCGGTCGCGTAGCCGTAGTCTTCCACGCCGTCGCGCGTAATCCGGCGTTCCTCGCCGGTCGCGATTTCCCGAACCCATAAGTTGTGGTCTCGGATAAAGGTCGCGCGCTGCCCGTCGGGCGAGAGAACACTCGGTGCGTTGTTGGCTGCCACGCCCGCACCGCCACCGCCTCGACCTCCGCGCCCCCCGCCTCGTCGTCCGCCGGGCGCGCGTGCCTCATTACACCGGTCCCCCTCGAACTCGCATGTCCAGGACCGGTCGTCGACCGAGAACGAGATGCTCCGTTCGTTGTTCGAGAACTCAAATGAATTAAACGGCAGATCGGAGGCGCCATATGTCGTGCCCGAAGCAACTGAGAGCGCTCGGGCCAGGCTGGCGTGATCGAACGCCGGTCCACGGGAACCGTTCCGCGGATCGACCAGAATGAATTCACTACCTTCGGCGATCGCGTTTCGATACCAGAAACGCTCGTCCGGCAGCCATGTGGGCCGCACGGTGGAACGAAAGACCAGAGGGTTCGTGTTGTATCCCATGAACTTTTCAGCCTGTTCATAGTCCGCTGCGGTCAACGCCCGGGATGATTCGCCGGCGGGCTGTTGCGCAAACCCGGAAAGAGTCACAAGGAGGCTCACCGACACGATGGAGAGCATTCGAAGAGATGGTTGATTTACACGCCGTAACATTCTGATCCTCCATAAGGGTCGGGTGATCCCGGGCGGCGGGCGTTCTGACTGCCTGGATTCGCGGGGCGGCCAAATTCCGCCAGTTAGCCGGACACATGTGCTGGTGCGGAAGTATCGCACGTAGCTTGGCTACCAAGTCAAGGCCAAGTGGTCCCGACCCGTGGGACGGAAGCGAATGCGGACACTATCGACATCGCCTGTCATTGACGAATGGGGTGCGAAACAACTCGCTCGGCCCTGCATCGGTGAATGCTCCTGGAAAAACAACAGGTGCAACGACACGAAACACGACCTGCTCCATATAGTAAAATGTGATCCAGGTGTCGGAACCGAGCCCAAAGAGGCCTGACATAATTGATTCCCGGTGTCTCGTCGACCGGATCGAATGATGACAATTTCCGTCAAGATCAGCAAAGACAGCATGGAGGCCGTCGTCGAGATCGAACCCCGGGGGGATTCGTTACACGCTGCCGACGCGATACGGCGCGCGTTGACGGTTGCGGGAGTGATCCACGGAATCGAAGAGGACGCCTTGACCGAAGTGGCCGATTTCATCAAGAACGAGGCACCAGACACCACCGTTCGCAAGCGTGTTGCCATTGGAACGCCGGCCGTCGACGGTGAGGACGGCCGCGTCGAAATGAAAGTAGAGTACGACTTCAATGCGGTGGGCCTGCCCGACGAGGCCGGAAACATTGATTTCCACGAACGGGGCTCGTACACGCTGATCGAACGCGACCAGTTGCTCGCTGAAATTGTTCTCCCTACTCCGGGAACCCCGGGAAAAAGTGTTCGGGGTGACGAAATCAAAGCCACGCCCGGCATGAAGCAAAACATAGCTGCTGGACAGGGGACAAAACTGACGAGCGGGGGGACCGAACTGCGGGCGATCCGATCGGGAGACCTGCGGTGTGTCGATGAACGCGTTGAGGTGATCGACCTGATCAAGGTATCCGGTAACCTCGACTATGTAATGGGCAGTATCGAGTGTGAGGGATCGGTGAGGGTCGAAGGGGACGTACTCCCGGAGTTTCACATCCGCTCCGGCGGCGACGTGTCGATCGGCGGCGTCGTGGATGCGGCCGAGGTGAGCGCCAAAGGATCCGTGGTTGTCCGCCAGGGAATCGCTCGTGGCAGTCGCGTCCACTCCGAAACGGAGGTGACGGCTGGTTACGTCAGCGGTGCCTATGTGGAGTGTGAAGGCAGGGTGACGATCTTGAAGGAGGCAGTTCACAGCACCGTGGTCGCCGGTGACACCATCACGATCCCCGGTGCGGGCCGCGTCATCGGCGGCACGTTGCTGGCCCGGAATCGGATCGAGGTCGGAGTCGCCGGGCACGTCAACGGCCTGCGAACCACCCTGGCCGTCGGCGTAAACCCGCTGAAGGATCTGCGGACGGCCAAGCTCACCGCGAGTGTTGATCAGACCAACTCGGTGCGGAAACGCCTGGGAAGGATGGCAGAGTTGATCACGCCGGGCCAACTGGCCGCACTCGCGGAGCAACTGCTTCGGAACGTGGCGGAAAGGCAGGAGAAAGAACAGGGTGAACTGGCTGACCTGAAGAACTCGGCCACGCCCAAAGGAACCGGTTTGATCAAGGTGACCAGAGAAACACACGCCGGAGTACGAATCCGGATCGGGCAAGGCGAAATGGACGTCGAAGGCGACCATCGGGGCGCCAGTTTCCACTACGACCTGGAGGAAGATAAAGTGGTTGGATCTTACGGTTCCGGAGGCCAGAAATGATTGTTCGGGATGCCATGACAACAGGAGCGGTCACCGTAAGAGAGACAGCCTCGGTGCTGAGCGGCCTCAAACTTCTCGTCCAGAAAGGAATCAGTGGCGCGCCGGTGGTTTCGAACGAATCCGAACTGATCGGTGTCGTGACCGAGTTCGACTTGCTGCTCGCGATCGACTATGTTGGCGAAGAAATGCCGATCTCCCGGGTTATGACCGAGAATGTCGTCTCGATTTCTCCCGAGGCCCCTCTCGAAAAAGCCAGGAAGTTGATGTTGACCCACAACTGGCGCCGCTTGCCAGTCGTCGATGACAGCAAAGTGGTCGGTATCCTCTCACGACGCGATATCCTGCGTGTCCGATTCGGTCTCGACAAGCAATAGGCCCGCCCAGGAATAACTTCACATTTTGGCATCCCATCTTCACGCCAGATTCTGAGAAACCGACGAGGGTGCTTCGGCGCTCAAACAGGAGTACGTCTCTCCAGATGCCGTTCATCTGCCCGATTCGGATACGGCGCCCGATTTCTCTGAACCCGTGCTTGCGGTGCAACGCCACGCTCGGCGCGTTTTCGGGAAAGATCCCGGCCTGCAATGTCCAGAGTCCGGTGGCTTCGGATCGTTCGATGAGCGCACCTAACAAACCCCTGCCGATCCCCCGACCCGCTTCGGACAACTCTACATAGACGCTGGCTCCCCGACACCACCATAAACACCGCGGTCCGATACCGGAACCAGCGCCATCCAGCCGACAACGCGATCGCGGGTTCGTGCAACCAGCCGGGGCGCGGTCATGTGACCGGCATCCCAGACCTTCCACTCCGGAACACTCGTCTCGATCGTTGCATGACCCGTCGCAGATGCCGTCCGCATAGATCTCGCTCACCCGTGGCCAGTCTTCAACCTCCATGTCGTCAATCAAGAAGTCTATCGATCCCCGCCTTCGGTCCCGCGAATTGACATTAACGCCGGCACCTGCTAAACAGGATTCTTTCCGGTAGCCGATGAGTGGCCAGCCGCGATACTGCTAATCTTAGTCGACCGCATCAAGGAACACCCGTGTCGTCGGAAACTTTACAGCCTGGGGGCAGTCTCGCCGCCGACGTCAGAGACGGCCTCACGCGGGCCCCTCAAAAGGAACTGCACTCCAGGTACCTGTACGACGATATTGGCTCGTCGCTGTTCGAGGTCATTACCCTGTTGCCGGAGTACGGCCTGACCCGGGCCGGACAACGTTTACTGGAGCGTCACACCGGGGATCTGATCGGGCAACTCGACGCTCGCGTCCTCGTGGCCGAGTTAGGTAGTGGAACCGGCACGAAGACTCGCCACGTGCTCTCGGCGCTCGCCCGTCGGGCTCCGACTGACTACTTGCCTATCGACATCTCCGCCACGGCCCTGGCCCGCTGCAAGCTCGAACTGGAGCAAATCGAAGGAGTTCGGGTCGAACCGCTCGAGCATCCCTATCTTGAAGGACTCGCTCGAGCGGTGAAGCGGCGAAACACGGGCACGCAGCTGTTGCTGCTGTTTCTGGGAAGCACGATCGGGAATTTTGAAAGGCCGGTGGCAAGGACCTTTCTCGGGCAAGTCCGTGCCCTTCTCGAAGAGAACGACATCCTCTACCTTGCCGCGGATCTCGAAAAGGCCGTTCCGCGGCAAATCGACGCCTATGACGATTCGATCGGAGTGACCGCCGCATTCAACTTGAATCTCCTCGCCCGGATCAATCGCGAACTGGGAGCTGATTTCGACTTGAACCGCTTCCACCATGTCGCCGTCTACAACGAAGAATACCGACGGATCGAGATGTATCTGCGGTCGACGACAGATCAGGAAGTCACAATCCCCGGAATGGACCTGACGGTCGGGTTCCGCCGGGACGAAACGATATGGACCGAAAGCAGCCACAAATTCAACTGCGAGGAAATCGTTCGCATGGCTGGCGAGTCCGGCTTCCGATGCACCCACCAGTGGGTGGATGAAGAGTGGCCGTTTGCACAGAGCGTCCTGGTTGCGGAATAGCACCGCTGCCCCGGACATTCGATCTGACTGTGGATCTTTTGAACGCCGAGACACGGAGAACGGGGAGGAGAGGTTTTTCACCGCAGAGGCGCAGAGAAAATCTTATCCGCGTAATCTGCGTTTTAGTCTTCGGGCAAGCGAACAGTTTCGAACTACGCACAACTGACAACGACACCTCGAACCCTTTATAATCAGTGTACACGGATGACACAGACACGCACTGAGATAAGCACGTTTTATGACGAGTTGGGCGTCGACCGGGACGCCGGTGCGCCCGACATCAAGCGAGCTTTCAGGGACATCGCCAAGGTTTATCATCCGGACATGAATCCTCCGGACAAGCAGGAATGGGCTCATGAGAAGATGAGCCGGCTGAACTTCATCGTCGCAACCCTTCTGGACTCGGAAACACGCGACGAATACGATCAACTCGTCGAGAAATATGAGCGGGGATCGTCCGACCGACCAAGGCGCACCGCCCGGCAGGAGTACGCACTCCAGCGGGAGTATGCCCGGACCACTGTGAAGATCATGAACCTCGGGGGAAAGTTCTCCAATTGCCGCCTCAAGATGATGTTTGGCAGCCTCGTCTGCGGCTTCTCCCTGTCCATCATCGTCCTCGCGGAATTCACCTCGGTAGGATCACTGCTGTCGGACTTCCTCCTTGCCTTCATCCGCTTCTTCGTCCTCATCGGCCTGGTCATGGCCATCATCGGACTCTCTGATTTCATGAGCCGCAGACACTACCGCCGCCGGATCCACGAGCTGGAACTGCGCCTTGTCGAACTCCGCCAACGCATGTACGAAACCTCAATGCCCGACTGAGTTAGCGGCGGGAGGGCGGGAAGTTTTTACGCAGATTACACAGATTCTGGGAATTGAGGTCTTCTCTGCATCTCCGTCTCCGATGAAGAGACATCTACAGGTTCGATCGGCCCTCCCAACAACTGGCCACTGACCACTTCCCCTCACCCCTTCAACCGTGGGTCCGCCGCGTCCCTCAACCCCTCACCCACAAGGTTGTACGAAGTCACGGTGAGAAATATCGCCATGCCGGGAAACATCGTCAGCCACCAGCCGCTGGGAAGCAGTGTCCGCGCGCTGGCGAGGATCGAGCCCCAGCTTGCGGTCGAGGGTGGAACCCCGAAGCCGAGGAAACTCAGAGTCGACTCGATCAGGATGGCGGACGCCACTCCAAACGTCGCGGCGACAAAGACGGGAGCGAGCGTGTTTGGGAGAACGTGGCGCAGAATGGTACGAGAGTCGCTGGCCCCGAGTGCCCGCGCCGCCACGACGTAGTCCAGCGATTTGGCCTTGAGGAATTCGCCTCGCGTCAGACGGGCCACCGTCGGCCAGTTGGTGATGCCGATGACAACCATGATGTTGAATATGCTCTGAGGCAGGAACGCGACGACCGTAATGATCAGAAAGAACGTGGGGATCGTGAGCATGATCTCGATCAGGCGCGAGGCGACCATGTCGACGACACCGCCGTAGTAGCCCGCCAGTGCGCCGATCAGCAATCCGATGGCGACGTAGATGGAAACAGCGACGAACCCCACCGAAAGCGACACGCGCGAACCATGGACCATCCTGCTCGAGATGTCCCGGCCGATGTCGTCGGTGCCCAGCCAGTTGGTCGCCGACGGTGGCTGGATGGTGGAAAGCAGATCGATGTCGTTGGGCGAGTACTTGATCGGAGGGAAGATCGCCCAATCGTCATCTCCGAACCGATCCGCCGTAAATTCCTTATACTTGATGTTCTGAAACTCGGGCTTCCATCGTGTGAGGCCGAGCCGGACACCGTAATCCTTCAAGACCGGAAAATACACTTCCCCCTCGTAACTCATCATCAACGGCTTGTCGTTAGCGATGAAGTCGGCCCCTATCGCCACGACGAACAGCAGGACAACCAGCGCCAGGCCGACCATCGCGATCCGATTCTTGCGGAACTGACGGACGATAATCGACCAGTAGTCCTCGCGTCGACCGGACCCGGGAAGTGCGTCGAAGCGGACGTCCTCAGACGGATCGTGCTTCATAGGAAATCCTCGGATCGACGAGTGTATAGAGAAGGTCCGCGATCAGAATGCCGAACAGGGTTAGCAGGGCACTGATCGTAAAAGACGCCATGATCACGGGATAGTCGCGGGACAACACGGCGTCGAAGGTCAACTGGCCCATTCCGGGTATCGAAAAAATCTGTTCGATAACGATGCTCCCTCCGATCAGAGCCGGCAGCAGATCCGCCATCAAGGTCACGATCGGGATCAAGGAGTTCCGGAGCGCGTGGCGGTAGACGACGATGCGTTCGCTCAAACCCTTCGCACGGGCCGTGCGAATGTAATCCTGCCGGACGACCTCGAGCATGCTGGACCGCATGTAGCGTGAGAGGGCCGCCAGAGTGTAGTAGGTCATGCAGATGACCGGCAGCGCGAGGTGCCAGGCCCGGTCTTTCAACTGGTCCCACAGGGGCCAGGTTTCCGACCCGATCGTCTGCAGTCCAAAAACCGGGAACACATCCCAGAAATCGCCCCCTCCCAGATAGACGATCCCCATCGTCGCCACCCAGAAATTGGGCAAAGAATATAGCGTAAACAGGGACACGGTCGCGGCTTGATCGGCACGGCTGTATTGATGGGTTGCGGAATAGATGCCGATCGGTATCGAGATCAGGTATGCCAGCAGGAGCGAAATTCCACTCAACTGCAATGAAACGGGCACGCGCTCTTTGAGCTTGTCCCAAACGGGCCGATGGTCCTTGAGCGAGACGCCGAAGTCCAGAGTTACAATTCGTTTGAGCCAACTGAGATACTGCACATGGAGGGGTCGATCCAGACCGTAGATGGCGCGCGTTTCCTTGATGATCTGCTCGGCCATCGCCTGATCCCGAACCCCCTGGGCACTCCCCAGCCGCATCGTCGCCGGATCTCCAGGAGCCAGTTGGATGATGAGGAACGAAACCATCGAGATCCCGAGCAGAGTCGGGATCATCAACAGAATCCGTTTGAGGAGGTAGCTACGCATGGCAGGACCAGTCAGCAGCCTGTGGCGGAACTCTTGAGGGTCGCGTTACGAGCGCCATCGGGCTAGATGCAAGGCGCGTGGACGACGTCGATGCTCCCCATCGGGCATTGTCCGGAGAGAGTGGCAACGCCGCAGCTGGCCCGATGCCGTCGTAACCCGTAGGGCGCAGGGGTCTTCGGGCCACAGGCTTTGTCGTTCGTCGGTCATGATGACAAAGCATCGTTCCGCTCCTCTCTTCGCGCCTGAGACCCGAATACCCCTGCGCGCGACCCTCGAGAGTTCCGCCACAGGCTGCTAGTGTCCCCGTCAGAGATAACGTTACTAGATTTCGGAGTGCAACGGTGCCGGATTTGGGGGAGCGACGACGAGCCAATGCTTCGACATTGTGAGGAGGAGCGACGCCAAAGACGGTACCGTTCCGCCCGAACCCGTAGGGCCGATGGAGGTTGCCCCTCACGAACGCTCCACTCTGCCGAAAGCTCGCACACCCCACACGGTGGATTTCACTCATCAGTCCGCTCGCAACCTCCTTCGGAGATAGTGACGTTATCTCTGGCGGGGACCACTAGGGACGATCCGACGCTGTCGAACCGCCCCGACGCCTTCTACGGAACTGCAGAGGAGTACCGCTGGGAAACCTGGGGGACAAACCATTTCGTCAGATCGTAGCCGGGGCGAACCGGGAGGAAATTGACTTGCTGGAATCGTCGATGGTAAGCGACCGATTCTTGCGGATAGAGCATGAACGTGTATGGCTGTTCGTCGTGAATGATTTCCTGAAAGCGCCAATAGAGCTGCTTCCGTTTCTCCGGATCGAATTCCGTACGCGCCTCCTCCATCAGACGGTCTGCTTCCGGATTGTCAAAGCTTCCGAAATTGGAACCACGATTGCCGATCGAACTGGAGTGCCAGAGTTGGTAAGGATCATAGGACAGACCCGACAACCAGGCGCCCGCGTAGGCGTCATACCGCAGATCTCTGACGTTTTCGATCACGACGGTGAACTCGAGACGCCGCTCCGTCATTTCGATTCCGACCTTTGCGAATTCCTCTTTGACAATAGGAAGAAGCTGGTCGGTGAAGGCACTACTGACCGAACCCAGAAACTCGAAACTGAATTTGATGCCGTCCTTGTCGCGAATGCCATCGCCGTCGTGATCGGTCCAGCCGGCTTCGTCCAGAAGTGCCGATGCTCCGTCCGGATCGTAGGAAAATGCCTCGATATTCGGATTGAAGTCCGGAGAACTCGGATTGAATGGAGAAGTGGCCAGTTCCGCCAGGCCGAAACGCAAGTTGTCGATGATCTGCTGTCGAGGGATCAGCATCGTCATCGCCTGTCGGACACGCTTGTCCGCGAAGAATGGCCGTTCGGAATTCCAGACAATGTAGGAAAGCTGAGGGATGTTGAAAGCCGACTTTCGAAACTCGGAATCAAAACTGGCCCCGCTGGTCTGCCTGGCATACTGAATTGGGGTGAGCCGGCTGTTGAAGTCGATCTCGCCCGCCTTCAGGGCCGTCAACCGGGCGGTGTCATCGGTGATGAACCGTATGAGGACTTTTTCGAGATAGGCTTTCTCCCCCCAGTAGTTATCGTTTCGAACCAGAACCAACTCGGATCCGCTTTCCCAACTCTCAAACTTGAACGGGCCGGTCCCGACAGGATCCCGATTCGCGGGGTGCGTGTTGAACGCGTCGCCGAACTCTCTGAGCGTGGCGTCGTTACTGGCCGCGGGTGCGATGATGTCCGCAAAGGAATAGTTGTCGAGAACTCCGTCCGGGTCATAGACGTGCTTGGCCACGAAGGCGAGTGTGCCGCCGAGCGCCTCGTCGTTCGACCAATACGGCTTGCTCATTTCGAACTTTACCTGTCGCCCCTCGACCTCGACATCGGCAAGGTCGGCAAAGTAGCCGCGCAGGCTCGCCGAATCGGCGAATGGGTTCATCATCGCTTTGATGGAGAACAGCACATCTTCGGCGCTGAAGGGTTCGCCGTCGTGCCATTCGACACCTTCGCGGATCGTGAAGGTGTATGTCAGGTGGTCCTCGGAAATCTCCGGGTAGGACTCCGCCAGCAACGGAACATCCACCCGCCAGGTCTCGGGATTGTAGGTGAGCAGGTATTCTCCCACCATGGAACCCATGGCTCCGTCCATGATGTACCCCGTGTACGCATTGCTGGAAATGATCCGGTTCAGATTGTCGGCTTCGGCCTCGTAAGACAATACCAGCCAGTCCCCTTGAACCGGGTTTCCGACCGCATCCCCCGCTACGGGACCGGCCGTTGGGCCCGGCCCGCCACATCCCGCGACGAACACGATCCCTATGAGCAGCAATCCACAAATTTGACGATTCATTTCGTCCTCCCCTCGAGGCCACTCTTCATTGAGTGCGAATGCCAGACATTTTCGGAAACCATGCACGACCTCGGGTCGTCGGACACGGCTCTGTTCAACCCATAAAGTATGACATGAAACACCACGTCACAAGCAAAGCCCAAGGTAATTGGGTCTTCCGCAGAATTTGTGGGTAAAACCGTCTTCCTTCGCCGCTTGAGGAGACCACGGTGCTCGCCAAGCCTCAAGGCTTCCCTCGCAAGCTCGGCGGCTGCGCCGGCCTTGACCCTCGGCTGCGCTCCGCGGTGTCGGCTGGTGTGGGCGATGGGGAACGGGGCCTCCGGCGGGGGCTCCGGGCACCGGGTGTAGGCGTCCGACCGAAGTGGGTACTGGAATATTCGCCGTCGAACAAAAGAATAAGGTACTTTGTTTCAATTACTTATGTGCGCACAGGCCTTTGGACTGCCCACAAATTCTGCGGAGGAGGCAGGTAATTTAAAGTACCCTCAGCCCAACCGCCGCGCGACGAGATACAGGCCCCTCAGCGTCAGATTGATGTCGATCGTCGATATCCACCGGGACTCTTCCTGGATGAAACCCGCCATCCCCCCGGTCGCGATGATCTCGGAATCCTCCCCCAATTCCCGCCTCATCCGATCGATGATACCGTCGACCAGTGAAACATAGCCCCAGAAGAAACCGGCCTGCAGACTGGCCTGGGTCGAAGTTCCGATGAACTGATCCGGTTTCCGGATATCGATTCGGGGGAGACGGGCGGCCCGGTCGGAAAGCGCGTTAGCCGAAATTTCAATGCCGGGCGTGATCAAGCCGCCCAGGTACTCGCCCTTGGCCGTAATAGCGTCGAAAGTGGTGGCCGTTCCGAAATCGACGATGATCGCCGGGGAACCGTATCTTTCGAGAACCGCCACGGCGTTTACAATTCGGTCCGCGCCGACTTCCGCTGGGTCTTCGTATAGAACAGGGACTCCGGCATTTTCCGGCGTCGCGAAAATCGCGTCAACCGAGAAGTAGCGCCGGACCATCTGGTCGAGAACCGGGTCCAACGGCGGAACCACGGACGAGACAATCACCCTGTCAATCGCGTCGGGATCCAGCTTGTCGAGATCAAACAGGCTCCGAAGCAGAGCGCCGTACTCGTCGACCGTCCGTTCCTTCTGGGTCGAGAGACGCCAGGACTTTGTCAAGTCTTCCCCGTCGAACACCCCGAATACGGTGTTGGTGTTGCCCTGATCGATTGTCAGCAGCATCGCTAATCAGTCTCCCAGTGAATCACATCTCCGCTGTAGATTTCTTCGACCGCTCCGCCGGGTTGTTCGATGCGAAGGGCCCCCAGGGCATTCAGCCCTCGGGTCACACCCTTGATGCGGCGGACCCCGTCATCGACCTCCAGCAACTTTTCGCGGGCAAAACTCGAACACTCAGTCCACGGATCGATGATAGCCGACGGTCCCGTTCGAGTGAACTGCTCATACACTCTTTCGAACTCTTCAAGAACGTCCAGCAGGATCTCAATTCTCGAGTAGACACGTCCAGACTCCAGTCGGAGCGAAGTAGCGATCGCGTTAATCTCTTCCGGCATGACGGTGTGGTTGACGTTGATACCGACTCCAATGACCATCGACCGCACACGATCGACCTCCGCCTGAAGTTCCGAAAGGATGCCGCAAATCTTCTTTCCCCCGCACAGCAGATCGTTAGGCCACTTGATGTCCACTTCAAGTCCGGTAATCCTTTCGATTGAATTGTGAGCGGCGACGGCGGCGCCCAGCGTCAGCAGAGGGGCCAGACTCGACGAGATCTCCGGTCGCAGGATCAGCGATGTGTACACACCGGCCTCGGGTGTGGAAAACCAGCTGCGTCCCATTCGACCACGACCCGCCGTCTGAGTCTCGGCGACGACCACGGTCCCATGGGCCGGCGGTTTGTCCCCACCCAGAAGCCTCGCAGCGAATGCATTGGTCGAATCGACCCGATACAAATGATGGAGGGATCGACCAAATGCCCGGGTGTGCAATCTTTCCCGGATCAATTGGGGCAGCAATATGTCGGGCAGGCGGGTCAGTCGAAACCCGGTAAAGGGCTCGCCCAGGATCTCGATTCCCTCTCCCCGCAATTTCTCAATCCAGCGGGCGACCTTTGAATGGGACACGCCCAGATCTCGGGCCAGCTTCTCTCCAGAAACCGAGACGGTCATGTTCTGCATCAGGAAGAACAGAACTTCGTCCAGTTCACGGTCCATAGACGGCGGCTTGGCTTCTGGTGTCACAACATCAGTGGCCTGTGTGGGTCGGTCTGACCTGCAGATGAATGTCGGCACCTGTTACCGAGTGGGTCAGGGCCCCGACGGAAACGTAGTCCACACCGGCATCTGCATAGTCTCGAACGTTTTCAAGCGTAATGCCTCCTGATGATTCCAGCCGCACCCGACCGGCCACCGACAACACCGCCGTTCGGGTTTCCCGAGGAGTGTGGTTGTCCAGCAGGATCACATCCGCACCGCCGGCAATCGCCTCATCCAGCTCGCGGGGATTCGTTACTTCGACCTCTATCCGCGCCAGGTGTCCCAGACGCTGCCTGGCTGCTTGAACCGCTTCGGCGACGCCGGGGTGGAACACCAGGTGGTTGTTCTTGATCAAGACGCCGTCAAACAGTCCGAAGCGGTGATTGAGCCCACCGCCACAACGGACCGCATACTTGTCCAGGACCCGCAGGCCGGGAACCGTCTTCCGCGTGTCCACGATGCGGGCAACCGTTCCGGAAACCCGCGCGACGTACTCCGCGGCCGCGGTCGCGATGCCGGAGAGACGTTGCAGGAAATTCAATGAAGTGCGTTCAAGAGTCAGAATCGAGTGTGCGTTACCCTGGACTTCGGCAAGAACCGTATTGGCGGGGACCGCATCTCCATCGGCGGCGAGCGACCGAAATCGGAGACCGGCATCGCAAAGCCGGGCCAGTTCTTCGACGACCGGAAGACCGCTCACAATAAGGTCCTGCTGGGTCACGTACCTCGCCACAGCCGTCCATTCGTCGTTGATCGTCGAACGGGACGTGACGTCGCCGCTGCCTACGTCTTCACGAATCGCTGCCAGCAGCGGGTCTCGAAGCAAGATTAGATCAACGGGTTTCATGCGAACAAAGTGTGAAGTCTCCAGCTTAGGAGCCGGCGCGGCAGAAGGGATCTACTGCGAAAGCGGTGTAATCGGTCCATATTTCCCCGATTTTGCGTTAAATAGAAACACTATTCGCCTCAAAATCGAGAAAATCTGGCCTCGATTCTCCACTTTCTCGCTACGATCCCTTCTGCCGCTTAGGCTCCTAGTCGATCCGGTGGAATCCTTCAGACAGTTTGGTTTCCTGGGCCTGGTAGCCGGCGAGGCGACGACGATTTTCGGCAACGACCTCTTTGGGAGCCCGCTCGACGAATTTCGGATTGCCCAGCTTCTTTTCGAGACCCTCGATCTCGTGACGGGTCTTGTCGATCTCGCGGGCCAGACGCGCTTTTTCCGATTCGATGTCGATCACCCCTCCGAGCGGCACCTCGAGCGCCACTCCCCGGGCGACGGCTTGCGCCGCCCCTTTCTCACCTGACAATTCCCGAACCAGCTCCAACTTCTCGACCCGTGCCAGACGATGCATGTACTCCTGGTGGCTGGCCAGCATGGCCTCGATATCCGGGTCCCCCGCCGCCACCCGAAGCGGCACGAACAGTTTCGCCTCCACGTGGACCTCGGAGCGAATGTTTCGAACCTTGACAATGATCTCCTGGATCAGCTCGGTCTGGTCTTCCACCTCTCGATCGATCATGGTCGGCTCCGGTTTCGGATACGGAGCCACCACGATGGACTCCCCGCGGTGAGGAATTCGTTGCCAGAGTTCCTCGGTGATGAAGGGCATGAAAGGGTGTAACAACCGCAAGGCGGTCTCGAAAACGAAAATCAGAACCGGCCTGGATCGCGCCGGATGCAGCTTGACCATCTCCAGGTACCAGTCACAGAATTCATGCCAGAAAAACTGATAGATCGTCCGCGTGGCTTCGTGGAGGAAATAGCGATCCAGGGCGCGGTTGACGTCTTCAACGGTCCGGAACAGGCGTGAAAGGATCCAACGATCCGCCAGGGAAAGATCCATCCCCCGCAAGTCATCCGCTGTGGCGGGCACGTCCGACTCCTCGACATGTCCCTGAATGAAACGGGCGGCGTTCCAGATCTTGGTGGAAAATGCCCGATATCCGTCCAGTTGATCTTCCTTCAGTACAAAATCAGCGCCAGGCGCCCCGAGCCGTGCCAGTGTGAAGCGAACCGCATCGGTTCCGTACTCGTCACATATCAGCAACGGATCTCCGACGTTGCCCTTCGACTTCGAAAGCTTCTGATGGTCCTCGTCCCGAATCAAACCGGTGATGTAGACCTCGCGAAAAGGCACGTCGCCCATGAACTTCAGGCCGGACATCATCATCCTGGCAACCCAGAAAAAAATGATGTCGAAGCCGGTGACCAGCAGGCTCGTCGGATAGAAGGCTTTGAGATCCTTTGTTTCATCCGGCCATCCCATCGTCGAGAACGGCCACAATGCGGAACTGAACCATGTGTCCAGAACGTCCTCTTCCTGGCGAACGTTCTTCGAGTCACACTTCGGGCAGGCACTCGGATCCGTCCGGGACACGATTGTTTCTCCGCAATCGTCGCAGTACCAGGCCGGGATCCGGTGCCCCCACCAGATCTGCCGCGAGATGCACCAATCGCGAATGTTGTACATCCACTCAAAGTATGTCTTAGACCAGTTTGCCGGCACGAACCGCACGTCGTTTTCCTCGACCGCCCGAATCGCCTCCTCGGCCATGGGCTTGATCTGGACAAACCACTGGGTGGAGAGCAGAGGCTCGACGATCGTCTTGCACCGGGAGCAATGACCCACGTTGTGGGTGTGCGGTTCGGTTCTGCTCAGTAGTTGCCCGGCCTCGAGGTCCTCGAGTACTTTCGCCCGCGCCTTCGAACGGTCCATGCCCTGGTAGGCTCCACCGGCCGCGGTGATCCTGCCATCTTCATCGATGACGCTGATCTGCTCGAGGCCATGACGCTGCCCCATGTCGAAGTCAGCGGGATCATGCGCGGGTGTCACCTTCACAACGCCGGTACCGAACTCGCGGTCGACGACTTCGTCCTGGATAAAAGGCAGATCGCGGCCCACCAACGGCAGGCGGGCCGACTTGCCCGCAAGGTGGGTGTACCGATCGTCATCCGGGTGAACGGCGAGACCACTGTCACCGAGCATGGTTTCCGGCCGCGTCGTGGCGACCTCGACGTACTCACCGTCACTGCCCGTTATGGGGTACCGAATGTGATACAGGTTCCCCGCAACCGATTCGTGTTGCACCTCCAGATCCGAAAGAGCGGTCCGGCATCGAGGACACCAGTTGATCAGCCGCTTTCCGCGGTATATCAATCCTTCCTCATACAGCCGGACAAACACTTCCCGCACCGCACGTGAAAGACCTTCGTCCAGGGTGAACCTCTGACGGGACCAATCGCAGGACGCACCGATCCGCCGTATCTGCTTCGTTATTAGATCTCCGTACTCCTTCTTCCACTCCCAGACTCTCTGAACAAACTTCTCCCGACCCAGGTCGTGGCGGTCGAGACCTTCTTCTCTCAATTGACGTTCAACGACATTTTGCGTGGCAATGCCCGCGTGGTCGGTACCCGGCAACCAGAGCGTGTTGTAACCCTGCATCCTCTTGCGCCTGACGATCACGTCGTGAACGGTGTTGTTGAGCATGTGCCCGATGTGAAGCGATCCGGTCACGTTGGGCGGCGGCATGACGATCACGAACGCGGGCTGGTCGGAGTCTGCGTCCGCCCGGAAGTAGCCACCGGCTTCCCAGAAGTCGGACCATCGCGACTCGATTTCGCGGAAGTTGTAGAGTTTCGGTATCTCAGCCTTCATCTTGTTTATTCAGTTCCTCACGTACGATCTTTTCAGCGACTTCCGGAACGACGTCCCATGCAATTCCCTCAATGATCTCCGAGGATAGTTTTTGAATGACGCGATCGGCGATCGTTTCGATTTCTTCATTCGAGAGTTCGCCGTGCTTGGGTTCGGAAGCCTCCGGAGGAAACAGGTCCTCTAGGCCAAGCAGGTCACCCGCATCATCGACCTCGCCGGGTTCGAAGAGGGCATCGACCGGGTCCTCGGGAATCATGGAAGACACCAGATCCAGGAGTTGCTGTGGCTCGAAAGGCTTGGTGATCCGTCCGCTTGCGCCCACACGCCGCGCCTCGTCCTCGTCGAAGGCCTCGAAGGCACCCACGAGGAGAATAACGGGAGTCTGGTCCAGCACAGGGTGATCCTTCACGAACGAACAGACTTCGTAACCGTTCCGACCGGGCATGTATATGTCTGCCAGAACCGCCGAAGGCCGTATCTCATCGAACTTGCGTACGGCCGCCTCGCCGTTGCTGACCGAGACGATTCGAAAGTCCGGTCCGTCAAACGTCTGCGTGACGAGACGCTGGATCGTAGGGCTGTCATCTGCAAGCAGTATGGTTCGTTTCATTTGTTGAAATCCCGCCAGGAGCCTCGGCGGCAGAAGGGATCGTAGCGAGAAAGTGGAGAATCGAGGGCAGATTTTCTCGATTTTGAGGCGAATAGTGGTTCTATTCAACGAAAAATCGGGGAAATCTGGACCGATTATACCGCTTTCGCAGTAGATCTCTTCCGCCGCGCAGGCTCCTAGCCACGAAACTGCCGCATTCAAAAAACCGGGCGGCCAGAGGGCCGCCCGGTTGGAATCGCTTCGATTTATCTTGCTAGCGGGGTCCTCCGGGCGGCTTCTTCCCGTTCTCGCTTACCACTCGCCCTTCTACCTCGAAAGTCCCGTCCTCGACACCCGTTTGGCTTTCCTCTTCGTCGTCGCGGATAATCGATGCGGCTGTGGTCGAGGTCGAGATATCAGGACGCCGTCCCAGAATTCCAAACATCCTTCCGAACAGCCCCCGCCCCTCGACCGGTGGAGCGGCCTGCGCACGAGCCAGAGCCGCCGGATTGACATCGGGAATCGGCTGGTCGAGTTCCGTCAATCGTCCCTTGGCGTCGTCAACCTCGGCAGACAGGGGATGATCCCGGACGATGCGGTTGTAGTAAATGATCGCCTCACCCTCGTTGTTGCTTTTACTCATGGTGTCGGCAAGCTTGTAAAGCGCCTCGGGTGTTCTCGAAAAGTCAGGGAATACTTCCAGAACTTCACGGTACCGATCCGTAGCCGCGGTATACGACTTGATCGTTGCGTAGAAATTGGCGATCCCGAGGATTCCGTCGGCCAGAACCTCCTGAACGGCCCGCAGCTTGTCTTTCGCTTCGTCCATCAACTGGCTGTCGGGATAGGTTGAGATGAAGTTCTTCAACTCCACCTCCGCCATGAGTGACTGCGTGGTATCCCGGTCCGGCTTTTCTATCTGGAGCAGATGCGTCATGGCGACCATCAACTGAGCGTCGTCGGCCAGGTCGCTGGTGGGGAAGAACGTGATGTAATCCTTGAATTCAGCCTCGGCCTGGATCATGTCGGACCGGCCGCCACCCGAATAGAACGATTCGGCCATCGCGTACTTGGCTTGAGGAAGAAACTCGCTGTCCGGATACGTGTTGATCAGGGTATTCAGGACGAGGCGGCTGCGAATCAATCGCCCACGATCGAGGTCGTGCAGAGCCCTCAGGAACAGAACCCGGTCCGGTTCGTCGATGCCTTCGTCTCCGATTACGAGGTCATCAGGATAGCCGCCACAGCCCCAGAGGAGCAGTGACAAAGATACGACCCAAATCCTACGCATAATTGAATAAACCCTTTAGTTCAGGCGTACTTTGAATGATAACCGAGCGTCGATGCCTTTGCCAACATTTCCTTGACCATGCCGGCGGGGTCGGCGGCCTTGAAAATAGCGGACCCGGCAACCAGAATCTCCGCTCCGGCACGAACGACGTCGACAAGCGTGCCGGTGTCGATCCCACCGTCGACTTCGATGACACATTGATGGTCTTCCTCATCAATCATCTCCCGTAGCCGCCGCACCTTGCGAACCGTGTACGGGATGAAACTCTGCCCCCCGAAACCGGGATTGACCGTCATGACCAGAACCAGGTCCAGCATCGGGAGCACATGTCTGACGACGTCGACCGATGTCGCCGGGTTCAGCGCAACGCCTGCCAGAACCTCGTGGGACTTGATGAAGTCGATGGTCCGGTCCAGATGGGTGACCGCTTCGGCGTGAACCGTCACGATGTTTGCGCCCGCTTTGACAAACTCGGAAATATAACGGTCCGGTTCTGAAATCATCAGATGGACATCGAGCGGGAGTTCGGTCGTCTTGCGGATCGATCGGACGACAGGCGGACCGATTGTGATATTGGGAACGAAATGTCCGTCCATCACATCGACGTGAATGTAAGCGGCACCCGCTTCGTCGACTTTGTGTATTTCCTCGGCCAGGGTGGCGAAGTCGGCCGAAAGAATGGATGGTGCAATGCGTGCTGTCACTGGCTCACTTCCAGGAGGATGATGTCGGTTTTCGAGAGCTTGTACCCGGCCCGGGGGCGCTGCTGCACAACGGTTCCGGCACGAACACCCACGTCACGAGTATAGGTGATCTCTCCAAGCCGAAACCCCTCACTTCGCACGCGTTCGATGGCCTCTGACGCCGGCCGGCCTTTGAGATCCGGCATGACATAGTACCGGTCGACCGGACCGAGTGACACGAGGACGTTCACGGCCGGATCGGACGCCCCGATGTCGCCGGCTTCGGGCGACTGGTAGACAACTGTCGAAGGCTCTCCGCCGTTTGTGTGGGCAAAGAGCGTGTTGCCCACCGATAGCCCGCGTTCGGTGAGCGTCAACTGGGTGGCTCGAAGGCTGGCGCCCTCGACATCAGGAACGGAAAACCGGCGCTCGCCCAGACTCACGAGTACCTTGACGCTCCGTTCCGCCTTCAACCGTGTCCCGGGAACCGGAATCTGGTCCATGATTCGATCCTTCTGAACCGAAGGGCTGAAACGCCGGCTGGCCAGTTTCATTTCCAGTCCGTGGCTCGCCAGGATCCCGGCGGCCTCGGGCTCAGTCATACCCGCAAGTTCTGGGACCTCGACTTCCCTGCCCCGAATGACGATTCGCATCGCGGTCAACGCGCTGAGGAGTCCTGCGACCACCAGGACAAGAACCATCAACACCACACCCGGCAGCCGAGCCCATCGCCCCTCCGATCCGGTGTCTGTTCCTTTCTCTTCGCTCATCGGTCTGATCTCAGCCTAACTCACATTGAGCACCGGTTGGGGACCCGCGAGTCGGAAGCACTTGGATTTCAGCAAGTAGCGTGCGGCTTTGGGACCGCCTGTGGACCCGCTTCGGACCTCGGACTTCGAATTCCGCGCAGGCTCCTATCCCCTATCAAACTTCTCCCCTGCCCGCACCCGCATCCCATTGATGAAGTCGGAGCCTCCAAGAGCACCCCGATTCTCCATCTGCAATTTTAGCAAGCCGAGCAACCGCCCGTCCCCACAGACTACGTTTAGACGTTCTCCATCACAAATGATTGATCCCGGATCCGATTTGTTGTCGACTTCTTCGCTCGGCCTGGAACGGAGAATTTTGCAGGACCGGCCACGGAAACGAACCGACACGGACGGCCACGGGAAAAAAGCCCGGACTTTGTTGTGAATCGACGCGGCCGACTCACTCCAATCGAGGACGCCGTCTTGCTTCTTCATCATCGGCGCCCGGGTCGCTGACGCATGATCCTGAGGCTTCGGTCGGATCGTTCCGGCACCAATGCCGTCCACTGTCCTGGTGAGCAGAGAGGCACCGATTCCTGCCAATCGGGACGCGAGTTCCACTGCTGTTTCTTCCGGATCGATGGCCGTTTCTGCACACAGGTACACCGGCCCGGTGTCCAATCCCTCATCGATCTGCATCGTGCAGACGCCGGTGATGGTCTCCCCACGGGCGATAGCCCAGTTCACGGGCGCGGCACCTCGGTATTTCGGCAGCAGGGACCCATGCACATTGACCACTCCACGAGGCGGAAGGTCTATCAACCAACGGGGGATGATCTTGCCGTAAGCGACCACCACGATCATCTCCGGAGAAAGGAGCTCGAAGCAGTCCCTGGAAGAATCGGTCTTTATCGAGTCGGGCTGGTACACGGGGAGTGCGAGTTCGAGCGCCTCAACTTTGATGGGGAGCGCCTGGATCTTCCGGCCCCGGCCGCGTGGACGGTCCGGCTGTGTGAAGACACCGACAACCTGGTGGCCGGCCCCGACCAGAGCGCGCAAAGACGGTATCGCAAACGGTGCGGTCCCCATGAAGGCCAGACGCATCTCGGCTAGCTACCAGTCGTCCTGCTTGACCCGCTTCCGTATCTTACGCTTGATGAGGTCTCGCTTGATGAAGCTGAGATGATCCAGGAACAGAACGCCGTTGAGGTGGTCCATTTCGTGACAAAACGCGCGGGCCAGCAGATCCTGGCCTTCGAGAATAATTTCGCGCCCATCCATGTCCACCCCCCGAACCACGATCTTCTTCGGGCGCCGGACCCGTTCGGTGAAGCCGGGTATGCTCAAGCACCCTTCTTCTTCATACTGTTCGCCATCGGTGGAAACGATCTCGGGATTGATGATCACGAGCAGATTGTCATCCTTTTCGCTCCCGCTCGTATCCGTCACCATGATGCGCTGGGCAACGCCAACCTGAGGGGCAGCCAGGCCCACACCGGGGGCCTTGTACATGGTGTCCACCATGTCCTGAACAAGCTGCACCTCGGCATCGGTGATGTTCCGCACCTCGTCGGCAACCTGCTCCAGGACCGCTTCGCCGTAACGCACAATCTTTCTATCCATGGTCAGTCCGGGTGGCGGGAAGTTTGCAGATAAAGATACCCACTACCCACTCTTTCGGTCATCCTAACATCCCGGGTCTGATATCACTCGCCACCCAACGGAAAGTTCCGCAACTGTTCCAGATATCCCCTGTAATTTCGCAGTGTTTCATCGATCGAGTCTCCGCCGAATTTTTCGGTGACGGATCGCGCGAGGACGAGCGCCACCATCGATTCGGCGATAACTCCGGCCGCGGGGACCGTACAGGTGTCCGAGCGTTCATGTTGAGCCAGAAAGGGTTCCTTCGACACCATGTCGACCGAACGCAACGCCTTCTTGAGCGTGGGAATCGGCTTCAGGTAGCCGATTACCCGGACGTCCTCGCCGTTGGTCATCCCGCCCTCGATCCCTCCCGCCCTGTTCGACAGCCGGTTGAACCGCCCGCTGTCGGGATCATAGGAAATTTCGTCATGCGCCACTGAACCACGGCTGAACGCGATCCGGACTCCATCCCCGACCTCTACCGCCTTGACGGCGTTGATCGACATAACCGACTGGGCTAAGCGGCCATCCAGTTTCAGGTCCCACCCTGTGTGAGAGCCGAGACCGACGGGAACATCTCGGGCAATGACTTCGAAGGTGCCCCCGATCGTGTCCCCATCTTTCTGAGCTTTCTTGATTTCCTCAACCATCCGGTCCCCATAGTCCGGAAGAACGCACCGAACAACGGCATCGTCCCGGATCGCTTCGAGCTGCGCCCAGGAAACCGTAAAATCGTCGGGCAGACGAACCGCGCCGATCGCCGTGGTGTGACTGAGGATCTCCACGCCAAAAGCCGCCAGGAACAGTTTCGCGACGGCTCCCGCCGCCACCCTCGCGGCCGTCTCCCGGGCACTGGAACGCTCCAGAATGTTCCGGGCGTCGGATTGATCGAACTTTTGCGAACCCGTTAGATCGGCATGACCGGGTCGCGGGCGGGTAACCCGCCTCTTGGCGGCAACCTCGGGAGTCACTGCCCCTACGGCCATCACGTCTTCCCAGTTCGTCCAATCCCGGTTTTCGATCATCATGGCAAGCGGGCTGCCAAGTGTTCGGCCGTGACGGACTCCGGACAAGATCCGGACCTTGTCGGATTCGATTTTCATTCGCCTGCCCCGCCCAAAACCACCCTGACGGCGGTGAAGCTCATCGTCGATGAAATCAAAATCCAGATCCAGATTCGCAGGCACGCCGTCAACGATCGTGATGAGGCCCTGGCCATGGGACTCACCGGCGGTCTTGAAACTGAACATCGACGTCAGTATAGCCGCTAACTGTTGACCATAAAAGGGATCTTCCGATACGATTGCGGGCATGTTACTTGATCCCAAGAAAGCGGTCATCGAGGTTCAGGGGATCTCGGTCCTGGTCGGCCAATCGATCCGGGGCGCCTTTCGACGGCCATTCTATGTTCGGGACATCCTCATCCAGATGGATCAGGTCGGTGTCGGTTCGCTGGCAATCATCATGCTCACCGGATTCTTCACAGGGGCTGTTTTGACTCTTCAGACTGCGTCGACGTTGGCCGCGTTCGGCGCGGTGGGGTTGACGGGTTCGCTGGTCTCGGTGTCACTGGTGCGGGAACTGGGACCGGTACTGGCCGCACTTATGGTCGCGGGAAGGGTCGGCTCCGGGATGGCGTCCGAACTGGGCTCGATGAAAGTCACCGAGCAGATCAACGCAATGCGGGCTCTGGGCACCGATCCTGTCAAGAAACTGGTTGTCCCGCGCATTCTGGCCACCCTCACCCTCCAGCCGGTGTTGACGATCATAGCCGATGCCTTCGGTATCATCGGCGGGTTGTCGGTTGCCGTCTTCATTCTCCACATCAGCCCAAATCTGTATCTCAATTCGGCCTGGGATGCGCTGTCCAATCAGGATCTTCTCGGAGGACTGCTGAAGCCGGTCGTATTCGGCGCCACCGTCGCCATTGTGAGTTGTTACTGTGGGATGAGGACCTATGGCGGAACGCAAGGCGTTGGTCGTTCCACGACCCAGGCCGTGGTGGCTTCATCGATCCTCATCCTGATATTCGACTTTTTCCTCACGCGGCTGATCCTGGCATATTCATGAAAACACTGGATGAACCGGTCGCCTCAGAGGATCTTTCCCCCACGGACGCCATTATCGAACTTCGCAATGTTTCCAAGTACTACGGTGATGTTCAAGTGCTCGATGGCGTGTCTTTCCGGCTACGTCGGGGCGAAACGAAGATCATTCTCGGGGGCAGCGGTTCAGGCAAATCGACGATGCTCAAGCTGATGATGGGCCTTGAGAAAGCCGACGAGGGGCAGGTCCTGCTCATGGGCCAGGACATCACCTCCATGGACGAGCGGCGGCTGGGCCGGATCCGACCGCAGATAGGAATGGTTTTCCAGGAAGCGGGCCTGTTTGATTCCCTATCGGTATTTGACAACCTCGCCTACCGTCTGTATGAACTGAAGATGGAGGAAGACGTGATCGAAGAGCGTGTCCAAACGGTGCTGGGATTCGTCGGGCTGACCGATGCGATAGACAAGGTTCCGTCCGAGCTTTCAGGCGGGATGCGGCGTCGGGTCGCTCTTGCCAGGGCGCTGATATCCCGGCCACATGTCATGTTGTACGATGAGCCGACCGCGGGGCTCGACCCTGTCACATCCAGAAAGATCAATGAGCTGATCATTCGGTTGAGGGACACGCAAAATGTTTCGGGGGTGTTCGTGACGCATCGATTGAGAGATGCGTTCACCGTCGCAACCGTGTATGC
The DNA here is from genome assembly GCA_965262425.1 of Terriglobia bacterium. Classification (GTDB taxonomy): domain Bacteria; phylum Acidobacteriota; class Terriglobia; order 20CM-2-55-15; family 20CM-2-55-15; genus CAZOZZ01. The sequence continues at coordinate 935,048 of OZ253536.1, read as the reverse complement.
ACACGAATCGAACGGCAGCATTCAATTCCGGCGCGAGGACGGCACGTTCAGCCTCGCACACACACGCTTCGTGATGCTCCAGAACGGGAAGACGATTTTCGAGGGGCCGGACGAATTGCTCCGTCAATCGGAAGATCCCTATATCCGGAAATTTTTAGCTTAACACTGTGAGTTCAAAAGGGGGAAAGATGGCAAGGCGTCAATCGTTGGCTTGGGTCGAGCTACGTGTAGGTCTCCTCGTAGTCGTCAGTTTCGGGCTTCTGGCAGCGGCAATCTTCTTCGTGGGCGGCGAGAGGGGTTTCTTCACACCGAAATATACGGTGACCGCCTATTTCAGCTCCGCGAATGGAATGAACAACGGAGCCGACGTGCATCTGGAAGGTGTCACCGTCGGGAACGTCCAGGCCGTCCGGCTCACCGAGTTTCCCGAACCGGAACGGTCTGTGGCGGTAGACATGAGCATCGACTTGGATTTCCAGCAGCTCATTCGTGAAGACTCGCTGGTCACCATTGGTACGATCGGGCTGCTCGGCGACAGCAAGGTCGACATCGCACGGGGACCGGGAGTCGGCGACGTCGTCAGCGACGGAGGCTCGATCCAGGGAGAGGAAGCAGGTGACATCGGCCGGATCATCACCGGGACCAACGACATCGTAGCCAACCTGGCAGCTCTCAGCGACCAGGTATCGGAGATCGCGGCCCGGATCCGGGAGGGCGAAGGAACCTTGGGCCTCCTGCTGACCGACACGGCCATCTTCGACAACGCCAACGCGACAGTCGAGGAAATCAACCTGCTCATCAAGGACGCGAGGACCGGGCCGGGCACCGTTGGACAGCTCATGTCCGACCCGGCGTTGTATGACCGCATCACGGAAACCCTGTCGCAGATGGAAAGTATCGTGGCGAAGGTCGAGGGTGGAGAAGGGACATTAGCGAAGTTCATCAATGACCCGTCGGTTTTCGACAACGTCAACGAACTCATCGCCCGCGCCAACGTCGTCGTGGAGCGACTCGAAGACGGCGAAGGGACTCTCGGGCTTCTCAGCAAGGACGAAACTCTCTTCAACGACGCTCGCGACGCTCTCGAAGGCATCACGACGATGGTTTCCAGCGTGACCAACAGTGAAGGCACCGCCGGCAAATTGATAAATGATCCAGCTCTGTACAACAATGTGAATCAGACGATATCGGAACTACTCAAGCTGGTGTACGATTTCAGGCAGGATCCCAACAAATTCATGACGATCAACTTCAGACTCTTCTGACCCATAACACGGGGGGATGTCCCATGGCGTTGGACATAACAAAGAAACTTGAAGACCAGATCCGTGTCCTCCAGAAAGAGCTGACCACTGAGCTCCCTCGGGCATTGAAGCTGGCGCTGGCGATGGGCGACTTACGGGAAAACGCCGAGTACCAGACAGCCAAGGAGCGCCAGGAATTCGTCCGGACTCGACTCGGCCAGCTCCAGCAACGCTTGTCCGACCTCGCAATGATCGATATGTCCAAAATCCCGCATGATCGAATCTCCCTGGGGTCCAGGGTCGTCTTGTTCGACATCGAAAAGGAAGAAGAGGTGCGTTACCGGCTCGTCACAACCGAAGACTCCGACGTGGCCGAAGGCGCGATATCCACAACGTCACCGATCGGCCGAAGCCTGCTTGGCAAACGCGATGGTGACACGGTGGATGTCCGGATCCCGAGCGGCGCTCGCAGTTTCGAGATCGTCAGCTTCACGACAATCCATGACGAATAGGGCAATTGTCCAAAACGGCGATTTAGCGTAAAATCTCTTTCCGGAGAGACCGTCCTTTTCGCGACGACGAACGCCAAACAATCGATGTCATTTCACATCAGCGGAAGAATCGGCAAGGTCGGTAAGAAGGCTCAGGACTTTCTTGTACGGCGGCTCTCGCAGTACCGCGTCAACCCCAACTTTCTCACCTTCACCGGACTCGGCATCAATATCGCCGCAACCGTGTGCTTCGCAAAAGGAATGTTCTTCTGGGCGGGGCTCGTCGTACTGTTCGCCGGTGTCTTCGACATGCTCGATGGGGCTGTCGCACGGGTCACAAACAGGGAAACTCGATTCGGTGCCTTCCTCGATTCGGTCGTCGACCGCTACTCGGACATGCTGATGTTGTTCGGCCTGATGCTCTGGTACGCCAAGATGGACCGCATGTTCTACCTGGGCCTGACCGGAATGGTCATCATCGGTTCGGTCATGACCAGCTACACGCGGGCCCGCGCCGAGTCCCTCATCCCGGCGTGCAAAGTCGGCTTCCTCGAACGTGCCGAACGGATCGTCCTGCTGGTCATCGGCGCCCTCACCGACAGATTGGCGGTAGCCCTCTGGATCATGGCCATCCTGACCAACTGGACCGTCGTCCAGCGGATCTGGTACACGTGGACTGAAGCGTCACGGCTCGAAAAACAGGATCTCCAGATACAGATCGAAAAAGAAAAAACGAACCCATCCACCGACGAACAAGCCAAGTTATCCGCTAAAGCCAGCCTGCAAACCTGAACCTATCCTGTCCCAATCCACCAGAACTGTCACACAGAACTGTCACATTTCGTAGGTACGATAGAGCTTTCGACGCAGAGGCGCAAAGACGCAGAGTTTGTTTTCTTCGCTTAGCTATTCTTGAGCGGGCCTCTGCACAGGAGCTGCCAAGACGTTTGATGGCGCCACCAGTGGGAACAAATCCCCCTTTGCGTCTTTGCGCCTCTGCGTCGAAAACATTGATGGGTAAAGCCCTGTGACATGCAGGCCGAGGTTCGACGCTATGGACGGATTATCTGGACGTTTTTGGGGAGTTTGAGGTCGAACCTCGAGCCGGAAATGCGCTCGTTGGTTTTGATGTTCGAATACTTCACGAGGGAGTAATCGCCACCCGCCTCGGTCAGCCTGGCCTGAAGGGGAACCCATCGCGTCTGATCAACCCAGAGTCGGAACAACGAAAACATTCCCAACACTCGTTCCGATCGGGGCTTGAGATCGAGGACGGCGGTGGAGATGCCATCGACGGTTTCTTCGCCCCCGAGCGTCACTTCGTATTGCGTCATCAAGTCCACCGCGGATGGGCCATAGCCGAGCACCAAGCCCTGCACGACCAGCGGGTCGTCACCGAGATCGAATTCCTGAACGACATTGGTGCGGGGGTTGTAGATCTGCGCCTTGCCGTCAGCGACGAGCAGATCCGTGGGGGCCGGCTTATCCATAGCCATCCGAATCCGACTGTCGTCGCCTTTGGCCTCGAAATAGACCTTCCCTGAAGACGGGCTGTGATCGTCGACGATGACAACGACGTGGGTCCGCTCGATGTCGGCTTCAAGACTGCAAAATTCCCGGCCCACGGCCGCCATTCGTGTCAGAACCGCGTCGAGTGAAAGTTGGGCCCCGGCGTTCATCGTGCCGGCTCCAGCCAAGATCAAGAGCGATACGAGCAGGCTTGTTTGAACATATCTCACTGTGCAACCCAGAAGGAATAGGCAGCCAGACCGCCACGGATATTGTACACAGGCTCCACCCGGTCGACCTCGAAGACATCCACTGCATCATCTGCATCGAGGAAGGTACGAAGCCGGCCACGCGCCGCCTTCTCCACTTCCCCTTTGTCGGCACCAAACCCCACGTTTACTTTGACGGTGTAGACCATGTCTCCGTCATCATCACGATTACTCTGGATTGGGTCATCACCGCCCAAACGCATGTAATCGGGCCGATCGTTGAACAGGGTCGGGGGGATTGAGAACATCGCGATCAATATGAGACCGCACAGCACGTCATACTGGAACGAACCCCGCTCGAACGACCAGAAAATCCACTTTCTCATGAACGCCCCGCTAACGACTCCGATAACAGTTTCGATTCCGCGGCAACCCAATCCTCGGCGGATCCGTCATTGGCGATCCTGCCGTCTCGCATCTCAACGACCCGGTCGGTGAAGGTCGCAAGTTCAGGATTGTGTGTCACAAGGATTATCGTCTGTCCGAACTTCCGGTTCAACTCCCGAAACATCTCGAGAACGATATCGGAGTTTTTCGAATCGAGGTTTCCAGTCGGCTCGTCGGCCAGAAGGATCGAAGGATGCTTCACGACGGCCCGGGCAATGGCGACGCGTTGCTGTTCACCGCCCGAGAGTTCAGCGGGCCGGCGGGCCATCTTGTCCTCAATATTCAACATCCTGAGGATCTCCGACAAACGGGCATCCACTTCCGAATCGCCCCGGCTCCTCTGAATGTGCCGTGCGATCTCGATATTGGCTCGAGCCGTGAGCGTGGGTAGCAGGTTGAACTTCTGAAAAACGAATCCAACCTTGTCACGCCTGAACTCGGTGCGCATCCGGTCGTCCATGTCGGCGAGGTTGACTCCCTCCAGTCGAACTTCTCCGCCGGTCGGCTGGGTCATCGCACCCAGGATGTGCATGAGCGACGACTTGCCACACCCGGACGGGCCCATGACAGCCAGCATCTCCCCCGCCTCAACGCGAAGATCGACTCCCCGGAGCGCTTCGACATCAAGCGCTCCCGTCCTGTAAGTCTTTGTTAAATTGAATGTTTCAAGCAGCCTTGTCATCAACACCCTCGACCGCAGCGGTCACTAAGGGCCCACTCAAGAATAGCTTCACATTTTGGCACCCCAGATTCACGCCATCTTCGGCCGCTCCTCAATCGCAGATCCTCGAAATAGCAGCCTATTCCTCCGGTCTGCTCAATCGGTCGCAACCGAATCTGACGCGAATCTGGGCGCCAATTCTGTGAAGCTATTCTTGAGCGAACCCTGAGCCTACTCATAGGCGAGGGCCTCGACAGGGTCGTGCCCGGCCGCGCGGAATGATGGATAGATCGAACCGAAGATGCCGCTGAGCAGGGCCAGGATCGTCGCTCGAAGAATCCAGTTCGGAGGGATCATGATGACCAGCGTGGGGAAGAGCTGTTGGACAAGGGCGGCGATTCCAAAGCTGAATCCGAGGCCGATGACAATGCCAACAGCGCACAGCCACAGGGTCTCATTCACGATGAGCTTGACCACAAAACCCTTCGATGCTCCCATCGACCGCAATATTCCGATCTCACGAGTTCGCTCCGTGATCGTGGTGTACATCGACAGAAAAATCACCAGCACACCGATGGAAACGGCCACCACCATCACGACGGTCAGAAATGCGTCCAGGGCCGGCAGGCTCGAATTGGCCATCAGCGAAATCATGTCCCGCGTGGGCAGTACGGGGTAGGTCGGAAACATGGCCTCCAACCTCTCTTTCACGACGTAGGTCTGGTCGGGATCCGTGCATTTGATGTAAAACAGCGAAGCCTTGTCCTGCGAACCGGTCATATATTGGGCTTCGGCCAGCGAGAGGAAGAGTCGCGCGCCCTTTCCGTGGTCCACAATCCCGGTGACGCTGAAATTCTGGTTCAGCAGGCCATTCAGTTCGTCACCAACTTGCAGTTCCTTGGCAGCCGCATAGAGATCGTCGATGACGATTTCACCCGGCTCGCTGAAGATCTGTCCCGACTGAAAATTGAACCCACCGCCCATCGAGGCAAATCTGTCCGGTTCGATACCGTAGACAATGTCGAAACCATTCTGAGAATTGAACTGAATCACGACAGGCGCCACGTACTCGATGCCTTCGACCTCCAGCAGTTTGTCCCCGATCGCCAGGGGCATGACCGCACCGTTCAGCCCCAGAAAGACGGACGAGCCCGGAGGCTGAAACATCAGGTCGGCGCCGACGCCTTCGATACGTTTTCCTGTTTCGACGTTCATCCCCTGAACGAGGCCCACGATAACCAGAATCAGGGTGACCTCAATCGCGACGGCGAGGACGCTGACGGCGGTTCGAACGGGCCGCTGCCGTAAATTTGCAAGGATGATTTCAGTGTTCAAAGAAGCCTCCGCAAGATCAGAAACGATTCCCTTCGACTTCACCGACTCGAATTAAGTCCGCACCGGGAGGGGCCGCTAGGAAAAACGCGTCCTCAGGCAGAGTTTTATTGATGATGGTCCGGACGAAACTGATCTCTACCGCGTAGTCCTCGAGCGGGCGCTTAATCGAAATGTGCTGCGGGAAAATGACACCCTCCAACGCTTGATAGGAATCGTATTCAACGTCGGTCTGGATGACCCCGTCCTTCGCGAAGACCTGTTTTTTGGCCACGGTGAAGTTCCGGCGATCGATCCAGACCCTTTCGATCATCTGGGGATTGGACAGCGTACCGTCGATGAAGCTGAACACGTAGAAACTCCGTCGACCCTCGACCTGTTGTTCCATGGCTGCCAGAAAGCGCGGGTTGGCCAGATATTCCCGAACGTCGACGAAAAGGGCCTCCATGACATGTTGAGGACGAAGGTTCAGGACAGGGTTCTCTTCTTTCGTTACCGCCGTGTTGTCGCCAATGATGAACGTGTTCCGGATCGGCACCGACACCCGGAAAAGCTCCCCGTCCGACACCATGTCGAACACGGTGGCCAGGGCTAACGGGGCCTCCCCTTTGAGACGTATGTGATTGGGCCGCCGAACGATGAGCGTGCCATTCGTTTCACGGTAGGAGGTCAAGGCCCCCGTTGTCATCGCACCACCAGACGCCACCAGCGTGACGCGGGCGGTCAACGTCCTTACGGACTCCCCTGTCTTGGTGAGAATCTCGAGGAGTTCGGATCGCGTGGCGACCTTCGCGGGAAACGGCAATTCGTTCGGAGGGAGGACACGGGTTTGGGAAACACCGCAGCCGGCAATGAAGAGCAACGTGATGGCGACCGACATCGCAGTCCGCATCCGCCGAAGCAACAGACATGCGGGAACGATTTCCGGGACGATTCGATTCATGCTGTCAGAAAATCTCAACTTGATACTCACGCCCGGTGGCTTCGGGCCAGGTTTTCCGTTCGGCGTTTCGCATACACAAAAACCAACGCCGAAACCACGATGATCACCGACACGACAACGCCGATAGTGCCGAAATTCTCCCGGACGAACTCGATTGCCAATGGACCGTACACCACCGCCAGAATCCCTTCGGAAAAATACCGAACGCTCCGCCCCACCGCCACGGCCGTTAGAAAGCGCGGCCAGGAAATTCCGAACGTTCCGGCCGAAAGGACAAAAATCTTAAAGGGCGTGGGAGGGGGTAGCAGTGACGGTATGATGACGGCCAGCATGCCGTACTTGCCATACCACTGCTCGACCCGCGCCAACTTCGTGTCCGAAAAACGCTTCCGCAAAAACGCGTCGCCGCCCGACCGACCGACCGAATACAGCATGGCGCACCCGATGAGTGAGCCAAGCGTCGTCATCGCCGCATACAGAACCATCTGCTGCGGCCTCTCCATGGAAAACGTCATCAAGAGGATGTCGTTTACTTCCGGCAACGACAGGAACGACGAGTCGCAAATAGCAAGCAGCATCAGGCCAACTCCACCGTATGGGAGCAGCGTCATCTGCAGCCAGTCCGAAATAGTGCTGAAGATCTCCATACGAGAAGCGAACCGCGTGCAGAAACCGGACAGCCACTATTCTTAGCCGCGACGATTTAAGACACACAAACACTTTATCTTAGCACGGAAGACGGGATCTCGTCGCCCCCCCCCGGAAGACCCAAACCCACATCAAATCAGGCTGCCTTTCCACTCCCCTGGAGCTTCCAAGTCGTGTAAACTTCACTCGAAATCCAGTAACCACAAACGGAGCGGTCATGAACAAGCTTGTGCTCAGCGTATTGGGAATCATTCTTGCCACGACGTTGTTTCGGCCCGAAGCGGTCTCGCAAGGCCCACAGGATATGCTCATCAAGGCCCGGATCAGGGGCGAAACCGAGCGGCGCGAAAAGAGCCTGGCCCAGATGAAGGAAGCTACAAAGGAACTGGTGGAACTCGTGACGGTTCTCTCCGTGGCGGTCGAAAACGAGGATGGCTTCACGACATCAGCCAAGATCGTGGAGAACAGCGACAAGATTGAAAAACTGGCCAAGAAGATTGAGGGCCTCGCGAAAACCGTCAAGAGACGAGCGCAGGGAAGGTGAGTCGATGGCTGTTGGAAATCCGCTCCAGCGTGTGGATTGAAAAAAATGTCAGTGCAGCACTCCCATGATCTCGAACTGCGCTCCCCCGGCCCCCACCAGACGTAATATTTGCGCAAAGGGATGCGCAATTTATGCATGTGTCTGGCGGATTGACAACGCCCACAGATATTTTTGATTCGCCGGGCCAACCTATTGTAGACTTACCGGTTTCAAGAGCCATGATACTTACCCCGGCACACTAAAAAATCGGTTTGCGACACGGAGGACCGTCCACATGACACCCAAAGAGGTAATAGAGCTAGCCCGCGAAAAAGGCGTAAAAATTGTCGATTTGAGGTTCGTCGACCTGCCGGGAATCTGGCAGCATTTTTCGATGTCGACAACGGAACTCGTCGAAGAAATCTTCGACGAGGGGGTCGGCTTCGACGGTTCCAGCATACGCGGGTTTCAGAAGATTCAAGAAAGCGACATGGTGCTGATTCCAGACCCGGATACGGTCTTTCTGGACCCGTTCACCGAAGTGCCCACGCTCAACATGATCTGCAATGTCAAGGACCCGGTAACGGGAGAGTCCTACACACGGGATCCGCGTTATATTGCGCAGAAGGCAGAGCGGCATCTGGAGTCGACCGGCCTGGCCGATACCTCGTATTTCGGCCCGGAACCGGAGTTTTTCATTTTTGACGACATCCGGTACGACCAGGGCCCCTCCGGCGGCTACTACTTTGTCGACTCGAAGGAAGCCTCGTGGAACACGGGTCGCGAAGAAAACCCAAACCTCGGATACAAACCTCGTTATAAGGAAGGCTACTTTCCTGTTCCCCCGACGGACTCGTTTCAGGACATCCGCTCAGAAATGATGCTGACGCTCGAAAGCCTCGGGGTGCGTATGGAAGTCCACCACCACGAAGTCGCCACCGCGGGCCAGTGCGAAATCGACTTGCGATTCGACACCCTGACCCGCATGGCCGACAAGCTGCTGATGTTCAAGTATGTTGTCAAGAACGTGGCCCTTCGTCGCGGCAAGACCGCCACGTTCATGCCGAAACCCGTCTTCTCGGACAACGGGTCGGGTATGCACGTCCACCAGAGCCTCTGGAAGAAAGGTAAAAACCAGTTCTACGAACCGGGCAATTACGCGGACCTCAGTAAGAACTGTCAGTACTACATTGGCGGCCTGCTCAAGCATACCGCGGCGCTGCTGGCATTCTGCACTCCGACGACAAATTCATTCCGCCGGCTGGTCCCGGGTTATGAGGCGCCGATCAACCTGATTTATTCTCAACGGAACCGGAGCGCCTGCGTCCGAATCCCGGCCTATTCCAAGAGCGAGGGGGCCAAGCGGGTCGAGTATCGAATACCTGACGCGTCGAGCAACGGGTACCTCGCCTTCTCTGCCATGCTGATGGCCGGCCTGGATGGAATCGAGAACAAGATCGTACCGCCGGACCCGATCGACAAGGATCTATACGATCTCGAGCCCGAAGAAAAGCAGGACATCTCTTCCACTCCAGCCAGCCTGGCCGAAGCTCTGGACGCGCTCGAAGCCGACCACGACTTTCTGCTCAAGGGCGACGTATTCACGAAAGACGTCATCGAGACATGGCTGGCATACAAGCGAGAGCACGAAGTTGATGCCGTGCGCCTACGGCCGCATCCGTACGAGTTCTCACTTTATTACGACATCTAGAGCACATCCGGTCCGCTCCGGATCTCGAGGTCGGGAGCGACCGGTTTAACGCCGGGAGAACCATCGTGAAGCTGCTGAAGGCGATCATCCGTCCAAACAAGCTGGAAGAGGTCAAAGACGCTCTCGCCAAGATCCACATTTCGGGACTGACAGTCACCGAAGTGCGCGGGCACGGCCGGCAGAAAGGTCACAAGGCAATCTACAGGGGCACGGAATACAGTGTCACCCTGCTGCCGAAGATCATGATCGATTTCGTTCTGCCGGATGAAATGGTCGACGAAACGATCCGGACGATCATGGAGACCGCACGGACCGGCGAGATCGGAGACGGACGCCTGTTCGTCCTGCCAATCGAGGATGGGTACAACATTCGCACCGGCGATCGAGACGTGACGTAATAGCGTCAGGACTCCGCTTCAGGATTTCAACGCGAAGCAAAGAACGCGAAGTACGCGGAGAAAACTGCTTCAGAGCCCGTTGGACCACTCCAACCATGTCCTCTTCCCTTTGCGTCCTTTGCGCCTTTGCGATGAGATCCTGGAGCGGGATGTCTGCTCAGGCCCGGTACTGGTCAAACGCCGCTCGAATGCGGGTCGTGGTCTCTCTGTAGGCCTCCGTAAAGTTGTCGATCCCAAGCATCGTTTCCAACGCGGCGACGTCTTTTTGCTCAATCCTTGAACCCGCGCGGGAGGACCACAGGCGCAGCATGGATTCGACTCTCCGAAGGAAGTGATAATCGTCGACAAGAGCGTCGGGCATGCCGGCCTTCTGTAAGACCAGGGCGGTGTTGGGAATCCGGATTCTTCGCCGAATCTGAACGAACTGTGCAAGGAATTCCAGGTCCACGAGACCGCCCCGGCCCAGCTTCAGGTCCCACGCCCCATTTGTTTCCCTGGCCAGTTCCCGCTCCATACGGCCTCGGATATGCTTCATCTCGGCGACTTCCCGCGTCCCGAATGGGCCCTCATACACGAATGCTTCGATGAGAGGGTCGATCTGGGACCGAACAGTTGAACTCCCGGCAACGAAGCGCGCTTTTGTCCAGGCCATCCTCTCCCATGTCTCGGCTCGATCGCGGAGATAGGTCGCGGTCTTTTCCCCGTCCCAAACGATCGAGCCTTTGTTGCCTTCCGGTCTCAGACGCAGATCGATTTTGAACTCTTCTCCGCACGCGGCCACCAACTTCCGCACCTCGACGCTCGCGGCCTGGTAGTCGCCTTCGTAGAATGCGATCACATCGAGGTCGGATCTGTAGTTCAGTTCCCTCTCACCGAACTTTCCCAGTGCAAACACCGCGACTTGTGAGTCATCGGAAAGGAAACGCCGCAGCTCACGTTCGGCATACCGGGTGAGCGACCGGCTCACCCGCTTCCGGCTCACAATACCGAACAGTTGCTGCGCCCCGACATAGAACTCGTAGACGCGGCGGCTCCGGGTGTCCGGGAGATCCGGCAGAGGGACGGCGAGGCGGCTCTCATCGATGATGAAGTCAACGGCTCCCGGCACCCTGAACAACGTTTCCGACAGGTAGTCGCTCACTGAGAAAAGCTGCGCGATCCTGGGAATGGACCGGGGATTCTCCAACAGCGATCTGAAGAAGGCTTCCCGCGCCCCGAGTGCCAGCGTAACCCTTTCGAAACCATTCAGAACCTTCCCGGACCGGGCCATACGCATGCCGCTCCGAAGGAGCTGCGGCAGAACGTTAGAGAGCAGGTTCTTGACGCGAGTGGGTGAGTGGCCGAAGGCGGGAGCGTCGCGTAGCGCCACCAGGTTCCCATAAGCTTGACGCGGGTCCTCGAATCCAATTCCCTCCAGCCACTCCAGGGCTTCGGCTTGTTCCATCCCCCCATTGACGAAACGATGAACGCCGTCAGGCAGGCCTTCCCGCGCAACCGTGCGACTGGCAAACAGGTCGTCGAATATGGTGTGAACAGCGCTTCGATGTTCCTTCAAAGCCGATCGAAAGTCTTCGATCGGCATCTTCATTCTACGAGCGCACTTTTCGAGTTCATCGGGATCGGTCGGAAGGTCGTGGGTCTGCCGAAAGTCCACGATCTGTAGCTTATGCTCCACATTCCTCAAAAACACATAGGCCTGGCCGAGACTCCTTCCCGCGGCACCTTCGATCAGCCCGGCGTTTTCGAGGCGCGAAAGCGACTCCAGCGTGCTGCGGACTCGAAGGTCGTTTTTCTCGCCACCATAAAGAATCTGCAGCGCCTGGACGAAAAATTCGATCTCCCGAATACCTCCCCAGCCCAGTTTGACATTAAGGTCCATACCTCCGGAGGGTTCCACCTGACGATCGATTCGACGCTTGATGTCCCGCACCTCATCGATCGCGGCATAATCGAGGTATTTGCGGTAGACAAAGGTCTCCGCAAGACGATTGAAAGCCGGTTCAAGCGACCGGTGGCCGGCAACAAACCGGGCCTTCGATAAAGCCAACCGTTCGAAAGTCTCGCCCCAGGAATCGTAATAGGTCGTCAGGCCGCGCAGCGAGGTCGCCATGGCGCCGCGGCTGCCTTCGGGCCTCAACCGCAGGTCCACCCGGTAAAAAGCGCCCTCGCTGGTTCGCTCCGTCAGAGTGTTGTTCATCCGCCGGGCGAGCTTCTGAGCAAATTCTGCCTGGGCGTCGTGGGAATAGATGTAGAAAATGTCGATGTCGGAGCTGAAGTTGAGCTCCTCTCCTCCAAGTTTGCCGACTCCGATGACACCGAATTCGAATGGCGGGGCGGCCAGAAGGTCGCCCATTCGCCGGCAAGTCTCTTCGAACACGCCCTGGAGAACCGCATCGGCCAGCCAGGACAACTCGTTCGTTACGATCCGGACGTCCACGTCTCCGCGGAGGTCCCCGGCTCCGATCCGCAGCAGTTCGCGGCGGTGGTATCGACGAAGCGCGTTCAACCGTTGTTCAGCGCCTTGGGTTGAAGCGAGTGCCGCACGAGCGCCTTCGAGGAAGTCGCCGGGCTGCCGTGCGTCGTCCCGCGCCATCGAAGACCTGAGCCAGGACAGGTATTCCGGGTTGCGTATCAGAACCCCCGTCAGGAACGGGGAGCCACCGAATACCAGGGCCATCAACTCTACCAGGGACGGGTCCTCGCCGAGAGATACAAAGAACGTCGTGCGATTGCCCAGGACAGATACATACCGCTCGAGGTTGGACAGGGCAAGGTCGGGATCTACAGCCGAGCCGAAGGCCTCGAAGAGCCAGTCGATGGACCGGGCCAGTTGTTCGCGGTCCGACCCCGAACGCGCCACATCCTGAAGATTGCGATCCGACTCTGAAGGCGAACGAAATCCGTACCGCGAGTAGAGTTCCTGAAGGTCTTCAGGAGCCACCCGCGCCGCGAGTAGAAGATCCCGGGGTTCAATGGTCATAGGGATTGAAAATGAGTTGATCGAAGACGCACGCCCAGGAGCATGCTAAGGGCCGGCTCAAGAATAACTTCACAGAATTGCCACCCAGATTCGCGTCAGATTCGGTCGCGTCCGATTGAGCAGACCGGAGGAATAGCCCGGGATCTGCGATTGAGGAGCGACCGAAGATGGCGTGAACATGGGATGCCAAAATGTGAAGTTATTCTTGAGCGGGCCCTAAGGCCGCGTGACCGCTTCGGATGGTTCGGACAGCAGACCGAGCGCAGCCAGGAGATCCTGTCGGAGTTTCTGTTGCGCTTCCCCCGAGAGGCGGTGGCCTTTCTGGGTCAGGTAAAAAACGTCGATCGCCCGATTGCCCTCGGTGGTGATCAACGCCACGTCGATATCGCAACGATGGTCCGCCAGGATCCGGGAGATATGAAACAGCAGGCCGATGTCGTCCGGGGCCACGATCTCCACGATGGTGCACTTTCTTGAAGACTCATCATCGAAATTCACCCTGGTCTCAACGGACCCGCGTCTCCGCCGATAGGCAACACTTGTTGATTTTCGACGCAGCAACTCGTCCACGTCGACCTTCCCGTAGATGGCGTCCGCGGTGACCTGCTCGAGCCGCTCGACTTCCGACGGGTTCTTTCGGAGCCTGCCCTCGATATCTTCAAAGGTAATGATGTCGCACACGTTCTCGCTGCGATTCGCGGACGCCTGGGCTCGAATGATGTTCATACCGAACGCCGCCAACACTCCAGCGATGCGTGAGAACAGATCAGGCCGATCGGCGGCCACCACGAGCATTTCGCACAGGTCGTCACGCAACGTGATGTGAGTCACCAGACCGCGCGCTGGAGAAAGCTTCTGATACTGTTCGAAATGCTCGACGATCTGTTGGCTGGGCGTCATCCGGACGTATTGCCTCGGAAAACCATCGAGGAACTCGCGCAACGCTTGAACGTCGGACCCGGGTGGCAGGAACCGTTCGATCGCGGCTATTTCCTTGTCGAGATCCGCCCCCTTCACATACCTGTCGTCGGCTATGCCGCTGATCAGGTGGTTGTAGGTTCCCACGTACAACTGCCACAGGAGATCTTCCTTCCAGGAAGTCAGGACCTCCGGGCTCACGGCCTTCATGTCGGCATAGGTGAGAAGACACAACAAACGCAGGTTCTCCGGCGTTCCGACGAGCTCGGCGAACTGTGCGATGACGTCCGGGTCGCCCAGATCCCGTCGCAGGATGATCTTCGACATCTCCAGGTGATTCTGGATGACGGTTCGAACCTTTTCCTGCTGATCCGCGGCAAGACCTATTCGATCCAGCGCAATGTCGACCCCTTCGACACCGGAACATACGTGCGCCCCTTCCGGATGCCGGGCGGACTTTCCGATATCGTGAAGGAGCAGCGCAAGCAGCAGCAACTCCGACTGCTGCATTTCCCTGAGGATGGCCGCCAGGCCGCGTCGGGCTCCGCGTGCTTCTTCATCTGAATCGAGATCTTCGATGTGTCGGATTGCAATCAGAGAATGCTCGTCGACCGTGTACTTGTGAAAGAAGTCACGGATGACGCGACACCGCACTTCTTCGAACTCGGGGAAGATGCGTCCCAGCAGACCCACCTGGTGCATCAGTGTCAAGCTTTGGTAGATTCCACGGCGGTCCCGCATCATTTCCATCACGGTCTGGCCATAGACCGGAGCGGCAAAATGATCGGCGTCGAAACCCGATAAGCTTTCCTCAAGGCGGCCAAGCGCCGACCTGTTCAGTGTAAGTTTCCGCCGATGAGCCTCGCTGAACACCCGCATGATCGCGCCCGGATCCGGTAATGCTTCGGGCACATCCAGACCGAGAGGGTGACCGACGATCTCGCCCTCCCAGAACGCTGCCTGTCGTGCAATCGTTTCAGCCCTCAAGAAGTAATCGCGCATGAGGTTCTCGGCCGCCTCACCCTTCTCCGAGTCTTCGTAACCGAGTTCATCCGCAACCCGCTCCTGGTATTCGTAGCTGAGGACGTTCTGGTCCCGACCGGACATGAAGTGGAGAAAGTTTCGGATGCGGTGAAGAAACGCTGCCGACTCATCGAGAGCGGATTCGGCACCATGTCCGAGGACTCGGGACACCCACCCGACCCATTGGCAGTCGCGGAGGCCGCCAGGCGCTTCCTTGAGGTCGGGCTCGAGCTGAAAAACCGTTCGGCCCGAGCGCCGGTACCGTTCCCTCCTCATCTCGACCAGAGCTCTCAGAAACCGCCCGCGGCTCCGGCGGAGTCCCGGGAAGATCCGGCCGGTAAAATCTTCGGCCACGTCGCGGCATCCGAACAGGAACCGCGTATCCAGAAAAGCCGTGTAGGACTCCATCTGTTCAGGTTCGAAATGACGAAAGTCAGAGGCCTGCCGGACCTGATGGCCTACACGAAAGTCCAGGTCCCACAACGGCTTGAAAAGCGCGTTGACCACGTCGGGATCGACCTGGCCCTCAAAGAAAAGCAACAGGTCCAGATCCGATGCCGGATGAAGCGATCCGCGGCCGTATCCGCCAACTGCCATCACACTGAACCGGACCGGGCTTTCGAAGCCTGTCCAGATTTCCGCCAGAACGCCATCCATCATCGAACACAGGGCCTGCTCCGCATGGAAGCCATGAGGGTCCGCATAAAAGCGACTGCGTATATCTTCAATGCCTCGCTTGAGTTCCGACCGGGTCGCCATAGAGGGCTATGTTATCATTCGGAGCATCCGCCGAACGCCGCAAATGAGATTGGACCGAATGCCCGCGTAGCGCACGAACCGTGACCGAAAAACAAGCGAGTGGAGCTTCCGGGATAATCGTCGGCAAGCCAGCTCTTGAGACCACCGGCGATGATATTTGCCACCTCTCCCATGCCGTCAGCGACATCCTGGTCTGAAACATCTTCACCATCTTCCATGCCAAACAGGGCTCTGGAGAAGGTCCGGCACGACTTGTCGCCGGTAATCATGATCAACTGGAAAGCGGCGTCAGTTCCAACCAGGGATACAGAAACCTGAGTTCGAAGGTTGCCGGACTCGCTTTCAGGACCCTCGGAGGCCCGGACGTTCAAATCCATGGACAATACGGTGTCGCAAAACTCTTTCGTGGCCGAAGATGCGGGTTCGACTGCCTGATCGATCGCTGTCATTGAATGAATCCGCCCCATACAAAGTCATTTTAAAAGGCAAAATGGCTATTCCGCGTCCGGGATCCGGACCGGCCGGGGAGCGGAGCCGTGTCAGCCCGGCTCGCCGCATAGAGATTCACTCCAAACAAGACAACGTGGTGAAAACACACCGCTTAGAACTAAATCTTATTATAGGTATTACCTTTTTTGCCCGAATAAATCCTATTGCGGCTATCGATTTAGCCGGAGTGGGGATGTCCATCGTGACACCAGTTGCTGATACATAGGGTGTTCAAGTCGGATTCGCCATCGACGAGTGGTTAACGGATGGAATCTGGAGGAGTTCGAAAACAGATGGGTCCGAAGGCTCGGATCGAAGCTGGAACGGTCGGAACGGCACACGAAGCCCATACAGGCGAAGAAGGAGCGATGAAATGAATTCACAGATCCAAATCTCGATCGACCCGCCAATGGCCGCACTACTACAAGGTGTCGCCGAACAAGATGGGAGCACCCTCGAAACGGTCGCCAACGAAATCCTGTCAGCGTGTATCGACGACGGTGTGGACCTGAAATCTCTCAAGCCCCGTTACAAGATGCTGGGCGAGGCGTACCAGTCCAAACGCACGGCTCCGATTGATGTAGACAAGGACTCTCGACCGACGACGGCCGGGCCTCCGCCTTTCGGAGAGATCATGCTGCAGTTCAAACCGATGGCCGAGATCGAGAGCCTGTTGAAGAACTGCCTGCTCGAAATGGGGCTGGAAGTGAAAGCCAAAACCCACACGAGCGACAAAGACCGGGAATTCATAGGATGGAGTTGCCTGATACCCAAAGCAAAAGGCGAATATCTGGCATGGATGGACCTCCGGATCAGCATGGACAGGGATTCCTGCCAGATCATCTACCAGACGATGTCCGGAATGGAAGCGGAGTCGGACACGGAACTGAGGGACGCGGTGTCGGAAACCCTCAATATCCTGCAAGGGACGGTCAAGCATGCTCTCGAGAGCGAAGGCGCGGAGGTGTTTGCGCCGTTCCTGCCAATGTCGGTTCTGGCGGCGGAGATCGAAAGCCGGATAAGCGCAGGACGGGTTGGAACGTATGAGTTCGGATCGGATGACATGACAATTCAGGTTCAGGTCATTGAGTCCGAACCGCAGGTGGCCGACTCGGATGCGAAGAAGTTGCAACCTGACGAAGTCCTGGCGGACAAAGTGATGTCGAGTAACGACGTGGCATTGATGAACGAAGGGACGCCGTTGACCCAAAAATATATCGAAAGGCTGGAGATGGTCCAGGAGCGGCGACAAACCAAGAGCTTCAAAATCATCCGTCCCTCGGACATGACCAAGCTGTTCGTCAAAAAGGCGTGCTGAGCGAGATCACATGTATACAACCATTTTGTGGAGGAACTAGTCATGAGCTACACAGCGTTAATAATCGATGATTCACCCTTGATGAGAAAGATGGTCGAAAGAAGCCTGCGCGCAACGGGCCTGGATCTTGAGGAAGTATTTCAAGCCGGAGATGGTCAGCAGGGACTCGACGCCTTGAGCGACCGAAACGTGGATCTGGTTCTGTGCGACATGAACATGCCGAACATGAACGGTCTGGAGTTTGTGAAGTCGACCGGCGACATGACGGATCGCCCAGTCATCGTTATGGTGACGACCGAAGGCGCCGATAGTCCCGGCGTCAGCGGCGCCCTGGCGGCGGGAGCAATGGGACACCTGAAAAAGCCGTTCAAAGTGGATGAATTTGACGCAAAAATACGGCCATTGCTCAACGCGGCATGAGCTCAAACAATGCATGTTTGCCCGCATCGGCGACAGGCATTCCCCGCAGCACTCCGATGAGAATTCTGATTGTCACCGACGATGATGTCGTCAGAGAGGAGTTGGAGCGGTTTCTGCCATCCTTGGACGGCTCCCTGACCAGTTCAACGGTGTCGGATCACGCTGGACCTTGCCGCAGTTGAAACGCCGAGGGACGGAGCCGGGGATTCACTTCCCCGGTCCAGCTTGAGCCACTTGACGCCTCGTGAGCGGGAAGTGGTCCGCCAGATTGCAGTGGGCGACCGTGTGTCGACGATCGCAACAAAGCTGGTGGTCGCCCCCGCCACGGTCCGCAATCATCTGAAAGCGATATTCAGGAAACTTGAGGTACGTTCTCAGACCGAGTTGATGGAACTGCTGAACCGACTCAAGAATTGAGCCCGAAGGCCTTCCTTGGGTCCGTGTCATGTCCGGGTATCACAAAAGGGCGGGACGCCCGAGACTTTGTCGTGTCATCCGAGGGGGAACTGAAGCGTCCCGAGAATTCGGGCAAACGAGGCCAGAGGGGACAGCCACGGACGATGCCGAACCCACGCCGCCACCGGTCGTGTCCAGGATTCCAGCGGCAGGATCAGTGAAGCCAGGGTGAACGGCGGCACGCTGCTGAACTTGCTGAAATCCGGGGTAAAACGAAGAGAAGTGGAAACAAGCGCGGTGTCGCTCAGTAGTTGCATCGATCCGACGTGCCCCGTGACGGATCCGCTGAAAGCCTGGAAGACGAACAACGCGGTGTGGTTGTTCGGTGCGAGCGTGACCGCGGTCGTCTGAACCTGGACGGCCTGGGTGTTCAACAGTCTCAGAGTCACTGTTGCGGTCGCCGTAGAGGACGGATTCGCATAGGCAAGCGCCGTGAGAGCGGTGCTCTCGTCCACGAAAATCGCCTGGTTCAACACCGGGGTAGTCGCTGAGACGCCGGCTTCAGCGACCAGGCTTCCCTGCCCGGGAACTCCTGAAAACAGGGTAAAGACTGCGCTTCCGGTAACCAGGGAATCGGAGACCACTGTGGCAAACCCGTTCGACACGGCCCCGGAGGACGCGGTCGATACGATCTTCCGGGTACTCCCCCCGGTGATAGCCGCGAGCGTCACGACATTGCCGGAACCCACGGGTTGGTTGTTTTCATCAACGAACGACACGTTGAAGGGATCGCCATTAGACTTGGTGAATGTGATCGTTACGTTGGCCGTGCCTGAAGAAGTGGGATTGGCGATGAAAATCGATGTCGTCCAGAAACCGCCGGTTTGGGTGCCGTCTGCGATCTGGGGAAAGTAGAAGGTCGTCTGCGCGGACGCAACTCCCGAGACAGCTCCAATCAACGCAAGCAACAGAACCGTTCTCTTCATCTGTCCTCCAAGTCTTGAGTGCGGGTCTAGTAGCCCGTGGTGGAAGCGCGCGACCCTACAGACTTCCACCACGAGCTCCTTAGTTTACCGCAGGCAGTGGGACCAGATCCATCTCGGAAGTTGGACTATCGGAGAGTTTTCTGAACTCCTCATCGGCCTCCCTCCCACGACCGAGCCGCTCAAGGGAAACTGCAAGCAAATAGCGGGCCTCCCTGAAATCCGGGCTCCAATCCAAAACAATCCTTAGCTTCGGAATCGCGTCGGCAGGACGAGCCATAGCCGTATAGACGATGGCCAGATTGTATTCGGCGGGCCAGTACTCCGGATTCAGTTCCAGGGTCCGGTTGAAGTCGGTGATGGCGCCCGGATGATCGCCCAGGCTGAAACGGACGTTCCCCATGTTGTTGATCGCCGGCCAGTATTCGGGTGCTTGATCGACGGAACGCTGATACCAGCCGAGAGCCGCGATGTTGTCGCCCCGACCCTGTTCAATAACTCCAAGGTTGTAGAACGCCTCGGGAAACTCCGGCTGCAACCGGATGGCCTGCTCGAAAGCAACCCGGGCCCGATCGGGCGCCGAATCAAGCTGCGCTCCGCCGAGATTGAACCACGCGCGGGCCTTCCCCGGGGCGTTCTCGGTCGCGTCCTGCCACAAACGCACATCCGATGCCCACACCCGGCCGCGGTCGATGGTCAGAACACTGAAGGCGACAAGGATCAAGCCGAGACACACCGTTCTCCGGCGCCATCCCGCCACCAGGAACGAGACCAGGAGGGAAAAGCCCAGCATGGGGAGGTAGAGACGGTGTTCAAAAGCGAAATCCCGGCTGGGTATGATGCTCGAGGTCGGCAGTAAAAGAATGAAAAAGGACCCGGCGCCAACCCCCGCCCAATGGAAACGGGGATGACGGAACAACCACCGCGCCCCGAGCAACAAGAAAACGAGACCCGCCAGTCCCAGGATTACGATCGGATCGAACGGGCTCTGTATCAACCGGAAGTCGTACTCCAGGGACTGCGGATAGGGCACGACCAACAGGCGGAGATAAGTATAGAGAACCCGGACCTGGGTCAAAAAGTAGTAGAACGGATGGACTTGCGGGACCGCGCCAAATCCCACGGTTTCCTCACCCAGCAGAAACAGGAGACCCAACGCAGCGAAACCGAAAGTGCCGACAAGAGCGCCAACGGCCCGTCCCATCGGAGTTCGGATACCGACAAACATTAAAAGAATCAGAGGTACCGCCAGAGCGGATTCTTTACTTTCAAACGCCAGGGCGAACCAGACGAACGCCATCGCCATCCCAGGCCATCTCCGCGATCCGGTGACCGTCTTTCGTTCCAGCGCCAACCGGCGCACAGCGGTGAGGCCAAGCAACGAGAAAAATGTCGCCAGCAGGGTCGACCGCTGATAGATGTAAAGGACGGACTCGGTCTGAATCGGGTGAGCCAGGAAGATCAGCGAGGCCGCCAGGGCAGTCCAGGCTCCGAGCAAAGGAAGCAGCAGGCGGTAGAATAGGTACGCGTTGCCCAGGTGGAGAACAACGTTCACGACGTGGTAGCCGACCGGATCTTCACCCCCAAGAAGGTGGTTGATGTAGAACGTGAAGAAGGTCAGTTGCCGCAGGTGGAACGGGTTCAGGAAGTGATGCCATCGAGCCGCGTTGGTGACGTTCGAATCGGCGAGGATCAGGTCGTCGTCAAAATGAAAACCGTCGTTCAGTGAGCCGGCGAATAGAACCAGGCCCAGCACGACGATTCCGGCAAGGGCCCGCCAGTCCGGCAGCTTCGAATCCTCACCTGTTTGAGCCTTCTCAATTTCCATGGGTCATTGCTATATTCCCTGGACGGTATAAAAGTTGCAATCGCACACGACTGGCTCAACGGCATGCGCGGCGGGGAGAAGGTCCTCGAGGCGCTGCTGGAAATCTGGCCGGACGCGACCATATACACCCTCTTTCACGAACAGGGCAAAGTCTCACCCGCGATCGAAAATCGTCCGATCGTGGTTTCCTGGCTGGACCGTGTGCCGGGAATATACCGTTATTATAGAAACCTGCTTCCCCTGTTTCCGGCTGCCGTCGACTCCCTGGATGTTGGGGATGCCGATCTGGTCATCAGCTCGAGTCACGCCGTGGCAAAAGGAATCCGATCCGGAAACGCCCTGCACATCTGCTACTGCCATACTCCCATGCGCTACATCTGGGACGGACGGCCAGACTATTTGCCGGGCGCGGCCCAACGCGCGGCACTGGCAGTGTTCGGGTCGCGGCTTCGCAGATGGGACAGGGCGACCGCCTCGCGGGTCGATCACTTCATCGCAAACTCTCGTTTCGTCGGCAACAGGATTCAATCCTACTACGATCGCGCGTCCACTATGATATCTCCGCCGGTGGACACGGATTTCTACACAGGTGCCCGCAACGGGGAGGACTTCTTTCTGTCCGTCGGCGCCCTGGTACCCTACAAAAAGGTCGACCTGACGGTAGGAGCGTTCAACCAAACGGAAAAACTTCTCGTTGTCGTCGGCGACGGTCCCGAGCGCGCCCGGCTGGCACGGCGGGCGCGATCCAATATCGAGTTCAGGGGTTGGGTTGCGAACGACGAGTTGAGAAAACTTTATTTGAGCGCAAAGGCATTGGTTTTTCCTGGGCGGGAAGACTTCGGTATTGTCCCCGTCGAGGCGCGATCCTGTGGGTGTCCAGTCATCGCTTACTCGGAAGGCGGCGCCGCTGAATCCATAGAGGATGGACAAAACGGTCTTCTGTTCGAAGGACAGTCGGTCCTGGATCTGACCCAGGCGATCGAACGATTCGACACGATCCGCTTGTCGGAACAAGCTATCCGGAGTGGCACGGCCGCATTCTCCCGTGAAAGATTTAGATCAGAAATCGAAGAGTTCGTTCGGGCTCGATGGGATGAGCATCACCGAGGCCGTTCCCCGGACCCGGTCGGAGCATAGATCCTTCGGGGGCTAGGAGCCTGCGCGGCAGAAGGGATCATAGCGAGAAAGTGGAGAATCGAGGCCAGATTTTATCGATTTTGAGGCGAATAGTGGTTCTATTCACCGAAAAATCGGGGAAATCTGGACCGATTATACCGCTTTTGCAGTAGATCTCTTCTGCCGCGCAGGCTCCTAGCCCGCATTTCTCATGAATGGTGCCCAAAACTGCATTTTGGAGACGGAAAAGATGTCGGAGGCTGGGTGGCGAGAGCAAAGATGCCGGCTGAGGGGAGTGACTGGGCCTGGACGAGTGGTGGTGAAGGGAATGACGACGTGAAATCGGATTACAGAGACAGCTATCCCGATCAAAGATCGGAACGTTGGTATGTCTGAGGAGGGGACGCTCAACAGCGAAGCGGGACTTTCTGAAGGTTGGCATAAATCTGAGCGAACACCGCGGCGTAGGGGTATCCGCCAGCCATCCGAATCCAGACTCGACGCACGGTCACATGGATCTGCGCTCCGATTTTGAGCAGCTTCAGGCGAATCGTGGTGCACTGCGCCCGCGCGAATTCGGTGCCCTGCAACCCGAGCCGTCGCAAGGCCTGCATTAACATGTACGCCACCGATGAAAGGTAGAGTCGGAGTTGATTGGCGCGCATGGTGGCCGTGCTGGTCCGATCGGCGAACAATCCGAGCTGTTGCTCTTTGATCCGGTTTTCCATATCCCCTCGGGCACAGTAGATCTGTTCATAGATCTGTCTTGGGGTCTTTCAGCCTTTCGGTAACGAGGTGACGATAAACCGAGGATTGGAGCCCTTGGCCAGATGTTCGGCCTTACCAATGATGCATCGCTCACGGGTCCAGCTGTCGCGGGTCTGATACGGAAACGTCTTAAAGACGCGCGCTGGCTTTCCCGTCCTGTCGAATCGCTTTTTTGCAGTCGCCATCGGAGTTTCGATCGCGCCCAGCAGTCGATTGTTCTTTGCCAGTCCGATCACGTAATCGACACGGTGTTGGGCCTCGCACCACGTCAGGATCTCATCGCGGCAGAAACCCGAGTCGGCACGAATCACGATCTGGACTCTGGGCCACTTCTGCCGAATCTGTCCGACGATCCGTTCCAGCTCTTTGACCGATCCGGCCGCACCATCGATGTCGGATCGTCGTAGCCGGGCACACAGCAGAAACTCCCCACAGAAGATATACAGCGGCAGATAACAATAGTGCCGGTAATAGCCGTGAAAGAAGCGACCCTCCTGACTCCCGTGAATCGGATCGTCGGTCGCATCCAGATCCAGAATGATCTGCCGCGGCGCCCGCCGATGCGCTTGGAGAAACACGTCCACCATCAACCTATCCATCGCCGCCTCGTCTCGTCCGATCTTCTTGTACGGATGGTCTGCCGCACCCTCGGTCGACAGTTCCAGTCGGTTCAGCGTGCTCTTACCAGCCAGGGCCTTGCCTCGATCTCGTGCCTGTTTCCGGGTCCGACCCTTCGGATCGGTCTCACCCACCATCACGGCCAGCATCGGATCCGACCGGAGTTGGTCGTGGTCGTTCAGATCCTCATAGCCCAAACACAATCCGTACACACGTTGCGACACCAGTTGTTCGATCCCGTGTTCCACAAATCGCGGATCCCGATGATCCTGGAAACATCCGGCAAGCTGTTTCAGAATCCCCGTCCGTTTTTCTGCTTCTCGTAGCAGCAAGCCGCCCGCATCCGTGCTGATGTCTCCTCCGTCGAATTGGCCCCGTACTTCCCGTGAACCTAATGCGTGAAATTGAATCGATTCTGTCTTACACTCTGTATTCATAAAGGCCGCCTCCGTCTGCGCATTTGATGCTTCTAGACAAAGTCATCTATGCCAGACAGGGCGGCCTTTTTCGGTCCTTTCCCTTCCTACTCTGTTTCGATTTATCTCAGATCTCTTGAGAAATGCGGGCTAGGGGTACGCCGATCCGGGCTGTCGGTTGCGACACGACCTGCACTATGTGCGACGCGTGGTCACTGACGCTGGACTTCTACATTCTCCTGCTGACATGGGTCCGGGACTGGAGCGAGCGGACCAGAAACGACATCGTCGACTGAAGGCGGCTGGGATTCGAAGCCGAAGCGGCCGAGTATTGTGCTTTTGTGTCCATGAAGGTGAAGTTTGATCCACCGGCGCCCAAGCAGGACTTCGCTTCCTCCCTTGGCCTGGGTACCCTTTCCCTTAGCTCTAAGGTAGGATCCGAGCACCCATTCGCTGATTCGGTCGAAGACGTGGACCGGGCCCAGACCGAGCACCCATTCGCTGATTTTCTTGAGTCCGGGCTCGGGGACCTCGTCGTAAACATCGCGATGACTCGCCCGGTCGAAGTTTGGAAAGTGGCGCTGGATGAAAGGATTCACGTCGATGAACCGATCATAAACCCTCTTGCCGAAAAACGGTTTCAGTGCGGCCGCCTGCTGGGCGGTAAACGCGTCCACCTCGAAGAGAGGCAACGCTCGATCGCTGACGATATAATTCAAACAAACATTCGGGTCTTCCGCAGAATTTGTGGGTAAAACCGTCTTCCATCGCCGCTTGAGGAGACCACGGTGCTCGCCAAGCCTCAAGGCTTCCCTCGCAAGCTCGGCGGCTGCGCCGGCCTTGACCCTCGGCTGCGCTCCGCGGTGTCGGCTGGTGTGGGCGATGGGGAACGGGGCCTCCGGCGGGGGCTCCGGGCACCGGGTGTAGGCGTCCGACCGAAGTGGGTACTGGAATATTCGCCGTCGAACAAAAGAATAAGGTATTTTGTTTCAATTACTTATGTGCGCACAGGCCTTTGGACTGCCCACAAATTCTGCGGAGGAGGCAATTTTCTTTCGAATCTGCCCAAGGGTGAGCTTCATGACGGCCTTTCTAGAACCAGCAGAGGAAACGTCGCGACGCGGTGCCCAATCAGACGTGCGCGCAATCCTTCCAGCGCCCTTGCCGGCCCGGGCCAGACCGGGATCCGGCGAAAGCCGAATTCAGCCGACTCCAGGATGGCCTTGAACGAGTTTCGGTCAAGGAACGAGGATCTCCTCGCCAGGCGCTCGTCCAGGTCATAGCTGCGTCGATAGTCTTCCACCCTCTCGGCAACAACTCGCTCACCGTCGACGGCGTGCTCGTACCACGGGGAATCGAAAATGATCGCCACGCCACCGGCACGCAACACCCTTTCCCACTCCAGAAGAGTGCGGCGGGCATCCTGGCTGTAGTGGAAGGAGGCACCGGCCACGACGAGATCGAAATTCCGGGGAGGAAACGGCAACGACTCCATGGGAGCTCGAACCCGCTCGAAACGGCTTCTCCGTTCCAGATGGTAGCTACCGGTGGCCAGGCCGTCGGAGTGTCCCGGGTTCACGTCGAGTGCAACGGCCCGAAATCCCCACCTGCTCAAATGGCCCGTCACCCAACAGTTTCCCGCACCCACATCCAGGGCGGATCCGCCTCCCGGAAAGCGCCGCTTGACAAAACGCTCCAGCCTTCTGAAAGTCCCCGTTCGAATGGCCCAGATATGCTTGTTTTTCCTGGCGCGGCCCGGCAAATCCAGGTCATCGCCACCCCAACCTTGGGCTGCCCGGATCCGTTCGTAGGCGCGGGAAAAGTCGGAGTGTTCGTCTTCCTGTTCCGGCGTCATCAAATCGACGATGCCGTCCCGGCGACGGGCGGTGAAACCACAGGTGCAGTTCAACTCCCCGGGAAGTCGTTCCCGGCACCGGGGTCATGCGAGCGGGATGGTCACGGTCCTACCCTAGCAGCCTGTGACGGAACTCGCCACAGGCTGCTAGTGGTCCCCGCCAGAAATAGCGGTACGAGATTTCGGAGTGCAACGGTACCGGATTTGGGGGAGCGAGACGAGCCAATGCTTCGACATTGTGAGGAGGAGCGACGCCAAAGACGGTGCCGTTCCGCCCGAACCCGTAGGGCCGATGGAGGTTGCCCCTCACCAACGCCAAGCCATGTCGAAAGCTCACACTCACCACACGGTGGATCTCACCCATCAGGCCGCTCGCAACCTCCTTCGGAGATAGTATCGCTATATCCGGCGGGGACCACTAGCGCAACTGGAAACCCGTCTACTGAAGTGTCGTGTTGAATGGTAAACCGTCGGTACCGAAGAAACGCATGGTGCCGATGGCCGTCTGACCGGCAATACCGCTGAAGAGAATCGTCTGGGTGCTCCAACCGCCGCCATCGACCAGATGAGGAAACAGGAATTCGGCAGTCGTCGATGTGGCAGCCTCGTTTGCTGGCGTGGTCGTCGTGATCAGAAATTCCTCGCGCTCGTTGGTGCGGGCACGAAGACCCGTGACGGCCAGCGTCTCGGTCGAGGACACGCGCAAGACACCCTGGAAAGGCGCCGGGAAGATTTGATCGACAAACCGCGCGACCTGTCCTGAACTGGGCACGATCAGTGAGCTCGTGTCGATCAGCGTACCGTTCAGATCCGTCAATTCGAGGTTGACCGTCGCATTCTCGAACCCAATGTTCCTTATGGCAAAGCCGGATTGGATGGAGCCCGACTCGAACGGCACACCGGACGCCTCTGCATACATTCTGAACGCATTGCCCGTCACGGCGGCCGGCACGCTGGCCTCGGATACCGTCACGCTGTCACCGTTCAAGAGACTAAAGATCGCGAAGGCAACGGGCGCGACCTCGCCCGCTGTCGGGTTTACCTGAACAGAACCGACGCTTACCTGGGCGGTGAATTCGGTCGTTTGAAAGACGTTCACTCCCTTTGCAGGGATGCCATAGTTGTACAACGGTGTCGGAAAGAAGCCGCCGACAGAAATCGAAATCTGCGTGGCGGGAACGGTCTCGGTCCCTGTACCGATGAAGCCGACAATCCCGGTTAACGGATTGTCCGTCGGGTTTATCAGGACGATCTGTGTGTTCCATCCCCCGCCGGCCGCGAAATGAGGCAGATAAACCCTTTCGGTCGATGTCTCGGTCACGCTGACGACCGGCAGCGCGCTGGTCAGGAAGTCGCCCCTGGGTGTCTGAATGCCTCTCAGCGCGACAACCCCGATTGGCAGCGGTGATGTAAACGTGACGGTCCCGACGGTCCCGTTTGCCAGAGAGAATGGCGCCTGGGACAAGAAGCCCGAAAACTGCTTGTTCGCCTCAAGGGTCAGAGACACCTGGGCGAAATCCGGGTCATCCAGACTCGTGTCCGTAAAAACAAAATCGATCGTGACGTCCTGGTCATTCGGGTTGGCGATCGCAATTCCCGTGTTCAACGTCGGATCGCTGACCACCACAAAGATCCGACCCGACTGCACGAGGGGAGCCGCCGGAACTCCGGTTTCGCCGACGAGCACGCCGTTCTGACGGAATCCGAAGATGCCGACACCCGACGGTGTCGAGCTGCCGACATCCGCTTGGATCTTCGTGTACGCCACCAACGGGAGCGGCAGGCTGTCACTGGACGTGATCAACGACAGTCCCCCTTTGTCGGCAATCGAATACGTACGTATTGAATTATCCGGGGGTGTCACGGTCGCGGCCGAAACCGTGGCCTCGGTGGAATAGATAAAATCACCCGACGAGTCGTTCAAGCCGTTCGCCGCATTACCGGCGGCGTTGAACCGCACGCTCCCGGTCGACGAGGTAGCTGGAGCGGTCCACAACACCGGGAATGAGTTGGACGGATTCGCGAAACTGTGCTGAACGTGCTGGAGGATGTTGCCTCCGGCGTTACCCGTCATCACTCTGGACTTGCTGTCTCCCGCCGTAAAACTTCCCGCCTGAGCGCCGTTCGAGTCGACAGCGGTCATCTGAAATCCAAAAAGTTGAGCATTGGCATCAGTGATGGTCACCGTCAGGGTGTAGTCCACGCCCGGACTCCACTCGGTGGGCAGGCCACTGATCGCGATGTTCCCGGCGCCCGTGTCGACGGGGAGATCAAAGTGGCAACCCGACCGACTGCACGTCACACCATTCACCCCGGAGCGATCCGGCTCATTCGGACCCCCCAGGTTATTCCCCGACACCAATACCGCCCAGGCAACGAGCAAAACCGTCCCTGCGACGACCAAACGATTTACGATCACTGATCCTCCATCCCTATCGACAATTACCCCACCTAACAAGACTACTCGAAAACAAAAAAACTTTGCCTCCTCCGCAGAATTTGTGGGCAGTCCAAAGGCCTGTGCGCACATAAGTAATTGAAACAAAGTACCTTATTCTTTTGTTCGACGGCGAATATTCCAGTACCCACTTCGGTCGGACGCCTACACCCGGTGCCCGGAGCCCCCGCCGGAGGCCCCGTTCCCCATCGCCCACACCAGCCGACACCGCGGAGCGCAGCCGAGGGTCAAGGCCGGCGCAGCCGCCGAGCTTGCGAGGGAAGCCTTGAGGCTTGGCGAGCACCGTGGTCTCCTCAAGCGGCGATGGAAGACGGTTTTACCCACAAATTCTGCGGAAGACCCAAAACTTTATGCGTGGATTGAAGGGATGGGGGTGTCCGAGGGCCGGGGGCCGAGGTCGGGAGGGGAGAACGCGGATGACGCAGATCGGCGCAGATTACACAGATCAGGATTTCTCTGCGTCTCTGCGCCTCTGCGCCTTTCTAAATCCTGGCACTTATGTCCCAGCAGCCCGTGGTGAAAGTCTGTAGGGTCGCGCGCAGGGGTATTCGGGTCTCAGGCGCGAAATGAGGAGCGGAACGATGCTTTGTCATCGTGACCGACGAATGACAAAGCCTGTGGCCCGAAGACCCCTGCGCCCTTCGGGTTACGACGGCATGGGGCCAGCTGCGGCGTTGCCACTCCTTGATCGATGGGGGGCATCGACGTCGTCGTGGCGCCTTGCATCTAGCCCCATGGCGCTCGTAACGCGACCCTACAGACTTTCACAACGGGCTGCTAGATCAATTCAACCGTAACGCCACCGACTCCAGACTGTATCTTGATGATTATTTTCCCCCGGCCATCCCCGTCCGGATCCCGGGTGTAACGGTTTCCACGGCGTTCAAAGCCGGGGGCGCTGATGTTGGAGAGAAAGCTTCCGTCTGATCGGATTTCCACGGGGAGCTCCCGCGGTATCAGCAGATGGACTCGACCGACGCCCACCGTAATGTCCGCATCGGTCGACCAGTCTTCCCAATCGCCCGTGAAGTCCAGTTCCGTCTTCCCGATCCCGCCTTTCAGGCGGATCCGGTTGACCCGCGCGTTCCCGATGCTGCGGATGGTGAGATCTCCGACGCCACTGTTGATGTCCATCAGGCTCATTTCTTCTTCCGACAGCTCGTCAAACAGAACTTCGGTACGCCCGACACCACCTCTCAAACGCAGGCTACGGACTTTTAGATCCGTGAAGTCCAGATAGGCATCGGCAACGCCGACCGTCAGGTCGAGATCGACGCGGACTTTTTCGTTCAACAGAAGGGTCAGGTCGTTACGGAGACGCTCTCCGAAGATGCCGCTGCCGATCGAGTCCAGGTCGAAGTTCAGCGTGCCGCGGGTTCCGGATTCGTTGAAATCGAGGTCGGGATCGAAATGCAGACGATCGTATTCGAGGTCGATGGAATAGAGTTCGCCCGCCTCGGCGCGGCCGATCTCGATCGTGCCGACGTCGTAGTCCAGATCGACGTCCAACTCGGTGATGTTACCGAGGGGCTGGGACTGTTCATAGCTCTCGAACTCAACGGCCGTGTCGATGAGCAGTTCGTCGCAACCGGCGAGTAACAGAGCCGGTACGATCAGCAATCCAGGAATCAAAATTTGGTTTGGTTTTCTCATGGTTTTTGTGTTGGGCGCATCACGACTTCACTGATAAAACTGTGGGGTTCCTGCGCCAGAATCATGCGAACCGTATGGGCAACATCCCCGGGCTGGAGCATCCGCTGACGCGACTTTCCTTCTTTGTTCTCGGGAGAAAACGCCGTATTGGTGGATCCGGGGCAAATCACGGATACGCGAATCCCATGTTCGCGCACCTCTTCGGCCAGTGAGTTGGAAAACCCGACGACTCCAAATTTCGACGCGCAGTACAAGGCGCGATTCGCCGAGGCAACCTTTCCGGCAATGGAAGCGATATTGATGATATGACCCCGTTTTCTCTCGATCATACTGGGTAGTACGGACCGGCAGGCGAAAAAGATCCCCTTTAAATTCGTTTCCAGAACTGCATCGAAATCCTCATCGGTTGAATCAGTTACAGGCCCATAGATGCCGATTCCAGCTGAATTCACCAGGACATCGATGGGTCCGAGCGTGCGGGTGACACCCTCAAGGAGATGTTCGACATCCTCACGGCATCGAATATCGGAGGGAAACACGGCACTGGCCTTGATCCGGCCGGCAGTCTCTTCCAACTCAGACCGGGTGCGGGAAGCCAGACCAACCCGCATCCCCAGGGCTCCCAGTTCCATGGCGATCGCGCGACCGATTCCCCGCCCGGCACCGGTGACGACAGCGACCTGGTTTTCGAGAGTGATCATGGCGAGTTTCCCAAACAATCAGACGGACGAACGATCCGAAAGAGGGAATTCAACACGAAGACACGAAGGCAACGTCTGAAAAATAATACTTATCTCCTCCTTCGTGTTCTTCGTGTCTTCGTGTTGAATTTCTGCCTCCTCCGCAGAATTTGTGGGCAGTCCAAAGGCCTGTGCGCACATAAGTAATTGAAACAAAGTACCTTATTCTTTTGTTCGACGGCGAATATTCCAGTACCCACTTCGGTCGGACGCCTACACCCGGTGCCCGGAGCCCCCGCCGGAGGCCCCGTTCCCCATCGCCCACACCAGCCGACACCGCGGAGCGCAGCCGAGGGTCAAGGCCAGCGCAGCCGCCGAGCTTGCGAGGGAAGCCTTGAGGCTTGGCGAGCACCGTGGTCTCCTCAAGCGGCGATGGAAGACGGTTTTACCCACAAATTCTGCGGAAGACCCGAATTTCTTTCCCCCCAAGCGATATTCCTAATCCCCCTGCACCGCTTCAAGCTCCTGCTGCTTGTATTGCAATTGGTAGAACTTGAAATAGATGCCGCGCTGGGCCAGCAGTTCCTGGTGAGACCCTACTTCCCGGATGCTGCCCTTGTGCATGACGATGATCTTGTCACAGCGTTGGATCGTCGACAACCGGTGGGCGATGATGATGGAGGTCCGCCCCTGCATCAGGCGATCGATGGCTGTTCGAATCTGGGTTTCTGTCTCCGTATCGACGCTGGAAGTGGCTTCATCCAGGATCAGGATTTCCGGATCGTGCGCGAGCGCCCGGGCAAACGCCAGCAACTGCCGTTGGCCACTCGACAGAGTCGTACCCCGTTCATTGACCGGATGTTCGAGTCCCAGTTCGAGAGTCTCAAGAAAAGGACCCAGGTTCACGTCCTTGGCCGCCTGGACTACCCGGTCATCCGGGATGTCGGAACCGAGCCGGATGTTCGATTCGATCGTGCCGGAAAAC
The DNA here is from genome assembly GCA_965262425.1 of Terriglobia bacterium. GTDB lineage: Bacteria > Acidobacteriota > Terriglobia > 20CM-2-55-15 > 20CM-2-55-15 > CAZOZZ01. The sequence continues at coordinate 903,269 of OZ253536.1, read as the reverse complement.
AGGAACACATCCTGCAACACGACCGCGAACCGTGTTCGCAGATCCTCGAGGTCCATCTCGCGGACATTGACGCCGTCGAGGAGGATCTGGCCCTTCTGGATGTCGTAAAAACGGGTCAACAGGCTCGTGATCGTGGTCTTGCCGGCGCCGGTATGGCCAACAATCGCCACCGATTCGCCATGTCCGACCTTGAACGACAGGTCCCGAAGCACCCATTCATCGTCGTTGTAGGCAAACGACACGCTACGGAATTCGATCTCGCCTCGCGGGTCGGAAATCGACACCGGAATGGCCGCGGGAACAACGGTGGGAGACGTGTCCAGCAGAGCGAAAATACGTTCGGAACTGGCCATTGCCGACTGGAGAATGTTGTACTTTTCCGCAAGATCGGCAATCGGCCGGAAGAAACGTTGGGAGTACTGGATGAAGGCGATCAGCGTGCCCAGCGTCAACAATCCAGCCAGGACCTGGCTCCCGCCGTACCAGATGATCAGAGCGATCGCGGTGGCGCTCAAGAGTTCGACGATCGGAAAGAACACCGCGTATGCCATGATCGAAGACAGGTTGGCTTCGAGGTGCTCTCGATTGATCCCTTCAAACTTCTCCGCGCTCTTCCGCTCCCGGTTGTAAAGCTGCACCACACTCATGCCGGTGATGTGTTCCTGGAGGAAGGCGTTGATCTTCGCGATCGCGATGCGAACCCTCCGGTAACCGTCGCGCGCCTTCTTGCGGAAAATTGCCGTTGCGACTCCAATGACCGGCACGATCGCCAGAACAATCAAGCCCAGACGCCAGTCCAGCACGAGCAGGGCGATCATGATGCCGGTCAACGTAAAAACATCCCCGAAGACGGACACGATTCCGGCCGAAAACATTTCGTTCAGAACATCCACGTCCGTCGTCACGCGTGTGATCAGACGCCCGACCGGATTGCGATCAAAGAAACGGTTCGAAAGAGTCTGCAGATGAGAAAAGACCTCTCCTCTCATGTCGAACATGATCTTCTGACCGGTACTCTGGAGCGTGTAGATCTGGAAGAAACCCACGACGAACTTAATGACGAGCAATCCCAGATAGACCAGAGCAACCGTCAACAAGCCCGACAGGTCTCCCACCAGGATGTACTGATCCACCGCAATCCTGGTCAGCAACGGAAAGCTGATCTCGATCAGCGACTCGAACATGATCAGGCCCAGGGCAAGAAAGACGAGCTTCCGGTATGGCCCCAGGTAGACGAGCAACCTCCGCATCAGCCGGGAATCGTAAGCTTTACCTAATACGTCTTCTTCGTGCATTGGATCAATCGCTGACGGCCAGTTCCTCCTCGAGGAGTTGGCGCCCGTGGAGGTCGGCGTAGATGCCGCCGGCGCCCACGAGGTCGTCGTGCGTGCCGCGCTCTGCGATTCGGCCCTTATCGAGTACGACGATCTCATCTGCTTCTTTTACGGTGGAGACTCTGTGACTGATCAGGATCGACGTTCGATCCCGCATCATCTTCCGGAGTTCGGTCAGAATCTGCTCCTCCGTCTGGGTGTCGACGCTCGAAAGGGAGTCGTCGAGAATCAGGATCTTCGGGTTTCGGACGATCGCCCGGGAAATGGCGGTACGTTGCTTCTGTCCGCCGGACAGCGTGATTCCCCGCTCCCCAACCATGGTCTCAAAAGCCTTTGGAAAGTCATCGATATCTTTATAAATGTTAGATATGCGTGCGGCTTCTTCAACTTGTTCTTGAGATGAATCTTCGACTCCAAATGCAATATTCTCAAACACCGTCTCGCCGAACAGAAACGTGTCCTGGGGAATGAACCCAATCGCGCGACGGAGGACTCCCAGCCGGATCTTTTCAATCGGTATCCCGTCGATGAACAGGCTGTCGGGCGGGGCGTTGTAGAGTCGGGGAATCAACTGCGCGAGCGTGGACTTCCCGGATCCGGTAGCCCCGACCACCGCGAGGGTCTTCCCTTGTGGGATCACCAGCGATACATCGTCGAGAACCCGTGTGCCGTTATAAGAGAAGCTGAGATTCCGAAACTCGATTTCTCCTCGAATCTCATGATCGATAACCTCCGGGCCATCCTGGATGTCGGGGTCCGTGTCCAGGATATAGTTCAACCGCTTCATCGAAGCCCGCCCGCGCTCCAGCAGGTTGATCACCCAACCCATTGCGATCATCGGAAACGCCAGCATCCCCAGATAAACGGTAAACCCTACAAAGTCTCCAAGTGAAATCGCTCCCATGATGACCTGCCGGCCGCCGAAACCAAGTACAACAACGGTCGAAAAACCGATCGTGAACTGCATGGTCGGAAAGAACATGCTCGTGACCCGGATCAGATCCATGTTCTTGTCCTTCAGGTTCTGATTCAACTCCCTGAAAATCGCTCTTTCATGGTCTTCCTGGGCAAAGACCTTAACGACCCGAATACCGGCCAGGCTCTCCTGGACGCGAGCGCTCAAGTCCGCCAGCTTCGACTGGGATTCTTCGGTCAGCCTGTGAATTTTCCGCCCGAACTGACGGACGCCGAACGAAACCAGCGGCAATGGGATCAGCGCCACCATCGTCAACCGCCAATCGATGCTGACCATGAGAATCATTGCCAGCACGGTGATCAAGATCGTGTTGGCCGTGTACATGATCCCGGGGCCCATAAGCATTCGAACGTTGCTTAAGTCATTGGTAGCCCTGGACATCAAGTCGCCCGTCCGGTTCTTCTGATAAAACGACAGGGGCAGCTTTTCCAAATGCTCGAACACGTCTTCCCTCAGGTGATACTCGATTCTTCGAGACACTCCGATCATCAGCCAGCGCATCAGAAACCGGAATATTCCCTGTCCGATCGTCAATCCGACGATCCATGCGGCGTAGTAGAGTAGCTTTTCCTGGGTGATGGACTCGCTCAGGCTGTCCACCGCGTACCGGAGTACCCACGGCGTGGCCAGGTAGAGCGAGGTCGTACACACCACGCAGACAAGACCGGCCATCATTCGGGCTCTATAACGTTGCAGGTAGACAAGGAGTCGAGATAAAGTCTTCATATTGGGAACCGTCGGGTGCGGCAGTCCATCATTTTACATTTATTTGGATGGCCTTTAAACCGCGCGTCAGACCGAGAGTCCAAGTATTTGTAGGGGGTTGACCGATGCAACCCGGGAAACTTCGATTGACTGGTTCGAAGTTCAGCGCTTCGGGACGAATCACATGGACGAGACTCTAACGACGATCATGCCAGCCGCAGCCAGGGAAACCGATACCGATCGAGCCCTGGTGGAACGCTATCTTGCCGGAGACATGCGGGCTTTCGACGAGCTGATGACGACGTACGAGAGACAGATCTACCGGCTCTGTTACCGGTTCGTCCGGAACCAGGAAGATGCGCTGGACCTGACACAGGAGGTGTTCATCAAGGCATTCGAACACCTTCCCTCGTTCCGCGGAGACTCCCGATTTAAGACCTGGATCTATCGGGTGACGGTCAACCATTGCCTCAACTACGTGAAGAAGAATTCCAGGGAATTCGTCGAGGTGACCGAATCCATCGGCAAGGTGAACCCTTCGGTTCACGGTCAGCTGCTCGAAAACGAACGGCGCGAACTCGTCAAGGGGATGATCGAGCGCCTTCCGCCGAAACAGAAAGCCATCATCCAGCTCCGGATGAATGAGAACCTGAGCTACGAGGAGATCGCGGGCATGCTGGGACGGTCTGTCTCAACGATCAAGTCCAGCGTCTTCTTCGCACTGAACAAGCTCAAGAAAATGGCCCGTCAGCAGGCGTCTGAAGGGCCCCCGGCCTGAGGATATGAAGCATCTCGAAACCAACGAATTCGTCGACCTGATGGACGGGCTGGATCTTCCCCGAGATCGATCCGGCCACCTGGAGGGTTGCGGGCAGTGCCGGTCGACGCTGGCCGGAATGAACGAACTTCAACGGGATATCTCCACGTTTGAGGAAGACCTGCCGGATATCGACTGGACACGGCTTCGATCATCGGTTCGGGACCGTCTGCTCGCCCGGGCGGTCCAGCGTTCGTCGTTCTTCCAGCGCTGGACCGGCCAGACGTCACCAGCGATGGCATGGAGCCTGGCGTTCGCCGTTCTTATCGGCATCGGGACTCTCGGAACGCTCCGGCACTACCAGACCGAGCATCCTGAAGCAGGCCTCGTCCCCGGCGCCGCCAGCAACGAGCCCGCGAACACCACTGATCCGGTCATCGGTACAGCCGACCTGTTCGTGATCGACGACGAAACCATCGAAGCCGAGGTCCTGGCTTGGTCCCAGACCGAACTCTTCAGCGAGTTGGACGGACTGGAAACCAGCGAGACAGAATTGCTTCGCGAGTTGATTTTCTCGGCTGCAGAAGAGGACCTGGATTTCGGCTTCGATCGGGGGACGCCGGAGGGGACACGGGAATGAGCGTTGCCAGAAAATTGGGCATGATCTTGATCGTGCTCCTGCTGACACCCACAATGGGTATGTCGGGCATGTCCAACCCATTGCCCGAACAAGGTCCACGCACCATTGGCCAGACCGGCAAGGCCAGGTGCGGCCAGAGGAATCCCCCGAGAAACCCCAACCGGGGAGGGCCCAGGAACAACCTCGCTCCGATTCAGGACGTCGTGGAGGGTTTCTACGTCAGCAGGTTCCAACGTGAACTCGAACTCGACGATGGCCAGTTCACGAGAGTCCTGCCTGCTCTTCGAGAGTCGCTGGAGAAGAGAACCGAACTCGGAAGAAGAAGATCGCGGGAACTGGCCCAATTGCGTCAGGCATTGCGAAACGGCGCACCCGACGATGAGATCGTCGAGAAAATCCGTGAAGTAGACCAGACGGACGCCGAATTGCGAGCCATTCAGGACAACCTCCTCAAGGCCGTGGACCCCGAGCTGTCCCCCACGCAGCGCGCTCGACTGCGTATCGTCCAGCCCAACCTCGAACAGAGGATCCGGAACATGATTGAACGGTCCCGGAACGCCGGGCGCCGACCTCCCCCTCCCGGGTAGCCTGACCTGCAACGGCATCCCAAACCGACAAATTGTCTTGACGCAAAGGCGCAGAGGCGCAGACTTTGTAATACGGAATAACTTCGTTTACTTCGTGCCTTCGTGGTGAAAAATAATTTGTCGGTGCCGCGCACCCGGAAGGGGAAAAGCCAAACACATACTCCACGTCTCTGCGTCTCTGCGTCGAGTTTCTTATCCGGCCAGGAGGATTTGCAGGTCCATCAGGTTGGTTTGCGTGGGGCCTGTCGTCACAAGGTCCCCCACGGATTTCAGAAAATTGTAGGAGTCGTTCGATCGGAGGTAGCGGGCCGGGTCCATGTTAGCTTCGATCGCCCGTAGACAGGTGTGGGGATCGACCAGGCCTCCGGCTGCGGTAGTGGGACCGTCGGTGCCGTCGGTGGCGATGCTCGCAAAGCAGGTCGGTCGGCCCCATGCCTGCATCTTCATCGCCCATGCCAGCGCCATCTCCTGATTGCGGCCTCCCATGCCCAGACCGCGCACGGTCACTGTCGTTTCTCCGGCCGAAAGCACGCAGGCCGGTGGCGCTGCCGGATTGCCGGTCGTACCGATTTCTCTGGCCATCGACGCGAAGAGGCGGCCGACGTCCCTGGCCTCACCCTCTACCTCGGAACTGAGAAACACTGTGTCGAAACCCAACTTTCGTGCCCTCGCCGACGCGGCCTCGACGAGCAGTCGGTTGTTTGCGATGACGTGGTTCCGGACCCGATCGAAAATTGGATCGCCGTGCTTGGGCGTTTCGTCGAGGTCTCCCCGTGACCCGGCTTCGAATCGTTCCCGCACGCCCCCGGAGACCTCGATCCCGTATTTCTGAACGATGGTCAGAGCATCGGCGAAGGTTGTCGTGTCGGGCGCCGTAGGACCGGAAGCGATAAAATCGAGTGGATCTCCGATCACGTCGGACATGATCAACGAGACGACCTCGGCCGGAGCGGTCCAGCGAAGCAACTGGCCGCCTTTGATCGAGGACAGGTGTTTGCGAACCGCGTTCAATTCCTGAATGGTTGCCCCGGCACGAAGCAAGGCTGACGTGACTTCCTGTTTTTCCCTCAAATCGATCCCGGGCGCCGGCGCCGGCAACAGGGCCGATCCCCCACCTGAGATCAGGCACAGGACCACGTCATCGGAATCCAGGTCGCGTAGTATCTCGCGCATGCCGTGAACGGCAAGCTCACCGGACTGATCCGGTACGGGATGTCCCGCCTCAAAAATCTGGATCTGCTCGGTCTCCAGCCCATGACCGTATTTCGTTATCACCAGGCCAGCGGAAATCCTGGCGCCAAAGATGCCCTCGACAACCCTGGCCATTCCCGCACTGGCCTTGCCCGCCCCTATGACAACAAGACGACCCGGCGTCTTGACCTTCTTGCCGTCGACTATAAACCCGTCGGCGCTCAACTGGAGCGCTTTCGGGATACACACTTCCGGGCGAGCCGCGGCGAGAGCAGACTCCCAGATTTCTTGGGCACACTGACGCAGATGATGAATGGTCATAGTCCGTTGGAATTTCTACCACGGGAGCGGTGACAGGTGAAAGACTACATAGACACACGATCTAGGAGCCTGCGCGGCAGAAGAGATCTACTGCGAAAGCGGTATAATCGGTCCATATTTCCTCGATTTTTCGTTAAATAGAACCACTATCCGCCTCAAAATCGAGAAAATACCTCAAAGTCGAGGGAATCTGTCCTCGATTCTCCACTTTCTCGCTACGATCCCTTCTGCCGCGCAGGCTCCTATGTCGGGCGGTTCTTTCAACGCAAAGACGCGAAGGTCGCAGACTTTTTGTTTTCGGAGTTTTTCGCCGGGATTGTGGCTCTTTGGCGGTGGATGGATTCGTCATTTCGCGGACACAGAGGAATCTTGAAGAATAAATCTCGTTTTTGCGTCTTTGCGTTGAAAAAGCCTCCGCCCTACTGGTTCAGCGCCTTCTCGATCTGCTCCTTCATGTTCTTCACCGCTTCAACCTGGGGACTGTCCGGGTTGTCCTCTATGTAGGCCGCGAGTTGACCGAGAACATCCTGGTAGCGTTGCTGCTTCATGAAGACATTGACCAGCATCAGACGGACCTCGTGCATCTGGTCGTCAAGCTCAAGCGCTCTGACGAGCATCGTCTCGGCTCGATCGTACGCGGTGGTCTTGAACAAGGCCGATCCGAGGAAGTAGCGGGCCGGTGCAGAAAAGGCGTTCAGCGTGATCGCTTCCTCAAGCGAGACCACAGCCTTCCGGAAAGTGGCATCGCCCTCTTCATTCCGGCCGGCGCCAATCTGTGCCTGTCCTTCCTCAAGGTACATACTCCCCAGATTAACCAGCGGTTGGGCCGCGCTCTTGCTGAGTTCCCGGGTGAGGTGAAACGTCCGCTCGGCATCCCGGTAGCGGCCCAGCTGCTGGTACTGGACTCCGAGATTGTTCTGCGCCTGATAAAAATCCGGGGCGAGCTTGACAGCTTTCTCCAGGCGATCGATAGCTTTCTTCGAGTTCCCTTTCTCAGCGTCCTCGATCGCCTTCTCGTATTCCTCAACGGCCTTCTTCGGGTAGTCGGCTCGAAGTTCGTTGATGTCGACAACGTTGGGATCTCCCTCGAACCCCAGGCTGGTTTCCCTGCGAATAATAGTCTCGGCCTTAAGAAACATCGTCAAGGAGGCCGTGCGAGTGAACGAGGACGACAACTCGACTCGCTCGCGGGCCTCCTCGTAACCATCCACCTTCACGCGCACAAAATAATTGTCGGGAAGAAGGTTTCGAAACATGAAGTTACCCACGCCATCGGAAAACACGGTATCGATCAACTGCCGACCGGCTCGCTCGAGACGGATTTCAATCCTTTCGTCGGGAGGGTAAGGCGAATCGAACACGAGCTTGCCACGAATGACAAATTCATTGCTTCGCGGCGAACGCTGGCCTGTTGCCTGGCCGTGGGCCAGGCCGCCGAGGCCAGAACACAGAAAAAGGACGAAAACCGCTTTCCGGAGCATGTCAACCTCCACCGATAAGTTCCTTTCTTGATTGCGTTTATATTCGCGATTCATCACAAAGTCAACCGACGATTCTCAAGCTCCCGCGGGGATGGGGAGACGACACTCCATTATGGGAATTGTACGCGTCAAGCTACACTAACCTCGCATGGGAAAAGCCACCAGACGTGATCCCGGAGGGGAGGTGTTGATTTCAGAGTCTCAAATTGCGAAGCGAGTGGCCGAACTTGGAACCGAAATCTCAAACGACTGTGTGGAATCCCAACTCCTGGCGCTGGTGATCCTCAGAGGTGGCTTCATCTTTGCCGGCGACTTACTACGGAATCTCGACCCGACGATCGAAGTAGCGGTAGATTTCATGTCGGTGACCAGCTACGGCGACGGGACAACTTCTTCGGGCGAAATTCATATTGCGAAGGAACCGGACCTGCCGGTCGAAGGAAAGGATGTCCTGGTGATCGAGGACATCCTCGAAACGGGCATCACCCTGAGTTGCGTCCGGGACCGGCTGGTCGAGCGTGGCGCCAGATCGGTCCGATTCGTGGCGCTCCTGGAAAAAACGGGAAAGAGGCGGCGCACGGTGACTCCCGATTACATCGGCTTCCAAATCCCCGATGTCTTCGTCGTGGGGTACGGACTGGATTACGCTCAGAAATACCGCAACCTTCCCGACATCCGGGTATTCGTTCCTCGGACCCCGGCATACGCTCTTGACGTCACGGTTCCCCATGACGAGCGTTGACCTTGCCCGGGCCATGGAGCACACCCTGCTGAAACCGGAGGCAAAGGAAACCGATATCGATCGGTTGTGTGAGGAAGCCGAACGGTTGGGAACTCTGGGCGTCTGCGTGTTCCCTTACTACGTAGGCAGAGCGCGAAAATGTCTCGAAAACACCGGCGTCCGTATCGGCACTGTTGTAGGATTCCCCTTCGGGTGCACCTGGAGCGACGCCAAGGAACACGAAATGCGGTCGGCCGCACGACTTGGAGCCGACGAGATCGACTGCGTGATCAACGTGTCCCAGCTCAAGTCGGGAAACTTCAGGCAGGTCGAAGATGAAATGGCACGTTTGAAGTCAGCGGGGCAGGAGTTGGGCGTGATCACAAAATTCATCATCGAGACGGCTTACCTGACCGAAGCCGAAAAGCTCGAAATCGTGGATGTGGCCAACCGCGTCCGGCCCGATTTCATCAAGACATCCACGGGCTTCGCGCCAGAGGGAGCGACACGGCAGGATGTTCAACTCCTGCGTGAACTTCTGCATCCTGAGGTGGGCATCAAGGCGGCTGGGGGTATTCGGACCTATTCCGAGGCCGTCGGGCTTCTCGAAACCGGTGCGTCGCGCCTGGGCACGAGTGCCAGCGTCGACATCCTGCGAGGGGCGACCACAGAATGAGCAACAGACCAGAACCCGGCTTTCCGGACATGCGCTTTCTCGCAGATCTTATCGAGATCAACCACGAAATCACGGCAATACTGGATCTCGATCTCCTCCTGAGCAAGATAGCGGAATTGACGGAGCGATTCGTTTCCTACCAGGTCTTCGCCATCCTCCTCGTCGACGAAACGAAACAGGAACTCTACTATCGCTTCGCGCTGGGTCATCCGGACGACGTCGTCGACTCGCTGCGCGTCCCCATCGGGGAGGGCATCATAGGCACGGCGGCCGCCGAGAGACGCCCGGTTGTGGTCGATGACGTCTCTAAGGATCCCCGGTACATCGACGTCGTCAAGACGACCCGGTCGGAGTTGGCAGTGCCATTGATCAGTAAGAACAAGGTGCTGGGAGTGCTGGACATCGAGAGCCCCGAGATCGGTTACTTCCACGAGGACCAGGTGCGGATGCTGCACCTGCTAGGCAGCCAGATCGCGATCGAGAACGCGAACGTCTATGAGAGCGAGCTGCGAAACCGGCAGCTATTGACGCTTCTCTACGACATCAGTCTCGAAATGGCTTCGACACTGGACGTCGACGAGCTGATCGACAAGATCGCCGAAGCGGTCAAGTCCACGATCGACTATCACATCTTCTCGATCCTGCTCGTGGACGAACAGAGGAGGCGATTGCGGCCCCGCATCGTTTTCAGGCTCAACACTCAGGCCTTCGAGAAGTACGACGTGCCCATGGGGAAAGGCCTCGTGGGCGAGGCTGCTCTCGAAAACAAAGCGGTACGCGTGGGCGATGTCAGTGGCGATGAACGCTACATCAATGTGCATAGTGAAACCGTTTCCGAAATGGTCATTCCCCTGGTATCGAAAGGCCAGGTTATCGGTGTGTTGGACCTGGAAAGCAGGAAGAAGGACTATTTCACGGACTACCACCAACGGCTTCTGATGACACTGGCCAGCCGCATCTCGTCGGCTCTGGTGAATGCCGAGCTTTACGAAAAAGTCGTCGCGGATGAAAAGCGTCTCGACGACGAATTAGCCATCGCGAGAGAGATCCAGCGCCAGTTGCTCCCCAACGTGATTCCTTCGTTTGGAGCCCTGGAAATGGCCGTGTCGTTCATTCCGGTCGCTCACCTCGGGGGCGATCTCTACGACATGATACGGTTCGACGACGGAAGGGTGGCCATAACCGTGGGAGACGTTTCCGGTAAGGGGGCTCCGGCCGCACTGTACGGCGCCCTGTCCAGCGGCGTCATCAGAACGCGGGCCACCCAGAAGTACCTTCCAGCCCGAATGTTGGAACTCGTCAACCAGTCGCTGCAGCAACGGCCGATAGCGACTCAATATATCGCGCTGGTCTATTCGGTGTACGATCCGGAAACCCGGCAGATCACGATCGCAAATTCAGGCCTCCCCTATCCGATTCGCATCCGGGAAGGCTCCTGCGGGTTCCTCGATCTGGCCGGTATCCCTCTTGGCCTGTTTCCGGATTCGAAGTACCAGGAGCAGACCATCACCCTCAACGAGGGAGAAATACTGGTCTTCTACACGGACGGCTTTGTGGAAATGACGGATGAAGACGGAAACGAGTTCGGACTCAAGCGCCTGGCCCAACTGGTTCGAGATCTTCGAGACAAGACCCCCAGACAGATCGTCGCAGGGATTGACGACCAGATCCGCGAATTTGCTGGTTGCTGCCCGTCCCAGGACGACCGGACACTGTTCGTGATGAAGATGGGGAAACCCTGAGGGGGTCAGGAGCTGATTCCGAGGTCTGAGGTCGGAACGGGAAGCGCGCGAGAGGATTTCTTAACCGCAGAGGCGCAGAGAAGCTCTTGATTCCCATAGGGCCCGCTCAATAATCTGCGCAATCCGCGTAATCTGCGTATAGACTTTCTCGGACTCCCCAATCATTAATTGCCTCCTCCGCAGAATTTGTGGGCAGTCCAAAGGCCTGTGCGCACATAAGTAATTGAAACAAAGTACCTTATTCTTTTGTTCGACGGCGAATATTCCAGTACCCACTTCGGTCGGACGCCTACACCCGGTGCCCGGAGCCCCCGCCGGAGGCCCCGTTCCCCATCGCCCACACCAGCCGACACCGCGGAGCGCAGCCGAGGGTCAAGGCCGGCGCAGCCGCCGAGCTTGCGAGGGAAGCCTTGAGGCTTGGCGAGCACCGTGGTCTCCTCAAGCGGCGATGGAAGACGGTTTTACCCACAAATTCTGCGGAAGACCCCATTAATTCTTCTCCCCCTCGTCCGCGTCTTCGTCTTTTTTCCGCACCGGGATCTCAAAATCCAACCCCCGGACATATTTCTCGAACCAGGCGATCTCTTCCATATCGCGTATTCGCTGGTGTGACGGTTCCCTGAAACCGTGTGGTTCCCTCGGGAAGCGGATGAAGCGGGTGTCCACACCGCGGTCCTTCAGGCCTTGATAGAAAATCATCGACTGGCCGATCGTGTCGGTCGTGTCGCGCTCTCCATGAAAGAGGATCGTTGGCGTCCGTACGTTATCAATGTACGTGTATGCCGATTTCTTGCGGTAGCCTTCGGGGTTTTCCCAGGGAGTCCCTCCGATGTACCAGTAACGGATGTCGTTGTTGAAGCCCATGGCGTATTCAGACGCCCAGTCGGCGACCATCGCGCCCAGCGACGCCGCCTTGAAACGATCGGTTTGTGTGATCGTCCATCCCCCGAGGATGCCGCCGTAGCTCCATCCCCGCACGCCGAGCATATCCGGATCGGCTATTCCGCGTTCGATCATCGCATCGACGCCGCTCATCACGTCCCAGTAGTCACCGCCCCCGATGTCGTTCAGATTGCCGCGGAGCAGGTCGTCGGAATATCCGCTGCTCCCGCGCACATTCGGTGACAGCACCGCGTATCCAAGGCCGGTATACACGGCCGCGGCGGCATTGAAATTGTATCTCCACACACCGGCCGGGCCGCCGTGGATGTTCAAGATGAAAGGAAGCGGCGTTCCTTCCTGGTAATCGGCGGGTAAATGGAGGACGCCTTCGATCGGGGTTCCGTCACGACTGGTCCAGTTGACAACCTCCACGGTGGGCATGAGCAGTTTCTCAACCTGCGGGTTGAGGTGGACCAACTCCTTCCGTTCCAGAGTCGCGCCGTCCAGCAGATACAGACTGCGGGGTTTTTGTGGTGTTTCAAACAGGGCCGCGGCGCGTTTTCGATCTCTTGAAAAGGATGAAACCTGAAAAACTCCCTCTTCTTCGGTCATTTGCCTGACATTTCCCGTTGCCGTATCGACCTCAAACAAGTTGTTCATCGTGCCGTGCTGGCCTGCGAAGAGGATCTTCTCACCGTCCGGAGTCCACTCGTAGGTGCCGATGTTCCCATCAAATGCGGCAGTGAGCACCCGGGACTCCCGGGTCTCGAGATCCATGATCCGGATCTTCCGGTTGTAGAGTTCCCATTCGCGGTCGTGTGCGGCCATGTAGGAAAGTGACTCCCCGTCCGGCGCCCACTTCACACCCGACTCCGGCGCGCCGTTGTCGGTCAACCTTTCGACCTTGCCTCCGGCAACCTCGACCGTGTAAATCTCAGTCCGGTTCCCGTTGTTGCGCTCTCGATCCGTCCGGGCGTGAAATGCGATTTTCCCGCCGTCGGGAGAAACTGCGAAACCGCTCACGGACCATTCCCGATTCGTGATCTGGCGTTCCTCCTTTTCGGCAATATCGATCGCCCAGAGGTTCGACCAACTGCCCTGGCCCTGACCGTTTGGCCCTTCATCGACGTAGATGGCGTCATCGCCTCCCTTGGCGGATTCCTTTTCTTCTTTGGACTTTGCATCCGATGCGCGAAAGATGATCGACTTTCCGTCGGGCGCCCATTCAAAGGCAGACACGCCGCCATCGTTGCCGGACAGCTTCCAGGCTTCACCACCGCGAGTCCGTATGAGCCAGATCTGGCGTCCGGCGCGGTCGCGATCCGCGCCGTCGTCCCCACCGGCGGTCTCACCGTTCCGACGCGACGAGAGAAAGGCCACGGCCTTCCCGTCCGGAGACCATTGCGCTGAACTGTCGCCGGCTTCGGATGTAAACTGAAAGTTATCGACGCCGTCAGCCGAAGCCATCCAAAGGTGCGAGACCCTCTCGTTGTCGCTCCATTCGAGATCGGATCGTGAATAGAGAATCCATTCCCCGTCCGGAGAGATCTCGGCGTTGGATAGGCCGACGATGTCCAGCGCATCGTCGGTAGTCATCCCGCGTGGAGAATCTCCCTGCTGCGAATAGATCGGACTTGGGGAAAGCAGGGACGCGACGAGAGCGAGTACGCAGACTCGGATCATGAATGCCTCCGGATCAAGAAGTGTGTACTGGCGATCTTAAGACAGGAATCTTGGCGAGTCACCCGGAATCGGCATCGGCGATGGCCGTCATCATCTCTTCGTGAATCGCTCCGTTCGAGGCCAGAATCTCCCTGGAATAGATTGAAAAAGGAGTTCCGCTGAAATCCGTGACCCGGCCACCCGCTTCCTCGGCAATTACCAGTCCCGCAGCCGTGTCCCACGGGGCAAGGTCCAGTTCCCAGAACCCGTCCGAGCGTCCGCAGGCGATGTAACACAGGTCCAACGCCGCGGATCCGGCCCTGCGGACCGCCTGAGAGGAGACCAGAAAGGATCGAAACAGATCCAGAGCCCGCTCCACTTTTTCCCGGAAATCGTAAGGAAAGCCCGTCAAGAGGAGACCTTCAGAAAGACTGGAAACACCTGAGACGAGAACCGGTTCCCCGTTCAGGAATGCCCCGCTACCACGCGATCCGGTAAACATCTCATCTCGGACCGGATCGTAAACGGCCCCGCAAAGCATTTTCCCGCTCCGCTCGAAGCCCACCGAAACGGAGTACATCGGAAACTGGTGGGCGTAATTAGTAGTTCCATCGAGAGGATCGATGATCCAACGGTCCGGATCCGGAGCTTCGCTGGACGAATCGACCAGTCCGGACTCTTCGGCGAGGATGGTGTGGGTCGGATACCGGGCGTGAATTTCCCGGATGATCAGCGCTTCGCTTTCCCGGTCCGCCACCGTCACGAGGTTGGCCCGGCCTTTGTGCTCGACCCTCTTGTCCCGCGCCGCGTAGTAGTTCAGAATCTCGCCGGCGGCTCGGGCCACATCGGCGGCAAACGCCACGTATTCCAATCGAGCGTTGTCCACACCTAACCGAACGAAGCCAGCAACTGTATGAACCGCTCATCATCGGCGAGAAGGCTGAAAGCAGGATCCCCACGGAGCATGTCCTCGTTCTTAAAACCCTCTTCGACGGCTTTGTACAGGTAGGACATGGTCCGGTCTTTATCGCCACTGTTGGCAAAAACCTTCGCCATGTAAAAATTAACCATCGATTCGTTTCGCTGCGACGTCTGAATCAAAGTTCCGAACCCGCTCACGTGATTGAACAGGTTGGGGTCCAGTCGCAGGGCGCGGATATAGATCTCCAGTCCCTGTTCAAAACGCTCCATGGCAAACAGGCACGAACCGATGTTCTGGAGGATCGTCGGGGAGTTCGGTCGGATGTCCAGGGCCTTGCCGTAATAATTCAGGGCCCTGCGGAACCTTTTCTTCGTGTATTCGATCGAACCCAGGTTGTTGAGCGCTTCCAGGTAGTAGGGGTTGATCTTGAGAGCCGCTTTGTACTGTTTCTCGGCGTCCTTGAGCCTCTGGCTCTGGTGGTACGCGATTCCGAGCCTGTTTATGATCGACGGATAATAACGGTCGATCTTGATCGCACGCTGGTACTCGATGATGGCGTCCTCAAACATCTTCCGGGCCAGGAAAGAGTCTCCTCTCTTTCCCTGCAACGTCACCTCTTCGAGAACTTCTGGAGGCATCAAGAACTTCACCTTGACGACGTCACCTTCACGTTCTTCGACCAGTAGCGGGTTCTCTACCATCTCTTGAAACAGGACCGGACGAATCTGCTTCCCGTTTTCCCGGGCGTACTTGGCTGCACGGAGGTTGTGCCGGAGCACGGAGCTCTGGGCGTCACCGTATTTCAGGGCGTCCTTGAACCTGTTCTCCGCGTCCTTGAACTTTCGCCGCCCGTAATACAGCGCACCCAGATTGTTGTAAGCGGCCGACATTTCCTTGTCCCGCCGCGTCGCAGACTTGTAGGTGGATTCCGCTTCAGAGAGGCGGTTGAGCATGTGGTAAGTCAGGCCGAGTCGGTTGATCGCGTACGGTGTTGTCTCGATCTGGGGAACCTGCATGTAGGACAGCAGGGCTTCGTCGTAGTTGCCCCCCTCGAAGGCAACATTGCCCGCCATCAGAAACTTCAGTCCCGGTGGATCGGCCTGTAGGGCAGGTGTTTCCGCTCCCGTGGCCTGCGCGGACAGACCCGTGGGAAGCAACCCAATAAGTGCTACCAGACCGAACGTGCAGACGTATCGCATGGCTCTCTCCTTGTAGGTAGAAGTCTAACATCCCGGGACCCTTTCACGAACCGAATCTAGCTAGGAGATTTCCAGCCGTTTCGCCTTCAAGACCTTCGCTCGGTCCCGAAGTTCGGCGGCCCGTTCGAACTCGAACCTCTTGGCGGCCTCTCGCATTTCGGTTTCGAGCTTCTCGATCACCTCACCCATCTTTTCGGGGTCCTCCACGGCGTCGTCGATGTCTTCAATGGATGGGGTCGAGACGTAATCGGCCTCTGAAACGGCGACGAGAACCATATCGACGGGTTTGACGATCGTTTCCGGCGTGATGCCGTTGTCCTTGTTGTATTCGATTTGAATCTCCCTTCTCCGATCGGTCTCGTCTATCGCCTGATTCATCGAGTCGGTCATCTTGTCCGCATAGAGGATGGCCTTACCGCGAACGTGCCTCGCTGCACGGCCAATAGTCTGAATCAACGAACCGGCCGACCGAAGAAACCCCTCCTTGTCCGCATCGAGAATTGCCACCAGAGACACTTCAGGTAGATCCAGACCTTCACGCAGGAGGTTGATCCCGATGAGCACATCGAAATCCCCTCGCCGCAGGCCCCGCAGGATCTTGATCCGCTCAAGCGTGACGATCTCGGAGTGCAGATAACGGCAACGGACTCCAACTTCGGTGTAGTACTCCGCCAGATCTTCCGACATCCGCTTGGTGAGGGTCGTGACCAGCACACGCTCGCCGGCTTCCACTCGGGTTCGAATTTCATGCAGGAGATCGTCAATTTGACCGCGGACCGGTCGAACTTCCACGAGGGGGTCCGTTAAACCGGTCGGCCGGATGACCTGCTCGACAACGACACCACCGGACTTCGTCAATTCGTAGGGTCCCGGCGTCGCCGAAACATAGATCAGCTGTTCCACGCGGCCTTCGAACTCATCGAACGTCAATGGCCGGTTGTCCAACGCAGAGGGCAGTCGGAATCCGAAATCGACCAGGTTGGTCTTACGGGATCGGTCCCCCTTGTACATGCCCCGCAACTGGGGAACCGTCTGGTGACTCTCATCGAGGAACATCAGGGCATCCGCGGGCAGATAGTCCAGGAGGGTCGGCGGCGGTTGTCCGGGCTGACGCCCGGTGAGATGTCTCGAATAGTTCTCGATACCGTGGCAGTAGCCAACCTCCTTGATCATCTCCATATCGAAGAGCGTGCGCTGGTGAACCCGTTGCGACTCGAGCAACTTGTTCTGACGTTCCAGCAATGCTTCCCAGTCCTTCAACTCCGCACGTATGGATTGAACAGCGGCGTCCAATCGGGGACGGGGGATGACGAAGTGGCTTTTTGGATAGACCGTCAATTTTTCGAGATCGCGGGTCACATCGCCGGTCAACGGGTCGAAAATGCTCAATTTCTCCACCTCGTCGCCCCACAGCTCAATCCTGTAACCGATGTTCTCGTATGTCGGGTAGACCTCCACCGTGTCGCCACGGACTCGAAACGTTCCCCTCTTGAAATCCACATCGTTCCGCTCGTAGAGAATCTCGACCAGTTTCGCGAGCATGTCCCTGCGGGCAACGGTCTGACCGCGTTCCAATATCAGCAGCATCCCGAAATACGCTTCCGGAGAACCGAGCCCGTAGATGCAGGAAACCGACGAAACGATCACCACGTCACGTCGCTCAAACAGGGAGCGCGTGGCCGACAGGCGGAGGCGGTCGATCTCGTCATTGATCGTGGACTCTTTCTCGATGTAGGTGTCCGTTGATGAGATATAGGCTTCAGGTTGGTAGTAGTCGTAGTAACTGACGAAGTATTCGACCGCGTTTTTGGGAAAGAAGCCCAGAAATTCGTGGTAGAGCTGGGCAGCCAGTGTCTTGTTGTGGGCAAGGATCAGGGCCGGACGCTGGACTGCTTCGATCACCTTGGCCATCGTGAACGTCTTTCCCGAGCCCGTAACCCCAAGCAACACCTGGTGCTGTTCGGTGTCTTTCAACCCCCGCACTAACTGACCGATCGCCGTACGTTGGTCACCACGTGGAAGATACGTCGATGAGAGTTCAAAGCCCATATGGACATCCATTTTATCAGGGAGCAATTGACAGGGCCATTCCCTTCGCCTAATCTCGAACATTGCTCATGACGCTCTCAGCGACAGCAGAAGAGGAGATGGTGCCCGCAAACCCGGCTCTCCGTGAGGTTCTCGACATCCTGCGTTGCCCGGTTTGCCATTCCGATGCCACGATTCAGGTTCGAACCAATGGGTCGACGAATGGTCACACGACCCTCATGTGCCAGAGCTGTCGGAACGCCTTTCCCCTCCGCAACAACTTCCTGGACCTGTGCCCCGACCTCGAAGAGAAGATCACGCCAATTCAACATTTGCTGCAGTTCCGACCGGCGATATTGGTCTACGACAAACTCTGGCGCCCGCTCGGCTACCGCCTGACGAGCGGACGGTCCTTCTCCGAGGACCTCGATCGCATCACCACTCTGATGGAACCTGAACGACATCGACTGGTGCTGGATCTGGCGTGCGGCCCGGGAAATTTCACGCGGAGCATCGCCAGGTGTGGTGCCGGCACTAAGGTTGTGGGCCTTGATCTTTCCAGACAGATGCTCGAGCGGGCAGTTCAGCTCACCGAAGAGCAGAATCTTCCCAACGTCTGCTACATGCGCGGCAGCGCTCTCGATCTCCCATTCAACCGAGAGTCATTTGATGCGGTCATCTGCTGCGCCGCCCTCCACCTGTTCACCGATTACGATCAGGCCCTGGCCGAAATCTCACGTGTTCTCCGAGCAAACGGTGAATTCGTCTGTCAGACGATCGTGGGTCCGGACGAGATTCCTCTATGGCTCCGGATGGCCGAGCGGGTCGTGAAGTTCGGCTACTTCCATATGGACGACTTCAAGCAGCAACTCACCGACCTCCGCCTCCAGGTACTGGAAGAAGAAAGCTCAAGGGTCAGTTATATCTTTCGAGCCGTGAAATCCTGACACCGGCGGGGACTTCAACCTAAAAACCCAAAGACTCAGAGGTCGCAACCCTCGTTGTTCCGGGGCAGACAGACGTCCTGGCAAACAACTTCGCGTCCTCTGCGATTTTGCGCATTTGCGTTAACTCCCCGTCAAGGTCAGTATGTGATTGTCGCCAGGTTGGACGTCAGAATGATTTCTTCGATGCCCCAGGGGACGAGAAAAGGTTTCGACAGATCGACTTTGGGATACTTGGGGGTGACA
Organism: Terriglobia bacterium; assembly: GCA_965262425.1. Taxonomy (GTDB): domain Bacteria; phylum Acidobacteriota; class Terriglobia; order 20CM-2-55-15; family 20CM-2-55-15; genus CAZOZZ01. The sequence goes on along the minus strand of OZ253536.1, from coordinate 884,255 downwards.
TAGCGGTCCACCAGAGCCTCTATGATCAGCGTGGGCACGGGGATTCCGTCGACACGAACAGATCGGAGGTCGAATTTTCCCCGGCCTCCTTTCGCTTCCAGCCGTCCCTGCACAAAGAAGCTGTGTGTTCCGCCTATCAGCAAGTCCAGAAGGGGATTGCCGCTCGTCTCATTCGCGAACGTGAGTTGGGTCTCGGCCGACACCATGCCTCGATCGATCTCGACGTCCACAAGATCGACACGGGCGGGGATCTCGTCCTCCATGGCAAACAACACGAACGACTCCAGCTCGATTTCACCGGCCTCAATCGTGGCTTCGGCGTCGGAAGGGCGAGACGGGGTTTCGTCGGCAGTGATGATGTCGACTATTTTGAGGCGCAACGACTCCGCGGCTTCGGGCGACACCTCATCGAATGTGACCCCCTGGGGCGCTTGTGGACCCGGCTGTGCCAACAGGAACAATCCTGAAAGCGCCACGACAAGCAGTCCGTCTGCCAGCAGAACCGAAGATTTGGGTGTCATGTTGAAAGGAGGAGATTTCTCCTAGCGGATGATTTTGAAGGTCCTCGACCACCGTGTCTTGCTGAAGAAATTCGAGCCCAGATCCACGATCTGCTGGATCCGGTCTCCCGCCGCGGTTCGAAGATATTCATCGGACTCAGTTTCGTATGACCAATAGATCACGAGAGCCTTCCCGACCACTTCCTGACGCGGCACAAAACCCCAGTAGCGACTGTCGGAACTGTTGTCCCTGTTGTCGCCCATGGCAAAGTAATAGCCTTCAGGCACGAGGATCTGGTCGTCGGTCACGTAATCTTCGTACCAATACGGGTTCTGGTCCACACCGCCATAGCGACGCCCCGGATGGGGCCGGGGTGGGAAAAAGTCCCGGAAGGGATCGGCGTACGCACCCGGAGGGCTCGTGTGCATCTTGTAGGGCTCCTCGAGTGGCTCGCCGTTCACGAACACCTGCTTGTCTACTATCTTGAGACGATCTCCGGGCAAACCGACAACCCGTTTGACGTAGTGTTTGGTGAGGTCCTTCGGGTACCTGAAGACGATGATGTCGCCCCGGGCCACTGCCTTGAAAGGTAAGACGGCATCTACAATCGACCCCTGGGATCCGAACGCAAACTTGTTCACCAGCAGATGGTCTCCAACCAGCAGGTTGTTCTCCATCGATGGAGTGGGTATTTTGAATGCCTGGATGATGAAGGTCGTACCGAACAGTGCAAGTATGACGGTGATGACAAGAGACTCGAAGTATTCCCGGGCCGTCGACTTAACGTAACTCTCTTCGTTCATGCCACAACTATTCTATTCATTCTGACAGTCTTATTCCAGCGACGCGTGGGATTCCCCGGAGTTTTCCCGTTTCAAAACCTGGATCGTCTCCATGGCCGCGGCCTGCTCCGCCGCTTTCTTGGTCAGCCCGACGCCCTGCGCAAGCGTCTCTCCGCTGACAACGACGGCCACCGTGAAGAGCTTTTGATGGTCCGGTCCGGACTCGGAGATCAGTGCATAACGCACCGTCCCCACACCGCGGGCGTGAAGGTCTTCCTGCAGGGCCGACTTGAAATCGGAGATCCGTCGGGAGGTCTCCGACACATCCTCAATCTGAGACCGAAAAAAACCGAGGACGAATTCGCGAGTCGGCCGAAGTCCTCCGTCCAGAAAAATCGCGGCGATCACGGCCTCAAAAGCGTCCACCTGCAGTGCCTGTTTGCGGCGCCCCCCGGTTTTCTCTTCGCCCTTTCCCAGATACAGGTAGTCGCCAAGCTCGATCTTCTCCGCGTACTTGACCAAGTTCGCCGAACTGACAAGGAAGCCCTTCAATTTGGACAGCTGTCCTTCACTGAGGTTCGGTCGGGCCTGGTAGAGTAAGTCACTGATCAGGAAGCCGAGAATAGCATCTCCCAGGAACTCGAGACGCTCGTTGTCTCCCCCCGGTCCCAGGTTGTGTTCATGGGCGTGGGAACTGTGTGTGAGGGCCTTCCGAAGCAGGTCGGACGAACTAAACTTGTAGTTCAGGATCTGTTCCAGTTCGTCCGCGGTTCTCATGCGCTTTGGGTTCCTACGCGAGAAAAGGCGGCCCGACCATGTTCGAGCCGCCTTTGTCTCATCACTGATGAGCCCGCCTACTGGCCGCCGAGGTCCCTTCCCTGCTCTTCGATGAACTGTGGCAGGCCACCCTCAGGCTTGTTGAGGTTTCCCCATATCTCCTCGAGCATGCTACGGGCCTGCGTCTCCTCAGGTCCTTTCAGAAAAACCGCCTTCGCCAGCGACTCCAGTGCTTCATCCCCTTTGTTCTCTCTTGCGAAGCAGAGCCCGAGAAAGAAGTGGGAAGCGGAATCCTGTGGAGAGGCGTCGAGCGCTTGCTGGTAATAGTCCCCGGCATCGTCATAGTCCTCCATGTTGTAGCGGATTCGCCCGAGCGTCGCATAAACAGCAGTTTGAAGACCCGCCCTCTGTTGTTCGGCCATCTGCATCGAGGCGGGGCTGGCAAGGAGTTGCTCCACTTTCTCGAGAGCCTTTTCAGCATGCTCCTCGGCAACGTCCATCTGGTCCTCGAGGACGTCCTCGTCTTCGGAGGGACGGGAGGCCATCGTATCGGAAAGTACCATGAGAAACGCGAGGTTCTCCGGATCCAGATCAAGGGCCTGCTTGGCTGATACGATCAACATGTCCGGCTGGTCGAGGGTCTGGTGCGCACCAATAACGTTCTGAAAATAGAGGAACTGCATCCCGCGATGCTGTTCCACCGCCTGCTGGTGCTCGGGCGTGCCCGTGTCCGCAGTCGCCTCATAAATCTCGAACAAGTTGTTCTCCGCCTCGAAAAACTTGTCGCCAAATTCGATGACAGCCTCATAGCGCCCAAGCTCGGCGTTGGACTCCATCAACACACGGGTGAAGAATCGTTCCGTGTCGGCATGCTCCATGACGAAGTCTTTGTACTCTTCGGATTCCCTGGCTTCCGCAACGGCTTCCGCGTCCTCAGTTTCCTGAGTTGCAAGCATGGCCTGCTTCGAATCATAGAAGGCCAGTTCGGCCGCCATCGCCTGCTGGGCCGCGGGGATCACAGTCTGGAAATTCTGAATACCCAGGTAGGTTTCAACCCTCGCTCGGAGAACGCGATAGCCGAGTTCGCTCTCCGGATAAGCCGTCAGAAATGCGTCGGCCAGAGTGAGACGGGTCAAGGCACTTTCTTCTGCCATAACCGCTCGATATTCATCGAGCTCTTCCTGCGATTCTACCGTCGGTATATATGGATTCCTGGGCGGCTCGGGCTGCCGTTGACGGCCTCCTCGCCCTCTACCTCCTCCACGACGGCCTTGCTCGGCAGCGTCCAACCCGGTCTGGGAGAGAAGTAACGCCATCATCACCATCCCGAGAATCGACCGTTTCCTAATGATCATTCCTGTTATCTCCTTGAATCTCTTGTCGTCTCACGAACAGCAAGGTTATGTCCCCGGCAGTTCGACTGTCAAGCAATGAGTACGGGCCGGAACGGATGGCCTAGTGGTCCCCGTCAAACAGACTGTAACTTATCGAGCTTCTTTCGGGCACGTTGAACTTTTTCAAGAATATCGGAAGCCGTTGCGGTCCAAATGAAGGGCTTCGGGTTCTGATTGTGACCCCCGACATATTCCTCCACGGCCTGGATTAGCTCAGGAACCGAATGGAAAACCCCGCGCCGAAGCCGTTGTTCGGAAAGATCCCGGAAGAAGCGTTCGACCATGTTCAGCCAGGATGCACTGGTCGGTGTGAAGTGCACATGAAAGCGCGTGTTGCGCTTCAACCAGTTGACGACTTTCTGATGTTTGTGCGTGGCGTAGTTGTCGCAAATGATATGGATCTGTTTGTCTTTCGGCACGGAACGTTTGATCTGATTGAGAAACCGGATCCATTCCTGATGACGATGCTTCGGCATACAGGTCCCGATAATCGAGCCGTCCAGCGTATTGAGCGCGGCGAACATCGTGGTCGTCCCGTTGCGTTTGTAGTCGTGGGTGAGGGTGCCGCACCGCCCCTTCTTCAGAGGTAACCCGGGTTGCGTGCGGTCCAGGGCCTGCATCTGGCTCTTCTCATCGCAGGACAAAACAATGGCGTTTTCCGGAGGGTTCAGATACAAACCGACCACATCCTCCAACTTCTCGACAAATTGTTTGTCGTTGGAAAGTTTGAAGGTGCGTACCAGATGAGGCTTCAAGCCATGAGCCCGCCAGATTCTCCCTACCGTGGACTCGCTGACGCCGGTTGCCCTGGCCATCAAGGACCGGCTCCAGTGCGTGGCGTTCGGAGGCTTCCCTTCGACCGTCTTCTTCACGATCCGGGCCCGCTTCCGGCGGCCGATCGAGGGAATCCGTCCACTGCGGGAAGCGTCCTTTTCGATTCCCCCGAGGCCATCTTCAACGAAACGATCGCGCCAACGTCCGGCCTTTTGACGAGTGATGTCCAACTTGGCAGCGATCTCCTGATTGTCCAGACCCCCGGCGGCCAGCAAGACAATTCGAGATCGTTCCGCCAACCGGACCGCCACACTGCGGCTTCGGCTCAGTCGCTCCAGTTCCTTCCGCACAGGAATGTCCAATTTAATCGTCGGTGCTCTCCTCATATATACTCAGACGTAGGAAAGCTGAATAAGTTACATTAACTGTGACGGACTACACTAGGAGTCTGCGCGGCAAAGCGCGAAGAACTCGGAGCTATTGGGATTCGATAGGGTCTTGGGAGCAGAACCGCCCGATTCTTTCGAAATGACCTGTTCGAAGCTGTGCGGACCTGAGTCGTTGGCCCCGGGGCTGGGTTGGTTGTCCCCGGTTTTGCGGACTAGGCCCATTCGATCTTTCCGTTCATCCGTCGCAAGTTCACCGCCAGAGCCACCAGGTTCCATTCGCAGGTGACGTTGTCCAAACCTCGCAGACTGAATTGTCGAAATCCGAGCACCGACTTGATCCACCCAAACGGTGGCTCACCGATGTGCTTTCGGGCCCGGTAACGATCACGCCCTCGCTGGGTTTTCATCTTGCGGATCATCCGACCCATCGCTGTGCTTTTGGGTGGGAGTGGGGCCGTGTCAATATCCTTCTCGCGGCCCATCGGGACGTACCCATCAATTTCTCGTCGTTCCAGCATTCGCAGATTCGACTCGGATCGGTATCCCGCATCCGCCAGTACCCGGTCCGGACTCTCGGACAGATTCTTGTTCAACTCATCCAGAGTCGGTGTCAACTGTCCGGTATCGGAAGCATTGTTGCTCACCGTTGTGGCGACGATGATTCGCGCCTCGGAATCCACCGCCGCCTGCGCGTTGTAGCATTGTTGGAATCCTTCCGTCGAGGTCTTCATAATCCGGCTTTCCGGATCGGTGAAGTTATCCTGGGCTTTGGGTTTGGGCTCACCCATGGGGCGTTTGAACGGCTTGCCCTTCTTGCCGCTTCCAGGCTTGTCGTCTCCCGGTTTCCTTTCCGCTTCCTGGTCGGCAGCCATCTGACGCTCTTCGAGTCGCTTCATCGCCGCCTGGATCGTGGTCCGTCGCTTCTCGTGCGTCGCCAATCCTTCGGGTAGTTCGTCTCCTCGCCGATCGGCCCCGTAACGCTGGTCTTCTTCCTCATCGGTCGCGGTTGCCCGATTGATCAGATCCCGAATCTGTTCCCCCAACTCGGTTTCCTGCTTCTTCATCCGTTCATAGCTCATCGCTTTGCGTTTGCTCGCATTCGCCCGCATCTTGGTTCCATCCACCGCCACGGTTCCCATCTTCACCAGTCCCGCTTCTCGCGCCATTCTCACCACTTGCACAAACAGGTTCCCGAACTCCTCCAGATGCAGTTTGCGAAAATCTGAAATCGTTCGGTGTGCCGGGAAGTTCGCCGATCCCAACATTCGGAACGCCACGTCTTCGCTCATCTTTGCCGCCATCTTCCTGGACGAAAACACCCCGGTCGCGTACCCATAGATCAGCACCTTCACCATCATCCGCGGATCGTACGCCTGATTGCCTGGTCCTTCACTTCCATACCGCTCTTCAAACGCGCTCAAATCCATCGCGTCCACGGCATCCGATATGAAATAGGACAGGTGATCTTCCGCCAGCCAATCTCTCAACGACGGCGGCATCAGCAGGCTCTGTTCCGGAATATAGGTCCGATAGGTTCGTGACATGTCCTACATCTTCGTTCCGGTACCGCCCAATTCCGGTCCTTCTGCCGCGCAGGCTCCTAGGAGCCTGCGCGGCAGAAGAGATCTACTGCGAAAGCGGCATAATCGGCCCACATTTCACCGATTTTTCGTTGCATAGAACCACTATTCGCCTCAAAATCGATTCTCCACTTTCTCGCTGAAATCCCTGCTGCCGCCGAGGCTGCTAGTGGTCCCCGCCAGAGATAGCGTTACTAGATTTCGGAGTGCAACGGTGCCGGATTTGGGGGAGCGACGAGGAGTCAATGCCTCAACATTGTGAGGAGGAGCGACGCCAAAGACGGTACCAACCCGTAGGGCCGATGGAGGTTGCCCCTCATGAACGCTCAAAACCGTCGAAAGTCACACATACCACACGGTGGATCTCACTCATCAGTTCGCTCGCAACCTCCTTCGGAGATAGTAACGTTATCTCTGGCGGGGACCACTGGGGCTCTACCGGGGGTTACAACCATCCCCGAATGGGCTATCCAAGCCAGCTTGAGCGGCCGCACGAGCATCGCGGCTATCGTCTCCATTACCCAGGGCCAGACGGTATTGTGCGACCGCGTTCTCCCGGGCACATTCGATGTCGTAAATGCGGCCCAGGTAGATGTGAGCCCAGACAAGCATGGACGGTTCGGCCGTTTCACTCTCGATCGTCTTCGAAAAATACTCCAGAGACGTGTCCGCGTCCCCAGCACGGCTCGCAACCAGGGCCATGCCGTAGAGAGCCGATCCGTTGTTCTGATCGAATTCCTCCAGAACACGGCCGAATCCTTCCTGCGCGGCTTCATCATCGCCTGCGTTGAAGGCAGTCTGCGCTTCTCTCAGGATGTCTCGCAGCGGATCCCGGACCACTGGCGGGGGTGGAACCTCGGCACGGGTCTCGATCTGTTCCGGAAGCGTAATCTGGTGGAACCGCTCCGCGAAACGTGCCTCCTCGGTCTCCAGGCTGATTGCTTCGATGAATTCGGGGAAAAACCGCTGGATACCGATGTCGGAGGCGAGAAAATCATTCAGCTTCTCATAAAAGAGCGGCGCCAGAAGCAACCCGGTTCGATAGGCAACATCCAACGACTCCTCGGCTTCGAGATCGGAGGCTCGATCCATCTTCAACTCCACCGACCGAATCATGGACTCGGTCAGGAGGATGTCGAAGTCTTCGACGTACTGAAGAGAAACTCCCGCCACTCCTTCGATCAGGCGTCCCAGCGCTCGCCGGTCAATCAATCCAACCAGATTGTTCGAGGCCAGAGGGTCGATCAACAGATGCAGGTAAGCGTGACGAATATCTTCGATGGGAAAAGACGTGGAATCCCCAAGGACGATATAAAGGTTGTCGTCGTAGTTTCTGACGTGGACGCTGTTGACCGGCGCCGCCAGTTCAAGGAATATAACGAGTTGCCGGGCGCGGAACTGTCCGATAGGCACCCTCAGGAACGCATCGGCGCCGATGACCGTTTCCCGGATCGCCGGGCCCATGGAATCGATTATGGAATCGTACTGCGGTCTGAGAGAGGACCAGAGCCGAGCGATTCGGGCCGACCGGTAGAACTCCCGGAGCAATGGCACAAACTCGGCCAGTTCAAGAGCATCCGGGGCGGTCCGATCAACTTCGAAAGCAAACTCCAGTGACGGAGGAGCGTTCAGGTTCAACGCAAGCGAGACGTACTTCGCCAGCTGATCTTCGTCGGCCTCGTCACCTTTGTGCCCCTGGTAAAATTCCCTCAGTCGTGCCGACAGGTCCGGATCGAGAGACGACATGCGCGACCGCACCTGCTGCCTCACGGGATGGTATTGTGAACCGAATTCCACGTCGAAGCCCGCGGCGTTCAGAGCGGCCATCGTCGTAAACACAGTTATGTCGCGATCAATGGTCGCGGAAACACTCTGGCCGCGGGCCATTTGCCCCGAGCCGGAGATGAGGGTCAGTATGAGGAAGCCGATCATTCTGCGAAACATAAAGAAAATGATAGCAGGGGCAGTGGCCCGTTGTCAGCGGTGGGTGAGAAAAAGTGGTCCCTGCACAGTTGCGGAAGGAAACGGTTCGCTCGACTGGCCGCTGATGGCTAACAGCCGATGAGTTCATACGGGATTTCAACCTTCGCTTTCGAAAGCCGGGAACTGGACATCCCTCTGCTCCGGAAGATATTCGCGGCAGGTTATCGGCACATCGAACTGTTCGCGAATCGGCCCCACCTAGACTATCACAATCGGAGCCTTCAGAAAGAAGTCGCCAACTGGTTCTTGAGCAATGAGCTGCCGCCACCGTCGCTGCACCTGCCTTTCGAGGAGAGGCTCGGGCCGAAGCGGGTTCTCCCGATCTCGGCGCTGGCCCCCGAGGAACGCCGGCGCAACGCCGCCATAGATGAAATAAAGCGAGCCCTGGAAATCTCGGATCGCATGTCGCTGGCTGGTGTCGTCCTGCATCTGGGTATTCCAGGCCAGGGGTTCGGACCGGTGGACTTTGATCACGCTTACACCGTCGTCGAGGCGATAAGGGCCTTTGCCGGAGTGGACGTCCTGATCGAGAATATTCCGAACGACATCTCCACGCTCGAACGGATCCGCGAATTCATAGATGTGGCCCGGCTTCGTGATGTGCATATCTGCTACGATAGCGGCCACGGCCACTTCGAGGGTCCGCTGGGGCAACTGGACCGCGTCGCGGCCATCCACATCCACGACAACCACGGGGAGCTGGACGACCATCTATGGCCCTTCGATGGCACATTGAACTGGGCACGTTTCGTCGAGGAACTGGTCATGTCCGACTACCATGGACCCATGATCTTCGAGGTGTCCGACGAGAGAATCGAGCGGGGATGGGAGACCGTCGAACGCCTTGAGGACCTGATGGGCCAGGCCCGATCCTCGCCGGACGAGTTCCGAATAAAGCACGACTTGAGGAGTGATAACAGTGACCTACATTGAAGACATCGGTAAACATGTGGGAGAGGAAGTAACCCTCCGGGGATGGCTCCACAACAAACGGTCCAGCGGAAAGTTGCGGTTCCTGATCGTCCGGGATGGCACGGGTTACATACAGGCTGTTGTCTTCAAGAAGGGCGTGTCGGAGGAGACCTTCGAGACCGCGACCGAACTCACACACGAATCCTCGTTCGCCGTTACCGGAACGATACGGGCGGATGAACGGGCCCCGGGCGGTTACGAGATGGACGTGATCTCGCTCGAGCCACTGCAGGTCGTTTCCAAGGAGGAAGAGTTCCCGATCACGCCCAAGGAACACGGAATCGAGTTTCTGATGGATCGCCGACACCTGTGGGTCCGGTCGCGCCGGCAGCGCGCGATCCTGAAGATCCGTCACGAGATCATAAAAGCCGTCAGGGACTTCCTTGACGACGACGGCTTCACTCTCTGCGACACACCGATACTGACGCCCGCGGCCTGCGAAGGAACGACGACTCTCTTCGAGGTGGGGTACTTCGAAGAAAACGCCTTCCTCACCCAGTCGGGCCAGCTTTATAACGAAGCGACCGCCGCCGCCCTGGGAAAGGTCTACTGTTTCGGGCCGACCTTCAGAGCGGAAAAATCGAAGACCCGCAGACATCTCACCGAATTCTGGATGGTCGAACCCGAAGTCGCCTACGCAACGCTGGAAGACATGATGGTACTTTCCGAAAGGTTCTTGAGCTTCATCGTGGGGCGCGTCCTCGAAAAGAGATCTGAAGAACTCGAAACGCTGGAGCGCGACACCACGCAGCTGGAAAAGATCACGCCTCCGTTTCCACGGATTTCATACGACGAGGCCATCGAGATCCTTCAAAAGGAAGGCTCCGAGATCGAATGGGGCAGCGACTTCGGCGGAGGCGACGAAACAATCCTGTCAAAGAAGTTTGACAAGCCGGTCCTGGTCCATCGTTATCCTTCGGCGATCAAGGCCTTCTACATGGAACCGGATCCGGAGCGTTCCGAGGTCGCGCTCTGCCTGGATGTCCTCGCACCGGAAGGTTACGGAGAAATTATCGGGGGCGGGCAGCGTACGGCCAGCCACGACCTTCTGCTCAGCCGGCTCGATGAGCATGGCTTGTCCCGCGAAGTCTTCAATTGGTACCTGGACCTGAGAAAATTCGGATCGGTTCCCCATTCCGGATTCGGAATGGGGATCGAGCGTGCCGTCGCATGGATCTGCAAACTCGACCATGTCCGCGAAACGATTCCCTTCCCCAGAATGCTCTACCGTTTGACTCCTTGAGCAAACACGACTTGCCCTTGGGTAAAGCCAAGCGTGTAAGATTCTTGACGCAAAGACGCAAACAGTCTTTTTTTTCGGAGCCTCCTAAACTAGATCACTCTTTGCGTCGAAACAATGTCTCGGTGCAGTACACCTGTCAGGACAGGCAGCGAAGTTTTTCATACGTGGAAACAACCTGGAGGCGGGTTTCTTCCAGCGAGCCGGAGTTGTCGATCACGAAGTCCGCATATTGGACCTTCTCTTCGAGCGGCATCTGCGACTGGATTCGCTTGTCGATCTCTTTATCGGAAAGTCCGGCTCGTTCTTCCAGGCGAGAACGTTGCTGTTCGGGACTGCAGATCACGACAACGACCTTGTCGTAGTTCTTATAAGTCCCCACCTCGATCATCAGGGCCGCATCGACGATGGCCACGCTGTCGGCGTCTTCCGCTTCGACGGACTTGAGGAACTCCTTCTGACGTGCAATCACGGCAGGATGAACAAGCTGATTCAACTTCTGGCGACGTGCCGGGTCGTTGAAGACGATCTCGCCCAGACGCGATCGATCGATCCGGCCGTCGGCAGACTGAATCCCGGGCCCGAACTCGGCGACGACGGCCTGGTGAACCGCGCCGCCTGGCTCAAACAGCTCGTGTGTTATTCGATCGGAGTCGATCAGCCGGCAACCCAGTTCCACGAACATCGCGGCGACTGTGGTCTTGCCGGTCGAGATGCCGCCGGTCAGCCCGACCTGGACCATCTAAATGCCTCTACGGAGGCGAGCGGCCTTGATTGTGTTGGACATCAACATCGCGATCGTCATCGGCCCGACTCCCCCGGGAACAGGAGACATCATGGAGGCCACTTCCTTCACTTCCCTCTCATGGACGTCCCCCATCCAGATGTAGCCCCTCTTGTCGAACAGATCGAGCCGTGGGGAATCATCTCCAAACAGCCTGACGACTTCATTCCGATCCGACACCTGGTTGCTCCCCACGTCGATGACAACCGCGCCGTCCTTGATGAAGTCGGCGGTGACCAGGGCGGCCTTCCCTATCGCCGCGACGACGATGTCGCTCCCGCGAACCACTTCCGCCAGGTTCGCGGTCTTCGAGTGACAGATCGTTACCGTCGCGTTGGCATGCATCAGGAGCATTGCCAGCGGCTTTCCAACATCATCGCTGCGCCCGAGCACCGTCGCGCGCGCGCCTTCGATCCGAACGCCGGACCGCCGCAACATCTCCATCACGCCAAGGGGAGTGCACGCCACGAGGCTTTCGTGTCCAAGAACGAGCGACCCGATATTTCGGGAATGAAAGCCGTCGACGTCCTTGAACGGTTCTACGGATTCAAGGACGGCATGTTTGTCCACGTGCTTCGGGAGAGGTAGTTGCACCAGGATGCCGTCGATCCCATCGTCATTGTTGAGTTCGGCTATCCGGCTCTCGATCTGTTCCGTCGTGGCTTCGGCGGACAGGATCAGCTTGCGGCCCACGATCCCCAACCGCTCGCACATCCTGGCCTTCATGCCGACGTAGGAAGACGACGCCGGATCGTCCCCAACGAGGACAACGGCCAGGCCTGCATCTATGCCAGACTCCTTGAGGCGCGAAACTTCTACGGCGACTTCGTCCCGCACCGTCGCCGCTATCTCAGTTCCGTTGATAAAAGTTGCTGTCATATGAGCGTCCGTATTCGCTAAAATAGAGACCATCATACACGAGTCATGATGACAGCTCTCATACCACTCCTGATCGCATCGAGCCTCTTCACCACCACTATCGAGACTGCTCTGGATCGCTTCGAAAAGAAAGACTTCGCGGCCGCCGCGGAGCTGCTCGATGACGCTGCCGCGGTAGAGCCCGAGCTGTTCCGGACCAACAATCTTCACTATGTCCGTGGGCGAATCGCCGAACATCAACTGGATTGGGAACGTGCACGGCAGGAGTTTCGGCAGGTCCCCCGATCGAGCGTCCTCTCGAGCCTTTCCCTCTGGCACCGGATCCTCGCGGCTGTTCGAACAGGTGACATGGACGAAGCGGAAACGCTTCTCGGAGAACTGCCCGCGAATTTCCCGTCGGACCTGCGTATGAGCCTGGCCGACGAAGCTCCGAACGACTTCGCTCTCAGGATCTACGACTCGATCCGGACCCGGGAGTCGCAGTGGAGGCAAGCTGTCATCCGCAACGACGAAGCATCCATGTGGAGCCTGCTCGCCAGAGGGCGTAACGACGATGTCGCCTTGGACACGGCCAAGAGGCTGGCCGGCCGTGGGGGAACGTCCGAACAAAGGCTCAGGCTGGCCGGCACCTTCTATGCGCACCGGATGTTTGAACAGGCGGGGGCTGTCTACGCGACGCTCCTCGAAGACTCGTCCGTGGGAGCCGAGGCCCACTACGAGTTGGGTCGGACCTTGTTCCAGCAGGCCAGATATGATGCGGCGATTCGGATTTACCGTCGGACCATGGACCGGTTCCCCGGCACCGACCAGGAACGCGACGCCGAATACCAGATCGCTTCGTGCTACTGGCGGGCTGAGGACTTCCCAGCAGCAGCGGGAGTTTACCTGGAAATCATCGAAAAAGAGGAAGATCGAAACCGATACCAGTCCGCGGTACGGAACCTTGTGGACGTGTACCGAGTGCTTGGCCGAACCGCGGAAGCGCTCGGCTGGATCGATCGGGCCCTGGATCAGCGGCCTTCGACTTCGAACCGCCAGGTCCTGCTCTTTACCAAGGCCAAGCTGCACTACGCGAACGGCCGCCATGAAGACGCGCATGAACTGTTCCGCCAACTCGAACGGATGCGCCTCCGAACTGCTCCGAATGGCACCGAACTGTCCGAGGTGCGGTACTTTCGAGCCCTGAGTCTGGAAAAGATCGGGCGTGTGGCCGAAGCCCGCGGTGTCTGGAGAGACCTCGCATCGGAACCGTTCACATACTATGGACAGAGAGCCGCTCGAAGACTGGGCGACGAGGCGGGAGATGCGGTGCTCCTCAACCGCACCCTGGACGAAGCGCGGCGGACCGCATCCCCGGAACTGTGCAAACGTGCGTCCGATGACACCGTAATCGAAACCATTCGGACGCGACGGTTGTCGCGAACACGGGGCTTTCGTTCCGCGAGTGCGCCGGAATCAGACCTGGTGGGCGAACTGGTTTTCCTGCGGCAGTGGGACCAGGCATTTTATTGGGCGAACCGAGTTTCATCCCGATGGAAGGACATCGCGCTCGCCGACCTGGCCTACCTGGCGTCGAAATTCAAGCCTTCGATGCTCTTTGCCGACCGCCTGCGGCCAGTGGAAGACATGAAGCTCTTCTCGCTGGATGCCGACTACACCGAAGAGGGACGGGCATTGCTCGGAATGCTCTACCCTTCCGCCTTCAACGCTTCGATTTGCAGGGAGTCGGCCGAAGCGGGAGTGAGCCCGCTCTGGCTTCAGGACATCATCTGGCAGGAAAGCCGGTACGATCCGGAAGCGCGGTCGGGTGCATCGGCTCGAGGCCTGATGCAATTCATCCCGGAAACCGCAGCCCAAATGGCCCGGGAACTCGGTATGGGCGACATCGAACTGGATACGCTCTACGATCCCACCGTCAGTATCCGTTTCGGTGCGCACTACTGGAGCGAACTGATGGAAGAACTGGGACATCCCGCCCTGGCCTTGGCGGCCTACAATGGCGGCATTGAAAACGTCCGCCGCTGGAAGGCAAAGTCTCGAACCGACGACGTGGACATGTTCGTCTCCGACATCGGTTTCGTCCAGACCAAGGACTACGTCATGAAGGTCTTCGCGCTCTACGCCAAATACGCCCACCTCCGATAACCCATTCGTCGATCCAAGTACAGAAGACCCAAGAGTTTTTCACCGCAGAGGCGCAGAGACGCAGAGATAAGAGTTGTTGTTCGAACCTATATCCTCGGATTTCTCTGCGCCTCTGCGCCTCTGCGGTAAAAAATCCGTTTTCCTTCAACTGGCCACTGACCACTTCCCCATTCACAAATACTCGTAACCGGGGCCGCCACCGCCTTCCGGGGTCACCCAATTTATTATTTCGTAGGGATCCATGATGTCGCAGGTCTTGCAGTGGACGCAGTTTGAGGCGTTGATCTCGAGGCGCAGCTTGCCGGCCTCATTCGGTTCCATTTCGTAAACAGCAGCGGGACAGAAGTACTGGCAGGGGTTGCCGTATTCCTCCGTGCAGCGCTGGTGGCAAAGATCTGGCTCGAGCACTACCAGGTGAACGGGCTGGTCCTCTTCATGTGCCGTACCGGAGTTGAAGACATCGGTCATCTTGTCGAAGGTCAATGTCTGGTCATAGGTGGGTTTGTCCGGTGCGGGCACCTTTCCACGGAAGAAGTCCTTCAGACGACGCATCCGCATGTGGCCCGCGACATTCGTGTAGCGCGACCGGACGCCCCTTCCGCCCGTAGCCATCTGAAGACCCGTGTGGACCATTCCCGACCAGAAGCCCCCTTCGAAACCCTGATGGAAATTGCGAACCTTCCATAGCTCGGTCTTGATCCAGCTCTTTTCGACCAGATCATCGAACCGCCGCATCCGTAGTGCGGTGTATTCGTCGGCTTCGATGGCTTCGAACGCAGCCTGTCCTGCCAGCATCCCGCTCTTGAACGCCATGTGAATTCCCTTCAACCGCATCGAGTTGAGGAAACCAGCGGAATCGCCGACGATCATGCCGCCCTCGAAATAGAATTGTGGCATCGCCCAGTACCCGCCTTCGGGAATCGCCTTCGCGCCATACGAAACGAGGGTGCCGCCTTCGAGGATCTCCTTCACAAGGGGATGTTGCTTGAAGTCCTGAAACCTTGCATGGGGGTCGAGCCTGGGGTTTCGGTAATCCAATCCGATCACAAGCCCCAGAGACACCCGTCCCTCATCCATGTTGTAAATAAACCCGCCGCCAAACTCTTCGCTCGTGAGAGGCCAACCCATCGTGTGAATCACACGGCCGTTTCGGCCCTTCTGGGAAGGAACTTCCCATACCTCTTTGACACCCACGGCATAGACCTGGGGGTTCCGACCTTGATCGAGACCGAATGTTTTGATCAGCTGCTTGGTGAGCGATCCACGCGCACCTTCAGCCAGAATCGTGAGCTTCGCCCGAACGTCGATACCGGGCTCATGATTTCCCTTGGGTTCTCCCCCTTTGTCGATGCCCTTGTCGCCGGTCCGGACGCCCACGACCGCACCATCTTCGATCAGCAATTCGGCTCCCGCGAATCCAGCAAAGATGTCGACGCCACTCTCTTCGACGACCTCGCCGAACCAGCGCGAGAACTTGTTCAAAGAGATGATGTAGTTCCCGTGATTCTGCAAGGGCGGTGGAATGAAGGGCAGAGGGAATTTGCTGTTCTTCGTGCAGTAGTAAACGTGGTCTTCCTCGACCTGCTTTTCGATCGGCGCCCCTCTTTCCTTCCAGTCGGGCATCAGTTCGTCGATCCCCCGAGGATCGAGCACCGCTCCGGAAATGATGTGGCTGCCGACTTCCTTGGACTTCTCCAGGATGGCGATGGCAGTATCCTCGCGGCCGCTCTCGTCGAGGAGCTTCCGCAATTGATAGGCCGTGGCCAGGCCGGCCGGACCGGCGCCTACTACCAGAACATCGACCTCGAGCACTTCGCGTTCTTCTGACATCAATCAGTCCCAGCGTTTGAAGAGGAGGGCGGCGTTGGTTCCACCGAAACCAAACGAGTTCGACAGGACGTACTGGAGTTTGACGGAACGACTTTCGTTGGGAACATAGTCGAGGTCACAGTCGGGATCGGGCGTTTCGTAGTTGATGGTTGGAGGCACAACCTGGCGTTGGAGGGCCAGCGCGGCGATACCCGCCTCCACGGCTCCGGCGGCTCCCAGCAAGTGGCCGACCATGGACTTGGTGGAACTGATCGGAACCTTTCGCGCATGGTCTCCAAACAACCTCTTAATGGCCATTGTTTCCAGCCTGTCGTTGTGCGGTGTCGACGTGCCGTGGGCGTTGATGTAGCTTACCTGATCCGGCGTCACACCCGCATCCTTGAGGGTGTTCTGCATGACTCGGAATCCGCCGTTTCCATCTTCAGAGGGCAGCGTAATGTGGAAGGCATCTCCGCTCATGCCATAACCGACCAGTTCTGCAACAATTGGGGCGCCCCGTTTTCGCGCCAGTTCCAGTTCTTCCAGAACGACGATTCCGGCACCTTCTCCCATGACAAATCCATCGCGATCCCGGTCGAACGGTCTGGATGCCGTCCGTGGATCGTCGTTGCGGGTAGACAACGCGCGCATCGCAGCGAATCCGCCAACCCCCATCTGGGTGATGGCAGCCTCGGAACCTCCCGCGATCATGATGTCGGCTTCACCCCTGGAGATCAGACGGAACGCATCGCCAACAGCGTGCGATCCGGAAGAACAGGCCGTGCACGGGGCCGAGTTGGGACCTTTCGCACCCAGACGTATAGACACCTGGCCCGCGGCCAGGTTGATGATGCTGGAAGGAATGAAGAACGGTGAAATCTTTCGGGGACCACCCCGGATGAGGTTGTTATGTTCGCGTTCAATGATGTTGAAACCGCCTATACCGGACCCGATAAAAACTCCCGTTCGCTCGGACACTTCAGGAGAGATCTCCAGTCCCGCCTGCTCCGTAGCCAAAGCCGCTGCTGCGATCGCGTAATGGATAAACGTGTCCATTTTTTTGACGTCGCGCTTCTCGATCCACCGCAACGGATCGAAATCCGGAACCTGGGCAGCAATTCTGGTCGAGAACTGGGTCGTGTCGAATCGCGTAATCTCGCCGACGCCGCTTCGACCTTCACACAGCCCTGTCCAGGTTTCTTCGGTTCCTATACCTAGCGCGGTTACCAGTCCGACGCCGGTGACAACAACTCGCCTCTCCAAAGCTCCAACCTCACTTCCTGCCTATGACTTCGGCAGATGGGCCTGAACGTAATCGATCGCCTCACGAACGTTCGTGATCTTCTCGGCCGCGTCGTCCGGGATCTCAATACTGAATCCCTCTTCCAGGGCCATGACCAGTTCCACAGTATCGAGCGAATCGGCGCCCAGGTCGTCGATGAAAGACGCGGTTGCGGTCACCTCGCCCTCATCCACACTCAACTGCTCCACAATTATCGCTTTGACCTTATCCTCAACCGAAGAAGACATCTACACTACCTCCGTCTTGATGTTGTTCTACTGCCGACTTCCGAACTCCAACCAGTCGCAACGCCCCGGGCACCTTACGGCGCGGCCGAGGCTCTTTCGAAAACGAATCATTATAGAAGTGAGGCAAGGGAGCGGTCCAGCGATTCCTCGTCCTCCACATTCAGCATTGTAACCGACTTGTCCACGGATCGGACCAGTCCCGTCAGGACCCGCCCCGGGCCTACTTCAACGAAAGTCGTGACGGAGGAGTCCAGGAGCAAGCGTATCGTTTCATGCCAGCGCACGGGCCTGGAAACCTGGAGTTTGAGTGCACGCCGGGCACTTTCGCCCGTCCGCACCGCCCCGGCATCGACATTCGAGATGAGTGGACAGTCCAGATCCTTGAAGTCGATCATATCCAGGTCGCGGCCAAGCCGTTCCTCTGCGCCAAGCATCAGGCTGCAATGAAACGGTGCGCTGACAGGCAGCATGATAGCTCGTCGCGCGCCATCCTTTCTGGCCAGATCCACGGCACGTTCGACCGCGGCCCGGTGACCGGCGATGACAACCTGTTTGGGAGAATTCAGATTTGCGGCCGAAACCACTTCTCCCTCGCTGGCGCGCTCGCATACGGATTCGACGGTCAGGGCATCCATCCCCAGAATCGCAGCCATCGCACCCTGACCGACCGGTACCGCCTCCTGCATGTATTGGCCACGTCGCCGCACCAGGGCAACGGCTTCGGCAAACCCGAGCGCGCCGGTGGCCACCAGCCCGGAGTATTCCCCGAGGCTGTGACCGGTCACGAAGTCAGGCCGAACGCCTTTCTCCCGGAGCACTCGAAACAGGGCCGTCTCTGTGGTCAGGATCGCAGGCTGAGTATTTTCCGTCAGCTTCAGACTCTCTTCCGGCCCTTCGAAACATAACCTGGAAAGGGGGAAGTCCAGCGTTTCGTCGGCCTCGTCGAACGTTGCCCTGGCCACGGGGTACCGACCGGCAATGTCCCGACCCATACCGGCGTATTGGGATCCCTGACCGGGAAACATCAAAGCTACTTTGCTCATGAAAGATGTGTCTTTCGAAAATGCAACTGGTCCTGAGGGTGGACCATAGCACCCAAGGAGCCTAGTGGTCCCCGTCAAACAGACTGTAACTTATCGAGCTTCTTTCGGGCACGTTGAACTTTTTCAAGAATATCGGAAGCCGTTGCGGTCCAAATGAAGGGCTTCGGGTTCTGATTGTGACCCCCGACATATTCCTCCACGGCCTGGATTAGCTCAGGAACCGAATGGAAAACCCCGCGCCGAAGCCGTTGTTCGGAAAGATCCCGGAAGAAGCGTTCGACCATGTTCAGCCAGGATGCACTGGTCGGTGTGAAGTGCACATGAAAGCGCGTGTTGCGCTTCAACCAGTTGACGACTTTCTGATGTTTGTGCGTGGCGTAGTTGTCGCAAATGATATGGATCTGTTTGTCTTTCGGCACGGAACGTTTGATCTGATTGAGAAACCGGATCCATTCCTGATGACGATGCTTCGGCATACAGGTCCCGATAATCGAGCCGTCCAGCGTATTGAGCGCGGCGAACATCGTGGTCGTCCCGTTGCGTTTGTAGTCGTGGGTGAGGGTGCCGCACCGCCCCTTCTTCAGAGGTAACCCGGGTTGCGTGCGGTCCAGGGCCTGCATCTGGCTCTTCTCATCGCAGGACAAAACAATGGCGTTTTCCGGAGGGTTCAGATACAAACCGACCACATCCTCCAACTTCTCGACAAATTGTTTGTCGTTGGAAAGTTTGAAGGTGCGTGCCAGATGAGGCTTCAAGCCATGAGCCCGCCAGATTCTCCCTACCGTGGACTCGCTGACGCCGGTTGCCCTGGCCATCAAGGACCGGCTCCAGTGCGTGGCGTTCGGAGGCTTCCCTTCGACCGTCTTCTTCACGATCCGGGCCCGCTTCCGGCGGCCGATCGAGGGAATCCGTCCACTGCGGGAAGCGTCCTTTTCGATTCCCCCGAGGCCATCTTCAACGAAACGATCGCGCCAACGTCCGGCCTTTTGACGAGTGATGTCCAACTTGGCAGCGATCTCCTGATTGTCCAGACCCCCGGCGGCCAGCAAGACAATTCGAGATCGTTCCGCCAACCGGACCGCCACACTGCGGCTTCGGCTCAGTCGCTCCAGTTCCTTCCGCACAGGAATGTCCAATTTAATCGTCGGTGCTCTCCTCATATATACTCAGACGTAGGAAAGCTGAATAAGTTACATTAACTGTGACGGACTACACTAGGGACCTGTGGCGCTGGGCCTCGGTGATCCGCTCTTTCCACCACTCTCCGCCATCTCGGCAGCTTCGGTCCCCTCCGATTTGATCAAGCCGAGCTTGTGGAACTCGTGCCCGATGGCGTCGTTCACATTGTGCTCGCAGAACTCCTCGGCCACACGAATCGCGTTCTTGATCGCGTTGGAGTTTGAACTCCCGTGACAGACAATTCCAATTCCTCTGATTCCAAGAAGCGGCGCACCGCCGTACTCGGAATAGTCCAGCCGACGCTTGAACTGCTGAAAAGCCTTCTGGGCGAAAATGTAACCGACCTTGGCCGACAACGTCTTCTGCAGTTCATCTCCCAGCAACCCGGTGAAGGTCTCAATCAAGCCCTCACTCAACTTCAAAGCTACGTTCCCCGTGAAGCCGTCGCAAACGATAACGTCCACGTCGCCTTTGAAAATGTCTCGGCCTTCGACATTTCCAACGAAATTCAGCGGTGCAAGTTTCAGGGCCTTGAAGACCTCCTTCGTGAGTTCGTTTCCCTTGGTGGCTTCTTCCCCGATCGAGAGCAGTCCAATCCGGGGACGACGGATCCCGAAGATGGCGCGCGAATATATGTCCCCCATGATCGCAAACTGTTCCAGGTGAATGGGCTTGCAGTCCACGTTGGCGCCAACATCGAGAAGAATGGCCGGTTTACCTTTCCGGGTCGGCAGCACAGTCGTCAAGGCGGGCCGGTCCACGACATCGAGCGTGCCGACAACGATCTTGGTCGTCGCCATGACGGCGCCGGTGTTGCCGGCACTGACGACGCCGGAAACCTCCGAGGCTCTCATCAGGTTGGCCGCCACACGAATGGACGAATCCTTCTTCCGGCGGATGGCCGTCATGGGAGGCTCTTCCATGCCCACTACCTCGCTGGCATGGGCAATGTCAATCGAGAGCCCTCGAATGTCGTGCTGATCCAGAGCCTGACGTATCTGGTCTTCTCTGCCCACCAGCACGACGTGGGTTCCGTATTGAGCCGCGGCCTCGACCGCTCCCTCGACTTCCACGGTTGGAGCCTGCTCGCTCCCCATTGCGTCTACAGCGATTCTGATCATGGGACCGTCCCGAATCTATCGAAGACTATTCTTCTTCGGTTTCGATAACTTCGCGATCTTTGTAAAAGCCGCAGTGAGGACAGACACGATGAGGAAGCCGCCGCTCGTGGCAGTTCGGGCATTCGGAAAAGGAAGGCCCTGTCAGGGAATCGTGCGCGCGTCTCTTTCCGCGACGCGCTTTGGAATGTCGACGTTTGGGATTTGGCATTGATTCTTATGAACTCCGCTCTTCGAGCTGCTTCTTAAACGCCAGCAGCGTGTCGAAAGCCGGGTTGAGGGACTGCTCGGGACACTCACATGAACCGGCATTCCGATTTGTTCCGCACGAGGCGCACAGGCCCCGACAGTCGGGTTTACACAACGGCTTCATTGGGATCGCAAGCAGGATTTGCTCGCGAACAATTTCACCCAGAGGCAATTCCGCCCCGGTTACGAACGCTGTCCGGGTGTCGGATTCCGTCAATTCGATCTCGGCGCCCTGGTCGTAAACCAGGCTATCGCGCTGGCGAAAAAAAAGATCGAACGGCTTCTCAATTCGCTGATTTACCGGGTCGAGACATCGGACACATACCAATTCAAGAATAGTTTCCAGCCGACCACACAATCGAATCTCGTCCCCACTCCGTTCAACAAAACCTGACCAGCCGATCGCGGCCGCCTGCCGCAAGCCTTCGGGCGAATAGTCGATTTCTCCGGGCTCAAACGAATCCTCGATCTCGACCCGGTCGGTCCCGAGGTCCTCAAGACCGACGACATGTTCTGTCATGTTCCCTACCGTCATTCGTTATTGGACAGTTTGAACGCCTCAGGACTCTGTTTCGTCGGAGGCCGCGGCGTCGGGGCCGAGTCGCTTCAGGGCCCGGTCCGCGTCGGCGCGAAAGGCGGAATTCGGGTACTCACCTACAATCCTCTGGTAGTAGGAACGGGCTTCGTCCGGCTTCGAGATCTCTTCGTGCAACCGGCCGAGTTCATAGAGAACGGCAACTTGCGAATAGCCGCCGGTGTTCTCCAGTTCCTGATAGACGGTGATGGCCGTCTCCACCTCACCATGAATTTTGTAAGACTCCGCGAGGGCGTAACGCGCGACGTGCCGAATCGTGTCGTCCCCTGTCTCGACGAGGCTTTGCAGAATTCGCACCGCCTCGGTCGTGTTGCCCATTCCTTCGTTACTGAGGGCGATGTAATACTCGGCGATTTGACCGGCCGGAAGGTTCCGGTATGAATCCCTAACGATCTGGGCCTCGGCCAGAGCGGCTTCGAAACGCCGCTGGTCCGAATCGTATCCTTCCGTGTCGGTAAACACGTCGATCACTTCCGACAGGGCGCTCTGCGATGCGGCCCGGCGATTTGCGGAATAGATGTTGAACCCAACCAGGATCATCACAAGCGCTACAAGGATCGACGTCACCAGGAGGATCGGTTTCTTGTTCTCCAGGACGAAAGCCGCGGTGTTTTCCAAAGTCGATGTGATCTCGTCCTTCTGGACGAGCTCTTTTCGAGTCATCCTCTTACGCGCCACTAAGAACCTCCTTGGCTGGGCGTACCACTCCGTATGTGATGGTCCCGCTCTCCCAAACCTATTGATTCTATGCTAGCAACAGGACAATTACAAGCAGGCCAGGACGACCGGAGGAGTGGGCAAAGGCAGGTTGAACCGACGCCCGGAAATGGGAACGAAAGTGACCTCTCCGACCGCCTCCCTAACAGAGCGACGTGTGGGAGAGTCAGAAGCGGATCGGAAGGAAAGCCGTCACGAAACAGACTCGACCTGCGGATCCTCCGAGGTCGAGTCGCTTCGATCCAGGTGTCTTGATGATTTTGACGATGAAAGTCCTTTCGGGAAAGGCTACATCTCGAGCTTTCCGTTGACGACCATGTTCTTCAGGCTGAACTTCTTCTTGAACCTCAAGCCATCCATGTCGACATTCAATTCGACGTCCTTGTCTTCGACCACAATGGCGTCGGTCTTCGGGAACAGGAGGTGCACTTCGCCGGCCATGGCCTGGACCTGGATTTCCTGGATAAAAATCTTGTCTTTACCTTTTCGGTCGAGAGAAATCTTTTCGTCGACACCTTCCAGGTTCTCAAAAGCCCGAGCAAAATCCGGTGGGACACTGCCTAGAACAACGATGTAGTATTCCTCCTCACGATCCAGGAACTCCTGCTGCGCGGCAGACACGTCGTTCGAATTGCCGACCAGGGATTTGACGATGGCCTTCTTGAGCGGACGCGCGCTCCGCCACATGACAAACAGATCGATTCTTGGCGTGCCGCCGCTCCTGCCGAAACTTCCACCACCGCCACTGCCCACATCGGTCATGTCCCTTGAGCTTGCGGAAGCGGAAAACGGGACGAGCGAGAAATCCCCTCCACGGCTCACTTTGACCTGAGCCTTCTTCGCCCATGGAGAATCAGTCGTCATCTTGCGCAGTTCTTTGTTGTTCCATTCAAGGAAGTTCTTTTCGTCCCAGAAGTCATCAGCCCAGGCCACCGTACCGGCCAGGGCAACCACCATTGCGATTCCCAGAAACTTCTTCAACATCCGACACCTCCTGTCCATAACCAGTTGCACAAAACTCCACCGCAGCTTACCAAAACGTAATGCCAGGGTCCCGAGATAAAAGACCCCTTCGAACCTGGCATCGTTTAAAGAGAAATGACTCACGCACTCGACCTGTGGTTCCAGGACCTGCATTTCACTCATTGAGGGACGTAGATGTCGAGAGCTCTTCGTGAAGGCCGTGGTGTCCCTTTCGCTTTCTCAGGATTCCGCGGGTCTGTCGCGGAGCGCTTCGTTGACAGCTTGCAACAGGCGGGAGGGTGTAAACGGCTTCTCCAGCAGGCGGCTTCCATCTTCGAGCGGCCTTGCGGACAGTTCGTTTCCAGCGTAGCCGGACATGTAGAGAACCCGCGTGCGCGGGTGGGCGCCGCGGATCCATTTGACGAACTGTGGGCCGCTCATGCCGGGCATGACAACGTCCGTGACCACCAGGTCGAACAAATCCTGCCACTTCAAAGACCGGCGGGCGTGTTGAGCGTCGGCGAACTCGGTGACCGCGTAGCCGGCCTTGAGGAGCACTGCGGCGAACAGGGTCCGGAGATCCTCGTCATCCTCGAGCAGCAGGATCTTCCCCGCGCCTTCGCTCGCTTCCATCCATTCATCGGTCGCTTCCGGCTCGACGGCCTCTTGCGAGGTGTGTGGCAGATAGATCTTGAACACGGTCCCGGAACCGGGGTGGCTGTCGACCGTAATGGTCCCTTGACTCTGCCTGACGATCCCGTAGACCGCGGCGAGACCCAGACCGGTTCCCTGACCTTTTTCTTTCGTGGTGAAGAAAGGTTCGAATATGTGGGCGACTGTGTCCGGGTCCATCCCGATGCCAGTATCCGTGACGCCGAGCCGGACGTAGCCGCCCCGCTTGGTGTCATCGATAGCGAGGGTCGATTTTGCGCCAACCGTGACGTCTTCGGTCTCGATCTTCAACTTACCTCCGCCGGGCATGGCGTGGCGGGCGTTGACCACCAGGTTGACGATTACCTGTTCTAATTGCGCTGAATCCGCCTCGATCCGACCCTTCGACGCCAGTACCGTCACCAGGTCAACGTCTTCGGCAATCTTGCGCTCCTGGATGTCTTTCACCATGGCCAGGCCATAGAGCGGAGCGCCACCTTCGCCTCGAACCAGGGACGCCGTCAAGTGCACCCAGCAAATGCTGCCGTCCTTTCGAATGTAACGCTTTTCGATTCGAATGTAACGCTTTTCGATCTGGTAGAACGGGATCTCCCCCCGAAAGAGTTGTCCGGCCAACTCTACGTCGATGTCCACGTCGTCGGGATGTGTGATTTCTTCAAACTTGATCCCGGTCAGTTCCTCTTCGGTGTAGCCGGTGATGTCACACATCGGTTTGTTCACTTTGCTGAGTTTGAGATCTGGCCCGGCAACACACATTCCGATCGGACCCATTTCGAACACGCGTTCGAATCGTTGGATGTGTTCGTGCTTTGCCGCTGCCTGGATTTGGAGTTCCTGATTCGTCTGTCGAATCGTTTCTTCGGCGGACTTTTGATCGGTGATGTCTTCGACCATTCCCAGACCGTAAACGGGTTTGCCATCCTCATCTCGAATCACCGTCCCGGTTACGCGCGCCCACACCGTATTCCCGTTCTTCCGGATGTATCTTTTGGGTCCTCGGCAAAATCTGTGGGTAGAAACGGGCAAATGAGTGGCCTGTGGAAAGTGGCGACGCTGAGGGAATCCGGTAAGAGACGCGCGGATTTCCACAGCGACTTGAATCGGCCGGAAAAGACGTGGGGCCGATTCACACTTCCACACAGGCCGGGATGAGGAGAAACCGACGATGAGAACGAAAGGGATGTAGCACACCCTGGCTCGAATCCTGTATTTGGTATTGCACCAAACAAATCCAAAGCAGGAGAGACGAGACCAGGGTGCAAGTGAAGACTATTCTGAATCGAGTGCAGAAGTTCAAGTCCTTTGTCTACGGAGCAGTGCGATGGGAACGAATCGGGGGCGAGACGGCACTGTTGGTGGAGATATTTCCACGACGCAACAGCCGGCCGGTCTGCTCGGGCTGCGGGCGTGCGGGACCGGGTTACGACACGCTGGAGGCCCGCCTGTTCGAGTTTGTGCCGCTGTGGGGCTTTCCCGTGTTCTTCGTGTATCTGATGCGGCGTGTGGATTGCAGGCGTTGTGGCGTGAAGGTCGAATCGGTGCCCTGGGCCGAGGGTAAGCAAACCTTGACGCGGACGTATATGCAATTTCTGGCCGGTTGGGCGCGGCGGATGTCCTGGCAGGAGGTTGCCGACATCTTCCGGACTTCCTGGGAGAAGGTGTTTCGATCTGTGGAATGGATCGTCGGCTGGGGGCTGGCGCACCGGGACCTGGAGGGTGTGACCGCGATTGGCGTGGACGAGATTCTCTGGCGCCGGGGGCACAAGTACCTGACGGTGGTCTACCAGATCGACCGGCATTCCAAGCGGCTGCTCTGGGTCGGCCGGGATCGCACGGTGAAAACGTTGCTGCGCTTCTTCCAGCAATTCGGAGTCGAGCGCGCCGCCGAGTTGAAGTTCGTGTGCAGCGACATGTGGAAGCCGTATCTGAAGGTGATTTCCAAGAAAGCATCGACGGCCCTGCATGTTCTGGATCGGTTTCATATCGCCATGCACATGAATAAGGCCATCGATGAGGTTCGAGCCCAGGAATCCCGGGATATGAAAGCCGCGGGATTGGAGCCGATCCTGAAACACTCCCGGTGGTGTTTGCTCAAGCGCCCCCAGAACCGAACCGACAAGCAAGACATCAAGCTGGCCGACCTGCTCCAGTACAACCTGCGGACCGTTCGGAGCTTTCTGCTCAAGGAGGACTTCCAGTTCTTCTGGGAGTACACGTCGCCCTACTGGGCCGGTCAATTCATGGATGCCTGGTGCCGGCGGACGATGCGATCCCGGATCGAGCCCATGAAAAAGGTGGCGCGCATGCTCCGCTCCCACCGGGAACTCCTGCTCAACTGGTTCCGTGCCAAAAAGCGGATTTCCGGGGGCATCGTCGAAGGTTTCAACAACAAAGCGAAAGTGACCACCAGAAAAGCGTATGGTTTTCGGACCTTTAGAGCTGCCCAAGTCGCTCTCTACCACACGCTTGGAGCGTTACCGGAACCCGATGTCGCCCACAGATTTTACTGAGGAGGCTATCTTTTTTCCCCATGGAAGACGGAGATTTTTCCACTTAAAAGTGTGTCGACCACCTCGGCGTTGATTCCAAGGTCGTCGGGATGAGTGTAGTAGGAAGACTTCTTGCCTATCAGTTCAGCCGGTGTGTATCCGAGCAGGAGACAGAAGACGCGATTGATATCCAAAACCCGGGTCTCCAGGTCGACAACGACCATTCCCATCGGCCCATCCTGGAATACCCGTTCGAAGCGTTGTTCATCGTCGACATGCCTGGCGACAGGACATCTTCCAGCCTGCGGTCCTCGATCTCCTCCCGTTCGAGCCCGATGACGCGTTCCTCCGATGTGTTCACCGCAAAGAACCTGAAGGAACCGGATACGTCCACGTCGATCAGGTAGACCGGCGTCTGGATCAAATTGATAGTCGAACGGACCGCGGCGCGATCATCGCCCGCGAGGAGAGTGACTTCTTTGCTCATGGTGTACCTGTGCTTCCGATGTCAGGCCGGAAATTCTGGCAGTAGGGAAATGCCGCCCATGCCCAGCGCTACGAGAATCTCCGTAATTCCAAGCTGCGCGCAGGTGACATTTGTCGGGTGTTTCTTTGGAGCGAGCCGGTAAGAACCCATAACAGAGTTTACGAAAGGAGCGAATCGGCGTCAATCAGTCAGTCAGTCGCCTACCGTCACCCTCATGTGATGCCTCGCGGCGCCGAAACTCGACATACCCACTGGAGTGGACAACTGAAGTCCACTCGCGGCACTTTCCACGCCACACGCACTTCGCGTGGAACCGCTTTTTGTCCTTTTCGGTGAACAGGTCGGGAGAAAGCCGGAGAGTTCCCGGAGAGTTGCACCTTGATTGTGCAGCGGTCGGAGCTAAGGGTCCGCTCAACAATAACTTCACAGAGTTGGCGCCCAGATTTGCGTCAGATTTGGTCGCGACCGATTGAGCAGATAGGAGGAATAGCCCGGCTATTTCGAGGATCTGCGATTGAGGAGCGGCCGAAGATGGCGTGAAGATGGGATGCCAAAATGTGAAGTTATTGTTGAGCGGGCCCTAAGTCCAATAGCCCTGGAGGGAATCGAACTTGCCCGCAAGTGACTGACAAACAAGGCTTAGACCGAAGACCCTCAGGTTTCCCATCGTTCTTCCCATCATTTCAAAAAGGCGCCCGTGCACGCTCATCAGTATCGGCCGTGCGACCCTCCTCCGTGCCCAAATCTGAAACCGTCGACCGCGAAGCCTGCTCCGAAGTTTTCACGCTCGATTTGGTCTTCGGTTTCGCAGCGGTTTGCGACACAACAACCGGCATAGCCTGTGACAATCTCCACTTCTGGAACAATTTCGGCGTCACTTTCTTCCAGCAGAAGTCTGCAAATGTTCGCTCGTGGGTAGTGGAGAACGCATCAAACAACGAGATACGGTTGCAAGACCCATGCGACCCAGTTTTGAGTCAACCGTTCAGCCTGAGGGACAATTTGATTTGTCTAGCTTCTCAGTACTCGTGCCGCGGCCCAGAGCTCTCAAGAATCTCCCGATCGATTACCTGACTGAATGCGGACAGTGGCTGCGCGCCGACCAGTCTGATTCCGTTGATAAAGAACGTCGGCGTTCCGGTCACCCCCAAAATCCCGCCTTCCTGCATGTCGCGATCGACAACTTCAGCCAAGCGTCCACTGTCTAGATCGGCGATGAATCTCTCCTCGTCCAGTCCAAGTTCGCGGGCCATCCGCAAGAGATCCCTTCTCTTCATGGCCTGCTGATTGGCGAAGACCGCGTCGTGAAACTGCCAGAATTGACCTTGCTCGGCTGCGGCCAGGGCTGCCTGATGGGCGAGGTGGGCGTCGGCATGCATCGGTAGCGGAAAGTGTTTGAAGACGAGTTGGACCTTGCCTGCGTATTGACTCAGCAACTGTTCGAGAGTGGGATTGGCTCTGGCGCAAAAGGGGCACTGGAGATCGGAGTATTCCACTATCGTTACTGGTGCTGCAGGCGATCCTTTTAGAGGGGAACCGGAAATACTGATGTCAGCTACACGGTCAGGGAGTGGCGATGGCTGGGCCAACGTCCGTAGGCCCAACGCCTCGTCGATCACGGCCTTGAACGCTTCAAGAGGCTGTGCTCCAACCAGCTTCCTTCCGTTCACGAAGAAAGTGGGCGTGCCGGTTACTCCGAGTGCCCTCGCTTCGGCCAGATCCCGATCGACGATCGACTTGAAAGTGCGCTTCGAAATCGCCTCCTCAAAAGCGACGGGGTCCAACCCGAGGTCCGCCCCGTATCCTTGAAGGTCTCCCGGCGCTAATCGGTCTTGATTGGCGAAGAGCAGATCGTGCATGTCCCAGAACTTGCCCTGCACCGCGGCAGCCAGCGCCGCTTCATGGGCAAGAGGCGCGTTTCGATGGATCGGCAGCGGCAGATGCTTGAAGAGAAGCTGGACCTGATCAGGGTAAGCGGCCAGGACCTCCTCGACAACGGGGTTAGCGCGCTGACAAAAAGGACATTCAAAATCGGAAAACTCGAGGATTGTGACCGCGGCGGTGTCCGGGCCACGCGTCGTAGCTGATGGGCCGACCCCCACGACATCCTGAGAGGTCATTGTGGGCTGAGCCGGTCCGAGGACGTTCTGGGCTTGCACGGTTACGCCGGTGAACACCAGCCAGATCAGCGCCAGGCCGACTCCGAGGACGCAATCACTTGCCCCCAGTGGCGGTCGGGGCGGCGGCGCAAGTTCGATCTGGCGCCTCGCCGAGAAAAATGCTTTATTCATGGTTCGAATCACAAAGCCAACCTCCTTGCAACCGGGACGAACCGATCTCAGGGGCCTGGTGGACCCCACTTTGCTCGGGCGAACCCTACAGAAAATCCTGGTGGTACGGTGATCGTCGCACTTGTGGTGGAAAGCGCCAGAGTTCCGGCGAGGGGCTGCGAAATGACGACCTGGTTGGCGCCGTTCTCTGAGAATATTTCCAATCGCACGGCCGTTCCAACGGGTATGTTGCTCGCCTCAACGGCAACCTCAACCGGAGAGCCGTCGCTGATCGTAACGTCGGGCAGGGCGAAACTCGCAGTGGGGGGATCCGTGACGAACTGCGTTCCGTTGATGTCTGTCACGCTCGTCACTTTGAGCGTAGGTGGCGGACCTCCGGTAGGTAAGTTCAAGCTGAACGGCGCCGCCTCCGCCACCACAGGTGGAAACACCCTACAGCAGGAACGCTGAAACGCCTCGATCCGAACGCGGCCAGAGGTGCCGTATTTGGAAGTACCCCCCGCACTAGTCCCCCCCGTTATGAACAAGGCCCCTCCTCCTGCGACGATTGGGGCGACGAGCCGGATTGCCCCCCCGCTGCCGCCACCTCGACCACCGAAGCCACCTTGCGCGAGGATGGTGCCATTAACCGTAATTGACGTCGAACTGGCGATCAGGATCGCACCACCGCCAGCGCCACCGCCAGCTACGGAAGGCCCGGCACCGCCTCCACCGCTGCCGCCAACCAGCGGGACCAAAAACAGATTTCCAGTGAAGAACCCGCGGGTACTTGTGCCCCCTCCACCGGGTCCGCCGCCAGCACCGAACAGGACTCCACCCGGGAAACCGCCGGCTCCGGGCACTGCGGGAACCGCAAAAAGATTCACAGTGGCCGCTGGAACCGTGCCAGATTCGCCGTTCAAGTCCAAGCTTCCGTCGATCCGAACGTCACCCGACGCAAGCCACACGACAGGTCCATTCAAGAATCGGGCAGACAGTTTAACCGTGACACCTGGCCCGACATTGACAGTCGTGAAGTGAAATATGTGGTCACCGTCCGGATCCAATCCAAGGGCCGCTGGATCGAAGTCGATGACACCGGGGTTCGTCAGGTCCAGTGCACCGTCCGACCCATCCGAGGTGCTATCGACCACGCCTTGGCCCGAGGAGAACAATGCACCCATCAGAATGAATGTAGCGACACGCAGCCCTAGCATCGAGTACTCCCTTGCTTGTTTAAACATGATTACTACCAACCTCATTGATCTCTCTTGATGACGAGGGTTCCAAAATCGGTGATCGCTCCCGCCACGGGCTCAATCGCCCGTGTCAAGCCTTCCCCGTCGACCCTCAATCGCAAACCGTACAGCATGGCCGGCACATCCGGGATAATGAATGCACCTTCGGCGTCCGTCAGTGTCCGCAGCTCAAAAGCCTCCACAACCAACTGTTCTGGCGGAACCACATGCAGTTCACCCGACGGAGGAATCCATGACAGCTGCAGTTCGGCGTCACCCAGGCTTTCGTAATAAGTAATCTCGATTGCGACCAGCCCGGCCTCGAGTCGAAGAGCGCGCGAATACGCTTGAAACTCGCCAGTTCCTCTAGGCATCTGGACAGCCACGCCGCCACCAATTCTCAGCCGGGCCCCTTCATCTGCTCCGAGAACGAAGGTGTAGTCGCCCGTTTCTCTAATCCACAGGAATCCGGAAAGCCTGGCGGCATAGTCGGGAGTCATGCCGACTCCGAAGGGATCATTCCCGAAAAGCTGGTCTGGATTGAGAACGTTTACAGACGAGACATACTCCGAACGATCCGGTTCGCGGCCCGCCAGATCCGGGATTGACGTCAACGGGATCTCGAAGTCGAAATAGTCAGCCCGGAGTCCGTGCAATTGCACCGACACTTCTTGACTGGCGAGCGGCGTTCCGTCGATGCCCACAACACGGCCGCGGACCGTTGTGCCAGGATCCGGGATCACCGAGCGCTCGCGGGATGCTCGTCCGACGTTTCCGTCTAGATCTGTGGCAGCAGCTTCAAACTTCAGATGGCCGACCCCAGCCGGCACGGAAAAAGTCGAAGAAAACGGATGGGTTGAGTCCATATCGAAAGCAATTCCGTTCACTGCAAACGCGACTGTCTCGATGGAACGCTCGCTGCTGACTCCGGCCTCAACCGTAAGAGTCTGTCCCTGAATAAGCGGTTCGCCTGCGCCCACCCTCAGACTAACGACCGGTACCTCCCCGGCAGTTTCCGACTGCAACTGATCGGGTTTTGTCCCCTTGCCGAAGCCATCCGCGATCGTGATCGTGGAGCCGAAGAGGTTCGAGATTGAAAAGGTGGGACTGAACGCCTCGCCGACAAAGTTTGCCGGATCGGTCAGATCGACCGGATTGATATCGTTCAGCAACGAAACCAGATCGCTCGACGTCTCACCGACGAAATTCGCTGGAAGCGTCAGATCGACCGGACTGATGTCGTTCAGCAACGAAACCAGATCGCTCGACGTCTCACCGACGAAGTTCGCTGGAAGCGTCAGATCGACCGGATTGACATCGTTCAGCAACGAAATCAGATCGCTCGACGTCTCACCGACGAAGTTCGCTGGAAGCGTCAGATCGACCGGATTGACATCGTTCAGCAACGAAATCAGATCGCTCGACGTCTCGCCGACGAAGTTCGCTGGAAGAGTCAAATCGACCGGATTGATGTCGTTCAGCGCGGAGAAGAGTTTGCTGTTTGCCTCGCTCACAGTCGGCGGCGGGAATGCCGGCACACTGTTCGCATCGAGAGGATCGGAATTAAGAACCGTCTCGAGTCCGTCCTTGAAGCCGTCCCCATCCGTGTCCGGATTCAGAGGGTCGGTCGGCCCGAACACCTCGGCGAAATCACTCAATTCGTCGCCGTCAGTATCGGAGTTCCCGGGATCGGTGTTCTGGATGATTTCTTCTCCATTCGGGAGCAGATCCCCGTCTGCATCCTCATCCCGGTCCGAGATCCCATTCCCGTTCGAGTCCGCACGCAAGGGATTGAGCCCGATCCGGACCTCGGCACCGTCAGGAAGGGTGTCGTTGTCACTGTCGCGGTCCAGAACATTGATAATCCCGTCGTTGTCCGAGTCCGCTGTCGGGCTGGGCTCCTCGCCGTCGAGCAATCCATCGTTATCGCTATCAGCCAGCAACGGATTCGATCCGATCGAGCCTTCCGCGCTGTCGGACAGACCATCGGAATCCGTGTCCGAAAGGAAGATGGCCTCCTCCGCAGAATTTGTGGGCAGTCCAAAGGCCTGTGCGCACATAAGTAATTGAAACAAAGTACCTTATTCTTTTGTTCGACGGCGAATATTCCAGTACCCACTTCGGTCGGACGCCTACACCCGGTGCCCGGAGCCCCCGCCGGAGGCCCCGTTCCCCATCGCCCACACCAGCCGACACCGCGGAGCGCAGCCGAGGGTCAAGGCCGGCGCAGCCGCCGAGCTTGCGAGGGAAGCCTTGAGGCTTGGCGAGCACCGTGGTCTCCTCAAGCGGCGATGGAAGACGGTTTTACCCACAAATTCTGCGGAAGACCCGGAAGATGCTTGTCCCCAGATCGAATTCCTGAAGGTTCGTCAGCCCATCCCCGTCGAAGTCCAACGTTGCATCGGCCGCGCTGGTCGGGTTGAGCCCTGCGCCGCCCGGTCCCGAGATGACCAGAAACTCCGCAAGCCCGGGCGTGTTGCCCTCGTCGTTGGTTGACGTGAAACGGACCCGTCGAACGCTGGAAAGGCTCAGGGGGATGGTCAGATCGCGGGAGAGGCCCGGAAGAAAGGTGTCGCGTGTAAAGAGGGCGGTGCCGGCTGCATCGAAGACTTCAAAGCGGCCCGTCAGAAAGTCAGCCCCGTCGGGTGGCTGCCGATTACCCACAAGTGCGATCTGGGCGACATCTGCGTCCGCCGGAAGAGTCAGTTCGATGAACGGACTGCTGCCCTGGTTCGCTGCGTCACCCGATGCAGTGAACCAGGAAGTCAGGGGATCTCCATCAACGGCGTTCTGGGCTGGCGAGCCAGCTGACTCGCTGCTGGTGCTCACCTGCACGCCGGGCAAGAGAGCCAGATTCGTGCCCCCCGGACTGATCGCGTTTGACGTCTCGAAATCGTCCGGGATACCGTCCCCGTCGGAATCGTTGCCGAATGCGACCATCAAGGCGATCGCACCGACGACGCCATCATTGGCCGCGGTAATCACAGCGGTGCCGCTGGCGAGCCCTCGCACCACACCCTCGGGCGAGACGGACGCGAGAGAGGGATTCGACGTGCGATAGAAAGTGCCGCTCTGAGAGGATGTAAGATCGGCCGTGGTGCCGTCCGGAAGGCTGCCAAACACCTGGACTTGAGCAACGGGGGTTGTGGAGTCTAGCGACAGAGACGGCGACTGAAGATTCAAAGACAGCGGACTGGTGGAACTACCGACCTGGAGATTTGCGATTTGGGTGATTCCACCCACTATTCCAACAAGCAGTTCGGATTGTGCGAGCGACGTCCCCGCCAGTTGGTCACAAACAACACGTGCCCTGAACGTTCCAACATCAAGCGGAACATTATCAATTCTGAACGTACCGTTGGCTAGCATTTGAGTAGACCGATTCAAGGCGGTCACGACACAGTTCTCATCGAGCGGATAGTTGGGACGGAAATCCGAAACGAGCGGGTCGAATCCGGCTGCTTGCTCGCTGCCGTCAACTAAGCCGTCGCCGTCTGTGTCCGCTGACGTCGGATTCGTGCCAAGCCCGAATTCCTCAAGATTCGTCAAGAAGTCGCCGTCGGCATCCAAGAAGGCGTCGTCCGGATCATTAGAATCCAACCCGGCACTCGTTTCATATCCGTCGGGTAGTCCATCACCGTCGGTGTCATTCGGAGCACCAACGACCACAGTTGACCTACCAGCCAGGAACTTGACGCCTGTTGGCGCAGGCACGTCGGAAAACAAGCTAACGACGTCGCCGTTCACGGCATGAATCTTGGCGACACCTGTGGCCAAGCCAGTCACCGTGCCATCCAGAGATACACTCACCACAGTCGGATCCGAAATGTGGTAGGCGGTTCCGTCAACACTCCGAGTTAGGTTCTGTCCTGTTGCTGTGTTCGTTACGACAAGCTGATCGGACTGACCTACCAAAAGGTGCGATGGGCCGACAATTGTCAACCCGTCAACGACAACAACGTGCGATGGGCCGACAATTGTCAACCCGTCAACGACAACAACGTTCTGCCCCGGGAGTTCGATCCAGATAACAAGAAGCACCAACCAGGGGAATACGATCCATCCAAGAAAAGTTCCAACTATTCGCTGCATTCGGTGCTCAACTCCGAGAGATGCGAACAATCGGATCGCGTTTTCAGGCAATGGCACAATGTTCAATCTGTTCGGCTCCGAATAAGCGCTAAGATCTGTCTATGGGCAGCACTGGCAGTACTGCGCCTGCCTGTTTTCAAATGCACCTTCCCCGAAGAACAATAGCCCTTTGAAATGAAGCTGTGCCCACGCTAGACATTCGTCCTGAAGGGCCCCCGCAGGGAGGCTTTGGCACGTCGACGTTGCCGAGTCGTGGAACATAAGGTCACACTCGCGTTGTGTGCTACCACAGGTCTGGTAACAGGTGTCATGGATGTCACACGCAGCGTCACAATTGGCACCAGTCTTGGGGTCACAGGCCGGATTATGGAAGCTAGTGATATATCCACTTCCCGCAGGGTCATCGGGATCGAACGTACTTTGTTCAACTTTTGCTAACCTTGGTTCACCCTGCAACAGCGTGTCGCGGAGCGGCGACTTAAGAGCCAGACGAATTGCCCCTACGGGAAATGAACAACCATCATTCTCGTGATCCCTTAAGTTCTGCGTTCTAAGCGGGCATTCCTCCAGCTCGATCGGTTGTTTTCCCTTCTCGTTTTGGTTGACGATCTTATTCAGGCCCAAAGGAGGACATGTCTCGCCAGGCGGGCAAGGCACAGAACAGTACTGCGAGCGTTTGAGCCTGACCTCGGTGGTTCCAAGGGAAGAAGGAGCACAGAATTCAGTCGTCAGGTCGATCGGATTACCGCCGCAGCAAGCCGGGTCGGTCGAACTCAAGACCGGCGTGCAAGTCAACAGGCCGCAACTTGAGCAGGGATTCCTGTCATCCGTGTGAGCAACAACTGTGGTTGGTGGCGGATCAGGGAGGCGGGCCCCACCCCAACCGGCTCGCGTAACACCAAACCCCGGGTCCGACTCGATCAGCGAACCATCCTCCGATACCGTGCCCTTTCCGATGCTGATGAACTCATTCAGGTCATGGTCGAACTGGAACAGGTCGACGACGCTCCCTGGTGGCTGCCCGTTGTTCGGAATCGTGACCCGAATTGGCGGGTCGAACTGGACTCCTGCCGGC
The DNA here is from genome assembly GCA_965262425.1 of Terriglobia bacterium. Lineage (GTDB taxonomy): Bacteria > Acidobacteriota > Terriglobia > 20CM-2-55-15 > 20CM-2-55-15 > CAZOZZ01. Next base: position 848,529 of record OZ253536.1, on the reverse strand, counting down.
TGGAGAGTCCATGCCGGAGCCATGAAGACCGATCCACCCGGTGGTGGCATCGGGACTTTGTCCAGGTGCACCTGGCTGACGATCAACTGGCCTGTGGACGAACCGTCAGGAAATGTCACCGAGTTGGCGAAGACCGTCAACGAAAAGCCGGCAACACCCGTCATAGTCAGGTTGACGTCCGCGTTTCCACCGACTTGTTTTGATGCCACTGTGTCCAGGAACGGCAGAATGATGGGTTGGCCGAGAATGTTGACATTGCCGGCGACAGTTACGGTTTCGAACTCGAGCGGCGGAAAGGTTTCGGGACGGGGACTGGTTGTTGGGTCGATCCGGAGATGGATCGTACCGACCGGCACACCCTCGATCACGAACTGACCGCCCGCATTCGTTGCCCCGGACGCAATGCTCCCCGGGATCGACACAGTTGCGCCCGGAATCGGAGTCTGACCGCTGTCCAGCACGACTCCGCGGAAGCTTGTCAAAACCGGATCTCGCGGAAGGATGCCAGAGGCGGCAAAGGTCGCCGGCGCTGCGGTCAGGCCGGCAAAGCTGGCGTTGACCAAGTTGTTGCTTATTCCTTCATCCGCGCCCAGCGTCAACATCACCCGCGCCAGGCCGTTCGCATCGGTCGGGAGCGTGTGGTCGGCCTGACCGTTGAGGGTTCCGCCACCCCGAAGGACCGCAAACGTCACTTCTACGCCTCTGACAGGGTTTCCTGCCGTATCCACAACCAGGGCTTCGAACGGGGTAGCGAGTGGGGCTCCGACGAGACCTCGCTGGTTGTCGCCTTGGTTGGCGAGTATTCGGCTCGCGGCCGTGGACAATCCCGACGCGCAAAACTCCACCTCGCCCGCGACACCGAGCGCCCGAGCCACGACACGATTGTTGCCTTCACCGGCGGTATCACCGATAGTGAAACCAATCCTTGCTTCGCCGTTGCCGTCCGTGGCGACTTGAATCTTGCGTCCGGTCTGCCCGGAGCCGGTCGAGAGTATCCCGCTGTTTCGGGTGACCTCAAATGTCACGATCCGGCCGGCCGCCGGCGTGCCGGACGGATCCTGAACTCGGGCGACGAGTTGATCGGCCAGAGGCGCGTTGACCGGCGCAGACTGTCCGTTGCCCGAAAACTGGGTGATACGGAAACCGGTCGGCGGATCGAAAACGACGGATATAGTCTGGCTGCCGGCGTTGCCGACTTCGTCGACGGCCGTCGCCGTAATCGTATTGACGCCCCCGAACAACTTCAGCTCGGTCAGCATGAATGTTCCGTTCACCACCGCAGTCGGCTGTCCGTTGACGGTAACGGTTGCGTTCACTCCGCCGTCGACGATGTCATTGACCAGGCCGGTGACGTCGATAGTGTCGTTGACCGACACAAAGCCGTCCCGCGGTGAATCGATCCGGACGATGGGTGCTGCGTTGTCGCGGGTCACGTCTATCGAATCCGTCCCCGTCTTTCCGCTCGGGGCCGTCGCCACCGCGACCAGCATGTTGACGCCCTCGCGTAAGGGAATGTCGGCCGAAAAAGTAAACCCGCTAAGCGCAGCGGGAACACCGTTCACATCGACGGACGCGACATTTGGACCTGCAGTGCCGTCCACCCGGACTTGCCCATCCGCAGTGATCAAACCCTGTAGGGGAAAGTCGATCGACACGGGCACCGGTTCGGAGTCGATGGCGAACCTCACCCCCAACGATGTGACGTTCCCGAGCAAGTCAGCGATCGAAACGGTAAGCTCAAAGACCCCGTCTGCGAGTGGAGTGATGGGCGGACAGCGGCCCCCACCACCGCTAAGCTGGCAATCAACTATCAGCGGAGTACCGTTTGCCGTCAAAATCAGGCTCGCCAGGTCCACTCCACTGGGATCGCTGTAGCGCAGGTCGATGGTCGGAGAACCGTTGAAGGATATCGCGCCTTCCGAGGGGGCGTTCACGGTAAGGCTCGGGCCCTCCTGGTCGGTAATGACGTTGATCGTGACGGCGGCTGAGGTGACATTCCCGGCCAGATCGAGCCCCGTCGCGGTGATCGTGTTCGGGCCTTCGACCAGCAGTACGTCGCAACTGAATGCACCGTCCGCGACGGTCGTGGGGATTCCATTACAGGTCAATTCTCCGGTTCCCGACAGAGCGTCGGACATCGTCCCCGTTAAGACCACGCTCGGGCTTGCAAACGTCGTCCCATCGACAGGGCTTGTGATGATCACGCGCGGCGGCGTCTGGTCCAGGCTGACGATCGCGGTCGCGGTCGCGGTGTTCCCTGCGTTATCGGTTGCGATGCCCAGAGCCTGTTGGTCGGCACCTTCGACCGCAATGGTCACCGGCGCTGTGCAGTCGGCGACCCCACTCTCGGCATCAGCACAGTTGAACGTCACTGTCACGGGTTGGTTGTTCCAACCGTTCGGTCTGGGTACTGGATCAAGAGTCGACGTGATCGTCGGCGGTTCCGTGTCCAGCTTCACCGTAGTCGAGGCACTGGCGGTATTACCGGCCAGATCCGATGCGAGCGCGCTGACCGAATTGGGTCCTTCCACCAAAGTCACGTCACAACTGAAAGTGCCGACGTCCAATGTGGCGGGTACGCCATTGCAAACCACTCGATCGATCCTGGACAGCGCGTCCGACATAGTCCCGGTCACCGTGATGCTGGGGGTGTTCAAGTAGGTGCCGTCCGCCGGAGAGTTGATGCCCACCAGGGGAGCTGTTGCGTCGACATTGACAGACCCTGCGGACGAGGAGGAGTTCCCCGCCAGATCCGTTGCGAGTCCGGTGAATGGCTGGCCGGCCCCTTCAGAAAGAATCGAGATCGGAGCCGTGCATCTGAGGATGCCGCTCAGTCCGTCCGCACAGACGAATCCCACAGTGACATCGGTGTTGTTCCAACCGCTCGGATTGGGCGCAGGGTCGATGGTTGGGGCGATTGTCGGGTTCGTTTTGTCGAGGTTCACCTGAGCGTTTGCCGTGGCCAGGTTGCCGGCCAAATCGACGGCAGTCCCGGTGACCACTTGGCCTGCACCCTCCGCTGCCACGGTGATTGGATCCGTGCAACTGGCAACACCGCTAGTCGCATCCACACACGTAAAGCCAACCGTGACGTCCGAGTTGTTCCATCCCTGCGCGTTGGGCTGGGGAACAGCCGCTGCGATGATCTGAGGCTGATCATTATCGACGCCTATGATCTCCAGAGTTAGACCGGAATTCGGGCTGCTCTGGAGGCGAACGTCCACCGTGTTGTCGGTCGAAAGCGACACCGGTCTTTCGATCAGGGTCACCTGCTGATTGAAGGCTCGCGGCAGGACGACGCGGGCTCCGTTGACCAGAACGGTGGCGCTGGACACGGGGCGGAACTCTCCGTTGCGGCCACCATTGTAGATCTTGAGGGTGTACCGGTTCCCGACCGTTCGGAACGCAACTGTATCGTTCCAGCCGTTCCATCCGCGTTCATGTCAACCACCCAGTCCGGGTCCGCGTCACCGTCACCCAGACCGTTTATGGGCTCGTTGCTCGTGACAACGATGGACAGGTTAACGCCGCCCAGATCCGACGCCGCGATCGTTCCCGCCGTCACGAGCTTATGATTCGCCGGCCAGAACCCACAGGCATCCGGAATCGCCGATGTGATAACCGGATCCGTCGTGTCCTCGACCGTCACGGTTGCAGACGCCGTGGAGCCGGCCTGGCCGTCACTGACCCTCAAAGTGTAGAGATAGATATCGACGGCGCCAAGATTCACGGTCTGGTTATCCGCAATACCGGCCGTCCCCTCCCCGGTCCAACTGAAGGTCAGAACATCACCATCGACATCAAATGAGCCTGCTGCGTCGAGAAATGCGCTGTCTCCCAACTCGACTATCCGGGCTGCAGGAGCCAGAACGGCTACCGACGGATCGTTGACCGGATTCACCGTTATGCGGACAGTCGCTTCGTCACTCGCCTCGTCGTCTGCCAGTTCATAAACAAAGCTGTCCGGACCGTTGTAGTTCTCCTCCGGCGTATATGAGAAGGAGCCGTCCGCGTTCAGCGTCAAAGCCCCGTTGGTCGGCCCGGAAACCCGCGAAACGGTGGCATCGCCCTCCACATCGCCGTCGTTGGCCTTCACCGTGCCTGTCAGTTGCATGTCTTCATCGACGGATCTGTCGTCGTCGTTGGCCACCGGCGGATCGTTCACCGGATTCACGGTGATCGTGACCGTCACGACATTGCTGTCATCGGTCCCGTCGTTGGCATGGTAGGTGAAGCTGTCGCTTCCGTTGAAGTTCGCAGCCGGCGTGTACGTCAGAGAGCCGTTCGGGCTCAGTGTCACGCTCCCGTTCGCTGGACCGGTATCCAGCACCGCCGTCAGGGCGTCTCCTTCCACCGGATCGTTATCATTCCCCAGCACTCCGGCCGCGACCACCGTCAACGGTGTGTCTTCGTCCGTGCTGTACGGGTCAGCCGCGGCGACTGGGGGATCGTTCACCGAATTCACCGTGACCGTGACCGTCACGACATTGCTGTCATCGGTCCCGTCGTTGGCATGGTAGGTGAAGCTGTCGCCCCCGTTGAAGTTCGCAGCCGGCGTGTAGGTCAGAGACCCGTCGCCGTTCAGCGTCACGCTCCCGTGGGCCGGGATAGAATCCAGCACCGCGGACAACACATCCCCGTCCACATCCCTGTCGTTCCCAAGCACGCCGGCCGGCGGCACGATCAACGGCGTGTCTTCGTCCGTGCCGAGCGTATCATTCTGGGCTACCGGTGGATCGTTGACGCACGCCACGTTGATCGTCACAGTTGCCTGGAAGGAGTTCGACTTTCCATCGGTGACGTGGTAGAGAAAGCTGTCGGTCCCGCAGAAATCGGGGCTGGGAATGTAAAGGAAATGGAAGGGGATGGGGAACTGCAGGGTCCCATTGCTGGTCCTGGTGTCGAGGATCAGGTCAAATGCATCGCCATCCGCATCGGTGTCGTTAAGGAGTATGCTGGGCGCCGACAAGAATCCCAAGTCCTCAGTCGTCTCGTAATCATCGTCATTGGCAACCGGCGGATCGTTGATGCAGAGCACGTCGATTGTCACAATTGCCGGGGGGGAGGACAACCGTCCATCATTGGCGGAGTACAGGAAGAAGTCGCTACCACAGAAATTCGCGTTCGGATTGTAAGAGAGCGTCCCGCTACCGTTCAGCACCAGGGTCCCGTTACTGGTCGGCGCAACCAGGATTGCGATCAAAGCATCGCCCTCCGGATCGGTATCATTACGGACTATGTTCGCAAGCAAGGCGAGATCTTCATCTAGCTCATAGGCATCGCTCACGGCTGTTGGCGCACGGTTCGGGATGTCCACGTCAAACAGTGTAACGGTGAGATCCCCATCGGATTTTCGAGAACGGAACACAAGAGTGCTTAAATCCTGGGTGTGCGCATAGCTCCGCCCGGCATCACCTCTTGATGCCTCGGCTCCGTCACCACCTCGATAGCCGCCACCGCCACCAGCACCTCTTTTGCCTGGCTTCAACGCGTTGCCACCGCCTGCACCACCCCCTCCAAAACCAAAACCGCCGGCACCATCTGAATTTCCTTTGGCCTCGCCGCCGCCGCCGCCGGAACGTCCACCGCCGACTCCATCAACGTCAAACCGGGACTCGAGCCTCGCGCCGCCGCCTCCTCCATACAATCCTTCTGCACCATTGCCTCCCCCTCGGCTCGCCTTGGAGACCAGCCCAGCCCTATCGCCGTCTTGTCCAGGTTTTCCCGTACCAATGTTGGCAAAGGCGCCGCCCCCGCCGCCGGCAACGGTCAGGGGTTCCCAATCGTCCGAACCTGGCCGAAACAAGAGAACCCCAGAGCCCCCGCCGCCGCCAGCTGTCGCCTTGGACGAACCGGAGTCGCTCTTCCCACGCGCTCCCAGCACGATGCCCAGACCGGAGCCGGGTGGTATCTCGTTGACTCCATGCCCAATGCGAAAACGCGATATCAATTCAGCTCCCTGACCACCGCTAGCGGATTTGGTGTTTCCAACCAGGGGGTTTACAGTTGCCGGGCCACCCCTCGCCCCCTGCACGTCTAATTGAATCTCTTCCCATGGGGTATCCTCGGGAATCTTTACGTATTGGAATTGTTTGTCCGGGTCAAAAGGAAATCTCAGTTGGTTGGCCTGTCCGGGGTTTTCCAGAAGGGAAATCTGATTCGAGGGTAATGAGGCGAGGTCTAGGTTGACGGGCGCGTAATGGATCCCGTCCTGCGAACGAAGGTTCAGATAAACCGGAGTGGTGCCTACTTCCCGCTGCATGGCATCGTTGGAAGTGGCGTTGACCGGCACAGAAAACGCGTAGTCGCCCAAGTTAGTGCATGCGGCATCTCCCCCCGAGAAACCCGAACTTCCCTGGGCGATAGCCCAACTGCCGTCTCTCGTGTTCTGACAGGCAAACCGGATGACATTTCTGGAACAGCTAGCGTCGTTCCATTTAGTGTGTACGATAAGTTCTCCGCTGGGACCAAAAGTGAGCGGTTCGAAAACTGCGCAGGAGTCCGTGGCGCGATCCGGTTGACCCGGCTCCCAACTCCAGATGGCGGATTCATGCCGACTCTGGGTCACGAAGAAGTCTAAGCCGAGTACGCCGGCTCCCCGCAACAGTGCGTCTTCGACTTTGCCAGCGCCGTATGGATCAAAAGTCAGAACGCATCCGACACAGCGGTCTTCTGCGGCGATGGTCCACTGATGGGGATATCGCTGCATCGTGGAATCGAAAACGAACCTGGGAGCGGCCAGAACCGGTAGTTCCCACACCAGTCCCGCCATTCGCCACCGGCGAGGTCGCACGCACCCCCGTCGGTAGTCGAAAAAGATGCTATGAGAACATTTCTATCCGCATCGAGAACGTCCTGCTTTGTCAGGGCCTGCATTGGGACGTCGCGGCAAGCCCGGTTATTACTTCCGCCGAAGTGATCTGTCGGAGTATAGACACGGTCTCCAAGCGCACTCTTGATATCAGCGAGCGCTGAATCATGATCTGCGTTTGTGTCTAACGCGTCCTGGAGGACGAGAAGGACGACCTCATCCCCGTTCGCCGTTTCGAACAACCAGAAATCGAGTTCACGAAGTCCATAGATGAACGTCTCACCTTCGGCAACGAAGCAACTACCGTGGCACATCCGCACGGATCCGCCAGGGTAGATGTCGTAGTTCAGGATGCGCGCACCAGCTCTCAACTGCTCGTCAATGCCGAAGGAGTGGTTTCTGAAGGGAAGGCTGTTCAGGTCATCCTCTGGATTGGCGAAAGAGTTATGAGTGCCTATAAAAGTCGCGGCGGCCAACGGCACGTTGTAGTCGAGATGGTGTTGCAACCCTAGTCGCCTGACCTGATCGTCTGTGGGCTGCTGCCCGAATAGGGTGGTCGGTGCCACAAAAGCCAACATGGTGATCATTACCACTGCAATCGTGGAGCGAGACGTGTGTCGTTTCATTGTTCCATCCGTGATCTGACTTCTGGGCCTGTGTGGACGATGCGTGTCCGCACGCCACACCTCTCCCATACCGCCCTTGCCGAGCGGGGGGAGGATCTCGTAACTGCCGAGTTGGGTGCCTGACGTAAGAGCCATAAGCTGCGCGTTGTTCTGAGGCGTTCCGTCGCCATGGTTTTGAAAACTTGCGTAAATAGTACGGGAGGAAGGGGTGAGGGGCTCCCCATTCTTCGGACAGAAAATCCCGGATCTTAAGGTGGATCGCTGCCGTTGAAATGGGTTGATGTTTTACCCGTCGCCGAGCCTGTGGGAACTGTGAAAAAGCCGAGTCTCCGAGGCTGTTTTCAAGCCGTTGTGGAAATCCTTTTTGAGGATTTCCATCAGCGGCGGCAGTTTCCACAGGCTGCAGCTTTCTTTCTTTTTTGGTTCTCTTTTCTTTCTTTTCGCCTCCGATAAACACTTCCAGAGAAAAGATCGCGCCAGGATCGCCTGTCAACGGCGTTCGCCGTCTGGGGCAACCTGGAGTATGGCTGCTTTCTTGACCGATGCCGTACTCCTCGTACTTTGAAAGTACATCGCCTCGGGTGTCTGATAGTCGAATACCTGATGACCGCGTTCCTGATTGTAAAATCTGAAATAGACAGTCAGGTTCGAGACCGCCTCGGGAACGCTCATGTAGTCCTTCAGGTACACTTCCTCGTACTTCACCGTTCGCCATAGACGTTCGACGAAAATGTTGTCCAGGAACCGGCCCCGGCCGTCCATGCTGATCCGGATGCCCTCGCCTTCGAGTCGGCTCGTAAACGCATCGCTGGTGAACTGAGAACCCTGATCCGAGTTGAAGATCTCCGGTTGCGCATGCCTCAGGGCCCAGTCCAATGCCGACACGCAGAAAGCGCTGTCCATCGATACTGAAACCTCCCAGGCCAGCACATACCGGCTGTACCAGTCCATGATCGCCACCAGATAGATAAACCCCTGCCGCAGACGGATATACGTGATATCGGTGGCCCACACCATGTCTGGGCGATCGATCCTCAGCCCCCGTAGCTGGTACGGATAGATCCGATGTCCCGGTGCCGGCGTCGACAACCGCGGTTTGGGATAGATCGCTTCCAGTCCCATCTGCCGCATGAGCCGTCGTACTCGTTTCGCATTGACCCGGTGACCTTGATTCTCCAGCCAGTGAGTCATCCGCCGCACGCCGTAGAACGGCGTCCGTGTGTACTGCTCGTCCAACAGACGCATCAACTCCAGGTTCTCGGCGCTCTCGCCAACAGGCGTGTAGTAGAGTCCCGACCGGGACACTCCCGCCAACCGGCACTGCTCGGTGATGCTCAGTTTCTTGTCGCTTGATTCGATCCATGGCCGTCGTTGTCCTAACGTGAAAGTCCGGACTTTTTTTTCAACCAATCCACCTCGACGTGCAACTTTCCGATCTCTTGGTAAAGTTCGGTCCGGACTTCTTCATCGGCTTCCATCGATTGTGTCTTCCCGTTCGAGAAGATCTCCGATGCGCCATCGAGCAACTGCTTCTTCCACTTTGTCACCATATTCGGGTGGACCCCGTAGTTGGAGGCGATCTCCTGGATCGTTCGCTGTCCCTTCACCGCCTCCACCGCGATCTTCGCCTTCAGATCGGCGCTGTACTGCTTCCTCTGTCTCTTCTTCATCTGCCTCTCCCGAGGCAGCGATTTTACACCTTAGCGACCTGTCCGAATTTTGGGGAGCACCTCAGGGTTGGGGTCAATGAACTCGCTTTATATGCCCTTAGTATCATGCACAGATTTTGGCGGGCGCATTTTCCCCGCATAACCAACTTACTGTTCAGCGACTTAAGCGCGGGGTGAGAGTCCACACCCAAGCCGGTTCGTTGCCAGGGTGCAGGGAGGGTCCGGAATTCAAGCCTTATTGGCGATTGCGGTGGGTTGTTCGAGGCCCGGCAGGTTGGCAAGGTGATGCCGATTCGCTCCCGGCTGGAGGTGGCCATACAGGTTCACCGTGAGCTGGATGCTCGCGTGTCCCATCTGTTCGGAGATGTAGGCAATCGGTGTGCCGGCGGTTAGCAACAACGAGGCGTAGCTGTGCCGAAGGTCATGGAGCCGCATGTGTCGCAACCCGGCCTTCTCCAGGACGCGATGGAACGGACCTTCCCGGATGACGTCCGCGTCCAGCCAATCGCCCTCCCTGTCGACAAACACCCAATCTGGAATCGTATTCTGACCCTTGCCGAGATACTCTTCTTTCCGGTGTCGCTTCAGCAGCGTCAACTCCTCCAGGAGTTCGTCTGAGATGTCCACACGTCGATTCTTGCCGTTCTTAGGTCGCAAGATCTTCTTATGCACGCGATCGATGCTGCGCTGGACTGTCAGGAACCGTCCGTTGAAATCGATGTCGCCCCACTTCAGCCCACAGGTTTCACCTATCCTCAGGCCGGTGTGAATGGCCAGTAGGAAGAGTACGTAGAAGCCGGGAGCGTGGTCACGCGCTGCGTTGAGGAACACGGGAACCTCGTCGGCCGTGAGCGGGTTCACGTCTTCGTTTCGCGTTGGCGCCTGGCGATAAAGTTCCGACAAACCGACAGCCGGATTCTCGATGACGAGTTTGTGTTTCTTGGCGTGATTGAACATCTTCCGGACTTCCTTCACGATCGTCTCAATGCTGTGTTTCGCCAGCTTCTTGTTGACGACCAGATCAGAGATGAACGCTTCCATCTTCCTGGAGGTGATCTGATCGAGTCTCAGCTTCCCGAACGTCGGCAATATGTGAACTCGAAAGCTGGATTCGTAACTCCGCTGTGTAGACGGCCGAGTTGCGGGAAGAAGGTAGGCTTTCCGGAACGTCTGGTAATACTCCCCGACTGTCGGAAGAGTAGGTTGCTTCTCCGGCAAGAACTCCTCCTCGAGAGTCAACCGTGCGTCGATCTGAGTCTTCACCTTGAGGGCAGCTTTCTTGCTACCGACCTGCCTTGAAGTCCTTCGGCCGTTGTGGCTGACGAAGACCCAGTAGACGCCGCTACCCGTGACCTTTTCTCGTACCTTGACTCCCACCTTACTGCCCTCCTTTCTTCTGCCGCTTCTGGGTCAACGACAGCACGGCTGTCAAGATTTCCCTCGCTTCGCTTAGGTGCCTCACGTCTGCCTCTCTCAGCAATCCTTCCAACGTCATTCGGCTACCTCCTTTTGATGCGTATTCACCAGGGACGGTGTAGCTCTATTAAACAACGAGCATCTCCTTGTTTTCAAGCACAATGCTGAACCGTCATATTGCGCTCACGCCTCCTACTTCTTGTCTTGATCCTTACGGGGACGACCGCCCCGTTTTGACTTTCTCAGGCTCTGCAACTTCCTATAATGATCTGGACCCTTCTTGGCAGTCGTCTTGCCGCCCTTCTTTCCTCTCTTCTGCGCATCGAGCTTGCTGTGCTGCTCGAACACTTCGGGCGGAAGAACCTCCCCACAATGTGGACACGTCACCAGGCTCACGTCCTTCGGCACCCTCGCCTTCTTCTTGGTTGTTGCCTTCTTGGCTGCTTTCTTCTTCGTCACGGGTGATTTGCCGGAACTAGGCTGGCGAGTGCCGCCTGCGCCGATTGCTATCAGCGCATAATCCCCGGCCGGTGGAAAAACGCACGGTTCCGTTGTTTTGCGTCCCGAAGTAGTTTCGAATACGACACGACTTCAATGTAGGCGTTATATGTCTCCATGACGAAAAAGAAACCGTCCCCATCGGGGGTCAATTTGAAGTTCCGGCGCTCAAGCACTTTCTTTAGGCTAGAAGTAATGTCACAAACGGTGTAGACGTAATACCGGACGCCCAAGGGCACCTGTATCGTCTTCCCTCGCGCATTCTTTGCCTTCGACGACTTAATCTGTTCGATATAGTCCAGCGCTTGAACAATTGGATTGTCTTTGTCGTCATAGTCGTCCCTCGACGGCCTTTTGAATTCGACTATGACGACCGATTGGAAAGGCGCGTCACCCTCCACAAACACCGATGCCGTCTTGAATATTGCGAGGTCGGGTTCTTTGCGACTGTCCGACTCGATTGCCGGCTTCATCCGACTGAACGGGAGGTCAGAAGCCAGGAAGTGGTGATACGAAAGTTTCTCGTCAATGATCCATAGGTTGTCCGAGTCGGGCTCCACATCACCTGAGGTCACCCTCATCGGAAAGATCATTTTGTGAATCGCTTCCTCCAAGAAGTTCTTTCCGGCCTCGTCCACACCCAGTCGGTGGTCCAGCAATTCGAGGGTTGCCTTCCTGTGGGCAACGTAACGAGCCAAAGTCGCGGCACCAGCCTCATTCCATTCCAGCATAAAGTCGCTGACTTCGAAGGTCTGGCCTTCTTCCCGGGACACTAACGTCTCACGTTGCCTGCGCAGGTCGGCATCGTATTCCTGCTCAACTTTGTAGAGCTCGATTTCCAGATCTCTATCCGGAAGATTCGGTTTGATGGCGTTGATACTTGCCTCTCTGTGTTTGATAAGTCGTCGGTAATGTGGAGCCTCGTTATTGACGTAGGAAATGACGCGCTCACGCTTTTTGGCTATGACAGATGATGTGAATTCTGAAAGGTATGCGTCGCATCGCTCGAGAGACTTTCTGTAAACGTCATCCCACCCCACGGCGCGCCCCAATACGGCTTCCGTGTCCCCGTACATGTGGAAAGATGTCCGGTCAGACGTCACGTCGTCGTCCAGCAACTCACCAGACACGTACCCTGCGTAAACAAAGTGACCCTGATCCGCGGGCAGAGGTCCTTCCAGGCCGATCAATTCGGAGCTGAGTCGTTTCGACAGTACGGAGCGTTTGTGGGCGCAAAAATGAATCCTGTGATCTAATCCAGATCGAGGTTTCAGTCGCACATGCTGGAGCTTCAAGGAACTCCCCTTAACGGTGAGCTCGTCCACAGTTGAGGCAGTCTCGAATTCGTCGGAATAGAGGTCATTGAGACCGATCGGGCCATCACCATCGGGATCTTCGAGGCGGATGGCCGGACATAGGCCAAGGGCAAAGTATTCGAGGCAGTGGTCAATGATATGCCCAGCAATTGCACGTGCGTCACGCGGACACCGCCCCCGATACTGCTCACTCAGTCCGATCAGTCTGACCACAGTTTCCCTTGAACCACGATCGGTCGCTTCCACCCTGTGATTTGTGATCCCTTCGGGGGTCAGCTCAAACCGAAAATAACGCCGGCGGAATTCGCTACCGTCCCTAAAGACACTTTCGATCTCCGCTCTATCAAAAACCTTCAGCCAGACGAACCGCCCAACGCCCTTTCCCCCCAACAATGCCCTGCGTTGAGAATCAGACTCGACGAAAGAACGATAATTCTCGTCAACAAAGCCGACCCCGTTGTCCCGAATGATAAAACCCTGTACTGGTCCGGGGCGTGCTGGGTCTTCGTCGTCCAGCGACTTCTGCGCATCTTGGCCTCGCACGATCTGAATTGTGATAAGGCTATCGTGCGTTTTCACGTCATCGATAGCATGTATTGAGTTGACGATCGCTTCGTAAACAGGAAGCAAGGGACTCGATGGCGCTCTCGTGTTCCTGACGCGACCCACTACGTTGACGTTCACCTTTCCCTCCAAGAGGTCTTGATTGATGTTCGCTTCGGTCAAGCAGTCTAACACGCTGTTATTACTCCAGATAAAGAAGGTTCGGGACGTAGCCGCGTTCGAACCGTTCCGACCTTCCCGCTCGTTTTGAGGGCCGCGGCCGTCGCCTCGTCGAATGTCTCGGACGGTATCCCACACAGAAGAATCAAATCCTTTGCGCTCAAATTCATTCGCATTTCTTCCTCAAAGAAGGACCGAATTTCGCCAATTCTGCACCCTATCCGCACCCGGAACTGTGCCCGCCACGCAAGTTGATGCACCGTCGGCATTTGCCGGTTTTCCGTGATACTTCCTTAGTATTCCGCACCCTTTCAGGACGGCAGACAAGCTCCTTGAGGGTCCGCGTTCGCGCCGCCTCCGGATCACCCAACAAATCAATCGTCATGTGTTGCCTCCGTCCTCATCCTCCGCTGTCAGCCATCGGAACGTGATGTCGCCAGAGTGATCCACCTGCAAGTCTTTCTGGAACGCCCGGACCATGGTGTGCTCGCCGATCTTCTTCAGCGCTTCCGCCTTCGGGAACATGTTGAATTTGATGAGTTCGCCGATTTTGTCCCAAGAAGCGTCTCCACCGTCCTTGCTTCGCTCCATCACGTCCTTCACCTCGCTAGGTGTCGTCATCTTGCGCCAAATGTTCGGCCACTGATCCAGCGGTTTCAGCGTCCAATCGGGTGTGAGGATGTCGGTGATCTCGGCTTCCCATATTTCCCGGTATTCCCTGAGAACGTAGTCGGCCGTGATTTCGGTGCGTTCCGATCGTGCGGCCTTTGCTCTCTCGATTGCGGCAGCGACCTCAACATTCCTCAACAGCCTCAGGCCTTGCTGTTTCGCTGTCTTCGCGCTGTATCCCGCCCTCATTGCCGCCTGTGTCGCGCTGAGGTCGATCAGGTATTCCTCGACGAACCGTTGCCGCTTGTCTGTTAGCTTCTTGCCCATTTTCACTCCGCCCATTCCTTCGGCGGCCCGCCCCGACAAATCCCTTTAACGCGATATCCAACTATTCCTCCTAAGAGCCCGAAGCCTTGTGCCTTCCACTCTTTCGCCGCGTGAATCCTACATTCGCGCTGTAGCCGTTCCGATCTCAGGCCGTGTTTCCAATTCGCTTGCCTGATCGCCTGGATCCCTTGAGCCGTCTTTGCCCCGGTGCTTCTGCCGCCATGCAGCCGACATCGGGATTTTCCACGCATTGCGGGACACCGACAGGGGTTCCCTTGCCGGTTCTTTGCCCCACATCGAGGGGCCTTCATGAAATCGCCCCCGGGGTTCCCGTTACGGAGTCGACCACGGTTTCGGACTTCAGGTTTTTTCAAGTTGTTTTTCTCCATCGCTTCGGGGTTCATGGGGTGCTCGGTGAAAATTACGGGGAAAAGTTAACTTTTGCCAACAAGTTTCCCCTTTCGTATCAGGTGGGCGGTGTATGCCCCACAGTCGCGTTTCTCGTCGCAACGTGCACATCGGGTCATTCTTCTCTCCCCTGTTCGTTGTCCGGTTGGACGTGTTCGATCACGCCGCTGAATGACTTCTTGAAGCTGTGGATCTGCCTCACCAGTTCCCCCGGCAATCCGATCATCCGCCGTGCTTCGGGAACGGTGTAAACCGGATCATCGGTATCGGCCAGCCGCCTTGAACCTTCTCCGGACACGAGCCACAGATCACCAAAGGCGTCGGATTCGATCTTGATTGCCACGTCCATCTCTTCCAGTTCCGACAGCTGGAGGTTTCGCCAGGGAGATAGATCGGTCGACTCCTTCAGGTCTGAATGAATCGGGCGGGAAGCCGGCGTTACCACCTTTTCGGGCTGGGTGGTAACAGGATCCGGACCTGCTAAGTTGCTGAGTTTACTTTCAGTTGCGGATTCTGTTACCACTGTTACCGGCGTTACCACCTTTTTAGTAGTGTCCGGTGCGATTTCCTGATTCGGAGATGTTTTGTCCTGATTTGCAGATTTTTTGCAGGTTACTCCTTCCTGGGTAGTAACAGTGGTAAGAGTGGTAACATCGTTCTTTTTATGGCACTTACGGTTTTCGCCGGCGGTAACAGGGGTGGTAACACTGGTAACATCTTCGTCGGTGGCCCATTTCTGAAACAGATCAAACATCCTGACTGCCCTCCAAAATTGCCGATGGAAAGTGGTACACCCGCGCCGACCTGGACATCCCGGGCAGACGATGTACGGATGTCGGTCGACCGTCGGCTCCCTTGACCAGCAGTCCATGATCAACCAACGCCTTCGCGAGCCTGCTGGGGTCATGTCCCATGCAGAGTTCGGATCTGAAGGTCTCGGGCAGAACGAAAAATTCTGTCCTGTCGCCCTCGGTCCGTCGAAATCCAACCCGATTGATAGTGCGGGCGGACGATGCGTTGCTGTCCCAATCCGTGAACCGTGATTCGCCGTGCTGCTCGAAGAACTGTCGGATCTGCGAAATGCCGGCGTGCGTTTCCTTGTCTCCGGTGCCGCCGCGGTTCTGCAGCCATGCCTCAAAACAGATTCCGGCTGCGTCGGTCGCGGCTTCCTTAGGCCAGGGCAAGATTCCCATCGCTGTCGCAAGCGTCCCGGCCGATGCGATCAGTGCGAATCTGCCGGCGACGCTCTGGACCTGACCGGAAGCTCCTTGTGGCACGTGCTGTGAAATGAACTCCTCGCGAGCCTTCCTTATGACATCGGCGATGTCGTTGTAATCGGGAACGACTCGATCGAGGAATGCGCGGATTGGCGACCCGTAAAGTCGATCGGTCGCATCGTAAAAGTGCCGGGCGAAGACATCGGCGGATTCGAAACTATGGATTTCCTCGAAGATTCCGAGTCCGCGACCGCTATCTGCGGGGACGTCGACGAGCCGAACTTCCTGGCCGGCTTTAACCTTGCGGCCTTGTTCCAGCATCTTCGCGCCCAGAGTTATCTCGCCTGTGGACAGAAACAGCAACCGCCACTCCAGCGAGCGCCGGGCAAGGCCATCTTTTCGCGCCCTGCTCTTGCCGGTTCCGTTCGACAACATGTATGCGATTTCGCCGGCTTCTCTGGGGTCCACCTGTCCCATTTCATCGAGACACAGGAGCGCATCGCAGTGGCTGACTGCAACCGATTCCAGTCCGTTGCTAGTGTAGTCCGCCAGAATTAATGAGATGTAAGTGCTTGTCCAACGTCTGATATAGATATGAGGAAAGCACCGAGGGTTGATCTTGATGTTCAGGTACGAAAGGAACTGGAACGACTGAGGCGAAGCCGTAGTACATCGGTACGGTTGGCGGAACGATCCCAAATTGTGTTGCTGGCGGCTGAGAGTCTGAGGAACGAGGAGATTGCAGCACGGCTGAAGATGACGCTTCAGAAGGTTGGCCGATGGCGTGCTCGTTTCGCCAAACATGGATTGGGAGGCATTGAGAAGGACGCGCCGCGAAGCGGCCGGATTCCCTCCATCAGCGCACGGAAGCGGGCCCGGATTGTAAAGAAGACGATTGAAGAGAAGCCCCCAAACGCCACGCATTGGAGCCGTACCTCGATGGCAAAGGCGACCGGAGTCAGTGATTCGACGGTCGGGAGAATATGGCGGGCCCATGGCCTGAAGCCACACCTGTCAGGAACCTTCAAGCTGTCCAACGACAAACAATTTGCCGAGAAGCTGGAGGATGTGGTCGGTCTGTATCTGAACCCACCGGAAAACGCCATCGTCTTGTCCTGTGATGAGAAGAGCCAGATGCAGGCACTGGACCGCACCCAGCCCGGGTTACCGCTGAAGAAGGGGCGGTGTGGCACCTTGACCCACGACTACAAACGCAACGGAACCACCACGATGTTCGCCGCGCTCAATACCCTGGACGGCTCTGTGATCGGGACTTGCATGCCGAAGCATCGGCATCAGGAATGGATTCGGTTTCTCAATCAGATCAAACGCTCCGTGCCTAAAGACAAGCAGATCCACATAATCTGTGACAACTATGCGACCCACAAGCATCAGAAAGTTGTCGACTGGCACAAGCGCAACCCGCGCTTTCATGTGCACTTCACACCGACCAGTGCGTCGTGGCTGAATATGGTCGAACGTTTCTTCCGGGATCTTTCAGAGCAACGGCTTCGGCGCGGAGTTTTCCATTCGGTTCCAGAGTTAATCCAGGCCGTTGAGGACTATGTCGACGGTCACAATCAGAGCCCTAAGCCGTTCATCTGGACCGCGCAGGCTTCCGATATTCTTGAGAAAGTCCGACGCGCTCGAAAGAAGCTGGTTAAAGTGCACTCTGTTTGACGGGGACCACTAGTGTAGTCCGTCACAGTTAATGTAACTTATTCAGCTTTCCTACGTCTGAGTATATATGAGGAGAGCACCGACGATTAAATTGGACATTCCTGTGCGGAAGGAACTGGAGCGACTGAGCCGAAGCCGCAGTGTGGCGGTCCGGTTGGCGGAACGATCTCGAATTGTCTTGCTGGCCGCCGGGGGTCTGGACAATCAGGAGATCGCTGCCAAGTTGGACATCACTCGTCAAAAGGCCGGACGTTGGCGCGATCGTTTCGTTGAAGATGGCCTCGGGGGAATCGAAAAGGACGCTTCCCGCAGTGGACGGATTCCCTCGATCGGCCGCCGGAAGCGGGCCCGGATCGTGAAGAAGACGGTCGAAGGGAAGCCTCCGAACGCCACGCACTGGAGCCGGTCCTTGATGGCCAGGGCAACCGGCGTCAGCGAGTCCACGGTAGGGAGAATCTGGCGGGCTCATGGCTTGAAGCCTCATCTGGCACGCACCTTCAAACTTTCCAACGACAAACAATTTGTCGAGAAGTTGGAGGATGTGGTCGGTTTGTATCTGAACCCTCCGGAAAACGCCATTGTTTTGTCCTGCGATGAGAAGAGCCAGATGCAGGCCCTGGACCGCACGCAACCCGGGTTACCTCTGAAGAAGGGGCGGTGCGGCACCCTCACCCACGACTACAAACGCAACGGGACGACCACGATGTTCGCCGCGCTCAATACGCTGGACGGCTCGATTATCGGGACCTGTATGCCGAAGCATCGTCATCAGGAATGGATCCGGTTTCTCAATCAGATCAAACGTTCCGTGCCGAAAGACAAACAGATCCATATCATTTGCGACAACTACGCCACGCACAAACATCAGAAAGTCGTCAACTGGTTGAAGCGCAACACGCGCTTTCATGTGCACTTCACACCGACCAGTGCATCCTGGCTGAACATGGTCGAACGCTTCTTCCGGGATCTTTCCGAACAACGGCTTCGGCGCGGGGTTTTCCATTCGGTTCCTGAGCTAATCCAGGCCGTGGAGGAATATGTCGGGGGTCACAATCAGAACCCGAAGCCCTTCATTTGGACCGCAACGGCTTCCGATATTCTTGAAAAAGTTCAACGTGCCCGAAAGAAGCTCGATAAGTTACAGTCTGTTTGACGGGGACCACTAGTTGCCCGCCAAGTTCTGAGGAACCCATTGATTCCGCCGCCGCCCCAGACGGAGCCACCTACTCGCGCCGCGGTAGTTTTTCCTGTGCGACTTCCACCGTAGTAGTGGACGCCGCCAGACTGCTCGCCGGCTAACTCAACCAGAGCGGAAGCAAACGCTGTGGAAACGGCCAGGATCAAACGTGAATTGCCAACGCAGTAAACACCAACGGACTGTTGCCATTCGTCGAGTGACCCGGAAACGTTGAACAGGTGACTATCGGAAGCGGTTGTCTGTAGCAAGACTCTCTCGCCGGCCATCCGGCCTATAGTCTTGTCCGGCAGGACATAGACGAGTCCGATCGGGGTGGAATGCCAACCGGTCCGAGGTACGCATCTTGCCCGAAATTCGGGCCGGGCAGTGCTTATATATTGGTGGAGACTGTCACGCGCCCATCGCCCAGGTGCCATTATCAGACCGATGGATAAGAGCTTTTCGCGGTATCCGGTGCCGTCGCCCGCCAGCATCGACATCGGCATCGCCCATTCGTGGCTTCGCCTGTCACGATCAGTGACTATTAGGAGTCGGCCCCACTCCGCGCCAACTACGTCTCGCGTTTCTGCCTGGTTATCGAGTGGCGAGCAAAACCATTTCCACTCCGTCACAGTTTTACCGGTGTCTTTCTCCTCGTGATCGACACGGCGCCGAACGCCATCTTTGCCGAGCCGAAACGGGAATTCGGGTCGCTCGAAGGATGGGGCGTCGTCGACAATCCTGAGAAAGGCTTCGTCATCGTAGACCGCCAGGAAGTCGTCAGGACCATTGACGTCGTGTTCTTCCGGCAGGGTCGCCAAACGGACCTTGGCGCCGTGCTTGCTCAGTTCTTCGGCGAACTTCTTGCGGGCAAGCCGGACGCTATCGTTGGAATTGACATTTGAGTCGAACGCAATTAGAACGTCGCGGCCCTCGAAGGGGATCAGATCCAAATCCGGAAGCGGTCCCTTCTCGTCGACCCGGTTGCCGTTCGGATCGACAACTTTTCCGAGTCTGCCCCGCCAACCCCAACAGCCCGCGGTTCCAATCACGAGGAACTCTCGGCCAGTCCGGGAACATAGCGCATCGATCGAGAGTGCGCTCGTGTACGCCTCGACGAAAACGACAGACACCGACGTGTCCGACAGCCACTGACTGGTTGTAGGCGTCAGGTAGAGCGCTGGCCGATCCATCGACAGCACGTACTTGCCCTTCGGCTTTCCGTCCTCGATTTCGGGCTTGTCGCGGCGCACCCGGTATCCGGTGATCCCTGTCACGCCGTCAATTGGAAATGCGATGCCGGACAGATCGCCACGGAACCGGATGCCAAGATCGTGAGCCTCTCGGTCCGTTACTCGGCGTATCTGAGCCGCTTCGATTAGTTCGGCCGGGATTCGAAAACGGTCAAACCGGGCAACGTCGGCCCTGGTTAAGTTCATCGTGGCTGCCGCAGGAGTCGTCATACTTCGACCACCTCTCTCAGGTGCTCGGCGGCTCGATTGACAAGTAACCCAGCGTCTTTCGAGGCGGGATCGGTTCGGGGCGTTACTTCTGTGGGCGGTCTTTCTTCGGTAGTTTGGCGGGCTCCGGCTTTTTGCTGGACTCCGTATCCTTCCCTCTGGCAACCTTTCCGAGATTCTTCAGAAATTCGCCCTTGGTCGGGATGAGGATTTCGTGTGCTTGTTTTGTCTTTTGCTTCTTTTTCATCGTCTGCCCCTAACGCTAGTGGTCCCCGTCAAACAGAGTGCACTTTAACCAGCTTCTTTCGAGCGCGTCGGACTTTCTCAAGAATATCGGAAGCCTGCGCGGTCCAGATGAACGGCTTAGGGCTCTGATTGTGACCGTCGACATAGTCCTCAACGGCCTGGATTAACTCTGGAACCGAATGGAAAACTCCGCGCCGAAGCCGTTGCTCTGAAAGATCCCGGAAGAAACTGCGTATTCCGCTGATCGTGATCACCAGTTCCGGGATCATGATCAGTGATTCCGGGCATCGTGATCACCCGCCGTAGCGAAGTGAGGGTTAGGATCTCAGTTTAGACCTCCCGAAGTCCACGATTCTTGTTTTGAATGCTTCCATAATCTTGATATTCATCGCCGGGCCTGTGTGTAAATGTGGGAAAGCCGCAGGCTTTTCCAGGGCTGTGGGAATCCACGTTTTTTGTGGATTTCCATAGCCCATCATTTTCCACAGGCCACTGGTTTGTTTTTTAGGTTCTTTCTCATTCTTCGTCCCGTCCTTACTGAATTCCTGAAAATCCTTCGCGCCAGGATCGCGTATCCGCGACGATCGGACGCCAGTCCGAGTTGGACTACCTCGTCGCCAGGTGGGGTTCATGCCGGCTCCTTGGAAGAGGGTTTCGGGGCAGCCTTGGTTTGTCTCATGGATCGTCCCTTCAGTTCGATGCGATGCGCGTTGTGGAGGAGGCGATCGCAGATGGCGTCGGCCTGGTTCGGGTCGCCGATGACGCCGTGCCAGTCGGCGACCGGGAGCTGGCTGGCGATCAAGATGGCGGAGCGTTCGCTCCGTTCCTCGACGACTTCGATCAAGTCCCGGCGTTCGGCATCGCGTAGCGGGGCCAGGAGCCAGTCGTCGATGGCCAGCAGATCGGTCTTGGCCAGCCGTGCCAGAACACGAGCGTAGGAGCCGTCGCCACGGCCGACCGCCAGTTGGTGCAAGAGCCGGGGCATTCGGACGTAGGCGGCATTGAAACCGCGCCGGCAGGCTCGTTCGACGAAAGCCGAAGCCAGAAAACTTTTCCCGATGCCGGTCGGACCGGAAATGATCAGATTGTGCCGGTCCCGGATCCACCCGCAGGAGCCCAGAGCGAGGACTTGGGAACGGTCCAGACTGCGACGATGTTTGAAGTCGACGTTTTCCAGCGATGCAGAGCTGTAGCGCAGCTTGGCCACGCGCAGACGCCGGGTGAGCTTACGGTGCTCCCGGGCCGTCCATTCTTCATCCACTAGAAGGCCCAGACGCTCCTCGAAACTCAGATCCGTGTACTGATTCGAGCGGCGTTGCTGCTCGAGGGCTTCGACCATGGCCGATAGCTTCATCTGGTTCATCTTCTCCAGGGTTTGTTCCATTAGCATGTGTGCTCTCCTCTGGCTCCGCATAATAGGCGGCGCCGCGAATGTTGTCGTGATGGGGCGTGGGTAGGGTTTCGGAATCCTCGAACGGCAAACGGTCCTGGGCCGAGGACAGGATGTTTTTGACGGTTCGGTAGCTATAGGACTGTAAGCGAAGTGCTCGGGCACTGGCGGCTTCGAGCCGCTGGGCGCCGTAGCGGCGTCCCAGGCTCATCAATCCCAGGCAGGAGCGGTACCCCTGCTCAGGATGGGGCCACCGTTTTATCATCTCCTCGGCCAGTCGGCCGGTCTGAGAGCCGGTTTTCTCCGCCCAACGGATCAGCCGGGATGGTGTCCATGCCGCATGGGCTCGATGGGAACTGGGCATATGTTCCGACAGAGTCGACGGTTGGTGATCGTAGCGGCGAGGATGAGAGGCGACGCGCCGGCCTTTGTGGTAGACCTCGACAATCGAGGCGGTGTAACGCGCTTCCAGGGTTTCCTGGATCAACTGGTAGGGCACGCTGTAGGGATGGTGATCCACGGTCACGTGGTAGTCGATATTGGCACGACAGCCCTTCCACTCGGCCTGTTCATACCGATCGGTCGGTAGTGGCTGTAGGGCCGGTCGATCCAGCCTTTCGTAGAGTTCCAGGCGGGACACGCGAAGCTTCTGCATCGGCCGCTGGTTCAGTTCCAACAGCAACTTTCGAATCGCCCCGTTCAAGTCCGCCAGACTGAAGAACGTGTGATTCCGGATTCTGGCCAGGAGCCAACGCTGTGCCAGAAGGACCGTGGCTTCGATTTTTGCTTTGTCTTTGGGTTTCCGAGGCCGGGCCGGAATGACAACGGCGCCGTAATGTTCTGCCTCATCCTGGTAGGTGCGATTCACTCCTGCTTCGTAGCGGCAGGACAGGGTAATGGCACTCTTGAGTTGATCGGGAACCCAGATCCGGCTCGATCCGCCGAAGAACTCCACCATGCGAATATGTACGCCGATCCAGTCGGCGAGTTTCTGGCTCGGTGTCGCTTCGGCGTAGGTATAACCGCTGGCGCCCAGCGCGGCCACGAACAACTCGACTGGTTTAGTTGTGCCCGTCCGCGGATCCGTCAGTTCTGGCCGTTTGCCGGAAAAGTCGATGAAGGTCTTCTCGCCGGCGCGGTGCACCTGCCGCATCGAGGGCTTCAGTTTCTGGGCCCACCGCCCGTAGATCACACAGAACTGGCTGTAGGCATATCCCTTTGGATTCGCTTCCCGGTACTCTTCCCAGAGCAGGTGGAGGGTGACTCCAACACGCTTCAACTCCTGGTGGATCCGCTCGACATCTGGAACCACCCGTTCCCGGGAGCCCGGTCCCGCGCTGGAAAACAGCCGCGCTTCAAGCGCGGCCTCGTCCAGTTCCTCAGGCAGCGGCCATTCCAACCCTGCACGTGCCGCCCGTCGGACGTACTCCGAAACCGTCCCTACTCCCACTCGGCAGGCTCGGGCGATGGCCCGGTGGCTGAGTTTCTGTTCGTGTTTGAGTCGTAGAATCTCGCGTAACTGTCTCATCGATAGCCGTCTTGTTCCCATCAAGTTCTCCTTTTTCAAGGAAGAACCTAACAGGTCTAAACTTCGCTACCGACGGGTGATCATGATCGCCGGAATCGGTGATCATGATGCCCGGAATCACTGATCATGATCCCGGAATCAGTGATCACGATGCCCGGAATCACTGATCATGATCCCGGAATCGGTGATCACGTTAAATCGGAATCAGTGATCACGATCGTCCGGAATACGCAAGAAACGTTCGACCATATTCAGCCACGACGCACTGGTCGGTGTGAAGTGCACATGAAAGCGCGGGTTGCGCTTGTGCCAGTCGACAACTTTCTGATGCTTGTGGGTCGCATAGTTGTCACAGATTATGTGGATCTGCTTGTCTTTAGGCACGGAGCGTTTGATCTGATTGAGAAACCGAATCCATTCCTGATGCCGATGCTTCGGCATGCAAGTCCCGATCACAGAGCCGTCCAGGGTATTGAGCGCGGCGAACATCGTGGTGGTTCCGTTGCGTTTGTAGTCGTGGGTCAAGGTGCCACACCGCCCCTTCTTCAGCGGTAACCCGGGCTGGGTGCGGTCCAGTGCCTGCATCTGGCTCTTCTCATCACAGGACAAGACGATGGCGTTTTCCGGTGGGTTCAGATACAGACCGACCACATCCTCCAGCTTCTCGGCAAATTGTTTGTCGTTGGACAGCTTGAAGGTTCCTGACAGGTGTGGCTTCAGGCCATGGGCCCGCCATATTCTCCCGACCGTCGAATCACTGACTCCGGTCGCCTTTGCCATCGAGGTACGGCTCCAATGCGTGGCGTTTGGGGGCTTCTCTTCAATCGTCTTCTTTACAATCCGGGCCCGCTTCCGTGCGCTGATGGAGGGAATCCGGCCGCTTCGCGGCGCGTCCTTCTCAATGCCTCCCAATCCATGTTTGGCGAAACGAGCACGCCATCGGCCAACCTTCTGAAGCGTCATCTTCAGCCGTGCTGCAATCTCCTCGTTCCTCAGACTCTCAGCCGCCAGCAACACAATTTGGGATCGTTCCGCCAACCGTACCGATGTACTACGGCTTCGCCTCAGTCGTTCCAGTTCCTTTCGTACCTGAACATCAAGATCAACCCTCGGTGCTTTCCTCATATCTATATCAGACGTTGGACAAGCACTTACATCTCATTAATTCTGGCGGACTACACTAGGACATGTCGGACATACTCGATCGTATTGATTGGAAGTTGAGGCGAGCAGCAACCCACGCCAATGCTGCGAACGATCTCGCCAAGAGCTTCCTGAAATCGGAGCACTATCGAACGGTGTTTAAGAAGTACGGTGATGGCAGGTTCGTCTACAAGATCGTTGATGTTGATCCCTTTCCGGCGCCTTTCTCCGTCTACATTGGCGAAGCCGCCCATCAACTTCGCTCGACGCTGAACCACATCATGTATGCGATTGCGAACCCGTCCACGTCCAAGGAACAGGAGCAGGTCGAGTTCCCACTGGTCAGTAGGCGTAGGAAGTTTTGCCTCCTCCGCAGAATTTGTGGGCAGTCCAAAGGCCTGTGCGCACATAAGTAATTGAAACAAAGTACCTTATTCTTTTGTTCGACGGCGAATATTCCAGTACCCACTTCGGTCGGACGCCTACACCCGGTGCCCGGAGCCCCCGCCGGAGGCCCCGTTCCCCATCGCCCACACCAGCCGACACCGCGGAGCGCAGCCGAGGGTCAAGGCCGGCGCAGCCGCCGAGCTTGCGAGGGAAGCCTTGAGGCTTGGCGAGCACCGTGGTCTCCTCAAGCGGCGATGGAAGACGGTTTTACCCACAAATTCTGCGGAAGACCCGAAGTTTTACGGCAGACTCACCCGGAAGGGGAACCGGGATGGAGGTGTTAGTCACAAGATGCCGGGAGTCCCGAGGGGCGTAAAGACACTGGTCGAGCGGTTGCAGCCATACCATCGCAGGAAGTGGCCGCAAACCGCGCTTCTCGGGCAAATCCAGGTCATCAACAACTTGGACAAGCATCGCGCCCTGCTTGCCGGATTTACGGCGGCAGAAGGAATCGACCCATGCTTCAGTAACCTCTCTGGTGCAACCATCGAGTACGAGGTTTTTGATCGGGTTTTCAAGCCGAATACAATACTGATCCGGGGGACGATTAAGCATCCACCCGGACGTCGCAATGTGCGCATGCAACCCGAAATTCACGTTCTTCCAGTTTTCGATACGGGAATGCCGAGAGAAATCCGGGGGCAGCCAATCATCCGCACCATCGGACGTGCCGGGGAATTCATACGGCAGGTGGTCGTTCCAATGTTCGAGAGATTTTTCTAAAGTCATTCACCCTCTACAGTCATGGGGTACTTACGTTGGAACTTCACGCCGTGACCGCCTCACGCGCCTTCTGCTCGTCGCCGAATCCCCGGTCAGGATTGTCGATTAACGCCCGGACGTGCTCTGCTCGCCATACTGTCGTTCGTGGACCAAGCTTGATTGCAGGTGGGTAGCGGCCTGTCCGGACCCCCTCCCACCATGTCGATTTAGATACGGGGATCAGCATCAGCACGGTAAAGAGCCGGACAAAGCCGACCTTGGGCAGATAAACGTGTTCGCTGCCCCTCACTTTCTGGATTCCTTTTTTCTTCAAAACTAAGCATCCTCCCTCGGCTCACGCCGGACTTCGTCGGACACCTAAAGCATCTCAAGAGTGAGGTTGTCGGAGGAAGAGGGGGAAAGACGGAGTCAGTTTCCCCCAGGGGGGTTAGGTGGAGAGACAGGGCTGGTTATCGCCCAGCACGCGCCGCACTTCTTTGATGGCTTCCCGCACCGTGCGGCGATCATCACAATTCTTACAGGTCTTCGGATTGTGTCGATACTGGTGGTACTCCGCTGCAATCGACCGTATGGAGTCCTTCGGGGTCTTGAGTGAGTTGCGGTAGAGCCACTCGACGTTCCTCTGAAGCTTCTCCTGGGGCCTTGATGCTCCTTTTCGCCTTTTGCTGTGACCTCAGCGGGGTCTAGGTCATACACGGTCTGAAGCTCAGTGCCAGTTTCGGCGGCAGCCATGCGGAAACAGAAGGACTGCAGCAAATCATGACTCAGCCAGGGCCACGGCAGCCCTAGCAGCCCGTGGTGCAAGTCAACTTCATAGTTAACAACGGACCCCATGCGACCGTATCGCGAGGAAGATAGTGGAAGGAGAACGCGATATGGGAATGGGACGGAAAAAGGACCGACAAGCCACGTTATGGGTTGCGACAGCAGAGTTGCCGCGGACAGCGGGCCACGTGTTCTACGAACGGGTTAACCGAATCTTGGACCAAGCCAAGTTCGACCGGTTCGTCGAAGATGCCTGTGAGCAGTTCTACGCTGAGGTGATGGGTCGGCCGAGCGTGGCGCCGGGCAAGTATTTTAGGATGTTGCTGGTGGGCTATTTCGAAGGAATCGATTCGGAGCGTGGCATAGCGTGGCGGTGTGCCGATTCTCTGAGTTTGCGAGGATTCCTTGGAGTCGGGCTGAGCGAAGGGGTGCCGGATCATTCGACAGTCTCGC
Source organism: Terriglobia bacterium (assembly GCA_965262425.1). Lineage (GTDB taxonomy): Bacteria > Acidobacteriota > Terriglobia > 20CM-2-55-15 > 20CM-2-55-15 > CAZOZZ01. The sequence continues at coordinate 821,896 of OZ253536.1, read as the reverse complement.
GGACGCGACGGTTGATCGATCTGGAAACACATGGAAAGGTCTTTTCGTGGATGTTGGGCGTGTTGGCCGGTGAGGGCCTGATCGATGGGAAGACGGTGGGCGTGGATGCATCGACACTGGAAGCCAACGCGGCGATGCGGTCGATCGTACGCCGGGACACCGGAGAAGCCTACAACCAATTCCTGACACGGCTGGCCAAGGCGTCTGGGATCGAGACACCGACGCAAACCGAGCTGGGGCGACTCGACCGCAAGCGGTCGAAGAAAGGATCGAACAAAGAGTGGGAGCATCCCCACGACCCGGATGCGCGAATCACGAAGATGAAGGACGGACGAACGCATCTGGCCCATAAGGTGGAGCATGCCGCCGACATGAAGACCGGAGCCATCCTGGCGGTCACGGTGCAGGGTGCCGATCAGGGCGACACGACGACGATCAAAGAAACGATGATCCAAGCCGCGCATCAGATGGAGACCTTGGCCGCCGATCCTGGATCGAAACTTCGGAACGATGTGCTCTCCGAACTGGTGGCGGATAAGGGCTATCACAGTAACGATACGTTGACCGGATTCAAAGACCTCAACATTCGCAGCTACATCTCGGAACCGGACCGGGGCCGACGCAACTGGAAAGATAAGTCCGAAGAAAAACAGGCCGTCTATGCCAACCGGCGACGAATCCGAGGCAACCGGGGCAAGCAATTACTCCGACAGCGCGGACTGATGTTGGAACGACCGTTCGCACACACGCTGGAAACCGGCGCAATGCGTCGGGTTCACCTCCGACATCGGGACAACATTCTCAAGCGCGTCCTGATTCAATATGCCGCTTTGAATCTGAGCCTGATCCTTCGGAACAATTTCGGAAACGGCACACCACGAGGCCTTCAGGGCCAACATGTCATGGCCTTATTCACCTTAATACTGCTCTGGAGCCACTGTGAATCGCTCTCGTTCCATCCTCAGCGCTCCAGAATCGATTTAGACGCCGTTCCGTCCGGGCGAAGACCTGAAACTCTCAACTCAGAAAACCCCACTTCTGCCACGGGCTGCTAGGTCACTCTTTACAAACTGCGCTACCTGCTCGTGGGGGTCGGGGTCGAACTCCACCATTAGAGTCTTAGTCGTCTCCTTTACCCCAACCCGGAATCTGGACAGTCTCTGCGGCAGGCTGTCGAAGAACAAGCGGACACGGGGGTCGGCATCAAGGTGCTCCATCAGGGCGGCGCGACAAATGGTGTGGCGCTGCCAGTCGGACGGCTCAACAAGTTGCGGAGCATCGGGCTGGATGACGCGAACAAGTCCGGTAAAGACAAGTCCGGGAATGGCGCGGCCGACCAGTGGATAGCTCAGCACGCACGGGAATGGTTTCGGCTCCTCGGGTCGTTCTGCAGTCATGCCCTGCATGTTTCCGGTCATCCTTTCCTCTCCGCCCTGATCTGAACAACCTTCGACTGGTCGGCCGTTGCAAACCTCGCCCAGGCGTCCATCAGCATTTTGCGCTTCTCAAAGAACGTGGTCTGTAGATAGTGCCGCTCGATCCCTCTCACTTGGTGGGCTAGTGACGCTTTCAATCACTAGGCTGTCGAAATTCGTCCGTTCTTCTGCCCAGGTCTTGAATGTTGCGCGGAATCCGTGAACCGTGAGGCCCTCATGCCTCATGCGTCTGACCGTCATCAACATCGACATGTTAGATAGAGGCTGGCCAAGCTGGCCAGGAAACACGACATCTCCCTCGTTGAACTGTTTTGCGAGCTCGAGGATCTCAACGCATCGAGCGGAGAGCGGTACTTGATGCGCTTTTTTCATCTTCATTCGGTCCGCCGGCACTGTCCAAACCTGGTTGCCGACATCGAATTCTCTCCATCGGGCCTTCAGGACTTCCGACGTTCTTGATGCACTCAGAATGGTGAATTCAAGCGCCAGTTTGACGGACAAAGAAGAGGCCGTCTTCGGGAGGGCTTCAATGAAAACCGGCAACTGCTGGTAAGCGAGGGCCTGGTGATGCTTTTCCCCAGCGTGATTGTTCGGCAATGCGGACTTGATTCCATCACAGGGATTCGGTAGTGGCACGGCGAGATTGCCGACCATGACGTTTCGGTATCCCGCGGCTTGGCAGTAATCGAAAATCGCTTTGATTCGCCGGAGGGTCCGCCGTGCCGTATCCGGTGTCCTAGTCCAGATGGGTCCGATGGCTCGGAGTACGTCTGCCGTGTCGATCACATCTACGGTCTTCGAGCCGAAGGTCGGGAGGACATGTTTCTCTAGTGATCGAAACCAATTGTGAGTGTGCTGCTCGCTGCGAAACGTCTGGGCGAGATTTCTGTGGACGGCTATCGCCGCCTGTTCAAATGTCGGCGTAATCCGTTTCTCGGCGCGGCGCGACTCAACAATGTCCTCGCCCTCCCTCGAGCGGGACCGCTGGTCAGCCGCCTCCTTGCGGGCTTCAGACAGTGATTTCGTAGATAGGCCGCCCAAGCCGATGTCTCGTCGCTTTCCGCGGACCGTGGTTCGGAGAATCCACGAGCGTGAGCCTGAGTCCTGGACTTGGAGATAGAGGCCGCCACCGTCGTTGTGCATTCCTGCCGGCAGTTTCTTGAGTTGAACAGCGACAAGTCTTCCAAACTGCCGTTGGCTTACGTCCTGCGCTACACTTCCCATCTCTTGCCCTCCGTGTTCTTTCCCATCGTTTTACCCATCAAAATTATACGGATATTACCGGACAAGGCTGGACCACCCTGGATTCGAAATCCTACCTTCTGCTGGTTTTTCAGTGGGTTACGGGACAGAACTGCACGGTACTGGACACTAAAGGAATAGCCCTGGAGGGAATCGAACCCCCGACCTTCGGTTTAGGAAACCGCTGCTCTATCCTACTGAGCTACAGGGCCGCGTTGGGATTCTAACAAGTTAAGGACAGGTGGAAAACGAATTAGGGTGTTGAACGGCTCTACCAGGCTCTGGCCCGACTTACGGATTCTTCTGGTGTGCCGAGACCTTCGCGCCACTGTAGTCCGCACGATGTCCACATTCGGCTTCGCTACAGGTAAGAAACAGCATAGCTGGGGGTTCGAACGGGCCTTTGCCTTCGGTTCGATCCAGACCGAACAGGATCGGGGTCCGGCATTTTGCACAGATCACACCCAGGTACCAGCGCTTGTCAGGGGACTTTGATGATCGGGAAAACTGCATAAGAATACACTGATTGGTGGATCGGTTTCCGCTCAGGAAACGATCGATGGCGCCTGGCGGCCCGGGATGGATGCGGAAGGTTCCAGAGGGCGCACAAGCGCCGACCAGACGCACCAGCGCCTCGACACAAACGGGGACCGCGCCCAGCCTACGGAGGCGGCGTCACCTGGTCCCGGGGAAAGCGAGCGGCACGGTTGCTAAGCCTCCGTGCCTTCGTGATCTTGCTCAGTAACGACTGTATCCGCCACCGCCGCCGCCACCACCGCCGCCACGACCGCCGCGATTCGCCTGAGGTCGTGCTTCGTTGACCGTGAGTGCGCGACCGTCCAACTCTTGTCCGTTGAACTGCGAAATCGCCTTTTCGGCATTTTCCTCGTTCATCTCCACAAATCCGAAGCCTCTGGATCGGCCGGTGTCTCGATCTGTGATGATCCGGACTGATTCGACCTCGCCGGCCTGGGCAAACAGGTCGTCGAGTTCACTTTCCGTCGTCTGGAACGACAGATTTCCAACATACAATTTTTTGGTCATTAAACTTCCTTGAATTTATCTGTAGAGGAACTTCGCGAGCATGGTGGGAAAGGAGAGTCGGCAAACAAGATTCAACTACTTTCCGAACAGGGCATGAGGTACCTAAACAGGTTTAGTAACTTCTCTTACGTACCTCAGTATATAGGTCGATGAACACTTGTCAAGCGGTCGTCAGTACTGGATCAACGAGAAAACGTCGTAGCCGTCGAGCTTGTCCCGACCCTTCAGGAATTCCAACTCCACCGCGAACGTGAAACCGGCGACCACACCTCCGGCCTTTTCAACCAGGTGTGCGGCCGCGGCTGCCGTCCCCCCTGTCGCAAGCAAGTCGTCGGCGATAATGACGCGACTGCCTGGCGTGATGGCATCCTTGTGAATTTCCAGCGAGTCGGTTCCGTACTCCAGGTCGTACGATACCGTTTCGGTTTCATATGGCAGCTTGTTCGGCTTGCGAATCGGCACAAAGCCGGCATTGATGTTGTAAGCGAGCGCGGGCGCGAATATGAAGCCGCGCGCTTCAATACCCAGGACCAGATCCGCATGGATGGTGCGTGTCTGCAGGGTCATGTGATCGATCAGACGGCAAAAGCCCTCGCGGTCTTTCAGCAACGTCGTGATGTCGTAGAACAGGATTCCCGGTTTGGGATAGTCCGGAATCTCGCGGATGAGGGCTTTGAACTCGTCCATTTAGATCAACCTCGGATCGTGAAAGATGAATAAGAATCGGACTCAGGCCGCTCGTTTTCCGTTAGCGCCTCGACCTTTGCTCCGACAGGGCCGCTCTCTAAACTTGCCTTGAAGTTCTCCAGCATCCGCACGTCAGACGCTTCGGCATGAATCTCCACGCGACCGTCGGGAAGATTTCGAGCCCAGCCGCGCACACGGCACCGTTCGGCTTCGGAAAGGGCAAAGTAGCGATACCCGACACCCTGGACACGGCCTGTTGCGAAGTATCGCCTGGCTGGCATGGCAAGATGGGAACCTAGGAGCCTGCGCGGCAGAAGAGATCTACTGCGAAAGCGGTATAATCGGTCCAGATTTCCCCGATTTTTCGTTGAATGGAACCACTATTCGCCTCAAAATCGAGAACATCTGGCCTCGATTCTCCACTTTCTCGCTACGATCCCTTCTGTCGCCGAGGCTCCTAGTTCGTGATCTCCAGCATCCGGTTCAGAGACACTCGGGCCCACTCGGCCACTTCCGGTTCGACCTTGATCTGGTTGACGACTGTGCCAGCGGCCAGGTTCTCCATCGACCACAGCAAGTGTGGCGCATCTATCCGGAACATCGTCGAACAGAGACAACCACAATCGTCGAGCGGAATAATAAACCGATCGGGATTTTCGTTCTTCAGCCGGTTGACCAGATGGATCTCGGTCCCGATCGCCCACTTGGTTCCCACGGGGGACTGCGTGACACACTTGATGATGTGCTCGGTAGAACCCACCGAGTCGGACAATTGGGCGACCTCGAACTTGCACTCCGGATGCGAGATCACACGAATGCCGGGATGCTGTTCCCGAACCCGCGCCACGTGGTGCGGCTGAAAACGCCCATGGATGGAGCAGTGACCCTTCCAGAGAATAAACCGGCACTCGATCAGCTGGTCCGGGGTGCTTCCACCCAGTTCCAGGTAAGGATCCCAGACGACCATTTCCTCCAACCGAAAGCCCAGCTGGTAGGCGGTGTTACGGCCCAGGTGCTGGTCGGGCAGGAACACGACCTTGTCTCCCCGCTCGAGCGCCCATCGCATCACCGCCGGAGCATTCGACGATGTGCACACGGCGCCGCCGTGTCGGCCACAGAACGCCTTGATGCCGGCGGCCGAGTTCATATAGGTGATCGGGACAATCTTTTCCGAAGTTGTCCGCGCGAGCTGTTCCCAGCAGGTTTCCACCTGATCCAGAGCCGCCATGTCAGCCATCGAACACCCGGCATTCAGATCCGGCAGAATTACCTTCCGGGATGAACCGCTCAGGATGTCGGCGCTTTCGGCCATGAAGTGCACGCCGCAGAAGAGAATGTACTCTGCTTCCTCCTGCCGCGATGCCCACTGGGAGAGCTTGAACGAATCGCCTCGAATGTCGGCGAACTTGATAACTTCGTCACGCTGATAATGGTGACCAAGAACGACCAGACGGGACCCCAGGTGGGACCTTAATTCGGTGATCCGACGATCCGTCTCGTCGTCGGTCAGTCTGGTGAGGTGATCGGGGAGTATGGCTTGTAGCATTATTAGTAAGACCTCAAGCTTAACAGGTACGAGTGCTGACCGGCCCCAAAGAGCCGTTCCACCACCATCATAGTCTCAATAAAAATCAATTTTCGGATAAACGGACCAGGTAATCAACCAGCTTTTCGAAACGGTCGTTGCCAGTTGATGGAACACCCAGGTGGGGACAAACCGCTTTCAGAACGATAACGGTGGCGTCGGGCCGCCCGATCACCCATGTAGCCTTGGCGGCGTGGCGGACCGACCAACCCTCGCGCTCGACCCGCGTCAGGCCCCGTCGCCTAGTGGTCCCCGTCAAACAGACTGTAACTTATCGAGCTTCTTTCGGGCACGTTGAACTTTTTCAAGAATATCGGAAGCCGTTGCGGTCCAAATGAAGGGCTTCGGGTTCTGATTGTGACCCCCGACATATTCCTCCACGGCCTGGATTAGCTCAGGAACCGAATGGAAAACCCCGCGCCGAAGCCGTTGTTCGGAAAGATCCCGGAAGAAGCGTTCGACCATGTTCAGCCAGGATGCACTGGTCGGTGTGAAGTGCACATGAAAGCGCGTGTTGCGCTTCAACCAGTTGACGACTTTCTGATGTTTGTGCGTGGCGTAGTTGTCGCAAATGATATGGATCTGTTTGTCTTTCGGCACGGAACGTTTGATCTGATTGAGAAACCGGATCCATTCCTGATGACGATGCTTCGGCATACAGGTCCCGATAATCGAGCCGTCCAGCGTATTGAGCGCGGCGAACATCGTGGTCGTCCCGTTGCGTTTGTAGTCGTGGGTGAGGGTGCCGCACCGCCCCTTCTTCAGAGGTAACCCGGGTTGCGTGCGGTCCAGGGCCTGCATCTGGCTCTTCTCATCGCAGGACAAAACAATGGCGTTTTCCGGAGGGTTCAGATACAAACCGACCACATCCTCCAACTTCTCGACAAATTGTTTGTCGTTGGAAAGTTTGAAGGTGCGTGCCAGATGAGGCTTCAAGCCATGAGCCCGCCAGATTCTCCCTACCGTGGACTCGCTGACGCCGGTTGCCCTGGCCATCAAGGACCGGCTCCAGTGCGTGGCGTTCGGAGGCTTCCCTTCGACCGTCTTCTTCACGATCCGGGCCCGCTTCCGGCGGCCGGTCGAGGGAATCCGTCCACTGCGGGAAGCGTCCTTTTCGATTCCCCCGAGGCCATCTTCAACGAAACGATCGCGCCAACGTCCGGCCTTTTGACGAGTGATGTCCAACTTGGCAGCGATCTCCTGATTGTCCAGACCCCCGGCGGCCAGCAAGACAATTCGAGATCGTTCCGCCAACCGGACCGCCACACTGCGGCTTCGGCTCAGTCGCTCCAGTTCCTTCCGCACAGGAATGTCCAATTTAATCGTCGGTGCTCTCCTCATATATACTCAGACGTAGGAAAGCTGAATAAGTTACATTAACTGTGACGGACTACACTAGGAGCCTGCGCGGCAGAAGGGATCGTAGCGAGAAAGTGGAGAATCGAGGTCAGATTTTCTCGATTTTGAGGCGAATAGTGGTTCTATTCAACGAAGAATCGGGGAAATCTGGACCGATTATACCGCTTTCGCAGTAGATCTCTTCTGCCGCGCAGGCTCCTAGGTTCGCCTATCGGAATGTCCACCAAGAGACCGGCGTCCGTCCAACTGTTTCGGCCGAGCGTGCCGCACTGGCTCAGAACCGGTTCGGCCTGCGGGTGTCTTCCCTAGGAGCCTGCGCGGCAGAAGGACCGGAATTGGGCGGTACCGGAACGAAGATGTAGGACATGTCACGAACCTATCGGACCTATATTCCGGAACAGAGCCTGCTGATGCCGCCGTCGTTGAGAGATTGGCTGGCGGAAGATCACCTGTCCTATTTCATATCGGATGCCGTGGACGCGATGGATTTGAGCGCGTTTGAAGAGCGGTATGGAAGTGAAGGACCAGGCAATCAGGCGTACGATCCGCGGATGATGGTGAAGGTGCTGATCTATGGGTACGCGACCGGGGTGTTTTCGTCCAGGAAGATGGCGGCAAAGATGAGCGAAGACGTGGCGTTCCGAATGTTGGGATCGGCGAACTTCCCGGCACACCGAACGATTTCAGATTTTCGCAAACTGCATCTGGAGGAGTTCGGGAACCTGTTTGTGCAAGTGGTGAGAATGGCGCGAGAAGCGGGACTGGTGAAGATGGGAACCGTGGCGGTGGATGGAACCAAGATGCGGGCGAATGCGAGCAAACGCAAAGCGATGAGCTATGAACGGATGAAGAAGCAGGAAACCGAGTTGGGGGAACAGATTCGGGATCTGATCAATCGGGCAACCGCGACCGATGAGGAAGAAGACCAGCGTTACGGGGCCGATCGGCGAGGAGACGAACTACCCGAAGGATTGGCGACGCACGAGAAGCGACGGACCACGATCCAGGTGGCGATGAAGCGACTCGAAGAGCGTCAGATGGCTGCCGACCAGGAAGCGGAAAGGAAACCGGGAGACGACAAGCCTGGAAGCGGCAAGAAGGGCAAGCCGTTCAAACGCCCCATGGGTGAGCCCAAACCCAAAGCCCAGGATAACTTCACCGATCCGGAAAGCCGGATTATGAAGACCTCGACGGAAGGATTCCAACAATGCTACAACGCGCAGGCGGCGGTGGATTCCGAGGCGCGAATCATCGTCGCCACAACGGTGAGCAACAATGCTTCCGATACCGGACAGTTGACACCGACTCTGGATGAGTTGAACAAGAATCTGTCCGAGAGTCCGGACCGGGTACTGGCGGATGCGGGATACCGATCCGAGTCGAATCTGCGAATGCTGGAACGACGAGAAATTGATGGGTACGTCCCGATGGGCCGCGAGAAGGATATTGACACGGCCCCACTCCCACCCAAAAGCACAGCGATGGGTCGGATGATCCGCAAGATGAAAACCCAGCGAGGGCGTGATCGTTACCGGGCCCGAAAGCACATCGGTGAGCCACCGTTTGGGTGGATCAAGTCGGTGCTCGGATTTCGACAATTCAGTCTGCGAGGTTTGGACAACGTCACCTGCGAATGGAACCTGGTGGCTCTGGCGGTGAACTTGCGACGGATGAACGGAAAGATCGAATGGGCCTAGTCCGCAAAACCGGGGACAACCAACCCAGCCCCGGGGCCAACGACTCAGGTCCGCACAGCTTCGAACAGGTCATTTCGAAAGAATCGGGCGGTTCTGCTCCCAAGACCCTATCGAATCCCAATAGCTCCGAGTTCTTCGCGCTTTGCCGCGCAGACTCCTAGCTACGGCCAGACCCCGGCGGACCGCCCCCGGGATGGCTGGAAACTGACTGATTCCGAAGGATCTCCACCATTTTCTTTTGAACTAAAGTTCAGTCACCAGAGGCCGATTCGTGTATTGAGGGTGTTTCCATGCCAACAGCAACCGACCTGAAACGGCGAATCTACTCCTTGCGCGACTTGCCGACCCTGCCGGTCGTGGCCCGCAAGATCATGTCAGCCGTTGGGGAAGACAACAGCCACCGGTCTCTCGCCGACATTGTGTCGCGGGATCAAGTACTTGCAGCGAAGGTGCTCGGTCTGGCCAACTCCGCGTACTACGGTCATCGGGCGACCGTTCGGACTTTGAGCCACGCTATCGCCATCATCGGTACGGTGATGCTCAAACAGTTGTCCCTCAGCGTTTTCGTCATCCAGGCCTGGGGATCGAGGTCCAATCCCGAACGAACGCGATTCTGGAAACATTCGATCGCTGCCGCTCACGCCGCGTCAGCGATCGCGAGGATGACCCGCTCGACACCGCCGGATGAAGCCTTCTGCGCCGGATTGCTCCATGACATCGGGGCGCTGGTCCTGGAGATGTGCTTCCCGGAGCAATACGAAGAGGTCCGACGGCTGGTCGAAGATGCCGACGTTCCGCTATTTGACGCCGAGAAGCAGTTACTCGACATCGATCATTGTCAGGCAGGTGCTTGGCTGGCCGAGGGTTGGCAAATGCCAGAGCCACTGATAAACGCAATCGCCAATCACCATGGCACCGCTTCGGATTCCGAGGACTCGGGGGAACTCGCCGGCATGGTGAGAATAGCCGACCTGGCGGCAACGAATGTGGGCATGGGACTGGCCGGCGAATCAATGGCCGGCGAACCGGTGGTGGAAGCTTTTGGCTTCAGCGAATCCCAATACCTGCAGGTGATCGAGGAACTCGAGTCCAGCAGAGAAGATATCGAGGCATTTTTCAACCTTGTCTGACCCCATGGATTCCGAACCCAATCGTCGGATTTCGCAGCTGACAACAGCGCTGGAAGAAGCTAACGTTGCCTTCCGCGACAAGATCGAGGAGCTCTCATTCGTCAGTCGGATCGGCGAAGCGATCAGTGGACACACTTCGACGCGGGAACTTTCCAGCGAGTTGGTCCAGGTAATCTCCCAGGCCACATTATCGAAATATGCGGCCCTGTACTGCCCAGGCCATCAGGGGACCTTCGAACTCGAGGCAGTTTCCGACCTGTTTGGCGGACTTCACAATTTCCCCGGAACGATCTCGACATCGGACCTGCCGGAGGAAGTTCACAGCCCGGCCGGGTCGATACAGTTCAGCGACTCCCGATCCTGGACTGGTTGTCCGGGCTGGCCGTTCCCTGAAGAGTTGCTCTCATGGTTGTGTGTCCCTCTCAACACTCGCGGTACGGCACGAGGCATCCTGTTCCTGGCCGACGAGAGACCGAATGCCTTCTCTCCATCGACCGTTCGAACCCTGTCGATCGTTTCGCCCCAGATGTCGAGCGCCCTGGCGAACATTGCACTGTACGACCACTTGCGAACATCCGAGGCCAAGTACCGGACGTTCGTTGAAAGAATGCAGGACGTCGTTTACATGTGCGATACGAGTTGGCTGATCATAGAGCTGAACCCGGCGGCCCGTAACGTGTTCGCGCAGTGTGATTCGGGCGGGTCGCTCCTAAACCTGTTCGACTCCGATCGGACGGCCGGCCAGTTTCGAAAGTCCGTCGAACGCATGGGCTCGGTTCAGAACTTCGAAGCCGAACTCGAACGGAAGCAGGACGAATCTATCTCCGCGCTCATCAGTGCGGTCGATGACGGCCAGCGCATTTCGGTCGTGATTCGGGATGTCACCGAAAGGAACCGTCTGGCCAGGCGGCTGATGCGGACCCAGAAGATGGAATCGATTGGAACTCTGGCCGCCGGGATCGCGCACGACTTCAACAACATTCTAGGCATCATTCTCCCGACCGCAGAGCTGATCAAATTGAGCCAACCCCTTCCCAAGATCGGCGATCGCGCCGATACCATCATCGAAGCCACGCGAAGAGCGGCAAAACTGACGACCCAACTACTGACCATGGCCCGGGATGAGCCGCAGGAAGTCCAACTCGTGCAACTGAACGAGATCGTTCGCACGACCAGGCACCTGTTGGCGGAAACTCTGGACAGGACCATTCGGCTGGAGCTGGACCTGGATGAGAACCTGCCCCCGATCCGGGCCGACGAAAATCAGATAACCCAGATGCTGATCAACCTTGCCATCAACGCACGAGACGAAATGCCGGACGGAGGACGCATCACGTTCCGGACTCGATCGAAAGCACGGCAAGTTCTGCTCACGGTGGCGGACACGGGGGGTGGAATCGATCACGCGATCATCGACAAGATCTTCGACCCGTTCTTCACGACCAAGGAAAAAGGGCGTGGCACCGGACTGGGCCTGAGCATGGTCTACGGGACGATTCAACGTTCGGGCGGAACCATTGACGTTCAGAGTGAACCGGGATCAGGAACGGAATTCAGGATGAGCTTTCCGGCGTCGAACAGCACCGTACGCCATCTGGTCTTCAGAAAACGACGAGCCCCAAGAGGGCGAGAGACCGTTCTTCTCGTCGATGATGAAGAGGACATCCTCAAGCTCCTCGAAGCTTCACTTTCCCGCCGCGGCTATGCGGTGCTGACGGCAGCGAACGGAAGGGAAGCGCTGGACCGGATGACGCCGGAGGTCGACCTGGTCGTCCTGGACATGATCATGCCGGTACTGGACGGCCTGTCCACACTCCGCCAGATCCGCCGGAGTTTCCCCCAAGCGAAGGTACTCGTCGCCAGTGGTTATACCGCACCCGATCGCCTAGCCGCCCTTGAAGTGCTGGGCATCCAGGGCTTCATTCCCAAGCCTTTTCACCTCGACAAACTCGACACAATCATCCGAGACGTCCTTGACGGCATCGCCGCCTAACACGTAACATTTCCTACTCGCCCGTCGTACTAAACATCGAGGAGACAAGCCTTCATGGCCGATGAGCCCAAAGAAAAGTGGCCGTCCTACACAATGGTCGAGCCGAAGATGCGGAGAATCTATTTTCGGTTTTACCAGGAAACCTACAAGACCTCTGTGTTGGACAGGAAAACCAAGGAATTGATTGCCATCGCGGCCTCTCTGGCAACCCACTGCAACGGCTGTCTGGAAGGCCATATCAAGAAGGCGATCAAGTGTGGGGCAACCAGGGAAGAACTGAGCGAGACGATCGCGATCACGATGGGAGTCAACGCCGCTGCCATAGTCGATCTGACCGACCAGGCGGCGGAGGCCCTTCAGATCCGTCATTTCGGAGACGGGATGTCGTCAAGCGAACCTTCGGGCGAATCTCCAGAGAACCGCGAAGAGGTATCCGCTCATATAAAGGATTGACCGATGCGACGGACTCACTTCCTGATACTGGTATTGACGTTCCTGTTCGTCTCGAACGCCGTCGGACAGAGGCGGTTCGGGCGAGGGCGGGACCGGGACATCGTCCCGGAAGGCTCCCGCGTAGAGTACAAGACTTTCCGGAGTGGCATCCTCGGAAGGCAACTCGACTACGCCCTCTACCTCCCCCCTTCCTACGAGCAGGGCGAAGCAGAATATCCCGTAATTTTTTTCCTGCACGGAGCCAACGAGAACGAAAAGCGCTGGAGCACCCGGGGGCGGACCGACCTGATGCTGGACCAGATGATCACCGCGGGCGACATCGGTGAGTTCATAGTCGCGATTCCATTCGGCGCGAACAGCTTCTACACGAATTCCATCAACGGGGATAGATGGGAGGACATGATCACCGACGAGTTCATACCCTGGATTGAATCGACAACACGGGCGGCAGGCACACGTTCGGGAAGGGCCATCAGCGGCATTTCCATGGGTGGTTACGGGGCTTTGAAGCTGGCCTTTAAGCGCCCCGACCTCTTCAGTTCCGTCAGCGCACACAGCGCCATGCTTATCGACGACTTCGCAGCTATTGCGACCAACATGCGACGTGCGCAGATGTTCTATTCCCTGTTCGATCAGATCTTCGGGGTGTCCCGCGATCTCGCCTACTGGGAAGAAAACAACCCGTTGCGTATCGCTCGCCGAACGGCCGACCTGGACGGACTGAGAATCTATTTCGACTGCGGCACCGAAGATGAGTACGGCTTTTTCCTCGGTGCAAGGCAACTCAGCGACGTGCTCACCGCCAAGGGCATCGAACACGAATTTCACCTCTACCCGGGAACCCACGGTTGGGACTACGCCCGGCAACACACGGCCGACTCCCTGAAGTTCCACTGGGAGGGCCTGAGGTCGAACTGATCCGATACCGGGCCACCTGTGCCCTAGTGTAGTCCGTCACAGTTAATGTAACTTATTCAGCTTTCCTACGTCTGAGTATATATGAGGAGAGCACCGACGATTAAATTGGACATTCCTGTGCGGAAGGAACTGGAGCGACTGAGCCGAAGCCGCAGTGTGGCGGTCCGGTTGGCGGAACGATCTCGAATTGTCTTGCTGGCCGCCGGGGGTCTGGACAATCAGGAGATCGCTGCCAAGTTGGACATCACTCGTCAAAAGGCCGGACGTTGGCGCGATCGTTTCGTTGAAGATGGCCTCGGGGGAATCGAAAAGGACGCTTCCCGCAGTGGACGGATTCCCTCGATCGGCCGCCGGAAGCGGGCCCGGATCGTGAAGAAGACGGTCGAAGGGAAGCCTCCGAACGCCACGCACTGGAGCCGGTCCTTGATGGCCAGGGCAACCGGCGTCAGCGAGTCCACGGTAGGGAGAATCTGGCGGGCTCATGGCTTGAAGCCTCATCTGGCACGCACCTTCAAACTTTCGCCTCCTCCGCAGAATTTGTGGGCAGTCCAAAGGCCTGTGCGCACATAAGTAATTGAAACAAAGTACCTTATTCTTTTGTTCGACGGCGAATATTCCAGTACCCACTTCGGTCGGACGCCTACACCCGGTGCCCGGAGCCCCCGCCGGAGGCCCCGTTCCCCATCGCCCACACCAGCCGACACCGCGGAGCGCAGCCGAGGGTCAAGGCCGGCGCAGCCGCCGAGCTTGCGAGGGAAGCCTTGAGGCTTGGCGAGCACCGTGGTCTCCTCAAGCGGCGATGGAAGACGGTTTTACCCACAAATTCTGCGGAAGACCCAAACTTTCCAACGACAAACAATTTGTCGAGAAGTTGGAGGATGTGGTCGGTTTGTATCTGAACCCTCCGGAAAACGCCATTGTTTTGTCCTGCGATGAGAAGAGCCAGATGCAGGCCCTGGACCGCACGCAACCCGGGTTACCTCTGAAGAAGGGGCGGTGCGGCACCCTCACCCACGACTACAAACGCAACGGGACGACCACGATGTTCGCCGCGCTCAATACGCTGGACGGCTCGATTATCGGGACCTGTATGCCGAAGCATCGTCATCAGGAATGGATCCGGTTTCTCAATCAGATCAAACGTTCCGTGCCGAAAGACAAACAGATCCATATCATTTGCGACAACTACGCCACGCACAAACATCAGAAAGTCGTCAACTGGTTGAAGCGCAACACGCGCTTTCATGTGCACTTCACACCGACCAGTGCATCCTGGCTGAACATGGTCGAACGCTTCTTCCGGGATCTTTCCGAACAACGGCTTCGGCGCGGGGTTTTCCATTCGGTTCCTGAGCTAATCCAGGCCGTGGAGGAATATGTCGGGGGTCACAATCAGAACCCGAAGCCCTTCATTTGGACCGCAACGGCTTCCGATATTCTTGAAAAAGTTCAACGTGCCCGAAAGAAGCTCGATAAGTTACAGTCTGTTTGACGGGGACCACTAGCCACTCGGCGCCCCGTTTGTTTTTCTCGACGCAGAGACGCAAAGACGTAGAGAAGTGTTTTCTTCGGAATTCACCCCCCTGCCAGCGATCAGATCCAGGAGCCTGCGCGTCGAGCGGGAAAATGTCTGACAACTTCAGTCCTCCACCTTGCCTCCTGCGCCTTTGCGTCTTTGCGTCAAGATCCCCCTTCTTAAGCGTCCGCTCGCGACCTTCAGTTCTATAATGAAGCGCCATGGGTAAGCCCGTCGAATTCAGGTTCGAGTCGATCGACTACGATGTGACCGTTGGCAAGGACGACGAAAGGTTTCGCGTTGTTCCGCGCCGATCGGGCGTGTTCCGGATCTTCGATGTGCACGGGAAGTTGATGATTCTCGAGAAAACACACAACCTCTGGCAGAGGATAGAGCGTTTCTATTTCCCCGAAGACGGGGATTCACGAACCCTGGACCTCGGGCGGATCACGGGCCGAATCGAATTCTGCAGGACCGATTCTCCGATGGAAACGCTGTTCCTGCTCTATGACGAGCGGCGGCGATGGTTTCCCGGAACGTACCGCCAGATGAGAACGTTTCCTCTTTTTCACCTGATGAAGATCAACCGGCGCCAGCGTTTTCCCAGAATTTATCTGACGCGTCAGATCAAGCATGGGGTCGACTACTTCGGACCGTTTATCAGCCGGTCGCAACTCGAGCGTCTGAAGACCACCCTCGAGCGGGCGTTCGAGATCCGCCCCTGCCAATACAACATCCGGGAAGACGAACCGTATCCGGATTGCCTCTACTTTCAGATGCGGACTTGTTCGAGACCGTGCAACAGCGACATCGATCGGCAGGGATATCTGGAGGACATCGACCGGGCGATTGCCTTCATCCAGGGTGACGACGAGAAGATCGCTTCACCGTTGGTCGAACGAATGAAGAAACTGGCCGAAGAAACCCGCTTTGAAGAGGCGGAACGAATTCGCCGGCGACTCGACCGGTTGGAGCGGGCCCGCAGGGATCACCGCGAAACATACTTCGATGTGAGGGAGTTTAATTTCGTCGCCGTAATGGACTCGAATTCCGTCAAGCGGAAGAAAATTGCCTTCATTCGCTCCGGATATATCCTCGGGATCGAGGAACATGAGGTCGAGGGACTCGGGCCCGTCATGGAGGAAGCGGTCCGCAACCATTACCAGGGAGGACTGGCCGAATCGGATCAAGATCGCCAATACGACGAGTTCTGTCTCGTGACAAGCTTCATGATGAAACCGGTTCAAAGCGTTCGACTCGTTCCTGTCCTGGAGCCGGCAGAAACCTCGGCCCAAATCACTGACCACCTAAAATCAAGAAAAAAGCAGGTACAAACCGATGTTGATTCTGTCGCGTGATGACGTAACGAAGGTGCTCCCACATTCCGAATTGTTCGAACCATTGAAAAAAGGTTTCGAAATGCTCGCCGACGGGGGCTGCGACATGCCGTTGAGAACGGTCATCGAAATGGGCCGATCCGACGGGGTCTCCCTCTTTATGCCCGCATACGACGAGGCGCTCGGATCGGCGGGACTCAAACTGGTCACGGTAATGAACCGGAACCCCGCCAGAAACCTCCCGTTGATCCACTCGGCGTACATTTACGTCAGCGCGGAAACCGGCGAAGTCCTGGGCCTGATGGACGCCGAATACCTGACTTCGGCGCGGACCGCGGTAGCATCCGCGCTGGCGACCGACCAACTGGGTAAGTCCGGAGGCAGTGTTCTCGGCATGTTTGGGACGGGCGTACAGGCCTTTGCACACGTCCAGGCTTTCACGACCTTGTTCGACATTAAGGAAGTTCTACTCTTCCCGTTTACGCCGGAACTCGGAGCGGACTTCAAGGGGAGGCTCGGAGCAGAACTCGACATCCCGATCTCGGTTGGCGATGCCGGTGATCTCAGACAGGCGGATATCATTTGTACATGCACCACGAACACGGAACCCCTGTTCGCGCTCGATGAACTCAAACCGGGCGCTCACATCAACGCGATGGGCGCGTACCGCCCACACACACGTGAAATCGGTTCCGACGTTGTGGCCGGCTCCGTGGTCGTAGTCGATTCATACGAGGGCGCCCTGACCGAAGCCGGGGAACTTGTGATTCCGATCCGTGAAGGATCCATCACCCGCGACCACATTTACGCATCACTGGACGAATTGGTGGCAGGAAAGAAAGCGGTCCCCGACACAAAGGACCGGGTAACGTTGTTCAAATCGTTGGGTATGGCGATGGAAGACCTGGTCGCCGCGGACCTGGCGTACCGGAGAGCGAAGCAACAGGGAGTCGGCACCGAGATCACCCTCTGACCAGCCCTCCACCCCCTTTGCCATTCAGCTTGTGGAGGGCGATCTTCCGACCGAGCGTATTCCGATGAACCCCGAGCATACGAGCGGCTCGGGTCTGGTTTCCATTCGTCTTGTCGAGGGCCGCCGCTATGAATTTCTTTTCGAATTCGTCGCGGGCCTGGTCGAGGAGAACTCCCTGCTCGATCAAGTCAGTTATGAGGGCTTCCATCCGCTTCTTCACAGTCGATTTTCCTAGAGATTTTCGCTCCACCACCGTTGCACTTCCCGGTATCCGACCAGAAACTTCGCCTTCAATTCGAACGGTGTGGCAACGGCAACTATACGCGATCCCGGCAGGAAGTAAGGGGCCAACTGGGAGTTCTTCACAACGTCCGATTGAATCCCGAACGCTGTCAGACCCAGGAAGATGGCAGATCCGATCAACCACCCGCGTATGAAGCCGAAAGCGCCACCAAGCAGTCGGTCAAACCATTCGATTCGCGCAAACTTGAAAAATCTGTAGATGAACCAGATCGCGGTGAATCCTATGATCAGCGTTCCGGCAAACAGCAGGGCGAAGCCAAGAAAGAGTGCGATGTTTTCTGACGCAACGGCGTCCCTGAACACCATGCCAACATTTCGAAAAAACCAGGCGGCCAGAAAGATCGCGACAAGAACCGTGATCAGGCCCAGCACCTCGCGGACGAATCCACGCAGGGCGCTCATCACGACCGAGTAAAGGACGGTTCCGAGCACCAGCCAATCGAGCAGCGTAAAGTCGAGGATCACCACCGTTGCTACTCCAACTCCAGCCCGGTAAGTCGACGGAAGGCCTCAACGTACTTGGCGCTCGTGCCCTCGACAACATCCGGCGGGAGCTCAGGAGCCGGAGGCTGCTTGCCCCATTCGATTTTCTCCAGGTAGTTGCGGACGAATTGTTTGTCGAACGACGGTTGCGCCTTTCCGGGCTCGTATTCCGAAGCGGGCCAGAACCTGGACGAATCCGGTGTCAACATCTCGTCAACGATCGAAATCCGGCCATCGATGACCCCGAACTCGAACTTGGTGTCGCAGATGATGATTCCTTTTTCGGCTGCAAAGGCCGCGGCACGGTTGTATATGTCCATGGACAGATCCCGTAACTCTCGCACCGTGTCGGCCCCGACAATGTCGGCGGCCTCGGCTTCGGAAATGTTCTCATCGTGTCCTGTCGCAGCCTTCGTCGAGGGAGTGAAGATCGGCTCCGACAGCTGTTCGGATTCGGTCAGGTCGACCGGAAGCGCGATGCCACACACCTTCCCCGACTTCTTGTAGTCTTTCCAGCCCGACCCTGTCAGGTACCCACGGACCACGCACTCGATCGGGAAGACCTGAGCCCTCCGGACCATCATGGAACGCCCTTCCAGCTGATCCCGGAATTGACGCACCTGCTCCGGGTAGTCGTCGACGGAGAGGGAAATGACGTGGTTCGGCACGACGTCTCCGAAGAAGTCGAACCAGAACCGCGACATCTGTGTGAGGACCTTCCCCTTATTCGGTATCGCGGTGGGAAGCACTACGTCAAAGGCGGACAGCCGATCGGTAGCGATAAACAGGAGCGCATCTCCGAGATCGTATATGTCACGAACCTTACCCCGGGCGTGAAACTTGACGCCGGGCAAGTCCGTTTGCATCAATACCATTCGATCACTCTCTTAATAAATTCCAGTTTGGGTGCGACTTCAGCCGTCCCGATTCCCGGGATTCCACCCAAGGATGGTGAAGGGCCGGAACCGGCATTGTCAATTCAATCTTACTGAAACGATTTTGGAAACACCCGGCTCTTCCATCGTCACGCCGTAAAGCTGCTTGGCGGTTTCCATTGTGCGCTTGCTGTGGGTAATCACTATGAATTGCGTATCCTCGGCCATGGATCGAATCATCTGGGCAAATCGATCGATGTTGGCATCATCCAGCGGTGCATCGACCTCGTCGAGAACACAGAACGGGCTTGGTTTGAACTGGAACAGAGCGATCAACAACGATAGCGCCGCAAGGGCCTTTTCCCCACCCGAGAGAAGCAGGACGTTCTGGAGTTTCTTTCCGGGAGGTTGTGCGACGATCTCGATCCCGGCATCGGAGACATCTGCCTGCTCGATCAGACGAAGCTCGCCGTGCCCTCCACCAAACAATTCCACGAACGCGCTCGTAAACCTACGATTGATGTGTTGGAAAGCTTCATTGAACTGCTTCCGGCACACGACATCGATCTCCTCGATGGCCTGGGTCGTGTCGCGAATGGAATCGAGCAGGTCCTGGCGTTGGGTGGTCAGGAACTCAAACCGCTGCTGGGCTTCATCGTATTCCTCAACCGCCATCATGTTCACGCTTCCGATGGATTCGACCCGCTGCCGCAGTTGCTGGTATTCGTCGTCGTGTTCTTCGAGCTCTTCCGGAGTGAGAGTCTCGAAACTGTCCAGGCAGACCGATTCAATACTTTCGCCGAGCTCGCTCGAGCACAAGGTCACAAGGTGCTTGATGTCTGAATCCACCGCGGTCCTTTCGATCTCTCTTTCGTTGTGCTTGTCCTTCCATCCATCCAGCTCGGTACGGGCTTCATCCCACTCCGATTCAGCCTCGTGCAGTTCGTGCCTGAGCTTCTCGAGCCGCTCGACCGCAGACGCGATCAGACGATCCAATTCGTCCTTCTTGCGGTTGCAATCGTGTCTGGCCTGCTCGCCGGCATCAATCGAACCGAAGGCATCCAGTCGCTCGGAGTTCGTGTGTTCGATCTGCCGGTCGGCCCGAGCACCACGTTCCCCCAACTCCCTCGCCCTGCCCTTCGAAGCTGTCTGCTCCCTCAGTAAAGTCTGATTTCGTTCCGCCAGGACCGCGACCCGGGACCGGAGTTCCCCCACCTGGGCCCCGAGCTCTTCCGACTTCTCCAGGAGTTCCGCTCTCTTACCCGAACGGGATCGCAACTCGTCGTCGATCGCGACCCCTCGGGCCAAGACGTCGGCGAGCTTTGAGCGTCCCGACACCATAGCCACTTCCAGTTCCCCGCGTTCTTCAACGAAACGCTCGATTTCAGACTGGGTCACTTCAACCTGCCTCTCGGCTCGGTCAAGTTCCGACACGAGAGTCTGAATACCGTGTTCAAAACCGAGGGCTTCCCTCTCCGCTTCCTGCAACCTCAGGGACAGGTCCTGCCTCAGTTTGTCCGTTTCCTCGATCCGCCCTTCAAGTTGATCGACTCGGTCTGAAGCTTCCTTGGATTCGACCCGTGCGGCTTCAACGCGGTGGTCCAACTCCCTCATCTCTCGCTTGAGGGACAAGGGGCCGTGGCTGGTTCGCTCGCCCCAACTGATCAGGCGATCTCGAACGACTTCGCCGCTTCTAGCAACAAACTTTTTTCCGGGATGAGCCTCGGACAGTTCCCATGCACGCTTCAGATCGTCCACAACGAAAGTGTCGTCGACATAGGCTTTGAAACATCGAAGCCGATCGTCCAGCCGGACCACATCGGCGATCGGGATCGCACCCTCGATTCGCAGTCCTGTCGACCGGTTTCGGGGATCGGAACCGGTCACCAGCAAGTCCAACCGGCCTCCCGCGGTGCTTCGAACAAGCGACAGGGCCTTTTGGGCATGCCGCAGATCCTCAACGACGACATACTGTAGTTCGGAATGCAGCAGGTCCTCAACCGCGGCCTCGTACTCCGACTCGACCTCGATAAAGTCCGCGGCGATGCCCATCGGGGCCCACGCCTCGTTTCGCACGTTGTTGAAGAACTGCTGTACGGATTCGCTCCCGTAAGCCCGCTGTAAGGAGAGTTCACGGATCGTTTCGAGGCGATGTCGAATGCCATCCTCACGTGAACGTGCCAGTGAGGCCGCCTCGACAGCCTTGCCGTGTTCGGTCTTTACCGATTCATAGTCGCGCTCTGCCCGGGTTTTCTCATCAACCATCCGGTCAATTGCCACACGTCGGGAAGATTGTTCCAGTTCAGCCGCCCCCAGTTTTTCGCTGCAGCCGGCGGCCAGCTTCCGCGCCCCGTCCTCTTCAGCCCTCACGCGGGCCAGTTGAGAGTCGAGCCTGCGGAGCATCTCTTCCCTGCCCGACAGTTCGTTCGTGATCTGCGCCTCGCGGCCCACAACCTCAAATTGCTGACTCCTGAGATTTTGAATCGATTGCTCTTCATCCGCCCGACGACGGTTCACTCCATCGAGCGCCTCGCGACCCTGTTCGAGATCGCTCCTGAGGGCGGAGGCCGCGGCGTCGAGTTCCTTCAGTTTCGACTCAGCTTTTTCTATCTCTACCCGGTAGGTCTCCAACTCCTGGTTGATGCGGGCCCTGTCGCCTGTCAATTCCTCGACCCGCTCATCCATCGAACGCACCTGATCGCGAAGGCGTTCCACTCGCTGGATGGCCTTCTCGTGATCGAGCTCCGCCTCGGAATGCTGCTCACGGGCCTGCTCGAGACCTTGCTCTCTGGCCTCCACATCCGTACGGCATCGGTGGACCAGGGCGTCGAGTCCGCCGATCCGAGTCTCCAGTCTTCGTCCCTCCTCCACCATTCCGTCCAGAGCCGCCGCAATCGCTCCCTGGCTGTCGATCAACAACTCCGCGCGAGTGGAAAAGACAGCGGCCAGGACGCTTCTCAACCGCTTCTTCAATTCTCTGTAACGTCGGGCTTTCGACGCCTGCCGCTTCAAGGAGTTCCGCTGACGCTCGACCTCGCTCAGGATGTCGTTGACGCGCGACAGATTTCCCCGTGCGGCATCGAGTCTGGATTCGGCCAGTTTCCGTTTGGCCTTGAATTTTGTGATTCCCGCAGCCTCTTCGATCAGCTGCCTGCGTTCATTGGGGCGCGCGCTCAAGAGTCGACCGACACGACCCTGCTCAATGATCGCGTAACTATTGGGACCCAGGCCTGTGCCAAGAAAAGTGTCCTGTATGTCCCTGAGACGGCAGGGCCTGCCGTTCAGCAGATACTGGCTTTCCCCGGATCGATACAGGCGCCGTTGTATGGTCAATTCAGTGGGACCGGGAGGCGGGCCGCCGTTGTTGGGCGGGGGCGTCTGGTCGACCAGGGTGATCGTAACCTCCGCCATCCCCAGTTGCGACCGGCTTCTGGTCCCGCTGAAGATCACGTCTTCCATGCGATCGCCCCTCAACGAGCGTGCCCGTTGCTCGCCAAGGACCCAGGCTATCGCGTCGGAGATGTTGCTCTTGCCGCAACCGTTCGGTCCGACGACCGCCGTGACTCCGGAATCGCTCACGAGGATCTCTGCCCGTTCATAGAAGGATTTAAATCCTACGAGTTCAAGTCTGCGGAGCTTCAGCACAATCTTTGGTCCAATATCTGTGACACGACGCCCGGCGCCCGCGTCAAACATCCTCATCTTGTCACGATTAGAACCAAGGATCTCATCCTGATAGACAAATCCGGTCCATTTCTGACACCAGAAACGGGCTTCTGGAATCTAGGGGCCGGAGCCGCCGACCTTCCAGATACCAAGTCACGATCAGCCGAACATTCCACCCAACCGTGGTCTCGCTCCGTCCCCTTATCCGTTGACATCGCCAACCCGTCACCCGACCGCCCTCCGACCGCTAGCCCGCATTTCTCATGAATGGTGCCCAAGACTGCATTTAGGAGAAGGAAAAGGCGTCGGAAGCTGGTTGGCGGGAGCAAAGATGCCGACTGAGCTGAGAAAGTGGGCCTGGATGACGGGTGTTGCAGGGAATGGTGAGGTGAAATCGGATTACAGAGACAGCTATCCCGACCAAAGACGGGAAGGTTGGGATGTCTGAGAAGAAGTGATTAACAGCGCAGAGGGATTTGTTGAAGGTTCGCGTAAATCTGAGCGAACGCCGTAGCGTAGGGGTAGCCTCCAGCCATCCGAATCCAGACTCGACGCACCGTGACATGGATCTGGGCTGCGATCTTGAGCAGCTTCAGGCGAATCGTGGTGCACTGCGCCCGCGCGAATTCGGTACCCTGCAAGCCGAGCCGTCGCAAGGCCTGCATCAGCATGTACGCCACCGATGAAAGGTAGAGTCGGAGTTGATTTGCGCGCATGGTGGCCGTGCTGGTCCGATCGGCGAACAATCCGAGTTGTTGCTCTTTGATCCGGTTTTCCATGTCTCCCCGTGCACAGTAGGTCTGTTCATAGATGTGCCTTGGGGATGTTCGTCCTTTCGGTAACGAGGTAACGATAAACCGGGGATTGGCGCCCTTGGCCAGATGTTCGGCCTTACCAATGATGCGTCGCTCACGAGTCCAGCTGTCTCGGGTCTGATACAGAAACGTCTTAAAGACGCGCGCCGGCTTTCCGGTCCTGTCGAACCGCTTTTTTGCCGTCGCCATCGGAGTTTCAATCGCGGCTAGCAGCCGATTGTTCTTCGCCAGTCCGATCACGTAATCGACACGGTGTTGGGCCTCGCACCAGGTCAGGATCTCATCGCGGCAGAAACCCGAGTCCCCCCGAATCACGATCTGGACTCTGGGCCACTTCTGCCGAATCTGTCCCACGATCCGTTCCAGTTCCTCTACCGATCCGTCCGCACCATCGATGTCGGAGCGTCGTAGCCGGGAACACAACACGAACTCCCCACAGAAAATATAGCCTCCTCCGCAGAATTTGTGGGCAGTCCAAAGGCCTGTGCGCACATAAGTAATTGAAACAAAGTACCTTATTCTTTTGTTCGACGGCGAATATTCCAGTACCCACTTCGGTCGGACGCCTACACCCGGTGCCCGGAGCCCCCGCCGGAGGCCCCGTTCCCCATCGCCCACACCAGCCGACACCGCGGAGCGCAGCCGAGGGTCAAGGCCGGCGCAGCCGCCGAGCTTGCGAGGGAAGCCTTGAGGCTTGGCGAGCACCGTGGTCTCCTCAAGCGGCGATGGAAGACGGTTTTACCCACAAATTCTGCGGAAGACCCAAAATATAAAGCGGCAGATAACAATGGTGCCTGTAGTAGCCGTGAAAGAAGCGACCCTCCTGATTCCCGTGTATCAGATCGTCGGTCGCATCCAGATCCAGAATGATCTGCCGCGGTGCCCGCCGATGGGCCTGGAGGAACACGTCCACCATCAGCCGATCTATCGCCGCTTCGTCCCGGCCGATCTTCTTGGTCGGGTGCTTTGCCGCACCCTCGGTCGACAGTTCCAGTCGGTTCAACGTGCTCTTGCCCGCCAGGGCCTTACCTCGATCTCGAGCTTGTTTCCGTGTCCGGCCCTTCGGATCGGTCTCACCCACCATCACCGCCAGCACCGGATCCGATCGGAGTTGATCGTGGTCGTTCAGATCTTCATAGCCCAAACACAATCCGTACACCCGTTGCGACACCAGTTGTTCGATCCCGTGTTCCACAAATCGCGGGTCCCGATAATCCCGGAAACATTCGGCAAACTGTTTCAGGATCCCGGTCCGTTTTTCCGTTTCTCGTAGCAGCAAACCGCCCGCGTCCGTGCTGATGTCTCCCCCGTCGAATTGCCCCCGGACTTCCCGTGTACCTAATGCGTGATATTGAATCGTTTCTGTTTTACACTCTGTCATGACAAAGGCCGCCTCCGTCTTGGCTTGAAAGTTTCTATTCAAAACCTTCTATGCCAGACAGGGCGGCCTTTTTCGGTCCTTTCCCTTCTTACTCGTTTCGATTTATTTCAAATCTCTTGAGAAATGCGGGCTAGGGGACGGAGCCCCGCACGTCCAGATAGCAAGCCACGATCTGACGGACTTTCCGCCCAACTGTTGGTCTTGCTCCGTCCCCTTTTGTTTCGGGTTGCCAAAATCCCCACTTCTTTTCCTTCCTTTGGGTTTTGGCAAACCCCACGACGCACTCTCCGACGTCTTGGTGATGTCAACGAAAGGAGGACGGAGCGAGCAACAGGTAGTCGGAATGTCCGGCCAAACCCACGTTGGTATCTGAACAACCGGCTTAAGCTCCGTCCCCCACTGGAGGAATGCTTTCGTGTGACGGGTCGCGGGAAGACGCCCACCGGTAGGCCGTCCCCGTTGACACCACCCCACCGTCACACGAGCACAGTCCGACCGCTAGCCCGCATTTCTCAAGAGATCTGAGATAAATCGAAACGAGTAAGAAGGGAAAGGACCGAAAAAGGCCGCCCTGTCTGGCATAGATGACTTTGTCTAGAAGCATCAAATGCGCAGACGGAGGCGGCCTTTATGAATACAGAGTGTAAGACAGAATCGATTCAATTTCACGCATTAGGTTCACGGGAAGTACGGGGCCAATTCGACGGAGGAGACATCAGCACGGATGCGGGCGGCTTGCTGCTACGAGAAGCAGAAAAACGGACGGGGATTCTGAAACAGCTTGCCGGATGTTTCCAGGATCATCGGGATCCGCGATTTGTGGAACACGGGATCGAACAACTGGTGTCGCAACGTGTGTACGGATTGTGTTTGGGCTATGAGGATCTGAACGACCACGACCAACTCCGGTCGGATCCGATGCTGGCCGTGATGGTGGGTGAGACCGATCCGAAGGGTCGGACCCGGAAACAGGCACGAGATCGAGGCAAGGCCCTGGCTGGTAAGAGCACGCTGAACCGACTGGAACTGTCGACCGAGGGTGCGGCAGACCATCCGTACAAGAAGATCGGACGAGACGAGGCGGCGATGGATAGGTTGATGGTGGACGTGTTTCTCCAAGCGCATCGGCGGGCGCCGCGGCAGATCATTCTGGATCTGGATGCGACCGACGATCCGATTCACGGGAGTCAGGAGGGTCGCTTCTTTCACGGCTATTACCGGCACTATTGTTATCTGCCGCTGTATATCTTCTGTGGGGAGTTTCTGCTGTGTGCCCGGCTACGACGATCCGACATCGATGGTGCGGCCGGATCGGTCAAAGAGCTGGAACGGATCGTCGGACAGATTCGGCAGAAGTGGTCCAGAGTCCAGATCGTGATTCGTGCCGACTCGGGTTTCTGCCGCGATGAGATCCTGACGTGGTGCGAGGCCCAACACCGTGTCGATTACGTGATCGGACTGGCAAAGAACAATCGCCTCCTCCGCAGAATTTGTGGGCAGTCCAAAGGCCTGTGCGCACATAAGTAATTGAAACAAAGTACCTTATTCTTTTGTTCGACGGCGAATATTCCAGTACCCACTTCGGTCGGACGCCTACACCCGGTGCCCGGAGCCCCCGCCGGAGGCCCCGTTCCCCATCGCCCACACCAGCCGACACCGCGGAGCGCAGCCGAGGGTCAAGGCCGGCGCAGCCGCCGAGCTTGCGAGGGAAGCCTTGAGGCTTGGCGAGCACCGTGGTCTCCTCAAGCGGCGATGGAAGACGGTTTTACCCACAAATTCTGCGGAAGACCCGAACAATCGACTGCTGGGCGCGATCGAAACTCCGATGGCGACTGCAAAAAAGCGATTCGACAGGACGGGAAAGCCAGCGCGCGTCTTTAAGACGTTTCCGTATCAGACCCGCGACAGCTGGACCCGTGAGCGACGCATCATTGGTAAGGCCGAACATCTGGCCAAGGGCTCCAATCCTCGGTTTATCGTCACCTCGTTACCGAAAGGCCGAAAGACCCCAAGACAGATCTATGAACAGATCTACTGTGCCCGAGGGGATATGGAAAACCGGATCAAAGAGCAACAGCTCGGATTGTTCGCCGATCGGACCAGCACGGCCACCATGCGCGCCAATCAACTCCGACTCTACCTTTCATCGGTGGCGTACATGTTAATGCAGGCCTTGCGACGGCTCGGGTTGCAGGGCACCGAATTCGCGCGGGCGCAGTGCACCACGATTCGCCTGAAGCTGCTCAAAATCGGAGCGCAGATCCATGTGACCGTGCGTCGAGTCTGGATTCGGATGGCTGGCGGATACCCCTACGCCGCGGTGTTCGCTCAGATTTATGCCAACCTTCAGAAAGTCCCGCTTCGCTGTTGAGCGTCCCCTCCTCAGACATACCAACGTTCCGATCTTTGATCGGGATAGCTGTCTCTGTAATCCGATTTCACGTCGTCATTCCCTTCACCACCACTCGTCCAGGCCCAGTCACTCCCCTCAGCCGGCATCTTTGCTCTCGCCACCCAGCCTCCGACATCTTTTCCGTCTCCAAAATGCAGTTTTGGGCACCATTCATGAGAAATGCGGGCTAGCAGCCCGTGGCAGAAGTGGGGTTTTCTGAGTTGAGAGTTTCAGGTCTTCGCCCGGACGGAACGGCGTCTAAATCGATTCTGGAGCGCTGAGGATGGAACGAGAGCGATTCACAGTGGCTCCAGAGCAGTATTAAGGTGAATAAGGCCATGACATGTTGGCCCTGAAGGCCTCGTGGTGTGCCGTTTCCGAAATTGTTCCGAAGGATCAGGCTCAGATTCAAAGCGGCATATTGAATCAGGACGCGCTTGAGAATGTTGTCCCGATGTCGGAGGTGAACCCGACGCATTGCGCCGGTTTCCAGCGTGTGTGCGAACGGTCGTTCCAACATCAGTCCGCGCTGTCGGAGTAATTGCTTGCCCCGGTTGCCTCGGATTCGTCGCCGGTTGGCATAGACGGCCTGTTTTTCTTCGGACTTATCTTTCCAGTTGCGTCGGCCCCGGTCCGGTTCCGAGATGTAGCTGCGAATGTTGAGGTCTTTGAATCCGGTCAACGTATCGTTACTGTGATAGCCCTTATCCGCCACCAGTTCGGAGAGCACATCGTTCCGAAGTTTCGATCCAGGATCGGCGGCCAAGGTCTCCATCTGATGCGCGGCTTGGATCATCGTTTCTTTGATCGTCGTCGTGTCGCCCTGATCGGCACCCTGCACCGTGACCGCCAGGATGGCTCCGGTCTTCATGTCGGCGGCATGCTCCACCTTATGGGCCAGATGCGTTCGTCCGTCCTTCATCTTCGTGATTCGCGCATCCGGGTCGTGGGGATGCTCCCACTCTTTGTTCGATCCTTTCTTCGACCGCTTGCGGTCGAGTCGCCCCAGCTCGGTTTGCGTCGGTGTCTCGATCCCAGACGCCTTGGCCAGCCGTGTCAGGAATTGGTTGTAGGCTTCTCCGGTGTCCCGGCGTACGATCGACCGCATCGCCGCGTTGGCTTCCAGTGTCGATGCATCCACGCCCACCGTCTTCCCATCGATCAGGCCCTCACCGGCCAACACGCCCAACATCCACGAAAAGACCTTTCCATGTGTTTCCAGATCGATCAACCGTCGCGTCCGCGAGACTGTCGAATGATCCGGCACCCCTTCGCTCAGCCCGACTCCAAGGAATCCTCGCAAACTCAGAGAATCGGCACACCGCCACGCTATGCCACGCTCCGAATCGATTCCTTCGAAATAGCCCACCAGCAACATCCTAAAATACTTGCCCGGCGCCACGCTCGGCCGACCCATCACCTCAGCGTAGAACTGCTCACAGGCATCTTCGACGAACCGGTCGAACTTGGCTTGGTCCAAGATTCGGTTAACCCGTTCGTAGAACACGTGGCCCGCTGTCCGCGGCAACTCTGCTGTCGCAACCCATAACGTGGCTTGTCGGTCCTTTTTCCGTCCCATTCCCATATCGCGTTCTCCTTCCACTATCTTCCTCGCGATACGGTCGCATGGGGTCCGTTGTTAACTATGAAGTTGACTTGCACCACGGGCTGCTAGGCTGCAGAACTGGAACCTGTAGACAAGAATAATGCACTCACCTTGGTAACCTTTTTGGGGCCACGGGTTCTAAGTATTCGATCGGCGTCCTGGTCATGGAGGATCCGTGTATTTGGGAATCTCTTTGAGTGGTGCATTCAAACGGCGGAAACAAATGGAGGAAATTCGAGGTGTCTGAGAATCAATCCAGGCTCTTGGCTGACCGTATTTACGAGCAGTTGAAGGCCGACATTATTTCATGCAAGTACCAGCCGGGCGACCCACTGACCGAAATCGAAATGGCAAACAAGTTCAACGTCAGTCGCACGCCGATCCGGGAAGTGTGCAACCGGCTGTTGAAGGAAGATCTACTTCAATCAATACCTTATAAGGGCTACATCGTCAGCCCGGTAAACCTGCAGGACCTTCATGAGCTGTATCAGATCCGTTTGGTCCTGGAACCTTACGCAGCGGAATTAGCAGCCAGAAACCCGAGCCCCCGGTTCATTCAAGAGCTGAGGGACAACCTCCTGGTCGCGGATTCGCAACCCGGGCAGGAGTTCATCCAGTTCATCGCAGCCGACCTTGACTTCCATAAACTTCTGGCCCAGGGATGCGGCAACCGGCGGCTGGCGCGTGTAATCTCGGACCTGAGAAACCAGATCGAGCGTCTGGTGTACCTGATTTACGAAAACTACGGTCCGTACCACGAACCCACTTTCGACGAACACCACGAAATCGTCCGGGCGATTGAAGACCGAAATTCCGAGCTGGCGCGTGAACTCGTGTCGAGCCACATCGAGAACTACAAGGAACTGGCTCTTCAAGCGCTTTCGAGCGAACGACTGGCGTAGCGGCCGGTCGCCGACAGCCGACAGCTTGCGGCGGGCGGCGGGATCCCGGGCCGAACGTTGCAAGCTGGTGTTCTTGGATTTCCTTCCCTGCTACGTGGAACGGGACCAAAGACGGCCCTTCCTTGCCTTCAGCTTGTCTGAAGACTCACCGCGCAGTCGATCCCACAACGGTATGCCGGCACGCGTTTCGATGTCGCTTGTTTCGCACAGGAAATTCTTCAAGGGTTCCCTGGACTCCTGGTTGGGAAAAATGAACGACCACAACTTCAAATTCCCCCTCAGGTCTTCAGCCAACACGGACTTAAAGTAGGAATGTGGTATGGGGATGACCACACCGTTCTTGTCGTTGGGACCACCTCCAATGACTTTGACCGGCTTCCCGATGTCGAAGAGCGGACCGCAGATCACGTACACCTCTTCGAAGGTCTTGGCGAGGCCCCGGACTTCCTCCTCCAGTTTCTTCCAGATGCCCCGATTGAATCTCGGCTTCTGGGGACTCATATTTGTCATGAGAAACGTTTCGCTGTTCTTGATGCCCGTCGCGCGTCGATCCGCACTGGCAACCAGGTGCCCGCGGTCGAAACCCGAACCGACATAATCCTCAAGACCGGCGCGGAACCTCTCCGGCACTCTCATGTCGGCCCGAAAACTGTCCTGTTGGCCGATTTCGACTCTCTTGTTTTGCGGGTCGATTACCTCCATCGCCCACCGGGGCTGCCGAAACAGGAAGGAATATCCGACGATGTATTCGCGATTGAACAGCAAGAGGTCGGCCGGTGGGATTCCATAGCGGCTTTCGGGTCTCAGACTGGGAATTTCGATCATGGTTCAGGCTCCTAATGCAAGTTGTCACGCAGGAAATCGACCAACCACGTTGCGAGCCGGGGCTGCACCAGGTAGCCGTAGGATTTGTGTGGGTTGCGCTTCTCTGAACCTTTATTATCCACGTGCGAAACAACTTCAAAGGGGTTGTGCAGTTTCGTGTAGTCGATTCCACTCTTCCCCGGACCTGTGGGGAAGATCTTGACGTCCTTCATCGGCTCGAAGAAGTCCCTGTTGAAATTATGTTGGTGGGATACGACATCGCCGAGACACGCGTAGTTGTGCCAGCGGTCAATGTTTGTAGGGAAGCGGCGTTTGCCGGCACCGCGGTGATGCCGAGCGAACAGCAGGACACGAACCGAGGAATCGGCAAGCGGCGAGCCCATCGTGACGAACATCTGGACCCGATTGTTTCGATGCTCCCTGAATCCCCTGACCTTCCGATGCGAGAAGCGCCATAGCACGTCGTAGGAGATGAAGGTCCCCATACTGTGTGACAGAAGCGCAATCTCGCACCCATCGTCCCACGCTCTTCGCAACTCATCTTCGAGGGGTTTTCGCATTCGGTCCGCGATGTACTGGTCCTCGTCATAGAACTTCGTCTCACTGAGGTAGGTCTTCATGACGTCATCTTTCACGGTCAACGCCCCGGCGAGGATCTTGACCAGGTCCAGGCCGCGATCCTTGAAGAAGGCGCCTGCACGTTCGCCGAAACCCACATGAAACCCGGAACCTTCTTTTCGGCGCGCCGCGATGACCTTCTCCACCTGTCTCCTGAGCTTCCTCACATAGCTGGCGTCGTCCGGAATGTGGTGTGGGGTTGCGTTCGCCCAGTAGGCGTGGACCAGGGCTTCGGGCGTCGCCTCGAGCCGCCGCGCGACCGCAGGATCCGCGAGTTTGATGTTCTCGATGACGCATTGCGACCACAAGCGGTGCACTTCCTTCGCTGGTGGCTTGCTACCGAGACCGTGAATCATGATGATGCGCTTGTTGGACAAATCGATGGCCATTGGATGCGATGCTCCTATTCGGGTGGCCTGGCTGATACGGCGACTAACCGACCGTCCAGGCGTGCATGCTTCCCCGGGGTAAATGGTATTCGGTTGTTCGGCAGGATTACTTCCAGGCTCGGAGCACGTTCCACGTGTCTGGGGGTTCGAGAGAGGCCCAACCCTTTGAAGAGCCTATCCGAAAACGGGCGGGACGACCAGAACTAGTGGTCCCCGCCACCGCAAGAGCTCTTTCGCCCTTGCGTCGATCCAGAAACGACAGATTCTCAATGCAGACTGCAGTTTGGCGACCCGGCCCCTCGGGTGACAAACATCCCGGATTATCCTCTGTTCTACAAGAATCTCTATTTTCAGGATTTCCGGAGTGCCCCTGGCGTCCCCTGGACGGGGCTGGGATACACCTTTGACTGGGGGGACCCCGTTGACCGACGAAGGGGCCAGCGAATTCATTCTGATCCCTGGTGCAACCTATGAAATCACGCGCGTGATCCCAACAACAGACTATTGCCAGCCGGTTCATGAAAATTATTAAGCCTCCTCCGCAGAATTTGTGGGCAGTCCAAAGGCCTGTGCGCACATAAGTAATTGAAACAAAGTACCTTATTCTTTTGTTCGACGGCGAATATTCCAGTACCCACTTCGGTCGGACGCCTACACCCGGTGCCCGGAGCCCCCGCCGGAGGCCCCGTTCCCCATCGCCCACACCAGCCGACACCGCGGAGCGCAGCCGAGGGTCAAGGCCGGCGCAGCCGCCGAGCTTGCGAGGGAAGCCTTGAGGCTTGGCGAGCACCGTGGTCTCCTCAAGCGGCGATGGAAGACGGTTTTACCCACAAATTCTGCGGAAGACCCATTATTAATAGCGTCCGGAAAACGTTGGCGGCCCCGGGGCAGAAGTAGTATGGCCCGCTGTTGAATACTCGAAGGAAACCCGGCGAGCCTATTCGGATTTGAACCAGCGTCTACCGCTACCGTCATCGCAGCACCCGGAAAACTTTCTCGCTCGCCGGCATGGACGCGACTCGACTGGTTTTGTTGGGTTGCTCGAAATTGATCTTAATATATAATTCCAGGATCGATAGAGTTGGTGCTGAACAATGCGGCTTCGGTTGTCAACAAGCATTACGAGCTCTCACATCTCTTAGGACAAGAGAATACCCAAGAAAAAAGGCCTCCTCCGCAGAATTTGTGGGCAGTCCAAAGGCCTGTGCGCACATAAGTAATTGAAACAAAGTACCTTATTCTTTTGTTCGACGGCGAATATTCCAGTACCCACTTCGGTCGGACGCCTACACCCGGTGCCCGGAGCCCCCGCCGGAGGCCCCGTTCCCCATCGCCCACACCAGCCGACACCGCGGAGCGCAGCCGAGGGTCAAGGCCGGCGCAGCCGCCGAGCTTGCGAGGGAAGCCTTGAGGCTTGGCGAGCACCGTGGTCTCCTCAAGCGGCGATGGAAGACGGTTTTACCCACAAATTCTGCGGAAGACCCGAAAAAAGAAACGTGCCTTCCATCAACACCGGGCCCGCTAGGGGTTCGGCGTGGCGCGGCACCGGTCGACCGTGCTCCGGCATGCACTCGGCCTTTTTAACCATCGACTTCGGGTTCTCGAGAAGGATCTGGTAGGAGGAGACTATGGCAACCCCGGCACTAGCTCGAATTTCGGACACAAGGTTTGTTTTTGCCAAGACCAAGGACTTCCTGGATGGAGACGTCGATGTGAATGTCGAGATCGATGTCACGAAGGACGAGAACGTGGCGCTCGCCCTGTTGAACAACGATCCGTTCCCGGCTGGCCCAATCGTATTAGGAAAAATTAGCGCCAGCGTGTCCGGAGGACACGAGATGCAGTTCTCGAACGGCGAACGGGGATCGATCTCTTTCGGGTTTGGAGCGCATGCGTTCACCGGTCTTGGCGTTTACTCGTCTCTGCAGGAGGTCATGAAGGACCTGGGATTGCGGAATCCGGCGGTCGAAGGCATGAACCTCGACGCCATGGGCGCGGCCCGCTACCTGGCCCTGAATTGGGGCTACAAGCTGAGCGGCAAGGCTTCTGGATCCATCGCTCTCGCTCCGGGCGCCACTGCCACGTTTGGGATCGAGGGCAAAAAGGATGCCTTCTTTGCGGTGGTACGGGCTTTCGAGGAAGACCCTAATGCCGCTACCGCGGTCGCCGAAACACTTGCTAGTTGGCGCATCCCCAGGCAGGTTCCGAGCAAGGGCATGGACCCCGGAACATTGATCATGACCGAGGTCAACGCAAGCGTAGGCGTAAAGTTGGGCGCCCAGTTCGGTTATCAATACAACTGGATTCGCAATGTTGGGCTTCAGGGACTCTCCGGCGAGGTCGGCCTTCGAATCCAGTCGGCCGCCTCGGTCGCTCTTGGCTTCGACGCTTCCGGCAAGTTTGCGCTGGTGATCGGCCGGGAATCATTTGACCGAGACCAGAACAGGATCCGTCTGCGCCTCTACAAGCTTAGAAAGAAGGGGTGGAACTTCTCGCTCAATGCGGGACTGAAGGTCACCGGTGACACCGGCAAGCTCCTACCGGCGCAAATGGACGAGTTCATATCGGGCATCTTCGGAGTGAGCGGGCCGCAGATTGTCGAAGACCTGAAAACCGTCCGGAACTGGGTGAATCCTGATCAGTCGCTGGAGAGCCTGGCCAGCGAATTCCTCGTTGATTTCGCCGAGAAGAAGCTGAAGGACGAGGCGGGCATCGACGTGGAGAAGATCTACGCCGAAGCTCACGAGCGGATCAAAGGCTTCCTGGACGAGTGGGACAGCCTGGGAAACCGCGCTTCGTCACTACTCTGGTCCACGATTTCCGGGACCAGTCCGGAAGCCGCGAATGAGTTCCGGCGTGCCCTTGACGTCCTGGCCGGCGACGACAAGCAGAAGGTGTCGGACACGATCCGAGCTGCTATTGGAAGGGTCGACTACTTCGACACGCCGACCGGCAGGTGGCTTTCCACGATCGCCTCGAACGGTTTGGTCGACATCCTTGTGGACACCAAGGAGTTCGAAGCTGTTCGCGACGCTTCCAAGACTGCAAAGAAAATCCTGGACGGCGAGGTAATCGATGAGCTGGTCAAATATGTGAATGACAAGTTCAGCATCGATGTCATCCGGAAGGCCGACTACGACTCGATGGACAAAAGGCTCAAGAACAAGCTCGCTGAATTCCTCAAGGGACCTCTCGACAAGCTGAAGCTCGAGGAGATCCGGAGCGCCATTAACGAGATCCTCAAAAAGGCGGACAAGCTATACGAGGAGGGGGTGAAGGCACTCAACCAGACCTACGGTTTTTCGGTCGCATACAGCTACCAGAAGTCCACCACCAAGACTGCGCTGATTGACGCCACCCTAGACCTCGGCTCCAACGGCGCGATGGCTAAGCTCCTTTCTGAAGCTATCGACGGCAATTTCAGGAACCTGCTCACGAATCCCGACGTGACAATCCAGGAAGCCGTCTTCACGCATCAGATTGAGCGTCAGAGCCACCTGCAGCTCAGCATGCCGTATTTCACCTCAACAACCGATAAGCTCAACAAGTCTTTCGCGAAGATGCAAGTCCAGGCGCAAAGGGGGCGGGTGTTCGTCTACGACCTCGACGCCTCCGACGAAGTCACCAAGAAGGGTCGCTGGAAGACGGCGTTTGCCGCAACGATTGACCTCTCAACGTTCCCGGGGGTGAACGTGCGCTATTTCGGAAGCGAAGAGGACCGGGCCCCGGCAGCCACCACCAGCTATGTCTTCCGGCAGGCCTTCAACAACCTGGGAACAGCACAACTCAAGCGTCAATTGCAGACGATCGTGCCCAACTACTTCCGTGGCGAATTCGGGCCGCACTCGCCGGATAAGGCTTCACTGGATTTCTGGATATCCTCGCTCGACAAGCTCACAGACGACCTCAAAGACAACGGGACGGCCGAAATCGGAGATACGCTGTTCTCGCTCGAAGTGGGACTTCCTGGCAAGGTGCTCGCTAACTGGCTCAAGGCTCCCAAGCACAAGAACGACAAGGTATACATGAACATGTCGCGGAACATTCAGAGAGCGCTCAGACATCTGATCCCTCTCTGCTACTTCCAAACTGCCGACAATTACAAGCAGATCCACGGGCCGGCGCCGGTTGTCCTCCTGTACTCTAGTGGTCCCCGTCAAACAGACTGTAACTTATCGAGCTTCTTTCGGGCACGTTGAACTTTTTCAAGAATATCGGAAGCCGTTGCGGTCCAAATGAAGGGCTTCGGGTTCTGATTGTGACCCCCGACATATTCCTCCACGGCCTGGATTAGCTCAGGAACCGAATGGAAAACCCCGCGCCGAAGCCGTTGTTCGGAAAGATCCCGGAAGAAGCGTTCGACCATGTTCAGCCAGGATGCACTGGTCGGTGTGAAGTGCACATGAAAGCGCGTGTTGCGCTTCAACCAGTTGACGACTTTCTGATGTTTGTGCGTGGCGTAGTTGTCGCAAATGATATGGATCTGTTTGTCTTTCGGCACGGAACGTTTGATCTGATTGAGAAACCGGATCCATTCCTGATGACGATGCTTCGGCATACAGGTCCCGATAATCGAGCCGTCCAGCGTATTGAGCGCGGCGAACATCGTGGTCGTCCCGTTGCGTTTGTAGTCGTGGGTGAGGGTGCCGCACCGCCCCTTCTTCAGAGGTAACCCGGGTTGCGTGCGGTCCAGGGCCTGCATCTGGCTCTTCTCATCGCAGGACAAAACAATGGCGTTTTCCGGAGGGTTCAGATACAAACCGACCACATCCTCCAACTTCTCGACAAATTGTTTGTCGTTGGAAAGTTTGAAGGTGCGTGCCAGATGAGGCTTCAAGCCATGAGCCCGCCAGATTCTCCCTACCGTGGACTCGCTGACGCCGGTTGCCCTGGCCATCAAGGACCGGCTCCAGTGCGTGGCGTTCGGAGGCTTCCCTTCGACCGTCTTCTTCACGATCCGGGCCCGCTTCCGGCGGCCGGTCGAGGGAATCCGTCCACTGCGGGAAGCGTCCTTTTCGATTCCCCCGAGGCCATCTTCAACGAAACGATCGCGCCAACGTCCGGCCTTTTGACGAGTGATGTCCAACTTGGCAGCGATCTCCTGATTGTCCAGACCCCCGGCGGCCAGCAAGACAATTCGAGATCGTTCCGCCAACCGGACCGCCACACTGCGGCTTCGGCTCAGTCGCTCCAGTTCCTTCCGCACAGGAATGTCCAATTTAATCGTCGGTGCTCTCCTCATATATACTCAGACGTAGGAAAGCTGAATAAGTTACATTAACTGTGACGGACTACACTAGCCTGCCCTTTTCTACGGCCGCCCGGGTGACTTCCTCCGGCGGTTTCGAAATGAACCGCGACACCGACGTGTACTGGAGTTACGACGACACGAGAGCCGGGCACGACATCTTGGCGGCGATGGCCCACCATCCGGCGACCGAGGCCCGGATGCGGTTCGCGATGCAGCAAACCCACGAAATGCTGGCCAATACCGAGAAGCTGGTCAAGTACGCCGGATTCTACGATCCTGGTGAATTGGACGACCTGCGCCGTGAAGCGCTGTCTTACGGAGGACCCAATCTCCCTCACCTCCGACAGCTCTTGTTGCGCCTGGAGAACCGTGTGATCCGCAATGCCGTGACGGCGGGCGTTGAGATGGCCAACTTTGTCGAACAGGGAGGTCGGGATCCCGAAGAGGCCCTGGAATCGCTGGCGAAGTTTGGTCTCGAGCTTACGTCCACATTCAACAACCGGCTCGGAACGATCTACTGTCCAAGCCAAAACCTCCGGAACCTCAGCCTGATGGTCTTCCTCGAGGCGTCGCGTGCCCTCGGTGGTGATGACATCGCCGACGTGGAGCCCACCGCTATCCTCGACGTTCGTGTGCTCGAAGATTCGCCCGACTTTCCACCCAAGGACTTTGTGGAAAAAGGAACGATTCCCGAAGGCGTGACCATCGCCCAACGGATCATCGGTACTGGTGGGGCGACCTAGGAGCCTGCGCGGCAGAAGGGATCGTAGCGAGAAAGTGGAGGATCGAGGCCAGATGTTCTCGATTTTGAGGCGAATAGTCGTTCTATTTAACGAAAAATCGGGGAAATCTGGACCGATTATACCGCTTTCGCAGTAGATCTCTTCTGCCGCGCAGGCTCCTAGCAGCCCGTGGAGTGAGCTAAAACGGGGCGGCCCCCTGCTCCAGGGGAACGCTCTGATCGGTTGTCCGCACTCAGGCCTACAAAATACATTCCAGGGCTTGTTGTAGATCCGACGGCGCGGTAGTGTGAACCATGGAATGCAACTAATGGAGGTGCGGGAAAAGCTTTTTCTCTGGGGCTCCACTAGACCGAAATTCTCAAAGGTTCTCGTCGCGAGGAGTCGTAGACTTCGCCAGGACAAGACGCGCGCAGAAGGGAGACCGAGGCGTACTCAGCGTGAGACGAGGAGTTCGACCAAGCGCAACGCAGTAATCAAGGATGGATCCGGCGCTGCAGCAGACCAGCAGCGAGAAGTGCGGACACCCCCTGGCTAATCGCTGATCGCTAACAGACTGGCTACCAAATGAAAATCTCCGCAAAGGACGAATATGCGTGTTCAGCCGTTCTCGAACTCGCGCTCAAATACGATCCGGACACTCCCATCCGCGTTCAGGACATCGCGGACCGGCAGGGCATTCCGATCAAGTTTCTCTTCCAGATCATGCAGATTCTCAAGCGGGTCGAGATCGTGCGGAGCAAACGCGGAACGGATGGTGGATATTCGCTGGCGCGGGCGCCGGCCGAAATCACCGTCGGAGATGTCCTCAGAAGCGTGAGCGGGCCGCTCGTCCAGCTTGCGTGTCTCGAATCGGGTGACTTCGATGACGACTGTGTCAGACAAAGCACCTGCCAGTTCAAGCCGATCTGGGCGGACGTCAACCTCGCCATCAGCTCGGTTCTGGACGGCATCACTTTCGGCGACATCGTACGCAAGGTTCGTGAGCGAGAGCGGCAAGTCATGTACCACATCTAACACCGGACTTCTTTCAATCGAGATCATGCGCAGGATCTTACATGTCGACATGGACGCCTTCTACGCGTCGGTTGAACAGAAAGATCACCCCGAACTCCGAGACAAACCCGTCATCGTCGGAGCGGACCCCAAAAAGGGTGCCGGCCGCGGCGTTGTCGCCGCCTGCTCCTATGAAGCTCGGAAATTCGGTATCCACTCCGCCCTCCCGATCAGCCGTGCCTGGAAGCTTTGTCCCCAGGGATGCTACGTTCGCCCTCGGCTCAGCCGCTATCAGGAGGAGTCCCGGGCCATCATGAATATCCTTCGGCAGTACACGGACATGGTGGAGCCACTGAGCATTGACGAGGCCTTCCTCGACGTCACCGGATCGATCGCTCTCAAAGGGACTGCCGAAGAAATCGCGCGTGACATCAAAGCCGAGGTTCGCCGGGTTACCGGACTGACGGCCTCAGTCGGAGTGGCCACGAATAAGTTTCTGGCCAAGATCGCTTCGGACCTCGAAAAGCCCGACGGGTGCGTCGTGGTTCCCGAGGATGATGTGAAGGGGTTTCTCGAAAGGCTTCCCATATCCCGTCTCTGGGGAGTGGGACCGAAAACCGAGGCCCGCCTGAGACGCATGGGCGTGGGAACGATTCGGGAACTCGCCGCACTTCCACGGGAACGGCTGACACGAGATCTTGGCAGCGCCGGCGAGCACCTCTGGCACCTGTCGCGAGGTGAGGACGATCGTCCGGTCGTTGCGGACTGGGATCCTAAATCGATCAGTTGCGAAAACACATTCGACGTCGACACAGACGATCGGGATCGTCTTGTGGCCACGATCCAGCACCTGTCCGAAGAAGTCGCCAGAAGGCTGCGAAAGCAGGGGTTTCGAGCATCCACGATCACGCTCAAACTCCGGTACGCCAGCTTCACCACGCACACGAGACAATCCTCGCTACCGATCCCGGTTCAGACCGGTCGAGACATCGTAAAAGTGGTCCTCCCGCTGTTCGAACAGTTCTCGCTCGAAGAGAAGATCCGGTTGATTGGCGTCGGGACCGGAAAGCTATCGCGTGAAGGCGACGAGCCCGAACAACTGGGTCTTTTTCCGGACTCCCGACGGCAGAACGAAAAGCTCGAGCACACACTGGACAAAATACGGGCAAAGTACGGGCACACATCCCTTCAAAAGGGATCCGAATTGTCGTGATACAATCCCGCCGATGCTGGCAGTCATGTCCATAGTGGGCCGTCTGGCCCGCAGGAATATCGGGCCTGGAGCGCTTGCGTGCTGCCTGCTGATGGTTCTGCCTGGGTGTTCCCGACGGGTGGACATCGCTACGACCCTCGAGACACAGCCCCAGGACGTGCTGTTCGAACAGGGACTGGCAAGTTTCAAAGCGTTCACCCCGGACGCCTACAGCGAAGCCGTCAACTATTTCAAACAGGCGGTCGCCCTCGTACCCGACAACTGCCGCTTTCATCTTCATCTTTCTGAAACTCTTCTCTTTCTTGCGCTCGAACAGAGGTTGAACCTCGAGGAGTTCGACACGACGAGGAACGAAGCTTTGGCCGCACTGGAACGGGTACGGACGGCGGGCGGGACACCGACAGACGGACAGAACGATCCATATCAGGAAGTGGGATGCCGAGACGCCGCATTTATCCTCCGCCTGGAAGCGATAAGCCTGCTTGATGAATTCCAACCCGGTGGCGACCCCACGGCTCTTCGAAAGATCGCCGAGGCAATCGAACTCGATCCGGACGACCCGATGAACTGGTTCGTGCGCTGGAGACTGAATCCGAACACCCGTCGTCAGGAAAACGCCATTCTAAAGGCAGCGGAGCTTGGTGGGGATCTGGCCCTGATCCAATACGAACTGGGCAACTACTGGCTCATCAGGGCCGACTACGCCCAGGCGCGACTGGCATTTGAACGGGCACTGGAGCTGAGCCCCGGACATTTTCGCTCCTACATCGGGCTCGCTCAGGCAATCTCGGCAGCCGAGGACAGCACCGACGAGGATCTTGCCGAGAACCTCTACCGAAAAGCGACCCAACTGGCTCCGGAGTTCATCGAAGGTCGGATCCTGCTCGGGGACTACATGGCCGGTCTGGACGAAACCGAGGCGGCAAGGGAGGAATATACGGCCGTCATCGAATTGAACCCCGATTACGAAGTTGCACATCTGCGCCTGGGCGTGACGGAACTACAAGCGGGCGGGTTCGACCGCGCGGAACCTTCCTTTGAACGGGCGATAGAGATCAACCCGTCCAGCTACCAGGCCTACTACTACCTGGGAAACGTCTGGCTTTCCCGGCGCGATCTGGGCCGAGCGAAGCAACTGTACGAAGAGTCGCTCAAGTACGTCCTGAACTTTCCCGAAGCGCTGTATGCGCTGGGTACGGTTCACCTGCGGGAGGGCAACCTCGCCGTCGCCCTCGAACATTTCGAACGGGTTCTCGAACAGAATCGACGCCATGCAGACGCCTATTTCTCGAGGGCGGCGATCCGGGTCCAGCGTCGGCAGTATGAAGGAGCCATCGAAGACTACCGGCTGGCCCTGGCGCTTTATGACGCACAAGTGGTGACGCTTATCGAGTCCATCGCGGACCTGGAGGCCCGAGGCTCCACTCGAAAGGCCGACATCGAACGGCGAAGAAAGGCTCGTGTGGAGGGCCTGATGGAAAGAACCCGACAGGCGAAAATGCGCGCCGAAGACGAGAGTTTTAAGAAGCCATGACCTCACTGTTTTTGTTCTTCCTCCTGTTCCAACAGGATGTCCCGACAATCGTCGATCAGGACGTTCCGGACGTGATCGAAATCGAGGACGCGCGTGGGCTTCAAGCCGTAATCTCGACGTCGGCCGGCGAATTCGTGATGGAGTTTTATGCGGACCAGGCGCCCAACCACGTCGCCCACTTCATGAAACTTGCGCGTGAGGACTATTACGTCGGAACCGCTTTCCACAGCATGGTTTCGCATGGCATCGTTCAGGCCGGAGACCCTCTGACGAAGGAACCGGGCCGGGAATCCGAATATGGGACGGGCGGGTTCAACCTGGGGCTGGAGCCTGAAATCAGCGACCTCGAGTTTGTCGAAGGAACCGTCGTCGCCACGCTCTTGCCGGGAGACGCCGCGAGCGCCGGGTCGCAGTTCTTTGTCTGTGTGGGGGATCAGCCACAGTTCACCGGGCAGTTCACAGCTTTCGGACGCGTCGTCGGAGGCCTCGAGATTGTCGACGGGATTTCAACAACGCCCACCGACGAGAATCAGATTGCTACCGAGAGGGTGGAGATCCTCGGCATCACGATTCGACCTATTCCACCACCACCGGTTCCGCCTTTTTCCGAAGAGTCCGTTGAAGAGTTGGCCGAGCACCAGGTCGTGATGGAAACGTCCGAAGGGGACATCGTCCTGGAATTTTTTCCGGACGTTGCTCCCAATCACGTTCGTCATTTCCTGCGCCTGACCTCTCTCGGGGTATACGACAAGACGGCATTCCACCGCGTGGCGCCAGGATTCGTCATACAGGCCGGCGATCTGAACACACGGACCGAAACCTACCCGCAGGCTGCACAGGAGTTTGTCGTTCCCATAAAGGCGGAGATCAACGAAATGAAACACACCGCCGGGATCGTGTCGATGGCGCGCGGCGACGAACTTGACAGCGCCCTGACGTCCTTCTTTATCGTCCTGGCCGATCAGCCTCCACTCGATGACTTCTACACAGTTTTTGGACGAGTCGTCGAAGGGATGGATGTCGTTTTCCGGGTCGAGGGCGTCGAAGTCGACGGCGAAACACCGCTGGAACGTGTGGACATCTATACGATGCGGGTCGAACGCAAGAACTGATCGCGACATTCACTGAAATCGGTGATGACGAGATCGGCCTCGGTTCCGGCGAGTTCTTCCAACCCGAATCCGCCGGTTGCAACAGCGACCGTACTAAAGCCCGCGAGTTTCCCCGCGGCCACATCCAGGGGCGTGTCGCCAATCACAAAAACGTCTTCCGGGGCGATTCGCACCTCATATAACGCTTCGCCCGCCCGAGCCCCGGTCCTCACCACCTCGACGCGCTCCTCTGAATCGGAACCGTATCCGCCGAACGAAAAATAGCGGTTCAATCCTCCGCGCGCCAGTTTCAGTCGAGCGCCGGCCTCCACATTCCCAGTGGCCAGCCCGGTCAAGACGTCTTCTCATTGGTCCAGCTCTTCCAGAATTCCGAGTATTCCCGGAAGTACCCGGTATTTTGGAGAGTTGACAACCTCTTTTTCGAGAAAGTGGACGTAACGTTCGACGATACGATTGACAATGGAATCCACATCCGGGTCCAGCGACAGGGATCTTGCAAGGCAAACCTCCCGGATTATGGCCGGATCGGTCTTGCCGTGAGGAGTGACACCTTCGGTCGCGCCGGCCACCCCGAGCACCTCCCCGAAAGCCTCGTCGAGGGCACGTAGGCCGGCCCCGCCCGTGTTGACCAACGTCAGATCGACATCGAAGAGCAGTAACTTCATGGATTCATTCTACATTGTGGACCGCTAGGAGCCAGAAACGGCTCAGGTTGGGCGCCGCAGAGGTCGATATAGTAAGGAGATGGAGAAAGGAATCGAGAACAGCCCGGGTCACAGGCAGAGATTGGGAATCCGCGTCGGACGGTGGGCGCAATCGGAAAACCCGGAGACTGACGCGGTTGATGCGCTCCGGATTGTCGGCGACGATGTGCGGGAACTGACGGCTGCGGTATTGCTACTCAAGCTATCCAAACGAAGAGTCAAACTATTGGCTCTTCCCGCAAGAAACGTCAAAAAAGCCGCACTACTCTTTAAGTGCCTTGGAGTTCAAGGACTTGTACAGGACACAAGCAGCTTATTGACTCTACTGGTAGCCTAGTAGACCCGGCAGTCACACCATTTATTTGACTTCATCCGGCGTCTGGTCCAGCCGCGTCCTATGCGCAGAGTGCCACCTCTTCTACAGGCTCTGCCACCAGATCAAAAGCCACCTGGGCATCCATTTCAGCAGCTTATTGACTCTACTGGTAGCCTAGTAGACCCGGCAGTCACACCATTTATTTGACTTCATCCGGCGTCTGGTCCAGCCGCGTCCTATGCGCAGAGTGCCACCTCTTCTACAGGCTCTGCCACCAGATCAAAAGCCACCTGGGCATCCATTTCATTCTCCCAGCCACACTCGGGAACCAGGCACACCAATCCATTGGACAGCGACGAGTAGGCGACTTCACCTTCAGTCAAGCATCTTGGACAAATCATGAGATATCCTCCTGTGACCATCTGTAGCAGTTTCGATGCCACACCGCTTTCTGCACCTCATTTTTAGACGAGGTCCAAGGCAAGAGGTTTCAACAAAAGGTTTCAACAGGTTCGGGACCGCACGAGAAAATCGCACCGGGCTTGGTTTATATGTGGCAGGTTTTGCTTTATCCTAGTTGC
This sequence comes from Terriglobia bacterium, assembly GCA_965262425.1. Taxonomy (GTDB): domain Bacteria; phylum Acidobacteriota; class Terriglobia; order 20CM-2-55-15; family 20CM-2-55-15; genus CAZOZZ01. The sequence goes on along the minus strand of OZ253536.1, from coordinate 777,824 downwards.
GACGAGAAGACAGTTACGGCGGTGAGTCTTTCGCCCGGACATTGCAAAACCGCGAACTGCCAGCCAGGAACTGGCGGCTAGTCGCTAACCGGAGTAACGCCGATGGTAGAGGTCTCCGACGTATCGCTCGAAAAACTTTGCGCGTTTTCAAGTCAGACCCAGACCCAGATCACCGCGGATGCCCCGCTCTATGGCAGCCTTATGTTACTGGATGGAAAAGTATTGCAGCGAAAGTCCGCGATCAAGCGTGGCGCGAAGAAAGGGAACGCCAACAAGGCGGCGCCTGGACTGGCTTCTCCGGAAAGCATCGTGCGACAGGCCTCGCGATTCTGGATCCAGAATCGCCAGGGGGTGCGCGATCGGAAGAGTCGCCAGGAGATGGCACAATTACTTGAACAATTTTGAAGGAGTACCGGAATGGAAACGGATCCCATATGCCAGATGCTGGTCGACCCGGATACAGCCGAATACAAGACTGAATACAAGGGCAAGGAGTACTACTTCTGCTCTTCCGGATGTAAGGACCAGTTCGTTCGAAACCCCAAAGACTACCTCTAATCGTAAGACCGGATGCAGCAGCCTCGGCCGGACGGCATGCAGCGATTCTCCAGGTCCCGACGCATCAAGATATCCTTCGTCGCGTGGCTCGGCTACTGGGCCCTGCGGCTGATCGGTGGGAGCGTACGTTGGGAATCGGCCGGTTCGGAACACCTTGAGGAAATCTACCGGGCCGACGCTCGGGCCATTTTTACCTGCTGGCACGGAAGAATCTTCCCGGCGACCTGGTATTGGCGGAACCGCGGGATTGTCGTGATGACCAGCCTCAATTTTGACGGCGAGGCCATCGCCCGGACCATAAAGAAACTCGGTTACGGAGCCGCTCGGGGATCCAGTTCTCGAGGCGGATTGCGCGCGCTGGCCGGAATGGTTCAGGAGGTGCGGAACGGCAACGATGTCGGGTTCACGATCGACGGGCCGCGGGGGCCCCGATACATCGCCAAGCAGGGTCCGGCAATCCTCGCCCGAAAGACGGGAGCGGCCATCTTCTGTTTCCACGTCGCGCTCAAGAGCAAAATTCAGTTCAACAGCTGGGATCATTTTCAAGTCCCGTACCCGTTCACGCGAGCCATGGTTTTTGAGGCAGCCCCAATCTGGATCGCTTCCGACGCGGACGAGGATCAGGTGCGCGACTGCCGGGATGAGATGCAACGTGTCCTGGATGGGCTCAAGAAGGATGGAGATAGTTGGGAACGTGAACAGTCGGGTTGGTATACTTGAAGATTGCATACATGACAAACTTGATTAATTAAGACAACTAAAAGGCTGAGGAACACCATGAGTTCGAACTTTCCAGATCTGCTCGCTGGCGTAAAACAGGAGATCAGCGAAGTCACCGTCCATGAAGTCAAAGATAAACTAAGTAACGACAATGGCTTCACTCTGTTGGACATCCGCGAAAAGGACGAGTGGGACGAAGGGCACCTCGAGGGTGCGACCTTCCTACCGCGAGGCTTCCTGGAGGTCAAGATCGAGAAGTTGCTGAACGATAAACAGCACCCGATCGTCGTCTATTGCGCGGGCGGCGTCCGGTCGGCGCTGGCGGCAAAGAGCCTCGACCAGCTCGGATACAAAAGCGTCCTGTCGATGGCGGGTGGGTACAACGAATGGAAGAACAACGGCTATGAGATCGTCGTTCCGGAGACTGTCGGTCACGACCAGATGGCGCGTTACAGCCGTCACCTGAAGATCCCGGAAATCGGAGAGAAAGGACAGCTGAAACTCCTGGCAAGCAAGGTTCTGCTCGTGGGCGCCGGAGGGCTCGGATCCCCCGCCGCTGTGTACCTCGCAGCGGCCGGGGTCGGGACCCTTGGCCTGGTGGATAACGACATCGTCGATGAATCGAACCTGCAGCGGCAGATTCTCCATTGGACTTCGTCGGTCGGCATTCCAAAGACAGATTCGGCTCGACGGACCCTGTTTGAAGTCAATCCGGACGTAAAAGTTCAGACTCACAACCTGCGCCTGGATGCTTCGAATGCACTGGACATCATGGAGGACTATGACGTCATCGTGAGCGGGTCGGACAATTTCGCAACGGCCTATCTGGTCAACGATGCCGCCGTCACACTCAAGAAACCCGTTGTCTACGGCAGCATTTTCCGCTTCGACGGCCAGGCTTCCACGTTCATTCCTTACGAAGGCCCGTGCTACCGATGCCTGTACCCCGTCGCGACGCCGCCGGAGCTGGTGCCAAGCTGCGATGAGGCGGGCGTCCTGGGGGTTCTTCCGGGAACGATCGGCATTATTCAGGCAACCGAAGCCATAAAGCTTCTGCTCGGCATCGGCGATCCCCTTTCGGGACGCCTCCTGGTTTACGATGCCCTGGGCGCCACGTTCCGCCAGTTCAAGGTACGGCGAGACCCGAAGTGCCGGACGTGCGGTGAAGACGCACATATCGATCTCGAAGCAATTGCCGACTTCGTGTGTGCGACATAGCTCAGATCGACTTGGTGTCTGGCTGGGGAAAAGGGTTTCGACCGAAAGACGCAAAGGCGTCAGAGACGCAGAGATTTGTTTTTGCAGACGCCCTTTACCCGGCGTTTTCAGAAAACGCTCAGGAAATCGGAAGCCAGATTGAACAGACTCTGCGCCTTTGCGTCTCTGCGTCGTTTTGTTCTTTAGTTCTTGCTATCAGTCCATATTTTTCGAACAAAAGTAACCGCAAGGCTGCCAACAGTAACCTCGAGGTTACCCCTGGTTCTTCTCTCCCCATTCCCGGTCTCAACGCAAATCATTGATTCCTCGCCTAATCCAACGAACCCACCCAAAGGCACAGTCCGTGCTCTATCGGTAATCCGAAAGCGAAAAGCGATTTTCCTAGCTGTGAAAACTTCACATTTTGGAATCCCATCTTCACGCCATATTCGGCCGCTCAATCGCAGATCCTCGAAATAGCGGGGCTATTCCTCCGGTCTGCTCAATCGGTCGCAACCGAGTCTGACGCAAATCTGGGCGCCAATTCTGCGAAGCTATTCTTGAGCGGACCCTCAGTCCGAAGCCCGCAAGGGGTTGCGCGAAGAGGTCGAGTTCCTCTACCACACTGCCGCCACCAGCGCTGCAGAGAGGCCCGGCTTCAACGACCGTTTCCGGATGCTGCTGATCGGCGATTCGAAGCTGATCAACGCCGCGCGTTCGGCCGTTCAGGACGCAGCCCCCCTGGCGAAAACGTTTATCGAGACCGCGATGCCAGCCAAATTTCTTCTAAGCATGAAGGCAAGCATCCGCAAATTGGAAGACGCCCGCCAGGAGCAAGCCAAGGTCAAGACAGCCCGTTCGCTTGGCCGAAAGGCGCTCCTGGAAAGCCTCCGCCCGGCACTGGCAGCCAGCCGCCGCTTCGACGCGATCATGCGCAACACCTTCCGCAACGACCGCATCACACTCGAAGCCTGGAAACACGCCTGCCGCGTCCCCCGCGCCCCACGCACGAAAGCCAAAGGGGTGCCAGATACCGCCGAACCGTAAGGAAAAGAGTGTCGGGGTGGCCGTCCCTGGCCACCCGCGGGTAAAGCGACCCAGAAAATCCTGGACTGCCTCGGGCTGCCCTCGCGTGGTCCCCCCGTTGCCCCGGCCGCCTCCCTGCTTTCCGATCATCTGGCCTGGCTCTGAACACGGCTCGATTGCCGTTCGGGGACTCGTGCGCCTGGGTCCGGTTCGATGTCGCGTACCAGGAGCGAATTTCGGTCTATCGGGGCGATCTCCTCTCTTGATTCCACCGTTCTGCCTCGCGCAACTTCACACAACATCCCACCAGCGACATTTCCACCGTGCAGGTTGCCTCGCGTATCCGAAAACCTCGCTTGTTTTACTTGTCCCCCCGGGGAGATTGGACGCTGATGCTACGGCATCGGTGTTGACGATCTGGGGGCGAGGCCGTTGCGAAACGCTGAATTACTTGTGTCTTGTCGGCAACTGGCGAGTAAATAGGCCGCAGCGGAATTGGTAAACATTACGGCGTTACACGGGGGGAATCGGCGCGGCGGTGTTTTGTCATTTCAAGATGTCTGCCCGTCCGGGTATCTTCCCGGCAATGGGGAATTCCGATTGAACGCCAACAGTAAAATGTCCAGTCTGGGGCGACACTGGGAAGGACTGATGCAATTCCCATACGCTAACTCACAACTACTCATTGCGGATCCGGCCTATCACTCTGGCAAGTTCCTCACGCCCGCGCCCTCAGCGAATGAGAGTCGGCAACCACATGACAATCGCGACAATGAAATCGCCGTCGACACGGATTTTTCCAGTCGCTGCCCACGCATGTTGCTGAGTATGTTATGTCGTGAATTGTGCGCGCACTTGCGTGATGCAACGCTTTCGTGGCTTTCGGCGTCGCATATCGACCGCGCAATCCGGAAACGACAGTGCTCTATCAGGTCGTTGCGGATGAACTGGAAACGTTCCTCGCCAGACAACGGGATCGCGACCGTCCGGTCCCCCGATTTGTTGAAGAAGAATTCCGTGCCTTCCTGGACTGCGGCATTCTCGCGCGGGGCTTTCTGCGGCTTCACTGCCAGGACTGCGGCCGGGATCGGTTACTGGCATTCTCCTGTAAAGCACGCGTCTGGTGTCCGTCATGTGGTGGCCGACGCATGGCGGATACGGCGGCGCATCTGGTCGATCGTGTCTTTCCAATCGTGCCGGTACGGCAGTGGGTCTTATCGCTGCCTTTTGCCCTGCGCTACCGCATGGCCTACGACCGACGCCTCACCAGCGATGTCCTGAACGTTTTCATACGTGCCTTATTTGGAGAATTGCGGCGGCGGGCCGAGCGACTGCTGAATCTTCGTTCCACGCAGTGTGGCGCCGTGACGTTCGTGCAGCGTTTTGGGGACGCGCTGAATGCAAACGTGCATTTTCACTCGATGGTGATCGATGGAGTTTACGCCGCTGGCGCGAGTGGCCGTCCTCGGTTTCATCAACTGCCCGAGCCCGAGGATCAGGACGTCCTCCGCCTGACGTTCCTCGTCAGCGAGCGCCTTCGATCGATGTTGGAGAGGAGAGGGCTTGGAACTTCCGCGGAACCTCAACAAGCAGATCCCTTGTCAGAAGACGATCCCGGTATGGCCGCTATGCTGGCCAGTTCCGTCAGCCGCAGGATTGCGGTCGGCTCCAATGCTGGCCATGGCGTCGTGCGCATGGGAGATCAGATTGACCCAGACAGCATGGATCCGTTCCAGAGCCCCCGATGTGCCATGGTATCTGGCTTCAGTGTGCACGCCAACGTCTCGGTTGAGGCTCGCGACCGGATGCGGCTGGAAAGGCTCATGCGCTATGCGGCCCGTCCGGCCGTCGCTACTCATCGTTTGTCAGAGCTCTCTGATGGCCGGCTCCACTATCGTCTAAAACGTCCGTGGCGTGACGGAACCACCGCTGTCGTTTTCGAGCGTCAGGACTTCATCGCCAAACTGGCGGTCCTGGTCCCGGCGCCGCGCGCTCACTTGACCCGGTATCACGGAGTATTTGGCCCGGCTGCCGCGTGGAGATCCCTGATCGTTCCAAACGGGAATGACAATCGCAAGGAAACCGACGTGAAACCGCAGCCTTCTTCCCGGGAATCAACCGTGCCGGCTGAACCTGGGCTCCACACTGAGTCATCTGTGCGCGATCGCAACTATACCTGGGCGGAGTTGATGAAACGTATCTTCCTGGTGGACGTTCTTCAGTGTGAGCATTGCGGCGGAAGAATGAAAATCCTTGCAGCCATCCGTCCGCCCACGGTCACAGTAAAAATCCTGGAGTGCCTGGGCCTGCCTTCCCGCGCCCCGCCGCTGGCGACCGCCTCTTCCGACTACGATTGCCAACCGGACGCCTTCTGAACGTCGACGTCAAGACGCGGCGGGATACGTGTGCCTCCGCGAAGTGGACATGTGACTTGAATCCGCCGCCTCTCCGGGAAATCCTGCTTTGAATCCCCCGCCCGACGGCCTGCGGCCGCGCGCGGGTTGACATAACACCCATACGACGACACTGTCCGCGCCACCATAGACGTCGGACCCTGCCTATTCCGCTTATCCGCCCGCCAGACTGTCCAGACTCAGATTTATGGTGTCGGCACCACCGATCCGGTCGTGATCGGAACCGTCGTCGCCACGCTGGGCGTCGTCGCCGGCCTTCTCCGCCGGCACCATCCGACACGACAGGGTATTGAGGGCTCTGCCCCCTATCTCAGAAACTGAACCGGAGCGTGAACTGCACTATCCGCCCGGAATTTAACGTGTTCGTGATCTGGCCGAAGTTTGGATCCGTCAAACTGAACGACGGTGGCGAGAATTGAGGATGGTTGAGGGCGTTGATGAATTCTGCACGCAAAAGCACGGTTTGGGTCCCGTCGGGAGAGATGGAAAGCGATCGTGAGGCGGAAACGTTGAAATTGGTCGTGCCGTCCCTCCGGAAAGCCGCGCGGGAGAGGTTGCCGCGATGTTCCCGGAACGGTGCCGACATGTCGAACGCATCGCGGCGCAAAACGCTCTGCCCCGTGTCGGGATGATCGACGCTCGCACCGAGCAGGCTGGGGTCGAGGATCGATGGTCGATCGTTGCGTTCCCCGTCTACGTTTCCGAACGGCGGAGCATCGGTTCCGATCTCGACGCCGAACGGAGTTCCGTCGCGAAGAATCGTCGCCCCCGAAAGCGTCAGCCCGCCCATCCAGGCTGGAAGCACGTAGGAATAGCCGATCAGAAAACTGTGGGGCGCGTCGAACCGGCTCCGCGCCTTCAGGTCCGCGGGACCGAGTTCCTCGACCTGGGGGATCGTGGTCCGGTTGCCCGTGTTCGAAAAGTCCGTCCCCGTATCCAGGGCCTTGCTGAACGTGTAGGTGGCCCTCAGGGCCAGTCCTCGGCTGAAGACCTTGTCCACTGACAGTTGTGCCGCGTCGAAATAGGCCCGTCCCCGATTCGTGATGTTCCGGACGACGAAGAAACGCTGGTCCGGCCGCCGGAGGTGAACCGTCCTGGTCGTCAGGGGAATCCCCTCGACACGTTCCGCCCGGTTGGTGTAAGTGTTCTGGAACAGCTTCCAGTTTCGGCTCCCGATGTAGGCGGCACGGAGCCTCAGGTTTGCACCAAACTCCCGTTCGATCTGAAGCGTGTACTGGTGTGCGTAGGGCGCCACCAGTTCCGGATCGAACAGGATCCGGATATGACGCGGAATCTCCCCTGGAACCTGGATGAAATCCTTCAGCGGGTCCTGGAGATCGGGGCTCTGGACGTCCGCGCGAACAGCCCCCGGCGGGTTCAGACGAGCCTGCCTGAAAGTCGCCGGAAAGATATCGCCGTACGAGATCCCGTAGCCGGCACGCACGACCATTCCTCCTCCCGAGTAAGCCAGGCCGATTCTCGGGGCGAAGTTGTTCGTATCCGAGCTGAAACCCAACACCGTGCGTTCGCCGACGTCGCTCGGCAGTCCGGCAAACTCATACCGCAGCCCGAGCGTCAGATCGAGGCCCGGCGCCAGCCGGATGCGATCGTTCACGAAGACGTTGACGTCGGTGCGTCTCCAGGCACGGTAGAGGTTGCCCGCCACGAAGCTGTAACGAGTCGCTGTTCCGTGGCGGAAGTTTTCGAGTGCGGTGCGGCCGAAGTCGTTACGGAATGGCACGACGCCCCGCAAGCCGTCACTGTGCAGTTCGTTGAGTTGAGATCGGACAACCTGCCCGCCCCAGTCGATCTGATGCCGACCGCTGCGGGTGGCTCCCTCGGCCAAGTACTGGAAGTCATTGCCCATCTGGAATATCGGCATGTTGAACGCCGGTCCCAGGCCCTCGATCTCGTTTCCAACGCTCACGTTGGGTCCGACCGTCCCCGGTGGCAGAAGCAGATGGACCTTTCGCCTTAGAAAATTGGCACCCAGGCTGAGGGTCGTCGTGGGGGAAAGCTGTTGCTGCCAGGTCAGGTTCAGAGTCTGTGGTCGCTGCCGCTGGTTCGGGTTCTGGCCGATCACGAGCTCAAAAGAGTCGATGAAGTTGTCGTTGAGGGAGTATCGCGCGGAAAACTGCTTTCCGTCGTCGGGTTCCCAATCGAGACGGAACGAGCCGCCGCTGTTGCGGATCTTCTGTACCGCGTTCGTGTTCAGCATGCGCGGATCGATTTCGGTCCGGTTCGGCGCTTCCTTCGGGTAGGCGTCGAGCCAGGTCTGAATCAGTGCGCGCAGTTCGGGATCTTCGGCCAATGCGGTTCGCTCCGAGGCCAGGGGTACACGGACGTTTCCGTTGACGAACCCCGACTCGCGGGTTTCCTCGGCGGTCCAGACGAACGACAGCTTCTCGGATCCCAGTGGCCCGCCCAGGCGGAAACCGTACTGGTTGCGGCGCGACGGGAGCACGTCACCTACCTGAAAGAACGTTCTCGCGTTCAGGCTGCTGTTGTTGTGGCTCCCGTAGATTTCCCCATGGTATGCGCTGCGACGGTCTGGCCGGACAACCTGCGGGTCCCGTCCGATCCCGCCCAATTCGGCCGCGTAGTTGCCTCGAGTCGCCGAGAACTCGCCGATCGGGCGGATCTGGGCGCCCTGGCGCGTGAGCGCTTCGTCGAGGGCCTGGTTGTCGACAAGATTGACCTGGATGTTCTGGTTCCGACGGGCTTCCCCTTCCTGCTCCTGGGACTGCTCGACCGACTCCGAAGTGAAGGTGATTTCGATCGATCCGGTGAGGGGAACGTCGACGTCGGGAACCGAAGCGACAACGGCATCGCGCACGATCGCCCGGACCGTGTACCGGCCTTCTGCCAGGTCCTCGAACACGTAGTCTCCGGCACTGCCCGCCGCGACCTGGGCGACGACTTCCCCGGCGCGGTCAGTGACGACCAGTTCGAGACCTTCGACGGTACCTTGAAGGTGAACCGTCAGCCCGAGCAAGAATGTGATGAACAGTGAGGACACCGGGAATCATCATAGCGGAAAAGAGCCTTTGTCCGATGAGCAAAACATCGGGAGTATTGAGGGCTCGGGCGCTGTGTCCTCGCCGACAAGTCTTCATCCCGGCATTGTGCGGTGCGGAAAGTTGTCCTGACAATGCCTCCTCGACCGGCGCAGGATCCAAAGCACGGAGGGACCGATGACGATGGCGGCCGCCAAACCAATTCCCAAGGTCAGTCCGAAATTTGTCAGAGGCGTCATGATGAGGCCTTGAACAGGTGTGACGCTGTCGCCCACGACCCCACCACCATCCACGGTGAAGCGGTAGGCGGAGAAGCCAAGAGGGTACGCCAGACTGTAGGTGATCCCCACCATCGAGGCGGCGATCAGAACGAACCCGACCGAAACCCTGGCGAGTACGAAATATGGCCGCATTTCGTTTGAGCGAGCAATCTTCGTGGCCAGATAGCCGGGGATCAGCCCCAGGAGCCACGTTACACCAAAAACGCCGCTCAGCCAGGAAGGTGCGCCCGCTTCCTCCATGATCAGCCGCGTAACAACTACTGTCCCCACCAAAATCACTACAGATTTCAAGATCTTGTGCATGGCCCCTCCTCGCCGGACGATGCAGGTTGGCACCCAACGGCGCAAAGCGCGATAGACAGCGCCTTAATTCTCGGTTAATTTTCTATGAACACGATTTTTCGAAAGAGCCGAGGGTGCAAAACGAATGAAACACGAGGGTTATCGCTTGGGTGAGTTCGACATCGATCTGGACACGTCCGAACTCTGGAAGGATGGCGCAAGGACTGAGATACAGGAAAAGCCGTTTCGGGTTCTCGCGATGCTGCTTGAAAACGCCGGAAAACTCGTCTCGCGCTCGACGCTGCACCGACACCTCTGGCCAGATGACGTTGTCGTGGACTACGACAACAACCTGAACGCAGCTGTTCGCAAACTGCGTGAAGCATTGAGAGACGATGTTAAGACCCCACGCTACGTCGAAACGCTGCCGCGACGAGGCTATCGGCTCATCGCCGACCTCACGCCATTGGAGGAATCGGGTGGCGCTGGAATGCGGGCGCCCCACCCCCCGTGGCTGTGGTTCAGCGCCGGAAGCCTTTCGGTAGTTCTGCTCCTTGCTCTGTACTGCACGACGCTCGTCTGAGTGCTCGGGTCGGGTGGACGACAAGGCATAGAGATGGACGGTTCTGAACACGGCCGAGAAGCCGCATCCCCTCCGCCCGACGGCCTGCGGCCGCGCGCGGTTTGACATAACGCCCATACGACGACAATTGTCCGCGCATCCATAGACGTCGGACTCTGCTTATTCCGCGTATCCGCTCTCAATCCCTGGAACACACGGTCGTAGGTCATTCAATCATTTCCGCTTTCAATTCTTCCTCGACGATCTCTCCCCCTTGAAGGCTGACGTAGTAGACCTTGGCGTCTTCTCGTGTGTGCACCACTCTCTTCACTTCGTTGTCCGCAAAATAGATTCCGGCGTCGTTGTCGCAGGCGTATCCGGGTTTCAGCTCACCCGATTTGATCAGTCTGTGATACGTCGGCCGGCGATCCTCTTCAGCATCATAGTGAGGGGAATGGCTTCCTTTGAGAAATCCCAGGCATTCGACCTTCGTCAATTCCTTTGGTCGGGAATCCGTCGTGCCCTCCTCGAACCAGCAGAGTGAGCCGGCGCTGGCGCCGCCGAGCACGATCCCCTGGTCCCAGGCCTTTCGGAGGACCTTGTCAATTCCATGGGCCTTCCAGATGACCTGCTGATTCAGCGTATTGCCGCCTGACACGACGATGCCATCCACGGACAACAAGACCTCTTCGAACGTCTGTGTCATGCGGCCGCTACTGATAAAGCTCGCCTGCACCGACGGGACGACATTCAACGGTGCGCAGTTTTCGTACCATCGAATGATGCCCGACTCGCGGTCAGCTGAGGCCGTCGGTAAATAACAGAGCTTCGGTCGCTCCTTACCCGTGAGGGACGCCATGTAGCGGAGGAACGTTGTCCTGAAACCTCCGCCGGCGATCAAGATCTTGCGGTTGTTCGCTTGTGAGGCTGTGCTGGGCCGTGAAGCGGCGAGGGAGAGATCTCCGACACCCAAACCGATCACCCCCAATGCCGTCGAAACGAAGAATTCTCTTCTTTCCATGCTTTTTCCGCTCCTTGTGAATGCTTACTGTAGGTTCCCGCAAGAATAAAGTCGAAAGAGGTGTTTCGCAATTGAGAAAAGAAGCAGCTGACGAAAGGGCGTCTCAGGATGCTCAGTTCAAGGGGAGAGAAGCGTAGACAGCGAGGAAGTAGGCCGCGAGAGTTCGCCCAGCGGCCGCGCGCGGGTTGACATGACGCCCATACGACGACACTGTCCGCACCTCCATAGACGTCGGCCCTGCTTATTCCGCTGATCCGCACGCGGGTGTTACTGCTGGAGTTACGCCTCCGTCCTCGAATTAGTCAGGGGGCGCACTCGCGGGCCTTCCTTTCCTCTCGAGCTTCCCCGGCTCGCTTGCCGGGTAGCACTAGAGACCGAATTGCTGTTTGACGCCGGCGATGAAGGTCTCGTCGGCGGCGGACTCTCGATTTGCGATCATTTGCTTCGCATCCTCGCCGGCGGTGTAGCGAAGCTGCGACGTACCATCGGTGGCAGCGCGATAGATGACCTCGGAGACCACGCGAGCGTCAGAGGCCGACTCGACAAGCGAGCCCATGACGGCGTAGAGATTACCAACAAGTCCCTGGTACTCTTCGAGAGTCTCGTCGTTGCTGAAGTCGAAAGACCGACCAGCGAAGTCGGTCTTGATTACGCCTGGCTCGACGATCTTTACGTTAACCCCAATGGTCCCCATCTCAAAGCTCAACGCCTCGGAGAAACCTTCGACCGCGAATTTCGTTCCGTGGTACAGATAAACGTTCATGGAGCTTCTGAATATTGTCCCAGGCCTCCGGCGCGTATCCTGTATATGTCACACGATCCACACCGGCGCTGGCTTCTTTCCGCAGACTTTTGAACGCCTCATACAACGCCTCCACCGTCAAGAGATGCGCGATGGAGAAGAATGTTTGCTCCTTGTCTTCCCTGGCCAGTTCAGCTATTCGGATGTGTTTCGTGGACATGGTTGCTCGATCTCTGTGGATCGTCATGTTTCCTCCATCCGATACGTTCACTTGTTCACCCCTTCCCTCGGATGGGTCCCGTGGCCGCCACATCTTCCGTGGCCCTGCGGTTCCCCATCTTCATTGGTACTATGGGCTCATACGATTCCTCACAACCCATCGTCCGCAGTCTCTGGTTGCCCTCGACCGCCGACTACCTCTTCTTTCGAGGAGACTGTGAGGCTTTCCCAAGTTCCTGGAGAATCCCTCTTGAAAGCGTGCCCCGGGCTAGAGACTCCGGCGGCCCGGAACAACCTTGCATATCGGTCACCCCGATTCAGCCTTCGACCGGAACAACGGCCTCGGCATCCGCAACGTGATAAATTTCGGAGCTGAACCCTCGCGGCCCACTTCCTCGCTGTCTACGCTTCTCTCCCGCCGGTCGCCCGGCGAAAGGCAAGACTCGCTACCGGCCTGCCCGCTACGGCTTTAACCGGACTGGACTTTCGCCAGTTGGATTCTTTCGAAAGGTTTCATCCGCTCACATGGATTCCCCCCCTCCCAAGCTTTGCTTGGCGCGATATTCCGCTTATCCGCTGTCACCACGAGAACCGGCACGATCGGTATCACTACTCCGCACGGCAAGACCATAACGCTTGAAGCCGAGGCCGGGGATGTCGGCTTCCAGGCGGCAGGTGTCATCCACGACGAACGCAGCATGAGCGACCCCGCGCGCACGGCGATGGTCATCGAACTAAAGGACTGACGTGCGCGGCCGCGCCAGCGACGAACGCCCGGGACGGTTCTGTACTTTCTCGACTTCAAAGCCACTCGAGATCCAGGCCTGGGTTCCGCCGGCCACGTTCGCGACGTTTCGAAAGCCCTGGCCCTCGAGGATGCTGGTGGCCGCGCTGGACCGGTAGCCGCTCCGGCACACGATGGCGATGGGGCGGTCCGGATCGAGCTCGGCGATCCGTTTCTCGAGATCGGCCAGGGGGATGTTGAAGGCCCCGACGGCGTGCCCATCGCGGTACTCGCCAGGTCTGCGGACATCGAGGATCTGGAGTTCAGCGGTCTCCCGAATCCGATCGCGCAGCTCACCGACCGCGATCTGTTCGATCGTCGCGGTTTCCCGGCCGGCCTTATCCCAGGCGTAAACACCGCCGTCGAGGTAGCCGCATACGGACTCGATCTGGAGTGCGCCCCGTGAACTGGAGAGTTATTTCCCTAGGATTAGTACAGGCCGATCAGCAGGTTTCATGTTCACAAGAGCGTCTTCAAACTCATTCGGCGGAACGTAGCCGATAGAGGAGTGAAGGCGCTTGAAGTTATAGACTTCCTCGATGAAGAAGGGAAGCCTTTCGATCACGTCGTCGTAGGTTTCATAGTTCCATAAGTGAACCTCCTCGTATTTGAGAGTCTTGTAGAACGACTCGATGAATGCATTGTCGTAGGGATTGCCCTTGGCAGACATGCTGATCTGGACCCCGTGTTCACCGAGTAGGTCGACATAGTCGGCCGAAGCGTACTGGCTGCCGCGGTCTGAGTGGTGAATGCAGTCGGGACCAGGCCGCCGAGAGTCGAGAGCCATGCGAAGAGCGGCGACGCACAGGGCGCTGTCGATCCGCTTGGAGATCGCCCAACCGACGATCCTGCGAGAATACAGAATCGCCGCCAGATAGACGAAGCTGGAGCGAATCCGGATGTAAGTGATGTCGGCGACCCACACTTCGTTGAGTGCACGAACCTTCCGATTCTTGATCAGATTCGGATAGATCGGTAGCTGGTGTTTCGAATCGGTGGTCCGTATGAACGCACGCCAAACGATGGGTCCGAGATCGTACTTGCCCATTACGCGGCGAACACGTTTGGCGTTGACCTGGATGCCACGACGGTCCAGTTCCCGCACGATGCGACGGTAGCCGTAACCCGGGAATTCAGCATGAATGTCGTCGATCTGGAGACGCAGTTTCTCATCCTCGGCTTCACGCCGCTGCCGGTCCGATCGGTCCGGCTTGTAGTAGTAGCTGCTGGGCGCCAAGCCGGTCACTTGGCACGCTTTCGAAACTGATCCAAGTTGTTCGAGGTGATCGCGGACGTATTGGCGCTTTTCCGCTGTCGAACCCAAACTTGCAGTTTTTTTAGGTGTTCGATTTGCATGACCAGGTCGCCGATCTTCGCCTTCAGCTTCTCGTTCTCGGCTTCCAATTGGCGCTCCTGTCGGGACGGCTGGTCTGCCAGAGCGCTGACGTTGCTGCGATACTGTTTTCGCCACCGTTCGATCAGGCTTCGCGAAATTTGATACTCGCGTGCGGCCTGGGCCATCGTTACTTGCCCGGTCTCGACCTGTTCGACCATCTGGCGTTTGAATTCGGGTTCGAACTTTCGACGGATTTTTCCCATTTCGAATATCGGTGTCCTTTGCGACCGGCCCAAAAACGACTCGCGCGAGAGGATGTGGAAAATGCCACGTCTGATGGAAATCCGTAAACAACACGGATTCCCACAGCCGTTTGGAAAAGCCTCGCAAAAAACGCTCTGCTTTACCACATTTTCCACAGCCTCGACGGCGGGCTCTCATTCCACTCGTTTCAGGCCGTCGCTCTATGCCGATAATTCTGTACTAAACTTTTGGGAAAAGTCTCCAGTCGGAAGGGCGCACTCAAATCCCTACCCGGGCTAACCGCATGACGGCTTCCGACACCTCTTCGTCCCCCTCGGAGACGATGACGATGGGCACATCGGTGGACAGCAGGCAGCCGGCCCAGGATGCGAACTGCCCCCCCAGCGCGATGTTGATCGATCCGGGGACGTGAGCCGTTCCGAAGCTGGCTGCGGGGCGCACGTCGAGGATGATGTCTCGGTCGAGATCGATGTGTTCGGGGCGGAGTGCGTCCGGCTTCGGGAGCGCATGCAGGGGCGCGGCCCCCTGTCGGTTGATCTCCGCGTCCTTCAGAAAGTACGCCGGCACGGGCGGAAGCTCCGACGTCATCATCCGCACGAACTCTTCTCGCGGCATGGGCTTCAATGCGTGGTTTAACTGGCGCTGTTGTCCGATTGTCGACGAGGTGTCCTTTGAAATGTTGCGGCCGCAGAGAGATCCGGCGCCGTGCGCGGGATACACTTCGACCACGTCGTCCAGCTTCAGCAGTTTGTCGTGCAGGCTCGAGTAGAGCATCGAAGCCATGTCTTCGGGGGAATAGCCCCCGGAACCGACCAGGTCCGGACGGCCGACGTCGCCGATGAACAGCGTGTCCCCGGTGAGCACCTTCGGTGGAGAATCCGGGGTCGACCGGTCGGTCACGAGGATCGAGATGCTTTCCGGAGTGTGCCCGGGTGTTTCCATGAATCGCAGCGTCACCTGCCCGAGTTCGATCTCGTCTCCATCGGCGACGGGATGGAAGGGAAAGGTCAGCTCGGAGCGTCGGCCGAAAACGATCTCTGCTCCCGTCCGCTCGGCGAGCTCTCTGTGTCCGCTGACGAAGTCGGCGTGCAGGTGCGTCTCGACCACGTAACGGATCTTGAATTGCTGCGCGTCGGCTTCGTCGATGTACTGGTCCACGTCACGTTGCGGATCGACGACGACCGCTTCGCCCTTAGCCCGCATTTCTCATGAATGGTGCCCAAGACTGCATTTAGGAGAAGGAAAAAGCGTCGGAAGCTGGTTGGCGGGAGCAAAGATGCCGACTGAGCTGAGAAAGTGGGCCTGGATGAAGGGTGTTGCAGGGAATGGTGAGGTGAAATCGGATTACAGAGACAGCTATCCCGACCAAAGACGGGAAGGTTGGGATGTCTGAGAAGAAGTGATTAACAGCGCAGAGGGATTTGTTGAAGGTTCGCGTAAATCTGAGCGAACACCGTAGCGTAGGGGTAGCCTCCAGCCATCCGAATCCAGACTCGACGCACCGTGACATGGATCTGGGCTGCGATCTTGAGCAGCTTCAGGCGAATCGTGGTGCACTGCGCCCGCGCGAATTCGGTACCCTGCAAGCCGAGCCGTCGCAAGGCCTGCATCAGCATGTACGCCACCGATGAAAGGTAGAGTCGGAGTTGATTGGCGCGCATGGTGGCCGTGCTGGTCCGATCGGCGAACAATCCGAGTTGTTGCTCTTTGATCCGGTTTTCCATGTCTCCCCGTGCACAGTAGGTCTGTTCATAGATGTGCCTTGGGGATGTTCGTCCTTTCGGTAACGAGGTAACGATAAACCGGGGATTGGCGCCCTTGGCCAGATGTTCGGCCTTACCAATGATGCGTCGCTCACGAGTCCAGCTGTCTCGGGTCTGATACAGAAACGTCTTAAAGACGCGCGCCGGCTTTCCGGTCCTGTCGAACCGCTTTTTTGCCGTCGCCATCGGAGTTTCAATCGCGGCTAGCAGCCGATTGTTCTTCGCCAGTCCGATCACGTAATCGACACGGTGTTGGGCCTCGCACCAGGTCAGGATCTCATCGCGGCAGAAACCCGAGTCCCCCCGAATCACGATCTGGACTCTGGGCCACTTCTGCCGAATCTGTTCCACGATCCGTTCCAGCTCCTCTACCGATCCGTCCGCACCATCGATGTCGGAGCGTCGTAGCCGGGAACACAACACGAACTCCCCACAGAAAATATAAAGCGGCAGATAACAATGGTGCCTGTAGTAGCCGTGAAAGAAGCGACCCTCCTGATTCCCGTGTATCAGATCGTCGGTCGCATCCAGATCCAGAATGATCTGCCGCGGTGCCCGCCGATGGGCCTGGAGGAACACGTCCACCATCAGCCGATCTATCGCCGCTTCGTCCCGGCCGATCTTCTTGGTCGGGTGCTTTGCCGCACCCTCGGTCGACAGTTCCAGTCGGTTCAACGTGCTCTTGCCCGCCAGGGCCTTACCTCGATCTCGAGCTTGTTTCCGTGTCCGGCCCTTCGGATCGGTCTCACCCACCATCACCGCCAGCACCGGATCCGATCGGAGTTGATCGTGGTCGTTCAGATCTTCATAGCCCAAACACAATCCGTACACCCGTTGCGACACCAGTTGTTCGATCCCGTGTTCCACAAATCGCGTGTCCCGATAATCCCGGAAACATTCGGCAAACTGTTTCAGGATCCCGGTCCGTTTTTCCGTTTCTCGTAGCAGCAAACCGCCCGCGTCCGTGCTGATGTCTCCCCCGTCGAATTGCCCCCGGACTTCCCGTGTACCTAATGCGTGATATTGAATCGTTTCTGTTTTACACTCTGTCATGACAAAGGCCGCCTCCGTCTTGGCTTGAAAGTTTCTATTCAAAACCTTCTATGCCAGACAGGGCGGCCTTTTTCGGTCCTTTCCCTTCTTACTCGTTTCGATTTATTTCAAATCTCTTGAGAAATGCGGGTTAGAGCCGATCAGGTACGACGCGTGTGCGAGACAACTGAGGTAGAACTGCTTGAAGTACATGTCGTTCTCCGTGAGCCGGCGGGTTCAGCCCCCAGGCCATTAGTGGATCATGGCGTAGACAAAGTGCGCAGACCACTAGGGAGGACTGATCTCGGTCAATTCATCCTTAACCATGTAGAAACGAGCGTTGCGGATTCTCCCCTCCCGAATCTGAAAAAAAGCAGCGCCCGGATACATGAAACGCTTACTATTTTCGCGCAGAGTATAGACACCCACATATTGCACCCCTACTGATGTCCCGCCCCATGGTCCTTCGGCTAAATGGAACAGTTGCCGAGACTCCTCGTTGGCGGTAACCCACTCGACCGGGAAGGCAAGGTCTGTGTGGGCCTCGGCGAACTCTTCGATCATTTTTTGAATGGCGGCCTGCCCTTCGAGTACGACCGCACCGATCTGATGCTCGGAAGGCGGAACTTGATGGATGGCGTTGGGCAGGTACAGTTCCAGCAGATGGTTCGTGGTTTCTTCCGAACCATCGAGAGCGTTCCAGCGTTCGAACCATTCGCGGATGAAGTCTTCCGGTCTGCTCGGCTCCTGTTCCGATTCCTGACCCAGAATGAAAAAACTGGAAGACAAAAATAGCGCGGGCAGAAACCACAGCGCCTTGATCATTGCCGGTCTTCCTCCTTCTACGAATCGATCTCAACGTCGATCTTTGAGAGTGCCTGATGGCGTGCTCACCTCAGTCCGTGCCAGGTTATAGCTGAATCAACGGGTTTCTGACAGCGGTTTCGCGCAGCGGAATCCGATGGTAGGAGTCCGAGTCGATGGATCCGTATAGTTCCGATAGTGAACGGCGAGAATCCGGTCGTCGGGGTCGGACCACCCCCCGCCCCGAAACACACGATATACGCCCGTATCGGGACCGGGCGGGTTTCTCCTGGCGCTGACGCTGTAGTAGTTACGGACATACCAATCGCCCACCCATTCCCACACATTACCGACCATATCGTACAGGCCGAACGCATTCGGTGGATACGAGCCGACTTCCGTGGGTCCATTGGGAAAGCCGGTATGTGCCATTCTGACCGGCGTGTTGTCCGCTCCTGGTGTTTGCGGTTGGAACTCATCACCCCACGGGAAGAGCTTCTTATCCATCCCTCCGCGAGCAGAACGTTCCCATTCGGCTTCTGTCGGGAGACGCTTGCCCGCCCACCTGCAAAACGCGTCGGCGTCGTCCCAACTGACGTTGTAGACGGGTAATCGCCCTTGGCCTTCCGGGTATTCAGGAACCCAATGGTACGGCTTCCGATGACCCGTGACCGCGACAAATCGCGCATAATCGGCGTTCGTCACCTCATAACTGTCCATGTGATAACCGTCGAGGTGCACCAAATGCACCGGCCGATCATCCCTGCGATCGTGTTCTCGCCAGCCCAGCTCATCCATCAGAGTCATTCTGAAGCGACCCATCCAGAACTCACCATCAGGTACGAGGGCCATTCCGGAAACTTCGTCCCGATCCCTGGTCGTGTCTTGGGTGGGGTTCTCCGCGTGAAGTGCAAAGCCAAACGTTAAGGCACCACAGAGTAGCAGCAAGTGGATCTTCACGAAGGGAACACCTCTGGCCATCGAGGCCGGATGGATGACGCGCCTGGCGGGCAGACGAAAACTCATTCAAACAGCTCAGCGATCTCGTCGGTGCTGATCATCTGGTTTTGCCCGAGCCCGAACGGAGACACGTACTCATACGTGCGGCCGGAAGGTGTGTTCTCGATGGATTTTGTCCAGTCGATTCCCAGGGCGGAATAAATCGTCGCCACGGTATTGTCCATGGTCGGCTGTTCCCGGTGTTTCCAACCGGTCTCGATGCACTTCGCACCCGTTTCATCGGTTCTGCCGATGATTCGACCACCCTTCACACCTCCGCCGGTGAACAGCGTCGTGTAGGCCGCATTGTAATGATCCCGGCCGGCGACAGCGTTCATTGCTGGAGTGCGACCAAACTCGCTGGTAGCGACGATGAGTGTTTCGTCGTATAGGGTGCGGCCAGGTTGGGTCCCGGGCATCGCCGAGAGATCTTGCATCAGGGTGTTCAGCCCTTTGTCCAGCCGCTTACACGTGACGTAATGATTCCATTCGCGGCTCCGATCGAATATGTAACTGTGGTGATCCCAGTGGTCGCCGTCGTAAATGTAAACGAAATGGGCCCCGGCATCGGCAGCCAGCAAGTTTCTCGCAAGGATGCATCCCAGACCGAACTCATCATCGCCGTACCGTTTCTTTTCTTCTTCTTTGGCCTGAAAGGCACCCGACCAACGGGGATCGCTCAACAGCGCCTGGGCTTGGTTGTAGAAAGCCTCAAAGTCTGAAGTCGTGCTACCCATTGCAGCGCGCTCGGCAGCCGATACCCTGGCCAGAGAACGGAGTACCCGCCACCGTTCTTCCAGCACTCGTGTAACGCCTTCACCGTCGCCGCTTAACGCGTCAAAGACGGCCGTGGGATCCAGGTCCAGTCCCGTGTAGCGCGCGGGAAAGAATCCCGATCCGATCGAGCCCGCCCGACTCCGCATCAGGTACGTACTGATGTAGGTTGGGAACGTATCGGTCTCGCGCCGGCGCTGCTCCAATTCGTAGGCGATGACCGTGCCGAACGCTGGGATCTCCTTGGCAACGGCAACGTTGATCGCCCGTCCCGTTTGAGTGTGATACTGACCCTGAAAATGGACGAGTTCGGGCGCCCGCATACTACGGACTAGCGAAAAGCGATTGGCCTCTTTCGAGAGCTCGGGAAACAACGTTTTCGAGAGGTAAAGATCAGATGACGCCTTCCCGACATCCAGGTCTTTGGGAGTGTAGTGGGTTTCTTTGAAATCCCAGCAATCCATCGGGCTAATGGCGCCGCCCATTTCGATCAGGATGCAGTTCTTGGCGGTTCCGCGTGGCATCACGTTCTGGGAGGCTCGGACATCCAAGGGCCAGACGAGGCGGTCCACCCAGACTCCGGTCAGAGCCGCTCCACCCCACCTCAACACGTCTCTGCGCGTGGGCATCAAGTCTTTGATCTGTTGTTCCATAATTTCCTTTCTCAATGATTCAGAACGAACTCTATTCCGTTCAGCAAGGCCCACTGTAGGTTTTCAGCCCCTTGCTTCCGATCATTTTCCAACTCCTGAACGGCGAGCTCTTTCTCCGCCCGTGTCGGTTGCCGTGCAAGGCTGGAAAGGAAGAGCTCATCGATCACCCGCTCATTCGCCATATTGGATTCCACGAGCTGCTGGACCCGGCTTTCCTCCTCAGCCAGGACGCGGTCGTTGACAAAGCTCGAACTCATCATGAGCAACGCCTGTAAAGTGGATGCTTTGTTGCCGATCACGGGCGGGGTTTGCCGGTTGCTCTGGAAGAAGCTTTGCATGATGGCGTCCACTGCCGTCGCTTCTCCACCCTTTCTCCTGCCCCCGACATCGCTCGGACTGGACAACTGTTTGACCCTCGAGACCTGTATGCCGGAGAACTCAAACTGGCTGGGTCGGCCAGTGGCCTCCGCAATTGCATCCACGACTTCCGGCCCGGTCAATACCCGGACGAACTTACGCGCGTAATAGGACGTATAGGCCTCCTTCCAATCCGCATCAAAGCGACTTGAGAGTCGATACGCGCTCGATTTCATGATGGTCTTGATCAGGCTTTGGACGCTGAAATTATGGTCCCGAAAATATTCGGCCAAGGCCTGCAACAGTTCCGGGGAGGTCGGTTGCACCCTCCAAGGGTCAGCAGGCGGTTTTTCAGGGTCTAGCCGATCCAGATCGAATCCATCGTAGGGCTCTACAAATGCGACGGTCATCAACTTGCCCCAGATCAGATTTACTGTCGCACGGCTAAACTGGATGTGGCCTGTCAGGATGCGGGCCAGTTCGGCCCGCGGATTGACATCGGGGTGCGGTTCCTCCCCAGTCAACAGGAACGCGGGTTCGTACCGCCTTCCGTCCCGTGGATAATAGATCTCGCTTGCCGTATGAAATGGTGCATCATTTCCCGTGTCATAACCATCGGCCAGGTCATCGATGATCATGTCGCCTTCGCTGCCATTCTTGCTGCGATCATCCCATGTCATGATGATGCGCGTGCGTCCGAAAAAGGCAGCTTGCCGGTGAAATTCCATCCGCGCCTTCCGCGTCAGGTACAGGTTGATGGGTTCCAGATGGCCCGCACCGTCGTGACAGGAAATGCACGATATATTCAGACCCAAGAAAATACGGGCAACGTCGACGCTGAACTGGTCCACTCCGTCGAGCCGATTTCCGCTGATGTAGTCTTCCTGGCTGTGTGGCATCCGGTTCGTGCCGCTGCTGTTCCTAGCCAGGAAGGCAAGAGCAGGAATCGTACTGTGGCTTTTCGCGACCGCAGTCAACAAGTCATAGGCCACCTCGTTGTAGGGCCGGTCCAAGCGCAGCCACTCCTTGTTCCAGAAATGGAATGCGTGTTTTCCTCGGCCCGATCTGCCCTCCAGGCGGAACAAATCTCCCCACCACCAGGCCCATTGTTCGGCAAATTCTTCAGTGCCGACCAGGCTATCAATGACTCTGTCCCGCTTCAGAGGATCTTCACCGGCCAAAAACTCACGCACCACGTCCGCCGGAGGAAGCTGGCCTATCGCATCGAGATAAACACGTCGGATGAATTCTTCATCGCTGCTCAGCCGCGCATGTGGAATCCCATCGCGCTCCATTCGCCCAAAGATGTGTTCATCGATAAGATTCTTGCGCACGATCTGATGCGGACCCTGTTCGGTTCGAGAAAACGTCCCAACAGCCTGTTCCGTTAACCGGCTCGCTTCCTCAGCCTTGTTGGGCCTCGGCGCAAACAAACCACGATGGGCCTCTTCAAACCGGTCGGTTTTCTGGCCACTCATTTGGGGCTTGGGCTTCTGGGCTGCAAGGGAAAGCGCTACACACAACACCAGGAACAACCCTAATCCAACATTCGCAAGCCTTTTCATTTTGTCTTCTCCAAGCTAGTGTGGTGTCCCAGCTAATTCTTTACAGTGTCGGACCTTGTCAAGGATGACGTCGGCAGTGGCCTTCCAAACGAAAGGCTGCGGCTGGTTATTCCAAAGGGAGAGCCATGCGTAGATGGAGCTCTCCAACTCATTAACACTGAGGAACGTCCCGCGCCGGATCATGCGTTGGGTGATGAGGCCGAAGAGGCGTTCGACCTGATTGAGCCAGGAACTGCTGGTGGGCGTAAAGTGAAAGTGGAATCGTCGACGCTTTCGAGGTTTGAGCCAGCGGCGCACTTCAGCGCTCTTGTGAGTACCGTAGTTGTCCATCACCAGATGTACATCCAGATCCGGCGGGACTTCCTTCTCGATTTGATTGAGAAACTTCACAAACTCTTTTCCACGATGGCGCGGCAAGCAGCTGGCGATGACCTTACCGTTGAGGATATTGAACGCAGCGAACAAAGTCGTGGTTCCATGGCGCTTGTAATCATGGGTCTGGCGTTCCGGCAATCCGGGACGCAATGGCAGGATTGGAGCGGTCCGGTCCAGGGCCTGAATCTGGCTCTTCTCGTCCACGCAAAGCACCAGAGCCCGGTCCGGCGGGTCCAGATAGAGTCCGACAACATCCCGGACCTTTTCCTCAAAGTGGGGATCGTTAGAGAGTTTGAATTTCTCGACTCGATGCGGCTGGATATCGAAACGCTCCCAGACTCGATACACCATCATTCGCGACACATGCATTTGTTTCGCCAGCGTCCGCACGCTCCACTGCGTCGCGTCGGCCGGTCTGGTCTTCAAGGTCGTATCCAGAATCTCACGCTCCAGTTCCGGCGTCAGTACGCGCCGCGACCTTTTCCGCGTCGGTTTCGCTGTCAGGGCTTCAACGCCACCATCCTCAAACGCTGCGCGCGCGGCGATAACTGTTGGCCGCGACAGGCCCAGTTCCCGGGCAATCGAGTGATTCGCCACTCCCTGCCCAGCGAGCAAGATGACCCGACACCTCAGCGCTATACGCTGCGGTGTATTTCCAGAACGAACCAGGGATTCAAGCTGTTGTATCGTGGGACTGTCAATGGCAATTGCAGTGGCTGGTGTAAACATGCCACCATTCCATCATGGACATTCATTATTGTAAAGTATTATATGGGACGGGACACTAGCAGTCCGCGTATCAGTCCCAGCGGCTGGCGTTACGAGCGCGGTGAGCTCCGATTTTTAGTACAATCGCCGATGAAACATCGATCAAAAAACCTCAAAGATTAGGTGGACCTTCCAGTCCAGTTTTCGCGTCTGGGCTGGCACTGCGCGAAGAGTAAGGAGGCGACGCGGTGGTTACTGTCTGAGAGCCTGTGTGAGCGCCTTGATTTCAGTCAGATCCTCGACGACTTCCTGATAGAGATCCACGTCGAGTGTGTCTCCAACCAACACCTGAACGATTTTTGGCCGGATCTCGGAAATGCGCGCGTTCAAATCGGCCACCTTTCCATCCATCGTCAGGTCGAAAGAGGGAGTGGCCCCGAGGTGGTAGGGGCGTCCATCCAGTAAGAAACGCAAGATCGCTTCGACCCGTTTCTGGAGATCCTTCGATCGCTTCTCGATACTTTTGACGGCCCAGGGTTCCGACATGGGCGCGAAGCGATAGTGGGAAATCTTTTCTGCCAGCTTCAGGAATTCGCTCACAGGCTCGAGGAAACCGTTCCAGCCTCGAACGGTTGGGTCCCGATCGGGCTCCGTCAGGATGGTCCAGCCTCCCCTGGGTTCTACCAACATGTTTAAATCACTCTTGGGCGGGTGAGTGAATTTCCCTTCGGTGTGAAGCCGGATGGTCTGTTCCTGCCGTAGCTGGGACTCCTCCGCCATTCGCCGGCGCATTTCCATGATTTCCTGGATGCGGCGGGCCGCTTCTTCCCGGACTTCCGCCTCGCGGGGCAGCCCCTGAGCCCAGACCGCCGGCCCATGAGCCGTCACGATCACTGCGATGAGCAGATACGGCAACAGTCGCGGCATGTGTGTCCTAAGTTGCCTTTCATGCTCCGACGACGATCAAGAATTGTCAAGGAAAAAGCAGGGTCAGAATGAGTGCGTATACGGGACGCACGCTGCACCCGGCACAATGGCTGGGGGAAAAAGCCCCCGATCGGCAAACCGCATCGCCAAAGGTCGCCCGAAGGTCTTCGAGATGTAGTAGCAGAGGGAAGCTCCCACCAGCGTCGTGGCCCAGGAAAGCAATGTTCCCCAGAAGGCGCCGAACAGGAATCCGTTCGATGCCGAGATCACGTTCGCGGGCAGCGGGGCGACGACGGCCTGAGTAATCATCAAGAGGCCGGAGACCAGGCGGCCCAAGCGCCCATCGACTGGAGATAGCGCTGGAACTGCTCGACCTCCGTCGGTCCCGGGGCGAACCGGTAGACTGCCACTCCAGCACCGAGGAGCGAGGCCACTGCAATCATCATCAGCACGCGGTACCTGTACGCCATGTCTCTACAAGGTTAGATCGGCTGTCGGAGCCATACCGTTAATTCACCCGCAAAAATCGCCCGTTTGGAGCCGTGATCCGGTCCGAGAACCCCACACCCGAGTTCGCCGAACAGTGGGCGTGGTTCTGGGCGATCTGTTTCAACTGACCGGCCCGACGGGCAAGGGGAAGAACGCCTTCCATTATTGGAACAAGGAGTGGTTGCGAGTCGACCGGCCATATACCGATGTCGTCACCGATCTGCTCACGGGTGTCGCGAAGAGCCACAGCACGATTCCCCAGCTCGGTGTGCTCGCGCGCAGCTACAGCGGAACGAACCAACTGCCCACCACGCCGGACGACTATGCCCAGTTGAACCGGCTCGACAGCATCGACGACATGAACGTCGACGTGACCCGTCTCTTCCTGGGCATCAACATCAGCTGTGTTTCCTGCCACGACGGCGCGGGACACCTCGAACCGATCAACCTCTACCTTTCCCGGAAAACACGCCAGGAGTTCTTCCGGCAGGCGGCGTTCCTGGGGAACATCCGGATGATTGCGGCATGGGACGAACGGAGCAGGAACAACTCCGGTTCCGACATGGTCTTTGACGAGATGGCCGACGGCTACGACACCGGCTACGACGCGCCGTGGATGGCCGACAGCATCACGAAGTATCCGCGTTACGGTGGAAAATATCAGCCGGCGTTCATCCTCACGGGCGAAGAACCACGCGCCGATGCCGGCCCGCGTGAGGAGTTCGCCCGGATGATCACGGCTCATCCGCAGTTTCGACGTGCGCTAGTAAACCTCGTGTGGGGCCGGCTGATGACGCTGGCTTTCGTCGAGCCCCAGGCGGGTCCAACGACAGCATGACGTTGGCGATCGGACACCAGGAAGGCGACACGTCGATTCTGGACCTTGTGAGAGAGCGCAAGCCGCCGTTCTCACCTGAAAGTGTTGTCCAGGAGTTTGTGGCAGATCTCAGGCGGTACTCGGTTTCCACGGTGTACGGTGACCGATATGCTGGCATGTGGCCGCGGGAACGTTTTTCGGTTCATGGGATCGACTACGAAACTGCCGAGAAGAACCGCTCGGCCTTGTACTTGGAACTGCTGGCGCTAGTCAACAGCGGGCGCTGTGAACTGCTCGACCATTCCCGCTTGATTTCTCAACTCTGTGCTCTGGAACGTCGAACCGGACGAGGAAAGGACTCCGTGGATCACGGACCCGGCGCACACGATGATGTGATCAGCGCTTGGGAACTTCTACCATTAGACATGAACGAACACTCGTCAGATCTGATTTGCAACGCGGCGGACGGTAGTTATGTCGAGCGCCCGAAACCGGCCGCAAAGTTCATTGCGCAACGCAAGCTGTGGCTGACCGCTGACCGTTGCCGTCTCGTAGCAGATGGCGACCTCGCGAGAAGGTTTCTGTTCTGTATACCCGGGCGGGAAGTTGCGCTCAACGCCGCACTGCTGGCGCAAGCGACACGAGACAGGCTGATAGGGAACGAAGGGCCGAAAGTAACACAAGACGAACCCAGTGGAGGCGAAGAAGTACAGCCCGAAACAGTCAACGGCATTCTGATCTAGAGGAGCAAAGAGCAATGGCCGACCCACCGTCACTCGGCGGGCCATCGCTTCAGTCCCGACCGGTGGCAGCTGGGTTAGCGTAAGGCAGTTGAACTCCGGTCAAACGAACTTCCATCCGCGAGTAGTCCCGCGTCACAACCTGCTGTGTCCGAAGAATTTGATCCATTTACCGGTCTCCTGTAATCTGTAACCGATTTCCGAGGAGAGGCACGAGTTAGGGCTAATGAACTGGAGCAGGCGGATAAGCGGTTCTATGGAAGGGGTTGTCAAGAGAAACACCTCTCCGCCGACCGGGCTGCCAGTACCGACACACTGTCGTGGCAACCAGCCCCTGTCTCCGTTGAGACGAACTGTTGATCCTGCGTCGCGGAGATTTCGATCAACCGACACAACGTGGTTCAAGCAGGGTCTGCGGCCTATGACCGCTCGGACAGTGTCGTCGACTGGGTGTTATGTCAACCCGCGCGCGGCCGCAGTCCGTCGGGCGATTCTGAGAAACCGGGATGTGGCCGGACACTGGAGTCATGTTCACGATTGAGAGTCATTGGGAGGTTACATGTGCTAGCCTGAGTCCGAACTGAAGGACCATGGAGAAGCATCTTGACGTTTCAGTGGCCTGAGCCCTTCGAGCGCGTCCCAGCCGATCCCTGGGTGGAGGAGCCGATAGAGGGACTGGCATTGAACTACGATACAGTCGAGAACCACGGCTGGTACTCGAATCTCGATTATACGGTCGAGCAGATTGGGGAGTACGCTCGGAGGGGCGATATTCTAATCGACTATTCCGGCGGCACTGGAATCCTCGCAAAGCGCCTTTTGGACCGGCTCGGATCCAAGGATGTGGGGATCATAATCGTAGACTCTTCTCCGAAATTCCTGCGCTTGGCTTTGGAAAAGTTTCGGAACGAGCGGCGTCTGGCGTTCCGGCGCATCCGATTCCTTCGCGATGAAGGCCGTTTGGAGCGGGTCGACGAGGTATTAGGCGCGGAGATCCTGCAGCGGGGTGTTGACGGAATAGTCTCCACCAACGCCATCCACCTCTACTTCGGTTTGGCGGAGACAGTGCGGGCTTGGGGTTCCATTCTCCGGCCTTGGGGTCGCGTATTCATCCAGTCGGGGAACATCAAGAACCCGGAGCTTCCCGACGACGAGTGGATTATCGACGAGACGGTCGAGGTGATTCACCGTGGGGCGATGGACATCGTGGGGTCCCACGAGCCCTTCCAACAATACCGTCCGGCGCTCGAGGATAAGGCGTACATGTCCGCCCATGACGCACTGCGCAAGAAGTACTTCCTACCTGTCCGATCCCTGGAGTACTACCTCGATTCCTTGCGGGCCGAGGGTTTCGAGGTGACCTCGGTTCGTCATCGGCGCATCCCGGCGCGGGTGTCGGAGTGGTATGAGTTTCTGAGCGTCTACCACGAGGGGGTGCTCGGTTGGGTTGGTGGCGCCGAGAAGATAGTCGGAACCGCAGCATCGGAAGAAGTGATCGCAGATCGCTTGACGATCATGCGTCTTGCCATGGCCCAGGTCTTCAACGACGCGTTTGAGTTCGGTGCTTCGTGGACCTACATCACATGCGAGCCTCGAGGTAACGCTCCACCAACGTCTTCTCCGCAACCTCTCCCTGGATCTTCTTCCAGATAGTTTCATACCTGCCGCAGGCCGTTTTGAGCCGCCTGCGCGACGATCGCACCGGGGTCACCGGCGATCCCTATCCCGCCTTCGATAACACATCTGTCCAGCCCCACTTCGACGCCAGCGATGAACCTCTATCCGTGAGTCCCAGCGGATCACAACGCGCTGCGCCTTAAGCGTTTGACCCCCTTACCGGCCTCCTGTAGCCTGCAACCGATTACCGAGGAGAGGCACGAGTTAGGGCAAATGAACTGTAAAGGTGGCGGTGCATAGCCGTCGTTGTTTCGGCTCGGAGTGTCAATGACCATTACAGCGGGTGTCGGTGCCATGATCGGCCAGACGCTATCCCACTACAAAGCTCTCGAACAGATCGGAGGTGGAGACAGATGATTGACGGGAAATACCGAATGTCCGTGACTTCGATCTGGCTCCTCCTTTTGATGACTGCTGTTCTCTTTCAGCTTCCCGAACCGGTTGTTGCCCTCCGCGGCGATCGGGTAGACCGACCCGTCGCCGGGTCGGCCACCGGGTGGCCGGAGGCAGTTGCCCACCTCCGGCTCCCACAGAACGTAGCGTGCGGATTTCCCGCACTACGCTCTTCAGAAACGGATTCACAACACAGCGAGGGACTGGAACTTCCGATACGGAAGGGCCAGCTTTGGTCGCTGTAACGGAAAGCGCGCCTTAATCCGATGGAAGACTTCCCACCGGATATAACCGGCTCGACTTCGGCTGCTCAGCATCTGACGCCAGTACCGCTCCACGAACCGCGCAACATGTTGCAGGGCCCGGACGTTCCCAGCGATGCCATAGTAAGCATAGTGACCACGCAAAACCCGGTTCAGATTGTAGACTTGCACCCGGACCGGCAAGTGACGCATGCGCCTCATCAGATCGCGTAGACGGGCCAGACTGCGGCGAAGCCGAGACTTCTCGGTTCGCAGTCCTACCCGGAAATTGCCCTTACGATTCTGCGTACAGTACAGGGTCATGCCCAGAAAATAGATCGTTTCTGGACGTGTTCTCCCGTGCTTGCCCGCATACCGTTGGGCAAAACGACCGAATTCAACGAGCTTCGTCTTGGTCGGCTCCAGAACCAGCCCAAACTTTCCCAACCGCTTGCGCAGGACGTTCTGGAAACGAAGCGCATCCTCCCGATATTGGAAACACACCACAAAGTCGTCGATATACCGCACCAGGTAGGCTTCACCTTTCAGGTGTGACCGAACCATCCGGTCAAACCACAGGTCGAGCACATAGTGCAGGTACAGGTTACTCAGCAAGACGCTGATCGACCCTCCTTGTGGGGTTCCTTCCTCGTTGGGATGCAATTCCCCGTCTTCGAAAACGCCGGCCTTCAACCATCGTCGAATCAGGCTGATGATCCGCGGATCTCCGACTCGATGCTCGACAAAGCGGAGTAGCCATCCATGGTCTAAACTCCCAAAGAAGTTCTCCAGGTCCGCCTCCAACACCCAACCGACCTTGCGTCCGGAAATCACCTCATGAAGGGTTGCCAGTGCATGGTGGGCCCCCAACCGGGGTCGCCCGCCAAACGAACAGGGCAAGAAGTCCTGCTCGTAGATGGCAGTCAACACCTCGGCCACGCTGCGTTGAAGAGCCCGATCTTGAACACAGGGCACGCCCAGGGGACGTTTCTCCTGTTTTCCGGGCTTGGGAATATACACACGCCGAATCGGTGGCGCGTGATATCCCTTCCGGTGCATGGATTGGAGCATTGGCTCCACCCAGTCCCCAAAGTCCTCCTTCGCCTCCGGCACTCTCTGGCCATCACATCCCGGAGCTGTGTTCGGGGGAACCTGACAGAGGTTCTTCCACACACGCTCTCGGGTGACATGGTGAGCCAGTGACGTGAACCGGAGCTTTGGTTCGCTCCGAGCTTTCGCTGCTATTTGTTCCAGTTTCGTTTCCATGACTGGCAGTTCCTCTCCTTGTATAGAGGGCCGAATCCTCCCGTTGAATGGAGCCCATGTGTCCTTTGAACAATTCCTTTTCTGCTGGCCGCTTCCCCATGTGATCGGCTCTCCCGACCTCGGAGTACTATCAGCCAGTCTGACTTCCGTCAGGCCTTCAGGTTGCCCTCGCATTGTTAGCTTGTCCAACCCTACAAGCTCCGCTTGAGCCTGACGGATCTCCCTTGTTCCCATGAAATCTTTCGGTCGCATGCCGGCGGTACGAACCCCGGAAGCACCCCAGGATCCTAGCGAATACGCATCCTGAGATTCCGCCTTCCCCAATGATGGACAAGGTCAGCTACTTCAATCACGATCGATTTCGGGGCTAACTCTCCGTTCACTTGCGTTCCGGCCTACTCCCTCCCTGTCTACGCTTCGCAGTGGCCGTTACCGACCCCCACGCAAGACTCGGTTCGTGGCTGCCGGCTAGCGAAAGTGTGCCAATCTTAGTTGGAAATTGAAACGGCTCCAAACCCTATGGTTTGATGGTATTGGAAGAAACAACATCAAGCCTGTAAGAGAAAGGAGCCGAGATGAGCAGTCTGTTACGTTCGGTGAAGAAACGCAAGAAGTCGCGTGTGCTGGGTGAGGTCGAGGTCCTGAGCCGGGAGGAATACTCGGGACTGGAATTGGACTCGAAGGTGGAGATGATTCGGGCGTTGATCCCACTGGGGTTGATGCACGTGGAGGAGTTGCTCGACGAGGAAGTGAAGGCGTTGGCGGGTGAGCGATACGCGCGAAAGGAGGCGACGTTGAGGGGCCGGCGACACGGGAGTAATCCGGGGACCGTGGGGCTCGGGGGCCAGCGGGTGCCGGTTCGGGTGCCTCGAGTGCGCAGCGTGGCGGGCGGGGAGATTCCGCTTCGGAGCTACGAGGAACTCAGTCCGGATGGCGCGGTGAACGAACTGCTTCTCAGACGTGTGCTTTATGGGATCTCCTGCCGGAACTACGAGTCGGCCGCGGAAGCGATTCCAGGAGCCATCGGATTGTCGAGCTCGACGGTGTCTCGAGGATTCGTCCAGGCGAGTGGGGCGAAACTTCGGGAGATGCAGGAGCGGGATCTGTCGGCCGAGGACGTGGTGGCGATCTTCCTGGACGGGAAAATGTTTGCCGACGCCACGATGGTTGTGGCCCTGGGCATCACAATTACGGGCGACAAACGCTTCTTAGGCTTCGTGGAGACGAGTACGGAGAACGAGCAGGTACTGACTCCGTTTCTCCGTTCATTGATGGAGCGAGGCCTGGACATCTCTGAAGGCGTGCTGGTGATCGTCGACGGCGGCAAAGGTCTGCGCGCGGCAGTCAAGCGGGCATTCGGTAATCGAGCCCTGGTCCAACGCTGCCAATGGCACAAACGCGAGAACGTGGTGAGCTACCTGTCGAAGACCGAGCAAGCCGCGTGGCGCAAGCGGCTTCAGCGTGCGTACCAGCGCCCGGAGTACAACGAAGCCCGGGCGGCCCTCGAACAGCTCCATGGAGAGCTCGAGGAGCGAAACCAATCGGCCGCTACGAGCCTTGAGGAAGGCCTGGAGGAGACCCTCACGTTGCATCGACTCGGCGTGTACGGGGTCCTGGGCCGTTCGTTCAAGACGACGAATTGCTTGGAATCGGTCAATGCCCTCGTCGAGGAAAGGTGCGCGAAGGTCGATCATTGGAAGAACTCGAGCCAGCGGCAGCGCTGGTTGGCGACGGCGCTCATCGACATCGAACCACGCTTGAGGAAGGTGATCGGCTACCGTCATCTTCCAAAGCTCCGCGAAGCCCTCAGGCGGGAGCTGAAGATTGAGGCGAAGACGTCGACGAGATCGAAGAAGAAGGTTGCGTGACCAATCGTGAGCCGTGGAGAGTTTCAACTAAGAATGGGATTGACTCCGGCTAGCAGCCCGTGGTGCAAGTCAACTTCATAGTTAACAACGGACCCCATGCGACCGTATCGCGAGGAAGATAGTGGAAGGAGAACGCGATATGGGAATGGGACGGAAAAAGGACCGACAAGCCACGTTATGGGTTGCGACAGCAGAGTTGCCGCGGACAGCGGGCCACGTGTTCTACGAACGGGTTAACCGAATCTTGGACCAAACCAAGTTCGACCGGTTCGTCGAAGATGCCTGTGAGCAGTTCTACGCTGAGGTGATGGGTCGGCCGAGCGTGGCGCCGGGCAAGTATTTTAGGATGTTGCTGGTGGGCTATTTCGAAGGAATCGATTCGGAGCGTGGCATAGCGTGGCGGTGTGCCGATTCTCTGAGTTTGCGAGGATTCCTTGGAGTCGGGCTGAGCGAAGGGGTGCCGGATCATTCGACAGTCTCGCGGACGCGACGGTTGATCGATCTGGAAACACATGGAAAGGTCTTTTCGTGGATGTTGGGCGTGTTGGCCGGTGAGGGCCTGATCGATGGGAAGACGGTGGGCGTGGATGCATCGACACTGGAAGCCAACGCGGCGATGCGGTCGATCGTACGCCGGGACACCGGAGAAGCCTACAACCAATTCCTGACACGGCTGGCCAAGGCGTCTGGGATCGAGACACCGACGCAAACCGAGCTGGGGCGACTCGACCGCAAGCGGTCGAAGAAAGGATCGAACAAAGAGTGGGAGCATCCCCACGACCCGGATGCGCGAATCACGAAGATGAAGGACGGACGAACGCATCTGGCCCATAAGGTGGAGCATGCCGCCGACATGAAGACCGGAGCCATCCTGGCGGTCACGGTGCAGGGTGCCGATCAGGGCGACACGACGACGATCAAAGAAACGATGATCCAAGCCGCGCATCAGATGGAGACCTTGGCCGCCGATCCTGGATCGAAACTTCGGAACGATGTGCTCTCCGAACTGGTGGCGGATAAGGGCTATCACAGTAACGATACGTTGACCGGATTCAAAGACCTCAACATTCGCAGCTACATCTCGGAACCGGACCGGGGCCGACGCAACTGGAAAGATAAGTCCGAAGAAAAACAGGCCGTCTATGCCAACCGGCGACGAATCCGAGGCAACCGGGGCAAGCAATTACTCCGACAGCGCGGACTGATGTTGGAACGACCGTTCGCACACACGCTGGAAACCGGCGCAATGCGTCGGGTTCACCTCCGACATCGGGACAACATTCTCAAGCGCGTCCTGATTCAATATGCCGCTTTGAATCTGAGCCTGATCCTTCGGAACAATTTCGGAAACGGCACACCACGAGGCCTTCAGGGCCAACATGTCATGGCCTTATTCACCTTAATACTGCTCTGGAGCCACTGTGAATCGCTCTCGTTCCATCCTCAGCGCTCCAGAATCGATTTAGACGCCGTTCCGTCCGGGCGAAGACCTGAAACTCTCAACTCAGAAAACCCCACTTCTGCCACGGGCTGCTAGGCTTTGCCACGGTCGCCATCTCAGGCGACAAGATCCCATGCGCTTTCAAGGCGCAACCACCACGGAACCGTACGTGCGGATTTCCCGCATACGGCTCTTCGAAAAGAGTCTGTTTACAGCCGGGTGTAGGACGCCAATTGGGAATAGCGGATCCGGATGCGCGGCCGAACCAGCGGGTGCTTGGCCAAGAGGACTTTGAAGTCCTCCCAGCTCAGGCGGCCCGTCTGGCTCCGCGTTGATAGAGAGTGTTTCCACTCCGTCCAGGTGAAGTTCCAAAAGACCTGGAGCTTCTTGGCATTCCCCGCGAGCCCGTAGTAGTTGAAGTGACCCCGCAGTATTGGGTTCACCGCGCGGGCCTGGACTTCCACGGGCGGGTGCGGCATCCGTCGGAGTCGCTCTTTCATGCGGACTTTTGCCCGGCTGAAACGCTTCCCCTCCGTCTCGAACACCGTCTTGATGACCGTGTTGCCGACGCTCCGAGCCCGATAGATCGTGAAGCCCAGAAACGTCAGCCGACGCCGTTCGTGGGTCTGGTTGGTAGTCCGAGAGCCCATGTTAGTCTGATGAGTCTTCGCCTCGGTAAGCGTGAGCCCGAACTGCCCCAAACGCGCTTCGAGCAGGGTCCGCATCGTGTCCACATCGGTGGGTCGCTTGAAGAACAGGCAGAGGTCGTCCGCATACCGGACCAGTGCTGCCTTGCCACCGAACTGCGGCTTGATCTTCCGCTCGAACCAAAGGTCCACGACATAGTGAAGATAGATGTGGGCCAGCAGCGGTGAGATAGAGCCGCCTTGCGGCGTTCCCCTCTCCACTGCCTGCCACCTGCCTCCCTCAAAGATGCCTGCTTCTAGCCAAGCCCTGGCCTGAAACCGAACGAGCATTTCAGGAAATCCTGTTCGTAGATCTCATTCAGAACCTTCGCCATTGCACCCTGGATCGCCCGATCAATCACCGCCGGAACCCCGATTGGACGCTTTGACCCATCCGCCTTCGGGATAGACACCCTCCGGACCGGCGGCGGCCTGTAGCGCCCCTCGTGGATCTGCTTCAGGATTGGCGGCAGCAGCCAGCTCAAGTTCTCTCTGGCCTGCTTTACACTCATCCCGTCCACCCCCGCCGCGCTTGCCCGCGGAATCTCATCGAGACACTCCGCGACCAACTCGTAGCTCAGGTGGTGAAGCAAATTATTGAACTGCTCTTTTGGATTCTTCCGAGCCCTTGCTGCTATCGCGGCTCGCTTTAACGCGTCGGTTACCCTTCGCGCCAGGGCGCGTTCTTCACCTCCGTCTGCTCGACTTTAAGGTGGTGATCTTTGCATCTCACAAGCTCCATTCACGCCTCTTGGCGCACGATAAGCGGTATAAGCAGGGGCCGACGTCTATGGAGGCGCGGACAGTGTCGTCGTCTGGACGTTATGTCAACCCGCGCGCGGCCGCAGGCCGTCGGGCGGCCTGGGCTGAGTGCGCACCATGCCCTGGCAACCCTGCATGAGGTGATTGCTGGGCGCAAGGTGAGTTGGGTGTTGGAGGCCGACCTCAAGAACTTCTTTGGGAGTTTAGACCATGGATGGCTACTCCGCTTTGTGGAACACCGAGTCGGAGATCCGCGGATCATCAGCCTGATTCGACGATGGTTGAAGGCCGGCGTTTTGGAAGATGGGGAATTGCATCCCAACGAGGAAGGAACCCCACAAGGAGGGGTCGATCAGCGTTTTGCTGAGCAACCTGTACCTGCACTATGTGCTCGACCTGTGGTTTGACCGGATGGTCCCTACCTGGTGCGGTACATCGACGACTTTGTGGTGTGTTTCCAATATCGGGAGGATGCGCATCGTTTCCAGAACGTCCTGCGCAAGCGGTTGGGAAAGTTTGGGCTGGTTCTGGAGCCGACCAAGACGAAGCTCGTTGAGTTCGGTCGTCTTGCCCAACGGTATGCGGGCAAGCACGGGAGAAAACGTCCAGAAACGATCTACTTTCTGGGCATGATCCTGTACTGTACGCAGAATCGCAAAGGCAATTTCCGGGTGGGATTGCGAACCGAGAAGTCTCGCCTTCAACGCAGTCTGGCCCATCTACGCGACCTGATGAGGCGAATGCGTCACTTGCCGGTCCGGGGGATAAGATCACAGAGCCACGACGGGTCCCCATCTGCCACTCCGGATCTCGACGCCTTGGGCGAGGCAATCCGTTTTATCGCCCCCCCAGGACTCATTCTCGAAAACTTGGTCGCTCCAGATGCCAGCGCGTGGCTTGCTGGTAGGATCGCGCGACCTCCAGGATCCTGTCGTCGCTCATCGGCTGTCCCACGATCATCAGGCCGATGGGAAGTCCGGTGTCGGTGAACCCACACGGAACGGCCACTCCGGGCAGCCCGGCCAGATTCCCGAGCGTCAGGAGGTCGGAGCGATACCGGGGACGCCCTTCGATGTTCCTCTCCATTGCAGGCTCGATCGGGCGGGCGCCGATCGGATTCAGCGGCGCGATCAGCGCATCGTAACGGTCGTACAGCCTCCTCGTCGCCTGAATCATCGCTTGCCGGATCCGCAGGACCTTCATGTAGTCGGAACCAGGAATCAACATAGCCGCCTTCCAACCGAACCACTTCGCCTTGGAAACCAGTCCTGACTCGAGTGCTCCACTCCGGGCATAGGGCTCAAATACCGAGGACGCTTCCACCTGCCACACAAAGCGGGAGACCTCCCGGTAGGGGAACTGCGGAAGGTTGACTTCCTCGACGAGCATCCCGCGGTCGCGCAGCACACCGAAGGCCGTGTCGTAGGGTCCGTCGGCCCCCATTTCCTTGATCTTTTCGAAATCGGTCGTCACGAGGCCGATGCGTCGACCCGCAACGTCTCTGCCGGCTGAAAAGTCAAACGGTTCGGACCGCGATGTCGGATCCCTTGAATCGGCTCCATGAATCGCGCTGAAAACGACGGCACAGTCCGCCACCCCGCGCGCCATCGGCCCCAGCTTGTCCATGGTCCAGCTCAGCGGCATCGCTCCGTAACGGCTGACACGCCCATAGGTCGGCCGCAACCCCGTGACACCGCAGGCCGTGGAAGGTCCCAGGATCGACGCCGTGGTTTCCGAACCGATGGCGAACGTTGAGAAAGCCGATGCAACGCAGGCGCCGGGGCCGGTCGAGGATCCGTGGACCCAGTGGTCCAGTTTCCACGGGTTGTGGACCGGATCGTTGAAGGTCCCGCCGGGGGGGCCTCCAGCCAGCTCGCTCATGCTGAGCTTGCCCAACAACACCGCGCCGGCCTCGCGCAGCCGTTCGACGACGGCCGCGTCGTGGTCGGGCACCTGATCCGAAAAAACGTGGCTGCCCCAGGTCGTTCGAATGTCCTTTGTTGAGAGGAGGTCCTTCACGGCGAAGGGAATGCCGTGCAGGGGCCCCCGGTAGCTTCCCGTGCGGATCTCTTCTTCGGCCGCACGCGCCTGGCTTAAGGCCAGTTCGCGCGTCACCGTGACGAAGCAGTTGATCTTCGGATCCTGGTCATCGATTCGTTCCAGGTAGGCCTCGGTCAACTCCACCGGCGAGAGATCTTTCGACCGGATTCTGGGGGCCAGAGAGGCAATCGTCTGGTAGCAGAGTTCTTCGTTCATGGCTATTTGTCCGGGTGAAATATGAAAGCCGGTTCGAGTTCCAGGGGAATTTCGAAGTCCCGTATCTTCTGGAGCGCCTCGACCATGTCCTCCAGCATCGGCTTCAGCGTCTCCATTTCACCGTCTCCGGCCGGATAACCGATGTGTTCCAGCAAGGCCTCGGCAGTCTCCAAGGACAATTTCTCCTCGGTCTGGACCTCCTGCATGGCCGCTTCCAGAAGACCGCCGCCGAGGAGGGTTCCGGCCGCGATTCGCGAAAATGCTCTTCTCGTGACTGTCGAATTCATTCGCCTCCTTCTCCTTACGCCGTGGAGGAAATCGATGGCAGAAAAAATACGGCGGGATCCGACCAATGTCGGACCCCGCTCGTGGTTTGTACCTCCTCGTCTCAGAAGTTCAGTTTCATTCCCACCTGGATCTGTCGTGCATCCTGGGCCTGGGAGATTTTCCCGAAGCTGCTGGAGTTGGCCGTCGTATTGGGCAGCCAGAACGTGGGTGTGTTGAACGCGTTGAAGAACTCGAAACGGAGCTCCATCCGCTTCGTCTCGTCGAAGTTGATCCTCTTGATCAGAGAGATGTCGAAGTTTGTACTTCCCGGACCCTCGATGAT
Source organism: Terriglobia bacterium (assembly GCA_965262425.1). Classification (GTDB taxonomy): domain Bacteria; phylum Acidobacteriota; class Terriglobia; order 20CM-2-55-15; family 20CM-2-55-15; genus CAZOZZ01. The sequence goes on along the minus strand of OZ253536.1, from coordinate 740,197 downwards.
TCCGCGTCCCGCAGTACCGAACTGACCTCGTGGTTGCAGTGCGAACGCGTCGGTGTTGAACCATTCTTCGGGGCTCTTGGGGCCGTTGTTCGGGTCACCGATCAGGTCGGGCCGGTCCGTCCGCTGTCCGGTCCCGCTCCAATCTCCGCTGAGCCGCGGGGTCAGTCGCAGTCCCGTACGGGCCAGCATGATGGTCGCGACTTCCCAGCCGCCGAACATGCCATTGAGGATCGCGCTGTCGGACCGGAAACGCCGGCCTTGCCCGAACGGCAGTTGCACGATCGAACTGATGCTCAGCCGATGCCGTGTGTCATAGCCCGACAACCCGCGCTCCAGGTCGACTCTGGCCTCGTTCTGTGCACGGCCGCCCGAACGAGCCGAATCATTCAACCCGTCGTCGATCATCTTCGACCAAGCATAGCTGCTCAGGAACGATATACCGTCGCTCATCCGCTTCTCGACCTTCAGCAGTCCCGCGTGGTAGTTCGAATTCCCGGTGTTCTTCTGCATGATGATGTTGGACCACGGTTGAATCGGTCGCCGAGGTTGAAGAGAACCGGAGCCCTGTACGGCTTGATTGATGTTCACTGCTTTATCCAACCCGTGTCCTACCTTGCCCTCGTAGGTCGCTTCGACAACGAGTTGACCCGCCAACTCATGCTGGAGGCTGAGGTTCCAGTTCTGGTAGTAGAAGGTCCGGAAATCCGGATCCATCCCTTCAGGACTCAAGCCCGCACGAGTCTGGAACTGCTCCTCGGGTGATACCGGAAACGGGTTGTCCATCGTCAGGGGGTTGTCACTGGTGAAGTTTCCAGAATCGAACAGGGTGTTGAACGAGTTCGGCGGGTTCCGGGTGTAGATGCCGCAGTTGCAAACGTCGTCCACACCGTAGAACACGCCAAACCCGGCCCGAAGAACCGTCGAGCCTTCGTCCGTCAACAGGTATGCCATACCGATGCGCGGACCAAAGTTGTTGAAGTCCTTCCGATGGAGCGGGTCATCCTTGAGCCCGGGCCGGACCGTATTGGTCTCGATCACATACGTCTTCATCCGGCCGTATTTTTCCCGTAACGGTGTGTTGTAGTCGTACCGGAGGCCAAGATTCAGCGTGAGCCGCGGCGAGAACTTCCAGTCGTCCTGGAAGAACGCGGAATAACTGGTGATAAAGGGATGGAAATCGATGCCGCACGCATTGCCTGCGCGTTCCGGTTCGACTAGGTAGCAGGGTCCGAACAGCTCCGTGAAGGCGGGGCCGGGGGTGGTTCGCTGGGAATTGTCCAGGTAGCCCAACAGGAAGTCTGCAAAACCATCCCCGCTGAAGTCTCCGTTAAAATCGAATCTCCCGCGGCGATTGCTGCCGAAGTAGGTGTTCTGTCCGTGTTTGTAATACTGAAAACCAAGCTTCAGGTTGTGGTCGCCCTTGTTGATCGACATCGTGTTGATCGCGGTGTAGGCATGGTTCATGTTCCACTGGGTGCCCGACGAACCGAGGTTCTCGTAACTCCGGATGCGCACGTCGGGAATACCCCGGTGGAAAGGGAACTTGTCGGCCAGGGTCCCATAGACCCCAATTTCATCATTGAACCAACGATCTCCAAAAGCGATCGGATTCCGCCTGCGGATCAGGCGGTTCGCCCCCACCCGGAAATCGTTGACGACCGTGGGGCTGACGACCCAGGTGTAACTCACGGCCGTATGGAAGGCGAGCTGCTTCGAGTCATGGCTGCGATGTTCCGCCAGGAAAGGACGACCGGCCTGCGCCCATTCGACGAACGTGGAGCGATAGTTGTTGTAGCTCACCATGACGCTGTGATCCGAGTTGAGCTGATAATCCCACCGGAAAGCGTGCTGCTTCCGGTTGTCGGTCTCGTCGATGGCCGAGTTGATCGCGTTCTGGGATACGCCGGGAAGCGTCAACGGATAATGAGGATCGTAGAACTCCTTGAACGCCAGCGAGCGGGAGTTGAGACGGTCCTTTGGGATGATGTTGCCCGGAAACGGATCTCCGGTCACAGGATCGACCAGTTGATTCGACAGGGCTGAGAAGTCTCCATCCCAGAACTCCTCCCGGGGCATGGACCCCCGAGCCGTGTTGTTCTTGATCTGGCGTTGCCCTTCGAAGGCGTAGAAGAAGAACATCTTGTTCTCCATGACCGGTCCACCGAAAGTGCCCCCGTACTGATGCCGGCGAAACTCCGGCAAGCGTTCCAGCGGCCAGGGGTCGAAAAAGTTACGCGCATCCAGGTTGTCGTTGCGGTGGAACCAGAACGCTCCGCCATGGAACTCGTTGCTGCCACCCTTGCTGACTGCGTCCAACTGTCCGCCGGCAAACGTTCCATACTGCGCGCCATAGGTGTTGGTCAGGATCTTGAATTCAGCAATCGCGTCCAGGATCAGCGGCGTCGACATCTCGTGGGTGCCGGCGCCCTGATTGTTGATGCCATCCAGCAGGGTCTGGTTCGTCTTTTCCGACACACCCCCGACCGTAATGCCGCCGCGATGGCCCAGATGCGAATTCTGGCGGGGAGCGAACGAGCCGGGAATCAAGTAAGCCAACTGGATGAAGTTGCGGCCGTTCAGCGGCAGGTTTATCAGCTTCTCGTGGTCGATCGTGGCCGACATGGCGGCATCTTCAGTCCGGATCAACGGGGCCTCGGCGGTCACCTGGACCGTTTCGGCAAGCTGCCCGACGACGAGTTCGATATCCACCCTCACCCGGTCGCCAACCGAGAGTCTGACGCCGTCGCGTACCGCGGTCCGGAAACCCGGCAACTCGGCGGTGATCCGATATTGACCGATCTGAAGCAGGGGTACTTCGTAGTTCCCGGCTTCATTGGTGATCAGTTCCCGCGTCTGATTCGTATCCGTGTGTATAACCGTGATGGCGACCCCGGGTATAACAGCACCGGAAGCGTCCGAAACGGTCCCACTGATACTGCCGCGACCCACTTGCGCCCAACCGGGTGTTGTCGCGGCAAATAGAAAGACCAAGGTCAAACAACCCATCAGTTTTCGTTTCAGGATCATGTGTTTTCTCCTCCATCATACTGAGGTCTGTTGCGGTAAGAGTGTGCTGCCAAACTGCTACACAGGCGGACACATTCGTCCTTTCACACATCCACGCGAGCGTCGAGACTGTCTCCATGAACTGGTCATTCGTGCGGTGTGTGTCTGGAACTTTAAACCCGGACGATCGGCGAGTCAAGAACATTGGTTGCAATTAGTTGCCTTTGGTTGCGGTTCAGAAAGCGAGACTCAGCGTGAAACTGAGAAACGTCGGGAAGAGGAGCTGTCCTTACTGCCTGGCAGTTTGTGCGAGCGCCTTGAGTTCGGTCAACTCCTGGATGACGTCTTGATAGAGATCCACGTCAATGGCGTTCCCAACCAACACCTGAACGATCTTTGGCCAGACCTCTGAAATGCGCGAGTTCAGATCGGCCACCTTCCCCTCCATCGTCAGGTCGGTGAAAGAGGGAGTGGCCCCAAGGTGGTCGGAGCCAGGGGCCAGAGGCGAGCAGATGCTCGACATCACGGAGGCTCCTGCAGTATCTGTAGCCAGATTGCGTGACCGATGATTATCGGGTGGATAGCAGTTTTCGTAAGAGCGAGATCGGGTGATTCCATCAGGTCACTCGCAGTCATCAGTTGAAGATGCCATTACCGCCAGGTGAGAAGACCCACCGCACAATGCTGGTGTTATCCAGACACACAGTGCAGGATGACGTGCAGATAGATTTTCAGGACCACAGGAGTCTGGGCTATCCGGATCACGTGATGACGTTCACGAACAGTCACGACGCCGACACTATCCTCGAGATGCGGGCGAACCTAGATCTCAGGAGAGATCTCAAGGCTTCGCCACATTGGGGGTCGCGTCGTTGTCATTGGTAGTCGGTGTACCGTTGAAATCGACGCTTGAGAATCTTTTCAGATTGGGACGGCACCGACTCAAGTTGGTTCATCAACGAATGCTACGAGAACGATCTTTCAAGGTATGAGAAGCGGTGCAGCAGCGTGATCTCCGACCAACTCGAGTCACGCCGACCTGAACTCGTTAAATTGACAGTGCCTCGGCCAGGCAACTTATTCTGTCTATGCCCCGGTGCTTGGCAGCCTGGGGAAGGGAATCAGCGGTTCGTGGGTTTCTTGTCGGTCCGCGGGTTGACGCACACCGGGCATTGCAGAACCGTTTCTCGTCCGAGTACCGAAGCTGCTGTGATGTGACATCCGGAGGTAGCGTCACACGATCCGATCGCTACAGCTCGAACAGCGAGCCGAAGAACCTCGGCCAAAAGTCGACCCCATCCGGAAGAAGCTTTTCGAATACCTGGCGTTTATCCAACAGACGCCGGGGATGTCGGCAAGCGAACGAGACAAGGCCTATCAGATATCCGGAGCTAAAGGAACGAGGCTCCGAAAGGAGCTGACCGAGCTCGGCCTGATCAGAGCAGGAACCATTCGACAGGGTCGCGGCAGACCGGTTACAGACGTTCAGGTCACCGAAGGGTGAAAAACATTTGAAAATAAACTGAAAACAAAGTCGGAGATGAAAATAAAGATATCTCAATAAATCAATCACTTGCACTTATTCTCAACCATGAAAAGCGAAATAAGGCACCCGTTCACCGGAAAGGGTATGCCCCGAAAAGAATTAGGAGCAGGAAAAGTGAGTAATTCAGAGTTGCTCTTCAAGATCGCGGCCACATCGCTCGTGATCCTGATCGCGCTACTACCGGCATCCCTCGTCATTCCGGGAGGTCAAAGCCTGTTCTTCAAGGTCCTCGGAACCATCTGATTCATCGCTTGTTTTCTGGCGTTGTCGCCCTCATCTGGGAAACACGGTTTTACTGAACCCACTGAAAAGCTTCTATTCTTAAGCCTCCTCCGCAGAATTTGTGGGCAGTCCAAAGGCCTGTGCGCACATAAGTAATTGAAACAAAGTACCTTATTCTTTTGTTCGACGGCGAATATTCCAGTACCCACTTCGGTCGGACGCCTACACCCGGTGCCCGGAGCCCCCGCCGGAGGCCCCGTTCCCCATCGCCCACACCAGCCGACACCGCGGAGCGCAGCCGAGGGTCAAGGCCGGCGCAGCCACCGAGCTTGCGAGGGAAGCCTTGAGGCTTGGCGAGCACCGTGGTCTCCTCAAGCGGCGATGGAAGACGGTTTTACCCACAAATTCTGCGGAAGACCCATTCTTAACTACGAGAGGCGATACTGGGATGAAGGGCTGGGCGTAGTCACTGTGCTTTCTTGTGAGTTATTGGAAAGCAACCCGGCCCCGGCAGCCCGTCGGACGTACTCCGAAACCGTCCCTACTCCCACTCGGCAAGCTCGGGCGATGGCCCCGGTGGCTACGAGGCCCGTTTCAAAAAGCGTTTTCGATCCTCCGCCTTGTGGCGGGTAACCGGCCGCTATCACCGTTGTTTCGGGGGTCTATCTTGGCCTATCTCTGGAGTGCGCCCCGTGAACTGGAGAGTTATTTCCCTAGGATTAGTACAGGCCGATCAGCGGGTTTCATGTTCACAAGAGCGTCTTCAAACTCATTCGGCGGAACGTAGCCGATAGAGGAGTGAAGGCGCTTGAAGTTATAGACTTCCTCGATGAAGAAGGGAAGCCTTTCGATCACGTCGTCGTAGGTTTCATAGTTCCATAAGTGAACCTCCTCGTATTTGAGAGTCTTGTAGAACGACTCGATGAATGCATTGTCGTAGGGATTGCCCTTGGCAGACATGCTGATCTGGACCCCGTGTTCACCGAGTAGGTCGACATAGTCGGCCGAAGCGTACTGGCTGCCGCGGTCTGAGTGGTGAATGCAGTCGGGACCAGGCCGCCGAGAGTCGAGAGCCATGCGAAGAGCGGCGACGCACAGGGCGCTGTCGATCCGCTTGGAGATCGCCCAACCGACGATCCTGCGAGAATACAGATCCAGAATCGCCGCCAGATAGACGAAGCTGGAGCGAATCCGGATGTAAGTGATGTCGGCGACCCACACTTCGTTGAGTGCACGAACCTTCCGATTCTTGATCAGATTCGGATAGATCGGTAGTTGGTGTTTCGAATCGGTGGTCCGTATGAACGCACGCCAAACGATGGGTCCGAGATCGTACTTGCCCATTACGCGGCGAACACGTTTGGCGTTGACCTGGATGCCACGACGGTCCAGTTCCCGCACGATGCGACGGTAGCCGTAACCCGGGAATTCAGCATGAATGTCGTCGATCTGGAGACGCAGTTTCTCATCCTCGGCTTCACGCCGCTGCCGGTCCGATCGGTCCGGCTTGTAGTAGTAGCTGCTGGGCGCCAAGCCGGTCACTTGGCACGCTTTCGAAACTGATCCAAGTTGTTCGAGGTGATCGCGGACGTATTGGCGCTTTTCCGCTGTCGAACCCAAACTTGCAGTTTTTTTAGGTGTTCGATTTGCATGACCAGGTCGCCGATCTTCGCCTTCAGCTTCTCGTTCTCGGCTTCCAATTGGCGCTCCTGTCGGGACGGCTGGTCTGCCAGAGCGCTGACGTTGCTGCGATACTGTTTTCGCCACCGTTCGATCAGGCTTCGCGAAATTTGATACTCGCGTGCGGCCTGGGCCATCGTTACTTGCCCGGTCTCGACCTGTTCGACCATTTGGCGTTTGAATTCGGGTTCGAACTTTCGACGGATTTTTCCCATTTCGAATATCGGTGTCCTTTGCGACCGGCCCAAAAACGACTCGCGCGAGAGGCTGTGGAAAATGCCACGTCTGATGGAAATCCGTAAACAACACGGATTCCCACAGCCGTTTGGAAAAGCCTCGCAAAAAACGCTCTGCTTTACCACATTTTCCACAGCCTCGACGGCGGGCTCTCATTCCACTCGTTTCAGGCCGTCGCTCTATGCCGATAATTCTGTACTAAACTTTTGGGAAAAGTCTCCAGTCGGAAGGGCGCACTCAACTCCCGGGTTTCACGCTCCTAATGGGAGCGTATTTTCCACGACAAACAGCGGGGGGCATTAGCCTCACACGATTCAATATAAATGACTTAATGACCGCACCGAAGGATCATTTCGCGTTATTCGTTTTTCAACTATCGAGACCTTGCGGGGCATCCGCCTTGGCGGGCCCTCCCTTTTTACATCGGTGAACTCTGCGGTGAACAAAAAGGTGACGCGGGCCCTCAGCCGAACGAGCGGACAGGAATCCTATATGCCTCCGCCGAAACTGTAGACCCTCGTGTAGCCCGGGGAGTAGCTCTCGAACTCGGAGGACGTCAGCGAATAGATATTGTAGTTTTCCAGCGGTACCAGGTAGAAATGCACGGAAACCAGGTTGCGGTCTGCGTCGAGGTTGGACATCTGATGGATTTCTTCTTTCTGGATCGCCATCACAGCGCCGGGATCGCCGTTTTCAGAATAGTCCGGACGGACGTGGCCTGCCGGGGTTCGCAGGTAGTTGTCGGCCGACATGATGCCGTCATAGACGTAGACAGAACAGAGGGAATCGGCGTGGTCATGCAGTGGGCTGCGCTGCCCCGGTTTCCAGCACAGAACGAGCACTTCGAAGTCGTCGGTCCGGCTGACGAGGTTTCGGGCGTACTTGTCGTCTGAGAAGTGGACGAAAGGCTCGACCTCGTCGGGCTGAGGCCGAAGATCTCCGATGAGTCGCCGCAGGTCCGGCAACTCCATCTCCGTTGCCCGCACTCGGAGCTCTTCGATGGTCTCCCTGAGGTTCATCAGCCCTCCCGTTTCCCGATATTCAAAACCATCGGCTCACTCAGATCAAAGAAAAACAGCCTCCTCCGCAGAATTTGTGGGCAGTCCAAAGGCCTGTGCGCACATAAGTAATTGAAACAAAGTACCTTATTCTTTTGTTCGACGGCGAATATTCCAGTACCCACTTCGGTCGGACGCCTACACCCGGTGCCCGGAGCCCCCGCCGGAGGCCCCGTTCCCCATCGCCCACACCAGCCGACACCGCGGAGCGCAGCCGAGGGTCAAGGCCGGCGCAGCCGCCGAGCTTGCGAGGGAAGCCTTGAGGCTTGGCGAGCACCGTGGTCTCCTCAAGCGGCGATGGAAGACGGTTTTACCCACAAAATTCTGCGGAAGACCCGAAAAACATCTTAACAGGCCCAGAGCTAGTCTAGCCGATTCAGACGACAGAGACAGCGATGAAAGGCATGTGTTTCCTGGCGTGAGCCTGCGGTTCTCATCGGGCGGCGAGCTCCCTGGCGCAGATCAAGGAGCCAGCGAACGCGTGAGAATCTCGATGTCGTGGTCGAACGACTCGGGTTCGAGCGGGCCGAACGAGAAGCGGAAGAAGTTCCTCAGCGGAGAATCGGTTCCCCGACGCGCCATATCGCAGTCCGTCCCTTTGAGAACGGCGGCACCTTCCTTGAAGAGCCGGGTGTTGAAGTGATCGGCAGTCAACTCTCCCGGGAGCCGGCAGCAGTGGTAGAAACCGCCCTTTCCCGAGAAGAGTCTCAGGCCCAGGCGTTCAAACGCTTCCCCGTAACGCTCACGCTGGGCGCCGTAGAAGGCGGGCACCGCCTTCCTGAGGAGTTCCACCCTTTCCTCTCGCAGCAGTTCGAGAGCGAAGCACTGAGACGGATGGGAGACACCACCCATCCCGAACGAGGAAAAGTTTCCATGGATCTCGATGTGACGCCTCGACGCAACGATCCATCCGATTCGGATGCCGGGCGCCTGGAGCCCCTTGGTCGCCGCACCGACAACGAAGATGTTCGACTCGTCGATACCCCGGACGTACCGCATGGCACTCACCGGGCTGTCGTGGAACAGCTCATACGCCTCATCGAAAAGGATCCCGATGTTGACGGAACGAGCCAGCTTTACGAAGGTCTCGAGGTCGTCTCCGTGCCGGGTGATGCCGGTCGGATTACATGGGTTGCTCATGAGGACGAGGTATCGATTGTCGGCAGGGACAGCGGAGTAGTCTTCGGCCGTCGGTGAGAACCCGTTTTCCACTGTGCTCTGAACGAGCGTGTAGGAGCGGCCGGTGCGCTCGGGCATGTCGTAGTGAGGGGTATATTCGGTCGACGCGATCCGGATCGTGATGCCGGGCTCGAGAAATAACAGCACCGCCACGATCGCGGGCCTTCCCCCGGCGAAGATCATCACGTTCTCGTGGGAGATGTCGGCATCGTAGAACCTACGGTAGTAGGAAGCGATCGCTTCTCGCAAGGCGGGGAGGCCCCATGCCTTGGGGTACCTGAGATGATCGGGCATGACGTCGACCCGGGTGGGGATCTCCGGGCCACCGGGTAGCTGCACCGTCCGAGGGAAGCCCTGACTCCAGGGATGTGTCCCGGGCTCTCCCATGTATGTTCCGAACGCGTCGAGGAAGGCATAGAGCGTCTCATGATTCCCATGGGAGGGACATATCGAAGGAATGACATGTCTGGGTTCCTTTGCCGTCTTTAGCCGGTTTCTAGGCCTGTAACCGAGATATCGCCAGCATCGCCGAGGTCCTTACAGGACGAAGTCCTTATCCCCGACGCGCTCAGGCAGCCTGGCCAGCGCGTCCCGATGCGCCCGGGCCCGGGGTGTGGAGATCTCCAGCCCTTCGTAGAACTCGCCGCGATCGACGAGCTCGCCGACGCCAAAGAAGAGAAGGCCCCAACCGGCCCAGGCCTCGGGCCAGAACCACCACAGGACGGGCGGAAGGATCAGGCCGCCTACTCTCAAGGGCACGAGAAGATCCCGCCCGGCGGAGCCGGGACTGCGCCCCTCCAGGACCTTCCTCCGGACATAAAGGACGAGCTTGATCGCTCCCAGGACCCCGAAGCCCACCGTGGACTGAAGGAGCACCGCGGCGAACAGCGGTCCGGTCAGCACAACATCCGCGCTATGAAGCGGACCGGACTTGCTGGTCCTGACGGGGTCGTACACACGGTCTATCGAGAACAGGGCCAGCAGACCTGCCCCGGCAGCGACCCAGCCGAGCGCGGCAGGCGCGTCGCCCCACATCAGCGTAAGGGCGGTGGCTCCCAAGAAGGCCCCGAAGGCCGCGATCTCGCGGCTCAGGCGCGAGCGGCGCAGGTTGAGCACCGCGCGCCAGGCGCGAAGCGGTCGTCCCAGGTGAAGCGCGCTCACGGCCAGCGACGCCGCGGCAAGCGGAGCGAAGAGCAGGGGGACGCGATGCCACGAATGACGCGATGACATCCTCGGGAAGCGACCAGGTGCTCTCCACGGGCCGGGCTCCCTCCCGCAAGGGTCGGAACCGAATGCGGGGGCGAGCCGGCGTCATGGGAAACCCCGGCGTGTTCTCCTCGCCTTCCAGGGCACCGAAGCCGAGGGCCGCGGTCGGACAGGCGTCGACGCACGCCGGTTCCAGTCCCTCCTCCAGGCGATGATTGCAGGAGGTGCACTTGGTCATCACCGAGGCGCCATCGTCGAAACGCAGCGCGTCGTAGGGGCAGACCCAACTGCAATACCCGCAGCCGATGCAGCTTTCTGGATCGATGAGGACCGCCCCGGTGGAGGGTTCGCGCTCGATGGCCAGTGCCGGGCACTGGCGCATGCACGGAGCCTCGTCACAGTGGTTGCAGGCCAGCGAGAGATGGAAGGTGGGAATGCCGGGTCGGTGCTCTTCGTTGAAGGGCACCACCTGGCGCCAGCTCCTGCCCCATCCGAGCTCGTTTTCAGTGGAGCAGGCCAACTCACACGCGTGGCACCCGGTGCAACGATTGACATCGAAGATGAACCCCCGCTTGACGACGCCCTCCTCCCCACTCACTCCGGCACCTTCTCCACCTCCACCCGGTTTTCGTGGAAGGCCGCACCGTGACCCATGTCGGTCTCCCGACCCGCCGAAAGGACGTTGACGGCGGCTCCGTCGGTGAGCCACCAGCCGTTGGTCAGAGACACACAGCCGGCGCGCAGCCCGAAGTCCAATCGGGATCGTACCTCCAGGGATCCTCGATCGTTGAACACCCTCACTCGCTCGCCGCCGCGGATCCCGCGCGTCAGGGCATCGGCGGGACTGAGGTCCAGCATGGGAACAGGGTCGTGCACACGGATCATCTGGAGGTTGCCGAACTGCGAGTGGATGCGGTTCTTGGTGTTGGGCGTCATGAAGTACAGCGGGTACCGCCCGCCGTCGCTTCCCTTCTCGGGCACTGCTTCTTGCGGCTCGACCCACAACGGAAGAGTATCGACTCGCCAACGTCGCTCTGCCTCCTCGGAATACAGCTCGATCCTTCCCGAGGGCGTGGGGAAGACCAGGTCGGCGAAGGCCACCTCCTGGTGACCTGGCGCCAGCACCGGCCCCTGTCGCAGGCGCTCCAGGTTCAGACCGGCGAAGGGGGCCAGCTTGGCCTCGAGCCAAGCGTCGACCTCAGCGTCGCCCGGCCCGGGAATGGCGGCGTCAACGACATCGGCCGGCAGACCGAGACGCTCGGCCAGCAGACGGTAGACCTCGGTCTCCGGCTTCACCTGGCCTGGAGGATCCAGGACTTTCTGCTTGAGCTGGATGTAGGGATGCCAGTAGGCCCCGATGACGTCGGATTGCTCGAAGAGGGTCTTGGCGGGCAGGACGATGTCCGCCTCTCGCGCCGTGTCGGTGAGGAACTGCTCGACGACCACGCGGAAGTCCAGGCGGCGGAAGGCCTCGAGAACCGTGGAGGTGTCCGGATTCTGGGTGACGGGGTTGCCCCGCTCGACCCATGCCATCTTAAGCGGCGGATCCGTGGTGGCGAGCATGTCCCCGCCCAGGCGGGCCGTGGAGATGCTGATACGTGCTATGCCATCGGGCTTCTCGGGCGGATAGAACGCGATGGGATCTTTCACCTCGTCGAAGATTGCGCTCTGGAGATTGGCAAACTGCCATCCCGCGCCGGGCCGGCCGATGTTGCCCGTGAGCGCCAGGAGCGCGATGATCGCGCGCAGCGTCTGCCCACTGTTGGTGTAACGCTGCATGCCGAAGCCGGCGCAGATGGTGAGCGGCTTCACTGTGCCCACGGCCACCCCCAGGCGCTCGATGAACCGGGCGGGGACGCCGGTAATCTCCTCCGCCCACTCCGGCGTACTGCTTTCGACCTTCTCGCGGTAGCTCTCGTCCCCAAGGACGTGGGCGTCGAGGAACGCCTCGTCCACCATGTTTTCCCGGAACAGGATGTGGGCCAGAGCCAGCGCCAGGGCCCCGTCACTGCCCGGCCGCGGCTGCACGAGCAGCTCGGCCCGCTCGGCGGTCTCGGTGCGGCGGGGATCCACCACCACGAGTCGGGCTCCTGCTTCCACGGCCGCCTCGATGAAGGGCATCTGATGGATGTTGGTCTCCGCCGGATTCTTGCCCCACAGGAGGATGAGCCTGGCGTTCTTGAGGTCCCAGGGCGCGCTGTGCTTGTTCTCTCCCAGCGTGAGACGGGTGGATTCGAGGCCCGCGGGCCAGCAGAGGTCGCCGTAGGTCCCGGTGTAGCCCCCAAAGAGACGCCAGAAGGCGGCCCCGACACCGTTGAGCAGTCCCTTCGTGCCACTACCGTAGAAGTAGAGGACGCTCTGGGGACCGTACTCCTCGCGAACGCGGAGCAGGTGGTGGGTGATCTCGTCGAGGGCCTCCGGCCAGGAGATCTGATGAAAGCTCCCGTCCGTTCTTCGACGCAACGGGTGAAGGACGCGGTCCGGGGATCCGACCCGCTCCACGTAGCTCAGGCCCTTCAGGCAAGGCCCCTCACCCGTGGCGAGGTTGCCCGCATGGGGAAGCACACGGCGCAGCCGCCCTTCCTCCACCTCCACCGTCATGGTACAGGTGCTGTAGCAGTTTCGCGGGCACGCAGTGGTGAAGACGCTCGTGGCTCTCTTCATGCGACCGTGATAGAGGAAAACGACGGGGTAGTCAGGTCAGATCCTTCCTCTCTCGTACCCCCTCGTAACAGCCGTTTCGGAAGAGCAGGTCGGTCGATGTTGAATGAGGCCCGGCCAGTGGGCATTTGAGTCGAATTCAACCCCATTGTTAAGCAAGTTCTATTTTCGCATTGTTGAAATTGGCGAGGTGTTGACGGTGTCTTGTGGTATATATACCGTCAGATTAAGAAGAAAAAGATATGGCTTGAGTTGAATCAGGTAAAGGGAGCCGCTGCTTCGCGACTGCGAAGGCGGAAGTACAGCCTGATCGAGCGCCATGAGATACCCGACGGTTTGCTGCCTGGCTCGGTGTCGATTAGTTACACCCGGTGCGGTAAGCCGACGTGCCGGTGTGTGTCGGGTGAAGGCCACCCATCCTGGTCCTGGACATTCATGATGGACGGGAAGAAGCATGTCGAACACGTTCCAGCCGCCATGGTTGAGGAGATTCAGAAGCGTGTCGGAGCGGGACGGGAGTTTCAGGATGCGATCCGGGAGGTGCTGACAGCGAACGCGAAGTTGGTGGTGTTGGAGCGCCAGCAACAACGTGAGAAGCGGAAGCGACGGTGAGAGGTCCGTCGGCCGGAGGGATTCGACGGTATGCGCGAAAGTGTTTGCGGCTGAAGGGGTATTTGAATCAACCCGGAGATGGACGGGTGCGACCGCAGATCGGAAGCGGGCATCTGATCTGGTCTCTAGTGATCGGGTATCTGCTACGGGAGTCGAGCTTCCTGGCCATCGAGTCGCTCGCACGATCCTCGGCGTGTAGGGCCTTGGGAATCGGACGCCGCTTTAGCGACGACACGCTGGGCTATTTCACCGAGAAGCTGGATCCGGAATTCACGCGCGGCGCTTTGATCACCGCCATCAAGCAGGCCAAGCGCAATAAAGCGTTCGACGATTGCCGCTTCATCGGCCTGGCGCTGGACGGGACGACCGTGGGGCGTGTCCGTGAGGCCGGGTGTCGTTGGTGTCGTCCCCACCGCAACGCCGAGGGGGAGGTGACCACCTACTTGCACCACGTCGTGATGGCCACCATCGTGGGTACCGGGCTGACTCTACCGGTCGATGTGGAACCCTACGGCAGTGGGGATAGCGAATGGGCCGGGGGTAAACGACTGCTACGTCGGGTAGTGGGGCAGTTGGGGCCGCGGTTTGCCGATTATGTTGTTGTCGATGGCGGATATGCGGCCGCGCCGTTCCTGCACCTGGCCGACGAGTTGGGATTGAAGACCATCGTCCGGCTCAAAGCCAATCTTCCGAGCTTGTTCAACGCCGCCAAAAGTCGGTTCGCTTGTCGGCCGCCGTCCCGGGTCTTCAAGGATGGAGCCGATCGGGTGGAAATCTGGGACGCGGACGACTTCGATCCCTGGGACCGACTGAACTGGTCGACCGTGCGCGTGATCCGCTACCGGCAAGAGAAACCCAATGGATCGGTGGTCGAAGCCTACTGGCTGACCAATTTCTCGATGAACCAAGTGGGAGCGCCCACTTTATTTCGCATGGCCAAGAGTCGTTGGGAAGTCGAAAACCAAGGTTTCAACGATGCCAAGAATCGTTATGGGATGGCCCACATCCCCCATCACCACGCCAATAGCTTACTTCTGCACTGGCTCCTCATAATCCTGGCCCTCACGATCGAACGTCTGTATCGATTGCGCCATTTGCATCGGGGGCGCCATCACCCCGTACCTCCATCGAGCTCCTTCGTTTGCTTCGCCTCGCTCTGCCTGCTCCAACCCCAGCCGACTCCAGCTGAACCGCCTCGATTCCCCGGTCTCCACGCGCCTGCCTGACCCAAATCACCGGGCTGGACCCGCTACGGTTACCTGTCGCTCGAAATAAGCCGCACTTCAAATTCGTCTCCCTCGCCAACCTTTTCCCTTCCAGAGCCCCTTCCATACACTCCGCCCTCCCTGACTTCCGAAATGGCTGCCCTCGTAAATCCACGGTTGCGACCGCACCTTTTTTCCAATAGAATGCGATGCGGATCCATCCATTCGTGCGTGTATCCGTGAAGCCAACGTATCCCTTTGTAGCTGTGTTGGTTGGAACATAGGAGGCAGGGCGCCGAATTCCACGAATTGTGACGGAAGGCGGGCGAGGACCGGCGCATAAACGGAGAGACAGAATGGACAGAAAATCAGCGATCTTTCTTGTTTCCGCGTTGGTGCTGGGGATGCTCGGCCGGTGGCCGGAAGGGACCCTACAGGCCAAGGCTGTCCAGGCAGGCAGCGCCGAACGCATCACCGTTTGGAACCGGGTTTACACGGAGGCCCAAGCGGCGAAAGGTAAATCGATATTCGACGAATTTTGCAGCTCGTGCCATGGGCAGTATCTGGAGGGCGGGGGGCAGAGGTCTCCCGGGCTTAGAGGCGACAAATTCATGGAAAGTTGGCGGGAGGACAATTTGGGAAGCCTGTTCACCAAAATCAGGACGACCATGCCCCGCCGCAGCACACGAACCATGACAGAAGATGAGTCGCTCGCCCTCGTTACTCACATATTGCATGAAAACGACTTTCCTGCGGGTACCGACGAGCTGAGTGTCAGTATGCTCAGCACCGTCCGGATTGAAAGAGAGGATGGGCCACAGCAGTTGCCGAATTTTTCACTGATCCAAGTCGTCGGTTGCATGGCGAGAATAGACGATAACGCCTGGGGGTTGAGCATGGCCGGCCAGCCCACCAGGCTGAGAACAACGGAGAAATCGACCCCGGAGGAACTCAGAGCCGCTGAAGCGAGCCCGCTGGGGACACTGACGTTTCGTCTGCAGAACTTGCTCATGCTCGGCGCCTTCAAACCCGAGGACCACGGGGGTCACAAAATGCAGGCGCGCGGTACTCTGATCAGACGAGGGAGCGGTATCGACCGCATCAGCGTTACGGAATTAGAAATGGTCGGTATGAATTGCGGGCAGTAACTTCTCTACTTCTTCGAGCTTGCACCGTCGCAATTTTCAGGTCATGATCTCGTCATTAAACAAACAGAGGAGGTGCCATGCGACTTCGCTACCTAATTGTCGGCATCGTTCTGGTGCTGGCTCAGTCGGCCGCACTCGCTCAATCTTATCCGCCGCCATGGCCGCGCGATGGCGTAGAGAAGGTTTTCGAGAATGATCGTGTGATTGTCTGGGAAGTGGAATGGCTGACGGAACCAACCGGGATGCACGAGCATCGCTACGATCTCGTCGTCATCACCACGAGAACAGGCACGATCGGTATCACTACTCCGGACGGCAAGACCATAGCGCTTGAAGCCAAGGCCGGGGATGTAGGTTTCCAGGCGGCAGGTGTCATCCACGACGAACACAGCATGAGCGACCCCGCGCGAACCGCGATGGTCATCGAACTAAAGGACTGATGTGCGCGGCCGCGCAGGCGACCAACTTCAACGACCGGAACGGTTCTGTGCCCATCCGCGCTGCGACGGGCTGGCCCGCATTTCTCACCAGTGGTCTGCTGCAGCGCCGGATACATCCGCCATTACTGCGTTCCGGTTGGTCGGGCGCCTCAACGTACTGTCAAGTACGCCTGCGGCGCCCTCCCGGCGCGCGCCTTGTCCTGGCGGCGTCTACGACGCTTCGCGACGACAACTGGTGAAAAAGGCGGGCTAGACAGTCACTTTCTCGACTTGAAACCTACTCGAGATCCAGGCCTGGGTTCCGCCGGCCACGTTCGCGACGTTTCGGAAACCCTGGCCCTCTAGGATGCTCGTGGCCGCGCTGGACCGGTAGCCGCTCCGGCACACGATGGCGATTGGGCAGTCCGGATCGAGTTCGGCGATCCGTTTCTCGAGATCGGTCAGGGGGATGTTGAAGGCCCCGACGGCGTGCCCATCGCGGTACTCGCCAGGTCTGCGGACATCGAGGACCTGGAGTTCAGCGGTCTCCCGGATCCGATCGCGCAGCTCATCGACGGCTATCTGTTCGATCGTCGCGGTTTCCCGGCCGGCCTTATCCCAGGCGTAAACACCGCCGTCGAGGTAGCCGCGTACGGACTCGATCCCTACCCGGGCCAACCGCATGACGGCTTCCGACACCTCATTGTGTCTCTCGGAAACGATGACGATGGGCGCACCGGTGGACAGCAGGCTGCCGGCCCAGGATGCGAACTGCCCCTCCAGCGCGATGTTGATCGATCCGGGGACGTGAGCCGTTCCGAAGCTGGCTGCCGGGCGTACGTCGAGGATGACGTCTCGGTCGAGGTCGATGTGTTCGGGTCGGAGTGCGTCCGGGGGCGGGAGCGCATCCAGGGGCGCGGCACCCTGTCGGTTGATCTCCGCGTCCTTCCGAAAGTACGGCGGCACGGGCGGAAGCTCCGACGTCATCATCCGCACGAACTCTTCTCGCGGCATGGGCTTCAATGCGTGGTTCAACTGGCGCTGTTGTCCGATTGTCGACGAGGTGTCCTTTGAAATGTTGCGGCCGCAGAGAGATCCGGCGCCGTGCGCGGGATAGACTTCGACCACGTCGTCCAGCTTCAGCAGTTTGTCGTGCAGGCTCGAGTAGAGCATCGAAGCCATGTCTTCGGCGGAATAGCCCCTGGAGCCGACCAGGTCCGGACGGCCGACGTCTCCGATGAACAGCGTGTCCCCGGTGAGCACCTTCGGTGGAGAATCCGGCGCCGCCCGGTCGGTCACGAGGATCGAGATGCTTTCCGGAGTGTGCCCGGGTGTTTCCATGAATCGCAGCGTCACCTGCCCGAGTTCGATCTCGTCTCCCTCGGCGACGGGATGGAAGGGAAAGGTCGGATCGGAGCGGCGGCCGAAAACGATCTCTGCTCCCGTCCGCTCGGCGAGCTCTCTGTGTCCGCTGACGAAGTCGGCGTGCAGGTGCGTTTCGATCACGTAACGGATCTTGAATTGCTGCGCGTCGGCTTCGTCGACGTACTGGTCCACGTCACGCTGCGGATCGACGACGACCGCTTCGCCTTCCGAGCCGATCAGGTATGACGCGTGTGCGAGACAACCGAGGTAGAACTGCTTGAAGTACATGTCGTTCTCCGTGAGCGGGCGGGTTCAGCCCCAGGCACGAGTTGCTAGGGAGCACTGATCTCGGTCAATTCATCCTTCACAATGTAGAAACGAGCGTTGCGGATTCTCCCCTCCCGAATTTGAAAAAAAGCAGCGCCCGGATACATGAAACGCTTACTATTTTCGCGCAGAGTATAGACACCCACATATTGCACCCCTACTGATGTCCCGCCCCATGGTCCTTCGGCTAAATGGAACAGTTGCCGCGACTCCTCGTTGGCGGTAGCCCACTCGATCCGGAAGGCAAGGTCTGTGTGGGCCTCGGCGAACTTTTCGATCATTCCTTGAATGGCGTCCTGCCCTTCGAGTACGACCGCGCCGATCTGATGCTCGGAAGGCGGAATTTGATGGATGGCGTTGGGCAAGTACAGTTCCAGTAGATGGTTCGTGGTCTCTTCCGAACCATCGAGAGCGTTCCAGCGTTCGAACCATTCGCGGAGGACGTCTTCCGGTCTGCTAGGCCCCTGTTCCGATTCCTGACCCAGAATGAGAAAACTGAAATACAAAAACAGCACGGGCAAAAACGACAGAGCCTTCATCATTTCCGGTCTTCCTCTCTCTACGAATCGATCTCAACGTCGATCTTTGAGATGTTTGATGGCGGTTCACCTCAGTCCGCGCGAGGTTATAGCGGAGTCAACGGGCTTCCGACCGCGGTTTCGCGCAGCGGAATCCGATGGTAGGAGTCCGAATCGATGGATCCGTATAGTTCCGATAGTGAACGGCGAGAATCCGGTCGTCGGGGTCCGACCACCCCCCACCACGAAACACACGATATACGCCCGTATCGGGACCGGGCGGGTTTCTCCTGGCGCCGAGGCTGTAGTAGTTACGGAGATACCAATCGCCGACCCATTCCCACACGTTGCCGACCATATCGTAGAGGCCGAAAGCATTCGGTGGATAAGAGCCGACTTCAGTGGGCCCATTCGGAAAGCCGGTATGTGCCATTCTGACCGGCGTGTTTTCCGCTCCCGGTGCTTGCGGTTGGAACTCATCACCCCATGGGAAGAGCTTCTTATCCATCCCTCCGCGAGCAGCACGTTCCCATTCGGCTTCGGTCGGGAGACGCTTGCCCGCCCACCTGCAAAACGCGTCGGCGTCGTCCCAACCAACGTTGTAGACGGGAAATCGCTCTCGGCCCTCCGGGTGTTCAGGAACCCAATGGTACGGCTTCCGATGACCCGTGACCGCGACAAACCGCGCGTAATCGGCGTTCGTCACCTCATGCCTGTCCATGTAGTAAGCGTCGAGGTGCACCAAATGCACCGGCCGATCATCCCTGCGATCGTGTTCTCGCCAGCCCAGCTCATCCATCAGAGTCATTCTGAAGCGACCCATCCAGAACTCACCGGCAGGTAGGAGGGCCATTCCGGGCACTTCGTCTCGATCCCTGGTCGTGTCTTGGGTAGCGTTCTCCGCGTGAAGTGCAAAGCCAAACGTTAAGGCACAACAGAGTAGCAGCAAGTGGATCTTCATATTGAAGGAAATGGAACACCTCCGGCCATTGAAGCCGGATCGATGACACGCCTGGCGAGCACACGAAAACTCATTCAAACAGCTCAGCGATCTCGTCGTTGCTGATCATCTGGTTTTGCCCGAGCCCGAACGGACTCACATATTCGTAAGTGCGGCCGGAAGGTGTGTTCTCGATGGATTTGGACCAGTCGATTCCCAGGGCGGAATAAATCGTCGCCACGGTATTGTCCATGGTCGGCTGTTCCCGGTGTTTCCAACCGGTCTCGATGCACTTCGCACCCGTATCATCGGTCTTGCCAATGATACGACCACCCTTCACGCCACCGCCGGTGTACAGCGTCGTGTACGCGTCATTGTAATGATCCCGGCCGGCGACAGCGTTCATCGCTGGAGTGCGACCAAACTCGCTGGTGACCACGATGAGTGTTTCGTCGTACAGGGTGCGGCCAGGTTCCGAACCGGGCATCGCCGAGAGATCTCGCATCAGAGTAATCAGCCCTTTGTCCAGCCGATTACACGTGACGTAATGATTCCACTCGCGGCTCCGATCGAATATGTAACTGTGGTGATCCCAGTGGTCGCCGTCGTAAATGTAAACGAAACGGGACCCGGCATCGGCGGCCAGCAAGTTTCTCGCTAGGATACACCCCAGGCCGAACTCATCGTCGCCGTACCGTTTTTTGTCTTCTTCTTCGGCCTGAAAGGCCGCCGACCAACGGGGATCGCTCAACAGCGCCTGGGCCTGGTTGTAGAAAGCCTCAAATTCTGAAGTCGTGCTACCCATCGCAGCGCGCTCGGCAGCAGATACCTCGGCCAGAGAACGGAGCACCCGCCACCGTTCTTCCAGCACCCGGGTAACACCTTCACCGTCGCCGCCCAACGCGTCAAAGACGGCCGTGGGATCGAGGTCCAGTCCCGTGTAGCGCGCGGGAAAGAATCCCGATCCGATCGAGCCTGCCCGACTCCGCATCAGGTACGTACTGATGTAGGTTGGGAACGTATCGGTTTCGCGCCGGCGCTTCTCCAATTCGTAGGCGATGACCGTGCCGAACGCCGGGATCTCCTTCGCAACGGCAACATTTATGGCGCGTCCCGTTTGCGTGTGATACTGACCCTGAAAGTGGACGAGTTCGGGCGCCCGCATGCTACGGACCAGCGAAAAGCGATTGGCTTCTTTCGAGAGTTCGGGAAACAACGTCTTCGAGAGATAGAGATCAGATGACGTCTTCCGGACATCCAAGTCTCTGGGAGTGAAATGGGTTTCTTTGAAATCCCAGCAATCCATCGGGCTGATGGCGCCGCCCATTTCGATCAGGATGCAGTTCTTGGCGGTTCCGCGTGGGGTCACGTTCTGGGAGGCTCGGACGTCCAAGGGCCAGACGAGGCGGTCCACCCAGACTCCGGTCAGAGCCGCTCCACCCCACCTCAACACGTCCCTGCGCGTCGGCAGTACGTCTTTGATCTGTTGCTCCATGATTCCCTTCCTCAATGATTAAGAATGAACTCGATTCCGTTTAGCAAGGCCCACTGTAGGTTTTCAGCCCCTTGCTTCCGATCATTTTCCAACTCCTGCACGGCAATCTCCTTCTCCGCCCGTGTCGGCTGCCGTGCAAGGGTGGAAAGGAAGAGCTCATCGATCACCCGCTCATTCGTCATGTTGGATTCCACGAGCTGCTGAACCCGGCTTTCCTCCTCAGCCCGGACGCGATCGTTGACGAAGCTCGAACTCATCATGAGCAACGCCTGCAAAGTTGATGCTTTGTTGCCGATCGCTGGCGGGGTTTGCCGGTTGCTCTGGAAGAAGCTTTGCATGATGGCGTCCACTGCCGTCGCTTCGCCACCCTTTCTCCTGCCCCCGACATCGCTCGGACTGGACAACTGTTTGACCCGCGAGACCTGGACGCCGGAAAACTCGAACTGGCCGGGTCGGCCGGTGGCCTGCGCAATGGCATCCACGACTTCCGGCCCGGTCAGCACCCGGACGAACTTACGCGCGTAATAGGGCGTATAGGCCTCCTTCCAATCCCCATCAAAGCGACTCGAGAGTTGATACGCACTCGATTTCATGACGGTCTTGATCAGGCGTTGGACACTGAAATTGTGGTCCCGAAAATATTCGGCCAAGGCCTGCAACAGTTCCGGGGAGGTCGGTTGCACCCTCCAAGGGTCTGGAGGGGGTTTTTCGGGGTCTAGCCGATCCAAATCGAATCCATCGTATGGCTCCACAAATGCGACGGTCATCAACTGGTCCCAGATCAGGTTCACTGTCGCACGGCTGAACTGGATGTGGTTGGTGAGGAGGCGCGCCAGTTCGGCTCGTGGATTCGCATCCGGGCGCGGTTCCTCCCCCGTCAACAGGAACGCGGGTTCGTACCGCCTTCCGTCCCGCGGATAATAGATCTCGCTTGCCGTATGAAACGGTGCATCCTTTCCCGTGTCATAGCCATCGGCCAGGTCATCGATGATCATGTCGCCTTCGCTGCCATTCTTGCTGCGATCATCCCATGTCATGATGATGCGCGTGCGTCCGAAAAAGGCAGCCTGCCGGTGAAATTCCCTCCGCGTCTTCCTCGTCAGGTACAGGTTGATGGGTTCCAGATGGCCCGCACCGTCGTGACAGGAGATGCACGATATATTCAGACCCAAGAAAATACGGGCCACGTCGACGCTGAACTGGTCCACCCCGTCGAGCCGATTTCCGCTGATGTAGTCGTCCTTGCTGTGCGGCATCCGGTTGGTGCCGTTGCTGTTCCTAGCCAGGAAGGCAAGAGCAGGAATCGTACTGTGGCTTTTCGCGACCCCAGTCAACAAGTCATAGGCCACCGCGTTGTAGGGTCGGTCCAGGCGCAGCCACTCCTTGTTCCAGAAATGGAATGCATGTTTTCCTTGGCCCGACCTGCCCTCCAGGCGGAACAGATCCCCCCAGTACCAGGCCCATTGTTCGGCAAATTCTTCGGTGCCGACCAGGTTATCAATGACGGCGTCCCGCTTCAGAGGATCTTTACCGGCCAAAAACTCACGCACCACGTCCGCCGGAGGAAGCTGGCCTATCGCATCGAGATAAACACGTCGGATGAATTCTTCATCGCTGCTCAGCCGCGCATGTGGAATCCCATCGCGCTCCATTCGCCCAAAGATGTGTTCATCGATAAGATTCTTGCGCACGATCTGATGCGGACCCTGTTCGGTTCGAGAAAACGTCCCAACAGCCTGTTCCGTTAACCGGCTCGCTTCCGCAGCCTTGTTGGGCCTCGGCGCAAACAAACCACGATGGGCCTCTTCAAACCGGTCGGTTTTCTGGCCACTCATCTGGGGCTTTGGCTTCTGGGCTGCAACAGAAAGCGCTACACATAACACAAGGAACAACCCTAATCCAGCTTTCGCAAGCCTTTTCATTTTGTCTTCTCCTGGCGGGTGTTTTTCCCCTTGGCCTTTTCAGGATTTTTTCTTGGTAATTCATTGCATTGTATACGGAAACCGGCGGTATGTCAAGTTTCAGTTTCAAACGCTGTAGTTCGCACAGCATGAATATCCTCCTCGCGCCTCGTCTCCGCCTCGCAAGACCCGTGCGCGCACACCATCAGACTTCCAGACTTCCGCCACGGGCTGCTTGATCGAAGTTTCGCTGGGCAGCAGCATTCACCGCTCAGCCAGCAGAGAGCCGAGCTGGACTCGTCATTTCGTTAAAATAACAAATAACTCAACGAAAAAGTGGGAATTCCGGGTTCTTTAGGATCCATCCATAAATAAGTGACAGCATTTATTTGGGCTCGGTCGACACACTAGTGTAGTGTCCAACAAATAACTGGACAAGAGGTGGGGTCCGTGGTAGGGTGCTCTTCATGCCCCGGAAACTGCCGCCTCTGAATCTAAGCTTGGGTGACCGAGAACAAATTGAACGATGGTTGAACGCGTATGGGACGCCGCAGCAAGTCGTTTTGCGGAGCCGCATCGTGTTGGCGGCGGCCGACGGCCAATCCGATAACCGGATCGCTCGCACAGTGGAGACCAATCGCAAGACTGTCACATTGTGGCGTGCCCGCTTTGCCGACCAGGGAGTCCAGAGTCTGTGGGAAGTAGCGCCGGGTCGAGGCCGGAAACCCACCTATGGATCCGACAAGATCAAGGAAGTGATCGCGGCCACCCTACAAAGCAAACCAGAAGGGATGACTCACTGGAGTTGTCGGTCGATGGCGAAAGATCAAGGCGTGAGCAAGTCGATG
The DNA here is from genome assembly GCA_965262425.1 of Terriglobia bacterium. Lineage (GTDB taxonomy): Bacteria > Acidobacteriota > Terriglobia > 20CM-2-55-15 > 20CM-2-55-15 > CAZOZZ01. The sequence goes on along the minus strand of OZ253536.1, from coordinate 716,624 downwards.
GTGAGCAATATCTGGCGGAGCCACAATATTAAACCGCACCGGGTGAAGAGTTTCAAGTTGTCCCGGGATCCGCGCTTTTTGGAGAAGCTGACCGATGTTGTGGGTCTGTATTTGAATCCGCCCCAACACGCCCTGGTGCTGTGTGGGGACGAGAAAAGCCAGATTCAGGCGCTAGACCGCACCCAACCGGGATTGCCGATGAAGAAGGGACGTTGCGGCACGATGACTCACGACTTCAAGCGAAACGGAACGACCACGTTGTTCGCCGCACTGGAAGTTCTCGAAGGTCGCGTCGTCGGACAGTGTTTCAAACGGCATCGGCACCAGGAGTTTCTAAAGTTTTTGCGTCTACTGGATCGAGAGTTTCCGGGCAAAACTCCCTTGCATCTGGTGATGGACAACTATGGAACCCACAAGACTCCCGAAGTGCAAGCCTGGTTGAAGCGCCATCCGCGCTTTGTGCCGCACTTTATCCCGACCAGTTCCAGTTGGCTGAACTTGGTGGAGCGATGGTTTGGAGAGTTAACACAAAAAGCCGTGCGACGAGGTGTCTTCCATAGCGTGCCGGATTTAGTGCAGACCATCGATGCGTTCTTGGCCGCCTGGAATGCCGATCCGAAGCCGTTCGTCTGGACGGCCACTGTCGCATCCATTCAACAGAAGCTTGCTCGCTGTCGACAGACGCTGGAACAAATCCAGCCCGGCTGTACCCAACCGCTCAGAAGGAAGAAGAAACTGTCCAGTTAATTCTTGGACACTACACTAGGTTGTGCAACCGGAGCTTTTCGGGATGTGATCGTGTAATTCCACTCGCCGTGAAAATCGGCGGGCGTCAGTTGCACGCTCTTCATCTCCGCGTCGGAGATCTGGATGCCCTTTTCATTTTTCATAGGTTCCCAGGTCCAGATCGGCCTGGATGGTCAACCCTTTCTGAGTGCTGGTGTTGGCAATCAGATTCACAACAACTTCGCGACTGCTCAGCGGGCGGCCTCGCCAGTTCGCCGTGATGTGGCAGAACATCCGATGTTCAATCTTGTTCCATTTGCTGGTTCCGGGTGGCAAGTGGCGGATGGTCAAATTCAAACCCGTTTCATCGGCCAGCTTCTGCAACTCCCGCTTCCAGAGTTTGAGCCGGTAACCATTGCTCCCCCCCGCATCGGCCGTGATCAGCAACTCCACCGCGTGGCGAATAGGCCGCCTTTCCCATCCGCGCCCACCATTGATGGATCGACGAGACGGCAAACTCCGCCGTGTCGTGATTGACTCCCACACTGACCCATCCTTCATTCCAGCCCGCATCGTAGATGCCATAGGGTCCCGGAAGAGCCAAAAAAAGTTGACACACGGATACTGTAGGGCCAGACTCCAAATAGTTTGTCAGCAGACCATTGTCACAAATAGAATGTGGCCAGACGGTTCGGGATTTGCGGGGTACAGTGGGAGAAATGGCGTCGTATTGAAGGGCTTTCGAACTAGGCGTTTCCCGTTCGGCTGAGTTCGGCTTCCATGGTTGGCTAGGTCTCGAGGAGAGTGTGATGAAAGCGGTATTTCTTATTCTGAGTGGCATTGTCATAGCACCGGTGGTGGCTTGGGCGCAGGATGAAGGCACATCCGTCGAATCCGAGCGTGCATTGGTCAACCAGTATTGTGCAGGCTGCCACAACGACTTGGAGCCGTCGGGGGGGTTCTCGTGGACCTCTCTGGACGTGGTGCATCCCGAACAGAACGCGGAACAGGCGGAGCAAGTCATACGTAAAGTCCGTTCCGGCATGATGCCCCCCGCCGGCGCACCTCGGCCTGACGCGGCCAAACTGAAAGCCTTTGCCACGGGGCTTGAAACGCGGATCGACCAGGCGGCCGCCAAACAGCCCCAGGTCGGCGCGCCGGACCTGCACCGACTCAATCGGACCGAATACGGCAACTTGATCCACGATTTAGTCGGTTTCGACGTCGATGTGTCCGAGCTTCTGCCGGCGGATCCCAAGGCCGGCAGCTTTGACAACATGGCGGACGCCCTGACCGTCACTCCGGCGCTCATGCAAGGTTACGTCCGGGCGGCCGAAAAGATCAGTCGCCTGGCAGTCGGGGATCTCGAAGCCTCCCCGGCCACGGTAGGCTACAACGATCTCGACAAGATCGGACGGGCAGCCAACCAGTACCGGCGCGTCGAGGGGGCGCCGTTCGGGACACGCGGGGGGCTATCCGTTGTCCATAACTTCCCGGCCGACGGCGAGTACACCTTCAGGGCGTCGCTCTTTGTCTATCCCTCAGGGGTGGTGGTCGGTGCCAGACTGCCGGAGCCGCTCGAAAATCAGCAACTCGTGGTTTTCATAGATGGCAAGCAGGTGGCGATCTTTACGATTGATCCGACGATGCAGGAATTCGAACTCGACGCCGCACTGATCACGCCTCCGATCAAAGTGGAAGCGGGTCCGCGCCGCGTTTCGATGGTGTTCATTTCGAAATTTGACGGGCCGGTGGAGGACCAATATTGGCTTATTGAACAGACACTGGCCGATTACACCATCGCCAACAAGCCAGGAATGACAGGCCTTCCCCACCTGAAGAATTTCTTCGTCACGGGTCCGATGAACATATCGGGGGTGTCGGACACGCCTAGCCGCATCAAGATATTCACGTGCCACCCGGTCGATTCAATCGAGGAAGAGCCGTGCGCGACAGAGATCATTTCGCGGTTGGCGGCACAGGCTTTTCGAAGGCCGGTCACTCCCGAGGACCTGGAAGGACTGATGACGCACTACGAGGTCGGTCGGGAAGGCGGGACCTTCGGCGGCGGAATTCAGGCAGCTCTGCAGGCAATCCTTGTAAGACCGGAATTCGTCTTCCGGTTTGAGCGTATTCCCCCCGACGTCGCGCCTGGTCAGACTTATCGCATCAGCGACCTGGAACTGGCTTCCCGTTTGTCATTTTTCCTGTGGAGCAGCGCTCCTGACGCGGAACTGCTTACCCTGGCCAGCCAGGGTAAGCTCGAGGATCCGGCGGTGCTGGAGCAGCAGGTGAAGCGTATGCTGGGGGACCGGCGGTCCGAGGCGCTGGCGAGGAACTTCGCCGGACACTGGCTCCGTTTGGGAGGCCTACAGGACGTCCTTCCCGAGGCGATGCACTATCCCCAGTTCACCAGAAATCTGGCAGTGTCGATGAGGCGCGAAGTCGAGTTGCTTTTCGACAATATCGTGCGAGAGGACCGTGACGTGTTGGAGTTGCTCAGGGCCGATTACACGTTTGTGGACGAGATTCTCGCCAAACATTATGGGATTCCGAACGTGTTGGGGAACAGGTTCCAGCGCGTGCAGTTGACCGATCCGAACCGGTTTGGAGTGCTGGGCAAAGCCGGCGTGCTGACCATGACAGCGCTGGCGAACCGCACCTCTCCGGTAGCGAGAGGCAAATATGTATTGGAGGTTCTGATCGGTTCACCCCCTCCAAACCCATTGCCGAATGTCCCTCCCCTGGTGGAAGCTCGCGACAACGCGGAAATTTTATCGGTGCGCGAGCGGATGGAGCAGCACCGGGACAACCCGGCGTGCTCGGCGTGCCATCAGATTATGGACCCGATCGGCCTGGCACTCGAGAACTTCGACCCCACCGGACAGTGGCGTATCAACGACGGTGGCTTTCGTATCGATCCTTCAGGCCAGATGTATGACGGGATGAAACTGGACGGGCCGGTCAGCGTTCGGCAGGCAGTCTTAAACTATTCCGAGGCATTTCTCGGGAATTTTGCTGAACAGCTTCTGTCGTACGGTGTGGGCCGCATGTTGGATTACCGCGATATGCCCATGGTGCGATTGGTCGCACGCGAAGCGGCGAACAACAACAACCGGTTCTCGTCGTTCGTTTTGGGCATCGTCAAGAATCCGCTGTTCCAGATGTCCAGAAACAACAACGAGACCCAACAGTAAGGATTGGAGTCATCGGTTGGATTTGGAGCAGTCTACCTAGCCGATAAGGAGTCAAGAATGTTCATCACGAAAAGGCATGTCTCGCGGCGCACGGTTCTACGGGGCATGGGAGCTGTCGTAGCACTGCCATTCCTGGAGGCGATGGTGCCGGCGCAGACACCGCTGAGGAAGACGGCGGCATCGCCGAAAAATCGTCTGACGTGCATCGAGGTTGTGCACGGTGATGCGGGGAGCACCGAGTACGGCACAAACGAACATCTCTGGATTCCAGCGAAAGAGGGTTCGGATTTCGACTTCACGCCGATCTTGAAACCGCTGGAGACGTTTCGGGAGCACGTGACCGTCGTCAGCATGATGGACTGCCGCATGGCCGAGCCCTTTTCGCCCGAGGAGGTGGGAGCGGACCATTTCCGCTCGGCCGCGGTGTTCCTGACAGCGAGTCACCCGAAGCAGACCCATGGTTCCGACATTTACTGTGGTACGTCTATCGATCAGATGTATGCGCATGAGTTCGGCCAGGACACGCCCCTGCCGTCGATTCAGCATCAAGCCGAGAATGAGGACGCGTCCGGCGCTTGCGCGTTCAATTACAGCTGTGTGTATCAGAACACGATCAGTTGGTCGACGCCCACGATGCCGCTGCCGATGACCTACAACCCGCGGATGGCCTTCGAGGAGCTGTTTGGCAGTGGCGGGAGCGAGGCCGATCGAGCCCAACGCCGGAAGCTCAATCGCAGTATTCTGGACGGTGTCTTGCGCTCCATGGCTCGGCTGAAGCAGGATCTGAATCCGAATGACCGAAGGCGGCTCGACACTTATCTGGACAACGTCCGCGAGGTGGAGCGGCGGATCGAGGGCATTGAGACGTACAACGCCAATAATCCTGATCGGGAATTGCCGAATGCACCGATTGGCGTGCCCGATTACTGGGACGAGCATGTGAGGCTGATGTTCGACCTGCAGCATCTGGCGTTCGCGTCCGAGATCACGCGCGTTTCGACGATGAAGTTTGGTATCGATGCCCACAACCGCGTCTTCCCCGAGAGCGGTACCATGAGCCCGTTCCACTCGGCGTCGCACCACGGCAATACGCCCAGCGGGATCCGAGATTTTGCCAAAATCAACACCTACCATCACAGTCTGGTCGCGCACTATGTGGACAAGCTGAGGAACACGCCCGACGGCGACGGCAGCCTGTTGGACCATTCGCTGGTCCTCTACGGCAGCGCCATGGGCGACTCTAACGTTCACAATCACAGGCGAGTGCCGTTCACAGTGATCGGTCACGCAAGCGGTTCGGTCAAGGGTAATATGCACATCCGATGCAATGAGGGAACCCCACAGGGCAATGGTCTATTAGCCGTGCTGCAGAAGCTCGGGATGGACATCGAAAAAGTCGGCGACAGCACTGGAGTCGTTCCGATCTGAGGCGGGAACAGTATTGCGGCAAAATCCCATTCAGCGTGAAAGACAGGTGAGTGACGCCTGATGGAAATGTAAGAGAAGGGGACTACACATGTTGGGTCAAAGCATAGTGGGCATAGTATTGGCGATACTGCTTGCAGCTCCCGGTGGAGATACCCGGTTGCCGGACGCGGCGATGCAGGGCGCCCGGGAGGCCGTGCAATCGCTGCTGGATCAGAATGTGGATGTGGATGCAGCGCAGGCGGATGGCAACACGGCGCTGCACTGGGCGGCTTACAGGGACGACATGGAGATGGCGCGGCTGCTCGTCCAGGCGGACGCCAACGTCCACGCCGGAACCAATCCTGGGGACCTGACCCCCCTGCTTATGGCCGCTCGGAACGGAAGTGCGGCAATGATCGAGTTGCTGCTGAAGGCTGGATCGGACGCGAATTCCACCAACGCGAACGGGACCACGCCGCTCATGTTCGCGGCAGCTTCGGGCAACATCGATGCGCTGAGGATATTGCTGGGTCATGGAGCCGAGGTCAGCGCGACGGACATTCCGAACGGACAGACCGCGCTCATGTTTGCCGCCGCGCGAAATCGTGGCGCGGCGATCCAACTTCTTGCCACGTATGGTGCGGACCTCAGAACGACCTCGAGAGTATCCACCGTCAAGCCGTTCGGACGGTTTGGTGTTCCCGGCGAGGAAGAGGACAGTAAGAAGACCACGGAGATGGGTGGAAATACTCCGTTGCACTTCGCGGCTCGGGAAGGCCACATGGATGCGGTACGTGAGTTGATCGCGGCGGGAGCCGATGTCAATCAGGCCAGTGTATCGGACAATATGAGTCCCCTGACGCAGGCCATTATCAACGGCAATTTCGATATAGCGAAATTCCTGCTCGATCAAGGCGCCGATCCGGATATTGCCAGTACTAAGGACGGACTGTTTCCGCTGTGGGTCACCATCGATGCCCGATATGCGCATCGCGAGTGGTATCCGGCACCCAGTGTGGAACAAGAGAAGACGGACTATCTGGATTTGATGAAGGAACTCCTGGCTCTCGGGGCGAATCCCAACGCAAGACTAGGGGCCAAACCATGGTTCAGGACCTTTGGCAACAGCAACGGGCCGGATCCGGCGGGATCGACTGCGTTCTGGCGGGCCGCCCAGGCGAATGACGTGACCGCGATGAAACTCCTGCTGGCCGCGGGCGCCGATCCTGACATCGCGACAACGCACGGATGTTCGTCGCTGCAAGTGGCCGTGGGCATGGAAAACGACTTCCAGGGCACGAACGTCGTACCGAACGCCCGAGTGGACGCTGCCAGGTTTCTGGTGGAAGAAGTCGGCGTCGATGTCAATTCAAGAGACGACAGAGGCTATTCGGCCTTGCACGGGGCGGCGTTCATTGGCCGCAACGATGTCATTGTTTATCTGGTGGAAAAGGGCGCAGACGTCGGAGCCAGGGCGAATCAGATCAGCAACGGTTCTTCTAAGCAGTCTGCGGAACCGGATCAAGGTGATACGGTCGCGGACATGGCGAATGGCTGGACGGAAAAAACTCTCCAGTTTAACGAGACCGTTGATCTCCTGATAGAGATGGGTTCGGAATTCTCGGACACTTGCTGGGCGTCCGTGTGCGTGAACCCGACCCGGCCGGATAAAGACCCGAACAAGAAACAGAAGTAGAGCATCTCCGGTATTGACAGGGGGCGGTCGACCCGTGCCGAAAGGAGTCCGTCAGGCGGGCTCCTTTTTGTTTGGTTTGCGAGACATGGCGCGCGACACGCGCCGGTTCTCGCCCGACAGGCCGGCCCTCAACGGCATGCTTGATCGTCGACCAGTGCATTCGTGAAGATCGTTCGGACACAATAGTGTAGAAGAGTAAGTAACATGCTTCGAAGATTTGCGATGTCTTTTATTACCGGGATCATGCTTGTCGGTCTGGCTGGTGTCGGTTCCTCCATGCAGACCGCGCAGACCACGACAATGCCGACAGGCGGCGACAACCCCAAGACGGTCCTGGATGGTGTGTACACAGCTGCCCAGGCCGCGAAGGGCAGAACCGGATACGAGACGAATTGCATGCGGTGCCACGAGGTCGTCGACGACGACCCCCAGGGCCCCCCACTCATGGGCCGCGGTTTCATCGATCGCTGGCGAGAAGAGAATCTGGATGTTCTGTTCGGTTACATGAAGACCAACATGCCGGCCGGCAGCGATGTTCGATTGAGCGACGAAACCTTTCTGCAGGTCCTGGCCTACATACTGGCCGCGAACGCCTTTCCCGAGGGCACGGACGACCTGACCCCAGACAAGCTCGGGAGCATCCGGCTGGTGGGAAAGGACGGGCCGAGGCCGCTGCCGCCCAATACGCTAGTCCAGCTGATCGGCTGCCTCACCGAGGGTTCAAGCGGCAACTGGATGTTGACTAAGGCCAGCAAGCCGGCCCGGATAAGAAGGGTGGAGGAAACGTCCGCAGAGGAACTGAAAGGACTCAAGACCAGGCCTCTGGGAACTCAGACGTTCAGATTGCGGAACTTCAGGAATATCCGTTTCGATTTCGACCCCGATCCTTACAAAGGACACAAGGTGAAGGCCACAGGCGTCTTCATCCCGCGGCCAGACAACGACCGTATTAACCTGACCTCGCTGGAGACAGTTATCTCGACCTGCGAGCGGTAGTCGAATGGGCCCTTGTTCGCTTCAAGGAACCAATACGACCTTGCCGTATGCCCCTTTTTCCATTACAACCTCATGCGCCTGCGGAGCGTCGGAAAGGGGAAGTACTTGGCCGACGGCCGGGTGAAGACTTCCGTTGTCTAATCCAGCGAAGAGTGCGGCATGGATTGCCGCCAATTGCGATTCTGGTGCGTTGAAGACAAGCATTCCGAAGACCGCTGCGTCGCGAATCATCAGGTCTCGCGGGTCGATTTCGGCAGGACCGCGACTACCAATGACAACGACGCGACCTCCCTTTGCCAAAACCTCGAGATCTTTCCCGAGGTTTACGTTCGCCAGCATCTCGATGAGAATGTCGACGCCGTGACCGTCCGTCAACGTCATCACCTGATCCAGATGGCCCATACTCCCGTGGTCCAGAGTAGAGTGAGCGCCGTTCTCGGTTATGAGCGACCGTCCCCGATCGGATCCTGCCGTTCCGATAACCCTCATTCCCGCCGAGCAGGCCAATTGCAACGCGGCAATACCGACCCCACCACTTGCACCATGAATCAGAACTGTCTCTGCCGGCTTCGCGTGAGCAATATCAAAGAGAGCGCGGTATGCGGTCACATAAGGCAGTGAAACACCGGCACCCTGCTCAAAACCAACTCGCTGTGGCAGTCGGTATACTTGCTGTTCCGAGCACAGACACCGCTCCGCATAAGCTCCACTCAGCGTCCCGGCCGTATAAACTCTATCTCCAACTGCAAAACGCTTCACACCTTCGCCAACCGATTCGATGGCGCCCGCCGCGTCCATACCCGGGGTGTAAGGCAATTCGGGTTTCCTGGCATAAGTTCCAGCACGGATATACGTATCCACCGGATTGACACCGGCAGCTTTCACGTTCACGACGACCTGCATCGGACCAGGCCGTGGATCGGGCAGTTCTTCGACTCGCATGACTGAAGGACTCCCGAATTCCTTAACACGAATTGCCTTCATATTCTCTTCCCCTTGTTGTCTTTCAGTGCCTGGAAAAGGCCACGGAGTCCAAATACCCAACTTGAATGCGCCCGAGCGAAAATGCGCCGAGCGCTTCCGGGGTGCTCCGCACCTAGAGGCTAGGTAAATAACTTGACACGCCCGAGCTTACCAACTAAAGATGGCTTGACAACTAATAAATTACAGAACAGTACACAATCGCCAGAGGCGGGTGCAGGCCCTTTTTCGAGGTTACCAACGACAATGTTGTGCGGCCTTTCGCAAAGGTTGACGATCGGATCCCAGCGTGAATGAGTTCCTGTCAACACATCGAGAAACCATAGGCAAGAGCTATGGAGCGGCGGCGATTTGATTGAAATGGGGATCAATGCAGTCGGCTCGGTCGAATGAAACGACTGTACAATGGCGTTTCCGAGAACGGGAACGCCGGACTTAAGGAGGAGGAATGAGAGCTCGAACAACGATCTTTATCGTAATGGCATGCTTTATGCTTTCTTCCGCGGCTTTTGGGCAGCGGGTCACCGGGTCTATCGATGGCACCGTCACTGACATTACGGGGGCCGTGTTGCCTGGCGTGGAGGTGACCGTCACGAACGATGCGACCGGAGTGACGCGAGCCCTCATTACCAACGAAATCGGTTTGTATAATGTTCCCCTGCTGTCATCGGGAACCTATTCGGTGCAGGCGTCGTTGCCGGGCTTCCGGACCGAAATCCGCCGTGGAGTCCGGGTGGAAGTGGATCGCACCGCACGAGTGGTAATACAACTTGAGGTCGGCTCGGTCACCGAAACAGTGGAGGTCACCGCGGACGCGCCGCTGATTCAAACCGACAGTGCCGCGCTGGGTCAAGTGATCGGCTCGCAGCGGGTGGCCCAGCTTCCGCTCAACGGGCGAAATTTCTTGGATTTGGCTTCGCTCACCCCCGGAGTCGTGCCGCATTCGGAAGGCAGTAATTTCGCAACCCGAGGCGGTACAATCAACGTCAACGGAGCACGGGAACAGGTCAACAACTTCATGCTCGACGGCATCGACAATAACGATGCCGGCCCCGCTTCGATCATTATCTCGCCCAGCCCCGACTCGATTCAAGAATTCAAAGTCCAGACGAGCGCGACCAGCGCCGAGTACGGACGAGCGGTCGGCGGACTAGTCAACGTCTCGACCAAGTCGGGTTCCAATGCCTTCCACGGGACGGTTTATGAGTATTTGCGGAACTCCGCCATGGACGCCAGGAACTTCTTCGACCCTGCCGATCGGGACAAGCCGTCCTTCAAGAGGAATCAATTTGGGGCCACTTTGGGTGGACCGATTGCCAGGAACAAAACGTTCTTCTTTGTGTCCTACGAAGGGACCATCGTCCGTAGGCCGGACTTCAAGAGAGCCCGAGTTCCTCCCGCGGCCTGGCGCAACGGCGACTTTTCGTCCCTGGGGACGCCAATCATCGATCCCCAGACCGGAGAACCGTTTCCGGGCAACATTATCCCGCAGGATCGGTTCCATGCGATCGGCAAAGGCATGTTGGATCTGTATCCGCTGCCGAACGCAACGGGCGCCAACAACCTGATCTCACTGTCCAATTTCACGCAGGATCAGGACAACATCGCCACGCGCTTCGACCATACGTTTAACGACACGGACTCGGTTATGGTGCGCTACTCCCTCTCGAACCGGCCGAAGGTAGAGCCCTATACGCGCAATGGGAATTCGATCGCCGGATATGGCGTCGATGTGCTGACCCTGTCCCAGAGTGTGGTCATCAGTCACGCGCACATTTTTACTCCGAACTTGGTCAATGAACTACGCATCGGGTTCGCCCGGCTACACTATAAACAGGAATTCCAAGCACAGGACCACCCCGCAATCCAGGCGCTGGCGCTGCCCGGCACCCGCGTGTTTGATGACCCGGACCTGAAGAAGGAATGGCTCCAGTTTCCCGAGGTCCGTTTGTCCGGGTTCACGTCAATCCCCCGGGGCGGCACCCAGCTCCGCTACGACAACCACTACGACTATATCGATAACCTCTCCTGGACCAAAAGCGCGCACCAGATGAAGATGGGGTTTGAGGGGCGCAGGGCCCATAACCACTTCCATAGTCCTTCAACGGCGAATGGCCGCTACACATTTGATAATCGTTACACGGGCAACTCCGTTGGGGACTTGCTCCTGGGTTTTCCTAGCCAGACTCTCACGAGTTCCGGATGGACAAATGGGTATGCAAGGTCGTGGCACTTCAGTGGGTATTTCCAGGACGACTGGAGAGTCAGCAACAACCTGACCTTGAATCTCGGCGTACGCTACGAATACCAAACCCCCATGTACCATCAACGTGATCGGAAGGTGTACTTTGACGAAGCCACCGGCGTGGTGAAGATGGTGGGCAAGGGCCCGATTGATCCCTCCGTCGTTCCCATCCTTGAGCAGTACCCGGGAATCGCGATCAAGGACGGAACCATTCCGCGGGCCGGCTGGCATGATGACAAGAACAATTTCGCTCCCCGGTTTGGCTTTGCCTACGATGTTACGGGGGATGGAAGAACCGTGATTCGCGGCGGAGGCGGGGTCTTCTACATGGCTCTCTATGGAGGCTCGTCCTGGCGCAACGCGTACCGGGCGTTTCCGTTTATACGCAACAACACCGTGAACGCAAGTACGGATCCGCGCAATCCCAACATCAGCTTGGACAATCCTTTCCCGGAGGACTTGTTCAGGTTGGGCATTTCTACCGACAGCGCTCATTTGAACATGCGTACCGGCTACATGACCCAGCAGAACCTGAGCGTAGCGCGCCAGTTGGACGACACCACCGTGGTCGAAGTGACCTACGCGGGCACCAAGGGCAACAAGCTGCAGCGGTCGAACCGAGACATCAACGCCGCGGTCCTGGGGCCGGGCTCCATTAAAAGCAGGCGTCCCTATCCGAACTTTTCGGCCATCGGAATACTCGAGGACAGCGCGAGCTCCACCTACCATTCCCTGCAACTTCGCTTCGATCGGCGGTTGTCCCGTGGAGTCTCGGTCCTTGGCGCCTACACGTATTCGAAATCGATCGACGACGACTCCGCCCAGAGTCGCGTTTCTGGCGCCGGGCGACCGCAGAACAATTACAACTTGAAGGATCAACGCGGACCATCCGTGTTCGATCGCACGCAGGTTCTAACCGCGGCATTCATGTGGGAGATCCCTGGTGGCCGGAACCTGACCGGGATTGCTGGGGCGCTCATCAAGGGGTGGCAGGTCAACGGGATTTTGGCGTACTCCAACGGGCAGCCGTATACACCCGAGCTACTGGGGGACAACAGTTTGACCGGAAACCGTTCCGACCGGCCTAACCTGATCGGAGAATGGAAGCTCGATGATCCCGATCCGAACCGGTGGGTCAATGAAGCGGCCTTCGAAATCCCGCCGCGGGGCACATTTGGAAATGCCGGCAGGAATGTCTTGCGGGGGCCGGGCGTCAACAACCTCGATCTCTCCATGGCCAAAAGTTTTCCGCTTGGGGAGATCCCCAATTTCGTGGAGTTTCGGACCGAGATATTCAACATCGCGAATCACCCTCAGTTCTTCTTGCCCAATCGGTTTGTCAATTCGAGCAGTTTCGGAACTATATCTACCGCACGGGCCAGCAGGCAGATCCAGGTTTCGCTGAGGTTCAATTTCTAAAATGCTTCACACAACGAACCAGATCGAATAGATTCTCGGAGGCGGTGCTCCAGAAACGAGAGAGCACCGCCTCCGAGCGGACCTACAGACATCTTACTGAACGACCATCGCCGAGTTCCTATCCATACACACGTAGTAGTCAGGAGAGCGTATGAAGATGAGTCGGTTTATAGCCTGGTTTCCAACATTGGCCTTCGCGACGGCACTGGCGGCCGGGCAGGCCGTTCCGCAGGCACAGGGCGGACAGGCTGTAGGCGCGCAGACGGGCCTCGATCAGCGTGTCGAGTTGACGCCCGCCGAACGCGAAGCCCAGGCCAGGCAGCGCTACGAGCAAGACCTCGCCGCGCCGAATCCGATTCCTGTGCCCGACACTGTTTGGATGGAGGAATTGACCTATCTCGGAGTTCGCGACGCCATGAAGGCTGGAAAGACCGCTGCTTTGATCTTCGCCGCCGGTATGGAACAGAACGGTCCGTATCTTGCTCTCGGCAAGCACCAGTATCAGGTCCGCATGACGGGTGAAGTCATCGCCAGAAAACTCGGTAACGCACTGATTGCGCCGATCATCACTTTGGAATCCGGCAATCCGGACGACAAGTTCCTGTCGTGGGGGAGCACCTACATCACTGAAGAAACGTTCCGCTCGATTCTGCGGGACATGGTGAGGAGCCTGAAGAGCCAGGGATTCAAGAACATCTTCATGATGGGTGACAGCGGCAGCAACGCCGCCGGTCTTGCTGCAGTCTCCCAGGAGTTAACCGAGCAGTGGAAGGGCAACCCGGGCGTCTACCACATTCGAGAGTATTACGACTGGGACTCGGTTCGGAAGTTCATCACCGACAGCGGTATTCCCGAAAAGCTGCGCTCCGACGGCATCCACGACGAATACAGCGCCACCGCGCTGTTGATGGCCCACGATCCGAAGCTTGTGAACTTTGACGCACGCGTCAAGGCCGGAAAGGCAACGATCAACGGTGTGAACTTGGTGCCCAAGGAGAAGACGATCGAGTTCGGTAAGAAGATCGCAAATTTCCGCGCGGACAAAACCGTCGAGGCAATCGAGAGAGTGCTCGGCGCCAAGTCGAGAAATTAGCGGTTGAACGGAAAATCGAGGCGTGAATTCCCTTTTTCTTCACTGCTGAAGCTTGAAGACATCGGACAAAAGGAGCCTATGCCATGAATGCTAGATCAGCGCTGTTTTTGATCTTGCTCTCTGTTGCTGTGCTTGGAATGGGGGCCGCGACAGGGATGACCCAGACGCCTGTCTCAGCACAAACAACGAATGAATGGACATTGGCAGCCACCGGTGATGCGATCGTCGCCAGGCGCGTCAACTTCCCGGGCGATCCTTCGTTTGACAAGGTAGTCGAAGTCCTGAAACAGGCCGACGCCGCTTTCACGAACCTGGAGATGTCGGTTTTAGATTTGAAGGAATTTAGCGGGTTCCCTCGGGAGCATGGTGCCAATCTAGTGGGCCCCCCTTTTGTGATCGAAGACTTGCGCGATATCGGGATTGATCTCTTTAACCGGGCCAATAATCACACCATCGACTATGGGATCCAGGGCATGATTGAAACGAACCGGTTGTTGAACCGCGATGGTTTGGCGCATGCGGGCTCGGGCATGACCTTGGAAGAAGCCCGGGCACCGGCCTATTTTGATACACCGAGGGGACGTTTCGCGCTGATCGGCTGCGCATCATCGTTTATTCCGAGTGCGCGGGCGTCTAATGCGCGACGGGAAATACGGGGGCGTCCTGGATTGTCGGCGCTCAGGACCACCACGGCCATACAGGTAAGCGAGACCACCTTCCGCCAGCTGTCGGAAATGCACAGGCAGCTGCAGCCTCTGACCGACCCGTTCCGAATGCCGAGTCCGGAGGGATCCGGCGAGATTCTGGATTTCTTCGGCGCTCTGTTCAAGGTTGGACCAAAGCCAGGCACGCCCACATACGAGATGAACAAGCTGGATCTGGAACACATCCTCAGATGGGTGCGAAGCGCGAAGCGACAGGCGGATTACGTCGTGGTGAATATTCACGCGAGCCAGACTGGCGGAACCCGCGAAGAGCCTCCGGATTTTCTGCCGGTCTTTGCACATTCGGCCATTGACGCCGGAGCCGATGTCTTCATCGGGCATGGACCTCATTATCTGCGTGGTGTGGAGATTTACAAAGGCAAGGCGATTTATTACGGCCTCGGAAATTTCATATTCCACGGGGATGGCACCATCGAACCCAGGCCCCAAGATATGTACGAAGCGCATGGTTTAGGCCCGGAGGCGACGACGGCCGATCTTTACACAGCCTGGTATGAGAATGATACCGTCGGGTCCCCCGTCGACCCCGCTCAGTGGGAAAGTGTCATTCCCGTGGCCCGTTATAGGGAGGGCGAGGTAGAAGAGATACGCTTCTATCCGATCGACCTCGGACAGAAAATGGGGCGTTCCCGCCGGGGTACGCCGCGAATGGCCGATGAAGTGACTGCAAAGAGAATTATCGAGCGGCTCGCCCAACTTTCCGCACCATTTGGGACCGAAATAAGCATGGAGCAGAATGTGGGGGTTTGGAAGAAACCAAGCTCAATTCAGCAGCGGTGACTCGCGCTGAAATTTTTGGGTCTTCCGCAGAATTTGTGGGTAAAACCGTCTTCCATCGCCGCTTGAGGAGACCACGGTGCTCGCCAAGCCTCAAGGCTTCCCTCGCAAGCTCGGCGGCTGCGCCGGCCTTGACCCTCGGCTGCGCTCCGCGGTGTCGGCTGGTGTGGGCGATGGGGAACGGGGCCTCCGGCGGGGGCTCCGGGCACCGGGTGTAGGCGTCCGACCGAAGTGGGTACTGGAATATTCGCCGTCGAACAAAAGAATAAGGTACTTTGTTTCAATTACTTATGTGCGCACAGGCCTTTGGACTGCCCACAAATTCTGCGGAGGAGGCAAATTTTTAGAGTCTCCCGGCGACGGTGCGCCGTTCACGTTCTTCCTCTTCCATGGCCAGCAACGCTTGCAGATCACTCCCGGAGCCTGAGCACGGCACCGGACCGCGACGTGTCGTTTGCACAAACGATCCGCCAGGATTGACTTTGGAAACCTATGAGTATGAATTTGAAAAGGAATGAGCGTGAAATCGCGAGAAGCCCGAAGCGGACAACGCGCGAACTCGGAGACAAAACCTCAACGCCGGGGATGACGCGTCGGAGAGCCCTCAAGGGGGTCGCAGGCCTGGTGGGCGGGTTGGCAGTGAGCAGCTTGGGGGCCGAGTCTTCTCCGTCGGAAGAGCTTCCCCAGCAGGGAGGCCGGCCGGACCAAACCAAGCAATTGGGTCGTCCCGTGTCGGGTTACGGCGAACGATCCCGCTATGAAGCTGGAGTCGAGCGCTGGCAATACCGGACGCCCACCGACGAATCCTCATGGACCATGTCTCCTCTGCATGACCAGCGCGGCATCATCACCCCATCCTCGTTGCACTTCGAACGGCACCATGCAGGCATTCCCGATATCGATCCGGCCAACCACGAGCTGTTCCTGTTTGGCATGGTTCGGCGTCCCCTCAAGCTGTCGGTACGGGACTTGATGCGTTTTCCGGCGGCTTCGCGAATCTGCTTCACGGAGTGCTCGGGAAACACCCTGACCGAATGGGTGGAGCCGACGCTGGCCGACGTCCAGCAAACCCATGGTCTGATCAGCGGAACGGAATGGACAGGAGTGCTGCTGTCCACCTTGCTGCGCGAAGCGGGAGTGAGAAGCAACGCAAGATGGATTATCGCGGAAGGGGCTGATGGCGCCCGAATGAATCGGAGTATCCCCCTGGAAGATGTGGGGGATGACGCGATGATTGCATACGGCCAGAATGGCGAAGCAGTGCGGCCGGCCCAGGGCTACCCCATGCGGCTGGTGCTGCCCGGCTGGGAGGGCAGCTCCAACGTAAAGTGGCTGCGCGTCCTCAAGGTCACGGATCGGCCCTACCAAACCCGCGAGGAGACCGCCAAGTACACGGACTTGATGGCCGACGGCGTGGCGCGCCAGTTCACGTTTGTGATGGAGGCGAAGTCGGTGATCAACTACCCATCCGCTCAATTCCCCGTGCAGGGAGCCGGTTTCGTCGAGATCCGGGGCCTGGCATGGAGCGGCCGCGGAAGGGTGACACGCGTAGAGGTGAGCACGGATGCCGGCGAAACATGGCAGGAGGCCAGACTCCAGGAACCTGTAATGTCAAAGTCGTTGACGATCTTCCGTTTCCCGTGGACATGGGATGGTCGCGAGACAATTCTCCAGAGCCGTTGCACCGACGAAACCGGCTACGTCCAGCCGACGCGGGCAGCCCTGGTCGAGGTTCGGGGCCTGAACGGCACCTTCGGCTCGTTCTATCACTATAACGCCATACAAAGCTGGAGATTGGGGACCGATGGGAGCATCCACAACGTTCATGCCTAAACGCGTCCGCAGAGTTTTCCTGTTGGGCGTCGTCGGCCCATGCCTCATCATTTCGGTGAGTGCGGCATATCCCGGGGCTCAACAGGGGCCACTCGGGTTGGGAAGCCGACCGACGCCGGCCGAAATTGCGACCATCGATATTGCTGTCGCTCCGGACGGCGAGGGGCTTCCGCCCGGCAGAGGTACGGTCGGGGACGTGGCGAGAGTTTACAGCGAGAAATGCGCCGACTGTCACGGCGTGGAAGGCGTCGATGGCCCCTATGACCGGCTGGTCGGTGGGCAAAAGCCCACAAAGACCATCGGGAGCTATTGGCCGTATGCGACGACGGTGTTCGACTACGTCCGGAGAACGATGCCATTCGATGCGCCAGGATCTTTGAACGACGAAGAAATCTATGCCGTAACAGCCTGGCTCCTGTGGAAGAACGACATCATTCCTGCCGACGCAGTGATAGATCGCACGACCTTGCCGAAGGTCACGATGCCGAATCGAAACGCGTTCATTGGCGATCCCAGGCCGGATGTGCCTTAGCCCGGGTTTAGGTATCAGTGTTCCTTATTGCTTCGACGCTTCGACTTTTGTTGTTTCAACCTCGGGCAGGCAGCTGTAGTCCGGTGAACAAAAGATGACGCGGGCCCTCAGCGCAACCAACGGACAGGAGTCCTAGTCTAGATGCCTCCGCCGAAACTGTAGACCCTCGTATAACCGGGGGAGTAGTTCTCGAACTCGGACGACGTCAAAGAATAGATGTAGTAGTTTTCGAGCGGCGCCAGGTAGAAGTGGACGGAAACCAGGTTGCGGTCTTCGTCCAGGTTGGACACCTGATGGATTTCTTCTTTCTGGATCGACATGACGACATCGGGATTTCCTTCTTCGGAGTAGTCCGGACGGAGGTGGCCTGCCGGGGTTCGCAGGTAGTTGTCGGCCGACATGATGCCGTCATAGATGTAGACGGAACACAGGGAATCGGCGTGGTCGTGCAGCGGGCTGCGCTGTCCCGGTTTCCAGCAGAGGATGAGCACTTCGAAGTCGTCGGTCCGGCTGACGAGGTTCCGGGAGTACTTGTCATCCGAGAAGTGGACGAAGGGCTCGACTTCGTCGGGCCCGGGCCGAAGATCCCCGATAAGTCGCCGCAGGTCGAGTAGCTCCATCGCCGCGGCCCGCACTCGGAGCTCTTCGACAGTCTCCTTGAGGTTCATCCGCCCCTCCGTTTACCAGTATTCACTATCGGAAAAAAGAGTCATTCCGGCTGAACGATTATACGCGCAAGAACGTGGAGAAAACGCAAACGGCGAGTCAAGCGTCGGATTAGAGACCGGACCTGAAAGGATCAGCCGACACCGGTGTTGCGTGCGGTGACCTCGCGAACGCGCTGGGAGATCGCGGCATCAGCACCACCACCGACCCGCTTTTTTCCTTGACGATTCTCGATCCTGGTTGAAGGATGAAAGGTAACTTGTCAGATAGGACACATATGCCGAGACTGTTGACGTACATGCTCATCGCAGTGATCGTGACAGCTCATGGGCCGGCGGTTTACGCTCAGCGGCCGCCCCCCGAGGCCGAGGCACAAGAAGAAGCGGCTCGGCGCACCCGGGAAATCATAGAGATGCGCAGGCGGATGGCGGAAGAGGCCCGGGTACCGGAGGAGCAGATCATCCGGCTTCACGCGGAAGGGAAATTCACTCACCCGCCCAAAAGTGATCTGAATTGGAGGGCAGAACCCCGGGGAGGCTGGACCATCGAGACGGAGCCCGATTGGGACCCAACCGCTCGAGCCTGGAACGGTTTCGCAAGTGACATGACCGAATTCCTGAGGATGGCAGAAGAGATTTCCCACTATCGCCTCGCGCCCATGTCGGAACCCTGGGCCGTCAAGAGTGTCGAGAAGCGATCGAAGGATCTCCAGAAACGGGTCGAAGCGATCTTGCGTTTCTTACTGGATGGCCGCCCCGACGAGCTCCGAGCCGCTCCCCTCTTCGCCGACCTGACGATGGATGGAAAGGTCGCGGCTTTGAACTCGCGTTTTTCCAATGTCCGGCCAAAGATCGTCGAGGTGTTGGTTGGAGACATTATCGACGTGGATCTTTACCAGCAAGTCGTCCAGGAGCTGACTGAAATCAAGGCGCTGGCACAAGCTGTCAGACAGTAACTACGGCGTCTCCTGCTTCCCACGTTTGATTGACCTCGGTGCAGACTACGCATCGATACCTGTCTTAAGGACAACCGGGTTTCGCCCTGAGATTGCGCGAGTCGTTCGGGTTCGCAAAGGAATCATCATGTGGCACGAGAACATCCTGGGGACCATCGGAAACACCCCACTGGTCCGTCTCACCGCAGTTACCCGCGGGGCAAAACCCACCATCCTGGCCAAACTGGAGTACATGAATCCCGGGGGAAGTGTGAAAGACCGCATCGGGATCAAGATGCTCGAGGACGCTGAAAAGAAAGGAAAGATCCAGCCGGGCGGAACCGTGATCGAGGGCACCTCCGGCAACACGGGCATGGGCCTGGCACTGGCGGCTGCGGTCAAAGGGTACCAGTGTATATTCACGATACCCGACAAGATGAGCCAGGAGAAGATCGATACCCTTCGGGCAATCGGAGCGGAGGTCATCGTGACGCCGACCCAGGTGGAACACCACGATCCTCGCAGCTACCACTCGGTCGCGCTGCGTCTGAACAACGAGATTCCCAACAGTATTTTCCCGAACCAGTACGAAAACCTCTCCAACAGCGAGGCACACTACGAGACGACAGGACCCGAGATCTGGGAGCAGACCGAGGGGAAAGTCACCCACGTCGTGATCGGTGTCGGAACGGGCGGGACCATCAGCGGGTCGGCGCGGTACCTGAAAGAACAGAACCCCGAAATTCGGGCGATCGGTGTCGATCCGATCGGGTCCATCTTTGCCGAAATGTTCAAGACCGGAAAGCGACCCGAACCCCAGCCCTACAAGGTGGAGGGGATCGGCCAGGACGAGAAGCCCCTCAACGTCGACTTTTCAGTCATCGATGAGCTCTATCCTGTCTCCGACAAGGATTCGTTCCTGATGACCCGCCAGTTGGCTCGCCAGGAAGGAATCTTCGCCGGTGGGTCCGCCGGCTCTGCGGTCCATATCGCCCTGAAGTGTGCCGAAGGTATGAAAGAGAGTGACCTGGTCGTTGTCGTCATCCCGGACTCGGGTACACGTTACCTGAGTAAGATCTACAACGATAACTGGATGCGTGACAACCAGTACATGGAGGCCGCTCTGAACGTTCGGGCGAGTCAGGTCGTTCGAGAAAAGGTCCGACGTGCGGATTCCATTCTTTCACTGAAGCTTGCTGCAACGATCGAGGACGCCGTGAACCTGATGCGGGAACACGAGATCTCCCAGGTACCTGTGATCGAGGAGGGGAGCGTGGTCGGCAGCATCAGTGAAGCGCGACTCCTCGAGGTCCTCGTCTCCGACCCGTCGGTCCGGAGCAAGCCTGTCGCCGAGCACATGGATCCGCCTTTTTCCGTTCTGGCGGCGGACGCCCCGATCAACGTGCTTGCGGAACACATGAGAGGCGAGATGACTGCTGTCCTCATTGAGAACGGCAAGGGGTTCGACATCATCACAAAATCGGATCTGATTCTCTTTCTCACCAGGCTTCAGGGGGCGGAATAGAGCCGGCCGTACCCGGACAGATAGAAATGAACGAAGAACTCTGCTACCAGACGATCGCGGACCTGGCGCCCAGGCTGCGGTCGAAAGAACTTTCGCCCGTCGAGTTGACCCGAGCCTATCTGGATCGAATCGAGTCACTCGATTCGAAGGTCAACTGCTTTGTCACGGTGACGCGCGAACTGGCCTTGAGTCAGGCGCGGGCGGCCGAGGAGGAGATCTCGTCGGGAACATACAGAGGATCGCTGCATGAATTCCGTTCGCCGTCAAGGATCTCCTGTCGACCAGGAACATCCGCACGACCTGGGGCTCGAACGTGTTTGCCGACCAGGTGCCCGACCACGATGCCGCCGTCATCGAGCGACTGCGGGGACTCGGGTGCCGTCCTTGTGGGAAAGCTCAGCATGAGCGAGCTCGCCGGCGGACCGCCCGGAGGGACCTTCAATGGCCCGGTGCACAACCCGTGGAAACTGGACCACTGGGTCCATGGATCCTCGACCGGCCCCGGCGCCTGCGTGGCAGCCGCGTTTTCCACCTTTGCCATCGGTTCGGAAACCACGGCATCGATCCTCAACCCATCCACTGCTTGCGGCATCACGGGCCTGCGGCCGACCTACGGTCGCGTCAGCCGTTATGGAGCCATGCCGCTGAGCTGGACGATGGACAAGCTGGGGCCGATGGCGCGCGGGGTGGCGGACTGCGCGACAGTTTTCAGCGCGATTCATGGCGCCGACTCGAGGGATCCGACATCGCGGTCCGAACCGTTTGACTTTTCCCCCGGCAGCGACGTTACGGACCGACGCATCGGCCTCGTGACGACCGATTTCGAGAAGGTCAAGGAAATCGGGGTTGACGGACCCTATGACACGGCCTTCGAAGTGCTGCGCGACGACGGGATGGTGATCGAGGAAGTCAACCTTCCGCAGTTTCCCTACCGGGAGGTCTCGCGTTTCGTGTGGCAGGTGGAAGCATCCTCGGTCTTCGAGCCCTACGCCCGAAGCGGAGAACTCGAGGGAGGACTGGTTTCCAAGGCGAAGTGGTTCGGCTGGAAGGCGGCGATGTTGATTCCCGGTTCCGACTACATGAAGGTCCTGCGGATCCGGCACGCGATGGTCCAGGCGACGAGAAGACTCTACGAGCGGTATGACGCATTGATCGCTCCGCTGAATCCGATCGGCGCCCGACCGACCGAGCCCGCCATGGAGCGCAACATCGAAGGGCGTCCCCGGTATCGCTCCGACCTCCTGACGCTCGGGAATCTGGCCGGGTTGCCAGGAGTGGCCGTTCCCTGTGGGTTCACCGACAACGGACTTCCGATCGGCCTGATGATCGTGGGACGGCCGATGAGCGACGACCGGATCCTGGAGATCGCGCGCTCCTACCAGCAAGCCACGCTCTGGCATCTCGAGCGTCCGAGTTTTCGAGAGTGAATCTAAGGAATCAGCTTTCGGAACTACCTTCCCTCAAATCACATCCTCAATCGGAATTCCTGATTGAGATCATTACCGGCGAAACGAGTACCAGTTCGGCCGGCTTTCCTTATATCTCGGATAGAAGCTTCAGGATATTCATCGAGAAAATCCCCCACCTCTTTCATCGAGGTCGGGCCATCTTGAGCTGGCTACGCGTTCTCGAGGGAGAACTTGTTCGCACGCGCATTTCATCGCAAGGAGAGAGGGACTCGCTTGAACGAGCAATAAAGGTCCTGCGTACAATTGTGCTGACGGCAGGCGTCACCGCGCCACCCGATTTGTGGCTCTTGAAGCAAGTCTTGTCGACGCACAAGAAGATTCAGACAATCGACTGGCTGCTCTCCGGAAATGCACTGGAACCGGAAGAATATGCCCGGGAAAGGCACTTGGGCCTCAAACAGCTCAAAATGGATCTCCATTTTCTCTACTCCCGCGGTTATCTAAGAAAAGGCGATTCGAATTTCCTGGTCGCTCAAGATCCATCCATCGCCAGGGTGCTGGAAGGTATTGAAGTCATCGATCCGAGACAGTGCATTAACTTCGTTCCAGAATTCACGAACTGGTTCTCTCAGACAGCCACCCTCCGTCAACAGGAAGCCTTCCTGAGGGAATGGCTCCGAGTTGACGCCATCGATTATCCGACGAATTCATGGGTAGCGAATCACCTCCAGATCGAGCTTGGCTATCGGCTGTTGCCGCTTGTCCTGAGTTTGAGAGCAGTAGGCCTAACCCAATCACTGAAGGAAGATGTCGTCCTGGAGGAGCACATCCCAGCCCTCCTCCCGGAAATGAACCGCATTTTTGAAAGTGCCGGCTTTCTGAAGGACGGCAAAGTCAGTGAATTGGGAGAGCGCGTCTTTGAGCGTGGCCCGGGACCGTTTGGCATCATCGCGGCCTATCATCCTTACCTCAACAATCTGGAAGCCCTCCTGACATCCAGCTCGCTGGGCACCTGGGTTCATCGTGGTGAAAATGTCGCCGCCAGTCAGGATGCCAACCGCAAGACTTTTAAGGTAGGGAACGATCGACTGGACGCCTTCTGCAAGAAATACAATTTTCGATATTCGATTTTCATCGAGCATGCCGTCGGACGCGGTGAAGCAACTCGTCAGCGCCTGGCGCGAAGTGGCGAAGATGATATTAGATATTTTGGGGCAGACTTAGAAGACGCCGCGATTGATCAGGCCATCGAACAACAAAAGCAGGGTTTTCTACCGCGAAATATGCAGTTTATCCGCTCTGCAGATATCGGTGAGCCGGAGAAGGTCATCCAGTTCCTGCGGAATCTGGGTCTCGCGAATCAGCCGACGGTGATGATGGTTGGCAATGGATTCCATGAAATCCGCGAACAGACCAACGAGCGGATGATCGAAGTCTTCAGTGCATATCAGGAGGCGGGCTTTGTGTTGATCTTCACCGAAGAATCAGCCTTGCACGACGAGGCCCTTGTACATACTGCATGGAACACCTACCATGCCGGGTTTCGGTACGTGCATGAAATCTCGGGCCAGGGCTTGAGGCCTGCTCTCGAAAGCGGTGACGTGTCCGAGAGATGGAGCTGGCGGAAATGCGCGACTGTCGGCGGTTGTTTGATCTTGGACGAATTCTGTTACCGCTCAAGAAGCATTTATCCGCATCGAAGACCGAATCACAAGAATCCTTCCATCAGTGTGACCTACTTCTGTGTTCCCTACAAACTGGGCGACAGGCTCGGTATAGAAACCGATTGAGCTCTGAGAATAGACCGTCGGCGAGCCGGTGAAGAGGTCTCGGGTGTGAGAGGGCGAAACTTCAGGATCGGGTGTAGAAGGTGCGCTCTATATGAGCGCACTTCGTTTCAGCTCGAAGGATGTGCGGTCATATAGACCGCACCTACACCTTGTTAGGAGATTCGCCTCTCCAAAACTGCCTCCCATCGAAAGGCTGCTTTTGGACAAGGATGGTCATAGACCGCACCTACAAATTCCCGACAACTATCGCTTTCTGAGGCAACAAAGGTTGGGCAGAAACTTGGGCTAGTCTAGATTCCAGCGAAAGGACGGAACCTGACGAGTGACCAATCCCCGTCAGGTTCCGCGAAGCTCAACCAACGAACAACGGCGTGTTTTCCCGATATTTCGGCAAATTGCCGACGTGGTCTTTGAACATGTGGTTGCGGATCTGGCCGCGGCTGTAAGTCGCATCGACGTTGAACATCGCATCGATGGTCTTCGATATGTCGTAACGACTCACCACCAGGCCGGAATTACCGACCTTAATGTCGGGTCCCCAGAAAGTGGAGGCCGAACGGTGCGCGTAGTAGTAGCCTGTGGAGTGGTGGATTTCCCCGTACAGATTGACCTCATCGTCGCGGCCGAATTCGGGCCGCATCACGATCGTGGTGTTCTTCGAGAAATAGGGATCGTTCTTGATGAAATCGAAGATCCGGCCGATCTGTTCGTCCGTCGTCCTGCAGACTTTGGCGTAGTCGATCCATCCGGTCTCCTGACGGAGGTATCCGCCGGCGCCATGCCCCGCATCGTGACCCGTCTGCTGCCAGAGCAGCATCCGGGGCTTGAATTCCTTCATGATCTGCGGCAGGACGTGCAGTGATCGCGCCTCCGACAGATAGGGGTCGTAGGGGATCGGAGGGTTCTTCAAACCGACGGGATTCCAGTCCTGTCTGGCTTGGATGTCTGCAATGAACTCCTCCATCTGTTTCTTCTCGGCACCGGTCAGACCCATGTCCGGAAACTCCTCGGCAACGATCTGATCGGGGGTTCTCTCGTGGCCCTCGTAAAAGAAGTGCCGCGTCGTCAACGAGACCGGCCGCGTCTCCTCACCGAAGTCCGCATGAGACGTGAAGTACTTCACGTTGAATCGCCACTGGCGGTAGTAGGAAACCCCGTTCAAATACCAGTACTTGGTGGCCTCATCTCCATAAGCCTTGCGGACATAATGCGGCATCGTCGGAAAGACCGGAACGCCAGTAAAGTAAGGAGCGCCGGTCAAGAGCTCCGTGAAGCTCGTCCCGTGACTCCCGGTCGTGACGTTGTTGTCCTCGTAGTAAGTGAAACCCTCTTTCGCGATTCGCTGCGCATTCGGGCAGATCTCGGGGGATTCGTACCATTCCTTTTTCCGGCTCCCGTTCCCGGTGATGAGGTAGATCAGGTGCTTTGTCTTGAAATTGAATCCCAAGCCGTCGGCGGCTTGCTTCTCCGCGCCCACCATCAGGCCGGGGGCGAGCACGGTGCCGGCACCGGTCATTCCCAACGTCTTGAGGAGGTCTCTTCTATCCATTCTCTATGCTCCTTTGAAGTCTCTCGTTCACAACTATGAATTCAACCATCAAGAAAACGCTGTTCCGATTACGGCACATGACAATTCAAACATGCACCGCGCGGGGGGTGGGGCGGAATCATATCCACGCGCCGAACTCTTCCGGGTGCGGCGGACTGGGTCGCCGCTCCGGCTGCTCCCACCGAAGTTTGGGTCATCCGTCCCTCCCCCGCCGCAGGGTTGACACCGCCGGTGAAGTCGATTTTCACGTTGGCCAGCAGGGGATATTCGTATTCGCGCATGTCGAGCAGGTTGTCCGCATTATCGCGTGCCATCACCCGGACGACGTGCCACTCACCGGGCTCGTCCATCACGTGCGTGCGGAAGCTGCCGACATAGGTGTTCGCGTCGATGTTGAACCCTGATTTCTGGATGATCTCCGGCCGGGCGACCGCGTTCATGTGGACGCGTCTCTTGTCGATGTAGCTGGGCATTGCCGCAAAATCGATGACCAGGGTTCCGACACCCGACAGGTCATCCACGGCAACAGCGGTAACCTGAATCTGCGAGCCGAGAGCCGCTTGCTTCCGATCCACTGTCACGGTGATCAGCCGCGGAGGAACCGTATCCGCCTGAGCGGGATCCTGGATGACGTTGAACCTGGCCGTCTTCAGCAGAGGATGGGTGTTGCCGAACATGAACACCTGCTGGCCGGCCCGGTCCCCGATCCACATCGACATCACCCGGTAGGGGCCGCCGACATAGTGCTTGGGAATATTGACGTACCCCACGTACCAGTCCTCTTCCTCGAATGTGGGAAGGAGCGTCAGCTCGCTGTACCTCTCCAGGGAGTTGATGAGGCGAACCTTGATGCTGGCCACGCCCGAAATGTTATCCGTCGCACGCACGTAAATGGGGATCGCCTGGGAGATATCGAAACTCGGCACCTCGTCTGAGGCCCGGTCCTTTTCACCGATTCGCACTTCCTCCAACACCGGTGGCATAACGTCGGCTTTCGGATTGGGCAGAACCGTGAAGTAGACGTCCTTGAGTCCCGGGTGATAGTCCTGGAAATACGCTTTCGAGTGGCCCAGCTCGTTAGCAATGACTCCGAGCGTGTACATGAAGTAGAGTCCCGGCTCGGTCCACTCATGGATTCTGAAGCTCCCTTCGTGCAGGAAGGGGTTATCGCTGCTCGGCCTCATCCGAACGGTGAACGAAGTTCTTCTTCCCTGCGGTCCCTGGAAACCGATGGGCCAGGGGTTGACCCCGACCACATCCTCGACCATCGCCTCGAACCGAACGGTGTCACCGGCTTTCACCTCCGGATTGAGCACCTTCACTTTGTGCAGGAAGGGCGGCAGGTGATATCCCTTGAGTGTCTTGGGGTCGACCACCGGGTCGGGGTTGGACAGGAATTCGTCCGGTATCCACTCCTCCCTGGGCTCGTCGAGGTAGTAGATGTCTTGATTCGGGGCGAGTGGTTTTCCGTACTCGAACATCTTGCCTTGAGACTGCTGTGGCTGCTGGCCGGCAAGCCCATCCCACGGGGTCGTCGCAGCAGACACGAGCAAAAGCACCAGGACGCCCACCAAATTTCGTTGCACGGTTCCTCCTCGTTCCAATCCTCTCAGCCCGTTCTCGTTATGTCGGATGGTACAGTAGTTCAGTCCGCATTAGAATTAGACACCCACCAAAACTCAATGTCAAAAGAATCCGGGCAAGTGCCCCGTGCGACCCCTACTTGCGGGTTGGCGGCGGGCGTTCGGGTAAATTTCAACGGGGATTCGGTGTCGTTTCGTGCAGGTGACCCGCGCTCGCCGTTTCGGTTCGAGACCGGGACGGTCATGGATTTCAGCGGGTTGAAAACGGCAGCGGGAGGGCGTTCGCGGTGTTCCAGAGAATCTGATCCCGGCGGGAGGGACAAAGCGCCCACCTGGAACTCCTCATCCCCCCGGGCGCTCCAGCATGTTCCGCGCCGCCCGGTCGTTGGGGTCGATCCGTAGAACCTGCGTGAAATAAGAGTCGGCACCCTCTGGATTCCCCACCTGGAGTTCCTGCACGCCCAGGTTGTTCAGGGCCACGGTGTTGAGAGGGTCCAGTTCGAGTGCCCGCTCGTAGGATTGCTTCGCGTCGGCGAGACGGCCGAGCGAGGCGAGCGCAACACCGGCGCCCACGTAGTTGTCGGCCCGGGCTGGTTGGAAGCGGATGGCGTCTTCGAACAATTCCAGTGCGCTGGCGAATCGCCCGTTTTCGAGATGGACCAGTCCAAGGTTGTAGTGTGCCTCCGCGTAGGCCGGGTCGATCTCGATCGCTTTACGGTAGTGATCCATGGCACCTTCGGAACGACCCAGTTCTCGGTACGCGGCGGCCAGGTAGAAGTGGGGTTCCGCCGTCGTCGGTGCATCCTTACGGATGGCGCTTTCAAGCATCTGAACGCCCCGTCGGAGGTCCGGTCCCCGAACCAGCCCGATCCCCATGTACAGCTCCGCGTTTTCTTCCAGGCCGTCCTCGAGCTGGTATCGCTTCTGGAAGAAGCTCCCATCCCGGCTCGTCATCAGGAAGTACTGATTCGAAGGCTCGTGATAGTAGCGGTTGTCCTCCTCCCAGTCTTCGATCGGCACAGCCTCTGCGATCGGCTGGAAGGTCCGGGCCATTCCCACCTGCTCAAAGCTCTCCGCGATGGCGGAATGACAGGTTGCGCAAACCCCCTGCCCCACGTAATCCGCTTCAGTCTGGCCGGGCGTAGCCGCCAGCCACAGGGTGAGCGCAAACAACGACGTGGACAGCGCGACGAAGGTCTTCATGGGGTGAAGATACTCGAAGCCCGATCGTGGTTTCAAGCGGCGGGCCGAATACCCACACAGCACGCCGATGCCGACCGGGACATCTGCCTGCTCGCTATCGGGGCCGAAACTATTCGCGGGCGGCCACTTATTTTGTCTACGCTCCGGCGCCTAGCAGCCTGGGGAAGGGAATCAGCGGTTCGTGGGTTTCTTGTCGGTCCGCGGGTTGACGCACACCGACGCCCAGCAGGTGTTGGAAAAGTCAGAACCGAGCTCGATCAACAGATTGACGGTCTCTGGAAACTGCAGTGTCTTTTCCACCCAGCCGTTGGCCATATCCGCGACGGTGTCGCCCTGACCGGGCTCTGTCGTCTGGGCTGAACTACCGCTGCTGATCTGGTTTGCGCGGCCCCTCACGTCCGCACCATACGTCACCAGATATTCGATGATGTCGTTACGGCCGAGGTAGGCCGCAGCATGCAGGACCGAATAGCTGCGCAAGTCGCTGGCGTTGACGTCGGCACCGGCCTCTTCGACAAGAAAGCGGATCGTTTCCAGTCGCGACTCCGGCACGAAGTTAGCGCCTTGAAAATCCTGATCCAGGCCCGCGGCGACCACGATCGGTTCCGTCCCGCCGGTTGTCGGGATGGTCGGGTTCGCGCCCGCGGCCAGTAGAATTTTCAGCGCCGGTACATCGTTGGCTTGTGCGGCCCGGTAAAAGGCGGTTGCGCCGGCGGGGTTCGGTTGTCTGCTGTCGCCAAAGGTCCTGAACCAGGGCTTGCGGATCAGGCGCGCATTGATGTCGGCGCCGTGAGCCAGCAGTTCCTTCAGCAGATCCACGTGACTCGTCTCTTCTTCGGCGACGCTGGGCGAGGGATACCAGGCACGCGGGGCATACCGGGCATCCAGGACAGCCCAGAGCGGGGTCACACCGGAGGCAGTAGATGCGATGTTCGGATCTGCACCGTGTTTCAGGAGGCCCTCTGCGACATCGAACCGGCCGTTGACGATGGCCTGCACCAGGGGCGTCATCCCGTCGCTCGCACTGCTGATCTGGTTCACCTCGGCACCGGCCTCCAGAAGCGCCTTAACTGCCTCGAGCAGGCCTTCTCTCGCCGCAAAGTGCAGCGCGGCATTACCCCCCACCGTTGCAACGCTTTTGGCGCGCTGCGCGTCATGGGAGGACTCATTAGGCTTGGCCTCAGAGATGGCGCTCAACACGTCCACGTCGGCGCCGCGGTTGGCGAGCAGGCGGATCGCTTCGCTGCGATTCAGCGCGGCGGCAAACATGACCGGTGTCTGGCCGTTGGTCAGGTCGCGCGCACCCGGATCCGCACCCGCATCCAGTAGCAGCTCGATCGCCTCCGGTTTTCCGGCGGCTGCAGCCATCATCAGCGGAGTGGTACCGTTGCCGTTGGCCGCATTCGGGTCGGCGCCCGCTTCGAGCAGTAGCTGGACCGTGGCGGCATTGCCGTTGGTGGCGGCGATGGCGAGCGGTGTCATCGCCCCCAGACGAGTGGTGGCGCTCAGGTCGGCTCCGGCCTGGATCAACCACTGCATCATTTCGAGGTCGTCATGGTAGGCCGACCAGTGCAGGGCCGTCGTGCCGTCGCCTTGTGCGGCATTGACGTCGGCTTTCTGTTTCAACAGCGACTGGACGGTAGCGTGATCGCGCTCCATGGCGGCGTCCGCGATGCGGACGTCGCCGGCGGATGCCGCGAGTAAAATTCCGAGAACGACGCTAGTGACGCTTTGACCGAACATTTAGTTCTCCTCTGCCACGTCAGATTGAAATGGTTCCCGTGCTGTCGCCAAACCGGTCGATGTCCATTCCGAGCTTTTGAAGGACGGTTAACAGCCCGTTGGCCTGCGGGGTTCCCTCGGGAGTCTTGAGGTGAAGATTGCCCTTCACCGTGCCGCCGGCGTGGCCGAGCAGGAGGAATGGCACACGCTTGTGACCGTGAACGTTCGAATCGCCCATCGAGCTGCCGTAAAGAACCAGAGAGTGATCCAGCAGGTTGCCGTCGCCGTCGGGCGTGTTCTTAAGTTTGTCGGCGAAGTAGGCGACGAGGTTGTGATGGTACGTGTTGATGACGGCCAGTTCCTCGATCGATTTGGGCACGGACTGATGATGCGAGGCGACGTGGAACGCGATTTTCGAGCCGCTTTCACTGAATACGCGATTCGAGACGTCACGGCTGAACTTCATCGCCGAAACGCGGGTGACTTCCGCGGAGAACGCCAGTACCTGAAGGTCCAGCATCAGCTTCACGTGCTCTTCCCAGGAATCGGGCACGCCGATGGGCGCGTCGGGCAAATTCCGGTCGGGATGGCTGGCGTTGTAAGCCTCGATGGCCTGGATGCGCCGTTCGATCTCCCGAACGTTATCCAGGTAGCTGTCCAGCCGTGCACGGTCGGCCGGCCCCAGGCCTCGCGTCAGGCTGGCGGCGCTGCGCGACAGTCCGTCGAGAATGCTGCGGTTGATCGTGCGGCGCTCGGCGCGCTCTGCTTTCGAGCCGCCGCTGCCGAACAGTTCCTCGAATGCCATTCGGGGGTTGTATGTCATGGGCAGCGGCTGGGTCGCGCTCGCCCAGCTGATCGTGTTCATGTACACACAGCTGTAGTTGTAGAAGCAGGCTCCTGTGGCATCCTCATTCTCCACCTGAAGGAGCATTGACGGAAGCGGTGTGTCCTGGCCGAACGTCTGCGCATAGAGCTGATCGATGGACGGTCCGCAATACACGTCGGACCCCATCGTTTGTTTCGGGTGACTCGCCGTTAGGAAGACGGCCGATGATCGGAAATGGTCTGCGCCGACTTCCTCGGGCATGAACGGGTCGGCCGGATCGCAGTTCATCATGCTGACGACGGTCAGGTCATCGCGAAACGGCTCGAGCGGCTCGAGAATCTTCGTAAACTCGAAATCCCGACCTTCCTTCGCCGGCATGCGGAGGTTGTTATCGGTACCGTAGCTGGTACTGCCGGCATCGCCATGGACGATCTCGATGCAGGCCAGACGGCTTTTCGGAGACGCCGCCGTCCGGTTCAGTGGAGTCTGAGCCGGCACCATGGCTTCCAGCAGCGGCAGAGAAATCATCGCGCCCGTGCCCCTAAGGACCGCGCGCCTGGAGATGTGCTTCTTCGTAATGAACATTGGTTTAGTCGTTTCCGTTTGTTCGGTTTGCTCGCTCCAGCAAATCGCCGCAGGAGAAACCGTGATGTTTCACGTTCTTGGTTCCGTTGTGAACAGTTGCTGCCTGATCACCGTCACTGTTCGGTTTGCTCGCGTCTCGACATCTGGAACGATGGGCTCTTGATCACGCCCATGACGAAGGCCGAGAATCGATTACCGTTTCTTAACGCATCCCGCGCAATGGAGCGGATGACCGGCATATCCTGATAATCCACCACGCGGCCTAACCCGTAGGTCAGGAGCTGCTCCGCAAAGTTCAAGTTAAAGAGATCCGAATGTTTGAGAACCGCGTCCCGAACGCTGACGGGTCCGGAGAGCAGTGTACCGTCATACATCGTGTCGGCAGGATCGATCACATGGCCGTGATCTTTCGCGCGCCACAATCCGACCGGATCGAAATTCTCCATCGCGATGCCGATCGGATCCATGATCTGATGACATGACCGGCAAGGCTCTACTCTGCGGTGCTGTTCGAGTCGAGCGCGCACGGATTGTACTGTCTCGAAATCACCGGCTTCCTTAAAGGGCGGCACATTCGCCGGCGGAAGCGGCGGAGGCGTCCCAAGCAGGACTTCCAGGACGTATTTACCCCTTATCACCGGGGACGTTCGGTTGGGCAGTGCCGTCATGACCAGAATGCCCCCCTTTCCCAGCAGTCCAAACCGGTTCGGATCGGTCAGAGTCACCCGCCGGAAGCGGGGTCCGACAATATTCGGGATCCCATAGTGTTCCGCCAGCACCTCATCCACGAAGGTGTAGTCCGCCGTCATCAGGTCGAGGATGTTGCGGTCTTCGCGAATCACGCTGTCGAAAAGCATTTCGACCTCGCGCCGCATGGAATGTGCCAGATTTCGCGTGAAGTTCGGGTAGATGAGAGATTCGGGCGTGATGTCGATGAGGCCGCCGAGACGGAGCCATTGTCCGGCGAAATTGTCCACAAGCGATGAAGATCGCGGATCCTTCATCATCCGCTTGACCTGCCGCTCGAGCACGGCCGAGTCCTTGAGTTTGCCCTCGGCGGCCAGCGTGATGAGTTCGTCGTCCGGGCTGCTGCTCCAGAGGAAGTAGGACAGGCGCGAGGCCAGTTCCAGATCGCTGATGCGGTAAGCTTCGCCGGAACGCACGCCGGGCGGCGTGCGTTCGAACCGGAAAATGAATTCCATGTTCAGCAGTGTGGCCTGCAGCGCCGTTCGGATCCCGCTGTCGAAGGTCCCGTTCTTCCGCCCCACCTCGTATTGAGCCATCAGGGCTTCCAGGTCCTCCGGAGTCGCGGGCCGGCGGTACGCCTGGCGGGCGAGACGGGAAATGATCTCGGCCGCACAGGCGGGTTCCTCGCGGGGCGTGGCTGGCCTACAACTGAAGATTTTCTGACGGCTGGGTGTTTCGGCAATGCCGGTCACGTCCATCGGACCCGTAATCCAGAAATTCTTCAGGTGCGGCAACGCGGTCATTTCGGGGTGACCCGAGACGGTCGCGTCCAGCAACAGTTGTTCGACCAGCCAGAACTGGTCCTGCACGGGGCCATCAAACTTTTTCAGGAACACCACGGAGACGCGACGCGGACCCGCTTCGACCTTGATCGGAGGCGTGAAGAGGTCGCCTTCGTATTCCTTGACTTCCGGATCGATCGTGAACAGGTGGGCCCGCTCGCCGTCGATGGAAACTTCCAGTTGCTGGTCCTTGATCGAATCCGGAAGCCGGGCGCCGATGAGCTGGCCCTGCGGGTGATAGGCCAGGGCCGCCTTGAAAATGAATTCGCCGTCGGCGGGGAAGTTATGGATCACGGATATACCGCCGCGGGTGCCGAATGGCGCACCCGGGACGCGCCGAAACTGATTGGCGGCCTTGCCGACCTGATTCACATCGTTGTATCCGACCATGGCCGACGAGGTGTTGGGATCTCCCACGGCTTCGCGGCTGATTTTCTCGGCGGCGCGAACGTAGCCCTGCATCAGCGCGGGGGTTATGGTCAGCGCGTCAGCCAGATTATCGAAACTGCCCGCTTTGGGGTCGGCCGGCAAAAGCCCCGACACGTCGACATCGTAGTCCAGCAGCTCCCGCACGGAATTGCGGTACTCGGTTCGGTTCAGCCGATGCAGCGGCGGCGCCTTCATATTCGGATTCCGGGCAGCGACGCGGTCGATGCCAGATTCCAGTCCCGTGACGAAGGCCTCGAGGGTTTTGGCATCGGGGCGCGGCATGCCGACCGGCGGCATCATGCCCGCCCGGACCTTGCGTATCACCATTTCCAGTTCCTGGGTGTGCATCTCGGGGCGCGTCAGATCGACGCTTTCCCAGGAAAAACCGCCGGAGCTGGTGTCGTCGTCGTGACAACCGAGGCAATAGCCGTTCACGACGGCTCGTTGAGGTTCCACGGGGCTTTCGGATTGCCCGAGAGCCAGAACCGCACCTACCATCAACATTAGGAGGATCGGTAAGAACACTTTTTCCATAATTGTCCTGTCGGGTCCAGTCAGGTATACACAATTGTCGTGCTGATATTTCTACTACATACGGAACCAGATGGCAAGTTGCAACGACCTCCCGAGGCCGTTCCACAATAGGTATTTCAAACGGACTGCATCGGACCGAAGAGTGTCGTCTGAAGGTCGAATGTCGACAGCGCACGCATGATGCTCCATGTGAAGCAGGGCAGCGTGCGCACGGTCTTAGACTTGCGCAGGACCGATGAGCCACTCGCAAACGCCGCCCAACGTGTTGCCTTCCGCGACCGTAAGAGCGTCGGCATTCTGATCTCGTACTCTTTTCGAAGCTCAATAGCCCGGCCCACTGATACCTCTATCTACACCCCAAGTGCCACCTCGCGATGACACGCAAGACTCGAGGCCAGGATGGATTCGCTACTTCCTTTTTCCTGTACGACTCTTTCATTCGTACCAACTTACCGGTTTGTCCCGGCGTACTTCGGTCGCGGCACCCGTTCCTTCAGTTCTTCGAAGCAATTCAGGACAACGTTTGTTTGGGACCTCCCGTCAGTCCCGACTTCTTTCCGGCGACGAGGCGTTGAGCCCTTCGTGAACACTGCCAGGCCGCCACCGCACCTCGAGATTGGGTTTAAATGGCAGCCTGCTAGTCTCTGGATGGTTGACATTAAGGATCACAAACAAATTCATTGCGGCTCGCTCCACGGATCAGCACGACACGCATCGATGACTGTTCTTCGATCCGAGTCTTTCCAACAGGGCTCCGTGTCGGGGAACGGAGCCACCCGTTGCACGGGACCGTTCGCCATATCCGCAGTGGTTTGCCCGCTCCGTCTCACGGCGGCGACATCGGCGCCCTTCTCTACGAGGTATAGAATCATCCCGTTATACCCTCGAGCAGCAGCGTGGTGTGTAGCCGTCGAAATCGCGCGAAGGTACCCGACAGCCATGCATCGGGCACATGACTGTGAACGTTACCTGCATATCCCTACATCCGGAAAAGACTCGCCTGATGGAGTTTGGGCGAGAAGCTCTGGCAAAGTCAGAACAGACCGGTGGCCGGAAGCCTGCCACCTTCGATTTTCTTGGATTCACGCATATCTCGAAGCGAAGCCACGGCCGCTGCTCAGGCCCTCGTCGCATGGCGGAATGAACTCAGTCGAGATCAGTCATCGCCCTGCGCCACTCCGTCTTCGACAGATTCGACCCATATCATGTTCTCTCTCATCCACTTCAGCACGTCGCCGATCATCTTGTTCCATGCGATAGGGTCGTGGTTCGGATATGAATAACAGTTCGCGCAATCAAGATCGATTTCCATCGGCGTCCAGCAGTTCACGCCAGGCACATCCTGTTCGGCGGCTTCGATGGTGATCCCTAGTGTAGTCCGCCAGAATTAATGAGATGTAAGTGCTTGTCCAACGTCTGATATAGATATGAGGAAAGCACCGAGGGTTGATCTTGATGTTCAGGTACGAAAGGAACTGGAACGACTGAGGCGAAGCCGTAGTACATCGGTACGGTTGGCGGAACGATCCCAAATTGTGTTGCTGGCGGCTGAGAGTCTGAGGAACGAGGAGATTGCAGCACGGCTGAAGATGACGCTTCAGAAGGTTGGCCGATGGCGTGCTCGTTTCGCCAAACATGGATTGGGAGGCATTGAGAAGGACGCGCCGCGAAGCGGCCGGATTCCCTCCATCAGCGCACGGAAGCGGGCCCGGATTGTAAAGAAGACGATTGAAGAGAAGCCCCCAAACGCCACGCATTGGAGCCGTACCTCGATGGCAAAGGCGACCGGAGTCAGTGATTCGACGGTCGGGAGAATATGGCGGGCCCATGGCCTGAAGCCACACCTGTCAGGAACCTTCAAGCTGTCCAACGACAAACAATTTGCCGAGAAGCTGGAGGATGTGGTCGGTCTGTATCTGAACCCACCGGAAAACGCCATCGTCTTGTCCTGTGATGAGAAGAGCCAGATGCAGGCACTGGACCGCACCCAGCCCGGGTTACCGCTGAAGAAGGGGCGGTGTGGCACCTTGACCCACGACTACAAACGCAACGGAACCACCACGATGTTCGCCGCGCTCAATACCCTGGACGGCTCTGTGATCGGGACTTGCATGCCGAAGCATCGGCATCAGGAATGGATTCGGTTTCTCAATCAGATCAAACGCTCCGTGCCTAAAGACAAGCAGATCCACATAATCTGTGACAACTATGCGACCCACAAGCATCAGAAAGTTGTCGACTGGCACAAGCGCAACCCGCGCTTTCATGTGCACTTCACACCGACCAGTGCGTCGTGGCTGAATATGGTCGAACGTTTCTTCCGGGATCTTTCAGAGCAACGGCTTCGGCGCGGAGTTTTCCATTCGGTTCCAGAGTTAATCCAGGCCGTTGAGGACTATGTCGACGGTCACAATCAGAGCCCTAAGCCGTTCATCTGGACCGCGCAGGCTTCCGATATTCTTGAGAAAGTCCGACGCGCTCGAAAGAAGCTGGTTAAAGTGCACTCTGTTTGACGGGGACCACTAGGCTAGCTATAGCTAGCAACCTTAAATTGTTACCCCCTGGCGTTCCCTAGCCGCTATTTGCCATGAAACGGCCGCACCAAAATGTGGCTTATTTTATTGATTTTAAATAATGGGACCGACCGGGCTTGAACCGATGACCTCCTGCGTGTGAATATCCGAGAACAACCTTAGCTTGTTGGTTTTGAGGTGTTCTGGTTTGGGTCCAGAACCTCTCAGTCGGAGTGTTCGGCGAAGTCTTGTTCGCAGTTTGTTCGCAGCCCGCTTGCTATACTTGCAGGAGGAGAAACCACGATGAGCCGCATTGAAGATATTGAGAGCCAGGTCAAACAACTCGCCCCCGGAGAACTAGCAGTTTTCAGGAAGTGGTTTCAGGAATTCGACGGCGAAGTCTGGGATCGCCAGATTGAAGCGGACGCAACGGCTGGAAGACTCGATACCCTCGCCGAGGAAGCGCTGGAACAGGATCGGCGCGGCGAGACCTCCGAACTTTGAAACATCGCGCCTCGAAGGAATTCCGGCAGCTACGCGAATCGCTCCCAGCGCCGATTCAGGATCTGGCCCAGAAGAACTTTGATCTGCTGAAAGAAGACGCTACCCATCCCTCGTTACATTTCAAGAAGATTGGCAGGTTATACTCGGTCCGAATCGGCTGAGGTATCGGGCACTCGGAGTTGAAAGCCCGGACGGAGTCACCCGGTACTGGATCGGCAGCCACGCCGACTACGACAGGTTGCTGCGGTAGCCGAGAGAAGTGGGACCGACTGGGCTTGAACCGATGACCTCCTGCGTGTGAATTTTGCGGCAGGCCTTCCTTTTCAATACTTTCAATCGGTTACGGTGGCCAAATGCGGCCAAACACGGCCAAAAAGTGGCACCCGTGGCACCCTATGGCACCCAGAATTGAATGTCCTAAGGAGTCCCCACAAAAACTCCCCACAGTCGAGACGTGGCAGGTGGCACGCTTCTTCGCTCTTCAGTTCGTGCGCCGCCATCGAATTCCCCTTGCTCAGGCTCGGAAAATCGCCATACACTTCACGCAGCCTCTGTCGCCATAGAGTGAAAGGCTTCTTGTTGTGCGAATCATCGACTCTTCCTGAGATCACGAAGGAGGGGTGCTTACCATGAAAATACAATCCATCGGGCTGCTGTTGGCGTTTATCCTGCAGCAATCGGCAATATCAATCCCCCAACAAGCGACGCCAAAGGGCTCGATTGAGGGCACGGTCGTTCGTATCGGAACGGGCGAGCCAATTTCTGGAGTTCGCGTGACTCTCCAAACGACCTCTGGGCCGGGACGGGGACAGGAGAGGACTGTAGTTTCAACTGAGTCAGGGGAATTCGTCATCACCGATCTTGACCCCGGGGTCCATCGAATTGGAGTTACGGCGAACGTTGGACAGCGACTCGCGACAGAGCCAGGATCCTCAGTAGTTTTTCTTGCCGCAGGGCAGATGTCGAAACGTGTCCATCTGGAATTGATGCCTGCCGGATCCGTGAGCGGCCGAATTCGTGACAGTGAAGGTCGTACGTTGGTCGGCCTGGAAGTTCAACTTTTGTGGACCACTTACGCATGGGGTGGCCGGAGGTCTTTCCATAGCGCGGGATCGAAAATGACCGACGAAAGAGGAGAGTATCGCTTTTTGTCGGTGACGGAAGGACGCTATTACCTGATTGCCGGCTCAGCTACCGGGCAACTGCTTTCTGCGTCGCCGGTTGTTGGAGACAGTCCGAATGGTGCTCAGGAGCAGGAACGCTATGCGCTGACGTACTACCCTGGTGTCCTCGATCTTCCGGACGCGAATGTTGTTGAGGTCCAGCCCGGCCAGAATTTGGCTGCTTTCGATTTCACCGTCTACGCTGAAGAGACGTACAAGCTGCGCGGCCGCGTTATCGATTCGAGAACAGGGCAAGAGCCCGAAGCGGTTACTCTCTGGATTCAGTCTGAAACCTTCACGGGCGAACCCATTACCTCACCGATCAACATGGGTACGAATGGAGAATTCGAATTCCGCAATCTTGTCCCAGGATCCTACACGGTCGAAGCCCGGATTCTGGATAAGAATCAACCTGACTCCCCCAGCCGTGTTTCAACGTCCGCGCCGATCACGATATCTAACTCCGACACAGATGATGTGATGGTAGTTGTCTTTCCCCCAGCTTCGATACCTGGCCGCCTCACAATCGATGGGCAGGAAGTATCAAGTTTCCGAGGTCTCGAACATATTCGCGTTCTGCTGGCTGGTGGGGCGTCGTCACGTCAGTCGCAAACAGTCAACCCAGATGGAACGTTTCGGATCGACAGCGTGATGCCGGGACAGTACCAAGTGATCGCCTGCCTTGGTGGTCCTAATTCATCGGCATGCGCTCGAAGTACGCCTGATTTTTACCTCAAATATGCCCAATTCGACGGGCAGGAGGTGCTGAACACGCCACTGCAGTTCTTGGGTACAGTGGGCACAGCGCTAGACATTGTGCTCAGCCCGAGACCGGGCAGGATCCAAGGCACTCTGCTGAATGAAGAGGATGCGCCAGTCGCCGGCGTTCAGGCGGTGCTCATTCCCGATCACAATCGCGACCGATTTGATCTTTACGAATTTGCTACCAGCGACCCGGGCGGCCAATTCACGATCCGAGGTATCACGCCCGGGGTATACAAGGTCTTCGCGTGGGAAGCTTTGGAAGAGAACGCCTATTTCGATTCCGACGTTATGTGACGGTTCGAACCTTATGGAACGCAAGTCAGCGTCGGAGAAGGCGATCAATTGAAAATGGGTCTTCCGCAGAATTTGTGGGTAAAACCGTCTTCCATCGCCGCTTGAGGAGACCACGGTGCTCGCCAAGCCTCAAGGCTTCCCTCGCAAGCTCGGCGGCTGCGCCGGCCTTGACCCTCGGCTGCGCTCCGCGGTGTCGGCTGGTGTGGGCGATGGGGAACGGGGCCTCCGGCGGGGGCTCCGGGCACCGGGTGTAGGCGTCCGACCGAAGTGGGTACTGGAATATTCGCCGTCGAACAAAAGAATAAGGTACTTTGTTTCAATTACTTATGTGCGCACAGGCCTTTGGACTGCCCACAAATTCTGCGGAGGAGGCGATTATTTTAAGGAGGATGAAGTCACTGCGGACATCTTTCATAGCGCGATGACGGCGTTCAGTTCCATGACGGCGCATGCGGTTGCCGACGGTTACGATTTTTCCGGTTTGCAGACGATCGTCGACGTTGGTGGAGGACATGGCGCGCTTCTGTCTGCAATTGTCCCAACAATTCCCGGACTGACAGGCATTGTCTATGATTTACCAGAAGTGGTTCAAGGCACCGATCTCGGGGAGCTTGCCGAGAAGATTAGCACGCGCGGCGGCAGTTTTTTAGACGGCGTACCGGAAGGACCGGACGCTTACATTATGCAACACATCATTCATGATTGGAGCGACGAACATTGTGTGACCATTCTAGGGCATTGTCGCGAATCCATGGCCGAAGGCGGCAAGGTGTTGGTTCTGGAGCAAGTGATCACCAATGCGCCGGAATCGGCGTTTGGGAAATTGTTGGATATTGAAATGCTGGCGATGACCGACGGCGGTCGCGAGCGAACGGAAGCCGAGTTTGAAGCGCTGTTTGCCGAAGCGGGACTCAAAATGACGAAGATTGTCCCGATTCTCTCGCCAGTCTGTGTGGTTGAGGCTGTCAAAGCCTAGCCCCATTCTTCTGTTTAATAGATCCTTCCATGACTTGCCCTTGTGAACAAAGGGTGATCAGAAGTATGGGGATGAGGATTGTCTGGCCGAACTGCCGAATGGGGAAACCGCACTTACGAACTAAAATGATAGGAATTTACCCCTCCACCAACGTCTTCTCCGTAACCTCTCCAAAACATTTCCGACACTTCGCGGGGGTTTAAAACCAGCCTCCTCATGAGGTTTTGCTGGCATGGACGCCTTGTTTAGTACGAGAATACTTGCCGTTCTCAACGAGGTGTATGGATGACCCAGGCCGGAGTCTTCTTCAGCTACGCCCGACACGATTCCGAGTTTGCCTGAAACTCGCCAAGGACCTGCGTACCGCTGTGGTCAAGCTCTGGATCGATCGGTTAGACATTCGACCCGGCGCCTATTGGGATCAGGCCGTCGAATCCGCTCTGGAGTCCTGTAGCCAGCTACTTGTGATCCTCTCGCCGGCAAGCGTCGAGTCGAAGAATGTCATGGACGAAGTAGCCTTTGCACGAATCTCCCCAACAATCTGCACGATATACGACCGCGACGAAGCCGGAGGTTGTGAGTGGTGTTCGCCTTGCGGCACCACGTCAAACGGTTCCGAAGAGGAGATTGGCTCTGGGCCATCTGTGAATAACTCCAGAGCTCCTTCGCAGACCTCTTCAGCATCTAGGATCTGGATTTCCACCTGTGGCAGGGACGAGGAGGAGAACCCAGTCAACTCTGTCACTGAGATGACCTCAAAGGCCACTGTCCCTAGAAACAATACGAGCGTTGGTGGAACACCGACATCAAACGGTTCCGAGGCAAGAAACAGTTCCTAGGATATGCTGGCCGATATGCTCGGCGAGCGCCGATTGCCCAGCATCGGTTTCGGCAGATCAATCGTCAGGAAATCCAGTTCCTGACGAAAGACACACGGACGAAACGGACGGTGACAACCAGGTACTCCACGGCCGACTTCCTAGCCACTCTGGCCGATCACATTCCTGACCGTTACAGGCACAACATTCGCTACTTCGGACTTTTGTCACCGCGCATAAAAGGCCGGGCTCACGATGCGGTCTTCGCGCTCCTGGGTCAGGAACGGTTGGGCAAGCCATGGAGGCTCAGGTGGGCAGCGTCCATTAAGAAGTGTTTCGGAGTCGATCCGCTGCTCGACTCCGACGGCGCTCGAATGCGTTGGTCAGGCCGCATCCCGCCGACCCACGTTAACTGAAGCGGCCGCAGTCCCAAATTACTCGCTGAGGCATGCCCGTATCGTCGATCCAGACCAAACCGACATCGACTTTCAATTCACTTCTGACCCCACAACTCGAAATTGGCGACGAAGAAACCTGACTTCCCGAGGTGTCCGTTCGTTCAGCCGTCGGTATCAGAAATAGATTTTTGATTTTCCTATAGATCAAGCGAGAGCGGATCGTCGTTTACCGTGCCATTCGGCGTGTGGGTCATCCAGATGCGGTAGTGTGGATCACCGGCGGCTTGCCAGCTCGGCATGCCAATGAAGTATTCAACCGATAGATTGAACCGCCCCGGGTTTCCCGGAGACCGTTTTAGTTGACTCCGGCCACGGTGACTGGAGTTGCTTCGTTGCGATAGTACACCTGCTCGAACTCGACTGGAGGAATGTATCCGATCGGTTCGA
Source organism: Terriglobia bacterium (assembly GCA_965262425.1). GTDB lineage: Bacteria > Acidobacteriota > Terriglobia > 20CM-2-55-15 > 20CM-2-55-15 > CAZOZZ01. Next base: position 674,835 of record OZ253536.1, on the reverse strand, counting down.
GAAGGCGGTGCTCGTTGTACCAGGACACCCAGTCGAGTGTCGCGTACTCCACATCGTCAAGACCTCGCCAGGGCCCCTCTCTTCGAATGACTTCGGTCTTGAATAACCCGATTACAGATTCGGCCATGGCATTGTCGTAGGAGTCCCCGATGCTCCCAACCGACGGCTCAATTCCGGCCTCGGCCAATCGTTCCGTATACCGAATCGACAGATATTGGACGCCGCGGTCGCTGTGATGAATCAAACCTTCAGTGTCAGGGCGCGACCAGAGGGCCTGCTCCAGCGCATCCAAGGCAATGTCAGTCTTTAGCGAATGCATCGTTCGCCAACCGACGATCTTTCGGGAGAAGACATCGATGACGAATGCGACGTAAACAAACCCTCGCCATGTTGCAACATACGTGAGATCCGCGATCCACAGCTCATTGGGACGGGTCGCGCTGAAGTCCCGATCCACAAGATCGGCGGGTCTGCGAGCTACTTCATTCTGGATAGTGGTCTTGATCTTCCGGCCCCGAACCACGCCTTCAAGCCCCATTTCCCGCATCAATCGTTCAACGGTACAACGGGCAACGTCTGTGTTCTCGCGATTCAATTGCTTCCAGACCTTGCGGACGCCATAGACCTGACGGTTTTCCCTCCAGACCCGTTCGATCTCGACTCGAAGCTTCGCGTCGCGCTTCGCACGCGCGGGCAATCGATCTGGATTCTTTTCCCGTGCCTGGTGCTCGTAGAACGTCGATGGGGCGATCGGCAGCACACTGCAGATCGACTCGACCCCATACCGGCCTCGATTCGTCTCGATGAAATCCGCCATCACCGGGGTCGGCGGTCGAGTTCCGCCTGTGCGAAAAACGCTGACGCCTTGCGCAGGATCTCGTTCGCTCGTTTCAGCTCACGATTCTCCCGTTCCAGTTCCTTTAGCCGTTGTTTCTCGTCCTTGGTCAGGCCCCCACGTTGGCCCATATCACGCTCTGTTTGCCGGACCCACTTACGCAGTGTTTCTGGGGTACAACCGATCTTCGCAGCGATCGACGCCATTGCCGCCCACTGTGAGGCGTACTCCCCCTGGTGCTCGGCCACCATTCGTACCGCACGTTCCCGAACCTCGGGTGCATATCTGCTTGCTCTTCCCATAATGACTCCCATCTTCTCAAGTAATGGAGTCTCCGGGAAACCCGGGGCGGTTCAGATCATAACTTGTGCCGCCTGCCACCCGGGACACGATGGCCTCCCGGGATTCGTCGGTCATGAGATTGAGGCGACCAATCTCATCTTCTCGGCCCCAGGGGCTCTCGCCTACCTCGGGACGTTGGGCAAGCGCCCTACCGGTGCAGAATAGAATGAAGAACATCGCGAAGAATGTCGTGGGCCTTGAGATGGATCGCGTCATTGGTTATCTCCTTTAGATACCGAATGTTTAAGGCTAAGGAGCCCGGACCTTTCTCGGTCCGGGCTCTCCAAAGCTTCGGCTATTGCTGGCTAACCAATTCAGGGATTAATCCGCTGGACGGCCTCTTCTGTCGTCCACACGGTGTTGGCGATAAATTGGAAGTTCACCAACGCCGACTCGTAACCGTTGCCTTCCGCAACGATCGCCGCCGCGGTCGCGTCGGAAACGACGGCAACCTCAAAGCCCTGCTCAATCAATTCGCGCATATGCGACTCTGTGCAGAGATTGGCAGACATGCCTCCGAGGATGACCTTATCGATGCCGCGCTTGCGAAGTTGCAGCACGAGGTCGTTGGTCTCCGGACCGTAGACCTTGTGCGGGCTCGCGATGATCGTTGCGCCGTCGCTAATGTAAGGTTTGTAGCGCTCCAGCCAATCCGCACCCGATCCTTCAAATCCCTCCGCCGTGAGCGCGCCGTTGCGGTCGAACATACCGATGTTGTGCATTAACGTCTCAAGGGCACCTTCGAACTTCCAGCCATGGTCGGTGGGGTAGTAGTAATGTGGCGATATGAACACGGGGATGTCGTTGGCTTTCGCAGCCTGAAGCAAAGTCTCGATGTTCTCAACTGTGTTGTTGTCGGTCACGCTCTTACCGACCACTCCCCAGGCAACGCCGTCCGGACTTAAGAAGTCGTTCTGAGGATCAGTGATCACTAATGCCGTTCGGCCTTCGACAATCTCCATACCCGGATCGGGTAGCTGAGCGTTCACCTTTGCGGCGATACCAAGCATTACCAGGGCGGTCGTTAGCAGAGTTGTGCGTACGTTCATGATGTTCTCCTTCGTTCAAGGTTGATTGATTGGTTGATTGAGGTTCCGATACCGATACGCCTGTCGCCAGCAGAAATCGGCAGGTCATTCGCGCTCATGTCGCGGCGTTGCATGTAACCGTCCGCGTCGAATTCCCAGTGCTCGTTGCCATGGGTGCGGTACCATTGGCCGGTTTCCGCGTGCTGCCACTCGTATTCGAAACGCACCGAGATGCGGTTGTCCGAATACGCCCAGAGTTCTTTCATCAGGCGGTAATGAAGTTCGAGCTCCCATTTCGCGGTGAGAAAGTCTTCGATTGCTTCGCGACCCACAAAGAATTGATCGCGGTTGCGCCACACCGAATCGCGTGTGTACGCCTGAGCTACCTTGGCCGGATCAAGCGAGTTCCAGGCGTCCTCGGCTGCCTGAACCTTCACGAGCGCTGTCTCGCGTGAGAACGGGGGCAGGGGCGGTCGTTGGCCTTGCCCGGCTGCGTCGGCGGTATCTTGGGCGGTTTGGTTAGTCATGATGTGTTCCCGTTGTTTGCGTCGAGTCCTCTCGAAGTGAAGTAATGCAACAAGCGTGCCAAGCCAAAAGATCATTAAAAACAGAAGGTTAAGCCTTTCGAGAGACCACAAGAACTTGATGTTCACAAGTATTTGTGGTTAAATCCTCAAAAATTAGAGGTACATAGGCGATGACCACCAGGAACCAACTGTCGCAGCTCCAAATTGAGCACCAGCTCATTCTCGACTCAGCGGGCGAGGGTATTTACGGACTGGATGGCGACGGCAGAATTACCTTCAGTAACGCCGCCGCGACGCAGATTCTCGGCTGGAAGCACGAAGATGTGGTTGGCCAACACGCCCACGACGTGCATCACCATTCGCACGCCAATGGCTCATCGTATCCACGAGACGAATGTCCGATCTATGCGGCACTCGTCGACGGTGAAATTCACCGTGTCGCTGACGAAGTCTTCTGGAACGTCGATGGTTCTTTCGTGCCGGTCGAATACACGAGCACGCCCATTCTGAATGACGGCAAACCCGATGGCGCGGTCGTCGTGTTTAGAGACATCACCGAACGCAGAGGACTGGAGAAAGAACGAGAAACTGCATTCGAGGAGATCAAGCGACTCAAAGACCAGATCGAGCAAGAACGAGATTACCTCCGTGACGAGATCAACATCACCGTCAATTTCGGCGAGATCATCGGGCAAAGTCAGGCACTGAAGCGCACGCTCGCTCAGATAGAAACGGTTGCCCAGACGCCGGTCAGCGTGTTGATACTCGGCGAGTCCGGCGTTGGGAAGGAGATGATCGCGAGGGCAATTCATACGAAAAGCGACAGAGCCGATCGGCCGATCGTGAAAGTCAATTGCGCGTCCATTCCGAAAGATCTTTTCGAGAGCGAGTTTTTCGGTCATGTACGCGGAGCGTTCACCGGCGCGCACCAGGATCGGGTCGGTCGCCTGCAACTTGCAGATGGCGGCACGTTGTTTCTCGATGAAGTCGGCGAGATCCCGCTATCGCAACAAGGCAAACTGTTACGCGCGCTTCAGGAAGGCGAGTTCGAGCGTGTTGGAGACGACAAGACGACCAAGGTGGACGTGCGGGTCGTGGCAGCGACTAATCGAAACTTGATGGATGAGATTAAGGCTGAGCGATTCCGGGAAGATCTCTTCTATCGTCTTAGTGTCTTTCCGGTCGAAGTGCCACCACTACGTGAGCGGCTGGATGACATCGCGCCACTGGCGTTTCATTTCCTGGAAACGATATGTCGCGAGCTTGGGCGTGAACGGCTGCGCATGACGCAGAACCAACTGTCTCTCCTTAAACGGCAGGCGTGGCGCGGCAATATCCGGGAACTCAAGAATATTATTGAACGCGCTGTGATCTCCTCGACGGGCGACCGCCTGAGGCTGGATCTCGCCCTGTCGAATACCCCCGCGGAAACACGCCCTATCACCGAGCCGGCAGCAGACGCGGCGGACTTCGTCACCGTTGCCGAATTCAAAGAACTCGAGAAAGCGAACTTAACCGCAGCGTTAAAACACACAGCCTGGAAGACCTGGGGCCCGGATGGCGCCGCCGAACTCCTCGGGATGAAACCGTCAACGCTGACCTACCGCATGAAGGCGCTCGGCATCATTAAGCCTGGTAAGAGAGACTGACGGGCTGAACCGCCCATCTAGACAAGTTCAGGCCGCCTCGACTGGGAGATTCCCGTGGCTCTGCGACGGCCTCAATCACAGGCAAGTAAAGCGGAAAGACGATCACAAGCTTCAAAAGCTTTGGGCCGGTGAGCGCCTCGAGATGCGGGCAATGACGTGGGCCGCCATAAATGAGTTTTTGATTTTCCTATAGATCCAGGCGATCAGTCACCGCACCGCGCCACTCCGTCTTCGAGAGATTCGACCCATATCATGTTCTCTCTCATCCACTTCAGGACATCGCCGATCATCTCGTCCGCGATAGGATTCGGATATGAATAACAGTTCGTGCAATCAAGGTCGATTTCCGTCGGCGTCCAGCAGTTCACGCCGCCTTCGGGTCCCGGCCAGAGTCTTTCTCTGTGGGTAAGATCCGACGCGTTGCTGGTCTGCGGGGATTTCGGCATCGTCAGTGCACGACTCGCAGCCGGGTGCCATAGGTGCCATCGTTCCACTTTTTTGATTGGCCTACCAACCTTCAATCGTTACCCCTGACGTTACCCCAACCGCTACCGACAGGAAAAAACCACCACGAAGCTCAGCGTATCTAACTGATTCTACTTAGTGGGACCGACCGGGCTTGAACCGATGACCTCCTGCGTGTGAAGCAGGCGCTCTTCCAGCTGAGCTACGATCCCTATTCGTTTACATTCTAGCAGTTAGCTCCGACAGCATGCTGGCCTTTCAGGGCTGGGTGCGGCTGGGGTGCATTCTTAGCGCCCGACTACCTCCCCTCGAACCCCAGCATGGATCGTCGGGAGGCAGTTGACAGCCTATTCGACGACTTGATCCACTTTGCGTAAATATCGGAAGTGACCTTGATCGAGGAATGACCAAGCAGGTCGCGCACATAGATCAGCGACTGTCCGTCCATCAACAAGAGGCACGCTACGGTGTGGCGCGTTTGATGGAAAGGCCGGTGGCGCACCCCCGCCTCCTCCAGAATGCGCCCCCAGTGACGCTTCTTCCGGTTCTCAATGTCGAACGGACCGCCGGAGCGGTTAGGGAAAACCCATCGCGGGATTTCGTTTGACCCGTTTTTTAGGTACATCGTCTGCAATCGCTTCCGCTGGGCCTGAATTTTCACGACGACCCCACAAACAGGGGCGTTTCAGATCTACGTGTAGGCGGTTAGAACTAAGCCGCAGGCGCTCGGATGCTACATGTGTGATATTGTGCAGTTGATTCGAGGATGAAAGTGTTTGCCACTCAGGGAAAATGTTGCTGGACGGATGGATCGCGCTTTGAAGGTAAATCCTCATTAGAAAAGGGTTAAAATTGAAAACCCATAGGGGTTGGCCCGCATCCTCCTAAACCCGCCTGCGGCTCACTTCAAACCGTTCTATCCGACATGCCCCGGAATCATTTTATTTTGCTGTCGGTGCCGGACCATCTCCGATAGAAACCTAGCGTTATACAGTCATGTGACCTTCTGATTGCTGTTAACCCTCGACTGTAGTTATATGTACGGGTGATTCAGCCCGGTTCCCAACTCGCACGAATCGTTTCTGCCCTCGGAAAAGGTGGAATGGGCGAGGTGTGGCGTGCCCGCGACTCCAAGCTCGGGCGTGAAGTCGCCATCAAGACCCTGCCCGAAGAGTTTGCACAGGACGAAGATCGCCTTGCCCGGTTTGAGCGTGAAGCCAAGCTGCTGGCGTCTCTGAACCACCCGAACATCGCTGCCATCTACGGGCTGGAAGAAGACAACGGTACACGCTTCCTTGTTCTTGAACTGGTTGAAGGTGACACGTTAGCCGAGCGGTTGAAACGTGGTGCCATCCCGGTCGAAGAATCCCTCAAACTCGCGCTCCAGATCACCGAAGCCCTCGAAGCCGCGCACGAGAAAGGCGTCATCCACCGGGACCTGAAACCCGCGAACATCAAAGTCACGCCGGACGGCAAAGTGAAGGTGCTGGACTTCGTCCTGGCGAAGGCTTTCGCCGGCGACCGAGATCAACATCGTCCTGAACTGGTTCGAAGAGCTGAAGGAACGGGTGCCGGTGCCGTAGCTCACGCAAGCCCGTGATGATGGGAAATCGCTCTCCATTCATATTCAAAACTCCCCGTCCTTCGGATTCCGGTCTTTTGGTACCCTTGCTCTTTTTCTTTTGGCTTCGATTGTTTGGGCAGGCCCTTATCCGGACGTTTCGATTTCGACCTACATCGTGGCTTCACTATTGGCCATCATCGGGGTGGTACGCCTGAAGGCAGGCATGGTCATTGCTAGGCTGGGGGAGGGTTCGGTAGTCATCGGAGACGGTTGGGTACGTCTTTACGATAAAGACACCCAAGGTGCTGCTTTCTTTGAGGCCCCATATTCCGAGTTTCGTGCGGTGCGTGTGCGCGGCGACGTGGATGAAACAGGTGATTGGGCCTACAGCGCCTATCTGATCCTCTCGGAGGAATCGATGATGGAAATACTTATGTTTCTGACGCGAAGAATCGGATTGGTGTCTTGGAGTCGATCTCTCGGGCAGCCTGATGTACTCCCCGAAAGTATCCGAAATCTCTCCAACGAGATGGGAATCCCAATAGAACACAGCTGAGGGTTTTCGCTCCACATGCATGTATAGTCGCTAGCGTTCTAGTCGCCTTCTCGGAGATGTGCCCACTGCTCGGTGCCCATTTCCTGGGGCTATCAGGCCGTTTGTTCCCCAGCGTGGACCGTTTGCGAGGAATCGACGCGAAATAAGCAGTTTACGGTTTAGGTGTCGTATCCCATGCCGGACGTCGCGGGTTCGTTCTCAGTCTTCCCTTCGCCATCTGTCCGTGTTCTGTCCGTCTGTACCCGACGACAGGAATCTACTGGGACCCACAACGGCTCACTGATCACGCTCCGATGGCTGCGCCGCGAACCGTAACGCAGCGGGTGTTAGGCTTGTCCTGAAGGCAGCGGCAGGTGTGGAGAGACGAAGCTCTGCTCGCTCCGGGCAACCGTCCGGCTACTGAACGATGGCACTTATTGCCCGTCACACCTCGGACTAAGCATGTCCAGGTTGGTCAGGCTTATGCGATCACCGCTCGGCCGGCTGATCAACGCACCTCTCGCCAGCATCCGGTGACCCTCGTGAGCGGCGGGGTCGAAGTCGCCAAGCATGAAGAAGTTGGCCAGATCGAACGTCAGGTCGCCCATCGCGATTTTTCGAGATGTGTCCAGCTCTTCCGGCGTCGATTCCCTCTCCGGGTCCGAGTTTCGGTTCCGGCTGGGATTGCTGACCCGGGTCAGCGTCCATTGGTCCCCTTCTGCCAGCGTCAGGCAACCAACAGCCTGAACCAGCGAATTGGGTGGCAACGGCTTTGGCCCGTCTTTGCCTTCGATTCGAATGTTGCCAGCGGAACTGGGATTCAACTCGACGTCTCCGGCGGGAAAGCCGAGCTTCTCCAGCAGGTACGCTACGGCAACAAGGTATTCCGGATCGCTCAATGGGGCTTCGCGACGGGGCATGGTCGATCGGACCTTCGTGTACAGACTACCGACGGTGTCCTCTCGCCAGTTCTCGAAGAAGACGGGCTCGTTGAGCCTCGTACCCTCCCGCCCTCCGCCTCTGGCCGTGTCTCCGTGGCAACCGTCGCAGTTGGCCTCGAATACCACCTGGCCCGCCCGCGCCTGAGCCTCCGTGTAGACGCCTTCCCAGGCGGTCTTGCTTTCCGCTCCGGTTTGAAGGATCGTCCGCGCGGCCTCCCCTTTTGAAACCGGGCTCCACATCCCCACAATGATTGCGGCAATTAAGAGCACCCCCCCTCTTCGGTGACTCCTGGCCTTCGTCTTCTCTTGGTAGTGCTGCATGATCGTGTTCTCCCCGGGGTGTCGCCGAACGGAGCTTGTCCGCAGACACCCGACATCAATTCCTTTCCACAGACCGATCTCAAGCCCATCGAGGTCCTCGCAGCGACTCTCCGGTCCGACCGGTACCTTGGAAGAAGATTTGGTAAATACTACGCAAGGTCGCGGTTCAGGGCAAGCAAAGTCTCGTCACAACAGCCATTTCGGAAGTCAGGGAGGGCGGAGTGTATGGAAGGGGCTCTGGAAGGGAAAAGGTTGGCGAGGGAGACGAATTTGAAGTGCGGCTTATTTCGAGCGACAGGTAACCGTAGCGGGTCCAGCCCGGTGATTTGGGTCAGGCAGGCGCGTGGAGACCGGGGAATCGAGGCGGTTCAGCTGGAGTCGGCTGGGGTTGGAGCAGGCAGAGCGAGGCGAAGCAAACGAAGGAGCTCGATGGAGGTACGGGGGTGATGGCGCCCCCGATGCAAATGGCGCAATCGATACAGACGTTCGATCGTGAGGGCCAGGATTATGAGGAGCCAGTGCAGAAGTAAGCTGTTGGCGTGGTGATGGGGGATGTGGGCCATCCCATAACGATTCTTGGCATCGTTGAAACCTTGGTTTTCGACTTCCCAACGACTCTTGGCCATGCGAAATAAAGTGGGCGCTCCCACTTGGTTCATCGAGAAATTGGTCAGCCAGTAGGCTTCGACCACCGATCCATTGGGTTTCTCTTGCCGGTAGCGGATCACGCGCACGGTCGACCAGTTCAGTCGGTCCCAGGGATCGAAGTCGTCCGCGTCCCAGATTTCCACCCGATCGGCTCCATCCTTGAAGACCCGGGACGGCGGCCGACAAGCGAACCGACTTTTGGCGGCGTTGAACAAGCTCGGAAGATTGGCTTTGAGCCGGACGATGGTCTTCAATCCCAACTCGTCGGCCAGGTGCAGGAACGGCGCGGCCGCATATCCGCCATCGACAACAACATAATCGGCAAACCGCGGCCCCAACTGCCCCACTACCCGACGTAGCAGTCGTTTACCCCCGGCCCATTCGCTATCCCCACTGCCGTAGGGTTCCACATCGACCGGTAGAGTCAGCCCGGTACCCACGATGGTGGCCATCACGACGTGGTGCAAGTAGGTGGTCACCTCCCCCTCGGCGTTGCGGTGGGGACGACACCAACGACACCCGGCCTCACGGACACGCCCCACGGTCGTCCCGTCCAGCGCCAGGCCGATGAAGCGGCAATCGTCGAACGCTTTATTGCGCTTGGCCTGCTTGATGGCGGTGATCAAAGCGCCGCGCGTGAATTCCGGATCCAGCTTCTCGGTGAAATAGCCCAGCGTGTCGTCGCTAAAGCGGCGTCCGATTCCCAAGGCCCTACACGCCGAGGATCGTGCGAGCGACTCGATGGCCAGGAAGCTCGACTCCCGTAGCAGATACCCGATCACTAGAGACCAGATCAGATGCCCGCTTCCGATCTGCGGTCGCACCCGTCCATCTCCGGGTTGATTCAAATACCCCTTCAGCCGCAAACACTTTCGCGCATACCGTCGAATCCCTCCGGCCGACGGACCTCTCACCGTCGCTTCCGCTTCTCACGTTGTTGCTGGCGCTCCAACACCACCAACTTCGCGTTCGCTGTCAGCACCTCCCGGATCGCATCCTGAAACTCCCGTCCCGCTCCGACACGCTTCTGAATCTCCTCAACCATGGCGGCTGGAACGTGTTCGACATGCTTCTTCCCGTCCATCATGAATGTCCAGGACCAGGATGGGTGGCCTTCACCCGACACACACCGGCACGTCGGCTTACCGCACCGGGTGTAACTAATCGACACCGAGCCAGGCAGCAAACCGTCGGGTATCTCATGGCGCTCGATCAGGCTGTACTTCCGCCTTCGCAGTCGCGAAGCAGCGGCTCCCTTTACCTGATTCAACTCAAGCCATATCTTTTTCTTCTTAATCTGACGGTATATATACCACAAGACACCGTCAACACCTCGCCAATTTCAACAATGCGAAAATAGAACTTGCTTAACAATGGGGTTGAATTCGACTCAAATGCCCACTGGCCGGGCCTCATTCAACATCGACCGACCTGCTCTTCCGAAACGGCTGTCGTCACAACAAGGGACAGGATTCTCAAGCTTCGAAGAACAGCTCCTCCCTCGTCCGCATACTGCAACGCACCTATTCACAGCGGAGACAAAACTTGGCCCTGTTGACTGTGATCCGATCGAAAGCGGTGATTTCACGGACGAATAAGTCTGAGCGCTATGCTGACCGTTCCGAGCATCGATGTCCATCAAATCGACCTCGATCAGCTCGACCGGTCAAATGGAACGAACCACATGACTGTGAAGTCGCCAAACCGTAGATGTGGAAGAGACCGGCCATCGCCTCGGTCCGACTACAGGCAGATGGAAGAGTAGGCGGTTTACCAGGAGTTGAACCTTCCGTTTGCTGTTAACCGTCGAACGTAGTTATCTGTACCGGTGATTCAGGCCGGTTCCAAACTCGCGCACTACGAAGTCGTTTCTGCCCTCGGAAAGGGCGGAATGGGTGAAGTGTGGCGTGCACGAGATCAGAAACTCGGGCGTGAAGTTGCCATCAAGACCCTTGAGCGCCCAACGCCTCCGGATCCCAATCTCCCGGGTCAGATGCGACACCGCATACGACAACACCCCATAAATCCCCACCGATGCCACGATCAACGCCAGCATCCCGAACGCGCCGATCAGCAGCCTCTGCGTCCTGCGCTGGAACACCTCGGCGTCCAATATGTCCTCCATCGTTTGAACCCCCGCAACCGGCTTGTCCGGGTCGACCGCCCAGATCTCTGGTGGATTCTGCTTGCCCAACCCGCCGTATAGTGATATTGACGCAGTAGTTTCAAAGCTCCGTCTACCGGCCGGAACCGAGGACGCGGCGGCCCGCAATTAAACACATAACCAACGGTTGAGGAGACTCAAACTATGTCCTACATCACTGGAAAATACATACCTCGACGGACCTTTTTGCGGGGCGCCGGCGCCATCGTGGCGCTGCCGTTCATGGAGGCGATGATACCGGCCGGGCGAGCTTCGCAAGGCCCAGCGGCGAAGCAGTTCACGCGCTTTATCGGCGTTGAGGAGTCGATGGGGTGTGCGGGCGGCAGCGACTGGGGCAACCAGTGACAGCTTTTCGCACCGGCGAAGATTGGCCGCAACTTTGAGTTTGTGACGGACAGCCATCTGAAGCCCCTCGAGGCGTACCGGGACTACCTGACCGTCGTCAGCCAGACCGACGTCAGAATGGCGAGTTCCCTGACGCCCGACGAGATCGGCGGCGGCCACGATCGGGCCTCTGCGGTGTTCCTGACCCAGGCCCATCCCCTACGCAAGTCGGGCGAGGTCTACCTTGGGAAGTCACTGGACCAGGTCCATGCGGACCGCTTTGGACAGGATACCGTGCTGCCCTCGCTCGAGCTCACCACCGAGTTGGGCGGGCCCGGCGGGTGCGAATACAGCTACCACTGCGCATACGGGACGACGATCGCCTGGGCGGGTCCCACCGAGCCGCTTCCACCGATCGCCGATCCGAGGGCGGTCTTCGAGCAGCTCTTCGGCGTCGGGGACTCGGCGGCGGACCGTGCCGGCCGGCGGCAGACCAACGGCAGCCTGCTCGACTGGGTCGGGACCAAGCTGTCCCGGCTGAAGAGCGAGCTGGGGGCAGTCGACCGCATGGCCCTGGACCAGTACACGAGCCACATCCGCGAGATGGAGCGGAGAATTCAGCTGGTCGAGGCGCAGAACAACAGCGGCGAGGAGCGGGCGATGCCGGAGGCGCCGGCGGGCGTTCCCGACCGGTGGGAAGATCACATGGAGTTGATGTTCGACCTCCAGTTGGTGGCGCTCCAGGCGGATCTGACGCGTGTGATCACCTTCAAGCCCGGGGCGGACAGGTCGAGCATGACCTTCCCGGAGAGCGGAACGAGCAAACCGTGGCACTCGGCGTCCCACCACGGAAACACACCCGACGGCATCATGGCCTACAACATGATCAACACGTACCGCCTCGGCCAGTTCACTTACTTCCTGGAGAAGATGAAGAACACGATGGACGGGGACGCTTCTCTTCTGGACAAGACCGTCATCGTCTGGGGTTCGGCGATGGGCGATGGGAACGTGCACAACAACATTCGGTGTCCGCTGCTCCTGATGGGGCACGCGAACGGAGCGCTGGAGGGCAACGTCCACGTGAGCGCCGAGAAGGGGACGCCGATGGCGAACGCGTTCCTGAGCCTGATGCATCGAATCGGACACGACGACATGGAGTTCTTCGGCGACAGCACGGGCGAGTTCCCGCTGACTGTGTCGGATTCGAGTTCGGAGGGGGCACTGTGACTTCAAGAACAGGCACGTGCCTGACTGCTGCGGTCCTCGCAATTGCGCTGATGGCTGCGACAGTTGCGGCGGCCGACGTGGCGCTTCTGGATGCCACGAAGCGGAGTGACGTGGCGGCCGTACGGTCGCTTCTCGCCGACGGTACGGATCCAAACGTGGCCCGGGGGGACGGGATGACGGCGCTGCATCTGGCCTCCCAGGCCGGGAACCTCGAGATCGCCAGGCTCCTGATCGATGCGGGAGCCCAGGTGTTGGCGACGACGAGGATTGGCGGCTACATGCCGATTCACCTCGCCAGCGGTGCCGCGGAGGCCTTTCTGGTTGACGCGCTCATCGAGGCCGGCGCCGACCCGGACGCGGTGACGACGGCCAGTGGTGTGACGCCGCTCCACCTCGCCGCGAAAGCGTTCGAAGGGGAGAGCACGGTTCGGGTACTGATCGAGCACGGCGCGAGTCTGAACGCGTTGGAGGCTTCGGCTGGGCAGACACCGTTGATGTTCGCGTCGTCGTTTGGCCGCACGGGGGCGGTTCGGGAGCTCCTGGGCCACAGCGCCGACACCGCGATCAGCACGGAGGTCGTCGATGTCCTGAAGCGAATGGTCATCGACCAGGAAGCGCAGGCGCGCTTTCGGGAGGCGCAAAAAGAGATCGGGGGGGACTCGCCCGAGGGAATCGGCCCGGCCTTGACCCCGACCCAGTCTCAGGCGACCATCGCCGTCCAGCGCGACTTCCTGCGCTCGGATGAGGCGATCGCGAACTTGCTCATGAACTTCCATCCGGACGATCTGGCCAACACCCGGCTCTACAGGGGGACCGAGGTTGAGTACCTGACACGTCCCTGGTTTGAGACGCTGGTCGGGAAGACGGGCGGGATGACAGCGTTGCTGCACGCGGCCCGCGAAGGCCATATCGACGTGGCGGAAGCTCTTCTGGAAGGTGGAGCCGACATCGACCAGGTCAGCGGCGACGGAAGCAGTCCCCTCGTGAGCGCCGTGCAGAACGGTCACTTCGACCTCGCATTGGTGCTGATCGAGCGCGGCGCGGATCCGAACCTGGCCACCAGCACCGACCGGGTCGCACCGCTCTTTGGTCTATTGCAGACCCAGTGGGCAAACTTTACCAGCTACCCGCAGCCCAGGGCTCATGAGTACCAGCAGAGCACATACATGGACGTACTGACGGCGCTACTCGAGGCCGGCGCCGATCCAAACGTGGCGATCTCACGGCATTTGTGGTACTGGGAATTCACCGTGGGGCGCGTCGGGCTCGATGTAAACGGCGCCACCCCGTTCTGGCGGGCCGCCTTCGCGCTGGACCTCGAGGCGATGAAGTTGCTGGCGGACTACGGTGCCGACCCGAGCACTCCGACCCGGTGGGACGAGGTAGGCATGAGGGGCTCACGGCAGGAGGACGGGCGAGGCTCGGATGATTCCGGGCTGCCGCCGTTTCCCAAGGGCACGGCCAACATGTATCCCATACACGCCGCAGCGGGGGGCGGTTGGCTCGGGTTCGTCGCCGTCGACATGCGGCAGATTCCGAACAACTTCTTCAATACGGTGAAGTACCTGGTCGAGGAGCATGGCGCCGACGTCCGCGTGCCCAATTCGTGGGGCTACACGCCGCTTCACTATGCGGCGGCCAGGGGCGACCACGAGCTCATCGAGTATCTGCTGTCGAAGGGCGCCGATTTGCACGCAATCAGCAGGCTTGGCCAGTCGACGGTCGACATGGCCCGCGGCGGCGGAGCCGGATTCCACAAGCGTTCGCCGTTCCCCGAGACCGTGGAGTTGCTGTTGGGCCTCGGCGCCGAGTTCAAGTGTATCGACACCCACTTCCGGGGCACCGGAGCCTGGTGCGCGGGCGCCGGCGTACCGCCGTTCGAGGGAGCGATCATAACGCTGCCACCTCCCAAATAGCACCAGCCTTCAACGGGTGTAGGTGCGGTTACCGAATTTTAGGAGGAGGTCTGCTGTAACGAAGCATCGAGCCTGTCCCAATCAGCGGAGTGGCAGGGAAAGCTGAATCCCACCAGAACAAGCTCGTTTGGAAAAATCTGAGAAGTTACTGCTTCAGATCATCAACGGTGAATCCGATCGTAACGTCAGGTTCTTCGCCCGACGGCCTGCGGCCCGCGCGCGGGTTGACATAACGCCCATACGACGACACTGTCCGCACCTCCATAGACGTCGGACCCTGCTTATCCGCTGCAACGCAGCGAACGCGATACTGAAGGCTTTCCAACCTTCATACGCGGAGATTCTCAACTGGTTTGAAGAACTGAAGCAACGGGTGCCGGATCCCTAGTGGTCCCCGTCAAACAGACTGTAACTTATCGAGCTTCTTTCGGGCACGTTGAACTTTTTCAAGAATATCGGAAGCCGTTGCGGTCCAAATGAAGGGCTTCGGGTTCTGATTGTGACCCCCGACATATTCCTCCACGGCCTGGATTAGCTCAGGAACCGAATAGAAAACCCCGCGCCGAAGCCGTTGTTCGGAAAGATCCCGGAAGAAGCGTTCGACCATGTTCAGCCAGGATGCACTGGTCGGTGTGAAGTGCACATGAAAGCGCGTGTTGCGCTTCAACCAGTTGACGACTTTCTGATGTTTGTGCGTGGCGTAGTTGTCGCAAATGATATGGATCTGTTTGTCTTTCGGCACGGAACGTTTGATCTGATTGAGAAACCGGATCCATTCCTGATGACGATGCTTCGGCATACAGGTCCCGATAATCGAGCCGTCCAGCGTATTGAGCGCGGCGAACATCGTGGTCGTCCCGTTGCGTTTGTAGTCGTGGGTGAGGGTGCCGCACCGCCCCTTCTTCAGAGGTAACCCGGGTTGCGTGCGGTCCAGGGCCTGCATCTGGCTCTTCTCATCGCAGGACAAAACAATGGCGTTTTCCGGAGGGTTCAGATACAAACCGACCACATTCTCCAACTTCTCGACAAATTGTTTGTCGTTGGAAAGTTTGAAGGTGCGTGCCAGATGAGGCTTCAAGCCATGAGCCCGCCAGATTCTCCCTACCGTGGACTCGCTGACGCCGGTTGCCCTGGCCATCAAGGACCGGCTCCAGTGCGTGGCGTTCGGAGGCTTCCCTTCGACCGTCTTCTTCACGATCCGGGCCCGCTTCCGGCGGCCGATCGAGGGAATCCGTCCACTGCGGGAAGCGTCCTTTTCGATTCCCCCGAGGCCATCTTCAACGAAACGATCGCGCCAACGTCCGGCCTTTTGACGAGTGATGTCCAACTTGGCAGCGATCTCCTGATTGTCCAGACCCCCGGCGGCCAGCAAGACAATTCGAGATCGTTCCGCCAACCGGACCGCCACACTGCGGCTTCGGCTCAGTCGCTCCAGTTCCTTCCGCACAGGAATGTCCAATTTAATCGTCGGTGCTCTCCTCATATATACTCAGACGTAGGAAAGCTGAATAAGTTACATTAACTGTGACGGACTACACTAGCAACCCCCTGCCCCCCAGCAAACCAGCGCGTCTCAAGAATCCAGATGCCTGGGAAGTCGCCATCACGTACATGTGGAATTTCGACTATCGAATCGGCCCGACGCTCGGCAGATATACGGTAGACGGTAGCAGAGCTAAGTGACAGTTCGTTGACCCCAATCCCTCCTCCTACCTATCGTGACGCTGAATGTGACAGTTCAAAAAGTGTAATAGTCCTTCCTTGCATCCGCGTACGGCGGCGCTAAAGTGATCTCCACGATGTCAACCAAGCCCCACAGAGGACGTGGAGTTAGAGAAAGGCTCTTGAAAAACCCATTATGCAGTTGCCAAAGTTTATGCAGTTCACGCTTGTTCGTTACCCAAAGATCTGGATCAGCGGAAGTTGGCTGATTAGCTTGGCCGTTACGGTCTTTGTCCTGGTGTTGGCAGATTTTGGAGGGCCATCCTGGATCTTTATTCTCAGCGGCCTCTGGCTGTGTAGTTTTGGGTTGCCGACGACACTCAGCCTACTCGCGCTGGCTGGGGTTTGGGGCAGGATACCAGGAATGGGCACGCCGCCCCTTGCCGCGTTCGCGGTCTCTCTTGCGATCCTTTCGCTCGCAACTCAAGCGATTGTTTTCCACGCCGTAGTTCGATTCTTTAGCGGCTCGAGGCAATCGTGAAACTGACACGGCGCCAGTTTTTCTATTCCACTTTGGGTGCTGTTGCCGGATGTGCCCGAGCTCCGGTTCGAGAGCAGGATTCGGGTGCGACCACCCCGGCACCGCCTGTGATCGACTTCCATGTACATTTGTTCGGTGTGGGTGACGGTGGCACCGGATGCTTTCTCTCTCCGAAGCAAAAACAGCACATCACCTATCCGTTTTTTCTTCGCTTGCTTCGGCTTTCAGAAAACGGCCGGCTTGATGAGGACTACTTGCAGACAATCGTCGAGCAATTACGCGGCTCATCAGTGAACAAGGCAGTACTTGTCGCTCAGGATAGCCGATACGATGATGCGGGAAATCCGGATTTCCAAAACACGTCATTGTTTGTACCCAATGACTATTTGCTCCATGTAGTGTCGCGGTTTCCCGAGCTGTTCATTCCTTGCATTTCAATCAACCCAAAGAGACGAGATGCGATCGACGAGTTGGAAAGATGGGCTGAACAAGGAGTCAGGATCCTGAAGATACATCCACCCATTCAAAACGTTGATCCGGGCGAATCCCGCTTCCGCCCTTTCTATCGCAACTGCGCGCGTCTCGGAGTCATCGTTATGGTGCATACAGGCACGGAGCACTCCGCAGAGATCGTCGGTCATGAATACTCACAACCGCAACGACTCGTAGTTGCGCTGGAGGAAGGATGCACTGTTGTCGCGGCTCATTCCGGTATGAGCGCGTTTTTCGACAAGGAAGAGTTTTTCCCACAGTTGGTCTTACTTGTTCGGCGGTTTCCGAATCTGTACTGTGACACGGCCGTACTTGGCGACAAGTTTCGGTGGCGAAATCTGCCTCTTCTGACGGGCACGGCCGAAGTTCTCCAACGAACAATCTACGCCAGTGACACTCCGTTTCCTTCAAATGCTCTCGTTTCCTGGAATCGATTGAGGCCCGCGCAACTTCTATCGTTGCTGTCAGAAACAAACCTCTTTGAACGAAACTACCGCCTCCAACAGGCGTTGGCGCTGCCCGCGGAAGCTTTCCAGCGTGGCGCCAGCGTTCTATCGCTTGCGGGCATTAGGCTTGAGCGAGGATGAATGCGTCGACCTGGAGGCATCGCGATTCAGGTATAGACGGCGGCTGGGGGCCGGCTCCCGTCATGGTCTCCAGGCGGGCAGAGCTTGTACTATCAGGGCAGCGGCGACAGTTCCCGAGTCTTCGTTACCACAATTGATGCCGAACCGGACTTCAAACGTAGTGAACTGGAAAGTCTGTTTCAACTTCCGATTCCTTCCTGGCTTTATCATCTGGACCCCAGTAGGAACCAATTTCTTGATGACCCAAGTCGGTGATGACGGTCAGGTCAGCCAAATCAACATCGTCCTGAACTTCTGTTACAGGAACGCGTGCCGGTACCATAAGGCCCTTCCGCCTCGCGGACCGACCTCTTCTATCTCGGCAAACCTTCTCCATAGCCCCACCATGCCTGCCTGATTCCGGCCCCTTCCTTCAAACTTCGTTATCGGAATTGCCCGGTCCGTGGGTTTTCTCCCGATCCTGCAACCGGGTCGACGCCGGGCAATTCCGATCAACACTAGCGGTTTACCAACCGAGTGATTGTTTGAATTGACCCCAACTCCCGCCTTTCGTATCATCTACGGAGTTTTTCACGGATCGCCCCAAGAGACACTACACGATGCAACCTGGCACGCAGCTTGGCCATTACGAGATCCTCTCCCCGCTCGGCAAGGGTGGTATGGGCGAAGTCTGGCGTGCGCGAGACTCCAAACTCGGGCGCGAGGTCGCCATCAAAACTCTCCCTGAACAGTTCTCCAAAGACGAAGAACGCCTGGCACGGTTTGAGCGTGAAGCCAAATTACTCGCTTCTCTGAATCACCCGAATATAGCGACCATCCACGGCTTCGAGGAAGACAACGGCACTCGATTCCTGGTCCTTGAATTGGTGGAAGGCGACAGATTAGCGGAGCGGTTGAAACGTGGTGCCATCCCCGTTGAAGAATCCCTCAAGCTCGCACTCCAGATCGCCGAAGCACTCGAAGCCGCCCACGAGAAAGGTGTCATTCACCGCGACCTCAAGCCCGCCAACATCAAGGTAACGCCTGACGGCAAGATCAAGGTGCTGGACTTCGGACTGGCGAAGGCGTTCGCAGGAGATGGGGCTGATGTGAACCTGTCGTCATCGCCGTTTGGTTTTCGTCGCCTGATATCCCGCCGGCCGTTTTCTCGCTATTTGATCGCGCCACCTGCGGGCCAATGCATACAGGGTCGCGGGGTAGGAACCCGGTGTTCTCGGAAGATGGACGAAGCCTCATAGATGACGACGCTTCTCCATTGGTGTTTCTCGGAACCGAAGACTTGCACGCACGAAACTGCCCGGGAATGTGCCATCTATCGCAGATATGCCAGCAACAGCAGCCGAAGTAAAACTCTTCCGACCTCGCGCCACTCCTTGGCTCTACAACTCGCCGCGCGGGCCGCATTCTCCTTGCTGGAGCCGCGGAATCGCCACATACTCACCCTTCATCAACATGTGGCCTCTTATCTCGTCTATGCCCCCAAAGAGGTCGGCGTGGCTGCCGCCAGTCGGTGGAGTCGCGAGCGAGGTGGTCGAGGTGAACGCGCATCAAGGGAGAATGAAAATAAATCGAGAGCGGATACGGATTGGCCTTCTCACATGCCTGCTGGCGGTCGCTTCCCCCGCGTCGACCCAGGACTTGTCCAGGTATCCGGGCCCCTTCAGCGGCGGCTACCCTGAGAGTGGCTTCGGCGGTGCAGGTAAGATGTACATGGAGAGCTACTTCCCACCCCCGGTGACGGCGTCGCCGACGTACCCGGCCTGGTCGCCCGACGGTGCGTCCCTCGCCTTTGCGTATCAAGGACGGATCTGGAGCGTTCCCGTGGAAGGTGGAGTCGCCTCGCAGCTGACGACCGGCCCGGGGTACCACTCTCAGCCGAGTTGGTCGCCCGACGGACGCCGAGTGGCCTATGCGGCCGACGTCGACCGGAACTTCGATATCTACGTCATAGATCTGGACAGCGGCGAGACCGGCCGGATCACGACCGATCGTTTCCTCGATCTGCGCCCCCGGTGGTCACCGGATGGATCCCACATTCTGTTTACGACCGCACGCAGCGGGTCGTTCGACCTGTGGGCCTACGACGTGGAGCGCGACGTCGCGGAACCCGTGGTCGCGAACGATCAGAACAACATGGATGGCGACTGGATCGGCGAAGGCGGAGATGTGGTTTTCGTGTCCAGGCGGGGTGAGGCCGCGTTGGGCTCGGGCTCGCTCTGGCGGTGGAGCGCCGCGACGTCCAAGGCGGAGCTTTTGCTGCGCGTGGAGACGAACTATCAGGCGGCACCAGTCGTTGCCCCCCACGGCGGGGCGGTCGCGTACATCACCGACGCGTCAGGGAACAACGATCTATACCTCGTGCCGAGCCGAAAAACGCCCCGGGGGATTCAACCGGTGCGTCTGACCCACACCAGAAGCGACGAGTACTTCCCGACCTGGTCACCCGACGGTGAGCGACTCGCCTACGCACGCAACGGAGGGAGGCCCGATCAGGAGCGCACGGCCGACGGGAATATGGGCTTCGGCCTCTACACAGTCGGCAGAGGCGGCGGCGCACCACAGCCTGTCCGGATCGAGGATTACGCCTGGTCGGAGCCGACGGGGTACGTTCGGGTCCGAGTGAGCGACGGGGAGCTGCTCCCGTCGCGCATCTACCTGCAGGGCTCCGACGGACGCAGCTACTTCCCCGACGGTAGCTACCCGCGCGTGGTGAGCGTCACGGAGGACTACTACTTCCACACAAACGGCAGCTTCTCGGTGACGCTGCCCGTGGGAACTGCCGATATCGAGGTGTGGAGGGGTTTCGAGTACGAGCCGGTCCGGCGAACGATCGATGTACGTGCCGGCGAGTGGACGACCCTTGAGGTCGACATGAGCCGCTGGATCGACATGGCCGCCGAGGGCTGGTACTCCGGGGACAACCACATCCACCCCAACTACGGTGGCCACTACTTCGTCCAGCCGATCGATCTCAGGAACAAAGCTCAGGCCGAGGACCTGAACGTGGCGAACGGGATGATCGCCAACTACTGGGGCAACAGTCGGGTCGAAGACCTCGAGCACTTCCTCGGCCACCCCCATCCGGATGGGGACGAGCGCACCCTCGTTTACTACAACGAGGAGTACCGGCCGAGCTACTTCGCGCATCTCTCGTTGCTCAACCTCGTCGAGCTGATCACGCCCTTCTACATCGGCTCCATCGGCACCGCGCACCAAGCGCTGTATCCGGCCAACGCCTCGGTGCTCGAACAGGTCCACGACCAGGGTGGCATCGGCGGATACGTTCATCCCTTCGGACTGAATCACCGAGATCCGGTCGCAGCCGGTCCCGGCGGAGCGCGGGAGCTCCCCGTGGACGCGATCCTGGGTGTCGCGGACTTCGTCGACGTCGCCTGTATCTGGAGCGACGAGCTCGGGACCGCGGAGATGTGGTACCGGCTGCTGAACACCGGATCCAGGATCCCGGCCACGGCCGGTACGGACGTCATGACGGATATCTGGCGCCACCCGGCGGTCGGGACGACGCGGTCCTACGTCTACACTGGTCAAGAGGAGCTGGATTACGACGAGTGGGCGGAAGCGATGACACAGGGCCGCGCCTTCGTGACCAGCGGACCGATCCTATCGCTCGACGTTTCGGGCAAGGGGATGGGAGAGGAACTCGCCGCGTCGCGAGGAGATGTCGTGGCCGTGTCGGCCACCGCGCGTTCAATCTTCGCCATGGATCGATTGGATATCATCCGAAACGGTGAGGTCATCCACACGGTGGAGGCGAATGGATCGAGGTCGATCGAGGCAGAGCTGGAGATCCCAGTCGAGTCGAGCGGTTGGATCGCCGCCCGGGTCCTCGGCCCGACCCAACACGGTGTCATGGATAGCTACCTCTTCGCGCACACCAATCCCGTCTACGTGGTGGCCGACGGAGAACCGATCCGCTCGGCGGCCGATGCCACGTTCTTCGTCGGGTGGATCGACGAGACGCTGGAGGAGCTCAGGGCGATGGATCGCTGGGACGACCCTGCGCATAAGGCGGAGGTCATCGCGACGTTCGCGCGGGGACGTCAGCTGTATCAGGCTCAGGTAGAGGGCGCGAGCCGGCCGCAGCCTTGAGGGCGCCGCGGCCGCGCTCCGAGGCCAAATCGGGTGACTGACTCCTTGACCCCAACTCCCATCCGTAGTTTTATTGCCTCCTCCGCAGAATTTGTGGGCAGTCCAAAGGCCTGTGCGCACATAAGTAATTGAAACAAAGTACCTTATTCTTTTGTTCGACGGCGAATATTCCAGTACCCACTTCGGTCGGACGCCTACACCCGGTGCCCGGAGCCCCCGCCGGAGGCCCCGTTCCCCATCGCCCACACCAGCCGACACCGCGGAGCGCAGCCGAGGGTCAAGGCCGGCGCAGCCGCCGAGCTTGCGAGGGAAGCCTTGAGGCTTGGCGAGCACCGTGGTCTCCTCAAGCGGCGATGGAAGACGGTTTTACCCACAAATTCTGCGGAAGACCCCTTTTGTCTCCTCAGTAAAATCTGTGGGCGACATCGGGTTCCGGTAACGCTCCAAGCGTGTGGTAGAGAGCGACTTGGGCAGCTCTAAAGGTCCGAAAACCATACGCTTTTCTGGTGGTCACTTTCGCTTTGTTGTTGAAACCTTCGACGATGCCCCCGGAAATCCGCTTTTTGGCACGGAACCAGTTGAGCAGGAGTTCCCGGTGGGAGCGGAGCATGCGCGCCACCTTTTTCATGGGCTCGATCCGGGATCGCATCGTCCGCCGGCACCAGGCATCCATGAATTGACCGGCCCAGTAGGGCGACGTGTACTCCCAGAAGAACTGGAAGTCCTCCTTGAGCAGAAAGCTCCGAACGGTCCGCAGGTTGTACTGGAGCAGGTCGGCCAGCTTGATGTCTTGCTTGTCGGTTCGGTTCTGGGGGCGCTTGAGCAAACACCACCGGGAGTGTTTCAGGATCGGCTCCAATCCCGCGGCTTTCATATCCCGGGATTCCTGGGCTCGAACCTCATCGATGGCCTTATTCATGTGCATGGCGATATGAAACCGATCCAGAACATGCAGGGCCGTCGATGCTTTCTTGGAAATCACCTTCAGATACGGCTTCCACATGTCGCTGCACACGAACTTCAACTCGGCGGCGCGCTCGACTCCGAATTGCTGGAAGAAGCGCAGCAACGTTTTCACCGTGCGATCCCGGCCGACCCAGAGCAGCCGCTTGGAATGCCGGTCGATCTGGTAGACCACCGTCAGGTACTTGTGCCCCCGGCGCCAGAGAATCTCGTCCACGCCAATCGCGGTCACACCCTCCAGGTCCCGGTGCGCCAGCCCCCAGCCGACGATCCATTCCACAGATCGAAACACCTTCTCCCAGGAAGTCCGGAAGATGTCGGCAACCTCCTGCCAGGACATCCGCCGCGCCCAACCGGCCAGAAATTGCATATACGTCCGCGTCAAGGTTTGCTTACCCTCGGCCCAGGGCACCGATTCGACCTTCACGCCACAACGCCTGCAATCCACACGCCGCATCAGATACACGAAGAACACGGGAAAGCCCCACAGCGGCACAAACTCGAACAGGCGGGCCTCCAGCGTGTCGTAACCCGGTCCCGCACGCCCGCAGCCCGAGCAGACCGGCCGGCTGTTGCGTCGTGGAAATATCTCCACCAACAGTGCCGTCTCGCCCCCGATTCGTTCCCATCGCACTGCTCCGTAGACAAAGGACTTGAACTTCTGCACTCGATTCAGAATAGTCTTCACTTGCACCCTGGTCTCGTCTCTCCTGCTTTAGATTTGTTTGGTGCAATACCAAATACAGGATTCGAGCCAGGGTGTGCTACATCCCTTTCGTTCTCATCGTCGGTTTCTCCTCATCCCGGCCTGTGTGGAAGTGTGAATCGGCCCCACGTCTTTTCCGGCCGATTCAAGTCGCTGTGGAAATCCGCGCGTCTCTTACCGGATTCCCTCAGCGTCGCCACTTTCCACAGGCCACTCATTTGCCCGTTTCTACCCACAGATTTTGCCGAGGACCCAAAGATTCTATTCAACAAAAACCAGCGCGGCGGAAAGGGTACATTTCGACTACGAGACGAGGTTGTATATTGGAACCCTGTCTTCAAGCTAGCCTCAAGATCAACCGTTTCTAGCTGTATCGATCGGGGTCCTGGGTCAGTGCGGTTACGACGGATTTCACGATAGTGTCCAGATCGTAGGTAGGATTCCAGCCCCACTCCGATCTCCATGCTGTCATCGAATCTCATATATGTCTTACGGAGAATTTGCTGAAGATTCGCATCAACATCGAAATCTATTTGCGGATAAGCGGTATAAGCAGGGGCCGACGTCTATCGTAGCGCTGGCATTGTCGTAGTACGGGTGTAATGTATATGTATACCCGCGCTCGGCCGCAGGCCATCGCGCGGCGAGACGGGCCGCCAGCGCGGGGGGCCGCAGGCCCACGTCTGAGACGATCCGAACCGAAAGAGTTACATAACGGTACATAAGGAACGAATTCATGATTCAAGCAACACAACTGCGGCGCGGCAACATCATCAACCACAAGGGAGAATTGTTTCGCGTCGTGAATTTCACGCATCTCACGCCTGGAAAGGGACGCGGGATGGTCCAGACGAAGCTGAAGAACCTGCGATCGGGTACGATCAGCGATGAACGGTTTCGATCCGACGACGCGGTCGACAAAGCGGTCCTCGACAAGCGGCAGATGGAGTACCTCTACAGTGAGGGCGACAACCACTACTTCATGGACACGGAATCATACGAGCAGATCCACTTCACTTCCGACGCCCTCGGAGACGCGATGCAATACCTGATCGCCAACGCGAAGATAGCAGTAGAGTTCTACGAGGAAAGGCCCGTCGGCATCGAACTACCCATGACAGTCGACCTCAGGGTCGTCGAAACCGCACCTGGGATGCCTTCGGCGACGGCTACGAACGTCGTCAAGCCCGCAACGACCGAAACCGGACTCGTCGTGGGCGTCCCGCACTTCATCTCTGAAGGCGAGAAGATACGCGTCGACACTTCCGAAGGCAAGTACATCGAGCGCGTTCGGGAATAGACGGCAATCGGACCGCGGTGAAGAGAGGCTCGGAGGGCAACTGTTCAAGGATCGGTTTCGTCCCGGACTAGACATTTTACTGTTGGCGTTCCATGGAAATTCCCCATTGCCGCGAAAATGCCCGGACTGGTAGACGTCTTGAAAGGAGAGAATACCCCCGCGCCGATTCCTCGCGTGACGCTGTAGCGTTTATCGATCCAATCTCAACGCCTGAGAAGTATGTATCTAAGGAAGCCGACCTCAATGCTTGTCCGCCAGTCGACAAATCGGACAGGTAAAGTCACTCCCGAGAAACGCCGTTCTCGGAAATTTGAGTCGAGCTGTCTCACTTAGAACGTTCCGCCTAGTCGGGGTGCCCATACAAGTTGAAGCGGACGGCTGCTGTCAGAAGAAGCGCGAGGGGCCGTTGAGCTGACAATGCCCTCACAAATGCTGGACTCTCGCGACCGTCTAAATAGAATAAACTCATAGGTTGCGCAGCGGCCAAAAGTATTTCCAGCTTTCCGGGGACAACCTGGCTGCGTGGCAGGACGGCGGAGAGTGGCGGGCACGCATCGAAGGCGAAACGACACTGGAAATCGACGATCTGTTCGGGTCGCTCCATGGAGCGCAGACCGATCTCCATTTGCGCGCTCATTGGCACATCGAGCACAAAGAGTGCGATTGTATGCGTGGCTCCGGACCCGTTTGGACCGGGGGTTGATCTTTCGGTATGGCGTGTGCGCCCGGGCCGACGTCTCGGGTTGCTCGACCCTTCAATCGAAGTGCGCCCTGCGGTTGGTTTGGCTCCTGCTGCTGACCGTGTTACCTTCCGGCTGTCTCTTCGTCCGCGGACAGCGTTACCAGAACTTCACGACCCCGACTCCGATCGCGACCGATGAATTTCTCGTCGTCGGCTTTCTCGGGGGACGCGATTCCTGGGACAACGCCGAGGTCGGTGTGGGGCGGCTGGCGGTCCGGCTCCGCAACTCCGGTATCGACCGGGTGCACATCGAAACCGTCGAAAACAAGAAGCGGGACCTTGCCGTAACACTCGTCCGGAATTCGTTCGACAGAAACAGCGACGGACATATCGACGGCCTCGAGCGGTCGTCGATCGGACTGATCGTCTACGGTCAAAGCTTCGGCGGAGCGGCGGTTGTGAAGTTCGCCCGTCAGATGGACGAGCTGGACGTCCCTATCCTGTTGACGATACAGGTCGATAGCATTGGAATCGGCGACGGCGTGATTCCCCCAAACGTTCGAACGGCAGCTAACCTGTTCCAGCGGGACGGCTGGATCATTCGCGGCGAACCGGAGATCCGCGCCGAAGATCCCGCGCGGACACACATCCTCGGAAACTTCCGTTTTAGTTACGGGAGCAGACAGATTGATCTGACCGGCCTGTCCTGGTTCAAGAAGATCGGCCGGGTTGCCCATACGAAAATGGATCGGGATCCGGAGGTATGGGATCAGGTTGAAGAGCTGATTCGCAACGCGGTCGAGCGCGCACGAGTTCCAATTTTTCGATCGGCTGTTGAGCCTGTACTTTGGAATAGAAGGTGCCGGAGGCTGCCTCAGCGCGGGAAAAGGAAATAATGAGGTTGAGTGCGCCCTTCCGACTGGAGACTTTTCCCAAAAGTTTAGTACAGAATTATCGGCATAGAGCGACGGCCTGAAACGAGTGGAATGAGAGCCCGCCGTCGAGGCTGTGGAAAATGTGGTAAAGCAGAGCGTTTTTTGCGAGGCTTTTCCAAACGGCTGTGGGAATCCGTGTTGTTTACGGATTTCCATCAGACGTGGCATTTTCCACATCCTCTCGCGCGAGTCGTTTTTGGGCCGGTCGCAAAGGACACCGATATTCGAAATGGGAAAAATCCGTCGAAAGTTCGAACCCGAATTCAAACGCCAGATGGTCGAACAGGTCGAGACCGGGCAAGTAACGATGGCCCAGGCCGCACGCGAGTATCAAATTTCGCGAAGCCTGATCGAACGGTGGCGAAAACAGTATCGCAGCAACGTCAGCGCTCTGGCAGACCAGCCGTCCCGACAGGAGCGCCAATTGGAAGCCGAGAACGAGAAGCTGAAGGCGAAGATCGGCGACCTGGTCATGCAAATCGAACACCTAAAAAAACTGCAAGTTTGGGTTCGACAGCGGAAAAGCGCCAATACGTCCGCGATCACCTCGAACAACTTGGATCAGTTTCGAAAGCGTGCCAAGTGACCGGCTTGGCGCCCAGCAGCTACTACTACAAGCCGGACCGATCGGACCGGCAGCGGCGTGAAGCCGAGGATGAGAAACTGCGTCTCCAGATCGACGACATTCATGCTGAATTCCCGGGTTACGGCTACCGTCGCATCGTGCGGGAACTGGACCGTCGTGGCATCCAGGTCAACGCCAAACGTGTTCGCCGCGTAATGGGCAAGTACGATCTCGGACCCATCGTTTGGCGTGCGTTCATACGGACCACCGATTCGAAACACCAACTACCGATCTATCCGAATCTGATCAAGAATCGGAAGGTTCGTGCACTCAACGAAGTGTGGGTCGCCGACATCACTTACATCCGGATTCGCTCCAGCTTCGTCTATCTGGCGGCGATTCTGGATCTGTATTCTCGCAGGATCGTCGGTTGGGCGATCTCCAAGCGGATCGACAGCGCCCTGTGCGTCGCCGCTCTTCGCATGGCTCTCGACTCTCGGCGGCCTGGTCCCGACTGCATTCACCACTCAGACCGCGGCAGCCAGTACGCTTCGGCCGACTATGTCGACCTACTCGGTGAACACGGGGTCCAGATCAGCATGTCTGCCAAGGGCAATCCCTACGACAATGCATTCATCGAGTCGTTCTACAAGACTCTCAAATACGAGGAGGTTCACTTATGGAACTATGAAACCTACGACGACGTGATCGAAAGGCTTCCCTTCTTCATCGAGGAAGTCTATAACTTCAAGCGCCTTCACTCCTCTATCGGCTACGTTCCGCCGAATGAGTTTGAAGACGCTCTTGTGAACATGAAACCCGCTGATCGGCCTGTACTAATCCTAGGGAAATAACTCTCCAGTTCACGGGGCGCACTCCAAGGCAGGTTTCGAAAAGTGTTTCGATCCCCCGCCTTGTCGCAGCTAACTGACCGCCACCTACGTTGTTTCGGAAGTCTATCTCAGTCTATCCTCCGAGATTCACTCTCCTAATGGGGTCGTACTTTGCAAGAACTAACCACGGACAACCTTAGCCACAAGGGATGTGATATCAAACGACTTGAAACCACACAGGGGGTCACCTCGCGGTATTCGTTTTCTAATATCAAGGTTCGCACGGGATATACGGCCCCCTTGAGTCAAGCTGGTCAGGCCAGCAGTGAATCAGCATTCTAGCTTCGACTTCCCTGAACGGCGTTTATGGGATGTGTCCGGTGATTCAACAACGTCTGACAAATCCGATTGTGCGTCTGAGTGAAATCGAACAGTCAGTCGACTCCCAAGAAGGACAGCGCCGGAATCATCTAGGCCGGATCGCGCGAGGTATCATGAAATCGAATCAGCCCCCGATCTCGCGCAGTCTCGTCCCCTTTACGACCGACTACGCCCGTTGTTAAGCTGCGCGTAGAGCACAGATTCTTTGATACGAAGCTTTTCAATCTAGGCAGGTAGGCCGCTGGACGAAGATTAACATGACGATGTCAGACTACATGAGACGTGTTCGCGAGCAGGTTGGGAGTGAACTCTTGGTGGTACCCTCGGTTACCGTGCTGATCTTTGATGGCACGAATCACGTCTTGCTGGTTCGTCACAGCGAGGGAGGGGTCTGGGTTGCCCCTGGTGGGATGATTGAGCCCCAAGAAACTCCGGCAGAGGCGGCTGTTCGGGAGGTGCGGGAGGAAGTTGGCTGTGCCGTTGAGCTGAAGCGTTTGATCGGAGTGCATGGTGGGCCCGATTTCGTTGTTGAGTATGAGAATGGTGATGTGACTTCGTACGTGATGACAGTGTTCGAGGGCGAGCTGACCGACGGCACGCCGATCCCAGACGGTGAAGAGATTCTTGAAGTACGGTTCTTCAGCGAGACAGAAATCGCAGGTGTGGAAGTTGGCAGGTGGGTTCCCGCAGTGCTGAGTGCCGCCTTTCGAGACAGGACGGACGCGTACTTCAAACCGGTGACCGATTGAGTGACGTGCTGGTAGAACGATTGTCTATTCACGCCGCCTAACCAAGTAATGAACCCGGCTGCCACAATCCATCCAGGCCCGAGGGAACGACGTTGGACAGGCTGCGGGTTATTTGCCTCAATGTGACGCGAATCAAATCAATGGGTACGGCCCACCTGATATCGGGATTGCCTTGTTCCGGCAAGACGACATACTCGAAAGCTCTGCGTTCTGACATAAACAGCGTCCATTTTTCCTTGGACTACTGGCTGATCACAGCTTTTGGTACGTATTCAATTGAGTCAGTTGGACACGAGGAACACGTCCGTCGGGTACTGGCGAGCCGGGAATTGATCTGGCAGAGTGCAACGTCGTTGCTCGTCAGAGGAGTCGATGTCATTCTCGACGATGGTTTCTTTTTTCGAGATAACCGGAAACAGCATATCGATCTGGCCCACGCACTTGGCGCTGACGCAAGGACTCACTACCTGAGCACACCTGTGGATATGCTGAGGGTTCGAATCGAACTGCGAAATGCTCGGCTGCCCAAATACAATTTCCGGATTGACCCCGACATGCTTGAGGTGTTTATCGACTTGTTCGAGACCCCATCAATCGATGAGGGTGCTCAGCTAACAATGATTAACGGCGGGAACCTGTCGCTGGGCACAGCACCTGTTTGAAAAAAGGGTCTTCCGCAGAATTTGTGGGTAAAACCGTCTTCCATCGCCGCTTGAGGAGACCACGGTGCTCGCCAAGCCTCAAGGCTTCCCTCGCAAGCTCGGCGGCTGCGCCGGCCTTGACCCTCGGCTGCGCTCCGCGGTGTCGGCTGGTGTGGGCGATGGGGAACGGGGCCTCCGGCGGGGGCTCCGGGCACCGGGTGTAGGCGTCCGACCGAAGTGGGTACTGGAATATTCGCCGTCGAACAAAAGAATAAGGTACTTTGTTTCAATTACTTATGTGCGCACAGGCCTTTGGACTGCCCACAAATTCTGCGGAGGAGGCGAAAAAAACATGTGCAAAAGGACGCATGACGGCGCTTCAGCCCGACGAGCGCCGCACGTTGTCTGTTTTGGCTCAACCTACCCAGTCGTAAATGGCTTCCAGATCCCCATATACGCCGTTGTGTCGAGCTGGCAGCCTGTAGTCGTTGAACCACATGCCGACTTCGGTTCCTTAGCTGATTCCCAGCACACCGTTCGGATTCTGTTTGACCGAATCTCCGCCCATGATTAGATTCTTGAAGAGACGGCGCGGGGACGAGTCATGGTCCAGCAGCGCACGTTGGAAATGGACTGCGAGCCCCTGCAACGTAGCTCAGGAAGGAACTGGCACGAACTGCACATTTTCAGAGGTTGCTGCTTCGGGAGCCGTAGTGTTTTGGGAACTATACAGAACTGTCTATTTGGCAGTATGGACGGTGATGAAATGACCTTTGATCAATCTGAATTCGATGTTCGTTGCGAATGGGGTCTCAACGGTGTCGCGAATCTTGCTCCGATCAGCGACGCGATCATCATCGTCGACGTCATGTCCTTCTCTACAGCTGTTGTGGTGGGTACGGCCCGAGGCGCATACGTGCATCCATATCGATGGAAGGATGACTCCAGCATTGAGTTTGCCGACTCCATTGGTGGCGAACTTGCTGGGTCCCGCGGCAAGAGTAAGTACTCATTGTCGCCAGTGTCTCTAATGTCCATCCCACCCGGTTCTCGCCTTGTGTTGCCATCTCCGAATGGAGCGACCTTGTCCCTTTCGACTGGCGACATCCCAACATTCGCAGGGTGTCTCAGGAACTCCAAGGCCGTTGCCGAAGCCGCGTCCCGTTGCGGAAGGAAGGTCGCAGTTGTACCTGCTGGCGAACGTTGGCCGAATGATGACAGCCTTCGTCCTGCCCTCGAAGATTTCATTGGTGCTGGCGCTATTATTCGTTATCTTTCCGGCACCTTGTCTCCAGAATCCCAGGCCGCCATGAGTACCTACGTAAGTGTGGAGGGTAGCCTCATCAGCTCACTCAAACGCTGCAGTTCAGGTAAGGAATTGATCGCTATGGGATTCGAGAATGACATTCCCCCCATAGCGGAAGTGGACATCGAAGACTGCGCCCCGGTCTTGAAGGACGGAGCTTATTCAAGAGCATAACGGACTCATTTCAAGACCACCTGCCGCTGTATGGCAGTAGGCTTTAACTTCTCCCAGCGGCGTTTCCGGGGAGTAACTTTGCCATTTGTCCGAAAAGCCGGCGCTCATGGGAGACTGAAACCACCGCCGCACACTCTTGGTGTTATATAGGCACATAGTGCAAGATATCGTGCAGGTCGGATGTCGCTCTGAAGTAAGTGCGCATAAGGCCCCGGAACCTCATGCGCCGCTGGCCATACACCACACCTTTGACCTTGGTATGGCGCTATCTAATTCCGGATAATTCGTTAGGTGGCGCGTGGATGGACGGCTTTCACGATCCGACATATGGAAAACAATCTCGCACTTTATCTACAAGATCTCGTCCGCTCGATCCGGTCGATTCTAAATGATGACGTAAACACTATTGCGGTAGGCGGGTCGATCGCGTTCGACGATTTTCATCCAGACATGAGCGACGTTGATGTCGCCCTCTTTCTGCGCGATACCCCGACAACGGCACAGTTATCGACGCTCTCGGTCCACTTGGACAATGAGGAATTGCCGTGTCCCGGCAAGGGATTGGATCTGATCGCATTCGATGGAGAATCTGTCGGGGCTACGCCGCCGCTGCCGCGAGCAATGTTCGGCTTCGTTACAGGGCCGACGTGGCGGACAGAATTGACCGGTGCCGAGAAGAGTGCCGATCTTCTCGTCGATCTATTTGTGTTGCGTCATTATGGTCGAACCGTGTTTGGGCCAGGTCCACGGCAGATAATTGGATCAATCGACAAGGGTGCATTGCGTTCGGTGTTGGCAGACGTCGTAACGTGGCATCGAACGCGTATTCATGATCCATTTCATGATCCGACGGGAGCTTTCGCGGTGTTGAATGCCTGCCGCGCCTGGCGCTTTCTGGCGGAAGGTGTCATGGGGTCAAAGACGGCGGGAGGCCAATGGGTTATCGCTCGTCGCGGAGGCATGCCGGTGATCGAGGCGGCGCTGGCACTTCGCTGCGGTGGTCAGAGCGATCGCTTGGATCAAGTCGAGGTGTTACGGTTCTTGGATGTGGTGGACGGAGAGATTGCGTGATGCGGCTGTCGCCACCTAACAAGCGGCTATCGAAAAGATGAGCGTCTATTCAAACCTTAACCGACCGCTTGTCGTTGAGGACTATGACACAGCGTGGCCGGCCTTGTATAAGGCAGAGCGGAACCGCCTGACACTGGAAGTTAATGAGCGGATAGTTGACATTCAGCACATCGGGAGCACATCCGTGCCCAACACTCGTGCTAAGCCCGTAATCGACATTGCCATGGCGATCGAACATCTGGATGACGCCCTTGCTTGCATCGAGATGCTCCAAGAGAGCGGCTATGAATACGTGCCCGAAGCCGAAGTAGCGTTGCCAGACAGACGTTTTCTTTGGCGGGTTGCACCTGACGGACAGAGATATCACGTTCATCTGGCGGAAGTCCGCAGTGATCTGTGGAACGATCCGATCGCGTTTCGCGACTACCTGCGCGTGAATCCAGCGGTTGCACGCGAGTACGGAAAGCTGAAGGCTGAGCTCGCGGTCCGTTGTGGCTCCGATGTTGGAACCTATATTGTCGGTAAGACAGCGTTTATCAAGCGAGCACTCAGTGATGCAAGACCAGAGCCTTCGGATGCTGAATGAGTCTGCCGTTTGTACCGCGGGCGCTGCCCCAATCTGGCCCGCAACTCAGCGTCAAGACCCGCTGATCGCAACGCGCTATCCCATACTCCCTACAAACGCCGTTATGTCAGATCAGGTTCAGAGCGGATCGATCACCACCGCCATATCTGACGGTCCCTTGCATCTGGACCATCCTTCAATCTTGTCTCAGCGCGATTATTGGATCCGTACGCGAGGCGCGAGCCGACGGCACCCAAGCAGCGGCAGCCGCAACTACAAGTAGCACTGCCATCGTTGAGAAGAGCGTCCACATATCTCGCTCCGGCACCTGGAACAAGAGACTTCTCAGCAGGCGAGTCGCAAACAATGACCCAATTAGCCCGATGACCATACCGCCAGCTGTCCAACCCATGGCATGGGAGAGTACAAGTCCAACGATACTTCGAGGC
The DNA here is from genome assembly GCA_965262425.1 of Terriglobia bacterium. Lineage (GTDB taxonomy): Bacteria > Acidobacteriota > Terriglobia > 20CM-2-55-15 > 20CM-2-55-15 > CAZOZZ01. The sequence continues at coordinate 641,634 of OZ253536.1, read as the reverse complement.
GTCGCCCCGAGCGCCATTCGGACACCGATTTCCTGCGTTCTCTGCACAACTAAGAACGAAATCACCCCGTAAAGTCCGATCGCTGCCAGCAAGAGACCTGTGATCGAAAACGCAACCAACAGTACTGCATTGAACCGTGGGCGATCGGCAAGCGCACTAACCCGCTGGTCCATGGTTTGTATGTCTACTGGCAATGTCGCGTCAATCTCTGCGACTTCGTCCCTTACGGTGTCGGATACGACTTTCAGGTCAAGAGGCGTCCGCAGGATGATGCTTGCCTGTCGTGATGCACCCCGATCGCTGTTGTATTTGCGCGGTACGTAATACTCGGGATCGTCCGCACTGGCTAGGTCCGGGTTGTTCTTGACGTTGCCTGCGACTCCAACGATGGTATTCCACGGCCCCTGCATGCCCCACCGCATCCGTTTGCCAACTGCATCGTCGCTCGGGAAGAGGCGGCGAGCAAGAGAATCGCTCACAATGACGATATCCTGGGTCCGATCGTCTTCAACGAAAGTACGGCCGCGAAGAATCGGGATGTCGAGAATACGGAAGTACTCGGGAGTCACCCAGCGCCAGGCAACCTGCCCCCCGGTACCCTCTATGGAAGCCGATCGGCCTTCGACCTCAATGTTCGCAAACAACATGGACCGGCTGCTCTCCGGTGACATCACGTCACCAACGCTTCCTGCCAGCGGCACGGAATCGGAAACGACTACGTCTCCAAGCCCTGGAGAATTCCTTAAACGAGACTCAAGTTCGTCGAAGAATGCCAACTGCTGTCTCGGCGTGGGGTACCCTTGCCGGCCAAGCACGATCGAGGCAGTGACCAAGCGCTCGGTGTGCATGCCAAGCGGCACACTCTGGAGGTTCCACAGGCTCTGCACCAACAGTCCGGCACCGGTCAGCAGAACTAAAGAAATCGCAATCTGCGTCACCACGAGTGAATGACGGATCAGGCCGCCTCTACCGGCTGCGGCCCTACCAAGAAGGGCCTCTGTCCGTGGGTTTTGTAGTGCTGGTATCAGCCCAAATAGAAGACCGGAACCGATTGCTGCCGCTAACACAAAGAAAAGGGCACGCATATCGAGTGATGCTTGTTCAAGGCGCGGGATACCGCTAGCCCGCATTTCTCATGAATGGTGCCCAAGACTGCATTTAGGAGAAGGAAAAGGCGTCGGAAGCTGGTTGGCGGGAGCAAAGATGCCGACTGAGCTGAGAAAGTGGGCCTGGATGACGGGTGTTGCAAGGAATGGTGAGGTGAAATCGGATTACAGAGACAGCTATCCCGACCAAAGACGGGAAGGTTGGGATGTCTGAGAAGAAGTGATTAACAGCGCAGAGGGATTTGTTGAAGGTTCGCGTAAATCTGAGCGAACTGAACCGCCCCGGGTTTCCCGGAGACTCCATTACTTGAGAAGATGGGAGTCATTATGGGAAGAGCAAGCAGATATGCACCCGAGGTTCGGGAACGTGCGGTACGAATGGTGGCCGAGCACCAGGGGGAGTACGCCTCACAGTGGGCGGCAATGGCGTCGATCGCTGCGAAGATCGGTTGTACCCCAGAAACACTGCGTAAGTGGGTCCGGCAAACAGAGCGTGATATGGGCCAACGTGGGGGCCTGACCAAGGACGAGAAACAACGGCTAAAGGAACTGGAACGGGAGAATCGTGAGCTGAAACGAGCGAACGAGATCCTGCGCAAGGCGTCAGCGTTTTTCGCACAGGCGGAACTCGACCGCCGACCCCGGTGATGGCGGATTTCATCGAGACGAATCGAGGCCGGTATGGGGTCGAGTCGATCTGCAGTGTGCTGCCGATCGCCCCATCGACGTTCTACGAGCACCAGGCACGGGAAAAGAATCCAGATCGATTGCCCGCGCGTGCGAAGCGCGACGCGAAGCTTCGAGTCGAGATCGATCGGGTCTGGAGGGAAAACCGTCAGGTCTATGGCGTCCGCAAGGTCTGGAAGCAATTGAATCGCGAGAACACAGACGTTGCCCGTTGTACCGTTGAACGATTGATGCGGGAAATGGGGCTTGAAGGCGTGGTTCGGGGCCGGAAGATCAAGACCACTATCCAGAATGAAGTAGCTCGCAGACCCGCCGATCTTGTGGATCGGGACTTCAGCGCGACCCGTCCCAATGAGCTGTGGATCGCGGATCTCACGTATGTTGCAACATGGCGAGGGTTTGTTTACGTCGCATTCGTCATCGATGTCTTCTCCCGAAAGATCGTCGGTTGGCGAACGATGCATTCGCTAAAGACTGACATTGCCTTGGATGCGCTGGAGCAGGCCCTCTGGTCGCGCCCTGACACTGAAGGTTTGATTCATCACAGCGACCGCGGCGTCCAATATCTGTCGATTCGGTATACGGAACGATTGGCCGAGGCCGGAATTGAGCCGTCGGTTGGGAGCATCGGGGACTCCTACGACAATGCCATGGCCGAATCTGTAATCGGGTTATTCAAGACCGAAGTCATTCGAAGAGAGGGGCCCTGGCGAGGTCTTGACGATGTGGAGTACGCGACACTCGACTGGGTGTCCTGGTACAACGAGCACCGCCTTCTCGAACCGATCGGATACATTCCTCCAGTCGAGTTCGAGCAGGTGTACTATCGCAACGAAGCAACTCCAGTCACCGTGGCCGGAGTCAACTAAAACGGTCTCCGGGAAACCCGGGGCGGTTCAGGTACGCCACAACACGTCAACATCTACGGCTACCTCTACGACACCGACACCAATGATTTGTCATTGGTTGTAGAGGACAAAGGAGTCCTCGCAGACGGTGTTGGAGCCTGACGGACGTGAGCTCTTCTATCGGGCTCGCTCCGGTGTTGCCATGGAGAACTGAAGGAAGGGGTGCCGGTCTCGTAGGGCTGGTCATCCCGGCTCAGCTCCCGCTGAAACGAAGATTCTTCAAAAACCTTAGAACCGATACCGGTTCTAGAACCAAGTAAGGAGAGAACTCGTGAGTACTGCAACTTTAACCGTGACCGAGTACGACGTGATCGCCGACGTCGTCCAGCACTACATCGATGGCGCAAAATCCGGCAAAGGCGACGACATGAAGCCCGCCTTCCACGAGGACGCGACGATCTTCGGTTATGCCGGTGCCGACTTGTTCGCCGGCCCCATCCAACAGCTCTTTGCCTGGAATGACGGGAACGGTCCGGCGACGGGACTCCAGGCACGGATCGCCAGCATCGACCTCATTGACACGGTCGCCACCGTGCGGCTTGAACTCCACAACTGGACCGGTCACCGGTACACCGACTTGTTCACCCTGCTCAAAGTCGACGGGGAGTGGAAGATCATGAACAAGGTCTTTCATCTGCACTCCTCAGGGGGACAAACACCGTGAACAGTGTCAAGACGAGGCAAGGACTCGCGATCGAGCCAGTTGAAGACCGTACCCGAGGCGGCGGGGTCGTCAACCGCAGGATCGTGCTGAAGAAGAATCCGGAGGGCGAGCCCAAGCCCTCCGATTTCGAGGTGGTGACCGAGGAGGTTCCGCCCATCGCCGAGGGTCAGATGCTGCTCCGTACCAAGTGGCTCACGCTGGACCCGTACATGCGCGGCCTCGACGCCTCCGGCCCCATGAACAACAAGCGGAACGTGGGCTCCACCCTCGTGGGTGGCACCGTGTCGGAGGTGGTGGAGAGCCGAGCGCGTGCGTGGAACGAGGGCGATCTCGTAGTCGGTTACTACGGTTGGCAGGAATACAGTGTCGGCACGCCTGAAGACTTGCAGTGGGACAACGAGGCCATGCCCATCGAAAAGTGGGACGGCTCGCTCGGCCCACCATCCACCGCGCTCGGCATCCTGGGGATGACCGGCTACGCTGCGTATACCGGTCTGCTCAACGTGGCCACCATCAAGGCGGGAGAAACGGTGGTCGTGAGCGCGGCCAGCGGTGCGGTCGGGCAAGTCGTCGGGCAGTTGGCGAAAATCCACGGCTGCCGGGTGGTTGGCATCGCCGGTGGGCCTCGGAAGTGCGCGTACTGCGTCGAGGAGCTCGGCTTCGACGCTTGCGTCGACTACAAGGCCGGCGACCTTCCCACCGCACTGGCGGCGGCCGTGCCCGACGGCATCGACGTCTACTTCGAGAACGTTGGCGGCGAAGTGCTCGAGGCGGTGATCCCTCTACTGAACTCAGGTTGCCGCGTGCCGGTGGCCGGATGGGTGAGCCAATACAACATCCCCAGGAACAACGCACCCTGGGAACAACAACAGGCAACACCGCTGAAGCGGCTGCGCGAGGCGGGGCTGAAGGACCTCGGCGAGGAAGGCTCCACCGAGGGGTTCCGATTCTTCCATTTTTTCGAGCTTGCTGCTCGGCAGCCGGATGCCGGCGAGGCGTTGCGAACCATGTCGGGCTGGATCAAAGAGGGCAAGCTCAAGTATCGCGAGACCGTCACCCACGGACTGGACAGCTCCGTGGACGCCTTCATCGGCATGCTGCGCGGCGAGAACTTTGGCAAAACGATGGTCAAGATCTCGTGAGCGGGGACCGTCCGCGCATCAGCGAACGGCTAAGCGTCAACGGAACATAAACGACACTAGGGGCAAGGGTGAACTCATGAGTACTGCAACTCTAAACGTGACCGATACGACGTGATCTCCAACGTCGTCCAGCACTACGTCGATGGCGCAACATCCGGCAGAGGCGACGACATCAAACCCGCCTTCCACGAGGATGCGACGATCTTCGGCTATGTCGGTGACGACCTGTTCGCCGGCCCTATCCAGCGGCTTTTTGACTCGGTTGACGAGAACGATTCAGCGACGGAGCTCCAAGCACGGACAAAGTCTTCCATCTGCATTCCCAGGGAGTAGCGAGGATATCGCGGACGCTACCGCTCTCATCCCGGCCTTCTACGTTTTCCGACGAGGAGGTCAATTGTAGCAATGCGCAAGGATCGAAACACGTCGGGGAGGAACGAGCTAACTCCCCCAGTCGGAGGTAAGAAATGTACGAGCCGGTTCGCATATCACGGATTGAGGAAGGTGAAACGCTCTTTATTGTTGCTGAGGGGAAGTACAGCCTTGCCGAGGTACAGACCACAATCTCTGAGGCGCTCAAAGCGTCGAAATGCATCCGAGACTGCTGCCTCCATATGGACATTCGTCGCTCGGAAGCCGTCTTTTCGTCCGACGAGCTCCGCTCCTTTGCCAAGTTCCTGGCCTCGTTGCAAGTCCCCATCGCCAAGCGTGCCGCATGGGTAGTTTCAGCGGATCTCAGATTCGGGCTGGCTAGAATGCTTTCGGCCTTTGCCGAAGACGAGGGTCTAGAACTAAGAGTCTTCCGAGACACCGTCGCGTCGCGCAAGTGGCTCGGAGCGAAAGAAGCTTCCTAGTCATACACCTGACGGATGCGGCCATCAATGCTCTCGGTTGCTTCGATCTGAAGTGTCGATGCATTGTGGACTAGGTCGGCAAGAAACTCATCGGGTTCGACTGGTGTTTCGCTGACATCAAAGTCGGGGCCGGAATAGAAGTGGGCGGCCCAATATGCCAGCGAGAAAGCTGCCTCCTCCCTGCTGCCGTAGTCGAGCGCATAGCCGAGCCGGAGCAGTGCGTGATAGGCGACCGAGGACACACGCCCTTCGTCAGAATCGGCAGACTCTCCTTGAGAACGGTTTCGACAGAGGTCGCTTTCATCCAGTTCTCAAAGAAATCAACGTACTGTGAGAATTTGCCTCGTCCCATGTGTGCTTGCCAGTTTTCCAGACTGATGGATTCCGTCTTGGTTTGGTCAAGTGACGTGGCTCCTTCTGCCAGATCAAACGTTCATCTTCCATATCCAGGAAAAGCCACAATAGGTCGATTTTGCCAAAGCTAAAACATCTTGCCGCCGATTATGCGGCTCAGTTTTCCGATCACAGCGTCGCGGACTTATACCTGTGCCGACCACCGCATTTGAAGAAGTAAGTTGCTGCAATCCCTTCCTAAATCATTGATTCTAAAATGCCGGAGGGGGGACTTGAACCTCCACGGGAGTTACCCCCCGCCAGATTTTGAGTCTCTGACCAACCATACCGAAAAGTACCGAAACCTACCGAAAGCTTCGGATCTCGAACTGGAGACATATGGGACACATCCTGGTGAACTCCGAAGAAGTCGACAAGCCACAATGAACGGTCGGAACAGGAGGGTTCGTGCACGGCTGGATTCGGCGAATAAGGCCCGACATCGCCTGCATATCCGGCTGATCTGGACAGGAGACAATCCTTAGCTCCCTTCTACCGGTTCGAGCCGGACAACCGGCGTCGGGGTCTCTTCTTCACCGTCGATGGCCACGTAAATGTAGCCGTCCGGCCCCTGCCGGATGTCGCGGACACGGCCTATCCCGCGCAACAGCGTCTCTTCGTGAACGACGCGCGAACCGTCCAGGACAAGCCGCGCCACCTGCTCGCCCGCCAGACCGCCCGAGAAGATGTTGCCTTTCCATTGAGGGAAGCGATTCCCGGTGTAGATCATCAGCCCTGAAGTCGCGATCGACGGCACCCAGAAATGAACCGGGGGTTCCATGCCCTCGCGATGCGTGCCGTCGTGGATCGCCAGGCCCGTCCGGTAGTTCACGCCGTAGCCAATGACCGGCCAGCCGTAGTTCGACCCCGGGCGCACCAGGTTGAGCTCGTCGCCGCCCTGAGGCCCGTGCTCAGTCGCCCAGACGTCTCCGGTCTCCGGATGGACTGCGAGACCCTGCGAATTGCGGTGTCCCCAGCTCCAGATCTCAGGCAGCACCCCCTCCGTGTCGGCGAACGGGTTGTCGGAGGGAACGCGCCCATCGTCATGCAGGCGGACGACCACACCGTGGTGGTTCGAACGGTCCTGTGCCGGGTGCGCTTCGAGATCGCCGGTGGCACGCGCCTGGCGCTCGCCGACAGTGATGAAGAGGTAGCCATCGCCGTCGAAGGCGATCCGCGAGCCGTAATGCCCGCGCCCTCGCGTCGTGGCCTCGAAGATTTCCTCCACCCTGGTTAGCCGATCGTTCTCGAATCGGCCCCGCGCGACGGCCGTTGTGGATTCACCTTCAGGCAGCGGTTTCGAGAAGCTCAGGTAGAGTAGCCGGTTCGAAGCGAAGTCCGGATGTGGTACCACGTCGAGTAGGCCGCCCTGCCCGCTGGCGAAGACCTCCGGAACGCCGACAACGGGATCGGGGAGAAGCTCCCCATTCCGGACTACGCGGAGCCGGCCCGGACGCTCGGAAACCAGCATGTCTCCGCCCGGAAGAAAGGCGATGGACCAGGGGTTGACGAGCCCATCCGCCACGGTTACGACGCGGTAGTCGTGATATGCGGACCGCATGGCAGGCGACTGGGCGGACGCCGTGATGACTCCCACCGAGAGAATTAGGATTGCCAGCTTCAACGGCGCCGCAAGCTTCCAGTATTTTCGCTTCATGAGTATCTCCAGTATTTTCGCTTCATGAATATCTCCTGCGGCCAGCAGGCCGTCCGAGGAGGCTCCACACGTCGGAAAATCAGTCTACATCAAAGCAACAGGAACGCAGTTCGCATTCCCGTTGTGCGATGCTGATGGTTTCGATGGTGATCACGACGGGGATCGACAAGTGCTGTTGAATCAATGCCGGAGGGGGGACTTGAACCCCCACGGGAGTTGCCCCCCGCCAGATTTTGAGTCTGGCTCAGAAAGTTGTGAAGAATTGAGTTAACTTATCACAGGAAAATCACCAACCCGAAGAGTACGAGGTTTCCGGCCACAATGCCGCTCCCGATAAGCACCAGGGCTCGCGAGAAGACGCTGGCGAACAGCCGGGCCGGGCCGGCGCCCAGCGCTGAGCGTAACCCGATCTCGCTCGTCCGCCGGGCGACGTTCACCGACATCAGCGAGAAGATGCCGGCCCCTGAAAGGAACAGGACAAGGCCGACGATCCCGGCAAGCGACGCCGCCACGACGAGGTTATCCGCGTCCTGCCTCCACGCTAATTCGTCAAGGGGTAGCACCTCATACAGGCGGATGCCCGGATCCAGCTCTGCCGCGATAGCCTCCACGCGCAGGCCGACAGGAGAAGCGCCGCTCGTGAAGCGGCGAGCGAACGCCTCGTTCACGATCACCGTCGCCGCGCCGACGTCGCCCGCGTGGAGTTCGCGGCCGGCCAGGATCGGTCGCTCGAACGCTTCGAAGTAGCCGGGCCCCACCTGAGAGCGCCAGAGGTTGTGCGCGTAAATGGGCGCAGTCCCCGGCGACACCTCCACCTCATAGCCCGGCGCCTCACGATCCCGAGCAGCGAGATCCCGGACTCCGAAGAGGCCGCATACATCTTCGAACTCATCGCGCGGCGCCTGTCCGAAATCCCGGGCGTTTCGTCCGTGGGCATGGGAACCGGCATCCCCATGGATGGGTCCGGAAACGTCGATCCGTTCTATGCCGACGGCACGAGCCCGGCCGGAGAGCGGGCGCTGCCCTCACGAAGGCACAAGTGGATCGGCCAGGACTACTTCGAGACTCTGGATATTTCCGTCGTTGCGGGCCGTACCTTTACATGGGAGGACGTCCACAACCGCTTCGCTGGGGCCATCATCTCCGAGAGCCTGGCCCGAGAGTACTGGGGATCGCCGGACGCGGCTTTGGGTCAGCCTGTAGCGGCCCGACCGGTACCGGTACCGGTGCGCTGGAGCGAAGCTCGTTCGCCTTATTGCTGCTGGGCATCGCCGCCGGGATGGCATTGCTCCTGGCGACTATCGGAGTGTACGGTGTCATCTCCTACGCAGTCAGCCAGCGCACTCGTGAGCTTGGGATGCGGATGGCCTTGGGTGCACAAACCGGCGACGTGAAAGGGATGATCCTGCGCCAGGGTCTGTTGTTGTCCCTGCTGGGTGTGACCATCGGCCTCGGCCTCTCCCTGGGCCTCACGCGCGTCATGGCCGGCCTCCTCTTCGGGGTGAGCCCAACAGACCCAGTGACGTTCGCGGCTGTGGGCACGGCCCTGACTGCGGTGGCACTCACCGCTAGCTATTTACCGGCCCACCGGGCCGCAGGGGTGGATCCGATGCGGGCGCTCCGGTCGGAGTAATGACCATCTGGCGGGGACCACTAGCGCTCAGGCGCAACCACCCGGCGGGCCTTCATGTCGTAGATGTCTCCGGGTGACAAGACGAAGTACGGCTTCTCCCACGGCTGGTACGCGCGGGTGTTGTCGTGCACGGCCACCATCCACTTGCCCATGACTTCGAAGGTGTCGCCGGTGACGATGATCGCCGTGCCCTCGGAGAGACCGATTCCCAGTAGATTCGGCTGCTGCTCGATGAGCGGAATGATGTCGTCCCAACGGTTTCTCGTGTTGATGTGCTGGTCGATCGCGGACTCGCGGAGAAACTCGAAGCCCAGCTGATGGTTCTTCTCTTCGGTCATGACGATCCGCGAGCCCTCGGTATCGCCCCGGACGAGGTACCTGCCCTGGATCGTGGCGCCGGCCGAACTCCCCCCGATGACACGACCGCGCTCGAGTAACTTGTGGAACTCGTCGTAGGTGCGGGTCCCAGCGTACGAATCGACGATGTTCCACTGGCGGCCACCGTTGAACCATACCGCGGTCGCCTGCCTGAGCTCGGAGATGAACTCCTCGGTGTTGGCGATTTTGGGATCGTGCGTCTGGAGCATCGAGACATTCTTCAGCCCACGTTCTCGCCAGGAACCGAGGACGCGATCCGCTTCGTAGACCCGGAGCTCGCCGGCTCGATCGTAGTTCCCTCCGGCGGTCGGCACGATGATGAACCGGCCTGCCTCGGCGCCACCTCCAAGCTCAATGAATCGCCCGATGATTCCGGTACCGTTCATGGAACCGCCGCCGGCGATGACGAGTGTGCCGCTCCGAGGCCCGTACTCGGTCGCCTCCTGAGCGTGAAGTGGTTTCGACAGCCCGAGCGAAAGCGCCAGGATCGGGATCAACAGAGCAAAGGTCCGAGTCTTCATCGTTCTTCTCCTATCGTGTCCGGTTGGGCGGCAACCCGATCTCGTCCAATCTCGTCGGGATGCCGCATTCTGCTTCAACTCGTCGGAGAGCGCTCCAACACGTTGTGTTTCACCTCCAGGCCTCGATGGGGCGGGACGTGCGAACATTTGAGATTTCTATTTTGCCAGCGGATCCGGACGCACCTGAAAGTGCACCACCAGGGGCTTGTTCCCTTTGCCGCCTTCCATGAGCCAGGGCGTGCGGTCGCCTTCCGATACCCACAGCCCTCTGCCCTTCCAGCCGGCATCCGGGTCGTCGATGCGGCCGTCAAAGCCTTTGCTGTAAAAGCCGAGGGGATAGGGGATACGAAGGGTGACGAACTCTCCGTCCACCAGGGCGTGCACACCGTCGAAGAGATTGCCTGTTGCAATCGGGACGTTGGCGCCCAGGCCCGACGTGTTGTGCTGGTCGACCCAGGTGTAGTAGCTCGACTCCACGCTGAACCCCGGCAGATCGTCGAAGCCAGGCCCGGGCAACGGGTGGAAGGTCCAGCCCTCCGGACAGTGATCCCCTGTGGCGTCGGGACCGTTTAGAGGTCCCAGACACTTGCTGCGGTCGAACTCGCCCAGGTGGCCGCTCCCCAACGATACCCAGACGACGCCGTTGCGGTCGATGTCGGCGCCTCGCACCCCGAAACCCGGAAGCGGGACGTTGTATATCTCTGCCAGGGCTGTCTCCGATGGGTTGGATCCCGGATCCAATCGGACGATAGATCCAGGGTAGCGGAAGCTGACCGATCCCCAGACCGAGCCGTCGGCCGGGTTCGGCATCACTGCGTAGAACCCGGCATTGATGCGCTTGTCGCGCGCCGGATCCACCGGTTGATTCGGTTCAACGTAATCGTCACGCCGACCGTTGCCGTTCGTGTCCAGTATCAATGGCGTCCATCCCTGTGAGGCCGCCGCGTCTCCGGTCTCGTCGTACATCTTCGTGTTCAGCCAACCGACAACCTGCCCGCCGCCGCTGGTCCACAACGTGTGGTTCTCATCTTCGGCAAACTGCAGGTGGTGGGTGCCGAAGCAGGTATCGACGGGCGTGTACTCCCCTGTCCCGGGTTCGTAGTAGGCAAGCTGCCGGCCGGCTCGAGGGTTGGGGAACATTCGCGCGGACGGGTGGTCGGACCCCTCCTGGCAAAAGTCCGGGTTCTCAGAAGGACGAATCCTTGCGGTGTACCAGACCCGACCTTTTTGATCGATCATAGGATTGTGCGCGTTCGCCTGGCTGTCCCAGATGGGCTCGTCGCCCCAATATGGCGATGCCGCCGTCGGCTCGCTGCGCGTTGATGGCGTGTCCGGGTCGAGCACCGTCGCCCTGAAACTGGTGGCCACGTTGGCGACGGGATCGAGGATTGGAAAGTCGTCCGTGCTGAGCTCTGGAGCTCCATAAACCGGCCCGTGGCTATTGACCGTGGGGTTGCGCCGATCGGTCGAGGTCAGGTCGTGCATGTAAACAGACGGGGTCGCCCAGTCTCGCACGGTGGCAACGACATTACGCTCGACGCCGGTGGGACGCGCGGGTTGGGTTGACGGGACTTCGCCCGCGGCCACGCGATCGGTCCAGTCCGACAGATACTTGAAAGGCAATCCCTGCAACGTTCCGGTAACCTGCCGGAACATTTGCCCGCCCGCCTGCCCGGACTGAACCCGACGGACCCATGCCTCCTGGGAGGATGTGAACTCGCCCAGTTCTTCGGGAATCGTCCGGGTCGACAGTTGCCCAAGTTGATGACACCCGATGCAGCCCATGTTCTTCATCCAGGTCAGGTACTCGTTCATGCCACCCGGGATGTCGCCGAGGTCGCTCTCGGTGGGCAAGCCCATCATGGAATACCAATGGGCGGCGGGATAGACCTGGGCCGCCGTCACGGGATCCGGCGCGACGCGGGCGGTGAGGTCGACTGTTTCGCCCGGGGAGGCTTCAATCTTTGCTGAGTCGGCCAGCCCATAGCCGCGAACCCAGACACTGAAAGTAGCCTCAGGCAGGTCCGGGACCACGTAGCGACCCAGTTCGTCCGTTACGACGATCCTGGCAAACCTGCTTGCGAAGTCGCTCGTTTCAGCGATGACCCAGACACCGGCTTCCGGCCCATTCTCGCTCGTTACAACGCCGCCGATGTCGTCGGAGTCCAGGTCGACCGCAGCACTCTGCTGCCGCCCGCAAGCGGTCGTCAGCGCCATCGTCAGCATACCCGCTGCTAACGTGGCCAAAACCCGGGATAACCCGTTCTTCATGTCGCACCCCTTGGATAGTTTCGTGTGGCCGATTCTAACACCTAGGGTCCGCTCAAGAATAACTTCACAGAATTGGCGCCCAGATTTCGGTCAGATTCGGTCGCGACCGATTGAGCAGACCGGAGGAATAGCCTGCTATTTCGAGGATCTGCGATTGAGGAGCGGCCGAAGATGGCGCGAAGGTCCCGCGAAGATGACGCGAAGGTCCGCGAAGATGGCGTGAAGATGGGATGCCAAAATGTGAACTTATTCTTGAGCGGGCCCTTACGATCAGCCGGCGATCGAGTCCATGAATTGGACCTCGTCCGGGGTCAACTCAATTGAGAAGACATCGAGGTCCTCTGTCATGTGCGGATGACTGGTGGTACCGGTCAACGGCACCATCCCTGCCTGGAAGGAAAAGCGAAAGATCACCTGCTCCGGATGGACTTCAAGGCGGTCGGCGATGGAGACCACGCGAGGATGGTTCAAAAGAAAAGGATTCGCCGTCAGGAGCGAAAACCCCTGGTACATGATTCCGTTCGCACGGCAGATCTCCCGGACCTGCCGATCCCAACCCCGCTCCGCGAAGCAACGGTTCTGCACAACCATGGGTTTGACATCGGCGTTCTCAATCAATGTTGCGAGCTGTACGGCGTTGAAGTTACTGACACCGATCATTCCGGCCCGACCGGAACCGTGAATCTCTTCGATGGCGCCCCAGACTTCCCAGTCGGCAGGTCCTAAACCGGGAGCCGAGTAAGGTCCGTGCAGAAGGTAGGAATCCACACGGTCGGTTCTAAGATTTCGCAGTGAGGACTCGAAGGACTGGTGTACCTGAGTTTTGAGATCCGCATGCGAATCGTAAGGTACCCGGTGGTCGTGGCCGTTGAGCGGCGTGAATTTCGTCTGCACGAACAGCGAATCGCGCGCCGTGCCATCGGCCGCCAGCGCTTCGAGCGCCTCGCCCACAAGCGGCTCTTGATAGTGCCTGGGCTGGTTGGCCGTGTCGATGGCCCGGAACCCGGCACCCACGGCCGTTCGGACCAGGTGGTCAGTGGTGTCCTTCTTCCATGCGGTTCCGTAAATGAATGAAGGAACCTGTGATGTTCTGATTTCCGTCACGATCGCGCTTCCTCAACCCGGGATTTGCATTATACGTGAACGGGTCTGTCTTTGAGGCGGGTGAACGACCTCACGGACGCGATCACTAATCAAGGGCGCAGGTCCGGAATCCGGCAACGATGTTCCGGCGATGCCGCATGAAGAAATTGCGCCAGGTATTGCGAACCATCTTCGAACGCGAAGCGAAGCCACCACCCCGCAAGACCGGCTTCTTACCGAAATACGGCTGAGAGTATTCCTTGTAGGCACCCGGCCTGAAACCCGGGTAGGGCTCCAGATAGCTGGAAGTCCATTCCCAGATGTTGCCGATCATCTGACGGCAACCGAACACGCTGTCGCCTTCCGGATAGGCGCCCACGTCGACGACTCCCAGATGGCTCCAGTCCAGGTTGGCTCGATCGGGACTCGGCAACTCCTCACCCCACGGAAAGGGCCGCCCGTCGGGCCCGGAAGCCGCCAGTTCCCATTCGGCTTCCGTCGGGAGCCTGCGGCCGGCCCACACGCAATACGCCCGGGCCTCGTACCAGTTGATGTGAACTACTGGATGGTTCGGCTCCAGGGGCAACTCCTCGTCAAAAATCTTCTGCACCCATCCATCGTCGGACTTTCGCCAGAACAGCGGATGCGTCGCACCCTCCCGACGCCTCCACTCCCACCCGTGTTTGCGCCAGAACCGCCTGGTGGCGTATCCTCCGTCCTCGATGAACTCGACGAACTGCCGGTTCGTAACCGGAGCGTTGGCCATACGGAACGGCTCGATCTTCACCTGATGCGCCCACATCTCGTTGTCGAAGACGAAGGCGTCATTGTTCGGGGCACCGATGGAACATATTCCACCGGAGATATCGACATCCTTAGGCTCGAAGTTCGGGTCGGTGACCACTTCTCTCTCTTCGAACTTCGGTCTGGCGTACCCGAGCGTCTGCCGCACCATGCAGAGGTTTTCCGAATGCATGTATTCGTGCTGGGCCGCCAGCCAGTAGAAGTACCTCTCCCTCAGGTCCAACCGACGGGCATCCAGTCGATCGACAGAACGTTCCAGCACGGTCTGGAGGTATTCCAGGGTCTCATCCCGCGTCGGAAAATCGTGGACGCGGCGAAGATTGTAGGACACGTTGAACGCGTCGTAGATACCGTCGGCGCCTTCAATGATCGGCTTCGCGCCCCCAAGTTCCCGAAGGAGCCAGTATTCCTGAAACCAACCGACGTGTCCGAGTTCCCAGATCGGAGGTTCGAGAAAGTGCTGCTCGGGACCGAGCAATTGGTCGTCTGAAAGATCGGTAAACAGCGCCAACTCACTCACGCGTGCTTCGCGTAAGTCTTCGAGAAGGTCGGCGGCGTTCGTGCTGGCTCCCGTAGTCATAAGCCCTGGATACTACCGGATTCCAGGTGCGTTTTGAAATAGCGAACAGCTCGAATGCAAAGCTAGTGGTCCCCGTCAAACAGACTGTAACTTATCGAGCTTCTTTCGGGCACGTTGAACTTTTTGGGTCTTCCGCAGAATTTGTGGGTAAAACCGTCTTCCATCGCCGCTTGAGGAGACCACGGTGCTCGCCAAGCCTCAAGGCTTCCCTCGCAAGCTCGGCGGCTGCGCCGGCCTTGACCCTCGGCTGCGCTCCGCGGTGTCGGCTGGTGTGGGCGATGGGGAACGGGGCCTCCGGCGGGGGCTCCGGGCACCGGGTGTAGGCGTCCGACCGAAGTGGGTACTGGAATATTCGCCGTCGAACAAAAGAATAAGGTACTTTGTTTCAATTACTTATGTGCGCACAGGCCTTTGGACTGCCCACAAATTCTGCGGAGGAGGCAACTTTTTTAAGAATATCGGAAGCCGTTGCGGTCCAAATGAAGGGCTTCGGGTTCTGATTGTGACCCCCGACATATTCCTCCACGGCCTGGATTAGCTCAGGAACCGAATGGAAAACCCCGCGCCGAAGCCGTTGTTCGGAAAGATCCCGGAAGAAGCGTTCGACCATGTTCAGCCAGGATGCACTGGTCGGTGTGAAGTGCACATGAAAGCGCGTGTTGCGCTTCAACCAGTTGACGACTTTCTGATGTTTGTGCGTGGCGTAGTTGTCGCAAATGATATGGATCTGTTTGTCTTTCGGCACGGAACGTTTGATCTGATTGAGAAACCGGATCCATTCCTGATGACGATGCTTCGGCATACAGGTCCCGATAATCGAGCCGTCCAGCGTATTGAGCGCGGCGAACATCGTGGTCGTCCCGTTGCGTTTGTAGTCGTGGGTGAGGGTGCCGCACCGCCCCTTCTTCAGAGGTAACCCGGGTTGCGTGCGGTCCAGGGCCTGCATCTGGCTCTTCTCATCGCAGGACAAAACAATGGCGTTTTCCGGAGGGTTCAGATACAAACCGACCACATCCTCCAACTTCTCGACAAATTGTTTGTCGTTGGAAAGTTTGAAGGTGCGTGCCAGATGAGGCTTCAAGCCATGAGCCCGCCAGATTCTCCCTACCGTGGACTCGCTGACGCCGGTTGCCCTGGCCATCAAGGACCGGCTCCAGTGCGTGGCGTTCGGAGGCTTCCCTTCGACCGTCTTCTTCACGATCCGGGCCCGCTTCCGGCGGCCGATCGAGGGAATCCGTCCACTGCGGGAAGCGTCCTTTTCGATTCCCCCGAGGCCATCTTCAACGAAACGATCGCGCCAACGTCCGGCCTTTTGACGAGTGATGTCCAACTTGGCAGCGATCTCCTGATTGTCCAGACCCCCGGCGGCCAGCAAGACAATTCGAGATCGTTCCGCCAACCGGACCGCCACACTGCGGCTTCGGCTCAGTCGCTCCAGTTCCTTCCGCACAGGAATGTCCAATTTAATCGTCGGTGCTCTCCTCATATATACTCAGACGTAGGAAAGCTGAATAAGTTACATTAACTGTGACGGACTACACTAGTGGTCCCCGCCAGATATAGCGACACTATCTCCGAAGGAGGTTGCGAGCGGACTGATGGGTGAGATCCACCGTTTGGTGAGTCTGAGCTTTCGACTGGGTTTAGCCTTGGTGAGGGGCAACCTCCATCGGCCCTACGGGTTCGGGCGGAACTCCGAAATCTAGTACCGCTATATCTGGCGGGGACCACTACCAGCCCGTGGCGGAAGAAATGATCGCAGTGGATTGATTTCCCACCACCAGGGCTCCTCGGACATAGAATGGCTTCAGACTACAGAACGCGAACTCCGACGGGTGGAGGAAGCATCAAGGAATATCAGCCGATGGACCGACTCACGATCCTGAAAGACCGGTTTGGCCACGCCGGGTTCCGACCCGGTCAACAGGAAGCGATACAGGCGCTCGAAGCTCATGGAGCGGCTCTTGCCGTGTTTCCGACCGGTGGCGGCAAGTCCCTGTGCTACCAACTGCCTGCCCTCACCTGGGACGGGGTCACTCTGGTCGTGTCTCCACTGATCGCATTGATGAAGGATCAGATCGACTTTCTCGGGCGACGCGGGATCGCCGCGACACGAATGGACTCGTCGCTGACGCGGGACGAGAATCGAGATGCAAAGGAGCGATTGGAGTCCGGAGACCTGAAACTTCTTTACGTGGCTCCGGAACGCTTCAACAACGAGCGCTTCCTGGAAACGATGAAACGCGTGAAGATCTCCCTTTTTGCAGTCGACGAAGCCCATTGCATCTCGGAATGGGGACACAATTTCCGTCCCGACTACCTGAAGCTGGCCGAAGCCGCCCGGGAACTGCAGGCCGAAAGGGTCCTGGCCTTGACCGCCACGGCAACTCCGGCGGTTGTCGACCAGATTTGCTCCGGATTCGGCATTCCAGAAGAGTGCGCGATCGTCACCGGTTTCTATCGCCCCAACCTGACAATGGAGACCACACCGGTGGCGGGAGCGGACCGCGACGCTCTTCTGATCGGGCGCATCGGGACCCGCAAGCCGGGCCCCACGATCGTCTACGTCACGCTGCAGAAGACGGCCGAGCGAGTGGCCGAACGGCTCGAAGACGCCGGTCATCAGGCGCGAGCCTACCATGCGGGAATGGACAGCGAAGACCGGGTGCGGGTGCAGGATTGGTGGACGGGGTCGGATCGGAACATCGTCGTCGCCACCATCGCGTTCGGCATGGGGATCGACAAGGCCGACGTCCGTTATGTGTATCACTACAACCTCCCCAAGAGCCTGGAAAGCTACAGCCAGGAGATCGGGCGGGCGGGCCGCGACGGCGCGGAGTCCACGGTCGAGATGCTTGCGTCGGCGGAAGATGCTTCCATGCTGGAAAACTTCACCTACGGAGACACCTCGACACGGCGCGCACTCGGCGGCCTGGTGGGACATCTGTTTTCGCAGCCCACGGAGTTCGACGTCAGCCATTACGAACTATCGGCGCTCTTCGATATCCGGCCGCTGGTCTTGCGGACCGCCCTCACTTATATCGAGCTTCTCGGATTCCTGCGCACACGCACCCCTTTCTACTCCACCTACAAGATCGGGCCGGAATTGCCCGTGGATGAGATCGTCGGACAGTTCTCCGGAGAACGGTCGCAGTTGGTCGCGAACATCTTCGCCGAAGCCACGAAAGGCCGGATCTGGCACACTCTCGACCCCACCGCGGCCGCCGCTCGTCTTCGACAAGACCGGTCGCGCATGGTACGTGCGATCGAGTACCTCGAACAGCAGGGCTGGGTGAGGCTGCAGATCGCCGGCCTCCGACACCGCTACACACTGGTCGGCGGTCCAGAGAATCCGGACGCACTCGTCTCGGATCTCGCCGAACGGTTCGAGCAACGGGAACAACGGGAAGTAAGAAGGGTGTCGGAAGTTCTCGAACTGGTCACCCGGGATGGCTGCCAGACCAATGCCCTGGTTGGGTACTTCGGGGAATTGCGGGAGACCGGCTGTGGCCACTGCACCTGGTGCCGGACCCTCGAAGCGCAGCGACTGCCGACCCGGTCGGGCCTCCCTGAACTGGAGGACCGAATCGATATCCAGGCTCTTCACTCGCTGATCGGATCCCACGCCGAAGCTCTCGACGAGGCACGTCAGGCGGCCCGGTTCCTGTGCGGCCTGACCAGCCCGGCCCTGACCCGGGCCAAGCTCACACGTCACGCCTTGTTCGGCACTACCGAAGAATACCCGTTCGCGAAGGTTCTTGCCTGGTGCAATGCTTCACTCACCAACCTGTCATGAGGGAAGCGGATCCCGGTGGATCAGCGTCTCCGGGAAAGGCGAAGAGGCTCGCACGGGTCACGGCAGACTCTTCAAAGGGTAGAGCGCCCAAAGCGATGTCGATACCCACGCCGGAATTTGAACGGAGCAACAAGACACGGCGAGTGCGGGCGAATCCGGCGGGATCGTCAACTCTTCCCTCGAATCTGGCGAGCAGGGTTTGGATGAACGGCTCCTCGCCGCCAAAACCCGTCATCAGGGTCAGATCGACGTCGACTGTTTCACGCGGCTCTCCCCATCGCTGTAACGCCACGCCTCCGATGAAACAGAACCTCCAATTCTCGGTCTCGCACAGCGCCTGGATTTGACCCGCGACACGGATCACCTCAATCACGGCGGTCGGCCGCCTTCATGAACCACCGTTGCTGCTCGACGAGTCCTGAGGTTGCTCGTGGCGCCCGGGGAGGAATGGTGTAGTCCATGGGGCCGCACAGGAGTGCGATAGCGTGCCGCGGATTCAGGCTGCGCAGTTCCTCGCGGCGTAATCGCTCGAGTTCAGGTCCCGCCTCTTTCCAGGCTTGAACCCACCGCTTGCCGTCGGCGATCTGTTCCGGAGTCCAATCTGCCAGCTTCGAGGTATCAGAAGCCATGCCGCCATTATACGAGAATACTCCCACGCTTCCCTCGGAAGAAATCGCCGGTTCGCCGAAGGAATAGAACGGCGCAGAGGTGGACCCAGTTCGTGCGGGTATCGACGAAACACATAGTGGAAGCGCGACCACGATACCGGAGATGATTCCGATCCATTTGACAGTTCCACGCGCAAACTTCGGAGAACCTCCCGATCAGCAAAAGGTTTGTGGTAGACGGGTAAGCAGCCGGATGTCATCTCGAAGTTCGCTTGAAGCACAATCGTTCAGGTCGCCGCGAATCTATGCGTGCCGCATCATCCGGTAGTTCACCGCCACGCCTATTCCCTTCGAAACGCCCGGATTCTGGAATATCCTAACGGCTCAAACGGAGGGACGATTTCATGCGACGAACACTTCTTCTGCTGGCCGCTTTGTTTTGCCTCGAAAGTTCTGCGTTTGCGACATGGTCGGTCATAGCAGTAGACCGGAACACCAGGCGCGTCGTCATGGCGGCGGCGTCCTGCGTGGACACAACGGACGATCGGATGAAAGACGCGATCGGCGTCGTCGTGCCCGGCATCGGGATAGCGACCTGTCAGGCCGCGGCGGACGGCACGGGCCGGAACCAGATGCTTGTCTTCGAGGAACTGCAGAAGGGGACCGATCCACACGAGATCATTGAGATGTTGAGCGCCGATCCCGCTTTCCAATCGCGCCAGTTCGGGATCGTCGACATGGAAGGCCGGGCGGCGGGACACTCCGGATTGGGCAACGGTTTTGTTACCCAATTCATGCATGGCCAGGTCCCGGGTACGGAGATCTTCTATGCGGTCCAGGGTAACACCCTCCGCATGCATGACGTCGTCCCCAGCGCCGTCAAAGCGTTCGTCCAGACCAGCGGCTCACTCGCGGATCGTGCCATGGCGGCGCTGTGGGCGGGGGACCGGGCGGGCGGTGACAGCCGTTGCATCTGCCCTCCACACCCGGAAGACGGCGGTGCAGCTCCAATTCCCTGCGACGCCAAAACCGCACACGTCGCATACATTCTAAGGGCCGATCCGACCGATTCGAATGGGGACTCCTACAACGACGGGGACTACGCGATGTACCTCACCGTCTCGCAGCCGTCTCCGGATCACGCACAGGGTATCCGGGAGGGCGAGGACCTGAACCCGGTCAAGACTCTTCGCCTGCGTTACGAGCAGTGGCGCGCGGCGAATCAAGATAAGTAGCGTTCGATCAACTCCATCGAAAGATTCTTTATCTCTGAACCTTTGGGTCTTCCGCAGAATTTGTGGGTAAAACCGTCTTCCATCGCCGCTTGAGGAGACCACGGTGCTCGCCAAGCCTCAAGGCTTCCCTCGCAAGCTCGGCGGCTGCGCCGGCCTTGACCCTCGGCTGCGCTCCGCGGTGTCGGCTGGTGTGGGCGATGGGGAACGGGGCCTCCGGCGGGGGCTCCGGGCACCGGGTGTAGGCGTCCGACCGAAGTGGGTACTGGAATATTCGCCGTCGAACAAAAGAATAAGGTACTTTGTTTCAATTACTTATGTGCGCACAGGCCTTTGGACTGCCCACAAATTCTGCGGAGGAGGCGAACCTTTTTACTTAATTTCCTACATTCCTCCAGCAGCGAATCGTCACCTTCGACCATAGGCTCCAGTGAGAGAGCATGGTCCAGGTGCTCCCGGGCTGCACCGTACCTGCCGACTCTGGCAAGCACACGTGCCAGTTCGAATCGGTATAAGATGGAGTCCGGACGGAGTTCTACGGCTTTCGTATACGCCGCGATCGCGTTGCGATTCGTCAGGTTCGGAGGCAAGCCGCCATACAGCATACTGGCCGCGGCTTTTTCAAGAAGAGTTGCTCCCGCCGCCTCGTAGTTCAGGTTCCCAAGTACGTACCAGGCACGGTCATCGTCTTCGCGCTGTTCCAGCACTCGATTTACGTGGTCATAAACATGCTTACCTGCCTCGATTTTTTCCCGCCCGCTTGAAAGCATCGCAATTCCGCCGTAGGCCCACGCCATCACAAAATTGGATTCCGGATGATCCGGCTCTTGCTCGAGGGCACGCTCTGCGAGGACCAGGGCCTCCTCGAAATAGTCTTCCTGCTCTTCTTTTCGGTCGAGATGCGAACCGACTCTTCCATAGAGGTAGGCCGCGCCGGACAAAGCCTCGAAGTGATTGGGTTCGACCAGAAGAACCTGTAGGTACTGGTCCAGAGCCTCCCGGTCCTTGAGGGCCTCACGCAGTTCGTTGGCCGCGCCAACCATAGCCGCCACGGATGGTTCAACCTGCCCGGCCAGTGCCGGTGGGACGGCTGTGGGCCAGCATAGAATCAGGGCGACCGCGGCAATGACAAGCTTTCGCTCCACGTTTCTCTCCCGAATGACTTTCCCGAATTCGATGATTACTGCGCAAGAGAATAGCAGAATATTCGTAAGGAGGCCGAACGCTTTCGTAGCCGGGGGATCTTCTGACTCAGGGCCCTCGAAACTGTCGGTCGATCCGCGTTGCTTCCACCTGGTCCCCTCGGGTCACTCCGGTCAGTGAAACGGTGTCACCCACGTTGAGCTGGCCGAACCGGAGTGTCCTGCCATTGTGCTGAATGAGCGTCTCGTCGGTGACGAGAATGCGGGACGTCACGTAACCGATTCGGCCGGGTGTCGGGCCTCCCGGAAGGGGTAACGGAACCGGGGTGGGGATGCGGGGATCGAGTCGGGGATCCCGCCGGCCGGTACTGGGGTCGACTCGCGGATCGGGAGGCGGCTGGCCGGTCCGAGGGTCGTCCGGAACACGTATGACGCTGGGCTCGCCGGAAGAAGGGATCCCCCCACCGACGCCGACCGCGCCCCCCCAGACACTGGTAACGGACGTGCGTACCTGAACCGGTTCAGGGATTCGGCTCCGAAGTTCAAACCAACGCTCCCCGGCGTTGATCTCGGTGATTCGGCCGAGGCCTTTGACTTCGATTGCGGCTTCCGTAGGTTTCGGTGGTTCCTGGGGTTCCCGTGAAGACTGCGGCGGCGGGACAAAAACAGGCTCCGGGGCCGGGGGAGGAGTCGTTTCCTCCACGACCTCCACAGGCTCCACACGACCGAATGCCTCCGGCCTGTCAAACCGGTCGAGGGGTCCCGCGGCCGCGGTCGCTTGCTCTACGGACTGTTCGGCCGGCAGGTCCGGCACGCGCCCCGCACCCGGCATCCGATATCCAACTCGGTGGGCGACGGCAAGCGCTTGCAGTCCGTTCGGAGCGACAACCTGCACTTCGATCCGTCGGTACTTTTCATCCTGGTCCGAGTCATCTAATTCAAAACCGAGAACGTAAAGGGTTCGCATCCCTGTCCGCATCCGGTTGGCGACGACAGAGACGTCTCGCTCGTGGTCGATAACCAGGTGCAGGCCGCCGGTCTGCTCCGTGATCTGGTCCAGAACCGCCCGGCTGGACTCGAGCCCTCGCGCGCCGGTTCCGGAAGGGTCGTCCCCGCCCCGACTGACGGCATAGATCGGTAGATCGGTTGCGGCGGCGACATTCCGAATCAGTTCTTCGGTGTAATCGGCCCAATGCGCGGCGCGACCGGAAACGATCACGATCGCCCGAGCGGAGTTCCCTGCCGATCGCATTTGGGCCGCGGCAATTTCGATCTGGGAACGAAGAGACGCCGGACCCGTGGCTTCGGTGGAAGCCAGAAGGAATATGTCCCTCCCGACGCGATCGCCTCCTCTGAGGACTTGCTCTGCGACCTGGCGGGGCAACTCGCTCTCGGGCCCGCTTCGAGATGTGACCTGGGCCACCTCATTGACAATCGCGATGGACGTCGGATCTCCCGGAATCAAGAACTCCGATATGGCCATCTCCTGTCCATCCACCAGCAATCTGAAATGTTCTCTGCCGAGGCCCTGAACGAAACTGTTCCGAGAGTCCGTCACAGTCACTGGAATCCGTACCCGAATCGAACCGCTCTCCCCGGGAAGGGCACGCGCACCGGACAAAGGCGGCTCCTGCCTTTCCGGGACGGGAGGAGGCGTTTCGGCTGGCAAAGAGCGGGAGGCGGAAGTTGCAGCCAAAGACCCAACGCCGGGCAAGTCCGTGCGTGCGGCATCCGTAGCACTCGCCAAACTCGCCTGGACCGGCCTGACAAAGGCCACCAAGCCGGGTTGATGGACGAGCGCCGATGAAACAGCGACAAGGGCGAATACCAGGGCTGACGCTCGCACCCACAGCAGCCTCGTCTCACTCGTTCGTGTCTTGTCCAGCAACATGTCCACTCTTTTTTCCAGCCGCGAATTCGCTCTGGCGGCGAATGCAGCCAATGGATGAGAATGAGCGCCGACCGCCAGTTCGGCAGCACGGGCCAGGCACCTCGCATATTCTCTCGGACGCCGGGTGGTTTCAACAACGAAATCATCGCAGGCCACTTCCCTCTCGAACTCGATGTGACGTTTTATCCACCACACAGCTGGATAGAAGACGAATACCGCCTCGAGGAGGCGTTCGGCGACCAACGCATAATCGTCCCGGCGACCCAGATGGGCGACCTCGTGCAAGACCAGTTGATCCAGTTCGAAGTCATCCAACTCATCAATCATGCGGGACGGAATCAGCACCGTCGGACGGTACGGGCCGGTGGCAATGGGCGAAGCAATATTCGGAGAGATCGCCAATCGAATGCGGCTGGCGCGCCCGCTACTGTACCTGAGCCATTTCACCAGGCGAGCAGCGCGACCGGGCGGAAGGGCAAAGGCTTCTGCCTTTCGACGTTCCAACACGACCCAACCGAGGATCAGACGGGACAACATGAACACGCTTCCGACCAGCCAGACACCAAGCAGCCAGGTAGCCCAGGTTCCCGCCACCAGACGAACCGGGAAGATCGGCTCGCCCGGGGCGCGAGAAGAGGATGCGATCGTTTCTTGAAAATTGTATTCCGCGAGCGGTACAGGTAGCGGATCCAAGTCACCCTTGAACGGGAGGCCTGGAGTCGAATCCGAATCCAGAGGGATGCCCTCGACAGATACGGCTTCACCCATCGGGTACGAGAACTCGATCGGCGCATAAAACAGAGGCATCGCAACCGAAACCAGGAGCGCCGCCATCCAGACGACGTAGCGTGTACGCGCATTCCAGCCGCGACCCGGCCCGAACCGCAACAGCACCGATAGAGCAGCCGTGAGGCCGAGACTAACCAGGGCCCCGTTCACCAGCGCAGCCCAGACGGTTATCATGCTTCTTCCTCGATGCGATTTCGCAGACGCTCCAGGCTCTCGGCATCGATTTTCCTGGCTTCGACCAGATTCAGAACGAGCGCTCCGGGCGAACCCTCGAAAAAGCGACCCAGCAGGTGCGTGATGGCTTTCTGTCTCGCCTTGTCCCGGCCGACGACCGCCTGATAAACAAACGCCCGGCCCTTTTTCGTGTGCCGCGCGTAGCCCTTGTTTTCCAGAATCCGGAGGGTGGTCAGGACCGTGGAGTACGCCAGCGGGGGCTTCTGCGGTAAGCTGGCCACGACCCTCGAAACGGTGGCACCGCCTTGATCCCAAAGCACGTTCATCAACTTCAACTCCGCGTCGGTCAGACCCGGTGTTTTCTTTCTAGCCATACGTGCTGTCTCCGACGATTAAATAATTAATACTTGAATCGATGCTACGCCTGTCCGAACGAGGTGTCAATTGATAGATTGAGCTATACTGCGTCGGGAAGCAGAGATGACGACGACCACCGCCTACCTGATCCGCCATGCCCAGAGCCATCCTTCATCTAAGCTAGAGGAATCGCAGTGGCCGCTCAGTCAGGTTGGACTGGAGCAGGCTGAAAAGCTGGGTGGCTTGCTGGAATCGATCGAGATCGAAAAGGTGTACTCCAGTCCATACCTCCGGTGCCTCTCTACTATCGAGCCTTTCTCAAAGAGGCGTGGACTGGACGTTCTCGTCGAGAACAACCTCCAGGAACGCAAGGTGGCCGAAGGTGTGCGGGACGACTTTCGCGAGGTGTGGCAACGGTCGTGGGAGGATTTTTCTTTCGCCTTGCCGGGATGCGAAACCTCATTCGATGCCCAGGATCGATTCGTCCGCACCGTCAGGCAAATCCTGAAAGAAGAAGCCAGTTCCTCGATCGCTATCTGTGCGCACGGAAACGTCATGGGGTTGCTGCTGAACCATCTGGAACCCACCTACAGGCGCGCCGAAGCCGACCGGATGCGGAACCCCGACATCGTCAAACTGGTGGCAAACGGGGATGACTTTGTCTGGGACCGGGAGTTCGAGCTTCCAGGCCTGGACGACATCGCAACGGACCACCGAGACACCCCGATCGACTGGTAGCAGTCTGACTTATAGTGGAGTCGGCTGTCTCGGGCGGTGCTGGAAAACGGAAAAAAGCGCGGCGGTGAGCGACTTTTTTGGGGCGCTTCGCCTAAACGAACGTTTCGCGAAGAGACTACATCATCGGATGAGTCGAGCAGATGCGTGGTGCGTGACAGCGGTCCCGGTCGGCAAGCGCAGCACGCCGAGCATCCAGGGTCCCGTCATTCCTCTGAAAGAATGAAGTAGACCGCGACCGGCGCCAGCGCGATCGATATCCCGATCACGATCAGCGCCGGCAAACCGGGTGAGAATCCCAGCGTCGACAGGCTACCGAGGTCGAATCCTCCGGACCGTCCGAGGCCCAGAAGGGTCACGCCCAGCCAGTTCAGCCACTCTCCGACCACGGGAGTCACCAGGCCAAGCAGCGCCAAGCCGACACCCACCGTCGATGCGGCGGCAAACGCCAGCACAAGCGTGATGGGGCGGGCGGCGACTCGCGCCGCTTCCTGCCGGGCTCGAACCTCGGCGCGCCACCAGACTACCGAAGCCGCGGGAACTTGCACATTCTCCATCACGGCGTCGCGGTCCGCGTGGAGTGCACTGACGACGTCGACGATGTCGGCACAAATGGAGCACTCGGCGACATGGCTGCGAAGATCCGGAGCGATGCGGTCCGGCCACCGCTGGGATTCGACGACGTCGATCAACTCCTGTTCCCTGCTGCATTCGATGTTCTTCATCGGCTTGCCTCAACACGCCCGGCTCGCAGGATGCCGGCGAGCTTGCGAGGCGCACGGAACAGCAGGAGTTTGATACTGGCCGTCTTCATCCCGAGGACTTCCGCGATCTCTTCGTGCGTGGACCCTTCGGCGTAGGCCAGCCAGAGGGCGTCCTGTTGCCGGGAACTCAAGGTTCGCATAGCGCGATCCAGATCCGTTTTGTTGTCGCTCCGAGCCGCGACGTCTCCACCTACGACGGGTACGGCGACTGCTTCCTCGGGAAGGGGCGCACAGGATCGGTCGCGGCGCCATCGAAGGGCGTCGTTCGCCAGGTTTCGGGCGATCCGAAACAGGTAGTTGCGCCGATGCGTTTCGTTTTCGAAGTCCGTACGACTCCGCAGGAAACGATAATAGGTGTCCTGGAGCAGATCGTCGGCCAACTGATCATCCCCAGTGCGCCGGAACAGGAACACCCACACGGGACGGGCCGTGCTTTCGTAGAACCCGTGGAATGCTTCCTGATCCATTTGGAGGGTGTCGACGTTTTCCGCCGTTTGATCCTGAAGGCGTTCGATTTCAGTAAAAGTGATGTTGCGCAAAAACATTCCGGATCTCTCTAACCGATCATACCGGTGGTGCGGAACCCTCTCCGTCGGGTGCTGGTGCGGTCGGCCATTGGTGAGACAACAAACCGAGTTTCCACGATAAGACGAGCGACGCCACTGCCGAAAGGATGAAACCGATCCCCAGGCCGATTGCCAGGGTTCCCAACACATACAAAGGATCGGCAGCCTGGTCGTCCAGGAGTCGTGGAATGGAGAAGTGAAGACCGACGCCGCCGAGCGCGAGAACCAGGCCGGCCTGAGCCGACCACAGAATCCGGTTCGTCGGTGCCCCTACCGTACGAGGTTCCCCGTCGAGCGGGATGGGAGCCGATTCGAGAAACCGACTCCCGGCCGGGGTTCGCACATAAGCCAGCAGATCCTCGTTGGACGTGAACCTGTCGAGTATCTTGGTGTGCGCCTCGGTCTGGACTCGAGACAGACGGTTCCATCGACGGTAATCGATCAGAGTTCGGATCAGCCACATCAGGACACCGACGATCGAAATGAACACCATGAACGCCACGATACCTTCGAGAACACCGCCTCCCACACCCCCCCCCCGAACCGAGAAAGTATGCCGGGTTGTGTGCCACTTCCGGATGCTGGTCCAGAAACGCAGTCAGGGCGGGGTATGGCCCCAGGTAAACACTGTCGGTCAATCGCGCCGGATCGATCCGCAGCACCTGCCTCAACGTGGAAGGGTACAGGTTGAGGACACCTTGTAACTCCTGGCGAACCTCGGACGCCCTCTGGTCGCTGATGGGCATCGGATCGACCTGCTGGATTTGTTCCGAAACGGACTCGGTTTCAGCAGTCTGTCCGGAAGACTCCACCGCAAGCGTGGTAATCAGGATGAAAAGGGCAATCCAGGATGTTTTGGGCGTCATTTTGTTCATAGGGGCCTCCGTCTGGTGTCGCACTACCCCTTAATACACAAGATAGCACCCTGTGGTTATCAAGGCAGACGAACTTCTGACAGGTTGTTCCGGGCTTGGCGTCGGAAACCAGGCACACAATGATTTCGTTGATGATGAACACCGTATATAATCCGCGGGCACAGTCATCCACACGAAACGTTGAGGAGAAAACATGAAGCCTGTCATGAAGCCCATTGTCGCTACTTTTGTGATCACCCTCGGTGTGCTGGCGATCGGCCAGGGAGCGCTCGGCGAAACTGAACAGCGGGGTGGAGGCCGGGGAGGCCAGCCCCAACCGCCACGGCAGTTGGCCTGGGTGGATCGGTCCGGAGAGGTTCTCGAGACGATCGGACCCGAGATGAGCGGAATACTGGATCCAGCCATATCTCCCGACGGGACCAAGGTCGCGGTGCGCGGCAGAGCAGAGCGGGGAGACACCGACTCGCTTTGGATTCTTGAAGGCACGACCAAACGCAGGATCACAGACAACGAGGGTGCGGAGCGTCATATGATCTGGTCTCCGGACGGCACGCGCATCATGTACTCCCTTCAAAACCAGGGCGGGGTCTCAAACCTTTACGTGCGCGCCGCGGATGGCAGTGGCGGAGACGAACCGATCATCGTCAGCGAGGGAATGCACAAATGGTATCCGTCCTGGACTCCGGATGCGAGCACCGCGGTCTTCCACACGAACAACCCGGACACACAGGCCCGGGACCTCTGGTTCGTCAACATCGCCGAAGGCACGACCGGCGTCCTGGTGGACGATCCATCCATCGAGGCACTGTCGCGCTTGTCGCCGGATGGACGGTTCGTGGCATACCAGTCCGACAAGACCGGCCAGATGGAGATCTTCGTGACGACGTTCCCGAGGTCCGACCTGAGGGCACAAATCTCGACGAACGGCGGCACATGGGCCAAATGGGCCGGTAACGTGCTTTTCTACTGGGAAGGAAACACACTCAAGGTCGTCGAGACAAGTGCGGAAGGCGGCTTCAGCGCGGGAGAACCCCAAACTTTGTTCACCGGCGAACAAGTCGGGATGGGGGCCAACAACAATATGACCTCTTACAACCCGGAGTACGACGTTGCTTCGGACGGAACCCGCTTCGTCGTGACGCAAAGGGTCAACTGATACATCGAAAATACCCGGGAGGCGTGTCTTCTTAAAGGGAGCAGCCTCCCGGGCGCAATCCCGGTCCGTACCCTTCAGCATCAAACATCGAACTTTTCCACCCTCCCACCCGTAATGCCCTCCGAACAGGAGGAAGAATCCCAAATGCGTGGTTTTGCTCAGGATGTCCGGTTTTCGCTTCGCATGATCGCCAGAAGCCCACTCGTCAGCGCGTCGGTCGTACTCATGCTCGCTCTCGGTCTGGGGGCCAACGGCGCTATTTTCAGCGTGATCGATGCGATCGTGCTGCGCCCTTTCCCGATCGAGAACATCGACCGGATGGTCATGCTGGCGGAAAGTTCACTGAACGGTATGTTCGAATTTGAACCGTCTTCGGTTGCTCCAGCCAACTACCTGGACTGGCGGGAGCAAACCGATGTGTTCGGAACGCTCGTGGCATACGCATCCTCGAACCTCACCCTTGAAGCTCGAGGCGAACCGGAACGGGTTCAGGGGACGTTCGTGTCACCCGGTTTCCTGGGAATCCTGGGTGTCGAACCAGCGCTGGGCCGGACCTTCCTGCCTTCGGAAGAGGAAGTGGGGAACGATGACAGCGTGATCCTGGGTCACGGACTCTGGACCAGGCGCTTTGGCGCCAACGCCGCAATCCTGGGACAGGCGATAGTCATGGACGGTAAAGCCTATACGGTCGTCGGTGTCGCACCCGAGGGGTTCGACTTCCCTGAAGGAGCCGAAGTCTGGTCTCCGTTGTCCTTTCCACCCGATACTCGCCTAAACCGCCGCGCGAAATACCTGTCCGTCGTTGGCCAACTGAAGGATGGCCGTACCCTCGACGACGCGAGGGCGCAGATGCAGGTTATCGACGAACGATTGAAGGAGCAGTATCCGACTGCCAACCAGGCCTGGGATGTCAAGGTTCGCTCCTTGGCCGAAGGCCTGACCGATCCCGGCGCGCCGGCATTTCTGGCCGTCATGCAGTTGGGTGCGTGTCTGGTTCTTCTGATCGCCTGCGCCAACATCGCAAATCTCCTCCTGGCACGAGGCACCGAAAGGAACCGCGAACTCGCAGTTCGGACGGCGATGGGCGCCGGACGTGGCCGGCTGTTTCAACTTCTCATAGCCGAAGCTCTGGTCCTTTCGATTGCTGGAGCGATCCTGTCGATCGCCTTTGCCTGGATTGGGTTGGACCTCATTCGCTCCCACATGCCGGCCAACATCGCCCGGTTCGTCAACGGCTGGGGTCAAATCGATGTCGACATGCGCCTGATCGCGTTTACCTTCGGTGGGTCTTTGCTGTCCGCCCTGGCTTTCGGCGCATTTCCAGCCCTGCGTTTTTCCAGGCCCGACCCGAACGCCGCCTTGAAATCCGGCGGACGGGGCACGACGGGATCAGGCCGACACCAGTACGGGCGAAATGCACTCGTCGTGGCACAGATTGCGATGGCGTTGGGTTTGCTTGTCGGGGCCGGCATTTCCGTGACCGCGATGCAGCGACTGGTCACCGGGCCGCAGGGCTTCGACCCCGACGGCATGCTGACCGTCCGCATTTCGCTGCCGGAGCCGAAATACGAAGAACCCGATGCCCGGAGACGATTCGTCGAGCGGACTCTCGAAGAAGCCGGCGCCCTTCCCGGCGTCGAGAGCCTGACGGTGTCCAATGCCCTGCCCGGAACCGGCAACGGGGCATCGACCCGGGTCTTCATCGAGGGTGAGATATTGGACGACGATACCAACCCGCCCCGGGCCGAATACCGTACGGTCTCGGACGACTATTTCGAAACGCTCCGTATCCCGATGCTCGCGGGACGTGCTTTCGGGGCGAGCGACGATCAGGAAGCCCCCCGGGTCGCCGTTGTCAGCCGATCCATGGCCGAACGACACTGGCCCGGCGAAGAGGCGATCGGTAAGCGACTGATGGTCACCACGCGAACCAGCGAATGGCTCCAGGTCGTCGGTGTTTCGGGGGATGTCGTGCATCACTGGATCGGCAGCCGAAACGCCCCAACCCTTTACCTTCCGTACCGACAGTCGCCCGAGAGACACATCGCCATCGGCCTGCGCACAGCGGACGAACCCACTCTTCACGCCGAGGCGTTGCGCCAGGCCGTGCTCCGCGCCGACCCATCACAACCGATGTACGAGGTCCGGACGATGGAGCGCGCGATTCGGGACACGACGCTGGGGATTCAATACGCCGGCGGCATCATGGCGGTACTCGGCGCACTGGCCCTGTTGCTGTCGTCGATGGGTATCTATGGGCTGATGGTGTTCCAGGTAAGCCAGCGCACCCGGGAGATTGGCATCCGAACCGCCCTGGGAGCTTCGTCGGGTAACGTCATGCGCTTGATGCTGGGCAACGCGACGCGGTTGACGGGCATCGGCCTGACGTTTGGCGTCGGTCTGGCTTTCGCTCTGGGACGGCTGATGGAAAGCGCGTTGTTCGGAACCGTCGGACTCGAGGCAGGATCCTTCCTCGCCTTCACCGGCTTGCTCGCAGCCATTTCGATATTGGCGGGCTACA
Source organism: Terriglobia bacterium (assembly GCA_965262425.1). Lineage (GTDB taxonomy): Bacteria > Acidobacteriota > Terriglobia > 20CM-2-55-15 > 20CM-2-55-15 > CAZOZZ01. The sequence continues at coordinate 610,347 of OZ253536.1, read as the reverse complement.
TCCCAACCCGAAAAGCGTTGCGGGTCGACCCGATCCAGGTACTGCGGAACGAGTAGTTGGCTTGTGCCCGCGCTGCTCCGCTACTCGGTTCGGAGTGTCTCCATGGGATCGGCGGACGCCGCCCGCCTCGCGGGTAGATTAGGATGCCGCCAGTGCCACGCCACCGAGCAGGATCGCCACGGCCGCAAACGTCGAGGGATCCGTACTGCTGACGCCGAAGAGAAAGCTTTCGAGCGTGCGCGACAATCCATAGGCGCCGGCCAGGCCCAGCGCGATACCGGCCATCGCCATGAGCAGGCCGCCCCTGACGACCATGGCCACAACCTGTTCCCGGCGGGCACCGAGGGCAACACGAATGCCCAACTCCCGGCTTCGCTGGCCGACCGAGTAGAGAATGGACCCGTAGATCCCTCCGGCGGCAAGCAGGATTGACAGTGTCGCGAACGTCATGAGAAGGAGCGAATAGAAGCAGGGCTCGGCTACCGAACGGGAGATGAATGTCCCGAGGCTGCTCACCTCAGGGACCGGAAGATCGGGATCGATGCTCCACACAGCCTGCCGGAGTCCATCCGCCAGCACTGTGGCTTCCAGCCTCGAAGCAACCGCCACATGAAGCGTGCGGAACCGATCTCCGAAGATCGCATGTGGAACGTACAGGTTGTTTTCCGCCGAGCGATTAAGAGCCCAGTGATGCACGTCTTCGGCAACGCCGACCAGCGTCCAATCGATACCACCGAAATGCAACCTTCGACCCAGAGGGTCCCGGTCCCCGAACAGCGCTCGAGCAAGGGTCTCGTTCACGATGGCCGGAGCGGCAGAACGATCCCGGTCATTATCGTCGAACGCTCGACCCCACAGGATGCGGATTCCCAGAAGGTCGAAATACCCCGGCGTTGTCGGGTGGACGATCGACGCGGGCGCGTCGTCTGCTTCCGGGTCGGTGCGGATGTTGGTTTGGTAACAGCACCGCCCGTTTTCGTAGGACATCGGTATCGTAGCTCCCGCCACCGCCATCTCGACACCCGGAATGGCAGCGACCGTCTCGACCAACTCTTCCACAAACGGGATGCGGCGGTCTTCAGGATAGCTGGCAGGAAGCATCAAGGGCACGACGGTCAACCCCTCCGGATCGATGCCGGGATCGACGGAAGTCAGACGCACGAAACTGTGGAAGAGCAATCCAGCTCCCACCAGGAGCATCATCGCCACGGCGATCTCGGTGATCACGAGACCACTTCGGAGCCGGATCCAGCCATGGCCCGCCGTGGAGGATTGGCTTCCGTCTTTGAGGCCCTCGTTCACATCCGAGCGCGCCGCCTGGAGAGCCGGTACGAGACCGAAGAGCACGCCCGTTGCCACCGAGACGCAGACGGCAAACAGCAAGACCCTCAAGTCCACCGCGATGGCATCCATCCGCGGGATACCGCCGGGATCGTACGCGCCGAAGGCTTGAACTCCGCCGAACGCCAGGACGACCCCCAGCATACCGCCGACCAGGGACAGGAAAACGCTTTCGGTAAGCAGCTGATAGAAAATCCGCGACCGGCCGGCACCCAAGGCCGCCCGCAGGGCCATTTCCCGACGCCGATGGGTGCCGCGCACCAGAAAAAGGTTGGCAACATTGGCGCAGGCGATCAGGAGCATGAGGCTGACGGCCCCAAGCAACACCCGCAACGGCGTATCGACCTCTCCAGTCGTCGCTTCGTGGAGAGGGATCAGAGGGTACGTGCGGGCCGTACCGTCCCGTCGCCGATACTCATCGGGAGACTCTTCGGCCAACCGGGCGGAGAGGACATCGACATCCGCCTGCGCCGCCCGGACATCGACTCCCGGACGGAGTTGGCCGACCACTCTCAGCGAATAGCGATCGCGACGGTCCATTGCCTCGCTGTCCACGTCTACCGGCAGCCACATGTCGACTCGCCGCCCGCTGGTTATGGTTTCCGGATTCTGGAACGACGGCGACAGGATACCCACAATTTCAACTGGCGTCCCATTTAGATGGATCGTCTGCCCCATCGCTCCCGGATTTCCCCCCCACTTTCGCCGCCAGAAGCCGTGGCTCAACACCGCCACTCGAGCGGGGTCGCCGACGAAGTCATCACCTCGGAAGAGCCGCCCGAACTGTGCATCCGCGCCGAACATCGAGAAGAACCCCTCGGTGACGCTCGCTCCAAAAACGCCTTCAGGACGTGCGTCTCCGGTCATGTCGAACCGGCTGCCTCTAGCTGCTGCGACGGCGGAAAACGAGTGGGTGCGATCCCTCCAATCCTTGAAGAGAGGTGCCGGGTGGCTGGGATTGGCGAAAAAGACCAACTGGTGCGGGTCGGGATAAGGCAGTTCCCGGAACAGAACGCCATCGACGACGCTGAAGATGGTGGTCGTTGCGCCGACTCCCACAGCCACGAGCGCCACTACCGTCAATGCGAATCCGGGCCGGCGCGCCAGGCATCGCGCGACGTACCGCAGTTCCTGAAATAGTGCTCCCACTTCTCCCCCTGTCACTCGTGCGTTCTTATTCGAAATCGGCCGGACGCCTTTACGCACAAACAAGTAGCGTAGGCCGAACGAGATCGTCTGATACCAATACCATCGCCGGGCCGCTCCGAGGGAAGACCTGCGCCTTATCCGGGCGAAGTCCTCCCGGAGGTCTCCCAGGATCGAAAGTCCCAGACTGCCCTGGTGGAGGAGTCGTTCCAGCACCGCCTCGGCTGCTCTGGGCGGCTGAACCGAACGGTTGCCAGAGTGTCTCATGGTCGTCTCATGATCCATCAAAGACCGTGTCAAGGCCCTCCCAAAGACGGGCGAGGGCCGTCCTGGATTGGCGTAGCGCGTCCTTCCCGCCCTCGGTAACCCACAGGCGTCTCATGGGATGGCCTCCACGATCGGGAACGGGGCTTCCATCCTCCAGTTCCCAGGTCAGGTAGCCCTTGTCCGCCAGGCGGTCAAACGTCCGGTACAGAGCGCTTCGGCTGGGTGTACGCCTCGCCCTCCTTTCCAGTTCCCGGCGCACCTCGAGGGCATACGCACGCTCGTCGAGTTGAAGGATGGCCAGCAGGACCATCTGTTCGAATTCACCAATGAAGGATCCGCCCACGCTTACCGTTGCTCCTGGGAAACGAAGTCGCTAAAGTAGACATCGCGTAGACGACAATGTAGACTACGAGTGAACCAAATGTCAAGGAGACTATGGAAGGTTTGGGGAGGTTACGAGTGCGGCTCCAACCTCGATCTGTCCGGACGGTTCAACCTTCAAGCAGCTTCAGTATCCGGTCGCGCATTTCCTCGACTGCCTTACGATCCTCGCCGTCGGGACTGTCTTCAAGGTACCAATCCAGTTGTTCCAGCGCGGGCTTGTACCTCTGCTGCTGCATGTAAACGTTGACCAGCATCAGCCGCGATCCAGGGGAGGTTTCGAGCTCGAGGGCACGGATCAAGAAACTTTCGGCCTCTTCCAGAGCCGAGGTCTTGTACAAGGCCGAACCCAGGTAGTAGTGCGCGGCAGCCGAGCTGGGAGCCAGTCGGACCGCCTCGCGCAGCACGACTGCGGCCGGTGCGAAGTCATCCTGTTCCAGCCAGAGATTGCCGAGGTTTATCAGCGGTTGCGCTTCGCTGCGATTCAACGCATGCGCCTGCCTGAATTCGCTTTCGGCGTCCTCAAAACGACGCTCCTTCTGGTACTGAAGGCCCAGGTTGTTGCGCGCCTGGAAGAAGTCCGGCGCGAGACGCACGGCCTTTTCCAACCTCTCGATCGCACGCTTCGTGTCTTCTTTTTGGATGTCGTCCAGCGATTTCTCGTACTCCTCGACAGCCTCTTCCGGATGCTTCGCCGCCAGCGCAGCGATGTCGACGACATTGGGGTTGTCACCGACGAACCCGCCCCGGCTCCGCACCCTCTCGTCTGTTTCACGCAAGACGATGTCGACGAAATTCGGCCCCCCCATCACTTCGAGGGACTGCTGGATTTCTACATACCCATCGACCTTGACATGGATGAAATAGTGGCCTCCTGTGATTCCCTGAAAGTGAAAATCGTTGTCTCCCCGCAGGCGGGCCACCAGGACCACCCGCCGGTCCTGCGTCTGCAACTCGACCAGAAACTCGTTTTCAGGCGGCCGGGACTGGTAGCTGATCTTGCCTCTGATCGTCGGCCCTCCCTGGAATGCAAAAGCGGGAACGTGGGTCACCGCGAGGAGAACGAGCAAAATGATCACCCTGGACATTGTTCCTCCTGTTCCACCTGTTCCACCTGTCGGCACGTTTCGGGGAAAAAGATGTGGCGTTCTGCCATGAGAGTTCGACCCATCCAGCTCACTCGGGCGGTCATTCTCATGGCCGTAAATTTGGGTGAAGCATACGAAAGAAACGACCCGGAAGCAATCAAACTTTCGTTCTGCGCAAAGGGATTGCCGGCAGATGCGGTCCGGCCGTGGCAGCACAGGCCGCTAGTGGCTTCAGGAGGTTTCATTGACATCAATTGCCCCTATTCCCGCATGACTAAAATACGCTGGAGCGTTGTTCTCGGACCACTTGATATTGCATCCGACGCTGGGTTTCTGGTCTTCGGCAACGCCACGCCCGACAAGTACGGCATCGGCGGCGGCTCGAACATCCGATCCGGTTACCGCCACGCCGTTCCCGGGCCGACTCGGGTCAAACTGACCTCGATAGGCCAGCCGGCGATCTCGGTCGAAGAGAAAGAAGTCGGGTGTGCAGGCCGCTTTGAATTCTTTGGCAACGGCCTGAGTCTCATCGAACAGATACGGGAATGTATAGCCTTCTTCCCGGGCCTCTTCGGTCATGAACTCCGGGCTGTCGTCGGGGGAGGCGGCGGTGTCGTTGGAGTTGATGGCGACCATGGCCAGCCCCCGTTCCTGATATTCCCGCCCGAAGCGAGCCAGTCCTTTTCGAATATGTTTGACGAACGGACAGTGAGGGCACATGAACACAACCAACAGACCCCGGTCAGTCGAAAGGTCCGCCGACGCCACTGTTGCGCCCCCGGTGCCGGGCAGTTCAAAAGGAGGCGCCGGCGTTCCCAGGGCCAGCATCGTGGAAGCCGTCTTGACCATCTCTCAATCTCCGCTCTCCCGCTTCAACAGGTTGGCGAGTCTCGCAATACCGCGCGAGGTAGCCCGTCTCAGGCAGTCACGTCCATAGTTGGCAGAAATTTCGGCGGCTGCCGATGTTTGGTGGCTTGTTCGTAGCCATAGGCCAACCGGATCAACGTGGATTCGGTCCATGCCCGCCCGAACAGCGAGATTCCTACCGGCAGACCGAAGATGAACCCCATCGGAAGGGTCATGTTGGGGTAGCCCGCCATCGCGGAAGGAGTCGAGCAGCCTCCGCCGGAACCCCCGCGGCCACCGAGCGGATCGAGCAAGGCAGCGGGACCACTCGTCGGTCCCACGATGGCGTCCAGGCGCTCGGCGACCATCACGCGATCGATTCCCTCGGCACGCGAAAGCCGATGGCTGTGTCCCAGCGCCTCGACATACCTGGGCTCACTCAAAGGGCCCCGTTCCTCGGAACCAATCAACAACTCCTGGCCGAACAGCGATAATTCGAGATCCGCATTCGCCTCGTTGTGTTCAATGACCTCCTTCAACGACTTGACTGGAGCGTCGGGGCCGAGCGAGGCCAGGTACGCGTTCAGATCCGCCTTGAACTCGTAATAGAGCACTTCCATTTCGAACTCGTTACCGAAACGAAGTTCGGCGGGCAGCTCGATCGGATCAACGATGGTTGCGCCCTGCTGTTTCATCACGTCCAGAGCTTCCTCCAGAAGTCTGTCGACACGATCGTCGAAGCCGGCGTAGGCACGGGCGACCCCGATACGGGCGCCGTTCAAGCCGTCCGGATCGAGCGCTTGCGTGTAATCCGTCAGGGCGTTGCCCTGGCTGGGCGCTGTCAGCGGGTCGCGCGGGTCTATGCCCGTCAGGGTCCCCAGAACGATCGCGGCGTCGGCGACCGAGCGCGCCATCGGACCGGTACTGTCCTGGCTATGGGAGATCGGGATGACGCCGCCGCGACTGACGAGGCCGATCGTGGGTTTGATCCCGACCAGGGAGTTTCTCGAAGACGGTCCGACGATCGAGCCATCGGTCTCCGAACCGATAGTCGCCGTCGCAAGATTGGCTGCAGCCCCAACACCCGAGCCTGCACTGGAGCCACCCGGCACGCGGTCCAGCACATAGGGATTCCTGCAGAACCCGCCCCGGCCACCGTCCCAACCCCGGCCGCTCCATCCTGGCGTTCCGCGCTCGAAAGACTTCCAGCCGGCCCACTCGCTCATGTTCGCTTTGCCTAGCAACACGGCTCCGGCCTCACGCAGCTTCCGTGCAACGAAGGAATCCTGTAGTGGAATCGAACCCCGAAGTGAGGTGGAGCCGGCTGTCGTCGTCATCCTGTCGGCGGTGTCGATGTTGTCCTTCAGAAGAATCGGGATGCCATGAAGCGGTCCACGGGGGCCCTGGGCCTGGAGTTCCTGATCCAGTGCATCGGCAATCTGCAACGCATCCGGATTCGTCTCCAGAACAGCATGAAGTCGGGGCCCGGTCGTGTTGAGGGCCTCGATTCGTTCCAGATACATTTCCGCGACCGCGCGACAGGACAGTTCCCCTGAAGTGATGCGCTCCCGGAGCTGGGAGATCGTGATCTCCTCCAACTCGAAAGACCCGGCCGGCCCGGACCCGGCAACTTCGTCGGCGGCGGGGTCGGGTGCGGCGGGGCTACAGCCGTAGCCCGACACGGACAGGAGACCTCCGGCGGCGACACCGGAACGGATGAATGTTCTGCGATCGATAGCCATAGACACCTCGAATGTAACGGGTCGACAAAGCCAGGCTGGATCGTTGGGAGGCAGACTTCAGCCGACCAGGTCGATTTAGAAAAGCATACTTGCGGGCTGGATGGGGATGCGGGACGGCTTCGGACAACAAACCGAACGGGCCTCTGGAGGCAGCGAGTGCTCAGAGGCCCGTCCTGTCAAGTGTTGGGTCCGGTCAGCTTCCGCAAGGAACAGCGACCATATCCAGACCTGTCAAGCTGATGCGATCGCCACTTGGCCGTCGGATCAGCGCCCCCCGCGCCAGCATCTTGTGACCATCGTGGGGGCTGGGATCGAAGTCGCCGAGCATGAAGAAATTCGTCAGCTCGAACGTCAGGTCTCCCGTCGACTCGGACTGAGCGAGTTCCAGTTCTTCCGGGGTCGCGGACCGATCGGGATCGGTATTCCTGTTCCGGCTCGGCTGGGAGGCCATCGTGAGAGTCCAGTCGCCGCCATCGGACGTGAGGCAGCCGGTAACCTGGACCAGCGAGTTGGCCGGCAGCGGCTCGGGCCCATCCTTGCCCTCGATTCGAACGGCATTCATTGAGGCGACAGCTAATGGCTCATCCCCTGCGGGAAAACCGTTCTCCTGCAGTATGTATGATGTGACGAGGAGGTAGTCCGGATCACTCAACGGAGGTCTACGGCGGGGCATGTTCGTGCGGATGTGACGGTACAACGCGCCCACGTTGTCCTCCCGCCAGTTCTCGAAAAATTCGTCGCCGTTGAGTTGCGGGCCGCTCTGTCCCGATGCGGCCTCTCCGTGACAGACCGCGCAGTTCTCCTGGTACACCGCCTGGCCGCCCTCCGCCTGTGTTTCCCGGTAGACGCCATCCCAAACAGTCTTGAAATCGCTGCCGCCCTGGGGCAAGAGCCCCTCAGGCGCTCCCGAGAAAGCCTGGGACCCCAGGCCGACAAGCATAAGCGCCGAGACAGAGAGGATTCCCAGTTTCCCGCGAATTCCCGACTTGGACTCGTTTCCGTACATCTGCATCATGGTGCTCTCCTGAGTCTGGACTACCCGCGCTGCCCTTCGGCGTCGGGTACGAGATTCTTGTCACAAACCTGGGTCTTGAACCCATTGATGTCCACACAATTGATACCGAGGCTGCCCGCCACGTCCGCCTCGGGCTCGATCAACTTCCGGCGTCTGAGTTCCGCCTCTACTTCGGCGGACTCATAGTTTGCGATGGTGTAGGCCACGTGGTCGAGTGTCTTCAATTCAAACGATGTCTGTGCACCTTCGGCTACCGCAGTGGGAATCCAGACGGAATCGCCGAACCACTGGTACACATCCCTGCCGCCGTCTGTGGTCTCCCTCAATTCGAACAACTCCCCGTACCAGTCGCCGAGCTTGCGGTAGTCATTCGACGTGACGACGATGTGATTCGCGCTGAGCGTCTTCCACAGGTGTGCTTCGGAAGGCTCCGAGGAGGGACGCGTGAAATGGCCCTGGGCAAAAACTCCGATCTCGTTGCCGTCCGGATCGTCAAACCAGAACCCGCTATCGCTATCCGGGCGGGGCCGAAGACCGCGACGCCTCAACTCGGCTCCAACAGCATCGCGATCCCAATTGTCCACAACGAAACCGAAACGTTCGATTCGCGGAGACTTTTCGCCGGCCGCGGCCTGCCGGATGATCATCAGCGTATCACCGCCCCCGTCGCCGTACCACATGTGCGCTTCACGCTCATCCTGGCGCCCGATCTGCATGCCGAACACTTCGTGGTACCAGTCGCGGGTCTTCGCCAGGTCCGGAGCGACGTAGGTGTAGTGGCTCAACCATGTCGCCTTCGTACCTTCCATCACGCCGGCCGCAATCAACGGCGAAACCGGCCTGAGGGCTGCAGCGCCAGCGAGCGCGAGACCTGTCCGGATGAAGTCCCTCCTCCGTACACGACCCTGCATTCCGATGTGCTTCGGTAACCTGTCCATTATGATGTCCCCTCCGGGGTTGCCCGACTTTTTCACCTTCCAGTCGTGCCCGGAAGGAAGCCCCAGCGCTCTAAACAGCGGCCAAGCAAAAGGAGCCCGCAGTCGGGCTCCTTTCTGCCTGTGGATCAAGACCTCATCCGGTCTCCGCAAACGTCTAATTACTGGTGCTTCTTGCCGTTGACCCTCTCGTCCGAGATGGTCGGGTTCACGCAGTTCGAAGCCCAGCAGGTGTTGGCAAACGGTGAACCCAGGCTGATCAGGAGCTGAACCGTCTCCGGATATTGTGGAGAATTCATGGACCAGCCGTTCGCCATGTCCGCCGCTGTGTCGCCGGTGCCCGGGTCCACTTCTTGAGCCGTACCCCCACCGTCACCACTGCCGCTGATCGTGTTCGCCCGTGCCGTCACGTCAGCCCCCTTGTCGACGAGATAACGGACGATGTCGTGGTTCCCGATCAACGCCGCCCCGTGCAGCGATGTGTGGCCGGTCTCGTCTTTATGATTGACGTCGGCGCCCAGTTCCTCGACCAGAAACTTCACGATCTCGAATCGCTGGTCGGGAAGGTAGTTGAGCCCCTGGTTGGAGTAGTGGATACCGGACGCAACCATGAGCGCAGACGATTCAAGCAATGTGTTGATGTTCGGGTCTCCACCGGCATCCAACAGCAGCTTCATCGCGGTCATGTCGTGGGCCTGTGTCGCCCGCCAGAACGGTGTGGCGCCGGCGCGGTCCGGGCTTCCGCTGTTGCCAAACTGCCGGTACCAGAGCCTCTTGGTCAGTCGGGCGTTCGGGTCTGCCCCCTTGGCCAGGAGCGCTTTCATCAGGTCGAGATAATTCGTCTCTTCCTGAGCGACGGTGGGCGGTGGATACCAGGTGCGCTGGGCGAACCGCGCGTCCAGGGTCGCGTACAGCGGCGCCAGGCCGTCGGCGTTCGAAATGTTCGTGTCGGCGCCGGATTCGAGCAGGAACATCGCGATGTCCAGATTACCGGTGATCAACGCCTGGGTGATCGGAGGCGTGCCGTCGTTCCCGGTCACTTGATCGACCTCGGCACCAGCCGCCACCAATGCGCGGATCGCATCGAAAGCACCTTCGCGCGCCGCAAAGTGCAGTGCCGCGTTGCCACCCATCTGCACGGTTCGCTCGTCCAATTCGTCGTCAACTCGAGCCCTTCGCCCCTGCTGGACATAGGAGACTTTCGACAGGATTCCGAGGTCGGCTCCGTTCTCGGCGAGCATCGAGATCACTTCGCCTCGATTGAGCGCCGCGGCGAACATCGCCGCCGTCTGTCCGTTGGTAACGTCGCGGGAATTCACGTCCGCGCCGTTTTCGAGCAGCAGTTGGACCGCCGCGACCTTTCCGGAGCCGGCCGCCAGCATAAGCGGGGTCGTCCCCGTGGTGCTTCGAAGAGTCGCGTCCGCTCCGGCATCCAACAACAGCCTCATGATTTCTGCATCGCCGACTTTCGACGCCATGAACAGCGGCGTCATCTCCCCAATCCGGGTCCTGGCTGTGCTGTCTGCGCCCGCGTTGATCAGGGCACGAACCATCTCGGCGTTACGCCGATACGTCGCCCAATGCAGGGCCGTATTGCCATCGCCATGCGCCTGATTGACTTCGATGCCTTCGGCCAGCAGAGAGCGGACGGCTTCCAGATCGCCCTTCATCGCCGCATCCGGCAGACGGACATCCTGGGCAGCAGCCACGCCGACGGCGCCAACCAGCAGCAAGACGACCGACAATCCGAGTCTCAAAGTTTTACCAAACATTGTTTCCCCTTCTTTCAACTCTTGATTCGAGCAAGTCCTGGTTACTTTCGCCTAAATCGTGAGGGTCCCCGTGCTGTCGCCGACGCTGTCGACTTCGACACCGAGCTTGTGCATCACGGTCAGGAGCCCGTTGCCCTGAGGCGTTTCTTCCTTCGCCCGCACGTGCATATTTCCCTGAATCGATCCGGCTGCGTGCCCCGTCAGCAGGAACGGGACCCGCCTGTGGCCGTGCACGTTGGAGTTCCCCATACCGCTGCCGTAGAGGATCAACGAGTTGTCCAACAGGTTGCCATCCCCGTCCGATATGCTCTTCAGCTTGTGCGCAAAGTAGGCGACCATGCTGACGTGATATCGGTTGATCTTGGCAAATTCCGCAATTCCCGACGGCGTTTCGCCGTGATGCGAAGCCGAATGGAAAGATGTCGTGCTACCACTCTCCGGGAAAACCCGGTCGCTGGTGTCGCGCCCCAACTTCAACGTGGCAACGCGTGTGACCTCCGAGGAAAACGCCAACGCAGTCAGATCCATCATGATCTTCACGTGGTCTTCCCAGTAGTCGGGCACGCCGATCGGGGCCTCGGGGGCTTCCCTTTCAACTCCGGACCGGTTGTATGCTTCGATCCTTTCGATTCGACGCTCAATCTCACGGACATTCTCGAGGTAAGAGTTCAGGCGGCCCTTGTCCGCGCTGTTCAAGTCTTTCATCAGTCGGGCGACGTCGTGGGTGATGCCGTCGAGGATACTCCGGTTGGCCGTTCGCCGGGACGCACGATCTTCGGGTGACCCCCCGGTGCCGAACACGTTCTCAAAGGCGACCCGCGGATTGTAGGTCATCTGGAGCGGCTCGGTAGGCGAAGACCAGCTGATCGTGTCCATGTACACACAGCTGTAGTTGAACGCGCATGTTCCGGCCATGTCGAAGTTTTCCGTACAGATCTGGATCGACGGCAACGGCGTGTCCTGACCGAACTTGTGCGCATACATCTGGTCGATCGAAGTCCCGCAGAAGACATCGGAACCCTCGGTCTGGCGCGGATGAGACGCGGTGAGGAACACGGCAGCGGACCGGAAATGGTCCGCCCCGACTTCTTCGGGTACGAACGGATCGGCCTGGTGGCAGTCCATCAAGCTCATCACCGTAACGTACTCCCGGAGTGACTGCAGCGGCTTCATGATCGTGCCGAATTCGAAATCGCGGCCTTCCTTTGCCGGAGTCCAAAGATTGCTATCCGTGCCGTGAACCGTGCTGCCTGCCGAGCCGTGCACGATCTCGATTGCCGCAAAACGGCTGCGTGGAGACGCCGCTGTCTGCGCAAGCGGGGTTGCTGCGGGCACCATTGATTCGAGGAAGGGCAACGATACCGCCGCTCCCATGCCGCGAAGCATCGTTCGCCTGGAAATATGTTTCTTGGTGATGAACATGCTTTCCTCCTTAAACTGTATGATCAGAAAATCTGCATTGCGCTATGTCAGCGGCCGATTGTCAAAACATCGGCTCTGTTCTCATTCCTCGCTGGTGGGTCTCTTCGACATCTGAAAGGCCGGACTCTCCACGATGCCCATCACGAACGAAGAGAATCGATTGTCGTTGCTCGCGGCCGCACGGGCTATGGAACGGACGGTGGGCATGTCCCGATGGTCGAGAACCCGGCCCAATCCGTAAGAGAGCAACTTTTCCGCAAAATTGCGAATGAACGCTTCGGGGTGACCGAGTACGGCCTCGCGAACACCAGCCGGCCCATCCAGTTCCGTACCGTCGTACATGGTCGATTTCGCATCAATGCTGGCGCCGGAATCCACCGACCGCCATCGGCCGACGGGATCGAAATTTTCGAGAGCCAGACCGATCGGGTCCATGATCTTGTGGCACGCGGAGCAAGCGGGATTCGCACGATGTTGTTCCATCCGCTCGCGCACCGACAGGAGCTTCTCATTGCGAGCGGATTCCTCCAATGGAGGCACAGCAGCCGGGGGATTCGGGGGAGGCGTGCCGACCAGCACCTCCAGCACGTACTTGCCCCGTTGAACGGGCGAGGTCCTGCTGGCCAGAGATGTCATCGTCAGCCAGCCGGCTTTCCCGATCAATCCGATCCGGTTCGGGTCCGTCACCGGCACGCGCTGGAATTGCGTCCCTGCCACGTTCGGGATCCCGTAATGTTCGGCCAGCACCTGGTTGACGAACGTATAGTCCCCGGTCAGCAGATCGAACACGGAGCGATCCTCGCGGACAACACTGTCGAAGAAAAGTTCGATCTCCTGCCGCATGGCCCGGGCCAGTGTCCGGGTGAAATTCGGGAACGTGAGCCCTTCCGGATGCACTTCCTCGATTCCCTTCAAACGCAGCCACTGTCCGGCGAAATTCGCGGTCAGGGCTTCGGAGCGGGGATCTTCCAGCATCCGCTCGACCTGTTGCCGGAGAACGGTGGAATCCCCGAGCCGACCCGCCTCAGCAAGAGAAATGAGCTCGTCATCAGGCGCGCTGCTCCACAGAAAGAAGGACAGGCGGGAGGCCAGTTCCAGGTCGGTTACCGCGAAGGTTTCGCCGGGGGCCACGCCTGGGGCGAGCCGCTCGAATCGGAACACGAACTCGGGTTTGGCCAGGAGCGCCTGCAGGGACATCCGAACACCGACCTCGAAGCCGCCATCTTCGTAGCCTTCCCTGTAGAATTCCATCAGGCTTTCCATGTCGTCGGCAACGACAGGTCGACGGAACGCGCCTCGCGCGAGGCGCGAAATGATTTCCTCGGCACAGGACGCTTCCATGGAAGCGTCCGTTGGTCTGCAGGTGAAGATCGCGCGTCGACTGGGTGTCTCCGACACGCCGCTCGGATCGATCGGGCCGGTGATGGAGAACGTCTGGAGGTGAGGCAATGAAGACATACCCGGATGGTTGGCGATGCTGACATCCACCAGGGTTTGGTCGACGAGCCAGTACCGATCCTCGACCGGTCCGTCAAACTTCGAGACGAAGGCAACAGCAACCCTCCGCGGGCCGGCTTTGATGTGAACGGGTTCGGTGATCATGCCTCCGTCAAAATCCTGAATTCCAGGATCGATATCGATGAGGGCGACACGGGTTCCGTCGATGGAAACGTCAATCTGCTGCTCTTCCAGATTCTCGGGTAACCGGTAACCGATCAACGATCCCGTGTACCAGTGGTAGAGGTCGACCTTGAAGGAGTATTCCCCATCGGCGGGGAAGTTGTGGAGGATGGCCGAACCGCCTCGTGTGCCGAACGGCGTCCCTTCGATGTGCCCCAACTGATTCTCCACTTTCGGAACCGAGTAGGACACCATCGAGGTCGGCGCGGTTACATCACCGACTGCCAGGCGGGCAATCGTCTCCGCGGCGCGCATGTAGCCCTGCATCAAGGCCGGGGTGACCGTCAGAGCGTCCGCCATGTTGTCGAAACCACCGGTAATGGCGTCCCGAGGCAGGAACCCCGCCACATCGACTTCCAGGTCCAGAAGGTCCCGGACGGCATTCCCGTATTCGGTCCGGTTCACGCGGTGCAGCTCGGGAACGTCGACGTACGGCTCGATCGCCGCAGCCGTGTCCAGTCCGTTTTCCAGTGCCGCCGCAAACGCGTTCAAGTTTGCCGCTTCCGGGCGCGGCGCGCCAGCCGGAGGCATCAAACCGGCACGAAGCTTCCTGACAAACTTTTCGGCCAGTTCGGAGTTTTGATCGACGTCCTCCAGGTCCAGCTGGGTCAAACTCATGTTGCCAGCCAACTCGACGTCGTTGTGGCAGCCGGAACAGTACTGCTCGACCAGCGCCGCTTGGGACTCCAGGGACGGCAACGTCACGCCCGCCTGTCCGAAGGCAACAGGCCCGAAAGCTACCGAGATCGATAGCGCCAGGCCACCGGCAATGAACATGCGCTTCATGAAAAAACCTCCATCTGTGCGTGTCGCGTCTTAAGACCCTGAAATGCGAACTCGCAGAGTCACATGCGGATGGGCTGTGCAAGCAGCCATCCGCGTTCTGGACCAGGCTCGTAACAAAAGCCAGCTATTCATGAACTGCTGAATAGATTAACTTCGGCCAGTATGTGAGTACCGCCAACCGCGCGTCAACTTTTTTGTCGAAGTTATCGCCGTCTTAAATCCAGTTCCAGGGCCGCCAACCTCGGCCGACGGCACTACTCTCAACTGGTTGCAAGCCCCGTGTACCGGGTAGATCGGGCAGGTCGGATCTTTCCGAATGTCCCATCTCGCCGGGGTACCCCGCTCTCCATCGAGCAAGACTACGGCGAGATTCCTCTGAATGCCTCACCCGCTACATCCGTGTCATTCACGAATCATCTACGGGTTTCCTCTTCTGCTTCAGCGGGATATCTACTTGCCCAGTATTGTATCAAAGGCGGTTGCGAAGCCAAATTCGCCTAAATGCAGGAATATTAATACTTCTTTAGATATAGATCAGCCTACATCCCACAAAGGCGAGCGTGCCCTGATCGGCCAGGCTCAATCGGTCGCGACCGGGGCTGACAAACTGCGCTGCAGCCCCGGTCGTCGATTTCGGAGAGTCCAGAGACGCTCCTAGACGAATATGTGCTCGGGCAGGATGGCTGAAACGACGAAGTTGGGCACGTCAACGACGTTGCTTATTTTGAGATCGACGGCAACGCTACAGATCACATAGGCCTGCTCTCGGGTCCACCCCCGCTCTCCCAGCAAGTCGATCATGCCGAGGACGGCGTCGCGGCAAGCCAGCGTGAGGTTTTCGCCTTCATTCTCTCCGTCTTCACGAATGGGCATCCCCATGATTGCGGTGAATTTCGGCGGCATCGCGATTTGGGGGTCCGCCCAGTAGTCGTCTCTGGTAAACCGCGGCCTCTTGATGTGGAGTCGATTCGCTTCACCCTTCAGCAAGCGAAATTTGACAACGGCCGTGGCGCCCATCTCTACGGCGCTGACACAGACTTCTCCGTCGCCCTGGGCGAAGTGACCGTCGCCAGTCGAAAACAGCGCACCATCGACGGCGACGGGCAACAGCAGTTTCGAACCTTGAGTGAGTTGCTTGACGTCGAAATTCCCGCCAACCTCCCGGGGCGGCAGCGTGCGCAACCCTTCGGTCGCGGCAAGCCCCGCAGGGGGCACGGCCCCTCCCGCGTCCGGAGGCAAGGCAACCCCTCCAGCTTCGATCACACGATCCTCACGCGCCTTCCATTCCGCGACCTGGGCGTGTGAGGGCGCGATGCCGGTCATGCCCATAAATGGAGCTCCCGGAATTCGAACGCCCGGGAGGGCCGGAGAGGTGGCAAAGTTGTCCTCCAGGGTCCAGGGCACGAAGAACGGTGAAATGTCCTCTCGATCGCGCAGAAAACCGAAACCTGGAATGATCGCCGTCCAGGCAAACTTCACCGGACGGATCTCAACGAAATCGATCTCGAGCAGGTCGCCCGGCTCGGCTCCCTTGACAAAGACCGGACCCGTGAGCGGGTGGATCAAACCGACTTCGATGTTGGCGAAGTCCTCTGGTGTGGTCGAGTCCTTGAACTGGCCGTCCAGCGCATCCCGTGTCTCGAAGACGACCTCCTCACCTTCATCCACCTCCAGGAGCGGCGGTATATCCGGGTGCCATCGGTTGTGTCCTGTTTCGGGCTGGTCCCTGAGCTGTTTGCTTCGGTCAATTTCGATGCTTTTCATGACGTTTCTCCCGAGTCGTGGAATTGAGTGGTGATCCAAGCCGCGACAGTCTAAGGCAACAACGGGTGGTTTGGCAACGGTTGGAGTTCAGTTCCCTCCATGACCCCCACCCGAGTTCAACGGTGATCCGTTCCAAGCCTGGCCGCCGGAAGCGGCCTGAGGGAAATGTTCCGCAGCGGCTGCGGGCGTGATATTTTTGATCGTCGCGAGAAGCCCCGACATCGCAGGACAGGGCCACGCGGGGGGGGACGTCGGGCGTCGGCGTTCCCGCTACTCACAAACAGACGGAGTGTTGTCTAAAAGCCGCTGGGCTGGCGTGGACGGCGCGCTGAGAATCGGGAATCCAGCGGGCACATCGGCTCGTAACGACAGATGAGTGAGCAAATCCCTCGGATCGAGACACGCGCCCTCGCACTGACAGCCGTGCTGTCGGTGACCGGGGCCTATCTTTATGCAGTCCCGTACCCGACGCTCACGAACGTCACGGTCTTTTTCGTACATCTTGCAGGAGGGGTCGCCTTTGCAGCCTGCCTGGTCGGCGGCTTCCTCCGCGCCACGCGGACGTTCGCGTCGCTGCCGGCGTTGCTCAGCGCAACCCTGGGCTCAGGTCTGGGGTTGGCGCTCATCTTTACGGGCACCGCTGGAGCCTTTGCGCCCTGGCTCGGCGCCCACGTCGGCGTCTCCGTACTTGCCGTCGCCCTCCTGGTCGGGAACCGGCTTGGGCGGGCCGGTTGGCTCGTCGCCTCGCCAGGCCGAGTCGCTTTGAGGCTCGGTATCGCCTCGACCACGACGGCGGCTTTGTGCCTGTCGCTGTGGGCGATCCGAGAGCTCGAATGGCGGAGCGAGTACCGGATCGAAAACCCGCTCATGCCGCCGTCATCCATGGAAGAAGAGGGAGGAGGACCTTCAGGCCTGTTTTTCCCGAGCGCGGCACGGACGGAAGACGACGAGCGGATTCCCGCGGCATTTTTTATGGGATCGGATCAGTGCTCGCGTTGCCACGCCGACATTTACGAGCAATGGTCGGGCTCGGCCCACCGGTTTTCGTCTTTCAACAATCAATGGTACCGAAAAAGCATCGAATACATGCAGGATGTCGTCGGCGTCACTCCGTCCAAGTGGTGCGGGGGATGTCACGATCCGGCTCTGCTGTTTTCGGGCCTGATGGACACCCCTGTCCGGGACATTGTCGAGCTCCCCGAAGCCCAGGCCGGACTGGGATGCGTGATGTGTCACTCGGTGACGGACGTGGGGGGGACAATGGGTCAGGGTGGCTACACTCTCGGCTATCCGGACCTCTACGACCTGGCGACTAGCGAAAACCGTTGGGTTCGCGCCGCCCACGACTTTGTCGTCCGCGTGAATCCAGAGCCCCATCGTCGTGCGTTCATGAAACCTTTCATGCGAGAACAGCCAGCGGAGTTCTGTTCGGGTTGCCACAAGGTCCATCTCGATCAGCCCGTCAACCATTACCGCTGGATTCGGGGATTCAACGATTACGACAACTGGCAGGCGAGCGGAGTCTCGGGCCAGGGTGCCCGTTCGTTCTACTATCCGGCGAAACCGATGACCTGCGTCGACTGTCATATGCCCCTGGTTGCCTCTGATGATTCGGGCAGCCGGGACGGCCGGGTTCATTCGCATCGATTCCCGGCGGCGAACACCGCCCTGCCGACCGCGAATCAGGACAGCAAACAGCTTGAGGAAACGATACGGTTTCTAAAGGACGACGTGGTCAGCCTGGACATCTTCGCCGTCTCCGCCGCCCCCGACCGAGTCCCGACCGGATTTCTCCCACGCTTCGGCGCGGCGACCACTTTTGCCGTCGGCGAAGAAGCCGCACCCATCGGGGTGGCGGGTGTCTCTCCCGAGGCCCAGCCCGTGACGGCTCCCCTGGATCGCGTCTCGCCGTTGCTTCGCCGAGGAGATACCTTTCGCGTGGACGTAGTGGTCCGCACGCGTAAGGTCGGTCATTTTTTCCCGGCCGGAACCGTGGACGCCTTCGACGTGTGGCTGGAACTGGTCGTGACCGATGACAAAGATCAGATACTGTTCTGGAGCGGCAAGGTGGAAGACGACGGAAGGGGCCCGGTCGAAGAAGGCGCACACTTCTACCGGTCCCTGTCGATCGACCAGCACGGGAACCCCATCAACAAGCGTAACGCGTGGGCCGCAAGGGCACTTGTGTACGCCCGTCTCATCCCGCCGGGAGCCGCTGACACGGTCCACTACCGGATTCACATTCCCGAATCCGCTGGTAACGAAATCAAACTGGAGGCACGGCTGCACTACCGGAAATTCAGTTCGTGGAACACGGGCTTCTCTTATGCGGGAGTGCGCGACCCGGAAGACAACGACCCGGACGTCACCGCGGACTACGATGATGGTTCGTGGGTGTTTGCCGGCGACCTTGAACGGATACCCGTTCTCCCGATCGTGACCATGGCGGAGGACACGGTCACCCTCAGGTTGGCGGATGCCGATTCGGATCCGCACACCGCTCGCAACGTACTCGTTCGAGAGGATTGGGAACGCTGGAACGACTATGGCATCGGCCTGCTGCTCCAGGGGGACCTGAAGGGAGCTGAAGCCGCCTTCCTCAGGACTACGGAGATCTCGCCCGCCAACCCCGATGGGTGGATCAACATTGGAAGGGCTCGCCTTCGGGAAGGGAGCCTCGAGGGAGCCCGCCGGGTGCTGGATCGCGCGCTGGAACTGGCCCCGGAGCTGGCGCGAGCAAATTTTTTCTATGCACGAGTGCTTCGCGGGGACGGCCAATTCGACCAGGCCCTGGCCCATCTCGCGATCGTGACGAATCAGTACCCAAGAGACAGGGTCGTACGCAATGAGATCGGCCGTATCCTGTTTCTGCAGCGCCGGTACCAGGAGGCAGTGGACGAACTCCAATTGGTATTGAAGATCGACCCTGAAGATCTTCAGGCACACTATAATCTGATGCTTTCTTACAACGGACTGGGAGAGGAGGAACGCGCACTCGCGCACCAGCAACGCTACCTGCGTTTCAAGGCGGACGAGTCGGCGCAGGCGATTACCGGACCCTACCGGCGCCAACACCCGCAAGACAACAATGAACGTCAGCCGATCCACGAGCACGGGTCGATGCCAATCGACGGCGGGCGTGACGCCGAATCGGCGCGGACGGACACGGGAGGCGCTCCTTGAGGGTCCGTACCCGATCCGCAATCGCCGTTCTCACGCTGGTTGCGGCCCTGACGGCCGAGTCGGACGGTCAGTCGCCGACCACGGCCGGGAACTTCACGGATGTCACCCGGGACGCGGGGATCCGCTTCACCCACAACAACGGCGCGTTCGGAGCCCGGTACCTGCCCGAGACGATGGGATCCGGCTGCGCGTTCATCGATTACAACAACGACGGGTGGCCGGACATTTTCCTCGTGAACGGTCTGAATTGGCCTGAACGGTCGGGACCATCCTCGACGCCCCACCTGTACCGAAACAACCGGGACGGAACGTTCACCGATGTGACGACATCGGCCGGCCTCGACGTCGCCATCTACGGGATGGGGGCGACGGTGGGGGACTATGACAACGACGGCAACATGGATTTATTCGTAACCGCGGTCGGCCCGAACCGATTATTCCGCAACGAGGGCGACGGCACCTTGACCGACGTCACCGATCGAGTCCACATCGACGGCGACGAGTTCAGCACAGGGGCGGCCTGGCTCGATTACGACCGCGACGGGTTACTGGACCTGCTGGTTGTCAACTACGTGGCGTGGTCCGTCGAGACGGACCTCTTTTGCACCATCGACGGCAACTCCAAGTCCTATTGCACACCCGAGTCCTACGACGGTGTCCCACCTCGCCTGTGGCGTAACCTGGGAGACGGCACCTTCGAGGACGCCACGCGGAAAGCCGGGCTCCTCGGCCCAACGTCGAAAGCGATGGGTGTCGCCGTCCTAGACCACAACCGGGACAATTGGCCCGACCTGGTGATCGTGAACGACACGGAGCCGAACCGGCTGTGGGTCAACGGCGGGGAAGGATCATTTACCGAAAGAGGAATGCTGGCCGGACTCGCCTACAGCGAAGACGGACTCGCGCGGGCGGGCATGGGAATCGATGCTGCCGACTACGACCGCTCCGGTTACCCGAGTGTCGTCATCGGCAATTTCTCGAACGAGATGCTGGGTCTCTACCACAACGAAGGCAACGGGCTGTTCGTCGACGAAGCCCCGCGTTCCGACGTCGGTCGGAAGAGCCTGCTCACGCTGGCGTTCGCCTGCTTCTTCTTCGACTATGACCTGGACGGGTGGCTCGATATTTTCGTCTCGAACGGGCACATCGAGCAAGCGTTCGAGCGGATTCAGACGCGCATCAAATACGCCCAGCCGCCCCACATCTTCCGTAACCTGGCCGGGAAGGGCTTCCGCGAAGTGACGGCCACGCTCGGCGACGACCTGGCGACCGCACGCGTCGGACGCGGCGCCGCCTACGCGGATTTCGACAACGACGGAGACCTCGACTTGCTGCTGATGACCAACGGCGGCCCGGCGACCCTGTTCGAGAACGGGCAGGAGGGGAACAACAGCATTCGGGTACGACTCGAGGGTACGCGGTCCAACAGGGCCGGCATCGGCGCGATCGTCGAAATCCGGACCGGGACCGAAACCCAATGGCAGATGGTCCGGAGCGGTTCGAGCTATCTGTCGGCAAGTGAGCTTGTGTTGACGTTCGGAATCGCCGGTCGAACACGGGTGGATCGGATTCAGATTCAATGGCCGAGCGGGCGGACCGAGACGCTCGGAGTGGTCCCGTCGGGTCGTACGATTACCGTACGTGAAGGGTCCGGGATCGTGGCGACCGAGGCGTACGAAACGAGACAGTGATCGCGAACACAGGCACACGGGAGGAAAACTTGAAAGCAAGACGATTCTGGAAGTTAGGCATGCCGTTTGCTCTGGTTTTGACCCTCGGTTTGTCACCGGCCGCGCCTCAAAACCAGGAGACCACGGAAACCCGAGCCATCCGCCTGAACAACCTTGGAATCGCATACCTGGGTCAGCAGCGGGTCGCCGAAGCGCTGGGACTGTTCGAACAGGCCCGAACGCTGGACCCGTCTCTGTCGGCCTCTCGTCTGAATCAGGCGATCGCCCTGTACAACCTGCAGCGGTTCGAGCCCGCAAGAGACATCCTGCTCGAAACCACTGAAGCGGAGCCGGGCAGCGCTCGGGCCTGGTATAACCTGGGCCTGGCCTACCGTTATCTGGGCGAGCCGGAGCCGGCGATCGATGCGTTCGATCGGGTCCTGGATCTCGACCCCGACGATGCGGACACCCACTACCTGCGGGGTCTGATGCATGACCAGCTCGGGCGGTTCCCCGAAGCTGTAGCCGCCTACCAGCGAGCCGTCGACCGGGTGCCTTACCATGCGTCGGCTGAATTCGGGCTGGCTCGGGCTTACCAGCGCCAGGGCGAAAGCGATCTGGCACGGGAACACCTGGAGCGTTTCGAACTCCTCACCGGAGAAAACATCGGTGTGCCGATGGGGCTCGCTTACGGCGGCCAGGGACGCTACTCACTGGCCGAGGACGCCGGAGCGATGTTCGAAGCTCCCAGTCAAACCGTCCCGGTACAGTTCTCCTCAGTCGGACCGGAGGCGGGGTTGGACTTCACGCACACCTCCGGTCCCTCTGGTGGAAGTTCCGGTGTCGCGACACTGCTCGGGCCGGGGGCGTGTTTCCTGGACTACGACGGCGACAACCGGATCGACCTGTTCCTGCCTAACGGCTCAGACGGCGCGTCGAGCGCAATGTACCGAAACCTCGGGGGCGGGCGTTTCGGGGACGTCACCGAGGCAACGGGCGTCGGTGTCGGGGGACTGGGTCTGGGCTGCGTCGCCGGGGATTACGACAACGACGGGCACACCGACCTGGCAACCGCGATCGGAGAGCGCGTCACGCTGTTCCGGAACATGGGCGATGGCCGCTTCGAAGACCGGACGCCCGAGGCCGGGATCGTCGTCGATGGGCTGCCGGCCGGACTCTCTTTCCTGGACTTCGACCACGACGGGGATCTGGATTTATACGTGACCCGTTTCTTGAATTTTCCGAGTCCGGACGAAGGCGCCGCTTTCGATTTCCCGGTTGATTCACCAGCGCCATCCAACATGCTGTGGCGGAACAACGGGGACGGGTCGTTCACCGAAATGGCTCGAGAGTTGGGGCTGTCCGGGACGGCGCCCAGCGTCGGCGCCGTCGCGACCGACATCAACAACGACCGCGCGATCGACCTTGTCGTGACGGGATGGAAGGGCGCCCCAGTCCTGTTCGTCAATCCGCGCGAAGGCGCCTTCGACATGCGCGAACCGTGGCCGGCGCTCGACCGCCCGACGGCCGGGGTGGCCGTTGCCGACTTCAATAAAGACGGATGGATGGATGTGGCTTTCGGGCATTGGGCCTCGCCCGGCCTCACCGTCTGGCGAAACATCGAAGGGCGGACGTTCGAATCGGTTGCCCTGCCGGATCTCGGATGGGACAGGGCGTGGGGACTGGTCGCCTTCGACCATGACAACGACGGCTGGATCGATCTGGCCGTGGCTGGGGAAGGCCCTTCCGGAGCAGAGGTGCGTTTGCTTCGCAACCTCGGAAACGATCGTTTCCAGGACGTGACGGTTCGGGTGGGGCTGGACCGGATCGAGGTCGAACGCCCACGAGCCCTGCTGTCAGCCGATTATGACGAGGACGGCGACGCGGACCTGCTCTTGACGGAGAACGGGGGTGGGGTGCACCTCCTCCGCAACGACGGGGGAAACCGCAATGCCTGGGTGCGGGTCGACCTCGAGGGGTTAAACGACAGCAAGAGCGCCATCGGCACCAAAGTGGAAATCTTCGCCGGAACTCATCGTCAGAAATGGGAGATCCAGAGTGCCTCCGGATACCTTGGACAGAGCGCCACCTCCGTCATCGCCGGATTGGGACAGAGCACCGAAATCGACACCGTGCGGCTGTTGTGGCCGACCGGCGTCCTTCAGGACGAAACGCAGCCTGAAATTCGTCAAGCGCTCAGGGTGACCGAAATTGACCGGCGAGGCAGTTCCTGCCCGGTCCTGTTCGCCTGGAACGGGGAGCGATACGAATTCATCACGGACGCTATCGGGGCAGGGATCGCAGGACACTGGGTCGCGCCTGGCCAGCGCAATGTGTCCGATCCGACCGAATATATCCGGGTCGACGGCGACAACGTGCGGGCACGGGACGGACGACTCAGCTTTCGACTGTCCGAGCCGATGGAGGAGCTCGTCTACCTGGACCAGGTCCGGCTGCTCGCAGTCGATCATCCGGCCGACGTGGATGTCTACCCGAACGAGTACTTCGCTTCGGGGCCGCCGTTCCCGTCGTTCGAGGTCATCGCCAGCCGGGATGCCCGTCTCCCCGCCGGTGCGTGGGATGAAACCGGACGGGACGTGCTCCCCGACCTGATCGAACAGGATCGACGGTACGTGGCGGGTTTTGACTCGCTTCCCTTCCACGGCCTGGCCAGGACACACAGCCTGGAACTGGATCTCGGAATGATCGATGTCGCGAAACCGGTTCGGCTCTTGATGCACGGATTCATCGATTACTTCACCCCCACGGCTGCGTTCGCCGCGCTCCAATCAGGGATCGAACCGATAGTGCCCTACCTCGACGCGCTGGACGCTTCGGGACGCTGGGTACGTGTGCTGGACGACATGGGATTTCCGGCCGGGCTGGCACGCACGATGACACGCGACCTGAGCGGCCTGCTGCCCGAAGGTACCCGGCGCATCCGAATCACAACCAACCTGGAAATCTACTGGGACAGGATCCTGATCGACACGACGTCCGATCAGGTTCCAGTGACACTGACGGAAATCCCGCTGTCGGAAGCCACACTTGCCTGGCGAGGGTACCCACGCTTAGAGACCGGCAATCCAGCCAGCGACATCACCTTCGTTTACGATGACCTCAGCCCGACCGGGCCCTTCGCAAAACACAGGGGCGCGTACACGGCGTTCGGAAACGTACGGCCGCTCCTCGAGGAAGCCGAGGACCACTTCGTAATCTTCGGCTCCGGAGAAGAACTCGCCCTGGAATTCGACCCGAGCCGCCTGCCGCCCCCCGACCCGGGCTGGAAACGGGACTATTTCTTCTACGCCGACGGGTTCGAGAAGGACATGGATTCTTACGAAGCCTTCTCGCAAACTGTCGGACCGCACCCGCGTCACAGCGACAGTCCTTACCCCTATTCTTCGGAGACGATGACGGAAGCGAACGTCGACTATCAACTCGAATGGAACACCCGTCTGGTTTCCGGCCGCGGCGTTCCCGCTTATCGCTTCGCGCACAAGCGCCCGGATCAGTGAGTCGAGCAGTTTGCGGCCGACTTCCTAGTGGTCCCCGCCAGATATAGCGGTACTAGATTTCGTAGTGCAACGGTACCGGATTTGGGGGAGCGACGACGAGGCAATGCTTCGACATTGTGAGGAGGAGCGACGCCAAAGACGGTGCCGTTCCGCCCGAACCCGTAGGGCCGATGGAGGTTGCCCCTCACGAACGCTAAACCCTGTCGAAAGCTCACTCTCACCACACGGTGGATCTCACCCATCAGTCCGCTCGCAACCTCCTTCGGAGCTAGTATCGATATATCTGGCGGGGACCACTAGGCACACCTGGAAAACCCCGCGCCGAAGCCGTTGTTCGGAAAGATCCCGGAAGAAGCGTTCGACCATGTTCAGCCAGGATGCACTGGTCGGTGTGAAGTGCACATGAAAGCGCGTGTTGCGCTTCAACCAGTTGACGACTTTCTGATGTTTGTGCCATCAGTCCGCTCGCAACCTCCTTCGGAGCTAGTATCGATATATCTGGCGGGGACCACTAGGCACACCTTGCGATATAGTATGGAGGCGTCCGCCTCGATCCCGCGGCACTCCGTTCCAGGTCGAGGCGAACCGGAGGCACCAGACAGATGGCATCCTACTCGATTCGATTCTTCCTGGCCCTGATTGCCTTTGCCGCGCTTGTCGTGCCGGCTGCCGGACAATCGCTCGTCGAGGTTCGCCAATACATCAATCAAGGCAACATGGAGGCCGCGGAACGGACCGCGGAACGAATCGTCGCCGCAAATCCCGTCGATGCGGTGGCCTGGTACCTTCTGGGAATCAGCAGGACCGGTCTCGACCAGACACCTGGCGCCATCGCGGCCTACCGCGAGGCGGTGTCGATCCAGCCCGATTTTACCGACGCCTGGAACAACCTTGGAAATCTGCTCCGGCGCTCCGGCAATCTGGATGGCGCCGAGGTTGCGCTGACACGGGCGCTCGAAGGCGATCCGGACAACGGACAGGCGTCATTGAACGCGGGCATGGTGTCGATCCAGTTACGGCGGTTCCGCGAGGCGATTGATCGGCTCGAACGTGCGGAAGAAAGCATGGGCGAGCAGTTCCTGATTTCCTACTCGCTGGCCCGGGCGTGGATCGAACTGGCCGAACACGAGCGTGCCGGCCCCTACCTCGAACGTTTTCGCGAATCACCACCTCCGGGGTTCTCGGGTTTTCTCGAGCTCTCAACGTTGCTCAACCAACACGGAGCGTTCGTACCAAGCGCCGAATTACTTTCTTCGGTTCCGGAAGACGCGCGGTCTCCTGAAATGCTTCTCAGGCTGGGACAGGCGTGGTTCGGTCTGGATCGACTTGTCGAGGCGCACGACACTTTTTCGGCGATGGTGGCCGCCTCGCCGAAAAGTGTGGACGGACACCTGTGGCGGGGGTACGCCGCCCGCGGCATCGGGAAGCACGCGGAGGCGTTCGAGGAGTTGGAAACGGCCTTGCTGTTGGATCCCCGGTCGAGTGAAGCGCTTCTGGCGCTCGGCACTTTGACGCTCGAAACAGGCGATGACGACGAAGCGATCGCGTGGTTCGACCGGGCACTGGCACTCGATCCGGACAATGTGGCGACGCGAATCGAAAAGGCCGTGGCGCTCGGACGTTTGGATCGACATGAGGAAGTGATCTCGATCCTCGTGGATCTGCCCGAAGACGATTCCCAGCGGCACCGGGCCCTGTACCTGATCGCCAGGGCCTACCGGCATGTGGGTAATGCGACCGAAGCCGACAAGGCGCTGGAGCGGTTCCGACAGCTGGACAGGCAGATTCGCGAAGCAGAAGGCCGGGCCATGAACCGACCTCCGTTCAGATGAAACGAGATGATAGAAAGACCTCCAGACCAGCCATGCGACCACTGGCAACTTTCCTGTTGGCGGCAACGATGGGCGCGGCATTCCAGGATCCGGCCGCGATGCTCTTTGAAGACGTCACCTCCGAATCGGGAATACGATTTACCCACACGTTCGGCACACCCGAAAAGGAGTTCATCACGGACGTCAACGGCAGCGGGGCGGCATTCGTGGACTACGACCGCGACGGCTTCGTCGATGTCTACCTGATCAATGGATCGACGCGGGAGCACCTGGACTCTCCCGGCGGCGGCAACACCCCCCGAAACGCACTCTATCGCAACAATGGTGACCGGACGTTCACGGACGTGACCGAGGAAGCCGGCGTCGGCGACCCGGGTTGGGGAATCGGTGTGGCGACGGCCGACTACGACAACGACGGTTGGGTCGACATCTACATCACCAACTACGGATCGAACGTTCTATACCGCAACAGCGGCGACGGAACGTTTTCGGACGTGACCGGGGATGCCGGTGTGGGCGATACCGGTTACGGCACAGGCGCCACATTCGGTGATTACGATCGCGATGGATGGGTGGATCTATACGTGGCCAACTACCTGGAGTTTGATCCGGCCAGAGCGTCCGAAAACGATGAAACCTGCGGATACAAGGGTATCCCGGTGTTCTGCGGACCGGCCGGTATACCGGGGGCGCGGAACGTCCTGTACCGGAACAACAGGGATGGTACTTTCACAAACGTGACGGTGGAAGCAGGCCTGGAAGACGCCGAGGTGCTCTACACGTTCACGGCAGTATTCGAGGACTTCAACGACGACGGATGGCCGGACCTCTTCCTCGCCAACGATTCGGCACCGAACAACCTGTTCGAGAACCTGGGCGACGGTCGTTTCCGCGACGTCGGGCTGGAAGCCGGAGTGGCATACAGCGAAGACGGCAGGTCTCAGGCGGGTATGGGTGTGGCAGTGACCGACTACGATAACGACGGGAGGTCGGACCTGTTCGTCACGCATTTCTCGGACGATTACAATACGGTCTACCGGAACGACGGGAACCTGCTGTTCAGCGATCAATCGTCGCGCGTTCGGTTGGCCCAACCCTCCATTGCGATGCTCGGGTGGGGTATCCTGGCCGAAGACTTCGACAACGATGGCCGGAGGGATGTCCTCGTCGCGAACGGTCACATCTACCCGCAGGTGGACGATCACCCCGTTGGGACTGCCTACCGACAGCCACTCCAGTTGTTCAGAAACGTCGAAAATCGGTTCGTCGAAACAGAACGATCTGCTTTTCCGGGTCTCGCGCCTCTGACAGGGAGAGCGATCGTTGCCGGAGACATCGACAATGACGGCGACCTCGACGTGCTCGTGAGCCAGATCGACGGCCCCGCGATACTTCTGTTGAACCGGTCCGAACCGGCGGGCAACTGGATCATGCTGGAGTTGGAAGGGCGAGCCAGTAATCGATCCGGCATCGGGGCCAGCGTGAGAGTCGTCACCGAAACGGGGACATTCTGGAACAGAGTGCGTTCCGGCGGCGCCTACGTCTCCCAGAGTGACCTGCGGCTCCATTTCGGGCTCGGCGACGCCAAACGTGTCGAAGAGGTCGAAATCCACTGGCCCTCCGGCCGCGTCAGCAGGCTGGGCAGCGTCGAGATCAACGGATTTCTCAAGGTGCGGGAGCCATCCGAAGAGTAGCGATTTCCGGTGATGCTCCCAAATCGGCGGAGCCAAAGAACCGGCCCTATTACTTTTGATCTACTACGACCTAGCCAGTCTGACGTATCTCGCTCTCTTATAGTTGACTACCCCCGAGATCGGGTGTATCTTCCATCCAAAGTTTGAACTGTCCACAGGAACCATTTTGGAGATAAGTGTCTGACCATAGGGGGGAGTACAACGTTGGACTTCCGAGCCCACCCTCTCTACGCTGTGACCGTGAGGTTTATAACAGCCTGTAAGTCACGCTTTCCATCGAGGGACCTTAACATGGGGATGAAAGAGGAGAAAAAGATGAGGATTCGAAACGCAGCGATCTTTGCCTTGCTGTTGTTAGTACCGCTGACAACGTTTGGCCAGCGCATCACCGGATCGATCGAAGGGCGGATCAGCGACGCGTCGGGGGCCGTGCTTCCGGGCGTCGAGGTCACCGTCACGAATGATGCCACCGGCCTGGTCCGGACGTTCCTGAGCAACGAGACGGGTAGATACAACTTCCCGGTCCTGCCGCCGGGCGCGTATTCGGTGCAGACATTCTTCCCGGGCTTCCGGACGGAGATCCGGAACGGGGTCAATGTGCAGGTCGACCGTAACGCCCGCATTGACTTCGAACTCCAGGTGGGCCAGATCACCGAATCGATCGAGGTCACCGCGGACGCGCCGCTCATCGAGACCGACACCTCCTCGCTGGGGCAGGTGATCGACACTCAACGCGTCACGGAACTGCCACTTAACGGTCGCGATTTCCTGCAGCTGGCCGTGCTGGTGCCCGGAGTCCAGCCCGTCGTCGAGGGCAGCAACCTCGAAGGGCAGCAGGGCTCGATGCACGCCAATGGCGCTCGGGAGGAGTTCAACAACTTCCTGCTCGACGGTGTCGACAACAACGACATCGCCAACGCCCAGTTGATCATCGTCCCGGGGATCGACTCCGTCCAGGAGTTCAAGGTCCAGACCAGCAGCTTCAGCGCCGAATTCGGGCGGGCCGCCGGCGGCGTGATCAACGTCACGACGAAGGGGGGCACGAACCAGTACCACGGATCGGCGTTTGAGTTCGTCCGGAACGACATCTTCGACGCCCGGAACTACTTCAACCCGAGCGACACCCCGAAGCGGCCGTTCCGCCGGAACCAGTACGGCGGCACGATCGGCGGACCGATCCTCAGGGACAAAGCCTTCTTCTTCTTCTCCTTCGACGCCACGTCGGTTCGCCAGGCGCAGAGCGCGACGGGGAAGGTGCCCGAGACCGCGTTCCGCACCGGCGACTTCTCGGCCATGCTGCCGACGCCGCTCATGGATCCGACGACCGGCAACCCGTTCCCGGGTAATATCATTCCCGCCAGCCGGTTCAGTCAGATCGGCAAGAACATGGTCGACATCTACCCGGCCGAAAACGTGCCGGGAGCGGCCGCCAACTTCAATGGGGGCTACAACCTCAAGTCCGACACGGAGAACTGGACGACCCGGATCGACACGAACTGGGGCGATTCCGACAGCCTGTTCGTCCGCTATTCGATATGGGATCAGGATCGCCTGGAGCCGTTTCGGTCGGGAGCGACGCTTCCCAACTACGGCACGTTCCTGGATACGTTGTCCCAGGCCGGGACGCTCAACCACACGCATATCTTCTCACCCAACGTGGTCAACGAGTTCCGGTTGGGCTTCACCCGGGTCAAGGGCGGTCTGATCGCCGAAGCGCGGGACCAGGGGATCGAGAAACAGCTGGGCATCTGCTGTGTTCTGGTGGTCGACGAACCCGAGTTCCGGGACGACCTCAAGGGCCCGCCTCTGGTCCGATTGACCGGCTACAACAGCGCGGCCGGCTCGGCCGCGCCGCACATCCGGTGGGACAACCACACGAGCTTCACCAACAACGTCTCGTACACGACGGGCAACCACCAGATGAAGTTCGGGTTCGAGTTCCGCCGGACGGCGATGAACCTCTTCCTGGTCGTGTTCCCGGCCGGAGACTTTCGCTTCGACGGCCGCTACACCGGCAGCTCCGTTGGGGACGCCCTGCTCGGCCTCCCCAACCTCACGATCCGGAACCAGGGCGACATCGTCAACTACGAGCGGTCCTCGCACTTCTCGCTATACATGCAGGACGACTGGGACATCACGGACCGGCTGACCCTGAACCTCGGGATGCGCTGGGAAACGCAGACGGCCGGTTACGACAAGCACGACCGGAAGGCGTCCTACCAGCCGGATCGTCAGGTCAGCGTTAAACTCGGGGACGCAGGCTTCCAGCCGGATATCCAGCCGATCGTGGACACGTTCCCCGGTTTCGCGATCGCGGACGGTAGCCTGTCACGGGGCGGGTACGCGATGGACTTCAACAACTTCGGTCCCCGGATCGGCTTCGCCTATGATGTGGCGGGAAACGGCCGGACCGTCGTTCGCGCCGGTGGCGGGGTGTTTTACGTCCCGGTGCTGGGGAACAAGACCCATAGCTACAAGCGTGGGTTCCCGTACGTCGTCACACAGACGATTGGGGCCGACGACGACACCCGCACACCGGAGATGACGCTCGAGGACCCGTTCCCGGACGACCTGGTCGTCGGCGCCACGTCCCTCACGGTCGGCGGTGTCAACCCGAATCTGCGGACGAGCTACATGATGCAGTGGAACCTGAACGTCCAGCGTGAGCTCACCAACTCCACGGTCCTGGAGATCGGCTACGCGGGGAGCAAGGGGAACAAGCTCACCCGGAGACGTAACGTCAACCAGGCGATCGCCGGCTCGGACCTCGGCCAGGGAACCGACATCTCAGGGTGGGCGCCGACGGCAGCTCGCCGGCCTGATCCGCGGTTCGGCAACATCGGTTGGCTCGAGGACAGTGCCAGTTCGAACTACCACTCGTTCCAGGAGAGCTTGGATCGGAGGTTCGCCAACGGCATCTCGTTCCTCCAGGCCTACACGTGGTCGAAGTCGATCGACGACAACTCGGGCAGCAGCGGACTCGGCGGCGGTGCGAGCCCGATGGACAACACCCGGCTCTTCCTGGAGCGCGGACCGTCGATCTTCGACCGGACGCATCGGTTGACCTTCGCCGGCACCTGGTTGCTGCCATTGGGTGAGGGCTTGGACGGAGTCGCCGGCACGCTGGCCCGTGGCTGGCAGCTCAACACGATCTACACCTACTCCTCCGGACAGCCGTTCACACCGGGGCTGGGGGGCGACAACAGCCGTACCGGAGCCGGCCAGGACCGGCCGAACCTGCTGGGTGATTCCAAGGCCGGTGGCGGCGACCCCTCGGAGTGGTTCAACACCAGCGCGTTCTCGACCCCGACGATTGGGACGCTCGGCAACGCGGGACGCGGATCGCTCCGTGGGCCGCCGACTAACCAGCTGGACTTCGCCGTCTACAAGAACTTCGCGATCGGTGAGACCGCCGACGCGCTCCAGTTCCGGGCGGAGTTCTTCAACGCGACCAACCATCCACAGTGGAGAATCCCGAACCGGATCCAGAACTCTTCGACCTTCGGAGTGATCAGCCGGGCGCGGGACAACCGTCAGATCCAGTTCGCGATCAAGCTCAGGTTCTGATCCCGGGTCGCGTTATTTTGTAAAGAATAAGGGGAGGCAGACGCCTCCCCTTTCTTTTTTCTGTAAAGGAATACGTCGAAAAACTCTACATCGAGGAACCCCATGGCTGGTATCACTGGCGGCCTGCCAGCGTCGAGGACAGTCTGGGACGTGACTTCCTGGATTCGAAGATCCTCATGCGCGGGGGCCGGTAGGTGCAGGTCGGGCCGGCACAGGCTGGATTCCGAGGGCTCTATCGGTGATCACTGCTGTCCAAATTAGCGGCAACCACGGCCAGTCGGTGTTGATTCCAATAGAGATAGATCTCCCCTGAAGGGCTGGTGAGAATCAGCCCCCCCTGCCAGCAATGGGCGACGGCCGTGTCGGATTTCAGATGCTGTCCAAAAGAGTGCGCGTGTAAGCGATGAGTTACCTCGATTCTGAAAGAGATGCTGTCCAAACTACCGGTTCCATTCCAGCGCCAACTGCTGGGCTTGGATTTGGGCCAGCGCGGGCGGGCCTTCAAACGGGACGTCGAGCCAGGCGTTGAGATCACGATAAACGAACAACTGGTGCCGGAGCAGGGCGACCAGATTGGACAAGGACCATCCGAAGGTGGACCTCAACTGGAGGTATTTCAGCAGCAACATCGCGATCAGGGCCGTCCAGATCTGGGTCTTCACCGCATTGGGGCTGGTCCCGAGGAACGTTTTGATCTTCAGATTCTGCTTCAGCGCCTTAAAAAACAACTCCACCGACCAACGATCCTTATAGATGGCGGCAATCGTGGTTGCACCGAAATCGAGGTGGTTGGTCAGGAAGATGATCGATTGCTCCTTCTCCGGAACCCACACCTCGACGAGCCGGAAGAAATATTCCTCACGGGCTTGGGCATGATGGGGAAAGAACACCACTTGATCTTTGAGGATGTTCCGGTTCTTCGGAACCGGCCGATCTTCGATGACTTCCACTACGGCGTTGCGTTTCAGCCGGGACACGAAGTACACCCCCTGGCGCGTCAATTCCACGAACCAGTCGTAGTCCATATAGCCGCGGTCGATCGCCAATACCGTTCCCGGCTCGAATCGCATCTGCCGCGCCACCTTGATGTCGCTGCTCTTGCCCTCGGTGATCACGGCAAACGAAGGCAGGTAACCATCGTGATCCAGCAGCAGGTGCAGCTTGATCGCCCCCTTGGTCCGCCGAAACTTCGCCCAGTCGAACAGCGACATCGACAGGTCGATGACGCTCGAGTCCAAGCTCATCAGTTTGTTCTTGAACCGGAACTTCTTCCCGCCACGCTGGGCCGCCACGCCCTGACATTTCTCTAGCAACTGCCCGAACACCGTCTGATAAAGCTGCCACGGCCGGTGTCGATTAGCGTAGGACAGCGTCGATCGTTTCGGCGCTTCCTCCAACCCCAGATGTCGCAGTTTCCCTTCCACGCTCGCCAGACCGCCGCAGATCTCCCGCAGCGAATGGGCCCGTCCCAACTGGCAGAACAACATCGCGATGAACTGGCTCCAGCTCGCGAATCCACGCGCATGCCGCTGGGCCTGATGATCCTGAACCGCCTTCTCAAACTCCAGGCGCGGAAATAGTTGCAACAACTGGGAGAAAATGCTGGAAAATCGTTTCATGGTTGGGCCCTCCCCACGGATTGATTTCTCGTGTTGGAAAAACCAATCTTACGAGGCCGGGCTCAACCTACTCAATTCCTAAAAGCTAATTTGGACAAGAGTGATCGGTGATAGAATCCTGGAGTTCACGGTGAGCTCTATGAAAGACCGCATTCTACGCTTCGTGTCCGGAAAAACGATGAGGATCGCCACGATCCTCTGGACCGTCTGGATGACGACCTCGGGCCACCTCGACGCCCAGTCGAGCAACGGCTTCATCCGGTTCGCCGGCAAGGTCGAGACGGTGTCGGAGGATGGAGATCGGGTCACGCTCGGCATCGGGGTCTTCGGAGCCACGGTACCGGTCGAACTCGACGAGCATTCGACCGTCAGCGGGAGTCTGGGAGGACGCACCTCCTCACGTGCCCTCAAAGTCGGGGTGTACGTCGAGGTCGAAGGGTGGATGCGCTCCGACGGCAGTGTCCGCGCTTCGGAAGTCGAACTCAAGGTCCAGACCGGGAGCATTCGGATGACGGGTCCGATCGAGAACATCCTGGACGTGGACGGCGTTCAATCGGTCCTGATCAACGGAATCGAATTCCGTCTCGATGCCGGGACAAAGATCGTGGTGGAGCGCGCCGGAGTGGCGCAGACGGGCACGCTGGCCGAGCTTGCTATCGGGACCGAGATCGACATTGCCGGGTCCCAACTGGATCGGACCGGCGGCCTGGGCCCTTCGACGGGGTCCGTGTTTCGGGCGGATCGGATCGTCGCGTTTCGTTTTTTTCGTCTCCAGGGCACGATCGACGCTCGGATCCCGTCGACCGGCAACCCCAGCGTCCTTGTGGTTCAGGGCATCGCCGTTACGCTGACGCCGGATACGTCCATCTCCGGGAACGGACTGAATGAACGGAACGAAGCCTTCCTCTCGCGCGACGTTCTTTCGACGGGAATCGTCTCTCGGATCGAAGACGACGCGGGGGACCCGTGCGGCATACTGAATCCGACCGATGCGGAGGTGGAACAGCAGCCGAACTGTCCGGACAGGGCTCC
Organism: Terriglobia bacterium; assembly: GCA_965262425.1. Classification (GTDB taxonomy): domain Bacteria; phylum Acidobacteriota; class Terriglobia; order 20CM-2-55-15; family 20CM-2-55-15; genus CAZOZZ01. The sequence continues at coordinate 576,047 of OZ253536.1, read as the reverse complement.
ATCCAATCCTCTCGAAGCGGGCGATCTGCAACTCGGTGCCGCTGTGCGAATCGAAGGGCTGCTCGAACCCACCGGCTTCTCTACTCGCTTTACAGCTCGCGCGATCCAGGTCGAACGGATGAGCAGTCACATCCGTTTTCAAGGGGTGGTAACGCTTCGCACGGCGGCTCAGGTCTGGGTCCAGATCAGTGTTGGCATCGCCACACCTGTTGTGATCGACGCTTTCACACGGTTCGAAGGGACCGTTCAGCCCGGAACACATGTCGAAGTGTCTGCCGAGATGGATGCCGACCTCAGTCTTCGGGCACGGCGGATCAAGGAAATACCCTAACAGAACACCATGTACCGATCGGCAGTTCCAGCCTTGTTCATCGCGCTGGCCATCCTGGGGACGTCACCCCTGCTTCTCATCAATCAGGCCGCCCGATTCCAGGAACGATCGCTCGAACCGGTCCAGCGTTTCGAGCGTCTCTCCCGTTCCGGCGACATCGACGAAGGAAGGTTCAGCAGGTACGACAGGTTTCTCTCCGCCGCTTTCCGACCCGGGCAGGATCCCGGCTCCCCAGGGGAGGACGCGCCCCCCCAACCTTTGCGACGCCATCCTTACGGTCTGGCCCTGTCCGTGGACGGATCGAGGCTCTACGTCACCCTTGAAGGAAACGAAGCCGAGCCCGGATCATCGGTTCTGGTGGTCGACACGTCGAACGGCACGGTGGCCGGTGAGATTGAAGTGGGTCGGCGACCTCTTGGTATCACCCGTTCGCCGGGTGGACGATTCCTGATCGTCACCAACCAGTATTCCAACTTCCTCAGTGTCATCGACACGACAAACGACCGGGAGGTCGGACGGCTTCCCGGCTTCTTCTACAACCAGAAGATCGCTTTCGTACCCGAACGCTCCTGGATGCTGGTCACCAATCGCGCACTCGATTCACTGGATGTGTTCAGCTACAGCGAGCCTCCGTTCTCGGCTTCCCTGCTCTACAGAATCTCGCTGTGGTCCGACAATCGTCCGTACATGCTCGACAACGATCCCGGGTTCGGTCTGGGCGGCGATCACCAGCGACTGCTCGGAGCGGCGCCTGGATTCGGAAACACCGACGCCAGTTCTCCGAGGGACTTCCTGCGCCACCTCACCAACGTGAATCCGCGGGACATGACTCTTTCCGGCAACCTGGCCTACGTGGGGCTCATTAATGGACTGGGCGTCGCAGTTGTCGACCTGGATTCCAGAAGGCAGGTGGCCTCGATCGATCTGAACGCGCCCGCGCTCGATGTCGCTTCCGACGGTGGACTCGTATTCATTTCGACGCTGAGTCGGTTCGCGCAGGGGTTCGACAACGTCAACAACGAAATCGCAGTCGTCGACACCGGGAGCGACCCCTTTTCCCTCAGGATGCGATTCACATCGGCCGAAAACCCGCCATACGGCCCGGCGGCCGGACCCGCGCAGGGCGCCCTGGTTCCCGCGTCGGGGGAGGCCCCGTACCTGACCGCTTTCGGCGTCAACGGGTTTCTTGATTTTCCCCGGGATCGTGACGTGCTGTTGGAAATCGTCGACGGTTTTGAAACGAACCCGGACAACCTGCCTCGGCTCGTTGGCGGAGCGCTGCCGGATCAGATGACAATCGTCGACGGAAAGCTCGCCGTCGCATACGCTTCGTCCGACCAGGTCGAGCTGTTCCGGATCGAGGCGGGAGCCCCGGACCCGACCGCGATGCTCAAGACCCTGGGCCGGGCTTTTACGAACGACACGCAGACAGCCTTTCCGACGGCGATCGACCGCAGGGCGCTGTTCGACGACGGTCCGTACATCGGGGGTGAAGACGATCCCGGCTTCTTCATCGGACGCATGCCCCAGGAACTCATCGCCACGCCGGACGGCAGCCGTTTGTTCGCCGCCAACCGCCTGGGCGAATCGGTTGCGTCGTTCAGGATCGACGCCGACGGTCGACCTGTCTTCGAAAGGGCCATCGACCTGGGCTCGCCGGACACGCCTCCTTTCCCGGCGACTCTGGCCGAAACAGGCGAGGATTTTTACACGAGTTCACGCGTGTCGCTCGACCGGGACATGGCCTGCCAAAGCTGCCACCCGGGCGGCCACAAGGACTCCAAGATCTGGCATGTGGCCTCGAGTCCGGGCCGCACGATGAGGATGACGCTTTCCAACCGCAACCTTCGTGGAACACCGCCGTTCTACCGATCGGGAATACGACGGAACCTGGAGACCTTTCGCGGAACGTTCCGTTCAATGGCGTCGGAGGGTCCATTCGGTTTTTTCGAGTCCCCTGCCCCGTTCGACGCAAACGGCGACGGGGTCCTGAACGATCTCGACCGCGGACGGACGGTCGCTGACGTGAATCGTAACCGGATGTTTGTTCTCGAACGCACAGGCGTCGGCTTCGAACGAACGAGTTCGGCGATCGCGGCGTTCCTGGAAGCTGAACCGCGCCTTTTGCCAAACCCGTTCCTCGGACCCGACGGCCGCCTGCTGATGCGCGTCCCGGTGGCGTTCGATGGACGAAAAGGCCTGGCCCAGGGCAATGCCGTCCGGGGAAGACAGATATTCGCCCGAGCGGGATGCACTCTACACCACACCCCTCCGACATTCACCTCCAACCGAACGCTCGGCCTTGAGGAAGGAGGAGCGCGGGACGGCGACCGGGACGGGATCCCTGACGCCGTCGCCCGGTCTCTCGAACAGAGCCTGTTCGATTTGATGCCAACGCCCTCCCCGACCTACCAGGAGCGGTTGCCCCGCGAACGGCTTCCCTTCGCAGGTATTGACACAGATCGCCGGCTCAACTTTGCCAACACCCCGAATACCTTCGCACCCGGCTCCTCACTGCCCGTCAGTGCCGCCAGCGGTCGGCTCCTGACCAACCCGGCGGCCGACACCCGAAACGTCAACATTCCGTCGCTCCGGGGAGTATGGGACGGCGCCCCGTTCCTCCACCACGGCCGGGCGGCCAGCCTGATCGAAGTTCAGGGATTGTTCAACCGCCTCGGTCGCCATGGAGATGCGGATTACCTGGGCGAATTCCCCCGGGATCGGTTCTGGGCGAACTCGAACTTTCTCGATCTGGTGGCCTACTTGAAGAGCATCGAATAAAAAGTGGCTTCACGCGCCGATCTGGTCGCCTCAAAAAGTTTGACCTGCGGTCGGTGCGCTCCTATAATTCGTACAACGTTTATCCTTCTCCACGTTGTAGCAGCGATTAGAGTTTTCACCGCACTGCAACTGAATTGAGTGTTCGTTAGGAGAGTCTCCATGAAAGGCGTGCTGGTTTCTTCACTTCTGCTTATGTTCCCCTTAATGGCATTCCCCCAGAGTGACCCCCCATCCGTGGAGTCCCAGCTTGCGCTCGTCAACGGGTTCTGCGAGGGGTGCCACGACGACAGCCTGAAGTCCGGTGGATTCTCCTGGACAGAGGTGGACCTGGATCGCCCGGAGCTGAACGCGGAACAGGTGGAGAAGGTGATCCGGAAAGTAAGATCGGGCATGATGCCGCCCGCCGGTGCGCCCAGACCCGATGCTGCCCGCCTCAAAGCCTTCGCCGCTGGACTGGAAACACGGATAGATCAGGCAGCGGCGACCGAGCCACACATCGGCGCACCGGATCTGCACCGGGTCAACCGCACCGAGTACCGCAACTCGGTCCGGGACCTCATCGGTATCGACGTGAACGTCACGGAACTCCTGCCTCCTGACAGCAGAAGTGGCGCTTTCGACAACATGGCCGACGCCCTGACGGTGACTCCGACCCTGATGCAGGCCTACACGCGGGCGGCCGACAGGATCAGCCGCGAGGCCGTGGGAGATCTCGGGGTGAGTCCGGGCATGTCCGCCTACAACGTGCAGCGTGTCGCGAACCAGATGCGCCATGTCGAGGGCACTCCCTTCGGAACGCGGGGAGGTCTCTCGGTGCTGCACACTTTCCCCGCCGACGGAGATTATATCTTCAGGGTGGATCTCCATCACTGGTTCACGGGGAACATCATCGGATCCAGATTGCCGGAGCCCCTCAGGGATCAGGATATCGAGATTTCCATCGACGGGCAAAGAACCGTGCTTCTGGCAATCGATCCGCTCATGAAGGAAGAGGACGGGCCCATCGTGTCCGATCCGATCCATGTGGAGGCCGGACAGCACCGGGTCGCAGTCGCCTTTCTCACGAAGTTTGATGGGCCCATCCAGGATCAATATCGTCTGATCGAGCACACGCTGGCCAGCACCGACATTGCGAATCATCCCCAGATGACCGCGTTACCCCATTTGAAAACGGTTTCCATTACTGGCCCTTTCGATGTCTCTGGTCTTGCGGAATCGAACTCGCGTCAACAGATCTTCACGTGCCGCCCGGCGGCGGCGGAAGACGAGGGTACCTGCACCAGGGAGATCATCTCCCGGCTGGCCCGTCAGGCTTTTCGCAGACCTGTCGTGGACATCGACGTGGATCGGTTGATGGTTGCCTACGACGCGGGCCGTGAAGGAGGCGACTTCGAAACGGGTATACGGACAGCGTTGCAGGCCATCCTGGCAGACCCGGAGTTCGTGTTCAGATTCGAGCGCGTGCCGCGGAACGTCCAACCCGGAGCAAGCTTTCGACTGAGCGACCTGGAGTTGGCATCCCGGCTGTCGTTCTTCCTCTGGAGCAGCCCTCCCGACGATGAACTGCTCCGGGTTGCAGCCAACGGCGAGCTCGAGGATCGAACCGTACTGCGAGAGCAAGTCGAACGCATGCTGGCAGATCCACGCGCCGAGACGCTGGCGACAAACTTTGCCCGACAGTGGCTGCGCCTGCAGGGCATTCAGGACCTGGTTCCGGAACCGACGATCTTTCCGGGATATTCGACGTCTCTCGGAGCGTCGATGCGCCGCGAGGTCGAACGCTTCTTCGCGAGTATCATGAGGGAAGACCGCGACGTGTTGGATCTGCTCACCGCGGATTACACATACGTGGACGAGGTGCTGGCGAGGCATTACGGGCTCCCTGTCCAGCAGGGACCGCGATTCCGACGGGTGGAATTGAGCGACTCGAACCGGTTTGGTCTGCTCGGGAAGGCCGGCATACTGACGATGACTTCGCTGGCGAACAGGACGTCACCGGTGGCACGGGGCAAATACGTTCTGGAGGTGCTGATCGGAACACCACCACCGAACCCTCCAGCCGCCGTGCCGGCATTCAAGGAAGCGGTCGAAAACGAAAAGCCAATGTCGGTCCGAGAGCGGATGTCCGAACACCGCGACAATCCTGTCTGTAGCGCCTGTCACCAGATCATGGACCCGATCGGACTGGCTCTGGAGAACTTCGATGCCATCGGCTTGTGGCGGATCAACGACGGCGGATCACGTATCGACCCATCCGGGGCCATGTTCGACGGGACGGAATTGGACGGCCCGGTCAGCGTCCGTCAGGCGATCCTCAACCGGTCCGAGGCATTTGTCGGTAGCTTTACGGAAAACCTTCTGGCATACGGACTGGGCCGAGTACTCGATCACCGAGACATGCCCACCGTTCGTTCGATCGCGAGCGACGCGGCCGGGGAAGGCAATCGCTTTTCATCGTTCGTCCTGGGTATCGTCGAGAGCCGGTCGTTCCAGATGAGGGTTGCAAGAAGACAGTCGGAAATGCAGTAACGATTCGGATGATGTTTGCGGTAGGGCACTAAATTTTCGGTCAGGAATCGGTTTTGGAGCAATCCATCATTCCTGAACAGGAGAGCTAAGCACCATGTTCATTACGAAGAGACATATCTCACGGCGCACCGTTCTTCGCGGTGTGGGCGCTGCCGTTGCGCTGCCGTTCCTGGAAGCCATGGCGCCCGCGGCGACACCGCTCGGGCAGACGGCGGCTACTCCCAGGAGCCGTTTTTGCGGCATCGAAGTCGTTCACGGCTGTGCCGGAAGCACCGAATGGGGAACCAACGAGGGGCTCCTCATCCCCGAAAAGGAAGGACGGGATGCCGAGTTCGGAATGATCGTCAAACCGCTGGAGTACTTCCGGGATTACATCACGAACATCAGCATGACCGATTGTGGTCAGGCCGATCCCTGGACTCCGGAAGAAGTGGGGGCCGACCATTTCCGTTCCGCGGCCGTGTTCCTCACAGCCGCGCACCCGAAACAGACCGTGGGATCCGACGTCTATTGCGGAACCTCCATCGATCAGATGTATGCCCAGAAATATGGTCAGGACACGCCGGTGCCGTCGATCCAGTTGACCACCGAGAATGCGGACGCATTCGGCAACTGCGGATGGATGTACAGCTGTTGGTACATGAACACGATCAGCTGGTCCTCGCCCACGACCCCTCTGCCGATGACTCTGAACCCGCGGCTGGCATTCGAGCAACTGTTCGGTTCCGGCGGATCAGCCGAAGACCGCTCGACACGGCGGCGGCTGAAACGCAGCATCCTGGATGGAATCGCCGAGAAGGTCGCAAGCCTTCGAGGAGAACTCGATGGCCCGGACCGTAACAGGTTCGATTCCTACCTGGACAACGTCCGGGAGATTGAGCGTCGGATCGAAGCGATCGAGAGGTTCAACGCCGCCAACCCGGACCGGGAACTGCCTTCCGCTCCTGTTGGCGTGCCAGACTCCTGGGACGACCACACACGACTCCAGATGGATCTCATCGCCCTGGGCTTTGCCTCCGAGACCACGCGTGTTGCGACATTGAAACTTGGACGGGACACTTCCAACCGCGTGTTCCCGGAAAGCGGCAGCACGACTCCATTCCACACGGCATCGCATCACCAGGACGTGCCCTCGAAAATTCTCGACCTGGCCAAGATCAATCGGTACCACATCAGCCTGCTCGCGTACTTCCTGAACAGACTGAAGAATACCGAAGACGGTGACGGGAACCTGCTGGACAACTCCCTCGTCTTTTATGGCAGCGGCATGGGTAACTCCAACGTCCATGGCCACAAGAGGGTGCCGGCCATACTGGCGGGCCACGCGGGCGGTACGATTGGCGGGAACATGCATGTCCGATGTCAGGAGGACACGCCGCAAGCCAATATTCTGCTGAGCATCGCTCAAAAGATCGGCTTGAACCTGGACGTACTCGGCGACAGCACGGACACGATCGCAATCTGAAGGACAACTTCGAGGGAGACCGGACATGATAGTAAGCCTGCTAGCGGCAATGCTGCTCGTACCCGTGGTGGATTACCCGATAGCCGACGCAGCCATGCAGGGAGACATGGTTCAGATGCGAAGGTTGCTGGCGGACAACGTGGACGTCGATCAAGCCCAGGGAGACGGCAGCACGGCGCTGCACTGGGCAGCGTATCGAGACGACGCGGAGATGACGCGCGTCCTCCTCGAAGCGGGAGCAGGCGTGGGTGCCACGACTAGGAACGGCGGGTTCACGCCCCTCCTCATGGCTGCCAGGAACGGGAGCGCGGCGATAATCGAACTGCTGCTTAACAGCGGCGCCGATCTGGCGACGCCCAACAATGCGGGTACCACGGCGCTCATGCTGGCGGCGGCCGCAGGGAAACCGGATGCGGTAACGGTGCTGCTGGAACACGGCGCCGACATTAGCGCAAAGGACACGATCAACGGCCAGAACGCCGTCATGTTCGCGGCCGCCGTCAATGCCGGCGCGGTCATCGAAGTCCTGGCCGCACACAATGCGGATCTCGACACTGTCTCGACCGTACTCCTTCCTCGAAATCAGAACGACAAGGTCCTCGGGAACGACCGGCGCGGGCGCCAGGTGCAGGGACCATGGATCGGTGGCCTGGCCGCCATGCACTTCGCGGCTCGGGAAGGCCAGATGGATGCCGTCCGTGCACTTGTCAAGGTCGGCGCGGATGTCAACGCCCGGGCCACGACGGACGAGACAACCCCGATGACGACAGCCATCATCAACGGTTACTTCGATATCGGCAAGTTTCTGCTCGACAACGGAGCCGACCCGAATCTTGCCAACACCGGTGGTCTCGCCCCGCTCTTCGCGACGATCGATCAGGGATGGGCGGCCCGCACCTGGTATCCGGGAGCAAGCTCCGAACAGGAGACGGTGGGCTACCTGGAACTGATGAAAGCACTCCTGGAGAAGGGAGCGGACCCGAACGCGAGAATGGGCCCCAAACTTTGGTTCAGGACATTCCACGGCGACTGGGTGGACCCGGATGGCGCGACGCCGTTCTGGCGGGCCGCACAGTCGAATGACCTCGACGGGATGCGGCTTCTGGTCTCCGCCGGCGCCGACCCGAGCATCCCCACAATGCATGGCTGTTCGCCGCTGCAGGTGGCCGCCGGTTACGGCTACCAGCCGCAAACCAGTAACTTCGCCCCCGATGCCCGACTGGCAACCCTCAGATATCTCGTGGAGGACCTCGGGGCCGACGTCAACTCCAAGGACGACAAAGGCTTTACGGCACTGCACGGCGCGGCCTTGATGAATGACCTCGAACTCATCAACTACCTGGTTGGGCATGGCGCCAACGTGAAAGCCCGGGCCAGCATGATCCATGGACGAAACGACGACACGAACAGGGATGTCGGCGAGGGTGAGGGAGACAGTGTCGCCGATTTTGCGAACGGTCCCAGAGAGTGGAACCTGCAGTATCCGGAAATCGTCGACCATCTCCTGGACATGGGCTCGTCGTTTGCCGACGATTGCAAGGCCGCCCAGTGCGTCCAGAAGACCCGGCCCGAACGGGATCCCGGGGGGAACAATCGCGACTAGGAGCCCGCGCGGCAGAAGAGATCGTAGCGAGAAAGTAGGGAATCGAGGACATATTTCGTCAATTTTGAGGCGCATAGCGGTTCTATTTAACGAAAATCGGAGAAATATAGACCGATTCTACCGCTTTCGTAGCAGATTCCTTCTGCCGCGCAGGCTCCTTAGGATCCGCAAAGCGAAGGCGGAACAGGAACCGGGCGTGGCGAGGCGATTGAGGCGATCGTGGATCCAGCGACGCGGGGGGATCCGATGAGGCCGCTGAAGTGGACCTCGAAGAGCTTGAGCAAGATTAGCGATGCGCTTTTCAATAGACATACTCGGCATATCTGCTCTGCGCAGCTTGCCGTCTACACCACAGAAGACTATATTGGTGTAGACGGTGAGGAGCGAGAATGGGACGAACCAATATTGAACTCGATGACATAGGGATTCGAACCTCCGGCCATTGCTTCGGCAAACCAACGTTCCACATCTTACTGGTTCGGATTCTTCCCCACATCCTTGGCAAGGATGGCGCGAACACGCCCTTCCATTTGTTCCGCCTCGGCATCCCGCCCCAACTCGCGTAAGAGCCGAGCCAACTCGACCGGCGTCTCTGCCACCTCCGGGTGTTCTGATCCCAGGGCCTTCTCTTGGATCGCCAAAGATTGTCGGTAGAGCGGTTCGGCTTGAGCGTAGTCGCCCTGATCCTGGTAGAGTCCAGCCAGGTTGTTCAGGCCCTCCAGCAGGTCCGGGTGATCCGGCCCGAGGGCTTAAACGACTCCGCCTCCGCGTACTTACCTTGAGCTTGGTGGAGCTCCGCCAAGTTGTCGAAGACTATCGGAGAGGTAGGAGCCTCCCAGTCCGTACTCTTCCGCGTCCTGGACCGCCGCCGCAAAAAACTGCTCGGCTTCCCCATAGCGCCCTTGCCGATACGCCGCACGGCCCGCGTCATTCTGCTCTATCCAGCGGGTCTCTTCCTCCCTCAGCAACCGAAGCAGAACATATTCTCTACCAACCCTTGCAATTGGGCTGATTTGACCCGGAGACAGGCCCGCGAGTGCATCTTGAAATTCCGTTCTGAGATTTCCGACGAGGATCCTTCCCAGATATCCTCCCTCACCGGCGGACGAATCGAGGGAGTGGTTTCTTGCGAGTTCGTCAAACTGTTCTCCCCCTCGCAGTCGAGCAAGGATGTCGGTGGCTTCAGCCTCTGTTGCCACCGCAATCAGGCGCAAGCCCGGAGGCTGTTCCTGCGGTGCAGCTAGCCCGCATTTCTCATGAATGGTGCCCAAGACTGCATTTAGGAGAAGGAAAAGGCGTCGGAAGCTGGTTGGCGGGAGCAAAGATGCCGACTGAGCTGAGAAAGTGGGCCTGGATGACGGGTGTTGCAAGGAATGGTGAGGTGAAATCGGATTACAGAGACAGCTATCCCGACCAAAGACGGGAAGGTTGGGATGTCTGAGAAGAAGTGATTAACAGCGCAGAGGGATTTGTTGAAGGTTCGCGTAAATCTGAGCGAACGCCGTAGCGTAGGGGTAGCCTCCAGCCATCCGAATCCAGACTCGACGCACCGTGACATGGATCTGGGCTGCGATCTTGAGCAGCTTCAGGCGAATCGTGGTGCACTGCGCCCGCGCGAATTCGGTACCCTGCAAGCCGAGCCGTCGCAAGGCCTGCATCAGCATGTACGCCACCGATGAAAGGTAGAGTCGGAGTTGATTGGCGCGCATGGTGGCCGTGCTGGTCCGATCGGCGAACAATCCGAGTTGTTGCTCTTTGATCCGGTTTTCCATGTCTCCCCGTGCACAGTAGGTCTGTTCATAGATGTGCCTTGGGGATGTTCGTCCTTTCGGTAACGAGGTAACGATAAACCGGGGATTGGCGCCCTTGGCCAGATGTTCGGCCTTACCAATGATGCGTCGCTCACGAGTCCAGCTGTCTCAGGTCTGATACAGAAACGTCTTAAAGACGCGCGCCGGCTTTCCGGTCCTGTCGAACCGCTTTTTTGCCGTCGCCATCGGAGTTTCAATCGCGGCTAGCAGCCGATTGTTCTTCGCCAGTCCGATCACGTAATCGACACGGTGTTGGGCCTCGCACCAGGTCAGGATCTCATCGCGGCAGAAACCCGAGTCCCCCCGAATCACGATCTGGACTCTGGGCCACTTCTGCCGAATCTGTCCCACGATCCGTTCCAGTTCCTCTACCGATCCGTCCGCACCATCGATGTCGGAGCGTCGTAGCCGGGAACACAACACGAACTCCCCACAGAAAATATAAAGCGGCAGATAACAATGGTGCCTGTAGTAGCCGTGAAAGAAGCGACCCTCCTGATTCCCGTGTATCAGATCGTCGGTCGCATCCAGATCCAGAATGATCTGCCGCGGTGCCCGCCGATGGGCCTGGAGGAACACGTCCACCATCAGCCGATCTATCGCCGCTTCGTCCCGGCCGATCTTCTTGGTCGGGTGCTTTGCCGCACCCTCGGTCGACAGTTCCAGTCGGTTCAACGTGCTCTTGCCCGCCAGGGCCTTACCTCGATCTCGAGCTTGTTTCCGTGTCCGGCCCTTCGGATCGGTCTCACCCACCATCACCGCCAGCACCGGATCCGATCGGAGTTGATCGTGGTCGTTCAGATCTTCATAGCCCAAACACAATCCGTACACCCGTTGCGACACCAGTTGTTCGATCCCGTGTTCCACAAATCGCGGGTCCCGATAATCCCGGAAACATTCGGCAAACTGTTTCAGGATCCCGGTCCGTTTTTCCGTTTCTCGTAGCAGCAAACCGCCCGCGTCCGTGCTGATGTCTCCCCCGTCGAATTGCCCCCGGACTTCCCGTGTACCTAATGCGTGATATTGAATCGTTTCTGTTTTACACTCTGTCATGACAAAGGCCGCCTCCGTCTTGGCTTGAAAGTTTCTATTCAAAACCTTCTATGCCAGACAGGGCGGCCTTTTTCGGTCCTTTCCCTTCTTACTCGTTTCGATTTATTTCAAATCTCTTGAGAAATGCGGGCTAGTGTGGTGTCCCAGCTAATTCTTTACAGCGCCGGACCTTGTCAAGGATGACATCGGCAGTGGCCTTCCAAACGAAAGGGTGCGGCTGGTTGTTCCAAATGGAGAGCCATGCATAGATGGAGTTCTCCAGCTCCCGGACACTAAGGAACGTCCCGCGTCGGATCATGCGTTGGGTGATTAGGCCGAAGAAACGTTCGACCTGATTGAGCCAGGAACTGCTGGTGGGCGTAAAGTGAAAATGGAATCGTCGGCGCTTTCGAGGTTTGAGCCAGCGGCGCACTTCAGCACTCTTGTGGGTCCCATAGTTGTCCATCACCAGATGCACATCCAGATCCGGAGGGACTTCCTTCTCGATTTGATTGAGAAACTTCACAAACTCTTTTCCTCGATGGCGCGGCAAGCAGCTGCCGATGACCTTACCGTTGAGGATATTGAAAGCAGCGAACAAAGTCGTGGTGCCATGGCGCTTGTAATCATAGGTCTGGCGTTCCGGCAATCCGGGACGCAATGGCAGGATTGGAGCGGTCCGGTCCAGGGCCTAAATCTGGCTCTTCTCGTCCACGCAAAGCACCAGAGCCCGGTCCGGCGGGTCCAGATAGAGTCCGACAACATCCCGGACCTTTTCCTCAAAGTGGGGATCGTTAGAGAGTTTAAATTTCTCGACTCGATGCGGCTGGATATCGAAACGCTGCCAGACTCGATACACCATCATTCGCGAGACATGCATTTGTTTAGCCAGTGTCCGCACGCTCCACTGCGTCGCGTCGGCCGATCTGGTCTTCAAGGTCGTATCCAGAATCTCACGCTCCAGTTCCGGCGTCAGTACGCGCCGCGACCTTTTCCGCGTCGGTTTCGCTGTCAGGGCTTCAACGCCACCATCCTCAAACGCTGCGCGCGCGGCGATAACTGTTGGCCGCGACAGGCCCAGTTCCCGGGCAATCGAGTGATTCGCCACTCCCTGCCCAGCGAGCAAGATGACCCGACACCTCAGCGCTATACGCTGCGGTGTATTTCCAGAACGAACGAGGGATTCAAGCTGTTGTATCGTTGGACTCTCAATGGCAATGGCAGTGGCTGGTGTAAACATGCCACCATTCCATCATGAACATTCACAATTGTAAAGTATTACATGGGACGGGACACTAGGTTCTACTTCCTATTTTTGTTCGCCGCCGGCCGGGTCGGGTTCAGGCAGGCGGCAGACCGGCAGTTGTGCGAGTTCACCGATCCCAGACTCTCCAGAAGCGCGATGGTATCGGGGTAAATTATGGCGCGCTGGAACGGGCCGTTCGCAAAGTCCGCCACGGATTCTCCAGCACCGGAGCCAACCTCCCGTCTTCCGCCGCCGGTGCCGATGACCTTCGCCCTGGCCGTCGGGTCCGCGCCCTTTGCCACCAGAAAAAGAATTACCTTGTTCTCCCCAACGACCGCCGCGCCGTGAAGCGGAGTATAACCATTGTCGTCTCTCGACCTCACGTCGGCGCCGAGCTTTTCCACCAGATACTTGACGGATTCAAATCGGGCGTTCGGCACGACGGTGCTGGCGTCGTGTTCGAAACCGTAACCCGCGGTCACCTGCAGCGGCGGGATCCCACCCTCCGTCGGAATATGTGGATCGGCTCCTGCGGCCGCCAGAATCCGCATCGCGGGGATGTCATTCGCTTGCGCTGCCCGCCAGAACGGCGTCGCGCCGCTTGCATCCACCCAGTCACTGGCAGTAAACCGCCTGAACCATAACATCGGTCCCATTCTAACGTTCGGGTCCGCTCCTCTGTCCAAAAGTGCCCTCAGCAAATCCAGATGGTTCGTCTTCTGTCCTGCCGTACTCGGTGGCGGATACGACGTGATAGTCGCCCAGTTCGCGTCCATCGTTGCGTACAGCGGGTTCAGTCCACGCGTGCTTGCAAGGGTCGGATCGGCGCCGTGATCAAGCAGAAATTTCCCGATGTCGAAGTTGGCGTTGATGATGGCCTGCGTCATGGCGCTCAGCTTGTCCGACGCACTGACCTGGTTGACGTTGGCTCCCGCCTCCACCAACGCTCGCGCAGCGTCCATCTGACCTTCCCGAGCCGCAAAGTGCAACGCGGTCAGACCGCCCATGATCGTAGGATTTGTGTTTTCGATGTCTCGGGTTCGATCTGGGTTTTCCGGTGTAGGAATCCGATTCACCCTTGAGGTCGCGTTGAGGTCCGCACCGTGCTCTGCCAGCACCTTGACAACCTCTGCCCGATTTCTCGCGGCGGCAAACATCAACGCAGTCTGTCTACTCGGGATGTCCGTCGCGTTCACAGCCGCTTCGTGATCCAGCAGTACCTTCACTGCGTCCGCTTTGCCGGAAGCCGCCGCCAACATGAGCGGCGTTGTTCCCGTCGTGCTGGTGGCGTTCGCGTCGTCCCCAGCCTCCAGCAGCAGCTCGAGCATCGCTCGGTTCCCGTTCTTGGCGGCCAAGAACAGAGAAGTCATTTTGCCCAAGCGAGTTTTGGCCTTCAGGTCTGCACCCGCTTGTAGGAGCATCCGAGCCATCTCCAAATCGTTCCGGTACGTGGCCCAGTGCAGCGCCGTGGTTCCGTCTCCCTGGGCGGCATTCACATCCGCTTTCTGTGCCAGTAGCGATTGCACGGCAGCTCGGTCACCTTGCATGGCGGCATCCGCTAGCGGGACATCTCCCGCCGCAGGTAGCAGCAACATGGCCAACAATACTGTTCCTATGCTTTGCGCAAACATTTCCCCTCTCCTCGAGATTGGATTTCCGCTTCCGGCGTGGCACCCGGCTTTCGTCGAGCGCCACCGACCTCCTTATCCGACGTCAGATCGCAAGCGATTCTGTACTGTCGCCAAATCCCTGGATCTCAACCCCGAGTTTCTGCATCATGGTCAACAGCACGTTGGCCACCGGCGTTCCCTCTTCGCACCGAACGTGCAGATTGCCTTTGACCTGACCGTTAGCATGGCCCGCCAGCAACATAGGCTGCCTCTTGTGGTTATGAGTATTGGAGTTGCCCATGGGGCTGCCATAGAGGACCAGCGAGTGGTCTAACAGGTTGCCGTCGCCGTCGGGTGTGTTCTTCAGCTTATTCAGGAAGTACCCAAGCACGCTGACATGGTACCGGTTGATCTTGGAAAACGCCTCGATCGCCGCTACGGATTCTGCGTGATGCGACGCCGAGTGGAACGGAGTGGTGTTGCCGCTCTCAGGGAAGGTGCGGCCGCTGGCGTCCTTGCTCAGCTTGAATGCGGAGACACGCGTGACCCCCGAGGAGAAAGCCGATACCTGCAGATCAAACATCAGCTTCACATGCTCTTCCCAGGAGTCTGGCACGCCAATCGGAGCTGCTGGTAACTCCCTCTGGACGCCGCTGGAATTATATTTCTCGATCGCCTGTATCCGCCGCTCAATCTCGCGAACGTTTTCCAGATATGAATCGAGCCTGCCGCGGTCACCCGGATCCAGATCCTTCTTCAATCGAGCCACGACGTGCGTGATCCCGTCGAGAATGCTTCTCTTGACCTTCCGGTTGGCCGTCCGCTCGGCCTCGTTCGCTCCGGCGCCGAACAACTGCTCGAAGACCATGCGAGGCTCTATCACCATCGGGATCGGAGTCGTGGGTGACGACCAACTGATCGTATCCGAGTACACGCAGCTATACCTGAAGGCGCAGGTTCCCGATGCGTCAAGGTTCTCGATGCCAAGCTGAATCGAGGGTAGTGGCGTGTCCTGGCCGAACTTCTGCGCGTAGAGCTGATCGATCGACGTACCACAATAAACGTCGGAGCCTTCGGTCCGCTTCGGGTGTGCGGCTGTCAGGAACACCGCGCTCGATCGGAAATGGTCGGCGCCCACCTCTTCTGGTGTACGGGCCTCCGCAGGCTCGCTGTCGCACATGCTGACAATCGTGACGTAATCCCGGAACCGTTCCACCGGTTTGAGTATCGGCGAGAATTCGAAATCCGAACCCTCTTGCACCGGCATCCAAAGGTTCGTATCTGTTCCGTACGGAGTGGAGCCAGCTGAACCGTGCACGATTTCGATGCAAGCCAAACGACTCCGGGGAGATGCCGCCGTCTGGCGCAGAGGCGTCTGCGCCGGCACCATCGACTCCATAAACGGCAGCGCCACGGCTACTCCCATGCCGCGAAGAACCGTGCGCCGGGAAATACTCTTCTTCGTGATGAACATCGTTATCGCCTCCTGAATACTCTTACGTAAAACGTTGGATCGAACTCCACGGGTTCGATAACTCCAATCACCGGCCGGGAGCAGCAACCTCCGTGCTCTCTAGCATCTTCGTCATCTGAAATGCCCGGCTTTTCACGATAGCCAGAACGAATGAGGAGAATCGGTTGTTGTTCTTTGCCGCCTCCCGCGCCACCGAGCGAACCGCGGGCATATCGCGGTAATCCAGTACCCGGCCCACGCCATACGCCAAAAGATTCTCCGTGAAGTTGCCGATAAAGGCCTCGGAACGACTCAAAACCGCCTGCCGCACGCTAATGGGCCCGTCCAGCTTCGCCCCGTCATACATTGTGCCTGACGGATCGATACGGGAGCCAAAGTCGGTCGTGCGCCACAATCCGACTGCGTCAAAATTCTCGAGCGCCAGACCGATGGGGTCCATGATCTGGTGGCATGCCCTGCATGCCGGATTGTCCCGGTGCTGCTCCATACGCTCGCGCACCGATAGAACCGTTTCGTTGATTGCAGCTTCCTTCAGGGGCGGAACAACAGGGAGTGGGGGCGGTGGAGGCGAGCCGATCAGGACCTCCAATACGTACTTGCCGCGCGCCACGGGAGAGGTTCTGTTCGCCAGCGACGTCAAGGTCAGTATCCCCGCCTTCCCCAGCAATCCGAACCGGGTCGGGTCGGTCAACTCCACGCGCTGGAATCTGCTCCCTAACACGCTCGGAATTCCGTAATGCCTGGCCAGAATTTCATCGACAAACGTGTAGTCCGCCCTCAGCAAGTCGACCACGTTCCGGTCCTCGCGCACGATGCTCTCGAACAAGAGCTCCACTTCGCGCCGCATCGACTGTCCGAGATTCCTGGTGAAATCGCGAAACAATTGGGGCTCCGGAATAAAGTCGTTCAAGCTTCCCAGGCGCAACCACTGCGCGGCGAAATTCGTCGCGAGGGTCTCCGAGCGGGAGTCTGCCAGCATGCGCTTCACCTGCTGCTCCAGCACCGCCGGATCCTTGAGCTCCCCCTGGCTGGCAACGCTAATCAGCCGATCGTCGGGGGCGCTGCTCCACAGAAAATACGACAACCGCGACGCCAGCTCCAGGTCGCTGATGCGATGATCCTGACCCGGCCGGACGTTGGCCGGAACACTCTCGAGCCGGAACACGAATTCGGGGTTCGACAGGATGGCCTGCAGGGCTGTTCGGATGCCCGTCTCGAAGTCTCCATCCTCCCGGCCGCTCCGGTAAAAAGTCATCGCCCATTCGAGATCCTCAGCATTCACCGGTCGGCGAAACGCCTGTCTCGCCAGCTTCGAAATGATCTCTGTCGCGCAGGGCTCCTCCTCATCGGCCCTAGCCGGCCGGCACGTGAAGATCTTGCTGCGGCTGGCCGTTTCCGACACTCCTGTTGGGTCGAAGGGGCCGGCGACAGAAAGAGTTTGCAGGTGGGGCAGGAATGTCATTCCCGGCTTGTCGCCGGCCAGGGGATCGGCCAAGGTCTGCTCGGCAAGCTTATAGAGGTCCTGCTCAGGCCCGTCGTACTTGGAAATGAATGCTGCCGAAAGCCTCCGCTGACCCGCTTTCACTTCGATCGGCGGCGTAACCACATTGCCATACGAGCCCGATGATGGGTCTTGCGTTTTGTACAGATCCGCATCAATCGCAAAGATCGCCACCCTCTCTCCGTCCACGGAAATATCGATTTGCTGATCCCGGATCGAGTCTGGCAGTGATGTGCCGAAGAGTCCTCGAGTGCGATCCCCGTAGTTGAAATGAGGTTCCACGGTGAAGGTATACTCGCCGTCGGCCGGGAAATTATGGACAACGGAAATCCCGCCGCGCGTCCCAAACGGCGCACCCTCGACGTGGCGCATCTGGTTGGCCACCCTTGGGATCTTGTAGTAAACGACGAAAGGCGACATCTGCGGATCGCCAACGGCCAGGCGGCTGATCTTGTGGGCTGCATTAAGGTAACCGTCCATGAGTGCCGGAGTGACCGTCAGGGCGTCCGACATATTGTCGAAGCCGCCGCTCCTGGCGTCGGGCGGCAGAAGCGAGGAAACATCCACGTCGATACCGAGCAGATCCCGGACCGAGTTGCGGTACTCTGTCCGATTGACCCGGTGCAGTTCCGGCTTGTCAACATAAGGCTGCCTCGCGTCAGCCTGGTCGATTCGCCACTCGAGCGCCGAGGCGAACGCCTTTACGGTGTCCGCGTCGGGTCGGGTCGCGCCAGCGGGGGGCATCATGCCGGATCGCAGTTTGCGTATGACCTTCTCCACCTGTTCCGCATTCTGCTCGGGACGGTTCAGGTTCACCTCTGTCCAGGAAAAGCCTCCCGACTCTTCCGCGTCGTTGTGGCAGGGGGCACAATACTGGTTCACCAGCGCACGCTGCGATTCAGCGGACATGCCACCACTCTGGCCCAAGAGCATCGCCGGCAATGTGACCAAGCCACCGAAAACCAGTAGTATCCTTTTCATCACAATCTCCTTACCAATACCTGGTCATCTGAACTCAGCTCGACCGAATGGAGAAGCCCGCTCTGTTATTTCGAGATCGATTTAACCGAATGCCAGCCGCACACGCTAGCTTCTGCGAATTGCGAAATCCGATTGATCAAAAACTCGTTTAACATACAATTTTGTTTGATTTTAAAGGCCTCTTAGCCGGGCGTCAACTATGTAGTCTCTTTTGCACCCCTCAGTCTCGTGCGGGTGATGCTGTCTGAAGGAGATCAGGGGTGCGGGTGCGATGCACGCAGGACTCCCTTTTTTGGCGTTTCGACCCACCTCGTCAGAACCTACCCGTGTCGGCGCTCCCATCGGATTGAGAGCCGATCCCCAGGTCGCCCTGCCCGAAAAGCCAAGGGCTCCGCGTTCGTTGACCTCACCCCACCGGCCCCGTATGATTGATGGCGCGGAACACACACTTCCAGGCGCGCCACCCGTGACATATCGCGTCTTGGCTGTCTGACTTCCCGTTCTTTGCGATTGTCCTGCAAACAATCGAATTGGATTTGCGGAATACCAGACAGATTGAGCACGTAGGCCCAACGAGGGCGTGATGAGGCGGAGCGTATGCCAATAAAGGACAACATGCATCGAAGACCGGCGATCTTTTTGATTCCCGTACTAGCGCCTGGGATACTGGGCCTCTGGTTCCTCGGAGAGACGGCACAGGCTCAAGTGACCCAGCCGAGCGGCACTGAACAAAGCACTGTTTGGAGCGGGATCTACACGGAGGCTCAGGCGGCGAGGGGCCAGGCGGTTTACGAAAGCAACCGGTGCACAGGTTGTCATGGGGACTCTCTCGAGGGCGGCCGGGCGGGTCGGCCCGACCCTCCGCTCAAAGGCGAAAGGTTCATGGAGCGTTGGCGAGAAGACAGTTTGCACAGCCTGTTCACTACAATGAGCACGTTGATGCCTCGCAATGACCCTGGGATCCTGAGTGACGGAGAGTACCTCGACATCCTGGCCTACGTACTGCAGTCGAACGGCTTTCCGACCGGTCCCGACGAACTGAATGCCAGCGTGCTCCCAACCATCCGGATCCAAGGAAAGGACGGACCGAGGCCGCTGCCGCATCGTGCGACGGTGCAAGTCATCGGCTGCATGACACAGGGAGAAGGGGACGATTGGATGCTGACGATGGCTCCTCCGGCCATCAGAGCCCGAAGCCTGGACACGACGACCCCGGAAGAACTGAAGGCCGCCGGGCTGAAGCCGCTGGGAACTCTGACGTTTCAGCTGCAGAATCTCCTGATGCTCGGCGCTTTCGAACCCAATGACCATAAGGACCACAAGATGCTGGCGAAGGGTGTTCTGCTCAGGCAATCCGATGACGCCCGCATCAGCCTTATTTTGTTAGAAATGGTCGCTCCGAGCTGCGGGCAGTAATCGGGACAACATCGTGGGGACCTCGGACGACGGCGTGATGCAGGCGAGGTCTGTTCCCCGGTCTCATCCGAACTTCCGCAGGGTGATCCAACATTCCGTCCAGGTGGATGAGGACGAAGGCAAAGATGTGTATACTGCCTACGAGTTCACCTTCAACAAGCAGTATTCAAACGGGTTCTCCTTCCTGACGGGTTACACGGCGGACTTTCAGAAGATACGCAACAACAACCCGCTGAACCCGAATCAGCTGGTCTACAACTGGCAGATCCCGGTATGGAACTACACTGTCAAGATGAGCGGCCAGTACGAGTTGCCTTACGGTTTGATGTATTCGGCCGTCTACCACGCCACGTCGGGCCTTCCCTACAACCGGACGGCGCGGATGCGGAACGCGTTGGGCTCCAACGTCAGAATCGTGGTCGAGGGCCAGGCCGGCCGTTACCCGTGGATCAAGATTTCGGACAACCGCGTTTCGAAAACGTTTGAACTGAGCGATCGCAACTCCATCGAGGTCATGCTGGACGTGTTCAACACGCTGAACTCTTCGGCCATCCGGTCGCACGTGACCTAGAACGGTCCGAACTACCTGACCGATCTCGCCCGGCGGCATCGACGCCTCGGCGGCATCGGCGATCCTGACAGCTCGGATCGCGCGATTCGGCCTGCGCTGGAAGTTCTAGCGCAGCGGACGCGAAGTGTCGTTCTGTAGTGAGCAGATAGCAATAGTTAGGAATCAGTGACCGGAAAGGGCGGCTTCACAACCGCCCTTTCTGTCGTTCCAACATCGTCGTTTTTGTAACGAAGCGATACGGCTGGCTGCCATTCTAGGTGCGCCTTTTGGCCACACGTCGCTCATCCTTCGTCCTCCCGTTTTCCCTTAAGACCATCGTGCCACAGGTGACGCGCGCTGGTCGCGCATGGCATTATGCCCCGGAGTAGCGCGTTCGCAACAACGTGGCATGAGTTTAAAAGGTGAACACAACATGACAAATAGTCGCCCATACGGAAAGGTGCCATTGAAGTGATGTGGCGGATTACTAACGAGTAGTCGCCTTGTGTTTAGGAACGCTCGTTTGACCGTGCGGTCAGACGCTATGGGTATTCAATATGGTTCTTTTGAAATGAGCGGATTACGCGCCGGTTTGAGCCAGCGGCGCACTTCAGCACTCTTGTGGGTCCCATAGTTGTCCATCACCAGATGCACATCCAGATCCGGAGGGACTTCCTTCTCGATTTGATTGAGAAACTTCACAAACTCTTTTCCTCGATGGCGCGGCAAGCAGCTGCCGATGACCTTACCGTTGAGGATATTGAAAGCAGCGAACAAAGTCGTGGTGCCATGGCGCTTGTAATCATAGGTCTGGCGTTCCGGCAATCCGGGACGCAATGGCAGGATTGGAGCGGTCCGGTCCAGGGCCTAAATCTGGCTCTTCTCGTCCACGCAAAGCACCAGAGCCCGGTCCGGCGGGTCCAGATAGAGTCCGACAACATCCCGGACCTTTTCCTCAAAGTGGGGATCGTTAGAGAGTTTAAATTTCTCGACTCGATGCGGCTGGATATCGAAACGCTGCCAGACTCGATACACCATCATTCGCGAGACATGCATTTGTTTAGCCAGTGTCCGCACGCTCCACTGCGTCGCGTCGGCCGGTCTGGTCTTCAAGGTCGTATCCAGAATCTCACGCTCCAGTTCCGGCGTCAGTACGCGCCGCGACCTTTTCCGCGTCGGTTTCGCTGTCAGGGCTTCAACGCCACCATCCTCAAACGCTGCGCGCGCGGCGATAACTGTTGGCCGCGACAGGCCCAGTTCCCGGGCAATCGAGTGATTCGCCACTCCCTGCCCAGCGAGCAAGATGACCCGACACCTCAGCGCTATACGCTGCGGTGTATTTCCAGAACGAACGAGGGATTCAAGCTGTTGTATCGTTGGACTCTCAATGGCAATGGCAGTGGCTGGTGTAAACATGCCACCATTCCATCATGAACATTCACAATTGTAAAGTATTACATGGGACGGGACACTAGGGCCGCAGCAGCGATCGATACCAAAGCAAGGACGGACGAGAACGCCCGCCTTATCCAGGTACCCCGTTGTCTAAGCATGATCGGAATCCAGCTCGATAGGCCATTCTCACCTAACCTTGCACCGTCGGACCGCCGGTGCTCGATCCTACGGTGTCTTCTCGTCAACGACGAGACCCGTGCCTTCCCGATCTCCACGAATCCGTCTACGTCGACGCCCTCGAATTTCTCCACTCGTCCGTCGGGCCAACGGATGCGGAGTTCGTCGACACGAGTGATATCACCCAGGCCGAAATGAACTCGCATGTCGTTGTGGGATAGATAACTGCCGCCACTCCGAACCTCGGCTGCCTGGGGTCTTCCCACCCGCTTCAATCTCAACCCGTGCGCCGATCCCGTCTCGATTGCTCGTAGTGCCCACAAGCTTAGTCAAAAAAAGCTGCCCCGTTTCCGCTGACCTGGACGATGTAGTCCTTTCGGGTAGTTCCGGAGATATTCAAAATGGTCAAGCCCGCCTCTTGCGCTACATCGACGAACCGGGGCAGGGGATCCGTTTGGGCCGCGGAAAGCGAAGCCGCGAAGACACAACCGAGCGCCCAAACCACTTGCCGACCCATTACTTTCGCGCCGCTCGATTCATTATTAGTTTTTCAGCTTGGCGTTTCGGGTAACCGATGGGACCGAACGCTTCTCAGCGCATGGGGGAGCGAGTTTACGGGTGGTCACCCTTCCCTTTGGAAACCTCATGCACCTTCTCACTCTAATTGTTTCGTGTTCGCTCATGAAAGCAAAATCGAGGTCTATCCCGGTCTTCCCAGAAAGTATGGAAACAAAAACGCGGTGATGCTGGACGGAACGATTCAAGAGGGTAGGAGTGGTATGAAGATTCGCGCTCTGGGAGCTCGGAAGCACGGATGGCGCGCGGTTGCGCGCCATCCGTGGAGGGGTTAGTAGTAGTACTTCAAGCCGAACTGGATCTGGCGAGCGGGGTGGGTCTGGGTGCTTCTACCGAAGGCACTCGAGTTGACCCGGCTGTTGGGAACGAAGAAGTGCGCCTGGTTGAACGCATTGAAGAACTCCACGCGAAACTCCACGCGCTGCCTCTCTCCAATCAGCGTGTTCTTCGTCACCGTCAGATCCCAGTTGACCTGTCCCGGCGCCTTCAGGACGTTGTATCCGGAATCGCCGTTGGTGCCGTCCGCGGGCCGCGTGAAACACGATGTGTCGAACCATCGGTCCGCACTGCGCTCGCCGCGGGGCAAGACGCCGTCGCAAATCCGGTTTGGACGTGTCGTGGATTGGCCGACGTTGGCAACATCTTCACCCCAACCGGGTGTAAAGGATTGCCCGGTCGTGAACGTGGCGATGCCCGCCACCTGCCATCCACCAAGCAGCGCATTCGCGGCTCCCGAAAGGTTGGACAGGAAAGGCTTGCCTGCACCCCACGGCAGCTCGTAGGAAAAGCTGTTGACCATCCGGTGGCGGATATCGAAGCTCGTTTGAGCCTTCTCGAGGTGAAGGTTATCCGGGTCTCGAGTGTCGCGGTCGCGATTGCAGCACCCGATCGCATGGGACCACGTCCAGGCGGAGACGAACGCCAGACCCGACGCGAACCGACGCTCCATCTTGGTCTGGAGCGAGTGGTAGGTCGAAAGGCCGGACCGCTCATTATAGGAAATGTTGCCAAACTCCGGAATGGGCCGGCGCGAGCTGATCGAACCGGGGCCCAGACGCGCCTGGTTGCGGTTGGGCGTGGTGTTGTCCAGCTTGGTCCCCTTCGAGCCGACGTAGGCGACCTCCATCACCATACTGCCGCCCAGGGGCCGCTGGAGGCTCAGTTGCCACTGCTGCACGTAGCCGTCGCGCTGGTTTACATCGCTCGCCCGTGACGTGATCGATCCGCTCCCCAGAGCTACCGGGAACACCGTGTTGATGGGATCGGCCAAGCTGAGAGTCGGCGGTGAATTCCGGGACCCATTGAACGTCTGCGGAAGCACCCAGGGATAGGAACCGTCCCGGTTGCCGTGGGTTTCGGCGGCGATTTCCGGCTCGGTGAAGATACCATAACCACCGCGGACGACGAGGTCCAGCGCCTCCGGAGACCAGGCGAAACCGAATCGGGGCACGAAGTTGTTCAGGTCGTTGTTGTAGAGCCCCTCGGGATAGCCGAACTGGGCTCCGCCTTCGATGGTAATGGCGTTCGGCTCGCCCGTGACCGGGTCCTTGAACTGCCGTGGCCCATCTTCCCCGCCGATCACGATCTGTTTGGTCGGGATGTGGAAGACTGCCATGCCTCGGCCCTCGTCCTTCAGCACGTTGATCGCGCGGGTCTGCGCCTCCCAACGCACTCCCAGGTTCAGCGTCAGGTTGGGAGTCACCTTCCAGTCGTCCTGGATGAACAGCCCGTAAGCGCGGCTGCGACTGTGCGTGTACGGATCCCCGACTTTCCGAGAGGATCGATTTGGAAAGCCCATCAATACGTCGCCGAACGAGTGGCCCGTGTACCGGCCGTCAAACCGGAAATTACCGTTGGGGCTACTGTCGATGAAGATGTTGATCATGAACGTCCGCGCCTCGCCACCGATCTTCAACTGGTGATTGCCGCGCGTGATTGACAGCATGTCGGACATGTGCCACACGTTGTCGAAACGCAGTTGCGCGCTGAAACTCGGCGAGCCGACCGGGGCGTACCCCGACACCGTCATTCTCGGCCAGCCGAATCTCCGCTCGTCGGGAACGAACGAGCTCTGCACCCCGGTCACTCCCAGCGCCTTCGCGTGGTCGGTCCCGTAGGTTTCGTCGTAGATGCCGCCGATCAGACGGTTGAACCCGATCCGGGCTTCATTCACCACGGTCGGCGAGAACACGTAGGTGTCGCTCAGCGCGAAGTTGCGGCCGATCGGCTGAAAGAACGTGCTGCCGCCCATGGGCAGGGCTCCGCGATCGAAGTTCGTCTGAATCTCGAAGACATCCTGCCACGTGCCGCGGAAAAAGATGTTCTGCTGGTCCGATACGCGCCAGTCCCACTTCCCGTTATACAGGTCGAAATCGGTGATCCGTGTCGAGTTAGCCTCATAGTTCTGTTGTTGGCCGGGACGGTTCGGCAGGGGATAGAACGATGCCACGCCGTTCGAGATCGAGTCAATCCGATCCGCCGGTATGATGTTTCCGGGGAACGGCAGACCCGTCAGCGGATCCATTATCGCACTGAATCCACTCTTGAAGCTGGATTTGGAAAAATCCCCGGCCCGTTCCAATGCCGTGGGGACCACGCGTAGCGCGGTTTCCGTGTTCCGGACCCGGTTCCCCTCGTAGTTGAACATGAAGAACATCTTGTCCTTCATGATCGGGCCGCTCACGACCGCGCCGAACTGGTTGCGCTTGTAAGGCTGCTTTTCCGAAGCAAAAAAGTTCCGCGCGTCCAACTTATCGTTGCGGAGGAACTCGAACAGCACCAAATGGAACTCGTTGCTTCCCGATTTGGTCTGAATGTTCAACACTCCACCGCTGGCCCGGCCCAGCTCGGCGCCGTAGGTGCTGGTGGAGAGCTTGAACTCCTGGATGGCGTCGATCGACGGGATGATCACCAGTTGCGTATTGCCTGTGTCGTTGTTGTCGACACCATCCAACAGGAAGTCGTTGTTTCGCCGGTCCACGCCGTTGGCGTAAAAGGACGGACTCTGGCGAGCGCCACCCTGCACATCCGGCAGCACGCCGGTGGTCAGATGCGTCAGGCTCATGAAATGGCGCTGGTTGAGCGGCAACTCGCTTATCGTCTTGCCGCCCATCACCTGGCCCAACACCGCCGTGTCGCTCTCGACCAGCGGAGCCTCGGCCGTCACCTCTATGACTTCGGTCACCGCGCCCACTTCCAGGATGAAGTCTATACGGATCACGGCTTCCATCGCCAACGTGATGCCGCTTCGGACCTCCCGCCGGAAGCCCGGTAATGACGCTTCCACCTCATAACCAGGTGCCGGCGGCAGCGCCGCCGCCATGTAGGTGCCCGTCTCGTTGGTAAGGATGGTACGCGTCAAGCCTGTCGCCGGATTCCGAATCACCACCTCCACGCCCGGAATCATGGCTCCACTGACATCGCCCACCGTACCGGTAATTCGTCCCGTCGTCGTCTGAGCAAATGCGGATAATCCACCAAACCCTGTCAGCAACAGCGCAAACGCCATCACTGCCTGTAAACATCGAGCCATCGTAACCTCCAATATCTATCCTCCGCTACGTTACTATTCTTTAGCTAATTGCGACAGTATTTTTTACTTAATTGGATAATGTATTCATATGTAATAGGAGGCCTAGTCCGCTCATGTCAAGCAAAATCGAGGTCTTCCCAGAAGGTGTGGAAATAGAAAAGGCGGTGAGCGCAGTGTGGGCTTGCTTACTGCTTCAACTGCTTCAGCAAACTGGACCGCAGGTCCCCAACCGCATCGCGTTCTTCGCCTTCGGGATTCTCTTCGAGATAGGCTTCGAGCTGCTCGAGGGCCCGGTCGTACTTCTGCTGTTGCCGGTAGACGTTGGCCAGCATGAGCCGCGTCGTGGATGCCCGATCGAGTTCGAGCGCCCGGATGAGGAGGTTTTCAGCTTCGTCGAGTTGCTCCAACTTGTACAACGCGTACCCCAGGTAGTAGAGCGCGGCGGGCGAGCGCCCCTCGAGTCGCACGGCCTCGCGCAGAACCACCAAAGCCGGCTGGAAGTCGCCCTGTTCGAGCCACAGGCTCCCGATGTTGATCAGCGGTTGCGCCGCGTTCCGGTTCAGTTCATGGGCTCGCCTGAATTCGCTTTCGGCGTCGTCGAGACGGCCCGACTTCTGATACTGAACCCCAAGGTTGTTCCGTGCCTCGTAGAAATCCGGCGCGAGACGAAGAGCTTTCTCCAGCCTCTCGATGGCCCGTTTCGTATCTCCCTTCGCGCTGTCTCTGAGAGACTTCTCATGTTCCTCCACGGCTTCTTCAGGATGTCGCATGGCCAGCGTCACAGCATCCACGCGATGTAGGTCCGCAGACCCGCCCCCTGTCTCGACGACCTCGGGTATTTCGTAGAGGGCGACGTCGACCCACATCTGACCCGTCACCCACACCCGCTGTTTGACTTCGCGGAACCCCTCGATGTTGACATGGATGAAGTACTGTCCCCCAGGGACGTTCTTAAAACTGAAGTTGCCGAAACTCAGCGTGCGCGTCGTCTGGATCGGGGTCCCATCCAAGGTCAGCAGATGGAGGAGAATCTGCCGATCCGGCGTCGGGCCCGACCCGAACGAAATCTTGCCTGCGACCTCCACCCCCCTCTGGTTCGGAACGGCCGATGTCTGCATCACCACGACGAAGAGGGAAAGGAGACACATCATGATCCGAGACATTTTCTTATTCCTAATTCCTTTCAACGCTTGTGGTCGTCCACTCTGGGGAGATCTATTCTTCATTGAGTATTCCGCTGATCGTGAACACCAGTTCCGGGATCATGAACACCGATTCCGGTCACCGTGAACACTCGCCGGAGCGAAGCGAGGATTAGGATCTCAGTTTAGACCTCCGGAAGTCCATGAATCTTGTTTGAAATCTTCCATAATCTTGTTATTCGTCGCCGGGCCTGTGTGTAAATGTGGTAAAGCCGCAGGCTTTTCCAAGGGCTGTGGGAATCCACGTTTTTTGTGGATTTCCATAGCCTATCATCTTCCACAGGCCACTGATTTGGTTTTTTGGTTCTTGCTCATTCTTCGTCCCGTCCTTACTGAATTCCTGAAAATCCTTCCCGCTAGACTAGTGGTCCCCGTCAAACAGACTGTAACTTATCGAGCTTCTTTCGGGCACGTTGAACTTTTTCAAGAATATCGGAAGCCGTTGCGGTCCAAATGAAGGGCTTCGGGTTCTGATTGTGACCCCCGACATATTCCTCCACGGCCTGGATTAGCTCAGGAACCGAATGGAAAACCCCGCGCCGAAGCCGTTGTTCGGAAAGATCCCGGAAGAAGCGTTCGACCATGTTCAGCCAGGATGCACTGGTCGGTGTGAAGTGCACATGAAAGCGCGTGTTGCGCTTCAACCAGTTGACGACTTTCTGATGTTTGTGCGTGGCGTAGTTGTCGCAAATGATATGGATCTGTTTGTCTTTCGGCACGGAACGTTTGATCTGATTGAGAAACCGGATCCATTCCTGATGACGATGCTTCGGCATACAGGTCCCGATAATCGAGCCGTCCAGCGTATTGAGCGCGGCGAACATCGTGGTCGTCCCGTTGCGTTTGTAGTCGTGGGTGAGGGTGCCGCACCGCCCCTTCTTCAGAGGTAACCCGGGTTGCGTGCGGTCCAGGGCCTGCATCTGGCTCTTCTCATCGCAGGACAAAACAATGGCGTTTTCCGGAGGGTTCAGATACAAACCGACCACATCCTCCAACTTCTCGACAAATTGTTTGTCGTTGGAAAGTTTGAAGGTGCGTGCCAGATGAGGCTTCAAGCCATGAGCCCGCCAGATTCTCCCTACCGTGGACTCGCTGACGCCGGTTGCCCTGGCCATCAAGGACCGGCTCCAGTGCGTGGCGTTCGGAGGCTTCCCTTCGACCGTCTTCTTCACGATCCGGGCCCGCTTCCGGCGGCCGATCGAGGGAATCCGTCCACTGCGGGAAGCGTCCTTTTCGATTCCCCCGAGGCCATCTTCAACGAAACGATCGCGCCAACGTCCGGCCTTTTGACGAGTGATGTCCAACTTGGCAGCGATCTCCTGATTGTCCAGACCCCCGGCGGCCAGCAAGACAATTCGAGATCGTTCCGCCAACCGGACCGCCACACTGCGGCTTCGGCTCAGTCGCTCCAGTTCCTTCCGCACAGGAATGTCCAATTTAATCGTCGGTGCTCTCCTCATATATACTCAGACGTAGGAAAGCTGAATAAGTTACATTAACTGTGACGGACTACACTAGCAGCCCGTGGCAGAAGTGGGGTTTTCTGAATTGAGAGTTTCAGGTCTTCGCCCGGACGGAACGGCGTCTAAATCGATTCTGGAGCGCTGAGGATGGAACGAGAGCGATTCACAGTGGCTCCAGAGCAGTATTAAGGTGAATAAGGCCATGACATGTTGGCCCTGAAGGCCTCGTGGTGTGCCGTTTCCGAAATTGTTCCGAAGGATCAGGCTCAGATTCAAAGCGGCATATTGAATCAGGACGCGCTTGAGAATGTTGTCCCGATGTCGGAGGTGAACCCGACGCATTGCGCCGGTTTCCAGCGTGTGTGCGAACGGTCGTTCCAACATCAGTCCGCGCTGTCGGAGTAATTGCTTGCCCCGGTTGCCTCGGATTCGTCGCCGGTTGGCATAGACGGCCTGTTTTTCTTCGGACTTATCTTTCCAGTTGCGTCGGCCCCGGTCCGGTTCCGAGATGTAGCTGCGAATGTTGAGGTCTTTGAATCCGGTCAACGTATCGTTACTGTGATAGCCCTTATCCGCCACCAGTTCGGAGAGCACATCGTTCCGAAGTTTCGATCCAGGATCGGCGGCCAAGGTCTCCATCTGATGCGCGGCTTGGATCATCGTTTCTTTGATCGTCGTCGTGTCGCCCTGATCGGCACCCTGCACCGTGACCGCCAGGATGGCTCCGGTCTTCATGTCGGCGGCATGCTCCACCTTATGGGCCAGATGCGTTCGTCCGTCCTTCATCTTCGTGATTCGCGCATCCGGGTCGTGGGGATGCTCCCACTCTTTGTTCGATCCTTTCTTCGACCGCTTGCGGTCGAGTCGCCCCAGCTCGGTTTGCGTCGGTGTCTCGATCCCAGACGCCTTGGCCAGCCGTGTCAGGAATTGGTTGTAGGCTTCTCCGGTGTCCCGGCGTACGATCGACCGCATCGCCGCGTTGGCTTCCAGTGTCGATGCATCCACGCCCACCGTCTTCCCATCGATCAGGCCCTCACCGGCCAACACGCCCAACATCCACGAAAAGACCTTTCCATGTGTTTCCAGATCGATCAACCGTCGCGTCCGCGAGACTGTCGAATGATCCGGCACCCCTTCGCTCAGCCCGACTCCAAGGAATCCTCGCAAACTCAGAGAATCGGCACACCGCCACGCTATGCCACGCTCCGAATCGATTCCTTCGAAATAGCCCACCAGCAACATCCTAAAATACTTGCCCGGCGCCACGCTCGGCCGACCCATCACCTCAGCGTAGAACTGCTCACAGGCATCTTCGACGAACCGGTCGAACTTGGCTTGGTCCAAGATTCGGTTAACCCGTTCGTAGAACACGTGGCCCGCTGTCCGCGGCAACTCTGCTGTCGCAACCCATAACGTGGCTTGTCGGTCCTTTTTCCGTCCCATTCCCATATCGCGTTCTCCTTCCACTATCTTCCTCGCGATACGGTCGCATGGGGTCCGTTGTTAACTATGAAGTTGACTTGCACCACGGGCTGCTAGACCCTGCTCAACCGCTTCTGAACCAGCAGAACCCTTCACTACCGAGCCTGGCGTTGGCCGAACGACGTCGGGCTCGGTTTCTTTAGGAAGGGCTCCTCCTGGAACGGGTGGTTTCCAGGAACAGCTGCTTCTCAACGGACGGCCCGGCTCTCGGATTGCCTTGTTTCCGGCAGCGCCGGGAGATACCGATCGTATCGGAGGCCGACATTGAAGGTCAGGTTGCGATTCACCGGGGTCTTGTTGTTGTGGAACCACGAGCCGTAGTAGCGGAATCGTTCGTGAAGCTCGGGTAGTCGAACACCTGGACCGACTGCCAAGAATCGGTGCGTAAGCTCTTCATTGTGGATTCTCCTCAACCACCGAACCACGGCCCGGCGCCCGACGTTCGGACTGCGGCACAAGTTCGACGTGGCAGAACTGAGTTTCGAAATCACCGACGTCGACACAGTGGTACCCGCGCATGGCGAAAATAAGAGGTCAGTCGTCGGTGAAGCTGGTGTGAGTGTGTGTCCATTCCGTCGTTCCAGCAAGGGAAAAAGTCGAGCTGAGACGACGTCGAGGTGCGTTGTCGCCCGTCCGGCCTTCAACTTTTTTTGGTTTCCTTCCGGGCCATGCTCGGATACCATCCGGCACACAATTGACCCTGAACAGGCCACAAGACATGCGATCGAATAACTAAGTTTGCGGGACGGCCGGTTCCGTGACGGATGCGGGTCGTCGAGAGGAGAATCAGGCATGGAACCGATTGAAAAGGCATTTCGAAACATTCAACCCGGACGAATGACCCGGCGACAACTTCTGGGGGGCCTGGCCGTTGCGGCCGCCAGTGCGACGCTGCCGCTCGACGCCTTCGCCCTGCCGTCGTTCAAGCCGGCCTGGTTGAATCACTACACCTATACGGCACCGGATATGCAACAGACGGTCGACTGGTACATGGACGTCTTTGCGATGCAGAAGGGCGAGTCGAACGACGCGGAGACTCACCTCTGGTACGGCGATACCGGTGGCGACACGCTCATGATCGTCCGGCAGGCACAGGCGGGCGACGTGGCGCCCGGGATTACGAAGTTCGGGTTCACGATCGACAACTGGGACCGGGCAGCGGTACAGGACGCCCTGATGACGCGAAATCTGAACCCGCAGTCCGACACCGACAAGGGCTTCTGGTTCGAGGATCCGGAAGGTAACGAGATCGGCGTCTTTTCGAGCGACTGGATGCCGCGGCCCTCCGGTGGCGGGCCAGAGTCGACGACGTGGAAAGCGCTCAGCGCCAACCATATCGTCCTGAATTCTCCGGACTACAAGACACTCGCCAACTGGTACCTCGACGTGTTCGGATTCAATCAGACGACCGATGCCGGACGGGATGTCTACCAGTGGTTTGGAGATTCGGTATGGATTCCGACCTCGACGAGCGAAGGTGAAGAGTCGTCTGCTGCAATGGGGACGCTCGACCACGTGGCCTACACCATCGCGGACTACCAAACGCGTCCGGTGGGCATCGAGTTGAAACGTCGCGGGATGATTTCCGAGGACTCCGATGCGGAAAACGGGACCAGCCTCGGCATCAATTGCATCGACGTCAACGATTTCAAGACGCAGATTTGCGCCTGGAACCTTGTGACCAATGCAGACCGGGGGAATCGCCTGACCGGTGGCGGTCGGGGAGGTCGTGGCCGAGGTCGAGGAGGTCAACAGCACTGAGAGTACTGTCCTGTCCCTCGCCACCAGAGGCGGGGGCAGGATACTATTTGTATGCTATCTGTTTCCGTCCCCCCCTGAATCACCCCGAATGCGACCCTCCTGAGGTGTATCACTAATACGTTGACGCGGAACTCCCACTTAATTATAGTGATCGTAAATAACTGCTCCGTCTAGAGATACAATTCTGATTGGCCTGCTGGGTGATCTATTCCGGGTCAGACGAGGAGATGACATGAACCGCAGATTCGCTCTGGTTGGCATGACCCTGACCGTGATGCTGTTGTGGGCCGCCGGAGGGGGCACGCGCGGCATGCTGGTCGGGCAAAGCTTGGCCCCCCTGCCGTCGGTGGAATCCCAGCAGGGACTGGTAGATCAGTACTGCGCGTACTGCCACAACGCCTCACTGCAATCGGGAGGATTCTCCTGGGCTGACGTGGATCTCGCGCATCCGGAGCGAAGCGCGGGACGGGTGGAAGAAGTGATCCGCAAGCTACGGGTGGGCCTGATGCCCCCGGCGGGCGCCGACAGGCCCGAACCCGCCGCTTTGACTGACTTCGCCGCCGCGCTCGAGAGTCGGGTCGATCAGGCTGCCGCCCAGAACCCGTTTACCCGGCCTCCAGACCTCCATCGCCTCAATCGGACGGAATACCGCAACTCGATCCGCGACCTGCTCGGCCTCGCGGTAGATGTCTCGGCGATGTTGCCGCCGGACGCGAGGACAAACGGGTTCGACAACATGGCGGACGCCCTAACAGTGACCCCGGCGTTGATGAACGCGTATCTCCGCGCAGCCGGCAAAATCAGCCGTCTGGCGGTTGGCGACCCGGAGGCCTCGGCGGCTCAGGTCTATTACAAGGTTCCGAAGGTCATCAACCAGATGCGCCGTGTCGAAGGCGCACCCTTCGGAACGCGCGGTGGCATTTCCGTTCTCCATAATTTTCTCGCGGATGGGGACTATTCCTTCAAGCTCGAGCTGTACTACTACTACACGGGGGCACAGATCGGCTCCAAGCTGCCGACACCGCTCCAGGATCAGCAACTGGAAGTTTCGGTCGATGGCGAAAGGGTTGCGGTTTTCACGATCGATCCAGACGCCAACGAGACCGACAACGTTCTCATCTCGGAGTCGGTGCACATCAAAGCGGGCCAGCGAAGGCTTGCGGCCGCTTTCGTTTCGAAACACGACGGACCGGTGGAAGACCAGTATCAACTCTACGAACACACGCTGTTGGACGTCAGCATCGCCAACCAGTCCGGCATGACTGCCCTTCCGCACTTGCAGACCATTGCCGTGACCGGTCCGATGAATCCGACCGGTGTTTCCGAGACCGACAGTCGGAGGAGGATTTTTACATGCAGGCCGGCGGCGCGGAGTGAGGAAGCAGCGTGCGCGGAGGAGATCATCTCAAGGCTGGCCGGTCAGGCCTTTCGCCGGCCGCCCACGCCGGAGGACCTCGAGGGCTTGATGATCCACTACGAGGACGGCTACGTCGACGGTGGCTTCGAAGCCGGCGTTCGGGTGGCGCTGCAAGGAATTCTTTCCAAGCCGGAGTTCGTGTTTCGATTCGAACAGGTGCCCGACGGAGCGGCGCCCGGTGCGAACTATCCCATCGGCGACCTCGAACTGGCGTCCCGCCTGTCCTATTTCCTGTGGAGCAGCCTTCCCGACGATGAACTGGTGAAGATTGCCGCCGAGGGCAGGCTCAGGGATCCGGCAACACTGGAGCGGCAAGTGAAGCGGATGCTGGCCGACCCTCGCTCGGAAGCGCTCGCTACGAGTTTTGCAGGACAATGGCTGGGTCTGCAGGGGATTCGGGATGTCCTGCCCGAGCCGGGCCTTTTTCCAAATTATACTCGGAACCTCGGAGTGTCGATGCGGCGCGAAGTGGAACTCCTCTTCGACAGCATGCTGCGCGAGGACCGCAGTCCCGTCGAGTTGCTTGAGGCGGATTACACCTTCGTCGATGAAGTGCTGGCCAAGCACTACGGTATCCCGAACGTTGTCGGTCCCCGTTTCAAACGAGTGCAGCTTTCCGATCCGAACCGGTTCGGGTTGATCGGAAAGGCGGGCTTGTTGACGATGACGTCGTTGGCCAACAGGACGTCTCCGGTGGCACGCGGCAAGTACGTACTGGAGGTTCTGCTCGGAACCCCTCCGCCGTCGCCGCCTCCGGTGGTGCCGCCGCTGGCCGACGCGGTAAACAATCAGGAGGTGCTCGGGGTCCGTGACCGGATGGAACAACACCGGGCGAGCCCGGCATGTTCCGCCTGCCATCAGATCATGGACCCGATTGGGCTAGCGCTTGAGTACTTCGATGCGGTCGGCGTCTGGCGGACCAAGGACAGCGGTTTCCCTATCGATCCATCGGGAAGGATGTTCGACGGCACGGATCTGGATGGACCGGCTGGAGTTCGGCAGGCATTGCTCGACCGGACCGATTCCTTCGTGCGCGGATTCACCGAGAGTCTCCTGGCCTACGGGCTGGGCCGGGTCACCGACCACCGGGACATGCCCACGGTGCGCGAAATCATGCGGGAGGCCGCCGCCAACGATAACCGCAGTTCGTCGTTCGTTCTCGGCATTGTGCGGAGCGCGCCGTTTCAGATGTCGAGATTGCCGGAGATCAGCGAGCAGCAAGACTAATATCGAAATCGGAGGAGATTCGAGTATGTTTGTCACGAAGAAGCACCTTTCCAGGCGCACGGTTCTCCGCGGAATGGGAGCTGCCGTCGCGCTTCCTCTGCTCGAGGCGATGGTGCCCGCCCGAACGGCCCTCGCCCAGACTGCCGCGGTGCCGAAGAGCCGCTTCGTCGGTCTGGAAGTCGTGCACGGCAATGCGGGCAGCACGGAGGCAGGGACAGACCTGAACCTGTGGATGCCGGTAAAAGAGGGCCGCGACTTTGAATTCACACCGATTCTAGAGCCTCTCGAACGATTTCGGGAGTATGTGACGCTGGTCACGATGATGGACTGCCAGCAAGCGGACCCGAAGACCGCTGAAGAGGTCGGCGCAGACCACTTCCGGTCAAGCGCCGTTTTCTTGACGGCGGCGCATCCCAAGCAAACCATGGGTTCCGACGTCAGGAATGGCACGTCGATCGACCAGCTCTATGCGCAGCAGTTCGGCCAGGACACGCCACTGCCTTCGATCCAACTGTGCACGGAGAACTTCGACGCGGCCGGGCTCTGCGCCTTCAACTACAGTTGTGTGTACATGGACACGGTGAGCTGGTCGTCGCCGACAACCCCTCTGCCTATGACCCTGAATCCTCGCATGGCGTTCGAGGATCTTTTCGGCGATGGGGGTTCCAGGGAAGACCGGGCCAACCGGCGGCGCATAGGCCGCAGCATTCTCGACGGCATCATGCACGACGTGGCGCGCCTCGGGCAGAATCTCAATGTCCCCGACCGTGCGAGGCTTGGCGACTATCTCGACAATGTGCGCGAAGTCGAGAGGCGGATCGAAGGGATCGAAGCCTACAATCTCGAGAACCCGGACCGGGAACTGCCGGAAGCTCCGATCGGAGTGCCGGACTCCTGGCACGAACACGTGAAGCTGATGACGGATCTGCAGGTACTGGCCTTTGCTGCCGACGTCACACGCGTGTCCACGTTCAAGTGGGGCCGTGACACGAGCAACCGGGTTTTCCCCGAGAGCGGGAACACCAGCCCCTTCCACTCGGCGTCGCATCACGGCAACACTCCCAGCGGCGTCACCAATTTTTCGGAAATCAACCGGTATCACGTGGAGCTGCTGGCATACTTCGTGGAACAACTCGAAAACACACCCGACGGCGACGGCAACCTGCTGGATCATTCGCTGATCCTGTACGGAAGCGCCATGGGCGATTCGCAGGTGCATGCCCACAGACGAACGCCCTTCCTGTTGCTCGGGCACGCAAGCGGAACAGTCCGGGGCAATCTTCATGTGAGGACCAGAGAGGAGACCCCGCAGGCCAACGGGCTGTTGTCGGTCCTCGACAAGCTGGGGATTGAACAGAACTACATTGGCGATAGTACTGGAACGGTCGCCATCTGACATCGGTATGGTGAGTCGGACTTCAAACTGAGGGAAGAACCAATGACGCTGGGTCGAATAGGTCAGAGCTTGATCGGTGTTCTGTGCGTGACGATGCTCGCCACGGCGGCCACCCAGGACGCACGGTTGTCGAGGGCGGCCATGGAAGGCGACATGCCGGCCGTCGGAAGACTCCTCGGCGAAAACGCCGACGTGAATGGGGCCCAGGGCGACGGTACGACGGCACTGCACTGGGCGGCATACACCGATGATGCCGCGATGGCGCGATTGCTCATCCAGGCGGGAGCGGATCTCGCCGCTGAAACCCGTCTGGGAGCCCTGACTCCTCTGCTTATCGCCGCCAAGAGCGGCAACGCGGCAATCCTGGGGCTCATGCTCGAGGCGGGGGCCGATGCGAACTTGCCGAACACGCAGGGGACAACGCCGCTCATGCTGGCCGCTGCATCAGGCATCACGGACGCGGTCCTGGTCTTGCTGGGCCACGGCGCCGACGTGAACGCCACCGAATCCGCGTACGGTCAGACGGCGACGATGTTTGCGGCCGCGCTGAATCGATCCGACGTCATTCGATTGCTGGCCGCCGATGGTGCGAACCTGGATATCACCTCCGAGGTCCATGCGCTTCACAGTGGCGGAGAGCGTGAGCGTCGCGCAGGCCGGCCGGGGCGTGGAAGCCCTTCCCGGATGGGCGGAAACACCGCGCTGCACCTCGCCGCGCGGGAAGGCCAGATGGCTGCGGTCCGCGCGCTTGTCGAGGTCGGAGCGTACGTCAACCAGGTCAGTGCGCTCGACGAAATGAGCGCGATGACGACGGCCATTATGAACAGCCACTTCGACATCGGGAAGTTCCTGCTCGACGCTGGCGCCGATCCCGGCCTGGCCAGCGACTGGGGCCTGGCGCCGCTGTATGCGACGATTGATGCCGGGTACGCGCAACGCACTTGGTATCCCCCTCTGAGCACCGATCAGGAACAGATCAACCATGTCGACTTGATGAAGGCGCTCATCGTCGGTGGAGCAGAACTCAACACCAGGATCACCAAGACCCTGTGGTTTCGCAGATTCGGCGGTGGGGGCGGCGATGCTACCGGCGCGACCGCGTTCTGGCGTGCGGCCCAGGCGAATGACGTGGTCGTGATGCGGTTGCTGGTCGCCGCGGGAGCCGATCCGAACATCTACTCCACGGCCGGAGTCTCGCCGCTGCAGGTTGCCGGGGGCTTCGGAATATCTCATCAGGGAACCGCCTTCGTGCCGGATGCGCGCATGGCCACCATCCGGTATCTGGTGGAGGAACTCGCGGCCGATGCCACGGCGAAGGACAGCCGAGGCTACACCGCCCTGCACGGCGTCGCGCGGGTTGGTGACAACGCCATCGTGGAGTACCTCGTGGCGGCTGGCGCCGACGCGAGTGCCCGGGCCGGAAGCGTCAGCGGAAGGGAAGAGGTCGACGACCGGGCTGTCGCGATGGGTACCGGTGACAGCGTCGCCGACTATGCCAATGGCCCCTCGATGAATGCCAGGGTCTACCCCGATACGATTGCACTGCTGATAAGCCTCGGCTCGGAATTTTCCGACAACTGCCGCGCGTCGGTTTGTGTTCTCAAGACCAAGGCGGATAGCGATCCGGGGGGACGACGGCAGCAATAAGCGAGTCAACTTATAATCGGACGACATCCCAACGTTGTAACTTGCTCAGTTCTAGAGATTATTGGTGGTTTGACCGTCCTGCGATGCAGTTCCCGGCGGGGTAAGATCTGAACTTGCCGGGGTCGAATGAATGAAGTTCTGTTGATCGTCCGTTAGGAGAGTCGTCATGAAAAGCGTGCTGGTGTTTTCACTTCTGATTTTGTTTCCCGTGGTGGCCTTCGCCCAGAGTGGCCCCTCATCCGTGGAGTCCCAGCTTGCGCTCGTCAACGGGTTCTGCGAGGGGTGCCACGACGACAGCCTGAAGTCCGGTGGATTCTCCTGGACAGAGGTGGACCTGGATCGCCCGGAGCTGAACGCGGAACAGGTGGAGAAGGTGATCCGGAAAGTAAGATCGGGCATGATGCCGCCCGCCGGTGCGCCCAGACCCGATGCTGCCCGCCTCAAAGCCTTCGCCGCTGGACTGGAAACACGGATAGATCAGGCAGCGGCGACCGAGCCACACATCGGCGCACCGGATCTGCACCGGGTCAACCGCACCGAGTACCGCAACTCGGTCCGGGACCTCATCGGTATCGACGTGAACGTCACGGAACTCCTGCCTCCTGACAGCA
Source organism: Terriglobia bacterium (assembly GCA_965262425.1). Classification (GTDB taxonomy): domain Bacteria; phylum Acidobacteriota; class Terriglobia; order 20CM-2-55-15; family 20CM-2-55-15; genus CAZOZZ01. The sequence goes on along the minus strand of OZ253536.1, from coordinate 537,831 downwards.
GAAGTGGCGCTTTCGACAACATGGCCGACGCCCTGACGGTGACTCCGACCCTGATGCAGGCCTACACGCGGGCGGCCGACAGGATCAGCCGCGAGGCCGTGGGAGATCTCGGGGTGAGTCCGGGCATGTCCGCCTACAACGTGCAGCGTGTCGCGAACCAGATGCGCCATGTCGAGGGCACTCCCTTCGGAACGCGGGGAGGTCTCTCGGTGCTGCACACTTTCCCCGCCGACGGAGATTATATCTTCAGGGTGGATCTCCATCACTGGTTCACGGGGAACATCATCGGATCCAGATTGCCGGAGCCCCTCAGGGATCAGGATATCGAGATTTCCATCGACGGGCAAAGAACCGTGCTTCTGGCAATCGATCCGCTCATGAAGGAAGAGGACGGGCCCATCGTGTCCGATCCGATCCATGTGGAGGCCGGACAGCACCGGGTCGCAGTCGCCTTTCTCACGAAGTTTGATGGGCCCATCCAGGATCAATATCGTCTGATCGAGCACACGCTGGCCAGCACCGACATTGCGAATCATCCCCAGATGACCGCGTTACCCCATTTGAAAACGGTTTCCATTACTGGCCCTTTCGATGTCTCTGGTCTTGCGGAATCGAACTCGCGTCAACAGATCTTCACGTGCCGCCCGGCGGCGGCGGAAGACGAGGGTACCTGCACCAGGGAGATCATCTCCCGGCTGGCCCGTCAGGCTTTTCGCAGACCTGTCGTGGACATCGACGTGGATCGGTTGATGGTTGCCTACGACGCGGGCCGTGAAGGAGGCGACTTCGAAACGGGTATACGGACAGCGTTGCAGGCCATCCTGGCAGACCCGGAGTTCGTGTTCAGATTCGAGCGCGTGCCGCGGAACGTCCAACCCGGAGCAAGCTTTCGACTGAGCGACCTGGAGTTGGCATCCCGGCTGTCGTTCTTCCTCTGGAGCAGCCCTCCCGACGATGAACTGCTCCGGGTTGCAGCCAACGGCGAGCTCGAGGATCGAACCGTACTGCGAGAGCAAGTCGAACGCATGCTGGCAGATCCACGCGCCGAGACGCTGGCGACAAACTTTGCCCGACAGTGGCTGCGCCTGCAGGGCATTCAGGACCTGGTTCCGGAACCGACGATCTTTCCGGGATATTCGACGTCTCTCGGAGCGTCGATGCGCCGCGAGGTCGAACGCTTCTTCGCGAGTATCATGAGGGAAGACCGCGACGTGTTGGATCTGCTCACCGCGGATTACACATACGTGGACGAGGTGCTGGCGAGGCATTACGGGCTCCCTGTCCAGCAGGGACCGCGATTCCGACGGGTGGAATTGAGCGACTCGAACCGGTTTGGTCTGCTCGGGAAGGCCGGCATACTGACGATGACTTCGCTGGCGAACAGGACGTCACCGGTGGCACGGGGCAAATACGTTCTGGAGGTGCTGATCGGAACACCACCACCGAACCCTCCAGCCGCCGTGCCGGCATTCAAGGAAGCGGTCGAAAACGAAAAGCCAATGTCGGTCCGAGAGCGGATGTCCGAACACCGCGACAATCCTGTCTGTAGCGCCTGTCACCAGATCATGGACCCGATCGGACTGGCTCTGGAGAACTTCGATGCCATCGGCTTGTGGCGGATCAACGACGGCGGATCACGTATCGACCCATCCGGGGCCATGTTCGACGGGACGGAATTGGACGGCCCGGTCAGCGTCCGTCAGGCGATCCTCAACCGGTCCGAGGCATTTGTCGGTAGCTTTACGGAAAACCTTCTGGCATACGGACTGGGCCGAGTACTCGATCACCGAGACATGCCCACCGTTCGTTCGATCGCGAGCGACGCGGCCGGGGAAGGCAATCGCTTTTCATCGTTCGTCCTGGGTATCGTCGAGAGCCGGTCGTTCCAGATGAGGGTTGCAAGAAGACAGTCGGAAATGCAGTAACGATTCGGATGATGTTTGCGGTAGGGCACTAAATTTTCGGTCAGGAATCGGTTTTGGAGCAATCCATCATTCCTGAACAGGAGAGCTAAGCACCATGTTCATTACGAAGAGACATATCTCACGGCGCACCGTTCTTCGCGGTGTGGGCGCTGCCGTTGCGCTGCCGTTCCTGGAAGCCATGGCGCCCGCGGCGACACCGCTCGGGCAGACGGCGGCTACTCCCAGGAGCCGTTTTTGCGGCATCGAAGTCGTTCACGGCTGTGCCGGAAGCACCGAATGGGGAACCAACGAGGGGCTCCTCATCCCCGAAAAGGAAGGACGGGATGCCGAGTTCGGAATGATCGTCAAACCGCTGGAGTACTTCCGGGATTACATCACGAACATCAGCATGACCGATTGTGGTCAGGCCGATCCCTGGACTCCGGAAGAAGTGGGGGCCGACCATTTCCGTTCCGCGGCCGTGTTCCTCACAGCCGCGCACCCGAAACAGACCGTGGGATCCGACGTCTATTGCGGAACCTCCATCGATCAGATGTATGCCCAGAAATATGGTCAGGACACGCCGGTGCCGTCGATCCAGTTGACCACCGAGAATGCGGACGCATTCGGCAACTGCGGATGGATGTACAGCTGTTGGTACATGAACACGATCAGCTGGTCCTCGCCCACGACCCCTCTGCCGATGACTCTGAACCCGCGGCTGGCATTCGAGCAACTGTTCGGTTCCGGCGGATCAGCCGAAGACCGCTCGACACGGCGGCGGCTGAAACGCAGCATCCTGGATGGAATCGCCGAGAAGGTCGCAAGCCTTCGAGGAGAACTCGATGGCCCGGACCGTAACAGGTTCGATTCCTACCTGGACAACGTCCGGGAGATTGAGCGTCGGATCGAAGCGATCGAGAGGTTCAACGCCGCCAACCCGGACCGGGAACTGCCTTCCGCTCCTGTTGGCGTGCCAGACTCCTGGGACGACCACACACGACTCCAGATGGATCTCATCGCCCTGGGCTTTGCCTCCGAGACCACGCGTGTTGCGACATTGAAACTTGGACGGGACACTTCCAACCGCGTGTTCCCGGAAAGCGGCAGCACGACTCCATTCCACACGGCATCGCATCACCAGGACGTGCCCTCGAAAATTCTCGACCTGGCCAAGATCAATCGGTACCACATCAGCCTGCTCGCGTACTTCCTGAACAGACTGAAGAATACCGAAGACGGTGACGGGAACCTGCTGGACAACTCCCTCGTCTTTTATGGCAGCGGCATGGGTAACTCCAACGTCCATGGCCACAAGAGGGTGCCGGCCATACTGGCGGGCCACGCGGGCGGTACGATTGGCGGGAACATGCATGTCCGATGTCAGGAGGACACGCCGCAAGCCAATATTCTGCTGAGCATCGCTCAAAAGATCGGCTTGAACCTGGACGTACTCGGCGACAGCACGGACACGATCGCAATCTGAAGGACAACTTCGAGGGAGACCGGACATGATAGTAAGCCTGCTAGCGGCAATGCTGCTCGTACCCGTGGTGGATTACCCGATAGCCGACGCAGCCATGCAGGGAAACATGGTTCAGATGCGAAGGTTGCTGGCGGACAACGTGGACGTCGATCAAGCCCAGGGAGACGGCAGCACGGCGCTGCACTGGGCAGCGTATCGAGACGACGCGGAGATGACGCGCGTCCTCCTCGAAGCGGGAGCAGGCGTGGGTGCCACGACTAGGAACGGCGGGTTCACGCCCCTCCTCATGGCTGCCAGGAACGGAAGCGCGGCGATAATCGAACTGCTGCTCGACAGCGGCGCCGATCTGGCGGCGCCCAACAATGCGGGTACCACGGCGCTCATGCTGGCGGCGGCCGCAGGGAAGCCGGATGCGGTAACGGTGCTGCTGGAACACGGCGCCGACGTGAACGCAAAGGACACGATCAACGGCCAGAACGCCGTCATGTTCGCGGCCGCCGTCAATGCCGGTGCGGTCATCGAAGTCCTGGCCGCACACAATGCGGATCTCGACACTGTCTCGACCATACTCCTTCCTCGAAATTCGAACGACAAGGTCTTCGGGAACGACCGGCGCGGGCGCCAGTCGGAGGGGCCCTGGGTCGGTGGCCTGGCCGCCATGCACTTCGCGGCTCGGGAAGGCCAGATGGATGCCGTCCGTGCACTTGTCAAGGTCGGCGCGGATGTCAACGCCCGGGCCACGACGGACGAGACAACCCCGATGACGACAGCCATCATCAACGGTTACTTCGATATCGGCAAGTTTCTGCTCGACAACGGAGCCGACCCGAATCTTGCCAACACCGGTGGTCTCGCCCCGCTCTTCGCGACGATCGATCAGGGGTGGGCGGCCCGCACCTGGTATCCGGGAGCAAGTTCCGAACAGGAGACGGTGAGCTACCTGGAGCTGATGAAAGCACTCCTGGAGAAGGGAGCGGACCCGAACGCGAGAATGGGCCCCAAACTGTGGTTCCGGACATTCCACGGCGACTGGGTGGACCCGGATGGCGCGACGCCGTTCTGGCGGGCCGCACAGTCGAACGACCTCGCCGGTATGCGGCTTCTGGTCTCGGCCGGCGCCGATCCGAGCATCCCCACAATGCATGGCTGTTCGCCGCTGCAGGTGGCCGCCGGTTACGGCTACCAGCCGCAAACCAGTAACTTCGCCCCCGATGCCCGACTGGAGACCGTCAGATATCTCGTGGAGGACCTCGGAGCCGACGTCAACTCCAGTGACGACAAAGGCTATACACCGCTCCATGGCGCGGCATTGATGAACAACTTCGAACTGATCGACTACCTGGTTGGCAATGGCGCCAATGTGAAAGCCCGGGCCAGCATGATCCGCGGACGCAACGACGACACGAACAGAGATGTCGGCGACGGTGAGGGAGACAGTGTCGCCGATTTTGCGAACGGTCCCAGAGAGACAAACCTGCAGTATCCGGAAATCGTCGACCGTCTTGTGGACATGGGTTCGTCCTTTGCCGGCGATTGCAAGGCTGCCCAGTGCGTGCAGAAGACCCGGCCCGAACGGAATCCCGGGGGGAACAATCGCGACTAGGCCCGACTACGTGAAGAGGTTCCTCGACGCAAAGGCGCAAAGACGCAGAACAATCAATTCTGAGCGTCTCGACCATTCGGTCTGACTTGATCGTTTCGCTAATCCGTTTTGGTGCTTGCGCGACGCCAATCACAAGCAGGCCTTCGAAAGAAACAGACTTTCCTCTCTCTGCGTCTCTGCGTCTTTGCGTCTCTGCGTCAAAAACACTTCAGGGAACTCGTTAGATAGAACCAAGTAAGGAGAACCGATGAGAGAAAAGCAAACTCGTGTCTCGCGCCGCCATGCGCTTCAGATTCTCGGGGCGATTGGTATTACCGGATCGGCAGCCCTCGACATCCTGGCTCAAACCGGTAAAGAAGTATCGCTGGACACGCTCCGCGCCTCGGCTGCCCTCATTGATCAGGATCTCGACGAGGATCAACTGGAGGTCATCTCCAGGGCCATCCAGAAGAACATCGATCAGTTCGAGACTTTCCGAAGCCTCGAAATCGACGACATGATCGAACCCGCTCCAATCTTTACGGCCAAAGGGAGGGTGTGACGATGCAGGAAAATGAACTCGTCTTCAAGAGCGGCCGGGAGCTGGGAGCCATGATCCGCAGCAAGCAGATATCGCCCGTAGAAGTCGTCGAAACCTTCCTGGATCGGATCGAGGAACTCAACCCGAAGGTGAACGCTTTCATCACGATTCTGCGAGACGAAGCACTCGCCAACGCGCGGCGGGCGGAGCAGGAGATCCAGGCCGGTCGTTACATCGGTGCGTTGCACGGTTTGCCTTACGCACCCAAGGACATCCTGGCGACGAAGGGGCACCGCACGACGAACGGCTCCGATGTCACGAAAGACAACGTCACACAGCACGAATCGACCATCACCGACCGGCTGAACAAAGCGGGGGCGATCATGGTCGGGAAGCTCGCGATGAGCCCGTTCGCGATGGGTAACGCAACTCTGACCAGTTTCGGTACCGCACGGAACCCGTGGAACCTGAATTACTCCCCATCAGGCTCGTCCAGTGGCTCGGGAGCGTCACTGGCCGCCTACATGGTCCCGCTTTCAATCGGAACCGACACGGGCGGGTCGATACGGGGTCCCGCTACGGCAAACGGAATCGTGGGTCTGAAACAGACTTATGGCCGCGTCAGCCGTTACGGTGTCACGACTTTGAGCTGGACACTCGACAACGCGGGACCGATGACCAAGACGGTCGCCGACAACGCGGACATGCTCCAAGTCATCGCCGGTCACGATCGGATGGATCCGGTCACAACCGACGATCCCGTTCCCGACTACAGCCGCGCGCTGACCGGGGATGTTCGCGGCCTGCGCATCGGGATTCCGAAGAACTATTTCTTCGAGGGGATCGACCCGGAAGCGGACAAGGGTGTCCGCGACGCCATACAGGTACTGCTCGACATGGGCGCCGAGGCCGTGGATGTCGAGATCCCGCACGCCGACCTGTCAGGCCAGGCATTGTGGATCATTGCGATGTCGGAGGCCGCCTGCTTCCATGAGAAGCGGCTTCGGGAACAGTGGGACGATTTCGATCTGCAGATTCAGCGTGAGCTGGGCGCGGCACTCTTCTACACGGCAACCGACTACATCAAGGCGAATCGTATACGGACGATCCTCCAGAACGAAATGCGCGAGGTATTCCGGAAATGCGACGTCATGGCGGTGCCGGGGAGCCAGAACAGACCCCGGGAATTGCGGACGGCGGAACAGGCCCGCTCCAGTTACGATGAGACCACGGCGGCGGCGGTGCGACGGGGTAATACGTCGATCGGCAACATGACCGGGTACCCCGCGATGGTCCTTCCGTGCGGAATGTTCTCCGGGACGCCCACCTTCCCGATCACGATTCAACTCTACGGAAAGCCTTTCGACGAGTTCACGCTCTACCGGGCGGCGCACGCGTATGAGTCGGCCACGGACTGGCACCAGAGGAGGGCGCCGATCGAAGGGTGACCCGAAGGCACCCGGCGATCTCCTTGTCAGCCCAGCCGGACCATTCCATGCCTGATCGCGAAGGCAACCGCCTCGGTACGCCCGCGCGTACCCAGCTTGTGCAGGATGTTGTTCACGTGAACCTTAACCGTACCTTCGGTGATGAACAACTCCGCCGCGAGCAGAGCCACTGTCTTTGCAAGCGCGGCACTTTGCCCCCTGGAAACCTCCTCGGCCCTCTTGCGTTCGAGGATTTCGGCCTGGAGTGACTTGTTGATCTCGACCAGTTCCTGTGCCTGCTCATTGCGTATGGGTTCGGACTGTTTGGAAGGCGTCTTCTTCGCAACCACTATCTCTACCTACCTGGCAGCCTTCGAGCTGTCCCTGAGACTTTCAGCTTCGATCGGCAGTTTCCGGACGCGGGTGCCCGTCAGAGCGAACAGGGCGTTGGTCACCGCCGGGGCAATCGGCGGCACTCCGGGTTCTCCGACGCCGCCTGGGGCCTCGCCGCTGTCGATAATGTGGACCTCGACATTGGGCATTTCGTCCATGCGCAGCATCTTGTAGTCGTGGAAGTTGCTCTGGACGATTCGGCCTCTTTCGAGAGTAATCTCGCCATACAGAGCGGCCGTCAGACCTGTCACGACCGATCCGACCATCTGGGCGTCGACGATCCCCGGATGGATGATCTGGCCGCAGTCGGCCGCACAGACAACGCGGTGGACACGGACACGATTGTTCTCGATGGAAACCTCGGCAACCTGCGCCACGATTGATCCCTTGTCCTCCACTATGGCGATTCCCCTCGCCCGTCCACCGGGCAGCGCCGAACCCCACGCGGACTTCTCGGCGACGACTTCCAGGACACGACGGCCACGATCGTGAGCGGCTAGCAGCTCACGGCGGAATTCGTAAGGGTCCCGTCCCCCCGCGTGCGCCATCTCATCGATAAAGCTCTCGAGGAAGAACGTGTTCTGCGTGGGACCCACCCCACGCCAGTGCCCGGTCGGAACGGCCACTCTCGCCTGAATGTTGTCGATGAAGGCGTTCGGAAAGGCGTACATCATGTTCACGATGCCGGCCACACCGTTTCGGTCGACTCCATTGCCGCCCCTGCCCCTTCCACCACCGCCGCCAACCGGAACAGCTACGATGCGGCAGCGGAAAGCGGTTGCACGCCCGTTCTCGTCCACGCCGCCATCGAACTTCACCTGGGCGGCGGGCCGGTAAAAATCATGCTGCATGTCCTCTTCACGAGTCCAGACGACCTGCACGGGGCCACCGACCGCCTTCGAGGTCAGAACGGCGTCCTCGACGAAGTCGGTACGGCTGCGTCGCCCCCAACCGCAACCCAGGTGGGTCACGTGGACGGTGACCTGATCGGACGGGAATCCCGAAAGACGGACGGCGGTGCCCTGCGTCCCCTGAGGGTTCTGAGTCGGCGCCCAGACTTCGCAGTGATCAGCCCGAACGTCCGCCGTGCAGTTCATCGGTTCCATCGTGGCATGGGCCAGGTACGGCGCCTCATACTTCGCTTCAACTCTCCGGGCCGCTCCTTCGAGCGCCCGGGAGGCGTCTCCCTCGTTCATTGCCACGGCACCGTCATCGAGGCTGAGCCGCTCGAAGCTGTCGAAGATATCTCGACTGCTCATCGAGAAATCCCCTTCATCCCATTCGATATCCAGCAAGGACGCGCCCTTAAAGGCGGCCCATGTATTGTCCGCCACGACGGCAATACCCGTGGAGAGCTCCACGACTTCGTCCACCCCGGTCACTTCGAGCGCCTTGGTCGCGTCGAAACTGCCAACGGACCCTCCAAAAACCGGACAATGAACAACAGTCGCGAACCGCATGTTCGGGACTCGTACATCGATGCCGAACTCCGACTCTCCTGTGACTTTGGCGGCCGTGTCGACCTGATGCAGGTTCTTTCCTGTAAGGGTAAAGTCCGCCTTGTCCTTGAGGGCCACGTTCTCCGGCACATCCAGTTCCGCGGCTGCCTCGGTCACGTCGCCGTAGGAAAGCTTCCGACCCGAGGCCTCATGGATCACATACCCGTTCTCGGTTGTGCACTCGCCCGCGGCAACTCCCCAGCGGGCTGCTGCAGCCGTCTTCAACATCGCCCGGCCGGTTGCACCGGCCTGGCGAAGCAGATTCCAGGCCCCGCCACGAACGCTGCCGCTGCCGACCGTGATCTGGCGGCCATACTTGTTCGGGTGCGCGTCGGCCTGGATGACCCGAACCTTGCTCCAGTCGGCGTCGAGTTCGTCGGCGACGATCATGGGAAGCGACGTCCGGACGCCCTGCCCCATGTCGGCCTTTCCGACCCATATCGCAATCGCCTCATCCGTGTCGATCCGAACGAAAACGTTCGGTTGGAGCGGTGGTCCCGCCAGAGCCTCGGGGTAATCGGGGAGATAGACGCCAAGAAGAAGTCCGCCACCAGCCATCGCGCTGATCTTCAAGAAATCACGTCGATTCAGTTTTACGATATCCGCCATGGCTTAACCCTCCCCCGCTGCGCGGTGTATCGCCAACCGCATGCGGTCGTAAGTGCCACAGCGGCATATGTTGCCCGACATTGCGCGGTCGATGTCCGAATCACTGGGCCTTGGATTCGATGCGAGCAGACCCGCCGCCGACATGACCTGCCCGGACTGACAGTACCCGCACTGGGGCGCCTCTTCGGCAATCCACGCTTTCTGGACGGGATGGGTTCCATCGGTGGACAGGCCCTCTACCGTCGTGATCTGGCCGCCTTCCACGGCGAAGACAGGAGTGATGCACGATCGGATCGCCTCCCCGTCCATGTGGACGGTGCACGCACCGCACTCGGCGATCCCGCAGCCGAATTTGGTTCCCGTCAGACCGATGACATCCCGGATCGCCCACAGGAGCGGCATATCCGGGTCGACGTCGATCGTGTGACCGCTTCCGTTTACTTCGAGTGTCAGTCTAGCCATAGCTCTCCTCAATTCTTCCGTGGACAGGATGAAGTTTTGGCGATTTTATCACAGCGCGCGCACCGGCCGGGCCCAACGACTCTTGCAAAGCTCGGAGCTGGAGTGCATCATTTCGGATCGGGCAATAAGGAATCGCACAAATGAGCCAGCAACTGATCGAATGTGTTCCCAACTTCAGTGAAGGCCGGGACCTGGCCGTCATCAAGCAAATCACCGACCAGATTGAAACTGTCGAGGGCATCAGCCTGCTGGATGTCGATCCCGGTCAGGCCACGAATCGCACCGTGGTCACCTTCGTCGGCACCCCCGACGCAGTCATCGAGGCCGCCGTGCGCGCGGCGCGGAAGGCCGCCGAGTTGATCGACATGAGCAAGCACCGGGGCGAGCATCCCCGATTCGGTTCAATGGATGTCTGCCCCCTTGTTCCCGTCGCCAACATCACGATGAAGGAAACGATACCCCACGCGCACAAGCTCGCCAGGCGCCTCGGAGAAGAGGTCGGCCTGACGATCTACTGCTACGAACACGCGGCGATCACGACTGCTCGCCGGAACCTGGCCGTTGTCCGTGCGGGAGAATACGAGGGTCTGGCCGAAAAGCTTGGGAAACCGGAATGGAAACCGGACTTCGGCCCGATTGGCTTCAATGCCCGATCCGGCGTCACGGCAGTCGGCGCGAGAGATTTCCTCGTCGCGTACAACATCAACCTGAACACCACGTCAACCCGTCGCGCCAACGCCATTGCCTTCGACGTCCGGGAGAAAGGCCGCAAGAAACGCGAGGGCGATGCTTTGACAGGACCCGTCGTCAAAGACAGAGAGGGCCGCGACGTCTGGATTCCCGGAACCCTCAAGTGTGTGAAAGGTATCGGTTGGTTCATCGAAGAGTACGGCGTCGCGCAGGTGTCGTTCAACCTCACCAACATCAACGTCACGCCCGTCCACGTCGCCTTCGACGAGTCTTCGAAGGCGGCCGCCGCCCGCGGCGTTCGCGTTACCGGCTCGGAACTGGTCGGCCTCATTCCCCTGGGCGCCATGCTCGATGCGGGACGTTACTTCCTCAAGAAACAGCAACGCTCGACCGGTGTCTCGGACCGCGAATTGATCAAGATCGCGACAAAATCTCTCGGCCTCGATGATCTTCACCCATTCAAACCGGAAAAAAAAATCATCGAATACGCCATCGCGGCCCGCGGATCGCACTCGGCGAAACTTGTGGACAGAACACTCACCGGATTTGTGCATGAAACAGCCTCCGAATCGCCCGCGCCGGGCGGTGGTTCGGTCGCGGCAACGATGGGAGCGATGGGTGCGGCACTGGCCACGATGGTCGCCAACCTGTCGGCACACAAACGCGGTTGGGACGATCGCTGGGAAGAGTTTTCCGACTGGGCGGAGAAGGGGAAAGCCCTTCACGACGACTTGCTCGGACTCATCGATGAGGACACCGAAGCTTTTAACGCCATCATGACTGCGTTTGGCCTGCCTGGAACCACGCATGATGAAAAAACGGCCCGGACCGAGGCGATCGAAGACGCTACTAAACACGCGATCGAGATCCCCTTCCGTGTGATGCAGGTGGCATACGCATCCATGGCCGTCTCGAAGGCCATGGCCGAAACGGGCAACCCGAACAGCATCTCCGATGCCGGAGTCGGCGCGATCGCCGCCCGCTCCAGCGTGATGGGTGCCTATCTGAACGTCAAAATCAATGCCTCCGGTGTCCGGGACAAAGCCTGGATCGAGGACATTCTGGAGCGCGGAGAAGAGATTCAGGAAAAAGCCATTGAAGAAGAGCAGCGTATCCTCGAACGGGTCGAAAAAGCACTGAAGAGTGGCGAATAACCGATACTCGGCCCCCAATTGCTGCCTGCTACTCGCGGGACCGCACCATCGATTCCAGGCCCATGCGCGGACAGATATTGTCCCGGATGTAATCAATCAAATTGGTCGGAACCTTCCGGATCGCCTTCTCTGCAGCTTCATCCAAACAGTTCCCGTCTGCGTCGAATACCTGCTGGACGCCTGCAATGGACACGGGACCAGGGAGCACGATCGCACCGACGTGAGAACAGACTCCGCGTAGCGATTCAAGCGACTTGATCGCCCCTATTCGTCCCGCGGCAACGCCCAGAAGAGCGACGGGTTTGCCGGCCAGGGTGGAAGGAAACCCCAAATTCTCGATGACGAGTTTGATCACGCTACTGTAACCGCCGTGATATTCGGGCGTCGACAGAATGACGCCCGTCGCCCTGGAAACAGATTTCTGAAGCATTTCGGCATCGGAACAACCGTCGTCTTCTCCCGGAAACGGCAGCGTCATCGTCGCAGGGTCGATCAGTTCCCAAGAGCATTCCGGATGCTGCCGGATTTCGTCGACTACTATTTGCATCGCCTTGGATGTGTAGTTTCCCGGTCTGCGCGTACCGATGATCGCCACGATGTGAATGCTTTCCCTGTTGTCTACGGACATGATTTTCTCCTCAGAAGTTTCAGCCTGGGGCCAGGTAGTCCGGCGGAGCCCCAGACTGGTTAGAAACTAAAAAGATTGGTGAGTTTGATGATCAGGGCGCGATCCAGCAGGTCGTTGCCGTTCACACCGCGCCGCTCGTTGTAGACGATAAAGAAGTCGCTCAGAGGATGGTGAAGAAATCGGAACCGGATGTTGGACGAGATCGTGTTGGACGATGTGTTGTACTGGATGAAGTTCTCGACGAAAACCCTGGGTGAGAACGCGAAATTGAGGTGCAATCCAACCAGGTCGGTATTGAACGATCCTTCGGCCAGTTCGACCTTGTTTCGTGACCAGTCGACCTGCGAGATGAAATAGATGCTCTGTCGGAACCGTACACCGAGACTCGTCTGGCGCTGGGTGCCCGTCCAGAAATCGCCCTTCGTCAGGCTGGCGTTTCCGGAAACTCGTCTCCCTCCCGACGTTCGGATGCTGACGTTCCAATGATTAAGCGAGTAGTCGCCGGCGGGGATATCGATGCCGCTCCGAATTCCAAAATCACGATCCAGCCTCTCGAACCGGGTGTTCCGATTGAGCGTAATGCTGTCCGCATCACGAAACCTGAAGGTGATGCCGGCGCGTTGGGTTCGGGTCAGCAGCCGGTTCGTCTGGTCGGTGACATAGTCGATATTGACCTGCGGGTTGATCTCACGAATGAGTCCTGTCCCCCCACCGGGTCGGGGGCGGATACCCGCGTTCACATTGGTCTTCCGTATCGCGTCGCGCCGGATGAACCCGAAATCGTTCTCGAAACCCTCTTCGACAGTCATGAACGAGCTACGGAAAGAGTAGAAATCGTCCCGGTACGAAGTTTGGAACTGTCCGGAAAAGTTCTTGGCGTCGTCTCCCGGTGTATAGGTCCGCATCGCAAATCCGGATAACGTCAGACGACGCTCCAGGAACCTCAGGTTCATGTCGGCGCCGCCGGACCGGTTCCAGTAGCCCGTGTCTCCACCCTGGTCCCGGTTGAACAGGAAAGTACCGATGTCGGAATTCGACAGGACGTCTCGTTTCAGACGGAAAACGGACCAGTTGTCCGACGGTGTATCGCCAAGCGAGCCGACCTGCATGTTCAGAACACCCAGATCGAATCCGCCGATCCGACCTGTCAGCCGCGCACCGGCCACTATCGGCAATGGCGTGCCGCTCTCGGACAGGCCGATGCGGCGACTGAAAAATGGAATCACATCGCGGCCACGTCCGCCGATCGTGCCGCCACCACCCGCACCTCCGGTGTCGCTGGCCCCAACGTCGAACAGACCCTGGTTTTCGAGGAAGAAATCACGTTGTTCGGGAAAGAACAGGCTGAATCGCGTCAGGTTGACCTGCTGGGTGTCGGAATCAACCTGCGAGAAGTCGGTGTTGGTCGTCAAGTCCAGCGTCAGGCTCGACGTGACGCCGTATTTGACGTCGACACCGACATCCGGTTCGAACGTATCGTCCGCGTCGGGCGTGTAGTTGGTGACGATGAAGGGCTCGACCTTGAGGTTACGACCCTGATCGAGTCCCTCGAGCCCGAGTATCGTGCCGGCGATAAAAACGTTAAAAATGTTGTACGGTCGGCGCGCCGGAGTCCACATGGACCACTCATTCGAGTAGCGAGTGAGCCGCATAACGTTGAAGCCCCACTGCTGCTCCCGATTGCTCTCATCGAAACGCAGGGTCTTGAACGGCACCGCGAATTCCGAGTACCAGCCCGTATCGTCGATTCTGGTCGCGACATCGTACACGCCGTCCCATTCGTTACTCCGGATGCCGCCGGAGGTTTGCTGATCGCGTTTGGCGCCGCCCGGATTCGTCCGGAAAAAGAAGCCGTCTCGATCGGTGTCGAAAGGATCGAACATGAACGCGATGACGTCGCCGTCGCCCGGTGGGGTAAAGTCGCGCCCGAGGCTGCTGGTGATGATCGGACCGGACTGAAGCATGCGAGCCGCGATATAGATGTAGTCATCGTCGTAAACGAGCCGGAACTCGGTTGCATCGACCGGCGGAACGCCCCTGCCGGGCTCGGTCTGAAAAAACTCGGCCTCAATCTGGACGCCCTGCCAGGCAGGTTCATCAAACACGCCGTCGAGACGCACGGCACCCATGGCCCGCGTGATCTCGTAGATCTTGGTTTGACGAACGGCTTCGTAGTCGGTGATCGGAACGACGTCCGAATCAAGCGACTGTTGTGCGGTTGCGGACGTCGAAAAGATGACGAGCAGGGGCAGGCATAATCCTATTGACGTGCTGCGGCGCTTTCTAACCAAAGATTTCCTCACACTCGCCGGCCTGCCCGAACGCGAAACCGCAGCATACCAACAGAAACTGTTTACAACAACTTTGTCCATCAAAACACACCCGTCGCTATCACCCGAACCTTCCGACCGCTGGGGGACTGAGCTTGCTCCGTCCCCCTATTCGTTGACATCGCCTAGCCCGGGTAAAGTGCGGCTTTTCCAAAAATGAAAAGGGAGTGAAGATCTTTGGCAAAACCGAAACAAAAGGGGACGGAGCAAGCTCAGTCCCCTATCGGTCGGAGCGGGGGGAGGTTGCCCCGACGCTAAAGGAATGTCCCTATGCTACAATCGGGCGGTCCGCGAAAACCCTGAAATCATGAGCACTTCAACCCATTCGGCGGTCCAGAAAATCACCGATCTTGGCGACGCGATCGGCACAATCATCAAGGGTAAAAGTGAGACGATCCAACTGACGATCGTCGCTTTGCTGGCCGAAGGGCACCTGCTGATCGAGGACGTTCCGGGCGTGGGCAAGACGACGCTGGGCCACGCAATGGCGATGGCTCTGGGATCGACGTTTCACCGCCTTCAATTCACGAGTGACCTGCTTCCGTCCGATGTGCTCGGGGTGTCTATTTACAACCCGAATAGTCACGAGTTCGAGTTCAAGCGCGGCCCGATCTTCGCTAACATCGTCCTCGCCGATGAGATCAACCGGACGACGCCGAAGACTCAGAGTGCGCTGCTTGAGGCGATGAACGAAAGCCAGGTCACAATCGACAACGTCACCCACGGACTCCCGCGCCCATTCATGGTCCTGGCAACCCAGAATCCGGTCGAACATCACGGAACGTATCCCCTTCCCGAATCCCAGCTGGATCGTTTCCTGATGAAGATCGAGGTCGGTTATCCCGATGCGACGGCCGAAAAAGATATCCTGCGACGCTTCACGAACGGTAACAACCATCGACGATTGGAAGCAGTCCTGAATCCACAGGACGTCCTGTCACTTCAGGACGAGAGCCGCCGGACACACATCGACGAACCGTTGGTCGATTACATGATCGAGATCGTCAATCGGACACGGAACCATCCGGAAGTTGAGCTTGGAGTCAGCCCCCGCGGCACCGCGGCCTTGTTTCGGGCGTCACAATCCCTGGCTCTGGTCGAGGGCCGAAGCTACGTTCTTCCGGACGACATCAAGCGTCTTGTCGAACCCGTGTTCGGCCACCGAATCGTTCTGTCAGGTGCGGGGGGCCGCACCCGACCGGATACCGGCGCTGTTCTCGACGAGATACTCGACCAAGTCTCCGTACCCGCCTGAGGGGTCTAGTGGGGACCACTAGTGTAGTCCGCCAGAATTAATGAGATGTAAGTGCTTGTCCAACGTCTGATATAGATATGAGGAAAGCACCGAGGGTTGATCTTGATGTTCAGGTACGAAAGGAACTGGAACGACTGAGGCGAAGCCGTAGTACATCGGTACGGTTGGCGGAACGATCCCAAATTGTGTTGCTGGCGGCTGAGAGTCTGAGGAACGAGGAGATTGCAGCACGGCTGAAGATGACGCTTCAGAAGGTTGGCCGATGGCGTGCTCGTTTCGCCAAACATGGATTGGGAGGCATTGAGAAGGACGCGCCGCGAAGCGGCCGGATTCCCTCCATCAGCGCACGGAAGCGGGCCCGGATTGTAAAGAAGACGATTGAAGAGAAGCCCCCAAACGCCACGCATTGGAGCCGTACCTCGATGGCAAAGGCGACCGGAGTCAGTGATTCGACGGTCGGGAGAATATGGCGGGCCCATGGCCTGAAGCCACACCTGTCAGGAACCTTCAAGCTGTCCAACGACAAACAATTTGCCGAGAAGCTGGAGGATGTGGTCGGTCTGTATCTGAACCCACCGGAAAACGCCATCGTCTTGTCCTGTGATGAGAAGAGCCAGATGCAGGCACTGGACCGCACCCAGCCCGGGTTACCGCTGAAGAAGGGGCGGTGTGGCACCTTGACCCACGACTACAAACGCAACGGAACCACCACGATGTTCGCCGCGCTCAATACCCTGGACGGCTCTGTGATCGGGACTTGCATGCCGAAGCATCGGCATCAGGAATGGATTCGGTTTCTCAATCAGATCAAACGCTCCGTGCCTAAAGACAAGCAGATCCACATAATCTGTGACAACTATGCGACCCACAAGCATCAGAAAGTTGTCGACTGGCACAAGCGCAACCCGCGCTTTCATGTGCACTTCACACCGACCAGTGCGTCGTGGCTGAATATGGTCGAACGTTTCTTCCGGGATCTTTCAGAGCAACGGCTTCGGCGCGGAGTTTTCCATTCGGTTCCAGAGTTAATCCAGGCCGTTGAGGACTATGTCGACGGTCACAATCAGAGCCCTAAGCCGTTCATCTGGACCGCGCAGGCTTCCGATATTCTTGAGAAAGTCCGACGCGCTCGAAAGAAGCTGGTTAAAGTGCACTCTGTTTGACGGGGACCACTAGCAGCCTGTGACCAGGACGCCCACTCGTACCCGCATCGAATCCTTCTGGAAGCATTTTCGGGAAGAAGAGCATCGGCAGATGGCGCGCAACTTCGCCAAGTCGATGATCATGCTCGGCGTCGCTCTTGTGGCGGCTCTGTACTCGAACAGTTCGGCCCGGGATGGACGAATCATCTCCTCGGCGATCGGCGCGATGATTGCGCTGTCGATCGCCGTCTGGGTGGGTTTTCGATTCGTTCCAAAACTCGCGGCAGGTGTGGATTGGGATTGGCTCCCGTTCTTTACCGAGTACCGGCTCACCAGTGAAGGCTGGATTTATATCGCAGCGATCACCGTCGTGATCTCGGCGGCGATCAACACGAACAACAACCTCCTGTATATGGTCCTGTCGGCCCTGTTGGCGGTCCTGCTGTTGTCGGGATTCCTGTCGGGTCTGAATTTTCGTTTCTTGCGTGTCACTGCAAGATTCCCGGATTACTGCTTCGCCAGGCAGCCATTCCAGGTCGCGATTTCCGTGAGGAACGGCAAGCGTCTGTTCGCGACGTTTTCGCTGAAGGTCGAACCCGTCAAGGAAGGGCGATTACAGTTCCCATCGTTCTACATCCCGTTGATTCGAACTCGCGGCCAGGACACCCGGATGGTCGAAGCGGAACTGCCCGAGCGGGGCCAACAGCATCTAAAGGAAATCTACGTTCAGTCCCGCTATCCTTTCGGGTTCCTCAGCAAGGGTCGCCCTCTACCTGTCGAAGCCAGCTGCATCGTGTTCCCCGAGATCATTCCCTCCGACCACATGGATGTCACCCTGTTTGACATCCTCGGCATGTCGGCACGCTTCCGGCGGGGGCAAGGGGTGGATCTGTACTTGATCCGCGATTACGTGACATCCGACAGTGCCCGTCATCTGGACTGGAAAGCATCGGCAAAGACATCTACCCTGAAGACCAGGGAATTTGCAGCCGAAGAGAGCCGGCAGGTCTTGCTGGCGTTCGACCGTTACGGCAAACCTGGAGATGAGGACCGGTTCGAATCGCTGGTGTCCTACGCGGCATCCATCGCACTGCACCTCATCCGGGATGACGTGGAATTGTCGCTGATCTCAGACGACTGGACGTCTGCATCAGGCCATTCCGAGAACCTGCTACAATCCATCTTAAGCTACCTGGCTCTGGTTGAAATGAGCGATTCCGCGGTGGGACCGGGCGATGACGCAAACGGAACCGTCGTGCTGTCGCTACGGGAAGGCGGGATCGCAAACACGGCATGGAAAGATATTTCCACATCTCATTCTACGCTCTGATCCTCACGGCTTTCGTTGCGCTGGTCGAAACGGGTCGGGTGGACGTTCCGGCGGTTCTGATTTTCCTGGTGGGTTTCGGAGCGACAGCGAACCGCGCGCTGCGGGGCAGACCGCCGCTGCTCGACCCTCGTTGGGCGTTCTTCCTGTCTGTCGGCTACATTCTGTTCTTCTTTGTCGACGCCATCCTTCTCTCGCGTTCGTTCATTTCCGCGATCCTCCACCTTGTCCTGTTTCTGGAGTTGGCCAAGCTGGCGCAGAAGAAGGAGGACAAGGACTACCTGTACCTGATTCTCCTGGCTTTCCTCCAGATTCTTGCCGCTTCTTCCCTGACGATCGACATCTCGTTTGTCCTCACCCTGCTCCTGTTCCTGGTCGCCCTGGTGTCCACCCTGATGAGTTTTGACATCTACCGGTCCGGACGCGAAACCACGTCGGCCTCCCCGATTCGGATCGACGGACCTCTGGGCGGGATGGCCGTCTGGGCAACCATCTGGATCGTCGTCATCGCAGTCGGATTGTTCTTCGTCATACCACGTGTCGGGACGGGATACTTCAGCCGGGCGGCATCAGAGGCGTTGCTGCTGTCCGGCTTCACCGAAAGTGTGGAATTGGGCGAGATCGGTCAGGTCAAGTTAAGCACCGCGCTGGTGATGCGCACGCGGCTCCTGGATGGTACCGACCCAACGGCACCGAAGTGGCGTGGGATTGCTCTCGATACGTTCGACGGGCACAAGTGGTACAAGACGAATCGAACGCGGAGACTCCTGCGGCGTTCTCCAGACCGACAATACAGGATTCGGCCATTTGACGGTGGGGGTGAACGAATCACGTTCGAGGTCTTCCTTGAACCCCTCGCAACGACGGCACTGTTCGGCCCTCATGCGATTCGAACCGTTTCGGGCGATTTCAGAGGAATCGAACGAGACGCCGGAGATTCCATTTACAAACGCGCACAATCGGTACGGCGGACCCGATACGAAGTCGTCTCTGAAGTGCAGAGAAGGATGCAGTCCGAAGAGGCGGACGTCGGTCCCGGGCTGGCTGCGGAGGCTTAACAGATACACCTCCAACTGCCTCCGAATCTGGACCCCAGAATCGTGGATCTGGCCCGGACAGTGACCGCAAACGGGAATTCCGTGCTGGAGAAGGCTTCGCTGCTCGAGAGCTATCTGAAGAGAGAGAACGCTTATTCTCTGGATCTGACCTGGGATCCCGGTGACCAACCCCTGAGTACCTTTTTGTTTGAAGCCAAGTCCGGACATTGCGAGTACTTTGCCTCTTCAATGGCCATCATGCTTCGGGTGGTCGGCGTGCCCACACGAATGGTCAACGGGTTCCTGCCGGGCGAGTTCAACACTATCGGGGAATCGTACATCGTGCGGCAGTCCGACGCTCACAGTTGGGTTGAAGCCTACGTGCCGGGATCGGGTTGGATGGAATTCGATCCAACCCCGCCGGATCCAAACAGGACGGAATTGAGCATGCTGGTTCTCATCTCCCACTACTTCGACGCCGCGGAATTGTTCTGGAATTCCTACATCCTCTCGTATGATTCGGGGGCCCAGTTGCAGTTCTTCACAAGCGCACAGGAAGCCATCCGGTCCTCACAACGAGCCTTGAGGCGCAGGTCGGATCGCTGGGTTGTGGCAACGCAGGCCCTCTCGGACCGACTGTCTGCCGATCTCCGGAAGGTGGTCGAAACCCTTTGGTTCTGGTCTGGAGTTGTCGGTTTGCTCGCCGCGGGATTTGCATGGAAGCACCGACGAAGAATTCGAACTCGCTGGAAAGTCTGGATGGCGCGGCGCGGCCGGCAAGATGTCGATCCGGACGTCGTCTCCGAGCTGTTCTACCAGGCAGCAGCCCTTGCGGCAAGAAAATCCCCTGGCCGGCTGCCCCACCAGACCTGGCGCGAATGGGCGGGATCGCTCCCGGAAGGCAAACGATCCATCATTTCCGTCGGACTCAATGTTTTTGAAAAGGCCCGCTACGGTGGCTCCCAGATCACGTCCGAGGAATTCTCGGACCTCGAGGACACACTCGGAAAGCTACGGGGCCGTCAACAGCCCGCCTAGATGATCTGGGCGTCCTCCGCTCCTCCGCGTTCGAAAAACAATCGTTCGGTATGGTTCGGCTGGCGGGATTGGCCCGAAGGGGTGTTAGCATAGGTAGTCTAAATCAGAGGAGTCCTTCCCCACTCTTTCACGTAATGTCGAAACCTGAAGAAAACAGCGCTACCAAGGTTGGATTTGTCAGCTTGGGCTGTCCGAAGAACCTGGTCGACAGCGAAGTGATGCTTGGAACCTTGTCGAAGCATGGGTATCAGATCTCTCCCAATCGGGAGTCGGCCGACGTGATCATCGTCAACACCTGCGGCTTTATCGACAGTGCCAAGCAGGAGTCGATCGATACAATCCTGGAGATGGCAAAACTGAAGGAGGAGGGCCGTTGCAGGAAGCTGGTCGTTGCGGGTTGTCTGGGAGAGCGCTATAGAGATCAGCTTCTCGAGAAGATTCCCGAAATCGATTTTGTTTTTGGTCCCGACGAACTGGGTCAGGTACTCGAAGCCGCCCGCCTGGACGAAGCCGGACCGGCCCCCGATATCCACATCGACGCCCTCTACACGTCTCGACAGGTTCCGACAATCCCTCGCATGCTGACGACTCCGGAACACCTGGCCTACCTCAAAATATCGGAGGGTTGCGACCACACGTGCGCCTTCTGTGCCATTCCCAGCTTCAGGGGTTCGTTTCGAAGCCGTCGGATCGAGGACCTCGTCGCTGAGACCGAACGGCTCTCGGCGGGCGGCGTCCGGGAGCTGGTAATCGTTTCACAGGACACGCTGGCCTACGGCAAGGATTTCGGTCGGCCCGAAGGCGCCCTGGAGCTGCTTGAGGATCTTCTCAAGGTGGAAGGTCTCGACTGGATCCGTTTGCTCTACTGCTACCCCAACCTGCTATCGGACAAACTCATTCGACTGATCGCAGACCAGGAACGCATCTGCAGTTACTTCGACGTGCCGTTCCAGCATGCCAGCGCGCGGATATTGGAACGGATGCGCCGGGGTGGAAATCGGCGGGCCTTTGAAAGGCTAGTGGGTAAGATCCGGGACATGGTGCCCGGGGCGGGGCTTCGGACGTCCTTCATCGTCGGGTTCCCGGGTGAGACCGAAGCCGACTTTGAGGAGCTTCTCGGCTTCGTGGAAACCGTGGGATTCGACAACCTGGGCGTCTTCCTCTATTCGGACGAGGAAGGGACCGCGGCCTTCGGATTGGATTCGAAAATTTCAAGGGATGTCGCCGAGGAACGCAGGGACATCCTGATGTCGACACAGGAACAGATATCCAAACACAAGCTCAAGCGTATGGTCGGGCGTCGTGTGCGGGTCCTTCTGGATGGACTCTCCTCTGAGACGGACCTGCTGCTTGAAGGCCGCCTCGAAACGCAGGCGCCGGACATCGATGGACACATCCTGATCAACGACGCAGACGAAATCGAACCCGCGACCGGGAGTTTCTACACCGTGGAAATAACCGAGAGCCTGGAATACGATCTCATCGGCCGAATTGTAGGAACATGCCAGGAAGCGGGCGCCTGAGGTCCTGACATGAAATGTCCCACGTGTAAGAAGGATACCTTCTATGAAGAGAATCCCTTTCGCCCGTTCTGTTCGCCACGATGCAAGTTGATCGATCTGGGAAAATGGGCATCAGGTGATTACAAACTTCCTTCGACGGAAAGTGCCTGGGAAATCGACGAATTCGATGGACGAACCCAAGACGACCCGTGACCGTTATTCCCTCATCGACAGGGTGGCAATCGCGTTTGCCACCGCCGGCGGTGCGGGATTCGTCCCCGGAATGCCCGGGACGATTGGGTCGTTGGTTGGGGTCCTGCTGTACGTTCTGCTTGAAACGTACGGCCTGACGCGGTTCAATTTACCGTTGCTCGTGGTTCTGGTTATCATTGGTATCTGGTCCGCAACGCGCGTGGAAGAGCTTTGGGGCCGGGACGCGCAACGAATTGTGATCGACGAGGTGGTCGGGCAGATGCTGACCTTAAGCTTCGTGTACCGTTCGGGGAGGTCGGCCATGGTCACGGGGGCCATCCTCGGTTTTTTGCTTTTCAGGTTTTTCGACATCGTGAAACCTTTTCCGATACGCCGGCTCGAACGACTTCCCTCGGGTGTTGGCGTTATTGCCGATGACCTCGGGGCGGGAGTCTACGCGTTTATGGTACTGATGCTGTTGGAATCTGTGTCGGGGAAATTGTTGTGAGCGAAATAAACATCACGCGGGTGCTTCCGAAGGCGGCCCTGCCGGGCGGCGAGGTGAGGATCGAGTACGGAGGAGTCGAGCTCGTTGGCACGCGACTCCCCGAAGTCCGGTTTGGCGAGTACACCGCCCAGATAACGATCGCATCCAGCACCGTGATCGTGGCGAAAGTTCCCGAGTCGTCCTCCGAGTCGGGCACTTCCGAACTCTCGGTGGCCAACAACGGATCGTCCAGTGGCCCGTTCCCATACGAAATCGGCAAGCGTCTCGCAACGAACCTCCATCCGGTGGCGAATCCCGCCGTGGATTCGGACGGGAACATCTACGCAACCTACAGTGGCCGGCGAGGTCAGAAGACGCCGGTGTCGATATACAGGATCACCTCGAACGGGGCGGTGACACCGCATACGGTCGACATCCTGAACGCAACCGGACTGGCCTTCGGAATCGACGGGGACCTCTACGTATCGAACCGGCACGACGGCAACGTGTACAAGGTGAACCCGAGTGGACAAGCCGAAACCTACATCGAGGGTATGGGCATCGCGACGGGACTGGCCCTCGATCGGCAAAACAACCTGTACGTTGGCGACCGCAGCGGCAGCATCTTCAAGATCAACGAAAGCAGGGAGATCTTTGTGTTCGCGACGCTCGAGCCGAGCATGGCCGCCTACCATCTGTCATTCGGGTTCGATGACTACCTTTATGTCGCCGGACCGACCACATCGAGCTTCGACTCGGTGTATCGAGTTTCACCATCGGGGGAGGTCGAAAAATTTTTCACAGGCATGGGGCGTCCCCAGGGTCTGGCTTTCGACATCGAGGGGAACCTGTACGTGGTGGGTTCCTGCCGCGGCCATCGGGGCATCTTCCGTTTTCCAAACGGCAGCCGGGAGCCCGAGCTGTTCGTTTCCGGGCTCGGCCTGGTCGGGTTGGCGTTTGACACGTCGGAAAACCTGATCGTCGCGGATTCGTCTTCGGTGTATCGAATCCACGCCGGGGTGATGGGAAAGCCGTTGCCATGAAGGAAGTGGCCAGTGGTCAGTGGTCAGTGGTCAGTTGGCCTGCGGCTACTGGCTAGTGTCCTCGGTCCGAAATACGGTCACTATTTCCGATTGATGTTGCCGGACACAGAATGGAGTTTGACTCGATCAATAAACCTGTGTGTGTCACGGTCGTCTTGGCATTCACAACCAGCAACATCCATCGGCCCTACGGGTTCGGGCGGAACGGCACCGTCTTTGGAGTCGCTCCTCATCGCAATGAAGAGCATTGGCTCCTCGTCGCTCCTCCAAATCCAGCACCGTTGCGCTCCGAAATATAGCAACCGTATTTCGGACTCCGGACACTGAAACAATCTATGCCACTCACGGCGGAAATCATCGCGATCGGGTCTGAACTGCTCACTCCCCACTTCCGGGACACCAACTCCATATACCTGACCAAACAGCTCAACCAGATCGGAATCCCCGTCTCCATGCGCACCATCGCGGGAGACCACGAAAGTAACCTGGAACATGCCGTTCGGGCTGCACTGGACCGGAGCCCTCTCGTAATAATGACCGGTGGCCTGGGCCCGACCGAAGACGACGTGACAAGAAAAGTAGTCGCTCAGGCGATGCGTCGGCAACTGGTGCTTGACGACGACCTCCTTGGAAAGATACAGGCACGCTTCGAAGCGCGCGGTGTGGAGATGCCGGCCAACAACGCTCGCCAGGCGCTGGTTCCTTCCGAAGCCGATGTCCTCGACAATGACAACGGAACCGCACCCGGGCTCTGGCTCACCCAGGATCAGAAGACCGTCATCCTGCTTCCAGGCCCCCCAGCGGAACTGGAGCCGATGTTTCGAAAGTCATGCTATCCGAGACTTGTCAAGATGGCCGGCCCCCGCGTGCTCGGGCGCAGAATCTACAGAACGACGGGTTTGCCCGAATCGGTTCTTGATTCCAGAATTTCCCCAATCTACACCAAGTACAAGAACCCGGAAACCACCATTCTCTCGAAGCTCGGACAGGTGGACGTACATCTGGCTGCGGGGGCCCGCAGCCAGGAAGAAGCCGACGCACTACTCGAGGAAGTCGGAGGCCAGATTGATCAGAAACTGGGCAACTACGTATTCGCCAGGACCCAGCAGGAACTCGAGGAAGTGGTCGGCATGTACCTCATCATGAAGGACGTCACGATTTCCGTAGCCGAATCGTGCACGGGAGGACTGCTCGCCGAGCGCCTGACAAACCTGTCGGGCAGCTCCAGATATTTCCAGTCCGGCATCGTGACCTACAGCAACCAGTCGAAGATCGACCTGGCAGGCATACCGCCCCTCCTGCTTGAGATGCAGGGGGCCGTCAGCGTGGAAGTGGCCCGGGGCCTGGCTGAAAGCATCCGGGAAACGATCGACACAACCGTCGGCGTAGGGATCACGGGAATCGCCGGCCCCAGTGGAGGATCCGCGGAAAAACCTGTCGGCACGGTGTATGTGGCCGTCGCCGGCCCCAACGGCACCAACCATCGACACTTCGTCTTTTCGGGCGCTCGGGACAAGGTCCGCTGGCAGTCGTCCCAGGCAGCACTGGACATGGTCCGCCGCCATTTGATGGACATGTAGCATTCCGTCATGCGCCTGTTTATCGCAACCGATCTGCCGGCGTCGCTCTTACAGACTATCGCCGGCGTCCAACAGCAACTCAACCAGGTCACCGAGTCGGCCCGGTGGGTCCGGCCCGAATCGATGCACCTGACACTGAAATTTCTCGGAGAGGTTGCACATGAAAGACTCGCAGCTATCGACCGACGACTGCGTCGAATCCGGACTCCACCTTTCAAAGTGAGGGCTTCGGGTGTAGGCTTCTTTCCGAATGGCCGGGCGCCCCGCGTGTTCTGGGTGGGGATCGTATCTCCGGATCTTCGGGATTTAGCGGCACGGGTAGATGAGCAGACGGTGGAACTGGGGTTTCCATCTGAGAAGCGCCCGTACAGCCCGCATCTGACGATCGCTCGCAGCCGGGGAAATCGCCGACTCGACAGTGCACTCGTTGGAGAATCCGACCGATTCTCGGCTAGGGAATTCGCGACGTTCACTACGGATCGTTTTTGCATGTATCAGAGCATGCTGCGACCGGCCGGGGCCATATACGAGAAGCTGTTTGAATATCGACTCGTTCGATCTGGGCAGAGCGACCCAAGAGAAGAGGCCGGCGCCTGACGGCGCACCGACCGCGGATATCATGAAACCATCGATCGCAATCGTCGGCGCAGGCGGGTGGGGTACGGCGCTCTCGATGGCAATGGCCCGGGCCCATGAGTCTATCGACCTCTGGGTCTTCGAACCCGACGTCGCCGAGGCCATCCGGACCGAACGCACGAACCCGATCTACCTGCCCGGCGTTCGAATACCCGAAACCGTCCACGCGAGTTCCTCCCTCGAGGAAGTCTTAAGCGGCGCCGACATCGTCATCAGCGCGGTGCCATCGCACGTGTGCCGCAGCGTTTTCGAACAAATGCGGCCTTTCCTGACGCCTGAAATGACGTTCGTGTCGGCGACCAAAGGGATCGAAAACGAGACTCTCATGCGGATGTCGGAGGTGATCACCGACGTCATCGGGAAATCCTTCCATCCCCGGGTCGCGGCAATTTCCGGCCCGACATTTGCGTTGGAGGTTGCACGCGGCGAACCGACCGCACTGGTGGTCGCCGGACCGGACGAGTCGTTGCGACTGTTCCTCCAGAAGGCGCTCTCGGCTCCCCGTTTCCGGCTGTATACGAACTCCGACATCGTCGGGGTCGAAATCGGAGCTTCGGTAAAGAACGTCATCGCGATTGCGGCCGGAGTCGTAAGCGGACTGAATCTCGGACACAACGCCACAGCGGCATTGATCACCCGTGGTCTCGCCGAAATCATGCGTCTGGCCGAAGCCTGTGGCGGGAGAAGCGAGACCCTGGCTGGCCTGGCCGGACTTGGAGACCTGGTCCTGACGTGCACGGGCCACCTGAGCCGCAACCGGCAGGTCGGATGCGCCCTGGGAGAGGGCAAGAAGCTCGACGAAATCATGTCCAGCATGCGAATGGTGGCCGAAGGTATCAAGACCAGCAAGTCCACCGTCGCACTGGCCGGGAAGATGTCGGTCGAAATGCCAATCGCCCAGCAAATCTTTTCTGTTCTGTACGAGGACAAGAAACCGGAAGACGCCATCACGGACTTAATGGAGCGGGAGTTGAAGCAAGAGTGATGGGGAAGTGGTCAGTGGTCAGTTGGGGGCCAGAAGAATCCGAGGACGGAAGCTCGGAGCTAAAACCAGGAATATGGAATTTATTACATTATTTGGGACACCGAAACCGAAGCCACCGACGATCGTTGAAAAGGTCAAGGGGGCTGTTGCCCGGACGAAACGGGACTTCACCGAACGAGTTCAGGAGTTGGTTGAAGGTAAGAACGAAATCGATGCCGAGTTGCTCGAGGACATCGAAGCTGTGATGATCGGCGCCGACATCGGGGTCGGGACGACGACGGAAATTCTCGATTCGATCCGGGACCAGGTGACCCGGGAAACACTCCAGGATCCCATGCTGTTGCGTGGCGCGCTGAGACACGAATTGCGAAAGACGTTGGATGTGGAAACGAAACCCATGGTGCAAGTGGCCGCCGGGAACCCGTTCGTCATCCTCGTCGTCGGCGTCAACGGTGTCGGAAAAACCACAACGATCGGCAAACTGGCCCACAGGTTCAAGTCGGATGGGAAGAAAGTCATGTTGTGCGCCGCCGACACGTTCAGGGCGGCTGCCGTCGAGCAACTGGAGGTCTGGGCGGAGAGAGCCGACGTCCCGATCATCAAGCAGAAACCCGGAGCGGATCCTTCCGCCGTGCTCTTCGACTCGCTGCAGTCGGCCAAGGCACGAAACATCGACTACGTCATCGTCGATACGGCGGGCAGACTCCACACGAAACACAACCTGATGGCGGAACTGGAGAAAATGACCCGGATCGCCGCACGCGAAGTCCCCGACGCCCCCCACGAAATCCTGCTCATCCTCGATGCGACAACCGGCCAGAACGGACTGATTCAGGCTCAGGAATTCAAGAAAACGGCAGGCCTGACGGGACTGGTCCTGACCAAGCTGGACGGCACGGCCAAGGGTGGGATCGTCACCGCAATCGTGAGGGACCTCGGGGTACCGATCCGTTTCATTGGAACGGGGGAGCAAATGGACGACCTGGTAGAGTTCTCCCCGGATGACTTCGTCGATTCGCTGTTCGCCACCTGAGGCAGAACTGATGCTCACCGAACACTCTTTCACCGCAGAGGCGCAGAGGGGACCAAATGGATGTCCCCTCAGAAGCGCGGCCATTGGAACGAGAATAAATGCTCCCTGAAGAAGTTTTCTCAGCGCCTCTGCGCCTCTGCGGTAAGAAACTCCCTGTCCTTCGGTGACAGCCATGACTGACGAAAGCTGCATGAGGCGTGCGATCGAACTGGCCCGGAAGGGACAGGGGTTGGTCAGTCCCGGGGCGATGGTCGGGTGTGTCGTTGCGAACAACGGAGAGGTCGTCGGAGAGGGGTTTTACACCTGGGACGGCGTGAAACATGCGGAAGTCCTGGCGTTAGAGCGGGCTGGGGAGAAGGCTCGCGGCGCCACCGTCTACGTCAACCTCGAACCCTGCTCGCATCGTGGACGGACCCCACCGTGTGTGGAATCACTGATCGGAGCCGGAGTATCACGGGTCGTCGCCGCTATGGCAGACCCTTTCCACCAGGTGAACGGGCGGGGCCTGGAAGCGCTCCGACAAGCGGGAATCGAAGTAGAGTGTGGGGCGCTCGCTGGGGAAGCCAGGCGGCTGAATGAAGCGTTCATCCATTGCATTTCGAACGACCGGCCATACGGGCTCCTGAAGGTCGCGATGTCCCTTGACGGCAAGATCGCAACGGGATCGGGAGAATCGCGTTGGATCACTTCGGAAGATTCCAGACGTATCGTCCACCGGTTGCGTCATTCATCGGACGCTCTGCTGACCGGCAGCGGAACGATCCTCGAAGACGATCCCCTGCTGACGGACAGAAGCGGTCAGGCAAGGCGCCGACCTCTTCTGCGGGTAGTTCTCGACCGACGCGGGCGGATGCATTCGGGCCTGAAGATGTTTGATGAAACCGGAGTTCTGGTTTATACCGACAATCCGAACCTGGCCCTGCCCCCTCCGCACGAGGCGATTGTCGGCATAACACGACTGCCCGATGTTGTAAGCGATCTGGCGCGCCGTGGCATACAAAGCTTCATGCTGGAGTGCGGACCGGATCTCGCTTTCGACGCCCTCCAAAGCGGAATCATTGATAAACTAGTCGTTTTCTTAGCCCCCAGGATTATCGGCGGGAGAGAGATTCCCGGGTTCGGGGCCGATGGGGTCGCCACTCTCTCCGACGCTGTTCAGATATCGGACTGGGAGGTCCAGACGGTCGGACCGGACCTGATGGTGACGGGTTATGTTCACAGGGATCATTGAAGAGGTCGGAAAAGTCATCGAGGTGATCGACTCGGACGAGTTTCGTCGCATACGAGTTCAAGCGAAGACCGTTCTCGACGACATGATCTCCGGTTCGAGCATCGCCACCAACGGAGTTTGCATCACCGCGCGCGAGGTCGATGGGGACAGTTTCACAGCAGACCTCTCTAGGGAGACGCTCGACCGAACGACACTGAAGCACGCCGGCGGCGGATCCCATGTGAATCTGGAGCGGTCGATGCGAGCCGACTCCCGCTTCGGCGGCCACATTGTTCAGGGTCATGTCGACCGAGTGGGGGCGATACGACGTTTCGATCGTCGAGGGGATGATTGGATCCTCGAAGTCGCCTATGATCCAGCCTGGGCATCCCGACTGGTCTGGAAAGGCTCAATCGCGGTCGACGGCATCAGCCTCACGGTGGCCACTCTGGGGAAAGAAACCTTTTCCATAGCGATCATCCCGCATACTCTGGAAAATACGAACCTTCAGGAAGCGAGCGCGGGAGACGAGGTTAACCTGGAATTCGACGTTCTGGCCAAGTACGTTGAAAAGCTTGTCGGACCGTACTTGGAGCGAATCAAGGGAAGATAGGAATCCAAAGTCCAATGTCCAAGGTCCAAAGTTCGCAGGCGGAACATTCTGCGCTTTTCCCCGACCTTGGACTTCGGGCCTTGGGCTCTGGACTCTAAAGAATGCCATTTTCCACAATAGATGAGGCGGTAGCGGACGTCCGGGACGGCCGGATGGTGATTATCGTCGACGACGAGGACCGGGAGAACGAGGGCGATCTCATGATCGCCGCGGAAAAGGTCACCCCGGACGCCATCAATTTCATGGCAACCCACG
Source organism: Terriglobia bacterium (assembly GCA_965262425.1). Classification (GTDB taxonomy): domain Bacteria; phylum Acidobacteriota; class Terriglobia; order 20CM-2-55-15; family 20CM-2-55-15; genus CAZOZZ01. The sequence continues at coordinate 507,791 of OZ253536.1, read as the reverse complement.
GCCGAGGGCTGATCTGCCTGCCTATGACCGGTGCACGTCTCGACGAGCTGCAGATCCCGTTGATGGTGGCCGATGGCACGAACACTTCGCAGTTCGGCACAGCGTTCTGCGTCTCGATTGAAGCCAGACGGAACGTGTCGACCGGGATATCCGCTTTCGATCGTGCCCAGACGATCCTGACGGCAATCGACGCGGGGGCACGCTCGGGCGATCTGGCGCGGCCCGGTCATATCTTCCCCCTTCGAGCGCGTGATGGCGGTGTCCTGATTCGTGCCGGTCAGACCGAAGCATCTGTTGATCTGGCAAAGATTGCCGGGCTCGACGCAAGCGCGGTGATCTGCGAGATCATGCATCAAGACGGCACAATGGCACGGACGCCCGATCTGGTGGAATTTGCGGGCAAGCACGGATTGAAGATCGTCACCGTTGCCGACCTGATCAGCTACAGACTCCGGACAGAGCGATTCGTCCAGCAGGTCGCTGAAACCGTCCTGCCCACCAGACACGGCGTATTCCGAATGATCGGATTCGAAAGCACCATCGACGGCGAAACACACGTGGCGCTGGTTCGGGGAGACATCGAGAACGGTGAAGACGTTCTTGTTAGAGTGCATTCGCACTGCCTCACCGGCGATGTTTTCGGCTCCAGCCAGTGCCACTGCCGGGAGCAGATCGACCGCGCCATGATGATGATCGCCGAAGAAGGCCGTGGCGTTCTGCTCTACCTGCATCAGACGGGCCGAGGTTTCAGCCTGGTCAAGTCAGCGGGCGGGTGTCAGCTCGAGTATCACGGAAAGAAGGATATCGACGTCAACGAAACCATTGGTCTCGGAGGCGAACAGCGGGAATACGGAATCGGGATCCAGATCCTGGCCGCTCTGGACATCCGGTCGATGAGGATACTGACGAACCATCCCCGAAAACTGGTGGCCCTGCAGGGTTATGGCCTGAAGGTTGTCGCCCAGGTCCCGCTCAAAGACCTAACGCATTCAGAGCTTTAAGACGACTTGGGACCCTCCGTGGGTGCCTTTCGCCGACAGAGTTCGACGACTCCCATCTTTTCTTCGCACCCCTCATAAGGTATGGTAGCCTTAGCGGATTTTTAGTGATTGACAGGAAAGAACATATCTCTTGATGTCCGATCGGGAAACCATACTCCAGACCCTCAAGCAGATTGAGTCTCGGCTTCGAACCAACCGGTTGTTGCGAGGGCTCACATCCGGCTTCGTCGTCTTCGCCCTCATCGGCCTGATGGTCAAGGTCTGGGATCTGATTTCCCCATTTAGTTCTATAACGATACGAGGTTTCTGGGTAGTCTGGTTCCTGGCATTGGGCGTGTTCGCCGGACGTGCCGTCAGGAAAAAAGTCACACTCACCCAGGCCGCCGCCGCAGTGGACCGAACGGCCCGTCTCAAGAACGAGATCACGAGCGCATACTGGTTTCTTGGACACGGACCGTCCAATCCGTGGACGGAGCTGCAAGTCCGCAGGGCTGCACAAACGGCCGGCAAACTCGACCTGAAGAGCCTCTATCCGCGCTCGGTGCCACCCACTTCCTTCTTTGCTGCCGGGTTGCTGGTGTTGCTTCTGATTCTGAACTTCACGCCGCTTCCCTTTGATTACAATTTTCTGTATTCCCGCGAGGCCCCGCGGCTCACCTTGAGCACGGAGGATGAGGCACTACTCGAAGAAATCGAAGAGCTTCTGGCCCAGGCCGAGGCGTTGGAACAGGACGAGGTCGTCGAACAACTGCAGGAATTGATCGAATCGCTCAGAAGCGGCGAACTCTCAGCCACGGAAGCTCTCGAAGAGTTGTCGGACATCCAGGAAGCGATGGACGAGGGCAACCTGAACATCGCCAGCATCATCGATGGCCTCCGAGAAATCGGTGCGGACCTCCAGCAATCCGAAGACACCCTGGGCGCGGGTGAGGCCATGGCCGAGCGCGACCTTGATAAGGCAGCCCAGGAACTACGTGACCTGGCCGAGCAAATAGGCGACGGGCAGCAACCTGCGGACGATCTCGCCGAGACGCTCTCCGAAGCGTCGGAAAACACACGTCCCGGATTGGAAGAGCTGGCCGAACGGCTCCAGCAAGCGTCGGAGAGCCTGAAGAACCAGGATCAGGAGGCGACCGAGCAGGCGCTCGAGGAGGCGGCCCGGGAGTTAGAAGAACTCTCGGACATGGTGGAAAGCCAGCAGATCAAGAATCAGGCGTCCGAGCAACTGGAGCAGTTGGAAGACACGCTCCGGCAGCAGCAAATTGAAGAACAAGCCCGGATGGACGAGCAGGAACAACAGCAGCAACAGCAACAAGACGGACAGCAGGGAGAGGAAACCGCGACCGAAGGAGAGGGTCAACAGCAGGAACAGACAGGCCAGGAAGGCGCGCCGCAACCCGGTGAGATGGACGCACCACCGGAATACGCTGAAGGTGCCGCGGGCGAGGGTCAGATGACCCAGCAGGCGATGCCGCCCGACGCGCAGGATATGCAAGGCCTCGATGCAAGCGGGTCCGGACAGATGCCGTCCGGATTCGGCTTTTCGCCGGACGAGAAAGAAGGTGCTCCGACAAGCCTGGACGTGCAGCTTCAGGAAGAACGCATGGAAGCGCTGGAAGGCGAAGGGCCAGATGACGAAGAAGAAACGATCGAAGAAACAAGTCGGGAACAACGATCCAAACTGGATTACCGAAACGTGGAATCGGACTTGACTCCTGCCCAGCAGGATCTGCTGAACCAGGAACAGATCCCTCGTCCTTACCGGAATCTGATCAAGAACTATTTTCAAGCCATACGGCCGCGCGGGAGTCAATGATCACCGAACTCGACACGCAGATCGAACTGTTTCAGAAACAATTTGAGCTCGTTAAGAACGAAGTCTCGAAAGTCATCGTCGGCTACCCCGAAATCATCGATGGCATCCTGATGGGCCTGCTCGCCAGAGGGCATGTCCTGCTCGAAGGAGTTCCAGGGCTCGGTAAGACAAAGCTGGTTCAGACCTTGAGCGACGCGCTTCATCTTCGCTTTTCCCGCATCCAGTTTACGCCCGATCTCATGCCCGCCGACATCACCGGAACCAACGTCGTGCAGCAGGATCAGGATGGCTCAAAGTTCCTGCGGTTCCAGCAGGGCCCGCTGTTTGGAAACATAATCCTCGCCGACGAGATCAATCGCGCGACACCGAAGACCCAATCGGCGCTGCTCGAGGCGATGCAGGAAAGAACGGTTACCGTCGGAAAGGAAAGCTACGTACTGGAGCTGCCGTTTTTCGTTCTGGCGACCCAGAACCCTCTGGAGATGGAAGGTACCTATCCCCTGCCCGAAGCCCAACTCGATCGCTTCTTCATGAAGCTGCTGGTCGACTATCCGACGATCAAGAACATGCACACGATCCTCAACCGTACGACGAAAGTCGACGAACCCGTTCCGGATCGCGTGCTGGACGCTCCCGCAGTCCTTGAGATGCGGGAAACCGTCCTGGCGATTCCCATTGCGCGTCCCGTCCAGGAATACGCGATAAAAATCGTCCTGGCTACCCATCCGAACACCCCGCAAGCCCACGAAATGACCAATCGTTACGTGCGATACGGAGCCAGCCCCCGAGGTGCGCAGGCGCTGGTACTGGGAGGAAAGATCCGGGCTCTTCTCGACAACCGGGTCCATGTGTCGTGCGATGACATTAGCGCGATCGCCAAGCCGGTGCTTCGCCACCGCGTACTGCTGAACTTCGAAGGCGAAGCCGAAAGGGTCAATCCGGACACGATCCTGGAGGCCATTCTCGCGGACACGCCTGAAGCCAAGGAATAAAAAAGTGGTCGGTGGTCAGTGGTCAGTGGTCAGCGACAGCTTTTCTCTAAAACAACGATGTCTACGGCAACCATCGCCCCATTCGATGAAGACTTCATGCGGAAGTTGGAATACCTGGCGATCGTTTCCAAACGGTTTGCCGGCCAGTTCAAGGCCGAACGGCGGGCGCGAAAGCTGGGATCCGGCCTGGAGTTTGCAGACTATCGCGGCTACGTCCCAGGCGACGATTTCAGATACCTGGACTGGAAGACCTATCTCAGGCTGGACAAGTTGCTGCTCCGCCTTTACGAGGAAGAAGAAGACCTCCCCATCTACCTCTTCATAGACAGTAGTCGGTCCATGAACTACGGTTCACCGCGAAAGATCGATTATGCACGCAAGATTGCCGCGGCGCTCTGTTACATCGGTCTTGCAAATCTGGATCGCGTGACTGTTGTCGGCTACGCCGACGGAATCCAGCAGCAACTGTCGCCTCAACGTGGAAAGAACCAGATCTTCAGGGTGTTTCAGTTCCTGTCCGAGCTTCAAACTGTCGGCGAAACCAATGCCAAAGAGGCGTTCAAAGTCTTCTGTACCGGGAAACGGAGGCGTGGTCTGGCTGTCGTCATTTCCGATTTCTTCGATCCGAACGGTTTCGAAAGCGGTCTGAACATGCTGCGCTACTACCGCCACGATGTGTTCGCGCTGCAGGTCATCGGGCATGAAGACGTCAACCCCGGGGTTCGGGGAGAATTACAGCTGGTCGATTCGGAAAGCAACACGAGCCGGGAAATCACGATCACCTCGGACCTTCTCGAAGCTTACAAGAAGGAACTGGCCCGCTTCTGTGAAGAGATCCAACACTACTGCGTCAAGTACCAACTCGGATACGTGCGGACGGTGACGGACTTCCCATTCGAGGAACTGATTCTCAAGGTCTTCCGCCAGGGCAGGTTCCTGAAGTGAGCTTTCTGGAGCTTTCGACGATCCAGGCACTTTTGCTGGCAGGTACGACGGCGGCCGCCGTCATCGTCCTGTTCTTTCTGAAGCTGCGACACCGACGTGTTGTTGTCGCGTCATCGCTCCTGTGGACACGGATCCTGGACCAGCGCGAAGCCAACTCGTTAATGGAAAAGCTTCGCCGGTGGATTTCTCTGCTCGTTGCGCTGACGATCGCGCTCTTGATCGCCCTCTCGTTCGGACGACCGCAGATCGAGGCGATCAGCGGCGGGTTGCGACCGCTCGTCATCGTTCTCGACAGCTCTCCCACTATGGGAACACGGACTTCGACCGGCCGGACCCGATGGGACGCGGCGGTCGAATACGCCCGGACCATTCTTGAAGGCAGCAATCGACCGGCAGGCTTTCTCGTTGCCGATACGGCAGGCCGGGTACAAACCGCTGTTACCGACGACCGGCGTGAGGTTCTGGATGCCATCGACCGAATGCAGCCTTTCGCGGGGGAATCGCGCTTCCCGGATGTTCCCCTCACGAACTCGGACGTCTACTTCATATCCGATGGTGTGAGGCCGGTGACCGTCCCGACATCGGCGATCACGATTTCGGTTTTTGAGGAGGCGGACAACGTTGGTATCACCGCCTTCGACATCCGGGTCGATCCTACCAATCCGTCGGGATACGCCTCCTACCTGGAAGTCATCAACTATTCCAGTGAGCGAAAGGAAATCGGGGTCCTCGTCAGCGGCGCCGGGCAAGAACGTTTGAGCCGAACCATCTCACTCGACTCAGGCGAAGCCTGGGAGAACGAATTCGACATGTCCCAGTTCAGGGGAGGGGGTATACGGGCCAGCATCCAGTCTGCCGATGATGCACTTCGGGTGGATGATGTGGCCTTCGGATACCTCCCGCTGCGTAGCCGCGCCCGCACGACGCTAGTGACCCGGTCGAACGGCGGATACCTGGAAACCCTGCTGCGACTCTCACCAGGCGTGGAGCTTACGGTCGTAAGCCCGGGCCAGTTCCAGGAAACGGCGGCCACCGACGTCTACATCTTTGAAGGGTTCGCACCAGCGGCCGAACCGTCGAAGCCCAGTCTCGTGTTCGGAGCCGCCAGCGTCGACTGGCTGCCGAGGGAACTTGGAACGGAGGTGGACCCGGATATCGCATCGTGGGATCCGGATCATCCGGTCATGCACTTCGTACCGCTCCACGACCTCGAGATCGACACGGCGAGTCGGATCGATGCCGGCGACCGGGTGGTTATCGCATCGTCGGATCAGACGCCTCTGATCGTCGCGACGGACGGTCCCGACAAATCGGTTTTCGTCGACTTCGACCTCGATTCCTCGGACTTCCCTTTCCACATGGGTTTCCCAATTTTCGTTCAAAATGTCCTGACCTGGTTCTCGGGCGAGGAACTGGCACACCGAAGCAGGTTGGGACTGGTCGAACTTCCTCTGGAAACCTCGACCGTGACGGGTCTGGATGGCGAAACACTGCCGACGGAAAGCCGATTTGGACAGACAGTGATCGAAACCACCGAACCCGGACTCTTTACAGCAACTGAAGGTGGTCGGAGAGTGCGAGTCGCTGCTAATCTTGGCGACAGGCGTTTCTCGGACGTGAATCGAACGGCATTCTCGAACATGCCTGCCGGGATCCCGACCGCACTTCCGGTGCTGGCGAACGAACTGTGGTTTTACATGCTGCTTTTTGCGCTTTGTCTGGTCGGAGCGGAATGGTGGACATATCACAGAAGAATTACATTATAGGACAAGGCGGTGGGTTATCCTGAAGCGGCTGATTCGATAGCCGGACCGACTGCATACGCCTCATGATCGAGTTTGAAAACTACTGGCCATCGTTCCTGCTGGGATTGATTCCCTTCTACTGGTGGGCCCGCGGCCGGACCCTGACCGATTTCAACGCGGCCCATCTGACGCTTTCGACGACCATCCGCTCGCTGCTTACCGTCGCGCTCGTTCTGGCCTTGATGCAACCGATCATGAACGGCTCGGGAAACGGGTTGTCAGTCGCCTACCTGCTCGACGTGTCCGAGAGTATCTCGCCACAGGCCATGGAGTCGGCTATCGAGTGGATCTCGCAGGCAGACACCGAAGGAAGTCCGGATCATTCCGTCTTCATCCCTTTTGCCGCAAACTCGCTGGTCCTCGACAGCCTGGAGGAACTTCGAACCGTCCAGGTGTCGGGCCGCGAGATTGAAGGCGCCGTGGACCAGAGCGCTACGAACCTTGAGGGATCCCTGAATCGGGCCATCGGGCAACTCGCCCCCCATCATCTGAAACGGATTGTGATGTTGACCGACGGGAACGAGAATGCCGGTCAGGTCAAGAACGCTGTCCTGAAAATGAAACGGGAGGGCGTCCCGGTTTTCACGGTGCCTGTCCCGGCCCGCTCAACCGGAGACACCTGGATCGAGGCGGTGATGGCGCCGGAACGAGTGACCAGCGGGGAATTGTTTCCGCTGGAGGTTCACGCCTACAGCCAGTCGCCAAAGAACGGCACAATCGAAATCAGGCTTGATGGAGAAATTCTGGAGACCCGGGATGTGGCCCTGGATGAGGGCATCAATCGTGTCGGTTTCGAGACGCTGGTCGACGAAACCGGCCCGATCACCCTGGAGGTGGAGTTGCGGGTCGACGGCGATCGTTTCGTCGACAACAACACGTTCAGAGAATCGGTCGTCGTCCTGGGCCAACCCCGGGTGTTGTACATCGAGGGTCGACCCGACAGCGCGCATTACCTTACCGACGTGCTCGCAATGGAAGGGATCGAGGTCGACACGATTGAGCCTTCAGCTGTGCCCGACACCGTCGATCAATTCGATGCGTACGAAGCTGTCATCCTCAGCGACGTTCGCGCGGACGAACTGACCGGGCGCCAGATGGACGCGATGGCGACCTATGTCCGGGACCTTGGCGGGGGGTTCATTCTCGCTGCAGGTGATTCCGTGTTCGGGGAAGATGGCTACTCCGAGACGGCCGTCGAAGAGATTCTTCCGGTTCGTTTCGACCTCGAACGCGACAAGACGTCGGTGGCGCTGATCATCGTGCTGGACAAGTCCGGAAGCATGGGCGGGCAGAAGATCGAGTTGGCCAAGGAGGCATCCAAGGCCGCGGTTGACGTGCTCGAAGACGACCACCTGATCGGTATCATCGCGTTCGACTACAACTACTACTGGCCGGTTCGTTTCCAGAGTGCCAGGAACCGTGAAGACATCAACCAGAGCGTGAGCATGATCATAGCCGGTGGCGAAACCAACATCTACCCGGCGCTGCGGGAGGCGCACCTGCAACTGACAGGGATTCAGTCCGAGGTTCGCCACGTCATCCTGCTCTCGGACGGCCGTTCGCTGCCCGACGACTATATCGGGCTGGTGGAGAGCATGGCTGAGGAAAAGATGACGGTCTCGACGGTCGCCGTCGGAAATGGTGCGGATCGCGAGCTGCTGTCCAATATCGCGGAATGGGGAGAAGGCCGGTCGTACTTCATCGAAGATGCCACGATGGTCCCGCAGATTTTTACCGAGGAAACACAACTCGCAACACAGGGCACGTTGGAGGAAGAGCCATTTGTGCCGATCGTCGCCAAGGACGTCGAAGCGTTCAAGGGTATCGACTTCGAAAACGCGCCCCCCTTGCTTGGTTTTGTCTCAACACTCGCCAAAGACACCTCGGAAGTCCTGCTGGAAGCTGAGGAGGAGAAACCGATCCTCGCGCGGTGGCAGTACGGACTCGGAAAAACAGCAGCCTTTACTTCGGACGTGAAAGACCGCTGGGCGGCGGAGTGGCTGACGTGGGAGGGTTATACCAAGTTCTGGCCGCAACTGGTTCGGGAAACGATGCGCCGCCAGGATGACGGCGAAATTGACATGAAGATTGAGAAGGAAGGCCAGAACGCCAACATTACGATTACCGCACTCGACGAGAATGGAGGATTCCGTAACGAGCTGCAATCCCAGATTCGAGTTATCGATCCGCAACAGAACGCATCAGTCATCGATCTCCACCAATCCGGACCCGGAACCTACGAAGCACAATTTCCCGTCAATCAACGAGGCCCATTCGTTTTCCGGATGATCGGCGACGAAGCGAACGTGTCTCGAATCCTCCCTTACTCCTATCCCGACGAGTTGCATTTTTATCCGCCGGATGTCGACCTGCTCGCCGAAGTCAGCAACGTGACCGGAGGAAAGTTCCAGCCCACGGCAGCAGACGTCTTCTCGACCGGCGGGGAAACCGTCCTCCTCCGTGTTCCCCTGTGGCCCTATCTGGCGATCGTGGCACTACTGCTTTACCTGACCGATCTCCTCCTCAGAAGGATCCGCCTGTTTGAAGGAGCCGTCAAACCGGAAACCGTGCGCGGTGTTCCATCAAGATCCGGCGGCACGCTCGGAATCTCCTAACCTCCCCAACGATCCAGGAGTTCACCCCGAAGGCAATAGAGTTTGTTTCTTTGGGTCTTCCGCAGAATTTGTGGGTAAAACCGTCTTCCATCGCCGCTTGAGGAGACCACGGTGCTCGCCAAGCCTCAAGGCTTCCCTCGCAAGCTCGGCGGCTGCGCCGGCCTTGACCCTCGGCTGCGCTCCGCGGTGTCGGCTGGTGTGGGCGATGGGGAACGGGGCCTCCGGCGGGGGCTCCGGGCACCGGGTGTAGGCGTCCGACCGAAGTGGGTACTGGAATATTCGCCGTCGAACAAAAGAATAAGGTACTTTGTTTCAATTACTTATGTGCGCACAGGCCTTTGGACTGCCCACAAATTCTGCGGAGGAGGCGTTTCTTTTTCCCTTCCCCTCCGCGCCTCTGCGCCTCTGCGGTGAGAATTCCTACTCCGTATTCTCCGCGGCTTCAGTGAACGACTACTGTGAATCTCGTTCCACGCCTACGGGGCGACCGGCTTCGAGACGGACGAACAGGCTGGGAACACGGGAGATTTGGATCTCGGACGGGATGCCGCCGCCATATGGACTGGCTGGATCGCAGGCGTTGATGCGCAGCGAATCGTCCGCCGAAACAACCCTGGCGGAACGAAGCGTCTCGACGGCTTCGGGCAGGGCGTACTGCAACCCGGAGATCTGATCGACGAACACACCCCGCCGCACCTCCCCTCGCCATTCCATGCGCTCCAGGACTCGGGCAGCTACCGCCCATGAAACCGGAAGTTTCTCGCGTGAGAACCATTCGCGTGTCACGACACCATAACGTCTCAACACGAGACGAACGAGCGCTTCGACCCGCTCGACCGGTGTCCCGGATTTTCCGACATAGCCCTTCGACCGAACGAGCGACCAGCGGCCGGTCCAACCGGGTAGCTTCTTCCATGTTCGACGGAATTTTCGCATCTTCCGCGATCGATCGAGGATTACCTCGTCCTGCGCCATAGAGGTTCGTCTTAATCGGGCCACTTCGCCGAAGACATCGTTGGTGACGACGCCGGACCAGAATAGTTCGGCCAGGCTGTCGACGAGTACCGACAGGGACAGGTCGAGCGATTCCCGGAAGTCTTCGAAGAAGGAGGCTCCCTGCTCGGCGAGGAACCGGGCCAGGAGTTCGGCGGAGGCGGAAATCTCCCCCGGATCCGTCACGAACAACCAGCCGTGACCGCGTTCGACGAGTCTAACTTTTCCGCTGCCCGCACCCATCGCAAAGACTTTCCCTCTCGACATCAGCTTTTCCAGCGAGGACTTCGAATATTCCGTCACGCGCTCGGAAAGAATCTCCGATTCCCAGACCTCAGGAGGCGCTGGATACCCTTCCAACTGCTCCAGGACATCTTCGAGCGAACTCGTCGGTCCCGTTCTCCCCTGCCAGTCCACGAGGAACCTCGTAAATTGGGCCAGGGAGGACGGCTGAACCTGGTCCCTGAGAATCGAGAGGGTGCGTCGATAAACTTGTTCGAGAGAGGCGGGATGACTCCATTCCTCGGAATCGGACACGAACGATCCCTTGATGGCGGACCCCTCCTCCCGGAGTGCATGCAGAACCGGGCTGACGTCGAAAGAAAAACGCAGGGCGAGAATCGGGGCGGGAACCGGAACATGTGTCAAAAGGAACCGGCGTAGCAAAATCTTCCGGGAATCGAGATCTCGTGCGGCATACAGCTCGCGCTCCTCGGCCAGAATCCACCGCGGCCCGAACGCCACGATACGTCCCTGCTCCTTCAGGGTCTCGGAGAAGGCCGGGTCTGCTGAACGTTCGGACATCTCTTCGTCGGAGAGGTCGCCCAGCTGATACAACAACTCTGCCAGTTCCTCGGGTGATCGGGCCCGACGGTTTGCCCCCAGTAGCTGCAGCCGCTCTTCCACTTGTTCGACCGCCTGTGGCTCGACAAGGTCCCGACGCGCCGAGGGGTCGAGGACTTCATCGAGGAGAGACCTGTTGACATGGAGGAGTTGGGAATGCAATTCAGCCCGCGGGCGGTCGTCTTCGTACATGTACACGCCTATGAAACCGAAAAGCAGGGACTCTGAGAAAGGCGACGGGACTTCGGTTCGTATCGCGTGAACAGAGATGCGGTCGGCCTCGATGTCGGACACGACCTTGTGGAAGCTTTCGAAGTCCATTCGGTCGTTGAGGCAATCCCGCATCGTCTCCAGGATCACGGGAAAGTCGTCGTACTTCTTCGTGATCTCGAAGAAGTCGCCGGCACGTAATCGTTGCATCCACAGGGGGGTTCGGCGGCCTGGCTTGTTCCGCGGAAGCAGAAGCGATCGCATCGCATTTTCCCGAAAGGCGGCGACGAACAGCGGCGAGCGTGCAATCTCCTCGACAACCCAGTCTCGCAAGTTCTCGGTACGGAGACTGCTGACGATCTCGCGTATCGTGTCGGGTTCGACGGCTTCGGCGATGTCGGGCACTTCGAAAAGAATCCCGTTATCCTGCTGTTGATATTGCACGTTAACGCGAAGCAGGTCTCGAAGACGCTGGCCGAGGACCAGAGCCAGCAGGTCGTTCACACGGCGTCCGAAGATGGAATGGATGGCGATCCTCGGGTTTCCGATCTCGTCGCGAAAAATCTCCGAAACGATGTTCCGGTCATCGGGAATCACGCGGGTCGCCGCTTGTTGACTCCGAAGATACGAAACAATATTCCAGGCACTACGGGAATCGAGAGCATAGGTATCCTCGAGCCAGAGGTGGACGTCGGGGTCGTGGCGGCGCTGCCCCACCTCGCGGTGAAACTCGCCCACCTTGAGGCTGAGTTCATAGTCCCGTCCGATCCCCTCCCCCTTCCAGAACGGCATCTTCGCAGGTTCGCCGAAGGCTTCCCTGACGATCACACGATCCGTACGAATTTCCTGGATGCGCCAGGACGAACTCCCCAGAAGAAAGACCTCCCCAACGCGGCTCTCAAAGACGAACTCCTCGTCGAGCTCACCGATTCTCTTGCCGTTTTCCAGGTACGCTGCAAAGAGGCCCCGGTCCGGTATAGTCCCACCGCTTGTAACAGCAAGCGACTGGCTTCCCGGCAGCTTCCGGGCGACATCGTTTTGTGGGTCCCAGGAAATTCGTGCCCGGAGGTTGCGGAAGTCTCCACCGTCGTAGCGACCGGCGACCATCCGAAGCACGGACAGAAAGACGTTCCGGGTCAAATTCTCGTAGGGATAGGCACGGCGCATCAGACCGAAAAGTGCTTCGACGTTCCAATCGTCCATGGCGACTGAAGCGACGATCTGTTGTGCCAGAACGTCGAGGGCGTCCTTGGGTACGATGGTCCGCTCGACCCACCCGTCATACATTTCCTTCACGACGACCGCTGTCTCGACAAGATCGTCCCGAAAGGTCGGAAACAGACGTCCCTGGCTCGTCTCAGATATCAGGTGGCCGGAACGGCCAACCCTCTGAACAGCAGCGGCGACCCCTTTGGGGGATTGGAGCTGGATGACCAGGTCGATGCTGCCGATGTCGATTCCCAGTTCCAGGGCCGACGTGGAAACCAGGCACCGGATGTCTCCCTTCTTCAGACGGTCTTCCATTTCGCGACGCGACTCCGGTGACATACTTCCGTGGTAGGCGAGCGCCAGCTCCTCCTCCGCAAGCTCGTTCAGACGTGCCGCGACACGTTCGGCGAGGCGCCGGTTGTTGGTGAAGACCAGCGTCGTCCGGTGACGTTGAATCAAACTGTACACTTCGGGAAACACGAGCGACCAGACGCTCTGATCGGGCAGGTTCGTCAGGTCGGGAGCCACGCAGACGACCTTGACGTCCATCTGCTTCCGCCCACCCACATCGACGATCGTCACCGGTCGTGGAACGGCTTCGGCGTCCTGGCCGCCCAGGAAACGTGCGATCTCTCGAAGAGGCCGCTGCGTGGCGGAGAGCCCGATGCGCTGCACGGACCTTGCTCGGGTGAATTGTTCCAGCCGTTCCAGGGTCAACGCGAGGTGCACTCCACGCTTGCTTCTTGCCAGGTTGTGGATCTCATCGACTATTACCGTGCGAACGTCACCGAACACGTCGCGCGTCTTACTGGTCAACAGGATGTAGAGCGATTCCGGAGTAGTGATCAGGATCTCGGGTGGACTCTTGCTGAAGGCCCGGCGTTCGGAGGGTGGCGTGTCGCCCGTCCTGACGGCCGTGCGAATGGACGACAGGTGTAATCCGTCGGCTTCGGCCAGGCGGCTGATTCCCTCCAACGGTGCCTGGAGATTCTTCTCGATATCGTTGGATAGCGCCTTGAGAGGCGAAACGTAAACGACACGGAGCCCGTGTTCAGTCTGTTTGTCGAGGTGGTCGACGACGAGGGAATCGATCGCCCAGAGGAAGGCAGACAGAGTCTTCCCCGAGCCGGTCGGGGCAAGTATCAGAGTGTTCTCGTTTCTCTGAATGGCCGGCCAACCTTCCGACTGGGCCGGTGTAGGCTGACCGAATTCGGAGCGAAACCAGTTTCGCACCAGAGGATGAAACGACTTAAGCGGCATGAGTTGTTAGTGTCTTGTCCCGTAAATACGGTTGCTATATTTCGGAGCGCAACGGGGCTGGATTTGGCGGAGCGACGACGCGGCAATGCTCTTCATTGTGAGGAGGAGCGACTCCAAAGACGGCGCCGTTCCGCCCGAACCCGTAGGGCCGATGGAGGTTGCTGGTTGCGACGGACGAACCGATCGGGTGCACACTTACGTTTATAGATCGATCGAACACCCACGTTACGTCTGGCAACGTCCATCGGATATCACTCTTGTCCAAATTAGCTTTTAGGAATTGAGTAGGTTGAGCCCGGCCTCGTAAGATTGGTTTTTCCAACACGAGAAATCAATCCGTGGGGAGGGCCCAACCATGAAACGATTTTCCAGCATTTTCTCCCAGTTGTTGCAACTATTTCCGCGCCTGGAGTTTGAGAAGGCGGTTCAGGATCATCAGGCCCAGCGGCATGCGCGTGGATTCGCGAGCTGGAGCCAGTTCATCGCGATGTTGTTCTGCCAGTTGGGACGGGCCCATTCGCTGCGGGAGATCTGCGGCGGTCTGGCGAGCGTGGAAGGGAAACTGCGACATCTGGGGTTGGAGGAAGCGCCGAAACGATCGACGCTGTCCTACGCTAATCGACACCGGCCGTGGCAGCTTTATCAGACGGTGTTCGGGCAGTTGCTAGAGAAATGTCAGGGCGTGGCGGCCCAGCGTGGCGGGAAGAAGTTCCGGTTCAAGAACAAACTGATGAGCTTGGACTCGAGCGTCATCGACCTGTCGATGTCGCTGTTCGACTGGGCGAAGTTTCGGCGGACCAAGGGGGCGATCAAGCTGCACCTGCTGCTGGATCACGATGGTTACCTGCCTTCGTTTGCCGTGATCACCGAGGGCAAGAGCAGCGACATCAAGGTGGCGCGGCAGATGCGATTCGAGCCGGGAACGGTATTGGCGATCGACCGCGGCTATATGGACTACGACTGGTTCGTGGAATTGACGCGCCAGGGGGTGTACTTCGTGTCCCGGCTGAAACGCAACGCCGTAGTGGAAGTCATCGAAGATCGGCCGGTTCCGAAGAACCGGAACATCCTCAAAGATCAAGTGGTGTTCTTTCCCCATCATGCCCAAGCCCGTGAGGAATATTTCTTCCGGCTCGTCGAGGTGTGGGTTCCGGAGAAGGAGCAATCGATCATCTTCCTGACCAACCACCTCGATTTCGGTGCAACCACGATTGCCGCCATCTATAAGGATCGTTGGTCGGTGGAGTTGTTTTTTAAGGCGCTGAAGCAGAATCTGAAGATCAAAACGTTCCTCGGGACCAGCCCCAATGCGGTGAAGACCCAGATCTGGACGGCCCTGATCGCGATGTTGCTGCTGAAATACCTCCAGTTGAGGTCCACCTTCGGATGGTCCTTGTCCAATCTGGTCGCCCTGCTCCGGCACCAGTTGTTCGTTTATCGTGATCTCAACGCCTGGCTCGACGTCCCGTTTGAAGGCCCGCCCGCGCTGGCCCAAATCCAAGCCCAGCAGTTGGCGCTGGAATGGAACCGGTAGTTTGGACAGCATCTCTTTCAGAATCGAGGTAACTCATCGCTTACACGCGCACTCTTTTGGACAGCATCTGAAATCCGACACGGCCGTCGCCCATTGCTGGCAGGGGGGGCTGATTCTCACCAGCCCTTCAGGGGAGATCTATCTCTATTGGAATCAACACCGACTGGCCGTGGTTGCCGCTAATTTGGACAGCAGTGATCGGATATAGTAATCGTATTTGCGGGACAGGACACTAGAACACGATCGACTCCGCCAACGCGATTCGTAAACCCGCATAGAGCAGCCATGGTCCCACGACCAAGCCCGTGACCATCCAGGTCGTCAGCCGTTGGCTGCCGACATGCCGGTAACCTACCGTGAGTAGCACAAGGACCCAGATCGACACCACATCAATCATCCCGGCGGCTACGTAGATCCCGGACGAAACTGCCTGGGGGTCCAGAAACACCGCCACATTCAAGCGCCCGATCTGCGAAGGCAGAAGTTGCTCGGACGCCGGCATCAGGACCATCACACTCTGGGCCAGATGGTGGAGCGAGGTGGGCAGGAACGCGAAGGCGGTGACTGACAGAAATGCCTTGAATCCACCCTGGCGTCCGGCAGCCGAAAAGATTCCGAGATAAAGAAGGGACACGATCAGGGTAATCAGGGCGGGCCCGAGCACCGCTGAAATGAGTCCAACCAGCCATGCGGTCCGAAGTGCCGCCTCGGACGGCGGTAATGTGAAATAAACAATCAGGCTCGTCAGAAACGCAAACACAGTGGGTATGGCAATCGGCAGAACGACGGCGGGTCTCTCGGCTGCCCCATACATCGCTTCAGCCGGAAGCCAGAACACTTTGAGAACTCTGAGAAGTTGATCCATTTGCGATACCGCCTGGAAATTCTACAGTATTTGGAAAGAGTGGTGGTCGGGCAAACGGATTGCGAGGAAAAATTCAGGACTTACCGCCGGGATGAAAAGGCAAAGGAAGGGAGAGGACTTTTTCACCGCAGAGGCGCAGAGGCGCAGAGTTCTTTTCTATATCCCTTCCCCTCTGCGCCTTTGCGGTAAAAATTCCTACTCCGAGTTCTCCGCGTCTTCGCGGTAAAGTTCCACCCTGTCCCCTGACAGTTAAGCCGTCTCGTACGGGTTAGCGAACATCGAACGGATCGGCGTGACGTTTTGACTTTTGAGGCTCACGCAGTTAGCCTGCTCAGGTTGCTTGATATCTAAGAAGGAGCGTGTGTCTGAACCATGAAGCCCATCAAACTCGCCATCGTCGCGATCGTCGTAGCGTTAGGAACCACTTTTGCGTTTCCGCAAGCCAAACGGATCGTAGCCCCACCGGGATCGGTCGTTGCCGGTCTTCCATACAGCCCGGCCGTGCGATCGGGGGACCTTCTTTTTCTGGCCGGATCGGTTGGCGTGGACGCGTCGGATAACCTCGTTCCAGGCGGGATCCAGGCACAAACCCGTAAGGCCATCGAGAACATCGAAACCGTGCTCAAGGCGGACGGAATGGGGCTGGAAAACGTCGTTTCGACAAAGGTCTACCTGTCGGACTCGCGACTTTATGGTGAGATGAATATTGCCTACGGAGAGGCCTTCCTGGACAAACCCCCAGCCCGTGCCACGCTCGAAGCGGACCTGGCGCTCGAAGGCAGCCTGATCGAAATCCAGGCCATCGCGGTTCGTCCGGGGATTGAGAAAGAGGTCATTCGGATTCCCGGTGAAGGCGCGAACACCAGGCCATACAGCCGCGCGCTGCGCGTCGGCGATTACCTGTTCGTCGCGGGCTTGATCTCCCAGGACCTGTCGACCGGCAATTTCGCACCCGGCGACATCAAGGCCCAAACGAGCCAGGTGCTCGACAATGCAAAGGCGTTTGTGGAGGCGGCGGGCTTCTCGATGTCGGACATGACGGTCAGCAGCGTGTTTCTGACGGACGCAAGAGACTTCGGCGGGATGAACGAGGTATATCAGACCTACTTCGGTGACGTTCCGCCAACGCGTGCCACGGTGCGGACCCGTCTGATGAGCACAGATTCGAAGGTAGAGATCATGCTGTGGGGCGTCAAAGGGGAGAAGGAGCGTATCGGTGGCGGCAACAGCCGAACACTCAGTTCGGGCATCAAGGTCGGCAACACCGTGTTCCTCTCAGGCTTCGTCCGTGGAAACCGGCAACTGCGAGGCGACATATCGGGCCAGACCAGGGCCGTTCTCGAACAGGTGCAGAGCGTTCTCTCCGAAGCTGACATGGACCTCGGAGACATCGTCAACTCCAGCGTCTTCCTCACCGACGTCAGAAACTTCGGCGCCATGAACGAGGTCTACAGAGAAATGATGGTCGACGCCCCTCCACCCCGGGCCACGGTGGGAACCCAGTTGATGTCCGCGGCAGGACTGATCGAGATAATGATGATTGCAGCTAAGGACCAAGGGTCCGCTCAAGATTAACTTCACAGAATTGGCGCCCAGATTTGCGTCAGATTTGGTCGCGATCGATTGAGCAGACCGGAGGAATAGCCCCGCTATTTCGAGGATCTGCGATTGAGGAGCGGCCGAAGATGGCGTGAAGATGGTGATGCCAAAATGTGAAGTTAATCTTGAGCGGGCCCTAGAAAGACGCTGAGGCGCAGAGACAGACTTCTCTGCGCCTCTGTGCCGAAATCCCTTCCTACTTCTCCCCCGGCCTCCCCAAGTCCCCATTCCCCCGAGCAGTCTCGACAATCCGATTCTGATGAATCTGTTGTTCCAGGCGCTGGTTGGCGTGTTTCAGATATGCGGTCAGGGCACCCAGGCGTTCCCGAACGGACGTCATCTCCAGAAGGTGCTGTTTTTCCTGGAAGTCCATATCCAGAACGTAGCTCACCATGAACGACAGATCCCCGGCCGAAGTGGGGAGTTCAAGCTTGCCGGGCCGCTCTCCGGTCAACTGGAGCCCCTTGCGGTACGCTTCCCGGTACAGTTCTCCGACTTCATGGGCCAGCGCGGTCACATCCGATTCCACGTCGGGGCGGTCGTCGACAAGTTCGACAACACCACGCCAACACCCATCCTGCTGGCTCAGCCTGGCAATTCGGAAACGCGCCTCTCCTTCGGTCCAGATGTTCATGCGGCCACCCTCGAGCCGTTCCACGTCGGCGACACGCGCCAGCACGCCTACCTTTTGAATGGCGGACGCGGTCTCTTCCTCCCCTTTCAGGAGGACGACTCCAAACGGCGCGTCATCGTTGATGCAAACGTTGATCATCGACTTATAACGCTCCTCGAAGATGTGGAGCGGCAGCATGACGCTGGGAAACAGAACAACGTTGTGGAGGGGGAACAGAGGAATTTCGATCTGATCTGTCGACATACACTTAAATCAGGAACAGGAATCCTGGAGCCTCGACGGCAGAAGTGATCGTCTGGGGAAATCGAGGCCGGATTTTATCGATTTTGAGGCGAATAGTGGTTCTAATTAACTAACAGTCGGGGGAATGTGGACCGATCCTACCGCTTGCGTAGTCGATCGCTTCTGCCGCCGAAGCTCCCAGCCTGATTTATATGAAGAGTTCGTCGTCGGAATGCGCCTGATCGACCGTGCTCCGGTTCTTTCGGTTGAGGAAGACCTCGAGACCCTTCGTCAGTCCGCGAGCCAGCGCGCCGACTTCCCGAACAGGTCGAATGATTGAATCCTGGACCACATCCACGGTTTCGTTCACACGCTCGGCGACCTCGCGGCTCATGTTGTCGACTTTCTCAAGCTGACTCTGCAGCGCCTGACCGGTCTCGCCGACCATCTCTTCGACACGATGGAACTGTTCGCGTGCGACACTTCCGATTTCGACGACATCCTCGGACACAGTCTTCAGGTTCTCGGTGACGGTCTTAAGCGATGGCATCAGTTCCCGAAGTTGCGACAGGGTCAACTCGACCTGCCCGGCCACCCTTCGAGACAGGATGTAAAGGCTCACCAGGATGACGGCCTGGACGAGCACGGCGACCGCTGTGAGGCCGACAAACAGGGTGAGTAAACCTTCCAAATTTGCCTCCGATCAGTCCGAGCTTTCTTTTTCATGGAGGTAGGCTTCTTTGCCCGCCTCGAACGCCGATGCGAACTGTTCTTTCTGCTGCTGGACCACGTCTTTGCCCTTGTCGATCAAGCTACTGACTTCCTCTTTGCTCTTGTCGATCAGGCTCGTGACTTCCTCTTTCCCCTTGTCGACGATGGAGGTCACCTCGTTGCTGACACGGCGACGACCGTCATCGACATAGTTTCGCCCTTCATCGACCTTGCGGTTCAGGTACTCGCGCCCTTCATGTGTCCGCCGGGTGATCTCATCCCGGGTCTCCCGGCCTGATTTCGGAGCAAAAAGCAACGCAACGACGCTACCGATGCTCGCTCCAACTAGAAAATAGAGGAATTTATCTCCACCACTGTCGCTCATCTCAGCCTCCTTTTCGTCCCTAATCCAATGGTAGCACAAGAGCCTTCGACCGCTGAGCATCCCGGACGGTCTGGATATCCAAGCAGCCCGTGGTGAAAGTCTGTAGGGTCGCGTTACGAGCGCCATGGGGCCAGATGCAAGGCGCCACGACGACGTCGATGCCCCCATCGTGCATCTCTCTCCGCAGATGGCCCCATGCCGTCGTAACCCGTAGGGCGCAGGGGTCTTAGGGCCACAGGCTTTGTCATTCGTCGGTCACGAGGACTATGCATCGTTCCGCTCCTCATTTCGCGCCTGTGACCCGAATACCCCTGCGCGCGACCCTACAGACTTCCACCACGGGCTGCTGGCAGCCCCCGCAAAGACACGAAGAACGCGAATAAAAATCAGTCTTCTTGTTTCCCTCGTGTGCTCTGTGTCTCCGTGGTGACATCCCTGCTCTCCTCATCCCTGTGGAAGTGGCGCCAGATCGCTGCGGCCTGACTGCGGTTGGCGACTTGTTCCAACTCCTCCAACGACGCGGCCCGGGTCTTCTTGACGGAACCGAAGTGTTCGAGCAGTTTTCGCACCGTGCGCGGTCCGACGCCGGGAACATCCATCAATTCGCTCGTGCGGTATCGCTTCCCCCGGCGTTCACGATGGAACCGTATGGCAAAACGGTGGCTTTCATCCCTTATCTGCTGGATGAGGCGGAGTATTGGCGATCGGCGGTCCAGAATGACAGGCTCGTCCTCGCGCCCGGCGATATAGATGATCTCTTCCCTCTTGGCGATGCTGGCCAGGGGCTGATCCACGATGTTCAGCTCGTCAAGAGCCGCCTGGGCGGCATGTAGTTGCCCGATGCCCCCGTCGATCAGGATGAGGTCGGGTAAGCGGCGCTTCTCTCGAACGACCCGTCGATACCGACGCCCGACGACTTCCCTCATGCTACGAAAGTCATCCGGTTTTCCCGTCACGGATCGAACGATGAATCGCCGATAGTCCGACTTCTTCAAGCCACCGTCCCGCCAGACGACCATCGAAGCAACGATATCGCTCCCCCCCAGATTCGAGATGTCGAATGCCTCGATCCGGCGAGGCGTCTTCTCGAGGTCCAGCGCCTCTTCAACCTCTCTGGCAATGGCCGCGGCCGATGGCATGCCCGATCGAAATCGCTGCTGGAAGGAGAGCTGGGCGTTTCGACGAACCAGTTCGATCAACTCTCGCTTTCCCCCACGCAGCGGCGTCCGGATTTCAACCTTGCGGCCTTTCCGTTCCGACAGCCAGGCGGCCAGCAGTTGTTGGTCTTCGAATGCATAGGGAACATGTATTGCGACCGGAATGAATGGAGCGTCGAGGTAGTATTGCTTCAGCAACGCCCCCATAAACTCGCCCGCGTCGAACCCGACCAGTTCTTCCCAGAACAGTTCCCTCTTGTTGACGACCCGACCGCCCCTCATGTGAAACGCCGAGACAGCGACCATCGGACCATCCTGATGACAGCCGAAGATGTCGATGTCGTCGGACCCCGTCGACGCCATTTTCTGACGTTCGGCAATCTGTTCTATCGTCCGTATCGCATCCCTGTAATGAGCGGCCGCTTCGTACTGCTCTGTCCGGGCCGCCTGCCGCATCCTCTCTCCGAGCCGTTCGACCAGGTCGCCGCTCTTTCCTTCAAGGAACATCCGCACGTCGTCGACCGCGTCCCGGTATGTCTCCCCACTCGCCAACTCGGAGACACAAGGTCCGAGGCAGCGGTGGATGTAGTGCTGCAGGCACGGTCGGCCCCGTTTACCGTCGATTCGAATATTGCAGTTTCGGACAAGAAAGTGCCTTTCAACCAACCGGAGGGTTTTCCTCGCCAGTCCACCCGGGAAGAAAGGTCCGAAATAGAGAGCACCATCCTTCCGGACTCGCCGGGTGATCAACGCCCTGGGATAGGGCTCATTGATCGTGAGCTTGATGAAGGGATACGTTTTGTCGTCCCGGAGCAACACGTTATACTTGGGCTTGTTTTCCTTAATGAGGTTGTTCTCGAGCGCCAGGGCTTCGCTTTCCGTGTCGGTCACGATAAATTCGACGTCGACGATCCGCTCCATCATCTGGTCCTTTCGCTCATCCAGGTTGCGGGATTCCTGGAAGTAGCTTCGAACACGACTTCGTAAAGACTTCGCCTTGCCGACGTACACGATCGCCCCGTCTGAATCCTTGTACAGGTAGACTCCGGGAGAGACGGGGACGTCGGCCAGCTTCGCTTCAAGAGTGGTGTTCAACAAATCACGGAACCTCATCGAGCAGATCTCTGAAAAAGAACGTACAGACAGGAACTTACGTCCTATTTGAAAAATTATAACAAGCCTTGACCGGGCCCCGGCTTTATCGTACATTTCGGCCCTGGCAACCTGTGGCAAAGTCCACGGGCCTTATCTACCATGAAACGGCGTTTCCCGACAATCCTGGCCATCACAGTCACGTTTCTGTTCGCCGTCCTGGCGACCAACCGGCTGGACTGGACGGACAGCTCCACCTTCCTGACGAGCCTCGATCTGCGATGGCTGGACACCAAGTTTCAACTGCGGGGGAGCCTGGTTCCCGGGGACGAGGTGGTCATTGTCGGACTCGACGATCGAACCATGGATGCGCTGGGGTCCGCCCGGACTTTCGAACGAAAACACGTGGCTACACTGATTGACCAGATATCCGCGGCCGGACCTCGAGTGATCGGCTTCGACATCCTGTACGAGGACGAGGACGCGAGCGACCCTCGAAACGACGCACTTTTTGCCGAGGCGATCGAAAGGGCCGGCAACGTCGTCATGGCAGTACGACTGGATCTGGAATCGACGACCGGTGAAAGCGGAGCACGTCAGGAACTGGACCCGGACTTTCAGGAGTTGGTGGTTCAGAAACAGGTTTTCCCGGCTGTCCGGCAGAGAGGGACCAACACCGGAGCATCGCTGATTCAAGGCTATGACCTGTCGATGAACCTGCCCATCCATAACCAGGCCGCTGCCACGTTCGGATTCGTCAATTTCCATCCCGATGCCTAGGGATTTCTGCGTTATCAGCCGCAGTTCATCGAGTGGGGCGGCCGCCTCTACCCGTCGCTGGACCTCCAGCTGCTCAAGCTTTACCTGGGAGCGCCCTCGGTCACCATTGCGATGCAGGACAACCGGGTCGAGCAGGTCCAGGTCGGCGACTACGTGATACCGACCGACCGCTTCGGCCGTTTCATGGTCAACTTCAACGGGGCGGCCGACACGCATCGCAGAGTTTCATGGATCGATGTGCAGGAGGGCCGCGTAGACCCGGAAGCCCTGCGCGACAAGATCGTGATCGTCGGCCCGTATGCCGTGGGGTTGGGCGACGTCGTCCCGACCTCGTTCGATCCCGTCCTTCCGGGAGTCGAACTGCACGCCAACGTCATTGACAACGTCCTGAGCCAACGCTACCTGATTCGAAACACGACGACCACGATGTTGGATATGGCGTTCATCCTCATCTTCGGCCTCATCGTGGCCATCTACCTGCCGAAGATGGGGGCCACGCGGAGCATCTTCTATTCGGCACTCGGGTTGGTCCTGTTCACCGCTTTCAACGTCTGGATCTTTCTCGAGTTTGACTGGGTTCTCAGCCTGGTCTATCCGGGCCTTGCTCTGACTGCCACGAGCGGCTCGCTGATCTCGTACAAGTACCTGACTGAAGAGCGAGAGAAAAAGCGCACGAAACAGGTCTTTTCCCACTATCTCGATCAAGCGGTCATCGACCAGGTGGTAGACCAACCCGAGAAGCTTCAACTGGGTGGGGAGAAACACAACCTGACCGTGCTCTTCTCGGACATTCGCGGCTTCAGCTCGTTCTCCGAGAAGATGACTCCGCAGGAGCTGGTTGGATTCTTGAACACTTACTTCAACGCGATGACCAACATCATCTTCAAGTACCAGGGAACGCTGGACAAGCTGATCGGAGATGCGGTCATGTGCTTCTGGGGTCACCCGGTCGAAGTTCCGGATCATCCACTCCGCGCGACGGTCGCCGCAATGGAGATGATGCAGGTTGTCCGTCATCTGCAGAAAACCGTTCAATTGCCGGACGGTCAGGGTTTCGACATCCGGATCGGTGTCAACACCGGCGAGATGGTGGTCGGCAACATGGGGTCGGAGAGCCGCTTCAGCTACACGGTCATGGGAGATGAAGTGAACCTGGGCGCGCGGCTGGAGAGCCTGGGGAAATTCTACGGCGTCAACATGCTCATCAGCGGCCAAACGTACGAGAAGGTCAAACATCGCGTCTGCTGCAGGGAGCTGGATCGCGTCAAGGTGAAGGGAAAAGATCAGGCGGTAACCATCTATGAACCACTGGGCCTGCACCCGCCGGAGGACGAACGTCGCCGGGCCGATCGGAGGAGCGAACCGTCTCTTGGCAAGAGGCTTAAAGGCGGGTACGTCGCGGCGCGCCACGGAGAACGGCGCAGGGGCAGCAACCGACGCATGGGTTCACCCGAACTGGTCGTGGACCCGATGTGGAACCAAATCAGACCGCTGTTCGAAAAGGCTTTGGGACTCTACAGAAAGGCCGACTTCGACGGGGCCGACCGCGCGTTCGATCAGGTGTTGGAGCTCCGCCCCGCGGACGGGCCGTCAACGATGTTGAAAGCCAGAATCGAAAAGAATCGTGTAGAATACGCCGGTGGAGTCGCAGACTTCGATCCCGTGTACAGGTTTGACCAGAAATAGCTTGTACGTTTGAAGGCCTCGCCGCATGGTAATTTCAATGAAGCTGGTTCGTCCATCAAGTCGCGGCTTGGGTTTGGCAGCTGTATTCCTGGGATTGATGCTGGCGTTTCCTGTCGCGGCAGTCCTGGCGAAGTCCGTACCTGTTGGCGATATCATCCTTCTCGGAACCGTCGAAAGATCCGGCCTGCGACTCACCAACGACACGACTTTGTTCGAAGGCGATTCTTTGCGCACTCACGGCAAAAGCGGTGGCGTCCTGCGGTTTGGACGAGGTCGGCTTGAAATAGGAGAGTCCACGGATCTGGAAATCGTCAGTGGACAGCCGCTGAGACTAATCCTTAAGTCCGGGGCCGTGACTTTCAACTTTCCCGCGGGGACGGACTTCGAAATCATCACGCCTCAGCTCCTGGTCCACCCCGGCCCGGACCTGGAAGCGGTATCGGGCGAGATCGTTGCCGTGCCGAACGATCAGGATCGCGTCGAAAGTCGAACGGGCTACTTGAGCGTGATCGAGCGTCAGGCTCACGGCGCCAGCCGGCGTGTCGATGGGGGAGAGGTCCTTATCGCTTCCCTGGTTCCCACCGTATCGATACCGACGGCCGCTCCCACCTTTTTCCCGCCACAAGCGGGTGCGCAGATCGCTCAGTTTGAGGCCGTTGACGGTCAGGTGCGGCTGACACGCGTGAACACCACGCTGGTCACAGCCGTCGACAACCCCGGCGTGCCTCTGTTCAGCGGCGATCGAGTCCAAACGTTGCAGGGACGGGCTGACATCCGGTTCACCGACCAGAGCCTGTTGACGATGGAATTCGGCACGGACATTATCATCGAAGAGCAACAGCAGCCGACCGGGCTGTTGCGACGGGTCACTCAAAGCCTGGGCAGCCTCTGGTTCAACATTCAGCAGGTCGTCGGTACCGAGACCGAATTGAATACTCCGACGGCGGTGGCTGCCATACGGGGTACCGAAGGCAGACAGGTCGTCCCCAATAACACCCAGAGCACGCATGCTCTGAACGAGGGTATCGAGGACATCACCGAGCGCGTCACCGGACAAACCGTCTCTATCACGGACGGCCAGCAGGTCACCGCGATCCGCGGCGTCGGCTTCACTCCAATCGTCGCATTGCTGGCGGCCATCCCTAAACCGGGAGTCGGAGCCGGGGCAGGTGGTGGTGGTGGCGGAGCCGCCGGTGGCGGTGGCGCGGCCGGTGGCGGTGGTGCGGCCGGAGGTGGAGCAGCCGGCGGTGGCGCGGCCGGTGGTGGGGCCGGAGCCGCAACCGGAGCCGCGACGGGGGCCGCTGCCGGGGCCGCAACGTCTACAGTGTCCACAGTAGCCACGGTCGCGGCCGCAGGTGCCGCAGCCGGTGCAGTCGCAACCGCAACCATCGTTCCGCTGGCAGCCCGTGACGAGCCGCCTCCGGCAGACGCGAAGGTTCCTTTGAGTTTCCCTGGCGGCGGACCAGGCGGCGGAGCAGATGTCGCTGCCGGTGTCGCAGCCGGTTCAATCAGAACCGCACTCAGCGTTCCGCTGGCAACTCGGGCCGGGACTCCGGCAAGCAGAAGTGTTCCTGCGAATTTCCCCGGCGGCGGAGCCTCCGTTTCCCGACGCCCCCCTCCCGATCGTGGAGCCTGGACTTTGGCCCCCCCGCCGCCCCGGCGGCGTTAGCTGCGTAAAGATCCTCGGACTTTTCCCCGCTATCGTAATCGCCGATAGACGACTATCGCAATCGCCGATAGATATTGAATCCCACCTTGAACGCATCGGTTCCGTTAACCGTATATTGAGCGGTCGTCAACGGACGGGCGGTGGACAGGACGAACTGGAAAGTATGACGGAAGGTGGCCTTCTGGACGCTGACGGAAACCGCGGGGCGGTCGAACAACTCACCGGTAAAACCCTTAAGACGTGGGACATATTCGCCCACGAGGGAAACGGTTTGGGTTAGTCGAAGGCCGGCACCCAGGCCCAGGGCGGCCGTATAGTCGAATTCGTTTCCAAACAGGAACTCCGCGGGAAGAAACGTTTCCTCGTCCCGGGTGTTGAACGCAATGCTGGGCGCAACCGCAAGGGAGAATCGATCGCCGAAGGTTCGTGTCGACACGAATTGGGCAAACGGCGCAAACCGCTCCTGGAAATTATCCCGACCTTCGACTCCGACACGTAGCTGTGTCGTCAGGGGGCCCGACTCGTTCTGGCGGGAAAACTGGATGGACGAAGCGAGCTCGACCGTCCGACCGAGGTTACTTCTCATCGCCGAGACGCTCATCCAATCGGTCAAACCGACCTGCACACCGAAGGTAATGAAGGCTCCGCCGTCAAATCCGAAAATATTTTTCGGCGAATTCCGGGTAAAGACCGGCATGTTGAACCGATGCCCGATCAGAAACTCCACGCCGCCACGCCTCATCGGTTTGGCATTGGAAAGGTTAACGACACGCGACCCGAAGAAGGCGCCTTCGCGGGCATAGGTATCGACGGGTATGTCGGACCTCGGAGCAAACCCGGAGGCGTCGGGGGGCGGAGCCTGAGCCGGATCCGGTGCGTCGGGAGGAGGGTCATCCGGTAATCCCGGTATGCTCCTCGATTCCAGATCGACGAGATATTTCTGTCCTTCGAGTTCGACGACCACCTTGTTGTTTTCCGGGTCAGTGAAATGAACCACGAGCAAATCGCCGATTCGCGACGTCCGATAGGTAAAACTATCGGGATAGTCCGCGCGCAACATCGGCGTGAAGTTGAAACCGGCGTCGTAGAACGCCAGCCCGAACTCGGTATTGTCCCCTCCCCCGTTGGGATCGACGTGGCAGAGGCCGCAGCTGTCCACGTCCGGATTTCTGAACGGGTCTTCCCTGTAGGCGTCCAGGAAGTCGGGAAAGGCCCACCCCGGCACGGAAACGCCCAGGGCGAGAAGGACCAGGAAAATTCTGCTGAGTCGTGTCATGAGGTTCACCTGTATTTTTGGCTGTGGACTGTTAGCAGACAGCCAGGAGCCGGCGCGGCAGAAGAGATCTACTGCGAAAGCGGTATATTCGGTCCATATTTTCCCGATTTTTCGTTAGCTGGACGTTCTTCCAGCAATAATCGTACCTTGGGAATTAAACTTGTGACGCGAAACATGGGGGTTGTCGGCAATGAAGAACCGCCAGGGCTTGTCGCGATACTCGCCCGCATAGTCTACCCCGATACGAGAGCCGGCGGCTATCGGCGAAGGACTGAGGCCCCGATCCTCGATCCACAAGGCCCGCCCGCCCAGACTGGCGGCGTTCAGTGCCAGGTCCACCGACATCGCCTGGCATAGTTTGCCCGGGCCACTGGCGATATCGATGTCGCGCCGGGCCCGACGCCGGTTTCTTCTCATCCGATCCACTCCGTCAAGAGGTTCGATCGCCCGAATCAGAACCGCAGCCGGGAACCCTTTCGGCTCCGTGACGGCATTCAGGCAATAGTAGAGGCCATAGACCATGTACACATAGGCGAAGCCGGGGCGCCCGAACATGACAGATGTTCGCGGCGTCCTCCCCTTCGAAGCGTGGCAAGCCAGATCGTGCGGGCCAGCGTATGCTTCAGTTTCTACGATCTTACCGGAACAAACTGCTTTGCCAACCTTCCGGACGAGCACCTTGCCGAGCAAGTCGACCGCCACTTCAACCGCGGACCGGGCATAAAAGCTCGGGGGTAGAGTCATTCAGGCGTACCTGTTCGTTTGAGTTGGACAGGGGGCATGAGGGCGAGAGACAGTAACGCCAGAACACTTACGACCGTACCGATTACAAACGTGGTGTGCAGCGCGTTGGCAAGCATGGACTGAAACGCCTCGACCATCTCCGGTGCGAGGAGTTGGCGAGCGGCGGGCTGGAGAAACGCGTCCGGGTTCTGAACCAGTTGTTGAAGCTCTCCGACGTCCGCCCCTCCACCGGAATTCGATGTCATCTGGACCATTTGCGCGTTCATTCGCTGCGCCATGACGGTTCCCATGATCGCGACTCCGATCGCACCGCCGATGCTTCGAAAGAACTGGGCGGTAGAGGTCGCGATCCCAAGCTGCTCCCGACTCACCGACGACTGGACGGCAATCAAGCTGGTGATCATCACCAGCCCCATGCCCGACCCGATCAGACCGACGTTCCTGAGCACCGTGATGCGGGTCGTGTCGCTGTCCATAAGGTCCAGCAACCCAAACCCAAGAACCATCAGAACCATCCCGACGAACATCATTGTCCGGAACCGCACACGCAGCAACAGTCGGGCCCCGACGATCGAGAAGACGACCCATCCCATCAGAAGGGGAGTCAGCACGGATCCGGCCTCGGTCGCCCCGGTCCCGAGAACGCCTTGAACAAAGAGCGGAATGAAGGAAATGACACCGAACATCGCCATTCCGGACAGGAATCCGTTGATGGAAGACCCGGTAAACACTTTGTTGCGAAACAACTCGATCGGGATCAAAGGTTCCTGGGCCTTTCGTTCGACTACCAGAAAGAGAACCAACGTCAGGAAGGAACCCGCAATCAGAAACAGGCTGGACGGTGTTGTCAGGTCGAACGAATCGCTGCTCCGGACAAGGAGCAACATGAAAAGGGTGATCGAGACGGTGAACAACACGATCCCGGAAACGTCGATCTTCCGTCGGTGCAGCCGGGAACGGTCCTCGACCAATTGGGTCCCGATGATGAGCGCGGCGACAAGGCCAAAGGGAATGTTCAGGTAGAACACCCACCGCCAGCTCAGTTGATCGGTGATGACGCCGCCAACCAGGGGACCCGCGATACTGGCCAGACCCCAAACCCCGCTGAAGTATCCCTGAACCCGGGTCCGCTCGACCGGGGTGTACAACTCGGCGATTATCGTCATGGCCAAAGGCAGGAGTCCCCCGGCGCCCAGTCCCTGAATGGTACGGAAAACTATCAACTGCACCATCGACTGCGCCTGGCCGGAAAGAATCGACCCCAGGAGAAACAACGAAATCGCAAGCAGATAGAATGGCCGGCGCCCGTAAATGTCCGACAGCTTACCCCATGCGGGGACAGTCACGGTGGAGGCCAGCAGATAAGCTGAGAACACCCAACTGTAGATGTCCAGCCCCCCGAGAGAAGCCACAACAGTCGGCATCGCGGTACCGACGACGGTGGCCTCGAGCGCGGCCAGGAACATTCCGACCAGGATTCCAATCGTTATTATCAGCCGGTTCGCGGGGGGGTACATTAATGGCCCGTCGGGAACAAAAAGCTCCTTCAAGGCAAGGCAACTTCGTTCGAGCCCGACTGATGTCGGCATCAACTTGGGCGTGATATTCAGACTTCCGAGGTGGGACGGCGTAAGTAGCTACAAAATAAAGCGGTTCGATCATGCTCTCCCCGCCTGAAATCGAACCGCGTGATCCCGAAATCTCTATGCAGCCTTCGTCTTGCCCTTGTTCTGTCTCTTGATCTTCCAGTGTGCAAACGGATATTTGTGTCCACAATTGGGACATTCCCAAGCCCCCTTACGGGCATCCGCATCCAGACCGTGAGACATTCTAACCACCAAGTGGCATTGCAGACACATGGTTGGCTGGCTGTAAATACATGATTTATCTATAAGTGTGGTCATTCCCTCTCATCCTCAATGTCAAATTTCGGGGCTTGTCGCCGTACGACAGAATCCGTCCTCTCCATACTTTAGACGCAGGAAATCGAAAAAGCTCACAACCAAACGTCAATGTAGAATAACGGATCCTCCCGGCATCCGGCTACTCGAATTCCCTTTTGCCACCGTTCCCACCCCATTCGAGCCCGACCGCGCTGCTGCGAGAAGCGCCTGTATGCCCTCCAATCCATGCTAACATTTGGGTTTATGCGCATCCCGGTGATTCCCATTGCAGTCGCGGCCGTGCTGTTGACAGCCTTGCTGTACGTGCTCACCTTTACCGCACCCACGATACGAACTCTCGATGCCCCGCTCCTTTCTCCAGTCGTGGACGTCGATGGAATTGAGACCGATCTGGCGATCGCACCCGACGGAGTCCGGTATGTCGTTGTCGTGGATGGAAACCTCTGGTTTGCCGATACCAGCGACGGATCTCAGCGCCAACTCACTTCTGTGAACGAACCCGAAGCCTCCCCTGCCTGGACACCGGACGGCACCCGAATTACGTTCTCACGGGGCCCGGACACGTTTGAAATGGGTCCCGACAGCCTCGAGGTAGAACCGTTCATGTCGAACGCCAATCACCTCAGCTGGTCTCGGGATGGACGGGTCAGTTTTGTCCGGGATCGTGCGCTCTGGGTAGCGGAAGCCGATGGTTCAGGAGCACGGGAACTCCTCCCCGCCGACGAAAACGCCGACATCACGATTCGATGCCCGCGCTTTTCGCCCGACGGCACGGAACTGGTCTTCATCAAATCGATGCTGAACCTTAGAGGTGAGGTTTGGCGCGTTGTTCTCGATTCTGCCGAAGCCCTGCCCTTGGTCACGGATCGCAACGCGGAAAACCCGACCGCGGTCGATTGGGTCACAGACGGAAACCATGTCGTGTACCTGACCGATCGAGGGGGGGGATTGGCCTTGTGGTATGTCGACCTGAACGAAGCCACAATGGTTCCCATGACGACACCCATGATGGGGTTGTCACTCGAACCGCTCGGGATTGCCGTTTCGGGCGAACGGATCGTCCTTCCCCGCCACTTCATCGATTCCGATATTGTGACTTCGGGCGGGACGTCCATAATCCACACGGACCGTCTGGAATTCGACCCCTCCGTGTCGCCGGACGGTCGATCGATCGCCTACACGGTCGAGGACGAGGGTAAGTTCGAGGTATGGATGGCGTCCATAGACGGCACGGAAGCCACCTACATGGCCCTGGGCAGGCACCCACGTTTCGCGCCGAGCGGAAACGAAATAGTCTATACACGCACGAACCTCGAAGGGAACAAGGACATCTGGAAAGTCGACACGAGAACCGGCGCGCCCCTTCGGCTGACCGATGCCGAAGAGTTCGACGACACCCCGGACTGGTCGCCGGAGGGGCGTTCCATCATCTTTGCCTCCGAACGTGGCGGCGAACTGTCGCTCTGGACGATTCCAGCTTCCGGTGGCAAGAGATCGAAGCTGGAAGTAGGCGGTTACGCTCCCAGGTATTCCGCCGACGGCAAACACATCCTGTATTGGCATCGCGGTGGAATTTGGACTGCCGGGCTGAACGGCGGGGAACCGGCGCGGGTGGCCGACGCGCCCGATCCGGTCTCGGGCGTGTGGAGTACACGGGGACCGGCATTTTTCGCGAACGGCAGCATCCAGATCGGGAACCGCGTGACTGAAGATCCACTACCCAAGATGTGGCCGACATTCGATCGTCTGCCCGATGGCGGCTGGCTCGTCGCTTCAGTCCAAATACAAAAGACGGAATTGTGGGCCATAGATCTCGTATTCACGGAAAAGTGAAGGAAATTCGTTCATGACCTTTGAAGGCAAGGTCGCTGTCGTGACCGGTGCAACCAGCGGCATCGGACGTGCAACAGCTCTCGGGTTCGCCAGCCACGGCGCGCGAGTCGCGGGGGTCGGACGGCGCAGGGACGCGCTGGACGGTTTGTCAGACGTCCGCCCCTATCAGACGGATCTGACTTCGGAAGCCGAAACCGCACAGTTGTTCGAAGAGGTCCAGCGAGACATGGGTGGAATCGACATCCTGGTAAACGCGGCCGGGATAATCGAACTCGGCGACATCGAGAAAACGACGATGACGGAATTCGATCAGATGATGTCGATCAATGTCCGTTCCGTCCTCCACCTGATGAAGTTGTGCCTTCCTGCAATCATCGAGAGAAAGGGCAACATCGTCAACGTGTCCAGCGTCACGGGTCTGAGGGCATTTCCAGGACTTCTGTCCTATTGCGTCAGCAAGGCCGCAGTGGACCAACTCACCCGGTGTGCCGCACTCGAGCTGGCGCCAAAAGGAGTCCGTGTGAACGCGGTCAACCCCGGCGTAGTCCGTACCAACCTCCACCTCAACTCGGGGATGACCCAGAAAAAATACGAGGGCTTCCTCGAACACAGCACGACCACCCACCCTCTCGGCCGGGTCGGCGAACCCGAAGAAATCGCCGATCTCATCATGTTCCTCGCCTCCGACAAAGCCGGCTGGATCACGGGTGCTACTTACTCCATAGATGGTGGCCGGGCCGAAACCTGCGCAAGATAAGGATTTCAACGCAAAAACGCAAGGCCGGATTTGTCTCGCTGTGCGGGCGATTCTGGCCTGACGTGCAGGTCAAGCGATAGCGTCAAAATGCGAGATTCTCCGAAGACAAATCTCTCTTCGCGTTCTCGCGACTTCACGGTGAAATCCCCCTCTTCCAACTTTGCGGCTTTGCGTTTTTGCGTTGAAACGACGGAGACATCTCTACTCAGGGATGGTCCAGTCAGGCGACCCTCAACCTCGTGTAGGTAAGACGGTGACGCGGCGCCAGGGCATCTCGCCTTTGCTCTCCGATCCCAGGCCCATTTTCTCGACGAGCAGGTGCTGGAGGCGACGGACCTCGGACGGTTGGGGAGACAGCTCGACGGGTTTGCCGTGGGACAGGACACGCTCCACACCTTCGGTGGCTTCTCGAAGGGCCTCCTCTTCGACCTCACCCTCGGTCTCGAGGCCGAAGGCTTCGGTCAGATATCCTTTCATCTGGCTTAGCGTGTTGCTGCGGATGACCGCCGGCTCCAGACCACGTTCTTCGAGCTCCATCAGCGTCCGCGGTTGACGCTTTTCGTGCGCCTTGAGCGTGAGGACGAGATTGGCATCGTGAGGTGTCCTGGAAATCGTTGCCGGCACCTTGAGCTCATCGATCGCACGTTGAAGACGGTCTCGGCTAACGCCGTAGGGAAATATCCTCAACGTCTTCGATCGCCCCGGGCCTCCATTTCCCGGATACGGGCGGCGCCTGTTCCCGTCACCGGGGATCTCATCCGGTGCGGCGGGAACCGCTTCGGGAACGACTTGATAACCTTCCGGGTGGCGAACGCGAATTTCGGGCCGGATCGTCCGGCCGCGCAGGAAGGCGTCTACAACCGAAGCCGTCTCGTGATACACGGAGAACCTTTCCCGTGTGTGGATCTCTACCAGCGTGTCGAAGGTCGGGGGCGCCTTCCGTTCCAGCACTGTTTTTTGAGTCCGGCGTCGTCTCGCCTCCTCGTCGCCAAGCGTCACGGAGTGGATGCCGCCCAACAGATCCGAAAGAGTTGGGTTTCTCAGCAGGTTGTCGAGGGAACTTCCATGTGCCGTGGCGATCAGCCGGACGCCACGCTCGGCGATCGTTCGGGCCGCCAGTGCTTCGGCTTCGGTTCCGATCTCGTCGATGACGATTACCTCGGGCATGTGGTTCTCGACCGCCTCGATCATCACCGCATGCTGCAATTCGGGCGCTGGAACCTGCATCCTGCGTGCCCTCCCGATTCCCGGATGCGAAATGTCCCCATCGCCAGCTATCTCGTTGGAGGTGTCCACCACAATGACCCTCTTTCCGAGCTCGCTCGAGAGTACACGAGCGCTTTCTCTCAGCAGGGTCGTCTTACCGATTCCAGGAGGACCGAGCAGCAAAAGGCTTTTTCCGGATTCGATGACGTTGCGCAGGATATCGACTGTCCCGGATACGGCGCGTCCGACACGGCATGTGAGACCGACAATGACGTCACGTCTGTTGCGCATCGCGGAGATTCGATGCAGGGTCCGCTCGATCCCGGCTCGATTGTCGCCGGTGAACGAACCGACTCGATCGACGACGTGATCGAGATCCGCCCGCCCGACGGCATCGTCGCCCAGAAGAATGGATCTTCCTGGAAACCGGGCTTCGGGACGCCGCCCCAGATCCATGATCACTTCGATCAGATCATCCAGGTCGGACTCGTGCTCCAATACTTCACGGATCGACGTCGGCACGATTTCGAGCAGGAGTTCAAGGTCGTCTGAAATTTCTGTCCTCGGCAATAGCGTCTCCCCATCGTTGGGCCACGAACATCTCTGTTATAGTAGGAGACCCCCACAACGAAAGAAAGTAACGATGCCGGCCTTTGAACGATTGAAAAACTTGTTCCGAAACGAGCTGACACCAGAGGACTCTGGGTCGAGGTCGGTACTCCTCCGCGACAACAGCGATTGGAAGGACCTGTTGCGACGTTCCAGAGACCGACCCGTCGTACTGTTCAAACATAGTACGAGCTGTGGCGTCA
The DNA here is from genome assembly GCA_965262425.1 of Terriglobia bacterium. Classification (GTDB taxonomy): domain Bacteria; phylum Acidobacteriota; class Terriglobia; order 20CM-2-55-15; family 20CM-2-55-15; genus CAZOZZ01. The sequence goes on along the minus strand of OZ253536.1, from coordinate 473,236 downwards.
GCCAACAGATTCTCCAGGAATTTAACGAGTTCGCTTCCCGGAACGAATCCATAGCCTACGGCATCGTGAACGTCGTCGAGGACCGTAGCCTCTCCGACACAATCGCAGCAGCCATGCAAATCCGGCACGAATCCCCTCAGGCCATCGTCATCGAAAACGAGCGACCTGTCTGGCATGCCTCCCATTGGTCGATCACGGCAAAGGAACTGGAAGACGCGGTCCTTCGTTGATTCCGTCAGAATGCTCAATGGTCAGTGAAGAACAACGCGGCGCTGGCCACGGCCAACTGATTGCTTCGCACTTCCAACAAGAAGAAAAGCAGGCACTGTGAAAAACCACCTCGCCACTGAAAGTAGTCCCTACCTGCTTCAGCACGCGCAAAACCCGGTCGATTGGTATCCGTGGGGGGATGAAGCGCTCGAACGGGCGCGGAAAGAGGACAAACCGATCTTGCTGAGCATCGGCTACTCAGCTTGCCACTGGTGCCACGTCATGGCACACGAGTCGTTCGAAAACACCCCGATCGCCGAGTTGATGAACGCAAGTTTCATCAACATCAAGGTAGACCGGGAGGAACGCCCTGATCTCGATCAGATCTACATGAGCGCCGTCCAGCTGATGACGGGCAGTGGTGGCTGGCCGCTTACCGTTTTCTTGACACCCGAGGGTGAGCCATTCTTCGGGGGCACATACTTTCCGCCTGACGACCGGTACAACCGACCGGGGTTTCGACGAGTCCTCGGTTCGATAGCCGAAGCCTTCAAGAACCGCCGCGATGAAATTGCCTCAAACGCCCGGGCGATTATCCAAAAGATCGATTCACAGACCAGGCAAAGTTCAGGTGAAGGGGTTATCTCCGAGGATCTGCTGGATCGTTCCCACGATCAGATCGCATCGAAATTCGATTCCCAGCACGGCGGTTTCGGCCAGGCCCCGAAATTCCCTCCGAGTATGACCATCGACTTCCTGCTTCGCTATCACCATCGGACCGGCCAGGAAAGCCCACTGGCGATGGCCAGACTGACGCTCGACAAGATGGCCCTGGGTGGAATCTACGACCACATCGGGGGAGGATTTCATCGGTATTCCACAGACGATCACTGGCTCGTGCCGCATTTTGAAAAAATGCTGTACGACAACGCCCTGCTTGCAAGTGTGTATCTGGACGCGTTCCGCGTGACCGGGAATCCACTCTACCGCGAGAGGGTCACCGAGACTCTGGGGTTCGTGACCCGGGAAATGCTCGATCCAGCCGGCGGCTTTTACTCCACTTTGGATGCCGACAGCGAAGGAGTCGAGGGCAAGTTCTACGTATGGAGTCTCGGAGAATTCTCAGAGGTTATCGGCGACGACAGCTCCTTGTTGGCACGTTTTCTGGATGTCAGCGACGAAGGAAACTTCGAGCAACAGAACATTCTGAACATCCGGAATCCGCTGAAGACGTTTGCGGACGAACAGGGCGTCGATCCGGCGACGATGGAGAGCAAGATCGGCGAGGCGAAGAGGAAGCTGCTGGAGCATCGCGAGGCTCGCGTCAGACCGGGACGCGATGAAAAAATCCTGACGGACTGGAACGGCCTGATGCTTCGTGCTTTTTCCGATGCCGCCTTCTGCCTGGATCGGGAGGACTACCGGAGGATCGCCGAGGCGAACGCGGAATTCATCCTGGCAACGATGTGGGACGGAAAGCGACTCCTGCATTCATTCAAGAACGGGACACCGCGTTTTAACGGCTACCTGGACGACTACGCCAACCTGGCCGACGGGCTCCTCGCACTATACGAACTGACGTTCGAGGAACGATGGCTGGACAAGGCCATTCAATTGGCCGACGTGATGATCCAACGGTTCTGGGACTCGGATCACGGCGGTTTCTTCTTCACCTCGAACGATCACGACCCCCTGATTGCCCGAACGAAGGAGTACTTCGACAACGCTACCCCGTCGGGGAATTCGGTCGCTGCGAGCTTGCTCGTCCGATTGGCACGCCTGCTCGACAGGGACGATTACCGCGAGAAGTCCGAACAGATTACGCGCGTGATTCTCGACTATATTGAAAAGTTCCCTTCCGGTTTCGGACGCATGCTGGCGGCCGTGGACTTCGAGGTGGGACCCACCAGCGAGATCGCATTGATTGGTTCGACAGAGCCCTTCCTGCCGGCACTCCGAAAGCATTATCATCCACGCCGGGTGCTGGGCGCCGGTGTGTCGGACCGGATCGCCCTGCTTCGGAACCGCCCGATGGTCGATGGTAAAGCCACGGCCTACATATGCGAAAACTTCGTCTGCAGACAACCGGTGACAGATGCGGAGGTTTTCGAAGTCCAGCTTAGAAAACAGGAGTGACCCGTCGTCCCGGGTTGGAGGCGCTATACGGACACGTCCGGAAAGGCTCAGGGACGTTCACCAACCTCCCCCTCACGCCCGATCGCAGCAAAGATCTGCCCCAGGTGATGACGCATGTGGTCAAAGTAGTCACGGATCAGGAAACGCAAATCGACAGCCCCTTCCTCCACCTTCCACGTCTGACCGGGGACATTCCAGGGTCGGTCCAGACAAGTCGGATCCACGTGACGGATGATCCACAACAGGTGCCTGTTGTAGGTGGCCCAGAGGATCACCAGTTCCTTCCAGTCGCGCTCCTGGTATTTCTGTATCCGAACCCAGTCGTTCTGCTTGTAGCCGGGAAACTCCAACTCCGGGTCGTGTTGTAGTCTTACGAAACGGTGGTGGTTGTTGACGGCGGAATCGATCAGGTGGCCCAGGATCTCCTTTAAAGACCATCGGTCGGGTGCCGGGCGTTTGGCGGCGGTCTCATCGTCCACCTCCAACAGGGTCCGTGACACGTCGATGATTCGACTCAATTCCTCATGGACGCCGATAACCGGCTCGGTACCTTCAGACATGAGCCTCTCCTGTCTCAACGAGATACGACGATGGTATCATCCCCTCGGACAACAACAGCACGTTCGCGCGGTCCGGAAGCCTCGATCGCTGAAGCCGATTCTTTTCTCTGAATTTTTAAAGTCGGATTCCCATCCTGCCGATAAAAGATGTGTAGACGAATCTTCGCGGACCAGGACACACGTCATGACACGATTCAAAACTGGAGAAGTAGTCAGACCCACATCAGCCCTGGTCGGGGACTTGAACCTGATCGGCGTGGTCACACGAGTCACCAGGCACGCCAGCGGGGTCGAAAGTCTGGATGAATATCATGTCCAGGTGGGTCTCAGACACCAGTTCGATTTTCTGGCTTTCGAATTAGAAAAGGCGACTCCTTTCTCGAAAGCCGCGTAGGTTGTTGAACGGACAGGTAGTAGCGCCGATTGGCGGGTTCTAGCTGCTCCTCGACAAAATCCACACAAATCCTGTCCAGCCCATTCAATCAGACGGAATCGCCATTTCCAGGCCGCGTCGAAACCCACGAGCGCAAGAACCGTTCCGCCCAGAGCCCAGAACAGGAAAATGAGGATCGCGACCGAGTCGTCTTCACCCCCGTCGCGAGCAGCGGCTTCGAACTCTGTAATCAAGTCGCCTCATGCCGAACTGGCTTGAGTCCTCACCTCACCCTATGCTCAAATAGCTCCCCACATACCGGAGGACCCAATGAAAAGGTATAGACGAGATTCGATACTTTCCGTGCTTACGTTAACGTTTCTGATCGTGCTCGTGTCGGGCTGCGGCGCCCCTGCCGAAGAACCCGCCCCACCCGCACCGGCGCCGGAACCTGAAGTCGTCCGCACGGCAAACCCTGAAGCCCGCGGGTTGAGCGTCAGCGATTTTCCCCGGGTCAAGGAACTGGCCCCGAATGTCTACTCCTACGAACAACTCCGAGCTGCGGGCGATGAATCCTTTACGACCGTCAGCATGTTCGTCGTCACCGACGAGGGCGTCCTCGTGGCCGACGGTCAGGGCAGCGGCGAAGAAACCAGGCGGATGATCGACGAGATTGCCAAGATCACGGATCAGCCGATCACTCACGTCGTGGTGTGTTCCGATCATGGAGACCACACGAGCGGGAACAGCGAGTTCCCTTCCGAGGCGACTTTCTACGCCTCATCGACTTCGAAAGCCACCCTGGAAAGATCGGCCAACAATCCGAACCGTAGAGGCCGGGGCGACGCGCCCCCACCCGCTATCGTCGTTCCAACCGAGACGGTGGACGATCAACTGACACTGACAATGGGCGGAACCGAGATTCAAATCCACTTTCTGGGCCGGGCGCACACCGGGGGAGACCTCCATGTCTATATGCCCCAGGAAAAGATTCTGTTCATGAGTGAATCGTTCCTGAATCGCGTCTTCCCGGCGATGAGATCGGCATACCCGTCCGAATGGGTACAGGTGATCGACCGCGCCGAGAACATGGATGTCGAGACCTATATTCCCGGACATGGATTCGTGGAGGAGCCGGACGTGTCGCGCGAAGAATTGGCCGAATACCGCCTGGCGGTCGAAGCCGTCATCGCCGAGGCGACCCGACTCCATGAATCCGGGTTGACCGCCGACGAAGCGGTCGAGCAGGCCGACTGGGGCGAGTACGGGTCCTGGACCCTCGCCGGTGGACAGGGGCCGACGGCCCTCCGAAAGGTTTATGCGGAGCTCAATGGAGAACTTCAGCAGTAAAGAGGTGGAGCGGTTAGGAGCCTGCGCGGGCAGAAGGGATCGTAGCGAGAAAGCGGAGAATCGAGGACAGATTGTCTCGATTTTGAGGCGAATAGTGGTTCTATTTAACGAAAAATCGGGGAAATATGACCCGATTCCTACCGCTTTCGCAGTAGATTCCTTCTGCCGCGCAGGCTCCTAGTTGCCGGTCATTATTTCGAGGTTGCGTAAACCTGCCCCCAGACCCGCAATGTGGGTGATGTAGGCGTCCTTGAGGGTCGGGCTGATCGGTTTTGGGGGGTCTGCACGGACTTTCCTCGGATCGACGATCTTGCCGTTCACCGTCATCCGGTAGTCGAGATGGGGGCCTGTTGCGGTACCGGTCATTCCAACAAGACCGACTGCCTCGCTTTGCTTGACCCTCGTGCCCCTCTTGACGAGAATTCTCGACAGATGCGCGTATGAGGTGGTCATTCCGTTCGGGTGACGAAGCGTGACCATCCGGCCAAATCCACCGTTGGTGCCGGCAAAAGTCACGGTCCCGTTTGAAACAGCCACAACCGGTGTTCCGCTGGGCGCAGCATAATCAACGCCCAGGTGGGGACGGACCGTCTTATATATTGGATGCAGCCTCGTGTAGGAGAAGCCGGAACTGATTCGGGTAAATTTCACGGGCGAGGGGAGCAGGGAGCGGCGAACGCTCATTCCGTTCTCATCGTAGTACTCGTCCCTGAAAAGATAGGCCTGCAACGGCTTTCCCTGGTTCACGAACTCGGCAGCCCTCACCGGACCATACTTGACGAATTTTCCTCGATGATACTTCTCGTCAACCATCAACCGGATCGCATCGCCGGCACGGATGTCCTTGTAGAAGTCCACCTGCGCTTCGAATATCGCGGCCAGTTCCATGACCAGCCAATCCCCTTTGGGAGCATCTTCCAACGCACCCCAAAGTGAGCTCGCGACCGTGGCCGTCACTGTTCCCGGTCGGATCTCGAACTCCAGTTCTTCAATCCGGGCCGTAAAGTCGTTGTCGTTCCGTTCAACTTTGAGAATCCTCTCGTCATCGATCGTGTAATCGAACCCACGCAGGCTACCGTCGGCTTCCTTGATTACGAGGTAGGCGTTGCCGGCCTTGAAATCGCGGACGTCAAACACGGGGCGGACGACCTGGCCCACTTCCCATGCCACGGCGTACGAGATGTCATGGGCCTCCAGGGTGGTCGAAAGCGTCTCGTTTCGTTCAAACTCGCCCTCGAAGAATTCAAGCGGGGGCGGAAGTTTGACGGGAACCGAGGCGGCGGCGACCTGAAATTCGATTTCCCAGTAGCGAGGAACCGCCGTAAGGATCAGGACCGCCATCAGGGACCACATGAAGGCCGCGTGACACTTATGGACTCCCAAAATCAACCCTCCGTTAGAAAAGACGCACTAAAAATCAAATAGCGCCTGATGCCGGAAGAAACTCACGTCTCTTCCCCACCCAGGCGCCACTGTATCGCACCAACCACGCACGATCTGTATATTTTACACATCTATTCCCAGATTTGAAGGGTTATCCGATAGAAGGCGTCAGCTAACGATAACTCCCAGTCCCGCGTCTAACTGAAAAGAACGTTCAGATTCGGTTCGGGCCGCTTCCCGGATTCCAACCGGCTGGGATCGTCCAGCATCGGCATACTATCGATAGTTGTTTTTTCTTGCAATTGTAACGCTTTACAGGGTATTGATTTAGACGAACCCGGAGGTATTGTTTGATAAAGAGAACCATTCTGGCAATGGCGTTGGTCGCCAGCTTTGCCTTGACGTCGACCCCAACAACGTGGGCACAGGCACAGAAGCCGGAAAAGGCCGAAAAAGCCAAAGATCCTGTCTGCAACATGATGGTCGGCAAGGACCCGAAACTATCCGCAAAGCACAAAGGCAAGACCTACTACTTCTGCATGAAGGCCGATGTCGAGGCGTTCAAGAAGGACCCGGACAAATACTTGAAGGGCAAGGCACACCCCCACCCAGGGTAGACCGGGGAATCAGTTCGAACGCCCCCGCTTTCCAGCCGACCACTCACGGCCGGACCACTCCCCTGTTTATTATCTAGTGGTCCCCGCCAGAGATAGCGTTACTAGATTTCGGAGTGCAACGGTGCCGGATTTGGGGGAGCGACGAGGAATCAATGCTTCGACATTGTGAGGAGGAGCGACGCCAAAGACGGTACCGTTCCGCCCGAACCCGTAGGGCCGATGGAGGTTGCCCCTCACGAACGCTCAAAACCGTCGAAAGTCACACATACCACGCGGTGGATCTCACTCATCAGTCCGCTCGCAACCTCCTTCGGAGATAGTAACGTTATCTCTGGCGGGGACCACTAGTTCAGACCCATGACTCGAGCGACAAACGTCGTGTCCTCGGCAATGGTTTCGTAAACTGTCGTTTCGACCATGCGATTCCACAGTTCGGCAAAGTTGTCGGATAGCTTTCTCGCCTGACCGAATGCTTCGAGGGCCGAACCGGGAGCCCCTGTCAGGTAGGACAGAAAACCCAGGTGCATGAACCCGTTCGCGTTGTCCCGACGGTAGCGGGTTGCACGCTCGGCAAACTGGTGGGCCTGCTCGATGTTGCCCTCGCGGAGGGCACGGGAACGGAGCCCGGAATTATTGATGCCCAACTGGATGTCGAGGAGGCGTCGGAGCTCGCCTATCGGATCCATGTGATCGTCGACGTTGACGTATGCGTAGCGGTCGTTGTTCGTGTTGCGCCCCATTCCCTTGCCTACAACCAGAATGGAGGCCGACTGTCGGCCTCGGCGATCGCCTCCAGCGCCGTCTCCCGCTTTGAGTGCGGCAAACAGACGTTCGGTCAGCTCCCCGTCGGTACTCTCGAACGCGTCGGCCATCGCCTGAACAACCTCCGGACCGGCCAGAATGTTTCCCTGGGCGGAATAGTTCGTCCCCTTCCGGTGCCCTCTCCAGTCCGACGCATCCGGACCGGTAAACACCGCAACATTACCGCTCCGGTCGACAATCGCAATCTGGCGGCCGCCCTTACCGGGAAAGGTGTCTTCTTCAAAAAGACGGTCCATAACCTGTTGGGCCGTCAGCCCTTCTTTCAGTAACTCGAGCGCGCGGGGGCCATAGCCCACGTTTACACTGGCCTGCGTGGCGATAGCGCCCACCCCGGCTTCCGCCCATGGAACGACCGCACCGACAGAAAAGTACCGCGAAGCGACTGCGATTCCCATTTCGCCGGTGTTGGGATCGATCGCCACAATCGAAAAGGTAGCGAACGCCGAACTTGCCGGCAACGCCAGCAAGCAAATCAACAGAATGAATCTCTTCATTATGGAACTCCTCATATAGCAGAGCCTGCGCGGCAGAAGGGATCGTAGCGAGAAAGTGGAGAATCGAGGCCAGATTTTCTCGACTTTGAGGCATTTTCTCGATTTTGAGGCGAATAGAGGTTCTATTCAACGAAAAATCGGGGAAATATTGACCGATTATACCGCTTTCGCAGTAGATCTCTTCTGCCGCGCAGGCTCCTGGCGGCCTGTTAGATCAGCGGAAGCACCATCCACCCCTCGTCCTCTCGTCCAATCAGTTCGGTTCGTCCTTCATGATGCATCCTGGCCAGGCATGCACACGTAATCGCGTCCAGTTCGTGACGCGTGATGTCGGGCCGACCAATGTCGACCATTCCTTCCAGACCGCGACGGAGCCCTTCCGGACCCCGCTGGCGGGGAATTCCCCAGATGTCCTGAGCGGCACCCGGGTACGTTTCAAGTATCGTGTGTCCAATGTCGCGTAATTGTTCCGCAACGTACATGCCTCGCGCCGTAAGTTGACGCATCGGGCCCAGAGTGATCGGAAAGAACCGGATCTTGCGACGCCGCATCTCGAGATCGCACTCCCTGAAATGGACATTGGGCCCACAAGCGCATTGGTTGCTCAAACAACAGCGACCCGCCGGCAGGAATAAAGGAGCATCGATCCCGATGTAGGTCGGCTCGAGCGAGTCGAGGCGAGAGAATAGTTGCGCGTTGTCCAGGACCACTTCGGTGTTCGTGCGGCTGCCCTGGAGCAGGCACAGTCCTGTCTGACGTTTTTCCGAAGCTGCCAGATCGACTCCAACAAAAGTGATTGAAGACGTTCGGATGTTCTTCGAACGGGTTTTCCCTTTCCTGCCCGGCATTGTTCCCCTCTGGAATTGACGCTGCCCGATTATGAGCGGGACCCGTGTCCGGCGGCAAACGCTTTCACAAAAGACGCCCATTTTCTAAAGTGACGCCGGCCCGGCGATCGACAGTTTTGCTTGAAGTGTACGGCTCGCGTGCTACTATGGCGCCTTTGGCAGGATGAGGACCGCTGACGCGTTTTCGACGGACGTTCCCGGCGGGTGGAGCGATGAGTCAAACCGAGGAGGATGAGGGATGAAGGAGTCGGCATTCGCCGAGCAGCACCCATGGACACAGCCGTGGTACAAGGCCAGCGGCGGAAACATCTGGGTATTGATCTACCTGGCCGTGATTCATATCTTGTCAGTGATAGGACTGATGCTTTTCCCGGTGCCGGGCTGGGAGGTGTTCCTGACAGCTCTGCTGGTCGTCAGCCTGGGAGGCCTGGGCACGACCGTCGGATATCACAGGGCGCTGGCGCATCGAGCTTTGAAGCTGAATCCCGTGGTCGAACAAATCCTCATCTTTCTGGCGATGTTCAATGGCTCGGGCGCACCCTCGACATGGGTCGCCAACCATCGCCACCACCACGCCAAATCCGACACGGTCGAAGATGTGTCCAGCCCTCGCCACGGTGGGTTCTGGTGGGCTCATCTGCGGTGGCTGTACCAGTGGAAGGCATCGAGTATGAAACGCTGGTGCCCCGACTTGATCCAGAAACGGTACATGTTCTGGCATCAGATTCAAATTCCGGTCGTCTTCATCTCCCTGTGCTTCGGATATCTTCTCTTCGGTTGGCCGGGGTTTTTCTGGATCGGTGCGATCCGCCTCACCTACGCACTCCATGGGCAATGTACCGTCAACAGTATCCTGCATTTGAAACCGGGGTTGGCCGAAGGCGTCGATTCATCTCAGAACATCTGGTGGGTCGGACCTCTGCAGTCGACAGCGTGGGGCGAAAACTGGCACGGAAACCACCACGCCGAACCGGCCTCGGCCTGTTTCAGCCGGCACTGGTGGCAAGTCGACATTGGATGGTACACGATCCGCATCTTGAAATCCCTGGGATTGGCTTCGGACGTTCGTGATGCGCGTCAGCGCAGGAAGGTGAGGGCGGCGCCCGGATAATAGTGCCGCAGGATCCGAACGGCGGAGATACCCATAGAAGCCATTCGGGCGGCACCGATCTGGCATAGCCCGACACCGTGCCCCCATCCCGCCCCGAAGAGGCTGAAGATGCCCCCAGCCTCCCGCACGACAAAGGCGGAACTGTACAGGTGCGTTGGAGACAGGACGCGGCGAATCTCCAGTTCCTTTCCTATCTTGAGCGAGCCCCCGCTTCCCGTGATCGAAAGCCGAACGATACGACCGGAGGCTCCCCGGGACTCAGGTGCCAGTTTTTCGATTTCGCCCAGATCGATACCGGTCTTCTCGCGGACCAGAACCGACAGGTCTTCTTTGCTCACATCGACTCGCCACCGATAGAAGTCGGTGGTCTCCTGATCGAACCCCGGCAGAATGGCCTCGATCAATTTACGGTCCGAGGTGTCGCAGTACGCGGCGGGCCTGGAACGTAGCCACCGATCGTCCACAACGGGGGGAGTCCCGGAACCCTCTCGATCATGTACCGGCACAAGGTAATCCACGGTCCGGTCTTCCCAGGCCGTCCGGTAGGATTCGGTCACGCCGCCGCAACATTTGGAAAATCGGGCATCACAGACTTCTCCATCGAAGACCAGGAACTCGCCGCGTGTGTCTTCGACCGCTCGGGCCGCGTTCGGCGAGGAGGTCGTGGCAATTCCCTGATATCTCTGGCAGTGATCGTCAGCACAAACGTCAAACAGTTCGTGAGATTCCCGACCATACCAGCGGACAATCTCGAACTCGCCAGATCCGGTCGACCGTTCCTGGTGGAAGGATCCGGAGCCGTCGACACGGCGGGTCTGGGAAACCAGCCAGCTTCGTGAGATCACGGCGTGCGCTTTCAGCAGCTCGAAGGGGCACTCCGGACTCATTTCTGAAGAAATGACACTTTGAACGTAGCTTTCCAGGGGAACGTCATTGATAGCGGTGAGCCCGTCGGCTTCGACGACGCGCAACGCCCCCCGGAATCCCTGGGTCTGGGAACGCTCCCAGTGAAACCCTACTCCTATCGTTACGTCCCGAAGCACGAACGAATCCGAGGCGAGCATCGACGGGGTGAGAACGATCGCCGACGTCAGTTCATGGGGCCCGGACGGGTAAGCCACACCCGCCTCATCGGTAAAGTCACCGCGAAGTTCTACCTGGATCACACTCCGGGACTCCACCAGGCCGACAGCAATGATCATCGGGTCGCCTGCATGGTTCGAACGATCTCGTCGAACGAATCCCGAGAAAGAGAGACCTCCTCGAACACGCTTTCAATGTCGGCTGCCTCGACACGCTCGAAATCCGACTCGACCGGGAGAACCGGAACCCCGCACAAATCGATGGAGGCGGGACTCAGCGTCAAGTCCCCTGTCAGGAAGACCTTCGGGCGGTGCTTTCGACGTGCAAAGACCAGGACATGCCAGGTGGAATCGGAGTGAAACACCACGACGTTCACCATCGGTTCCGGCCGCGCCGGGGAACGTTTCCCTAGAAGTCCCATCAGAAGTAAAAAACGCCGCTCGAGCCCGGAACGATCTTTCCCAACCAGAACCAGGACGCGGCGTGCGTAGTCCGGTATCTCCACTCCCCTCCGGTGTTCAAGATCCGCGACGACGGGGACACCGGCATGGCGACATGCCTGAAAGTGCAGATGATCTGGCGCCGACGCACCGCACTCCGGCCCGTTGTAAACGATCATGTATCCGGGAAGGGATCGGGCCAGCGACAGCATCGAGGGGAACTGTCCGACAATGCGCTGGGGCACGTGGGCTTTACTGACGAGGGTCAGGTGACGATCGAGGATCGGAAACGGATTCGCAAGAACAACGAAGTCGTTTTCGAATTCGATGCCACGTTGCTCGGCAGGGAGGTTCTCCGCGCACAGGAAGCACGGTCGGTCGCGGATCGAGTCGGGATCGACTTTGGCCGTGGTGCTGCCGATGCGATGAGGAATGTGCCGGACGCACACCTGGAACCAACGAATCGACAGTGTCCGGGAACGTGCCCGTCGAAGCATGTCGACGCCCGTCGCCAGTTGCGGCCATTCGGAGAGCTGCGCGGTAAAGAGTTGTTTCACCCCGGCAAGAACAGATGAGTCCGAGACCCGCGCCACAATCCGCTCGTCCCAGTTCATGAGTTCGGCTGATCCGTTCGGGAGGACTCCCGGTGGAGGGCCACCCGGGCCAGGATTTCGTTGGTTCGAACCCAATCCTTATAGGTATTGTAGCGATTGAGTAATTCGGGGGAAGGCGCGCTGTCGCTGTTTCCCTCCCAGCGGCGACAATAGTAAAGCGATTCGAATATCCGCCCGATCTCGTATTCGCGGCACATGCGAAGGCCCATAGCATAATCTTCGCCGTAGCTCACGTTCGGGAATCCGAATCGACGCGCCACCCCGACATCGTACGCTCGGGGAGCCCCGAAACCATTCACACGCAGGGCGTTGTTGGGACCGTTTCGTCGAGTCCATTCACCGTGATCTACCAATCCGGGCAAGGTTGGACGAAGCGAGAAGTCCACGGTCGTATAGGAACCGACCAGCATGGCATAGCTGTGCCGGTCCATCTCGCTCACCACGCGAGCCAGGACGTCCCTGCCGGAAAACAGGTCATCCGAATCGAGTTGGACGGCGAATCGTCCACAGCCTGGATAATAGATCGCCTCGTTCCAACACCCCCCGATGCCGAGGTCCGTCCGTTCTGGAATCAGGTGGATCAACCGTTCGTCTTCGATTTCGTCGATGATTCGTCCGGTCGAGTCCGTCGAATGATTGTCGACGACGATGACGTTGAAGGTAAAATCCGCCTCCTGATCGAGAGCGCTCCCAAGCGCATCCGAGAGGGTTGTCTCCCGGTTACGAACCGGAACGACAACACTCGCCGCGACGGGAAAGGATTCGACGGAGGGGGACGTTCGAAGGGCAATGGATTCCAGGTGCCCTCCAATTCGACGGAGGTGCCCCGTGGCGATACGTTCCATCTCCAATTGGTAGTCTCGATTGGAAGCATCCACGTAATCGAACTGACGCTCACCGGCCGTGCGGGGGTCGGAATCCGCGGCCCGATAGAGCGGCTCGGGGATCCGAACGATGGGATGATCGATGGAGAGTTTCAGGCGTAAATCGTAGAGAGCGCCCCATCGGAGATCCGCCTTCGGAGGTCCGTGGTCCAGATACGCTCGACGAGCCAAGGGAACCGATAACGCCACCAGTGGCCCGAACTCGAAGTCGTCGCGGATACTCCCGAACTGATAGTCCACCCTCGGCCGATCGACGGAATCCGAGTAAACCATGCCCGCACCCCATTCAGTCAGAACCCGGGACATGCGCAGGAGGGAATCCTCCTGGATCTGGATATCGACGCCCGGATCCCCGACAAACAGCACGTCCGACGAGGCAGATGAAACCAGATCCTGGATGGTTGCGGCCGAACGGTCCGCCGGATGGGTTACTTTCATGCTTCGGGGTCCTTCAAGCGGCTTCGAGGGCGATGTCCCGCGGTCGAACCAGTATGACGCCGGACATGCGGTTTGCGGCCAGAAACCCTTCCAGCGCCTGCTCCACCACGCGGCCGCGGCTGCGTGCGGCATGACGCAGCAGTACTCGCTCCCCCGAACGAATCAGGACACCGCAGTGAAACACGTCCAGGTTCCGCCGTGTCGAGGCGAAAAACACGAGGTCACCAGTCGACACTTCGGACCTGCGGCGAAGAAAATCTCGCTTTCGGATGGAACGCACAAGAATCGTCTTTTCGGCCAGGCCTTCGACGACGTTGAGTTTCCTGGAACGATCGATCAAACCAGACCCTTTCGTCTGGTTCGAGACGAAACCCGCCCGCACGTTGTTACGGATCCAGGCCGTCATGTAATGGTTGCGGCTAACCCAGCCGACATTACCGTTCCTATAACGGATACACCTCAGGTTGTCGGCAAACTTTCGCAGGTCCGAAGCTCCGGCCAGCGCCAGGATACTTTCAACGTACGTCAGGCAATCAAACGCATCAAGGGATGCGGTAAACGATTCGTCGGACGAAGGCGACCCGCCGAGCGTATTCCCACGGTAGGGATCCCCCATGAAACGGCTGCTGATCGCTTCAATTCGGATCCCGATCGGATGGACCGATCGGATGTCGGCGAGAATCTCGCGCACGAGGGAGCGATCGAGACATCGAGGAGTCACGGACATCGGGTCTGATTTTACCAGACCGGCAGGAAGGGAAGGATGCGGCGTCGATGGACGCACCCATCAAGGGAGTTTCAACAAGGGCATGTCAAGCAGGGGCCGGGCCACGAGTGAAGGCCGGATGCGCTTCAATTCACGTGGCCGTTGTCGTCGTAGTCGTCGTCAAAGTGCCAGTCCCACTCCTGCTCGGGTCCCGATTTTTGCCCGTTCGGCTTATCCAGGACGAGGCAGTAGTCTTCCCCATCCTCAAACAGATGGCCCTTATAGTCTTCAACCAGCTTGAACTGCTGGTTGTTGCGGTCGAATTTGACTCTGATCGGAATCATGTTTGTGCCCTCCGACTTTGGAAGTCGCAATCCGCAGGCCAATCACCACGCTCGATGGACGACCACCCACATCTCATTAATGCACAGTTATTTGGAGATGCTCAGCCGGACGGCCGAACACGGACCCAACGATCAAGATCGGCCGGTAATCTGTCCTCGGAAAGTCAAAATTATGAACAGTCGGAAGCTCTCAAAATCCGATTAAATGAATTAACGTCAATTACGCGGCTTGAAGGTCGGATGTTTGACAAATGAAGTCCGGACAGCTGCCGGGTTTACCCGCTCCCCACAACTGAAGACTAACCACTGGCCACCAACCACTTCCCTAAATCCGTCTGGCCAGAAGCATCGTCATATCATCGCGCATCTCGAAATCATGCGTCCAATCACGGACGGCGGTGTTGACGACCCGAATCACCTGGTCCAGCGACATGTCAGAGTTTCCGACGACCAGGTCGAGCAGTCTGTCGTCTCCGAATTCCTGGCCCCGTTCGTTCTCCGCCTCCGTCACGCCGTCGGTAAAGGCCACCAGCAAATCGCCCGACTCCATTCGAACGTCGCTTTCCTCATACTCGGACTCAGGGAACATGCCGACGACCATGCCGCCAACTTCCAACCGGGTGGGGACGCCATTGTGGATGAGAATCGGCGGCAGGTGCCCGGCGTTCGTATAGACCAACCGGCCGCTGTCATCATCGTAGAGGGCACAGCATAGGGTGGCGTATTTTTCGCTGGAAGTATTTTCGTAGAGTTGACGGTTCAGATGCGTCACCAGCAGCGCTGTCGAAACGGGCGAACTCCCGTCTGTTTCAGAGCCGGAAGCATCGTAAAGAGAAGTTAACTGGGCACGCAAAGCAGACTGGATGCTGGCCATCAACAAAGCGGCAGATATCCCCTTGCCGGAGATATCGCTGATCGCCAGGGCCATCCACCTGGAATCGAGCAGAGAAAATCGTAATAGTCTCCACTGACGACGCGGGCAGGGTTACAAATCCTCGCCAGTTCGAGCGTTCGCATCCGGGGGACGTCTTTCGGAAACAGCCTCAGTTGAACGTCGCGCGCGATCTCCAGCTCCGACTTCAGACGCTCTTTCTCTTTTGACTCGTCAATCAGGCCTTGAATGTTTTCGGTCATGCTGTTGAACGAGCTGGCCAACTCACTCAACTGATCCTTCGTCCGAATCGGAATGCGTTCGGAAAAATCCCCGGTCTGAACCTTGAGAGTCGCTCCATACAGGTCGCTGACCGAGTGCGTGATGGATCGGGTCAGACCCAGGCTCAGGAGCAGTGAAAAAAGTTCGACTCCTAGGAACAGCACAGCAATCGCCGCAAGAACGGCCCCGAGGGTCGATCCCCCGTCCGACAACGGGCTGAACAACTGGCGGACAATCTGGGAAGGGCGGGAAACTACCAGGATCTGTTCCTGACCATCAGGGGTCCCGTCGATGTCATGAATCGGGATACCGGCCGTCCAGACCACCGGCACATCCCACCAACCTATGGACTCGGGCATCTCGTCGGCGCGTGCTCGCTGGCCGTCAACCGAAACCTGGATCCCACCAGGGCCCGAATCATCGCGTCCATCATCGGTTCCGGAGACGAGGTCACTGAAGAAAGTGGTGGTCGCAAGTCCCGGCAGCAGGCCGGAGAGCAACTGGGTATCGACCGCCTCGTACGCCAGAACGTCGACCTCATCGCCGACGGGTCAACTCGTGACGCGAGCCGCCATCACGAAATCGCGTTCCACCTGAATGACACCCGAGAACCCGGCATCCATCGGTACTGGAAACTCGGCCAGGATCGGGTTGGGTCCAAGGACAATATACTGGCCATCCACACGTACAAGGGCGTTCAAGGTCGGAAAGCGGGCACGCAAGTCGCCGAGAACCCGATTCCCGATAGTTGCAGGAGTCTCCGTCGCACCTCGAAACGCCAGGCTCGAAGCTATCGTCAGCGCAGAGTTGCGAGTGACATCGTTGCGGCGTTCCAATTCCGTCGTTATGAGATACGCGGCTCCCTGACCCGCAAGCATATACATCGCGATGCCCAGCATCGAGACGATCAGGACGATCGGAACGATACCGATAAAAATATGGGTCTTCCGCAGAATTTGTGGGTAAAACCGTCTTCCATCGCCGCTTGAGGAGACCACGGTGCTCGCCAAGCCTCAAGGCTTCCCTCGCAAGCTCGGCGGCTGCGCCGGCCTTGACCCTCGGCTGCGCTCCGCGGTGTCGGCTGGTGTGGGCGATGGGGAACGGGGCCTCCGGCGGGGGCTCCGGGCACCGGGTGTAGGCGTCCGACCGAAGTGGGTACTGGAATATTCGCCGTCGAACAAAAGAATAAGGTACTTTGTTTCAATTACTTATGTGCGCACAGGCCTTTGGACTGCCCACAAATTCTGCGGAGGAGGCAAAAATATAAGTCGCAATCAGACGGTTTCGCAGGCGCCACAGGACGACGCCCAGGAGCCGTCTCGAAGTCGTGAAAACAAGGATCAGGACCGCAACTGCGACGACGGCATCGATGAAGTCCGGCAGTTGCATTCCGATAACCGCGCCGACAATACCGAATCCAAAGCGCACTCCAATGAAACCAAACAGGATTTTCTCGAAGGTTGCGAGGCTGCGTAGGAACTGCGGTAACAGACGGATCATGCGAACCAGGTAGAGGCCGATCAGGAACAGGAGCGCCAGAACGAAGAGAATGTGGAGTATCGACGCCCCGGAAAGCTGAGGACGCCCGAGCGCCACGACAATGGACACGTGGACAACTTCGAGCACCAGGAGCGTGGCGAAAGCCCGTTCGATGATCGAGAGCCGTTTAAAAAGGGTCCAGGCGCTTTCGAGCGCAGTGATCAGGGTTTTCCACATTTGGCTTCAATATGGACCACAGGGGAGTGCTTTTCTCAACGCAAAGGCGCAAAATCGCAAAGGCCGCAAGCTTTGTTATCTGGGGCGGAGAGACGTCCGGACAAACAAGTTGCGGCCTTTGCGATTTTGCGCCTTTGCGTTGAACGTCCCTCCCCAGGGTCCTGCGACTAACCCAGGTCCGGCTCCCTCCGGTGGAAACCCGCCGCATCCTGGTAGGCTCTGGCCACCGCCAGAAGCTCCGCCTCACGGAACGGCCGGGCAAACAGTGTCACGTTGGTCGGTGTACCGGCGTCGGTGAAACCGTTCGGAACGTTAATCGCAGGATAACAGGCCAGGTTCGCCATCGTTGAATGCCGTCGGGCCGGAGTCGGTGGCGTTGCCGGTCCGCGGCCACGTCCCCTGCCTCCTGCCGGCGGCGCTCCGCGAGCGCCGCCCCGGGCACCGCCACGTCCTCCTCGCCCACCGCCACGGCGCGGGCTCGACGCCACGACATACACGTCGATGCCTTCGGTGGCTTTGGCCAGTTCGGTCATCATCATCATTCGGGCCCGCTGGGATTGCAGGTACTCGACGGCGGGAATCAGCCGGCTCGAGTTCCGGGCGCCCCGACGGGCCTCGTCCATCTGTCCGGATCGGGATTTTTCGTCGAAGAATACGGCGGACTCCACGCCGACTGCACTCTGGTTGGAAGGCACATCGGGAATCGTCATCGGAATGAACTCGGAAACTCCAACGGATCGCAATGTTTCGAGCGTGGCGTCGGCATTCCGCTTCGCAACGGCATCCGTGATTCCGTCGAACGATTCCTTGATGTAACCCACTCGCAGCCCTTTGATATCGAGCGTCGCATCCCAGTTGAATGGCGCATCGGACACACTCATGTCGCGGCCGTCAGGCTTTGCGATGGCCTCCATCACAATGGCGCAATCCTCCGCGTACCGGCACAACGGCCCCAGCCGATCCATTGTCCACGACAGCGCCATCACGCCATACCGACTGATCCTTCCGAAAGTCGGCCGAAGACCGGCCAGTCCACAACGTGAGGCCGGGCTCAGGATGGACCCGCTGGTTTCCGAACCAATAGCAAACCCGACGCAACCGGCGGCAGTCGCCGATGCGGGCCCGGCAGAGGAACCGCTGGATCCCTGCTCCGGATCCCAGGGATTCTTCGTCTGGCCGCCGAACCAGTTGTCGCCGCCCGCAAGCTCACCGGTCGAGAGTTTCGCGATCAAGACGGCTCCGGCGTCGCGCAGCATTTCAACAACGCTGGCGTCATAGTCGAAGACCTGTTCGCGGAATGCCGGGGATCCCCAGGTGGTCGGGAAGCCTTTGACCGCGATGATGTCCTTGGCACCCCATGGGATACCGTGCAACGGCCCTTTGTAGTTGCCCGCTGCGATCTCCCGGTCGGCCTGCCTGGCTTCTTCAAGGCCCAGCTCGTCAAGGAAAGTAACCACGAAATTCAACAGGGGCTTGTAGCGATGGAGGCGCTCCAGGTACATCTCGGTCAGTTCGACCGATGTCACCTGCTTGGTCCGCACCAGTTCCGCAAGATTCCGGACCGGCCAGAAAGCAACGTCTTCCAGGTTCGACGGGCGACTGATCCCGGACACATCGCTGAGCCGGAACGGACGGCTGGTCTTGTCGACTTCTATGCCTGGCACCACGGCGCTGAAGTGGAACGGCGGTGAAACATCGTTGGGGATGTGAACTTCACGTCGCTCCTCGAAGTTTTCCAGGTTGTTGTTGGCCGTGTCGACCATGTCTTCGAGCTGCTCGTCGCTCACTTCCACACCCGACATTTTCATGGCGTCCCGAACCATCTCCAGCGATATCTGCTGCTCACCGGCATCCTGCATACGTGCCCAGATGATTCCGGGTACCAGCGTGGTTCCCAGACCTATGGCGGTGAAGTGCGCCATGAACCGTCGTCGAGCTTCAATGAAGTGGCCCATTCCTGAATCCTCCTCCGGTCAAATCCCCGAAACAGAAGAAATCCCGGTTCCGTTGATTGAACGGAGACTTCGCCGTCCGGCGTCGTGTCGTTGATACGCGCTACACTCTTCTATGTCAGCTGGCGTTCTCCGGTCAATCTTAAAAACCCCCGAAACAATCTCCTGAGTGACAAGAAGCGTTTACGGCTGTCGGGCGTCTGTCTAAGAGAGTCCCTGGGCTGCAAGTTCGCGCACTCTTCTCAAATCCAGCTTTCCGGTACCCAGGTAAGGGAGCTGGTCTACGTACAGGAACTGGTCTTTGCGCGGCTTCCAGAGATTGGGCAGTTCGACCGACCCCAGTTTCCGAACGGCAGCAGCCAGCGCATTCGTTTCCATCGTGTGCAGCACGACCAGTTTTTCGCCCTTCTTTTCATCCGGCAGACCGGTCACTGCAAACGTCTGTTCCGTTGCTGCCGCCAGTTCATGCAGCATCTCCTCCACCTTGATGTGCGGCACCATTTCGCCGCCGATCTTGCTGAAACGGCTCAGACGGTCCGTGATCGTCACGAAACCGTCTTCGTCAATCGCCGCAATGTCGCCGGTCGTGTACCAGCCATCCTGGAGTACGTCGGCCGTTTTTTCGGGCATGCCCAGATATCCCAGCATGACGTTGGGCCCTTTTACCAGCATCATTCCAGCCTTTCCGGCGGGTAACTCTTCACCGCTATCCAGGTCGATGATTCTGACCGAAATGCCGGGCAGAGGATGGCCGATGGTCCCACGCTTGCCGCCGACCTGGCGGAAACCGGCTGCTCGGAAGTCGCGGGAATTGACCGTTACGGCCGGGGAACATTCGGTGCACCCGTAGGCCTCCATCGGACGGAGACCGAACCTGTCCTCGAACGCCACGGCCAGTCGCTCGGGCAGTTTCTCCGCACCGACCATGGCAAATTGAATGCTGCCGAACTGCTAGGGCTGACAGCCCCGCATGTAGATCTGAAGAAAGGTCGGAGTGGCCAGCAAGAACGTGACTTCATTTTCGCGTACCAGTTCCCCGATGACTCGGGCGTCGAGCGGATTGACATGGTAGGCCACGCCCAGAACGGCGGGCTCTCCCAATGTTCCGGTGAATCCGAAGGAGTGGAAGAATGGCAGCACACCCAGAAACCGGTCCTTACCACCAAATGCGAAGATCTGCCCGAGTTGCTCGATGTTGGAGACGATATTGAAATGTGAGAGCCGCACGCCTTTCGGTTCGCCGGTGCTTCCGCTCGAAAAGATCACGGTGGCCAGGTCGTCCGGTTTAACTTCCTCTTCCCGACCCAACCATTTCTCGATGACGGCAACAGGAAAAAGGCAGGCTGCAATCGCCGCGGAAGCTTTTTCCAACGCACCGGGTTGGCCGGCCACATCTTCGAGCAACACCGTCCGGACGGACACCTTCAGTTTGAGATGGTCCAGGAATTTCTTTGAGGTCAGGACGTTCTTGAGATCGCACTGTTCGATGCAGGAAGCCAACGCGTTTTTCGACAAGGTGTAATTCAAGTTGACCGGCACCTTTCCCATCAGCAGGGCCGCGAAGTTTACCAGGGCTCCCGGTACCGAAGGAGGCAACAAAATGCCCACCATCTTCTGCCCGCCCCAGATCCGCTTCAGTCGACGGCCCAGATAAATCGTTTTCGTAAGCGCCGAGATAAAGTTCAGTCGCGGCGATGTGGAATCGCACATGGCGAATCGAAAGGGAGACGAACGCGCCGTTCTGACGAATGCACGGTGGAGAGGTTTCGTGCGCGACTTGCGTTGTTCCCAGGCCGAAGCGCCCAGTTCAGTCACGACCTGTCGCACCTCGTACGGACGCGTATCGGCGGGCATGGGCGGGCCATAACTGACGGTGATCGGGTAGGGGATCTGGCGTGGCATCTTCGAGTAGAACCTTCCCTTTTCGAAACTAAAAATACTGCCCCACACGTTGTCCAGGTGCACCGGTATGATCGGAGCATCGACCCCCTTCATGATCCTGTTCATTCCCTTGCGAAACGGCATCATTTGCCCGATCCGCGTAATCTGCCCTTCGGCGAAGATGCAGACCGCCTGTCCCTCTTTGATCCAGTTGGTGGCCTCCTGTAACGACTTGATCATCTCCCGAGGACGGACCTCGGCGGATATGGGAATGCTTCGAAGCATCCGGGCGATGGGCTTGACCCACCATTTCTCATACTGCCCTTTGTAGATGAGGAAACGGATGTGCCGGTCGGTGGAGCCAATCAGAAAAAATGCGTCTGCCATCGAGAGATGGTTGGACACGAACAGGACCCCGCCCTTCGCCGGAATGTTGTCGCGACCCTTGACATGCACCCTGTAGAAGGTGTGCGTCAGCATCCAGATCAGGAACCGCATCAAGGCGTCCGGCAAGAGCCACAACAGATATGCCGTCCCGGACAGTGTCATGATCGAGCCCGCCAGAAAAATCTGCTGCGGATTCATCCCGGCCGGGCCTCGCAACAAGTAGAAGACACCGGACGCGAACAGGAGGCCGACGAACGACAGCACGGCACTGGCGCCGAGGACCATCCCTTTCTCCTCCGGGGCGGGCAGTCTCTGGATCAAGGCCATGATCGGCACATAGTAAAAGCCGGCGGAGAAACCCAGGAATCCCAGGTTGACGGCGAAGGCCGTTGCGCTGAGATCGAAGAAAGGGATCAACCCGAAAACCGCCAACCCGGCGGCGCCCAACGGCACCAATCCGTATTCAATCTTATTGCCGGACAGATACCCTGCCGCGACGCTGCCCAGGCCGATCCCCACGGCCAACGTCGCCTGGAGATAGCTGCTCGCCATGTCGTCGAACTGGTAAACCAGTTTGCCGAAGAAGAAGATGTTCAACTGCAGGAGGCCGGCCAGGAACCAGAAGTAGATCGAACCCAGAACCGCCAGGAACAGGACCCGTTGGCGGCCGATCACACGAACCTGGGCCCAGAACTCCGCGATCATGTTCCAGCGGAATCGCTTTCCCGGGGCGGCGGGAGGAACGCGGCTGATTCCCAGACTCGTCGCGAGGCCAATCAGAGCCAGCGCCACCAGGACGACCCCCGACCACCATGGACGACCGCTGAATTGGGAGGACAGGAAACCGGCGATGAGCAAACCCAGAATGGCCGCTGCAAAGGTTCCCAGGCTGAGAATTCCATTCCCCCAGGACAACCGTTCTTTGGGTAGAATTTCGGGCAGGAGCCCATATTTGGTCGGGCCGAAGAAGGCACTCTGGGTGCTCATGAGTAACACGGCGGTGAGGAGGATGGGAATGTGGACCAGAGCCAGACCGATCAGTCCAAGGACCATGGTGCCCACCTCCGCAACCTTGGTGCCGATGGCCACCGTACGTTTGCTGTAGCGGTCGGCCAGATACCCTCCCGCCATCGAAAACAAGATGAACGGCACCGCGAAGATAGCGCCGATCAGGGCGACCATGGCGTTCTGCACCTCTTCGCTGGGATAGAGGGTCCAAACGGTGAATATGACGAGCCACTTGAAGAGGTTGTCGCTGAATGCGCCCTGGAACTGGGTCACGAACAAGCTCCAGAAACCGCCGAGCGAGTTCTCCTGCTTCATGTTTTGAGAAAGCAATTCGGAACCGTGGCCTGGATGATCTGTCAGTGTGCTGGACATCGGTCGTTTCCTCCAGGAGGCGTGCTGTTTCGTTCAACACTGCTACCTCTTCGTCACAAAGTAGCGATTATGCGACCGAGGTGGAATCGGCAGGCGTACAGTTTTTCGAGTGTCACATTGGTAGTGTGGGTAGAATCTACCACGAAAAGGGATCGTTAAAACGAGGAGTGCCGTGGCTATTGCGATCGACAAGAACAGTGATGTTTCGCTCCGGCGCCAGATCGTAGAGCAGGTCGTTTTTCAAATCGCCACCGGGACGCTTAAACCGGGAGAGCAGTTGCCCAGTGTTCGGCAGATCGCCCTGCGGCACAAGATCCACGCCAACACGGTCAGTCAGGCCTACCAGGAACTCGTCGATCGCCATTGGGTCACCCGGCACCGGGGACGGCGGATGGTCGTCCGGTCGGTCGAGGAGCGCCCGATACCCCGCGAAGAGGATCTCGACGACTTGATCGACGCCACCATCCGGAAAGCTCGGGAGAAGGGGTATTCTCTCGAAGAGCTGACAGCCCGGGTCCGCGAGCGCCTGCTGGCGGAACCTCCGGATCACGTCCTGGTCGTGACGCCCGAGGAGGCGATGGGCCGGTTGATTCAGGAAGAACTTTCCCGGGCGATTCGGTTTCCCGTGGAAACATGTCCCCTGGAAGAGTTCTCCGCAAACCGGGGTACGGCCATCGGAGCACTGATCGTCTGCATGCCCGGCGTCGTCTGGGATCTCGCGCAGCTCCTGCCCCCGGGCCGTTCCCTGTTTCCCCTCGAACCGAACACCGCCGACGAACACGTCAGCCTGATTCAGTCACTCGAGCAACCGTCCCTGATCGTTGTGGCGTCAATCAGCCCGTACTTCCTGATCCTGGCCCAGGGTGTTCTGGCGCCTTTCGTCGGAACCCGTCACACAATGGAAAGCTACTGCCTGGTGGATGGAGAATCGAAGAACCTGTCGGGGGCCGACGTGGTCTTTTCAGACAGCATCACGGCCGGGCTGGTCCGTGCGCCCAGAGTGGTGCCGTATTGTATCGTCTCGAAGGATCAAGCCCGGGTGATCGAGAGCCTGCTCCAAACACGCCAGGAGTGAGCACGCCGGATTGCTTGGCGTAGCGGCCTTACCGGTCTAGAATGGGCGTTCCCTGGAGGTATTCGATGAAGCTGACAAGATTGCTTTTCCTTTCGCTGATCGCGGTATGCCTGGTTTCGACGCCTGCGATTTCCCAGCGCGGCCGCGGGAACCGACCACCCCTGACTCCTGAGCAACAGGCGCAACAGGCAGAGCGACGGGCAGCTCAGGCGTTAGCGGACGGCGAACGCCCGATCGACATGCTGGACACAGTCTGGACCGAAGAAATGACCTGGATGGAAGTCCGGGATTCGATAGCGGCCGGCAAGACAACCGCCATCATCGGAACCGGCGGAGTCGAAAAGAACGGCCCGTATACCTCGACCGGTAAACACAACTATGTCCTGGAAACGACGACCGAAGCGATCGCCAGAAAGCTCGGCAACGCACTGATCGCGCCGCTGGTGAGGCTCGAACCGGGCAACCCCGACAACCCCAATATCGTGCCCGGTAGCGTCTACTTGACCCAGGAGACCTACAGGGCGGTACTGACCGACATGACGCGGAGCCTCAAATCGATGGGCTTCACCAACATCATGATGGTCGGCGACAGCGGCGGAAACCAGCGGGGCATGGAGCAAGTTGCCGACGAGCTCAACCGGGAATGGAAAGGCGAACCCGCACGCGTCTTCTTCATCACCGAGTACTACACCGAAGACAGGTGGAGCTACGACTTCATGAAAGAGGAACTCGGTATCGTCCAGATGCCGGACACGCAGTCGGCGACCCGATGGGACATCCATGACGATTACCACTACGAGTCGTTGGTTGCCGTCAGCAATCCTAGACTGCTTCGGGAAACTGAACGGACGAAAGCCGGCAGATTCTCCATTTACGGGGTGGACCTGGAGTCGACCGAGCAAGTCATCGCGAACGGGAAGAAGCTGGCCGACTACCGGGCGGATATCACGATTGCCGCGTTCAAGAAGGCGATGGCGGAATTCCAGGTCCCGAGTAACTGACTACCAGTTGAAACGGATCGATGCGCTAATACTCCGCCCGTCCCGGGCCCGTGTCGGCTTGCCGAAAAACGGTGAGGTCATCACGCCGCTGAAGCTCTGGTAATTGACATTGTTCAGGAGGTTCCGGGCCCGGGCGGAAATCGTCATCCGGATTCCGGTGCGCTGCCCGTAATAGCCGCCGCCGGCTACCGGACCAGTCGTTGCGCCCTCGGCAAGCTCGACGCGATCGGAACGAAGCTGAACGGACTTGGAAAAGTCCATGCTCATTTCGAAGAAGCCCGGGCCGGTCAGCGAGTTTCTGGGGACTCCGGACGGTCGGTCGTTGGTGTTCGTATCCCGATTGTCGTCCTTACCCGTGCGTAGCGAGTACGGGTTGCCGCTATTCCACGACATGCCGGTGTTGGCGTTGATGTTCCAGGGCAGCCTCAGGTTGAACGATGAGCTGAACCGACGCCGTGCACCGGAACGGCCCCACTCCGAAGCCAGATCATAGTTGTCGGCCGGGAGGCTGAACGTCCCTCCGAAAGTGTCGCTGTAGTTCGAGCTGTGCGTGTAGCTGCCGTTGATGTTCACGAAGCTGAAACGCCTCCGCCAACCGAGACGGAAGTTGTGGTTTCTCGACGTTCCGGTGGACTCGAGGAGGATGAGGTTGCCCCGGGTCGGGTCGGGTCGGACGCAAGTCGTGCTGTCCTGATCCGAGGTACAGGACCGCGGCACCGAAGACGTGATATCCAAAGGCCCGTTGATGTTCCGGCTGCGGAACCGGTGAACACCCCGGTCGAACTTGTAGGAACCGGTCACCGTCACGCGGCCGGGAAGCTGGGTCTCGATCGACACTTCGGAAATCCACGAATAGGGACTCGACAGGTCGTCCGCCGCACTCCGGATTGCGGAGGTCTGTCCGCGGATCTCGGCCTCGGATTCACCAAGGAAGGGATTCGGGTACGTCGGATTCCGAATGATGAGCTCTTCCTGACCGGTTCCGTCAAACTGGACCAACTGCCGGTAGTCCCGCAGGTTGAGACGGTCGTGGAAGATGCCGCTGCCTCCACGCAGGACTGTCGACGAACCCAGTAAATAAGCAAAACCCAGACGCGGAGCGAAATTATTGTAGTCGTTCACATGCGTCTGGGTTTCGTAACGCACTCCCAGGCTGGTCGTCAATCTCTGACTCAGCCGAAAATCGGTCTGGAGGAAAACGGAACTCTCAAACTTACTGACGTTCAACTGCGGATCGCCCTGCTTGACCGTATAGCGAATCGGCCGGCCGGCGGAGAAGGCGCCCTCGCAGGGGTCTTCACCGGGTTCGACTTCGTCGGGCGACTGGCAATCCAGCCTGGAAAAAGTGAACGTACCATTGTAGTTGGACCGCGATTGCACATCCTCACGTTCTATGCGGCCCTGGAAACCGGCCCGTAGAGACATCGATTGTCCCGAGTACATCAGCAGATTACTGAATTCATAGTTACGGATGTCGCTTTCACCATTCAAGATCGCGCCACCGCCTTTGAACGCGTCGGCAACGATGATGTGTACGCCGGAATTGACAGGCTTGAAGACACGAGCCAGCCCGCCGACCCGAAACTGGACTTCGTGGTTGAACCGGTTCGAAAGAACCGCGGTCTCCTTGATCTGGAAGTTGAAATCGTCGTTGTCGGTGTTGTAGGCCTGCTCGGGCAGACCGAAGCCTCCGACACCGGCATTCGTGCTCTTGACGGTCCCGTACGTATAGCTCGCGTTGACGACGTGGTTTTCGGATAGCTGCGCCGTGGCACGCAGAGTAAACCCGCGTTCGACCCTGGGTTTGACGATGGCATCGTCGATCAGACCGTTTGGCGTGAACGCCCGGAGCGTCTCGCCGTCTTCGTTCGTGTTGTTCTTGAGGCTGAACGTGAGGGTCAGCCGGTTCCGGATCAGGGGGCCGCTGACATTCGTCGAAAAGTTCCGCTGCTGATAGGGCGGCCGGAACGACGCAAATGTGTTCCGCGCATCGAGCGACTCGTCGGCGAAGTTGAACGTGGTGTCGCCGTTGAACCGGCCTGTGCCGCCACGCGTGATGATTTCGGTACGTCCCCGGCTCTGGTTACTCTGTTCGGCCGTAAACGAATTTTCGTTGATACGGATCTCCTGGATCTCGTCGCGGTTCGGCATACGGCCACCGCCGAAGCCGTCGATGACGACCCCGCCGCCACCGCCACCACGACCGCCGCGGCCGGCACGGCCACCACCGCCGCCACTGGTCGCAGGACTGCGCAGGTCGCTCAGGTACTCTCTCAGCTCGTCCTCGTCCTCGGGCAGGTCGCTGTTCAGTTCCGCGAAGTCGGCCGCGGACAGAGATCCGGTTAGCGCGGTCCGCTGGGCCGGATTCAGAAACTTCAACGCCGCCAGCAGGAGTTGGTCTTCTAGCGTCCGAATGTCGCGTTCGATTGCTTCGGTGCTCCCCCCGTTGGCTTCGAGCATGCCATCGAGCGCTAGAACATGGTCGTTATAAACCGACTGCACCTGGGTTTCCTGGTCGAACGTCAACGGCGGCGCACCGGCTGTAGCCAGCACCTGCCGCAAACCGTCGACACCGTCGTCGAGAAGCTTTCGCGCGGTCTGGGCGCGTGACAACGCTCTCGTCTGCGCCGGTGTCAGGATGTCGCCTGCCTGGCTCCGTACCTGTTCGGCGACGACGGCGCCCACCTGACTTTCGCCAGACGTCGCTTCGGCGACGATCGATCGAAGCGCCTCCTCCTGGCCCCCGGTGAGCGGCTCTTCCGTATCCGCAAGAACGCCCCGGATGTCTTCGAGAATCTGGTTCGCCTGAGTGGCTGGCGCCAAGTTCGCCTGGGCGAGCAAGAGGGCAGGAAGAGAGATCAAGACGAGGACGAGATTCAAGACAATCTTCTCCTTGAAGAGGCTCTGATCGTATCTTTCGTGTTGCGTTTGGACCGTCTTACGGCCAATCGTCGGACCAAGTGTGCAAGTCCCCACAGTCACGAACCGCGAATGACTGCCTGAGGTTAATGGAGGGCGGTGGCGGGGTCAAGTAACTGTTGTATATCGAATGTATTCCAAGTCGGACGGGCCGGGATCCCGCCCGGAAGTGGATCGCCCCGACTCCTCGTTGAGCGCCGCAAGCGGATCCACCGAAGCGAACCCAGGGCGCGATCAAATTGACCTGACCCGGGCTGTTTCGTACTATCTATGTCACGTTCCCATGTTTGACGAGATCCCAGGAGGAGACTGATGCCGACGTACGATCCCAGGTCGAAGGCAGTGCACCGGCAACTCGGGTATTTTTTTGTTGTAACGCTCTTGCTTGTCGGAGCGCGAACCTCGATTTCCAGGGGCACCACCGAGCCGGCCCGTGCGATGCAGGAAGCCGGCACGGAACTTCGAAAGGTGTGGGACGGCGTCTATACAGATGCCCAGGCGGCGGCCGGTCAGGCAGTGTTCCAGGCGAGGTGCGACGCCTGCCACGGAGAGGTCATTGCGGGCGACGCCGAGTTCCAGGGACCGCCCCTCAAAGGGGAGAAGTTCTTCGAGAACTGGCGGGAGGACCATGTGGGAAGCTTGTACAACAAGATTCGATCCAGCATGCCGCTTCTCCAGCCGTCATTGGACGACCCCGAGTACATCCTCGTCGTAGCGCACCTCTTGAAGGAAAATGGCTTCCCTTCCGGAGAGATCGAACTGACCGTCGGTTCGGCCCGAACCGTCTGGATCGAAGGGAAAGATGGGCCGAAACCGCTACCGGGCAATTCGCTGGTTCAGGCCGTCGGTTGCATGACACGGGCAGGCGGCGACTGGACGCTCACCAGATCGGGCCGACCCATCCGTGACAGGGACCCGGACCCGGAACAGAAACCAACCCGTGAGAAACTGGAGCTGGCCGCGACCGAGCCACTGGGAACGCTCACTTTTCAACTGACAAATTTTTTCATGCTCGGTGATTTCGACCCCGCAGCACACGAGGGCGAGAAGATGCTCGCGCGAGGCGCCCTGATCCGTCGGCCGAACGGCGATCGCATCAGCGTAACGGGCATGGACATGGTTTCGTCGAGTTGCGATCGTTAGGAGCTGCCAGACTAGTCCTGCCGCAACGTCTCGGCCGGATCGAGGTACGCAGCCCTGCACGCCGGAATACCGGTGGCAAGCAGCGCTGCCAGTGCCAGGGTGATGAGGCTCGCCAGGACCACGGGACCCAGAAGGCCCGGGGTACCGAAGAAGGCTCCGCCGATGAGGCGCGCCAGCGGAATGGCCAGGCCGACGCCCACCAGACCGCCGAGTCCAACAACGGCCGCCGTCTCTTTGATGAAGAGACGCACGACCGAGGAGCGCCCCGCACCCAACGCCATCCGAATGCCCACTTCGTTGACTCGTTCGGAAACCTTGAACGCAACCACCGCATAGATCCCGAGCGACGCCAGGCCGAGCGCGAACGCGCCGATGACCAGGAGCACCCGGGCCACGAGTCGCTGACGTCCGAGAGTGCCCGACAAGTACGAATCCATGGTCGTAGCGGTCAGGATCTGGATGCGAGGATCGACCTCTCGGACTCCCTGCCGCACCAGCGACAGGAGAGCGCGCGGGGGACCGGCGGTTCGGATGAGAAGATTCGTTCTCCCGACAGCGGATTGCTGTCCATTGAAATAGACCAGCGGGGTGGGGGCTTCGTCCAGAGAGGTCACCTTGGTCGCCCCTACCACTCCAATGACTTCGATCGCCACCTCGGGTGCGTTCTCCGCGTAATACACCTCGCCAACAACATCGCTGCGACCCCAGAAAACCTCTGCCATCGCCCGGCTGACCACGACTCTCTGCGGAGCCCCGGCTCCGTCGCTTCGATCAAAGAGCCGCCCGGAGAGGAGCGGAATCTCCATCAGTGCGAAGAAGTCGCCGCCAACCAGGTTCCAGGCAACCTCGACCGGCCGACGGCCCCCATCCGCCAGATCACCCACCAGTAACGTTGTGGTTCCGCCGGGGGTTGCGGGCAGGTTCCTCGTGAAGCTTGCGCCGCGAACGCCCGGGAGTCCTTCGATCCGCTCCTCGACGGCATCGTATGCGGCGCGCACTCCGTCGGCTGGAAGGTCCAGCGAGTTCAAGTCTATCTGGATGATCGCCAGATTCTCTGGATTGAAGCCGGGATCGGCAGAGGCGGCACGGATAGAGCCGTCGATAAAGAGCCCGGCGGCGACCAGCAGTATGAGCGAACTCGCCACCTGAGTGCTGATCAGCAAACCAGCCAGGCCGGACCTCCTCCCGGATCGGGAGCGCTGCGCGTCGCGCATTATTGAAGCCAGAGGGGCGGAGGTGATTCGCAGCGCCGGAACCAACCCAGCTACGAGACTCGCCCCCACAGCCATGATCGACGCGAAAGCGAAGACCTTCCAATCCAGTCGGATGTCGAGGCTGGTCGGGCCGACGACAGCCAGTTCGAGTTTTCCAAGCCAGGTCGTCAGCCCGTAGGTCAGTAACAGCCCCAGGGCCGCGCCCACCCCGGCGAGCACGGCCGTCTCGCCGAAGATCACCCGTATCAAGCTCGATCGGCTCCCGCCCAGAGCCCGGCGTACTCCGATCTCACGTCCCCGGCCGAGCCCCCGAACCAGCATGAGGTTCGCAAGATTTACCGAAGCCACCAGCAGCACGAGGCCAACGACGCCCATCAGAAGAATCACGATGGGAACGAAGGAGCCACGATTTTCGGCTCCCGCACGGTGGATGGGAAGAACGTGGATACCACGGTCACGGCCCCGGATGCGGTTGGCGTCAGGGTACTCGCGAACCAGTCGGGCAGCCAGTTGGTCCATCGCGGACTGCGCCGCCCCAACCGTGACTCCGGGCGCCATACGAGCCACGACCCTCAAGGGGTGATCCTGCCGCCGTTCGAGAGATTGAAACCGCCCGTTCGTGTCATCCATGGCAGAGATGGACAGCCAGAAACTGCCGGTGGCGACTCCCAGGCCGCCGTTGAACTCCGGCGGGCCGATTCCCACGACCGTGACCCCCGCGTCGTTCAGCCGGATGGTGCGACCCAACACGGAAGGATCGCTCCCGAAAGCATTTTGCCAGAATCGGTGCGTGATCACCGCAACCGGTGGTCCCTCGAGACGATCCTCGACCGGCTCGAACCATCTACCAAGGACGGGGGTCAACCCGAGCGCCGGAAGGTAGCCGGATGTGGCATATTCGATCGACACCGAGACCAGTTCGCCGTTCTCTGTGTCCAGGTAACCACCGGCGAAGGAGCGGGCACCCACCTCGGCAAATAGACCGTCATATTCGATGATGTCGAGAAAGGCCGGATACGACGTGGAGTTCGCGGAACCGCCGTCGGTTTCCTGCAGGATCTCGACCAGGCGGTCGTGGTCCTTAAAGGGCGGCGGCTGGAACAGCACCGCGTTCACGATGCTGAAAGCGGCCGTGTTCAGTCCGATCCCCACGGACAGGATCGTGACCACCGAGAGACTGAAAACGGGACTGCGAACCAGTCTTCGAACCGAATACGCCAGATCCCTTATCCAACCTTCCATCCTGCTACCTCCCCGACTCTCCTCTCCGACCGATCGAGTTTCGAGAGAGTCCCGCCCCAATCGCTCCGCCCAGGCGGACCGCATCAAATCCGACGTGATGAACCACCAGAACCGGGTGCGCCAGAAAGCCCCGCCCTGCACCCGCGACTGTTCCCTGCGGTAACAGAACAACTCCAGCAGCCGCGGTCCGAAAAGCTCCCGAAACGCGCGGGGATAGACCCTCAGGAGCAACAGGTAAATACGTTCATCCATCAGGAGGACCCCGGCAATACGGCGTTCTGGTGGGCAACCTCGACCAGCCTCTCAAGGCGTCGAGCCTCGGCCCGTGCTCGTTCGAGACCCGTCGGAGTGATTTCGTACAATCGGCGCCGGGGATCGCTCGGGCCCTCCGGCGGGTCGATCTCCTGGATCAGCAACTCGCCCATCAACTCCTTGAGGGAACGATAGAGCGTTCCGGGCCCCAGAGTCACCGCTCCATCTGTGGCTTCGTCCACGGACTTGGCAATCCCGAGCCCGTGGCTGGGACTTGCCGCCAGGACCAGAAGGATGTGAAAGCCCGCGGGCTTCATCGGTTTGGATCCGACCGGATTATCCGAATGCATTTGAATTATCCATTTTGGATATATCCAACTTAGATAAGTCTTGCGGGAAAGTCAAGGCGGGTATTGGGAGCGATGGGATAGGGACAGCGAAGACCGCAGGACAGGCAAGATATCACTAGGAACCTGCGGCCAATAGCGCTCGAAGCCTCTGAATATTCGACCTTGCTCCGCGGTATTCCGGACGAAGATCCACGACCCGGGTCCAGGCATCGATGGCCTCTTGCCATCTTTCCAATCGTTCATAAGTCAGACCCAGGTTGAAATAGGCATCGACGTGGTTCGGAAAGGTCCGGATAACTTCCCGATAACAATCGACAGACTCCATGAGTCTGGATTCGCCGGCATACGTCGTGCAGAAATTCCCGTGCGCCTGTACGAGCGTCGGGTCCAACTCCGTGGCGGTTCGGTAATTCTCACGGGCCCCGGGGAAATTGTTCTGGCTCATCAATATGTTTCCCAGATCACTGTAGGTGGCAGCTCAGTCCGGTTCGATGAGGATGGCCTGCTCGTATTGCCGTATCGCTTCATCGGGCCAGCCGATTTTGAGGAACGCGTTCCCAAAAGCCGTGTAAGCCCTCGAGCTGTCCGGGTAACGCGTGACCATCTCGAGGCGAAATGTGAGCTCGTTCTCCCAGACTTGATTCTTCGAAATTGTCGTTACCGAATAGAAGATCACGACACACGCCGCCAGAGTGGCAGGCAGCCATTTCCGCGCCTTTCGATCCACACCACTCCAACGAACTTCCCCGGCCCTGGTCACCAGAATGGCGAGAATCAGGCAAAATCCCATGACCGGGAAGTAGAGGTATCTCACCGCGATGAAATTCTGGATCGGCATGAGATTCGAGACGGGCAACAACGTCACGAAGATCCAAACGATTCCGAAGGATGTCATTCTGTGAGCCTTGTAAAAACTCACTGCAAGTACGCCCACAAAAAGCACCAGGACCATCGGCACGAACACCTCGAGCGAAAACAGCGTGCTCGGGTAGTAACCCACATCCGGCAAGGTCGGATGAAAATCAAGCGGAACAAGCATCCAGGTCAGGTACTGTCCGAAGACTTTCAGAGTCGTCAGCATGTTGAGGTAAAAGCTTCCGCCGTGAAAACCGATGTCCAGGTTCTGGGCCGACCTGAAGACTTCGAATCGGATCCACAGATAGAAGATGCTCACGACCGCAAATCCAAGATAGCGACTAAATATCCGTGAGGAGATCTTCTTCAAACTCCCCTCGCAGTGAAAGTAGTAATCGTAAATCACGAGAACGATGGGCAGCGTAATCGCCATCTCTTTGGAAAACAGGGCCAGGGCGTAGAAGATCAGTGATGCCCCATATCGGGGCATCACCGCCGATTTCGTCGACGATTCTAATTTGATGAAAAGAATCATCGAGCTCATGACAAACAGGAAGGCCAACAGGTCCTCTCGGAATGAAACAACCGTGACCGCCTCGGTGGTCAACGGATGGATTCCAAAAAACAATGCCGACATGAGGGCCACAAGTTTGTTCTTCGCAAGGAAGGACAGGAATGCGAAGACAAGAACAACGTTGGCCAGATGCAAGAGGAGATTGGTCAGGTGGTGGCCGAACGGATCGAGCTGCCACAAGGCGTGATCGATGAATACGGACGTCGTCGCGACCGGCCGGTAACTATTCTCCCCCGATCCGATGGGGGACGTCGGCAGGTGTTCCACGTCGGCCTGCTCGGTGATGTACTCCCTCGTAAATATCTTCGGAAAGTTCTCCCAGGAATGTGTGAAGGAGTTGTTGACGACCACCAGGAAATCGTCCCACACGAATCCGTAGCTCAACGTCGGGGAGTAGACAATGAAAGTCAACAGGACGACAAGGAGCATCGAACCCAGGGTTCGCCTTCCCGACCACTCTTGTTCGATCATTCAGGCATGGATTCCGGGTGCATCTCCCATAACAGTGCGGTGTATTTCATGTTAAAACACCTCCAGCTTACATTCCTTATTCAGATCCACAACTGCCCTTCGAGAACCTTCGCGGCATGGCCACCCAACCGGACCGCGATCGATTGATCGTCGTTCCCTCCACGCTCGACCGCAAGGTGCAACCGGCCGCACCGATGAACCTCGAGCCCCTGCTCGGCGCGATAGGAAAACGTCGTATGGTCCCGGTACAGATGGCGCGCCAGGTGGACGGCGATCGCGCCGTTGCCCGACCCACAAACCGGGTCTTCCCGGATGCCGGCGCCGGGCGCGAAAGTGCGGACGTGCACATCGCAGTCGTCGAGCACCGTCTCAAGGACATAGGCGGTGATACCGACCGCCCCGTACTCGCGACAGGTCCGCTCGATCGCGCCGAGGTCCGGCTGTGCGGCCTGAAACGGTTCGAGTGAGGCGACGCGCACAATCAACCACGGAAGTCCGATCGAGCACACCTCGGCGGGTTCGCCAACGACGTCCTTCGAGTCGAGCCCGAGTAAGCCCCCGATCGCCTGGCGGTCGAGCGTGGTCACGGCTGTCGCGTCGGCCCTCGAAGCCAGGGTGAACAGTGGGGGTTCGTCGTCTGTGACCGCTACCTCAATCATCCCGGCCGCACACTCCTGGAGTAACACCGTTTTCTCGAAGGTGCCGTTCTTCTTGTGCGTCGACGCGTGCGCGAACGCCGAGGCGATGGTGGGATGCCCCGCAAAGGGAACCTCCCGGGTCGGCGTGAAGATACGAACCCGGTAACTCCCCTCCTCGAGCGGATCCGAAAGGAATGCCGTTTCGGACAGGTTCATCTGCCGCGCGATCGTCTGCATCTGGTCGGGGGTCAGCTCGGCGGCTTCGAACACGACCGCGGCGGCGTTCCCCTTGTAGGGCTCGTCGGAGAACGCGTCCACCTGCCAGAACTCGAACGCTTTCCTGGTTCGGGCAGTCACATCGCTCTCCCGATGACTTGCTTCACCTTCCTGATCGCCGCCTCGTCACGGCGGTAAAAGGTCCACTGCTTGATCTTTTTGCCGCGAACCAGGCCGGCGTCGACCAGCTGCCTCATGTGGCGCGAAGTTGTGGACTGACTGACACCCAGTTTCTCGGCAATCAGCAAGCCGCACACGCCGTCGCGTACCAGGTCTCCGTCGACCTGGGGCCGGAAGTTTGCCTCCGGGTCGCGAAGCCAGTCGAGCACCTGTAGCCGCTTGTCCGAAGCGAGCGCCTCGAAGTAACGGATGAGGTCCGGGCGTATTGCTTGCATACTTGGCATATTAGCCAACTAAGCAATTACTGTCAACGCTGTCCCCCGGAGTCCCGCCGGAGTTCATTTGTTGAGAGATGTAACCCATAGCGGTATAGTGTTACAAGGTGTGATTAAGTCATTCAGGCATGGGGGACTGAAACGCTTCTTTGAAGAGGGGAAAAAGAAGGGCATCCCATCGGAGATGGTGCCGCGGGTCGAACGACGCCTCGCGGCTCTTGACGATGTAACTTCCCTGGCCGATCTTGGCCAATTCCCCGGATTTAGGCTTCACCCGCTGGGGGGTGAGCGCAAAGGCGATTGGGCGGTCTGGGTGACTGGAAACTGGCGGATCACGTTTCGGTTCGAAGGTGAAGACGTGGTGAACGTGAGCCTGGAAGACTATCACTAAGGGTCCGCTCAAGAATCACTTCGCAGAAGTGGTGTTGAGGAGCTGCGGAAGATGGCGTGAAGATCGGACCCCAAACTGTGAAGATATTCAGGAGCCGGCCCTAAGAGGTATTGCATGAATAGAGAGAAGAGGGCACTCCGGGCGATTCACCCCGGAGAATTCATCCGCGAAGAAATACTGTCCGAACTGCATATCAGTCAAGTCGATCTCGCTGACAAGTTGGGCGTGTCGCGTAGGACGGTCAATGAGATCGTTGGCGAAAAACGTGCGGTGAGCCCCGACATGGCTTTGCGATTGGGACGCCTGTTCCGATCGAGCCCGGATTTTTGGCTCCGCCTCCAGGTTCGATGGGACTTGGAACGGGCGAAGAAAGCCAGTGCGTATAAGAAAGAGGTTCGGCCGCTTCGACCGACGACGGTCTTAGGGGCCGCTCAAGAATAACTTCACATTTTGGCACCCAGATTTGCGTCAGATTCGGTTGCGACCGATTGAGCAGACCGGAGGAATAGCCCGGCTATTTCGAGTATCTGCGATTGAGGAGAAGCCGATCCACCTCACCGTCTGTATGCGACCAATCCCAGTGTTGTCCGACACTCTCCAGGACTTTCGAACTCCTCGAAGTAGCCTGATGGTCTCCAACGGCACTACTGTCAACGCCGAGTCGCCGGCGACCGTAAATAGTCTTGTTCTTCCTATACTCCGGACGAATCCCTATAATGTCCTGAGCCAAACCGTTATGCATGTCCAGATGCGATCCCGGGCCGTCTGATTCGGCTCCGCGAGGTCTTGCTGTCCAAAGCTGGAGGTCCAGCCTCGAGTACGATTCGACGCTGCTCTTCCGGGACCAGGGAGCTTGGTTACCGACCGACCGCAAGACTGTGGGTGTTCGTCCGTAGTCGTGGCTACGGGAGTACCGGGGCGTGCTTTGAGGAGGGAACATGGGTCTGCGGATAGCAGTAGTTGGTTGGTTGATCGTCGCCGGGGCATGCTCCGCCCAACCTGAAAACGAAACGGGCCAGGCAACCGGGACGGTGACCGTATTCGAGGGGGCGCGCCTGATTGTAGGCGATGGCAGCCCACCCATCGAAGACGCGGTCTTCCTGGTCGAAGGTGACCGGTTCAGCCAGGTCGGTCGGAGGGGAAAGATCGAGATCCCGGCGGGTGCGGTAACGGTCGACCTGACGGGAAAGACGGTGATGCCGGCGCTGGTCGACGCGCACTCGCACATCGGGTACATGAAGAACCTGACGAGCGGACCCGAGAACTACACGCGCGAACACATCCTGGACCACATGTATCGTTTCGCCTATCACGGGGTTGCCGCAAGTCAGGCCATGGGATCCGACTTCGGAGTGATGCCGTTCCGGTTGCGGGACGAGATCCTGGCAGGCGAGCATCCCGACGCGGCGCGGTTCCTCACGGCGGGTCGGGGGTTGGCGCCTTACAGCGAGATCAGTCCGAACAACATGCGGCATGCGGCGTACGTGGTCACGACCGAAGAGGGCGCACGTGCCAACGTTCGTGAGCTGGTATCGCGGGGCGTGACGCTCATCAAGACTTGGGTCGACGACCGCGGCGGCAACGTCGAACCCCTGCCGTCGAACATCTACATGGCGATCATCGACGAAGCGCACAAGAACAACATCCGCGTCGCCGCTCATGCCACGGGCATCGGACATGCCAAGGACCTACTGCGGGCGGGCATCGATGTTTTCGCGCACATGATCACGGAGGTGGACGACGAACTGGTCGAGCTGTTCAAAGAACACCCCGAGACAAGCATCCTCCTGGCGCAGGTGGGGCGTCGAACTATCTATTCGCCATATCTCGATCCACCGTCCTCACTGTTGCTCGAAACGGTCAGACCCGAGCAGATCGCCCGGCTTCGCGACAGGGTTCTCGGCACGACACCGGAGGCGCTCGAACGGGCGCGTCTGTCGTGGGATCAGACGGTACTGAACATCATGAAGCTCCATGAAGCCGGCGTCCGAATCGGCATCGGAAGCGATGGGGGAGGCCAGGGCGGTGATCGCTTCGTCGGTTTCACCGCGCATACGGAACTGGAGAACATGGTGGCGGCGGGGATGACGCCGGGAGAGGCGATCGTGGCCGGGACGAAAAACGGAGCCGAGATCCTCGGTCTCGAAGCAGACCTGGGGACGGTCGCGGCTGGCAAGAGCGCCGACTTCATCGTCCTCGATCAAAACCCGCTCGAGGACATCACCAACTCCCGAACGTTTGACCGCGTTTACCTCCGGGGCCACCAGGTAGATCGGGACGGGCTACGGGCGAGTTGGTCCGGACCTCAGTCGAATTAGGATCGTTGGAGGATGCCGGCATGAACACGAAAAAGAGAAAGGATGTCAGCAGAAGAGATTTCCTGAAGAAGAGCGCGACTGTCGGCGTGGGTGCAACCGCTTTAGGTGGGGTCGTGCCGGTACAGGTCGATGCACAAAGCGAACGTCAGTGGGACTACTCCGCCGACTTCGTCACGATTGGGGCCGGGGTGTCCGGGCTCGCCGGCGCCGTATCGGCGCTGGATCACGGAGCCTCCGTCATCATGGTCGACGAGAATTTTGATATCGGTGGACACGGCATGGTCAGTGGAGGGATCGTCCATCTTGGCGGCGGCCACAGCAAGCAGCGTGAACACGGAGTAGAGGATTCGGCGGAAAAAGTCTTCGAGGACTGGGTGCGCCCCGATCACCCGCTGGCCAGGTACAACGACCGCGACCTGGTGCGGGTCTTTGCGGATGAGAACAAACCGACGTTTGAGTGGCTGATCGAGAACGGGGTCGATTTCGAAGACCGCGTTGTCGGCCCACAGATGGCGTCGACGGTTCCAAGACAGGTGCCGGCCGTGCAGTGGCCTATCAAGAGCGAAATTGTCACGTCCGTCGCCAGCAGGCGGGGTTCGGGCCTGGTCCGGGCACTGGACGTCGCCGCGAAAAAGAAAGGCGCCGAGATTCTGCTGCGACACAGGATGACAGGGATCATCCGCGAGAGCCCCACGTCGGGAAGGGTGGTCGGAATCACGGTGGAGCACGAGGGGCGCACTCTGAATATCCAGGGCACCAAGGGCGTGCTGGTCGCAACGGGTGGCCACTCCGACAACGTCAACCTCCGCAGGATGTTCGATCCAAGGCTGACCGAGGAATATTTTGTGGCCGGCGCCCCGTATTCCCGAAAGAGCGGTGATGGAGAGATCGCAGCCATGGCCATCGGAGCATCGTACTGGGGGACGGCGAGTCAGACCAATGAGAAGGAACGGTGCCTTCGGAAGGCCGTTCACATCGGGACCCGGTTCGGCTACGCCAGCCTGCACTGGCCGGTGGACAGCAAGATTTTCGATCGCGTTCGTGCCTCGGGCCTCACCGGGGTGGACTGGGCAAACGCGATCCTGGTAAACCAGGCAGGCCGGAGATTCTGGAATGAGATGGCGTCCGACTATGACTTCATCGCGGCCGCCATGGCGTACAGCGGAGACCCTGCGAAGTTGAACGGAGGCGGACCGATATGGGCAATCTTCGACAGCGACGCCGTGGAACGGCAGGAGTGGGACCCGACGCCACCCAACGTGGACCCCGAGGGCTACTTTTTCAGCGCGGACACAATTGCGGAACTGGCCGGAAAGATCGTCAATCCCTTTCAATCCAGACCCATGCCGGCCGACGAACTGGCCGCGACTGTGACCCGGTACAACTCCCTGGTGGACGCGGGCGCCGATGAGGATTTTGGGAAACCCGACACTCTGTACAAGATTCAAACACCTCCGTTCTGCGCCGCGTGGTCGACACCCCTGCTTCATGACTCCTACACCGGACTCCGAACAAACACGAACGCCCAGGTGGTGAATGTTCATGGTCAAGTCATACCCGGGCTCTACTGTGCGGGCGAATGCCAGGGTGGCTTCAACCAGCACGGGCTGGGCCGGAGCCTCGTGTTTGGTCGAATCGCAGGGAGACATGCCGCGCAAAGTGAGGAAAGCGATGCCGCGGGAATCTAGTCCGAATCCCCACACCGCGAGCATTGCCGTCTGGGACATCCCTCGGCCGGTGGTGAGGGGCCGGTTGTTCAAGGTGCACGTGGGGGTAAAGTGTGCGTCGACGTGTCGGCTCACGGGTGCGCTGGTTCGGGTCCGTGAGGACTCGGGCTCGGAACTTTACGAAGGCAGACTCGGCAAAACCCCATGGCCCGGTACCATGGGGTTGTACGTGGCCGAGATGAGCCTGATCGCCCCGGACGCGGGCGGAGTGTCGCCTTGGTCCGTAACCTTTGTCGGGGACAAGTTGGGAGCGCCACACCAGGACGCGATTGCCACGTTCAGTGTCCGAACGGCCAAGGCTCCCGAACACGGAGTGAGGATTCACGTTACCGAACGGGATGCGGGCACTCCACTCGCACGGGCTCACGTATTCATGGGCGCTTATCGAGCGTCGACCAATGACCGTGGACAGGCCCACCTGGAATTGCCGAAGGGCGCCTACGAACTCCATGTTCGGAAGCGGGGCTACCAGATGCCTCGCCGGACCGTCCAGGTAGGAAAGGACGTCACGGTCCGGATCGAGGCCTCTCGTCTACCGGAAAGGAACGCAGATGAAGATCAAGTCTGGATGTGAGGGCGTCGGCCCGAAACATCGGCCCGACGCTTCGCACTTTTTCTATGCCCTGTCCGCAGCCGCCCTTGCCGTCTCTATCTGGACTCTCGGCGTGGTGCGGGCTGGAGCACAAGAGACATCCGTTCGCGACGGCGTGTACACGGAGGCTCAAGCCGACCGAGGCGCCGACATCTTCAGCCGATCTTGCGCCGGATGCCACGAAACCGACAGATTCATCGGCGAACAGATGGAGCCATGGATGAATCAGTCGGCGTACCGTTTCTTCAGAGCTGTCCGTCTGACGATGCCCGAGGAGGACCCGGGAAGTCTCACGCGACAGCAGTACGCGGACATCGTGGCGTACATCATCAAGCTGAACGGGTTCAAGCCCGGAAGCGACGAACTCCAGGGCACCGACGACGCGATGAGGGCGGTCCTCCTCGAGAGCTTCCCGTCTGTTCCCATGCCGTAACCTTGAATCGAGCGTGTCGGGGCGTCCCTCCGTGGGCGCCCGCGGGCATACCGAAACTGATGCCCCCTCCCCCCCGCTTTGACCTCGCAGCTCCAATCGACGCTTCACTTCCAGCCTCTTATTTTCGCCCGCATTTGCTCCACCTGTTCTCGTGCTTCTCCTTCCGGGTTCTCTTCCAGGTATGTGTCCAAGTGCTCGAGGACCTTCTCGGGTTGGCGTGACTTCAGGTAGACGTTGGTGAGCAAGAGGAGAATCTTTCCGGAATCAGACAACTCCCGGGCGCGCAGCAGAGCGCGTTCCGCTTCGTCCAGGCGCCCCAGCTTGTAGTAGGCCAGGCCCAGGTTGTGAAAAGCGTCGCCCGGTGGTGGCGTCATCGCGGAGGCCTCGAGCAGGATCTCGGATGCGGATTCGTTCTCGTCCCGCGCGAGGTAGATCGTAGCGAGGTTGATCAGCGGTTGCGGAAGATCGAGGTCCAACCGAGCGGCCGCCATGTACTGCTGTTCGGCTTCCTCGAACCGTCCGGCGTTCTGGAACAGTACCCCGAGGTCCAGTCGTGCGTCGTAGTACGTCGGTGCCAGAAGCACCGCTTGTTCCATGTGGTCGATTGCGCTCGCGGTTTTGCCGCGATGCATGTCGTGCGTTCCCCGGTCGTACGCGTCCCGGGCGTCCCGGGAAAAGTTTTCCCGGGACTGGCTGACGTCGATGGAACTCCTGCCGCTGGTGACGTAGCGCTCGGTCGGGACGTCGTTCGACTGCAGGAATATTCGCGTGCCCGCATTGGCCTGTTCATCGGGTCCGATCGGCCGCCGTGCCGTCATGAAGCCTTTCCGACTCACGAGGAGCTCATGCATGCCTTCGCGAACGTCGAAGAATTCGAAGCGGCCGAAACGGTCGGTCAGCGTCCGGGCACGGGTCCCGAACTGGTCGATGATGACCTCGGCGCCCGACAACGGAAGTCCGCCTTCCGCCATCACATGACCCGTGAGGACCCTTGCCTGCGGTTTGGCCGCGAACAGGGCCGCCGTAATCGGCGAGATGAGTATCAGGAGGACCGCGACGATCGGGGCGTTGGTTTTGAGGTTCACACATCGGGTGTTCGAGGGTTGGTTCATCTTTGCACTCCATCAATGCTGTCCGGATATTTTCCGGAGGTGAATACACACGCCGATTCCGTGAACAAAAGCGGTCCGCTGTCGGGTCGCTTAAGAAATAGAGACACTGAAAATGTGTCCGCCGTTACCGTGGTTGCGGAAAAGTTAGGGTCTTCCGCAGAATTTGTGGGTAAAACCGTCTTCCATCGCCGCTTGAGGAGACCACGGTGCTCGCCAAGCCTCAAGGCTTCCCTCGCAAGCTCGGCGGCTGCGCCGGCCTTGACCCTCGGCTGCGCTCCGCGGTGTCGGCTGGTGTGGGCGATGGGGAACGGGGCCTCCGGCGGGGGCTCCGGGCACCGGGTGTAGGCGTCCGACCGAAGTGGGTACTGGAATATTCGCCGTCGAACAAAAGAATAAGGTACTTTGTTTCAATTACTTATGTGCGCACAGGCCTTTGGACTGCCCACAAATTCTGCGGAGGAGGCAATTTGGGTCCTCGGCAAAATCTGTGGGTAGAAACGGGCAAATGAGTGGCCTGTGGAAAGTGGCGACGCTGAGGGAATCCGGTAAGAGACGCGCGGATTTCCACAGCGACTTGAATCGGCCGGAAAAGACGTGGGGCCGATTCACACTTCCACACAGGCCGGGATGAGGAGAAACCGACGATGAGAACGAAAGGGATGTAGCACACCCTGGCTCGAATCCTGTATTTGGTATTGCACCAAACAAATCCAAAGCAGGAGAGACGAGACCAGGGTGCAAGTGAAGACTATTCTGAATCGAGTGCAGAAGTTCAAGTCCTTTGTCTACGGAGCAGTGCGATGGGAACGAATCGGGGGCGAGACGGCACTGTTGGTGGAGATATTTCCACGACGCAACAGCCGGCCGGTCTGCTCGGGCTGCGGGCGTGCGGGACCGGGTTACGACACGCTGGAGGCCCGCCTGTTCGAGTTTGTGCCGCTGTGGGGCTTTCCCGTGTTCTTCGTGTATCTGATGCGGCGTGTGGATTGCAGGCGTTGTGGCGTGAAGGTCGAATCGGTGCCCTGGGCCGAGGGTAAGCAAACCTTGACGCGGACGTATATGCAATTTCTGGCCGGTTGGGCGCGGCGGATGTCCTGGCAGGAGGTTGCCGACATCTTCCGGACTTCCTGGGAGAAGGTGTTTCGATCTGTGGAATGGATCGTCGGCTGGGGGCTGGCGCACCGGGACCTGGAGGGTGTGACCGCGATTGGCGTGGACGAGATTCTCTGGCGCCGGGGGCACAAGTACCTGACGGTGGTCTACCAGATCGACCGGCATTCCAAGCGGCTGCTCTGGGTCGGCCGGGATCGCACGGTGAAAACGTTGCTGCGCTTCTTCCAGCAATTCGGAGTCGAGCGCGCCGCCGAGTTGAAGTTCGTGTGCAGCGACATGTGGAAGCCGTATCTGAAGGTGATTTCCAAGAAAGCATCGACGGCCCTGCATGTTCTGGATCGGTTTCATATCGCCATGCACATGAATAAGGCCATCGATGAGGTTCGAGCCCAGGAATCCCGGGATATGAAAGCCGCGGGATTGGAGCCGATCCTGAAACACTCCCGGTGGTGTTTGCTCAAGCGCCCCCAGAACCGAACCGACAAGCAAGACATCAAGCTGGCCGACCTGCTCCAGTACAACCTGCGGACCGTTCGGAGCTTTCTGCTCAAGGAGGACTTCCAGTTCTTCTGGGAGTACACGTCGCCCTACTGGGCCGGTCAATTCATGGATGCCTGGTGCCGGCGGACGATGCGATCCCGGATCGAGCCCATGAAAAAGGTGGCGCGCATGCTCCGCTCCCACCGGGAACTCCTGCTCAACTGGTTCCGTGCCAAAAAGCGGATTTCCGGGGGCATCGTCGAAGGTTTCAACAACAAAGCGAAAGTGACCACCAGAAAAGCGTATGGTTTTCGGACCTTTAGAGCTGCCCAAGTCGCTCTCTACCACACGCTTGGAGCGTTACCGGAACCCGATGTCGCCCACAGATTTTACTGAGGAGGCAAAAGTTACAACTGATCGAGGGTCCCGTCCGAAGCGCCAATGTGCAAGTCGACTATCGACAGGATTTAGCTGATTTGCTGAGGCTGGTAATACGTAATGTATACAGTCAGCCTGCGCTCCACCCGCAGAATGCTGGCTTAATTGTCCCGGGATATGTCGGCATCCCCTCACGACGACGGGTCCATACCTGTTGCTAATTGAGTAAAACTGCGATCTCATATTGGCGTAGAGATAACCCGCCCTGGCGGACCCGCTCAAAAGTAAAAGGAGTCCTCGATGAAAGGCCGAATCCGAATTCTGACTCTCGTTTTCCTGATGATGACGCCGGCGCTGGTGTCGGTCACTCCATTTGGGCTTGGCGCGGCGCAAGCGCCGACGACAGCGATCCCCGAAGAGGCGCACACGGCGCCGCTGGATCAATTGACGCCGGTCGGCCCGAGCGTGACGACCGGTACGCTCAGCAACGGCCTCCGCTACTTCATCCGCGAGAATCACGAGCCGGAGAACCGGGCGGAGCTGCGACTCGTCGTGAACGTCGGATCCATCGTCGAGGACGACGACCAGCTCGGCCTGGCGCAT
This sequence comes from Terriglobia bacterium, assembly GCA_965262425.1. Taxonomy (GTDB): domain Bacteria; phylum Acidobacteriota; class Terriglobia; order 20CM-2-55-15; family 20CM-2-55-15; genus CAZOZZ01. The sequence continues at coordinate 428,802 of OZ253536.1, read as the reverse complement.
TTCCTCGAGCACATGGCGTTCAACGGCACCGAAAACTTCGAGAAGGGTGAGCTGGTCAATTTCATGGAATCGATCGGTATGCGCCTGGGTCCCGGCGTCAACGCGACGACTTCGTTCGACGAAACCATCTACATGCTCGAAGTCCCGACAGACGATCCGGCGAACATGGCGACAGCCTTCGAAATAATGGAGGACTGGGCGCACGGACTGACGCTCGATCCCGAGGAGATCGACAAGGAGCGGGGCGTGGTCATCGAGGAATGGCGCTTGCGCCGGGGCGCCGCATCACGGTTGCGCGATAAGCAGTTCCCGATCCTCTTCAAAGATTCACAGTACGCCCGACGCTTGACTATCGGGACGCTCGATAGCCTGGAGAACTTCGATCACGACGCGCTCCGCCGTTTCTATCGCGACTGGTACCGGCCCGACCTCATGGGGGTCGTCGCGATCGGCGATTTCGAGGCATCGGACATCGAAGCCCTGACGCGGCAACACTTCGAAGATCTGCCCAATCCCGCCAACCGGCGCGAGCGCGTCGCCTATCGCGTTGGGGACCATGACGAGACCCTCTTTTCCATCACGACCGATCCGGAGATCTCCTCGACCAGCGTCTCGGTCTACCACAAGATGGATGTTCATGACGACTGGACGATCGGCGGCTACAGGCAGAGGATCGTCGAAGGTCTTTACAACGGGATGCTCAACGACCGTTTCGCCGAGATCTCCAGACAACCCAATTCGCCCTTTCTCAGAGCTCAGTCATTCCAGGCCCGGCTGATCCGTTCGAAAGCCGTTTATGCGTTAACTGCCAGTGTCCTCGAAAACGGTATCGAAAGGGGTGTCGAAGCACTGTTTGTCGAGGCCGAACGTGTCGCCCGTTTCGGCTTCACATCGTCGGAGCTGGAACGGGAAAAGATCAACACTATGCGCGGGTTGGAACGGGCTTTCATCAACCGAGCGAACCGCAATTCCGGATCCTACGCTTCGGAGTACATTCGAGCTTTTCTCGATGGAGAATCTATTCCGGGCATCGAGTACGAATTCGAACTCTACAAGCGCTTCGTCCCGGAGATCACCCTCGATGAGGTGGACCAGGTCGGTCAGGACTGGATCCATGACACCAATAGAATCGTCCTCGTCTCCGGACCTGAAAAGGAAGGCTTGACCATGCCCGGTGAAGAGGAACTGATGGCGGTTCTCGCTGCCGGGAGCGAGGCGGAAATCACGGCATACGTCGACACGGTTTCCGACCAGCCGCTGCTGGCCGAGATGCCGGAGGGTTCCGAGATCGTCGAGACAGAGACGATCGAAGGAGACATCACCGAGTGGAGACTGGCCAACGGCATCCGGGTCATCCTGAAGCCCACCGACTTCGAGGAAGACGAGATCGTGTTCCGTGGTTTCAGTCCGGGCGGCACGTCGCTCGCCGATGATGAAGACTACATTCCGGCAAGCACTGCGGCATCGTTGATACCTAACGGTGGGCTTGCGGATTTTAACGCCATCGATCTCGGGAAAGTCCTCACGGGCAAGGTGGCGAGCGTTCGCCCGTTTATCTCCGCCCTGGAAGAGGGTGTCAGCGGGAACGCTTCGCCCGCGGATCTGGAAACCATGTTCCAGCTGATCTACCTGAGGTTCACCGCACCACGGGCCGATGACACGTTCTACGAAGTGTGGCAAACCCAGAATCGACAGGCCCTCGAAAATCGGGACCGGAACCCGGCCGCTGCGTTCAGCGACGCGTACGTCCGCATCATGACGCAGGACCATCCACGCGAACGCCCACCGACGGTCGCGCTACTCGACGAGACGGACCTCTATAAGTCCCTTGAGTTCTACAAGGACCGGTTCGCCGACGCCGGGGATTACACGTTCATCTTCGTGGGCAACGTGGATCCGATCACGATGAAACCTCTCGTCGAACGCTACCTGGGTGGCCTGCCGTCGACGGGTCGCGAGGAAACATGGAGGGATCTCGGAATCCGCGCCCCGGAAGGGGTCATCGAGGAAACCGTGCACAAGGGGATCGAACCCCGCAGCCAGACGCGCATCGCCTTTACAGGCCCCTTCGACTATGCGGCTCAGGCGGAGAGAACGGGCATCCGGGCCATGGCCATGACTCTGGAAGCTCGACTCAGCGACCGGATACGCGAGGACCTGGGCGGCTCCTACAGTGTCAATGTCAGCGCCGGCTATGGCTGGCGACCAGAGGAAACCTACACGCTGACAATCAGCTTCGGGTCGGATCCGGAGCGAGTCGAAGAGCTCGTCGATGCGGTATTCGATGGGATTGAAGACTTGAAGAATGCACCGCCCACCGAGGTGGAGGTGTCGAACACACGGGAAGCCCTGTTACGGTCTTTCGAGACCAGCTTCCAGCAGAACAGGACCGTCTTGAACCAGCTCGTCTTCGACTATCAGCGCGGCATGGAGCCCGGCGCCAGCACCCGATCCTATCCGGCCTCGATCGAGGCCGTGACGCCCGAATCGATTCAGGAGGCTGCCCGAAAGTACTTCAATATGGAGAACCGTGTACGAGTGACGCTGATGCCACAGCAGTAGGGATCAGCGCAGATTTCTCATCAAGACGGCGGGCCCGACGCTCCCTGGCGTGGGGGGACCGGCCCGGCGTTCAAGCTCTCGACAAATCGCACTTAGCCGGGACGTCTGAGCACTCTTCAAGCTGGGGGTTGGCTAGGGGACGGTGGGCCCGACGCTAAAACGTCCCGACGCTAACGCAAGGTTACGGCCGAAAGCCTGCATGTGCCAGGAGTCGCAAAGGGGGACTTCCCAGCGTCCCGCGCGAAATTCTCCGACTGTCGTGATGACATTGTTAAATACGGTCGTCTGTTCGTCGACAGCACCCTGTTCTGCCAGCCTGGCAAACCCGGGCCGGTCGACACACTGAACCACCCCCGCCCTGTCTCTATAGAACACCTGGCTGGCAGTGCCGAGAAAGTCGAGTCCCGTCGTGCTGGCGAAATCTTTCAGGTTCCGGACCATGCTGTCGATGGAACATCCCGAGAGGCCCGCCGCCGACTCGTCCGCGCCAATGACGACAAATCGGTCGTGCATCAATTGCCACGAAGGTGTGACCGGGCGTTCGTGCGAATGCCACTGGTCGAGAAACCGCGCCATATGATCATCGAGCGCGAGGACCTGTTCCGGTGTTAAGGATTGGATCGCTCCGTAAATCCAGACTCGGGCCATGTCGGGAAGGTCGGAAAAGTTCAGGGCAAGCATGGATAGAACCTCAGGTTGAATGATTTATCGAGCAACGCGCCGATGTTTGGAAGTATAACGGATCGTCGGATTCTTCGCGAAAAGACCATTGGACAGCGCGGTACGAGTCATGGAGATAGATGCATACCTCGAGCGGATTGGCTACAGAGGTTCTCGCGAACCCACAGCCGAAACGCTGAGGCAGCTTCACCGGGCACATCTGCTCGCCGTGCCTTTCGACACTCTCGACATCCTCCTGGGTCGCCCGATTGTCCTTTCGCCTCCGTCCTTCTACGACAAGATCGTTTCGCGACGGCGGGGTGGATTCTGTTACGAGCTCAACGGACTGTTCGCGTGGCTGCTCGAGCAGCTGGGCTTTAAGGTCGTGCTCTTGTCGGCGCGAGTGTTCGCTACCGACGAGCCCGGGCCGGAGTTCGACCATCTGGTTCTGTTGATCGAAACCGAGGAGCGGCTGATCGCAGACGTGGGGTTTGGCGATTCGTTCCTGGATCCGCTGCGGCTCGATGGTGGGGCAACGGACGCGCAGCAAGACGGCCCCTACCGTCTGACGGAGTCGAATTCGGAGATGGTCCTCGAGCGCAGAACGGAATCGGGCTGGAAACCCAAATACATCTTTTCCCTGACCCCTCACCGGCTTGCTGAGTTCACTGCCATGAGCCAATATCACCAGACGTCTCCCGAGTCCCCCTTTGCCGGCAAGTCGGTATGCTCACTGACGACTCCCCAGGGGCGTATCACGCTGACGAATGGCAATCTGATCACGACGATCGGAGAGCAACGTGAAGAAATGGAAGTATCGAGTGAGGAAGACTACCGGGAACTCTTGAAGACCCGCTTCGGGATAGAGCTTGAAGAAGGGGCGCGAGTGGACAGGCTTGTGTTTTCGATCGGATCTGGGGGTCCAGACTCGGGGCGGTAAGCGGCTCGCTCAAGAAACTACGCCGCTCCGTCCACCAATGGCTTCTCCGTCACTTCTGCACAGCATTTCGGGCCATTTCGCTCCCTCTTCAACCGGTGGGCGGCGCCAGACGCGATACTTTTTCATGCGCTTTTCGAAAGGCGTTGATCACCGTCGCCCGGAACTTGCCCTCTTCCATCGCCAGCAGGGCCTCGGCCGTGATACCTCCCGGTGTGATGACCTCTTCCTGATACTGCGACAACGCACGATCGGAGGCAGCCGTCCGCAAAGCGAGCGTGCCGCGAAGCAGAGACAGGATCCCCCTTTCAGCCAGGTCGTGTGGCATTCCCTGGGTCACCATCGCCCGGGTCAAAGCCTGTATGAACTCGATGACCAGTGCGGGACCGCATCCGACACCGACGATCGCGATGTCGAGCAGGGCCTCGTCGTTACATTCGAGTTCGTCCCCCCACGAACGCACGATCTCGATGGTGCGCCGACGACCTTCCGGCGAGAGATCCGGGCCGGCCATCCAGTACGTGGTGGCGACACCGCTTTCGATCCCGATGTTCGTGCTCGTCCGGACGACGTTCTTTGCGCCAAGCCGACGTCCGAGCCGTTCAAGATTGACGCCCGTCACCACGGAGACGACGAGCACATCCTCGCGCAGGTGGTCCCTTATCTCGTCGGCGACGGTATCAAACGACTTCGGTTTCACCGCAAGCACGACCAGCCTGGCATCCCGAACAGCCGCCGCATTGTCGGTCAGGATCTGGGAACCCGGCAACGCCGTGTCGACGGTGTCCCGCCGCCCTGCACGGACGCGACTGAGACGGATACGCTCTGGGGTGTAGAGACCGCAAGCTTGGGCCCGCTGGCCAATCATCAACCCCATGGTTCCCGGTCCTATGATGGCAACTTCCATGTACGTGTTTTTCCAAACCGAAATTTGCGGCTTAGACCTCCCTGGGCAGAATCGTAACGCGGAAATGGGTTTGGAGACTAATCCGAAACCTGGATCGCCTTCCAGGCAGTCTCGAGTAAATTGCCCGTGAAGGGCCTGGACGCTCAAAGTTCCGAAAAGATCTTTGCCCTATCTGCCATACTATCACCAACGTAGCGCCTGCCCCGCAGCCCGGGATTCGAACCGCGCTCGGTGACCGCTGGAACTGAGGAATGGATGTGGACTACGGACCGTTGACTGGACTTATAGGTTCCTGGGGGGGAGATAAGGGACGCGATGTCGCGCCGGAGCCTGACGGCTCCGCGGAAAGCCCCTACTACGAAACACTTGAGTTTACAGCTTGCGGCACGGTCGAGAATGCGGATTCGCAGGAACTTGCGGTCATCCGGTATCAGCAGATAGTGACCCGCAAATCCGACGGGAAAATTTTCCACGACCAGACTGGCTATTGGATGTGGGATCCGGCCACCGGAATCGTCATGCAATCTCTGACGATCCCTCGCGCCGTAGCCGCCCTGGCCGGGGGGAGGGCTGACGACAAGGACGGGCAGACCATTCTGGAGGTCCGCGCCGCACTGAACGATCCGGATTGCGGTGTGATTCAATCGCCCTTCATGCGCGACAACGCTCGGACCCTCAGCTTCGCCCACCGGCTGATCGTCGAAGGCAACTCGATACGCTATAGAGAAACGACGGGGCTCGACATATATGGCCGGAAATTCGACCACACTGACGAGAACGAACTTCAGCGAACGACGTGAAATGGGGAGCTGAATCGTGGGCGCCTCGGCGTTCGAAGTCCATTTGACACCCTTTGATCGCTAGTGGCCAAACCAGTTCGGGCGCTATGCCGCTGGCGTCGGCGGCATAGTAATTGATTCGCCGCAACCGCACAGCCAAGCTATCATCAGTGGGCTAAACAACTTTAGAATCAGCCATCAACTGGCTGGCCCCGCCACCAGCGTTTCCTCGAACACAGATCGCGTTCGATTCGCCACTCACTCAATGGGTTTGTTGAGCGTGTGGATGGGCGCATTGGGCACGTTGCCGCGCTGGTGCTCCGCCAGCCGGGCTACGCGAGCGTCATCTTCCGCATGTCGCTCCATCCACTCTTTCATGCCGTACAGAACAACCAGAGCGGCGATCACGGCATGTAGCAACCCTACCGCGACGCTCCAGTTCGGCGGGGCAAACAAGAGCGCGATGAAGATGATCAGCAGTCCAGTTCGACCTGGATGACTGCGGAAGAAACGTAGTACTGAAGACAAGTCAATCGTCCCTTCGATTTGGAGCGAGGGTTCCATACCTCTTCCCCTACTTCCTGGACCGATCGTACTCGTACCACGCGCCTTCCACCCAGAAAAAAATGGGTCTTCCGCAGAATTTGTGGGTAAAACCGTCTTCCATCGCCGCTTGAGGAGACCACGGTGCTCGCCAAGCCTCAAGGCTTCCCTCGCAAGCTCGGCGGCTGCGCCGGCCTTGACCCTCGGCTGCGCTCCGCGGTGTCGGCTGGTGTGGGCGATGGGGAACGGGGCCTCCGGCGGGGGCTCCGGGCACCGGGTGTAGGCGTCCGACCGAAGTGGGTACTGGAATATTCGCCGTCGAACAAAAGAATAAGGTACTTTGTTTCAATTACTTATGTGCGCACAGGCCTTTGGACTGCCCACAAATTCTGCGGAGGAGGCAAAAAAATAATGACCCTCAAACCTAGTGATTACGAGCCATCTGAACTAGGTACACGGGGGCGAAACTCGCTTGTTTTACCGAATCCCCCAACTCGATGTCGGATTTTCCGCTTTTGACTTATGTTTTGTTGCAATGGAGCCGATATTGAATGCAGGCAAAGAAGATCAACCTAAACTGAAGGACGGGAAAATGCCGGCTTGGATGCAAAGCCACGAGTTCTTCCACAGGTGAGTGTCATGTTGGTTTGTAATCAAGAAGAACTCGATCAAGACAGCCAGCTCAGGAAGCGGCCAATGGACAGGGTGTTTGTCAACAGGCAGCCGATCTACGGAGCGCACTTCAACCTGCTGGCTTACGAGTTGTTATCCCAGGTCCGCACAACGACGCTGAATGAGCCTGTGGGAGCCGACCAGTTGAGAGCCGATCTGGGCATCTTTTCCGAAGTCGGGCTGGACCAGATCGCGGGAGACCATCTCGCTTTCGTCGCTATTTCGCGTGAGGCGATTGTCGGAGGTTTCTGTGATGCTCTGTCAAAGCAGCGCGTCGTACTGGAAGTCCTTGGGAACATTGTTTTCGACGACGAGCTTCACGACGCCCTGGCGAATCTGGCGGCAAAGGGGTACAAGATCGCGATTGATGATCGCGGAGAGAGAGACCCCGACCCGCGTCTGACAAGCATCGCGGACATCATCCGGATCGATGTCAGTAATCTCGATGAGTGGACACTTCGTAAGCGGGTCGATGCTTTCTCGAACCTGAGCGTGCAACTCCTGGCGAGCAAAATTGAGCGCCTAGAAACATTCGCCTCCTCCGCAGAATTTGTGGGCAGTCCAAAGGCCTGTGCGCACATAAGTAATTGAAACAAAGTACCTTATTCTTTTGTTCGACGGCGAATATTCCAGTACCCACTTCGGTCGGACGCCTACACCCGGTGCCCGGAGCCCCCGCCGGAGGCCCCGTTCCCCATCGCCCACACCAGCCGACACCGCGGAGCGCAGCCGAGGGTCAAGGCCGGCGCAGCCGCCGAGCTTGCGAGGGAAGCCTTGAGGCTTGGCGAGCACCGTGGTCTCCTCAAGCGGCGATGGAAGACGGTTTTACCCACAAATTCTGCGGAAGACCCAAACATTCAATCTCTGCAAGCAACACGACTTCGATTACTTTCAAGGACTCTTCTTCTGCTCGCCCAACCGCCGCCCATCGCGTAAAGTTCCCGTGAATCGTCTGGCAGCGGTACGTGTCCTGGCCGAACTCCAGGATCCGGAGATCAGCATTAACCAGCTCGCAGTCACGATCAGCCACGACCTGTCGCTGAGCTACAAACTGCTACGTTACACGAACTCTGCGTACATCGGGCTGAGCAGACAGGTGGAATCGATCAGCCATGCGGCGAAAATGATCGGAATCGAACGCATCCGTGTCTGGGCAAGCCTTTTGATGGTCGCGAAGATGAAGGATAAGCCTCGCGAGCTCATGACTACCGCAATTGTCCGGGCCGCGATGTGTGAACGTCTGGCCACGTCGGCGAAGGCCGGGCGCAAGGAGACGTTCTTTACGGTGGGTCTGCTGTCGCTCGTGGATGCTTTGCTGGACCTTCCGATGGCCAAGGCAATTGACAAACTCCCTCTTTCCGATGAAGTTTGCGATGCGCTGATCCTACACAAGGGCCGGCTCGGTCAGGCGTTGAACTGTGTTCTGGCGTACGAGCGCGGCGACTGGGACCAGGTCCAGTTCGAAGGCCTTCCGGGTAACACTGTTCGCGGCCATTACCTGGACTCGGTCGGATGGGCGCGCCAAATCAGCGATGGATTGCTGATTTAAGGGTTGGGGTGAGACGACTGATTCCGCACAACTGAACCCTGACGACTTGGCCAAGACAACAGGTTCAATCCCCGCGTCACGTCGAAGAACTCCCGCCCCCGACCCCCGAGCCCCGACCTCGGTGTTGGACTCGAAATAACAGCCGTACTACGACAATGCCAGCCCTACCATAGACGTCGGCCCCGGCTCAACCGCTTATCCGCCGAGGCAGTCCAAGATTTTCTGGGTCTCGCCAGGGAGGATGAAGTGCTGCGAGGATTCTCAAGGGACTGAGGCTGCGGCCGTAGTGAAACGCCATATTACTCCTGCCTTGTCGCCAAGTGGCGACTAATGGGCCGCTCCAGAATCGGTAATCGCTTCGGCGTTACTCGTGAGTAATCCTACCTAGCTTCCCCAACGACCTGCGCCCCCAGGCACTTCTCCGGGTATGCGGTTAACCAACCGACTGGTTGTTAGTTGACCCCAACTCCCTCCTACCGTAGTATTTAGCCAACTTTTCACGATTCGTTTCGACAGACAAAAATATGGCCTCCTCCGCAGAATTTGTGGGCAGTCCAAAGGCCTGTGCGCACATAAGTAATTGAAACAAAGTACCTTATTCTTTTGTTCGACGGCGAATATTCCAGTACCCACTTCGATCGGACGCCTACACCCGGTGCCCGGAGCCCCCGCCGGAGGCCCCGTTCCCCATCGCCCACACCAGCCGACACCGCGGAGCGCAGCCGAGGGTCAAGGCCGGCGCAGCCGCCGAGCTTGCGAGGGAAGCCTTGAGGCTTGGCGAGCACCGTGGTCTCCTCAAGCGGCGATGGAAGACGGTTTTACCCACAAATTCTGCGGAAGACCCTAAATATGCAACCTGGCACGCAGCTTGGCCACTACGAGATCGTTTCCGCCCTCGGCAGGGGCGGCATGGGCGAAGTCTGGCGCGCGAGAGATCAGAAGCTCGGGCGTGAAGTCGCGATCAAGACGCTGCCCGAAGAGTTTGCCAAAGACGAAGAACGACTTGGCCCGCTTTGAACGTGAAGCGAAGTTGCGGGCGTCGCTGAACCATGGGTAAGGATATCTTCGACAATAAGATCGCCCTAACGCTCTCGGGCGGCGGCGGGCGCGCGGCGGGATTCCACCTGGGGACCCTGTCGTACCTGGACCACCTGGACATCCTCCAATATGTCTCCACCTTGTCGAGCGTGTCGGGTGGGACCTTCACCGCGGCACGATACGTGCTGGCGCTGACACAGGCCCCCGAGGGCGAGGATCGCCACACGACGTTTCAGCAGTTCTTCGACAAGTTCCACAGTTTTTTATGCGATGCACATTTGGTCCGTCGTGCTTTGGACAGACTGGCGGCGAAACCTCCCGGGACCCCGTCGAAAAGCCGCACGCTCGTCAAGGCCCTCGCCGATGTCTATGATAAGGACAAGCGCTTCATGAACGGCGCCCGCTTCGAGACGATCCTCAGCAACAGGAAGAAGACCCACCTCGACAACATCATCTTCAACGCGACGGATTGCCGGAACGGTATAGCTTTTCGTTTTCAAAGCGTTGCGAGCGAGAACACCGGAAACGACAACAGCCAATGGCCTAGCGGCAACCAATGGCCGATCGGCAACCAAAGAATCTGGATCGAGTCCCAGCATGCCGGAGCACTACGGATGGCCGACATCGTGGCCACATCGTCGGACATTCCGGTGGGCCTGGAACCTATGATCTTTCCGTCGGATTTCGTCTGGCCCACCCCGGAATCGCTCGAGAACGTCCAATCGCATCTGAGCGGCAAATGCAAGGTCGACTCGGTCGCACTGATGGATGGAGGCATCATCGACAACCAGGGTGTCGACGGTGCGCTGAGGGCGAACCAGGATCTCAAGCACCCCCCCAACGAGGATCTCGTGAATCTTCACCGGCTCCACGATGCTGTCGATATCGCGTTGCTTATCGTTTCCGACGCCCCATTCGTGTCCAGCGACATCTACGATCCGAAACCGGAGTCGCCGAACTCTTTCGCCGACAGGATCCGGCGCTGGACCGGCCATGTGACGTTCGGAGGATTGAGAGCCCTGCTGTGGCTCCTGTTCGTGCTGTCGTTGCTCACTGCAGCCGTGGTCATCGCTCACGCTATCGTTCGAGGACCAGCGCTTGGGACTCTGATCGGCGATGTCGAGGCCTTCTTTCTGTACCTGATTCCGCTGGCGTTGGTCGGAACCGTCCTGGCATCACTCTTCTGGTTTCGACTCCAGACCGGAAAACTCTTCGCCAAAATTTCCAGCCAGGTACTCGACGCATGGCGGTCCCTGAAGCGTCTCAGTCTGAACGATGTCATCAGGATGATCAGCCTCCGGGTCGGATCGACCTGGGCGTTGACCAGCACGATCTTTCTCAACCGCATCCGAAAGCTCGTGTACGAGCAAATGTATTCGATCACTCTGGCCCCCGATGTCGACCACGAGCTGAGCTACGGCAGCAGGAACCTTCCCATCGCGTGTGAAATATACGCGCTTACCGAGGGCAAACCCGGTCTGGACAGCAAGCAGTATACGGAGGACTACGAGAAGGGCCAGTATCCGGGCAAGAAGCCGGATGTTCCGGTACCGAGGTGGCTGGCGTGGTTGCAACCCACAACGGCCATGCACGACCTGGCGACGCGCGCCTCCGAGTTGCAGACCACCCTTTGGCTGAACAAGAACCAACTGGACGATCTCGTCGCGTGTGGACAGGTCACCGCCTGCTACTGTATCTTGCAGCACTTTGTTCAGATCCTGAACCCAAACCCCCACCTCCCGATAGGGACGCAGACTCCGGGCGATCAGCCGCTCACGCCATACTTCAAGCAGGCGCTCAAAGATTGGGAGCTGCTGAAAGAGGACCCCTACGCCTTGCTGCCGAGCGCCACATCCAGGAAAGGCGAAGCTGAGAAACCCACCGCGAGGTCGGCCGGCGCCTGAATCGTGAGATCCAGTGACTGACCAGCACTCGCCTTTCGCTTCCCATATCTTTCTTGCCGAGATACTGGTAATACGGCCAGGTGGTTGTTTGGACTGCTACGAACTCCTTCCTGCCGTAAGGACCTTCACTATTCAGCCCAACCTTCAATGCGATCACGGCTTCCTGCGGCCGCCTACCATTATTTAGACCCTGATACCGCCAAAACATTGCCAGAAATCGCAGTAGCCTTGCATATCAATGATCGATGATATAATGTAATGTATCGCTTATAATAAGTAAGAGATAGTTTACTTATCACGGAGTCCCGTTCTCCGAAGGAGCGAGCGCCATGACTAACGTACAACTGCCATCCGAGCGTCACTTCAGGTACCACAGGCACCACATGCTCCTCTACCTGCTGTTCTGCACGGTCATGGCCGTTGGAACCGTCGTTGCCGTCCTGACGCCAGGGGAAAACTCTGAATTCGTCCTGGTCCCGGCCGCCATAGTCCTCGTATTCATGACCGCCCTCACTCTCGTTGTTCGCGGGCGTCGAGGAAAGGATCACAAGCGAGAGATGAGGCGGATCTCGCAGGACGAGTGGATCATTCGGTGTCAGGACCGCTCCCGACACACTGCCTTGTTGACCGTGATCTTAATCCAGGTCCCGTTGATGTTCTTCATGGATTACGTCCCACCGGAACCGTCCGTTGTCGGTATGGGATCGATGACGGTAGCGGTCGGATGCGGGGCCTTCGCAGCAGGCTACCTGTACCATAGCCGTGCGAATGCCAAGGAATGATCACGTGCTTCGGAATTCCCTCAAGGTGCATCGTGCGATGAACGACCTGACCCAGGCCGAGTTGGCGGGGCTCGCGGGAATCACACGGGCATCGGTCAATGCGATCGAAGGAGGGCGGATGGTGCCATCCGTATTGTTGGCCCTGAAGCTTGCCAGGGCGTTGGGGGTGACGGTGGACGACCTGTTCCTGATCCCTTCCACGGAGGAAGAGGAGAGCGCGCCAGATTGAGTATCTGCTGAAGCAAGCTTTGACCGGACGAAGGGGGGCCGGCAAGCGCCTCCCTCCACCCCGGAGGGGAAGCCTGGATCTTAAAGAGTAGGGCGGTACATTCGGAGGAGCTATGAAGAATCGTGAGTTGCTAGTGCGTGTATTTGCCATCATGTTGTGTTCAGTCCTCGTTACGGCACAGTCGACTTCAGAGTCAACGGTTCCTTCCAACGATGCGATACGCCAGATTCTTGTCGAACGCGTTGCTGACCGACAGGGCAGCGTGGGGATCGTCGTGGGCGTCATCGAACCCACAGGACGCCGGATTGTTTCGTACGGCAGTGCAGGAACTGGTACCCGACGTCCGATGGACGGTGACACCGTCTTCGAGATCGGTTCGATTACGAAGGTGTTTACGTCGCTGTTGCTGGCGGACCTGGTCGAGCAGGGCGAAGTCACGCTGAGCGATCCCCTTGGAAAGTTTCTGCCACCGGAGGTGACCTTACCCGAGCGCAGCGGTCGTGTGATTACGCTGGAAGACCTGTCCACCCATAGATCCGGACTCCCAAGGTTACCTTCAAACCTGGCAGCCGGTGAGAACCCCGAAAACCCCTATGCAAGTTATTCGGTAGACCAGCTATACGAGTTTCTGTCGCATTACGAACTACCGCGGGACATCGGTTCCGAGTTCGAGTATTCGAATCTCGGAGGCGGGTTGCTCGGTCATGTGGTTGGCTTGTACGCGGGTCAGGAATACGAGACGCTGGTGACGACACGTATCGCCGCACCCCTTGGGATGAACGACACGGCCATCACTTTGTCCGCGGGTCTGGAGCGGCGCATGGCTCGAGGACACAACAGCCGGTCGGAACGGGTGTCGAACTGGGATCTTCCAACGCTGGCGGGCGCGGGCGCGTTGCGATCGACCGCCAAAGACATGCTTTCGTTTCTGGCGGCAAATCTGGGGTATACGGATTCCTCGCTGGCGCCAGCGCTGGCTTCGATGGTTTCAGTTCGAGGGCCGGCCGGTCCTGCGGGCGAAATGGGCCTCGGTTGGATCGTCAGCACGCGCGACGAGCGTCAGACGATTTGGCACAACGGTGGCACTGGCGGATATCGAGCGTTCGTGGGTTTCGACCCCGGGGCGAACGTCGGCGTTGTGGTCCTCACCAACATTTCCACGGCGGCGGGCGTTGACGATATCGGGCACCACCTCATCAACGCTGAGTTTCCCTTGTTGCCTCCAGAATCACCGTTACTTCAGGCGCCCCGGGAGCGCACTGAAATCACTATCGATCCCGATCTTCTAGACGAGTATGTCGGCCGATATCAGTTAGCGCCGAACGTCTTTTTCACGGTGACGCGCGAGGGAAATCAGCTTTCGGCCCAGCTGACCGGCCAGGGGACCGCGGAAATATATCCCGAAACGGAGCGGGATTTCTTCTACCGGGTCGTGGATGCGCAGATCACATTTGAAACCGACAGTCAGGGGCGGGTCAATGCACTCGTCCTGCACCAGCTTGGCCGGGACCAGATCGCGCAGAAGCTCGACAGCGAGGCGGATCCGATCCAGGAGTGGTTCGGACACACCGTGACCGCGGTGGATGCAAACCTGTTCGATGGCTACGTCGGTGAATACCAACTGGCTCCTGCTGTCATCGTTACCGTCACGCGAGAGGGCGATCAGCTCTTCGAACAACTGACTGGACAGCCCAGGTTCGAAGTATTCCCTGAATCGGAGCGCGATTACTTTCTTAAGGTTGTGGACGCACAAGTAACATTTGAAACCGACGCCGATGGATCTGCCGTGGCACTAATTCTGCATCAGGGAGGGCGGGACCAGCGGGCCGAGCGAGTCGAATAACTCCGAAGAAAGCCTCCAGACTATGAGTCGCCAAGACGAGCACGACCACATGCCCGCCCGTCAAACCGGTAAAGTGCCTCGCCGTCGAAAGCTCGCGTTTTCCGAGGGTTCCACTTTTCCGTGTAGGCGGTTAGAACTAAGCCGCAGGCGCTCGGATGCTACATGTGTGATATTGTGCAGTTGATTCGAGGATGAAAGTGTTTGCCACTCAGGGAAAATGTTGCTGGACGGATGGATCGCGCTTTGAAGGTAAATCCTCATTAGAAAAGGGTTAAAATTGAAAACCCATAGGGGTTGGCCCGCATCCTCCTAAACCCGCCTGCGGCTCACTTCAAACCGTTCTATCCGACATGCCCCGGAATCATTTTATTTTGCTGTCGGTGCCGGACCATCTCCGATAGAAACCTAGCGTTATTCAGCCATGTGACCTTGTGATCGACGCCAAGTCTCATCCGCACTTTATTTACGGGTTATCGAGCCCGGCACAATGCTTGCCCATTACGATATGCTCTCCGCATCGGTGAAGTAGTGTGCACGCGAACGAAGCTCAGGCGTGAAGTGGCGATCAAGACCTTTGCCAGGTGCTGCGTTAGCCTGATAATACCTTCATGGAACCACTGAAGTCGTGGAATCTACTCGAGGGCCAGAAGCACGAATGAAGAGCGTTGCCCGGCCGATCACCTCCTTCGGCGTGCGCCACGCCTCCGAAGACAAGCTCGCGGTAGAAGTGCGGCTATTTCTCGAGAGGCTGCTCAAGGCATTTCCCTGGAGAGTCCATGTGCAGGACTGGACGGACACGAGCTACGATCTCGGCGGCGACGCGACGCATTGGAGCGGGCACGAATCACTGGACCTGCGCATCACGCCGCAGGCGAGCCGTGACCTACTCGCGCTCGACATCATGCGCTTCCTCGAACGGTTCCTCGAGGGCGAGGTCGGGATCGAAGGCAATCTCTACCTTTTCGCCGAGTTGCGCAGCTACGCGAAGCTGCCGCTGAAGCCGTGGGAGATCGTGAAGAACCGTTTCCGAAACCGGATCATGCAGGCGCCCTCGGAGGCGAGCAAGAGCGTCAAGAGCCACTATGACATCCCCGAGGAAGCGCTGTTCTACCTCGATCGCGTCTACCGGAGCTACTCCTGCGGAATGTTCGAGCGCCCGGCCGACCTGTCGGTCGATGACCTGGTACGCGTTGGCGAGGGCCAGAAGGACGGTTGGGACTCACTTGAGCGCGCGCAGTGGCGGAAGTTCGCCCACGCGGCAGACTACATCGCACCGGCGCCCCAAGAAACGGTGCTCGATGTCGGGTGTGGTTACCCCGGGTTCCTCACGGTTCTGATGGACCGTCACCCCTGCCGCCGGGTCGTCGGCTGGACGCACTCGGCCAATCAGGTGCGTGAGGGCACGGGCATGCTCGCGGCGTACGAAACCTCGCGCTACGAGCTCAATGAGGGCGATTATCGCGAGGATCGACGCCTCTACGATCACATCCATTCCACAGGAATGATCTCGCACGTCGGCCCGCTCGGCCGCGACAGCGGATTGCTCCACTACGTGCGAGAAGTGCGCGGGCGCATCAAGACAGGCGGACGTTACGTCCATCACGCACTGATGACGTCCTGGACGGGCCAGCCGCTGTTCGACGCGCTCGGACCGGCGTTCAACCGGCGGTACGTGTGGCCGGGGTTCTACTGGTACACGCTCGGCGAGCACGTCAAGACGCTCGAGGAAAACGGCTTCCAGGTTGTACAAGTGATTAACCTGACGCCGCACTACGCGAAGACGACTCGCGCGTGGTACGAACGCATGGTCGCTGGCAAGGAAACCTTCGTCCAACACGCTGGCGAGACGACCTACCGTGCCTGGCAGGTGTTCCTTGCCGGGATTACCGGCAGCTACCTCAACCGCCAGACGCATTGCTACCGAATCCTGTGCGAGGCGGTGGACAACCAGCGGCCGGACGTGTCGGTGTCCGACCCCGCGCGCAACGTCAGCGCGCATATGAAACTCTTCTAGAAACTCTGGGCTGCCCCACGATGGCGCGGAATAGGGTGATCGACTGAATCCACATGTCCGTATCTGGACTCCTCTGTCAAGTAGGCGCAACTCTCCTGTTCGATCTTCGACGATGACATTCAGCATGGCTGATGGGACGCTTCGAGGTGAATGGCAGGTCGACTGCATCCGTATCTCCGGCCTCTTAAGTGGAACGCTTTGGTTCCGGGCCATGATGGAATTCGCGCGCGGGGTGCCAACCGGATGGACGGCCTCAAGAGGGCCAGGACATGTGTCGACATTTCCCCGCGCCGGTCTGACCGGTACGCCATCAACTCCAACGTCGTCGCAGCTAGCTGAATAGACTTCTCGACTCTGGGTCAGGCCGCCCGATAGTTGGCCTGATAGTCACAGTCTCGTTTCCAAACCGCCCACACTCTGCGGGCCAGCTTGTTGGCCAGGGCCACGGCCGCTTTGTTGTGTCCCCGCTGTTCGCGAATACGAAGGCCCCATTGCTGTAAGGGCGATGGGGTCTCCGCTTTCGGAGCCCTAAACAACACCGAACGCCCCCCGTGGATGAGTAGCGTCCTCAGATAACGGTCGCCGCGCTTGCTGATCCCACCTAACCGACGCTGATTACCACTGGAATGTTCCCGGGGTGTGAGCCCCAGATAACTGGCAAACTGGCGGGACGATCGAAATCGTTGGATGTCGCCGACAAACCCCACTATGGCCGTAGAGGTTAGCAGCCCGATTCCAGGAATCGAGCGGAGACGCTCCACCGCCGGTGTCTGCTGGGCCAGTGCTTCCAGCTCCCGTTCCACGCTTCGCAAGTGAGCTTCCAGTTCGCGAATCTCGCCACACACCTGGTCCAACATCTCCCGAACCACACTGGGAATCTCGATCTCCGCATCTTCGATCAGCCCCATCACCGCCGGCACCACATTACGAGCTCCCACAGGAATCACGAAGCCAAATTCCCGCAACAACCCCCGCACCATGTTGATTCGTGTGACTCGTGTTCGCATCCATGTCGAACGGATTCGATGCAGTGCTGTCAGTTGCTGTTGGGCGAGGGTCTTGATTGGAACCGGGCGGATGTCCGTGTTGCGATAGGCCTCGAGCAATCCTTTCACATCCGCACGATCGGTCTTGTCGCGCGGCACGTACGGCCTCACATACTGCGGCGAAATCAGAACCACCTCGTGCCCCAGTTCCCGGATCTGCCTTCCCCAGTGATGGGCTGAACCGCAGGCTTCCATCAGCACTGTCGCCGGTTCTCGATTCACAAAGAACGGGAGAAACTTCACCCGACTTAAACGATATGTTTTCTCGACATGTCCGGGTCGATCCGATACCCCGATCTCGAAAACATTCTTTGCCAGATCCACTGCGATCGTCTTATTCTTCATTTGGACTCCTTCTTACACACTGTGTTTAGGCCGCACTTGTGCGAGCCTCTTTATGACTTTGGCACTTTAGATGCCGACGAAGTCAAAGGAGGAGTCCATCTCATCAGGTGGTCGCTAGCGTTCATCGGAAGTGCTGCGGCGCCAGCGGTCGCAGGACGAGCGACACACTCCTACCGCGGCAGTTCGGATAACAAGACTTGAAGGAAGCCGCTGGCGTTTGCGGCGGACGCGGGAGGCTATGGGGAAAGTAAGGGAAAGCGGGTTGATGTTTTGAGGAGAGGAGGCTCGGAAGGACAGGAAGAACGGGGTCGAGGCGTGACCTCTAGGCCGTAGCGATGACGTTTTGGGAATGACTGGCCCAGTCCGCAACGCGATTTGAGATGGTAAAGGGCAGATAGACACACTTCGGCGTCGACGTGCACCCTCACATCAAGAGAACTAAGATGTAGAATCTCCGCTACGACGTATCTAAGAAGCATTTCGAAAGGAATCTCCACGCAATCTGTGCCGCAGTCAACCTCTCAATGACATTCATTGGAGCGTGACAGACAGGGCACAGCCAAACGGAGTTCGTTGAGGCGACTTTCTCGGGGTGAACCACCGGCGCCATTCCCAACAGTCGGCGACAGAGTTCCAGGCAGGCGGTTCGCTGGGAGTTGGCCATGAAACCGAAGTGCCGGATACGGGCAAAACCTTTCGGCAATACGTGCAGCAGAAATCGGCGAGTGAACTCTTCGGAGGAAACGGTCATCTTGCGTTGCTTATTGCCACGAGCGTAGTCCCTCCAGCGGAACGTGACGTGATTGTCGTGAAAGGAGAGCAATCGATGATTGGAGATGGCGACGCGGTGGGTGTAGCGTCCGAGATAGCGGAGAACCTGTTCAGGTCCACCGAATGCCGGTTTCGCGTAGACGACCCAGTCTCGCCGGAATGACGTTCGCAGGAAAGCCGCAAAGTGCTTCGGTTCGGCCAGGTGCTGAATCTGCCCGGCGAAATTCAGGCGTCCCCCACGAAATGCTCGTCGCAATCGGTGAACAAACTTACCGCGGAATACTTTTCCCAGAACTTTTACAGGAAGAAAGAACGGGTACTGTGAACGAATCCACTGGGTGTGGTCCGGCGAGAGTCCCGTCCCCCGCCTGGAATGACGCAATGGATGTGGGGATGGAACAGCAGGTTTTGTCCCCACGTGTGCAGGATGGCGAAGAACCCGATCTTGGCTCCCAGGTGTTCGGGATTCGCCGCGACCTCCAAGAGGGTTTCGGCGACCGTGCGGAACAGCAAGTTGTAGAGTTCGGCTTCGTTTTGCAAGACCAGCGTGTGCAGTTCATGCGGCAAAGTGAAGACCACATGGAAATAGCGTGTCGCCAGGAGTTCTTTCTCTCCCTCCGCAATCCAACGCTGACGCGCTTGAGTCTGACATTTTGGGCAGTGGCGATTACGGCATGAGTTATACGAAATCGCAGGGCTGCCGCCACATTGAGGGCAGGCGTCGATATGACCGCCCAGAGCCGACGTGCGGCATCGCACGATGGCGTCCATGACCTTCAGTTTCTGGAAACGGATGACGTTTCGATGACGGTCGATAAAGTCGTTGCCCTCGGCGCGAAGGATGTCGGCGACTTCCACGGCGGGCCGGGTCATGGTTTCTGCTTCCTCTTTCTCGACCGCTTCACCGTATCGGGTATGGAAATCGACATCGTCTCCACCGGATTGGTGACCGCCTGCAGATGACGACGGGACAGGTGCAGATAGACGGTCGTGGCTTCCAACTCGGTGTGTCCCAGCAACAGCTGAATGGTGCGAAGATCCGCGCCGTTTTCCAGCAGGTGTGTGGCCCAGCTGTGCCGCAGCGTGTGCGGCGACACGCGCTTCTTGATGCCGGCACGCTTCGCGGCGTCGTGTGCTGCAGACCATACGCACTTGGGTGTCATAGGCTTGTCGGCGCGCCAGTTGTGGACCATCCCGGGAAACAGATAGGTCTTGGGCTTCATCCAGCGCCAATACTCCTGCAGCGTTTTCAAAAGCTTGGGTGTCAACGGCACATCGCGATCACGATTCCCTTTGCCCTGACGGATGTGCACGATCATGCGGTGGCTATCGATGTCTTCGACCTTCAACCGGATCAACTCGGCCCGACGCGTCCCGGTCGCATACAAAGTCAACAGCATCGTGTAATCGAGCAGATTATTCGCAGAGTCGATGAGTCGTTCGACTTCTTCCTGGCTCAAGACTGTCGGCAGCCGCTCGGGGCGTTTCGGATAGACCAAATCAATCTGACGGTATGGTCGGCGAAGCACTTTCACGAAAAAGAACCGGAGCGCGGCGATCCGGCCAACGATCGTTCCTATCGAGAGTTTGAGTTCGTGGAGTAGATGCAGTTGATACTGCCTCAATTGTTCTTGACTGAGTTTGTCCGGGCTCTTGCCGAAGTAGCGGGCGAACTCTTCGACGGCATAGAGGTAAGGTCGGATCGTGTTTGGAGAGTAGTTGCGGCGCTGGAGTTCCTCCAGCATCCGCTTTCGCAGTTTTGTCATGTGAGCCTCCTTGAGGCTCACACTCTATCGGGCTCGCATCACTCTTCAGTCAGCACACGCGTAGCGTCCGCCGCGCCAGCGGCTTCGTTCTAGTCGCCTTGTGACGAGTAATGGGCTACCCCAGAGATCGGTAAACGCTACGGCGTTACTCGGGAGGAATCAGTGTCGACAGTTGGGACAACTAGCCCGCGCCCCAATAGCACTTCTAGGGTTTGCCGGTTATACAGCAGTGACCTCTTCGTTGACCTCAAGCACATTTCCTCATACTATTTGGCGAATTGCATGTAAAGGTCAGCGGGCCTTAAGTCGCAGCCTGCAATTACAAGGCTTAGCAAATCTTGGTACGTGAGTCGAATTCACATCTGCTGCAACGACTCGCGCGTCCGTGTCTCTCTGGACTGGTTGCGGAAGGCAGTCTCGATCAAGGCTTAGCAGAATCGGTATGGGCGAATGGTTTCATGGTTACGAAATAACCTTGCCAGTCTGAACGACCTTCCTTGGGCCGACATCGGAACACTGACACTCGTCTTGGCGGTAGTTCCGGTAGCGTTGGTGGGGCGTTGGGTTTACGTCAGCCGCTATCTCCGGCGGCAGTTGTTCTTTGAACCATGGCTGAACCTTTCGGGAGACTCAGATCTGGATCTTGGCGCCAGCCTGTCGGAAATACTATATTTCGAGCTCCAGAGTTTACACAAGTTACTGCAGCGTGCACGGAACGACAGAGGCTTGTGGAACGAGCGATCGCTACTTCCTGTTCTGGAGCGCCTTTCTGATGGAGAGCCAAACTTCTTACGAGACGTAGACTTGCTCGGACTGCCGGGAGGCTTTAGGAGGCTGCTTCAGTTTGTCACGAGGCCTCAGCGAATGCGCGGTTCCATTCACCAGTTCGGGAAGGACGTTCGTCTTCAAGTCGTGCTAGAAGGAGTGGGTCAAAACGACAGGCAGGGATGGTCGAGGACCGTTTCTACTGCGGATCTTGGAGCTATCCCCGCAGCGGTCAGTCTGATTGTTCACGAGATAGTCATCGACCTTGGAAACGTAGCAGCGTTCAAGTCTGCCGAAGGATTTATCAAGTTCACCCAAGGGCTGCGGGAGCACCTCAGCTATAACGAACTCCATGGAAGAACGGAATGTCGAGTGAGAGCGAAGGCCTTCTATCGTGAAGCTATCGGGGCCGAAGGTGGAAACCCTCTGGCCTCCTATGCTCTTGCGGAGCTCCTGTATTCCGAGTATGAAGAAAGTCCGAATAAGGAAGCCATTTTGAGTTACCAGGAAGCCCTCCAGTCGGACGCTCCAGAGCTTCGATCGAGAGCGTTTCGAGGCTTGGCGGACGCCTATTGTCAGACGGTTCATCGGCACCGCAGAGGCGGACCGGAATCATTGGAGGAAGCGAAGCGCTATGCGGAGTTTGCACTTGAGGAATGCCAGTCTCAGGACAATGGGAAACGTAGCAGATCGTGGTTCTTAGAGCATGCGCCGTGGGCACAGATCACAAAGCAAGATTTCTCTTCGGAAGCGACCAGGCATGAGGCGACTGTCAGGAAAGCCCTTGCGTTTGCGATACAGATGACCGCTGTGAAGCTCAAGACCGGCCAAAAGGACGAAAGCGACGCCGACGAGAGCCAGTTCGATGAAGCGAGGATTGAGAAGGCGATGGAGACGTATAAGGGAGCGTTGGGTCTTGATGACGCATTCGTCACCGCGTATAACAATCGCCTCCTCAGTAAAATCTGTGGGCGACATCGGGTTCCGGTAACGCTCCAAGCGTGTGGTAGAGAGCGACTTGGGCAGCTCTAAAGGTCCGAAAACCATACGCTTTTCTGGTGGTCACTTTCGCTTTGTTGTTGAAACCTTCGACGATGCCCCCGGAAATCCGCTTTTTGGCACGGAACCAGTTGAGCAGGAGTTCCCGGTGGGAGCGGAGCATGCGCGCCACCTTTTTCATGGGCTCGATCCGGGATCGCATCGTCCGCCGGCACCAGGCATCCATGAATTGACCGGCCCAGTAGGGCGACGTGTACTCCCAGAAGAACTGGAAGTCCTCCTTGAGCAGAAAGCTCCGAACGGTCCGCAGGTTGTACTGGAGCAGGTCGGCCAGCTTGATGTCTTGCTTGTCGGTTCGGTTCTGGGGGCGCTTGAGCAAACACCACCGGGAGTGTTTCAGGATCGGCTCCAATCCCGCGGCTTTCATATCCCGGGATTCCTGGGCTCGAACCTCATCGATGGCCTTATTCATGTGCATGGCGATATGAAACCGATCCAGAACATGCAGGGCCGTCGATGCTTTCTTGGAAATCACCTTCAGATACGGCTTCCACATGTCGCTGCACACGAACTTCAACTCGGCGGCGCGCTCGACTCCGAATTGCTGGAAGAAGCGCAGCAACGTTTTCACCGTGCGATCCCGGCCGACCCAGAGCAGCCGCTTGGAATGCCGGTCGATCTGGTAGACCACCGTCAGGTACTTGTGCCCCCGGCGCCAGAGAATCTCGTCCACGCCAATCGCGGTCACACCCTCCAGGTCCCGGTGCGCCAGCCCCCAGCCGACGATCCATTCCACAGATCGAAACACCTTCTCCCAGGAAGTCCGGAAGATGTCGGCAACCTCCTGCCAGGACATCCGCCGCGCCCAACCGGCCAGAAATTGCATATACGTCCGCGTCAAGGTTTGCTTACCCTCGGCCCAGGGCACCGATTCGACCTTCACGCCACAACGCCTGCAATCCACACGCCGCATCAGATACACGAAGAACACGGGAAAGCCCCACAGCGGCACAAACTCGAACAGGCGGGCCTCCAGCGTGTCGTAACCCGGTCCCGCACGCCCGCAGCCCGAGCAGACCGGCCGGCTGTTGCGTCGTGGAAATATCTCCACCAACAGTGCCGTCTCGCCCCCGATTCGTTCCCATCGCACTGCTCCGTAGACAAAGGACTTGAACTTCTGCACTCGATTCAGAATAGTCTTCACTTGCACCCTGGTCTCGTCTCTCCTGCTTTGGATTTGTTTGGTGCAATACCAAATACAGGATTCGAGCCAGGGTGTGCTACATCCCTTTCGTTCTCATCGTCGGTTTCTCCTCATCCCGGCCTGTGTGGAAGTGTGAATCGGCCCCACGTCTTTTCCGGCCGATTCAAGTCGCTGTGGAAATCCGCGCGTCTCTTACCGGATTCCCTCAGCGTCGCCACTTTCCACAGGCCACTCATTTGCCCGTTTCTACCCACAGATTTTGCCGAGGACCCTAACAATCTTGCCTACCTCTACCTTGAACGTGCTAAGCGCTCAAAGGATCGCAGTCATAAGGCTACAGATTCGAAAATAGCGATCCAACGGCTTGAAGCGGCACAGGCCGATCTGGAGTCCGCGAAAGAATACTGTGCCAAAGCGATTGAAACAGACCGAACTTACGCGTTCGCATACGACAACTTGGGAAACGTGTGGTTTGAACTCGCCTGCCTGAACTTCGAAGATCCTGCAAGAGCCGTTGCTGATTTTCAGGAAGCTGAGGACAGTTTCCGGAAGGCCACCGCTTTCAAATCTGACTACGGGGCCGCGCTCAATGACCGTGCTAAACTCCACCTCAAGCGCGTGCAGTGTGAGATCGAAAATTCGTTCTGGGCACCCCTCGGACCGAAATCCGAGCTTGAGCGGGCGATGGACGCACATCTAGCATGTCTGGGGACCGTTACCAGTTCCGACGCAATAGAGTTCAGGTGTGATCAACGAAAGTGTGCCAATCTTAGTTGGAAATTGAAACGGCTCCAAACCCTATGGTTTGATGGTATTGGAAGAAACAACATCAAGCCTGTAAGAGAAAGGAGCCGAGATGAGCAGTCTGTTACGTTCGGTGAAGAAACGCAAGAAGTCGCGTGTGCTGGGTGAGGTCGAGGTCCTGAGCCGGGAGGAATACTCGGGACTGGAATTGGACTCGAAGGTGGAGATGATTCGGGCGTTGATCCCACTGGGGTTGATGCACGTGGAGGAGTTGCTCGACGAGGAAGTGAAGGCGTTGGCGGGTGAGCGATACGCGCGAAAGGAGGCGACGTTGAGGGGCCGGCGACACGGGAGTAATCCGGGGACCGTGGGGCTCGGGGGCCAGCGGGTGCCGGTTCGGGTGCCTCGAGTGCGCAGCGTGGCGGGCGGGGAGATTCCGCTTCGGAGCTACGAGGAACTCAGTCCGGATGGCGCGGTGAACGAACTGCTTCTCAGACGTGTGCTTTATGGGATCTCCTGCCGGAACTACGAGTCGGCCGCGGAAGCGATTCCAGGAGCCATCGGATTGTCGAGCTCGACGGTGTCTCGAGGATTCGTCCAGGCGAGTGGGGCGAAACTTCGGGAGATGCAGGAGCGGGATCTGTCGGCCGAGGACGTGGTGGCGATCTTCCTGGACGGGAAAATGTTTGCCGACGCCACGATGGTTGTGGCCCTGGGCATCACAATTACGGGCGACAAACGCTTCTTAGGCTTCGTGGAGACGAGTACGGAGAACGAGCAGGTACTGACTCCGTTTCTCCGTTCATTGATGGAGCGAGGCCTGGACATCTCTGAAGGCGTGCTGGTGATCGTCGACGGCGGCAAAGGTCTGCGCGCGGCAGTCAAGCGGGCATTCGGTAATCGAGCCCTGGTCCAACGCTGCCAATGGCACAAACGCGAGAACGTGGTGAGCTACCTGTCGAAGACCGAGCAAGCCGCGTGGCGCAAGCGGCTTCAGCGTGCGTACCAGCGCCCGGAGTACAACGAAGCCCGGGCGGCCCTCGAACAGCTCCATGGAGAGCTCGAGGAGCGAAACCAATCGGCCGCTACGAGCCTTGAGGAAGGCCTGGAGGAGACCCTCACGTTGCATCGACTCGGCGTGTACGGGGTCCTGGGCCGTTCGTTCAAGACGACGAATTGCTTGGAATCGGTCAATGCCCTCGTCGAGGAAAGGTGCGCGAAGGTCGATCATTGGAAGAACTCGAGCCAGCGGCAGCGCTGGTTGGCGACGGCGCTCATCGACATCGAACCACGCTTGAGGAAGGTGATCGGCTACCGTCATCTTCCAAAGCTCCGCGAAGCCCTCAGGCGGGAGCTGAAGATTGAGGCGAAGACGTCGACGAGATCGAAGAAGAAGGTTGCGTGACCAATCGTGAGCCGTGGAGAGTTTCAACTAAGAATGGGATTGACTCCCAAATCACGGTCATAAGACACAAAATCCGTTGTGCATACTTCCTGAATGTCGTTTCTTGAACGTCCAACTGGGCGTATAGTCGCTAGCGTTCATCGGAAGTGCTGCGGCACGAGACTGCACAGGACGGGCAAAAATGTGAGCCCGCAGCAGTTTCGATAACAAGACTAGAAAGGAAGGCGCTGGTGTTTGCCGCGGACGCGGTGGGCTATGGAGAAAGTAACTTTTCTTTGGAATGAATGACTTGGGGGCGTGTTTCGGAGTCCATGAGGCCCGCTGTATGATCATTGGCGGACAGATTAGCATATTGTGCAATTTGGGCTGCAGGAATCTCGCCTGATGGAGATCGCTTGCAGGTCCCGCTTCCCGGCACCGGTCGTGTCCGTCCAGCACAGTCTCCGAGTTTGCTGAATCGTTTCGGGCCGCAAACGCGTAGCGTCCGCCGCGCCAGCGGCTTCGTTCTGGTCGGCTATACGTAGAAGTGATCGTGAAAGAGGATCGGCAGCGGATTACTCCTCCCTTGTCGCCTTGTGTTTAGGAAAAGCTCTCTTGCTTGCTGCTGAGGCCACTTGAACAAACAACCGCCCGCCCTCCCCCGCTATACTCGTTCCGATGCCGCGCGCCTATCCTGACTTCGACCGCATTCGAGCCGACCTCGCCTACGTCAATGCAGCGATCGATCCCGACCGCTGCGGCTGCTGCGTATTCCGCTGATCGTGATCACCAGTTCCGGGATCATGATCAGTGATTCCGGGCATCGTGATCACCCGCCGTAGCGAAGTGAGGGTTAGGATCTCAGTTTAGACCTCCCGAAGTCCACGATTCTTGTTTTGAATGCTTCCATAATCTTGATATTCATCGCCGGGCCTGTGTGTAAATGTGGGAAAGCCGCAGGCTTTTCCAGGGCTGTGGGAATCCACGTTTTTTGTGGATTTCCATAGCCCATCATTTTCCACAGGCCACTGGTTTGTTTTTTAGGTTCTTTCTCATTCTTCGTCCCGTCCTTACTGAATTCCTGAAAATCCTTCGCGCCAGGATCGCGTATCCGCGACGATCGGACGCCAGTCCGAGTTGGACTACTTCGTCGCCAGGTGGGGTTCATGCCGGCTCCTTGGAAGAGGGTTTCGGGGCAGCCTTGGTTTGTCTCATGGATCGTCCCTTCAGTTCGATGCGATGCGCGTTGTGGAGGAGGCGATCGCAGATGGCGTCGGCCTGGTTCGGGTCGCCGATGACGCCGTGCCAGTCGGCGACCGGGAGCTGGCTGGCGATCAAGATGGCGGAGCGTTCGCTCCGTTCCTCGACGACTTCGATCAAGTCCCGGCGTTCGGCATCGCGTAGCGGGGCCAGGAGCCAGTCGTCGATGGCCAGCAGATCGGTCTTGGCCAGCCGTGCCAGAACACGAGCGTAGGAGCCGTCGCCACGGCCGACCGCCAGTTGGTGCAAGAGCCGGGGCATTCGGACGTAGGCGGCATTGAAACCGCGCCGGCAGGCTCGTTCGACGAAAGCCGAAGCCAGAAAACTTTTCCCGATGCCGGTCGGACCGGAAATGATCAGATTGTGCCGGTCCCGGATCCACCCGCAGGAGCCCAGAGCGAGGACTTGGGAACGGTCCAGACTGCGACGATGTTTGAAGTCGACGTTTTCCAGCGATGCAGAGCTGTAGCGCAGCTTGGCCACGCGCAGACGCCGGGTGAGCTTACGGTGCTCCCGGGCCGTCCATTCTTCATCCACTAGAAGGCCCAGACGCTCCTCGAAACTCAGATCCGTGTACTGATTCGAGCGGCGTTGCTGCTCGAGGGCTTCGACCATGGCCGATAGCTTCATCTGGTTCATCTTCTCCAGGGTTTGTTCCATTAGCATGTGTGCTCTCCTCTGGCTCCGCATAATAGGCGGCGCCGCGAATGTTGTCGTGATGGGGCGTGGGTAGGGTTTCGGAATCCTCGAACGGCAAACGGTCCTGGGCCGAGGACAGGATGTTTTTGACGGTTCGGTAGCTATAGGACTGTAAGCGAAGTGCTCGGGCACTGGCGGCTTCGAGCCGCTGGGCGCCGTAGCGGCGTCCCAGGCTCATCAATCCCAGGCAGGAGCGGTACCCCTGCTCAGGATGGGGCCACCGTTTTATCATCTCCTCGGCCAGTCGGCCGGTCTGAGAGCCGGTTTTCTCCGCCCAACGGATCAGCCGGGATGGTGTCCATGCCGCATGGGCTCGATGGGAACTGGGCATATGTTCCGACAGAGTCGACGGTTGGTGATCGTAGCGGCGAGGATGAGAGGCGACGCGCCGGCCTTTGTGGTAGACCTCGACAATCGAGGCGGTGTAACGCGCTTCCAGGGTTTCCTGGATCAACTGGTAGGGCACGCTGTAGGGATGGTGATCCACGGTCACGTGGTAGTCGATATTGGCACGACAGCCCTTCCACTCGGCCTGTTCATACCGATCGGTCGGTAGTGGCTGTAGGGCCGGTCGATCCAGCCTTTCGTAGAGTTCCAGGCGGGACACGCGAAGCTTCTGCATCGGCCGCTGGTTCAGTTCCAACAGCAACTTTCGAATCGCCCCGTTCAAGTCCGCCAGACTGAAGAACGTGTGATTCCGGATTCTGGCCAGGAGCCAACGCTGTGCCAGAAGGACCGTGGCTTCGATTTTTGCTTTGTCTTTGGGTTTCCGAGGCCGGGCCGGAATGACAACGGCGCCGTAATGTTCTGCCTCATCCTGGTAGGTGCGATTCACTCCTGCTTCGTAGCGGCAGGACAGGGTAATGGCACTCTTGAGTTGATCGGGAACCCAGATCCGGCTCGATCCGCCGAAGAATTCCACCATGCGAATATGTACGCCGATCCAGTCGGCGAGTTTCTGGCTCGGTGTCGCTTCGGCGTAGGTATAACCGCTGGCGCCCAGCGCGGCCACGAACAACTCGACTGGTTTAGTTGTGCCCGTCCGCGGATCCGTCAGTTCTGGCCGTTTGCCGGAAAAGTCGATGAAGGTCTTCTCGCCGGCGCGGTGCACCTGCCGCATCGAGGGCTTCAGTTTCTGGGCCCACCGCCCGTAGATCACACAGAACTGGCTGTAGGCATATCCCTTTGGATTCGCTTCCCGGTACTCTTCCCAGAGCAGGTGGAGGGTGACTCCAACACGCTTCAACTCCTGGTGGATCCGCTCGACATCTGGAACCACCCGTTCCCGGGAGCCCGGTCCCGCGCTGGAAAACAGCCGCGCTTCAAGCGCGGCCTCGTCCAGTTCCTCAGGCAGCGGCCATTCCAACCCTGCACGTGCCGCCCGTCGGACGTACTCCGAAACCGTCCCTACTCCCACTCGGCAGGCTCGGGCGATGGCCCGGTGGCTGAGTTTCTGTTCGTGTTTGAGTCGTAGAATCTCGCGTAACTGTCTCATCGATAGCCGTCTTGTTCCCATCAAGTTCTCCTTTTTCAAGGAAGAACCTAACAGGTCTAAACTTCGCTACCGACGGGTGATCATGATCGCCGGAATCGGTGATCATGATGCCCGGAATCACTGATCATGATCCCGGAATCAGTGATCACGATGCCCGGAATCACTGATCATGATCCCGGAATCGGTGATCACGTTAAATCGGAATCAGTGATCACGATCGTCCGGAATACGCAGCTGCCAGGATAAGCGATGTTCGACACGCGAAAACCACGATTCGCGGTGCGTGTGAGCGGTCGCCGGAAATCCGGATATGGACACATCGTTGGGAATACCTTTGCAGTCGGTGCCGGGAATACTATTTCGGCGGGAGCAGGGACGGACTGACCTGACGACAAACTCAGCACGGAGACGGGGACGGATTACGTCCTATATAATTGAAGTTCTCAACGGGGGAATTTCGATGAAGCATTGCCCAACCCAACCTGGAAGCGACTTTGTACGCTGAGCTTGTCAAGGATCCGCTGATCGTAGCTGTGATTGCCGCCCTAATCGGTGTGGCGCTGAGTCAGTTTGGGAGCCACCTGTACGGTCTATGGGCACATCGAACCAAACGGAATTCCACATTCAAAGTCTTGAGGAATCAGTTGCAGAATCACGGGAAACAATTGAGCGAACTCGAAGGCAGTTTAGGGAAGGGGCTAGTCTGTACCTCCTTGGACCCTTCCCCAGCGCTCCACTTCCTCAATGGCGACGTAGTCGCTCTCCCGAAAGACGAGAAACTAGTTACGGCTCTCTACGATCACCTTCGCAACATTGAAAAGATCAGACGTGCCATAGACATAATCGGCATGAGATCGGCTGGTTGGACCTCGGAACACGCGGATCAGAAAGAAGCCCTTGAACAGAGTCCCAAAGAAGGCATATCAAACTGTCAGGCCGATTTGGATTCGTGCCTGAAAGAACTTCCACAATGACGATACGCACCACAAACCTGCGCCGACGACTCGCCTCACACCTCCACCAACTTCTTCTCCGCAATCTCTACAAAACATTTCCGACACTTCGCCGGTCTTGAGAGCACGCACACCGCCTCGTCTTATGGGTCCACGCCGGGAGGTCGAAAAACACTTGGTTTTGGGACAGGCTCGACCGCCGATCGACGACGTTTCTCTTGCAACGGGTTAGTCCGGGGTCATCCAGATGGGTTTTTGGGACAGCCACGTTTCCGGAGAGGGAATCAGTAAACGCTTCGGCGTTACACGGGGGGAATCGGCGCGGCGGTGTTTTGTCATTTCAAGATGTCTGCCCGTCCGGGCATCTTCCCGGCAATGGGGGAATTCCGATTGAACGCCAACAGTAAAATGTCCAGTCTGGGGCGAAACTGGTAAGGGCTGATGCAATTCCCATACGATAACTCACAACTACTCATCGCGGATCCGGCCTATCACTCTGGCATCTTTCTCCAGCGCCCACCCCCAGCGAATGAGAGTCGGCAACCACGCGACAATCGCGATAATGAAATCGCTGTCGACACGGATTGATCCAGTCGCTGCCCACGCATGTTGCTGAGTATGTTATGTCGTGAATTGCGCGCGGACTTGCGTGATGCAACGCTTTCGTGGCTATCGGCGTCGCATATCGGCCGCGCAATCCGGAAACGACAGTGCTCTATCAGGTCGTTGCGGATGAACTGGAAACGTTCCTCACCAGACAACGGGATCGCGACCGTCCGGTCCCCCGATTTGTTGAAGAAGAATTCCGTGCCTTCCTGGATTGCGGCATTCTCGCGCGGGGCTTTCTGCGGCTTCACTGCCAGGGCTGCGGCCGGGATCGGTTACTGGCGTTCTCCTGTAAAGCCCGCGTCTGGTGTCCGTCGTGTGGTGGACGACGCATGGCGGATACGGCGGCGCATCTGGTCGATCGTGTCTTTCCAATCGTGCCGGTACGGCAGTGGGTCTTGTCGCTGCCTTTTGCCCTGCGCTACCGCATGGCCTACGACCGACGCCTCACCAGCGATGTCCTGAACGTTTTCATACCTGCTCTATTTGGAGAATTGCGGCGGCGGGCCGAGCGACTGCTGAATCTTCGCTCTACGCAGTGTGGCGCCGTGACGTTCGTGCAGCGCTTTGGGGACGCGCTGAATGCAAACGTGCATTTTCACTCGATGGTGATCGATGGGGTTTACGCCGCTGACGCGAGTGGCCGTCCCCGGTTTCATCAACTGCCCGCGCCAGAGGATCAGGACGTCCTCCGCCTGACAGTCCTCGTCAACGAGCGCGTTCGCTCGTTGCTGGACCGGAGAGGGCTTGGAACTGCGGCGGAACCTCAACAAGCAGATCCCTTGTCAGAAGACGATCCTGGTATGGCCGCTCTGCTGGCCAGTTCCGTCAGCCGCAGGATTGCGGTCGGCTCCAATGCCGGCCATGGCGTCGTGCGCATGGGAGATCAGATTGACCCAGACAGCATGGATCCGTTCCAGAGCCCCCGATGTGCCATGGTATCTGGCTTCAGTGTGCACGCCAACGTCTCGGTTGAGGCTCGCGACCGGATGCGGCTGGAAAGGCTCATGCGCTATGCGACCCGTCCGGCCGTCGCTACTCATCGTTTGTCAGAGCTCTCTGATGGCCGGCTCCACTATCGTCTAAAACGTCCCTGGCGCAACGGAACCACCGCTGTCGTTTTCGAGCGTCAGGACTTCATCGCCAAACTGGCAGTCCTGGTCCCGGCGCCGCGTGCTCACCTGACCCGGTATCACGGAGTATTCGGCCCTGCTGCAGCGTGGAGATCCCTGATCGTTCCAGCCGGTAAGGACCATAGCAGGGAAACCGAAGTGAAATCGCAGCCTTCTCCCCAAACATCAAGCGTGCCGCCTACTGAGGATGAGTCGCACACGGCGCCAGCTGTGAGCGGTCGCAACTATACATGGGCGGAGTTGATGAAACGTGTCTTCCTGGTGGACGTTCTTCAGTGTGAACATTGCGGCGGAAGAATCAAAATCCTTGCAGCAATTCGTCCGCCCACGGCCACGGAAAAAATCCTGGAGTGCCTGGGCCTGCCTTCCCGCGCCCCGCCGCTGGCGCCCGCCTCTTCCGACTACGATTGCCAACCAGACGCCTTCTGAACGTCGATGTCAAGACGTGGCGGGACAGGTGTGCCTCCGCAAGGCGGAAATGTGACTTGAATCCGCCGTCTGCACGGAAATCCTGCTTTGAATCCCCCGCCCGACGGGCCTGCGGCCGAGGGCGGGTTGACATAACACCCATACGGCGACACTGTCCGCGCCTCCATAGACGTCGGACCCTGCTTATCTCTTATCCGCCCACTTCTCCCCTTTCCCAGGCCGCGGCGTGCTAATTTAATCTTGATGGATCTATCGAAGGGGACCCGGTCGTGACCGCAAGATCTCGTCAGACATTCAGGCAGCTGATCACGTTGCCCGACTTGGGAATTCCCCTGGCCGAGGCGGCATTGCTGATGGCATGTGAAGAATACCCCCACCTTTCTCTGGAGCCCTATCTGAACCAACTCGACACCATGGCGGAGAGGGTGTGCGCGCGCATCGGCCCGGGCGAAGCCCCGATGGATAAGATCGAAAAGATCAACGATGTTCTTTTCCGAGAATACGGATTTCGCGGGAACGCAGCGAACTACTTCGACCCTCGCAACAGTTTTCTGAACGATGTGATCGACCGAAGGCTCGGGATTCCCATCACGCTCTCTACGATTTACTTGGAAGTTGCCGGCAGGTTGAAGTTACCGATCGAAGGCGTCGGGATGCCGGGGCATTTCGTTGTGAAGTACCGATCAGGGAACCACGAAATCTTACTGGACCCGTTCAATGGCGGATCGGTTCTGACGCGGAACCAGTGCACTCGATTCCTCGCGCACTTCGCGGTCCGACCGGGCAGGAACACCGAACTCGCTCTGCGCCGGGTGACGAACCGACAGATTCTGGCACGCATGCTCGATAACCTCAGGATGATCTACTTGAAAGCGGAAACGTTCGACAAAGCACTGGCGATGGTAGAAATGATGGTCTTGCTCGAACCCGATATCCCCACACTCCGTAGGGATCGGGGCCTGCTCCGGCTTCACGTTCGTCAGTTTCCGGGCGCAGCCCGCGACCTGAGGCGTTACCTCGAGAACCTACCGGCTGCCGCAGACCGGGAGGAAATTGAGAAGTATTTGAAGGAAATCGAACGAATCCGGGCAACGCTCAATTAGCCAGGGAGTCCGAACACGTAAAACGCAGCTTGAGAATCGGGGTGATGGGTGCCGGGAGTTGTGATGCGCAAACGGCCATGCTGGCCGAGGAGGTCGGGCGGCTCATCGCCGGAGCAGGGGCGGTTCTGATTTGCGGGGGCGGTACGGGAGTCATGGAGGCAGCCTCTCGAGGTGCCTCCCGTGCGGGCGGATTGGTTGCCGAGCACGAAACCAACGCCTCAACCTTCGCCTGCCGCGTGATCGTGGGCACTGAATCCGATTTGTACTCGGCCGTGGTCGCGGGTATCGGCCCACATCATCGAGCAGTACGCCAACAACCGGCTCATCCGGCCACGAGCCCTGTATGTGGGCCACCGTGGACGCAGCCTCACCACCTGAGAGGACTGAGTAGGGGACAGCCATGCAGCATAAGATTCCTGCGGTATTTATGCGAGGGGGCACGAGCCGCGCCGTGATGTTTCGGGAGGACGTTTTGGCGCCATACGATCATGCCACCCGTGAGCGGATTATTCTGGCGGCTCTCGGGAGTCCCGATCCGGATGGGCGACAGGTCGACGGCTTGGGCGGGGGCATTTCCTCGTTGAGCAAAGCGGCAATTATCGGGCGGGGTGCCGATCCCGACACGGATGTCACCTTTCACTTCGCCCAGGTCGATGTGCACCAACCGTTGATTGATTGGGGCGGTACGTGCGGTAACATGTCTGCCGCGGTGGGACCCTTTGCCATCGATGAGGGACTGGTGCCAGCCACCGAGCCGGTAACCCAGGTGCGCGTCCTGGCCACCAATACCGGCAAACGGTATATCGCCCATGTACCAGTGCGCGATGGCATGGCCGAAGTCGAGGGCGAGTATTCCATTGCCGGCGCGCCAGGACCGGGAGCCCGTGTCGCCCTGGAGTATCTGGCCCCTGGCGGGTCGCTGGGCGGCCCTTTGCTGCCGACCGGGGTGCCGCGTCAATCCATCACCCTAGCGCACGGCCGCCAGGTGACCGTGTCTCTCGTAGACGCGGCCCTGCCGATGGTCTACGTGCGGGCCGAGGAACTGGGAGTCGATGCCAGGCGCCTGGCGCGAGACCTGGATGGCGATGCCGATCTGCAAGCCCTTCTCGAAGAAATCCGCGGCCGCGGCGCCATATTGTTCGGGCTGGCCGAGAACCTGGAGCACGCTCGAGACACGGTCAAAGCCATTCCCAAAATCGCCATGGTGGCGCCGCCGGTGTCCTACCAGAGCAGCAGCGGCACCACCATCGTGGCCGAGCAGATCGACCTGGTGGCACGGGCCATATCCATGCGCAATACGCACCGCACCTTCCCCGCCACCTCCTCCATGTGTACCGCGGTAGCCGCCGCCGTAGAAGACACCGTGGTGCATGAAGTCTGCCGCACACCGCACGCGGGACGCACGCGTATCGGTCACCCGGCCGGCATTATGGAGATCGGCGCCAAGGTCGCCCAACGCCATGGCGAGTGGGTGGCCGAAAGCGTGACCACGCAACGTACGGCTCGCCGCATCATGGAGGGTTGCATCCTGGTGCCGCAACGGTACATGGAGGGCAAACCCTGGTTTGAAACGGATGCGTCATGAATCAATTCTGAAGAGGAGTAGGAAGGCTGTCTCACAGAGTGGTCCTGATTCCAGGAGACGGAATTGGGCCGGAAGTCACAGCGGCAGCCAGGCGGGTCATCGACGCGACTGGGGTTCCCATTGATTGGCAGGAATTCGAGGCCGGTGGGGATCTGATCGATCGTCTTGGAACTGCGCTGCCGCAAGCCACTCTCGATGCAGTGATGGACACGGGGCTTGCGCTCAAGGGTCCGATTGCAACTCCAATTGGCTCCGGTCACCGTTCGGTAAACGTCGAGATGCGACGCCGGCTGGATCTGTTCGCGAACTTCAGACCAACCAAGAGCCTGCCCGGCAACAAGTCGCGCTACGAAGGCGTGGATCTGATCATCGTACGCGAGAATACGGAAGGACTCTACAGTGGGCTCGAACACATTGTCGTACCGGGCGTCGTCGAGAGTCTTCGCGTCATCACCGAGAGCGCCTCGGACAGGATCGTGCGTTATGCCTTCGATACCGCGCGGCGACTGCAGCGCAAGAAGGTGACAGCAGTCCACAAGGCCACCATCCTCAAGCTTTCCGATGGCCTCTTCCTGGACGTGGCGCGGCGAGTAGCGAGAGACTACGATGACATCGCCTATGACGAGTCCATCGTGGATGCGACTGCGATGAAATTGGTGATGGATCCCAGTCAGTTTGACGTGCTCGTCATGGAAAACCTCTTTGGCGACACATCCTCAGCGATTTGACGAGCGGGCTTGTCGGCGGCCTTGGGCTCGCGCCATCAGCGAACATTGGCGACAAGTATGCGGTCTTCGAAGCCGTTCACGGCTCGGCCCCGGATATTGCCGGGAAGGGGCTGGCGAACCCAACAGCCTTGATATTCTCTGGGGCGCTACTCCTGCGTCATCTTGGCGAAGATGCGGCAGCCAGCCGCATCTCTTCTGCGGTGCGCAAGGTTCTCGCGAGTGGCAAGGTGCTGACGGGCGATCTGGGTGGCGATGCCGGTACCCAGGCTTACACGGACGCGGTCATCGCAGCGCTGTAGTTTCGGAGAACAGCAGCCTCATGCGTTACGAAGGCAGAATCTACCGGCCTCCCAGCGAAGCCAGCAGTAATAGAGCCAGACGGCGTGACTGATGATTTCAGGTGGGTAGCGGTGTCCGTGATAACGCGAACGAGGGGATTTCATGTCCGAGTCTGGCAGGTTTCGGGTCAAGTTGACAATACACTTTCCACAACCCCGGCGGCGGTCTTACTTTGAACGATTAATCTGGGATGGGCTCTCTTTTTACGTTGTCGAAACGACTTATGGCTTGACAGTGGGTTGGGTAAGCGTTAAGGCTTGACCAAGATGGCTGAACAGGTTGTGAAGGCCCCCATGAGGGGAAGGGTGATCCGGGTTCTCGTCGAAGAGGGGAGCCAAGTCAAAGAGAGAGACCGCATTTGCGACATCGAGGCCTTGAAGATGGAGATGCCTATCATGGCCCCGGTGAGCGGCACGCTCAAAGAAGTCTGTGTCTCTCCCGGTCAGACGATCGAGGGGGGCGGTCCGCTGTTTGTCATCGAGTCGTAGACTCAGAACTCCGATGTTACCGGGTCCAAGACGTCCCCGTTCCTGTTAAGTGGATCGGGCGAGGGTGAAGTGAAGATCGGCCCGTCGCTGAAGAGACGAGGCTGGTCCTGATTGAGGAATTCTGAGACTAGCCAAGCATACCCAAGAATATCCCAGCAACAGTGGCGGTGCCGATTACGCCGGCAATATTGGGTCCCATAGCATGCATCAGCAAGAAGTTATTGGGATCAGCTTCCTGCCCCATCCTCTGGACTACCCTGGCTGACATTGGTACTGCGGAGACACCAGCAGCACCTATCATCGGGTTGATCTGCTCCTTGCAAACAAGGTTCATCAACTTGGCCAGAATCAAGCCAAAGGCGGTGGCGGTAGCAAAGGCTACTACTCCAAGAACAAATACCATCAAGCTCTCTACCCTGAGGAAGCTCTCGGCACTCATAATGCAACCGATGCATAAGCCAAGCAGGATGGTCAGGATATTTATAAAGGCATTGGCGGCGGTATCAGCCAGTCGGTCAGTAACACCACTAACATGTAGCAGATTACCAAACATGAACATGCCAATAAGGGGCGCTGACTTCGGCACCAGCAGGACAATAATAACAGTGGCAATTACCGGGAACAAAATTTCTTCAGTCTTAGACACTGCCCTCAACTGGGGCTCCATATATATGGCTCGCTCTTTCTTGGTAGTGAGCAACTTTATGACTGGGGGCTGGATAATAGGCACAAGCGCCATATAGGTATAGGCAGCTACGGCGGTAGCCCCGATAAAGCCAGGAGCCAGCCTATTCGTAAGATAGACAGTAGTCGGCCCATCAGCGCCGCCAATTATGCCTATGGAAGAAGCCTCATTCATACTGAATCCAAATAGCAAGGCTATCCCAAAGGCGAAGAAAACACCGAATTGGGCACCGGCGCCAAGTAGCAGGGTCTTGGGTCTAGCTATGAGTGGTCTAAAATCGGTCATAGCGCCCAAGCCAAGGAAGATCAGAGAGGGTATTATCTCCCAGGCAATCCCATAGTAAAAGATCCTGGAAATTAGGCCGGCTGGTTGGCGATCTACAGCAAATGACTCCACTACCCTACCATCAACCACAGTTTCCATTAGACCGCCAAGAGGCAGGTTCGTCAGAACCACACCAAACCCGATAGGCACTAGTAAGAGAGGCTCCATCTTCTTGGCAATGCCCAAGTACAAAAGTATACAGCCAAGAAACATCATCAATATGGGACTGGGCCACCCATATAGCTCAGCAAGGCCGGTCTCGAAAGAGCCTAGCATCTCATCCTCCGTTATTCCCCATTACCAGTTTCACCCTTGCCGGAGCCGATCTTGCCAAGCACGAATCCCACTAGCCATATCGCCAGAGCCAACGCAGTTAACACTACAAAGACAAGCCCAAAGCCAATCCCAGCAATTTGTCCGGCAAGACCCCAGTCTACGTCCATATTTTATCTCTCTAGCTCAAACGGGTTATGGGCGAAGGTCGCCCTTTTCCCTGAGGGTCAGAAAGTCCTTGGCCTGCATGGGGTAGAGTATCCCCAGGAGGACATCCTCGTCGCTCTTTGCCAGAGGGCCGAGCTCTTTCACCGCTCTGTCCCAGTCCCCTGGATCGGCGAGGTCCCCTGCCCTTGCCGAGTAATCGGGGGACTTGTCGCCCATTACCTTAGTCACGAGCTCTTTGCTAACTGGGCCCGGTGGCCGGCCGTATTTACCCGCGACATAATCCATGACCTGTTGCGTGATGATTTGGTATCTCTCTCCCGTCAGCACATTGAATACCGCTTGGGCGCCGACGATCTGGCTTGTGGGAGTCAGGAGCGGCGGATAGCCCAGATCCTTCTCCACATTCGGACTCTCTTTCAGGGCCGCCTCCATCAGATCCATCCGGCCAGCCTCTTTCAACTGTGCGACCATGTTGGAGATCATCCCGCCGGGCATCTTGTGCTTGAGCACCTCGGCGTTGACACCGGCGTATTTCGTTGCATGTTCCGAATACTTCTCCCCGATTTCCCGTGTGATCCTGGCAGGCTCCTCGAGGAGCTTCAGGTCTATGCCCGTGTCGAAGGGTGTGTCCTTGAGCGCAGCGATCATCGTTTCGGTCGCGGGGTGTGCAGAGCCGAAAGACAGCGGGCTCAGCACCGTATCGATCATATCCACCCCGGCGAGTAGGGCCATAAAGTGGCACATGCTCGAGGCCCCGCTCATATCGTGACAGTGGAGGAGGACCGGCAGTTTATCTTTGGCACGGTCCTTCATGCCCTTGATGATCCTGTAGGCATCGAAGGGCATGAGGATACCCGTGGCGTCCTTCAGCGATAGCCAGTCTGCCCCGATCTCCAACACTTGCTCCGCAGACTCCATCCACTTTTCAAGGGTGTGCACCGGGCTGATGGTGTAGTTCACCTCCACGTGGGCCTCTCCCCCGAACTCCTTGACCGCCTTGGTGGCCACCTCGACGTTCCGAAAGTCGTTGGTGGCCTCGAACACCCGGAAGACGGTAATGCCGTGCTCCACCGCCTTCTCGACGAACTTGCGGACGATTCGGTCCGCAAAGGGTCTATAGGCGAGGATGTGCTGGCCCCTCAAGAGCATCTGAAGTTTGGTGTTGGGCATGACCTCCTTGATTCTTTTCAGTCTCTCCCAAGGATCTTCCTTCAGGTATCTCAAGGAGGCGTCAAAGCTGGCCCCTCCCCATACCTCCACCGCATAGAAGCCACAGTTGTCCAGGGCCGCGCAGAGGGGGATAAGGTCATCCGTGGAAACTCTAGTGGCGAGCTTGCATTGCTGGCCATCCCTCGGGGTCAGATCGGTAATCTTGATCCTTTTGGTGCCGGCCTGTGCGCTGAGCAGTGTTCGAAAATCTTGATCTAGGCTCTCGAAGGTTTCATTCAGATGCATGGGTCGCCTCCTCCCTACGCCGTGACGGTCCCTGTCAAGGAACCGACTTCGTACTCACAGGTTATAGGGGCCACCCGATTCGCCATAACGGCAATGCTGCAGGTGCGAGTCAGCGCATCGTGAATGGCGTCCTGGATGTCCTTATCGGTAAGGTCTGGCCCTTTCATGCGGAACTTCAGCATGATCTTCGTGTAGACCTTTGGATAATCTGGCCGGCGCTCCCCGTCCGTTTCCACCTCGACATCTTCCACATGTTTGCCGGCCTGGTGGAGTGCCTCATAGGTATGGATTCCCATACACGCCGCGATAGAGTACATAAGAAGGGCTGGTGGCCTGAATCCCCTGCCTTTCCCACCCACATGCGCGGCGGCGTCAATCGGCAATTCCAGGTCAAGGTCTTCACCTTTGCCGATAAAGTGGAAATCCGTTTTCTGGTTGACTCTTATTTTCATCGTTTAACCCCTTTCGGTGAAGTGACACAGCCTCCCGGTCAGATCGTCAGCCGTCAAATGAGTTTCGCCTTCGGAACTTCGGTCCCGTTCAGATGGTGGGCGCGCGGCCCCTTCAGAGCCTGAGGGAGAGCCGCGCGAACCCCATCGACGGCGAAACTCCGCTCACTTTCGGTTGCCAGGGTGACCGGGAGGCTCTGTCACCCGGCCCTTTCACTTAGGAAGCACCACAGAGAGTGGGGGCTCACCCGTCGCCACACGCTGGATGTTCTCCCAAGCAAAACGGGACCGGCGGAACCAGCCCTCGTATCCATGTCCCGCGACATGGGGTGAAAGGACGACATTGTCCAGCTGCGTGAAAGGATGATCGGCGGTGAAGGGTTCGGCGCAAAAGACATCCAGCCCCGCTCCAGCGATGCGATTCTCCCTCAAGGCCTCGGCCAGGGAATCCTCGTCCACCGCAAGCCCGCGGCTGGTGTTGAGAAGGACGGTGGTGGGCTTCATCATGCCCAGTGCTTCCCGCCCGATGATCCCCTCGGTCTCCGGGGTGGCGGGGACATGCAGGCTGATGATGTCTGCCTCCCGCAGTAACTCCTCCAGAGAGACTCGGCGGGCCTCTAGATCTTTCTCTATCTCGGGGGCGGACACGACGTCGTAGTATATGATCCGGGTCTCGAACGCCGCCAAGCGCCGGGCTACTTTCCGGCCGATGTTCCCCGCCCCAACCAGGCCCAGGGTTTTGCCCGCCACCTCAAAAGTGTTAAATCCCGAAATCGGCTCCCGCCACCGTCCCTCCCGCATCGCCCGGTCACACTGGATGAGGCGCTTGTAAAGGGCCAAAAGGAGGGCAACAGTGTGCTCGGCCACCGACCAGGAGTTGGCCCCGCCGTTGGTAGCCACCGGGATACCCAACTCGGCGGTAAGGCTCAGGTCTATCTCGTCATAGCCGGCGGTCAAGAGTTGGATCAGGCGCAGCTTCTTGGCCGCTCGCACGAGGTCCCCAGAGATCTTGGCCGGGTGGAGGACCAGGAAGTCCGCCTCCCGCATCAAGGGGAGTTTCTCCTCGTCGCTGACACGACGGGGTAGCCAGGTCAGCTCAAACCCCTCGCGGGGCGCTTCCTCCGAGAAGATTTCCGCCACCCGCTCCTTTTGACCATTGATGAAAAACACCTTGGACATCTTCATGCCTCCTCGAATCGCCGACCTCTTATGGTTCCTCTCAGGAATCGGTGCGCCGTGACCAGGGGGCTTGAACAACTACCCCCGGTATCTGAGAGGCGATTCATCCTCCTGGACGGTCCCGTCCAGGCGACGGTGTGCTTTGCCAGGGTCTCGTCCGGTTACCGTCGGTGAACGTCCAGCCAAGACCCAAGCCGAGGGGGTATGAGTGTCGGTGAAGGTCAGACCGCCGTGCAAGAATCTGCCGCGACTGTCGGCCAGTAAGCGCCTGTGCCTGAGCGCTTTGCGGTGGGATCGCCTGCCGCCGAGCAGGCCCCCCATCGAAGAGCGGGCCCGCGCAGGCAGGGGTTCAACCCAGGGCTTTTACCCACTGTGATCCCGGCAAGACCTTATGCACTTCTTGACCCGCTGTCAATCCTTATTCTTGTGCCATATGTTCAAATCGCACTGAGCAACCTGGCCACCGCCTTCTGCACGATCTTGTCTTCCAGCGAAGGAATCGAGATCGGCCTTTGCCGTCCTTCCTCCTTCAGGATGTAGATCCTACGTAGCGGCTGCGCCCGATATTGCCCCGCCTTTAAACGATCATGGAGCTTCTCGATGTTGCCCCAGGCCCCCGGCGCGTATCCTGCATACGTCACACGATCCACGCCGGCGCTGGCTTCTTTCCGCAGACTTTCGAACGCCCCATACAACGCCTCCACCGTCAGAAGATGCGCGATGGAGAAGAATGTTCGCTCCTTGTCTTCCCTGGCCAGTTCAGCTATTCGGATGTGTTTCGTGGACATGATTGCTCGATCTCTGTGGATCATCATGTTTCCCCCATCCGATACGTTCACTTGTTCACCCCTTCCCTCGGGTGGGTCCCGTGGCCGCCACATCTTCCGTGGCCCTGCGGTTCCCCACCTTCATTGGTACTATGGGCTCATACGATTCCTCACAACCCATCGTCCGCAGTCTCTGGTTGCCCTCGACCACCGACTTTCTCTTCCATGAGGAGACTATGAGGCTTTCCCAAGTTCCTGGAGAATCCCTCTGGAAAGCGTGCCCCGGGCTAGAGACTCCGGCGGCTCGGGACAACCTTGCATATCGGTCCTCCCGATGCAGCCTTCGACCAAAACAACGGCCTCGGCATCCGCAACCACATAAATTTCGGAGCTGAACCCTCGCGGCCCACTTCCTCGCTGTCTACGCTTCTCTCCCGCCGGTCACCCGGCGACAGGCAAGACTCGCTACCGGCCTGCCCGCTACGGCTTTAGCCGGACTGGACTTTCACCAGTTGGATTCTTTCGAAAGGTTTCGTCCGCTCACATGGATTCCCCCCCTCCCAAGCTTTGCTTGGCGCGATATTCCGCTTATCCGCCTTGGCGGCCACCCCAGCATGCAGGGAGAAACCTGACGCTTTCGCCATCCGTGAGCGGTTCTCCTCCAGGTTTCCTCGCGACATTTCGGCGAGACGGGCTACCATGATCAAGCCTCCGGCGCTGCAATAGGGCTAGAATTCGCCTCGGAATCTTCTTCCTCGGGCTGATGTCCCTTTGCGGGCCACCACTTTTCCCGTTGGGTCGGTCCAGCCTAGGGGCACGAGCCAACCAGCGATTGGGCGAAAAGATGACTACCGACAGACCAAAGATTATCTATACGCTTACCGACGAAGCACCCCTGCTCGCCACCTGCTCCCTGCTTCCGATCATCAGGACTTTTTCCTCTGCGGCCGGTATCGACATCGAAACAAGCAATATTTCAGTAGCCGCGAGAATCCTCGCTGAATTTTCCGATTCCCTGACGCAAGAGCAGAAAGTACCCGACAACCTGGCCAAACTGACCCACCTGACCCAGGACCCCAGCACCAACATCATCAAGCTGCCCAACATCAGCGCCTCGGTTCCACAGTTGACCGCCGCGATCGCCGAGCTGCAGTCGAGCGGCTACAACGTTCCCGACTACCCGGAAGACCCGCAGACCGAGGAAGCAAAAGAAATTGGGCAACGTTACTCGAAAGTCCTGGGCAGTGCGGTCAATCCGGTGCTCCGCGAAGGCA
The DNA here is from genome assembly GCA_965262425.1 of Terriglobia bacterium. Taxonomy (GTDB): domain Bacteria; phylum Acidobacteriota; class Terriglobia; order 20CM-2-55-15; family 20CM-2-55-15; genus CAZOZZ01. The sequence continues at coordinate 385,967 of OZ253536.1, read as the reverse complement.
ATTCCGATCGCCGAGCGCCGGCGGCGGTGAAACGATACGCGCGCAAGAACCCGCACTCCATGACCGAATGGAGTCCCGCGTCCCGCACGCACGTGGCGCATATGCGCGGCGGTGATTTCTATTCCAGCGAAAAATCCATGACCATGGACCGGGCCTGTGACGTGAAAATGGATCTGGTGACGAAATATGGCGAGGTCCTCGTTTTGAAGGAAAAGGTCTCGCTGTCGGAAGGCGAAGTCATCGACAGCATGTTCATGAGCAAGAAGGCGCTGTGCGAGTTCTTCGAGGAGCAAATGGAAGACGCCAGGAAGACCGGCGTGATGTTCTCGCTGCACGTGAAGGCGACGATGATGAAGGTCTCGCATCCGATCGTATTCGGCCATGCGGTCAAGACGTTCTACAAGGACTTGTTCGCCGGACACGGTAAGTTGTTCGAAGAACTGGGAGTGAACCCGGACAACGGAATCAGCAGCGTGTACGAGAAAATTGAACGCCTGCCGGAGTCCTTGCGCGACGAGATCGAGGAGGACATCCACGCCTGCTATCAGGGACGCCCCGAAGTGGCAATGGTTGATTCCGCAAAAGGCATTTCCAATCTGCATGCGCCAAACGACGTGATCGTCGATGCCTCCATGCCGGCGATGATCCGTGCCGGCGGCAAGATGTATGGACCGGACGGTCATTTGAAAGATACCAAGGCAGTGATGCCCGAAAGCACCTTCGCCAGGATCTACCAGGAGATGATCAATTTCTGCAAGACCCATGGTGCGTTCGACCCGACCACAATGGGCACGGTGCCGAACGTGGGTCTGATGGCGCAAAAGGCCGAGGAGTACGGTTCGCATGACAAGACCTTCGAAATCCCCGCCGACGGCGTGGCGCGGATCGTCGACGATCAAGGCAAGGTGCTGATCGAGCAGAACGTCGAAGTAGGCGATATCTGGCGTATGTGCCAGACCAAGGACGCGGCGATCCGCGACTGGGTGAAATTGGCCGTAACCCGCGCCCGGCAATCCAACACCCCCGCGGTGTTTTGGTTGGAGGAGTATCGCCCCCACGAGGCCGAGCTGATCAAGAAAGTCAAATGCTACCTCCAGGATTACGACCTGACGGGGCTCGACATTCAGATTATGTCGCACCTGCGGAGTATGCGTTATTCCCTGGAGCGCATTATCCGCGGCAAAGACACGATTTCGGTGACCGGCAATATCTTGCGTGATTATCTGACCGACCTGTTCCCTATCATGGAGCTCGGCACGAGCGCGAAAATGCTTTCCATCGTACCGTTGATGGCGGGCGGCAGCTTGTTCGAAACCGGCGCCGGCGGCTCCGCGCCCAAGCACGTCCACCAGCTCGTGCAGGAAAACCACTTGCGCTGGGATTCGCTGGGAGAATTCCTCGCCCTCCGCGTATCGCTGGAGGACGTCGGCATCAAAATCGGCAATAATAAGGCCAAGATATTGGCGAAAACCCTGGACGAAGCGACCGGCAAGCTGCTGGACAACAACAAGTCGCCATCGCGCAAGACCGGCGAGCTGGACACCCGCGGCAGCCACTTCTACCTGGCTATGTATTGGGCGCAGGCGCTGGCCGAACAGACCGAAGACCCGGAACTGCAGGCCTATTTCGCTCCGCTGGCGAAAACGCTGACCGAGAACGAACAGCCGATCGTCGAGGAAATGAATGCGGTGCAGGGACAACCGGTGGACATCGGCGGATACTTTCTCGCCGACCCGGAAAAAACCAAAGCCATCATGCGGCCGAGCGCCACGTTCAATGAAGCCTTGGCGTCGCGCGACGGCCTGCGGCCGCGCGCGGGTTGACATAACACCCATACCACGACAATTCAGCCCTGCCATAGTCGTCAGAGTAAAGTACTTGACGATTCAAAGTCCCTGGCGCTACACTTCGTTCATGTCAGCGGACGGCGGCTAACGGCTCACGCCCTCGCGGCCGAGACAGCACCGAAGGTACCGATGGAACACGTAAGAAACTCGGCTGCGCCCAACGAGCATCCCGCGCGAGGGGTGTTTTCACTCATCAGCGAGGACCGGCTTGCCGCCGCCGAAGGGACCTTCTTCACCTGGCTCGGGCGCATCATGCTCGCTGCCGTTCTGGTGGGGTCCGCCGGCATCGACGACGCGCCACCCCTGGGCTTCGGAGCCATGCTCGTCACGCTCTACGTGGCGGTGCGCGCCGTCTCGAGACTCGGCGACATCGTTGCCGCGGTGCCCTTCGAGAACCGAGCCGCCAAGGCGACCGTCGGCCTCGGCGTTCTCGTTCTCTACGTCTTCGCATTCCTGATCGTACTCATCTTCGTCGGACGCCTTGCGGCGCTCGTGACCTGACGATCGCGCCGACCAGTCTCCACCGGCGGAATCTCCGAGCTCGCCTGACCGCCGGAATACTCCGAGAGACCTATGGATCGCCCCTGAAGTCGTAGCGTCTACTGATCCGGTTTCAACTCCCCCAGCTTAGCCTTATTGACCTCGAAGTTGGTGCTTCCGCGTCGTGACTGTCTCGTTCGCTGCCATGCACCTTGATGTAGTGTCGCCAGATACGGAAGAGTGCCTTCATAATGGCGATGCGGTCATACACTCCGTAAAGTGCCGGATCAGTAACGTGTAGTGCCTTGTGTTTAGGAAAGTTCGTGGCAATAGGATTGCCATTTGGGCTTCTAGAAGAAAGAAGCGGAACAAGCGTGTCCCGCATGTTCCGCGTCTTCTGCAAACTATGCCGAAGGCGGGATTCGAACCCGCACACCTCGCGGCGCCACCCCCTCAAGATGGTGTGTCTGCCAATTCCACCACTTCGGCGTTTTGCTTACTCGTGCTAGGGCTCGGGATCCGGGCCGTCGTCGGGCGCTCCTTCCGGCGTCTCTTCGGCGTCTGGTACCGGCTCGGTTATCGGGATCTGGGCATCATCGGGGATGACGGAATCGATCCCGGGACGGGAGATCAGAATCGTCAGCGACAGTGACGTCAACATGAACATGACGGCGGCGATCGTCGTCATCTTGTGCAGGACCGTCGTGCCTGAGCGGGCGCCGACGTTTGCCTGAGAGCCTCCGCCGCCGAACGCTCCCGCAAAGTCCTGGCCTTTTCCCTGCTGGAGCAGCACGACCAGGATCAGGAACACCGACACAACAACGTGAATGATCGTGAGAAAAGTGATCATAAATGAATATCTTCCTGAACCCGGTTCAAGATCTCCCGTAATGAATGATCGACGCGAATGAGGTTGCCTCGAGGCTGGCTCCCCCGACCAGAGCGCCGTCGATATCCGGTTGCACCATCAGGTCGGAGATGTTGCCCGGCTTCACGCTTCCACCGTAAAGGATCCGGAGGGCATCCGCAATCGAACTGTCGTAGAGGTCCGCCACGGCGGCGCGGATTACCTGGTGCATTTCGGCTGCACCTTCCGGCGTTGCAGTTCGTCCGGTACCGATCGCCCATACCGGTTCGTAAGCGATAATGATATTGGAAAGATGCTCCCCAGTCAATTGAGCGAGCCCGTCCCTAAGTTGCCTTTTGACTATCTCTTCCGCCCGGCCCGCCTCCCTTTCATCGAGAGTTTCCCCGACGCAGACAATGGCTTTCATCCCCGCTCCGAGCACTGCGGGGACCTTTCGGGAAACCGACTGATCGGTCTCCCCAAAAAGCTGCCGCCGCTCCGAATGTCCGATGATGACCGCCGCACAGCCCGCGTCTCGGAGCATTCCGGCGGAAATCTCGCCGGTGAAGGCGCCATGTTCTTCCCAGTGAACGTTCTGTGCGGCTATCATGACGCGGCCCGAGGCGGTCTTCTCTACTGCCATGCCGAGCGCCGTGAAGGTCGGGGCGATGACCACATCACACTGATCGACGTCCACGATCGCAGGCAGGAGAGTGTCGAAGAACTCGCTGGTTTGGGCCAGCGTCTTGAACATCTTCCAGTTACCCGCAATGACAGGTCGACGCATTTCTTCTCCTTCCATTTCTACCTAGTGGTCCCCGTCAAACAGACTGTAACTTATCGAGCTTCTTTCGGGCACGTTGAACTTTTTCAAGAATATCGGAAGCCGTTGCGGTCCAAATGAAGGGCTTCGGGTTCTGATTGTGACCCCCGACATATTCCTCCACGGCCTGGATTAGCTCAGGAACCGAATGGAAAACCCCGCGCCGAAGCCGTTGTTCGGAAAGATCCCGGAAGAAGCGTTCGACCATGTTCAGCCAGGATGCACTGGTCGGTGTGAAGTGCACATGAAAGCGCGTGTTGCGCTTCAACCAGTTGACGACTTTCTGATGTTTGTGCGTGGCGTAGTTGTCGCAAATGATATGGATCTGTTTGTCTTTCGGCACGGAACGTTTGATCTGATTGAGAAACCGGATCCATTCCTGATGACGATGCTTCGGCATACAGGTCCCGATAATCGAGCCGTCCAGCGTATTGAGCGCGGCGAACATCGTGGTCGTCCCGTTGCGTTTGTAGTCGTGGGTGAGGGTGCCGCACCGCCCCTTCTTCAGAGGTAACCCGGGTTGCGTGCGGTCCAGGGCCTGCATCTGGCTCTTCTCATCGCAGGACAAAACAATGGCGTTTTCCGGAGGGTTCAGATACAAACCGACCACATCCTCCAACTTCTCGACAAATTGTTTGTCGTTGGAAAGTTTGAAGGTGCGTGCCAGATGAGGCTTCAAGCCATGAGCCCGCCAGATTCTCCCTACCGTGGACTCGCTGACGCCGGTTGCCCTGGCCATCAAGGACCGGCTCCAGTGCGTGGCGTTCGGAGGCTTCCCTTCGACCGTCTTCTTCACGATCCGGGCCCGCTTCAGGCGGCCGATCGAGGGAATCCGTCCACTGCGGGAAGCGTCCTTTTCGATTCCCCCGAGGCCATCTTCAACGAAACGATCGCGCCAACGTCCGGCCTTTTGACGAGTGATGTCCAACTTGGCAGCGATCTCCTGATTGTCCAGACCCCCGGCGGCCAGCAAGACAATTCGAGATCGTTCCGCCAACCGGACCGCCACACTGCGGCTTCGGCTCAGTCGCTCCAGTTCCTTCCGCACAGGAATGTCCAATTTAATCGTCGGTGCTCTCCTCATATATACTCAGACGTAGGAAAGCTGAATAAGTTACATTAACTGTGACGGACTACACTAGGCCATCATATCCGTAAGGGCTTCAACCCCCGGAAGTTTGCGACCTGACAAAAATTCCAGAGAGGCGCCGCCACCAGTGGAGATGTGTGTAATTTCCCCGGCGACACCGGACTGGATCACAGCGGACGCGGAATCACCACCTCCAACAATGGAAAATGAGTTTGAACCCGCAACGGCCCGGGCTATGGCAAACGTCCCGGCGGCGAATTTCTCGTTCTCGAAAACCCCCATCGGCCCGTTCCAGACTATGGTTCGGGCCTTCTTGATGATGGCTTCATAGGCCTGCACGGTTTCGGGGCCAATATCGAGACCCATCTCATCCGATGCGGTCTGATCCACAGCCACGGTCCTCAGGCTGGCACCCTCGAAGTCGGTCGCGACAACATGGTCTCGCGGCAGTTGGATTTCGATCCCCTGTTGACGCGCGGCTTCGAACAACTCCCTGGCCAGCGTCAACCGGTCTTCTTCGACGAGCGACTTGCCGGTGGCCAGTCCCCGGGCTCTGAAGAACGTATAGGCCATGGCGCCGCCTATGAGAATATCGTCGGCAATCTCGAGAAAGTTTTCTATCAACTCGATCTTCCCCGAGATCTTCGCCCCGCCCACGATCGAAACGTAAGGCCGTTCGGCAGCGTGGAGCGCATGATCCAGAGCCTCGATTTCTCTCTGCATCAGGAAGCCGGCGGCGGATTGACCGACGTGTGCGGCGATCCCCACAGTCGACGCATGCGCCCTGTGGGCTGTTCCGAAAGCGTCGTTGACGAACACGTCGCACAACCGGGCCAGTTCGGAAGAGAACGATCGGTCGTTGGCTTCCTCTCCACCGTAAAATCGCAGGTTCTCGAGCAGCAACACATCCCCGTCGGTCAGGCGGTCCACCTGGGCACACGTTTCCGATCCGATCGAATCCACGGCGAACCCGACCGACTTGCCGAGCAATTGACCCAGCCGGTCCGATACCGGACGAAGAGTCAGCGACTCGTTCCGCTTCCCTTTCGGCCGACCCAGGTGGGATCCCAGAATCAGTCGTCCACCCGCGGCGACAACATGACGGATCGAAGGCAACGCCGCCCGGACCCGACTGTCGTCGGCAATCCCCCCTTCCGACAAAGGGACGTTGAAGTCCACGCGCATGAACACGCGCTTACCGGACAGTTCGAGATCGGAAAGGGAAAGTTTGTTCATTGTTTGGGAAGTCCGAGGTCCGAAGTCCGAGGTCCGAAGTCAAGTCCGGATGTTCTCGGACGCCGCCCTCCCCTAGGAGCCTGCGTGGCAGAAGAGATCTACTGCGAAAGCGGTATAATTGGTCCAGATTTCCCCGATTTTTCGTTAACTAGAACGACTATTCGAAATCGAGAAAATCTGGCCTCGATTCTCCACTTTCTCGCTACGATCCCTTCTGCCGCGCAGGCTCCTAGGCCATCACCAGCTTGATGAGATCGGTCACGCGGCAGCTGAAGCCCCATTCGTTGTCATACCAGGAAAACACCTTGAGCATCTTGTCGCCCATGGACTTCGTTAAACCGGCGTCCAGGATTGAGGAGTGGGGGTTGTGGAGAAAATCGACGGACACCAGATCTTCTTCGCAGTACTGAAGCACGCCCTTCAGGGGGCCATCGGCCGCCGCCTTCAACGCGGCATTGGCGCTTTCGGCAGTCACCGGCTTCGATGTCTGTATGGTCAGGTCCACGATCGACACGTTCGGCGTGGGAACGCGGATCGCAATCCCGTCCAGCTTTCCTTTCAGTTCCGGCATCACCAGACCGATGGCCTTGGCCGCTCCTGTCGACGTCGGGATCATCGATAACGCAGCGGCACGAGCGCGACGGAGATCACCATGCGGCAAGTCCAGCAACTTCTGGTCGTTGGTATAAGAGTGCACCGTCGTCATCAACCCGCCTTCGATGCCGAATGTTTCATGCAGCACTTTGGCCACCGGCGACAGGCAGTTGGTGGTACAGGACGCGTTTGAAATCACATGATGGCTGGAAGGGTCGTACTTCTCGTGGTTCACGCCCACGCAAATGGTGATGTCCTCTCCTTTGGCCGGCGCGGAAATGATGACTTTCCGGACCGAACCGCGGAGGTGCTTCCGCGCATCGTCGCCTTTGGTAAACAATCCGGTCGATTCGACGACCAGTTCGACGCCGAGGCCCGGCCAGTCGATTGCGGCGGGATCCCGCTCACTGAAGACGCGGATCGACTTGCCATCCACAGTCAAGCTGTCATCGCTGTGTTCGACCGGCGACGGCAGGTTCCCCATAACCGAGTCATACTTCAAAAGGTGGGCCAGGGTTTTTGTGTTCGTGATGTCGTTGACGGCAACGACATCGATATTTTCGTCGCCGCTGCTTGCCCTGTAGAAATTCCTGCCGATCCTCCCAAAACCGTTGATACCCACCTTTATAGCCATTGATGCTTCTCCAGACTGCTGTTCGTTAACCTGATGTTCACCAAAGCAAACCCCTATGATAACCGATGGAACTTCGCCAACACCCATCAGCTATTTTATACTCTGGTCGACTAACACGCTGATGCACGCCTTCTACACTATCGCACTCTCGCTGGGCCTGGTCCTGATGCTTCCCTACTACCTGGCTCGCTTCGGCAAGTACGGGCCCACCATCGGAGAGCGATTAGGGTTCATCGACAGCGAACGGGGCCCCACGATCTGGCTTCACGCCGTATCGGTCGGTGAAGTGAAGGCGGTGGAGCGATTGATCGAGGGCTTGCGGATTCGACGGCCAGAATGCCGGCTGGTGGTATCGACCACGACGCCTACCGGACGGGGACTCGCCGAAAAGCGAAAGGATATCGATCGAATCGTATACTTCCCCCTGGACCTGCCCGGAGCTGTCAAGCGGAGCCTGGACCGTGTCCGGCCAGAACTGGTCATCGTGGCGGAAACAGAGATCTGGCCCAATTTCTTAAGACAATGCAAGCGGCGTGGAATCCCCGTCGTCATGGTGAACGGGAGAATCTCCGACAAGTCGTACCCACGGTATCTCTTTGTCCGCCGATGGCTCCGAGCGGTGCTCGACGACTATCGAGTGTTGGGAATGCAATCGGAAATGGATGCGGAACGAATCCGGGCCATGGGCGCCAAACCGGAAAAAGTCGTGGTGTTCGGTAACATGAAATACGATCTTCCGGCATCCACACCCACACTGGATCCGGACCTGGCAAACGCCCTTCGAAGCTTGCAGCCCCTGTGGGTTGCCGCCAGCACCGCGGCGGGGGAAGAGGTACTCGTTCTGGAGGCATACCGTCGCTTGCGACGCTCCAATCCGGACTTGAAGCTGTTGATCGCGCCACGATTGACCCAACGTTTCGATGAAGTTGCACGGAGCCTGGACGGCGACGAATTCCGCTACATACGCCGTTCGGCGAACTCCTTCGTCGAAACAGACATACTCCTTCTCGATTCCATCGGAGAACTGACCGCTGTGTTCGAATACGCCACTGTCGTCTTCATGGGAGGCACGCTCGTACCCCGGGGTGGGCACAACGTCCTCGAACCCGCACGGTTTCGAAAGGCGGTCGTTTTCGGTCCGCACATGGAGAATTTCAGGGAAATGGCACGCGCGTTCCTCGACGCCGGAGCCGCCGTCCGCGTAGGCAACGTCGTGGAGCTTGTGAGAGAAATCCAACGACTGCTCGACTCCCCATCCCAGGCTGCGGAGCTCGGGGGGTGCGGCTGGCGTCTTCTCGAGAAAAACCAGGGCGCGACAGCGAATGCCCTTCAATCAATCGAAGACGCCCTCGAATCGTCCGTCAACGGGGGGCGTCCAGGTTGAGCCACGTTTTCCGCGCCCTTATTAAAGCCCGTAACCGGCTCTATGAAACCGGCGTACTGGGGAGCCATCGGCTCAGTCACCCCGTGATCAGCGTCGGGAACCTCACCACCGGGGGCACCGGCAAGACTCCTCTGGTGATCGCCCTGGCCGCGGAGTTCCGCGACATGGGCTACCGGCCGGTCGTCCTCTCACGCGGGTACCGGCGAACAAGCCGGGGCATCGTGGTCGTCAGTCGGGGCGAGGGCCCGGTGGTGGAATGGGAGAAGGCAGGGGATGAGCCTTTCCTCATGGCGGGCCGCCTCCCGGAGGTTGCGATCGTCGTGGGTTCGGACCGATACAAGGCGGGGCTCCTGGCCGAAGCGGAACGTCTGGGCGATCTGTTCATCCTCGACGACGGATTCCAGCACCGGCGCCTGCACCGCGATGTGGACATCGTGACAATTGACGCAGAAGAGTGGACCGCGGGCGAAGCGTTGCTGCCCGGTGGGCGCTGGAGGGAACCGAAATCGGCTCTGGTGCGTGCACACGCCGCCTGCGTGCTCGCGTCGGGGAATTCCCCCGCGCCGTTGCTGCCCATCCCCTCTTTCGGCGTCCACATCACGGTCGACGGCCTGATAAGGAACGGTTCGCCCACACCGGTTGATTCGCTTCGAGGAAAGCCGATTGCCGCCTTCGCCGGAATCGCTAAGCCGGACCGCTTCTTTGACACCCTGAAGTCGCTAGGCCTCGAACCGGCCCGAACCGAGAGCTTTCCGGACCACCATTCCTACCGCGCCCAGGACATAAAATTACCGGCGGATCATGTTCATATCACGACGGAAAAAGACGCCGTACGCCTACCCCCAGGCGATTTCTACTTCCTCCGCATTTCTGCTAAGATACCTCGATTCAACGAGCTTCGAGACCTCATCCTGAAGCGGATTACGCCGAAGGGATGAAGTGGGGCGGGGACTGTACGCAGATAACGCGGATTACGCAGATGAGAACTTCATTCCGAAAGCTGCTCGCTGCTCGCTAACAGCTAATTTTCATGCCTGAACCACAACCACCCGGGAAAATTTTGATTCGCGGGCCCAACTGGGTGGGGGACGCTGTCCTGAGTGTCCCGGCGATGAAGGCCGTCCGTGCCCTGTACCCGGATGCGGAAATCACGCTGCTCGTGCGGCCGTGGGTCGCCGGGCTGTTCGAGGCGGCGGCGTTCCTTGACAGTGTCTGGAGCCGGCCAAAGCCACGGGGCCTCTCGGGGTGGGCACAGATTGCGAAGGAAATCCGGCAAAGGGACTTCGATCTGGTTGTGCTACTGCCCAATTCCTTCGCGGCGGCTCTGACGGCCTGGATCGGCGGAATTCCGCAAAGGATGGGTTACGCTACGGACGGCCGCGGGCTGTTGCTGACTCGCTCGATGCGGCCGAGCGCTCGGAAACAACATCAGTCCCGATATTACCTGGAGTTGGTGGAAGGTTTATTAGGCCCCGTGCCCGAACCGACAATGACAATTGAAACCACGGAAACAGCACGAACGGCGGCGCGGCGCTTGCTCGAAAAGGAAGGAGTCGATCCGGATGGTGGTTTTGTCGTCGTCACTCCGGGGGCCGCTTTCGGTTCGGCAAAACGCTGGTCCGAGGCACGCTTTGCCAGGGTGGCCGACCGGTTGGCGGACAAATTGGGGCTCGCAATCGTTATCGTCGGTTCGGAGTCGGAACGTCTGATCGGCGAAAAGGTCCGGGATGAGATGAGAAATCCAGCCACGGTGTTATCTGGTAAGACGACCCTGGAAACCCTGGTTGGATTGCTGACCCAGGCGTCGCTCATGATCACCAACGACTCGGGGCCCATGCACATAGCGGCGGCCCTGGGCATCCCGACGGTTGCTGTTTTCGGGTCGACCGACGCCGAAGCCACCTCTCCACTGGGTCCTCGAGCGCGGGTGGTTCGACATCCGGTCCAGTGCAGTCCGTGCCTGTTGCGCGAGTGCCCGATCGATCACCGATGCATGGATCGGGTAACCGTGGAAGATGTTTTCGAAACTGCAATGTCGCTGGCGACAACCACCGCAGAGCCTTGAATCATATGAAGGAAGAAGCAAGCAACGCCCGCGGCGCGGTTTTTCTGGACCGGGATGGAACCGTATCTGAAGAAGTCGGCTACATGTACGACGTGTCGCTCTACAAGATTTTCCCGTGGACGGGGGACGCCATCCGCCGGCTCAATGAGAGCGGCATGAAGGTCGCTCTGGCAACCAATCAGTCGGGCATCGAGCGCGGATATTTTCGTGAAGAAATGGTCCATCGGGTTCACGATCATCTGCGAAACGAGATCGCTCGCTCACAGGCGACGCTGGATGCGGCTTATTTCTGCCCACACCATCCCAAAAGCGGGTGCCCGTGCCGCAAACCGAGGCCGGGCATGCTGCTACAGGGACGGGAGGAACTCGATATCAGCCTGGAGTCTTCCTACATGGTGGGCGACAGGTACGGGGACGTTCAGTCAGGCAAGGCTGCCGGCGTCACGACGATTCTGGTCCTGACCGGTAACGGACGTGAAGAGCATGAACGCTACAGGGACGAAATAATCCAACCCGATCTGGTCGCCGAAGACCTGACCGAGGCCGTGGACCTTATACTGAAACGATGAAGCTCAATGCCCTGCTCGGGAACTTCGAAGGGCGCCGCATCGTCGTCCTGGGCGACCTGATCGCCGACGTCTTCGTATACGGAGAGATCTCTCGAACCTCGCGCGAGGCGCCGGTTCTGGTTTTGTCCCAACGTGAAACGCAATTGGTACCCGGCGGTGGCGGAAACGCCGTGCACAACCTCTGGGCGTTGGGCGCCAAACCACTACCGGTTGGAATCGTGGGCGACGATTCCGAAGGCCGGCAACTCATTGAATATTTTTCAAACCTCGGCATCGATACCCGAGGCATTCGAAAAGTGGCTGCCTACCGGACCCCGACAAAGACCCGGATCCTGGCCGGAACCGTTCACTCCTACCGCCAGCAGGTCCTGAGACTGGACAAAGGATCGCCTCTCGACTCCCCGCGGACCCGGGAAACCACGAGGCGACGTCTGGCGACGCGGCTCGAAAAGGCGGACGCCGTGTTGATCTCCGATTACGGATACGGCCTGGTCACACCTGAACTGGCAGCCACCGTGAACGGAACCGGATTACCCACGACCGTGGACTCCCGCTTCCGCATCGGGGACTACACCGGAATGACGGCGGCCACACCGAATGAGCCGGAGGTCGAGGCCGCCCTGGGAATCGAAATCGGGAACGACCTGGACAAGCTCGAATGGGCCGGCAGAACTCTCCTGAGACGTCTGAAGCATAAGTCCGTACTCATCACGCGGGGCAAGGACGGGATGGCGCTGTTCGAACGGGGACGAAAAACCCTGCACATCCCGATCCATGGTACCGATGAGATTGCCGACGTCACCGGCGCGGGCGACACAGTGATCGCGACGTTCACACTGGCGTTGGCTTCCGGCGGTACTGCCAGGGATGCCGCGCGGCTTGCCAACTGCGCCGGAGGCATCGTGGTCATGAAGCACGGAACCAGAAGCGTCACGCGCAGGGAGCTGACGCAGGCGATCGCGGACATCGGGTGACCCGTACATGAAACTCCACAACGTTCGAGAGTTGCCACCGTTGATCAAGGATAAACGGGTCGTCCTGGCGAACGGCTGCTTCGACATGCTGCATGTCGGGCACGTCCGCTACCTCGATGCGGCTCGTGAACTCGGTGACGTCCTCGTCGTGGCCCTCAACAGCGACACCTCTGTCGGAAAACTCAAAGGTCCGGGCCGCCCGATTCTGGCTCTCGAGGACCGGGTCACGCTTGTCTCGGCCCTCGAGTGCGTCGATTACGTTGTCGTCTTTGAGGAGACCGACGTCACGAACGTCATCGGCATCCTCAAGCCCGATATCCACGCCAAAGGAACCGACTACACCGAAGAAACCGTCCCCGAACGAGAACAGGTCCTCGCATACGGCGGTCAGGTCCGGATTGCCGGAGATGCGAAGGACCATTCAACTAGAGATATACTGGGGACAATAGCCGACAGGTTTGGGTGAAAAGCAGTGGTTAGTGGTTAGTGGTTAGTTGGGGATCGGAGGGGGGGGACGGGGCCGGGCGCTACGTCTCATTTGTGATAAATTCGACAACTGAAAATGAGTAGGATACCCAAACGCGGAAAACACTTCGACGAGCCGAAGCGCATACTCGTCGTCAAGTTCGGCTCACTGGGTGACGTCGTTCATTGCCTGCCTTCAGTACAACAGCTTCTCGAGCACTTCCCGAACGCCGAAATCGACTGGCTGATCGAAAGAAAGAACCAGACAGTGGTCGAAATGAGCGGACTGGGTGTCCGGATCGTGCCGATCGACACGTACCAGTGGCGCAACAGCCCGGGTATCGGAAGCGCCAAGGAGATTCTCGAGTTCGTCTGGTCGCTTCGAACCGATGGCTATGACTGCACGATCGATTTTCAGGGCCTCCTGAAATCAGCCTTCTTTGGCTACTTGTCGGCGGCTCCGATCCGGATCGGATGGGAGCGAGACTTTCTGAAGGAGTCGACCAGCCGTTTCTTCTACACCGACGTTGTCTCACCACGCCGTGTTCACATCATCGACCAGCAGATGGAGTTATTGAAACCGCTCGGGATCTCACCCCAGTGGGATACCACGACTCCGCTGCGACCGCCGGCGACAGCCCGCAATTCAATCGAACGGAAACTGGATGGCTTTTCCGACTTCATATTGATCAACCCCGGAGGTGCCTGGAAAACCAAACGTTGGGGCGCCGAAAACTACGGATTGCTGGCCAGGCGGCTGATCGATGGCGGCCTGCCCGTCGCCGTGACCTGGGGTCCGGGAGAGAAAGGAATCGCCGAAGAGATCCAGGGACTCGCCGGCGAGTCTGCCCGCTTGGTACCGGCAACCCTTCAGGAACTGGTGGCGCTCTGCGAACAGGCACGCCTGTTCGTTGGTGGTGACACGGGCCCCATGCACTTTGCGGCCGCAGTCGGCATTCCTGTTGTAGCAATCTTCGGTCCGACCAGCAGCGATCGCAACGGGCCATTCCGACGCGAAGACGTCGTCGTGGAGCGACGGATGGAATGCCGCCCCTGCTATGAGCGGGATGTGTGTCCCCTCGATCACCTGGATTGTCTCAAGAAGATCACTGTCGACCTGGTCTATGAGGCCTGCCTGAAACGACTGGCTTTCGAGGCACCGCGCGCGGCCGGTCCTCTCGGCTGATGCCGGGGCTCCTGCGCTCCGGAACGGTCGCCCGGCTCCGCGTTCCTCTGGGTTTCCTCGTCGCGGCTCTCGTATTCTACTTTTCGACCCCGACACTCACTTCGATGGCCGTGGGCATCCCAGTCGCATGGATCGGGCTTGTCTTCAGGGCGGCGGCGGCGGGAGTCATCCGGAAGGACGCGGCGCTGGCCCGGGAAGGCCCGTACCGGTTGACTCGTAACCCCCTTTATTTTGGTAGTTTTATGCTAGCCTTGGGGTTTGGTGCAATGAGCGCCGACGTCACATCGGCATTGATTCTGATCGTTCCTTCAATTCTCGTCTATCCGAACGTGATCCGTGGAGAAGAACAGCACCTCCTGAATCTCTTCGGGCAGGAATTCAGCACCTTCAAAGCGCAGGTCCCGGTCTTCTTCCCGAGCCGACTGAGCGCGCACATGATGAAACCGTTTACGACCAGCCAGTATCTGGCCAACCGGGAGTACAACGCCGCACTCGGATTCGTTGGGGCGACGCTGATCCTGTTTCTGAAGTACTTCCTGGCCGGCAATTGAAGGCTAGACCTGGAAAATGAGAGAGCAGAGTCGGAAATTGACGCGGAGTAAGTCGTTTTCTGAGGTGGGAGACCGGGCTTGGCCGCTAAATAACGGCTTGATTTCAATGACTTCGACACCTATACTCTAGCCGGGACCGAAGTGGGCGACTCAGCCCACTTTTTTGTTGTTTGGTATGGGAGTTGAACTGGATCGAATCCGACAGGTCGTCGAAGAAATCGTCGAGGGCGAAAGTTTTGAACTGGTTGACATCGACCTTAAAGGCGACGACCGGAACCGCGTTCTCAGGATCTTCATCGACAGGTCGGAAGGTATCACGCACAGCGATTGCGGTCTGATCAGCGAGCTGGTTGGAACGGTTCTTGACGTCGAGAATTTAATCCCGCTTTCATACACGCTGGAAGTTTCCTCACCGGGTCTGGATCGCAAGCTAGTCAAAGAAAGTGACTACACGCGATTTGAGGGTAGCTTGGCAAGAGTCCAGACGAAGCTCCCGTTGAACAATCAGAAGGTTTTCAAGGGGCGACTCAGAGGCCTTCAGGAACACAAGGTCCAGATCGAGCTTCCCAATGGTGAACTGTTGGAGGTTCCAATGGACGTGATCAAGGAAGCACGGTTGGAGGTGGACTGGCCGCTGGAGAAGGCTCGGGCTCGGAAACCTGGCGGGCGCCGCAGATAACACCGACTTTGCGAGGAGTCACTAACGGATGTCGAACTTGCTGTTTCAGTCGATCGATCAGATCAGCCGAGAAAAAGGCATCGATCCACAGATTGTGATCGATGCCATCGAGGATGCGATCGTCGTCGCCTCGCGCAAGTACTTCAAATCGGAAGAAGACCTGCGAGCAAAAATCAACTCGGAGAGCGGTGAAATTGAAGTCTTCGCGGTTAAGAAGGTCGTCGACACGGTAGAGGACGACCAGACGGAAATTTCGCTGGAAGAAGCGAAGGCTATCCGCGACGACGTGGAGGTCGAAGACGAAATCGAGTTCCAGAAACCTACCACGGGCCTGGGCCGCATCGCTGCACAAATGGCCAAGCAGGTCATCTTCCAGAAGGTTCGGGAGGCCGAAAGAGAAAGCGTCTATGCCGAATACCACGAACACGTTGGCGAAATCGTCAACTGCGTCGTCAAGCGGTTCGAGAACGGAGACATTGTCGTCGAACTCGGCAAGACCGAAGGGCGCATCCCGAGGCGAGACCAGTCGAGGCTGGAAAGCTTCGTTATGGGTGATCGGATCCGCGTCGTGATCGTTCGCGTAGAAAAAACATCCAGAGGACCTCAGATCGTCGTGTCTCGTGGAGATCCGCAGCTGGTGCAACATCTGTTTCAGACGGAGGTTCCGGAAATCTATGACGGTACGGTCCAGATCCGCGCCATCGCCCGGGAAGCGGGGGAACGGACCAAGATAGCGGTCGAATCCCGGGAACGCGACGTCGATCCGGTGGGCGCGTGCGTGGGGATGAAAGGAAGCCGGGTCCAGTCCATCATTCGTGAGCTGAGAGGCGAGAAGATCGACATCATTCAGTGGTCCGACGATGTTGTCACGTTTGCGACCAACGCCATCAGCCCTGCGAAGGTGAGCCGGGTGACGACCCTCGACAGTATGGAAGACCGAGTCGAGGGCGCCGAGCGGGTGATGGAGATCATCGTCGAGGACAGTCAGCTTTCGCTGGCCATCGGTAAGAAGGGACAGAACGTCCGACTCGCCTCAAGACTGATCGGGTGGCGGATCGATATCAAGAGCGAGGAAGAAAAGAGGGCCGAGATCGAAGACCAGATCGAACGCATGCAGGCGGCCACCCCTCTGGAAGCAATTGAAGGGTTGACGCCCGGATTGATCAAGAAGCTGGTTGCGGCCGAAATTACAACGGTGGAGCAGCTGGCGGACCTGGCTCCGGAAGATCTGGAAGCGCTCCCAGGAATCGGCGGCAAGACGATCGATAAGATCCGCGACGAGTTGTCTGAATATTACGCCGCGCTTCCGACCTGCGAGGACGATTTAGAGCGCTCGACTCAAGAAGCAATGTTCAGCAAGTCCGTCGACGAACCTGAGGAAGAAGAGGAAGAAGCCAAGGTCGCGGTCGAAGAGAGCGCCGAGGCAACAGATGGAGATCCCGAGGTCCCCGTCGAGGCCACCGGAGAAACATCAGAAGCCGCGGCCGTAGATGCAGGCGAGGATCCGCCCGCCGCAGAATCAGAGGTTGTTCCCGAACCCGGTGATGAACAGGCGAAAGGGGCGGCGGCCGAGGTCGAGAGTGTCGAAGAGGCCTGACGTCTCCGCTGGCAGCCATGATATTCTGGTGGGCAGGCGTATTTGGAGGATAACTTAGCAGTATGGCAAAGATTCGGGTCTACCAGTTGGCGCGGGAACTCAACCGCGACAATGGCGAAGTGATTCGAGAACTGCAGCACATCGGTGCTCCCGTAACCTCGCACTCGAACACGGTCGAGGATCGGATGGCCGAACAACTCCGAAAAACCCTCGGCGTGCTGGTCATCGAGAAGCCGAAGCCAAAACGTAAAGCAGCCAAGAAAACAACGGAACCGAAGGTCGAGGAGAAGAAAGGCGTCGAAGAAACAACGCCGGAACCGAAGGTCATCAAGGCCAAGCCCAAGCCCGTCGAAGTCGTCGAGTCCCCGGAAGAAAAGGTCGTTGCGCCCGCGGCCAAGGTCGCGGCGCCCGAAGAAGCGAAGCCCGAAACGCCCCGACCCGTGGAACCACCAAAAGTCGCCCCGGCACCGCCGCGCGTCGTAACGCCGCCGCCAGGCATCGTGACACCGCGGCCGGCGCAACCGGCGGCGCCGGTAGCACGTCCCCGGGTGGAAGCACCCCCGAAAGCTCCCGACGCACAGAAACCTGCCGCCGCTGCACCTCCCGCACAGGAACCGCGAAAGACGATGCAGCAGTTGGCCCAGGAACGGCTTCGCCAGCAAAATCGCCCCGTTCCTTCCCCGCATCGTCGTCCGATCAGTCCAAGGGACTCTCGAACTCGAACAACGACCCCAAGGCCGACGCAGGGCCGCACGGCTCCACCCGCGGGAGGCCGGCCATGGATTCAGAAAGCCGGAACGGCCAAACGGGATCGTCCCCGGCCGACGCGTGCTCAACGTGTGATGTCGCGCCGGCCGATGCCACGGCCGCAACCCAAACCCGAACCGATCCGGGAATTCCGGCGTGTCACTCTTGCAGAGAACGTCACGGTGAAGGAGATCGCGGAGAAGCTCGAAGCGCGAACCAAGGACGTCATCAAGAAATTGATGGACCGCGGCGTTTTCGCTACGCTCAACCACAACCTGGACAAGGAGTTGGCCGGCCAGCTCTGCAAGGATTTCAACGCGGAAGCAGATTTCGTCACGATCGAGGAAAGCGTGCAACTCGAGGCGGTCGAGGCGATCGAGGTAAACCAGACGGCAAAAATGGAGTCCCGGCCGCCCGTTATCACCATCATGGGACACGTCGATCACGGCAAGACTTCCCTTCTCGATGCGCTGCGCGAATCACGGGTTGCCGAAGGCGAGGCGGGCGGTATCACGCAGCACATCGGGGCCTACCAGGTCGAGCTCAACGGGCGTAAGGTCACGTTTCTCGATACTCCCGGTCACGAGGCATTCACGCTGATGCGGGCACGCGGCGCCTCGGTCACAGACGTCGTCATTCTCGTTGTGGCTGCCGATGACGGCGTCATGCCACAGACTCTCGAGTCGATCTCCCACACGCGTGCGGCGAACGTTCCAATCCTTGTGGCCATCAATAAGATCGACGTACCGAACGCCGACGTCGAACGTGTCAAACGCGAGCTAGCCGAACAGAATCTACTGGCTGAGGACTGGGGAGGAGACACGGTGATGGTTGAAGTCTCCGCCAAGAAGAAAACGAACCTGGACCTCCTTCTGGAAATGATTTTCCTGGTTTCCGACATGAAGCAAATCCAGGCCGATCCGAACTTCCCGGCCATGGGTACGGTACTCGAAGCAAAGCTGGACAAAGGACGCGGCAATGTAGCCACCGTCCTCGTACAGAACGGCACCCTGCATGTCGGGGACAACTTCATTGTGGGTGCGACATACGGGAAGGTCCGGGCCATGTACAACGAAGTCGGAGCACAAGTGCAGGAAGCCGGCCCGGCGATGCCGATCGAAGTTCTCGGACTTCAGGGACTGCCGATGGCGGGAGACCCGTTCCAGATGCTTTCAGATGACGGCCGTGCCCGGCAGATCGCACAATTTCGACAAGAGAAGCTTCGCGAGACCGCTCATGCCAAGAGCGCTCGGCTCACACTGGACCAGTTGCACCTGAAAATGGCGAAGGGGGACATGAAGGAAGTCCCGATCATCCTGAAAGCCGACGTTCAGGGATCGGCCGAGGTTCTGAACAATATGCTGAACAAGGTCGGCACGGAGAAAGTGAAAGTCCGCACAATTCATTCCAGTGTCGGTGCGATCACTGAATGGGACGTGCTGCTGGGAGCGACCTCGAACGCCATCATCATCGGCTTCAACGTCCGTCCTGAGAAAAAGGCCGCGGAACTCGCCGGACGGGAAGGAGTCGACATCCGCCTCCACACGGTGATCTACAACGTCGTGGACGAGATCAAACAGGCGATGGCCGGAGTGCTGGACCCGGTGATCAAAGAGATTTACATGGGAACCGCCGAGGTCCGGGACACGTTTCGGATTCCAAAGGCCGGCGTGATCGCAGGTTGCTACATCACCGACGGTCGTGTCACCCGGAACGCCAACGTACGCCTACTTCGGGACAACGTGGTCATCCACGAGGGAAAGATCTCCTCTCTGAAGCGTTTCAAGGAAGACACAACTGAAGTGAAGACGGGTTATGAGTGCGGGATCGGTATCCAGAACTACAACGACGTCAAGGTCGGCGACGTCATCGAATCCTTCGTCACCGAAAAAGTCGCAGCAGAAATAGGCGTTTAAGACAGTGGTCCGTGTCAGTGGTCAGTTCATCCGGCCGGCAACTGAACACTGAACACTGACCGCTGACCACTTCCCATGCATATCGGACTTCTCCAGGTGGACCTGCACATCCCCCATGCGCACTCGCTCAAGGAGAAGCGTATGGCAGTTCGCAGGCTCAAGGATCGACTTCGGAAGAAATTCAACGTCGCCGTGTCGGAAGTAGAGCACCAGGAACTGTGGCAACGCGCCGGGATCGGCATCGTCAGCGTCGGATCGGATCCGGGCTATCTCGAACGGCAACTGAATATGGCGCTCGAAGATGTCGAACGCGCGCTGCCCGAGTGCATGGTTAACGGTCACATCGAGTTACTGTAATGGCGGAGCAACGGCGTATCGATCGGCTGGAGAAGCAGGTCCAGGAAGAACTCGGGATCATCATCGAATCCGAAATCGAGGATCCGCGCGTCCGGGGTGTTATCGTAACCGGTGTCCGACTTTCCAGCGATCTTCGGCACGCCCGGGTCTTCATAGGCGGACTAGGCGACGAAATCGAACGGACCCAGGGCTTAGCGGGACTGAACTCGGCTCGGAACTTTTTGAGGAGACAACTCAGTCATCTCTTGCCACACCTGAAACGGACTCCGGAACTCACGTTCGATTACGACGAATCGATCGAGCATGGTTCCCGGGTCGAGGAGCTGTTGGAACAGATATCCAACCGCACCGGCCATGATTCAGAAAATTCTTGAAACCATCCAGACACGTGACGATTTCGTGATCGCTTCCCACGTGCGCCCCGACGGAGACTCGCTGGGTTCCCAACTGGCACTGGCTCTGTCCCTGCGCGCCCTGGGAAAAAAGGCCACCATTGTCAGTCACGACCCGGTCCCCACGCGATACCAGGCCCTGCCGGGAACGGATCTGGTTCATGTGTCCGACCGTATCACGCATGCTTACGGTGCTGCTTTCATTCTCGAGTGTGGCAGCATCGAACGTCCCGGAATCGACGGGTTGGCGGATCAGTTCGTCGTCAACATCGACCACCATCACTCCACGGAATCTTTCGGCGACGTCAACTGGATCGAGCCTTCGACATGTGCTGTCGGCGAAATGATCTACCGCCTGGCGAAAGAGCTCAAGGTGGAGATCACTCGCGAGATCGCGACCAATGTGTACGTTGCCGTTTTGACAGACACTGGCTCGTTCCAGTTTGAGACCACGACTGCAGACACGTTTCGGCTGGCGGCGGAACTGGCGGACCGGGGGGCGGACGTCGCCGCTATTGCCAGGCGTGCTTTCTATTCGAACCCAATCGAAAAGGTCCGTTCGATGGGCGTGATTCTGAACGCCATGCAGCTCGATAAGAGTGGTCGCATTGTGTGGACGGCTTTGACGCGAGACGACATGATCCGGCATGAGTGTGTGGACGAGGATGTCGAAGGACTCGTGAATTACCCGCTGACGATCGTCGGAGTGGACGTGGCCGCGTTCTTCCGTGAACTCGAAGACGGCTCGTTCCGCGTCAGCCTCCGGTCGAAAAACGACTTCGATGTTTCTCGAATCGCGGCGGAGTTCGGTGGCGGCGGACACCGCAAGGCAGCCGGCTGCCGGATGACGGGGCACATGGAAGAAGTTCAGGATGAGATCGTGTCGCGGATTCGAGCCCAGATGAACCACAGCCCCGCTTCGGACGTTCGGTCCCCTACCCCGTCTTCTTCATCTTGAAAGGTCCTCCAACGTTTGGCGGGTTGGCCATCGTCAACAAGCCCGAAGGCGTGACGTCCCATGACATCGTTCAGCGGATACGTAAACGCCTTTCCACACGCAAAGTTGGTCATCTTGGCACGCTCGATCCGATGGCAACCGGGGTGCTGCCCGTCAGTGTTGGGAAGGCGACCCGGCTCGCCCGGTTCATTCCAGCCTCGCCAAAGGAATACACGGGTCAGATCAAGTTTGGCTGGACGACCACTACGCTGGATCGGGAAGGTGAACGAGTAGGCGAAACCGTACCGGTTGATCTCAAGCACGAAACGGTGGAGCGCGCGATGGCTTCACTTACAGGTTCCGTCGAACAGGTGCCTCCCGCCTATTCGGCAAAGAAAATCGACGGCGTTGCCGCACATCGCCTGGCGCGAAAGGGAGAGGCGGTCGAACTCCGGGCGGTTTCGGTCGAAATTTTCGAGTTTCAACTGGTTTCGCTTGATCTCCCACTGCTCGAATTCCGAGTCGTCTGTTCCGGAGGCACGTACATTCGGAGCCTCGCCCGGGACCTCGGACAGCGGGTCGGAGCCGGAGCCCACCTTTTTTCCCTGTGCAGAACGTGCTCGGGTCCGTTCCGGATCGAGCACGCCATCCCAACCGAGAACGTCGCTCGCGACACCCTTATTCCGCTCGAAGGACTACTGCTCCACCTCCCTCGCGCCGACGTCGACGAAGAAGGGGAAGAGAAGGTCCGTCATGGGCTCCCGATAGCCTCCGACCGAACGGCATCACCTGTCCGCATCTTTAACAAAAGAGACGAACTTATTGCTGTCGCTGAGATTGAAAAGGGTTGGGCTCACCCTAAAGTTGTGCTAATCTGAAGCCTTAAATTTAGGAGGAAGAAGAAAACACAGAATGGCTCTGACTACGGAATCCAAAGGCTCCATAATCGATCAGTACAGAATCCATGATTCAGACACAGGGTCTCCGGAAGTCCAGATCGCGATACTCAGTGAAAGAATTTCTTACCTTACTGACCATTTCAAGACACACAAGAAGGATCATGCGTCCCGGCGAGGGCTGTTAAAGCTGGTCGGAAGACGACGCCGCCTGCTCGAATACCTGAAGCGACACGAAGTCGGTCGCTACCGAGCGGTTATTGCGAAGCTGGGGCTGCGCAAGTAGGCACTCGATCCTGTCCCAAAGCGTCCAACCGGTGGGATATAAAACTGCAACTTAGATTTTGAGAATGATGTAACGACCCGCTGTGGCCTTGCCCAGGGTCGTTTTTTGTTGCCAGCCCACCCACAAGGACGAAAGGAAATTCAAACAACCATGAATGTTCATAAAGTCAGCACGACAATCGGCGGAAAAGAACTGTCGATCGAAGTCGGAAAGCTGGCCACGCAAGCGGACGGCGCCGCCTACATCCGATACGGAGACACCGTCGTCCTGGTCACCGCGTGCGGCGCGAAAGAGCCCCGGGAAGGCCTGGATTTCTTTCCGCTCACGTGCGACCACCGAGACTACTTTTACGCCGCTGGGAAAATACCCGGTGGCTTCTTCAAGCGCGAAGGCAGACCTGGAGAGCAGGAAGTTCTGAACAGCCGGTTGATCGATCGACCGATCCGTCCTCTGTTCCCTGAAGGTTACCGGAACGAAACGCAGGTCATCGCGATGGTTCTCTCGTCGGACTCGGAAACGGATCCTTCGACACTGAGTATCATCGGCGCGTCGACCGCACTGTATCTGTCGGTGCTGCCGTTCACCCAGCCGATCGCGGCGGTCCGGGTCGGCCTGATCGATGGCGAGTTTTGTATCAACCCCACTTATTCCGAGCGAGAGAGTAGCCGGATGAATCTGGTCGTGGCTGGAACCGAAGAAGGCGTCACGATGGTCGAAGCAGGCGCGGAGGAAGTTTCCGAGGAAGAAATGATCGAGGCGATCTCGTTCGGACACGAGGCGGTCAAGGAGATCATCGGACTCGAGAAGGAGCTTTACGACAAGATTCGACCTGTGAAGATCACACCGGATCCCGCGCCACGCGACGAGGAGATCGAGCGTAAGGTGGAAGAGACGATTCGAGAAGAGCTCGCAGACGCACTAAACACCGAGAAGTACGACAAGCTGACAAGCTACGCGAAAGTGGACAACGCCAAGAAGAAGGTCCTGGATTCTTTCGGGGAAGAAGCTGAAGAGGCGACTCTGAAGCTTGCAGGCAAAGCGTTCAGCGCTCTGAAGGAGAAGATCTTCAGAGATCAGATCCTCAAAGGCACACGGCCGGATCGGAGAGCGGCGGACGAGATACGACCGATCTGGATCGAAGGCGGAATCCTTCCACGGCCTCATGGATCGGCCATCTTCACGCGTGGGGAAACCCAGGCTCTGGTCACCGTTACGTTGGGAACCGGAGACGACGCGCAACGTATGGACAGGCTCGAAGGCGAATCGTTCAAACGTTTCCTGATGCATTACAACTTCCCGCCTTTCTCGGTAGGTGAAGTCCGACGAATGATGGGTACCAGTCGGCGTGAGGTCGGACACGGCAACCTTGCCGAACGGGCCATCATACCGATGCTCCCGAGCCAGGACGACTTTCCATACACGATCCGTGTTGTCTCCGACATCCTGGAGTCGAACGGGTCGTCATCGATGGCGACGGTTTGCGGTGCAAGCCTCTCGTTGATGGTCGCGGGTGTGCCGATTAAGCGGGCGGTCGCAGGAGTCGCGATGGGTCTTGTTTCGGAAGGAACAGACTATGCCATTCTGAGCGATATCGCCGGTGCCGAGGATCACTATGGAGACATGGACTTCAAGGTAGCCGGAACCCGGGAAGGCATCACTGCCCTTCAGATGGATATCAAGATCACGAACGTGACTTTTGACATCATGTCGAAGGCGATGGACCAGGCCAAAGCGGGACGCATGCACATCCTCGACAAGATGGATGAGGCGATTCCCTCCACCAGCGAAGATATTTCGGAGTTCGCACCGCGTATCCACACGTTGAAGATTCCCGTCGACAAGATCCGCGACGTGATCGGGCCGGGCGGGAAAATGATCCGGTCGATCGTCGAACAGACGGGTGTCAAGATCGATGTCGAAGACGATGGCACGGTCAACGTGGCGTCTGCGGACGGCCCGTCCGCAGAGACAGCGATCCAGATCATCAAGGACCTGACGGCGCAGGCGGAAATCGGAAAAACGTATCTCGGGAAGGTCGTTCGCATCGTCGATTTCGGCGCCTTTGTCGAGATCTTCCGTGGCACCGATGGACTGCTTCACATCTCCGAGATCGCCGAACATCGTATCCGCGAGGTTCGCGACGAACTGAACGAGGGAGATCAGATCCAGGTCAAGGTCATCGGCATCGAAGGGAACAAGGTGAAGCTGTCCCGGCGGGCCCTGCTGCGTGAGCAGAAGGGAGAATCGGCCGATGACGGTGGTGGCGGTGGCAGAAGCGAAGGTCGACGTGACGGCGGTCGGGGCCGGGGGGATCGCAGGCCGAGACGGAGGGACTGAGGAAAGTGGCCAGTGGTTAGTGGTCAGTGGTCAGTTGCAAAACAAGAAAGGCGACCTAAGGGTCGCCTTTCTTGTTTTGTGGAACCGGGACGGGACACCCGTTAATCCAGATCGATATCTCGGACGGGCATTTCCAGTTCGTCGGCGCGCTCCATCGCTTCCTGGAACTTCGCGTCGATCAGGTCCTTTCGGCCCTTCTCCTTCTCGAATGCCTGGTCGAAACGGTCGGACGCTGTCGCTTGCTGCTCCTTCACGTCCCTCAAGGCGTCCTCAAACGAGAGGCCTTTCTTTTCAGGTTGTTTCGTGAACAACACATCGCCGGTTGCGGCATCGACCGTCAGCGTGGCCTCGCAGCACGTGCACTGGACCTCGATTTTGTTCTTAGTTCCCATGGACCAAGTATAGACCCACGAGAAGGTCAGGTTTGCTGGAAGGTCAAAGGAAGGTCAAAGAAAGAAGGGATGTTCAACGCAAAAACGCGAAACCGCAAAGAACGAGAAGTTGTCTATCAGGACATCTTTCTGCACTGGAAAACAATTTTGCGACCTCTGCGATTTCGCGTTTTTGCGTTGACTCCCCGGTCTCGTGTCAGTTCCGAAGGAGGCGTTCGAAAAAGTTGATGACGCGAGGATCTTCCTTTCGGCCCAGCCAGAAAATGGCTTGTTTGCGGACCGCCAGATTGGGGTGATCCTCGGCGACTTCGATCAGAAGCGGGATCGACTCGTCGTCGTCGCGGCGGCTGATGGCACAGACGGCCTGTTTCTGGACCTCGACTTCGGGAGTCTCTTCCATGACGACGTCCCGAAGTGCCTCGCCGGCTCGCTGGTTGACTTCCTGGCCAAGCCAGAACAAAGCATCTTTCTTGACGTCATTCGGGAGAGATCCTCTTGCGATCTCGATCAGCTTGTCCGTCGCTCGCTCGGTGGGATGGAGACCGATCAGCATCATGAAGCTCGAAGTGTTTCGGGTTCGCGGTTCGTCGACCAGACGTGCCAGCAAATCGACGCTTTCGTCCGCGCCGGCCTGACCCGCCCAGTAGACCTGGCGGTCCCGGATCTCATAGTTCTGGTCGAGGTCCAGGACGCGCGTTCTACGGATCGCGCCGTCGGATTTCCGCGTGAGGAAAAAGACGCCGGCTCGCTGGGTCGGGTCACCGTTCTCCGGCATCCATATGATGCCATCGTCGGAATTACGAACGATCGTCGTCCCCCGATCGACGTTGAAGTTCCCGTTCCGACTGTCAATGCGGACACCCTCTTCGAGCGGGAACTGGTAACCCATCCAGAAGGTCTCGTCACTGCCACTTCGACCCTGTCGGACGGCGTTATCGAAACGGCTCTCGATGTTTGCGCCCGCGACCTGGACGAAGTCTCCGGTCGAAACCTGGAACGGCAGCAGAAACAGATCGTTAATCAGAAAGCTCATCGTGTTCCCTCTAGCAGCCTGTGGTGGAACTCTGCAGGGTCGCGTTACGAGCGCCATGGGGCTAGATGCAAGGCGCCACGACGACGTCGATGGTGAACATCGAAGACGTCGATGCTCCCCATCGCGCATCTCGCCGCAGCTGGCCCCATGCCGTCGTAACCCGTAGGGCGCAGGGGTCTTCGGGCCACAGGCTTTGTCGATCGTCGGTCACGAGGACTATGCATCGTTCCGCTCCTCTCTTCGCGCCTGAGACCCGAATACCCCTGCGCGCGACCCTGCAGAGTTCCACCACAGGCTGCTACGGTTGCGGTCGGAGGAGGTCGCTGAGAATCTGCATCGCTTCGGGTGTATCCATACGGCCCAGCCAGAACACGGCCTGCTTCCGGACCTCGGTGCTCGCGTCGTTCCTGGCGATCTCTCCCAGCAGGTTCACGGCGCCGCTCTCATCGTCGACCCGGCTCAAGGCGAACGTGACCTGCTTACGGATTTCCTCGCTGTCGGATGCATTCTGGTAAATCTGGCGGAAAGCTTGGATGGGGTCTCCCATATCCGTACGGCTTATATGAAAGACGGCACTTTTCCGAAGCTCCTCGTTTCGGTTCTGATCGTTGGCAATCGTAACCAGAGCACCCACAGCATCTTCACTGTCAACACGACTCAGAGAGAACGCCACCGCTACGGCTGTTTCGTCGTCGGTGATCGACGGCAGAATGTTGACCAACACTTCAACAACCCGGGCTTCGTCTCCGTCCCAGCGACTGATCCAGAAGATGGCATCCCGTCGGGCCTTCTCGCTTTCGGAATTCTTTGCGATGTTCTCGAGCATGACCAGAGCCGCTTCGGTATCGCTCCTGGCGATCATGTGGAAATTCGCGAGGACGACCGGGTCGGAAGGATCCACAGCGAGACGTTCCGCCGCGATCTCCATAGCCCGCTCCGGGTCGTTCCGGAGCATGGCGCTCATGATCTCCTGCTGGAGGCTGACCTCCGGATCCACATCGTCCCCAGTCTGACCAAACGGAACGACACGACCCCGAACCCGGAACTCACGCTCTGCCGCGCGCATGCCGACGCTGGCGGCGCGCATACTGCTTTCGAGCTCCCTCATGGACTGCTCGATAGCCCGTTCGACGCCGGTTCCAACACCCCAGCCCGCCGGCGGGGCTGGAGGCGCGGGCGGCGCGGGTGGCGCTTGTGCCGCGGGTGGGGCCGGGGGAGCCGGAGGCGCCGGGGCAAGGTAGGCCCGCATTCTCGGAAGCTGGTTAGTCAGCCGGAGTTGCTCTTCCCGGACGTCGGTCGCCCAACGCGAACCAGGATACCGCTCCGGAAACAGCGCGATCTGCGACAGGGCTTCGCCGGCGCGCTCCCGCCGGACCAGTGTCCGGATCAGGTAGTAAGCCGTCCGGTCCGTAATGGCGTTGTCGGGGAAACGTCGAATGACCTCCTGGAACTTCTCCTCCGCTTCTAGGTAGTCGTTCTGGTCGTACAGCCGGCGTCCCTCGTTAAAAATATCCCGGGCTTCGTCCTGTTCCATGAACTGCAGGGGCCGGAGGGAATCAAGGGATTGTGCTCTGACCAGAGGCGCCGCAACGGACAGGATAATCGTCAGGGTCAGAATCGTTTTCCAGTTAATTAGTCGCATAGGATCCTTCCTCACTAACTCTTTGAGAGTATGCCGGGCTACTTCGGCTCGGCTACGGCGGCCAGCTAACGCTCCATGGCCACCAGTGTCATGTTCGGTTGATACGTTTTCATTTTCGCAACCAGCCCGGTCCGATGGATTCGTTCCTGAATGTCGGCGATGTCCTCTTCGGAAACCTCTTCAGGCAAATTCCGTACATCGCGGAGAATGTCTTCGTATTCGTCGAGAACGACAAGAACTGGGGGAAAGTCCATCGCCGCTTCACGTCGCAGCGCCAGATTCGGAATCTGTGCCAGTGACACCTGCTGCGATTCGGCCAGATCTTCCACGTCATCAACAGTAAGCTTCGAAAAGATCCGGAGGAACAGCTCCGACTGCTCCATAAAATCGACAGTGACCGGGTCCAGATCGAGAATCGATTCGGTGATCAATTGCTGGTCCCACCACTCGGGCAGGGAGTTATCGGCGGGCTGGATTGCAGTGAAGACCGCAAAGACAACCAACATCAGGCTCGCGGCGGGAATGAGCGGCCGCAGAATCGACGCCCAGAAGCCACGTTCGGGACCGGTCTCGGGCCGAGCGGCGACACGGTCGTTAATGATATTCCGACGGAGTCGATCGTTGAAACCGCCGAAGAATTCCTCTTCGGGCTCTTCGAAGGCCACAGACAGAGCGCCAATCGCCTCGACAGACTCCCGGTAGAACTCCGTACACGCCATACATGAAGACAGCTCGTGCCTCTGGACGTCAGTCAGTTCCCCGTCGTCGAGAATCGGTTCGATTACGCTTGTTCTGAAGCTTTCGCAACGATGCATGGCTGTTCTTCCTTCAGTTTGTTCGGCGCAGTGACAAATTCTTCTCGAATCTTCGCCACCACACGGAACAGGGTCTTCTTCACGGTCCCGACAGACGTTTCCATCGCCTGTCCAATCTCCTCGCACGTCAGGCCCTGCTGGTGTTTCATCAGGAACATCAAACGTTGCCTCGATGGAACGGAGTCCAGAAACCGAATGACTTCCTGAACCAGGAGGCGGTTCTCCGTCGTTCGGGCCGAACTCTCGTTGTTCCGGTATCCGGCCATTGGGGCGCTGGATTCCGGGTCGCTCTCGGACCGCCT
The DNA here is from genome assembly GCA_965262425.1 of Terriglobia bacterium. Classification (GTDB taxonomy): domain Bacteria; phylum Acidobacteriota; class Terriglobia; order 20CM-2-55-15; family 20CM-2-55-15; genus CAZOZZ01. The sequence continues at coordinate 356,894 of OZ253536.1, read as the reverse complement.
GTTCGCTGCCAGCGGATCATTCTTCCGCCGGTGGTTCAGGAACGCGTTCACCATGATTCGTGAAAGCCAGGTCTTGATCGAACTCTTCCCCTGGAACCGACCGATCGCCCGGTGCGCGTTCAAAAACACTTCCTGCGCCAGATCTTCGGCATCATGGTGATTGCCGCTATACTTCAGCGCCAGCAGATACATCGACCGCTGGTGAAGGGCTACCAGAGAACAGAACGCATCCACGTCCCCACCCTGTGCCTTCTCAACTAGTTGTGTCTCTTCAACCGACGCCATTCACTGTCCTTGTTCGATGTCATAGACACCGTCGGTCCCATCCGGTTGGCAGCCCACCACCCTAAAAGCCTCATTAAAATAGGGACGGGGACGATTTACTGATAACGCGCTTGAAATAAGCACTTTGCTAATGATGTACCCCCGTCCCTTATTTACCGAATCTAATCTCCGATTGGTCTGATCATATATTTAATCATGTAACGCACACGAACGGGCAGCGTCGGTCCCCTGTCAGCTTTTGAGTGGACATGACCTCCGATCGTCCACCGCCACTGAAAAAACCCGATATCAGCCTTATAACTAGGAATAACAACGAAATCTTGGGAACCTATTTCTTTTCTGTCGAGTTCTTTATCCGGCCGGGTATCATGGCCTGTGACAACCTTCCGGTTGAAGGAAGCCGTGCGGATTGGTAGAGAGACGTATAAACAATAGAATCAGAGTGTTGATAGCCGACGACCAGGCGATCCTCCGTAATGGGCTCAGAAGGCTCCTTGAGCTGAAACCGGATATTGAAGTTGTCGGCGAGGCGGCCACAGGGCGAGAGGCGGTGCGACAGGCAAAAAGAAAGAAGGCGCAGGTGGTTCTTATTGACATCGCCTTACCGGATGGCGGCGGGATCGACAGCATCGAACGACTTGCGCGTTGGGGGGGGTGCCGTGTCCTGATCTTGAGCACGAACGAAGAGCTCTCGATGGTCACGCGCGCAGTAGCAGCAGGCGCCGCCGGCTACCTGTCAAAACGCGTCATCGACGATGAACTCGTGGCGGCAATCCGGACGGTTCACAGGGGCGGCTCGGTCTTCTCACACTGGCCCATACCGAATCCAGCAGCCGAACCGATCAGAGGCAACAATCCCACAGTTTCGGACCCGTTGACACGGCGCGAAAGACAACTGCTTTCCCTCCTGGCAGAGGGTCGGACAACGCGTGAGATCGTAGATGGGCTGGGAATATCGCCCAACACCGTCTCCTCGCATCGGCAAAACATCCTCGCCAAGCTTCGATTGAGGAACGTCGCCGAACTGACCCACTACGCGATTCGCGAAGAACTGATTCCGATCAACCGCGATTCGGCGGTATCTCGCGTCTCTTCCGCGGGAACCGGCTAGTGGCGCGCACCGTCGATCGAGGCTTCTCGCTGTTCGAGTTGATGATCGTCCTCGCCATCGCGGGCATATTGGTGATGTTCCTCGTCCCAAACGTAACCCAGACATTGCAGACCTTGCGCCTTGACGGCAGCGCCTCGATGATCTACAACAAGGCCATGGAGGCTCGGATCAACGCGATCAAGCGGAACCGGGAGGCGTGGCTATCGATCGATACCACTGGCGGCGAGGTTCAAGTCCAGACGACCGACGACACACCTGCGACGATCGACGTCGGGATTGTGGGGCTCCTGCAGAACACGGTGACCTTCGGGTCCGGGTCTCCAACCGAAGTCCGTTTCGACTCCATGGGGCGGCCAACCGTCGTCCGAACGATCGTGCTCGAGACCACCGATATGTCGAAGACCATAACGATCTCGGCGACGGGTCGGGTCCAGGTGAATTGATGAGAGGGTCCCAAAACATCAACCGGTCGCGTGGGTTTACGCTGGTCGAGTCGATGATGGCGATGCTGGTCTTCGTCGCCGGATCGATGTCTTTGATTCCGTTGCTCATCTGGGGCATCACGCTGCAGGCCAATTCGCGGAACGCCAGCAAGGCTCACTCGCTGGCTCGGGCGCAGATCGAGGAGTTCCTTGCAATGCCCACGACCGACGCCGAGTTGGCGGTTGGGGGTAGTCTGACAGCCGACGTTGCGGACCATTTCGACCAGCCCGCCGGCACACCCTTTACTCGACGATGGGTCGTCGCGGCCGGACCGGCCAGCACGCTGGACGTGACGATTACGGTCGTTTCTAATAACGGCAACGTGACGGTTCCCTCCTTCCAGTTCCAGATTCTGCTGCCACCTTAGAAATATGCGCGTACTTCATGCAAATCAGCCGTCAGAGGCCGGTTTCTCGATGCTTGAGCTGATGATCAGCTCCGTGATCCTCTCTCTCGTCCTGGGAACGGTGATGATGATCCTGACCACGACTCAGCGGGACTACCTCTCGCAGCGACAGCTCATGGAGGTCCAGACGAATACCCTCCTGGCGCTGGACAACCTGGTCCGGCTGATCCGCGTGGCGGGTTCGGATCCCGAGAACATCTCGGGCCTGACGCCGCTGGATGCCGATCCGGACAACAACGATGTGTACGACAGTATCCGTGTTCAGGCGGACTGGAATCCCGCCGACGGTGCACTCGACGACGACTACGAAGACGTGACGTTCACGACCGCCAACGATGTGCTGATGATCCAGAATCCGTCCAGTGCCACCGCGGTCGCGTTCCTCGAAGGAATCAACGCGATCGCGTTTACTTTTCTCGATTCGGCCGGGGCGACGATCGCGGACCCCGAAACCAACGTGGACGACGTGGTTCTGGTTCGGATCACTATAACGTCCCAGACCGTCGGGACCGACACGATGACTTTCGACTCTTCCGCGGCGATCCGAAGCCGCCTGAACTGATCCTGTCTACAGGAGGCTCACCATGAGTGGAAATCGAGATTCCAGGGAACGGGGTGTCGGATTGCTGGTCACGCTGATCGCTCTGTCCATGTTGACCGTCCTGGGTCTGGGACTGACAACGACCGGACGGATCTCGTTCATGATCAGCAGCAACCAGGAAGACGCAATCGAAGCGGGCTACATTGCCGAGGCCGGCCTCAACCATGCCCGTGAGCTGGTCATCGATCTGAACACCACGGACTACACCTCGCTGCTGACGGCGGGCGACGGTACCGCCTGTAACGGCGACGAACTCAGCGCCGTAGCCACGGACCCTATCGCCAGCGCTGGGCGCGCCTTTGGAAACGGACAATACACTGTGTCCATCTGCGATGACGACGGAGACGGAGACACGAACGCTGATTCCAACTCCCTCGTTCGGATCGTTTCCGTCGGAACAGGTTCAGATAACGCCACAGCTACGATGGAGATGACGCTGGGCACCGAAGACCTCCCAGGCTTCCTGGTAGATGGCAATCTCCGGATCAACGGGAACCCGACAATCAACGGTGCGGGCGGATCCCTCCATTCCAACGGCAACCTTCAGCTCGTCGGCAATCCATGCGCGTAGCTTCACTTCGGCACGGCCAACCTGGTGGACTCGAATGGTGACCCCGTCGACCCATCCACCTTGGGCGCTGACACCGGCGCGAGCTGCAACGAATCTGGAGCGAGTGCAGATATCCGTGATAGCGAAGCCGGCGTGTCTGTCCCGACTGTCGATTTCAACGCTCTTTACGCTGCGGTCGATTACCGGTTGGAAAATGACGGAACGATTACCGAAGTCGCAACGGGTCTCGACGTTTCCGGCACCCTGACCGAATGGAACTGGGACAGTGGCAATGTGAAATGGACGCTTTCGGGCAACACCATGACGGACGGCTCGTACTACGCCGTCGAGAGCAATATCAACATATCGGGAAATCCGGGAGGCAACATCAATCCTGCCGACGTCACCCTGGTTGCCGACGGCTTCATCGACATTTCAGGAAATCCGGATTTCGTCCCGGCTCTGACGCTTAACGGCGTCGCTTATTCGCTGGTGGCCGGCACGGACATGGGGCTGAGCGGCAACGTTGGGACCTCAGGGCAGCAGGGCTTTCACTACGCCCACCACCAGATCAAATTCAACGGCAACTCCCACATCTACGGTCAGGTCATCGTTGCGGATGCCGCCGACATCCCAATCTGGGGCTCCAGCAACCTCGCCGAGCTTGACGGCGACGGATACATGGGAGTCAGCGGGAACGTGACGATCACCTACGAAGGCGGTGGCGGTTTCGGGGGCCTGCTCGTTTCTGGATGGAGAGAAGTCCGAAACTGATTTCTAATTCGGGGACGGAGGCGTAATTATTGATCCAAGTCGCAATTACACCTCCGTCCCCGAATTAGAGGTATTCGTTCCAGCGGCGGTCGACGAGTCGACGGGTCGCGTCATCGGTTTCCAGCGGTTTCGGATAACCTTCTTTCCAGGTGGCGTCAATCCCGACCGTCCCGCCGTACACGGGCCGGGCTCCGACGAACTTCTGGCTTTCAAAGAGCATGTCGCGGGCCGGGTCGAATCGGGTGAAGATTCCCCACTGCAGGTTTTCCTCGTCGTCGAGGTCCACATCGGAGCTGACGGCGACGACGAAACGGACTCCCAGAGAAGCTTCAATCAACCGTTCCAGTACCGGTCGGGCATTCCGCTCGACGACCACCACGAGGAATCCGCCCTCTAGCAGTTTCCAACGCTGGATGAGCCCATCGAAGCGCGTCGGATCCTCACGGAGTGCGGGCGGATCCTTCTGAACCACATCCCCGGAGGCATCGATGATCAGCTTGCTGCCCACGTGCATCTTGAAAGAAGTGAAGTCCAGCGTGTCCAGCGGGGCGACCGGCACGAGCACGAGGTTGTCCTCCAGATGACAACGGTGCCAGATTTGCGCGAGAACCGGTTCGAACCGAGCCGGATCCTGATCCGGTGGAACCAGAACCAGAACCTTCGTCAGGGCGAGTTGGCCGGTTCCGAGCAGCGACATCGCGGTCTTGAGCGCCTCCTGCGGGTGACGCCGGTGAAGCGCCACGACCAGCAGGTTGTGGAAACCGGCCCCGACATAGGCACACATGTCCACGATGTTGGGATTGATGACCTGGATGAGCGGCCCGATCATCTTTCCCGCAGCGATCCCAATGAACTTGTCCTCCTGAGGCGGCTTGCCGACAACCGTGGCGACATAGATAGGATTCCGGCGCCGGGTCACTTTCCGAATCCGGAAGACGGGAAAGTCCGCCGCTTCGGAATAGTGACCGAAGTGATCGCCGAAAGGGCCCTCCAGACGTCTTTCACCCGCCCTGACGACACCTTCAAGAACAAATTCCGCATCCGCCGGTACGAGCATGTCGATCGACGTCGCCTGGACCATCTTCACTCCCCTGCCCCGCAGGAAGCCGGCAAAAGCCACTTCGTCGACGTCTTCGGGCAGAGGCAGTATGGACGCCAGCATGAGTATCGGGCTGCACCCGATGACGACGGCAACTTCCAGGTCCGTACCGGCTTGTTCGGCGGTCCAGTAGTGACCCCGCCCGCCCTTCATGCTCTGCCAGTGCATGCCGGTGGTCGCGCCATCGTAAACCTGGAGCCGATAGAGCCCGAAGTTGCGTCGCTTTGTTCGAGGGTCCCGGGTGATCACCATCCCGAATGTAATAAACCGTCCGGCATCTTCGGGCCAGCACTGAACGACCGGCAATCGGGTGAGATTAGGTTCTTCGACCACTTGCTGGCTGGTCGCGGCCGAGGTCGTCCGCGGTTGCATGAGCAGCGCCTTCTTGAGGGTCTGACGCGATTCCCAGAGGCCCCGGAGTGAAGGTGGGTTCACGCGGCGTATCGTCTGGAGTAACTCCTCGCTGATCTCGGCCGGATCGCGCCCCAGAGCGGCCTCGACCCGTTCCATCGTCCCGAACAGATTCATCAGGAGCGGAAACGTGGCGCCTTTTGGGTGCTCGAACAGAAGTGCCGGCCCACCCTCCCGCAGCACTCGCTGCGCGATTTCCGGAGCTTCGAGAACGGGGTCGACCTCGGTTGAGATTCTGCGCAGCTGTCCCTTTTGTTCGAGGAATGCGACGAACTCCTGAAGGCTGTCGAAAGTCATGGGCGTAAGCATTTTACAACGTGATCGTTCAGGGGCGTGTCGCTTTCGCCGGGTCGGAGACTCGCTGGCCGCGGAGAAAAATGATCGAAGACCACACGACGAAAAATCCAGCAGCTTGCATGAAGGTGCTTTCGGCTCCAAGAAAGATCCAGTTCAGGAGGGCGGCCGTGGCGGGGAAAGCCAACTCCGCTATAGTCGCAGTAATCGCAGGGGTCCGGCTCAAGCCCCGGTAGTAGAACATCAGGCCCGCAAAGCCCGGCACCACGGCCATGAACGTAAGAGGGAGGAAGTGTTCGCGGCGCGGCAGTACCAGAGGCTGGGAAAGCCCCAGCAAGACCAGCAATGGAACCGCAAGGAGGACCCGCAAGCTGGTCAGCAGGTCGAATGGAATTTTTGGGGCCATCCACCGCCCGAGCACCGTCGAACTGCCCCAGCCGAGCGCCGCCAGCATCGCCAGGGCTGCAGGCCACGGGGCGACTGCGGCGAACGGCTCCAGCAAATTCCCGCCACCGAAGGAAATCAGATAGGCACCGGCAATCGCGGCAAGAGCGATCAAAGGGAACCGGGGCGCCCAACGTTCATTGAGAAGACTGCGCGCCAGGATGATCGCAAACAACGGTTGGAGTTTCTGAAGCAGGACCGCAGTGGTCGGATTTCCCGATTGGATCGCGTAAGTGAACGCGACGGTGGCGGCGGCGGAACCGATCCAGGAGATTCCCAGAACCGCCAGCCAACCAGACGGCGAGATGTCTGCCAGTGAGCGCCGACGGCGGATCAGAATCGGCAGAACGATCACGGCCAGGATCAGGTGTTCGTAGAGGACGATATGGATCGGGGTAAGAGCTTGAGCCAGCGGTGCACGGAAAACGGTGTCGGTGCCCCATAACGCAGCTCCCGCCGCCACCCAGAGCACCGCCGTTCGTTCCCCGCCACGATCCATTCACACAGGTTACACGCGTTCACCAAGATTACCGCGATAAGAATATCGAGGCCCCGAGGCTGGCACAATCTCTCGAAACCCGCGCCCCCGGGCGGGCCTGCACCCGCCCGATCCCTGTCATCTGCGACTGGACTCGACGGCGACCGTCAACTCCTGTTCCGCGCGATCCCGGATGATTTTCACGGTCACGGAATCCTGCCCTCTGGCCACTCGCCGCCTCAGATCGTTCGGGGAATCGACCCGACGGCCGTCGAATTCGATGATGACATCCCCGGCCTTCAGACCGGCTTCGGCGGCCGCCGAATCAGGCGTGACCGATGAAACCAGGACGCCCAGATCCGAATCCACTCCGAAGTACTCGCGAAGCTGATCGGTCAAACTGTTGGCCCGGATCCCGAGGCGGCCCACCGAACTGATGATCTCGATCCTCGGAATCGCGCCCCGGATGCGATCGCCCAGATCCGTTAGATCTGGAAGATCGTCCGGTATCACAAAACGAAAGTTTCCGGTATTCCGGGGCCGTTCATCTGTTACCAACCGCAGCGTCTGCTCGGATCCATTCCGATCCACTTTCACGTCGAGGGCACGGCCCACCGGCGTTTCGCGTACCATGCGGGTAAACTGGACCACACCGATCACCGGGATACCGTTGAATTCTGTGATGGTGTCTCCCACCTCGAGGCCGGCATCGGCGGCAGGCGAGTCGTCCTCCACGACCCCGACGTTCACGCCGCGTTCAGCTCCATCACTGATCGACACGCCTATCCAGCTCGTGCTCCGGCTCGTATTCCGGACCTGAGCCTCGGCAGCCGCGACAAACACCATTAACACCAGGGGAACCACAACAAGGATTCGTTTCATCTCACTTCTCCTCTTATAGATCGGTTTTCCCAGAACCAAGCAAGGTTAGACGCACGATGTAAGAAATTGTAATCGCGCGATCGTCAGCGGCGAAACGGGGCATCCAAACCGTCGGAACGACTCCCGCAGCCGGTCCCCGGACTGAAGCCAGATCACTCTGCATCCCCGGAACACGAGAAGAATCGCCGACGCTTACAGGGAGGAACGCACGACGGAGTCTGACACGATTCACGCAGGGCACAGAGCCCTAGGAATATTTCTCGCCTCATAAGTGACTACATTATTACGACTTAAGGTCCATATGGGACGATTCCGGAACCTGCATATGGGATAAGGATGAGAGTATAAGCATATTACCTAGGCCATTTATTGATTTTTAAAATTAGGTATTTTTTGGGTTGCCAAACGCACGCGCTCGAAACAGAATTGGAAACCCTTCAGGATGAGGGGTCCAAAAGCCACGGAGGGAACCGTGTCGAACACAGCACAGAAGCTGGCAGAAAAAATAAGACAGACAGGACGTCGGTCGCCACAGGATCTCCCACCTTTAATCGAGCAGGCCGAGCATCTCGCCGTCACTTCAGCAGACTCTTATACCCGTGGTGTGTGTGTGCGGGCCGTGGGTAACGGGCATCAACTGCTCAGCAATTTCAGCATCGCTCTGGAAAACTACGACGCGGCCATCTCGTTTTTCCACTCCTCCGAAGCTTCGGATCAAATCGGTCGCACCCTTCTGGCCAAGGTCGGCTTGCTCTTCTATCTGAGCCGCTTTGACGAACTGTTCAAGTGCGCCACAAGGGCCCGGAAGCTCTTCGAGGAGTTTGGGGACGAGGCCAGCCTCGCCCGCCTCGACGTCAACCTGGGCCAGGCATACCACCGACTGGACCGTTATCAGGAAGCCCTGGAGTGCTACGAACGCGCATTTCCAATACTCGAACGGGTCGGTGACCGCGAGGGCCTCCTGGCCGCCTCCCTGAACGCCGGTGTGTCGATGACGACGCTGCACCAATTTGATCGTGCCGACCAGCGGTTCGAACGCGCCATGAACCTTGCCTTTGATCTCAACATGCACGCTGTCGTCTTGCAGAGCCGGTACAACCGCACCTATCTGGATTACCTCAAGGGAAACAGTGGACAGGCACTGCGCGGGGTTCTGGCCCTCAAGGAAGAGTTCAAACGTGAGGAAGACGACCACCACGTCTGCCTGTGCTGGCTCGATGAAGCCGAAATGCTTCTGGAGATCGGCGACCTTCCCGAAGCGATCCACTCGGCCCGTGAATCCCAAGCCCTCGCCCGAAGGCTCGGCCTGAACTATCAAGTCGGCAAGTCCCTGCTCTTCGAAGCGGTCGCTTTGCTCCGTCTGGGCGACGCCGACGAAGCGGGCAGTTTTCTCTCCGATGCCACGCGCCGGTTCGAATCCGAAGGAAACAATGTGTGGACCGCCGTCTCGAAGCTACAGGCCGCGCTCTTCAGGGGCGAGCGATACGAGCCCGAAGCATTGGGAGAAGCTGCGGCAGCGCGAGCCCTGCTCGAAGATCGTTCCCTTCCGGACAGGCTCGCGATGGCCGACATCGTCATCGGACGGATCCAGCGAAAGTCCGGCGACCTGGTCTGCTCGATCGATTCGCTCGAATCCGCGGTCCGGCTCGCGGAAGAGAGTCGCTCGGAATGGATGCAATTCCACGCCTGCTACGAGCTCGGCGTGTCCTTGTCCGCGAGTGATGAAAAACGGAGCCTGGAATCCATGACCAAAGCCGAGTCGATGCTGGATTCACTCTGGTACCGGATCGGCTCCGACGATCTGAAGATGGCCTTCCTTACCGACCGCGAGAACGTTTACACGCACCTGGTCAAAGGGTCCCTCGCCACCTCGACGCCGGACGCGTTCCATCTTTCCGAACGGGCACGCTCCCGTGTTCTCGTGGAGCGATTGGCCCGAACGGACGAACGGCGGTCTTTCGACCGGCTTTCCGACCGCCTGGACGCCGGCGAAACCATCATCGAGTATTTCATCGCCGGAGAAGATCTTTACACCTTCGTCGTAAACCAGGGGCACCTCGAATGCCTGCATCAACCCAACGTGGTAAGTTCGCTCCAGGCCGAGTGGGAACATCTCGAGCGACATCTGACCAGTTGCAGCGTCAAGTTCGAACGTTTGAGCGGGCTCGCTCGCCAGTTCGAGAGGACGGCCAACACGCACCTCGGACAGCTGTACAAGACCCTGATCGCGCCGATAAGTGACCGGGTCAAGAAACACGTGATCATCGTGCCCCATGGATTCCTTCACGGCATCCCATTTCACGCTCTCCACGACGGAGAGTCGTTCTTCAGCGAGAATCATTCCGTCGCCTACAGTCCCAGCGCCCAGCTCTACATCTCGTCGAACGCGGAAGCGGAGTCCGAGGCGCCGCTGTTCATCGCTTTTTCAAGGAGAAAGAGCGACCGAATCATCGATGAAGTGGAGCAGGCTGCAGGCAACTTTTCGGATGCGGTGTTACTTATCAATCCGGATCTCGACACGCTCGGCGCCCACCTCGAACAATATCGAGAGTTAATCCACGTTGCGGGACATGCCGGTATCGACCCGGTCCAGGGGTCCCTTTCGTGGCTGGAAACCCCGGAAGGAAGGCTCACCAGCCGTGACCTGATGGACATGCAGTTCCGAGCCGGAACCGTGGTTGTTACCGGTTGCCACACCGCCCGACGGGTGATATCGGCAGGTGATGAATGGCAAGGCCTGATGAGAGCCTTCTATCTTTCGGGGGCCCACACCATCGTGTCCGCGTTCTGGGCCATCCGGGCGGAATCCGCCAAATCTTTTTCCGAAGACTTCTATCGACTTTTTGACGGGACGAATGCTCCGGCCGCGGTGCGCGGCGCTACGGAGTCCATTCGCTCCGAGTTCCCGCATCCGTATTTCTGGGGCGGGTTCGCGACCTTTGTCCGAAAACGAGGAGGAACTCGTTATGCATCATGACGTTGTCGAAATTCGCGGCTCGCTTCTGTTCGATTCCTGGTTCGAGGAAGTGCCGGAGGTCCGGAATTCGTCGCCCGAGGACCGGCATCTGATCTATGAGGGCGGTGGCGTGATACTGGATCTGCTGGTCCGGAGGTCGAACGGAGAGCCGTGTCTTCACGTCGGGGGGCAGGTGTTGTCCGACAACGATTCCGAGGGTGAAGTCTCGAACCTGCCGGTCGTCATCGAAAGCGGAAGAAAGAAGACGTTGACGCACACGAATCCGATCGGTGAATTCATGTTTCACAAGGTCTCGAAAGGGAATCTCGACCTGACGATCCTGCTGGAAGGACGGCGATTCGTGGTCCGGGGGCTCGCGCGCAACGATCCCCGGGAATGGCAACTGGGATTTTCGACTGGTAACTAACAGATTTCCAAGGATGGAGAAATCAAAATGATGCGAAGAAGCATAGTTGTAACATTAGTGATAGTCGGCCTGCTGCTCCCGAACCTGGCCGCAGCAGCCGGGCTGGAGCTGATCGTCACGCTCAAGAGCGCGCGCAAGATCGGCCAGGTCAAATCGAAATACGATCTCCAGGTTCTGGAACAGATCGGCCCCCAACCAATTTTCCTGGTTCTCAGCGACAGCACAGATCTCAGCCTGATCGACCGGATGATGGCCGACAGGCTTGTCGTAGACGTTGAAGAGAACGCATTCGTGACGCTCGAGAGTCGCCCACAAAACGACTCCGACGCCGTAGCCGGGCTCGATCAGAGCACGATGTCGTTGTTCCAGAGCACGATGTCGTTGTTCGCGGATGTCCCACTCATCCCTTTCTTCGGGACCGAAGTGGCCGAGCAGTACGCCACACAGCAGGGGCTGGACGTTGTTCACGCAACGGACACCCGTGATCGGTCCATCGGCGCCGGCACGCGCATCGGGTTCATCGACACCGGAGTCGACCCGGACCATCCGGCGCTCGCGCCATGGCTGGAACCGGGTGTCGACCTGCTGGGTACGGGGTCGACCTCGGAGTTCGGCGGCATGGACCAGTCCACGATGTCCCTCTTCCAGGATCTCTTCCGTCTCTGGAAGAACGGCGTCGCCCTCGATCAGTCGACCATGTCTTTGTTCTGGGAAGCGCTGCTGGCGCTCGGCGTCGACCAGTCGACGATGTCTTTGTTCATGGAAGAATGGGTCGCACTCGGCCTGGACCAGTCGACTATGTCTCTGTTCTGGGAGAAGCTCGCAACAGGTAGCCTGGACCAGTCGACCATGTCCCTGTTCTGGGATTACCTGCAGACGCTCAACTTAGATCAGTCGACCATGTCCCTGTTCTGGGAGGGACTGGAGTTCCTCTATGTGAACCAGTCGACCATGTCCTTGTTCTGGGAACAACTGCAGCTCCTCTATGTGAACCAGTCGACCATGTCCCTGTTTGCGAGCGGCATGTTCGACAGCCTGGGCCACGGAACGGCGGTTGCCGGGTTGCTGCACGTCGTTGCGCCCGAAGCACGACTGGTACCGATCCGCGCGTTCGATTCCCGGGGAAAGTCGACCCTGTTCTTCGCCGTCGCAGCAGTCTATGCCGCAGTGGACCAGAACGTCGATGTCCTCAACATGAGCTTCTCGGTCGGCGGCAGTTCCCGATCAATGAAACGAGCTCTGGATTTTGCCTGGTCCCACGAAGTTGCGATGGTCGCTTCAGTTGGAAACGAATCCAGGATAGTCGAGGACATCTATCCGGCAACGCATTCCAACGTCATTGGGGTGGGCTCGACGGATCTCAACGACATGATCACGTCGTTCTCGAACTTCGGCCACGACGTTGCAGTCATGGCTCCGGGAGACGAGGTGGTCACGACCTTCCCCGGTGGTTTGTGGGCCACGGTTTCCGGGACCTCGTTCAGCGCCCCCCTGGTGACCGCCGGGGTGGCACTCGGCGTTTCGTTCGGACAAAGCGGTAGGACGGCCGCCCAGACGATCGTGAACACCGCGGACTGGCTCGATTTTCTTCACGGTAACGAGTACTACAACATGCTGGGCCATGGACGGATCAATCTAGACAATGCGTTGTGGAACACAAACAGCTCAAGCAACGACACAAGCTCAACCAGCTCGAGCAGCAACGGTACAACCAGTACAACCAGCGACAGTACGACCAGCCCCACAAAGGGAAAAGGCAAAAAGAGGAACTGAAGCGATGACGCAAACAGCCCAGGCCAAAATTGAAAACGGAGCGGATCCTGTGGGGATTTCGACTGCGGACGTCAGCCTGATCGGACGATTCGGCCGAACCATCGCGCAAACCCAGAACATGCGATCGGTCGTGGCCGAGGCCCTGAAGGTCGCCGGAAAGCTGGTATCCGCGACCGAACTCCGCATCGTGCATTCCTCGGCGGGCAAATGGAAGGAATGGCATGCCAGCGGAAGCCGCATTCGGGAGTACAAACACACGGAATGGCCGCCACCCTCGCCGGCAGCCCAGACCGTTCCGATCGACGATGGGACCGAGCAGTACGGTTTTGTTTCCATCAGCCCGGAGTCGGAGAACACCAGATGGTTCCTCGAGTTGCTGACCCCGCACGTCGCCGCGACTCTGACAGTGCACGCTGCGGTACGTCGAGCCCGGAAGAGCCGGATATTGGAAATGGCGCTCGTTGGCGAAAGCCTGCGGGCACGCGATGAGGAGCGACGGCGCATCACGCATGAACTGCATGACGACCTGGGCCAGACTATCGCGATCCTCAAGGTGAAGCTCAAGCTGGTGGAAAACCGGCTCAGAGGCAACAGTGCGGCGGCCGAAGCCAGGGAGGAACTGGCTGAAGCGCGAGAGAACGTTGGCCTCCTGCTTGAAAGGATCCGGGACCTGTCCCACACGCTGTATCCGAGAATTCTGGATACGCTGGGCCTGGTTCCGGCGTTGAGGGAACTGGCGGATCAGGTTTCAGGTGCGTCGGATGTCCAGGTTCGGTGCTCCGTACGAGGAAAACCGCAACCGATGGACGAGCCGACATCGGTCGCGTTGTACCGATGCTGCCAGGAAGGCATCAGCAACTCGATCAAGCATTCCGGGGCTTCCGGCGTGGCCGTCCGCGTCTATTTCTCGGACGACCAGGTCCGGCTGGTGGTGGAAGACGACGGCCGGGGATTCGACCCCCGTCGTTTCTACGACTCGAGCGGCAAATTGATGAGTTCAGGTTTCTGGTCCATCCGGCAGCGGATGAGCGGCGTCAACGGATCCTTCCGGATCAGCACCGCTTCGGATTTGGGCACCACAATCGAAATGGTCATCCCCTTACCCAGGAAGAGTGACGAAAATGACGAACGAAAAGATACGGCTACTGGTCGCTGATGACCACCCGATACTGAGACAGGGCCTGAAGAGAATCCTGGAGGACGAGCCGGACATGGAGGTCATCGGTGAAGCCGGCAGCGGCGCTGAAGCTGTGAAGCTGGCCGACGAACTGCATCCCGACGTTGTGATCATGGACATCTCCATGCCGGACCAGAACGGCATAGAAAGCACCCGTCAGATGTCCACGGGGAAGGGCACCAAGGTGCTGATGCTGACCGTTCACGCGGAGCGCCACATCATCGCGAGTGCAGTGACCGCCGGCGCCTCCGGATATCTTCTAAAAGATTCCGTCGACAATCATTTGGTGTCTGCCGTACGGACCATCAATCAGGGCGGTTCGGTTTTTTCCAAAGACGTCGCGAAAATTCTGGCCAACCTCCACACCGGAGAAGAGGATCCCCCGCCGGGGCTTGAAGTGCTGACACCGAGAGAGAAGGAAGTCTTCTACCTGCTTGCGGAAGGCATCTCGTCAAGCGTTATCGCCGAACAGTTGTTCGTCAGCCCGAAGACCATCCATACGCACCGGCAGCACATCATGGACAAGCTCAGAATAGGATCGATCGGTGAGTTGATCCATCACGCGATCCGAGAGGGATACATCAAAACCATCTAGTCTGACCCACGATACAAAAACCTTACTTTTTCCTAAAGTAATACATGACGGGTGCCGATACAGCGATTGCGGGCAGTTTGTGCGGTTCACAGGCCTGAGGTCGTCAGAGTGAGCCTTGGGGCCGTAAGCCACAGTGCGACGGACAGTTACGCCTGCAAGACCGAGGCGAAGAGGGCCAAGCAAATACGAGCCATAGCCCTAGGCCATCTGCGGGTTTTCGCGATAACGCACTTTTGGCGTTGCACGGGAGTTGTCATTGAAACAGAATTGGAAATCTTTCATGATGAAAGAGCCCCTGAACACGGAGGGAACCGTGTCGACTACAGCACTTCGGCTAGCGGAAGAGATAAGACAGACAGGACGTCGGTCGCCGCAAGAACTCATACCCCTGATCGAGCAGGCCGAGAACCTGGCCGCAACTGCGTCCGACTCCTTTACGCAAGGGGTCTGCGTGCGTGCGGTCGGTAACGCGCACCAGCTGCTCAACAATTTCAGCGCCGCTCTCGAAAAATACAACGACGCCATTTCGCTGTTCGAGTCCGCCGAAACTTCCGATCAAGTCGGCCGAACCCTTTTGGCTAAGGTCGGTGTGCTGTTCTATCTCAGCCGTTTTGACGAACTGTTCGACTGTGCACGTCAGGCTCGGGTACTGTTCGAAGAGTCGGGGGACGAAGCAAACCTGGCGCGCCTGGACGTCAACCAGGGCAACGCGAACCAAAGGTTGGACCGCTATCGCGAAGCGCTGGAATGCTACGAACGGGCTTTCCCGGTCCTGGACCGAGTTGGCGACCGTGAAGGTCTCCTCGCATCTTCCCTCAACGCGGGCGTCGTCCTCACGATGCTGCACGAATTTGATCGAGCGGACCAACGGTATGACAGGGCCCTCGAACTGGCCGTCGAGCTGGACATGAAGTCGATCGAACGGCAAAGCCGGTACAACCGCACCTATCTGGATTTCCTCAAAGGGAACAGTGGGAGGGCGCTCCGCGGCATGTTCGCGCTCAAAGAAGAGTTCGAGCGAGCAGGAGACGACCACCACATCTGCCTCTGCCAACTCGACGAGGCCGAGATCCTTTTGGAGATCGGAGACCTCACCGAAGCGGTCCGCTCGGCGCGGGAATCCCGAGCCCTCGGTCGAAAGCTCGGCCTGAACTATCAGGTCGGAAAATCCCTGCTCTTCGAGGCGGTCGCCGCACTCCGGCTGGGGGATGACGACGGAGTGAGAGACCTGCTCGCCGACGCTGGGCGTCGCTTCGAAACGGAAGGCAACGGAGTCTGGACCGCGGTTTCGAAACTGCAGGCGGCCCTGTTCAGAGGCGAACGGTATGAGCCCCAGGCATTGGGCGAAGCCGCTTCGGCCCGGGCATTGCTGGAAGGTCGTTCCCTGCCTGATCGCCTGGCGATGGCCGACATCGTTATCGGGCGAATCCAGAAGACCGCAGGTGATATCGTCTGCGCCATCGATTCTTTCGAGTCCGCGGTCAAGCTCGCCGAGGAAAGCCGCTCGGATTGGATGAAGTTCCACGCGTACCATGAACTGGGCGTGTCACTTTCGGCGAGCGATGACACAAGAGGCGTGGAATACCTGGCAAAGGCCGAATTGATGCTGGACTCCCTCTGGCACCGAATCGGGTCGGACGATCTCAAAATGGCCTTCCTGACAGACCGCGAAAACGTCTACACGCACCTCGTCAAAGATGTCGCTCCGATTTCCACCCCGGCTGCGTTCCGCCTTTCCGAACGGGCTCGCTCCCGGGTTCTGGTAGAACGGCTCACCCCACAGGGTGAACGGCGGTCTTTCGACAATCTTTCCGACCGCCTCGACCCTAACGAAACAGTCCTGGAATATTTCATCGCCGGCGAAGATCTTTACACGTTCGTCGTGAACCAGGGAAGCCTCGAGTGTGTCCACCAACCCAACGTCGCGCGTTCGCTCCAGGCCGAATGGGACCATCTGGAGCGCCACTTCGCCAGCTGTAGCATCAAATTCGAACGCCTGCGCCGAATCATCCACCATCTCGAAAGGACAGCCAACACGCACCTCGAACAGCTCTACAAGACTCTGATCGAACCGGTGCGCGAAAAGATCAGAGAGCAGGTCATCGTCGTGCCGCACGGATTCCTCCACGGAATTCCGTTCCACGCGCTGTATGATGGAGAATCGTTCCTTTGTGAGAGTCATTCGGTCGCCTACAGCCCGAGCGCAACACTGTATGTCTCTCCAACGGAGAAAGTCGCCGACGAGCCCCCACTGTTCATCGCTTTTTCCACGAACAAGGATGAAGAAATCGTAGACGAGGTGAAACAGGCGGCGAGCAATTTTTCCGATTCTGTGGTCCTTGTCAACCCCGATCCTTACACGCTCAGCGGGCACTTGAAACAGCATCGAAAGCTGGTGCATGTCGCCGGGCATGCCGGCATCGATCCGGTCCAGGGATCTCTTTCCTGGCTGGAAACCGCCGACGGCCGCATCACCAGCCGCGACCTGATGGATATGCGATTCCGAGCCGACACTCTGGTCGTCACCGGTTGCCACACCGCTCGACGGGTGATCACGCCCGGAGACGAGTGGCAGGGCCTGATGAGAGCTTTCTATCTTTCCGGGGCCCACACGATCGTTTCGGCGTTCTGGGCTATTCGTGATGAATCCGCGAAATCATTCTCTAAAGATTTCGCCTCCTCCGCAGAATTTGTGGGCAGTCCAAAGGCCTGTGCGCACATAAGTAATTGAAACAAAGTACCTTATTCTTTTGTTCGACGGCGAATATTCCAGTACCCACTTCGGTCGGACGCCTACACCCGGTGCCCGGAGCCCCCGCCGGAGGCCCCGTTCCCCATCGCCCACACCAGCCGACACCGCGGAGCGCAGCCGAGGGTCAAGGCCGGCGCAGCCGCCGAGCTTGCGAGGGAAGCCTTGAGGCTTGGCGAGCACCGTGGTCTCCTCAAGCGGCGATGGAAGACGGTTTTACCCACAAATTCTGCGGAAGACCCAAGATTTCTATCAACTTTACGACGGGACGAACGCTCCAGCCGCTGTACGCAGCGCTGCAGGTTCGATTCGTTCCACGTTCCCGCATCCTTATTTCTGGGGTGGGTTCGGAACCTTTGTCCGAAAACGAGGAGGAACTCGTTATGCATGATGATGTAGTTGAGATCCGAGGATCACTTCTGTTCGACTCCTGGTTCGAAGAAACGCCGTTGATCCGGAACTCGTCAGTCGAGGACCGTCACCTGATTTACGAAGGTGGCGGGGTCATTCTGGATCTTCTGGTCAAGAGGTCGAATGGAGATCCGTGTCTGCACGTCGGAGGTCAGGTGTTGCCCGACGTGGATTCTCTTGGAAATGTCTCTAACGTGCCGATCGTGATTGAAAACGGACGCGACAGAACGTTGACGCGCACGAATCCGATCGGCGAATTCATGTTCCACAGTATTACAAACGGGGATTTCGATCTGACGATCCAATTGCAGGATCGTCGGTTTGTCGTACGAGGACTGTCCGGCAGCGAACCCCGAGACTGGCAACTCGCTTATTCCATGGATGGAGAAAGATAAGCTATGTTTCGACGCACATTGGCTGCGCTCCTGCTCGTCGGATTGTTGTTTCCGACAGTAGCCCAGGCAGCCCGCAGGCAGACACTGATTGTCACGATCAAGAGCCCGATGGCGCTGGCCAAGCTGCAAGAAAAATTTGGTTCGCGGATTCTCGGGCAGATACCGGGTCAGCCGATTTTCCTGATCGAGGTCGACGACAAGAAGGGCCTCGACAAGAAGATCAAAAAGGAAAAGGACATCGGCGACGTCGAGAAAGACGGCCCCGTCACTCTGACGGGAAAGAAGAAGTCCACGCCGGATTCGTCGACGAATCCCCTAGGTCTTGATCAAAGCGTGATGTCGCTGTTCCAGAGCGTGATGTCGCTGTTCGGCGACGACTCGTTGACGAACTTCTATGGGACCGATGTTCGGGAAGCGTACGCGTATCAGCCCGCCCTGGATGTGGTGCGCGTAAGTGACATCCGGAACATCGCAACAGGCGCCGGGGCACGCATCGCGTTCATCGACACCGGGGTCGATCCCCATCATCCGGCGCTTGCGCCCTGGGTGGAACCCGGGGTGGATCTGCTGGGGACGGGTTCCGCATCGGAATTCAGTGGTCTGGATCAGTCCGTCATGTCTCTGTTCGAGGACGCCGTCCGCGTATTCAAGAGCGGCACATTGGATCAGTCCGTGATGTCCCTGTTCTGGCAGGAACTTCAGGCGGGTACCCTGGACCAGTCGGTCATGTCCCTGTTCTGGAATCAGCTGATGTCGCTCGGCCTGGACCAGTCCGTGATGTCTCTGTTCTGGCAACAGTTGCAGGCGGGCACATTGGACCAGTCGGTCATGTCCCTGTTCTGGGAAGGACTGATGACCGGTACGCTGGATCAGTCCGTAATGTCCCTGTTCTGGGAGGAGCTCCAGAAACTCAACGTGGATCAGTCGGTCATGTCCCTGTTCGCCGAACAACTGAAGATCATCTACGTCAACCAGTCGGTCATGTCTCTGTTCTGGGAACAACTGCAGATGCTCGGACTGGATCAATCGGTCATGTCATTGTTCGGGGACGGAGCGCCCTTCGACGAATTTGGACATGGAACGATGGTGGCAGGCCTGCTGCACGCAACCGCTCCGGAGGCTTCGCTTGTACCGATTCGGGCATTCGATTCGTCCGGACAGTCCACGCTGTTTCTGGCGATTGCCGCGGTCTACGCGGCGATCGGTCAGGACGTCGACGTCATCAACATGAGCTTCTCGATCGGAAACGATTCGCCGACGTTCAAACGGGCGCTTGGCGTGGCCTGGAACGAGGGCATCGCGCTGGTTGCATCGGTCGGAAATGACGCGAAAGACGCGAAGAACATTTACCCGGCAGCATATCCAATGGTCATAGCCGTGGCAGCAACAGATTTTGACGATCGCCTGGCATCGTTTTCGAATTTCGGTAAGACGGTCACGGTCACAGCTCCGGGACAGGGAGTAGTCTCGACCTTCCCGGGCGGTCTCTGGGCCAAAGCTTCCGAGACGTCGTTCAGCACGCCGATCGTCAGTGGCTCGATTGCCTTGCTCGTTTCAATGGGCCAGCGTTCGGGCACGGCGGCCAGGAACGTCGTCTATACCTCGGATTCGATCGACAAGCTGAATCCGGACTTCAGACGCAAGTTGGGGCGCGGGCGGATCAACATTCTCAAAGCCCTGAGGTCCAGGTATTGATCAGTATGGGGATCTCTCCATCAGACGTCAGCCTGATCGGAAGGTTCGGACGTACCATCACACAGGCCCACGACATTCGTTCGATTGTGGCCGAGGCGTTGAAAATCGTCCGTAAGCTGACATCCGCCAACGAACTCCGGCTCGTCTACCGTTCGGCCACTTCCTGGACGGAGTGGCATGCCACGGGACGTCGCGTCCGGGAATTCGAGCATTCGGAATGGCAACCTCCGTCCCCCGCGGCCGAGACCGTGGCGTTCGAGAACGAGAGCGCCCAATACGGGTTTGTTTCCCTCAGCCCCGGATCGGAGGATACCCGGTGGGTCCTCGAATTGATAGGACCGCAGATCGCGGCCGCGGTGGCTTTGCACGCGGCGGTGCGTCGAGCTCAGAGGAACGCCGTGTCGGAGACGGAACTGATTCGCGAAACGATGCGAGCGCGGGATGAAGAGCGACGACGCATCACTCATGAGTTGCACGACGATGTCGGCCAAACCATCGCAACACTCAAGCTGAAGCTCAAGCTGGTGGAGAACAGGTTGCAGAGAAACGGTGACGCGTTGAAAGCCAGGGAAGAACTGGCCGAAGCTCGCGAGGACATCGGCCAACTGCTGACGAAGATTCGGGACCTGTCGCACACGTTGTACCCGCGGATCCTCGACACCCTGGGTCTGATGCCCGCTCTGGAGGAGCTCGCGGGCCAGGTATCGAATTCCTCCGGCATCCATGTTCGCTGTGCCGTCCGTGGAAAACCACGGCCGATGGACGAAGCCACGACCGTCGCGCTATACCGGTGCTGTCAAGAAGCGTTGAGCAACGCCATCAAGCACTCGGGCGCATCGGCCGTGGACGTTCGAATCTATTTTTCGGAACGCCAGACGCGCTTGACCGTGGAAGACGACGGACGGGGCTTCAACCCACGTCGCTTCTATGATTCAAGTGGCAAGTTGATGAGTACCGGTTTCTGGACCATCCGGCAGCGGATGAGCGACGTGGGCGGATCCTTCCGGATCGGCACGGCGTCGGGCAAGGGAACCATGATTGAAATGATAATCCCCTTATCCACACCAAAACAAAATGACAAACCAGATGACTAACGAAAAGATACGGCTACTAGTCGCGGACGACCACGCGATACTCAGGCAGGGACTGAAACGGATTTTAGAGGAAGAGCCGGACATGGAAGTCGTCGGCGAGGCCGGTAACGGTGCCGAGGCGGTGAAACTTGCGGAAGAGCTGCATCCGGATGTCGTCATCATGGACATCTCCATGCCGGAACAGAACGGCATCGAAAGCACGCGCCAGATCGCTACTACAGGGGGACCGAAAGTGCTCATGCTGACTGTCCACCTGGAACGCCAAGTCATCGCCAGCGCGGTCACCGCGGGTGCGTCCGGATATCTTCTGAAAGACTCCCTCGATAACGAACTGGTCACCGCCGTCCGAACGGTCAACCAGGGCGGCTCGGTCTTTTCCACCGATGTCACCAAGATCCTGGCCAACCTCCAGCATTCGGACGAGGAACCCCGTCGAGGTCTGGCGGTGCTGACCCCCCGCGAGACGGAGGTGTTCTATCTCCTCGCCGATGGCAAGTCGTCGACCGAAATCGCCGGGACACTGTTCGTCAGCCCGAAGACAATTCACACCCACCGTCAGCACATCATGGACAAATTGGGTATTCGAACGATCGGCGAGTTGATCCGGTACGCGATCCGAGAGGGACTGCTTAAGACGATTTAAGGGTCCGCTCATGGGAGTCTCTATTTCCTAGGCCGTTCTCGGTTTTTCATGATCGCACGGCTTTCGCATTGCCTTGGGGATTTCCCCTAAAACACAATGTACCCATCGCTTTCGGTGAGGAAGTCGACCGTGCAGATGATTGACCCGAAGCAGGGAGGCATGGATCATGATTGAAGATAAGAGCGTATTGAGGGGGTCGCTGGTTCTGGACTCATGGGCGGATGCCGGGCCCCGGGTTCGAAGTCGCTCGATCGAGGATCGACACCTGATTTATGAAGGTGGCGGTGTTATTCTTGATCTAGTTCTCAAACAGTCCGTTGATGGTCCCATCGTTAGTGTCGGCGGACAGGTGCTGCCCGAGAGCGATTCCATGGACGGCGTGTCGGATATTCCTATCATCATCGAATCCGGAGGAGGAAAGTCCTCGACACGAACAAATCGAATTGGTGAATTTGCGCTTAAGACTACCCATGACAAAACCCTAGACATTACAATCCTGCTTCGGGACCGCCGTTTTCAAGTGCGGGGCCTGACATGGGATCCCAAAGACTGGCAGTTTAATGACGAACCCCAAAATACGAGTATTGGTAGCCGATGATCACGCGATTCTGCGCCAGGGACTGAAGAGAATTCTCGAAGAAGAACCCGACCTGGAAGTCGTGGGTGAAGCCGCAACGGGGAAAGCCGCGGTAGACCTGACCCGAGAGTTGGAACCGGACGTGGTTGTTCTCGACGTTTCGATGCCGGATCAGAGTGGCATCGAATCCATGGGACAAATCGCCGCCTTCAGCCAGAGCCGCGTTCTGATCCTCTCGGTCCACCGGGAGAAGGCCGTTATTGGGGCCGCGATCTCGGCGGGAGCCGCCGGGTACCTTCCAAAGGACTCACTCGACACGGAATTACTGGGAGCGATTCGCGCGATCCACAAAGGTGGCTCCGTTTTCTCTCCCGACGTGACCCGGATTCTCGCCCAGGATCCCGACGAACAGCCCACGCCAAAACTGAACGTGCTAACAACGCGGGAAAAGGAAATATTTCACCTCCTGGCTGAAGGCAAGTCGGCCAGGCAAGTCGCCGAACTGCTTCACATCAGCCCCAAGACCGTACATACCCACCGGCAGCACATCCTGGACAAGCTCGGTTTCGAAAACCTCGCCCAGCTGATCCGATTCGCGATCGTGCATGAATTGGGGTGAGGGGTTGGGGAAGTGGCCAGTGGTCAGTGGTCAGTTGGGGGCGCCGCAGTTTTCGTTAATGGCGTAAGAACGGTTTGAGGAAGAGAGACACTTGACAAGCCGGACTTTCGGGATCCTCGTGGCAGCCACTGACCACTTACCCCTTACACACTGACCGGATTTGTCTCGGAATGGTATTCCTGAAGGGAGCGTACCGTTAAAGCCTCGCGCTGCAGATCCCGGATGCCGTTCACGGCGGCCAACGCCCCGGAGATGGTCGTAATACACGGGATGTGATACTGCATGGCCGCACGGCGGATCGCCTTTTCGTCGAAGAATGATTCGCGGCCCAGGGGTGTGTTGACGATCAGGTCCACCACGCCGCTGCGGATCTTATCGACGATGTGGGGCCGCCCTTCGTTCACCTTATAGACGGACGTCGCTTCGATGCCGGCTTTGCGCAGGACGTCGGTCGTACCGGACGTGGCGATGATCTTGAACCCCATGGTGCGGAGGTCCCGGGCGATTTCATTGATGAATTTCTTGTCGTGCTGGTTTACGCTCAAGAACGCGGTGCCCGAACGCGGCAGAATCGATCCCGCGCTGATCTGGGCCTTGATATAGGCCTTGCCGAAGGAATCGTCGATTCCCATCACCTCTCCGGTGGACTTCATCTCAGGTCCCAGAATCGTGTCCACGCCGGGAAAACGGACAAACGGGAAGACCGGGGATTTCACGAAATACTGGTGTACCGGCAACTCGTCGGGGAGCTTAAAATCGGTCAAGCGCGCTCCCAGCATCACGCGTGCGGCGATCTTGGCCAGCGGCACCGCGGTGGCCTTGCTGACGAACGGCACGGTCCGGGAGGCGCGGGGGTTCACCTCAATGACGTATACGTTGTGGTCCTGGACGGCAAACTGGACGTTCATCAGGCCGATGACATCCAGTGCCAGTCCCAACTCGACCGTGTAACGCCGTATCGTTTCACGGTTTTCGTCGCTCAGGCGGTACGTGGGCAGGACGCACGAGCTATCGCCGGAATGGACGCCCGCCTCTTCGATGTGCTCCATGATGCCACCGATTACCACCCTCTCGCGGTCACACAAAGCGTCAACGTCGATCTCGATGGCGTCTTCGAGGAATCTGTCGATCAGGATCGGCCGTTCCTGGGACACCTCGACGGCCTCCTTCATGTACTCGTCGAGGGCGGACTCATCGTAAGCGATGACCATGGCCCGACCACCCAGAACGTAAGAGGGACGCACCAGAACGGGGTACCCGATGTCGCCGGCGATCACGCGGGCTTCTTCGATTGAGACGGCGTTCCCGTTGGGTGGCTGCGGAATGTCCAGGTCCGCAAGCAGCTTCCCGAAGCGCTGTCGATCCTCTGCAAGATCGATGGATTCAGGCGATGTCCCGACGATCGGCACGCCTGCCTTCTGCAGTTGAAGCGCAAGGTTCAGGGGCGTCTGCCCCCCAAACTGTACGATCACGCCTTTGGGTCGCTCGATCTCGACAATATGGAGAACGTCTTCCAGGGTCAGCGGTTCGAAATAGAGGCGGTCGGAGGTGTCGTAATCGGTCGAAACTGTTTCGGGATTACAGTTGACCATGATCGTTTCGTAGCCGGCGTCTTTCAGGGCAAACGAGGCGTGGCAGCAACAGTAGTCGAACTCGATTCCCTGCCCAATCCGGTTGGGGCCGCTTCCGAGAATAATGATTTTTTCCGCGTCCGACGGGTCGGACTCGTCCTCCTCTTCGTAGGTCGAGTACATGTAGGGTGTGAACGATTCAAATTCGGCGGCGCAGGTGTCGACTCTCTTGTAGACCGGCCGGATTCCAAGATCCGACCGTTTGGCGGCCACTTCGCTCGCTCCCGTTCCGAGGAGACGAGCAATCCGTTGATCGGAAAATCCGCAGCGCTTCGCCTCCAGAAGCAGGTCCGAGGGCACCTCCTGTCCTCGATACGAACCGAGGCGCGCGGACATGTCGGCTATTTCGGCAAGCTCGTGGAGGAACCACGGGTCGATCCCGGTCGTCTCGGCGACGTCGGCGACCGACATGCCGTGACCGAGGGCGTACATCAAGTATGGAAGACGGTCCGGGTTAGGCGTGATCAGATGCTGTCGTACCCTCTCCGGATCGATCGCCTCCGAACCGGGCTCCTTGCCGGTTTCCAGGGAACGAACGCCTTTCAGCAGCGCTTCTTTGAAGGTTCTGCCGATCGCCATCACTTCCCCAACTGACTTCATCTGCGTTCCAAGCCGGGTATCGGCTTCCCGAAATTTCTCAAACGCCCATTTGGGAATCTTGACGACCACGTAATCGAGCATCGGCTCAAACGATGCGGGCGTCTTCTTGGTGATGTCGTTGGGTATCTCGTCCAGTGTGTATCCGACTGCCAGCTTGGCGGCAATCTTGGCGATGGGGAACCCGGTCGCCTTGGAAGCCAGCGCGGAGCTCCGGGACACGCGCGGGTTCATTTCGATCACCACGAGTCGGCCGTCTTTGGGGTCGACCGCGAACTGGATGTTCGAGCCGCCCGTCTCGACCCCGACTCTTCGGATCACGGCGATGGCGGCGTCGCGCATCCGCTGGTACTCCCGATCCGTCAGGGTCTGCGCCGGGGCCACCGTAATCGAATCCCCGGTGTGGACGCCCATCGGATCGAGGTTTTCGATCGAGCAGATGATCACGACGTTGTCGCGGACGTCGCGCATCACCTCCAGCTCGTATTCTTTCCAGCCGATCACCGACTCTTCGATCAGGACCTGGTGAACGGGGCTCAGGTCCAGACCACCGGCGACAATCTCATAGTACTCTTCACTGTTGAACGCCACGCCACCCCCGCTGCCGCCGAGCGTGAACGAGGGGCGGATGACGGCGGGAAACCCGATCTGTTCGATCACGCGTTCGGCGTCGCGCATGTTCTCGACGACTGCGCTCGCGGGCGTCTCCAGGCCGATCCCCTTCATGGCCTCCTTGAAGAGCAGCCGGTCCTCGGCCATTTTCACCGAATTCAGCTTGGCGCCGATCATCTCCACATTGTGTTTTTCGAGGATGCCGCTCTCGGCCAGCTCGACGGCCAGGTTCAGGGCGGTCTGCCCTCCGACCGTTGGCAACAACGCGTCGGGCTTCTCGCGGGCGATGACCTGGGCGACAAACTCCGCCGTCAGCGGTTCCACGTAGGTCCTGTCGGCAAGGTCCGGGTCGGTCATGATGGTCGCCGGGTTCGAGTTGACCAGAACGATCTGGTATCCCTCCTCCTTGAGCGCCTTGCAGGCCTGGGTACCCGAGTAGTCGAACTCGCAGGCCTGTCCGATGACGATCGGGCCGGAACCGATAATCAGAATCTTTGAGATGTCACTGCGTTTTGGCATCGCGCATCATGTCGAAAAACTTATCGAACAGGTAGTAGGAATCGTGTGGACCGGGTGAAGCTTCCGGATGGTACTGGACGCTGAAGGCCGGCAGTTTCCGGTGTTCGAAGCCTTCGAGAGTCTGGTCGTTGAGATTGAGATGCGTCATCCGAATCTCATCGTCGTCAAGGCTATTGGGATCGACGGCGAATCCATGGTTCTGGGCGGTGATCTCGACTCGACCGGTGTCGATGTTCATGACGGGATGGTTCCCGCCGTGGTGCCCGAATTTGAGCTTGAACGTCCGTCCGCCAAGAGCCAGGCCCATGATCTGGTGGCCCAGGCAAATGCCGAAGATCGGCTTCTTCCCGAGCAGTTCCCTTACGTTACGGACGGCATAATCGACGGCTTCCGGGTCGCCGGGACCGTTGGAAAGGAAGATACCGTCCGGGTTGAGGCTCAACACGTCGGCGGCACTCGTCGTCGCTGGAACGACAGTCACGTCCGCACCGCAGTGGGACAGATCTCGCAGGATGTTCGTCTTGATGCCAAAATCGTAGGCTACCACTCGATAGGAGGCTTCCGATCCCGTTCGAAGGCTCGAGAACTCGATGAAATCCATCGGCCCTCTGGCCGGCTCATAGTTTTTCTTGATCGTCACGGCGCTGGCCAGATCCCTTCCGATCATCTCCGGCGCCTGGCCCACTTTCTGTTTCAACGAGTCGATGTCGTCGTCGATCAGAGACAGGATGGCGCGCATGGCTCCTTTCCTGCGGATGTGGCGCACGAGCGCTCGCGTGTCGATGTCGGAAATCGCGGGGATGAGGTTTCGCCGAAGGTAGTCGTCCAGGGATTCCGCGCTGCGCCAGTTACTGGCATGGGGGGCGAGGCGGCGGACGATGAAAGCCTCGAGGTATGGCTGGCGCGCTTCCATGTCCTCGGCGTTGATTCCGGTGTTGCCGATCAGCGGATACGTCATCGTGACGAGCTGCCCGGCATAGGAAGGATCGGTCAGGATCTCCTGGTAACCGGCCATCGACGTATTGAAAACGACTTCCCCAACAGCTTCGCCCTCGAAGCCGTGTCCGAGTCCACGGAAGACTCTTCCGTCTTCGAGGAGCAACGTCGCCTTCATTAATCGATCGTACCCATCTTACTCATCGGCCAGTATCGAAAGACTGCCTTTCCGTAAATGTTCTCTTTGGGGACCAGCCCCCACATGCGGCTGTCGTTGGACTGACTGCGGTGGTCACCCAGCACGTAGTAGGTGCCCGGGTCGACATAGACAGGCGAATAAGTCCGCCTGTCGAAGAACTCCGGGGGCACGTAGAGTTCGTCCAGTGTCTCGCCGTTGACCAGAACCCTTCCACGGCGAACCTCGATGACATCGCCGGGAAGACCAATCACGCGCTTGATATAGGACTTCGTAGGATCCAACGGATACCAGAAGACCACGATGTCCCGGCGGGCGATGTTTTCGATTCGATAAACGAACTTGTTAACGAAGATCCGTTCCTGATCCACCAGCTCGGGCAACATGCTGGTGCCTTCCACCTTCACCGGCTGATAAAAGAAGACCACGATGATGATCGCCGTACCTATGGCGAAAAAGACATCACGCGCCCATCCCCGTATCTCACTCAAAACACTAGGCTGTTCGAGTTCAGGAACGCTTGTTTCCTCTTCCGGTACCTGTTGGATTGGATCGTCGTTCTGCATATGCGGCTGACTTCTATCAGTATGCCGGACTCATTTTAGAAGATTCAACTGTGAATCGGAAGGTCCAAAGGTCTTTGCGCAGATTACGCGGATTACGCAGATCAGGATTTTCTCTGCGCCTCTGCGCCTCCGCGTTAAAAAATCCCCTCCTAACGCCACAAGGTGAATTCTTTCGTAAAGCCGAAGACGACGCCGGCACGATGATCGACGTCGGTCAGACCCGCGGTTGCGGCGAGGTCCCATCGCATGCCCAGGGCGTCCAACTGGAAACCGAAACGGGTTTGGGTCCGGTCTTCTCCTCCGGGTGTGGGGTTCGATTGTGGGTTCTCCAGGCCGTTGATCTCAAAGGCCAGGCGAAAGCGATCCGACAGCGGCACCAGGGCCGCCAGGCCGTAGACGATGACGTCCTGCTGGGCGGCGGCGCGCACGGCGTCATCCAGGATTCCCACGCCGAAGTTCCCAAACACGTAGGCACGGCCGACCGACTTCCCCACAAGCAGGCTCGCGAAAAAATCTGTTCCGTCCTTGCCGAGACTTTCGTTGCTGGCATTCGGAAGCAGGACAGTTGGCCGGAAGCTGATATCGGGGAGGCTCGCCGTCTCCTTGACGATCGCGATCTTAGTCGAGATCAGGCCGTCCCCCCAGTCGTTCCTTCGACCGGTTCCGCCCTCTCGCACCCACAGGTAATTGCGCAAGACGCCGGTTATCTGAAACTCGGCACGCGATCCCAGGCCGATGTGGAAGCCGCCGTCGATCAAAGACAGCAAGTCGCCCTCGATGCCCTGAATCGGGAAAGGAGTCTGATCAAAGTACCCGAAGCCCGTCTCGGTTACGAGCCGACCTTCAGGTATCAAGCGGGGATCTTCCGTCAGTAGCGGACGCTGTTGGGCTCCCAGCGGCAAAGCAAAAACCAATACGGCGAGGACGTATGCAGGGGACAATCTTCTCACGACTACAGCACTCCCATTTCGTAACGGATCAATGCGCCCCCGACAACGGCGGCCGTCTCCGCTCGCATAGTGTTCGAGCCGAGATGGACCGGGCTCGCCCCCGATGTCACGGCCGCATCGAGTTCCCCGTCGGTCCAGCCGCCTTCGGGCCCGACGATGTACAGGACCGGAGAGCCGGCAACCGCTGACTTTAGCGAAACCCCGGTTCGCTCCGCCAACAAAATCTTCGAACCGGCTTCCATTCGAAGAACCGTTTCCAGATCGGTAACATCATCCAATCGCGGAAGGTGATAGCACTTGGACTGCTTGGCTGCCTCCACGATGATTCGTTGCCAACGCGACTTGCGATCGCCCCCTCGAACATTAGATCGCAAGGCCCGGAAAGGGATGATCCGCGTCACACCGACTTCGACGTCTTTCTCCAGAACCCACTCGAAGGCCGACGGTCGGATCAGCGCCTGTGCGAGGATCAATTCGATTCGAGGGGCGGGTTCCAGACGGGATTCGGCCACATGAATCCGGGTCGCCCTCTTGTCGGCCGACAGTACGAGGCCGGGCCAGACACGCCCGCGGCCGTCAAAGACCTCCACCTTCTCTCCGATTTCGGCTCGGGAAACCTTCAGGTGCCGATGCTCGTCACCGGACACGGACAGGATCCCTTCTCGAATGACGGGCTCGGGCCAGAATACGGATTTAGTCGCCATGTCGTCGGACCACCAGCGTGACCCACTCACCTTCGGTCATCTCTTCACGGACATCGAATCCGCCCTCGGTAAGGACACCGCGGAGTTCCTCAGCCTGAACGTCGAGGATACCAGACAGGATCGCCAATCCGGATGGCATGAGAGTCCGAGCGATTTCGGGCCAGAGATCGACGATGACGGGTTCGGTCAGATTCGCCAGAACGAGCCAGGCGCTGTCGGGGGCAAGCGCTTCGACCGACCCGACGAACAATCCGACATCTGTCCGATTTCGGGTGATGTTGCCTGCCGCAACCCGGATCGCTTCGGCGTCCACATCACAGGCCACCACTTGCGTATGACCCAGCTTGTGCGCAGCTATCGACAGAATCCCCGATCCCGAGCCAAGATCGACGACAAGTCCGTTCGGGGACTCCAGGCTTTCCAGGGCCTCCAACATCATCCGGGTCGTCTCATGCGTTCCCGTACCGAAGGCCTGACCGGGATCGATACGGATGGGCACTCTGGTGTCTCCATCCTCCGGCTGCTCCCAACTGGGTACCAGTCGAAAGCTTCGTCCGACCGGAAAACTCGTATAGCCCTTCCTCCATTCAAGAGTCCAATCCACGGACTCTTCGACGCCCACGTCGAGATTCGGACTGGGGTATCCGTTTTGTTGGAAGAGCTGTCGAATCCTTGCGCAGTGAGGAGAGTCATCAGCGGACGAATCGACGTAGACGATCATCCGTGTCATCCCGGCACCGGGTAGCGGGTTCTCCCATATCCCCGCGATGTCATCCGAATAAAGTTCGGCGGCGAAAAGGTCTTTGAGCTGATCGGGGACGTCGACTGTGATCCGGATACAGGACATTACATGTTAGCTTTCAGCAGGTAGCTGGCAGCGCAGCCCCGGAACGGATACATTTTTTACCGGGGGGGCGCAAAGACCACAGAGGCCTAGGAGAGGATTTTCACCGCAGAGGCGCGGAGGCGCAGAGAAAAGTCCTAATCTGCGTAATCCGCGTAAGGGCTTCGGACCTCGGACTGTCGGATCCCTCACCCAAAAATTTCCCGCACGCGGTCCAGAATTTTCTTCTGTATCGGACGGTTTTCAGCTTTCTCGGTTTCGGCAAACTTCGAAAGGAGTTCGCGCTGCTCGCGGTTGAGTTTTGTGGGAATCTTGATGTTGACGTTGACGTAAAGGTCGCCGCGGCCGCGACCGCCCGTCTTGGCGACGCCGGCACCGCGAATCCTGAACACGCTGTCGGGCTGAGTCCCGGAAGGGATCTTCAGCTTTTCCTCACCATCCAGCGTCGGAACCACTATCTCCGCGCCGAGAGAGGCCTGGGCGAAAGAAACCGGGATGTAACAGACGAGGTCGTCCTCCCGCCGTTCGAAGAACTCGTGCTCCTCCACATCGATCATGACGTAAAGATCTCCGGAAGGACCGCCCCGGGATCCGGCATCGCCCTCGCCGCTCACACGCAACCTGGATCCGGAGTCGACACCGGCAGGGATCTTGATTTCCAGCGTTTTTTCCCTCACCGTCCGGCCGTCCCCATGACACTTCGCACACGGGTTCTTGATGTACTGGCCACTGCCCTGACACTGGCTGCACGTCCGGGTAATGCTGAAGAAGCCTTGCTGAAACCGCACCTGCCCGTGTCCTTGACAGGTCGGACAGGTACTGGGTCCACTCCCCCTGGGAACACCGGCACCACCACATTCCGAGCATTCCTCATGCCGGGGAACCTTGATGCGAGTTTTCTTACCGAAGGCAGCTTCCTCGAAGCTCAGGTCCAGATCATACCTAAGGTCGGCACCACGGTTGGCCTGACGACCCGATCGACGGCCGCCTCCCCCGAACAGATCACCCAACCCGAACAGATCGCCGAGGATGTCGCCGAAGTCGGAAAAAGTGTTTGGATCAAATCCGCCGGCTCCGGGACCGTTGACGCCGCTAACCCCAGCGT
Source organism: Terriglobia bacterium (assembly GCA_965262425.1). Taxonomy (GTDB): domain Bacteria; phylum Acidobacteriota; class Terriglobia; order 20CM-2-55-15; family 20CM-2-55-15; genus CAZOZZ01. The sequence continues at coordinate 325,305 of OZ253536.1, read as the reverse complement.
GGCCGAAACGATCGTACTGACTTCGTTTCTGAGCGTCGCTGAGGACCGAGTAGGCTTCGGCCGCCTCTTTGAACCGGTCTTCAGCCTCGCGATCGCCGGGATTCCGATCCGGATGGTACTTGAGCGCCAGTTTCCGGTACGCGCTCTTGATATCCGGATCCGATGCGGTCCGGGAGAGCCCCATGATCTGGTAATAGTCCCGTTTAGCCACTCAACCGACACTCCTGGCAGCCGACCGCCTCATGAATCCGCCTCTTCGAGCGTGGCGGCGGCTACAGTCACCATCGAGGGTCGGAGTAACTTACCGTTGAGCAGATACCCCTTCCGCAACTCTTCAAGAACCGTGCCCTCTTCCGCGTCGTCGGAGGGTTGCATGCTGACCGCCTCGTGAAAGTGCGGATCGAACCGCCGGCCACGCGCTTCGACCAGCTCGAGGCCGAAACGCTCCAGACTCTTCAGCAACTGCTTGTATATGAGCTCAAATCCCTCACCCGATTTCGAGCTGTTTCCGTCTGTTGAATCATTGCGTAGCGCAAGTTCGAACGAATCCAGAACATTCAAAACTTCCCGCATCAACTCGGCCGACGCGAACCCGACGAATTCCGCTCTCTCTCGATCAATCCGCTTCTTAAAATTCTCGAATTCCGCCTGCTTTCTCAACAGCCGGTCCTTAAGATCGTCCCGCTCGCCGGTCAGTGTCCGGACGGCTTCGGCCAACTGGAGCGGATCGGGCGGCTGTTCGGAAAGCTCCGCCCCCGCCTCGGCTCGGTCCGCTCCTTCCGACTCGCCCGCCGCACCCTGGTTTTCAAGCTCTTCTGGCATGGTGTCCTTATCTGAAAGTGTCAAGATCCCAAGGCCCGGGACCAATTTTTTAGCCTCCTCCGCAGAATTTGTGGGCAGTCCAAAGGCCTGTGCGCACATAAGTAATTGAAACAAAGTACCTTATTCTTTTGTTCGACGGCGAATATTCCAGTACCCACTTCGGTCGGACGCCTACACCCGGTGCCCGGAGCCCCCGCCGGAGGCCCCGTTCCCCATCGCCCACACCAGCCGACACCGCGGAGCGCAGCCGAGGGTCAAGGCCGGCGCAGCCGCCGAGCTTGCGAGGGAAGCCTTGAGGCTTGGCGAGCACCGTGGTCTCCTCAAGCGGCGATGGAAGACGGTTTTACCCACAAATTCTGCGGAAGACCCATTTTTTATTATAACAGCAGTGTCCGGAGGGATGGGTTCACGCGAGAGTACGCAGATGGGAGGAGGACGAAATCTGTACGCGGATTACGCAGATTGCGCAGATTAGGATTTTTCTGTGCGCCTCTGCGGTGAAAAATCGGGCTACACGGAGTGTTCGGGGGGTCAACGATACAATCAGGCCGTCATGATCCGGCTGAAGGCGTTGGCCAGATAACCGACTACCGAAATACCCTTGCGGTATTCCATTCGGGTCGGGCCGATGATGCCCATGAAACCGGCGGTGCGGTCTTTTTGCCGGTAGGGAGAGGCGATGATGGTGAAATCCCGCATACAGGGTGTGCCCAATTCGGATCCGATCCTGATCTTCACACCTTCTTCGGAATCGCCGGGAAGGCACTGGTTCAGGATCTTGACCAGGCGGCCTTTCTCCTCGAACACTCCGAACAACTCCTGCATGCGCTCTATGTTGGACAAATCGATCTTCGTCAGTATGTTTCCAGTTCCCTGAATATAAACAGTCTCGCTCGCCTCGTCGGGTTCGTCGAGACTGAGGCTCCAGGATTCGAGGAGGCGGCGCATCATCCGGTCATAACGCATGCGCTCGGCCCGCATCATGCGGACCAGTGCATGGCGGATCTCGGGAAGCGTCTTGCCTGAAAACTTGTCGACCAGGTAGTTGCCGGCGCGGGTCAACTCGTCCTGATTGTATGGTTCGGTAACGCGAATCAGCTTCTGCTGAAGCAGGCCCGATTGCGAGACCATGATGACCAGTATCTTGTCCTCTCCCAGCCGCACAAACTCGATGTGCTGGAGCATGCTCGTTGCGATCGGCGGCGAAACGACAATTCCCACGGTTCGGCAGATGTCCGACAACAGGTGGGAGGCAGTCGACATCATGTGTTCCGGAGTACTGGCCTCGGCCAGTGCTTTGTTGATATACGCCTCATCCGAACGCGTCGGCTTGCCCGAGTTCCCGAGACAATCCACAAAGAAACGATATGCAGCGTCGGACGGAACCCGCCCCGCCGACGTGTGCGGCTGCATCAGGTACCCCGCATCCTCGAGGTCCGCCATGATGTTACGAATCGAAGCCGGGCTCAGCCGCTGATTCATTGCTTTGGACACGGTTCTGGAACCGACCGGTTCACCCGAGCTGATGTAGGAACTGATGACCAGCTGCAGGATCTCACTTCCGCGTTCGCCGAGTTCGCTTCCAACTGGAGTTTTCTCGGGCATAACCGAAGCTTATAACATCAGGGTAGTGTCGTGTCAACCGAGCCTGCGGGAGTCTGCGATTCAGACACTGCGGCGATTTCCTTGAGGCTATCCGATCGATATCGTGTGGTTTTTCGGGCGATAGGAATTTTGCGTGGGAAACAGGGAGTTGCAGGATGGTGAAAGGGATGGGTGTGGCTCGAGAAGCGACACGAGTGCGACGACCGCCGGATGATTGAGGTGGCCCCGGTTTGTGGACAGCTTGGCGGCCTGTTTAAGGTGTATTCCGGTTGCCGCTCATCTTGCCAGAATATCCTTGGATCGATCTTCCTGTCGCCGTTGCTGCGCCTGTGGGTAAGTGGGCAAGGCGCGTAGCGGCTTGTCCATCATATCCGCAGGCGGGTCGCCGCGGTAGGCCTCGGCCGGGGTTTTTCCGCCGAGGGCCGAGTGTGGCCGTTCGGCGTTGTAGAAGTCGATCCACTCGCCGATGACGCGCCGGGCCTGGAAGCCGTCGGCAAGGTCGTGCAGATAGACAGCCTCGTATTTGAGGGAGCGCCAGAGCCGCTCGATGAAGATGTTGTCGATGCACCGGCCCCGGCCGTCCATCGAGATCTGGACACCGGCCGCTCGCAAGCGCCCGGTGAAGGCGAAGCCGGTGAACTGGCTGCCCTGATCGGTATTGAAGATCTCCGGCTGGCCGTGGCGGGTCAGCGCCTCCTCGAGCGCCTCGACGCAAAAGCTGGCGTCCAGGGTGTTCGACAAACGCCAGGCCAGCACATACCGGCTCGCCCAATCCATGATCGCCACCAAGTAAAGAAAGCCGCGCCGCACAGGGATGTAGGTGATGTCGCCGCACCAGACATGGTTTGCCCGCTCGATCGCCAAACCCTTGAGCAGATAGGGGTAGACCCGGTGTTCGGGATGCGGCTCGCTGGTGCGGGGTGCCCGGTAGATTGCCTGAAGACCCATCAAACGCATCAGACGACCCGCCCGGCGACGGCCGATGCGCACGCCCTCGCGGCGCAGATGACGGACGATCTGACGGGCACCGTAGAACGGATGCTTCAGAAACAACTCATCGATGCGCCGCATCCGCGCCAGGGTCTCCGCGCTCTCGCCCTGGGGCGTGTAATAGAGCCAGGAGCGCCCGATCGACAGCAAACGGCATTGACGATTCAAGCTCAGTTCCGGGTCAGGGCGCCTCACCATCGCCCGGCGCGCGGCCCGGCTCATCGACCGGACCCTCTGGACAAAAAATCCAGCTCCACCGTCAATTCGCCGATCTTGGCGTGAAGCTCACGAACCTCGCTTTCATGATCCCGCCGCCGGCGTTCCACACCGTTCGAGAACATCTCGCCAAGCCCTTCCATCGCCTGGCGCTTCCATGTGCTCACCTGGTTCGGATGAACTTGGTGCTTCGAGGCAATCTCCTGCAGCGTCCGATCGCCCCGAAGCGCTTCCAGCGCGACCTTCGCTTTCAACTCCCCAGAAAACCTGCGTCTCTTCGTCATCGTGTATCCCTCCTCAGTCGGTGGAATACACCTTAAACAACTGCCCGATTTTCCGGGGCCACCTCAGATGCGGCAAACAGGGTCGATAGAAATCCATGACGAGGGCCCGGTGCGCTATGGAGGCCGAGGATTCTGCAGTTGATTTGCCAGGGCGCGACGGAGCCGGCGGGTCTTGGCAAGAATCTTCTTGCGAGCCGTTTCGCTGAGTGTGAGCACCATTTCCTGATGCTCGAGCGGAGAGAGGAAGGCGACGTAGTTTTGGTAGTAAATCAGAATGACGGTAAAGGTCGGCTGGAGCACATCGAGGATGCGGGGGCGAGTCTTCCGATTCATGTTCCGGCGTTCGATGCGCCGCAGATACCACTGCAGCAGGCTGTAGGTGAGCAGGACAAAGACGACCTGGTTGACCACGAGACTGAATGCGCGGGAAGAGAACTCGGCGAGGCCGGAGAAACACTTGGTTTGCCGGTAGCGCTCTTCAACCACGGTGCGCAGCGCATACTCGGTGCGGGTTTGGGCGGGATCCGCAATGCGTTTGGTATCCAAGAGCACCCACTGATCGGTGTGCCCATCGGCATAGCGTTCACGGTTGATCACCGCATGGAGCGGGACCGGACAGTTGGAATAGGACTCCAGATCCCGGACCACGGCCAGTTCCGAACCCACGCGCGTGGTGGCCGGATCGGGCGGATTTTCGACGGGGCGTTTCTCTAAGGTGCGTTGCCGGGCCTGCTCACGTTTGCGAATCGCGGCGGGCCGATGAAGGGGAGCCGGTTTCTCCGGCGGTGCAGGAGGCGTCCAAGATTGGAACGTCCCGGGTTGGGCGTCAGCCAGATCGATCGCGTCGCGGGTGATCTCCATGTTGCGACGGGCCGGAATCAGGATGTCGATCCCATAATCCTGTTTGCAACGACCAATGGAGGGGCCATCGAGAAACCCCCGGTCCAGGATCAACCGCTTGATGATTCCCGTGCCATGATAGGCCACAAACTCGTCGACCATGCGGTACAGTATCGGCAAGTCGTTATCTTTACCCTGACTGACTCGCAGTCCGGCCCATAGGAAGAAGTCCCCGGCGCGATTGGTGTGGATCAGGGTCACCAGTTTGTAGCACCGGCGCCACTGACACCGGAGTTTCTGTTTGGAGGTCAGTTTTAGACCGTCGACCGGCTTGTTGTGCTCGTTGAATAGCATCAAGGAGGCGTGTTCATAGGCCGGGTTGTCAGGTAGGAACAGATAGGTCGCATCCCCGATGAACAGCCCTTCCCGATCAAAGGCCCGATGCTGTCGGAAGATGCCCACCACGTCGCGGTTGAACCAATCCTGGAGGCGATCCGCGTCGGTCTTGCGCGCCATCTTCCGCAGATAGTCCTGATCACAGGGGGTCTGCCGGTCGTAGCTGTTCTTGTCGTTGAACCCCCCACACTCCAAGGTCACATCGCCGGTCTCCGGGTGGATGGCCCGATGCCCCATCTGGGGGCCGAAGGCCTGGACCATCCCCCCGCTGCGCACGACATAGGGATAGGCATGAAACTGATGCACCCCGTGGAAGCGCATCGCCACATTGCTGGCGATATAGACCCACACCGGTACGTCGTGCTTCTTCAATGGGGTCGGGTAGCTCCCCGCCAACTTCTCGAGAATCTTCTTGCCCGCGATGGCTCGAAAGAAGTCCGTCTCGGAGACCTCTCCGGCCGCCTCGATCGAGTCAAACTCCCCGTCCCGGAACGCGTCGCACACCAACCGGTCGTTGCGTTCAAACACGGTCATGCCGGACTCCCCATCAGGGTTTCTCCCGCCGCAGCTTCTCGATTTGATCCAGCAGCTTCAGAATCCTCCGTTGTACTCGGGTGACCTCGGCCCGGGCCGCGCGATACTGGGTATACCGTTCACTCTTCTCTCGCAACCCCTTCACTCGCTCAGCAGGAATCGACAACAACCGGGTCCGGCCCTCCTCGCTCCAGCTCAACACCATCGAGCGGTGCAACTGTCCCCGCGTACACGCACAGCCAGCCTTGCCGCACTTGCGCGCCAACTCGTACACGGTCCCCTTCACCATCGGCTTGCGTTCATAGCCCACCTCGATCAACTCGGCTAACTCATCGATCGCTTCCCGCAAAGCGGCCCGGTACCGGCTCAATCGCGCCAGTTTGCTCTTAGACTGCATGTCGTATATAATTATCACATACAGACACCGACGCTTCAACCCCAAAAATCTACATCTTTCCACAAATTGTCGTTTTGGATTCTTCCAGACCCCGGTGGGACGGCTTAACGTTGCTGGCTCACTCTATTGTCTGAACTGCAGGCGGGAGTAATGACACTCAAGCGATACATGCAAGCCAACTAGCTGATAAAACGTATGTTAAAGAATTCATCCGGCGATTTCGGCGGAATTCATCAGCCGCCGAAAATCCACCTCGAAATACTCCCCAAACGCACCGACAAAAGCGCTGGTGATCTCGCCTGGAGTCGGCCTGCGATCCAGGCATTCGGCGATGCCGGTCATTTCATCGTCCAACAACGATCGGTCGTCAAGCCTTGTCGCCCGCGCGAGCAACTCTCGTTCGCAGGAAATCGGCATCGATCCGTGTTGCAGGAAGCTGCGTCGGAGACGCCGTTGCGCACTCCCAACCACCTTCCTTCCATCTCTCATCAATTCATACCTGCTGGGTGAGACAAAACAGGGGTATTCGGTCCCGTTTTCCGCCACTCCCAACCGGCGGGTGTCCGGGGCCAGAACGGTGTCCACCCCGAGACGCCGATAGCCTATCGACAGCGCTTCGGAAATCCGCTTGTACGTATCGTAAATCGACGCCCCCTCGAATGGCCCCGTATCATTCGAGACAACCGAGTACGTGATCTCATCGTTGTGCAGAACCGCGCGCCCACCAGTCGGACGATCGACCACATCGAGCCCGGCCGAACGGCAAAACTCCAGGTCGACGGCCTTCTCCCTGCGCTGGTTCCGCCCGAGGGAAATCGTCGGCCGTATCCAGGAGTAAAAACGCAAAACCGTCCGCGTCTCCCCGGATTTCTCGATGGATTTCAACAACTCGGCATCCACTGCCATGTTGGTTTCACCGTCGAGCGGCGGGTCGAGTATCAAATCCCAGGTAGTCGTCTTCATCGCGAACTATTAGCTTATCAAGAGAACCGGCCATTCACCGCAAAGGCGCGAAGAACGTTGAGAAATCATTTTTCACCGCAGAGGCGCAGAGACGCAGAGACGATAACTCAAACTCCGAACATTCCTACTTTCTCTGCGCTTCTGCGCCTCTGCGGTGAAAAACTCAGGTTCCCAAAACGAAAGGGGCGCCGTTGTCGGCGCCCCTCTTTGGAATTGCCATCACAGTCCGGTTAAGGGATTGTCATGGGAAGGAACGTGGTGTCGAAGCCCTGGGACTGGGGGTTCCGGATCTGGACCATGAAAGCCACGGTCATGCCCGATTCGAGGTTGCGCTCGGCACGTTGGAAGTCATCGATGCCGGTGATGTCAAAGACCTCGCGACCGGCTACTATTCTCGAGATGATCATGGACCGCGCGAGGCCGGCTTCGGCAGCCAGGCTGTCGGGTTGGACAAAGGCCACCATCACGCCTCGCAGGCTTCGGCCACCCGGCATGGATCGTGCTTGAGCCGGGATCTCCTGGACTCGAATACCCAGTCGGGTCGGCGCCGTATCGTTCTGTCTGGGCAGAACGGCACCGGACAGGTCCGGCAGAATCTCGGACCGGTCGGCGATTTCGACATTCAACGTGAGGTCTCCGTCGCCACGACGAATCGTTATCGGAATGGTTTCTCCGACGGACTGGGAAGCAACGATCTCGAGCAGCACATCCCCGTTTGTCACGGGGCGGCCGGCTATCTCGGTGATGACGTCTCCGGCCCTGAAGCCGGCTTCCTCCGCCGGACCGTCAGGCAGGACGCTGTTGACCACCACCCCATGTTCTAATCCGAAGGCCCGGATCAGAGCCGGGTCGGGGTTGGCACTGTATGTGATACCGATTGAACCTCGCGTTACACGGCCGTCCACGACGAGTTGGTTGTAGACATCGATGGCAACGTTTGAAGGCATCGCAAACCCGAGCCCGGCAAAGGAACGCGTATTGGAAATGATCGCGCTGTTGACGCCGATCACCTCGCCCGCCATGTTGACCAGCGGCCCACCGCTGTTGCCGGGATTGATCGCCGCGTCGGTCTGGATGAACTTCTGGAACTGCTCGCCGCCGGGCACGTCACGGCCCTTTGCGCTGATGATGCCGGCAGTCAGAGTATTCTGGAAGCCGAACGGGCTGCCCAGCGCCAGGACCCAGTCACCGGCGTTGGTCGCATCGGAATTCCCCAGGATCACGAACGGCAAGTCGCGGTCCGCTTCGATCTTGATTACGGCCAGGTCCGTCTCCCGGTCGGCGCCAATCAGCTTGGCGTCATACTCGGAATCGTCCGGCAACTTCACGGTGATTCTGTCGGCATCCGCGATGACGTGGTTGTTCGTCACGATGTAGCCGGCCTTGTCGACTATAAAACCGGAACCCAGGCTCTCGGTTCTGCGCCCCCGCTCAGGCCGCTCCTGGTCGCCCGGATCACCGCCGAAGAAGTCAAAGAAATCGAACGGATCATCGAACGGGCTGCCCCCACGCCCGCGGCGGGGCTGGGCACGGGATTCCGTGCTGATATGGACCACCGCAGGTCCAACCTCACTGGCTATCTTCGCGAAGATGTTCGATAGCTGGACCGGTTCCGGAATCGGCAGCGTCGTCACGTCCTGCTGACCAGCGGTCACTCGGTCCGACACGATCGTTCCGATCGCGACGCCCATCGCAAGCGTGATCACCACAAGGGCCGAGAAGAGTAATCGTCGTTTTCCCATCGGGCTTAACCTTCCATATATGAGTATTTGCGTGGCTGATTATAGCTCACAAGTGTTACTCTGAGCCAACATCAGCGGGCCCGGAAATATTGATATCTCCAGCGCCATATATCATTGGACGTCCGAGAGCGCTATTCGTCCCGACTTTACGTAGATTTTGCAAACCAAGTCCAGGGGCCAGGGTCCAAGTTCCAAATCGGGGAAGAGCCAACAGCCAAGAGACTTCGGACCTCGGACCTTGGCCTCTCCCCACCTACCTTCCCACCGCCATCTCCCTCATTTTCTGGAGACGCTCTGCGGCCGCTGCCAGGGTCTCGGGTTTCTTGCAGAACGTGAAGCGGATCAGGTCTTTCCCGGATTCCGGGTTGCTGAAGAAGCTGCTTCCGGGGACGGTCGCGACACCGATATCGGTAACCAGGAACTTCGACATTTCGATGTCGTTTCGAAAGCCCCAGCGGGTGATGTCACTCATCATATAGTAGGCGCCCTTGGGCACGATGTAGTCGAAACCGGAGTCGTCGAGCATCTTGATCATCCGGTCGCGCCGTTCCTGATAGCGCCTGGCAAGATCTTCGTAGTAGGTATCCGGCAAACCGAGAGCAACGGCTCCCGCATCCTGAAGTGGAGCGGGCGCCCCGACGGTGATGAAGTCATGCATTTTGCGGATGGCGGCCGTAATCGCGGGAGGCGCGATTGAGTATCCCACGCGCCAGCCCGTGACGCTGTAGGTCTTCGACATACCGTTGACCAGGACCGTGCGCTCGCGCATTCCGTCGATCTGAATCATCGAGACGTGTTTGGCGCCGTCGTAAAGAATGTGCTCGTAGATTTCGTCGGTCACCACCAGCACATCCCACTTCTGGCACAGCCGGCCGATGTGTTCGAGTTCTTCTACAGAGAACACCTTGCCCGTCGGGTTGTTGGGCGTGTTCATGATCAACATCTTCGTGTTGTTGTTGAAGGCGGCCTCCAGTTCGGCTTCGTCAAATGTCCAGTCGGGACGGTGAAGCTGGACGTAGCGGGGCGTCGCACCGGAAATGACTGCGTCCGGCCCATAGTTCTCGTAGAACGGTTCGAAAACGATCACCTCGTCACCCGGATTGATCACCGCCAACATGACGTCTATCATGGCTTCGGTGGAGCCGCAGGCGACGGTGATCTCGGTCTCCGGATCAATTTCGATGTCCATGAACCGCTGCATCTTTGCGACCAGTGCATCGCGGAAGTTTTTCGCGCCCCAGGTGATGGCGTATTGGTTCACATCGGCAAACACCGCGTCGGATGCGGCCTGCTTGAGAACCTCGGGCGCCGGGAAATCAGGGAACCCCTGCGACAGGTTGATCGCACCGTGTTTGAGCGCAAGGCGTGTCATTTCTCGAATGACGGATTCGGTGAATAGTTCCGCTTTGTGAGAGATGGGCTTCTTGAACATTTACTTGTGCATTCTCCAGATCTTTACGTGTTCTCTTTTCCGGGATACGCATCGCCGAGACGCTCCGGATTGTTCTCCGCCAGGATCTTGACGACTTCCTCATGGAAATAGTCCTGGTGGGCTCCGACCACCGTCACCTGGCGTCTATAAATCTCGTGTCCCTCGTCGATTTCTTTCTGTAGACGGGTATAGAGATCGGAGTGGACGCGGCCCTCCTCCACTTCTTCTTCGTGGCCCAGCTTGATCTCCGACACCAGCGTTCGAGCAAGCTTGCGGGCTTCGTCGCGAAACTCCTCGTCGTCGTCCGGGGGCCGATTCGAGGCCTCGTCTTCGAGAATCGAGTTATTCGCGGTCCCGGGTTCCAAGGCCGCTGCGGAACCAAAGAAACGGAGTCGCAACCCGAAGGTCTCGACCGTTTTCTTTAAAACCTCCACCAGCATGATCAGGGACTCTCTATCGCTGATTCCCGCAGCACATACGGCGGCAACTGTTCTCGACCGGATGACAACCGGCGCAAAATACCACTCCGGGTCGATCGTCTCGCTGGAAATCAGCTCGGGAAACACGGCGGCTTCGCCTTTGCTGGCCCACAGCTCCAGGCCGTCGGCCTTGTTCACATACAAGGCAACCCCGGAACAGAATCGTTCCGAGGCGCCGAGAAATCTGTTGAGGATTTCAGCCTGAGACGAAGCGTCCCCGAGACGGCGGTGGAACTCGGCAAGAAGACGCCACCGGTCCACCTGCTCGATCAAATCCGTCCGCTCCAGCTTCCACTGGCTCCCAGCCCGATGAGCGTCCGCTTTCAGCTTGCTTTCCAGTTCAGAGAGGCCGGTCGCAATCTCCGCCGTGAATCTGGCCGTAAGATCCGCGGTGACACTCTCGCGAACCGTCTCCCGTTCCCGGGCAATCGCCTGCGCATGCTGCCCGTTCAGCGTGTCCAACCGACTGCGCACTTCTCCTTCGAGACGCTCCTGGAGTTCGATGAGCTCGTCATCCAGTTTCTTCTTGAACCTGGCATCGAGATCCATCGTCACCTTTTCGCGAACCGACTCCCGCTCCTGGACCATGGCCTGTGCATGCTGTCCCTTGAGTTGAGTTACGGCCTGGCGCGCTTCCTCTTCAAGCCGGTTTCGGAGATCTCCGAGCCGGGTCTCCAACTCGGGCTTAAACCTGCCTTCAAGCTCGTGGGTCACCTTCTGGCGAACCGATTCCCGCTCTTGCACAATGGCCTTCAAGTGGTCCGCTTTCAGACGATCCGTCATCTTCCGAGACAGGACTTCCAACCCGGACTTCAACTCCGCCAGCTGCGTTTCGTGATCGGCCTTGAACCTGGCCTCAAGCTCCTCGGCGACTTCGGCTCCGACCGCTTCCCGGGTCTCTGCTTCCGTCGTCCTGCGCAACTCTTCGGCACGCCCGCGAAACTCGGCCTGTTTTTCGATCACGGCCTTCTTGAGGCGAATGTCGAATTCAAGCTCCATCGATGCACGAAATTCCTGCATCACCTGATCCAGTTTCTGGGACAGGGCAGGTGAAATGGCTTCGAGCAGACGCTCGATCGGCGGGCTTCCTGCGGCAGGACCCGAAGGGGATTTGCGAGACAAGTTTTACGACCTCCCAAAGAAAGATCGGATTATAGCATATGGACCACAAGACTAACGTTTGGAGTCACTTCCAGTGAATTGACGCCCCCGGGATCGGCCAGCTGACCGCCCGATCAAATTGACAACTTCGACTACGCCACCTATATCCTATATATTGAATAGAGCAAAAAGAACGACTTGCCCGGGGGCGCACCGGTTTCGACGGATGCGATGAGGCAGGAGATGCATGCCGAGGTCCCGCGTTCCTCGTTAAACCCGTGGAAAACAATCAACTGCTGACTTTGAGTTAGCACTAGCCGCTTAATCGCGGCTACGTTCTATAGGAAACCCGCCCGCAGGTTTTCGATAGAGCGCCGACTGATGTGGGCTAGTTCCGAATTGCTGGCCCGGCGATTCGGGGCGAAATTTAACGGGCTGGCGTCCGGTGATGTTGCAGGCTCGATCTCACCGGGCGTAAGACAAATTCGAACCTGACAAGCATGTAGACTCTTCTGTTGAACGTTTTCGGACGCGGGTTCGATTCCCGCCGCCTCCATTTTCTCACACGTTTGCCTCAGCTATCCGAAGATCAGGCCGGCGGAAACCGGTTCAGCCTCGCAGCCCGACAAAGAGAACTGAAAAGACCGCTTTTCATTGGAGCCGGCCCTAAGACTGGGCTCGGGTCCCTACCACAGGACGAGAGACAACCACTGTTCGGCGCGATCGGCGATTCCGCGCCTGACCGCTGGGGCAGAGTACTCATGCGCCAGGCCGAACGCCGTCGTGCAGAACGTGCCGGCGGAACGTCACGTACTTCAGGAAATCGACTTTGAGTCGTTGACCGGTAGATGTCTCAGGCAAGGGCGGTTGAGCATCACCCCCAACGTATGCCACCGGTCACCGTCAGAGGCCCCGGCTCCACTCCGGGCGCAACGGAAGGCGACCACCGAGCGCATCGTCGAGGACTGACAGGAGTCTTTCGCGATCCCGGGGCAGCCGACCGCCGAGGGACATGTAGTTGCTCGCGTGGTTCGTCCGAAACAGCGCATCTGAAGGTCGCGCCAAGTCGATGAAGGTGCGCAGCTCGCGGAGCAGCGTTTCGACGTCTGGAAGCTCGTAGCGACCGGACGCCTGGAGCTTGGCAATCGGGGTGTCCTCCACGACGGTCAGCGTCAGCGCCGCGAGAAACTCTGGGTCCATGCCAGTTGCGAGTGCGGCGGAGGCCTCCGCATGCTCCTGGCTCCTCTCCACTCCGCCAGCGCCGAGCAGGAAGATCGCTGACACGCGCATGCCGGCAGCCCGCGCCTTCTCGGCCGCCTCGACATGGGCCGCGTGATCCGACCCCTTGGCGATTCTCTTCAACGTCACGTCGTCACCGGACTCGGGTCCGACATAGAGTAAGTCGAGACCCTTTTCCCGCAGCCGGTTCAGCTCACGGTCGGTCTTGGCCAGAACATTTGTCGCCATCGCATAGCAGCTGATACGGCGGAGCGCGGGGAAGGCGTCGTTGCACGCATCGAGGATCGGTTCCCACTGATCCAGATCCATGACCAAGGCATCGCCATCGGCGACGAACACCTTGTCGATCCGGGCACCGTAATGCTCCCGAGCCATCTCGATGTCCGCCAGTACCTCGTCCAGGTCGCGGACGCGAAACTCCTTGTTGCGGTACATGTGACAGTAAGTGCAGTGGTTCCAGGAGCAGCCGATCGTGGCCTGCAGGATGTAACTGTCAGCCTCGCTGGGCGGGCGGAAAACTGGCTCGATGTATCGCACGTCTCCTATGATATCCCTCCTGACATCCCACCGAAGTCCTTGCGGAAGCAGAAAACATCCGCCGCTTGAGCGTTGATCTCGAATACTGGGCTTAATGGAAACGCCAGTCTTCTCTCGGAGCCTTTACAGCTTCCGCGACAGGCAACCAAAGCCGGCCTTTCAGTTCCGGGTGACGCCCCAGCCACTGATTCAGGGCCTCTTCTGAACCGAAGAGGTTGTCAATACCTCAGCCACCGCCCAAGAAAACGACTGTGGTTGCCGGCTCCACCGAAATCAGCTTCCCTTTCTCGAAAACCACTCGGATGCGTTCTGTGGTGCCGAACGAGCTGTCCTCAATGATGACCGTGTCATCGGGATACGTGTTGCTGACCAGCAACAAGACGTCGACCGCTCAGTTTGTGTTGAACTGGCGCCCGGACGAGAGTCGCACCGTGTGGAACTGAAAGTCCAGGCGTGACTCCCATTTCTGGTAGCGTTCGTTTGCCAGGACATAGCCGCTGCCCCCGGACCTAGCTTCCCGTCTCAGTATCTCGAAACGGGCCATCATCTCGAGACCGGTGCGCACCTTGTCCTGCGAGATTCCGTGTTGGACGGCCAGATCGGCGAGCGAAGGCGACGGCTTTCCATCACGCATCGCCATGAGGATGGCCCGGCCGATGAGCTTCTCGTCGGCCCTTAGCACGAGGGTTTCCCAACCCCATGTCCGCACAGCCAGGTGCAATTCCGGATGAGACTTGATGTAGCTGCCGATTCGGAACCGGAAGTCTGCGTCCGAGCTGTCCAGTCCCATTGTGTCCATTGCCAGGTCAACACTCGTTGAACTGAGATCCAGGTCCCAGTCCTCCTTGAGAAAGTGGAGTACTTGTTGCTCTTCGGGACGGAGATCGGATCCATCGAAGCTCTGGTCGGTGTCGGCGGCTTGTCCGAACGCATCTGCACCCACGCCGAACTGCAGGAGCACCGCGGCAGAAATAAGGATGAGCGTCACCTTCAGAGTAGATGTTGATATTCCTTTAAGGATTGACACAAACATTTTGCCTCTTACTTCGGCTCCGGCAGACTGGCCCGAAATGCGGTCTTCGTGTTAACCGCTTCGATCAGCTGATCGGGAGTGGCCTTCGACGGATCATACTTGGCCCAGGCACGACCCTTGATGTGATCGGCCTTGGCTTCTTCGACACCGTCGACCTGCATCAGCGCGTAGCGAACCGCCGCGCTACATCCTTCTCAGGTCATCCCCCGAACGACTAGTTCAATCTCCTTCAACGGATCGGCCCGTAGTTCCCTACGTTGGAACCAGGCAATTGAAACGCCCGCCAGGGCGGTTACGAAACTGCGTCGATTCATGATCACTTCTCCAGGTTGGAAATCGGAACTGTCAACTCTTCGTTGATGGCCTCGATAGCCTTGTTTACTTCACCAAGACAACAAACGCCAGACGGGTTCTTACTTCGCAACGACAACCACCGGATTTAATCACTTCGGTAATCTTTGCCGCAACAGTGGAATGCCCCGTCCTCAAGATTGTTTCTCACGCCGATTCAAAGACGACAACGCGTTCCGCCATGAATGCCTCATCGTGGAGCACGTACGCTTCGTACGCTGAGCGTGTAAGAATGTTCGCCTCCTCCGCAGAATTTGTGGGCAGTCCAAAGGCCTGTGCGCACATAAGTAATTGAAACAAAGTACCTTATTCTTTTGTTCGACGGCGAATATTCCAGTACCCACTTCGGTCGGACGCCTACACCCGGTGCCCGGAGCCCCCGCCGGAGGCCCCGTTCCCCATCGCCCACACCAGCCGACACCGCGGAGCGCAGCCGAGGGTCAAGGCCGGCGCAGCCGCCGAGCTTGCGAGGGAAGCCTTGAGGCTTGGCGAGCACCGTGGTCTCCTCAAGCGGCGATGGAAGACGGTTTTACCCACAAATTCTGCGGAAGACCCGAATGTTCTTTGTGACCGTCTCCTTCTTCTCGTGTAGCCACTCCGGAGACGGATACGATGCCGGCGTTTCCCGCGGCCATTTCTTCCAACTCTTCAATCCTTTCGGGAGGAGCCAGCAGAAACCGTTCCGTTCCATTCACGAGCAGTGTCTTCCAACCGTTCCAATCTTCAAGGTTGCCGGTCACCGTGATCTCGATTTCCTTAGGCGTGAATCCGCTCCCCGTGATCGCGTCCTTGATGTCGCTCAGATCAATCAGGTCCCCGGATCTCGGTCGGATGGTTACGATTCCCTGGGCTGCATCGGTCGAGACGTTCTCCACTTCATCGATTCTTGACAGCCGCTCTTTTCCAGGCCGTACACGCAAAGCGGTCAGGTCAAGCCGTCGACGCGAGCTCGGACCTCGCTCATCTGGGCAAGAGACGGCATCGCAAGGACAACGATGGCGATCATCGCAAACAAGGTTCTTTTCATTTGATTTGTCTCCAAAAGCAAAAAATCGAGTTTCAATGGACCTTATCGATCGGTCAACAGATCAACATTGTCAGAGATCCGAAAAGCGACGCGTTTGAAACCGCCTTTTCTCTTACCACCCTATACACTCCTCAAAACGGAAACAGCCACCGAAACCCGGTTGCGACAGCGAAGTCTGTTGTTAGCCGTACATCCCTGTATTTCTGATAAACGGGAGCCTGGAAAGAGAACTCCAAGGCGAGGTTCTGCAGCAGGATGAGTTGCACTCCAGGAGAGACAAACAGTGTGTTTCCAGACCCCACTTCGTGGCTGCCGTTCAGCTCGAGATACAGGTTTACGGTTTTCTCCTCAAACGTCGTGTAGCGCGACGGATACACCGTGGCTCCAACGGCCACGTCGTAGGAGAACGAATCTGTGCCATCGCTGGCATTGCCCACCGTATTGAACCTGTAGAAGAAATCACCAACAAACCCGACCTTGTTTGGTGTTTGCATGCTGTAAGAAACACCGAGCGGTACCTCGTAGGCTCCGGTGCCCAGTTGCAGCGGAGCCGGGAGGATCTGGCCATTCTCGTCAGTCGTATCGCTGGAACCCGTCGGAAATTTTACGCCCCCGAAGAACGCGATTCGTTTCGTCTCATTCAGCCCATCCCACTGAACGGGAACAAACTTGAGCAGAACGGTCGCGTCTCCGAGTCCGCGGTTCTGGATCGTGTTCCTTCCGTCTGGGGTTTCCGTCGAGAGGCTCTTGTTCAGGATCGGAAGCATCACAATCGGCACCAGCGTGCGGTGGACCGCATACGGGACTACGATGGGCACGGCTGTGACTCTCATTTCCCGGTCAAGGGGATCTGGAAGCGGCCGTCCGTCCTCCTCCAAGCCGGAAAGATCCATTCGCCTGACGAATGACCGTAACGCGCGGTTTTCAAAACCGATCGCCATGGCCGTACTGGCATGAAACGGCATCATCTGTGCCGACAGACTCGCATTGAACGATGTGACCAAAGCAAGAATGCCGCACAACCGCCTGTACCAGATTCTCTTCATGGGTCAGTTTGTTCGACCGGGTTTTCGGCCGGCTTCGAGGCGCTCAATAACTGGACAACAATCAGCGTCATGATTCGGCACCGTGCTCTCGCAAGCTCGGAGCGATTTGCCCAAATCTCGACGAAATGCCTTCAAGCCTTTGATCTGTTCATCCACGGCGTCCATTTTAGTGCGCAGCAGCTCGGCCACGTGCTCACATGTTGAATCCTGCCTGTTCTTGAGTTCCAGTACCTCGCGGACCTCATCCAGGGAAAAACCCAGACTCTGCGCATTCTTGATGAATTCCACCCGGTGGAGGTGTTCCTGGCCATAGACTCGGTACCCGTTCGCTGCACGCTGCGGCTTTGGTAGCAGACCGCGACGCTCGTAATAGCGAATGGCTTCAGTCTGCACGCCGATCCGCGAGGCCAAATCGCCGATCAATAAAATTCCCGTCTTCATTAGCTTGTAGGCTACACCATCAAGTTAGCTTTAAGGTCAAGCAAAACTGACCCGCCTCGGAAACAGTGACGCTGTCGTTGACGAACGAAAATATTTCCGGAGCTGATGGTGCGGTCGTCCCCCCGGTCGGCGTTGCACGGACCGGTCCGGCCGTTACCGATCCGGCCGGATTTGACAATAGCGATATAAAATGTGCATGGAAATGCGTCGCCGCCACGTCTCCTTTAAGTGAGAGCGTACCTAGGAGGAAGACGTATGATACCGGATAGAAACGATCCACAGAAAGACCAACCAGGATCAGAATTGATGAATCTTGGAAGCCGCAGGATTGGACTTGGCGTCACGGCCTGGTTCGATGTGGACTTGAGTTTCGAGTGGGACCTCGACCAAGAGTATCAGGAACTGTCCAAGAACCCGGTGTTCTTGGACCTTCCTCGAATCGGTATCAATGATGAGCGCCGGAAGAATCTCACTTGGTAAGCCCGAGAGCCCGTGGTGGAAGTCTGTAGGGTCGCGCGCAGGGGTATTCGGGTCTCAGGCGCGAAATGAGGAGCGGAACGATGCATAGTCCTCGTGACCGACGAATGACAAAGCCTGTGGCCCGAAGACCCCTGCGCGCGACCCTACGGGTTACGACGGCATGGGGCCAGCTGCGGCGTTGCCACTCCTTGATCGATGGGGGGCATCGACGTCTTCGATGGGCACCATCGCCGTCGTCGTGGCGCCTTGCATCTAGCCCCATGGCGCTCGTAACGCGACCCTACAGACCTCCACCAC
Organism: Terriglobia bacterium; assembly: GCA_965262425.1. GTDB lineage: Bacteria > Acidobacteriota > Terriglobia > 20CM-2-55-15 > 20CM-2-55-15 > CAZOZZ01. The sequence goes on along the minus strand of OZ253536.1, from coordinate 307,053 downwards.
GGACTGCTAGGGCTCATCTCGGCTGTAGTCCGAGTTGAGCGAGACCTTCCTTTCATAGACGGCATTCATCCATCTGTGGGGTAATCCGAGCCAATATCCGGTCTTCAGGACTTGATTAAGCAAACCCTGCCTCAGAAACCCGTTTTTGTTAAAGCGTACGGCGGAGGTTGTGGATCTGCTCGCGATCATTGCGGGCTGTGAATACCTTCGGAGACGCAGGGACAATTCCGTATCCTCGAAGATATCCAGGTCGGGCACTCCTCCGCAGGCTGCGAGCAGCTCTGCCGAAGCGAAGATGCAGTGATCCAGATAGACTATTCCTTTGCGGAGAAACCGGACCTTGTTCGAATACCAGGATGTGAATCGAAGAAAGGGATGGTCCATGTCGAAGGCCTGGATGAATCCCCCCCAGAGAAAAGGATCATCGGAGCGTTCAAGCAACACGTCGAAACCCTTTCTTTCGATCATGCTGCGGGGGTGATGAAGGAGGATCATTCGTCCCGAAGCGGACCGAATACCGCAATTCAGCCTTTGTGCCCGGTTGCTGCCGGGGAGTCGGAGATAGGTCACTCCGAGTTGCCGGCTCAGACGTGCCAGCGTATCGCCAGAACCTCCGTCGACGCAAATCACTTCCGTATTCGGAAGGAGGGAAACTCTCTTGAGTATCTCGGATACATAGGGATTCATTCTCTCGTTACGCGTAGGGAGGACAATAGACAGCTTGATCTTCGCCTCAAGCATCGTGTTTGATCCTGCGTGGGTAGAGCCTCAGTCGAAACTCCATATCGGTCCTGCAATGGAAGCATAGCTTCCGTGAGCACTCAGGGTCAACGGACGGCGAAACAAAGGTATAGCGGAAATGGCTGTTTCTACGGTTCGCAACCCGGACGGGAGCAAGTGCGTCCTAATTTGGCGACCTCAGTCGAGCCCTTACTTCAGCGATGTGGTCCCTGAGGGTGTCGTTTTGAGGATCATACTGCAGCGCTTCTTCAAGAACCGGCAATGCCTCTCTGGATCGGCCGCTCTTATGTAGTAACCACCCTTTGGTGTCCAGGAATCTCGCGTCGTGCGGCGCACTGGACAACACTTGCCCCACAAGCCTGAGTCCTTCAGCCAGCTTGCCAGGCGAGTCCGCAAATTCCTCGGCGTACAGGTAGGCGAGATTGTTGATGGCTAGGGAGTAGCCGGGCCTGAGTGCGAGAGCTTTCCGGAAGCTGGTTTCTGCGTCGTCGCCCCGGTCTAATCCAAGGTAGGACAGACCCAGGTTGTTCCAGATGCTCGGCTGTCCGGCACTTTGTTCAATGTACGCCTCGTAAGCTTGTGCCGCGGGCTCGTAGCTGTTCAATGAATGATATGCCATTCCAATATAAGCGTGGCGTAGGGGATCGCGGATGTCGGGTTTGTCTGACAGATATTCCGCCGTTCGTTCGTAGCTTCCCGAGCTAAGGAGAAGGAGGCCCAGGCTCAAATGATCGTTCGCTTCGAGCGAATGGTTTGTAGCCTCGACCTCATTGGCAATCTCAACCAGGTTGTGAACGACCCTGGCTGATGCCGGCCTGTCCAAACTGGATTTCAAGTTTTCGAGCGTTTCCCGGAACACCGCTCGGGTAGCAGGCCACCCGGCGATGATCCTATCGCGTCCCTCGAGCTGATCCTGCAAGTTCGGGCTTGCCAGCAAGGAGATCAGCGCGGCGGTCGATAACGAATTTTCGGATTGCGCATATGCGACGGTCGAAAGCGAAAACCAGCCCACGTTTTTTGGGTTGGCCATGTTCGCCGTGGATCTCTGCGAGCGATCTCTCAGTGGGATCGATTCGTTTCCCATTTGTGTGACCAGAAAGAGCTCGCCATCGAGGCCGTTCCCGGGCTTCGCAACCCATTCCAGGTCCATGCCTTTCTCGGCTCCCAGCGGCAGAATCAGATCAAAGTGTTTTTCAAGAACCACCGGAGCCGAATCGGGCAAGCTGCTTAACCCCACCGCTTCCAGATCCATCCCAGTAGTTTGACGGGGTGGCCGAGCTGCGGTGGCCGGCTGATACTGCAGGACAAATTCTATGCTGGTCGGTCTCTGGCCTCGTACAACAAGAGCCCACTTGTACCAGTACTTGCCATCCTGGTACATGGATCCGTGGTAGTAGTTACGGTCGGCCACTCTCCGGCTGATGAGCTGGTGCCTGTTCACATCGAACCCGCTGACAACTCCGGTTATCGTAGAGAGTTGGGCAAAGTTCACATATCCCCATATCACGGATGCAGCGAGGACAAGCGTGACAGTCAGCCAGACTACCTTGCTGTGGACCTTGCTGAAGTGCTGGAACATCTGTGGGTTGTTCTGCGAGTCCTTTACGTTGTTTGCGGAACGCCTCCACAGCCAGAAAATGCAGATTATCGAAAAAGCGAACACGCCATGCGCCGCGACAAGTATTGTCAGATCGGCGATAACCCTGGCCCATTGAATGGTGTCAGCCTCCATTTTTGCCTCCTGATGAATGCGTCCTTCCGGACGCTGCGCTTTCGCACTGGAGGATCAGGAGCAATCGATCCGCCAGGCCTTCCCACTTGCCCGGCACTGGGTCATGTCCTATTGTCTTGAGTCATATACATAGGCGGCGAGACGCGGTAGAGACCCGTGCCCAAACCGCGGAGTCTATCGAGTCTGATAGGCGCGGCTAGTCAATCTGACCCGACTTGCTCCCACTCCTCTCCCCCGCAGGTGTTCGGCTGGGCGGGGAGACGCTCAGGAACGAGAAAGGCCGGCGGGCATCTCGAGTCGAATTACTGGAGTGACCTGATTACTCCTTCCTGTTTCTCGCATTGATATAAGATGTGTCCACGTAATCAGACAAGCGCTGAGGTCGGTCCAGGCTTCGTCGACCTTTGATGGTCACAAACTCTCCTGCGGCCGGCACACGACAGCGTAGCGCATACCAAAGATTGGAGAATGAAGGCAATGAGCGTTCGGGCACTGCCGTTGTTCACGGACAGACCGACGTCTTGGGCACATAACAAGAGGAGAGTCAGCCATGGGTCACGTTGGGAAACTTTCTTTTGAACCGGACGCAGGGAGAATCAGCAGGCGTCAACTCCTGCAGGGTATCGCGGTTGCCGCAACGGCAGCGGCGTTGCCCCTGCCATTAGAGGCCGCGGGGTTCAAGGGAACCTGGGTTAATCAGTACACCTACGTTGCGCCGGATCTCAGCAAGACCGTCGAATGGTACATCGAGGTTTTCGGGATGCAGAAGGGCCACGCCGACGCCAAACAGGTGCACCTCTGGTACGGCGACACCGGCGGTGACACGATGATGGTCGTCCGGCAGGCTGAAGCCGGTGAGAAGGCTCCCCGGATCGAAAAGTTCGGCTTCACGATCGGCGACTGGAATCGCGGCGCCGTCGAGGCGGAATTGAGACGCCTGGGAGGGCGACCCCGCGCCGACACGGACAACGGGTTCTGGTTCGACGATCCGGACGGGAACGAAATCGGAGTGTTCGCCACCGATTACGTCACGAGGCCGGCCGCGTCTTCGGCGGAGCCGACGCTATGGAAGGCGGTCAACGCCAACCACATCGTCATCCTGACCGAGGACTATGACGCAATGGCTAACTGGTACAAGGATCTGTTCACTCTCCGGCAGACCCGGAATTCAGGCAGGGACACCTACTTGTGGCTGGGCGATTCGGTCTGGATTCCGACCGTCGTGCGGGAGGACGGCATGACATCGGCAGCTCTGGGAACTCTCGATCACGTGGCGTATTCGATCGAAACATTTGACAGGGAGTCCGTCGAGGCCGAACTGCAACGTCGCAACCTCGACCCCAGACTCGACGCCGAGTACAGTTTCAACTGCGTCGACGTGAACGGCTTCAAGACCCAGGTGTGCGACAAGGAACTCGTTGTTTTTGCCGAGCAGCGGCCTCCAAGACGAGCGTGAGGAAACCGGGAAGGAGCAGAGCCCCCAATACCCGGACAAAGCCATTGAACCAGGGTGTTGAGGGCTCCGCCACGGACATCTTCTAAAGCCCTATGGAGCTTACCGTCGCCAATCGTCTTGTGCTAGCCTGAGGAATGAGCATGGACACGTCACCCCAGGCCGCCGCCGTCCAGACTCGTATTCATGCCCGGATGACTCCATCTCAACGTATCGAATTGGCATTTGAAATGACCCTGGCTGCACGTGAGTTCGCCTTTGCGCGGATCCGACGCGACAATCAGGACTGGTCCGAGGTCCAGGTCGTGCAAGCCTACTTACAAGAAATGTCAGCCCGCGACAACTTTTCCATCAAGTTCCGGTGAATCCCGTCTCATTTTTTCGGCGGATCGTCGCCCTATTGAATTCGGCAGAAATCCCATATATGTTGACTGGCTCGTTCGCAAGTTCAGCCTACGGGACACCAAGAACCACGCAAGACATCGATATTGTCATTGGCCCGTCACGCCAGACCCTCGAAGCTCTTCTCGACTCCCTTCCCGAAGCTACCTATTACGTCGAGCGCGCCACTGCCCGGGAGGCGCTGGGCAACCACGGTCAGTTCAACGTGATCGATGTGGAGACCGGGTGGAAACTGGACTTCATCGTCCGCAAATCCCGACCTTTCAGTCGGGAAGAATTCGAGCGGCGCAGAACAATCGAACTGTTCGGAACCGAAATGTCGATCGCTACCGCCGAAGACACGCTCATTTCAAAACTGGAATGGGCGAAGTTCTCCGGATCGGATCGGCAGATTGAGGACGTGGTGGGAATCCTGAGGACGGCCGGCTCCCGCCTGGATCTTCACTACATAGAACGCTGGGTCGGGGAGCTCGGATTGGACTTCGAGTGGCGCCGTGCCAGGAACCAAGCGGCTTCAGATCAGTAAGGGCCCGCACAAGAATAACTTCGCAGAATTGCCGCCCGTATCTTTTCGTATCCTCCTCCGATAAACTTGAACCTGGGCTTTCAAAAGCCAGGACTTTCCGTATGGGCGACAATCACTCGACAGCCAGCCGATTCGGCATCTTCACGCTCGTAACAGTGCTTGGAGGGGCGTGGCTCCTGGCGTCGGAACCCCAGGACACTCCGGGATCTCCCCGACAAACTCCATTCGCTTTTTACTTCGACGACGGACCGCTGATCGTCGACCAGATCGAGGTCGACGGCACGACCTATGTGTCGTTGGTCGAAGTAGTCCGACGTCTCGCCATGCCCTATACCGATGCGACGGCGCGGGAGACCTTCACGATTCGAGGGCCCAACGGCATCCTGGTGACCACTCGGGACAGCAACGAAATTTCGATCGACGGCGAAACGCGCTCCCTGGCCAGTCCGGTCCTCCGGGAACAGGGGCGATGGTTCGTCCCGGTCGAGTTCCTGGTGCGGTCACTCGGTCGTGTAGCCGGCGTCGGGTTACGTCATCGGGATGGAGCAGCTCGCATCCTGGCGTCCAACGTCGCAGCGCCGGAATTAACGATGAGCGCCAGACAGAGCGATGGGATAACGCGGCTGACGATCCAGTCCAGTTCGAGCATGAATCTCCGTGTGCAGCAAAACCGTGCCGAAAACAGGGTGGTGCTGGCGATCGATCGTGCACCGATGGATCCTGTCGTCGAAACGCTGGCATACCAGGACGCCTCGATACGCGCTGTGGGGTTCGACGATTCGGACGGCCGGTCGAAGATCGTGATCGAAACCACTCCCCGGGTTGTCAACATCCGGCTGGTTCCATCGGATGAGAATCGGCGGTTCTTCGTGGAGTTCGTACGGGAAAACGAGGCGAACACCGAGATGCCTGCGAGGTCGAACCGGGGCACATTGTCGGCCGGGTCGGTTCGGGTGATTGCCATCGACCCGGGTCATGGAGGCCTCGACAGCGGCACACACCGTCACGGTGTACTCGAAAAAGATCTGGTTCTGGACCTGGCGCGCAAACTGCGTTCGAGTCTTCGGTCGCGATTGGGGGCCACGGTGATCCTGACTCGCGACGCGGACCTGGAATTGAACGGCGAAACACGCGCCGCAATCGCGAACAACAACAAGGCGGACCTGCTGATCAGCTTGCATCTGGGCTATTCAAACGATCCAACAGAGTCCGGCGCCTCAATTTTCCTGGTTGAAACCGCTCCGGACAATGCGGCCGAACAGACGAACCCGACCTCCCTGTTCAGACCCTGGTATCGGGTCCACCAGGACAGCGGGCAAGAAAGTCTGCGATTCGCGACGATAGTGAAACAAAAGCTGGTCGAAGCAGTTCCCGGCTGGATGTTTACCCTTCGGAAAGCGCCGATCAGTACGCTGACAAGCTCTACGATGCCGGCTTTGCTTGTCGAACTTGGCAATTCCAATAACGAGGCCAACCTGCGAGCCCTCGGTGACGCCGGCTTTCAGGGAAGATTGATCGACGCACTGGTCGAGGCAACCGCGGTGTTCGGAACCGGCGACGGAGGTGGTTCTTGATCCCCCGCCACATCCAGATAGGCCTGTTTGCCGTGTCGATCGCTCTGGCTGGCTCCCTGCTCTACTTCTTCAACGTCACCCAAGACATCCGGTCGACCACGGATACGGCGATCGACGATGTCGAGTTCGAAGAAGCCGAGGCGCCTCTTTACGAGGAGAACGACCTGCCAATCGAAGTCAAGCTGTTCTTCCCTGGAACCAACAACGACGTCCTGCTCCGCACTCGCAACTCGACGATATTCGCATCGACGGAAGTGTCCAATCGGGCCAAGCAGCTGATCGACCTTTTGATCGAAGGCGCCGGGAATCCCGGACTGTTCGGCGATCTCCCTGCCGATACGCGGCTGAACGAACTATTCACGTCCGATGACGGCATTGCTTATGTCGACTTCAACAGCGCGATTTCTCTGAATCATCCGGGAGGAATCCTTCCCGAACAGTCAACGATCTACTCGATCGTCAACTCGCTTGTCTACAACCTGCCCGAAATCCATGCCGTAAAAATCCTGATCGACGGAGTTGAGAAAGAGACACTGGCCGGACACTACCTGCTTTTGTTACCGTTGGAACTCGATCTGTCCATGTCCGACATAGCGGTGCCTGAAGTGGCCTCGGTCCGGGGACAAGATTAAGAAAGGAGTTAGAAAGCGATCACATGCGCGCTGACGGCAGGACACCAGAACAGCTTCGTCCCATTCGAATTACGCCCGATTTCATTCCACACGCCGAAGGCTCGGTCTTGATAGAGGTGGGGCGAACACGCGTGATATGTACGGCCACTGTCGAAGACTCGATCCCCCAATTCCTCAGAGGGAGCAACCAGGGGTGGATCACGGCGGAATACTCGATGCTGCCCCGAGCCACCGGGACCAGGACGCCACGAGAAGCATCGCTCGGCCGCAGATCCGGGCGGACGCAGGAAATCCAACGACTGATTGGGAGGTCCCTGAGAACAGCGATCGACATGACTCGTCTCGGCGAACGAACGATCTGGGTAGATTGTGACGTCATCGAAGCCGACGGCGGCACGCGGACCGCGTCGATCACGGGCGCCTTCGTCGCGATGCTGCAGGCGCTCGACAAGCTCGTCGAGAAAGGCGATCTGGATGAGTCGCCCGTGCGGTGCAATCTGGCAGCCGTGAGCGTCGGGGTTCTCGATGGCGTCCCGCTATTGGATCTCGACTACTCGGAGGATTCCAATGCCGACGTGGATCTCAACGTCGTCATGACCGACCTCAGGGAATACGTCGAGATTCAGGGCACGGCCGAACGCGAGCCATTCGGCAAGAAAATGCTCGGAGAGCTTCTCGGGCTGGCCGAAGCCGGAATCGTGGAATTGATCGAAGCACAACAGGGGTCCATGGGCCTCGAACAGCCCCGGTGAAACGCCTGATCGTGGCCAGCACGAACGCCGGCAAGGCAGGAGAGATTCAAACCATTCTGGCTCCCCTTTCCTCCTGGTGGGTCGAGACCATCGGAGCGGACCTTCCCGACCTGGAAGAAACCGGGTCCACCTTCATAGAAAACGCCGAGCAGAAAGCCGAGTTCTACAGCCGGCTGACGAACGAACTGACGGTCGCCGACGATTCCGGTCTGGTTGTCGATGCTTTGGACGGACGCCCGGGAATCTACTCGGCGCGCTACGCCCCAACCGATGAAGAAAGGAACAACCGGTTGCTCCGAGAACTGCGGAACACTCCGGAGTCGAAACGCACGGCCGCGTTCGTTTGCGCACTGGCTCTGGCCCGGTCCGGCGACGTGATCTGGTCCGTTGAAGCGCGTGTTCAAGGAAGGATTGCTCTCGAACCCGCAGGCGACCGGGGCTTCGGTTACGACCCTATCTTCTGGACACCCGAATTCGGCCGGACGATGGGGGAGTTGGAACCGGAAGTAAAGAACCGGATCAGCCACCGCGGACACGCCCTGGCACGGTTGAAGGAACGGTTGGGGACGCTTTAGGGAGTTCAAAGTCCGGGGTCCAAAGTCCAAAGTCGGGAATCACGCCGCAGTTCTTCTTCAGCGTGATCTTGGACCTTGGACTTTGGACTGCCTCCCATTTTTAACAATCCTTCCTTGGGGCAGACTGCTAACCTTATAGGTGGTTTCCGAATCTAAGACCGCAAGCCGATAGAATTCGGCCGGGAGGTCCCCTAATGGGTACGTTAGCGCTGGCAATGATTCTCTTGGGTCCGATGGCCCAGGGTCCGAAAGAACTGAGAGTTCCAGAGAATGTCAAGCCTCCTCTGGCAGTGGCCGAAGGCACCGTGATTCCGGTGAGCCTGATTACCGAGATCTCGACCGAACACGCCAAACCGGGCGATGGAATCTATGCCCGAACGATTTTCCCTGTCACGGTCAATAACGAAATCGTCATACCGGTCGACACCTATGTAAGGGGACGCGTCGTCAACGCGGAGCGGCCCGGCAGGGTTAAAGGCAAGGCCGAACTGACAATCAACTTCCACACGCTCGTCATGCCGAGCGGACTGACGTTGCCGATATTCGGAAGCCTTGGTGGAGCTGGTGGGACGAATGAGCGACGCGGAGAAGCGACAGTGGTCGGCGAAGCGTCCAAGGGAGAGGATGCAGCGACCATTGGAACGACGACAGTGACTGGTGCAGGCGTCGGCGGCATCGGAGCCCGCAGCGTCGGAGGCGCCGTCATCGGAGCGGGAATCGGAGCCGCCGCCGGAGTCGCCCAGGTCCTCTTTGGTCGCGGAAAAGACCTGGTGCTGCCACCAGGGACAACCCTCGAAATTGTCCTGGACCGTCCGATCGAGCCCTGAGACTTCCAGGCCAGAGTGTCGGAGCGGCCGTCCCTGGCCGCCCGCCGGTCTGGCGGACCCTAAGGCAACAACATCGAAGCCAACACGCCCGCTACCACAATCGACACCGCCAACATCATTCCCGACGGCATGAACTTCTTCGTCTTTGCCAGCCTCATCCCGAACATCACAACCAGAACGAGCGTGACGACAAAACCGATGTAGCCTCCGGCGGCGACTCCAATCAACACCAATCCACCCGACAACAACAACAGCGCGCCGGAAATGCCCCCGGCAATCAGCGACGCTTTACTCTTCGATTTCACAAAACCGATGAAACCCCCGGCCTCGACGAAGAGACCGTAAGCGATCAAGACATATTCCACAGCAAAGATTCTCCTCTTTGAAATCCCGGCTGCCGCTTGCCGCTTTGGCCGGGAAGGGCATTCTAACTTGTTTCCAGATCAGCGAGCCGCCGAACGAACGGAGGTTCCCTTTGCAACGCCCGTTTCTTTCGATTACCTTTAAGGAGGACGGGGCGTGGCGCAGCCCGGTAGCGCGCCTGCTTTGGGAGCAGGAAGTCGGAGGTTCGAATCCTCTCGCCCCGATTATATTAATCAATAAGATAGGCCGCTGAAAGGCGGCCTTTTTCTTTGATTCGAGATCAAGATGTAACGGAAAATGTAACAATCGGTAGTTGCTCGGAAACTGTAGCGAGTTAGCGAGCAACAGAAAAGAAGCCGAAGGGGGCGCCCCCACCAAGAGAGGAACAAGCCAGCTTCGAACGACTGGTTACTACAAAAATCACTACAGTGCGGGCTCGTCACAGGAGCGCCGCACACCAGACATCTATGCCACCTTCTCCAGTTTGGTGCCATCCTCGGGGCACTTGGGATCACCAACAGACATCTTGGTTGCCATTGTGTAGCCGCATTTTGGACATTGGTATTTGATAAAGCCTTCCACGTTAGTTCCTCCTAGAGGCCTACTGCCTCGCATAGATGGTCAAAGCTCTCTGCAAAGTATGTGTAGCATGCCTGGCTCGTGCGACCTGAACGATTTGCGGCGGCCCAATCTAGAAAGGCCTCGGCGGCACCTTCACCCGCACAAAACACGAGTTCGGCAGGCGAGTCCGCAAGCGGCTCCCACAAGTGGCGATCATGCTGCCGCACCGCGACACCGACAATGGCGATCCGATCTGCAGAACTAACCAAGACCCTGTAACGGGCTCTCTGTTCCAGGATGAAGTTCACGCATGACGTTGTGTCCTTTGCTGGGTCGAAGTAGCTCATCACTGGCGGCAGACTGTTACCATCAATTCTCCGCGAGAACTCTTCGGAATCATCGACTACCTGCACCGTACCACCCGTAGTGACTTCTTTTCCGGCGAATTCAACACCGCTAGCTGCTGCTTCAACTCCTTCGCAGAAAATGTTGCAGCATCCGTGGGGGAAGCAGACCGGAACCATTGACCCGGGGGCTCCGGCCGGCTCAATAGTCGGTTGCAAGCCCTCGGCCTCTAACGAGAGCTGCAGAAGACGCTCGTAGTTGAGGCTAACGAAAGCACCCTTCCACTCGGTTTCCAATATTCGCCGAGCCAGTGACCGATAGAGGCTTGTTGTGCCAGGCTGGAAACGGAAGAAGAACTGAGCCATCGCACGCTGAAGGGGACCAAACAAGTCTGGTCGAGAGACGGCAAGTCGGGTCATCCCCACCTCGAAGTCTTCCCTGAAGACTGCCTGTAATTCCCCGGGGAGGTCGCCCCAGGTAGAGGGGGCGACCTCAGCAAGCGCTGACATTAGCCCGGGGCTGAGCGGAGGCACGCCCGGCTCGGCGGGACCCGCACCGTAACTTGCTCCGGCCCCGACGATGACAACGTTCTTCAAGAGGCCCTTCACTCGATTATTTCGATGTTCAAAAGCAATGCATCTACCGATCGATATGGTAACAGGAAAGTGTGCCAATCTTAGTTGGAAATTGAAACGGCTCCAAACCCTATGGTTTGATGGTATTGGAAGAAACAACATCAAGCCTGTAAGAGAAAGGAGCCGAGATGAGCAGTCTGTTACGTTCGGTGAAGAAACGCAAGAAGTCGCGTGTGCTGGGTGAGGTCGAGGTCCTGAGCCGGGAGGAATACTCGGGACTGGAATTGGACTCGAAGGTGGAGATGATTCGGGCGTTGATCCCACTGGGGTTGATGCACGTGGAGGAGTTGCTCGACGAGGAAGTGAAGGCGTTGGCGGGTGAGCGATACGCGCGAAAGGAGGCGACGTTGAGGGGCCGGCGACACGGGAGTAATCCGGGGACCGTGGGGCTCGGGGGCCAGCGGGTGCCGGTTCGGGTGCCTCGAGTGCGCAGCGTGGCGGGCGGGGAGATTCCGCTTCGGAGCTACGAGGAACTCAGTCCGGATGGCGCGGTGAACGAACTGCTTCTCAGACGTGTGCTTTATGGGATCTCCTGCCGGAACTACGAGTCGGCCGCGGAAGCGATTCCAGGAGCCATCGGATTGTCGAGCTCGACGGTGTCTCGAGGATTCGTCCAGGCGAGTGGGGCGAAACTTCGGGAGATGCAGGAGCGGGATCTGTCGGCCGAGGACGTGGTGGCGATCTTCCTGGACGGGAAAATGTTTGCCGACGCCACGATGGTTGTGGCCCTGGGCATCACAATTACGGGCGACAAACGCTTCTTAGGCTTCGTGGAGACGAGTACGGAGAACGAGCAGGTACTGACTCCGTTTCTCCGTTCATTGATGGAGCGAGGCCTGGACATCTCTGAAGGCGTGCTGGTGATCGTCGACGGCGGCAAAGGTCTGCGCGCGGCAGTCAAGCGGGCATTCGGTAATCGAGCCCTGGTCCAACGCTGCCAATGGCACAAACGCGAGAACGTGGTGAGCTACCTGTCGAAGACCGAGCAAGCCGCGTGGCGCAAGCGGCTTCAGCGTGCGTACCAGCGCCCGGAGTACAACGAAGCCCGGGCGGCCCTCGAACAGCTCCATGGAGAGCTCGAGGAGCGAAACCAATCGGCCGCTACGAGCCTTGAGGAAGGCCTGGAGGAGACCCTCACGTTGCATCGACTCGGCGTGTACGGGGTCCTGGGCCGTTCGTTCAAGACGACGAATTGCTTGGAATCGGTCAATGCCCTCGTCGAGGAAAGGTGCGCGAAGGTCGATCATTGGAAGAACTCGAGCCAGCGGCAGCGCTGGTTGGCGACGGCGCTCATCGACATCGAACCACGCTTGAGGAAGGTGATCGGCTACCGTCATCTTCCAAAGCTCCGCGAAGCCCTCAGGCGGGAGCTGAAGATTGAGGCGAAGACGTCGACGAGATCGAAGAAGAAGGTTGCGTGACCAATCGTGAGCCGTGGAGAGTTTCAACTAAGAATGGGATTGACTCTGGTAACAGGGACTCACAATCAGAAAATAGCGAGTTTCGAATGTAACTGAAAACATACTGGGACCCGCGTCCTCATTGAGCTTGAGACCTTCCTTTAGACTGCATTCAACTCCAGTCACTTGTCTCCAATCTGAGTCCCCACAAATCTAGCTACAGAACTTGAAAAGAGGGCTAAGCATCTGCTCACCCGGGACGACTACTCGTTGTCGAGATCCCACCAGTGGACGATAGCAAGTGTTTCGTCGACTGTTTTCGCCGCATTGCCGGTAGCGTACCTACCGTCCTCGAGCACAGCCCGACAGTGAAATCGCAGGTCGCCCGCTTCGGGGCCAGCGTCCAATAATTCGATCCTTACCTTTTGATCCTTTCCAGCTTTATTCTGCCTGTGCCCTTGAAACTCATAAACTCGGTAGATCTCAAAAAAATTCACAGGTTCTTTACAGAATTCCCGTACTTCTTGGGAAACATCGTCGCCTGTGTTCACTTTCGATCCTCCTCCACCTGAAGACTCTGACGCCCAATGGTATCGCGTTTGATAATCAAACCAGGACGATGTGACACCATTGGGTAAATTGGGACAACCCACAAAGTCCACAGGAGGCATCATCATGACAAACCGGTCTCTTACATGGTCAAGGGCTCGATCGTTGGACGATCTAGGAGAACTGACTGCCCGGTGGCTTATCGATAGCGTTCCAGATCATCCTAGTCAGGATGCGGAACCGGATCCCGAGACGAAAAAGATCACACGAGTTCTGGTGAGGTTAAATCGTGCCGGTTGGTTTACAGAGTTCTCTCAACCGGCAGAACGGCTAGACGACGGCTTCGGGCAGCGTGCTAGCCTGTCAGGGCTGTGCGACGAAGAACTGGCGAAACGAGTCGCCAGTCTATCGCTGCACACCGATCTCATCGTTTTGGCATTTCCGCCGGGATGCGGTGGTGGATATCAAATCCCCATAACAGTAGATGAGCATCGGCCCTTTACTTGGGCAGGCTCGCATGAACCTGAATTCTTGATTCGTGATTTCGCTGAGAAACTCGGCGATAAAGCCCTGGTCGAGGTCGCGAGAGCATGGCATGTCACCGTGATCGATTCTGCCTGGGGGCGCCCTCGATACATGTGGAAACACGTTGAAAGGGCGACTATGGACCGGAATTCATCACCGTTCGATGTAACTCCGGCCTTGGAAGATGTTGGTGTTGACTTTGTCTACTAATTCATGGACGGGACGCGAAACTGTATCATCCGCCAAACTGCGACTTCCAACCGCACTTTCCGCGACAAGCACGAACCGGAACGAACGTCTGACCCCGGAATCAGTAAGGCAGCCTAAGCACGTAGGGGACTAGACCGTTTATGGATTTCTCCAAGGTCCTAATCATCGATTCGCTTTCGACTGCGCTCTCCGTGGGAGCCGAACGTGAGGGCCTGGCGATCGGGGCATTTGAGGGCTGGCCAACGATGAGGACGCTGCGTCACCATTACCAGCACGTCCTTTCTCTCCTTGTTCTCTTCGATGAGGTGTTGGTGTCGACATCCCCAGTCGAAAGGCGAGAGATACCACTGCTAGTGTCCCGTCCCTTGTAATACTTTACAATTGTGAATGTTCATGATGGAATGGTGGCATGTTTACACCAGCCACTGCCATTGCCATTGAGAGTCCAACGATACAACAGCTTGAATCTCTCGTTCGTTCTGGAAATACACCGCAGCGTATAGCGCTGAGGTGTCGGGTCATCTTGCTCGCTGGGCAGGGAGTGGCGAATCACTCGATTGCCCGGGAACTGGGCCTGTCGCGGCCAACAGTTATCTCCGCGCGCGCAGCGTTTGAGGATGGTGGCGTTGAAGCCCTGACAGCGAAACCGACGCGGAAAAGGTCGCGGCGCGTACTGACGCCGGAACTGGAGCGTGAGATTCTGGATACGACCTTGAAGACCAGACCGGCCGACGCGACGCAGTGGAGCGTGCGGACACTGGCTAAACAAATGCATGTCTCGCGAATGATGGTGTATCGAGTCTGGCAGCGTTTCGATATCCAGCCGCATCGAGTCGAGAAATTTAAACTCTCTAACGATCCCCACTTTGAGGAAAAGGTCCGGGATGTTGTCGGACTCTATCTGGACCCGCCGGACCGGGCTCTGGTGCTTTGCGTGGACGAGAAGAGCCAGATTTAGGCCCTGGACCGGACCGCTCCAATCCTGCCATTGCGTCCCGGATTGCCGGAACGCCAGACCTATGATTACAAGCGCCATGGCACCACGACTTTGTTCGCTGCTTTCAATATCCTCAACGGTAAGGTCATCGGCAGCTGCTTGCCGCGCCATCGAGGAAAAGAGTTTGTGAAGTTTCTCAATCAAATCGAGAAGGAAGTCCCGCCGGATCTGGATGTGCATCTGGTGATGGACAACTATGGGACCCACAAGAGTGCTGAAGTGCGCCGCTGGCTCAAACCTCGAAAGCGCCGACGATTCCATTTTCACTTTACGCCCACCAGCAGTTCCTGGCTCAATCAGGTCGAACGTTTCTTCGGCCTAATCACCCAACGCATGATCCGACGCGGGACGTTCCTTAGTGTCCGGGAGCTGGAGAACTCCATCTATGCATGGCTCTCCATTTGGAACAACCAGCCGCACCCTTTCGTTTGGAAGGCCACTGCCGATGTCATCCTTGACAAGGTCCGGCGCTGTAAAGAATTAGCTGGGACACCACACTAGAAGACGCGGGAATCATCCGTCGCGTTGAGGAGCGAGAACCAAGAGGCGGACCGGAACCATTGGTAAGCGATCGGCGCTATGGTGGGACGCCGCCAGCCCGTCTTCTGAAATCGCTTGCGTTAATTCAGGAGTATCAACCAATCGTCGTTGAGTATCTGATGCGCCACGGCTTTCCGTATGATCTCGAATTCGCAAGGGGGTTTGGCATTTCGCGCAGACGTTACTATGAGGAGTTCCTGGAATATGCAATTGCTTACGCACAGGGTGACAAGACCCGACTTCAGAACACATCGTTCGTCGCTCGGATGCCTCGGAAAGGCCTGAATTTGATTAGCAGGAGACTTTTTAGATTTGGCACAGGTGCTCAGAATCCATTCAACACTATATTAATCGGGTCTTCCGCAGAATTTGTGGGTAAAACCGTCTTCCATCGCCGCTTGAGGAGACCACGGTGCTCGCCAAGCCTCAAGGCTTCCCTCGCAAGCTCGGCGGCTGCGCCGGCCTTGACCCTCGGCTGCGCTCCGCGGTGTCGGCTGGTGTGGGCGATGGGGAACGGGGCCTCCGGCGGGGGCTCCGGGCACCGGGTGTAGGCCTCCGACCGAAGTGGGTACTGGAATATTCGCCGTCGAACAAAAGAATAAGGTACTTTGTTTCAATTACTTATGTGCGCACAGGCCTTTGGACTGCCCACAAATTCTGCGGAGGAGGCAATTCTTCAAGTGGTTGGGCAAAGCGCAAATGAAGGCCATCGTTCATATGGTGTCGCACCAGATCCTGAAACGTTCTGAGGGTCTTGATCGCCCGCTTGCACTCGAAGTAGCCTAGCGGGAGGCGCCACCGAGCCGGCATGTCGCTTCTTTCAGTTTCTTCCTTCGTCATGTTCTCTTCAGCGTCGGACCGAATGCGGGGCGCGTTTGTCTTCACCATAATAGGACGTAAAGCGGCCGGCTGACCATTCAGACTATATTCTCAATTGCCGCTGAATGTCCCGCTCGATCCCGGCAGGAATCTTCCACAGCGCCAGAGCTCCTTTCGCCGGAATCGGCCGCTGCCTCCGGACGTCCTACAGCAGCCAGGCGTACCGATGCGGGACCCTAGTCCCCGAACCTTAAGAACTGTACTTGTACTTCCCTCGTATCATGCGGCTCCCTTGATCGACGCTGCTATCGGGTGCAAAGTTCATTTGTCGCCAGTCGTTTACGAAGAGCGGTTGAGTCTGCGCCCTGGCAGCGAAGCTGGCCAGGGTGCGTATAGGGTGCAGATTCTGTTGATTTCAGGGGATGACTCGACCGACTCCGCCTACTGGGGGTCGTCGGGCAGTTCGATCAGCCAGGTGTCGGCTTCGGGCGCTGGTCGGAAGACGCGTAGACTCGGGTCGGAAACCTAGGGTTCCTGTGGAGGAAGATCGGGATCGAAGTTGTCGACGACCCAGACATCGCTTTGCGCTTCGCGGCCAACATGGAAGAAGAGTCTGCGACCGTTGATGGACCAACTGCCTGCAAGCAAATCCCGGGCTGGCTTTCCAATCGTCGAGTTCTTCCGGACTGGTTCCGCCGGACTGGTTCTGAACACGGCTCGAAAGCCGACCCGGGATTCGTGCGCTTCGGCCCGTGCGATTCTGCGTGTCGGGCGTGATTCTTCGTCTTGATTCCAGCCTTCTGCCTCCTGCACCTCAACATAACAGCCCAACGGTGACAGTTCCGCCGTGCGACTTGCCACCCCCTGCACAGCGAACCCCTCTTGTTTTATTTGTCGGCAGGACAAGCAGATTGGCGCCCCCCGGACGAACCTTGGTGAAACTCTCTGCAGCGATATTTGACGGGGTTTCTCAACTCGATCTATAAAGTGTATTGGCTTCTCCATTTACGGCCAAAGATTAGATCAAGTAATATATGAATCGTGCGCAAGACTGCTGATTTCTATGAGGAGAATAGAAATGAGTCTGATTACGATATACCAATTGCCTCGCGAACCATGGTCCTATCTGCGTACCGTTCTGCCAGAGCCTCAGCGCTTTTTTTACGTAAAATACATCGTCGATAAAATTGGCCTATTTGCGCCGGCCAAAGGTGAAACAATTGAATGGCAGCTGACAAACTCTTCTGGAGGACTAACCCTCTTTGACATTCTAAGGCAACGAAACAATCTAATTGTATCGACTGTATCGATTCCGGTGGGTGGATTAGTACGATTTAATATTAGGGGTCTTCCGCAGAATTTGTGGGTAAAACCGTCTTCCATCGCCGCTTGAGGAGACCACGGTGCTCGCCAAGCCTCAAGGCTTCCCTCGCAAGCTCGGCGGCTGCGCCGGCCTTGACCCTCGGCTGCGCTCCGCGGTGTCGGCTGGTGTGGGCGATGGGGAACGGGGCCTCCGGCGGGGGCTCCGGGCACCGGGTGTAGGCGTCCGACCGAAGTGGGTACTGGAATATTCGCCGTCGAACAAAAGAATAAGGTACTTTGTTTCAATTACTTATGTGCGCACAGGCCTTTGGACTGCCCACAAATTCTGCGGAGGAGGCAATATTAGTAGTAAACGCGCTAGAATATTTACTCCCGATCCAAATATCCTGAGCCTTTGGTCTTATTCAATACAGCAAGATGAAAGCAGCCGCATTTGGGCACACTCGACCGCAAATGCCCTTTCAAATTTCCCAGGTCAGAATATTCCATCGCTTGTACGGTGCACCCTTGGACGCAATAGCGGCAGGGCAGAATATTGGGCGCTTCCATGGCAATTGTTCGATCCGTATCAATTGAAATACGACAAAGGAGGCCGCATTTGGTTTGCCAATACGTTAGTAAACTCCGGCGGAATTCATCAATTTGGCGTATTTGATCCCGCAAAAAACGAAGCGACTGGTTTTTCCATTGATGGGATTGGAACAGTTGGCGCAAGTGATATTGCGGTAGATACGCCGAACACGACAGTTTGGTTGACGCACCGATTTCCGGACGCAGTTTACCGTTATGACTGGAACACCAAGGAAGCCATCGCCTATGAAGATCCTGGACTCTACCGGCCGGGACTGAATGACCTAGGTGCCAAGCGGGTACCAGTATTTGTGAGCGGTGACGGCCATGTAAACACCTTGGTTCCAGACAGGAAAACCAGTGTAATAAAAATTAGCACCACAAAATACAAATTGCGGCACCGAGTGACAGAACTGACGTCACATGAACTTGGTGTAACGGAGTTCAAAGACAAGGTCCCGATGAACACGAACAATGAACCGGAGATTTATACTGGACCCTTCATTCGATGGTCTGCTCCGGCTATCACTGGCGGTCCAACACTCGTTGATATTAAGAATATAGGGAATAAGGTTTATTTTATTGCAACGGGTGACGCTCAACTGGGAATGATGCAAATTTAGGGATTGGATATTTTTGAACAGGCGCTCGACCATGCGAAGGTGTTAAATTCGCCTCCTCCGCAGAATTTGTGGGCAGTCCAAAGGCCTGTGCGCACATAAGTAATTGAAACAAAGTACCTTATTCTTTTGTTCGACGGCGAATATTCCAGTACCCACTTCGGTCGGACGCCTACACCCGGTGCCCGGAGCCCCCGCCGGAGGCCCCGTTCCCCATCGCCCACACCAGCCGACACCGCGGAGCGCAGCCGAGGGTCAAGGCCGGCGCAGCCGCCGAGCTTGCGAGGGAAGCCTTGAGGCTTGGCGAGCACCGTGGTCTCCTCAAGCGGCGATGGAAGACGGTTTTACCCACAAATTCTGCGGAAGACCCTTAAATTCTTACTCCAGCTTCTCCGGTCCGGTCCTTTTCATCGCCACTTGCTTCCTTCGGCCAATTGCTTCCTCAAAAATAACAGATCGGAATTTACAAAATGGAGGATGCCTTGGAGACGATAGTCCGTATTAGCGCCCCCTCATCAACATAACCCCCAATATTCGACCCATGTCGCAGCCTAGGACAAGCAGATTGGCGCCCCCACGTAGCAGCTTCTCCCGGAGCGTCTGCCCTTCATCAACTCCATCACGATGAATGGTTGGCCTTCGTGTTCACCGATCTCGTAAATCCCGCAGATGTTCGGATGGTTCAAAGCCGCCGCAGCCCGGGCTTCACGCTTGAACCGCTCCACGGCCTGTCTGTCGTTGACGATGTCGGGAGGTAGGAACTTCAACGCGACCTGACGCTGGAGGGAGGTGTCCTCGGCCCGGTAGACAACGCCCATACCGCCACCCCCAATCTGTTCGAGGACTTTGTAGTGGGATATGGTCTGGCCGATCATGGTACCAACCTGTTACTGGACTGGATTCACTCCCGAGGTATCCACCCTATTCTGGCTCGGACACCAGCCGGGAGATATGCCGGTGCACCTGCTTCCATTGACCGTTCTGCTTGATCAGAGTTACGGAAGCTCGAAAGGTGCCCTCCAGCGTTTCACCGTTAGCGGGAGTGAATGGCCCGGTCGTGTAATACGTTGCGATAGCCGTGTTTCCGTATACCTTGGCCTCAAGATGGTTAAGCGTTAGGTTAGAGCGGAGACCCGACCCGAACGAGCCTTGAATGCCTGAGCGGACTTGCTCAGTTGACGTTGTCTGATCCTCGCCCCTCAGCCCACCCGCTCTCGGGAAACTCCCGATCAAGGTATCGTCTTCGGGGATAAACACGGTTTGTGCCCAGCCATCGGCATCTTGATTGTTGAGCGCATCATACATCGCCCGGACTACCGCTTTGACATCGTCAACGTCATCCGCCCAAGCGGGTTGCACCCATGTCAAACCAAAGCAAATCAGTAGAACAATCGGACTTCTCATTACAGTTCTCCTTTCAGACAAGTTGCAAAGAAAATTCATCAGGGAACCGGTACCCGTTCCTTCAGTTCTTCAAACCAGTTTTGGATGATGATGATTCGGCCCGCTACGACCTCCTCATCCTCGGTTTCCTCATCGGCCACCGGTACAACCACCACGAATCGGTCCCCATCGGGCATGATGTCAAAATTCCTATTACGAGCGCCGAGGGTACTTATCGGGATTGGCTCTGGACTGCCGAATGTCACGGCTGGTGTAGTTTCGATGGCAACGGCGATCAGTTGCCCAGCATCTAAATCGGGACGAAAGAACAACTGGCTGCCATTGGGCGACCATAGAGGCCACCCCGCTCCTGTCCCTGTCTGCGTAATCTGACTCTTGGCACCCGTCGCGGGAAATGGCTGCACATAAATCTCACGATTATTGACCCCAGATTCGTTTGAATAGTAGGCGATCCAGTTCCCGTCCGGTGAGAATACAGAACCTGCCTGCCTCGATTCTGGAAGGTCTATGAAAACTTCCGGTTCGGCCCCATCTTCACTTGAGAGGGTCCACACGCCAACCGCACTGCCCACAGTGTCGCTGAACGACAGCCGTCCGTCGCCGGAATATGACTCTGGCCGATGAAAGTGTCCGTCTTCAGCCGTCGTCAGACGTTCGGCCACCCCGCTTCCATCTGCACGTGTCCGATAAATGCTAGCGGTCCCGGACTGTTCTGTTCTATTTGAGGCGAAGGTGATCCACTCCCCATCCCGTGTCCATATCGGCCACGCGTTGCGACCGTCAAAAGTTAGTTGCCGTATTGCGGTGTTGCCGGAAAGGTCATACACCCAGATGAAGCTACGTTCATTGTCATCGTCATTTGAAAACACCGCCACCTGAGTTCCATCTGGAGACACGCGGGGATGGAAGTAAATCGCTGAAGGCACGTTCAGCCGTTCTATCCCACCGTCGCGGTCTACCAGTGCGAGAGTCCGCAGTGAGGCGACGCCACCACCCGACAAATAAACGAGCGAGCCATTGGCAGCCAGTCCGAAGTTGCCCGTTGTCCCTTCAGCACCGGGGTTCACGTTCTCTAGTGTAGTCCGTCACAGTTAATGTAACTTATTCAGCTTTCCTACGTCTGAGTATATATGAGGAGAGCACCGACGATTAAATTGGACATTCCTGTGCGGAAGGAACTGGAGCGACTGAGCCGAAGCCGCAGTGTGGCGGTCCGGTTGGCGGAACGATCTCGAATTGTCTTGCTGGCCGCCGGGGGTCTGGACAATCAGGAGATCGCTGCCAAGTTGGACATCACTCGTCAAAAGGCCGGACGTTGGCGCGATCGTTTCGTTGAAGATGGCCTCGGGGGAATCGAAAAGGACGCTTCCCGCAGTGGACGGATTCCCTCGATCGGCCGCCGGAAGCGGGCCCGGATCGTGAAGAAGACGGTCGAAGGGAAGCCTCCGAACGCCACGCACTGGAGCCGGTCCTTGATGGCCAGGGCAACCGGCGTCAGCGAGTCCACGGTAGGGAGAATCTGGCGGGCTCATGGCTTGAAGCCTCATCTGGCACGCACCTTCAAACTTTCCAACGACAAACAATTTGTCGAGAAGTTGGAGGATGTGGTCGGTTTGTATCTGAACCCTCCGGAAAACGCCATTGTTTTGTCCTGCGATGAGAAGAGCCAGATGCAGGCCCTGGACCGCACGCAACCCGGGTTACCTCTGAAGAAGGGGCGGTGCGGCACCCTCACCCACGACTACAAACGCAACGGGACGACCACGATGTTCGCCGCGCTCAATACGCTGGACGGCTCGATTATCGGGACCTGTATGCCGAAGCATCGTCATCAGGAATGGATCCGGTTTCTCAATCAGATCAAACGTTCCGTGCCGAAAGACAAACAGATCCATATCATTTGCGACAACTACGCCACGCACAAACATCAGAAAGTCGTCAACTGGTTGAAGCGCAACACGCGCTTTCATGTGCACTTCACACCGACCAGTGCATCCTGGCTGAACATGGTCGAACGCTTCTTCCGGGATCTTTCCGAACAACGGCTTCGGCGCGGGGTTTTCCATTCGGTTCCTGAGCTAATCCAGGCCGTGGAGGAATATGTCGGGGGTCACAATCAGAACCCGAAGCCCTTCATTTGGACCGCAACGGCTTCCGATATTCTTGAAAAAGTTCAACGTGCCCGAAAGAAGCTCGATAAGTTACAGTCTGTTTGACGGGGACACTAGTACCGGAACCGGACTGGTGCTGGTAAGTTCGAGCCGGTCGGCATCGAACCCCACAGCCCGCGATGTTCCGTCCGACATCACGTAGACGATATGGCCCGTCGGCGAATACAGGGGATCGCTTCCAAATATCGGCAGGCGGGTCACTTCCCCGCTCGTCAGCGATAATCGGGCTAGTCGAGATTCCTCTGTCCGAGAGTGAACGGTGAAGAGAACCGTGTCACCGTCGGGCAAAACCGTCGGCCAGTCGTGCCGGGTTTCACCAGCGGCCTCATCCACGGTAGTCAACTGTTCAGCCTCTCCGCCAACCGCAGGAATCCTCAACAGACCACCTTGACTCACTGAGAGAGTAAACACGATTGTTTCGTCAGCCGCCCACTCCATACCATACGGTGTCGCATCGAAACTACCGATCGCTACCGGAGGGCCTCCAAGAACGGAAACCTGACTGAGTGTCCGGCCATCGAGTCCCGAGACGAAACCGATCGACTGGCCGTCAGGCGAGAAGAAGGGAGCGGTTCCGCCCCCTTCGGTGCCCCGTAGCACTGTGGCGTCCAGTTCATCAATGCGGCGGACGTAGATCTGGCGACTGGCAGGTCCGGCCGGGGAACTTGCATAAGCTATCCGGCTGCCGTCAGGCGCAATCGTCACGACTCTCAAGCGAGTCAATCCCATTCTTAGTTGAAACTCTCCACGGCTCACGATTGGTCACGCAACCTTCTTCTTCGATCTCGTCGACGTCTTCGCCTCAATCTTCAGCTCCCGCCTGAGGGCTTCGCGGAGCTTTGGAAGATGACGGTAGCCGATCACCTTCCTCAAGCGTGGTTCGATGTCGATGAGCGCCGTCGCCAACCAGCGCTGCCGCTGGCTCGAGTTCTTCCAATGATCGACCTTCGCGCACCTTTCCTCGACGAGGGCATTGACCGATTCCAAGCAATTCGTCGTCTTGAACGAACGGCCCAGGACCCCGTACACGCCGAGTCGATGCAACGTGAGGGTCTCCTCCAGGCCTTCCTCAAGGCTCGTAGCGGCCGATTGGTTTCGCTCCTCGAGCTCTCCATGGAGCTGTTCGAGGGCCGCCCGGGCTTCGTTGTACTCCGGGCGCTGGTACGCACGCTGAAGCCGCTTGCGCCACGCGGCTTGCTCGGTCTTCGACAGGTAGCTCACCACGTTCTCGCGTTTGTGCCATTGGCAGCGTTGGACCAGGGCTCGATTACCGAATGCCCGCTTGACTGCCGCGCGCAGACCTTTGCCGCCGTCGACGATCACCAGCACGCCTTCAGAGATGTCCAGGCCTCGCTCCATCAATGAACGGAGAAACGGAGTCAGTACCTGCTCGTTCTCCGTACTCGTCTCCACGAAGCCTAAGAAGCGTTTGTCGCCCGTAATTGTGATGCCCAGGGCCACAACCATCGTGGCGTCGGCAAACATTTTCCCGTCCAGGAAGATCGCCACCACGTCCTCGGCCGACAGATCCCGCTCCTGCATCTCCCGAAGTTTCGCCCCACTCGCCTGGACGAATCCTCGAGACACCGTCGAGCTCGACAATCCGATGGCTCCTGGAATCGCTTCCGCGGCCGACTCGTAGTTCCGGCAGGAGATCCCATAAAGCACACGTCTGAGAAGCAGTTCGTTCACCGCGCCATCCGGACTGAGTTCCTCGTAGCTCCGAAGCGGAATCTCCCCGCCCGCCACGCTGCGCACTCGAGGCACCCGAACCGGCACCCGCTGGCCCCCGAGCCCCACGGTCCCCGGATTACTCCCGTGTCGCCGGCCCCTCAACGTCGCCTCCTTTCGCGCGTATCGCTCACCCGCCAACGCCTTCACTTCCTCGTCGAGCAACTCCTCCACGTGCATCAACCCCAGTGGGATCAACGCCCGAATCATCTCCACCTTCGAGTCCAATTCCAGTCCCGAGTATTCCTCCCGGCTCAGGACCTCGACCTCACCCAGCACACGCGACTTCTTGCGTTTCTTCACCGAACGTAACAGACTGCTCATCTCGGCTCCTTTCTCTTACAGGCTTGATGTTGTTTCTTCCAATACCATCAAACCATAGGGTTTGGAGCCGTTTCAATTTCCAACTAAGATTGGCACACTTTCTCTCAAGCCGAAGCCCGTGGTGACTATCGGACCATCAGGAGGTGTCTCGATGGTAAAGCGAGCAAGGGGACGGGACTCATCCGGTGCCCTGCCGATGAGACTCCAAAAAGCCACGCCGCCGACAATTACGCTGATAACGGCTGTAACGGCGATCCATCGCAGCATCGGTCTTGGTGCTGCCTGACCAACCTCATCAACCGGTTGGACCAGAACGCCGTCGGGATCGGCAAGTACTTTCTGAATATCCACACGGGCGTCGGCAATGCCGTGGTATCGGTCTCTCGATTCTTTCGCTACGCAACGTTCCAGCAGCAGTCGGAGCCTCGGATGCAGGTTCGGCGGCAAACTCTTCCATTCGGGATCAAGTTTGAGTACGGAGGCGAGAATGTCTGACACGGTCTTTCCGTCGAAAGTCCCCCGGCCCGTAAGCATCTCGAACAGCACCACGCCGAACGCCCACACGTCAGCCCTCTGGTCAGTGGACTCGCCTCGGGCTTGTTCAGGCGACATGTACGCTGCCGTTCCGAGAATCACACCCTGCTGTGTGGCTGCCATGCTCAACGTGGGTGACTGCGACAGGCTCACATCTGCCCCGTCACCCGCAAACGCCTTGGCCAGCCCGAAGTCCAGCACCTTCACCTTGCCCTCGGGGGTGACTTTGATATTCGCGGGTTTCAGATCCCGATGGATGACGCCTTTTTCGTGGGCGGCTTCGAGTGCTTCGGCGATCTGGAGTGCGAGTTTGAGGGATTCTTCGACAGGGATGGCACCACGCTTGAGCCGCTCAGCTAACGTGTCCCCTTCGACGAGTTCGAGGACGAGGAAGCGTGTGCCGTTGTCTTCTTCCAGGCCGTAGATCGCCGCGATATTCGGATGGTTCAACGACGCCAGCAGCTTGGCTTCACGTTCGAACCGAGCAAGCCGCTCTTCGTCCTTGGCGAACTCTTCGGGCAGCGTCTTGATGGCGACTTCACGACCGAGTTTTTGATCACGCGCACGCCACACCTCACCCATACCGCCCTTGCCAAGCGGGGAGAGGATTTCGTAGCTGCCGAGTTGGGTGCCGGGGTTCATTCGTTAGTTGTCCGTCAACTGAAGTAAGGCATACTCATCGCCGATTCTTGTGATCGGGCTGAGTTCGCCTGGAATTAATCCCGCGAGCGCATCTTGGAACTCCTTTCTTAAGTCATCGAAAACTATAGTTCCCAGGTATCCTCCCGTTACCGAGGAAGGATCCAGTGAACGCTCCGTCGCTAGCTCTTCGAAGTATGCCCCCGCTTCAATCTGAGCCCGAAGATCAGCGGCCTCAATCTCCGTCTTGACGACAATCAAACGAAGGCCAAACTGTGCCTCCTGTTCTGCGCTCACCTCTATGGGCCGCGAAACAGGCGAACACTGGGCCCAGGGACCGCAAACGGCCAACTCCACTAGATGAGTTCCGATCTCCTGCGGCAGCAGCTCTAGTTCTATGGCCTTGCTTTCGCCAGGTTGAAGCGGGAATCTGAAATACCAGGTCTGGGTACCAAATGCTCCCAATGGGGAGTCTGAAGACGCCTTTGGTAAAGTGGAAACAAATTCAAATCTCTCAAAGACCCGGTCGGGAATATCGATACTGTCCAGCACAAGATCCTCGGCATGTGGGTTGCTAACCTCAATAGTGACAAGAAAAGGTTTGCCAATTGCGACTGATTCTGGAATGTCGAAGCTCACATTGAGCTGAGGTCCTCCAAGCGTAAAAAAGGTGACAGCAGCCATGACCAAGATCACAGCACCAGCGCCCACACCAACCCCGATCCATAGAATTCGCCTACTCGCCCTTTTCTGTGGCTGTGACGGGCTGGTCGCCTCGTTCGGGTCGGTCCTGACTGCGTATTCCGGACGATCGTGATCACTGATTCCGATTTAACGTGATCACCGATTCCGGGCATCATGATCACCGATTCCGGCGATCATGATCACCCGTCGGTAGCGAAGTTTAGACCTGTTAGGTTCTTCCTTGAAAAAGGAGAACTTGATGGGAACAAGACGGCTATCGATGAGACAGTTACGCGAGATTCTACGACTCAAACACGAACAGAAACTCAGCCACCGGGCCATCGCCCGAGCCTGCCGAGTGGGAGTAGGGACGGTTTCGGAGTACGTCCGACGGGCGGCACGTGCAGGGTTGGAATGGCCGCTGCCTGAGGAACTGGACGAGGCCGCGCTTGAAGCGCGGCTGTTTTCCAGCGCGGGACCGGGCTCCCGGGAACGGGTGGTTCCAGATGTCGAGCGGATCCACCAGGAGTTGAAGCGTGTTGGAGTCACCCTCCACCTGCTCTGGGAAGAGTACCGGGAAGCGAATCCAAAGGGATATGCCTACAGCCAGTTCTGTGTGATCTACGGGCGGTGGGCCCAGAAACTGAAGCCCTCGATGCGGCAGGTGCACCGCGCCGGCGAGAAGACCTTCATCGACTTTTCCGGCAAACGGCCAGAACTGACGGATCCGCGGACGGGCACAACTAAACCAGTCGAGTTGTTCGTGGCCGCGCTGGGCGCCAGCGGTTATACCTACGCCGAAGCGACACCGAGCCAGAAACTCGCCGACTGGATCGGCGTACATATTCGCATGGTGGAGTTCTTCGGCGGATCGAGCCGGATCTGGGTTCCCGATCAACTCAAGAGTGCCATTACCCTGTCCTGCCGCTACGAAGCAGGAGTGAATCGCACCTACCAGGATGAGGCAGAACATTACGGCGCCGTTGTCATTCCGGCCCGGCCTCGGAAACCCAAAGACAAAGCAAAAATCGAAGCCACGGTCCTTCTGGCACAGCGTTGGCTCCTGGCCAGAATCCGGAATCACACGTTCTTCAGTCTGGCGGACTTGAACGGGGCGATTCGAAAGTTGCTGTTGGAACTGAACCAGCGGCCGATGCAGAAGCTTCGCGTGTCCCGCCTGGAACTCTACGAAAGGCTGGATCGACCGGCCCTACAGCCACTACCGACCGATCGGTATGAACAGGCCGAGTGGAAGGGCTGTCGTGCCAATATCGACTACCACGTGACCGTGGATCACCATCCCTACAGCGTGCCCTACCAGTTGATCCAGGAAACCCTGGAAGCGCGTTACACCGCCTCGATTGTCGAGGTCTACCACAAAGGCCGGCGCGTCGCCTCTCATCCTCGCCGCTACGATCACCAACCGTCGACTCTGTCGGAACATATGCCCAGTTCCCATCGAGCCCATGCGGCATGGACACCATCCCGGCTGATCCGTTGGGCGGAGAAAACCGGCTCTCAGACCGGCCGACTGGCCGAGGAGATGATAAAACGGTGGCCCCATCCTGAGCAGGGGTACCGCTCCTGCCTGGGATTGATGAGCCTGGGACGCCGCTACGGCGCCCAGCGGCTCGAAGCCGCCAGTGCCCGAGCACTTCGCTTACAGTCCTATAGCTACCGAACCGTCAAAAACATCCTGTCCTCGGCCCAGGACCGTTTGCCGTTCGAGGATTCCGAAACCCTACCCACGCCCCATCACGACAACATTCGCGGCGCCGCCTATTATGCGGAGCCAGAGGAGAGCACACATGCTAATGGAACAAACCCTGGAGAAGATGAACCAGATGAAGCTATCGGCCATGGTCGAAGCCCTCGAGCAGCAACGCCGCTCGAATCAGTACACGGATCTGAGTTTCGAGGAGCGTCTGGGCCTTCTAGTGGATGAAGAATGGACGGCCCGGGAGCACCGTAAGCTCACCCGGCGTCTGCGCGTGGCCAAGCTGCGCTACAGCTCTGCATCGCTGGAAAACGTCGACTTCAAACATCGTCGCAGTCTGGACCGTTCCCAAGTCCTCGCTCTGGGCTCTTGCGGGTGGATCCGGGACCGGCACAATCTGATCATTTCCGGTCCGACCGGCATCGGGAAAAGTTTTCTGGCTTCGGCTTTCGTCGAACGAGCCTGCCGGCGCGGTTTCAATGCCGCCTACGTCCGAATGCCCCGGCTCTTGCACCAACTGGCGGTCGGCCGTGGCGACGGCTCCTACGCTCGTGTTCTGGCACGGCTGGCCAAGACCGATCTGCTGGCCATCGACGACTGGCTCCTGGCCCCGCTACGCGATGCCGAACGCCGGGACTTGATCGAAGTCGTCGAGGAACGGAGCGAACGCTCCGCCATCTTGATCGCCAGCCAGCTCCCGGTCGCCGACTGGCACGGCGTCATCGGCGACCCGAACCAGGCCGACGCCATCTGCGATCGCCTCCTCCACAACGCGCATCGCATCGAACTGAAGGGACGATCCATGAGACAAACCAAGGCTGCCCCGAAACCCTCTTCCAAGGAGCCGGCATGAACCCCACCTGGCGACGAGGTAGTCCAACTCGGACTGGCGTCCGATCGTCGCGGATACGCGATCCTGGCGCGAAGGATTTTCAGGAATTCAGTAAGGACGGGACGAAGAATGAGAAAGAACCTAAAAAACAAACCAGTGGCCTGTGGAAAATGATGGGCTATGGAAATCCACAAAAAACGTGGATTCCCACAGCCCTGGAAAAGCCTGCGGCTTTCCCACATTTACACACAGGCCCGGCGATGAATATCAAGATTATGGAAGCATTCAAAACAAGAATCGTGGACTTCGGGAGGTCTAAACTGAGATCCTAACCCTCACTTCGCTACGGCGGGTGATCACGATCAGCGGAATACGCACCTGACCACTTTCAGGCTAAATCCACGGTACCGCTTTTCGATCATCATGGCGATGACGATAGGTACCCATACAAAGAAAGCGGGCAGGAACGCCTGCACAAGAAAGGCGGTTGTTCCCATCAACTCGACAAACCCTAGTCGTGCCAGCAAGACCCTCAAGCCAAGGACAACCAAACCAACCCTCCAATACAGCAGCCAGGCTATGCGCAGGTTTTCGAGATGACTGGTCTGCGACCCTACGGCATCGCCGAGGTAAGGTGTGCTTTGCACTGCCAAGGAAAAATCAGAAAACTGCTTCCTCAGCATCATCCGTATGGCCAACGGAGTCGCTACAAAGACACCGATCAGAAGGTCAATCGAAGGGAAAATCTGAACGGCCCCAAGGGTTAGAAGTACGCCTACGAAGAATCCCAACACCCAATACAGGAGAGTACCTCGCCAAACCACCAACCACGCCACGGATAGCCTCTCGCGGTAAGTCAATTGCGAGTTGGCTCCAACTGCTGTCAACACCGTAATGACGCCCAGATGAGTACTCAGCGATCGTATTGAACCGCCCCGGGTTTCCCGGAGACCGTTTTAGTTGACTCCGGCCACGGTGACTGGAGTTGCTTCGTTGCGATAGTACACCTGCTCGAACTCGACTGGAGGAATGTATCCGATCGGTTCGAGAAGGCGGTGCTCGTTGTACCAGGACACCCAGTCGAGTGTCGCGTACTCCACATCGTCAAGACCTCGCCAGGGCCCCTCTCTTCGAATGACTTCGGTCTTGAATAACCCGATTACAGATTCGGCCATGGCATTGTCGTAGGAGTCCCCGATGCTCCCAACCGACGGCTCAATTCCGACCTCGGCCAATCGTTCCGTATACCGAATCGACAGATATTGGACGCCGCGGTCGCTGTGATGAATCAAACCTTCAGTGTCAGGGCGCGACCAGAGGGCCTGCTCCAGCGCATCCAAGGCAATGTCAGTCTTTAGCGAATGCATCGTTCGCCAACCGACGATCTTTCGGGAGAAGACATCGATGACGAATGCGACGTAAACAAACCCTCGCCATGTTGCAACATACGTGAGATCCGCGATCCACAGCTCATTGGGACGGGTCGCGCTGAAGTCCCGATCCACAAGATCGGCGGGTCTGAGAGCTACTTCATTCTGGATAGTGGTCTTGATCTTCCGGCCCCGAACCACGCCTTCAAGCCCCATTTCCCGCATCAATCGTTCAACGGTACAACGGGCAACGTCTGTGTTCTCGCGATTCAATTGCTTCCAGACCTTGCGGACGCCATAGACCTGACGGTTTTCCCTCCAGACCCGATCGATCTCGACTCGAAGCTTCGCGTCGCGCTTCGCACGCGCGGGCAATCGATCTGGATTCTTTTCCCGTGCCTGGTGCTCGTAGAACGTCGATGGGGCGATCGGCAGCACACTGCAGATCGACTCGACCCCATACCGGCCTCGATTCGTCTCGATGAAATCCGCCATCACCGGGGTCGGCGGTCGAGTTCCGCCTGTGCGAAAAACGCTGACGCCTTGCGCAGGATCTCGTTCGCTCGTTTCAGCTCACGATTCTCCCGTTCCAGTTCCTTTAGCCGTTGTTTCTCGTCCTTGGTCAGGCCCCCACGTTGGCCCATATCACGCTCTGTTTGCCGGACCCACTTACGCAGTGTTTCTGGGGTACAACCGATCTTCGCAGCGATCGACGCCATTGCCGCCCACTGTGAGGCGTACTCCCCCTGGTGCTCGGCCACCATTCGTACCGCACGTTCCCGAACCTCGGGTGCATATCTGCTTGCTCTTCCCATAATGACTCCCATCTTCTCAAGTAATGGAGTCTCCGGGAAACCCGGGGCGGTTCAGAATCCCGTCCTGTTCGCCGATATCATGGAGCGTGCAAATATGCGGGTGGTTGAGGCTGCTGACGGCCTTGGCTTCGCGCCCGAAACGCTCACGCAGGTCGGCGCGGTCGGCAAGATGTTCCGGAAGGACTTTGATCGCAACCGTGCGGTCGAGACGCGTGTCGGTGGCGCGATACACTTCGCCCATACCACCCGCACCAATGGGCGCCGTGATCTCGTAAGGGCCGAGTTTTGTTCCTGCCGCAAGTGGCATAGGCTGCGCTGCCTCGCAGACGTTCCGTCGCCATGGTTTTGGGAAAACTTGCGTAAATAGTACGGGAGGAGGGGATTGGGGTCAATGAACTCGCTTTATATGCCCTTAGTATCATGCGCAGATCTTGACGGCCACGCTTGCCCCGCATAACCAATTTACTATTCAGCGATTTAGACGTCGGGTGAGAGTCCGCACACTGGCCGTTTCGTCGCCAGGGTGCAGGGAGGGTGCGGTTTAGGGGGGTCTGGCACTACCTCATGACAATCGCTCACGCCGGGAATTCTTGCAGACCGGGAACTTTGGGCTCAAGATCATAGGATAGAAGGTGGAATGAAAACGAAATCCGTGTTCCGCTGCTCACTGCTGTGGCTGGTGGGCAGTATGGCGATCGGTTGTGCCGTCCGGGACCCCGTTCAGGTCCAGACCCTTCCAACTCCCGATCAGAGTCTCTTCATCGAAAGGGTCGATATTTCTGGTAACCGCAGAATCCCCACTGGCACCATCCTTGCCCAAATAGAAACGAAGCCTGGTACCACGCTGAACGCGAGCCTCGTTGAGCGCGATATCCGAACCCTTGAGAGTCTGGGCGAGTTCGATCGTATTCGGGTGGAAGAAGAAGACGGCGAGGAAGGCAAGATCGTCATCTTCCACGTTCAGGAAAGACTAATTATTCGGTCAATTGATTTCGAAGGTAACATCTCGATGACGAAGTCGTACATTCTTGAGCGGCTCGAGGATTCGGCTGTTGGGCTCCGAATGGAGTCTCCCTTCGATCCCGCCATCCTCCGTCGCTCCGAACTCTTCCTGTTGGACTTGCTCGCCGAACGAGGTCGACAGAATGCTACTGTCAAAGTCGAGACGTTCGTCATCTTGCCAGACGCTGTCGGGATCATTTTTTACATCGACTAGAGGCTGAAGCGCCAGGATCAATATGGTCGGACCCGTTGACAGTCGAATCGATCTCGGTGCGGTGACTTGCGGCGTGTGTTAGGGATTGGCAACCCACTCTCTTCTTTCCTCCGCCGGTGCAACGTTTGTTCGGCTACAGCGGCCCCATCTTTGTGCCGCGGGAAGAGGATCCCTGCTAATACGAGAATCCACATAGCTTCAAGCCCCGTTAGCGACGGAAACGGCCGGCTGCAGCCCCGGAAGGTTGGCCAGGTGATGACGATTCGCACCAGGCTGAAGGTGACCGTACAGGTTCACCGTGAGCTGGATGCTCGCGTGTCCCATCTGTTCGGAGATGTAAGCGATCGGGGTGCCGGCCGTGAGCAGTAATGAGGCGTATGAGTGTCGAAGGTCATGGAGCCGCATGTGTCGCAACCCGGCCTTCTCAAGGACGCGATGGAACGGACCTTCCCTGATGACGTCGGCGTCCAGCCAATCACCTTGGCTGTCCACGAACACCCAATCCGGAATCGTGTTCAGGCCCTTGCCCAGATACTCTTCCTTCCTGTGTCGCTTGAGCAGCGTCAGCTCGTCAAGCAGTTCGTCTGAAATGTCCACACGTCGACTCTTGCCGTTTTTTGGTCGCAGGATCTTCTTATGGACACGATCGATGCTGCGCTGGACTGTCAGGAACTGTCCGTTGAAATCGATGTCGCCCCACTTCAGCCCGCAGGTTTCCCCGATCCTCAAGCCGGTATGGATGGCCAGCAAGAAGAGTACGTAGAAGCCGGGAGCGTGATCACGCGTTGCGTTGAGGAACACGGGAACCTCGTCGGCCGTCAGCGGGTTGACGTCTTCGTTTCGTGTTGGCGCCTGGCGATACAGTTCCGACAAGCCGACGGCAGGATTCTCGATGACGAGTTTGTGTTTCTTGGCGTGATTGAACATCTTCCGGACTTCCTTCACGATCGTCTCAATGCTGTGCTTCGCCAACTTCTTGTTGACGACCAGATCCGCTATGAACGCTTCCATCTTCTTGGACGTTACCCGATCGAGTCGCAGCTTCCCGAACGCCGGCAGGATATGGACCCTGAAACTGGACTCGTAACTCCGCTGTGTCGACGGCCGGGTTGCGGGAAGAAGGTAGGCTTTCCGGAACGTCTGGTAGTACTTCTCGACTGTCGGAAGCGCCAGCTTCTTCTCCGGCAAGAACTCCTCCTCCAGCGTCAACCGTGCGTCGATCTGACTCTTGACCTTGAGAGCGGCTTTCTTGCTACCGACTTGCCTTGAAGTCCTGCGGCTGTTGTGGCTGACGAAAACCCAGTAGACACCGCTACCAGGGACCTTTTCTCGTACTTTGACACCCATCAGGGGCCTCCTGTCTTTGAACCGAGCAGGCGCAGAAATTCCGTGAACGTGAGAAGGAAAAGGGTCTTGAGATGAGTGGTAGAATTCGAAAAGCCATCAGCCTGCTAATCCAGGTTTTTGGTCAGGGTCGGCTCGGAGTCTTTAGCTCCGGGTCGGCCCGTTTACTTAGCTACAGACACGATATACCTATTCCAGCCGTGCTGCAATTCCTTTGCGTGGCAAGTTTGCAAGTTTGAGTCAGACGCAGTGAAGTGGTGGAAACGGACGGCTCTGAGACTATGAAGGTGAGCTAACTACCGCCAGAGCCGCCGGACCGCTAGGAACACTTCTTGTAGTTTAGTAAAGAGACGTTTGTGGATCGGTCCGCCAACCTGGGCTGGCGTCGGCGCAGGCGATGCTACCTCTAGGCAGCCCCAATGGTGCCTCTTTTTCCCGTCACGACAAAACGACAACCATTCCTCGTCCTTTTCAGCGATCCGGCCTTTAACATATCCAATAAGCTGTGGCTTTGTGGTTGCGTGCTGCCGAACGGCCAGGTTGCTAGATATCTGCTCTTCGAGGAACTGAAGCAATTGTTCCTGGCTCTCAAAAACCACTTCGCGGTGTGCTTCTTGGGTCATCCGGAATCTCGAATCGCCAGCGGTTCGCAAAATCTGGCTGGCACCGGAGAAATCGATGTTAGTCCCTCGTTGGGGGTACGCCCCGGCGCTGGCGGAATGTTCGGCACGAGTTTGAACCACGAGATCACCATCCGGCTCGATCTCGTAAACGGAAGGCCGCAGGTCGGGTTTGCCATCTCTCTTGAACTCAGCTAGAAGTTTTTCCTCGATAGGCGTGTCGTCTCGCTCAAAAGCGGTCTTGCGGCGGCAAACTCGCAGAAGAATAGGAGCCATCTTACTCGGCGAGTACTTCCAGTGCGGACTCCCGGACACCTGGGCTCGAGTCGGACTCGCCAACTCTTCGCAGTGCTGCCCGGGCATCCTCATCAAGATGATCGGCGAGGCCATAGACAGCGCCTTCACGAACCAAGGCGGCATCATTCTGAAGCAGCCGTAACAAAGCCTCCTTCGCTGGTGAACTGTGAACCTCGCCTAAAGCCTCGGCTGCAAAAGTGAGATCGGATGGCCGGAGAGTGTTTGCGTTAACGAGTGCGATCAATTGATCTGGTGCTTCCTCAGCAAGCCGGTAGAAATCCTCTTCCGATAACTGAGGTGGCCGCGGCGCCCATTCGGACGTCCACTGTTGTTCTGTACTCGGTACTGCGGTGAAGTGCATCTCAAACGTGTTGTCAATTCCCGGACCACCTATCGCAATCGTGGCGCCATCTTGCACCCGAATGGTTGTCGTGAGCCCGGCGGTGACGTCTTGTGTCGTGGCAGCTGACCGAGCCGTTTGAGTCAATAGCTCGTTGAAGCGTCCGACATCCGTGGAGAGAGCTAGCTGGCCTTCAACTGGGAACGACGATCGCAGCACGCCCGCTTCTTTGGTTGAATTCGTGTACACCGCGACCCCCGCATTGCCCACGACGAGTCCTGATCCAAGGCCCTGGTCGGCGATAATTTGGTCTCCCCCTTCTTCTGTTAGCAGAAGCTGCGGCGGAAGCGGGGAGCGATCCGGGTGGGCTGTCGATGTTCCAGGTTGTTCGTCTCGAACTACGGTAGACATTTCTGAAGTTCTCCCGAACCTAGCTGACGTCGCCCTTCACGACAATCTCTTCGGCGAGGCTCACCAGTTCATGAAAGAGGTCACCGACCTTGTCAGATGGTAAATCGGTTCCTTCTTTGGGTACGGTGTTGATGTCTAGCTCAAGTCTGCACGCTGAGGATTGGGCACCCAGTGACATGTGAACGTCGGACTCTTCTAGATTAATGGCAAGGGCGCTTTTTGCAAAAATGGCCACAGACCATTTACTCAACCGGTTGATTTCCAATTCTGGAGCTACGGTTGACGGCCGCCTTCGATTTATTTGGTAGAAGAACTCAGACGAGTCCGTTGAAAGATCTACGGATGGTAGGTATTTGTTGAGTGTCGCGTAACCGGTGTCCTTATCGGTTGCTGGCAAGAACAACACTGCCCCGAATGCGAGCCGCTTCACCCCTCCGAAGTCCGATAGCCAGCCCTTATCCATTCTCGACAAGAACGCTCTTATCGCAGTCTGATAATCTTGGAGTTCTTCCGCGAAACCGTCCGCTTCTGCGGATGGAACTTGACTAGAGTTCCAGTCAATCCGGGACGGTTCGAGCTTGAGGCTCAAGGCGCGTTCATCGACAAGACCCTGTGCTGTGGCTCCCCCCTCTCTCGGGCGGAGCTCTATTTTCTCGGGGTCCTCCCCTACGATCTGGTTCCATAAATCTGGCCCTTGAGGAACTGAACCTTTGCCAATAAACAAAGTAATCCTCAGGTTTTGGGCCTTCCATTCGGATAGATCACGTTGTGGAGTCAGGGCAGCACTTTCTGTCATAGGCAATCGGACCTCAGATTCTAGCATGAGGACGGATTTGGTCTACGTTCGATATATAACCAGTATCTTAGACGCTGTGAGAAACGTTGTGGCTCCGACGTGAGAAGTTTCCCTCCAAGGCAAGTCACGATGCCGGCCGTCTCTTGCCCTTGCTTCTCTCTCCTGATTGGCGCACCGAATCATTGAGCCACCCCACGAACCGCTCCGATTGGTTCGAACGAGCCAACTTGGCCATCTCATCGCGTCGTTTGCTGCTTAGAATCTTTCGCTCATGGAGTTCCTTCAACTCTGCTCGAATTACCCCCGGAATTCGCCGAAATCAGCACCCTATACGCACCCTGCACTGCCGCCCACCCACAAGTTGCTGTACCATCGGCGTTTGCCGAAATTCCGTGATACTTACTTAGTATTAGTGCCTCCCTTTTGACCACTCTGGGCGTTTCCGCCACAAGCGCTCGACTGGGGAGCTGTTTCGCCGTGTGCCTGCCGTTTCTTGGCTTCCACCTCAAACACGGCATCAGCTCTTTCTTCCTCATATGTCCATCCAGTGGCCTGGTGGCGGCATTGGTAGTGGGGCTATCTCTTCTTCTGGCCCCGGTGTCTCGTGCCTCACCGCTAATCCCCTGAAGGCGTCGGCCGCATGGGATGCCCAGTCATGAATAGGTGTTTCGGTGAATTGGTCATATTTTTGCTGGTACGTCCTGCGGTAGTGCCTCAGGGCTTCTAGCCCTCTATCGGTCGCCTTCTCATCAAAGTAACAGCGAGGCAGAAGCAACTGAACTGCGGTAATGCCTTCATACACGCTCAGCTTCGGGGTCACTTGAAAGTTGGCCTCCTCCGCAGAATTTGTGGGCAGTCCAAAGGCCTGTGCGCACATAAGTAATTGAAACAAAGTACCTTATTCTTTTGTTCGACGGCGAATATTCCAGTACCCACTTCGGTCGGACGCCTACACCCGGTGCCCGGAGCCCCCGCCGGAGGCCCCGTTCCCCATCGCCCACACCAGCCGACACCGCGGAGCGCAGCCGAGGGTCAAGGCCGGCGCAGCCGCCGAGCTTGCGAGGGAAGCCTTGAGGCTTGGCGAGCACCGTGGTCTCCTCAAGCGGCGATGGAAGACGGTTTTACCCACAAATTCTGCGGAAGACCCAAGAGGGGTCCTCGGCAAAATCTGTGGGTAGAAACGGGCAAATGAGTGGCCTGTGGAAAGTGGCGACGCTGAGGGAATCCGGTAAGAGACGCGCGGATTTCCACAGCGACTTGAATCGGCCGGAAAAGACGTGGGGCCGATTCACACTTCCACACAGGCCGGGATGAGGAGAAACCGACGATGAGAACGAAAGGGATGTAGCACACCCTGGCTCGAATCCTGTATTTGGTATTGCACCAAACAAATCCAAAGCAGGAGAGACGAGACCAGGGTGCAAGTGAAGACTATTCTGAATCGAGTGCAGAAGTTCAAGTCCTTTGTCTACGGAGCAGTGCGATGGGAACGAATCGGGGGCGAGACGGCACTGTTGGTGGAGATATTTCCACGACGCAACAGCCGGCCGGTCTGCTCGGGCTGCGGGCGTGCGGGACCGGGTTACGACACGCTGGAGGCCCGCCTGTTCGAGTTTGTGCCGCTGTGGGGCTTTCCCGTGTTCTTCGTGTATCTGATGCGGCGTGTGGATTGCAGGCGTTGTGGCGTGAAGGTCGAATCGGTGCCCTGGGCCGAGGGTAAGCAAACCTTGACGCGGACGTATATGCAATTTCTGGCCGGTTGGGCGCGGCGGATGTCCTGGCAGGAGGTTGCCGACATCTTCCGGACTTCCTGGGAGAAGGTGTTTCGATCTGTGGAATGGATCGTCGGCTGGGGGCTGGCGCACCGGGACCTGGAGGGTGTGACCGCGATTGGCGTGGACGAGATTCTCTGGCGCCGGGGGCACAAGTACCTGACGGTGGTCTACCAGATCGACCGGCATTCCAAGCGGCTGCTCTGGGTCGGCCGGGATCGCACGGTGAAAACGTTGCTGCGCTTCTTCCAGCAATTCGGAGTCGAGCGCGCCGCCGAGTTGAAGTTCGTGTGCAGCGACATGTGGAAGCCGTATCTGAAGGTGATTTCCAAGAAAGCATCGACGGCCCTGCATGTTCTGGATCGGTTTCATATCGCCATGCACATGAATAAGGCCATCGATGAGGTTCGAGCCCAGGAATCCCGGGATATGAAAGCCGCGGGATTGGAGCCGATCCTGAAACACTCCCGGTGGTGTTTGCTCAAGCGCCCCCAGAACCGAACCGACAAGCAAGACATCAAGCTGGCCGACCTGCTCCAGTACAACCTGCGGACCGTTCGGAGCTTTCTGCTCAAGGAGGACTTCCAGTTCTTCTGGGAGTACACGTCGCCCTACTGGGCCGGTCAATTCATGGATGCCTGGTGCCGGCGGACGATGCGATCCCGGATCGAGCCCATGAAAAAGGTGGCGCGCATGCTCCGCTCCCACCGGGAACTCCTGCTCAACTGGTTCCGTGCCAAAAAGCGGATTTCCGGGGGCATCGTCGAAGGTTTCAACAACAAAGCGAAAGTGACCACCAGAAAAGCGTATGGTTTTCGGACCTTTAGAGC
Organism: Terriglobia bacterium; assembly: GCA_965262425.1. Classification (GTDB taxonomy): domain Bacteria; phylum Acidobacteriota; class Terriglobia; order 20CM-2-55-15; family 20CM-2-55-15; genus CAZOZZ01. The sequence continues at coordinate 268,535 of OZ253536.1, read as the reverse complement.
TGCCCAAGTCGCTCTCTACCACACGCTTGGAGCGTTACCGGAACCCGATGTCGCCCACAGATTTTACTGAGGAGGCAAAAAGAGAAGTAGGTGTGTAGGGTTTGTAAACCATCGTCAGCGTCGTCATCCGCGTCATGCGGGCAAGCGCACGCAGGCGATCACGCGCGCAAGCGTATTTCAAACATTATAAATGCCCTTTTTGACGCCAATTTTTTTGAGAACCCTATAGGCGACCAAGCGTGAATAACAAAAGCAAATCTGGCAGGCGGACAATAAAACGGGTTTGGGGTTTGTGGCTTGCGAGTTCGATCAGATTCAGCACGTAGAGTTGGTGGGGCTCAGCGAGCGCTTGCTTGAAGCAGCCCCCGGCTCGGCTGCAAAGACCAAACAGCGTGGGGGTGGGGGGACTTTTGGGGGGACCACCTGCATTGATGGAGTGTCACTGACCGACACGCATCTTTGGCTAACCTACTGACAGTATTGCTCTGTGACGTTTGGTCGCGCTCAGTGTAAGTTGTTGAAAAGGGGGGAGGGCTTGCTTTGGGAGCAGGAAGTCGGAGGTTCGAATCCTCTCGCCCCGATTTATAGAATCAACAAATTAGGCCCTGTTTTCCGCCTGTGGAATGGGGCCTTTCTGCATTTGTAGGGGGGCTTTGTAGGGGGCATGCTACGAAAGGTGGGAGTTGGCAGCAACCAAACAATCAATCACTGAGGCGTAATTCGTGATGGGGTCTGTAACACCTCGTAACCTGACCGCTCAGTCCTCTCTCAACGCCGTCACCGGATCCAGTCGCGTCGCACGCCGCGCCGGAATCCAGCATGACGTGACCGCCACGACCGCCAGCAGCAACGGTATGCCCAGGAAGACCGCCGGGTCGAGGGGGGCTCCAGGGACGAGGTGGACGAAGACGACCCACGCGACGAACCATCCGATGGCCATGCCGAACGCGATGCCGCCCATGCTTTCGCCCACGATTTGCTTGACGAGCGTCTGGGTGCGAGCGCCCATTGCGAGACGGATGCCGATTTCGGTCGTACGGCGCGTGACGTTGTAGGCCACGACCGCGTAGATCCCGATGGCTGCAAGCAGGAGCAGCAGCGGCGCGATCACCGCGAACATTTGCGCGGGAATCCGCCGAAGGAAGAGGTTGGTTTCAACATGCTCGGTCATCGTTCGGACGTCATAGACCGGAAGCGCGGGATCCAGTTCGCGAACCACCCGACCGACCTCCGGCGCTAGCAGAGCCTCACTGCCTGCCCGGGTTCGAAGATGGATCTGGCCCTCCGGGCCCATGCGGTCTCTGTATGAGTAGTAGGTGAACGGGATCGGCGCCTCACCGAACGATTCGTACACCGAGTCCCTGACGACTCCGGTGATCGTAAAGGTTTGCCCGCGCGCATCGAGCCGTCGTCCGAGAGGCTCGGAGTCCTCCAGGAATCGGCGGACGAATTCTTCGTTGACGATCACCTGAGGTGGGGTCGTGAAGTCATTGAGAGTGGTGAAATCGGTTCCCCGGATCAACTCGATTCCCATGGTCTCGAAGTAGGAACGCGTCACCACGTTCAGCAGGGCCCGGTCCGGAGCGAGATCCGTCTGGGGGTGGCCCTCGAGACTGAACGATGCTAGTGGCAGGCCGTGGATGTCGATTGGCACGAAGGCCGCGATTGCGGCAGACTCCACTTCCGGTATCGCCCTCACACTCTCCAGGAGTCTTGCCGTAGACGTTCTGGCGAACGTGGTGTCGAGGTCGGGTCCCGACACCAGGTGCCCTGCCGTGCCGCCGGACAGATCGTATGCGGAGAGAAGAAGGCCCTCAACGTGGAAACCTGGATCCGTGTCGAGGGTTTCGCGAAAACCCTGAAGGAAGAGACCGGCCGCCAGCAGCACCATGAGAGCCAACCCCGCTTCGATACTCATCAGGGTCTTCCGCATCCTTTTCGGCTCGATCTCACTGCTGTGCGATCGAAGGCTCAGATGGGACCCTCGCAGCAACTGCAGGGCCGGAGCCGTTCCGAAGGCGACCGCACACCCGGCACCAAGTGCTGCCGCAAACGTAAGGCCGATCGCATCGACACCGGTCTCAAACCGGATCGGGAACAGGGTGGAGAACCGGACGGCACGAAGCGCGGTCGTTCCCCAGATCGCGAGCAATACGCCCATCGCGGCACCGGCAAGCCCGAGGGTGAGGTTTTCGGTCATCAACAGCCGGACGACGCGGGAGCGGGTGGCGCCGAGCGCAAGCCTGACGGCCACTTCGCGCTGCCGGACGGTGGCTCGCGCCAGGACGAGATTCGCCGTGTTGCCGCAGACCGCCAGCAACAGGAGCAGCATGACGGCCTGAAGAACCGCGAGCCCGGGCAACACGAACTGCTGGGCTCCCCTGGGCGCGCGCCAGAAGGGAAGCACCTCGCTCCGGAATCCAGCGCTGATTTCGGGAAAGTCCCGCTCGATGCGCGCCGCCGCAGCGTCCACGTCGGCCTGGGCCTGGGCGTGGGACGTGCCCGGCCGCAGCCGGCCCGTCACCGAGTAGCCACGCTGGTTCCGTTCTTCCAGCTCGCGCGATCCGTCATACAGGACGGGCGCCAGCCCCGCCGGAACCCACATGTCGAACTCCAGGCCGAGGACGGTCCCCTGGAACCCGGGAGGCGTGACGGCGACCACGGTCAGTTCCTGGCCATTGGCTCGCACAGTTCTGCCGATCGCATCGCCGGTTCCACCCAGCCGTCTCTGCCAGAAGCCGTGCGAGACGACGACCTCCATGTTGTTCGAGCCGTCGCCGCTCCAGTCGAAACGTCCAAGTAGTGGTTCGAGGCCGAGCGTGGAGAAGTAGTTGGTGGAGATCAGCTGCCCGTACACGCGCTCGGTTCGTCCGTCGTCACCGAAGTTGATCGGGACCATCCTGAAAGCCGCCAGGTCGTTGAACGAGCTGACGCCCTCGGCGAGGTCCCGGTACTCGGGCCACGAGACGCCCGGATAGGTTCCCGCGTCGGACCGCGGCTCGATCAAGTAAAAGTCCGATGGATCAGCGACACCAGGAATCGGTTGAAGGACAAAGGCCTGGATCCATGAGAAAACCGTCGTGTTGATTCCGATTCCCACGCCCAAAGACAAGACCACGACAATCGTGAGGACAGGCATTCCAACGATCGCCCGAACCGCGTAACGGATGTCGCCGAAAGTGTCGTCCACCCAGTTCCATCCCCACACGTCGGCGGACTCTTCACGAAGCCGCAGCGTATTGCCGAAACGGGCCGCATCGCCCATCTCCGCGCAATGCGATTCCATCTCTTCGCGAAGGTCGGCTTCCCTGCCCCGCCGGTTGAACAGGTAGGAGAAACGACGCAACAACTCTCCAAGCGGTCTCATTACGTTTCCCTCATGCGCTTTCCAGAAGCGCTTCGATGGCACGGTTCATGCGGCGGTACTCGGAGAGTTCGAGGTCAAGCTGGCGCTTTCCCGCAGCCGTGACACGGTAGGAACGCACCCGCCGGCCCGAATCCGACACGGTCCAGGTGGCTTTGACCCAGCCTTTCAGCAGCAGTTTTTGAAGGGCCGGATACAGCGACCCTTCTTCCACGCGCAACTCTTCGCTGGTCAGAGTGTGAATGCGTTGTGCGATGGCATATCCATGAAGCGGCCCCGTGGCCAGCACCTTCAGGACAAGCATCACCAGTGTTCCAGGCGGTAGTCCAGTTTCCCTAGGCATAGATGTTCTATGCCTGTAAGCGAGGGGAATGTCAAGCTTGGTGAGAGTGTACTCGTCTTCGAGCAGCTTGTCGGTGATCTCGGGCTTCAGGACGTTGCGGTGGGCCAGGACGAGGGGGCGCCCCCCAACCACCATGGGCTGGAATTGTCAAGTTGGCCTGCCGATGCCAGACTGAACCGATGAAATGCCCTCGATCCCCCTATCATGGACACCGATTCCCGCCTGAAATCATTAGCCACGCCGTCTGGCATTACTATCGGTTCTGCCTGAGCTTTCGCGATGTGGAAGATCTGCTCGCGAAACGCGGGATCATTGTTTCTTACGAAAGCAAAGACAATGGTGTTCGAAATTCGGTCCGTAGTACGCACGGAAACTGAAGCGACGACAAGGCCGTCTCGGTGATACGTGGTTCCTGGACGAAGTCTTTGTTTCGATCAACGGCAAACGGCAATATCTCTGGCGCGCAGTGGATCAAGACGGCGACGTGATCGACATCCTCGTCCAGTCTCGGCGTAACCGTCGCGCGGCGGAACGCTTCTTTATCAAGCTCTTGAAGGGACAGGGCAAGGTTCCATTTCGCATTGTCACCGACAAATTGAAGAGTTACGGCGCTGCGCTCCGGACGATCATGCCTTCGGTCAACCATGACACCCGTCAGTACGCGAACAATCGAGCGGAAGTCTCACACCAACCGACCAGACAACGAGAACGTTCTTTTGCAACTTGGACTGCGGTTACGGTAGGTTGACCGGCCGATAAGGACCAGACCTTCTTTCGGGCTTTGACGATCAACTTGACAGTGCCACATTGCCACACAAAACCGCGCGAAACCAACAACGCCTTTGAGTTCATTGACCCCAACCCCCTACTCACATACTATCTACGCAAGTTTCCCAACCATGGCGATGGACCGCCTGCGAGGCAGCGCAGCCTATGCCACTTGCGGCAGGGACAAAGCCCGGACCGCACGAAATCGCCGACCAGTTAATGGAAAAGGAGGAAAACCAAGATGAAGATTCTCATGAGGGGTAGAAGTGGGCTGAGGTTGGTTCTGGCCACGATCGTCATCGCAGGAATTCAGTTGCTCGCCGGTGGGGTGGCGCACGGACAATCCCAGGAATTCCGCCTCCACGAAGCGACGATCCAAGACATACACGACGCTATCCAGGCCGGCCAGATCACCTGCCAGGGAGTCGTGCAAGCGTATATCAATCGCGCAAAGGCCTATAACGGCGTCTGCACGGAACTGGTTACCGAAGACGGAGCACCCACTCGTCCGGCTACCGGCTATGTTCGAGCGGCTTCGCCATTAGCGTTTCCGACTGAAACCCGCTCTGTATCGAGCTTCCTTCCGGACTTTGATCAGTATGAAGGATTGCCTCTCGACCTTGGCAGAATGGAGCCGACCGCGTCGGACCCCAGCATAGAGCAACAGTTCGGCATGATTTCGGGTATACCGAATGCGGGCCAGCTTAACGCACTCGAAACGATCAACATACGTGGCGAGCGATCCGTCACATGCAATGCCGGGTGTGACTTGCATCCCTCCTCGGGCGCTCTTGCCGCATCGTGCCCGGCCGTCTGCGAAGAGTTTCGGCAGCAACCGGACGCCCTGGAGCGAGCGGCCGCGTTGGATGCGCAATACGGCAGGAATCCGGACCTCGGACAACTGCCCCTCTACTGCACCACTTTTTCGGTCAAAGATTGGTATGACGTCAAGGATATCCGCTCGACGGGCGGGAACGACGTCGCCTTCGCCATGGATGCCGCCCCGAGGGACTCGACAATCGTGGCGGACCTTCGTGACAAAGGGGCGATCATCTACGCCGTGTCCATCGCCGCCGAAGTTGGCTATAGAGCGAATGGTCCCGCTGAACCAGCAACGTCTTTTATCGGTGGAGGTGGCAGCATCAGAAGTACCTGGGGCGGCCATGCGTGCAACCCCTATGATACCGAGCGCTCTGCCGGACCTTCCAGCGGTGGCGCGGGTGCGTCGGTCGCCGCCAACCTGGTGACTTGTGCCGTTTGCGAAACGACCGGCGGGTCCTGTCGCGAGCCGGCGAATCAAAATGCGGTGGCGAGCTTCGTGACCACCAAAGGGTTGACTTCAGAGAGCGGCACGGCGACTGCCCAGTTCATCAATCACCGCCCGGGCATCCTTTGTCGCATGCTCGCGGACACTGCGCATGTCCTCGACGCCATAAGACATCCGGAGCGAGGCTACTTCGATTCCAGGGACATGTTCACGGCGATTCCGAAAACCTTGCTATCGAATGAACCATACGCTCTCTCTGTTGTGGATGAAACGGACCTGGAGGGTCAGGCGCAGCCTCTTCGAGGAATGCGTATCGGCATTGTCCGGGAATACATGGTCAAGCACACGCCGAACGACGTCGCGATCAGCGATCAAATCGACAATGAAATCAAGAGAGTTCTACGCGATAAGCTGGGCGCGGAGATCGTTGAATCGGTCGATCCACTTTATCCCGACGATCCGAACGTGCCGAATATGGAATATACCTTCCAGGATGCTTTCCGGGAGGTCATCGCGTTCCATGCACCTGAATATTTCTTTCAAACGCGAGATGGCGATCTGGAATTCGCCGTGCCCGGCTATGACGTAAGGACAAGGGATTACATGGTCCAACTGGCGCTCGGCCAGGCGCCATTATCGGACAAGTTGAATATGCGCCGTATCCTCTCCGGCTTCGACAATACTCAGCGCACGGCATTTAGTCTGGACAAGTATCTGCGTGAGCGAGGCGATACGAAAGTGACGGATTGGGCGAGTTATGTCGCCAACTCGAAATGGCGATCTGAATCACAAGCAGTCGGAGCTCAAAATGCGGCGACGTTGAATGTGCAGGACATTCGGTCGACACGAGGGATCGACCGCGTAAAGATGCAGTCCGTGTTCAGGCTCGCGGTTCTCAAGGTGATGCATGAAAACGATATCGACGTGTTCGTGCATCCGAACGTCGGTGTCCCCCAATGGAAGATCGGGATCGATCGTGAACCTACCATCGACAACCGAAGGGCCGCTGGCCCCTCGATCACCGACCTGTTGGGAGTTCCCGAAATTATCGTTCCCGCCGGCTATAACCAGATCGTCTACGAACCTCGCTATGTGTTGAGTGAAGACAAGAAAAGCTACTCCCTGGTCACCGGCACCGTCGGGTCGTCGCTCCCTCATCCAATGCCAATCAGCATTAACTTCTGGGCTGGCCCCGGCGACGAGGCAACGGTCTTGAAGGCCGCCTCGGCCTATGAGGCGGCGACCCAACACCGGGTTCCGCCGCCGGCGTTTGGACCACTTCGGGACGAGCCTTGAACGGTACCTGATTGAATAAACCTCATTGCACCTTCTGACCCACATTCACTCAATCCGGAGCAACTCATGATCAAGCATCAGACAGATACCAGCAAATGGGTTCTGGCGATTCACCGGGTCAGTGCAACTACCGCGGAGGTGTGGGTCGGCACTTTGTATCCCACCATGACCAAGCCCAGGCGGGCTCGCGTCCGACTGGAACTTCAGAATCGAGAGGTACGTACCAGAATAATCCAGAAGAACGAGTGGAAACGACCGTTCAGAAATACCAATCAGCGATTCTGGTCGCTTGTAAGTTTCAGGAACCTGAAATCTGGAACGGCCTACAAAGTGGTGTTCGATCGCTTTGTAGAGGGAGCGGCTGAGACGGGGGAAATCCCCTCTGGCTGGCAACATCTTCGTTCCGGATATTTCGAAACGTTGCCCGAGCGTATACCCGGAACCTCCGAGAAGCCATTTACTATCGGGCTCGGCAGCTGTTACTACGATCACAGGGACGGCGGCCAGGCAGCGGGTGCCTACCAGGCGCTCTACGAACGAGGGGCTCCAAGCGTGCGACCCGACATCACCTTCCTGACCGGAGACCAGGTTTACCTGGACATAGGGTTCGATTCGCTGTCACGAGACCCCGATGAAATTCGACAGCGCGTAGCCGACGACTACGCCCAGCACTGGCGATCACTCGGCGGCATACTCAATCGCGGCGGCACGTGGATGCTTCCAGACGATCACGAGTATTGGAACGACTACCCCTTCCACGATTCCCTGATACCGCAGTTGCTCGCGCTGAAATTGTCTTCGGTGCGGTCGGCCTGGTCCAACGCTGCAAAAGACGCGGTCAAGAATATTCGCCTCCTCCGCAGAATTTGTGGGCAGTCCAAAGGCCTGTGCGCACATAAGTAATTGAAACAAAGTACCTTATTCTTTTGTTCGACGGCGAATATTCCAGTACCCACTTCGGTCGGACGCCTACACCCGGTGCCCGGAGCCCCCGCCGGAGGCCCCGTTCCCCATCGCCCACACCAGCCGACACCGCGGAGCGCAGCCGAGGGTCAAGGCCGGCGCAGCCGCCGAGCTTGCGAGGGAAGCCTTGAGGCTTGGCGAGCACCGTGGTCTCCTCAAGCGGCGATGGAAGACGGTTTTACCCACAAATTCTGCGGAAGACCCGAATATTCAAAGGTCGCCTGTCGTCGAGACGATGTCCATCGGCAGCGACCTGTCAATTTGTCTGGCGGATCTACGGTCGTTTCGGACAAAGAGTGGTTTTCTACCAAAGCGCAAGTTCGAAGAGCTCATCGACTGGGCGAATACCTTGACTTCGACGGGTGTTCTCGTTATTCCGCAACCCTTGATAGTCGAGGAAAACAAGACCGAGCGAAATCTCCTTAGTTTCGAATCTCAATATACCCAATTGATAAAGGCCCTCGGATCGAGCGGGCACGATATCGTGTTGATGTCCGGCGACGTGCATTTCGGACGTATCGCCAAATGCGAGATAGGGCCGAAGGGCGGTCGACTAATCGAGATCATATCCTCTCCATTGTCGAACCTGACATACCTTAATGGTATCGCCACGGGCACACCGAAACACACGCCCAAGAGATTTCCTCACAAGGGAGTACACATCGACGGTTGGAAATCCAATCGGGTCGACTACGCGAACCAATTCGATGTGGGCACCAGGAAAGGCAGACTCTTTTCAGCCTATCCCAGAGCCCGGACCCGGGAGCACTTCATGACCGTTAGTTTCCAGCGTGCCGCCAATGGAAGACTCCGACTGACAGCACAGGCGTGGCGGGTCCGTGAGAGGGAAGGTTCGAAGAATTTACCGAAGACTGACTTTGCTAAGCCGCTCAGGGTGAATCTGCGTTGAGTCCGTGCAGGAGTCTGCTGGAACGATATTTGATCCGTTTGTGGCTCGATCTGGCAGGGCAAGATTCCGAGTCGAATCAATAATCGCCGCGGCTGGGCTCTTTGCGAAGAGGGTGTGTGGTAATACGCGACGGAGCGGTGGCCTCTCGATTGGCCCGAGCATCCGAATACTCCGGAAATCGGCTGAGACTCACCCGAAACAATTCCTGAGCTTCTGACTGTTTCCCATTTTTTGCCTTCGCGACACCCAGGTTATTCGCGCCTTCCGGCGTCGGTTGAAGCGCCTCGGCACGTTCGAGCCAGAGTTCGGCATCGCCGGAGGGTTCGAACAGCAACATCGTGGTTCCCCGGAAAAACGCGACGCGCCAGCCTTCCGTCATCGGGCACGGCCCCGACGGCTCGAGAACCTCATGGCGGTCGACAACCAGGGATTCCGCGGTTTTGAGAAGCTCCAGCGCCGCGTCGAAGTCTCTTCGAAAGAGCGCCATCGAGAGCAGCCCCCACATCGACACCCGTTCGCTGTAACCCGCATCGACAAACAACTCCCGCACCGCGTCGTAGCCGTGCTTGAGCAGACAGAGCCGATACATGTCCAGTTGCCGTTCCCGTTGACGCGACACACTGGTTGAATACGCGTGGATGCGGTAGCCGGGTTCGTCGAGAAGACAGACCCTGGCTCCTTCGGCGACCGAACGAAGTAGAAAGTCCATGTCCTCCCCACCATGAAACGCGGGATCATACCCGATGCCTTGTGCAAACTCAGTTCGGAACCCCAGACATCCCGGGCCCTGCAAATAGTTGCGTTCGAACAGGCGGGCCAGGGGGTGGTGTTCACGGAGAAACATGGGAATCGTCAGCAGTTTCAAGAACCGGGATGAGGCGCCGTCGACAAGCTCGATCGTATCGGTTGCCAGTTCGGCCGTGTCGCTCTCCATGGCTGACACTAAACGCTCCACGCGCCCGGGCAGCAGTTCGTCATCGGCATCCAGCCAGACTCCGAAGCGGGTCTTGACAGCATCCAGACCGGTCTGTCGGGTCAGGCCGAGACTCTGATGTCGCGCGGGCCGTACAACCCGGAGGCGTTCCCCGCCGATGTCTTCCGCAACGGCCACGGTGTCATCGGTCGAAAAATCGTCTACGAGCACGATCGAACAGCCATCCTCGGCAACCGCCGATTCCACGGCTCGCCGAATCGTGGCGGCAGCATTTCGTGCCGCAATGACTATGGTTGCGCGAGTCTCCATCGTGACTGGATCTCCCGACATCGCCGCTGGCGCACTTTGTCTCGGGCACACCGATCAATCAAGGAAGAGCGACGGCCCACGGTCGAGCAGATCATGCACTTCTCCCAGCCCCCACAAACGCCCGTTCATGATGTAGGGACGAGGCGCCAGACCAACAGACGCCAGATAGATCAGCCGCCCCATGAGGCGGCGATACGAAAACAACCGCCTGTCGAGCCTGTGGTAGTCCCCCCACACGCTCCAGGCCATCAGAACCAGGCGCGTTCGCAAGCGAGGGATTCGCTTAATCTCGGCGGCAACTCCTTCGTCCAGAACTCGGGGCAGGCGTCCGAGCTTGGTGAGAAGAGGGCACCAATGACGTTCCGACATCAACCACGTGCGAAACAGATACTCTGCCGTCGATGCATGCTCCACGGTTCCCACGCCCTTTATTGACCGACGTGGTTCATCGAAAATCACCCGCACAACAAAACGCACCGCGTCTCCGGTGTTTCGGATACTCAAGCCCGCTCGCTCGAACTCGTAGTCTAAGTCGGCGGTGAGTGTCTTTTCGAAATCGCCCACGAGTTGTGTGACGGGCTCCTCCTGGATCTTCTGATGAGTGAGCATGCCATGCCGGACCTTAAAAATTCGGTGAGTCGGAGAAAGGGTCTCCTGGTCCAGACCGCTGGCGAAGAGTGCGTAAAGGGCCAGCCCATCGCCGTCCAAAGGCACCGCGGATCCGGATTCTGGCAACCCGCGCACCCGCTCCCACGACTTCCGGGATGCCAGCATGAAGTCCCCGCAACCATTCGTGTGAAGAGACACACCTCCAGCATAGTACGGACGTTCGAGCTCAAAGTGTTCCTGGAAGTCCGACCCGGCACAACGGTCCAGGAACGCCTGGCGATCGTCAACGGGTGCATCCAGGAGCTCGGCGGGAACATCGGCCCGATTCAATCGGTACACGCAATCCGTTCTTAACTCTCGCCGTGCAAGGAACTCCACCAATTTTTCGGAATAGAAAACATCACTGGCCCGGATCAGAACGAACTGGCCACGAGCCCGGCGAATGCCAACGTTGACAGCGGAGAGCGGAGACCCCGTCAACTTGTTCCAATGACGAAGACGCGGGTGAAAGCGTCCGGGCACGATGATGAAGCGAACAGCAACGCGTTCACTCGTTCGCAATCGCAACACTCTCTGCAGCAGCGGCTCACCCTCCGGAGGGTTCCACTCCACTATAATAATTTCAGCGTCCAGTTGATGATCGGTGAGCTGATCGATAAAAAAGTTGCCTCCTCCGCAGAATTTGTGGGCAGTCCAAAGGCCTGTGCGCACATAAGTAATTGAAACAAAGTACCTTATTCTTTTGTTCGACGGCGAATATTCCAGTACCCACTTCGGTCGGACGCCTACACCCGGTGCCCGGAGCCCCCGCCGGAGGCCCCGTTCCCCATCGCCCACACCAGCCGACACCGCGGAGCGCAGCCGAGGGTCAAGGCCGGCGCAGCCGCCGAGCTTGCGAGGGAAGCCTTGAGGCTTGGCGAGCACCGTGGTCTCCTCAAGCGGCGATGGAAGACGGTTTTACCCACAAATTCTGCGGAAGACCCAAAAAGTTGAGCGACAACTCCAGCTTCCGGATAAGGTCGCCGCCATAGTTGTCGTTCCTGCAATAGAGGACGAATGAAACGTAAGGTTCCGCTGACAAATTTCTGGCTCCCTGGAAAGATCGTAACAAAAAGTGGGAGGAAAAGACCGGGCGACTATTATGTCGATTCCTTCGTGTCGGCGGCTTCTCAAGAACTTCTGCCGGCAGGCTTCTAGTCTCGTCCTGTTGACCAGCAACACGCGGCCGTGGTTATCGTTTCGCTCGACTTGTGGATCAAAAGGGATGAATCAAGCGAGAACTGCTTGGACATGTGAGGAAAATGGATGTCACAAGAAGAAGCACTCGATGCGCTACGGGCCGGTAATTTCGAGAAAGCCGCCGGTTTGCTTGGAACTCTGGTCGAGGAGAACCGGTTCAGCTCGGATGTCCTGAACCACGCTTACACGGTGGCACTCCACCAGACAAACAGCCCCGCATTGAGGGACGCCTCGTTCATGATCGGCCGAAGCCTGTCGGCAAGGAATCCCGGTTTGGCAGCCGATTATTTCCAGCGCGCGATTCTAACCGGCATCGATCTGGAGAAAGTTCAAGAGATCTCAGACTGGCACGGGTCCCTGGCTCGTCCCGGAGTGCACAAGGCGCGTGGCGACATCCACACCGACCGGGTTGCACATGTGATTGGCTGCTTTCTTCCCGGCCATGCGCCGAGTCTATACATCCAACTGTTAGCGAAGTCCCTACGGCAGTCCGGCGTTGAATCTCACGTTTTCACGACCGAGTGGACCTCGGCTTGGTTCCTGAACCCACCGGGGGTCGTTCAATCCAACCCACCAGCGATTGAAGCCAGCGTCACTTTAGCGGGAATCGAGGGCGACTTCTTTCGGCGTGCGGCTCGCATCGCGGAGGCCATTCGTGCAAGCGACATCGACATCGTTCTCTATCACTGCGGGGCGTCGGAACAGATTACGGTTAGGGTCGCCGCGCTCCATCCCGCATCGATTCAAATCAACGTCAACCACGCCGAGGAAGTCGGTGCCGACCTGTTCGAAGGTTTTGCCCACCTGTTCCAGAACGGCCTGGAACGAACCCTCCTGCCGCACCGACCGAAGCGATGGATCCCGTTGATATCGGATATCGAAGACCGGCTGGCAATCGCGACTCCAATGTTGCGTTCCGAACTGGGACTGGCAGAGGCCGAGACTGTTTCAGCCACTTTCGGGAATCTCTTCAAGGTTTCCGAAGCCATACACCTGGAAACTATTGCGCGGATTCTTCGCCGTCATCCGAACCTGTACCATGTCATCGCCGGCGCAGGAGACCAGGCTCCGATTCGAAAGTTCTTCGAAACCGAAGAATTGATCGAACGGGTCCGGTTTGTAGACTTTGTGCCCGACGTTGCCGGATTGCTGGGAATGGTCGACGTCTACCTCAACTCCTTCCCGGTGTCGGCGGGCCAGTCGGTCCTTGAAGCGATGGCCGCATCGATCCCGACGGTCATCCGGCAGTATCCCCACGCCACACATCACAACGTCGGAGCGGAACTGGCCCAGATACCCGACCTGCTCGCCGCCGACGAAGATGAATACGTTCGAATCGCCGACAGATTGATCGACGACCCGGATCTCAGGACCCACTACGGTCAGCTCCTCAAGACCCGCTTCCAGGCCGAGTTTCGGCCCCAGGGTTTGGGCGCCAAATACATGGGTTTCGTTCAGGACATTATTTCCGGCATGGAGAAGTAACTTTCGACCATGAAAGCGTCGCGCGACGGGCTCACTCTGGCGAACTGGGACGACGCAGTGGACGACTCTGGCCGACCCTGCAACTGGTTATGAGCCTCTCTCGTCGGAGATCGCAGCCGAAATGATGCCAACTTGGGGTCGAAACGTGAAACGCTTCTGCGGATGCGTGGGCCGCTTACGATATCCTCGGAGAGTCTCCTCCATGGACCTGCCCAACAACCACGGCGCCCGGCGCGCCAGAGACCATGATCGGGTCTTCGACGACTTCCTGTGCGGGCGCCGTCGCATACCGGTTTAACCAAAGGTCGAGCATCAGGAGCCCGAACACCTCTCGAGAGAACTTGTTTTCCGCCCGCATGTTCAGGCCACGCACATTGTACAGGTCTTTGAAACGCGATCCGGTGATCTGCTCGCGAATCAGATCCGACGACTCGTTGACGAACGTCCCGATGGGTGTTGTAAATCCCATTTTATCCTGGCGGTGAACCACGTCATGAGGCAGGACGCCGGTAGCCAGGTCGCACAGAAGCGGCTTGAGTTCGCCACCACGACGAAGGGCTCGCGGATCCAGTTGATTGAGGTGACGGACCAGTTTCTGATGCAGGAAGCTTGGCCGGCTTTCCATCGAGTGCCGGGCACACATCTTGTCGTCGATGTTGAGCAGGGCGGGAAGAAAATAACGGCGGTCGAACTGCAGCATGACCTCGAAAGCATCGGCGTCGGCCGCGGGTTCGGCGAGCGCCTGTTTAAACGTGTCTTCGACCGTGGGGTCGTAAAACCTGTAGAACGCCGGGTTGCCTTTACGGTGTGTGAACTCGAACCGGTCCGCCAGCCGTGGAAGCCGCCGTACCTTTTCATGCAGGCCGCGATATGACTCCTGATGACACTCACCCATCGCCAATTGGTAACGAACGTACCCGCCAAACAGTTCGTCTCCACCGGTCCCGGTCAGAACCACCTTATAACGCCGGCTGACCTGGCCCAGCAGGTCGTCGAGCGGCAGGATCACTGAACCGACGGTCAGTTCGTCGAAGTCTTCCTGGATGTTCTCGAGTCGTGACACGAGGTCGAAAGATTCCTGAGCGTTCACCACGAACAGGCGGGAGTCGGTGTCTTCGACGACCTTCCGGGCATAAAAAGTCTCGTTGCAATCCGGATCGGAGTAGTTGCAATGGTACGCGATCTCGGGACCGGCCAGACGCGTGACCAGGCTGGAATCGATGCCGCCGCTGCACAGGGTGCTGAACGGCGTGTCGCCGACCGTGGATTCGGACACGCATTCGGCGAGCAGTTGGCGCGTCTCTTCGATCCAACGCGGCGTGGCGGTGTTATCGGCGTCGTGACTGGGCGTCAAGATATCCTCATAGAAGGTGTTCTTGACATTTCCGGTTCGGAGATCGATATCCACCATGTGCCCGGGCATGACCTTCTTGACCTGCTTGAAAAACGTCTTGTCGCCGAACGTGAGTTGGTACCGGACGTATTCGGAGATCGTCGTGTAATCCAGATCGAAGGACTCACCGACAACTTCGCGGATGGTGCGAATCATCGAAGAGATGCACAACCCGTTCTCGTCATAGGAGTAGTAGAGGGGCTTGACTCCAAACTGATCGCGCACCAGCGTCAGTCGACGCTCCACTTTGTCATAGATGACGAAAGACCAGAACCCGGTCAGTTCTCCGAGCACTGCCGGCCCCCACTCGGACCAGGCATGCAGGAGGACTTCGGCGTCGTTACCACCTTGAATTCGCACGCCCTTCGCCTGCAGCCTCATGCGGATTTCGTTGAAATTGTAGATCTCGCCGTTGAACGCGAGGACATGCCTGTCGTTTTCCAGCGGCTCAGCACCCCGTTCGTCGAGCCCGATGATGGCAAGTCGGGAATGGGCGATCTGGACGTAGCTGTCTGCCCAGAATCCGATCTGGTCCGGTCCGCGCTTCCGCAGGCTGTCGAGGGACTTATGACTGAACGGCTTTTTTACGCTGTGAGTGATGAGAATGCCGCACATGTTTGGCTTCCTTGTTGAGAATCAGGGGAGAAGGCGAGAGCAGACCCTTCCGCAAAGGAAACGGGATCGCGCCCTATGAGGTTTTTGAAACGGCTGGGATCACCCAGGCAATGACGCATGTCTCCTGCTCGGAATCCCCCGACAACTTCCGGCTCGCACCGGACGCCGTAGGCCGATGCGATCGCCGCGCAAGCTTCTGCGAGACTGGTTCCGACTCCGGAACAAACGTTCATGACGCGGGGAGCCTGTGCGCCGTTAAGCAGCCGAACGACGGCCGAAACGAGATCGCCGACATAGACCCAGTCGCGCATCTGGTGTCCATCTTCGAACAAACGTGGCCGTTGGCCGGACCGGATCCATCCGGCCATCTGGGCAATGATCGTGGATTCCCCATCGTACAATCGCAGCCGCGTGCCATAGACCGAAGAGAATCGCAGGATATTTACCGGACAGTGATCAAAGCCCTTAAAGCAGAGTTCCTGCATGTACTTCGATGCACCGTAAGTTTCGAGTGGAGCCGCGGGAGCATTCTCCTGAATGGGAACGATCTCGGCGACGGCGCCACAGTCCGGGCAATAAACTTCGTAGCGCTCGGCGAGGAGGTTCGATTCCTGGCGCGAGCCGTCCGTACGGGTACCGCAATGCGGACATGCATAGGTGTAGTTGGATCCGTAGACACTGAAGCTTCCGGCAAGAACCACACGCTTGAGCTTTGGCCAGCTCCTCGCATGTTCCAGAAGTCGTGCGGTCCCGCGACAGTTCGCGTCGATGATGTTCGCGGGTTCCCGGGCCGCGCGCCCCACTCCGCCGAGCGCGGCAAGATGGACGATCGCTTCGACGTCTTCGAAACGGGAATCCGGCTCCACATAGCGAAGATCCGAAAAACAGTAATCCACATCGTCGCGCAGGTACTCCGGCGCACCGTGATGTACGTCTGGATCCAGGCTGTCGAGGGCGAGAACGTCAGCTCCCTCGCCCGCCGTCCGATCGACGAGATGGGATCCAATAAAGCCAGCCGCTCCTGTGATTAATATCTTCATGCCATTGCGTGAATCGACGCCTCGATCCTTTCTCTTTCTTCGACAAACCAATCGACGGTCTGACGGATGCCTTCAGTGATTCGGATGCCAGGATTGAACCCCAGCACGCTTCGTGCTCGGGAAATATCAGCCTGCCGCCTGGGACTGTGGTCCCACGAACGCCGTGGAGCGAACTCCAGCGTGCTCTTCGAGTCGCATGCCTCGATGATCGTCTCGGCAAGCGTGCGGACATCAGTCTGAATTCCGGTGCCCAGGTTAAATGCGCCGCCGCCGGCATGTTCTGTGGTGGCCGCGAGGATGAGGCCGTCAACCAGGTCATCGACAAAGATGAAGTCCCGCGTCTCTTCTCCTGTGCCTGTGATTACCAGAGGCTCGTCGTTCAGCGCACACCAGGTGAAATTCGGTATTACATTGCGGTACCGGCCCGGCACTTCACCCGGACCGTAGGAATTAAAAAATCGACATCGTACGGTGCTGACGTGCTGGTCGAAGTAGTTGCAATAGAACTCTCCAAGCGCCTTGGTAATCTGGTACGGCGTGTCCAGGTGGAGGCTGACGGGCATGTCTTCGCGGATCGGGGCATCAATTCCGTGCCCCGCGATCGAGCACCCGGCAGAGGCATAGACGACCCGGCGAGCCTGGTTCTTCGCGGCCCATGACAGAACCGAAAGGGTTCCTTTGCCGTTGGTGTGCAAGTCGTCCTGAGGATGATCCACGCTGTTCTGGTTTGCGAAGAACGCAGCGAGATGGAAGACAAGCGCATCATCGGAATCGAGTTTGAACGAGCCTAAATCGCAAACATCCGACGGAATGAACGTCAGGCGGGGGTCGCCGGGTAGAAGCCAATCGTACCCCGATGAAAGGTCGTCGACGACGATGACTCGATCCGCTCCCCGGTCCAGGAGCTTCCGGACCAGGCGGGAACCGATTGCACCGGCGCCTCCAGTGACGATGGCCGTACCTAAACGTGTGCTGTTCACAGTTTCCACTGAACCTCCGGGGCAAATTGAGCACGCAGACTGCCAAAGGGTCGGCTTCTGCTAGTGGTCCCCGTCAAACAGAGTGCACTTTAACCAGCTTCTTTCGAGCGCGTCGGACTTTCTCAAGAATATCGGAAGCCTGCGCGGTCCAGATGAACGGCTTAGGGCTCTGATTGTGACCGTCGACATAGTCCTCAACGGCCTGGATTAACTCTGGAACCGAATGGAAAACTCCGCGCCGAAGCCGTTGCTCTGAAAGATCCCGGAAGAAACGTTCGACCATATTCAGCCACGACGCACTGGTCGGTGTGAAGTGCACATGAAAGCGCGGGTTGCGCTTGTGCCAGTCGACAACTTTCTGATGCTTGTGGGTCGCATAGTTGTCACAGATTATGTGGATCTGCTTGTCTTTAGGCACGGAGCGTTTGATCTGATTGAGAAACCGAATCCATTCCTGATGCCGATGCTTCGGCATGCAAGTCCCGATCACAGAGCCGTCCAGGGTATTGAGCGCGGCGAACATCGTGGTGGTTCCGTTGCGTTTGTAGTCGTGGGTCAAGGTGCCACACCGCCCCTTCTTCAGCGGTAACCCGGGCTGGGTGCGGTCCAGTGCCTGCATCTGGCTCTTCTCATCACAGGACAAGACGATGGCGTTTTCCGGTGGGTTCAGATACAGACCGACCACATCCTCCAGCTTCTCGGCAAATTGTTTGTCGTTGGACAGCTTGAAGGTTCCTGACAGGTGTGGCTTCAGGCCATGGGCCCGCCATATTCTCCCGACCGTCGAATCACTGACTCCGGTCGCCTTTGCCATCGAGGTACGGCTCCAATGCGTGGCGTTTGGGGGCTTCTCTTCAATCGTCTTCTTTACAATCCGGGCCCGCTTCCGTGCGCTGATGGAGGGAATCCGGCCGCTTCGCGGCGCGTCCTTCTCAATGCCTCCCAATCCATGTTTGGCGAAACGAGCACGCCATCGGCCAACCTTCTGAAGCGTCATCTTCAGCCGTGCTGCAATCTCCTCGTTCCTCAGACTCTCAGCCGCCAGCAACACAATTTGGGATCGTTCCGCCAACCGTACCGATGTACTACGGCTTCGCCTCAGTCGTTCCAGTTCCTTTCGTACCTGAACATCAAGATCAACCCTCGGTGCTTTCCTCATATCTATATCAGACGTTGGACAAGCACTTACATCTCATTAATTCTGGCGGACTACACTAGTGGTCCCCGTCAAACAGACTGTAACTTATCGAGCTTCTTTCGGGCACGTTGAACTTTTTCAAGAATATCGGAAGCCGTTGCGGTCCAAATGAAGGGCTTCGGGTTCTGATTGTGACCCCCGACATATTCCTCCACGGCCTGGATTAGCTCAGGAACCGAATGGAAAACCCCGCGCCGAAGCCGTTGTTCGGAAAGATCCCGGAAGAAGCGTTCGACCATGTTCAGCCAGGATGCACTGGTCGGTGTGAAGTGCACATGAAAGCGCGTGTTGCGCTTCAACCAGTTGACGATTTTCTGATGTTTGTGCGTGGCGTAGTTGTCGCAAATGATATGGATCTGTTTGTCTTTCGGCACGGAACGTTTGATCTGATTGAGAAACCGGATCCATTCCTGATGACGATGCTTCGGCATACAGGTCCCGATAATCGAGCCGTCCAGCGTATTGAGCGCGGCGAACATCGTGGTCGTCCCGTTGCGTTTGTAGTCGTGGGTGAGGGTGCCGCACCGCCCCTTCTTCAGAGGTAACCCGGGTTGCGTGCGGTCCAGGGCCTGCATCTGGCTCTTCTCATCGCAGGACAAAACAATGGCGTTTTCCGGAGGGTTCAGATACAAACCGACCACATCCTCCAACTTCTCGACAAATTGTTTGTCGTTGGAAAGTTTGAAGGTGCGTGCCAGATGAGGCTTCAAGCCATGAGCCCGCCAGATTCTCCCTACCGTGGACTCGCTGACGCCGGTTGCCCTGGCCATCAAGGACCGGCTCCAGTGCGTGGCGTTCGGAGGCTTCCCTTCGACCGTCTTCTTCACGATCCGGGCCCGCTTCCGGCGGCCGGTCGAGGGAATCCGTCCACTGCGGGAAGCGTCCTTTTCGATTCCCCCGAGGCCATCTTCAACGAAACGATCGCGCCAACGTCCGGCCTTTTGACGAGTGATGTCCAACTTGGCAGCGATCTCCTGATTGTCCAGACCCCCGGCGGCCAGCAAGACAATTCGAGATCGTTCCGCCAACCGGACCGCCACACTGCGGCTTCGGCTCAGTCGCTCCAGTTCCTTCCGCACAGGAATGTCCAATTTAATCGTCGGTGCTCTCCTCATATATACTCAGACGTAGGAAAGCTGAATAAGTTACATTAACTGTGACGGACTACACTAGTACACGTATTAAAGACGGGATTGAACCGGGGTGCCTGTCCATGTGGGGCCCGTACTGTCAAGGTTTCGTCGTAGAGGACGGTGATTCGGTCAATTTATTGAAGGAGCCGCGATGCCGTGGGATCGCCATGCGGCTTCGAGGGTTCGGCGGAGAGGCCCGCTCCGTGAATCACCTGCGGTGGGCGGCCGGGAAGGCCACGCGACGAACCTTGGCGTTTGGCAAAGGGATTGCTCCCCCCTATCCGATGAATCCGTTACGGCTTCGTGCCGACACTCACCCATGGGTCCAGACATGATGCCGAAGGTTAGCGTCATCATACCCAATCAGAAGAACGCCCCGTTTGTGGCCGAAACGATCGAGACGCTGCTCGGGCAAACGATGAAAGAGTGGGAACTGATCGTCGTGGACGATGGATCTGATTCCGACTTGTCCGAAACGGTCCACGGCTACGCTGATCGATACACCGACCGGGCCATTTCACTGGTTATTGCTTCCGACCGGCCCTATGGGATCCCGGCTCTCGTCAACAGAGGCTTCCGTCACATGAACGGCGAGTACTTCGCCTGGTTGAATCCGGGCGAACTTCTGGAACCCGGGAAGTTCGAAGTACAGGTGCGTTTCCTCGAAGAGAATCCGCGGGCAGGGCTGGTTCATTCCGCCTGCATGACCATCGACCCGAATGGGAATGAGGCCGGCGAATTTCACCCTCACGATGACGGGCCCAATGCCTTTCTCCGTCTGCTGGAGGGTGACGCGATCAATCCCAATACCGCCCTTGTCCGTCGCCGCATCCTCGACGAGGTCGGTCCGTTTGTCGAAACCGACCGGACGTTTCCTGAACTATGGCGGGCGACTGCTTACCGCCACACACTCCGGATCGCCCTGAAGTCTGAGATCGGCTGTATCGATCGTGTACTCCAGCGGTCGCGGTCCTGGAGTCCCGACATGGAATACAGCCGCCTTTCACTCGGTTCGCCACTGGAACGAGGCTTCGTCGCGGATTGTTTCGAAGAAGAGGCGGTCACTCCGACTCCCGAGATAGTCGCCGCGCTGGGTCGTAGTGGTCTCATTGGAGTTTCTACCAGGGCGTTCCGCGCGCTCTCTGCTGCCGATCAGGCTCGCGCTCTGGAACTTGTGAACATCCCCGGGATCGATCGCACGTGGTTCGCCCGGCATTCCACCCGATGGTCGAGTCCGGCGTTCCCGACGCCCGTGTCGCCGCCCGCGGGCCGTGTGTGGCGACTCGTCCGGGAGGAATCCGACGACCTGTCCGGAACAGCCACCACTGAGAACATACCGAAGGTGCCGGATAGTGCGCTCGAACAGCACCTCTTGATCGAGATCGAGGACCTTGGAGAGGCTCTCGAGACGGATCGGCTGCTCGCCGCCCGCATGCTCCTCGACTGGGCTTCAAACGCGGCGAATTTCGCGGTGGGCGGGCGGATCGCGACCGAGACCGCCCAGGTCATTGCCAGCGCATCCGCGGCGGAAACGTACTATGAGCAGTTCCTGCCCAATCGAGGCGCCATCTTCTGTGGTGGTATGGCGGGATTCTACGACCGCGTCCTTAAACTCTTCGGATACGATTCGTTTACGATCAATTTCGGCGACTTGAGAAACGACCTGAACCACGTGGCTGTCAGCGTGCCTATTCGGGACGGCGCGACCTGGAAGCATTACGTCTTCGATCCCACGTTCAACACCACGTTCCATGATCGCGCCAGCGGGCGCCAGTTGGATTTCTTCGAGCTCGTCGATGCACCGGACGCGGGCGATCTGGACTGGATGGAGGCGATTTCCGGGAGTGTGCAGGGCAGAGACTGGGTATCGATCGGCTCTCTCAAGGAATCGTTTTTTGGCCTGAAGGAAGTCATGGGCGATCGCTATGTCTACGGGCGGAGCGATGGCCGACTCACGGACTATTTCGAGAGGTACAAACGCGAATTCGCGGCCAATGGATATGAGCCTGGTCTCCGCGGCCTGCTGCAGTTGATGCGTGCCCGGATGTTTGCATATGGACCGTGTGAGTGTCGGACGGCGACAGATGATTTCGTCGATAAGCTGCAGGCGGGTAGCATCCCACTCGGCCCCCCTTAGGGCCCGCTCAACAATAGCTTCACAGAATTGGCGCCCAGATTTGCGTCAGATTTGGTCGCGACCGATTGAGCAGACCGGAGGAATAGCCCCGCTATTTCGAGGATCTACGATTGAGGAGCGGCCGAAGATGGCGTGAAGATGGGATGCCAAAATGTGAAGTTATTGTTGAGCGGGCCCTTAGAGGCCGGCAGCCTGACACCTGCTGTCAAATATCGGAGTCCCGAGGGCTTCCCCTGTGACGTAAGTGATTGATACAAAGCAAGCAGCCGTGTGGACAGCCGCTTGCTGTTCTCCTATCACAGGAGCTGAAGGAATTTTATGGAACCCAGAGTCAGTGTCGTCGTTCCCAATTACAACAACGCGTGCTTTATCGGCGAGACCATTGAAAGCGTCATTCGCCAGACGTACACCGATTGGGAACTGATGGTCGTCGATGACGGGTCGACCGACGAGTCATGGGAGGTTGTCGAACGATTCATTGAGCGCCATCCGGATCGCAACATTTCGCTGGTGGTCCATCCACAGGGTCCGTCCGGGACCCCGACACCCATCAACATCGGCATCCGCCACATGCGCGGGGAATACTTCGCGTGGCTGAGTTCCGATGACGTTTTCGAACCTGAAAAGCTCGAGGCCCAGGTTCGGTTGCTTGACGAATGTCCGGAAGTGGGCCTGGTTCACTCCTCCTATATCGCAATCGATGCGAAGGGTGACACGATCGGTGAATTCCACCCCCCGATTAATTTTGAAACCGATGTGTTCACGGCTCTGCTCGATGGGAACTTCATCAACGGCAACACGGTTCTGATCCGACGGGAGGTCCTCGAAGACGTGGGCCCGTTCCTTGAAACCGATCCGGAATTCCCGGAAATGTGGCGCGCAGCCGAGTACTACTACTGGCTCCAGATCGCGTTGCGGTATCCGATCGTATCCATCGATCGTTTGCTGCACCGTTCACGGCGTCACGGGGGCAATGAAGAATTCAATAGCGGTACGATGGGACCTGCCCTGGAACGGATGTTCATCCGCAGATGCTTCGAATCCGAGAAACTCTCCGTGACGCCGGAAATCGTCGCGGCAATTGGCGGGCGCGGTCTGATGAGCCTGTTCATCCAGGCGTTCGGACGGCTCAGCTTGCTGGACCAGGAACGGGCGATACAGCTTCTCGGGAGCATCGAAGGCGACCAGGAGCGTTGGGACTATGGGCAACCCGAAGGGGTGCTGCGGCTGGACAACTCACGCATACGGAGCGCCTTTCAAGCCGGAGACCCGGAGCGGGCCCGGACGATGCTTGAGGCTCTGGCGGGACTGGAGCGCCCGGAGTCCGAACCCTACCAGGTTGCGGCGGCGAAACGGCTGGCCACAATGGATCGACCACCCGAAACATTCGCCGGGTAACGTCTATCTCGATTCCCCTCAGAATCACTTCAAAGATCGCGCGGTCCGGGGCCTCACTTGCGAGAGCCTGAACAACTCCTCTAATATGGGAGCGACATTCAGGTGAGAAATGATCAAGGAAGAAGTCCTCGACAGCTTTGGCGGACGAAACGTCCTGGTGACGGGTGGCACCGGTCTGATCGGCAGGGGAATCGTCAAGACCTTGTGCGATGCCGGTGCACATGTTCGAGTTGTCTCGCTCGATCTCATCGAGGCCGACCCCCGCGCCGAACACACACTCGGAGATCTGACTGACTTCGCGCTCTGCCGGGAACTGACCGGCGACATGGACTTCGTCTTCCACGTCGCTGGAATCAAGGGCTCGATAGAAGTCACGAAGTCCCGGCCTGCAAGCTTCTTTGTACCCCTTCTCATGTTCAACACGAACGTGCTGGAGGCCTGCCGCCTGAACCGTGTTCAGAAGGTGGTCTACACCAGTTCCATCGGTGCCTACTCGAGCGCCGAGGACTTCCGCGAGACCGAGAACCTCGAAGGCCCTCCCATGGACATGTTTCCCGGGTGGGCCAAGCGAATGGCCGAATTGCAGATCAATGCGTACCAGATCCAGTATGGGCTCGAAAACTTTGCGATCGTGAGGCCATGTAACGTCTATGGCCCCGGGGACAATTTCGACCCGGCCAACGCGATGGTGATCCCGAGTCTCATGTCACGGATTTTCGGCAAGGAAGATCCTGTCGTCGTCTGGGGTGACGGTTCCGCGGTGCGCGACTTCGCCTTTAGCCAGGACGTCGCCGAAGGTGTGATCCTGGCGTTGTATCACGGCACCCGAGGAGGGTTCGTCAACCTCGGGAGTGGAAGCGGCTACTCGATTCGGGAGCTGGTCGAAGCCCTGCACTCCTTCCTCGATTTCAACTACGTGTTCGACCGGGACAAGCCGTCCGGCTTCAAACGGCGCGTAATGGACATCAGCCTCGCCCGGAAACTAATCGACTACAATCCGACGACCTCGCTCAAAGACGGGCTCGAAGCCACGTGGAATTGGTACATCGACAACCAGGACGAGTACCTGCGGAAGCAAAACTATTTCAAAGACGGCGCAGCCTGAGTTCAAAATGCAGGTACAACAGACCAAACTCGATGGCGTGAGGTTGATCACGCCGGACGTGTTCGAAGACTTCAGGGGACAGTACGTCGAAACCTATAACGAGGCACTGTATCGGAAAAGCGGCATCGACGTGAAGTTCGTACAGGACGACAT
The DNA here is from genome assembly GCA_965262425.1 of Terriglobia bacterium. Lineage (GTDB taxonomy): Bacteria > Acidobacteriota > Terriglobia > 20CM-2-55-15 > 20CM-2-55-15 > CAZOZZ01. The sequence continues at coordinate 243,896 of OZ253536.1, read as the reverse complement.
CTCCAGGTCATCCCGCCACGTCCTGCGAGGCATTCATGGAGACGCCGAAACCTGGAAACTGATCTCGTGTCTTCACGGAAGCTTCTATCTGATGGTCGTGAACAACGACCCGGGCTCGAGCCAGTATCGCGAATGGGAAGGCCATACGCTTTCGGCGGGCAATCGTCGCCAGATTCTCGTACCTCCAAACTTCGGCAACGGGCACCTGGTCCTTACCGAAAGCGCAATATTTCATTACAAGCAGAACACTTACTACAATCCGGGCGGACAGTTCACGATCAAGTGGAACGATCCCGAATACGCCATGTGGTGGCCGATCCAGAATCCGATTCTTTCTCGTCGGGACGAGGCTGGCGGGTTCGTGGACTAACAAGTGTGTTCGACCGGCTTCCATCTAATGCGCCCATTTCCGCGCCCATCCTCCCAAAGATTCCAGCATGTTTAGGAACAAGAGAATACTGGTCACGGGCGGCGCCGGTTTCGTCGGCGTCAATCTGATCCAGCGTTTGCTGGAACTTGACGCGGACGTGACGGCGACGTTGCATCGCAAGCGGGCGGTGATCGACGATCCGCGCATTCGCTATATTCAGGGAGACCTGAGGTTTCAGGCAGACTGCGCGGCCGCCGTCAATGGAGCCGACTACGTGTTCATGCGCGCGGCGAATACCTCCGGCGCCGCGGTGATGGAGACCACCCCCCTGGCCCACCTGACGCCGAATGTGCTGATGAACGTCTCGATGCTCGAAGCAGCGTATCAGGCTGGAGTGAAGAAGTTCCTTTTCGTGAGCAGCAATACCGTTTATCCGGTGACCGACTATCCGGTCAAAGAAACGGACGTCACGAACGAGTTTTTCGAAAAATACTTCGTTGTCGCGTGGATGAAGCGGTTCACCGAGATCGTCTGCGAAATGTATGCGACCAGGATCAAGGAACCGATGAAGGTGTGCGTGGTCCGGCCGGCCAACATTTACGGTGAGTTCGACGATTTCGAATGGGAGACTTCCCATGTGATTCCTGCGCTGATACGGAAGGTCGTCGAGCGCCACAATCCTGTGGAGGTTTGGGGTGACGGTGAGGATCTCAAGGAGTTTATCTATGTCCAGGACTTCATCGACGGTATGCTCCTTGCGATGGAGAAGATCGACGGCTTCGAGCCGGTCAATATCGCTGCAGGCAACCCGACAACTGTGAAGGAAGTACTCTTGACGCTGCTCGAGATCGACGAGTATACCGAGGCCAGGATTGAATTCGATACCTCCAAGCCAACCATGATTCGAAAGCGGTTGATTGATCCTTCAAGAGCAGAAACGCTACTGGGTTTCCGGGCAGCGAGCTCCATGGAAGATGGGTTGAAAAAGACCGTGGCGTGGTACCGCGGCACGACACCCAAGCCGCCGGCAGAACGTCCATGATCATCAGCCGAACACCGTTTCGTGTCTCCTTCTTCGGTGGGGGCACCGACTACCCGGCGTGGTACATGGAGCACGGAGGTTCGGTCCTCAGTGCCGCGATCAATAAGTACTGCTACATCACGTGTCGCTATCTGCCGCCGTTTTTCGAGTACAAGCACCGGGTCCGATATTACCAGCGGGAAGAGGCCAACAGCATCGACGAGATTGCGCATCCCTCGGTGAGGGAGTGTCTGAGGTTCATGGAAATCGATAAAGGCGTGGATCTAGTTCATCACGCAGATCTGCCGGCTAAATCCGGTCTGGGGTCCAGTTCGACATTTACCGTCGGTCTGCTGCATGCGCTGTACGCACTGAATCACGAAATGCCGACGAAACGGGATCTCGCGATCCATGCCATCCGTATCGAACAGGATCGAATGAAGGAAAGCGTGAGGTCTCAGGATCAGACGGCCGCGGCCTTCGGAGGCCTGAACAGGATCGAATTCGGTGGACCGCAGGAAGTGCTGGTCCAACCCATCATTCTGCCCCCGTCCCGACTCGAACGTTTCGAAGAGCACTTGATGTTGTTTTTCACAGGGCTTTCGAGAACGGCCTCCGAGGTGGCGAAGGGGCAGATCGAACAGATACCAGGGCGATCTCAACCGGTCGATGCAACACAAGCGTTAAATCGTTCTGCCGGAGTTTCGAACCCCAACGTTTTACGTGGCCGTTCGTTGAGCTGACGCGCCACCTTGCTTAGATGAGCCTGCGAGTGCACCGATAAATCGGTTCCCTTGGGGAAGTACTGTCGGAGCAAGCCATTGGTATTCTCATTAGAACCGCGTTGCCATGGACTGTGCGGATCGCAGAAGTACACATCAATGTCGGTGGCCAAGCTAAACCGTCGATGATGGGCCAGTTCCTTGCCTTGATCCCAGGTCAGCGATTTGTACAGCTCGGTCGGTAGTTTCTTGGACTGTTTGATCAGCGCGGGAATCACGGTCTGCGTCTGCCTATTGGCGACCTTCACCAACATCACGTAACGGGTATGACGTTCCACCAGAGTCGCAATGTAGCTCTGATTCGATCCGGCTATCAGATCGCCTTCCCAATGACCGGGCACGGCACGATCTTCGACCACGGCCGGGCGCTCACGGATCGATACCATATCCGCGATCTTTCCCAGTCCAATGCCTTTCTGGCTCGCCTTTCTGGATCGACGAATCGTCCGCTTGGACCGAAGATGCCCAAGTAGTTCTTTCTTAAGCACCCCGCGGGCCTGAACAAATAAGCTGCGGTAGATCGTCTCGTGTGACACGTGGTACGACTCATCATCCGGATACGCCCGCTTGAGCCAACCCGCGATCTGCTCGGGCGACCAATTCCGTCGGAGCTTCCTGGCCACCGCCTGTCGCAACCGTGGATAACGGGCCAGTTGACAACGCTTCGGCCGACGGGCACGGTCCCAAGCCTGTTCATCGGCTCGGGACGCTCGGTAACCATCATAACCGCCATGCCGACGGATTTCTCGGCTTACCGTCGATGGTGATCGACCCAGCGACTTGGCCATCGACCGTATCGATTGCTCGGCCGCTATGCCTCGAGAAATCTCCTCTCGCTCCGACAGGGTCAGCGCCAGCCTCGAACGACGTCGCGTTGCGGGACGGATGCCCCCGCTATGTGCTAGCTGACAATAAATAGATGATCCCGTCTTACCAAACGCCCGCCCGATCGCCCTCTGGGCCTCCCCTCTCTGCCACCGATCCCACAACTCCGCCTTCTCTGCTGCAGTGAATCCGAAACGCATTCCTTTCCGCATACACTCCTCCTGTTCCTTTTATATAGGTTAGAGTGTTGCGTCGATCGATTGAGACCACCAGCGAATCAGGACAAGTTGCACCAGATGATGCCGTTGGCGGGTCGGGCGATAGAAATCCTGTGCGATGTGGACTCACATATGGACGAGTTTGGACGCCTGCTCCATCAGCAGTGGCTTCTGAAGCGGACGATGTCTTCGGAGGTTTCAACCGACCGCATCGACCAGATCTATGACCTCGGTTTGAAAGCCGGGGCGCTCGGTGGCAAGTTGCTTGGCGCCGGAGGTGGGGGGTTCATTCTGTTCTTCGTCCGACCGGGACAGCAGGCAGCGGTCAAGACCGCCCTCAAGGACCTTCTGTACGTTCCGGCACGCTTCGATCATCTAGCAGCCCGTGGCAGAAGTGGGGTTTTCTGAGTTGAGAGTTTCAGGTCTTCGCCCGGACGGAACGGCGTCTAAATCGATTCTGGAGCGCTGAGGATGGAACGAGAGCGATTCACAGTGGCTCCAGAGCAGTATTAAGGTGAATAAGGCCATGACATGTTGGCCCTGAAGGCCTCGTGGTGTGCCGTTTCCGAAATTGTTCCGAAGGATCAGGCTCAGATTCAAAGCGGCATATTGAATCAGGACGCGCTTGAGAATGTTGTCCCGATGTCGGAGGTGAACCCGACGCATTGCGCCGGTTTCCAGCGTGTGTGCGAACGGTCGTTCCAACATCAGTCCGCGCTGTCGGAGTAATTGCTTGCCCCGGTTGCCTCGGATTCGTCGCCGGTTGGCATAGACGGCCTGTTTTTCTTCGGACTTATCTTTCCAGTTGCGTCGGCCCCGGTCCGGTTCCGAGATGTAGCTGCGAATGTTGAGGTCTTTGAATCCGGTCAACGTATCGTTACTGTGATAGCCCTTATCCGCCACCAGTTCGGAGAGCACATCGTTCCGAAGTTTCGATCCAGGATCGGCGGCCAAGGTCTCCATCTGATGCGCGGCTTGGATCATCGTTTCTTTGATCGTCGTCGTGTCGCCCTGATCGGCACCCTGCACCGTGACCGCCAGGATGGCTCCGGTCTTCATGTCGGCGGCATGCTCCACCTTATGGGCCAGATGCGTTCGTCCGTCCTTCATCTTCGTGATTCGCGCATCCGGGTCGTGGGGATGCTCCCACTCTTTGTTCGATCCTTTCTTCGACCGCTTGCGGTCGAGTCGCCCCAGCTCGGTTTGCGTCGGTGTCTCGATCCCAGACGCCTTGGCCAGCCGTGTCAGGAATTGGTTGTAGGCTTCTCCGGTGTCCCGGCGTACGATCGACCGCATCGCCGCGTTGGCTTCCAGTGTCGATGCATCCACGCCCACCGTCTTCCCATCGATCAGGCCCTCACCGGCCAACACGCCCAACATCCACGAAAAGACCTTTCCATGTGTTTCCAGATCGATCAACCGTCGCGTCCGCGAGACTGTCGAATGATCCGGCACCCCTTCGCTCAGCCCGACTCCAAGGAATCCTCGCAAACTCAGAGAATCGGCACACCGCCACGCTATGCCACGCTCCGAATCGATTCCTTCGAAATAGCCCACCAGCAACATCCTAAAATACTTGCCCGGCGCCACGCTCGGCCGACCCATCACCTCAGCGTAGAACTGCTCACAGGCATCTTCGACGAACCGGTCGAACTTGGCTTGGTCCAAGATTCGGTTAACCCGTTCGTAGAACACGTGGCCCGCTGTCCGCGGCAACTCTGCTGTCGCAACCCATAACGTGGCTTGTCGGTCCTTTTTCCGTCCCATTCCCATATCGCGTTCTCCTTCCACTATCTTCCTCGCGATACGGTCGCATGGGGTCCGTTGTTAACTATGAAGTTGACTTGCACCACGGGCTGCTAGGGAGCCAGATCATCTATCATTCCCGTGATGACGAGTATTGATTCATGAAGACGCCCCGTGCCCTGATTACCGGAATGAGCGGCATGGTCGGTTCGCATCTCGCAGACCACCTGCTCGAGGAGACGGACTGGGATCTGTACGGCATGTGCCGGTGGCGTAGTCCCCTCGACAACGTCAGGCACCTTGTGGATCGGGCCAACCGTGGAGACCGCGTCCATTTTTCGACTGGCGATCTTCACGACTACATCTCCCTGCAGAACGTCATCGACGAAGTCCGTCCGGACTTCGTTTTTCACCTTGCGGCCCAGAGCTACCCACAAACGAGTTTCACATCGCCTCTCGATACGTTCGACACCAATATCCAGGGCACCGAACGTCTGCTCGTGGCGCTCCGCCGGTGCGAGGGCATCGATCCCATGATTCACGTGTGCTCCTCGTCTGAAGTGTTTGGGCGCGTCCCTAGAGAAAAGCTCCCGATCGACGAAGAGTGTACTTTTCATCCAGCATCACCCTATGCGATTTCGAAGGTGGGCACCGATCTCATCGGGCGATTCCATGCCGAAGCGTACGGGCAGAAAGTGCTGATCACCCGCATGTTCACACACACCGGGCCGCGACGGGGCGATGTGTTTGCAGAATCCACGTTCGCAAAGCAAATCGCGATGATTGAGGCCGAACTGGTACCGCCAGTGATCCGGGTCGGCAACCTGGATTCGTTGCGTACGTGGTCGGATGTCCGCGACGCCGTCCGGGCCTACTACATGCTGGTCACCGTCGATCCAATTCCGGGGGAGTACTACAACATTGGCGGGAAATACTCTTGTTCGGTTGGGGATATGCTGAACCACCTGCTTACGATGTCCACATTCAAGGACATCCGGGTGGAAGTCGATCCGGCTCGCCTGCGCCCGATTGACGCGGACCTTCAGGTTCCGGACACCTCGAAGTTCAGGAGTCACACGGGCTGGGAACCCGAAATCCCGTTTGAAACAACGATGAACGATCTTCTGGAGTACTGGCGCAAGCGCGTTCGGGCTGGAGAGGTTCCGTTGTTGCGCTGAGCGATTATGAAATATTCCAGAGTCGCCTATCCGCCCCATGCTCCCTGGGATCCTCGTTTGAAGGAACCCGCGTGTGCCGCGCTCGTGCCGGTCGAAACGCTTCATGAGAATCCGTGGTTTCGAGTACTTAATCGAGGCGGATACTACACCATCGAGCATCGCCAATCGCACGTCATCGTTCTCCCGATCGTCAACCAGGATTCCATCGTCATGGTTCGGGCGAAACGACCGGTAGTCGGAGACGATCCGCTGGAACTACCTGCCGGGCAAATCGAAAACGGAGAGGCCCCCGAGCAAGGCGCCGGACGCGAGCTGGCTGAGGAGACGGGGATCGAAGTCGGGGACCTGACCCGGTTTGTTCCAATGCCGCCACTGGCTCATTCTCCCAGTCGCACACCCAAACTTGTCTTCGTGTTCCGGATCGATCTCGACCAGCGGGAGTATGACGAACGAAAGAACCATGATGACGAGGTGTCCGCAGTCGAGCGGTTCAGCTACAGAGACGTGGTCCGGGCGATAGGGGACGGCTCGGTGTATGTGAGTACTCCGGTAGCGGTCATTGGAAGATACTTGATGTCCGAGTTGCTGCCCGGACTGGATCGGTCCGGTTCTGATTCGGAGAGGTCAGGCCATTGAAAGCTGAAGTCTCTCCACCCAGCCTCTTCTGGCAGGATCCGAATGGAAAGGACTGTATTCACGCGTTGGACCAGGAACTGACGACGATTGGTCGGCAGGGATGCGACATCATGCTCTCCCACCCGTCCGTGTCCCGGCGACATGCGAGCATCGTTCGAGTGGATGGTCGATTTCAACTGATCGACGACGACAGCAAACACGGAACGATCGTCAACGGGGCGAACATCAAATCGCACTTTCTGGAGTTCGGAGACCGGATCGAACTCGGAAAAGAAAAGCTATCCATCCACTTCGGTGTCGGCGGGAGTTTCCGGCCCAAGGACTACACCGATGTCATTGAACGCTCGATCAGCGATATTCAGACGGCTTCAAGCGCATCCTCCATCCTCGAAAAAATCTCGTGCATTCTCGAGTTCAAGTACCGGTGGGAGCACTTGTTCACGCCCGATGTCGCTTTCGAACAAATCCTCGATTCCCTGCTGAAGATCAGCGGCGCCGAACGCGGGTTTATCCTCGTTCGGAAAGACCTCGACTTTGTTTACGCTTCGGGAATGGATTCGAAGGGACGAAGCATCAGGGAATCCGAGTTTAAAACCAGTCACACCGTTGTATCCCGCGTTGTCGAGAGCGGCAACCCTCTTTTCATGACCGAAAAGCTGGACCGACAGCTGGCGGTCCAGCAGAGCATCGTGGACCTGGGAGTGAGAGCCGTCGCCTGCATGCCACTCCACGGGCTCCCGGCCGAAGCCGATGCCCCCGTCGTCCTGGGCATCCTTTACCTGGACAGCCGTAAACAGATGCACTCCCTGTCTGGTCTCGATGAAAAAATTCGGGTCTTCCGCAGAATTTGTGGGTAAAACCGTCTTCCATCGCCGCTTGAGGAGACCACGGTGCTCGCCAAGCCTCAAGGCTTCCCTCGCAAGCTCGGCGGCTGCGCCGGCCTTGACCCTCGGCTGCGCTCCGCGGTGTCGGCTGGTGTGGGCGATGGGGAACGGGGCCTCCGGCGGGGGCTCCGGGCACCGGGTGTAGGCGTCCGACCGAAGTGGGTACTGGAATATTCGCCGTCGAACAAAAGAATAAGGTACTTTGTTTCAATTACTTATGTGCGCACAGGCCTTTGGACTGCCCACAAATTCTGCGGAGGAGGCAAAAATTCTTCGGAGGTTGGCGGTCGAGGCTGGAAATGTTCTCGAACGGGTGGAACTTGTGAAGAGCATTGAACAGCGCCAGGTGCTCGAGCGGGAGCTGGCACTCGCGGAGGAAACGCAAAAGGCGCTGCTTCCACAAGAAATGCCGCAGATCCAGGGATTCCGCATCTCCGCGTACTCCAAACCGACACGCTACGTGGGAGGAGATTTTTACGACTTCATTTCCACATCGGAAGGAAGCTTTTACACGCTTCTGGGAGACGTTTCCGGTAAGGGTGTGTCCGCTTCGCTGCTCAGTTCAATGGTCCTGGGATGTATGCGCCTGCAACTGCGTACGGGTTGTCCGCTCGCCGAAGCGACCGGGGCGCTCAACCAGTTGCTGTCGGACACGACACCGGACCGTTTCGTGACGATGTTCCTGCTCCAACTCGATCGGCAGGGTCGTGGCCAGTTCATCAGCGCCGGTCACAACACGGCCTATGTCTATCGCAGCGCCTCGGCCGGGTTGGAGGAAGTCCCCTCCAACTGCATGCTTGTCGGCGCATTCGACTTCGCCACATTCGGGAGTGAACCGATAACGCTTCAGCCCGGTGATGTACTGCTGATCTATTCAGACGGTCTCTCCGAGGCCGAGAATGCGGAAGGCCAGATGCTTGGGGAGGATGCCGTTCGACAGGTCATGGAACGAAGCGGAGCGAATGGTGCGGAGAAGGTGAAATATGATCTTCTCGACCTGATCGAGCGCTTCACCGGAGGCCACGCGCAGAGCGATGACATCACGTTGGTAACTATCGAGTACGTTGATGCAAAGCTGTAGACGAAACCGGGGGCAGGGAAAAAGAAGGTGGAACGGGGGCCAAGTCAAGCTTCTCCCCCGTTCCACGCTAAAAGGGAGATCACATGCTACATTAGCTCTTATCGGTCACAAACTCAGGAACTTTAGTTTTTACAGGAATGGAAAGCACCGAAGGCCGCGCCTAGAGTACGATACAGCCCATTTTGAACTAACTTACTTAGCCATTCCCAAACGAAATGTATGAGATAGGTGATCCGCGGGGGTAGATCACACATGAAGAAGCTGGACCTGGTCATCCGAAACGGATCGGTCGTGACGGCCAACGAGCGGTTCGATTGCGATATTGGCATCTCGCAGGGGAAGATTCATACACTCGGGCACGATCTGGACGCCATCGAAACTATCGACGCAAAAGGTAAGCTCGTCCTGCCGGGTGGCATCGACAGCCACTGTCACATCGAGCAACTCTCTTCGTTCGGAATCGTCTGCGCCGACGACTTCTACTCCGGCACTGTTTCAGCGGCGTTTGGGGGAACCACAACGATCATTCCCTTCGCCGCCCAGCATCGCGGACAATCGTTGAAACAAGTCGTCGCCGATTATCACGAGCGCGCCAGATCGAAGGCGGTTGTCGATTACGCCTTCCACATGATCATCTCGGACCCGACCGAGACCGTGATGGGAGAGGAACTTCCGGAGTTGATCGGACAGGGCTGCACGTCGTTCAAGGTCTACATGACGTACGACGCCCTCCGGCTCGACGATTATCAAATGCTGGAAATCCTCTCGTTGGCTCGCCGGGAAGGCGCGCTGACGATGGTCCATGCGGAAAATCACGACATGATCCAGTGGCTCAGCAAGCGGCTTCTGGACGCCGGGCACCGGGCCCCGAAGTTCCACGCCGTCAGCCACGCCAAGCTGGCTGAGGGGGAAGCGACCGCACGCGCAATCAGCCTGGCGGAGTTGATCGATACGCCGTTGCTCGTCGTGCACGTCTCGACGGAAGAACCCATGCGTGCGATTCATCGGGCGCAGGAACGCGGCCTGAAGATCTACGGCGAAACATGCCCGCAGTATCTCTTCCTTACCGCGGACGACCTGGACAGAGAGGGTATGCACGGGGCGATGTGCTGCTGCAGCCCACCGCCGCGCGACGCGTCGTCTCAGGAAGCCATGTGGCAGGGTCTGGCGGACGGTACGTTCCAGGTGTTTTCTTCCGACCACGCGCCATATCGCTTCGACGAAACGGGAAAACTCTCCCAGGGGCCCGACGCATCGTTCAAACAGATCGCCAACGGTGTGCCGGGCCTGGAGGTTCGCATGCCCCTGCTGTTTTCCGAAGGCGTCGGAGGTGGACGGCTCGACATCCATCGTTTTGTCGACCTGACCGCAACCCGGGCGGCCAGACTCTACGGCATCTACCCTCAGAAAGGGACGATCGCCGAAGGGTCCGACGCCGACCTGGCGATTTGGGATCCGGACAAAGAAGTCACGATCACGGCCGGGGACATGCACGACAATGTCGGCTATACACCGTATGAAGGGCGCCGGGTAAAGGGGGTACCGACAACCGTCATCAGCAGGGGACGGGTGGTCATCGATGAGGGTGAATTGAAAGTGGACCGAGGCAGCGGGAAGTTCGTCGCTTGTGGACGTCCGGATTCAGCGAAACCGCTTGGCCGGGCTTCCGGAGCGCAGGAGTTAGCGAAACGGTTCGGAGCTGAGGATGTCTTCTGAACCCGCGCAGCTTTCGCGAACAATGTGTCGGGGTGGCCGTCTCTGGCCACCCGAGGGAAGGACGCGCCTGACAATCGGGTCCCCTGGCGCCCTGGGAATGACGCAACTGACAACCGGTCCCGCGGCGTCCCGGGCTGCCGCTTGCGCAAATGGATACGCCGTTCCAAGCCCGCGGGCGCCCACGGAGGGACGCCCCGACACACTTTGGTCAACGACTGGGCAGACCGGGACAGTGTGCAGACAGTTAATTGAAGGAGAGAGATGTCGCGATATTTGAGAGTTGCAGCGGGACAGATGGGGCCCATTCAGAAGGCGGATAGCAGGGAGGCGGTCGTCGTGCGGCTGATCGCGATGCTTCGGGAAGCGCACGAGTGCGGGGCGAAGTTCGTCGTGTTTTCCGAACTGACGCTCACCACCTTCTTTCCCCGGTATTTCATCGAAGACCAGGTCGAGATCGATTCGTATTTCGAACGGGACATGCCGGGGGCGGCGACCCAACCCTTGTTTGACGAAGCCCGGCGACTGGGGATCGGCTTTCATCTCGGCTACGCGGAACTGGCCGAGGAAGAAGGTGAGACCCGGCGCTTCAACACGGCGATCCTGGTCGGTACCGACGGAAACATCATCGGAAAATATCGAAAGATTCACCTGCCGGGACACGCCGAACATTTGCCCGGCAAGCCATTCCAGCACCTGGAAAAACGCTACTTCGAGATCGGAAACCTGGGTTTTCGTGTTTGGCGGGCGTTTGACGGCATCATCGGCATGTGCATCTGTAACGACCGGCGATGGCCCGAGACCTTCCGCGTCATGGGCCTTCAGGGGGTCGAGATGGTCGTCCTCGGATACAACACCCCCGACGCCAACATCTTCCATCCCCAACCGGTCCACCAACGCATGTTCCACCACATGCTCTCTCTTCAGGCCGGGGCCTACCAGAACGGAACATGGGTGGTGGCAACGGCCAAGGCGGGTTCAGAAGACGGCCACGGCCTGATCGGCGGCACGGCCATCGTGTCCCCAACCGGCGAAATCGTCGCCCAGGCCTTGAGCGAGGAAGACGAAGTCATCACCTACAACTGTGACCTGGATCTGGGCAAAGATATCAAAGAGAATATTTTCAACTTCGCTATGCACAGGAGAATTGAACACTACGGTTTGATCACGTCGCAGACCGGAGTCATCCCTCCAGGTGAGTGAGGGGCTCGACGCAGAGGCGCAGAGACGCAAAGACGCAAAGACGCAAAGACGACTATCTGCTTTTTTCGCTTCGCAAAGAAGGGGATTCAACACGAAGACACGAAGGACACGAAGGGGATTTGTTTTCTTACTTTGCACCCTTCGTTGACTTCGTGTCTTCGTGTTGAAAAAGATGTCTGGCTTTTGAGGAATTGCCAGGGATAGGCCGCACTCTCTCTTTCCTGAAATATTTTCTCTGCGCCTTTGCGTCTCTGCGTCGATTCTTATTTGAGCTGGACCGCGCCTATCGCCAGCGTAACGGCGGCCTGGGTCGGATCTATGACAGGCAGGCCAGTGGCGGTTTCAAGACGCCTGCGGTAGCGGGCCATTCCCGCGCAGCCCATGATAAGGACATCGGCGCCGTCTTCCTCACGCAATTTTTTTCCCACCGACACCATTCGTTCCAGGACACGGACTTCGTCGGTAAGTTCAGTAACCCCGATGCCAATGGCCCGGTCACCGGCCGACCGGGATTCCAGACCCAGTGCACGAACATAGCGTTCGTGGCGGGGGAGGGATTGTTCGAGGATTGAGATGACGCCGAAACGGCTTCCGCGGGTGAGCGAAGTGAGCATCGCGGATTCCGCAATACCGAGGACTGGTCTGGACGTGCTCTTCCGGGCTTCGCCTAATCCGGGATCACTGTAGCAGGCAATGATAAACGCGGCAGCGTCGGCTCTCGATCGAATGAGGTTGCAGGTTGGGGCGACGACCGAGGCCGCATCCTCATCCGACTGAATCCCGGGGGGACCTTCGGCCAGCGTCACGCACTGGACCGGCGGACCGCCATCCATGCGCAGGGGTTCTACCGCCTGATCGATTCCATCGGTAACGGCCTGGGTGGAGTTGGGATTGATGACGACTATGGGATTCATTGGGCTCGACCGAAGCCCAACCTAACATGATCGCGCCCGGGGATGGCGAGATCTTTTAAAGCCTGTCCCCCTCCATTTCCGGCAACGACCCTGGAATACTCAGATCGCCTTCGACCGGTCCGTCCGGAGACGAGGCTTCTATCTGGAACGAGCAACAGGTTGCTTCGTCACCGTTCTCAAAGCGAATCGAGTATTCGTCCAGACCGGTTACACCGCCGGGGTGGGGCGTGACGGCTTGAATGATCCCCAACAGGGTGCAGTACCTTCGGATACCCACCGTTGTCGGTCGAACGCTGTCCCCTATCGAAAAACGTGGCACCATCGATACCTCCCCGGCGCTGGAGACTGGGACTCCTGCCAAAAATTCGCGTCCTACACTCTCAACGCTAGCAAAGGGGCACGATAGGATCAATAACTATAATTCCACTAATACAGATACCCGGCGATTATGCGAAAACATCTGCTCCGATCCTAAGTTGGACTCACCAACATCCGGCGTTCCATCCGACTCAGGAGCCGGACGAACGGCCACAGCATCAGGAAATAGAGGACAGCGGCAAGGATGAGAGGGGTGGGATTGAAAGTGATTCCCTGCGCCACCCGTGCCATCCGTAACAGCTCCGGTAGCGCCACGACACTGGCGAGCGAGGTAAGTTTCACCACCTCCAGGGTGTTACTGACCAGATCAGGAAGAACGGTCCGGACGGCTTGGGGCAACACGACGTGGACCATGGTCCCGAAGCGGGTCAGTCCGGTAGAGCGCGCCGCTTCCCACTGACCAGTCGGAATGCTTTCGATCCCGGCCCGCAGGATCTCGCCATAGTAGCTCGACGTGTTGAGCATGAACGCCAACACGACCGCTGACAGCGGAGACAGGTCGATACCCAGGGACGGCAAACCGTAATACACGAATATCAATAGAACGAGCGGTGGGAACGCCCGGAACAGATCCACGTAAACGATCAGGATCACGTTGAGCCAACGGTGGCCCAGATTGTGAAGGATCGCCAGAACCAGACCACTCAAGATTCCCAGGGGAATGACCAGGGCGCACAGTCGGACCGTCATCCAGAAGCCCCGGACCAGATACGGAACACTGGTCCGCATCACTTCGGGATTCAGAAAGCTGTCAATCAACTGTTCCATCGTCCGTCCTTCAGTGCCTCCAGGCGAAACGTGATTCGACCCACCGGCTCATCACCACGAGCGGAATGAAGATCACCAGATATGCGATGGCAGCCAGCGTCAGGGGCGAGGGGTTCGCCGCCTGGGCCTGGGCGCTCGATGCCTGATTCAGTATCTCCGGCACCGCGATGACAGACGCCAGGGCCGTGCTCTTGCCGATCGCGATCGCACGGTTAGTCAAAGGCGGCAAAGCCAGGCGCATGGCCTGTGGAAGGACGACGAACTGCAGCGTCCCGAGAAAGGTGAATCCCGTTGAACGAGCCGCTTCCCACTGCCCCCGGTCGACCGACAGAATGCTCGCCCAGAAAATCTCCTCGCAGAATGCGGCCAGGACGAGGCTCAAGCTGAGCCAGGCGGAGACGAATCCGGATAACTGGACATCGACATAGGGCAAGGCAAAGAAGACAACTATGAGGATCACCAGGGGAGGTATCGCTCGAAAAGCATCGACAAAAAGAACAATGAAGAGGTTCACAGCCCGGTACTGCAGGGCGCGAATCGTAGCCAGGACCAATCCCAGTATCATCCCGGTCAGGATGATCAGGACCGACAGGGCCAACGTGACCCACAGGCCGCTGATAATCGATGGCAAAACCCTCACCATCACTTCGATGTTGAAGAAGTTCTCGATCATGTTCCGGTCGAGAGAATCCGTTTGAGGAATTCCCGCGTGCGGGCATGCTCGGGTGAGCCGAAAATCCGCTCGGGTGTCCCCTGCTCGACAATCTCCCCTTCGTTGATGAACACCACCCGGTCGGCCGCTTCCCGCGCAAACTGCATCTCGTGGCTGACGACCACCATCGTCATGCCCGATTCCCGCAATTCCCGGATCACCTTCAACACGCCCCCGACCAGTTCCGGGTCCAATGCGCTCGTGGGCTCGTCCATCAGGAGTATCTGAGGTTCGAGCGCGAGAGCACGCGCGATAGCGACCCGCTGCTGTTGCCCTCCGGAGAGCTCGCCGGGATAGGCGTCCACCTTTTCGAGCAACCCGACCCGGTCCAGCGCCGCCCTTCCCCTCTCCTCTGACTCGCTCTTGCCTCGACCCACCGCTTTCCGCAAGGCCAGCGTCACGTTTCCCAGAGCCGACAGATGGGGATACAGGTTGAAGGACTGAAAGACCATGCCGATATGCTGCCGCATCTGGTTGATATCCACACCCGCTGCGGTAATGTCGTCGCCGTCGAAGTGGATCGAACCGCCCGTGGGTTCTTCCAGACGATTACAGCAACGAAGAAGCGTGCTCTTTCCCGATCCGGATGGGCCAATGACAAAAACCAGTTCCTCGCGAGCAACTTCGAGATCGATGCCTTTCAACACTTCGGCTTTACCGAAGGACTTTCGAAGTCCCTCGATCTTGAGAATCGGCTGTCCCATATCCTGTGGATCAGTTGCAGGCGGCGGGATGGGGGGTCGGGTCGTAGCCTTCCATACCGGGCTCACCGTACCCTTCCAGCGGTGTGATTACTGCGGCGCCTTCGACGGGCGTGTCGCCAAACCACTGCTCATGAAGCCGGGCCATCGTCCCGTCGATCTTCATGCACTCCATGATCTCTTCGACGCGGTTCCGGTATTCGACGTCATCCTGGCGAAACGCGGCTGAGAACTTGCTGCCGCTCTTGATCGTGTACGTTGTCCGGACGAGGGGACTCTGATTGGCAGCCCACTTGGCGACGGTCTCCCCCGCCAGGTTGGCAAAAGCACGCCCCGTGACAACGGCCTGAACGGCATCCGCGTTTTTCCCGTACCGTTGAACTTCCAGGTCGTATTCTTCCTGGTTCTCCGTCACCCACAAGTCGTATGCGGAACCGTTGTTCACGGCAATCGCCTCACCGCGAATGTCTTCGAGCGTTTCGATTTCCGGAGCGGCTTCCTTGATCAGGAACGTGTAGTCCGTGTCGAGGTACCCCTCGACGAACAACACTTCTTGCGAGCGTTCGTACGTCATCGTCGTCGGGGCGATGATGAACTCGAACCGATTCGCATTGAGGCCCGCGAACATCCCCGACCATTCCTGATCGACGATCTCGTAGCCCGGACGACCCAGCCTCTTCGCAATCTCGTCCGCAAGATCGATGTTGAAGCCTTCGGCCGTTCCGTCGGGCCGAGCCATCGCGTGCGGAGCAAACCCGACGTCGGCTGAAACCAGCAGCGGACCCTCCGGTGTGCCGGCGAGCGCTGTTGGAGCAGCGCTCGGCTCCACAGCCGCGGGGTCTTCGGCGGAACCACAACCGGCCACAAAGAAAGTGGTCAGAATAACGATCAGCGACAAACTACGGGATATCTTCATAAGCTGTCTCGGGAACGAAAGAAAAAGTCTACCGGGCCGGTGCGTAGGAAGCAAGTCCGCTCCTGTTGGGGTGTTGGGGATCACTTCAGCGCCACCTGGCGCTGCAGTTTCGTATCCTCGGCCCGGTAGACGACGCCCATTCCGCCGCCACCGATCTGTTCGAGGACCTTGTAATGGGAAATGGTTTGGCCGATCACGCTGCGCTTCCTGCTCTCTTAAGGAAAAACTGATAGTTACAGGTTTTGTATCACATCCCTGTGGCGGGGTCTACGAGGACCTTCTTCGAGAGAGCAAACACGTCGGAGACCTTGTCCAAATCAACATTGCCGCCTGAAACAAGGGACACCACCGTCGATCCTGAGGGGATCTCGATCTTCCCATTCAGCAACGCGGCTGTCGCAGCGGCGCCGGAACCCTCAACGTACAGCTTCGCGCGGGCCATCAGGAGCTTCATCGCCCCTATGATTTCCTCTTCGCTGACCGTCACTATCCCGTCGACGGCGTCGCGGGCGATCTCCATCGGGAGCTGACCGACAAATGGGGGTGTCATGCCGTCGGCTATGGTGCCGTATGGCCGGTCGACGTGAATGGGTTTCCCCGCATCGATGGCGGGCTGCAACCCCGGACCGGCTTCGAGCTCGACCGCGAACACCTGGACGTCAGGTTTCAAACCCTTGACCGCCGACGTCACACCGCCCATCAGTCCACCGCCCCCAACGGGGACGATCACCACATCGACATCCGGACAATCCTCTACGATTTCAAGGCCGGCCGTCCCTGCTCCGGCCAGAAGGACCGGATCGTCGAACGGGTGGACGAACGTCGATCCCCTTTTGGCCTTTTCCTCGTTCAGCTTGTCGAACAACGTGGCGCGATCGTCGTGGAAGATGACTTCACCACCGTATCCTTTTACCGCGTCGATTTTGGACCCGGGTGCATCGGCCGGCATCACCACGGCACAGGGAGCCGAAACCTGCAGGGCGGCCCACGCCACGGCCTGGGCATGATTCCCGGCAGACACCGTGATGAGGCCGCGGGACCGTTCCTCGTCGGAAAGAGAAAGGACCTTGTTGAGCGCCCCGCGCGACTTGAACGATCCGGTCTTCTGAAAACATTCGCATTTCAGGAAGAGCTCAACGCCGACACGATCTCCGAGAGTCTTGCTCGAAAGGATGGGCGTGCGGTGGATCTTACCCGCAAGGCGTTCTGCTGCTTTGTGGATTTCGGAAAGTTCGATCATGGTTGGGTATTATCGCGGATGCGAGCTTCAGGGTCCGAACTTTCCGGGATAGAGTGTCGGGGCGGCCGTCCCTGGCCGCCCGGCTTGCCGGCGGGTTTCGTCAATCGCCCCCTCATCAGAACGGTTTCGAGCGTCGATCGGCCTGTGACTCCGCGTCAGAACCGCGGGTGGCCAGGGACGGCCACCCCGACACGCTGTCCCGTAATTCGATACCTTGCCGATTCGTTAAAAAGATTGCCTCCTCCGCAGAATTTGTGGGCAGTCCAAAGGCCTGTGCGCACATAAGTAATTGAAACAAAGTACCTTATTCTTTTGTTCGACGGCGAATATTCCAGTACCCACTTCGGTCGGACGCCTACACCCGGTGCCCGGAGCCCCCGCCGGAGGCCCCGTTCCCCATCGCCCACACCAGCCGACACCGCGGAGCGCAGCCGAGGGTCAAGGCCGGCGCAGCCGCCGAGCTTGCGAGGGAAGCCTTGAGGCTTGGCGAGCACCGTGGTCTCCTCAAGCGGCGATGGAAGACGGTTTTACCCACAAATTCTGCGGAAGACCCAAAAGATTTAACTAAACCCGGGATCCTTCCGGCTGTCTATATCGGAGATGACTGCAACCTTCGGTGACCGACGCCCGAGATCCTGGATTTCGATTCTTCTGATCGGAGCTCTCTTGATCCTTCTCCCTTTGTTGGCCTACCTGCAATACCGCTGGATCGGCCAGGTCAGTGCGGCCGAACAGACGCGATTACAGGAGAGCCTGGACATCGCCACGCGCCGGTTCGTCGAGGATCTTCGGAACGAGTTCACCCGCATCGCTGTCGGGTTTCGTCCGAGCGGATCGGATTCCTGGACAGATCTAGGGGATCGTCTGTCTCACTCGTATGATCAATGGGCCGCAACGGCGGCCTATCCACGACTGATACGACACATCTTCGTGACCGACTTATCACAAGAAGGCAATCCACAGATACTGAAATTTGATCCAGCTTCCGGCGGTCTCGGTGAGGCGGAGTGGCCGGAAGCTCTGGGAGGGCTCCGGGATCGAGGTTTTCCCAGACCCCCACGGCCGGGAGGCGACGACCGGTTCAAGGTAGACAGCCTGCACCTGGTGATCCCCATCCCACCGGCCGACCGAGGCCGGTGGCCCTTCGACGAGACGCCACCGGCAATGGACTGGGCCATCGTCGAACTCGACCGCGCCCGGGTCACCGAAGAACTGCTTCCGGACCTGGTGGACAGGCATTTCGATTCGACGCGCTACGCAATCGGAATCGTCGAAACAACGGACCCGCCCACGACGGTCTACCGGTCGGGTGAAGAGTTTTCAATCGGGGACCTCGAATCGCCCGATGTCGCTTTCGAACTTTTCACATCTCCGGGCGGACGAAGTGGGCGCGGAGGGTTCGGGCCTTCGTCCCGGCGTCGCGGAAGGGGGAGAGCTCTCGATCAGGAAGATCTCTCCTCCGCCGTGCTGGGGACGCCGGGACGAAGGGGCGGACGCGACGCCCCGCCGGCCATGGTGCTCGGGGCATCGTGGCGACTCGTGGCGAAACATCGGTCCGGCTCGCTCGAGAACGCCGTGGGCGAGATGCGCAACCGGAACCTGGCCATCAGTTTTGGCACTCTCCTGCTGCTCGGCATCTCCGGGTCGATGATCGTCATCTGGGCGGAACGATTGCGGTCGGCCGGTCGGTTGCAGATGGAATTCTCGGCCGGGGTGTCTCATGAACTGCGCACGCCGCTGGCGGTCATTCGATCCGCGGCGCACAACATCGAGAACGGTGTCGTCGTCAAACCCGGAGAGATCCGGGAATACGCGGGCATGATCGGGGAGGAAAGCCGGCGCCTCTCCGACATGGTCGACCAGGTCATCCTGTTCGCACAGACCGAATCCGGTCGTCGCCACTACGTCATGAAACCGGTCTTGCTCGACGAGGTTGTGGAGAGGGCGACGGGCACGTTGTCGTCTTTGCTCGACGACGCCCGCTGCCAGGTGCGAACCCTCATCGACCCGGATCTGCCGCCGGTGCTGGCAGACCCCACGGCTCTCGCCCACTGCGTCCAGAACCTCATCAGCAATGCGGTCAAATACGGCGGATCGGATGGACAAGCCTCGATCACGATCCAGGCCGTCCGCGATGACGAAAGCAACGACGTACGTCTCAGCATCGTCGACCAGGGACCGAGAATCGAATCTGACGATCTTCCTCATCTGTTCGACGCCTTCTACAGAGGTCGGAACGTTCCCGAGAAAACACACGGGAATGGCCTTGGCTTGAACCTGGTAAAACGTATCATGGAAGGCCATCGGGGTCGCGTGACCGTGTCGACCGAAAGCGGAGCGGGCAGTTGTTTCACACTTCACCTTCCAGGAGCGACGTTTTGAAAGAACTGGTTTTCGAACCCATTGCACCCTCCATACCCACAAGGATCCTTCTCGTCGAGGACGAGTCCTCTCTGGCCAGGACCCTCTGCGATCTGTTTCGAAACCTGGGCTACTCCGTGAAAGTGCGGTCTGACGGCGCCCAGGCGCTGGAGGCCGGCTCGAACGAAGCCTTCGATCTGATTCTGCTCGATGTCATGCTTCCTTCGATGAACGGGTTCGATGTTTGCCGGAACCTGCGTCAACGGGGCGTCGACACGCCGGTTCTCATGCTCACGGCGCGCAGCGAAGTTGCCGACAAGATCGTGGGTTTCAAAACCGGCGCCGACGACTACGTGACGAAACCTTTCGACACCGACGAGCTCCAGGCCCGCATGGAAGCCCTGCTCAGAAGAACATCAAGGAGTGTGACCGACGGGTGGTCGTACGAATTCGGCGACGTGAAGGTGGATTTCCGAAAGGGCTGGATTGTTCGGGACAACCGCGTCGTCGATCTCTTCGATCAGGAGTGCCGCCTCCTGCGCTACTTCGTGGAACACCGTGGCCAGGTGTTGTCACGCGAGACCCTTCTCACCGAAGTCTGGAACTACAAGGCCGTGCCCATGACGAGGACGGTGGATGTGCACATCGTCTGGCTGAGGCAGAAAGTGGAAACGGATCCGAAGAATCCGCAGTTCATCAAGACTGTACACGGGAAAGGGTACCGGTTTGATGGGTAGAGAGGCAATTGGCTGTCGGCCTCTCGGCCAACAGCCAATTGCAGCACGTGTTGGCACTGATTAACCGGCTGGCGGAGGGCTGGAAGGACGGCCGCCGCGACGGCCACGACGCCCCCGACCGGGACCCGAATCACCATCCTCTCCCGAACCTCCTCGGCCGGCAGCCTGGATGGCGTCGAGTTTGCCCTGCTGCTCGGCGGTGAGCAGATTTTTCAGGGCCGTCTGAAATTGATCCCTGGACGCCTTCGCCTGGTCCTGAATGGCGTGGATCCCAAGCACCGCGTTACCTATGTCGGTCGCACTGGCTCCCTGTTCGATGAGACTATGCAGGTTTTCCCGCGCCTGTCCGACCTCGACCCGGATCGCTTCCTGAGTCGCCTGATTGCTCTCTACCAGCGCCTGGAGACTCGCCACTTGCGCGGCATTGAGTCCCAGCGCTTCCTCCAGGCGACCTATCGGGTCACGTTCTCGCCTCGGACCTCGTTCCTCTCCTGATTCGAGTCCGGATTCGACCCGGCCTCCGAAGCCTCCCTGCCCACCCGGGGGGCGACCCGGTCCTCTCTGAGCAAACGACGGAATCGCCACGGCAGTAAAAAGGACGGCAAGCATCATGTTTCTAACAGTCATCGGTAACATCCTCCTGTTTTGTTTCTCGAGGGCCGCCGTCGCGAAGGGTCCGCTCAAGAATAACTTCACATTTTGGCATCCCATCTTCACGCCATCTTCGCGGGACCTTCGCGCCATCTTCGGCCGCTCCTCAATCGCAGATCCTCGAAATGGCCGGGCTATTCCTCCGGTCTGCTCGATCGGTCGCGACCGAATCTGACCGAAATCTGGGCGCCAATTCTACGAAACTATTCTTGAGCGGACCCTTAGAGATTTCCGACCGCTCTGCAAGGTTAGACAGGAGGGTGAGAGATGGGATGTGTTAAAGGATGTTAAAGCTGACCGTCGGAAATTAATCGTGTGAGTCGACCGTCAGGCGAACGACGTCAACGGCGGCTTCCTCGAGGGCTCTGTCGGTCATGTCGACAACGGGCCAGTTCGCCCAGACGAAGGTATCATCGGCGTGCGCCACTTCTTTTCGGATGTGGTCGAGGCTGGTGTAGGTCTTGGTCGCTTCGGTCCCATATTTTTTGAGCCTCTTTTCACGAAGCTGCCGCAATCGCTCCGGCTCCACGCGTAACCCCACAAGCTTCTTCTGGTCGACGTTGAACAACTCCGATGGAAGGCCCAGATCCGGCACGATCGGGATGTTCATCACGCGATATCCGCGAACCGCCAGATAGACGGACAACGGCGTCTTGGAAGTCCGAGAAACCCCGACCAGGACAATGTCCGCCCTCCGGATGTCCTTGAGACCGAGGCCATCGTCATGTTTGACCGCGAACGTCAAGGCGTCCACCATCTTGCGGTCTGCCGGCCTCTGCATTCCGCCGGGCACCCCTTCAGGTCGTGCTCCAAGAAAGTCACCCAGAAAGCTGAGCAGGTGGCCGAAAAGGTCCACCGATGGGATGCCTCTTTCCGAAGCCCGCGAATAGAGCAGTTCTCGCAGATCCGTAGTCGCCAGGGTGTGCACGAGGATGCTGTCGGATGCGCTGGCATCGTCGATAACCGCCTCAAGTTGCTCCGGACTCCGGACACGCGCACGAACCAGGATGTCGACCTTCAGGTCGGTTGGAAACTGGGCAAGCGCCGCGCGCAGGAGGTGCTGGCCCCGGGCCCCGGTACCGTCTGAAACGATAAAAATTGTCTTCATAATCCGCTGTAGGGGCGTGCAGGAGATCAGGTAATGAGCGCTAGGAGCCTGCGCGGCAGAAGGAATCTACTGCGAAAGCGGTAGGAATCGGTCCATATTTCCCCGATTGTTTGTTAAATAGAACCACTATTCGCCTCAAAATCGAAGAAAATCTGGCCTCGATCCCCCGCTTTCTCGCTACGATCCCTTCTGCCGCGCAGGCTCCTAGACGGCTTCTACCGTCAGATGCTGCGTTCGAGGGTCTCGGCCGCCTGGTGAAGACGCAGGAGTTCCGCTCCGATCCTCTTGCTCAAATACAACTTCGATTCACGGGTGTCCTTCAGGTCGGGCTGAAACTTGACGACGTTGAACTGCATGTGGTCGAGCGTCTTCCTCATGGGATAAAACTTGTTTTTCGTCTTCACGACAATCTCGTGGTACCCGCGCTGGTGGGCCCACTCTTCCTGCTGCTCGGTCAGCGCACGATAGTGGCCGGCCCCTCGCCAAGCCTTCCGGGTTCCCCCTATCCAGCTGTAGAAAATCTTCCGGTCCGAAAACTGGACACAGCCGGACAACTGGCTGACCAGATCCACGAGCTTGGCCTGGGTTTCGAACTCCTTGAGTTCGTGACCTACTTTGAACGCAACAGGTATGAGCGCATCTTCATCGTCGGGCGACGGAGCCATCGACAGAAGAATCAGGCATTCGCGGTCCTTCAAGCGCTCTATTATTTCGTCCGCGGCCTTCTTGCTCTGAAACTCGGAGAAGTTCTCTTCGATATACTGAACTTCCAGAGCACCCTGTTCCAGAGCATACTGTCGAATGGTGTGTTTCATCCCGAACCGTCTCCGTCTGTGAACAATCAGTATGAACGTGCCAAAGATAACATGTTTCGACCAAAACAAGGGGTAAGGGCCGGCCCAGGAATCGATGACAATCTTGACCGCATAACGGCGATGCGATACCTTCCCATCGACATATGAACTTGCTCCACACGATGACCGTCCTGGTATGCCTCTCGGCGGCATTTGGCTACATCAACCACAGGTTCCTCAAGCTGCCAATCAAGATCGGACTCATGATCATCGCGCTGGCGATGTCACTGGCGCTGGTCTTGCTCAACAGCATTGGCGTCGGTGTGGCAGCCGAAGCCCAGGCGTTCGTTTCCGGCATCGATTTCAACCTGGCCCTGATGCAGGGGATGCTGAGCTTCCTGTTGTTCGCCGGAGCGCTCCAGGTCAACCTCGATGATCTTCTCAAGCAGAAGTGGGTCGTTTTGACGCTGGCATCGTTCGGCGTCGTGACGTCGACATTCATCGTTGGGACACTCAGCTACTTCCTGTTCGATCTCGTCGGCCTGGGGCTTCGATACATCGACTGCCTTCTGTTCGGCGCCCTGATCTCACCCACGGACCCGATCGCCGTTGTCGGCATTCTGAAACTGGCGAAGGCGCCCAAAACGCTTGAGACGAAGATCACCGGAGAGTCGTTGTTCAACGACGGCGTCGGGATCGTCATTTTTCTCGTCCTGCTCGATGTCGCAGTTCGGGGAGACGTTTCGGCCGGCGACGTTCTGCTGCTTTTTGCTGAAGAGGTGATCGGCGGCCTCCTGGTCGGGCTGGTGATCGGATATGTAGCGTACCGGATGCTGCGATCCACCGACGAGTATCAAGTGGAAATCCTGATCACCCTGGCACTGGTCATGGGTGGTTACTCCCTTTCGAGTTTCCTGCATGCGTCAGGGCCGATCGCCGTCGTCATCGCCGGGCTGCTGATCGGAAACCACGGACGCAACTTCGCCATGTCGAAAGTTACGGTGGAACACCTGGACTCGTTTTGGGAATTGGTGGATGAGCTATTGAATGCGATCCTGTTCGTACTGATCGGCCTGGTCGTTGTGACGGTGAGCTTCCGGATCGACTACCTGGAAGCGATCCTGATCGCCATCCCAATCGTTCTGCTCTCGCGCTTTATTGCAGTCGGCATCCCCATCCAGTTGTTCAGCCTCGTTCGCGAATTCAGCAACCGGGCCACCCTGATCCTCACGTGGGGAGGCCTGAGGGGGGGGATTTCCGTGGCGCTGGCTCTGTCGCTACCGCCAGGTCCGTCCCGAGATGCCCTGGTGACGATCACATACGGCGTCGTCGCCTTCTCGATCATCGTGCAGGGCCTGACGATCAGCAGTGTGATCGCCAGAGCGGAGACCCACCCCAACTGAAGGCTCGCGTCATTCCTTGAGACTAGAAGATTCACCGCGAAGACGCGGAGAAGACGGAGAAAGAATTTTCACCGCAGAGGCGCAGGGGCGCAGAGCGGAAGGGATAAACATAAAAAAGACCTCCGCGACTCCGCGGTAAAAAATCCCCTCTGCGTCCCCCGTGTCTTCACGGCGAGGTCCAAAACGTTCGGCGCCTCTATGAAACAAACCCGCGGTCGCGCATCAAGGCTTCAATCCGAGCGTCCCGACCACGGAATGCGCGGTAGGCTTCGGCAGGATCGACGGCGTTACGGACCGCGAACAGGTTGTCGACCGCCTTCTTTGCCAGCTCCTTGTCGTAGAACCCTCCCGGGGCTTCGGCGAAGGCTTCGGCGGCGTCCGCGGTGAGCACGTCGGCCCACATGTAGCCGTAATATCCGGCCGCATAGCTTTCGGTGGAAAAGACATGTCCGAAGTGGGGGCTTCGATGGCGCATGACGATTTCCGAGGGCATGTCGAGTTCGGCCAGGACGGTGCCTTCGGCGGCGTTCGGGTCCATGCCCGCGGGATCCATCGTGTGGTACTTCATGTCCACGAGAGCGGAAGCGAGGTACTCCGTCGTCCCGAATCCCTGGTTGAATGTCGAGGCATTCTTAATCTTTCCGACCAGCTCAGCGGGAATCGGTTCGCCCGATTCAACATGAACCAGATAACCGTCTATCACCTTGTCGGTCACCAACCAGTGCTCCAGCAGTTGCGATTGAAGCTCCGTGTAGTCACGCACACCGCTGTTCAGGGTCGGATACGCGACCGACGACGAAAGATAGTGCAAGGCGTGGCCGAACTCGTGGAACAGTGTTCTTGCATCGTCCCATGAAACCAGGACAGGTTCACCTGGCGCGCCTTTGATGAAGTTCGAGTTGTTCGAGGCCAGTACTGTCCTTTTGCCCTCGAACGTTTCATGGCTGCGGTAGGACGTAGCCCAGGCGCCCGAACTTTTGCCTGGGCGGGCGTAGGGATCGAGATACCACAGGCCAACATGATCTCCCGAGACTTTGTCCACAACTTCCCAGACCCGGACATCGTCGTGGAAAACGGGAACCGAGTCTTCCTTCACCGGTCTGAAGTCAAACTCGAACAGCTCGCCTGCAACAAAGAACATCGCCTCGCGAAGCTTGTCCAGCTGCAGATACTGCCGGACCTCATCGGAATCCAGATCATATTTTTTCTTCCGGACTTTCTCCGAGTAGTACAGGTAGTCCCAGGGGGCTATCGTGATGCCGTCGCCACGGGCGTCGGCCAGGGCCTGCATGTCGGCGACCTCTTCCCGAACCCGCGAAAGGGCGGCGGGCCACACGGACTCCAACAGGTCCATCGCCTGGCGGGGAGTTTTGGCCATGCGGTCTTCGAGTTGCCACTCGGCGTAATTTCGATACCCCAGAAGTCCCACCCGTTCATGCCTCAAGCTCAGAATTTCGGCAAGGAGCGCCTTGTTGTCGTGTTCGTCACCGTTGTCGCCCCGGCTCGAGTATGTACGCCACACCTTCTCCCGTAGCTCGCGCTCATCGGAGGACTTCAGGAACGGATCGGTCGACGAACGTGTGTTGGTGACGGCATACTCCCCTCGACGGCCACGGTCGTTGGCGGCCAGAGCCGCGGCCCGGACAAATGATTCCGACAGACCGTCGAGTTGGTCCGCGCGGAGGTAATGAACGTATTTTTCCTCATCGGCAAGAACGTTGTTCGAGAACCTGGTGTGAAGCTCGGCAAGTCGCTGGTTGATCGCCACGTATCGTTGCTTCGCTTCGTCTTCCAGGGTCGCACCGTGACGCGCGAACGTATCGAACACCAGCCAGACGAGACGCTTCTGATCGCTGCGCAACGCCACCATCTCCGGACCTTCATACACGGTACGGACACGGTCGAACAGGGCCTGGTTCTGCAGGATTTTCGACTGAAACTCGGCAAGGCGGGGAGCCATTTCTCCCTGGATTTCCCTGAACTCGGGCGTCGACAGGTTCGAGCTCCAGATCCCCCAGAATGGGAACACTCGATCAAGATCCCGCCCACACCGCTCCATGGCAACGATTGTGTTGTCGAACGTGGGCGGTTCGGAGTTGTTCGCGATCCCGGCGATTTCCGCGAGGTGGCTCGCCATACCGGCCTCGAGCGCCGGTCTGAGAGCTCCGAGGCTCATTTTGTCGAAGGCGGGAACACCGCCGTACTGGCCAGTCCATTCCGCCAGCAGGATATTATCGTCAGTCGTCATTTAGTGTGTCTCTCCGTAGGTACTCGACCTTGTGGTCGTTCAGCGCCCTCACAATCGTTTCTACGCTACCTGTCTCCATTCCCGGTGGATTATAGCGCGTTAGTCGCGCCACAATCGGGAACCGGAGAGTGGAAATTTTACGGTAGGCTCGAAGCCAACTCTTTTCCCTCGAACGGGTTCTCTAATTTTTAGGGTCCGCTTCAAGAATAACTTCGCAGAATTGACGCCCAGATTTCGGTCAGTTTGCGACCGAAGCACTGGGAGGTGGAATGGCGACAATAGGACAGGACATTCGTTACGCGCTCCGCGTACTGGGAAACAATCCCCGGTTCACGGCCATCGCGGTGCTGACTCTTGCCATCGGCATAGGCGCTAACACGGCGATATTCAGCGTCGTGAACTCGATTCTCCTCAACCCACTTCCCTACGCGAACCCCAAGCGCCTCGTCGCAATCTTCACGCACGAGGTGGACAAGGCCGAGACACGCAATGCGACTTCTCCCGCCGATTTCGTCGCCTGGTCCGATCGCAACGATGTCTTCGAAAACATGACCGCGGCGCAACCCTGGGCGCCGGTTCTCACGGGCAGCGACCGACCGGTCCAGCCTCCCGGCTTGAAGGCGTCGGTCAGCCTGTTCGAACTGCTCGGCGTCTCGCCATTGCTCGGACGCACGCTAGTCGACGATGATGGATCTGCCGGCAGCCAACACGTGGTGGTTCTCGGTTACGCGTTGTGGCAGCAGAACTTCGGAGGTGACGGCGGAATCGTCGGTCGCTCCGTGACACTGGACGGCGAATCTCACTCGGTTATCGGCGTGATGCCGGAGGGATTCGGGTTCCCACCGTTCTGGGCCAGCGAAGCCATGCTCTGGGCGCCGCTTGTTCTGGGACCCGAAGCAGCAACGGATCACTCCCGCGGGCTACGAATATTTGCCGAGTTACGTCCGGGCGTTTCCCTCGACCAGGCCCAGGCGAATATGGACGTCATCGCACAGGTCCTCGTCGAGGATCGGCCGCGGACGAACACGGACATCGGAGTCAATGTGGAACGCTTGCGGGAGCCGGTCGTTTCCGGAGTACGGACCGCGCTGGTCGCGCTGCTTGGGGCGGTCGGATTCGTTCTGCTGATAGCCTGCTCTAACGTGTCGGGTCTCATCTTGTCCCGGGCTGCCGGACGAAGGCGGGAAATCGCCATTCGTGCCGCGCTTGGTGCCGGCCGATTGAGACTGGTGCGCCAGCTTCTGGCCGAAAGTGCAGCGCTATCGCTGCTGGGCGCCTTGACAGGCCTCGGAGTGGCGTATGCCGGAGTGGAATTGCTTGTGGCACTGGCGCCCGGCGAAATCCCGCGACTGGGCGAAATCGGCATCGATCTGTCCGCCCTCGCCTTCACCCTGCTGGTTTCGGTGATCGCCGCAGTGGTGTTCGGGTTGTTTCCCGCCCTCCAGGTTTCGAAATCCGATCTGACCGACTCGCTCAAACAGCGATCGACGACACAAGCGGGGACGACCGGGCGGCGCCTCGGTCAATACCTGACGGCGTCGGAAGTGGCCCTGGCGATGGTCTTGTTCGTAGGCGCCTCTCTGATGGTCCACACGATGGTCAGGCTCGGGCGGACCGACACCGGATTCGATTCGGCGAACGCGATGACGATGTCGATCTCACTGGCCGGATCGCAGTTTGCCCCACCGGAACGGCAACAGGCCTTCTTCAACGATGTCCTCGGAGGCGTCGGTGCGCTGCCAGGGGTCGTGTCCGCAGGTTTGGTCAATCACGTTCCGGTGGGTGGGGACACCTGGAGGCTGGACTTCACAGTGGACGGATCGGCGGGGGCCCGAGATCCGGGCACAAGACCGAATGCCGTTTTCAGAGTGGCAACGCCGGGCTACGAGAAGGCATTCGGGTTGAGACTGATTGGCGGTCGGTGGTTTGAGAACCGAGACCGGTCCGACTCGCCTGGAGTGGTCGTGGTCAACGAATTGTTGGCCCGGAGGTATTGGGGACGGATCGACCCGGAAGGAATGCGGCTGAGGTTGGGGGCGACGGACTTGGAAGCGGAATGGCTTCGGGTTGTTGGGGTTGTCGGCGACACCATACAGTTGGGTGTCGGCCAGAGCCCGGTTCCAGAGATCTACTTTCCGTACACACAGAATCCGGTCTCATTCTGGACGAACACCAACCTGGTCGTCCGGGCTGCAGGAAATCCGGGCGGCATGGGATCGGCCCTGCGCGAAGCAGTCTGGGACATCGATCCGAATCTTCCGGTCTCCAACGTTCAGACCGTGGCCCAGGTTCTGAGGAATTCTCTGGGACAACAACGCTTCAACACGACCCTGCTGACCTTGCTGGCGTCAATCGCCCTCCTGCTCGCCCTGGTCGGGATCTACGGAGTGATCTCCTATTCGGTAAGTCAGCGCCGGCATGAGATAGGCGTTAGAACAGCCCTGGGCGCCGGAACCGGGGATATCGTCAGGCTGTTTCTGACACAAGGGATGAAACCGGTCCTGATCGGACTCGCGGTCGGACTGCTGGCGTCCCTGTGGCTCACTCGCTTCATCTCCAGCCTCCTGTTCGGGGTCGGCAGGACCGATGCACCCACGCTCGCCATCGCCGCTCTTCTGATGGCTACGACCGCACTCGCTGCCAGTTACCTGCCCGCCCGTGCCGCATCCCGCAAGGACCCGCTCGAAGCGCTTCGGTCGGAGTGATGGGGTGGGGGAGTGGCCAGTGGTTAGTGGTCAGTGGTCAGTTGAGGGTGGGGGCAGGACGCGTGGTAAATGACGGGCGGTGTGCCTGGCGGGCGCCCACGGAGGGACGCTCCGACACGCTCTCTTGAACGGCTTGCTCCGCGGCGAAGCCGCCAACTGACCACTGACCACTGGCCACTGACCACTTCCCTTCCCACTTCCCCATTTGACATCTCGGCTCCATCGACCGACGATGGACTCGTGGAACTATCCTCCCTGGATCAGGACTTACAGGCCGGCACGCACGGGCCGGCGGCACAAATGGCCATGTCGATCATTCTTCGGATGGCCGAATTCCAGCGGGCGGATCGTTTGCTCGACATTACTCAAGCACATATTGACAGTTCGATCTACATGGGTGAGGCCGGGCTGGAGTTCGCCGAAAAACTGGCGGGTCTCGGGGCATCGGTGCGTGTCCCCACGACGCTTAACGTCAGTGCGGTCGACGAGCACAACTGGCAGGATTGGGCAGTTCCTCGAGAGTTCGCCGTGGCCTCTCGACGGCAGATGGCGGCGTACGAGAAGATGGGGTGTCGGCCCACCTGGACGTGTGCGCCTTACCAGACCGAGCTCATCCCGAAGTTCGGCGAACAGATCGCGTGGGGTGAATCCAACGCCATCGTATTCGCCAACTCGGTTATCGGCGCCAGAACGGAGCGGTATCCGGATCTGATGGATATCTGTGCGGCTATCACAGGACGCGTGCCTGCGGTCGGATTGCATCTTTCCGAGAACCGATCAGGACAGGTGCTGATGCAACTGGAAGGAATCCCTCGCCAATTGCAGGAGACGGACGAGTTCTATCCGGTGCTCGGACACCTGATGGGAAAGATCGCCAGAGACAAGATCCCCGTGATCTCCGGCCTGGAGCCGAAACCGACCGAAGACCAGTTCAAAGCCATGGGGGCTGCGGGTTCGGCATCCGGGACCATGGCGCTCTTCCATGTTATCGGCCATACACCCGAGGCCCGGAGCATGGATGAGGCTTTCGGCGGAGAGGGACCACGGCAGATCGAATCGATTACCCTGGACGACTTGCGCGAGGCACGTCGGGAACTGACGACGGCAACCGGCGAGGCCCTCGACATGGTCATCCTGGGCAGCCCTCATTTTTCTCTCGCGGAGTTCAAACAACTGTCTCCTCTCGTCGCCGGAAAACGCCGAAACGCCGAGGTACAGTTTCTCGTGACATCGAGCCGGACCATGGTGGAGTTGGCACGTGCGGCCGGACACCTCGATCCGCTGGAAGATTTCGGAGGTCAGGTGACCGTCGACACGTGCATCCTCGCCTCACCGATGCTTCCACCTGAAATAAAAATCTTAATGACGAACTCCGCCAAGTACGCCTACTACGCTCCCGGCTTGCTCGACGCCGAAATTACCTTCGGCAGCCTGGCCGATTGCGTTCAATCCGCGGTCACCGGCCACGTTGTAAGGGACGGATCGTCATGGGAATAGAGATCAGGGGGACCCCGCTCATCGCCGGAAAAGCCACGGGACCGTTGCTGGTTTCCGACGAGCCGCTCAGCTTCTGGGGCGGATACGATTACAAGACCGGGACAATCATCGACCAGAGACATCCACTGGCAGGGGAGCGAGCGGGAGGGCGAATCCTTGCCCTTCCATTCACTCGTGGGTCGAGCAGCACAACGGCCGTTCTACTCGAAGCGGTAAAGGCCGGTACGGCGCCGGCGGCGATCCTGTCGACCGAACCGGATTCGTTCTTCGCCCTGGCTTCCATCGTCTCCGATGAGATGTATGGAGAGGCCATCCCGCTGGTGCAGCTCTCGGTTGAAGACTTCGGAAAACTTCGCTCAGGCCGGCCCGCTCGGGTCACCGAGGATGGAGTCGTAGCGATCGATTAGCGCAGGAAGATTCACCCGATTCTCCCTACAGTTCGGCCAGGAACCCACCCACGATGCGATTCGATTCTTCATGCGCCCGGTGCTCGCTGTGCGGGCTGTGCCCTCCACCCTCGATCACATGAATGGTCGCCTGCGGCAGAAGTGCCCCGATGGCATCGAGTTCACCGGGCTCCGTTCGTGGATCCTCGGAGCCGTGAATCAAGATCGTCGGAACTGAAAGCTCCGACAATCGTCCGCCGTAGAGGTCCTCGGCCGGGTCCTTCGCACCGTAGTGGATGTCGAGCCACGCCTGCCCATGGTTTTCCAGTAGCTTCCGCCAGTAGTCTTCACCGTGTTCCTGAGCCAGGATCGAGACGGCCTTCTCTCCGAATTTGTCCGGGTTCGTGGCGGCCGTCTCAAAGAAGCCTTTGGATCGGGGCTTCTGACGGTCGTAGTGAGCCGCTTCCATGACGATGCCGCTGACGCGATCCGGCGACTCGATCCCCGCCAGGGCGGCCGCAACCGCTCCGTCGCTGTGTCCCCACAACACCGGCCGTTCGATCCCAAGGGCATCCAGAAAGGCGACCGTCTCGCTTGCGGCCCGTTGATGAAAGCCTCTCGGGAAGGCCGCCCCCCTGGACGACCGGCCGTATCCGGAACGATCCGGTATGAGTATGCGGAACTTGTGATGAAACTCCCTGATCTGGTTGTCGAACGGGTACATCTCATAGCCCCACCCTCCGTGCAGGAAGATCATCGGGGGGCCTTCGCCAAATTCCCTGTAGAAGATGGATGGCTTTCGGGTTTCGAGGTCCAGTTCTATGAACATACGTTGCTTGAATGGAATCGGTCCAGTGTCATGGCAGGTTCACTCCCGCCGACTCGCCGGATTGTGAAAATAAAGTCAGCGCACCTCGGCCCATCGCTCCAGCCGACCCGCTGAAGAGAATAAACTGGGTCGTATAGTCCATGCCGTCGGCGAAATGGGGGAAAATGCGTTCGGCCGTGCTTGCCGCGCTGTTTTCATCGACAGGCAGGATCGTCGTGATCAGAAACTCTCCACGTGCGTTGTAACGCCCGCGCAATCCGACGACGGATAATGCGGTCGATCCCGTGATCCGTAGAACGCCTCGAAAAGGAAACGGAAGGGACCGGAAACCCTCGAATTGATTCACGAAAGCCGACACCTGGCCGTTGCCGGCCAATGTGACGCTACCAGAAAAGCCAGTTGGATTGCCGTTTGCATCCAGCAACTCGAGTTCTACGGTAGATGGAACGCCCTCGCCATTCCGGAGAGCCATTCCGGACTGGATCGAACCCGGTTCCCCCGCCCCAAAATCGCCAGCCCCTTCCACCCAGACGCGAAAAATGGATGCGTTCCCGGAAGCAGGCACACTGGCTTCCGAGACGGTGATTCCATTCTGGCGAAACGAAAAAATGCCAAAACCCGAAGGCGGCGGACTCCCCGGGTCGGCTGCGACGGTGACCGAACCTGTCAGGATCATGCCTCCGTCACCGGACGTTCGAAACCGTTGGGTGCTCCGCGGGTTGATGGCAAATGGAAACGTACCGCCAGTCTGTCCGCCGACGGACAGACTCACCTCTTCTGCCGGAGTCGAAGCGGTCCCCTGCCCGAAAAACGTAAGGCTCCCCGTGAGTGTTTCATCCGTTGGATTCACGAGAATGATCTGGGTGGCCCATCCACCTCCATCGGCGAAATGCGGCATCACCAACGTTTGACCGACCGGAGAGGAGAGCGCAGAAACCGGCAGCGTGGTGACGAGAAACTCGGACCGCTCATTGGTAACGCCTCGCAACGCCACAACGCCGACCCGATGCGATGAGATGAACGTGAAACTCGTTGCGCGGTCGGGTTCGACATCAAAGGGCGGCTCGTCAAGGAATCTGGCGATCTGGCCGTTCGCCGGAACACTCAGCGTGCCATTTCCGAAATTCGTGCCGTCGGATCCGGTAAAGAAGAAAGAAACCGTCGCGTCCTGCACGTTCGGGTTGGCGATGGCGACCCCGGTGTTGACCGCACCACCGACCTCCGCGTAGAAGCGGCCGGATAATGTGGGGACGGTGGCTTGAACGCCGGCCTCGGACACGACAACGCCGTTCGGCTTAAATGAAAAGATGGCCACGCCTGCCGGCACGATCCCAACACCATCCGCCCGGAGCCGGCCATACCCGACCTGCAAGCCGTCACCGGCACCTGGTGTCACAGACGAAACGCTTCCCCGATCTCCGATATCAAAGCTCAACGTCGACGCATCCGGGTTGATGATCCGGTGGATAGCGCCTCCGATGTCGACGACATAGATCTCGCCACTCTCGTCCTCTCCGAACGAGGCCAGACCGAGCGTCGTGTCCAACAGAACCGACACGGCTCCGTCACGAAACATGAAAATCTCACCGGAACAGAAGTCTCCGTAGACATAGGCTCCTTCAGGAAGACTTCCCCTTATTCCCCGGTAGACGTACCCTCCGGTCACCGAGCAACGACCCGCCTGGCCGGTGTTGGAGTACTCCGCAACTGGGCCCACGAAATTAGATTCCACGCAGGCAACGGGACCCAGGCCCGTACAGCGGGCGCCTTCAAATACCCTCCATCCGAAGTTCCCACCCGAGATGATCACGTCGATCTCTTCGACCGAGTTCTGGCCGACATCACCGGCAAATAATGCACCCGTGGATCGATCGAACGAGAATCGCCAGGGGTTTCTCAAGCCTACGGCATAGATCTCGCCGCGCGCCGCCGAGGCGCCAACGAACGGGTTCGATTCCGGAATGGAGTAAGGGATGGTCTCACTGGCCGGGCGATCGACATCGATTCGGAGGATCTTTCCGAGAAGCTCATTCATGTCCTGAGCACGGTTGCCCGGGTCGTTTGCGGACCCCCCGTCTCCCATCCCAATATAGAGGAAGCCATCCGGACCGAACGCGATCATCCCGCCGTTGTGGTTCCCGAACGGCTGATCCACCGTCAACAGGACGGTCTCTTCGGCTCCCGCCACATTGGGACTCGTCGCCGACACGCGGTATTGGGCGATGACTGTCGCGCCGTCGGGGTCTCTGGTGTAGTTCACGAAAAAGCGCCTATTGGATTCAAAATTCGGATGAAAAGCCAGGCCCAGCAGACCGCGCTCACCTCCGAACCGCACACGGCTCGTGATGTCCAGGAAAAGGGTAGGCGAGGTCTCCCCCGAGGAGAGAGTCTGAATACGTCCCGGCTGTTCGACGATGAACAGACGGTTTGTAGCGTCGTGGGCGTGAGTGAGGAATGCAGGCGCGGAGAGTCCGTCGAGCACCGGTTGTAGTTCGACCGCCGTGGCCTCGGCCACCGCTCCGACTGGAATGAACGAAACCGCCGCTATAAGCATGGTGGCGACCCGTGTACCTGTCAGCGCCATACAACTTTGGACTTTCATGAGACATGGAAGTGTAGCAGCCGGAACCCGAAATACTCTCCGGACCGGAACTTTTCAGGTTTTGAACGCGTATTCTATGGAGGAGGCTGACTAGATGATGAAGTTCTTGTTGTGGTGCGTCCTGCTTGTCCTGTCCTGGCCGCTCGCCCTGCTGGCGCTGGTCCTCTATCCGTTCGTCTGGCTCATTCTGTTGCCCTTTCGGCTGGTTGGAATCGTCGTCACGGGCGCGCTGGAGTTCGTTCGAAGCATCATCATGCTACCCGCGCGTCTGCTCGGAGGTCGCCGGTTCGCCTGAGCGAACATCTCATTCAGGCGGAAGCGGATCGCGACCCGACGTCGGGACTTGAATCGGATATCTTCTTCCCGCTGTCTTCGATGAACCTGAACGGATTCTTTCTCAGGACTTTCCAGTCGTTTTCCAGTTCCGCGTAGAGAGCGGCCTTCAGGCCGTCGTCCCCGGTGGCTGCGCGCAGCTTATCGATGTGCTCAAGGAGGTTGTAGCAGATAGTGAACTGGCCGCAGGCGACCAGGTCGTTCAACTGGGCGTCATCGTCGTACCAGAGTTGCGTTTCCATTGTGGAGGCACGTTGAGCCACGGCCAGCATCTGGGCCGACGGCGCATGTCTGGAAGCTTTGTTTTCCTGCTCCACGACGCAATAAATCTCGTTCTTGATGACCCGATTCTTGACGTCGTCACGATTGTGGAGCAGCGAGTACCCGAGCGAACGGATTCGGTCCAGGAATATGGTGCTGGTCAGCGCCCACGTCGAGGTCAGGCGCAGGCCCATCATTTCCATCAGCATGCTCACCCTCAAACCCCTTACGCTCTTCCATCTATTCCACGCGACACGGCGGCGCGCAAACCAGCCGAGAGTTCCCGGGTCGGGTTTCGCCTTTCGAGGCTCAGCTCCCTCACCCGTATCGGATTCGGGTAACTTCAACAG
Source organism: Terriglobia bacterium (assembly GCA_965262425.1). Lineage (GTDB taxonomy): Bacteria > Acidobacteriota > Terriglobia > 20CM-2-55-15 > 20CM-2-55-15 > CAZOZZ01. The sequence continues at coordinate 208,345 of OZ253536.1, read as the reverse complement.
GACCGCCCGCATCCTGGATCGAGCCCGCGAAAAGATGCCGAGCATCAACAGACCGACGATGACGGGCATACCCGAACTGAGAAAGTTATCGACTTGATCGCCGATGACGACGTTCCAAAACATTAGTATGGCACTCCCCACGCCCACTTCGAATAAGGCAGCCACAGCAAATAATTGAACCGCTAACTCCCCTATGGACGATGCGACGCGATCGAGGTTCAGGAGAACCATCAGCCAAGCGAGAACCGTCAAGGAGAGCATCATGCGGTTCAGATGGCCGAGCGTCATTCGACCCGTCGCGGCGGCGCGGGCCGGATCCGGCGCCGGATAGACGTTGTCGTTCAGGATCGGAGTGTCCGATATGATCAGGAGGCCGAGCGAAGCCGTGATCGGTATTTCGTCGTATTTGCGAACGAATCGGGCGGCGATCATATCCGCCCTTTCCAGATCCTGGCTCGAATCCGGCGCGAGCGCGATCGCCACCGAGTCCGTACCCTGGTTGTCGTACACGCCGCCGTCCATCAGGGACACGGACTCCACCCTGTTGCCATGCGTGTCGCTGCCGCAATGGTAGGCGATGTAGCCTTCGATCTCACCACACAGCTTCGGTTCATCTTCCGGCCAGCGGAAGTCCTGCGGGAAAAACATGGGCTCGAGTCCGACCGGAATACAAGATGACGCGGCGACGATGTCGGCGAGGCGCGCCTTGCGCGCGTAGTCCTCCGGAAGCGGTACAAAGCGGTTGCCACTCCTGCGGCTGAATGCCCCCTTATGAAAACGGAAGGCCACTCCCGTCTTGAACTCTGTCGTGTTGATGATGAGCTCCTTAATGTGGATCTCACGGGGCCCCCAGAAGACATCGAATCGCGCGCCGTTCAGGAAGTCTTTCGACTCGTCGTAGATGTCCGCCAGCGCCAGCACCGCGTTCTGGCGCCCGGATTTCCGGGTTGCATCGGGTTTGGACCGTGCGCTTAGTTTCTCGAAGGCCCGCGGCACCAGGTTCGCACGCATCAGGAACCCGAAGTACTCCTCGTAAAAACGACGAAAGGTGTCGTGGAGGCTTTCTTCCTCAGGCGCCGTCTTCAGCGTGAGCGCGTACTTGGCCGCAACGTGGCTGCCACCGGACACCGACGAAAGGATGGAAACGTCCTTCAGCAAGTCGACGCGGTCCAGGTAGGCGAGAGTACCCATGTGGAATCCGGCGGCCCGACCTCCGCCACCCGACAGGGACAACGCAATGGTCCCCAACGGGTGCTCGTCGGTTTCCAGCATTTGGCCAGCGATGACTTCATCGTTCATCAGTCCCCCCCCTCCTCGTCAGTCGCCCGTTTGTGTTCTCGCTCTAGCACGTCATGCTCGAAACCTTTCCTGTTCCCTGGATTCAGGCTTTAGCTGTCCGAACGTCCAGTTTGTCAGTAGAAGAATCCTTGTCGCCGCTTCCGCCCTCGTGTCGTTCCAACTCGTCGATCAACGCGAAGGGATCTCCTTTCAGGATCTCCCAGTCATCCGAGAGCTTCTTGTAGAGGGTCGCCTTCAGGTCCTTGTCCTCGCCGGCTGCCCGCAGCTTGTCGATATGCTTGAGGAGGTTGTGGCAAATCGTGAACTGTCCGCAGGCGACCAGGTCTTTCAACTGGTCGACGTCGTCGTACCAGAGCGCCGTTTCCATCGAGGCGGCCCGCTGAGCTATCGCCAGCATCTGAGCCGACGGCTGGTCTCTGGAAGCCTTGCTCTGGTGCACCACAATGTCATAGATCTCGTTCTTGATGAGCCGGTCCTTGACGTCGTCACGATTTTCCAGCAGCGCGTACCCCAGGGAACGGATTCGGTTCAGGAATATGGTGCTCGTCATCGCCCAGGTCGAGGACAGGCGGAGGCCTATCATTTCCATCAACGCGCTCACCTTCAAGCCCCGCATGGTTTTCCATCTCCGACGCGCGACGCGGCGACGGTCCAACAGGCTGAGACCTCCGTGCGCGCGCTTCTCATCAAGCTTCGCCTTCTCGACCGGATCGAGTTCGGGCAACTCCGAAAGGAACGTGATGCCCTGGCTTCTAAATTGCAGGAGCACGATGCCCAAAACCAGGCCGAAGATGGCGGGCATGCCCGAGCCCACAAACCACCACGCCCCCGTCCTGATGCCCTCGAGGATACTCTGAACGCCTTCCCAGACACCTTGATTGAATGCTGCGGGGACCGTGGGCACAGCCGACACGAATATCATCGCATCCGACACTAAGGTCCGGCTGTTCAGAACAAACATCGCCAGAGCGAGAACCATTAAGCTCTGGGTCATCACATTCAGATGGCCGAGCGTCAGTCGTCCCGTCGTGCCGGCGCCGGCCGGGTCCTCCTCGACAGGCGCCGGATAGATGTTGTCGTCGAGGAGAGGGATGTCCGATATGATAAGAACTCCGAGCGACCCCACGATCGGTATTGCGTCGTATTTGCGGATGAATCTTGATGCGAGCATGGCCGCCCGTTCCAGATCCGGGTGCGATTCCTCCGCGAGCGCGATCGCCACGGAATCCGTGCCCTGGTTGTCGTAGACCCCGCCGTCCATCAGGGACACGGATTTCACCTTGTTGCCCCTCGCGTCGCTGCCGCAGTGGTAGGCGATGTACCCTTCGATTTCACTGGATAGTTTCGGTTCGTCCTCCGGCCAGCGGAAGTCCTGCGAGAAGAAGATCGGCTCCATCCCGACCGGGATGCACGACGATGCGGCGACGATGTCGGCCAAGCGGGCCTTTCGGGCCCAACTCTCAGGAAGCGGGACGAAATGGCTGCCGCTCCTCCGACTCTTCGCGCCCTTGTGGAAGCGGAAGTTCGTTCCCGTCTTGAACTCCGTCGCGTTGATGATGAGATCCTTGATGTGGATCTCACGGGGACCCCAGAAGACGTCGAATCGCGCGCCGTTGAAGCAGTCTTCCGACTCGTCATAGATGTCCGCCACCGCCATTACGGCTTTCCGGCGCGGGGATCTCCGGCCCGGGCGTCGCTCCTGTTGGGCCCCGAGTTTCTTGAGGACCCGGCCCACCAGATTCGAGTGCATGCAGAACCCGAAGAACTCCTCGTAAAAACGCCGAAAGGTGTCGTGGAGCGGTTCTGCCTCGGGCGCCCTCTTCAAGGTGAGCGCGTACTTGGCCGCAATGACGCTGCCGCCCGACACCGACGAAAGGATCGAAACATCCTTCAACAGGTCTACCCGATCCAGGTAGGCGAGGGTGCCCAGATGGTATCCGGCTGCCCGCCCACCGCCTCCGGACAGGGAGAGGGCAATACTTCCAAAAGGGAGCTCGTCGGTTTGTTCCTTCCGGCCAACGTTGATCTGGTCGTTCATCAACTCAACCCTCCGCCTCGATGAGGGTTTCCGGGTGGCTGCGGTCGTTTTGCGCTTGTGTCCTTGCAGCCCTTTTCGTCGAAACACCGATATGCGCTCAGCCTGACTCTCATGCTCTGGCTGCGCCAACGTTCGGTTTCTTCGCCGTATAGCCCCCGTTGCCACTCCGACCCTTCCCTCGCTCCATCTCGTCGATAAGGCTGAAGGGATTCACCTTCAGAATCTCCCAGTCGGCTTCCAACTTCTTGTAGAGCGTCGCCTTCAGGGTCTTGTCCTCCCGGGCGACGCGCAGCTTGTCGATGTGCTCGAGGAGGTTGTAACAAATCGTGAACTGCCCGCAGGCGATGAGGTCTTTCAACTGGTCGTCATCGTCGTAGTGGAGCTGCACTTCCATCGCGCAGGCCCGCTGGGTCACAGCCAGCATCTGAGCCGACGGCATGTGTCTGGAGTCCTGGTTCTCCTGCTCCACGATTTCGTGGATCTCGTTCTTGATGAGCCGATCCTTGAAGTAGTTGCGATTCTCCAGGAGCGAATATTCCAGCGAGCGAATTCGGTTGAAGAATACGCCGACGGTCATCGCCCAGGTGGAGGACAGGCGGCGGCTCATCATTTCCACCAGCTCTCCAACCGTCAAACCCCGAAGGGCCTTGAATCTCCGCCGCGCGAGCCGGTGGCGCGCCAACCAGCCGAGACCTCCCTCAGCCCGCTCCTCGTCGAGCCTGGCTTTCTCAGCCGGGTCGGATTCGGGCAACTGTACGAGAAACGCGACGACCTTGCCTCGGATTCGCTCGACCACGATGAGCAGAAATAAGGCGACGATGATGGGCATGACCGAGGCCGCAAAGTCCAACGTCAACACTTCGACGTCCGTCAGGAGTCTCTGAAGGGCTCCCCAGACACTCGTGCCGGGTTCCACGCTCGCGGCTAGGTCGGACACGAATCTCATCAGATCGGGTGTGAAGAACAAGACGTTGTTGACAAGCATCAGCAGAGCGAGACCACCCAGTGCCAGCGTGATCAGGTTCAGATGGCCGAGCGTCAGTCGATCGTCCGCCTCGGTCCGGGCCGGGTCGTCGGTGACGGGTGCCGGATACATGTTGTCGCTCACGACCGGAGCGTCCGACACGATGAAAGCTCCCAGCGACTCCATTGCGGGTGCTTCGGAGTACTTGTCGACGAATTGTGCATAGACCATGTCCGCCCGTTCCATATCCGGACGCGGGTGCTCGGCGAGCGACGTCGCCAGAGCGGCCGTCCCCTGAACGTCGTAGACTCCCCCGTCCATCAGGGCCACCGAATTCACCTTGTTTCCCTGCATGTCGCTGCCGCACTGGTAGGCGATGTACGCCTCGATTTCACCGCATAGCTTCGGTTCATCCTCCGGCCAGCGGAAATCCTGCGGAAAAAAATGGGCTCCATTACGATAGGCATGCAGTAGGACGCGGCGACGATGTCGGCCAGGCGTGCCTTTCGTGCCCAGTTCTCCGGGAGCGGGACAAAGAGGTTGCCGCTCCTGCGACGCTCCTTGTTCTTGTACTGAAAGCGAAAGGCCAGTCCCGTCTTGAACTCTGTCGAGTTGAAGATGAGATGCTGAATGTGGATCTCACGAGGGCCCCAGAAGACCTCGAACCGCGCGCCGTTGAACAAGTCTTCCGACTCGTCGTTCATGTCCGCCACCGCCAGTACCACGGTCCGACGCCGGGATTTTCGCGTCGAGTGGCGCTCCGGACCGGCGCTGAGTTTCTCGAAGACCCGGGTTATCAGATCCACATTCATGGAGAACCGGAAGAACTCCTCGTAGAAACGACAAAATGTTTCATGGAGCGGTTCGTCTTCAGGCGCCGTTTTCAGGGTCAGCGCGTACTTGGCCGCAACCATGTTTCCGCCCGATACCGACGAAAGGACCGAAACGTCCTTCAACAGGTCCACCCGATCCAGGTAGGCGAGGGTGCCCAGGTGGAATCCGGTGGCACGCGTGCCACCCGAGGAGAGGGACAAGGCGATGTTTCCAAAAGGGTGCTCGTCGGTTTCCTCGATCCCGCCGATCTTGACCTGTTTCTTCATGAACTCAGTCCGCCGACTGTTCGATGAGTCCCCGGTGGGCTGGCGCGCTCGTACCGTGTGCGAGTGTCCCAGCCCTTGTTTACCGAGCCAGCGCGCGACTGCGAATAGTGCCGGGTCGCCGTGGAGCGACCACAGCCGCCGACATTCTGCGTGTGTCCGCCCTGATGCCGGCGTCCAGTTGTCGCGCGCAGGCGCTCGACGGCAGCGTCTCGATCGGTCGCTGCCGTCGCAGGAACATCGATGGCTAAAGACGCGCACATCAACTGGAGAATCAGCTTAGTTTTCAGGCTTTGGCTGCTCGAACTTCTGGTTTCTCCGTAGAAGAATGCTTGTTGGGGCTCCCGCCCCTGGATCGTTCCAACTCGTCGATCAACGCGAAGGGATCCTCTTTCAGGGTCTCCCAGTCGTCGCTTACCTTCCTGTAAAGAGTCGCCCATAGGTTGGCGTCGTCCCTTACCACACGCAGCCTATCGATATGCTCGAGGAGGTTGTAGCAGATGGTGAACTGCCCGCAGGCGACCAGATCCTTCAACTGGTCGTCGTCGTCGTACCAGAGCTGCGTTTCCATGGTGGAGGCCCGCTGGGCCACCGCCAGCATCTGGGCCGATGGCTCATGTGTGGAAGCCTGGTTCTCCTGCTCCACGATGGCAAAGATCTCGTTCTTGAGCATGCGATCCTTGAGGTCGTTACGATTTTCCAGCAGCGAGTACCCCATCGAACGGATTCGGTTCAGGAAGATGGTGCTGGTCATCGCCCAGGTGGAGGACAGGCGCAGGCTCATCATTTCCATCAGGTCCCCCACCTTCAAACCCCGAAGTTGCTCCCACCTCCGGAAGACGACACGGCGGCGGGACAACCAGCCCAGACCTCCGTGCTTGAGCCTCTCGTCAAGTTTCGCTTTCTCGACCAGGTCGGATTCCGGCAATTGCAGCAGGAATGCGTTGACCTTGCTTCGAATTCGCGCAATCGCAATGAGCAAGAACGAACCGACGAGGACGGGCATAGCCTCTCCCGTAAAGTCCCACATCAGCCTGATGGCGTCGCCGAGGAGATCCAGAAAGCCTGCCGAGACACTCCGATTGAACGCCTCAGGAAGTGTGGGCGCGAGGGACACCAGCGTCGTTACATGCTCCACGAAGTCCAAGCCGTTCACAAAAATCATCATCACGGCAAGAGTCGCCAGTGTCGTCGCGATCAAGTTCAGATGACTGAGCGACAAGCGACGACGGGCCGGGTCCCGAACGTCATTGTCCGGGTCCGGCGCCGGATAGATGTTGTCGTTCAGGACCGGAGTGTCCGATATGATGAGGAGGCCGAGCGAGCCCACCATCGGTATTTCGTCGTACCTGCGGATGAAGCGTGCGGCCACCATGTCGGCCCGTACCAGATCCGCGTGCGACTCCATCGCGAGGGCGATCGCCACTGAGTCCGTGCCCTGGTTGTCGTAGACTCCCCCGTCCATCAGGGACACGGAATCCACCTTGTTGCCATGCGTGTCGCTGCCGCAGTGGTAGGTGATGTACCCCTCGATTTCACGGCGTAACTTCGGTTCATCCTCCGGCCAGCGAAAGTCCTGCGGAAAGAACATCGGTTCGAGTCCGATGGGAATACAGGAGGAAGCGGCGACGATATCGGCCAGTCGCGCCTTTCGTGCCCAGCTTTCCGGAAGCGGGACAAAGCGGTTGCCACTCCTGCGGCGGCTTGTGCTCCTGTGAAATCGAAAGTCCAGTCCCGTCTTGAACTCCGTCGCGTTGAGAATGAGATCCTTGATGTGGATCTCACGGGGGCCCCAGAAGACATTGAAACGCGCTCCGTTCAGGAAGTCCTCCGACTCGTCGTAGATGTCGGCCAGCGCCAGCACCGCATTCCGGCGCCGGAATTTCCCGGATGGTGAGTCACGCTCAGGCTTGGCCCCGAGCTTCCGGAGGACCCGGCGCACCAGATCCGCATGCATCAGAAACCCGAAGTACTCCTTATAAAATCGACGAAACGTGTCGTGAAGCGGTTCGTCTGCGGGTGCGGTCTTCAGGGTGAGCGCGTACTTGGCCGCAACGTGACTGCCACCGGATACCGACGAAAGGATCGAAACATCCTTCAGCAAGTTGACGCGGTCCAGGTAAGCGAGGGTCCCCATATGGAAGCCGGCGGCCCGGCTGCCCCCGCCGGACAGGGACAAGGCAATGCTTCCCAACGGTTGCTCGTCGGTTTCTTCCTTCCGGCCAGTGATGATCTGATCCTTCATCGGTCCAACCCTCCCGCTCGTCGCCCGTTCGTGTTCTCGCTGGAGCACCCCGGCGAAACCCTTCCCTGGATTCAGACTCCGGCCGCCCGAACCTTCGGTTTCTCGGTAGAAGAATTCTTCTCGCCGCTCCCGCCCTCGGCTCGGTCCATTCCTTCGATAAACGCGAAGGGATCCTCTTTCAGGATCTCCCAGTCTTCGCTCGCCTTCGTGTAGAGGGCCGTATTAAGATCTTCGTCCCCCCTGGCCGCGCGCAGCCGGTCAATGTGCTCGAGCAGGTTATAGCAGATGGTGAACTGCCCGGTGGCGACGAGGTCCTTCAACTGGTCTTCATCGTCGTACCAGAGCTGGGTTTCCATGGTGGAGGCCCGCTGGGCCACCGCCAGCATCTGGGCCGACGGCGCATGCACGGAAGCCTTGTTCTCCTGTTCCACGATGTCAAAAATCTCGTTCTTGATGACCCGACCCTTGAGATCGTCACGATTTTCCAGCAGCGAGTACCCCAGGGACCGGATTCGGTTCAGAAATATGGTTCCGGTCAGCGCCCAGGTGGAGGACAGGCGGGTGCTCATCATTTCCATCAGGTCGGCCACCCTCAAATTCCGAAGGTCCTTCCATCTCCGCCACACGACCCGGTTGCGCTCCCACCAGCCGAGACTTCCCTGCTCGCGCTTCTCGGCAAGCTTCGCTTTTTCGACCGGGTCGGATTCTGGCAACTGCATGGCGAATGCGATCACCGTGCCTCGAACTCGCCCAACCACAATGATCAAATACAAGCCGACGAGGATGGGCATACCCGCCCCGACGAAATTCCACGTGAGCCTGTCGATGTCCAGGAGGATGGTCCGAAGGGCTTCCGCCACAGTCTCACTGGGTTCCATAATCACGGCCAGGTCCGACACGAACGTCACGAGATCCGGCCCGAAGAACCGGGCGTTCCGAACAATCATCAGCAGAGCCAGAGCTACAAAGGCAATCGTTATCAGGTTCAGATGGCCGAGCGTCAGTCGACCGGGCGCGCCGGCTCGGGCCGGGTCGTCCTCGGACGGGGCCGGATAGATGTTGTCGTTCAGGATCGGAGTGTCCGATATGATGAGAAGTCCGAGCGAGTCCTCGATCGGTATTTCGTCGTACTTGCGGACGAATCGTGCGGCGACCATATCCGCCCGTTCCAGATCCGTGTGCGAGTCCGGCGTGAGAGCGATCGCCACGGAATCCGTGCCCTGGTTGTCGTAGACTCCTCCGTCCATCAGGGACACGGCTTTTATCTTGGCCTCCTCCGCAGAATTTGTGGGCAGTCCAAAGGCCTGTGCGCACATAAGTAATGGAAACAAAGTACCTTATTCTTTTGTTCGACGGCGAATATTCCAGTACCCACTTCGGTCGGACGCCTACACCCGGTGCCCGGAGCCCCCGCCGGAGGCCCCGTTCCCCATCGCCCACACCAGCCGACACCGCGGAGCGCAGCCGAGGGTCAAGGCCGGCGCAGCCGCCGAGCTTGCGAGGGAAGCCTTGAGGCTTGGCGAGCACCGTGGTCTCCTCAAGCGGCGATGGAAGACGGTTTTACCCACAAATTCTGCGGAAGACCCTTATCTTGTTGCCCTGAGTGTCACTGCCGCAGTGGTAGGCGATGTACGCCTCGATCTCATCGCACAGCTTCGGTTCATCCTCGGACCATCGAAAGTCTTGCGGGAAGAAGATCGGCTCGAGTCCGATGGGAATACAGGAAGACGTGGCGACGATATCGGCCAGTCGCGCCTTGCGCGCCCAGCTCTCCGGAAGCGGGACAAATCGGTTGCCGCTCCTGCGGCGGATCGCGCTCTTGTGAAAGCGGAAGGCCAGTCCCGTTTTGAACTCCGTCGTGTTGAGGATGATTTCCTTCAGGTGGATTTCCCTGTCTCCCCAGAAGACATCGAATCGCGCGCCGTCCATGAAGTCTTCCCTTTCGTCGTAGATGTCCGCCAGCGCCAGCACCGCATTCCGGCGCCCGGATTTGCGGGACGAGCGTCGCTCCGGCCGGGCACCGAGTTTCTTGAAGACCCCGCCCACCAGGTTCGCGCGCATGAGGTACCCGAAGAATTCTCTATAGAATCGACGAAACGTATCGTGGAGCGGTTCGTCTGCGGGAGCCCTCTTCAGCGTGAGCGCGTACTTGGCCGCGACGTGGCTGCCACCGGATACCGACGAAAGAATCGAAACGTCCTCGAGCAGGTTGACGCGATCCAGGTAGGCGAGCATTCCCAGGTGGAATCCGGCGGCCCGACCTCCGCCGCCGGACAGGGACAGGGCAATACTGCCCAAACGCTGCTCGTCGGTTTCTTCCATTTTACCAATGTTCTGATCGTTCATCGGTTTAACCCTCCCTGGTCGACATCGAGTTTCATGCTCCATACCCGGTCGATGTACGAGCGTCGATCAAGGGGAAGCGGATCGCGCCCGCGAGGCCGGGCTTGATTCTGGCGCCTCCCACCCGCTGTCTTCGCGTTCCAATTCATCGATTAACGCGAAGGGATCCTGTTTCAGAGTTTTCCAGTCGGACTCCAACTTTGAATAGAGGGCTGCCTTCAGATCCTCCTGGCCCCCGGCTACGCGCAGCTGATCGATGTATTCGAGGAGGTTGTAGCAGATGGTGAACTGCCCGCAAGAGACCAAATCTTTCAACTGGTCGTCATCGTCGTACCAGAGCTGTGTTTCCATGGTGGAGGCCCGCTGGGCCACCGCCAGCATCTGGGCCGACGGCGCATGTTTGGAAGCCTTGTTCTCCTGCACCACAATGCCATAGATCTCGTTCTTGATGACCAGGTTCTTGGCGTCCTCACGACGTTCCAGCATCGTGTATCCCAGTGACCGGATTCGGTTCAAGAATATGGTGCCGGTCAACGCCCAGGTGGAGGACAGGCGGACGCTCATCATTTCGATCAGTGTGCTCACCCTCAAATTCCGCAGGTCCTTCCATCTCCGGCGCGCGAGGCGGTGTCGAGCCACGCGGCCGAGACCTCCCTGCTCACGCATTTCGTCAAGTTTCGCTCTCCGAACCGGGTCGGATTCAGGCAACTGCAAAAGGAACGCGATGACCTTGGATCGAATTTCCAAAGCACAACGAGCATATATAGACCGACGATGATCGGCATCATGTGTGTCAGAGAGTTCTCAACAAGGTCGAGCACCGACCAGAACGGCGATTCACGTCCCATCGCATCGATCAGGTGGCTTCCAATCGCCCCCATGTTCGTGACCCAGTCGTCAAGGTTCAGAGCAACCATTGACGCGCCCAGAACGACAAAGGTCAGCGCCATCATGTTGATATGCCCGAGCGTCAATCGACTACTGTCAGGGGCTTCAGCGTCCGGGTCCGGCGCCGGATAGATGTTGTCGTTCAGGATCGGAGTGTCCGATATGATGAGGGGTCCGAGCGACTGCGTTATCGGTATTTCGTCGTACTTGGACACGAATCGGGCGGCGATCGTGTGGGCCTTTTCGAGATCCGGGATGTCGGATTCCTTCGTGAGCGCGATCGCCACCGAGTCCGTGCCCTGGTTGTCGTACACGCCGCCGTCCATCAGCGACACGGCTTTCACCTTGTTGCCCTTCGTGTCGCTGCCGCAGTGGTATGCGATGTACCCTTCGATCTCACCGCAGAGCTTCGGTTCATTCTCCGGCCAGCGGAAATCTTGCGGGAAAGAGATGGGCTCGAGTCCGATGGGAATGCAGGAGGATGCGGCGACGATATCGGCCAGGCGCGCCTTCCGGGCCCAGCTCTCCGGGAGCGGGATAAAGCGGTTGCCGCTCCTGCGAGGGAACTCGCCCTTATGAAAGCGGAAGGCCAGTCCCGTTTTGAACTCCGTCGTGTTGAGGATGATTTCCTTCAGGTGGATTTCCCTGTCTCCCCACAAGACATCGAATCGCGCGCCGTTCAGGAAGTTTTCCGTTTCGTCGTAGATGTCCGCCAGAGCCAGCACCGCATTCTGGCGCCCGGATTTCCGCGTGGAGTGCCGCTCGGGCTGTTCGCCCAGTTTCTTGAAGACGCGGCGTACCAGATCCGCATGCATGAGGTAGTCGAAGAACTCTTTGTAGAATCGACGAAATGTGTCGTGGAGCGGTTCGTCGGCGGGCGCGGTCTTCAGGGTGAGCGCATACTTGGCCGCGACGTGGCTGCCTCCGGACACCGACGAAAGGACCGAAACGTCCTTCAGCAACTTGACGCGATCCAGATACGCGAGGGTACCCAGGTGGAACCCGGCCGCCCGACCGCCGCCGCCGGATAGGGACAAGGAAATACTGCCCAACGGTTGCTCGTCAGTTCCCGGTATCTGTCGCTGGGTCATCTGATCGTTCATCGTCTTTACCCTCCTGTTCGTTCCGTCAGGCTCCTAGCCCGCATTTCTCATGAATGGTGCCCGAAACTGCATTTAGGAGAAGGAAAAGGTGTCGGAAGCTGGGTGGCGGGAGCAAAGATGCCGACTGAGCGGGGTAACTGGGCCTGGATGACTGGTGTTGAAGGGAATGGCGACGTGAAATCGGATTACAGAGACAGCTATCCTGAGCAAAGACGGGAAGGTTGGGATGTGTGAGAAGGAACGCTTAACAGCGCAGAGGGATTTTTTGAAGGTTCGCGTAAACCTGAGCGAATGCCGCGGCGTAAGGGTAGCCTCCAGCCATCCGAATCCAAACTCGACGTACAGTGAGATGGATCTGCGCTCCGATCTTGAGCAGCTTGAGGCGAATCGTGGTGCACTGCGCCCGCGCGAATTCGGTGCCCTGCAAGCCGAGCCGTCGCAAGGCCTGCATCAGCATGTACGCCACCGATGAAAGGTAGAGTCGGAGTTGATTGGCGCGCATGGTGGCCGTGCTGGTCCGATCGGCAAACAATCCGAGCTGTTGCTCTTTGATCCGGTTTTCCATGTCTCCTCGGGCACAGTAGATCCGTTCATAGACCTGCCTTGGAGTCGTTCGACCTTTCGGTAACGAGGTGACGATAAACCGGGGGTTGGCGCCCTTGGCCAGATGTTCGGCCTTACCAATGATGCGTCGCTCACGGGTCCAGCTGTCGAGGGTCTGATACTGAAACGTCTTGAAGACGCGCGCCGGCTTTCCCGTCCTGCCGAATCGCTTTTCTGCCGTCGCCATCGGAGTTTCAATCGCGCGCCGCAGCCGATTGTTCTTCGCCAGGCCGATCACGTAATCGACACGGTGTTGGGCCTCGCACCAGGTCAGGATCTCATCGCGGCAGAAACCCGAGTCAGCCCGAATCACGATCTGGACTCTGGGCCACTTCTGTCGAATCTGTCCCACGATCCGTTCCAGTTCCTCTACCGATCCGTCCGCACCATCGATGTCGGAGCGTCGTAGCCGGGAACACAACACGAACTCCCCACAGAAAATGTAAAGCGGCAGATAACAATGGTGCCTGTAATAGCCGTGAAAGAAGCGTCCCTCTTGATTCCCGTGTATCGGATCGTCCGTCGCATCCAGATCCAGAATGATCTGCCGCGGTGCCCGCCGATGGGCTTGGAGGAACACGTCCACCATCAACCTATCGATCGCCGCTTCGTCCCGGCCGATCTTCTTGGTCGGGTGGCTGGCCGCTTCCTCGGTCGACAGTTCCAGCCGGTTCAACGTGCTCTTGCCCGCCAGGGCCTTGCCGCGGTCTCGAACCTGTTTCCGGGTCCGGCCCTTCGGATCGGTCTGACCCACCATCACCGCCAGCACTGGATCCGATCGGAGTTGATCGTGGTCGTTCAAATCCTCATAGCCCAAACACAATCCGTAGACCCGTTGCGATACCAGTTGCTCAATCCCGTGTTCTACAAATCGCGGGTCCCGATGATCCCGGAAACATTCGGCAAACTGTTTCAGGATCCCGGTCCGTTTTTCCGTTTCTCGTAACAGTAAACCGCCCGCGTCCGTGCTGATGTCTCCTCCGTCGAATTGACCCCGTACTTCCCGTGAACCCAATGCGTGAAATTGAATCGTTTCTGTTTTACACTCTGTCATGACAAAGGCCGCCTCCGTCTTGGCTTGAAAGTTTCTCGACAAAACCTTCTATGCCAGACAGGGCGGCCTTTTTCGGTCCTTTCCCTTCCTACTCTGTTTCGATTTATCTCAGATCTCTTGAGAAATGCGGGCTAGGTTTCTTACCTTCAGGTTCAGGCGTTCGCCGTCCTGGCGGCAGGATTTTCGTTGGAGCCCGGGCTTTGGTTCGTACGCTCGACCTGTAGCAAGAGTGCGCTGCATTCCGTCTTCAACGTTTCCCATAGTTCACACGTCGTCGCCAGAAGATCATCTATCGCAGGAGTTTCGCCCTTGCGGATCAGCAGGTGCTTGATGATTCCGTAGCAGGTTGTCGTCTGCCCGCACATGACAAGGGTCTCGACCTGTTGTTCGGTCAGCCACAAGGTCGTCGGTATGTTGGATGCGGATTCGGCGACCTTTTTCATGTCCGAACTGACCCCAAGCCTATCCGGCATCTTCACTTGGAAGTCTACGGGGGGCGGGCAAGTCCGTATATTTCACTAAGAACGAGTCTGGTGTGGAGCGGAGAACCGGCACGGACCTTCTTCCCGGTTCCGGAGGCGCGAGGAGTTGCCATGTGTTTGTCCACATCCGCCGGCGCGTCGGAGGCGTACAGGGAATAGTACATGAGTCTCCGGATGCGGTTGAGAAAGATCGTGCCAGTCAACGCCCAGGTCGATGAGAGGCGAGCGTAGGTCATGTAGATGATGTCGTCGAGGGTGAGTCGTTTGAGGTACTGCCACAGATTCGGCACCCCGGGAGATGCTTTTCGTACAAGGCTCCGGACTGTGGAACGAAGCAGCACAAGTGCGGCCAGCAGGGTTCCGGAAAGAATCAGTGGAACCGCATGAAAGAAGAATGCCCCCAACCCCCAACTCGTCCCACCGTAGGGCGGCCCCACGAATATCGAATAGGTCAGAAGTTGAACAGCCGTGAGGCCCGAAACGACGAACAGAATCCATGCCACGACACTCATTCGGCCAGCGGTAAGCCAGCTTCCGAGATGATGTGGCAGGTGGAGGCCCACGTACAACCCCGCCCTGTCTGTCCCCGTGAGGGTCGCCAGTGAGACATCCGGTTTCGGGTCGTAGATGTCTTCGGACAGCTCCGGTACATCCGAAATGATGAACAGACCGAGATCGTCCTGGTCTGGAAGGAAGTCATAAACCCAACCGATGGACTCGTCCTTCGGCATCGGATCGACGCTGTTCATGTATTCCATCAGGAGGTCGTATTTGAGGACTGCAGATTCGGTGAGTGCGGTGGGGTCGAGAGGTGGACGCGCGGCGATGAGCACACCCTCTATTCCCTGGTTGTCAATGACACCGCCGTCCATCAGCGGCAGCCTGTCGACCTTGAAATGCCGCTGCAGGTATTTCCGAACGTCCTGATACAAGCCCGGACTCTCTTCCGGCCAGACGAAATCCTGGGGGAAGATCAACGGCTCCAGACCGACAGGTATGTCCGACGACGCGGCGACGATGTCGGCCATTCGAATCGACATGGCGTGTTTCTTGTCGATCCACACCCTGGAGTTGCCGATCTTGTGATTCTGTTCGGTTTTCTGGAAACGAAACGCCATGCCGTGCTTACATTCGGTCGAATTGAAAATAATGTCCTTGAGATGAATGTCCCTCCCCTTCCAGAGGCTTTCAAACCGGGCTCCATCCATAAGAGTTTGATCGTACACATCGGCCAGCGCCTTCACTACCGTGCGACGGGGTGACGGGCTCTTCGGCGATTTGTCGACCAACGCCTTCAAGGCACGAGGAATCAGGTCTGCATTCACCAGAAAGTCAGTGAAACTCTTGTAGAACTTCCTGAACGTCTCATGGAGGTCCTCTCCTTCAGGTGCTTGTTTCAGTGACAGCGCATACTTCGCAGCGGTAAACGTGCCGCCGGACGCGCTGGAGATTATCGAAACGTCCGCGAGCAGGTCGAGGCGATCCAGACAGGAGAGAGTACCCAGGTGGTAGGCAGCGGCGCGGCCCCCGCCGCCCGAAAACGACAGAGCCACTTTGCCCAGCAGATGGGACGAGCTGCTGTTTTTCGACATGATGCCTCGTCTCCAGGCCTCAGGCTCTGGCTTTCCGTACCTGCGGCTTCTCTGTCGAATTCTGCATCTTCTTCGGATCGTCGGTCGGCATCGCCGGATCGTCGGTCGGCATCTTGTCGTCACCCGTGCGAGCCGTCATCATCACGCCCTCAATGCCCTTACTCCACCGTCCATCAGAGGCAATGTCTCAATTCCGAAACTGTCCTTCAGATGACTCTGGAGAGGATCGAGACGGCTTTCAACAAGTCAGGACGATCCAGCGTGAAGAGGGTTCCCAGATGGAAAGCCCCTGCGCGGCGGCTGCCGGCGGACAGGGACAGGTCGACCGGCTCCATGGATTCGCCTGTACCAGATTTCGGCTGTTCACCAGACGTCATCCCGACTCCTTTTCGATCAGTTCCGAGTCGCGGCACGGGCGGCCGGCAAACGAACGTCCGACTCCGTCCCTTTGGATCGGTCGCCTTTCGATTTCGCCAGAGTCGTTCGAGCCCCGGGCCACTTTCCTCTCGCCTGCACTCGTTCCAGGCCCACCCGGGCGAGCGTACGCTGATAGGAGATGAACGAAAGGTTGGCGGTTGCGTTGGCCAGCGGGGTCCAGGGACTCTTACCCATCCTCCTCAAGATCCGCCCCGCTATTCTCCTGGGGCTGTAGGCACGCTTCATGCATCGAAAGAGCGCGAACTCCAGTTCGTCGGCAGACATGCCCGTCGGCTCGTACACGAGGTGCATCCCATCCAGATCACCCAGAATGTTTCCCTGGAGAAGGCGGCCGGAATCGCGGAGCCCCGCGTGGAAGGGAGTGCCTTCGATCGGCGCCGCCAGAGAGAAGACCGGAACGTCGACTCCGATATCGTGGACGAGGTTCGGAAGATCCTCCAGGTACCGCGGTGTGTCCCCGTCGAGGCCGACAAGGAAGATACTCATGATCAGAACGCCGTTGTCATGCAGGTAACGGATTCTCTGCTTGTACTGCGCGACCTGGTTATGCAGTTTGTTCGCAGTCCGCAGGCTGTCGAGCGATAAGCTCTCCAGCCCGATGTACACGAAGCGGCAACCGGCCTTTCCCATCATCCGTGCCGACTCGGGCGTCACGGTGTCGATGGAGGTTTCCGTAGCCCAGATTCTCTTCAAGGGCGTGAGCGCCTGACAGAGATCCCGGAAGTATTCCCGGTCGGCGCCGAGGTTGTTGTCCCAGAGCATCAGATACTTGCGCTGCAACCAGTTCCAGCCCGAAGGAACGGCCTGGATGTCTCGGATGACGTTTGCGACCGGTCTGTGCCGAAAGGGGTGCCGGATCGCCGACAGAACGCAGAACGAACAGGTGAAGGGACACCCGCGCGTGGCCTCGTAGCTCATCGGGACCTGGAAATCTGTTTCCACCAGATCGTAACGGGGAACCGGCAGTTCATCCAGATCCGCGGGACCTTCTGCCTTATAGATGGGGTCCAGACGCGATCGTTCGAGGTCGGCAATGATCCGGCCGATCACCGGTTCCGCCTCTCCAACAACGACGGCGTCGGCAACATCGGCAAAGTAAGCCGGGTTGAGCGTCGGGAAAAGCCCGCCCACGATCACCTTGACTCCGCGTCTGCCGAATTCTCGCGCCAGATATTTGGCATGGTCCGCGCACCAATCCATGGTCGAGAGAAAAACGGCATGAACGTCCATGTCCAGATCCACATCACGGACCATTTCATGGGCTATCGTGATCGTCCAGTGCCGCGGGAGCAACGACGCCAGGTGGATTGCGGTATATGGCGACGCGGTCTTGTCGCTGGCGAGCGCAGGCGGCACCAGCCGGCCAAGCTCTGAATCTCTGCCCGTCCAGGCGGGGTAGTTCTTCGGACGCCACACCATGATGACCCCAACTCGCATCAGCCCTCCCCTCTCGCGTTCAGTTGCACGGCCTCGGACCGGAGTTCCAGGATCCGCCGGCGAACAACTTCCATCAGAACGTCGCTTGTCCCCATTGTATAGCCCGTGGTTTCAATCGGGCGCCCCACTACCGCAGACACCGGACTGCGTCCGGTCAGGTGCCAGCCTTTCGGACAAACCTTGCGCGTGTCGGCAATTCCGACGGGAATGATCGGCGCTCCTGATCGAACCGCGAGCAGGAAGCCGCCTTTCTTGAAAGGCAGCAACTCGGAGCTATCGGACCGGGTGCCCTCAGGATAGATCAGTACGCGATTCTTGTCGGCGATAGCCTGCGCGGCTTTTCCCAGACTGCGTCGTGTGTCATTCCGGTTTCCGCGACGAACCGCCAGATGCCCATTCGACCACATCGCCCAGCCGAACAGCGGAAGGTAGAAGAGGTCCTGCCGGGCGAAAAACCGTATCGGAGCTTTCGACAGCACTATCATGACGACGGGATCGAACAAGCTTTCGTGGTTGCTCATCACGATCGCACCACGGACACCGTTCAGATATTCGAACCCTTGAGACCGTATTCCCTGGACTCCGCCGGTGACGAGAACCGTCCAGGCCCAGAGGCGGCTGGAAAACCAACCGAGTCGACCGGATCGGTCGACCAGGCCCAATACAAAGATTGGTAACAGAAGGGTTGCCGAAGCGAGGGTCAGACCCAGAAGACTCACCAACGACCGGAAACACTTCAACCACCTGTCCCGGCTCTCGTTCATCCAGGTGCCCGGAGGCAGATCCGAAACGCGGGTTCGATTCAGGTTAATCAATGTAATGTTCCATCACTTCCAACGGCGGCTTACGTGCACCGAACCTGCTCGAAGGAAGTCAGAAAGTCACTCGGAGTCCCAATTGGATTCGTCTCGGATCGAACGCGGACGTGAATCCGAGCGGTTGGCTGGGACCCACATCCTTCCGTCCCCTGACATCAAACGGACCGGGTATGTTCCCGACCGTGTTGTTGACACTTTGAAAATTCAGCCGATTGAGCGTATTAAAAGCTTCCGCTATGAAACTGATATTGGCGCCATCCCCGAATTGGATCCGCTTGCTCAGGCGGAAATCCAGCGTCCAGAAATCGGGACCCAGGCCGGTGTTACGGCCGGCGAAGGGAGGTCGGTCGGTCGTGCTGTGCCTGTCGCCGTTGATGTCGGCGCCAACGAGCAGGTTGAACGGCCGGCCGCTGTTGCCTCGAAGGATCGCAGTCAACGAGATATCGGCCAGCGCGGCCTCCCAGGCGTCCCTGCCGGTCTCGAACGGAGTCTCCAGCGTCCCGTACATGACGAGTTTGTGGCGCTGATCAAATGACGACAGAGCGCGCTCCGCATCGAGATCTAACTGATTCGTCGCCTGGAAATCGGAATTAAAATCAACGACCTCGTCGATCGCTTTGCTGAAGGTGTAGTTGAGATTCAGACTGAACTGGTCGGCAAACCGTTTGGTCATCTCGAACACGAGCCCGTGATAGAAAGCCCTGCCCGTTGATTCATAGACGTTGTCCTGAAACAGCAGTGGCTGTTTGAAGAACTGGGGGGACCAGACGGGGATACCAAGATCCGGATCGACCGGAGCCGGCAGCAAATTGTCGTCGCGCGCCCGAATGATCTTGAGGGTTCGAGAGAACATATAGGAGGCGCCGATGGACAGGGTCTGATTGATGGCGCGTTCGATGCCCAAAGAGGCCTGCTGGGAGTAGGCATTGACGAAGTCGTCCGAGTTCCTGAACAACACGGTCAACGGCGGAACCGGGCCGTCATGTGTGACACTGATTCCGAACTGACCGAGGTCCGCCTCGGTGATTGATCTTGTCGGTGACGGAAGAGTGATCACGCCTTGCGCCGAAAGGGTCCGGTAAATGTTGGCCGCGCTGGCTGCTCCCGGTGTCTGGATGGTCGTAAAGACCTGGGCGATCTGGCGATGATCGTCGAGGTTGGCGAAAGCCCTGGCAACAAAATCCAACTGGTAGTAGTGCGGCGAATAGAAAATGCCATATCCGCCGCGGACCGTGGTCAAGCCATCCTCGAACGGGTCCCAGGCGAACGCGAACCTGGGAGCAAAGTTAGGGTCCTCGGCAAAATCTGTGGGTAGAAACGGGCAAATGAGTGGCCTGTGGAAAGTGGCGACGCTGAGGGAATCCGGTAAGAGACGCGCGGATTTCCACAGCGACTTGAATCGGCCGGAAAAGACGTGGGGCCGATTCACACTTCCACACAGGCCGGGATGAGGAGAAACCGACGATGAGAACGAAAGGGATGTAGCACACCCTGGCTCGAATCCTGTATTTGGTATTGCACCAAACAAATCCAAAGCAGGAGAGACGAGACCAGGGTGCAAGTGAAGACTATTCTGAATCGAGTGCAGAAGTTCAAGTCCTTTGTCTACGGAGCAGTGCGATGGGAACGAATCGGGGGCGAGACGGCACTGTTGGTGGAGATATTTCCACGACGCAACAGCCGGCCGGTCTGCTCGGGCTGCGGGCGTGCGGGACCGGGTTACGACACGCTGGAGGCCCGCCTGTTCGAGTTTGTGCCGCTGTGGGGCTTTCCCGTGTTCTTCGTGTATCTGATGCGGCGTGTGGATTGCAGGCGTTGTGGCGTGAAGGTCGAATCGGTGCCCTGGGCCGAGGGTAAGCAAACCTTGACGCGGACGTATATGCAATTTCTGGCCGGTTGGGCGCGGCGGATGTCCTGGCAGGAGGTTGCCGACATCTTCCGGACTTCCTGGGAGAAGGTGTTTCGATCTGTGGAATGGATCGTCGGCTGGGGGCTGGCGCACCGGGACCTGGAGGGTGTGACCGCGATTGGCGTGGACGAGATTCTCTGGCGCCGGGGGCACAAGTACCTGACGGTGGTCTACCAGATCGACCGGCATTCCAAGCGGCTGCTCTGGGTCGGCCGGGATCGCACGGTGAAAACGTTGCTGCGCTTCTTCCAGCAATTCGGAGTCGAGCGCGCCGCCGAGTTGAAGTTCGTGTGCAGCGACATGTGGAAGCCGTATCTGAAGGTGATTTCCAAGAAAGCATCGACGGCCCTGCATGTTCTGGATCGGTTTCATATCGCCATGCACATGAATAAGGCCATCGATGAGGTTCGAGCCCAGGAATCCCGGGATATGAAAGCCGCGGGATTGGAGCCGATCCTGAAACACTCCCGGTGGTGTTTGCTCAAGCGCCCCCAGAACCGAACCGACAAGCAAGACATCAAGCTGGCCGACCTGCTCCAGTACAACCTGCGGACCGTTCGGAGCTTTCTGCTCAAGGAGGACTTCCAGTTCTTCTGGGAGTACACGTCGCCCTACTGGGCCGGTCAATTCATGGATGCCTGGTGCCGGCGGACGATGCGATCCCGGATCGAGCCCATGAAAAAGGTGGCGCGCATGCTCCGCTCCCACCGGGAACTCCTGCTCAACTGGTTCCGTGCCAAAAAGCGGATTTCCGGGGGCATCGTCGAAGGTTTCAACAACAAAGCGAAAGTGACCACCAGAAAAGCGTATGGTTTTCGGACCTTTAGAGCTGCCCAAGTCGCTCTCTACCACACGCTTGGAGCGTTACCGGAACCCGATGTCGCCCACAGATTTTACTGAGGAGGCAAAAGTTATTCGTGTCGGTTGGCACGGGATCGGTTCGATCATCCAGTTCGTAACGTATCCCCAGGTCGAGCGTCAGGTTCGGCGTCAGTTTCCAGCTATCCTGGACATACCCCGCAAAAAACGGAATCGTCGAACCGACTCGGGGGTCCCCGAAACCCTGCTGATAGGCCTGCGGCAGCCCCAGGTTAAATGCCTGCAGGCCGTTGATCGAGGTTGAAGCTAGAGCCGGGCTGATCAGAGCTCCGGGCAACTCACCGAAGAAAAAACGGCCGCTGAAAAACACGAAAGCGTCGTTTGCAATCCCGCGAATCAAGACGCGACCACCCAGTTTCAGGTTATGTGCTCCGCGGACAATGTTCAGGCTGTCTGAAAACTCGTAGTTCCGGGAAATGGTGTTGCTCGGAAGAAACGCATCGCGATTGAAGAAGCCAAATCCATTAATGTTGATCTCCGGTCCGAACTTCTCGGCCGTGCTTACGAAAAAGTTGCGGTAGTTGAAGAGGAATCGTGCCTGGTTGACGACGGTTGGACTGGCGACGTGAGTCCAGGAAACGAAGCTGTCGCCATCCAGGATGTCCGTACTGAAGCCTCGTGACGCACCCACCAGCGCCCGGGTGTTGGGATTGGTTTCCGTGATGTCGGCCAGGTTCAGACGAAGCATGAACTGATTGCTGTCGTCGAGACTGTGGTCCAGGCGAAGCGAGAACTTGTTTGAAGACGTATCGAAAGGAAAGACCCCACTATTCTCCTCAAACAGCGCCCTCGTGCCGGGCGGGCTGGTCAAGACCTGGCGGAGCGCGGCGCTGGCGGGGGCGGGCAGAACGCCGAGAATCTGTTCCTGCGCCGGTGTCGGCTCAAATATGGATCGATCCGTCAAAACCGGGACCGAGTTGGATTCATTTCGCTGGAGCCCTTCATAGGCCGCAAAGAAGAAAGTCCTGTTTCTCGCAATCGGTCCACCCAGGGTCACGCCAAACTGCTGACGGTCCGACGGCGGCTCGATACGTTCGAGCCGGTCACCGGACAGGTCGAAGGCAAACGGATCCGCGGCATCGAGTTTCTCGTGTCTCAGGAAACCATAGACCGACCCGTGAAAATCGTTGGTGCCCGACTTCGAGACGATGTTGATCACCCCGCCGCTGGCGCCGCCCAACTCGGCGGAATAGCCACTGCGATTGACCTGGAACTCCTGAACGGCATCCTGGCTGAGCGTTTCGCGGACGCCCCCGGCGAAATCGTTGGCTTCGGCGCCGTCTGCCATGACACTGTTACCCCTCCCGTTGTTGCCGAAGAAGGAGATCCCGGAATCACGTGTCTGAGTGACGCGAAAGTCGCTGGAGTCGGCAAGCGCCTTGGAATCCACGACCCCCGGGACCAACAACGTATAGGTGAGATAGTCTCTCCGATCAATCGGCAGTTCCCGAATGGCAACTTCGTCTATCGTATTGGCTTGATGGGAGCGTTCGGTTTCGACGATCGGCACTTCGGCAACCACGTTCACCTCTGTCGAGGGACCGAGCAGTTCCATCCGGAAGTCTGCCTTCGTGACCTGCCCCACCGTCACCTGGATGCCCGCATGAGTCTGGGAAGCGAAAGGCTCCTGGACGACCTCCACTGCGTAGCGACCCGGAGGCATCAGGAGGGCGAAATAGTTACCGCGGTTGTCGGTCGAGACGGCCCGTTGGATGCCCGTATAGGAGTTGATGACCCTCACTTGGACGCCGAGAATCGGCAATCCTGAAGGGTCCCGCACCGTTCCCTGGATCTCACCCGTCGCGACGCCCGATTGCGCCTCGGCAATCGCCACCGTCCAGGCGAGTATCACCAACGTGATCCCGATCTTCCTTCTCATGTATTGCATTTGCTTCAGTATGAACTTCCTATGTTCCCGAGGTGCGGGATGCTCCGATCGCCGCGCGTTTCACCGTTTCAGGAACGGGTTTCATGTCCCAAATGATCCCGAGCCACGACATGATCTTCAAGACACAAAAGATCAGATCCAGTTCGTACCAGAAGAACCCGGACCGCGCCGAACCTGGATAGAAATGATGATTGTTATGCCATCCCTCACCCAGGATGAAGAACGACAGTACCGGCCTGTTCGTGGAGTAGTCGTTCGTGTCGTACTGCCTCTTGCCTCCTCTGTGACAGAAGTAGTTCACGGCCGAAGTGGCATGCAGAACGGCGACGAAACTCAGGCAGAAACCGGTCGCAAACATCGTGTACCCACCTATCAGATATGTAATGGCCGCAGCCGCCAGCGCGGACACATAAAAGTACCGATGAAGCCACATCAACTCCGGGTATCGGGTCAGGTCCGATGACACCGCCAGGACTTCCTCCTCCGTGTAGCCCTCGTCGAGCAGACTTCCGATCCAGCAATACCAGACCCCCTGTTTCGGACTGTGGACGTCCTTCGGCGTGTCGGAATGCTTGTGGTGAATACGGTGCTTCCCACTGAAGGCGACCGGGTCCCCCAGGGCAGTTCCCGCGGCCAGACCGAGAATGAACTGGCCGGTGCGACTCGTTTTGAAGGAGCGGTGGGCGAAATACCGATGCAGTGCCCCGCCGACACCAAAAATCATGACGGCGTACATGATTCCGAACGCAACCCAGTCGCTGGTTGAAGTTCCGGTCCAGAACAGACCCAGAGGGATCAGATGCAGGGCGAGGATGACAGCCGCCGCCCTGGCCTTGTCATACAGGGATCTGGTGGAACGGAGTCGCCCACGCGTAGAGTTCAACGGCTGGGCCGGGTGAGCCGTCGCTGCATGTACTTCACTGGAAATCGACATTCAAAGCCTCTTGCCCGATCAACAGGTCGAGTTCACGGCATGGCCGAGCCGGGTCGAATTCTCAATGTCCGGTTGCCGACGACCGGTCGGCTCCTTTTGAACACCCGTGTAGGTTATAGATTCGATGGTTTTTATGCTAGGTTTTATCTGTCTGATAATGAGATTTCAAAGAATCCGTGTTTTGCTGACAGCCATTGACTGACTTCGATTTCGGGCCAATTGGTCAAACGACATGGACCCATCGCCCGGCCCCAACGTCACCAACGTGGGGATTCTAGGCTCCTGGCTACGCCAATCCTATTTTTTCGAGTACGGAAAGAAACTGGGGCTCCTGACGGAGGGCGGCGTAGACCGGATCGGCCTTGGTCCACACCAGATAGAACGAGCGCTCTTCATAGGCCTTCCGCAGCCACTCGGCGGCCTCGGCCGTTTCCCCCAACCCGATATGGATGGGTGCACGGCTGGCCGCCGGGATATACCGCTCCTCGGACTGCCGATCCATCTCGGCCAGCAGATTACGGGCGTCCTCGATGCGCCCTTCGGTGGCATAACAGTAACCCAGGTGGCCGTCAATCAAAGGTAGGTTGTAGATGCTCTTCGCCTTTTGCATTTCCTCCATGGACTTGTCTTGTTGTCCGCACTCCCAGTAGGCACGGCCGAGGAAATAGTGACCAATGACGGCAGTCGAATCCATCTCCAACGCTCGCTCGAGCTCCTCGACGGCACGGTCGTATTCACGGTTGAAGAAGAGACACGCTCCGGCGACCACGTTTATCGTCGACGTAATCGGATCAAGCTGCTGCGCCCGCCTGGCTTCGGTCACCGCCTCGGTCAGTTGTCCGACGGGTACCAGGAAAAACAATGGGGTCTTCCGCAGAATTTGTGGGTAAAACCGTCTTCCATCGCCGCTTGAGGAGACCACGGTGCTCGCCAAGCCTCAAGGCTTCCCTCGCAAGCTCGGCGGCTGCGCCGGCCTTGACCCTCGGCTGCGCTCCGCGGTGTCGGCTGGTGTGGGCGATGGGGAACGGGGCCTCCGGCGGGGGCTTCGGGCACCGGGTGTAGGCGTCCGACCGAAGTGGGTACTGGAATATTCGCCGTCGAACAAAAGAATAAGGTACTTTGTTTCAATTACTTATGTGCGGACAGGCCTTTGGACTGCCCACAAATTCTGCGGAGGAGGCAAACAATGCATGCCACATGTGCGCCAGCGCGTAATCGGGATTGTCCCGGAGCGCTACGCCAAAATGGTGTTCGGCTTTCGGCCAGTCGTAGTCATACAGGGAAGCGGTCATGCCAAGCGAGGTGTGGGCTTCGACAAGGTTGGGATCGATGGCAAGCGCCCTCTCGGCGGCTGCCTTGGCCAGGGGCATGACCTGGCCGGGAAGCTGGCTCCCGTAATATCCCGGCACAAGGTAGCAGTCGGCCAGGCCACAATACGCCAGCGCATAATTCGGGTCGAGATCGAGCGCCTGCTTGTAAACCTGGATGGATTTTCGGATCGCGTCCGGAACGCGATGGTTCCAGTAATACCGACCCTTCAAATACAGGTTATAAGCCTCGATGTTGTCGGTATAGCGGCGGACAGGACCCTGGTCTTCGGCAACATCCGGCTTCACCTTCTTGAGAATCCCCATCGAAATTTCGTCCTGGATCTCGAAGATGTCGTCGGCGTCCCGGTCGAATCTTTCGGACCAGACCTGATAGCCGTCCGAAGTGTTTGTGAGCTGGGCCGTGATTCGGAGTCGGTTCCCGGATCGACGGAGACTGCCTTCGGTCACCTGCTCAACCTTTAGCCTTTGACCGATGTCACGAACATCGTATGCCTTGTCGAACTGGAACGAGGATCCACGAGAAGCCACCTGGAGACCTTTCACCTGCATAAGGGCGTTGATGATTTCTTCGGCGATGCCCTCGCAAAAATACCCCTGGTCCCGGCCGGGGCTCATGTCGCGAAAAGGAAGCACGGCGATAGAACGCGGAGCTTCCTCGGTGGAACCGAAGGCCGCCACGGGTCCTCTCCTCTGACCCACTTTTTGTATCGCTTGAAGCTCCGAAACCATCTCTTCGATTTGCGGGTAGCGTTGGTCTGGGAACTTGGCCATCGCTCGTCGCACCACCCAGTCGAGTTCCTGTGGCGCCTCGGGGCGCAAGGAGGCTATCGACTCGGGGTGGTCGTTGACCATGGCGTTGAGGAACGCATGAGGAGCTACCGCCTGGAAGGGATGCTTTCCGGTGGCCGCTTCATAGGCGAGAACACCCAGAGACCAGATATCGCTGCGATGGTCGACTTTGGTGCCGCGCGCCTGCTCGGGCGACATATAGAGGAGGGTGCCCGAGACGGCTCCTTCCTGGGTGAGAGCTGTCATCTCCATTCCGTCCGTCGGATTGACGATCATTGCCAGGCCAAAATCGACGATCTTGGGTATGTCTTCGGTCGTCAGCATGACGTTGGCTGGCTTGATGTCGCGGTGAACGATGCCGTGGGCATGAGCGCGAGCGAGTCCAGACCCGATTTGGATGATGATGTTGATGACGTCAGAGATCGGTAACGGTTTTTCAAGGAGTTTTTCCTTGAGGCTGCCGCCTTGGATATAGGGCATGGAGATAAAAGTCTGCCGGTCGGACCCCTCACCCACTTCATCGATTTCGAACACCGGGCAGATGTTCGGATGATCCAACAGAGCCGCGGCCCGGGCTTCACGGATGAAGCGCTCTCGGACAGTGGAATTCTGGAGGGCGCGCGCCAGGAGGAACTTCAGAACGACGCGGCGTTTCAACCGGATGTCTTCAGCCAGGTAGAGGGCACCCATGCCCCCCTCGGCCAGTTTCTCGATTATCCGGTAGTGGGAAATCATGCCGCCGACGACGGGTTTCGGCGGACCGGCACCCGGATTGTAGCCGGGAGCAGCGCCGAAAGCCGCTGAACTTCGACGTCGAGATTCGGCCTCCTGGCCTGTCAAGATCTGAGGGTCGCCATCCGCGGATGTGCGTTCACCCGAATCAAGTCGAGTCCTGCGCTCGGGTAAACGGCGAAGGTAGTCCGCAACCTCGAGGGCGTTGTTCTTGCGACGATCCGTCGATCCGTCGACCAGCGAACCGATATCCTCACGGAGAAGTTCATCGGTGATGTTCCGTTCCCATCCCGACGCGAGCGCGCGACTGAAATCGGCGACAGCGACCTGATAGAGCATGACTCCGAGCGCGAAGATGTCGGTCTGGACAGTCGCCTCTTTGCCCTCGATCAGTTCCGGCGCGTTGTAAAGGTGCGGGCTGCCGGTCGCCGAACCGCCATCGGGCAAGAAGACGTCGGTCATGCTGTAAAGCGTTATTCCCATGTCCAGAAACAATTGTGCGTCCTTCGCTCCGCCAACCCCAAAGTCGGTGAGCCGAACCTTCGGGACGCCGTTGGAGTCTGTCGCAATCAGAACGCTGGTCGGTTTGAGGTCCTTGTGCAGGACGCCAACCGAATGTGCGGCAGCCAGGGCCTCAGCCAGTTGGGCAATCAATTCCAATCGGACGGAGAGAGGCACCTTGTCGAGACCGCCCTGCCTTTCTGCCCACTCGATGAAGTTCCCATCCTCGCTCCACTCCGACTCCAGGAAGTAGGGTGCCTCGTCGAACTGCCAATCGAGAATCCGCACGATGTCATCGCGATTGCCGAGGAGCTCCCGCATCAGCCGGAAAATCGACACCTCGCGGCGCAGGGTTCCCAGCCGCTCGGCATCCAGACAGAACTTGAACGTGCGCTGCTCACCGGTCTTCCGATTGGCCACAAGCCAGGCCTCTCCGAAGCCGCCTTCACCCAGCTTCTCCCGAAGCACCCAGTTGGACCGGTGCGGGATGTCCAGCCCCACCCCCGGTCGCCATCCGAGCATCAATTCATCGGCCGGCGTGAGGGCACGGCTGGCCTTTTCCGAATCAAGTGGAGCAGCGAGCGGGGCAAACCCGGCAATTCCGACCTCGAATATCTCCATCGGTTCGGTGACCCCTTTGAACCGATACTGGCCGTGAGCCAGCCATTGCAATGCCTCGTCGAGGGTCGTCTCACCGACGGAGCCACGTCTGGACAGGTCGAATGCCCCGCGCGTCAGGAGAGTCTGTTTCGCGCCTGCAAGCGACATCAGACGCGCAGCGGTGTGCTTTGCCAGTCCGTCCACCTCCACGGGTTTGGCGCCGAGTTCAACATCCCCGGGAGCGTTCTTGCGCAGAACGACCTCACCCAGGTGGATTCCGGCCCTCGACGAGATCGATGCGCCCGTGCGGCTCTCCAACTCCGCAAGAGCGGTGTGATAGGCCAGGGCATATCGGACAGCGTCGATGGGACGTTCGAAAAAGAACAAAAACCCATCGGTCTTGTCGATCTCGGTTCCATCGAACCGGACGAGCAGATCGCGGGCAATCCGATCGGAGTCGGCCAGAATTTCGGAGGAACGCACATCGCCCAGTCGCTCGATCAACCGAGTACTTTCGACCAAGTCTGTCAGGAGAAGCGTTCTGACAACGGCTCCGCCCGTTCGGCTGGACAAGGACACCCACGACCTCCTATCGTCGGGGCAGCTCGCTCGCTTTCAAAACAGGACTACAGGCGCCATCCAGGAAAGCGAGGGCTGTGTTCAGGGATATGTCACACACATTAGGAGCCTGTCCTATGTAAGGAACACACCCATCAGGGACACAAATCCTATCATGCCTCCGAACGCTTATTCTTTGGATTCACAGTTGGCGGTATCCAGACGGTTGCGGTTCGAACTCGTGGGGCTCACGCTTGACGACGAAAAATATTCGGTTCTCTCCGGCTTATCCGGGAAAGAAGATTCGCGCACACAGTTCGCCGAATCGGCGGTCTGATCGGAGGACATCAAATACCGGACGGGCCTTAAGCCAGATCAGGTCGCAGGAACGCAGGGAGTAAGCCTTCTCAAGGCTATCGAATGCCGCGTCGTAATCGCCCAGACCGGCATAAACCTGGCCCAACAGGACCGGCGACACGTAGCGCTCCCTGGACCGGTCAATCAACTCGTCGGTCAGTTGGAGGGCCTTATTTTCTTCACCGACCATGGCGTGGGCATGGGCCAGCGCCGCGAGCACTTCCGGACTGCGGCTCGTCAACGATTCGGCTTGCTCCAGTTCGGCGATCCCATCTTCGTACCTCTGTTTCTGGACATGCGCCAGACCGAGAAAATAGTGAACGATGCCAAAGTTCGGATCCATCTCGATCACCTTGAGGTACTGGGTCACGGCCTCATCGTAACGGCGGTCGAAATAGAGTTGAACGCCAACGGACATCGTCATGACCAGGGAGTGCGGATCCAGGCGCAAGGCCAGCTCGGACTCTCGATGGGCTTCTTGCAGACGACCCATCGGTGTCAGGTAATTGCTCGCGTACCAATTGTGGGCATTTGCATAGTTCGGGTTGATTTCAATCGCCCGTTTGAAGTGTGTCTCGGCCTCCCAGTCCCAGGCATACATCGCCTGGACGCAACCCAGCGAATTGTGGGCTTCGGCCAGACCCGGGTCGATATCGAGCGCATGTTCGGCCGCTTCCCTGGCCAGAGGCATCACCTCGTCGGGGGGCAGTGCGCCATAAATACCAAGTGTGGTGTAGGACTCGGCCAGGCCGGCAAACGCCAGAGCGAAATCCGAATCCCGAGCGAGTGCCAGCTTGAACTGTTCGACGCTTTGGTTCAAACCATCTTCGGTCCGCATATTCCAGTAATAGCGACCCTTCAGATACAGCTCGTAGGCCTGGGCATCCGTCGTGGGCTTCGGCGCGGGCGCCACGTCCTCGACTCCCAGGAGGGTAACCTTAAGCTTGTCGACGATCGCGCGGGCGATGTCGTCCTGGACTTCGAACACGTCATCCATCTTCCGATCGTATCGCTCGGACCAGAGGTCATATCCGTCTTCAACCTTGACGAGCTGGGCCGAGATGCGAAGCCGATCCTGGGACTTCCGAATGCTCCCCTCAAGAACCGCTTTCACGCCCAGCTGTTTGCCCAGTTCTCGAATATCAAGCCCTTTGTCTCGAAAACGGAAGGCAGACGTTCGCGCCGCGACACGCAGACCTTCCAGCTTCGTCAGGGAGTTGATCAGTTCCTCGGCCAGTCCCTCGCAGAGGTACTCCAGATCGGACTCCGGGCTCATATCCGCAAACGGAAGCACCGCGATCGAAGGCTCGGTGTCTTCGAGAAGCCGGGACAGGTCGGTCTGGATCTCACCGGAAGGCTCATGGATATTGGACCGCTCCAGCGTCGCCTTGACGCGCCTGATGAAGGCCTTGGGCACATAAGGTTTGCGCAGATAATCATCCGCTCCTTCCTCCATCAGGCGCGTCTCGAGATGGCTGTCATCGGACTCTGTCAAGACGATAACGGGAAGCCCGACAGTAGACACGGAACCCCTCACAAGGGACAGGAGTTCGTGGCCGTCCAGTCCCGGCATAGCCACTTCAGCGACAATCAGGGCAAGGTCTTTTTCACGTTCGATCGCCTTCAGGGCGGATGCTCTGCTTGCGGCCTCGGTGACGCGATAACCGTTCTCTTCGAGGACGCTTCGGGACAAATTCCGAGCTTTAGCAGTGTGGTCGATTACCAGAACGTGGGGACCCTTCGGCGCCTCGGCGGGCTCAGGCTGGAACACCTGCCCCAAGACCCGCTCCACCTCTTCCAGGGTTGTCACGCCTTCCTTGACCCGTTCGAGTGCCATCGAGGCCATCGGTAGCATTCCGGACTCGATTGCGACCCGGGTCAACTCCTTGGCGCTCGACCCGCTCGCGATCAGATCTTCCATGTCGGCGCTTTTCACGAGGAGTTCTAGTACGGGAAGCCGACCCCGATAGCCGGACTGGCCGCACTTGTCGCACCCCGGCGCTCGCACCGTCGGTCTCACGCCAAAGCGATCGGCCAGACGTTGTTCGTTTGGAGTGAGGTCCTCTATCGTCTCGACGCAATGAATGCAGAGCCTTCGAATCAGTCGCTGCGCGACAGCGCCTCGGAAAGAACCCGCGACGGCGGACGGAGGCAAACCGAGTGCGGACAGGCGCGGAATGACTCCGACGGCGTCGTTGGTGTGTAACGTGGCTAGAACCAGGTGTCCGGTCACGCTCGCCTGGACGGCGATTCCTGCGGTCTCAAGGTCCCGGATCTCCCCGACCAGAATGACGTCCGGATCCTGTCGGAGGATTGCACGAAGCGACGATGCGAAGGTAACGCCGCGGCGGGGCGCGACCTGGATCTGGGTCACACCGGAAAGTTCGTATTCGACCGGGTCTTCGACCGTCATGATGTTGATCTGGCCCGAAGCGGCAAGTTCGCGAATCGCGGCGTAAAGGGTGGTTGTTTTACCCGAGCCTGTCGGGCCGGTCACGATCATGATTCCGTCACGCTGAGAAATCAGGTGGCGCAGCCTTTTCATGTCCGCCGCCGATAGCGCCAGTTCCGACAGCCCGTGCGCGCCTTCCGGGCTCAGGATCCGAACGACGGCCTTCTCCGTGTCCCGGGTGGGCACTGTTGAGATGCGGAGATCGTAGCTGACGCCGCCCACGCTAACGCGAGTCCGACCGCTGTGAGGTCGCAACCGATCCGCGATGTCCATCCCTCCAAGAACCTTGATGCGCGAAACGAAGCGATTCAAAATCGGACGCGGCAGCTTCAGATAGCTTCGGAGGACTCCATCGACCCGAATTCGGACGCATCCCCCCTGGAGCTCGGGCTCGATGTGGATGTCGCTGGCGCCGCTGCCAATGGCATCGTGGATGATCAGATTGGTCAGCTTGACTAAAGGCGCCTTTTCGACTTCCTGAACGGAAATATCTTCAGGCCCGGACGATGCGATCACGCGAACGCTGTTTGCAAGTTCCGATTGGACCCGACTCATCAGGCTTTCTGTCATCTGGTCCGGCGAGTATTTCGTGCGGATCGCTTCCTCGATGGCGGGAGGGGCAGCAACCTCAAACACGGCGTGCCTGCCACACGCGAATCCGATCGCCTGTTCTGCGACCAGGTTGGTCGGATCACTCGTTGCGACGATCAAACGATGGTGCTCTTCACGCAGCGGAAAGACCTCAAACCGCCGTGCGACCTTCTCTGGAAGCAACTTCAGCGCATGTTCTTCAGCGGACGACAGATCCGCAACCCCAAGACGCTGCTGCGACGCCACGTGGCGCACCAGGTCGACCTCACTGGTCTCGCACGATTCCTGGACCACACGCCAGGCTTCACCGAGTGGAGCGCCGGATGGGATTTCGAGAACTTGGCTCCCTTCCAGATCAGCCTGAACCGCAACGCGGACCAGCCAGTGTCTCGCTTGTGGTGCTTGCTTCACGGAAACCTCTCTTGATCGTAATCGGCCGAAGTCCATCCTAGATGGACCGTGCGGTCGAGGCAAACAGATTTCGACTCATCTGGAAGCCTAGGACGATACCCTATGCCCCACTGCCGTGACAAATCGATACTCCGATCCACCATCGAAGCTCACGTAAAAAGTGCGCCACCAGGGCGCACTTCTTACGGGGAGCGTTAAGGGAAGCTTCGATTTCGTTCTAATGAACTCCAAGCAGCTCGACTTCAAAATCAAGCGTCGCGTTCGGGGGAATGACCCCTCCTGCTCCCGAGCTTCCGTACCCCAGATCGGGGGGAATAAAGAGCTCCCGCTTGCCTCCGACTTTCATCCCGGCAACGCCTTCGTCCCAACCCTTGATGACGCGGCCGGCTCCCAGTAGAAAAGGGAACGGCTCGCCGCGATCCACGGAACTGTCGAACTTCTCTCCCCGCTGGCCATCGACGTACAGGTAGCCCGTGTAATGAACGTCGACCGTTTTACCGGCAACAGCTTCTTCACCGGTGCCGACCTCGTGGTCGATATATTTGAGTCCGGATTCGGTTTCTATCATATTGGATTGTGCAACGGCACATGCGGCCGCGAACAGGATCACGCCCAGAAAGATGACAGTTCTCTTCATGCCGCAGATACTCCTCTCGATCTTTAATTTGACAGGGGAAAGTTTAACCGGTGATTCGGTGAAAGTACACCGGTCGGCTGTTAGCAGGCAGCAAAGATTCGGACCCATCCGCGTAATCTGCGTACAGACTTCCGATTTCCGATTCCCATCCGCGCAACCCGCGACTACGACCCGGCTGGAATCAATCGGACCTGCACCTGGGCCTGGCCGCGCTGCTGGATTTCGACGGACTGTCCCCAGTCCTCATAGAGGCGGATAAAATCGGGATCGCGGTAGGCGCCGGATGGCGCATCTTCCCACGCGAAGATCTTGTAGTTGCCCGGGGCGATGCCAACGATCGAGAATCGACCGTACTGGTCGGCACTGGCTGTCTTGTAAAGGTCGGGTCGTCCGCGATCCGCGGCTGACGGAACCAGAACAACCTGTGCTCCGGTAAACGACTCTTCGGTCCCCACCTGGACCGCGCCATCAACCCGACCGCCGGCGCCACTGATCCAGAACTCCAGGGGGCCTGGGGGATCGGCTGTCACCGTCAGTCCGCTCCGAAGAACGTCCGCCGTACCGAAACGAACCTCGGCAACGTAGTAGTCCGGAGGCAGGCCGGTCAGCGACGTCTGGTAGGTGGCCTGGCTGACATTGGACATAAGGAAGGTCCCGTCATCTTCGACACGGGAGTTCGGAGCGTTGAAGGGCATGTTGTTCGCGGGCTGGAGGCGGATCCTCATGCGACCGGTCTGTAGTCCGGATGCACTCTGATCCACGAGGACGTTTCCCGCGAGTTCTACTCCCGGCTGGACGGCCACCAGGACGTTCTCCAGATCCTGCTCGCCGACTTCGATGTCGGCGACACCCACGAGTTGGCCCTGCCCACCCCGACCTCCGCGGCCTTGTTGGGTGCGCAGAATTGCAACGAGGGTGTAGGGTCCCGGAGCAACTCCGGTCAATTCGAAGGTCCCATCCTGATTATCCCCCCCGCGATTGGCCCGACCTCCGCCTCTGAGATTAAATCGGTTGCCCGAGTTGACACCGTTACGGGAAACAATCGTCACGACCGGAACAGGAGCACCTTCTCCGGTAAACGGACTGACAACCCGGCCCCGCACTGTGACCGCTCGTGTCGGGAGCACGACAAAATCGACCGCGGGGACCTCGGCCCCACCTGGCAGCGTGATGCCCGTTGCAAGCGCGGGCTCGCTGGTACCGGGATAGTACGTATCCACATAGATCTCTTCCACCGGCGATTCCAGTGCCTCCAGGAGGGCCGCTCCGCCGCCGGCGCCACCACGACCTCCACGGCCGCCGCGTCCGCCCCGGCCACCGAAGCCTCTTCCCTGCCCGCCGCCCAGGGCCCCCCGGAATCGAGACTCGAACGTAGCGGAGACGAAGTACTCGCCGGGGTCGAGCCAGAACAATCGGTATTCGCCCAGATCGTTCGTCTGGGTCTGTTCAACCTGGGTCAGGATCTTTTCGCCATCCTGGTACACGTAACGTAACGCACGAACATTCGCGCGGACAACCGGCTCGCCGTCTTCATCGAACACGCGACCCGCAATCGTTCCGGTCGGAACCAGAGTGATCACCAGATCCTCAACTTGCTGCCCGGGAGCCAGAACCAGAACCGTGCCAGGGCGGCTCGGGCTGATCTGGCCATATTGATGGTCCACGTATCCGTCGCGTTCGACGTGCAAGCGGTAGTTACCCGGTTGGATGGACTCGAGGGTGAAGTGCCCGCTCGCGTCGGTAACCGCCCGGAAAGTGGGGCTGCGTCCGCGCTCGGGCCGAAGGACCACCTGCGCGCTCTTCAGCGGCTCTCCCGACGCCACTCGAACGACGTACCCGTCGATCAAACCTAAGTCGGGAGGCTCCACGACCGTCGTCTGGGCAAACGCAAGTTGTCCGCAGAGAAGGCCACACATGATTCCAAGCTTCGCTTTAAACGTCATCTATCCTCTCATTCACTTAATTACGGATCGCCTTAGACAGAGGTTACCCCACCTGTCTGATTTAACAACTTCTAACGATTAGGAGCCTGTGCGGCAGAAGGGATCGTAGCGAGAAAGTGGAGAATCGAGGCCAGATTTTCTCGACTTTGAGGCATTTTCTCGCTTTTGAGGCGAATAGTCGTTCTATTTAACGAAAAATCGGGGAAATCTGGACCGATTATACCGCTTTCGCAGTCTGCCACGCAGGCTCCTAGGATTGCAGGCCGGAATACCCACGCTTCCGACCATCCGTTTGAATTCCCAATGGAATCAATCTATTACAGCGGCATCATGTCGATCAGTAATTATATGTTGTAAATACACTCATATTGTTTGATATTATTACAATCATGTCTTATAACTAAACATATCAAGTGGTTGCCGGGACGAATGCCCGGCTGGACTCAGATCCAATAACGATTTATTCGAGGAGGGTAGAAACATGGCATTGGTACGATGGGACGCATTTCGGGAACTGAACACGTTCGAGAGTCAGGTCAACCGGATTTTCGGAGGGCCGGGCAGGAACGGGTCCGGCCGGGGTTCGGCCAGTACGACAACCTGGGCGCCGAACGTCGACATCTTTGAAACCGATACCGACCTGGTCTTGAAGGCCGAGCTGCCGGGAGTCGATCCGAAGAACGTCGATCTCAGCCTGGAGAAGAACGTCCTGACGCTCAAGGGAGAGCGGCACTTTGAGAACGAGGACGAGAAGGACAATTATCACCGCATCGAGCGCTCATACGGCTCGTTCACCCGCTCCTTCACACTGCCTGCCATCATCGAGGAGGCCAAGATCCGTGCCGATTACAAGGACGGAGTCCTCACGGTGAGCCTGCCGAAGAAGGAAACCGTAAAACCCCGCCAGATCAAGATCGCGTCATGAGCTTTGGGTCTTCCGCAGAATTTGTGGGTAAAACCGTCTTCCATCGCCGCTTGAGGAGACCACGGTGCTCGCCAAGCCTCAAGGCTTCCCTCGCAAGCTCGGCGGCTGCGCCGGCCTTGACCCTCGGCTGCGCTCCGCGGTGTCGGCTGGTGTGGGCGATGGGGAACGGGGCCTCCGGCGGGGGCTCC
Source organism: Terriglobia bacterium (assembly GCA_965262425.1). Lineage (GTDB taxonomy): Bacteria > Acidobacteriota > Terriglobia > 20CM-2-55-15 > 20CM-2-55-15 > CAZOZZ01. The sequence continues at coordinate 172,319 of OZ253536.1, read as the reverse complement.
GGGCACCGGGTGTAGGCGTCCGACCGAAGTGGGTACTGGAATATTCGCCGTCGAACAAAAGAATAAGGTACTTTGTTTCAATTACTTATGTGCGCACAGGCCTTTGGACTGCCCACAAATTCTGCGGAGGAGGCAAAACTTTAAATAGGGAAATGAGGCCCAGGCCTCATTTCCCTATGTCAAAATTGGCGGCGATGTTCGAGAGTGATCGCTCCCTGCTGAACGTCTTCGGGAGCCGGAAGATGTTCTACGTCCTGCTGCTGGGGTTTTCCTCGGGGCTGCCGCTCTATCTGACGAGCCGGACCCTTCAGGCCTGGCTGACCGTTGAAGGCGTCGATCTGACGACCATCGGGCTCTTCAGCCTGGTTGCGGTTCCCTACTCCCTCAAGTTCGTCTGGTCCCCGATTCTCGACCGCTTCTCCCTGCCGTTCCTGGGACGCCGAAGAGGGTGGATGGGACTGTCTCAATTATTCCTGGTGGCCGCAATCGGTGCGATGGCCCTGGCCCGGCCCGGCGATGGGACCACTTTCCTGGCCACCGTAGCGCTCCTCATCGCCTTCTTCAGCGCCACACAGGATATCGCGATCGACGCCTACAGAACCGATGTACTCGAAGAGCGGGAGATGGGCGCCGGAGCCGCATTGAACGTTCTGGGCTACCGTATCGCAATGCTTCTCACCGGCGCGGGCGCCCTGATCCTGGCGGACAGTATGGGCTGGCCCCTTGTCTATATAGTCATGGCTGGTTTCATGCTCGTCGGCATGGCCGCCTCCTACCGGGCTCCCGAACCGACAAACCCGGGCACACCGCCGGCGTCACTGGTTCAGGCGATTCGGGATCCGTTCGTGGAGTTTGTCACCCGGCTCGGATTCGGGAGGGCGTTTTTCGTACTGGGTTTCATCGTCGTTTACAAGCTCGGTGATGCGCTCGTGAACAACATGACGACGCCGTTCCTGCTGCAAACCGGCTTCACTCAAACCGATGTCGGCGCCGTTCAGGGAGGCATGGGCCTGTTGGCGACAATCATCGGGATACTGGCCGGTGGCGCCCTGTTGAGTCGGATCGGGATTCTTCGGTCCCTGTGGATCTTTGGATTCTTCCAGGCCGCCAGCAACCTGGTTTACCTCGCCCTGGCCGAAGCCGGCCGAAACTACTGGATGATGGTCGTCACGATTAACTTTGAGTATTTTTCGGCGGGACTCGGGACCGCGGCCTTTGTGGCGTTCCTGATGAGTCTCTGCAACCACCGGTTCACCGCCACGCAGTATGCGCTGCTTTCGTCCTTGATGGCCGTCAGCCGCGACGTCATCGCGGCGCCTTCGGGCAGAATCGTTGAGGTGGTGGGTTGGCCGATGTTCTTCTTTGTCAGCTTCGTCGTAGCGTTGCCGGGCCTGGCGATGCTGTGGTTCTTACGATCCAAGACAGGACCAGAAGCTCATTTCGAATGACCTGCCGGAAAAGGGTTGTCACTTTGCCGGCTTCTTACCGATGACCCCGGCCGTATCCATACGCTTCGAAATCAGTCATCGATCGGGCCCTCCGCCAGGCCCGCGTTGCGCCGCATCTGCCCGATGAACCGCCGATCGATTTCGCGCAAGGTCGCCCAGTCGAGGTCGTCCTGATTCGACGTTTGATCCGGATCCATGGAAAGAAGAGCCGAATCGGCCATCAACAGAATGTTCAGGAAGGGCCCGTGCGGATTCGATGAACCTTCGGCTTCCAACGCTATGGCTTCGCATTGGGACGGGTCGAACCCTTCAAGCGGCCGTTTCGCTATCAAGGCGCCGAACCTGTCCTTGATCTCTTGAAACGGGTCGGGCACCTTCAGATAGTCCGGGTCGCTTCCGTCGGGCTGTGTCTCCGAAGGAGCCGCTTCGCGGATACACAACATGCTTTCCTGGAACTGCATGCCATTCCAGGAGGAGGTCTGATGGGTCACACACCGGAAACCCAGGACCTCGAGCAGCGGTTCAATCGAACCTGCAAGGAAGAACCGAAAACCCTTTGTTCTGGTAAATCCGCGGAGTATCTGCCGCAGACGCTCCGACACCGCCCCGACATCCTGGCGTTGAATCCCCCGGTGCAGTTCCAGAGGGCCATAGCCCTCCTGCTCTTCTGCGTAATGCAACCATCCACGCTCTTCCATAGACATGGCGATCCGGACTGCAAGCAGACATCGCGAATCCACGTTATGAGACATCATGTTGCAGTAGACAAAGCTGAAGACCTCGGACGGTTCGTAATACTCGGCCCGGGCGGTGTCGAAACGAACGTTGGTGACGCCGGCCCCGCGTGCGATCGCGTCGGCTTCGGCGATCGCAGCCGCGTCGGGATCGATGGCGACAACCCGGTCGAAGTGATTCGCCAGGGCAAACGAATCGAGACCGGCTTGACATCCGATGTCCAAAGCGGCGGCGTTCGAGAGCCCGTCACACCCTTCGAGCACCTGTTCGATGTGGCTGTAGCTGGAATTTATCCGTTTGACCGTATATTCGGACGCGATCTCGCGATGATTCTCAAGCCACGGGCGGATGTCGCGCGTCAAGATTTGCTCGGTGGTGCTCATCGAAGTCCTCTTCTTCCAAGATGCGGGTATCGCAACAAAAGCTTCATCGTACTGCTAAGCAGTTGGGTTGCCGTTCGTTCGAGCGACCGCACCAGCTGATGGCAGCCCGATCAACCGAACTTCGGAGGGAAGCCAATTCGACGTAATGCATTTGTTTTAAATAAGATATCTTCAGCTGTGATAGGTGCCCGTGATGCCCGGTCGCGATGCCCCCGGTTCGACCCTGTCGGTTACCCCATCCTCTTCCTGTCAAATTCTTGAATCCCAGGTAATCAGGTCCGCTGACGCGACCGGGCAGTTCCCGGACCACGGATATGATTGATTCGGTTCTCTTTTGCGTCTATTCTTGCGAATCCAGGACCGCTAGAACAGGAGCCGGCAGGGACTATGAGCAGGAAGAGGAAAACGCGGATACTCTGGCAGACCGCAATCAACGAGATCGAGTACGACATCCAGATGATGTTCGCCGGCTTGCCCCGCTACACGGTGAGTCTGAGCGATCCATCCCCCAGAAACACCTACTTCTTCCCTGTGGACGTGAAGATCGACTATTTCAACACGGTCTCGGAGGGTGCCATCACGGCCGCAATCAAGGAGTTCAAGCCCGACATCATGGTGCATCGGTACCGGCAGCCGATCGAGCCGTTGCTTGCGGCCTGCAAGAAGACGAAGACACGCCTGCTCGTCTGGATCAGCGAGCAGGGGCCGGAACGGGAAGTGGAGATCGGACGGGCGCAGTGCTTTCACAACGTCATTGCCAACAACGACTCCGATTACGATTACTACAGAGAAAACGGTGTCGAGAACATGTACAAAATGCCGTTCGGCTGCACGCCTTCGTTTCACAGGAAGGTGCGCGCTCCCGCAAAGTACAGGACCGACGTCGTCTGTTACGGCAACCCGCTCTACAACCACTACGAAAGCAAGCGGAAAGCGGTCGACACCCTGGTAAAACCCGTCGTGCGGGCCGGAATCGACGTGTCGCTCTGGGGCACGGCTACTGGAAGCGGGGGGTGGCTCGAGATACCGTACGTCAAGCGGAAGGCCGACGCGTACCGCGGCGTGTTTTCCTACGAAGATCTACCGGCGGTGAACTCGGGGGCCAAGATCGTGCTTGGAATTACAGCCAACGCACAGTACGGCGCTTATGGAAGCAGGCTGGCCCGCGCGCTCGCATGCGGTTCTTTCCTGATCTGGCACTACACCGAAGGGATGGAAAAGTATGTCGAGAATCACAAGCACCTCTGCTGGAGTTCATCGCCGAAAGAAACGCTGGAGCTGGTGAAGTTCTACCTCAAGAATGACAGGGCGCGGAACAAGATCGCCCGAGAGGGACAGCGGTACGCCTACGAGCACCTCAGCTACGAGAAGATGCTTCTCCCCATCATTGACGACGTTCTCGACCAACCCAAAGTCAAGCACTCGTCGGCGTGGTACCGGAAGTGGCTGCCCGTCAAGACGCGCTACCGTAACGGCGACTATGAGGCCACTGTGGAGGGGGTCGACCGGTTGCTCGCCGTATCCCATGGTGCGGAGTCACTGAGAGATGAGCTGCTCTTCTACCAGGCGAATTCGTTCTACCACCTTGGCCAGCACAGGCGATCCGTAGATGTGCTGCGCGACGTCCTCGGGCGTACGCAGCAACCCGAGGTACTGAATAACCTGGGCGTGTTGCTGTACAAGCTGGGAAAGACTGCCGAGGGGCAAAGCCGGATCCAGGAAGCGCTGGACTTGAGGCCGAGCTACCTCGACTCAAAATTCAACCTGGAGTTTGCCCGCCTCAATGCGCCCAACGCCATCGAACTGAAACTCACCAACGGCTTCATCCGGACCTAGCAGCCCGTGGTGGAAGTCTGTAGGGTCGCGCGCAGGGGTATTCGGGGCTCAGGCGCGAAATGAGGAGCGGAATGATGCTTGGTCATCATGACCGACGAATGACAAAGCCTGTGGCCCGAATACCCCTGCGCCCTTCGGGTTACGACGGCATGGGGCCAGCTGCGGTGTTGCCACTCCTAGTGTAGTCCGCCAGAATTAATGAGATGTAAGTGCTTGTCCAACGTCTGATATAGATATGAGGAAAGCACCGAGGGTTGATCTTGATGTTCAGGTACGAAAGGAACTGGAACGACTGAGGCGAAGCCGTAGTACATCGGTACGGTTGGCGGAACGATCCCAAATTGTGTTGCTGGCGGCTGAGAGTCTGAGGAACGAGGAGATTGCAGCACGGCTGAAGATGACGCTTCAGAAGGTTGGCCGATGGCGTGCTCGTTTCGCCAAACATGGATTGGGAGGCATTGAGAAGGACGCGCCGCGAAGCGGCCGGATTCCCTCCATCAGCGCACGGAAGCGGGCCCGGATTGTAAAGAAGACGATTGAAGAGAAGCCCCCAAACGCCACGCATTGGAGCCGTACCTCGATGGCAAAGGCGACCGGAGTCAGTGATTCGACGGTCGGGAGAATATGGCGGGCCCATGGCCTGAAGCCACACCTGTCAGGAACCTTCAAGCTGTCCAACGACAAACAATTTGCCGAGAAGCTGGAGGATGTGGTCGGTCTGTATCTGAACCCACCGGAAAACGCCATCGTCTTGTCCTGTGATGAGAAGAGCCAGATGCAGGCACTGGACCGCACCCAGCCCGGGTTACCGCTGAAGAAGGGGCGGTGTGGCACCTTGACCCACGACTACAAACGCAACGGAACCACCACGATGTTCGCCGCGCTCAATACCCTGGACGGCTCTGTGATCGGGACTTGCATGCCGAAGCATCGGCATCAGGAATGGATTCGGTTTCTCAATCAGATCAAACGCTCCGTGCCTAAAGACAAGCAGATCCACATAATCTGTGACAACTATGCGACCCACAAGCATCAGAAAGTTGTCGACTGGCACAAGCGCAACCCGCGCTTTCATGTGCACTTCACACCGACCAGTGCGTCGTGGCTGAATATGGTCGAACGTTTCTTCCGGGATCTTTCAGAGCAACGGCTTCGGCGCGGAGTTTTCCATTCGGTTCCAGAGTTAATCCAGGCCGTTGAGGACTATGTCGACGGTCACAATCAGAGCCCTAAGCCGTTCATCTGGACCGCGCAGGCTTCCGATATTCTTGAGAAAGTCCGACGCGCTCGAAAGAAGCTGGTTAAAGTGCACTCTGTTTGACGGGGACCACTAGATCGATACAAAGCATCGACGTCTTCGATGGGCACATCGCCGTCGTCGTGGCGCCTTGCATCTAGCCCCATGCCGCTCGTAACGCGACCCTACAGACTTCCACCACGGGCTGCTAACACTGTCATGGAGAAAGCCTCCACCGAAAACTCACCCGGAGGCCAGATTGCCCAACCCTGACGACTACCTCGAACGGGCCAGGCAATACTGGAGGCACGCCCCCGGAGGCGGGGGGAAAGTCGATACCGTCCGTCTCCTGGAAGCATCCGACGAAGAGTTTCTGCGCATATGGGACGAAGCCAGGCGGGGCAGACGACTGACTTACTGGGAAGAAGAGGACTTCCTCAGGTATTTCGCATCGCGAGCACGCGACCGTGATGTTTTTTCTTTCGGCTGTGGCCTGGGGTACAGCGAACTGGACTTGCTCAAAGCTAATGCGCGCGTCACGTTCGCCGACATCGTGCCGAGCACGATCTCTTGTGTCGAACGCCTGTGCAGCCTGCGAGGGCACGCGGATCGCAGCCGTTTCATGCTCATGGATGATTCTGCCGACGTCGGCTTCGGGGGACCGTATGACTTCGTCTTTGCCTACGGCAGCCTGATGCACATGCCGGAAGAACGTCAGGCTGCGGTTCTGGAAAGCATGTTCGATGCGCTCCGGCCGGGCGGAGCGATCTGGCTGATGCTCTACACTCCCCGTTTCGTTCAGTCGGTCGGCTCTGCCTTCAGCCAGGAGGAGTTTGGACGCGCTTCGGATCCATCGGTCGGCGAGTTGGACAACCCGTGGTCGGACTGGCACGACGACGAAAAGCTACTTCGCCTTGCCGGCCACCAGGCATGCATCTTGAACCGCGAGGAGTTCAACGAAGGCCGCTATGTCTGGTACGGCCTGGGTCGGCGTGACGAACATGGCTCAACTTCGGCCGAACTTTTTGTCGATCTCCCGTCAATCGAGGCTGCGCGTAGCGCCGAGGAATCAAGGACCGCGCATTTCGTCGCCGAGGTTCTGCTGGCCCAGGCCGTCGAGAAAGAAGCCACGGCGAGCTACCGGGTTGACGGAGGATTGGATATCTCCACAACTCCGAACAATTTCCACTACGCGGTCGAATTTCCGGAGATCGGCCTGGGCGGGACTATTCCCGATCGCTTGTTGTTTGACGCCTTCGTCGAGCGGGGAGGGTTCGCGATCGGTCTTCTCGACATCGAAATGAACCGTTTCTTCTACAACTGTGTCGTCTGGCGGGACGGCATGGTTCGCGGAAGCAGAGACCTTGGCACAGTCGAGTGGCCGGACCGTTTTCGGGTGGTCGTTTCGAACTACCAGCCGGGTACGCCCGCCGCTTCGGAGTGGAGGCTGGATCGGATCGCCTTCTACAAGACTTCCGAAGACTAATCAGGGGGTAGAGCCCTCAAGACCCTAATTCGTTTTGGGCTCAGTCTTTGCGAGTGACTTCCAAAACAAGCAGCACGAGGGCATTGGCGCCAAGGGCCGGCAGGACGGGATCCAGTTGTGACAACCCACTACCCAACAGCCCACCGTCAAGCAGAACCTTCCAGACCAGGGCCGTGCCGAGGCCGGCAACCATTCCACCAACAACAGCGCGTCCGGATGTCTTGGGGCGCAGCAGCGCGGCCAGCAACGCAGGCGTGAGACTGGCTCCATAGAGCGTGTACGCATAAAGCGCAACGCTCAAAAACTCTTCCCAGAGAAAGGCGGGAAACAGGGCGAACAGCCCGAACGCGACGACAAGAACGCGTTGTTTGAACGTCGTCGTCATTCCACTGCCCAGATCCATCGAGGCGGTCGTCGAACAGGCCAGCAGGTAGGAATCGGCCGTCGACACGATGACGGCGACTGCCGTTGCGGCCAGCAGCAGCCCAACCACGGGAGGAAAGACCGTGAAGGCCATTTCGATGATCACGTGCCCAGGGTTCGCAGGTTCGTTCGGCAACAGAACCCGACCGAACAACGCAACTCCGATAATGGCGCTTTCCAGCACCAGCAAAGCCGCAAACGCTCCGAAGGCCGCCCGACGGGCCGTTCGGGGTGACTCAGCCGCCAGGAAACGCTGATACATGTTCGCGTCTCCCAGGATTAACAGAAACGGTGGGAGCATCACGTTGATCCATCCCAACGTTCCCAGACCTCCTGAGAGTCGCAGCATGTCGGGGTCGAACGGCTGGAGCTGCGGGTTCCAGCCGCTCCAGGCCAACCCCAGCGCAAACAGCAGTCCGGTACTCAACACGATGCCGTTCACCACGTCGGTCAATGCCACACTGATCAAACCGGCGAGGGCGGTATAAAGAATGATGAAGGCGGCAAAGCCGACGCGCAGCATGGCCTGGTCCGCCCCGGGGAAGATTCTCTCTGCAACCGCGGCACCCGCTCTGTACTGATAGGAAACGATGACCAGGTAGGCCAGAATCACCGAGACCGCGCTCAAGACCTGAGCGACGCGGCCGAATCGGAGGCCGAGAATCTGAGGGACGCTCGATGCCGGCAGTTCGCGGATCCGCGGCGCCAGGTAGGCCAGCAGGAGCATGCCGACAATTCCGGATATGGGGAGAAAGAAGCCGGCGACGCCGGTCTCGTAGGTGAACTCGCTGTTTCCGAAAAGTGAACCGGTTCCGATCCACGTGGCCGTCAGCGTTCCGGCCAGAACCGGGGCTCCAATCCTCCTGCCGGCAAGGGCGAAGTCCTCCGCTGAGCGAACCTTCCGGGCATGCCACACCCCGATGCCCGTCATACCCAGCAGGAACAGGACGATTACCGGAAGCGCCAGTTCCATCGAATACCCTTTACGTTACCGCCCTCGACAAAAAAATGCCGCGTCTCCGTGCTTAATCCCCCACGCCATTTACGGGTGACCAATAACTGGAGACGCGGCCCCCGATACAAACTTTTTGAGGTCTGGTCGAGGCTGGGCCTTATTCAATAGGAAGACGTCGGGGTTTGCAACCGATTCCCACAGTTTTTCTTGGGATGCCGCCGGTTCCAATTTCCCTGAGGATATGGTAGTTTCTAGCCCGGTTTGACGGGGTTCGGGAAGCGAGCAAGTTTCTGGAATTCTCCCAGGGACTGTTTGATTCTGTTTGACGGCTTTCAAAAGAGAGGAGAGGAAGACCGATGCTGGACCTTAACACGACACTACTGTTTCTGCTGAGGTGGATCCACGTTTTAGCGGGTATCACATGGATCGGGCTGCTTTACTTCTTCAACTTCATCAACATTCCCTTCACGGGGACGATGGACGGCGACACGAAGAAGAAGGTGGTTCCGGAACTGATGCCGCGAGCGCTGTTTTTCTTCCGTTGGGGCGCGATGTTCACATTCCTGGCGGGAGTGGGCATGATCATCATCAAGTATTTCATTCTGGGCTCGGGGCTCACCGGCCCGTCGGGGCTCATGTCCACGCCTGGAGGCCTGTGGATAACGATCGGCGGGCTTTTTGGAACCGTGATGTGGTTCAACGTCTGGTTCATCATCTGGCCTGCGCAACAGAAGATCATTCCTGCCGTCAAGGCGGGTGAAGCGCCGCCGGCTTGCCTGCCGGCCAAGGCAGGCATGGCCTCGAAGATCAACACGTACTTGTCTGTTCCGCTGCTCTTCTTCATGGGAGCCGGTTCGGAAGGTCACTATCCGATCTTCAACTACTACACGCTGGTGCTTGTCATCGTTGTAGGCTTTGCGTTCGTGAAGTTCTGCTACGGATTTTCGAAGAACGTCAAAGGGATGTAGATCTAAAGGCAACAAAAAAAGGGTGACTTCGGTCACCCTATTTTTGTGTGCCTGCTGTTAGCTCTTGGCTTTTGGCCATTAGCTATTAGCTTTGGGCCGGTCTGAAAGCCAATAGCTAAAAGCTAACGGCCAAAAGCTCCCCTACAACGAGAAGCTAAAATCCACGACAACGTCTTCGCTGTCTCCCACGGTGACTTCCGCCGTCCTTGTTCCAAAAACCTCGTGCCAGGCTTCCAGGGTGTAGGTTCCGGGAGGTAGGTTCGGGAGATCGAATGAGCCGTCGGCCGGCGTGACCGCGAAGTAGGGGTGGTCGACAACACCGATGTAGGCTTTCATCCACCCGTGAACATCGCACTTGATCGACACCATCACCTCTTCCTCCTTGAACTGCACCACGCTGACCATGCCGGCCACCGGCTGGCCGAAATTGAAGCCGGCCTGTTTCTCGGGAGTGGCATGGACGTTGTGAAGCAACGTGTCGCTGTTGAGAACCTGGACCGGTTGGTAGCGCTGGACCCCCAGAACGTGGGGCACATAGAGACACCCCCTCTGGTCGAACACGGCAGGCTCGGTCGGAACGGCGAACGTCTTGTCGCCAAGGCCATCGCTCACGTGGATGAAGACGTTTCCCAGCCGGCCGTCAAGTACGAGAACCGAGCCGTCACGGGGAGGCTCGTCATGCTGGGCCGCGCAGCCGGGGAAGCCGCCCAGGGCCAGGCCCGCGGACTCGGGCACTTGTCCGGTGAACGCGACGGTCCCGCGAATCGTCCCGACGGTGCTGGAATCGATAGGGGTCGGTGTCCGGACCGGAATCTCAAGGGGCTCTTCGGCGCAAGCCGTAACCGTGATCCAAACAGCGGCCAGAACGAACAAGACAAGAATCTGCTTCATGGGTGTAATACCCCTCCTCTCATGCATTATACAAGTCAACTCGGCAGCCGATGGCGGAAGTCTTGCATCCGTCTCGAACCCCCAACTCTGTCTCGGGTCGGCGTATAATCGCTGATCAGTATATGAAGATCGCAACATCGGAAATCGAGCCTCGGGTCTTGATCGTAGGGGCGGGAACCACCGGGCGCGAGCTCCTCCGCCGACTGGTCACTACCTGGCGTGTGTCCATCGTTGACATCGACTCAGCAAAGTTGGATCTGATCGGCGACGAAGTGGAGCCGGATCGGATTCGGAAAACCCACGGCGACGGCACAAGCCGACTCGTCCTCGAAGAGGCAGGGATCGAGCACGTCGACTACGTCGCCGCGATCTCGGGCTTGGACAAGGCGAATCTGGAGGTCTGCCGGCTGGCCCGGGAAGACTACGAGAAGACGAACCTGTTTGCCTCCGTCGTCAAGTTCGCCGAACGGGAAAGATACCGGCAGGCGAACATCGATTTCGTCACGCCTTCATACGCCGCCGCCCTCAACCTGGAGACCCGAATCCTGCATGGAGTGGGGACCTCTTTGAGCACGGGTGAGGGGCGCGGAGAGGTGATCGAGATCACGGTATTGTCATCCTCCCCGATGATCGGACGGCCTCTATCCTCTGTTCGATCCCGACGCTGGCATGTAGGCGCTATCTATCGCGGGGGCCAGCTGATCGTACCGAACGGACCGACGACGATCGAACAGGACGATCGCGTGATCCTGATCGGCGAGCCGGAAATTCTACGGGCCATCGGAGACTTCTTCCGGATCGGCGAGCCGGAGTTCCCCCTCGAATTCGGGTCGAACTTTCATGTGATGACCGAGAGTTCAACCGACTTCGAACATGTCGTTGGAGAGCTGCGCTATCTGCTGGACCACAGTCACGCACGGGGCGTCGAAGTCCTGTACTGGCCGCATGAACCGGGCATCCAGCCGGCCCTTCTGCGAGTCCTCAAAGATCACCGGATTGAAGCGACCACGCTGGCGGTTTTTGGCGGATACGGAGATGTGGCCGCAAAGCACGTCGTCACGAAAGACTGCGGGTGCCTCATCGTTCCGGACGAACGCTTTCGATTCCTCGAGCGCGTCGGGCTTCGAAGGACCGCCCTGGCAGAGATCTTCAAGCAGATGGAATCGCCTGTCGCCGTACTGCGGGGAAGCCACCCCTATCGCAAGATCCTGCTTCCGGTCACCGAGTCCGAATCCTCCATGCTGGTGGCGCGGATGGCGTTCGATCTGGCTCGAATCTATAAGGCAAGCATCACGATCGTTACCGTGACGGCGCCTCGCTTCGTGGTCGGGCTCCGCGCGGTCGAGGATCAAAAGGCCGCACTCCGGAAGATCAACCACCTGGCGAACCTGTATCACGTCGAGGTCGAACAGATCCACCTGGAGGGAAACCCGATCGAGGAGGTGCTCAAGCTCTCGCCCGACTATCAATTGATGGTCCTCTCTCACGGCAAGGACAGAAAGCCGTCGTTCTTCAACCCGGACGCGAGCCAACACCTCGTGCGACGTTCCGCGATCACGACGTTCGTCCTCCCCGTCTAATGGAAGTCTCACAGGCCATCACCCTGCTGGTGATCTCGATCGGAGCGTTCGTCGTCCCGTTGCTGAGCGGGCGCCTGGGGGTACCGGCCGCCGTTGGAGAGATCGTCTTCGGAATGCTGGTCGGCCCGTACTTGCTCGGGATCGTCTCGGAAACTGAATTCTTCGGGTTTATTGCCGAGTTCGGGTTTGCGTTCCTGATGTTTCTGGCCGGGCTTGAGCTTGATTTCACGAGCCTGGAACGCCGCGGCAAGCACCTCGTCGCGGTGAGCGTCCTGGTGGCGGTCAGTGTTCTGGGACTCGCATTCTTCACGGCCTATCAGCGGGGATGGTCTCCTTTTTTCGGAATCGTTCTGGGCGCGATGTCCATCGGAATCGTTCTGGTCAGCCTCAGGGAAACCGGGGCGGCCCGGTCGGATTTCGGGCAAACCATCATTCTGGTCGGTTCGATCGGCGAGTTCCTGACGATGATTATCGCCACGTTCTACAACATCGTTTTCACTTTCGGATTCAGCGTGGCGATCGTCGGGGAGGTCTTCCGGATCGGGGCGGTGTTTGCGATCGCGTATCTTGTGTTGAAGATTCTCGGCCTGCTGGTGTGGTGGTACCCCTCTCAATTCTCGAGGATGATTGAAATCGAAGACCCGTCGGAGATAGGGGTCCGGGCAGGCCTCGCGCTGATGATTGCCTTCGTTGCGCTATCGGAACTGATGGGCATGGAATCCATCCTGGGTGCGTTTCTTGCCGGCGCCCTGTTCTCGTTCGTTTTTCGGGAAAAGGGCATTCTCGAAACCAAGCTCGCCGGAATCGGACAGGGTTTTTTCATACCGGTTTTCTTCATTCATGTCGGCGTGAGCTTTAACCTGGGAGCCCTCCGCAGCCCCGAGATCATTCCGTTGCTGATCCAGATTCTTGTGCTGTCATTCGTCGTGAAAGCAATCGCCTCCCTGTTACTCGTGATCATGCGCTTCGGCCTGCGGGAACTTGCCGGCGCCGCCCTGCTCCTGGCCACGCCCCTGACGCTCCTGGTGGCAATCGCCACGCTCGGCCTCGAACTGGGAGCCCTGACGGAGCTGGAGAGCGCCACGATCATCCTGGCCGCCCTCATATCGGGCCTGGTGTTCCCGACCCTGTTCAAGTTGATTGTGCCGAAGGAAGAAACGGCAGAGGGAGAATAGAAGGGGACTCCCAACGCAAAAACGCGAGAACGCAAAGGACGCAAAAGGGAAGAGAGAGGTCTGGCCATCCATCCCGGCACCCGTGTACGACCCGGGTCTCTGGGGACTGTGGTTGCTGCTCTCAGAAATAAAAACTTTGCGGACTTTGCGACTTAGCGTTTTTGCGTTGAAATCCGGACTGTCTCCTTTCGCACGTCAATCTACCTGGCGGCGATGATCAGGGGTTGCTTCAACGTAAATTCGAGCAGGGTTTCAGCTGGGATATAGAGCTGTTCGCCCTTCGTCAGTACCTGAACGGTACCGGCGGCGCCGGCACCGACTCCCGCACCGATGGCGGCGCCCTTGCCGCCTCCGGCGATAAGACCGATCAGTGCGCCGATACCGGCCGCTTTACCCATTCGGCTGGCTGTCTCTCCGCCGCGGGCCTCGCCAACTTCCTGGTACTCGGCAGTAGTCACCGCGTAGGGGATGCCGTTCACCACGATCTGAGACAGTTCGAGACGGAGTTCGGCCGACCCACGGACACGGCCGGCGTCCCGCACTTCGGTTATTCGACCTCGCAGATCCGAACCTCGCGGCGCCACCTCGATTCCCCCGACAAGGAGCGGCTCGGCCAACGTTGCCGTGAACGTCTGACCCGCCTTGTCGGATTCGCTGTCGATGCTGTCGATCATCCGGATCCGAACGTGGGAACCTGTGGGAACAGTGTAAGCCGTAGCGGCCACACTGTCGGCCTTAGGGGGGGCGGCCGCCTCCGCTTTCGATCTGAGACGCGGGCCGTCGGGTCGCTCGGGTGCAGGGGCGACAAGCTTCGGCCGAGGCGCCGCGTCGGCGACCTCATCATCGTTTCCAAAAAGGATTCGGGTGACGCCAAGAAGGTCGTAGTCGGCAACGCCGGCTTCGGTGCGGAAGCGAATAACGCGCGCCGTTCCACCCTCGTAATAGCCCTTAATCTGCTCGCCGCTCTTCAGGATCAATGTGTCGGAAAAGCCCGTCACCGCAAGCGACATCAGGGCCACCACGCAAAACATGTGTTTGATAACTGTCTTCATCGATCCTCCTCATCGAAGTTTGGCGCTGGTCAGACTGAGACCTACGGCGGTTAGACGGAGCCCAGCCAGGAAAGTTTACAATCCGATTGCGCCAGGTCAGGACCACTGAATCCGGCATCTCCGGATCACGGGAACGAAAGATATGGGAGCCTGGACCACTTCCTTCGAACAGCCCGCCACTCCTCGCTATAAACTTTCGTCTCGTCGGGCTCGTTGAACTGGCAGAAGGGCGCGAACCCCAACTCGAACACACGCTCGATCCGTCGCTCGGCTTCGAGTGGTGGAGTCTCGCAGTTCCAGCCAATCATTGTGTAGCAGCGTCTTTCTCGAGACGGGGAATATCCACGGAGTGTCGCATGCAAGCTGGGGGACGTATTTTTAGCCATCCGTGCGTGCTCTTTCGTCATATGGGAACCATTGTTTCGATCGTCGTTTTTCTTGCTGGCGTCGCCTTCTACTTCCTGCCTTACCTGATAGCCAGGAGCCGAAAAAAGCGGAACGTCAACGGAATCGGCATACTAAACCTACTACTCGGGTGGACGCTGCTCGGATGGGTTGGAGCTCTGATCTGGGCTGTACTGGAAGATCCGCCAGTGCAGCAACTGCCCGCGTCGACACCCGACGCGTAGCGCGAACCCCTTGGCGAGGCCCTTGCGATAGCGTACTGACGTCACTCCCCTTCCTCGCTGCCCTTGTCTTTGCATGGATTCGTTCATTTCCTACGTCTTCTTACTGTGGGGGATGGGTTTGCCTCTCAGCCCTCACATGGCCTGCTCCGGCGGCTGGTGGGCCATCGTGACGATGACGATGCGGATACGGAGACATCGCCCCACAATCGACGATGGGGCGGTTGATCGGTGTCGTTCTGATGATGACCGGGATTGGTTTGCTGGCGACTATCAGCGCATCCGTGGCGGCGTACTTCGTCGAAACACGCCACAAGAAGAAGCCGCGAACGGTCACCTAGCCCGCATTTCTCAAGAGATTTGAAATAAATCGAAACGAGTAAGAAGGGAAAGGACCGAAAAAGGCCGCCCTGTCTGGCATAGAAGGTTTTGAATAGAAACTTTCAAGCCAAGACAATGACGGAGAAACGCGGCCTTTGTCATGACAGAGTGTAAAACAGAAACGATTCAATATCACGCATTAGGTACACGGGAAGTCCGGGGGCAATTCGACGGGGGAGACATCAGCACGGACGCGGGCGGTTTGCTGCTACGAGAAACGGAAAAACGGACCGGGATCCTGAAACAGTTTGCCGAATGTTTCCGGGATTATCGGGACCCGCGATTTGTGGAACACGGGATCGAACAACTGGTGTCGCAACGGGTGTACGGATTGTGTTTGGGCTATGAAGATCTGAACGACCACGATCAACTCCGATCGGATCCGGTGCTGGCGGTGATGGTGGGTGAGACCGATCCGAAGGGCCGGACACGGAAACAAGCTCGAGATCGAGGTAAGGCCCTGGCGGGCAAGAGCACGTTGAACCGACTGGAACTGTCGACCGAGGGTGCGGCAAAGCACCCGACCAAGAAGATCGGCCGGGACGAAGCGGCGATAGATCGGCTGATGGTGGACGTGTTCCTCCAGGCCCATCGGCGGGCACCGCGGCAGATCATTCTGGATCTGGATGCGACCGACGATCTGATACACGGGAATCAGGAGGGTCGCTTCTTTCACGGCTACTACAGGCACCATTGTTATCTGCCGCTTTATATTTTCTGTGGGGAGTTCGTGTTGTGTTCCCGGCTACGACGCTCCGACATCGATGGTGCGGACGGATCGGTAGAGGAACTGGAACGGATCGTGGGACAGATTCGGCAGAAGTGGCCCAGAGTCCAGATCGTGATTCGGGGGGACTCGGGTTTCTGCCGCGATGAGATCCTGACCTGGTGCGAGGCCCAACACCGTGTCGATTACGTGATCGGACTGGCGAAGAACAATCGGCTGCTAGCCGCGATTGAAACTCCGATGGCGACGGCAAAAAAGCGGTTCGACAGGACCGGAAAGCCGGCGCGCGTCTTTAAGACGTTTCTGTATCAGACCCGAGACAGCTGGACTCGTGAGCGACGCATCATTGGTAAGGCCGAACATCTGGCCAAGGGCGCCAATCCCCGGTTTATCGTTACCTCGTTACCGAAAGGACGAACATCCCCAAGGCACATCTATGAACAGACCTACTGTGCACGGGGAGACATGGAAAACCGGATCAAAGAGCAACAACTCGGATTGTTCGCCGATCGGACCAGCACGGCCACCATGCGCGCCAATCAACTCCGACTCTACCTTTCATCGGTGGCGTACATGCTGATGCAGGCCTTGCGACGGCTCGGCTTGCAGGGTACCGAATTCGCGCGGGCGCAGTGCACCACGATTCGCCTGAAGCTGCTCAAGATCGCAGCCCAGATCCATGTCACGGTGCGTCGAGTCTGGATTCGGATGGCTGGAGGCTACCCCTACGCTACGGCGTTCGCTCAGATTTACGCGAACCTTCAACAAATCCCTCTGCGCTGTTAATCACTTCTTCTCAGACATCCCAACCTTCCCGTCTTTGGTCGGGATAGCTGTCTCTGTAATCCGATTTCACCTCACCATTCCTTGCAACACCCGTCATCCAGGCCCACTTTCTCAGCTCAGTCGGCATCTTTGCTCCCGCCAACCAGCTTCCGACGCCTTTTCCTTCTCCTAAATGCAGTCTT
Organism: Terriglobia bacterium; assembly: GCA_965262425.1. Taxonomy (GTDB): domain Bacteria; phylum Acidobacteriota; class Terriglobia; order 20CM-2-55-15; family 20CM-2-55-15; genus CAZOZZ01. The sequence goes on along the minus strand of OZ253536.1, from coordinate 155,448 downwards.
GGGCACCATTCATGAGAAATGCGGGCTAGTACAAAGAAAAGTCCGCACGCCTGCTGGAATTCGAGCCGCTGGCGACTTCCCGGCTCGCAGCGATCGACGAGGGGTTGATCGAGTCTTACATCCAGGCGCGCGACGGCCGCGTCTCCGTAGCCTCGATCAACCGCGAGCTCGCCGTGCTCCGCCGTATGCTGCGCCTGGCCTACGAATGGCGCGTGCTCCCTCGGTTGCTCCGGATCCAATTGCTTTCCGGAGAGCACCATCGCGAGTTCGTTCTGAACTACGAACAAGAGAAGGTCTACCTGAAGGCGTGCCCGGACCCGCTTGCCCACCTGGTGGTTCTCATCCTGGATACCGGGATGCGTCCAGACGAGGCAGCCAGCCTCGAGTGGCGCCGCGTCTTCTTTGAGCCGGTTGGGTCCGCCCGATACGGCCGCCTGTGGATCGACGAAGAACCAAGAACGCACGCCGGCACCTGTCCCGAAGGTTCGATCCGGCCTCATCGAAGGCGAGGAAACCAAAGACCTCGGTTTCGATGATCCGGACTTTGTCCTCCACGCGCTGCGCCACACAATGCTCACCGACTTGGCGAATCCGGTGCGGATCCGTATACAATCATGAAGATCGCCGGCCACTCGTCGATCATCGTTAGTCAGCGTTAAGTTCACCCGACACCGGAACGAATGGAGTCGGCGTTCGCGCAGATGGAAGCGATGAATCGAGATCATACGGGGCGACGAAGAAGCCGGTGAAATGCTCGGGGTACCTACGGAATCCACTACAGACGACAGGTCCTGAGCTGTAAGTTGTTCGCGCCCGTAGCTCAGTTGGATAGAGCAACGGCCTTCTAAGCCGTGGGTCACAGGTTCGAATCCTGTCGGGCGTACTTCGAGCGAGACCGGGCGGCGGCTCACTCTCCGCCCACCGAAACCCACCCCACCTGCACCTGCGGACGAATTATTTTCGCGCAGGTTCTGCGCAAAATGGTGCGTCGACCCACAGGCGTTCCGGGGCCCGAAGTTTCGTGTCTCGAAAGTGACCAATGACCTCGAAACCCATTGTTTAAAGGCGCTTGAAACCCCCACCCCCCCGAAATAGACCCACTTTACTCACAGGTGTTTCATGTTATAGTCAGAGGTTGGATGGGGCGTCAAATCCCCCCATACATTAGGTCTGGTCTTAAAAAGGAGATCACGTGTCCCAGCAATCCACTCAAACAGCCGTGGTTGATGAAGAAGGTGGAGAAGGCGGGGGCCCCGTCGTAAACGATCTCAGCATACAGGTAGCAACCGTCAACGGGTCCGGAAGCCAATCCGCGAACTCGGTGCTGATTCGATCGATTTTTCAGATGGGAATCCCCGTCAGCGGCAAGAACCTGTTTCCCTCCAACATTGCAGGTCTTCCGACCTGGTTCACGATTCGGGCGAACAAAGACGGCTGGATAGCCAACCGGAAGGAACTTGATGTCGTCATCGCGATGAACTCCCAGACGGCTCGCGAGGACGTCATGAATCTCGGGCCGGGGAAAGTCGTTGTGTATGAGGAAAAGCTCGGCCTTTCCTCCGTGCGTGACGATCTTATTTTTTACCCGGTTCCTTTCGCCAAGCTCGCGACTGAAGTCAGTTCGGACTCCCGACTGCGAAAACTCCTGGCCAACATGCTCTATGTCGGCGTCGTCGGCGAGTTGCTCCAGATCGAGAGGGCCGAGATCGCAAGCGCCGTCGCCAAGCAGTTCAAAGGGAAGGCCAAGGCGATCGAACTGAACCTGAAAGCCATCGAAATAGGGGCACGGTACGCGAAGGAACACCTTCCGAAGCTGGATCCCTTCCATTGCGAACGGATAGACAAGACGCGGGGCAAGATCCTTATTGACGGAAACTCGGCTTGTGCCCTGGGTGCGATGTTCGCTGGCGTAACGGTCGCGATCTGGTACCCGATCACGCCATCATCGTCTGTTGTCGAAAGTCTGACCGGCTACATGAAGCAATACCGTCACGACGAAGACGGGAAGGCCACCTACGCCATCGTTCAGGCGGAAGACGAACTCGCCGCGGTCGGCATGGCTATAGGCGCAGGCTGGGCTGGCGCTCGCGCGATGACCTCGACCTCGGGTCCGGGCATCTCGCTGATGGCGGAGTTTGTCGGCTTTGCCTACTATGCCGAGGTCCCGATCGTGATCTACGATATCACTCGGGTGGGTCCCAGTACCGGGCTGCCCACCAGGACCCAGCAATCCGATATTCTGTCACTGGCGTTCCTCTCTCACGGAGACACCAAGCACATCGTGCTCATACCGGGCAGCGTCGAGGAATGTTTCTCCATGTCGATCGATTCGTTCGACCTGGCCGAAAGGTTCCAGACACCGGTGTTTGTCATGTCCGATCTGGATCTGGGCATGAACAACTGGATGTCCGACCAGTTTGAATATCCGACCAGGAAGCTTGATCGCGGCAAAGTGTTGAGCAAGGAAGACCTCGACCGCATCGGTAAGTTCGAACGTTACCGGGACGTTGACGGGGACGCGATTCCCTACCGAACTCTTCCGGGAACCGACCACCCTCTGGCGTCCTACTTCACACGCGGAAGCGGGCACGACGAGGCCGCAGCTTACAGCGAACGCCCCGAAGACTATCAGAACAATGTAGACCGGCTGAACCGCAAGTACGACACGGCCCGAAAGCACGTTCCGCGCCCTGTGATCGACTACGCGGAGGATTCGCGGGTGGGCATTCTGGCGTTCGGGACCACTGACGTCGCAGTCGGCGAGTCCCGCGTGCAGCTGGAAAGGGAGATTGGCCTGACGACGCACTACTTCAGGCTGCGGGCGATTCCGTTTACGAGTGACCTCGGGGAATTCTTCGAGCGATGTGATCGCGTCTATGTCGTCGAACAAAACCGCGACGCTCAGATGGCGATATTGATCAAACTGGATCTTCCGATTGAGCAGGCCGCGAAGATTCGAAGCATACTCCATTACGACGGGATTCCGATCGATGCAAGATTCGTGACGGACCAACTCATCGAAGCTGAAAGAGGAGAGGGAAACTAATGTCGACCACGGTGAAGCCTCCGTCCAGGGGTAAGGTCAATCGGCTCGGTCTGAGCATGAAGGATTACAAGGGCGGCAATTCCACCCTCTGTGCCGGTTGTGGCCACGACGCCATCACGAGTCAGATCATCAAGTCCTTCTGGGAGTACGGTATAGAACCGCACCGCCTGGCAAAACTGAGCGGCATCGGCTGCTCGAGTAAGACTCCAGCGTACTTCGTGAACCAGTCCCACGGCTTGAACGCGGTTCACGGGCGGATGCCGTCAATCGGCACCGGTGCGATGCTGGCGAACCGGGACCTGCTGGCAATCGGTGTCAGTGGCGACGGCGACAGTGCCTCGATCGGCCTCGGACAGTTCTGCCACCTGCTCCGGCGGAACGTCCCCTTGATCTACATAATCGAGAACAACGGAGTGTACGGCCTGACAAAGGGTCAGTTCTCGGCGACCGCAGATTTCGGCTCCTCCTCGAAGGGCGGCGAACTGAACGACCTGCCGGCGATGGACGTTTGCGCCCTGGCTATCCAACTGGGCTGCAACTTCGTCGCGCGATCTTTCGCAGGTGATCCCAAACAATTGAACGCCCTGTTGAAGGCGGCGATTGCTCATCGTGGGACGGCGTTGCTGGACGTGGTCAGCCCTTGCGTCACGTTCAATAATCACGAAGGATCCACTAAGAGCTACAAGTTCGCCAAGGATAACGAAGAGGTCCTTCACGAGATCGACTTCATCCCCTTCTTTGAGCAGATCGACGTGGATTACGGGGAAGGCGAATCGATAGACGTCGAAATGCACGACCAATCGCACATGCGACTGCGCAAGTTGCACGAAGGCTACAGCCCAACGGACAAGCTCGCTGCACTGAGAATACTTGCTGAAACCACGTCCCGCCAGGAACTGCTGACGGGAATGATCTACATCAACGAGGAACAGCCGGATTTTCTGACGCAACTCGAAATGGTCGATCAGCCTCTGGCACATCTGGGCCCGGACAAGACTCTCCCCGGCCCGGAAGTGTTGGAAGAAGTCATGGCGGGATTGACGTAGGAGCCTGCGCGGCAGAAGGAATCTACTCCGAAAGCGGTAGGAATCGGTCCATATTTCCCCGATTTTCGTTAAATAGAACCACTATTCGCCTCAAAATCGAGAAAATCTGACCTCGATCCCCCGCTTTCTCGCTACGATCCCTTCTGCCGCGCAGGCTCCTTGCCGACCGATAACCCGACAAAGCACAACAGAGAAGACGAACAGGGACAGTCACACCCGACTGTCCCTGTTGTTTTTGGCACCGTGACGCATGTCACAGCACGGGCCACCGCTTCCAGTTAAGCTAGCGACATGGGGTGTTTATCTTTCTACACCCCAAATCATATTGTGGAGAAAAACGATGCCTTTTTTGACACGTTCCCCCGGAAGGCGCACTCGGAATGCGTGGAAAGCCTCTATTGTGATCTTGACGATCGGACTGGTCGTGGGAACCGCCACACTGCGACAGCAGGCGATCGGAGCAGTGCAGAATTTCGATCCCGAACTGCTGACCGATCCGATTGCCATTCTTCAGGGACAAATCGATCGCGGTGAAGTGGAACTGGATTTCTCCTCTCCCCAGGGGTACCTGGAATCGGTGCTCGAGGTTCTCGATATTCCTCTCTCGTCTCAGACGCTCGTGTTTTCGAAGACCAGCTTCCAGGCCCCCCGGATCTCGCCGGAGTCCCCACGCGCCCTGTATTTCAACGATGACGTTTATATCGGATGGGTGAAGGGTGGGCCGGTGGTTGAAATCGCGGCCGTCCATCCGAAGTTCGGGACCGTCTTCTACACCCTGGACCAGAAAGAAACGGCCAAACCGCAGTTCGAGCGGGAGACCGTACGTTGTATCTCGTGTCACCTGCCGGCGCGCTCTCAGATACCGATCCCACGCCTTCTTGTGATGTCGATCCTTCCGAGTCGCTCCGGCGATGCCGTGGGCCCCTACGTACTGACCACGACGGACCGGAGCCCGCTTCGAGAACGCTGGGGCGGATGGTACGTCACGGGGACACACGGTGATCAGATTCACAGGGGCAACATGATGGTCGGTGGATCGCCCGAAGCAAACGCAGCCGCTATGAAACGCAGTCGGCGTGCCAACGTGACAGACCTGACGGATCGTTTCGACACGAAGGACTACCTGACCCGCCACAGCGACATCATCGCCCTGTCCCTGCTGGCCCACCAGTCGGAGGTTCACAACCTGATCGGCGAAGCCAGCCACGCGATTCGAATCGCTGTCCGAAGAGAAACCGTGACGGCGCAGGATGAGGGCCATTCCCGCCAGACGATGGCTATCGTAACGGAAATGATAGAACCTTTGCTTCGAGCCCTCCTGCTATCGGGCTCCGCCCCACTGAATGCGACGATCACGGGCTCGACCGATTTCGCGTCCGAATTCGTCGCCAGGGGACCATTCGACAGCCGCGGACGTTCACTTCGAGACCTGGATCTGGACGGAAAGATTCTTCGATATCCCCTGAGCTACCTGATCTATTCGAATGGGTTCGACGGTATGCCGGAGGTTGCCAGAGTCTATGCCTACCGTCGGCTATGGGAAATTCTGAGCGGCGACGATACGGCTCCGGAGTGGGATCATATTTCCGATGGCGACCGTGTCGCGGTGACGGAGATACTCAAAGACACAAAGCCGGATTCCGCAGCCAGTAGCCCAACTCGCTGACAGGCACCGGTCGGGGGCGACCGCGATGCGCTATACTCGAACCGTGGGTTCCGGGGCATGTCGCGGGAACCCGTATTATCGCAAGAATTTCTGGTGAGCGTAGCTCAGTCGGTAGAGCGCTGGATTGTGGCTCCAGTGGTCGCGGGTTCAATTCCCGTCGCTCACCCTTTCACTTGAACAATTTACGATGTATTAGAGGACAGCCACAGCTCCCTGTACTTCCAGAACGAGCGGAGGCCTGTAAGAACGGCCAGCAGCAGGGACAGTGCCGTGGTCAGGACTCGCCAGAGGGATGTCGACGGCAGGTTGACCACAGTACCGGCACGATGGCGGCGAGCGCCATGATAGGCGGCCGCGCCAGGGCCGAGGCAAGTTTCAGCAGTATGAGGGAAGGGATCAACGGCAAGACTGGAGCCAGCAGGCAGACACGCCCACTTGCGGTCGACTTCGGACCTACGGCGCCAGCGGCTCCAGAGCCTGCAAGTCTTCAAGAGCCGCCCGGGCCTCGTCCAGGTCGATCCGGATCTGGGCCAACGCCGCTTCGGCCACGACCATCTGCACTTCAGCGGAGTTTTTTTCTGCCGCGGTGGTGACAGGGGCAACGAAGACATTTCGGATTCGGCTGATTTCCAGTTGCTGGCGGACCTCCTGATCCTCGAGATCCTGAACGACTGACTGTTGCTCGGATACGGCGACCTCCCATGCAGCGCGTGTCTCTTCCGGGGTTGGAGCGGCCGGTTCATTGGGGATCTCCGAATCCATGCCTTCGGAAGCCCCGGCGCCTTCGCCCTCGGGCGATACGGCTTCGACCGCTGGAGGCGGCACGACAGGTGGCGGCGCGGGACGCAGATGCGCGTTCGTGAAGACGCGCCCCTCGACCGCCAGTCGAGCCACAGCGGTTTTCTCCCGACGCGCGCGTTCCTCGCGGGCCAGATCGGCCAGAGACTGGGCCTGGGCCGTCAGGCAGAAAAACATGATTGCTATCAGCGTTTTCATGAGGTGTGCGGAATCACCTGCCGCCCGGGCCTCTCTCAAGGTCCGCCAGCTTTGCTCGTGTATCGGCCAGTTCCGCCCTCACCTCACCCAGCACACGCTCGGCGTCGTCAAGTTCCTCCTGCGCCTGGGCCCGGCCTGCCCTGCTCATGACAGGATTCGCCAGTTGGGCACGCAAACGGCCGACCTCCTGCTGGGTCGCAACCTCCATGCCCTCCAGGCTCTGGATCATCGTACGAAACAGATCGACGCCCGCTCCAACCACTTCCCTTCCCGACTCCACAAGACCTGAAGTCGCCAGGTCCTCAAGGCTACCCTGGAGGTCACCCAGAGCACCGATCAGTTCCTCGTTCGCCGCGGGATCGATGGCGACAGGTGGAGGCGTAAGAAGCGCCTGAAGGGTCTGGTTGTTGAAGACTTTCCTCGCCGAAGTCCGGGTCGTCCGACGAGCCCGTTCCTCGCGGGCCAGATCGGCCAGCGACTGGGCTTGCGCCGTCATCGCGAACAAGAGCGTTATAATCAGTACTCTAACGGAGAACTTCATGCCTCAAATTATACATTTCAAGTGTCGACGATGTGAAACAGAACTGGAGGTGTCGCCCGAGGCCGCCGAAGATCTCGTCTGTGCCGAGTGCGGGCAGGAAGGGGGTTTACGCCTCGGATCAGGCTTTCGGTCCAGTCCAAGGATCGATACCTGTGCTGTGTGCGGACACGACAACCTGTACATTCAAAAAGATTTTAATCGTGCTTTGGGCCTGTTCATCGTCGTCATGGGAGTCGGGCTGAGTATCTACTTTTTTGCTGGGGGCCGACCTTTCGCCGCGATGCTGGCCCTGGTCGGGATGGCCGCGGTCGACGCAGGCATATACCTCATGGTCGGAGATGTTGCCGTCTGCTACGCCTGTCATGCGATCTACAGGGGTTTTGATCGGAATCCTCAACACGCGCCGTTCGACCTGGAACTACTTGAAAAATACGGTGGGCGATCCCCGCGGCGGTAGATTGAACCACCCTCACGGCCTTGACTTGAAAATCAGTTTGTCAACTTTTTAACGAACCTCGAACCCTTGAAAACCGGCCCTCTTTGCGATATCTTGAGCCGTTAACGGCCAGTACCGACTTCAACCGATTTCTTGATTGAACAGAGAGTATTGCTGTGAAAACCATGAGGCCCCAGTCTGCGGTAGAAGATGTACAGCCGCCCCCCCGCGTGCCCAGCCCGGAGACGCTCACGGATCTGCTTTACTACATGAAGCTCACCCGAGAGCTTGAAGACCGAATCGAACGGAAACTGTACCGGCAGGGGAAGATCGTCGGGGGTGTCTACGTGGGTCGAGGCCAGGAGGCCATTGCCGTCGGGGCCTGCATCGATTCGGAAAAGGACGATGTGATTTGTGTGTCCCACCGCGACATGGGCGCTTTCCTGATTCGAGGAATGTCGCCCAGGGAAATCCTTGCTCAATACATGGGTCGCAAGACCGGGCCAACTCGCGGGAAAGACGCCAACATGCATATGGGGTCGATGAAATACAATCTCGTGGCCTTCGTCAGCATGCTCGGAGACAACGTTCCCGTCGCAGCCGGGGTCGGCTTGTCTTTCAAGATGCGCAACCAGAAGCAGGTGGCGCTCTGCTTCTTCGGAGATGGTGCGACCAGTCGCGGGGACTGGCACGAGGGCATGAACATGGCAGCTGTCCTCAAGAGCCCGGTCGTCTACCTTTGCAACAACAACCAGTACGCGTATTCAACTCCTCTTGAACGGCAAATGGCAGTCGAGAACGTCGCGGACCGAGCCGAGGCTTACGGTATGCCGGGAGAAATCGTCGACGGAAACGACGTCACCGCGGTCTGGGAGGCGACAGCCCGGGCGGTCGAGCGCGCCCGCAACGGCGATGGCCCCACGCTGATCGAATGCAAGACATTCCGAATGACTGGGCATTCGGCACACGACGACGCCGGCTACGTCCCCCGTGAACTGTTTGAATTCTGGGAAAAGCGCGACCCCATCAAGCGGCTCGAAGCCTCGCTCACCGAGCAGGGGGTGATGAACGAAGCCAAGATCGAGGCACTCGACAAGCGCATCGTCAAGGAGATCGACGACGCGGTGGCGATCGCGGAAAACGATCCCTTCCCGGACCCCGAGGATTGCCTCACAGACGTTTACTACGAAGATTGACGGCGGAACGACGCTGCTGAAGCCCTCGGGCTACCCAGCAGAATCGAACTGAGTTTTTATGGCACTGACAACTTACATCGAAGCGATCAAACAGGGAATCTGGGAAGAGATGTCCAGCGACGAGCGTGTGTTCATCCTCGGAGAGGACGTCGGCATTTATGGCGGCGCGTTCAAGGTAACGGCGGGCATGCTGGAGGAATTTGGTGAAGCTCGGGTCATCGACACTCCGATTTCCGAATCCGCGATCGTTGGGACCGCGATCGGCGCTGCGATGATGGGGATGCGCCCGATCGCGGAGATGCAGTTTGCGGATTTCATCTCCTGCGCCTTCGACCAGATCACGAACTTTGCAGCCAAATGCCGCTACCGCTGGGGTGCCGGGATACCAATCGTGATCCGGGGACCGAGCGGCGGGGGGGTCCATGGCGGACCGTTTCACTCCCAGAATCCGGAGATGTACTACGTCCACACCCCAGGCCTCAAAGTCGTGTGTCCGTCGACCGCCTACGACGCCAAGGGCTTGATCAAGGCGGCGATTCGCGACCCGGACCCCGTGATCTACTTCGAGCACAAGTTTCTGTACCGCCGTATCAAAGAAGAGTTGCCCACCGAAGACTACACGGTTCCGATCGGAAAGGCGGCCGTTCGCCGCGACGGCAACGACATCTCGGTCATTACCTACGGCGCGATGGTGTTCCTGGCTCTGGACGCGGCAAAGGAGCTCGAAAAGGAGGGCATCGATCTGGAAGTTATCGACCTGAGATCGCTGCTCCCCTATGACAAGGAAGCCGTCCTCGAATCCGTTAAGAAAACCAACAAGGTGATCCTGCTGCACGAAGACACCAGGACAGGCGGGTTTGCGGGCGAACTGGCGGCGACGATTGCGGACGAGGCGTTTGAGTACCTGGACGGACCGATCCGGCGGATTACCGCACCGGACACACCGGTACCCTACAGTCCTCCCCTGGAAGAGTTCTTTCTTCCGAAAGTTTCCGACATCCTGCGGGTCGCCAGAGATTTGAACGCGTTTTAGTCTAGGAGCCCGTGGTGGAAGTCTGTAGGGTCGCGCGCAGGGGTATTCGGGTCACAGGCGCGAAATGAGGAGCGGAACGATGCATAGTCCTCGTGACCGACGAATGACAAAGCCTGTGGCCCGAAGACCCCTGCGCCCTTCGGGTTACGACGGCATGGGGCCAGCTGCGGCGAGATGCCGGATGAAGAGCATCGACGTCGTCGTGGCGCCTTGCATCTAGCCCCATGGCGCTCGTAACGCGACCCTACAGACTTCCACCACGGGCTCCTGGGGACGACGCGACACGACCTCATCGTGGAAACAGTCGAAACGACTGCGCGGCCGCGAAAACTCCCGGCCGCCCACACTGACACAGGATCCAATTCATGCCTGACACAAAAGTGATCATGCCCCAGATGGGCGAAAGTATTTTTGAAGGGACGCTCACGCGCTGGTTGAAGAACAAGGGCGACCAGATTGAGCGTGACGAGCCGCTTTTCGAAATCTCGACGGACAAAGTGGATTCCGAGATACCGGCGCCGGCTGCGGGAGTTCTCAAGGACGTTCTTGTCGAGGAAGGGCAGACAGTGGAAATCAACACGGTGGTCGCCTTGATCGGGGAGGCCGGCGACGAAGCCGTGGAAACCGCCCCGAGCCAGGCTGAGACCACTGGAAACGGTGACGACAGTGCCGCGGTCCGGGACGAGACCCCAGAGTTGGCAGCGGCTCCGGCCGCGAAGGCGGCCAGTTCGAGTGCAGGCGCCGCCGGCGTTCGATCATCACCGCTGGTTCGTCGTATCGCGCGCGAGCACGGAATCGACCTGGCGACGATCTCGGAGAAGGGCACCGGCGTCGGTGGACGGATCACCAAACGCGACATCTTGAGTTACATCGAACAGGTCGGCCCACAGAAAGCGGCGCCCGCTCCCGCGTTCAAAGGCCCGGTCGAGCGCAAAAAGATGACGGCGATGAGGCGCTCGATCGCCGAACACATGGTTACGAGTCGCCGCACCTCGGCACATGTCGCCACTGTGTTTGAAGTCGATTGTTCCGCAGTGATGAAGGCACGCGCCGTCCTGAAACCGGAGTTTGAACGGTCCGGCGTAAAACTGACCGTGACGCCGTTCTTCATCCAGGCGGCGGTCCGGGCCATCCAGAAGTTTCCGATCGTCAATTCATCCATCGATGGAGACACGGTCGTCTACAAACGCGACATCAATGTCGGTATCGCCGTGGCGTTGGAATGGGGCCTGATCGTACCGGTGGTCAAGAACGCGGACGAGAAGAACCTGCTGGGGCTGGCCCGTTCGCTGAATGATCTGGGCGAGCGAGCGCGGACAAAAAAGCTAAAACCCGAGGAAGTTCAGGACGGCACGTTCACCATCACCAACCCGGGCAACTTCGGCGGCCTGTTCGGCCTTCCCATCATCAACCAGCCGCAGGTTGCGATACTGGGATTGGGCGGCATCGAGAAGCGCGCCGTCGTCATCGATGACGCCATCGCGATTCGGCCCATGGTGTACCTGTCGTTGTCGTTCGACCATCGTTCGATCGATGGAGCCGTGGCCGACCAGTTTATGGCCGAGATCAAGCACACTCTGGAAAACTGGCAGGCATAAGACTCGAGGTGCGGTGAGCGCCCCCAGGAGCCTGCGCGGCAGAAGGGATCGTAGCGAGAAAGTGAAGAATCGAGGCCAGATTTTCTCGATTTTGAGGCGAATAGTGGGTCTATTTAACGAAAAATCGGGGGAATATGGACCGATTCCTACCGCTTTCGCAGTAGATTCCTTCTGCCGCGCAGGCTCTTAGACATGCGGGAACATCTCAAGAAACGCGGCGAGATTCGCAGCATCACCGAGGGCATTCTCAAAACCTACGGAACGCTCGACCCAAAACTCCAGCACCTGGAAGTCAATCCCCTTCCCGACAAACATTCTGTCATCAACATCCTCGATGACATTCTCGAAGTCATCTATCCCGGATACTTCGGTGCCAAACACCTCGAGGAATCGAACATCGAGTATCACCTCGGGGACCTTCTCGACTCCATCTATTCCAGGCTGTGTGAAGAAATCTACCGCAGTGTGAGGCCTGAGTGCGCGCACGAGGACGATCCCTGCAAACACTGCTATGAGATTGCGGAAGACCAGACGCTGGCCCTGCTGCACGGAATCCCGGCGTTACGCCGGCAGCTTGCAGAGGATGTCCAGGCCGGCTACGACGGCGACCCGGCCGCCAAGAGCACCGACGAGGTTATTTTCGCCTACCCTGCGATCTATACGATCAGCGTGTATCGCATCGCTCACGAACTCAGCAATAACGGCATCCCGCTGCTCCCGCGCATCATGACCGAGTACGCACACTCGCGGACGGGGATCGACGTCCATCCCGGAGCCACCATAGGCAGAAGGTTCTTCATCGACCACGGCACCGGTGTAGTGATTGGAGAGACAACGATCATCGGCGACAACGTCAAGATCTACCAGGGCGTGACGATCGGCGCACTGAGCTTCGCCAAGGACGAGGAAGGCCAAATGGTAAGAGGCGAGAAACGGCACCCCACCATCGGAAACAACGTCGTGATCTACTCCGGAGCAACGATCCTCGGCGGCGACACCACAATCGGCGAAGGCTCCGTCATCGGCGGCAACGTCTGGCTGACCCGCTCGGTCCCCCCACGGACCAGGGTGATCATCTCTGAACCGGAGTTGGTCATCGACCCCAAGTAGCGAAACCCAAACCTGACATTCGGGGCTGAACCGAGACTGCCTTCATTTCGAAACGTTGTTTTGACGCAGAGGCGCAGAGGCGCAGAGAAAGTCTTTCTCAGGTCCCTCCCGGAAAAAAAGTTCGCCTCCTCCGCAGAATTTGTGGGCAGTCCAAAGGCCTGTGCGCACATAAGTAATTGAAACAAAGTACCTTATTCTTTTGTTCGACGGCGAATATTCCAGTACCCACTTCGGTCGGACGCCTACACCCGGTGCCCGGAGCCCCCGCCGGAGGCCCCGTTCCCCATCGCCCACACCAGCCGACACCGCGGAGCGCAGCCGAGGGTCAAGGCCGGCGCAGCCGCCGAGCTTGCGAGGGAAGCCTTGAGGCTTGGCGAGCACCGTGGTCTCCTCAAGCGGCGATGGAAGACGGTTTTACCCACAAATTCTGCGGAAGACCCAAAAGTTCTTCTCTGCGCCTCTGCGCCTCTGCGTCAAACAAACTTATCGGACTGCTGAAGTGTTTCGGGTCAGGCTCTAATCCCGGATATAGATTTCACTGCCCGTTTCTTTGAACTCTTCACTCTTCTGCTCCATGCCTTTCTCGACTGCTTCTTTTTCATCCAGGCCGAGGCTGGCTGCGAAATCACGGACGTCCTGTGTGATTTTCATGGAACAGAACTGGGGGCCGCACATGCTGCAGAAGTGGGCTAGTTTGGCTCCTTCCTGGGGGAGGGTGGCGTCGTGGAATTCCCTCGCTGTTGGCGGGTCGAGGCTCAGGTTGAACTGGTCTTCCCAGCGGAACTCGAAGCGGGCCTTGCTGACAGCGTTGTCGCGTTCCTGGGCGCCGGGGTGTCCCTTGGCGAGGTCGGCGGCGTGGGCCGCGATCTTGTATGCGATCACTCCGTCCTTGACGTCTTTGCGCTCCGGCAAACCCAGGTGTTCTTTCGGGGTGACATAGCACAGCATCGCGGTGCCGTACCAACCGATCATGGCTGCGCCGATGGCGCTGGTCAGGTGATCGTAGCCTGGAGCGATATCGGTCGTGAGCGGACCCAGGGTATAGAAAGGCGCCTCGTGGGTCAGTTTCAACTGCAGGTCCATGTTTTCCTTGATCAGATGCATCGGAACATGGCCCGGACCTTCGATCATCACCTGACAGTCGTGCTTCCACGCAATCTCGGTCAACTCGCCCAGTGTTTCCAGCTCGCCCAGCTGCGCATCGTCGTTCGCGTCGGCTATCGATCCGGGACGGAGACCGTCACCCAGACTGAACGAGACGTCGTAAGCCCGCATGATCTCGCAGGTCTCTTCGAAGTGGGTGTAAAGGAAGTTCTCCTGGTGGTGTGAGAGGCACCATTTCGCCAGAATCGATCCACCACGACTGACGATCCCCGTCATGCGCTTCGCTGTCCACGGTATGTAGCGAAGCAAAACCCCCGCATGGATCGTGAAGTAGTCCACACCCTGCTCGGCCTGCTCGATAAGGGTGTCGCGGAAGATCTCCCACGTCAACGCTTCCGGATTCCCGCCTGCTTTCTCCAGGGCCTGGTAGATTGGAACCGTCCCGATGGGTACGGGTGAATTCCTCATGATCCACTCGCGCGTGGCATGGATGTTGCGGCCGGTCGACAGATCCATCACCGTGTCCGCTCCCCAGGTGATCGACCACCGCATCTTTTCGACCTCTTCTTCGATGGAGCTGGCGACGGAGCTGTTGCCGATGTTCGAGTTAATCTTGACCAGGAAATTTCGACCGATGATCATCGGTTCCGCTTCCGGATGATTGATGTTGGCCGGGATGATGGCCCGGCCCCGGGCGATCTCATCTCGGACAAATTCGGGAGTGATGTACCGAGGAAGGGCGGCCCCGAAAGACTGGCCCGGATGCTGGTGTTCGGCTTGGGTTCGATCCGCATCGCTTGAAGCAAACGCCTTTTCGCGCCCCAGGTTTTCCCTGATGGCGACGAACTCCATTTCGGGCGTGACGATTCCGGCACGGGCGTAATGCATCTGGGTGACCGCATCACCGGCCCGCGCACGACGGGGCCGACGCCTCAACCCGGGATAGCGCTCCAGACGCGATCGGCCGTCGCCATCCACAGCGGTGTCCCGATGTTGCTCACTGATATACCCGTCATCCTGGGCGAGAACCGTTCGCCCTTCATATTCCTCCGTGTCGGCCCGGGCGAGAATCCAGTCCAGCCGGGGGGCGGGCAATCCCTGGCTGACATCGCATCGGACATCCGGATCGCCCCAGCTTCCCCTGGTGTCGTAGATTCGCACGGGAGCGTTGGTCTCGCGCTCGCCCTCGAGAGACGCGGTGTCGCTCAACCGCACGTCTCGGAACGGGACTTGTATGTCGGGGTGAAGGCGCCCATTTACGTAAACTCGCGAACTACGGTGAAACGCCTCTGTGTACTCGATCGAATCGTTTGGAAAGGTCTTGGCGGTACTCATTCCTATCTCCCTCCGTCGGCATTACCCGAATCAGGTCGTAGAAGGGTCGACCTTCGAAAAAACGGAAGGTCCTCTCAGCTTGTCCCCGGCAGGCTGTGGCTGCGTCAGACTTGAGCTCCCCTGTTTGGCCACATGATGTTACTTGATTTCGGCCGGAACGCAAGCACGCTTCCAGCCAGGCGGGGGAAAGGCCTCACCGCAACCCGTTTTACCAGTGAGGCCTGAAGTGAAATCAGTCTATGTGCTGAACGATTCGCCGCATCCACACGTGCTGGTCACGGTCGGGTTGTTGAACTTGAAGCCGGCGCCATGGAGTCCTTCGACGTAGTCCACCTCGGTCCCCTCCATGTGGAGCAGACTCGACCTGTCGACCAGGACCTTCAAGCCATCGAACTCAAACACTTGATCGGTTTCTTCGTTGTAGCTCTTATCAAATCCCATCTTGTACTGGTAGCCGGAACACCCGCCACCGACGACCTGGATCCTCAAACCCGCATATTCTTCGGGCTGATCCGCCATGATGGCCTTGACCTTTTCCTCTGCCTTCGCAGTCAGTGTAATTGTCGTCGTTTGAACTGCCATTCTTCCCCCCTTATTTTCTACTCGCCACCCACACCCATCACCTGCAACCGCACGATCCTTTCACGGGGACCGTCGAGCTCTCCCATAATCACGCTTTGCCATTCCCCGAGGACGACATTACCGTCCGCGACGGGAAGCACGATGTGGGTTCCCAGAGCGAGCGTCCGCAGGTGTGAATCGGCGTTGTTGCGATCACAGTCGGACCACTCCGGATCATTGTGGCGATAATAACCGCTCTGGCTGATCAGGTTCTCAATGTGGGTTTTGATGTCAAAAAGCAACGCATCCTGCCACTCATTAATAAAAATGGCGCTCGTCGTGTGCATGGACGCAATAATCACCTGGCCGGCGAGCACTCCCGAAGACCGGACAAAGTCCTGCACCTGCTCGCTCAGATTGTGCAGTTCAAGCCGATCCCGGGTCTGAACCTTCATGGTAGTGCTGACGACTCGATATGGCCCTGAAGCAACTTCAACGTCGGACTGGTCTAGAGCTTTCGCGGAGACGGAAGCCATATGTCTTAACCCCTTCTCATAAGGTTCTGTTCGAACGACCTGTGATTTAAAATCAAGCGTCTCCTCTTCGCGCTTAGTCTCCGCCTCCCGAAGAACTGCGCGCAACGCCCTGAACTTTTACCAAGGGCCGTCAAGGTCGGTACAACGAGGTATTATACCAAAGTTTCGGGGGTGTTTGGAGCCGCCAACTCGCACTTCTCACCGGTTGTCGTTCTACGACTCGTCTGGACCGACAACAAATTTCGACTTGAATGACCGGCGAACAACAGGGACAATCCATTTTCAGGCTAAAATAGCCACCGGAACCGACAAGTTCCGCGTTCGAGGAGGGGATTTGCTTACATACCTACTGATCGGGATTCCGGTTGTCGTCATCGGCGGCCTGATTTATGCTACCAGGAAACAGTCCAGGATCACGGCAGCTTTCGCGACTGTCGAACCGGATCTCGACTTGACCTTTCGCACTCCGGAGTGGACGGAAACCAATTCGGAACAAACGAAGGACTCCGCGCTGGCGGAGTTAGTGGACCAGGCCAGGGACCCGAAGCTCGCCCAGATGAGCGAAAAGGATCTCATCATGGAGGTTCTCAAAGAATGCTACGACCCGGAAATCCCCCTCAACATCGTGGACCTGGGCCTCATCTACGACATTGAAGTGAAAAAAGACTCCATCAACGTCCGCATGTCCCTGACGGCGCCCGGCTGCCCCTCAAGTCAGGAAATCAGCCAGGACATCCGAGCCAAACTGGAAGAAGCCGGTTTTCAAAACCCCAAAATTGAACTGGTCTGGGACCCTCCGTGGTCGGCGCATCGCATCTCGGAATACGGGAAGAAAGAACTCGGCATGTAGGAGAGAGGAAACGTTTCGAATTACCGGCACATCCTTTTCAACGCAAAAACGCAAAGACGCAGAGTTTTTGTCTCGGGGGGGCGGTGTGACCAAAAACTTTCGCCTGCCTGATCGCTCCGAAACCAAGACCAACAACTTTGCGTTCCTTCGCGTCATTGCGTTTTTGCGTTGAACAATCAAAAAAATAGCGACCCCTCGCGGGGTCGCTATTTGAACATTTCAGCTGGGCTAGCTTACTTGCCGGCGGCTGACAGTTCTTTTTCTTTGTCGCGGTTCAGCACTTCGATCTTGATCAGGTCCAGCTTGCTGGGCTTCTTGCCCAGGACCATTTCTTCATAGATCTCGCGGGCTTTTGCCGCTTCGCGATCGGCTTTCCTAGCCTGGCGCTCCTCGTCGGACGCGGTCAGGGGAAGTTCGCCACGCTCGCGAGTCCGGTCGGCGTCGTCGGCTCGAATGACCAGGCTGTGATCGACACTATCCAGCTTGACTTCCTTGCCACCGGCATAGACCTCGTGCTTGCCGTGCTCCTTGTACCAATCGGCCACCGACGCGGTCTTGTACATGTTCTCGATGATGTTCCTCCAACCGACTCCCGTGTTGTAGGCGCAAAAAGAAATCTCACCAATCTGCGTCGCGTACGGGATGATGCACATCTCGGTTCTACGGAAGTCATAATTGAACAAATCCTGGAACCACATACCCGCGACGAAGAGGAAGTTCCACGGATCCTCGCGACGGTGCTGGGTGTCATCCCAGCTTCTGTCGCCGGTCACCTTTCCGTAATTCTTACCTGACAGGCCGAAGGACTTGTCGAATTTTTTGAACAGATCCTTGAGTGTCATGGTGCCCGGAGCGCGGGACGGATTGTAGTGCCGCAACAGGGCGAGGCCCATCATGGCGTTCGACGCCCATTTGCCTCGGCCCGCATCGGTAACTTTCTGCATATCGGCGACCAGACCGGGAATGTTCAAAAACTCCGGCACGGGCGCCATATCGCCGGTTTCCTTGTTGATCATCAAAGCCGTGCCAACTCCACAGTTGGGATGACATCCGCAACTGACCTGGCCCCAGTCCCGTCCGGGTCCATGCGCCAGATCCGCGAAATCGGCAAAGGCGCCCATCAAAGAGAGCGGGAACCAGTCTCTGGTGGGCTCGGTGATGCCAACCTGCTTCTTGACGTCATGGGCCAGATGCGACAGGGTGTAACGTTGACGCAGCCGCCGTTCCGGCGTAATGGCCTCATCACGGCCCGTAAAAGAAACAGGCTGGAACGCGATGAAGGAGATCTTCTTCGGGTTGTCCATCGCGAACCGCAGGATTGAACCCACCTGATCATTGTTGACACCGTTGACGAGGGTGACAACGAGGATAATGTCGACGCCTGCCGCGTGCAGGTTGTTGATCGCTCGAAGCTTCACATCGAAGAGGTTGCCCACCTGTCGGTGGCTGTTGGCATCGTTGCCGATACCGTCGAACTGGAGATAGGCGAAACGAAGCCCAGCCTTGTAAGCCTTCTTGCAGAACTCTTCACTCTTTGCGAACTCGATCCCGTTCGTCGCCGCCTGGGTACTGGAGAACCCGAGCTTGCGGGCGTACTTCACGGCGTCCAGGAAAAAGGGCGACATGGTCGGCTCCCCGCCGGAGAACTGGATCGACATCTGACGCCTCGGTTTGATCTTCATGGCGTTGTCCATGATTTCCTGGATATCGTCCCAGGTCAGCTCGTGGACATATCCCACCTGATTGGCGTCCATGAAACAGGGATCGCACATCATGTTGCAACGGTTGGTCAGGTCGACCGTCAACACGCTGCCACGGCCGTGTTTGATCGTGCTGGTGCCGTGGTTGTGCAGGTCTTTGTCGTTATGGGCCGGCATGTCGCGTCCCGGGAAGTTCTTCTCGATCCACTCCAGGAAACGGACATCGATCGCCATGAGATCCTCGATCTTGCCATGCTCGGGACATTCTTTGACCATCCAAACCTGGCCATCTCGCTCGATGACGTCGGCTTTGATTTCTCCAACCTTCTCATGGATCAAGGTTTTCCAGTCCTGCTTGCCGCTGATGATCGCTTCGCGCGTTTCGGACACGCACTGCGGACACAGGGAGTCGGTCTGTCGAGGCCAGCCAAGAGTCGGCTTGCTCTTTTCCCAGGATTTCTGCAACGGTTTCTCAGACCATTTCGGGATGAAACCCGGCGTGGGATTGAACTTGTTGACATACTGCACGGCGTCGAAGGCGACACCGGCCGTGTAGCAGACGGCCGAGTCCACAACCTTCATCGCACGCTTACCCATCGGCAACTTGCGGGTCTTCCGAGCGTTCGAAACCGTTGTTTGGTTCAAGGTAGCCAAAGTGCCTCCTTAAAGATGTTGCGCCTGTCGCGGGTGCCTGTAAGACAACGCGAAAGGGTTTCTCCTCTTTGCAGCGTTAGATCCCGTCGAACTCCCAAACAACACTGGGGAAGCGCTTGGGCATTCGCCCGTCGGACCCTGCGGATCACTGCGGAGCAAGCATATAAATCCAATTAACAAACCTGACAAACACTCTGGCAGGTACACTTTGCCAGAATGTCATATGAGCGCCGGTAGAATAGCGCAAATTTTTCTATTTCTCCAACAGAAAATATTCTGGAAGTCCGTTTCTTCCGAATCGTTTAGACCATTTTCGAGGTCGCCGAGCGGACGATTTCCACAGACACGAAATTAACCCGGCTCGCAAGAACGGGCGTCAGTTTCCGAACAACGACCCTCACGGTGTCTGTCTCGAAGTCCGATAAGACGCGACCGGCGATCTGTTCCGCAAGCGTTTCGATCAAATGGAAGTCGCGGCCGGACGCGACTTCGACAACCGCCCTCGCGACACCTGAATAGTCCATCGCGTCCTTCAACGAATCGCTCTGGGCCGCCATTCGGATGTCGGTGGTCATTTCCACGTCCACCGACAGGCGTTGCTTCATCGTCCGCTCTTCCGGAGTCACGCCGATAGCCGCGACACAGTCGATCCCGGACACGAAAATTTTATCGGGAGGCAGAGTCACAGGTCGTGTTCCCCCAGCCGTTCGCGGCCGGAAAAACCGGACTCCAGGTCGTGCCAGTATTCAATGGAGTCCTCTCCCAATTGCCAACAGAGGTAGACGACCCGATCCCGCTTTAGATAGGGAAAATCGCACAGCCCCTTGTCGAGATCTTTTACCACCACGCCCATCTCCCGCACCTCGCGCATGACAAGCATCAGGTGAGAAACCGATTCGACGTACTCGACACCATGGGGACTGAATGCATCCATCAGCGCCTTCTCGCGTGTCTTCTGGATCTTCGGATTCAGGAACTTGATTCGCCCCCACTCTTCCTGCAGGTCCCGAACCAGCGGCCTCAAACTTTTGAGGAGGCCGTTGGCTTCGTCGCGCGTGAAGATGCGTTCTTTCTGTTCCAAACTACACTCAGCCTTCGATAAATTTTTCGGCCTCAAGCGCGGCCATACAGCCGGATCCAGCCGCTGTGATCGCCTGCTTGAAGATCGGATCCTGGACATCGCCGCACGCGTAGACGCCGCGTATGTTGGTCGCCGTGGAATCGGGCTGCGTCTTCACATAGCCTTTCTCGTCGAGATCGATCTGACCCGCAAAAATTCCGGTGTTCGGGTTGTGGCCGATGGCGATAAACACACCATCCAGCTCCAGTTCCGAAGTGGTCTTCTCCTTGACGTCCACCAGCCTGATTCCCGAAACAGCCTCGTCACCCAGAACATCATCGAGAACGGAGTTGTAGTGAACGTTGATCTTCGGGTTCGCCAACATCCGGTCCTGCATGATCTGTGACGCCCGGAACGCATCGCGCCGATGAATCAACGCGACGTTTGATGCGAATTTGGTCAGGAAGGTGGCTTCCTCCATGGCCGAGTCTCCCCCGCCCACAACCGCGATCTTCTTCTCGCGGAAGAAGAACCCATCGCATGTGGCGCAGGTGGACACGCCGTGCCCCATCAGGCGCCGCTCGTTTTCGAGACCGAGCAGATTGGCGGACGATCCGGTGGAAATAATGACCGTCTTCGCCTGGAATTCCTCTTCTTCGATGAAGACACGGAACGGCTGTTCCCCCAGTTCCACACGGTCGACATAGCCGGTCCGGAACTCGGCACCGAAGCGTTCGGCCTGCTTCTTCATGTCCTCCATCAACTGCGGCCCCATCACACCGTCGACAAAGCCTGGAAAGTTCTCCACCATGGTCGTCAAGGTCAACTGGCCGCCCGGTTCCGGACCCTCGATCAACAAAGGCTTGAGGTTCGCCCGGGCGGCGTAAATGGCCGCGGTCAAACCCGCCGGTCCGGACCCCACAATGACAACGTTTCGCATTCGTTCACCTCATCAAGTATTGACGAATCCTATAAGTTAACATATTCGGATCAGTGGCAAGCGGAAGGCAGATTACCTAATGCGTGGCGCACAGAGGAGCGAGGAACCCCATGCCCGCTGTGCTACCCTTGGTGAACTTTTCGGCAGCGTTGGAGACTTAGATGAAGCTTCGCAATTTCGAGATGGAACGGTGGCAGTCTACCTGGGAAAATTCCGTCGAGTACAACCTCACTGAAAGCGGAGTGCACCCGATCACGCCCGCCGATCTGGGCATGTCCGCTGACGAACTGCTGAACCAGCGGTTGGGTTACGGGCACAGCAACGGCAGCGTCCGTCTCAGGGAATTGGCGTCGGAGCTCTACGAAGGAGCGACCATCGATAACTTCGTGGCCACGATCGGCGGCTGCGAGGCTAATTTCCACTGCATGTCGAGCCTGATAGAACCAGGCGACGAAGCGGTCTTCGTGCTTCCCAACTACATGCAGACCTATGGCGCCGCCGAAGCGTTCGGCGCCACCATCGTCCCGGTGTGGACAAATCCGGAAAACGACTGGATGCCGGATCCGGATGAGATCGCGTCCAAACTGACCCCTAAGACGAAGGTGATCTCGATTTCGAATCCGAACAACCCGACGGGCGCGGCGTACGGTACGGACACGCTCAAGGCCATCGCAGCCGCGGCCGACAAAGTCGGCTGTTGGATTCATTCGGACGAAGTCTACCGGGGGGCGGAACGGGAAGGAGACAGGACACCGTCCATGTGGGGGGTCTATCCGAAAACCCTCGTCGTTCACAGCATGTCGAAAGCATACGGAATGCCCGGCACGCGCCTTGGATGGGTCCTGGGTCCCGAAGACCAGATCGCCAGGGTATGGGCAAACAAGGATTACACCTCGATCGCGCCGAGTATCCTGTCGGACAAGATCGCCTGCCGCGGCCTGGAACTTCGCGACAAGCTTCGAGTCCGAACTCAGGATTTCATCAGTCGCAACCTCCCGTTCGTTCAGGAATGGCTGTCGCTGAGACCCGGCATGTTCGAACTGGTGCCCCCAAAGGCAGCCGCGATCGCCATGATCCGCTACAAGCATCCGATCGAATCGAACAAACTGGCCGAGCGCCTCAAAGACGAACAGTCCACGCTGATCGTCCCCGGTCAGCAGTTCATGCTGGACGGCTATATACGGCTCGGTTTCGGCCCTCCACAGGACTACCTGGAAAAGGGCCTGGAACGTGTACTGAAGGTCCTGGACTCAACCGTGGATTAGAGTCCGCGAACAATAGTGGGATCGGGTACGGGAAAGCGCGACTTGGACCATACCCTCCGCATCCGTTACAATGACGATCCGCGCCCATAGCTCAGCTGGATAGAGCGCCGGACTTCGAATCCGTAGGTCGGGGGTTCGAATCCCTCTGGGCGCGCTTCATTCGAAATGACTTAGGGGAGCCATGGGCTTGCCACAATTCTCGTGGGGAGATTTGTGGGGAGTCCGCTGCTTTCTGAGGTGCCCTGCTCGTGCCCCTTTTACATCCGCTGGCACGGGCACGAGGGTGGAAACGCCGGATACTGCCAAGGAACTTTCCACGAATCTACGCCAGCGCTCGTCCCTACCACTACGCCGATGCTCCTCGGGCGGAAGGCACAACCACCACTGCTTCCTCTTTCACAGTGCCCTCGGTCTCAGGCCTCGAAGGAGAGACCAGTCCGTCGATGATCTTCATTTTCATGGTGTTCTTCAAATCGTCCGGAAGCTCTTCGCAGAGCCTGATTGCGACTGTGTCGTTTCGAACCCGTTGCAGCACGCGAAAGCTTTTATCGATCTGTCCCAGTTCCAGCTTGGTTAGATCAGTGATTATGGCAAACGCGACTTCCACCTCCTCCTCGCCGAAAAACGTCGCGGACACATGCGTTGCGACCTCGGTCCTGTCTTTTCTTTTCCAGGTCAGTTCGTACTCTGAGTCTTGGCCGGCAGATCGTCGACCAGTCTCTTCCTGATAGGCGTTGACGCTTTCGGAAGTCAGAAACTCTGCAACTTTGTGGCCGAGCAACTCGTCTTCGCTATATCCCAGCATGCGGCACAGAGCTTCGTTCACGAAAATCAGTTCGCCTTCGATAGTACGGACCGGCACCCGTCGCTGGTGAGGTCGACGATCCGGGGCTTCAGCTTGTCGATCAATGCCTTACGATCTTGTTCTTCCACAGCGAGTCCTCCTGATTAAACGAACGGATGGGGTTCCACGATCCGACTGCCATGTCGTAGGTTTCAGGGCTCTTAGTTCGCCTGGCCTGCCCGACCGACAACCTCCAGGAAATCCGTCCACAGAACCGGCTGCCCGTGAATCGGGACGATCGTGGAGACGTCGAGTTCCAGTGTTTGCACCTGTCTGTACAACCTCAAGTTGGCGCCAGATGGGGTCTCAGGAAGCGGCAGATGCGTGTCGAGGAGATCTGCTTCGATCACGATCTTCTCCGTGGGAAGGTACGCCATCAACATCCCCTCGACATGCCCGAGAGGATGAACGTAATAGATGTGCATGCTTCGGATCCCGTCGCTCAACACGTAATTCTCACTCACCCGCTCATACTGATAGCCTTCGGCCAGTTCGGTCGGTGGCCACAGCGACAACATGTCGGGATCGAGAGTCCGGGGCGCGTAGTTCAGAACATCGCGAGTGTAAAAATCAAAATTCCTCCAGTGCGTGATGATCGTCGCACCGATGTGCATGTAGGTTCGCAGTCCGCCGATGTGATCGTGGTGCTGGTGCGTGTTCACGAGGAACCGGATGGGCTTGTCGGGGACCAGCCGGACGATTTCTTCTATGACGGCCAGGTTCCGGTTCTCGTCGAGCGGTGCTTCGACAACTGCCACGAAGTCGTCGAACTCGACGGCCACGCTGTTGTGCGACGCTCCGCCGAGCAAATACACGCCATTCGCCAGCCTCTCGGTCTCGACGCGAACTTCAAATGTCGTCTCGCGAACAACGTCGGGAACGGCCGCATCATCGGGACACACGTTCGGCTCGATTTCGGCGAAAGTGCCGCCAAAACTGTTGTGTCCGGCATTGACACTCTGGGCCTGGAAGTTGTCGTCCCATCCTTCGTGATGATGCCACGTGGTGGGAAACCGCACGCCGTCGCCGAGATCAACGTAGCTTTGGTTGGTGAACTCATGCTCGTAATTCATGTCTCCGAGGACGGGATCGGGAACCCATGTGTGTATCCGCTGAAGCATGTTCTCTTTGTTTATGGTGGCATCCACCCGGTACTTGCCGAGCACGGTAATCGAAACGACCGTCACCTTCTCCGGGGTCGTGGTCGGGCCGTCGCGGCCCATTTCTCCGAGTTCCCAGCGCCATACGGCCTGGGGGTTGGCGCCGGGCATCCTGGCGGCTTTGAGGAAGCCGTGTGGGTTCATCCACAGGTCAAGTTGCCATAGCTCGGCATCTTGAGGCCGCGCCGCAATCGGATCGGCTCCCCTACCGTCTTCGTGCCAGGCGTAGCTGCCGTTGACCACGAACGTCTGGTGTGCGTTCTGCTGCATAGGCGTCCCACCCAACCAGCCCAGCCCGTACTTCCACGATGCGGGGTTCAGTCCCGGCTCACGTTCGAATTCTTCCTTCATGATCCCGGCTTCCCAGTTCATGGTGCGGGTGTAGTCGATCAGCGGCTCACCGTCGGGCCAATCGACATTCTTGTCATTCAGCCGCTGCTGGCCGACGATGCCGGTGGAGCCGGTACCCGAGATCGTGACGCATCTCAAGTTGTCGGTCCCGATCGCATCGGCGGCAGCCTCGAGAACCGGTCCCGGGTCGACGTAACCCGGTTGGAATTGGCCGGACGCTGTCCCCCGACCGGCGGGTGGCGTACCGGCCAGGATCAACAGGATCACCGGTATAGAAAGAACCGAGAGCCGTCTTGCCATCCTCCCTCCTCGTTTGCCGGACCAGCCTGGCGGTTATTCGGGGCAAGTTGTCTTTCGCAGTTGATGAATGCCGCGATTGTATCGCAATAACCGTCTTGACTGACGTGGTTTGGAAAACTAGGAACTATCTGCCCCGAAACTGCCTTGACGATTGACCCCAACCGCCTCCTCTCGTAATATTTACGCCTGTTTCCGGCGACAAGTGAAGGTGTGAGAGACAAATGCTAGGTGAGACCGTATCCCACTACAAGGTCCTTCAACAGATCGGTGGCGGAGGCATGGGTGTGGTCTACCGGGCCGAAGACACCTCCCTCCGACGCTTGGTGGCGTTGAAGTTCCTGCCTCCAGATATCTCAAACGACAAGCAGGCCGTGGAAAGGTTCAAACGGGAAGCTCGTGCGGCGGCGGCTCTGAACCATCCCAACATCTGCACGATCCACGAGATCGGGGACCACGACGGACACCCCTTCATCGTGATGGAGTTCATGGAGGGGGCGACGCTCAAGCAGGTGATCCGGCGCGGTCCCATGAAGATCGCCGACGTCCTCGACCTTGGAGTCCAGCTTGCCGATGCGCTCGACGCGGCACACCAGGCGGGGATCGTCCACCGGGACATCAAGCCCGCCAATATCTTCTTGACCGAACGTGGGCAGGCCAAGATCCTGGATTTCGGCCTGGCGAAACTCAGCTTAGCTGAGCGGGCCACGACGGAAGAATCCGGCGACGCGGCAACCGCCTCCGAGGACAATCAGCTCACAAGCCCGGGATCGGCAATCGGGACCGTCGCGTACATGTCGCCGGAACAAGCCCGTGGAGAGAACCTGGATCGGAGGACCGACCTGTTCTCGCTCGGAGTCGTACTCTATGAAATGGTGACCGGGAGGCCGGCGTTTCCCGGCTCGACTTCCGCCATCATATTCGATGCCATCTTCCACGACACACCAACCGCAGCGGTTCGGCTGAACCCGGACGTCCCGGCTGACCTGGAAGAGATCATCAGGAAGTCTTTGGTCAAGGATCGCGAACTCCGGTATCAGCACGCATCCGGGTTGCGATCCGACTTGAAGCGGTCAAAGGGAGGCGACTCCGGACGATCCGCAGCACCGGTCCCTGGTCCAGCCGATCGTTCGGCAATACTGAAGATGCCCACGGTCATGCTCGCGGGGGCCGCCACGCTGATTCTCGTCCTGGCCCTGGGCCTGTGGCAGTTCCTGGGTTCGGGAAATCCCCTGCTCAATGAGACGGATGTGATTCTCCTGGCCGACTTCGTCAATTCGACGGGAGATGACGACTTCGACGGAACGCTGGAGGCCGCCCTAGCCGTAAATCTGGACGAATCGCCGTTCCTGAACATCTTTCCGGAACGGCGGGTACGAGAGGTCCTCGACCTGATGGGCCGCGAAGGCGATGAACGCATCACGCCCGCGATCGGCGAGGAGATCTGCACGCGTGCGGGGCTCAAAGCGATGATCGCCGGCGAGATCGCCTCGCTCGGATCCACGTACATCGTCACGTTGAACGCCGTCAATTGTGGCACCGGAGATGTCCTGGCACGGGAACAGGTCGAATCTGAAAGAAAAGAGGAGGTGGTTCGGGCGCTGGGCCAGGCGGCGACGAACATGCGCGGGAAGCTGGGAGAATCGATCCGAACCATCGAAGAGCTGAACACGCCACTCGAAGAGGCGACGACGACTTCGCTGGAGGCCCTGAAGGCGTTCAGCCTGGCACCGGGGTTCCTGATGGACTCCATACCGTTCTACAGGCGCGCTATCGAACTCGATCCGAACTTCGCCGAGGCGCACTCGCGCCTGGCGTCCACGTACGCGAACATCTCGGAATTTGAGATCGCGGCAGAATACGCGATCCGGTCGTTCGAACTGAGGGACCGGGTCAGCGAACGGGAGCGATTCGCCGTCCTGACCCGGTACCACCAATCCGTAACCGGAGACTTCGGCGCGGAACTCGATGCGGTGCAGCAGTGGATCGAGACCTATCCGAGCGACCCTCGAGCCCACACCCTCCGGTCCATCACGCTTCGCCGTGTCGGGCAGTTCGAGGGCTCCGCAGCGGCGGCCATCGAATCGATGCGTCTCGAACCCACGAGCGGAACCGCCTATTCGAATCTGGTCAGCGCCCACCTGGGCCTCCTCGAGTTCGACGAGGCGAAGCGAGTCGGCGAGCAGGCCATCGATCTCGGTCTCGACAACTGGTTTCTGCGCGCTCGTATGTACCGGATTGCTTTTGTCGAGGGCAATACAGACGAGGTCCGACGACACCTGGAATGGGCCGGCGGGAGGCCCATCGAGTACCGGTTTATTGCGGCACAGGCGGGGACGTCGGCGTTCGCAGGAAAGCTTCGGGATGCCCGTCAGCACTACAGTACCGCAGCATCTCTGGCAGCCCTGGGGCCGAGTGCCGAGAACCCGGCACGTATCCTGGCGGAGGAGGCCTGGATCGAAGCCCTGGTCGGTAACAAGAGATCCGCAGTGGAGAAGGCGAACGAAGCTTTGGACACTCACCCGGGTCGCTCGATCCGGATGACCGCCGTCTTGGCCCTTGCGCTCGGCGGAGCCTCCGAGCAGGCCGAAGCCATTCTCGCCGAGATGGTCGCGAGCAGCCCGGACCATGTCGCCCTGAAGGCCGTGGTGGCGGCCACAACACGCGCCATGATCGCACTCGATCGCGGTTCCCCGGAGGACGCTCTCGGGCATCTTCAGGCGGCGACCGCCCACGAGCGGGCCAACCTCGAGCCGACCTACATCCGCGGTCTGGCCTACCTGGCACAGGGACAAGCCGCTGCCGCCGCCCAGGCTTTCGGGCAAGTGCTGGACAATCGCGGTGCGGCGCTCGCACGCCTACGAACGTCGTCGGCACCTTTCGGTGGTTTCCCCTATCAGATTGCGCATCTGGGCCTTGGACGCGCCTATGCGCTTCAGGGAAACACCGATCTGGCCCGCGAATCATACGAGACCTTCTTCGAGTTGTGGAACGACGCCGACCGGGATGTTCCGATTCTCGTCGCGGCCCGGGCCGAGTATCAGGAGCTCAGCGAGGCAACCAACCAACCCTAAGCAACATCTCAGCAAGAGGTCCAGGTTATGAGTGACGACAAGCGTTCTCCAAGCAAGGCTGACGAACTGGCCGCTGAAGCCATGGCGGAATTTTCTCGTGAGCAAAACGTGGTGCAGGAGCGGTCCGAAGAGGAAGCAAAGAGAAAACCCGGTGCCGGGCAATACGCCGTATTGGCAGTCGTTCTGTTGTTGTTCGCCCTACTGATCGGTCTCAACCTCTCGGGGCGAATGCCGTTCCAGGTTGCGACGACGCCCGTTTCGGAAGACGAAGTCCGGCACAACCTTCGACTGGCGCTCAACTACGCCGTCCGACAGATCGAGTCCTCCCGGATCGCCAACGGCAGGTATCCCGCAACTCTGGCTGAAGTCGGGGGCCCGGATCATGCCGGTTGGACGTTCGTTCGGGATGGTGAGGACCAATACCGGATCGCGGTGTCGGAGGGGTCCCTCAGCGTGGAATACGATTCCAGCCAGGACGCGGACACTTTTTTCGCGGATGTGAGGCAGCAATGAGAGTGAATGTACGAAACAGAAAGATGGTTCTCGGTCCGGAGCGCGGTGTCACGGTGATCGAACTGCTGATCGTTGTCGCGATCATCGGGATCATATCGACGATCGCCATGCCCGCAGTCTCGCAGGCACTGATGCAGGCGCGAGTTGTCGCTATAGTCGCGGACTTCCGAGCGGTTCAGAACGGAGCAACGGATTATTATCGCGACCACGACGGGTGGCCGGCGGAAAGAAGCGCGGGTGAAGCCCCTCCGGAGTTGGCCGAGTATCTTCAAGATCAGATCGATTGGTCCTCGCCCTTTCTCTACGACTGGGACAACCTGATCGATGCGGACGGTTCGCCGATCCAGCCGGAGTCCGGAATAGCGATCGGCTTCAGTGTCCGGACAACGGATCCCATACTTCTCAAGATGCTCCGCGACACCTGGGACGGTCCGTTGGGACAAACCTGGGGGTGGGGTGTGACGTTTCTGATCGAACCACTTTGAGGGACCTAAGGGCCCGCTCAAGAATATCTTCGCAGAATTGGCGCCCAGATTTGCGTCAGGTTCGGTCGCGACCGATTGAGCAGACCGGAGGAATAGCCCCGCTATTTCGAGGATCTGCGATTGAGGAGCGGCCGAAGATGGCGTGAAGATGGGATGCCAAAATGTGAAGTTATTCTTGAGCGGGCCCTAGATCTGAGAGACCTAAATCTGAGGGGTGGGTGAATACATCTTTCGGCCGGCACGGACACCCTTTTTCAGGAGGACCACGCCCCCGACAACAAGACCGACGGCGAAGATAAAGGCAAGGGCCGGCACGAGAACCGCCAGGGCAACTCCGACGACGGAAATCACATCTTCGATGATGGAAACCAACGTGTTGCCGATACCCCCGTGAACAGGAAGCAACGAGGTTGTGCCGGCCCGGAGAGCCGCCTTGCCGGAATGAACCGCCAGGGACGTCGCGCCTCCGGTGGCCAATCCCAGCATCGCGGCCACGAACGGATCCAGCCCCAGCAGAACTGAAGATGCCAGGAGAGTCCCCGCGGCAGGTCGGACCACAGTTCCCACAGTGTCGAGAACGTGGTCGACGACAACAATCTTGTCGCCCAGGAATTCCACAAGAGTCGCGACGGCCAGAACGGCGAGAACGTCCGTGCGAGTCAGAAACTCAACCGACGAGTTCAATTCCAAAAATCCGGTCCGCGCCAACAACCCAACCGCAAGCGTCGGCAGAAAGGCACGAAAACCAGCCGACGCGGCCAGCCCCACACCCATCATCAACTGAACCAGGATTTCCACTCCTCCCATTCTAGTTTCAATTCGAAACCTGAACACCCTAATTCGGGGACGGAGGAACAATTCGACCAACTACTCATTCATATTGAGCAGATTACGAAATTACGCCTCCGTCCTCGAATTACCGCCGAATTATGGTGATTACTATCGGACCCGGCGGTACACTTGTCGTGCCCTTGCTTCTTGAAATTGTCCCTGTTCATAGGGACGTCTTGGTGACACCATGGCACGACGAGCAAGGGTAGTTCTGCCCGACATTCCCCATCACATAACGCAACGAGGGATTCGTAGCGATCCCGTTTTTTTCGACGACGACGACCGCCACCTTTACAGCCGCCTTCTGAACGCGACAGCGCGAAATCACGGCGTCTCTATTCTCGCCTACTGCTGGATGTCCAACCATGTCCATATCGTGGCCACTCCGAAACGTGAAGACTCGTTCGCGAAGACCTTTCGACGGGTCCACTCGATTTATGCGCAGGAATTCAACAGGAAGTATGGATTCTCAGGTTATCTCTGGCAGGACCGGCCGTTTTCCTGTCCTCTAGACATCGGGCACGCGCGCTCCGCGATCCGGTACGTCGAGCGCAATCCGGTTCGCGCAGGAATGGTCTCGCGCGCCGAAGAATACCTATGGTCGAGCGCGCAAGCCCATTGTGGACTGGCAGCGGACCAACTGGTCACAGCTGAGACTCCGTTTACAGACAACGTGATCGACTGGGCGCGATGGCTATCCGACCCCGAAGACCCTGCTTTCAATACCCTGATCCGACAAGGCACAAGAACCGGTCGGCCTTGTGGCTCGGATGCGTTCGTTCGACACCTTGAACGACGAACGGGGCTAACGCTGAGCCCTCGGCGGCGCGGCCCAAAGGCCAGGACAAAATCGGCGGCGTAATTCGGGGACGGAGGAACAACTCGATTGTCTAATTGATGACTCGAGAGTTCGAAGAGTTTCGCCTCCGTCCCCGAAATGGAAGAACCCCCCTCGCGAAAAGAAGCGGAAGCGTCCTAATTCGGGGACGGAGGCGTAATTCATCAACTACCTCATAGCGCAGGCGTTAGCGGGAGGAGTTTCCCCTCCGTCCCCGAATTACGGGAATTAGGGCGACTGTGAGGAGGAGGAGGGACAGGATCAGGAGCAGGAGTAGGAGTCTCGAGGGAGTCAGAGGAGAGGGCCGCTCGATCGGGAGGTTGGGTAGGAGGCTGTAGGAAAACAGGTAGGAGCCGGATCCAATCTCGACGACGACATCTCTTCCACTTTCCCGAACACTCGAAATGCCTGCGGACGCAATCAGACGCTCGCCACTTTCCAGAACGCTTTCGGCTCGCGCCCGAGGCAGGCGGACCGAGGCGGTGGCGTTGACCGGAACCTCCACGTCCAGCAGGAACCGATCGGGGCTTTCCAGCTTCCAGTTCGTGCTGAGCGTGCCGTACATCGTCCTGAGGGAAGCGGATGCGTGGGTCAGCCGCGGATCGGGTGTCGGACCGAGGATCGCGTGCTTGAAACCAGGCGCCTCCACATCGGGATTGATGCCTCCGATCGTCGAGTACATCCAATCCCCTATGGCGCCACCCACGTAATGGTTCAGCGAATTCAGTTCGGGATCGGCGAAAGTGCCGGCTTCTTTCCCACGCCACTGTTCCCACATAGTCGTCGCACCGGACCGGACGGCAAACAACCAGGACGGAGCGGTCGATTGAAACAGCAAGTCGTAGGCAACGTCCGCACGACCATTTCCGCTTAAGACCGGACACAAAGCCGCCGTGCCAACGAACCCGGTGGTCAGGTGCGTGCCTTGCTGACGGATGTCATCGACCAGGCTCCCCAGCGCACGATTACCCTGCTCGTCTGTGAGCAGGTCGAACCGCAGCGCCAGCGCGTAGGCGGTCTGGGTCCGGTAGCTCAAGTTCCCGAAGATGGAAACGAACTCGCTCCGGAACGCTGCCTGAACGCGCCCAAACAGGTCGGCATACACCGACCGATCGGCTTCTAAACCCAGGACTCCCGCGATCCGCGACATCAAGTCGGCCGAGTGGGCCAGGTAGGCCGTCGCGATCAGATCCGGCGGCGTCTCGACATCTCCCGACCAGTCCCCAAAGTGAAAATCAGGCTTCCACACCAGATCATCACCCGCCTCGGAAACGGCATAAGACAGCCACGCACGCATGCTGTCGTACTGCTCTTCAAGAACCCGGACATCGCCGTAGCGCAGATACAGCTCCCAGGGAATGATGATCGCTGCATCGGACCACCCCGCAACCCCCGCCGTCGGAACGTCGGACGTCGCGGCCGGCCCCCGGGAAGTCAGAACATCCGGGATCACCCAGGGAACACTGCCGTCCTCATACTGATCCGCCCGCAAGTCCCGCAGCCACTGGCTGAAAAAAGGTGCGACCTGCATGTTGAAACCCGCCGTGGGCGCGAACAACTGCGCGTCACCCGTCCAACCCAATCGTTCGTCGCGCTGAGGGCAGTCGGCAGGAATAGACAGGAAGTTCCCCTTCTGGCTCCAGAGGATGTTCTGCTGCAGCTGGTTGAGATCGGCGTCAGACGTCTCGAACGTTCCGGTCAACTCGAGATCGGAATGCACGACGACACCGGTCACATCGTCAATTTCCAGCCGACCCGGATACCCGTCAAAGTGTACATAGCGGAACCCGTGAAACGTGAAGTGCGGCTCAAACCATTCCTCGCCGGTTCCCTTCAGGATATACGTATCCGTCTGCGCGGCCGTCCTGAGGTTGGCCGTGTAGAGGTCCCCGCCCGCATCCAGGGCCTCTCCATGGGTGAGCCGCACAGTCTCACCCTCCTCGCCCGAGACCCGGAACCGTACCCATCCGACCAGATTCCGCCCCATGTCGACGATCGTGCCGCCCGAAGGCGCATCCAGGATCCGGAGCGGTTCGACCTGTTCGATCCGCCGAACCGGCGGCGCCAGATCCGCAACAAACGTCCCGGTGTTGTCGCCTCCGGACATAGCCTGAAGCCATGACGAGTCATCGTAGCCCGGACTCGACCAGCCAGGCATTTCAGCCCGCGCATCGTAGGTTTCGCCGTTGTAAATGTCAGAAGAGAGAATCGGGCCGGTAGCCGTCATCCATCCTTCACCCGAAGAAACAAGCTCTCGAGTGCCGTCTGTATTCACCACTTCCAACTGCAGGAAAAGCGCAACCTGATTCCCGAACACGTTGCGATCTCCAGGAAAACCGAGGAAGCCCCGGTACCATCCATCGCCCACGACAGCGCCGACCGCATTCTCTCCACGTGTGACAAGTTCGGTCACATCGTAGGTCTGGTAAGGCATCCGGCGGTTGTAACTCGCAAAGCCCGGCGCCAGGACGCGTTCTCCAACTCGCTGGCCATTAAGGAAGAGTTCGTAGACGCCGCGGCTCGTTGCGTAGATACGAGCCGACTCTACGCCGGACCCTAGTTCGAACGAACGCCGGAAGTGGGGTGCCGGCCCCGACACGGATGGATCATCTTCGAGAGGCGATGTGATCCAGTCGGCAGCCCAATCATCGTCTTCAAGCAGGCCGGATTCCCAGAAGGCCACCGGACTCCATTCCGAGACCCGGCCATCGTTCGACCAGGCCTGAACGCGCCAATAGTAACGTCGACGAGATTCCACGTCGGGCCCCGCATACCTCACGTTCACGGATCGTTCCGACCGAACCTCACCGGAGTCCCAGAGCAAGAATTCGGACCGAGAAAAACTGTCAATGCCACCCGCGACCTGCACCCGGTAACCTGCCTGCATCACTCCGCGCCCCAACGCGTAAAGCTTCCAGCTCAATCTCGGAATTCGTACGTCGATCCCAAGCGGATTTTCCACATACTCGGTCCGCAGGTCTCCAACACGCAGATCTCCGTCCGGCGAACCGGCTGTTGTCTGAACTGTGGTTCCCGCGACGGCAGGTGACAACGAAATCGCAACAATGGCGAGCAGGACGCCGACAGCCGCTGGATGTTGCTTCATTGCTTCCATTACAGGTCGCCGCTGAATTTTCCCTCGGGGGCGGAAGGTTCGCATCATACCAGCATTGTCCGGCTGTCGTTCCGTGCGGTGAGGCCGCCGCTGTCACCCTAAGGGCCCGCTCAAGAATAACTTCGCAGAATTGGCGCCCAGATTTGCGTCAGATTCTGAGGGGCTCCCCATTCTTCGGACAGAAACTCCCGGATCTTAAGGTGGATCGCTGCCGTTGAAATGGGTTGATGTTTTACCCGTCGCCGAGCCTGTGGGAACTGTGAAAAAGCCGAGTCTCCGAGGCTATTTTCAAGCCGTTGTGGAAATCCTTTTTGAGGATTTCCATCAGCGGCGGCAGTTTCCACAGACTGCAGCTTTCTTTCTTTTTTGGTTCTTTTTTCGGGTCCTCGGCAAAATCTGTGGGTAGAAACGGGCAAATGAGTGGCCTGTGGAAAGTGGCGACGCTGAGGGAATCCGGTAAGAGACGCGCGGATTTCCACAGCGACTTGAATCGGCCGGAAAAGACGTGGGGCCGATTCACACTTCCACACAGGCCGGGATGAGGAGAAACCGACGATGAGAACGAAAGGGATGTAGCACACCCTGGCTCGAATCCTGTATTTGGTATTGCACCAAACAAATCCAAAGCAGGAGAGACGAGACCAGGGTGCAAGTGAAGACTATTCTGAATCGAGTGCAGAAGTTCAAGTCCTTTGTCTACGGAGCAGTGCGATGGGAACGAATCGGGGGCGAGACGGCACTGTTGGTGGAGATATTTCCACGACGCAACAGCCGGCCGGTCTGCTCGGGCTGCGGGCGTGCGGGACCGGGTTACGACACGCTGGAGGCCCGCCTGTTCGAGTTTGTGCCGCTGTGGGGCTTTCCCGTGTTCTTCGTGTATCTGATGCGGCGTGTGGATTGCAGGCGTTGTGGCGTGAAGGTCGAATCGGTGCCCTGGGCCGAGGGTAAGCAAACCTTGACGCGGACGTATATGCAATTTCTGGCCGGTTGGGCGCGGCGGATGTCCTGGCAGGAGGTTGCCGACATCTTCCGGACTTCCTGGGAGAAGGTGTTTCGATCTGTGGAATGGATCGTCGGCTGGGGGCTGGCGCACCGGGACCTGGAGGGTGTGACCGCGATTGGCGTGGACGAGATTCTCTGGCGCCGGGGGCACAAGTACCTGACGGTGGTCTACCAGATCGACCGGCATTCCAAGCGGCTGCTCTGGGTCGGCCGGGATCGCACGGTGAAAACGTTGCTGCGCTTCTTCCAGCAATTCGGAGTCGAGCGCGCCGCCGAGTTGAAGTTCGTGTGCAGCGACATGTGGAAGCCGTATCTGAAGGTGATTTCCAAGAAAGCATCGACGGCCCTGCATGTTCTGGATCGGTTTCATATCGCCATGCACATGAATAAGGCCATCGATGAGGTTCGAGCCCAGGAATCCCGGGATATGAAAGCCGCGGGATTGGAGCCGATCCTGAAACACTCCCGGTGGTGTTTGCTCAAGCGCCCCCAGAACCGAACCGACAAGCAAGACATCAAGCTGGCCGACCTGCTCCAGTACAACCTGCGGACCGTTCGGAGCTTTCTGCTCAAGGAGGACTTCCAGTTCTTCTGGGAGTACACGTCGCCCTACTGGGCCGGTCAATTCATGGATGCCTGGTGCCGGCGGACGATGCGATCCCGGATCGAGCCCATGAAAAAGGTGGCGCGCATGCTCCGCTCCCACCGGGAACTCCTGCTCAACTGGTTCCGTGCCAAAAAGCGGATTTCCGGGGGCATCGTCGAAGGTTTCAACAACAAAGCGAAAGTGACCACCAGAAAAGCGTATGGTTTTCGGACCTTTAGAGCTGCCCAAGTCGCTCTCTACCACACGCTTGGAGCGTTACCGGAACCCGATGTCGCCCACAGATTTTACTGAGGAGGCCTTTTTTCTTTCTTTTCGCCTCCGATAAACACTTCCAGAGAAAAGATCGCGCCAGGATCGCTTGTCAACGGCGTTCGCCGTCTGGGGCAACCTGGAGTATGGCTGCTTTCTTGACCGATGCCGTACTCCTCGCACTTTGAAAGTACATCGCCTCGGGTGTCTGATAGTCGAATACCTGATGACCGCGTTCCTGATTGTAAAATCTGAAATAGACAGTCAGGTTCGAGACCGCCTCGGGAACGCTCATGTAGTCCTTCAGGTACACTTCCTCGTACTTCACCGTTCGCCATAGACGTTCGACGAAAATGTTGTCCAGGAACCGGCCCCGGCCGTCCATGCTGATCCGGATGCCCTCGCCTTCGAGTCGGCTCGTAAACGCATCGCTGGTGAACTGAGAACCCTGATCCGAGTTGAAGATCTCCGGTTGCGCATGCCTCAGGGCCCAGTCCAATGCCGACACGCAGAAAGCGCTGTCCATCGATACTGAAACCTCCCAGGCCAGCACATACCGGCTGTACCAGTCCATGATCGCCACCAGATAGATAAACCCCTGCCGCAGACGGATATACGTGATATCGGTGGCCCACACCATGTCTGGGCGATCGATCCTCAGCCCCCGTAGCTGGTACGGATAGATCCGATGTCCCGGTGCCGGCGTCGACAACCGCGGTTTGGGATAGATCGCTTCCAGTCCCATCTGCCGCATGAGCCGTCGTACTCGTTTCGCATTGACCCGGTGACCTTGATTCTCCAGCCAGTGAGTCATCCGCCGCACGCCGTAGAACGGCGTCCGTGTGTACTGCTCGTCCAACAGACGCATCAACTCCAGGTTCTCGGCGCTCTCGCCAACAGGCGTGTAGTAGAGTCCCGACCGGGACACTCCCGCCAACCGGCACTGCTCGGTGATGCTCAGTTTCTTGTCGCTTGATTCGATCCATGGCCGTCGTTGTCCTAACGTGAAAGTCCGGACTTTTTTTTCAACCAATCCACCTCGACGTGCAACTTTC
This sequence comes from Terriglobia bacterium, assembly GCA_965262425.1. Classification (GTDB taxonomy): domain Bacteria; phylum Acidobacteriota; class Terriglobia; order 20CM-2-55-15; family 20CM-2-55-15; genus CAZOZZ01. The sequence goes on along the minus strand of OZ253536.1, from coordinate 118,354 downwards.
CGATCTCTTGGTAAAGTTCGGTCCGGACTTCTTCATCGGCTTCCATCGATTGTGTCTTCCCGTTCGAGAAGATCTCCGATGCGCCATCGAGCAACTGCTTCTTCCACTTTGTCACCATATTCGGGTGGACCCCGTAGTTGGAGGCGATCTCCTGGATCGTTCGCTGTCCCTTCACCGCCTCCACCGCGATCTTCGCCTTCAGATCGGCGCTGTACTGCTTCCTCTGTCTCTTCTTCATCTGCCTCTCCCGAGGCAGCGATTTTACACCTTAGCGACCTGTCCGAATTTTGGGGAGCACCTCATTCGGTCGCGACCGATTGAGCAGACCGGAGGAATAGCCCGGCTATTTCGAGGATCTGCAATTGAGGAGCGGCCGAAGATGGCGCGAAGGTCCCGCGAAGATGGCGTGAAGATGGGATGCCAAAATGTGAAGTTATTCTTGAGCGGGCCCTGCGCAGGACCGAGCTCACGGCTGCGTTTGTCTCTGGCCAGTTTCACGGAAATCTGGTAATTTTTTAATGTCTGTCGGGAACGATCCTGGGAGCGCCCACCCCCCGATCTCCGTCCTAATCGTCGGTCGGATCGACATCGTGGCACCTTTTCCAAAACATTATGCCGGAGCCATTCGGCAGAAGAGACCCAAAGGAAGGGAAGAGCCTTTTATGCGACAGAAAAGAGTGATCATCATGGGAGCCGCAGGCCGGGACTTCCACAACTTCAACGTCTACTTTCGGGACAACAAGGATTACAAGGTCGTCGCGTTTACCGCAACGCAGATACCGGACATCGAAGATCGCGTGTATCCCGCCCAGCTCGCCGGTTCGCTGTACAAAAAAGGGATCCAGATCTATCCGGAAAGCCAGCTCGCCGAACTGGTCGGAACCCACAAAGTCGACCAGGTCGTTCATGCGTATTCGGACGTATCGCACACGAACGTGATGCACGCCGCTTCGATCGCCATGGCCGCCGGTGCTGATTTCCGGCTCATGGGGCCGGGCACGACCTATCTGAAGTCGAAAAAGCCGGTTGTCGCCGTCTGTGCCGTACGCACGGGCGCGGGAAAGAGCCCGACCAGCCAGTTTATCGTCGACTACCTCATGCAACAGGGACTCCGGGTTGGCGTCATCCGTCACCCGATGCCCTATGGCGACCTGGTCGCGATGGAAGTGCAACGATTCGCCAAGTACGAAGACTTCGAAACCCACAAATCGACCATCGAAGAGCGCGAGGAATATGAGCCGTACGTCCGTCGCGGAGTTGTGATCTGGGCCGGTGTGGATTACCTGAAGATTCTCAGGCGCGCCGAAAAAGAGGCTGATGTCATTCTGTGGGACGGGGGAAACAACGACATTCCCTTCTATGCCCCGGATCTTTTCATCACCGTCGTCGATCCGCATCGAGCCGGTCACGAGATGAACTACCATCCGGGCGAAGCCAACCTTCGCGCGGCAAACGTCCTGCTGATCAGCAAGACCGGCACCGCGCCGGCAGCCGGAATCGACGCTGTAAAGAAGAGCATCCGTGCAGCCAATCCAAAGGCCCGCGTTTTCAGAACGGATCTCACGATCACGTCCGTCGACAACGAATCGATAAAGGGCAAGAAGGTCATCGTCGTCGAGGACGGCCCCACACTGACACACGGCGAAATGGCTTATGGCGCCGGCGCGATCTTCGCAAAGAAACAGGGCGCAAAGATGGTCCGCCCCGCGAAATACGCCGTGGGATCCATCCGAAAGGTTTACGAAAAGTTCCCTCACTTGAAGAACATCCTGCCGGCCATGGGTTACAGTGCAAAGCAGATCCGGGAGTTCGAAACCACGATCAACAAGGCCAAGGCAGACATCGTACTCGGCGCCACACCCGTCGACCTCAGCCAGCTGATCAAGATCAACAAGCCGCTCGTCCAGGTTCGCTATGCGTTAAAGGCACCGGCTGCGTTCAAGCAACTGTTGACGGATTTCGCGAAACAGACCAAGGCGAAGAAGAAGAAATAGGCACGGAATTCACCGCGAAGGCGCGAAGGGCTCGAAGGAAGAAGAGTTTATATGTTTCTTTCTTCGTGCTCTTCGTGCCTTCGCGGTGAAGGACTCGCTATCCGCCCTCCAGCAATTGACGCCGGAACTCCCCTCCGTTAAGCTCTGTCGAACGTGTCTACTACCACCTCAGCCGATGAACCACGGAAACTGAATCTGGTTCGGGCCCTGGGTCGAGGCGACCTGACCGCACTGGCGATCAACGGTATCATCGGTGCCGGCATATTCGGCCTTCCGTCGGCGGTCGCGGCCCTACTGGGCAACGCCAGCCCCATCGCTTTCGTGGCGTGCGCGGCAATCGTCGGAATCATCGTTCTCTGCTTCGCCGAAATCGCCAGCCACTTTACCGATACCGGTGGTCCCTATCTTTATGCCCGGTCGGCTTTCGGCCCTCTCGTTGGATTCGAAGTGGGCTGGGCCGTATGGCTCGCCCGGGTGAGTGCGTTTGCGGCGAACGCGAACCTTTTGATTTCTTATTTCGGCTTCTTCGTTCCGCAGTTGTCGGTCGGCGTCGGACGCATCGTCAGCATCACGGTAGTGGTCGCGCTGCTGGCCGGTATTAACGTCCGGGGCGTAGCCATGGGAGCGCATTTCGGCGACGCGTTCGCCATACTCAAACTGCTGCCTTTGGTCGCCTTCGGGATAGTCGGTATGTTCTTCGTCGACTGGGGAACATTCTCGCCGATCGAAGCCCCGACATCAGTCAGCTTCGGCAGCGCCGTTCTGTTGCTCGTATATGCGTTCACGGGATTCGAGTACGCCGCAATTCCCGCGGCCGAGGCCCGGAATCCCAGGAAAGATATCTCCTGGGCCCTGATCTACGCGCTGGGTATCGCGGCTGTCATTTACCTGGCAGTCCAGATCGTCGCCGTCGGCACCTACCCCGCCCTCGCTCAATCGGAACGGCCGCTGGCCGATGCGGGTCAGGCCTTCCTGGGACCGGTTGCCGGTGGCGTCATGGCCCTCGCCGCTCTGGTTTCGATCATGGGCAACCTCAGCGCCGTCATGTTGATTGGGCCCCGCCTGACATACGCTTTCGCCGAACAAGGCGAGTTCCCGGCGTTCCTTGGATACCTGCACTCCCGTTTCCGCACACCGATTGCTTCGATCGCGTTGTTCGCCGTGCTCGTCTGGATGCTCGCGCTGTCGGGAACCTTTGTCTGGCTTGCGACCATCAGCGTCGTCGCCCGCATTGGAGCCTACATGGTGAGTTGCGCCGCGGTACCGATTCTTCGCAAGCGCTCGCTTACACGACCGGAATTCCAGTTGATGTTCGGTCCGCTGTTCCCCATCCTCGCCATCGTGCTCGGAATCTGGTTGTACGCGCAGACCAACGTGGCCGACACACTGGCTTTTCTCGTTGCTCTCCTGGTTGGCAGCATCCTGTACTTCGGGATGAAAGGGAAGAAGACGCACGAGGGCGACCGGTAATGGCAAGCCCGTTTTCTCAATTCATAAACGACGTTAAAACGATACTGGATGAATTCTTCGAACCGGAAGATGTCGTAACGCGGATCGAGCCCCTGCTGGCTGATCTGGTTCTCAACCGCGACTGGCTCAGTTCGCAATTCAAACGGGCCCTGCCCGACAAGCCCTATTCTCAATACCTGCTCTTCAGCCCACCGGACAAAATCTTTTCGGTCGTCTCTTTCGTGTGGCGCCCCGACAACGGTTCACCGATCCACGACCACTGCACCTGGGGCGTGATTGGCCAGTATGAAGGTGAAGAGGAAGAATCACGTTTTCGCCGTCTCGACGACGGCACCCTCACCGAAGTGTCGGTCGGCACCTTCAAGGCGGGAGACGTCGCCCACGTCTACCCACCCCATCGAGACATCCACCGCATCTTCAACCGCACCTCCGCGCAGACCGTGTCCATCCATGTCTACGGCGGAGACATCGGCACACAACCCCGACACGTTTTTGATCCATCCGGCCAGACCAGACCGTTCATATCGGGCTACGACACGCCGCTGCATGATTAAACATTTCTTGGGGCCCGCTCAACAATAACTTCACAGAATTGGCGCCCAGATTTGCGTCAGATTCGGTCGCGACCGATTGAGCAGACCGGAGGAATAGCCCCGCTATTTCGAGGATCTGCGATTGAGGAGCGGCCGAAGATGGCGTGAAGATGGGATGCCAAAATGTAAAGCTATTGTTGAGCGGGCCCCTAATAACGACACCGTCGGGATTTCAACGCAAAGACGCAAAGACGCGATGGGACCCTTTTTTAGGGGAATGCAGAAGACTGGACGTACGGTCCGAACACAACAACCTTGGCGACCTTTGCGCCTTGGCGTTTTTGCGTTGAAAAATCCGGACTAGCGAAGCAACCGAAATTCCTCGGCTGGGCCCTGCTGGGAACTCATCAGGAACAACAGGGACAAGAACAAACTCATTTGCAAACCACCTCCACCCAGAGGATCGTGAATGACACGTGACCCCCTGCCAGCCCGGGCAAAAGGATTACCATACGTGAAGAGACTCCGGCAGAGGATACTTGGACACCATGAAAAACAACTCTTGGGGTGAATACATATGATAGGCGTGAATCGGTGGAGTTGCTCCTGGGTGGCCGTGATGGCACTGGCGGCTACAGTAGCGATGCCGGCGTCGGTCGCCGCACAAACGGCATCCGTCCCTCTAAGGCTGAGCCTCAAACAGGCTGTGGAACTTGCGCTTGAACCTGACGGCAACAACCGAATCCGGCTTGCCGCGGAACTGGTCGAACAGGCGCGGGCCCAATCGGTGCAGCAACGTGCCTCGCTGCTTCCGAACATCTCCGGGTCCGTGAACCAGCAGAGCCGGACTAACAACCTGGAAGCGATCGGCGTGCAGTTCAATGTGCCGGTGCCGGGATTCGTACGCCCGCGATTCGTCGGTCCCTTCGAAACCTTCGATGCCCGAGCCCGGGCAACCCAAAGGCTGTGGGATCTTGGAGCCATACGACGTTACGGAGCGTCGAAAGCAGGTATTGCCGAGGCCAGGTCCTCGGACGAACAGACGCGCGACGAGGTCGCCGCGCTGACGGCTGCGAGATACACAGCCGCTTTGAGGTCCGAGGCCCGGGTGCAGGCGATGCGGGTGAACGTGGAACTTGCGGAGTCCCTGCTGGATCTGGCCCAGAGTCAACGAACGGTCGGCACCGGCACGGCGATTGAAGTCACCCGCGCCCGGGTTCAACTGGCCGACGAACGGCAACAACTCCTCGTGGCGGAGAACGAGGGTCGACGGTCTCGCCTGGAGCTCTTGCGGGCGCTCGGGCTTGCACTCGACGTCACGCTGGAACTGGGTGACGAACTCACGTACGATCCCGTACCGGTTCAAACCGTTGACGAAGCGCTGGCGACGGCCCTGGAATCACGGGCAGACATGGCGGCACAACGAGAGCGTGAAGAGCGGATGGGCCGGCTCTACGGGTCGGTTCGGGGTGAACGATGGCCTTCCCTGTACGGCTTTGCCGATTACGGTTCGTTAGGATCGAGCGCGCGCCGGGCGCTCCCGACACGGAGCGTCGGCCTGGAAGTGAAAGTGCCGATCTTCGACGGCGGGTTGCGCAGCGCCCGGGAGATCGAAAGCCGGTCCAGAGTGGACGCCGAACGTGTCCGGACCGAGGACTTGAGGCAACAGATCGAACTCGAAGTCCGCCTGGCGCTCGATGACATCCATTCTGCCAGGGAGCAGATCGAAGTGGCCGAAGAGGGGCTGAAGCTGGCTACCGAAGAAGTCGAGCGGGCCCGGCGGCGTTACACCGCGGGCGTCTCGACCAGCCTGGAAGTCACCGACGCACAAACTCGGCTGGAGCGTTCCCGTGACAACCGGATCGCAGCCCTGTTCCAATACAACCTGTCCAGGATCGAGCTGGGAGCGGCAACCGGTACGATCCGAAGTATGATTCTGGATCGATGACTCATGAGGTGAAGGCGTGAAGAAGTGGCTGATACCTGTAATCCTGCTGCTCGTTGCCGGTGCCGCATACGTGGGGTTCCGAATGAGGGAGCCCGAACCTGACAGCACGTCGCTGATCCGGGTTTCCGGCAACATCGAGCTGACCGAGGTGGACATCGCTTTCAAGATCCCGGGCAAGCTGACCGAGTTGCTGGTCCGGGAAGGCGATCCGGTCCGCCGTGGCGATGTGATCGCGAAACTTGAGCAGGCGGAACTGCTGGGACAACTCGACAGGGCAAACGCCGTATTGACGTCGGCAAGATCCCGATTGAGACAACTCGACGCGGCCATCGAGTTCAAGAACGAACAGGTTGAAGGACAGGTGGATCGGAGTCGGGCCGAACTGGCACAGGTCGAGGCCGTCCTCAGGGAAATGGAAACCGGTTCCAGACAGCAGGAGATCGAAGCGTCCCGGGCCGCGCTGATGCTGGCGGAAGCCGAACACGAACGGGCGGAGAGGGACTGGAGTCGCGCAGAGGCGCTATACGAAGATGAAGACATCTCCACCGCCCAGCACGACGACTTTCGTTCCCGCTATCAGGGGGCCGTCGCCCGGCTGCGGGAAACTGGTGAGCGGCTCGAACTCGTCGAAGAAGGACCTCGTAGCGAGGACATCGATGCGGCCCGGGCCCAGGTGGATCGGGCGAGGGCAAACCTCCGTCTATCGGAGGCCGGGCGGCTGGAATTGCGGCAGTTGAGAGCGGACGGGATGACACGCCAGGCTGAAATCCAACAGGCCGAGGCGGAGGTCGCCATTGCCGAAACGCGGTTGGAAGACACCGAGGTCGTCTCACCCATCGATGGCGTGGTCCTCGTCAAAGCCGCTGAAACCGGAGAGGTGATCGCGGGCGGGATGACCCTGGCAACGATTGGTGACCTGGCCCGACCGTGGCTGCGCGCATACATCAACGAGACGGACCTGGGGCGGGTTCAACTCGGGACAGAGGTTCGCGTCACAACCGATTCGTTCCCCGACAAGTCCTACCCGGGTCGAATCTCGTTCATCGCATCCGAAGCCGAGTTCACACCCAAACAAATCCAGACGGAAGGAGAACGGGTGAAGCTCGTCTATCGAATTAAGATCGACATGGAAAACCCGAACGGCGAGCTGAAGTCCAACATGCCCGCCGACGCCGAAATCCCAACCGGAAGCTAATTCGGGGACGGAGACGTAATTATTTTGTTAGTTGACTCATAACGCAATAGTTGTCCGAATTTGCCTCCGTCCCCGAATCACGGGGACCCACACAATTCGACTAACTGTTCATATCACCGTGATTACGAGAGTTTCGCCTCCGTCCCCGAAATAGGAAGATGAGGGTTATTTCAATTCAAAACTGTACGCGGCGATTCGGGGGGGTCACGGCTGTTGACGGGTTGAGCCTGGATGTGGAGCGTGGGGAGATTTTCGGGCTGGTGGGGCCAGACGGCGCGGGCAAGTCGACGACGCTCCGGATGCTCTGCGGTTTGATCGACCCGACAGAGGGGGAAATCGAGGTGGCCGGTCACGATGTCCGGAGTGACGTTGCCGCCGTTCAGGATCGAATCGGGTACATGGCCCAGCGGTTCGGACTCTACCCCGACCTCACGGTTGACGAGAACATGGACTTTTATTCCGACCTGTTCGGAATCCACCGCGACCAGCGAGAAACGCTCGGCGAGGAACTCCTGCGGATGACCCGCATGACGCCATTCCGTGACAGGCGGGGTGGCCAGCTATCCGGTGGCATGAAGCAGAAACTGGCCCTGATGTGCACGCTGCTGCATCGGCCGGAAATCCTCTTTCTCGACGAGCCGACCAACGGAGTCGATCCCGTTTCCCGACGGGACTTCTGGGCCATCCTCTACGCACTGGTCAAAGACGGACTCACCGTTTTCGTGACGACCGCGTACATGGACGAGGCCGAGCGATGCAACCGTGTGGGCTTGATCCATGAAGGACGGCTCATCCGTTGCGACGCGCCGGATCGACTGAAGGCGTCGATCGTCGAGGAGGGCCACGAGCTTGAAAACCCATCCCTCGAGGACGTGTTCATCACCGAGGTACAGAAAGCCTCTCGCCAAAGGACGACGGCATGACCACGCACCAGGCCGCCACAGTCGAAGTCGAACACCTGGTCAAACGCTTCGGTTCCTTCGTCGCCGTCAACAACGTCAGCTTTTCGGTTCAGCCAGGTGAGATCTTCGGCTTTCTCGGCTCGAACGGAGCGGGAAAGACAACGACGATCCGAATGCTCTGCGGCCTGCTGACGCCGACCAGTGGACGGGCCAATGTCGGGGGGTTCGATCTGGCCACGGAGTCTGAACAGATCAAGAGGAACATCGGCTACATGTCCCAGAAGTTCTCGCTCTACGACGATCTCTCGGTGCGAGAGAACATCGACTTTTTCAGCGGGATCTATGGCGTAGAACAAGCCCGCATGAACGAACGGCGTGACTATGTCCTCGAACTGGCCGGACTCGGAGATCGGCAAAACACGATGACACACCTTCTGCCCGGCGGCTGGAAACAGCGCCTCGCCCTCGGATGCGCCATCCTCCACGAACCCTCCATCCTCTTCCTGGACGAACCGACCTCAGGTGTGGATCCAATCGCACGCCGAAGCTTCTGGGACTTGATATACAAGCTCTCCGAAGACGGCCATACCGTGTTCGTCACGACGCATTACATGGACGAGGCCGAGAACTGTCACCGCCTCGCCCTGATGCACCGCGGACGAATTATCGCGCTGGGCACGGCTCCGGAATTGAAGAAAGAACTCAAGACACGGACACTGATGCAACTGGAATCGACAGATCTGCTCGGCAGCATGAAAGCTCTCGACCAGAGGAATGAAGTCCTCGACGTGGCCGTATTCGGGAGCGGCCTGCACCTGACCGTCGAGGACGCGACCAGTGCCGAACCCGCAATCCGCCAGGCGCTGGCCACCGACGGCATAGACATTCGCAAACTTGAGGTCATCTCACCATCGATGGAAGACGTTTTCGTGGCGATGATCGAAGACGAGGAGCGCAGAACGTCATGAACCTCCGCCGCACACGTGCTGTCGCCCGTAAGGAGATCGTACACATCATCCGCGATCCCAGAAGCCTGATTATGGCGTTGGCCATACCGTTCACAATGCTCCTGTTGTTCGGGTTCGCGCTCTCGCTCGACGTAGACGAAATCCCAACGGTGGTCCTGGATGCAGATCGCAGTCCTCAAAGCCGCGAACTCCTGGACCGTTTCGAGAGTTCGAAGTACTTCACGGTTCAAGACGTTGTCACGAGCTATCGAGAAATCGAGATCCGGATTGATCGGGGCGAAGCATTGCTCGCTGTGGTCATCCCCGGGGACTACTCCGAAGATCTGGCCCGGTCACGAGAAGCAGCCGTGCAACTGGTTTTCGACGGCAGCGATTCCAACACGGCATCGATCGCCCTCGGCTACGCGGACGGAATCCTGGCGACTCATTCGTTACAGTTGAACGATAAGGGCGGCTCTCCACGCTCGCCCATCGAGCCGGAGGTGCGTGTCTGGTACAACAGCACACTCGAATCCAAGAACTTCATCATACCGGGCCTGATCGCCGTCATCCTGATGATCATCTCCGCGCTACTCACGTCCCTGACGATCGCCCAGGAGTGGGAAATGGGTACGATGGAACAGATCCTGTCGACCCCTTTGAGACCGTCCGAAATGGTCCTCGGCAAGATGGTCGCGTTTTTCATACTCGGCCTGGTAAACGCAGCAACGGCCGTCACGGTCGGACTGTTTGTTTTTGATGTCCCGCTGCGCGGCAACTTGCTCCTGCTGTTCACGACCACCTGCGTGTTTCTGTTCGGATCTCTGTGCTGGGGCATTCTGCTCTCGGCCATCGCACGCTCCCAACTGCTGGCGTTCCAGATGGGAATCATGAGCTCGTTCCTGCCGGCCTTCCTGCTGTCCGGTTTTATATTCGCGATCGAGAACATGCCGGAAGTCATTCAAGTGATCAGCCACATTGTTCCGGCCCGTTATTTCGTGACGATCCTGAAAGGCATTTTCCTGAAAGGCGTCGGCACCGAAGTCCTGTTCCTGGAAATAGGATTTCTGATTCTCTACAGCGCCTTCGTGTTCGTCGCGGCAACGCGGAAAGTCGGGAGCAAACTGGCGTAGGCAAACCCATGTGGCAACGACTCAGAGTCATCATCCGAAAAGAATTCATCCAGGCGCTGCGGGAGCCCCGCATGCGGTTCATCCTGATCATGCCTCCGCTTGTACAGATGATTATTTTCGGACTGGCCGTAAACCTGGACGTGGAAAACGCCAGGATCGGCTGGATGGATCTGGACAAGACGCCGCTAAGCCGCGAGCTCGGTGCGGAATTCGAGGGTTCTCCAAATTTCACGTTGACGCGCTACCCCGCAAGTGACCAGGAGGTCCAGGAGATACTCGACACGGGTCCGGAAGTAGCTGTCGTGCGAATCCTCTCCGGCTTCAGCCGCGCCGTCCATCGTGGCCAGGGCGGATCGATTCAGATTCTCGTCGACGGTACCAATTCCAACACGGCAGCGCTGGTGTCATCCTATGCCACAAGGGTGGTCGGCCGTTTCGCTGCGAGGCAGCCCCCCACCGCAAGCGATGTCCGAAATACCGGACCGCGGCTCGACGTTCGGAGCCGCGTCTGGTTCAATCCCGAGCTCAAAAGCCGGAACTATTTCGTGCCGGGCGTGGTCGTGAACATCATTGCCCTGGTCACGGTGATGCTGACTGCGCTGAGTATCGTCAGAGAGAAAGAAATCGGCACGATGGAACAACTGATGGTCACACCGATCCGGCCGCTGGAACTCATGCTGGGCAAGACACTGCCGTTCGCTTCAATCGGTATGTTTCAAGTCGTGTTGCTGTCGACGTTCGCGATGTTCGTGTTCCAGGTCCCGTTTCGGGGCAGCTTCATCGTGCTCCTGGGTTGTGCCGTGGTTTTCCTGATGACGACACTGGGCGCGGGCCTTTTCATCTCCACCATATCCAGCACCCAGCAACAGGCGATGATGACGTTCTTCCTCATGTTCTTCCCGATGTTCCTGCTGAGCGGATTCGCCTTCCCGATCAGCAGCATGCCGACGTCGGTCCAGTACCTGACGTACGTGAATCCCATCCGATACTTCATCGAAATCGTCCGTGGAATTTTTCTGAAGGGGGTCGGCGTTTCGATCCTGTGGCCGCAGATCTCGGCTCTTGCCGTGATCGGAATCGTGGTGCTGACTTTCAGCACGCTACGCTTCAAGAAAACCCTGGACTGATTCCCGTTCAAGCGCCGTAGCTCTCAATCCTCACAGGCTGCCGACGACTTCCCCACTTCCCCGCCGGGCCGTCAAAAACGCCGGGGCACTTCGTCCCACACCCGGTGCACTTCCCTTCCCCGTCCAGGTTCCATTCGCCCAGTTCGTACCAGTCCCGGCCAATCAACTTCCGGCCACAATCGTGACAGTATGTGCTGCCCGAGTCCGGATCGTGGACGTTGCCTGTATAAACGTATCGGAGGCCATTCTTCATGGCGATGTCCCGTGCCCGTTTCAACGCCTCGAGCGACGTGGGAGGCCGATCCTGCATCTTCCAGTCCGGGTGAAACGCCGTGAAATGCATCGGCGTGTCGGGGCCCAACTCATCCACCACCCAACGAGTCATCCGATCGAGTTCGTCATCCGAATCGTTATCGGTCGGGATGATCAGATCAGTCAGTTCAAACCAGACGTCGGTCTCGCGCCTCAGGTAGATCAGGGTGTCGAGAACAGGCTGGAGATGACCGGCACAGATACCCGAATAGAAACTTTCGCTGAACGCCTTCAGATCGACGTTGGCCGCATCCATGTACCGGAAGAATTCTGCCCGCGGTTCTTCGCAAATGTAGCCCGCCGTCACCGCAACCGTACGAATGTCCAGCTTGTGACATTCCTTCGCGATGTCGACGGCATATTCCATGAAGATGACCGGATCGTTATACGTGAAAGCAACGCTCCGGCAACCCAGATCCTTCGCGGCACGAGCGACGGTTTCCGGACCTGCCGCCGATGCCAGCGTGTCGAACTCGCGGGACTTGCTGATGTCCCAGTTCTGGCAGAAACGACATCCGAGGTTACAGCCGGCGGTGCCGAAGGAAAGGACGGGAGAGCCGGGCAGGAAATGGTTCAGGGGCTTCTTCTCGATCGGGTCGATACAGAAACCACTCGACCGACCGTACGTGGTCAGGACGATCTCGTCTCCGGCGCGGGCGCGAACGAAACAAAATCCTCGCTGATCTTCATGCAGGCGACAGTAACGCGGGCAGAGGTCACACTGAACCCGTCCGTCATCGAGTTGATGCCAGTACCGGGTCGGGACAACATTGTCGATCTTCAAGTCCAGGAAATCCGTCCTCCTGCCGAAGTCTATTCTTCAAGGTACCCCTTCTGGACGATTTTAGCCAAAATACGCTCCCCCGCGCGCGGGGATTTCAATGTCGCCGTAGACAACAACGTCGGGATCCGTGGGCGCTTCGTAGGCAGTCTGGAGCCCCGGCACGGTCTCGGACTGTCCATCCATCGCGCTACGGTAGATGCCCTTCGGGTCACGCTCGACACACACCTCGAGTGGGCAGTCGACATGGACTTCGAGATATCGTGGAATCCTGCTGCGAGCACGCTCCCGGTATCGACGCCGGTTCGCAGTGGCATCGAAAATGACCGTCAACCCGTGCCGGGTAAGCATCTCTCCAATGAAAGCGACGGAATTGTAGAACGACTCCCGCTCATCCTCCTCGTAACTGGGCTTGGCCGTGAACACCCGGCGCAGGACATCCGATTCCAGAACCGCGACCTCGAGCCCCCTCGACCGCAGCATGTCGGCCAGCGCAGCCGTTACGGTCGACTTGCCCGATGCCGGCAATCCGGTGATCCAGATCGCAAAACCCTGATGGTTTTCAGGCTTCGCAGTATTCGTTGACTTTGTTCGGGTCGAATACGTCATCGTCAAGAACGTTCCTGATAAAGGAGAAGATCCGGCGGCGGGTCGTCTCCGAAAGGTTCGGGTACCAGACCGGACTGGCAATGACCAGTCCTCTGAAAGCGAAGAAGGGCGCCACGACCGAGAGCACTTCCCGGTCGCCGGTGTGTTCGAGGTATCTTGCCCAGAAGCGCTTGAACAGAACCTCGAAGTTCCCTTCCAGGCGCCCGCTCCGCTGGAGGGAGAAGAATAGATAGTTGATGGTCAGGCAACTCACGTCGTCCCCGGCCTCGCCCCATTCTCCCCGCGAACGGTCCAGGACACGGAACTTTGCACCTTCCTGGAACAGAATGTTCCACGGATGGAAATCTCCATGAACCTGACGTAACCGGTGCGTGTAGTCCTTCAGACGCCAACGCCATGACAGGACACGGTGCTCGATGTTTTCGAGCAACTTGAGGTCGATGAACGCGTGGCCGGTCGGATACCCGTCAGTGATCCCCATGATGCACTCGCCATACCCCATCAGCTCACGGATTCGTCTGGCGTACAAACCTGAATCGAACCGGCGAACGCGGTGGATCTCCGCCAGATAATCGCAGAGGGCGTCCGAGCGCGCCACGTCCAGATCGGTCAAGGCAGGCTCGTCCCGCATTCGGAACAAATCTTCGTTGTGGCCAACTCCCTCCACATGCTCGACCAGAACAAAGAACTCGTCGACGTCTCCAAGCGACAGGAGGTTACCGTTATACTCCAGAGCGCCGACGTCCAATGATCGAGCATGCAGGGGGAGCCGGCCAAAAGTTTCATGAGCCGACAGGAGGAGCTGGGCACGGTCGCCCAAAGTCTAGTGACCGTAAGGTCCGGCATGGACGGTTTCGAACACGGCATGACGCACGAGCCCGTCCAGGCGGTAGGTCACTTTGATAGGCGCCCCGTACCCGGACTGTTTCAAGTCCTCGTCGGTAGATTGTTCGCCGATAGGTACGATGCTGACGATTTCCGCGCCCGCGCCAAAGACCGAATGCAGGTACCTTGCAAAGTTCTTCTTTCCGAGGTCGGGCCCGATCCTGTTTGAAGCTTGTACGGCTAACGTCATGACCACCCCCCCTGGCGGTGCACGTCAATCGTCGTGCCACCGATAGAGGCTGCAACCAGGGTGCCATAGATGCTTCGGAACGACCTCTGCATCACACTGATAATATGAAGGTTACCCAGCCGGCCAAGGGCATGCGGATAGCTCCTCGGACACCGGATGTCGTACTGACCAAGACGCGGGCCGGGACGTCGAGCGGCGTGCCAGATTGGCATCCCGAAGCAACATCCAGGTTGGAGTCTCGAGAAAACGGCAGAGGAGGCGCTGTTGCGCGTCCGGAGGAAATACGATACAAGAATAACGTACGAAACGCGCGCCTGTAGCTCAGCTGGATAGAGCGCTGGTCTCCGGAACCAGAGGTCGGAGGTTCGAATCCTCTCGGGCGTACTATAACTTACGAAGAAACATGGCTCCAAAATAGGCCCAAAAAGTAACAAAAAGTAACGTCTCGTCCCATCCCACTACTTACCACTTGCCTCGGCCACCATCTCTGGGAAATAGACCGCATCAGCCTTTGAGGCTGCTTCCGGCCCATGATCTGTGAGCTGATGACCATAAACGTCAACGGTAATCTGTATTGAGCTGTGGCCCATCCAGCGGGACACATCGTAGATACCAACCCCCTGGTCGATCAGCGTTGAGCCATACAGGTGGCGAAGATCATGGAACCGTACTGGACCGATCCCGGATGCACGGACTGCCTTGTAGAACGTTGACGACGGACCTTTATGCTGGATCTGCCGGGCGTCCTTGCGCTTGGGTAGCGACCGACAAATGACGTTGTTTTGATCGAGCGGCGTGCCGTTGGCGGTCTGGAAGACCAATCCCGTCTTATCCCCAACTCGAATGTAGCGGGCCTGTAACTGCTTCTTGAGCACGGGCGACAGCGGAACCTCGCGAATGGACTGTCGGGACTTGGGAGACACAAAGGTGTAAGCGGGTTCGCCTTCCGCGAGGTTCCAATGCTTGCCATGCCGAAAATAGACGGTCTGAACCGCCCCGGGTTTCCCGGAGACTCCATTACTTGAGAAGATGGGAGTCATTATGGGAAGAGCAAGCAGATATGCACCCGAGGTTCGGGAACGTGCGGTACGAATGGTGGCCGAGCACCAGGGGGAGTACGCCTCACAGTGGGCGGCAATGGCGTCGATCGCTGCGAAGATCGGTTGTACCCCAGAAACACTGCGTAAGTGGGTCCGGCAAACAGAGCGTGATATGGGCCAACGTGGGGGCCTGACCAAGGACGAGAAACAACGGCTAAAGGAACTGGAACGGGAGAATCGTGAGCTGAAACGAGCGAACGAGATCCTGCGCAAGGCGTCAGCGTTTTTCGCACAGGCGGAACTCGACCGCCGACCCCGGTGATGGCGGATTTCATCGAGACGAATCGAGGCCGGTATGGGGTCGAGTCGATCTGCAGTGTGCTGCCGATCGCCCCATCGACGTTCTACGAGCACCAGGCACGGGAAAAGAATCCAGATCGATTGCCCGCGCGTGCGAAGCGCGACGCGAAGCTTCGAGTCGAGATCGATCGGGTCTGGAGGGAAAACCGTCAGGTCTATGGCGTCCGCAAGGTCTGGAAGCAATTGAATCGCGAGAACACAGACGTTGCCCGTTGTACCGTTGAACGATTGATGCGGGAAATGGGGCTTGAAGGCGTGGTTCGGGGCCGGAAGATCAAGACCACTATCCCGGATGAAGTAGCTCTCAGACCCGCCGATCTTGTGGATCGGGACTTCAGCGCGACCCGTCCCAATGAGCTGTGGATCGCGGATCTCACGTATGTTGCAACATGGCGAGGGTTTGTTTACGTCGCATTCGTCATCGATGTCTTCTCCTGAAAGATCGTCGGTTGGCGAACGATGAATTCGCTAAAGACTGACATTGCCTTGGATGCGCTGGAGCAGGCCCTCTCGTCGCGCCCTGACACTGAAGGTTTGATTCATCACAGCGACCGCGGCGTCCAATATCTGTCGATTCGGTATACGGAACGATTGGCCGAGGCCGGAATTGAGCCGTCGGTTGGGAGCATCGGGGACTCCTACGACAATGCCATGGCCGAATCTGTAATCGGGTTATTCAAGACCGAAGTCATTCGAAGAGAGGGGCCCTGGCGAGGTCTTGACGATGTGGAGTACGCGACACTCGACTGGGTGTCCTGGTACAACGAGCACCGCCTTCTCGAACCGATCGGATACATTCCTCCAGTCGAGTTCGAGCAGGTGTACTATCGCAACGAAGCAACTCCAGTCACCGTGGCCGGAGTCAACTAAAACGGTCTCCGGGAAACCCGGGGCGGTTCAGTCTGCCGAATACGGATGACGTTGTGTTCAAGATCAATCCAACTGCGCGGTGAATACGAGTCATCTGTCCAATGCAACGCAAAGACTTCAGCCCGGCGCAGACCAGCTAGTAATGCAACGAGGACTACTACGCGAAGCTTGTCATCACATTCGTCGAGCAACTTGTGTACTTCCGACGGTGACAGCACTCTTCCCTTCTTTACTCGTTCCACACGTAGCGGCTTCACATCTTCCATCGGGGAGATCCGGAGGTAGCCATCGCGCTTGGCGTCGGACAAGATCCGGCCCAACAGGACGATGATGTTCCTGACAGTCTGAGGCGATCGCCTAACTAGTGGTCCCCGTCAAACAGACTGTAACTTATCGAGCTTCTTTCGGGCACGTTGAACTTTTTGCCTCCTCAGTAAAATCTGTGGGCGACATCGGGTTCCGGTAACGCTCCAAGCGTGTGGTAGAGAGCGACTTGGGCAGCTCTAAAGGTCCGAAAACCATACGCTTTTCTGGTGGTCACTTTCGCTTTGTTGTTGAAACCTTCGACGATGCCCCCGGAAATCCGCTTTTTGGCACGGAACCAGTTGAGCAGGAGTTCCCGGTGGGAGCGGAGCATGCGCGCCACCTTTTTCATGGGCTCGATCCGGGATCGCATCGTCCGCCGGCACCAGGCATCCATGAATTGACCGGCCCAGTAGGGCGACGTGTACTCCCAGAAGAACTGGAAGTCCTCCTTGAGCAGAAAGCTCCGAACGGTCCGCAGGTTGTACTGGAGCAGGTCGGCCAGCTTGATGTCTTGCTTGTCGGTTCGGTTCTGGGGGCGCTTGAGCAAACACCACCGGGAGTGTTTCAGGATCGGCTCCAATCCCGCGGCTTTCATATCCCGGGATTCCTGGGCTCGAACCTCATCGATGGCCTTATTCATGTGCATGGCGATATGAAACCGATCCAGAACATGCAGGGCCGTCGATGCTTTCTTGGAAATCACCTTCAGATACGGCTTCCACATGTCGCTGCACACGAACTTCAACTCGGCGGCGCGCTCGACTCCGAATTGCTGGAAGAAGCGCAGCAACGTTTTCACCGTGCGATCCCGGCCGACCCAGAGCAGCCGCTTGGAATGCCGGTCGATCTGGTAGACCACCGTCAGGTACTTGTGCCCCCGGCGCCAGAGAATCTCGTCCACGCCAATCGCGGTCACACCCTCCAGGTCCCGGTGCGCCAGCCCCCAGCCGACGATCCATTCCACAGATCGAAACACCTTCTCCCAGGAAGTCCGGAAGATGTCGGCAACCTCCTGCCAGGACATCCGCCGCGCCCAACCGGCCAGAAATTGCATATACGTCCGCGTCAAGGTTTGCTTACCCTCGGCCCAGGGCACCGATTCGACCTTCACGCCACAACGCCTGCAATCCACACGCCGCATCAGATACACGAAGAACACGGGAAAGCCCCACAGCGGCACAAACTCGAACAGGCGGGCCTCCAGCGTGTCGTAACCCGGTCCCGCACGCCCGCAGCCCGAGCAGACCGGCCGGCTGTTGCGTCGTGGAAATATCTCCACCAACAGTGCCGTCTCGCCCCCGATTCGTTCCCATCGCACTGCTCCGTAGACAAAGGACTTGAACTTCTGCACTCGATTCAGAATAGTCTTCACTTGCACCCTGGTCTCGTCTCTCCTGCTTTGGATTTGTTTGGTGCAATACCAAATACAGGATTCGAGCCAGGGTGTGCTACATCCCTTTCGTTCTCATCGTCGGTTTCTCCTCATCCCGGCCTGTGTGGAAGTGTGAATCGGCCCCACGTCTTTTCCGGCCGATTCAAGTCGCTGTGGAAATCCGCGCGTCTCTTACCGGATTCCCTCAGCGTCGCCACTTTCCACAGGCCACTCATTTGCCCGTTTCTACCCACAGATTTTGCCGAGGACCCAACTTTTTCAAGAATATCGGAAGCCGTTGCGCTCCAAATGAAGGGCTTCGGGTTCTGATTGTGACCCCCGACATATTCCTCCACGGCCTGGATTAGCTCAGGAACCGAATGGAAAACCCCGCGCCGAAGCCGTTGTTCGGAAAGATCCCGGAAGAAGCGTTCGACCATGTTCAGCCAGGATGCACTGGTCGGTGTGAAGTGCACATGAAAGCGCGTGTTGCGCTTCAACCAGTTGACGACTTTCTGATGTTTGTGCGTGGCGTAGTTGTCGCAAATGATATGGATCTGTTTGTCTTTCGGCACGGAACGTTTGATCTGATTGAGAAACCGGATCCATTCCTGATGACGATGCTTCGGCATACAGGTCCCGATAATCGAGCCGTCCAGCGTATTGAGCGCGGCGAACATCGTGGTCGTCCCGTTGCGTTTGTAGTCGTGGGTGAGGGTGCCGCACCGCCCCTTCTTCAGAGGTAACCCGGGTTGCGTGCGGTCCAGGGCCTGCATCTGGCTCTTCTCATCGCAGGACAAAACAATGGCGTTTTCCGGAGGGTTCAGATACAAACCGACCACATCCTCCAACTTCTCGACAAATTGTTTGTCGTTGGAAAGTTTGAAGGTGCGTGCCAGATGAGGCTTCAAGCCATGAGCCCGCCAGATTCTCCCTACCGTGGACTCGCTGACGCCGGTTGCCCTGGCCATCAAGGACCGGCTCCAGTGCGTGGCGTTCGGAGGCTTCCCTTCGACCGTCTTCTTCACGATCCGGGCCCGCTTCCGGCGGCCGGTCGAGGGAATCCGTCCACTGCGGGAAGCGTCCTTTTCGATTCCCCCGAGGCCATCTTCAACGAAACGATCGCGCCAACGTCCGGCCTTTTGACGAGTGATGTCCAACTTGGCAGCGATCTCCTGATTGTCCAGACCCCCGGCGGCCAGCAAGACAATTCGAGATCGTTCCGCCAACCGGACCGCCACACTGCGGCTTCGGCTCAGTCGCTCCAGTTCCTTCCGCACAGGAATGTCCAATTTAATCGTCGGTGCTCTCCTCATATATACTCAGACGTAGGAAAGCTGAATAAGTTACATTAACTGTGACGGACTACACTGGGATTGGATAAATAACTAGAATGCCATCCGACCGCACTATTGTCGTCATAGATCAGGACGGGAGGCCGATCAACATCTGCGGCACGCCGTTCTCGTTTCATTGCGCGCCTGGTGGAATCGACGGCCTGACCGTTCACTTTGCAAATAGCCCCGAAAGCTACTTCACACCTGTTCGGTTGGCGGTTCCATGTGAGGGCGGCAAGGAACACACGTTGACTGTCCAGGAGCAAGACGGAAAATCCTTCGTCGTGATCCAGACTGCTGGACGACGGGAGCGTCCGATTCTCATACCTGTTATCGACCGTTTCTTGGGGGATCTGGAGATCACGTTCGGCAGCGAGTCCCGGTCCTACCCGGACGCGGAAGCAGAGAGGAAGGCAGTCTGTCTCATCACAACGGACGGATGTCGTCGGACAATGGCGCTGGGGTTTGTGATCGACCCGAAGGGAATAGTGATGACTTGCGGTCATGTAGTTCTCGGGGTCCAAGATATTTCGGTCTACGTCGGAGGGAGCACAACATCGGCCCAGCTGGTCGCTTGGCACTGCGATGATATCAGGGGTATCGACATGGCATTGCTTCGCCTCGAACCGGGTTCTTATACGTCTCTGCCTCTCGCGAACTCCCAGACAGAACTCAAGGAGAACGACGAGGTGCGTCTTTATTTCTTTCCTGACCGGCATTCGCCCAGGAAAATCCCCCCGTCTTCGAGAACCGCAAGGATCTGCGCCCCTCCGGAAATGCCTCAGAAAGCAATGTTTAGGATCGACGCGAACCTCCGTCCCGGAGAAAGCGGCGCTCCGATCTTGGACCGCAACAACCACATCATCGGCATGGTCGGTGGCGCTTTCCCTCGCGACAACGAAATCGAGATTGCAGCCTATTCCATTCAACCTCTGTGGACTAGCTTTGCTGCTTGTTTGCACCAGAACGCCGATTTTGGCGAAGGCCTCTAGGCCGCGATTGGCTTCCTGCCCGGAGCGCTTGTGGTTGAAGTGTAGCGGCTCTGTTCAATGCACAGACTTCGGCAAACCTACAGAGCCTAGCTAACACTCCACGATTGTCAATAATAACATAAATGCCAAATATGTTATAACTTCTAACTCACTAAAGCTTGTCGAAGGCTATTCGCCATGCTAAGATTCTAACTATGCCGATTAAGATTGTTAATGGTAAGGAATACTTAACTGTGTCGGCCGCGGCGCAAGAATTAGGCTTGTCACCCGCCACTATTAGGCGCTACTGCGAACAGGGTGACTCCCCACCGCTTGAAATGAAGCAGAACCCAGTAAGTAAATACAGGTACATAACGAGGGAATCTGTAGATGAGTTCAAGAGGCAATGGTGGGGCGATGCGGTGGAACTTCCGGGCAAGTCGCCTGTCAAACGTCGCAAGAAGCGTTGACGGCGAGAGCTGGCCGGGCGGCTAAAAAGAGAAACCGATCTAAACGCTGTTCAAGCTCGTAGAGCTTGTGGGTAAGGCGAGAGCCGCGACGCATCTGGGTCGGTCCCGTTCGTGGCATCGGCGGTGCTCTCGTCCTCGGTTAGGCAGTCGCTCAGCAGATACTCAGACAACCTTGATTGAAGGTATTGTTCTGCCCGGTATAGGTAACGCCAAGCAACTTCAATAGTTGCCGCTTCCCTCCGCGCTTTGCTCAGAATTTCTATGGCATGAACTAAGCTGCTTGCAGTCTCGGTCACTCGGTCGCCCCCTTCACGTTCTGCCTATTTCTTCATTAAACAGAAGCACGCAGACAACCAAACCTCACTGACGTTTTCCGCCGAGTTTCCAGCTTGGATGGGGCTCAGCTCAGGCGGGCGGGAATACTGCCCAGCCGTCATCTTCTATGGTAAACCATTATCCTTTGACGACATACACCGACAGACGTTAGTAGTTGGGCTGCTGCCGTCGAGATGGAAGAAGGTGCAGAATCGCCAGGCTACGAAGTCCATATTTTGAACAGGTCAGACGTTCTATTGACAGTCGGGAGCCTTTGCCGGGAGGGCTGAGGTGCTAGCCCGCATTTCTTATCAATCCGATAATCAGGTGATATTGGGTAGTAGGAATTGGAATCAGGAGGGCAAGGGTGCGGATGGGGCAGGAGTGAGTGACTTGTGGGAGTGGAAAAGGGTGACTTGCCGCATGATTGGGCTCAAGATACCGTGACGGGACGCACGGAGGCAGACCTCGGCCGAGGCGATCGAAGCAAGTCGAATGTGGGGGCCGTGTCGGTCAGCAACGCAGAGGAAGCGCTTGCAGATTTCGAACAACGAGGTCGAAGGTGTCGGCGTAGGGATAGGCTTCCGACATGGAGACCCAGATGTGACGAACGGTCAGGCGGACTTAAGCTCCGATCTTGAGGAGCTTCAAGCGGATCGTTCCGCACTGAGCGCGTGCCAGATCGGTGTTCCGGAGTCCCAGCCGGCGCAAGGCGTGCAGGAGCATGTAGGCGGCCGAGGAGAAATAGAGCCGGAGTTGATTGGCACGCATCGTGGCCGCACTGGTCCGGTCGGCGAATAGATCCAACTGCTGTTCCTTGATGCGATTTTCCATGTCACCCCGCGCACAGTAAAAGTCTTCATAGAGTGCGCGGGCGTCCAGGCGTTCGGGCGACAGTGAGGTCACAACGAATCGAGGATTGGCTCCTTTCTCCAGAAACTCGGCTTTGCCGATGACGCGTCGCTCGCAACTCCAGCTGTCCCGAGTGCGGTACCGAAAATCCTTAAACACCCGTGCCGGTTTTCCTGTGTCGGGGCGGCGCCCTTGTTGGCTTTACACCGCCGGTACGCAAATTCCAGAATGTCGTCCCGCCAAACCTTGTCGTACAACTGATGGAACCGATAGTTCGGAGCTTCCTTCGCTTTCACGTAGAAGGTCCGCTGCAGCTTCCGAATCTTTTCTGGAGTTGTCAGGCTCATCGCCAATCTCCCCGTTCTTGCTGGGTAGTCCCTTCGCCTTGAACTCAAGGCCCCTTCCCTCCGCCGGCATTACCCGGCTTCTCCGGTACTACGCGCCTGTCCGACACCCTGTTCGGCCCGGCCTGTCCCTCGCGGGTTTCCGGTTGAGTCCTCTCACCGGTAGGGCTTCCCCAGTCGCTTCGCTCGTCGGGTCTGGGAAACTTCGGCCTTCCCTGAATCTCAGCCAGGTCGGCTCCCGCATTGCCCGTTTCGAGGCCTGCTCAGCGTTTACTCACGTTACAGCCTGTATGTTCGCCAAGTCGCCTAAAGCGACCCTCTACACCAGAGGCTTCGGTGATTTCGTTACCTCCATCACCGCTCCGCCTACCGGCTGGAGCGACAGTTGCCGGGTGGGGTTTTGAGTGCGCCCTTCCGACTGGAGACTTTTCCCAAAAGTTTAGTACAGGATTATCGGCATAGAGCGACTGCCTGAAACGAGTGGGATGAGAACCCTCCGCCGAGGCTGTGGAAAATGTGGCAAAGCCGAGCTTTTTTGCGAGGTTTTTCCAAACGGCTGTGGGAATCCGTGTTGTTTACGGATTTCCATCAGACGTGGCATTTTCCACAGCCTCTCACGCGAGTCGTTTTTGGCCGGTCGCAAAGGACACCGATATTCGAAATGGGAAAAATCCGTCGAAAGTTCGAACCCGAATTCAAACGCCAGATGGTCGAACAGGTCGAGACCGGGCAAATAACAATGGCCCAGGCCGCACGCGAGTATCAAATTTCGCGAAGCCTGATCGAACGGTGGCGAAAACAGTATCGCAGCAACGTCAGCGCGCTGGCAGACCAGCCGTCTCGACAGGAGCGCCAATTGGAAGCCGAGAACGAGAAGCTGAAGGCGAAGATCGGCGACCTGGTCATGCAGATCGAACACCTAAAAAAACTGCAAGTTTGGGTTCGACAGCGGAAAAGCGCCAATACGTCCGCGATCACCTCGAACAACTTGGGTCAGTTTCGAAAGCGTGCCAAGTGAGCGGCTTGGCACCCAGTAGCTACTACTACAAGCCGGACCGATCGGACCGGCAGCGGCGTGAAGCCGAGGATGAGAAACTGCGTCTCCAGATCGACGACATTCATGCTGAATTCCCTGGTTACGGCTACCGTCGCATCGTGCGGGAACTGGACTGTCGTGGCATTCAGGTCAACGCCAAACGTGTTCGCCGCGTAATGGGCAAGTACGATCTCGGGCCCATCGTCTGGCGTGCGTTCATACGGACCACCGATTCGAAACACCAGTTACCGATCTATCCGAATCTGATCAAGAATCGGAAGGTTCGTGCACTCAACGAAGTGTGGGTCGCCGACATCACTTACATCCGCATTCGCTCCAGCTTCGTCTGGCGGCGATTCTGGATCTGTATTCTCGCAGGATCGTCGGTTGGGCGATCTCCAAGCGGATCGACAGCGCCCTGTGCGTCGCCGCTCTTCGCATGGCTCTCAACTCTCGGCGGCCGGGTCCCGACTGCATTCACCACTCGGACCGCGGCAGTCAGTATGCTTCCGCTATGTCGACCTACTCGACCTACTCGCCGGGGTCCAGATCAGCATGTCTGCCAAGGGCAATCCCTACGACAATGCATTCATCGAGTCGTTCTACAAGACGCTCAAATACGAGGAGGTTCACTTATGGAACTATGAAACCTACGACGACGTGATCGACAGGCTTCCCTTTTTCATCGAGGAAGTCTATAACCTCAAACGCCTTCATTCCTCGATCGGCTACGTTCCGCCGAACGAGTTTGAAGACGCTCTTGTGAACATGAAACCCGCTGATCGGCCTGTACTAATCCTGGGGAAATAACTCTCCAGTTCACGGGGCGCACTTCAGTTCGCACCCACTGAAGATTGGCGCCTTTTCACGGCGCACTGAAATATGCGGGCTAGAGCTTGAGCGAAGATCTGGAATTGCTGGCACTGACTCGGCCTAGATCGGCGGCGAGCGAGGTGTGGGGAGGGGGGCAGCCCGTAAAATCTTGCTACAGCCAACCTACGCGCCGCCCCAACGGTGGGATCAATGGAAGGTGCCAGCGGGAATGTCATCCCCGTGGAAGGTGCCAGCGGGAATGTCATCCCCGTGGAAGGTGCCAGCGGGAATGTCGTCCCCGTGGAAGGTGCCAGCGGGAATGTCATCCCCGAAACTCAAGACTCTAGAGCTGTTGTTGTTGACCTTCATGATCGTTGGTCTCCTTTGGTTAATGCCTCGATCTCCAGTTGCCTAAAACTGCTCCAAGAACTCGGCGACCAAGGCTCATTCGTTTTCAAGGAACTCAATGAGTAAACCGAATTGAACATAGGAAGAATAGTACAAGTCTTCTAACTTTGTCAAGTATATAATATCGCCCATATGTACCACATGAATCATGATGCTCAGAATGCGCTTAACGACGCTGAGGTTCCGAGCGCCTCAAGAGCACCTTCCCGCGGCGTGAATCAAACCGCAGTTCTTGCACCGGTAACGGTTATACGCACTCCACTCTAATTGCCCATGACAATCGAGGCACAGCAGGATCGCAGCTCTCCGTTTCTTCGTTTTCGAAGGAGTCGGCCATAGCAGACCGCACAAAGATTGGCGTCGTCCAGTAGAAGACGGCCACCCCGCGCGCGCGGGTGATTCCGCACCCAGAGCGAAAATAGGCCCCGGCGATCAGGGTTGCCCAGGGCTGGATGAGGCTGAGGGCTTTCATGCGACCTCCGGGAATTCTCTGAGGGCCGCCAATCTAGGTACGGCCGTGTTCCCAACTGCTTGACGGACACCCTTGCGCCGGCTTCTTGGCACTCGCACACCGCGTCGGATCCAGGAGACTTCACATCGTCGAGCCTTTGATCCGCTCTCTCCACCGGATACAACCCAATCAAGCCCGGCGACCTGAGGATCGAACTCCAGGTCCTCGAGGAGAGGCTCGGCGCTCAGCCAGTGAATCGCGGCGGGTGTGACGAAGTGGATGCCCCAGTTCTTCTTGAACGTCTCATTACTGCCAGCAGTGAATCCGTGCCAGACGTGCGGCCAGGGTTTCGTGCCCCAGACGTCGTCCAGGATCTGTGACGCCGGCAGGACCAATCGACACGTAACTCTGACTCGCTAGGGATCTGTAGCCGCAAAGGTGAATGAGTTTCCGGTGAAACCGCTAACGATTCGTGTGGGTGTGAGCGTCGGAAAAAGTAACAAAAAGTAATGGGATGAGCGAAATCGATCCAAACCGAGCAAGTTGAGCTGAACCGGCGTGAACCGTAACTCCCCAGAAATTCAATAGGTTATCAGACGAGCTAGACTGAGCTAAAACGAACGAAAAACGCCTGTTTACTTCTCCGGAACCAGAGGTCGGAGGTTCGAATCCTCTCGGGCGTATCAACAACTTAGCCATCAGATGGGGTCTTGAAATGGCCCGATATCTAACAGAAATCTAACAACTCGGAGAATCTCAATCGGCGGCCGCCTTCTCGGACGGAAAGTAAAACCGCGTCCGTCTTCCTTGCAGCCTGCGGCCCGTGGTCGGTCATGGGATGCCGTAAATGTCGATCGTTACCTGGACCGACGTGTGCCCCATCCAACGTTGCACATCGTAGATGTTCTCGCCCTAGATGGAGCGTTGTGTAGCGGTTCGGGCGGATAAGCGTATAAGCAGGGTCTGACGACTATGGCAGTACTGACAGTGTCGTCGTATGGGCGTTATGTCAACCCGCGCGCGGCCGCAGGCCGTCGAGCGAACACTTCCGGGCGTCAAACAAGACCGTGAACTGAAGGGAATCGTTGAACCTGTTACCGCCGGCCGGGTTCCCTGCTAGCGGCTTCCGGCCGCCGCCAGCCAGTCGCTACTCTTCGGTGACAACCAAGATGCCTCGAGTCTCCCGAAGCCGTTCGGAAATAACAAGGCCGTCGACCAATCCGCCAATCCGCTCTTCAACGTCTTCTCCGAAGCGTGGATAGCCAAACTCCCTCGCGGTCTGAGTGATAAGTTCACCTCTCCGCCCTCCATCAATCGCCTCAGCCACGACAAGTATTCCGGCTGCGATCTCGCCTTCCGAGACTTCATCGATTCGCCTCACGTTGCTTGCCGTCGAGGCCGGGCTTGCGGGCGACTATCCTCCTTGAAGGAATCACCAGGAAGGGATTACGGATTTGTCCCGTCTCAGTCGGCGTTTCCCACGCTATGGCACCCTCAAGGACCGCGGCGTTCACCGATGCCTTCACGCGCTCCAGGACCTTGTCGCCAGTGTCAGCCAAACCCCACCTCTCTTCGATCCGATCCGCCACTTTGTCCACGCGAATCGGCATTTCGATCCGGACTGTTTCAATGATCACTGTTCGAAGTTTATACGTTCCGGAGACGGCCAGGTCGAAAGACGTATTCACATCGATGTGGCGAAGCTCAGCAGATTTGTATGGTCGAAATGAAGGTCCGGGATCTTCAGGCTCATCCGTTGGGACAAGCGTGTCGTCAATCAGGTCGCTAGCTTCGGCCGGTCGGGGACTGCTGGCCTTGGCGGCTGGCCGATCGAAAACCGGTTGCTGGGACCCTACCGTTGCTTGCTCAATCGCACTCTCGATCCGCGCCAACTCAGCTTCGGGGTTGTGGAACCATGCGGTGGACCAGACACGGTGAATCTTCCAACCCAGACTCTCGAAAACGGATTGTCTCAGCCAATCTCGATCCCGAGCAGCAGGCGTTGCATTCGAGGTGCCACTGTCGCACTCGATGCCCAGAACATAACGCGTGCCATCTTCCGAAAGCACGGCAACATCGACGAGGGAGCCTCGAACGCCAACCTGGGGATCTGCCGTAAACCCTTTCTCCGTGAGTGCGGCATGTACCGCCTCTTTAAACGGGGATTCGGGTTCCGCGGCCGGGTCAACGCGGACATGCTTCGCGAAGAAATCAATCGGGCTGGCTGCGTACTCGATGTAGGCACGTAAGAGTCTCGCGCCGTCGGACTGGGTCGTGATGTCTGATGGTTTCAGCGAATGGACCAACGTCATGGTCCTTCGGGCCCGGCTGATTGCGACGTTGAGCCGCCTTCCCCCGCCCTCAGTGCTGATAGGACCGAATCGATCGGGTGTCGCGCCTCCGGATACCGAAGGACCATATCCGATCGTCAGGATCACGTGATCCCGCTCATCTCCTTGCACGTTTTGAAGGCTCTTCACGAAAAATGGTTCAGCCAGCTCATGTGTAAAACAACCATCAAGATGACGAACAGCCTCCCTGCGAATACTTATGCGCTCTTGAATGAGATCCGACTGCGCCCGCGACAGCGCGACGACACCAAGGCTCTGGCTTTCTCCATATCGGTCCATCAGCTCGAAAACGAGATCGACGACGCTCTCCGCTTCAACCGGGTTTACACCCCGCCCGGGCTCATAACGCCCTTCGGTCACGAACACGTCCCGCAATGCCTTCGAAACGTGCGCCGGCTGCGGACCCGGAAAAACGAGGAGTGGACGATTCCAGTAGAACGTGTGGTTGGAGAATTGAATCAACGATTCGCACTTGGAACGGTAGTGTACCTTCAGGTACTGCTCGGTGACGCATCCTCGGCCTGCTAACCCAACCATCGCGTCGAGAATACTCTCCATGCCCACCTGTGAGTCTTCCCCATCCCCCTCTTCTTCATTGGACTCATCGGCCTCGGCTCGACGGAAGAAGCTGGTGGGCGGGAGTTGTTTGCGATCGCCGACAACCACCACCTGGGAACTCCGCATTATGGCAGGAATGGCCTCCGCCGGTGAGATCTGAGAAGCCTCGTCGAAGATAACGGCATCGAAGTAGCCCGGCTCGAGAGGCAGGAACTGACTTACTGCCAGTGGACTCATCAAGAAGCAGGGCTTGAAGTCTCCCACCAGCGGCGATTCCTCAAAGAGCTGCCGTAGCGGCATCTGGTGACGCTTCTTCATGAGCTCCCCGTAAAGCACCCCGATCTGCACGGCGTCTTTAGCCGGCGAGAGTCGGGCCGGATACCGGCTGAGACATCGATGACGAACCTCCTCTCGCATTGCATATGGGAACTGTTCATCAAGCCGGCGAAACTCATCACGGATCGTTTCCTGGGCCGCAACCGAGAACTCTCGAAGAGCAGGGTCGACCTCGAAGACGTGACCCAACCACGCGCTTGAGACCGCTCGACGGAGTATCCCCGGGACGTTTGCGGAGTCATCCGTGCGCTCTCTAATAGCCGCGACTGTTCCTGCCCCGAACAGCTCGTCCACCCGCGCACAGGACCTGCGGTAGTCGTTCCAATCCGCCGCCTGGGCTGCGTGTTCCCTCAGGTATCCGATCCAATCGATCAGCTCATCGAAAGGAGCATCCAACCAGGATTTCCACTCGGACTCTTCCGGAACAAAGTATTTTGACAGAGCCTCCCCGAAGCCACTCTTGAGCGATTGAGCCCGCTTCTGGTAGGCGTCCGAAGATTCGGGGCGTTCACAATGCTGCGCCAATTCGGGTGGAACGTTGTCCGCGGTCAACGCTACCAGCTTCTCAGCCCAACCTCGCCGACGGAGCACCTCGTCCCAATCCGTCTCGTATCCACGAAACAGCACGCCTAACGACTTCGCCAGTTGCGGAGTTCGCCGATCGAACTCCTTCTCCAGGTCCAGCAATCGAGCGCCATCCTTGATGTCTACGAACAACAATGCGACAGTGCGGGGCACTGATTCTGCGGGTTTTATGGCGCGGATGGTTTCAGCTATGACGTCCAACGGCGGGAGCCCGGCTTCGAGAAGCTCGAACAGCGAGTTCAGTTCGGCAGGAAGAAGCCGATCCCCGAGGTCACCGAGTGAGTCTTTGACAGCCTGCACTCCCAACTTGACATCATCGAGAACCTGTCGAAGTGAATGGGCACGCGTACGATCCGTCAACAACCCCCTCAGCATTTGGAGGTCCCCGCGCCATGCAGTGACCAGATCAACGGTCGAACGAACTGCGGTCTCTACACTCTCCCAGTCCGTTTCGATCCCGCTGAAACGCGTGCCATACAGATTCGTGATGTTAGCTATTCGGTCGGCCCACACCCTTCGCATCCGCTGAATCTTCAGGGCTGAATCGATGGAATTGAGCGAGCCTTCAGCCGATATCTCGAACGGTCTGTGCATATGCTCCAGAATCGAACGCCGATCCTTCCAGTATGGGAGTCGGAAAAACCGAAGGGCACTCTGATAGTCGGTCCGGTATCGGGCCGCAAGGTTCTCATCGACCCAATCTATAAAGGAATCATCGAATGCATTGGCGAGATCTTGCTCGGTCTTGGAGAGCTCCATCGCCAGGGCCCTGAGGCTGGAAAACTCCGCAAGGGCAGCAGAGCCGCCAACGAACCAGTCCTCGGGAACTGGACACAAGTCGACTATGGTTGCTCCAATGTGGCATATGTGACCAATCTCATCCCACGTGTCGCAGGACGACCCGTCGAGGAGATTTGTTGCTTCTGCTATGACGTTCTGGAGATGCCGGAGTTCGGAGTCGAGCTTGTTCAGAACGACACACTTTGCGAGAAACTCCTCGGTGGATTGGAGCTCCCAATCCTCTCCCGCGAGAAGCGCAATGGCTGACGCCTTCTCGGGCTCAAGAATCGCCTGGAGTGTTTCCTCCAAGTTCTCGAAGTCGGGCCATTCGCCATCTTCACCAAACAGCGACGCAATGCGCCCCTTGAGGCGATGCCGCTCATCGCAGATCTTCTCTGCAGCCTGGACCTGCCCGAGAAAGTCCAGCGCATTACCTGGTTCCAGCCACAATCGTAGGATTCCGGGCGCCGACATCATGTGCGTGCACAGTTTCGCCAAGCTTTCTCGGCCGACCCCGTTCCGTGGTTCAGGCAAGCCGAACGTTTGTGCCACGTCCAGGTTGCTTCCTCTCAACCGTTCGATGTCATTCTGAATCTCGACGAGGTCTCTTCGGATCTCTTCGCGAGTGTTCAAGTCATCAGTCGTCGTTCGAAGCGGTCGCCAGCGACTGGTCTCGTGTTCACGAAACTCACGCGGCCTCTTTACAAAACCGTCGGCCAGTTCGGTCAGAGCCTTGTACTGATTTTCATCGAGATCCGAGATCCACTCACCCTCAAATTCGAACGATGGCAGGTGCCGGACGGCAGCATAGATACCGGACATCTCGTAGACGCTCCGGCCGAGCGGTTCACGTGGTCTGTGGAGGGCTCTGACGCGCTCATTCAGGGTGCGCCGCAAATCCGACAGGTGGTCCACCCGATCAGGTCTCACGCGGCGCCCACGCGCGTCGACCGACGCCGATTCTCCGAGCTGTTCGTAAACTGCAGCTCGCTTTGCGTACTTCGAGTGCAACGCCAGACAAAAGATCCCAAGATTGCACTCTTCGAGGTTTCTCTTTACGGCGTCCAGGGCGGCCCGCTTTTTGCTGACAAACAAGACCCGTTTGCCGTCGGCGATTAACGCAGCGATTATGTTGGTAATCGTCTGACTTTTGCCCGTTCCCGGAGGCCCATGAATCACCATGTTCTGCCCACTTCGAGAGGCTTCGACCGCTTGAAGTTGACTGAAATCCGCGTTCATGACGGTGAACTGATCGCGGAGATCCAGGACATCGTCGAGTCGGCCTCCCGACAACTCCGCGTCGGGGGGGAAGAGGCTGGGCGGCGGGGCAGACCCGACTTCCGTCGATACTTCCCGTTGTCCTTGAGACGCAGCCATCTCCAGAATGAGGGGATGCGATACACTGTCGGTCCGGAGTCGTTCAAGATCCTGCCACATCGCCAACCTGTGGTACGCGAAGGTACTGACATAGATGTCACGGTCCACACTCCATCCATCCCGGCCGCGGAACAAGTGGCGAGCCAACCTGAAGTACTCCTTAAAACTCCCTTCGCCCAATTCAGGGAGTTCAATACCGAGTTGACCCAATCGGCGGGCTAACGCCGGGTTGGTTTCCGGCTCCTCCGCCTCTCGCCGAAGTGTAAAGGCGTGCTTTGGTGATGTGCTGTGGAGCGAACACGGCAGCAACAGTAGTGGCGCCTTGCCTTCGACCTCATCCTCGTCGACCCAGGACACAAATCCCAAGCCCACATACAGGACCTTCATTCCCTGTTCGTGGTCCCATTCGTTGTCCTTTTCCTGGAGATTCTTCAGACGCCTCTGCAATTCCAGCGGCGGACAGTCCGAGGCGAGACCCCCCCGGTCCAGCCACACGTCGGGGTCGTCGGGTGAGACATCGCCTTTGTGCTCGGGCGAGAACTGGTACCGTTCGGCATAGTCGAAGCTCAACCCAATGTGTGAAGACAGATCCTTCCATAGAACATCTGGCTCGATGTCTACAATCCGAACGGCAAACCCGCTCGGCTTGAAGAACAGGAGTCGGTTCCGACGACTCCGATCAAGGAGACTGTCCTGCCATCGGCCGATAGCGGCCGACGTGCCTCGAACTTCAGTTTCGTCCGGCCTTGTCTGGCGGTTCTCAGTCATTGAGATCGGTGAAGCTTCTCGGGTCTTCGGTTTCGTAATTGGGAGTGTGGATGCTCGAATGGAGAATTGCGGACCGGAATTTCAAAGGAACTCTCGGCCATGATTCCTTCCCGCCCCGAGATTTCTGGAAGACACTCCTGTTGCGTGCTGTTCAATTACTTCGAAGTTCGTATCCTACACTATATAAAGACACAAGGAAGGCGAAGAAACTCGTCGGATCGCCGGTCGCTTAGGGTCCGCTCAAGAATAACTTCACATTTTGGCATCCCATCTTCACGCCATCCTCGCGGGACCTTCGCGCCATCTTCGGCCGCTCCTCAATCGCAGATCTTCTCGACCTTTGAAGCGGAGGTCGACAACCGTTACCTCGTCGAGGATCTGTACGCCGACGCGCGGCCCTGCCTGGAGGAGCTGCAACGAGCGTATTATTTCGTTGGGATAGTAGGCAATCAGCCTGCCGAGCGGGAATCGGACTTGATGGCGATGGAGCTACCTTCGGACCTGATCGCGACGTCAGGCAGATGGGGCGTGAAGAAACCCAACGCGGCCTTCTTTGATCGCATCGTCTCCGAGAGTGGGTTCCCGGCCGGGGAGGTCGTCTAAGTCGGGGACCGCTTGGACAACGATGTCGTTCCGGCATCTGGGGCCGGCATGTTGTCGATCCACATCGTACGCGGTGCCTGGGGGTTCATTCAGCGCGACTGGCCGGAAGTGACGCGCGCCAGGGCCCAATTGACACCCCTTGCGGAGTTGCATCCGTTGCTGGAGGGGTTGTAGGCATGGCCCGCCGCCAGCTTCGCAGTTTCTCGTCCCCTACAGGGAAGGGGACACTTCCAGTCTGACGTTCTGACGCGGGTGACGGGACATCACGCCGCATGCCGACTAAGAGGCGCGACAAAGTTCCAGTGTCGCCAGCAGATAAAATGGGCACCATCTCCGATTTCTGCCGCGTGCTCCGGTTCCTGGGTCAAGCCGAGTACAACGGCGTCACAGCAGAAGGGCTTTTCGCAGTCCGGGCAGACCATGCATTCGACGCCGAACGCAGGTTGATTACTGTGTTGGAATCCGCAAGAGCAATAGTCTTTCATGGCTCGCTCCATCCGTTTGCCGGATTTGGGTTAGTCTCTATTCTTATATCGGCAAAAGCCAGATGTGACTTTATGGGTCGGTCCTCATCGAAGCGACAAAGGCTCCGACCCGTCACAATCTCCTTCGTCGCCGTCGGATTCCCACGATGAGGACGATGACCGCGAGTCCGACGACCAACGCGGCCGGCAGCCAGAACCTTCGATTCTCCACAAGCGGAGGCACTTCTCCGAAGTAGACATAGGCCCGCCCGGTGTTGCCCCGGCCCTCCAGTTCATCGCCATCGTTTTCTCTTGCGCCCACGACGACATTGGCTCGGCCGTCCGCCGAGAAGTCCCCAGCCGAACCAACCGCGTACCCGAACGAGTCGCCGGGCGCCTCGCCGAAAAAGACCTCGTCTGCGCCTGCCGCCAAAATGATGCCGTCGGGGCGATTACCGCCGGCCCCGCCGTGATAGACATATGCGGCACCAGCCGGAGGAACATTTCGAGCGCCAATTATCAAATCATCAATGCCGTCACCGTCGACGTCGCCAGCCCCGGCGACCGAGTTGCCAAAGAAATCGTTGTCGTCGGAGCCGACAAAGATCGCGTCAGCGTCGCCGGCAGCATTTTCCAGCTTGGGAGGGCCGTAGAAAAGATAGGCGTGCCCGGACCGGTCGCCCGCTGCGCGGAAGACTGCAGGGTTGTGAGCGGCGCCAATGAGAATGTCCGAAATGCCGTTGTTGTCGACATCCCCGGGTGATGCCACCGCATGTCCGAACATGTCTATCGGACCCTCGCCGGTGAAGACGTAGTCTGCGGCCGCGGCGGCGATGTTACCTCGAAACTGAGGACCGCCTCGAAAGATAAACGCCTGTCCTTCCGCATTCGGCCCGGCTCCCGGACTGCCCACCAGGACGTCGTCGGAACCGTCGCCGTCGACATCGCCCGCCGGCGCCACCGTTGTACCGAACAACCCCGGCCCGACAAGTTTCACATCGGCATCGCCGGATTGCAGGTTGCCCCGGAGCAGGTCGTCGTCCTTACCGCCGAAGAAGACAAGCACGCCTTCGCCGTTCGATCCGATAACGATATCGTCGAGATCATCGCCGTTGACAGAGCCGGCGGAAGACACAGCTCGACCAAATCCAGCGAAGTCGTTTCCCGTCACAATTACGTCCGCCGCCTCCGCCTGGATCCGCCCGGAGAGTCGCTCATTCCCAATCCCACCATAGAAAAGATAAGCCCGGTAGGGAGGCGCGTTGGCGAACGTACCGATCAGAACCTCGTCGAATCCATCGCTGTTCATGTCGCCTGCAGATGCGACGGAATATCCGAACGCCGAAGCCTCCGGGCCGATGAAGATGGCATCGGCATCAGCCACCGACAGGTGCGGTTCTCCAGGAGCGATACGCCGGCCGTAAAAGAGGTAGGCGCGTGAATTCGGCGCGTCGCCGTCATTACCGTAAGCGCCGATCAGTAAGTCTCCGATCCCATCACCATCGAAGTCGGCGGCGGCCACAGCATGGCCCAACAGATCAAGTTCGTTCTCGCCGGTGATTATGAAGTTTTGGGCGAACGCCGAACCAGCCGCCAAAGTTATCAAAAGCACGAGAGCCACCGGACCCTTTTTGAGTAAAGCTCCGGTAAACCGGACCATTGTCATCCTTCCCGATTTCCTGGGGTTACAGACCATCATTTCTCCAATCGTCTCTTCATTTGTTGTGGGTGTCGGACCGACACCCTACGTCCGATACTGTGGGTCGGACTTGATCCTCCGAACGAACCCGGCAGGATCATCCGGCGTCATATTCAGCCGATGTCTGGCTTTGAACAACATGCTGCAACATCGCGTGGGTTATCGCCATAGTTATCTGTTGTAAATAGGGTTACATTTCGGCCCCGGGTCAACCGCATGTTCTGAAGTCTGAGGCCTCGGTCCTGGATAAGCATGCCTACATCCTCGAACAAACAGGCTTGGAAGCAGGCAGTTGACACCCACTCCGGCTCCCTGTAGAGTTCAAGGTCTGCTAATTAATCCTAAATCAATCAAAAAAAACAGGTTATAAGTTTGAATCGAATCACAGCCGGCGTCGGGCTCCTCGTTATCTTCCTGTCTTGCCCACGCGCCGACGCGCAACAAATCGACGGTCCGCCTCCGCCGGCCCCCCCTACGTCGATCGCGCGGGATGTCGAAGGCAAGGCGACGATTCGGGCGACCCGGGTCGCCACCCCCATCGGCATCGACGGGCAACTCGACGAATCCCTGTATGGATCCGTGACGCCGGTCTCGGACTTCATCCAGGTCGAACCGAACGACGGAGCGCCCGCGACACAAAAGACGGAGCTCTGGGTGGCGTTCGATCAGACCAATGTGTATGTCAGTTTCCGGGTGTGGGAAAGCCAGCCGGACCGGATGATCGTCAACGAGATGAGGCGTGACAGTACCCAGAACATCCTCCAGAACGAAGCCGTCGCGTTCATTCTCGACACGTACTACGACCGTCGGAACGGTGTCTTGTTCCATATCAACGCGATCGGCGGACGCCTGGATGGGCAGGTTACCGATGAACGCCAGTACAACTCCGACTGGAACCCGATCTGGGACTATGCGACCGGACGGTTCGACGGTGGGTGGACGCTCGAGGCCGCTGTCCCGTTCAAATCGCTCCGCTACCGGCCGGGACGGGAACAGGTCTGGGGTTTGAACGCCCGCCGCATCAACCGGTGGAAGAACGAGATCTCGTACGTGACCCGCGTCCCGAACGCATTAGGCATACGAGGCATCTTTCAGGTGTCCGCAGCCGCCACACTCGTCGGCATCGAGGCTCCACCCGGGGCCCGCAGCCTCGAGCTCAAACCATATGCGATATCCGATCTGACAACGGATACCACCGCCTCTCCCGCTATCCGCAATGACGTCGGGGGCGACGCTGGACTCGATGTGAAATACGGTGTGACGCAGAACCTCACCGCCGACTTCACCTACAACACGGACTTCGCGCAGGTTGAAGCCGACGAGGAACAGGTCAACCTCACACGCTTCAGCCTCTTCTTTCCGGAAAAGCGCGAGTTCTTTCTGGAAAACCAGGGTTTGTTTCAGTTTGGCGGCGTGACCGGAAGGTTTGGTGGCGACACTCCCATCCTGTTCTTCAGCCGCCGTATCGGCCTCGACAGCGGACGGGAAATCGGCATCCAGGCGGGGGGACGGCTCACGGGCCGTGTGGGCGCATTCAGCGTGGGCGCGCTCAACATCAGGACGGATGAGGACGAGGGATCGAACACCCCGTCGACAAATTTCTCGGTCCTCCGCATCAAACGTGACGTTCTGCGCCGGAGCTCGATTGGGGGGATCTTCACACGACGGTCCGTCGCGTTGAATGGGGCTGGCTCGAACGAGACCTACGGAATCGACGGTACGTTTGCGTTTTTCAACAATTTCGCCATCAACACGTATTGGGCCCGGACACGGACCGAGGACCGGTCAACCGACGACACGAGTTACCGGATGGACCTCAACTACAACGGCGACCGCTACGGGGTGGAACTCGAACGGTTGAGGGTCGGCGAAAACTTCAATCCAGAGATGGGGTTCCTCCGCCGCGATGACCTGCGGAAGAGCTTCGCCCAATTTCGTTTCAGTCCGCGGCCCGCCTCGATAGCGAGCATACGCAAGTTCTCGTGGATTGGATCCCTCACCTACATCGAAGACGGCCCCGGCCGGCTCGAAACGCGCGAAAGCCGGGGCGAAGCCGGAATCGAGTTCGAGAACAGCGATATCTTGAACGTGAGCTATACCGACACCTACGAGTTTCTCAAACAGCCCTTCCCGATTGCACCCGGGGTGACGATTCCCGTGGGCGGCTACAGCTTCGGCACGCTCGGCGTCCGCTTCACCATGGGCCAGCAACGCAGGTCGTCGGGAATTCTGTCCTTTCAGCAGGGTTCGTTTTTCGGAGGTGACAAGACCACGGTCGCCTACAGTCGAGGCCGCGTGGAGATCAGCCCTCGGCTGGCCATCGAGCCGAGCGTGTCGATGAACCGGGTGACTCTGCCAGTTGGATCGTTCACGACGAACCTGCTCAGTTCGCGGCTGACGTACACGCTGACGCCCAAGATGTTCGTCAGCGGGCTTGTGCAGTACAACTCCAGCCGCCACTCGGTCGCCGCGAACGTGCGGTTTCGCTGGGAGTATCGACCTGGCAGCGAGCTCTTCATCGTCTACAACGACACGCGGGATACGGAGGGGCTCGGATTCCCGGACCTCGAGACGCGGTCGTTTGTCGTCAAAATCAACCGACTGTTCCGATTTTAGATTTTCGCGCCGGAAGGACCTACACCGGTTGCAGGGATTGAGCGAGGAACTGCTCGTAGGTTCCCTTGAAGTCTTCGAGCCGGCCGTGTTCGAAGTTCCAGATTCGAGTCGCTACTTCGTCGATCACATCATGATCGTGAGTCACCAGCAGCAGGGTTCCGGTATAGCTCTGCAGCGCGATGTTCAGGGCGTTGATGGACTCCAGATCCAGGTGGTTAGTCGGCTCGTCCAGAATGAGGAAGTTCGGTTTTTGCAGCATCAGACGGCAGAAGATGATTCGCGCCGCTTCTCCGCCTGAGAGGGCCTCGGTTTGTTTAAGCGCATCGTCGCCGCTGAACAACATCTGGCCGAGCAGTCCACGCAACTCCTCCTGGGCCGCGCCCGGTTCGAAGCTGTGCAGCCATTCGATGACGGTGACGCCGTCAGGGATGGTCTCGCGGTGGTCTTGCGCGAAGTACCCGACGGTGACTTCATGTCCCCACGCCACATCGCCGGAATCAATCGAGAACGTCCGGTAGGGGTCATCGATAAACCCTGTGGCGTTCGCGATCAATGATTTCAGGAGCGTGGTCTTGCCGACGCCGTTTCTTCCAATCAGGGCGATCTTCTCTCCCCGGTGCACGTTGGCAATGAAATCGTTGAACACCTGAAGCTGTCCCGCGGCGCCATCATACGATTTGGTGAGCCGATCGATTTCAAGCGGGTGCCTTCCTGAGGGTTTCGCGACGTTGAATCGAATGAACGGACGTTGGATGTTGGATTTCGCCAACTCGGTGGTCCGAAGCCGCTCCACTTCCTTTTTCCGGGACGACACCTGAGAGGCCCGTGTACCTGCCGCGAACTTCGAAATGAACTGCTGCAACTGCGCGATCTTCTTTTCCCGATTCTCGTTGCCCGCTTCAATGCGAGCGCGCACCTGCGTTTTAGCCAGCACCATGTCGTCGTAGCCGCCGGTATAGGTGATCACGGTCCGATAGTCGATGTCCGCGATGTGCGTGCAGATCTCGTTCAGAAAATGCCGGTCGTGCGAAATGACGATGAGACACCCGTCATAGTAACGAAGGTAGTTCTGAAGCCAGTGGACCGAATCGAGGTCGAGGTTGTTCGTAGGCTCGTCGAGCAGAAGCACTTCCGGACTGCCGAACAGCGCCTGGGCCAGCAGAACCCGTACTTTCTGGCCACCCTGCAGCTCGTTCATCTTCCGCTCGTGAAGCTCCTCGGGCACATCCAGGCCTTCCAGCAACTTCGCGGCATCGACTTCCGCGGTATAGCCGCCTTCATCTCCGACGATACCTTCGAGTTCACCAATCCGCATGCCGTCTTCATCGGTCAGGGCATCCGCATCTTTGGCGTAGAGTTTTTCGCGCTCCTCGAGAGCGGCCCACAATGCGGCATTCCCCATGATCACCGTATCCAAAACGCCATGCGCGTCGAAGGCGAACTGATCCTGACTGAGGACTCCCATTTTCTTCGGACGAGCCACCGAACCCTTCGTGGAATCGATGTCGCCAGTCAGGATCTTCATCAGCGTGGACTTGCCTGCGCCGTTCGGACCGGTGATCGCATAGCGCCGTCCGGAGATGAAGGTGACACTGACGTCTTCGAATAGAATCAGGGCGCCGTAGCGCATCGACACGTTATTTAGCGAAAGCTGCATATATAGTTAACTCCGAGGCGGATGGGCCAAACACCCATTATAGCCCGGGACCTGCCAGTTCCGTGAGGGACTTCTCGCCGAGGCGGGCCCCACGATGTTCTAATCGAACAGGGTCGGAGCCTCGATGACCTTGAGAGGCTCGATCAACTCGGGACCGAGGGTGATGGGTCGATTGACCGCCTGGGACACCCGGTATGCGGACATTCCGGCCGAGGGGTGTGGGTCCAGCAGCTTCAGGCCTTCCTCCACGGACAGGCCGGGGTCGAGCCACAACTCATGCTCGTCGGGACTCAAGATCACCGGCATTCTGTCGTGAATCGGGCGGACCACGTCGTTCGGACGGGTCGTGATGATCGTGTAGGCCGGCTCGCCATCGACCTCTTGCCAGACGCCGGCGAACGCGAAAGCCTGACCGTCGAGAAGCGTGATGCGAAACGGCAACTTCCCGGACGGCGACGCCCGCCACTCATAGAAGCCGTCCGCAAGGATCAGGCAGCGGCGCTCTCGGAAAGCCTCTCTGAACGCCGGTTTCTGATTCACGGTCTCGGCCCGGGCATTGATCAACAAGCGGCTCCCGGCCGTCACCCAATTCGGTTTGAACCCCCACTTCACCGCCAGGACCCGACTCGGTTCTCGATCCAGGACAACTGGAAGATGTTCGCTGGGACGGGCCTTGTAGATCGGCAAACGGACTTCGGACCACCCCACCAGGCGTTTGAAGCCGCCCATTTCCTTCATGTGTTTCGCTACGGTATATGCTCCGCACATATGCCTCGACTATATCAAAGCCGGTCGCGATCCGGCATATGGCGCGCATCGGCGGGTTGCAGAATAGAAATGGAATTCTATTCTGAGTTCGCTCGCGCCCGAGGGCCGCGGCACACAAAGAGGCAGCACACGATCGAAGATCCATAACGCCCGGCGGTTCGGTAACTTCGCACCCCCGCCAGACGTACTCCATACAGAAGTTAGAATTTTTGCCTCCTCCGCAGAATTTGTGGGCAGTCCAAAGGCCTGTGCGCACATAAGTAATTGAAACAAAGTACCTTATTCTTTTGTTCGACGGCGAATATTCCAGTACCCACTTCGGTCGGACGCCTACACCCGGTGCCCGGAGCCCCCGCCGGAGGCCCCGTTCCCCATCGCCCACACCAGCCGACACCGCGGAGCGCAGCCGAGGGTCAAGGCCGGCGCAGCCGCCGAGCTTGCGAGGGAAGCCTTGAGGCTTGGCGAGCACCGTGGTCTCCTCAAGCGGCGATGGAAGACGGTTTTACCCACAAATTCTGCGGAAGACCCGAATTTTTTAACAGACATGGAACAGACAACTCCTGAACTCAGGGCCACGGACATGCTTTTCTGGGCAGGTGACCCCTTCCTATTGCTGTCTTGTGTTCGAGCGGCCTCGTGATGAGTAACGTCGCGGCATTGACGGAGATCCGCAGTAGCGGTTTCGAAATCAAGTTCGTTCTGGACGCGCCCGTCGCCGACACCATCGTCGAATGGGCGCGCAAACACCTGGAGCGCGATCCCCACGGTTCGGGCGAGCGGGGTGACGAATACCTCATCACGAATCTTTACTTCGATACGGAGACCTTCCACACCTTCCATCGCCGGGGCTCCTACGGCCGTGCCAAGTACCGCGCACGTCGATACGGCAACGAAGAGGGCTTGTTTCTGGAGCGGAAGTTGAGGAAAGCGAACAAGGTGAACAAGCGGAGGACGCAGATACGCGTCGACGAAATTGGACAGCTCAACGGAAACCAGAAGGTTTCCGGGTGGCCCGGCAATTGGTTTCACCGGCGCCTGAACCTGCGGGGCCTTGAGCCGGTCTGTCAGGTTGCATATCGACGGACGGCACGTGTCGCCACGACGGAGGACGGAACTATCCGTCTGACGGCCGATCGCGACATCCGGATCTGGCCGACCCGGGAACTCGGCTTCGTCAAAGGGTCGGGAAGTCTGATCGGGGATCCCAAGGTGCTGGTCGAGCTCAAGTTTCCGGTCACCATGCCGGCCCTGTTCGCCCAACTCATCGACGATCACAAACTGGAACCGGTGTCGGTGTCGAAGTTCCGCCTCGGGATCAATGCGTTGTACCGGCTTGAAAACTCCCCGGGCAAAGAACCGGGATCCGATAACCGGGGTTCAGCCGATGCCTGAGTTTCTGCTTGCACCATTCGAGGGGGGACTGGCACTTTCTCCGGTCAATGTCGGCGTCCGGCTGGTGGCGGCGATGATCCTCGGCTTTGTGGTCGTGTTCGTGTACCGGCGAACCCGGTCGGAAGAAGCCGTCGTCGGTTCGTTCACCACGACGCTGGTGCTTCTGGCGATTCTGATCGCGATGGTGACACAGGTCATCGGCGACAACGTGGCGCGAGCGTTCAGCCTTGTCGGTGCCCTGTCGATCGTGCGTTTCCGCACGGTGGTGCGAGATACTCAGGACACGGCCTACGTTATCTTTGCGGTAGTCGTCGGCATGGCGGCAGGCGCGGGCGATCCCTGGGTAGCCGGGATCGGAATCTTCGTCGTGTCGTTTGCCGCGTATTTGATGCGGAGCCCAAATGGGATTCCTGCTGCGGTTGAGGCCGGCGACAGCCCGCTGGGGGGTACGCTCAAGGTCACCCTCGGGCCGGGGCATGACGTGAACGGCACTCTGGGGCCCCTGTGCGACCGGTATCTCGCCGAGCGGCGTCTCAAGTCGATGGGGACCCAGGCGGAAGGCTCGGCAATCGACGTCGCCTATGATGTGGGGTTGCTGTCGGACAAAGATACCGAAGCTCTGATCACAGCACTCAGTCAGTTGGATGGCGTCCTGAGCGCCCAGATACAGCGCCGCAAACAAAAGAGTAATTGAGGAGACAAGTCCAATGAAAGCATCGACTCGATGGGTCGCGGCATTCGCCGCCAGTCTGGCAGTGATACTTCTCGCCCATACGTATAGCGCCGGCGCCCTGCAGAGGGGCGGACGCGGACGGGGGGGTGCCGCCAATCCGACTGCCGGCCTGGTGGAGTTGGAGATCCTCGATCGGTTCGACTCGAACGAGGACGGGATGCTCGACGCCGAAGAGCGCGCACCAGCACGCCGTTTCATGGCGACACAACCGGCCCGGCGCGGCCCGGGGGGAGACGCCCCAACTCCACCCGAGCCCGGCAGACGCCTGACGCCAGCCGATGTGGCTCTCTACGGCGACGAGCCACTCTATGAAATGTCCGTCCTGCGCACTTTGTTCTTCGAGTTCGAAAGCGAGGATTGGGAGGATGAACTGGGCGCATTCCGGTACTCGGACGTCGAGGTGCCGGCCACGCTGAGGGTCGACGGCAAGACCTATGAAGATGTCGGCGTGTCTTACCGCGGCGCGTCGTCGTACTTTACGGTGTGGCCCGGATTCAAACGTTCGCTGAACGTGTCGATCGACGCTCTCGACGACGATCAACGGCTCGGCGGCCATCGTACGCTGAACCTGCTCAACGCTCACACGGATCCGACGTTTCTGCGTTCCGTGCTCTTCTACGAGGTATCTCGCGATTACCTGCCGGCACCCAGGGCAAACTTCGTGCGGGTGGTCATCAACGGCGAGAGTTGGGGGGTGTACGTCAGCGTCGAACAGTTCAACAGCGATTTCGTGCGCGATGCCTACAGTACAAGGGGTGGCGCTCGCTGGAAAGTGAAGGGCAACCCCCGTGGTGGCCGCGGTCTGGAGTATTTCGGCGAGGACATCGCCCGCTACAAGGCCGTGTACGACATCAAGACGAAGGACGACCAGGATTCGTGGAACGACCTGATCGAGTTGACTCGCGTGCTCAACCAGACGCCTCCGGACCGTCTCGAAGCCGCCCTCGAACTCATACTCGACGTCGACGAAGTCCTGAGGTTTCTAGCGACCGACATCGTGCTCTTGAACGGCGACGGGTACTGGACCCGGGCAAGCGATTACAACATCTACCAGGATCCGGACGGTCGGTTCCACATCATCCCGCACGACGGTAACGAAACATTCCGTGTGCCGGGTGTCGGTGGTCGTGG
Source organism: Terriglobia bacterium (assembly GCA_965262425.1). Lineage (GTDB taxonomy): Bacteria > Acidobacteriota > Terriglobia > 20CM-2-55-15 > 20CM-2-55-15 > CAZOZZ01. The sequence continues at coordinate 75,565 of OZ253536.1, read as the reverse complement.
TGGGGGCGGAAGAGGCCGCGGCGCCGTGGGTGGACGCGGCGGTCGAGGTGGACGTGGTGGACGCGGACGAGGTGGCCCACGGGCGACCATCGACCTCGACCCCCTCATAGCCCTCGACAACGCCGGACAGCCACTGCGTTCGAAGCTGTTGACCATTCCGGCATTGCAGGAAAAGTATCTCGGTTACGTGCGCGACATCGCCACCAACTGGCTCGACTGGGAGCGGCTTGGACCGATCGTAGAACGCTACCAGGGCCTCATCGAAGAGGACGTCCAAGTGGACACGCGCAAGCTTGAAAGCCTGGAAGATTTCCAGGCAGGCGCCGAAGCTTTCCGGAACTTCGCCGAACAACGGAGAGCCTTCCTGCTGAATTAGGTACAAATAGAATACTGGTTCAGAGTCCGGACGCGATTTCTATTCGTAGCGAAGGGCGTCGATGGGATCCAGCGCCGCGGCCTTGTGTGCCGGGTAGTAACCAAAGAAAACGCCGACGATGGCGGCAAATCCAAACGAAATCACAATTGACGCCGGAGACACGAGCGTGGGCCATTGGAAAAACTCACCCACGAAGTAAGCCATCGCTCCGCCCACGATCACACCGAACAGACCGCCAGCCATACTCAGGATCACCGCTTCGGAAAGAAACTGAAAGCGGATGTAGCCCGGACGCGAACCCACCGCCATTCGAATCCCAATTTCACGGGTTCGCTCGGTAACCGACACCAGCATGATGTTCATGATGCCGATCCCACCGACGAGCAGAGAAACCGCAGCGATGCTTCCCAGGAGCAGCGTCATGATCAAACCCGTCTCCTGGGCTGCTTCAGCGACATCGGACATGTTCCGAATACTGAAGCTGTCTTCCATGTCGGGACCGATTTCGTGCCGTTGTCGGAGCAGATCCGCGATCATTTTCTCGGCTACCGGCGTCGCATTCGGGGTAACGGCCCTCAACATAATCTGGTTGATGCGAGGCACGGACTGGCCGAGGAGTTTTCTCTGCGCGGAGGTGTAGGGCATGATGACGATATCGTCCTGATCCTGCCCCATGCCGGACTGGCCTCGAGCCGACAGCACACCGACAACCCGGAACGGAAGATTCCTGACACGAACCGTCTGACCGATGGGGCTGACGCCATCAAACAGGTTCTCATTGACGGTGGCTCCGATCACCATCACGCGAGCGGCTGTGCGAACGTCCGCTTCGGTAAAGAACTCACCGTCGGCAACAGGCCACTCCCGGATTTCCGGGAACTGCTCGTTGGTGCCCTGAACCTGCGCGGACCAGTTCTTATTGCCGAAGACCAACTGTCCCCCAGCGCGTACAATCGGTGTGGCGCCGGCCACAACCGGAACTTCAGCCACGATGGCCCCGACATCCTCAGCGGTCAGTCGGCCCCCCTCGTGGGCCCCCATCCGAGCGCCTCCGTGTCCCCGGATCCCGCCCGGCCACACATACATGATGTTGGTGCCCATGCTTTCCATCTGGTCCTGCACCATTCCCTGAGCGCCCTCCCCGATTGCAACCATCCCGATCACGGCGGATACACCGATGATGATGCCCAGCATCGTGAGCGCCGACCGCATCTTGTTGCGCCCCAGAGCCCAGAAAGCGATTCTCAGTACGGCCAGACCTTTCATTCGTCTACCTTCCAGAGTTGTTCGAATTCTGGTTGATTTCAGGGTTAATTGCCAGAACTAATGGGTGTCGCGCATTCGAGGCGACCGGAGCGATCCGTGGGTTCCCGGAGGCATCCGCTTGCGGTAGGACTTCTCTCAGGAGACCCTCCGTCTGTCTTGTGATTGCCGGGATAGAGGGTCCGTTGCGGATTTGACGAGCAATATCGTATACTTCGCAAGCTCAAATTACCCTATCAAATGGCCTTGTTCGGAAAAGGAGAATGACGGATGTTAGGTGATTTCAGAGCGGCGTTTCGGTCGCTTGTGAGACGGCCCGGCTACACGATCGTGATCGTGGCAACTCTTGCCGTTGTCGTCGGTTGCAACACCGCGATCTTCACCCTGCTCAATACGGTGTTGATCCAGCCCTGGCGTATTCGGAACCGGACAGACTTGTCTCGATATTTGAGAACAACCGGCCGCAGGGTCTGGAACAGGTCGCCGTCTCGGCTCCGACATACCTGGACTGGCGGGAACGTTCGCGCTCGTTCTCCGAGATGGCCGCGTTTCGCTACCTTGGGCACACGTTGAACAACACCGACAACGAGCCCGAACGGATCGTGAGCCTTGAAGTCTCTCCCTGGCTGTTCCGTACGGTGGGCGTGGGCCCGATAATCGGACGTGCTTTTGTAGACGAGGAAGCAACCGTCGGCAGCTCTCCGGTCGTCATGATCAGCTATGCCTCCTGGGCCAACCGGTTCGGAAGGGATCCGAACATCATCGACACGTCCATACGGCTGGACGGTCGGCCCTACACCGTGGTGGGTGTCATGCCGGCGGAATTCGAGTTCCCTCCATCCGATTCGGACGCCGAAGCATGGCTGCCGCTGCAGATGTTGACAGATGGCCAGCGCCCCCGGGTCCACAGGATGTTTAACGTGGTCGGCCTGCTTGACGAAGGGTCCACTGTGGAGCAGGCAAGACAGGAACTCAATACGATCAGCGGCGATATCGCCCGGGAGAATCCCGACTCTCATACCGGCTGGGGCGCCAGTCTGGTGCCGACGCACGAGCAGTTGGTGGGAGACATCCGTACAACTCTCTGGATGCTGTTCGGAGCGGTGACGCTGGTGCTGCTGATCGGTTGTGTGAATGTCGCCAACCTGGTGCTTGCCCGTTCCGCGGAATCCACTCGGGAATATGCCATCCGGTCGGCATTCGGGGCAGGTTCGTTCACGCTCCTCCGCCTGTCGATGGCCGAGGGCATCCTCCTGGCAGCGGGAGGTGCGGTGACGGGCCTCGCTGTTGCCTACTGGGGCGTGGCAGGTTTGCGTCAACTGATTCCAGCCAGCGTGCCACGGACAAACGAAATCGAGATGGATCTCACCGTCCTGGTGTTCACCGGTTTGATTTCGGTCGTGGCTGGAATGATCTTCGGCTTCGTTCCGGCGCTGCGAACGATGCGGCCGAATCTGGCGGAAGTCCTGCAGGGCTCTGTCCGAGGTGCTTCCGTTGGACGGGGAGTCCGGAAACTGAGCGATGTCATGGTGGCGGCCGAAGTCGCACTGGCGGTGATCCTTCTGGTCGGTGCGGGCCTGATGGTCGGCAGCCTGCTCCATCTGATCGATATCGATCCCGGATTCCGGAAGAGCAATGTCGTATCGACTGTCGTCTCGCTCCCCCGGTCGCGTTATCCCGGCCGGGAGCCGCAGAAGCAGTTCTTTACCGACCTGGTCGAACGTGTGAGCGCGTTGCCCGATGTCCGTAGTGCAGGAGCCGTTTCGGCCTTGCCGATGAGCGCTGTCGGAACCGACTTCAACCTGCCGTTCACGCCGCCGGGCCAGGAGATCGCATCTCCGGGTGAAAGACCCCGGGCCGGGACTCGGATTGTCATGCCCGGTTATTTCAAGTCGATGGGGATTCCCCTCATCAAGGGACGGATCCTCGACGAGTTCGACGGCCTGGAAGATGGCCGGCGTGGAACGGTCATCAACGAAACAATGGCCCGGCTGTACTTTCGCGAAGTGGAGCCGATAGGGCAGATCCTGGCGGTCCCGATGATGGGAGATCTGGAGATCGTCGGCATCGTCGGAGACGTTCTTCACGACGGGCTTCAGGCGGAGGCCGGGCCCGAGTTGTTTGTCCCCTTCGCCGTGTTCCCGCAGGCGGAAATGCACATCGTGACGCACACGTTCAGCGATCCGACCCGGATGGTTGCCGCGGTGCGGGCGGAAATTCTGGAGATCGACCCGCAACAACCCATAACCGAGTCCTCGAGTATCGAACGGATGTTGTCGACGTCGATTGCTCAGCCACGCTTCAACATGGCCTTGCTGATCGGTCTGGCGTTCTGCGCGGTCCTGCTGGCTGCTGTCGGGATCTACGCAGTCGTTTCTTATGCGGTGGCGCGACGCACGATGGAGATCGGCGTCCGGATGGCTCTGGGGGCGGGTCGCAAGCAAACTCTCCGAATGATCATCGGCGAGGCCCTCCGGGTGGTGGCCGTCGGGGCCGCCATCGGGCTTGTCGGTGCTTTTGCCCTGGTTCGGTTCATGCAGAGCCTGCTTTTTGAAATGCAGGTGACCGATCCGGGAACCTACTTCGCGTCGCTGTTCGTCGTCCTCACGGTCGGGGTCATGGCGTCGATCGTCCCGGCGCTGCGTGCGACACAGGTCGACCCTGTAGTGGCACTTCGAGACGAGTAATAATAAGGAGCTAACCAAATGACGAATCTCCAGCGCGTCCTGACGTTTGCTGTCGTTTCCGCTGTTTCCCTCGGAGTCCTCGCGGCGACCGAACAGTCCAATCCCACGCCGGCAGCGGGAATCTCCCCGCCACCCTGGGCATATCCCGTCAGATCGCCGGACGTCCCGCGCCCTCCTCGTGAGCCGGACGATGGCGTTCCGCGACGCGTCCCCGGAAGCAGTGTGGCACTCACGTTGAGCGAAACCAGGGACCTGTTCAACCCGCCCGACTGGCACCCGGATGGCCATCCGCCGATGCCTGAGATCGTCGCCCATGGCCGAGCACCCGAAGTGCGTGCGTGCGGATATTGCCATCTGACCAACGGGCAGGGTCGGCCCGAGAACGCCGGTCTGGCTGGACTTCCCGCCGCCTATATCATCCAGCAGATGGCCGATTACAAGAACGGACTTCGGAACAGTGCGGAGCCGAGAATGGGACCGCCGAGGGCGATGCTCGCCATTGGAGAAAGCGCAAGCGACGCGGAGGTGCGGGCGGCCGCCGAATACTTTTCCAGCTTTGCATTCAAACCATGGATCCGGGTGGTCGAATCCGACACGGTGCCGAAACCATATGTCTCCGGGGCCATGTTCGTGCCGTCGGAGGACGGTGCCATGGAGGCTATCGGCCAACGCATCGTCGAATTGCCGGAAGACCTGGAAAGAACCGGGCTTCGTGACGAGGCTTCCGGATTCGTCGCCTACGTGCCGCCCGGCAGCATTCAGAGAGGCAAGGTGTTGGCCACAACCGGCGGCGGCAAGACGATCCAGTGCGGTACTTGCCACGGCCCGGACCTGAAGGGTCTCGGTCCCGTGCCAGGACTCGCCGGTCGGTCGCCCAGTTACAGCGTCCGCCAGTTGTACGACTTCCAAACGGGCGCGAGAAAAGGATTGTGGTCCGAACTGATGAAGGAGGTCGTGGCCGACCTGACCCTGGAAGACCTGGTGTCGATCGGCGCGTACACCGCCTCCCTGGAACCCTGATAATTCGGGGACGGAGGCGTAATTATACAAAGCACTCATAACGAAAGGGTTGCTGGAGGTATTACGCCTCCGTCCCCGAATTAGAAGGCATGAGGGTGCGGAGGATCGCGGAAAGTTCTCCGAGGTCGACCGGCTTCTCTACTTTGGCGTCGAATCCGTAGTCTTTGTAGTGGGCCATGACGGGGTCGTTGGAATAGCCGCTTGAAACGATAACGCGCGCCTCGGCATGAAGTTTTCGCAGCCGGGAAACGGCTTCTTTGCCGCCCATACTTCCCGGCACGGTCAAGTCCATGATGACGACATCGTAGGGCGCGCCGGCCTCGAGTGAGACATTGTAGGCAGTGATGGCTTCGACACCGTCAAAGACACCGCGCACTTCATATCCGAGACTCTCCAGCATGCGACCGACGGTGCTCTGAATGATTTCGTCGTCATCCATGAGCAAAATCTTTCCCGTTCCTCTCTCCAGTACCTTTTTCGGGAGTTCGGCCGAAACGGATCTTTTCGCCGATGCAGGAAGGTAGATGTCAAATTTTGTGCCAACACCTATCCTGGAGCTAACGCTCAAATATCCGTCGTGCTTTGATACGATCGAATAGGCGATCGCCAACCCCAATCCCTGTCCGGACTCTTTCGTTGTGAAGTAGACGTCAAAAACATTTTGAACCACATCCTCGGGTATGCCGACGCCATTGTCCTCCACTGAAACCTTGACGTAGAGGCCCGCGTTCATCGAATCGTCGTCGAGGGACACTTCGGCATTCGCCGCAGACACCTTCAGGACGCCGCCATCGGGCATGGCATGATCGGCATTGATCACCAGATTCTGTACAACCTGGGCCATCTGACCTTTATCAATGTCCGCCGGCAAGAGTCCTTCCTCGAAGTCGTAGTCCGGCCGAATCTTCGATCCTCGCAGGGACAACTCGGTCGTCTCTCTCAACAGCGCTTCGATCGACGTTGTTTCCTTGGTCGGGGCGCCGCCTCTCGAAAAAGTCATCAGTTGCTGGGTCAGGTCCTTTGATTTCTCCGCGGATTTCTTGGCGGCCGTCACTAGTTTAAGATTCGGACTGTTCTCATTCATGGAGATCTCGAGCAGGCCGAGATTACCGATCACGCCCGTAAGAATGTTGTTGAAATCGTGAGCGATGCCGCCGGCAAGAAAGCCCAGGGACTCGAGTCTCTGGGTTCTGCTGAGTTCCTCATTCTGCCTCACGATTTCCTTTAGAAACGCAATCCGAATATATTCGTGGACGTACGCGAAAATGCTCATGGCGACGAGAGAACTGATAAACCGGGTCTTGAAATCCATGGAATAGTTGCTTGCAGCCACCGGATAGTCCGAAGCGAAGAAAAAGATGAGGACGCCGAGAAACAGAGATATCGCAACGGTCCCTTGTTTCAACCCAAAATGGATGACCGAAAGCAGCGGAAAGAGGAAAGCCCAGAGATAGCCGGTGTTGTTGAATCCACCGACAATCGTCAGATAAAGAAACAGTATCCCCAGGGTCACAATCGCAGCGTTGCTGGCAAAGATGTAAGTCTGCGTCCTTCGAACATGGATCGCGGTCAGAATGAGAATCGTCGCCGCACCCATGTCCAGGACGGCCATCCGGTAGGCGGCAATGTAAACATATTCTATGGAATAGGCGACCAGGAACAGCACACCGGCAATGATCAGGACGTTCAGCATGATGATCCTGCGGGTCGTCTCGATGTCATACCTGTCAAACATCCCGCCGGTAACGACGTTCCGCACGAATAGCTTGAACTTCTCTGTCCGCCTGGTCACAACGTCTCGCCTTCCACGGGATGCGGCGAACTGACTTTTCTGGTAGATAAAGTACGCACGACCGTACAGAGCTGGAGATATCCGCCCCGCCGGTGATTGACGAAGGGACGTGACGTGAATGCCGACCGGATCAGTCGAGTCATCGGGTGATCATGTAGAACCATAACGCTTCCTGCGTGTTCCCAGAGACATCCTGAGCATAGGACTTCTGCGTAGATGTTATCGAAGGAACGGATTGGGGTCAATGACAGCGCAGGCATGGGGACGCGCAGTCGGAAGTCGGCCTGAGCGCTACAACATTTTTGCCATTCGCCTGGCGAACAGTGCAAGATAGGCAGTCTCGATTCTCAGCCAAATCCGGCCACGAAACGGACACCATAACCAGACGGAGGCACCATGATCGGAACCACGCAATTCATTACGTTCAAGGCCGCCCAGACAATGATTGCCGCTGGCGAGGCGGAAGCGTCCGCAAACAACTGGAACGTCGCCATCACGATCGTCGATATCGGCGCCCACCTCATCATGTTTCAAAAAATGGATGGGACACAGATGGGAAGCATCGACGTTTCGATCGGGAAGGCCCGGACCGCGGCGAACTTCAAACGTCCAACGAAAGCCATGGAGGACATGATTGCCGGCGGCCGCACGCCCTTCCTGGCCGTCGACGGAATCGTTCCGATCCAGGGAGGTGGCCCCGTCGTGATCAACGATGCGGTGATCGGCGCGGTAGGCGTCAGCGGCGTGTCCTCGGCCCAGGATGAGCAAGTCGCGATGGCCGCGATTGCGGCGCTGGAAGGATGAATTTCCAAATGGCCGTCAGTGGTAAGAGTTAATTCGGGGACGGAGGCGTCGCACTCATAACGCAAGGGTTGTCACGTTATCTCTGGCGGGGACCACTGCTCACTCGTAACGAAGTGCGTTCATCGGATCGACGCGCGTGGCCCGATGGGCCGGCACGTAGCTGGCGATGAGCGCAACACCCACCAGAATCACAGATACGACCAGGAACGTCGCGGAGTCGGTCACGTCGATGCCAAAGAGCAGACCCGACATCAGGCGCGTCAGCGCGAACGCACCGACCAGGCCGACTGCCGTTCTAATAGCACCAAGCCACAGCCCCTGCTTCAGCACCATGCCGACTACGGTTGCGCGGCCAGCGCCAAGGGCCATCCGGACTCCGATCTCGTGCGTGCGACGGGCAACCGAATAGGCGACGATTCCATAAACTCCCACAGCGGCAAGCCCCAGAGCGAGAGCCGCGAAACTGCCAAGGAGCCACGTGTTGAACCGGGGCCGCGATACCGAATTCCGAAAGACTTGATCCATTGTCTCGATCTCGGACAACGCAAGTTGAGGGTCCATTTCCCGGACCTGGTTTTGAACCGCAGGGATCAACTGTTCGGAACCGACTCCGCTTCGGACGAGCAGGCTGAAGTAGCCCAGCGAAAACTGGTCGATGTGAGGATAAAGGGCCGGCGCCACGGCGGTGTCGAGCCCGAGAAACTTCACGTCAGCCACGATCCCGACTACCTCGTGGGGGCGCCCGAAAACATTGACCGACTTTCCGATCGGATCTTCGTCCGGTATATAGCGTCGCTGGAAGGCTTCGTTTATGACCATCACACGAAGAGCCTCCGGTCGGTCGCGGTTATCGAAGGATCGCCCCCGGATCACCGGAATTTCCAGCGTAAGAAAGTAATCCACACTCACGGCTCGGATTCTGGCCTCCTCGCCCTGGCCGGGTGGGGGCGCCACCGCCCCGACAAAAAAGCTGCTGGTGAAGCCGGAATCCATGGGGTGGCTGTAGGCCAGGGCGACGGCATCGACTCCAGGCAGTCGTCGGACGCGGTCCGTCAGTTCCGCCTGGAAGGCCGGGACGGGATCACTGTTCTGTGAGTTTGCGAACGATAGCGGGTAACGGATTGGCGGTAGGAGGAACTCAAACTTGGTCAAGTTGGCGGAGTCGAAGCCTGGATCGACTCCCAGCAGAGCCGAAAAGCTCCGAATCAACAAGCCTGCGCTGATCACGAGCAGAACCGCCAGGGCGATTTCCGCAACAACCAAGATGTCGCGCAGGCGACCGCCTCGTTCAGTAGGGCGGCCTCCTTCTTTGAGCGTGTCGTTCGCGTCCCGCCGGGCCGCGGACCATGCCGGAGCGAGACCGAACAACAGACCCGTGCCCACAGACAGCAACAACGTAAACAACAGAACACGGACGTCCAGGGCAATCTCTGCTGCTCTTGGCAGGTTGCCGACGTCCAGCGTCACCAGCGCACGGAGGGCGCCGTACGCCAGCGCCGTTCCAAGGGCGCCACCAAGCAGCGATAAAATGACGCTTTCAGCCAGCAACTGCCGGACAAGCTGAATGGTCCGTGCGCCAAGCGCCCGCCGAATTGCGATTTCCTTGTTCCGGGCAGCCGATTGCGCGAGCAGCAGGCTGGCGACATTCGCGCAGGCGATCAGCAGGACCACTGCGACGGCGGCCAGAAACACGAGCAGAGCCGGGCGAACGCCTCCCGTCATGTCTTCCTGCATCCAGACCACGTCCACACCACGTCCGATGTTGTTGGCCGGATATAGTTCTTCGAGACCGGCAGCGATGGCAGCCAACTCCTCCTGGACCACTTCAAGTGACACTCCAACCCGTAACCGTCCATAGACTCTGAAGTCGTGCCGGCCGGGGTTAGAAGTGCTTCGGCTGCCCTGGACCGGAATCCACGCGTCGACTCGAGGGACGGGAAACCGAAGAGTTCGGGGCATGATTCCGACGACGACGACATCAGAACCGTCAACTTTCAGCGTAGATCCGACCATGCCCGGATCGGAACCGAATCGTCGTCGCCACAGGTTCTCGGAAATCATCATGACCTGGGGGCCGCCCGGAACATCTTCTTCTTGGAGAAAGCCTCGACCCGCGATGGGTTGAACTCCGAACATGGGAAAAAGCGTGTGCGTGATGCTGTAGGCGACGATCTTTGCCGGCAGGCCGTCACTCGGGGTGAGAGTCAGGTCCGCGCTGTTGTAGCCGCCCATCTGCTCAAAGGATCGGCTTTCGGCCTTGAAGTCGAAGTAATCCGGTATGGAAGCCCATTCACGGGTAGTTCCATTGATACGATCGTTCTCCCAGACCCGGACGAGCCGATCGGGTTCGCGGTAGGCCAGCGGCCGTAACAGGATCGCGTCCACGACCGTCACGACGGCGGTTGTGGCACCGATCCCCAGAGCCACGGTAACGACAACACCGGCGGTAAACGTCGGCTCTTTCGCAAGCCGCCTCAGACCGTACCGGATGTCACTCCCGAAGGCTTGAATCGAAGATCCCATCTTCGCCGTCCAGACCTGCTCCTTGATTTGCTCTACGCCGCCAAGCTCGATGGCTGCCTGACGCCGTGCTTCAACCGAGTCCATGCCCTCTTCGATCTTGTCCCGCGTCAGGATGTCGAGACTCGATAGCAATTCCTCGTCGAGGAGTTTCGCGACCCGTTCTCTGGAAACGAGGTTGCGAAACAGGCTGACGATGCGGCTTAATTTCACGTTCGCCTCCCTTAACTCGATCGGAGGGCCATGGTCACGGCCTGGACCACGCGCTTCCAGTCACGTTCTTCCACTTGAAGTTGTTTGCGGCCGGTCTTTGTCAGCCCGTAATACTTAGCCTTGCGGTTGTGTTCTGACAATTTCCACTCGGCGAGGACCCACCCTTTCTCTTCCATACGGTGCAAAGCGGGAAACAGGGAGCCGTAGCTCACGTCCACCGTTTCATTTGTGATCTGTCGGATGCGTCGCGCGATGCCTACCCCATGCAGCGGCTCAAGACTGACTGCCTTCAACGTCAGCAGTTCGAGGGATCCTCTGAGAAGGTTCGTCTTTCGTTCGGGCATGACCTCTCCTATCGAAAACGATAAGAACATGCTAAATATCTAGCATCTGATTGTCAAACACATTCTTATCGAAATCGATATTAATAGATCTAATTCGGGGACGGAGGCGTCATTCCTCTAGTAACCCTCGTGTTATGAGTGTTTAGATGATTACGCCTCCGTCCCCGAATTAGATGCGGGTGAAGGTATGGCTACCGAAAGGGTGTTCGCCAGCTTGTTGGGAAAAGTTTACCGGGACAGTGGAATGAGTCATTCCGGAATAGTGATCAGCCAGATATCTGTCTGTGTCGGGGGAGTATGACGATAATAGATTGTCCGGTCGTCGGAGGATGGCATCGGCAGAGCCGGACCCGGACCCGGCAACACCTCTCGAATCTCTTTCGTTATCCGATCCAGCGTACTGATCCCGCCACCTCGGGCGAAGACCACGGTCCGGCTGTCACCGAGCCAACGCGGATGGGAACCCGTGTCTGCCAGCCTTTCATATTCGCCGGACTCAAAGGAATAGGCGTAAATCCCACTGTCTCTCGGCGTCCGGGTTGGATCGGTGCCGTGGCCGGCCAGCCATCGCCCGTCCGGCGACCACGACCACGGAGCGAAGAACTCACTTCCCCCTGTCAGGGGAGACAACTCCAAAGGTGACTGTTCTTCCCAGGGCGTTCCCAACTCCATGATAAAAGACCCGGTAAGAAAGTCGGTGTATGCCAGTCTGGAGCCGTCCGGAGACCAGATCGTGTAGATCGGCTCGGATGGGTCGTTGGTCAATCGCCGAAGCCCGCTCCCGTCCGGGTTGATGATCCAGAGCTGGTAGCTACCGCCACGGTTGGAGTAGAAACTGATTCTGCTCCCGTCTGGAGACCACCGCGGATACCGATCGAAATACCGATCGTCCGTCAATTGTCGCAGGCCGGTGCCGTCGGCCTGACTGACGAAAAGATCTTCCTGCGATCCGGTCCTGTAGAACGCAAGTAGCTCCCCGTTCGGGGACAGTTCGACGGCTCCAACCGACAGCGATCCTTCAGTGACGGACACAGGCGCCCCCACGGTCGCGCGTTTCAAAGGGTCGAACTCGACCCGCATGATGTTGGCGCGGCTGTTCTCGATCCCATATGCGATTCGCTTCCCGTCGGAGGAAAGTGTCAGGTGCATGCTGTCGCCAGCCACGCCCGTAGTGACGGCCTCCGGCTCGTCCATCGTCTGCCCTGTTTCCAGGTCGATGCGAACACGCAACAGGTTCATGCTCCCGCTACGATCGCTCGAGAAATAGAGATACTGGCCATCCGGAGACCAGACCGGATTCCAATCCACCGCCGGCCCGTCGGTCACTCGAACCGGCTCACCCCCGTCCACCGGCATCGTCCAGATGTCGCGCTGTCCACCACTGATCGCCCAGTAGGCGATGCGGGAACCATCCGGCGACCAGTGGGGTTGGACCGCGTCCCCGCCGAAGACCTGCCTCGGCTCCCCGTTTTGGAATCGAATCCTCCAGAGCTCGCTCGCGCCGATTCTGCTTCTGGGATTCTGGACGGATTCTGTGGCAAAGAGGATCTCGGCGCCATCGGGCGACCAGACCGGATTAAAGCCAAAGTCGCTCCGGCGTCTTACTGATTCGCCGGTCGCACCCATCACAAAAATTCCTCCCCCGTCTCGATTCGATTGAAACGCAATGTATTCACCGTCCGGGGAGAATCGCGGCTGCATGTCCGATTCCTGGGAATCCGCAGTCAGGTTGGTCACACTCTGGCCACCGACTCTTTGAAGATAGATGTCGAGATTGCCCGGAGTCGTCTCCTTTGCGTACAAAATCGAGCGGCCGTCGGGTGACAGGCTGGAGTAAAGCTCCGGACCCGGCTGGGACGTCAATCGGGTCACGGTTGCGCCGAGTTTCGAGAACCGAGGTTCCGCGGCACGAGGAAAGAGAAAGAAAAAACCTAACCCGATGACTGCCAGAATGCCGCCGACTTCCGCGACGATCCTGAGCTGGAGAGCCGCTTTTCGTCCTCCGCCCACGGACTGCCAGACTCTCCCCGATGCGACGTCCGATCGTATTCGGGTAAGATCCGACCGCAGGTCTCCAGCGTCCTTGTAGCGTGCATCGCGCTCCTTCTCCAGCAGCTTGCTAATCACGAACCAAAGCCCAGCGGTAACGTTAGAACTCACGGGTTCTGCCGGCACCTTGTGCAGGATTTCGTCGAAGAGTGCGGCATATGTCGCACCGGCGAACGCCGGTTTACCCGTAACGGACTCGTAGAGCACGACGCCGAGTGAGAACAGGTCTGTCCGAAGATCCAGTTCCTTACCCAAAGCTTGCTCGGGCGACATGTAGGCAACCGTACCGAGCGTCGCTCCCGAAATTGTCAGGTCCGTCCGGGTCGTCCGGTCGTCGATCGTCGTTCCAGGCGGCTTCAGCTTCGCCAGACCAAAGTCTAGAATTTTCGCGTGCCCACGTTCGGTGATGAAGATATTCCCGGGCTTGATATCCCGATGTACGATCCCCTGGGCGTGAGCCGCTTCTAACGCCTCGGCCAACTCGATTACCAGCCCCAACACTTCCGTTCCCAGGGGACCTCCGAGCAGCCGCTTCTTGAGAGACTGCCCGTTCATCAACTCCATCACGATGAACGGTTGACCTTCGTGCTCGGCGATTTCGTAAATTGCACAGATGTTGGGGTGGTTCAATGCGGCCGCGGCACGGGCTTCCCGCTTAAACCGTGCGACCGCCTCGGTGTCGTTGGCGATGTCTTCGGGAAGGAACTTCAGAGCCACATGACGCCCCAGCGACAGGTCTTCCGCGCGATAAACGACGCCCATGCCGCCACCACCGATCTGTTCGAGGACTTTGTAATGGGATATGGTTTTTCCGACCATCTTTCCTAGTGTCCTCGGTCAGAAATACGGTTGCTATATTTCGGAGCGCAACGGTGCCGGATTTGGCGGAGCGACAACGAGCCAATGCTCTTCATTGCGAGGGGGAGCGACTCCAAAGACGGTGCCGTTCCGCCCGAACCCGTAGGGCCGATGGAAGTTGCTGGTTCCAAGGGCCAAGACGGGAGACGCATGCTCAGTTTTATTGATCGATTCAAAAGTTCATCTGGTGTTCGGCAACAGCCATCGGAGATAGTGACCGTATTTCTGACCGAGGACACTGTGTGTCTGAGTCGAGATTCCTTGCGCATTGTCCGATCGCTCTCAAGGATGGTCGGGATAACCAGGCGTGTCAACCATCTCTCCCCACGTCCGGCTAATCGGGCAGGGTGATCAGCCAGATGTCGGACTCCACCTCGTGGGTAGAGACATAGTACAAAATTCGGTCGTCAGCGGACACCACGGGGTTTGACAGGTTCTCCCGCTCCCGGGCCAACACCTCCCAGACTTGCCGGGTCACGCGGTCCACAGCCCGGAGTCGGAAGAGGCTGGGAACAGCCTGGTAGAGAAGGATCCGACTGTCGCTGAGCCAACGGGGATAGGAACCCATGTCGCTCAGTTTCTCGTACTGTTCAGTCGCGAGGGAGTAGATGTAGATGCCATTCTGCCGGGGATTCCGCGTTGGCGAGTAACCATGACCGGCGATCCACTCCCCATCCGGAGAAAAAGACGCCACTGCAAAGAACTCATCTCCGTTCCCCAGTGGCGGCAGTTTTACGGGCGACTGCTCCTCCCAGGGTTTGCCTGCGTCAATGATGAAGGAACCCGTACGGAGGTCCGTGTAGGCAATACGCGACTGGTCCGGAGACCAGGTAGGGTAGGCGACGTTGAATGACTCGCTTGTTATCTGCTCCAGACCGCCACCGTCCCGGTTGATGCTCCAGAGCTGGTAATCGCCGCTGCGGTTGGAATAGAAGCCGACCTTGTTGCCATCGGGAGACCAACGCGGATACCGGTCGTTATAGATATCGTTTGTCAGTTGGCGGGCATTCTCGCCGGAGGGCCCGCTGATGTAGAGGTCCTCTTGCGCTCCAGCCCTCATGAAAACCATGGATTCGCCGTCGGGCGATATGTCCGGTGTTGAAGTTGGAACCGACCCGCCGGTCACCACCGAAGGTTCGCCGGCTATAGACTTGGTGGCGGAGTCCAACGCGACCTTCATGACGTTTGCCGTAGCATTCAGAACCACATATGCCATTCGTTTTCCGTCTGCCGACAGCGTCAAATGGATGTCGTCACCAGACGCCGCTGTCGTCACCGGTTCCGGGGGACCCAGCGTCTTCCCCGTTTGCTCGTCGATGGGCACACGCCACAGGTTCATGCTGCCGCCCCGGGAACTCGAAAAATAGAGATACTTCCCGTCGGGCGCCCAGACCGGACTCCAGTCAACCTCCGGATCGTCTGTCACGGCAACCGGGCTGCCTCCGTCCGCCGGCATCGTATAGATGTCACGGAGTCCACCGTTCATCCCCCAGTAAGCGATTCGATGGCCGCCCGGTGACCAGTGAGGTTGGACCCCGTCACCTGCGAACACCAGGCGCGTGGCCCCCGTAGCCACATCGGCGATCCAGAGTTCGCTGTTGGCCGCGCTGCGGCTCCGTTGAGTGGCCCCGATGCCCTCGGTCGCAAAAAGGATCTCGCTCCCGCTCGGCGACCAGACCGGATTGAATCCAAAATCGACCACACGTGTGGCGGATTCACCGGTCGCCCCCATCGTGAAGATCCCCCCGCCATCCCGGTCCGAGCGGAACACGATGCGGTCTCCGTCCGGAGAAAAGCTCGGCTGAAGATCGTCCGCATCGGAGTTCGCCGTGAGGTTCACGGCGTTCTCACCACCCACCCGCTGCAGGTAGATATCCCAGTTACCGGACGCTCTGCTCGCATACACGAGAGATCGCCCATCCGGGGCGAGATCCGGAAACGACTCTTCGCCGGGTTGGGAGGTCAACTGTGAAAAACCGGCGTTGAGATCCGCGAAACTCGGTTCCGGACTCGCCAGGGAGAAGTAGCCGATGGCTACGATCGCCAGAATTCCGATTATCACCAGAGCGGGAACCAACCGCCGGACTCCCGACTGGCTGTGAATAGCCGTTGATCGAACACCCGTCGCGGTCTCGCGACGAATCCGTTCAAGATCTGCCCTGAACTCACCGGCACTCTGATAGCGTAGCTCGCGATCCTTTTCGAACAGTTTTTCTATCGCAGATCCCAACTCGGACGGGATTTCCGGGTCGAGAACGCTGGGCGCAGTTTGCACGTTGTGCAGTATCTGGTCGGAGATCATGACCGGTGTTGCCCCGGTAAAGGCCCGAACACCGGTAAGGGCTTCATAGAGGACCGCACCGAGCGAGAACAGATCGCTACGCAGGTCGATTCCCTTGCCCATGGCTTGCTCAGGCGACATGTAAGCGAGAGTTCCAATCAAAGCTCCGGTCTCTGTGAGGGCCTCCCGGCTCGGGCCTCCTCCGACGTTGTCCACCGTGCTCATGGCGGACGGCCTCAATTTGGCGATACCGAAGTCCAGCAGTTTGATTCGTCGACGATCGGTGAGAAATATGTTTGCGGGCTTGATGTCCCTGTGGACAACGCCGTCGGCATGCGCGGCGTCCAGCGCGTCGGCCAACTGAATCCCAAACTCCAGCACTTCACTCGTCTCGAGCGGCCCGGCTTCGAGTTCCTCCTTGAGCGTCTGGCCGTTGAGCAACTCCATCACGATGAACGGTTGACCCTCGTGATCGCTGATTTCGTAAATTGCACAGATATTTGGGTGGTTCAGACCGGCAGCCATACGGGCTTCCCGCTTGAACCTCAGAACAGCCTGTTCGTCGCCGGCGATTTCCGGAGGCAGGAACTTCAAGGCGACCTGGCGTCCGAGCGCCAGGTCTTCCGCACGGTAAACGACGCCCATACCGCCGCCGCCAATCTGCTCAAAGAGCTTGTAATGGGATATCGTTTGTCCTGATTCGATCATGTTAGCCTTGGCCCACTGACCCCTGGCAAGCCTTGTCCTCGCGGTGCATGCGAAGTGTGTCGCGTTGCTCGTGGTCAGCCTACAGTTTATCGGAGAAACCAGAGGCTTGGAAGAAGGACATTCCCGGACTTCTCCCGACGACACGTCGACGACATAAATCCTCCCATCGAAGTGGTAGACCGGGGTCCGGCTGTTACCCAACCATCGGGGGTAGCTCCCCCCCCTCGGTCAGTCTTCGATACTCTCCCGATTCCACTGAACAAACATAAATCCCGGTTTCATCCGAGGTCCGCGTCAGGGAACGTTGTATCTGACCTTCTCGGAAACCAGCGAGAAGAGGCATTTGTTCTCTCGAAGGATCTGGTGGAACTCTCGCGCGGGTTGCAGTGTTTCTCTCAAGAAAGTAGATCCGGCATGAGCGTTCAATGTCGCATCCCCTTCCGGAGGCCGTCATTCGCGATATCGGTGCGCGTCGGGGACGAGGAAATGGAAGCACTGCGCCGGGTTAC
Source organism: Terriglobia bacterium (assembly GCA_965262425.1). Lineage (GTDB taxonomy): Bacteria > Acidobacteriota > Terriglobia > 20CM-2-55-15 > 20CM-2-55-15 > CAZOZZ01. The sequence goes on along the minus strand of OZ253536.1, from coordinate 58,141 downwards.
TCCTATTCGCCATTTCCTGCCGGAATAGATCTGAACCAAAACCGGCCCGGCCTGCGCCTGCGACTCTTTGGCGACCCGCAGGAATCACTTTGAATTGCTCCGGGTAGGTGGCGGCCAAATTGGTAAGGACACGAGGCTGCAAGGTGTGTTTGTCGTGGGACGGCCGGCATTCACTCTGATGTATAATTTCCAGTAGTGAAATCGACCGAACCCATTCGCTACCGCACGGTCCGGACGAGCCGTCTGCGGATCGTCGATTGTTGGATGCCTCCGGATACTCGAGTGCAGGCGCATGGGCACTCGTCCCAGCACGCCTGTTTCATTTCCGATGGGGCATTCCGGCAGCAATTTTCCCGGAGCCAACGTGTGCTCGAACCCGGAAGCGTTCGACTCTCGCCCGATGGCGCCGAGCATGATATCGACGCAGGTGAGCGCGGCGCCCGTTTGCTCATCATCCATCCGGAGAAGGGTGAGAGTCTCGATTCGTGGTCTGATCTGTTCGGCAAGACCGACATCGTCAACCGCCCGGAACTTGAGAGCGTGCGAACCCGCATCAACCGGTCTCTTTCGGACCGGGCGCCCTCGCCGCTGGTGCTCGAAGAGTTGGTAGACGAGCTTTTTGCGTCGGTACGGCAGTCGCGCTTGAGGAATCAACCCGTCGACCCACCTGTTTGGCTGTGGCAAGTTCGAATGGCAATTCATGATCGATTCCCCGCGGTGCCCTCGGCGGAGGAACTCGCCAGAGCGGCCGGTGTCCACCGGGTTCATTTGTCCCGCTCGTTCCAGGAGTTCTTTGGCTGCTCGCTGACGGCGTATATCCTGCGACGCCGGCTGAACCTGGGGTGGAGGCTTCTCGAAGACCCAAATCGGGACCTGGCCCAGGTCTCCCTGGAGTCCGGATTTGCCGACCAGAGCCACTTCACCCGTGTGTTCTCGCGGAATTTTGCCGTTTCACCGGGCAAGTTCCGCCGTTCCGGGGCCCCTGGATTGACGATCCCCTGGCTTTCCTGGTAGACGTTACCTCCGTTCAAGAATCCCCCCCGCCGACCTCCTAGACTGGCTGGTATGAAGACCGGCGGCAAGTGTCCGCCATCCATACAAGGGAGGAATTGTGAGAAACATGACACGCACGAAGATCTGGGGTGTCGCACTCGTCCTGGGCATGATGACCTCGGCTGCCACGCCACCTGTCACCCAGGCCGCCAAACCCGTCACCATCCCATTCGAGATGAGCCCTGGAGGGCACATTATCGTTCCCGTCACCATCGGTGGCAGCGAGCGACTGCTCTTCGTAGTCGATACGGCCGCCGGAAGCGGGGTGATCGAGCCGGATGTGGTCGCCCGTCTCGGGCTCGAGGTGAGCGACGAGACAGTAAACGTGAGAGGCGAGCAGGGGGATAGTCCGCAGGCCCTGCTGACACTGGACGAACTGACGGTTGGGAATCGCTCTCTCGACGGGATCACGACCGTGGTGCAAGACCTCGAACACATCACCGGAGGTCGATTCGAGATCGATGGCATCCTCGGCGCGAAGTTTCTACGACAGTTTGATGTTCGATTCGACTTCAAGAACAACGAGATGACGCTGTTCGACATCGCAGCGAGCGAGGAGGACTGCGGCGTGTGTCCGGACGGGGCCACACCCGTTTCATTTGAAATGCACGAGCAGGGTCACATGCTGATTCCGGCCGCCATCGGGGACACTAGTGGTCCCCGTCAAACAGAGTGCACTTTAACCAGCTTCTTTCGAGCGCGTCGGACTTTCTCAAGAATATCGGAAGCCTGCGCGGTCCAGATGAACGGCTTAGGGCTCTGATTGTGACCGTCGACATAGTCCTCAACGGCCTGGATTAACTCTGGAACCGAATGGAAAACTCCGCGCCGAAGCCGTTGCTCTGAAAGATCCCGGAAGAAACGTTCGACCATATTCAGCCACGACGCACTGGTCGGTGTGAAGTGCACATGAAAGCGCGGGTTGCGCTTGTGCCAGTCGACAACTTTCTGATGCTTGTGGGTCGCATAGTTGTCACAGATTATGTGGATCTGCTTGTCTTTAGGCACGGAGCGTTTGATCTGATTGAGAAACCGAATCCATTCCTGATGCCGATGCTTCGGCATGCAAGTCCCGATCACAGAGCCGTCCCGGGTATTGAGCGCGGCGAACATCGTGGTGGTTCCGTTGCGTTTGTAGTCGTGGGTCAAGGTGCCACACCGCCCCTTCTTCAGCGGTAACCCGGGCTGGGTGCGGTCCAGTGCCTGCATCTGGCTCTTCTCATCACAGGACAAGACGATGGCGTTTTCCGGTGGGTTCAGATACAGACCGACCACATCCTCCAGCTTCTCGGCAAATTGTTTGTCGTTGGACAGCTTGAAGGTTCCTGACAGGTGTGGCTTCAGGCCATGGGCCCGCCATATTCTCCCGACCGTCGAATCACTGACTCCGGTCGCCTTTGCCATCGAGGTACGGCTCCAATGCGTGGCGTTTGGGGGCTTCTCTTCAATCGTCTTCTTTACAATCCGGGCCCGCTTCCGTGCGCTGATGGAGGGAATCCGGCCGCTTCGCGGCGCGTCCTTCTCAATGCCTCCCAATCCATGTTTGGCGAAACGAGCACGCCATCGGCCAACCTTCTGAAGCGTCATCTTCAGCCGTGCTGCAATCTCCTCGTTCCTCAGACTCTCAGCCGCCAGCAACACAATTTGGGATCGTTCCGCCAACCGTACCGATGTACTACGGCTTCGCCTCAGTCGTTCCAGTTCCTTTCGTACCTGAACATCAAGATCAACCCTCGGTGCTTTCCTCATATCTATATCAGACGTTGGACAAGCACTTACATCTCATTAATTCTGGCGGACTACACTAGGAGCCCGTGGTGGAAGTCTGTAGAGTCGCGTTACGAGCGCCATGGGGCTAGATGCAAGGCGCCACGACAACGTCGATGCTCTTCATCGATCTAGGAGTGGCAACGCCGCAGCTGGCCCCATGCCGTCGTAACCCGCAGGGCGCAGGGGTCTTCGGGCCACAGGCTTTGTCATTCGTCGGTCACGATGACAAAGCATCGTTCCGCTCCTCATTTCGCGCCTGTGACCCGAATACCCCTGCGCGCGACCCTACAGACTTCCACCACGGGCTCCTAGGATGACGGGGATGCTGGATACCGGCTCCGGACACAGCGGCATCAACCGGCTTGCAGCCGGTGCGCTCGGCCTCGATATCCCGAAACCGGAGTCGTCGGTGGGACCTTACGGGCACGGATTCGGCATCCAGGGTGGACCGATCAAAGCCGGAGAGGTCGTCCTGCAGGAGACGGCTCAACTTGCCGTCGTCGATCGGGCCGACATCTTTGAGGCATTCGGGCTCGCCAACCAGCCTCGGATGCTCATGGGAACGAATCTTCTCAAGAATCGAGTCCTTTCCATCTCCTACGGGCGGAGCACCCTCTTCGTACAGTAAGGCAGTAAGGCGACGTCTCGCCGGGGTAGTTGAAGCTCTCCTCCGTCCGGCGTTGAAATTCGGGGGACTAATTAGTCCCCCGCGGTGGCCGACTTCATTAGAATGCCCTTATGGCTGCCGAGCGACTCCGACTTGCACCTACCCGATCCGGCCCACAGACGGTCGAGGTCGATGGCGTCCGGTATCACAGCGCGTACAACCCTCTGCGCGAAGTGGAGCGGTTCTATGGGTCTGTGAACCTGGAAGAAGCCGACGTTGTTCTTCATTTCGGCTGGGGTCTGGGATACGCGGCAGACGTTCTCGGCCAACGAGTCCGGTCCGACGCGCGCGTGATTGTGTTCGAGCCCGACGAAGAGTTGTTCAAACTCTTCGAGGTCGAAGCCCCGGACCGCACGATGTTCGAAGATCCACGATTTCGGTTCGTCGTTGGCGAGCAAGTCGGTCGTTTCTTCGACGACTGGAACCTCGGCGCCTGGCAGGAAACCGATCAGTTCCTGTGGGTGGAATGGCCAGCCGCTGTCCAGGGGCACGGGGTGCTGTTGGAGTCCATCAAGACTAAGTTCAAGACACAGCTTCGAGACCGTGCGGCCAACCTGCTGACGCACTTCCAGAACGGTGAGACTTACTTCCGGAACGTGATCAGCAATTTTGAGTTTCAGGGCGACCCGGATGTAGGCCGCCTGTTCGGGCGCTTCAAGGATGTTCCGCTGGTGCTCGTTTCGGCCGGCCCGTCGTTGGATCGTAACCTCGGCCAGCTGCGCCATCGAGAGGACCGATGCTTCATTCTGGCAGTCGATACCGCATTGCGGCCGTTGTTGGCTGCGGGCCTCACGCCTCACGCCGTTATCACCGAGGATCCGAGCGAGTTGAACGCCCGGCATGTTGTCGGAGTCCTTCCCGAATCCGTGTACCTGATTGCGGAGCAAGCAGTTCATCCGTCGGCCTTTCGGGCGGCGACGCGCCGTTTCGTTTTCGGGTTGGGGCTGTTCCCCGATTCGCTTTTCTCGAAGTTCGGACTCGGCAAGAGCAGCCTCGAGGCCTGGGGGTCGGTGGCGACAACGGCTTTGGATCTGGCATGCCGCATGGGAAGCAACCCGATCTTCTTCGTGGGACAGGACTTTGCATACTCATGGTTTCGCGACTACGCGAGCAACACGATTTATCACGGGAACAATTTCTACGTCGAAAGATCGGGTACGGCGCGAGCGGACGATATATTTGGAAACTCTGTGTACACCACCGACAACATGATCGCCTACCGAGACTACTTCGTCCGCCGGATGAAACGGCAGTCGGGGGTTCGCTTCATCAACGCTACCGAGGGCGGCATCCTCACCGAAGGCGTGGACATACTTCCCCTCTGGGAGGCATTCGAGCAGTCGCTCATATACGAGCCTGACGTCACGGCGCCGCTCGCCGCGGGCCATCGCCCCCGGAAGGTTTCAACAGAAGCATTGGAGCATCTGCGGCAGGTCCTGAAGTACCGCCGGACCGACTGTGACTGTCTGAACGGATTTCTCGAACTCACCGCAAAAGAACACCTGCTCGGTAAGGACAAAGACAAGATTGAAGACGTCATCCTGAGAGGAATCGAGATTCTCTCAGCGTGACATTCTATCCGGTGACTTTCTCGGATTGCCGATCCATTTCTGCCGCGCTACGGTGGGCCGAATGGGATACCGCGCACCTGCAACTTGTTGGCAAAATCATCCGTCGCCGGCACGAACTCACACCACCCGAGGGAAAACATCCGGGCGCGCATCAACTGCACGAAGCCGGCGAGACCGGGTTCATATCCGTTAGCCGCGAACTCTCGTCCGCAATTTTCCAAATAGTCCGTGAGTCGGCCATCGCTCCGCCCATAGACGTAGCGATCACCAATGACTTCCTTCAGGCCAAAAAAAGACTCCATAAGAGGGCCGATCGATATCCAGTCTCTCCCTTGGATGCTCCGGGTTCTCACTTCGATCCGGTCCAGGCCGCCCGCGTCGAGCGCGTCGACCAGTTCGAAAAAGTCCAACTGACACCCGCCGGCTCGGTCATGGAACGTGGTGTTGAACGTCGGATCGAACAAGTAATGTTTGCCTCCTCCGCAGAATTTGTGGGCAGTCCAAAGGCCTGTGCGCACATAAGTAATTGAAACAAAGTACCTTATTTTTTTGTTCGACGGCGAATATTCCAGTACCCACTTCGGTCGGACGCCTACACCCGGTGCCCGGAGCCCCCGCCGGAGGCCCCGTTCCCCATCGCCCACACCAGCCGACACCGCGGAGCGCAGCCGAGGGTCAAGGCCGGCGCAGCCGCCGAGCTTGCGAGGGAAGCCTTGAGGCTTGGCGAGCACCGTGGTCTCCTCAAGCGGCGATGGAAGACGGTTTTACCCACAAATTCTGCGGAAGACCCTAATGTTTCAACGTCGCTCCGTCACATATCGGCAAACTGACCGCCACGTGGCTCAGGCCGTCTCTCACATCGCCGAAATTAATCGTAAACGAATCGTATCCGAACGCCTTCAGGACGCGGTCATAGAATACCGCCATGCCGCCGCAGTAGACTGCTCCTCTATTGGGTAAGAAGTGCTCGTAGTATAGTTCCGTCGCGGATTCTCCAAGAAACTCGTTGGTCTCGGTTACGATCTGGCTGCCCGCGCCAAAGTTCGCCGCGTTCGAAGCCCAGTCCAGGATCATGCGGGCGGCGAGCAGCCGGTTCGTCCCCAGAGCGTTACCCAGGCCGTCGACCTCGACCAGGAGATGTTGTTGGAGCGCACCATCCGGCACCTTCGGGATTCTTTCAACCGTCGGGTTCTCCAGAACATGTTCGTCTTCCTCCTCGATCAACATCCCCCCGGCGCGGGTTTCGACTTTGAACTCCACGGCACGGAGAGTCGTGGGACTCGGGTCGTGGGATGCAACAGTTCCAGACCGCACGTGAACGGCGACGGTTGCTCCCGACAGGCCGTTCGATTCCCCCCCGACGACTCGCCATTCGCGCCTGGCGGGCTGCACCTCCTGTGTCGAAAATGCTGGACTCCACCATCGTTCGGAATGCCTCGCGAACCAGGCGCGGCTGAGTCCGGGGTGATTGACAAGGTCGATAGCTCGAGCCTGATCCCGAACAGACAGCGCACGGTATGCGCGGGTAGCCACTCCTATGAGACCACGATGAAAGAGTGCGACGACAAGTTCCGGGGTCGCTTGAACTGCATATTCTTCGAAACAGTCGGCGATGAAACCTTTTTCCAGCGACGAACCGAGTGAAAGAAGGCTGTACTCCATGTCGGGATTCCAGCAACGCGACCGTCCGAGCACGCGATCGATATACCCGATCTCGGACCGGAGAGCGATCCGGAGTGTATGGCGGTAGGCAGCCGCACGCCACAGTTCGGGAAACGTCCCATCGGTTTCCACAAACGGACCCACCTCCTCGAGTGTGCAGCGACGGATCAGGGCGGTATTGGGATTGATACAATCACCCTTCACCAGACGGAGAAAGGCGTCTGACCCGTCATCCGGAGAGTGGTGCCGACCGGTCTCACCGCCATTTGGGTCGATCGTGACGTATGAGGAATGCACCAGGCCCACCTGTGGATTCTCATCCAGGAAGCGCGACTGTAGTTCCAATTTTTCCGGTTCCAGAAGTTCGCCCGGGTTCAACCATGCGAAGTAGTCGCCGCTCATGTGACCGATGCCGCTGTTGACCAGAGCTGGGATGGGGGACCGCTTGTTTGAAACAACAACGAGCGAAATGGTGCCCGAAGCATACCGATCGGCGAAGCCTTCCACCGTTTCGGGCAAAGCGGGATCGGACCCGTCGTCCACGACGATCAGTTCCCACTGGCTCAACGTCTGCCGGATGAGGGTTTCGATCGTTTCGGCGACCCACCCCGCGCTCTTCTGATTGGGAACGATGACGCTGACTCGTGGCGTCATATCTCGATCCCCTGGCGAATGTCGGCACGAGGCAGGAACGTATCCATGGGATGAATAGTTGCAATCCTTTTGCCAAACCGAAGATGCACGACAGGCTGCCAGGAGCCTGCGCGGTCGCCCACGCCGGGCCGGTGAAAGTGTGGGATCGCCGAGGGGCACGAGCTTCATGGCGATCACGGAACATTCCGGGCTGTTTCAATGATTGAGCGAATCACCCCCCTCCGCGACGGAAACTTGACAGTATGTAGGCCATGATGGCGGATTCGCTGCTTCATCCCGCCGTTAGCACGTACTCCAACCGAACCAGGCCCTTTGGCAATCTGCGTGCTCATCAAACTGCTTAACAGTTACGCCGAAGCCCTTGAGAGTCTTGAACTGCGCCTGAACCCTGTCGCCGAGGGGGGCCAGAAGGGCGACCCGCGACATTCGACAAGAGGATTCCGATGAGTACCATCGAGCACGAATTGGCGCGCTAGCTTCAGGATCACCAGGAGGTCGCCTCCGAATGCACGGTCCACCGGAGCAGGAGGGTCCAATCGATGACTGACTTTGAGACGCATGGATACAGTTCGGGGCAGATTCCGGTCGAGGGACGCCATTGGCTCCTTACCGTCGATTTCGAGGCCTTTAACGCCGAGAGCATCGCCGGATGGCTGAGGCCGATGCGGTTCTGGGCGGACCAGGCCAGCCGTTTCGGTTTCCGCAGCTGTTTCTTCATGTCCATCGAGGACGTCGTCAGTCTGCGAGAGCGGTCGCCGACCGGATATCGGGACTTTCTCGATTGTGTGAACGTCCTTGACCAGGCCGGGACAAGATTTTATCCGCACAATCACTCCGTATTCGATCCGGAAACCGGCGCCTTTCCGGCGGACCCGGATAGGGAACCGCCCAACGGTTACACCAAACGACCGAGCATGTTCCACAGGGTACGCCACCTGCATGGGTTGGACTTCGGAGACTGGATGGCGAAGGTGAAGGCCAGCTACGAGCGGTTTCTTGATGATGCGGGTTTGCCCATGCCGGAGATGCTTGCTTTTCGCGCGGGAGGATGGGATTACGGCTCTTCTTCCGAGGACCTCCGTGAGTACACCGAAGCTCTCTCGCGGGCCGGCTACCGGGTTGACAGCAGTGCTTGCTCCGGTACGTTCGGGACAGAGTCCTGGCGCATGGGCGCGGAATATCAATCCAACGTCTTCTCGCTTCAGCCAGACCTGATCGAGGTCGCTCCGAACGTTGCTCTCGACTGCGGGCGGGAAGAGCAGGGAGCGTCCCCGTTTGATGGATCGCAGGGTCCGGGAGTCTTCGTCCACGTGTTGCATTTCGATCACCTTTTTCACAAGCTGAGCGCCGGATCCTACGACTACTTCGGCGTCACCGATCCAGATGAAATAGACACGAGAATCGAGCGGTTTTTCCGAACGATCGAAGGCTGGCGTTTGCCACTCCTGGAGAGTTCGACGTTTGAGGATCTCGAAGGGAAACTGGATACCGACAGGGTTGCGGTCGCGGTTTCCGATGCTTAACCCCGGCGACTGAACATGCCACATTGCCGAAACCTGAAGGCCCTCGGAACAGTGAGCCTTCGTATCTGGATCTAACTACTATGTCCACAACACAACCATACGTTCTCGCTGAGATGTACGAGCAGCCGCGGAAGAGCCTGATGGTCAACCTGATCATAGATCTTTTCATCAGGTTCAAGAAAAGACGCTACTCTTCTCCCCACAGTCAACGAGTCGATTCAGCGGAAAATCAAGGACAAGCGCGGACAGCTCAAGACGACCAGAGTCTGGATCCCGTGCTCGATCAACGCACGCAGTACGAGTACGACACTGCATACAACAGTTTTTTCTGGTGGCTCACGGACCATGTCACGATGGACGTCCTCGACCACAAGGACGTCCTCGACGTCGGGTGCGGGTGGGGTGGGAAGATGATCCATTACGCGGAGAACACCCAGCTCAACACGATCCATGGACTTGATATTCCGCCTTACGACCCCGAGGTGTCGGAAGCTTTTGCCCGTTCCAAGGGCCTGGATAACTGCTTTTTCACCGCGGCTTACGCCGAGGACATCCCCTACGAGGACAACCGGTTCGAAGTGGTGATTATCGACGACGTACTCGAACACGTCCAGGACCCCGTGAAGACCGTCTCGGAGGTTTATCGCGTCCTGAAGCCCGGCGGCACTCTCATCATGAAGTCTCCGTCGTTCAAGATGCTGGACGCCCACCATCTTGACAATGCAATCACGTTACCCGGCATCCACTATTTGCTCTCGATGAAGACATGGGCGGCGGGCCTGAACCATTTGCTTTTCGACGAAAGATACAGGGACACGCTGAATTACTCCCCTTACTACAAGACCATCCGGACGCCGTATCACAAATGTGTCACGGCGAACCTGAACGGGCTGGACTACGCCGATTTCGTGGAGATATTCGAGGGACACGATTTCGAGGTTCAGACGATGGGGATGACCAAGCGGCATGTGGGGGAGAGAAAGGGGCGTCTCTTGAAGTATTACCTCAACGAAGTCACCTATCGTATTCCGATCGTGAAAGAGTACGTTTCGCAGTTTGTTCTATTCATCGGTAAGAAGCCGGCAAAATGAATGCCCGTGTCCCAACCAAACGCTCGGCGCCGCACCGTCGTCACCGGCAGCGTCGCTCCTGAATTTGTCTGCCCTGTTGACGGCGCCGTCGGCGTGGACACCTCTCGGCCTTTTTCCTGGACGCCGGCAGACGGCGCCGATTCCTACCGGCTTCACATCGGCAGCAACCCGGGAGGCAACGATCGGTTCGCCGGCGGAGAGATGTCGACGACGAACTGTCAGGTGAGGGGCTTGCCTCAGGCGGGACATCGCGTTCTCGCTCAATCCGCCACCGGAGCCGTCGTCGATCGTTTTCCCCCGCGATGGCGCTTCGAGGGTCGACACCGGCCAGCCATTCGAGTGGAGGGAAGTGGCCATGGCGCGCGCCTATCGCTTGAAGGTCGGCACGTCGCCCGGAGCCGACGATCTCGACGACAGTGGGGAGATCCATGTCACCCGGCGTTTTGTGCCGGACCTCCCGGTCGGGGTCCCGCTGTTTGGTCGGCTGGAAACGAGGATCGCCGGTCGTGGAGTGCGTCGGACTTCACGTTCACGGTTGCTGGCGCCTCGACGTCGATGGCACCCCAGATCGCCGCCGCGCTGTGGGCCACGCGTTTTGTGAGGGAGATGGCATCGGAACACCATCGCCGGTTTGGATGGACCGAACTCAGTCGGATAGTGCCGCCCAGATACAACGCCGTATGCACTGATTACGCCGCGGTCCTGCTGCGTATCCTAGGCGAGATGAACGTTGCCGCGCCGGCTCGCCGGCTCGATGTGGCCTTCAATCCAAATCGCTTTGAAATGCACAGGCTCGTCGAACTGTTCGATTCTGAAACCGAGCGCTGGATCGTACTAGACCCGACCTTCGCGCTGGCCCCGCGATTGGCCGGAGGAGGCTGGGCAACGGCCGACGATATTTCCGAGGCGGCCCATTCGTTCGAATGGAACCGGATCGAGTACGTCTTCGTCGGTGCCCAGGGAAACGCACATGCCAAAGGGTACTATCTGGATTATCCCTTGCTCTTCCTGAACGTGTATCACGAAGGTCAGCCCATGCCCCTTGGCGTGGGCCTGTCGCCGCTGCCATACCTCGAGGCCGTGTCCCTCCCGGTCGAGTCATCGTACGATTTCTACACCGTGCGCGGAACTTTCGGCGATTCGGTCGAAGTGGCCATTGACGGCGTGGCCCAGGAACTCCGGTGCGACGGTGTCGACGGCCTCTCGAAGGGTTTTGGCGCCTCTTCAATTCGTTCGCCCGCGCGTGGTCCCGCCTCGTTCGACGTCTTTCGCTTTCGTCGATTCGTCTTCTGAGTATCGCTGGTTGACACTGGGTGTCAGGGTTTTGTCATCAATGTCGGCCCGATCTCAGGAAATCGGAAGAAATCAGAGGCTTCGGCCCCATCCGTGAGTGGTGGCGGACGTGCAGTCTGAGATGTTTTCGATCGTGTACGACCAGATCGTTCCACGCCAACGCGCGCTCGGCCTGTCGAACGGGTTGCGAGCGGGCCCAACGTAAACGGGGACTGAAATGTCGCTTACTATCGTAAACCCGGAGAGCCAGATGCGCACCTGGCTTGATGGTCAGGACGGAATCGCCTCGGAATATACGGTTCGGCGAATCAAGGAAAGCTATGCCCGTATCGGGGAGGTACTCTCGAATTGTACGGACCTCAATCATAGGGCCGCTTTCGACATCGGGAGTGGCCCCGGCCTCGATTTATTCGCAATGGGTGCGCGCTTCGACCACGTGCTTGGCATTGATCCAAACGAGCGCCCAATCAACGAAGGCAGCCAGATTGCGCAACACGCAGGCATCACCAACGTTCGGTTCGTGTGCGCACACGCGGAGTACTATGAACCATCCGAGGCGTTCAGCTTCGTTTTCTGCAATCTGATGTCTCACAACGTGGACTCGCGCTGCCTGCTTGCGATGCGAATGGCGTTGGCCCTTGAGGACGGTGGTTGGCTTCACTATGCCGAAGAGCAGGAAGGCTATATGCCCCTGGAAATCCACCAGGCCATTCAAAGACAGGATCGAGTCGCGCTTTCGGAACGCATCAGGCAGTTCCTGCGTGGATTCACGGCCGGGATGGTGGGGTTCCGATTCTTCGCCTCGGACACGATGCGGCCACTCCTGGAGGCCCTGGGACTCCGATGCGTGTCGATCCAGGACAGCATGTGGAACGGCATGGCGTTGCAGGAGTCTATGTTGTGCGTTCGGGACGGAGAACTGTCTGCGATCCAGCCTGAGGGGGACGACCTGGATTATCTTGAAGTGCCTCACGGGTTCAGGGAAATGCGAGATCGATTCTCCGTGCTGACTTCCTCTCGACCATCTGAAGGATTCAGTCTTCTACAACGCGAGCAAATCCAGACGGAAGCCGACGCGTCCACCAATCGGTACGCACCTTTCCTGACACTCCTGCTGATGGCCGATTTGGTCCTGCCTTCATTGCACCCTCAGGAGAGCAGGCTGAAAGAGCTGGACTGGGGCCGACTCTCGGAATTGGATAGGCGCTTCATCAGACATAGCCGGAAGCTTGCCGGACTCGAGGAAACGCCGATCGATGACTGATTTCGAACAATTCGGATACAATCTGGGGCATCTGCCCGTCCGGGATCGCTACTGGATGATCACGGTCGATTTCGAGAGTTTCGATCGGACAAACGTGTCGATGTGGGTGCCGGCAATGCGGCATTGGGCTGACCAGGCCAAACGCTACGGCTTCAAGTTCTCCTTCTTCACGGCTATGGAGAATGTGATGGGCCTCAAATATGAGGCGCCCGAGGCATATAGCGATTTCCTCGAATCGATCGCCTTGCTGCATCAGTCGGGAGTCGAGTTTCATCCACATGCACACTCCGTCTTCGATCCGGACTCGGGCGCCAGCTCACCGACATGAAGGAGGACATTGGATTGATGTCCGACCTGACCCAACAGCTCTTGGTTTTTGCGAAAACGGACTTGAAGCCCGACTCCGTATCGTTGAGGCCCGTTCGGATCGCGAACGTACTCAATCGCGCAGCCAACGTTGAGCGAAGCGGCACAGCCGACATTCAGATTGACGTGGAACCAAACCTGATGGCTCACGCAGAGTCCGAGTACTTGTTTCGTGCCGTGTCGAATCTGATACGGAACAGCATTCGATACGCAGGACACAGTGGGCCGATCGAGGTGTCGGCAAGAGCCGAAGCGAACGACGTGCTGGTTACAGTCGCCGACTCGGGGCCAGGAGTACCTGACGACATGGTTGAGAAGATCTTCGAGCCATTCTTTCGCGTTGACACGTCGCGTACCCGCAAGACGGGCGGTACCGGGCTGGGTCTCGCAATCGTGCAGGCTTGTGTCGAAGTCTGTCAGGGCTCAATCGAGTGCAGGAATCGAAAGCCGAGTGGCCTGACAGTCACGTTAAGGCTCGCCGTTGCGATTCGGTAAAGTCGATGCCCCACATCGCTCGGCTACTGTTGCTACCGGACGAGTTTCGACGAGAGGGCCGAGCGACGGCCGCGATGATAGGTTGGACGCGTTTGTGGAATCTTGCGGTCCTTTCCGCGTACCTGTTGCCGAAGGGAAGAAGGCACTCCAGTTGCTCCAGCAGTTCGCTTCGTGTGAACGGCTTCGGTAACAGCGGTTCGTCAGCCGCCATAAGCGACCGAGCAGACTTCGGATCGCTAAACTTGTATCATGGGAAAGTAAGGATGATGTGTTGCCTGGGCACTCGATTGGTAAAGATTCTGTAAAGACTCTCTCGAAGCGGACCAGTCCAAACTTTCCCAGTCGCTTGAGCAGAACATAGTCAGGTTAATATGATTCAGAATCTGCGGTCGAACAGGTCGTTAATGGCCGCCAGGCCGTTGTCTTTGAGGACGCGCGTCCCGCCTCCGGCGATTGCGATCTGACTAATGACGGGAGCTGCTTCGGCTTCCCATGATCTGCCCGTCCATCGGAACCAGCCGTCCACCTCCTGGTCGAATACGGCCAGCTGTTTGTTGCACAGTTTGGCGAACTCGGCGCCCCATCCGGTGCCGCCCTTGACCGTGCCGTCGTCCAGGATCTGGCCCACGATAAAGACGTCCTGACCGTTGTTGATTTGATGCCAGATGCATTGAAGGACTCGTCTGAAGCCGAACGTGTCGGGAAATGAACGGTTCATCAGGCGGCCGACATAGGTGAGGCTCACGTCGCCCTGTCTCATCTCGGCCTGGGTCAGGACACGGATGCCACGGGTTCTCTCATCCTTGTGACCGTCGAAAGTGAAATTGATTTCCTCGACCCCGTGTCTCTCGGCCGCTGCGCCAAAGGCGGCTTCGGCCCCCTTTGCGGCGCCGCTGAATAGAATGCAGTCTTCAGGGTTCATGTTTCCTCCGCCGTACGGCTCAGGCATTGTCTGCGAACCGCAGGGGCTTGTCCACTCCGTTCTAAGGTCTCCAGGGAAAAAATAATCCTTTCACGGTCGAGCCAGTCTAAGTGTTGGACGGTTTTCGGAGTTTCAGAACCGGAACACGGTCGCCAGGATGTCCGGCAGGAAGGATCGTCTCGGGGAATCGAGATCAGATTTTATCGATTTTGAGACGAATCGTGTTCTATGTAATGATAAATTAGGAAAATCTGGAGCGATTCGAAGGCTGTCGTAGTAGATCGCTTTTGCCACGCAGGCTCCTAGTGGTCCCCGCCAGAGATAGCGTTACTAGATTTCGGAGTGCAACGGTGCCGGATTTGGGGGAGCGACGAGGAGTCAATGCTTCGACATTGTGAGGAGGAGCGACGCCAAAGACGGTACCGTTCCGCCCGAACCCGTAGGGCCGATGGAGGTTGCCCCTCATGAACGCTCAAAACCGTCGAAAGTCACACATACCACACGGGGGATCTCACTCATCAGTCCGCTCGCAACCTCCTTCGGAGATAGTAACGTTATCTCTGGCGGGGACCACTAGGGTATCCAGTACGTCCACTTGAGACGCCATAATCAACCATGCTAAATACAGTTCGATTCTTGCACCTGGCTATCATCCTGATGCTCACCGCCTCTGTATCGGCGGAGGCCGGGTTGCAGACTGTGCCAAAGACGGATGTGACGCCGCTCGCCGACCGCAACGCCGCGCGGTCGGGCGAGGAGTTCCGCGTTGCGATCGAGGTGCGGTTGCCCGAAGGCGTGCACGTCAACTCGAACGAGCCGCGAGATCCGTTACTCATTCCGGTAGTGCTCACGGTCCATCCGCCCGCCGGCGTGTCGGTACTCGAGGTCACCTATCCGGAGGCGACGGACCTCGAACAGATTGGCGTCGAGGAACTGCTGGCCGTCTACGAAAGCAACTTCACTGTTGGTGTTCGCCTGGCCGTGGCTCCCGACATACCACCAGGTTCGCTTACAGTGCCCGCCAGTTTCCGGTATCAGGCATGCGACGAACAGATGTGTTACTTCCCGCAAACGGCGTCGACGGCATGGACTCTTCCTGTCGTCGATAAGGACGCTGCGATCACGAATCTCAACGCCTCGCTGTTTGGAGATATTCGATTCGGCACGGGGAGCGCCCCACCGGTGTCCGAGCCCCTTGGTGCGGTCGAATCAGAGGGTGTGCCCCCAGACGCTCCGAATCCCACGGCACAGCTGGAAGAGTTCACGTTGCTCTCGAGCACCGGCGGCTATCTCGGCGCCGACGAGTTCCTGACCTTTATCAATAATGCCGAGTCGGGGGTCCAGGAACCGGGACTGCTTGAGGGCCGGGGCGTCATCGCGATGCTGTTGGTCGTTCTGATCGGCGGCCTCGCCCTGAACCTGACGCCATGCGTGCTTCCGATGATCCCGATCAACCTGGCCATCATCGGCGCAGGCGCCCAGGCCAGTTCGCGACGACGCGGGCTGCTGCTTGGGAGTGTCTACGGCGCGGCCATGGCGCTGGTCTACGGCATTCTGGGGCTCGTCGTCATCCTGACGACCGGCACGTTTGGCACGATCAATGCGTCGCCCTGGTTCAACGTCGGTATTGCCGCACTCTTCATCGTTCTGGGTCTCGCGATGTTTGACGTCTTCTCGATCGACCTTACCCGGTTCTACAACAACCTGAACCTGAACGGGGCGAAACGCGGCAGTTTCTTCCTGGCCTTCGGTATGGGTGGCGTCGCCGCACTGCTGGCAGGCGCGTGCGTCGCGCCGGTCGTCATCCAGGTCATCCTCTTCTCAAGCGACATGTACGCGGCTGGCACCACGGCGGCCCTCGCGCTTCCGTTCCTGTTGGGTGTGGGTATGGCCATTCCCTGGCCCATAGCCGGTGCCGGCATCAGCGCCCTGCCGAAGCCGGGAGCGTGGATGGTTCGCGTGAAGCAGGCCTTCGGCGTGATCATTCTGGCGACGGCATCTTATTACGGCTATCTCGGATACACCCTGTTTGCGGATCGCTGGGTCGACGGAAGCGAGGTCTCCGCCAGCGTGGAGCGCATGATCGAGGAGGGCTGGTACCCGACGCTGGCCGAGGGGCTGGCCCAGGCGAAGCTGGAGCAGAAACCGGTACTGGTAGATCTGTGGGCTACCTGGTGCAAAAACTGTCTGACGATGGACGCGACGACGCTTCGAAATCCCGAAGTCACCGCCGCCCTGTCGGACTACGTCAAGATCAAGTTCCAGGCGGAGAATCCCGATCAGTCGCCGGCACGCGAGGTCATGCAGCGTTTCGACGCCATCGGCCTGCCGACTTACGTCATCCTCAAACCTGGTGACTAGCAGCCCGCGTGCTGCGAAAGCAGTAGAATCGATCCAAACTTTCCCGAATTTTACACAGGGCGGCTGCGCATCAAGTTCGTATGGCAATCCATGCGCCGAGGAACTCGGGCGCCTCGTCCCCTTCCCACATGGTCACGCTTGACACGCTCTCCCCGATTTGCCATAGACAGGAAGCGAAAATCGCCAATTCTGGGAATGTGCGAATACGATAGACTTCTCTCTCCGTCGGTGCGCACAGGAAAAGGAGGGGAGCACATGTCGACACGCAGGTCGTCGATCTTCATCGGATCCTCGGCGAAAGGAGGGGAAGTCGCTCGCGCGTTGCAATCGCTGCTCGCGAAGTTCGCGGAGGCCGTGATCTGGGACCAGGGGTCCTTTGGCCAGAACGAAGGCTTCCTGGAGTCTCTGTTCAAGGCCGCGGATCGGTTCGACTACGCGGTTCTGGTCTTTACGCCGGACGACGGGATCGACAGGGACGGCCGGGCGAAACCGGGCCCGCGCGACAACGTCGTGTTCGAGGCGGGTTTGTTCATGGGATTGTTGGGTCGCAAGCGCACCTTCGTCGTCTATGACGAGACAGAGGACCTTAGAATCCCCTCCGATCTGTCGGGCGCATCTCATGTGACCTACCGGCCGTACTCTTCACAGAGTGTCGTCGAGGCGCTCGGAGCGGCGATATTCCCCATTGAAGCCGCCCTCAAGAAGTTAGGACCTCGGGAAAGTATCGAAACCAAAATTGATCGAGTTCAGAAGACCGTTGTGGCGTCCGGTGAGATCGTCCCCGAGGAAAGCGCCTTCTTCGACAAGCTGGGCCAGGTCATCACTCCCAGGAGACTGGACCGGCTTGCTTTGATCTACGTCGACATCGACCGCCTGCGTGCGACCACGCGCAAGGTCTTTCTCGAAGAACGGCAGATCCAGCAATCCGACCCGGATCGTCGGGTGCGGCGACCGGAGTCGGAGATCCGCGACGAGTTCATCCAGGCACTGAACATCTCCGTGACGGACGCAATCTATGCGGCTCATCCCGACGGACTCAAACATGACATCTTCAAGCTGCCGGATCCGGACCTCGTCGTCGTCTGTCGCAAGCTTTCCTACGACGACGTCCTGGCGGTGGCCCGAGGTCTGCAACAGTATTTCAAAACGGAGTCGACACGGCTTGTATCGAACCAGGACCATCAGCCGAGCGTGTCGGTCCTGGCCACGACCCTCGCAAAGCTCGATCCGGCATTGATTGACGAAGGAATGGCCGAAATACATCGGTTCCTGCGCACGCGGCTCAAGAAGCTCAAGGGCGATGGGAGGGGAAAGGTCTACGACGCTAGTTTCCTGAAGGCGGTTGAGTGACATGGTGCGAGGATCGGAAGGGATGTGGGAATGCCGCTACATAGCGGACACGCTCCCGGAACAGCTCCAGCCCGAATCGCTGGCACGCGCTCTTGAGGGACCGTGTCAGCCTTTTGAGGAGCAGGATGTCTATTTGCTCTGTTCGACCCCTGACGTCAACGTCAAGATGCGGGTTACCGCCAACTCAATGAAACTCAAGTCGCTGAACCGGCACGCCGGCGCAGGCTGGGAGCTTTGGGTGACGGAACTCAACGAACCGTTGCCGGCGGGGAGGAAACCGTGGCGGCGCGCATTGAAACTACTGGACCGCACCGGCGATGCCGCTGCCCTGGCAGTGGCCCAGGACACCGGCCGTGCCTTGAACATATTGGGCAGCGTTGTACCGTCGATCCGCGTGGCAGTTTTGAAAAAGCGACGTTGGGTCGTCGTAGCACCCCGGGGCCGAGTCGAAGTCGTCCGCTTCGTCCTGAACGACCGAACGCGCTGGTCGTTTTGCGTAGAGTCGACCGAACTCCGTGCGGCGCGCGAACTCCTCGACAAAGTGGCCCCCCATGGACTGGGCGGACCGGAGAGCTACACGCAGTTCCTGCATCGGTTCAATCTGGACGGATCCCCCGGACATTGACCCACCGCAAGCCTTTCGGGGTGGCTGCAATGGATTCCGAGAGCTGCAGGCACGGGCGCAACCCCGCTACGGCGTAATTTCGACCTCGGCCTCAATCTCCACTGGGACATTGAAAGGAAATTCCGCCAGGCCCACTGCGGATCGAGTATGGTCCCCACGTTCGTCGCCGAAAATTTCGATGATCAAATCGGAAAAGCCATTAATCACTGACGGCGTCTGCACAAATCCTGGGGCGACATTGACCATACCAAATACACGGAGCCACGCAGTGATCCGGTCCAGCTTACCGAGCTCCCTCTTGAGGCTACCCAACATGGCAAGCGCCGTGTGACGAGCAGCCTGATATCCCTGTTCTATAGAGAGGTCGGCGCCCACCTTACCGATCAGTCCGTAGAGCGAGCCATCCGCGTTCAGCGCACAATGGCCCGAGATGAATGCCCTGTTGCCTCGGATCCGGACCCAGGAAAAAGGAAGCCTCGTGTCGGGAGGCAGTTCGAGTGTCCCTGGAAGAATCAGATTCAACTCTTCGACTTTCTGGTCTGGATTCATAGCTCCTCCCGGATCGAAAATCAAGAACACTTGCCGCTGCTCATCGGCAATGCACCGCGCGCATACAGCGCCGTCAGCCGAATGCGCTCAGACCGCCTTTCGGGCGAGCAAGACCGGCTGGAAGTACCGCTCGTCAATTCGCCTCACATCCACGAAACCGGCCTCGCCCATCAACGCCGACAGCTTGTTCGTGTCCACGGCATAATAGCGCGACCTGGAAACAGTCACTTCAGGGTCCCGGTGTTCCCTCTCCTGCACGAAGTACATGGCCACGTCGTATTGATCGCCATCGAAGTGCCAAACCTGAAAAACCACACACTGCCCGCCCGTGATCGGGCGTACGCCAAAGGGTCGCAGTTGCGGCGTCGTACGGTCCTCCAGGGCGTAATCGCGAACCGTGATGACGGCCACACCGTTCGGGCGAACACAATTATGCATCGCGCGGAACGCATCCCGGATCTCATCGTCACCAAGCAAATGAGGAACAGCGTTATCGGCGCTGAGCACGACGTCAAACTTCGCGTCATGACGCCGATCGCATTCTCGCATGTCGCCCACCGAGAACGCCACGTGAAGGCCACGTGTTTCGACCTCCCGGCGAGCCCGCGCTACCGAAGACGGCGAGAGATCTGAGGCTGTCAAGCGGTGGCCCATAGAAGCAAGACCGATGGTCTGTGTTCCGATCCCGCAGGAGACGTCAAGAATCTGATGGGGTCCCGCACCGATAGACTCCTCAAGAATCGAGTCGAGAATCGCGGCCTGAAGTGCGATGCTCGCCGGCCAGTCGGCGTACACGAGGTGATAGAGATCTGCAATATCGTCGTAAAACTTGCGGGTATCCATCTTGTTAGGTCCACCTGAATACTATTATTCAAAACTACGCCAATACATGTCACGGACTCATGTCATGGCTTATCCGGGCGATCCCGGGTTAGGCGGGATCCTCCTCCAGCGCCCTCAAAGCGAGGCCTTTAGCGACGGATGTGAACTCCCCTCCGCCGGATATTTTATCTTCTCCGAATCGCTCGCTGAAGATCTGGGGAACAACGGGAACCAGTGAAGATCCTCCGGTCAAAAACACACGATCGACCTCGCCGGCCACGATACCGGTCTCGGAAAGTAGCCGGTCTATCGAAGCTCGGATCTTTTCGAGTTCCACGTCGATCCACTCCTCGAACTCACTGCGCATCACGGTGGAATCGATCTGGAGCTCGTAGTCCTCAAAGTGAAACCCTGCCTCTGTTTGCCGGGACAATGCGGCCTTGGTCTCCTGAACCGACTGGTGCAGGTAAAACCCGAGTTCGCCCTCTATGACGTGCAACAGCGCGTCGATCTTCTGGGGCTCGGCAGACTGGCCCCGGATGCTTCGAAGCATCCCGAGCGTCTTGTTGGACTTCAGAAAAGACAGATAGTGCCACCGTTCCAGGTTGCCATAGATCCAGGCGGGCATCGGAAGGGTCTTATCGAACGATCGATATTCGGAATCTCGCCCGAGAGCCGGTGACACGAGGTTCCGGACGATCCGCGCGTCAAAGGCGTCTCCAGCTACCGCCACACCCTCGGCGCCGAGGATACCCCCGTCACGCTTCCGGGTGCGGCGAGGTGTGGGTCCGACCTTCAGAAGGGAAAAATCGCTCGTCCCTCCTCCGAAGTCCCCGATCAGGATGAGCTCGTCGTGATCCAGTGTGCTTTCGTAGAAATATGCGGCCGCCACCGGCTCGTACTCGAACACGACAGGCCCGATGTCGGCTTTCTCGATCGCTCGCTTCAAGCGTTCGAGCGCGAATTCTCCGTCTTCGTCGCTATCGGCGTTTGCAAAGCGTACGGGTCGTCCCACCACGATGGGCCCGGAGAAAGAGCCCAGGACCGCTTCGGCCTCCGTGCGCAGGTCTCGAAGAATGATCGTCACGAGGTCCTCGAGAGAGTACTGGCGGCCGAAAACGTCAGTGGAAGTAAACAGACGACTCGCGAGAAAAGATTTCAGCGATTGAATGAGCCTGCCATTTTCGGACGCGGAAAGATAGCGGTCGATCGCCTTGGGTCCCGAAGAGGCGGGCGTCTTCGGCTCGAAGTAAAGTACAGACCGGTATATAGCGGTCGGACCGCCACCGGTTTCGAACAGCGCCGCCTCGGGTGCCCGGCCTGCCTGGGCGAATGCGATGGAACTGTTCGTTGTTCCAAAGTCCAGACCGATACCCCGGCGCACCTCAGCGATCCAGAGCCCGGTCGATCAGGTCGGCGAGGCGAACACCGGCCTGTTTGAGCCGCTCTTCGACGACACTTTCGAATTCATCCTGGTAAGACGATCCCAACGTTCGACCCTCATCGATAGGACGACACCGCCCATTACCCCATTCACAGTACTGGAACTCCTGGCGGGTTGTGATGTCGTAGGACTCCTGGGCCCATTCCCGGGGCCCGGTCCGCAGCCACGCAACGCTGTCGGCGGGCGACACCCGACTTTGGAGAACACTCGAGTAAGGCCGCCAGCCTGTTCCGGCAAGCGCGTTCTCCACGATCCCCGAGTCCCACACCGCGTGCAAGTTGGAGGATTCGTAGTACCCCCCCATCGTCGCCGTCTGGTTCCCACCAAGGTCGTCCGCGTAGCTGACGTGAAGCGGCTGGTGAACGTCCCCCACCCAATGCGCCAGGAAGAACAGGGCCTCGGCACGGGGCCGATCCGCCAGGTCCCTGTTTCCAACACGTGCAAGGTGATACTCGATGGCACGGAGAACGCAATCCCCTCCACAGTGACTTCGACTGATTTGCCGAACGTTGCGGGGTACGTTCATAAAGTGCCAGTTGTTGAATTGATTGAAGCGCGTCCAGCCCCGCCGCTCGTCACGTGCGTTCCTCCGGGCTGAATCGGCGTACGTACAGGCGGTTGGAAAGTCCTCGATCATGGCGTCGTCGGGAGTGCGATAGAGCTTCACCAATCGGGCGACTTCAGTACGACTTTCCGGAGCCAGCAGACCGTATGCGATGGCGCAGATGATCCGATGTCCGTCCCGTCCGTAAGCACTGGCATTCGGGACGGGAGCTCCCAGTACAAGCACGGCGATCAGGCTGGTCATGAAGAAGGCTTTCATTCGCACTCCCTGGTTGGTCGGGTTGAATCATATCAATCATATTCAAACGATGGGTATTGTACTTGGACTTGTCTGGGAGACCTTGATACGGTACTCATTAGTTTCAGATGATAGACGCTTTTTACGTCGCCCTGAAACGGGCGATGACGGAGACTTTAGGTACGGAATCTACAGATCGATCGTCGTTATCCTTCTGATTGGAGTCACCCCGGCGATCCATGCCGAGGACTGGCCCCACTGGCGAGGTCCCCTTGCGACCGGGGTCTCTTCGGAAACCGGGCTACCGACCGAGTGGAGTGAATCGGACAACGTGGCATGGAAAGCCTCGATCCGCGGACTTGGCATTTCGTCTCCGATCGTCTCGGGCGATCGAGTCTTCGTCACGTCTCAGGTCGGCAGTGGCAGGTCCAATCGGGGGCCGCGACTGTATCAGAGCGGGGATGCCGCCGCGGCAGGCGAGCGGGCCCTCGGAAGCGGTGGGGCGGCAGACAGAAGCTCGGGCGGAGCCGTTATTTTTCTAGTCATGGCACTCGATCGTGCCAGCGGTCGGCAGCTGTGGGAATACGAGCTCGAGGCCGAAGGAAGGTTGACCGCGGTTCACGAGAAACACAACCTGGCGTCGTCGAGCCCGGTCACCGACGGCGAGCGGGTGTATGCATGGTTCGGAAACGGCCAGATCGTCGCACTGGACATGAGTGGCGAGCTGGTCTGGGAACGAAATCTGGGAACCGAGTACGGACAGTTCAATATCAATTGGGGACACGGGAGTTCGCCGACTGTCTACAACGGCACCGTCATCCTCATCTGTTACCACCAGACCTCCTCCTACCTGCTCGGTCTGGACTCGGCTACTGGAGAGAATCGCTGGAAGGTCGATAGCCCGAGAGGGGTGCTCTCCTACAGCACGCCGCTGGTTGTCGAGGGCCCGGACTCGGCGGAAATCGTGGTGAATTCGAGTTCGGGCATGGCCGGTCACGACATTTCGACCGGACGACAACTCTGGCAGGTCCGGGGATCCAACCGTTTTCCGATCCCGATGCCCGTCGAAAACGACGGCGTGATTTACGCAAGCCGTGGATATCGCAGCGGCCCGTTCATGGCGATCCGGCCCGGAGGGCGAGGGAACGTCGATGACAGTCACGTTGTCTGGAGGGTGGGGGCAGGCGCACCCTATGTCTCTTCGCTCGTCTACTACGACGGCCTGGTCTACATGGTTGGCGACGTCGGAATCGTGACGGTGACGAATGCGGAAACCGGGGAACGAGTGTGGCAGGAGCGGATCGGCGGCGTTTTCAGCGCCTCTCCAGTAGCGGCCGATGGCAAGATCTACCTGGTGGCCGAAGGCGGCGAAACCGTCGTCCTCGCCGCGGGCCCGACGCCCCGGGTGATCGCCCGCAACACGCTCGATGCACGTCAGGTGGCGTCACCGGCGATTTCAGGAGGTCGGTTGTTCATCCGATCCGACAACACGTTGTATGCGATCGGGCGGTGAGATCGAAGTGTCAGCTTCTGGCTTTTGGCCGTTGTCTTCTAAGGGTCCGCTCCTGAATAACTAACCGCTAACCAGGAGCGGGCCCTAAGTATTCGTCGATCTTCGCTACGGAGTCCGCTATGAATGTCCAGTCCAGTCTTCGAGGGGTGGTTTTGCTCTTTCTTTTGGTCGGACCGGCCGGTGGGCAGGGGCCTTCCTCCGATGCGACCGGCGCTGCCCTCCTCGATGCCGCGCAGCGGAACGACTTACCCGGCGTCTTGAGGGCTCTCGATGCGGGAGCCGATGTCAACGCCACGACACGCTACGAATCCACGGCCCTGCTGCTTGCGGCCAGGCACGTCAATTTCGAGATGGTGAAGCTGCTGGTGGACCGCGGCGCCGATCTCGACGTTCAAGACACGTTTTATCGCAATACCGCTCTGGGCTCAGCGCTCGGGGGGCGGCACATGGAACTGGTCCGGTACCTGCTCGATCGGGGATCGCCGGGCGCCGACGCAGTTCTCCCGGTCGCGATCGGAAACGATGATTTTCCGTTGCTCGATGCGGCTCTCCTCCGCACCGACATTTCTGATGACGTGATCGTGGGCGCTCACGCGCTCGCAGTGAAGACCGGCAAGGATGAGGCCGCGGATATTCTGAGCAAAGCGATCGAGGCACGTCCGGGCGCTCGGGACTTTATCGTAAGCCTTCCTGTTTCCGTGCTTGGAGAGTTCCCGGGCTCCTATCGACACGAAAGCACGGGTCAGTCCCAAACCATCGTAGTCGATCTGACTGATGGCTCTCTGACCGCGAGGTTCGGCTCCCGCCGGAACCTGTTGTTCGCAACCTCCGAATTGAGCTTCATCGCCCCCCAAATGACAGGGACCGATTTCAGGTTCGAGAGGCGGGACAACGTCGTCGAACGTCTACTGCTGACACGCCCCGGCGGGAAGGACGCAGCAGCGACGCTCGAATTCATCCGGATCGCCGGCGAAGCGACCGGGTCCGCGTCCGAGGAGTTTGACCCGGCCGATCGCGCCGTCGCGCCCCGGGGCACCCCCCAACCATGGCCGTCATTTCGCGGGGCCGGAGCCTCGGGTATCGGCGACGGCCAGGGCGCCGCTGTCGAATGGAACATGGAGACGGGTCGAAACGTTCGCTGGAAAACTCCCATCCCGGGCATCGCCAATTCGAGCCCGGTTGTCTGGGGCGACCGCGTGTTCGTCTCGACCGCAATCAGCGGAGCGGGCAACACGACCTTTCGGACCGGGGACTATGGCTCGGTTGCCTCGGTAGACGATCTCTCCGAGCACACGTGGAAGTTGTATTCCCTCGATTCCGAAAGCGGTCGAATTGTCTGGGAACGGGAAGTCCACAAGGACATTCCACGCACGAAACGTCACACCAAAGGCAGCCAGGCCAGTTCGACACCGGTCACGGACGGACGACGTGTGGTTGTCCTTTTCGGCCGTGCTTGCCGCCTACGACATGGACGGTGGGCTGCTATGGAAGAAAGACCTGGGACTCCTCGACAGCGGATGGTTCTTCGATTCCACGGTCCAGTGGGGCCACAGTAGTTCGCTCATCATCTATGAGAGTTCGGTGATCCTTCAGGTCGATCGACAGAAGGATTCGTTCGTGGCGGCATACGATCTGGATGACGGAACCAAACTCTGGGAGACGAGTCGGGAGGATGAGATACCGACATGGAGCACGCCGACCATCGCCAGGGGCAGTCTGGGGGACGAACTCATCACGAACGGCACGAAGGTCCGCGGGTACGACCCGGCCACCGGCGAGCTGCGCTGGACTCTGGGACCGAACTCCGAGATAACCATCGGAACTCCGGTGGCCGGTCCCGACCTGGTGTATGTGACCGGCGGGTACTCGCCCATACGTCCTGTCTACGCGATTCGCCCGGGCGGATCCGGCGACATCTCACTGGAAAAGGGCACCGATTCGAACGACGCCATCGCCTGGAGCTACAATCGATATGGCACCTACATTCCCACACCGATCCTCTACCGTGGTCTGCTCTATACTCTGAACACCAATGGCGTCCTCAGTGCCTACGATGCCCGGACGGGCTCGAGCGTCTACCGCACGCGGGTCGGTATGGGCGGTGCATTCAGCGCGTCACCGGTAGCGGCCGACGGCCGTTTGTATTTCACCAGTGAAGACGGCGACGTCTATGTCGTGAGAGCGGGCCGGGAGTACGTCGAAATCGCGCGTAATGAAACGAACGAAGTGATTCTGGCAACGCCCGCGATTTCCGACGGTCTGGTTATCATCCGGGCACTGGGTCACTTGTACGGAATTGGCGAGGAAAAGTGATAATAAGTCGTATCATGATTGGCATTGCCAGAACGATAGGGAGAGACTCCTTGAAAGAAGCAAAAGTCGCGGTCGCTGTATGTCTGACTCTGGGCCTCGGACTTGTCCTGGCCGCGTCGGTAACGGCCGAGACGGACCCGGTGGCAGAGAAGTACTGGGCTCAATGGAGGGGACCGTATGCCACGGGTGTCTCGAACACCGCAAATCCGCCGCTCGATTGGAGTGAGACGAAGAACGTTCGCTGGAAAGTGGAGATACCCGGAAGGGGGTCGTCGTCGCCTGTTGTCTGGGGCGATCGGATTTTTTTGCTTTCAGCGGTACCGGTTGACGTAACGCTCGAGGAATCCCACCAGCCACGAGGTGGATTCAGGCAGCGTGCCCCGCATCGGTTCGTCGTGTACGCGATCGACAGGAACGACGGGAGCATCATCTGGGAACGCACGGCGCGGGAAGAGGCACCTCACGAACCCACCCATCAGGACAACGGGACATGGGCGTCCGGGTCGGCGTCGACGGACGGCGAACGCGTCTATGCGTATTTCGAATCCCGCGGGCTTCACGTCTATGACATGGACGGCAACCTGCTATGGGAAAACGACCTGGGCGACAAGGCGATGCGAAACCAATTCGGCGAGGGAAGTACGCCGGCGGTGTATGAGGACCGGATCGTCGTCGTGTGGGACCATCTGGGCGGCCAGTCTTTTGTCGTCGTCCTCGACAAACGAACCGGCGAGGAGATCTGGCGTGTCGAGCGCGATGAAATCGATACCTGGGCCACGCCGCTGGTCATCGAACACGAGGGCCGGAATCAGGTCATCGTGCCTGGCATGAACCGCCTGCGGAGTTACGACCTCGAGAACGGAGAAATCGTGTGGGAGAGCGAAGGCCTGACGATGAACCCGATCCCTTCACCGGTGTCGGAGGACGGTATGGTCTTCGCGATGAGCGGGTTTCGGGGCAACAATCTCAAGGCGATCCGCCTGGCGGGCGCGAGTGGAGACATTACCGACACGGATGCGATTGCCTGGGAGTTGACGCGCGATACGCCGTACGTGCCATCGCCACTCCTCTACGACGGCATCCTGTACTTTCTCAAGACCAACTCGGGGATTCTGTCCGCTTTGGATTCCAAAACAGGCGAGCCCCATTACAAGCTTCAGCGACTCGAAGGGGTTCCGAACGTTTTTGCCTCCCCGGTCGGAGCCCAGGGACGGGTGTACCTTCCTGGACGCGACGGCACCACTCTTGTGATCCGTCATGGTGCCGAATATGAAATCCTGGCGTCCAACACCCTGGACGACGGCTTCGACGCGTCGCCGGCGCTGGTCGACAACGAAATCATCCTTCGGGGATATCATTTTCTGTACAGCATCGTCGAGGAATGACTTCCGGCGTTCAGCAAGCGATAGGCGGCGCTTCGGCCATTGCCGCCGTCAGCACGTTGGAAGACTTCATTTGGGCAACCTGGATCCCCGAACACCTGCCGCTCTACGGGCTCGCTCACGGCACACTCCTGTTTCTCTCGATCGGCCTGTACCTGGGCGCCCTCTCGAACCGGCCAGGAGTCGGTACGGGGGCGGGAGCATTGATCGGAGCGCTGGCCGCGGGCAGCTTTTACTTGCTCGCACCCGTGGCGGGGTACTCGGTCATGTTCGCCGTTTGGATTGGTGTATGGGTGGCGCTGGGCATACTGAACGAATTTCTCCGACATCGGCCACCCGAAATCCGCGTTGCCCTGGCGCGAGGCGCTGTGGCGGCCGCAACCTCCGGGTTGGCCTTCTATTTGATATCCGGCATATGGTTTCCCTTCAACCCGCAGGGTTGGGATTACCTGATCCACTTTGCGGGCTGGACAATAGCGTATCTACCCGGGTTTGCGGCTCTGCTCGTCAGCAGGCAGACCGCATGACATCCTCGTTCTCTGGAGCATCGCGATGATGAGTTACCGTTCCGTACTGCTACTAACATTCGTAGTTGGCGCCCTCGCGTTTCCGGGTTCCCCTCGGGCCCTGGGAGATGACTGGCCACAATGGCGCGGACCCGACCGGAACGGGCTGTCGGGCGAGACCGGGCTTCTCGGGCAGTGGCCCGGATCCGGCCCTCCTCGTGAGTGGTCGATTACAAATCTCGGGGCCGGTTACGGTTCTGTCGCGATACAGGGGGACCGCATCTACGCCCAGATGGTCGTGGGACGGCAGAGCGCCGTCGCCAGCCTGGATCGCTCGAATGGCAGGCTCGTGTGGTCACGGGCGCTGGGGCGGACCGGTAGGAACGGAGAGGGACATGGACCACGTGGGACACCGACCGTCGACAGCGATCGGCTCTACGTCCTGACCGAAAACGGCGACCTGGCCTGCCTGGCGACCGGGGACGGTTCGATTATCTGGCAGCGCAACATCCTCAGTGACTTCAGCGGCAGGAACATTTCGTGGATGATCAGCGAATCACCACTGGTCGATGGCGACAAGGTGATCGTGACACCGGGAGGGCGAGGGGCCGGTGTCGTCGCGCTCGACAAGATGTCCGGGGAGACGATCTGGAAAAGCTCCGATCTGAGCGACACGGCCGGCTACGCCTCCGTGGTTGCCACCGACATCGAAGGTGTCCGAATTCTGGCAACCCTCACTTCGGCGGCCGGAGTCGGCATCCG
This sequence comes from Terriglobia bacterium, assembly GCA_965262425.1. Classification (GTDB taxonomy): domain Bacteria; phylum Acidobacteriota; class Terriglobia; order 20CM-2-55-15; family 20CM-2-55-15; genus CAZOZZ01. The sequence continues at coordinate 29,381 of OZ253536.1, read as the reverse complement.
CGCTTCCGACGGCAAGCTGATGTGGAGCTACCGGCGCGCGGCCAACAGGACCGCGAACATCACGACCCCGGTCTTCCACGACAACAAAGTCTTTTACACTTCCGGATATGGTACGGGAGGCGGCCTCCTCGCTCTGTCCGCAAGCGGTGGGGAAGTCCAGGCCGAGGAAGTCTATTTCACCAGGCAGATGGCCAATCACCATGGCGGTGTCATCGTCGTGGACGGTTACCTTTATGGTTTCCACAACTCGATCCTGACGTGTCTGGATTTCGAAACCGGCGAGTTAATGTGGCGACACCGCAGCGTGGGGAAAGGCTCCCTCACCTATGCCGACGGCAACCTCTACATCTTCAGTGAACGAAACGTCGTCGGGTTAGCCGAAGCAACCCCTGCCGCCTACCGGGAAAAGGGCCGATTCAAGGTCGACGACCAGGGATGGCCCAGCTACGCGCACCCCGTTGTCAGCGACGGCCGGTTGTACATCCGCAACCAGGGAACACTCACCAGCTACGACATCCGTGCTCGGTGAATTAGCTATTGGCTATTAGCTTTTGGCTTTTGGCTGTTGGCTGTTGATCCTTTGACACTAGAACCCATTGGACGGACCTTCGTCCCACGCTGGAATCCGGGTTTTTCCTTCTTCGTAGAGTGACTCCATCGGTTCCCACACCCGGTCGACGTCGTCGTTGAAGAGATCGCCGATCAACAGGTCCGTGATGGCGCCTTGCATGTCGGGAAATTTGCGGACGAAGTTCCCAAAGCTGAATCCGTCATAGTATTCGCAGACCAGACGGCGCATTCGATCGACGCCTTTATTGAAAGCCGGGCCCCATGCCCCGAGACGCGCGCCCGTCGTGTCGCCATTGGCAAAGCCCTCCACGATCGCATCGGCAGCGAGTTCACCCGATTTTAAAGCCAGTAACACGCCGGAGGAGTACAGCGGATCGAGAAATCCGAACGCATCACCGACCAGCACCCAACCGTCGCCGGCAACCTGTTTCGATCTGTAGGAGAAGTCTCGGGTGGCGTAGTGCCCGGTGGTACGATGGCCAACCGCCAATCGCTCCTTGGTAGGCTCACAAAGATCCAGTTCCTCGTTAAACGTCTGCTCATGACTGACGCGCTCTTTGTTGAAAAGGTAGTCAAAAGGGGCCACGACGCCGACGCTGACCTTGTTTCCGTTGAGCGGGATGTACCAGAACCATCCATTCCTGTTCGCGGTTTGAAGGACGAGCGTGGCGCCTTCGTCCCGGCCGGCGTCTCGATGGGCCCCTTCGTAGTAGGTCCAGATCGCTCCCTTGCTGAGTATCGGATCCCAGACACGCAACCCCAGACGCTTCATCAACAGGCCGTTCTCACCGCTCGCATCCACAACCACGCTTGCCGGGACGTCGCGAACCGTTCCGTCGTCCGCCTTGACCCGCACTCCGACGGCTCGATCTCCCTCAAAGAGGACGTCCAACACGCGCGCACCCTCATGCGCGACAACACCATGCTCCCGCGCGTTCTCGAGCATCATCTGATCGAACTCGCTTCGAACCACTTGCCAGGTCTGTGAGCTGGGATGCCGCTTGTTGTCGGCAAAGTAGAAAGGCTTCGATCCCTTACCTTTTGCGTTGAAGAACTGTACGCTGTGCTTCTCTACGAAACCGCTCTGCCGCATCTTGGGAAGCATGCCCAGGCGCTCCAGAACCGGGTAGGTTTCCGGAATCAGCGATTCGCCGATATGAAAACGCGGAAACCGTTCGCGCTCGAACAGCTCGACCCGATGTCCCTGCCGGGCAATCAGCGTCGACGTGGTGGATCCGGCAGGCCCACCCCCGATTACCACGACTTCCGGCCGATCCCCACCCCCCGCCTTAACCATTTGCAACCTCGAAACGGTCTCGGATGTCGAGTGGTATTGAAATCATCCGGATCGGCTCGTCCGCTACCTTTCTCACGCACGCCATTTTCAGACTCCCGACGGCGATTTTCTCCCCATCCTTCGTCAAAACACAGTCGTAGCGCATCGTCTTGTCCGTAATTTCCGCGATGCGAATGCACACCTCGAACTCGTCTTCGAACTTCAAGGGGTGAAAATATTCGAATGATGTCGCCAATCGCGGAAATCCGATTTCGGCCCTGGGCGGAACGATACTGAGGCCCGCTTCTCGCCAGAGGGCGTGCTCGGCTTCTTCCATGTAACGAAAGAAACGGGTGAAGTGGACGAACCCGGCCAGGTCGGTCTCGGCAAACTGGACGCGCCGTTTCAGCCTGTACTCACTCTGCAACCTTTGGTTTGCTCCAGACGTAGACGTCACTACGTGTAGCGAATGCCTGCATGCTCGGGCAGGAAAAAACGTGGCAACAGGGCGTCGACTCTCAACAGTCCTTCTCGCGACAAGGTCACTTTCTCCTCGGTCGCCGAGGAGACGAAACCTTCGACCTCGAGTGTGGCCAGCGGATCCCGGAACCGCTCGAGAACATTCAGGTCATACTTGTTCTTGAAATACGCGGGCCGAATGAAGCCTTTCTTGAACCCCAGAACAAGTTCGCGAATCATCCGCTCTTCTCCCGTCGGCTCGTATGCGCGCGCCAACGGTATTTCGTTGGCCCGGATCGCCGGGCCGTACCGTTCCCACTGGTCCAGGTTCTGCATATGAACCCCGTTGATGTGGCCGAACGACGCGACCCCCAATCCCGCCAGGTCCGCGCCCTCCCACAACCTGTCACGATAGACGAATCGGGTTCGAGACCGGTCCTTCACCGCCGTGTAGGCGCTTCCGAGGTGGTAGCCTGCCTGCTCAAGGGCCTCGAACGCCTCCTTCATCCATCGCCGCTTAGTCGCCCAGTCCGCGACCGGTTCTTTGAACTTTTCTGTCCCATCGAGCAGATCCCGGCTGATCGTCGTGTTGAACGGGAGTTCCATCTGGTAGATCGTCACGCTGTCGGGCGCCAGTTTCAGTGTCTCGGTGACCGTCTCGTGCCAGTTCTCGTCGGTCTCGCCCAGCATGCCCGCAATCAAATCGATGTTGATCTGGGGAAAGTCGAGCTTCCTCGCGCGCTCGTATGCCCGGAAGACTTCTGCCGAACGGTGGGCACGACCGTTGAGGGCGAGTATCCGGTCATCAAAATTCTCGATGCCCAGGCTCAGGCGCGTCACACCCAGGCGCCGGATGACACCCAGCTTTGTTTCGGTCAGTGTGCCCGGTTCGCATTCGAAGGTGACCTCCTCGGCGCCGTCCCACGCGACGATTCCCCTCAGTCGCGTCACCAGACCCTCGAGCTGGCGCGATGAAAGGAACGAAGGTGTGCCCCCGCCGAAATATACGAAATTCACGGCCCGTCCGTCGATGGCAGGCCGGCGGGCATAGAGTTCCATCTCGTGAACCAGAAGATCGATGTAGTTCTCCACTTCTGCGGCATTCTTCTCCGTATACACGCGAAAGTAGCAGAAGTGGCACCGCTTTCGGCAGAAGGGAATGTGCAGGTACAAACCCAGAGGAACACCGGACACGGGCTCGGTATCCAGGGCGGGTATGGCAACCCGTTCCACGTCGTCGCTGGTCCAAACGGAAAACGGCGGATAGTTGGCGACAAAGAAACTGCCGACCTCTGTCTCGTCCTGTTTTTCGGCCATGAGCCGGGGTTGATCAGTCATATGTCTCGCTCTAACCTATGTACGGATTCAGTCGTTCGGCCGTTACGTTTAAGATGGCAAACGAGGCCTGCATCGAATCTATCACAATAGGCTTTTATCCACTCCGGAGTCGAGCTAGTTCCTCGTCGACCACATCCGTATCAAGTTTCCGAAACAGGGGCCGGGGTTCCGCCAGCACCTGACCGGGCGCAAGTTGACTGGGTTTCCATCGAACGGTGGAAGCGTATGCACCGGCAAGTACGTTTCTCTCCCCAAACTCATCACAGGTGGGCGCGGCGACCGGTGCAGCCAGCTTATCCGTATATCCAAGCATAGTCCTCAAGTGGTGGCTGCTGTGGGGCAGGAACGGAGAAAGAAGGATGCTGAGGTGGTCGACCACCTGGAGGGCGGTGTACAACACCGTCGCCGCTCGAACGGGATCGCTCTTGAGAAGCTTCCAGGGTTCCTGTTGGGCCAGATACAGGTTGGCGTGGTGCGCCACGGCCAAGGCCTCCTGGAGGGCGGATCGGATCCGGACCTTTTCCAGATCGCTCCCGACGGACCTGAACGCCTCTTCGCTGGATAGTAGAAGTTCCCGGTCCGCAGATTCCAGCGTCCCGGGTTCGGGAACCCGGCCGTACGTCCGCCAGGCCAAGCCCAGGGTGCGATGGGCCAGGTTGCCCCATACCCCAACCAACTCGTTGTTGGTCCGATCGACGAAGTCCTTCCAGGACCAGTTCGCATCGCGTGATTCGGGAGCGTTGGCCGCAAGATAGTAACGCAGTTGATCGGCTTCGTACCGATCTTCGATGGCGGGGAGGAACAGGGCCCAGCCTTCGCTCGTGCTCATCTTCCTACCTTCGAGGTTGAGGAACTCGTTCGCCGGCACGTCGTAGGGCAGCGCCAGAGTCCCGTAGCCGGCCAGGAGTGCCGGCCAGATGATTGTATGGAACGGGATATTGTCTTTCCCGATGAAGTAATACGATCGAACTCCTTTGGTCTGTGAGCCGTCCAAATTCCACCAATCACGCCATCGATCGGCTTGCTCCAGCCTGCCGGCCCACTCCATCGACGCGGAAAGATACCCGATCACGGCGTCGAACCAGACGTAGATGCGTTTCTGCCGAAAACCCGGTTCATCTACCGGGACCGGAACGCCCCACTCGATGTCGCGCGTGATGGCGCGATCCTTCAAGCCCGCGCGGAGCCAGTTTTCGGTAAACTTCAGCGTGTTCGGACGCCAGTGGGATCGGTCCACGCCCGTCAGCCAATCACGGATGTCCGGTTCAAGCCTGGCAAGGTCGAGCAGAAAATGCTCGGTATCTCGAAATGTGACCGGGGCGTCGTCCAGCGTAGATCGTGGCTCGATCAACTCTTCGGCTTCGTGGACCCTCCCGCAGCGGTCGCACTGGTCTCCCCGCGCGCGATCAGAGCCGCAATTCGGGCAGCGGCCTTCGACATAGCGGTCCGGCAGAAACCGGGCCAGGGTCGGGGAATAGGCGCCGGTTACCGTCTTTTTCGTCAAATAATATTTTTCCAGCAAGCGGGAGAAAAACTTCGAAGTGACTTCGTAATGATTCTCGGTATAGGTCTGTGTAAAGAGATCGAAAGAGATCCCGAGTTTGGAGAACGTGGTCAGGAACGATTCGTGATAGCGACGGATGACGCTGGCCGGCTCCACGCCGTCTCGCTCCGCCTGAAGCGTGATCGGCGTTCCATGACAATCCGATCCGGAGACCATCAGAACGTCATTCCCTACGAGTCGATGGTATCTGGCAAAAATGTCGGCGGGCAGGTAGGCCCCGGCAAGGTGTCCTACGTGTAGCGGACCATTGGCATAGGGCCATGCTACACCGATGAAGATTCGATCGGCCATGTCGGCCTCCAGGTGAGAGGTTCGTTAGAAATAGAGGATAAATGGGCGCGGGAATTCTATTAGGCGGCGGGAACCGCCATAGGGGATCGCATCGAGGAGATGAAATGCAGTCTGTACGTCACTTCTGAATTCTAACAGACCGGATATTCCCGAAACAGGTATCTCAAGAGAAAAAGAAGATCAACGCGAAGACGCAGAGGGGAGGGCCAAGGTTGAGACGCGGACTACAACAGATTGAGGAATCAAGATCTTCTCTGCGCCTTTGCGCCTCTGCGGTGAAAAAAATCCCCTCCGCGTCTTCGCGGTGAATCCTTGTGCTGGATCCTGCAGTCTAGTGAAACGCAAAAAGAAGGCCGTCCTGGGAGCCGATGACGACATAACCATCCACGATGGCGGGCGAGGCTGAAAGCGGGCCACCTGCTTCGAACTCCCAGAGTTTTTCTCCCGAAGCCAGGTCGAGCACATACAAACGTCCGTCGTGAGACCCGACATAGACACGCTCGCCGGAAACGACCGGGGAGGAGTCCACCCTGGCGCGTGTGGTAAAGATCCAGACGTTCTCGCCGGTGTCCCGATCGAGCGCGTGTACCATCTTGTCGCGCCCGCCGATCACCACCAGGTCGTCGGTCACAGCGGCAGAGGAATAGAACGGGAATCGTCTGGTGGGATGCTCGTAACGCCAGGCCAGGGAACCCGTCTCCAGGTCGATGGCCAGCACCTCGTTGTCGAAGGTGCCGAAATACATCCGGTCTCCCACGAGGGTTGCCGAGGCGCCGGTGTAAGCGCCGGCGTCCAGAGTGTTGATGACCTCGCCGTCGCTGATCCGGATGGTACGCAGAAAGCCGTCACAACCGGCCACGTAGGTGACACCCTCGGAAACCGCTGCGGTGCCGTGTATGTAGCCGTCTGTTCCAACCTTCCAGGCCAACTCCCCGGTTCGCTCGTCGAGCGCATACAGGAACGTGTCGTAAGAACCGACAAGCACTCGGCCGTCGACGACAACGGGCGACGACTTTACTTCGCTCTCGGTTGCGAACGTCCATCGTCGGTCACCGGTTTCGGCGTCGACAGCATGGACCGTCCCACCAAGGTCACCCACAAAAACGACGCCATCGTGGACCGCGGGGGAGGACTCCCCAATCGGCTCGACGGTGTTGTATTTCCAGCGGCGCTTACCCGTCACCAGGTCGACGGCGTGCAGTTCCCCCAACTGTGATCCGACGTAGACGGTACCGCCGACGATAGAAGCCGAAGAATCTATCGACTCGCCCGCATCATATGTCCACGCCAGACTCAACTGATCGGGAACCTTTGCCGTCGTCACTCCGTTCAGATGCGCGTTGCCGCGGAACTGGGGCCAATCGGATCCACCCGTGGTAGTGGACTGTCCCAGTGCCGAAGTCACAGCCAGAACAGTCCACAGTGTTGCACTCATCAATACGCGCACTCGTATACCTCCAGGGCCCCGGCGGCGTCGAACGGGCGGGGATTGAACTGGCCCGTCCACTGTTTTGCCGCGTCGGCGGCGAGCTCAGGCAGATCGTCGTGCTCGACGCCGGCGTCACGCAGTCTTGTCGGGAGCCCGCCAGCCGTGGCCAGTTCCTCGAGCTTTTCCGCCAGAGCGTCCGCAGGCCGGTTCGAGGTGGACCGCAGCCCAATGGTCTCGGCCAGATCGGCGTACCGCGCGGCACATACGTTCCCGTTCCATCTGACGACGTGCGGCAGCATGTGGGCTATCGCCGCACCGTGTTCGGTGCCGTAGCGAGCCGTAATCGGGTTGGCAGAGGCGTGAGCCGCACCCAGCATCGATTGTTCGATGGCCGCACCCGCATAGAAGGCGCCGAGCAACATGTCACCGTTGGCGGAAACGTCGTCCGGATACTCCAGCACGCGCTCGAAACTCCCCAGCAGCAAGGACGCCGCTTCACGCGAAAACTCATCCGAGGCTTCGCTGCGCTTTGTCGTCACCCAGGTTTCGACAACATGAGATATGGCATCGTAGCCTGCGGCTGCTCGCACCTTCCGTGGCTGGGTCCGCGTCAACTCGGGATCAAGGATCGCCAATTTGAATGCTGCGCCGGGGTCGCCGCAAGCCATTTTTACGTGCGTTTCGGCGTTGGAGATCAGGGCGTAGCTCTGGGCGTCGCTGCCGGTACCGGCGGTGGTCGGAATCGCGATCATGGGGAACATGGGCCGGGACGCCCTGGCATATCCCCAGTAGTCCTCCATCCGCCCGCCGTTAGTGAGCAGGAAGTTAATGCCCTTGGCGCAGTCCATCGAGCTGCCACCGCCCAGGCCCACCAGCGAATCCGCTTTTCGGGATTCGGCAAAAGCACGTCCGGCTTCTACGGCAACGGTGTCCGGATTTTCGGTGAAATCATGGAAGCCCGCCGCTTCGATGCCTGCAGCTTCGAGCAAACCGACAGCGCGGTCGAAGTACCCTGCGGCGACGATTCCCCGATCGGATACGATCAGCGTGCGCCGGAAACCCATATCGTGTGCAACCTCGCCGAGTTTCTCTATCTCACCGATCCCGAAAAGGGCCCGGGTCGCAAGACTCTCAAGGGCCTGCATTGGATCCGTCGATGGCATAAAGCATGTTGCGGGTAGCAATGTACAGGACGCCGTTCGCCGGCACGGGCGTCGAATAGACGGAACTGCCCATGTTGATTTCCGAGACCACCGTCATCTCCCGACCCTCTTCCATGACGATCAAGTCACCATCCTCGTCTCCCATGTAGATCTTTCCGCCGGCAAGCATCGTGGAACCCCACATCGCGGCGAGCATGTCGTACTTCCAGATCTGCTCGCCTGTCTTCGCGTCCAGAGCATGAACGAAGCCGCTGAAGTCGGGAATGTAAAGGATCCCATCCCGGATAGACGGGGTCGAAATCGAGCGGCGAATATCCGTGTAATGCCACACGCGTCCCGTTTCTGTGATGTCGCCGCGCTGGGTGGGATCGATCGCGTACAGGTGGCCGACTCCCTCGCCATGTTCGGGATCCTGGCCGTTGGCGATATACACGAGGCCATCATAAAGGACCGGCGTCGAGATTAGCTCGTTGCGTGTCCGGGGCCAGACCGAGTCATCCGGATTGGTATTGAATTCCCAGAGCTTCTCCCCGGTTTCGGCCACGAAGCCGCGGATCCAGCCATCGCCCTGCGCGTTGATCGCTTGAACCACACCGGCGACCTCGCCGATCGTGGGCGTCGACCACTGTCCGTGGAGGATGTTTTCTCCCGGAGAGTCGTCTTCCCAGACCAGCTCGCCGGTCTTCTTGTTGAGCGTGATGATCGACGGCGCGCGCGGGGAGGGAACGTTGACGTGGGTTTCGTCCTGACCGTTCGCGGTATTGATATAGAGCAGGTCGCCGTAGACCACCGGCGAAGAGTTCGTCATGTTGTGCGGGTGGTTCCCGAGTTCCTCCATCATGTCGAAGGTCCAGAGGATCTCAGGAAACGGCTTACCCTCGTCGTCTCTGGCGCGAATGTTGACGGCAACGACCTCGCTCCGGTTCGTCGCGTAGTACAGCACACCTTCCTCGATGAGGGGAGAAGAGCAGATGCCCTGATACGGCCAGTCGTTCACACGACCTTCCTGCAGCTTGTCGGTCGCGAGCTGCCAGAGGAACTCTCCGTCGGATTCGCTGAAGGCATACAGCACACCTTTGTCACCCGTCACGTTCGGATCGCGAGGGGTCTCGTTGTTGGTCCCGACAAACAGCATTCCCTCCGCAATAACCGGGTTTCCATAGGTCTGAGACCCGAGTTCCGCGGACCACTTGATGCCTTCGCCCGTGAAAATGTCCCACGTGGTGGGTAGCCCTTCCATGTCCGAAACCATGTTGCGGTCGGCGGTCCCGCCCCACATCGGCCAGTCCCCCGTGCCGGGATCGGAAGGCTCCGCACCGGGAATGGCGGGCGCCTGGGCCAGCAGGAGCAGCGCGAACAATGCGGTTAACAGGCGCGTGCAGGAAAACACTTTCGCTTTTCGATTCATGTTCATGTTCATCGGCTCGAAGTCACCTTGAAGTTGTCGAAGTAAATCTCGCTGCGGCCGTCGCCGTACAGACCCGGTGCGCCGGCGAGAATGCCCAGCCCTGGCGGGTCCGTGCGTTCCAGCGTCCAGCCGGCGGGCTCGGGATCGCCCCTCGGCCACACCTTGCCTCTTGCTCGAACGGAGCCGTCGGCAAGCGTCTGGACTTCCAGTTTCATCTGATACCAGGTGTCGGGATCGATTGTGATCGGCGCCCGGACGGTGCGCTCTGTTTCCGGCTGCCAGGAATGCAATTCGATCCGCTGGTGGTTGCCGAACAACACGAGCTGATATCCCTGGGCCACGACGCCACCATCACCCATCGTCCGACGCCGGATGGCAAACCTCAGGTCTGCCTCGGTCGTATAATTGGACGCGGTGTGTTGCCCGCCGTAAGTACGGGCACGCCGAATGAATGAGAATTGATTGTCGGCCCGCTTCGTGAACACCTTCTCGCCTTCAAGCTCGGTCACCGAATACTTGAGCCTCGTGTTCAACCACCAGGCAGGCAATCCGCCGACGTCAAAATCGTCGAAACTGGTTCCCCAATCAATTGGGGGAATAACGCGCACACGGGCTTCGGCGACCATGCCGTCAACGGTCGCCTTCACTTTGCCCGCCGACCCGGTCGCTTCGGAAGAGGCGGTGTAGCGGCCATCCTGCCCGATAGCGCCACTCAATTCCTCCAGCGACCAAACGGCCTCGCTTTCACGAATGAAATTTCCTTTCGCATCGAACAGGCGAACTTGGAAGTCGACTCTTTCGCCGGGAGAAACCGCGGCATCGCCGGGCACAACCAGCATGGAAGCCGGAGGACCTTCGGCGGCGGTGGCTCGTCGGGGTGCGGCAGCCCTGAATCCGGGAACGCGACTGTTCGGTCTCCCGATTGCGTACAGTGCGCGGGCACTTGAAAAGTAGACGCGTCCGTTCGAAACCGCGGCGCCCGCCGTAACCTGCTCCGGGTTGTCCGGGTTCCCAAGTTCGACTTCGCTCAAGATTTCGCCACCGGCAGCTCCCGGCCGCAGGATGTAAAACTTGCTGTTCGCGGTACCGACGTAAAGTTTTCCGTCGGCCAGAACGAGCGGGGCCTTCTGGATCGTACCCAGCTTCAGAGACCAGATTTCCTCTCCCGACGTCCGGTCGAAAGCCGCGACCATCGAACCGTTGTCGACCTGGTAGATCCGGTTACCATCGGAAACGGGGGACGAATAGCCGGCGAGGAACCCGCGGTGCAGCCAGTTGGTGTCCGCATCCGTTCGCTCCCCGGCACCCAACAGGCTGAGAGAGGCCCTGAAACCCATCGTGCTGGTCTCGAGGTTTTCCTCACTGTGAGACAGGATCACATCGTCTCCGACTCGAATGGCTCCGGTGTTCAGCCCACGCTTTGAAACCGCGTAACGCCAGACACGTTCACCCGTCGTAGCCCTGATGGCATACCACGCGCCGTCGCTCCCACCCGCGACGATCAGACGCACGCCGTCTATCTCGGTGATCATCGGGGGCGAATAGGTGGTGTCAAATGGGCGTTGCCCGGGCGAGCTGACCCAAACGTTCCGGCCCGTCCGCTTGTCGAACGCCATGAAGCGCTGGCCGCCACCGGCCATTTCGCCCCAATTGAACGTGATGCCCGCGGCGATGACAAGGTCGCCGTCTATCATGGGCGAAGTCACCCGGCCCCCGTGGGTCGTGAGAAAACCGAATTCCTCGGTCAGTTGGTGGCGCCACAGAGGATCACCGTCACGAGAGTAGGCCACGAACGTCGCATCGGCCGTCAGGATATAGACGTTGCCCGTTTCCGGATCGAGTGCCGGCGTGGCCCATCCGGCCCGGTGCGCCGGCGCGTCGCTGTGAGTGATGTTCAGCCGGTCTTCCCAGACCAGCTCACCCGTGTTCGCATCAAAAGCGAGAATCCTCTCCTGAATCGATGCCCCCTCGCCCACTGAGTTCTGCAGGTACACCCGGTCTCCGAGGACCACCGGGCCGGAGAGGCCTCCGTAGGGCACGCGCCAGAGGAGGTTCTCGCCGTCCTGGGACCACGTCTCCGGGAGGTCCTGCTCGGCGGAAACGCCTGTTCTGTCCGGGCCTCGCAGTTCCGGCCAATCGTCCGCGCTCGCCCCCGACGCCAACACGCAAACCGAAATAAACAGAAAGAGAATACGGGTGACTGTAAGCAATCGGGCAGATTGTCGGACCATCGTTACCTCAAACAAAGAATCGCAGGTGGGAGACAAGGTGTTCCGTCTTTTTCCCCCTCCGAAATTGAACCCTAAGCGATTTAGCAGTCTAGACAGAGTATTTTACATGCGTTCGGACTGGTTCAGAACAACAGTTTCAATCCGAACTGCAACCGGCGCGGGTCTCCGGCTGAGAGCACCCGACCGAACGTCGGAGAGCCAAGAAAGCTATCCGGCAAATCGAGGTTCGACCGGTTGAACAAGTTGAACGCCTCGAGCCGAAACTCTGCATTCAGCCGCTCGCTGGGGCTAATCGTCTTGACCATCGAAACGTTCCAGGTCGCCAGGCCGGGTCCGTCGAGCAAGTTGCGACCTGCGGTCCCGAAGCTACCGAAGCTCGGAATGGCAAACGCGGAAGTGTCGAACCAACCATCTGCGGAGGGATTCGACGTTGCGGGATTGCCGACCACATTCGGCCGGTCGTTGGCGCCGAAGCCGAGGACTGAGCGGCCCGTATTGCTGTTGTCGAGTTCCGGCAGCAACGCAACGGTGAACGGGCGGCCACTCTGCAGTGCCAGGATGCCGTTGGTCTGCCAACCACCGAAAACGTGGCGCGCCCACTCGCTCTGCTCGAACGGACCTGAAGGGATGTCGTACGTGTATCCCACCGAGAGTCGGTGGCGGGCGTCAAAGTTCGAACGCGAGCGCTCGGCGGCAAGGTTGTTCGAATCCTGTGGGAAGTTCGGATCCGCGGAGCTGGCGAAGAATCCCGAAGCGTCGTCGATCGACTTCGACCAGGTATAGGCCGCCAGCATGGTCAAACCCCGCCGAAGGCGTTCCTGGAATCGGGTCTGAAGCGCATGGTAGATCGAGCTGGCACGCGACTCCACCTGGACAATGTCGTCGAACATCGGGTTGGGCCGCGTCACACGTGGAGCAGTCGAGGGTGCGGGCTGGTTGATGTCTCGAGCACCGATCAAACGGGTACCCTTCGTACCCACGTAGGCCAGCTCGATGCTCCGGGTGCCGCCGAGACGCTGTTCAACACCCAGGTTCCAATGTTGCGCGTATGGCGTTCTGAGGTTCCGATCGAACGTCAGGGCTGAAGCCGGCGTCGGAAAAGAAAAACTGTCGAACGGAAACGGGTCGGTCAACGACAAGGTAAAGCCCGGAAACGGTCCTTGCGGGGGCAATGAGAAGAACAATCCGAAGTCAAAGAACGGCGAATTGAAATACAGTCCTTCACCCGGGGCGAGCGCGGACTGATCGTGGTAGATTCCGTATCCACCCCGAACGACAGAGTTCCCAGCCCCGGGCGCCCAGGCCAGACCGATGCTGGGGGCAAAATTATTGCGATCGGAGAAATAGCCGCTCCGTGGCACACCACCCGTGCCGACCGGCACCAGCCCCCCGGTTCCCGGGTCGTACAGATTGGCCCGGTCGTCCGCGTCCACGGGCGGGGAGGTGTATTCGTACCTCAGTCCGGTGGTCAGCGTCAGGTCGGGTCGAATCCGGAAACTGTCGTGAAAGAACGCGGAATAGGATTCCGAGCGAAGGCGTTGCGGATTGTCGACTTTGGCGACACCGGTCACGGTCGGCAGACCGAGCAACAGATCGGCCAGCGGATTCCCGGTGAACACACCCAGAAACTGCAAGAAGCCGCGTGACTGCACGTCGCGGAAAGCGTTCTGCCGCAGAACCCGGAACTCACCTCCAAACTTGATACTGTGGCGGCCCCGCACGTAACTGACATGATCAATAAACTGAAACGTGTTCGACACGCTGGCCTGCGGGTTGTTGAATTCGTGTCCCAGCGGAGACATGCCGCTGATGCGGATAAAGCTCAGGCCGAAATCGCGCGGGTCCGATGAAATGTCCGGCAATCCGACCTGGCTGTTGATGCTGGTTCCCTGCCCCTCCTGATTGACGCCGATGGCCACGCGGTGGAACGCAAAGCGCGCCTCGTTGATCCAGACACTGGAAAAAGCATGGGTTTGCCCGATCATGAGGTTCTGGGCCCGACGGGGGATATTGTTGCCATAGCCCGGCACGAGCGAAAAGGTCGAACCGGAAAACGGCTCGAACAGATCGCGATCGGCAAAACTGTAACGTGTGGAAAGTTCGGAACCAGCGTTGAACATGTGATCGACGCGGACGTCAAAATGATGTTCGTTGTCGCGAAGCGTGGGTGAACTGACGAAGTTGGCACCCGGAGCAGAACGGTTCGGCTGTGGGTAGAGCGCCGCTATGGCGCGGCCCACAGGGTGCTGGAAGAAATCGGGAATCTGCGGCAACGCCCCGACACCCTGAAGGTTGGGTATCGGAAGGTTGCTGGCAGTGAAGTCACCCTGGCGTTCAGCGGCAGTCGGCACCGAGGCCAGGCGCGTGATGCCCTCGCGCAGAATCCGTCCCTCGTAGTCGCCGAAGAAGAACGTGCGGTCGCGCCGGATCGGGCCGCCAAGGGTAAAACCAAACTGATTGCGCTGAAACTTCGGGTCGGGCTCGCCTGGCGGGGCAAACCGATTGCGGGCATCGAGGGCGGCGTTCCTGAAGAACCCAAACACGGTGCCGTGCACCTGGTTGCTCCCGGACTTGATGGCAACGTTCACCTGACCGCCGGAATTGCGCCCGAACGACGACTCGTGGTTCACGCCGAGCACCTCGAATTCCTGGATCGCGTCCACCGGCGGGTTCACGCCGACACCATTGAGCTTCGGGTCGCCGTTGTAGACGCCATCGAGAAGGAAGAGGTTCGAATCCTCGCGGCCCCCGCTGACATGAATCGCAAAGTCTCCCCGTACCGAACCCGCCGACCCGCCGACGGCGGGGGCGCTGCCCGGAACCAAAAGGCTCAACTCGTAGAAATTCCGCCCATCGAGGGGCAATTGCGTCACCTGGCGGTTGTCGATCACGGTGCTGCGTGATGCGCCATCGATCCGGAGCGGGGCGCCCTCGACAACCTGGACGACGTCAGCCGCACCGGCTAACGCCAACTCATGTTCAATCCGGACGTTCTGGTTAAGATGAAGCACAAGCGAGTGATTGCCGTCGTGGAAGCCTTCCCGGCGAATCTCCAGTTCGTACTCCCCGGGCGGCAAAAGAGAGAACCGGAACTGCCCTTCCGGGCCTGAGGTAGCCGTCCGTGTCCGGTTCGTGGCCGGGTGCTTCAGGACGATTTCCGCATTCGGGACGACCGACCCCGTAGGGTCGGTAACCAGGCCCCTGATTGAGCTTCGTACCGTTTGAGCCGCCGCACCGGTCGTCAGCGTCATCCCAATCATGATCAGGAGCATGATTCTGCGGACATCGACCCACATCGACACAATCGACATCGCTCGAAATCGTTTCATCAATCTCCTTCGGTGGTTGGGACTACGCCCTTACGGACGATATAGCCGAAAAGATACCACAGGAACGGGATTCAGGTGTCAGTGGCATCCAAGGCTGCTAAAAATATCGTTCCAGCGTCCGGTCCGATGGTTTCGGGGTGAGGAGGGAACCGACGATCATGCACAGGACCGAGATGAGCGTGATCGGTACTACCGGCATAAAACCGAAAACGGCCGTACCTCCCGCGGTCCTGAGCAGGACATCCAGCCCGGCCACAGCCCACACAACCGTCGGTGGACCTGCAGGTGCCGCAACTATCTGTTGGAAGAGGGCCACGCCGGCGACCGCTACGGCCACCCAGACCACGCTCGCTAAAGCTCCCCACTTCGTGCTGCCGCGCCAATACAGGGCCGCCACGAGCAACGGGACAAGTCCAGCGTAACCCGTGAACGCGTACTGTACGGCCAGGCTGAAAATCGTGTGAGGCGCCACCTGGGCAATCAGGTAGGCGACACCCGTCAGAGCGATGACGAAGGCACGGCCCATCACGACCTGGACGCGTTCTCCGAATCGCTCCTTGCCCCCGTAGTGCGCAAAGACGTCCTCGGTGAACATCGTCGACAGGGCCAGGATCTGAGAATCGCTGGCCATCACCGCCGCCATGATTCCGGCGCCCAGCAGGCCCGCAAGCCAAACGGCCGCGTACCGGTTGAGCATCAGAACCAGAACGTCGTCACCCTGGGCTCTTCCCCGAAGTTCAAGGCGCTCCTCCGCGCTCCGGTTGGTTTCCGGGTCGGCAAGCTCGGCCCGCGCCTCGAGCTTTTCCTGGATCTCGGGTATGTCGACCGCGCCGTTGGCGGCGACTCCCAGGTACACGCTCGGCAGCCACACCACCAGGATCGCCAGCGGGTAGAAGATCATCGTGGTCTTAAACTGCTTCACCCGGCGCGCCGTCAAACAGAAGATGCCGATGTGCGGAAAGGCAATCGCCGAGAGCGGGATGAACATGTAGCTCAGGAAGAAGAGCGGAGCGACTCGTTCGTTAGAGAGCAGTGACGAGGTTGCCGGCGATTCGAGCAGTCGTTCCATCACGCCCGGGAAACCGCCCATCCGTGAGCCAATGACCACCATCGCGACCAGGCCGAAGACCAGAAACAGCGAAGTCTGGAATGTATTCACCCAGGCGGTGCCACGCATGCCGCCGAACGAGACATAGGTCATCACGACCAGCGCGACCACGGCACCTCCCAGCCAGTACGGGACCAGTCCACCACTGATGACCTCGAGCGTCGTGCCTCCGCCCATCACACCAATGATGATGTAGGGCACCAGCAGGACGGCCTGCAACACGAAAATAGCCGTGCCGGTGTGGTTGCACTCCCAACGGTCGCGGAACATTTGAACCGGTGTAATAAATCCATTGCGTTTTCCCAGCGCCCAGAGCCTGGTACCTATAAAGAAGAGCGCGACCGGGACGACCAGGGCTGACGATGAGGCCATCAGGCCATAAGTCATGATTCCGTTGGCGAACGAAAACCCGGATGCGCCGAGAATCGAGAACGCGGTCATGTGAGTGCCGAAGAGCGACAACACAAATACGAAGGATCCGAGAGAACGACCCGCCAGGAAATAATCATCGGCCGAGGTCGGGCCGGAACGACGCGACGCGAACACACCGATGTAGAGCGCTCCGGCCAGGTAAAGGAAAATGAAGAGAGTGGGGATCATCAAATGGCCGTTACGGGGCGTCGTCCACCTTGGGAGCGGAAGGGGAGCTATCCTGCTCCAGGTGCGCGGGCCAGGCGTACTCAGACAGCAGCCACATCAACAGAGCCACAACAAGGGTGTAGACGGCGTGATAGGCAAGACCCACCGGCAGGACACCGGCGACCAGGGTGCTGTCGCTCCAGAACCAGAAGTCCTGGTGCAAAACCGCCATCAGCAATAGCAGCGCGTAAAGGAGGCGTTTTCTCATCAGTTTGCAGTCGTAGCAGTGTAGCAAAGCCGCGCCGGCAGCTTCGAAAAAAATAGAGCGCTTGTGGTTGCCCGGGCTTGGCTGTGTTAGAGTCCGGCGATACTGTTCACGGAGGACATATGGCCGAGTCTTCAGCCGCCGTGCGGCTAACGGGAAAGCAGTGGCTCATCTGCGGCATCGCCGCGATGGGATTCGCCTTCGACATCTACGAACTCTTGATGCTGCCGCTGATTGTACGACCCGCCCTGCTGGCACTGGAGAGTGTGGCGCCCGGCTCACCGGAATTCCGGGGGTGGGTGCAACTGTTGTTCTACGTTCCGGCTGTCTGCGGCGGTATCTTCGGCCTGCTGGGGGGCTATCTCACCGATCGCTTCGGCCGCCTGCGTGTACTGCTGTGGAGCATCCTGCTCTACGGGTTCTCCGCTTTTGCGGCCGGCTTCGCAACGTCCGCCATGATGTTGCTCGTGCTGCGCTGCACGACCTTCATCGGCGTCTCCGTGGAGTTCGTGGCCGGAATCGCCTGGCTGGCGGAACTGTTTCCCGAGCCGAAGAGACGCCAGTCCGTGCTGGGCTATACACAAGCGTTCTCCTCGATAGGTGGACTCATGGTCGCGGGCGCATACTACGTGGCGGTGACTTACGGCGACGCTTTTCCCGCGATATACGGCGGGCACGAGGCGTGGCGATACACCTTGCTTTCGGGCCTGATACCCGCCATCCCGCTCATCCTGATTCGACCGTTCCTGCCCGAGTCTCCCGTCTGGCAGAAAAAACGTGCGCAGGGGGCGCTCGACCGGCCCAGCATCGCCGAGATCTTCCAGCCCGCCTACCGTCGGACGACGATCGTCACAACGATCATGATGGCATGTACGTACGCCGCGGCTTTCGGCGCGATCCAGCTAGTTCCTCAGATGATACCGGGGCTCCCCAGTGTGGTCGATCTTCCCGTGCAGCAACAACAACAGGCGGTTGCCGGTGTCCAGAGCTTTCAGGAATTCGGAGGCATGCTGGGACGTGTCCTGCTGGCGATCCTGGCGGTCCGCATCCTCGGCCGGCGACGACTGATCCGGGTTTTCCTGATTCCGGGAGTCATCATCACGCCGATTGTGTTCCTGTTTCCGGCCACCAACAACATCGAACTGCTCAAAGTCGGCATTTTCATCGTGGGCGTCCTGACGGTCGGTCAGATGAGCTTCTGGGGTAATTACCTTCCACTTGCCTACCCCACCCACCTGCGCGGAATCGGTCAGAGCTTTGCCGCCAATGTGGGCGGCCGCATGATCGGGACCTTTGCAGCGGTAGTGACGTTAGGCCTGGCCGGATCGATGCCGGGCGACACGTTATTTTCGCAGCTTGCATACGCGGCAGCGGCAGTCGGGTTCGGGGTGTATGCGATCAGTTGCGTGGCTTCATTCTTCTTACCCGATCCCGGTCAAAAATTGCCGGATTAAAGCACGGACACGACAAGATGAAAGTGAATCCAAGTATCGTCTCGATGGCCCTGGGAGCCTGCGCGGCAGAAGGGATCGTAGCGAGAAAGTGGGGAATCGAGGCCAGATTTTCTCGATTTTGAGGCGAATAGTGGTTCTATTTAACGATAAATCGAGGAAATATGGACCGATTCTACCGCTTTCGTAGTAGATCTCTTCTGCCGCGCAGGCTCCTAGCCTTCGTTTTTACTTTGATCGTATCCGAACGAACCTGGGCTCAGGACTGGCCGCAGTGGCGAGGCCCGAACCGTGACGGTGTTGTGGAATCTTTCACCGAACCCGCGTCCTGGCCTGAGAGCCTGGATCAGGAGTGGAAGGTCGATGTGGGGACGGGTTATGCCACACCGATCATCGTCGGCGATCGAATCTACATGTACACCCGCGAGGGAGAAAACGAGGTCCTCCGTTCACTCGATGCCGCGACGGGCGAAGTGAGGTGGCAAACCGAATATCCCGCGCCTTTCAGAATGAATCCGGCAGCCAGAAACCACGGCCCCGGCCCCAAAGCGACCCCGACTTTTGACGATGGCGGACTGTACACGCTCGGTATGAGCGGTATTGTGAGCGCCTTCGACGCATCCGACGGCAAACAACTGTGGCAAACCGAAGCTTCCGCGCCGGGGCCGCTGTACGGGACGTCGATGTCTCCACTCGTCGACGGCCGGCTGGTGATCGTCCACGTCGGGAACCACAACGACGGGGCGTTGACGGCATTCGATCGGGCCACTGGACGAGTCCAGTGGAGTTGGGACGGCGATGGCCCTGCGTACGGATCACCGATCGTTGCCGAATTCGACGGGATGCGGCAGGTGATTACGTTCACGCAGGAAAACCTGATCGGTGTGTCCGCCGCTTCCGGGGAACTGCTCTGGCGTCGACCCTACACGACACGGTCGACGCAAAACACCATCACGCCGCTCATTTATCAAGGAAACCTGGTTGTGTCGGGACTGGGAAACGGTGTCGAGTCGTTTCGGGTGGCGAGGCAGGGCGGTAGCTGGATAACCGAAGACATTTGGGAAAACCGGGAAGTGTCTCTTTATATGACGAACGGTGTGATCGCAGGCGATGCCTTTTTCGGTTTGTCGCACCGGAACAGCGGCCAGTATTTCGCTATCGATGCCGGAAGCGGTGAAACCTTGTGGACGAGCGAGGGAAGACAGGGCACGAACGCCGCGATTGTCAAAGCGGGTGACGTACTGCTCCTGCTCGAGGATGATGCCGAGTTGATCGTGGCCCGGCCCAGCCGAAACGGCATGGAGACGGTCCGGCGCTACACGGTTGCAGACAGTGCGACGTGGGCGGAGCCGGTCGTATCCGGAAATCGGGTGTTCGTCAAGGATGTCTCGACGCTGACGCTGTGGACGGTGAACTAGGATGGAACAACAGACCAATCGGAGAAAATCAATGCTCTGGCTACTCTTCGCTCTGGGAGCGGTACTTTCGTGGGGGATGTACGGACCGACCTTGCACCAGGGCCAGGTGGCGCTGGGCAACCCATTACGCGCGCTGCTATGCGTCGGCGTGGCTTACTTCTTGATCGCGATACTGGTCCCGTTAGGGTCGCTTTCCGCTTCGGGAGAGTTGAGCGGGTTTACCAGACAGGGTGCGACGATCGCAACCATCGCGGGTGGTCTGGGCGCACTGGGCGCCGTGTGCATCATCTATGCCTTCAGGGCAGGCGGTCTCCCAACCTATGTCATGCCCGTCGTCTTCGGCGGAGCCCCCCTGGTAAACGTGGTTGTCTCGATGTGGCTCCATCCACCCGAGACTGCGCCGAATCCGCTCCTCTACTTCGGCTTCGTCCTGGTGGCCGGCGGCGCTGGCCTGGTCCTCTACTTCAAACCCCCCGGTTAAGAAAATAGGGACGGGCGTGTTTCAGTCAACACACTCATTATGTGAGACTTAAGCAAAATGCGCCCCCGTCCCTATTTTAATGAACACGTGTGGCGGCATGCCTGAACTTCCCGACGTCGTCATCTACATCGAATCCCTGGAATCCCGCCTGACAAGTCAGCCGCTCAAGCGACTTCACCTGTTCAGTCCGTTCGTTCTGCGTTCGGTCACCCCTCCCATCACATTGCTCGAAGGTCTTTCGGTTACTCGATTCCGTCGCCTCGGCAAACAGATCGTTTTTTGCTTCGAAAATGATCTGTTCCTGATCATTCATCTCATGATCGCCGGCCGTCTTCAATGGAAGGAAGCCGGGGACAAGGCAAAAGGCAGAAACAGGTTGGCGGCACTGGATTTCCCCACCGGAACCCTGATCCTTACCGAGGCCGGCTCAAAAAAACGCGCATCGATTCGCGTCGTCGAAGGAGAGGATGGACTGTCGCAATTCGACCGCGGGGCCCTCGAAGTCACAAGCGCGAGCTTCGCCGAATTCCAAACGGTACTCCGGCGGGAGAACCACACGGTGAAAAGGTCTCTGACGGATCCGCGGATGTTCAGCGGGATCGGTAACGCCTATTCGGACGAAATCCTCCATCGAGCCCGACTGTCACCGCTCAAGATGACCTCGCGACTGTCCGACGAAGAGATCGCCCGACTGCACGAGGCGACAACAGGCACGATGGTGGAGTGGGTCGAGAGACTGCGCGAACAGAACGGTGGAAAATTCCCGTCAAAGGTCACCGCGTTCCGGCCGGAGATGGCTGTACACGACCGTTACCGCAAACCCTGTCCCATCTGCAAAGGACCTGTTCAACGGATTGTGTATGCAGCCAACGAATGCAATTACTGCCCAACGTGTCAGACCGGCGGGAAACTTCTGGCAGATCGCGCCCTGTCGAAACTACTCCGCCGGGATTGGCCGAAGAGCCTGGATGAGATGGACGCACACTTCGAAGCCCGGAGATAATTGAGTAAAGAGGTCGTCCCGCAACCGCTAGCCCGCATTTCTCATGAATGGTGCCCAAAACTGCATTTTGGAGACGGAAAAGATGTCGGAGGCTGGGTGGCGAGAGCAAAGATGCCGGCTGAGGGGAGTGACTGGGCCTGGACGAGTGGTGGTGAAGGGAATGACGACGTGAAATCGGATTACAGAGACAGCTATCCCGATCAAAGATCGGAACGTTGGTATGTCTGAGGAGGGGACGCTCAACAGCGAAGCGGGACTTTCTGAAGGTTGGCATAAATCTGAGCGAACACCGCGGCGTAGGGGTATCCGCCAGCCATCCGAATCCAGACTCGACGCACGGTCACATGGATCTGCGCTCCGATTTTGAGCAGCTTCAGGCGAATCGTGGTGCACTGCGCCCGCGCGAATTCGGTGCCCTGCAACCCGAGCCGTCGCAAGGCCTGCATTAACATGTACGCCACCGATGAAAGGTAGAGTCGGAGTTGATTGGCGCGCATGGTGGCCGTGCTGGTCCGATCGGCGAACAATCCGAGCTGTTGCTCTTTGATCCGGTTTTCCATATCCCCTCGGGCACAGTAGATCTGTTCATAGATCTGTCTTGGGGTCTTTCGGCCTTTCGGTAACGAGGTGACGATAAACCGAGGATTGGAGCCCTTGGCCAGATGTTCGGCCTTACCAATGATGCGTCGCTCACGGGTCCAGCTGTCGCGGGTCTGATACGGAAACGTCTTAAAGACGCGCGCTGGCTTTCCCGTCCTGTCGAATCGCTTTTTTGCAGTCGCCATCGGAGTTTCGATCGCGCCCAGCAGTCGATTGTTCTTTGCCAGTCCGATCACGTAATCGACACGGTGTTGGGCCTCGCACCACGTCAGGATCTCATCGCGGCAGAAACCCGAGTCGGCACGAATCACGATCTGGACTCTGGGCCACTTCTGCCGAATCTGTCCGACGATCCGTTCCAGCTCTTTGACCGATCCGGCCGCACCATCGATGTCGGATCGTCGTAGCCGGGCACACAGCAGAAACTCCCCACAGAAGATATACAGCGGCAGATAACAATAGTGCCGGTAATAGCCGTGAAAGAAGCGACCCTCCTGACTCCCGTGAATCGGATCGTCGGTCGCATCCAGATCCAGAATGATCTGCCGCGGCGCCCGCCGATGCGCTTGGAGAAACACGTCCACCATCAACCTATCCATCGCCGCCTCGTCTCGTCCGATCTTCTTGTACGGATGGTCTGCCGCACCCTCGGTCGACAGTTCCAGTCGGTTCAGCGTGCTCTTACCAGCCAGGGCCTTGCCTCGATCTCGTGCCTGTTTCCGGGTCCGACCCTTCGGATCGGTCTCACCCACCATCACGGCCAGCATCGGATCCGACCGGAGTTGGTCGTGGTCGTTCAGATCCTCATAGCCCAAACACAATCCGTACACACGTTGCGACACCAGTTGTTCGATCCCGTGTTCCACAAATCGCGGATCCCGATGATCCTGGAAACATCCGGCAAGCTGTTTCAGAATCCCCGTCCGTTTTTCTGCTTCTCGTAGCAGCAAGCCGCCCGCATCCGTGCTGATGTCTCCTCCGTCGAATTGGCCCCGTACTTCCCGTGAACCTAATGCGTGAAATTGAATCGATTCTGTCTTACACTCTGTATTCATAAAGGCCGCCTCCGTCTGCGCATTTGATGCTTCTAGACAAAGTCATCTATGCCAGACAGGGCGGCCTTTTTCGGTCCTTTCCCTTCCTACTCTGTTTCGATTTATCTCAGATCTCTTGAGAAATGCGGGCTAGTTCGGGGACGGAGGCGTAAAAGTTTTTCCTCCGTCCCCGAGTTAGTCCTTGGCTTGGCCGATGGCCCAGAGAGCGAAATCCGAACGGATGAAGATCTGGCCGGCCACCATTGCGGGGGAACTGAGCGTGTAGTCGTTCAGATTGTTTTCCGCAAGGATCTCGAAGCTGGGCCCGGCCTTGATCACGGTCGTGACGCCGTTCTCGTTGGTGAAGTAGATCTTGCCGTCGGCCAGGACTGGAGATGAGCTGTAGGTGCCGGATTTGAGTCGTTGACCTCCATACACTTCCTCGCCCGTTCGCGCATCGTAGCAATACAACACCCCGTTATCCCTGACAACATACAGGTACTTTCCATCGCTGACGGGAGTTGGAACGTCGGGGCCGTTGTTTGTCGACCAGAGCAGGTGGGAGGTTGTCACGTCGCCGGTGCCGCCGGCTCTCAGCGCGAGCAACGGGCGTTGCCGGCTCGGGGCAAATACCATGTCTTCAAGGATCAGCGCCGAGGCGACGAGACGGAAGTTTCCGCGGTTCCTCGGGTTCAGACCGTTCGCCCGCCATAGTTCCTTTCCGGTTTCCAGATCATGTCCGGTGACACAGTCGCCTCCCGTAATGACGAGTTCCAACCCTCGGGCCGTCTTGACCAGCTGGGGGGTAGTATAGGAATCCGGTGACTCCCTTCGGGCTTGGGTCGGTCGCTCCACTCGCCACAACGTCTTGCCGGTGTTCTTGTTGATACGCAGCATGTACGACGGGTCGTCGGTTCGCATCCCGTGCAGAACCTGGATATAGAGGAAATCCTCGTGCAACAACGGAGAAGAACCGTAGCCCCAGTTCAACCCAAAGGCGCCGTGGTCGGCCTGAATGTCCCTCAACCAGATTTCGTTTCCGTCGAAATCGAGCCTCCGGAGCAGTCCGGTTCCGGTCATGACCTACAGGCTCTCACCGTCGGTCACGGGGGAAGGCGTCGCGTGGTTGTGTTTCCGAATTCTCCGGTTGCCGCCGCCGAGTATCTTCTTCCACATGACGTCGCCCGTCTTGCGATCGACGCACCACAACTCGATGCTGTCGCCGTTTGAAACGTTGACGAACACACGATTTCCCCAGATGATCGGCGTGGCGCCGCTGCGGCCAGGCAGGTCGAGTTTCCAGGCAATGTTTTCTTCGGCGTTCCAGTGCAGAGGAAGGTCCGTCTCATCGCTGACACCATTGTGGGTGGGGCCGCGCCAGTGCGGCCAGTGGTCTCCGGTGAACCCCACTGTCACGGCACCAAGCGCAAGAACGACAATCAGGAATGTGCGTGTTCGCACCATCACTCGTTTCCCTTCGAGCCAATGGCAATCAAGTTGGTAGCGGTCCGGACATACCAGCGACCGTCAACCAGCGCGGGCGAGGCAAGCGTCCGCTCGCCGATGTCGTTCACGTGAAGCAATTCGAACTCGGGACCGGCGCGCAGAACAAACGTCTCACCGTTGTCATTGGTGAAGAACACCTTGCCGTCCACCGCCACCGGTGAAGCCGAAAACCCCTCCCGTCGCGCCACGCCGAGCCGTCCCTGCCACATGACGTCGCCCGTCGACGCCTCGAAACACGTCGCGATGGACGCCATGTCGTTCACGATGTAGAGATACTCGCCGTAGAGGATGGGTGAGGGAACGAAGGGCGAGCCCCTCGGGCTGCTCCAGACAATGTGGCTGTCGGTAACGTCTCCGCTGCCACCCGGACGAATCGCCAACGTCGGTCCGGCCCGGCCGGAGGAACAGAACACCATCCCATGTCCGACGACCGGCGTGGGAATGACCTCGAACAGGTTACCCCCGCACTGCCACAACTCCCGACCGGTGTCCGGATCATATGCCTGCACCCTGCGCTGGCTCGAGACGATGATTTCATCGTGATCGCCGACACGGATCGCGACAGGGGTCCCCCACCCCACACTGGCATTTCGAGGCGTTTTCCACAATTCGCTGCCCGTGCGCTTGTCGAACGCGGCGACGAACGACCCCGCTCGCTGGTCCTGATACAGGATGATCCGATCCCGATAGAGTAGCGGCGAACCCGCCGTACCATGGTAGTTGCTCATCGGGCCGAAGTCCTGATGCCAGGCTAGTTCACCTTCCATGTCGAAAGCCATCAGGCCCCGGGCGCCAAAGGAGACATACACAAACTCGCCGTCGGTCAGAGCTGTAGCAGAGGCGTTCCCGTTCTTCCTGTGAACCGACTCCCTCCTCCCTTCCGGTGCGAACTTCTCCCACAACAGAGAACCGTTCGAGCGTCGAAAGGCAACGAGCGACAGCCTCCGGCCACCCTCGTAGGACGTGGTGAGAAAGATGCGGTCTCCCCAGACGATCGGCGACGAATTGCCACTTCCCGGAACCGGCGTCTTCCACAGGATGTTCTCGGTAGCCGACCAGCTGTCCGCATATCCGGTTCCCTGGACCAGCCCTTGTCCGGAAGGTCCACGCCAACGGGGCCAATAGTCAGCGCCTTCGCCGGCAACCCCCACCATCTCGACGGTTTCCTGGCTTTCGAGATCCTCAGGAAACGCCAGAACAAGCCCGATGAGGGCCAGGGCCAAATGTGACCGGATCCGCACGGGATTCCCCCTATGAACCATTCAAGATTGCTGAACTGCCTGGGTGACACTGTAACAAAAACAACCTACTCCGAGCGTAGAGAAGCAAGCAGCGGCATACGCAAAAGAGCGACGACGGCCACGACGGAAGCCGACAGCCCGACCAGGACGACTCCTCCAAGCATGACCCCGATCCCACCGCCCGGCATCGACCCGCGGGCCAGAAGCGCGGGCAGAATCGCCAGCACCGCCGAGGCGACACCGCACAACAGGCCTCCGAAAAGGAGGACGGCGTTTTCGGCCACGACCAGCGTCGCCAGATCCGATCCGCGATATCCGGCGGCTCGCAACAGCGCCATCTCCTTTCGCCGTTCGAGAACGTTCCTCAACATCACGGCCGTCAAACCCAGCGTGCCCAGCAACAGGCCGAGGCCC
Source organism: Terriglobia bacterium (assembly GCA_965262425.1). Taxonomy (GTDB): domain Bacteria; phylum Acidobacteriota; class Terriglobia; order 20CM-2-55-15; family 20CM-2-55-15; genus CAZOZZ01. The sequence continues at coordinate 3,223 of OZ253536.1, read as the reverse complement.
CCCAGCGACTGGAAGGTTGAAATATACGTACTCTCTACACGGTGAAACGTTTCCAGGCGCTCGCGCGCCGGCATCACGTCCAACCCGGAGTCCGACAAACCCTGTTCAAGGACTCCCGCGACATTCCCGGCCCCCTCCTCTCCCTCATCGATGAGGAAATACCGGAACCCGGTGCGGTATGGAAACAGCTTCCGGAAGTTCTCCGAGGAGATCAACAGCTCGCTCTGGAACAGACTGTCCGCCAATGCTGCCACCAGGCGCAGTCGCACGGAACGGCCTTCGTGTTCAATCACGAAATCTTCGCCCGGCTTGCGCTTCAGGATGTATGTCAGAGTGTGCGCGTCGGCAATGGCGGGAATCGCCCCGTCAGGGTACTCCGTGCGAAGCAGTGCCCACGGGTTTTCCTCCTCCTGGCGGTTCGTCGCCAGCGAACTCTGGAAAGAAAACCTCGCCGCTTCGATCAGCGAGTCCGGAACTCCGAGCACGCGCGGATCCCGGGGCTGGTACAGGTTCAGGCAGCTGACATCCTCTCCCGGGCGGAGCAGAAAGGAGAAAATCGTGGTCCCCTCGAGCGCAACCGACTCTTCGTCGGTGAAATTCATGTTGATGCGGCCTTCGTCCGTGTTCAGATCGTGAGGGACCGGCAGCAACGATTCGGCCAGGAGCCGAAGCCGCCGGTGCCCGACCCGCGATCCAGACCCGCACTGGGAATGTCGCGTCGAAAGGCGTCCACGGAAACAATGATGAAGGCCGCGGAGGCCATCATGGCGATCGAGAGGAGACTGCGACCGGGACGCCACGACGCGTTTCTCACGCCCATCCCCACCACGCCGCCGGTGCCCCGATCCCGGCCTGACGTTTTCTTGATGCAAGCCAACCCCATGCTGTGCACAAGGAAGCGACGAGCAGGAGCGCGCCCGCACCGAAGAACCAGCAGCCATGTCGAGCATGCCAAGCTGAGACGCTCCCATCAAAGCAAAGGCCACTAAAGCGGCCGCGGCAGCAAACCGCCACACTCTTCGTTGTCGGGTGCCCGAGATCGGGGCTGCCTGACGCGATCCGGTCATCAGACTCCTCGGTGAGAGGGATCGTACTCCGCGGAGCGTCCACCAGATGCACAGGACGGCTGTCATCATCCCGCCGACGAGTCCCACAAACAGGGAAAGGGGGGAGACATCCAGGCGCAAGAACGTTGTTCCCACCGACTCCACCCACCAGGTCCGCAAGCCGTACATCATCACGGCTCCGTAGGCGACGGCGCCGGCCACGCCGACCAGGCTTCCCAGCCCCGCCAGAAGGATTCCCTCGCCTAGAAACAACTTATTGAGATCCGCCGGGGAAAACCGATGGCCGCCAGAAGGCCAATCTCCCGCAAACGTTGCTCGATGCCCAGCCGGAAGAAGAGGCTCGCCAGCAGTACGGCCGACATCACGAGGAAGAAGCTGAACGAGATGAAATACAGGCCGAAGTCAATGGCCCCGCTTGAAGACTCGGTACCCGCCTGGCGGGCGGGGTAAACCACCATCCCGGCCGCAATGGGATCCAGCTTTTCCCGCAGCTTTTCCCGGATGGTCTCGGACGCCACACCTGCCGGCATTTCCGGTGGTGGCGTCAGGCGGACGGAGGTCAACTGCCCGTACCGTGTCCTCCACAGTTCCTGCCCGACCTCCAGTCGAAGGAACGCCCGAGGCGCGGTTCGGTACTGGTCCCAGTACTCCTCATCCTGGTCCCGGACCCGTCCCAGATCCACAGGGAACGGCGGATCCCACCCCCCCATCGTTGCGGAATCGGACAGGCCCGGATAGGTCGGCGCGAGCGTGCGGTCGCCGCCGAGTCCGGTCATTCCAACCGAGCCGCGCAAGACAAAATCGGCAGTTCGAGTTTCGAGGCGCCCGCCTTCGTGCCAAACGTAATAGTCGAGCTCGACCGTGTCCCCGGCGTTCGCGTCCAGGTCGTTCCTGGCCCAGTCATTCAACCAGATGGACGCGAGGTCGCTCGCCGGGGCCGGGCTCGCGGCACGATCGAGAGACCGAAACTCGGCTCCATCCAACGCTGCGACCAGCGAGTACGGCGTTTCCCGATCGCCGATCCGAATCGTGTTCGCCAGATAAGTGAACACTCCCGTCGCCTGCCAACCCAACTCGGTCGCGGCCCCTCGTGCTGCTTCAGCGACACGATCGTCCAGGACGACCCTTCCGCTTTCGACCAATACCGGTCCGCCCGAACCCTCCGCGACAGTCCCGATGATATCGACGTCCAGATCGTCCAGGTCATAGGTCGCTCGCAACAAGTCTTCGAGCTGGTCCTGCCGCGATCGAGCTTCGAGTGCGTCGCGGGAATCCGTGGATGGTTCGGAGACAAGGATGCCGTTCACCCTTCCGGCCTGATCCAGGTCACGCTGCAAATCCGCCATGGGACGAAGACGGCACGGACGGCCCCCTGTTGCGGCCGAACCGAGAACTCGCCCAGTTGGTCCGAGCCAAGCGTTCCGGCGACATTCAGGCGCAGCGTTCGGCCAAGGCCATCCTTGTCGCTGTGAAGCGAATCCAGCGGCACGTCCGAAGGCCTTGCCACCCGGACCAGGAGGGAGTCCCCGGACCCGATGTCGAACTCGTCGGCCAGACTCGAACTCAACAGGACCTGACGGGGTTCGAGAGGACGGCTCGGCCTTTCCGTGAAAGAGCCAGAATCGTGAATCCACACCGTAAACCAGGACGCCGGAAGCTCGCCGCCCGCTGGTCTCGTGGGTGACGACACCGTCGAGCGCGATCAGGGGCGCGGCTCTAAGAAACGCACTCTCGAATTCCGGGCTCGACTCGAACGCCTCCGCGAGGTCTTCGCGGAAAAAGTTCTCCGAGGTGATCACGAAGGAAGTGGCGCCCAAACGCAGCAGCACGAGATCGCGCAGGCTGGCGCGTACCGAATCGCCGACCAGCAACGCTCCGGCGAGAACCGCTACGGCCGCGGCCACACCGGCAATAACGGCAAGATTCGTCCGCCAGTAGTAGGTGAGGTTTCTCGCGAAGAGTTGCTTCCGTGTCATGGTGTCACGTCCGCCGTTCGAGTCGATGGTCGACCAGATCGAAGCGCACCGGCAGGCGGCCGGCGAGTTCCGGATTGTGCGTGACGACCACCAGAATGACCTGCTGTCGAGCTTCAAGATCCACCAGGATGTCGGCGACCGATTCGGCCACCTTCCGGTCGAGGTTCCGGTCGGCTCATC